>LT009756.1:0-35576 GCA_900012615.1 Agrobacterium genomosp. 13 str. CFBP 6927
ATCATTCATAACTCCCGGAGCAAACGCGCCGGGAGTTTTTTCGTTTCAAGCTCCGCGTGCTCTGCCCCGCCAACAAAGGATGAGGGTGATGGCCCAATCCCAATCGTGTTTCTGCGTCAATTCCGTCTTTCGACATTGCGATGAAACCGGATTTGGCCATGATGCGCGAACCGCCGCCCAACTCGGAAGAAATCGTCGTGACCGCAGATCCGTTGCAGATTCTCAAGACCATTTATGGCTACGATACGTTCCGTGGACGGCAGGCGGAGATCATCCGGCATGTGATGGCTGGCAATAATGCTTTCGTCTTGATGCCGACAGGCGGCGGAAAGTCGCTGTGTTATCAAATCCCGGCGCTCGCCCGTGAGGGGATGGGGTTGATCGTATCGCCGTTGATTGCGCTGATGGTTGATCAGGTGGCGGCATTGCGCCAGGCCGGTGTGCGGGCGAAGGCTCTTAATTCCGATCTTTCCCCGGAAGGCCGCCGGGCGCTCTGGCAGGCCATGCGGGCCGGTGAGGTAGATATTCTTTATGCCGCACCGGAAACCCTTCTCAAACCCGATGTCCTCGACGCGCTTCAATCCATTGATCTGTCGCTGATCGCGGTCGATGAGGCTCATTGTTTGTCGCAATGGGGGCATGACTTCCGCCCGCCCTATCGCCAGCTCGACATGCTGATCGAGCGTTTTCCGAATACCCCGCGCATGGCGCTGACGGCGACGGCCGACGAGCCTACCCGCACCGAGATTCTCGGCCATCTGGGCATCGATGAAAAGGATGCTTTCATTGCCGGATTCGATCGCCCGAACATCCGCTACGCGATTATGGAGAAGGATAATCCCCGCGCGCAGCTGAAGCGTTTTCTTGAGGGCCGTGAAGGCGAAAGCGGTATCGTTTATTGCCTCTCCAAACGCAAGGTCGATGAAACGGCGGCATGGCTTCGGGAGGAGGGACGTGATGCGCTGCCTTATCATGCCGGCATGGACAAATCTGCCCGCGAAGCGAACCAGACACGTTTCCAGCACGGTGAGGCGGTCATCATCGTCGCGACGGTGGCTTTCGGCATGGGCATCGACAAGCCGGATGTTCGCTTCGTGGTTCATATCGATCTGCCCGGCAGCATCGAGGCCTATTATCAGGAAACCGGGCGTGCCGGCCGTGATGGTCTGCCGTCCGAGGTGTTGATGCTATATGGTTATGAAGACATCGCTTTGCGTAACCGATTTATCGAAGAGTCGGACGCAGCGGACCAGCGCAAATATATGGAGCGCCAAAAGCTTGATGCACTGCTCGGCTTGGCGGAAACGGCCGGTTGCCGGCGGCAGGTACTACTGTCCTATTTCGGCGACCGGTGCGAACCCTGTGGCAATTGCGACACCTGTGCGCAACCGCCCGCCCTGTTTGACGGAGCCATCGCCGCACAGAAGTTGCTCTCTTGCATTTATCGCACCGGCGAGCGTTTCGGCCAAGCCTATGTCATCCGTGTATTGCTTGGAATGGTGGACGAGCGAATTTCCAGTTTCGGGCACGATCAAATCACGACTTACGGTATCGGCAAAGAGCATGACAATCGCACCTGGCGAGCCATCCTGCGCCAGCTGGTTGCGCTGCGCCTGATTGAGGTTGATCTGTCGGGGCATGGCGGCTTGTCAATTTCTGAGGAGGGAAGGCGCTTCCTGCGCGAAAAGCCTTCCCTGATGTTGAGGATACCGTCGGCTCCCCGTTCGATGCGGCAACAGACGCCCCGCACTCCGGCTGCCACGGCTTTGCCGGAGGCTGATCGCAGTCTCTTTGAAGCACTGCGTGCAAAGCGTATGGAGATCGCCCGCGCACAGAACGTTCCGCCCTATGTGATTTTCCACGATAAGACGCTCATTGAGCTTGCAGCAGTAAAACCAGCCTCGGTGAAGGAAATGGCACAAATCCCCGGCGTTGGAGAGACCAAGCTGGAACGCTACGGTCCCGCCTTTCTGGAGGCGATCACGGAACATGCTGCCAGCGAGTGATCGTCTGAATCCGGCAAAGAACCGGAAGCAAACATAGAGGAAGCCGGAAGCCTCAGCCCGTCGTGTCCTTGAACAGGACGTTCTGATCGATGAGGTAACGGGAAAACAGGGGCAGGCTTGCTCCCCCTATGGCCCGGGCCTGGCTGCCAACCGCACCTTCGATGATCTCCGGCATTGTGACACCCTGAAGATCATGATGCTTGAGGGCAAGCCGGGTGGCGAAGACTATTCTCGCCCTGACCCAGTCGGGAAAGCCGCCATCGATGATGACGCTGGAAAAATCGATGATGGAGGCTGCCGCGATAACGGCTTGCGCAAGCGCAGCAGCGGTTTTACCGATCCAGCTTTCCAGCGGCTCGCCAAAATCGACCCACTCGTCCGGCGAAAACCACAGTGGGCGCGGATCGATGCCCCGCTCACGCAGCATGTTTTCCAGAACGAAGATGGAGGCGATTTTCAGAAGCTGCACTGTATTGCCATCCTGCCCCTGCACGGGCAGAGGGCCGATAGCACCAGCGGTGCCTGTCTTGCCGGAAAATAGCGCCGAATTCAAAACGACGCCGCCGCCGATGAAGGATCCGATGAAGATATAGAGAAAATCGGCATAGTTCTGACCAGCTCCGAAAACCAGTTCGGCGCCGCAGGCGCTGGTCGCATCGTTCTGCAGAAAGACCGGGTAGCTGATGCTTCCTGCAATTTCCGAACGGATATCAACATCCCGCCACCGCTCCATTTCGATCTGCGGTGCGCCCACCTCCTGCGCCCAGTTCCACAATTCGAACGGAGCGGCGATGCCGACGCCCGCGATTTTTTGTCGCTCGGCCGGAGACAGTTTTGCCTCGAGTTCCGCGATGCCCTCGACCACGAAGGGCAATATCCATTCCGGCAGCGGATAGGGATAGGTTCTGCGAAGCTTGAGCCTGATGCGGCCGACAAAATCCATCAGCACAAGATCGACGCTGCGCCGGCCGATCTTCACGCCGAAAGAAAAGACAGCGTCGGGGTTGAGGCGCATCGGTGTTGATGGCTGTCCCACCTTGCCGCGCAGTCTTTCACCCCGAATGAGAAGCCCGTCTTTTTCAAGCGAGCGCATGATGACGGAGACAGTTTGTGCCGAGAGACCGCACAGCCTGGAGATTTCCGCTTTCGACAATCCGCCATGCCGGCGAACGAGCGACAGGACGAGCCGCTCATTATAGGCGCGCACTCCGATCTGGTTGGCGCCGCCGCTCATATCCATGATTGTGGGCGGCGCAGGCGGCGCCGTTTCGACAGATTGTCTCATAATATCATCCTCCCGCCCGCCCTATCCGTCGCGACCGATACAAGCAGGCTTTATGGCAATCTTGCTATCGCAACGTTAAACGACGCGGCGATATTCCTCCCTGCCGCCTATTAGAATGCCATATGGAATTAATAATTCAATCGGATTTATTTATTGACAGCCGTTTCCTTTGGTGGTTCCATCTGTGCCAACGGTCGCTGTTCTCGGAGGAGACGAGATCGTCGAGTAACCGTCACGGTGCTTAAATATCCATTGGGAGGATCAAATGAAGACCACTGTTTCCGCTCTTCTGGGCGCGCTTGCGCTTGGCGTTTCTTTCGCTTCCGTCGCGTCCGCCGCCGATACATCGGTGTGCCTCATCACCAAGACCGATACCAATCCCTTTTTCGTCAAGATGAAGGAAGGCGCGACCGCCAAGGCTAAAGAACTTGGTGTGACGCTGAAATCCTATGCCGGCAAGATCGATGGTGATTCCGAAAGCCAGGTAGCCGCCATTGAGACCTGCATCGCCGATGGCGCCAAGGGTATTCTGATCACCGCATCGGACACCAAGGGCATCGTTCCGGCCGTGCAGAAGGCGCGTGATGCCGGTCTTCTGGTCATCGCCCTCGATACGCCGCTCGAACCCGTCGACGCCGCTGATTCCACCTTTGCCACGGACAACCTCCTGGCCGGTGAGCTGATCGGCAAATGGGCTGCCGGCAGCCTCGGCGACAAGGCCAAGGATGCGAAAATCGCTTTCCTCAACCTCACCCCCTCCCAGCCGACCGTGGATGTGCTGCGCAACCAGGGCTTCATGAAGGGCTTTGGCATCGACGTGAAGGACATCAACAAGATCGGCGATGAAAACGATCCGCGCATCGTCGGCCATGATGTCACCAATGGTAACGAAGAAGGCGGCCGCGCGGCGATGGAAAATCTGCTGCAGAAGGACCCGACCATCAATGTCGTCCACACCATCAACGAACCTGCGGCAGCCGGTGCCTATGAGGCGCTGAAGGCGGTCGGCCGTGAAAAGGATGTTCTGATCGTTTCCGTCGATGGCGGTTGCCCCGGCGTCAAGAACGTCGCGGAAGGCGTGATCGGCGCGACCTCGCAGCAATATCCGCTGCTGATGGCGGCTCTCGGCGTGGAAGCCGTCAAGAAGTTTGCCGACACGGGTGAAAAGCCGAAGCCGACCGAAGGCAAGAACTTCGTCGATACCGGCGTGACGCTGGTAACGGACAAGCCGGTTAAGGGTCTCGACTCCATCGATACGAAGGAAGGTCTCAACAAGTGCTGGGGCTGATGCCTCACCGTTGAAACCCGCGGGGGCATTCGTGCCCCCGCCCTTGGACGAGAATGATTCAGGCACGATCCGGGGGATCGGACAAAGGAACAAACGAGCGCGTCACGCGTCCTGCGGGGATGGCATAGGCCGCTTCACAACACTTTGAAATCTACGCATCATTCTCTTTTGAGATAGACCCCGTTGTCAGGGCTGGTGCGATAGAGCGATCGGGAGGAAAATCCATGAGCGATCAGCCGGTGCGGGCTCAGCCGCATAATGAATTTGAAAAAGTGCTTTCGGGAAGTTCGACGCAGGTCGCCGCTTTCGATACGCACGACAAGAGCGTGCTGGAAAAACTGCAGCACTTTCTCCACTCCAGCCCGGCGGCCGTTCCGCTTATTGTTCTGGTGCTGTCGCTGATTGTTTTCGGCCTGCTTCTCGGCGGCAAGTTTTTCTCCGCCTTCACGCTGACCCTTATTCTGCAGCAGGTCGCCATCGTCGGTATTGTCGGCGCGGCGCAGTCGCTGGTCATCCTGACGGCGGGCATCGACCTGTCGGTTGGCGCGATCATGGTCCTGTCTTCCGTTATCATGGGACAGTTCACCTTCCGTTACGGTCTGCCGGCGGAGCTCTCCATTCTCTGTGGCCTTGCCGTCGGCGCATTTTGCGGCTTCATCAACGGTATTCTGGTCTCGCGCATGCGCCTGCCGCCCTTCATCGTCACGCTTGGTATGTGGCAGATCGTACTGGCGACCAACTTCCTTTATTCCGCAAACGAGACGATCCGCGCCCAGGATATCGCCCAGCAGGCGCCGATCCTGCAATTCTTCGGCGCCAATATCCGTGTCGGCAGCGCGGTCTTCACCTATGGCGTCATTGCCATGGTCTTGCTCGTCGCCCTGCTCTGGTATGTGCTGAACCGCACCGCCTGGGGCCGCCATCTCTATGCTGTCGGTGACGATCCGGATGCCGCAGAACTTGCCGGTGTCAACGTCAAGCGCATGCTGACGACCGTTTACACACTGTCCGGCCTCATCTGCGCCTTCGCTGGCTGGGCCCTCATCGGCCGCATCGGCTCGGTTTCGCCGACCGCCGGTCAATTCGCCAATATCGAATCCATTACCGCAGTGGTTATCGGCGGCCTGTCGCTGTTCGGTGGACGCGGCTCCATCATGGGCATGATTTTCGGCGCCCTGATCGTCGGCGTCTTTTCGCTCGGCCTCAGGCTTATCGGAACAGACCCGCAATGGACCTATCTGTTGATCGGCGTCCTCATCATCATGGCTGTCGCAATCGACCAGTGGATCAGAAAGGTAGCAGGCTGATGGCAAAAGAACCCATTCTCACAGCACGCAATCTCGTCAAGCGCTATGGTCGTGTGACGGCCCTCGACCATGCCGATTTCGATCTCTATCCGGGCGAAATCCTGGCCGTAATCGGCGATAACGGCGCCGGCAAATCCTCTCTCATCAAGGCGATTTCCGGTGCGGTAACACCCGATGAAGGGGAAATCCGGCTGGAAGGCCAGCCAGTGCAGTTCCGCTCGCCGATCGAGGCGCGCAAGGCTGGCATCGAGACGGTCTATCAGAACCTCGCCCTGTCGCCGGCGCTTTCCATAGCCGACAATATGTTTCTCGGCCGGGAAATCCGCAAACCCGGCATTCAGGGCAGCCTGTTCCGGGCGCTGGACCGCCCGGCCATGGAAAAATTCGCCCGCGAGAAACTGTCGGAACTCGGCCTGATGACGATCCAGAACATCAATCAGGCAGTGGAAACCCTCTCCGGCGGCCAGCGTCAGGGTGTGGCCGTGGCGCGTGCAGCGGCCTTCGGCTCCAAGGTCGTCATTCTCGACGAGCCGACGGCAGCACTTGGTGTCAAGGAAAGCCGCCGTGTTCTGGAGCTTATTCTGGATGTGCGCTCGCGCGGCCTGCCGATCGTTCTCATCTCGCATAACATGCCGCATGTCTTCGAGGTCGCGGATCGCATTCATATCCATCGGCTTGGCAAGCGTCTGTGCGTCATCAATCCGAAGGACTACTCCATGTCCGACGCCGTCGCCTTCATGACCGGCGCCAAGGAAGCGCCGAAGGAAACGCTTGCCGCATGACGCTGAAGCTTGAAACGATCGCCGAGGACGTTCTTCGGCGGGCAGAAGGTAAGTCCCGTTTTATCGTCGCTATTGCCGGTCCCCCTGGGGCCGGCAAATCCACGCTGGCGGATGCCCTTTGTGATGCTTTGCTGGCACGGGGCGAAACGGCCGCCGTCCTGCCCATGGATGGCTTCCATATGGACAATGGCATCCTTGAAGAGCGGGGGCTGCTGCCGCGAAAAGGCGCGCCGGAAACATTCGACGTGCGCGGTTTCCTCGATATCGTTTCCGCCGTCCGCAAGGGCGGGCAGGAGGTGCTTGTTCCGGTTTTCGACCGCTCCCGTGAAATCGCCATAGCGTCTGCCCGGGCGATTGCGCCGGAAACACGCTTTATCCTCGCTGAAGGCAATTATCTGCTGCTGGACGAGGCGCCATGGACAACTCTTTCCAAAAGCTTCGACCTCACCATTTTTGTCGGGCCGTCCGTCGAGGTGCTGGAGGAGAGGCTGCGGAAAAGGTGGCAGGGCTACGGTCTCGACGAGGCTGAGATCCACGCCAAACTTTTCGAAAACGATCTTCCGAACGGAAAAAGGGTGATCGAAAACGCCCGTCCCGCTGATATTCACATCGATATCTGGGAATAGATTAACGCTTTTCCCTGTTTGAGCGGCGGCACGCATGTGCCGTTAAGCCTTTGTTGACCATGTGTTGAATCTTTTTGATCCACAGGGTGGGGCTTTTGTGTGTCTATTTATTGACGCGAAAATTTCCTCATATACTATATGTGGTGTTCGAGGTTCTTCCGATTCGCAAGGATTGGGAGCTAAGACGGGAATTCGGTGCGTAACGCCATCATGGCGGAGCAAGGCCGAAACTGCCCCCGCAACTGTAAGCGGTGAGCATCGTTCCGATTTGGGTCACTGGAGCCAAAAGCTCCGGGAAGGCCGGAATAGATGTTGTGACCCGCAAGTCAGGAGACCTGCCTTGAGCGCAAACGTCCACGGGCGGGGTGTCCGGAGGAAGGTGTATGACGCAAATGATTTGCGTGCGCCCTTTTCTGCCCCCTCCAGAACAAGCTTCGGGGTGAAGTCATGCCAGTGCATTTGTTTGAGTTGCTGCGCTCGTCGGCGTAGGGAATGATTTTACGCGGCTAAAAGCCGCGCGCCCACTCTAATGACAGATCCATCGCCGCCCGATTGCGATTGCAATCGGCAATGTTGAGCCGTGTCCGAAACCGGCTTCGAAAGAGGAAATTATGACCGTCACCGTTTACAGCAAGCCCGCCTGCGTCCAATGCACCGCCACTTATCGCGCCCTCGACCGCATCGGCGTCCCCTATGAGATCATCGATATCTCCGAAGATACGGATGCGCTCGATCACGTCCGCGGTCTCGGTTACATGCAGGTTCCCGTGGTCGTCGCCGGTGAGCGCCATTGGGCGGGTTTCCGGCCGGATATGATCGGCTCGATCAGCTGAGGCGGCGGGGCGATGGGCCTGATCGTCTATTATTCCAGCCGCTCTGAAAACACCCATCGTTTCCTTCTGAAACTGGGACGGCGTCTGTTTCGCCTGCCGCTCGGCGTTGAGGAAGATGTTCCCCATGTGTCCGAGCCCTATGTGCTGGTCACCCCCACCTATGGGGGCGGCGGCACCAAAGGGGCCGTGCCGAAGCCGGTCATCCGGTTTTTGAACGAGCCCTCCAACCGAAATCTCATTCGCGGCGTCATCGCGGCGGGAAACACGAATTTTGGCGCAGCTTTCGCATCCGCCGGAGATATCGTCTCGCGCAAATGCGCAGTGCCGTTTCTCTATCGCTTCGAGCTTCTCGGCACGGAGGAAGATGTCGCCAACGTCAAACATGGATTGGAACGATTTTGGACACGCTGACCTCAGGCGCGCTGCGCAAGGACGCCAAACAGCCGGTAGCTGCAAGCCAGAAACCGGTTGATACGGGACTGGACTACCACGCGCTGAACGCGATGCTGAACCTCTATGACGAGAACGGAAAGATCCAGCTCGACAAGGATCGCCTTGCCGCCCGGCAATATTTTCTCCAGCACGTCAACCAGAACACCGTCTTTTTTCATAACCTCAGGGAAAAGCTCGATTATCTGGTGACGGAGGGATATTACGAACAGGAGGTACTGGACCAGTATTCCTTCAATTTCGTCCGTGACCTCTATGACGAGGCCTATGCCCGGAAATTCCGCTTCCCGACCTTTCTCGGCGCTTTCAAATATTACACCTCCTACACGCTGAAGACCTTCGACGGAAAACGTTATCTGGAGCGTTACGAGGATCGCGTCTGCATGGTGGCGCTGGCCCTTGCGCGTGGCGATGAGCAGCTCGCCCGCAATCTGGTCGATGAAATCATTTCAGGCCGCTTCCAGCCGGCAACGCCGACATTCCTCAACGCCGGCAAGAAGAGTCGTGGTGAACTGGTCTCGTGTTTTCTGCTGCGTGTGGAAGACAATATGGAGAGCATCGGCCGGTCCATCAATTCGGCCCTGCAGCTTTCCAAGCGCGGCGGCGGCGTGGCGCTGTCCCTGACCAATATTCGCGAATTCGGAGCGCCGATCAAACAGATCGAAAACCAGTCGTCCGGCGTTATTCCAGTGATGAAACTGCTGGAAGATTCGTTTTCCTATGCCAACCAGCTTGGTGCGCGACAGGGTGCCGGCGCGGTCTATCTGCATGCCCACCACCCGGATATCATGCGCTTCCTCGATACCAAGCGCGAAAATGCCGACGAGAAAATCCGCATCAAGACCCTGTCGCTCGGCGTGGTGATCCCTGATATCACCTTCGAACTTGCCCGTAACAATGAGGATATGTATCTGTTCTCGCCCTATGATGTGGAGCGGGTCTATGGCGTGCCGTTGACCGAAATTTCTGTCAGCGAAAAATATCATGAAATGGTTGCCGATAGCCGCATCCGCAAGAAGAAGATCAAGGCGCGCGAATTCTTCCAGGTGATCGCCGAAATCCAGTTCGAGAGCGGTTACCCCTATATCATGTTCGAGGACACGGTGAACCGCGCCAATCCGGTCGCTGGCCGTATCAGCATGAGCAATCTCTGCTCGGAAATCCTGCAGGTCAGCGAGGCAAGCGAATTTAATGCCGATCTTTCCTATAGCCATATGGGCAAGGATATTTCCTGCAATCTCGGCTCGCTGAACATCGCCTCGGCGATGGATTCGGCCGATTTCGGCAAGACGATCGAGACCTCCATCCGGGCGCTGACGGCGGTATCGGACATGAGCCACATTTCCTCCGTTCCTTCGGTGGAAAAGGGCAATGATGCCAGCCACGCCATCGGGCTGGGCCAGATGAACCTGCACGGTTATCTGGCGCGCGAACGCATCTTTTATGGTTCCGAAGAAGGCGTCGATTTCACCAATATCTATTTCTACACGGTGACCTATCACGCCATCCGCGCCAGCAACCGGCTGGCCGTGGAACGGGGCCAGAGCTTCAAGGGCTTTAAGAACTCCAAATATGCCTCGGGCGACTATTTCGACAAATATACCGACCGGGAATGGCTGCCTGCGACCGAAAAGGTCCGTGAGCTGTTCGAAAAAGCCGGCATCGCCATTCCAACGCAGGAAGATTGGACAGCGTTGAAGCAGGACGTGATGGCATCGGGTCTCTATAATCAGAACCTTCAGGCCGTACCGCCCACCGGTTCGATCTCCTATATCAACCACTCCACATCTTCCATTCATCCGATCGTCTCGAAGATCGAAATCCGTAAAGAGGGCAAGATCGGCCGCGTTTATTACCCGGCTTCCTATCTCTCGAACGACAATCTCGAATATTATCAGGACGCCTATGAGATCGGCCCTGAAAAGATCATCGATACCTATGCGGCCGCGACCCAGCATGTCGACCAGGGCCTGTCGCTGACGCTGTTCTTCCGCGATACGGCAACGACGCGCGATATCAACCGGGCGCAGATCTATGCCTGGAAGAAGGGCATCAAGACCATCTACTACATCCGTTTGCGCCAGATGGCGCTGGAAGGCACGCAGGTTCAGGGCTGCGTTTCCTGCACGCTCTGAATTGAGGGACAAGACAATGAACATCGCCGTAAAACCCGCGTCCCGCATCCGCGCGGTCAACTGGAACCGCATCGAGGACGACAAGGATCTCGAAGTCTGGAACCGCCTGACCTCGAATTTCTGGCTGCCGGAAAAAGTGCCGCTCTCCAACGACATCCCCTCCTGGGGAACGCTGAAGCCGGAAGAACAGAAACTGACAATCCGTGTCTTCACCGGCCTGACATTGCTCGACACCATCCAGAACGGTGTCGGCGCGGTGCGCCTGATGGAGGACTCGGCAACGCCGCATGAAGAGGCGGTGCTTTCCAACATCTCCTTCATGGAGGCGGTGCACGCCCGCTCCTATTCGTCGATCTTCTCGACGCTCTGCCTCACGCCTGACGTTGACGACGCCTATCGCTGGTCGGAGGAAAACGAATTCCTGCAGCGCAAATCCGCGCTCATCATGCGGGAATATGACAGCGGCGATCCGCTGAAGAAAAAAATCGCCAGCGTGTTTCTGGAAAGTTTCCTGTTCTATTCCGGCTTTTACCTGCCAATGTTCTGGTCAAGCCGCGCCAAGCTCACCAACACGGCGGACCTGATCCGCCTCATCATCCGCGACGAGGCCGTGCATGGTTATTATATCGGCTACAAATTCCAGCGGGCGGTGGATCGTCTGGGCGAGGCAAAGAGACAGGAAATCAAGGACTTCGCCTTCGATCTCTTGCTCGAGCTTTATGACAACGAGGCGAAATATACCGAAGACCTCTATGACGGCGTTGGCCTGACTGAGGACGTCAAGCAGTTCCTGCATTACAATGCCAACAAGGCATTGATGAATCTGGGTTATGAAGCGCTGTTTCCGTCCGAGGCCTGCCGGGTCAACCCCGCAATCCTCTCGGCGCTCTCGCCCAATGCCGACGAGAACCACGACTTCTTTTCCGGCTCCGGCTCGTCCTATGTCATCGGCAAGGCGGTTGCGACCGAAGACGAAGACTGGGATTTCTGAAACCGGTTTGTCGGCAGGACCCGCAAAAACTATTGCGGGTTCACCACCTGGCTCGCAAGGCGGAAGGGGCTGGCAACGGTGGCGCCGATCGCATCGAAAACAAAGGCTCCGGCGCTGTTGATATCACCTCCGCGCCTGCTTGCCTCAAGTTGCGGCACCATGGAGGCCAGCGCCGCATAGCGGTCGTGGTTGAGGGGGTCCGATGCCTTCAGATTGGAGATGTCGACGAATTGCACGCCCTCCTTAAGGGCGGCTTCCTGCACTTGGCGATCGGTGACATCCAGCGCGCCGATACGGGTAACGTCGGCACCAAGGATGGAAGAGGCTTTCAGCGCACGGTCATCCTTGGAAACGAGAACGGTGAGCGGCGGGCTGAGCCGGCCGACAACCTCGATCTGCTTGCGGAAGACATCGGCATCGATATCGGGCGCAGCCAGCACCACCTGCAGCTTGGCGATGACATCGTTTCTGCCCTGGAAGCGCAATTGCCGCAGCGCCTCCATGACCAGCCAGCCGCCCATGCTGTGCCCGAACACGACGACGCTTTTCTTCGGGGTCTGCCGGGTAAGATCGATCAACATTGCAGCGAGCGCATCGCGTGAAAAGGTCGCGGACTCCTTGTCGGCCACATAGCCGGCGACAGAGGCCTGTGAGGGCCAGGAAAAGACCAGCGGCACGCCGTTCATATTGGCATCCGCGGCCATCTGCGCCGCGCGGAACAGGGCTTCCTGATAACTGTAATTATAGCCGTGTACGAAAAGTGCGATCTGCTTGCCGGAGCGGGCTATGTCGCCAAGATCGGCATTAAAGCGCGTCTTCGTCAGCATATCGGCCCTGGTAACGACGAAATCCTTTTTCGGGTCGGGCTTGCCGCTGGCCCATTCGATTTTTCCGCTTTTATGGGTGGGCGGAATGGAAATATCGAAACTGGCGTAGTTCGGCTCCATTGCCCGCGCCGTGCCGAAGCCCTTTTTTGCGTCCGTGTTTTTCTCCCGCGTGCTCGCCACGAAGGCGGCCACGATTTTCGTGCCGTGGGTCCTGGTATTGACGGCTTCCAGCACATCCGCCCCCGGTCGACCTGCGCAGGAGGAGAGAAGACCGAGAGCGAGAAAGAGAGAAAAGATCAGGCGCATGAATGGGCTACCGATGATGAGGACCGGTTCATAAATAACCGGCGACTAAAAAAGTTGCTACTGAAGAATGAATTGCACTCTAGCGGCTGTCTTCGGTGCGGACGGACGTTCCCCACCTTGCTATCCGTCCATCTTCGTTTTAGGCCGTAAACATGACGAACAAGGTGTCGCTTTTACGGCTGAAACTCACGGACTTCCGCAATTACGCGGCGGCTGCGCTCACGCTCGATGACCGCCATGTGGTGCTGACGGGCAACAACGGTTCAGGCAAGACCAATCTCCTGGAGGCCGTCTCCTTTCTCTCACCCGGAAGAGGCCTGCGCCGCGCCACCCTGTCTGACGTGACGCGGGTAGGGGCCGAAGCCAACGGTTTCTCGATCTTCGCCGATGTCGAGGGTATGGATGGCGAAGTCGCCATCGGCACGGGAATTGAAGGCGATGGCGAGGTAGTGTCGCGTCGCCTGAGACTGAACGGGACGCCGGTGAAATCCGTCGATGAATTGACCGACCATCTGCGGGTATTGTGGCTGACGCCCGCCATGGATGGCCTTTTTACGGGTTCATCATCTGACCGCCGGCGTTTCCTCGACCGACTGGTGCTGTCGCTCGATCCTGCCCATGGGCGGCGGGCAAGTGATTTCGAAAAGGCCATGCGCGGCCGCAACCGCCTGCTTTCGGAAGGCCGCTTCGATCCGGTCTGGCTGGACGGTATCGAAAAGCAGATGGCGGAACTCGGCATCTCCATGGCCGTTGCGCGTTATGAAATGCTTGGCCTTTTAAAGAACCTCATCGAAGGCAGAGCCGGCGACGCGGCCTTCCCCTCGGCGGCGCTTTCGCTTTCCGGTTTCATGGACGACATGCTGAACCGGCCGGCCGTCGATCTCGAAGACGAGTATGGCCTGATGTTGCGCGAGGGCCGCTATCGTGACGCCGCAGCGGGCCGCACGCTCGATGGCCCGCACCGCGTCGATCTCTTCGTGCGCCATGCGGAAAAGAACATGGAAGCCGAACGCTGCTCGACCGGGGAGCAGAAGGCGCTGTTGGTCGGTCTGGTGCTTGCACATGCGCAGCTGACGGCCAATATGACCGGCCACGCGCCGGTTCTGTTGCTGGACGAAATCGCCGCCCATCTGGACGAAGGAAGGCGCGCCGCCTTGTTTGATCTCATTCACGCGCTCGGCGGCCAGAGTTTCATGACGGGAACGGATGCGGCCATGTTCTCAGCCCTTGGCGAGCGGGCGCAATTCTTCAATGTTTCTCACGGGAGCATCATGGCATGACGGCAGAGGCAGTATGGAGTGCGACATGGACCCGCTGAGCCCTGAAGAAATCGAACGCTACAAGCGCCACATTCTTCTGCCGGAAATCGGCGGTGCCGGCCAGCAGCGGCTGAAGGCGGCGCGCGTGCTGGTGATCGGGGCCGGCGGACTTGGCGCGCCCGTCCTTCATTATCTCGCCGCCGCCGGTGTCGGCACGCTCGGCATGATCGATGACGATGTGGTTTCCCTCTCCAATCTCCAGCGGCAGGTGATCCACGATACCGGCACGATCGGGGAGTTGAAGACGGAAAGCGCCCGCAAAGCAATTGCCCGGCTCAACCCGCATGTCCGTACTCTTGTTTATGAAGAGCGCTTTTCTGAGGTCTGGGCGCATGATCATCTGGCATCCTTCGATCTCCTTATCGACGGTTCGGATAATTTCGATACGCGTTATGCCGCAGCCGATGCCGCAGAAGCTGCAAAAAGGCCGCTGGTGACGGGCGCGGTCGGTCGCTTCGATGGTTCTGTAACGGTGTTGAAACCCTATGAGGCAAATGCCGATGGCAGTCTTTTGCCGGGTTACCGCGATCTGTTTCCTGAGCCGCCGCCGCAGGGTCTTATTCCGAATTGCGCCGAAACGGGCATTGTCGGGGCGCTGACCGGGGTGATCGGCACAATCATGGCCATGGAGGCGATCAAGGTAATCACCGGTGCCGGTGAGCCGTTGATCGGCCGTCTGCTCCTCTACGACGCCCTCTCAGCCCGTTTCGAAACCGTCCGTTACAGGCGGCGGTCAACTGGAAAGAAACCATGATCGAGATCGCCAAGATCGGGGAAGAATTCAATCGCTGGCAGGAATTGCTGACGCTCATCATGTCCTCCTTCGCCTATATGGATGGCGTCATCGACCCGCCATCCTCAGCCAATCGCCTGACGCTTGAAAATCTGGCGGAGAAGGCGAGGGTGGAGATCGCTTTCGTTGCGCTTGATGGCGATGAGATTGTGGGCTGCCTGTTTTGCCGGCCGGAGCCGCCGGCCTGTCTTTATGTCGGCAAACTCTGTGTTTCCCCGAAAGTCCAGGGAAAGGGCATCGGCAGGATGCTTCTGGAACAGGCCGAAGCGCTGGCGCGCGAATTGGCGTTACCGGCGCTGCGGCTGGAAACTCGTATCGAGCTTATCGCCAATCATGCCAAATTCGCCGTCTGGGGTTTCGTGAAGACCGCCGAAAATGCCCATGCCGGTTATGACCGCACGACTTCGATCGAAATGACCAAATTTCTCGGCTGAGGTCGCCGAATTCCGCCCTGCAATCCGGTCGGGGACGGTCGAAAAAGACAGTCCATGGACGCATGACACGTCTATTGCAAAAGCCCGGACTTAAGCATTTGGGAAAGAAAGACAGAAGAGACGCGGTCAAGTCCCGTCTGTGGTTGAACTTCGGTCGATCCGACCTGCCAGACGCCTTTATCCGGACCTCTGACGAGCTGAATTTCCGTCGTAACCTTGTGGGTGAGCGGAGCCGACTTCGTGGCCTCGACCATCTGCTTCATGAGTTTTGCGGAAGGCATGCGGGTTTTATCGCCAATATCGTCTGCATTTGCGGCTGCCTTCAGCCGCTGGAATACAGGCCCGACATCCGGCAGGGAACAATTCATCTTTACCCGCGCCACAGACAGACCGGTGGGCGATTGGGAGCCGATACGCGCAGGCTCTGCCTGGCAGCGCACTCGTTCCGTGCTGGCGACCCAGAGCCGTGCGAACTGGTCGGACTGCTCGTTCGTGGTTCCCTTGGGAGCGTGCATGCCCTTGTATTTGCGCTGCCATGCGACTGGGTTGGCAACCAGATCCATGTCGGTGTAGCGCTGCCCGCTACCCGACGATCCCCATTCCTTGCTAAGGCGAACCATGCTGGCGCGATCAAAATTCAGCCAGGCGCGATAATAGAGTTCCGCGGTCTCCTCGGGTGAGGGCGGGGCAGCACGGGCCGGGCCGCTGACCATAACGAGCAGGACGGATATGAGCAGCAGAAACTTCGCCTGGATTCCCATTGAGTGCTCCCTCCATGTGACGATCAGACAGGCCTTGTCTGAGCCGGTTCAGTTCCGCCCCGGCAGCACCCGGTTCGGCGGGCGGTGACCGTCGAACAGCGTGCGGATGTTGATGATGACCTTGTCCCCCATCTCGATCCGGCCCTCGATCGTTGCCGAGCCCATGTGGGGAAGCAGCACGACCTTGCCTTCCTTGGCGAGTTTGATGAGTTTGGGGTTCACCGCAGGCTCGTTCTCGTAGACATCGAGACCGGCGCCGGCGATCTTGCCTTCACGCAGGCACTGGATCATCGCCGCTTCATCGATGATATCACCGCGCGCCGTGTTGACGATGTAGCTGGTCGGCTGCATCAGCGCCAGCCGCCGCGCCGAGATCAGGTGATAGGTCGCGGGCGTCGAGGGGCAATTGACGGAGACGATATCCACCCGCGCCAGCATCTGGTCGAGGCTGTCCCAATAGGTCGCCTCAAGCTCCGTCTCGGTGGCCGGATTGACGCGTTTGCGGTTGTGATAATGAATGGAAAGCCCGAAGGCCTTGGCGCGCCGCGCCACCGCCGTTCCGATGCGGCCCATGCCGACAATGCCGATGCGCTTGCCGGAAATGCGCCGCCCGAGCATCCAGGTCGGCGACCAGCCCAACCATTCGTCCGCACCATTGGCGAGCACGCGTGTGCCTTCGATCATGCGGCGCGGCACGGCCAGCGCCAGCGCCATGGTAATGTCGGCGGTATCTTCGGTCAGCACGTTGGGGGTGTTGGTGACTGTAATGCCCTTCCGGGCGGCAGCGTCCACATCCACATGGTCGATGCCGTTGGAAAAGCTCGCAATCAGCTTCAGCTGCGGTCCGGCCTTCTCGATCATGGCGGCTGTGATGCGGTCGGTGACGGTGGGCACCAGAACGTCGACCCGCTGCATGGCAGCCACAAGCTCGTCTTCGCTTCGCTGCGTATCATCGATGTTCAGTTCGGCATCGAAGAGTTCGCGCATTCTGGTTTCGACGACGTCAGGCAATTTGCGGGTGATATAGACTGTCGGTCTCTTCTTGTGGGTCATCGTTTGCCGCTGCCTTGTTCAGAAGTCATTAACCAGAAAGAGCGATAATTTCTTTCAATCAGGGCGTTTCTACCAGACCCACCGGCGAAGACAAACAAATCTCGCTGAAGCTTGAGGCATGTGGAAACGAGCCTCCTCGAATATCATCCGGTTTGCAGAAGGCGGGAAACGGAAATGGGCATGCGCAGTGTGGTTTCTATCGTTTGCATTGCATTGTCTTTGGGCCTCCTTGGCGCGGCGACCGAAGCCATGGCGCAGGGGGCTGCCAAGGGCGCAAGCGGCCTTCCCCTGCCGCGTTTTGTCAGCCTGAAATCCAAGCGTGTCAACATGCGTATCGGCCCCAGCACGGACTATGCCGTATCCTGGATGTATATGAAATCGGGCATGCCGGTCGAAATCATCCAGGAATATGAAAACTGGCGGCGTATCCGCGATGCCGATGGCACGGAAGGCTGGGTCAACCAGGCGCTTCTCTCCGGTGAGCGCACGGCCGTTGCCGCCCCCTGGATGCGCGGCAAGGGCAAGGATGTCTATGTGAACATGCGCCGTGACGCGCAGTCAGGCGCTGCCGTCATCGCGCGGCTGGAGCCGGGCGTCGTCTTCAGGATTGGCGAATGTAATGGTGACTGGTGCCGCGCCGAGGCCGGTCAGGCCTCGGGCTGGGTGTCGCAGGGTGAAATCTGGGGCGCTTACCCGGGCGAGGCCTTTAAATAAGGCCGTGTTTTGCGCCCAGAACCTTCAGGGATGACATGGGGCGTGGCCCGACCTGTTGAATAACGGCGGCGGCTGCCAGGCAGCCCAGCTTGCCGCAATCTTCCAGAGACCGGTCCTGCGTGTAGCCGAACAGGAAGCCGGCGGCGAAAAGATCGCCCGCACCCGTCGTATCGACGACGTCATGCACCGGATAGGCATCCACTTTCACGCGTTCCGTACCGCGCAGGATAACGGCGCCTTCTTCGCTCATCGTCACGGCCGCGATCTTGCAATCGGCTGCGATTTTCGTCAGCGCCAGCTCGAAATCCTCGGTTTCGTAGAGCGAAAGCGCTTCCTGCTTGTTGGCGAAAACAATGTCCACCGTGCCGGAGCGCATCAGGTCGAGAAATTCTTCACGGTAGCGGCCGACGCAGAAACTATCTGACAGTGTCATCGAGACTTCGCGACCGTTCTCATGTGCAATGCGGGCGCATTCGCGAATAGCGTCCTTGGCGCGCGGCGGATCCCAGAGATAACCTTCGAAATAGGTGACCTTCGTATCCGCTACGACGTCTTCTTCCACGTCTTCAGGGCCGAGATCGACGCAGGCACCGAGATAGGTGTTCATCGAACGCTCGCCGTCTTCGGTCACGAAGATCATCGAACGGGCGGTCGGCGGAAACGTGCCTTCCGGTTTCGTTTCGAAATAAACGCCCTGCGCGCGGATGTCGTGCTGGAAGATTTCTCCGAGCTGGTCTTCGGCCACCTTGCCGAAATAAGCGGCCTTGCCGCCGAAATTCGCCACGCCCGCTGCCGTGTTGCCCGCACTTCCGCCGGAGGCTTCAAGCGCTGGTCCCATCAGCGAATACAGCAACTCGGCCCGTTCAGCATCGATGAGGTTCATCGCGCCCTTGGTAATGGCATTGTCATTCAGAAACTGATCATCGCAGCGGGAAATGATGTCGACAATGGCATTGCCGACAGTCAGTACGTCGAATTTCGTCATAGGCCTATCCGGTTGGCGGTGGGTATTTCCAAATGGTCTTAAACATTTCTGGCTTCAAGAAAAGCCCATGGGGGAAATATGCCGTTCTCCACGAGAGAAGGCGACGCGTCATTTGCCTGTAATATGGTTAAGCTATCACTCCGGTCAGAGCAAAAGGTGTGTGAATGCGTACCTGAATGGCAGACATGAGGTCTTCTGGCTCCACCGTTATCTCCGCCACGGATGTACTGGCGGCATATAACGGATATGACAAAAGGCGGGGGAAACCCCGCTTTTTCTTTTGGTCCATTGCTTAGGGACTAGAAAATCATACGAGGTAGCGGAGAGGCGCTTTAAGCAAAAAGCGCCCTACAATTTATGCTTCGATAGCATGAAGGTTCTGCCGCATTGCATGAAAACAAGGCGGCGTAGCGTTTTCGCGATTTCATTCCCGGGAAAAACGCTCTAAAGCGGAGTATCTCCCGCAAAGCCGCGAAAGCTTTCCCTCCATGTCTGCCGTTGCCGCGAACGTCGCTCCCATTTTCATTCTCATCCTGATCGGCTGGCTGACCGTCAAGGCCGGTCTGTTCAGGGCTGATGCCGGCGAGATTCTCAGCGATTTCGTGTTCAAGATTGCCGTGCCGACTTTGATCTTCCGCACGCTCGCGGAAGCGAATTTTCACGGCGCATCGCCTTTTCGCCTATGGCTCACATATTTTGCGGGTGTCGCCGTGACCTGGACGGTCGGGCATGTCGTCACGCGTTATGTCTTCAAGCAGGATGTCCGCATCGCCGTCATAGCCGGCATCTCCTCGGCCTTTGCCAATAATATCTTCATCGGCCTGCCGCTCGTCGGGCGCTCCGTGGGGGATGAGGGGCTGGTCGCCCTGTCCATTCTGCTGGCCATTCACCTGCCGGTCATGATGATCGCCGGCACGATCCTGATGGAGAACGCCACACACAAGGCGGTTGGCGGCGAAAAGCGCAGCACGGCTGCGGTGTTCAAGCAGGTGGGCCGAAACCTCGTCACCAATCCGCTGGTGATCGGACTTTTCATCGGGCTTTCAACCAATGTTTCCGGTGTAACGCTGACGCCAATCCTCAAGACCGTGGTTGATCAGATCGCCTCCATGGCGGGACCGGCTGCACTCATCTCGCTCGGCATGGCGCTGACGAAATACACCATTCGCGGCAATCTCGGGATCGCCGTTACCATGACGGTTTTCAAGCTGCTGCTTCTGCCCGCCTGCGTGTGGGCCATGGGCCATGGGCTCGGTCTAAGCCGGGAATGGACGGCCGCACTGGTGCTCACCTCTTCCGTGCCGACGGGGGTGAATGCATGGCTGATCGCCAACCGCTTCGGTATCGGCCACAGCGTTGCTGCCTCCACCATCAGCATTTCCACGGCGACCGGTGTTCTTTCCGTGTCGCTGTGGGCATGGCTGCTGAGCTAATTATTTCTGCGCGCTCAGGATCTTGAAGCGTGCGTTGCGGCATACCTCGCCACTGGTGCGGAACTCCGCCGCGAGCACCGGCTCATAGGGCATGCCGCGATTGGCAACCATCAGCAGCTTTCCACCGCTGCGAAGCGCGCCCGCCGCAGCCTTGATGAAGGCCTGACCAAGGGCGGGTTCCGCCGCCTGCCCCGCCGCATGGAAAGGCGGGTTCATGATGATCAGGTCGTATTTTTCCTTCGGCGGTTCGTTTGCCAGATCCTGCCAGAAGAAGCGCGCCGTCAGCCGCGGATTATTCTCGAGAAGATTGGTCTTGGCGAATTCGAGCGCGTTCCAGTCGGCTTCGAAAAGATCGATGCGGGCCGTGCGCGGCGATTTTTCCGCCAGCATGACCGAGAGATAACCCCAGCCTGCACCGAAGTCGGCAGCATTGCCGTCAAAGTCGGTCGGCAGGCGCGATGCGAGAAGCTCCGAACCGTCATCCACCCGGTCATGTGAGAACATGCCGGGCAGGGCGGTGAAACGGCCCGCTACCGTGGCGGCATGCTGGGCAAGCTTTGACACGGCGGATGACACATCGTCCGGCCGTCTGAGCCAGACGGCGACGCCGTGATATTTCGGCGTCGATTCCGCTTCGATGCCAAGCTTTGCAAGCGTCTTGCGCAGCGTCAGAATACCGTCTTCCTTCGATCCGGCAGCGACGATAAGGCCGCCGGCCTTCACGCGCGAAAGTGCTTCGGCGACGCGGTTTTCGTTCTCACCGCGATGTTTGCCGCACAGCAAAAGCGCTGCATCGTAGTCCTCGCCCGAAACATCCGGGGTGACCTCTGCGCCCTGAGCCTGCAAGGCCCGGTAGAGGGGCCTCAGATGCTGGACAGCGACGATCTCCGCATCAAAACCGTCCAGCCGTGGGCCGGCTTCTGCTCCCAGAAACAGAACGCGTTCGCCCTCTTTCGGCATGTCGAGCATTTCTGCGGCGAAGGGATGGAAAAGGGTTTTGACGGCGTCACGGCTCATTGGAGCGTCCTTAAGATCGAGCATTTCCAGTAAAATTGCGTCGCGGTTTTACGCCCGGAAAATGCGTAAAAACAAATAAGTAGAGCGCTTTCGCGTTTCGGAGAAAGGCGGAAACGCTCTAATAGAAAAAAGGCGCGGGCAAAACCCGCGCCTCGAGAGAATCTGGCGGCGCGGCCTTATTCGGCAGCGGCTTCGCCGTCTTCCTTCTTCTTGTCGGCGGCGATTTCCTGGCCGGTTGCCTGGTCGACAACCTTCATGGACAGGCGAACCTTGCCACGCTCGTCGAAGCCCATCAGCTTCACCCAGACCTTGTCGCCTTCCTTGACGACGTCAGAGGTCTTGGCGACACGCTCGGAAGCGAGCTGCGAGATATGAACGAGGCCGTCGCGGGCGCCGAAGAAGTTGACGAAAGCGCCGAAGTCAGCGGTCTTGACGACCGTGCCTTCGTAGATCTGGCCGACTTCCGGTTCTGCAACGATCGAGTGGATCCACTTGCGGGCCGCTTCGATTTCCTTGCCGGAAGAGGAAGCGATCTTGACGGTGCCGTCATCCTCGATGTTGATCTTCGCGCCGGTCTTTTCTACGATTTCGCGAATGACCTTGCCGCCGGAACCGATGACTTCACGAATCTTGTCGACCGGAATGTTCATCACTTCGATGCGCGGTGCGAATTCGCCGAGCTGGCCACGGCTCTCGGTGATGGCGTTGGCCATTTCGCCGAGGATGTGCTTGCGGCCACCCTGTGCCTGCTCCAGAGCGATCTTCATGATCTCTTCGGTGATACCGGCGATCTTGATGTCCATCTGCAGCGAGGTGATGCCGTCGGCAGTACCGGCGACCTTGAAGTCCATGTCGCCGAGGTGATCTTCGTCACCAAGGATGTCGGAGAGAACCGCAAAGCGCTCGCCTTCAAGGATAAGGCCCATGGCGATACCGGCAACCGGCTTTGCCAGCGGAACGCCGGCGTCCATCAGTGCAAGCGAGGTGCCGCAAACCGTTGCCATCGACGAGGAGCCGTTGGACTCGGTGATTTCGGAAACGACGCGCAGCGTATAGGGGAACTGTTCCGCAGTCGGCAGCATCGGGCGGATAGCGCGCCATGCGAGCTTGCCGTGACCGATTTCGCGACGACCCGGGGAGCCCATGCGGCCTGTTTCACCGACCGAGTAGGGCGGGAAGTTGTAATGCAGCAGGAAGCGTTCCTTGTACATGCCGGTGAGGCTGTCGACATACTGCTCGTCTTCGCCGGTGCCGAGGGTCGCAACAACGATCGCCTGGGTTTCGCCGCGGGTAAACAGTGCCGAACCGTGGGTGCGCGGCAGAAGGCCGACTTCCGAGATGATCGGACGAACGGTCGACAGGTCGCGACCGTCGATGCGGCTCTTGGTGTCGAGAACGTTCCAGCGAACGATCTTGGCCTGAAGGTGCTTGAAGACGGCGCCGATTTCTTCCGGGCTGTACTTTGCTTCGCCTTCTTCCGGCAGGAAGTGCGCCTTTACCTTTGCCTTGACCGCGTCGACGGCGGCGTAGCGGGCAGCCTTCTCGGTGATCTTGTAGGCATCGCGCAGTTCGGCTTCGGCGAGCGCCAGCATTTCGTTTTCGAGCGCGGAGAAGTCTTCCGGTTCGAATTCGCGGGGTTCCTTGGCGGCAACTTCGGCGAGCTTGATGATCGCGTCGATGACCGGCTGGAAGCCCTTGTGGCCGAACATGACGGCGCCGAGCATGATGTCTTCGTTGAGTTCCTTGGCTTCCGATTCAACCATCAGAACAGCGTCGGAGGTGCCGGCGACAACCAGATCGAGCGTGGATTCTTCCATCTCGTCGAGATGCGGGTTCAGAACATATTCGCCGTTGATGTAGCCAACGCGCGCGCCGCCGATCGGACCCATGAACGGGATACCGGAAAGGGTCAGCGCAGCCGAAGTGGCGACCATCGACAGAATGTCCGGGTTGTTTTCCAGATCGTGCTGGATAACGGTGACGACAACCTGCGTGTCGTTCTTGTAGCCCTCAGGGAAAAGCGGGCGGATCGGGCGGTCGATCAGGCGCGAAACGAGGGTTTCGTTTTCGCTCGGACGGCCTTCACGCTTGAAGTAACCACCGGGGATCTTGCCGGCTGCGTAGGTCTTTTCCTGATAGTTGACGGTCAGCGGGAAGAAGTCCTGGCCGGGCTTCGGAGACTTTGCGGAAACCACGGTCGCGAGAACCATCGTCTCGCCGTAGGTTGCGATGACGGCGCCGTCAGCCTGACGGGCAACCTTGCCGGTCTCGAGCTTCAGCGGGCGGCCTGCCCATTCGATTTCCACGGAGTGTTGATTGAACATATCTTGTCCTTGTTTGTACTTGCCCGCCTTGTGGGGGCAAAGAACGACGCAATCACGGGCAAGACAGCCGGAGGCTTTCAACGTGCAAGCATCCGGCAATCCTGCCCCATGACAGGTCTGCGGTTGAAAAGGTCGCTCCGGCCCATCCGGGGCTGCCTTATCGTCCGGGGGCCATAGCTGTGGCAAACGCCCGGAAATTACGATGACCTTGAAAAGGTCAGATATAAAAACCGGCGGGTATCTTTGCGAAACCCGCCGGATAAGGTTTTAGCGGCGAATGCCGAGAGCACCGATCAGCTTGCTGTAACGGGCTTCGTCCTTCTTCTTCAGATAGTCGAGAAGCGAACGACGGCTCGAAACCAGCGTCAGAAGGCCACGACGGGAGTGGTTGTCCTTCTTGTGGTCCTTGAAGTGACCGGTGAGGTTGTTGATCCGCTCGGTCAGGATAGCGACCTGAACTTCCGGAGAACCGGTGTCGCCTTCCTTCGTTGCATATTCCTTGATGAGGGCGGCTTTGCGCTCTGCAGTAATCGACATCGGACGATCCTTTCTATTTTAAGGAAATGGGACGCCTGGAGCCGGGATGTCGTCCAGCTCAGGCCATTCGGCAGCAAAGGCAAAGCCCAAGCTGGCGCTGCCTATAAACTATTCCGGGTACAATTGAAAGAGGCGATTGACTGCGCCTCCTTGAGCGTTTCCCGCAAAAGTGTGAAGCGGTTTTCCGTCCGGAAACGCGTAAAACAAATAGTTGGAGCCCGTTTCAGCCGAAAACCCGCTTCGGCCGGAACTCGCCTTCACCGATCTCGCCGATGGCGACCAGCTTGCCATGTGCGGTCGCATAGGCTTCCGGATGATTGGCCGGCGCATCACGCCCGCGCAGCAGGATGGGGTTGCCCATCTTCAGCCGGTGGGCCTGATCGTCATTGATGATGAGGCGGGGAAGGGCGGAAAGCGCCTCGGCCGTGTCGATCAGATAGGCATCCAGCGCTTCCAGTCGCTCGTCGCGATCCTCCACGGCTTCCAGCGCCTTCAGGGTTTCGAGCGGCACCATCATGTCTTCGCCGAAGGGGGCGACCATGGTGCGGCGCAATTGCGAAATATGGCCGTAGCAACCGAGATCATGGCCCATGTCGCGCGCCAGCGCCCGCACATAGGTGCCCTTACCGCATTCCACCTCGAAATGCGCGGTATTGGCGTCCGGGCAGGCAAGCAGCGTCAGACGGTGGATTTCCACCTCGCGTGCCGGAATTTCGACCGTCTCGCCGTCGCGCGCCAGATCATAGGCGCGCTCGCCGGCGATCTTGATGGCGGAGAATTGCGGCGGTGTCTGCTGGATCACGCCGGTATAATTGGGCAGAAGATCGCGGATCGCCTGTTCATCCGGGCGTTGATCGGAAGAGTTGACCACCTCGCCTTCGAGATCGTCGGTCGAGCGCTGCTCGCCCCAGGTGACGGTAAATTCGTAGATTTTCCGGCCGTCCATCACGTAAGGTACGGTCTTGGTCGCATCGCCAAGCGCGATCGGCAGCATGCCGGATGCCAGCGGATCGAGCGTGCCGGCATGGCCCGCCTTCTGGGCGTTGAACAGCCATTTGATCTTGGAAACGGCCTCGGTGGAGCCGAAATCCAGCGGCTTGTCGAGAATGAGCCAGCCGGAAATCGGGCGGCCCTTGGGTTTGCGGTTCTGCTGTTTGCGTGGTTTGGACATGCTTCAGTTCTGTTCGTCGTCTTTTTCGTTTGAAGGTCCAAGATCGCGCTGCACCTCCGGTGACCGCAGGAGTGCGTCGATCTTCTGATAATTGTCGAAACTCGTATCGTCGCGGAAACGCAGTTCCGGCATGTATTTCATCTGCCGAAGCTGCGGGCCAAGGCGGCCGCGCATGAACTTGGCATGACGATTAAGTGCATCGATGATGCCGGTGTGATCGGCAACGCCAAGCGGCGTTACGTAGGCCGTCGCGATCTTCAAATCGGGCGACATACGCACTTCCGAGATCGAAATGACGGTCTTTTCAATAAGATCGTCGCGAACTTCGCCGCGTTGCAGGATTTGCGTCACGGCCGCGCGAACCTGTTCGCCGACGCGCAGCATACGCTGCGAGGGAGCCGATGATGTTGCTTTTGCCATTTCTTTTGCCCCTGCACATCTCCCCCCAATCTTTTTCAGTCGAGGAGGGTGTGTGCAAATCTAGCGCATAGGTCCGAAAATCGAAATCGATTTCCGATGCGAACGATGCGCAGTTTCAAAGTGTTAGAGCGTCCTGACTGCGTCTGAGACGACCAGCGGCGCTCTGGTGTTACGGCGACCTTGCACGCTTCGAGTGATTGAGGGCGCTATAAACAATCGAGCGCCGGCTTGCCGGCGCCCAATTGCGATTTTTATGTATGTTTCAACCGGACGCTTAGAGCGTTCTGGTGATGTGCTCGACGCGGAAGCACTCTATGATATCGCCTGCGCGGATATCTTCGTAGTTCTCGAACGCCATACCGCATTCCTGACCGACCGGCACTTCTGCCACTTCGTCCTTGAAGCGCTTGAGCGTCTTGAGCTTGCCTTCGTGAATGACGACGTTGTCGCGAATGAGACGGACGCCTGCACCACGTTCCACCTTGCCTTCGGTGACGCGGCAACCCGCGACCTTGCCGACCTTGGTGATGTTGAACACTTCGAGGATTTCCGCGTTGCCGAGGAAGGTCTCGCGACGCTCCGGCGACAGCAGGCCCGACATCGCTGCTTTCACGTCATCCACCAGATCGTAGATGATGTTGTAGTAGCGGATCTCGATGCCGGCGCGTTCGGAAGCCGTACGTGCCTGTGCGTTGGCGCGAACGTTGAAGCCGATGATGGCGGCGTTGGATGCCTCGGCAAGCGAGATATCCGATTCCGTGATGGCGCCAGCGCCCGAGTGAACGATACGAGCGCGGACTTCGTCGGTGCCGAGCTTGTCGAGCGAAGCGATAATGGCTTCGACCGAACCCTGCACGTCTGCCTTGATGACCAGCGGGAATTCCTTCATTCCCGAAGTCTGCAGCTGGCTCATCATCTGTTCCAGCGAACCGCGCTGGCCCGTCTGACGTGCGACAGCCTTGTCGCGTGCCAGACGCTGGCGGTACTCGGAAATCTCGCGAGCACGGCTTTCGTTTTCGACAACCGCGAAACGGTCACCGGCAGACGGCGTACCGGAAAGACCGAGAACCTCGACAGGCATGGCCGGACCGGCTTCCTTGACGTGTTCACCCTTGTCGTTGACGAGGGCGCGAACGCGGCCCCACTGGTCGCCAGCCACGATGATCTGGCCAGGCTTCAGCGTACCCTTCTGCACGAGAACGGTGGCAACGGCACCACGGCCGCGGTCGAGTTCCGCTTCGATGACGGTACCTTCTGCGGTACGGTTCGGATCCGCCTTGAGGTCGAGAATTTCAGCCTGCAGCAGGATCGCTTCAAGCAGTTTGTCGAGACCGAGCTGTTTCTTGGCGGAAACTTCCACGTCAAGCACTTCACCGCCCATGGATTCCACGAACACTTCGTGCTGCAGAAGCTGCTGGCGAACCTTTTCAGGGTTTGCTTCGTGCTTGTCGATCTTGTTGATCGCCACGATGATCGGCACGTTGGCTGCCTTGGCGTGATTGATCGATTCAATCGTCTGCGGCATCACGCTGTCGTCAGCGGCAACCACCAGAATGGCAATATCCGTCGCCTGCGCGCCACGGGCACGCATTGCCGTAAAGGCGGCGTGGCCGGGGGTGTCGATGAAGGTGATCTTCTGGCCGTTCTTTTCGACCTGATAGGCACCGATATGCTGGGTGATGCCACCGGCTTCGCCAGCAACCACATTTGCCTGACGGATAGCGTCGAGCAGCGAGGTCTTGCCGTGGTCGACGTGACCCATGATGGTGACCACCGGCGGACGGGAAACCATCTCACCTGCGTCGTCAGCCTGGTTGAAGATGCCTTCTTCAACGTCGGATTCGGACACGCGCTTGACGGTGTGGCCGAACTCGACGGCGATCAGTTCCGCCAGATCGGCGTCGATCACGTCGCCCGGCTTCATCATCTGGCCTTCCTTCATCAGGAACTTGATGACGTCGACGGCGCGCTCGGACATGCGCTGCGACAGTTCCTGAATGGTGATGGTTTCCGGCAGGATCACTTCACGCATGACCTTTTCGCGGGTTTCCTGCATCTGGCTGCGGCGGAATTTCTCCTGACGGCGGCGCATGGATGCCATGGAGCGGCCACGCGGCGTGCCGTCTTCATCCAGATTGGAGGAGGTGACGGTGAGTTTGCCACGACGGCGTTCTTCTTCCGTCTTCAGGCGGGCAGCGGGCTTGGCCGGAACCGGAGCCGCGACCTTGCCGCGGGCCGGAAGGCTGCTGCCGCGACGCGCACCACGATCGTCCTCGTCGTCACCACCGGCACGCCGTCCGCGCGGAGCGACAGCGTCAGGCGTGGCGGGAGCCGAACGGGGAGCGGCGGCAGGCTGAGGACGGGCATCGGCGCGTGGCGCCGGTGCTGCGGCCTGTGCCGGCTTTTCATCGGCCGGTTCGGATTTTGCTTCAGCGGCCGGCTGGCTTGCCGCCACCTTTGCGGCTGCAGCTTCCTCAATGGCGCGGCGTGCTGCCTCTTCCTTTTCGGCGGCGATGCGCTGTTCTTCCTCGACCTTGCGGCGTGCTTCATCTTCAGCGCGCTGCTTGGCTTCCACGACATCGCGGGCCTGCGCTTCCATAAGCGCGCGGCGACGGGCTTCCATCTCGCCTGCGGACAGGTCGTGCAGAACGTTGCCGCGCGGGCGGTCAGGCTGACGCTGCTGAGGTGCGGACGAGCCGGGACGCTGCTGCGACTGAGACGAACCCGGACGCTGCTGCTGGCCGCCTGGCTGGTGAATACGCGGCTGGGGAGCCTGCGGACGCGGTGCCGAAGGCGCCGGAGCTGCTGCTACCGGCTTCGGTGCTGCCACGACAGGCTGAACCGGCTTCTCGTCTTCAGGACGTAAGGGGCGGCGCTTGCGTGTTTCCACGACAACCGCGTTTGTGCGACCTCGACCCATGTCCTGCCGCACGGTGCCCTGATTCATCCCGCCCGGTTTCAGGGTAAGAGTCTTCTTGGCCGGCGCATTGAGTGTCTTGTCGTCGTTGTTGTCGGTCATTCCGTTCCCGTTCCTTCGGACGAAAACCGGATGACGTCCATCAGGCCTCGTCGTTCAATTGCTGCATCGGAACGCGGCGACCGTTCATGTTCGGTAACCGCGTCATTGTTCTGTCCGGGCAGCGTCGCGTTCCGCCTGAGATCGACCGCCAAGACGGTACTGCTCAAGCATCTTTGCGCGCTTCACTACACCCTCACCCGCCTGCCCCGCAAGCGCGCAAGCATGGATAAAAGCATTCTGGCCCATCAACTCGTCCATTTCGGCTCCGCTGAAGAGCCGGAAGGACGGAATTTCATTGCCGGCATCGCTGCCGAGCGCCCAGGCCTTGCGGGCCTGGTCCAGTTTTCTCACGCCGTCGGCCGCGGCATCGGTGGCGTGGAACACGGCAATCGCGTTCCCGGACCGCACGGCGGCATCGACCTTCGTTGCGCCGCTGATGAACTGGCCCGCCTTGCGTGCCATGTTCATCATTCCCGCAAGCTGCTGCGCCATCAGCCGGTCAAGAAGAGCAAGAAGCTCCGGCCCGGCCTTGACGTCACGTTTGAGCGCCCGTGCGAAGAGCTTCTTCGCAATGGCTTTCTCGATCAGGGCGCGCTCGGGTGTTACCCAGCAGCCGCGCCCCGGCAATTGGCGTTTCAGATCCGGAACGACGTTGCCATCCGGCCCTGCGACGAAGCGGATCAGCTCGTCTGGCGATCCGCTTCGCCGTGTCGCAATGCACATACGTCCATTGACGTCGCCCTTGAGCCGCCCGTCCTCATCGGTTTCGGGCAGCTCGTCAGGCTCATGCGCCTGCGATATCATTCCTGTTCGGCGGTATCCGCCTCCTCGGCAGCTTCGAGATCGGCTTCCTCTTCGGAAGCGAGCTCCTCGGCTGTGATCCAGCCTGCCAGAAGACGGGCCTGCACCACCATGTTCTCGGCTTCGACGCGCGATACGTCGAGCTTGGAGAAGATACCTTCGAACTTCTTCGTCTCGCCGTCCTTGCGCTCGCTCCAGCCGACCAGATCGTCCGCGGCGCAGCCGGCAAAGTCTTCGATGGTCTTGATGCCGTCTTCACCCAGCGCAACCATCATCTGCGAGGTCAGGCCGTCGATCTGGCGAAGCTCGTCGGTAACGCCGAGTTCCTTGCGCTTGGCATCCATTTCGGCTTCCAGCCGTTCCAGATATTCGCGGGCGCGGGTCTGGATTTCATCGGCGGTGTCTTCGTCGAAGCCGTCGATCGAGGAAATTTCGTCGAGATCGACATAAGCAAGTTCTTCGACCTGCGCGAAGCCTTCGGAGGCCAGAACCTGGCCGACCATCTCGTCGACGTCGAGCGCGTCCATGAAGAGGGCCGTGCGCTCGTTGAATTCCTTCTGGCGGCGCTCGGATTCTTCCTGCTCGGTCATGATGTCGATATCCCAGCCGGTCAGCTGCGATGCCAGACGAACGTTCTGGCCACGGCGGCCGATGGCGAGCGACAGCTGCTCGTCCGGAACCACCACTTCGATACGCTCGGATTCTTCATCCAGAACGACCTTGGCGACTTCTGCCGGCTGCAGGGCGTTGACGATGAAGGAGGCCGGCTCCTGGCTCCACGGGATGATGTCGATCTTTTCGCCCTGGAGTTCGCCGACAACGGCCTGAACGCGAGAGCCGCGCATACCAACGCAGGCGCCAACCGGATCGATCGACGAGTCGTTCGAGATAACCGCGATCTTGGCGCGCGAACCGGGGTCACGGGCAACCGACTTGATCTGGATAATGCCGTCGTAAATCTCAGGAACTTCCATGGTGAAGAGCTTCACCATGAACTGCGGGTGGGTACGCGACAGGAAAATCTGCGGGCCGCGCTGCTCGCGGCGAACGTCGTAGACGTAAGCGCGAACGCGGTCGCCGTAGCGCATGTTTTCCCGCGGGATCATCTCGTCACGGCGGATGATGCCTTCGCCACGGCCGAGATCGACAATGACATTGCCATATTCGACGCGCTTGACGGTGCCGTTGACGATTTCGCCGATGCGATCCTTGAACTCGTCATACTGGCGGTCACGCTCGGCTTCACGCACCTTCTGCACGATCACCTGCTTGGCGGACTGGGCGGCAATGCGGCCGAAATCCATCGGCGGCAGCGGGTCGGCGATGAAGTCGCCGAGCTTGGCGTCCGGGTTGCGGTCGCGGGCCAGCTCAAGCGGGATCTGGGTCGAATAATCTTCAGCGGCTTCGACAACTTCCAGAAGACGCTGCAGGCGGATTTCGCCGGTCTTGGAGTTGATGTCGGCGCGGATGTTGGTTTCCGAACCATAGCGCGAGCGGGCGGCTTTCTGGATAGCGTCGGCCATTGCGGCAAGCACGATTTCGCGGTCGATGACCTTTTCGCGCGCCACAGCATCGGCAATCTGCAGAAGCTCAAGCCGGTTAGCACTCACTGCCATTTTTCTGTCTCCGTAAGTCGCAAGTTGCGTTGGTGGCCCTTATTGTCGGGCTTTGCGTTGGAATTAGTCTTCGTCTGCTTCGTTTTCGTCGTTCTGGTTTGCGGCGGCGGCCTTGGCCGCCTTGTCTGCCCGCAGCGCATCACGAATAAGATCGTCCGTCAGAATGAGCTTCGCATCGGAAAGCGCGCTGAACGGAATGATGACTGTCGGTTCTTCGCCATAGGCGATCTGGTCGCGTTCCAGCTTGAAGCCGTCCGCATTGACCTCAACGATCTTGCCGCGAAACCGCTTGCGGTTCTCGACCAGAATGGAGGTTTCGACCTTCACCAGATGACCCTGCCAGCGGGTGAAATCCGATTTGCGAACCATCGGCCGGTCGATGCCGGGCGAGGAAACTTCGAGATGATACGCTTTATCGACGGGATCTTCCACATCAAGAACCGGTGAAATCGCCATGGAAATGGCTTCGCAGTCCTGAACGGTCATGGTGCCGTCTTCGCGCTCGGCCATGATCTGAAGCGTCATGCCGTTCTGGTTTGAGAGCCGCACGCGCACCAGAAGATATCCCATGCCCGTCAAAACGGGCTCGATGATCTCGGCGATACGCTGGTCGATGCCCGTTTCGGTTATCAGTCGCGGTTCATATGCGGTGTCTGCCATCTGGCCTTCCGGTCTTTGATTTTCACCGGGCGCTGAAGCCCGTGGTTTCCGGTTCGCCTAACGAAAAAGAGCGGAGCCTTGCGGCCCCACTCTTCATCAAGCGATCAAGAATTTCAGTGGTCATATAGACCCATCGGGGCAGGATTGCAAGGTTTTCGCAGGCAGCCCCGCCTCAGGAATGCCCGCGGCCATATTTTCACCCTTACCGTGTCGGAAAGGCTGGCATGATTGTCGGCACTGTCTATAGTTGCCGTTTGATAAATCGCAGTTGCATTAAGTGGACTGATCGTGCCTGACCGTAAATCGCCACTCGCGCCTTTAAGGCATTTGACTTACAGACGAATCTGGATCGCCAGCCTTGCCTCGAATTTCGGTGGACTGATCCAAGCGGTGGGCGCCGCTTGGATGATGACGTCGCTGTCGAGTTCCGAAAACATGATCGCTCTGGTGCAGGCCTCCACCTCGCTGCCGATCATGATGTTTTCACTGATTTCAGGCGCACTGGCCGATAGTTTTGATCGTCGCCGCATCATGATTTCCGCCCAGCTGCTCATGCTGACGGCTTCGATCCTTCTTACGGTTTTTGCATGGTCCGGTTGGCTCACGCCCTGGCTGCTGCTCTTCTTCACCTTCATGATCGGCTGCGGTACCGCGCTCAACAATCCTTCATGGCAGGCTTCCGTCGGCGAAATGGTGCCGCGAGAGGATTTACCCGCCGCCGTGACGCTGAATAGCGTCGGCTTTAACATCACCCGCAGCGTCGGGCCGGCCATCGGCGGTATCATCGTTGCGGCCGCAGGCGCCGCCGCTGCATTTTTCGTGAATGCGCTCAGTTATTTCACCCTGATCTACGCGCTGTTTCGCTGGCAACCGCCAAAATATGCCTCCACATTGCCGCGCGAACAGCTTCTCGCCGCCATTTCTGCGGGCATGCGTTACGTGGCCATGTCGCCCAATATCGGTAAGGTGCTGGTGCGCGGCTTTCTCTTCGGTCTTTCCGCCAGCGCCATCCTCGCTTTGATGCCGATCGTCGCCCGCGATCTGGTGGAAGGTGGCCCGTTGACCTACGGCGTCATGCTGGGTGCATTTGGTGTCGGCGCCATTGGCGGTGCGCTCATCAGCGCCCGGCTGAGGGAAGTCATGTCCAGCGAATGGATCGTGCGCGTCGCCTTTTTAGGCTTCGCCTTCAGCTCCGGCGTGACGGCAATCAGCACGAGCGCCATCATCACGTCCCTTGTCCTGACGGTTGCCGGCGCCTGCTGGGTTCTGGCGCTTTCGCTGTTCAACACCATCGTCCAGCTCTCCACCCCGCGCTGGGTGGTGGGGCGCGCGCTCTCGCTTTACCAGACGCTGACCTTTGGCGGCATTGCGGTGGGCAGCTGGCTGTGGGGTGAACTCGCGGAAGATTACGGCATTTCCTACTCGCTTCTCTGTTCCTGCGTGCTGATGCTGCTTGGCGTGGTCGTCGGCTTCAAGCTCGCCATGCCCGCCTTTGCCTCGCTCAATCTCGATCCGCTCAATCGCTTCGTGGAGCCGCCGCTGAGGCTGGATATCAAGCCGCGCAGCGGACCCATCGCCATTCTGATCGACTATGAAATTCACGACGAGGATCTCGGCGAATTCCTGCCGCTGATGGCCGAGCGCCGCCGTATCCGCATCCGTGATGGTGCCCGCAACTGGAACCTGATGCGCGATCTGGAAAACCCCGACATCTGGACCGAAAGTTACCATGTGCCGACATGGGTGGAATATGTCCGCCATAACCACCGCCGCACCCAGGCGGATGCGGAGGCCTGGGACAGGCTGCTTGAGCTTCATCGCGGCAAGACACGGCCACGTGTGCACCGGATGATCGAGCGGCAGACCATTCCGCCGACCGATGATATCTTCCACAAGCCCCATACCGACCAGCATTGAGAGGCTGGGAGAGGCAGAAACGGGCCAGGTAAAAAGGCTATTAGGTCCTTGCCATAACCCTCGACGTCATCCTCGGGCTTGTCCCGAGGATCCAACCACGTATCGTTAAATCAATCGGTTGCAGATGCGCGGGACAAGCCCGAGCATGACGACGGAGAGGTTTTCCGACGTCGCCCATAACGTGCTATTTCAGCTTAGCCTTCAGGCTTGCATCTGGAAAACACGTCGGTGAGAGCCCATTCTTGGCCTGCCAGTCGCCGAGTGAACGGCGCGTCTTGAAACCGGCCAGCCCATCTGCCTTGCCGACATCGTAACCCTTGGCCACGAGCGCCTTCTGCATGGCGAGAACATCGGAGCGCAGCATCGATCCGACATTGCCCCACTCACCCTTGAACGGGCCTGCCCCATGGGTGATGCGGTCGGCGAGATTGCCGATGAACAGCGCATAGAGGTCGGAATTATTATATTCCTTGATGACGTAGAAATTTGGCGTCACCACGAATTCCGGCCCATGCCGTCCGGCTGGAACCAGCATCATGCCATCGGCGGATAGGTCGTTGGCCGGAAAGGCTTTTCCGGAAATGCGGGTAATGCCCATCTTCGCCCAGTCGGCCACCGGCCGGGCAAGATCAGGTCCTTCCTGCGCGCAGGAGACATTGGCGGGGATCGAGACTTCGAAACCCCAGTCGCGATTGCGCTGCCAGCCGCGCTGGGAAAGATAGTTCGCTATGGATGCCAGCGCATCCGGCACGGAATTCCAGATATCGCGATGGCCGTCGCCATCGAAATCCACGGCATATTTGAGATAGCTCGACGGCATGAATTGCGGCTGGCCGAGCGCGCCGGCCCAGGAACCCATCATGCGCGAGGCTGCGATATCGCCGCTTTCGACGATCTTCAGCGCATCGATCAGCTCGGTGCGGAACATCTCCTTGCGGGTGGACATATAGGCTTTCGTTGCCAGCACATCGACCACGGAATGCGGCAGTTTCGCCCGGCCAAAACCGGATTCACGGCCCCATATCGCAACGATGATATCGCCGGGCACGCCGTATTTCGCCTCGATCCTGCGCAGCGTCGCCGCATGGGTGGCTGCTAGCGAACGACCGGTGCCGGCCAGCCCCTGCAGCCGTTTTTCGGAGAAATAGGCGCCCGGCGAGGAAAATTCCGCCTGACTCTGGCTCTGTTCCTTCGGGGGCTTCTGGCCGGGAATGACGAGATCGGGCAGGTTCCAGCTGATGGAAAGACCGCTGAGCGTGGCCTCAAGCGTTTTCTGCGATATGCCGGCCTTGCGGGCTTCCGGCCAGATCTCCTTTTTCAGCCAGACGTTAAATTCGGCGTCGTAGCGGGCTGCTGCTGCACCTGTCGGTGCCGACTGCGCCAAAGCCGTCGTTGCTGAAAAAACGGAAAGAAGTGCAGCCAGTGCCTTCGGGGCAAAATGGTTTCGCATTCGGTCTCCTCTTTGAATGACGGGGAGGGAGGCTTCAGATCGTCGTGCGGGCCCTGAGTGCCGCCGTCAAGGTGCCCTCGTCGAGATAATCGAGCTCGCCGCCCACCGGCACGCCATGCGCAAGCCGGGTGATCTTGATACCGAGATCAGAGAGGCGGTCGGTAATGTAATGGGCGGTCGCCTGTCCTTCCACCGTCGCATTGACGGCGATGATGAGCTCGCGGATGCCGCCGACGCTGACGCGGTCGATCAGGCCCTTGATGTTCAAATCCTCCGGACCGACGCCGTCGAGCGGCGACAGCGTGCCGCCCAGCAC
>LT009756.1:35849-264014 GCA_900012615.1 Agrobacterium genomosp. 13 str. CFBP 6927
CGCGGATCGCCGCGACGCTAGACGCGGTCGATCAGGCCTGATGTCAATCCTCCGGACCGACGCCGTCGAGCGGCGACAGCGTGCCGCCCAGCACATGATAGGCGGTGTTCATCGCGCCGGCCCGCTCCAGCGCCCACAGATCCGACACGTCTTCCACCACGATGATGACCGACTGGTCGCGCCGGTCGTCGGTGCAGACGGTGCAGGGGTCGATCGTATCGACATTGCCGCAGCAGGAGCAGATCTTCACCTTGTCATAGGCCTCGCCCATCGCATGGCCGAGAGGCCCAAGAAGCTGTTCCTTCTTCTTGATGAGATGCAACGCCGCCCGCCGCGCCGAGCGGGGGCCAAGCCCCGGCACTTTTGCCAGAAGCTGGATCAGTTTTTCGATTTCGGGACCGGTGACTCGTTTTGCCATGAGCGTTTTCTACTGCATAAATCGGGAAACGGGAATCATGAAGCGCAAAGGGCAGTCCATGAAAATACGGGCGGTGTGCCGAGGCGAGGCGAAAAGCCTGCCGGGAAAGACGATGAAGACGGGTATCTTCAAGCATCCCGTCCACGGCCCGGTCATGGTTGACGCGGAAGGCATCGTCAGCGACGCCGTCTGCAATCGCAAACATCACGGCGGGCCGGATCAGGCGATTTACGTCATGGGGTCCGTCGATCTCGATTTCTGGTCGCGCTCTCTGGGCTTTGTGATCGAAGCCGGGTTTTTCGGCGAAAACCTTGTTCTTGATGGCGTCGACAGCGCAAAACTCCATGTCGGCGACAGGTTCTTGGCCCACGAAGTCGTGCTGGAGGTAACCGCCGCCCGCATTCCCTGCGCCACTTTGTCGGCCCGCATCGGCGATCCCGATTTCGCACCGCGTTTCCGGCAGGCGGGCCAGCCGGGTTTTTATTGCCGGGTGCTGAAAGGCGGAATGCTTGCCGCCGGGGAGGATATCGCCTTCGAACCCTATCAGGGAACGAAACTGCCTATACCGACCATTCTCCAGCGCTTCCGTCCCATGCAGCTCACCATGGCTGAACGCACGGCCTATCTCGAAACGCCGCTTGCAAGCCGGTTCCGCGCGATGCTGGAAGCCTAGACCCTGTCTTGACGCGAGGACGGCGTGCGTCACGCCATCCTCTTCGGTCGGATATCAGAACGGGAATTTCATGCCGGGCGGCAGCGGCAGGCCCGCGGTCAGGCCGGCCATCTTTTCCTGCGCCTGTGCTTCGCCCTTTTCCTTGGCGTCCTTGTGGGCAGCCACGATCAGGTCTTCGAGGATTTCCACCTCGTCTTCCTTGAACAGCGAAGGATCGATTTTCAGGCCGCGCATTTCGCCCTTGCCATTGAGAATGACGGTCACGAGACCGCCGCCAGCCCTGCCTTCGACTTCAAGGGCGGCGATTTCTTCCTGCACCTTCTCCATCTTGGACTGCATTTCCTTGACCTTGCCCATCATGCCCATGATGTCACGCATGTGCCAAACTCCTGTTCTTTTTGTTTAAAACTCGATGTCGTCGCCGGGAAGGATGTCGCCTTCGCTCGATTCGGCAACCGATGGCGGCGCGATTTCTTCCGCCTCATCCTGTACGGCGGCGCGAATGCGCACGTCGGTGATTTTTGCGCCGGGAAACTGCGCCAGAATGGCGGCAACGTCAGGATCCTGACGCGCATCGACAAGACGGGCATCCCGGGCATTGCTTTCGGCTTCAACAAGGGTCGGCTCGCCCTGTTCCTTGCTGAGGCTGACGATCCAGTGGATACCGGTCCATTCCTTGAGCTTCACGCCAAGTTCACCCGGCAGAGAGCCCGGCGCGCCATCGCCGAGGCGCATATCAAGCCGGCCGGGCTCCAACCGCACCAGACGCACGAAGCCGCGCACCTTGGCCCGCATGACGGGATCGCGGTTCTTCTGGCAGAGATCAGCAATATCCTGCACCGAAGTGACGGGAACCTTCGGCTCCGGCCGCTCTTCGGTTTTCGGTGCCGCGACCTGCATCTCCTGCGGGCGGCTGTCCGGAACGGCGCGCAGCACGGCGGAGGTCTGCGGTGTCGTCTGGCGCTGGGCGGGAAGATCGAGAGGTCTTCCCGCGGCCACCGCCTGTCCTGACGAATAGGCGCGCGCACCGCCGCCATTGCCGCCGCCCGAAGGTCCGCCATTGGCATAACCGCCGTCGCCGTTCGAAAGCTCCAGCAGGCGCCGGGCAGCATCTTCCGGAGCCGGCAGATTGGCGGCATGCGAAAGCCGGATCAGCACCATTTCGGCCGCACCCGCCGGACGCGAGGCATTTTCCGTTTCCGGAATGCCTTTCAGTAGCATCTGCCAGATGCGCGAGAGTGCGGTTACCGCAATCGTCTCGGCAAATTCCGCGCCGCGCACGCGCTCGATCTCGGAAAGCGAGGGGTCTTCCGCCGCGTCCGGCACATATTTCATGCGGGTGACGAGATGGGTGAAATCGGCAAGGTCGTTGAGCACAACGACAGGGTTTGCACCCGCCTCATATTGCCCGTTGAATTCCAAAAGGGCGGCCGCGACATCGCCTTTGACGACATGCTGAAATAGATCGACGATACGCGCACGGTCGGCAAGGCCGAGCATGCCGCGCACCGCTTCCGCCTCCACGCGGCCTCCACCATGGGCAATCGCCTGATCGAGCAGGGAAAGGCCGTCACGCGCAGAGCCCTCGGCCGCACGGGCGATCATCGACAGCGCCTGCGGCTCCGCGTCAAAGCCTTCCTTGCCGGCAATGGCGGTGAACAGGCCGACCAGATCGGCGGCGCTGATGCGACGCAGGTCAAAGCGCTGGCAGCGCGACAGAACGGTGATCGGAACCTTGCGGATTTCGGTGGTTGCAAAGATGAATTTCACATGTTCCGGCGGCTCTTCAAGGGTCTTCAGAAGACCGTTGAAAGCCTGCGTCGAGAGCATGTGCACTTCGTCGATGATATAGACCTTGTAGCGTGCCGAAACCGGGCGGTAACGCACCTGTTCGATGATCTCGCGAATATCGTCGATGCCGGTATGGGAGGCGGCGTCCATCTCGATCACGTCGACATGCCGGCCTTCCATGATCGCCTGGCAATGTTCGCCGGGGATGCGCAGGTCGATGGTCGGCTTGTCGATGGTGTCGGTCTTGTAATTCAGCGCGCGGGCGAGAATGCGGGCCGTGGTCGTCTTGCCCACGCCGCGAACGCCGGTCAGCATATAGGCCTGCGCGATACGCCCGGTCTCAAACGCGTTGGTCAGCGTGCGGACCATCGGCTCCTGGCCGACCATCAAATCGGAAAAATCCTTGGGGCGATATTTGCGCGCCAGTACCCGGTAGCCGGTCCCGACCTGGGATTCGCTTGATGTGGTGGGTACGGTGTCGCTCATTGCCTCGCCAGTTTGTTTTGCCAGTTGTCTTGGGGCGCTGAACTGGCCCGGCGAAAGCTGAGCACGTCTTTTAAAAAAGGTGGGAGGCTGGCACGGCGACCCGTGCCGGGCTCGTTAGGGCTGCTTCCTTCCGGACCTGACCCGGTTGGCGAGTGGCTCGTCCACCACCAACCTCCCGGGGCCACATATCGGCAATATCGAAAGCAAATGCAAGCCAAGCCTTCAAAAAACTGCTATCACAATGAAAACAAACATGGAGGACACCTTGGAGACATTCCGGCTGGATGACAGACTGGCGCGCGACAGTGTGCTTGTGACACGTTTGGGACTATGTGAACTGCGTTTGCAAAACGACAACCGCTGGCCCTGGCTGGTGCTGGTGCCGCAGCGAGACGGCGTCAGTGAATTATTCGATCTCACCCCGCTTGATCAGGCCGTGCTGACATTCGAGACCAATCTCGTCGCGTCTGCCTTGAAAGAAATCACCGGAGCCACCAAGATCAATGTCGGTGCTTTGGGCAATATCGTCCGGCAGCTTCATGTCCACATTATCGCCCGCAATGAAGGCGACACCTGCTGGCCGGGTCCCATCTGGGGCCACGGAACGCCTGTGCCCTATGCCGTGGGCGAAAAGGAAACTTTGATGAAAAAAATCTCCGGCGCGCTCTGATGATATCAATGAAAATTTTTGAAACCACTGCCCCCCATCCCGAAGCAAGCCTGCTGACAGCCTTTTCCAAGAACGCCCTCGACCGTTTTGCCGAAAAACGGTCGGAAGAATGCGTTGCCGATGCGCTGAAGGTCGATGGCACCCATATTTTCGCTTTCTCTGGCAACAGGCTTGTCCTGAAGCATGACGAGCAGGTCATCGACCCCCTGTTTTCCGCTTATGAGCTGGCTGAACTGCAGCCGGATTTCGACAATGCCGTGCTGCTCGGATATCGCGAAACCGGCGAGCCGAGAATTGCGGTGCCGGTTGCCGTTGCCGAGGATCAGCTCGCAAGCCACTACAAGCTCGCCGACGCCCGCACGCTTTATCGCGACCATCTTCTCGATGAGGAATTGTTGAGCGAGGTTGCCCAGGCCGTCAGTCTCACCCACTGGAACGCCGACAATCGCTTTTGTGGAAAGTGCGGCGGCACCATGGAACTGCGCATCGGTGGCTACAAGCGTATCTGCGCCGCCTGCAACCACACTATTTTTCCCCGCACCGATCCCGTCGTCATCATGATGACGATCGATATCGAGCGTGATCTTTGCTTGCTTGGCCGTGGTGCGCATTTTGCGCCGGGCATGTATTCGTGCCTTGCTGGTTTTGTGGAGCCGGGAGAAACCATCGAGCAGGCCGTCCGCCGCGAAACGCATGAGGAATCCGGCGTCGAAATCGGCCGCGTGCGTTACCACGCGTCGCAGCCCTGGCCGATGCCGCATACGCTGATGATCGGCTGTTATGCCGAGGCACTGTCTTTCGATATTGCCCGCGATGAGATCGAACTGGAGGATTGCCGCTGGTTCACACGGGCGGAAGTCGCCAAGATGCTGGAGACGGCAACGGGTGAGGGCTTTTCCGCGCCTCCCGGTGGCGCCATCGCGCACCGTCTGATGCGCGATTGGGTGGAATGGACGAAATAATCGCGTTCGGCAGGCTCAACCCTGGTTGAGCTTGCCGCGCATCGCATGGCCCTTGTAGACGCCGAGAATGCGGACTTTTTCGGAGAAGAAGCGCAACTCGTCCAGCGCATGCCGCACCGGCTCGTCATCGGGGTGGCCTTCAATATCGGCATAAAACTGCGTCGCCACGAATTTGCCGCCGAGCTGGTAGCTTTCGAGCTTCGTCATGTTGATGCCGTTTGTCGCAAAGCCACCCATGGCCTTGTAGAGCGCAGCCGGAATATTGCGGACATTGAAGACGAAAGTCGTGACGATGATTTCGTCAGGGGATTGACGCTTGGCCCAATTCTCATCGCGGGAAAGCACGACGAAACGGGTGACGTTGTTTTCCGAATCCTCGACATTTTCAGCCAGAATATCGAGACCGTAAAGATCGGCGGCAAGACGGGGCGCCAAGGCTGCCATGCTGCGGTCGCCCTTTTCGGAAACCTGCTTGGCAGCGCCCGCGGTATCGCCGGCAATAACCGGCTTCCAGCCGTTGGAGCGGATGATCTTGCGGCACTGGCCAAGCGCGTGGATGTGGCTGTGCACGGTGCGGATCTCGTCTTTTTTCACACCCGGCATCACCATCAGCTGGAAGCGGATCGGCATGAAATATTCACCGATGATGTGAAGGCGCGATTCCGGCAGCAGGTGATGAATATCCGCAACGCGGCCGGCCAGCGTGTTCTCGATCGGGATCATGCCAAGATCGGCTTCGCCGTTTTCGATGGCGTTGAAGGCGTCCTCGAAGGTCGGGCACGGCAAAGGCTCCATGTCCGGGAACATGTCGCGGCAGGCCATGTCGGAATTCGCGCCGAATTCGCCCTGAAAGGCAATGCGTTTTGTGCTCAAGGTCATGGGACTGTCCGTTAGAGGGGTCTGCTTGCAAGAATGGTACGGGCTTTTTCGAGATCGTGCGGCGTATCGACGCCAAGCGGCACGGAGCGGACGATTTCAGCATCGATGCGCATGTCGGCTTCCAGTGCGCGCAGCTGTTCCAGCCGCTCGCGTTTCTCCAGCGGCGATGGCGGAAGGCTCACGAATGTCTCGAGTGCTGCGCGGCGATAGGTGTAAAGCCCGATATGGTGATAAAGCGGCCCGTCACCGTAAGGCGCGGTCGCACGGGTAAAATAAAGCGCGCGCAATCGCGTCTCGGAAAGCGGACTGCCGACGACTTTCACGACGTTCGGATTGGTTTTTTCTTCCTCGTCGGTGATTTCGACCGTCAGCGTCGCAATGTCGACGGCAGGATTTTCCAGCGGGCGCAGCGAAGCGCGGATTGTTTCCGCCTCAATCGTCGGAAGGTCGCCCTGGACATTGATGACATATTCGGCCTTGCCATAGGGGTCGGCCTTCTGCAAAGCCTCGAAAATGCGGTCAGAACCGGACTGGTGATCGTCGCGCGTCATCATCACATCGAAACCGGCATTTTTTACGGCCGAAAAAACCTGTTCGTCATCCACCGCGACGACGATTCGCTCGGCCCCTGCTTCACGTGCCCTCAGCGCAACCTGCACGATCATCGGCTTGCCGCCAATGTCCGCGAGCGGCTTGCCGGGCAGGCGTGTGGATGCCATCCGCGCCGGTATGAGGACGACAGCTTTCTCGAAATCCCGATTCTTCATCCGACACCCTTCAAATCCCGCCCGAAAAGTGTCAAAACGTCACGGTGTGGGGAGCATTATTCAAGTTGCGCAGGCTGTGCAAAAGCCATAGCTTTCGAGCAATTTCAAGATGCCCGTTATATATAGAGCGGATGCGAGGGAGCGCGTTTAGATGAATTCTTATGTAAATATGGGCGTTGGGGCGCTTTTGGGCACGGTTTTCGTCCTGATGTCGGTGTCAATTGCGTCTGAGGGCATTTTCCATGCGCCCGCGCCCGAAAAGGAAGGTTACGCCATTGCTGCGGCAGAGGGTGGCGGCGAAGCAGGTGGCGGAGAAACCGCTGCCGCGGCGACGCCGATCGCACAATTGCTTGCGAACGCCGACGCCGCCAAGGGTGAGACGGTCTTCAAGAAGTGTACGAGCTGTCATACCGGAGAGAGTGGTGGTGCAAACAAGGTCGGCCCCAATCTCTTCGATATCGTCAACCGGCCGATCGCCAGCCATGAAGGTTTCAGCTACTCCGCGGGGATGAAGGATTTCTCCAAGGGCGGTTCCGTGCATTGGGATTATGATCATCTCAGCTTCTTCCTCGAAGCTCCCAAGAAGCACGTTCCCGGCACGGCCATGGGCTTTGCGGGTGTGAAGAAGGAAACGGAACGCGCCGATCTCATCGCCTATCTGCGCACGCTGTCGGCAAACCCGGCGCCGCTGCCGGATCCGGCTGCCGCTCCCGCGCCGACGAACTGACGAATTCATGTTTCATGAAAAAAGCCCGGCAGCGATGCCGGGCTTTTTGATTCTGGCGTGCATCCGGCGTTTGAAAGGTCAGAAACCCTTGCCGCCGCGCAATTCGGAAATGACCGTCCCGACCATGATCTTGATATCCAGCCAGACCGAAAAATTCTCGACGTAATAAAGATCGGAAACGATACGCGCGCGCGCCTTGTCGCTGCGGTCGGTCGGGCCGCGCAATCCCCGCATCTGGGCAAGACCGGTAATGCCTGGCCGCACCCGGTGCCGCATGTGGTAGTGGGGAACAAGGTCCTCATAAAGACGGCCAGCCGCCAGCATGCCGATGGCATGGCAGCGTGGGCCGACCAAAGACATGTCGCCTTTCAGCACGTTGATGAGCTGCGGCAGCTCATCGATATTTGTGCGGCGGAGAACGGCGCCGATACGTGTTATCCGTGGATCGTTCTTCACCGTTTGTGCCACGCCGGTGGCGTCGCCCAGTTCGGTTCTCATCGAGCGAAATTTATAGACGCGGATTTTCCGGCCGTTCATGCCCCAGCGGACCTGCGAGAACAGGACCGGCCCCTTGCTGTCGAATTTGACCAGAACCGCAACGGTCAGCAGGACCGGGGCGAGTGCAACAAGGGCGATGGACGCCCCTGCAATGTCGATTGTTCTTTTGAGTGCGAACTGGCCGCGCTGGAACGCCGAGATATTACTTTCCAAAACGGAAGGTTGCGTTTCCGAAGCTTCAAAAGTGGCTGCCGTGGAATAGGGAGCGCCGTAAAAAACGGCATGCGATGAGCCTTTAGTACCCAGCATAATATAGAGCCCTGAAAAGTTATTCTGAAACAAGAAAATTAATTTATATGAACGATTAATAATTCATTTACCGTAAAAAGTCATCCGAAATGTAACCGTCTTTGCGCAAATGGCAATCTACGGTTAATGCGTCTGCACGCATATGTTGCGAGCCGCGCACCATCTCCGCTCGTGGCTGCGGATCGGGCGTCATCAAGCCTTTGGAAAGGGTGAATGGGCCAGCCGGCGGTGAGATCATCGATACCGCTCGCCGCCCCGGGAAATCGGTCTGCCGGTGACCTGAAAAGTGGTCAGTTCCCCATCAATATATCAAGCAGGGTCGTCTGCTTCGGCCCGGATGTGGCAGGTGCCTGAGCGCCGATATCGGCTGGCGGCACGGGTCCGTTTCCGGCTGAGTAGCCGGGTTCCATGTCGCGTGAGGGAATGTTTGTCGGCGGCATGGGCGCACCCGGCTGACCGGCGTTTGGCGAAACGGGTGCCTCGGGATAGGCGCGGTTATTTGTGGAGCCTCCGCCAAGCGCATTGGAAATGATGTCGCCGATGGAGGAGGGTGCGTTTTCAGGTGACGGCTGCTGCATTTCCCCAAGGGATGGTACATTGCCAGCGCCAAGCCCGAAGAGGGGCGACGGAGAGAGCCCGGAATGGGCGGCAGTCATGAAATCCTTCCAGGCCTTTGCCGGCAACCCGCCGCCGGTGACCTTTTTCATCGACGTACCATCGTCATTGCCGAACCAGACGCCCGTGGTCAGGTTGCTTGTATAACCGACAAAAAGTGCGTCGCGGAAAGACTGCGTCGTGCCGGATTTTCCGGCCGCCTGCCAGCCTTGCAGGCGCGCGGCCTTTCCGGTGCCTTCGGTGATGACGCGTGACAACATGCCGTTCATGGTCGCGGCGATCTCTTCGCTCAGCACGCGCGGCGGATTGTCGTATTTGTTTTCGTACAGCACCTTGCCATCTGCGTCGGTGATGCGCTTGACGACATGGGGTGTCGCCTTGTAGCCGCCATTCATGAAGGGGGCGTAGGAGGCCGTAAGCTCCATCAGCGACACTTCCGAAGTGCCGAGCGCGATGGAAGCATTGTTCTGCAGCTCCGATTCGATGCCCATGCGATGCGCCACCTGGGTCACCCGATCGGGGCCGACTTCCATCACCAGCTGCGCGGCAATGGTGTTCAGCGAATTGGCGAGTGCCGTGGCAAGCGTGACTTCGCCACGATATTTCTTCTCATAGTTTTCCGGTGTCCAGTTTCCGATGCGGACCGGGCCGTCATTGCGAATGGTGTAAGGTGTAAGCCCCGATTCGAGCGCGGCGACGTAAACGAAAGGCTTGAATGCCGAGCCGGGTTGCCGTTTCGCCTTGGCGGCGCGGTTGAACTGGCTTTCGGCATAATCCGCCCCGCCCACAACGGCCCGGATCGCGCCGGTACCATCGATGGAAACCAGAGCCGCCTGCGAGGCGCCCTGCTTCTTGCCGTCTCCCTGCAGAACATGGCTCAGCGCTTTTTCAGCGTCGCGTTCGAGATTGGGGTCGATGGTCGTGTCGACGACGATGTCCTGCTTGACGTCGCCAATCAGGCCGCGAACTTCCTCCAGCACCATATCGGCGGCATAATGCTCGGCGCCGGACCAGAAACGTTTGGCCTTGGTCGGCGGCTGCGACATGGCGGTCTTGATCTCGTCATCGGTGATGAAGCCGACATCCCGCATGGATTGCAGCACGACCTGCGCCCGCTGTTCCGCTGCCTGCGGGTCACGCGCCGGTGAAAGGCGCGAGGGTGCTTTGAGAAGCCCGGCAAGTGTTGCGGCTTCACCAAGATTAACGTCGCGTGCGGATTTGTTGAAGTAGCGCCGGGAGGCGGCTTCAACACCATAGGCGTTGGATCCGAAATAGACACGATTGAGATACATCGCGAGGATCTGGTCCTTGGTGTATTTATGCTCCAGCCAGAAGGACAACAGCACTTCCTGAACCTTGCGCTCAAGCGTTCGGTCGGGCGACAGGAAGAGGTTTTTCGCCAGCTGCTGCGTCAGCGTCGAGCCGCCCTGCACGGTCCGCCCCGTCAGCACATTGGTGACGATGGCGCGCCCAAGACCAAGGGGATCGACACCGAAATGCGAATAAAAACGTCGGTCCTCGATCGCCATCACCGCTTGCGGAATGTACGGCGACATGTCTTCGAGCGCGAGGGCCTCGCCACCCGTGGTGCCGCGATTGGCAAGCACGCTGCCGTTCACTGACACGATCTTCACATTCGGCGGGCGTTCGGGAATGGACCAGCTGCTGGCGCTCGGCATGCGCGCGCCATAATAAAAGACCAGACCGGCAATGCCGATCCCACCCCAGATGCCAAGCACGATGCACCAGTAAATCAGGGAACGGATCATGCCCGTCGAGCCACGGCCGGAACTGCGGCTGCGCTTTTCCCTTTTTTGCGATTTGGCGCGACCGCTGGCCGGCTTTGATTTCTTGGCAGGCTGTTTCGCTGTTCCGCTGATACGCTCGCTGGCATCGAGGCGCAGGTCATCGCCGGACTCGTGGAAATCCCCGAAGGAAGGTTCTACCCGTTCGCGTGATTTGCCCTTGCCTGCCATTCAGCCGAAGTCGCTCCTTATTCGCGAAACCGCGCGCATCCCACCATGGATTTGAGGCTTCTATGCCTGCGCGATCCTTAATCCACGATGAAGAGTTTAAATGCGGCAATTTAAGGCGGGGTTAAGTCCTGAAAGGATCAAATCGGCGTCATTGGCAGACGTCGACCCATTCCGCCCGCGTCAGTCGCGCCATCATGTCGGGTGAAATCCGCACCGCCGCATTGGTGGCACCGGCTGCCGGAACCACCTCGGTGTAGTTTTTGAGAGAGATGTCGCAAAACACTGGAAGCGGCGAGGGCAGCCCGAAAGGGCAGACGCCACCAACGGGATGGCTGGTTACCGCAACCACCTCTTCAGGTCCGAGCATGCGCGGTTTGGCGCCGAAATGATCGCGGAATTTGCGGTTGTCCAGCCGTTTCGTGCCGGCGGCGACCACGAGAAGAATGGTGTCGCCCGCCTTCAGGCAGATCGTTTTGGCGATCTGGTCTGGATCGACGCCGTGTGCTTCGGCAGCCAGCGCAACCGTCGCCGAACTCGCTTCGGTTTCGATCACGGCCACTTCGGGTGACTTCTCGGTGAAAAAGGCTCTGACGGATTCGATGGTCATGCGTATTTATTAGGCGGTAAGCGGAGAGGCTTCAAGATGCCACCAGATAGCTATGCATTTTGCGCAATGCTGCGCTGCAATGAATCGTCTGTTTTTTAAGCGGGTATCCTGTAAATTCAAATCATCGAAGCGACGCACTCCTCCTCCCAGCGTCGCCCGATTGGACTGACAATACTCCTCCTCCCAATTGTCAGTCAGTTTCAAGAACCCGGCGCACCTCCTCCCGCGCCGGGTTTTTGCTGTTTAAGGGCTTGTTTCCCGCGCCTTTCATTTTCCGTTGGTTCACAAAGCTCGTCCGGTTTTTCAAAGAAACTTGACTTTTCGCCCCTGCCAACCTAGGTGTTCGCCCATCGATATTTGTTTGACGACCAGAGCTTCGGCACCTTTTTGAGGTGCGCACGACGATCTTTCCTTCAAATTCGACCCAAGACCGCACTGCGTGCAGTGCAAATACAATTTGCCAACGGAAGGAAATCGTTATGGCGACTGGTACAGTAAAGTGGTTCAACGCAACCAAGGGCTACGGCTTCATTCAGCCTGACGACGGTTCGCAGGACGTCTTCGTTCACATCTCCGCAGTTGAGCGCGCTGGTCTGACCGCCCTCAACGACGGTCAGAAGCTCTCCTACGAGCTGATGCAGGATCGCCGCTCGGGCAAGATGTCCGCAGGCAACCTCGTTGCTGCCTGACTAAGCGCTCTGGCCCTGAGGGGCCATTGACATCAAATGGAAAGGCCGGATTTTTCCGGCCTTTTTCTTTTGCGGAGACGGCCCGCAACCGACCGGTCTTGAAAAAGGCAAACCGCATACCAATATAGGGTTCAACGGTGTTCCGGACAGGAGCCGTCAGGCTGGCATGTATAAAAGTGCCGCTGTTCTCGCGTTAACCAAAGATTAACCGAAACAGCTGATCCTGATGGTGAAAGCAGCGTCGACACGATCGACGCGCTCAGGAACATCAGACCGTTTGAACGCTTTGACCACGGATGTACTGGCACTGACGAAAAAACGGATGGAAAGGTCGGGCTTGCCCGGCCTTTTTGTTTTTTGGCGTCCAAAAACAAAATGAGGAGGCGTCGAATAGCCGGCGCCTCCTCTCTATTTGATTACTTCGCTGCGAGCGCGTCGAGAATGCGCACCCATGAGCGGATGCCCTTGTGGAAGGACTGCAGGTCGTATTTTTCATTCGGCGAATGAATGCGGTCATCGGTAAGGCCAAAACCGACGAGCAGCGAATCCATGCCCAGCATCTTCTGGAAATCGCCGACGATCGGGATCGAACCTCCCATGCCGATCACGACGGCGGGTTTGGGCCACTCTTCCGAAAGCGCATTCTTGGCCTTCGTCAGGACGGGTGAATCATAGGAAAGCTGGATGGCCGGCGATGCGCCGTGCTCATGAAACTCTACCGAGCAATCCGCCGGGATTTTCGAGCGGACATAGGCCCGGAAACTCTCACGGATGGCTGCCGGGTTCTGCTCTCCAACGAGGCGGAAGGAAACCTTGGCAGACGCCTTGGCGGCGATCACGGTCTTGAAGCCGTCGCCGGTATAGCCGCCGATAATGCCGTTTACCTCCGCCGTCGGACGCGCCCAGGTCTGCTCCAGCACGGAGCGACCCTTTTCACCGGAAGGTACTGAAAGGCCGACCTCACCGAGGAAGGCCTCTGCACTGCGGCCCAGCGTTTCCCAGGAGGCCTTGATATTGGCAGGGGTTTCCTCCACGCCATCGTAGAAGCCGGCAAGTGTCACCCGGCCGGTCTCGTCATGCAGGCCGGCGAGAATATCGGTCAGGATGTGGATGGGATTTGCGGCAGCGCCACCGAAAAGGCCGGAATGCAGATCGCGGTCGGCTGCGGTGATGACGATCTCCTCGCCGACCAGGCCACGAAGGGCAGCGGCAATGGCGGGCGTATCGCGGTCCCACATGCCGGTATCGCATACCAGCGCGTAGTCGGCCTTCAACTCATCGGCATTTGCTTCAAGAAACGGCTTCAGAGACGGTGAGCCGGATTCTTCCTCGCCTTCGAAAAGAATGGTGACGCGCACCGGCAGGCCGCCATTGACCGCCTTATAGGCGCGGCAGGCTTCCACGAATGTCATCAGCTGGCCCTTGTCGTCAGCCGTCCCGCGCCCGGTGATCACCTGCCGGCCGGCGCCGATATCCTTCACGGCAGGCTCGAACGGATCATTTTCCCAAAGATTGAGCGGATCGACCGGCTGCACATCGTAATGGCCGTAGAAAAGCACATGTGGGGCGTCTTTCGTGGCTGCGTCGTGATGCGCCACCACCATCGGATGGCCGGCCGTATCGCGAACGGAGGCCTCAAAACCCAATGAGGAAAGGCTTCTCACCAGCCATTCCGCCGCCTTGCGGCATTCCGCCTTGTAAGCAGGGTCCGTGGAAATCGACGGAATGCGTACGAGTTCGAACAGCCGCTCGAGGCTGGAGGTGAGGTTGTCGTCGGCCGTGGAAAGAATGGGGGAAACGTCTGTCATCGCTGATCCTGTCATGTCTGTCGTGACCCGGCGATAAGACGAAACATCCGGGCATCGCGCATCGCGGGAAACAAGGGGCAGGCGTGCCGTGAATCGGCAAACGCGCAGCCGCCGGAACGATAGAGCAGTTCGAGAAAACTGCGAAGCGGTTTTCCGCCCGGAACCCGGCTATCTCGGCGATGAAAGGCTCGGCAGCAGGGAGACGAATTTGGGGCGCTATTTCGCTTTCTTGGCGCTGTCGATTGCCCGGCGCATATATTCCAGCAGAAGCTGTTTTTCAAAACGCCTGAAATCCTTGAGCAGTGCGTCCTCTGTCGCCTCGGAGGCGGCGATGGCGTTCGCCTCCAGATCCCGGCCGCGCTGCGTCAGTTCGATGATCTGGGCACGGCGGTCGCTTGGATGGGATTTGCGCAGGATCAGCCCGTCACGCTCCATACGCGATAACGTATTGGCGAGTGTTGCCTGTTCGATGTCGATTCTATCAAGCAATTGCCGCTGCGTCAGGCCTTCCTCATGCCAAAGCTCGATGAGAATCGGGAATTGCCCGGGAGAGAAACCCAATGCGGCAGCTCGCTTCTGGAGCGCCATGGTGAATTCCCTTGCCATTCTCGCGGCGAGATAGATCGCCGATTCGTCCCGGGAAAAACCCATTCGTCTGTCCGTAAACTTCGTAGCCAGCGCATTCCGCGCAATTTCGATAGTGCGATATATATCGCATGATATGTTTAAGCCAGCCTGGAAAATGGCGCAAAATAAAACCGCCATGGCCGGGAGGGGTCGGCCATGGCGGTCATATTGGAGGACAAAGGCCCGGAGAGGGGGAAAGGCCTTTGTCCGGTCTGATGCGGCGGGGGACGAGCCTACAATCAGACTACGGCGTGATCAGGCGCCGTCCCCTAAGAAATGTGTCTGCAAATGCGGCTTTTCAAGGGAAAATCCATTACAAATCGGTAACGTTCGGGTGAATTTCACGGGCTTTTCCGGACGCTTCGCTTCATACGCTTTGCGGTGCGTTATGCGAAGTTTCTATGGACGTCAAAACGGCCCCGCGTTATCCATATCGCCATGAAAAAAGGCGATCATCTCTTCCTCGTTGACGGTTCCGGTTTCATTTTCCGGGCGTTCCATGCCATTCCGCCGCTGAACCGCAAGTCGGACGGGCTGCCGGTCAACGCCGTTTCCGGCTTCTGCAACATGTTGTGGAAGCTCCTGAAGGATGCGCGCAATACCGATGTCGGTGTCACCCCCACACATTTCGCGGTCATATTCGATTATTCGTCGAAGACATTCCGCAATGAGCTTTATGATCTCTACAAGGCCAACCGCAGCGCGCCACCGGAAGACCTTGTTCCGCAATTCGGCCTGATCCGCGAAGCGACACGCGCCTTCAACCTTCCCTGCATCGAGACGGAGGGCTTCGAGGCGGACGATATCATCGCCACCTATGCCCGCCAGGCGGAGGCCGTCGGCGCCGATGTCACCATCATCTCGTCCGACAAGGATCTGATGCAGCTCGTCACGGCCAATGTGCACATGTACGACGCCATGAAGGACAAGCAGATCGGCATTCCCGATGTCATCGAAAAATGGGGCGTAGGTCCCGAAAAGATGATCGACCTTCAGGCGATGACCGGCGACTCCACCGATAATGTCCCCGGCATTCCCGGCATTGGCCCGAAGACGGCGGCGCAATTGCTGGAGGAATACGGCGATCTCGATACCCTTCTGGCGCGTGCGGATGAAATCAAGCAGCAGAAACGCCGGGAAAATATCATTGCTAATGCGGAGCTTGCCCGCCTTTCCAGACAGCTTGTAGCGCTCAGGACCGATGTGCCGCTGGAACAGTCTCTTGAGGCCTTGGTGCTCGAACCGCAGAACGGCCCGAAACTCATTGCCTTCCTGAAGGCCATGGAATTCACGACGCTGACGCGCCGGGTTGCCGAAGCGACCGAAACCGATGCCTCGGCCATCGACCCCGCCAATGTGCCGGTGCAATGGGGTGCCGATGCCCATGGTCCCGATCTCGATGCGCCTGCCCCTGCCGTCTCTGCCGGTGAAGCGGTCGCTGATGCGAAAAATGCGCCGGCTTCCCCGGCAGCGACAGCAAGAAAGGCGACGGGGGAGGGCAGTGCGCCCGCCGATCTCGCCACGGCACGGCAAACGGTGTTTGCCGCCGCCAGGATCGACACGACAGCCTACACGACGATCAGGGATCTGGCGGCGCTGGACCGCTGGGTTGCGGCGGCCCGCGAAACCGGTGTCGTCGCCTTCGATACGGAAACGACCTCGCTCGACCCCATGCAGGCCGAACTCGTCGGATTTTCGCTGGCGATTGCAGATAATGGCAAGGATGCCTCGGGCACGGATATCCGTGCTGCCTATGTTCCCTTGACACACAAGACCGGCTCCGGCGGCGATCTTTTCAGCGATGGTATCAAGCTGGCCGAAGGGCAGGTGCACTTTAAGGAGGCGATGGAGCGTCTGAAGAGCCTGCTTGAGGACCCGGCCGTTCTGAAAATCGCTCAGAACCTCAAATATGATTACCTGCTGATGAAACGCCATGGCGTCGTCATGCAGAGTTTCGACGACACGATGCTGATTTCCTATGTTCTGGAGGCCGGCAAGGGCACACATGGCATGGATTCGCTGTCCGAACGCTGGCTCGGTCACAAGCCGATCGCCTACAAGGATGTGACGGGGTCGGGCAGGTCGAGCGTCACCTTCGATTTCGTCGATATCGACAAGGCGACGGCTTACGCGGCGGAAGATGCGGATGTCACATTGCGCCTCTGGATGGTGCTGAAGCCCCGGCTTGCCGCCGAGCGCCTGACCAAGGTCTATGAGCGGCTGGAACGCCCCTTGGTGCCGGTTCTGGCGCATATGGAGGAGCGTGGCATCACCGTGGACCGGCAAATCCTGTCGCGTCTCTCCGGCGAACTGGCCCAGAAGGCGACTGCCTTCGAAGAGGAAGTTTATCAGCTGGCGGGCGAGCGTTTCAATATCGGATCGCCCAAGCAGCTTGGTGATATCCTATTCGGCCGGATGGGCCTGCCGGGCGGTTCGAAAACCAAGACCGGCCAATGGTCGACATCGGCGCAGGTGCTGGAAGATCTGGCCGCGGAAGGTGCCGAACTGCCGCGCAAGATCGTCGACTGGCGTCAGCTGACCAAACTGAAATCGACCTATACGGATGCGCTGCCCGGCTATATTCATCCAGAGACGAAGCGGGTGCATACGTCTTACGCGCTTGCCTCCACCACGACGGGGCGCCTGTCGTCTTCGGAGCCGAACCTCCAGAACATTCCGGTGCGTACCGCCGAAGGCCGCAAGATTCGCACGGCCTTCATCTCCACGCCCGGCCACAAGCTGCTGTCGGCCGATTACAGCCAGATCGAATTGCGCGTGCTTGCCCATGTCGCGGATATTCCGCAGCTTCGCAACGCGTTTGAAAACGGCATCGACATTCATGCGATGACCGCATCGGAAATGTTCGGTGTGCCGGTGGAAGGTATGCCGTCGGAAGTGCGCCGCCGCGCCAAGGCCATCAACTTCGGTATCATCTACGGTATTTCCGCTTTCGGGCTGGCCAATCAGCTCAGCATCGCCCGTTCTGAGGCGGGTGAATATATCAAGAAATATTTCGAGCGGTTCCCCGGCATTCGCGACTACATGGAAGCGACCAAGGCTTTCGCCCGCGAAAACGGTTATGTCGAAACGATTTTCGGCCGCCGCGCCCATTATCCGGAGATCCGCTCCTCCAACCCTTCCGTAAAAGCCTTCAACGAGCGTGCGGCCATCAACGCGCCGATCCAGGGTTCCGCGGCCGATATCATCCGCCGTGCGATGGTCCGTATCGAGCCGGCGCTGGAGGCAGAAAAACTTTCCGCCCGCATGCTGCTGCAGGTGCATGACGAACTCATCTTCGAAGTCGAGGAAGCGGAAATCGAAAAGACCCTGCCCGTCGTCGTCTCCGTGATGGAAAATGCGGCGATGCCGGCGATATCCATGAAGGTGCCGCTGCAGGTGGATGCCCGCGCGGCCGACAACTGGGATGAGGCGCACTGAAAGGTCGCAGGACCTGCGAAATCCACCGGTCGATGTCATTGATCTGTTGCGTATCGGGACTAGGGGAAACGTCTCAAAAGGAGTTTCCCCATGCACGCCCCGGTCGTCTCGAAAGATCTCGAGTATATTTCCGCTGCCAACCACGATCAGCCGCCGCGCCATCTCGGCAGCCGCTTTAACGCCGAGCGCGAATTCCTGCCCGAGCCGGGTAACACGGTCGTCTGCCACCTCGTTGAAGGCTCGCAAACCGAGAGCGCGATCATCACGACACGCCAGCGTTTTCTGGACATGCCCGAGGCATCGCTGCTTGCCTTCACGCCGGTTTCCAGCCTGCATATGACGGTGTTTCAGGGCATCATCGAGTTCCGGCGCATGGCTCCCTATTGGCCCGAGGAGATGCCGCTCGATACGCCGATCGACACGATGACCGAATATTATCGTGACCGTCTTTCGGCCTTTCCGGTTCTGCCGGGCTTCAACATGCAGGTGACGGGTCTTAAACCGACAGGACTGGTGATGAAGGGGGCGACCGCTGAAGACGACCGGACTGTCGCTCTGTGGCGCGATGCATTTGCTGAAGCCTTCGGTTACCGCCATCCCGATCACGAAAGCTATGAGTTTCATATCACGCTGTCCTACATCACACGCTGGTTTGCGCCGGAAAGCCTGCCGCGGTGGCAGGCAATGCTGGACGAAGAGCTGGAAAAACTGCGCGCAGCAGCCCCTGTCATCGAGATGCGCCCGCCTGCTTTCTGTGAATTCATGGACATGAACCACTTCAAGGAACTCATCGTTTTTGATAGAAGTGAGGCCTGATTTGCGTGCACCTCCAGCCTGCTCGTCGTCCCTGTTCCGCTGAATCGGAAAAAATGCGCGTCAGGGCTGGTCAAAGCCCGTTAGGGCATGTATAAGCGCGCCAAATTTCCGATATCGAGACACCCGACATTCGGCCTTTGGTTCTGGCCGGTTCCGTTGTTTCGCCGCTAAAGTGGAGTAACAAAAATGGCTGTACCAAAAAGAAAAACAAGCCCGTCCAAGCGCGGTATGCGCCGCTCGGCTGACGGTCTCAAGTCTGCAACCTATGTTGAAGACAAGAACTCCGGCGAACTGCGCCGTCCGCACCATATCGATCTGAAGACCGGTATGTATCGCGGCCGTCAGGTTCTGACGCCGAAGGAAAGCGCATAAGCTTTTCCGACATTGTAATTACAAAAAACCGGCCCTCGTGGCCGGTTTTTTGTTTTCAGGACCGTTTGGCTGTCTTTTCCACTCACTTGGAAAATTCGGCCACTCCTCCTACACTCTGCTCGGGAGAGCAGTTTGGTGCGCGTTAGGGGGAGTTTCGGTGAAATATCGCTGGATTTTGTTGATGCTTCTCAGCCTCGGTCTCGGCTACGGCGCCGTGACGAAGGGTGACGGCATCATCGCGGAAAGCTATTTCGGCGAAGTATCCGATCAGGGCCGCACCACCCTCAGGCTGGCCGTCTCTGCCCTCGGTGGGCTTTTGAGCCGTTACGAACCGCTGCCGGCTCTGATCGCCGATCACGACGACATTGAGGAGCTGGTCGCGCATCCGAAGGATGAGGCGCTGCGTCAGCGCGCCAATGTCTATCTCAAATCCATCAACACCCTCTTGGAATCCTCCGATATCTACATCATTACGCTGGATGGAGAGACGATCGCCGCCAGCAATTACGATGGACCCACGAGCTTCGTCGGCGAGAATTTCAGCTACCGGCCCTATTTCCAGGATGCCGCCAAGGGCTTCAAGTCGCGTTTCTTCGCGCTTGGCACCACCTCTCACAAACGTGGCTATTATTTCTCCGCCCCCATCCTCTTCAACGAGGAGATCAAGGGCGTCATCGTCTTCAAGGTCGATATTGAAGGCATAGAGGCATCCTTCGGCGATGGCGAGAACCGCATCCTCGTATCGGATCCGGAAGGCATCATCTTCATGACGGGAACGCCGCAATGGCTTTATTCCGGCCTGATGCCGCTGACACCCGAAAGGCTTGCGCGCACGGAGGCATCCCGCCGTTACGCGAACGCCACCCTGAAGGAACTGCCGCTGAAAAACGGCAGCTTCGGCTCCCATCAATTGATGACGATCACCCAGGATGACGGTGAGAGGGAATATCTCGTCCTGTCGCAGCCGATGCCGGATGCGGGCTGGACCGTCAGCGTGCTGATGGATACGGGCTCACTCAGAACGCAGGTCAAGACGGCAATGATCGCCATCATTCTCTGCCTGTGTCTTGCCGCTGCCGTTATCGCGGCCATGCTGCAAAGACGCCGGCGTCTGCGTGAACGTCTGACCCACCAGGCGGAAGCGCAGGCGGAACTGGAACGCCGGGTGGAGGAACGCACTGCTGATCTGGCGCGCGTGAACCAGGAGATCGAACACGAAATCGCCGAACGCCGCCAGACCGAGAAACAATTGCGCAAGATGCAGAACGATCTGGTGCAGGCGGGCAAGCTTGCGGCACTCGGGCAGATGTCGGCGGCCCTGTCGCATGAGTTCAATCAGCCGCTTGCCGCCGCCAAGAATTATGCCGAAAACGCGTCGCTCCTGGTAGAGCGGGGGCGGCTGGAAGAGGTGACGGAGAACCTCAGGCGTATTTCAGGCCTCATCGACCGCATGGCGTCCATCAGCAAGCACCTCAGGAATTTCGCCCGCAAGCCCAACGAAAAAATGGCTGCGGTCAGTCTGGATACCGTCCTTCGTGACACGCTCGAAATCGTCGGCGCGCGGCTGAAGGCCGCCGATGCGGTTCTGGATGTCGATCTCGGTTCGGTGCCGCTTGCGGTGAAAGCCGGGCCGGTGCGGCTGCAGCAGGTGCTGGTCAACATCATCTCCAATGCCGCCGATGCGGTGGAAGGGCGCGAGGACCGCCGCATCGCTTTGAAAGCCGTGCTGAACGGTCAGTCGGTGTCGATTTTCATCCGCGACCGTGGTCCCGGCGTTCCGCCGGCAATTTCGGAACGCATCTTCGATCCCTTCTTCACCACCAAGGGTGTGGGGCGCGGCCTCGGTCTCGGCCTCTCCATCACCTACAATATCATCAAGGATTTTGGCGGCCAGCTGCGCGTCAGAAACCATGAAGACGGCGGGGCGGAATTCGAGATCGAATTGCCGGCAGCTGCCTATCGCGTGGAGGTGGCGGCGGAATGACCATGTCGCGCGTTCTGTTGATCGATGACGAAGAGGAACTGCGCTTTTCCACCGCGCAGGCGCTGGAGCTTTCCGGTTTTGCCGTCACCATGCTTGCGAGTGCCGAACATGCGCTCGAACTCATCGGCTATAGCTTCGATGGCGTCGTGGTCAGCGATATCAGGATGCCCGGCATGGATGGCATGACGCTGCTGCAGAAGGTGAGGGAGCTTGATCCGGAAATACCTGTCATCCTGATGACGGGTCATGGCGATGTGCAGCTGGCGGTCAACGCCATGCGCAACGGCGCCTATGACTTCATCGAAAAGCCCTTCACCCCGCAATATCTCGCCGGCATCATCAAAAGAGCCAATGATCGGCGGGCGCTGGTGCTGGAAAACCGCCGCCTGAAGGCGGTGGCGGGCAAGCATGACGATCTCGAGACGCGTCTGCCCGGCCGAACCCAGATCATGGTCGATCTGCGTTACCGCATCCGCGCCATCGGTGCGACGGATGCCGACACGCTCATCGTCGGCGATACCGGCGCGGGCAAGGAGGTGGTGGCGCGGGCGCTTCACGATATCAGCGCCAGAGCCAACCGGCCCTTCGTGGCGATCAATTGCGCCGCCCTGCCGCAAACACTGATCGAAAGCGAGCTGTTCGGCCACGAGGCGGGCGCCTTTCCGGGTGCGCTGCGCCCGCGCTACGGCAAGTTCGAGCACGCCCGCGGCGGCACCATCCTGCTGGATGAAATAGGCTCCATGCCGTTTGAATTGCAGGGCCGGTTCCTGCGCGTGTTGCAGGAAAGGGTGATTACCCGCCTTGGCTCCAACGAGACAGTGGAACTCGATGTCCGCTTTATCGCCACCAGCAAGGTGGATCTGGAGCAGGAGGTTGCGGCCGGTCGGTTCCGCGCAGACCTTCTCTACCGCCTGAATGTGGCGACGCTTCTTGTCCCCTCCCTGTCGCAGCGCAGCGCTGACATTCCCTTGCTTTTCCTGCATCTGGTGAGGGAGGCCGCTGCCCGTTACGGGCGGGAAGACATGGAGGTTCCTCAGCAACTGCTCTCGGCGATCTCCCTGCGTGAATGGCCGGGCAATGTGCGGGAATTGCGCAATGCGGCGGACCGCTTCGTGCTCGGTCTGGAAAGCGACGTTGCCGAACCATCGCTGCCGTTCCCGGACGATGGCAGGGCAGCACTTGCCGCGAAGGTCGCCGCTTATGAAAAGAGCCTCATTGCGCGCGCGATAGCCGTCCATGGCGGAAATCTGAAATCCGTCTATGAGGCGCTCGGTATCTCGCGCAAAACGCTTTACGAAAAAATGCAGAAATACGAACTGCACCGTCATATGACCGAGGTGTAATGGGTGGATTTCCACCCATGGACGAGGCCTCATGGGTGGAAATCCACCCATTGCCAGCAGTGATAGCGATAAAACCGCACCTCATTTGCAAGACCGCCATTGCTGAACGCTGATCCCGGATCGCAAATAGCTCACCCCGGCCGCCATAGAGGAGTATGCGCGGCTGAAGTGGCGAACATTTTCATCCGGGAGGAATCGATGAAAATACTGAAGACAGTTACCGGCCTTGCTGCCGCCGCTGCCGTTTCCCTTTTTGCGCTGTCCGCATCCGCTCAGAACTATCCAGAGCGCAACATCACCATGGTCGTGCCTTTTGCCGCCGGTGGTCCGACGGATACGGTTGCGCGTCTTGTCGCTGAATCCATGTCGAAGGATCTCGGCCAGCAGATCATCGTTGAAAATGTCGGCGGTGCGGGTGGCACACTGGGTGCAGGCCGCGTGGCGGCAGCCGATCCGGACGGCTACACCGTTCTCCTGCATCATATCGGCATGGCGACGAGCGCCACGCTCTATCGCAAGCTCGCCTATGATACGCTGAACGCGTTCGAATATGTCGGCCTGGTCACGGAAGTTCCGATGACCATCCTGTCGCGCAAGAACCTCGAGACCAAGGATCTCAAGGGTCTGATCGATTATGCCAAGGCGAACAAGGACAAGGTAACCGTCGCCAATGCCGGCATCGGCGCCGCTTCGCATCTGTGCGGCATGCTGTTCATGAGCGCCATTGAGACACCGCTCGTCACCGTTCCCTACAAGGGCACAGGCCCGGCCATGACCGACCTGCTCGGCGGCCAGGTCGACATCATGTGCGACCAGACCACCAACACCACCAAGCAGATCCAGGGCGGAACCGTGAAAGCCTATGCCGTGACCTCGGCCAAGCGGCTTGATGTGCTGCCGGATGTACCCACGGTCGCCGAATCGGGCTTGCCGAAGCTTGAGGTCGGCATCTGGCACGGCATCTACACGCCCAAGGGCACGCCTGCTGAAATCAACGAAAAACTCTCCAAGTCGCTGCAGATCGCGCTGAAGGACAAGAATGTCGCGGCTCGTTTTGCCGAACTCGGCACCACGCCTTCGCCGGAAAGCGATGCGACGCCCGCCGCCCTGAAAACCAAGCTTGAAAGCGAAATCGCTCGCTGGAAGCCGGTGATCGAGTCCGCCGGCCAATATGCCGACTGATGGTCAAAGCAATCGCCGGCGGCACCCTGCCGCCGGCTTTTTGCCATCGATTTAAAGCGCGGATCGGTGTGTCACCGGCCGCAATGGAGGGGCATCTTTCATGAAGTCGTTATTTAATGACCCTGCCGAGGCAGTCTGCGGGGCAATTTTCATGGGACTTGGCGTCTTTTTCGCCTTGCAGTCTTATGGGCTGGAGATCGGAACCGCCTTTCGCATGGGACCGGGCTATTTCCCGCTCGTTCTCGCAATCATCCTGATCCTGCTCGGTGGCGTCATATTTCTGCGGTCGGCCCGCCCCGCCGGGGAAGGTATCGGAGCGATCGCCTGGCGAGGCATATTTTTCATCCTGCCCGCGCCAATCTTCTTCGGTTTCACTGTCCGGGGCCTCGGCTTTGTGCCGGCGCTTTTTTTCAGTGCCCTTATCGCGGCCTTCGCCTCCCACAAGATGAGCCCGCTCATGGCGGTCATTCTTTCCGCAGCCATCACGGTCTTTTCCGTCGCTGTTTTCAATTACGGTCTCGGCCTGCCGTTCCAGCGCTTCGGCCCCTGGCTTAAATTTTGAGGTGCTGCGATGGATTTGCTCGATAATCTTGCTCTCGGTTTCGTCACCGCCTCGTCGCTGGCAAACCTGTTCTTCTGCCTGATCGGCGTGCTGCTCGGTACCCTGATCGGCGTGCTGCCCGGCATCGGCGCGACGGCGACCATCGCCATGCTGCTGCCGATCACCTTCCAGCTCGAACCCGTCTCATCGCTGATCATGCTCGCCGGCATTTATTATGGCGCGCAATATGGCGGCTCCACCACGGCCATCCTGATCAATATGCCTGGCGAATCGTCCTCTGCCGTCACTGCCATCGATGGTTACCAGATGGCGCGCAAGGGCAAGGCGGGTGCCGCACTCGCCATTGCTGCCATCGGTTCGTTCTTTGCCGGCACGGTATCCACCTTTCTCGTGGCAATCTTCGCCCCGCCTCTGACGGCGATTGCGCTGGAGTTTGGCGCGGCGGAATATTTCTCGCTGATGGTCGTCGGCCTCGTTTCGTCGATCGCACTTGCCCATGGCTCCATCGTCAAGGCGCTGGCCATGGTGGTGCTCGGCCTGCTGCTCGGCTTGGTCGGCACCGATATCTATAGCGGCACGCCGCGCTTCACCCTCGGCATCCGCGAGTATGCCGATGGCCTGAACTTCGTTGCGGTCGCTGTTGGCGTCTTCGGCATCGCTGAAATCTTGCGCAATCTCGAGAATGAACGCACCCGGTCGGTGCTGATCGCCAAGGTCAGCAGCCTGATGCCGTCGAAGGAGGATTTCAAGCGTATGATCGGCCCGGTGCTGCGCGGCACGGCCATCGGTTCCGCACTCGGCATCCTGCCGGGCGGCGGCGCAATCCTCGCTGCCTTCGCTTCCTACACCGTGGAAAAACGCGTCTCCAAGAACCCGGAGGAATTCGGGCATGGCGCGGTTGCCGGCGTGGCCGGTCCGGAATCCGCCAATAATGCTGGCGCCCAGACCTCCTTCATTCCGTTGCTCACCCTTGGCATCCCAGCCAACCCGGTTATGGCGCTGATGATCGGTGCGATGATCATTCAGGGCATCGTGCCGGGCCCCAACGTTGCGACCGAGCAGCCGGCGCTGTTCTGGGGCATCATCGCGTCCATGTGGATCGGTAATCTGATGCTCGTCATCCTGAACCTGCCCCTGATCGGGCTGTGGGTGAAGCTGTTGACGGTGCCCTATTACGTGCTGTTCCCCATCATCATGGCTTTCTGCGCCATCGGGGTTTACAGCGTCAATTCAAACGTCTTCGATCTCTATGCCGTCGCCTTTTTCGGTTTCATCGGTTACGTGTTGGTGAAATTGCGCTGCGAGCCGGCGCCGCTGCTTCTGGGTTTCGTGCTTGGCCCGCTGCTGGAAGAGAACCTGCGCCGCGCCATGATCCTGTCGCGTGGCGATCCGATGACCTTCGTCACGCGTCCGATCAGCGCCACCCTGCTTTTTATTGCGCTTGCGGTGTTGATCGTCGTCTTCCTGCCAAGCGTGAAGAAAAAGCGCGAAGAAGTCTTCGTCGAAGAGGACTGAGCAAAATCAGGAAAAATTCGGACGCCGGTGATGGAAACGTCGCCGGCGTTTTTTGTTGAGTCGATCATTATGACGAATCCGGTTCACGAAAGCGGCGTATGGTTGACTCGAAGCTCGTAAGGCACAAGGAAGGGCGGGAAAGAGAGGTCGATATGACGTCGGAAACCGAAAAACGGATCATCGCGCTTGAGGAAACGATCGCGCATCAGGCCAAGGCCGTGGAGGAACTGTCCGATCAGCTGGCGGAGCAGTGGAAGGTGGTGGAACAGACCCGCGCCAAGCTCGACCGCTTGACGGAGAGGTTTCTGAGTCTGGAGGAGCAATCGCTGGACGCGCCTGCAATCACCCGTCCGCCGCATTACTGACAGGGAAGACCCAATGAAAAAAGACACAGCCGCACTTGCCGCCGATATCGTGGATTTCTGGAGGAAGGCGGGACCTGAAAAATGGTTCGACAAGGATGCCGCCTTCGACAACCACTTCCACGACCGTTTCCGCGACGCCCATTTTGCCGCCGCGAGGCGCGAACTGGATGACTGGCTGGGGGAGCCGGAAAGCAGTCTGGCGCTGATGCTTCTGCTGGATCAGTTTCCGCGCAACTGCTTTCGTGGCACCGCGCATATGTATGCGACCGATCCGCTGGCGCGGTTATTCGCCGACAAGGCGATCCGCCGGGGCCATGATCAGGCGCTGGGCGAGGATTTGCGCGTCTTTTTTTATCTGCCCTTTTCTCATGCGGAAGACCTGCAGGATCAGGAGCGTGCCTGCACTCTCAACCAGCCGCTTGGCGGGCTTTATCTGCACCATGCTGAAGAGCATCGCGATATCGTCCAGCGCTTCGGCCGTTTTCCGCACCGCAACGACATATTGCTGCGGGAAACGACGCCGGAGGAACGGCTATATCTGCAGGAAGGCGGTTTTTCCGGCTGATCTGAACAAAAACGCCGCCTGTCCCGAAAGACGGCGGCGTTTATCATGATGCGTAACGACGATAATCAGCCGTCGAAAAATTCCTTCATCCGGGCAAAGAAGCCGGTCGATTCCGGATTGTTCTCCTTGGAGGATAGCTGCTCGAACTCCTGCAACAGCTCGCGCTGACGTTTGCTGAGTTTCTGCGGCGTCTCGATCTGGATCTGGATATAGAGATCGCCCGTCTGCGCCGAACGCAGCACCGGCATGCCCTTGCCCTTCAGACGGAACTGCTTGCCTGGTTGGGTGCCTTCCGGAACCGTGACACGCGACTTGGTGCCGTCGAGCGTCGTGACATCGAAAGTGCCGCCAAGTGCCGCCGTGGTCATGGAAATCGGCACGGTGCAATAAAGATCGGCGCCGTCGCGCTGGAAGAACTCATGCGGCCGGACCGACAGGAAGATGTAAAGATCGCCCGCCGGGCCACCGCGCATGCCTGCCTCGCCTTCGCCCTGCAGGCGAATGCGGGTGCCATCCTCGATGCCCGAGGGAATGTTGACCGAGAGCGAACGCTCTTCCGTCACACGGCCCTGGCCGTGGCACTTGCCGCAGGGGTCGGAAATCGTCTGTCCGCGACCATGGCAGGTCGGGCAGGTGCGTTCCACCGAGAAGAAACCCTGCGCCGCGCGTACGCGGCCGGAGCCCTGACAGGTGGCGCAGGTCTTCGGCTGCGTGCCGGGTTTGGCGCCGGAGCCGGAACAGACGTCGCAGGTGATCGAGGTCGGAACCCTGATCTGCGCCGTCTTGCCGGCAAAGGCTTCCTCCAGCGTGATTTCCATGTTGTAGCGAAGGTCGGCGCCGCGCTCACGCCCGCCGGAAGAGCGGCGTGCGCGTCCACCACCCATCATCTCGCCGAAGATGTCCTCGAATATATCGGAGAAGCCGCCATTGGCGAAACCGCCGCCGCCCATGCCACCGCCGCCCATGCCGCCATTTTCAAATGCGGCGTGGCCGAAACGATCATAGGCCGCACGCTTCTGCGGGTCCTTCAGCGTTTCGTATGCTTCGTTGATTTCCTTGAATTTCTGCTCGGATTCGGCGTTATCCGGGTTCTTGTCCGGATGATATTTCATCGCGAGTTTGCGGAAGGCGCTTTTCAGCTCTTTTTCGTCCGCGGTCTTGCTGACGCCAAGTGTTTCGTAAAAGTCTGCTTTCGCCATTAAGATAACAAGCCCCGCAAATGGATTTCCGGCTGCACGTCGGCAGCCGGATGTCTTGCATATGGTGTGAGGAGTAGGGAAGCCACGCGATTATGCGGACTTCTTGTCGTCCTTGATTTCTTCATAGTCGGCATCGACGACGTCGTCCTTGCCGCCTTCAGAAGCGTCGCCGGCCTCGGCCTGCTGCGCTTCGTAGATGGCCTGACCGAGCTTCATGGAGACTTCCATGAGGGTCTGGGTCTTCGCCTGAATGTCGTCGGCATCCGGCTCGGAAGCTTCAACCGCCGTCTTCAGGCTGGCAATGGCGTCTTCGATGGCCTTGCGGTCCGTCTCGGAAACCTTGTCACCATATTCCTTCACCGACTTCTCGGTGGAGTGAATGAGGCTTTCGGCCTGGTTCTTGGCCTCGACACCCGCACGACGCTTCTTGTCGGCTTCGGCATTGGCTTCAGCGTCCTTGACCATCTTTTCGATGTCGGCGTCGGAAAGACCACCGGAGGCCTGGATGCGGATCTGCTGTTCCTTGCCCGTCCCCTTGTCCTTGGCGGATACCTGCACGATGCCGTTGGCGTCGATATCGAAGGTCACTTCGATCTGCGGAACGCCGCGCGGCGACGGCGGCAGGCCGACGAGGTCGAACTGGCCGAGCAGCTTGTTGTCCTGCGCCATTTCGCGCTCGCCCTGCGAAACGCGGATGGTCACGGCCGACTGGTTGTCTTCGGCGGTCGAGAAGGTCTGGCTCTTCTTGGTCGGGATCGTCGTGTTGCGATCGATCAGACGGGTGAAGACGCCACCGAGCGTTTCGATGCCGAGCGACAGCGGGGTCACGTCGAGCAGCAGAACGTCCTTGACGTCGCCCTGCAGAACGCCGGCCTGAATGGCGGCGCCCATGGCGACCACTTCATCCGGGTTCACGCCCTTGTGCGGCTCCTTGCCGAACAGCTGCTTGACGACTTCCTGCACCTTCGGCATGCGGCTCATGCCACCGACGAGAACGACTTCATCGATCTCGGAAGCGGAAACGCCGGCATCCTTGAGTGCTGCCTTGCACGGTGCGACGGTGCGCTGCACCAGATCGTCCACCAGGCTTTCGAACTTGGCGCGGGTCAGCTTCAGCGTCAGGTGCTTCGGACCGGAAGCATCGGCCGTGATGAACGGCAGGTTGATTTCGGTCTGCTGCGAGGACGAAAGTTCGATCTTTGCCTTTTCCGCAGCTTCCTTGAGGCGCTGCAGAGCGAGCTTGTCGTTCTTCAGGTCGATGCCCTGATCCTTCTTGAACTCGCCGGCCAGATATTCGACCAGACGCATGTCGAAGTCTTCACCACCAAGGAAGGTATCGCCGTTGGTGGACTTCACTTCGAAAACGCCGTCGCCGATTTCCAGAACGGAAATATCGAAGGTACCGCCGCCAAGGTCGTAAACGGCGATGGTCTTGCCGTCCTTCTTGTCGAGGCCATAGGCAAGCGCTGCCGCGGTCGGCTCGTTGATGATGCGCAGAACATCAAGGCCGGCAATGCGGCCAGCATCCTTGGTTGCCTGGCGCTGGGCGTCGTTGAAGTAGGCCGGAACGGTGATGACGGCCTTCTCGACCTTTTCGCCGAGATAGGATTCAGCTGTTTCCTTCATCTTCTGAAGGATCATCGCGGAAATCTGCGACGGGGAATAATTCTTGTCCTGCGCCTTCACCCAGGCGTCGCCATTGTCGCCCTTGACGATTTCGAAGGGGACGAGGGCCTTGTCCTTTTCAACGGTCGGGTCTTCATAACGACGGCCGATGAGGCGCTTGACCGCAAACAGGGTGTTGGTCGGGTTGGTGACCGCCTGGCGCTTGGCCGGCTGGCCGACAAGGCGTTCGCCATCGTCGGAAAATGCCACCATGGACGGCGTGGTGCGCGCGCCTTCCGCGTTTTCAATTACTTTCGTGTCCTTGCCGTCCATCACTGCGACGCAGGAATTGGTCGTGCCAAGGTCGATACCGATTACTTTTGCCATGCTCTTCTCTCCTTGAAGCGAGCCGTCGGAACCCCGTGAGGCATTCCATTGACAACTCCTTGACTTGGATTTGCAGTATTCGCTGCAGTTATGCGGCGTATATAAGGAGCGATTTTTCCTGCTGCAAGGCGCAAGAGAGGGGGAAGCGCAGCAAAAAAGCGCAAGAAACCCCTGTCTGTGCAGAAGCATAGCCATCAAGGCTTGCGGAAGCGGGAAAACGCGACTTGGACATTATGCTGTCCCGCCATCAGATGCGATGGCGGCGGTGGAGAACGAGCTCCGATTCCGAAGCGGTTTTGACCGCTTTCGCGATTATGGGGCTTATGGTGGGCCGGAAGGGTCTCACGCCTCGCGAGGCACTCTCTCTTTAATCATGCTGCAAATGGCGTCGATAACCGTCTGGTCAAGTGCGCGCGGCATGTCGTGTCCCATTCCCTTGATCGGCAGATAAATCGCGTCTGGAATCGAAAGCGCCGTATCATAACCGCAGGCCGGCGGGATCAAGGGATCATCCGTTCCATGAATGATGAGCGTCGGCACCGTGATCGTCGCCAGACGTGAGCGCCGGTCCCCAGCCACGGCCATGCCGGCGATCTGCCGTGCCACGCCACCGGGATCATGGTCGCGATGCACCTCTTCCAGCAAAAGGGCGCGATGGGCGTCTTCGTTGAACGGATAACCCATGCCGGCAATCCGGCACGCGAAAGCAAGACGTACAGCCAGAAACCCTTCCTGATCGATGGTGGGATCAGGGGCGGGGCGCATCATCATCGCCATGACATCGGGTGCCGCCTGCGGCAGGGCGGGATTACCGGTGCTCGACATGATCGAAGTCAGGGAAAGGACACGGTCAGCGTGATCGCTAGCAAGAATTTGTGCGATCATGCCGCCCATGGAGCGGCCGACGACATGAGCCCTCGCGATGCCGAGCGCATCGAGAAGGCCGACGGTGTCCTTCGCCATATCGCTGAGCGAATAGGGGACGTCCGGCCGGCGTCCCGCCATCAATTCAGCCGCAAGGGTGCCGAAATCCGGTGTGGGAGAGGCGCTGAAATGGGTGGAATATCCGGTATCCCTATTGTCGAAGCGGATTACGCGATACCCTCTCGCGGCCAGGTCCTGGCAGAAAGGCTTCGTCCAGCGGATCATCTGTGTTCCCAGTCCGGAAATCAGTAGGATCGCCTCATTCGCGGCATCGCCAAAACTGTCCCAGGCGAGTTCGATGCCATTGGATTTTGCAATGTTCATGGCTGCCCTCCATCGGCAATCATTGGAACGACTTTCGTGACGGTGCGGAAGACAGGGAGCGCGTCACGAATACGCAGGATCGGTCGGGCCGAATGCGAGACGCAGGGCGTAAGTCCTGATATCTGCGGGCCATGAGGCGAGCCGTTCTTCCAGCGCGGGGCGATCATCAGCAAAAAGGGCACGTGTCGCCTCTTCGTAACCGGGCAGATTTCCCGCGATCGCCTGCATGAATCGATACGCGGCCTCCTGCGCCACTCGCCTTTGCTGGTGCGGATCCATTGCCTTCCGGGCCTCTTCTACCAGACGCCGTAGAGTGGCAGAAGCGCCGCCGGGCTGGCCTGCCAGCCATTCCCATTGCCGTGGCAGCAACGTCACTTCGCGGGCGACAACTCCGAGTTTCGGCCGGCCGCGGCTTTTCTGATCCCGATCTTCCTCCAAAAGCGTCGCGTCGGCGGTGTCGGCCCTCGGACGATACCGTCCCGCCAATGTCTTGAGAGGCTGAGACAGCCGTTCAACGATGTCCGCATCGGTACCGCGCAGATCGAGATCGACAACACGGCCCGTCGCATCATCGAACACAAGCACGGCGGCGTCGGTCTCGCCTGATCGGCCAATTGCAATGGCCACTTCGGCCAAAGGGCCGGTGAACAGCAATTTATTGCCGGAAAATGCGGTGCAAGTTTTGCTCGAGGAATTGGACATGTCGCGCTCGCCGAAATGGATGTGCGCTTAATACCCGGGTAAAATACGATTCGTCAATTATATCCGGGTAAAATTAATGCCGTTCGAAAAAGCTCGTTCAGCGAAGGTGGAATTGGAATTTACCATGGTCAGGGATTGGCACGCCGCAGCGCGCGAGAAACCTGCGCTGACGATTGCCCGTGAACTCTTCGAGGCCGTTCCAGATTATGGCGATGTCCTGATAACGATCCGCGTCGATGCAGCTGATAGCGGCGGAGAGGGACCTGAAAAGAGCGAAGCCAGCCATGGTAGGCGTCGCGCAGCTGCTCGGTGATGTTTTATGACGCGCGGTGAAATGGCGGACAGGGTGGGATTCGAACCCACGGTACGCTTTCACGCACACACGCGTTCCAGGCGTGCGCCTTAAACCACTCGGCCACCTGTCCTTTTTCAAATCTGCATGTTTTGAAGAATGCAAATCACTGGAACGGCGCGATATATACCGATGAATTCGCAGGGATCAACACGAATCTGACAGTTTTTTGAAATGTCGGCAATTTCCTGCGTTCCGATGCGATTGCAAAGCGGTTTTCCCGCCTTTATCGATGCATTATAGGTTTCAAAACATGGCTGCCCGACCGGCGGCTCGTAAGCGAGGTGTCCCCGATGAAAGCTTTTTTGCGGTTTTTGAGCTTTCTTTTCCTCGTGGCGGCGGTTTTTCTGGGTGTGCTCGATTCGATCCGCTCGGTTTCCACATCCTCGGTCAACATCACCGGCATCCTGTCCGTCTGGAACTATCTTCTTCCTGCCTCGCGCACCATGGTGGAAGCGGCCATGGCTCACTATATTCACCCTGAAGCGTGGCGCTTCGTTGAAAATGCCCTGTCGACGGTGCCGGCATTTGCCGTTTCCCTGGCGCTTTCCCTGCTTTGCTGGATGGCGGGTTACAGGAAACACAAGGCGATGAGGCGTTTGTCGGCCTGACTTTTGTCTGTTGAATCGGGCGCGCCCGCAGATGTGAACCATGAGAAGCGGCGGAACTGGCCGCATGGAGGACCGAATGTTCCTGTTCGATACGCTTTCAAAAAAAACGACGATGCCGACCGAAGAAACCGCTTTGCCCGGACGCGAAGAGGCCCTTGCGGTGCCGGAAAACCATTTCGTCAATGGCCGGCCTTTGAAAGGGCCTTATCCCGATGGTCTTGAAACCATCTATCTCGGCATGGGCTGCTTCTGGGGTGCGGAACGGCTGTTCTGGAAAACGCCGGGCGTGTGGGTGACAGCGGTGGGTTATGCTGGCGGCTTTACCCGCAACCCGACCTATCAGGAGACGACGACGGGCCAGACGGGCCACGCCGAAGTGGTCAAGGTTGTTTACGATCCGGCTGTCATCTCGCTCTCGGGCCTGCTCAAGATATTCTTCGAGGAGCATGATCCCACTCAGGGAATGCGGCAGGGCAACGATGTCGGCACGACCTATCGTTCCGCCATTTACGCGACGACGGAAGGCCAGCTGCAGCAGGCGCAGAAGGCGCGTGACGCTTTTCAGGACGCCCTGGAGACGGCGGGCCATGGCAGCGCTATCACCACCGAGATCGGGCCGCTTGAAACATTTTATTACGCGGAAGACTATCATCAGCAATATCTTGCCAAGAACCCGGGTGGCTACTGCGGCCTCAGGGGAACAGGCGTAAGCTGCAATATCGACTAGATTTTTTGCAGCTTTGGCCGGTGGAAAGACTAAAAAAGCGCCAGATTAAAGTTTTTCCACCGGGTCAAAAAAACCGGATGAATTTTTCATTGAGCCATGCAAGGATATGGGCCAAGCACAGCCGGGGAAACGGCTGGCGGTTCCGCAGACATTCCCGGTCAACGGGTTTGCGGGAGGACCCTAATAATATCAATTGCAACAACAGGGCTGCACAATGAAAAAATCCCTTCTGACACTTTTTGCGCTTGCCGCAATGTCGGCTTCTGCGCTCGCGGCGGATATCAAGCCGGCGCTGGTCTATGGCACGGGCGGCAAGTTCGACAAGTCGTTCAACGAAGCCGCTGCGGCCGGCGCTGAAAAGTTCAAGGCAGAAACGGGCATCGAGTTCCGCGATTTTGAACCGACCAGCGACACGCAGGGCGAACAGGCCATCCGCAACTTCGCCAGCAAGGGCTTCAACCCGGTCGTCGCCGTGTCCTTCGCCTGGACCTCGGCCATGGAAAAGGTCGCGGCCGAATTCCCCGATACCAAGTTCGTCATCGTCGATTCCGTCGTCGAACTGCCGAATGTCCGCTCCGTCGTCTACAAGGAGCATGAAGGCTCTTATCTCGTCGGTCTTCTGGCCGGCATGGCCTCCAAGACCGGCAAGGTCGGCTTCATCGGCGGCATGGATATTCCGCTGATCCGTAAGTTCGCCTGTGGTTATGCGCAGGGCGCAAAGGCTGCCAACGACAAGATCGAAGTCTTCCAGAACATGACCGGCACCACGGGTGCGGCCTGGAACGATCCGGTGCGCGGCGGCGAACTCACCAAGAACCAGATCGACCAGGGTGCGGACGTGATTTACGCGGCAGCCGGCGCGACGGGTATCGGTGTGCTGCAGACTGCCGCCGACAACAAGAAGTTCTCGATCGGCGTCGATTCCAACCAGAACCACCTGCATCCGGGTTCGGTTCTGACCTCCATGGTCAAGCGCGTCGATCTGGCCGTCTACAATGCCTATAAGGATGCCAAGGACGACAAGTTCACCCCCGGCATCGTTGCGCTCGGTGTCAAGGAAGACGGCGTCGCCTACGCTCTCGACGACAACAACAAGGCCCTGATCACGCCGGAAATGACCGCCGCCGTGGACAAGGCGAAGGCCGATATCATCTCCGGCGCCGTCAAGGTTCATGACTATATGGCGGATAATTCCTGCCCGAAATGATATGATATGTAACGGGGGCGCATGATGTTTTTCATCTTGCGCCCTTTTCATATCCAGCCTTCGGAAAGGTTTCGGTTTGAGTATGGACCCTGCAATCGAACTGGTGGGCATCGACAAGAAATTCGGTGCCGTTCACGCCAACAAGAATATCAATCTGACCGTCGCCAAGGGCACGATCCACGGCATCATCGGGGAAAACGGCGCCGGGAAATCGACCCTGATGTCGATCCTCTACGGATTTTACCAGGCGGATGCCGGCGAAATCCGGGTCAATGGTGCGCCGATCGTGATCCGCGACAGCCAGGCCGCGATCAATGCCGGCATCGGCATGGTGCATCAGCATTTCATGCTGGTGGAAAATTTCACCGTGCTGGAGAACGTCATGCTCGGCGCGGAAGGCGGCGCGTCGCTCGCCAAGGGCCGGGCGGCGGCTCGCAAGGAATTGCAGCGCCTCGAGGACGATTACGGTCTGGAAGTCGATCCGGATGCGGTCATCGAGGAACTGCCGGTTGGCCTGCAGCAGCGCGTCGAAATCCTCAAGGCCATGTACCGTGGCGCCGAAATCCTGATCCTCGACGAGCCGACCGGCGTTCTGACGCCAGCTGAGGCCGATCACCTTTTCAAGATACTCGGCGTCCTGCGCGAGCAGGGCAAGACCGTCATCCTCATCACCCACAAGCTGCGCGAGATCATGGCGATCACGGATTCCGTCTCCGTCATGCGCCGCGGTGAAATGGTCGCGACCCGCAAGACCTCCGAAACCAGCGTCGAGGAACTGGCCGAACTGATGGTTGGCCGCCGCGTGCTGCTCAGGGTGGAAAAGGGCGAGACGACACCGGGCGATGTTCTGCTCTCCATTCGCAATCTCACTGTCAAGGACAGTCGCGGCGTCACCATGGTGGACGATGTCTCGCTCGATGTCCGTGCCGGTGAAATCGTCGGCATCGCCGGCGTGGCGGGCAATGGCCAGTCTGAGCTGCTCGAAGCCATCGCCGGCATCCGCAAGCCCTATTCGGGCGAGATATGGGTGGATGGCCAGAAGGTGGACCGTCCCGATCCGGCGATCTTGCGCAAACTTGGTCTGGCGCATATCCCGGAAGACCGCCACCATATGGGGCTGGTGCTGAAATTCGAGGAATATGAAAACTCCATCCTCGGTTATCACCATGATGAGAGATACGGTAAAGGACCTTTCCTCAACCCCGAGGCCATCCGCAGGGATGCAGTCGAAAAGATCGAGAAATACGATATCCGCCCGCCGAATCCGCAGCTGAAGACCGCGAATTTTTCCGGCGGCAATCAGCAGAAGATCGTCGTGGCCCGCGAAATTGAACGCGACCCCAAGATGCTGATTATCGGCCAGCCGACCCGCGGCGTGGATATCGGCGCCATCGAATTCATCCATCGCCGCATCATTGAAATGCGCGATGCCGGTAAGGCGATTTTGCTGGTTTCGGTCGAACTCGATGAAATCCGTTCCCTTTCGGACCGGATCATGGTCATGTTCGCCGGGCGTGTCGTTGGAGAAAAAACGGCGGAAGCCGAAGAACAGACGCTGGGCCTGATGATGGCCGGCATCGCCGCATGAGGCATGAATGAGTACCGCTTCCGTACCCCTACCAAACTGGATCAGCTACGGCCTGTTGCCGTTGCTGAACGTCGTCACCGCCTTTCTGATTTCCGGCCTCGTTGTCTGGTCCATCGGTGAAAACCCGCTGGCAGCCCTTCGTCTGCTCATTGAAGGCGCGCTCGGCCGTGGCGATGCCATCGGCTTCACGTTGTTTTACACGACGAGCTTCATCTTCACCGGCCTCTCCGTCGCAGTCGCCTTTCATGCCGGCCTGTTCAACATCGGCTCCGAAGGTCAGGCCTATATTGGCGGGCTGGGTGCCGCGCTGGTGGCGCTGGCGCTTGATCGTTACGTGCCATGGTATGTGACGATGCCTTTCGCCGTCATTGGTGCCGCGCTTTTTGGCGCGGCCTGGGCCTTCATTCCGGCCTGGCTGCAGGCCAAGCGCGGCAGCCACGTCGTCATCACCACCATCATGTTCAACTTCATCGCGGCTGCGCTGATGGTCTATCTGCTGGTGAATGTGCTGATCGTGCCGGGCAAGATGGCGCCGGAAACGCGCACCTTTCTGCCGGGCGGGCAATTGCCGAAGCTGGACTGGCTGATGGCGCTGTTCGGCCTCAAGCTTGGGCCGGCGCCGTTCAACGTCTCCTTCATCATCGCGCTGGTCATGTGCTTCCTCGTCTGGGTGCTCATCTGGCGTACCAAGCTCGGTTATGAGATGCGCACGCTCGGCATCAGCCCGTCGGCCGCCATCTATGCCGGCATTCCCTATGCGCGTACCGTCATCATCGCCATGCTCATTTCCGGCGGCCTGGCGGGCATGATGGCGCTGAACCCGGTCATGGGGGCTTCCGCCCGTCTGCAGGTGGAATTCGTCGGCGGTGCTGGTTTCGTTGGCATTGCCGTGTCGCTGATGGGGCGGAGCCATCCGCTTGGCATCATCTTCTCGGCATTGCTGTTCGGCATTCTCTATCAGGGCGGTGCGGATCTTTCTTTCGAGATGCCGAACATTACCCGCGAGATGATCGTGGTGATCCAGGGTCTGGTGATCCTGTTTGCCGGCGCGCTGGAATATATGTACCGGCCGGCGGTCGTCCGCATCTACCAGCGTTTGGCAAAGGGGTGAGCTGATATGGATTTTTTCGATATGCTGGTCAGCATCCTCGGCTCGACCGTCCGCCTCACCATACCGCTTCTCTTCACCGCACTTGCCGGGCTTTTTTCCGAACGTGCCGGCGTGTTCGATATCGGGCTTGAAGGCAAGATGCTGGCGGCGGCCTTCGCCTCTGCCTGCGTTGCCTATCTCACGGCAGATCCATGGGCCGGTCTGCTGGCGGGCATCACCGTCTCCATCCTCTTCTCGCTGATCCATGGTTTCGCCGTCATCACCAATCGCGGCAACCAGATCGTGTCGGGCGTGGCGCTGAACTTCATCGCCGCCGGCCTGACGGTGGTTCTGGGGCAGGCCTGGTTCGGGCAGGGCGGCCGCACGCCGCAATTGCCGTCTGAGGGCCGCTTTGCGCCGATCATCCTGCCCGGTGCGGATGCGATGCGCGAGGTGCCTTTCATCGGCCCGCTTTATGCCAATGTCATTTCCGGCAACAACATCCTCACCTATCTCGCCTTTCTGGCGGTGCCGCTCTCCTGGTGGGTGCTTTACCGCACCCGGTTTGGCCTGCGTCTGCGCGCCGTCGGTGAAAACCCGGGCGCGGTGGACACGGCCGGCATTTCGGTGACATGGATGCGCTTCCGCGCCGTCATCGTTGCCGGTTTCCTCTGCGGTTTCTCAGGCGCTTATCTCGCCGTTGCGCAATCGGCGGCCTTTATCGCCAACATGTCGGCCGGCAAGGGCTATATCGCGCTTGCAGCGCTGATCTTCGCGAAATGGAAGCCGGTGCCGGTCATGTTCGCCTGCCTGCTCTTCGGTTTTCTGGATGCCTTCGCCAACTTCATGCAGGGCAAATCCGTGCCTGGTATCGGCGAGGTGCCGGTGCAGATCTTCCAGGCCATGCCCTATATTCTGACCTGCATCCTGCTTGCCGGTTTCATCGGCGTCGCCAAGCCCCCCAAGGCCGGTGGCGTTGCCTATGCGAAGGAGCGTTAAACTCATGTCCTCCAACCCGACATCTCATGCGTTGTTCGAGGCAGCGGTTGAGGCCATGGCCTTTGCCCATGCGCCCTATTCGAAATTTCCAGTCGGCGCGGCCATCCGCGCCGACGATGGAAAAATCTACAAGGGTGCCAATATCGAAAACATCTCCTTCCCGCAGGGCTGGTGCGCGGAGCCTTCCGCCATCAGCGCCATGATCATGGGCGGAGCAAAGAAGATCAGCGAAATTGCCGTCATCGCCGAAAAGCTTGCTCTTTGCCCACCCTGTGGTGGCTGCCGGCAGAAGATCGCCGAGTTCGCGACGCCGGAAACGAAAATCTATCTCTGTGACGAAACCGGCGTCCAGAAGGTCATGACCATGGAAGAGCTCTTGCCTGCCAGCTTCAAGACCGAGTTACCCTGATGACGGACACCCTGATCGATATTCTGGTGGAGCGCCTGAACGGCCTGATGCCGCGCGTCGCCATCGTCCTCGGCTCGGGCCTCGGTTCGCTGGTGGAAGAAGTCAGCGATCCGGTCCGGGTGCCCTATGCCGAGCTTCCCGGTTTTCCCGCAAGCGGCGTTTCCGGCCATGCGGGCGAGCTGGTGGCCGGTTATCTCGGCGGCGAGCCTGTCATGATGCTTTCCGGCCGGGTGCATTTTTACGAAAAGGGCGATCCGGGCGCCATGCGGGTCGTCATCGAAGCGCTGGCCGGTCTCGGCGTGCAGTCGCTCATTCTCACCAATTCGGCAGGTTCGGTCAGGCAGGACATGCCGCCCGGCTCGGTCATGCAGATCACCGATCACATCAACTATTCCGGCATGAACCCGCTGATTGGCGAGGAAAGCGATCGCCGCTTCGTCGGCATGACCACCGCTTACGATCCCGATCTGATGCTTGCCATGCGCAACGCCGCCATCCGCGCCACGGTGCCTCTGTTCGGCGGTGTCTATATGTGGTTTTCCGGCCCGAGCTTCGAAACGCCGGCGGAAATCCGCATGGCGCGGCTGCTGGGGGCGGATGCCGTTGGCATGTCCACCGTGCCGGAAGTCATCCTTGCGCGCTTTTTCGGGATGCGCGTTGCCGCCGCATCGGTTATTACCAATTACGGTGCCGGCATGACCGGCGCGGAACTGAGCCATGAAGAAACCAAGGATATGGCTCCCGTGGGCGGCAAGAGGCTTGCTGCCATTCTGAAGGAAATGATCGCAGGAGGAGCGTGACCATGGAACTCCAGCGTCCGCGCGAAGCGGCTGCCCTCACCCTGTCCTTGCTGGACCTGACCAATCTCAAGGAAGACTGCACGCCCGAGCAGATCGCTGCTTTGTGCCAGCGGGCGCATACGGAGTATGGCAATACGGCCGCGATCTGCATCTGGCCGCGCTTCGTGGCGCAGGCCCGCGCTGCTTTCGGAAAAGACCATGCTATCCGCATCGCCACGGTCGTCAATTTTCCTTCGGGCGATCTCGACATCGCGACCGTGGTTGCCGAAACCGAGGCGGCGATCCGTGACGGCGCTGACGAAATCGATCTCGTCATTCCCTACCGCAAATTTATAGCGGGCGATGAAACAGCGTTGTCCACCATGGTGGCGGCCGTTCGCAAAGCCTGCGCAGCACCCGTGCTGCTCAAGGTCATTCTTGAAACCGGCGAATTGAAGGACAAGGCGCTGATCCGTCGCGCATCCGAACTCGCCATTGCCGAAGGGGCCGATTTCATCAAGACCTCGACCGGCAAGGTCGCGATCAATGCCACGCTGGAGGCAGCCGACATCATGTTGCAGGCGATCCGCGACAGCCGGCAGAAGGTCGGTTTCAAGCCCGCCGGCGGTATCGGCACGGTGGAAGACGCCACGCTTTACCTCAGGTTGGCGGAAACCATCATGGCGCCCAACTGGGCCATGCCGTCCACCTTCCGTTTCGGCGCTTCCGGTGTTCTCGATGATGTGCTGAACGTGCTGGCCGGCGGCGAGCCCGCCAAGGCCGCCAGCGGGTATTGAGCTTGATCCCGCAGGAAATCATTCGCCGCAAACGTGATGGCCTGTCACTTGAGCCTCGGGAGATTGCCGCTTTCATAGAGGCGCTTTCGAAAGACGGCATCTCGGAAGGCCAGGCGGCTGCCTTTGCCATGGCGGTGTTCTTTCGCGGCATGAGCCGGGATGAGATGGTGGCGCTGACGCTCGCGATGCGCGACAGCGGTGAGGTCCTGTCCTGGAGCGATCTCGGCAGGCCGGTGGCGGACAAGCACTCCACCGGCGGTGTTGGCGATAACGTCTCCCTGATGCTCGCCCCCATCGTTGCCGCCTGTGGTCTCGCCGTGCCGATGATTTCCGGCAGGGGCCTTGGCCATACCGGCGGCACGCTGGACAAGCTGGAAGCGATCCCCGGTTACAATGTCATGCCGGACGAGACGTTGTTTCGCCGGACGGTAAAGACGGTCGGCTGCGCCATCATCGGCCAGACGGGCGATCTCGCCCCCGCTGATAAACGTCTTTATGCCATTCGCGATGTGACCGCGACGGTGGATTCCATACCGCTGATTACCGCCTCCATCCTGTCGAAAAAGCTTGCGGCCGGGCTGCAGACGCTGGTTCTGGATGTGAAGGTCGGCAACGGTGCTTTCATGCAGAGCGTCGAGGATGCCCGCAATCTGGCCCGCGCGCTGGTCGATGTGGCGAATGGCGCAGGCCTGCCGACAACGGCGCTGATAACCGACATGAACCAGCCGCTTGGCGATGCCGCCGGCAACGCGGTCGAAATCATCAATTGTCTGGATTTTCTGGCCGGTCGCAAGGCCGGCACCCGTCTTGAAAAGGTGGTCCTGTCCTTTGCGGCGGAAATGCTGGTGCAGGCGAAAAAGGCGGCCACGCTGGAGGAAGGAGAGGCGCTGGCGTCGGCTGCGCTCTCCTCCAGCCGGGCGCTGGAAATCTTTGCACGGATGGTTTCGGCACTGGGCGGTCCATTGGACTTCGTTGAGCACCCGTCCCGCTATCTGCCTTCTGCGCCGGTCATTCTTCCGGTTCTGGCAGAGCGTAGCGGCTTGCTCGCCTCCTGCGCCACGCGTGATCTTGGCATGGTTGTCGTCGAACTCGGCGGCGGCAGAAAAAAGCCATCGGACACGATCGATCCTTCTGTTGGTATCTCGGACATTATCCCGCTCGGTACGAAAGTGGAAAAGGGCGAGTCGATCGCCATTGTCCATGCTGCTTCCAGGGAGGAAGCAGAACGTGCGGTGAAAAGGGTAGCGGCCTGCTACGGAATTGCTGACAGCGCGCCAGAGATCGATGCGCCCATTCTCGAGCGGATCACTTGACCAGCCGCATCTCGCCGCCCGATACCTTGAAAGACGACAATTGCTTCAGGAAACTCATGCCGATCAGCATGTTGCTAAGCGCATTGTCCTTCAGCACCATGGCGTCGACGTTCTGAACTCGGATAGCGCCGATCTCCACCCGGTCGAGCTTCACATAGGCTGCCATGGTCTGACCATTGGCCGTTGAAATTGCATATTTAAAATCGAGGCTGTTGACGCCGTGGCCCAGCCGGCGCGCAATCGTCTCGTTGATGGCGACCATCGAAGCGCCGGTATCGACAAGCCCGTCGAAGGACTTGCCATTGATGCGGAAGGTAGCGTTGAAGTGGCCGCGGGCATCCGCTTTCAGATTGACGCCGCCCAGCGAAACGGGCTCCGGTTTGGTCGCTTCGGGTCTGGCTTCCGCTTTCTCGATGCTCGTTTCCGGGCGCGGCTGAAATTTTTCCACCAGAGCCGGAATCTGCGTCGCACCGACCGAAAGCCCAACAAGCAGAAAAATCGCGCGCGTCAGCAAGTCGTTGCTCCTCCAGGGGCAGGTTATTCTTGCCGAGAATAGACGCAAAACATGCTGAAACCTTAAAAGAAAAAGCCATTCGCCGCTGGTGGAGGCGGCGAATGGCTCAAACGGTTAAGCAATGATGAACGGGTTTATTTGGTGCCGTACATGCGGTCGCCGGCATCGCCGAGACCGGGAACGATATAACCCTTCTCGTTCAGATGGCTGTCGATCGCGGCGGTGTAGATATGCACATCGGGATGCGCTTCGCGGAAGTTCTTGATGCCCTCGGGTGCCGCCAGCAGACACAGGAAGCGGATATTCTTCGCACCGCGCTCCTTCAGCTTTTCCACCGCGGCGATGGAGGAATTGCCGGTTGCCAGCATCGGATCGACAACGATGATCAGGCGCGCATCGAGACTTTCGGGAGCCTTGAAGTAATATTCGACAGCTTCCAGCGTGTCATGATCGCGATAAACGCCGATATGGGAAACGCGCGCCGAAGGCACAAGCTCGAGCATGCCTTCCAGGAGGCCGTTGCCGGCGCGCAAGATAGAGGCGAAAACCAGCTTCTTGCCTTCGAGCACGGGGGCTTCGATGGTTTCGAGCGGCGTATCGATGGTTTCCATCGTCATTTCAAGGTCGCGCGTCACTTCATAGCAGAGCAGCGTTGAAATTTCCCTGAGCAGGCGGCGGAAGCCGGCCGTCGAGGTTTCCTTCTTGCGCATGATGGTAAGTTTGTGCCGCACCAGCGGATGTTCGATGACTGTGACGCCGTCCATGAAACTGGCCTTCCTTTTTATCTTATGCCCTGTAATTCACCGAAAGTGCGTTTTTCGCAAGCCTTCTTCGCGGTTTTACCCCCGCGAACCGCAGCGTCAGGCGCCATTGAGTTTCGCAAGCAGTCGCGCGCGTGTTTCCTCGTCCACGAAGGCGCATTCCAGTGCGGTCCGTGTCATACGGTTGATCTCGGCATCGCTGAAGCCGAACTCATCCGCAGCCAGCGCATATTCCCGCGCAAGCGAGGTAAAGAAGAATGGCGGGTCGTCGGAACTGATGCAGACACGCACTCCGGCATCGCTGAGAGCTCTCAGCGGGTGGCTGGCAAAATCAGGATAGACGTTGAGCGCGATATTCGAGCCGGGGCAGACTTCCAGAACCGTTCCCGCCTCGGCCAGCCGGGCGATAAGACCGGCATCTTCGATGGCGCGCACGCCATGGCCAATACGCGCAGGTTTGACGAGGTCGAGCGCGTCGGCAACGCTTTCCGGCCCGCAAACCTCACCGGCATGGATGGTCAGCCCGAGGCCTGCATCGCGGGCAATGTCAAAGGCGCGGGCATAGTCTGCAACGCGGCCCATGCGCTCTTCGCCGGCCATGTTGAAGCCGGTCACCAGCGGGTGCCGGGCGCGGGCCGCATATTCGGCCGCCGCGATCACCCGGTCAGGACCGAAATGCCGCTCGCCGGTCACGATGATGCGGGTTTCGATGCCGGTTTTTTCCTTCGCGACGCGGATGCCTTCGGCAATGCCGGCCAGATAGGCGTCGGCGCCGAGCCCGATGCGGTCGCCATGATCGGGCGAAATGATCAGCTCGCTATAGATGGTATTGGCTTCGGCAAGTTCGGTCAGATAGGTTTCAGTCAGGACGGCATAATCCTCATCCGTCTTGAACACCTGCGCCACCGCGTCATAACAACGGATGAATTCGGCGAAATCCGACCAGACATATTGGCCGTCCCGCAGAAAACCGCTGGTGTCGATGCCGTATTTCTCCGCCTGTTTCGCAACGAGGGCGGGCGGGGCCGCACCTTCGAGGTGGCAGTGAATTTCCGCTTTCAGTAAATGCGATGTCAAATGAAGCTCCTGCCGTGAGAACCGGCCTCGATGCCAAGATGGTGGGCGATGCTTTCGCCTATATCGGCGTAGCTTGAACGGATGCCGACGTCGCGCGAGCGGATGCCCGGTCCGAATGCCATGATCGGCACCCTTTCGCGTGTATGGTCCGTGCCCCGCCAAGTGGGGTCGCAACCGTGGTCGGCGGTGAGAAGGGCGATATCTCCCGGTTTCATCTTGCGATGGATTTCGGGAATACGGGCGTCGAAAGCCTCAAGGGCGGCGGCATAACCAGCAACGTCGCGGCGATGGCCATAAAGCATGTCGAAATCGACGAAATTGGTGAAGACAAGATCGCCGTTTTCGGCTTCATCGATGGCCTGCAGCGTCGCATCCATCAGGGCGCTGTTGCCATTTGCCTTGATGATGCGCGAGACGCCCTGATGGGCGTAGATATCGCCGATCTTGCCGATGGCATGCACCTTGCGCTCCGCCTCCACCAACCGGTCAAGCAGGGTCGGCTCGGGCGGCAGAACGGAGAAGTCGCGGCGGTTGCCGGTGCGTTCGAAGGTGGCGGCGGTCTCGCCGATGAAGGGGCGCGCAATGACACGGCCGATATTGAGCGGATCAAGCAGCTTGCGCACCGCCTCACAAAGCGCGATGAGCCGCTCCAGACCGAAATGCGTTTCGTGCGCGGCGATCTGGAAAACGGAATCGGATGAGGTGTAGCAGATCGGTTTGCCGCTTCTGATATGGTCTTCGCCGAGCTCGGCGATGATCTCGGTGCCGGAAGCATGGCAATTGCCCAGAATGCCGGGGATATCGCCTTCCCTGCAAATCGCTTCCACCAGTTCCGGCGAAAACGCATCGCCTTCCGTCGGGAAATATCCCCAGTCGAAGGTTACGGGCGTCCCGGCGATCTCCCAGTGGCCGGACGGGGTATCCTTGCCTTTTGAGATTTCGCTGGCGGAACCGTGCAGGCCGAAAATACGCTCCGGCAGCTCCATGCCTGCGGGAATGTCGCCGCTTGCCTGTTTCGCGATCTCCAGCAAGCCGAGCGAGCACATGTTCGGCAGTTTCAGCGGACCGGAGCGAAGCCCCGCTTTGTCGGCAGCGCCCGCGGCACAGAATTCCGCGATATGGCCGAGCGTGTTTGCGCCAAGATCGCCATAACGCTCCGCGTCGGGTGCGCCGCCGACGCCAAAGGAATCCAGAACGAGAAGAAATGCTCTTGCCATAACTCACCGAAACAAAATGCGCCGACGGGCAATGTCAGGCCGAACTGTCGTTATAGATCAGCAAAACGTGAAGAAGAAAGTGATTTTATGAACCATCCGGTAAAACCGGCCGCTTAGTCTTCGTCCCGTTTCGATTTCGGTGCATTGAGATTGCGCAGAACGTACCAGCCGGCAGCAACCACCATGGCCGCCAGAATATACCACGTAACGGCATAGGAGAGGTGGTTGTTGGGGAAGGTGAGCATGGTCTTGCCGCCGATCGGCAAGCCGCCCGGATTGGGTGTCGCATCAGCATCGACATAGAACGGCGCGACATCGGAAAGGCCGGATGCCTGCGATATTTGCGGGATGTTACGGGAATACCAACGGCCATTTGCCGGATCGTTGGTTCGAAGGAAAAGCCCGCCGGTTTCCGGCGCACGCATCAATCCGACGATCTCGACATTTCCGGCGGGTTCACCTTCCCGTCTGGAGGATGGGTCCCGTTTGTCGGAAGGCACGAAACCGCGATTGACGATAACGCTTGAACCGTCGTCGCGTCTGAGCGGCGTCATCACCCAGTAGCCGGGGCCGAGATCGCTGACCGTATAGACCTGAACTTGCCTGTCGTTGAGGAAGGTGCCCGACAATTTTACGCGGCGATATTCATAGCCTGCGGGATCGGCAAGGGCCGGCCACTCGGCGGCGGCAGGGGCCTCGACAGGGGCCGCATGGGCGCGGGCCTCGATGCGTTGGATGAGATCGAGCTTCCAGGAAAGACGTTTGACCTGCCATGTTCCGAGCGCAAGCAGAGAGCCCGTCAGGATGATGGTTAAAAACAGGACGACGATTGCCGCGGGGCGGATACGGCGCTTCTGCGGGGCGGTTGTCGATGGATCGGTCATGATTTCACAGTCCTTGCAAGGCCATGCGGCTTGCCGCGGCAGCGCTTTCGGCCGCAGGCATCCGGTCTTCCAGCAAATAACCCCATAAATCGCACCACGATTCATGGGGTTATGTGTTGGTGCGTTAGCCGGCCCGCCGGAAACCCGGCAGGCCGTTGATTTATGCTGCTCAGGGCAGGTTCTTCACATCTTCGATGTGCAGCGGCATCATGTTCTTGTTCATGTTGTACATGACCCAGAGCGAGCCGGAGAGCGTGATCAGGAGCACCACGACGGTGAAGATCAGCGCCATGAAGGTCCAGCCGCCTTCGGACTTGGTGTCCATGTGCAGGAAGTAGATCATGTGCACGAAGATCTGGATGACGCCGAGACCCATGATCGCGATGACCAGCAGGGTCTTGTTTTCAAGAACGTCGCCCATGACCAGCCAGAAGGGGATCGCCGTCAGGATAACCGACAGGACGAAGCCGATCATGTAGCTCTTGAAGGTGCCGTGGCTCGCGCCATCATGGTGATGGTCGTCGCCATGCGCGTCGTGGTGTGCGTGTGCTTCGGAACTCATCAAAGAACTCCCATGAGATAGACGAATGAGAAGACGCCGATCCAGATGACGTCAAGGAAGTGCCAGAACATCGAAAGGCACATCAGGCGACGCTTGTTTGCTGCGATCAGGCCGTGCTTGGAGACCTGGAACATCAGCGTGACGAGCCAGATGATACCGAAGGTGACGTGCAGACCGTGCGTACCGACCAGCGCGAAGAAGGCCGACAGGAACGCCGAACGCTGCGGACCGGCGCCTTCCGCGATTAGGTGATGGAACTCGTAAAGTTCCACGGCGAGGAAGGCGAGGCCGAAGAGGCCGGTGACGCCAAGCCATACCAGTGTCGACTTCACCTTCTTCTTTTCCATTTCCAGCATGGCAAAGCCATAGGTGATGGAGGAGAAGAGCAGGAAGCCGGTATTGATCGCCACCAGCTTGAGATCGAACAGGTCGGCGCCCGAAGGGCCGGCCGCATAGTTGCGGCCGACAACGGCATAGGTGGCAAACAGGGTCGCGAAGATGAGGCAGTCGCTCATCAGGTAGAGCCAGAAGCCCAGCGAGGTGCCGTTCTCCGGGTGGTGGTCTTCTTTCAGATAGAAGACCGGTGGTTCAGCGCCGTCGACGCTTTGTGCAGGTGCATGAGCCATATTCGTTACGCCTGTTCAGCAAGCAGCTTCGTACGTTCCGCCTCGACTGTCGAAACATCGGAAGCCGGAATGTAGTAATCGCGGTTGTAGTTGAAGGTATGGGCGATCGAGACCGCGATGATGGCGAGCATGGACAGAGCCGCCAGCCACCAGATGTGCCACACCAACGCAAAGCCGAGCACCACGCTGATGGCGCTGATGATCACGCCCGCACCGGTATTCTTCGGCATATGGATCGGGATGTAACCTTCAAGCGGACGGACATAACCGCGCTTCTTCATATCCGCCCAGGCGTCGACGTCATGGACGACCGGCGTGAAGGCGAAGTTGTAGGCCGGCGGCGGCGACGAGGTCGACCATTCCAGCGTACGCCCATGATAGGGATCGCCGGTAACGTCACGCAGCTGATCGCGCTTGAGGAAGCTGACGATGAGCTGGATGACGAAGGAGGCGATGCCGAGCGCGATCAGGAAGGCGCCGAAGGCCGCGATCACGAACCAGATCTGCAGCGAATTGTCTTCGAACTGGCTGATACGGCGGGTCACGCCCATCAGGCCGAGAATGTAGAGCGGCATGAAGGCGAAATAGAAGCCGATGAACCAGAACCAGAAGGACAGCTTGCCCCAGAAAGGATCGAGGCGGTAACCGAAGGCCTTCGGGAACCAGTAGACGATACCCGCGAGCACACCGAACACAACGCCGCCGATGATGGTGTTGTGGAAGTGGGCGATGAGGAACAGCGAGTTGTGCAGCACGAAGTCCGCCGGCGGAACGGCGAGAAGAACGCCGGTCATGCCGCCGATGACGAAGGTAATCATGAAGCCGATCGTCCACAGCATCGGGACATCGAACTTGATGCGGCCCTTATACATGGTGAAGAGCCAGTTGAAGATCTTGGCACCCGTCGGGATCGAGATGATCATCGTGGTGATGCCGAAGAAGGCGTTCACGCTTGCGCCCGAACCCATGGTGAAGAAGTGGTGCAGCCACACGACATAAGCGAGGATGGTGATGACGCCCGTGGCGTAGACCATCGAGGCATAACCGAAAAGGCGCTTGTTGGAGAAGGTCGAGACGATTTCCGAGAAGACGCCGAAAGCCGGCAGCACCAGAATGTAGACTTCGGGATGGCCCCAGATCCAGATGAGGTTGACATACATCATCGGATTGCCGCCGAGATCGTTGGTGAAGAAGTTCGTGCCAACGTAGCGGTCGAGGGTGAGAAGCGCGAGCGTGCCGGTCAGGATCGGGAACGAGGCCACGATCAGGATGTTCGAACACAGCGATGTCCAGACGAAGATCGGCAGACGCATCATGGTCATGCCAGGCGCGCGCATCTTGATGATCGTCACGATCAGGTTGATGCCTGAGAGTGTCGTTCCCACACCGGCGATCTGCAGACCCCAGATGTAATAATCCACCCCGACGCCCGGACTGCCATCGATGCCCGAAAGCGGCGGATAGGCGAGCCAGCCGGTCTGCGCATATTCACCCACGAACAGCGAGATCATGGTGATGACGGCGCCGGCCGTGGTCATCCAGAAGGAGAAGTTGTTGAGGAAGGGGAACGAAACGTCGCGTGCGCCGATCTGCAGCGGCACGACGAAGTTCATCAGACCCGTGATCATCGGCATGGCCATGAAGAAGATCATGATGACGCCGTGCGCCGTGAAGATCTGGTCGTAATGGTGCGGCGGAAGGTAACCTTCCGATCCGCCAGAGGCGATAGCCTGCTGGACGCGCATCATGATGGCATCGGCGAAACCGCGCAAAAGCATGACCAGCGCCAGGATGATGTACATGATACCGATCTTCTTGTGATCGATGCTCGTGAACCATTCATTCCAGAGATAGCCCCAGAGGCGGAAATAGGTGAGGGCGCAGACGACGGCGATACCGCCCAGAGCCACGGCCGCGAAGGTCGCGACGAGAATGGGCTCGTGAAGCGGGATGGACTCCCATGTCAGCTTCCCGAACAGGAACGACGTTTGATCGGAATTGACGATCATTTTTAGCCTCTTGCGATTCTAAGACATAAGATCGGCGCAGCCATTGGCCGCGCCGCATAATGCCGGGACGTATCCGTCAGCCAGCGACTTGTTTCGTTTCCGGCAGCGCCGCAGGCTCGAAAGTCTGACCTTCGATCGCAGCCGGAGTGGATTGGGGACCGCTGGCAACGCCATAGGGAGCAAGCGGCGTGCAGACGACGGAGTTCAGCGCCTTGGCGATGTCGATGCCTTCCTTGCCGCCGCCGCCCTTGGCGTCGATATGCATCATGTCGCGCATGCAGAGCTTGTTGGGCTCGACACAGCGGTTGAGGATGGCGCTGTAGAGTTCCGGATCGACGGAGGCGAAATACTGAACCGGCTCACGCTCCGACGGCTTGGCGAATTCGAGATATTCCTGACGGCCGAAGCCCTTGCCGCCTTCCTTCGCCTTCGCCACCCACTGGTCGAAGCCCTGCTGGCTCAGGCCATGGAACTTGAAGCGCATATGGGAGAAGCCGGGGCCGGAAAAGTTGGCCGAGAAGCCGTCATAAACGCCTTCCTTGTTGATGACCGCGTGCAGCTTGGTCTGCATGCCGCCCATGGCGTAGATCTGGCCGGCAAGTGCGGGAACGAAGAAGGAGTTCATCGCGGTCGTGCCGGTGATCTTGAAGTTGATCGGAACATCGACCGGAGCGGCGAATTCATTGACACTGCCAATGCCCAGTTCGGGATAGAAGAACAGCCACTTCCAGTCCATGGCCACCACTTCGACCGTGATCGGCTTGGTCTCGGCGGTGACCTGGCGGTTCTCGTCGATACGCTCCAGCGGACGATAGGGATCGAGGCGGTGGGTGGAAATCCAGGTGACCGTGCCGAGCATCAGGATGATGGCGACCGGGGCCGACCAGATCACCATTTCAAGGCGCGTCGAGTGATGCCACTCGGGATCGTAATCCTCCGCCTTTGCCGATTCGCGGTACTTCCATGCGAAGAACAGCGTCAGGACGATGACCGGAACGATGATAAGCAGCATCAGAACCGTGGACGTGATGATGAGGTCGCGCTGCTGGATGGCGATGTCACCCGAAGGATTCATCACCACGAGGTTGCAGCCGCTGAGCAGCAACAGTGCCGGGATTGCCAGAAGGGCGGACGGGAGTTTTTTGATCATGCGCACGTTCTTTGGACTCGTACAGTTTGGATTATGCCGCGATTAATTGCCGAACATCATTTTTGAAATGAGGTATATTGTCGCGGTGCAGCGAAACCTTCGCGATGCACCATGTGCGGGCAGAGCTGCGTTTGAAGACGGAGCGGGTGCATTATCGCATAGCGAGCTTCTCGGGCAAGCCTTTCTTGCCAAACTTCAATTGACGTTACGGAGGGTGCGTGTGACAATCCGTCGCATCGTAACGCAACGGAAGAGGAGCCGGCGCGTTACAGGAAATGGTTCGTCCATGACGCAGGAGGAATATTATGAGTTATAGCAATGCTGCTCCATCCTTTGGGCAGGCGCCGGAAGCAAACGGTCATGGAACCGATCCGGTCAAGGTCGATCCGGATCGCATCACGATTGCGGTCATTCTTGCGAGAATGACTGAGTTTTTCGACTTCTTTATCTATGCCATTGCCTCCGCGCTCGTTTTTCCGCACGTTTTCTTCTCCTTCGTCGACCCGCTGACGGCTACGCTTTATTCCTTTGCAGTCTTCTCTCTGGCCTTTATCGCAAGGCCGATCGGCTCGCTGATCTTCCTTCAGATCGACCGAAAGTTCGGCCGCGCCGTCAAGCTGATGGCCGCGCTGTTCACGCTCTGTGGTTCAACGATGGCGATCAGCTTTCTTCCCTCCTATGCGGAAGCCGGCATGCTCGCTCCCTGTCTTCTGGCGGTGTTCCGCATCGGTCAGGGTCTCGGTCTTGGCGGCGCATGGGATGGTCTCGTTTCATTGCTCGCCATGAATGCACCGCCGAAGCAACGCGGCTGGTACGCCATGATGCCGCAGATCGGCGCGGCGATGGGCTTCGGTCTCGCAAGCGCGTTCTTCATCGTTTTCGTCACACAGCTTTCCAATGCGGAATTCCTCGCCTGGGGCTGGCGTTTCCCCTTCTTCGTGGCGCTGGCGCTCAACGTTCTCGCGCTCTTTGCCCGCCTGCGCATGATCGTGACGCCGGAATTCCAGGCCATGCTTGAACAGCACGAACTGGAGCCGCGCCCCATGTTCAAGATGTTGCGCTCGCAGTTTCCGGTCGTGGTCACAGGTGCATTCGTGCCGCTGGCAAGCTTCGCGCTCTTCCATCTCGTCACGGTTTTCCCGCTGAGCTGGGTTTCCCTCAACACCACCCAGCGTGTTTCGGACTTCCTGTTCGTGCAGTTTGTCAGCGCCATCATCGCCGGTGGCATGATCGTGGTTTCAGGCATTCTGGCCGACAGGATTGGCCGCCGGAAGCTTCTGGCTGTCGCAGCAGTGCTGATCGGTCTGTTCAGCCTTGTTGCACCCGTCCTTCTGAGTTCGGGCGATATCGGCCGCTATCTCTTCGTGCTGATCGGCTTTTCGCTGCTTGGTCTGTCCTTCGGTCAGGCGGGCGGTGCGCTCGCTTCCCGCTTCAGCCGCGAATACCGTTATACCGGCGCATCGCTCACCTCGGATATTTCCTGGCTGATCGGTGCCGGTTTCGCCCCGCTTGTCGCACTTGGATTTTCGTCCAAATTCGGACTGTTTGCGGTCGGAATTTACCTGATGTCCGGTGCGGTCTGTACCCTGGTCGCGCTTTGGTTCAGCCGCACGCTGGACATGCCGTCGGAGTGAACAGGGCAATTTAACAACCTCTGCAGCCATTGCGCCGCGGAATCCTGTCGGATTTCGCGGCGTTTTTGTTTTTTTATTGCGCGGGATCGATTTTAATCTTGACTCGGTCCTTCATGAAATATTATGTAAGCAATACTGACGTAATTCAGTGTGTCTCATTGCCGGAAATGCCGGCCACCAGGGAACGCGATGCGAACGACGACGATCATTATTTGCGAAAAAGCGGCCATTGCCGCCACGCCGTTTGCCGGCCGCAAAACGACCGTTCGCGCCATTAAACGCCGATAAGCAAAAGAATGAGGAGCAGCCAGGTCGCCTGCGGCTCCGCCCGCAGAGTGCCGGCTGACGCGCCGGGTTTCGGGAAAGAGGGCGATGCCGCGCGAAATGCGCAACGAGAGGAGAGTGCCTTGAGTGTGACGGAGCAAAAATTCGGCCTTTACGATGCGGCTTTTGAAAAAAGCAGCTGTGGCGTCGGTTTCATCACCCGCAAGGATGGCGTGCAGACGCATGATGTGCTGAAGCGCGGTCATGAGGCGCTCTGTGCCGTGCCGCATCGCGGCGGCATGTCGGCGGAAGGTGTCGGCGATGGTGCCGGCGTGTCGCTCGACCTGTCGTTGTCATTTTTTCAGAAGCTGACGGGTAATGATGCCTTGCAGGCCGGCCGCTTCGGTGTCGGCAATTTTTTCCTGCCGCAAAATCCGGCTTTCCACGGCGAGGCGGTCGGTATCATCGCAAACGCCCTCAAGGAGCAGGGGTTTTCGGTCCTGCTTGCCCGCGATGTACCGGTGAATGACGCGGCTATCCGCCCCGCCGCCATTCCTTACCAGTTGCCGATCCGGCAATGGGTTTTCTCGGCTCCTGCCGAATGCGCAACCCTCGCCGAATTCGACTGGCGCATCCACAAGGCGCTGCTGGCCATCGAGGCGCTTGCCTATACCGTGCCGGAACTCGCCGGCTTTTATCCGTTGTCGCTCAGCGCCCGCACGCAGGTTCTGAAAGGGCGTCTGAACTCGCATGAGGTCATGCCCTATTTCTGTGACCTTACCGATCCGCGCCATGAAGTGCATACGATGTATTTCCACACGCGGTTTTCCACCAATACCGATCCGCACCCCTCCATGGCGCAGCCCTTCCGCCTGATGGCGCATAATGGCGAACTCAATACCGACAAGAAGAACCGGCTGTCGGAAGCGGCCGTGGCGCTGGCGAAGAATGCCAGCATCATCCGGCCGAAGGGCCAGTCGGATAGCTGCCGTCTGGATCAGACCCTGCAGGCACGGGTAATGGAAGACGGTCTCGACCTCGTTACCGCCGTGGTCTCGATGATGCCGCCAGCCTGGGAAAATGACGATACCCTGTCACCGGCCGTGAAGGCGATGCTGGAATATTTCTCGCTTTATGAGGAAAAGAATGATGGCCCGGCCGCGCTGATTTTCGGCGATGGCACCATCATCGGTGCGCGGCTCGATCGCCTCGGCCTGCGCCCGCTGCGCACGGTCGAGACGGAAGATTATCTCTGCGTCATGTCGGAGGCCGGGCAGATCGCGTTTCCGGCGGAAAGCGTCATCCGTCGCGGCCGCATCGAGGCGGGCGGCATGCTTTATTACGATCACGCCGAGCGTCGTGCTTTTTCCACAGTAGAGGCGCTGGAGCTTCTGGCCTCGCAGCGGGACTATTCCTCGCTGCTATCTGAAGCGCGCGTGATGCTTGGTGATCTGCCGGAGGTGCCCGCCGACAAGCAGGGCTCGCCGCTGCGTTACAACGGCGATCTGGAACGCCACCAGCGTTATGTTGCCTATTCGCATAATCAGGAAAGCTTCAAGTTCCTGATGGACCCGATGCTGGCCTCCGGCGCGGAAAAGATTTCGGCGATGGGTTACGGCAATGCCATCAATGCGCTTTCCGATCAGGAAGGCGGCGTCGCGAAGTATTTTTCACAGCGTTTCGCGCAGGTCACCAATCCGCCGCTCGACAGTATTCGTGAGGCCGATGGCATGACGTTGCGTGTCGCCCTCGGTGCGAAGCCGAACAGCGGCGCGAAGAAGGCCCGCCAGATCGTCGTGCGCTCTCCGATCCTGACCCATCTCGATATGCTGCGTATTCGCGAACAGTCGGAGACGCCCCTTCGTCGTTTTGAAATGCTCTATTCGCCGGTCTTCGATGTTGCGGAGGCCAATGAAACGGCCCTGCGGCAGGCAATCGATGGTCTCTGCGATGAGGTTGTGGCTTTCGCAGCAGAGGAAGGCGGCATCGCCGTCATCACCGACCGGCATGTCTCCGCAGGCCGCGCCGCTCTGCCGATGATCATGGTCGTTTCCGCCATCAATCAGCGGCTGATCGAGGAGGGTCTGCGGCTGCGCATTTCCCTGATCGTGGAAAGTGGCCAGTTTTCTTCCTCGCATCACATAGCAGCCGGCCTCGGCTTCGGTGCTTCGGCCGTCTATCCGCTTGGCGTGCAGTTCCGCGCCGAGGAGAAATTCGGTACCGATGCCGACAAGGCCTTCAAGCGTTTTGCCAAGGCGGCGGAAAAGTCGCTGATGAAGACCATGGGCAAGGTCGGCCTGTGCACGGCGGAAAGTTATATCGGTGGCGAGTTCTTCGAGCCGAACTTCCTCGACACCAACGATGCTGTATTGAAGCGCTATTTCCCGAATGTGAAGACCCCGGTTGGCGGCGTCAACTTCGCCGTCATCGCGCAGGCCGTGGCGGACTGGCACCGCAAGGCGCTGTCCGTGAAGGGCGAAAACGACATTCCGCTGCTCGGCCTCTTCAAGGAGCGTGCGGAAGGCGCCGGCCATTCCTATGGCACGACGGCGGTACGCGGTTTCGTGGATATGACGGAGGAAAAGATCGGTTTCGACAAGGGAACCGAAAACGAGGAGGCGCTGCGTCTCCTGCCGCTCAACCGGCTCGAAGATGCGTTCGGTCTCAATGATGCCGCCTATTATCACAACAGCTTCGACCGGCTGACCCCTGACGCCATCGATAAATTCGAGGTAACGCCCGGCTACCGCGCCTTCGCCCGCATGATGGCAGAGGAAAGGGCGCGCCGCCCCGCCGCCCTGCGCGATGTTCTGGAATTGCCGGCCGATGTGACATTCGCCGGTTCCGCGGAAGAATTCCGCCGGGAAATGGGCCGTTTTTCCCGGCAGGGCAATAACAGCTTCATGGTGCGCGGATTGCGCTGCGAAGAGGCGGGAGACGGCGCATTCCGGCTGCAGCTGACAGGCCCGCATGGTCATGAGCTTGCCCGCCTTGCCGCGCTCGGCCAGTCGCTGCTTGACCGTTTCGGTGCGGATATTCCTGGCCACTGGCTGGAAGGCGGCGCGCTCATGGTTCAGGCGAAGGGTGAAGCCTCCGCTTATCTCTCGCTTATCCGCACTGCACCGGAAAGCATTCCGCTCGACGCCGTTCAGAAGGCGAGCGAGATCACCAAAACCCTCGCATCGGGCGCCATGAGCCATGGTGCGCTGGTTGCTGCGGCCCATGAGGCGGTTGCCCATGGCACCAACATGGTCGGCGGCATGTCGAATTCGGGTGAGGGCGGCGAGCATATTTCCCGTTATGGCACCATCCGTGCCTCGCGCATCAAGCAATTCGCCTCCGGCCGTTTCGGCGTCTGGGCCGGTTATCTTGCCGATCCGATGCTGGAAGAGATCGAGATCAAGATTGGTCAGGGCGCAAAGCCGGGTGAGGGCGGGCAGTTGCCGTCTCCCAAGGTGACGGTGGAAATCGCCGCCGCGCGTGGCGGCACGCCGGGTGTCGAACTCGTCTCGCCGCCGCCGCATCACGATACCTATTCGATCGAGGATCTGGCCCAGCTCATCCATGACGCCAAGGCAGCGCGCGTGCGGGTCATCGTCAAGCTGGTCTCGTCGGAAGGCATCGGCACGATTGCGGTCGGCGTTGCCAAGGCGGGTGCGGATGTCATCAATGTCGCCGGCAATACCGGCGGCACGGGCGCGGCGGCCGTCACCAGTCTCAAATATACCGGCCGTGCGGCGGAAATCGGCATTGCCGAGGTGCATCAGGCGCTTTGCGCCACCGGCCTGCGCGCCAAGGTGCTGCTGCGTTGCTCCGGCGCGCACCAGACGGCGAGCGACGTGGTGAAGTCAGCACTTCTCGGCGGCGACAGCTTCGAATTCGGCACGACGGCGCTGATGATGCTGAAATGTGTCATGGCCAAGAACTGCAACATCAAGTGCCCGGCCGGTCTCACCACCAATCAGGAAGCCTTCAACGGTGATCCCCGCGCGCTGGCGCAATATCTCATGAACATCGCCCATGAAACGCGCGAGATTTTGGCCGGGCTTGGGGTTGCCTCGCTGCGGGAGGCACGCGGCCGTTCCGATCTTCTTCATCTCCTCGATCATCCGGCAAGCGTCGGCCAGCTTGACCTCCGGGCAATGCTTGCCGTGGTCGAAGAGGTGAAGATCGACAGCCCCGTCTATATGGAAAAGGACTTTGCACTGGACGATGCCTTCATCGAACTCGTGCGCTCGGCCCTGGTCGACAGCAGGCGCGAGAATATCGAGCTTGGCGGCAATCGTTTCCTCAACAATTGCAACAAGAGTGTCGGCGGTCAGCTTGCCGTCGATATCGAGCGTATGCTGAACCATGAGCTTTCCGATGAAGAGGCGGATGCGCTGCCGGCCGTGAAGCGGGACAGCCGTGGCCGCCGGTTCCTGGAGGCGGGTTCGGTGCGCATCGATACGTCCGGTTCCGCCGGGCAGTCCTTCGGCGCCTTCTGTAATGACGGCATGGTCATGGTCCATACCGGCACCTGCAATGACGGCGTTGGCAAAAGCGCCTGTGGCGGCACCATTGTCGTGCGCTCCCCCGGCGGCGGCTCGGAAGAGGCGGGCGGCAATGTGCTGGTCGGCAATTTCGCATTGTTTGGCGCCACCGGCGGCCGCACTTTCGTGGAAGGACAGGCGGGCGACCGTTTTGCGGTGCGTAACTCCGGCGCCACCGCCGTGGTCGAAGGCGTGGGTGATTTCGCCTGCGAATACATGACCAACGGCGCGGTGCTGAACCTCGGCAGTTTCGGCAAGGGTTTCGGCAACGGCATGAGCGGCGGCTTTGTTTATCAATATGATCCCTATGGCGATCTGCCGAAGAAGGTCAGCCATGATTCCATCCTGCTCGGCGCGATCACCGGTGAGGATGAGCAGGCCGCGATCCACAATCAGGCAGTCCACCAGCTTCTGACTTTGCATGTCGCGGAGACCGGCTCGGCCAAGGCGACGTGGCTGTTGGAAAACTGGGAAAGTGAACAGCATAATTTCGTCTACGGCATGCCGCGTGCCCTGCTGCTTTATCAGGACAGCGACGAGATTCTCAAAGCCAAGCCCCGCAAGGAGCTGCTGGAGGAACTGGCATCCGCGCTTGCCGCCCACCAGCTGCGCAAGTTCAAGCTCGCCTATCGCGACCGCAAGGCCGTCCTGAACGGAACGGTGCCGGGTTATGGCGAGACGGATACGGAAGACATGTATGCGCTGCTCAACAATTATACCGTGTTGAGCATGGCGCAGGCCATCGCTTTGCAGCGGCTGCCGCTGGCCTCGGGCCCTTCCGATCCCGCCATCGAAAAAGCCGTGCGCAATCTCATCCTCACGGAAGATTATGCGCTGATGCAACGGCTGCTGAAATATGCGCGCGAGGCGCTTTCGGACCATAGCGATGAACAGCTTGCGGTGATGATCGCCGCCAAGCGGCTTGACGACTACAAGCAGGCGCTGGCGCGCCGGAACATCTGGTCGGTGGACAGCCCCGGCACCTACGGCTGGATCATTCAGCAGAACCGGAAAAACATCGAGAAGATCGGCCGACTGCCGGGCTTTGAGGAGCTTTTCGCAGCCCGCGCCATTCCCGACCTTGCCACCGCATCCAGCCACAGGGCAGCATGATGAAGATACCTTATATTCCGCAGGACGCGCCCTTCAACGGTGATCAGCGCGCATGGCTTTCCGGTTTTCTGGCGGGGCTCCATTCCCGCGCCGCCATCGGTCTGGAGACATCGGTTGCCGCTGCTGCTCCCAGGGCGGCCACCAGCGTGCTGAATATTCTTTTCGGCACCCAGACCGGCAATGCCGAGGCGCTGGCGATGGATATTGCCGCCGCCGCCCGCACGCAGGGCATGCAGCCGGTGGTGACGGCACTCGATGATGTCTCGATGGACAATCTCGGCGCCATGAAGCGGGTCATCGTTGTCACCTCGACCTATGGCGAAGGTGAAATGCCCGACAATGCCCAGCTTTTCTGGGAAGCGCTCGCCGCTGACAGTGCGCCGCGTCTGGACGAGGTGAATTTTGCCGTCCTCGCGCTCGGCGATACCGGTTATGACGGCTTCTGCCAGGCGGGCAAGCTTATCGACACGCGGTTCGAACAACTCGGCGGCAAGCGCATGAAGACGCGTATAGACTGCGATATCGACTTCGAGGACGCCGCCGCCGCATGGATCGGCGAGGCCCTGCCGCTTGCGGTTGCTGTCGATGGCGGCAATCCGGCCTCAACAACCCTTCCTGTCATCGAGCCGGCGGCAAGAGCAAAACAGGGCTGGAACCGCAAGAACCCCTATTCGGCCCGGGTGAACATTAATCGCCTTCTTTCTGGCCCCGCCTCGTCAAAGGAAATTCGTCACTATGAATTCGATCTCGGCGAAAGCGGTCTGGACTATGAGGCGGGTGACGCTCTGGGCGTCGTGCCTCTTAATGACCCGAAACTGGTCGAAGCGCTGATCGATCGGTTCGACGTAACAGCAGATGGCGAAGTGGCTGGCCTCGACCGGCCGATTGGTGATGCCCTTCTGAATATGTTCGAGATTTCGACACCCTCGCGTGAGCTGGTTGCCGAAATTGGCAAGCGCGCAGGACATGACGAACTCAGCCACATTCTCGCAAACGGAGACAGGGAGCAACTGGCCGCCTTTCTCTGGAGCAAGGATATTCTCGACCTCGTCAATCTCGGCGGAAAGCCGCTATTTGATGTTGCCGAATTCGTGACTTTCCTGAAGCCGCTACAGCATCGCGCCTATTCCATCTCCTCCAGCCCCCTCGTCGCGGAAAACAGCGTGCATCTGACCATCGCCAGCGTGCGTTATCGCGCTGAGGGCCGGGAGCGCGGCGGCGTGTGCTCCACTTATCTCGCCGACCGGGTGGAGGCGGGCCAGAATAGCGGAATTTTCGTCTCGCCGAACAAGGCGTTTCGTGTGCCGCAGGATAATGACGCGCCTATGATCATGGTGGGACCAGGCACGGGTATCGCGCCTTTCCGGGCTTTTTTGCAGGAACGGCAGGCGAGGGGCGCAAAGGGCAAAAACTGGCTGTTCTTTGGCGATCAGCACCGGCAGTCGGATTTCATCTATGAAGATGAACTTGGCGACATGAGCCGCGATGGCGTGCTGACCCGTCTCGATCTCGCTTTTTCACGCGATCAGGCGGAAAAGATCTACGTCCAGACCCGCATGCAACAGAACGGCAAGGCGCTCTATCAATGGCTTGAAGAGGGTGGCTATTTCTACGTTTGCGGTGACGCAACCCGTATGGCGAAGGATGTCGACGACGCCTTGCACCGGATCGTTATTGACGAGGCCGGTATCTCGGCGGAAGCAGCAAGTGACTATGTAAACCGGCTGAAGCGCGAAAAGCGCTATCTGCGTGATGTCTATTAAAGGCAGGCGATGATGGGGGAATCACCTCCCCGCTCCAGATGCCTCAGCAATTGGAGCAGGTGGTCTCCGCGTCGCGCTGCTTGAAGAAGTAATCGCGCCCGATCGTGATCGACTTTACACCGGATGAGGAGATGTCGGTCATGAACATCAGCAATTCATGCGGGATGGAAAGCTCGACGTGGATGAGGAAGCTGTTCTCTATCAGCAGGCGGGTTGGAACCGTTACCGTCGATCCAACGGCATAAGGCCTCTGATCTTTCTCATTCCAGGACCAGGCGATTTTCGCCTGTTTCTGCTTGTCGATCGTGATACCGCTGATTTTCAGCTGCAGACCTTTGGTGCTGTAAGGCGCAAAGACAGCCGCCGCGACATTCTGCATGTTCTTGAGATAGGTCTTGTCGACGGAGCCCGTTTTCGAGATCAGATCGTTGATCGTGGCGGCGGCGCTGCTTGACCGCTTGAGCGTATTGTAGCCGAGCGTGAGTTCGAAGGACGTCACATACAGCGCGAGCAATATCGGGAAAAGGATAGCAAATTCCACGGCGCCCACGCCGCGGCGATCTTTTGCGAAGCGTGCAATGAGCGCGATGAAACGCAGTTTGCCGTTCGTGACGGCAGACGCCAACCCTGCCATTATGAGCCCCCGCTTGTGGTGTATTTCTCGTTCATGAAAGCATCGGTCGCGACAATGAGGAAATGCGAGGGCATCGATCCGTCAGCCGGGCGTATTTTGGTGAGATAGGGCCGGATGATGTCGGCGACAACGCGCCAGCGATAATAGACGCGCAGCATGTTGATCGTTTCCGGACCGCCCGGCTTGAAGCCAAATTGCGAGGTATCCAGATCGTAATATTGGCCGTAGGGCTTCAGGGGTATCGTGGTTGGAATATCCTTGAAGGCGGTAAAGGAGCGAAGATCGATATAGAGCTTCTGTTCCTGTTTGATCTCATCCGCCGAGCAGGTGATCATCACTGAAACTTCATTGCAGAAGCTCTTGCGAAAATCCTCTTTCGAAATTGAACTGCTGATTTGCCCGGTGCGCAGACGCCGCGCCATGTTCTCCGTGGCATTAACGACAACCTGTTCCGCCATCATGGCGATAAAGGTCTCGATAATTGCAAAGACAACGAGGAAATAGGGAATCGCGAGGATCGCGAATTCGATGGCCGCTGTCCCGTCGCGCGAGACGCCGAATTTTTCCAGCAATGGCTTCAGTCTGGCCAGTCGCATGTGGTTGTTTCGATCTCTAGAATATGCGCCAGGCGCAACCGTTGAATTTGTTGCGGACCATAACCAGCCGGTATTTACATTCAGTTACCTCGATATTTTATACTTTAGTGATTCACAAAAGTGGCACAGTCTATAAATGCAAAAGGCCCGGCATATTGCCGGGCCTTTATTGAACATAGAAAAATGGCAGCTTATTCAGCGTCCGCTTTCGACAGAACCTCAAGAGTGGGCGTCGAGGTGATGTTGTAGCCGCAATCCACATAATGGCACTCGCCGGTAACCCCGCGCGACATGCCTGACAGCAGGTAAAGCGCCGATCCGCCGATATCGTCGATATCTGCCGTCCGCCGCAGCGGCGCGTTTTTCTGGTTCCAGGCGTAGATCGCACGCGCATCCGAAATGCCGGCACCTGCCAGCGTGCGGACCGGGCCGGCCGAGATGGCGTTGACGCGAATGTCACGCGGGCCGTAATCGGCGGCGAGATAGCGAACGGACGCCTCAAGTGCCGCCTTGGCTACGCCCATGACGTTGTAGTTCGGGATAACGCGCTGCGAACCGTTATAGGTCAGCGTCAGCATGGATCCGCCATTCGTCATCAGTTCTGCGGCGCGTTTGGCGATTTCCGTGAACGAGAAACAGGAGATGACCATGGTACGGCTGAAATTTTCGCGGGTCGTATCCGCGTAAAGACCTTTCAGCTCGTTCTTGTCGGAAAAGCCGATGGCGTGCACGACGAAATCGAGCGAGCCCCACTTTTCCCGGATCGTCGCAAACAGCGCGTCGACCGAGGCGATATCCTCGACATCGCAAGGCACGATGAAGTCGGAGCCGAGTTCGGCGGCCAGCGGCTTCACGCGCTTGCCAAGCGCCTCTCCCTGATAGGTGAAGGCCAGTTCAGCGCCCTGTGCCGCAAGCGCCTTGGAGATGCCCCAGGCGATGGAGTGATTGTTTGCGACGCCCATGATGAGGCCGCGTTTACCCTGCATGATGCCGTTCATGGGCAATTATCCGTTATGACGCTGGAAGACGAGCGTGGCGTTGGTGCCGCCGAAGCCGAAGGAATTGGAAAGGATGGTGTCGATCTTGGCGTTATCGATGCGGCTGCGAACGATCGGAACGCCCGCAAATTCCGGATCAAGCTCGGAAATATGCGCGCTTTCGCCGATGAAGCGTTCCTGCATCATCAACAGGCCGTAGATCGATTCCTGAACGCCGGCAGCACCCAGCGAATGGCCGGTGAGCGACTTGGTCGACTGGATATGCGGGATTTTGTCGCCAAAGACTTCCCGGATCGCGCCGATTTCCTTGCTGTCGCCAACCGGCGTCGAGGTGCCGTGGGTATTGATGTAGTCGATGTCGCCCTTGACGGTGGAAAGTGCCTGACGCATGCAGCGGATTGCGCCCTCGCCGGAAGGAGCCACCATGTCGTAACCGTCCGAGGTCGCGCCGTAACCGACGATCTCGGCGTAAATCTTCGCACCACGTGCCTTGGCATGTTCCAGTTCTTCAAGAACCAGCACGCCAGCGCCGCCGGCGATAACGAAACCGTCACGATTGACGTCATAGGCGCGCGAGGCGACACCGGGCGTTTCGTTATATTTGGACGACATGGCGCCCATGGCGTCGAAGAGGTTGGACATCGACCAGTCCAGATCCTCATGGCCGCCTGCGAACATCACGTCCTGCTTGCCCCACTGGATCATTTCGGCAGCGTTGCCGATGCAATGCGCCGAAGTCGAGCAGGCGGACGAGATGGAATAGTTGACGCCGTGGATCTTGAACCAGGTGGCAAGCGTCGCCGAGGCGGTCGAGGACATGGCCTTCGGCACGGCGAAGGGGCCAATGCGCTTCGGGCTGTTGTTCTTGAGCGTGATATCGGCGGCTTCGACGATGGTGCGGGTGGAAGGACCACCGGAGCCCATGATGATGCCGGTGCGCTCATTGCCGCTGATATCGCTCTCTTCCAGACCGGAATCGGCGATCGCCTGCTTCATCGCGACATGGTTCCAGGCACCGCCCTGCGACAGGAAGCGCATGGCGCGGCGGTCGACCAGTTCCGTCGGGTCGAGAGACGGCTTGCCCCAGACCTGGCATTTGAAACCGTGTTCGGCAAAATCCGGCGAAAATGAAATGCCGGATTTGGCATTGCGCAGCGATGCGGTGACTTCAGCGGCATCACCGCCGATGGAAGAAACAATACCGAGGCCGGTGACAACAACTCGTCTCATGAAAGGGACCTTTTCTTAAGATTTCGGCTGGACGACCGAAGCCGCCCGGCTTTTGCCAGGACTTATTCCGTCTGCTTCAGGCGGTCTTTTCTTTCGATAGCCCTACACGAAGGTCAGTCGCCTGATAAATGGTTTCTCCATCCGCCTTCAGCCATCCGTCTGCGGTTCCAAGCACAAGACGACCGCGCATCACGCGCTTGAAGTCGATGCCATACTGGAGGAGCTTCGTGTTCGGGCGGACCATGCCCTTGAATTTTACCTCGCCGGTCGACAGCGCCATGCCGCGGCCCTCTTCACCCAGCCAGCCGAGGAAGAAGCCGGTCAGCTGCCACATGCCGTCAAGGCCCAGGCAGCCCGGCATGATCGGGTTGCCCTGGAAGTGGCAGGGGAAATACCAGTCGTCGGGGCTCACATCATATTCGGCACGAATGAAACCCTTGTCGAACGCGCCGCCGGTTTCGGAAATTTCGGTGATGCGGTGAACCATGAGCATGGGGGGCAATGGAAGCTGGGCATTTCCCGGGCCGAACAATTCGCCGCGACCGCAGGAAAGGATCTCCTCATAATTGTAACTTGATTGCCTCGTTGCCATACCGCTTTCACTTCCCCAATTACTGGTGTTGATTGACTTCACTAGAGCAAGTTAGGTTCAAAATGAAGCGCTGCAAGGGCAGAGGCCGCTCAGCCCCCATATCTTTGTCTTCGAACCTTCTTTGCAGAAGTCATTAACTCAATATGCCGTCCGCATACAGGAACCATCCGGCAGGAACCAGAGGAAAATTGCAGGAATGGCCGGTTTGCGGCCATTTGCGACACACGACGGCGCTGAAACTATTGAAAGCATTCGCTGCAAAAGATATATGCTAATGCAATTGGCAAGTTTCACCCCTGTGCTTGGAATGGGATTGCATGGCATTTGACGCCACATTGGATATCGGAACGAGGCTGCGGCGCTCGGGGCTGCGGCCCACGCGCCAGCGCGTGGCGTTGGGCGATCTTCTTTTCGCAAAGGGCGACCGGCACCTGACGGTCGAGGAACTGCATGACGAGGCGGTCACCGCCGGCGTGCCGGTTTCTCTTGCCACAGTCTATAATACGCTGCATCAGTTCACCGAAGCCGGCCTGATCCGCGTTTTGGCTGTCGAGGGTGCGCGCACCTATTTCGATACGAACGTGTCCGACCACCACCATTTCTTTGTTGAGGGCGAGAACGAGGTTCTCGATATCCCCGTCAACAATCTCCAGATCGGCAATCTGCCTGAAGCACCCGAAGGCATGGAAATTGCCCATGTGGACGTGGTTATCCGCCTTCGCCGCAAGCGTAGCTGAAGCCTCGGCCGGAAAAATTCATTAGAAATGGCGCCTTCCAGGCGCCATTTTTGTTTCAGGCCTCTTACGCCTCATTTCAATATATCTTCCGGCCGTCTGCCGGGTTTGGCCTTGTAGGGCGGAAAGGTCCATCCGAAAATCAGTGCGCCGGAGCGGACGCCGAACGCCGTCAGCACGCCGATGCCTGACGCGACATAAAGCGGCGCGCCGAGGAAATAAGCGCCGGTGAAGATGGAAGAGCCCAAAAGGGCACAGGTGATATAGACTTCCGGGCGCAGCAGCACGGATGGTTCCCCGGCGAGAATATCACGCAGGACCCCGCCGAACGTCGCCGTCAGAACACCGGTGACGATGGCCACCGTTGCCGAGCCGCTTGCCGCCAGCCCCTTGGCCGCTCCCATGACGCAATAGGCGGAGAGGCCGATGGCGTCGAGCCAGATCAGCACCCGGTAACGGGATTCGAAAAGATGTGCGGTGAAGAAGAGCAGAACCGCGACTGAGACACAGACGAGAATATAGGTCGGGTTCACCACCCAGAACACCGGCGCCCTGCCCAGCACGAGATCGCGCACCGTTCCGCCGCCGATCCCTGTCGCGGCTGCGAAAAACAGGAAGCCGATCAGGTCGAGCTGCTTGCGCGAAGCGGCCAATGCGCCGGTTGCGGCAAAGACGGCGACGCCGGCATAATCGAGAAAACCCAGCAGTGTCATGAAAAGGTTCCCCCCGGAAACACGGGCTGCGAACACGTCAGTGTCGCGCAAGCACTAAACTCTAGGCTGGCCGCCCGGATGATCGCAACATCCATAACCGAAACGGATGCAAAGGAAAATGCCGTGCGAATCGCTCTCGTTGCCGCTCTTCAGGCGCTGGTCCTTTTGATGTTTCCGGCGGCGCTGTCGGCACAGCAGCAGCTGGTGAACGATCCCGAGATTTATGAGAAGGACCATTTCCGCAAGGAGTGCAAGGTGGCGGCCTTCGGCGACGATTTCGTCACGCGGCTGGATATCAATAATGACGGCCTGATGGATGCGGTCGTCAATCACGGTGTTCTGGATTGCGACGGTGAAAAAGGTCGCAGCTGCGACGACGAGGGATGCCCCTATAATTTTTACGTTCAGGTAAAAGAGGGCGGCTATCTGATGATCGCCACAGCCCGGATCTACGGCTACGACTTCATCAAGCGTTTCGGCAACATGGTCTTCGTGCTGAAGATGCACCCGCGTTATTGCGAGCGCACGGACAAGGAACCTTGCCTGATGACGGTGCGGGTGCGCGGCACGAAGTTCGTCACCATTTCGCGCAAGTAACGGCGAAGCCGGTGGCGGCAGGGGCAGTCATGGCGCGATGCGCCTGATTTTGACCCTCTGATTATAGCGGTGACGAAGAGAGCGCGGAATGACGAGGGTGGCAGTCGCGACGGCAAAAACCGTTGCCGCCACCACCCACAGGGCATCCGACTGGAGTGTGGCACCCAGCACGGCGCCGCAGATCGCCCCGCATATCATGCCAAGCCACGGTACGATCTGAATACCCCAGTCGAGGCTCCGCTCGCCCAGGAGGAAACGGCCGATGCCGCGGCCGAAGCGGGAAAGAGCACCGGTCACATAGGTAAGGCCGATCGGTAGCCCCTCAATATGCTCGACCGCGGCATTGACCATGCCCATGGCGAAAACGACGAGATAAAATTGCGCGAGGGCGGCCTCATTGCGCAACAGCGCTGCAATTGCCATCAGCGCCCCCACGCCCATGAGAACGGCAAAGATGCGCCGGTCGAACTTATGGGCGACCACAATGCCCCCGGCATTGCCCGCCACGAAGGCAACGATTGCGAAAAGCAGTTTCACGGCATGGGAGTAGGTACCGGCCTCCATCGAGACGGCGGCGCGCGTGGTGTTGCCGGTCATGAACGAGACGAAATCTCCGGAAATATAAAGACCCACGGCATCCGTCATGCCGGCGATGAAGGAAATGGCGGCCACCAGCGCGATGCCGGTTCCGGTGCGTCTTGCCCTGATGATGCTGCGGCGTCTTTGTCTGGTCATGGAAGGCTCGATATGAAAAGCGACGGCCGATACGCCGTACCGTGCTACCTATGTCTAGAATGCCGAGATGCCCGTTTGCAATCTTTCCTGATGCGTTACCAGCCGCGCCATTTTGTCTAGACAAGTATAAAATCCCTGCCTACCATGCCTCAAATAAAGCGATAAAAAATGTCGCACAAAAATAAATCAAAATGGGGTTCAGATCATGAAAAAAACGTGGGTTCTCGCCACAATCGCAGCGCTTGTTTCATCCGCTTCCGCCTATGCGGAAACGTCGGTGACCATCGGCATGTCCGGGTGGACCGGCTTTGCGCCGCTGACACTTGCCAAGCAGGCGGGCATTTTTGAAAAGAACGGCCTGAAGGTCGATATCAAGAAAATTCCACAGGCCAGCCGGCATCTGGCTCTCGCTTCCGGCGACATTCAGTGTGCCGCGACCACGGTCGAGACATGGATCGCGTGGAATGCCAATGGCGTGAAATCCACCCAGATTTTCCAGATGGATAAATCGCATGGCGCCGATGGTATTGCGGTGCGCAGTGACGTTTCGAAAGTCGCGGACCTGAAGGGCAAGACGGTTGCCGCTTCCGCGCCCGGCACGTCCCCCTATTTCTTCCTTGCCTGGGTACTCAAGGAAAACGGCCTCACCCTGAAGGACGTCAAGGTCGTCAACCTTGAGCCGGGACCGGCCGCGCAGGCATTTGTGGCTGGCCAGAACGATGCGGCCATGACCTATGAGCCCTATCTGTCCACCGTGCGCGCCGCCCCCGACAAGGGAAAAATCCTCGCCACGACGCTCGAATATCCCGCCGTTATGGATACGTTCGGCTGCACACCCGATTTCCTGAAGGCCAATCCGCAGGCGGCGAAAGCCCTGGCGGACAGCTATTTCCAGGCGCTCGACCTCATCAAGGCCGAGCCTGAGAAGTCCTATGCGACGATGGGCGCGGATGTGAAGCAGGCAGGAGAGGCATTCGCAGCCTCGGCGAAGTTCCTCGAATGGCAGGACAAGGCCGCCAACCAGAAGTTCTTCGAGGGCGAATTCAAGACCTTCTCCGAAAAATCGGCCGATCTGCTGCTGGAAATCGGCGTGATAAAGTCGAAACCCGATCTTTCGACCCTCGCGGATACATCCTTCATCAAATAGCAGAAAAAGGCGGCCACATTTCGGTAGGGAATGTTGCCGCCAAAGTTAAGCGAGAGCGTCGATTGTGCGTCACGAAAGGCGCAGGGCGCTGCGATGGCGCGGCGAAAATGCCGCGCCGGTTTTCCGGACAGGAGACAGATGCAACCTCTTCAACCCATAAGGAACGGTACGCGGATTATCCTCGGCATCCTGTTCTTCGTGCTGTTTTTCTCCGCCTGGGGCTTTGCCACGCTGGGCGGTTTCGTGTCGCCAACCTTTCTGGCCGACCCCATTACCATGCTGAAGGACGGCATCTATCTGCTCACCGATCAGGGGTTCGCCAGCGATATCGGCATGACGATCTGGCGCGTGGTGGGCGGTTTCGTGCTGGCATCGCTCATTGCCGTGCCGGTCGGCATCGCCATGGGGGCGTACAAGCCTATCGAGGCGTTGCTCGAGCCTTTCGTCTCCTTCGCACGCTATCTGCCGGCTTCCGCTTTCGTACCGCTCCTCATTCTTTGGGCCGGCATCGGCGAGATGCAGAAGCTGCTGGTGATCTTCATCGGCGCGGTGTTCCAGATCATCCTGATGGTAGCCGTGGCTGTCGCCGGCACGCGGCGTGATCTGGTGGAGGCCGCCTATACGCTTGGCGCGAAAGACCGGGGTGTGGTGCGCCGTGTTCTCATTCCCGCCAATGCGCCCGATATTGCCGAAATACTCCGTCTCGTTCTCGGCTGGGCCTGGACCTATGTCATTGTCGCTGAACTGATCGGCGCCTCATCGGGCATCGGTTATATGATCATCAACAGCCAGGCGCTGATGGCGACCGGGCAGATCATCTTCGGCATCATCGTCATCGGCATTATCGGTCTTATTTCGGACTTCGCGTTCAAGTCGCTGAACCGGAAGCTTTTCGCCTGGAGGCTTGCCTGATGAGCGAACTCGTTATCAAGGGCGTCAGCCGCACCTTTCCGGGCGTGCAGGGCGGGCAGCCGACGCTGGCCTTGCAGCCGACTGATCTGGAAATCCCCCGCAATGATTTCGTCACAATCCTCGGCCCGTCGGGATGTGGAAAATCGACCCTGCTGCGCATCATCGCCGGTCTCGACCGCCCGACGACGGGCGAAGTGCTGCTGTCCGGCAAAGCGGTAACGGGGCCGGGGGCGGATCGCGGCATGGTGTTTCAGTCCTATACACTGTTTCCCTGGCTGACGATCCGCGAAAACGTTGCCTTCGGCCTGCGCGAACGTGGGGTCGCCGAGAAGGAAAAATGGGAGATCGTCGACAGCTATATCGACAAGGTCGGCCTGCGCGGCTTCGAGAACCATTGGCCGAAACAATTGTCCGGCGGCATGCAGCAAAGAACGGCCATCGCCCGTGCCCTGGCGAACGGCCCGAAAATCCTGCTGCTCGATGAACCTTTCGGCGCTCTCGACAACCAGACGCGCGGGCTGATGCAGGAATTGCTGCTCGGCATCTGGGAGCGGGAGCAGAAGACGGTCATTTTTGTGACCCATGACATTGAGGAGGCGGTGTTCATGGCGTCGCGTGTGGTAACTATGTCCGCAAGGCCGGGTCGCATCAAGTCGATCACACCGGTCGACCTGCCGCATCCGCGTCACTACACCGTCAAGGCCAGCCCGGAATTTTCCGAGCTGCGTGCGAAGTTGACGGAGGAAATTCGCAGCGAGGCGATTGCCGCCGCTGCCCATGGATAGTTGATCCGGCAAAGGGGAGGATGGAAGCATCGGGATGAGGAGCACAGGCACCGATCTTCAGGAAAAATCGCTGCACGAGCGCATCCGCAATGATGTCGAGCGTCATATCATGTCGGGCGAGTGGCCGCCGGGATACCGCATTCCCTTCGAACACGAGATGACCCGCCAATATGCCTGTTCTCGCATGACGGTGAACAAGGCGCTCGGCGAATTGGTGCAGCGCGGACTGATCGAAAGACGCCGCCGTCTCGGCACCTTCGTTCGCCAGCCTCATGCGCAATCGGCCGTTCTGGAAATTCACGATATCGAGCGGGAGGTGCAGACGCTGGGTCTGGTCTATGGTTACCGTCTCGACAAACGACGGCTGCGCCCTGCGGGGGAAGAAGACGGCGCATCCATGGCGCTTGCCGCGGACGCCCGGGTTCTGGAACTTACCTGCACGCATTTCGCCGGCGGTATTCCCTTTTGCCTTGAGGAACGCATCATCAATGTCACCGCCGTTCCGGAAGCGGAATCTGCCGATTTTTCGCAGATCGGCCCGGGAACCTGGCTGCTGAAGATGGTTCCATGGAGCGCTGCCGAACATCGCATCAGCGCCGTTTCCGCCGACCGTAAAAATGCGGCAGCGCTCGGCATAACCTCCGGTGCGGCATGTCTGGTCATCCATCGCCGCACCTGGCATGGGGCGGAATACGTCACCAGCGTCCGGGTGACCTATCCCGGTGACCGCCACGCCCTCGTGGCGCAATTTTCGCCCTCTCAAAACGCCTGAGGGCGCTCCGACGGTCAATTTTTTGTAAAGAAGAGTTTACGGGTGGTCTTTTGACAATATAATAGTTGTCAAAAGAACTCAGGTTTATTATCGGAACGTCAAGCTTTCACGACGGTATCCGTTCATGACCCCGGTTTTCAGGAACCGGTCAATCTGCGGATGAGTTCATCGACGGAAATCCGGGATAAAAATTATGTCAGCTGAGACCTCAACTTCTTCCGCGTCCTTCACTAAGGCAAACAAAACACGGCACATCTCACTTGCCATGACGGTCACCTTGCTGGCCGGCTTGAGTGCCGGAGCGGTTTTTGCTCAGTCGGCATCTGACACCCAGACACAGTCCGCCCCGGGAACGGAAACGGTTCAGCCTGCGCAGCAGCCGGCGGAAACGCCGAGCGCTCCGGCAATCCAGCCGGCACCGCCTTCCGCTGCTACACCGGAGCAGCCAGCCGCTGCCGCGCCTGCGCCGCTGCAGCCTGCGCCTGCCGCAGGTAACTCCGCGCCGGCGGCTGAAGGTCTCGCACCACAGCCGACACAGACTGAACAGCCCGCACCAACGAACGCAACAGCCGCGCCGAACGAAGTCTCGACGCCGGTTGAACCCGTAAGTGCCGAGCCTGCGAGTGCTGAACATCGTGCGGACATTCCGCACAACCTGTCCCCCTGGGGCATGTTCATGGCGGCGGACTGGGTCGTGAAGGGTGTCATGATCGGTCTTGCCTTCGCATCGCTCGTCACCTGGACAGTATGGGTTGCGAAGTCGATCGAACTTGCCGGTGCCCGCGTACGCGCCGGTTCGACGCTTAAGGTCATCCGCCGGGCAAAGACCCTGAATGAGGCGACCGAGGCTGTCGAAAAGAAGGGCGGACCGGCAGCGCTGATGCTGCGCATGGCGACCCACGAAATGCAGCTTTCCGATGCGGTGGTCGAACATACGGATGGCGGCGGTATCAAGGAGCGTGTCTCTTCGGCGCTGTCGCGTATTGAAACCCATGCCGGTCGCCGCATGTCACGCGGAACGGGCGTTCTCGCGACCATCGGTTCCACCGCTCCCTTCGTCGGCCTGTTCGGCACCGTCTGGGGCATCATGAACTCTTTCATCAGCATTTCGGAATCGCAGACGACCAACCTTGCCGTTGTTGCGCCGGGCATTGCCGAGGCGCTGCTCGCCACCGCCATCGGTCTCGTCGCCGCCATTCCGGCCGTGGTGATCTATAACGTCTTCGCCCGCTCGATCACCGGTTACCGCCATCTGCTGGCGGATGCAGCAGCCGGCGTGGAACGCCTCGTCAGCCGCGACCTCGATTTCCGCCGTATTCCGCCGGGCAGCGCCAGCAAGCCAGCAGTATCGCTGGTTGGACGGTGATCGGTCATGGCTGGCGGTATTCGCGAAAATAGCGGAGACGATCTCTCCGAAAACCACGAGATCAATGTCACGCCCTTCATCGACGTGATGCTGGTTCTGCTGATCATCTTCATGGTCGCCGCGCCGCTGGCGACCGTGGATGTGAATGTCGATCTGCCCGCCTCCACGGCCAAGCCGGCGGAGCGTCCGGAGGAGCCGCTCTATCTGACGGTCAAGGACGATCTCTCACTCAATCTCGGTAATGACGCGGTTGCCCGCGAAGCCTTGGCGGCCGCCATCGACAGGCAGACCGGCGGCAAGAAGGACACGCGTATTTTCCTGCGTGCCGACAAGGCCGTCGACTACGGCCACTTCATGGAAATCATGAACCTGCTGAGAGATGCCGGTTATCTGAAGATCGCCCTGGTGGGACTGGAAAACGCGGCTGCGGCGTCGCAGCCCGCCGCTGCTGGCCAACCCGTGGCGCCGGCAGCGCAGGGAACCGCGCCATGACTGAAAACGGCTACCCGCAGGCCCGGCATTCCCGTCTCGGGGAAGTGACGCTGTGGTCCGCCGCGGCGCTGCTCATGCTGGGCGTTCATGCCGGTTTTGCCTATTATCTGATGCAGGAGCCCGAGGAGCAGGAAGCCGGCGGGCCGCCGCCTGCCGCGATCATGATCGAAATGGCGGCGATACCGGAAGCCGTCAAGACGGAAGAAACGACGCCGGCGCAGGATGTCGAAGACGCCGAAGAGGTAAAGAGCGACAGCAGCGAACCGGTGGAGGAAGCCGCCCCGGAAGAGCCGCCGCCACCGGAGCCCGTTGCTGAAACGCCGCCACCACCGCCGGAGCCGGTGCAGCCGCCTGAGCCGCCGGTCGAGGAGATCGTCGAACCGCAGGAAATTCCCGAACCCGTGGAACCCATCGATCCCGTTCAGGAGCAGATGATGGCGGAACTCGAAAATGTCGAGGTTCCCTTGCCAGTCGTAAGGCCTCCGCCGCCACCCGTCGAAAAGAAGGTGGAAAAGAAAGAGCCGGAAGAGAAAAAGAAGGTCGAGCGCCAGCGCCCCAAACCGCAGCAGGCATCGGAATTGCGCGAAACCGCAAAGGCGGAAGCCCAGCAGTCCGATCGGACGGCGGCATCACGCAGCAATGCCGGTTTCTTCTCGTCCTCGTCCATGTCAAATGCCGACTGGGGTGCGAAAGTGCGCTCGGCGATGCAACGGCGACTGGTTCGCTCGGCTGGAAAATCGGGAATGACCATTACGGTTTCGTTCAAGATTGATAGCGGCGGATCCGTCGGCGGTGCGAGGATTGTTTCATCCACCGGCGACTCGGCGATGGACCAGAAGCTTCTGGCCGTCATACAAAAGGCGTCCGTCTCGCCGCCCCCTCCAGGCGCAAATACGAGTTTTACCTTGCCGATTCTTTTCAAGTAGGCTGGAACTGAACGATTATCTCAGGCATCCCAGCTCCGGAAAGGATGGGATGCCCGATTTATTTTCCATGTTGATTTGCAGCGGTCCTATGCCGCAGAGTAGGACCAATCCGTCCCATCGCATGCAAGCCAACAGGAATCACGAAAATCATGAAATTCTCAATCGCAGAGGCGGAGGATCTCGTATCCTCTATCTTTGAGTGCAATGGCGTTCTGCCGCAAAACGCCCGCTCGGTGGCAAAGGCGCTCGTTGCCTCCGAGGCGGCCGGTCAAGGCGGTCACGGTTTTCGTCGTATCCCTGTTTATGTTCGCCAGGCGCGGGTTGGAAAGGTCGATGGCAAGGCGCGTCCCGTGGCGGTGCGGGTAAAGCCGGGCGTCCTCTCAGTCGACGCCAATCACGGCTATGCCTATCCGGCGATCGATTGCGCCCTTGCGGAATTGCCAGACATGATCCGGCAGCAGGGCATCGCGCTTGCCGCGATCCACCGTTCCCATCATGCGGGTGTCATGGCGCTGACGGTCGAGCGGCTCGCCGAAATGGGCTTTGTCGCGCTCATGTTTGCCAATGCGCCGGCATCCATGGCGCCCTGGGGCGGCAGCAAACCGCTTTATGGAACCAATCCAATCGCCTTCGCCACCCCCGTCGGCGGCGCCGATCCGCTGGTGATCGATCTGGCCCTGTCCAAGGTCGCACGCGGAAAGATCATGGCGGCCCGCCAGAAGGGTGAAACCATCCCCGGTGACTGGGCTCTGGACCGAAACGGCCGGCCGACGACCGATCCCGAAGAGGCTATAGAGGGAACCATGGTGCCCGCAGGCGAAGCGAAGGGCGCTGCTTTGGCGCTGATGGTGGAGATCATGGCAGCAGCGATTACCGGCGGAAACTTCGCATTCGAGGCGTCTTCCCTTCTGGATGACAAGGGTGCTCCGCCGTCGCTCGGCCACACGATCATCGCCATAGATCCGGTATCGTCGGGCGGTGCCGCTTTTACCGAGCGACTGGCGCTCATCGCTGGCGAAATAGAAAAGCAGGAGAATGTGCGTCTGCCCGGCCGGCGCAGCCAGGGCGTTCGCAGGCAGGCTCTGGAAAGCGGGATCGTCGTCGAAAGCGATATTCTCGCTGAAATCCAGTCGCTTTGACGAGCCGAAAAATAAAAACCCGGCGGACCGAGTGATCCGCCGGGCAAACCGTTTATAGCTGCTTTGCACTGCGTCGATGTGGATCGGAAATCATTTCCGAACCACCTCTGGTCCGCCATCCTTCCATTGAAAGGAAGGATTCTGACGCAGAAAGCCGCTCATCCGGTTTTGGCTTACGGGAAGGGGACGATTTCGCGTAAGCTGTCGTAGCGGGTCACGGGCGCCGGCCGGCCCTGGTCCGGCGGCGATTAGGCATCCTGTTCGATCAGGCCGCGCAGCAGCGCGATGCTGACCGCATTCAGCAGATTGGCAGCACCCAGCCTCTGGCGCACCCGCTCCAGCGTATCCTTTACGTCTGCTTCGTCCGCACCGGTCATCAAGGCGACGTGTGAGGGATGTTTGCCCCTTGCCACCAGCCCCAGATACTGTCGTTCACGGTCCGAAAGGACGATTTCACGTGTTTGGCGATGTTCATGCGGCGTTTTCGAAGACATGTTCTTTCAGCCTCAAAAGAGATCGACCTTCCCGCAGCACGATCAGGGTCTGTTATAGTTCCAATCCCTTGAACCGGCCGGCAAACCGCTGCGTCTGCTCTTGAACAGCAACGCCAATCTCGGCCAGGAGTTTCGTCAGGCATCAGGAATTCTGCAATAAATGGTCACTTGCGCACCAGCCGGTTCCGGCATCATCCCTTGGCAATGGAAAACTGCTCCATTATTTCTCCAAGGGACCGGAATCGGTTCCTTTAGAGAACAATAAAAAATTCAAAGCTTTGGAATGTTTTCGTTATACCCGAAGGGACACGCGGCGCTCTATTAGGCGATATCCCATATCAAGAGAATAACATCTCGCGCCAAGTTCTGCGTCTTTATTGTTATGTTTCGATACAGAAGCCGATAAACATCGATATATTTTACAAATTTATTTGATGATTACGAAACATTGATGCAGAAAACGGGTCTTATCTGGTGGAATGATGCGCGTGTTTTCTGCGAATATCCGTCGGCGTTGCCCCGAACCAGCGGGAAACGGAGCGCGAAAACGCCCCCGGCGTTGAATAACCGAGCCTGTAGCTGATGTCGGAGACCGGAAGGTCGCTTTCCACGAGAAGCTTGAAGCCGGCATTTTTGCGAATGGCGTCCTTTATCTCGTTGAGATTGGTTCCAAGCTCGGCAAGCCGCCGCTGAAAACTACGCTCCGACAGGTTGAAATAGGGTGCGATTTCGCCGAGCGACAGTTCCGCATCAGAGAGCCGCACCTGCATGTATCGTTTCACCTGATCGATGAAATGTGTCGCATCTGCCGATGTTTCCGGCCGCAGCATCCGGCACTGCAAATTCATCAGTTCGAACAGCCGCTCATCCGCATTCGGATTGACCACATCGAGAAGCGATGTTGGAAGGCGCATGGTATGGATAGGCTGGGAAAAGCTGACGCGTCTGGTCATTTTTTCTTTAAATAGCTGAATATTATTCGGTTTCTGCCGTTCCAGACCGATCTCTATCTGGTTGATCCGCTCCCCTAGAATATCGCGAAGGCGCTGGATCAGAATAGCAAGGGATAAATCCACATATTGATCGCGCTTGGCAATCACCGGCGCAAAGGACCATGAGAGGGTAACCTGCGCGGCATCCGCCACCATGGTGAAGTTGCTATTATTGGTCGCGTAATAAACGTGATCCTGAAGAAACCGCAGAAAGGCCCGCACCGTCGGCGCGCTGATCAGGCCATATCCGAATGCGCCGGATGCGCCGGCTGGAAAGGTGGAAGCGCATTGCAGACCGAAGGCATCGTCACCGGAGATCAATGCGCAGGTCTCCAGCAGGCGGCACAATCTGTCGAGGCTTATACGCTCCGTCAGGCTGTCGAACGTGGCGGGATTTATATCGAGAGCCTTGCAGATGGGGGTGATATCAATGCCCCGCGACCGCGCATAATTGCCGACGCCAGCGGCAAGACCGGCCACCACAGTTATCTCGTCGCTGACCCTCTTGTCGGGCATCCCTCGCCTTGGCGTACCATGTTTGGAAATTGTCGCCTGATGGTAAGCTTTGTAAGGCCTCTTGTCGAGCGGTTAGGCCGGGGGATTTTAGAGGCGGGCAGGGCGGGCGTTCTGCTCGAGCACCTGCATGATGGTTTTCCCCGCATCTTCGATGGCACCACTATTGTCCACCGTCGTTACGTCGAAATCCCCGGCGACAGCAAGCGAGCTGCGTTCCAGCCGCAGGAGGATTTCCTCCCGGCTTTCCCGCCCGCGCTGCTCCAGTCGCCGCGCCAGCACCTCCGGCCGTGCAACGATGTTCACCACCTTGAGGCGTGAAAAGGCGGCGCCAAAATGGGGTAACGCCGAGCGCGAGCCGTTGGCGATCACCACCTCTCCCGCATTAAGATGGTGATGGACGGCGGCTGGAATGCCGTATTTCAGCCCATGCGCCTGCCAGGAGACCGCAAAGGCGCCCTCATCCTGTAAGCGGTTGAACTCGGTCATGGACACGGCATCGTGGTTTTCGCCGCCCGCATCGCCGCTACGGGTAATGACCCGGCGGGTGAAGTGGAAGCCCGGCCGTCCGCACAATTGTGCCGCCGCATACTCCATCAGCGTGTCCTTGCCGGCCCCGCTCGGGCCGACAATCACGATCATGGTTCCGGGCGTTGCGCCGTCCCGCCGATTATCCTGTTCCTCACCGGTCATGCGACACGTTTGCCCTGACGCCAGACGGAACGGGCAACGGGAACACCATCTTCGCGGTGAACCCTGACGAGATCAGCCCGCAATCCCGATGCTATGCGGCCGCGGTCATGCAGGCCCACCGTTCGTGCCGGTGTAGCGGTGACCATGCGGAGCGCTTCCGGCAGGGTGATGGCTTCCACCTGGTCGGCGAGCAGGAACGGCGCGTAAAGCAGGCTGAACGGCACATAGTCGGAAGAAAGAACATCCAGCACGCCGAGCTCGGCGAGATCGCGCGCAGCGATGTTGCCGGAATGGGACTTGCCACGGACGATGTTCGGCGCACCCATAAGCACGCTCATGCCGGCACTGTGTGAGGCTTTTGCCGCCTCGACGCTGGTGGGGAATTCCGCCAGTTTCACGCCGTGCCCAATCGCTTCGCCCACATGGGCTTCGGTTGCGTCGTCGTGGCTTGCAACGGTTATGCCGCGCGCCGCGCAACGGGCGGCGAGATAGTCGCGGTGCTTGGCGGAAAATTCCGCCGATGCTTCCTGCCGCCGTCTGACAAATTCGGCGAAGGCCTCGTCGCTCAGTCCGCGCTTTTTCTGGTAATAGAAGATGTATTGATCCATCGACTGGAACTGGCGCTGTCCCGGGGAGTGATCCATCATCGAAATCAGCCGCACGCGCGGATCGGTTTCGAAATCTTCGAAATGCTCCAGCACATCGGCGGAGGCGACTTCACAGCGCAGGTGCAGCATGTGGTCTGCCCGCAAGCGGTTCTGATCGGCCGCAGCTTCGATGGCGTCGGCCATTTCCCGCATTTCGCCCTTCTTGAAGCCGCCATCCTCGTCGGAGCCAAGCCGCAGGCAGTCGAACACCGTGGTGATGCCGGACGACGCCACCTGTGCATCATGAGCCTGAATGGCCGCGATCTTGTCCCAAAGCACGCCGGGGCGCGGCGAATAATGCTGTTCCAGATGGTCGGTGTGCAGCTCCACCAGACCGGGGATGAGGAAGTCGCCTTCGAGATCCTCTCCGGTTTTGGAGGCGCCTTCGCTGATATCGGCAATTTTGCCGTCACGGATCAGAACGGAACCCAGAATAATATCGTCTTCCAGAACGATACGGGCGTTGGAAAGGGCGTGCTCGGTCATGGGGTCGCATCTTTCTTTGGCTGCTGGCCAAGCGGGTGCCAGCGATGAACGGTAAAGGGCGCGCCACGCGTTTCTTCAATGAACAAAGCGAGGCCGGAAATGTGGAGGGGCTGATCTGTAAATTCGGCGAATTTCGCCGTGAGAATCTCATGCATGGCGGGCTGATCGCCCTCATCGATACGGCCGGTCAAAGTCATGTGAAAACGGAAGTCATCCATGACATGCGGATAACCCCAGAGCGACAGGTTCTGCCGCTGGCTTTCCGTCAGCATCTGTGGCCGCCGCCGGGCAATGTCGGTCTCGGACAGGGGCGCGCGAAACCGGTCGAAGTGGTCAACGATCTCTGCGGCAAAATCCTGCAAGGGCTGATGGATGCGATCAGGGACCAGCGCGAAAAACGGTCCGAGTGCACCGACGACAATGCGCGGAACATCGAAAGCAGACTGGCTGGTGGCAAAGTCTTCCAGAGCGGTGATGAGGTCTGCCTCGCTGTATTTTTCAGCAAGCTCAAAAGGAGCCTTCAGCGTGGCGTGGAAACCGTAACGGCGGGGCTCTTCCGTCATTTCCGCGTAGCTGTCGTGGTCGTCATGCAGAGTGCCGGAAAACGCATCCCGCCCAAGCCAGCGCGATGCTGCTTCGGTTAGCGGATGATCTTTAGCCGGAGAAAAATAGATGGCGTAGCGCACGGTAAGCACTCTTCAGTGTCATGGAAAACCAAGGATGAAAAGCTATTTGGCGTGACTCGCCCGCTTCCCGCAAGGTCAGGAGTGCGAGGTAATCGCTTTCCGTGACAGAATGATGATGCAGCTGGAAAAAACTGCATTCGAAAAGCAGTCAGGCTCCAGAATACCTTGAAGATGCGCCACCATGTGAAGGCGTTTGCACGGCAAGAAAATTTGCTTCTGTGCCGAGCGAAAGCGGGAGGGCGAAAGCCGTGTGGCTTTCGCGTAAAATCCCGCTTCGGTGATGCGACTAGTGCTGTGTCTTCCCGATCAGGCGCGAGCGCAGGGAGTTCGAAATGTGGTCGAACAGGAAAACAACGAACAGGATGAGCAGGACCATATAGGCGACCTTGTCCCAGTCGGCATTGGTGCCCATCGCTTCCAGGAGTTTCAGGCCGATACCGCCGGCGCCGACTGCGCCGATGATCGTGGCTGAGCGGGTATTGCTTTCCCAGAAATAGAGCGATTGGGAAATGAAGACTGGCAGGACCTGTGGAAGCACGCCGAAACGATTGACGGCAATCGGCGATGCACCGACCGACTTGACGCCCTCGCGCTGCTTGTCATCCACATTTTCCAGCGCCTCGGCATAGACCTTGCCGAGCGCACCCGTGTCGGTGAAAAAGATCGCGGCGATGCCGGGGATCGGTCCCGGGCCGAAGCTGCGGGTGAAGAACAGCGCCCAGATCAGCATGTCGATCGAACGCAGGAAGTCGAACAGGCGCTTCATGCCCCAATTCGCTGCCTTGTTGGCGGTGATATTGCGCGCAGCGATGAAGGCGAGCGGCAGGGCAACGAGCGTACCGAATAGCGTGCCCACAAAGGCCATGACCAGTGTCTGCATCAGCTTGGAGAAGATATCGGCGTGCTGCCAGACGCTATTGTCAAGGAAATCGTCGGCCATATGGCCGATATTGGAGCGCTCCGGATCGAGCCTTTCTCCCCACAATGCCAGGGCAGCAAGTTCGCCGTAACCCTTGCCCCAGAATTCCGACTTGGTATCGAACAGGAAATTCGCCCATCCGAGAAAACGGCGCTGCACATAGACCTGGCTGGTGCGGATTTCCGCCTGACCGGCAAAACCGTAATGCACCAGAACCTTGTTGCCGTCCTGCTGGATTTCTTGCGGCAGATCCTCAGGTGCACGGGCCGCCTCACCATTGATGATGACAGGATAGTTCTTGCCGTCGACATAGACGTCCACCCGGGTCGGGGTGACATCGAGGCGATTTTCCGTGCCCGCATAGATCACGCTATAGCCGCCATCCGGCAGTGGCTGCAGCCAGTCGATCTTTACATCGGCGGGATATTGCCCGCGGCTCGACCATTGTGCATCCACCTTGCCATCTTCGAAACGCAGACGCGGCTGTGCCCGCCAGGAATACCAGTCCTGAATATAGCTGGAGGCGCGATCCCAACGACCCTGTGCGAAGGTCGGCCCGACATTGAAAAAGAAAAAACAGGCGATGAGATAAACAACGACGGCGACAATGCCGGCGAGCAGACCGTATCGCTGCATGAAACCGCGATTGAACACTGCGGGATGTGCGGCTGTCAGCCTCTCGCGGTCAGCGGTGTTGAGAATGAAGCTGGACGACATCAGGCCGCTCCCCGTCCGAATTCAAAGGATTGATGACCAATCAGCCTGCGGCGCAGCCAGCCGGAAAACTGGTCGACGGCGATGATGGTGATCAGCAGTAGGATGATGATGGCATAGGTCTTGGAAGCATGATCGTTACCGATCGAAAGCCTGAAGACCTCGCCAATGCCGCCGCCGCCGACAGCGCCGATGATGGTGGAGGCGCGCACGTTGATTTCGGCGCGCAGCAATGCGTAGGAAACGAAATTGGGCAGAACCTGCGGCACGATGGCGAAGCGTACCCGCTCCAGCCAGTTGGCTCCGGATGCGCGCAGGCCCTCATCCGGCTTCATGTCGGCATTCTCCACCACTTCGAAGAACAGCTTGCCCAAAGCGCCGATCGTGTGGACGGAAATTGCGATAATCGCGGCGATTGGCCCGATCGAGAGAATGGCGGTCAGCAACCCGGCGACGACGATCTCCGGAAAGGCGCGCAGCACTTCCATCACCCGGCGCACGATCCAGCGCACGATCCCCGAACCGACAAGATTGGTGGAGGCGAAGAAGCACAGCACGAAAGCGAAGCCTGTGCCAATGATCGTCGAGACCAGCGCGATATTGAGGGTAATTATCAACTGATAGATGAAATGCGGTATGTAGAAACTGTCGGTGACGTAAACGCGATCCGCGACATAGTTGTATTTCATCGAGCCGTTATCATAGGGCGACGGCAGGTCGAACATCGCCCGGAAGATTTCAAGCGGACTGTCCGGCACGAAAGTTTTCAGGAAGTCGAAAAAATACGGCAGCCGCTCGAAGAACTTGCCGGAATTCGCCTCATTGGCGAAATTCAGCGATGCTCCGAGAATGATCAGAAAGACCACGAGCGAAATGACGGTATAAATCCGTCGCGTCGCAAGCTGCTGTTGATAGTGACGCATGACCGTTTTGGACGATGCGCTCAATCCCTCGCGTGTGAGGGTACCAGGTTGCAGTGTGGTCGCCATGCCGCTTTTCCCTTATTGGCAAAAGCGGCGATGCCGCCAGGCACCGCCGCTTCCGGAACATGATGTCAGGATCAGCCGCCGATAACGGACTTACGGGCGTCGATGATCGTCTGGTAGAAGGACGGATCGACCTTGATGTAGGCAGTGTTCTTGCCCTGGGTGTAACCCTGGAAGCAGGCGAGGTCCTTCTTCGGCAGTTCCATGAAGAAGGTCTCGACCTTCTGCTTCATGCTGTCGCCGATCTTGTTGGCAACGAGAAGCGGGCCGTTCGGGATCAGCGGGGACTTCCAGACTTCGACGATATCGTCCATGTCCAGGTTGCCCTTCTTGACCATCTGATAGAGGTTACCGGCCGTATAGCCTTCTTCCCACTTGCCGACGCCCGAACCGAAGGTGGTGCCGACATCAAACTTCTTGTCGAGAACGGCGAGAACCAGGTTTTCATGACCGCCACCGAAACCGGTTTCGGCGAAATATTCCTTGACCGGAACGCCGGTTTCCTTGGGGATCGCCACGTTCGGGATGAGGAAGCCGGAGGTGGAGTCAGGATCGGCGAAGCCGATCTTCTTGCCCTTGGCGTCGGCCAGCGTCTTGATGCCGCTGTCCTTGCGGGCAACCATGATCGTGTAATAACCGGTCGAACCGTCGGCGCCGGCCGTGGTCAGGATCGGATCGACGGCCTTCGGATCGGCAAGAGCGATCTTGGCGTAGGAGGAGGCGCCCATGGAGGCGATGTCGATGGTGCCGCCGAGCAGGCCCTGGATCACGCCGTTATAGTCCGGCGATGGGAAAACCTGAACTTCGGAAACGCCGGTCGCAGCCTTGAGGCCATCGGCAACGCACTTCGTGTTGCGGATCTGGTCAGCTTCGTTTTCGGAACCGTCGAGACCGATACGCAGGACCTTGACGTCCTGAGCCATGGCGGAACCGGCCAGAACGCCAAGGGCGACTGCCGAAAGAAGGATTTTCTTCAACATGGACTTTCTCCTGTTTCCCGGCGAGCCGGAGTTTGTTGTGAAGTATCGGCCCTTGACGCGGGCGCAAACGATGCTGAGCGGTTCCTCAGAGCCCGGCGAGAGCGAGCGGTTCGGGACCGGCAGATTGCTGCACCGGTCGCGCGGCAAGCTGCGCGCCGGGAATATTGATGCTGGTCGAGGTCATGGTCTCGTCGATGCCGGCGCCGTGTGAATCCGTGCCGTAAATCTCCGTGACGGCTGCTGCCGTCAGCTCTGCCGGCGTTCCGTCGAAAACGACGCGGCCCTGCGACATGCCGATGATGCGTTCGCAATAATTGCGCGCCGTATCCAGCGTATGCAGGTTGGTGATGACGGTGATGCCTTCGCGCTCGTTGATGTCGCGCAGCGCGTCCATCACAATCTTGGCATTTAGCGGGTCGAGGGAAGCGATCGGCTCATCGGCCAGAACCATCTTCGGAGACTGCATCAGTGCACGGGCGATGGCGACGCGCTGCTGCTGGCCGCCGGAAAGCGTGCCCGCCGCCTGCATGGCCACATGTTCGATGCCAAGCCTTTCCAGCGCGGCAATCGCCATCAGGCGTTCTTCATCCGTGAAGATGTTGAAAAGGCTGAGCAGCGTCGAACGATGGTTGAGGCGGCCGAGCATGACATTGGTAAGCACGTCGAGGCGCGGCACCAGATTGAACTGCTGGAAGATCATGGCGCAGTCGCGCTGCCAGTTGCGGAGCGCCGCACCCTTCAGCGCCGAGACTTCCGCGCCGTTGAAATGAATGGAACCCGAGGAGGGGTCGACGAGGCGGTTGATCATGCGCAGCAGCGTCGATTTTCCCGCACCCGAACGGCCGATCACGCCAACCATCTGGCCCTGCGGTATCTCGACATTCACGGCATCGACCGCAGTGTGGTTGCCGAAACGGCGCGTGACTTGCTTCAGGTGAAAGCTCATTTCCCCGTCCAATCTTCTTGTTACGGGGTTCGACCTAACAGGGGTCCGTGAAGTGTGGATGTCAGTTTGATGAATAAAATATTACAGAATTCGCAGATGAGACATCCGTGTGTTCGCCGACAAACCTTCCCGGAGAGTTTTCAGAGGATTGAAACTCTTCCCGGCAGCCTCGTTCCTCAAAACGCCACCGCGCAGATCCAGGAATATGCTTCCGGAATCTGCGATTGCTTCGGTTCTGGATGGAGTTTAGCCGGCGTATTTTGCGACGAAATCCTCTGCCGCCAGTGTCCGGAAATCATCGAGCGCGCCGCGCAGCGTTGCGTGGTCCCAGTCCCACCATTTCAGAGCGTCCATGCGGTTTCCGAGCTCCGCCGGGAAACGCTCCCGGATCAGCCGGGCGGGAACGCCGCCAACGATGGTATAGGGCGCCACATCTTTGGAAACGACCGCACCGGCCCCGATCACCGCGCCGTTCCCGACAGTGACGCCGGGCAGGATGGTCGCGCCATGGCCGATCCAGACATCGTGGCCGATCACCACCCTTTTGGCGCGGCGGGCCGCGAAGAAGTCCTTTTCATCCTCGGCATCGTCCCAGTAGCTGCGGGCGCGATAGGTGAAATGATGCAGCGTCGCCCGCGACATCGGATGATTGGTGGCGTTGATGCGCACGGAAGCGGCGATGTTGACAAATTTGCCGATGCTTGCGCACCAGATCGCACCATCCTGCATGACATAGGAATAATCGCCCATCTCCACTTCCTCGATGCGGCAACGCTCCGAAATTTCGGTATAGCGGCCGATCGATGAGCTGGTGACGCGGGCACTTTCGTGGATGACGGGTTCGAGACCGACCTTGACGCTCATGCCGCTGCCTTCCGGGGAGAAAATTGCGAGACATCAAGAATGCGGTCGGCCACGGCTTCCCGTACTTCCTCGTCATGAAAAATGCCAAGCAGGGCCGTGCCCTTCGTCTTTTTCTCGACGATCATGTCAACGACCACGCGCCGATTTGTGGCGTCGAGCGAGGCTGTCGGCTCGTCCAGAAGAAGGATTGCATGATCGGTGATGAAGCCGCGCGCAATATTCACGCGCTGCTGCTCGCCGCCCGAAAACGTCGCCGGCGGGAGTGACCAAAGTTCCCGCGGCAGGTTGAGTTTCGAAAGCAGCATGGCTGCATGTTCGCGGGCTTCATCGGCGGCAACCTTGCGCGCCAGAAGCGGTTCGGCAACGACATCGATGGCAGCGACACGCGGCACGGTGCGCAGGAACTGGCTGACATAACCGATGGTGCGGTGGCGGATCTCGAGGATCGTGCGCGGCGAAGCATTGCCGATGTCGACGACCTGGTCCTCGTGGCGGATGAGAATCTGCCCGCTGTCGATGGCATAATTGCCATAGAGCATTTTCAGGATCGAGCTTTTGCCGATGCCGGACGGGCCGCCGAGTACGACACATTCGCCGCTGCAAACGGAGAAACTGACATCGCGGACGACGGGCAATTCGATACCGTCGCGAAGATGCATGGTGAAGCTTTTGAAGACTTCCGAAACGATAAGAGGCGTCGGCATGGCGTCAAACCTGCAGAATAGAGGAAACAAGCAATTGCGTATAGGGCTCGCGCGGATCGTCCAGCACCCGGTCGGTCAGCCCGTGCTCGATGACGTCGCCGCCCTTCATCACCATCATACGGTGGGAAAGCAGCCGCGCGACGGCCAGATCATGGGTGACGACGACGACGGCAAGACCGAGGTCGTTGACGAGACCGCGGACCAGATCGAGCAGCCGCGCCTGCACGGAAACATCGAGGCCGCCGGTCGGTTCATCCATGAAGACGAGGCGTGGTGAGGTGACGAGGTTGCGGGCGATCTGCAGGCGCTGGCGCATGCCGCCGGAGAAGGCGCGCGGCTGATCGTCGATGCGGTCGGTGCCGATTTCCACCCGCTCCAGCCATTCGCTGGCCGATTGCCTTATGTTGCCGTAATGCCGGTTGCCCACGGCCATCAGCCGCTCGCCGACATTGGCGCCGGCCGAAACCGCCATGCGCAGCCCGTCCGCCGGGTTCTGGTGCACAAAGCCCCAGTCGGTCCGCATCAGGAAACGCCGTTCGGCCTCGCCCATATGATAGAGGTCACGCACCGAGCCGTCGCGCATGCGATATTCCACGCTGCCCGCCGTCGGCATCAGCCGGGTGGAAATGCAGTTGAGGAGCGTGGTCTTGCCGGAACCGGATTCGCCGACAATGGCCAGAACCTCGCCTGGATAAAGCTCGAAGGAGACGTTGCGGCAACCGGCCCGCTCGCCGTAATATTTGGAAACGTCCCTGACTTTCAGAAGCGGTGCGTCGCTCATTCTGCGGCCTCCTTCACATCCGCCAGCAGGTGGCCTTTATGGCCATGGGCGCGGCGGTCCTCGCAATGGTCGGTATCGGAGCAGACGAACATCCGCCCGCCCTTATCATCAAGCACCACCTCGTCCAGATAGACATTCTCCGCGCCGCACAGCGCGCAGGGCTTGTCAAAGCGCTGGATTTCGAAGGGATGATCTTCGAAATCGAGGCTGACGACGTCCGTATAGGGCGGCACGGCATAGATGCGCTTCTCACGCCCGGCGCCGAAAAGCTGGAGGGCGTCCGAGAGATGCATTTTCGGATTGTCGAATTTCGGGGTAGGCGATGGATCCATCACATAACGCCCGGCAACCTTCACCGGATAGGCATAGGTGGTGGAGATGCGGCCGTTGCGGGCGATGTCCTCGTAAAGCTTGACGTGCATCAGGCCATATTCCTCCAGCGCGTGCATGACACGCGTTTCGGTCTCGCGCGGTTCGAGAAAGCGTAACGGCTCGGGAATGGGAACCTGATAGACGAGAACCTGACCCGAATGCAGTTCTTCTTCCGGAATGCGGTGCCGCGTCTGGATGATGGTTGCATCCTTGGTGCGGGTGGTAACGGCAACATTCGCCACCTTCTGGAAGAAGGCGCGGATGGAAACCGCATTGGTCGTGTCGTCGGCGCCCTGGTCGATGACCTTCAGCACATCCTCTGGACCGAGGATGGAGGCTGTCACCTGAACGCCGCCGGTACCCCAGCCATAGGGCATGGGCATTTCGCGGGAAGCGAAGGGTACCTGATAACCGGGAATGGCGATGGCCTTCAGGATCGCCCGGCGGATCATGCGCTTGGTCTGTTCGTCCAGATAGGCGAAGTTGTAGGCAGCCAGCCCGTCGTCGAATGAAACTTCTTTAAGCATTGCGCGTTAACCTTGCGAAAAAAGGAGTACAAGCTCATGGAGATTGGAATTCTTGCAGCCGTGTTCTTTGCTGTCTTTGCAGCATCGACCGTCTTTTGCGCCTTCTGGTTTGGCGAGCACGGCAGCCGCTGAGCTATTCGGCCGCATCACCCATCCATTCCGCGCCATTGGAATTGATCGCGTCGAAATCGGCGCGCATTTTCCTCACCAGACCGAGTTCGGCCTGGAAATCCACGTAGTGCGGCAGTTTCAGATGTTCGACGAAACCCGTCGCCTGTACGTTGTCAGCGTGTGAAATGACGAATTCCTCGTCCTGCGCGGGGGCCACGACGTCCTCGCCGAATTCGCCTGCCCGCAGCGCCCGGTCGACCAGCGACATGGCCATGGCCTTGCGCTCGCTCTGGCCGAACACCAGACCGTAGCCACGGGTGAATTGCGGCGGCGCTTTCGCCGAACCCTTGAACTGGTTGATCATCTGGCATTCGGTGACCTGTATGTCGCCAAGCGAGACGGCAAAGCCGAGTTCCGGCACGTCCAGTTCAATCTCCACTTCACCGATGCGTATTTCACCGACAAAGGGGTGCGTGCGGCCATAACCGCGCTGTGTTGAATAAGCGAGCGCCAGAAGGAAGCCCTCATCACCACGCGCCAGCGATTGCAGGCGCAGGTCACGCGGCATCGGAAACTCCATCGGCTCCCGCGTCAGATCGCCGGCAATATGATCATCAGGCATATCGCCGTCGGTCTCGATCAGTCCCTCTTGCGCCAGAATGTCGGAGACGCGCATGACATATTCCGGCTCCCCTTCACGCCGGGCAGCGGTTTCAACGGCATCGTCCTCGAGAAGAGAGGGGTCAAGCAGGCGGTGGGTGTAATCGAAGGTCGGCCCCAGCAATTGCCCGCCGGGCAAATCCTTGTAGGTCGCGGAAACGCGCCGGTGCACCGTCATCTCAGCGGTATCGACCGGAACCGAATAACCGAAACGCGGCAGCGTCGTGCGGTAGGCGCGCAGCAGGAAGATGGCCTCGATCATGTCGCCGCGGGCCTGCTTGACCGCAAGGGCTGCAAGCGACTGATCGTAAAGAGACGCTTCCGCCATCACCCGGTCGACGGCGAGCGAAAGCTGCGAAACGATCTGCGACACCGTCATGGCGGGCAGGTCACGGTCTCCGCGCCGCTTGTCGGCAAGAAGCCGGTGGGCGTTGGCAATGGCGGTTTCCCCGCCTTTGACAGCAACATACATCTTATGCCTCCACGGGTTGGATGCGCGTCGTGCGCGGCAGGCAGACAAATCTGTCGGCGGATGTCAGGATGACGTCGACGCCGCGCGGAAAAATGGCATTGTTCTCCACCCACAGCCTCGGGAATATGTCCGGCAGGCCGGTGGGACTGATGATGTTGACGTGGCGGATACCGGGGCCGGAGAGCAGCAATTCCCGCCCGCCATCCAGATCAGGCAACTCGATGATGAGCGTGGTGGAGCGGTCCGGATATTCCTGGCTTCCCTGGGCGAAGAGACCGAAGGAAGCTATGGCGCTGCCCGCTTCGATGACGGCGAAATGCGCCGCATTTTTTTCATCCGTCGCGACCGCGCCGGTATGAAATGCAACCCAACCGGGGACGGTGGTTTTTCGTAGCGCGCCGCTCAGCCAGACCGGCGTATCGTGATCGCAGAGCGCCAGCAGGACCGCGCCGGTGGCGGGGGCGAGAGGCGATGGCGGGGCGACCGCGGTTTCGATTGTCTGCGGCGTGCCCGGCCGGGCCATGCCATCCATGAGTTTCTTGAAAATCCGTTGGGAATCGAAGACGGCGTCGGAAAAACCGCCCGTCAATGCTTCGGCCTTGACGCTCATCAATCTTCTCCTCGAACCATGGTGAAGAAATCGACCCGTGTTGCGGCGGTTTCTTTTGTTTTCCTGTCCTTCTCCTCGGTCAGTCGTTTCTCGACCGGTGAAAGAAGCTCGGTCTCGACAAAGCCGCGGGTCGGGCTTTCCTGCCAGAGCGCATCGAAAACGGCGGCGTACCAGGCCTTCTTGCGGCCGGTGCCGAGAACATGTGCGTGACCCACGGTGCCCGAGGCAAGCTTGACGGTTGCCCGGGTAACGGTCGTCTCACCCAGATTGAAGGGCGCGCCGCCGCCGCCGATACGGCCTTTGACCATGACAAGGCCGGTTTCCGGCCCACGCACATTTTCCGTCCGGGGGCTTTCATCCTGCCGGTTCCAGACGGTTTCGAGTTCCTGCACGGTGGCGCGGGCAAGAAGCGCCGCCACCCGCTTTCTGTCTGCATGCAAGTCTGCAGTTTCGTGAATCATCGCTTGACCTCTAATGTCTATTGATATAGACAACTATACAATATAAGGTACATTTAACGTTAGTGAATGACAAGCGTGTGACATGGGCCCTTCGGCAGCGATGAAAAGAAAGAACGGCGTGGCGCTCTGGCGGCAGATCGCCGACAGGATCAGAGGCGAGATCGCGGCGGGTGATCACGATGAAACCGGCATGTTACCGCCGGAAATGACGCTGGCCGAAAAATTCGGCGTCAACCGCCATACCGTCCGAAGCGCCATTGCCGCACTCGCCAGCGAAGGCATCCTCGAGCCGGTGCAGGGGCGCGGCACGATGATCGCCCGCAAGGAGCGCCTGAGTTTTCCGATCTCACGGCGCACGCGGTTCACGGCGGGGATCGCCGATCAGGTCAAGGAAATGGAAGCGCTGCTTCTGTCCCACACGACCGAGCCGGCAAATGCCGATCTGGCCACACGGCTGCAACTACCGGCCGGTGCGCCGCTCATACGTCTCGAAACGCTGCGCAAGGCCGATAATCGGCCGGTGTCCCGTTCGACCACATGGTTTCCGGCCGATCGTTTCGCCAGAATAGGCGAGGCCTACCAGAAGAGCGGCTCGATTACCGCTGCCTTCAATATGCTGGGCGTGGCGGATTACGTGCGTATTTCCACCGTCATTTCCGCCAGCCATGCGGACACGCAGGATCTGGCCGATCTGGAACTGTCGCCGGGCGCAATCTTGCTCGTCACCCAGGCGCTGAATGCCGATATGGATGGCGTGCCGGTACAATATGCCATCAGCCGCTTCTCGGCTGATACGGTCGAATTCACGGTTGAAAATTAAGGTGCGGGCTTATTCCGGCTGCGAAAGCCCCAGCACGTCCAGCATGGAATAAAAGCCCGGCTTCTTGTCGAAGGCCCAAAGCGCCGCGACGATTGCCCCGCGTGCGAAGATGGAGCGGTCACCGGCATAGTGGGAGAGCTCGACGCGCTCTCCTTCGCCAGCGAAAATGACAGAATGTTCGCCGATCACCGAACCGCCGCGCAGCGTGGCAAAACCGATGGTGCCCGCCTCACGCGCGCCCGTATGCCCGTCGCGTACGCGCACCGAGGAGGCGGTGAGATCGACCTTGCGGCCCGCCGCCGCCGCCTCGCCGAGCAGAAGGGCGGTGCCCGAGGGCGCATCCACCTTGTGTTTGTGGTGCATTTCAAGGATTTCGATATCCCAGTTCTGCGCATCCAGCGCCTGCGCGGCCTGCTGCGTTAAAACGCTGAGCAGGTTGACGCCGAGGCTCATATTGCCCGATTTGACGATGCGCGCATGGCGCGACGCCGCCTTGAATTTTTCCTCGTCTTCCGCTGAGCAGCCCGTGGTGCCGATGATATGCACGATACGGGCCTGCGCGGCGAGGCCGGCAAAGGTAACGCTGGTTGCCGGCGAGGTGAAATCGATCACCCCTTCCGCATGCAGAAATGCCTGAAGGGGATCGCTGGTGATTTCGACACCGATCGGGCCGAGACCGGCGATTTCGCCCGCATCGCGGCCGACAAAGGCAGAGCCTTCGCGCGCGACGGCGGCATGCAGCTGGACGCCGGGCGTCTGGTGAATAAGGCGGATCAGTGCCTGTCCCATGCGGCCCGCCGCGCCGACCACCACCAGTTTCATGCCGCTGCTGCCCATGCTTTCACTCACTTTTCATGTCGGGCGGATCGAGATCCGCCGGTATCGGTCGATTGATGTTGCCGCGGTGACGTTAAAGACCGCCCGGCCGCTTCGCAAGCGTCACATCAAATGGTCGACCGCTGGAAACGCGATCACGCCCTCCAGCGCCGTCCATCGAGCGAAAGGCCGAAATCGGAAGGCGTTCTCGCATAGGTCGCCAGCCCGGAAAGGGCAGCCTGCGGATGGGTGACGACGAAGGTGGGGATGGTCCGCATCAGCGCGCTGTGCGGCGCCTTGTCCTCGAAGGCGGCCCGGAATTCGGGGCTTTTCAGCGCCGGAATGATTTTCTGCGAAATGCCGCCGGCCAGATAGACGCCGCCTTTGGCCATGAAGATCAAGGCGAGATCGCCAGCCAGGCGGCCGAGATAGGTGCTGAAAAGCGAAAGCGTTTCTTTCGCCTGCGCATTCTGGCCGGAAAGCCCGTGAGAGGTGATGTCGGCCGGATCGGAAAAGACGGGGTCTATGCCATCGGCTTTGCAGACGGCGCGATAAAGATTGACCAGTCCACGCCCGCACAGGATCTGCTCGCCGGCGACACGGCCCTCAATGGTTTCAATATGCGGAAAAACCGCATAGTCACGCGCGCTTCTGGGGCCGATATCGACATGGCCGCCTTCACCGGGCACGGGGAACCACATGTGGCGGGCGTAAACCAGCCCGGCGACGCCAAGGCCCGTGCCCGGCCCAAGAACCACACGCGACGCCAGCACGTCTTTTTTGCCGGCGCCGATGGGCTCGCGGTTGTCATCGCCAAGCGCTGCAATCGCCAGAGCCTGCGCTTCGAAGTCGTTGATGACGATGACATCCTTCAGGCCGAGTTTGGCCAGCATATCCTTCGGCTTCACGACCCAATGGCAATTGGTCAGCGGAATTTCGTCGCCTTCTATGGGGCCGGCAATCGCAAGGATGGTCGAGACCGGCTGCAGCGAGGTCTTGTCCAGAACCGCCTGCTGAATGGCGTCGTCAATTGTCGGATATTCCGCTGTTTTCACGGTGGTGAGGTGTACGGGTTCCGCAAAGGAATCGATCAGAATGGAAAAGCGGGCATTGGTGCCGCCGATGTCGCCAAGCAGGATCGGAAAGGACAGATATTCGGTATCGGACGTCTTCGGCATTACCTGTTCCATGTTGGCGCGTCATTCGGCGAGGTTGAAGTCGATGAGGTTTTCTGCGGTGGCGCGGTTGAGCGCCATGGGAATATCGTAAACCGTGGCAAGCCGGGTCAGCGCCTTCACATCCACATCATGCGGCATCGCCGTCAGCGGGTCGGTGAAGAAGATCAGCATATCCACCTCACCGGTCGCAATCATCGCGCCGATCTGCTGGTCGCCGCCGAGTGGGCCGCTTTTGAGGCGAATGACATCGAGCCCCGGACAGGCTTCCTGAACCCGCCCGCCGGTCGTGCCGGTGGCGACGATCCTGAATCCGGCCAGCGCCTTTTGATGGTGACGTGCGAAATCCGCCATATCGTCTTTTTTCTCGTCGTGAGCGATGAGTGCGATACAGCGTTGCCCTGCCATGTCCCCAGCCTGTTCCCGGTAAAGAATTAAATCGATTTGAAGCCTTCTATAACAGCTTGCCGCCATTTGAAAAGGGAAGCTGTTGAATGCCGCATTTCTGTATCAGTTCAATGTCGGACGCTGGGTCGGAAGCGGAATATCTGAAGGCGGCTGAATAGCCGGAGCATTCTGGATGACCTGTTCGACGCTCTGTTGCCGCACGGCCTGGGCCGGGGAATAGGCCTGGGCGGCAAAACCCTCCGGATTGGCGGAAGGGGCGGCAGCCACGGCAGCGCAGGCCGATGGCAGGTCGGAAACCATGACGGGGCGGGGTTTTACCGGCTTGGCGTTGGGATCCTTTTTCGGCGGCGCCCAAGGCTCCTTGCTGAACCACCAGGCCAGCGACTTGTCGCAGCCATCACCCTTGCCCACGGCCGCCTGCGGTTTGCAGTTGGGCGCGCCGGGCGGGCATTCGAGCCTGACGTGGAAATGCTCGTCGTGACCGTAAATCGGCCTGATCTTGCCCATGAAGGTGCGGTCGCCCGTCCAGGTCTGGCAGAGTTTCTGCTTGATCGCCGGGTTGACGAAAATCCGCTCCACCTGCGGATAGCTTGCGGCCATCATCACCAGCCGGGCATTGAGCGGTGACCATTTGCGGTCGTCCACCGTCAGAAACTTGCTCTTGTCCAGCATGGATACGAAAGGCACCGTTTCACGCTGCTCCACGCTCAGCCGGGGCGTGGGCATCGGCCTCCACCAGATATCGACATCGAGACCGATCTGGTGCGAGGCATGGCCGGTCAGCATCGGCCCGCCGCGCGGCTGGGAAATATCGCCCAGCAGCAGCCCCGGCCAGCCGATTTTCTGGGCGTCCTGCGAAAATTGCTCGAGGAAGGAAATCAGCTGCGGCTGGCCCCAGCGCCGGTTGCGGGAAAGGCGCATGGCCTGCCAGCCCGGACCATCCGTCGGCATGGCGATCGCACCGGACTGGCATCCCTTTGCATAGGAGCCGATCGGCTGCGAGGTCGCGGCGGAAGGCAGAGCCATGTGGCCAAACACTTCTTTCGCGGGCCTGTCTTCAGCCGATGCGGTTTGCGCCTGCAGCTGCAACGCGGAAACAACCGAAATCGCCAGCATGGCCGCCTTGAAAACTCTGGATGATCCCGCCGTCATATAGTCGTGCCCGTCCGATCAGATGATTCTCTTTCCCTCAAGATAAACTGGAACGGGATTTTGTTGAAACCATGTTTCGGCCGCTGGCGCCAAAGCATGAGGATAAAGACGCCGATAAAGAGCTTGTGAGGCGGCGCATCTGTTTTTTGCCAATCTTTGTTTTATGCTCTCTCCAACAAACACGAAAACAGGGACATTCCCCCAATGATATTGGCACCACTGAAATCCCGCTTTCTCATCGCTCTTGCGGCATCCGCCCTGCTGATACCGGCGGCGGCCTCCGCACAATCGTCCGATGTATGGCGAAAGGGGATTTCGACGGTCGGGGAACTGAAACATCCCGATGGCTTCGATCATTTCGACTATGTGAACACCAAGGCACCGAAAGGCGGCACCCTTCGCCTGTCGACGGCGGGCACCTTCGATACGCTCAATCCGCTGCTCGCCAAGGGCGAGGCGGCGACCGGCCTTTCTCTTATTTTCGATACATTGATGAAATCGACGGAAGAGGAGCTGTCGGCCTCCTACGGTCTTCTGGCCGAGGGCGTGAGCTATCCCGACGATATTTCGAAAGCCACCTTCCGGTTGCGCGCGGAGGCGAAATGGGCGGATGGCAAGCCGGTGACGCCGGAGGATGTCGTCTTCAGCTTCGAAAAGGCCAAGGATTTGAGCCCGCAGCTAGCGACCTATTACACCCATGTCACCAAGGCGGAGGTGAGCGGCGAAAGGGACATTACCTTCACTTTCGATGAAAAGAACAATCGCGAATTGCCGCAGATTGTCGGGCAATTGCTGATCGTTCCCAAACACTGGTGGGAGTCAGCCGGCCCGGATGGCAAGCCGCGCGACATATCGCGTGGCACGCTGGAGCCGGTGATGGGTTCCGGCCCCTACAAGATTGCCTCAGTCTCTCCCGGCTCGACAATTACTTATGAACGCCGCGACGACTACTGGGGCAAGGACGTCAACGTGAATGTCGGGCTGAACAATTTCAAAACCATCGCCTACACCTTCTTCGCCGATCAGGATGTCGAATTCCAGGCCTTCAAGTCCGGTACCGTCGATTTCCGGCAGGAAGCCTCCTCCAGCCGCTGGGTAACGGGTTATGATTTCCCAGCCGTCAAGGAAGGCCGCGTCAAGAAGGAAGAACTGCCGAATATATATCGTTCCGTCGGCATCATGCAGGCCTTCGTGCCGAACATGCGTCGCGAAAAGTTCCAGAACCCGAACCTGCGCAAGGCACTCAACTACGCTTTCGATTTCGAGGAGCTGAACCGAACGCTGGCTTACGGCCAGTTCCAGCGCATCAACAGCTTCTTCATGGGCAGCGAGCTGGCCTCTTCCGGCCTGCCGACCGGGCGAGAGCTGGAGATTCTTCAGGAACTGAAGGATCAGGTTCCGCCGGAGGTCTTCACGACAGAATATCGCAACCCCGTGGCAGGCGACCCCGCCAAACAGCGCGACAATCTTCGCGAAGCGGTCAGGCTGATGAAGGAAGCCGGTTACGAGCTGCGCGGCAACCGCATGGTCAATGCGAAAACCGGACAGCCGCTCGATATGGAGTTTCTGATCGATTCCGCCGGCATGGAAAGAACCATCCTTCCCTATGTCCAGAACCTCAAGAAGATCGGCATCAACGCCACCATTCGCACGGTCGACGCCTCGCAATATACCAACCGCACCCGCAGCTTCGATTATGACGTGATCGTCAAGCTCTGGGCGACTTCCGCGAACCCCGGAAACGAACAGGCGGATTTCTGGGGCTCGGCCGCCGCCGACCGGCAAGGATCCAACAATATTGCCGGTATCAAGAACCCCGCCGTCGATGCGTTGGTCAGGAAGGTCATATTTGCGCCCAACCGGGATGAACAGGTGGCCGCCGCACGCGCTCTCGACCGCGTGCTTCTGGCAAACAGTTACGTCATACCGCAATTCTACCGTGGTGAGATGTTCATCGCTTACTGGAATACGCTCATCCGTCCGGAAAACCTGCCCCAATATGGTGTCGGTTTTCCGGAAGCATGGTGGTCCAGCCAGGCCGCGAACTGACGCTGGCCTTGCTTTCGCACCGAAGGCTTGATTCACATAGGGCGAGACGAATCGCTTAAAGCGCAGGCAGGCGCTTTCAGGAAAGGACCGGGTTTGACAGAAACGAAGACCACTGACGTATCGGCCGGGAGCAGAGGCTGATGGGCGCCTATATCCTTAGACGTCTGGCGCTGATGATCCCGACCATCGTCGGCATTATGGGCATTTCGTTTCTCGTCATCCAGTTCGCGCCGGGCGGGCCGGTGGAACAGGTCGTCGCGCAATTGACCGGGCAGGGCGACAGCGCCTCCGACCGGCTCTCGGGCGGTGGCGATCTCATGGGCCAGTCCGGCGGTTTCGATGACAGCGGTTCGAAATATCGCGGCGCGCAGGGTCTCGATCCGGAACTGATCGCCAAGCTCGAAAAACAGTTCGGCTTCGACAAGCCGCCGCTCACCCGTTTTCTCGAAATGATGTGGAATTATATCCGCTTTGATTTCGGCGACAGCTTCTTCCGCAATTCCTCTGTCATCGATCTCATCATCGACAAGCTGCCGGTGTCCGCGTCGCTCGGTTTCTGGATCCTGATCATTTCCTACATCATCTCCATTCCGCTCGGCATCAAGAAGGCCGTGTCCGACGGCTCGACCTTCGACGTCTGGACCTCCGGCATCATCATCATCGGTTATGCCGTGCCGAGCTTTCTGTTTGGTATCCTGCTCATCGTCCTCTTTGCCGGCGGATCCTTCTTCGACTGGTTTCCGCTGCGCGGTCTGGTGTCGGATAATTTTGATCAGCTGAACTGGTGGCAGAAGATCATCGACTACTTCTGGCACCTGACTCTGCCGCTCATCGCGCTGTCGCTTTCGGCCTTCGCGACAACGACGCTTCTGACCAAGAATTCCTTCATCGACGAGATCAAGAAGCAATATGTCATCACTGCCCGCGCCAAGGGCCTCACCGAGCGCAAGGTTCTTTATGGTCATGTCTTCCGCAACGCGATGCTGATCGTAATCGCCGGTTTTCCGGGCGCCTTCATCTCGGCCTTCTTCACCGGATCGCTGCTGATCGAGAATATCTTCTCGCTCGATGGCCTTGGCCGCCTCGGTTATCTCTCGGTCGTCAACCGTGACTACCCGATCGTGTTCGGCACGCTCTTCATCTTCTCGTTGATGGGCCTCGTCGTCGGCCTCATTTCCGACCTTATCTATACGTGGATCGATCCGCGTATCGATTTCGAGCGGAGGGACGTGTGATGACGCTTGCCCATACCGCCGCAGCCGAAACGATAGAAAAGCCGAAGCGCCCGTGGTTTTCGCCGACCACCAAACGCCGCTGGCAGAATTTCAAGGCGAACCGGCGCGGTTATTGGTCCTTCTGGCTGTTCCTGATCCTGTTTTTCCTGAGCCTGATCGCGGAATTCATCGCCAATGACAAACCCGTCCTTGCCTCCTACAAAGGTGAGCTGCTGGTGCCGGTCATGGTGGATTATCCGGAGGAAAAATTCGGCGGCTTCCTTGCCCAGACCGATTACAAATCCTCCTTCATTCAGGACGAGATCAATGCCAATGGCTGGATGATCTGGCCGCCGATCCGTTATTCCTATCAGACGGTCAATTCCAATATTCCCCATTCGGCACCCACCGCGCCGTTCTGGCTGATGGATGAAAAAGACCGCTGCTCGGCCTATCCGCAAGGCAATGCCGATCCCGGCTGCACCCTCGGCAACCTCAACTGGCTCGGAACGGACAATCAGGCCCGCGATGTCACGGCGCGGATGATCTACGGTTTCCGTATTTCCGTGCTGTTCGGCCTGACGCTGACCATCGCGTCGGCCCTTGTCGGCGTCACCGCTGGCGCGATTCAGGGTTATTTCGGCGGCTGGACTGACCTTTTGTTGCAGCGTTTCATCGAAATCTGGTCGTCCATGCCGGTGCTTTATATCCTGCTCATCATCGCGGCCATCCTGCCGCCGGGATTCTTCGTGCTGCTCGGCATCATGCTGCTCTTTTCATGGGTCGGCTTCGTCGGCATCGTGCGAGCGGAATTCCTGCGCGCCAGAAACTTCGAATATGTCCGCGCCGCCCGCGCGCTTGGCGTCGGCAACTGGACGATCATGTTCCGGCATCTTCTGCCAAACGCCATGGTGGCGACACTGACCTTCCTGCCTTTCATCCTCTCCGGTTCGATCACGACGCTCACCTCGCTCGATTTCCTCGGCTTCGGCATGCCGCCGGGATCGCCGTCGCTGGGCGAGATGATCGCGCAGGGCAAGAACAACCTTCAGGCCCCCTGGCTTGGCCTCACTGCGTTTTTCACCATGTCCATCATGCTCTCATTGTTGATTTTCGTCGGTGAAGCGGTGCGCGACGCCTTCGATCCACGCAAGACGTTCCGGTGATCGCCATGACGGAAACAAAGACCCAACCGCTTCTCTCCGTCCGTGATCTCTCCGTCGCCTTTCATCAGGGGGGCACGACCAGTATCGCCGTTGATCACGTCTCTTTCGATCTGATGCCGGGTGAGGTCGTCGCCCTCGTTGGCGAGTCCGGTTCCGGCAAGTCCGTGACGGCGAATTCCATTCTCAAATTGCTGCCCTATCCGGCGGCAAGCCATCCGTCGGGAAAAATCCTGTTCGACGGCAAGGATATGCTGACTTTGCCGGAACGCGCCCTGCGTGCGGTCCGCGGTAACGACGTCACGATGATTTTTCAGGAGCCGATGACCTCGCTCAATCCGCTCCACACCATCGAGCGGCAGATCGGCGAGATTCTGGAACTGCATCAGGCAATTACCGGGGCGCAGGCGCGGGCGCGCACGCTGGAACTGCTGCTGCAGGTGGGTATCCGCGAACCGGAAAAGCGCCTGAAGGCCTATCCGCATGAATTGTCCGGCGGCCAGCGGCAGCGCGTGATGATTGCCATGGCGCTTGCCAACCGGCCGAAACTGCTGATCGCCGACGAGCCGACGACGGCGCTCGACGTGACGGTTCAGGCCCAGATCCTCGAACTTCTGAGCGACCTCAAGACGAAGCACGGCATGTCCATGCTGTTCATCACCCACGATCTCGGCATTGTCCGCAAATTTGCCGACCGCGTCTGCGTCATGACAAAGGGCAAGATTGTCGAGACCGGCACAGTGGAGCAGGTTTTCAATGATCCGCAGCACGCCTATACGCGTCATCTTCTGGCGGCGGAGCCGAAAGGCGAGCCGCCGCATTCCGATGCGACCAAACCGGTGGTCATGCAGGGCGACGATATCAAGGTCTGGTTCCCCATTAAAGCGGGGCTGATGCGCCGGGTGGTTGACCATGTGAAGGCGGTCGATGGCATCGATATTACCCTGCGTGCCGGGCAGACGGTTGGTGTCGTGGGCGAATCCGGCTCGGGCAAGACAACGCTTGGCCTCGCTCTCTCCCGGTTGATCGCCTCTGAGGGGCGCATCAGCTTCATCGGCCAGTCGATTGACCACTATTCCTATGAAATGATGAAGCCGCTCAGAAACCGGCTGCAGGTGGTGTTTCAGGATCCTTATGGGTCGCTCAGCCCGCGTATGTCAGTAGGCGAAATCGTCGCCGAGGGCTTGAAGGTGCATGAGCGGTCTCTGTCTGCCGATGAGCGCGATACGCGTGTCGCCACCGCGCTGGAAGAGGTCGGTCTCGACCCCGCGACGCGCTGGCGGTATCCGCACGAATTCTCCGGCGGCCAGCGCCAGCGCATCGCCATCGCCCGCGCCATGGTGCTGAAGCCCCGTTTCGTCATGCTGGACGAGCCGACATCCGCGCTCGACATGAGCGTGCAGGCGCAGGTGGTCGATCTGCTGCGCGATCTTCAGGCCAAGCATGAACTCGCCTATCTCTTCATCAGCCACGACCTGAAGGTGGTGAAGGCGCTTGCCAACGATCTGATCGTCATGCGCCATGGCAAGGTGGTGGAGAGCGGCCCGGCGGCGAATATATTCGCTGATCCGCAGCAGGAATATACCAGGGCGTTGCTGGCGGCGGCCTTTAATATCGAGGCTGTCGAAACCAAAGCGGTGAGCCAGTAGGCGCGTCGCTATTTCTATTAAGGCAATGATTTTTCTGTTGCTTTGCAAAAAATGCCGACCCATGTTGCGCAGGACGTGACGCGGAAACGGATTGATTGCAATGGCAGCGGATGTGATCGTTTTGGGGGCGGGTATCATCGGGGTCTCGGTTGCCCTGCAACTGGCTCGCAGGGGCAAGTCGGTGGTGCTGGTGGACCGGCGCGGACCGGGTGAGGAAACCTCCTTCGGCAATGCCGGGCTTATCCAGAGAGAAGGCGTCGTTCCCTACGCCTTCCCGCAGGACCTTGCTCTGCTGTTGCGCTATTCCCTGAACAACAGCATTGATGCCCGTTATCACCTCTCCGCTTTGCCGAAGATCGCGCCCTTTCTCGGCCGTTACTGGTACAATTCCGCAGCCACGCGGCACGCAGCGATTGCCCGCGCCTATGCGCCGCTGATCGAGCATTCGGTCTCCGAACACAGCATTTTGATCGACGAGGCGAAGGCCGGCGATCTCATCGTCAAGAACGGCTGGATGGAGGCCTATAGAACCGCTGCAAGGCGGGATGCAGACTATGCCTTCGCCGAGCGTCTGGCGCGTGACCACGGTATTTCCCACACGAAACTCGGGGCCGAAGAACTCGCGACTGCCGAACCGCATCTAAGCCGCGATTTCGTCGGTGGTCTGAAATGGGACGATCCCTGGTCGGTGCGTGATCCGCACGCGCTGACACTGGCCTATGTCAAACTGTTCGAAAGTCTCGGCGGAACCTTTGTGCGGGGCGATGCCTCCACCCTCAGCCAGACGGTGAGCGGGTGGACGGTGCGCACCGAAACCGGCGCGGTCGAGGCCGAACATGCCGTCGTCGCACTTGGCCCCTGGGCGGATACGGTGACGGAACGCCTGGGTTACCGCTTTCCGCTCGGTGTGAAGCGTGGCTATCACATGCATTATGCGCCGCAGGAGGGCACGAAGCTTAACAACTGGCTGATCGATGCGGAGCGCGGTTATTTTCTGGCGCCGATGCGAAAGGGTATCCGCCTGACGACGGGCGCGGAATTTGCCGAACGCGATGCGCCGAAATCTCCGGTGCAGATCGAGCGGGCGGAACGGGTGGCGCGCACGGTCTTTCCTCTTGGCGGCAGGCTGGATGCAGAACCGTGGATGGGTGCGCGCCCCTGCACGCCGGATATGATGCCGATCATCGGCAAGGCGCCAAGGCACAGGACATTGTGGCTCGCCTTCGGGCATGCCCATCACGGCCTCACACTCGGGCCCATCACCGGCCGCGTGCTGGCGGAAACCATGCTGGGGGAAACGCCTGTTATCGCCATCGACGCCTATCGCCCGGAAAGGTTCAATCCCTGATAGCCGAATCCGCTGGCCTTCCTGCGGCGGGCCACGTAACATGGGCTTATCCAAGGGGAAAAGGGGCAAGCGTCATCATGACGGCGAGGTTTCTCATCTATCAGCAGCAGGACGATTTTCGTTAGCGAAGCGCTTCCGCGCGCGAAACAGAAGAGAAACGGCCTGCTGGTGCATGATGGATGATATTGAAAACGCAAAGAAATTTTTCGCCGATAACCCCGATATCGAAATTCTCGAAGCTTTTGTCATAGATGCGAACGGCGTGCCGCGCGGCAAATGGATTCCGCGCGAAAGGGCCATCGACGTTCTTGAAAAGGGAATGGCGATCCCACGCTCCGTTTATGCGCTGGATATCTGGGGTCGCGATGTGCACGCCGCAGGCCTCGCCGAAGGCACGGGTGATCCGGATGGGTTCTGCTTTCCTGTTCCGGGCACGCTGTCGCGGGTGACATGGCTTGGCCGGCCGACCGCGCAGGTCCTGCTTGCAATGAAGAACCCGGATGGAACAGGATTTTACGGCGACCCGCGCAATGTCCTGGCGCGTGTTCTGGAAACATACAAAAAAGCCGGTCTCACGCCGGTCGTGGCGACGGAACTCGAATTTTACCTGATCGATCCGGTCCGCTCCGCGCTCGATCCCGTTCGTCCGCCCCATAGTCGCGAAGGCCGGTGGCATACGGGCCAGACACAGGTTCTGTCGATTTCCGAATTGCAGGATTTCGAGGACGTCTTCCACGATATCGCCACGGCCTGCCGGGCACAGGGCGTGCTTGCCGATACGACGCTGCGGGAAAACGGCCCAGGACAATATGAGATCAACCTCAATCATGTACCGGACGCGTTGCAGGCTGCGGATTTTGCCGTCTTCCTGAAGCGCATCGTCAAGGGTGTGGCGCGGCGTCATGATCTCGATGCCACCTTCATGGCCAAGCCTTACGGGTTGCAGGCCGGTAATGGCATGCATGTCCATTTTTCCGTCCTCGATAAGGACGGCAGGAATATCTACGCCGGAGAAAACGGCCCGTCGGACGCGCTGATGCATTCGGTTGGTGGCCTGTTGGAAAACATGGGGGAAAGCATGGCGATCTTCGCTCCCCATGCCAATTCATATCGTCGCCTGACGCCGAGCGAACATGCGCCCACCTACGCCTCCTGGGGCATCGACAACCGCTCGGCGGCGGTGCGCGTCATCGTCGCCAGCAAGGCCGCAACGCGTATCGAACACCGCGTGGCCGGCGCCGATACCAATCCCTATCTCGTCGTCGCGATGATCCTGAGTGCGGCACTTGCCGGCATGAAGGAAAAACGCCAGCCCGGCGGTGCGATTTCCGGCGACAGCCATGCCATCAACCACGAACCTTTGCCCACCAACTGGGACTACGCCCTGCAGCGTTTCACACGCTCCAGCTTCGCTTATGCGACGCTTGGCCAGCGCTACCGTACGCTGTTTTCCGCCTGCAAACAGCAGGAGCTTTCCGAATTTTCCCTGCGTGTAACCGACGTCGAATATGACGCCTATATCAGGACGGTGTGAGATGGCTGAGGTGACGAACATACCCAATCCCGGCCACACCTCCTCCTGGTACGCGGCCTCCGCCAATGTCAAATCCGTGCGGCCCTCGCTTGAGGGCGCACTGGAAGCGGATGTCTGCGTCATCGGCGGCGGCTTTACCGGCATTTCCGCCGCTCTCGAACTTTCCGAACGTGGCTATTCGGTCATCGTGCTGGAAGGCGTGCGGGTCGGTTTTGGCGCCTCGGGCCGCAATGGCGGCCAGATCGTCAATGGTTATAGCCGCGATCTCGAAACCATTGCCGGTCGCTACGGGCATGACAAGGCGGTGAGGCTCGGTGAAATGTCGCTGGAAGGCGGCACGATCATCCGCAGCCGCATCGCGAAATACGCCATCGATTGTGATCTTGTCGATGGCGGCTTCTTCGCAGCCTTTACGCCAAAACAGATCCGCGAGATGGAGGCCCATAAGGCTCATTGGGAAAAATACGGCCATGGCGGGCTTGAAATGGTCGCCAAGGCCGATGTCGGAAAATACGTGCAGACCGATCGTTATGCCGGCGGCATGATCGACCGTTTCGGCGGCCACATCCATCCGCTCAATCTGGTGCAGGGGGAAGCGGCGGCTGCCGAAAGTCTCGGTGCGCGCATATTCGAGAATTCGCGCGTTATCTCGGTGGAACGGGGCGCAAATCCGGTTGTGCGCACGGCGACGGGCAGCGTGAAGGCGAAATATGTTCTCGTCTGCGGCAACGCCTATCTCGGCAAGTTGCTGCCGGAAATCGGTGACCGCATGATGCCGGTCTCAAGTCAGGTCATGGCGACGGAGCCGCTTGATGCCGACCTGATCGAGGAACTTCTGCCCGCAAATTATTGCGTGGAGGATGCGAATTACATTCTCGACTATTATCGCCGCACCTCCGACAATCGCCTGCTTTATGGCGGCGGTATCGGTTATGGCGGCAGCGATCCGGCGGATCTGACCGGCGTTATCCGCCCGAACATGCTGAAGACCTTCCCGCAACTGGAAAAGACGAAGATCGACTTCGCCTGGAGCGGCAATTTCGCGCTGACACTGACGCGCATCCCGCATATGGGCAAGCTATCGGACAATGTCTATTTTTCGCACGGCGACAGCGGCCACGGCGTCACCACCACGCATTTGCTGGGCAAGATACTGGGCGAGGCCGTTGCGGGCCACGCCGAGCGTTTCGATGTCTGGAGTTCCCTGCCGAACTATCCGTTCCCGGGCGGCAAGACGTTCCGTGTGCCGCTGACCGTGCTTGGCGCGTGGTGGTACGGCATGCGCGACAGGCTCGGATTTTAAAACGTCACCGCTTTCAAACCGGCAAGCGCGTTGTTCGCAATATCCTCAGGTGTGGCGTCGATGCTGACGGTCACGACACCCGGTTCGCCGGTCGGCACTTCCAGCGTGGCAAGCTGCGTCTGGAGCAGCGAGAGCGGCATGAAGTGGCCCTTGCGTTCGCCCATGCGCCGGCTGAGAAGCTCCAGGCTGCCGTCCAGATAGACGAAAGCGAGCGAGCCACCGGCGGCTTTGCGAAGCCGGTCGCGATAGATTTTCTTGAGCGCCGAGCAGGAAACGACGACACCGTTATTTTCACGGCCCTTGTGCAATTCCGCGCCGATGAGATCGAGCCACGGCCAGCGGTCCTCGTCGGTCAGTGGAATGCCTTCCGACATTTTGTCGACATTGGATTTAGGGTGAAGCTTGTCGCCCTCAATAAAGGCAACGCCCAGTTTTTCCGCCAGTTCCTCTGCGACCGTGGACTTGCCAGAGCCGCTCACTCCCATCACGACGATTGCCTGTGTCACCCGAACCTCGAATGTTTCTGTTTCGACGGTCAGCCCCTAACATGCGAGGCGGATGTCGGGAACATAAAAATGCAGTGGCTCCTCGTGTCAGTGCCCGGTTTTGCGGGCTGCTGCCCTTTCCAGCGCAGAAAAGGCAGCGTGAATCAGGATCGCGAGTGCGGCAACAATCAACCCGCCCTGAAGGATAAAGGCGAGATTGTTGGATTGCAGGCCCGCAATAATGACTTCTCCGAGCGTGCGGGCCGCGACCGTCGAGCCTATGGTCGCGGTTGAAAGGCTGATGACTGCCGAAAGCCGGATGCCCGCAAGGATTGCCGGGAGGGCAAGCGGCAGTTCCACTTTGACAAGCCGCTGCCAGCCGGTCATGCCGCTGCCTCTGGCGGCATCCATCACGGCCGCCGGCAGGGTCGTCAGTCCCGTCAGCGTGTTTTCGAAAACCGGCAGCAGCGCATAGAGGAACAGCGCGATGAGCGTGGGTTTCTCGCCGAAACCGATCATCGGCACCGCGAGCGCCAGAACCGCGACCGGCGGAAAGGTCTGGCCTATGTTGACGATGCTGCGTGACAGCGGCAGAAAATCCGCTCCGAAGGGGCGGGTGACGAGAACCGCGAGCGCTCCGGCCACCAGCGTGGCAAGCCCCGTGGCAATCCCGACAATGGCGAGATGCGACAGTGTGAGTGAAAACAGGTCGGCCTGGGTGTAGATCGCCGGCGCATTGGCCTGCACGAGAGGGCGGAAAACCGGTGCGAAGACCTGCGGCGCCGCGAGGAGGACGATCAGCGCCAGTATCAGAAGGCCGGGAGCGAAAAACGAAGCGGCATTCTTCATGGGGTTCCGGCAGCACGCTGGAGGAGAACATCGCGCCGCACCCGGCCCGCCGGCTGGCCGTCGTCTTTCAGCACCGGCAGGGCATCGCAGCCCGCCCACAACATGGCCGACAGGGCATCGCGCTGGCTGGTATGCTCGTTCAGCGGTTCGCCTTCAGCGCTTCCCGGTTCCACGACCTCTGCAACGGACAGGACGGACAGCAGTTTCAGCGCGCGTTCGTTTTCGCCGATCATGGTGCGCACGAAATCCGTTGCCGGTTTCAGCACCAGTTCGGCCGGCGGGCAATCCTGAACGATACGGCCCTTGTCCATCACGGCGATGCGGTTCGCCAGATGGAAGGCCTCATCCATATCATGGGTGACGAGAACGATGGTGACGCCGAGCTTTTTCTGGATATCGAGAAGATCGTTCTGCGCCTTGGCGCGGATCACCGGGTCCAGCGCACCGAAAGGTTCGTCCATCAGAAGAATGTTCGGCTCTGCCGCAAGCGCGCGTGCCACGCCGACGCGCTGCTGCTGCCCACCCGAAAGCTCATGCGGAAAGCGGTCGGCATAAAGCGCCGGGTCGAGCTGGAAGAGATGCATCAGCGCCTCGATTTTCGCATCGATGCGCTTTCGGTCCCAACCGATCAGCTGCGGAACGGTCGCGATATTCTCCGCCACGGTGCGATGCGGAAACAGCCCATGGCCCTGAATGGCGTAGCCGATCTGACGGCGCAGCTTGTAGCCCGGAATAGTGCTCACATCCTCTCCGTCGATACGGATCGTGCCGGATGTCGGCTCCACCAGCCGGTTTATCATGCGCAGCAGCGTGGTTTTTCCCGACCCGGAAGTGCCGACGATGACGGTAACGGTGTGTGGCGCCACGGTCAGCGATACCCGATCGACCACGGCCGCATCGCCATATCGTTTCGTGATGGTGTCGATCTCGATCATGCCTTTTGCCTTCCGCCTGCGCTGAAGAGATTGCTGTCGATGATGGCGTCGAGCGCGATCGCAGCGGCAAAGCCGATGAGAACGGTCGGCACGGTGCCAAGCAGCACGAGGTCCATCGCCGTCTGTCCGATGCCCTGAAACACGAAAACGCCAAATCCGCCGCCGCCGATCAATGCCGCGATGGTCGCAAGCCCGATATTCTGCACCAAAACGATGCGGATACCGGTGAGAATGACCGGCATGGCCAGCGGAAATTCCACCCGCAGCAGTCTTTGCAGAGGTGTCATGCCAAGCCCGCGCGCGGCCTCCCGCACGGCCTGCGAGACGCCGGAAAGACCGACAACCGTGTTGGAAACGACCGGCAACAGCGAATAGAGAAACAGCGCCACGAAGGCGGGTGCCATGCCGATGCCGGCGATGCCGATCTTCGCCGCGCCGGGCACATTGGCCGCGATCCATCCGAGTGGTGCAATCAGAAGACCGAAAAGGGCAATGGAGGGAATGGTCTGGACGATGTTGAGAACGTTCAGCACACCGGCGCGCAACCGCTCGACCTTATAACAGAGAATGCCGAGCGGGATACCGACCACGGTTGCCGCAACCAGCGAGCCAATGGCAAGCTCCACATGCCGTAGCGCCTCGGTCCAGAAGATATCGGCCCGGCCGGTATATTCCTTGATGATGGAGAGATCGTCCCAGAAGCCGCTTGTCAGAACCGCCGCAAGCGTCGCGATTGCCGCCAGCAACAGCAGAATCCGTATAGTCGGTTTCGGCTGGAGACGTGCAATGCAATCAGTAGTGAGCAGCGCAAGCCCTGCAAACATCAGCCAGAAACCGCTGGCGGGGGAAACGCGGGCAAAACTGTTGCCTTCAGGCGTCAGCGCCGAGGCCGCCTGCCCGACGAAGATCGCCAGCACTGCCAGGCCAACCAGCGCAACTGCGAGTTTCAGGCGTGCCGGAAAACGAAAAAAGGCGATGAAGGCGGCGACAAGAATGGTGGCGGCGAGGAGGGTAGCAGCAGGAACCGGAAGGGCTTCGAAGATCGTGCGCGTTTCGCCCTGAATGATCCGGTTGGCGCGGAATGTCATGAAGGGAGATGCAAAAAGCGCGTAGAGAAGCAGGCACGAAATCAGCACGCCCACCTTATCAGGCCATTTCGTCAAATTGCGCTCCCGCGGATCATAGGTTCGTGCGGGATGGAAAAACCGTGCATAGGGTTGCACCATCCCGCTTCCCAAAGACTATTATTTGAGGAAACCGTTCTTCGTCAGGAAGTCGGTCGCAACCGCCTTGGCCTGTTCGCCACCCACCTGCACGCGGGCGTTCAGGTCCTGCAGGGTCGCCAGATCCAGCTTTTCGAATACGGGTTTCAGCAATTCCTCGATATTGGGATACTTTTTCAGCACCTCTTCGCGGATGATCGGTGCAGGCTGGTAGACGGGCTGCACATGCTTGTCGTCTTCAAGAACGACCAGACCGGATGGGGCGATGCCGCCATCGGTGCCATAGACCATGGCCGCATTGGCATTGTTTGTCTGATTGGCGGCAGCGGCGATGGTGGCCGCGGTATCGCCGCCGGATAGCGTGATCAGCTGATCCGGCTTCATGGTGAAGCCGTAGGTTGTCTGAAATGCCGGCAGGGCAGCGGCGGAATTGACGAATTCCGAGGAGGCGGCAAGAACCACCGCACCGCCATCGGCGATGTACTTTCCGAAATCCGAAAGCGTTTTCAGATTGTTTTTGTCGGCGACATCCTTGCGAAGCGCAATCGCCCAGGTGTTATTCGCGGGTGATGGCGTCAGCCAGACGATCTTGTTGGCGTCATAATCGAGCGTTTTCGCTTCCTCATAACCCTTTGCGGCATCCTTCCAGAGCGGGTCGTCCGCCTTGGAGAAAAAGAAGGCGGCATTGCCGGTATATTCCGGATAGATGTCGATCTCGCCCGCAGTGATCGCTTTTCTCACCACCGGGGTGGCGCCTAGCTGGATGCGATCCGTCGTCTGGATATTGTTTTTGTTCAGCACGGCAAGGATGATGTTGCCGAGAACGCCGCCCTCCGTATCGATCTTTGACGACACGACCACCTGCGCCTGAGCGATGGAGCCATAAAGTGCAAGCGCCAATCCGACGCCTGTCAACATCATCACGCGTTTCATGAAAATTCCTCCGGTGGGTCAGCCTGTCGAACACGCGAAAATTGCCGTCGCAATTGCGGAGAAACAGAAACGGCCAGAAGAACAAATGGTTGCAACGCCACCAGCTTTTTTTGCGGGAATGGCAGGCGCGCTTGCCCCGCTCAGGTTTTGTCGTCCTGTTTGCGTGCATCCTTGCCCATGACGAGCGGCATGAGGACGGATAGGAACAGAAGCCGGAGAACATGATGTGAGCCGACATAGGCGGTATCGGCATGCATCATCACCGCCATGGCGGCCATGGTTTCAAGGCCGCCCGGCGAATAGGCGATCATCACGGCATTGAGCGGAACGCCGGTAATGCCGGAAATCATCCAGGCAATGCTTCCGGCGATCACCATCACGGCGATGGTGACGACGAAACCCGCCAGAAAGCCTTTCCGAACGTCCATCAGGGATACATTCGAAAAACGCGTTCCGATGAGACAGCCGATCAGCACATAGACCGGCAGGCTGAGCCAGGTCGGAACACCGCCCTCGGTGAGGCCGGTAATGTGGGTGCCGATGGACACGGCAACACCGCCGAGCAGCAGGGCTGCCGGAAATTTCCATCGCAGGAAGAGCCATCCCATGGCAAGTGATGCGCCAATGGTCAGCGCCAGTGTGAAAAGGCCCATCGGCGGGTTGACGATGAGCGGCTCCGTGCTGACGAGGTCGAAATATTCGACGATCAGCGGCACGGAAAGGGTGAGCGCCAGCACCCGCACGCTTTGCACGATACTGACCGTCGCAAGGTCGCTTTTCGTCTCCGCGCCAAGACTGATGATGTAGCTGAGGTGCCCGGGCGAAGCGCCGAGCATCGCCGTGGTGCGGTCGTATCCGAAGCCGTAATGCAGGATCCAGTAGGCGACATAGAGCATGATGACGACGGCGACCAGCACGACGACGAAGCTCAGGGGCCATGTTTTTGCAGCATCGATGACCGAAGGCGTGACGCTCGTTCCCATCGAAATGCCGACAATGACGAAACAGGCATTGCGGATGAAGGCGGGAATTCCGAGCCTCACGCCGGCCAGTCCCGTGATCGTCACGGCGAGTGCCGGGCCGGAAAGAAAGGGGGCCGGGATATTGAGGAGGCTGGCGATGAGCGCACCCATGCTGCCGACAAGCGCGGTAAGCGCAAATGTATGGAATTCAGGCTTGATGATCATTACGACGCTGATGGGTTGCTTCAGAAAAGCTCGCGACCAAATGCGCCGCTTCGTCTTGCGACGTCAACATGCGGGGCCAAAAATATTATATTTCAAGAGCATTTTATAAAAGAAAAGCCCGTGGCCTGCGGACACGGGCTTGGCGACTGCCGATAGGCAGGGGACGATCAGGCAGCCGGCAGAGGAGCGGCAACTTTCGGCATTTCCGTATCGATCCCGAGCAGGAAGTTGATCTGCGGCCGTGCCTTGACGAGATCGTCGATCGAATATTCCGTCAAAACGTCAAAGAAGGCATTGAGCGCCTTGCGAAGTGCTGAGTTCAGCCCGCAGCTGTCCACAAGCGGACATTCGACAGCGCCATCCTCGAAGCATTCCGCCATCGCGAAGCTGTCTTCCGTCACCTTCACCACGTCAAACAGGCTGATCTTTTCTGCAGGCTTGCCAAGACGCACGCCGCCATTGCGGCCGCGCACAGTTTCCACCAGCCCGGCCTTGTTGAGCGGCTGCAGAATTTTGAAAAGGAACAGCTCAGAGACGCCGTAAGCCCGCGCAATCTCCGGAATGCGGCTCAGCTTGCCTTCATTCGCGGCGCAATACATCAACATGCGAACGGCATAGTTGGTCTGTTTGGTCAAACGCATGCTGGTCTCCTAACTCTCAATGTGGAGTTATATAGTCTCTTTTTCAGTTTAGAACAATTCCAGAAACTGAAAAAACTGGCATCCATCCGATATTTCTCGAACGGCCTTGTTGACCGGCCCGATGATTCATGAACAAACAAGTCAAGAATCTGAATGTAATGGAGGCATTCGTAATGGCAAGCTTGAAATCATGTTTTTCCGCTGCCGTTTTTTCCGGGTTGACGATGTTTCTGACCGCGCCCGCCGCTTTTGCGGATGGTGAGGTAAACGTCTATTCCTATCGACAGCCGGAGCTGATCCAGCCGTTGCTCGATGCCTTCACGAAAGAAACGGGCATAGAGGCCAACGTTCTTTTCCTCGATAAGGGACTGGTGGAGCGCATTCAGGCCGAGGGGGTCAATTCGCCGGCCGATATTCTGCTGACAGTTGATATTGCCCGTCTCGTCGAGGCGAAGGAAGGCGGCGTCACGCAGCCGGTGCTGAACGATCCCGTCATCGAGAAGGATATTCCGCCCAATCTGCGCGATCCGCAGGGCGAATGGTTCGGCCTGACGACGCGTGGCCGGGTTGTTTATGCTTCCAGGGAACGGGTGACCCAGAAGGACATCACCTATGAGGAGCTTGCCGATCCGAAATGGAAGGGCAAGATCTGCATTCGCGACGGCCAGCATTCCTACAATATCGCGCTGATCGCCTCGATGATCGCCCATCATGGTGTGGATTATACGCGTACATGGCTGACGGGCCTGAAGAACAACCTGGCGCGCAAGCCTGACGGAACCGACCGCAGCCAGGCAAAATCGATCTTTTCCGGCGAGTGCGATATTGCGCTTGGCAATACCTATTATGTCGGCCTGATGCTGACCAACGACCGCGAGCCGGAAGAAAAGGAATGGGCGGGATCGGTGCGGGTGATCTTCCCCAATGCGGGCGATCGCGGCACGCATGTGAATATTTCCGGCATGGCCCTGACGAAATACGCGCCCAACAAGGACAATGCGCTGAAGCTGATGGAATTCCTCGCATCGCGCGAAGCACAGGAAATCTATGCCAAGCAGGTCTTCGAATATCCGGTCCTGCCCGGCGCGGAGCCTTCCGATGTGGTGAAGGGCTTCGGCCCCATTAATCCGGACAAGCTGCCGCTGACGGATATCGCCGCCCATCGCAAACAGGCATCCGAGCTGGTGGATGAAGTCGGTTTCAACGACGGCCCAACCAATTGATGTCGCTGCCAATGCCCGCGATCGGTTGAGAGTTAGGCTACCGGCGGGTCAATTTCCCGCCGGCTTTTCGTCCAGAGACGCATTGTAGTCGAGGATAGCCTTGCGCCTTTCCGGCGTTCCGGGATGGGTGGACACGATGCTGGTGCCGCCCTTGTCGCCGAGTTTTTCCTCAAGAAGCGCAAAGAAACGCTCTATCGCGGTGGGATCCAACCCGGCCTTGCGCATCAATTCCACGGAGCGCTGGTCGGCCTGCCGTTCGGCGTCGCGCGAATGCGACAAAGCCAGAAGGCCGCCGCCCTGGGTGAGAATATCTTCCATGGCCGAACCGACATCGCCGGCAATCAGCATGACGAGACCGGCGACACCGGCGGCGCGATAGAGCTGCCGCAGGCTGTGTTGATATTCGACATGGCCGATTTCATGCGCAAGAACCCCGATGATCATCTGCCTGTCGTCACCGGCCAGCTCCACCAGTTCATCCGTCAGAACGATGGTGCCGTCCGGAAGCGCAAAAGCATTGGGGCCGATATAGCCGCCTTCGCGAAAATTCAGCTTGTAGTCCTCGGGCGAGCCTTCAGCGTGGGCGGCGATCTTTGCGAACTCTGAACGGATCGCGTCCTGTTCCGGCTGCGGCAGGGCGCTCGGAGAAAACACCGTCTTGTCGAAGGCCTGCAGCGTACTGGCCGACATGACCTGCGGAACGATTGGCGGCGTGACGGCAACCGCCACCTCCACGAGGGCCGGAAGAGCAAGCTTGTAGGTGCCGTAGGCGAGAAGAACGGCCGCGGCCGCGATGCCGACCAGCCGTGGACGAAATTGTTCCAGCCAATGCACGAAGCCGGAACGTTTCGTGATGTGCCGGCCGAGCAGCCGGTCCACGCCATCATTGTCGCGTGTTTCAAAGAGCGAGCCGTCAGGAAAGTGCAGCTCCCGGGGAATGGCCCCGACCCGATGGCTGATCTCAACCGTATTTATCTCGGCCTGGGTTCTGACATGGTTGTCCCCGGCGTCGAGCACGAGAAGGACAGTGCCGCCAAGTTTTAACCTGGCGGCGCTCGAAAGGTTTGAGCGAGCGGCATGCCACTCGCCCGAAACGGTTTCTCCGGTATCAGAAACCAAATTCGAAACCTTCCATATCCATATATTCGGCGCTGACGGCCGCACCCGTCGCCTCCATGGAGGAGAGTACCTCGCCCACATCGCCGTTGAAACGGATTGCCGTGCGCTCGACGGTGTAACGCGCCTCGCGCACCGCCGCCCAAGGCCGCATCAGGCCGAAGGTGAAAACGGTGACGATCAGGTTGGAGATGACGATCCAGAGGTAACGGCCGCGGTGAAGGTCGCTGTGCAGGTCGTGCTTTCCGTCAAGCAACATGGACGAGATGACGACGTTGCGAACACCGGTGCGATAAACCACGCCGGCAAGGCCATAGACGAGAAATGCGCCAAAAAGACCGATATAGAGAGAGGCAAGCGCAGTCACCATGGCAGTCGTCTCATCTTCGAGCATCGCGCTGTTGGCGGCAAAGGCAGCAATGCCGAAGAAGCCGACCACGACGCTGCCGATCACGACCATGATGGCGGGAATGATCCAGACCCGGTAAAGCGCGCCAATCTTCGGATCGGCAGTGAAAGGGCGATCACCATAACGCAGATTGCTGAAAATGTAGCGGTTCGCCCAACGGCTGGCCAGAGGCGCCAGAATGCCGAAGGAAAAGAGCGCGACCAGGCCGCCAAGCAGAATGGAAACGAAAGCCCCGCCGGCGGTGCCGACGAAATCGAAACGCACATTGCGATAGCTCGTCACCCGCGCATTAAAACGGATGCTGCGTGTGATCAGCCAGGGAAAGAAGATCATCAGCAGGATCAACGGCAGGAAGACCAGAAACGGATGGATGAGGCCAACAAGCTGCGAGATGACGATGAAGGCAAAGGCGATCAGGCGGCCCTTGAAGATTTGTCCGCCGGTGGCGTGATAACCGAAGGCGCGGCCGGCAAGCACGGTATTGCCGTTGAAGTAACGCTTGCGGCGCACCTTCGCCCAGGCGGAATAGATGCCGATGGTGATGATCGTCAGAAGAATATTGACGATCCAGATTCCGAAATATTCCTTCGCGTTTCCGGTGAAGGAGCCGCGTTCGATCCCGCGCTGATCCGCACGGACAGAGATGTCACTCATAAATAATCCCTCATGGCATGCCCCTCTCCGGGCAGATTGAGTTTGCAAGCTTCCCCGTTATTCGTCGGTTTGGCAGCGTCCCCACGCCGCAACGGCACTCTTACGCGATAACAGCTTTAAGTGGAATTATTTTGACAGAAGAAAACTTGATTTTTTTAGTTATCTTTTTAATCAAAAAAGCCCCGCCGTGAAAACAGCGGGGCTTTTTTAGCATTTCGGTCGTGTCGGCTTATTTCATCGTCGGCATGACGAATTCGGCACCCGATTTGATACCGGACGGCCAGCGCGAGGTGATCGTCTTGGTCTTCGTCCAGAACTTGATCGAATCCGTGCCGTGCTGGTTGAGGTCGCCGAAGCTCGAAGCCTTCCAGCCGCCGAAGGAGTGATAGGCAAGCGGAACCGGGATCGGAACGTTGATGCCGATCATGCCGATATTCACGCGGCTTGCGAAGTCGCGGGCGGCATCGCCGTCGCGGGTGTAGATCGCGACACCGTTGCCGTATTCATGTTTCATCGGCAGTTCCAGCGCGTCTTCGTAGTTCTTGGCGCGAACGACGGAGAGAACCGGTCCGAAGATTTCCGTCTTGTAGATGTCCATATCAGGAGTGACGTGGTCAAACAGGCAGCCGCCGACGAAATAGCCGTCTTCATAGCCCTGCAGCTTGAAGTCGCGGCCATCGACCAGAAGCTTCGCGCCCTGTTCGACGCCGCTGTCGATCAGGCCCTTGACGCGCGTCTGCGCTTCCTTGGTGACGAGCGGGCCCATATCGGCCTTGTCGTCGGTATAGGGGCCGATCTTCAATGCTTCGATCTGGGGGATAAGTTTTTCAACGAGACGGTTTGCCGTCTCTTCGCCAACCGGAACCGCAACGGAAACGGCCATGCAGCGCTCGCCGGCCGAACCGTAACCCGCACCCATCAATGCGTTCACCGCCTGATCGAGATCCGCGTCCGGCATGATGATCATGTGGTTCTTCGCACCGCCGAAGCACTGCGCGCGCTTGCCGTTCATGGCGGCTGTGCCGTAGACGTAACGGGCGATCGGCGTCGAGCCGACGAAGGAGACAGCGCCGATATCCGGATCGGTCAGGATGGCGTCGACAGCACCCTTGTCGCCGTTGACGACGTTGAGAATACCAGCCGGAAGACCGGCCTCGATCATCAGTTCGGCAAGACGGATCGGCAGCGACGGGTCGCGCTCGGAAGGCTTGAGGATGAAGGCGTTACCGCAGGCAATCGCCGGCGCAAACATCCACATCGGGATCATGCCGGGGAAGTTGAACGGTGTAATGCCTGCGCCAATACCGACCGGCTGGCGGATCGAATACATGTCGATGGCCGGGCCGGCGCCTTCGGTGAACTCACCCTTCTGCAGATGCGGAATGCCGCAGACGAATTCGCAGACTTCGAGGCCGCGCACGATATCGCCCTTGGAATCCTCGACGGTCTTGCCGTGCTCGCTGGAGAGCAGCACAGCCAGCTCGTTCATGTCGCGGTTCAGAAGTTCGACGAACTTGAAGAAAACGCGGGCGCGGCGCTGCGGGTTGGTGGCCGCCCACTTGGGCTGTGCCGCCTTGGCGCTTTCAACGGCGGCGCGCAGTTCGGCGTCGCTGGCAAGCGCAACGGTTGCCTGCACTTCGCCGGTCGCCGGGTTGTAGACATTCGATGTGCGGCCGCTGGTGCCGGGCACATGCTTGCCGTTAATGAAATGACCGATTTCCTTCATGGGTTTTCCTCCAGAATGTGATGGCGCAGCATTACCTTTCGATTTGCACAAATCAATCGCCTGAAATAAGCATCCATTGTGCAAAAATAGACATAATGAGGGTGCCGTGAACTGGGATGATGTGCGTTTGTTTCTAAGCGTTGCGCGAAGCGGCCAGTTTCTTTCAGCGGCGAGAAAGCTTGGCGTCAACCATGCCACCCTCAGCCGGCGCATTTCCGCACTGGAAGCGGCCATCGGCACGCAGCTGTTTTTGCGAAGCACCAATGGCTGCGAGCTGACGGAAGAAGGCCAGCGCCTTCTTGCCGGGGCCGAACGCATGGAAACCGAAATGCTGAACGCCCAGGCAAATCTCGGCCGCGTCGATACGGCGGTGGCGGGAACGGTGCGTATCGGCGCGCCGGATGGTCTCGGCGTGTCCTTTCTCGCGCCTCGGCTTGGCAGGCTCACGGCACGGTATCCCGAGCTGAAGATCCAGCTTGTGCCGGTGCCGCGCTCATTCTCCCTGTCGCAGCGCGAGGCCGATATCGCCATCACGATCGAAAGGCCGGAGCAGGGGAGGCTGATGTTTTCGAAGCTCACCGACTATTCGCTGGGGCTTTATGCATCGGAGGCCTATCTCGCTGAATACGGAACGCCGGCGGATGTCGACGCACTGAAACGCCATCGCCGCATCGGTTACGTGGAGGATCTGATCTTCTCGCCCTCCCTGAATTACACCGGCGAAATCATGCGCGATTGGGATGCCGCCTTTGAAATCTCCAGTGCCACCGGCCAGACGGAGGCGGTGCGCTCCGGCGCCGGTATCGGCATCCTGCATAATTACATCGCCGGGCAATATCCCGAACTTCTGCGGATCATGCCACATCTCGGTATCAGCCGGTCCTACTGGACGGCCTATCACGAGTCCGCCCGCCAATTGGTTCGTGTCCGCACGGTGGTCGATTTTCTTCAGGAACTCGTGGCCGAAGAACGGCGAATCTTCACCTGAAACCGACGTTCCCGATCTATTAGTAATATTATTGTGCGAGTCCGATGGCTCCGGGCTTGACAAGGCACGGTTGGGTGAACGACCAATGCAGCCATTGGGAGAAATCGGAATCTGACATGTCGAATATGATAAGAAAGCTGTCGCCGACTGGCCTTGGCGTGGCCGTCATGCTGCTTGGAATGCTGCTTTTTGCATTGAACGACGCCATGGGAAAATGGCTCGTCTCCACCTATAGCCAGGGTCAGGTTATCCTGATCCGAAGTGCTGCGGCCCTTGTCATCCTCGTTCCGATTGTCTGGCGAGCCGGTCTTCCCGGCCTCGTGAAAATCGAGCGGCCATTTCTCCAGGTGGCGCGCGTATTTTTCTCGACCGCCGAGCTTTTCTGTTTCTATTTCGCCGTTGCGAGCCTGCCGCTGGCCGACGTCATGACTTACTGGCTTGCGGCCCCGATCTATGTGGCGGCGCTCTCGCCGTTTCTGCTTGGGGAAAAGGTGGGCTGGCGTCGCTGGACGGCCATTGCCATCGGTTTTGTCGGCGTTCTTATCGCGCTGAAACCAAGTTCGGCAAGCCTCACCTCCGCCGCGCTGTTCTCCATTCTCGGCAGCGCCGCATTTGCCTTCATGATGTTGTCCGGACGCCAGCTACGCAATACGCCGGATACCGTACTCGCCTTCTGGCAGATCATCGGCGCCGCCCTTGCGGGCATTGTTGCGGTGTTCGTCACGCCATCCGGCTGGTTGCCGGTCCAGTCCAGCTTTGATCTGGCGTTTCTCGGCCTGCTCGGCGTGGTCGCCATGGCGGCGCATGTACTGGTCAACCGGGCCCTGAAACTCGCGGACGCCGCCACTGTCGCGCCGCTGCAATATACATTGCTGCTCTGGGCGGTGATTTTCGGCTGGCTGTTCTTCGGTGATGTGCCCCAGACGAGTATCGTCGTCGGTGCGGGCCTGATTGTTCTCTCCGGCCTCTATATCTTCTTCCGCGAAAATACGCTCAAACGCCGTCGCGAAACCGCCGAAGGACTGGCTGCGGAGCAGGTTTGATCTTTCTTGTCCGCCGTTGTTACACTCACGGGACTTGACGAAGGCGTGATCTTCAGGGAGTAAGAAGGGGCCCTGCGATGATTTGTCTCGCAAGGGCAGAGGAAACAAAGGTGCCGGGCCCCTCTGGCGAGAGTTTTACGGCGCTCTCGCGATGTCGGTACCGCCTGCAAAAATTGGCCGGCGGATTAAAAACTATGAAAAACCTGAATGTGCTTCGCGCGCGTGCTTTCTGCGTGCGGCCTGACGCCTCGCGTCGGTCCGCTATCGCTCTCGTTACCGGAGGTACCCGGACATGAGCGCCGCCCAGAAAACCACGCTGTCCTACTTCAAGTGGGCTTTTATCGTCACCATCGTCGGTCTCATCCTCGGCGGCTATCTTGGCTGGGAAATGACCGGAACGGTCAGCGGCACGGCGACGATCTTCTTCATCTGTGCGGTGCTCGCCGTGCTGGAAATCTCGCTTTCCTTCGACAACGCCATCGTCAACGCCAACAAGCTCAAGGAGATGACGCCGGTCTGGCAGCACCGCTTCCTGACCTGGGGTATTCTGATTGCCGTTTTCGGCATGCGTATCGTCTTCCCGCTGCTGATCGTGGTCGTTGCCGCGAATGTCGGCCCCTGGACGGCGCTCGTCATGGCCGCCACGGAGCCGGAACGTTATTCCGAGATCATGCGTGACGCCCATCTGCCGATCGCTGCTTTCGGTGGCACCTTCCTGATGATGGTTGGCCTCAACTTCTTCTTCGACCATGAAAAGGACGTGCACTGGGTGCGTTGGATCGAGGAAAAGGCTGCGGTCTATTCCTCCGTCAAGGGCATCGAGATCGCCTTCGTGCTGGTCGTTATGCTGATCTTCTCGCGCATCATCGGCGCTAGCGACAATCCGGAGCTCGGTCCGGTCGCGGCCAATACCTTCTTCCATTCGGCGATCTGGGGTCTTTTGACCTTCCTGCTGGTGGAAGTGGTCGGTGGTATTCTCGATCGCAGCCAGGAAGTGCTGGAAGGCGCCGCAAAAGGCGGCTTCGGGGCGTTTCTCTATCTCGAAGTGCTCGATGCGAGCTTCTCCTTCGATGGAGTTATCGGCGCCTTCGCGCTCACGCAGAACCTGTTCATCATCGCCATCGGCCTCGGCATCGGCGCCATGTATGTGCGCTCGATGACGATCATGCTGGTGGAAAAGGGAACGCTTGCCGAATACCGCTATCTGGAGCACGGCGCATTCTACGCGATCCTTATCCTGTCGGTCATCATGTATGTCCAGACCATGTTCCATATACCGGAGGTCATTACCGGCCTTGGTGGTGCGACCCTGATCGGCATCTCGCTCTGGTCGTCGATCCGCCACAACCGTCAGCAAAGCGCTGATGCGGTTGACGCTGCACGCGGCGCGGAAATCTGATCAGCGATGATCCTTGCCTTCCGCCGCTGAGGCGGAAGGCAGTTTTTAGGCATTGAATCTTGTGTTGCCTATTTTTGTTGCCATTTATTCTTTGCGTAAAATTTAAACTGTAAAGCTGATTTGCCTTCTAAAGGCCTGTTTCTGCTCTCTTTTGTGCGCCGCAATAAAACTGGCACGCTTCCTGCATCTCACATTGCAAGTCCAGAGGGGACACTAAAGCCCGGAAAACGGGTCGATAAATACCGCCGCGCCGCGCGACCTTAAAGGTTTGCGAAGGCGCGGCGGTTTTGTTTGTGCGGTATGGTTCTTGAGTTTTGCTTCCGGTTGAATGAAAACGGTGGGATAACGACTGGAAGGTTTAGCCTTTTGCCTGCAGAACTTTCGCCTACGGAGGCCCTTGGGCTTTGGCATCGTGTATCCACGGCGCAGGTAACGGCCGATGCGCCGGATTTGACCTTGCGTCAGACCGCGATCCTGCTGCAGATTTATCTCGTGCCGCCGCCCCATACTGTTCGTGGACTGGCCGCGATGCTGGGCGTGACCAAACCGGTCATCACCCGCGCACTCGACAGTCTCGGGGTGCTGGGGCTGGTTGACAGGGTGCGTGACGAGCGGGACAAGCGTAATGTTGTGATAAAACGCACGGTGGCAGGTGCGCTCTATCTGGAAAAATTCGGCGATCTGATTATTGATCAGGCGCGCAAGATCTAACCCCTGGATGTGAACCCATGATGCTCGACCGCCGCCTGAATGTCTTCCGCTCCGATCTGGCCGACGAGAAACTGCAAGGTTTGGTCCAGGCCGAACGTTTTGTAACCGGCACCGCGGCACAGATTACGGCCCCCGTGACCGGTCTGCGGCCAACACCCGACCTTGCTGCCGGTATCGATACGGAGCTCCTCTTTGGCGAAACCGTGCGCGTTTTCGACCGGGCGAATGGCTGGGCCTGGGTGCAGGCGGATGCGGATGGTTATGCCGGTTATGTGCCCGAGACGGTGATCGGCGATGTGGTCGCCGCTACCCATCGGGTGGTTGCGCCGCGCACCTTCCTCTATCCTTCCGCCGAACTGCGCAAGCCGCCCGTTGCTGCCTTGTCCATGGGGAGCCTGATCCGGATCGTCGGCGAGGCGGAAACACGCGGCACCCGTTATCTGTTGACTGAAAAAGGCGAGGGGGTCATCGCCGCCCATTGCCGGGAAACCGATGCGGCTCTTGAAGAAGACTATGTGGCGGTGGCGCTGCGTTTTATCGAAACGCCTTATCTCTGGGGTGGACGCTCCGGCTTCGGCATCGATTGTTCCGGCCTCGTGCAATTGTCCATGGCGATGACGGGCCGCCGGGTTCTGCGCGATACCGACATGCAGGTGAAATCGCTTGGCCTGGAGATAGAACGTGATGAATTGCGCCGCGGCGATCTGGTCTTCTGGAAGGGCCATGTCGGCCTCATGGAGAATGAGGAAACGCTGCTGCACGCCAATGGCCATACGATGAATGTCGCGCGCGAAAATCTCGATGCGGCCATCGAGCGTATCGGCTGGCTTTACGAAAAGCCGACGGCCTTCCGGCGTCTGGAAAGCTGAGGGGGAAGCTTTTCACGAAATTGTGCCTGCCTCGCCCTTTGTGCGAATGCTGCCGAGAGCCTACATCAAATGGGTGATGGTACGGGACCGGCATCGATGAAAACAAAAACGGCAACACGATTGGCAGCGGTTATCGCGGCGGTTCTCTTGAGCGCTTCCGCCGAGGCGCAGACTGTTTATCAGAACGGTTTTGCGCCGGCGCCCGACGCCTACGCGAATTTGCCCGGCGTGAAGGACCCGCGAACGCTGCAACCTAAAGTCCGTTACACCTGCCACAGCGAACTTGGCGTGACTGGATATGCCAGGGGTCCGCACCGTGATGTTTTCGGCAGCCGTGGGCTTCCCGTTCAGGGTTACCGCTGCACCGATGAAAACGGCATTTCCAGCTTTGGCGGCAGAAATCCCGTCTCCAAGGACTGGTATCCCGGCATCAATCCCGTCGACCCGACCTTCTGAAGTAATATGACTTAAAGCGGCGTTTGCGCCGCCCGCACTCTGGACTTGTTGTCGCTTTTTCAGATAAATCTTTGACATGACAGGCTGATAATAGCTGTCGAGGTGCGGGGTGACGTCGGCCCTGCCGATGTTCTGGGCCGATGCTGGGGAATGCAAGCATGACGAAGACCGATATAGCAACCCGTGTCCACAATCACACCTGGAAGCTCGATCCGATCGTCCGCAGCCTGATCGATACGGATTTCTACAAACTCCTGATGTTGCAGATGATCTGGAAACTCTATCCGGAGGTCGATGCGACATTTTCCCTGATCAATCGCACCAAGACTGTGCGGCTGGCCGAAGAGATCGACGAGATGGAACTGCGCGAGCAGCTCGATCACGCGCGCACCCTGCGGCTCTCCAAGAAGGAAAACATCTGGCTCGCGGGTAATACATTTTACGGCCGCTCACAGATTTTCGAGCCGGAATTCCTCTCCTGGCTTTCCAGCTATCAATTGCCGGAATATGAGCTTTTCAAGCGCGACGGGCAGTATGAGCTGAATTTCCATGGTCGCTGGATGGACACGACGCTCTGGGAAATCCCGGCGCTGGCGATTATCAACGAGCTGCGCTCGCGCAGCGCCATGCGCTCACTTGGTTATTTCACGCTGGACGTCCTTTATGCCCGCGCAAAGGCCAAGATGTGGGAAAAGGTCGAACGGCTGCGGGAACTGCCGGGCCTGCGCATATCCGATTTCGGCACTCGCCGCCGCCACAGCTTCCTTTGGCAGCGCTGGTGTGTCGAGGCGCTGAAGGAAGGCATCGGACCCGCCTTTACCGGCACGAGCAATGTTCTTCTCGCCATGGATTCCGATCTCGAAGCCGTTGGCACCAATGCGCATGAATTGCCGATGGTGGTTGCGGCGCTGGCACAGACCGACGAGGAACTGGCCGCTGCTCCCTATCAGGTTCTGAAGGACTGGAACCGTCTTTACGGCGGCAACCTGCTGATCGTCTTGCCGGACGCCTTCGGCACGGCGGCGTTTCTGCGCAATGCACCGGAATGGGTAGCGGATTGGACGGGTTTCCGTCCCGACAGCGCGCCGCCCATCGAAGGCGGGGAAAAGATCATCGACTGGTGGCAGAAGATGGGCCGCGACCCACGCAAAAAGATGCTGATCTTCTCGGACGGGCTGGATGTCAACGCCATCATCGACACCTACAGGCATTTCGAAGGCCGGGTGCGTATGAGCTTTGGTTGGGGCACCAACCTCACGAATGATTTTGCCGGCTGCGCGCCCAAGACCATCGCCAGCCTCAAGCCGATCTCCATCGTCTGCAAGGTCAGCGACGCCAATGGCCGGCCGGCGGTGAAGCTTTCGGACAACCCGCAAAAGGCGACGGGCGAGCCGGCCGAAGTGGAACGTTATCTGAAGTTCTTCGGCGAAGAAGATCACAAGGAACAAAAGGTTCTGGTGTGATCGAGACCGGGCGCTCCGCTTCACGAAGCGCCCGCAACTGTTCAGATCAATAGCGTAACAAGCTCACTTCGCAAACTGGTGTGCGATGCAATGGAAGAGCGCTCTGATACCCTGCGCTTCTCCACCGATCGACGAGTGATGCCGCTCGCTGAGCGACCAGCCGTAAATATCGAAATGCGCCCAGCGCTTTGTGTTGGTGACGAACCGCTTGAGAAACAGGGCGGCGGTGATCGATCCCGCCATGCCGCCTGAGGGCGCATTGGTAATATCGGCCGCGCGTGAGCGGATATCCTTGTCGTAGCCCATGTAGAGCGGCATCCGCCACAGGGGATCGTCGGTATCGATGCTGGCTTCGGCGATATCATGGGCCAGATCACTGTCGTCAGTATAGAATGGCGGCAGATCCGGGCCGAGAGCGACGCGGGCGGCACCTGTCAGCGTTGCCATGTCGATCATCAGGTCCGGTGCATCCTCGTCGGCATAGGCCAGCGCATCCGCCAGAACGAGACGGCCTTCCGCATCCGTATTGTCGATCTGTACCGTCAGACCCTTGCGGCTTTTGTAGATATCGCCAGGACGGAAGGCATTGGAGGAGATGGAGTTTTCAACGGCGGGCACGAGGACGCGCAGATCGATCGGCAGCTTCGCATCCATGATCATCAGCGCGAGGCCAAGAACATTGGCAGCACCGCCCATGTCCTTCTTCATCAGGGCCATGGAAGCGGCAGGCTTGATATCGAGACCGCCGGTATCGAAGCAGACGCCCTTGCCAACGAGGGTCAGGCGCGGATTACCCTTCTTGCCCCAGTTCATCTCCAGAAGGCGCGGCGCACTTTCGCTGGCGCGGCCAACGGCATGAATCAGCGGGAAATTTTCCTTCAGCAGATCGTCACCGGTGGTAACGCTCACCTTCGCCTTGTAATGGGCGGCAAGCGCACGGAAAGCGATTTCAAGTTCGTCCGGCCCCATGTCGTTGGCCGGAACATTGATGAGATCGCGGGCCAGGAAGACACCCGCCAGAATACGCTTGATCTCGCCGTCTTCGGCATCCTGCGGAATGAGAAGTTTTGCCCCGCTGGTCTTGGTGGTCCTGTATTTGTCGAAGCGGTAACTGCCAAGGCCGAAGCCGAGAGCCAGACGATTGGCCGTCAATGGCGCAGTCTCGATATGCCATTCACCTTCCGGCAGTTCGCGGGCGAGTTTGCCGGTGATGAAGGGGATTTCGGACGGATTGCCGCCAAGCCCGAGAAGGACGCCACCCAGCGAACCATCGGAGGAGGGAACGAGCAAAATGGCGCCTGCCTCTGCCTTGAAGCCCGCTTTTTTCGCCCAGTCCAGAGCAACAGGATCAATGGCACCCTGTTCGATATGGGCTGGCGTGACGGCGAAAACCGGCAGGGTGCTGCCGGCTTTTGAGCTGAAAGGGGTCGGGCGTTCGATGAACTGATAGGGCGCCATGGTCTGCTTTCGTAACTGTCGAGAATCGGTGCGATTAACGCTCTGTTAGGGTTAACAGATTATTGCTTTAGCGAAAGTTGCGTCATGTGAGTCTGTCGTATGTCGGGCGCAAGATCGATAATTCTCGGGCGGGGGCGCTGCCATGACTGCTTTTTCTTTGGGTGAGACGGGCCGGACAGGGTTGCTGCGGAGTGTATGTCTCGCAGCGCTTGTTTTAACCGTCTCCGGATGCGCGAGCACCAACAAGCCGGACCGCATGTCGACCGGCTCCATTCCCGCGGCCACGCGCTCCTATGACCAGATGAACATGGACCAGCTGCGGCAGGCGGAAGAGAGCGCCGGCAAAGCCTATGAGCGCAGCCCCAAGGACAAGTCCATCGGCATGAATTATGCCAATATGCTGATGATGACCGGCAAGAACACGCAGGCCCTTGCCGTGATGCAGCAGATTGCCATCGCCAACCCGGCCGACCGCGAGGTTCTTGCCGCCTATGGTAAGGCGCAGGCCGCCTCAGGTCAGCTCGAACAGGCCCTTTCGACCATCCAGAGAGCCCAGACGCCTGACCGCCCCGACTGGCGGCTCTATTCGGCCGAAGGCGCCGTGCTCGATCAGCTTGGTCGCTCCAACGAAGCACGTGCCAGATACCGGCAGGCGCTCGACCTGAAGCCGAACGATCCGAGCGTGCTTTCAAACCTCGGCATGTCCTATGTTTTGTCGAGTGATCCCCGCACGGCCGAGACATATCTGCAATCCGCCATCGCACAGCCGGGTGCTGACAGCCGCGTCCGCCAGAACCTCGCGCTCGTCGTCGGTCTCCAGGGGCGCTTTGCCGAGGCCGAGCGCATTGCGGTTCAGGAACTTTCGCCGCAGCAGGCGCAGGCAAATCTGGGCTATCTGCGTGCAATGCTGTCGCAGCAGAATTCCTGGCAGCAACTGGCGAAAAAAGACAATAAGCCAGCCGGTTGATGTGCTCTTATACGCTTTAATCCGTGTGCTGGCCGACAACAGATCGCCGCTCAATTTGTTGGGCGGCCTTTGCTTTTCAGAATGTGTCGAGAACCCGTATGATCGCCGGGCCGAGAATAACGGCGATAAGCACCGGCAGGAAAAATATGATCATCGGCACGGTCAGTTTCGGCGGCAGGGCCGCGGCTTTCTTTTCGGCTTCGTTCATACGCTCGTCGCGGCCTTCCTGCGCCAGAACGCGCAGCGCCTGAGCCAGCGGCGTGCCGTATCGTTCCGCCTGTATAAGCGCCTGCACCACGCTTTTGACACCGTCCAGCTGCGTGCGCATGCCAAAATTTTCAAGTGCAATTCGCCTGTCCTGCAGGAAGGAAAGCTCCGCAGTCGTCAGCATCATTTCCTCCGCCAGTTCGGGAGATTGCTCGCCCATCTCTTCCGCGACACGGCGCATCGCGGCCTCCATCGATACACCGGATTCGATACAGATCAGCATCAGATCCAGCGCATCGGGCCAAGCGCGCCGGATCGAACCCTGCCGCTTTGACATTGCGTTGGAAACGTAGATATTCGGCGCGTAAAAACCGATGTAACCGAAGAGAAGAACAGCCATCAGCCTGACGACAAAAGCCTTGTCGGCAAGGTTTCCTAGAACGAAAACCCAGATGAAGGCTACGACAAGAAAAGCGAATGGCAGCAAGAACCGCGCGGCAAGAAAGGTGTTGAGTGCATTCTGTGAACGAAAACCTGCTGCACGCAGCTTGTTCATCGTATTCTTGTCGGCAAGTGCTTCCTGAAGGTTGAATTTTTCGACAATGCGGCGTGCAGACTGGTTGTTATTGCCACGCAGGGAGGTCTTGCCGTCTCTGCTGCTGGTAGCAAGACGCTCGCGCTCGCGGCTGCGGATGAAATCGCGCTCTGACGATACGGCCTTCATGCGTTTGGCAAAGTCTTTCCGCTCGAAGAACGGCATGATGAGCGTGTAGAGGGTCGCAAAAACAGCAAGCGTCACCAAAATGGCGATGATCGTTTGTGGATTTGTCAGGCTTGCAAAAAGGTTTTCTGTCACCGCGCGCCCTCAAATATCGAAATTGATCATTTGGCGCATGATGAATATCCCGATAAGCATCCATATGCCGGATGCGCCGAGGATGATGTGTCCCCGCAGGTCGGAGAAGAGAATCGACAGATAGTCGGGCGACGTGAAATGCACCAATAGCATAACGATAAAAGGCAGTGCGCCGATGATGACTGCCGACGCTTTTGCCTCCATCGAAAGGGCATTTACCTTGGCGCGCATCTTCTTGCGGTCGCGCAAAACTTTCGAAAGGTTCGACAATGCTTCCGAAAGATTGCCGCCCGCCTGCGCCTGAATGTTGATGACGGTGCCGAAGAAGCTGACCTCGAAGAGCGGCATGGTCAGCATCATGCGCTCGATTGCCTGCGGAATGCTGATGCCGACCTGCTGTGCATCGACCACGCGCTGGAACTCTGCTTTCACCGGTTCCTGACCATCTGATGCGATCAGTCGCACGGCGTCGTTCAGTGGCAGGCCGGATTTGATCGACCGGCACATGACATCCAGTGCATTCGGAAATTCCTCAAGGAACTTTTTCTGCCGGCGCTTGAGTAGAAACGCCAATACCCACCGCGGCAACCCAAGTGCCGCGACCGCCCCCAAAAGCAGGGCGATGAGCAATGACAACCCGTAAAGAATAGACATAAGGCAAGCGAAGATCGCCGCGCCCAGGCTCAGTAAATGAAATTGCCGGACCGAAATCTGCAGACCGGCTTGAACAAGCTTGTCGCGCAAGCTGACATTCTTTGCCTTTTTTGCTTTTTCATCCTGCTTTTTTTCCATGTCGCGCAGGGTGTCCTGCATGGACTTGCGACGCTTGCTGAGTTCTTGAACCCGGTCACGCGCGGCTTTGATACTCGTATGATCGGTTTCGGCCGCCTTTACCCTTTTGACGCGGTTTGTGGTTTTCTTCTCGACCTCTATCTGCTGGAAAAGGAAGGCGTAAGCCAGCGCTCCCGCCGAAATGGCGACAAGTACGGCCAGCAATACGATTGTGGGGTCCATGGCGTTCGCCTTCCCTTAGGATGTCTTTTCCATTTCATCGAGCGCGGCCGCCAGACGTTTTTCCTCACCGTAGTAACGCGCGCGATCCCAGAAATGGGGCTTGCTGATACCCGTGGATACGTGCTTGCCAATCAGCTTGCCGTTAGCGTCTTCGCCTTCGATTTCGTATCGCATCAGGTCCTGGGTCACGATGACGTCGCCTTCCATGCCGATCACTTCGGTGATCTGCGTTATCCGACGTGAACCATCGCGCAGGCGCGCGGCCTGAACGACGATGTCGATCGAGCCTGAAATGATTTCGCGGACGGTTTTCGCCGGCAAAGTGAAGCCGCCCATGGCGATCATCGATTCGATACGGCTTAGGCATTCGCGCGGCGTATTGGCGTGGAGCGTTCCCATCGAGCCGTCGTGACCGGTATTCATGGCCTGCAGAAGGTCGAATACCTCCGGTCCACGCACTTCGCCCACGATGATGCGTTCAGGACGCATACGAAGGCAGTTCTTGACCAGATCACGCATGGTGATCTCGCCTTCGCCTTCGATATTCGGCGGACGTGTTTCCAGCCTCACCACATGTGGCTGCTGAAGTTGCAGTTCGGCGGTGTCCTCGCAGGTGATGACACGTTCATCCCTGTCGATGAAGCTTGTCAGGCAGTTGAGAAGCGTGGTCTTGCCGGAACCCGTGCCTCCCGAGATGACGACATTGCAGCGGACGCGACCGATGATCTTGAGCAATGTCGCGCCTTCGGGTGTGATCGCCCCGAAACGCACGAGCTGGTCAAGCGTCAGCTTGTCCCTCTTGAATTTTCGGATGGTGAGCGCCGGACCGTCAATGGCGAGCGGCGGCGCGATGACGTTGACACGCGAGCCGTCCGGCAGGCGGGCGTCGCAGATCGGGCTCGATTCATCCACGCGCCGGCCAACCTGACTGACGATGCGCTGGCAGATGGAGAGCAGCTGACTGTTGTCACGAAAGCGAATGTCGGATTCGATGGTCTTGCCGCCAACTTCGATGAAAGTCTGGCCGGAACCATTGACCATGATATCGGCAATATCGTCGCGTGCGAGAAGCGGCTCCAGCGGTCCGTATCCAAGAACGTCGTTACAGATGTCTTCGAGCAGTTCTTCCTGCTCGGCGATGGACATCGCGAAACTCTTGATCGTGATGATGTCATTGACAATATCACGGATTTCCTCACGCGCGCTCTCCGCATCGAGCTTGGCGAGCTGCGAAAGGTCGATCGTGTCGATGAGTGCGGAAAACACCTGGCTTTTGGTGTTGTAATAATCTTCCGTACGGGCACGTTTTTTCTGCGGCGACTGTGCGGCCGCCTGTGCCTGTCGTGTTGCTGGCGACTGGCCGGGCTCCAGGGTATCTATCGCCAGAGGCCGCGGTTCGGATACAGTCGACACCTGCTGCGCGACGGCAGGTGCAACAAAATCCGGCTTTGTGGTTCTGGCTGGGCCTTCAGGCCCCCGTTTTCCGAACATCGGCGTTTCCGTCTATAGGCGCGAAGAGAAGACCTATTTGCGCTTGAGAATATTCTTGAGTTTGTCCAGGCCGCCGCGCCTGCTTTTGCGCAGGACGGCACGGCCGGTAATGGTATGGGCGATCTGCGAGAAAGTTTCCGCGATCTGGGATTTCTCATCCATCTCGCTGATCATGCGCCCGCTATTGGCGGCATTTCCGAACAGCTGGGTATCGAATGGAATGATTGCGATCGGCTCGATTTCCAACGGATCGAGAAAATCCGCCGGAGAGATTTCCGGACGTTTCGGCATGCCCACCTGATTGAGAATGAGATGGGGCAACTTGTCGTTAGGCCTCAGTTTTATCAGCGCGTCGAACAGGTTCTTCGTGTTGCGCAGATTTGCGAGATCCGGAACGGCCGTGATCACGACCTCGTCGGCTTCCGCCAGCACTGCCCGCGTCCAGTCGCACCATTGGTGGGGAAGATCGAGAACCGCGACCGGCGCACTGCGCTGCAGAACCTCCAGGATCGGCAGAAAAGCCTGACGATCGAGATCATAGGTCCTGTCGAGGAGAGACGGTGCCGCCAGCAGTGACAGATGGTCGGAACATTTCGTCAGAAGACGGTCGAGAAACACCTCGTCCAGCCGTTCCGGCGAAAACACCGCTTCCGCCATGCCCTGGGCGGGATCCTGGTCGAAATCGATATTGGCCGTGCCATAGGCAAGATCCATGTCCGCCAGAATGGTCTCGGTGGAAAACAGGGTGGAGATTCCAAAAGCGCAATTGTGCGCGATCGTCGACGAGCCCACCCCGCCTTTGGCGCCGATAAAGGCGATGTTGCGACCGAGCGGTTCGGCCTCCGGATCTACGAAGATCGTCGCAATCGAGGCCAATAGATCGGCCATGTTGATTGGGGCGACAAGATATTCTGAAATGCCGTTACGGATGAGATCGCGATAAAGCGTGATGTCGTTGTGCCGGCCGACGATGATGACACGGGTGGAGGGGTCGCAAACCTCGGCCAGAGGGGCGAGATCGTCCAGAAGCGAAGCCGGTGGACCCGCCGTTTCGAGAACGATCAGATTGGGAGTGGGCGAAGCCGAAAACATCGTCGCCGCTGCATTGATATCACCTTTGGTCACCCGCAGGGTAACCTTGCTCATGCGCCTGTCGCCGGACAATGCGTCCATGACACCCTGCATGCTGTCGCTGACGCAGAAAGCGTGAATGGATATACGCGGCAGCGGCCGCAGGCGATCCATATCCGCAGCCCGGACCGACTGCTGTGGCTCTGCTCCGTCGCTTGATTTTATATCGTACTCTACCGCGCTCATCGTCTTTCCTGCCGTGACCATTGTTGGAATAGCATCAGTTCGACGCCGTATTCTTGCCTTGCCGATAGTTGTCGATGACCACCGCACGACGCTCCGCATCGATCGGGCTCATGCCACGCGGACCAACGAGGTCCATGGGATTGGCCACCTGTGCCGCAAGATTGCTCTGGGAGGCGCACCCGAAATTGTACCAGTTCTTGTTGGCGAAAGTGTTATCCGAGAGGTCTTCGGGCCACTGGCCGCATTGCCCGGTCATGGCGGTGACCGCCACATAGCTCAAACGAATGGGGGCAGCGTCGCCGTTCGGAGATGCGGCGTAACGTGTCTCCACGATCTTGCCCGAGGACACGCCGGCGCCTGAAAGCGTCGAGCGGATTTGTTTCGCCATCCTTGAGGCTGCCGCCGAATTGGCTGATCCCGACGGTGTCTGGATATTGATGACGCCCGTCGACATCGACGCATAATTCTGCGCGAAACCGCGGACATTGTCCGCCATTGCCGTGGTCAGCCGGCTGTCGCCCGCCGAAACCGGAATATCCAGAGAATGTTCGGCTTCCGACAGGGTGATCGGATGGCGTGTACGGTAGTCGTCGGGGATGGCATTGGTCGTCAAGGGATCGCGTGCGCAGCCTTGCAACAACCCCGCAGCGAGCGCGATGATGGCGACGAGACCGGCGCGTCTACCGGACAGGTTAAGGGAAAAAGAGGAAGAGGTTTCCTGCATGATGTTTCCTGCCACCACCGGGCTTGTTCTGAAGAGGGGATTTAGCGCGCGTGCCGTCATTTGTAGATGAACCCCACTGAACCCTGATAAGGGGCCGCCTGAACCTGATCTTTCCGGCCATAGACCTTGTTGACACGGTTCATGAAATACATGGCGGCGTCATTTTCCGGGTTGAAGTTGTCGTCCGGCCGGGCGATCTGGTTGCGCGCGACAGGTCGCACCAGATAGGGCGTCGCGATGATGACCAGTTCCGTCTCGTTACGGAGAAAATCCTTGCTGCGGAAAAGCGTGCCGAAAATCGGGATTTTCGATATGCCCGGAAGTCCCGACATGGCCTGACGGATATTGTCCTGAACCAGACCGGCAATGACGATTGAGCCACCTGATGGAAGCTCGACCGTTGTGGAGGTCTCGCGCTTGCGAATAGACATGTAGGTGGTGCCCGGGATGTTACGTCCCGCATTTCCGGTCACAACATTGCCTTCATAGGTTGGTTCGGAAACATTGGTCTCGATTTTAAGGCTGATCCGCCCGGGCGACAGCACGACCGGCCTGAAGTTCAACGTGATGCCATAGTCAACCGTATCGGTCGTGCGCGTTATGGTCTGCTGGCCTGTGTCTTTGTCGATGGAGACTTCCTGGTCCGCGGGCAGACGGAAATCTCCCCCCACATAGAACTTTGCCTGTTCGCCGGAGATGGCGGTGAGGCTGGGTTCGGCAAGGGTGCGCACGACACCCGCCTGCTCCATGGCGTTGAGATAGGTAGCAAAGTTGAGCGAGCCGGAACCGATCGAACCACTGGCTATTCGCGAGGCAGTGCTAATTGCATTTCCAAGATTGGATGGGTTTGCGAACTCGAAGCCGTTATTGCTTGTCGAGCTACTGATGGAGCCGTTGAAGCCGAGCTGCTTCAACACCTGTCGGCTGACTTCGGCGACGGTCACCTTCAATGTCACCTGATCTTCGCCTTCGATCGTCAGCATATTGACGATTTGCGACACTTGGCGGTTTTCAGCAAAAATCGCCGCATCTCCGCCGTTGTCACCACCGGTCAGCGATATATTGCGTGTGGTGGCTTCGCCGCCTTTCAGAAAGGCTTCGGCAAGCTGTACCGCGCGCGCTGAATCCTGCGGGGTGCGGACACTACCCGTCAGAACGATGTTATCCGAAACGATTTCAACCTTGATGTCGGATTCGGGAATAAAGCGACGAATATTGGCTTCCAGCCCGACAATATCTCGCTCCACCTCGAGGTCGAGGCTGACAATTTCGCGACCACCCTCACCGAAAATGAAAATATTGGTCTGTCCTACGGATTTGCCGAAGAGATAAATCCGTCTGGACGTGCGAGTGACGGCATCAGCGAGGCTTGGATCGGCAACAAGAATGTCATGGGCATCCTCCGGCAGGTCAATGACCAGCGCCTTGTTGAGGCCGAGTTTCAGGCGTTTACGAATACCCGTACCGCTTTCGGTGATCCGTACGATGCTGGCGCTTTGTGCCGCAGCTTCGCCGAGACGCAGGAATTCAGGCGAATGCCTTCCGGGAATGCCTGAAAAAGCCACGCAGAACGCAAGCCCACCCACCATTGATGAACGCAGGTGTCTTTTTAAGTGTCTCGCCATGAACCCCCCGGTCATTGTGATGCTCCCTGATTGCCCTTGACGATCGAGCCGGATTTGATCACCTGAATTTCCGGCTGGCCGGAGCCGCCGTTGAGGAGATAGTCCGCTGAAAGCGTATCGTTTTCCTGTGCATCTGCGATCGAGCGCAGAGCAAGCGTGAGGCGATCGGCCATCTGCTGCGCCACAGTGATGATCTTCGCCTGCTCAGGCGTCAGTTCCAGGGTTGCGGTCGCACCCACGACGGCGGAAATACCGTCTTCGCCCTCTTTGATCTGTTGGTCGATTGCCAGAACGCGGACATTGTTCAAGACGTTCTCGGTCAGGAAGTTGCCGTTATCGCCCTTGCGAACCATGATGACGTCAACCCGGTCATTCGGTAGCACGAAGCCGCCCGCGCCGGTCGAGACGGAAATTTCCGTGGCCACGGCGCGTTTACCGGCTGGCAAAAGCGAAGACATAATGCGGGTGCTGGAGTCCACGACCTTTTCCGGACGCACCGGTTCGCCCTCGAACAGGGGTAGCCGCACGACGGCGCCCGTGAGTTCGGTGATCGCGTTCGGGCTTTTGGTTTCGGTTATGAAGCTATCAACGACATTACCCTGCGGCCAGGGCGTCCAGCGCATAGAACTGTCATTCAGGCGGCTACCGACGGGAAGATTGACCGAGGAAACGAGAACGTTGACCGTCGGCTCCTTCTGGATGATCGTTTCCGCTTTTTCAATGACCTCCTTGGTGCCGGAAATCTGCATGGCGACAAGACCTGCAAGACCGGCAGCGACAAGGGCAACGGATAGAATGACGATACGCGACGGTTTCATGCCCGATCCTTGAGGGAATCAAATTTTCTCCCCTCAGGATGGCGTGCGATTGGTATAATTATGGTTAATATTATGCTTGGATTTGTAGTTAACAGGCCTTTAACCTGGCTTGGCTCAAGAAAGACTGGCGATGGCTGCTTTTACAAGTGGTGCTTCACCGTAGGTTAAAAGCCCAGCTATAGCGATGCCGATACCATAGGGGATTTTTTTTGCTACCAGGAGAGAATCCGGGATTGGAATACCCACCGCCATTATTTCCTGCGATCGCGATCGCAAGAGCAGGATGCCCAGTGTTAACACACCGCCAATAAAAGTTACCGCGAGCAGAAACTCAGCGAGTGCGGGGTTGAATCCGAACCACACAGCCGCAGCCGTGAGTAGCTTTGCGTCTCCACCGCCCATGACGTTGGCGGCAAACAGCGCAAAACAGGCGAACAGGACAGCTGCGCCAGCCACGAGGCTCATTGCGAAAGTTTGCCAGTCCATGCCCGATAACGGTGCGACCAAGATAAAAGACAATAGAAGTACAAGCGATATTCTATTGGGTATGGTCATGCTGAAGAGATCGTTCAGCGCGGCAAAGGCGAGGCACAGAGGCAATATCAGGAAAATTGCGGCTACGATCATGTGGTTAATTCCGTCAGGGATTTAGCATTTACGGTAGTGGCAAATGTTGGAACAACCATAGTGACAAACGGCTAAGGTGGCCGCTCGGTTCAGGAGCGGCCACCAGATTAAGCTAAATAGCTCTTACTTTGCCGCTTCGGTCGCAGCAGTCGTCATCTTCGTTCCGATGCTGGTGAAGAGCGCATTCAGGCGGGTGCCAACGGTTGTGGCGCCGCCAATGATGGCAACGGAAAGCAGGGCGGCGATCAGGCCATATTCAATTGCCGTGGCGCCAGATTCGTCCTTGAGGAAACGAGCAAAAATCTTGGTCATGAGTATCTCCTAACTCTTGTTTGGTTCAGCACGCCGACAACTGTTTTCCGTTGTTCGGTTGGGTTCAAACTACAGCCGAGCAATTTCCAAGCACTTAAAAAAAACGATTAATCCAAAGTAAACGTCGGGATGAGTTTCTTTTGGTAAATAAAGATAAAAAGTATTTCCTGTATTTTTATATTTCCTGAGAAACAAATATATGCCGCGACAAGTTGTTTTCCATTTCGGGAAAAGCGCTCTCTCAATGAGACATATGTGTTCAGTTTTGACGCGGGATGGACGGGGTCGGAAATGACTTCAATTACACATGGTTACCGCCCGTATCTCACATTTCCACCATTTAACGCTTCATTCACTAAAACCCCGCATTCTATGTGGCATCAGAGTGCGGGTAGTGAGCAGGGGCCAAACGCGTGTCATCCGGAAAACTGGCGAAAATTGTGGTCGGCGTGTCCGTCATTCTGGCAGGGGCGCTGCAACCCGTTTTTGCTCAGGAAGATATATTGCGTGTGTCGATGAATCACGCCCGTGTCCTTCGCCTTGATCGTCCCGTGAGCAAGGTTATCGTCGGCAACTCGAAGGTCGCCGATGCAACCGTTGCCGACGCCACCACGATCGTTCTTACCGGCCGTAGTTTCGGCACGACAAATCTCGTTCTTCTCGATGCGGAAGGCAATCCGATCGTGGATGAACGCATTCTCGTTTCCATCGATGAGGGCAACACGGTTCGCGTATTTCGCCAGACCGAGCGGACAGTGCTTTCCTGTACGCCCAATTGTGAGCAGCACTCGCAAAACAGTGGCGACAAAGACGCCCAGCCGTAACGGGTCTCGAACTGCCTCTAAAAGCTGAACTGGTCGCAGTCCCCAATCAGGGGATGGCAGGCATCGTGTCAAAAATAGCGGAGGTCTGGCGCTCGCTATGTGCAGCATTTTTTGCAGGGAAAATTGGTGCTGATCGTCAGCAAAACGAAAAACCGCAACATGTTCTCCGGCGTTTCGCAGGAGGACTATATGTTGCAGTTTTTTCGTTTAAGTATTTGATCTGGCTAAGATCAAAAATGGAATGGTGCCCAGAAGAGGACTCGAACCTCCACACCCTTTCGAGTACCAGCACCTGAAGCTGGCGCGTCTACCAATTCCGCCATCTGGGCGACGGAGAGCGATGTACGAGGGCAGCCGCCCGGTGTCAACAGACTTTTTGAACTTTTATGACGATCATTGATTTTAAAGGGAAAAAACTTGGTTGCGGGCTGTTGAAACATTTTGCCGCGTCAATTGTCGAGCCCTTCATGCTTCGTCCGGTCGACGTGACCGAGGTCGCGCTCCGGGTCGATGACATCGCGGATTCTCTGTTTGAGTTCTTTTGCGCCGGGAAAACCACCATCGCGTTTGCGCTCCCATATGGTTTCGCCGTCGACAGCGATCTCGAACTGGCCACCCGTTGAAGGAATAAGGCTGACTTCGCCGACATCGGAAGCGAAGGTCTGTAAAATTTCCTGGGCCATCCAGCCTGCACGAAGCAGCCAGTTGCATTGTGTGCAGTAGCGAATGCTGATTCGGGGTTTGGTCTCGGTCATCATCATGTCTCCTTCAACGCCCGGTCACGATAATGTCAACTATAATACTCATGTTTTTACCGGGCGCACGCTTGTTCTTATCATGCTGCTTTGCAAACAGATAAGCCATCGAAGGCTGAAACGTGGAGATCCTATGGCCCAGTTCGATAATAATCGTGAGCGTCTTTTCGTTCCGGCGGTCGCACCGCTCTATAACTCGACACATGACCTGGTGGAGACCATCCTGCGTGTCACGGCCGGGCTTCTGCTTGTCACCCATGGCTTCGGCAAGATCGTCAATCCTTTCGGGGCGGTCGGTATGGTGGAGAGCCTTGGTTTTTATCCCGGCATATTCTGGTCGCCGCTCTTGGCCGCCACGGAATTTTTCGGTGGCATTCTGGTGGCTATCGGTCTGTTCACGCGGCCGGCGTCATTTGCAGCCATGATCGTCCTTTTGGTAACTGTCTATTTCCACGGCATCGTAAAGGCGGAAGGCCTGGGCGGTGCGGAAAAGTCGATTCTCTGGGCGGCGATCTTCCTGTTCTTTGCCGTTCGCGGTGGTAACCGGCATTCCGCCGATGCGAGACTGTCACGGGAGTTCTGAGGCGGATCAGGCCGGGCTTATTGTCCCGTTGACGATATAGCGCCACTTGAAAAACCGGTTTTCTCATGGTGAAGGTGGGTTCACTCGGTTATTTGCGCCGATTGAACCCACTTTTGTCGAAAGAGGCCCCATGCGCGTTGCAATTATCGAAAACATGGCGGGCACGCCGCATGGCCAACTCGGTGTCGCTCTGCAAGAGGTAAAGGCAGATGTGCATGTCATCCACGCCTATGCGGGTGAGCCTCTTCCTGCCGGTGCGCATGATCATGATGCACTTATCGTTCTGGGCGGCGAGCAGAACGCCCTTGATGATACACTTTACCCCTATCTTCCGGAACTTGCGCTTCTGATGAAAGCCTTTGGCGATGCGAACAAGGCCGTGATGGGCGTCTGCCTTGGCAGCCAGTTGCTGGCGCGCGCCTATGGGGGAGAGAATATTCTGGCCGGGCCGCCCGAATTCGGCTGGGAAGACGTATCGCTCACGGAGGAGGGCATGTCCGATCCTCTATTGGCAGGGCTCAAAAAGACATTCTCCATTTTCCAGTGGCATTGCGATACATTCACCCTTCCGCCCGAGGCGACACGGCTTGCCACCAATGATGCGACGCGAAATCAGGCCTTTCGTATCGGCCGGGCCGCCTATGGCACGCAATTTCATTTCGAGGCATCGACCTCCGTGGTCGATGGATGGTGCCAGTCATTCCCGGCTTCCATCGAGAAAATGGCGCCCGGCTGGCTTGAAAATTACCGTGACCATCAGGGCCAGCGCGCAGAGGTGGCCGACGCGGCCGGTCTGGAAATTGCCCGTGCCTGGGTGGGCCTCATCTGACGGAGCAATTATCGGTTGCGAAAAGAACGGAGGCCGCTCAGAATTGCCGCCGTCCATCATCATTCGCAAACGGGGCGTAACGTCATGTATAAATTCGAAATCTATCAGGACAAGGCCGGGGAATATCGCTTTCGCTTCAAGGCATCCAACGGGGAAACGATGTTTTCATCCGAAGGATACAAGGCGAAGGCATCGGCCATTCACGCAATTGAGTCGATCAAGAAAAATTCTCCCGGCGCCAATACCGTCGATCTGACGACCATGACCGCCTGAACAGACCCGTTTCGTGAGACCTCGCTGCTTTCGGCCTGCCAGAATTGACGGGCGCATTGGCAGGTGCCGGCGTAAAGATAAGATTCAGTCTTTTTTGATAATCTTCCGTTAGCAATTGTATTTCGAGGTCTCCGGGCGGCGTCAGAGTGCCCCCGATTGTTTTGCGTACGGGTTCTCATGCGTTCATCGGCTGTGCCAGCACTTCTCTTCGGTTGCCTTCTGCTTGGTGGCTGTACGTCCAGTTCCGGGCCGGAAAGCCTGATGGCCGGTTTGCCCTCGAAGGAAACGACGAGTTCGGTCACTCCGTCCGCGCCGGTGCCGCAGGCGAGCGTCGGCACCCAGGCCATCGCCGCCCAGCCAAGGCAGGAAGTCCTGGCATGGGGTGGACCGGTGCCTGAAGAGCCAAGAGCCTTTTCCGCTGTCACACCCAAAGCACCCCTGTCGCAGAGTGCACCTGAAATCCGTTTGCCTGCCCCGTCCCAGGCCGGAATGGTGCGGCCGGCGGAGCGCCCCACGATCAACCAGATGGAGCGCCCGGTACAATTGGCCATGGCTGCAGCCCCGGCGGCCGGCGCTGGCGCCCAGATTCGCTCGCGCATCTTCCGCTCCAGCTTCAGCGATGCAAAACCCATCAATTTCGGCAGGGTCCAGCCGCGCCATTTCCAGGTCCATGGGGTGGATGTATCCCGCTGGCAGGCCAATATAAATTGGCCGCAACTGCGCACGCGCGGCGCCAATTTCGCATTCATCAAGGCGACGGATGGCGGCGATCATCTCGATCCGATGTTCCGCACCAACTGGCAGCGTTCAAAGGAAGCCGGCATCCGCCGTGGCGCCTATCACTTCTTCTATTGGTGCCGTTCTGCCAGCGAGCAGGCGGACTGGTTCATTCGCAATGTTCCGCGCGATCCCGATGCGCTGCCGCCTGTCATCGACGTGGAATATAACGGCGAATCGAGCTGCAAGATGCGCCATTCCCGCGAACGCGTTCTGGAAAAGATGCGCGTATTCATGGACAAGCTGGAGCGCCACTACGGGCAGCGGCCGATCATCTACACGGCCCCTGATTTCTATAAGGACAATCTGACCGGCGAGTTCCAGGATTATCCCTTCTGGCTTCGTGCCGTGGCGCAGCACCCGTCCGTTGTTTATCCGGGCCGCAAGTGGCTGTTCTGGCAATATTCCGGCTCCGGCCTGTCGCACGGCGTCGATGGCCGCATCGACCTCAACGTCTTCAACGGCAGCGAGGATGCCTGGCATCGCTGGGTGGACCGTCGCTCGAGCTGAGGACGACGGACGTCAGCGTGCGAATTTTCTGGCGCCTGCAACGCACAGCACCACCACAATCGTGATGCCGACCATTGCCGGGCTGACCTCCTCGTGCAGCAGGGTTGCCGCAAGCACCAGCCCGAAGAACGGCTGCAGCAATTGCAATTGGCCCACGGCGGCGATGCCGCCCAGCGCCAGCCCGCGATACCAGAAGATAAAGCCGATCAGCATGCTGAACAGCGAGACATAGGCAAGGCCGCCCCAGGCCTGCGGATCGATGCCGGCAAGGGTTTCCGGCCCTGTGAAAAAGCTGAGTGGCAGCATTACGGGCAGGGATAGAACCAGCGCCCAGGAGATAACCTGCCAGCCACCCAGTTTGCGGGAAAGGGCTGCACCTTCGGCGTAACCAAGCCCGCAGACGATAATTGCGCCCAGCATCAGAAGATCGCCGGCAAGAGAGCCCCCAATCCCGGCGGCAAGCGAATTCCACAATGAATAACCCGCCACGAGGGCGCTGCCCAAGCAGGAGAACAACCAGAAGACAGGGCGAGGTCGCTCGCCGCCGCGCAGCACGGCAAAAATCGCGGTTGCGAGCGGCAACAATCCGACGAAGACGATGGAGTGCGCCGATGTCACATGCCGCAGCGCCAATGCAGTCAAAAGCGGAAAACCCACCACCACGCCGAAGGACACGATGAAAAGCGATGTCAGATCATCGCGCACCGGGCGTTTTTGCTTGAACAGAAGAAGCAAAGCGAGCGCCAGAAGTCCGGCAATAGAGGCGCGGGCGACGGTCAGGAACACCGGGTCAAAACCCGTTACCGCGACGCGTGTGGCGGGCAGGGAGCCGCTGAATATCACCACCCCGATAAGGCCGCTCAGCCAGCCGCTTGTCGTCTTGTCCATGATTATCTCCTGTATCTCTTGCCTTCTTGATCCGGAACGGCTGGTGACAACAGCGACAATCATGTACAATTTCAAGAAACTGTTATGGTGGTCCAGGCGGTACGGCTGGAGGGAATTGTGGACGGGCAGGTTGTTGCGGGCACGCGCATAGAAAAGGTGATGGCAAGTGTGCGGCAACGCATCGCCTCGCGCAGCCTCGTCCCGGGGGGCAGATTGCCGTCTGTCAGGGCGCTGGCAAAGGCCATGCAGCTCTCCACCTCCACCGTTGTCGAGGCCTATGACCGACTTGTGGCGGATGGCACCATAAGCTCTCGCCCGGGCTCCGGTTTTTTTGTGGCAGGTCCGCTTGCGCCCCTGTCTCTGGCCGATATCGAACCGCAGCTGGACAGGGCCGTGGATCCGCTATGGGTGTCGCGGCAGGCGCTGGACGAGGGGGCGGCTCTTGCCAAGCCCGGTTGCGGCTGGCTTCCCGCATCATGGATGCCGCAAGAGGCGCTGAGGCGGGCGATGAGAGGGCTTGCCCGGGCAGATGCCGTGTTGCTGACGGACTATGCGAGCCCGATGGGGCTGTTACCCCTGCGCCAGCTTTTATCGCGCAGGCTTGCCGAACATGGCGTGCAGGCGGGCGTCAGCCAGATCATGCTCACCGATTCCGGCACGCAGGCGATCGATCTTCTGTGCCGTTTCCTGCTGCAGCCGGGAGATACGGTGATTGTCGACGATCCCTGTTATTTCAATTTCCACGCCCTTTTGCGGGCGCATCGGGTGAAGATCGTCGGGGTGCCCTATACACCGACGGGGCCGGATTTGCCGCTTTTCGAGCAGGCGCTGAAAGAACACGCGCCGCGTCTTTATATTACCAATTCGGCTATCCATAATCCGACAGGCGCCAGACTTTCCGCGGTTTCCGCCCATCGCCTGCTGATGCTGGCCGAACAGGCGGGGTTGACCATCATTGAAGACGATATTTTTGCCGATTTCGAAACGCAGGCGGCACCAAGGCTCGCCGCTTTCGATGGTCTGAACCGTGTGGTTCAGATCGGCAGTTTTTCGAAAACGCTGTCCGCATCCGTCCGGTGCGGTTTCATCGCGGCGCCTGTGGCATGGGTGGACGCCTTGACCGATCTCAAGATTGCCACCGCTTTTGGTGGGGCGCATTTTTCGGCGGCGCTGGTCCTGTCGCTTTTGATGGATGGCAGTTATCGCAAGCATGTCGAGGCTCTCAGGCGGCGTCTTGCCGCGGCGGTGCCGGAGGTATCGGCGCGTTTGAAGTCGATTGGATGCGTGCCCTGGATCGAGCCGCAGGCGGGCATGTTTTTGTGGTGCCGCCTGCCGGAAGGCGTCGATGCCGCCGATGTGGCGCGCCGGGCGCTTGCGCAGCAGGTGGTGCTGGCCCCCGGTAATGTTTTCAGCTCCTCGCAGAACGCATCCGGTTTCATGCGTTTCAACGTGTCGCAAATGGCCGATCCGCAGATTCTGGCAACATTGGCGCAAGCTCTTCGATAAGGGCGAACAGTGCCGTTTCCAGGCATGTTGCCACAAATCGGAACAAAATCCCGTGAACGCCGTTTTCTCCTCAGAATGAAGAGGAGGAATACCATGACATTCGATCCCAACAACCCGCGCCCGGACCGTGATCTTCGTCCGGAAGTGAATATCAGCAATGACCCGCGTGTCCGCACGTCTCCGTCCTGGATGCCGTGGTTGGCGATTATCGTTGTTGTTCTGGTCGGCGTCTTCGCCTGGTCGCAGATGAGTGGCCCAACAACGGATCCGGCAACGACATCCTCAACCACGCCGCCCGCAGTAACGGATCAGGCGCCGGCCCCCATGACCCCGACGACCCCGGCAACGCCGCCTGCCAACAACACGGCACCGGCCAGCCCGAACACCGGCGGTACGCAGACCCAGCCGTAACGGCTTTAATGATCTGATAAAACCGCCTGCCTATCGGCAGGCGGTTTTCGTTGCGATAAGGCTCAAAGCTGCTCCATGGCGGAGGGGTGATTGGAAAGCCTGGACCAGCGGGCGATCGATTCTTCGGCGAGCGCTGAAAGCGCAATACTTCCAAACCGGGAGAGAAGAATTGTCTCCGCCTCCCTCATGGCATCGAAAAGCGCTGCATTGACGGCCTGCTCAATGACACAGTTCGGATTGTCGCCGGCCAGACCGATTGAGAAGAGTTCGGGAGTGCCAAGTGCCCGATAGATATCGAGCAGCGTGATTTCGCTGAGCGGCCGCGCCAGCACCCAGCCGCCGCCATGACCCTTTTCCGAGGACACGTAACCGTGCTCGCGCAGGCCCGCCATGGTTCTGCGCACCACCACCGGATTGGTCTGAAGCATGGCGGCGATGCTCTCGGAGGTCGCGGCGCCCTCATGTTTTTCCATATGGATCAGAATATGCAGCACCCGTGAAAGACGCGTGTCGTGTCTCATTGCTGAAGCCCGCCTGTTTTGCACGACGCTACCAGTTTTAGAATGACGTAACAATATAAGTTGCATGACTATTGACTCCAAAAATCACGTAACAATATAAGTATCGTGAAATCGAGCGAGCGCTTCCGGCTCGGCTTTGAAACGATAGGTGCATCATGAAATACGACGTCATCATCATTGGCGGCAGCTATGCCGGCCTCTCCGCCGCCTTGCAGCTTGGCCGCGCCAGAAAAAACATCCTGGTGGTGGATGCAGGCGAGCGAAGAAACCGCTTCGCCAGCCATTCCCACGGGTTTCTCGGACAGGATGGCAAGGCTCCGGGAGAAATCATCGCCGAGGCGCGCCATCAGATCGAGCGCTATCCGACGATAGATTGGTTACAGGGCAGGGTGACGAATGCCGCAGGGGTCTTTGACGATTTCGTCGTTGAGATCGATGGCGACCGTCGCGAGAGGGCGGCCCGCCTCATCCTTGCCATGGGCGTTACCGACAAATTGCCTGATATAGTTGGGCTGAAAGAGCGCTGGGGCAGCACTGTCTTCCACTGCCCCTATTGCCATGGGTACGAACTGAACCAGGGCAAGATCGGCGTCATCGCGGCCTCGCCGCTCGCGATACACCATGCGCTGATGCTGCCGGACTGGGGTGAGACGACCTTTTTTACCAATGGCGTCTTCGCGCCCGATGCCGAACAGGATGCACTGTTGTCGGCGCGGGGCGTGCGAGTGGAAAAGGACCGCATCAAGGAAATCGCAGGACATGCCGATGTCGTTCTCGCAGACGGACGCAGCATCGGATTGGCCGGCCTTTTCACTCAACCGAGCTTGAAAATTCCCGCCGGCTGGATCGAAAAGCTCGGCTGCAGGGTGGAAGAGGGGCCGATGGGATCGAGCATCGTGACGGACGCTATGAAACAGACCACGGCCCGCGGCGTCTTCGCCTGCGGCGATGTGGCAAGGCCCGCCGGCTCGGTCGCCCTTTCTGTAGGCGACGGCGCTATGGCAGGGACTGCGGCTCACAGGTCGATCATGTTCCCGGAGATATGAAGTAAAGGGAATTTATAAAACTGGTGGCCTCTTAAAGGCCACCAGTACCGGCAAAAAGATCAATCAGCCCTTCGGCGGATACGGGTCATTTCCATAGGAGTTACGCTCGCGAATACGACCGTTTTCTCCATGGATAAGCATTTCCGTTGCCTGATTTTGTGCGATTCCGCGGGCAATATCGATTGCTTCACGTTGGGTTTCCACCACCCTCGTTGCCCGTTCTGCGCCGGCACCTTTTACGGCCCAGCCATCGGGATGAGGAACAACGTGCTGATTGCGTTTATTCGTCATGTTCAGAACCTTTCGTCACGCGGAACGCCGGGAGAGGGCCGCTTCACGGCTGCCGACATATTTCCGCTCTTTAAGGACATCATTAACGCGGCCCGGATTGACATCGAAACTCGCTGCAATCCGGTTCTGGAATTCACCCTTCCAGTGGCGAAGCCAAATCTGGATGGCGTCATCAAAAGTGAGCGTGTAGCTCGGCATATTGTCGTTGGTCATTATATTCTCCTGACTACGACGGAATGCCCTCTTGAAACGGAGACCGGAAAATGCGATTCTGAAAGTGTTAAGTGCTTCAGATATCGGCATTCCCAGTTATTCCGTCCAACGGATTTGGGCTTGTCCGCTGACACCATGGGTCACATTTCAGGTCGGGTACCAGCCTTCCTGCTTTGTGGCCCTTTTTGTTACTGCCAACCGCGACGGTGCTCGTTGGTGCGGTCAGCTAGTGCAATTCTTTCCATGTGATTCTCCTTTGCAACAATACTTGATCGGTACTTCCGTGGAGTCAATCCATTTACGGCGATAAATGCGTGATTTTTAAAAATTCAGACAAAAAAATCATGAGATTAATTTGTCTGTGTCAATCTTTAATATACTGATAGACGTAAATTGTTCATAAAAAAATGATATTATACAATGTGTTATGATGTTTATGTCTGTCTGTTTTTGGATTTCTGTAGTCATCATTGTTGTCTGAGTCAGCTTTCGTCCCAATGGATGGCGAGTCACTAGAGCCGTTGACGCGTTTGAGTGGCTCTGTAATAATAAGATAAATAGGAGTCGGAAGATGACTGGTCAAAAATCTAAAGACGCGTTGCTTGGTTTTCTCGACTATCTCGCTCGCAAGGGACTCATGAACAAGACAACAGCCTCCTCAAGAAAGGCGGCCGTTAACAATGTTCTGGGGATTCTGGACAGCGAGGAGGCGAAAGATGTGTCCATGATTGATCTGGACGATGTGATGCGTCGTTTTCAGAACCTAAATGGAATGAAATATACCGGCGACAGCTTGGCCACCTATAAGAGTAGGGTGAGGTCTGCTATCGATGATTTTCTTAGTTATGTTGAAAATCCGATGGCATTTAGGCCAAGCACAGGCAACGGTAGAAAAGCACGTGAGAATTCACGACCAGCCAATAGAGCGCAAAAAGAAAATACTACGCCGCTTGCTTCTTCACCGACACTAAACACTCAAACACCGCCGCCGGTTGCCACGTTGATTTTGCCGATACCCGTTCGCGCTGATTTGACGGTTTATGTGCAGGGTATACCTCACGATTTAACTCAATCAGAGGCGTCAAGGATAGCGAACGTGATACGTGCTATGGCAATTCTTGATTAGTGTTAGCGGCGGATTTTCCGGTTACTTCTAGTAGGTGCAGGTTAAACTAGCGTAGCGCGCTGCCTGCTGTCGCGCCACGCTTTTGTAGCATTCAGATGCATCACTCGTCGTTCATCTTCAGCGCAGCGATGAAGGCTTCCTGCGGAATTTCCACCTTGCCGAACTGGCGCATGCGCTTCTTGCCTTCCTTCTGCTTGTCCAGAAGCTTGCGTTTGCGCGTCGCGTCGCCGCCATAGCACTTCGCCGTCACGTCCTTGCGCAGCGCGCGTACGGTTTCGCGGGCGATGACCTTGCCGCCGATGGCCGCCTGGATCGGGATCTGGAACATGTGCGGCGGAATGAGTTCCTTCAGCTTTTCGCACATGCCGCGTCCGCGCCGGTCAGCCGCCGAGCGGTGCACCAGCATCGACAGCGCATCCACCGGATCGCCGTTGACGAGGATCGACATCTTGACGAGATCGCCTTCGCGATAGTCGATGATGTTGTAGTCGAACGAGGCGTAACCCTTGGAGATGGATTTCAGCCGGTCGTAGAAATCGAACACCACTTCGTTGAGCGGCAGTTCATAGGTGATCATCGCGCGGTTGCCGACATAGGTCAGCTCCGTCTGCAGGCCGCGCCGGTCCTGACAGAGTTTCAGGATGCCGCCGAGATATTCGTCGGGCGTCAGGATCGTCGCCTTGATCCACGGCTCGCGGATTTCCTTGATCTTCACAACGTCAGGCATATCGGCCGGGTTGTGCAGTTCCTTCTCCGTGCCATCCGTCAGTGTCATTTCATAGACAACCGAAGGCGCCGTGGCGACGAGATCGAGATTGAACTCGCGCTCAAGGCGTTCCTGAATGATCTCGAGATGCAGCAGGCCGAGGAAGCCGCAGCGGAAACCGAAGCCGAGGGCGGCGGAGGATTCCATTTCGAAGGAGAAGGAGGCGTCGTTGAGACGAAGCTTGCCCACCGCCGCGCGCAAATCTTCGAAGTCGGCCGCGTCGACCGGGAAGAGGCCGCAGAACACCACGGGCTGCGCCGGCTTGAAGCCGGGCAGGGCCTGCGCCGTCGGGCGCTTGTCGTCGGTGATGGTGTCGCCAACACGCGTATCGGCGACTTCCTTGATCGAGGCGGTGATGAAACCGATCTCGCCGGGGCCGAGGCTGTCGACATTGACCATCTTCGGCGTCAGCACGCCAACACGCTCGATGCCGTATTTCGCGCCGGAGCCCATCATGCGGATCTGCTGGCCCTTGCTCAGCACACCGTCGATGACGCGCACGAGAACCATGACGCCGAGATAGGTGTCGTACCAGCTGTCGACCAGCAGCGCCTTCAGCGGTCCGTTTTCGCCAACCTCGCTTGTCGGCGGCGGCAGGCGGTTGACGATGGCTTCCAGAACATCGGGAATGCCAAGACCGGTCTTGGCCGAAATCATCACGGCGTCAGACGCATCGATGCCGATCACTTCTTCGATCTGCTCCTTGATGCGGTCGGGCTCGGCCGCCGGCAGGTCGATCTTGTTGAGTACGGTGACCAGCTCGTGATCATTGTCGATCGCCTGATAGACGTTGGCGAGCGTCTGGGCTTCCACGCCCTGCGATGCGTCCACCACCAGCAGCGAACCTTCACAGGCCGAAAGCGAGCGGGACACTTCATAGGCGAAGTCGACGTGGCCGGGGGTGTCGATGAGGTTCAGCACATAGGTCTCGCCGTTATTCGCCTTGTAATGCAGGCGTACGGTCTGGGCCTTGATGGTGATGCCGCGTTCGCGCTCGATATCCATCGAATCGAGAACCTGTTCCGACATGTCGCGTTCGGCAAGGCCGCCCGTCGACTGGATCAACCGGTCGGCCAGCGTCGATTTGCCATGATCGATGTGGGCAACGATCGAGAAGTTGCGGATATGGTCCAGGGGCGTGCGGGTCGAATTTGTGCTCATGTCCCGCGCTATAGCAGGGGCTTGTCACACCGCAAAGCGGGAATTTGGTTAAAAGCCCTTTAAAATGGGCTTTTCAGATCGCAAATTGCTCCGGCCAGTCGCGGCGGGTGGCCACCTGTCCTTCGGTGCGGAGCCTTGCGACAGCGGCAAGATCGATATCGGCAATCAGAAGCGTGCTCTGTGTCACCGCATCGCTTTCGCTTTCCGCGACGATACCGGATGCGGGCATGCCGTAGTCGGACGGCACGTAAAGGGCGGCGCGGCCACGATTCTCATCGACGGCGGGAGACCATGGGGCTTCCCCCGCCGTGGGGGCGGAAAGAACGGCATATTGATTTTCCAGCGCCCGTGCCTGCGCGCCGATCCGCACCCTGTAAGCGCCCGCCAGCGTGTCGGTGCAGCTGGGGGCGAGAACGAGTTCGACGCCGAGTTCCGCCAGCCTGCGGCCCAGCATCGGAAACTCGTTGTCGTAACAGATGAGGATGCCGAGCCTGCCGATTGGCGTCTCGAAGGCTTTCAGGCCCTCGATGCCGGCATGAATGTTCCATTGCTCCCGCTCGAAACGGGTCATGATCTGCTTGTCCTGATAACCGATCAGCCCATCCGGGCCGAACAGCCATGCGCGGTTGCGGAACTTGCCGTCGGGGTCCTTCACCGGCGCGCTGCCCGGCTGGAAGAGGATTTGATGTTGCCGCGCCAGCTCCTCGCAAAGCTCCACCCAGGAGGGGATCAGTCGTTGAAGTTCTTCTATGGAACGATGCAGATCGGCTCGGATATCGGGCGGCAATTGTCCTGTCAGCGTCATCGCCGAATATTCCGGCAAAAGCAGCAGCTCGGCACCCTTTTCTTTCGCTTCTCGGACAATGGCGGAAAGATGTGCGGCGTAAGCCTCCCATGTCTCGATCAGTTCGATGGCATATTGGCTGGCGGCAACTCGGGTCATCTGTTTCCGTCTCCTGCAGCGATGTTCTTCATCCAGAAGGACAGGGGTTTCGGGCTCTCGGCGCTCTCGTCGAGGTCCTGCCATGTGAAGCTGGTGCGCAGTTCAGGGTGATGGCGATAGCCGCGCTTTTCCCAGAAGGCGTTCAGCGGAACGTAGTCCGCCGGCCGGCGTGGATGGTCTGCGGGCCGCTCCACCGCGCAGAAAGTGCACCGCTCGAAGCCGAGCCGTCTTGCATGCGCCTCTCGCTCCTCAAAGAAGCGCACGCCGACGCCAAGGCCGCGATAGCCGGGCAGCAGCACGCTTTCACCGAAGTAGAATATCCGGTCCGGATCGTAACCCGCTTTGACGAAGGGCGTCTTTACCTCTTCGGTCTCTGCCGCCATCGGCATGCCAGTCGACATGCCGACCACTTTGCCGTGATCGAGCGCCAGCACGAAAACCGCGCCGTCCGTATCGGCATAGGTCGCGAGATAGTTGCGCTCATAGTCCAGCGAGCCATCATAGAGATAGGGAAAGGCGCGAAATACTTCGATCCGCAGCCGCGCCAGGTCATCGAAATAGGGGGCGGCGTCGATGCCGGAAAGAGACTTGATTTCGACGGTCATGGGCATTTTCACTTTCGGTTGCACTGGTTATACCGTCATGGAAAACCCGCGCAAGCATTGAACGGAGAAGACGATGACCGCCACAGAGACCATCCGCGCTTACTACGATGCCTTCAACCGTCAGGACATGGATGCCTTTCTGGCGCTTCTTCACGATGAGGTGGTGCACGACATCAATCAGGGCGAGCGCCAGACCGGCAAGGCCGCCTTCGCCTCCTTCATGGACCACATGAACCGCTGCTATAAGGAAAATCTCACCGACATGGTCATCATGGCGAGCGACGACGGCAAGCGTGCTTCCGCGGAATTCATCGTGAACGGCGAATATCTCGCAACCGATGAAGGTTTGCCCGAAGCCGATGGCCAGAAATACGTCCTGCCAGCCGGTGCCTTCTTTGATCTCAAGGACGGGAAAGTTAGTCGAGTAACGAACTACTATAATCTGAACGACTGGATTGCCCAGGTTGGCGCCTGAGACACCCATTTTGCTGCCAAGCAACCGGCGGCAAACACGATGATCAATTTCCACTATCATGGATATTGACTCCATCATATGAGAGTGCAATTCTCATATGATGGAAAACGAAGATCATATTCTTGAACGCTCTATCGGCGAGCGGATCAAAACATTGCGGGCTGAAAACGGCCTGACGCTGGACCGGCTTGCGTCCGAATCCGGCGTCAGCCGCGCCATGATTTCCCGGATCGAGCGCGGCGAGGCGAGCCCCACGGCCTCGCTGCTGGCCCGTATCTGCGCAGCCCTTGGCCTGTCGCTCTCCGGTTTCTTCGCCGAAAACGAAGAGGCTGTTTCCCCGCTCATGAAAAAGCGTGATCAGCAGCTCTGGAAAGATCCGGAGACCGGTTATGTCCGCCGCACCATTTCCCCACCGCGCGTGGGATCCGATGTCGACATCGTTGAAGTCGAATTTCCGCCCGGCGCGCGCGTGGGTTTCCCACCGCATGCGGCGAGCCGGGGGATGACGCAATATGTCTGGCTTTTCGAAGGTGTGCTGGAAATGACGAGCGGCGGAGACGTTCACCGGCTGGAGCCCGGCGATTGCCTTTTCATGCCGGTTGGCGAGGGGCATGTTTTCCACAATCCTACCGAAAAACCCGCCCGTTATGCCGTCGTGCTGGATCAAAGACAGCGCTGATTTCCCCGACAGGAGTTAATATGACCACCATCCGTGTATTGAACGGACAAGAGACCATCGATGTCTTGCCCGAACTCTGTGAGGTTCTGGCTGCCTGCGTGAACGGCGGCGCCTCCGTCGGCTTCATGTTGCCCTTTTCGCCGCAGGATGCGCAGCCTTTCTGGCAGGCCGTTGCAGAAGCGGCAGGCGAGGGCAGCACCATTCACGTGGTGGTGGAGGTGGATGGCAGGGTGGTGGGCACCGTGCAGGTCGGCCTTGCCTCCAAACCCAACCAGCCGCATCGCGGCGATCTTATGAAGCTCCTCGTTCATCCGTCCGCGAGAGGCCTCGGGCTTGCCCGCAAACTCATGCAAAAGGTGGAAGAGGAGGCGGCAAAACGTGGTCGTACCCTTTTGGTGCTGGATACGGCCACGGGCAGCGATGCCGAGGCGATTTATCCTCGTCTCGGCTGGGAGCGGGTCGGCGTCATCCCCGATTACGCCCTGTTTCCGGATGGACGCTTTTGCGGCACGACCCTGTTTTACAAGCGGATCGGCTAGGCCTCTCAGTCTGCCGCCTTACTGACCCGGCTTAAGCGTGCGGTTGAAGGCGGCAGCGATCATCGTCTCCAATTGCGCGTGAATATCCGCACGGTCCCGTGGTCCGGCCGGTTCGCAGATCGGATCGCGCTCGCCGACGGATTTGAGAAAGGCGTCGGCATCCGGTTTGCATAGCGGCAGGAAGCTGAAATGATTGGCCTCGTCCACCTGCTGATATGTTGCGCCGGGCACTTCGTCCGCGAGTTTATCCGCAAGCACGGCGGGCGGAATTTTGCCCTTGCTGCCCAGATTGATGAAGGTCAGCGGAATATCGATCTGCTTCAGGCTATCAGGCTGAAAGGCGAGGGCCAGACCGGGATCGACCAGCACTGCGGAACGGATGCGGGGATCGCGGTTCTGCTGCTCGAAACGGGCCTTGTCGAGGGTCCCGAGATCGAGCTTCGGCACGTCGACCGCCTCGCCATTGAGATAACCCCGGCCACCGGCGAACCATTGGCAATCCATCATCGTGGAATAGTCTTTGCAATAGCGCGCATAGGCATCGAGATCGGCGCGCGCACCCGAAATCTCCATCGCCGTGCTGCCGCCGAGCGAAAAGCCGAGCACGCCGATCCTCTGCGCGTCGATCGCACTCGACCATTTGCCCTTTGCCGTTAGAACAGTGACAATCGTGGAGAGATCGTCCGTTCGCTCCCAGATTTTCGGTGTATCGGCGGGTGTGGAATCGCCGCTGGTGGTGCCGGGGTGGTTGGCTCCGGCGACAATGAAACCTTCGCTCGCAAGTTTCGCAGCGATCCATGCCATACCGGACACTCGTGAACCCGAGCCGTGGGACAGAAGCACAAGCGGCAGGCGCCCCGGTTTCACGGCGCCATCCTTGACCATTGGCGTGCCCTGAAAAATCCGGTCATCGCCGGAAAGCGTCTGCGTGCCCTTTCCGTCGGATGGATACCAAACCGTGACGGCAAGGTCCTTGCCGCGTGCTGGCGAATGGATGGTGGTTTCGCTGACGCCGACAGCCTCGCCTGCAAGAACAGGCTGGGTGACGAGAGCGGAAAACAGGATGGTCGTGATGGTGGTGACAGGGCGCATGAAAACCTCGTGCAGTTGGAAAGAACGGGGTTCAATCTGCGCCGCCACATATTTTTTGCGTCCTTGATCGTGTTAAAGGTCGTCCCGAAACGCGATCTGGTCCATGAATTGGCGATGTAGGCCGTTGTTCCGGGGATATTCATTCGTGCTGTTCATTCCGCTACCTTTCGTCGTGGCGCTTCTGCTGGTTGTCATGTTCATCGTTTTCTTGCGAGGAGGAGACGATGTGCGAACCAATCGGGCCTTTCTGACGCTGATCGCGCTTTGTGCCGTGCAATCCGTCCTTGTCGGCCTGCGCTGGGGGTATGGCGTCAGCGAAACGCGTTATGTTTTGCCGGTCCTCGCCGCCTGCCTGCCGCCGCTCGTCTACATCGCTTTTCGTGGGCTGATGAGAGTGGCGGCCGAGAGCAGGATAGCGATGCTCGCCAACCTCGTCCTGTCGCCTTTGCTCATCGTCGTCATGGAATTCACCTTGCCGATGGCGATTGATCTTGCGCTGATCGTCATCTTCGTCGGCCACGCCATTGCCCTGCTTCTTCTTGGCAGAAAGGGCCCGGATGGGCTGGACGAGGCGCAATTTGCCAGCGTCACCTCGGCGCACCGGGCGCTTATTATCGCTGCCATCGCTCTTTGTGTTTCTGCCCTTTTCGATCTTCTGGTGTTTTTCGATTTCGAATGGGCGCATGGGCAGAATGTTGCAGCGCTGGTCAGCAACGCCAATCTTTTCGGCCTGCTGCTGATTGGCCTCATGGCCGCGCTGGCCGGCAGGAGCAAGGCGCCGCAAACAGCCATAGAACCTGTCGCGGAATTGTCAGCGTCGGCGGAGCCATCGGAACAGGATTGGGATATCGTTGCAAGGGTTGATCGGCTGATGGAAACGCAGGCGCTTTACCGTGATGAGAACCTCAACCTGTCGCGGCTTGCAAGACGCCTCGGCCTGCCGAGCCGGCAGATATCAGGCGCGATCAACCGCTCGCTCGGCGTCAATGTCTCGCAATATGTCAACCAGTTGCGCATCCGCGAAGCCTGCCGGTTGCTGGAAGAGACAGAGCAATCGGTGACGACGATCATGCTGTCCTCCGGCTTCCAGACCAAGTCCAACTTCAACCGCGAATTTCGCCGCGTCACCGGTATGAGCCCGGTCGACTGGCGGGAGCGTGAAGTGTGGAAGCTGGTCTCGCCAAACAAAACGGCCACCCGGCAGATGCCGGATGACCGTTTGAAGATCGTCGGGAAATGATGGGGATCAGAGCGTGCCGTTGCGCTGCTGGATCATCATGTAGGTGTCATAGGTATATTCGGCGATCTGCGCCCAGAGATAAGCGTCCTTCTTGAAGGCCTGCTGGCTCTCGTAGATCTTCTTGAAGCTTTCGTTCTTGGCCGAAATCTCCGCATAGGTGTCCTGCGCCGCCTTGTGGCACACATCGAGGATTTCCTGGCTGAAGGGGCGCAGGATAGCGCCCTGCGCCACGAGTTCCTTCAGCGCCTTCGGATTGCGCGCATCGTAACGCTCCAGCATGCTGGCGCTGCCGGCGGCGCAGGCGTCTTTCAGGATGCGCTTGTAGTTCTCGGGCAGCTCATTGAACTTCTGCAGGTTCACGAAGGCATGCACGGCCGGGCCGCCTTCCCACCATGCCGGGTAATAGTAATATTTCGCGACCTTGTAGAAGCCGAGCTTCTGGTCGTCATAGGGACCGACGAATTCGGTGGCGTCGATCGTGCCCTTTTCCAGAGCCGCATAGACATCGCCGCCGGCGATCTGCTGCGGTGTCACGCCAACCTTCTGCATCACCTGGCCGGTCAGGCCGGCGATACGCATCTTCAGGCCCTTGAGGTCATCGATGGTGTTGATTTCCTTGCGGAACCAGCCGCCCATCTGGGCACCGGTATTGCCGAGGAGGATCGAGTAGATATTGTGCTGGGCGAGGAATTCATTCAGCAACTCGTTGCCACCGGCCTGATTGAACCAGGCATTGGTCTGGCGTGCATTGAGGCCGAAGGGAACCGAGGTTCCGAGCGCGAAGGTCGGATCCTTGCCAACGTAATAATAGGCGCAGGTATGCGCCATTTCGACGGTCCCGGCCGTCACCGCATCTGCCGCCTGAAGCGCCGGCACGATTTCGCCGCCGGCGAAATGCTGAATGACAAAGTTTCCGCCAGAGGCTTCCTTGACATGATCGGCAACCATCTGGCCCGCGCCGAAAAGAATGTCGAGGCCCTTGGTGAAGGACGATGTCATGCGCCAGGTGATCTTGGGGTTTTCCTGCGCAATAGCCGGAGCGGCCAGTGCCGTTGCGGTAGCACCGGCGCCAAGAGCGCCTGCCTTGCGGATAAATGATCTGCGATCCATGTCGATAAGCCCTGCTATGTCTGCATATTATAGGCGAACCGCACGGTACGCCTCCCGCTGGCTACTAAACATTTATCCTTGTTACCATCAAGGGGAATGTTTCAAACTTGCGCGCTCTTCTGCCACGCTAGCCGATTGTTGCTTTGGCACCCTATCACGCCCTTCTTGTGACCATGCCTCAGATGTGTTTATGGCTGCGCGCGATTTAATGCGGGGTCATCCAGCGCGGGGTTGTAAAATAACGAAAGCGTCAGGCTTCCGGCGATGCGTTCGGCCGTTCCCATGAACCAGTCATGGGCCTGTCTGCTTGGTGCGATATCGTCGAGCGTGGTCGAAAATAGCGCGAGCCATTGGGGGAAAAGTTCGGCAGTCATGCCTTTTACGCCCAGATGGGCCTGCACAGGCTTGCCGCCGTAGCCGCCATTCTTGAAGGCGACCGCCGACCAGAACTGTTTCATCCTGGCCATGTGTTCCGGCCAGCGTCCGGCAAGCCGCGCGTCAAAGACTGGCCCGAGCGTCGGGTGTTGCAGAACGCGAGCGTAGAATGTCTCCACCAGCAGATCGACGAAACCAGCATCGACGCCGATCTCTGCCATGGCTTTTTCCGCCCTGTGCTGAATTTCCGCGCTGTGGGCGGCTCTGGCCGTAACGTCATTCTGCATGGTGTTTCCTTTTTTGCGAATTTACCCCGCTGCGATGTGGCCTGCAATGCGATCCTTTGCCTTATTAGAATTATTCTAAGAAGGCTTGATCCCGGTGCGATGCGGATGTATTTAGAATTATTCTAAAAAGGTTCTCAGCCATGTTTCGCAGTCTTTTTTCCCTGTCCAAACGTCCCTTTTCCTCCCTCGGTGAGCAGGAGATCCTCGCGCTCGCCATTTCATCCGAAGAAGACGATTCCCGTATCTATCGCTCCTATGCCGATCATCTGCGTGCACAATATCCGCAATCCGCAAAAGTTTTCGATGATATGGCCGAGGTCGAGCAGCAGCATCGAAACGTGCTGATCGACATGCATCGCCGCCGCTTCGGAGAAACCATCCCGCTGATCCGCCGTGAACATGTGCGTGGTTTTTATGAGCGCACCCCGGACTGGCTGGTGAAGAACCTGTCGCTCGAAAAAATCCGCGCCCAGGCCGAATTGATGGAAGCCCAGGCGATCCGCTTCTATGATGAGGCCGTCAAGCGCACCAGCGATGCCTCGACGCGCAAGCTCCTCGGCGATCTGGCCGAGGCGGAGCGGGGTCACGAAGACATCGCGCAGATGCTGGAAGAAAAACACCTCGATGAAAACGGCAAGACCGAAGAGGCGGAAACCGCAAAACGGCAATTTCTTCTGACCTATATTCAGCCGGGTCTTGCGGGGCTTATGGATGGCTCCGTCTCGACGCTCGCGCCGATTTTCGCGGCCGCCTTTGCCACGCAGGATACCTGGCAGACCTTCCTTATCGGTCTCTCGGCCTCTGTCGGTGCGGGCATCTCCATGGGCTTTACCGAGGCCGCCCACGATGACGGCAAGCTTTCTGGCCGCGGTTCTCCGTTAAAGCGGGGCCTGGCCTCCGGCATCATGACGGCCATCGGTGGTCTCGGCCACGCATTGCCCTATCTCATTCCGCATTTCTGGACGGCAACGGCGATTGCCGCCGTCGTCGTTTTCGTGGAACTCTGGGCCATCGCCTTCATTCAGAACCGTTTCATGGAAACGCCGTTCCTGCGCGCAGTGTTTCAGGTGGTGCTTGGCGGCTCGCTGGTACTCGCGGCCGGTATCATTATCGGCAACGGGTGAGAGCTGGAAAGGCTGCGAGAATAATGACCGAGGCTTGTCGGATAACAGCCTTGCCTAAAACGCGACGTCGTTCTCGGGCTTGACCCGAGAATCCATAAGCCACTGAAATTGTGGATCCTCGGGTCAAGCCCGAGGATGACGGAGGCAAGGTTCTCCAGCCGATCAGCGCAATGCGCCAACCAGAACGTCGCGGCCATCCTCGATGGAGACCCAGCGGCCCGTATTAAAGGACGCCTGCCGCTTCAGATAGGTATAGTTGGTGTCGGTCCAGAGCTTCACGTCGTCGGTGAGATTGTCGAGAATGTAGTCACCGTCGGTCGTCCTGAGCGTCAGCACGGCATGGCCTTCGCCGTCCGGCTTGCGCACAACGGTGATCAGCAGGTCGGCGACGGAGAAACCGCGCTCGATGAGCTTCTTGCGCTTCAGCAGCACGAAGTCTTCACAGTCGCCGGCGGTCGTCGGATATTCCCAGACCTCGTCCTTGCCGTAGATTTCCTGATCGGTCATCGCGACGACGGTGGCATTGACGGAGGTATTGATTTCCCGAACAACACCCCAGCCATAGTCCGTGACGCGCGGCGGCGGCGTCATCTTGCTGCGAATATTGCACTCGTCCGCATATTTCTGACAGAATTCATAATGACCGATCGGCTGGGATGTAATTCCACCCGTCACCATGGAAGGGCTTCCCTTGGTTTCCGCCATGGCGGAAGCAGCAGTCATTAGCCCGGCGGCAACTGCAGACAGCAGCGCACGCGCCAGCGGTGCGTTCATCATGAAACCCGTCCCTTAAATTCTTAACGAAAAGTTAAGAGGGATAGGGGGTTTGAGTCAATCGCTAGCAAACGGCGGTGCGCAAGACTCGTTGAATATGGTTAAGAGCGTTGCGCAAATGCCTATATTGCAAGGGCTTTGACGGCGGCGAGCATCCTGTCGATATCCTGCGGCCGGGAAAGCCGGTGGTCACCGTCACGGATCAGGGTCAGGACGACATCATCGGCGGGAAGATGTTCCATAAGCTTCAGCGCATGCTGATAGGGAACATCGGGATCGCGCATGCCCTGCAGGATGTGAACGGGGCAGCCGGTGGTGATGATGCCCTTGAGGACCCGGTTCTGCTTCCCGTCTTCCATGAGCGCACGGGTGAAGATGTTGGGCTCGGCGCTGTATTCCGAATGTTCCTCGAAATAGCCCTTTTCCTCAAGCGAGGTCTTTTCCGCATCCGAAAGGCTGGGCTCTATCAGTTCCACGGTGAAATCGGGCGCAGGCGCAATGAGGACCAGCCCCGCGACGGATGGCGCGTCGCCACTTTTGCGCAACTCCTCAACCATGCGCAGCGCAATCCATCCGCCCATTGAAGAGCCGATGAGGATGACGCGCGATGGCGCCTTCGCCCGCACCACGGCAAGCGCTTCTTCCAGCCATCTTGAGATCGTGCCCTTCTTGAAGTCGCCGCCGGAAGCGCCGTGGCCGGAATAATCGAGCCGTAAACAGGAAACGCCGTTTTCCGCCGCAAAGCGATCGAGTTCGACCGCCTTGGTTCCGGTCATGTCGGAACGATAGCCGCCGAGCCAGACCAGCATGGGCGTGTTCGCGCCCGAAGCCGCCGGGCGATGAAGAAAGGCGATGTCGCGGGCATCATCGCCCGCCCCTACGTGCAGGAATTCAGCGGCTTGTTCGGTCATGTATATGCAATTCTCCTGATTTTCGTGCAATATCGGCGGCGTATTTGCAAAAACCGTGGCAAGAGGTGATCTTTTCGGGCAGATATGCTATTGACTTCGCCACGGCAATAACGACATTTCCGCCGCTTGTACCAAACAAGCTGTTTTTTGCTGACGTGATCCAGAAACAGATCAGGAGAATACGACCATTCGCAGACCTTTCAAAGCCGATGCCCCCGTCAAGGAGGGCCCGCGCTCCAACCGGGAAATTCGGGTTCCCAGAGTTCAGCTTATTGATGAAGAGGGCCAGAACCTCGGTAGCATGCCGACGGATCAGGCTTTGAAAATGGCGGAAGAGGCCGGTCTCGATCTCGTTGAGATTTCGCCGAACGCGGAGCCGCCGGTATGCAAGATCCTTGATCTCGGCAAGCTGAAATATTCGACCCAGAAAAAGGCCGCTGAAGCGCGCAAGAAACAGAAGATCGTCGAAGTTAAAGAAATCAAGATGCGCCCCAACATCGACACGCATGATTATGACGTGAAGATGAAGGCGATGGGCCGTTTCTTTGACGATGGCGACAAGGTGAAGGTAACGCTGAAGTTCCGCGGCCGCGAAATGGCCCACCAGGAACTCGGCATGAAGCTTCTCCTTCAGGTGAAGGAAGATACCCAGGCGATTGCCAAGGTTGAAGCCGAACCGAAGCTGGAAGGCCGTCAGATGATGATGGTTCTCGCCCCGAAATAATCTTTTTACGTCGCCGCAGCGCCGGCGCGTATCCACCGCAAGGGGAAATTCTCATTCCCCGTTGCGCTTTTAGCCGACTGCGGTTATAAGCGCGCGTCCGAACGGTCCGGCAGGGCATGCCGAGGCCGTTCCTGAATAGCTTGAAATAGGCCTCGTCTGCCTGTTTCGATACAAAAAACGGAGTAGCAAAATGCCCAAGATGAAGACGAAGTCCGCTGCAAAGAAGCGGTTCAAGATCACCGCTACCGGCAAGGTTGTTGCAGCCGCCGCCGGTAAGCGCCACGGCATGATCAAGCGTACCAACAAGTTCATTCGCGACGCGCGTGGAACCATGGTTCTCGCCGAAGCTGACGGCAAGAAGGTCGTCAAGAACTACCTGCCGAACGGTCTCTGAGACTTTTCCGCACTTTTGGACACTTTAAGGAGATCATGACATGGCACGCGTAAAACGTGGCGTAACTTCCCGCGCCAAGCACACCAAGACACTCAAGGCAGCCAAGGGCTTCTACGGCCGCCGCAAGAACACCATCCGCGCAGCAAAGGCTGCCGTGGATCGTTCCAAGCAGTACGCTTACCGCGACCGCAAGGTTAACAAGCGCAACTTCCGCGCTCTGTGGATCCAGCGTATCAACGCTGCTGTTCGCGAATTCGGCCTGACCTATGGCCGCTTCATCGACGGCCTGAACAAGGCTGGCATCGAAGTCGACCGCAAGGTTCTGTCCGACATGGCTATCCATGAGCCGGCAGCATTCGGCGCGCTCGTTGAAGCAGCGAAGAAGGCTCTTGAGTACCTCAAGGATGCTGGTACGACCAACGAGTTTGAAACCGCTGTAAAGTAATTACGGCGCGGACAATCTGTTGTTCATTTGAAACCCGCGCCGGTTCTCCGGTGCGGGTTTTATTTTTTGGAATCCACGGCAGTTTCGGCAAAGGCGTTGAGCGTTTTGCACCGGGGTTGCCAGAAGGGTGGGGCATCCGGCTTCGGTCGGTATGTTCCATTGGGGGGCAAGAATGCTGGTTGCCGCAAGTGAGGCGGAAAAGGCGAAGGGTTTCCACGTCCATCTCGAAGATGGCGATATCGCAGCCTTGATGCGGGTTCTGCTTAAAAGCGAGCGCCGCGTGCAGAAACTCGAGCTTTCCACAACGACCGTCTGGATAAAGCGCCAGGGCACGGAAACGCCGTCCTGGTGGATCAAACTGCAGACTTTTCTTGCAAAGCTGCTTCCCTATACCTTTATGCGTCCTTCGCCGCCGCTTGATGGCGCCGGTCTCATGCGCCGCGAACTCGAAACGCTGGAAGCCTTCAAGGCCCGTGGTTTCCCTGTGCCCCCCGTCATCTATTCCTCGCTGACGGCCGTTGTGCTTGGCGATGTCGGCCCCACCATAATGGAGCGCATGGATGCGATAAAAGCCACGACACCGGTGGAGCACGATGCGCTGCTTGTAAAATCCGCAGAGGCGCTTGGCGAGCTGCATGCGGCGCGTCTTTGCCACGGGCGGCCGCATGTGCGTGATTTCTTCCTCCAGGATGGGCGCATCGGTTTCATGGACTTCGAAGAACGCCCGCAGGACGTCATGCCGCTTGAGACGGCGCAGGCCCGCGATATCTGGCTGCTGTTTTTACAGGTCGCGACCCGCGCCTGCGATGCACCGAAAACCTGCGACGCGGCCTTCGCCCGCTGGCGCGAAAACGCCCCGCCCCGGGCGCTGGAAGAATTGTGCCGTCTGACCGGCATTCTGGGGCGTTTTTTACCGGTTGCCCGGTTGATCGGGCGCGTGCGGATGGGTAGTGATCTGCGACGCTTTATCATGGCGACCGACTATCTGATGAATGCTGTGAACCCCGAAGCCGCTGTTAAAAAGACCGGCAAGGCAGGAAAAGATGACTGAACTTGATACCTTGAAATCGCAACTGATGTCGGAGATCGCCACCGCTGCCGATGAGCCGGCCATCGAAGCCGTGCGTGTTTCCGCGCTTGGCAAGAAGGGCTCGGTTTCGGAGCTTCTGAAGACGCTTGGCAGCATGACGCCGGAAGAGCGCCAGACCCGCGGCGCCGCCATCAACCAGCTCAAGACCGAAATCACCGACCTCATCGGCGAGCGCAAGAATGCGCTGAAGGACGCCGCCATTACTGCCCGGCTGAAGGCCGAAACGGTGGATGTCAGCCTGCCGGTTCGCCAGTCCCCGGCCGAGCGCGGCCGCATTCATCCGATCAGCCAGATCGTCGATGAAATCACCGCCATCTTTGCGGATATGGGTTTCTCGATCGCCGAAGGTCCGGATATCGAAACCGATTATTACAACTTCACGGCGCTGAATTTCCCTGAAGGCCATCCGGCCCGCGAAATGCATGACACCTTCTTCTTCCAGCCGGATGAAAAGGGCGAGCGCAAGGTGCTGCGCACCCACACCTCGCCGGTGCAGATCCGCACCATGGAAAGCCAGAAGCCGCCGATCCGCATCGTCATTCCCGGCAAGACCTATCGTCAGGATTCCGACGCCACCCATTCGCCGATGTTCCATCAGGTCGAAGGCCTTGTCATCGACAAGAAGGCGCATGTCGGCAATCTGCGCTGGATTCTGGAAGAATTCTGCAAGACCTTCTTCGAGGTCGACAGCGTGGTCATGCGCTTCCGCCCGTCCTTCTTCCCCTTCACGGAGCCGAGCTTCGAGGTGGATATCCAGTGCGACCGTTCCGGCCCCATCGTCAAGTTCGGCGAAGGCAAGGACTGGATGGAAATCCTCGGCTGCGGCATGGTGCACCCGAACGTGCTGCGCGCCGGTGGGCTGGACCCGGATGAATATCAGGGCTTTGCCTGGGGCATGGGCCTCGACCGCATCGCCATGCTGAAATACGGCATGCCTGATCTGCGCGATTTCTTCAACGCCGATGTCCGCTGGATGAACCACTACGGCTTCCGCCCACTCGACATGCCGACGCTGTTCGGTGGTTTGAGCGTTTAATCCGGTTAGCCAAGGAGCAAAGACATGAAATTCACTCTTTCCTGGCTGAAAGAGCATCTCGATACCGATGCGACGCTGGATGAGATTTGCGAGCGATTGACGGCAATCGGCCTCGAAGTCGAGGATGTTGACGACAAGGCGGCCTACAAGCCTTTCGTCATCGCCAAGGTGCTCTCCGCCGAGAAGCACCCGGAAGCTGACCGCCTGAAGGTTCTCTCCGTCGATGCCGGCGACGGCAAGCCGGTGCAGATCGTCTGCGGCGCGCCGAATGCACGCGCCGGCCTCGTTGGTGCGCTCGCGCGTCCCGGCATGTATGTTCCGGGCATCGACGTCACCCTTGCCGTCGGCAAGATACGCGGCGTGGAAAGCCACGGCATGATGTGCTCCGAAAAGGAGCTGAACATTTCCGACGATCACGACGGTATCATCGACCTGCCGGAAGATGCGCCGGTCGGCACCTCCTTCGCCACCTATGCCGGGCTCGACGATCCGGTCATCGAAATCAACCTGACGCCGAACCGCCCGGATTGCACGTCGATCTACGGCATTGCCCGTGATCTTGCGGCTTCCGGTCTCGGCAAGCTGAAGACAAGGCCTGCGCCGTCCTTCAAGATCGAAGGCGCAACCCCGGTCAACGTGAAGCTTGAGCTGGACGATGCGGCGCTCTGCCCCGGCTTTTCGCTGCGCATCGTGCGCGGCGTGAAGAATGGCCCTAGCCCGAAGTGGATGCAGCAGCGCCTTCTGGCGATCGGCCTGCGCCCCATCAATGCGCTTGTCGACATCACCAACTACATGACCTTCGATCAGGGCCGGCCGATGCACGTCTTCGACGCCGCCAAGGTCAAGGGCGATCTGACGGTTCGCCGCGCGAAAGAGGGCGAGACGATCCTCGCGCTCGACCAGCGTGAATATAAGCTCGGCCCGAACAATGTCGTCATCGCCGACGAGAAAGGCCTCGAATCCATCGGCGGCGTCATGGGTGGCGAACATTCCGGCTGCGATGACAACACCGTCGACGTGCTGATCGAGTCCGCACTCTGGGATCCGATCAACATCGCCAAGACGGGCCGTTCGCTTGGCATCATTACCGATGCACGTTATCGTTTCGAACGTGGCGTCGATCCAGACTATATGGTTCCGGGTCTGGAACGCACCACCGAACTGGTCCTCGAACTGTGCGGCGGCGTCGCCGGCGAAGCCCGGGTTGTCGGTTACAAGGGCCATCAGCCGAAGGTCGTGGATTTCCCGCTGGCGGAAGTGAAGCGTCTGACGGGTCTGGAAGTCTCGGCAGAAGAGAGCCTCGCCATTCTCAAAGGCCTCGGTTTCAGCGTCGAGGGAACGGGCGAGCGCGTTTCCGTCACCGTCCCGTCCTGGCGTCCTGATGTCGACGGCAAGGCCGATCTGGTGGAAGAGGTCATGCGCATCCATGGCGTCGACAACATCAAGCCGGAGCCGCTGGAAAGCTTCGGCGCCGTCAACGGCCGTATCCTGACCACGCTGCAGATCCGTACGCGTACCGCGCGCCGCGCGCTGGCAAGCCGTGGCATGCTCGAGGCCGTCACCTGGTCCTTCATCCCGGAAGCGCAGGCGAAACTCTTCGGTGGCGGTTCGCCGGCCCTGAAACTCGCAAACCCGATTGCGGCCGATATGTCGGACATGCGGCCTTCGCTGCTGCCCGGCCTTCTGACCGCCGCGCAGCGCAACGCCGACAAGGGCTATGGCGATGTCGCAATCTTCGAAGTCTCCGGCACCTATGAGGGTGATACGCCTGATGCGCAGCGCCGCGTTGCCGGCGGTGTTCGCCGTGGCACGGCCTCGCTCGCAGGCAGCGGCCGCATGTGGTCCAATGCTTTGAAGGGCGGTGGCAAGCCGGTGGATGTCTATGATGCCAAGGCCGATGCGCTGGCGGTGCTGGAAGCCTGCGGCCTGCCCATGGCCAATGTGCAGATCGAAGCCGGCCGGCCCCGGCTGGTATCCACCCCGGCCGCTCCGGCACCATCAAGATGGGTCCGAAGGTCGTGCTCGGCTATTTCGGCGAGTTCCATCCAAAGACGCTGTCCGAACTGGATGTCTCCGGCGCCTATAGTGGTTTCGAGATTTATCTCGACGCCATGCAGGAGCCGAAGAAGAAAGCGACCCGCACCAAGCCTGCGCTTGAGCTTTCGCCCTTCCAGGCGGTGAAGCGCGACTTCGCCTTCGTGGTCGACAAGTCGGTAGAGGCGGGCGCCATCATCAAGGCTGCGACCAGCGCTGACCGCAAGCTGATCACCGGCGTCAATGTCTTCGATATTTTCGAGGGCGTATCGCTCGGTGAAAACCGCAAGTCGGTCGCCATCGAAGTGCAGATCCAGCCGGTCGACAAGACGCTGACGGACGAGGATTTCGAGGCGCTGACGGCCAAGATCGTCGGCAATGTCGAGAAATCCACGGGCGGCGTTCTGCGCGCCTGAGAACGGATAACGGAATGAAAAAAGCCGCGGCAACTGCCGCGGCTTTTTGTTTTTAACGATTGGCCATCCGTGACATCTGTTCTGGATAACGTGCGCCGGCGACTTTTGCAGGCGAAAGCAGCGCGCCGAGGCTGGCGGCTTCTTCTGCTGTCAGCGACACCTCTGCTGCGGCAACGTTCTTCTCCAGATTGGCAATTTTTGTCGTGCCGGGAATAGGAACGATGAAGTCGCCCTGCGCCAGAACCCAGGCCAGCGCCAGTTGTCCGGCGGTCACGCCCTTCTCAGTCGCCATGTCCTCCAGAAGCTTGATGAGCGCCAGATTGGCGTCGAAGTTTTCGCTCTGGAAGCGCGGCAGGCCGCGGCGGAAGTCGTCGGATGCAAGGCCGTCGAGCGTCTTTAATGCGCCAGTCAAAGCGCCGCGCCCGAGCGGGCTGAAGGGGACGAAGCCGATGCCAAGTTCGCGGCAGGTTTCCAGCACGCCGTTTTCCTCCACGTCGCGGGTCCACAGCGAATATTCGCTCTGTATGGCCGCGATCGGATGAACGGCGTGCGCTTTGCGAAGTGTTTCGGCGCTCGCTTCCGACAGGCCGAGATGCTTCACCTTGCCCTGCCGGACCAGCTCGGCCATGGCGCCTACCGTATCTTCGATCGGAACATTCGGATCGACGCGATGCTGGTAGAACAGGTCGATCTCATCGACGCCAAGGCGTTTGAGAGAGGCTTCGGCGACGGCGCGCACATTTTCCGGGCGGCTGTCGGTGCCTACCATCATCTGGCCAGCGGGTTTGCTGCTGTCGATTTTGAAGCCGAACTTGGTGGCAATGACCACCCTGTCGCGATAGGGCTTCAAACCCTTGCCGACAAGAATCTCGTTATTGTAGGGCCCGTAAACCTCCGCCGTATCGAAAAAGGTGACGCCGAGTTCGACGGCGCGGTGCAGCGTTGCAATTGCGCTGCTCTCATCGCCGGTCGGGCTATAGGCATGTGTCATGCCCATGCATCCTAGGCCGAGCGCCGAAACGGAAAGGTTGTTTCCAAGGGTTCTTTTTTTCATCTGTTCGTCCTTCCAAAGGAACCGCCCGTCATCAGGGCGTGATGAGAAAATAGCGTCTCATGGCGGCAAAAATAATCGCTGCAAATCCGTTTGGGTTGTTCTATTATTTAGAACAATGAACCGTGTGCAACTCTCTCAACTGGCCGTTCTCGCCGCCGTTGCCGAAGGCCGCAGCTTTCGCAAGGCCGCGGCTGAACTCGCCATTGCGCCCTCCGCCGTCAGCCATGCGGTGTCGTCGTTGGAGGCAAGCCTCGGGCTGCGGCTGCTTCATCGTACCACCCGCAGCGTTTCACCGACAGAGGAAGGCAAACGGCTGCTCGAGACGCTTGGCCCGGCGCTTGCCGATATAGACACGGTCATCGAGACACTTGCCGAACAGGGTGGGAGGCCGGCCGGCCCCCTGCGCATCACCCTGCCACGGCTTGCTGCCGAGGACCTCATCGTGCCCCGGCTGGGCGAGTTCCTGCGGCTCTATCCCGATATTTCGCTGGAAATTTCAACGGATGATCGCTTCGAAGATATCGTTGCGAAGGGTTTTGATGCGGGCCTGCGGCTTGGCGAGCACCTCGAGGCGGATATGATTGCGGTGAAAGCCAGTGGCGAATGGCGCGGTGCGATTGTTGGCGCGCCCTCCTACTTCGCAGAAAATCCACCGCCAATTGACCCAAGGGATCTCATCCGGCATCGCTGCATCCGCCGGCGTTTCGCCAGCGGCCTTATCTACCGCTGGGAGCTGGAGAAGAATGGCAAGCCGCTGGTGGTTGATGTGCAAGGGCCGCTGATCCTGTCGGACCAGAGCCTCATTCGCCGGGCAGCGATCGACGGCGCAGGGCTGGCCTTCGTTTTCGAGCAGCGTGTTGAAGACGATATCAGGGAGGGAAGGCTGATCCGCGTGCTGGAGGACTGGTGCGCGCCCTTCGATGGTTTCTATATCTATTATCCCTCGCGCCGGCAGATGCGGCCGGCGCTGAGGGCTTTTGTGGATTTCTTCCGTTTCCGGGGCGATCAGAACTTGATGCGATAGCGGATATGGCCGTCGCTTTTCACGTAGCTGTCATAGAGCTTCTGGGCGCGGTGGTTGTCCTCGCCGGTGTGCCAGTACAGCCGTGACCAGCCCTTGTCCTTGCAGATGGTGACAAGATCATCCATCAGCGCCCGGCCCGTTCCCTTGCCGCGGATCTCGCCATCAACGAACAGGTCTTCCAGATAGCAGTCGGGCGTCTTCACCCAGGTGGAATCATGAAAGTGGTGAATGGCGAAACCGGCCATGCGGTCGCCGAGCAATGCCACCCGCATGGAGACGCGGGATGCGGGGTCAAGGATACGCGCCCAGGTATGCGCGGTCACGTCATCGGCAAGATCGACATCATAAAAGGCGAGGTAGTCGTTCCACAGGCGCAGCCATTCCGTCCGGTCAGCCGGCTGCGCGTCGCGAATTGTGAGCTCCATGTTATGCGCCCGCCTTGTCGAGCAGCGTCATCATCTCATCCGTCAGCTTTAACTCGACGGCGCGTTTGAAGCTTTCGAGCTGGGACAGGCTGGTGGCGCTGGCGATTGGCGCGGTTATCGCCTTCTTTCGCAACAGCCAGGCCAGCGCAATATCCGCGAGCTTGGCGCCGGTTTCCACTGCCACCGCATCCATGGCGCCGAGGACGGCAAGACCGCGCGTATTGACATATTCGCCTACCCGGTAGCTGCGGGCGACGCCTTCCGTATCGGCCTTGGCACGATATTTCCCGGTCAGGAAACCGGCGGCGAGGCTGTAATAATTGATGACGCCGATCTCTTCCTTCTGGCAAAGTTCAGCAAGCGGGCCTTCGAAATCCGCGCGGTTATAGAGATTATATTCCGGCTGCAGCACGTCATAACGGGGAAGATTGCTCTTCGCAGCTGTATCCAGCGCCTCCTGAAGCTGGCTTGCCGAATAGTTGGAGCAGCCGATGGCGCGGATTTTTCCCTGTTCCTTCAGCTTTGCGAAGGCTGTGAGTGTTTCCTCCAGCGGCACCTCTGCATCCGGCTTATGGGCGAGGTAAAGGTCGATATAGTCGGTTTGCAGCCGCTTCAGCGAGGCATCGACAGCTTCTGCGATCCATTTGGCGCTGAGGCCGGTCTTCTGGCCGCGATTGTCAAAACCGACCTTGGTGACGATTACCGCATCTTCGCGCTTCACGCTCGACTGCTTCAGCCATTTGCCGATGATGGTTTCGGACTCGCCGCCCTCATGGCCATCCACCCATGCGGAATAGACATCCGCCGTGTCGATGGCGTTGAACCCGGCGTCGAAAAAGGCGTCGAGCAGGGCAAAGGAAGTCTTCTCATCCGCTGTCCAGCCGAACACGTTGCCGCCGAAGACGATCGGGGCGATGGAGAGGCCGGTGCGGCCAAGGCTTCGTTTTTCCACGGGGAGTGCTCCTGTTGCTGTCGTTGTGGCAAGGTTAGCAACTGCTCATCCGCATAACCATTCAATTCCTTTGATGGCATTCATCAGGCAAAGGGAGAAAGCTGGCGAGGTCAGGCCTGAAAGCCGCGATAGTGGCTGGGCGGAAGGCGATTATGCTGTTGCCACACGCGCCGCAGATGCCGGGCGGAGGCAAAACCCGCCCGCTCGGCGATGGCTTCCATATCGAGACGGCTGTTGGCAAGAATGTCGCGCGCGAGATTGACCCGCATCAGGTTGACGTAGTCGATGACGCTGATGCCGGTATGCTCGCGAAACAGACGAGACAGATGCCGTTCACTCAGCGCGGCGATATCCGCCAGCCGTTCCAGCGACCAGTCGCCTGCCGGTTCGGCCATCACCCGGTCCTGAACCCGGTGAATGGCAGGGTGGATGTGGTTGCGGCCGGTGAGCCACGGGGAAATTTGCGGGTCGTTGCCACTTCGCCTGAGATAAACGACCATGGTTTTGGCAATACGCGCCGCGACCGCCGGAGAGGTGAGTCGGGAAACCACATGCAGCATGAGGTCGATGCCGGTCGAAATGCCGGCACTTGAGAAACGTTTGCCATCCTCGACGAAAAGGCGGTTCTCCGCCACCTGGGATAGAGGTGCGATACGGCGCAGCGCTTCGACGCAATCCGCATGCGTCGTGCAGTTCCGCCCGTCGAAAAGTCCGGCCTCCCCCGCCAGCAGTGCACCTGAGCAGATGGAAACGACCGTGGTGTCGGCGCGCACCGTGTGACGTAACCACGCCGCCAGCGCCTGCCGTTCCCGGCGCGTTTCCGGCTCGTAATCGAAGCGCGAGGTACTGCCGGAAATCAGCAGGAACGCATTTTCCGGAAGGGTCGCGGGCAGGGCTTCCAGCCCGCAAAGCCCAAGACCGATGGAGGATTGCTGCTGGTCATGCGCTGCGATGTAGCGGCAATCGAAATGGATATCCTTCTGTTCCCCGTTGGCATAACGGATAACTTCCAGCGGGCCTGCAATGTCGAGCAGCAGCGCGTGCGGCGGCACAAGCGTATAAAACGGAATGGTGCGTGTGCCGCCTTTGTCCATCAGGCGGCCTTTTTAACGGTCGCAAGCGCGTCGTCCACGCTAGTGATGCGTGCGAAGCGGCCCGCCAGCACCAGTTCGGTCCGTTTGCGGATGTCGTCCGGGCTGAACACGGTGCCCGAGGCGTGTGTCATCGGAAAGGTAAGCGTCGCCTCGGTAACGTAGTCGACGCTATAGCCGAGGTCAGAAGCATGCCGCGTCGTTGTTTCGCAGCATTGTTCGGTGCGAATGCCGGAGACGATAAGCCGGTTGATGCCCTTCTGCGTCAGCCAGATTTCGAGGCCGGTGCCGGCAAAAGCGGAGTGACGGTTCTTGTGGAAGGTGACATCAGGGCTGATCCGCACACCTTCCAGCGCGCGGATGTAACCGCTTTCCTTTGCAAAGGCCCGGTCACCATCAACATGGAAGATCTGCACGACGGGTATTCCCGCAGCCTTGGCACCGTCAATCAGCGCCTGCTGTTTTTCCAGATAGGCAGCCAGTCCGCTTTCCTCGAAATAGGGCGCGTGCCGGAAGGATTCCTGAACGTCGATGACAAGAAGGGCTGTCTGAGAAGAGGACATTTCATGGTTCTCCATTGGGTTCATGCTTAGCATAATTCACCTTCAAAAGAACGGATGAAAGCAGGAAAACCGACAAAGGCAGGACAGATTCAGCCATCCTTCTTGCAAGGCCTGTCGCGCGTGGCTTGCCAGGCTGTCCGACAATGATAAGTTTCGGAGAGATTGCAGAATGGGAGAACGGGATGCTGCGCTTCGGAATAATGTCTACGGCAAAAATCGCTCAGGATCATGTCATCCCGGCGATACAGGATGCCCAGAACTGCGTGGTCAGTGCCATCGCCAGCCGCGATCATGCAAAGGCCCGCGCGGTCGCGGACCGCTTTTCCGTGCCCCACGCCTTCGGCTCCTATGAGGAGATGCTGGCATCGGATGTGATCGACGCTGTTTATATTCCGGTTCCCACCGCGCAACATGCGGAATGGACCATAAAAGCCGCTGATGCCGGCAAACATGTTCTTTGCGAAAAGCCGATTGCCCTGAAAGCCGGGGAGATCGACGCCCTCATCGCCGCGCGTGACCGCAATGGCGTCGTCGTATCTGAGGCCTTCATGGTCACTTATTCCCCGGTATGGGCCAAGGTGAAGGAGTTGCTGGCCTCCGGCGCGATCGGAACGCTGAAACATGTGCAGGGCGCTTTCAGCTATTTCAATCGCGATCCCGGCAATATGCGCAATATTCCTGAACTGGGCGGTGGCGCGCTGCCGGATATCGGTGTCTACCCGACGATCGTGACCCGTTTTGCCACCGGCGCCGAGCCGAAGCGCGTGCAGGCGAGCGTCGAGCGCGACAGGGAATTTGGTACGGATATCTATTCCAGCGTCAGGGCCGATTTCGGCGGTTTCGAGCTGAGCTTTTATCTGGCAACCCAGCTTGCCGCCCGGCAACTGATGGTCTTCCACGGCACGGACGGATATATTGAGGTCAAATCCCCCTTCAACGCCAATCGCTGGGGTGCGGAAGAGATCGAACTGACCAATCAGGTCCATAACCAGTCGCAAATCTTCCGGTTTCAGGACAGCCGTCAATACAAGCTGGAGGCGGAAGCCTTTGCCCGTGCAGCGAAAGGCGAGGGGGAAGTCGTTACGCTGGAAAACTCGAGGAAGAATCAGCTTTTCATCGATGCCATTTATCGGGCGGCCGAAAAGGATGGCTGGGAGCCGGTCTAATCCCGATCCAGCCGCTGTCTTCGAAGCCGCCTGTAGCCGTAAAGAGCCAACGCCAGTGCGGCGAGTGCCGAAAAGGCAAGCGGGATAAGAGGCTGCACGAGCGGGTTGCGCCATTGCAGCAGGGAAAACAGCCCGACGCTCACGATGCGGGAGGTGAGTGTGACGGCTTTTGCCAGAAATCCGCTCACCTCGCCGGACGCATCGCGCCTCGAGCGGCCCATCTGCCAGCTTGCCGCAAGGCCTGCCGCAGCGCCGGGCAGGCGGGCGGCAAGCGGCTCGATACCGACGTAAAAAATCAGCAGACAGGTGACGGCAAGGTCAACGGCCAGTCCGTAAATCTCGCTCAGTGCAAAGCGGGAAAACCTCAAAGCCGCGAGCTTTTAGAGGGTTGGCTGAGTGGAGCGCGGGCGTTGCAGCACCAGCAGGCCGATGACGACACCCACAACGCCGAAATTGTAACCGGCGAGCGCAAGCAGCAGCGACATCAGCGGCACGGCCGTGGAAGAAAGCGCCATTGCCACACCATAGGCGCCGATAATCATCATGCAGATGAAAATAATGCTGAAAACCGAACGCAACGCAACTGCGGTAACGCCGAGTATTGTGGCGGTAAGAAAAATCATGATGCCGCCTCCTCTTTGGTTGCCGGGCCTTGGGAGAAAACCTAGCGTCTTCACCCCTAACGAACCCTTGTTTTCTCCTCCATTCCCTCTTTTCCTAACTCGTTAGTTGAGGATATGGTTTCATCACCGTTAAAATTGGGCAGACCGGTGCCAGCATTTCCGAATCGACGGGTTTTGGTTACAAACGGGCATGAGCGATATCTTTTCCCACGCCGCATTGAGCAATCTTGCCGAATTCTCGGTGTCCGAACTGTCGGGTTCCATCAAGCGAACGGTGGAAACGGCTTTCGATCAGGTACGGGTGCGCGGTGAGATTTCCGGTTATCGCGGTCCCCACTCATCGGGACACGCCTATTTCTCGCTGAAGGACGATCGCGCCCGCATTGATGCGGTGATCTGGAAAGGCACGTTTTCGCGGCTGAAATTCCGTCCGGAAGAGGGCATGGAAGTCATCGCCACCGGTAAGGTCACCACCTTTCCCGGCTCGTCGAAATATCAGATCGTCATCGAAAGCCTCGAGCCGGCCGGCGCCGGGGCGCTGATGGCGCTGCTCGAAGATCGCCGCAGACGTCTGGCGGCGGAGGGGCTGTTCGATCCGGAACGCAAGCGCCGTCTGCCCTTCATGCCGCATGTCATCGGTGTCGTTACCTCGCCCACTGGCGCGGTCATTCGCGATATTCTGCACCGCATTTCGGATCGTTTTCCGGTCCACGTCGTCGTCTGGCCGGTCAAGGTGCAGGGCGAAGGCTCGGGCGAGGAAGTGGCGAATGCCATTCGCGGTTTCAATGCGCTTCAGCCCGGTGGGGAAATTGCGCGGCCCGACGTGCTGATCGTCGCGCGTGGCGGCGGCAGTCTGGAGGATCTCTGGAGCTTCAACGACGAAATCGTCGTGCGCGCCGCAGCCGAGAGCGAAATCCCGCTGATTTCCGCCGTAGGGCATGAGACCGATACGACATTGATCGACTACGCCGCCGATGTCCGTGCGCCGACACCGACGGGAGCCGCCGAAATGGCCGTGCCGGTGCGGGCCGAACTGGAAGCGCAGCTTTCCGGCCTCGCCGCACGCCTTTCGGGCTCCGTCTCGCGCCAGATGGACAATCGCCGCCAGGGCCTGCGGGCACTGGTACGGGCGCTGCCTTCACTGGACCAGCTTCTGGCCCTGCCGCGTCGCCGCTTCGATGAGGCCGCAGGCGGTCTCGGTCGCGGGCTTGAAATGACGACGCTCAACAAGCGCCGCGCCTTCGAACGCTCCGCGTCGGGTCTGAGGCCCGAAACCTTGCTGAACGGTCTCAAGCACCACAGGCAGCGGATTACCGAGCGGATGCACCGCGCCGAGACTCTGGTGGAACGTCGCCTGTTGCAGGGAAAAGGCCGTGTCGATGCCTTCGATTCCGCGCTGCGTTCGCTTCCCGCCCGCCTGCTCGGCCAGCTTGAGCGGCAGAAGGAGCGGGTCGTCACCGCAGTGCGCCGGGCCGATACCGCCGTGCTGCACCGTATGGCGCAGAACCGCTCGGGCCTTGCCGCGCATAATCGCGTTTTGGAATCGCTGTCCTACAAGAACGTGTTGAAACGCGGCTATGCCGTTATCCGTGACGAGGAAAACCGGCCGTTGACCCGCGCCGCCGCCATTGCTTCCGGCGCTGTGGTGTCGATGGAGTTTGCCGATGGCCGCGTTTCCGCCATCACGACGGGAGAGGGGACACCGTCTACAGAAGCTGTCGCCACGCAAAAAAAGAAGCCGGCTTCCTCTGGTCCGAGCGATCAGGGCGACCTGTTCTGATCAGATCGACGCCGCATCCGAAAAACGGCGGCTGACCGTGAAGCTCTTTTCGATATCGGGATGTAGCTCCATGCCGAGGCCGGCGCCCGGCGGGACGGTAATCATGCCGTTTTTCACTTCCGGCAATGCGGTGACGAGATCGCGATACCAGGTCTTGTAGAAGGCGCGCACGCTTTCCTGCACCAGTGCATTCGGCGCGTTTAGCGACAGGTGCGTGGAGGCGCAGAGGACCACAGGGCCGGTGCAATCATGCGGCGCGACGGGCAGATGCCAGGCTTCCGCCATCGAGGCGATCTTGCGCGCCTCGGAGAGCCCGCCGCACCAGCTGATGTCAAGCATCACCACGCCGGCAGCGCCCGTTTCCAGCAGATCGCGGAAAGCCCAGCGGGAACCCAGCGTTTCCGATGCGGAAATAGGAGCCGGCGAAACGGCGGCATACCGCGTCAGGCTGGAAAGGCTGTCCATCTTGATCGGGTCTTCATGCCAGAAGGTCTGGTAGGGGGTGAGCGCCTTGGCGATCTGCATGGCGGGCAGAAGCTGCCACATGGAGTGAAACTCCACCATGATATCCATCTTGTCACCCACGGCCTTGCGGATTTTCTCAAATGGCTCGAGCGCGCTTTTCAGGTCCGGCATAGAGATATATTGCCCGCGCGTCTTTTCCGCCGCCGCGTCGAAAGGCCAGATCTTCATGGCGGTGATGCCGTCTTCCAGAAGAGAATGGGCAAGCTCGTCGGCCCGGTGCAGGAAGCCATTCAGGTCGTCATAGTCCTTGCCGCCGGAGAGGCCATAATTGGCCGTCTGCTGGCCGGTCGCCTTCTTGATATATTCCGTGCCCGCGCAGGTATTGTAGGTACGGATTTCCTTACGGCTGAAACCGCCGAGCAATTGGGCGATAGGCTGGTTGGTTGCCTTGCCGAAAATATCCCACAGCGCGATATCGAAGGCCGAGTTGCCGCGCACTTCCGCGCCCGATGAACGGAAGCCGAGATAACCGACGAGGTCCTGCGCCAGAAGGTCGATCTGCAGCGGATCGCGGCCGATCACGCGGGGTGCGATATATTCATGCACATAGGTTTCCACCGTCTCGGCGCCGTAGAAGGTTTCGCCAAGCCCGGTGATGCCTTCGTCGGTGTGGACCAGAACCCAGAGCAGGTTTGCCCGTTCCGCCACGCGGACGGTTTCGAGTTTCGTAATTTTCATGAAGTGTCTCCTCCAGAGGCAGGTCGTGTTCCGTCTGGAACTGCGTTGAAAAAATCAGGCGATGCCGGCGGCCAGAAGCGCATGCACGCTTTCATCGAAATGCCGCGCCATCAGCGTTGAGGCCGTTTGCGGGTCGCCCGCCGCAATGGCCTGTCCGATGGCGACGTGAAGTTCACCTGCGGCATGGCGCTGCGCGTCGGATGTGCGGCTCTTCCAGCCGATCGGCCAGGTCTGGCGCGTCACATTCTGGAAGGCGCCGAGAATGAGTTCGAAAACCGGGTTCTTGGAGGCTCTGGCAACGGCAAGGTGAAAGGCAAGGTCGTGTTCCATCACCTTGTCATTGTCGCCGAAATCCCGCTCCATATTATTGGCGTGGTCGAGAATGGTGAGCGCTTCAGCATCCGTTCTCCGCAGCGCCGCGAGCGTCACGGTTCTGACTTCGATGGTGCGGCGCACGTCATAAATCTGCTGGATGTTGATCTGCTCGGTGTGAATGCCGTGTTCGAACATCAGCGACATCGCACCATGATCCAGCGTCGCCACCGTAGCCCGCTTGCCGGCGCTGACATCGATCAGCCGCATGGCCGACAGGGACCGGAAGGCCTCGCGAACGACAGTGCGGGAAACACCGAGTTGCTGCGACAGCGATAGTTCGCTCGGCAGTTTCGCACCGGGGGCAAGTTCATTTTCCCGGATGTGGCGGGTTATCGCACCGATCGTGCTGCTGACGAGACCGGTTTCATGGGAAATGGCGTTATACATTTTTCCTCCAACCTGTAGTACAGGTTTATGGAAAATTGCTTACAGGATTTTTTTCAAGGAAACAAGCGCGATTGCGGTCCAGAACGCAGTGCAAGCCTATTCTTCGAAGTCCCGCAAAAACCGTTTCAAAAGCCGGTTCAGCGTTGTTCGTTCCTCTTCACTGAGAGGGGCGACCAGCCGTTGCTGGTTTTCGACATGGGCGCTGACGGCGTCCTCGACAATGGTAAGGCCTCGTTCCGTCAATGATATCAGCACGCTGCGCCGGTCCTGCGGGTTGTGGATGCGCTCCACCAGCCCGGCTTTTTCCAGCTGGTCGATCCGGTTGGTCATGGTGCCGGAACTCACCATCGTCATCGCCAGCAAGTCGCCCGGGGAGAGCCGGTATGGCGAGCCTGCGCGCCGCAATGTCGCCAGCACATCAAAAGCGGAAGACGAAAGGCCGTGTTTCAGCAGCACCGCCTCCACCTCGCGGCCGAGATGCGTGGTGAGCCGGTTCAAGCGCCCGAGCAGCCCCATCGGGCCGACATCGAGATCGGGTCTTTCCCTGCGCCATTGCGCCAGAATGTGATCGACATGATCAAGCGGTTCTTTGCTCATGACAAAGGCATAGCAATTGATATCTTGACGTCAAGATAAAATCGGCTAGATTGCATTTATCTTGATGTAGAGATTCTTGAAATGAAGAAAAATACCACCTATGCAGCCGACGTGCTGGTAACTGCACTTGCCCCCGCCATCTGGGGAAGCACCTATTTCGTCACGACCGAATTTTTGCCGCAGGGATATCCATTCCATGTTGCCATGCTGCGCGCGTTGCCGGCCGGTATCCTGCTGCTGCTTCTCGTCCGAAAGCTCCCGCAGGGCGTCTGGTGGCCGCGCAGCTTTGCTCTCGGCGCGCTGAATTTCTCATTCTTCTGGGCGATGCTTTTCGTTTCTGCCTACCGGCTGCCGGGGGGAGTCGCGGCGACGGTAGGCGCGGTTCAGCCCCTGATCGTGATTGGTCTCTCCCGGCTGTTTCTCACCACGCCGGTTCGACCGCTCGCCATCGCCGCCGGTCTTTTGGGCATTATGGGCGTCGCGCTTCTGGTCCTGGCGCCGGGTGCTGCGCTCGATAGTGTCGGCGTGGCCGCGGGTCTTGCCGGTGCCGTATCCATGGCGTTCGGAACCGTGCTGACCCGCAAATGGCGGCCGCCGGTTTCGAACCTCACCTTCACCGCCTGGCAATTGACGGCGGGTGGCATTCTGCTCCTGCCGGTCGCATATTTCCTGGAACCGGCCCTGCCTGCACCGACCACGGCCAATATTCTCGGCATGGCCTATCTGGGTCTCATCGGTGCCGCCTTGACCTATTTTCTGTGGTTTCGCGGCCTTGCCCGCATTGAACCCTCGGCTGCCGCATCGCTCGGTTTTCTAAGTCCGGTCGTTGCAACCCTGCTCGGCTGGCTGGCGCTTGGCCAAAGCCTCACGCCAGCGCAGATCGTCGGGTTCGTCGCGGTGCTCTTCAGCATCTGGCTCAGTCAGCGCAGCCAGTTGCCGAGATAGACTTTTATCAGGCCCATTCGCCCTTGCGCATAACGGGAACCGTGGAGCCGTCCGGCTTCACGCCATCGATATCCACCTTGTTGGAACCGATCATCCAGTCGATGTGGATCAGGCTGGAATTGCCGCCCTGCGCCTTGATCTGATCCTGCGACAGCGAAGCGCCATCGAGGAAGCATTTCGAATAGCATTGTCCGAGCGCAATGTGGCAGGAGGCATTTTCGTCGAACAGCGTGTTGTAAAACAGGATGCCGCTTGCCGAGATCGGCGAGGAATGCGGCACAAGCGCCACTTCGCCCAGGCGCCGGGCGCCCTCATCGGTATCCAGCACCTTGTTCAGCACGGCTTCGCCCTTCGAAGCCTTGGCCTCCACGATGCGGCCGGCCTCGAACTTCACCTGAATATTGTCGATCAGCGTTCCCTGATGCGACAGCGGCTTCGTGCTGGACACGTAACCATCCACGCGCAGCGCATGCGGCGTGGTGAACACTTCTTCCGTCGGAATGTTCGGGTTGCAGGTCACGCCGTTCTTGGCGGTGGAAGCGCCGCCGTGCCATTCATGGCCATCCGCCAGTCCGATCTTCACATCCGTGCCGGGGCCGGTGAAATGCAGCGATGCGAAGCGTTCGCCGTTCAGCCATGCCGAACGTTTGGCGAGATTGGCGTTATGCTCCGCCCACGCAGCGACCGGATCGGCCAGATCCACCCGCGAGGCGGCGAAGATGGCGTCGGCAAGTCTGCGCACCGCTTCGTCTTCCGTCACATCAGGAAAGACCTGCTTTGCCCAGGAGGGGTTGGGATAGGAAATGATGTTCCAGTTGATATCGAAATTGGAAATCTTCTCCAGTGCCGGCTTGTAGGCGGTAGAGTTGGCCTTGTTGGCGCGCGCCACCTTGGCGGGGTCCTGCTCGGCCAGCAGCATGGGGTTGTCGCCGGCAATCGCCAGCCGCGCTGCGCCATTGGCATAGGCCTTCGCCATGCCCTCATAGAGCCAGCCGGAAGCCCGGTCGAAATTGGTGTCGCTGGCGTGGCGATAACGGGAAAGTGTGGTTTCCTCGTCGGAATAGAAGGTGGTGACCAGTCCACCGCCGGCAAGATAAGCGTGTTTTGTCAAAAGCCGAACCAGCGGCAGGGCTGCCAGCGGAGCAGTGATCACCAGATCCTGATCTTTCTGCAATTGCAGGCCGACTTTGACGGCGACTTCGGCCAGTTTTTCGAGTTTGACGGGATCGATGGGAGAAACGGTCATGATCTGCCTTCGCATATTTCAATTGGAGGCGCCGACCATAGCCCATTCCTTTCGAAAGCCAAATGCTTTCAAAAGCTGGATTGAAACCTCAGTCGGCCACCAGTGGCGCAATGATGGCCTTTAGTGCCATCTGAGCGTCGCGGGGTGAAAGCCGCACCTGCAAGCCTCGCTGTCCGCCATTCATGTACACATAATCATGCGCCATCGCCTCAGCCTCGATGGCCGTCGGCACCTGTTTCTTCTGCCCGAAAGGGCTGATGCCGCCAACATGATAACCCGTGGCGCGTTCCGCATCGGCCGGTTTCATCATGCTGGCAGATTTGCCGCCGAAAGCGGCGGCGAGCTTCTTCATGCTCACCTCGCGATCGGACGGGACAACGACGCAGATCGGCTTGCCGTCCAGCTCAGCCATCAGCGTTTTCAACACCAGATGCGGCGGTTCGCCGATCGCCTCAGCCGCCTGCAGGCCGATCCTGTCGGCATTTGGATCGTAGTCATAGCTGACGGTGGTGAAGGCGACGCCAGCCTTGGCCAGCATTTGGGTAGCGCGGGTCGTTTTGGACATTGGGAACGACGTTCAGGCAAAGAGGGTCTGGTAGGTTTCCGGTTTGAAGCCGACGGTGATCTTGCCCTTCGCTTCCAGCACGGGGCGCTTGATCATCGAGGGCTGCTCCAGCATCAGCCCGATGGCCTTTTCGCGGTCAAGATCAGCTTTCTGGCCGTCATTCAGTTTCTTGAAGGTCGTGCCCGCCCTATTAAGAACCGTTTCCCAGCCTGCGGCATCACACCATGTTTCGAGATGGGCGCGGTCAATGCCGGTCGCTTTATAGTCATGGAAAGAATAGTCGACGCCATTGGTTTCCAGCCAGCTTCTGGCCTTCTTCATCGTGTCGCAGTTCTTGATGCCGTAAATCGTGATCGTCATGCTGCCAGCCTCTTTGTCTTCAAGCTCTCCGGCATAACAAAATATACGCCTTATTCAACCGTCCGCTGAAGTGCCCTGCCTCGTTTGAGAACTGCGGCACCCAAGCAATGCAAAATCGCAATGGCTGATATCCAAACGAGCGCGAGCAAAGCTGCATGGCTTCCCTGCTACATCATGAGTTGTAGAACTGGCCCGAAATGCCCATTATCTGGGCATCAAAGATGGAGAGAAAAATGCGTCAGGTTGCAAAGACATCGCGTAACTTCTTCGGCGAAACTTTTCGCCGTTCTGGGTGCAGCACTTTCGGTTTCGGCCGCTGTTCGCGCACACCGCAAGCCGGCCCGCGCCGACCTCGAAGCCCTCGGCATCGACGGCAAGGCTTTCGACAAGGTTCAGCTCTAAGCTGGTTATCATTTGTAGCGAGGCGGCACCGCCTCGCTTGCGCTCGGGGTCGAAATCCATGCCGGTTTCGACGGGCGAGGTGGATGCGTCGCCGATGGCTCAAAAGGCATTCCGTATTCACACAGGAAGGTTGCCCCGTAGTCCTCGGAGGACAGATGCGGGATAAATTGTCAGCACGGGATTGTTGCGCCGCTTTGAGTGCACGTCATCGAGATGCTGCACTCTGTTTCGGCCGCTTCGACGGGCCGATCACTTTTTCCGATAAATATAACTGGCTCTCAGGCCGCTCATAACGATCCGCCTTCGCTGAAAGCGCAAAGCGTGCCAGCAGCTCGTGCCTTGTTTCGCCATTATGGCTGAAGACAAGTTCGAAATTGCCCGCCAGCCAGCTATAGGGTTTACCGGCGGGCATAAGCTCAATCTTCCCGCAGCCATAGATCATGGTGAGATGCGGCGTAAAAGATGATGCCGTAACAAAGGGAAGATTTGCCCGCCAAAGGGCGCGTTGCAATATCTTCACGAGAGCCTTGATTTCCGGCATGTCGCGGCTGCTTCGCAGCACCAGACTATTGCGATTACCAAAAAGCGACGTTTCTTCGAAAGTGATAGGAACGGGCCGAGCATTGATTTCCCCCAGCGCCGCCTTCAGCCTGTTTATCAGCCCGTGAGGCACAGTCTCGAAACATCCGATACAGAGCAGCGTGATATGCAGAAGCTCCGCCGGATAGGCTGCACGCCTTGTCCGTCCTTCCGCATACTGTGAAGCATCGGCAAAGATTCTATCGGCCACGACTGCCGGCGGCTTCAACAATAAGAGAAGCTTGCTGCGAAATCGCGGATTAAGGCGCTGTATTTTTGGCGTCTCCAGCCCTTCAAAGAAAAGCTGCCTTACACCTCCCTTATCCGTCAACTCGAAACCCATGACGATGCTCCACGGCTTTTGCCAAGGCCGCGATATTATCATTGCCAGAAGAAATTAAAAGAACAAAAAGAGAACAATTGTCTTCCCGACAGGCAGGGGGAATTCCAGAAAATAACAGCATGGTGCATTTAGTTGACAATCTACCTACTAGTTGGTAGGTGATAAATATGAAAAACCCACAAACCAAGGCCGATGAGATTCTTCGTTGCGCGCGTATCCTGATTGTAAGCGGCGGCTACAACAGTTTCAGCTACGCCGATATTTCCAGCGTGGTCGGCATTCGCAATGCCAGCATTCACCACCATTTCCCGAGCAAGTCAGACCTAGTCCGCAAACTGGTCGGGCAGTACAGGCAGGAAGCTGCAGCCGGGCTCGCCGAGCTGGAGCGAAACATTTCTGATCCGCTCGAACAGCTTCGCGCTTATATTGGCTATTGGGAAGGCTGTATCGCTGATGCGACCCACCCCTTCTGTGTCTGCGCTCTGCTTGCCACTGAAATACCGGTCCTTCCCGAATCTGTGGTTCTTGAAGTGCGTGCGCATTTTCAAAGCCTCTCGGACTGGCTCGCCGCCGTGCTGGAGCGCGGGGCTGCGCAAGGGCGCCTTGTGCTGACAGGAACAGCGCGCACCAATGCCGAAATGTTCATGGCCACCGTGCATGGCGCAATGCTCTCGGCCCGTGCCCACGGTGATGCTGCAGCCTTTGGCGCGATAACCCGTCCCATGCTGGAGCGCATCACCGCTTGAAAATGAAACGTCGCGAGGGAGGTGAATGCATGACCTGAGCGACATCCCGACCCGATAAATAGACAGCATTACGCTTCCAGATCAGTCGTCAACAGTCTGCTTCCCCGGGCCGTCATCGCCCCTGTGGAAGAGAAAGGCAATCTCTCATGTTCGGAATTTCTCCGCTTGGCTGGGTCCACACGCTCGGCAGCCTGCCCGCCATTCCCGTGGCCACTTACATGTTTGCCCGTCACGGTCGGATCGTTCCGCGATCCAGGCCGGGTGCAATCTATTTTGTGTCAATGCTGATTGGCGCTGCGACGGCCTTCCTCGTGGCGCATCAGCCGGTCAGCTATGCCATCGGCGCGCTGACCATCCTGTTCCTGCTCGCAGGTTACGGAATTGAACGCATTCTCGGCTCAACGTGCATCGCCAGATATATAGAAACCATCTGTCTGAGCGTGAGCGCATTTCTCCTGATGGTACCGACGGCGACCGAGACCCTGCGTCGTGTTCCGAATGGTCATCCCTTTGTTGCCGATTTAAAATCGCCGCTGCTTCTCGGCGTTCAGGGCGGGTTGCTGGCGATCCTCGTCGTCGGCCTGACCGCCCAGATCATCTACCTCGCAAGACAAAACAGAAACGCCGCGAGCTAGTCGCGGCGTCATCGTCTAAGCTATGCCTATTGTAGGCGTTATTCCCACTCGATCGTGCCGGGCGGCTTGCTCGTCACGTCGTAGACGACACGGTTGATGCCACGCACCTCGTTGATGATGCGGGTTGCCGCACGGCCAAGGAAGTTCATGTCATAAGGATAGAAATCCGCGGTCATGCCGTCCACGGAGGTCACGGCGCGCAGCGCACAGACGAAGTCATAAGTGCGGTAGTCGCCCATGACGCCGACGGTCTGCACCGGCAGCAGAACGGCGAAGGCCTGCCAGATGGTGTCGTAGAGACCGGCCTTGCGGATTTCGTCGAGATAGATCGCATCCGCCTTGCGCAGAATATCGAGCTTCTCGCGGGTAATCGCGCCGGGGCAGCGGATCGCCAGACCCGGACCGGGGAAAGGATGGCGGCCGATGAAGCTTTCCGGCAGGCCGAGCTCGCGGCCAAGCGCACGGACCTCGTCCTTGAAAAGCTCACGCAGCGGCTCGACGAGTTGCATGTTCATGCGCTCGGGAAGACCGCCGACATTGTGGTGGCTCTTGATGGTGACGGAGGGGCCGCCGGAGAAGGAGACGCTTTCGATGACGTCAGGGTAAAGCGTGCCCTGCGCCAGGAAATTCGGCGCGCCCTTGCCGTCGGCGGCGATCTTGGCCGCTTCGGCCTCGAAGACCTCGATGAACAGGCGGCCGATGGTCTTGCGCTTCACTTCCGGGTCAGAGACGCCCGACAGTTCGCCGAGAAACAGATCGGCGGCATCCACATGCACCAGCGGAATATTGTAATGGTCGCGGAACATGCCGACGACCTGCTCGCTTTCGCCAAGCCGCATCAGGCCATGGTCGACGTAAACGCAGGTGAGCTGGTCGCCGATCGCCTCATGGATGAGGATCGCCGCAACCGAGGAATCGACGCCGCCGGAAAGGGCGCAGAGCACGCGGCCGGTGCCGACCTGGTCGCGGATCTTGCGGATCATCTCGGCGCGATAGGCAGCCATCGTCCAGTCGGATTTGAGGCCAACGATCTTGTGCACGAAGTTGGAGAGCAGCTTGCCGCCGTCAGGCGTGTGCACCACTTCCGGATGGAACATGGTGGTGTAATAATGGCGTGTCTCGTCGGCAGCGATGGCGAAAGGTGCGTTTTCCGACGTCGCAATGACCTCGAAACCTTCCGGCAGCTTCGTCACGCGGTCGCCGTGGCTCATCCAGACCGGATAGCTCTTGCCCTGTTCCCAGAAGCCCTCGAAAAGTGGGCTCGCCTTCTTGATGTCGATATCGGCGCGGCCGAATTCCGCCGCGTGACCGCCCTCGACAACACCGCCGAGCTGCGTGCAGAGCGTCTGCTGGCCGTAGCAGATGCCGAGGATCGGAACCTTGCTGTCGAACACCGCCTGCGGCGCGCGCGGGCTTCCTTCTGCCGTGACAGATGCGGGGCCGCCGGAGAAGATCACGCCCTTGGGCTGAAGCTTCTCAAACGCCTCTGCGGCATTCTGGAACGGATGGATTTCGCAATAGACCCCGGCTTCGCGGATGCGGCGCGCAATGAGCTGCGTCACCTGGCTGCCGAAATCGATGATGAGAATGCTGTCGGGATGGGCTATCTGGGTCATGGCGAGCCTTTAAAGAAAATGGCGGCTTTAGGCAACCCGCAAGCGGGCATCGAACAGCGGAAATTTGCGAAAATCGCAAGGTTTCAAAGGGCGATCGCGCCATCCTCGATCGCGCGGCAAAGCCGGTCGACGGCATCCGCCAGCTTTTCGTCGATGATGTGCAGATACTCCGTCCAGTCGTCCACATGGTTCACATCGGCCTTGCCATCGGAAATACCGCGCAGGCCGATGAGCGGCACGCCGAAGCGCTGGCAGGCTCTCAGGACGGCAAAGGTCTCCATTTCCACCATATCGGCGTCGATCAGCCCATAGGCTGCGCCGGAGACAACGTTGGCGCCCGTGGAAAGCCGCGCCTCGGCTATTTCGGGTATCCGCAAAGGCAAGGCCACCTCGGCCGGCAGATCAAGCAGCGGCGTGCAGCCCTTTTCGAAACCGAAGGCGGAGGCGTCCATGTCGCGATAGGAAACTGAAGTCGCCTGATAGATACACGTCTGTTCCAGCGTTCGCGAACCGGCAGAACCGAGCGAAACGACGAGGTCCGGCAGATGGTCGGCGGCATCGAGGCCGGCAAGAACGGCCGTGACTGCAATCGCCGCCTCCACCGGGCCGATGCCGGTCATCAGCGGCGCGATGCGAGCCTGGAGATGGGGACCATATTCGGGTGAAGCCGCCATGACAAAAAGAACGGATTTATCCGCAACCTGCGAAAGCCGGTAATTCATCCGGTAATATCCTCGCGACCCTTCATCACCATCATTGTCCCCGTCATGGAAGCGATCAGCTTCGCGGGCCCGTCCGACAGTGCGTAGGCGCGGCCATCGGCGACGATGAGATTGTTTCCGGGCTTGATGATTTCGCCACGAAACAGGAACCGCTCGCCGCGTCCGGGCGACATGAGGTTGACCTTGAATTCGATGGTCAGCAGCGAGGCTTCCGGCTCGATGATCGTGTAGGCGGCATAGGTGCAGGCGGTGTCCAGACCGGCGGCAATGACACCCGCATGCAGGATGCCGTGCTGCTGCGTCAGTTTTTCATGAAAGGGTAGCTCGATTTCCACCAGCCGGTGCTCGATGCGGCTGATCTGCGCATCGATTGCCTGCACCACACCCTGTCGCGCAAAGCTTTTTTCTATCCGCTGACGAAAATCGCCGGGATCCGTGATCTCCATGGCCTACCTGCCTGCTTTTAGTCCCCATCGCAAACTGACATGGCGCGTGGCGGCGGGCAAGGCAAGGGTTGCGCGGGCAAAATTTAGTTCAGCCAGTCAATACTTGCATTCAGCAGGGTCGCAAAGGCGACCCAAACGGCATAGGGCACAAAAAGCCACATCGATGCCCTGTCACGGCTATAGGTGAGCGTGACGAAGGCGATGATGCAGATCAGCATTGGAATGATGATGACCAGTGCACCCGTTGGGCTTTGCATGCCGAAAAAGATCGGCGACCACAGGAAATTCAGCACCATCTGGGTGAACCAGAGGCGCATGCGCGTTCCCATCGGCTTGCGGATCCATGTCCGCGCGCCGGCGATGCCGATCAGCACGTAAAGCGTCGTCCAGACCGGCCCGAAGATCCAGCTGGGTGGATTGAAGAATGGTTTCTGGAGTGATTGATACCACTCGCCGGGCACATTGTTGACACCGATCAGTGCCCCAATGGCAACAACTGCAACCACGAAAACAATGTACACGGCAAGGTTTTTCATGACCCATCCAATGCGCTGGCCATGCTTTTGTTCCCTTGCCTTTTCAGTATTTTAGCCAGAAATCCGCACGATGTGCTGATCCCATGCCACGTCGCTGCGAACGGCCTCGAAAAATCCGTCATAGGAAGAAACGGCAATGCCGCTCGCCGCCGGGGCGACGCCCGCTGCCTCCCGCACGGATGTCTCTGCTACAACACGCCCGGTTTTAGCGTCCAGCGTCACCGCAGCATTGCCATTGGGGGAGGTCAGGCCCACCAGCCCTTCATGCCGGTTGACCGCGATGGCCCCGACATAATTGGCAAGACGCACCGTCGTTTCCTCCGGCAGATCGATGAAAGACAGGTCCTCGCCCTTCGAAAAATGGCCGACAAGCGGTGGAAGATCGTTGCGCGGCCCCTCATATTGGCAGGCGAACCAGATGCGCCCGTCATCGCCGAGATCGACATGGCGGGTGGAAAGTTGCCGCAGTCGATCCGGCATCGCGTGTTTCTGGACCAATTCGCCGCTTGCAGCATCCAGAAGCACGAGAGACGGTTCCATGCTGTCGATATTGAGCTTCGTCCGGCCGAAATCTGGGTGAGTCTCGATGCCGCCATTAGCGATGACGATCAGCCGCCCGTCATCGCTCACCGTCATGTCATGTGTACCGACGCCGTGGGCGTCATACTCGCCGATGCGGGCAAATCCGTTACGCGCGTCGTATAGCCCGATAACGCCGCGATTGCCGTCGAAGTCGTTTTCGCTGGCATAAAGGATCGCCCCATCGGGGGAAAATTGCCCATGGCCGTAAAAGTGACGGTTCGCCGGCGTGTGCATCACGACAGGCTCGCGTCGCCGCGCAGGATCGAAGGCCATGAAGAACGTTCCGGGCCGACGCGCAAAGGCCACCGTCATGCCCGTGGCGTGGCTTGTCGCCATTCCATGGGCGCGCGCGGGGAGCGCAACGCGGTCGATGATCTCGCCGCGCTCACTTACCATCGCAATGCCGTAGGACCCGTCACGGGCGCGGAAGGCGGAAGCGAAGACGGCGTCGGCGCGTTCGAGCGCATGGAGTGAACGGGGAGCCAGCGCTGCGACAAAGGGAATACCCGCCGCCTTGATGAAGCTGCGCCGGTCTATCAGCATCCGCTTCTTGCCTGCTATCATCGGTTCAGTCTCCGTCGGCGAAGGAAAAGCCGGAGCTGAGACCGATCGCACCGCCATACTGGTCGTTGAGGCGGTAGATCAGGTCTTTGCCGTTGAGCAGCAGGTAATCCACCTTGGCGCGCTGATCATCCTTGTCCAGCGCCTTTTCCACATCCGTATCGATCGTTCCCGCAATACGGATCATCGATTTGGCGATGAAGTCGATGGAATTGACGATGGAGCGTTGGTCGGGAGGCACGAGTTCGACCATATCCGCCGTGTGCAGCAGGGTTTGAACGGCCTTGATATTGGCCGAGATGCTTTTCCAGGTCAGGCCAGAGCGCCAATAAATGGCGGTGCGGGGAAATTTGGCCTTGTCCGGCCCCTTGTAGAAGGTTTCGATCCGCTGGTCGCGGATTGCCTCGGAGCCGTGCACGAGAATGCCGAGCAGGGCAACCAGCGCCTCGCGCTCGTCGCGAAAGACGGGATTGTCCGGTCCCGGCTTGGTCCAGTTTTTCTGTGCGCCATCGGGCGCGTTCCAGCCATCGGAAAGCTCCGCCGCCACATTGGCGATATTGCCGGCGATGGCCGCGCCGAAGCGGCAGCGGAAATCACCTTCCTTGCCAAGCAGTTCATCCGCGCCGGTGCCGTAGAGCACGAATTCCAATGCCCCGAGGCCCTGCGCTGCAACGCTTTTACCCTTCAGGCCGTCGGCGCTTGTAACGCTTTCGTCCTTTTCCGCAAGATAACGCTGCACCTGCTTCAGGCCGAGGCCCTTCTTGTCGGGGTAATAGAGCACACGTTCGAAGCGGTTCTGCTCGATCACCGGGCCAATCCGCACGATTTCGATCGTGGACCAGCTTGTGACCGTATCGGCAAAGGCTGCCTTGGCCGCCTCATCCGCCGTTTTTGAAGGGGCGGCGCAGAAAGCCTTCATGCTGTCTTGCAGATTCTCTGCCGATTGCCGGAAGTGGTCGTAACCGGGACGAATGAAACCGTTCACCGCCTTTTCCATGACGCTCCGCACCTGTGCGGGATCGAGGGGCGGCGGCGGCATCAACTCCACATCCTGCGCCATGGCGGGCTGATGGGTCATAAGCAACAGCACGGACATGAGGCCGGAGATTTTTCGCATGGCATTTTTCATCAAAGGGACTCCAGAAAAGCCAGCAAAGCCTGCCGGTCGGTTTTTTGCAAGGCGGCAAAGGCGTCGCGCGCTTTTTGCGCTTCGCCGCCGTGCCATAATATCGCTTCCGTCAGGCTGCGCGCCCGGCCGTCATGCAGGTAAAAACTGTTGCCGTTCACCCGTTGCGTCAGGCCGATACCCCAGAGCGGCTGGGTACGCCATTGCCGCCCGTCTGCTTCGCCCACCTGCTGGCCGTCGGCAAGCGCCTCTCCCATGTCATGCAGAAGGAAATCCGAATAGGGCCAGATCAGCTGGGAAGAATGCATGGGGTCGCTCGCATCGCGACGGGTGACGAATTTCGGCCTATGGCAGGCGGTGCAGCCGGATGTGTAGAAAATCTGCTTTCCCTTGAGGACGGTCGGATCATCGACATTGCGGCGCTGTGGCACGGCAAGATTCTCGGTGTAGAAGGTCACGAGATCGAGGACAGGGTCCGGCGCTTCCACCGGCCCCAGCCGTGGCTGCACGCCGGTCGGCATGGCAAGACAGTCCTTCTGGGCATCGGTGCAATCGCCATAGGCGTTCGGCGCGTCCGGTGTAGAGATGCCGATATCGTGGGAAAAGGCGCTGGCGCTTTGATCGCGCACACTCGCATTCTGGGCCTTCCAGCCAAACCGGCCAAGCTTGACCTCGCCCGTGCGATGATCCCGCACAAAGGCCGGACGCCCGGAAATGCCGTCGCCATTTTTGTCATCGGGATCAGCGCCTGCCACAATATCGGCCTCGGCAATCGCCTCGATCAGCCCAAGTCCGAGGGTGGGCATGGCAATGCGGGCCGAAAGCAACGTGTCGGGGCCGAGGGGACCATATTGCAGCTCGGCCACGGCATAATCGGGCTTGCGCAGCATCACCACTTCGCCATCCAGAAGGCGCACCGGCTTTTCGGTATAGGTGACGACCGGCTTGCCCTCGGCGGCGAGACCGGGAATGGCGAGGTTCTGCAATTGCCGGCCATAGGTTTCATCGGGAAAATTCAGCACCTCATGGCGTGCAATCGCGGCCCTTTCGGCCTCGTTGCGGGCCGGTCGGGCCAGCCGGAGAAACAGGGAGACCGCATCTTCCCCGGCAAGCGGCGGGCGACCCCTGCCGTCCTTCACATGGCAGGTCTGGCAGGATCGGGCGTTGTAGAGCGGCCCCAGCCCGTCCGAGGCCTGTGTGGAGGAGGGGGAAGACACCCAGAGTTTCTGGAACAACGCATTGCCGAGCTTGAAATCCAGTTTCCGCTCGAACGACATGGTGGCGGAAGGATGTGAAAACGCGCGGCTATCGGCCTTGCTGGTGCTGGTCGTCGCCCCACCGGACATGGCCTCGAAGGGTTCCGGCCCGGTGAAATCCGTCGCAGGCGCGGTCATGGTCTGGCGGCTGTTCCGGTCTTTCGCGGTCAGATCGTCACGCAGCGGTTCGGCAAGCGTCATCGATGCCACAAGGCAGGCTGCCCCGGTGAAGAAGAACGGCTTACGGATCGGCGGCAGTGAAAATCGCATGGGCGTAACGGGCCGCAGCAATCTGCGGCCCGCCTTGGCACTTACTTGGAGACGGCGCTCGGATTGTCGAGGCTGTCGGATCCTTCAAGCTCGATCTTGCCGAGATCAAGCGCGGCGATGACACGCTCGACGGTCTTCGTCTGGTCGATGAGGCCGTCAATGGCCGCCTGCACCACGGCGTTGCCTTCCTTGTTGCCTTCACCGATCATCTGGTCATAGGCCTCGACGGTCTGGGCGCGCTTTTCCATCGCATGCATGGCGTCGAGCGTCTTGTTCAGCTTCGCCGTCATCTCGTCGTTCAGCGCCTTGTCCTTGGCGCCCACAAGTTCCGCCAGCGAGGCACCGGTCATCTTCGTGCCGTCCACGCGGGTATAGTTGCCGGTATAGGCCGAAGCGATGCCGATGGCGTCGTTGAGATGCGAATTATAGGTGTTGTCCGAGAAGCAATCATGCTCCTCTTCCGGGTCGTGCAGCAGAAGCCCAAGCTTCATGCGCTCTCCCGCCAGTTCACCATAAGAGAGCGAGCCCATGCCGGTGAGAATGGCGGTGAGGCCGGCTTTCGGATCGGCTTCCACCGCCTTCGTGGCTTCACCCTCCGGCGCCCAGGCATCCACCATCTCCTGAAGATCCTTGATCAGCAGGGTGGAGGCGGATTTCAGGTAATCGGCGCGGCGGTCGCAATTGCCGTTCGTGCAGCTCTTCTTGTCATAGTCGGTATAGGGACGGTTGCCCGCGCCGGGTCCGGTGCCGTTCAGGTCCTGGCCCCAGAGCAGGAATTCGATGGCATGGTAACCGGTGGTCACATTGGCTTCGACATCGCCCGCCTCGTGAAGGCTTTCGATCAGCTCGGGGGTGATCTTCGAGGCATCGACCTCTTCACCGCTGATCTTGATCTTCGGATTGGCGATGATGTTGGCGACATAAAGCTCGTTCTCGTCGCTTTCCGTGCCATAGGAACCGTCGACATAGTCGATCAGACCCTCATCCAACGGCCAGGCGTTCACCTTGCCCTCCCAATCGTCAACGATCGGGTTGCCGAAACGATAGACTTCCGACTGCTGGTAGGGAACACGCGCCTTGATCCACGCTTCGCGGGCGGCCTTCAGGGTTGCATCGCTCGGCGTTGCAATAAGCGCATCGATCGCCTTGTCCAGCGCCTTCGCCGTGGTGAGCGAATCCTCGTATTTCGCGTGCGCGACATCGGCATAATGCTTGATCACGGCGGCGGCGTCGGTCGCGGCCTGTGCGGGAAGCGCGGTGAAAGCCGCCGATGCGGCAAGAAGCGCAAAAGACGCGCTGAGAATGGTTTTGCGGATCATGATCCCTCTCCTTGGGCAGGCATGAAAAGACTTCACGCTGCGGCAAGCGAGTTCTGACCCAATCACAAACTTGTGTCAAACATTCTAGTTTAGAATGTTTTGAAACAAGTTTGAGCGACATTTTCCAAGTAAAATCGCTGCGTGCAAATCCGGTTTTATGCTTTGCGTTTCATCAAGCAGAAGAAGAAACCGTCCGTATCTGTGGTTGCAGGCGTCAGCGTCACTGTCTGTCCGTCGGAGGAATGCGGTTTTCTGGCATTGTCGCCGAAAGTCGTCTGCCAGCGTTGCAACGCGGAACTGATGGAGAATTCCGCATTTTCCTCGCAGAAGCGCCTCACCTGCTGTTCGTTTTCTTCAGGCAAAACGGAACAGGTCACATAAAGCAGTTCACCGCCCGGGCGCACGAAACCCTTTGCCTGCGAAAGCGCTTCGCCCTGCTGCTGCACGCGCTCTTCAAGATTGCGCGCGGTCAGCCGCCATTTTGTGTCAGGGCGTCGGCGCCATGTTCCCGTGCCGGTGCAGGGCGCATCCACCAGGACGCGGTCGAATTTCTCATGGAAGGGGACCAACCCGGCTGCGCGGTCATGAACCTGCACATTGCGTGTGCCCGCCCGCTTCAGCCGCTCGATGATTGGCGCGAGACGCTTGCGGTCGGCATCGAAGGCGTGAACCTGGCCCTTATTGTTCATGCTGGCCGCCATGGCCAGCGTCTTGCCGCCGCCGCCCGCGCAATAATCGAGGACCTGTTCGCCCTCATGGGCGCCGGCGAGATCGGCGACGATCTGCGATCCCTCGTCCTGCACTTCGAACCAGCCCTTCTGGAAGGACAGTTCGGCGGTTACATTCGGCAGGCGGGAAGGCCCCTCACCGGCGGGGATGCGTACACCCTGCCGGGCGACATGTGTGGCTTCCGCGCCGCTTTCCTCAAGCGCCTTCAGCACCTTGTCGCGGGTTGCCTTCAGCGTGTTGGCGCGCAGGTCAAGGGTCGGCCGCTCGTTCAGCGCCTGCGCCTCGGCGAGCCAGCCCTCTCCGAATGCCGCCTCAAAGGAAGGCTGCACCCATTCGGGGATGTCGCCCTGAATATGGGCTGGTGCATCGGATAGTGAGCGGGAGAGAAAGGCTTGCTGCCTTTGTTCGTCGGGTGCGGCGGGGGCGAATTTATCGCCATCAAATTCCGCCGCCAGTTCCGAAAAGCTTTTGCCCCATTGGCGCAGCAGCACGGCATAACCAAGCGAGGCGGCGCTGTCGTCATCCATCAGCCAGGCGTGCGACAGTTTCATGCGCAGCGCGTCATAGACGATGTTGCCGATTGCCGCCCTGTCGCCGGAACCGGCGAAACGATGGGCAAGGCCCCAATCTTTCAGAGCATCAGCGACGGGACGCCTGCGTCCCTCAATATCCGCCAATACTTCGATTGCTCCGGCCAAACGCCCGCCTAAACGCATTGTCTACCTCATCTTGCTGATAAGCCGGTTGGTAGACGCGAATGGCGGCAAGGGCAAGGCTCAATCGGCTTTGACGATCTCGTAGCAGACCTTGGCGGTGCCGGAGCTGATCATGCCGATGTTCTTGGCGGCTGCCTTCGAGAGATCGAGAACGCGGCCCTTGATGAACGGACCGCGGTCGTTGATGCGCACCACCACGGCCTTGCCGTTGCGGGCATTCGTCACCTTGACCTTGGTGCCGAACCGCAGCGAGCGGTGGGCGGCGGTCAGGTTGGCGGCGTTCATGCGCTCGCCAGAAGCAGTCTTGGAGGTCAACGCATACCACGATGCGCCTCCACAACCATTTGCCGCATTCGCCTGAAGAGGCGCGATGATGGAACAGGCGGCTATAGTTGCAGCGGTGAAAGTTATACGACGGATATTCAACAAACTGTGCTTCCCTGAAAACCGGCCCCGCGCCGGTTGTTTGTGCCCTTGCTAAACGGCCATTTGCTGGCCTGAACGCCTTTTGATGCGAGATTGTAGGGCGAGGGAAAAATGGCGAAAAAAAGCTGAGCTCAAATCACGAACTGTTACAGTCTGTAATATTTGTGATCGTTAGCCGGAAAGGCGCCTCGAGGCCCCTATTGTCACAATTCGGAAAAAATAATGCAGAATCAATGCTCAATGGAAATGCTATTGCAAGTCACTGCTTCGTGAATCCACTTCACGAAATGTCACTGAAATATTTTTCTAATGACTATGATTTTAGCGATTTTTGTTTGGTTAATAAAATCCTAATTGACTGAAATGCGACGAAAACCATCCGCAAAAGTGGGTTTGGAAGGATTTTTCATCGCTTTCCATGGCGGGATTTTCAGCCCCGCCAGAGGCCGTTTTTCCACAATTGGGCCAGCGACATTTTGTAGTCCGGGAAGCCGAAATCAAAGCCGAGGCGCCTGATCCTGGCGTTGGAAACGCGTTTGTTCTCGCCATAAAAGGAGCGGGCCATCGGCGTCAGATCGGCGGTCTCGAATGGCTGTTCAGGCGGCGGTTCAACGCCCATCAGCGTGGCGGCATAGCTCACCACGTCCTGCGGCGGGCCGGGTTCGTCATCCGTCACGTTGAAGACGCCGCGTTGGTTTCTCTGTGCCAGGAAAGCCAGGGCCGCGCCGATATCCTCGACCCGGATGCGATTGAACACCTGATCCTTCTTCACCAGCCTTCGCGCCGCTCCCTTTTCGAAGTTCATGAAGGCATTGCGTCCGGGACCGTAGATTCCGGAAAGACGCAGGATGGCAAGCGGCACATCCGCCCTTTGCGCGGCCGTGGCCCAGGCGGTCTCTGCGGCAACCCGTTCCACGGACCGGGCGGAAACCGGGCGGCAGGGCGTATCCTCATCCACCCAGGCACCGCCATGGTCGCCATAAACGCCAACGGTGGAAAGATAGGCCAGCCATTTCAGATTGGGCAGCAGCCTTTTCAAATCATCGCCGAGCAATGCAAGCAGAGGGTCGCCTTCCTTGCCCGGTGCAATGGATTGCACCAGATGCGTGACATTACCCATTGCAGTGATGAGCTCGTCATTGAGATGCGCGCCGTTAAAGAGAAAGGGCGTCATGCCTGCGGCGGTCAGGCTTGAGAATTTGTCTTCGCTGCGGGTGGTGCCGGCAATGGTCGCGGCTTCGGTTTTCAGCGCGTTTGAGATGGCCTTGCCTGAATATCCCGCGCCGAAAATCATCACATGCATGGTTCACGCCTCTGCCAGTTGCCATTCCATTTCCGCTTCCGGATCAGTCTCCGGTGCGCGTGTGGCAGAGTATGTACGGAATTCCTCCCTGTCCATAAGCTGTGACAAGGCCCATGCGGCCATGCCGCGCACCTCCGGCGAAGGGTCTCTCCCGGCGAGCGCCTTGCATTGCTCGAGGAATTGCCGGTCGGCGGAATTGCCCGCTGCGATCAGGACATTGCGAATAAAACGGTTGCGGCCGATACGCTTGACAGGCGAGCCGCTGAAGAAGCTGCGGAAGGCGGCATCGTCAAGCGTCAGCAGGAAGGCGATGGAGGGTTCCTTCAAATCCTCACGTGCCTGCAGCTTCATCTCGGAGGCGCTGGCCGCGAATTTGTTCCAGGGACAGGCGGCAAGGCAATCGTCACAGCCATAGATGCGGTTACCGATCATAGGGCGGAATTCGTGCGGGATCGGCCCCTTGTGCTCAATGGTGAGGTAGGAGATGCAACGGCGAGCGTCGAGCTGATAAGGGGCGGGGAAGGCAGCCGTCGGACAGGCATCCAGACAGGCACGGCAGGAACCGCAATGATCCTTCTCGGCCTCATCAAGACAGAGATCGGCGGTGGTGAACATGCTGCCAAGAAACAGCCAGGAGCCATGGGTGCGGCTCACCAGATTGGTGTGCTTGCCCTGCCAGCCGAGACCAGCTGCCGCGGCAAGCGGCTTTTCCATGACAGGGGCAGTGTCGACGAAGACCTTCACATCCTCGCCGGCGCGCGCTGCAAACCGGGTGGCGATTTCCTTCAGCCGCCCCTTGATCACGTCATGATAATCGCGATTACGGGCATAGACCGAAATGGCCGCCTTGTCCGGTTTCGAAAGTACGCCGCGCGGGTCTTCCTCAGGGCCGTAATTGAGCCCGAACATCACGATGGAGCGCACGTCACCCCACAGCGTTTTCGGTTCCGCCCGGCGGGCCTCGGTCTCCTCCATCCACGCCATCGTGCCGTGGTAGCCCTTGTCGAGAAACTGCCTCAGCCGTTCCGGCGCGAGCGGAATGCTGTCGGGCGCCGTGATGCGGCAGAGATCAAAGCCAAGCGAAAGCGCTTCCTGACGAATGAAATCCGTCAGTTTGCGTGCGCGTATCCGCTGCTTGTCGCTGGCGACGTCGATAGCCGTTTCTCCCGCAGGTTATTCTGCGACATATATATGCTTGGTGCGCGCCGCAGCAAATAACCGGAAGACCGGAACCTAGAAATCCAGATCGGCGTAGTGGGAGGAGGGGGCAAGGCGCGGAATGCGCTCGCTCAGGAACGGCCGGAAGGACGGCCGCGATTTCAGCCGCTGGTACCATTCCTTGGCGATGGGTGCTTCGAGCCAGTTGATCTCACCGAGATAGTCCAGCACCGAAACGCCGGCGGCGGCGGCAAGGTCGGCATAGCTCAGCCGGTCGCCTGCAAGCCAGGTGCGCGAACCCGCCAGCCATTCCAGATATTTGATGTGCTGGCGGATGTTGTTGCGCGCGGTGCGTAAAAGCTTGGAGTCCGGCGGCCCGCCACCCTGCGCGGCCGTCATCTGCAATTTATAGACCCGCTCCCGCACCAGCGGCCGGGTCACGTCATTTTCCATCTTCTGCAGGAACCATTCCGTCAGGCGGCGGATTTCCGCGCGCTGAAACGGGTCTTCCGCCAGCAACCGCCTGTCGCGCTTCAAGACCCCGTGCGTTTCGTCGAGAAACTCGGCAAGCACATAAGGCCCACTGAGCGACCGCATATTATCATCAAGATAGACCGGCAGGGTACCGGCCGGATTGAGCGCCAGAAACTCCCGCCGTCTTTCCCACGGCTGCTCCTCGACGAGATCGGTCTGGAACCCGTATTCCGAAAGGATCAGACGAACGAACCGGGATGCGGTCGACATCGGAGAATGATAGAGAGTTGGCATTGGTACTCAATTTTTACGATTGGTTGTCATGATCGGCATTTGCCGGAAAACTTTTTCAGTTTCGCTTCATCAAGACGCTATAAGAGCTTGGCTACTTTAAAACAAGTTTAACGCAATTGCTTTCCATTGCCGCTTTCCCCTGAAAAAAAGGATACCTCATGGGTGACCAATCGATCATCAGCGCGCTTTTGCTGGGCATTATCGAGGGTCTGACGGAGTTCATTCCCGTTTCCTCAACGGCGCATGTCCTGCTGGCCGGCCATTTCCTTGGCTTCAAATCGCCGGGCAACACCTTTGCCGTCCTCATCCAGCTTGGCGCGATCCTTGCCATCCTTCTTGTGTATTTTCAAAAGCTTGTGTCGATCGCGCTCGCTTTGCCGACAAGTGCCAAGGCGCGCCGTTTCGTGCTGGCCGTCGCTCTCGCCTTCCTGCCGGCAGCGGTTATCGGGGCGCTGGCGCATGATTTCATCAAGACCGTGCTGTTCGAAACGCCGATGCTCATCTGCGTCGTCCTGATTATCGGCGGCGTCATATTGCTCGCGGTGGACCGGATGCCGCTGAAACCGAAATATACCGACATCATGGACTATCCGCCGTCGCTTGCCTTCAAGATCGGTCTCTTCCAGTGCCTTGCCATGATTCCCGGCACGTCCCGGTCCGGGGCCACGATCGTCGGATCGCTGCTGATGGGCACCGACAAGCGCTCCGCCGCCGAATTTTCGTTTTTCCTGGCGATGCCGACCATGCTCGGCGCTTTTACTCTCGATCTCTACAAGAACCGCGACGCACTGAGTTTCGATGATGGCGCGCTGATTGCCGTCGGCTTCATCGCCGCATTCGTCTCCGGCCTCTTCGTCGTTCGCTCGTTGCTGGACTTCGTCTCGCGACGGGGTTTTGCGCCTTTTGCCTGGTGGCGCATCGTCATCGGTTCGCTCGGCCTAATCGCACTTCTGGTCTTCGGTTGAGCCGATTTTAGAAATAGCCGGCCATTTTGAATGGCCGGACTGAAAACGAAAAAGCGCCCCGGAGAACCGGAGGCGCTTTTTCTTTGAAACTCTCAAAGGCCGATCAGTTGGTGCTGATCGAAGCCGTTGCGCAGGGGTCGACGCCATAAGCGGGAGCGCAACCGCTTTTGCCCGCTGCAACCGTTCCCGGCGCCATGAAAGAACCCGCCAGAACCACCAAAGCCGCACACGCAAAAAAGAGTGCGATAGATCTGCCCATTTTATTATTGCCTTTCAGACGTTCGTTCGCGCGGATTACGCCGCCGTGTGTGAAGTGAGGGTTCTGGATATGTTTGGAATGTGGCCATTATCAATAAAGCGGCTTGCTGAATACCGGGTTAATGCGAAGTCTTTTCCACAGTTGCGCTTGTGCCACGCTTGCGTGTGGAGGTCAGATGGCCGCTAAATTTTACCCGGCTTTTCAAAGCAGCTTTAGTCGATAGTACACATCCCCTTCAGTTGAGGGGGAAATGCACAAATAGCGGTTTGGTTGCGATTGAATTGCGCAAAAACAAAAAGCGGGAATGGCTCTCGCTTTCGTTTAGATCGCTGGCATCGGAGGGAGCCTCAGGCCGCCTTGCCTGCGTTTGAGAACTGGCCGTGTGGGCGATATTGCACCATGTAGGACGGCAGGACGGAAGCGACACGAACAGGTGTAATGCCGATACCTTCCAGCGTCAGGCCGCTCTTTTCCGCGTCTGCGGAAACGACATTGTCCTTTTTCAGCATGGTTACCTGGTCAACCGTCAGCGGCGGTGCGATGAGCGGTACCAGCGATGTGACCTTGGCGATCGTCGAGGCAATGCCGAAAGGCAGATTGACGAAAGGACGCTGGCGATAGGTTGCAGCGAGAACCGCCTCGAGACAGTCACGGAATGTCATCACATCCTGACCGCCGAGTTCGTAGATGGCGCCGGGCTTCAGCTTGCCATCGACGCTGCGGGCGACGGCCTCGGCGACATCCTCGACATAGACCGGCTGGAACTTTGTTTTTCCCTCGCCGATCAACGGCAGGAAGGGTAGGCCACGCGCCATCTTGGCGAATTTGTTGAAGAAATCGTCTTCAGGGCCAAAAATGATCGATGGACGCAGGATAACCGCGCCGGGCAGGATGGAATGAATGGCAGCTTCGGCGCGGCCTTTGGTGCGGCCGTAACCGGTCGGCGAGCCCGCTTCCGCGCCGATAGCGGAGATATGCGTCAGCGTGGCGCCTGCATCGCGGGCGGCTTCGGCAATGGCCTTCGCACCGAATTCCTGCACGGAGTCGAAAGTGTTGCGGCCGCTTTCAGTCAGAATGCCGACGCAATTGACCACATGGTCGGCGTCTTCGACGGCTTTGACGATGGAATCGCGATAACGCAGGTTGGCCTGTGCAAAGGAAATCTGGCCGACATTGCCGAGCGGCTGCAGGAAGCCGGCAAGATCGGGACGGCGCACGGCGACACGGATGCGATAACCGCGCTTTGCGAGCATTCTCACGACATGGCGCCCGACAAAACCCGAACCGCCGAAAACGGTGACGAGGGGTGGAAGGTTGGCCAAGGTCATGGGAGGCTCCTCAGAAGCTGTCGATAAAGCGTTTTTCAGTCTCTTAGCCCAAAGCCGGGCGCAGGTGAAGAGACGTTGTCGTGCAGCCCGGGTCTAGTTTTGGGGCCGGTTTTGGAAATGCGGTTGACGACCGTCAAATTCCCTCGACGATCATCATCTCCGCATCCGCAATTTCCTGGCGGATTTTGGCAGCAGCCTGGTATTCGGGCGAATTGTAGCAATCGATGGCGTGTTGCACGGAGGGGAACTCGATGATGACATTGCGCGCACGCGCCTTGCCTTCCAGTTCGGTCAAGGCGCCGCCACGGGCCAGGAAATTGGCGCCGAACCGCTCGAAAGCGGGTTTCGCCGTCGTGACATAATCCTTGTAGCGCTCGCTGTCGCGCACATCGACGCGGGCGATCCAATATCCCTTGGGCATGTCATCTCCTTCTGTCGTTATTGATTGGCCGGAAAGCTGGCGCGCAGCATGTCATCCAGAATGGCGCGGGCTGCCGCCTTCGGGTCCTCCGCCCTGACGATCGGGCGGGCGACGACCAGATGGCTCGAACCGGCCTTGATGGCGTCGTAAGGCGTCATCACCCGCTTCTGATCGCCGAGATCCGCGCCGGCAGGGCGAATGCCGGGGGTTACAACGGCAAGATCAGGGCCGAGGATTTCACGCACGGCGGTCGATTCCTCCGCCGAACAGACGATGCCGCCCATGCCCGCTTCGCGCGCCTGTTGCGCCCGGCGCAATACGAGCGAACGGGCATCCGCGGCGTAACCGGCTTCAGCAAGGTCGGTGTCGTCCATCGAAGTCAGCACGGTGACACCCAGCAGGCAGAGGCCGGAGCCTTCGGCAGCCTTGACAGCGGCGCGCATCGCTTTGGGATAGGCATGCAGGGTCAGCATCGACATGCCCATACGGGCGATGTTTTCGACGCCGGAGGCGACCGTATTGTCGATATCGAGCAGCTTCATGTCGAGAAAGACTTTCTTGCCACTCTGGGCAAGGTCGCGGGCAAATTCGAGACCGCCGGCGAATACCAGCTGATAGCCGATCTTGTAGAACAGAACCTCGTCGCCGATTTTTGACACGATGTCTTCGGCCTGCTGCACAGTCGGAACATCGAGCCCGACGATGAGTTTTTCGCGCGCGGTCATTGTCTTATCCCTGCCATGTTTCCATTGCCGTCCAGTCGCATGTGGGGGACGCGGCTGCAAGAGAAAAGTCGGCGATGGAAAAGCGGAAAAGATTACCGCCGCCGGGCGGCTGGTCCTTGCTGCGGCTGATGCCGCGGCCTTCTATATGGCATTTGAGAAGTGTGCCCACGCCACCATGGCCGACAAAGGCGATTGGTTGCTGCAGGTCGTGCCGGTCGAGAACGGCTCTGACAGCATCGACAATCCGCGCTTGCGCATCGATTGCCCTTTCCCAGCCGTGAAAACTTTCCTGCGGATGGGCGAAGAACCAGTCAGCCGCTTTCTCGAACTCTGGCGGTGGCAGGAAACCGGTGGCCGACCGGTCGTTTTCATGCATCGTCTCAATGATGTCTATTGCCGCACCGGATCTATCGGAAAGGATGCGGGCGGTTTCGATCGCCTTGGTTTCGGCACTGGAGACGATGCGCCGCAACGCCTGCGCCCAGGGCAGGCGGCTCGCCTCCCGCACCCGCTCGGCACCGATGTCAGAAAGTCCCCACTCGGGAACGGGAACCGCCGGATCGATCCTGACCTGGGGATGGGTGATGTAGAGCGCATGCATCAAAATCGGTCCTTGATGGCGATGGAAAGGGTAACTCAAAACCCTAACCATCCGTCACGACCGGGAAATGACGGTCTTGCCCATTCTGCCGCGTGGTCAGGCCCGCGTATAGGTCCACAATTGCGCCGGCGGAATATTGCGCACGATGAAATCGAAATGGCGGATATGGTAGAGATGCGGCTGCGCGACGATCGGGGAAATGGCGCCGTAGGATATCTGCACGACGGGGCGGCCATGCGGCACGCGCTTCAGCAATTCGTCGAGAAGCTTGATGCGGGCGGCCATCGGGAAATTCAGCATCGGCACGGCGGAAATCACGCTGTCGAACATCTGCCCCTTGTGCTCGCCGAGTGTCGCATCGAGATCGAAGGCGTCGCCATTGACGAAATTGACGCCGGGATAGCTTCTGAGCAGCTGATTGTAGAAATCGGTCGAATATTCAATGGCGGTCAGGTTCTCCGGTTTGATGCCGCGCGCCAGAATAGCCTTGGTGATGACGCCGGTGCCCGGGCCGAGCTCAAGAACCGGCAGGCCGGAATGGGGATTGATGACGCTCGCCATTTTTTTTGCCGTGATGGAGGAGGTCGGAACGATGGCTCCCACTTTTTTCGGCTGGCTGACCATGCCCTTGAAAAAACGGATTTCTTCCTCGAATTTCTGTTCAAGGCGTCGCTTCAGGTTAAGTGCCATAATTCCCCTCGGATAAATTTTGGTCATTGTCAAAAAACGGTTACGTACTGTTGATCCCATTTGGCGCAAAAACAAGGCAAAATGTCGTAACTGGAAAAATTCACTTAAGGTTTGAAATGCGCAGCCGCCGAATCAAAAAACGCCGGTGAAGCGATCCACCGGCGTTTTTGATTAAATTGAAAAAAATGGAGGCGGTTTAGACGCGCATCGGCATCAGAACGTAAAGCGCATCGTCACCGGCCGTGTCGCGAACGAGCGTCGGCGAGCCGGCATCCGCCAGAAGGAAAATCGCGTCGTCGCCGGATAGCTGCGAGGTGATGTCGAGGAGATATTTGGCATTGAAGCCGATTTCCATCGAATCATTATCGTAGCCCACAGCCACTTCTTCGGTTGCGCTGCCCGAGTCGGGATTGTTGACCGTCAGCGTCAGCTGGCCATCTGTCAGCGCCAGTTTCACGGCGCGGCCGCGCTCGGAAGAAATGGTCGACACGCGGTCGACAGCCTGCGCGAAGGTCTGGCAATCCACGCGCATTTCCTTGTCGTTGCCGGTGGGGATGACGCGCTGATAGTCGGGGAAGGTGCCGTCGATCAGCTTCGAGGTCAAAACGACCGAGCCGATGGTCAGGCGGATTTTCGCATCCGAGACTTCAACGGTGACTTCCAGTTCAGGATTGTCCATCAGCTTCTGCAATTCGCCGACGGTCTTGCGCGGAATGATGATGCCAGGCATGCCCTCCGAACCGGAGGGCGCATCCACATCGGCGCGCGCCAGACGGTGGCCGTCCGTCGCAACCGCGCGCAGCTTCAGCTCGCCATTGCTTTCGATGGTGTGGAAGAAAATGCCGTTCAGGTAATAACGCGTCTCTTCCGTCGAAATCGCAAATTGCGTCCGGTCGATCAGCATCTTCAGATCGGTCGCCTTCAGTTTGAAAGTGTGGCTGAAGGTGCCGGCGGTCAGATCCGGGAAATCGGTTTCCGGCAGGCACTGCAGCGAGAATTTCGAACGACCGGAGGCAACCGTCATCGTGGAGCCGTCAGGATTGGTCGCCAGAAGCACTTCGGAACCATCAGGCAGCTTGCGCACGATTTCATAAAGCAGGTGCGCCGGCACGGTGGTGGCGCCCGCCTGCTCAACCATGGCCGGTGTCGCTTCGGTGATTTCGAGATCGAGGTCGGTCGCCTTCATGTCCAGATTGGCGCCGGATGCGCGCAGGAGAACGTTGGACAGGATCGGGATCGTGTTGCGACGCTCGACAACCCTGTGGACGTGGTTCAGCGATTTAAGAAGGTTCGACCGCTCAAGAGTAATACGCATGGACGCTACCGCTTTCAACCGTTGCGAACCGGCCACCGCCGGATCGGCAAGAAGAGTCTTGACCGGCCCAAAAGCCGGATAATGTGGACGGGCAAAATGGCAGAGTTATTGCAGAAAATGCAAGAGCCGAGTGCATCTGCTGGAGGTCATTTTGCTGCTATACAGCATGATCCACAGGTTGCGGCAGCCCGCAGACCTTGTTCGCCGCTTCCCTATTGCCCATAAAGGGGCGAAAATGGAGCGACCGGCCTTCAATGATCGGCCAGAATGATTGGAAGCCGCGTGACGGAAGAAATAGCGAACAGGGACCCCAAACCGACAAACAGGGAGTTCAGGATCGGCACGGCCACCATTCCGGCGCGGCCGCTGGAGCCGGCGCTTTATCTCGTGGCCACCCCCATCGGCAATCTGGGTGATATCACCATCCGGGCGCTGGAAACGCTGGCATCCGCCGATGTTCTCGCCTGCGAGGATACCCGCGTCACCCGCATCCTGCTCGAACGTTACGGTATTCGCACGCGCCCGCTTTCCTATCATGAGCATAATGCGAAAGAGGCTGGTCCCAAGCTCATCGCGGCGCTTGAGGCTGGAAAGTCCGTGGCATTGGTGTCGGACGCCGGAACGCCGCTCGTCTCCGATCCCGGTTATCGTCTCGGTCAGCTTGCGCTCGAGGCCGGTCATCGCGTCGTACCGGTGCCGGGTGCGTCCGCACCGCTTGCCGCCCTCGTCGGATCGGGCATGCCGAGCGATGCCTTTCTGTTCGCGGGCTTCCTGCCGGTGAAGGATCGTGGCAAGCGCGACCGATTTGCGGAACTTGCGAAAATTCCCGCGACCTTGATGTTTTTTGAATCGCCGCACCGCATCGGCGCCACCGTCAGGGTTGCCTCGGAAGTGCTCGGTCGCGACCGTCGCGCCGTGGTCTGCCGCGAATTGACCAAGACTTTCGAGGAGTTCCGTCGTGGCACGCTCGGCGAACTTGCAGATTATTATGACGGCGACCGCGTGGTGAAGGGCGAGATCGTGCTTTTGGTGGAGCCGCCCTCCTACGATGAAATTCCCGATATCGAAGACGTTGAGAAGCTGTTGAAGGATCTCGTCACAACGATGCCTGCCGCCAGGGCCGCCGCCGAGGCGTCGAAGCTGACCGGCCTGCCGCGCAAGGAGCTTTATCAGCGGCTGCTGGATATGAAGGACGCGGATGGCCGCTGACGGGCGAAACAACAAAAGACGCGAGGCCGAGCGACGCGGCCACGCCGCGGAATATTGGGCCGCGCTTTATCTGCTGTTGAGAGGCTATCGTATCCTCGCCATTCGATACCGCACCCGACTTGGGGAAATCGATCTAATTGCCCGCAAGAAGGATGTCGTCGCCATCGTCGAGGTCAAGGCGCGATCATCCGCCGAAGGCGCGGTCGACGCCGTCGGCTGGCGTTCGCAGCAACGCATCCGCGCGGCGGCCGATCTCTGGCTGTCCCGGCGCAGGGATGCAGGGCGATTTTCGCTGCGTTTCGATATCGTCGCCGTTCTGCCGCGACGCCTGCCGCAGCATTTCATCGATGCATTTTGAAGGGGAGGGACAATGATGCCGACCGAGCGGGAAAAAATGGCCGCGGGCGAATGGTACAGCTGCATGGACGCCGAACTGGATGTGTTGCGTTCCCGCGCCCGGCGCGCGGTTCACCAGCATAATACCATGCCGCCGGATGAGCGCGGAGCCATGGCGCCATTGCTGGGGGCGCTTTTCGCCGCCAGCGGGGAAGGGGTATTTATTGAAGCGCCGTTTCATTGTGCCTACGGCTTCAACATCACCCTTGGTAAAAACGTCTACCTCAATACCGGCTGCACGATCCTGGATTCGGCAAAGGTGACGATAGGCGATGGCTCGATGCTGGGACCCGCCGTGCAGATCTATTGCGCCGAGCACCATCTGGACCCGGTTCCGCGTTCGCAGGGCATTGAAATCGCAAAGCCGGTGACGATCGGCCGTGATGTCTGGATCGGCGGCGGAGCGATCCTTCTTGCGGGCGTCACCATCGGCGACGGCGCAATCGTCGGTGCCGGTTCGGTGGTAACCAGGGATGTGCTGCCGGGCACGACCGTGGTGGGAAATCCGGCCCGTCCGATAAAGCGCAGGGACCCGTGAGGCACGCGTTTTTGAGGGAGCGGCCTCCATTCGCAGGCGCTGTAACAAATCTGACATCAAACTGTTAAAGAGGCGTCATGGAACGTCTCTATTCGCATCCTCACCCCACTAACTGGCGGAGAGGACAAAATTATGTTGAAGAAGATTTCCATGGCCGCGGTGGCCGTCAGCATTTCGGCTACATCTTCCATGGCGGCGACCAACATCACCTGGTGGCACGGCATGGGCGGCCGCAACGGCGAAGTCATCAACGAAGTCGCCCAGAAGTTCAACGAAGCCCAGAAGGAATGCGCGCTGACGCCGGTTTCCAAGGGCTCCTACGAAGAAGCACTGGCAAGCGGCATCGCCGCCTTCCGTTCGGGCGAACAGCCGAACATTCTCCAGGTTTTCGATGCTGGCGCTGCCACCATCATCAACGCCAAGGGCGCTGTCATTCCCGCGGAAGACCTCATCAACAAGGCCGGCTACAAGTTCGACCGTGACGCCTTCATCAACGGCGTGCGTTATTTCTACGCTGCTGCTGACGGCAAGTTCGTCGGCATGCCGTTCAACTCTTCCGCGCCGATCATGTATGTCAACGACGAAGCCCTGAAAAAGGCCGGCGTCGAAGCTCCGAAGACCTGGGAAGACTTTGAAAAGGTCGCTCCGAAGCTGAAGGAAGCCGGTTACATCCCGCTCGTCCAGTCGCAGCTGACCTGGCAGTTCACGGAGAACTTCTTCTCCCGCAACAATATCCAGTTCGCAACCAACAATAACGGTTACGACAGCGTTGCCGACACCAAGCTCAAGGTCACCGACCCGAACCTCGTCATGATGTTCGACAAGCTGAAGGACTGGAAGGACAAGGGCCTGTTCGCTTATTACGGCGCTGGCTGGAACGACAACCAGAAGCCCTTCGAAGAAGGCAAGGTTGCTTTCTGGATCGGTTCTTCGGGTTCGTTCGGCGGCCTGCAGAAGACGGCGACCATGCCGTTCTCGGCAACCTTCCTTCCCTACTGGGGCTCCATCAAGGGTGCCGGCACCAACTCCTTCATCGGCGGTGCAGCCCTCTTTGCAATGTCGGGCAAGTCCGAAGCCGAAAACAAGTGCGTGGCTGACTTCTTCCAGTTCCTGACCTCGCCGGAAATCCAGGTCTTCTACCACAAGGCTACCGGTTACGTCGCCATCACCAAGGCTGCTTACGAAAAGGCCAAGGCTGAAGGTTTCTACAAGGAAAAGCCGATTGCCGAAGTTGGTATCCAGCAGCTGTCGCTGCCGGGCGGCGAATGGTCCAAGGGTTACCGTCTCGGTTTCTACCCGCAGATCCGCGCCATCATGGAACGTGAATACAACCGCATCTTCTCCGGCGAAGTCACGCCGAAGGACGCCTTCGACATCATCGAGAAGGAAGGCAATGACCTTCTGGCCCGTTTCGCCAAGACGGCCGGCTGATCGATCTTTTCGAAACCAATGATCGTTGTCGAGCCTCCTTTCCAACGGAAGGGAGGCTCGCTTCTGGATAAGGAGGCGCAAGCGTGGCCTATACATCGTCTCAACCGCGTCTGGCCCGGTTTTTGTCCGGCCGGTCCGCAAAGGCTGGAAAACCCGTCAGCGCCGCCGAAGCCGGCATGAAGCGCGTACAGTTCTCCTCGTCCTTCGTGCCCTATCTGTTTCTGGCGCCGCAACTGGCGGTGATTTTCATCTTCTTTTACTGGCCTTCCGTTCAGGCCGTGCATTCATCGTTCTATATTGAAGACCCCTTCGGCTTCGGCGCCTCTTTTGTCGGGTTTGCCAATTATTCGGACGCGATATTCAATCCGGAATATCTCAGCATCGCCAAGTTCACGGTCATCTTCACCGTGCTGGTGACCTTCTTCTCGCTGGCGCTTGGCCTGCTGCTAGCCGTCAAGGCCGATGCCGTCATTCGCGGCAGTTCGACCTACAAGACGGTGCTTATTTCCGTCTATGCCATTGCGCCGCCGGTCGCGGGCCTCATCGGCATGATGTTCTTCGACCAGCATATCGGGCCTTTCGTCAAGATGGCCGCGATGCTCGGTTGGGACATGAAGGTCGGGCTCAATTATTTCGATACGGCTTTCGCCATGGTGGTCGTCGCTGTCTGGAAGCAGATTCCTTACAATTTCATCTTTTTCCTGTCCGGCTTGCAGGGTGTCTCCGTCGCCGTGCGTGAGGCTGCCGCCATCGACTGCCGCTCGGGTTTTCGCCGGTTCTGGACGGTCATCATGCCGTTGCTGGCACCCACCGCCTTCTTCCTGCTCATCATCAACATCACCTATTCCCTGTTCGATACGTTCGGTGTCATCGACGTGATGGTGAAGGACAAGGCGGCCAACAACCCGATCACCCTGGTCTACAAGGTGTTTCTCGACGGTTTCCGCGGCAATGACATCGGCGGCTCCTCGGCCCAGTCCGTCATCCTGATGCTGGTCGTTTTCGTCCTCACCATCATCCAGTTCCGCTTCATCGAGAAGCGCATCCACTACAATTGAGGGAAAAGACGATGTACAAGACAAAACCCCTCGATCACCTGGTGCTGATCATCGGCGCGCTGTTCCTGATCTTGCCGGTCGTCGTGGCCTTCATGACTTCCACCCATACAGCGGCGGAAATTCACCGCAGCGGCCTGACGCTGGTTCCCGGTGATAATTTCATCGAGACCTATGAAAAGGTCCTGACGCAGAAGGGTGGCTTCACCGGGCAGATCACCGGCATCAACATGGTGATCAACTCGCTCATCCTCGGCATCGGTTTTGCCGTCGGCAAGATTATCCTGTCGATGACGGCGGCCTATGCGATCGTCTATTTCCGCTTCCGTTTTGCAACGCTTGCCTTCTGGATCATTTTCACCACGCTGCTTCTGCCGCTCGAGGTGCGCATCATGCCGTCCTACGAGGTGATGAGCAAACTCGGGCTCCTGAACTCCTATACCGGGTTGATCGTGCCGCTTCTGGCGTCTGCGACAGGCACCTTTTATTTCCGGCAATTCTTCAAATCCATTCCGGAGGAACTGCTGGAAGCCGCCCGCATCGATGGTGCCGGTCCGGTCAAGTTCTTCATCGATGTCATCATTCCGCTTTCCCGTACCATGATGGCGGCGATCTTCATCATCATGTTCGTTTATGGCTGGAACCAGTATCTCTGGCCCATGCTGATGACGACGGATGAGAGTTTCTTCACCCTGATGCGCGGCATCAAGTCGATCCTGCAGGTCTGGGTCGGTTCGCAAATTCCCGATTATAACGAAGCTTTCGCGCTTGCCGTCCTGGCCATGCTGCCGCCTGTGCTGATCGTCGTGATCTTCCAGCGCTGGTTCATCAAGGGCCTCACCGAGAGCGATAAATAAGGAGACCGAAATGGCCGCGATAGAAATCAGTCAGGTCTGCAAGGATTATCATGGCGGCGTACGCGCCGTACATCACGTCGATATCGACATCAGGGACGGTGAGTTCATCGTTCTGGTCGGCCCCTCCGGCTGCGGCAAGTCCACGCTTCTGCGCATGGTGGCCGGCCTTGAGGATATCTCCGAAGGCACGGTCAAGATCGGTGACCGCTTGGTCAACCAGGTCGATCCGGCCGACCGGGATATCGCCATGGTGTTTCAGAACTATGCGCTTTACCCGCATATGTCGGTGCGGCAGAACCTGGAATACGGCTTGAAGAACCGCAAGACGCCGAAGGCGGAGATTGATGCGCGTGTTGCTGAGGCCGCCCGCATGCTGCAGCTCGAACCTTATCTTGACCGCAAGCCGCGTGCTCTTTCCGGCGGTCAGCGGCAGCGAGTCGCCATGGGTCGCGCCATTGTGCGCAAACCGGCGGCCTTCCTGTTCGATGAGCCTTTGTCCAACCTTGACGCCAAGCTGCGTGTTTCGATGCGCGGCGAGATCAAGCGCCTGCAGAAGCGCCTTGGCACAACCTCCATCTATGTCACCCATGACCAGCTGGAAGCCATGACCCTGGCCGATCGTCTGGTGGTGCTGAATGGTGGCCGCATCGAGCAGATCGGCGCGCCGCTCGAGGTTTATCACACCCCGGCTTCCACCTTCGTCGCGAGCTTCATCGGCTCTCCCGCCATGAACCTCCTGAACGGCGAGTTGCACGGGGATGGCCTTGCCATCGGGCCGTCGCTGGTCTCGCTTGGCGGTTTCGCGCCGACCTCCGGTCCGGTCACGGTCGGTATGCGGGCGGAAGATTTCCGTCTGGCGGCGGAAGGCGAGCAGGGTTTCGTGCTGCGCGTCGATTATATCGAGGAGCTCGGCTCCCAGCGTCTCATCCACGGTATGATCGGCGATCAGAACCTCACAGTGGCGTTTTCGCCCGAGGTTGAGGTTCCGGCTACCCTGTCGGTTGCCATATCCCCGGACAAGCTGCACTTCTTCTCCAGCGAAACCGGCAAGCGGATTTCCGGCAAGGCGGAGCAAGCTGTGGTGCAGCCGTCTGAACTGGCAACGGCCTGACTATATCGGGAGAAATCGGCGCGATGGCTAAAATTGCGCCGATTGTCAAAACCGGTTTGTTACGATCCCGGTGATAGAAGACCTCCAATATCTCACGGGGGTTTTCTGGCATGTCTTTCAAAATGATGTTCGCGACAGCGGCAACCATGGCGATCCGCTCGGTGCCGATATTGCCGGCCTCTTTGCGCCGGGCAAAAGACGAAAGTGTCGTCAGCGCATCGTGCACGGATTTGCGGCTTCAGCCGGCCCCCATCAACCCTGACTGGATTATTTCCGGTAATCCCCAGGCGCGCGCGGCGGATCACTCCAGAAGCGGCGACCGCGCCTCCAGTACCGCCATGTGGGATTGCACGGCGGGTGAATTCCGCTGGTTCTTCGGCTGGGACGAGACCGTCTATATTCTCGAAGGCGAGGTGCATGTGACCGCCGAAGACGGCTCGGTCAGCATCCTGCGGGTTGGCGATGTCGCATATTTCCGTGCGGGGACCTGGGCCACCTGGCGGGTGGATGAATATGTCCGCAAGGTCGCTTTCATGCGCCGCCCATTTCCCACGGCATTGGCTCTGGCTTACCGGGTCAAGAACAAGCTGTTTGCCGGTCGCTCCTACAAGCTCGCGGCCTGAAACGATAAAACCTTCCGGCCGACGAGCCTGCCGGGCTCCGTCGGCCGAATTGTGAAGGTTCAATAAAACTCACAAAAAGCACCCCTCGCAGCAGTTGCGTTTGAATGGTCGCTGCCCTACATCTTCAGGGTTTTCTGAAGCATTTCCGGGTCACTTCCGGTCCTGCCGGGAATCGGGAAAAGACGAGGCAATGGGCACGGTGGACCGGCAAAGCGTCCGCATGCTGCAAGAGGAACATGCGCATGGCGAAGATCAAAAACGTCGCGATCCAGATGGATCATGTCTCCGGCATCAACATCGCCGGTGACTCCACCTTCGCCATGAGCCTTGAGGCGCAGGCACGCGGATACCGGCTGTTCCACTACACGCCTGACCGTCTCTCCATGCGCGACGGCAAGATTTACGCCACCGTCGAACAGATGGAGCTGCGCGACATCAAGGGGGACCATTTCTCGCTTTCCGCGCCGGAGCGTGTCGATCTCTCGACCATGGATGTCATCCATCTGCGTCAGGATCCGCCATTCGACATGGCCTACATCACCTCGACCCACCTGCTGGAACGCATTCATCCGAAAACGCTGGTGGTCAACGATCCCGCTTGGGTCCGCAACTCGCCGGAAAAGATTTTCGTCACCGAATTCGCCGATCTGATGCCGAAAACGCTGATCACCAAGGACGTCGCCGAGATCGCCAGATTCCGCAATGAAATGGGCGATATCATCCTCAAGCCCCTTTACGGCAATGGTGGTGCCGGCGTCTTCCATTCGGCACGCGATGACCGCAATTTCTCCTCGCTGCTGGAAATGTTCGGCCAGATGTTCCGCGAGCCTTACATCGCCCAGCAATATCTTCCCGATGTTCGCAAGGGCGACAAGCGTATCCTGCTGGTGGATGGCGAGCCGGTTGGCGCAATCAACCGCGTGCCGGCGGAAAATGATGCCCGCTCCAACATGCATGCCGGCGGCCGCCCGGAACCGACGGAACTGACAGCGCGCGAAAAGGAAATCTGCCGCCGCATCGGTCCTGCCCTGCGCGAGCGTGGTTTCCTGTTTGTCGGCATCGATGTGATTGGCGATTATATGACGGAAATCAACGTCACCTCGCCGACCGGCATTCGCGAAGTGCAAAAATTCGGCGGTGCCGATGTTGCAAGCCTGTTGTGGGACGCGATCGAGAAAAAGCGCGAAGCGCAGGATTTCTGAGGCGCGCCACCGGCCTCCCTTTGTTCCATGCGTACAACTCGGTGCAACTAAAATACACCGATCGCGTGAAATTGTTCCTTCGATGTTCTTGTTTTATTCTTTGCTGCATGGCACGTTGCTTATGGGTGGCGCGCCATGGAGCATGAAGCTCTGATGTCGTGGCCGGTTTGCGGGGGCAGGCCATGGTGGCACGGGTCAATACGGTTGCATTTCAGGGCATAGAGGGTGTGCCGGTCGAGGTGCAGGTCATGGTCGCACCTGGAAGGGTCGGAATCCAGATCGTTGGCCTGCCGGACAAGGCAGTGGCCGAAAGCCGGGAGCGGGTGCAGGCCGCCCTGCATGCCTCGGGTCTGGCGCTGCCGGCAAAAAAAGTCACAGTCAATCTGGCCCCTGCCGATTTGCCGAAGGAGGGGTCGCATTTCGATCTTCCCATCGCTTTGGGTCTCATGGCCGCTTTAGGGGCCATACCGGCGGAAGCGCTGGCAAAATATGTGGTTCTCGGCGAACTCAATCTCGATGGCACCATCGGTATGGTTTCGGGCGCTCTGCCTGCTGCCATTGGCGCCAATGCACTTGGCAAGGGACTGATCTGCCCGGCCGAAAGCGGACCGGAGGCAGCCTGGGCCGGAGCCGGTATCGATATTCTCGCCCCGCGCAGCCTCATTGCGCTCGCCAATCATTTTCGCGGCACCCAGCTCCTGTCGCGCCCGACGCCCGCTATCCGCGCCAATCCCGTCAATCTGCCTGATCTTGCCGATATCAAGGGGCAGGAGAGCGCGAGACGGGCGCTGGAAGTAGCGGCGGCCGGCGGCCATAATCTGCTCATGGTCGGTCCGCCCGGGTCGGGCAAATCCATGCTCGCGGCGCGCCTGCCTTCCATCCTGCCACCGCTCGAGGCGGCGGAGTTGCTGGAAGTTTCCATGGTTCATTCCATCGCCGGCCAATTGTCCGGCGGCAAGCTTTCGGACCGCAGACCGTTTCGCACGCCGCACCATTCCGCCACCATGGCAGCGCTGATTGGCGGAGGATTACGTGCCAAACCGGGCGAGGCCTCGCTTGCCCATCACGGCGTTCTTTTTCTCGATGAGTTCCCGGAATTTTCACCACAGGTGCTGGATGCGCTTCGCCAGCCGCTGGAGACGGGCGAATGCATCATTGCGCGGGCCAATCACCGCGTCAGCTATCCGGCGGAAATCCAGCTCGTCGCGGCAATGAATCCCTGCCGCTGCGGTATGGCGGGAGAGCCGGGTTTCACCTGCGCCCGCGGCCCGCGTTGTGTGACGGATTATCAGGCCCGCATTTCCGGCCCGCTGCTGGATCGCATCGATATCCGTATCGACGTTCCCGCTGTCTCCGCCGCCGATCTCATTCGCCCCGTGGCGGCCGAGCCGAGTGCCATGGTGGCCGCCCGTGTCGCCCGGGCGCGCTTTGCGCAGCAGGAACGCTATGCGGCGGCAGGATTTCCCGCCATTCGCACGAATGCCCGCTGCACGACGACCCTGATAGAAAAATATGCCGAGCCGGATGCGTCCGGGCTGCAATTGCTGCGCGACGCGGCCGAGAGGCTGAAATTTTCCGCGCGCGGTTATCATCGCATTCTCAAGGTTGCCCGTACCCTGGCCGATCTGGATGGCAAACAGACGGTCGGCCGCATCCATGTCGCCGAGGCCGTATCCTATCGTATCGCGGGCGAAAGGCTGACGGCGGCGGCCTAGAGCATTTCCGGGGAAAGTGCGAAGCGGTTCTAAGTCCGGAAAATGCGTGAAAACAAAGAGCTAGAGTAGGGTCGGCGACTCCGTCTAAACAGGATGTGCACTAAAAGGCCGCCCGTCGTGCACCGCCTGAAAATCAATGTGCCGCCAGCGGGGCCAGCGGCACATTGGAATATTCGCGAATCTGGCACGCGATCACGCCGCGCCTGAAGGCGTGGCTTAAAGCCCAAGCCCCTCGAAAAGCGCCGTCGAAAGGTAACGTTCCGCGAAGGAAGGAATGATGACGACGATGTTCTTGCCAGCATTTTCCTCGCGCGCGCCTACCTTGATCGCCGCCGCCAGCGCGGCACCGGAAGAGATGCCGACAGGCACGCCTTCCAGTTTCGCCACCAGACGGGCCGTTTCGAAAGCCTCGTCATTGGTAACGGTGACGATCTCGTCATAGATTCCGGTGTCGAGGATAGCGGGCGCAAAGCCTGCGCCGATGCCCTGAATCTTGTGGGGGCCGGGATTGCCGCCGGAAAGCACAGGGCTATCGGCGGGCTCGACCGCAATGACCTTTACCTCCGGCTTGCGGGATTTCAGCACCTGGCCCGTGCCGGTAATCGTGCCGCCTGTGCCGATGCCCGAGACTAGAATGTCGACCGTGCCGTCAGTATCGTTCCAGATTTCTTCGGCTGTCGTCCTGCGGTGAACATCCGGATTGGCGGGGTTTTCGAACTGCTGCGGAATGATGGCGTCGGGCAGTGTTTCTGCCAGTTCCTGCGCCTTGGCGATCGCGCCTTTCATGCCCTTGGGGCCTTCGGTCAGGACCAGCTCGGCGCCAAGCAGGGCCAGCATTTTCCGGCGTTCGACCGACATGGTCTCCGGCATGGTCAGGATCAGCCTGTAGCCCTTGGCAGCGGCGGCAAAGGCGAGCGCGATGCCGGTATTGCCTGATGTCGGCTCCACCAGCGTCGTTTTGCCGGGGGTGATCTTGCCCTGCGCTTCCAGGGCCTCGATCATGGCGACGCCGATGCGGTCCTTCACGGAAGCGATGGGATTGAAAAATTCAAGCTTGGCGAGAAGATTGGCCTTCACGCCCTTCTCCTTCGCCAGCTTGTCCAGCCGCACGATCGGCGTATCGCCGATTGTTTCCGTGATGGAGGAATAGACGCGTCCGCGTCCGGGCTTTCTGGCTTCGGGCATGATGCTCTCCTGTATGAAGGCCACAGAATAGTGACCGCAAGATTTGAGCGGCAGAATAGGAGCAATCGTCGCGTCAATCTAGCGAACGTTCATCCTTATATGGCTGGTTTAATGGAAAAATTTCACGATAAAACAGCCAAATGCACGAATTTATTTTAGGTGCTGCGGATCGCGATCATGGTCGCCGTTCCGGCCAGAATACCGGCCGCGGTGCGGTTGAGGATCGTCAAGGCGCTCGGCCGTTTAAGCAGGTTACGTGCCTTGGCTGCGAGCAGGATGTAAGGCAGCAGAACCGCCATCAGCACGACGAAGGTGATGGCGAGAAGTGTCGCATATTCCGACGGCCCGATCATGCGGATATCGATCAGCGTCGGCACCAGCGCCACGTAAAACAGCATGGTTTTGGGATTGCCAAGCGTGATCAGCAGGCCGGACAGGAAGGACATGGGCATGCTGGTGCTCTTTTTAGCCTTCAGGTCCTGCGGCAAAAGGCCGGCGGTCCAGAGCTTCCAGGCGATGTAGAGGAGATAGGCCGCGCCCGCGAATTTCAGGACCATGAAGGCCTCCTGAAAGGTCTGCGCCACAAAGGCGAGGCCCAATATCACGCCGGTCAGGTAGATCATGTCGCCCAGCACCAGCCCGAGGCCCATGAAGAAGGTTTCCCGGAAGCCCGATCCCAGCGCCCGCGCCACGATTGCCGTCATGCCGGGACCAGGAATGGCGGCGGCGATGAAGAGGGCGGTGGCATAGGCAAGCAGGGTCGTCAGCGTCATAGTCGTCTTTCCCGGAAATCCGCTAAATCCATAGCGAAATCGCCGGGTAAAAACAATCGGATCATAGAGGCCCGCTGGTCAGATTCCTGTCGAACCGAAACCGCCGGCGCCGCGCGCTGTCTCGGATGTCTCGGTTACTTCACTGACGACAACCTGCGTTACGGGAGCGATCACCATCTGGGCGATGCGCATGCCGCGCTCGATGACGAAATCATCCTGCCCCAGATTGGCGAGAATGACCTTCACTTCGCCGCGATAATCGCTGTCCACCGTGCCGGGGGAATTGAGGCAGGTAATGCCGTTCTTGATGGCGAGGCCGGAGCGGGGGCGGATTTGCGCCTCATAACCTTGCGGAATTTCGAAAACGAAACCTGTCGGCACGAGCGTCCGTTCGCCGGGTTTGAGGGTCAGCGGTTCACCCAGAGGCACCGCCGCGCGCAGGTCCATGCCGGCCGCGCCACGGGTTTCATAGGAAGGCAATTCGAGGTCTGCGCCATTGGCGAGACGGACGAGCCGGAGGAGGGGTCTATTGTCGTTTTGAACGGTCATGGGGCATTAGTTTGCCGAGATCGCGGCAAGGTCAATTGCAAAAGCGGGCCTGAAACGCTAGATACCCCGCAATTCCACAGGATTTGTCAGATGGCCGAAACACTTGCCGAGGCGGTCTCCCGCCGCCGCACCTTTGCTATTATTGCGCACCCGGACGCGGGTAAGACCACGCTTACGGAAAAACTGCTGCTGTTCGGCGGAGCGATCCAGCTTGCCGGTGAGGTGAAGGCGAAAAAGGATCGCATCCAGACCCGTTCGGACTGGATGAAGATCGAGCGTGAGCGCGGCATTTCGGTCGTCACCTCGGTCATGACCTTCGAATATAACGACCGCGTTTTCAACATTCTCGATACGCCCGGCCACGAGGATTTCGCCGATGATACCTACCGCACCCTGACGGCGGTGGATGCGGCGATCATGGTCATCGATGCCGCCAAGGGTATCGAACCGCGCACGCTGAAGCTCTTCGAAGTCTGCCGCATGCGCGATATTCCGATCATCACCTTCATCAACAAGATGGACCGCGAAAGCCGCGATCCCTTCGAGATTCTGGATGAGGTGGAAGAGAAGCTCGCGCTCGATACCGCGCCGATCACCTGGCCGGTCGGACGGGCGAAGACTTTCTGCGGCGCCTATAATCTCGCTGAAAACACCTTCCGCGGCAACGATACCCAGGTGGACGGGCTGCCGGTGAACGGCCCCCAGGCTGTTGCCGACCGCCTGCCGGAAAATGAACGCCACCTTTTTGTTGAGGAAACCGAACTGGCGCTGGAAGCCTGCCGTCCTTTCGATCGTCAGGCATTTCTCGAAGGTCACATGACGCCGGTTTTCTTCGGCTCGGCGCTGCGCAATTTCGGTGTGCGTGATCTCATCAATGCGCTTGGTGACTTCGCGCCGCCGCCGCGCGATCAGGTGGCCGATACCCGCACCGTCCATGCGGCTGAAGAGAAAATGACGGCCTTTGTCTTCAAGATTCAGGCCAATATGGACCCGAACCATCGTGACCGTATCGCTTTCGCCCGCATCTGCTCCGGCAAGCTGGAGCGTGGCATGAAGGCGCGGCTTGCTCGCACCGGCAAACAGATGGGCCTCACTGCGCCGCAATTCTTCTTCGCCTCGCAGCGCCAGCTGGCCGATACGGCCTTTGCGGGCGACGTGGTCGGCATCCCGAACCATGGCACGCTCCGCATCGGCGATACGCTGACCGAGGGTGAAAACCTCGTCTTCCAGGGCGTACCGAACTTCTCGCCGGAAATCCTGCGTCGTGTGCGTCTGGAAGACGCCATGAAGGCCAAGAAGCTGAAGGAAGCCCTGCAGCAGATGGCGGAAGAGGGCGTGGTTCAGCTCTTTTCCCCGGAAGACGGTTCACCCGCTATCGTCGGCGTTGTCGGCGCGCTGCAGCTCGACGTGTTGAAGGAGCGTCTGATGGGCGAATATGGCCTGCCGGTCTCCTTCGAAATGTCGCGCTTTTCCGTCTGCCGCTGGATTTCTTCCGATCAGCCGGCGGAAATGGACAAGTTCCTCAACGTCAAGCGCGGCGATATCGCCCGCGATCTGGATGGCGATCCGGTGTTTCTGGCGCAGGACGCTTTCTCGCTCCGCTATGAGTCCGAGCGTTTTCCGGCGATCAAGATGGTCGCGATCAAGGAATATCACGTCGCCAAGGCGGCGTGATATCAGCCGGATTGCACTTTGTATGCCAAGGGCCTGAAGCATTTTCAGGAAAAGTGCGCAGCGGTTTTCCGTCCGGAAATGCGGAAAAACAAAGAGATAGAGCATTGAAGGTGATTATTCACCGGAAATGCTCTAGTTTCCCCGTTAAACGGGAAACTGGTCCGGTATCATGACGCTTTCAGGCAAACATATTCTTCTCATCATCTCCGGCGGCATCGCGGCCTATAAGAGCCTTGATCTCATCCGCCGCCTGAAAGAGCGCGGCGCGAAGGTGACGCCTGTGATGACGAAGGGCGCACAGGAATTCGTCACGCCGCTTGCGGTCGGCGCACTGTCCGCCACCCACGTTTTCACCGAGCTTTTTTCCAGGCAGGACGAGCAGGATGTCGGGCATATCCGGCTTGCGCGCGACTGTGACCTCGTGCTGGTCGCGCCCGCCACTGCCGATCTGATGGCAAAGATGGCGCATGGGCTGGCTGACGATCTTGCCTCCACGATCCTTCTGGCGACTGATCGCAAGGTGCTGGTCGCACCTGCAATGAACCCGAAAATGTGGTCAGCCAGGCCGACAGCGCGCAATATCGAGACGCTGAAAAAAGACGGCGTGTTTTTCATCGGCCCCATGGCGGGCGAGATGGCGGAAAAGGGCGAGGCGGGTCTTGGCCGCATGGCGGAGCCTTTGCAGATTGTTGAGGCCGTGGCGGCGCTGCTCGACGCCGGGCCGAAGCCTCTGAAGGGCAGGACGGCCATCGTCACCTCCGGCCCCACCCATGAACCGATCGATCCGGTGCGTTATATCGCCAACCGCTCCTCCGGCAAGCAGGGTCATGCCATCGCAGCGGCGCTGGCTGAACTGGGAGCCCAGGTCACGCTGGTCTCCGGTCCGGTCACCATTGCCGATCCGGCGGGGGTGGCAACAATCCACGTTGAGCGCGCCGAGGAGATGCGCGATGCGGTGATCTCCAGACTGCCGGCGGATATTGCCGTCATGGTCGCGGCCGTCGCCGACTGGCGGGTGGCAGGCGCGTCGGAACAGAAGATCAAGAAGCAGCCGGGCGATGCCCCACCGGCGCTGCAACTGACGGAAAACCCCGATATTCTCAAAACCGTTGGCCACCATGAAAAGCGCCCGAAACTGGTGGTGGGTTTCGCCGCCGAAACGCAGGATGTCGAAACGAACGGCCGGGCCAAGCTGGAACGTAAGGGTGCGGATTATATCGTCGCCAATGATGTGTCCGCCGAAACCGGCATCATGGGAGGGGACCGCAACAGCGTGAAGATCATTTCGGCCGACGGTGTCGAGGCTTGGCCGGATCTGGACAAGGCAGACGTCGCAAAACGCCTGGCGGCCCTTATCGCGGAGAAACTGGCATGAGCCTGTTCGATCAAAAGACCTTCGACCGGGTGCTCGGCGAATGGCCGGGCGTGCGTTTTGTCGATCAATGGGATTCCCATGTCGCCAAGGTCGGAGACAAGGTCTTTGCGGTGCTGGGAGAGCGAGTGGATTGGCGGCTTGTGGTGAAATGTTCGGAGGAAAGCTTCGAAATCCTCACCTCACTGGAAGGTATCGGTCAGGCGCCCTATTTCGCCAAACGCAAATGGGTGTCGATTGCCGACCATTCGCCGCTGGAGCACGAAGAGCTGGAGCATTATGTGCGCCGCTCCTACGAACTTGTCGCAGCCGGCCTGACGAAGAAGCTGCGGGGCGAACTGGGCATAGTGACCGACACCACGCCCACGATATAGTTTTTCGTTTCAGTTGACCTTCTTGTCTTTGCCGATGATCTGGCGGACGCCTTCCTTGGTGAAGGGTTGCAAAAGCTGCGGCACAAATCCCTTCGCGATCTCACCCTTGATGCCGATATCGGTGGAAGAGGGCCGATCCGGATTGTGATAGGAGCCGAAGATCACATCGAAGATGACGAGATTCTCGCCGTAATTGGTGTTTCCTTCCGGAAGCTGCTTTGAATGGTGCCACCGGTGCAGCCGCGGCGTGCTGAACACGTAGTCGAGCAGGCCGGTTTTCATGTCGACATTGCAATGGGTCAGAATGCCGATGAAGGCGGTAACGGCCCCAAGCCACCAGAAAACCTGCAAAGGTGCGCCCATGAAATAGAGCGGTATCTGGCTGAGCGCGATCTTGAAAAGCGAGTCCGCCACATGAAAGCGGCCCGTATTGACCACCCACAGCCGCACAACGCTGTGGTGCAGGGCATGGAAACGCCAGAAGAACACGGTTTCATGCGCGATGCGGTGGGCCCAGTAGAGACCGAATTCGGCGATGGTGACCGCAAGTGCGACCTGAACCACCATCGGCAGATCGGACGGCCACATGTCGAACCGCATGGCTGCAAGCGGTTGCAGCACATTGGCGGTAACCATTGGAAAGATTGCCCCCGCAACGGCGGCAAGCTGGACAAGACCCTTGGTCAAAAGTGTGTGGCCAATGCTGGTTGCGGTCTCACCGTCACCCTCAAGCCATTCGACCTCATAGGGAATATAGCGTTCAAGAAGAAACAGGGCCATCACCGCACAGGCATAGACGGCGAGGAACCCCGTTATCGGGTGGCTGCTCGTGAAGGCGACATAGGAGCCGGCAAGGCCGGAGAAAAACACCATCGGCCACGAAGCGTAGGTAAGGACCTGTTTTATTGCCTGAGTTTTTGCCATGAATCTCAATTCCCGTCCGGCAATCATCTAACATCCAACCAGCGGCGCAACTCCTCGCAGGATCGCGGTTGCCCGTCGCTGAAGCGCCCGTCCCGGCAGGGATCGGTTCGCATTGGCCGCGTCGGCCGATAATAGTCCCATTCCCTGCGGCCATGCCTCTCGGTGCGCCGCAGTTCACGCTTCAGCTCGCCGCAACTGCGCGGTTTGCCATCACTCATGCGACCATCCTTACAGGGGTCGTAAAACACATGTTCCGCCATCACTCCCGGCGCTGACACCGGCGGAAGGCTGAGGAATATCGAAGCCGCCAGAAACGTGAGCAATCTCATCGGTCACCTGTTCCGTTAAAAGATCAGGTGACTATTCCTCGTTAGATTGCATGAGCATGGCATGCTTCGATCATATTGGTCGGGCAGAGGCTTCCAACCTTGCGTGCTGACCCTCCACGTTCGGCTAACCCTTAACTGATTCGGATTGCAATATAGAGAAGCGTCAGCGCAATCACCCAGAGCGCAGCTCGTCCCCATCTGGTATGTCGCGCTTCCGCCTTGCCGATGGCTTCCGCCGTCTGGGCGTCGAAACGCAGGCCGTTTTCGCTCATATACATCAGGTCCGAATGAAGCTTCTCCGTCTTGGCAGCGATCTCGGGCGCTGCCTCCGCAAGCTTGAGAGCCGCCTTCACGCCGTCCTTCAGATCGGTGACGATGCGCTTCGGGCCGAGATTATCCCTGATCCAGCCGCCGACGACCGGATCGGCCGCCTTCCACATGTTGAAGCGCGGATTGAGCATGCGCGACACGCCCTCCACCACCACCATGGTCTTTTGCAGCATCACCAGTTCCGGGCGCGTTTCCATGTCGAAGAGTTCGGTTACTTCAAACAACAGCGTCAAAAGCTTGCCCATGGAGATCGTCTCGGCCGGCTGGCCGTGGATCGGTTCGCCGATGGCGCGGATCGCCTGGGCGAAGCTGGCTTTATCGTGATGACCCGGCACATAACCGGCCTCGAAATGCACTTCCGCCACGCGCATGTAATCGCGGGTGATGAAGCCGTAGAGGATTTCGGCGAGGAAACGGCGCTCCTTTTTGCCGAGGCGTCCGGCAATACCCATATCGACGGCGACGATCTCGCCCTCAGCATCCACGAAGAGATTGCCGGGATGCATATCGGCATGGAAAAAGCCGTCACGCAGCGTGTGCCGCAGGAAAGACTGGATCAGCGTGTCGGCGAGCTGATTCAGGTCGTGACCGGCGGCCTTCAGCCCCTCGATATCCGACATCTTGACGCCGTCGATCCATTCCATGGTGACGACATCGCGGCCGGTGCGTTCCCAGTCGACCTCGGGAACGCGGAACCCGGGATCGTCCTTGGTGTTTTCCGCAAGTTCGGAAAGCGCGGCGGCCTCAAGCCGCAGATCCATCTCGATCTTGGTGGTCTGTTCCAGCGTGCGCGTCACTTCAACCGGGCGCAGGCGACGGGCGGAGCGGACGAAACGCTGTTGCAGGTCGGCGATCAGATACATCGCCTCGAGATCGTTCTGGAAGCGCTGGCGTACACCGGGGCGTATGACCTTGACGGCCACCTTGCGCGGCCCTTTCGGCGTATCCACTATGGCCGGGTGAACCTGGGCGATGGAAGCGGCGGCGATCGGATCGCCGAATTCCCTGTAAAGCTCTGAAACCGGGCGCCCGAGCGAACCTTCGATATTGGCCTTCGCCGCGGCTGCGGGAAAAAACGCCATGCGGTCCTGAAGGCTCGCGAGATCATCGGCAAAATCAGCTCCGACGACATCAGGCCTTGTGGCCAGAAACTGACCCATCTTCACATAGGAAGGGCCAAGCCGCTCGACAGCCGTGGCCAGCCGGTCGCTGCGCTGCGCCCGCTTGGCCTTGCTGCGGGCGAATGGCTTCAGCACCGCTTTCAGCAATTGTGCTGGTGCAGGCAGGTCATCGGACGGCAGTGCCAGCACAACGCCTTCGCGCACGAGAACCCAGCCAACCCTTGCGAGGCGGAAATATGCGCCCAAAGTGCTCATGCTTATGCCTGTCTCCTGCTCTTGCCGGCCATTATCTTATAGCTTCCAGCCGGAATGCAGGGCGGCGATGCCGCCGGTGTAATTCGTATAGGTCACGCGGGAAAAGCCTGCGGTGCGGATCATCGCCGCGAAATCCTCCTGATTGGGGAATTTGCGGATCGACTCGACCAGATATTGATAGGGCTCTGCATCGCCGGTGATCATCTTGCCGAATTGCGGAATGGCGTTGAACGACCATGCGTCGTAGACACGGTCGAGCAACGGCATTTCGACTTCGGAGAATTCCAGCACCAGCAGCCGCCCGCCACGCTTGAGCACACGGTGAGCCTCTTTCAGCGCCACATCGATGCGCGGCACGTTGCGAATGCCGAATGCGACCGTATAGGCATCGAATGTGTTTGCCTCGAAGGGCAGCTCCTCGGCATTCGCCTCCACGAAGGTCAGATTGTCAGAAAGCTTCTTTTTCGCCGCGCGCTCCTCGCCAACCGCCAGCATAGAGCCGTTAATGTCGAGAACGGTGGCATGCGCCAGACGATTGGAGGCTTCAACGATGCGGAAGGCGATATCGCCGGTGCCGCCCGCCACGTCCAGAACCTTGTAGGAGGCATCCTTGCGCGGCGAAAGCGAGGAGACCATGGCGTCTTTCCACAAGCGGTGCATGCCAGCCGACATCACGTCGTTCATGATGTCGTAACGCTTGGCCACCTTGTGGAAGACCTCGTTGACCAGCCCCTGCTTCTTGCCTTCGTCCACCTTGTGGAAGCCATAGGACGTTTCCATGCCGCCTTGGGCAGTGGTACGGGCGTCGGTCATCGTCTGTCTCCATATTTATTGCGTGGCGGACCATAGCGGAAACGCCATGGCGACGCTATCTGTTGCCGCATCGCCTGGGCGCGACATTTCGCGTGCACTGTATAGACCACATGGTCCTAACGATAAACTGCCGGATAAGCCAGATGCCAGAATTGCCAGAAGTCGAAACCGTCAGACGCGGCCTTGCACCAGCCATGGAAGGGGCAAGCATCCGCAGGCTCCATCTCGGCCGTCCCGATTTGCGCTTTCCGTTTCCAGAGGATTTTGCGGCGCTGATCGAAGGCAAGACAATCATATCGCTCGGGCGCCGGGCGAAATATCTTTTGATCGAACTGGAGGACGGGCTGACCATCGTCGCTCATCTGGGTATGTCCGGCTCATTTCGTATTGAGGCAGAGATCGATGGGGCCGGTGACAGGGACGCGCCCGGCGCGTTTCATTATGCCCGTTCGAAAGACGGCAAGCATGACCATGTCGTCTTTCATCTCGATAAGGGAGAAGAGCGCGTCTGCGTCATCTATAACGATCCGCGCCGCTTCGGTTTCATGCATCTTGTCGAGCGCAACAAGCTCGACCTTTACCCTGCTTTTGCGGAGCTCGGCCCGGAGCCGACAGGCAACACACTGAGCGCCGATTATCTGGCGAGCCGGTTTGACGGCAAAAGCCAGCCTTTGAAAAGCACGCTGCTGGATCAGAAGATCATAGCCGGCCTCGGCAATATCTATGTCTGCGAGGCGCTGTGGCGCGCGCACCTTTCACCTTTGCGGGCGGCGGGAACGCTGGTGACGAAAACCGGCAAGCCGAAACCGCAGCTCGTCGACCTCACCGAAAAAATCCGCGACGTGATTGCGGACGCCATCGCCGCCGGCGGTTCTTCCCTGCGCGACCATATACAGACGGATGGAACGCTTGGTTATTTCCAGCATTCCTTTTCGGTCTACGATCAGGAAGGCCAGCCTTGCCGGACACCCGGCTGCGGGGGTACGGTTGAAAGGGTGGTGCAGGCTGGTCGTTCGACCTTCTATTGTGCTGCCTGCCAGAAATAGCTGAGTTGGAATAGCGGAGAAGGGGAGACTGCCGTGGATTATGAAACGATACTGGTGGAGAAACGCGATGAGGTGGGCGTCATCACGCTCAATCGCCCCAAGGCGCTCAACGCTCTCAATTCGGTGCTTCTGAAAGAACTGCGGCACATTCTTTCCTCTTTTTCCGCTGACGATTCCATCGGTGCGATCATCATCACCGGATCGGAAAAGGCATTTGCCGCAGGCGCCGACATCAAGGAAATGCAGGGGCTGGATTTTGTCGACGCCTATGTCGGCGACTTCCTCGGCGGCTGGGAAGAGGTCGCATCGACACGCAAGCCGGTCATCGCCGCAGTCTCCGGCTTTGCGCTGGGTGGCGGGTGTGAGCTGGCGATGATGTGCGATTTCATCATCGCTTCCGACACGGCGAAATTCGGCCAGCCGGAAATCACGCTCGGCGTCATTCCCGGCATGGGCGGCTCGCAGCGGCTGACGAGGGCCGTGGGCAAGGCGAAGGCCATGGATCTGGTTCTGACCGGCCGCATGATGGATGCGGCGGAAGCCGAGCGCGCCGGTCTCGTGTCGCGGATCGTGCCGGCTGCAAATCTCATGGATGAGGCAGTGGAGGCTGCGACACGCATCGCCTCGCTGTCGCGCGCTTCCGTCCTCATGGCCAAGGAAAGCGTCAATCGCTCCTTCGAGGTCCCTCTGGCGGAGGGGCTCAGATATGAAAGACGATCCTTCCAGTCGCTCTTTGCAACAGCGGATCAGAAGGAGGGCATGGCGGCCTTCGTCGAAAAGCGCAAACCCGCTTTCCGGAATCGCTAAGGATTCGGAATATCGGCGCTTTTAAGCGTTTTGCGCGTTGACGGGCGTAAGCTTTAGCGGTATATGCCCGCCCACGGTTAAGGAAAGCCATCCGGCTTGTCCGAAATTACTCCCGCATTCTTGGGTTACGTGAGGTCGTCGAACGACCCGATCCTGTGGTTGCGGAATTTGGTTTGAATTCGAAGAGAGGCATACATGGCCAATACAACTTCGGCGAAAAAGGCGACCCGCAAGATCGCTCGCCGTACCGCAGTCAACAAGGCTCGCCGTTCGCGCGTTCGCGGCTTCATCCGCAAGGTCGAGGAAGCGATTGCTTCGGGCGATCTGGCAGTAGCCACCGAAGCTCTGAAGGCAGCTCAGCCCGAGATCCAGCGCGCCGCCACCCGGGGCGTTCTGCATGGCAACACCGCATCCCGCAAGGTGTCGCGTCTCGCACAGCGCGTTAAGGCCCTTTCCGCCTAATCCGGCTAATCACAAATAATTATTCTAAAAGCCTGGTCTTTTGACCGGGCTTTTTGTGATTCTAACCACCTGTTAAGCAATCCTGCCGTAACGTGACAAACGCGTGTCAGATGGACGACAGGAAATATTAAATAAAAACAATAGCTTGCCGGAGGTGTCTCTGGAAATGGGAGGCTTTCTCTACGGAAGTCCCGACGAGTTTTGAGTCAAGAAGATTTTTATTTTTTTGCCAAAATCGCCTCTTAAAAAATGCCAAAATTGAATCTCATTGATTCATAAGCGATTCTGCTTCGGACCTTGCCCGTGATGCAAAACGGTCTTTGCGAGTCAATGGCCGATCTGAGTTTTTGCAGAAAAAACGCCATTGATCTCTCCCCACGATCCTGCCTAAATGCATTTCAACAAGGGGTGCGGATCGCAGTCCACAGATTATCGTGATGATCACATCGACGGTATTCACCTTCTTGCTGGCGGGTCTTTCGAGGTCCGTTTTCTCAGGTCATGGAGCTTTTTGTGCCGTTTCGGTCTCGGAACGGGCGGGAGCTTTTTGTCCTCAAGAATGCGCCTTTAGGTTGTGATGAAAGGAGCGTCTTTAGCGTGTCGCAGGCCTCTCCATGAGGGGGAGGGAAATGGGATAACCGGCTCGCAAACGAGTAGAAGCCTTTGACGTTCTTTCGAGGGGAGCGCTGAAGGCAAGAATAATACGAGGGGGATCCCTGGCGATCGATTTTTGGTCGTCAGGCTATGATTGGCAATTTGAAAGGCGGCAATATGCAATTGAATTTGGCGATGGGTGCGGTGGCTGATGGGGACCGCGCACCGAAGGCTTGTGATGCAGCTTGCTCAGATGCGGCAGGGGACAAATCGGCAATGAAGCACGATGCGCTGTTTGAACGTTTTAGCGCGCGGCTCAAGGCACAGGTTGGTCCCGAGGTCTATGCAAGCTGGTTTGCACGGCTCAAACTCCATTCCGTTTCGAAAAGCGTCGTCCGTTTTACCGTTCCGACGACCTTTCTGAAGTCCTGGATCAACAACCGTTATATGGATCTGATCACCAACCTCGTGCAAAGCGAGGATGCGGATGTGCTGAAGGTGGAAATTCTTGTCCGCTCTGCCAGCCGTCCGGTCCGTCCCGCGCAGGCCGAGGAGAGGGTGCAGCCGGTTCAGGACATGGGCACTGTTGCACGCAACAAGTCCTTCATTCCGTCGCAGCCCGCGACGACGCCTGCTGCGCAGCCCGCGGCGGCCCAGGCAACCCTGCGTCAGGGTAGCTCCGGCCCGCTGTTCGGCTCGCCGCTCGATACACGTTTCACCTTTGATACCTTTGTCGAAGGCTCGTCCAACCGCGTGGCCCTTGCGGCGGCGAAGACAATCGCGGAAGCGGGTGCTGGCGCTGTGCGCTTCAATCCGCTGTTCATCCATGCGGGCGTCGGCCTCGGCAAGACGCATCTTCTGCAGGCGATTGCCAATGCCGCCATCGACAGCCCGCGCAATCCACGCGTGGTCTATCTGACGGCCGAATATTTCATGTGGCGTTTCGCGACCGCGATCCGTGACAATGACGCGCTGACGCTGAAGGACACGCTGCGCAATATCGATCTGCTCGTCATCGACGACATGCAGTTCCTGCAGGGCAAGATGATCCAGCACGAATTCTGCCACCTGCTGAACATGCTGCTCGACAGCGCCAAGCAGGTCGTGGTCGCTGCTGACCGGGCGCCCTGGGAGCTGGAATCGCTCGATCCGCGTGTCCGTTCGCGTCTTCAGGGCGGTATGGCCATCGAGATCGAAGGTCCCGACTACGATATGCGTTATGAAATGCTCAACCGTCGCATGGGTTCAGCGCGTCAGGACGATCCGTCTTTCGAGATTTCGGACGAAATCCTGACCCACGTTGCCAAAAGCGTGACGGCAAGCGGGCGTGAGCTTGAAGGTGCGTTCAACCAGTTGATGTTCCGTCGCTCTTTCGAGCCGAACCTCTCGGTTGACCGCGTCGATGAGCTGCTGTCGCACCTCGTCGGAAGCGGTGAGGCCAAACGCGTGCGCATCGAGGATATTCAGCGCATCGTCGCCAAGCACTATAATGTGTCGCGGCAGGAGCTGGTGTCCAACCGTCGTACCCGCGTCATCGTCAAGCCGCGCCAGATCGCCATGTATCTGGCCAAGATGCTGACGCCGCGTTCCTTCCCCGAGATCGGCCGCCGTTTCGGCGGTCGCGACCACACCACGGTTCTCCACGCGGTGCGCAAGATCGAGGAATTGATTTCCGGCGATACCAAGCTCGGCCATGAGGTTGAGCTGCTGAAGCGCCTGATCAACGAAAACAACGCCTAATAAAAGCGGCCTTCGGGCCGCTTCAACCTTTTGGCAATCATACCCTGTCACGCGACGTCATCCTCGGGCTTGTCCCGAGGACCAACCACGTTTCGGAAAGTCAATCGTTTGCAGATGCTCGGGACAGGCCCGAGCACGACGCGAGGAGAGGTTTTCCGACTGCGTTGTTACCCTCAGCGGCCTCTGGGCCGCTTTTTTATTGGCTTTTCGGGTCCCGCAGGTCAGCAGGCGAGATCGGCCACCACCGCATCCAGAATGAGCATGCCGGAAGGCGTGCAGCGCAGGCGGGAATTGCCGAGCCTTTCCACGAAACCGTGCTGGAGAAGGAATTCTTCCTTTTCCGGGTCGAGATCGCGGCCGGACAGATCGCTCCAGCGGGCAAGATCGATACCCTCGCGCAGGCGAAGCCCCATCAGCAGCAATTCGTCTGCCTGCTCATCCACGCCGAGCATTTCCTGATCGACCATGCCATGGCCTTCCCGCTCAACGGTTTCGAGCCAGTTTTCCGGGTGGCGCTCGGTGGCGGTTGCGAGCTTGGAGGCGCCTCTCGTCAGGCGTCCATGCGCGCCGGGGCCAATGCCGGCATAATCGCCATAACGCCAATAGGTGAGGTTATGGCGGCTTTCCGCGCCGGGCCGGGCATGGTTGGAAACCTCATAGGCCGGCATGCCGTAACGCTCGGTGATTTCCTGCGTCGCCTCATAAAGCACGGCCGAATGCTCTCCATCCGGCACGATGAGCTTGCCTGCCTTGTGCAGCCCGTAAAAGGGCGTGCCTTCCTCAATGGTCAACTGGTAGAGCGACAGATGGTCGACGGCATAGGAAACCGCCTCCTTCAGTTCGGCGTCCCATTCGGCCACCGTCTGGTTCGGGCGGGCGTAGATGAGATCGAAGGACATGCGCGGGAAAATCTCCCGCGCCAGCCTTATGGCTTTCAAGGCATCGGCAACATCATGCAGGCGGCCAAGGAACTTCAGGTCCCGATCGTTCAGCGCCTGTACGCCGAGCGAGACGCGGTTGACACCCGCTGCCCGGTAACCGCGAAAGCGCTCCGCCTCAACGCTGGAAGGGTTCGCCTCCATCGTGATCTCGATACCGTCGGGCACATGCCAGAAGCGCGAGACGCCATCAAGAAGTGCTGCGACCGTCTGCGGGTCCATCAGCGATGGCGTGCCGCCGCCCATGAAGATGCTGGTGACGACGCGCGGGCCGCTCAATGCCCGCATATGTTCCATTTCACGGAGAAAGGCAGCCGTAAACCGTTCCTGATCCACCGGGCGGTGGCGGACATGGCTGTTGAAATCGCAATAGGGACATTTGGCCGCGCAGAAGGGCCAATGTAGATAGATCCCGAAGCCGGGATCGCCCGTATCCGGCAGAAGCGATGCGCCGGGGGCAGAAAAATGATGCTCCCCGACCATCGGGTTCATGCCTCCAGGCAGGTTTCTACGAATTTTTTAAAGGCGCGGGCGCGATGCGACAGCGCTGCCGCGTCACCCGGCTTCCAGCCGTGTTTTTCGTCCGCCGTCATCTCACCGAATGTAGTGTCATAGCCTTCGGGTTTGAAGACGGGGTCATAACCGAAACCGCTCGTTCCGCGCGGCGGCCACACCACAGTGCCCTCCACCTCGCCGCGGAAATATTCGACATGCCCATCCGGCCAGGCGAGGCAAAGCACGCTGACGAAGCGGCCAGTGCGGTCTTCCGGCTTCGATGCGCCTCGCTCGGCCAGCGCATCCTCGACCTTCTGCATCGCCATGGCGAAGTCGCGGGTGCCATCGGCCGTTTCCGCCCAATTGGCGGTATAGACGCCCGGTGCCCCATCCAGCGCATCGATGACCAGACCGGAATCGTCGGACAAGGCGGGCAGACCCGATGCCTTTGCGGAGGCAAGCGCCTTGATGGCGGCATTGTCCTCAAAGGTGGTGCCCGTTTCTTCCGGCTCTTCGAAATTCAGCTCGGCAGCCGACTTGGCAGAGAAGCCGAAAGGTCCGATCAGGTCGGCGATTTCGGCGATCTTGCCCTTGTTGTGGCTGGCGACGACGATCGTTCTGGTATCGAGCTTGCGCATGACGTTTTCCCGTGGCTCAGGCGATCGCCTGTTTCTGAAGGGCGACCAGTTCGCCGCAGCCCGTCTTGGCAAGGCTAAGCAGCGTCAGGAATTCCTCTTCGGAGAAGGGGGCGCCTTCCGCCGTTCCCTGAACCTCGACGATGCCGCCGGAGCCGGTGATGACGAAATTCGCGTCGGTCTCGGCCGAGGAATCCTCCAGATAATCGAGATCGATGACCGGCTGTTTTGCGAAGATACCGCAGGAGATCGCCGCGATATGATCCTTGAGGACCTTCTCGACCTTGATCATGTTGCGGGTTTCCATCCACTTCAGGCAATCATGAAGGGCTATCCAGGCGCCGGTGATGGAGGCGGTGCGCGTGCCGCCATCGGCCTGAATGACATCGCAGTCGATGCTGATCTGGCGCTCCCCGAGCGCCTGCAGGTCGACCACCGCACGCAGCGAGCGGCCGATGAGGCGCTGGATTTCCTGGGTGCGGCCGCCCTGCTTGCCGGAAGCGGCCTCGCGCTTCATACGCTCATGGGTGGAGCGTGGCAGCATGCCATATTCGGCGGTGACCCAGCCCTTGCCGCTGTTGCGCAGCCACGGCGGCGTCTTTTCCTCAAGGCTTGCGGTGACGAGCACATGTGTGTCGCCGAATTTGACCAGACAGGAGCCTTCGGCATGTTTCGAGAAATTGCGCTCGAAGGAAACCTTGCGCATCTGATCGGTTTTTCTGCCTGAAGGCCGCATATGATCCACTCTCCATGTTGGTTCCTGCCTTCTAAGGCGAGGCCCGGGCATTTGCAAAGCCAATTTCCGTTTTGCCGCGGCGGCGCGACGCATTATATTGATGCAAACAGGATTTGGATGACAAAGAACGGACGAGATGGGCTTTTCTGCACCGCTTTCAAAAGATCAGGCATCGCTGCTGGATGAACGGTCGCGGGAGATTTTCCGGCGCATCGTTGAAGGTTATCTCGACACGGGTGAACCCCTGGGGTCGCGCAGCCTGTCGCGGCTGCTGCCCATGTCGCTCTCGCCGGCTTCCGTCCGCAACGTGATGAGCGATCTGGAGGAGCTGGGCCTCATCTATTCGCCGCATATCAGCGCCGGGCGCCTGCCCACCCAGACGGGACTACGCTTCTTCGTTGACGCCTTCATGCAGGTGGGCGATCTGCCTGCTGAGGAACGGGCAAACATCGACCGGCAGATCGGCCCGGTCGCCGGCCACGAGCAATCGCTGGAAGGGCTGCTGACGGAGGCGAGCCGCATGTTATCAGGCATGTCGCGCGGCGCTGGCCTCGTGCTGACGGCCAAGAACGACGTCATCCTCAAACATGTGGAATTCATCCGGCTGGAACCCACCAAGGCGCTTGCCGTGCTGGTGGGCGACCACAATCAGGTCGAAAACCGCATCATCGAGTTACCTGCGGGCATTTCCTCGTCGCAATTGATAGAGGCGGCGAATTTCATCAATGCGCATCTGTCCGGCCAGACGCTGCAGGAGTTGCGAACTCAGTTCCAGAGGCAGCAGGCGGAGTTGCAATCGGAGCTCGGCACGCTGGCGCAGGATCTCATCGAGCGCGGCCTGGCCGTCTGGGCGGGCGACAATGAGGAGGGCAAGCTCGGCCGCCTCATCGTGCGCGGGCGCTCCAACCTGCTTGAGGGTCTCGCCGGCGAGGAAGACATTGATCGCGTGCGCCTGCTGTTCGACGATCTCGAGCGCAAGGAAAATCTCATTGAAATCCTCAATCTCGCGGAAAGCGGCTCGGGGGTCAGGATTTTCATCGGTTCGGAAAACAAGCTGTTTTCGCTGTCCGGTTCCTCGCTGATTGTCGCGCCCTACCGCGATGAGGAAAATCGCGTTGTGGGTGCCGTCGGCGTCATTGGTCCCACCAGGCTCAATTATGCCCGTATCGTGCCTATGGTGGACTATACAGCGCAGATCATGGCCCGCCTTTCCCGGAAGCAGAGATAGGATAAGCCCGCAAGGCCAGAGAATGCGGCAAGCTTTTCGCCGCAAGCCTTGATTTTTGCCCGTCAAACCTCGATATCGGGCGCAACCAACAACATTCAAATCTGGAGAACGTCATGACCGACGATACAAAAAAGCCCGGACCTGACGCTGATGTCGCCGAAGAGTTTGTCGAACCCACGCTTGCCGGGGAAGAGCCGTCTGAAATCGCCGAACCCGATCCGGTCGAGCTGCTGAAGTCTGAAAATGCCGATCTGCGCGACAAGTTCCTGCGCCTCGCGGCCGAAATGGACAATCTTCGCCGCCGCACCGAGCGTGACGTCAAGGACGCCAAGTCCTATTCGCTCGCCGGTTTTGCGCGCGACATGCTCGCCGTTTCCGATAATCTTCGCCGTGCTCTCGAGGCCATTCCCGATGAACTCAAGACCAATGGCGAAGCTGGTCTCAACGGCCTGATTGAAGGCGTGGAAATGACCGAGCGCTCGATGCTGTCGACGCTGGAACGCCACGGCGTCAAGAAGATCGATGCTGAAGGCCAGAAGTTCGACCCGAATTTCCACCAGGCCATGTTCGAAATCCCCAACCCGGCGGTGCCGAACAATACCGTGGTTCAGGTGGTTCAGGCCGGTTTCACCATCGGTGATCGCGTGCTGCGCCCCGCCATGGTCGGTGTCGCCAAGGGCGGCCCGAAGGCGGAGACCGCCGCATCGGCCGAGCCGGGCACCTCTTCTCTCAATGAAAAGGATGCCTGAGGCATTCTCTTCATTACCCCAATAAAAAACGCGCCTTACGGCGCGTTTATTTGTTCTATGTAAAAACGTAAAACGTAACGGGAACCCGGACGGACCGGAACGGGGAAAGGCGGAACCGGAC
>LT009756.1:264034-604413 GCA_900012615.1 Agrobacterium genomosp. 13 str. CFBP 6927
AAACGCGACGTTAGGCGCGTTTTTTTATGTCATGAAAACTGAGGCCAGCAGGGAAGCGGCGATCAGGCCGCCGTCGCCTGCTCCTGATTGAGGAAGGCGTAGATTGCCGTGTCGGAATCGGTGGCGCGCAGCTTGGCCACCAGTTCGGGGTCGCGCAGGGCGCGCGCAATTCTGGACAGGGCCTTGAGGTGATCCGCGCCGGCACCCTCGGGCGCGAGCAGCAGGAAAACCAGATCGACCGGCTGGTCGTCCAGTGCTTCGAAATCGACCGGCGTTTCAAGACGTGCGAAAACACCGGTGATCTGATGAATGCTGTTGAGCTTGCCATGCGGAATGGCGATGCCGTGGCCCACACCGGTGGAGCCGAGCTTTTCACGCTGGAGGATGACGTCGAAAACTTCCCGTTCCGAGACTCCGGTAATTCTGGCTGCCTTTGCGGCCAGCTCCTGAAGCAATTGCTTTTTGGAATTCACCTTGAGGGCGGGAATAATCGCATCTTGTTGCAGCAAATCTGCCAACGCCATTCTCTTTTTCCTTCATGCCATCGAGACGATGTGGGAGGCAGATACGCTTTCGCGCCCTGCCTCCCACAGTCCTGTCAGACTGTTCAGCTCTTGATCGTTTCCGCGTCGATCCAGCCGATATTGCCGTCATGACGTCGGTAGACGATGTTGAGATATTCCTTGCCCGGGCTGCGGAAGAGCAGAACCGGTTCGTCCGTCATGTCGAGCGCCATCACGGCGCTGGCAACGGACATTGTCTTTATCTGTTTCGAACTCTCTGCCACGATGGTGGGTGCGTAGTCTTCAGGGACCTCGTGATCCTCATCGGGAATAGCATCCATCACCGTATAGGCGATTTCCGGCATCACGCCATTTGCGCCGCTATGATGGTCTTTCAGCTTGCGCTTGTAACGACGCAGGCGCTTTTCAATCCGCTCTGCGGCGGCATCGAAACTCGCTTGCGGATCATTTGCCTGACCCGCCGCATGCAATACAACGCCCGTATCAAGATGCAGCTTGCAATCGGCGGCAAAACGCGATCCCGACTTCTCCACGGTCACTTGGCCTGAATACCCCCCATCGAAGTATTTGGTAACCGCCAGACCTATATTGTCCTCAATCCGCTGACGGAAAGATTCACCGATCTCCATATGTTTACCAGATACACGCACACTCATGGAAATTTTCCTTTTTGTAGTGATTTGCGAGTACCAGCTTACGTCAAGCCGCGCGCGCATCCAAGCGTTTCGAAGACCTTAAAAAGCCCCCATTCGAATTTTACGCCCATGGACGGTGGAGATGAATCCGTTACAAATGACCTTGCTTACGTGTGCGGCGGGCTTCTAGCCCCTGGCGTGGCAAGAGTCAATGGTGCAGCCGGGATGCGGCAGCCAAGCCCTGAAAACGTGATCGTTTTCGCCGCTCAGTAGGCTGAGGCCCTCGCCAGCGCTTTCTTTTCCCGGCGCCTTTGCACGGAGGAGGGGATGTTCATCGCCTCGCGATATTTGGCGACGGTGCGGCGGGCGAGATCGATGCCGCTCTTTTTCAGATTGTCGACGATATCGTCATCGGAAAGCACGGCGTCGGCGGACTCCTGCGCGATCATGCCCTTGATGCGGTGGCGCACCGCTTCCGCCGAATGGCTGTCGCCGCCTTCCACGGAACTGATCGACACGCTGAAGAAATATTTGAGCTCGAACAGACCGCGCGGCGTCAGCATGTATTTTTTCGACGTCACGCGGCTGACGGTGGATTCGTGCATCTTGATCGCATCGGCCACCGTCTTCAGGTTCAGCGGGCGCAGGTGATCCACGCCGTTGACGAGAAAGGCGTCCTGCTGGCGTACGATTTCGGTTGCCACCTTCATGATGGTGCGTGCGCGCTGGTCCAGGCTCCGGGTGAGCCAATGGGCAGTCTGCATGCACTCGGCCAGAAAATCCTGATCCTCGCCCTGACGAACCTTGTGCCGTGAGACCTCGGCGAAATAGGTCTGGTTGATGAGCACGCGAGGCAGGGTTTCGGGATTGATTTCCACAAGCCAGCCGCCTGTAGAGGAGGGGCGCACGATGATATCGGGGACGATTGTCTCAGAAACGGTCGAATCGTAGCCCGCGCCGGGTCGTGGATTGAGTGTGCGGATTTCCGCCAGCATGTCGAGAAGGTCTTCTTCATCGACGCCGCAGAGTTTTTTCAGAGCCGCAAAGTCCCGTTTGGCCAGAAGTTCCAGATTGTCGACAAAGGCCCGCATCGCCGGATCGAGCCGATCTTTCTGGGCGAGCTGGATTGCCAGACATTCACTCAGCGAGCGGGAAAACACGCCCGGAGGATCAAAGCCCTGAAGGGTTTTCAAAACCTGCTCAACAGCGGATGGGGTTGCTCCCAGCCGTTCGGCGACATCATCCACAGCGTCCGTCGCGATATAGCCGGTTTCGTCGAGCTGGCCGATCAGCGCATCGGCGATCATCCGCTCCTCCGGGGAAGAAATGGCGAGCGGCAATTGCTGATTGAGATGGTCACCGAGGCTCTGTTTTGCGGCAACGAAGTCGTCGAGGTCGTAACCTTCGCCGGATTCCTGTCCGGGCATGGATTTCCACTGGCCCGCCAGCTCGGGGGCGTCGGCTTTTCTGGGCTCGCCGTCGTCGGGAAAGACGTTTTCAAAGCTGGTATCCAGTTGTTCGCCAAGATTGGCGGCGCGCTCACCGTACCAGTCGTCGCTGTCAGCCGTTATCGCAGCGGATTTATCCGAAGCCTCGCTGTCGGCATCGCCGAAATTCTCCGCATCCGCCGGGCTGTCACCGCCCAAATCGCCGTCGTTTGCCGCAATTTCAAGCAGCGGATTGCGTTCGACCTCCTGCGCAATAAACTGCGTCAGCTCGAAATGCGTCATCTGAAGCAGCTGGATGGACTGCATCAGTTGCGGTGTCATCACAAGAGACTGGTTTTGACGCAGCAAAAGGCTGGCAGATAATGCCATGGCGGACGCGAAACTCCCCTTACAGCTTCTCCATTGCCACAGTTTTCATAAATTTTGCGGAGGCAAGAGAACTTGGCCCAAAAATTGCTTTTTTATCTTGTTTGGTCAAGCGTCAGGGCGGGGCGCGATGAAGAATCTTTCGCGCCCGGGGGCTACAGGCTAAAATTATTGCCGAGATAGAGGCGGCGAACGTCAGGATTATTGACGATATCGTCCGCACGGCCATGGGTCAGAACCTCACCGGCATGGATGATATAGGCACGGTCGATGAGGCCGAGCGTTTCGCGGACGTTGTGGTCAGTAATGAGAACGCCGATCCCGCGTGCGGTCAAATGCCGGACAAGATTCTGGATGTCGCTGACGGAAATAGGATCAACGCCCGCAAAAGGCTCGTCCAGGAGCATGAAGGTCGGATCGGTCGCGAGAGCACGGGCGATTTCGAGGCGGCGGCGTTCACCACCCGAAAGTGCGACTGCCGGCGATTTGCGCAGCTGCGCAATATGAAACTCTTCCAACAACTCATCGAGCTTGTGGTTGCGCTTGACGCTGTCCGGTTCGTGGACCTCCAGCACGGCGCGGATGTTTTCCTCCACCGTCAGTCCGCGGAAAATCGAGGCTTCCTGCGGCAGATAACCGACGCCGAGGCGCGCACGCCTGTACATCGGCATGCCGGTAACGTCATTGCCGTTGATGGCGATCTTGCCGGTATCGACGGGCACGAGGCCCGTGATCATGTAAAAACAGGTGGTTTTGCCCGCGCCGTTGGGGCCGAGCAGCCCCACGGCCTCGCCGCGGCGCACGACCAGGGAAACGCCGTTGACGACCCGGCGCGTATTATAGGTCTTCGTCAGACCATGCGCGATCAGGGTGCCTTCATAACGAGCCTTGTCGGCTTGCGATGTCGCCTCCACGGATCGGTTGCGCCCGCCGCCAAATATTTTTGAGATCGAAGGTATCTTCACGAGGTGAGACTACTGTTTTTTCTGCGATTTCGGATCGAGCATGATCCGAACGGGGCCGCCGCAGCTTTCGAGCTTCGCCTGTCCCGTATTCATCAAAACAGTCAGCTTGCAGCCGGTGAAGACATTCGTGCCTTCAGACAGCACAACCTGCTTGCCCGTCAGGATGAAGGTCTGAGCCGCCATGTCGAATTCGCCGTGATCGGCCGTGGCCTTCTGGGTCTCGGATGTCAGATAGACATTATTATCGACGAAGATTTTTTCGATATTGGCATCACCGCTGGTGAGCGATGAACCCTCTCCCTTGTAATTCACCGTCATCTTGCCGGCCTGAAGGGTGGTCGTGCCCTGCACCACTTTCACATTACCGGTGAAATAGGCCTTGCGCTCCTGATCCCGGATTTCGAGCTGATCGCTTTCAATGGCGATCGGCTGGTCGCCGGAGAGCTTGACGCCCTGCATGTTGCTCGTGGTGTTCTGGGCGAAAGCCACGGTTGCAAGACAGGAGAAAACAAAGGCCGTAAGGCCCGCGGATTTGCCAATGGAAACGGGACGGGAAATTTGCATCATCTGGACCGGGCTCTCACTTGCCTTCATTCTTGATATTGGATGCAGCGATACGTGCCCGTACCTGCCCCGAAAATGTAATCGTCTTGCCATTATCGGCGATATCAATCGATTGCGCAACAATCGAGCCGTCGTTTGTTTTGATCGAAACGGGCTCTTTGCTGCTCATTTTTCCGGCCTTCAAATCGACATCCGCAGACTGGAACTTCGCTTGTATGCCATTGCTGAGATTGATGTCAAAAGGGGCCGTCATCTTCAGCGTGTTGGTGGCCCGGTCGAAAATGCCTTCCTTGGCAATTACCTGGGCGACGCCATCGTTCACCGGCACCGCGGCCAGAACCTTCTCCAGCGTCATGAGGTTGGGGTTGGCGATATCCTGCAACGCACGGTCGGCGTTCATGGAATAATCGATCCCCTTCTCGTTGCGGCCGGCAACCGCGGGTTTTTCCATCACGATCTTGCCATCCTCGATCCTCGCGCTTTCAAGCGAGACCTCATCGGGCGCCCAGGTCCGGATAAGCGAAACGGCGATGAAGGCAAGCGAAATGACCGCCGCGCCGAGGGGCAGGATGATTTTCAGCCGCTTCACGCGCGCAGAATGCCTGAGCGCGCGCTCGTAAGCGCCGTTCTGGTCATTGGGCAGCGGAAATGCTGGCGCTGGTTCGCGAAGTCTTTCAAGCATAAGAGTGGATCCGGAAACTTCCTGGGCGCCATTCTGGCGCACAATTGAAGCTTGTATGTTTATCTTAAAGTCTTTGGCACGAGTGCTTTGTCCTGCCAATATGGTTTTTGTCTGGAAAGGTGCAAGGGAAATGCGAATTTTATCGTAATTCTGGTTTCCTTATTGTTTCCTTGCGGCTTCGCGCTAGAAGAACCATATGGCCGTGATGCTCATGTCGCTCAAAGGCCGGATGGCAGAGGTTTTCGATGGATAATATGGCGATAGCGGATCGCAGGCAATTGCGCCGCAAGCTGACTTTCTGGCGGGTTGCCGCCGTTCTCCTGCTTGTCGCCGGCATTTTCGGCCTTTACCGGTTTTTATGGACCGAGCCTCAGCAAAGCGCCAGACCGCACATTGCCCGTGTCGAGGTTTCCGGTCTGATCCAGGATAACACCGAACTTCTCGAGCGGCTCGACAAGATTGCCAAGAGCGACAATGTCAAAGGCCTGATCGTTTCGATCTCCTCGCCCGGCGGCACAACCTATGGCGGCGAGCGTATCTTCAAGGCCATTCGCGGCGTTGCGGAAAAGAAGCCGGTCGTCTCCGATGTCCGCACTTTGGCGGCCTCCGCTGGGTATATGATCGCGTCGGCCGGCGATACCATTGTTGCCGGTGAAACCTCCATCACCGGCTCGATCGGTGTGATCTTCCAGTATCCGCAGGTTGGCCAGCTTATGGAAAAGCTCGGCGTCTCGCTGCAGGAAATCAAGTCGTCGCCGATGAAGGCGGAGCCTTCGCCTTTCCATGAGGCGCCGGAGGAAGCGAAGACGATGATCCGTGCCATGGTGATGGACAGCTACGGCTGGTTCGTCGATCTTGTGGCCGATCGCCGCAAGTTGCCGCGCGAAGATGTGCTGAAACTGGCGGATGGATCGATTTTCACCGGCAGGCAGGCGCTCGCCAACAGGCTGGTCGATACGCTGGGCGGCGAAAAGGAAATTCGCGGCTATTTCGAAACACGCGGCGTTGCCAAGGATTTGCCGATCGTCGAATGGCGCGCGCCGTCGTCCCGTTCGCCTTTTGCGCTTTTCAGTGTTGCGCAAATAGCGAAGTTTCTGGGATATGACGATTTAATTCCCTTCACAGGCCCTGGTCAGCTCGGTGCGGACAAGTTGTTTCTTGACGGTCTTGTTTCCGTTTGGCAGGTTGAGCCGCGTTAAAAATCCAATTCTTTCAGGGGGCAACCGTGATCAAGTCTGAACTGGTGCAGATCGTTGCTGCGCGTAACCCGCACCTTTATCACCGCGACGTGGAAAACATCGTCAATGCGGTGCTGGATGAAATCACCGATGCCCTTGCGGCAGGAAATCGTGTCGAGCTTCGTGGTTTCGGCGCATTTTCGGTGAAAAACCGTCCTTCGCGATCCGGCCGGAACCCGCGCACGGGTGAGTCGGTTTTCGTCGAGGAAAAATGGGTGCCTTTCTTCAAGACGGGCAAGGAACTGCGCGAGCGCCTGAACCCCGGCATGGGTGACGAAGAGGACGATTGATCGTCCTCAACGCACGCGCCGGAAACGGAGCTAGCGGAGCCCCGCAGCGATGGAGTATTCTCGGATGTCGAAAAAAATCATCAACCTCATCATCCTGCTTCCGCTGGCGATTATTCTCGTCATCCTGTGCGTTGCCAATCGTCAGGCCGTGACGCTGGCGTTAAATCCCTTCCGGCCCGAAGATGGCGTTCTCTCTTTCACCGCGCCGTTTTTCGTCTTCCTGTTTCTGGCCGTCATTTTCGGCGTGCTGCTGGGGTCTTCGGCCACCTGGTTTGCGCAGGGCAAGCATCGCAAACGCGCCCGTATCGAGGCGAAAGAAGCGGTTCGCTGGCATGACGAGGCCAACCGGCAGAAAGCTGCTGCGACCGGCCATGTTCCCAATGTCGGTCAACTCCCGGCAAAGTGATGTAGCCGACATTCGTTCCGGCTCTAGGCGAGCGGCGCGTGGAATGCTATTTGCTGCGCCATAAGACGCGGGCAGAAGCGGAAAGATTTCCATTGAAGAAAAAGACAGCCGGCCGGGCAATCGTGCACGTGCCGGGAGCGAGAAAAACAGGTTCATGCCGCAAAGCCGGCACGGCGGGCGGAAGTGGCACCGAAAAAGCGCGAGCCGGACGCAGTCCGCAGCGTGCCAAAACCTGCGCCGAGGGAAAAGGTTACGCCGGCGGCAGCCGTTGAGCAGGTGCCCGCGCGGCCGCTCAAGCCTCGCACCGGCGAACGTCCCGCAGAGCAGGTTCCGGTCATTCTGGAATCGAGCGGTGCGGGCGATTTTCACCTGATCGACAGTGGCAACGGCCTGAAGCTTGAACAATACGGCGAATATCGCGTCGTCCGTCCCGAGGCGCAGGCGCTGTGGCAACCGTCGGTCCCCGACCGCGTATGGCAGAATGCCGACGCCATTTTCACCGGTGATACCGATGAGGACGGCATGGGCCGCTGGCGTTTTCCAAAGGCGGCGCTTGGCGAAACCTGGCCACTATCCCTGCTCGGGGTCGATTTTCTTGGCCGTTTCACCGCTTTCCGTCACGTCGGCGTCTTCCCGGAACAGATCGTCCACTGGGAATGGCTGAAGCATACCGTCGAGACGGCCGACCGGCCGCTGAAAGTGCTGAACCTGTTCGGTTACACCGGCGTCGCCTCGCTGGTTGCGGCTGCCGCGGGTGCTGAAGTCACCCATGTCGATGCTTCCAAGAAGGCGATTGGCTGGGCCAAGGAAAATCAGGCGCTTGCCGGGCTTGAACAGGCGCCCATCCGCTGGATCTGCGAAGATGCGATGAAATTCATCCAGCGTGAGGAACGTCGCGGCAGCACCTATGACATCATCCTCACCGACCCGCCGAAATTCGGCCGTGGCACCCATGGCGAAGTCTGGCAATTATTCGACCATCTGCCGCTGATGCTGGATATCTGCCGTGAAATCCTGTCGCCCAGGGCACTCGGCCTTGTGCTGACGGCCTATTCCATCCGTGCCAGCTTCTATTCGATGCACGAACTGATGCGCGAAACCATGCGTGGCGCCGGTGGCGTTGTCGCATCCGGCGAACTCGTCATTCGCGAGGCCGGTCTTGATGGCAAGACGCCGGGCCGGGTGCTTTCCACATCGCTGTTCAGCCGCTGGGAGCCGAAATGACGAAGGACATGCGCGAAAACACGACGCGCCGGGTTGGCCAGGTCAAGGAAGTGACCAGCCTTGCCAATCCCATCATCAAGGATATCAAGGCGCTCACCCAGAAAAAGGGCAGGGAAGAAACCGGCACCTTCATGGCGGAAGGCCTGAAGCTGGTCATCGACGCGCTTGAACTGGGCTGGACAATCAAGACGCTGGTTTATGCCAAGGCCGCCAAGGGCAAGCCGCTGGTGGAGCAGGCGGCGGTGAAGACGGTCGCCTCCGGCGGTTTGGTGCTGGAAGTCAGCGAAAAGGTTATCGCCTCGATCACCCGTCGCGACAATCCGCAGATGGTCGTCGGCATTTTCGAGCAGAAATGGAAACCGCTGAAGGATATTCGCCCGGAAAAGGGCGAGACCTATATCGCGCTCGACCGGGTCCGCGATCCCGGTAATCTCGGCACCATCATCCGCACCGCTGATGCGGCAGGCGCCTCGGGCGTCATTCTGGTCGGCGATTGCACCGATCCCTTCTCGCTGGAAACGGTTCGCGCCACCATGGGTTCGGTTTTCGCCACGCCTGTTGCCCGTGCTTCGGTCGAGGAGTTCCTCTCCTGGAAAAAATCGGCCAATGTGAGCGTCGTCGCCACCCATCTCGCCGGCGCGGTGGATTATCGAAAGATTGACTATTCCGGCAAGCCGGTGGTGGTCTTGATGGGCAATGAACAATCGGGCCTGCCGCCGGAACTGGCCGGCAAGGCCGACCAGCTGGCCCGCATTCCGCAGCAGGGCCGTGCCGACAGCCTTAATCTCGCCATCGCAACCGCCGTCATGCTTTTCGAAGCGCGGCGACATCTCCTCGAACTGACACCGGTGAAGTAATGGCCAAAGCGGCGTTGTTTTCGAAATTTGGCCCGGCTTTCGCGCTGATCGTCGCCGCACTGGTGCTGGACCAGATCGTCAAGCAACTGGTCGAAGCCTATCTGCCGTTACAGGAGATGGTGCCGGTCGTTCCGTTCCTGGCGCTTTACCGCACCTACAATCTCGGCGTCGCATTTTCGATGCTGTCGGACATGCATGGCTGGTTCATCGTCAGCATGCGGCTCGTCATTGTGGTCTTTGTGCTATGGCTCTGGCGCAAGACGGCGGCGGACCGAACCTTTGCTCATCTGGGTTTTGCCTTCATCATCGCAGGCGCGGCCGGCAATCTTCTCGACCGCTTTTTCTACGGACACGTCATCGATTATATCCTGTTTCACACCGACACATGGTCTTTCGCGGTCTTCAATCTGGCCGACACTTTCATAACCATTGGTGCGGGTTGCGTCATTCTGGATGAGTTTCTGCACGCTCGCGCGGCAAAAAAGTAAAATTTTAGGGTTTCAGCCAAACATATCAAAACCGCTGCCGTGGTAGCGGTTGTTTATGAGCGAACCGGCAAGACTTCGGGAAAGAGTTTTAGATGGCCTCCACGCGGCTGCCCCAGCCGCGCAGCCGATGGATCATGCCAAGGCGACACCTCACCGCACTGATACGGCCGGTGAGATCGGTGCCGGAACGATCGCGCTCCATGCCGCCGTTTCCTTGTCAGTCGGTGCGTTCTCTGCGGCGCTGATTGCGCTCGCGGTGCCCTATGCGGTCACCGTCGCGCTGGCATCCTTCTTTGCCGCCGTGCTCGTCGGCCTCCTGTTCTACGCGCTCTTCGGCAAAACGTCCCCTCAGTCCGGCGAACTGCAAGCCGATTATTCGGATGTCCGGCTGCGGCAAGTGCAAAACCGGTCGCTGGTCGCCGAGATGCAGGAAGCCATGGGCGATATTGTCGTGATCCGTAACATGGACCGGCGCATCGTCGAGGCGAACGCCGTCTTTCGCGAAATGACGGGATGTTCTGCTCCCGAGGGACTGAGCTGCGAGGAGATAGGCATCGCGTTCCGGCCGGGCGGCAAAGCCCACGTTTATGATGTAGAAATCGCGACCCCCTTTGGCCAGCGCATTTTCTCCTGGCATGATGCCGTGACCCGCGATCTCGCGAGCAGCCGTCTTCTTATCAGCAGCATCGCCAGGGACGTGACCGAAGAGCGTCTGGCGCTTGGCGAAAGGGAAGACGCACGGTTGCGCGCCGAAAAGGCCGATGCCGAAAAAGCGCGGCTGCTGGCCACCGTAAGCCACGAAATTCGCCTGCCGCTTTCCGGCATGCTTGGCATGAACCATCTTCTGTCGCAGACGAAGCTCAATGAAGAGCAGCGGAATTATCTCGACGGCATGAAACAGTCCGGCCAGTCGCTGGTACAACTGGTCGAGGACCTGCTGGACTATTCGACCATGGAGGCGGGCCGTTTCAAGCTCAATCCGCGGGCGGAAAACCTGCGACGGCTGATCGAGAGCATTGTCGAGATGCTGGCGCATCGCGCCCATGAAAAGGGCATCGAAATCACCTCCTTCGTCACGCCCGATGTGCCCGATTATCTGGATTTCGATCCGGCAAGGCTGCGTCAGGTCCTGTTCAACCTGCTTGGAAATGCCGTCAAATTCACCCGGGAAGGCGGAGTCGTCATCCGGGCGCGCATGGTCGAGGGTGAATTGCTGATCACCGTCGAAGATACCGGCCCGGGCATGAGTGCGGCGGAGCAGGCCCGTATTTTCGGTGAGTTCGAGCAGGCTGGCCCCATGTCGCAGAGAAGTGCAGGGACCGGACTCGGGCTGGCCATTTCCGCCCGCATCGTGCGGGAATTCGGCGGCAGCCTCACCGTGTCGAGCCGCAAGGGCAAGGGCAGCACCTTCTCGCTCGCCTTCCGCCCCGGCAGCGCGCCTGCCGGAATGCCGGACCAAGGCCGGCGTCATTGCCTTCAGCATACGAATGTCCTGCTGGTCGCCCCAAAGGGTGTGGCGGCAGCGGTGACGATGGAGGCGATAGAGGCTTTCGGCGGCAAGTGTATTCTCATCCATCAGCCGGAGGATCTGGAAAGGCTGAAGGACAAGACGGGTGGCGTGGCCGCGAGCCTCACCGATATCATCGTCGATCAACGCATTTCCGCTCTCTTCAGGGACGATCTGAAGGAGTGGCCACAACAGAATGTTCGCCGCACGCTGCTGGTCAGTCCCGAAGAGCGGCCTTCGACGATGCATGTATCCTTCGATGCGTGGCTGATCCGGCCGCTGCGCGAAAAATCCCTGATCGACGTCCTGTGCGGCCGCCTGCGTGGAATAGAACGGCGCGACGCCATCAACGACAATCACCCGGATGTGGGGTTTTCGTCGCGGGTGAGCGAAGGCGCAAGCGGCATCGAGATCCTCGTGGCCGAGGACGACGCCGTCAATGCCCGCATCATTCGCGCCGTGCTCGAAAAAAGCGGCTTTATTGTCCGCGCCGTTGACGATTTTCACGCCCTGCAGCAGTCGGTGGCGCCGGGCGCCTCTCGCTTGCCGCACCTCATCATTTCCGATCTCAGTATGCCGGGTGGTGAGGGGCTGGAGATGTTACCCGACCTTCTCCTGACGCTTAAGGGCGAGGCAAATATTCCCGTTATCGTGCTGAGCGGCGATGCGAGTGCCGCGACTGCTGAAATCTTGCTGGAGGCCGGTGCGGCCAAGGTTTTGACCAAACCTGCCGACCCGAGGCGGCTGGTCGAGGAAATTCGCCGCCTGCTGGAGGCGAAACGTGTGTCGCCATCATAATTTAACAGACTCGCTCTGGCTGCATTTTGTCACTATTCTGTCGTCAATTAGTGATTTATGACAGGAAAATTCTTTGGTGGCGGAGCGATTCCCCATGGTTGCCGAAATACTCAATCACGACATTTGTGAAAACAATGTTGTCATTCATCCTCGTCCTGAGACTGTGCAGGATAATGAGGGCCTTTTCGGTCGTATCGGTACACTTGAAACACGGCTTGCAAGAAATGAGCGTGAGATCGATGCCGCACAATCCGTGCGTTACCGGGTCTTTGTCGAGGAAATGAAGGCGCGCCTTCCGGCAGAAGCGATGCGCCGCAAGCGCGATATCGATGCCTGGGACAGCGTCTGCGATCATCTGCTCGTGCTCGACAAGGCGATCGAAGGCGACAGCGAGGACCAGATCGTTGGCACCTACCGTCTTCTGCGTCAGGAAACGGCGCTCGCCAATAATGGTTTTTATTCCGCCAGCGAATTCGACATCGCCGGTCTCGTCGCGCGCCATCCGGGCAAGCGCTTCATGGAGCTTGGCCGCTCCTGCGTGCTGCCGGAATATCGCACCAAGCGCACCGTCGAGCTTCTGTGGCAGGGCAACTGGGCCTATGCCGTGAAACACCGCATGGATGCGATGATCGGCTGTGCCTCCTTCCCCGGCGTGCAACCGGAAGCCCACGCGCTTGCCCTGTCGTTCCTGCACCATAATTGCGTAGCCAAGGGCGAGTGGGAAGCGTCGGCTCTTCCCGAGCTTTACCATGAGATGGACCTTGTGCCGGCTGAGGCGCTCAACGCCCGCAAGGCGCTGAACGCCATGCCGCCGCTGATCAAGGGCTATATGCGCCTTGGCGCCATGTTCGGCTCCGGCGCGGTTGTGGACCATGCCTTTAACACCACCGACGTCCTCGTAGTCCTGCCGGTTTCGTCCATCGCCGGTCGCTATATCAGCTATTACGGCGGCGAGGCCGAGCGCATCAACGGCTGACAGGGTTTTGGCGCAGCCGGGCGGGATGTTCCTGTGGGCAGCGTCCCCGCGTGTGTTGTCTTAAGGTGGAGATTGCCGCTAGTGTCGGCGCTCCTTTTCCGCAACACGATATGACATCGGCAGGCCATTGACGGACGTTCTGACAACCGCTTCCCTGATCTCGGAAGAGAGCCGCGCGACGGCCACTCCGATGATGGAGCAATATATCGAGATCAAGGCGAACAATCCCGGTTCGCTGCTCTTCTACCGCATGGGCGATTTTTACGAATTGTTCTTCGACGATGCGGTCGAAGCCTCTCGCGCTCTCGGCATCACGTTGACGAAACGCGGCCAGCATATGGGGCACGATATTCCCATGTGCGGTGTTCCCGTCCATGCAGCGGATGATTATCTCCAGAAACTCATCCTGCGCGGTTATCGCGTTGCCGTCTGCGAACAGGTGGAAGATCCGGCGGAAGCCAAGAAGCGCGGATCGAAATCCGTGGTCAAGCGTGATGTGGTGCGGCTTGTCACGCCCGGCACGCTGACCGAAGAAAAGCTGCTGTCGCCGACGGAATCCAACTATCTGATGGCGCTCGCCCGCATTCGCGGCAGTGCCGAAGCGCAGTTTGCGCTCGCCTGGATCGATATTTCCACCGGCGTCTTCCGTCTGGCGGAAACCACGCTGACACGGCTGCTCGCCGATATCTGGCGCATCGATCCGCGCGAGCTGATCGTCGCCGATAGCCTGTTCCATGACGAGGAACTGCGGCCGGTTTTCGATGTGCTTGGCCGTGTGGCGGTTCCGCAACCGGCTATCCTTTTCGACAGCGCCACGGCGGAAGGGCGCATCGCCCGTTATTTCAACGTCTCGACGTTGGATGGTTTCGGCGCCTTTTCGCGCGTGGAAATGGCGGCTGCCGCCGCTGCCGTCGCCTATGTCGAAAAGACCCAGATCGCCGAGCGCCCGCCGCTCGGTGCACCGGAGCGTGAAAGTGCCGCCTCCACGCTTTTCATCGATCCCGCCACCCGCGCCAATCTGGAGCTGGTGAAGACGCTGTCCGGTGAGAGAGATGGATCGCTGCTGCATGCCCTGAACCGTACGGTAACCGGCGGCGGTGCACGGCTTCTGGCCGAGCGGCTGATGTCGCCCTTGACCGACCCGGAAAGGATCAACGCCCGCCTCGATGCCGTCGCCTATCTCATCGATGACGTCTCGCTGTGTGATGGCCTGCGTGATGCGCTGAAACATGTCGCCGATATGCCGCGTGCGCTTTCGCGTCTGGCGCTGGAGCGCGGTGGGCCACGCGATCTCGGCGCCATCCGGTTGGGACTGGTTTCCGCCGAAAAAATAGCGACCATTCTCGATGACGGGTTGTTGCCGGATGAGCTGGCAACGGCTCTGAAGGATTTGAAGGCCTTGCCCGGTGGTCTTGAAGCCATGCTCGGCTCAATGCTGGCTGATGATCTGCCGCTTCTGAAACGTGACGGCGGTTTCCTGCGTGAAGGCGCCAATCCCGAACTCGACGAGGTGCGGGCACTGCGCGACCAGTCGCGCCGGGTGATTGCCGGGTTGCAGCTCAAATATGCCGATGAGACCGGCATCAAGTCGCTCAAGATCAAGCACAACAATGTGCTGGGCTATTTCATCGAGGTGACGGCAGGCAATGCCGATGTGATGATGGCGACGGATGAGGCCAAGGCGCGTTTTATCCACCGCCAGACCATGGCAGGCGCCATGCGCTTCACCACCACTGAGCTTGCCGATCTCGAAAGCCGCATCGCCAATGCCGCTGCGCAGGCTTTGACCATGGAACTGGAAGCCTTTGAGCGCATGGTCAAGGCCGTGGTGCAGCAGGCGGAAGCGATCAAGGCCGGCGCACTTGCGCTTGCGGTGATCGATGTCGCCTCGAGCCTTGCCTATCTCGCCACCGAACAGGCCTATTGCCGACCGATCGTCGATGCTTCCATGACCTTTGCGATCAAGGGCGGGCGGCATCCGGTGGTGGAGCAGGCGCTGCGGCGGCAGTCGGCCGGACCCTTCATCGCCAACAACTGCGATCTGTCGGCCGTCAATGGCGGCAAGAACGGTGCGATCTGGCTGCTCACCGGCCCGAACATGGGCGGTAAGTCGACCTTCCTGCGCCAGAATGCGCTGATCGCCATTCTCGCGCAGATCGGCTCCTTCGTTCCGGCGGAAGCCGCCCATATCGGCGTCGTCGACCGGCTGTTTTCCCGTGTTGGCGCATCGGATGATCTGGCGCGCGGCCGCTCGACCTTCATGGTGGAAATGGTGGAAACCGCCGCCATTCTCAATCAGGCGACGGACCGCTCGCTGGTCATTCTGGACGAGATTGGCCGGGGCACGGCGACCTTTGACGGTCTTTCCATCGCCTGGGCGGCGGTGGAGCATCTGCACGAGGTCAATCGTTGCCGTGGTCTCTTCGCCACCCATTTCCACGAATTGACCGTGCTGTCGGAAAAACTTGGCCGCCTTTCCAATGCCACGATGCGGGTGAAGGAGTGGGAAGGTGACGTCATCTTCCTGCACGAGGTCGGACCGGGCGCTGCGGATCGTTCCTATGGCATTCAGGTGGCGCGGCTTGCGGGCTTGCCTGCTTCGGTGGTGGAGCGCGCCCGCGAGGTGCTGACGAAGCTCGAAGATGCCGACCGCAAGAACCCGGCCAGCCAGCTCATCGACGATCTGCCGCTGTTCCAGATCGCGGTTCGCCGCGACGAAACCCGCAAGGCCGGACCATCGAAGCTGGAGGAAGCTCTGAAAGGCTTCAACCCCGACGAAATGACGCCGCGTGAGGCATTAGACGCGCTCTATGCGTTGAAGAAAGAACTTGGCAAGGCTTGAAGGAATAGATTGCCTGTCCATCGCCTTTAAAACTCGCTATAGGACACTCCCATCGCAAGTGGTGGGATTTCCCACAGGACATGGATACCGGCATAGATGGCCATCAAGGACCTGGATTTTTCCGACATTCTCGATGTATCGGCGCTGAAGCGCGAATGCGACATCATCTTCAAGGAAGACGGCAAACGCATTGCCGATATTCGCTCCGATCTGCTGCCGATCTTTCGCAAGGCCAGCACGGAAGGCCGGGAAAAGGCTAGAGAACTATTAAAAGCCGATGGTAGTGGCATCGATTGCGCCAGACGCATTTCCTGGCTTCAGGATCGGCTGATCGAAATCCTCTATGATCTCGCCTGCCAATATGTCTATCCGAAAGATACACCGCAGATCGCGGTGGCGGCGGTCGGCGGTTACGGTCGTGGCACGCTGGCGCCGGGATCGGATATCGACCTTCTGTTCCTGCTGCCGGCCAAGAACACGCCTGACATGCACAAGGCCGTGGAGTTCGTGCTCTACCTCCTCTGGGACCTCGGTTTCAAGGTCGGCCACGCCACCCGCACGGTGGATGAATGCATCCGCCTCTCCAAATCCGACATGACGATCCGCACGGCCATTCTGGAAGTGCGGGCGATCTGCGGCAAAAAATCCTTGACCGACGATCTTGAAAAACGCTTCGAGTCGGAAGTCGTCACTGGTACCGGTCCGGAGTTCATTGCCGCAAAGCTCGCCGAGCGCGACCAGCGCCACCGCAAGGCGGGCGATACGCGTTATCTGGTGGAGCCGAACGTCAAGGAAGGCAAGGGCGGGTTGCGCGACCTGCACACGCTGTTCTGGATCGCCAAATATTATTATCACGTCCGCGATACGGCCGATCTGGTGAAGCTCGGCGTCCTGTCGCGGCGCGAACTCAGGCTGTTCGAAAAGGCTGATGATTTTCTCTGGGCCGTCCGTTGCCAGATGCATTTCATCACCAACAAGGCCGAAGAGCGCCTTTCTTTCGACATTCAGCGCGAAATCGCCGATGCGCTGGGATATCAGCCGCGCCCCGGCCTGTCCGCCGTCGAACGCTTCATGAAGCATTATTTCCTCGTGGCGAAAGATGTGGGCGACCTGACCCGCATCGTCTGCGCTGCATTGGAAGACCGGCAGGCGAAGGACGTGCCGGGTCTTTCCGGCGTCCTCAGCCGCTTCGCCCACCGTGTACGCAAGATTCCCGGCTCGGTGGAATTCGTCGAGGATCGCGGCCGCATCGCGCTCGCCAAGCCGGATGTCTTCAAGAACGACCCGGTCAATCTGATCCGGCTGTTCCACATTGCCGATATCAACAATCTCGAACTGCATCCCGATGCGCTGCGTGTCGTCACGCGTTCGCTGTCGCTCATCAATGACGAGCTTCGCGAAAACGAAGAGGCAAACCGGCTTTTCCTGTCGATCCTGACGTCGCGGCGCGATCCGGCCCTGACCCTGCGCCGCATGAACGAGGCCGGCGTGCTCGGCAAGTTCATTCCCGAATTCGGCAAGATCGTCGCGATGATGCAGTTCAACATGTATCACCACTATACGGTGGATGAGCATCTGATCCGCTCTGTCGGCGTTCTGTCGGAAGTGGACAAGGGAACGGCTGTCGATGCCCACCCGCTCGCCAACCAGCTGATGCCGAGCGTCGAGGAACGTGAGGCGCTTTATGTCGCCGTTCTGTTGCACGATGTGGCAAAGGGACGGCAGGAGGATCACTCGATTGCCGGCGCGCGTGTCGCCCGCAAGCTCTGCCAGCGTTTTCGCCTCACCGGCAAGCAGACCGAAACGGTGGTCTGGCTGATCGAGCAGCATCTGCTGATGTCCATGGTCGCCCAGACGCGCGATCTGCATGACCGCAAGACCATCACCGATTTTGCCGACAAGGTGCAGTCCATGGAGCGGCTGAAGATGCTGCTCATCCTCACGGTCTGCGATATCCGTGCCGTTGGTCCGGGTGTGTGGAACGGCTGGAAGGGGCAGCTGCTGCGTTCGCTTTATTACGAGACCGAACTGCTGCTCTCGGGCGGCTTTTCGGAAGTCTCCCGCAAGGAGCGCGCGCAGATCGCCCGGCAGGCGCTCTACGACGCCCTCGAGGACTGGGGCCAGAAGGCGCGGCGCAAATATACCAAGCTGCACTACGAGCCCTATCTTTTGACGGTGGCGCTCGAAGACCAGGTGCGCCACACCCGCTTCATCCGTGAGGCCGACAAGCAGGAAAAAGCGCTGTCGACCATGGTGCGCACCCATTCCTTCCATGCCATCACCGAAATTACCGTGCTGGCGCCGGACCATCCGCGCCTGCTGTCCATCATCACCGGCGCCTGTGCGGCCGCCGGCGCCAATATCGCCGATGCGCAGATTTTCACGACGTCCGACGGGCGGGCGCTCGATACGATCCTGATCAACCGCGAATTTCCGATCGATGAGGATGAGACGCGGCGCGGCAACAATGTCGGCAAGCTCATCGAGGAGGTTCTCTCCGGCAAGCAGCGCCTGCCGGAAATGATTGCCACCCGCACCAAGAGCCGCAAGAAGAAAAGCGCCTTCACCATTCCCCCTTCCGTCACCATCTCGAATGGTTTGTCCAACAAGTTCACCGTTATCGAAGTCGAGTGCCTCGACCGGCCGGGGCTTCTGGCTGACATGACGGCTGTGATCGCCGACCTGTCGCTCGATATTCATTCCGCCCGCATCACCACCTTCGGCGAAAAGGTCATCGATACCTTCTATGTGACGGACCTCTTCGGCCAGAAGGTGACGAATGACAACCGGCAGGCCAGCATCGCCACGCGTCTGAAGGCCGTGATGAGCGAGCAGGAAGACGAATTGCGAGACCGTATGCCGAACGGCATCATCGCCCATCCAGACGTGGCGGCCCTTCCGGCCGCGCGCACGGCAAAGGCTTGAAGCGACCATGAGTCTGATCGGCAAGTTCGCCACCGTCGGCACGGCCACGCTCGGTAGTCGCATCTTCGGCTTTGTCCGCGAGACCCTGATGGCCGCCGCCGTCGGCACCGGTCCGGTGGCTGACGCCTTCAACGCCGCTTTCCGTTTCCCGAACACCTTCCGGCGACTGTTTGCCGAAGGCGCGTTCAACTCGGCTTTCGTGCCGCTCTTCGCCAAGGAAATTGAGGCGAACGGCATGGAGGGCGCAAGGCGCTTTTCTGAGGAAGTCTTCGGCGTCCTGTTCACCGTGCTTCTGGCTCTGACGATCCTGATGGAACTGTCGATGCCGTTCATCGTGCGCACGGTGATCGCGCCGGGCTTTCTGGAAGATCCGGTGAAATTCGACAACACCGTCCATCTCGCCACCATCATGTTCCCCTATCTCGCCTGCATGTCTCTGGCGGCAATGATGGGCGGCATGCTGAACTCGCTGCATCGCTATTTCGCAGCCGCAATTGCTCCCGTTTTCCTCAACATCATCCTCATCGGCGTGCTCGCTTTGGCATGGTGGAAGAATTACGATCCGCTTCAGGTGGGTTATGCGCTCTCCTGGGGCGTGATGGCGGCGGGTCTGGTGCAGCTTGCCATTGTCTGGATCGCCGTGCGCAATGCCGGCATGCGCATCGGTTTCCGCAGGCCGCGGCTGACGAAGAATGTGCAGCGCCTTCTGGTTCTTGCTCTACCGGCAGCCATCACCGGCGGCATCACCCAGATCAATCTGCTGATCAACACCAATATCGCCTCTGCCGGCGAAGGCGTGATCTCGTCGCTTGCCTATGCGGACCGGATTTACCAGCTGCCGCTCGGCGTGGTCGGCATTGCGGTGGCCACCGTGCTTCTGCCGGAATTGGCGCGGGCTTTGCGCGGCGGGCATATGGTGGAGGCCGGGAGCCTCCAGAACCGCTCGGTCGAATTCGTACTGTTCCTGACATTGCCCGCTGCCGCAGCACTTCTCGTCATGGCGGAGCCTATCGTTCGTTTTCTTTATGAACGCGGCAACTTCTCGCCTTCGGCCACCGTCACCGTCGCGCAAATCCTCGGTATCTATGGTCTTGGTCTGCCGGCTTTCGTGCTGATCAAGGCCTTCATTCCGGGCTTCTTCGCCCGTGAGGATACCCGCACGCCAATGATCTTCGCGGCGATTTCCGTCGTCGTGAACGTCTCCCTGGCGCTGACACTGTTTCCGCGTCTTGGAGGCCCGGGCATCGCCATTGCCGAAATCACCGCCGGCTGGGTCAATGCTGCCCTGTTGTTCGGCATGCTTTTGTGGCGCGGTCACTGGCAGGTGGATATTCCGTTGCTCACCCGCATTCCGCGTTTGCTGCTGGCTGCGGCGTTGATGGCCGGTTTCGTGCATTATGCGCTGACCTGGCTGAGTTTCGAACTGTCTTCCGCCTCGTCCATTTTCGTGCGTGCGGGCACCATCATGGCTCTCGTTTTCGCAGCCATGCTGGTTTATTTCGTGCTCGCTTTCGTTTCCGGCGGTGCCGATATCGGCATGGTCAAACGAGCCATCCGCAAGCGCGGCAAAAAGAACGTCGAAACGGAGGCGGGCTGATGTCCTTTGCCGACAACCGCCGCATCGCGCTTGTTACGCTTGTCGTGGATAACTACGATCGGGCAAAAGCGTTTTATTGCAATGTTCTCGGGTTCGAGTGCCTGTCCGATCAGTCGCTTGGTGATGGCAAGCGATGGCTGGTGGTGAAACCTGAATGCAGCGATGGCGGTGCCCTGCTGCTTGCCCAGGCGGACGGTGAGCCGCAGAGGCTTGCCATCGGCAACCAGACGGGCGGGCGTGTCGGGTTTTTCCTGCACACTGACAATTTTCAACGCGATTACGAGACCATGCTCGCCCGCGGCGTGCGCTTTCTGGAGGAACCGCGCCACGAGGTTTACGGCTCCGTTGCGGTCTTTGTAGACCCTTATGGCAATCGCTGGGATCTTCTGGAACCGCGCGGCTGACATGCCCTGAAACCGCTTGATTGCTGGGGGCTGCGGGTGCATAAGCGCGTGCAATTCAAATCACGGGGCGGGGCCCTCCACAAGCCTTTTCGAGGACGACAATGAACGCATTCAAGCCGCTGGTTTTCTCGGGCGTCCAGCCGACCGGCAATCTGCATCTCGGTAATTATCTCGGCGCCATCCGCAAATTCGTGGCGTTGCAGGAAGATAACGACTGCATCTATTGCGTCGTCGACATGCATGCCATCACCGCCCAGCTCGTTCACTCGGACCTGAAGGCGCAGACCCGCTCGATTGCGGCTGCCTTCATCGCCGCGGGCATCGATCCCGTAAAACATATCGTCTTCAACCAGTCGGCCGTGCCGCAGCATGCGGAATTGGCATGGGTGTTCAACTGCGTGGCGCGCATCGGCTGGATGGAGCGCATGACCCAGTTCAAGGACAAGTCCGGCAAGAATGCCGAGCAGGTCTCGCTCGGCCTGCTCGCCTATCCGAGCCTGATGGCCGCCGACATTCTGGTCTATCGCGCCACGCATGTTCCGGTCGGTGACGACCAGAAGCAGCATCTGGAACTCGCCCGCGATATCGCCCAGAAATTCAACATCGATTTCAGCGACCATATCCGCAAGGCCGGTCTTGGCCTCGACATTACGGTCGGCGATGAGCCGGTGCACGCCTATTTCCCGATGGTGGAGCCGCTTATCGGCGGTCCGGCGCCGCGCGTGATGTCGCTCAAGGACGGCACCAAGAAGATGTCGAAGTCCGACCCTTCCGATCTGTCGCGCATCAACCTGATGGATGATGTCGACGCGATCTCGAAGAAGATCAAGAAGGCAAAGACCGACCCGGACGCGTTGCCGAGCGAAGTGGAAGGCCTGAAGGGTCGCCCCGAGGCCGAAAACCTCGTCGGCATCTATGCCGCGCTGTCCGACAGGACCAAGGCGGATGTTCTTTCCGAATTCGGCGGACAGCAGTTCTCGGCCTTCAAGCCGGCCCTCGTCGAGCTTGCCGTCAATGTTTTGGCCCCCGTCAACAACGAGATGCGCCGCCTTCTCGATGACCCGACCCATATCGATGCCATTCTCAGCCAGGGCGGCGAGCGGGCTCGCGCGATCGCTGAGAAGACGATGAACGAGGTGCGCGATATCATCGGCTTCCTGCGCTGAGCACAGGCCGCCTGCGAACGACGGCAGGCGGTTTGCGCCTGCCGTGATTTGATATAATCTCCGCCCGAACCGTCGGGCGGTTTTTTGGATCACGGCGGACTTAGGGAGTGCGGAATGGTTTCAAAACGGCTGTCGCGTCTGGAAGGGCATCGTCGCAAATTTCTCGCCGTTATCGATGACACACCGGAATGCGAAAGGGCCGTGCACTATGCCGGCCGTCGCGCCAAGAACTCCAATGGCGGACTGGTCCTGCTTTACATGATCCCGGAAGGGGATTTCCAGCAATGGCTGGGTGTCGAACAGATCATGCGGGCCGAGGCGCGTGAGGAGGCGGAAGCCACGCTTGCCAAGATCGCCCAGAAGGTGCGCGAGACAATCGGTATCGAACCGGAGTCGGTCATTCGCGAAGGCAGCGCCACCGAGCAGATCCACGGGCTGGTCGAGGAAGACCGCGATATCGCCATTCTCGTTCTGGCAGCAGGCTCGACCAAGGAAGGGCCGGGACCGCTGGTGTCCTCCATCGCCGGACGCGGTGCAGCCTTTCCCATTCCGGTCACCGTGCTGCCGGATACGCTGTCGGACGAGGAAATCGACGCGCTCTGCTGATCCTGGTTTCGGGCAAGATCTTGGGGCTGACGATTTCTTGAATGTAATTATCATGTCAGGGCTTGAAGTACGGCTTCGCCGGGCGTATTTTTTGGAAGAATTCTAAATTGCGGGGCGTGAACGGCGACCTCGAAGGAGACAGACGATGTTCATTCAGACGGAAGCCACGCCGAACCCCACGACGTTGAAGTTCCTGCCGGGCAAGGTGGTGCTGGAAAGCGGCACGGCAGAGTTTCTCAACCCGTCGCAGGCGCAGGCTTCGCCGCTGGCGGAGCGCCTCTTCACGATTCCGGGTGTGACCGGCGTTTATTTCGGTTTCGATTTCATCACCGTCACCAAGGACGGTGCGGAATGGCAGCACCTGAAGCCTGCTATTCTGGGCTCGATCATGGAGCACTTCATGTCCGGCCGCCCGATCATGGGCACGGCCGTTGCGGCCGAAGTGTCGGATGAGGAGGGCGAATTCTTCGAAGAGGGTGACGAAACCATCGTCGCCACCATCAAGGAGTTGCTGGATACCCGCGTCCGTCCCGCCGTGGCGCAGGACGGTGGCGACATCACCTTCCGCGGTTTCCGCGATGGTACCGTGTTCCTCAACATGAAGGGCGCCTGCTCGGGTTGCCCGTCCTCCACCGCCACGCTGAAGCATGGCGTTCAGAATTTGCTTCGCCATTTCGTGCCGGAAGTGCGCGAAGTCGAAGCGGTATGACATTGTAAGCCAGGCCACGCGATGATTGTTCTAGCACTCGACACGTCAGGTGTGGATTGTTCCGCCTGCGTTTATGACAGCGCCTCCGACAGGGTACTCGGCGAAGTGTGCGAAACAATCGGCAAGGGCCATGCTGAAAGGCTGATGGCTGTCATTGACGGCGCTCTAGAGCAGGCGCAACTGCCGCTCCAGAATGTCGAACGCATCGGTGTTACCATCGGTCCCGGGTCTTTCACCGGTATCCGTGTCGGTGTTGCCGCTGCGCGTGGCTTTGCCCTGTCCCTTGGCATTGAGGCCTTGGGTGTAACCACGCTCGAGACGCTTGCGCTGCATTATCTGCTTGTAAATCCCGGCCGGCCCGTGGCCGTCGGGCTGGATGCCAAGCGCGATGAAGCCTACCTCCAGACATTCTCGGCGGATGGATCGCCGCTTCGCGATGCCTCCCTCCTGTCTCTGGAGGATTCGAGACTGGCTATCGAAGGTTTCGATGGCGCCGTCATCGGCTCCGCTGCGCCTCTTTTCGCCGGGGCAGAGGCTGGTTCCGGACCGGATCATTTCCCGATTACCTCGGTGGCGCGCGCCGCTGCGCGCAAGCCGGCAGGCCAACCGAAGCCTGCGCCGCTTTATCTGCGCGGGCCGGATGCCCGGCCGCAGACCGGTTTTGCGCTGGCACGTCAGGGTGTTGCCTGATAGGGCATGGCTGAATGCCTGCGAATGATTCCCGTGATGCCCGATCCTTGCTATGTTTGATGATTATCTGAGCTGGAAGCCCTATTTCGAAATCGTGCCGATGCAGCATGAGGATTGCGGCGCGGTGGCGGAGCTGCATGCGCTGCGCTTTCCGCGCCCTTGGAATGACGGCGAGTTCTCCGGCCTGTTGACGCAGGGGTCGGTTTTCGGTGCCGTCGCCCGTCAGACCAACGCATTTTTCAGCAGGCCGCTCGGTGGCTTCGTGCTGGCGCGCGAAGTGGCGGGTGAGGCGGAAATTCTCACCGTCGCCGTCGCCGACAAGTTCGGGCGCGCTGGCCTCGGCTGGCGTCTGATGCAGTCGGCCATTCGCGAAGCGATGATGCGCGGTGCGGAAACCATGTTCCTTGAGGTGGACAACAGCAACGCTTCCGCCCTTGGGCTTTATAAAAAGCTCGGCTTCAAGACAGTCGCGGAGCGCAAGGCCTATTATACCGCCAAGGATGGAACCAAGTCGACGGCGCTTGTCATGCGCCGCGATCTTCGCTAGTTCCCTGCGACAGGCATTTTTTCGGCGAAAGCCGCAAAATTCAACCGGAATACTCAAAAGGCCAGAAGACGTGATAGACCTTTCGAAAACGCTGGAGGAGCTTTGTGCCGAACGCGGCATGCGGATGACGGACCAGCGCCGCGTCATTGCCCGTGTCCTGCAGGAATCGGCCGACCATCCCGATGTCGAGGAACTTTACCGCCGTTCCTCCGCCGTGGACCCGCGCATCTCGATTTCCACCGTCTACAGAACGGTGAAGTTGTTCGAAGACGCCGGCATTATCGAGCGTCACGATTTTCGTGATGGCCGCTCGCGTTACGAGACGGTGCCCGAGGAACATCACGATCATCTGATCGATCTGAAGAACGGCGTCGTCATCGAATTTCATTCCGCCGAGATCGAGGCCCTCCAGGAGAAGATCGCCCGCGAACACGGCTTCAAGCTCGTGGATCACCGGCTGGAACTTTACGGCGTGCCGTTAAAGCCCGGCGAACGCTGAGACGCCGGTGAACAGACGGGCGTTCCAATCATGATGTGGCTCAGAGCAGCCTATATCGCGGTCGTTCTTCTGATCGTCACGCTCATATTGCTGCCGCTGCAACTATTGGGCCTCGCCTTCGACTGGCGGCTTCGCCGCCGCATTCCACGCATCTGGCATCGCATCGCCTGCCGTGTTCTCGGCATTCGCGTGCATGTTCATGGTGATGTGGAGCGGGCAAAACCGTTGATGCTGGCGGTCAACCACGCCTCGTGGAAGGACATCCTCGTTCTCGGCAGTATTGCCGATGTCGTGTTCATCGCCAAGACGGAGGTGAGGGACTGGCCGGTTTTCGGCTGGCTCGCCCGGCTACAGAAAAGCATCTTCGTCCAGCGAGAACAGAAACGCAGCACCGGCGAGCAGGTTGGTGAGATTGCCAGCCGCATGGCCGATGGCGAGATCGTCGTCCTGTTCCCCGAAGGTACCACTTCGGACGGCAACCGCATGCTCGCCGTCAAATCCTCGCTGTTCGGCGCGGCCTCCACGGCGGCCGAGCAGGTCCCGGGCAAGCTGGTTTACGTGCAGCCGGTCGCCATCGCCTATACGCGGGTACACGGCATGGCCATGGGTCGTTATCATCGGATCATTGCCGCCTGGCCGGGCAGCATAACGCTGGTGCCGCATCTGCTTGGCGTCATCAGGGCAGGCGCCATCGATGTCGATGTGACCTTCGGTGACAGCGTTCCGTTCCACAGCACGGATAACCGCAAGCGCCTTGCGACCGATATCGCCGCTTCCATCCGTTTCATGCTGGCCTTCAGCCTGCGCGGTGGCTGGCGGAAATAGCGAGATCATAGCTTTTCCGGCATTTTTCTGTTTAATCTGGCCGTGAAAAACACTAGATAGCCGCCATGACCCAGGAAACCATCAGTCTCGACGCCCCCCAATTGATAGCCCGCGAGGGTTCGAACAGCCGCAAGGTTTTTATCAAGACCTACGGCTGTCAGATGAACGTCTACGATTCCGTTCGCATGAGCGACGCGCTGGCGAAGGATGGTTACGTTCAGACCGAGGATATGGGCGAGGCGGATCTGGTTCTGCTGAACACCTGTCATATCCGCGAAAAAGCGGCTGAAAAGGTCTATTCGGCGCTTGGCCGTCTGCGCGACATGAAAAAATCGCGGGAAGAGCAGGGCCGCGAATTCATGATCGGCGTTGCCGGGTGTGTGGCGCAGGCCGAAGGCGAGGAAATTCTTCGCCGCGCGCCCGCCGTCGATGTCGTCATCGGCCCCCAGACTTACCACCGCCTGCCGGAAGCGCTGAAGCGGGTACGCGGCGGCGAGCGGGTCATCGAGACGGAATATGCGGTCGAGGACAAGTTCGAGCATCTGCCGGTCGCCGAAAAGGCGACGCTGCGCACGCGTGGCGTGACGGCGTTTCTGACGGTGCAGGAAGGCTGCGACAAGTTCTGTACCTTCTGTGTCGTGCCCTATACGCGCGGTTCGGAAGTGTCGCGCCCCGTTCGCCAGATCGTCGATGAGGCGATGAAGCTGGTGGATGCCGGTGTGCGCGAGATCACGCTGCTCGGCCAGAACGTCAATGCCTGGCAGGGCGAAGGTCCGAAGGGCGAAAAATGGGGTCTGGCTGAGCTGCTTTACCGGCTGGCGGAGATTCCGGGTCTCGCCCGGCTTCGCTACACCACCAGCCATCCGCGCGACATGGATGATCGCCTGATCGGCGCGCATCGCGATCTGCGCATCCTGATGCCCTACCTGCATCTGCCGGTGCAATCCGGGTCGGATCGCATCCTGAAGGCGATGAACCGTCGTCATACGGGTGAGGAATATATCCAGCTTATCGAAAAAATCCGCGCCGCCCGCCCTGATATCGCCATGTCGGGGGACTTTATTGTCGGCTTCCCCGGTGAAACGGATCGCGATTTCGAAGATACAATGGCGATTGTCGAGCAGGTGAAATACGCGCAGGCCTTCTCTTTCAAATATTCCACCCGTCCCGGTACGCCGGGGGCTGACCTTACGGATCAGGTTGAGGAAGAGGTGAAGGCCGAGCGGCTGGAACGATTGCAGGCCCTGTTGCTGCGGCAGCAGAAGGAATTTGCGGAATCGCTGGTCGGAAAGACCATGGATGTGTTGCTGGAAAAGCCCGGCCGCATGCCTGAACAGTTGATAGGTCGCTCTCCCTGGCTGCAATCCGTGAATCTTGATGCAAAGACTTTGAAAATCGGTGACATTGTTCATGTACGAATCACCGCAACGGGTCCAAACAGCTTGTTTGCCGAGGTGGCAGGGAGTTAGAGTGAGGAGCCGACACTGATTGGGACAGGAGCCTGACCGCTTGAACGCACATGAATTGGTATCACCTTCATCGCGCCAGCCACGCCAAGCCGCGACCGACGCCAATCACTTCGTCCTCACGTTCGAGAATAACAGGATAGCGGGAGAGCTATTCGGTCAGTTCGATCAAAACCTCAAATTGCTGGAACAGCGTCTCAATATCGATGCGCGCCCGCGCGGCAATTCGGTTGCCATCACCGGTGATGTGGTCGCCACCAATCAAGCCCGTCGCGCGCTGGATTTCCTTTACGAACGGCTACTCAAGGGCGGAACCGCCGAGGTTTCCGACGTGGAAGGCGCGATCCGCATGGCCATGGCGGCAGACGATCAGCTGACCTTGCCGACGATGGAACGCAAGGCGAAGATTTCCATGGCGCAGATTTCCACCCGCAAGAAGACCATCGCTGCCCGCACGCCGACGCAGGATGTCTATATGCGGGCGCTCGAGCAGTCCGAGCTGGTTTTCGGTGTCGGCCCTGCTGGCACCGGCAAGACCTATCTTGCCGTGGCGCATGCGGCGCAGCTTCTGGAGCGTGGTGCGGTCGACCGCATCATCCTCTCGCGCCCCGCCGTCGAAGCGGGCGAGCGCCTGGGCTTCCTGCCCGGCGACATGAAGGAAAAGGTCGATCCCTATCTGCGCCCGCTTTACGACGCGCTTTATGACATGATGCCGGGTGACAAGGTGGAACGCGCCATTCAGGCGGGTGTCATCGAAATCGCGCCGCTGGCCTTCATGCGCGGCCGCACGCTTGCCAACGCCGCCGTCATTCTCGACGAAGCCCAGAACACCACGACCATGCAGATGAAGATGTTCCTGACCCGTCTGGGCGAGAACGGCCGCATGATCGTGACGGGTGACCCGAGCCAGGTGGATTTGCCGCGCGGCGTGAAATCCGGTCTTGTCGAGGCCCTGCAAATCCTCACCGATGTGGAGGGCGTGTCGGTCGTGCGCTTCAAGGATGTCGACGTCGTGCGTCATCCGATGGTAGCGCGTATCGTCCGGGCCTATGAATCCCACACGGCTGTACCGGATGAAAGCCTCGTGAAGGGCAACTGACGTAAAGACAATGACAGCTCTGGATATTCAAATCAGCGTCGAGGCCGAAGGCTGGTCCTCGGAAGAGGACTTGGCTGCCTTTGCCACCAAGGTGCTGGACGCGGCGGTCGATTTTCTGAAGCGGGAAGAGGAACAACCCTTCCCTAAAATGCCGGTGGAGCTGTCGTTGGTCTTTACCGACGATGAAAATATTCGGGAAATCAATGCCGAGTGGCGCGACAAGGACAAGGCGACCAATGTCTTGTCTTTCCCCGCTTTTCCGCTGGAACCGGGCGGTATGCCCGGCCCGATGCTGGGCGATATCGTCATCGCACGCGAGACGGTTGAGCGCGAGGCCCTTGAACTTGACAAGAGTTTCGAGGATCATCTGACCCATCTTCTCGTTCATGGTTTCCTGCATTTGTTTGGTTATGACCACATGGACGAAGAAGAAGCGGAAGAAATGGAGTCGCTTGAGACTCGCATTTTGGCGGTGCTTGGCCTATCTGATCCTTACGCGGGACAGGAACCGCTTTGAATATTGTCTGGAGCCATGAACGAACATTCTGCACGACCTGCCAATGAGGGCAGAGAAAACGGCGAGCAGTCCTCCTCGGAGGAGGGCAGTAGTCATTTACGTCACGACCTCACTGCAAAGCCGAGATCGACGATCTGGTCGCGCATCGCGCGGTTACTGAAACCGTCACAGGGCGAGCGCCTGCGCGAGGATTTGACCGACGCGCTAATGGACGACACTGAAATCGGTGCCGCCTTTTCGCCCGAAGAGCGGGCGATGCTCAACAATATCCTGCGTTTCCGGGAAGTCCGGGTCGAAGATATCATGATCCCACGGGTCGATATCGACGGTCTCGACCAGAACATGACGATTGGCGACGCCCTCATTCTCTTTGAAGAAACCGGACGCTCCCGCATGCCGGTTTATGACGAGACGCTGGATGATCCCAAGGGCATGATCCACATCCGCGATCTCCTGGCCTATGTCGCCAAGCAGGCCCGCAACAAACGCCGGGCGGGATCGCGAAGCGTTGCTTACGGCGAGACGAAAGCGACGCGTTCGCCGCGACCGAATTTCGACCTTGCCCGCGTCGATCTGGAACAGACGGTTGCCGATGCCGGGCTGGTGCGGAAAATCCTTTTTGCGCCGCCCTCGATGCTGGCCTCCGATCTCCTGAAGACCATGCAGGCGCAGCGGACGCAGCTCGCCCTCGTGATCGACGAATATGGCGGCACGGATGGCCTCGTCAGCCATGAGGACATCGTCGAGATGGTCGTGGGCGATATTGATGATGAGCACGACAAGGACGAGGCAATGTTCTCGCGCCTTTCCGCCGATGTGCTCGTGGCGGATGCCCGCGCCGAACTGACGGAGCTTGCCGAGGCGATCGGCCCGGAATTCGATGTCCGCGAACATCTGGAGGAAATCGATACGCTCGGTGGTCTCATCTTCTTTGCGCTCGGCCGCATTCCGGCCAAGGGTGAGGTGGTGAGAGCGGTACCGGGTTTCGAGTTCCAGATCCTCGATGCCGATACAAGACGTATCAAGGGAGTCCGCATCGTCCGGGATCACGGCTCGGAAGGGCAGGATGATCGTGCTCCGGGCGAAGCCAATGAGGTGATTGCGCTGCCGGCGCCGGATGTTCGCCTCATCACGCACCAGCAGAACGTCGACTGAGCAAGGCAGACGGGGAGTTCTCCGTCGCCGCTACCTCAAAACTGCACTAATCCAACGGTTTGCGGGGCCAAAGCACTGTATGGTGTTGCTGCCGCTGCCGCTCCTGTGGACTGTGAATCTTTTTTCCTTTACGTCGGATCTGAGGGAAAATTTCTCGGCGCGGCCTTGCCGGGAACGGTCTTTTCCAGACGCGCATAAAACGGAGATGGTATGGAGCGTCTTGCAGGCAGGGTGATGCTGGCCGGTGGCATAAGCCGGGCAACGATGGCAATTGCCGCTGGCGCGGTCGGTGCACTGGCCTTGCCCCCGTTCGGCTTTTTCGCAGCGCTGTTTTTGTCTTTCACATTGCTTGTCTGGCTGATCGATGGCTGCACCGGCAAGCCGGGCGGCGGCATCTTCAGCCGTATCATGCCGGCTTTCGGCATTGGCTGGTGTTTTGGGCTGGGCTATTTCGTGGCGGGCCTGTGGTGGCTCGGCAATGCGCTCCTGCTGGAAGCCGACGAATTCGCCTGGGCGCTGCCGCTAGCCATCCTAGGCCTTCCGGCTTTTCTGGCGCTGTTTTACGGTTTTGCGGTTGCGATCGCCAATATCGTCTGGTCAGATGGTTTCGGCCGCATCGCGGCCCTTGCTGCCGCATTCGGCCTTTCGGAATGGCTGCGCAGCTTTCTCGCGACCGGCTTTCCGTGGAACGCTATCGGTTATGGCATCATGCCCGTGCCGATCATGATGCAGTCGGCGTATCTGCTGGGTCTTTTCGGCGTCACCACGCTTGCCGTTCTCATCTTTGCTGCTCCCGCCTTGATCGGTACGAAAAAAGGCATGTGGCCGGGCCTCATTGTGGCGGCTCTGCTGTTGGCTGGTCATTTCGGTTATGGTTTTTACCGTCTTCAGGCACCGGCCGAAACGCCGGCGGATGCGCTGACCGTCAGGATCGTACAGCCCTCGATTGACCAGTCCCGCAAAATGCTGAACGCCGACCGTGCGGAGATTTTTGCCGAGCATCTGCGACTGACAGGCCTGCCGCCCGGTGAAGGGAAAAAACGCCCCGACATCATTGTCTGGCCGGAGACCTCCGTACCGTTCATCCTGACGCAAAACCCGGACGCCCTGGCGGAAATTGCCAGGACACTGGAGGATGGGCAGGTCCTGTTCACCGGCGCAGTCAGAATGGAAGATCAGGGGGCAGGCAAGCCACCGCGCTATTACAATTCGGTCTACGCGATTGACAGCCAGGGTGAGATTATCGGCGCAACCGACAAGGTTCATCTCACACCCTTTGGCGAATATGTCCCCTTTGAAGGCATCCTGCGGGAATTCGGCATCGACAATGTCATCAGCCTGCCCGGCGGCTTCTCAGCGGCGTCTTCGCGCACGCCCTTGACGCTTCCTTCCGGCAAGACCTTCTATCCGCTGATTTGTTACGAGATCATTTTTCCGGGTGAGATGACGCCGGGCCTGAAGGGGGCGGCCGCGATCCTGAACGTGACCAATGATGGCTGGTTCGGCGATACGCCCGGCCCGTACCAGCATTTTCTGCAGGCCAGAGTGCGCGCCGTCGAAACGGGTGTGCCGGTGATTCGCGGGGCAAATACCGGAATTTCCGCCGTCATAGACCCCTATGGCCGCATTATCGCTGGATTGGACTACGGGCGGGTCGGAATTGTTGACGCCACTTTGAGTGGTGGGTCAAGCGACGCATTTACTTACGACATACATCGGACGTATTTCTGGTTGATTTTTTCAATTCTTTTGATGGTTGCGGTATCGACTGCCTGGAGTTTTGCGCGGCGCCAGAATTGACCAGCAACCCCCACAATTGCATAGTGAATACGTCAGTCGTAAAACAAGTTTGGACGCTGTCGAAATGCCGGATCATTTCTTCGAGTGAGTAATGAAGCGAGATATCAACCCTTTCCGAGTGTCAGGACCGCATGATGACCGAAAATAAGAAAAAGCCTAACCCCATCGACATTCATGTCGGAAGCCGAATTCGACTTCGCAGAACCATGCTGGGCATGAGCCAGGAAAAGCTGGGTGAAAGTCTTGGAATTACCTTTCAGCAAATCCAGAAGTATGAAAAAGGCACGAACCGCGTGGGCGCCAGTCGCTTGCAGAATATTTCGGCCATCCTCAACGTGCCCGTTTCCTTTTTCTTCGAAGATGCACCCGGCGATCAGGTTGGCGGTGCTCCCGGCATGGCGGAAGCGTCGAGCTCAAACTACGTGGTCGATTTCCTGTCCTCGGCTGAAGGTCTGCAGCTGAACCGCGCATTTGTCAAAATCGCCGACCCGAAGGTTCGCCGTCGCCTCGTGGACCTCGTCAAGGCGCTGGCCGCCGAGGGAGACGCGGAGTAGGGCGAGCCCGCGTGACACACTAAATTTCCGGCACAGGATGCCGGGCACTCAACGGTCCGCAAGGACCGTTTTTTTGTGCCAGATTAGAAAGGAATTCTCACATAAAGATATATTTATGTGGTTGTGTCCTTGTTTTTCATGGCCGAAATGACTAACAAACTCCAAGACCATTCTTTGAGGGGAATCCCGCATGCGTGCCAATTATCTGTTCACCAGCGAGTCCGTGGCTGAAGGTCATCCGGACAAGGTTTGTGATCGTATTTCCGATGAAATCGTGGATCTCATTTACCGTGAAGCGTCCAAGACGGGCGTCGACCCGTGGACCGTGCGCATCGCATGCGAGACGCTTGCAACCACCAACCGCGTCGTTATCGCCGGTGAGGTTCGGGTTCCCGATACGCTTCTGAAGAAGGACAAGGACGGCAAGGTTCTCAAGGACGCCGCTGGCCATCCGGTCATCAACCCCTCGAAGTTCAAGTCCGCCGCCCGCAAGGCGATCCGCGACATCGGCTATGAGCAGGATGGTTTCCACTGGAAGACCGCCAAGATCGACGTTCTCCTGCATCCGCAGTCGGCTGACATCGCGCAGGGCGTTGACAATGCTTCCGACAAGCAGGGCGACGAGGGCGCCGGCGACCAGGGCATCATGTTCGGTTACGCCTGCAAGGAAACGCCGGACCTGATGCCGGCTCCGATCTATTATTCCCACCGTATCCTGCAGCTGCTGGCAACCGCCCGTAAAAGCGGTGAAGGCGAAGCGGCAAAGCTCGGACCGGACGCCAAGAGCCAGGTGACCGTTCGTTACGTCGACGGCAAGGCCGCCGAAGCCGTATCCATCGTTCTGTCCACGCAGCATCTCGATGCAAGCTGGGATTCGAAGAAGGTTCGCGCCGTCGTCGAGCCCTATATTCGCGAAGCTCTGGGTGACCTGAAGATCGCTGACGATTGCCAATGGTACATCAACCCGACCGGCAAGTTCGTCATTGGTGGTCCCGATGGCGATGCCGGCCTGACGGGCCGCAAGATCATCGTCGACACCTATGGCGGCGCTGCGCCCCATGGCGGCGGTGCATTCTCCGGCAAGGACACGACCAAGGTCGACCGTTCCGCTGCCTATGCCGCTCGCTATCTCGCCAAGAATGTTGTGGCCGCCGGGTTTGCCGATCGTTGCACCATCCAGATTGCTTACGCGATCGGTATCGCCCAGCCGCTGTCGATCTATGTCGATCTGCACGGCACGGGCAAGGTCAGCGAAGACCAGGTCGAAGGCGCTATCCGCAAGGTCATGGACCTGTCACCGTCGGGCATCCGCCGCCATCTCGATCTCAATAAGCCGATCTACGCCAAGACCTCCTCCTACGGCCATTTCGGACGCAAGGCAGGTCGCGATGGCTCCTTCTCCTGGGAGAAGCTCGATCTGGTGAAGCCGCTCAAGGAAGCTTTGAGCGCTTGAAGCATTTCCAGTAAAGCCGCGCAGCGGGTTTACGTCCGGAAAATGCGTGCACGGGATATCGCCCTTGTTATTTGACGGCGATTGAGAGATACCGTCACCAACCTTTTGTAACCCGCACAGTGCCTCATGTGGCGCTGTGCGGGTTAAGTCTATTTATTCTTGAGAGTATGACATGACGGAAGAACGGCGTTCGCGCGCGACGGAAGCGTTTTTTGGCAGGCGCAAGGGCAAGCCCCTGCGCAATCAGCAGATCGACACGATCGAAAATCTGCTGCCCTTGCTGAAAATCGATCTGGAAAGCGCCCCGCCGCAAAATCTCGTTGCTCTCTTCCCTGCGGATGTGAAATCGGTTCGTCTGGAGATTGGTTTCGGCGGTGGTGAGCATCTTGCCCACCGCGCGGTTGAAAACCCCGAGACTGGTTTCATCGGTGTCGAGCCCTTCGTCAACTCCATGGCGAAGTTGCTGGCGAGCGTACGTGAAGGCGAGCTGATGAATATCCGCCTCTACGACGATGACGCAACGCAATTGCTGGACTGGCTGCCGGATGGATCAATCGATCACATCGATCTTCTTTACCCCGATCCCTGGCCCAAGAAGAAGCATTGGAAGCGCCGCTTCGTGTCTGACGTCAACCTTGCCCGCTTCCATCGCGTTCTGAAACCCGGCGGCAAGTTCTGCTTCGCTTCAGATATCGATACCTACATCAACTGGACGCTGCAGCATTGCGCCCGCCATGGCGGTTTCGAGTGGACAGCGACGAGCGCTGACGACTGGCGCACACCCTATGCCAACTGGCCGGGCACGCGTTATGAGAACAAGGCGAAAAGAGAAGGCCGAAGCTCGGCCTATCTCACATTCATTCGCACCTGACGGCCGAAACCCTCAGAGATTGGCGTCCACTTCGGCGGCGACTGGAATGGACGGCTGCGCGCCGGCGCGGGTGCAGGCGAGTGAACCAGCAACGGCGGCGCGTTTCAGCGCCTTTTCGAAATCCATCCCCTGGTCGAGACTGGCGGCAAGATAACCGCAGAAGGTATCGCCTGCGCCGACGGTATCGACCGGTTCGATCTTGAGGCCGGACGCCCGGAAAACCTTGCCGTTGCGAATGGCGATCACGCCGTCCGCACCAAGCGTCACGATCAATGTCTGGCCGCTCTTTTCATGCAGGGCCTTGATTTCGTTTTCCCGCTCGGAACCGGAAAGTCCGCTTTTGCCGATCAGCAGCTCGAATTCCGTTTCATTGGCGATGACGATATCGGCAAGTCCGGCAAGGCGCGGCCCGTCAGCAGTCAGCGGTGCGGTATTAATGACGGTGGTGATGCGTTTCGCCTTGGCGGCCGTCAGCGCCGCTTCGATGGCGGGCGCGGGTATCTCGAACTGCAGCATCAGAATATCGCCCGCTGACATTTCGGCCACGGCCTTGGCCGCATCGGCTGCTGAAACTTCACCATTGGCGGCAGGAATGACGGAGATCATGTTCTCACCGCCTTCGCCGATAAGGATCATGGCAGTTCCGGTCGGGCCCGGTGCGGTCTTGACCAGTGACAGGTCGGTGCCGGCCTCGCGCAGCAATGTCAGCGCCGGTGCGGCAAAGGTGTCGTCGCCTGCAGCGCCCGCCATCTTGACGGTCGCGCCCGCGCGTCTTGCGGCAAGCGCCTGATTGGCTCCCTTTCCGCCTGCTGCGGTGGCGAAGCTCTCTCCCGTCACCGTCTCACCGGGTTTGGGCAGCCGTTTGGCGGTGGCGACGAGATCCATGTTGATGGAGCCGAAAACAGTAATCATGGGGGGCATGTCCGTATAGAATTCAAGCAAGGCGGCGACTTTGCCCGAGGGCATCACTCGTCGTCAACCACCCGCAACTTGGTCGTTCCCGCCCTGTTCTCAGCAAAGCGCCGCGCCTGCTCGATTTCCCCATGTAAAGTTTCTTTTTCCGCCGACGAAAAATCGAGCCCCTCGATCTTCTGGCCACGCGCCAGCACCTTGTCGGAGGAGATCAGCATCATGTCGACGTCTTTCTGCGCCAGCCCGAAATGAGCCTGCAGCTTGCGTGTCCGATCATCCAGCCGCCGCACATCGTCCATGAGCAGAGCCACTTCACCCTGTATGAGATGCGCCTGCTCGCGCATGCGCTGATCCTTCAGCACGGACTGGATGACCTGCACCGAAAGCATCAGCAGTGATGGAGAAACGATGACGACGCGGGCGCGGTGGGCGCGTTGCACCAGATATTCGAAATGCTGGTGAATATCGGCGAAGATCGATTCTGAAGGCACGAAGATGAAGACCGTATCCTGCGTTTCGCCGCGAATGAGATATTTCTCGGCCACGTCGCGGATATGCACTTCCATATCCCGGCGAAACTGCTGGGTGGCGGCCCGTTTCGCTTCCGGCGACTCGTCAGCCTTGATCGCGTTCCACGCCTCCAGCGGAAACTTGGCGTCGATGACAAGCGATGGGGCGTTGTTCGGCATTTTGATGATGCAGTCTGGCCGGTAACCGTTGGACAGCGTCGGCTGAAGCTGAAAGGCGCCAGCGGGTAGCGCATCGGCGATCAGTGTCTCCATGCGTGCCTGTCCGAAAGCGCCGCGCGTCTGCTTGTTGGAAAGGATCGCCTGCAGACCGACTACGTCCTTGGCCAGATCCTGAATATTGCCCTGCGCGGCGTCGATGACTGCCAGGCGCTCCTGCAGGCGGCTCAGATTCTCATGCGTCGACCGGGTCTGTTCCGTCAGCGTTTCACCCAGCCGCTGCGACATGCCGTCGAGGCGCTGGTTGAGTGTCTGGCTCATCTCGCTCTGGCGTGTGCCGAGCGTCTCTGCCATTGCGGCGATCCGGCCGTGTAGCTCGGCCTGCGTTTTCAGGAGGTCGGAGGTTTCACCATCGGCCTGCGCTTTTTTTTCGCGGCTTTTCGTGGTCATCCAGACGGCAGCCAGGCCGAAAACCAGGGCCGCAAGCAGCGCGCCGAAGCTGATGTCGACGGAACCGGCCCGCAATGCTGGATCGAGGAGAACGGAGAAATCTATACCCATGTCTAAATCTAGCAGATTTCCTGTGATTCGTAAGATCAAAACAAGAACATTCCTGCGGCGGAAATGAGTCCGACGGAACGGGCGACAGGTGCCGGTTTGGCCTGCGTGTTTTTTATTTCCTCGGCGCAAGAGATACGTTATGGGAAGCCATGACTATCAAACCGCTTATCATTTTGCCCGATCCCGTGCTGCGCCAGCAATCGAAGCCCATCGAACAGGTGGATGCCGAAGTGCTACGCCTCGCCGACGACATGCTGGAAACCATGTATGATGCGCCGGGCATCGGCCTTGCCGCCATTCAGGTCGGCGTGGCGCGCCGCATGCTGGTGATCGACGTTGCGCGTGAAGGCGAGGAAAAGGCCCCCGTCGTCTTCATCAATCCGGAAATCCTCAAGGTGTCGGACGATATTTCGACCTATGAGGAAGGCTGCCTCTCCATTCCCGATTATTACGCCGAAGTCGAGCGCCCCGCAGCCTTGACGGTGCGATATGTCGGCCGTGACGGCAAGCAGCAGACCGTCGAGGCGGACGGGCTTCTGGCGACGTGTCTGCAGCACGAGATCGATCACCTGAACGGCGTTCTCTTCATCGACCATATTTCGCGACTGAAGCGCGACATGGTCATCAAGAAATTCACGAAAGCGGCCCGCGCAAAGGTCTGATCCGTTCTCCTTATCTGGAGACGGAGCGGCAAAAAGGGCAGGGGGCGACGATGGCTCTTCGCATCATCTTCATGGGCACACCGGAGTTTTCCGTCCCCACGTTGCGTGCATTGGTGGAAGCGGGTCACGAGGTCGTTGCCGTCTATACGCAGCCGCCGCGTCCCGGCGGCCGTCGTGGCCTCGATCTGCAAAAATCTCCGGTGCATCAGGCGGCTGAGCTTCTGGGCCTGCCCGTGCTGACGCCCGTAAACTTCAAGGCTGAAGAAGATCGCCAGCAGTTTCGGGAGTTTAATGCCGACGTGGCGGTCGTGGTGGCCTATGGGCTGCTGCTACCCGAAGCGATCCTCTCCGGCACGCGCCTTGGCTGTTATAATGGCCATGCTTCGCTGCTGCCACGCTGGCGGGGCGCGGCACCCATCCAGCGGGCGATCATGGCCGGCGATGCCGAGACCGGCATGATGGTCATGAAAATGGAAAAGGGGCTGGATACCGGGCCTGTTGCCCTGACCGCCAAGGTCGCGATCGATGAGAACATGACCGCCGGCGAATTGCACGATAGCCTGATGCTGGCCGGCGCACGGCTGATGCGGCAGGCAATGGACAAGCTGGAAGCGGACGATCTTCCTCTGACCGTGCAGGCCGAAGAGGGTGTTGTTTACGCATCCAAGATCGACAAGGGCGAGACCCGTATCGATTTTTCCCGGCCCGCACAGGACGTGCATAACCATATTCGCGGCCTCTCCCCTTTTCCCGGCGCCTGGCTGGAGATGGACATCGGCGGCAAGGCGGAGCGCGTGAAGGTTCTGGCCTCCGAACTGGCGAGCGGCATGGGAGAAGCGGGCGCAGTGCTTGACGATGCCCTGACCATCGCCTGTGGCAGCGACGCGGTGCGGCTCACCCGTCTGCAGAAGGCGGGCGGCAAGCCGATGTCGGCCGCCGATTTCGTGCGCGGCACGCCGGTTCCTCCCTCAACGAGGCTCGGCTGATGCCGCGTTTCCGCATGACCGTCGAATATGACGGTACGCCTTATTACGGCTGGCAGAGACAGGATAACGGGCCGTCCGTGCAGGGCGCTCTGGAAGCCGCCGTCCGGTCGCTGACCGGCGAGACCGTTTCCATTCGCGGTGCCGGCCGCACGGATTCAGGCGTACATGCTGTCGGGCAGGTCATACACGTTGATCTTGCCCGCGACTGGGAACCCTACAAGCTTCGCAACGCGGTGAACGCGCATCTGGCCATGGCGAAAGAGGCCGTCTCGGTTCTGGATGCGACGGCGGTGACGGAAGATTTCGACGCCCGTTTTTCCGCCATCCGTCGCCACTATCTCTATCGTATTATCTGCCGCAAATCGCGGCTGGCGCTGGAGCACAAACGTGCATGGTGGGTGTCGAAGGACATGGACCATGAGCGCATGCATGAAGCCGCCCAGATGCTCGTCGGCCGGCACGATTTCACCACCTTCCGCTCGGTTCATTGTCAGGCGAACAGCCCGGTCCGGACGCTCGACCGGCTGGATGTGACCCGCACCGGCGATCTCATTGAGATACGGGCGACGGCGCAGAGCTTCCTGCATAATCAGATCCGTTCTTTTGCGGGCACGCTGAAACTGGCGGGTGAAGGCACCATGACGCCGGAAGATGTACGCGCGGCGCTGGAAGCGCGGGATCGCAAGGCCTGCGGCCCTGTCGCGCCGCCGGACGGTCTTTATTTCATGCAGGTCGATTATCCCGACGTCATTCCGCCACGCCGTCACTCCGCAGTTGAAATCACGGAAGATATGGACTGACCCGAAAGGTCGCCCTGTGTCTCAGGCCGGATAAACGCCGAGAAAACGCTGCAGCGCTTCCGATAGCAACATCCCCGGCACCAGCAGCGTCATGACGATGGCCGAGACAAGCAGCGACTGGTCGCGGATGAAGAACCGCACAATGCGCGAAAAGGCAAAGACCAGCGACAAAAGCAGCGCCAGCCAGAGAATGGCGATAAGCCCCTGCAAAGGCGGCAGGAAGAATGCAATCAGGATCAGAACCGCATAGGCATAGGAAAACGGCAGGGACAGCCAGTTCATGGTGGTGACCAGAGGTGCGAATTTTTCCCGTGCGCCGAAGGCGAACAGCAGCATGCCGATCAATAGCAGCGGCACAATCCAGCATATGGCCTCGACCATCGCCAGGCGGAAAAAGAAGATGAAGCCCGTTCCGGTCCCGGGCGGATAGCTGGCCAGGAAGGCAGCGCGCAGCCACAGCCAGGAAACCAGCATGGCGGGCAGGCACCACAGGGCCGAATAGAAAGATCGCCACATGCCTCGTTCGGACAGGTCCAGGTAACGCGCGCCGGCATGGTCGCCGAGCAACAGAAGCCACAGGCCCTTCAGATAGAGCCTTATTTCACTTGCCGTCGGCATGGGCGAACCAGCGTTCGATAAAGGTTTCGTAAATGCGGGTCAGCGTCTCGAGATCGGCAACCGCCACGCGCTCATCGACCATATGCATGGTCTGCCCGACGAGGCCGAATTCCACCACCGGGCAATAATCCTTGATGAAGCGCGCATCCGATGTGCCGCCCGTGGTCGAAAGCCGGGGCTCCTTGCCTGTCACGGCCTCCACGGCGCCGGAAAGCGACGAGATGAGGGCGTTGTTCCGCGTCAGGAAAACATGGGCCGGGCGGTCGGCCCAGACGATGTCGTATTTCACCGGGTTGCGGTCGGGGCGCAGCTCGCCGTCCGCTGCGGCGGCATCGAGGCGACGGATGATTTCCGCTCGCAGGCTTTCGGCCGTCCAGGTGTCGTTGAAACGGATATTGAAAGCCGCTGTCGCCCGCGCCGGGATCACATTGGTGGCGGCGTTGCCGGTGTCGACGGTCGTCACTTCCAGATTGGAGGGCTGGAAATTATCCGTGCCGTTATCGAAGAGCGGATGCATCAGCGCATGGGTCAGCTGCAGCAGTCCGCGAATGGGATTGTCGGCGAGATGCGGATAGGCGGCATGCCCCTGCACGCCGTGCACGGTGATGCGGCCGGAAAGCGATCCACGGCGGCCGATCTTGATCATGTCACCCAGCTGGTCGGGATTGGTCGGCTCGCCCACCACGCAGGCGTCCCAGGTTTCGCCTTTGGCCGCAGCCCATTCCAGCAGCTTTGAGGTGCCGTTGATCGACGGACCTTCCTCATCGCCGGTGATCAGGAACGACACCGAACCCTTCGGTTTGCCATGTTTCTCGATATGGCGGGCAATGGCGGCGATAAAGCAGGCAATGCCGCCCTTCATGTCCACGGCGCCACGGCCGAACATCTCGCCGTCAGCAATCTCGGCCGCAAAGGGCGGATGGCTCCACGCCGCCTCGTCGCCCACCGGAACGACGTCCGTGTGGCCCGCAAACATTAGATGCGGACCTTCCGTGCCGAGTCGGGCGTAGAGGTTTTCCACGTCAGGCGTTCCCGCTTCCGTCGCCAGCATTTTTTCCACCATGAAACCAAGTGGTGAAAGCAGGGTGTCGAGCAGCGATAGCGCACCGCCTTCGGCGGGCGTCACCGAGGGGCAACGAATGAGGGCGGCGAGATTGGCAACGGGATCGGTCGTGGTCATGGCAGTCGCTTTTATCAGTCGCGCAGAAGCTCGTTGATACCGGTCTTGGAGCGGGTCTTTTCATCGACGCGCTTGACGATGACGGCGCAATAGAGGCTCGGGCCCGGCTCGCCGTTCGGGAAAGGCTTGCCGGGCATGGTGCCGGCAACGACGACGGAATAGGGCGGCACTTCGCCATAGGTGATCTCGCCGGTGGCGCGGTCGACGATCTTGGTGGACTTGCCGATGAAGACGCCCATGCCGAGAACGGCGCCTTCGCGCACGATGCAGCCTTCAACGACTTCCGAACGGGCGCCGATGAAGCAATTATCTTCGATGATGGTCGGGCCGGCCTGAAGCGGCTCCAGAACGCCGCCAATGCCGACGCCGCCCGAAAGGTGGACGTTCTTGCCGATCTGCGCGCAGGAACCGACCGTCGCCCAGGTGTCGACCATCGTGCCTTCATCGACATAAGCACCAAGATTGACGAAGGACGGCATCAGCACCACGTTCTTGGCCACATAGGCGGAGCGGCGCACCACGGCGTTCGGTACGGCGCGGAAGCCGGCGGCGCGGAACTGGTTTTCGCCCCAGTTTTCGAACTTCGACGGCACCTTGTCCCACCAGGTAGATTCGCCCGGTCCGCCGGTCACGATCTCCATATCGTTCAGACGGAAGGAGAGGAGCACGGCCTTTTTCAGCCATTGGTTCACCTTCCAGTTTCCATCCGCCTGCTTCTCGGCCACGCGAACCTTGCCGCTGTCGAGAAGTTGAAGAGATGTGTCCACCGCATCGCGAACCTCGCCCTTCGTCGATACGTTCACACCGTCGCGGTTGTCGAAGGCGGTTTCGATGATGGTTTCGAGGGAGGTGAGATCCGTAAGGCTCATGGAAAATTCCTTAAAGTCGCGTGTGTTCGTGGTCACGGATGGTCCCGCGCCGCTGGAAGGCTTTGGCCATTTGATCTAAGGGAGTGTTGGAAAGGCGTCAATGTGATTTGGGTGATTTGGCGCGTCAGACGAAAGGCATGGAAATGACACGACTGAAAAACGGCAAGTTGCGGCGCAAGGACGGGGTTTGGGACCCCTTGAAACGCAGTGCCGTCGACAAGCAGCAGGCCGAAGTCGTTCAAAAGACGCCGCAGTCGGATTCCCCGTCCTACAGGCTTGCCTATGTGGACATGGATTTTCTCTGCCGCGAGGAGTTGCGCCCCGTCAGACTTCAATTGGAACTTCTGAAAACGGAAATGGCGCTGACGGAGCGCGGGATCAAATCCACCGTCGTCATGTTCGGCGGCGCCCGTATTCCTGAACCGGGCGGCGAGGCCTGGGCGGCGCGCAACGAGACGCAGAAGCGCAATCTGGAGCAATCCTCGGTCTATTATGACGAGGCGCGCAAGTTCGCCCGGCTTTGCACCGAATATGCCGCGAAATCCGATCACCTCGAATATGTCGTGGTCACCGGTGGCGGTCCGGGCGTCATGGAAGCGGGCAATCGCGGTGCTGCCGATGCGGGAGGTCCGTCAATCGGCCTCAACATCGTGCTGCCGCACGAGCAGGCGCCCAACCCCTATGTCACGCCGGAGCTGAGCTTCAATTTCCACTATTTCGCCATCCGCAAGATGCATTTCCTCATGCGGGCAAAGGCCGTGGTGATTTTCCCCGGCGGTTTCGGTACGCTCGACGAACTTTTCGAAGCGCTGACCCTGATCCAGACGAAGCGCATGGAGCCCATTCCGCTCATCCTGTTCGGCGAGAAATTCTGGCGATCCGTCATCAATTTCGAGTTTCTGGCGGATTTCGGCACCATTGCGCCGGAGGATATGAGCCTCCTGAATTTCGCTGAAACGGCCGATGATGCGTGGCGGATCATTTCCGAACATTATGAACATTGAATTTTAGCTTGATGTGGCGCGGCGGTTTTAGGGCTTAATTAGCAAAGATATTCTAGTTTTCCCTCGTCGCGCTGCAGCGCACTGCCCACACGGGCGGGCCTCCATGACGGAGATTAATCATCCGTTGACGTCAGTCGTTCTGACTGGCGATTTGATCGAGGCCAAAATGTTCAATTTCAAAGTGAAGTCGCTTGCGACCAAGCTGATCCTCGTAACCGGCTGTGCCATCACCACGGTTCTCGTCGCATCGAATTCCTTCCTTATTTCCCAGACCAGCGAGCGCGTCCACGCGCTGACCATGGATCAGGCCAACACCGAGGCGCGCGCCATCGCCAACGTCATCGCCGCCGATGTAGGTGAACTCGGCAGCGCCGCGCGGTCCATGGCCGGCGTCATCGGTCGCGCGCATCAGGCGAAATCGATGGATCGCCCCGGCATCGTCAACATCCTCAAGGCCAATGTCGAGCAGAACACCTTCGCTTTCGGAAGCTGGTTCTGTGAGCAGCTTGGCCTTTTCGACGGACAGAGCAAGGAGATCGCCGGCAGGCTCGATCTCGGCACCAATGAAAATGGCGCCTTCGCACCCTACTGGTCGAAGACCCAGAAGGGCGATATCCAGTTCTCGACCTTCAAGAACGACTATGCGGCGGAATGGTATGCGCTCGCCTCCAAATCCGGCAAGGGCGCGATCACCCAGCCTTATCTCGCCGAAGGCACGGAAGTGCCCACCACCATGACCTCGCTTGCCTATCCCGTTATGTCGGATGGTAAGATGATCGGCGTGGCAGGCGTTGATATTTCGCTGGCCTCGCTGTCGCAGAAGCTGCAGGCGCTGCATCCCTTCGAGACCGGCCGCGTTACGCTCGTGTCCCAAGGCGGCCAATGGCTGGTACCGCCGACGCCTGAACAGAACATGAAGGCCTATGACGGAGACGGTGCGAGCACCGTTCAGGCGGCCATTACCTCGGGCAAACAGGGTCTTATCGAAAATCTCGGCCTCGATACCGATGCGCCCTATAACCGTCTGGTCTACCCCTTCGCGGTTCCTGGCCTCAATGCGACCTGGGTGGTTCTGGTCGATATTCCCCATCAGGCGCTGAACGCTCCGGTGGAAGAGCAGACCTACATGATGATCATCGGCGCGATCGTCATTCTCGCCGCAGTCATCACCGCCCTTTATTTCGCCGTCCGTCACTTCGTCGGTGGCCCGCTCGCCTCTCTGGTCGCGGATGTTCGTACGCTGAGCGACGGCCGTTACGACGCGCCCGTGTCCGGGCAAGATCGTAGGGATGAAACGGGTGCTGTGGCGACCGCACTGGAAGGCTTCCGTGCAAAGCTTGCCGGCATTCGTGAAATGGAGGCCGAGGCTGCAGTCCAGCGCGGCAATGCCGAAACGGCGCGTCAGCGGTCGGAATCCGAACGCAGCGAAAACAGCCGCATGCAGCAGCACATCGTCAGCGTGCTCGGTTCAGGCCTCAACGCGCTTTCGCAGGGCAATCTGACCTACCGGATCAACGACGAGTTCCCCGGTGAATATGCTAAGCTCCGTGATGATTTCAATTCGGCGCTCGCCAGCCTCGAGGAAACCGTCTCCACGGTGAATGCAACGGTTGTCAGCATCGGCAACGGCACCGGTGAGATCACCCGGGCCGCCAGCGATCTTTCGCACCGCACGGAACAGCAGGCAGCAAGTCTGGAAGAAACCGCAGCCGCGCTTAATGAGCTGACTGCGCAGGTCAATTCCAGCGCGGAAAATGCCGCACAGGCGGCCGGCGCTGTCAGCCATGCCTGTGATGACGCCGGCAAGTCTGGCGAGGTCGTGCAGCAGGCCGTGAATTCCATGGAGGGCATCGCGCAATCCTCGGCGGAAATCTCCCGCATTATCGGCGTCATCGACGAGATCGCCTTCCAGACCAATCTCTTGGCGCTGAATGCCGGTGTGGAAGCCGCCCGCGCGGGCGATGCGGGCAAGGGCTTTGCCGTTGTCGCGCAGGAAGTACGCGAACTGGCGCAACGCTCCGCCAATGCGGCCAAGGAGATCAAGGGCCTGATCAATACCTCGGCAAGGCAGGTTGGCGAAGGCGTTCAGCTGGTTGGCAAGGCCGGTGAGACGATGAAGAACATCGCCGACCAGGTCTTGCAGATCAACCAGCTGATCAGGCAGATTTCCGCCTCCGCCAGCGAGCAGGCCGTGGGCCTGAAGGAGATCAATTCCGCCGTTACCCAGATGGACCAGGTCACCCAGCAGAATGCGGCAATGGTGGAGGAAACTACCGCGGCCAGCGTGACGCTGAATGGTGAGGCCGGAACGCTGAAATCGCTCGTCGCCGGCTTCTCCGTGTCCGGTGGCCATTCAAGCCAGCAATTGCGCGCCACTGCGGCGGCAATGCGCGCACCCGTCGCTCCAACTCCGGCACATGCACCTGCGCGCTCCGCCGCGCCGCGTGCCCAGCCAAGAACCAGCGGCGCAAACGCGCTGGCGCAGGATGACTGGACCGAATTCTGACGGGTATCTCCCAATCGAATTAAAAGGGCCGCTGGTTTTTCCAGCGGCCCTTTTTATGTCCGGGTTCCGGTCAAAGACGGGCGAAACGTTCGGTCAGCAATTCGAAGAAACCGTCCGCATCCACGTTGCGCATCACGCGCGCATTGGCCGAGCGCTCGGTCACGCGCCACCAGTCCACCACCGTCATGCCCATGGTCAGTTCGGAACTGACCTCGATTTCGACATTGCAGTCACGCCCCTGAAACAGCTCGGGCTTGATGAGATAGGCAATGACGGACGGATCATGCAGCGGGCCGCCGTCCGAGCCGTATTTCTCGATGTCGAAACGTTCGAAGAATTCCAGCATTTCCGCCATGGCGATCGCCGGGCGTGTGCCGATGTCGCGAATGCGGCTGACGCGCGCCTTGGTGGTCAGGAGCTTATGGGTGACGTCGAGCGGCATCATGACGACAGGAATGCCGGCGCGGAAGACGATATCGGCGGCCTGTGGATCGACATAGATGTTGAATTCCGCTGCCGGCGTGATGTTGCCGCCTTCGAAGAAGCCGCCGCCCATCATCACCAGCTCCTTGATACGGTCAGCGATCTCAGGCGCCTTCAGGAGAGCCAGCGCCACATTGGTCAGCGCGCCAAGCGTGCAGAGCGTCACGGTGCCGGCGGGTTCCCGCATCAGCGTTTCAATGATGAAATCAACCGCGTGCTGCTTTTGCGCTTCCATCGTCGGCTCATCGAGAACCGGGCCGTCGAGGCCGGTGCTGCCGTGAACATGTTCGGCGGTGATGGGCTTGCGCACCAGCGGTTTCTCGGCGCCTTCATAGACGGGAATATCGGTGCGGCCGCACAATTCGCAGATGATGCGGATGTTGCGGCTGGTCAGTTTCAGCGGAACGTTGCCGGCGACGGCGCACAATCCGAGAATTTCGATTTCCTCCGGGCTTGCGAAAGCGAGCATGATTGCCGCCGCGTCGTCCTGGCCCGGATCCGTGTCGATGATGATTTTTCTGCGTTCTGCCATGTCTTGCCCGCCGTTGAGATGAGCGCTTTTTTCGAGCGGCGGGTGCGCACTTGTCAAGCCACATTCCTTTGCGCCCGTATCCGTCTTGCGCATTGCTGCCTGGCTTCCCATATTGTTTGAGCCGGTGCGATTGACCGGCAAGGTTGCCGGAAGCGGGACCGCGAAACGTCGCTTGGTTGCAAGGACAGAAACGATATGAGCCGCATGACGCCATTCACCCACCCGCTGTTGCTGGGTTTTGATGCCATGGAAAAAACGCTGGAGCGTATGGCGAAGGCCAATGACGGCTATCCTCCCTATAATATCGAGCGCCTGCCGGGCAGTGCCGATGTGCCGGAACGGCTGCGCATCACCATCGCGGTTGCAGGGTTTTCGCAGGATGATCTGGATGTAACGACGGCCGACAACCAACTGGTCATTCGCGGTCGCCAGCAGGAGCAGGAGAAGCGGGATTTCCTCTATAGAGGCATCGCAGCGCGCCAGTTCCAGCGGGTCTTCGTGCTTGCCGATGGCATGCAGGTCAGGGAAGCGCGCATGCGCAACGGCCTTCTCTCCATCGATCTCGTCCGGCCTGAAATTTCGAACGTGGTAAAGAAAATTAATATTTCCGTCTCAGAGTAGAACGTGAACGCCGGAATCGGACATGAATCGCTCGGCGTGAAGAAGGAGGCTGAAATATGCTTTTAAAAGAAGCGCATGCGCGTCTCACCCGGTCCCAGCTCGCCCATATCGGTGAGGGAGAAGTGGGATATATCCGCAAGATCCGTGCGGAAGACGTCAGCCGCTGTTTCCCGGAGGCGCCTGATCTCGATCCGCAACTGGATCTGTGGGCGCTGTTCGGTGCGGATGGTACGCCGATCCTCCTGACGGACAACCGTTCCAGTACGTTTTTCAAGGCTGCTGAAGACGATCTCACGACCGTCAGCCTGCATTGAAGAAAAAAGCCCGCTTTTGAGCGGGCTTTTTCTTTAGCGGATCAGAGGAATGGGCGGTCCGGTATATCGTCGATCGAGATGACGCCGTCCTTGTTCTTGTCCAGCCGTTCGAACATTTTTTCACCGGCTGCGGTGAATTCGGCCTTGCTGACCTGGCCGTTCTCGTCTGTATCAGCCCAGCGGATCAGCGCGTAGCCGGCGCCCTTGCCGCCATGCTTGCCCCAGCCCTGATGGCCGAAACGGCCGCCATGTTCGCGTTCGGCATGTCTTTCGGCGCGCTTGCCTTCAGGGGCCTTGCCGTCTTCGGCTTTGGCTTGCTCACGCTCGGGGCGCGGATTGGCGGCGCGGAAGGCCTCCATCTTTGCCTGACGATATTCGCGCATTTCCTTCGGCGTGATCGAGCCGTCCTTGTCCTTGTCGATCTCGGTGAAGAGTGCGTCCTGACGTGCGGCGAACTCCTCCTTGGAAATCTTGCCGTCCTTGTTGGTGTCGGCAACCTTCAGCAGGTGAACGAAAGCCGCTTCCTGGCGAATGGGCATGCGCTCGCCATGGCCCTTGCCCGGCGCAGGCGGGGCGGCAAAACCTGCCGTTGCGGCGGTGCCGACCAGAAGGGCTGCGCCAAGAGCAGAGAGGGCGATTTTTCGTGTGGTCATCGTCATTACCTTTCTTTGGTGTCCCTGAGAAAAAGATAGTGACGTCGGCCGCACCTCACCACTTAAACATCGGTAAGGTGGATGAAGCTTCGGTAATGTTGTCAGCGCGGGATCGTTCTGGTCAGAAAGCCGGTCAGATCGTCGGTGATATAATCGATATGCGCATCCGTCTCGGCGGGAATCTCCCAGCGTTCCATGATGACGCCCTCGAGATTGGAGGGAACGAGAAGAACGGTCTTCATGCCGAGCGCCTTGGGTGCCGCGAGATTGCGCGGCAGGTCCTCGAACATGGCGGCTTTTTTCGTATCGAGCTTTGCGAGCGCCGCGAATTTCTCGTAGGTCGCACTAGCCGGTTTCGGTAGATAATTCGCGGCGACAATGTCGAAAATATCCTCGAAATGATCGAGAATGCCGAGCGCACCGGCGGCTGCCTGCGCATGTTTGACGCTGCCATTGGTCAGGATGAACTTGCGGCCCGGCAAGGCCTTTATCGCTTCGCCGAGTTCCGGATGCGGTTTCAGCGCCGAATAATCGATGGCATGGGCGCGTTCCAGAAACTCATCGGGGCTTATGCCGTAGTTGATCATCAGGCCCTGAAGCGTGGTGCCATGGTCATGATAATAGCGTTTCTGCAGCTTGCGGGCCTCGTCGGGATCAAGTTTCAGAAGCTCCGCCACATAGGCCGTCATATTACGATCGATCTGGGAAAACAGATTGACGTGATGCGGATAGAGCGTGTTGTCGAGATCGAAGACCCATTCGCTCACATGGGCGAAATCGGCGGCATCGGGCAGGTTTTGCGGCTTTGTGTTCATGGGCTGCTTTATGCCCGTTTCGAATGCCGAAGAAAATCGAAAAGACGACGACTGAAGGGAAAATCGGGCTTGGCCGCAGCCTTCAGCGCATGATACCGCCAATGCCATGGAACTCTGGATAGGCATAACCTTCGCGAGCGCGTTCTTGCAGAACCTGCGCTCGACCCTGCAAAAGCACCTCAAGGGCATGATGGGCACCACGGGCGCGACTTTCGTGCGCTTCGTATTCGGAATGCCTTTTGCTCTCGCTTATCTCGTTTTTCTGCATGGTGCGCTCGGCCGGCCGCTGCCGGTGCCGAACATGTCCTTTGCAATATGGGCAATGGTCGGAGCCATGGCGCAGATCGCCGCCACCTTCCTGCTCGTGCACCTGTTCTCCTTCCGCAATTTTGCGGTCGGCACGGCCTATTCCCGTACGGAACCGGCGCAGGCGGCGCTGTTTGCACTGATTTTCGTCGGAGAAAGCGTCAACAGCGGAACTTTGGTGGCCATCGCCGTTTCAGTGGCCGGCGTCATGCTGATTTCGGTCGCGCGCACGGAAGTGACACCCGCTTCCATCCTCACCTCCATTTTCAGCCGCACGGCGGGCATCGGCCTGGCCTCGGGCGCGTTTTTCGGCCTCTCATCGGTTGCCTATCGCTCCGCCTCGCTGGCGCTGGCGCCAAGCCTGCCTGCCCCGGATGCCATGATGCAGGCCGGTTTTACCCTTGTCGTCGTCATTGTGACGCAGACCCTGTCGATGTTCCTTTGGATCGTCTGGCGGGAGAGGGACGAGCTGCCCCGCATCGCCAGGGCGTGGAAACCGTCGCTTGCGGTCGGTTTCGTCGGTGCCACGGCGTCATTCGGATGGTTCACGGCGATGACCCTGCAACAGGCCGCCGTGGTCAAGGCGCTGGCGCAGGTGGAAATGCTCTTTGCCTTCGCCTCGACCGTGCTTTTCTTCAAGGAGAAGATCAACCGGCTGGAAATTTCCGGCTGCCTGCTGATCGTGGTGGGCGTATTGTCGCTGCTGGCATTCGGCTGAAAAACCGCCTGTGGCGGACAGGCTTGACCGCCCGCCACAGACGGAAGCCGTATCAGGGCACGATAAGCGTGCCGGCGCCTTCGGTAAAGATTTCCAGAAGGACGGAGTGGGCGGTCTTGCCGTTGAGGATCACCACGCCCTGAACGCCGGCCTTGATGGCCTCGATGCAGGTCTCGACCTTCGGGATCATGCCGCCGGAAATCGTGCCGTCCTTGATGAGTGCGCGCGCCTGGGAGACGGTCAGTTCCTTGATGAGTTCCTTGTTCTTGTCGAGAACACCCGGCACATCGGTCAGGAACAGGAGGCGGGTGGCGTTGAGCGCACCGGCGATAGCGCCGGCAAAGGTGTCGGCATTGATGTTGTAGGTGGCGCCATCGCGACCGGGAGCGACGGGAGCGATGACCGGGATCATCTCCGACTTGGCGAGCAGATCAAGCAGGGTGCGGTCGACTTCGACCACTTCACCGACAAAGCCGAGATCGAGAACGCGCTCGATATTGCTATCGGGATCGATCACGGTCTTTTTCGCCTTTTCGGCGAAGACCATGTTGCCGTCCTTGCCGCAAAGGCCGATGGCCCATTCGCCCGTCTGGTTGATGAGCGCGACGATCTCCTTGTTGATGGAGCCGGCCAGAACCATCTCGACAATCTCGACAGTCTTGGCGTCGGTGACGCGCAGGCCGCTTTCGAACTTCGATTCGATGCCCATCTTCGTCAGCATCGCACCGATCTGCGGGCCGCCGCCATGCACGACGATGGGGTTGATGCCGGACTGCTTCAACAGGGCGATATCTTCCGCGAAAGCCTTTCCGAGCGTCGAATCCCCCATGGCGTGACCGCCATATTTCACGACGATGGTCTTGTTCTCGTATTTCTGCATGAAGGGCAGAGCCTGTGCGAGCAGCCGCGCCTGAGTTTCGCTTTCGGAAGCAGTCATCTAAAAACCTCGGTCTGTGGTTGCGGCCCTCGAGAGCCTTGCATCGCTCTACAGCATCGGCGCAAAAATCGGAATCGATTTTTGCAGTGCAGGAGGCACGGATTCACCGTGCCCGAGCTCTGGCAAGGACAGGTGAATGCCGGTGCTCGACGAATGAAATAACCTCCGGGCCTTATTGTGTCGGCCGATAGTAAAATTCTGCTTTTGGTCGCCTCGGAGCGCGTAATAAGATTGACATAAAGCACCAATCGGACCAGCCTTGTGGGGAGCAGGGGAGGGGTTATTCAGCAGGGCGACGGGATGTGTCGCGCGTCGTGAAACGATGCTGGCCTGAACGACCGAGGAGTTTGAAGACCTATGACGGCACCGGATCGAGACAAGCAAAGCGGTTTGCGGGACGAAGTGCTCGCTGGCGAATATGTGCTGGGTGCCCTACCGCCGGAGAGCATGGCGGAGCTTGCCAAGCGCATCAAGCGCGACCGTCAGTTTGCCGCCATGGTCAGGCGCTGGCGGGACAATCTGGCGGAAACCGAATATCGCGAAAAAGCGACCATCACTGCGTTGCTTGAGAGTGATCCGGCTCGATCCGGCCTGCCTTTCCGGGGCCAGCCGTTGCGCAATGGCAGCATGTTTGCGGCCATGGTGTCCGAGATATGGCATTCCGTGCGGTTCTGGCGCCTTCTGGCGTTGACGGCGATGCTCTGGACCGCCGTTCTGCTTTTCACCATTGCTTGAAGGCTGCGGCCTCCTAGAGCGAGACCGTTCTTACGATCTCTTCACGCAGGCTATCCAGCCCGAAGGATTTTTCCGAGGATGTGGCGAGAACCTCCGGATAGGCGGCGGGGCGCTTGCGGATTTTTTCCAGCGTTTCGTTGATCAGCCGGGGAACGCCGACATCCTTGATCTTGTCTGTCTTCGTCAGCACGACCTGGTAGGAAACGGCCGCCTTGTCGAGCAGGCTCAGAACCTCCTCGTCGTTCTTTTTGATGCCGTGGCGGGAATCGATCAGCACGTAAACCCGCTTCAGCGTCGCGCGGCCGCGCAGATAATCGAAGACAAGCTTCGTCCAGGCGTCGACATGGTCCTTGGGCGCCTGCGCATAACCGTAACCGGGCATGTCGACCAGCGCCATCGGAGGCAGGTCGCCTGCCTCACCGGAATAACCTTCCGGCACGAAGTAGTTCAGTTCCTGCGTACGTCCGGGCGTGTTGGACGTACGGGCAAGTCCTTTGTGACCCACCAGCGCATTGATGAGCGAGGACTTGCCGACGTTGGAACGTCCGGCAAAGGCAATCTCCGGCGGCCCTTCGGGCGGCAGGAACTTCATTGCGGGAACGCCGCGAATGAATATCCAGGGGCGCCCGAAAAGGGGCTTTTCAGTTGCCGGGCCGGTCTCACTCATTTCGATTGCACCGGCTTTCGCTTGAATAGCCCTTTGAGATTGTCGAACAGTTCGATCTTGGCACCGTGACGCTTCATGATGAGGGCCTGCTGCGAGATCGACAGCGTGTTGTTCCATGCCCAGTAGATGACCAGACCGGCCGGGAAGGAAGCCAGCATGAAGGTGAAGATCAGCGGCATCCAGGTGAAGATCATCGCCTGTGTCGGATCGGGCGGCGTCGGGTTCATGCGCATCTGCAGGAACATGGTGATGCCCATGATCAACGGCCAGACGCCGATCATCAGGAAGTGCGGCACGTCATAGGGCAGAAGACCGAACAGGTTGAACAGCGAGGTCGGATCGGGTGCGGAAAGGTCGTGGATCCAGCCGAAGAACGGTGCATGCCGCATTTCGATGGTGACGTAGATGACCTTGTAGAGGGCGAAGAAGACCGGGATCTGCAAAAGCATCGGCCAGCAGCCGGCAACCGGGTTAATCTTCTCTTCCTTGTAGAGCTGCATCATCGCCTGCTGCATGGCCATGCGGTCATCGCCATGTTTGGCCTTCAGCTCTTCCATCTTCGGCTGCACGCGCTTCATGTTCGCCATGGAAGCATATTGCTTGCTGGCGAGCGGGAAGAAGAGAGCCTTGACGACGATGGTGGTCAGCAGGATGGCCACGCCGAAATTACCAAAATAACGGAAGAAGAAATCCATCATTTTGAACATCGGCTTGGTGATGAAGTAGAACCAGCCCCAGTCGATGAGAAGGTCGAACTTCGGAATGGAATATTCGGTCTCGTAGCGGTCAACCAGCGGCACTTCCTTCGCACCGGCGAAGACAAGGCTTTTCAGCTCGATGGACTTGCCCGGTTCGACCGTCATCGGGTCGCTCTTGAAGTCGGCCTGATAGCTCGGCTGATTGCCGGTAATATGCGAATAGCGGGTTTCGAAGGGCGTCGTCTGCGGCGGAACGATGGCCGCGGCCCAATATTTATCGGTGATGCCGAGCCAGCCGCCGGTTGCCTTGGCGACCGTTACCGGCGCTTCCTCGACATCCTTATACTTCTCTTCCGTCAGGCTACCATCGCTGCCCGAAACGCCCAGAAAACCTTCATGAATAACGAAGACCGGGGGAATTGCCGGCTTGTTGTTGCGCGTCACGCGGCCATAGGTGGCAAACGAGATTGCTTCCTGCCCGGGGTTTTCGACCTTGTCGGCGACCGAGATCATGTAATGCTCGTCGATCGACACGGTACGGGAGAAAACGACGCCCTTGCCGTTGGTATAGGTGAGCGTGACGGGTGTGGTTTCCGTCAGCTTGTCGCCGCTTGCCAGCGTCCAGACCGTCGTCGGACCGGGAACGCCGCCGACTTCCTGTGCAGCGACATAACCGAGTTCGGTGAAGTAACCATCCTTGGTGTCGGAGGGCGAGAACAGCGTGATGATCGGGCTCGAGTCATCAACGGTCTCATGGTAGTCCTTGAGCCGGATGTCGTCGAAACGGGCGCCGGTCAGATTGATCGAGCCGGCAATGGCGTTGGTGTCGATGGCGACGCGCTGGGTTTTTGCGATCGCTTCTTCCCGCGTCGCCGTGGCGGCGGCCTGGGTGGAGGATGCAGGCGGTGCGCCTTCCACGGCTACGCCGGGTGCTGCACCCGGTGCCGGCTGCTGCTGCGTCGTCTGCTGCTGCGCCTGGCGGGCCTCTTCGGCGCGGCGCTGCTGCTCGATGCGCGGATTCATGTACAGGAATTGCCAGGCGAGGACGATGACAACCGATAGGGCTATCGCGATGAAGTAATTGCGGTTCTTTTCCATCATTCTTTCCTGGAGCGGGTCTCCTGGGACCGTTTCGGTTTCGCCGTTCCTTCAATTCGCTCGGCAAGGAGAGACTGAATTTTCGGGAATGCCGTATCGAGCACATCCCTGCGGGCGACAATCACATAGTCATGGCCGGGCTTCATTGCGAATCCGGCAGAAAGCCTGACGGCTTCCTTGAGACGGCGGCGCATGCGATTTCGCTCGACCGCGTTGCCTTGTCTTTTTGTTACGGTAAAACCGACCCGAGGTTCGGTCTCCGGGGTCTTTCGGTCAAGCACTTCCAGAAGAAAGGTGCTCCCCCGCCGTTTTTCCCCCGCCTGAACGGCAAGGAACTCCGACCGGTTTTTAAGCCGGCCGGGTCGTTTTTTTGTCTCACTCACGTGCCCGCGACTTTCATCGGGTCACAGAGGCGGCGATTAAGCCGACAGACGTGCGCGGCCGCGCGCACGGCGGGCTGCGAGAACCTTGCGGCCGCCAGCGGTAGCCATGCGGGCACGGAAACCATGACGACGCTTGCGAACAAGCTTGGACGGTTGGTAGGTACGCTTCGACATTTATTTAATACCGCGGTGTGCGGCCCTTCTTGAATTTGCAACTATTTGCAAGAGCGTTTCGTTTTTTGCACGGCTAACCCCGCCTGGGCGAGCTTTCAATGGCCGAGCGTGCGCGGCTTATAAGGGCATAGGCCGAGCAAAGTCAATTGCCGAAGGGGTTTTCGCACTTCACCTTTTGCGGAAAACGCGCGGCCATGTTCCCCGCTGACCGGCGATAGATGCTGATTCCCGCGTACAATCGGTAAAATCCGAAATTCTTTCTTAACGCAGCATTGATAAATGTTGTGATGCGAAAAGTTATGCCAGCTTCCCATTTTTTATCGCGCGGCTGGCTTTTGTTGGGGGAACGAAATTGAGAATTCGCGGTCGTATCAATCTTCTTGTTGGGCTGATGAGCCTCGTGGCCTGTACCATTGGCGGGCTGTCTATCTACGCGGTCAGCGAATTCCAGGTGCGCACGGTTGGGTATGAAAAGGCTGCGGAGCGCGCCTATAAAGGCGAGGCGCTCAACCGTCTTGTCACCGCCGTCGTGATGGAAGCGCGCGGTATTTACGCTGCCCCCGATATCGAGAAGGCGGCACCTTTTGCCGATGGCATCGTCAAGAATCTCGACGCCATGGAGAAGCTGATCTCGACGTGGACCCCTCTCGTTCCGGCGGAACAGAAGACGGCCTTCGACAACCTCTCCAGCCGCTTCAAGGAGTTCAAGACCTTCCGTCTGGAAACGGCGCGGCTTGCACGTGAGGTCGGTCCGCAGGCCGCCAACCAGCAGGGCAACAATGAGGCGAACCGGGCCAACCGCAAGGCCTATCAGGCGGAAATCGATGCCGTCGTTAAAAATGACATTGCCGGGCTTGAAGCCGTCAAGGTGGGCATCGACGGGTTTGTGACGACAACGTTCTGGCTGGTCATCATCGTCACGGGCAGCGGCATATTGGCCGGCGCGGCGTTCGGTCTTTACATTGGAGCGCGACAGCTGAGCGCGCCGATCCGCAGGGTTTCGGAAGTGATGAATGCCGTTGCGGACGGAAATCTGGACGTGGACGTGCCTTATCTCGGCCAGAAGGATGAGATCGGCGAAATGGCGGCGGCCGTCGAGGTCTTCAAGAAGAACGGGCGCGAGATGCGCCGCATGAATGCGCAGGAAGCCGCCATGCGCGCCAAGAGCGACGATCTGCAGGCCGGCATGGCCGTTGTCGTCGACGCGGCGGCGGGCGGTGATTTCAGCCGCCGCATCAACAAGGATTACGGCGATGAAAACCTCAATCGTTTCGCCGCGACCATCAATGCCCTGCTCACCGGTGTGGATAACGGCGTTTCCGAGACCAGCCGCGTCATCGAAGGTCTGGCCCGGGGTGATCTGACGGAAAAGATGGATGGCGAGTTCCGCGGCGTGTTCGCCGAACTGCAGGCCAACGTCAACGAGACACTCGCCAAGCTGCGCGAAACGATGCGGGAAGTGCGCAGCAGCACGGAAGGCATCAGCGGCAATGCGAACGAACTGCGCTCGGCGGCCGACGACCTGTCGAAGCGGACAGAACAGCAGGCCGCAGCCCTGGAGGAAACCTCCGCCGCTCTGGACGAAATCACCGCCGTCGTTCGCAATTCGACCGATCGGGCGCAGGAAGCCAGCACCATGGTGGCCGAGACCAAGCAGAAGACGGAGGAATCCGCCAATGTCGTGCGCGATGCCGTCTCCGCCATGGATCGCATCGAGCATGCGTCGCGTGAAATCAGCCAGATCATCAATGTCATTGACGAGATCGCCTTCCAGACCAACCTTCTGGCGTTGAATGCGGGCGTCGAGGCGGCGCGTGCAGGCGAAGCGGGCAAGGGTTTTGCCGTCGTCGCGCAGGAAGTGCGTGAGCTGGCGCAACGCTCGGCAACGGCCGCGAAGGACATCAAGGCGCTGATCACCAAATCCGGCGAGGAAGTCGGCCGGGGCGTATCGCTGGTGCAAAAAACCGGCAGCGCATTGAGTGAGATCGAGACGCGCGTCCTGGCGATCAACGATCACATCCATTCGATTGCTACCGCTGCGCGGGAACAGTCCACCGGACTGCACGAAGTGAACACGGCGATCAACCAGATGGACCAGGTGACGCAGCGCAATGCCGCCATGGTCGAGGAGACATCGGCTGCGACCCACAAGCTGAGCGGCGAGGCGGATCATCTGGTGACGCTGGTGGCACGCTTCAAGGTGGGCGTCGAGGAGGTCCACGCCCGGCCCCGCGCGGAACAGCCGATGCGGCCCGTGGCGGTTTCCGGCAGAACGGCGGCGGTTGCCTCGCCGGCCCGTAAATTGATGAACAGCGTTGGCCGTGCGCTTAATGCCCAGTCGGCCGCTGCGCCGGCGCATGGAGACTGGCAGGAGTTCTGATTGGACCCGGTTTACCCGTTCTCGTCAGATTAGCTCTGTTTCGAACGCCGCCCTCCCGGGCGGCGTTTGTTTTTCCTGCGATGAAAACGTTTGTTTTGCAGCGCATTGGAAAAAAATCAGTTAGGTCCTATTATTATACGTGCATATAAACCGAGCCGTTCAACCAAAGCGGCGGCGCGCATACAGGATCAGGGCCCGGTGTTTTCTAAAGGCGTAGACAGCTTGGACCGCACGGAGGACAATCCGGTGCACTGCATGCCGGGATTGACCGCAGGTCTTTCAGGACGCCTGCTGCTGCTGACGGTCATTTTCGTGATGATCGCCGAGGTGCTGATCTTCGTGCCCTCGGTCGCCAACATGCGCCTTTCCTGGCTGCGCGATCGGCTGAACACGGCAGCCGCTGCCGGTGCGGTGATTGACGGCTTGCAGGCAGAATTGCCGCGAAGCGTGCAGAACGACACACTGATGGCGACCGGGGCGAAGCTCATCGCACTGCGCAAGGACGGCACCTCGCGCCTCCTCGCCGTGGCCGAAACGCCGCCCGGGGTGGATGAGCAATATGATCTTTCCGATGTCTCGCAGCTGGCGGCGGTGCGGGATGCCTTTTCCACATTGCTGTTCGGCGGCAACCGCGTCATCCGGGTTTTCGACGTTGTCGGTGACAGCGACACCATCATCGAACTGGTGCTGGGCGAAAACAAGCTGCGGGCGGCGATGCTTGCCTATGCTCGCAACGTCTTCCTGATTTCCATCGTCCTGTCGCTGATCACTGCCGGTCTGATTTTCGTTTCCATCAACCGCATCATGATACGGCCCATCCGCCGCCTGACGCTCGGCATGCAGCATTTCTCCGAAGACCCCGGCAATCCGGAACGGATTTTCGTCGCCGAGGACGGGACCGATGAACTGGCGGTTGCTGGCCGCCATCTGGCCGACATGCAGACCGAGTTGCAGAAAACGCTCAGGCAACAGAAGAACCTCGTGGATCTTGGCCTCGCCGTTTCAAAGATCAATCATGACATGCGCAACATTCTGTCATCCGCGCAGCTGATGTCGGACCGCCTGGTGGATGCAAAGGACCCGATGGTGAGAAGTTTCGCGCCGAAGCTGCTGCGCACCATCGACCGTGCGGTGGCCTATACGGGCGAAGTTCTGGCCTATGGGCAGGCGACGGAAGGCGCGCCGAAACGCAAGACGGTTCACCTGAGCCTTCTGGTGCGCGATGTGCGCGACATTCTGGCGCTTGAGCCGGAAAGCGGTATCGAATTTCACGACAGTGTGCCCACTGATCTGACGGTTGATGCCGATGCCGAGCAGCTTTTCCGGGTGATCCATAATCTCTGTCGCAACGCCGTTCAGGCCCTGCAATCGGACGCGGCGAATGCGGCGCCCCGGCATCTTTCAATCTCGGCCCAAAGGGCTGGCAGCGTCGTCAGCATCGTCATAGACGACAACGGGCCGGGAATGCCGCGCAAGGCAAAGGAAAACCTGTTCTCCGCTTTCAGGGGCTCGGCCCGTTCCGGTGGCACCGGCCTCGGGCTCGTTATTGCGCGGGAACTGGTGCTTGCCCATGGCGGCACGATCGCGCTTGTTGAAAAGCCCGGCCCAGGAACCCAGTTCCGCATAGAGATCGCCGATCGTGCAGCTTCCGTACATGCGGCCAGAACCGCCTGAGAATCCCGCTCGCGGACGGCCTGATGCAATCACCATATCAGCCTGAAAATGCGTGACACGGGGTCGCTCAAAAACAGCCCTTATGGAATATCTTTTGTAATCAATGGGATAAATGAATTGCTGCGGAAAAATGACAATTTCGAAACGAAATCGCTTGCAATCGGAATGAGGACGTTTTAGAGGATCGCCACGCCACCGGAAACGACCGGAACGGCACGCACCCGTAGCTCAGCTGGATAGAGCACCAGACTACGAATCTGGGGGTCAGGAGTTCGAATCTCTTCGGGTGCGCCATTTCTCTTTCCATAAAAAATCAAATAAAATGCCTTTCGGGCCGCCGTTTATAATGCGGTTCAATGTCGGCATCTCTGTTGCCCTCTCGAAAACCCACAAGGTCGAACAGACTCCGAACGTCGCCAATATGTGCTAAAATCATCCGGTCATTAGCTGGCCTCAGGTGAAAGCCATGTTGGAAACTGACCAGGTATTTGCAGGTTCTATTCCGGAAAACTACGACCGTTACATGGTGCCGTTGATTTTCGAGCCCTTCGCCCGTGATCTGGCGCGGAGAGCGGCGTCATTGATGCCGATCGATGTGCTGGAAATCGCTGCGGGGACCGGGGTTGTCACCCGCGAACTGGCGCCCAGATTGCCGCCCGCCGCACATTATGTCGTAACCGACCTCAATCAGCCGATGCTTGATTTTGCAGCGGCGCGACAGGCGCCTGACAATCGCATTGATTGGCAGCAGGTGGATGCTCAGGCGCTGCCGTTTGAAGACGCGAGTTTCGATCTCGTTTTCTGTCAGTTCGGCGCGATGTTTTTCACCGACCGTCTGACCGCCTATCGCGAAGCAAAGAGGGTGTTGAAGCCCGGTGGACATTATTTATTGAACGTGTGGGACCGTATTGAAGAGAATGACTTCGCGAATGATGTGACGAACGCCCTTGCCGGTCTGTTTCCCGACGATCCGCCACGCTTCATGGCCCGCACTCCGCACGGCTATCACGATACGGCGTTGATCCGTGCCGAGTTGGAGAGTGCCGGCTTTTCCCGCGTGGCGATTGAGACGATAGCGGCGCAAAGCCGTGCATCGTCACCGCGCATTCCCGCCATGGCCTATTGTCAGGGAACCGTTCTTCGCACTGAAATCGAAGCCAGGGCGCCGGGAAAACTGGAAGCGGCGACGGCGTGTGCCGCATCCCGGATTGAAGCGAGGCACGGCAACGGCGAGGTTGCCGCCAAAATTCAGGCCCATGTGATTCTGGCTGTTGCGTGAGACACTTCGCCTGCTGATGCAGCCATGGCCGTCGAACAGGTCTTGAATCCGTATATTCGGGTTACCCCCTCATATTAGTGGATTTTTATGAAGGCCGGTATTGCAGGGCCTGGCGATGAGCCGGGATTATCGGGCTTTCCGGTGTCACCGAACTTTCTGCAAACCTTCGTCATATTGTCATACAATATAAGCATATGCGCTCCAGAAAAGGAGCGCAGAATGACGCCACAATCACTTGAACTTTCGGGTATCGGCAAAGGCTTCGGGGCTGACGATGTTCTGAAAGAGATCGAACTCTCCATCCGTCCCGGTGAATTCCTATCCCTCGTCGGCATGTCGGGCTGCGGCAAGTCCACGCTTCTGCGCATCATTGCAGGGCTGGAAACGCCGGATCGCGGTTCGGTCTCGATCGGTGGTCAGGATGTGACGGAACTCGATCCGAGTGACCGCAATCTGGCGATGGTGTTCCAGTCTTACGCCCTTTATCCGCATATGAACGTGCGCCAGAACATCGCAACGCCGCTCAGGATGCGACGTCTGCCCTTTGCAGCGCGCCTGCCGCTGATCGGGCGGTTTGTGGCCCCGGCCGAAACGCTCAGGCAGATCGATGCCGCCGTCGAACAGGCGGCAGAGACCCTGCAGATCGCGCATCTGCTGGACCGCAAGCCGGCGCAGCTTTCCGGTGGCCAGCGCCAGCGTGTGGCGCTTGCCCGGGCACTGGTGCGCTCGCCCGCCGCCTTTCTGATGGACGAGCCGCTTTCCAATCTCGATGCGAAGCTTCGCGCCCATATGCGTGAGGAACTGGCTGGCCTGCATCGCCGGTTGGGAGCAACCTTCATCTACGTTACCCACGATCAGATCGAGGCCATGACCATGTCCGACCGCATCGCGCTGATGGCGGAAGGCCGCATCGAACAGCTCGGCACGCCGGATGAACTTTACCGAAAGCCAGCGACGCTGACGGTCGCGCGTTTTATCGGCACGCCGTCGATCAATCTGCTGCCGGTCGAAATCGATGCACAGGGCAAGGTCACGGCTTTCGGCCGTGATCTTGGTGTGGATGCTTCTGGCCGCGATGCCGGTCCGGCAACGCTCGGCCTTCGCGCCGAAGACTTGCGTCCGGGTGCCGAAGGTTTCGCGGTGCGGGTGGTGCGCAGCGAAACCCATGGCGCTGACCGTTTTGTCAGCTGCCGCCTTCTGAGCGATGAGACGGTGGCCGTCACCCTTCGCCAGGGCGCGGGAGAGGTGCTGGGCGCTGATGCGGACGGCGTGATGAACCTCGGTTTTGCGCCGGAACGTGCCCATCTTTTCGCCGCCGACGGCCTGCGCCGCAAGACGACGGTGCGTGAACGGGTGCCGGCATGACGGCGGCCGATTTCTCCACGCTCACGCCTGCAAAGGCCCGGCCGCGCCTGTCGAAGGCGGACCGGCGCATGATCTGGCGCGGCCTCATGTTTGCCGCGCCGGCGAGCCTCCTGCTTCTGGCGATCTATATCATTCCCATGCTCGTTCTGGCGGGTTTTTCCGTCACCGATTACCAGCTTGGCGCACTCTCCACCCGCTTCGTCGGCATCGGGAATTTCGTCAAGGCTTTTGAGGATCCGGTTTTTTTGCGCGCACTGGCGAATACGGCCATTTATGCGGCCATCGTCATCCCCTTTGGCGTATTTCTGGCACTCGGCGTAGCCCTGCTCGTTTATAATCGCAAGCGTAGCCGCGCTTTTTGGGAAGTGGCCTATTTCCTTCCCGTCACTGCAACGCTCGTCGCCATGGCAACGGTGTGGCAATTTCTGCTGCACCCTTCGCTTGGGCCGGTGAATGCGGCGATCAAGTGGCTGGGTTTCGAACCCGTCGCATTCCTCTCCAACCCCGTTCTGCTCATTCCCACCATGGCGTTGATGGGTGTCTGGCAGATTCTGGGCTTCAACATGGTGCTGTTCCTCGCGGGCCTTACCGCCATCTCCAAGGATTTGCACGAAGCGGTACGGCTCGATGGCGCGAAAAACCCGATCGACCGGTTCCTGACGGTAACGTGGCCGATGCTTGGGCCAACGACGATGTTCGTTGTGGTCACCACCTCGATCTCGGCTTTCAAGGTGTTCGAGACGGTCGCCGTGCTGACCAAGGGCCGCTCCGGTTCCGAAACACTGCTGTTCGATCTCTATCTTGAGGGTTTCGAATATTCGAACACGGGTTATGCGGCGGCGCTGACCATTATCTTCCTCGCGATCGTGCTGATCCTGTCGATCGGCCAGACGCTGCATATGGACCGGAAGGTGCACTACTGATGGCCGCGCTCCGTAAATATCTCCCGCATCTCGTGCTCGCCCTCGGCGCATTCGTGATGCTCCTGCCGTTCTACTGGATGATACTGACGTCGATCCGCTCGCCAGCAGAAATATTCAACGTCTCCCTGTGGCCGATCCCCGAGAAATTCGATGCGGTCGACAATTATGCCCGGGCGGCCGGGCAGGTGCCGATGGCACGTTTCATGCTGAACGGCGTCATCGTCTGCTTCGGCATCCTCATCGTGCAGGTCCTGACATCGGTTCCCGCGGCCTATGCGCTGGCGAAGCTCAGATTTCCGGGCCGCAAGCTTCTCCTGGGCCTCGTCATCGCCGCACTCTGCGTTCCAATTCAGGCTCTTGCGCTTCCGCTTTTTGTCGGTCTGGCGAAAGCGGAGATGTTGAACACCTACTTCGCGATGATGATGCCGTTCTTCATCTCCGTCTTCGCCATCTTCCTGTTCAACCAGTCCTTCCGCAGTTACCCGGACGAAATCATCGAGGCGGCGCGCATGGATGGTTTCTCGGAAATGGAGATCTGCTGGGGGCTGGTTCTGCGCGGCTCGCTGCCCTCGCTCGCCGCTTTTTCGGTCTTCTCGCTCGTTGCCCACTGGAACGACCTTTATTGGCCGATGATCGTGGTTTCCGACACCAATCTGGCCCCGCCGCCGCTTGGCATGATGTTCTTCGCCGATGTCGAATCCGGTGCGAATTACGGTGCGCTGATGGCGGGCGCCACACTGATTACCGCGCCGATGGTGCTGTGCTTCCTCCTCGCACGGCGGCATTTCATCGCCGGTATTACCATGACCGGCGTCAAGTGACGCCGTTCAGACTTCCTCCTCCCAACCTTTCTGGAGATTGACATGAAACTCAACCGACGCGCCGTGATGGGCGGTCTGGCTCTTGGCATGGCTTTTGCGGGCCTCGCACAGCCGGTTCTCGCCAATGAAATCACGCTCAACGTTCTCTACAACCTGCCGGGCTTCACGAAATTCCATCAGCCGCTGGCCGATGAATTCATGAAGAAGAACCCGGACGTGAAGATCAACTTCCTCGCTCCGGCCGCCGGTTATAATGAAGGCCAGCAGCAGGTTCTGCGCTCCGCCGTAACTGGCAATCTGCCAGACGTATATTTCTCGGGTTACAACCTGACAGCGGAACTCGTTCACACGCTCGCACCGCGCAACCAGATCACCGATCTCGGCCCGTTCATCCAGGCTGAAGGCGGTCAGGCCTTCCTCGACAAGAACTACAGCCCGAAGATGGCCGCCCTCGGCCAGATCGACGGCAAGCAGTACGGCCTGCCGGTCAACGCGTCCTCGCCGATCATCTATATCAACTCCGACCTCGTCACCAAGGCTGGCGGCGACCCGGACAAGATGCCGACGACCTTTGCGGAACTCATTGCTCTCGCAAAGAAGATCAAGGCTCTTGACCCCAAGTTCGCCGGCATGAGCTACGACATCAACGGCTGGCCGGATGACTGGTTGTGGCAGGCGCTCATCGTCGAACAGGGCGGCAAGCTCGTTGACGAGAAGGCCAAGACCGTTGGCTTCGACAACGAGATCGGCCTCAACGCCCTGAAAATGACCCGTCAGTTCGTCACCGAAGGTGGCCAGAACCTGCTCGACTGGGATCAGTCCCGCCAGCAGTTCGGTGCAGGCCTCACCGGCTTCATCTTCTCGACCCCGGCTCACGTTCAGACGATTCAGGGCCTGGTCGGCGACCGCTTCAAGCTGAAGACCGCGACCTTCCCGCTCGACAACAAGGAAAAGGGCGGCGTTCCGACCGGTGGTAACTCTGCCGTTATCCTGACCCAGGAAAAGGCCAAGCAGGACGCTGCCTGGAAGTACCTGAAGTGGATCACCGGTCCGGAAGCCCAGAACACCATCGTTCGCATTACCGGTTACCTGCCGACCAACAAGCTGGCAACCGGCCCGGACTTCCTCGCTCCCTATTATGTCGAGAACCCGAATGTGAAGACCGCTTCGCTTCAGGCTGACCGTTCCCTGCCCTGGGCCGGTTATCCGGGTGGCGATTCCGTCCGCATCTGGCGCACCCAGCGCGACATCATCGGCACCGTCATGCGCGGTGAGGTGACGCCTGAAGCCGGTCTCAAGCAGATCGTCGAGCAGACCAACGCCCTGCTGAAATAAGCAAAACCATCGAAAAGGCTGCGGGGAATCCGTTCCCGCAGCCATTTTGCGCAGAGAGACAGACTATGAAGATCATCCAGATCACCGACACCCATCTCGTACCCCCCGGCATCGCTGTAAACGGCGTCGACCCGGAAAAGCAGCTGCGCGCGACGGTGGCTGATATTGTCGAAAAACACGCCGATGCCGATCTTCTTGTCATGACGGGTGATCTTTGCAACTACGGCGAGCCGGAAGCCTATCAACTACTGCGCGATATTCTTAGGCCCGTCTCAATCCCCGTACGGCTGATGCTCGGCAATCACGACCGCCGACCGGAATTCGTGACGGCTTTTCCGGAACAGCTGCGTGACGACAACGGCTATATCCAGTCCTTTATCGATACCGAATTCGGTCGCCTGCTGTTCCTCGATAGCCATGAGCCCGATGTGATTGGCGGGATGTATGGCGCGGACCGTCTGACATGGCTGGACAGCGCACTTGAAGGCGCTGGCGACCTGCCGGTGACGGTTTTCATTCATCACCCGCCTATGGATTGCGGCATCCGGCATTTCGAAAACATCGGCATGCATGACGACGGCGCGGTCATGCGTCGCCTCGCCGCTCACAAGGCTGGCGTGCGCCACATTGTTTTTGGCCACATTCACGTCCCGATGGCGGGCACCAGCGCGGAAGGCATTGCCTATAGTTCCGGTCAGGCCTGCTCACATCGTTTCATCACCGATATCGAGGTTCTTGATCCGCTGTGGACGGGTGGCAACCCCTGTTACCGCATCATCAGCCTCGGTGCCTTCGGCTTGCGCGCCTATGATGCCGAGGTGGGGCAGGTCGTACTCGGTCAGGCTCCGGTTTGTGAAGGCCCCTGATCCTGGCCGATATCCACGATGAGGCGCAGATGCGCCTCATCGCCCGCAGCAGAATACGGCAGTGTTTTCGCCGACAGGCCTCGACGCTGCAAAAACCCCGCTGCCTGTCGCGCCTATGCGCCACTTGCGGTTTGTTGAGCAGGATTTGATGCGTCAAGGCCATAGTCCCGCTCGCACCCTTGATCTATGTCAGTTTCATCGTTGAAAGTACGCGCCATAGTCACCGGAGAGGTGGCAAGTCTGGTGACGTGCCATCGTGAGTGCAGATCATGGAGAAGTGCATGCTTGAAAAGCGTATCCGCAACGCGTCCCTCTTGAACCGGATCGTCAGCGCCGAAGAGGCCGCCAGCCTCATTCAGGATGGCATGACGGTTGGCATGAGCGGTTTTACGCGGGCAGGCGAAGCGAAGGCGGTGCCGCTGGCCTTGGCCGAACGCGCCAAGACGAACCCCATGAAAATCACCCTGATGACCGGCGCGTCGCTTGGCAACGATCTCGACAAGACCATGGTCGAGGCCGGCATGCTGGCGCGCCGCATGCCGTTCCAGTCCGATCCGGCTTTGCGCAAGGCGATCAATGACGGCCGGGTGATGTTCATCGACCAGCATCTTTCAGAAACGGTCGAGCAATTGCGCGGCGGCCAGATTCACGGGGTGGATATCGCCATCGTCGAAGCGGTGGCGATTACGGCGGATGGTGGCATCGTGCCCACGACATCCGTCGGCAATTCGGCAAGCTTCGCCATTCTGGCCGACAAGGTCATCGTCGAGATCAACCTGTCGCAGCCCGAGGTGCTGGAGGGGCTGCACGACATTTTCATCCCTGCCAAACGCCCCACCCGCATGCCCATTCCGGTGGTGGCAACGGATAGCCGTGTTGGCCTGCCCTTCATTCCGGTGCCGCCGGAGAAAATCGCCGCCATCGTTCTCAGCGACAAGAGCGACAGTTTTTCCACGGTGCTGCCGCCGGATGACGAGACCAAGGCCATTGCCGGCCATCTCACCGAGTTCCTGCTGAACGAGGTGCGTCACGGCCGCATGACCCATGAACTCCAGCCGCTCCAGGCCGGCATCGGCACCATAGCCAATGCCGTGATGCATGGTTTCATCGATACGCCGTTTCACGATCTCAAAATGTATTCGGAGGTCCTGCAGGATTCGACTTTCGAGCTTTTCGACGCAGGCAAGCTGGTTTTCGCCTCCGGTTCGTCGATCACACTCTCCTCGGCCATGAATGAACGGGTCATGCCGCGACTGGCAGATTACAAGAGCAGGCTGATCCTGCGCCCGCAGGAGGTGAGCAACCACCCGGAGGTGATCCGTCGCCTCGGCATCATCGGTATCAATACGGCGCTGGAATTCGATATTTACGGAAACGTCAATTCCACCCATGTCGGTGGAACCCATATGATGAACGGCATCGGTGGCTCGGGAGATTTCGCCCGCAATGCCTATATGTCGATCTTCGTCACCAAATCGATCGCCAAGGGCGGCGCCATTTCCAGCGTCGTGCCGATGGTCAGCCATGTCGATCATACCGAACATGATGTGGATATTCTGGTCACGGAGATCGGGCTTGCCGATCTGCGCGGCCTCGCCCCACGCGAACGCGCAGCGGTCATTATCGCCAATTGTGTGCATCCTGACTACCGTGATGCGCTGACGGATTATTACCAGCGGGCGGTGGCGCGGGGTGGGCACACGCCGCATCTCATCGAAGAGGCGCTCTCCTGGCATAAAGCGCTGCGGGAAAAGGGCACGATGCTGTCGCTGCAATAGGCTTGTGAGGGTTCTCCGACTGCCGGTTCAATCGTCCGGCAATTGGGTCCGTTTGGACACACCGGTTGGGGAAAGTGTCGCCGCTTTGCTTAGCTGCTGGCGCGGCAGTTCCGCCTCCGGTAGAAAATCCTCTCCAACCGGCTGCTATTCGGCTGCTTCTGGGTTGTAGGAGAGTGATGTGATGCCCATTCGCTTCGTGGCCGTAATCGCCATTGTCGCCCTGCTTGCCGGGTGTGGCGGGCGTCCGATCGGTGTCATGACGCCGACCGGGCAGACCGTAGCGGGGACAACGCCGGTCAATCTGCTGGTTGCCACGACGCGTGCGCCATCGGAAAACGCCGCCGTGCTTTTCGGCGGTGAGCGTGGAACGGGCTTGAAGGTCGATGCCGTCACCATTTCCATTCCGCCCAATGCCAACCGTAAGGTCGGGCAGGTGCAATGGCCGAAAAAGCTGCCGCCGAACCCGCTGAAGGATTTCACCACGGTGGCGGTGGAGCCAATTCGCTCCGAAGCCGAAACAAGAAGCTGGATCAGCAAACACATCCAGAAGGACCGCCGCGTGCTGGTTTTCGTGCACGGTTTCAATAATCGTTACGAAGAATCCGTCTATCGCTTCGCCCAGATCGTCCATGATTCCGGCACGGATGTCGTTCCGGTGGTCTTCACCTGGCCGTCGCGGGCGAGCATTTTCGACTATAATTACGACAAGGAAAGCACCAACTACTCCCGTGATGCGCTGGAAGAGATGCTGACACGTCTCGCCAAGGACAAGTCCATCGGCGAGGTCACTGTCATGGCCCACTCCATGGGCACCTGGCTTGCGGTGGAGGCGCTGCGCCAGATGGCCATCCGCAATGGCCGCGTCGACCCGAAGATCAGCAACGTCATTCTGGCCGCGCCCGATCTCGATGTCGACGTGTTCAGCCGGCAATTCACAAGCCTCGGCAAGACGCCGCCGAAATTTACCCTGTTCGTCTCTCAGGATGACCGCGCGCTCAGCCTGTCGCGCCGTATCTCCGGCAATGTTGACCGGCTGGGGCAGATCGACCCATCGGTCGAGCCCTATCGCAGCCAGCTGGAAAAAGCCGGGATTACCGTTCTGGATTTGACCAAGCTGCAATCCGGCGACCGCCTGAACCATGGCAAATTTGCCGAAAGCCCTGAAGTTGTCCGCCTGATCGGTGACCGCCTTATCGCCGGGCAGACGGTGACGGATTCCGATGTCGGTCTGGGTGAGGCGCTGGGTGCCGTCAGCATCGGGGCTGCGCAAACCGTCGGAACGGCGGCGAGCGTCGTGGTCAGCGCGCCGATTGCGGTGTTCGATCCGCGCACGCGTGAAAATTACGGCAGGCAGGTGGAACGGCTCGGCCGCTCCGTGGAAAACACCGTCGGATCGGTGGGCGATACGGCCGGTTCCGTGGTGGACGATCAGGCTGTTCAGTCGTCGAGAGTGAATTGCGAGGCGACCGCCAACCGAAATCGGGCGGAATGCCGTAGCCGCTAAATCGTGATTAAAGGGCGGCTTCGAACTTTCCGCGTTTTCGAAGCCGCACCCTCGCAGATTTGTATACAGCTTGTATTTTTATCTGTATGGTCGGGTCAACAACCCAACTTCCGGAGTAGACCCCCATGCGTTGGAAACGCACCCTCCAGCTTCTCGATGTTCATTGCGAAGGCGAAATCGGCCGTGTCGTCACCGGCGGCGCGCCGAAAATTCCCGGCAACACGGTGGCCGAACAGCTTCACTGGATGAATACCGATCCGCAGGGCGAGGCGCTTCGTCGCTTCCTGACGCTGGAGCCGCGCGGCACGCCGATGGGGTCGGTCAATCTTCTCCTGCCGCCGAAGCACCCGGATGCGCACGCGGCCTTTGTCATTCTCCAGCCGGATCAGGCGCATGCCAGCTCCGGTTCCAATTCCATCTGCGCGACGACGGCGCTTCTGGAAAGCGGCATGGTGGAAATGCAGGAACCGGAAACCGTCATCATCCTCGAAACGGCGGCCGGTCTGGTCAAGGCCACGGCCACCTGCCGCGATGGCCGTTGCGAAAAGGTCAAACTGACCATGGTGCCGTCCTTCGTGCATGAGCTGGATGTCAGTATCGACACGCCCGAATGGGGCAGGGTGACGATGGATATTTCCTATGGTGGCATCTTTTATGCTCTCGTCGATGTCCGCCAGATTGGCCTGACGATCGAAAAGGCCAATGCGGCCAAACTGGTCTCGGCGGGCATGATCCTGAAAGATCTGGTCAACCGAGAAATGACCGTCGTTCATCCAGAAATCCCGGCCATTTCCGGCGTTGCCTATGTCATGTTCCGCGATGTGGATGCGGATGGCTCCATCCGCACCTGCACCACCATGTGGCCGGGCCGGGCGGATCGTTCGCCCTGCGGCACCGGTAATTCCGCCAATCTCGCCACGCTTTATGCGCGCGGCAGGGTGAAGGTGGGAGACGAGTATAAATCCCGCTCGATCATCGGTTCGGAATTCGATGTCGGCCTTTCCGCCGTCACCGAAGTGGCAGGTCGCCCGGCTGTTATTCCCACCATTGCCGGGCGCGGTTTCACCTTCGGCCTGCATCAGGTGGGTCTCGATCCCTTCGATCCTCTGGCCGATGGTTTCGCCATGACGGACGTATGGGGCCCGGAAGCGGGCAACATCTGAGGCATGCTTTAAAAAAATGACATTTACAGCCGCCCGATGGACTTTGGCGGCTGTTTTCCCGCGGCAAAAGATGCTAAGCGGGCGCCAATTCCGTCATGCTCCGAGGTATCCCGATGAAGTCGCTCACCCTGCGCCGCCCTGATGACTGGCACCTGCACCTGCGTGATGGGGCAATGCTGGAAGGGGTGATCGGGGATACGAGCCGCCATTTCGCCCGCGCCATCATCATGCCGAACCTGGTGCCGCCGGTCGTCACCACGGCCGATGCCCGCGCCTATCGCGAACGCATCGTCAAGGCCATTCCCGCGGGTGATCGTTTCGAGCCGCTTATGACCCTCTATCTCACCGAGGACACGCAGGCCGACGATGTGGAAGAGGGCAAAAAAAGCGGTCTCATCACTGCCGTAAAGCTCTACCCGGCCGGTGCGACCACCAACTCCCATGGCGGTGTGCGCGATTTCAACAAGGCCATGCCGGTTCTGGAGCGCATGGCGAAGATCGGCCTGCCGCTTTGCGTGCATGGTGAGGTGACGACGCCGGAAGTCGATATTTTCGACCGCGAGAAGGTGTTCATCGATACGGTTCTGGAGCCTCTGCGCCAGCGCCTGCCGGAACTCAAGGTGACGATGGAGCACATCACCACCCGCGACGGCGTGGACTATATCAAGTCGTCCAAAGCCAACCTCGCCGGTTCGATCACCACCCACCATCTCATCATCAACCGTAACGCCATTCTCGTTGGCGGTATCAAGCCGCATTATTATTGCCTGCCCGTCGCCAAGCGCGAAGAGCACCGGCTGGCGCTGCGGGCTGCGGCGACTTCGGGCGATGCGCGCTTCTTCCTCGGCACGGATTCCGCCCCGCATGTGGATCCGCTGAAGGAATGCGCCTGCGGCTGCGCCGGCATCTATACCTCCATCAACACCATGAGCTGTCTCGCCCACGTCTTCGAGGATGAAAACGCCCTCGACAGGCTGGAAGCCTTCGCATCGCTCAACGGCCCGGCCTGGTATGGTCTTGCGCCGAACGAGGAAACCATCACGCTGGTCAAGCGCGAGGAAGCGGTGGCCTTTCCTGAAAAAATCGAGACGGGTGCCGGGCCCGTTACCGTGTTCGATCCGATGTTCCCGCTCCATTGGGATGTGAGTTGATTTTTTAGTAACCGCCGGCACTGCCGGCGGTTTTGTTATGGTCCCCAGGCATTCGCCCTTCGATGCCGCCTGCGGATGCCTGCAATGCTGAACCGAGACGTTGTGCTTTCCGAAAACCGATCCGGGTTTTCGGAGCGATAAACCAAGGCCGAAAAAGGAGAACGCCTATGAACCATTTCACATTCACTGACCGCGCCGTCGTTGCGGAACTGGTTGCGAAGATGTTGTGGGAAATCAAGGCGGTCCACTTCAATTCCGAAAGCCCCTACACCTTCGCTTCGGGCATGAAGAGCCCGGTTTACATCGACATGCGCAAGCTCATCTCCTTCCCGCGCATCCGCTCGGCGGCGATGGATTTTGCGGCGGCGGCGGTGATGCGCGAGGCCGGTTTCGAGAAGTTCGACTGTGTGGCAGGCGGCGAGACGGCGGGCATTCCCTTCGCCGCTTTCCTTGCCGAGCGCCTTGGCCTGCCGATGATCTATTGCCGCAAGAAGCCGAAAGGCCATGGCCGCAACGCCCAGATCGAAGGCCATATGCCGGAAGGTGCCCGCGTTCTCGTCATCGAGGATCTGACGACGGCCGGTGGCTCGATGTTCACCTTCATCGACGCCATCCGTGCGGCGGGCGGCATCGTGGATCACGGTATCGCGCTCTTCTATTACGGCATCTTCGAAGAGGCCGAAGCGCGCTTCGCCAATGGCAATGTCAAGCTGCATTACCTGACCACTTGGCGCGATGTTCTGGCGGTTGCCCGGGCTGAAAAACTGTTCGACGAAAAGACCCTCTCCGAGGTCGAAGCCTTCCTCGATAACCCGCTGCCATGGTCGGCAAAACGCGGCGGTGTCAGCGAATTGCCGCAATCTTAATTTCGGATGCGGCCAGCCCGGTTTTGCGGCTGGCCTTCCGATCAATCTTCGTCTAAATCGATTTAAGTCCATTTGATTTGCTGTTTTGAGGAGGACCGTAATGATCCTGTGTTGTGGTGAAGCCCTGATCGACATGCTGCCCCGGCAGACGACGCTGGGTGAGGCGGGTTTTGCCCCCTATGCAGGCGGAGCGGTCTTCAACACGGCGATTGCGCTGGGGCGTCTCGGTGTCCCTTCCGCCTTTTTCACGGGTCTTTCCGATGACATGATGGGCGATATCCTGCGGGAAACCCTGCGCGCCAGCAATGTCGACTTCAGCTATTGCGCCACCCTTTCGCGGCCGACCACCATCGCCTTCGTGAAGCTGGTGGATGGCCATGCGACCTATGCCTTCTACGACGAAAACACCGCCGGCCGAATGATTACCGAGGCGGAGCTTCCGGCGCTGGGCGCGGATTGCGAGGCGCTGCATTTCGGCGCGATCAGCCTTATCCCCGAACCCTGCGGCAGCACCTATGAGGCGCTGATGACGCGCGAGCATGAAAGCCGTGTCATCTCGCTCGATCCGAATATCCGCCCTGGCTTCATCAAGGACAAGCAGTCCCACATGGCCCGCATTCGTCGCATGGCGGCCATGTCGGATATCGTGAAATTCTCGGATGAAGACCTTGCCTGGTTCGGGCTGGAAGGCGATGAGGACACGCTTGCCCGCCACTGGTTGCACCATGGTGCGAAACTGGTCGTCGTCACCCGTGGCGCCAAGGGCGCGGTGGGGTATAGCGCCAATCTCAAGGTTGAAGTGGCCTCCGAGCGGGTGGAAGTGGTCGACACTGTCGGCGCGGGTGATACCTTCGATGCCGGCATTCTCGCCTCGCTGAAAATGCAGGGCCTTCTGACCAAGGCGCAGGTTGCCTCGCTGACGGAAGACCAGATCAAGAAGGCTCTGGCGCTGGGCGCGAAAGCGGCCGCTGTCACCGTTTCGCGGGCGGGCGCGAATCCGCCCTTTGCGCATGAAATCGGTTTGTGATGGGCGCGGTTGAACCATTTTGAAAAGGTGGTTCAACACTCTTCCCGGCTTTAGAACCGTAAAAAACCGTTATTTCGATATTATGAAGCTTGTGTCCGCTGTTTTTTCACGAAACAAGCATCGCATGAGCGTTCCCAAGTCCCATCCTTTCGATTTCGACCCGACCTATGGCATGCAGCGCGAGCAGCTGCTGGCCATCACCCCACCCGAAGCGCCGCCGGGCTTCGATGATTTCTGGAAAAAGCGCTATCGCCGCGCGCTCGCCACGGATCCCCGGCCGGTGCTGCGCAAGAGCAGGCTCAGCGATCCCCGCTGGCATTTCCTCGATATGACCTACACTTCCACCGGCGGTTTTCGCATCGGCGGGTGGCTGCTTTTGCCGCGCGAAGGGCAGGTGCGTCGCGGCCTCGTTGTGGGCCATGGTTATGGTGGGCGAGGGGAACCCGATTTCGACGTGCCGGTGGAAGAAACGGCCGTGCTGTTTCCCTGTTTTCGCGGGTTGTCGCTGAGCGCCTGTCCGCCGATCTCGTCCGACCCGGCGCTTCATGTTCTCTATAATATCGACAGGAAAGACGATTACATCATCGGCGGCTGCGTCGACGATCTGTGGGTTGCCGTTTCCACGCTCATCAGCCTTTATCCGTGGCTGGAAGGGCAGGTGGGTTATAGCGGCATCAGTTTCGGCGGCGGCATCGGTGCCCTGGCCATCCCTTTCGACGAGCGTATAGATCGCGGCCATCTTGTCGTGCCAACATTCGGACACCGGCCGTTCTGGCTGACGCTGCCCACCGTCGGCAGCGCGGATGCGGTTCAAACCTATCAGAAGACCCATGCCAACCTGCTTGAGACGCTGCGCCTGTTCGACGCTGCCTGTGCCGCCACCCGCATAAAAGTGCCGATGCTGGTTGCGCCCGCGCTTTTCGATCCGGCGGTGGCGCCGCCCTGCCAGTTCGCGGTGGCCAATGCGCTGCCAAAATCAAAATTTAATGAAATATTCATCCTCGACGCCGGGCATTTCGATTACCCTGACAGCGCATCGCAAGATGCGGTCCATAAGGACAAGGTCAGACGGTTTTTCAAGGTGCCATGAAACGCGAATATCTCCGTTGGTATAGTCAAAGGCTCCATCGCGACATGGAGCTGCTAATATTCGGACATTCCGGCGCCAAGGTGCTGATGTTTCCCACCCGCGACGGGCGCTTCTTCGAATATGAGGAACTTGGTCTTGTCGGCAGTCTGGCCGACAAGCTGGAGGCGGGCCACCTTCAGCTCTATTGCATAGAGGGGCTTGCCAGAGAGACCTTCTATGCGGCCTGGCATCATCCCGCCGATCGTATTCGCCGCCATGCCGCCTTCGAAGACTATATTCTGAACGAAGTGCTACCGTTGATGGCCGAGAAAAACCCGAATAGCGATACGATCGTGCAGGGTTGCAGCCTGGGTGCGTTTCAGGCCGCCAGCCTCGTTTTTCGCCACCCGCATCTTTTTCGCAAGCTCGTCGCCTTTTCCGGCCGTTATGACCTGACGATGAAGGTGGAATCCTTCGGCGATCTGTTCGATGGTTATTACGACGACGATGTCTATTTCCACATGCCGAGCCATTTCCTGCCGGGCCTCGCCTGCCCATGGCGGCTCGATAGCCTGCGCCGCATCGACATGGTCTTCACCATCGGCGATGCCGATCCGTTTTTGGACAACAACCATCATCTGAGCCGGGTTCTGTCGGACAAGCAGGTGGGGCACCAGATGCATGTCTGGGATGGCCGCGCCCACCGGGCGGGCGCATGGCGCAAGATGGCGGCGCTTTATATTTGAGCCACCACAATAAAAAAGCCGGAGGTGTCTCCGGCTTTTTCGATGACGGTCGTAACGTCCCTTAGCCCGCCAGTCCCGACAGCGCCTTCACCAGACCCTGGGTGGAGCTGTCATGGCCGGCCGCACTTTCCTTGCCTTCCACGACGGGAAGCAGGCCTGTCGCCAGTTCCTTGCCAAGCTCCACGCCCCACTGGTCGAAGGAGTTGATGCGGAACAGCACGCCTTCGACGAAAACGCGGTGCTCGTAAAGCGCGATCAGGCGGCCAAGGGCAAACGGCGTCAGCTTGTCGTAGACGAAGGTGATGGAGGGGCGGTTACCGGTGAAGACGCGATGCGGCGCGATGAAATCGGCGAGTTTGTCTTCCATGCCCTTGGAGGTGAGCTGTGCTTTCGCTTCGGCGAGCGTGCGGCCCTTCATCAGCGCTTCCGATTGCGCCAGGCAATTGGCGATGAGAAGCTGGTGCTGGTGGCGCAGTTCGGGCTCGAAACCGTTGGCCGCGATCATGAATTCCGCCGGAATGACGCTCGTGCCCTGGTGGATGAGCTGGTAGAAGGCGTGCTGGCCATTGGTGCCGGGCTCGCCCCAGACGACCGGGCCGGACTGGCCTTCGACGGGCGTGCCGTCGATGGTCACACCCTTGCCGTTCGACTCCATGTCGAGCTGCTGCAGATAAGCCGGGAAACGCGACAGCCGCTGATCATAGGGCAGGATCGCGCGCGTCGGATAATTCAACACGTTGCGGTTATAAAAACCGATGAGGCCGAGCAGCATCGGCAGATTTTCGCGGATCGGCGCTTCGCGGAAGTGCCTGTCCATGGCATGCGCACCATCCAGGAACTTGCCGAAATTATCCGGCCCGATGGCGATCATCAGCGGCAGGCCGATGGCCGACCAGATCGAATAACGTCCGCCCACCCAGTCCCAGAAACCGAAGATGCGGTCGCTTTCGATGCCGAAGGCGGCAACCTTTTCCAGCGCGGTGGAAACGGCGGCGAAATGGTGCTTGACGGCGCCTTCACCCAGCTTTTCGGCGATGAAGCGGCGCGCGGTGGCGGCATTCGTCATGGTTTCGATGGTGGTGAAGGTCTTCGACGCGACGATGAACAGCGAGGTTTCCGGGTCGACAAGCTTCAGCGTGTCGGCGATATGGGCGCCATCGATGTTCGAGACGAAATGCGCGCGCGGGCCGTCATGGAAAGGCGCGAGCGCCAGCGTCGCCATGACAGGACCGAGATCGGAACCGCCAATGCCGATATTGATGACGTCGGTAATCTTCTTGCCGGTCGCACCCTTCAGCGAACCGGAACGGATCGCATTGGCAAACTTGCCCATGGCGGTGAGAACGGCGTTCACGTCAGGCATCACGTCCTTGCCATCGACGAGAACGGGCGTGTTGGAACGGTTGCGCAGCGCGGTGTGCAGCACGGCGCGGTCCTCGGTGAAGTTGATGGCCTTGCCGGAGAACATCTCCTCGCGCTTGGCTTCGACGCCGCCCTCGCGGGCCAGCGTCTCGAGGAGCGTCACGATTTCCTCATTCACCGCGCATTTGGAATAGTCCATCAGCAGGTCATCGAATTTCGCGCTGAAACGGCTGAATCGTTGGTCGTCGGCCGCAAACGCGGCGCGAAGATCGGTTGCGGCTGTGCTGCTCGCCGTTGCTTTCAGTTTTTCGATGGTGGCCTGCATCTTGTGCTCCTCGGCTTCCGTGGAAGGATGAGGAAACTATTCTTTTTCAGGCGGCCAAATCAAGGCGACTTTGATAAAAGAAAAGGGCCGCGATAAAAGAAAAGAGCCGGTTTCCCGGCTCTCGTAAGTGGCTTCGAAGCGCTCAGTTCAGATTGCGCAATTCGCGTCGCAAAATCTTGCCGACATTGGATTTCGGCAATTCGGTACGGAACTCGATGATTTTCGGCCGCTTGTAATTTGTCAGGTTCTTGGCGCAGAAGGCCTTGAGTTCCGCTTCCGTCAGCGACTGGTCCTTCTTGACGACGAAAAGCTTGACGGTTTCGCCCGAATGTTCGTCGGGAACGCCGATGGCGGCGCATTCCAGCACGCCCGGGTGGCTGGCGGCCACTTCCTCGACCTCGTTCGGATAGACGTTGAAACCGGAAACGAGGATCATATCCTTCTTGCGGTCGACGATCTTGGTATAACCGCGATCGTCCATGAACCCCATGTCGCCGGAGCGGAAGAAGCCGTCTGCCGTCATGGCTTTGGCGGTTTCATCCGGCCTCTGCCAGTAGCCGGCCATGACCTGCGGTCCGCGAATGCAGATCTCGCCGACTTCACCGGTGGGCAGGCTGTTGCCCTCTTCGTCGCGAATGTCGATTTCCGTCGAGGAGATCGGCAAGCCGATGGTGCCGCTGAATTCCTTGGCGTCGAGGCGGTTGACGGTGGCGACGGGCGAGGTTTCGGAAAGACCGTAACCTTCCGCAATCGGGCAACCGACCATGGAGAGCCAGCGTTCGGCCACCGGCCTTTGCACCGCCATGCCGCCGCCAAGCACGAGGATCAGCGAGGACAGGTCGAGCTTGCGGAAATCCTCATTGTTCATCAGCGCATTGAACAGCGTGTTGATGCCCGGGAAAATATGCGGCCGATAATGCGACAGTTCCTTGACGAAGCCCGGTATATCGCGCGGATTGGCGATCAGCAGATTGTGGCCGCCCAGTGCAATACCCATCAGCGAATTCACCGTCAGCGCGAAGATATGGCAGAGCGGCAGCGCGCAGATGAAATTGAGAACCTCCGGGCGGTCCTTGCGGCCGCTGAAGGCGGCGTCCAGCCAGAGGCTGATCTGCGCCTTGTTGGCCAGCAGATTGGCATGGGTAAGGATTGCGCCTTTGGAAATGCCCGTCGTTCCGCCGGTATATTGCAGGAAAGCGATATCCTGGGCGTTAAGGCTGGCGGGCTTCAGGGGAAGCTCCTGCCCTTCCTTCAGCACGGCCTTGAAACTGATGGAGCCGGGGATGGCATAGGCAGGCACGAGCTTCTTCACCTTGCGCACCACAAGGTTGACGATATGCCCCTTGAGGCCGAGCAGATCGCCCATAGCCGCAACAACCACGTGCCGGACGGCGGTTTTCGGCACCGCCTGCTGCGCCACATGTGCGAAGTTCTCCAGCACGAAAAGCGCCTTTGCGCCGGAATCTTTCAGCTGGTGTTCCAGTTCGCGCGGCGTATAGAGCGGATTGACGTTTACCACGATCATGCCGGCCCGCAGGATTCCATAAACTGCAACCGGATTTTGCAGGATATTCGGCATCATCACGGCAACCCGGTCGCCTTTTTCCAGCCCTCTGGATTGCAGCCAGGCGGCAATGGCGCGGGTTTCGATATCCAGTTCCCGATAGGTCAGCGACTTTCCCATGCTGGAAAAAGCTTTGCGATCGGCAAATTGCACGCAGCTCTTTTCGAGAAGTTCGACAAGGGAGGAATAGGCGGATGCGGGGATCTCGGCAGGCACCCCCTGCGGATAGGATGACAGCCAGCGTTTCTGGACGCTGACATTTTCCGGTTGTCCCAGGGACAATTCACTCATGCTTCTCCTCCCAGAGTCTTCTGTGCGCCGCGCGTTCGACGGAACGCATTAAAGGCGCTTTAGCCTGTCTGATTGTCACGAGGCTCCCGCATTTTCCGGTGTAATGACCGGATGGAGGGAACCGCTATGCGTCACCGGATCGACCGCTCCTCCTGCTCCCCGGTAACGAATGATAAACGCGTAATCCCGTGACGTCCATCGTATTGGCAAAGCCTATTTAACTCTAACGTAAACGTCAATATTGCTGCCCAACATCTCGCGGCCTCGTGAAGGAAAACCGTATTTTGCCCGGCTTTTTGACTTTAATCCTGATTTGAGCGATCAACATAATTCGTAGAGCAGGGCAGGATTTGAAATGGCAGGCAGCGCAGCGCTTGAACTGAAATCGGTGGGCAAAAGATTCGGTGATACGGACGTCTTGTCCGATATCGATCTGTCCGTTGAAAGCGGCGAAATTATTTGTCTGGTGGGACGGTCCGGCTGTGGAAAATCGACCTTGCTGCGTATCGTCGCGGGCGTGGAGACGCCGGACCATGGCAGTGTTTCCCTGAATGGTGCTCCGGTTGCCGGTTCGGGTGTTTTCGTTGAACCGGAAAAGCGCAATATCGGCTTTGTCTTTCAGGACTACGCACTTTTCCCGCATCTGACCGTCGAACAGAATGTGATGTTTGGTCTGAGGTCGCTGCCAAAGGCGGAAGCCCGTCGTCGCGCCGGGGAAATGATCGAACATGTTCACCTGCAGGAGCTTGCAAAGCGCTATCCGCATACGCTTTCGGGCGGTGAGCAGCAGCGTGTGGCACTTGCCCGCGCCCTTGCGCCCCAACCCGGCCTTTTGTTGATGGACGAGCCCTTTTCCAATCTGGACCGGGGGTTGCGAGACAATGTGCGCGAGGAAACGCTTGGGCTTCTGCGGGAACTGGGAACGACGGCGATCATGGTCACCCATGATCCGGAAGAGGCGCTTTCGGCAGGCGACCGTGTGGTGCTGATGCAGCGCGGGCGCATCGTGCAGAGCGGCACGGGCTATGAAATCCACGATAATCCCAAAACCCGCTACGCCGCCGATTTTTTCTGCGCCTTCAACAAGATCGAAGGGCATGTCAGGCAAGGCCGCGTTGAAACGCCGCTCGGGCCTCTGGGTGATGCATCCGATCTGCCGGACGGTCTTGCCGCCGTCGCCTATGTGCGCCCCAATGCGATTTCGATTATCGGGGACAGCACTGCGAATGAGGGGATTGCGGGTGAAATATCCAGTCGCGTTTTTCTCGGTGAGATCGAGCAGCTTGCAATAACCGTGCCCGGCTTGCCGGCAGATCTGCGCGTCAGAACGATGCAGCGCATGCCGGCCAAGGCCAAGGCGGTGCGTTTCGGTATCGATCCCAAGGGTGTTTTGATATTTACTTGAGGTTGAATGAGTGGATTTGCATGTTTATTTGCGCTCCATTTTCAACTCTTGGTGATCAAATCGCGCCTGAATAGGGCTAAATAAAACTTGATTTGCGGCATCAGGTATGATGTTTGCTCCCTCTATACTGCCGCCATCGGAGAGGGAGACGAAACATGATCAAATTTGCCAAACTTACCCTGCTTGCCAGCACCGTTGCTTTCGCAGCCGGTTCGCTCAGCGCTGCGGAACTCAACATCTACACCACCAGAGAGCCGGGCCTGATCCAGCCGTTGCTGGAATCCTTCACCGCCTCGAGCGGCGTCAAGGTCAATACCGTGTTTCTGAAGGACGGCCTTGCCGAGCGCGTTCTGAGCGAAGGCGCAAGCTCGCCTGCCGACGTTCTGATGACCGTGGATGCCGGCAATCTTGTCGATCTCGCCGAAAAGGGTGTTACCCAGGCGGTCGAATCCGAAACTCTCAGCAAGGCTATCCCGGCTGAACTGCGTGACGCCAAGGGCCATTGGTTCGCGCTCTCCATGCGCGCCCGCGTTCTTTATGCGGCAAAGGATGTCGATCTCGCCTCCTTCAACTATGAAGACCTGGCGGATGCAAAGTGGAAGGGCAAGGTCTGCATTCGCGCTGGCCAGCACCCCTATAATACGGCCCTCTTTGCCGACTACATCGCCCACTACGGCGCTGCCGACACCGAGAAGTGGCTTGCCGGCGTCAAGGAAAACCTGGCCCGCAAGGCAGGCGGCGGCGACCGTGACGTAGCCAAGGACATTCTCGGCGGCATTTGCGATATCGGCATTGCCAACTCCTATTACGTCGGCCTGATGCGCTCGGGCAAGGGCGGCGAGGAGCAGGTGAAGTGGGGCGACGCCATCAAGGTGGTTCTGCCGACCTTCAAGAATGGCGGCACGCAGGTCAATATCAGCGGCGCGGCCGTGGCCAAGAATGCTCCGAACAAGGCGGAAGCCGTCAAGCTTCTCGAATATCTCGTCTCGGACGAAGCCCAGAAGATCTATGCCGAAGCCAATTACGAATATCCGGTCAAGCAGGGTGCGGCTCTCAACGAGATTGTCGCCTCCTTCGGCGACCTGAAGATCGACAACAAGTCGCTGACGGAAATCGTATCGCATCGCAAGCAGGCGAGCGAGCTGGTCGACAAGGTCGGTTTCGACAAGTAAAGGCCCATGAGAGCATAGGACCGAAAATCGTACGCGGTTTCCGGTCCAATGCTTAAACAAACAGATAGAGTGTCGGATATGATTCCGTTTTTCTATCCGACGCTCTAGTAGGAAGGCGTTCGCACCCGCGGGCGCCTTTCCCTGTATTTTCAAGAAGCTCATGAATCCAGACGCCGTTCAGCCACTGACATCCCGCGCAAGACCAAGGTTTTCATCCTCCTTCTGGTGGCTGTGCCTGTCGCTCATTGCGGTCTGCGGTGCGATGGTGCCGGTTCTGGCGCTCGTCTCACAGGCCGTACAGGGTTCGGCGGGCCTGTGGGAGCATCTCGGCTCCACCGTTCTTTTGACGGCCCTGCCGGATACGGTCCTCCTGCTCGGTGGCGTCGGCTTGCTTGCCGGTATCGTCGGAACATGTTCCGCCTGGCTGGTTACCGCCTATGATTTTCCCGGGCGCAGGATATTGGAATGGGCGCTGCTTTTGCCGCTCGCCATGCCCACCTATATTGTCGCCTATGCCTATCTCGATATTCTGCATCCGATCGGGCCGGTGCAGGGGGCGATCCGCTGGTTGCTCGGTTATTCCAGCCCGCGTGAATTCCGTCTGCCGGATATAAGATCCATGACGGGCTGCATTGTCCTGCTTGGCTTTGTGCTGTTTCCCTATGTCTATATTCCCGTCCGCGCCATGTTTCTGACCCAGGCGGGCAACCTGCTGGAAGCAGCGCGCACGCTGGGCGTTTCCAGGCGCGCGGCCTTCTTCAAGGTCGCAGTGCCGCTCGCGCGCCCGGCGATCGCGGTCGGCATCAGCCTCGCGCTGATGGAAGCGCTGAACGATATCGGCGCATCTGAATTTCTCGGTGTCCGCACGCTCACCGTTTCGGTCTACACCACCTGGGTCACGAAATCAGATTTGCCCGGTGCGGCACAGATCGCGCTTTCCATGCTGTTCATCGTCGTCGCCCTCGTGGCGCTTGAGCGCTGGGCGCGGCGCAAGCAGCGTTATGCGGTCTCGGCGCAGAAAAGCAAGGAATTGGAGCCGGTGCGGCTTGTCGGCCTGAAAGCCTTCGGCGCCTTTACCTTCGGCAGCCTGCCGGTCCTGATCGGCTTCGTGGCGCCGGCGAGCTATCTCGTCATCGAGGCATGGAAGCGATTTCGCTTCAGCGGCCTGTCTTCCCGTTTTACCGAGGAGGCTCTGAATACGATTCTGTTCGCCGGTCTGGCAACGGTGATCACCCTCATTCTCGGCCTAGCAGTTGCTTACGCGATGCGCCTTGCTCCGGGGCGTCTCTCGCGCTGGTCCTATCGTCTTTCCACGGTGGGATATGCGGCTCCCGGCACGGTCATCGCCATCGGCGTTTTGATTGCGCTCGGCGGCTTCGACCGGTTTGTCGATCAGACAATGCGCGAATGGTTCGGCATATCCACCGGCCTCATTTTCATCGGCAGCGGGGCCGCCCTGATCTATGCCTATTCGGCGCGTTTCCTCACCATTGCGGCGGGCAGCGTCGATGCCGGCCTGAGCCGTATTCCGCAATCCTTCGATCATGCTTCGCGCACGCTCGGACGATCCGCGACCCAGACATTTCGCCAGATTCACCTTCCGCTTTCGAAGGCATCGCTTGCGGCGGCGGCGCTCCTGATATTTGTCGACTGCGTCAAGGAGCTTCCCGCCACGCTGCTGTTGCGGCCACTTAATTTCGAGACTTTCGCGACACATCTCTATGGTGAAGCGGCGCGTGGTACTTACGAGGAAGCGGCAATCGCGGCGCTGGCGATCGTGGTCATCGGCATCCTTCCCGTCATGCAGCTTGCAAGGATCGGGCGGCGCAAGGGCTGATACCCCGCGGCCGGCCCAAAAATGATGGGCGCAAAACTGTGCGAGAAGCCAATAAGCTTCAAATCCCCCCAGGAAACGACAAGCATCCTGCCTTAATCCTGATGTAAATACTCAGCTTAATTGAGGTGCTGCGGCCTGTCGTATAAGAACGTCGGCCGTGATCTGTTTCGGGGCATATCTTGAAAAATTTGCATGAGATGTTTTTGGGCCGCCTGGCTTTGGGAACGGCTGCCATTGTTTTGATGGCGCCAGTGATGGGTCAGGCACAGCAGACGACGGTTCTGCGTGAGATCACAGTTGAAGGGCAGGGCGCGGAAAACGCCACAGGTCCGGTCCGGGGATATGTCGCCAAGAAGAGTGCGACGGGATCGAAAACCGATACGGAAACGAAGGACATTCCGCAATCCGTATCGGTCGTCGGCCGCAAGGAAATGGATGACCGCGGCGCGGTGACGAAAATCGACGAGGTTCTACGCTATACGCCCGGCGTGACAGCGGAGCCTTTTGGCACCGACCCGGATACGGACTGGTTTTACATCCGCGGTTTCCAGGCAACCCAGACCGGCGTTTTCTTGGATGGGCTGAACCTGTTCAGCTACGGCTTCGGCGGCTTCCAGATGGATGCCTATGGTCTGGAGCGGGTGGAGATTCTCAAGGGCCCTGCTTCGGTGCTTTATGGCGGCGCCAATCCCGGCGGCATCGTGCAGATGGTTCGTAAGCGCCCGCAGGATGAGCCGGTCCGCGAAACGGAAATCGGCATCAATAATTTTGGCAATGCCTTCTTCGGTTTCGACCTCGGCGACAAGGTCGATGGCGAGGGCGTTTGGAAATATCGCGTCACCGGCAAGGTTTCGGGCGGCGACAATTACACCGACTATTCCGAGGATCTGCGCGGCTTCGTCATGCCGCAGATCACCTTCGAACCGGATGCGCAGACCAGTGCCACGCTCTACGGCTATTTTTCGGCGCTGGATCAGGTTCATGTCGGCAACGGTTTCCTGCCCTATGTCGGAACGGTGGTCGACGCACCGTTCGGCAAGCTGGACCGCAAGGCGTTTTATGGTGAACCTGACATCGACAATGGCCGCGTCTACCAGTCCATGGTGGGTTACGAGGTCAGTCATGAATTCGACAATGGCTGGAAGATCAGCCAGAACGCCCGTTATGGTCACCTCTACAAGCATGAAACCGGGCCCTATCCGGGCGGTTGGGCCAATACGGACGCCAATGGCCAGCCGATCCGTGACGCCACCACCAACGACTATATGCTGACCCGCTTCGGTTATGACGGCCTGTCGAAAGTCGACAGCTTTGGCGTGGACAACCGGGTCGAAGGCCAGTTCGATACCGGCGCGGTCAGCCATTCTCTGCTCTTCGGTCTGGACTACAAATATTACAAGCTGGATCAGGTGCAGGCCTGCTGCGGATCGAATGCGATCGGCGCGCTCAACCCGGTCTATGGCTCGACGCAGGGAACGAATTTCGTCTACGCCGATAACGTCGTGACCCAGCAGCAGATCGGCATCTATGCCCAGGATCAGCTGCGTTTTGGCGATGGTTGGCTGGTCACGCTGAACGGTCGTTATGATTATGTCGATACCGAATTGAACAACAGGTTGCCGGCCGGCCTCTCCCGCCGCTCCAATGACGATGCGCTGAGCGGACGTGCGGGCCTTGCTTATGAATTCGACAATGGCCTGACGCCCTATGTCTCGGCGGCCACCTTCTTCAATCCGCTCATCGATACGCTTGCAGATGGCACGCCCGCTGCGCCGGAAGAGGGACACCAGTTCGAGGCGGGCATTAAATATGAGCCGAGCTTCTTTGACGGCAGCATCACGGCCTCCGTCTTCAAGCTGGTCAAGGACAATGCCATCGTTTCCTATACGGCCGGCGGCGTAACCACGAGCGGCCAGTTCGGGCAGGTGGAATCCACGGGCTTCGAGCTGGAGGCCAAGGCCAATCTCAGCGACAACTGGAAAGCGCTCGCCTCCTATTCCTATACGGATCTCGACATTACCAAGGATGCCAATCCCAACCTGATCGGCAAATCGCCGTGGATCGTACCGGCTCATACGGCGTCGCTATGGGTGGACTATGCCTTCACCGACGATACGTTTGAAGGCCTCAGCATTGGTGGCGGTGTGCGCTATCAGGGCAAGTCCTGGGCCGATGCGGCAAATACGCTGCGTGTGCCGGATGCTGCTGTGTTCGATGCCGCGATCCGCTACGAGAAGAACGACTGGACAGCGTCCGTCAACGTCGCGAACGTTTTCGACAAGGAATATGTCAAAAGCTGCGCCGGCGTGTCGGTTTGCGGCTGGGGTGACAGCCGCACCATCACCTTCAAGCTTTCCAAGAAGTGGTAATGGCCGGCCGGCAGTTGCGGGAAAAATAGTTTGCCACTATAAACATGAATAATCTTATCATGTTTATAGTGGCGCTATGGCGCCTTGCGGGATCAAGAGGCCATGGCTTTCCGCGTTCGGATGGAAAATGAGATCGAGGGCTTTGCCGTTATTGGCGGCCCGCGCTCAAGGATGTGGAACGGCATCGTTGCCGATCTCTGGGACGTGCGTTGCGCACCAAGGGCGGGCGGCCGTTATGTTGGCAAGGACCCGCGTTTCGTTTTCCTACTCGATATGGATGGGGCGGATGGCGGCCGCTTCATGATGAACCGGCACCGCCGCGACAATTACGGCTCGTCTGAAGCGAACCGGATTTCCTTCGTACCCGCCGATCTGGATGTGCATGCGGAACTGAGCAATGTTTCCTTCGTGCGCCACCTCGATCTGCACTTCGATGCGGGATTGCTGGGTGCGCGGCTGGTGCAGGGCTTCGATCCCCATGCGCTGCTCGATCCGCATCTGATGTTCGAGGATGAGCGGCTGCTGGCGCTCGCGCGGCTGATCGCCGCCGAATGCGATAATCCAGACCCGTTGCACGATCTCTACGGCGAAAGCCTCGTGCTGGCGCTGTTGACGGATTTCCTCAAGGTAAAGCGCGAGCCGGTCAAGAAGCGCAGCAAGCTCGCCTCCTGGCAATTGCGGGCGGCGACGGACTACATTCGCGAACATTGCCTGCGGTCGATAAGGCTGGAGGAACTCGCGGAACTCACCAACCTGTCGCAATCCCATTTCAGCCATGCCTTCAAGGCATCGACGGGCGTGCCGCCGCATCAATGGCAGATGCAGGCGCGTATTGACTGCGTTAAGGATCTGATGACGCGAACGGACATGGCGCTCACCGACATTGCCATAGCCGCCGGTTTTTCGGACCAGGCGCATTTCTCCCGTGTCTTCCGCAAGATGGTCGGTGTCTCGCCTTCGGTCTGGCAGAAGATCAGGCAATAACGCCGTTTCGTTCCATGCTTATCCGAAAAAATTCCTCTTTCACGGCTGAAAAAGCTTCGGAACGAATTGCCCGTGCGGTGGTTTACCAACGTAACATTTACGAGGAAAACCAAGGAGGAAGATGTCATGTTGCATCAGGAACCCCGTGCCGGACAGGACCCCTATGTCAAGGACACGCCGAGCCTTATCGCCAGCGACAAGGTTGAAGGAACACGCGTTTATGGCGCCGATAGCAAACACATCGGCTCGATCCAGCGCATCATTCTGGAAAAACGCGGCGGTCGTGTCGCTTACGCGGTATTGAGCTTCGGCGGCTTCCTCGGCATCGGCGATGATTATTACCCGCTGCCCTGGGAAAAGCTTCACTACGACGAGGAGCTTGACGGCTACCGCATCGATCTGACTAAGGAAGAGATCGAAAACGCGCCGCATTTCGCCAATCTCGATGATGACGATCTGCTGAACGCCAAGGACCGCAAGGTCTATGACTATTATGGCGTCGCGCCCTACTGGATGTAAGGCCGGGCAGCGTTACAAGCGGCATTTCCGGCTTCTTTATGGCCCGGAAATGCCGCATACAAAAACGGCTCCTGAGAAGGAGCCGTTTATCGTTTCACCGCACGTCAATGCGGGTTTTTTTGCATCTCTGAAACCGCATCGGTAAAGCACTTGCGGGCTTCCTCGGGAGACTTGCGTCCATCAAGGGCGGCGCGGCAGGCGCTTCTGGCTCTCACGAAACTCAATCCACGAATTTTAGGCCAGCCTTCGGTCAACAATATCAGGGCCTCGAAGGGGCCGGCGACGACACTCTTGCCGTTCGCCTCGAGATTGACCTCGACAGGTTCTGTCCATCTCTCGTTCTTCATCGTGCACCTCCCAGAGCAACGCGATCCCGAAATACACTCGACAGCGGAGCAACCCATGAACGCAGTCGTGTGTTACTGCTGCTTAGGATAAGCGCATGCGATCGAATTGACAACGGTGATCAGCGGAAGCCGAAAAACGACAGAATTGCCAGCACGATAACGACTAGGCCGACGATGTAGATGATCTGGTTCATGATTTTCTCCTTGACTGGTGTCATCACCATAACGTGAGGGCGAAGGTGAGGTTCCAGCTCTGCAAGAATTTAATCACGTACTAAAATATTGCGGGCATCCCTTTGCGCGCGGCACGCCGCCGCGCTGCAGCGATCATCGTGATTGCTATTTCCGCAGGATCACCCAGATGGCGTGAATGATGCCGGGCACATAACCGCACAGTGTCAGCAGAATATTCAGCCAGAAATGCAGGCCAAGCCCGACCTGAAGGAACACGCCAACGGGCGGAAGGATGATGGCGATAAGAATACGGATGACGTCCACGATGACCGGCTTTCCATTTGAGAGTGACTTGCCGGTCAACGTGTGGCGGGCGGTTTGGTTTCAAAGGTTTTGGTGATCGCAGGCAGCATGATGCTAACAGAAACGCTGACAGCGCCGATGGAAATCGGCCTGAGCATAAATTGCGATTTGGGGAGATAAAATGGTGCCGCTTACGTGACTCGAACACGTGACCCCGTCATTACGAATGACGTGCTCTACCAACTGAGCTAAAGCGGCCCGATTGTGACCCGTTTGTTACGGATCAGCTTCATGGCGGGCTGATACAGGCAATGCTGACGGATTTCAAGCCTTGAATGCGCTGGTTTTGAAAATTCCGTAAAAAGCTTTGCCTGTCCATTGTTTACCTGTGGCTTCAGGCCTTGCCGCAGATGCGCTTTTTGGCGTCCTCATATTCATTGGCCAGACGATCGACGAGGTCCGCTACAGGCTCGACAGATTTGACCGCGCCAATGCCCTGGCCTGCGCCCCAGATGTCTTTCCACGCCTTGGCGCCGCCGGTGGCGGTTTCGAAATCCATTTTCGAAGGATCCGCCTCGGGGAGATTGTCCGGGTCCATGCCGGAGGCGACGATGGAGCTTTTCAGGTAATTGCCATGCACGCCCGTGAAATAGTTCGAATAAACGATATCCTTGGCCTGCGCTTCCACAATCGCCTGCTTGTAGCCGTCGGAGGCGCGCGCCTCCTGCGTGGCGATGAAGGGGGAGCCGATATAGGCCATATCCGCGCCCATCGCCTGTGCGGCAAGAATGGAGCCGCCATTGGCGATGGCGCCGGCGAGCAGCAGTGGCCCGTCGAACCATTCGCGGATTTCCTGAACGAGGGCGAAGGGCGAAAGCGTGCCCGCATGTCCGCCGGCGCCGGTGGCCACAGCGATCAGCCCGTCCGCTCCCTTGCGGATGGCGGAGCGGGCATGGCGGTCATTGATGATGTCATGCAGAACGATGCCGCCATAGGAATGCACGGCCGCGTTGACCTCCGGCACGGCGCCGAGCGAGGAAATCACCACCGGCACCTTGTATTTGACGCAGAGGCCGAGATCGTGTTCCAGCCGCCGGTTGGACATGTGCACGATCTGGTTGACCGCGAAGGGCGCAGCCGGGCGGTCGGGGTTGGCCTTGTTGTGGGCGGCCAGATCCTCGGTAATCATTGCCAGCCATTCATCCAGCTGGCTTTCTGGCCGCGCATTCAGCGCGGGGAAAGCACCGATGACACCCGCCTTGCATTGGGCCAGTGTCAGTTGCGGATGTGAAATAATGAATAGCGGTGACGCTATGACCGGAAGACGCAGATTGTCTTTCAGCACGGACGGCAGCATGTCTCCTCCCACGGATTACGTTTACGCGCACGTAAGTCAATATCGCGTTCGCCAGCGGATTGAAAGCGAAAACGGTGTGGTGCCGGGCTCTCAAATCTGCGTTCGCAGCGCCACAATGGATCGATTTTCCCCAAAGCAATCCGGTCTTTATAACAAACGGTGCTTGCGGAGGCGCGGCATAGCCGTTACCGAATCGTGAATGTATGGCGCAACGCCGCATATTTTTTGCAAGGCGCAATAGAACAAGGATCGGTCGTGAGCGGACTGGAAACGGCAATCAGAAATGCTCTGGAAAAATCGGACAGATCGAACGCCGAAGTTCGTGCACGGATTTACCAATCCTCCCGTCAGGCACTGGAAGCGGGCCTGCGCAAGCAGGGCATAGACGATCCGCAGGTGGTGGCCCAGCAGCGCCAGCGGCTCGAAAGCTTGATCCATATTATTGAGAATGAAGAGCGCAACCGTCTTCTCGACCGGGTGGAGCAGCAATTGCGGCCGCCTCTGCCGGAAAGCCCGGTGCAGGATGATCACTCGGTCGATCCTGCCTCACAACCCCAGCATCATGGCGATATGGCTGTCGAACCGGAATTGCGCGGCGAAACGCGCGACGTGCGTCCGATTGCTGCTGAAAACCTGAGCGCCGACCGGCGTAATGGAAAGACGCGAAAGAGAGGCTCCAGCGCAGCCGACGCCTCGCTTGCCTTTCGTCCAGAAGGTGCTGTTGGCCGGCGCAAACGCCGCGGGCTTTTTGCCCGACTTTTCATATATTTGACGCTCCTGGCCTTTATCGGTTTCGGCGCCTGGTGGGCCTATTCCTCCGGCCTGCTGCTGTCGCCGGAGCAACGCGATACCAGCGTGCCCAATCCGCCGGCGCAGGTGCAGGCGGAGGACTTCACCGGTGCGGAACCAGCGCCGAGCCTTTCCGCCGGCCGTGGTTTTTCCGATGACTGGGTCGAAATATTTAATGCCGAGCGCGGCAGTTCCGGAATTTCGGCAGGCGCGCGCGCCACTGTCGAGAATATTGCCACGCCGGCCGGCAAGGCGATAAAGGTGACGTCGAGAAGCGTCTCCCAGGATGGTGCGGTCAGCATTGAGGTTCCGGTGGAGGTGATGCGGGATATGGCGGGCAAATCCTCGACCATATCAATCACGCTGCAATCATCCAGCGACCGGCAGACGCAGGTTTCCGTCGCCTGCGATTTCGCAACCCTTGGCGATTGCTCCCGTCACCGCTTCACGGCCACGGCCGAGCGTGCGGATATGCTGCTGAATGCGACATTTGAACGTTCGCTAGCCCCCAATGCGCCGGGCAAGGTCTTCATCAACAGCGATATTGATGGCAACAGCCGCCCGGTCAATCTTTATTCCGTGCGCATTCTGCCGGGTCAGTAAGAAGCGACCCGGTAACAAAGGTGACAAGCGCCGCGGCCTTTGGGCGCCTGTCATTTTCGCTCTATCCTTATTTGAGAAAGCCGGGGCCTGATCCCAGTATCTTGCCGTCAATCTCGCCGATTGCCTTCTTGTCCTTGCCGTCATAGTCGAGCGCATTGAGAATGTGCCGGATGAGGTTCACCCTTGCGCGGCGTTTGTCGTTGGCGCGCACCACTGTCCAGGGGGCAGCGTCGGTATGGGTCTTTTCCAGCATCTCGTCGCGCTTGTCCGTATAGTCATCCCATTTCGTCAGTGCGGCAATATCCATGTCGGAAAGCTTCCAGCATTTCAGCGGGCTGTGGCGACGATCGTGAAAACGCTCGATCTGCGTTTCCCGGCCGATGTCGAGCCAGAACTTGAACAGATGAACGTCCTCATGGACCAGCATCTTTTCAAGACGCGGCGTTTCCTTGAGGAAGCGCTTGTGCTCTTCCGGGGTGCAGAACCCCATGACTGGCTCCACCCCGGCGCGGTTATACCAGGAACGGTCGAACAGAACGAATTCACCCGCTGTCGGAAAATGCGAGATATAACGCTGGAAATACCATTGACCGCGCTCGGTTTCCGTCGGTTTCGTCAGCGCCACGATACGGGCATAGCGGGGGTTGAGATATGCCCGGGTAGCGAAGATCGCGCCGCCCTTGCCGGCCGCATCGCGGCCTTCGAACACGGCCATCACCCGTTTGCCGGTGGCCTGCAACCAGAACTGTACCTTGACCAGCTCCACCTGCAGCGCTTCGAGGACTGCATCGTATTCCTCGCGCTTCATCTTTTTATCGTAGGGATAATCGCCGGCCGAAAGCTTGTTTTCCTCCACCCAGTCGGGAAGGACCGGATCATCGATGTCGAAGCTGCGCGGCTTGCCGCCAATGGTGAGCTCCACCGAGCGCTTCTTCGTTTCCTCGACCATGTTTTCCTCCGGCTGTTGTTGTGTAAAGGCAACTCGCCACCAATGAATTCATATCCATTGCCGGAATTCAAGTGAAAGAGGATTGCCTGGTCGGGGTGCGGCGGTACGGGCGATTGCAGCGCCGATTTTGCGCATATACGTTGTGGAAAATGCGCGGCGATGAATCTCTGTCATGAAGCTGGCCTATGAGGTTTCGATGCGCTGTCAGGTGGAAGTGGAAAGTGGGCTGAAATGGCAGTCATGGAAGGCGATAGTGGATTAAGGCTTTTGGGAAAAAAGCTTCGCCGAAACTGGTTGCCTGTTCTGGTTGTCAGCATGCTCGCCATCGTGGCGGTCTCGGAGCTTCACACGCCCTATATGCCGGCAATCCTGTGGCTCTGCGCCATTATCGCCATTCTCGCCGTTCGGGAAAGGCCGGCGGCGGCGAAGGACGAAAACGTGGCTGCGGAAACGGATCAGCCGGAAGTGCCCGGCGAAAACGTCATTTCCGGTGTCCGGGCGGGGCTTGCCGTCCTCGATACGCCCGTCTTCATCCTCGACAGGAATGCCAGCGTGCTGTTTCAGAACGGCGCGGCGGAGCGTGCCTTCGGCCAGCTTCCGGCCGGTGCGCATATTTCCGCCCGGCTGCGTTCGCCTGGCCTGCTGGATGTCATTCGCGAAACCATCGCCACCGGCCAGCCCAACCAGGTCGAGCATTCCGAGCGTTTTCCTTCCGAGCGGGTCTTTATCGTTCGCATCGCCCGCGCCGATGCGGGCGAGGGGGCGGGTCCGCCATTCTATATCCTGTCGTTCCGCGATGTTTCGGAGCTTCGCCGCATCGACCGTATGCGCAGCGACTTCGTTGCCAATGCCAGCCATGAATTGCGCACCCCGCTCGCTTCCTTGCGCGGTTTCATCGAAACCATGCAGGGCCCGGCGCGCAACGATCCGAAAGCGCAGGAACGTTTCCTCGCCATCATGCTGGATCAGGCAACCCGCATGAGCAGGCTGGTGGATGACCTCATGTCCCTTTCGAGGCTGGAATTGCGCGCCAATATCGCCCCGGACCAGAGGGTTGATCTCGTCCCTGTCATCGGCCATGTGCGCGATGCGCTGCTGCCGCTCGCCGATGAGCTGGATGTCGATATCACCCTGCATCTGCCGGACCGGCCGGCGGAAGTGCAGGGTGACCGTGACGAGCTGGTGCAGGTATTCCAGAACCTCGTTGAAAACGCTTGCAAATATGGGCAGGAAGGCAAGGTCGTGGATGTTTGGCTGCGCGCCGAACCCGGCAAGCCGGTGGAGGTAAGCGTCATCGACAAGGGGCCGGGCATTCCCGCCGAACATGTGCCGCGCCTGACGGAGCGTTTTTATCGTGTCAGCGTCGCCGACAGCCGCTCAAAAAAGGGCACGGGTCTCGGGCTTGCCATCGTCAAGCACATCCTCACCCGCCACCGCGCCCGCCTCATCATTAAATCGGAATTGGGCAGCGGCACGGACTTCACCGTGAGATTCTGACATAAAATATGCATCTGCTTTTAATGTCGTAAATATTTATAAATAAAATCAATAATTTAGATTGTCACAAATCTTTCGTCAAAGTGACATAAAAGGATGGGGCTACGGTGGTTAAGAAAAGGTCGCCGAGCGCATGCTAAGAGCGATTGCCGCAATCGGCTGCGTCCACAAACAAGCCCACGACGGGAGAGACAAATGAACATCGTAAAATTTTCCGCAGCAGCTCTGGTGGCTTCTGTCGCCTTCGCTGGCGCCGCCGCTGCTCGCGACCAGATCCAGGTTGCCGGTTCTTCCACTGTTCTGCCCTATGCCAAGATTGTTGCCGAGACCTTTGCTGAAACCTTCCCGAACTTCAAGGCTCCGGTTGTTGAGTCCGGCGGCACGGGCGGCGGTCTGAAGGCGTTCTGCTCCGGCGTCGGCGAAGGCACTATCGACATTGCCAACGCTTCGCGCAAGATCAAGAGCGACGAACTGGCCGCCTGTAAGGCTGCTGGCGTTGCCGACGTTCAGGAAGTGAAGATCGGTTACGACGGTATCGTCTTTGCGATGGACTCTTCCAACAAGGACATCAAGCTTGAGCCGAAGGATCTTTACCTCGCGCTCGCCGCTGAAGTCCTCAAGGACGGCAAGCTCGTTGCCAACCCCTACAAGAAGTGGTCGGAAGTCAACAAGGAACTGCCGGACGTCGCGATCGCCGCTTACATCCCGGGTTCCAAGCACGGCACGCGCGAAGTCTTCGAAGAGAAGATCATGGCTGACGGCTGCAAGGAAGCCGGCGCCACCGACGCCATCAAGACGCTCGTCACCGATGCCAAGCAGGCTGCCGCCAAGTGCGTTGCAGTCCGTAAGGACGGCGCCGCAGTCGACATTGACGGCGACTACACCGAGACGCTTGCCCGTATCGATGCCAACAAGACCGGCCTTGGCGTTTTCGGCCTCGCTTTCTATGAAAACAACGCCGACCGCCTGAAGGTTGCGACTGTTTCGGGCGTCGTTCCGTCCACCGAAACCGTTGCCAGCGGCAAGTACCCGGTTTCGCGCCCGCTGTTCTTCTACGTGAAGAAGGCTCACCTGGGCGTTATCCCGGGCCTCAAGGAATATGTCGAGTTCTTCGTTTCCGATGAAATGATCGGCCCGGATTCTCCGCTCGCCAACTACGGCCTCGTTGCCGCTCCGGACAAGGAGCGCGAAGAAATCCGCGCCAAGTTCGCAGCTGGCGCGTCCATGTAATAAGAAAGAGGGGCGCGGTATGCCGCGCCCCTCGTTCCGCTCCGGTGCCCTTCCGCTTTGGTAATTGTCTCCGGTTGACAGTTCCGATCCATTATCGTCCACATAATTGTTGATCGATTACAGATGGATAGGATGTATCAACCTTGACGCTTGCCAGACTTTGATCCAGTCAGGCGGCAAGCATCTCCGGGTGGTTCAGCCGTCTCGTTTTGATGACTTTTTGATTTGCCCGATATCGCACCGTGCTCTTGAGGCACGCCGAGGGAACTCTAATGAACACATCGATCCTTTTGTTGATACTGGCGCTGATCGGCATCGGCAGCTACCTGCTCGGCAGCCGCCGTGCCGTTGCCCTGTCTGGCGGGCGTCCCGCCAACATGCATTCCCGTGCCGGTTATCACGGTTCCTACGCGGTCGTCTGGGCGGTTTTGCCCGCGGCGTTCATTCTTGCCGTCTGGCTCATTGTCAGCCCGCTCGTCGTCACCTCGGCGGTACGCGGAAATTTCCCTGAGGATGTGCGGGCGCAATCCGAGGCGCAGCAGAGCCTGACCTATGGCATGGTGACCTCCATCGCCCGTGGCCTTCAGCGGCTGACGGCGGAGGAAATCGCGCAGGTCGATGCCGATACGGCGGCGGTAAGGCCGCTTCTGGCCTCGAAGGGTGTCGCGATCGCCGGCGATCCCGAGCGGTTTATGGTCGATGCCGCCCATACGCTCAACGACATGACCTCCACCAGCCGCTTCGCGATGGTCGCTATCGTGCTGTTGGCCGCACTCGGCGGTGCCGCTTATGCGCTGCGTTCGATTGCACCGCGCTTCCGGGCACGCAACAAGGTCGAGAGGGTCATTCTCGCGGCCCTGCTCGTCGCTTCTTCCATCGCAATCCTCACGACCATCGGCATCGTTATGTCGATGCTGACGGAAGCGATCCAGTTCTTCACCATGGTTCCGGCCCACCAGTTCTTCTTCGGTACGGTGTGGGATCCACGTTTCGCGGCGGCTGGCGCAACCGACTCCTCCGGTCAGTTCGGCCTGATCCCGCTGCTCGCCGGCACACTCTACATCGGTCTCGTCGCCATGCTGGTGGCTGTCCCGGTCGGCCTGTTTTCGGCAATCTATATGTCGGAATATGCGTCGCCGCGCTTTCGCTCCGTGGCAAAGCCGCTGCTCGAGGTGCTCGCCGGTATTCCGACCATTGTCTACGGCTTCTTCGCGCTGACGACGGTTGGTCCTTTCCTCAGAGACATTTCCACGCAGATCAACGGTCTGGCGACGGGTAACTACGCCAATTTCATTCAGGCGCAGAGCGTCATCACCGCCGGCTTCGTCATGGGTATCATGCTGATCCCCTATGTCTCGTCGCTGTCGGACGATATCATCACCGCTGTGCCGCGTTCCCTGCGTGACGGTTCGCTCGGCCTTGGCGCCACGCGGTCCGAAACCATCAAGAAGGTCATCGTTCCCGCCGCTCTTCCCGGCATCGTCGGCGCCGTGCTGATGACGGCGTCGCGTGCGATCGGCGAAACCATGATCGTGGTTCTCGCGGCTGGTGTTGCCGCGCGCCTGCAGCTCAACCCCTTCGAACCCATGACCACGGTGACGGTCAAGATCGTCAGCCAGCTGACCGGCGACCTTGAATTCACCTCGCCGCAGACGCTTGTCGCCTTCGCGCTGGGCATCACGCTTTTCGCCATCACGCTTTGCCTGAATATCTACGCGCTTTACATCGTGCGCAAATACCGGGAGCAATATGAATGACCGACATCGTTTCTCCCGCGGCCGGTGCCGCCGTGAACAAGGCTACGCGCCGTGATATCGGCATCAAGCGCCGCTATGCCGCCGAACGCCGCTTCCGTGCTTATGGAATGGCAGCGATTTCCTTCGGCCTTATCTTCCTCTTCCTGCTGCTCTGGTCGGTCGTATCCAAGGGTTACACCGCCTTCCAGCAGACGATGATCACCGTTCCGGTCGAGTTCTCCGAACTGATCATCGACCCGAAGAATGAGCGCGCCGCCAATCCCGCAAAGCTGATGACGGCCAATTATCCCGTTCTCGCCCGCGATGCGGTTGCCAAGGTTCTCGGCATCGCGCCAACGGACCGCGCCGGTCTGCGCGCCGTCAACGTCATGATCTCCGACAGCGTCCGCACCCAGTTGCGCGACATCGTCGTCGCCGATCCTGCCGTTATCGGCACCACACGCACCGTCACGCTTCTTGCATCGGGCGATGTGGATAGCGCCTTCAAGGGCCAGGTCGACCTGACGGTGGATGAGGCCAACCGCCGCATCTCGAACCAGCAGCTCGGCTGGATGAACCAGCTCGCCGAAGGTGGCCAGCTTGGCAAACATTTCAATACCGGCATCTTCGTTAACGGCAATTCGAGCCGTCCGGAAGCGGCGGGTGTCGGTGTGGCGCTGATCGGTTCCTTCTATATGATGATGATCGTGCTGGTTCTGTCGCTGCCGATCGGTGTCGCCGCCTCGATCTATCTCGAGGAATTCGCGCCGAAGAACCGCCTGACGGACCTTATCGAGGTGAACATCAACAATCTCGCGGCTGTTCCCTCAATCGTTTATGGTCTGCTCGGTCTTTCCGTCTTCATCAACTTCATGGGCTTTCCGCGCTCGGCCTCTCTGGTCGGCGGCCTGGTCCTGACGCTGATGACGCTGCCGACGATCATCATTGCCACGCGCGCCGCATTGAAGGCGGTGCCGCCGTCGATCCGTGCCGCAGCACTCGGCCTCGGCGCCTCCAAGATGCAGACGATCTTCCATCACGTCCTGCCGCTTGCCATGCCCGGCATTCTGACCGGCACGATCATCGGCCTTGCTCACGCGCTGGGCGAAACGGCGCCGCTGCTCTTGATCGGCATGGTGGCATTCGTTGCGAATTATCCGACAACGCCGATGGATCCGTCCACGGCCCTGCCGGTGCAGATTTACATGTGGGCGAACGAAGCCGAACGCGCCTTTGTCGAAAGGACATCCGGCGCTATCATCATCCTGCTTTTGTTCCTCATCGTCATGAATGTTGGCGCAATCCTGTTGCGTCGCCGCTTCGAACGGCGCTGGTAGAGGGAGATTGAGCAATGAACATGTTGTCGGAAGCAGCAGTTGAAAAGGCGCTGGACAAGAAAATGAATGAAGTTTCATACAAGATGATCGGCAAGGACGTTTCGGTTTATTACGGCGAGAAGCGTGCGCTTTACGACGTGAACCTCAATGTCCGGGAAAACACGGTGACCGCCCTTATCGGCCCGTCCGGTTGCGGCAAATCCACTTTCCTGCGCACCTTGAACCGCATGAACGATACGATCGACGGTTGCCGGGTCACCGGTAAGATAACGCTCGATACCGATGATATCTACGATCAGGCGATCGACGTCGTGGAACTGCGCGCCCGCGTGGGCATGGTGTTCCAGAAGCCGAACCCGTTTCCGAAGTCGATTTACGAGAACATCTCCTACGGTCCGCGCATCCATGGTCTTGCCCGTAACAAGGCGGATATGGACCAGATCGTTGAACACAGCCTGCAGAAGGCCGGCCTGTGGAATGAAGTGAAGGATCGTCTCCACGAATCCGGCACGGGTCTTTCCGGCGGTCAGCAGCAGCGTCTGTGCATTGCCCGCGCGGTTGCCGTCAGCCCGGAAGTGATCCTGATGGATGAGCCTTGCTCGGCGCTCGATCCGATCGCGACGGCGAAGGTCGAGGAGCTGATCCACGAGTTGCGTACCAACTACACGATCGTCATCGTCACCCACTCCATGCAGCAGGCGGCGCGCGTTTCCCAGCGCACGGCCATGTTCCATCTTGGTCATCTTGTCGAGGAAAACGAAACGGACAAGATGTTCACCAATCCGGATGACCAGCGCACGCAGGATTACATCATGGGCCGCTTCGGCTGATCCCGGCCGGCGCTTTATCGAAACCGAACAAGACTGGTGCCTCTGCCGTGCCCGCTTCCGGGTCCGCGCATGCAGGCCAAGCCGGAGGACTAGACCATGACACAGACAACGACCCATTCGCATATCCTGTCGGCCTATGACGACGAATTGAAGTTTCTGACGCGCCGTATCGCCGAAATGGGCGGTCTTGCCGAGCAGATGTGCGGCGATGCCGTGCGCGCGCTTGTCAATTCCGATGCCGCACTCGCGCAGAAGGTCATTTCGGACGATACAATTCTCGACCACGCCGAACGCGAAATCGGCGACAAGGCCATCGTCACCATCGCCAGGCGTCAGCCGATGGCGGCAGACCTTCGCGAGATCATCGGCACCCTGCGTATCGCCGCCGATCTCGAACGCGTCGGCGATCTCGGCAAGAACACGGCCAAGCGCGTCATCGCGGTTGCCGGAACCGGCGTGCCGCGCAAGCTCGCGCGCGGTATCGAGCATTTGTCGGAACTGGCGCTGGTGCAGCTCAAGGAAGTCCTCGACGTCTATTCCACACGCTCCGCCGAGAAGGCCAATGCCATTCGCGAGCGCGACGAGGAAATCGACGCCATGTACACGTCGCTCTTCCGTGAGCTTCTGACCTACATGATGGAAGATCCGCGCAACATCACCACCTGCACGCATCTCCTGTTCTGCGCCAAGAACATCGAGCGTATCGGCGACCATGCCACGAATATCGCTGAAACGATCTACTACATGACCACCGGCAGCCAGCCGGAGGGCGAACGTCCGAAGGACGACAGTTCCAACACTCTCGGTTCGGTGACCGAGTAACAGACAGGCAGAAGCTTGCGGAGTTCAGTATATGGTGCCCAAGATTGCAGTTGTGGAAGATGAGGAAGCGCTGAGCGTCCTGCTTCGTTACAATCTCGAGGCTGAGGGATACGACGTCGACACGATACCCCGCGGCGATGAGGCGGAAATCAGGCTGCAGGAGCGTATTCCGGATCTTCTCATCCTGGACTGGATGCTGCCCGGCGTATCCGGTATCGAACTCTGCCGACGTTTGAGAATGCGGCCGGAAACCGAGCGCCTGCCCATCATCATGCTGACGGCGCGCGGTGAGGAAAGCGAGCGGGTTCGTGGTCTTGCCACCGGCGCCGATGACTATGTCGTCAAGCCGTTCTCGACCCCGGAACTCATGGCCCGCGTCAAGGCCATGCTGCGCCGGGCCCGTCCCGAGGTTCTCTCATCGGTGCTGAAATGCGGTGATATCGAACTGGATCGCGAGACCCATCGCGTTCACCGCAAAAGCCGTGAAGTGCGCCTCGGCCCGACGGAATTCCGCCTGCTCGAATTTTTGATGACATCGCCGGGCAGGGTCTTCTCCCGTTCACAATTGCTGGATGGCGTCTGGGGTCACGATATCTATGTCGACGAGCGCACCGTCGACGTGCATGTCGGACGCCTGCGCAAGGCCCTGAATTTCTCCCATATGCAGGATGTCATCCGCACCGTGCGTGGCGCCGGATATTCGATGGAAGCCTGAGCGAAACTGAAACCTGTAGTTTCATTCGGACTACGCAGAAATCAGAAGGCCCGAAACCGAATGGTGTCGGGCCTTTCGATTTTGAACCTTCCGCAAATAAGGCGCCCTCGTCCTTTTTGGAAGGGCGGCAGACGGTCCGCTGAAGTTTGGATTAAGCAGTGAAACCTGGCAGGGATAAAAAAGGACGCTGCACGCCGCGGACGAATTCAGAGCATTTGCAGCAAGGGCGCGTTGCAGCTGTACGTTCGGAGAATACGCAAGAACAAGGATTGGCAACGCTTCTTGAACAACACGTGCTCCAAGTCGGAACCACCTTGGGTTTTGCCATAAAAAAACGGGCCCGAAGGCCCGTAGTTTTTGAGTGCTGATAACGTGCCGCAACACTCAAGCCTTGCGGCGCTCGCTTACCGGCTGATAGGCGAGTTTCGCATGGAACTTGCAATAGGGCGAGGATTCCAGCGCTTCACAACCGCAGAAATGGAAATCGTCCTTCAGCGGATCGCCAACCGGCCACTTGCAGGTGCGCTCGGTCAGTTCCGTCAAGGTCAGGCGACGGGAAATCGGCGTAACAACGTTCTTGGAAGGAACGTAATCGAGAACCTGTGCGGTCTCGATGTCCATCTCCTCGTGCAGTGCCGTCACCGCGTTCGAACGGGTGAGAACCCGTGCCGGTGCCGCGTTGACGCGTGCCGCGAAAGTCGTGGCGCGCGGTGCAGGTGCGGCTGTGCGCTTGGGCGCGGAACGCGCCGAAGTAACCGGGCCGCCAGCCTTGACGCGTCCTGGCAGGTTGAGACGATGGACCTTGCCGATCACGGCATTGCGGCTGACGCCGCCCAGCTGCGCCGCAATCTGGCTGGCGCTAAGCCCCTCGGACCACAATTTCTTGAGTTTCTCGACTCGCTCGTCTGTCCAGTTCATGCCGCTTCTCCGCTTGTCGCGTATATTTTCGGCAGAATCCTTCTCCGTCTCGCGGGCGTGCCGCAAGCGTGGTTTCCGCCGGATTTTTGGTGACTAGTTCCGCCGCAATGCAGTCTAGTAATTAGCGATTAACCTAGTGCCACGCAGACTCCGTGGCAAGAGTCGGGGGAATCATCTGGAATCGATTTTCCGGTTTTCCCCAACTTGCTGGTGAGTTGAGTCTGAAAGGCAACACCTTGGGGCTCATCGGCCGCCGCATACTAGGGCTTGAGAAGCCCGGGAAATGCGGACTTTTGTTGACATCGGCAAACGAAGTGACAATAGTGCCCCTGCCGCCGCAAGGCGGCATTTTTGATTTTCAGGCGAGGGATAACCCTCGAGGCCTATTGACAACCGTCTGACAGCGCATCCGCGCAAGGAGTGATACAGCCATGGCCGAAGCCGCCGCGCCATTGTTCGATACGTTTGCAAGAGCCCCCCTGCGCTTCGAGCGAGGCGAGGGCGTCTGGCTGTTCACGGAAAGCGGCGAACGATATCTCGATTTTGCGGCCGGCGTCGCGGTCAACTCGCTGGGCCACGCCCATCCGCATCTCGTCGATGCGATCAAGACGCAGGCCGAGAAGGTCTGGCACGTCTCTAACCTCTATGAAGTACCGGGACAGGAAAAGCTTGCCAGGCGCCTGACGGAAGCGACGTTTGCAGACAAGGTGTTCTTCACCAATTCCGGTGCGGAAGCACTGGAATGCGCAATCAAGACGGCACGTCGTTATCACTATTCCAAGGGCCATCCGGAAAAGTTCCGCATCATCACCTTTGAAGGCGCTTTCCATGGCCGCACGCTTGCGACGATCGCCGCCGGCGGCCAGCAGAAATACCTTGAGGGTTTCGGCCCCAAGGTCGAAGGGTTCGACCAGGTGCCTTTCGGCGATGTCGATGCCCTGAAGGCAGCCATCACGGCCGAGACGGCGGCGCTTTTGATCGAGCCGATCCAGGGCGAGGGCGGTATCCGCGCGCCCAGCAAAGAATTCCTGCAACTCCTGCGCAGCCTGTGCGACGAGCACGGCCTGCTTCTGATTTTCGATGAGGTTCAGACGGGTGTTGGCCGCACGGGCAAGCTGTTCGCCTATGAGCAGACCGGTGTTGCGCCCGATATCATGGCAGTCGCAAAGGGCATTGGCGGCGGTTTCCCGCTCGGCGCATGCCTTGCAACGGCGGATGCCGCTTCCGGCATGACGGCGGGTGTGCACGGCACCACCTATGGCGGCAATCCGCTGGCCATGGCGGTGGGCAATGCTGTGCTCGATGTTGTTCTCGCCGACGGTTTTCTCGAGAAGGTCCGTGATGTGGCGCTGATCTTCCGGCAGGGGCTCGCTTCGATCAAGGACCGGTATCCTGACGTGATCGAGGAAATTCGCGGCGAAGGCCTTCTTCTGGGCATCAAGGCCAAGGTGCCTTCGGGTGATCTGCTGCAGGCCATGCGCGCTGAGCATCTGCTTGGTGTGCCGGCGGGGGACAATGTCATCCGCCTTCTGCCGCCGCTCGTCACCACGGCCGAAGAAGCCCGAGAGGGCTTGGCGCGCGTTGAGGCGGCTGCTTCCTCCCTGACCGCGAAACAGGCGAAAATCGCCTGAGGAAACAATAAAGGGCGGGCCTCTTCCCGGAGGCTCGCGAGCATGGGACAGTTTGAAATGGCTTCACCAAAACATTTTCTCGACCTCTCGGCCGTAGGGTCGGAGGACTTGCGGACAATTCTTGATGATGCGCGCACGCGCAAGATTGCCACCAAAACCGGCACGGCGGCAAAGCCGCTTGCCGGCAAGATGCTGGCGATGATCTTTGAAAAGCCGTCCACCCGCACCCGCGTCTCCTTCGATGTCGGCATGCGCCAGCTTGGCGGCGAGACCCTTTTCCTGTCGGGCACGGAAATGCAGCTCGGCCGCGCCGAAACGATTGGTGATACGGCCAAGGTTCTGTCGCGTTATGTCGACGCCATCATGATCCGCACGACGGATCATTCGCGCCTGCTCGAGCTTGCCGAACACGCCACCGTGCCGGTCATCAATGGTCTGACGGACGATACCCATCCCTGCCAGATCATGGCGGATATATTGACGTTCGAGGAACATCGCGGCCCGGTCAAGGGCAAGACAATTGCCTGGACGGGCGACGGCAACAATGTGCTGCATTCCTTCGTGGAAGGCTCCGCCCGTTTTGGCTACCGCATGGCAATGGCGGTGCCGATGGGTTCGGAGCCGCACGACAAGTTCCTGAACTGGGCGCGGAACAATGGCGGCGAGATCGCCCTGTATCACGATGCCGACAAGGCGGTGGCGGGAGCGGATTGCGTCGTCACCGATACCTGGGTGTCCATGAACCAGGAACACAAGGCGCGCGGCCACAATATTTTCCAGCCCTATCAGGTTAACGAAGCCCTGATGGCGAAAGCCGATAAAGACGCGGTGTTCATGCATTGCCTGCCGGCACATCGCGGTGAGGAAGTGACGGATGGCGTGATCGATGGCCCGCAATCGGTGGTCTTCGATGAGGCGGAAAACCGGCTCCACGCACAGAAGTCCATCATCGCGTGGTGCATGGGCGTCATCTGACGGCTTTTACCCTTCCAGCCCGGCGGGTGAGGAAGGGTTCTTGAACTCGGCCGCGCACGTTACCATCTGTGGGACTTCGAACAGGCTCGTCGGTTTTTCGCTGGCGGGCCAAAATCACGATTTGCACGATTTTCCCCGGAGGCGGTTTCGCTTCCCGGATCTCTGTGCGACAAGCGGAAAAAGCACATTTAAAAAGCCGGACTTTTGGACGGTAGCGGCGCAACGGCTGCGCCAGGGAGTTATGATATGGCAGATGTAACGGTTGAACTGGACGATCTCGATTTTGCTGGCGACGACAAGGTCGTACCCTTTCAGGTCGAAGGTCTGGATGTGCGCGGCCGCGCCGTACAGGTCGGCCCGCTGTTGAATGCCATTCTCGAAAGGCATGATTATCCCGCCGTGGTCGCCCGCCTTCTCGCGGAAGCGACTGTGCTGACGGCGCTGATCGGCACGTCCCTGAAATTCTCCGGCAAGCTGACCGTTCAGACCAAGGGCGATGGCCCGGTCGATCTTCTCGTGGCGGATTTCACCGCGCCCGAAAGCATGCGCGCCTATGCCCGCTTCGATGAGGAGCGGCTGGCGGAGGCGATTGCGGCGGGAGCGACATCTCCCGAACAATTGCTCGGCACCGGTATTCTGGCCTTCACCATCGATCAGGGAGCAGGAATGCAGCCCTATCAGGGTATCGTGCCGCTGGACGGCTCGTCGCTGGAGGAAATTGCCGGGGTTTATTTCCGTCAGTCCGAACAGCTTCCTACCCGTGTGCGCCTCGGTGTCGCCGAGTTCTTCGACCGTGACGGCGAAGGCAAGCCGCGCCACGGCTGGCGTGCAGGCGGCGTGATTGCCCAATTCCTGCCCCAGGCGCCCGAGCGCCTGCGTCTGCGCGATCTTCATGGAGGTGACGGTGACGAGGGTGGTTCCGAAGTGGCGGAAGACGATGCCTGGACCGAGGCGGTAACGCTGCTGAACACGGTGGATACCGATGAGCTGACCGACCCGCAGGTGCCGGTGGAGCGCCTGCTTTACAGGCTTTTCCATGAGAATGGCGTGCGCATCTATGATCCGCAGGTCATTTTCGACCGCTGCAGCTGCTCGCGCGAAAAGATCAAGGGCGTTCTCTCCGGCTTCACTGCCGAGGAGATCAAGGCGAGTGAGGAAGACGGCGCGATTGCCGTGACCTGCGAGTTCTGCTCCACGACCTATCGCTACGATGTCAGCGAGTTTGAAAACGCCTGAAGCGGTTTGACTGGCGAGGCTGCGCTTTTGAATGCGCAGCTTCGCACGAATGCGCCTGCTTCAGTTCAGAACCCGCAACAGGCCAGGTGAATCCAGCGAAAACGCGGGTATGGTGACATTGAACACCTCGCCTTTGTCCGTTTCCATTTCATAATGGCCGAACATCAGGCCGGACGGAGTATCCAGCGGGCAGCCGGATGAGTATTCGTAGCTGTCGCCGGGGTTCAGCTGTGGCTGCTCGCCGACGACGCCGGGGCCGTAGACCTCGTCCACCTGTCCGTTCTGGTCGGTGATATGCCAGTAACGGTTGACGAGCGTTACCGGAATATCGGAATTGTTCGAGATCACGACTTTATAGCCCCAGACGTAACGGTCGTCATCCGGGTCGGATTGTTCCTCGAGATAATACGGATCAACCGTAACCTCGATATCCCTTGTCAGAGCACGATACATACGCGCCACACCTCGATCTTATGCCTGCTGCCAATATCCTACACTATAGGCTCTGGCTATCGTCAAGAAAATGAATGACTTGACGGGCAGGGGGCATCTCCTGTTGCGCTGTTTTCCACCGTTAGGGATAACGATAAAGGTAAATATTGGTTGCGTCCCACCGGCTTTTGCCAGGATGGCGGAACCGGTTATGCACCATGGCCCGACGGTGAAGGCGGGCCATGGCGATTGTGTGGGTTTGATTTTCAGGCGGAAACAGCCGCCAGTCCCTTCGCCAGATCTTCCAGCAGATCGTCCGTATCCTCGATACCGCAGGAAAGCCGCAGGGTGCCGCCGGAAATGCCGAGTTCCGCGCGTGCCTCATCGGTCAGGTTCTTGTGCGTTGTCGTGCCAGGGTGGGTGATGAGGCTCTTGGCATCGCCCAGATTGTTGGAAATCTTCACGATTTCCAGTGCGTTCTGCAGCGCGAATGCCGCTTCCTTACCGCCCTTCAGCTCGAAAGCCACCAGCGTCGAACCGCCGGACATCTGCCGGGCGATGATATCGGCCTGCGGGTGATCGGCGCGGCCGGGATAGATGACCTTGGCGACCTTGCCGCTATCGGCGAGAAAATCAGCGATTTTGCCGGCATTGGCCGTCTGCTGCTTGACGCGCAGCGGCAGGGTTTCGATGCCCTTCAGAAGCGTCCAGGCGTTGAACGGCGACATGGCCGGGCCGGTGTGACGGAAATAGTCCTGCAACTCTTCCTCGATCCACTTCTTGTCGGAAAGGATCACGCCGCCAAGGCAACGGCCCTGGCCGTCAATATGCTTCGTCGCGGAATAGACGACGATATGGGCGCCGAGTTCCAGCGGCTTCTGGAAGAGCGGCGTTGCGAAGACGTTATCGACCACGACCTTTGCGCCAATCTGGTTGGCAAGCTTCGCCACACCGGCGATGTCCACCACTTCGAGCGTCGGGTTGGTTGGGCTTTCGAGGAAAAACAGCTTGGTGTTCGGCTGGATCGCCTTTTCCCAGTTACCAAGATCGCGTCCGTCGATCAGCGTGCATTCGATGCCGTATTTGGGCGCGAGCGTCTCGACCACCCAGCGGCAGGAGCCGAAGAGGGCACGGGCGGCGACAATATGGTCACCGGCGCGCAGCTGGCACATGATGGCGGCAGTGACGGCGGCCATGCCGGAGGCGAGCGCCCGGGCGTCTTCCGCACCTTCCAGCAGGCACATGCGCTTTTCGAACATGTCATTGGTCGGGCTTGCATAGCGGGCGTAGATGAATCCATCCGTTTCACCCTTGAAGCGGGCTTCGGCGGCTTCGGAGTTTTCGTAAACGAAGCCCTGGGTCAGATAGATCGCTTCCGACGTTTCACCATAGGGTGAGCGTAGCGTACCGCCGTGAACGAGCTGGGTTGCCGGGCGCCATTTATTGCTCATGTGATCACCTTCAAAACAAAAAAACCGGCCGCAAAAGCAGACCGGTTCCTAGCACCCGGTCTTTTTAGCCACTTGTTTAACGTGGCTGCAAGCCGACCGGCCAAATCACCACGGGATAAGCTTGCCATACTGCCGTTACCGGCTTGCGTCAATGCTTTCCTTTTGGTTTTGTCGCCGTAAAAAGGAATGATGACCATGACGAGAACGACGGGCATTTTGGCGGACGGCGCAATCAGGGCGCTGTTTGCGGGCGGCAAGCTGAAAAGCGAGGCCGATCTGGATGCTGACCAGGTGCAGCCCGCCAGCCTTGATCTCAGGCTCGGCTCGAAGGCCTATCGCGTTCGCGCCAGTTTCATGCCCGGCCCCGAAACCCGCGTCATCGACAAGCTCAAGCGCTTCAGCCTGCACGAGGTCGATCTTACCCAGGGTGCCGTCTTGGAAACCGGCTGCGTTTATATCGTTCCCCTGATGGAGAGCCTGGAGCTGCCGGCGGAGATGTCGGCCTCGGCCAATCCCAAAAGCTCGACGGGGCGTCTTGATATCTTCACCCGCGTCATGACCGACAATGCGCAGGAATTCGACAAGATACCGGCGGGATATTCAGGCCCGCTCTATCTGGAAATCAGCCCGCGCACTTTCCCCGTTGTGGTGCGTCGCGGATCGCGCCTGTCGCAGATCCGCTTCCGCGTTGGTCACTCGCTGCTCAACGAAAGCGAACTGCTGAAACTGCACGAGACGGAAATGCTGGTCGCCAGCGACACCCCGAACGTGACCGGCGGCGGCATTGCGCTTTCCATCGACCTGAAGGGTTTCGGCGAGAACGGGCTGATCGGATATCGCGGCAAGCATCACACGGCGGTGGTGGATGTCGACAAGAAGGCCCAGCACGACGTTCTCGATTTCTGGGAACCGCTTCATGCGCGCGGCCGCGCGGAACTGATCCTTGATCCGGATGAATTCTATATTCTCGTTTCACGCGAAGCCGTACATGTGCCGCCGCTTTACGCGGCCGAAATGACACCGTTCGATCCTCTGGTGGGCGAGTTCCGTGTCCACTATGCCGGCTTCTTCGACCCCGGCTTCGGCCATGCCCAGGCCGGCGGCACAGGCAGCCGCGCCGTGCTCGAAGTGCGCAGCCACGAGGTGCCCTTCATCCTAGAACACGGCCAGATCGTTGGCCGGCTGGTTTACGAGCACATGCTGCACAAGCCGGAAGGCCTCTATGGCACTGGCCTAGGCTCAAACTACCAGGCGCAGGGCCTGAAACTTTCCAAGCATTTCCGCGCTGAACAATGACCCTGCCGGGTGCTTGACACCCGGATCGAACTATCCGATGTCTTATGCGCGGCGCGGGTGTAGCTCAATGGTAGAGCAGCAGCTTCCCAAGCTGAATACGAGGGTTCGATTCCCTTCACCCGCTCCAGTGACCTCTCCAGCAAGATCAACGACGTCCAACAAGCGCTGATTTTCCAGCGTTTTTGCCTCGCGCGCGCGTAAGGTCGTGCAACGGTATGCCGTGACATCCAGCAATTTCGGCGGTAAAACTGACCTCGTGTGTTTCGATACGCCATCCCAACGGCGAGGGCTGAAAATGACCCGACGTCGGCGCTGTGGGACTCTCTCCAGCGTCATGTGCCGATTAACCAGGCTGCTTTGACACGAAGGCAGAGATGGGTGGCCTGATGCGTGCTATTTACGGTTACGAGGGCTGGCCATCGTTGGTCGCCACGTTGAAATCCAAGCTTTGTGTTTTGCCTGTCCGACAGCTTCGCATGCGATCACGGACGATCTTCGGAATCCGTTGGGGACGATTGAGTGCTTGCATTTGCCTGACTAGGCTCAATGTTAGAAGCAATTTTAGTTTGCTCTTAACTTTGGTCGTCATCTGGTGCTTGCAGAAAGATGTGCGTTGCAGTAACTTCTAGTTGTTGTTTAACTCAAGGGATAGCAAAGCCAAAAATTTGGTGCGTTGCGCTAAAAATCACGGATGAAAAATTATATGCTTGCCATGGCATTGGCAGGATTGATTATTACGTGAATTTTTAAAGCGCGCGGTTCTTTGGGCAAATGACTTGCGACTATCGTTTCGTAAAGAAAATTACTACTTTAACGCTTCTTGGATCAGATGAACTGATCTATGCACCCGGTAGGGGATCGACAGCAAGGACAGCTGCAGAGTGAAGCATGGGCGGCATTGCCGCGACAAACTTCATTTCAAATGCAGGCCTCCGAAATATGTCACTTGCTGCTTTCATTCCTGGTTTCCGACGGTTAGTCCCTCCTGACTTTTGTCTCGCAATTGTACCGGTTGCTCAAATCTTAGCCAATTCTCCGAAGAGCGCGCGAAACAGTTTCAAGCGGACCTTTGTCATTGCGCTTTTTGCAAGCCTGATCGCGTCAGGGCAGGCAAGTGCACAGTCACCCGCCGATGATTTTTCCCGTCGGCAAGAACAACAAGAACAGTTGCAGCGGCTTGAAAACCTAAAGCAGGTCACGCCTGATGGCGTCACTAGCCGTGTGGACAGGGCACCAGGAGGCGAGGCGAAGTCCACTGGCCCATGCTTCAATATCTCGCGCGTGGAGATCGAAGGTGCAACAAGGCTGTCCGCCGCTGAATTCAGAAAAATTACGCAGCGTTACGACAATCGTTGCATCGGTGTTGCGGATATCACCACTCTGCTGAAGGCCATCACAGACCTCTATCTAGACAAGGGACTGGTGACGTCTCGCGCATATGTTCCACCACAGGATATTGCCGGAACAGAATTGCTGCGATTGGTGGTCGTCGAAGGAACGATCTCCGATATCTACCTTAACGGTCAACCACCCGAGCGAAACGGTTCATTCGCTACGGCTTTTCCAGGCGTGAAGGGTGAGGTCGCCAATATTCGCGATATTGAGCAGGGGCTGGACCAGATCAATCGCCTGTCATCGAACGATGCAAAGACCTCGATGTTGCCGGGCAAGGAGGATGGGACATCCATCCTCAACGTCGAGAAGAAACCATCCAAGCGCTGGTACGCAAGTATTTCCAACAATAATCTTGGGCAGGAAAGTACCGGTTATTCCCAAAGCAACATTTCCTTTGGGTTCGATGACCTGTTGGGCCTCAATGATCAGTTAGGGCTATCCTACGGGCATAGCGGCCCGGACTACCCTTGGAGTGATGACGGTCGAGGGCGCAGCAACAGCTATTCGGTCAACACGAGTGTCCCTTATGGCTATTGGACTTTTTCGGCGAATGGTTCCTGGTACGAATATGACAGCACCATTCCCGGCAGTTTCGGGCCGATCGAAACCTCCGGTAACTCCGGTCAGGTTGGATTTGGCATAGATCGCGTCATTTTGCGGGACAAGGACTCGATCACGACGCTCAGGGGCGGCCTCACCTACAAGCAGACCGACAACTTCCTTCTCGGCAATCGGATTGAGGTCGGGAGCCGCCGATACACGATAGGCACTCTAGGCTTGTCGCGTTCGCAAAGAATACTGGGTGGCGTCATCGCTCTCGATTTTGCCCTTGATAAGGGTCTTGATCTCTTCGACGCCGTGGAGGCCGGCGAGCCCGGAGCCGGCATGGCCGATCCTCGGTTTTTGAAATTCAACACGACCGTCAGCGCGACGCGGCCGTTTGAGGCGGCTGGCCAGCGGTTCGAGTTCACGACACTCCTCAATGCCCAATATTCGCCAGATAACATGTTTGGCGCGGAGCAGATCGGCCTTGGTGGCTCCAGCAACGTACGCGGCCTGAGGGAAAGCGTCATATTCGGCAATAACGGATTTTTCAGCCGTAATGAATTGACGTGGCGGACAATGCCATGGGAGGGCACAAGTCTGGCGCCCGTTCTGGGCGAATTGCGCCCCTACCTTGGTCTCGATTACGGCCGTGTGTTCTCGCAGCATCGCTTCGATGTTCCGGACGGCCATCTCGCGAGTTGGACCGTTGGCGCGAAACTCGTGGGGGGAAACATCAGCGCCGATTTTGGTTACTCCCAGGCATTTTCCAGCAGCGTCAATCACGGACGCGGCAATCTAATTTTCGCCAGCGTGACGGCACGCTGGTAGGCTTCAAAAGAGAATATTATGATCAGATCTTCTTTTCACATCCCCAAATTGTCTGTCGTATTCGCGCTGGTGGCGACTGCCATTGTCGTTTCCGGTTGCGGCGGCCGGGCAGCGCATCCGGTTTCTTCGACCAACCCGACCGACAGCGCTTTCGATTGCGTGGGCATCAAGCGCGAATTCGAAGCTAATGAGCGGCAGGTGCTGGCGACGGTGAAAGAACGAGCCGATGCGCAGGGTAAGAACGTCATCCTCGGTGCGACAGGCGTTCTTCTGTTCTTCCCCGCGCTTTTCTTCATGGATCCCAAATCGCCAGAGAAACTGGAAATCGACGCATTGCGTAACCGCAATCAGGTTCTTGGCGAAATTGCCAAAAGCAAAAAATGCCCAGCTCCACAATCGAAGCTGGCCGATGTCTACAAGAAACTCGACAGCAAGCCTTCTCCGGCCGACACGAGCAGAAAAGACCGCTAAGCCCAACTTTCATCGTCTGCCATGAGGCGAACAGCAATGACATCACAGTTCAAGTATCTTTCGCACAAAGCAACCGAAACCGTTCTGTTCGCTCATGCCGGAGCGCTGGTTCGAAAAATCATTGCGACAGTTGTCAGTTGTACGCTCGTGCTTCAGCCGGTGCTTCTTCACGCACAGGACATAACGCCGGAAGCTGGAGGGTCCCCCATAAATCGGCCCGGGATAGGGGCTGCCCCGAACGGCGTGCCGCTCATCGATATCGTCGGTCCCAACGGCCAGGGCCTGTCGCATAACAAATACAATAACTTCAACGTCGGTACGCCGGGGGTCATTCTCAACAACTTCAATGGTGAGGTGGGCACGTCGAAACTGGGTGGTGTGACACCTGGCAATCCAAACCTTCAAGGCAGAGGTTCTGCCACTGTCATCCTCAATGAGGTGACGTCGCAGAACCGTAGTTCGCTTCTCGGTCCAACCGAAGTGTTCGGCGGCAGGGCCGATGTCATCATCGCCAATCCGAACGGGATTACCTGCAACGGCTGCGGCTTCATCAACACGCCCCGCGCCACGCTGACGACGGGCGTGCCTGATATTGGCGTCGACGGACGCCTTAATGGCTTCACGGTCAACGCAGGGGATGTCACATTCGGTCCGAACGGTGCGAATTTTGCGCTCGGTGATGGTGCGGTCGATCTGTTCGATGTCGTGTCCCGTACCATCCAGATCGACGGAACGATCTACGGTGAGGATCTGCGCCTGACCGCCGGCAAGAGCAAGTTCGATTATGCCACCGGGGAGGCAACAGCGCTCGATGCCACCTCCGGAACACCTGAATACGCAATCGATGGTTCAGCACTCGGGGCCATGCAGGCCGGCCGCATCAAGATGGTTGTCACGGAAAAAGGTGCCGGCGTTCGCATGCGCGGCGACATGGCGGCCAATGCCGGGGAGCTTTCGCTGTCGGCAGACGGTAAAATTTCGATCGGCAATGCCTCTGGCAATAACGGCGTCAGCATCTCCTCGAAGGGGAGTGTTTCGGCCGGTCGTCTGACCTCAAAAAAGTCGGTGTCGGTCAAGGCGGGGAAGGACGCCAAGATCGCTTCGATTGGCGCGGAAGAGGATATCCTTGTCGACGGCGGGGCCGGCTTCGTTGATGTTGTCGGCACTCTTGGCGCCGGTAGCGCGATCACTGTGTTGGCAGACGGGCGTATTGCCCTCGCCGACGCGTCTGCTGCCGGACCTGTTTCGCTATGGTCGGGAGCTGGCTCCATTGCCATCAGCGGCACGGCCCAGTCTGGCGCGGCGATGTCGCTTACGGCGGCCTCAGGAGCGATCACGGCGGGCTCACTGCTTTCGAAAGGAGATTTGGCTCTGCTCTCCGGCCTTTATCTGGGGATTTCCGGGCTCGTGCTTGCAGAAGGGAATTTGCAGGCTTCGGCCGGCAGCGACATCCGCTATGACAGTCTGGAGGCAAACGGAGACGTTTTGCTGTCTTCGACAAATGGTGTCATCAGCTTCGATAAACGCACGGCCGCCGGCGGCGATATCAGGATCAGGCAGCAAAATGCCGACCTTTCCAATAACCGGAGCAGACTTGCCACATCCGGCACGCTCTACATCAATGCCAATAATATCAATCTCATCAACAGCACGCTGACGTCAGGTGGCATTGATCTCACCTCATCTGGAACGACAGATCTGACGGGTGCGCGGCTCAATGCTGTCACCGCGAGCAGCACAGCTCGTTCCGTTCAGGGGTCAGGTGACATCGCGATTAAAGCGGGTAGCCTTGCTGCGAATGGCGCCACCAATATTCTGGCGGCCCATGATCTGACGCTGTCGCTTTCGCAGCTTGCCAACTCCGGTCAGCTGGCTGCCGGCAATGATCTTACCCTCAATATCGCCGGCAACCTGACCAACACCGCCACGGGGCTCATCTATGCCGGTAACGACGCCGCACTTTTCGTGGGCGGCGTGCTTGCCAATGATCAGGGGGCGATTGTCGCAGGTCGTGACCTCACAATTGCTGGAAGTGCTTCCGGCGCGCGCAATGCTGCTACGGTCAACAGTTCAGGTCTGATCTCCGCTGGTCGCAATATCTCGATCCTGACGGCAAACCTGCGTAACGAGAAAAGCGTGGCTCCGACCTATACGAGCCAGCAAATCTCAAACGCACTCGTGTCGGCTTATGACACTTATTATGCACGCCTGTGTGGAGATTGTTCATCTTCCGTCTCTTTTGCTGATAAGCAGTTCGTCATTGGTGCCCCCATTCGCCATGTCTATCGTGATGTGACCGAGGACCGCCTCACATCGGCTGGAAGCCCCGCGGCGACGATCAAGGCGGGTAATACGCTTTTTGTCGATACCGCCGATCTTACCAATGCCTACAGCAACATTGAAGCCGGCTCCGGCATGACGTTTGTTGGCACAGGCACGCTGACAAATCTCGGCTTGCAGCTGCAGCGCACGACGTCGGTCAACTGCAATCAAAGCTCGGGTTGCCAATATTATCCTGATGTCATCTTCCAGTGGGAAGAAAGGCGGGACAGCGGCGATACCGGAGGCCATGAATTCTCATATCAGGTTTCCATGCCTGGCCCCAGCCCGTTTGGAACGCGGGATGCATCCAAGGATGTTGGACCGGGACGAACCGTGGAAAGCGTCGACGCGATCGGTGGGGTTCCAGCGGCAATCCGCTCGGGCGGAGCACTTAGTATCACCGGCTTTGCTGCCGTCAACAATACCGCGATTGCCGGATCGATCGCCGACCATGTTGCCGTTGCAGCGCCTGCGCCTTCGAACAATCCGACCGAACTCCTGTCCGGTATGACGGCAAGCGGTGCGCTGTTCACGCTTGGCGGTGTCGCCACCCCACAGTCCGGCGGTTTTGGCGGTACCATTCCTGGCCAGAGCTTCCTTTATGAGACCCGAGCCGCTTTTCTCGACGTCTCGAAATTCTATGGATCGAGCTATTTCCTTGGTCGCATCGGCTACCAGCCGGATCGCCAGATCCAGTTCCTTGGGGACGCCTATTTCGAAAACCAGTATATTGAGCAACAGATCAGACTGGCCACGGGCTCAGGTTTTACCGGGCAGGATTCGATCACTCAAATAAAGCAATTGCTCGACAACGGAGCCGCCTATCTGCGCGCGCAGCAGCGCCCGCTTGGCGAACCGCTGTCGGCTGAGGAGATCGCCAGCCTTACCGAATCCGTCGTCGTTTATGAGTGGCAGATGGTGAACGGCGCGAGCGTTCTTGCGCCCGTGTTGCATCTTGCAGCCAATGACAGGGAAAGATTGAATTCTGCGGGTGCGCTGATCGCGGGTAATCAGGTGACGATCGATACCGGCCTGCTTGCAACATCAGGGATGATTGCATCGACTGGCGATCTTAGCGTTTCCGGTTCATCGATCGCCGCAATCGGCGGCACCTTCACGGCGGGGGGTAATGCCTCGCTGAAGGGCAATGAGGGCATTCTGCTCGCCAATGCGAAGGTGACGGCCGGCGGCAATCTCGGCCTGACGTCGAATGGAGACATCAATATCTCCGTCACCGAACGGTCAACGACCAGCACTTTGCGCGACAAGCGGAGTTCTACGACGGTTGTGAGAACCACCAGCCAGGGTTCCGAGATCACCGCGGGCGGGTCGGTCTCAGCCAATGCAGGTGGCAACCTCAACGTCATCGGCAGCAACATTGCTGCCGATGGAACGGTTGGTCTGAAGGCGACCGGCGATGTGACAGTCGCTGAGGCCATCGACACCACCACGATAGATTACACCTACAGGAAAAAGGGCGGTCTGTTCGGCGGAAGCAAACAGACGACGAGCCACACGGAAACGCAGACTGTCGTCGGATCATCGGTTAGCGGCGGGAAGGGCGTGTCCATCGTCTCAGGTGGAGATACCGTCGTCTCCGCCTCGAAGGTGATGGCTGGCGATGAGACCAGCAAAGCCGATATCAATGTCAGCGCGGGCGGCGATCTGCTGATCGCGTCGGGCAAGAATACTGCTGAGTTTGAGCAGAACTCCTCATCCAAGGGCTTTCTCTCGAAAAAGAGCTCGACGCAGTACAACTACGACGAAGCGACAGTAGGCTCAGAGCTTTCCGCCTCCGGCAACATCAAGCTGGATGCTGGCGGCAACACCGTCATAGCGGGGTCGAACATAACGGCCGGGGATGCGATCAGCGTCGCGGGCGACAGCGTTGCCATCATCGGGGCCGAGGAGCAGCACGCGCTGGAGAGCAGTAGCAAGAAGTCCGGCCTGTTCGCCGGTTCCGGCGGCGGCTTCCTTTCGCTCTGGGGCAAGGAACAGAAAGAAAAGAGCCAGTCATCTACCCTTAACGTCGGCTCCGCGCTGACGGCAGGGACCGATGTCACGCTCACGGCACGCGAGAACGACGTGAATGTCATCGGCTCCTCTATCGCAGCCAGCAGTGACATCACGCTTGATGCAGCCCGCGACGTCAATATCACTCCCGGGGCAGAAAGTGCCTCGTCGGCGCAGAAGGAGCAGCGCTCCGGTTTCGGTCTTTCTTTCAGTTCAGGCGGTGGTAGCGCCTCTGTGGGCATTGGCTACGGCAAGTCGGTTGATCAAACGAGCCAGTCTTCCGAGACCAATGCCAGATCCACCCTTTCTGCCGGCCGTGATCTGATAATCTCTGCTGGCCGCGATGCCAACCTTCAAGCGGCTGAGGTGTCCGCTGAGCGGGATGTTGCTATCCTCGCAGAGCGCAACGTCAATCTGCTTTCGGCGCAGGACAAGTCCAACTACAAAAGCCTGCATGAGGAGATGTTTGCTGGCATCAGCCTGTCGGTGTCCTCCGGCCTCGCGAGTGCTGCGGGTAGTCTCGCTAACGCTGCCGGAAAGCTTGGCGGTCCGAACGGTGCCTATGCTCTCGCACCGTCTGCGCTCGCGGCGTATCGAGTAAAAGACATTCTCAAGCAGATCGACGGCGGTTCTCAGCCGCTGGCCTCTGCAAGCCTGTCCATCGGCTTCACATACCAAAAGAGTAGCGCAACTCTCTCGACATTAACGCCGGTTGTCACAACGATTGAAGCAGGGGATTCAGTCAGCATTGTCGCCAACTCTGGCGATTTGGCCGGTCGTGGCGTTCAGATTGCAGCAGGCTCCCAAAGCGATCCGACATCAGGGAACGTGCTTCTCATGGCTGGCGGCTCCATTCTGTTGGAAAGCGCCCAGTCTGCTTCATCCTCCTCGAGCAGCAGCCAGTCAGCAAACGCTTCAATTGGTGTCAATCTTACGAACGGCGGTCTGAGCGGTGGTTTTGCAGCGGGCAGCGGTAAGCAGGACGCTAACAGCGTCACTCACCTCAACACCCATGTCATGGGCACCGGCAATGTCACACTGGCTTCTGGCAACGACACCACGCTTGCGGGAGCTGTTGTGTCCGGTGAACGGGTTACTGCTGCCGTCGGTGGCGATCTCAACATCGTCAGCCGCCAGGACACGATGATCTACGACGAAAAGACAGCTGGCGGTGGCCTCAATCTTTCTACGGCGGGTAAGGTCTCCGGTGGAGTTCAGAAAAGCAACGTTGAAGGCAACTATGCCAACGTCTCCGAGCAAAGCGGCATAATCGCGGGCTCTGGCGGATATAACGTCAGGGTCGGTGGTAATGTCGATCTCGCCGGTGGCGTCATAGGTTCAACAGCTGATCCCGCCGAAAATACGCTTTCTGCCAATTCGCTGACATGGTCGGATATAGGCAATCGCTCCGAGGCGTCGAGCTCCAGTCTTGGAATATCCCTGACGCCCGGCGGCATTCCCGTTCCTGTAGTCGGCCAGCCGGCCAAGGAGGAGGACCAGGGGGTTGCCCGTGCCACACTGACACCGGGTCAGTTGACCCTCACCAATCAAACACAAGATCTGGCCGCGCTCAACACAGACCTCTCTAACGCCAACACAACGGCCGACCCATTTGACATTGAGCGCCTGAAGGCAAAGCAGGAGAGTGCGGCTGCCCTCTCGGCGCTTGCCAACATCGCCGTTGGTGATATCTCCGCTAAACTCGGCTTTGCCGAAGGCAGTCCGGCGAAGATTGCCCTCCATGCTGCGGTCGGAGGCCTTGTCGCGCAGCTTGCAGGCGGTAATGCCGGATCGGGAGCATTGGCAGGTGGATTGAGCGAAGTCGTCAATGGCGTTTTGCAGCAGGTGTTGAGCGCCAATCCGAACCTGACAGACGACCAGAAGAGTGCCATCACGCAGTGGGTGGCGGCAATAGTCGGCGCGGCGGTCGGAGGCGAAACCGGCGCGGCCGCCGGGCTAGACAACGTTAATTATAATTACCTCAATCATGCAGATAATGAAAAGTTGAATGAGGCTAAGGCTTCGTGTGCCGGAGGGGATCAGTCAGCGTGCGCGGAGAAAGCACGACTTGAGGCAAAAGACGAACGGCAGCAGAGGGAATACCTCGATTGCCGAAGTAATGGATACAGCGGCGCAGGTTGCTCCGCTGTTCTGGCGGATGCCGTAGCCGCACTCTCCAGCTACGCTGGTATCGTGTCTTATTGGTCCTCATCAAGTGAGCAACAAGCGAATTTCGATCGTCTCAATGCTTCGGGCGGACTGAGCCAAATTCTAAAGATTTTGGCGCCGAATGGCACGAGTGGTCTCAGCAATGAACAAGCGGAACAACTTGCTGGGACGATCAATCTCCTAGTAACCGATCCTCTCATGATCCTTGGATTACCGGAGATAATTCAGAAAGCCAGCGGCGGTGACCCGGCGGCGATGGTGCAAGTGGTCACGCTCGCAACCCGCTTGAAGTTATTCGGATCGGGTGCTGAAAAGATCACCGAGGGCGGAACTGGTGGCAAGACAGGGACCGTCTGGGATGATATTACCACAACCGCAGGAAACTTGCCGAACACAAACATACCTGCAACCTTCAAGCTAAAAACGGGCGATATCGAATTTTATGTAAACTCAAATGCGACAAAACACATGGCTGAATACCTCCAGAAATCTTCGAATCCGATAAATGATCAGACTCTTTTGCGTAGCTTCTCGGACGCCGTAAAAGAGATTTCGTCGGCTAGCATCGAATTTGGTAAAGTTTACAATGTAAATGGATGGGAAATAATTTTCAGTAAAAGGCCTGGGGATGTCTTTCCCGTAATCAAACACGCGTTGTATATCCCATGAGTGACATAAGCTTCGCCGCTGAAGGCGTTTACTTAGAGATGAACTATTTAGAGTGTGATCCAAATGATCAAGGTTCATCGCGTTGGAGCGTTAAGTTGACCCTGTCACATTTTACGGGATGCTTTACGTATGAAGCGACGGATATCTGGCTCGAGGCGTCAATGTGGGACTTGTTTGTTGCCGATCTTTCTTCGCCCCAAGCCCAAACTCTCAAGTTTTTTGATATGAGTCAGTATTTTATTTTTTCCATTGAGCGAACTGCAACCTGCTTTGAGATTGAAATTCAGGCATACGAACCGCAGAACTCGAACGGGTTTATGCGCCTTGGAGCACAGTTGAAAAGTGACCTCGACGGGACATTTGTTAGTAAATTACGAGACGCGTTTATGGAGTTCCCAAAGTTCTGGTAGATTCTCTCCCACTTGGGTACTAAGCGCTCTGAGAGCTTTTGTTTTTCCAATAAGTGGGATGTTGGTGCTAGCTAATCATGAAGATAGAATGCCCTCGCTGCCACCAAGACTGGGTGAAGAAGGTCCACATAGGAGCGGCCCATAGAACAGTATATTTGTGCTATGAATGTGAAGCGACATGGTTTTGTAATGATTATATTGCGTACGCCACTTTTGTAGATCTATCAAATTATCTCACGCGGCTTGGCTTGAGCGACTCTGGTGACGTCTATGAAACATTTATTGATGACGAGGAGTGGTTAGGCTCGCCGAAGTAGGAGCTCTGCGATGTGACTAAGTGATCTTACTTCATAAAATGCGCGGCCAATTAGGCGTGGGTTTGCACCGGATAATCGGATTGGGCCTCCAATTGACACGCTACGTTCAGCCCAACGACGTGAGTCAGCATGTTTGCCTGCGGCGATTTACTTGCGACCCCTTTAAACGGCGTGCGGCAGTCTGAGAGAAATGCACTTATCCGTGCTGGGCTGTTCACGGCCAAAGGGAGGCCTGTCAAGTGAAGTACAAATCGCCGGAAAACAGAACGGAAAAAGAAGTTATTGAGATTTTGTCGCGTATTGACAACGATCCAGAAGAAAGAATATCAGCAGTTTTGTCTGCTGTTTACTATGGAAAAACGATAAATTTTCAGGGGATATTTTGATAGAGGAGTTTAAAAAGGCAAAATATGGTGAGAAACTATGGTTAAAAAGTATTTTTGAAACATTCCATGGAATGTGTCGAACAAATTATCGTATTGATGATAGTATTATTGTTTTGACGGATTTTGAAAGGCAGAATACAGAATATAGTTTGGATATTAAATCAACTATTGAAGCGCTTGCCGAGTACAAATCCATATTTAATGGCGATCATAGCGAAGGGCGGTTTTGATGAGGGTTGGGGTAAGTCATCCGATTCATTGTAGAAGACGCCGATATAATTAATGAAGATGTTGAAATCATTCTCCTCCATTATTGTCGGATCTCTGTTCCTGACTGGATGCACCGCATTGAATCAGACATCGTCGGCGATCAACGACGCGAATAGCGGTGTCGTCGCTGCGATGCTGTCACCATACCGAAAACTTGACTCCCAATGGCGAGGCAAGACACTCGCAGACTTTCAGAGCAGGTTCGGGGCACCGACAGGCCAGGACAAGGAAGGGAACCGCGTGTGGTTTCGCACCATTGTCGCGCATATTCCGGGACAATATGTTGAGACAGCGGACTATATGCAAAATATGACAATTAGACGCAGGGAGTTCATTTCTGCGCACGACGCGCAGAAAAGTTGCGAGATCGCCGTCACGGTGAAAGCAGGACGGATAGCAGCGATAAACACGCGCCGCGATATCGGTATTCCGACGGACAGCTATCGCCTGTCTTCAGGGATGGAATCGACTTGCCAGCGGATATTTGGATTATAATCTTTAGTCTATCTATCGATATATCATTCTCTTTTTGGTCCAGTGTTCACGCCGCCCTCATCTGCAGGATTTTGAAGTATTCGGTAGACCTGCATTCGAGAACAGCCGACCGAAGCAGCTATGGCGGATGGCCGCATTCCTTGCGTCGATAGGCGTATAACGAGATCGCGATCCACACGACGACTTCCACCCTTGTATACACCGAGATTCTTCGCGCGCTCGATACCCTCGCGCTGCCGCTCTCTGATGAAGCGCCGTTCCATCTGCGCCACCATGCCGAGCACGGTCAAAATGACTTTTCCCATTTCGCCTTTTGTTGAAACGTGTGGTTCGAGAACAGTGATGTATGCGCCGCGCTGTTCACATTCGTGGACGATGTTTAGAACATCACGGGTGTCACGGCCGAGGCGATCAAGTCGTGTGACAATCAACTCGTCACCTTCACGCAAAAACTGGATGATTGTTGCCAGCTCGGCTCGGCCTTGACGGCTTGCACCGGAGACCTTTTCGCACCGGACGATTTGGCAACCTTCGGCAACAAGTCGCTGTTGCTGAATTTCTAAATCTTGATCGAGTGTGCTAACGCGCGCGTATCTGATTCATCGAGATTTATGCAGCACGATACTACAATGCCGCTTCTGCCGCAGCGGATGACTGCTATTAAGCGTCGAGGAACACTTGTTCGTCCAGCAACATCCAACAAAGGCACTGTACATTCTATGGTATAGAGCCATAGATCTTTTTTATTTATGGCAATATCTCAGTATGTTGTATCGTGAATGCGGTTCCCTTCACCCGCTCCAGCGACTTTTCCAGCAATGATGTTCAACGTGTATCGCGCAAGCGAAAGTCAGACGTCGAGTTGGGACAAAATGGCCGCAGCGATGTCAGGCGGCTCTTGAGACTTCACTTGCATTTTAATCGAAACACTCGACTCTTCGGCTGGTTTGGAGGAGGCGATATACTGGACGGAACTGTCTGCCAGATCGTCGCTATTCAATGCCACGACCTGCGCCGCAGTCATGGCGGCAATCTGGCCTGGAGTGAAGACCGCCGCCTGGGAGGCAGTCAAGGTGGCGAGCGCCCTGGTGGTCAATCCCGAGATCGCGCTCGAACTCAAGCTGATGACTTGCTCGGTGGAAAACGCGGCGAGGTCGTCTCCGCCGAGCGCAGCTGCCTGCATTGTTTTAAGGGCACTGACCTGTGAGGTTGACAGCGCTCCGATTTGCTCTGCACCCATCGCCGCCACCTGGCCGTAGCTCAGCGACGTGACCTGGCCTGTCGTCAGGGCGCTGATCCCTTGAGATGGTAGGGACGCTATAACGTTAGTGGACAGGCCTCTGATCGCTGTCGGGTTGATCGCGGCGAGTTCCTCGGTCGAGAAGGTTGCCAGATCCTCCATCGTCAGCCCCGCAAGTGCGGCTGAACTCAATGCGGCAATCTGGCCGGTGGTGAGTGCCTGGATCTGCTCCTTGCTGAGAGCGCCGATCTGGTCGCTGGTCAAACCGGCGACGCCTGCCGTACTCAAGGACGCAACCTCAGTGGAAGACAGTGTGGCGAGAAAGTCCGCAGGCAATCCCTTTATTGCGCTCGAGCCAATCGCAGCGAGCTTTGCCGGCGAGAAGGTTTTCAGCACGGCCGGAGATAGTCCCGCAAGTGCATCCGAACTCAGCGATGCTATGTGGCGGGTGGATAGTGCTTCGATCTGCTCAACGCTCAACGCACCGATCTGTGCGCCGCTGAGACCCGATGCAGCCTGAGCGTTAAGAGCTGCTATCTGGGTTGCCGAGAATGAGACGATGTGGGCAGGATTAAGCGCCGCGATCTGTCTGGAGGTGAGGGCGGTGACTTGGGCATTGGTCAGAGCGTTCAGTTGACCGTTGGTCAAGACGGCGACCCGCCCGGTGCTCAGTCCACTGATGCCATCCGTGCTTAGTGCTGCTATTTGCATTGCCGTGAGCGATACCATGGCCTCCGTCGATAAGCCCGAGATCGCATTCGAGCTGATTGCAGCCAGCTCGGCAGTGGTAAACGTGACCAGATCATCGGCACCGAGGGCAGCGATCTGTTTCGAATTGAGCGCACCGATCTGGGCACCGGTCAAAGTCTCAACCTGATCGCTGCTGAGCGCCGCAATCTGATTGCTTGTAAGGCCCGTCATGCCTGCCGTGCTGAGCGCGGCGATCTGGGCAGTTGAAAGAAAAGCGATGTCGTCCGTGCCCAGAGCCGCAATCTGTTTGGAGGTCAGGGCGCCGATTTGCGCATTGTTCAGGGCGCCCACCTGATCGGTATGGAGGGCGTCAATTTGCTCGGCGGTCAGGCTTGCTATTGCTGTCGTGCCCAGCGCTGCGATCTGCGCTGCAGTCATCGAAGCGATCGTTTCCGTCGACAAGCCTGGGATCGCATTTGAACTGATTGCGGCCAGCTCCGAAGCGGTGAAGGTGTTCAGGTCATCGGCACCGAGGGCCGCGATCTGTTTCGAGCTAAGTGCGCCGATCTGAGCACTGGTCAGAGCCGCGACCTGATCGGCGGTGAGGGAAGCAACCTGATTGGAGGTCAGGCCCGTTATGCCCGCAGCGCTGAGAGCGGCGATCTGGGATGCCGAGAGCGAGACGATATCGTCCACGCGCAACACTGCAATCTGTCTGGAGGCGAAGGCACGGATTTGGGCATTGGTCAGGACGTTCACCTGGCCGCTGGTCAAAGCGGCAACCTGCCCGGTACTCAGTCCGCTAATACCAGCCGTACTTAGGGCGGCAATCTGCGCTGTCGTCAGAGAGGCTATGGCCTCCGTCGATAAACCCGGGATCGCATTGGAACTGAGTGATGCAATATCCTTGGTCGAGAACGTTGCAATTTTGTCTGTGCTCAAGATCGCTATCTGTTTTGAGTTGAGAGCGCCGACTTGCGCGGTGGTCAAGGCCTCAACCTGGGCCGTACTCAAGGCGGCGATCTGCGCAGTGCTTAGCGCACCGGCGCTTTGCGTATTCAGAGCTGATATCTGGCTTGCTGCCATGGAGGCTATGGTCTCGGTTGATAAGCCCTGGATCGCATTTGAACTGATCGCGGCAATATCCTTCGTCGAAAATGTTGCTATGTCGCCTGTGCTCAAGACCGCTATCTGTTTTGAACTGAGAGCGCTGACCTGTGCGGGGGTCAACGCCGCTATCTGAGCCGTACTCAGGGCGGCGATCTGCGCTATGCTCAACGCACCGACGCTTTGCGTATTCAGCGCAGCAATCTGCGCTGTCGTCAGCAAGGCCATAGTCGTCGTCGATAATCCCGGGATCGCGTTCGAACTGAGGGCACCAAACTCCCTGGGTGTGAATGTCGCTAAATCGTCCGTCCCCAGCGCCGAAATCTGTGTGGCATCGAGGTTGACGATCTGCGCCCCTGTCAGGGCGCTCGCCTGACTGGTGCTGAACGTCGCCAGCTGCTGGGTGCTTAGTCCCTTAATGCCTGCGGCGCTCATGGAGGCGACCTGGGCTTTTGAAAGAGCCGCTATATCGTCTGTGCTCAGGGCCGCAATTTGCGTGGAGTTCAGGGTGGCCATCTGCCTGACCGATAGACGCGAAATCTGATCGGGGCTCAAGGCGGCTATCTGACTGGCCGAAAGTCCCGCGACGCCAGAGGTGCTCATTGCTGCGATCTGGGCCGCGGAAAGCGATGCTATTTGATCCTTGCTCATTGCCGCAATTTGCGTCGGGTTGAGAGCCCCAATATGGAGGGTGGTCAAGGCCGAGAACTGATCGATACTCATTGCCGCGATCTGGTCGGCGGTCAGACCCTTGACGCCTGATGCACTCAACATGGCGGTTTGGCTGGTTGACAGAACTGTAACATCGCTGCCCAAGGCGGCGACTTGCGCCGAACTCAAAACTTTCAGCTGTGTTGCGGAGAGAAGGCTGACCTGATTGCGGTTCAGGGCTTCGATCTGGTCGGCCGTCAGGCCTGTAATCGAACTGGTGCTCAGGGCGGCGACCTGATCTTTGGTCAACGCGGCAATAACATCCATGTTCAGGCCCGGCATGGCTTTATTTGTGATCGCTGCAATATCGTCGGTCGAGAATGTCGCCAATTGCTCCATACTCAAGGCCGCGAGTTGCACCGAACTCAGTGACCTCACCTGTGCCGAGGACAGGGCCTCGACCTGATCGGTTCTCAAGACTTCTAGTTGATCCCCTGTCAGGCTTGCGATCACGCTGGTGCTCAGGGAGGCAATCTGGTCGGTCGACAGGAACTCGATCTGCCCGGTATTCACGGCCTGGAACTGCGCCGCACTAAGGGCGCTCAGCTGGGCCGTCGTCAATGCTGCGATCTGATCATCGGTAAGTGCGGCGATCGCCTCCGTACCCAGGCGGAGTATCGCTTTGCCCGTGATAGCCGCGATATCGGCCGTCGAGAAGGTCGCGATATCCTCGGCTCCAAGGGCTGTAATTTGCGTTGCACTCAGCGCCATCACCTGTGCCGGCGATAAGGCTTCCATCTGGCTCGTGGTTAAGGCTGCGACCTGTGTCGCTTTGAGTGCGGCAATCTGAGCCGTCGTCAATGCGGTGATCTGGTCGGTGCTCAAGACTTCGATCTGATCGGCCGTCAGGCTTGCAACTGCGCTTGTGCTCAGGGCAGCGGTCTGATCCGGGGTAAACCTTGCGATCGCCTGCGTGCTCAGGCCCGGTGCGACCTTGCCCGTAATCGCTGCGATGTTGGCGGGGGAGAACGTTGCTATGGCATCTATGCTTAGGGCCGCGAGTTGTGCAGAACTTAGCGCCATCACCTGTGCCGGTGACAGGGCGTCGATCTGGTTGACGCTTAGGGCCGCGACCTGTGTCGTTTTGAGTGCGGCGACCTGAGCCACCGTCAACGCGGCGATCTGATCGATATTTAGGGAGGCGACAATATCTGTGCCCAGGCCTGGTACGGCTTTGGCCGCGATCGCCGCAATATCGGCGGTCGAGAAGGTCGCAATGTCCTCCGCGCTCAGGGCAGCAAGCTGCGTCGCTTTAAGGGCGCTCACCTGAGGCGCCGTCAAAGCCTCCGCCTGATCTGCCGTCAGGGCATCAATCTGCATAGTGGTGAGCGCAGAAATCTGACCCGCGCTCAGGCTTTTGATGGCGTACTGATCGAGAATGTTCAGCTGATCCAGTGTCAAACCAATGATGGTGCCTTGTGAAACTGCATTTAACTGTCGAGAGTTGAGGACTTTGACATCCTCTGCATCTAGTGCTGCGACCTGAGCCGAAGAGAGTGCTTGCATCTGGGTTGTGGAAAGCGACGCAACCTCGTCGGTTGTCCAGGCTGCGACGGCCGCTGTCGAAAGGTATTTGATCTGATTGACACTCAGGGAAGAGGTGATCGAAGTCATGTCTAGAAAATCCTAAATTTTAAATCCAATCATTCAACAGCCAAGAGATTATTTACTTGCGGTGTCCCTAAAATACATCGGCGAAAACCCATCAAGTTGCAAAGAATGACTAGGCGACCGGGCTTGTCTGAACCTGAAGTTGCTATGCTTCAGTCAGTAAAATTTTGCGATATATTTTAAAACCGCTTCGGGTACTGGCAGACTTGGCAGAGGCCAAGGAGCGCTACGCGATGCCGGAGAGTATTGGTTCTCTTGGCAGTCGGGTTAATATACGATTTAGCTTGACTACGATTAAATTGCACGTAATAGTTGATGCAGTCGTAACATGAGGGGAAGTGTTATGAGTCGCAAACTTCTTTCGGAATTTTTGGGTACCTTTTGGCTCGTCTTCGGAGGGTGCGGAAGTGCGGTTTTTGCTGCTGCTTTTCCGGAGCTGGGTATTGGTTTTCTCGGCGTCGCTTTCGCTTTCGGCCTGACGGTACTTACCATGGCCTATGCGGTTGGCGGCATTTCGGGAGGTCATTTTAATCCGGCCGTTTCCGTCGGTCTTTCAGTTGCCGGTAAATTTCCGGCGGCAAATCTTGTGCCCTATATCGTGGCGCAGGTGCTGGGAGCGACTGTCGCGGCTGCGGCGCTTTATGTCATCCTTACGGGCAAGGCGGGGGCGGACATTGGCGGTTTTGCTGCCAATGGTTACGGCGAACATTCGCCGGGCGGATATTCTCTCGTTTCGGCACTGCTGATCGAGGTCATCCTGACGGCCTTTTTCCTGATCGTCATTCTGGGGTCGACGCATGGCAGGGTTCCATCCGGCTTCGCGCCGATAGCCATCGGTCTCGCCCTCACCCTTATTCATCTGATTTCCATTCCGGTTACCAACACATCCGTCAATCCGGCCCGCTCGACCGGGCAGGCCTTGTTCGTCGGCGGATGGGCGCTGCAACAGCTTTGGCTGTTCTGGCTGGCTCCGATCCTCGGCGGCGTCATTGGCGCTGTGGTCTGGAAAATCTTTGGCGAGGAAGAGAAGGCCGGTCACGCCGGTTCTGTTCAGCCTGCGCAGACGTGAATAAGTGGCTTTGTTTTCCCGAATGGTCGGGAAAACTGCTGAGGAGGATGACATGGATCTTACTTCGATATTGGCCCAAATCGTTGGCGGTGCGGTTGGCGGCACGGCCGGCGGAAAGATACTGAAGGATTCCGATCTCGGTTCGCTCGGAAACCTGATCGCGGGCGCCATTGGCGGCATCGGGGGCGGAACCGTACTTGGATCGCTGCTCGGGACGGCGGGCACGGCGGCAGCCGGCGGCGTGGATATTGCCGCTCTTGCCGGCCAGCTCGTTGGTGGCGGTGTCGGCGGCCTGATCGTCCAGATCATCGTCGGCCTGATCAAGAACAAGCTCGTCGCCAAATAAAGTTGCCGGCCGCTTCGGTGGCGAAATCAAAGGCCTTGCCGGCGACAGGCTTCGTTCGGCAAGGCATTTTCGGATATGACGTGTCGATAGCGGCATCGCCATAGAAGCCGGAATTCATTTGCAAATTGCGGAAACGTGGCCTGAACCAGTGGGACATCTTCCGCGTGCCTTAAAAAGCGCAGGGAGGGGCTCTTTTCGGTTGTGTTTCGTCAGGTCGTCTCTCTGACGACCGGCATATGCGGTGTCTTGTTCCAGACAAAGGGTCTGGTTTTTAACTCCACCACGGCGCGCCACGCCGCAACCGACATCATCAGCCAGTAAAGTGGGATCGCCATCCAGCGCTGCCTGATCTGCTGTTTTTCGTATCGTATCATCCTGTTCCTGCCCATTAGCATGAAGATGGCGTAGCTCCCGAAAATATTCAGCGTATCGATGAGGAATAGAAGGCCCTGCCAGGAAAACAGCATATCGGCGCCATTTTCCCGGATCGCCATGGCCATGAAAGCGAAGGAAACGAACAGGAAGGGATGTGTCAGCGATGACAGGAGCATGCCGCCGATCAGCAGCTGAAAGACGATATAGGCGACCCATCCCATGTTGCGCGCGGTGGTGAAGGGGGCGCGGGTCATCACCAGCCAGCTTTGCAGCCAACCCTTGTACCAGCGCGCGCGCTGGCTCAGCCACACGGGTAGCGAGGTTGGCGCATCCTCCAGCGTCTGCCTCCGGATGACACCACAGCGATAACCGAGCCTGTGCAGCCTGAGACCCATATCGGCATCTTCCGTGACATTATAGGGGTCCCAGGCTCCCGCCCGGCGCAACACGGCCGTGCGGAAATGGTTTGAAGTGCCGCCAAGCGGCAGCGGCAGCCTGTGAGCGGCGAGAACGGGCAGCATGCAGCGGAAGAGGCCGGAATATTCCAGTGCGAAACAGGCGCTGAGCCAGGAGGCGCGGGCATTGCTGATGATAAGCGGCGCCTGCAGGCAAGCCACGTTGTCCGGCTGGTCGCGGAAAGTGGCGTAGGCTTCGCGCAATTGCTGCGGATGTGGTCGGTCTTCGGCATCGTAGACGGCGACGAATGTACCACGCGCGCCGGCGAGTGCGTAAGTCAGCGCCTTGGGCTTGGTACGCGGCAGGGACGGCGGCACCTTTATGATCTCTATATGCTGACCGGGATTTGTCTTCTGAATAGCCTCGATCGTCGCGTCGTCGTCCGCTTCGCAGACAAGCTTGATGTCGAGCCGGGATTTGGGCCAGTCCAGCCGCTCCAGCGCATTGACAAGCTGATCAACGACCGCTTCTTCGCGATAAAGCGCCACGAGAACGGTGTAGACCGGTAAATCCCCGTCCCGCTGGAGCGGGAAGACGGTTCTCCCTTCGTTTTCCCTTGGTGCGTGAACGAGCGCAAACAGCCTGAAAAGCAGGGTGGAGAGATAAAGCAGCGTCAGGGTTACATGAATATAGGCCAAGGCCGTCTGCGTATAAAACAGCAGCGACAGCACGAGCAGGGTGATGAGGACGCCACTCACGAAACCCTGCTGGCCGTGCAGCGTAATCCTGGCGGAATGCTGCGGCGCCGTGTTGAAAAGCAGCTGCCGGGTTTCCGACGAGCGGCGTGTCTCGCCGGCCTTCCAGATTGCGCTACGCATGGCCTGTGGCGTGGTGACGGCAAGTTCGTCCAGGAGATGCGGGCGTTGATCGAGCATTTCTTTCAGCAATTCCATCCGTGCCAGTTCCGGCACGATCAGAAGCACTGTTTTGCCGTTGAGCGGTGTCAGCCGCAGAAACCGTGGTTCGCCAAGTTGCGTATCCAGGTGATTAATGTCTGCTACACGGCCCGGATCGATTTCCGGGAGAAACGGCAATCGCAAAAATCTGGCAAAAGCACCGAAATAGGCATCAGAATCGACAAGGCCGCTTGCCAGTAACTCGTCTTCGATGGTCGAGTTGTTTTTCAGAGCCTGTTCTTCGAATGTGCTGATATAGGGCTTGCCAAATCCCAGCGAAGTGAGAAAGCGCGTCGGTCCCGGCTCATCCGGTTCGGGAGCGCTCCAGAGCGGATTATCGCCGATGAGCGAAAACGCAATTTTTCGTCCCGCTGGCGTCGTGCGAAACGATTCTCGTGTATACTGCCTAAAAGAATCCATGCATCGCCGCCGCCGTCATGGTAACGCCCAACTTCCTGTAACGGATAGTATAGATGAGAATGACGAATGTAACGCGGAATGTAAGTCTTGGCTTTACTTTAGCTTTCGCTTTACAATTTGTCGGTTTTTTTAGCGAAGCTCGTGCGGATGATCTGGCGAGCGGAAACCGGATGCCGGTGCTGTTTGACGCGCAGGAGCGGTTTCCGGGTGGTGATCTTTCCTCTGTTCCCCGCATCAGGTTTCTGATGTCGGTCGATTTTCCACCCTTCAATTTTACCGACCAGGAGGGCCGGCTTGCGGGTTTCCATGTCGATCTGGTGCGTGAAATCTGCGCCCAGTTGAAGGTTGAGAGCAAGTGTCAGGTGCAGGCACTGCCCTTTGACGAGCTGGAGGCCGCTCTGGAAATGGGGGAGGGCGAGGCGGTGATTTCCGGCCTTGCCACCACCGCTGACCTGCGCAAGAGTTTCACCTTCTCACGCCCCTATCTGTTGTTGCCCGCCCGTCTTGCCGTCAACAAGGCGGAAAAATTGAGCGGTTCCGGCGCTGACGCCTTGTCAGGAAAAAAGGTCGGCGTGGTCACGGGTTCCCGCCACGAACAGATGCTCAAGGCGTTTTTTCCAAAAGCCACGGCCGAAGGTTTCGATGGGTATGAACCCATGTACGAGGCTTTGAAGACAGGCAAGGTGGACGCCGTTTTTGCTGATGGCCTGCGCCTGCCCTTCTGGGTTTCGGGCAGCGCGTCCGAAGGTTGCTGCGCCCTCTTCGGCGGGCCTTATATGTCCGACAGGTTTCTTGGCGAGGGCCTTTCCATCATGGCTGTCGATCCGGACAATGTACTTGTCCCGGCCTTTGATCAGGCGCTTGCCGCACTGTCCCGCAATGGCCGCCTGGAAGAAATTTACCGGCGGTATTTCCCCTACGGGCTTTATTAGGAAAAGCGCATCCTATTTGGCGGGTGCAAGGGCCTGGTCGTTGCGCCGCAGGCGCAGAAGCGCGATCCAGACGGCGGCGGCAATGGCGGATTCCACGAGGAAATAGCTGCCGATCGTTCCCGAAATGCTGAAGAGCCAGGTGAAGACGGCGACGACGACAGAGCCGATAAGATTGCCGCTGTTCCATATCTTGGCGCGAATATCCTGCCGCCCGGATGCGCCGAGTGCTTCAAGAGCCGTCGCCGCAACCGCCATCGGCAACACCACCCAGCAAAGGACGCGGGTGATGTTCGGCAGCGAAACATATTCGTCGCCGAACAACAGGGGCAGAAAGGGCGCTATGATGAAGATCACCAGGGCGCTGCCCACTGCGATGACCAGCGCCGCCTTCAGCACATTATAGGCACGTTCTATGGTCTTTCCGATGCCCTGCAGGGCGGCGGAGGCGGAACCCGGATAGATCAGCCGGTTGAGGGCCTCCACCGAAAGGTAGGAACTGTCGAGAATACGCCGGGCTATGGAGTAGCTGCCCAGAACCTCGGCGCTGGCAATGGCGCCGAGAACGAGAATATCGGCGTTGCCGCGCACGGCCTTGAACAGGAACTGGGTGGAAAACAGGATGCCGATGCGGATTTCATCGCGCACGATCCGGAACACGGGCCTTCCCAGCCTGCCGATCGCCTTGACTGAAATCACCGTTGCAATGGCGTGGGCGGCAAGGTTCCACAGCGCCCAGGCCTCCACCGTTTCTATCTTGAAGATGAGGCAGGCAACCACGGCGGCAATCGTGCGTGCAATGGCGAACATCACTTCCAGCTTATTGGCAGAGGCGAAGTCGGAATGGGCAATGAAGCTTTGCGTGGAAAGCGAAATGACTTTCAGAAGAACGAGATTCGTCACCAGAATCACGAAGGTGGTGATGAGCGTATGCAGCAATGTTTCCGATGTCGGGAAGAAGACCGGGATCGTCACCATGCCGATGATGGTCAGCACCACGCCGGTCGCCGCACTGAGAAGATAGCTGTGGCCGAGCATGACGGGAAACATGCTGCGATCCTGCGCCACGCGGCGGATCAGCGATTCCTGCGAGCCGATGCCGCAAATCTGAACGCCGAGATTGGTGACGGCGGTGATCGAGGCATAAAGCGCGAATTGTTCGACACCGAGATGACGGGCAAGCAGGGCGAATGTCAAAAGCTGGGCGGCGCTGGACATCAGGAGAGCCCCGCCGGACGCCATGTAGGTCAATCCCAGTCTGACTAGATGGCCGAGCCGCGGCGTATTCAACGACACCTCATTCTCCATGTTTTTCCGGCATTACCGGTCGAATTCAAAAAATGACTGCCCTGCCTCTTAATATCTGGCGATGAACGCCGGCCGCCGGCCAGTCTGAATGCCGCCCGCCCGAATAAATGACAGTTTCTTCTGTCTTAGCCTTCTTGAGGTAAGAGAGGGTTAAAGCAATTGCACAATAATGATGATAATGACCGTTTATGGTTATTTGGACATGGCCCGGTTTCAACAAGGGTTACGTTGTTCGTCACAAGGCAGGCCAATGATCCGATTTTCCGTTCCTGATGCAGGCCACCATGTCGCGGCTTGCTGAGACGCAGTCCATTTCGGCGCAGGGCAATGCCATGTCCCTTTCGGGCAGTCGGCGCGACGCATTTTTTTTCGTCGGCACGATGCTCTATATCTGGATTTCCGTCGCACCTTTCGAGAATCTCGCGGCTCCGCCGGTGCCGCACGCCGCTGCAAACCAGCTGACGGGGCTGGTCATCGCGCTGATTTTGGGTGTTTTCGCCCTGCGCCACCGGTTGACGGGGTTGTTGCTGCGGCCACGCTTACCCATCCTGCTATTGTTTTTCTGGCTGGCGGTCTGCTCGGTCCTCGGCACGCAGCCTGCCACCTCGCTGCAGCGTCTGCTCTTCACGGCCATCCTGTGCTTCATCACCAGCGTCCTCGTCGTCATGCCGCGAGATCGGCGGCAGTTTGACCGGATGATGGCCATCTTCGCGGTCATCCTGCTGGCGCTCTGTTATTTCGGGGTGCTCTTTCTGCGCTCGCGTTCGATCCATCAGCCCTATGATCTCGATGAAACAGCGCTCGCGGGCGATTGGCGTGGCATCTTCAACCACAAGAATGCGGCCGCTCCCGCCATGATCATTCTTTTCATGGTCGGGCTTTACCTGCGTAATGCCTGGTCCACGGTCGGCGGCATCGCAATCACACTGCTGGCGGGTTTCTTTCTCTGGAAAACAAACGGAAAAACCGCCGCGATGCTGCTGCCTGTCACCATCGCGCTGATCTGGGTCATGGAAAGACATGCCGGCCGCACATTGCTGATGATCGGTGGCCTTCTGGCTTTCCTCAATATTCTCGCGGTTGGCTCCACCTATTTTCCGAGCATACAGAATCTGGTCGAAAGTCTGGGGATCGATTCCACCTTCACCGGACGAACGGACATATGGCGTCTGTCTTTCGACACTTTTGCACAATCGCCGATTTTCGGGCAGGGTTTCCAGGCTTTCTGGGCGAGTGACCGGCTCCTGGCGCAGGCGGATATCTCTGAAACCTGGGCAGTCACGGCCTTCCATGCCCATAATGGTTTTGTCGAAAGCCTGCTGAATGGCGGCTTGCCGGCCTTCATTCTCATCGTCATATGGCTCGTCATTATTCCTGCAAACGATTTCCGTATAGCAGTAGAAAGGGGCACTGATCCGGGATTAACCCGGCTTTTTGCAAGAATCTGGGTGTATGCATTACTTTCTTCGTGTCTTGAGAGTAATTTCTTTACCGGAACAGGGCCTATCTGGTCGTCTCTTCTGATTGCAATCTATTGTTTGAGGCATCAGGCTTACGACATACTTGAACAGGGTCAGTAATTTTGCAGACAGGCCGGGGGGCTATGTATGACGCAAAAAATCGGGACATTTGCAGACAGGATCAATAACCGGCTCGTGCGGTATTTTCCGGGACCGGCGGCGCGGATCAAGACATCCGAACCGATCGTTTCCTTCACATTCGACGATATACCGGCATCCGCCTGGACAAGCGGCGCGAGCATTTTGGAAAATGAGGGCGTTCGCGGCACGTTTTACATCGCGGGCGTCTTTATCGACAGGCATGATGATGAACAGGAGATGATCTCCACCCAAGGCTGTTCGGAACTGGCCGCAGCCGGCCACGAGCTTGCCTGTCACACCTATTCCCATCGCAAGCTCTCAAGCTTTTCGCGGCGTGGGCTTGAAGAGGATCTCGATCGCAACGACAGCGTGCTCGGATCGTTCGACAAAAGCCGGCACAGACGGAATTTCTCCGTTCCTTTCGGCATGGCCTCGCCTATCATGCAGCCGCTGCTGCGACGCCGGTTCAAGACTGCCCGCGGCATCATGCCCGGCATCAATCGGGGCAGCATCGATCCGCATAATCTTGCCGCAGTCGAACTGCGCCCTGACCCAAATTATCTCGATGCGGCGGATCGCTGGCTCGAGGATGTTTTGCAAAATGGCGGCTGGCTCATCATTTTCACCCACGATGTCTCGCCGAAGCCGAGTTTTTACGGTTGCCCGGAAGACAGGTTGCAAGGCCTTGTCCGCAGGGCGGTGTCCGGTGGCGCGAAGGTCATGCCGGTTGATGCCGCCGTAACCGCACTCGGCCTGTAAAGGGTATTGTCGGTACGATGCCCAGAGCTGCGTCGCGGAAGCGGGAGGCACATGCAGGCGTGGTTATTGGCTGGCCCAGATGATGCGGGCAATCCATTCCACGTCGGCCATGTCGAAGCTGCGGTTCGGGTGCTCTGGATTGAGCGAAAGTAGCTCGATGTTCTTGGGACTTTGCCGCGCCAGCACCTTGGCCATCACTTCGCCGTCGCGGCTTTTCAGCACCACGCGGTCACCGCGCCGCACCTGCGCGCCCGGCTCCACAATCAGGATGTCGCCATCGCGGTAAAGCGGCATCATGCTTTCTCCCTGGACCTCCAGCGCATAGACGCCCTGCTTGCGCTCGGGAGAAGAGGGGAATTCCACCACATCCCAGCCCTGACCGGCCGGAAAACCGCCATCGTCGAAAAAGCCGCCGGAACCGGCCTGCGCAAAACCGAGCAGGGGGATCGCATTCTCCGCTCCGGAGGGCTGCATCGTCTGGGTCGCCTTGCCAAAAGCATAACCGAAAAACTGGTCGACACTTGCTCCAGTCGCCTCCAGCACCTTGGAGACCGATTCGGTCGAAGGCCAGCGTTTGCGGCCATCCGGGCCGAAACGCTTCGATTTGTTGAAGGACGTCGGATCGAGACCGGCACGCTTCGCCAATGCCGAGGGTGTCAGCTCATGGCGCTTGGCAAGCGTATCGATGGCGCTCCAGATCGTCTCGTGTGACAGCATGATAGAAAGCCCGCAGGTGGAGCAGGTGGCGGAAAAGCTCCTGTCGTTTACTTCTGAAATCTAGACCATATCCGGCCCGGAGTAAAGAAAAGAAAGGAATAAAATCCTTACCTACGCCACCATGGCCGATGTGTTTATCTTCGCAAGCTGGATCACCGCCTGCGTGCGGCTGTCGACCTTGAGTTTCAGCAGGATCGCGGAGACGTGCGCCTTGATGGTGGCTTCCGAAACATTCAGCTCATAGGCGATCTGCTTGTTCAGCAACCCTTCGGCCAGCATGCCCAGAACCCGGCTTTGCTGCGGCGTCAGTGTTCTGAGCCGGCCGATGAGATTTGCCACATCCGGGTCGTTTTCCTTCTCGCCCTGGCAGCTCGCCGGTATCCAGACGTCGCCTTCCAGAACTGCGCGAATGCCCTCTCTGATATCGTCGATACCGGAGGATTTGGAAATGAAACCGGAAGCGCCGAGTTCGATGGAGCGCCGAACGGTGGTGGCATCGTCCGTTGCAGAAACGATGACGATCGGCAGGCTGGAAAATTCTGCCCGCAGCGCCATCAGGCCTGAAAACCCGCTGACGCCCGGCATGGCGAGGTCGAGAAGCATCAGATCGGCGTCGTTACGCGCTGTCGCAGCGCTTCGCGCGGCTTCGAAATCCCCGGCTTCTATGATGGTTTGCTGCCCGTCAAGACCGGATACGGCCTGTTTGAGGGCGCCGCGAAAAAGCGGGTGGTCGTCTGCTATGATAATGACAAGTTCCGACATTCTGGCCCCCTCCCAAGGGCGTTATGCGGTTCTTTCGCAGGTCTGGTACACTCCCATTTGCCGGCGGTCGAAACACTGCCAGCTCCTCCGCTCAAGGTTGCGCCAATCGGTCCCGCATTACAAGGAAAAGCTTGTGGACAGGCGGTCTTTCGGGCTCTCCGCAATAAAAATGCCGTGGAAACTGTGGACAATCTTCGAGCTTTGCGGCAAATCCCGCTGAGTGGAAAGCCTTGGAGAGCCCTATGCAGGAAACGCCCGCGATCATCTATAAAATCGTGCCGGAGACGTTATGGAGCGCGGCAAAGGCGAAGGGCGTCTTCGAAGGTGCGGCCATCGACCTGACCGACGGCTTCATTCATTTTTCAACGGCAAAACAGGCGGCGGAGACCGCCGCGCGGCATTTTTCCGGCCAGGTCGATCTGCTTCTGATCGCGGTCGACGGCGCGGCCCTCGGCGACAAGCTGATCTATGAACCCTCAAGAGGCGGCGATCTTTTCCCGCATCTTTATGCTCCGCTTCCCCTGAGTGCCGTGCTTTGGGAAACGCCGCTTTCACTCGGCCACGATGGCCAGCATCAGTTTCCGGAGATTTTGTGATGAGCGGATTATTTTCCTCGGTCGGTCGCAAGGGCCTGTTTCTCGTCGATCCGGAAAAGGCGCATGGCCTATCCATTGCGGCGCTGAAAAGCGGCTTCCTGCCCACCTGCATGGTGCCGCATGATCCGCGTCTGCAGCAGACCGTGGCGGGCCTTGTGTTTCCCAACCCGCTCGGCATGGCCGCCGGTTACGACAAGAATGCGGAAGTACCAGGGCCGCTTCTGCGGCTCGGTTTCGGCTTTACCGAAATCGGCACCGTCACGCCCAAGGCGCAATCCGGCAATCCCAGGCCGCGCATCTTCCGTCTGGTCGAGGATGAGGGCGTCATCAATCGCCTCGGCTTCAACAATGAAGGCCATGCGGCCGCTCTGGAACGTCTGAAGCAGGCAAAGCTGCGCGGCATCGTCGGCGTCAATATCGGCGCCAACAAGGATAGCGAAGACCGCATCGCCGATTATGTGCAGGGCATCGAGGCCTTTTATTCGGTCGCATCCTATTTCACCGTCAATATTTCCTCGCCCAACACGCCCGGCCTGCGTGATCTTCAGGCGCGCGAAAGCCTTGCCGCCCTTCTCGTCGCCGTGCTGGAGCGCCGCAAGGCGGAAGCTGAACGTTTCGGCAAACGTATCCCGGTTTTCCTCAAGATCGCGCCCGATCTGACCGAAGAGGGGCTGGACGATGTTGCCGAGGAGGCGCTGGCCCATGATCTCGATGGCCTGATTGTTTCGAACACCACGCTCTCCCGCGAAGGCCTGCGACCCGGCCCGCACAAGGGCGAGGCCGGCGGCCTGTCCGGCAAGCCGCTCTTCGAGCTTTCCACCACGGTTCTCGCCAAAATGCGCCGGCGCGTCGGCGGTAACCTGCCGATCATCGGCGTCGGTGGCGTTTCATCGGCGGAAACGGCGCTGGAAAAGGTGAGGGCAGGGGCCGATCTGGTTCAGCTCTATTCCTGCATGGTTTATGAGGGGCCCGGCCTGCCGTCGTCCATCGTCAAGGGCCTGTCGAAGCTGGTTGCCCGCGAGGGCGTGGAGTCGATCCGTGACCTGCGCGACAGCGCGGTCGATCGCTGGGCGGATCGCCCACTGGGTTGAGCATGATCTAAAGGGTCGAGACGGTGCGTCGGTTAGAAGGAGTGCTTCTCGTGGCGGGGCGCTCTTCTCTCCTCATCCCTGTGCCTGTCACAGGGATCCAGCCAGCCCAAGTCCTTGGGCTGAAGGAACTCTTTCCGTCGCGCGGACCGCGTCGGCTGGGCACAGGAATGAGGGTGGAGAGGGTTTTCGCCGCCGGCCCCAATTATCTCAGGCGCAGAGCACCATCGCCCAATAGGGCCGGTTGCGGCTGGCCGCATCATAGGCGACTGCAACACCCAGACCATTATAGGGCCCGAGCATGTTTTCGAGATGGTGTTTGGAGCCAATCCAGGCCTTTACGACGCGTTCCACGCTATCCTGTCCGGCCGCCACGTTTTCCGCTGCCGGAAGCGGCACGCTGCCGTCCTTCATGCGAATGAGGAAACTGTCGGTCAGGCCGATCAGATGCGCCATTTTCTGCGCCTTGACCATGCGGCCGGCCTGATAAGCGGCGGCGCTGCTAGCCGCGCCATTGATAGCGAGCGGCGAAAGCCCCTTGGATCGGCGCAGATCATTGACCATGGGAAGGGCCGCCGCCGTCTCGTCGCGGGTGCCGGATGGCATGCCCTTGTTGGTGGGCACGGAAACGCAGGCGGAAAGCACGGAGCCGGCGGAAACCAGCACGAAGCCGCGCCGGGTGAGCGTCTGGAATGATGTGTCGGTCATGTCAGCGACGATAGCTCAGGAGGCGAAGAATAATGAAAACGGGAATGACGATCGTGGCGCCGAGGATCAGATAGTCGCCGATCGCGCCGAGCGCATGGAAACCGCTACGCCAGAGATCGACCACGAAATCGCGCGCGCCATAGATGATGTTCCAGGGCGTCAATCCGAAGATCGCCATCAGAAAACCAACGAGCAATGAAACCACCAGCAGCTTCACCACGGTGCGGGCCACCGTATCACCCAGCATTTTGTTGACCTCACCGGCCATCAGCAAGTCTCCTGTTTTGTCCTGACATATGGGGCGCACCGCTTCGATGCAAGTTTTCGCGCACTATATCGCGCCATATTCGCCGCTGCCATGAAATAGGACTTGAGTTTTTTTATGGCTTGATAAATGACAGCCCGCATCTTCTCAGGAATCATTGATGGCCCCAAACCAGTTTTCTTCCGGTGACGTCATTGCCGACCGCCGGGCGGACTATGCCCGCATGTTGGCGGAAGGCGGCGACTATCCCGCCGCCGCCGAACTTATGGAACAGGCGCTTGAACTTGCGCCACGGTGGACGGCGGGCTGGTTTCGCTTCGGGGAATATCACGAAAAGGCGGGGGAACCCGCAAAAGCCGTGGCGGCTTACGAGAAAGTCGCCACGCTGGATACGGAAGGGCTGTTTGCAGCCGAACTGAAGCTGGCGGTTCTCGGCGCCGCGGAAACACCCGAGCAGCCGCCGAGTCGTTATGTGGAAGGGCTGTTCGACGATTATGCCGACCGTTTCGAAACGTCGCTCGTCGAGAAACTGGATTACAGCGTACCGCAGAAACTGGCGGAGCTGATCGGGACGGCGGCGGATGGCGGCGTCTTTGACACCATTGTCGATATTGGCTGCGGCACGGGCCTTCTCGGCGTCGAGATAAGCTCCCTGACAAAGCGGCTTGAAGGTTTCGATATTTCCCAGAACATGCTCGCCAAGGCGGAGGAAAAAGGTCTTTACGACCATCTTGGCCAGGCAGATCTTTCGCTCGAAGCGGAAGCGTCGGGATTGTTCACCCCGACCATGGTGCAGCACCGCGCCGCTCTCGTCGCCGCTGCCGATGTGATGATGTATCTCGGCAGTCTCGAAACTGTCATGCCGCTCGTTTCCGCCCTGCTTGCACCCTCCGGTTTCTTCGCCTTTTCGGTGGAGGATGCCGGGGATGAAGAGGGTTTCGTGCTGCGTGAATCCCTTCGTTACGCCCATTCGAAGAGCTACGTCACCGGCCTTCTGGAACGGACGGGCTTTTCCCTCCTCGAAATCCGCAAAACCACCATTCGCAAGGATGCCGGAAAACCCCTTTCCGGCATTCTTTTTCTTGCCCGCGCCAAAGCCTGAACATTCCGTTTCTTGCCATTTTCGCGATAGGTCAGGCTTCCTTACGTATCCTTCTTGCTCAGACGTTTTTTGCAGTGCAAAATATGCCTGAAGCTGAGGGAAAAAGCGTGAGCAGAACGAGAAGCGTTTACAGCATGTGGAGTTCCGATCCGGCCAGACATGCGCCGGTGGAAGACGTGCAGGGCATCGTCACCGGTGCCATCGTGTCGGCGCTCGGCTTTTATCTGCTGAACAAGGTCGGCCTTCTGACCGGCGGCACCGCCGGCGTCGCCTTTCTCCTTCACTATGCCTTCGGCATCAGCTTCGGCCTCCTGTTCTTCCTCGTCAATCTGCCCTTCTATTACCTGTCCTTCCGACGCCTCGGTCTTGCCTTCTCCTTGAAGACCTTCATTGCCATCGGCCTCGTTTCGGTGCTCACGGAAGTGGAGGCGCGCTGGATGATCATCGACAGCATCAACCCGCTCTGGGCGGCGCTTCTGGGCGGCTTGCTTCTGGGGTATGGATTGCTGGCGCTTTATCGCCACCGCGCCAGCCTGGGCGGTATCGGCATTCTGGCCATCTATATTCAGGATCGCTTCGGCATCCGCGCCGGTCTGATCCAGCTGGCCTTCGATGCCTTCGTGATGCTCTGCGCCTTCCTCGTCATCGATCCGGCCACCGTCGTCTATTCGATTGTCGGCGCTTTCGTGCTCAACATGTTTCTCGCCATCAATCACCGCTCGGACAGATACATCGTTGTGCGCTGAGTAAAGCACGCTTGAAATCCATCGCGCTTTTGCGCAATAGCTCGACAGAGGCCGGAAAATCAGGGGAACAGGCATGGGCGATACGACTGCACGCAGGCGCTTGAATATCTGGGCTTCCGCGCCAGATCGTCATTCGATGCTGGAGGATGCCCAGGGCGTTCTGGCCGGCAGCATGCTCGTCTCGCTCGGTGTGACCCTGCTTTCTGCCGCGGGCCTGCTCACCGGTGGCACCGTCGGCCTTGCCTTTCTGGCGCATTATTCCACCGGCTTCAGCTTCGGCGTGGTGTTCTTCCTCGTCAACCTGCCGTTTTATTATCTCGCCTTCCGACGTCTCGGTCTTGCCTTCACGGTCAAGACCTTCTGCGCCATCGCCATGACGGCGCTGCTGTCGGAATATATGCCCGGCTTTTTCGCCTTTCAGAGCATCAATCCGGTTGCTGCGGCTCTCTTTGGCGGATTGACCGTCGCGGCCGGCATGCTGGCGCTGTTCCGTCATCGCACGAGTCTCGGCGGTTTTGGTATCCTCGCGCTTTATCTTCAGGATCGTTTCGGCTGGCGCGCGGGCCTCGTGCAGCTCGCCTTTGACGGCATGGTGCTGGCCTGCTCGTTCTTCGTGGCCACACCTTTCGTCATCATCTGCTCCATCCTCGGCGCGTTGGTCATGAACCTCACGCTCGCCATCAATCACAGAAACGACCGCTACATCGCCATGTAGCGGCCGCCCATTTTGGGTTTAAGAGGTCACGCCGCCTTCGCAGCCGCATCGACCGGATGCTGGGAGCGGAAACCGACAGCGATGCGGTTCCAGGTGTTGATGGCGCCGATGGCGACCGTGATCTTCACGATATCCTCATCGGAAAAATGCGCCTTCAGCGTCTCGAAGGCATCATCCGGGGCGCCGGTTTCGGCAATCTTCGTCACCGCGTCCACCCATCCGAGCAGCGCCCGTTCCTGCTGGGTATAAACGGGGGATTCCCGCCACACGCTCATCAGGTTGATCCATTGTTCGGAGAGCCCGTCATGGCGGCTTTCCTTCACATGCATGTCCACACAGAAGGCACAGCCGTTGATGATCGAGGCGCGCAGCTTGATGAGGTGAACGAAGCGGCGCTCGAGCCCGCTGCCCTGAACATAATTTTCCAGAGCCATGACGGCCTTGAAGGCTTCGGGCGATGCTTTGGCATAGTTGATACGGGTTTTCATGGGTCTCTCCATTGGTTGGGTCTGTTTGAAGTCATGCGTCATCGGTCCGGAAAGCGGCGAAGCTCTCCGGTGCAGGTCGATCTTTTTTTGGGGGGCCTGTTTTCGGGTCTCAGCGCGTCATCGTCTTGCGCTCGTTCAGCTCCAGAAAGGCGCAGCCACGCGCGGCAATCCCGCCATCATCATTGGCGGCGAGATCGTCCAGAATATCGGCGATGGTGGTTTTGGCGAGTTCCGCCCGATAGGCCTTCTCCGCTTTCAGCATCGCGGCATTGATGCCGCAGGGCTTGGTGAAATAACGCCCCGGCAAGGGGTTCGGCCCGCGCTGGCGGATTTCCGCGCAGCGGAAGGCAGGCTGCGGCCCTTCGACGGCCAGCACGATATCGAGCAGCGTGATCCTGTCTGTCGCCCGGGCCAGACGGTAACCGCCCTTCGGCCCCGGCACGGTGGCGACAATCCCGGCATTGGACAGCGACTGAAGATGCTTCAGCAGATAGCTGGTGGAAACGCCGTGAAATTCCGCCAGCGCCGCTGCCGACAGCACGCCGCCTTCGGAAAGCCCCGCCAGCATGCCCACGCTGTGAATGGCCTGTTCCACGCCGTCGCCGAGTTTCATCCGACTTGTCCCTGTGCGGTTTGTTTCAGTATCGTGGATAAAAATTATCCGTGATTGCGCTTTCTGTCAAGCGGTCCCGTTCCGCCCTTCTTTTTTGCAGCTTTTTCACTACCTTGAAGATGTGAAACACGCCGAGTCTCCCATTTCCGGCACGCATGTCGGCTCCTTGCCCCTTCCATTCCAGAAATGGTTTGCCGAAAAAGGGTGGTCTCCGCGCGCGCATCAATTGGAGCTGATGGCCCGGGCGCGCGGCGGCGAAAACATGCTGCTGATCGCGCCCACGGGCGCCGGCAAGACGCTGGGCGGCTTCATGGCCTCGCTCACCGATCTGGCAGAACGCGGCAAGGTGCCGGCGGGCTCCGGCTTCGTCGGCGTGCACACGCTCTATATCTCGCCGCTCAAGGCGCTGGCGGTGGATATCGAACGCAACCTCACCAGACCCGTCTCTGAAATGGGTCTGCCGATTTCCATCGAGACCCGCACCGGCGATACGCCGCAGGGAAAACGCCAGCGCCAGAAGGTGAAGCCGCCAGACATTCTGCTGACGACACCGGAACAGGTCTCGCTGCTGCTCGCCAACAAGGAGGCCGAGCGCTTTTTCCGTGACCTGAAATATGTGGTGCTCGACGAGTTGCATTCGCTCGTCACCTCCAAACGCGGCCATCTGCTGTCGCTGGCGCTCGCCCGGGTGCGCCTGCACGCACCCGATGTGCGCTTTATCGGCCTTTCGGCCACGGTGGCGGAGCCGATGGATTTGCGCCGTTATCTCGCGCCGCAGGGGCAGGCGGAGCCGCCCGCCGGCCTCATCACCGTCGAAGGCGGGGCAAAGCCGGATATCTCCATCCTGAGCACGGAAGAGCGCATCCCTTGGTCCGGCCATTCGGCGCGTTACGCCATGAAGGATTTGTACGCCGCGCTGAAGGACCATCAGACGACGCTGATCTTCGTCAACACTCGCTCGCAGGCGGAGCTGATCTTCCAGGAACTCTGGACCATCAATGACGACAATCTGCCGATTGCACTCCATCACGGTTCGCTGGATGCCGGCCAGCGCCGCAGGGTGGAAGCGGCCATGGCGGAAAACAAATTGCGCGCCGTCGTCGCCACCTCCACGCTCGATCTCGGCATAGACTGGGGAGATGTCGACCTCGTCGTGCATGTCGGCGCGCCGAAGGGCGCAAGCCGCCTGGCCCAGCGCATCGGCCGCGCCAATCATCGCATGGATGAGCCGTCAAAGGCGATCCTCGTTCCCGCCAACCGCTTCGAGGTGATGGAGTGCCGGGCAGCGCTTGATGCCAATTATATCGGCGCGCAGGATACGCCACCGATTGCCGAGGGCGCGCTCGATGTTCTCGCCCAACACATACTTGGCATGGCCTGCGCCGAGCCCTTCGATGCGGATGATCTTTATCGCGAAGTAACCAGCGCCTCGCCCTATGCCGATCTGCCGCGCGCCACCTTCGACCGGGTGGTGGATTTCACCGCCACCGGCGGTTACGCGCTGCGCACCTATGAGCGTTACGCCCGCATCCGGCAGATGAAGGACGGTCGCTGGCGCGTCTCCAATCCGGCGGTCGCGCAGCAATATCGCCTGAACCTCGGCACCATCGTCGAGGCGGCGGAACTCAATGTCCGCATGGTCAAGCGTAATGCCAAGGGCACGGTCGGGCGCGGCGGCATGTCGCTCGGCAAGGTCGAGGAATATTTCCTCGAACAGCTGGTGCAGGGCGATACCTTCCTTTTCGCCGGCAAGGTGCTGCGCTTCGAGGGTATCAGGGAGAATGAATGCCTGGTCTCCCAGGCCTTCTCCATGGACCCGAAGATACCCTCCTATGCCGGCGGCAAGTTCCCGCTCTCCACCTATCTCGCGGATCAGGTGCGCTCCATGCTGGCAGACCCGACGCGCTGGCATGCGCTCCCGGATCAGGTGCGCGACTGGCTGGCGATCCAGAAGGAAAAGTCGATCATTCCCAAGCGCGACGAGCTGCTGGTCGAGACCTTCCCCTTCCGCAAGCGCTTCTTCATGGTCATGTATCCCTTCGAGGGGCGCTTGGCGCACCAGACGCTCGGCATGCTTTTGACGCGCCGGCTGGAGCGGGCGGGCGCAAAGCCCATGGGCTTTGTCGCCACCGATTATTCGCTCGCCATCTGGGCCATGGAGGACATCGGCAGACGGCTGAAATCCCGCCGCCTGTCGCTTGCAGACCTGCTGGACGAGGATATGTTGGGCGATGATCTGGAGGCGTGGCTGGACGAATCCTTCATGCTGAAGCGCACCTTCCGCAATTGCGCCGTCATTTCCGGGCTGATCGAACGCCGCCATCTCGGCAAGGAAAAGACCGGCAGACAGGTCACGGTCTCCGCCGATCTTATTTATGACGTTCTTCGCAGCCATGAGCCGGACCATATCCTGTTGGAAGCGACGCGGCGCGATGCCGCGGCGGGACTTTTGGACATTGGCCGTCTTGGCGATATGCTGAGGCGAATCAAGGGTCACACCACCCACCGCGCGCTGGAGCATGTCTCGCCGCTTGCCGTTCCGGTCATGCTGGAAATCGGCCGCGAGACGGTGGCGGGCGAGGCGATGGACGATGTGCTGGCCGAAGCCGCAGACGAACTGATCGCGGAAGCGATGTCCTAGGAGCCGGCGGACAGATGCAAACGACTTTCGGGCCGTCCGATATGCGGACCCGGTAAAGGAACGACGAGAAGTGCTGAGCCGTCTCACATTGAGCGACAGGTTTTCAAACGGTTTCGAATGCCTCGGCAGCGAAACCGCCGTTAATGGTGTCGCGGCCTGGTGCGATCCGCTCGGCGGACTTTACCTGCCCGACCTGTCGCTGCTCGTGGTGTCCGACCTGCATCTGGAAAAAGGGGCGGCCTTTGCCCGGCGCGGGCGCATGCTGCCGCCTTATGACACCATCGCTACCCTCAAAATCCTGTCCTCCCTCGTCAGCCGCTACGACCCGAAGATCGTCGTCAGCCTCGGCGACAATTTCCACGACCGCGTGGGGTCCGAGCATCTGCCGCCCATGCTGCGTGAAATCATCCGCGAGATGGCCAGCGGCCGTGAATGGATATGGATCAACGGCAATCATGATCCTGACGGTACGGTCGATCTGCCGGGATCTTCGGTGGATGAGATGTTTTACGGCAATCTCGTTTTCCGCCATGAGCCGAAAGCGCGTGATGCCGCCGGCGAAATCGCCGGCCACCTACATCCTTCCGCCACCGTTCGTCGTCGCGAAAAGACGGTTCGGCGGCCCTGTTTCGCCACCGATGGTTCACGGCTTCTGATGCCGGCTTTCGGGGTCATGAGCGGCGGGCTGGATCTGCGGCACAAGGCTATGCGCGGTCTCTTTGATCACGCCGCTCTCGTCGCGCATCTGATGGGGCGGGAGCGCATCTATTCGGTGCGGTTTGCCAATCTGCTCGGCTGAGCATGGTGTTGCAGCCGCCTATTGACGGTAGACCAGCACCGGTATCTTCGAATTCTTCAGCACCTTGGCCGTAACGCTGCCGAGCAGCATCTCGATGAAACTCCTGCGCCGGTGCGACGCCATGGCGATGAGGTCGCAGCCGGTTCTGTCGGCAATTTCGATGATAGCCTCATCCGGCCGCCCCGCTCGCGCCAGCAGGGCTTCGCAATCGAGCCCCATGGATTCGGCGTGCGCCTGCGTGTCTCTCAGAAGATGCTCCGCCTCCTCGCAACGGTGAAATTCCTCTTCAGCAATGGCGGCAATGTCCTCGACATCGCTGGCAATCACGTGAAAGGGTTCCGATACCGTCACGACGGTCACCTTTGCGCCTGCCTCCCTGGCGAGAGCGAACCCTTGGTCGATTGCGATCTGCGCCAGCGGCGAGCCATCGGTGGGAATGAGAATGTGCTTGAACATGACATTTCTCCTTTTCATCCCGGTCACAACCGCACTTACCGCCGTGATCTGCGTGCGTGGTTGTAACGCCTTGAATTTTACCGCAAACCGTTGAAGGAAGCGAATGCTATCTTTGGAGGAAAGGGCGGCAGACGGTGTCTTTTCCGGGAGGGAAAAGGCTCAGTCCTTGCGGAAGATGATGCTCGCACCCCAGCCGGTCACGACGGCGAGCAGAACGCAAAGAGCGCCATAGGCAAGCGGCGTCTGATGGGCGGCGTCGGTGATCGCCTGTTCCATGCCCGTCTTGACGACGCGCAGTTTCAGTTCGCGCTGGGCGATGAATTTGCCGCTCTTGAAGAGATAGGCGCGGGCGGTGTGCACGCCGTTCGGCACGTTGGCGGGCAGGCGAAGCGTCGCCCAGAAAAGGCCGGTGCGTTCCAGCCTCACCCCGGTCGTGTCGTTGCGATAAATGCCGCTTGAAAGCTTGAGCCGACGATAGGCCTCCTGAAAATCGAAGACATTGTCAGGCACGCCGGAAAAGACAGCGCTTTTGAGCGACAGATGATCGACACCCAGCCCCATGGCCCGCAAGGTACCGGGCGAGGCGATGGCGCTGATGTCGCGCGTGCTGGCCATGGAATAGGATTCCGGCAGCGGCGTGAAGGTAATGGCGCTGGTATTGATCCAGATACCGGCCACACGTTCTTTCTTGCGCACGGTCATGTAGTCGCTCGGTCCTTCGAGCGTCACGACAATATCATATTGCCCGATGGCAAGCAGCAGCTGGTCGGTATTGTTCAGCGCGCCGAAGAGCGTGAAATCCGCACCACGAAAATCGGAAGCGATGGGGATTTCCGTCGTCGATGCGCCGATTTCGATGTTTTCCAGCAGTGACCGCTGCTGCGGACCGGGCGGCAGGGCAAGCGGTGGTGTCTGCGCCGAGGCAATGCCGCCAAAGGTAAGGCATGAGAGAAGAAAAAACACGGCGTGTAAAATAGGGCGGGTCAATAACCTAACCCCCCGACGGCAACCGAAAACAGGTCTTCCGGGCGCACCACCAGCGATACGGCGAGGCGAAGCGCAACGGCAAGCACCAGCAGCGCCAGCAGCGCACGCAGCTGTTCGCCGCGCAGTTTCTGCCCCACCCGCACACCATATTGCGCGCCGATGACGCCCGCCACCATCAGGATGAAAGCCAGCACCACATCGACGGAATAGTTGGTCGCGGCCTGTACGACGGTCGTATAGGCGGTCACGAAAATGATCTGGAACAGCGAGGTGCCGACGACCACACTGGTGGGAATGCGTAAAAGATAGATCATGGCCGGCACCATGATGAAGCCGCCGCCGACACCCATGATCGAGGTCAGGATGCCGATGCCGAAACCCAGGGTCACGATGGGAATGACGCTGAGATAGATCTTCGATTTCTTGAACCGCATTTTCAGCGGCAGACGGTGTACCCAGTTGTGGTGGCCGGGACGGCGCAGCGTCACGGTTTCGTTGCGGGCCGCGCGGCGGAGCGCCGAAATGCTCTCCTTCAGCATCAAGCCGCCGACGGTGCCGAGCAGGATGACGTAGAGCAGCGAGACGATGAGATCGAGCTGGCCGATGCTGCGCAGAAAGGAGAATATCCACACGCCGACCGTGGCGCCGACAAGACCGCCCACAAGCAACACGCTGCCAAGCTTGACGTCCAGCGTCCCGCGCCGGAAATGCGTGATGGAGCCGGAAACGGAAGAGGCGACCACCTGGTTCGCGCCAGTCGCAACCGCCACGACGGGGGGAATATTATAGAAAATCAGAAGCGGCGTGATCAGGAAACCACCGCCAACGCCGAACATGCCGGAAAGAAAACCGACAGCCGCGCCCATGCCCAGAATGATGAAAATATTCACCGACAGTTCTGCGATTGGCAGATAGACAGTCACGGCTCGGACCTCGGGCAAATGGTTCCGGGCGACGGGGCCTGTCCGGGTGAGGGGGCCGCGCCGCGATTATACTTTCTGTCTGAAAAGACCGGGCATGCCCAGCCTTCATTCGTCATGCCCGCGAGGGTCTGACGTGTCAACATTCAACGGTAAATACGTTGATAATTTGGAAAGATAGCGGCCGTGTGTCGGCAGGCCGTCACATTCCTGCGCCGTGTTGCGCCGAAGCGGCCAGGAGGCCGCCCCATCGGTTCCGGAATGTTACTTGTTGCGGGCAAGCAGCGCGGTCACCAGCTCGTTGGTGATGCGTCCGTCAGGCGTCTGGCCGACGGATTTCTGGAAGTCCTTGATGGCGGTGACGGTGTTCTTGCCAAGCTTGCCATCGGGCTGGCCGGCATCGAAACCGTTCTTGTTCAGGATTGCTTGAATGTTGCGGATCGCCTTTTCCATGTCCACGGAGGCGGTCTTCACACCTTCCTTGCCGGCCCATTCCTCAGGCGGGTTGACGCTGTTGGCGTCTTCCGAAAGCGGCTTGACCTTCCACACGTCCACCTTGGCCTTGGCGCTCTGAAGCTGCTGCGGGTTCATGGCCCCGGCAACTTCGTCACGCTTCTGGGCGGCGTCAGCGTCGCCATCCTTGGCGGCAATCGCGAACCACTTGTAGGATTCCTCGATATCCTGCTTCACACCGCTGCCGCGGGCATAGAGAATGGCGAGGTTGAACTGGCTGTCCCGAACGCCGAGTTCGGAAGCCTTGATGAACCATTGTGCGGCACCAGTGAAATCCGGCTGGCCGGCCGCGTCTGAGGCAAGCAGGACGGCGAGATTGTGCATGGCGCCGGCATTGCCCTGCTCTGCGGCCAGCGTGTAATAACGCTTGGCCTCGGAAAGGTTGCGCTCGACGCCGTTTGCCTTCTCGTAAAGATTGGCGAGACGATATTGTGCGGGTGCAAGACCGCGATCCGCCGCCATTTTATACCATTTCGCGGCTTCAGCACGGTCGGCGGCCACGCCGCGGCCGTCGGTGTAACGTGCGGCGATCTCAAACAGCGCCTGCGTGTCGCCCTTGGCTGCGGCCTCAGCAAGCGACGCCGGCTCGATGCCTGCGGGAACCGCAATCGCGTCCTGGGCGGGGGCAGCCGTGGCGGCGGCTTGCTGCGCCGGTGCCTGCGGCTCACTTTTTACGATTGTGTCAGGTGTTGTCGTATCGACAACCGGAGCATTGGCGACCGGCGGCTCGTCGGCGAGCGGTGCGCCGCCTATGGTGCGGGGATCGATTGTATTCTGCGGCGGTGCGGCGTTTTCGATACTGTCGGCGGATGCCGCCTGCTCTTGATCGATCGCGAGGTCGGACGGGATGGTCACTGCCTTGTCGCCGCTCTCGGGAAGGGCGGAGACCGGAGAGTTTTCCATCTTCTGTTCGATGACGGGTGCCGGCGCTTCCGCGCCACCGATCAACGTCTTGATGAGCGGCATGGCCATCATGGCGAGAAGAATGGCGCCGATGCCGAGCAGCAGCGGACGACGGTAGCGCGAGAGCGCAGAGGCGTCGGCCTTGCGATTTTTCTTGCCGGTTTCAAGCTTCTCCGGCGAGGTTTCCATGGCGGCGGCCTGTGCCGCGCGGCGGGCGGCGGCAATGAAATCCGTCCGTCCTTCGGCATCGGCGGCCTTGCCGCTGGCGGCAACCTGGCTGGCGCGCACCCGTTCCAGTATCTTCTTGATATCAGGCGCGCCCGAACCCGGCTCCAGAAGCTCGTTTTCCTGGCCGGCTGGCAGAACGTCAATCGGGTCGAGCGAAGGCGCGGGCTCCACCTGCGTGCGCGTGGAGGTGGCGGATATGGGCTCTTCAGCGGTTTTGGCCGCCTTCGCCGTGCTGCTCCTGAACCGTTTCGTCAGGCCGGCAAGCAGGCTCTTCTTTTCGGCCTTTGCCGGCTTTGCCGCAGCAGGCGGCACGACGGTCATCGCATCCGCATCCTTCTCGTCGGCGTCGAGAATGGCCTGCTCCTCGGCGATATAACCTTCCTCCGGGAAGACCGCTGCCGGCATGGGCACATCTTCGCGGGCGGGAGCAACCATATGCTGCGCAACGTTGCGGGGCGCGGCCTCTTCACGATAGGCGGGAACAGCCTCGCGATTGTCGAGACTGTCGAGCCGGCCGGCGATCTGCACCAGCGTCTCATGCAGCGCCTCGAAGGTGCGGTGCGTGCGCTCTTCGGTGTTACGGCTCAGGGCCTCTAGGCTGCGAAGATCGGTCGCGAGATCGGTCAGCATCGTCATGTCGGCGAGATTGGCGCCGGCGGACAGGTTGTTGCGGGTATAGGCGTCCAGAACGGCTTCGGCCGCCTGCCGCGCCGCTTCGATGATATATTCGTCGTTGGACGCCATATAGTCCTCGATCGCCGCCATGCGGGCATCGAGTTCCGGCGGCAGGCTCGCCTGTGCGTGCACCGGCTGGCTGATCAGCGTTGAGAGATGGGCGATCTGGTTTTCGAGGCTTGCCAGCGCGTGGCTGTCGGCGGGCGCGGCATGGGCGGTCTCGTCCAGGCGGGCGGCAATATTGCCGAGCCGTTCTTCCAGACGGGAGAAAGCGCTTTCGCTGAAGCCTGATGCGGGCTGCGGCTGGCTGTAACGATAATCGAGATCCTCGATCCGCCGCGACAGCGTGTCGAGCCGTTCGGCCAGGCCATCATTGACGGCGCCGTGATCCAGCGCGTCGATCTTGCGGGAAATGTCGCTGAGGAAGGAGGTCAGTTCCGCCTGCTGCGAAGGGCGCTGCGAACGCTCCAGCAGCAGGGAAAGCTGGTCCAGCCGCTCATGCAGCTGCGCGGCGTCGCGGGCGGTGCTGAGCTCATCGATCTTGCCGGCCAGCGTTTCGAGACGGGCGGTCAGGTCCAGCGCCGGCTCAGGCTTGGTGGCGGCAAGACGGTTGATGTCATCAAGCTGTTCGGCAAGGCCGTTCAGGCGGGTTTCCAGCCGCTGCGCCAACGCACTATCCGTGGCCTGGGCATTCGAGCGGGCCCCGGTTGCGGCAATCGCGCGGCTGATTTCGTCCAGACGCTGATCCAGTCCGGAAAACTGTTCGGTAAAGGCCGCCTCGTTCGGCTGCATGTGTTTGCCGAGCTGCTCCACGGCGCTCGCAATAGCGATCAGCTTTTCTTCAAGCACGCGCACGGCCGGATTGTTGCTCATGCCGCCGAGCTGGGTCTTGATGTCGTCCAGACGATAGGCGAGCGAAACGATCTCATCCTGCAGCGAGGCGGCGTCAAAACCGCGCAGCGTATCTTCCACGTTGTTCCAGCGGCTTTCGATCCGGTGCACGCTGTCTTCACGCGCAAGCTGGTCGATCGTCAGGCGCAGGTCCTCGAATTCGTTGCGCAGCCCATAGGCATCAGGCGATGCCAGGTTGCCGAGCTGGTCGATGCTGCCGGCAAGCCGTGCAATATCGTCGCGCAGATCGCCGATGAATTGCTGGTCTTCCGCGATGGCGCGAATGTTGCGGATCTCCGCACGCAGCCCCTGCGCCTCGCGCGCCACGCCTTCGGAAATATCGTGCTTCAGCTCATGCCGCAGGTTGACGAGGGCCTGTGCGATTTCCTGCAAGGCCGCGTCGTTACGCTGCTGCTCCTGATAAGGCGGAATGGAGCGTGCACGCGGTGCGGCGGCAGCCGCCTCGTTCGGGCGATATTCCGGCGCAAGCGGCCTGGTAATGGTTCGTTCCGGGCGTGCAACGGGCTCCTGCGGCCGCTGGAAGCTTGATTCGAGCAGGCGCTGGCGCTGGCGGATTTCGTTGACGGGGTCGAGCTGCGGCGGCGTAACCGTGGCGCGGGGTTCGCGCGGCGCGGCGTAAGCCTCGGTTTTCGGTTCCGGCGCCGGGGTCGCCGTGCGCGGCTCGCGCGGGAATTTCTGGCTCATCAGCCCTTCAATACGGGCTTCAAGACCTTCAATGGTGCGATTGAGAGCATCAAGAGACGATCTGTCGCCTGGCTGTTGGGTTTTCGATCGCAATCCGTTCATCTTCTCGCTCGCTTCGCTTCCGTCCGGCGTGCCCGGTTGTTTGTCGCGACGGTTGCCTGTCTGGACATGCCGTCGCCGCAACATGCAGCAATTCTAGAGCCGGTATTTGCCCCCTTGGAGGAAAATGCGCCGATGGACGAAGCAGTTACCTCTGTCGGGAGAATTCACGAAACGTGGTAAAGAAGTGGTTAACTATGGTGGGAATTTTTTAACTTTTGTGGCGCGCGGCACTCCCGCGCGCGGGCTGACCATCCAATCGGCGGAAAGGGCAGTCGATATTCAACCGGAATTTATTTGACGTTTACGCGCACGTCAAATATTGTCATCCCATATTTGCCGGATCGGCTCCGGCTTTCACGATGCGGAGGAACATCGGTAATGCCTGTTTACAAGGCCCCAGTCAAAGACACGCTTTTTATCCTGAACGACGTTCTCGGCCTGGAGCGGTATAACAACCTGCCCGGCTTCGAAGATGCAACCCCTGATATGATCGAGGCCATCACCGGTGAAGCCGCCAAGCTTGCCGAAGAGCGGCTTTTCCCGCTCAACCTTTCCGGCGATCAGCAGGGTTGCAAGCGCGCCGACGACGGTTCGGTTTCCGTGCCTGAAGGTTTCAAGGAGGCCTATGACGCCTATTGCGAGGGCGGCTGGATCGGTCTTGCCGTTCCGCAGGAATTTGGCGGTCAGGGCCTGCCCTATACGCTCCATGCCGCGATCGGCGAATATATGTCGTCCGCCAACCTGTCGCTGATGATGTATCCCGGCCTGACGCAGGGCGCCATCGCCGCAGTCCTCGTGCATGGAACGCAGGAACAGAAGCAGACCTATCTGCCGAAGATGGTCGAAGGCACATGGTCCGGCACCATGAACCTGACCGAACCCCATTGCGGCACCGATCTCGGCCTGCTGCGCACCAAGGCGGTTCCGCAGGGCGACGGCAGCTACAGGATTTCCGGCCAGAAGATATTCATCTCCGCCGGCGAACATTCCATGACTGATAATATCGTCCATCTGGTGATTGCCCGTATCGAGGGCGCGCCGGAAGGCACCAAGGGTATTTCGCTGTTCATCGTGCCGAAGTTCCTCGTCAAGGAAGATGGTACGCTCGGCGAGCGCAATGGCGTCACCTGCGGTGCGATCGAGCACAAGATGGGTATTCACGGCAACGCCACCTGCGTCATGAACTATGATGACGCGACGGGTTATCTGCTGGGCGCGGAGAACAAGGGTCTCTCCGCCATGTTCGTGATGATGAACGAGGCCCGCCTCGGCGTTGGCCTGCAGGGTCTGTCCGTTGGCGAGATCGCCTACCAGAACGCGGTGGAATATGCCCGTGACCGCATTCAGGGCCGCTCGCTTTCGGGTGCAAAATTCCCCGACAGGAAGGCCGATCCGATCATCGTGCACCCGGATATCCGCCGCACGCTGATGACCATCAAGGCCTATAACGAGGCCGGCCGCGCATTCCTTCTGTGGACCGCGCTGCAATCCGACATCGCCCACCGCGCCGCCGATGAAAAGCAGCGCCAGGCGGCGGACGACTTGCTCGGCCTCGTCACCCCGATCCTGAAAGGTGTCTTGACCGACAAGGGCTTCGACCATGCGGTGATGGCGCAGCAGGTCTTCGGTGGCCACGGCTACATCGAGGAACACGGCATGAGCCAATATGTCCGCGATGCGCGTATCACCATGATCTATGAGGGTGCCAACGGCATTCAGGCGCTCGATCTGGTGGGCCGTAAGCTCGGCATGAATGGCGGCCGCGCCGTGATGGCGCTGTTCAAGGAAATCGGCGATTTCTGCGAGGAGAACCGCGCCGACGAAAAGCTCAGCCTCTACACCAAGGGTCTGAAGAAGGGCTTGAACGACCTGCAGGCCGCAACCATGTGGTTCATGCAGAACGCCATGGCGAAACCCGACAATGCCGGTGCCGGCTCGACCGACTATATGCATCTCTTCGGCATCGTGGTGCTGGGCTACATGCAGGCGCGCATGGCGAAAGCCGCCAGCGAAGCGCTTGCAGCGGGCAGCACTTCGGACGAGGATTACCTCAAGACCAAGCTTGTCACGGCGAAGTTTTATATGGAGCGCATCATGCCGGAAACGGCGCTGCGGAAGGCCCGCATCGAAACCGGCGCGGACACCATGATGGAACTGGCTGCGGAAGCATTCTGATGAGGCTGGCGTTTCTGACGCCGCAGGGAGAGAAACAATGACCGACGTATTTATCTACGACCATGTCCGCACCCCGCGCGGACGCGGCAAGAAGGATGGCAGCCTGCATGAGGTGCCCTCCGTTCGCCTTGCCGCCAAGACACTGGAAGCCCTCCGCGACCGCAACGGGCTGGACACATCCGCTGTCGATGACATCATCATGGGCTGCGTCGATCCTGTCATGGATGCCGGTGCGGTGATCCCGAAGGCTGCCGCCTTCGAGGCGGGTTACTCCAATAAGGCCCCGGGCATGCAGATATCGCGCTTCTGCGCCTCGGGTCTCGATGCCATCAACTTTGCGGCCGGCAAGGTCAAGGCTGGGTCTGACGATATCGTCATCGCCGGTGGCGTCGAAAGCATGTCGCGCGTCGGCATGGGCATGTCTGGCGGCGCCTGGTACATGGACCCTTCGGTCAACTTCCCGGCCTTCTTCATGCCGCAGGGCGTGTCGGCCGATCTCATCGCCACAAAGTATGGTTTCTCCCGTGACGATGTCGACGCCTATGCCGTCGAAAGCCAGAAGCGCGCGGCGCATGCCTGGGAAAAGGGCTATTTCAACAAGTCGGTCATTCCGGTGAAGGATTCAAACGGCCTGACGATCCTCGACCGTGACGAGCACATGCGCCCCGGCACGGACATGCAGGCGCTTGCCTCGCTCAATCCGTCCTTCCAGATGCCGGGTGAAATGGGCGGCTTCGAAGCCGTCGGCATCATGGCGCATCCGGAAGTGGAGCGGATCAATTACGTCCATCACGCCGGCAATTCGTCCGGCATCGTTGATGGCGCTGCCGCCGTGCTGGTTGGCTCGAAGGCGGGCGGCGAGGCGATGGGTGTGAAACCGCGCGCCCGCATCAAGGCTTTCGCCAATATCGGCTCTGACCCGGCGCTGATGCTGACCGGCCCGGTGGATGTGACTGAAAAGCTCCTGAAAAAGACCGGAATGTCGCTTGCCGATATCGATCTTTTCGAGCTCAACGAAGCCTTTGCCGCCGTGGTCCTGCGTTACATGCAGGCCTTCGACATCGACCACGACCGGATGAACGTCAATGGCGGCGCCATCGCCATGGGCCATCCGCTCGGTGCAACCGGCGCGATGATCCTCGGCACGGTGCTGGATGAGCTGGAGCGGCGCGATCTGAACACTGCGCTCGTCACGCTCTGCATCGGCGCTGGCATGGGCACGGCGACGGTTATCGAGCGGGTTTGAGGCTGGTCATGAGGCGCGAGGTTTACGAGCGGCCCAAGAATGAGATCGAACAGCAGCTGGCTCGGCACAATCTGGAAAAGGACATGGCACAGGATCATAGGGCGTCCATCCGCCCCGTTTCCCCTGTCCACATCCGGCGGCTCCGGGCAGAGCGCTGGGGTTTGATTGTGTTTCTTGTTCTTGTGGTCGGTTGTGTCGGCCTCGCACTCGGACTGTCGTAACCGCAGGGAAATTTGAGGGAAGAGGAATCCCAAATGAGCACTTACACCAATTTCACCATCGAGACGGACGCAGACGGCATTGCCCTCGTCACCTGGGACATGCCGGAAAAATCCATGAACGTCTTCACGTCAGAGGTGATGGACGAGCTGAACGCCATTGTTGATGCCACCGTCGCAGACAGCGCCGTCAAGGGCGTCGTCTTCACCTCCGGCAAAAGCACCTTTTCCGGCGGCGCCGATCTTTCGATGATCAAGTCGATGTTCTCCTTCTACAATGATGAGAAGACGAAGAACCCGGATCAGGCGGCGGCAAAGCTGTTCGAACTGGTTGGCCGCATGACGGGCCTGTTCCGCAAGATCGAGACCAACGGCAAGCCCTGGGTTTCGGCCATCAACGGCACCTGCATGGGCGGTGCGTTTGAGCTGTCGCTTGCCTGCCACGGCCGGGTAGCCTCCAGCGCCAAGAACCTCAAGATCGCCCTGCCGGAAGTCAAGGTCGGCATCTTCCCCGGCGCCGGCGGCACCCAGCGCGTGCCGCGCCTGACGGATGCCCAATCGGCGCTGCAGATGATGACCACCGGCCAGTCGCTGACCGGCGCGCGCGCCAAGGCCATGGGGCTGGTGCATCAGGTGGTGGAGCCGGATGAGCTTATTTCCGCTGCAAAGCAGATGATCAAGGACGGCCTGAAGCCGGTCGCGCCGTGGGATGAAAAGGGCTTCAAGGCCCCCGGCGGCGGCATCTGGACGCCTGCCGCAGCCCAGCTCTGGCCCGCAGCACCGGCCATCCTGCGCCGTGAAAGTGCCGGCAACTATCCGGCCGCACTCGCCATCCTCAAATGCGTCTATGAAGGCCTGCAATTGCCCTTCGATACGGCGCTGAAGGTGGAGCAGCGTTATTTCACCGAAATCCTTCGCTCGAAGGAAGCCTTCGGCATGATCCGCTCGCTGTTCATTTCCATGCAGGAACTGGGCAAGGGCGCGCGCCGCCCGGCCGGCCAGCCGAAGACGGAGTTCAGGAAGGTCGGCGTCGTCGGCGCGGGCTTCATGGGCGCTGCCGTCGCTTATGTCACCGCTGCCGCCGGCATCCCCGTTGTGCTGGTGGACCGCGATCAGGAAGCAGCCGACAAGGGCAAGGGCCATTGCGAGGAAAGCGTCAAGGCCGCCATCGGCAAGGGCAGGCTGACGCAGGACGAGGGCAAGGCCCTGCTAGACCTCGTCACCCCGACGGCGGATTACAAGGCGCTCTCCGATGCCGATCTCGTCATCGAGGCCGTCTTCGAAGACCGCGATGTGAAGAAGGCCGTTATCGAGGCCGTGGAAGCCGTCTTGCCGCAGGGCGCGATCTTCGCCTCCAACACCTCCACTTTGCCAATCACCGGGCTTGCTAAGAACTCCAAGCGCCCGGCGGATTTCATCGGCATCCACTTCTTCTCACCTGTCGAGAAGATGATGCTGACGGAAGTGATCCTCGGCAAGGAAACCGGCGACAAGGCGCTCGCCGTCGCGCTGGATTATGTGGCCAAGATCAAGAAGACCCCGATTGTGGTCAATGATACGCGCGGCTTCTTCGTCAATCGCTGCGTGCTGCGTTACATGGCGGAAAGCTACGATATGCTGATCGAAGGCGTACCCGCCGCCATGATCGAAAATGCCGCGAAATTCGCCGGCATGCCGGTCGGCCCGCTGGCGCTGAACGATGAGGTGGCCATCGATCTTTCCTACAAGATCCTGAAAGCCACCGTCGCCGATCTCGGCGAAAAGGCTGTCGATCCGCGCCATATGGAGCTGGTGAAGAAGCTGGTGGAAGGCGAGGGCCGCTTCGGCCGTAAGAACGCCAAGGGCTTTTACGACTATCCGCAAAAGCCCGCCAAGAAATCCCTCTGGCCCGGCCTGAAGGACCTTTATCCGCAGCAGAAGCCTGAAGACGTGGATATGGAGGTGCTGAAACAGCGCTTCCTCGTCACCGTGGCGCTGGAAGCCGCCCGCACGGTGGAAGAAGGCATCGTCACCGATCCGCGTGAGGCGGATGTCGGCTCCATCCTCGGTTTCGGCTTTGCGCCCTATACCGGCGGTGCGCTGTCCTACATCGACGGCATGGGCGTGAAGAACTTCGTGGCACTCGCCGAAAAGCTCAGTGAGACCTACGGCCCGCGCTTCAAGCCGACGCCGCTGCTGAAGGACATGGCCGCCAAGGGCGAGACCTTCTACGGTCGCTTCGATCCCTATGCCAGCGCCGCCAAGGCGGCCTGAGGCTTCAAGCGAGACATTGAACAGGCCCTCCGGGGCCTATTTTATTATGCCTGCCTCTCTGCTTTCCGTGCATCCTTTGCCCGGCTGAGGCGTTGAAAAGGCTGACTGGGCAAAAGCGCCCGCCGCCGCAATTCAGCACGCCTCAGGAGACAGCGATGAAAGCACCACTGCGATCCCACGGTTTCGACAAGCCCTCCGACCTTGACGACCATCTGGCCGAACTGGACGAAGAGGCCGTGGAGAAGAAGGCTGCAAAACCCGCTGTTGCCCGAAGGGTGCGTGCCGCCGCCCCGCCGGAATCATCCTTGCGCGCGGAGCTGGATGATCTGCGCAAACAGCTCGAAAAGATTCGCCGCGACGTCAAACGGCTGGAAGCCGCCGCCAACCCGTCCCATCATAAATCCGCCAACGCCCGGCATGAGCGCGACCGCGAGAATTCGCGCCTGATGACGGTGGTGCGCTCCGTTGCCGTCACCTCGCTGGCAAGCCGCATCTTCGCCTCCTCGCCCGTCATGGCGGCGCTGGTGGCCGTTGTGCCAATCGCGCTTGGCCTTGCCGCACGGCGCAATGAGGGGGCGTAAGCCGTCCCCCGCCGCGCCACCGCCCGCTGGCCCGGCGGATGCCCAGGAGCGGGTTTTCCGCCGCAATCCTGCCTTCGCCGGGCAGACTTTCCAGCCATCCACAGGCGCCGTGAAAAAACTGTCAAAAAACTTCGCGATGGCGCTTGCCATGTCCGAACAAGATGTTATAACCCCGCTCACTTTCGGGGCACCAAACAGCCCCGCCCGCCAAAAGCGGAGGTTCTTCAAGGACCTGAAGTGCCCGGATAGCTCAGTTGGTAGAGCAGCGGATTGAAAATCCGCGTGTCGGTGGTTCAAATCCGCCTCCGGGCACCATATTTTCCCTAAGAAAAACAATGGCGTAGCGAAAAAGTTCGGCAATTTCTCCTAGATTTGATGTTGCGTCGGTTTTCCCGCGTTTTCCTTGATTTTCCGGGCTTTTTCCTGATGTCCCGGCAAATCCATGCAACATGAAATGCAACATGGAGGGGTTCTTGAAGACGGTTTTTCTATTGATGGCTCAGTACGACGGACGGGCGATTATCCCGGCCGAAATGGTCTGCCGAGACTATTTCCCTCATCTGACGATAAACCATTTCGTGCGCAAGGCGACACGGGGAGAGATCAAGCTTCCGCTGATCTACATCGAGCCGAGCCAGAAGGCCGCGAAGGGAATTCACGTCCATGATCTGGCTGAATACATAGATGCCCGCCGAAAGGTCGCAAAGAGCGAAATGGAAGCCTTCATGCGATAGAGGGATATGCGCCGATGCTTGATGTGGTGGAAACTGACCGGCCGGCGTCTCGATCGAAAGCTCGGGGGAAAAGCCCTCGGCGCCGGCGCGTGGACAAGCGAAAAATCTTGGGCGCCGATCGGCTGCGAAAAATGCATGCCAATCCCGATTTTGCCTCGGCCCGCGATGAGCGGGGCCGGGAGCGCTTCAAAGCGAGGCGCGATGAAATGCAGCGCCTCAGTAACGCGGCCCGTCGTGGTTACGACGTGCCGCCCGAGAGGGAGGCCGAATGGAAGGCCCTCAAGGCGAAGCGGGCATTTTCTAATGAGGAAATCGGAATTATGCTCGGGTTGAAGCGGTGGCGCCGCCGGCGCCGCACTAGGACTTAATGGGGCGACGGGCAGCATGAAAAACAGACATGAAGAACTCGGTTATTGTGCTGGCTGGTTTGCTGCCTTCGGCCTTGCTTCCGTCTTTTTCGTTGCCGTGGTGTGGCAATCACCAAATCTGCAAGCTGTCGCATGCGCCAAAGATGAAACTGGCTGTTTCCGCGAGTGGCTGAGCGCGACGGGATCATGGGCGGCATTGATCGCAGCAATCCCGGCAGCATGGTTCGTATTTAAGCAGGTTGAGTTGCAACGGATGCTCGGGAAAGACACGCTATGGGTCTCGATAAAACGAGACCAGGTGGCCGCGGCTGATCTACGAGGAGTTTCATCTCGTTTACTTTCCGAAGTGAGGGGATACGAACGAAAAGATGGTATGAAATACGTAGGCCCAGAGGAACTCCGGAAGCAAATTCAGTCGGTAAGGGATGTGATTGCCGGCGATGACTTTGCTTGGTTGGAAAAAAACATTGCGCACATGTGGCGGGTCAACGCGAAGAAGGCAGTTGCAGACATCGATCAATATCTCAGCAATTTCGGTTCCGATATCGATGTCTCCCCGCCTAAGCATGTCGAAGCGATCGTATATTTCGCGTTTAACCTGTGCATTGCATCTGCGCGAGCCTATCTCGAAGACTGCATCGAGGTTCTTGATAAGGAGCTCATATTCTACAAGAAGATGTTGGAAAGGTACGCGTGAAACCTTTTAGGGACCGTACCCGGGAGCCCCCCTATGCGGGTCAACCGCCCCCCGGCTTCTCGCTGTTTTTTTGATTTTGATTTTTCCATTCACGCTCACGCGATGGAGGGCCGACGCGATGGCTTCGCTATTCGGAACCGGGAAGCGTCCCACCTTTTCTAACAAGGTCCGCAGCTTCCCCTAATCGCCGCGCAACCCCGTGCTGCGCGTTTCTGACAACGGTTTCAATTCGCTTTCGCTCTGCGATGTCACGGGTGATCATCGCAGGCAGCGCGTTGAAGGTCTCAACGCATGCCCCGACGATGTGATCAATCGCCGCGATAGCTTCTTCGGCGGGAACAAGCCGGCGGTTTCGCTCGGCAATGCGCTGTTCAATTTCCTCGGCGCGGGCTCTCTTTACGCGCTGATCCTCCGAGGTTTTGGTTTGCTGTGAAGCCTTCTCCTGCCAATAGCGCGCATATCCGCGCGCCACACTCCCGAGGGTGACGCGACCAGGCGCCGGCCGTTCGATAAAACCATCCTTTACGAGAAGGCGAATGCGCTCCGCGCTCAGGCCGAGCAGCTTCCCGGCGGCCTCAAGCGAGATCAGCGATTGGCCGTCGCATTCGATAGTGGGATTGGTCGATTTTGATGCCATTTTCTCCAACTCCAAATGGAAAAACGAAAACAAAAAAATAGGCAAGACCCGGGGGTAATCGTACCCGCGTAAGGCGCCCCCGCCGTACGGTCCCTTGAAGGGGGGAGGGGTTGAGGGACGCTTGAGAGCGTCCCGCCTTCGATCGGACATCCTGCATATGTCACATGATGTCACGCCGTCACATTGAACATTAAGGTATTGTTTCTCTTGCCATCCACCACACGGAAAGCGTGACGTTCAGCCAAGTTCACTATCGGGAGGGAGCGAGAAATCGTCATCGTCGCCGTCGCCGGCGCTCGATGACTTCCCCCGCTTATCCTTGCCGGCCTCGCCTTTCGGCTGCCCGAGCTCAAGGCGGGTTACCCATCCAGAGCGCGAATAATTATGGGTCACGCCTTCAATGCGGTACGTGCCATCAATCCCCGGTCGGCATTTGGCAACGACGCATGATCCCTCGGGCTGCGCGCCGATATTCCCTTCGATCGTTACCGAGCCCTCGCCGCTCTTGCGATCGAGCTCGGCCGCAAGGGCGGAGGCTCTATGCTGAGCGCTACTCTCATCGCTCGCATCGAAGTTATCAGAATATACGGTTGTCGCGTCCTCGGTCCCGGTCTCGGCATCCGTCGTCTTGTATTCGGCAGCTTTGGTGTCGTACCAGCGCGTTCGAACTGATTTTTCCAGCCGGCGCCCAGCGATCGGAGTGATGCTGTAATCATGCAGATTTTCGCCCCATATCGCTTGCACGGTCGCAAGCGCTGCGCCAGCAGCGTTGACGCCTCCATTACGCTTTGTGAGGAATGCTCGATCGCCAACGATCTTGAACGTTCCCCCTAATTCTTGGGCGATGCGCTCGCCAAACTCCGCGAAACTCTCATCATCGAGCCCAATGTATTTGCGCTGGATCGATGCGAAGTCGGGATGAACGGCAACAGTGAGACCGGCCCACCGCCCGGTTACCTGCAAAGCATTGCCAATTGTCTCGTTGTCGAAATACCGGCGTTGGCCTTGCTTGGCTTTGCCGCGCACATCCATGCTTTTTGCCGTGATAGAGATCGTTCGCCCGCTGCGGCTGCCGTCTGCACGGGGGGAGCCGTCGATCGTTCCTCTGAAAATCTCTGCAACGCCTTCCCCTTCCCATCCGAGCTTAATCGACACGGCCGCTCTGTCGGACGGCATGATTGCGCGGCCGTTGGTATCGTCAAGCTCGATCGAGGCACTATCGCTCGACGTTCCCGCGCGATCGGAAACGCTGAGACTGATCAGGAGCGGAGAAATACGATCCGTCACGTTCACGCCGTCAACCCAAATTTCAGCGATGGCTTTTTTCATAATCTCGATCTCACGTTGGAAGGACACGCGGCGCCGACACCATGCCGGCGCCGCCACATGCTGCGAAATTACGCCCGGCGACCGCGCAGGAGCACTGCCGGACGTGTGCAAATGTGCAAAACGTTTCGCTGAGTTTCCCCAAAAATACCTTTGTCGTTGGGCATAGGCCATTGCTTCGCGTAAGTGCGAAGGCCGACCGTATTTACGGTATCGTTGTAATCAGCCGGCGCCCAATAGGTGCGGAAAAGATCAGGAACGCCGACCGGAAAAAAGCGAGCCTTATCCTTGTGGATGCCCATCAATGCGCCGTCGCCGTTGTCTTCAAGGGCGCCGTAGTTTTCCCACACAATGCCGCCGAACTCGAAAATCGGATTGGATGAACGATTTTTTCCGACATAGCTCTCGCGGAGAATGCGGTTCTGATCCCATCCCTTATAGCTCTCGCGAACTTCCGGGTGACGTAGAAGGGACTTGAAAAAATCATCCCCCACAAAAGCGTGAACATGCTCAAAGACGAGACCGCCAACGATCTTCCGTGTTGCCAGGATTACGCTTGCGCATTTCTCTCGGAGGATGCCATCAACCGGGTTCACATTGTCGAGATCGAAGTTGATTTCGTCCGACTGAGCAACGCCGAATTTGGTGAAAAGATCGAGCGTCTGCCCGCCCTTGTAAGTAACGATGCCCTGAATTGCGCCGATGCGTGAATACTCATCGGTAAGATCGAGGTCGGCAAGGTTGGCCGACATTTCCTCCATCACAACGTCTTGCACCTGGCGCAGCGCGGTTTCGCTGCCGAACGCCCTGACGCCCTGAACCTGATCGGCGTAAACGGCCCAATCACGCTGGAAATGTGGAATGGATAGATTTTCGACCGAACGCTTTGGCTTGTCGCGGGTTTCACCCGGGCCACCGCGAGGCGTGGGAGCAACGAGTTGCAGAATATCGCCAATGCGCTCAATTGCGATTGTCAAAGTGCGAACGCCGCTGCCTCGAAAAAGCCCCATATTCTCGATGCGGGAAGGGCGCGGCTTCACGTCGCGAAGCGCGTCCGTCAGAGAGGTTACGCTGAATGCGTCTTGGTTGAAGATATCGAGCATCGCTTTTTTCCTTTATTCGTAACGGGAATTGATTTTGTTGGCGGCACTGGCCCAACCCGCCTTAATGGTGTCGGGGGCCGCGCCCTCGGGCCTGCCGGTCGGACCTATCTCGCGTTGTTCGAGGGCTCGCTCTGCGATCGAGGGAATTGTCCGCGCAGCCGGCGCCGGGCTGACACCTGCGATCGCCGCAACTTCCTCGGGCATGGCCGCCAGCGCGGTTTTTGCCGCGTCTACAGAGAAACCGGGCGTGAATGCCAGGCCGTGAGCAACTGCCGGCCGAGCCTTCGCCTCGGGCAGCGCGAGAATGGCCTTGATGCGCTCGCGCTCGTTCGTCGCAGCCAGCAAGATTGCAGATGCGGATTTTTCAGCCTCGGCATGAGCCGAGGGCAAGTCTTCTCTGTCCATAGTTAACGTCCTTTGTGAGGGTTTGCCCGCAGCCCGAGCGGGGCGGGATAATTCGGCTAGAACCTCATCGAGAGAGGCCATGCGATCCGCCAATCCGGCGGCAATGGCTTCTTTTCCGATAAAGACGTCAGCCTCGGTTTCGCGCGCTTTCTTGGCGCTCAATCGCGCCTTGCCGCGCCCGGCTTCCACGGTCTCAAGAAACTGATCGTAGAAAGCCAGAACGTCCTTTTGCATGTCTGCTCGAACGTTCTCGGGCAGAGGCCCGAAGGGGTTGCCGTCAACCTTCTTGGCACCGGCATGAATAAGTGTCGGGCGAATGCCCTTCGCATTCATTTCCGCGGATCGATCGAGATGCATCATTACGACGCCGATCGAGCCAACAAGCGAGGTTGGCGAAATTACGATTTCATCGGCCGCGCTCACAATCCCGTAACCAGCGCTCGCCGCCACGTCGTTGACAACCGCAACGACATGCATCGATTTCCGCAGGTTTCGGATTTTCGTTGCAACGGCCGCCATGCCGGTAGCTTCACCGCCATAGCTGTTCATGTCGATAACGAGGTTTTCGAGCCGCCCGGCTCTGACCTCGGCGGCTATCTCGTCAAGCTGAGCGGCTATCCCTTCATAGGAGGTCAAGCCTGAGCTTGCGCCGACCCATGCGCCGCGGTTTACGAGCGATCCGTCCACCGTGATGATAGCCGTTTTGCCATCTGCCCGGGTAAACCGCCGGCCGGTCCCATCGCCGCGAGCCGTTGTTCCGACAAACCGGCTTGCGTCCACCTGATCGACGCTGCGGCCGAGCGTGATGCGGCCCTCAAGCACATGAAGGATGGTTGCCGCCTTGTCCGGATGCACCAAAAGCGGACGGTTGAGGATGCGATCCGCGAGCATGGGTAGAAAATTATCGGACATTATCTAACTCCGGAGTTTGAGAACGCGCCGTGCATCTGGTCGCGGAGGCTGTTTCGAAGTCGCTTTTCGACCTCACGCGCAACCTCCTCGGGGTTTGTCACGCCGTTGATGTGGTTGATGACTGTGATGTCGCGGACGCCGCCGGCTTTGCTTGCTGGCGTGATCGTTCCGGCCGTCTTAGGTCTGAAAACTTCTGGCTCGCCCCCGTCACCGACGATAAAGGAACCGCCGGGCCAGACAGGACCGCCGTTCTTTCGATGGCCGGTAACATTGCCCATGCTGTCATATTCGGGCGTTCCGCCACCGCCAGCGCTGCCACTTGCGCCGCCCTCGGCCTCGCCACCGCCCCACGTCAAGGCATTCTTGATCGAGGTTCCGAGGTTCTGCGCCCATTGCACGGCGCTCTGTATCTTCGCGATCAAATCATTGATCGCTTCGACAACAGTGCGGACGGCGCCGCCGACAACGCCGCCAACAGTTTCGCCCCATGCGCGCCATTCGGTGTTTGTGGCCTTGATCGGCCCGAGCATGTTGCTTACGGCCGAGTATATGCGCTCAGCAAAACCAGCGATCGGCTCCATGATAGGGCGCACCGGCGCGAGGGCTTCCATGAAGCCTTTCCCCACGCCTTGGAAGAACGACACCAACCCATCCCAATTGTTATAGATGAGGGTGCCGGCCGCAGCGATGCCGGCGATCACGGCGCCTACGCCGGTAAACATCAGCGCTCCCCGCAAAAGAACAGCCGATCGGCGCACAATGTTGAGGGGGTTCAGGATGGACAGAACCCCTTTTCCCAAGCCCTTGATCGCGATGCCTGCCGCTCCGCCTGGCCCGAGGATAGCCGCAGAGGCAGCGAACCCGACCATGGCTCGACGCGCAGCGCCGAGGCCGGCGATGATTGGCGTAAATGCCATGAGCTTCATCCCGCGGCCGGCGAAGATCGCAGCCTTGCCCACGGTGTTGTAACCGAGCGCCATCATCGATAGAGCGCCGCCTCGGCCTATGAGGCCGAGGAATTTGAGGCTCGCAACGGCAACCTTGAAGCCTACAACAGCAGTTGTTGCCGCAACGAGATTGCGGATAAGTTCGGGGTGAGCTTCCGACCAGTCCGACAATTTGAGCAGGACCGGGCCGAGCGCCTTCATTGTCTGATTAAGTGCCGGCAACAACGCCCCACCGATCGTCATTGCTATGTCAGAAATTTGAGATTTGAACATTTGCCACTTGTAAGCTGACGTGGCGGCCCGCTTTTCAAATTCTTTGCCAACACTGTTGAGGTATTTTTGCTCATCTGCTGTTAGCGACAGAGCTTTTCGGAGGAGCTCTGTGTTTTTGAGAAGCGGAACGAGTGCGGCGGCCTCATCCCCGAACAGACCGGACATGACCGACGCCTGCATGTGCTCGGGAAGTTGCCCGAGCTTCTCGATGACTTTCATTGTTGTGCCAACGGCGTCTTTCTGCATCGCCTTGGCGACCTTCTTGGCGTCTAGACCAAGCGTCTCATACGCTCCGCGCTGCGCTTTTGTGGCGCTGGCCCCCTTGGTGAGCGCGCGGCCCATGTTGCGGAACGAGGTAGCGGCTACGTCGGCATTGAAGCCGGCGGAGATCATCGCGGCGCCGAATGCAACCGACTGCTCTTTTGCAAAACCAAAGAACTCACCCTGCACTGCGACCCGCTTCGTAAAATCGATGAGCTCAGGTGCATTCGTTGCTAGGCTGTCCGAAACATAGTTGATCGCGTCGGCATAGGCGGCCGTCTGCGCGTTCGTCAGATTGAGGGCCGTGCGGATTTTTGCGAGGGCTTCGCCAGCTTGGCCGCCCGTTACTTCCCATGCGACGGCTGCCTGTGCCGTCAAGCGAGTGAAATCGTACAAATCCTCGTCAGGGACGCCAGCCTGAGCCGCGGCCGCAGAGAGCGCGGCCAGATCGCTGACGGCCATAGGTATCTCGTTTTTTGCGAGATTTCGAAGCTGCTTTGCATAGGCCGCGAGGCCGGCATCGTCAAAGCCGGAAACCTTGGCGATGTCTGCCATCGCACTTTCGAAGTCCATGGCGGCCGTTAGCGGCGCTTGTATTGCGGATTTGAGAGCGTAGAAGCCGATCGCCGCATCTGCGAGACCGCCTCGGGCACGGTCAAGCGCTGCGTTGTTCTGCGCCATTGCCGCCGACAATCGGTTACCGAGACCAGCGTTGGCGGCTTGGTTCAACCCCAGCAGCGATTTCGACGCTGCCCGGGCCGGTCCCGTCACCTGATCAATAAGGCGAACGACAAGCGATGAGGTTAGCGAACTTGCTGCCATAACATCGAGGAGCGCTTTATGCGCTCAACCTCCCTGTGCATTCGCATGATGAGCGAAATGCGGGTTGACCGGACTGTTGGGAAAGGAGTGTTGAGGACGGCCGAGATTTCCGCCGACACTCGATCGAGACCGCCCCGGGCGCGCGCCCAAAGAAGAATGACGGCAAGGTTCAATCCTTGCCCTTCTCCTTCTCCGGCGCCGCCAATAAAGGGACAGCAAGCTCTCCGAGGGCGGCGAAATCGTCGCGATGAATGCGCTTGAGCGCCTCATCAGGAAGGCCGGAGACAGCGCCGATGATGCCCCTGATCTGTGCGACCTTCATCGGCTTTCCTTCGATGATGCCGAGATCATCGATCTTTTCGAGCGCCTCGATGTCAGGTTCTTTTAAAACGACCGAGGAAATATTGCCATCAGGCCCGGCAACGGGGTGAATGAGCTTGTGCTCAACCGTTCGCCAAGTTGTGACAGGGGTTTGGGTGTCCTGCATCATTTCATTTCTCCGTTTTTGGATTGGGCTTTCCGTACGCGCATAGCCTTCCGCATGGTGGCTATCTCTTCCTGCACCGCGTCGAGGACGCGCCGCAGATCGGCGGGGTGAAGTTTTCTTATTTTGGCCTCTGAGGCTCCCGACAGCCGGGACACATGCCGGACCGCCTCGTTGAGCGTCGGATCGGCAACCGCAGTGATCCGATCGAAGGCGGCGCGACCTGGCGTCCGGATTTCGATGAAAGTGATTTCGCGGCCGGCAAGCTGAATGGGGTGAGAGAGATTAATCCGTTGCATCGGGACGCTCCCCATTGCCACGATCAAGGATCGCCTTACCGTTCTCGCTTTCGAGAAAAATTTCGCCTTGGCAAGCTTGATAGATTTCCTCAATCGCGCGCGAGAGTTCGGCAAAATCAGCGGCACTGAGGTTCCGAAGCGCAACTTCGCCGTAGCAAGTCATGCGGCAGCAAAACCAGATCACTTGCGAATACGTGAAGCCCGCGACGGAATTTCTCGAATTCCGCATACCCTTAAGGCAGCCGGCAGACGGTTTGCGAACGACAATTCGATCGACAGAAACGGACCCATCAAGCAACAAAGGTTGCGATAAGGAAATCGTCTTCATGTCAGGCCTCTATACCGAGGATAGCGAGAGGGTTCGCGTCCGATCGGCGGGCGATGCGCCAGCCATCGGCGTCGGCGGCCTCAATAAACGCTTCCTCCTCGCGCTCCGCTTGAAGTAAATCGGCCTCGATTTTGGCGAGTTTCTTGGCCCGCTGTTCTTCCGTCAACGTATCCGGACTATCCGGCGGGATCATCGCTTCGAGCTTGGCGAGAACCTCGTCACGAAAAATTGCCAGTAGAAGGGCTCCGGCTCCTATGCCGGAAGCTCGCCCGTCATTGTTGATCACTGAGGCGAGGCGGAAAGGATCGCCGGAATGGACACGGGGATCGAAAAAGGTCTCGCCTGTCTTCGCCGCTTTATCCAGCGCCACTTTGGCGGCGGCAATGTACTGATCGCGTGGGATGGGAGCGATAGAAACATCGGCATGTTGCTTCTTGAGCGCCGCAATCCGCTCCCGCGCGGCCTCAATTGACCGGGGCCGCGTGGCTGGCTTCGCTGGCTCAAACGGTCCACTGTGATCATCGATAACGGCGGCGCACTTACGGAGGAGATTATCGAATTCCTCCCAAGCATCGCGAAACTTGGGGATTTCGTCCGCCAGTTGTTTGATCTGGACGCTGACCGCTGCCTTGCGCTCGTTAAATCCCTTCTCGGCGTCGGCACTGAGTTTCTGACCGCCGAGGCGGGCGATGAACTCGGAGCGCTCGATAACGATGTCATTGGCCCGCTTATGAAGATCATCCTTCTGCGCGTAGACCTGTCTGGCTGCCCCGAGATGATATTCCGACCGCTCACCAAGCTTGATGGCCTTTTCTCGGGCTTTCGAGGGAAGTTTCTTCAGCTGTGCGGGAGAGAATTGCATCGATTGGCTCCGGGTTACGGAGCCAATTCACCATTTTGAGCGGAGCGGAATAAGGTGACACGGCCGGACACGGCAGCCCTTTTGCGCGCTATGTCCATCTCGCCGGGCGGAACGGGCGGCAGGCCGAGACGAGAGAAATGTTTTATCAATCGCGGATGCAATCGATCGTTCATTCGGAGAATTTCAATCGCTTCCATATCGCCGTTGAGATACATTTCGAGAGCGGGACCAGAAATTTGCCACGGGCCGGAATTACCAGGCCGCCGGCCGATGCCGTGGCTAATGCACCAACGCTTAATTGTCTTGATGTCCTTCCCCGATCTCCGCCGCGCCTCTTTAAGGCTGATAATTTCGGCTTCCGCCATCGGGACAGGAAATGCTTTGTCCTCGGATGAATTCATCGCGCGCCCCGCATTCCGCCTGCGGGCGGTCCTGACAAGGGTGCAATGTTCGCGCGTCGAATGAACGGAACAACGTCGCCGTTGCGGAAGGGAACCCGCCCGCGAGCCATAGCAACGCCAAGCTCAACTATGCGTTTCTCGAACTTCCCGCGGGCGTTGATGACATTGGAGGGGCGACTATCTGCCCATGCGAATAAGTCTAGCTGTACGCTCATCGCAAACCCTCCAAAATTTCTTGAACGTCATCCCCTCTATCGATCTCGTCAGTGATCTCCCGGGATATTCTTTTGGTAAGAGTGCCGCGGTCTAAGAGGGGGCCAATTACCTCGGCAGCTTCGATCTTAAATACAGCGTCTCGGATCAGAAACTCGATGATGTCGGCCCGCGCCGCCTTAGCGGCGGCGGGCGGAATGAATACATCGTCTGACAATCGATCGAGGTCAGCTACAGTAAATACGGAAGGGGCGGCGGGCGCATGGGCGCCGCCGCCTACGTCAAAACCTACGTTCCTCACTACGTTAGGGACAAGTCCACTTGACTTCCCGAAGTCAACCACACTTGATTTCCTAAGTGCGCTAGACTTGTTTTCCTGATCATCTGTCACATGCGATGTCACACCATTAGGAAGTGAACTAGAATTTACTTCCTGCGGCATCTGCCCGACATAAATAGCTGACGTGTTGCGGCGGCGCTTTACATGAAGGAACCCCATATTTGCGAGTTCCTTTGTCAGCGTCGAAACCTGCGTAACCGTCACGCCGAGTTTCGCCGCGAGATTTTCCCGGCTCGGATGGCAGTCGAAATTCTGCCAATCGAACATGTCCGAGAGAATGAAGCCGAGGCAGAAAAGACGCGGATTTTTTTGTGAAGCTGGATGAACGAGCAAGCGTTCACGGAAGCGCTTTTGCCAGTCAAAAAATGTGGACACGATAGCGGTATCGCGGCGCTTTTTTGCAGTCTCTGTCATTCCGCGACCCTCTTGCAAACCGAGCACCGCAGCCGCTTGCCGGCGGCCGACGCCGGCAACGCAACATTGGCGGAATGGCCGCAGCCCGTGCATGTGACGGTGCGTGTAATGTTCGCGACCGCCTTCTCGGCCTGGCTGCGGAGGTCGGCCTTAGAAGGCCGGCGTTTTACTGGCCTCTGTTTCGTCGGGAAGATCGGGCCGAGATCGTCGGCCGTCTCGGCGCCATGGCGGCGCAGGCGATCGGCCTGCGCGCGCTTCCTATGATCAATTTTGCTCACTGGCTTCGCCCTCGAAATGCTGGCGGAGCTTCTGACGCGAAGCAACCCAACGAGCGCCGATTTTACGGGCAGGGATTTTGCCGAGTTCAAGCATGTGATACGTCGCCCGCTCGGTCGTGCCGATCGCCTTCGCGATTTCTCCCGCACCCCAAATCACGTCAGACTGTTCGATTTGCTCAGCCATGAGCAGCCCTCCCGATCCGCATATTGGTTCCACGCTCTCCCGGCCGCAGCGTGTTGACGGCGATGGCGAGAAGTTCGTCTCGGTCGGCAATATCCGCTGCATCGAGTGGGGAGCGGCTGAGCAACTCCGCTTCAATGGCCTCGATCTGATCGCCAAGGGCCTCGCTGAGAGCGTCCGCGAAATCTTCCAGATTATCGCGCTTCATGTGGTTCGCAAGATTGGAAGTGAGACCAGCCGTGGTGCGCATAGATACGAGCGCGGAAAGTGCGCTCGCCAAGTCGGGGAGCGTCATAGCGGCGAAAAACTCCTCGGGGGCAGCTTTCGCGGTGTCGATCTTTTTGGTAGACATATCGAATTCCTAGATGTTTGCGGTTTCGTGAACGGGCCGATGCGGTTGCAGCCGCATCGGCTTAATTCGTTGAGCGGTTCTGTGCTTTTTCCGGCTGTGTGAATACCGCTGTAAGCGCACCGCGCTCTGCTACCCATCGGCCCCCAACCTTTTTCGCTGGAAGTTCACCATTATCCAGCATGCGAAGGACTGACCGCTGTGATCGGCCAATGAACTTAGCCATCTCCTCGCAACCCCAAATGAGATCGAGTTGCTCGGCTGTGTTTTTGTCATTTCTTGTCATAAATCGTAACCCTCTGTTCATATCCAGCAGATAGATGTATCCAGCAGATAGGATTTACAGTCAAGCGGTAAATGTATCTGCTGGATAGTCACATGCGCGGGAGATTGGCGATGGGTGTGAACCGAACGAACACAGATCAATTTCAGCTACGGCTACCGCCGGGCCTGAGGGATCGCATCAAGGCGCATGCAGATCGTCATGGGCGATCCACAAACGCGGAGATTGTAAGGATTTTAGAGCGAGAGTTTCCCGAGCCGGAAATCATTGAAAACCAACTCACTGACCTATTGGACGTACTGGAAATATTCAGGAAGGGGGATGGAAACGCAGCGATTGCGGAGTTTTTGACAAAGGCACATGACGTACTTGACGCCGTTGCTCACGGCAGCGTCGAGGGTATTTCCGAGGAGCAAAAGCGCGCGATATCCCAAGCGTACAATTTGTGGAAATCGGACGCTGAGAAACAGCAAATCTGGTTTGAGCGCGATCAATGAGTGTCCGGAAACGTGAATGGACAACTCCAAAAGGGGTGAAAAAGTCCGCTTGGGCCGTCGATTACGTTGATGCCACGGGGAAACGACGCCATAAGACATTCAAGCTCAAGAAGGATGCGGATCAGTTCGCGGCCACCGCATCCGTAGAGGTTCGGCAGGGAACACACGTTGCGGACAGCGCAAGCGCGACGATAAGCCAGGCGGGCAAATTCTGGATAGCGAGCGCGACGGCCAACGGCCTTGAGCGCTCGACCATCGACCAATATCGCCAGCACGTCGAATTGCACATATCGCCACTGATCGGGGAGACCCTGCTTTCTAAATTCACGCTGCCGGCGGCCCGTGCATTCGAGGATAAGCTCCGGGAAAGCGGTCGCTCGCCCGCGATGGTCAAAAAAGTAATGGTGAGCCTCGGCTCGCTGTTGGCCGACGCTCAAGAGCGCGGCCTTGTGGGCCGCAACGTGGTCAGGGAAAAGAGCCGTGCGCGCCAGAAGGGCAAGGATCGGCGCCACGAGCGGCGACAGAAAGGCAAACTCAAGGTCGGCGTCGATATCCCGACGAAGGCGGAAATAAAAGCCATCGTTCAAGCTGTCGAGGGGAGATGGCGGCCGCTGTTGCTAACTGCGATCTTCTGCGGATTGCGCGCCTCGGAGCTTCGCGGCCTTCGCTGGCAGGATGTAGATTTCCAGAAAAAGTTGATCCACGTTCGCCAGCGCGCAGATCGGTTCAATGATATCGGCCGGCCAAAATCTGAGGCGGGTGAAAGATCAGTGCCAGCTGGCCCAACCGTTATTGATGCTCTCAAAGAATGGCGGCTCGCCTACAGCCGTCCGGTGACTGGTAAGCGCGATGACGGAACGGAAATTCGCGAAGAAGCCCGGCCGACCCATCTCGTTTTCCCGAATGGTGTTGGCAAGGTCGAAAGCCTGGCGAACATTATCAATCGTGGCCTCATTCCGACGCAAGTTCGGGCAGGGGTGACGATCGCGACTGACGAGAAAGATGAGAACGGCAAACCTGTCATGGATGCCAAGTACGGCGGCATGCATGCGCTGCGCCACTTCTATGCCTCATGGTGCATCAACGCACGGGGGGATGGAGGTATGGAGCTTCCGCCGAAGGTAGTGCAGGAGCGTCTCGGGCATAGCTCGATCATTATGACGATGGACGTTTACGGACACCTGTTCCCTCGTCACGACGACGGTAACGAGCTGGCCGAGGCGGAGCGGGCGCTTTTATCTTGACGCAACATGGATGCAACATTATTACGAAAAAGCCCGGAAAGTAGGGCTCATGGTAAGATTGAAAATCCGCGTGTCGGTGGTTCAAATCCGCCTCCGGGCACCATTTATCTCAATAGTATTGTTGACGAATTGCGTGCTTGGCGACTTGTCCATTTGCAGGCAAATTTCGATGAGTAGCTACAGCCATCATATGCTTTTGACAGGCCCGGTATAACCATAGGCCAACCCTGTCTGTTGCAGGCAGTTGGAGAGCAGCCCACAAATGGATCGTGTCACAAGCCCACCTCTTCTACCGCCTGGCATTGTCTATTTTGACGGCTTTCTCTCTCCAGAGGAGGAGGCCGGCATCGCCCACAGACTGGATGCGGGTGTGTGGAGCACGGAGTTGAAACGCCGCGTGCAGCATTTCGGTTATCGGTACGACTATAAGGCGCGTGCTGTTACCGCGGATGCGTATATCGGGCCGTTGCCGCCATGGCTTGGCGTGTTCGCGGAGCGGTTGGTTACCGCAGGATATTGTCGGGATTTGCCCGATCAGGTTATCGCGAACGAATATATTCCGGGGCAGGGCATCAGTGCGCACGTCGATTGTGTGCCCTGTTTTGACGATACGATCGCGTCGATAAGCCTTTTATCCACATGCGAGATGGTTTTCCGCGAATTGCGTGGACCAGCCATATGCGGCGTCTTGCTTCAACCTCGCTCCGGCGTCTTGCTGAGAGACGCTGGCCGCTACGGCTGGACCCATGAAATTCCGGCTCGCAAATCGGATATCGTGAACGGAGTTAGGAAAGCCCGAGACAGGCGAATTTCCCTCACTTTTCGCAAGGTTATCGCTTCGAAACAGTCTTGATCAGAGAGGAGAGGGTTTCTCTTTTATCCGCTCGAGTAAAAGGTGGAGAAGCGCTATCGGGTCCTGATCCATCGCCGCCGACAGTTTTGCAAACTCAACGACATCTATGCGTCTTTCAGCCCCTTCGGCCTTTGCGACATAGGACTGTGGCTTACCCAGCCGATCTGCGATTTGCTGCTGGGTTAACCCTGCTTTTCGCCGCGTGTCACTCAGTATTTCAACAAGAAGCCGGTACTCGGGTGTATGCGTAGACTTTGTCATGTGCCGAAAAATCTCAAAATCGCAGTGCCAAGGGTCGATCCTGAATTATCCTGCTATGGGATATTGTCGCGGCAATCAAGTTCTCTGCGCACACGCCGCCATTTGCCCTGCTCGAAGCTTCGCGAATAGCGCCATGCCCGGTCTTCTTCCATTGCGGCGAATTCCTCCGCGCGCTCGCCATGTCGTTCAATCAGGTCATCAGCAAGGCGTTTAATCTCCGAGCTTGGTAAGAGCATGGGTCGAATGCGGGTCTGCCATTCGAGCCAGAGGTAAGCGGCCAGGACGAAACTGCAGCCCGCAATGAGATAGAGATAGTCGACGCTGAGCGGCATGGCCTACCTATAATGACGTGATCGATAACGCCATAATGTACATAGACCCGTGGTTTCTGTCAGGAACAATCTGTTCCTATGGAATCATTTGCAGCAAATCTGAAAAAGCGCGCGAAGGAGCTTGGTCTCTCCAATGCCGAAGTTGCCCGCCGAGCGGGGCTTACGGAGCGTCGTTACGGCAACTACATCATGGGCCGAAGGGAGCCCGATCTGGCGACACTCGTTCGGATAGCCACCGTTCTGGATAGCACTCCGAACGCATTGCTTGATTTTGAGAAGAAAACAGCCGCGCTGACTGGCCATGATCTGCTGAAAGCAAAGATCGCTGCGGCAGCAAATGCACTGCCGGAAAGCGATCTGGAAGTCATGGCCATCGCAATTGAGGCGGTGGCGAACAGCCGGGCAAAGTAGCCCGGCGCTCTAAAGATGCTCCCGATTATCCGTATTCTGCTCCGCCCGGTCCCGATAAAGTGCTGCCCGGCCGAGCAGCATCAGGGAAACCGGGGTCGTCACCGTCATGAAAATGCCGATGAAGATTTCGTGGAAGGCGAAGCGGTCGCCGGAGACGGAGAAATAGATGATCGAGGCCATGACGATGCCGCCGGTGCCCCAGCTGGTGCCGAGTGTGGGCGCATGCAGGCGCTCATAGAAGCTGTTGAGCCTGGCAAAGCCGATGGTGCCGATCAGCGTCAGCGAGGCGCCGAGCAGCACGAAGAAGGCCACGGCAATGGCGGCCCAGAGGGGAAATTCGTGCGCCTCGCTCATTCGATCACCTCGCCGCGCATCAGGAATTTGGAAAGGGCGACGGTGGAGACGAAGCCGAGGATGGCGATCAGCAGCGATGCCTCGAAATAAATGTCGTTGCCGGTGCGCAGGCCGAAGGTCAGGAGAAGCAGCATGGCGTTGACATAGAGCGTATCCACGCCCAGCACGCGGTCCTGCGCGCGCGGGCCGATGGCGATGCGATAGACCGAGATCGCCATGGCAATGGCGAGCATGAACTGCGCCAGCGAAAAGGACCAGAAAAGGATAATCGAACTCATTCGAATATCTCCATCAGCAGTTTTTCATAACGGTTCTTGATGAGGCTTATCCAGGCCGCCTCATCCACATCGTCGAGAACGTGAAGCAGCAGCGTGCCCTGGCTGGAATTATATTCGAGCCATGCGCTTCCCGGCGTCGAGGTCAGGATCGTCGCCAGAACCGCAAGCGCCATCGGGTCGCGAATATCGAGCGGCACGGCCAGGAAGCCGGATTTGCGGTCCCTCTCGCGCTTGAACAGGATGATCTTCACGACCGAGAGATTGGACCTGACGATATCGTAAAGCACGATCAGGATCAGCTGCACCAGCCTGTGCCAGTTGCGGATGCGCGGCTTGGCGGGCCTGAGCGACGCCATCGCCCAGGAGGCGACAAGCGCAACACCGGTGCCGAGCAGCAGATGCCCCGGCGAAAAGCTGTTGATCGTCATCCAGAAGAAGATCAGCGAGATCGTCAGCAGCGGGTAGGGCAGAACACGGCTTATCATGGCTCTGCCTCCGGGTTGCTTCCCGCCCTCGGCGCGGAAATGACGCCCTGAATATAGCTCGCCGGCAGGTCGAGAATACGCGCCGTCTCCTGCATGTAACGCATCACCGGCCCTGCCTGCACGGTCATGGCAAGCGTGAGGCCGAGCAGCAGCATCACGGGGGCAATTTCGATGACGAGCACGCGTGGCACGGTGCCTTCGATGGAGGCCCAGAAGGTGCGGATGCCGGCGCGGGTCATGGAGATCAGCGAGGCGAAACCGGCAAAGACGATCAGGAAGACCAGCCACCAGGAGAGGGTGGAAACGCTGTCATTGGCGCCGAGCCCGGAAGGATTGAGGATGGCGGTCAGCATCGAGAATTTGGCGATGAAGCCCGAAAGCGGCGGCAGGCCGGCGAGAAGAATGCCGCAGGCGGCAAAACAGGCGCCGAGCACCGCCATGGTGGCGGGCATGGTCACGCCGACTTCCTCCTCCTCCTCTTCCTCGTCGCCCTCGCCATAGGCCTCCATGGTCACGGCAAGAACGTTCGCGCCGGCATCCTGTCCGCGTTCGACGAGTTCGATCAGCATGAAGAAGGCGCTGATGGTGAGGGTGGAGCTGACCATGTAATAAAGCGCGCCGGCCGCAACCGTCGGATTGCCGGTGCCCATGGCGGCAAGCAGCGTTCCGGACGACACCAGAACCGAAAAGCCGGCGAGCCGGCCGAGCGCCTGCGACGCCAGAACGCCGATGGCGCCGAAGATGATGGTGGCGATGCCGCCGACCAGCAGGGCATCATGGCCGAAACCGGCGGATTCGCCGGCCGTCTGCCCGAAAAGCAGGAAGGACAGGCGGGCGATGACATAGATGCCGACCTTGCTCATGATCGCAAACAGCCCGCCCACCGGGGCCGACGCCGCGCCATAGGCGGAAGGCAGCCAGAAATTCAGCGGCCACATGCCGGCCTTGACCAGAAAGGCGATGCCGAGGATGGCCGAGCCGGTTTCCAAGAGCATGCGCTGATCGGGGTTGAGCCCCTCGATGCGATGGGCGAGATCGCCCATGTTCAGCGTGCCGGTAACGCCATAGATGAGGCTGACGCCGATCAGGAAGAACAGGGCGGCGACGAGGTTGATGGCGATATAATGCAGCCCGGCCTTGACGCGCTGCTGGCCGGAGCCGTGCAGCAGCAGACCGTAAGAAGCGGCCAGCATCACTTCGAAGAAGACGAAGAGATTGAAGAGGTCGCCGGTCAGGAATGCGCCGTTGACGCCCATCAGCATCATCTGGAATAGCGAATGGAAATGCGCGCCCGATCTGTGCCACTTCGCCATCGAATAGATCAAGGACGGGATGGCAAGCAGCGCCGTCAACAGCACCATGAGGCCCGAAAGACGGTCGGCGACGAGCACGATGCCGAAGGGCGCCGGCCAGTTGCCGAGCAGATAGACGCCGCTCGAGACCACGGCCGCGATCTCGGTATTGACCGTCGAGTTCACCTCGCGGAACAGCAATATGGCGACCACCAGCAACAGCACGGTCGAGGTGAGGCTGATGGCGGCTTTCGCCACGCGCTGGCGCTCGTCGAAGAACAGCAGAAGGGCGGCGGTAATCAGCGGCAGAAGAATGGGCGCGATGACAATATGGAAGGGGAACGACATCATTTCGTCTCCCTCCCGTCCACGTGGTCGGTGCCGGTGAGGCCGCGGGCGGCAAGCAGCACGACGAGGAACAATGCGGTGGTGGCAAAACCGATGACGATGGCCGTCAGCACCAGCGCCTGCGGCACGGGGTCGGCGAGCGTGGAGCTGTCGACGCCGTTGACCAGCACCGGCGGCGCATTGGTCTTGATGCCGCCGACGCCGAAGATGAAGAGGTTGACGGCGTAAGACAGCAGCGAAAGCCCGACGATGACCTGATAGGTGCGCGGGCGCAGCACCAGCCAGACGCCGGAGCCGGTCATGATGCCGATGCCGATTGCAAGAATGAGTTCCATTACACGTCCTCCGCTTTTGCGGCTTCAGGCGTGCGAACGCGGTAGTTACGCAACGATTGGTGTGCCAGTGCTATCAGGATAAGAACAACGGAGCCGACGACCAGCGAGAAGACGCCGAGATCGAACAGCAGGGCCGATGCCGTCGGCATTTTGCCGATATAGGGTATCTCCGTATACTGGAAATAGGAGGTCAGGAACGGGTAACCGAAATACCAGGAGCCGATACCCGTTGACGCCGCCATCAAAAGGCCGAAGCCCATCCAGCGCAGCGGCAGGATGCGGATGCGGTCTTCCGCCCAGCGCGCCCCGCCGGCGAGATATTGCAGCAGGAAGGCGATCGCCATGGTGATGCCGGCTGCAAAGCCGCCGCCCGGCATGTCATGGCCGCGCATGAACAGGAAGATCGAGAAGGTGATGATGACGGGGAACATCCACTGCATCACGATCGATGGCACATAAAGATAGTCGCGGACCGTATCGCCCTTGCTACGGTCCGGCCGTTCGGCATCGAAGGCGTTTTGCATCTGCTGCTGTTCCGGCACCCCGATGCTTTCATGGGCGGGGCGGAAACGGCGAAGCAGCGCAAAGACGGTCAGCGCCACGATGGCCAGCACCGCGATTTCCCCGAAGGTATCGAAGCCGCGGAAATCGACGAGAATGACATTGACGACATTGGTGCCGCCGCCTTCGGTATAGGCGCGTTCGAGGAAATAGGTCGCAATCGCGTTCGGCACCGGCAGGGTCATCACGGCATAGGCAATGACGGACATGCCGATACCGCTTGCTGCGGCGAGCAAAAAGTCACGCGCGCGGCGAAGCTGCGCCGGCAGCTCATCGCTGCTGTCGACCTTCTCGAAGCGTTTCGGCAGCCATCTGAGACCGAGCAGGATGAGAACCGTGGTGACGATTTCGACCAGCAGCTGGGTAATGGCGAGATCCGGCGCGGAAAGCCAGACGAAGGTAAGGCAGGTGACGAGGCCCGAGACGCCCAGCATGACGAGGGCGGCGAGGCGGTGATATTTCGCCTGCCAGGCCGCACCCATTGCCGCGATCATGCCGATCAGCCACAGGATGGCAAAGATTGGGTCGAAGGTCGTGACGCGCGGCAGCGACAGGGAGAATTCCGAAAGGAACAGGGGCGAGAAACCGGCAAGAAGCGCCACGAGGATGAGAAGTCTCAGCTGCGGCTGCAGACGCCGCGTGCCGAGCGTGCTTTCCAGCCACCGCGCCCACTTCCAGGACACGGTGACGAGAATGCGCTCGAAGATGCGCTGACCCCGCAGATGCCGGAAGACCGGCGGGCCATCATCGCAGCGCGAGAAATAACCGCCGAGCAGGACATAGATCGTGACGCCGCCGATCAGCGCCGCGATACTCATGATCAGCGGCAGGTTGAAACCGTGCCAGATCGACAGGCTGTAGACCGGCGTTTGCGCACCAAGCACGGAAAGCACGGCCGAATGCAGGAAGGGACCGATGGAGAGGCTCGGAACGATGCCAACGATCAGGCAGGCGAAGACGAGGAATTCAATGGGGAAACGCATCCAGCGCGGCGGCTCGTGCGGATGCGGGTTCGGCAGATCGACGGGCTTGGGGCCGAAGAAGACCGTATGGATGAAGCGCAGCGAATAGGCGACTGCAAATGCGCCCGATAGCGTCGCCACATAGGGCAGCGCCCGGTCCAGCAACGAGTCGGCATGGGTTTCGACGGCCTCGGCAAAGAACATTTCCTTGGAAAGGAAGCCGTTGAACAGCGGCACCCCGGCCATGGCCGCACTCGCCGCCATGGCGAGTGTCGCGGTCGCCGGCATATAGGTGTAAAGCCCGCTTAAGCGCCGCATGTCGCGCGTACCGGTTTCATGGTCGATGATGCCGGCCGCCATGAAGAGCGACGCCTTGAAGGTGGCGTGGTTGACCATGTGGAAGATGGCCGCAACCGCCGCAAGCGGGCTGCCGAGGCTGAGAAGCGTGGTGATGAGGCCGAGATGGCTGATGGTCGAATAAGCCAGCAGCCCTTTCAGGTCCTGCTGGAACATGGCGAAATAAGCGCCGAGCAGCAGGGTGATGATGCCGGCCGCACCCACCAGCCAGAACCATTCCTGCGTGCCCGCCAGCACCGGCCAGAACCGGACAAGCAGAAACACGCCCGCCTTCACCATGGTGGCGGAATGCAGATAGGCGGAAACGGGCGTGGGCGCCGCCATGGCGTTGGGCAGCCAGAAATGGAATGGAAACTGCGCGCTCTTCGTCAGCGCGCCGCCGAGAATAAGGATAAGTGCAGGCAGATACAACGAATGGGCGCGGATATCGGCGCCGGCCTCGATGATCTTGTCGAGATCGTAACTTCCCGCCATATGGCCGAGGATCAGCAGGCCCGCCAGAAGACTGAAGCCGCCGATGCCGGTCACGGTCAGTGCCATGCGCGCACCGTCGCGCGCACCGGCGTTCTGGTGCCAGTAGCCGATCAGCAGGAACGAGAAGATGCTGGTCATTTCCCAGAAGATCGACAGCAGGATCACGTTGCCGGACAGAACCACGCCGAGCATCGAGCCCATGAAGGCGAGCAGGAAGGCGAAGAAACGCGGGATCGGGTCTTCGGCCGACATGTAATAGCGGGCATAGAGCACCACCAAAAGGCCGATACCGGTAATGAGGATCGCAAAAATCCAGGCAAATCCATCCAGCCGCAGGGTGAAGTTGAGGCCGAGCTGCGGCAGCCATTCCACATCATATTTCAGCACGCCGCCGCCGCTGACGGTCGAATAAAGGAAGATGCTGCTGATGAGACCGAAAAGGGCGACGGCGCCCGCAACGGAGGCCGGACCGGCGGCCGCACCGTCGCGCGGCATGAAAGCCGTCAGGAGGGCGCCGACAAAGGGCAATGCGACAATGAATGGAAGAATGGTTGCAAGTGTCATATGCGGCGGCGGTTTTCTCTCTGGAATTGGAGCCTACGGCGGGTTTCCGACGACTCCGATCCCTCAAGGTTCATGATGAACCGAATGATGAGGACCGCCGGAATGACTAATAGATAATATGCGGGGGCGCTCTTGGAACCACGCTCGCAAAGTCTCGGAAAGCTTGTGGCACGACGGCAACAGGTGTGACGGCCCGCGTCACCTCAACTGTTATCCGCAGGGTGGATGAAGCGAAATCGCTGGGGCGAAAGCCCGAACCGGCCTCGCCGGCCTTGCAGCCGAAATCATCGCCGTTTGTGCATTCTTTATCGCGAAGAGAAAGGGATCGGCCGAGATCCACTGTCTGCAAACGCTCCAGACGGCTGGCCTTCGAGACGGTCTTGACACCGGAAGGAGACTGGAAGCCGATCATGACGAGCAGGCTTGCGACCACGAGGCCGATCAACACTTGCGGATGGCGCCCTGAACAGCGGCATTTCTCCATCCATAACAAGTTGGCATCTCCTTGATCGTAAAGGTCTCTTTAAAGCATCACCGTGCAGCGAATATCCCGTTGATTTGTTTTAGGGGAAGGCAGACACGCTTGTCCAGCGCACAGGCCGGAAAAACCGCCCGCAGCGTCTGATTCCTTTTCGTTTTCGCCCGTTTGCGGCAAAGTAAGGGCGACAATCGCTAAAAGCTTTTACAAATTTTACCGTTTGACGCCGGTGCTTATGTTTCTTAACTTTCAAGCAAGGAATTAACCATAAAGATTGATGGTATTTCCACGGCGGAATGGGGTTCTTTCCCCTTCCAGGCATGACGCCGCACTGCCGTACCGGTGCCGATCCGGTATTTCGTTTCTTGGTTCAAGAAGGTCTGGCAGGCGTCGATGCCGCATCGTCCGCGATGGGTATGTTCGTTCAAAAATCCCCTTTAGGGTGCTGGCGTTCTGAACCTTGGCCAATTGGCCGGGTTTTACCGGCCGTCATGTTGTTGGGGACGTCGGTTGGGGCAGGACTTGCCATCAGATCAAGCGCGCAGATCGGCAGGCGGAAGCCTGGCGGGACGGTTGCGTTTTGCCGGCCTCGACGAGACGCAATCCGATTTCCTGCGCAATTATCGCAGCATGCTGGAGCCTTACGTCAAGGCCGGCCTGCGGGACGTGATGACCCGTTTCCAGTCCATGCCGGACTGTTCTCCGTCTTTCGAAAGCGAAAATCAGCTCGACCGCCTGCACGATTTGCAATCCTCGCACTGGAGCGTTCTGACCGATGCGCGTTTCGATGCGCTCTACGCTGAGCGGGTGAAGGTTCTTTCCGACAATGCCAGCCGCATGGGGCTCGATCCGCGCTGGCAGATCGCCAGCCACGCGGTGGTTCTGGAACATCTCGTCGGCGGGCTGGTGGCCGAACATGCACCGCGCTCCATCCTGCCCGGCAACCGCAAGAAAACCCGTGAACTGGCGGAAGCCGTCAAGAATGTCGTCCGTCTGGTAATGGTCGATACCGAAATCGCCGTTTCGCTGCGCTTCAACGAATTGCGCCTGCGCCATGGTCGCGAACTGGCGGAACAGCGTGACAATGACCGCTCGGAAGCGGCGAAGTTGCTGGGCACGGCACTGACGGCCTTTGCCGCGGGCGATTTGCAGGCCCGCATCGGCGGTGAGGTGCCGGAAGCCTATCGCGATGTTGCAGCTTCCTTCAACACGGCTCTGGAAACGATCGGCGCATCGCTGATCGCGGCGCAAAACAGCATCGGCGAGGCTGAAGCGCTCGGCGCGCGCTTTGCCGATATGGGCCGCTCCATCGCCGAACGCTCCCGCCAGCAGGCCGAAGCGCTTGCCGAAACCTCCCGTACCATCCAGGCGATGATCGGGAACGTTGCCGAAAACGGCGCGCGTATAGCGGCCACGGAAACGGCTGTTTCCCGCGCTCGCGAGGCGGCGGTCGAGAGCGGCCGGGCGATCGGCGAGGCCATCGACGCCATGTCTGACATCGAACAATCCGCCGAACAGATCGGCAGGATCATCGGCACGATTGATGAGATCGCTTTTCAGACGAACCTTCTCGCCCTCAATGCCGGCATCGAGGCGGCGCGCGCGGGTGAAAGCGGACGTGGTTTCGCTGTCGTCGCGCAGGAGGTCCGGGCGCTCGCCCAGCGTTCCGCCGATGCTGCAAGGGAGATCAAGAGCCTTGTCGGCACCACGAAGACGCAGGTCGAGGGCGGCGTGCGCATGGTCAACCGCACGCAGGACGCAATCGGCGGTGTCGTCCGGCAGGTCTCGGGCATCAACGACATGATCGCGGAAGTCTCCCGGCATACGGCCGAGCAGGCCGGCGAACTGCAATCGGTTGCTGCCGATATCGGCGAACAGCAAAGGCAGGCCGGCCGGAACGCCGTCGATATCAGCGCGAGCGCTTCCGAGGCCGACGCGCTTCAAACCGTCATTCTCGAACTCGGCCGCACCATCCGCGAATTCCGCATTGCCCGTCAGGGACAGGCGAAAGCGGTATCCGGTGCGGACCGGCAGGACACTTCATTTATGGCCCGTGCGGATGGTCGCACGGATTACGGCCAGGATTACCAACAATTCAGACGTCAGGGAGTCATGTAATGGCAGCCAGAAAAGCAGCTGAGGCGACGCTGAAACTGTCACCGGTGCTGGATCTCAACGAAGCATCGGCCCTGCACGGCAAGCTGATGACGCTGAGAGGAGCACCTTTGTCGGTCGATGCGTCAGAGGTTGAGCGTATCGGCGCGCTTTGCGCCCAGGTTCTGATGGCCGGCGCGAAATCCTGGGAAGAGGACGGCAAGCGGTTCGGTTTTGCTAAGGTGTCCGATGCATTCGACAAGACGATGAAACTGATAGGCGTCGATATTGACCATTTGCTCCCCAAGGAGATGCAAAAGTGAAGAAAAAAGTTCTTACCGTGGATGATTCCCGGACGATCAGGAACATGCTCCTGGTCACCCTTAACAATGCCGGTTTCGAAACCATTCAGGCCGAAGATGGCATTGAGGGCCTCGAAGTGCTCGAGCAGAGCAACCCCGATGTCATCGTGACCGATATCAACATGCCCCGTCTCGATGGCTTCGGCTTCATCGAGGGTGTACGGCGCAACGAAAAGTATCGTGCGATCCCGATCCTGGTCCTGACGACCGAAAGCGATGCGGAAAAGAAGAACCGTGCCCGTCAGGCCGGTGCGACGGGCTGGATCGTCAAGCCGTTCGACCCTGCGAAACTCATCGATGCCATTGAACGCGTAACCGCCTGATACGGGACATTTCACGATGGATATGAACGAAATCAAGGAAATCTTTTTCCAGGAATGCGAGGAGCAGCTCGCCGAACTGGAATCGGGGCTTCTTAAATTGAATGACGGCGACCGTGATCCGGAAACCGTCAACGCCGTTTTCCGTGCCGTTCATTCCATCAAGGGCGGGGCGGGTGCCTTCGGTCTCGATGATCTCGTGGCCTTCGCCCACGTTTTTGAAACGACCCTCGACTGCGTCCGCTCCAACAAGCTGGAGCCGACACAGGATGTTCTGAAGGTCATGCTGCGCTCCGCCGACGTGCTGGCGGACCTGACCAATGCAGCCAGAGACGGCGGCAGCGTCGATGAAAGCCGCACCCGCGGCCTCGTCAAGGAACTGGAAGCGCTGGCAAATGGTGAAACCATACAGGTTTCCGCGCCGGTGGCAGCGCCAGCTGCCGTCAAGGCGCCGCAACCCGTCGCACCCAAGCCGACGGATGAGAGCGGTTTCGAGCCGATCCCGTTCTCCTTCTCGGACTTTGCCGACGAAACCACGCCGTTGATGGAAGCGCCGACCTTCCAGATCACCTTCAAGCCGCACGCATCGCTTTATTCGAAAGGCAACGAGGCTGCCCTTCTCCTGCGCGATCTTTCGCGCATCGGTGAAATGAGCATCAATTGCGACATGTCAGAGCTGCCTTCGCTCGACAAGCTCGACCCGGAAGCGTCCTATCTCTCCTGGACGGTTTCGATCACGACCGAAAAGGGTGAAGAGGGTATCCGCAGCGTCTTCGAATTCGCTGAATGGGACTGCGATCTCGAAATCACCCCCGTTGTGTCGGATGCCGCCGCGGATGAGGAAGAGCTTCCGATGATCCCGGTTCCGTTCGATCTCTCGGCTCTCGATAGCGGACCGGAAGAGGAACCCGCCGTCGAAGCCATCGCGGCGGAAGTGTCCTATGTTGCTGCAGCCGTCGAAACGGCCGTTGCGACGACGCAGATCGCCCAGAGCGTCAATGCAGCAATCGAAAAGCGTGAGGCGGCCGCAGCACCCGCCGCAGCCCAGGCGAACGCCAATGCGGCGGCTAATGCCAGCGCCGGCCAGACCATCCGTGTGGACCTCGACCGCGTCGACCGCCTTATCAACCTTGTCGGTGAGCTCGTCATCAATCAGGCGATGTTGTCGCAGAGCGTCATCGAAAACGATGCGAGCGGCACGTCTGCCGTCAATATGGGCCTCGACGAGCTGCAGCAGCTGACGCGCGAAATCCAGGACAGCGTCATGGCGATCCGCGCGCAGCCGGTGAAGCCGGTGTTCCAGCGCATGTCGCGTATCGTCCGCGAAGTCGCCGACATGATCGGCAAGCAGATCCGCCTCGTCACCGAGGGTGAAAACACGGAAGTCGACAAGACGGTCATCGACAAGCTGGCGGAACCCCTGACGCATATGATCCGCAATGCCGTCGACCACGGCATCGAAACACCGGAAAAACGCGAAGCGGCGGGCAAGAACCCGGAAGGCACCATCAAGCTTTCGGCCAAGCACCGCTCTGGCCGTATCCTGATCGAGCTTCAGGACGATGGCGCCGGCATCAACCGTGAGCGCGTTCGCCAGAAGGCAATCGACAACGATCTCATCGCCGCCGATGCGAACCTGACCGACGAGGAGATCGACAATCTGATCTTCGCCCCGGGCTTCTCCACCGCCGACAAGATTTCCGACATTTCCGGCCGCGGTGTCGGCATGGATGTGGTCAAGCGCTCCATTCAGGCGCTTGGCGGCCGCATCAGCATCTCCTCGCGCCCCGGCCTTGGCTCGACCTTCACCATGAGCCTGCCGCTGACGCTTGCCGTTCTCGACGGCATGGTGGTGACCGTTGCCGGCCAGACGCTGGTGGTGCCGCTGACGGCAATCGTGGAAACCCTGCAGCCGGAGGCGAAGAACATTCATTCCTTCGGCGCGAACCAGCGGCTGATCTCCATCCGCAACTCCTTCTGCCCGCTGGTCGATGTCGGCCGCGTGCTGAACTTCCGCCCGACCCAGGCCGATCCGGTCGAAGGTGTCGCTCTTCTGGTGGAATCGGAAGGCGGCGGCCAGCGCGCCCTGATGGTCGATGCGATCCAGGGCCAGCGCCAGGTTGTCATCAAGTCGTTGGAAGCCAACTATACCCATGTTCCGGGCATTGCCGCCGCCACCATCCTCGGTGACGGACGCGTTGCGCTTATCCTGGATGTCGATGCCATCGTCAGCGCCTCGCGCGGACAGCCCCTGAAGCAGGAAATGTCGCTTGCGGCGACAGGTTGAAAGCGGATCGTTCATGGCAGCACTTAATTTCAGCGATCAGCGCCAGTCTCCCGACGATGTCCTTGCCAGCGGCGAATACCCGCTGACACGGCGCGACCTGTCGGAAATCGCGGCGATGATCTATGCCGATGCGGGCATCTATCTCAACGACACCAAGGCGTCGCTGGTCTATTCCCGCCTGTCGAAGCATATCCGCAATCTCGGCCTGTCGGGTTTCCGCGAATATTGCGCTTTGGTGTCCTCGCCGGATGGCGCCCAGGCGCGGCGCGAAATGCTGTCGCACCTGACGACGAATTTCACCCGCTTCTTTCGCGAAAACCATCATTTCGAACATCTGCGTGACGAGGTCCTGCCGGGCCTCATCGCCCGGGCGAAGAGCGGCGGTCGTGTTCGCATCTGGTCGGCGGCCTGTTCCGACGGGCAGGAGCCCTATTCCATCGCACTTACCGTGCTCGCCATGTTCCCGAATGCGGCGGATTACGATTTTAAAATCCTGGCGACGGATATCGACCCGAAGATTTTGGCGCAGGCCAGAGCAGGGGTCTATGACGACAATGCGCTCGAAACGGTGTCTCCCGCCATGCGCAAGCAATGGTTCACGGAAGTCGATGCCGGTGGCCGTCGCAAGTTCCAGATCGATGACAAGGTCAAGCGCCTCATCACGTTCAACGAATTGAACCTGATGACGCAATGGCCCTTCAAGGGCAATTTCGACGTCATTTTCTGCCGCAACGTCGTCATTTATTTCGACGAGCCGACGCAGACGCGTATCTGGTCGCGTTTCGCGGGGCTGCTGCCGGAAGGCGGTCATCTTTATATCGGCCATTCCGAACGCGTCTCCGGTGATGCCAAGAACCTGTTCGACAATACAGGCATCACCACATACCGCTTCATTGGTCACGCTTCGGGGAGGAAGGCATGAGCGCGCTCGCACGGGTTCTTGTCGTTGATGATTCTCCAACGATGCGCGGCCTGATTTCGGCCGTCCTCAAGGCAGATCCGGAGGTTGAGGTGGTCGGCCAGGCCGGCAACGCCATGGAAGCGCGCGCCGCCATCAAGCATCTCAATCCCGATGTCGTGACGCTTGATATCGAGATGCCGGAAATGAACGGCCTCGAATTCCTCGAAAAGATCATGCGCCTGCGGCCGATGCCGGTCATCATGGTCTCGTCCTTGACGCATCGCGGCGCTGACGCCTCGCTTGCCGCGCTTGAAATCGGTGCTTTCGACTGTGTCGGCAAACCCGCTCCCGGCGATGCGCGTCCCTTTGGTGATCTTGCCGACAAGGTAAAAGCCGCCGCCCGCTCGCAGCACGCGGCCTATCGCGCGGCGCGCCCGGAAACAGCAGCGGCAGTGCAGCCGACCCCGGTCAGCGATTATCGCGCCGGCCGCAAGGTCGTGGCCATCGGCTCCTCCACGGGTGGCGTCGAGGCCTTGATCGCCGTGCTTCAGAAGTTTCCGGCTAATTGCCCGCCGACCGTCATCACCCAGCATATGCCGCCGACATTCACCAAGAGTTTCGCGGAAAGGCTGAACCGCATCTGCGCACCTGTCGTGGAAGAGGCGACGGACGGCGCACGCCTGCAAACCGGCAAGATTTACCTCGCGCCGGGCGGCGAGCGCCATTTGCAGATCGCCAATCGTACTGCGCCCTGCTGCCGGCTCATCGAGCGTGATCCCGTCAACGGCCATCGCCCCTCCGTCGATGTGCTGTTCGATTCGGTGGCCGAGCTTGCCGGACGCAACGCCGTCGGCGTCATTTTGACCGGCATGGGCCGCGATGGTGCAGCCGGATTGTTGAAAATGCGCCATGCCGGTGCGCGCACCGTCGGCCAGAACGAAAAAACATGTGTCGTCTACGGCATGCCGCGTGTGGCTTATGAGCTTGGCGCCGTGGAACAGCAATTGCCGTTGGCCTCCATCGGCGAAGAAATCCTGAAACTAACCACTGCCCGTAAAGAAGGTGCTGACTAATGTCTCTCGCAGAAAAGATCAAAGTTCTGATCGTCGACGATCAGGTGACCAGCCGGCTGCTCCTCAGCGATGCGCTGACACAGCTCGGCTTCAAGCAGATTACTGCCGCTGGCGATGGCGAGCAGGGATTGAAGATCATGGAGCAGCAGCCCCATCATCTCGTCATCTCCGACTTCAACATGCCGAAGATGGACGGCCTTGGCTTCCTGCACGCCGTGCGGGCCAACCCAACCACCAAGAAGGCCGCCTTCATCATCCTCACCGCGCAGGGCGACCGCGCGCTGGTGCAGAAGGCAGCGCAGCTCGGCGCGAATAACGTGCTGGCCAAACCCTTCACGATCGACAAGATGCGTGCTGCCATCGAAGCGGTTTTCGGATCGCTGAAATGATTGAAGCTGCGGCCAAGCGCGTACATATCATTCAGGGCGAGTATAAGGTTGTCAACGATCCCGACGTGGTCATGACGACGATACTCGGTTCGTGCGTGGCCGCCTGTCTCAGAGATCCCGTTGCCGGCATTGGAGGCATGAACCACTTCCTGCTGCCGGGAACGGGCAATGTGACGGGGGGAGATGCAACGCGTTACGGCGTGCATCTCATGGAACTTCTGATCAACGGCCTTCTGAAGAAGGGCGCCCGCCGCGACCGGCTGGAGGCCAAGGTTTTCGGCGGCGCGAAGACGATCGCCAGCTTCTCGAATGTCGGTGAGCAGAATGCCATCTTCGCCATGCAGTTTCTGAAGGATGAAGGCATTCCGGTCATAAGCTCCTCCACGGGCGGGGAACACGGCCGCAAGATCGAATTCTGGCCGGTCTCAGGCCGTGCGCGGCAGCATCCGCTCAGCGGCGCGGAAACCCAGAAGACCGTTGCGATGGAAACGCGTCCGGTGCCGGCGCCCAAACCCGTCGCCAACGACATCGAATTTTTCTAGTCACGGAGTTTCCAATGCAGATTGCAGACCACACCGGCACCACTCCGTTCGAAGAAGCCTTGCCGGACGTTCTGATGCGGGTGGTATCGGAACTGCACGACGTCGCCTATCTTATTGAGCGCATCGAGCCGCAGCTGCTGGAAGTGACCAGCGGCGAATTGTCCAGCGATGGCGTCAAGCTGCTGCAGGGCATCGATCTTGCCGTTCAGAAGACCCGCGGCCTTGCGGAGTTCATCGACACCATCACAGGCTCCATTCCCGGTGACTGGATCGTGGACGTCTCGACGGCACTCAGCCTCGTCAAGCTTGCCGAAATGCAAAAGGCGCTGGGCGCAGCGTTCCGCCATGGCCATTCCCAGCCGCTCGACAAGGCCTCCGGCGACTTCGACCTGTTCTAGACCTTCCGGCTGCCATTCATCCATCCTTCGCGGATAACGGAGAAAGGCAACGCTCGCGCAAGCTTCGCACCCTATTGTCACCACGGGGCCAAAAGGTCTCGGACTCTATGAATGACGGTGCGGAACAGAATGAATCTGTTAAATCAAATCCCTCAGGTCTTGAAGAATGTCGCGGCGCTGGGTCAGACACGGCTTCTGATGCTGGGCGGCGTGGGCGTTTTGTCCATGGCCGTTATCCTTGCAGCGGCACTCTATGTGAACCGTCCCGCTTACGAGACCCTTTATGTGGGACTTGAAAAGAGCGACCTCAACAAGATCAGCATTGCGCTTGCCGAATCGGGGCTGGACTTTCAGGTTGGAACCGATGGTGCGAGCCTCCAGGTTCCCGTCGGGCTCACCAGCAAGGCGCGTCTGCTGCTGGCCGAGCGCGGCCTGCCGGACAGCGCCAATGCCGGTTACGAGCTTTTCGACAATGTCGGCTCTCTCGGCCTGACCTCCTTCATGCAGGAAGTGACGCGGGTTCGCGCCCTTGAGGGCGAAATCAGCCGCTCCATCCAGCAGATCGACGGGGTTGCGGCCGCACGCGTCCATATCGTCATGCCTGACGTCGGCAATTTCCGCCGTGGTGAACAGAAGCCCACGGCATCAGTCATGATCCGCGCCAGTGCCACCGCCGGGCGCAAGGCCTCCGCCTCCATCCGTCACCTCGTCGCCTCGGCCGTTCCCGGCCTTGAAGTCGATGACGTGACCCTGCTTGATTCGACGGGCCAGCTTCTGGCCTCCGGTGACGATGTCACCAATGCCGCCATGAACCGTTCGCTGACACTGGCGCAGAACGTTCAGCAGGAAATCACCACCAATATCGACAAGGCGCTGGCGCCTTTCCTCGGTATGGACAATTTCCGCTCCAGCGTCACGGCGCAGCTCAATACTGACAGCCGCCAGATTCAGGAAACCGTCTACGATCCGGAATCACGCGTCGAGCGCTCTGTCCGCACGGTGAAGGAAGACCAGAAGTCCCAGGAAACGCAGCCCGACACGGCAGCGACCGTGGAGCAGAACGTGCCGCAGGCAGCGCCGCAGGGCGGCGCTGGTGGTCCACAGTCTTCCGACCAGTCCGCGAAGAAAGAAGAACAGACCAACTACGAGATCAATTCCAAAACGGTCGCCACCGTCAAGAACGGCTATACCGTCGAGAAGCTTTCGGTCGCCGTGGTCGTCAACAAGGGCCGCATCGCCAAGATGGTCGGTGAACCCGCCGATCAGGCCAAAATCGATGCCTATCTTGCTGAAATGCAGAAGATCGTAACCTCGGCTGCGGGCATTTCTTCCGATCGCGGTGACATGGTCACTCTGACTGCCATGGACTTCCTGGAAACGCAGCTGCTCGACGAAGCCGCAAGCGGACCGGGCATCATGGAAGTGCTCAGCCGCAATTCGGCAGGCATCATCAATTCGCTCGCCTTCGTCGCTGTCGCCTTCCTTGTCATCTGGCTCGGTGTACGTCCTCTGGTCCGCACGGTCGCCGGCAACGGTGCTGCCGCAGGCCAGCTCAGCCAGGAGGCCGCAGGTCTCGAACTGCCGGATTTCTCCCCTGGCATGGATGCGGGTGCAGGTGGTCTCATGGAAGGTTTCGGGGCGGATTTCGGCTTCGACAGCACCGACGACCTTCTTGCTGGCGGCGACAGCGAAGGCACCTTCAACCGCCGGGTTCGCGAAGGACCCGAGCGCAGGCTCTCCCGCATGGTGGAAATCAGCGAGGAAAGAGCAGCCAAGATTCTTCGCAAATGGGCGGTGGAAAAAGCCGCGTGATTTTGAAAAAGGCCGGGTTTACCCGGCCTTTTGCGCATTTACGGACTTTTTGGTATGTTTGGCAGGCGCGTGGCTGCATTCTCGTTTCAGGACACTGTTTACAAAAAATTCAGCAACGATACAGTTTGCTGGGAATAGGCTGAGAATGCCGTTTATGGATTGGCCAGCTTTTCAGTATGTTTTTTTAGCAATAGACGAGCAGGGAAATACGTGGAAAGGCTGTTGTCAGGTAATGGCAAATTCCGGTCGGTTCCATAAAATGAAGTGATTCGGTCTCCGGGGGGCGCCATCCCGTTTTGGTAAGCTTCTCGAATGGAATGATTCCATCCCGATGTATAATCTCCCACTGGGAGCAAGAGGGCGTAGGCGATTGAAAGTCGATGTTGATATCCGCAGGCTGTCTGCCAAGCCTATGGAGGGCATGGGTAAGCCCTTGCCGCGCGACCAGCTTGCCAAAAATGTCGCTGCCACGGCTGCCGCCGGTAACGTTTCAGGCGCGCTGGATTTGCTTGTGACCTATGCTGGCGCCTCGCATTATCTGCTGGCGCGGGATGATCTTCTCGAAGAAACCGGGCTTAAATTCATCGTCACATCCGATTGGCCCTTCGATCTGGTGCGCAGGCTCGGCGTCGAACTGACGAACAGCCAGAACAGATCGAGCGAAATGGAAAAATGCCTTTCGCTTCTGCGGCCTCGATTGCTTTTCCTTCCAGACGACGTTTCCGTTCCCTACGGTATCGACCGGCAATATTCGGCCCTGTCTTTCTGCGTCGGCCGCATCCGGCTGTCGCTGCTGCTGCTGTTTCCTGAAAATGCCGTTCCTTTGCCGGAGCGTCTGCGCGAAATTGCCCTGCTGACGGGTTATTGCGTCAGTTTCGGCATCGCCAGCGAAGCGAAGGCGGTGCGGGATATCGATCTCACCGAGCGTGAGCTCGAGTGCCTGTTCTGGATCGCCGAAGGCAAGACCAGTGACGAAATTGCGATGATCCTTGGCATTTCTCGCAATACGATCAATAATTACATTACAAGCGTGATGCGTAAAACCGCGACAAAAACCCGCTCGGAGGCAATTGCCTACGCCGTGCGCAACAACCTTGTATAGGCATCGAACGATGGTACAGACGAAGGACAATGAGGGCTTTGGTCAAACGGGGATGTTTCACCGCAGCCCGGTCGTGACAACCCGGTCGGACCTGTTTCCGAAACTCGTCGCCATGCAGAAGCTGGTCGGCGCGCGAAATTTCGTGGTGACGAAAGCCGCTGCTTCCGGCTTCCCCAACAAGAAGAAGATGACCTGCGAGCTGGAAAACTGGGGCATGAATGCCGCGGAACAGAGCACCCAGTTCATCCGCGCCGTCGGCGATATTCTTCTCGACCATATCGAAACGTCGCTGTTGCCGGTCATCTGGCGCAACAAGAATGCCGGCGGCTTCGCCGATCTTCCCGATGTGCCGGCTCTCTTGCGCCGGATCGAGAACGACACCTTGCCCTATGCGGGCCTGGCCCTGCCGGTGCGGCTTGGCACCATCGGCAACGGCTATATCGTTTTCTGCGGCAGCAATCTCGTTCTCGACAATGAGGTCGTCATCGAGCAGCACATCAAATGCTGCGAGATCATGGTCGACATGCTGGCGCTGGACGAGCGCAAGGCGGCACCGTCGGAAGCCTTGAGTGAAAGGGAAATCGCCTGCCTGCAACTGGCGGGTGATGGCCGTATCAGCGAAGAGATTGCGGTCAAGCTCGGGCTTTCCGTGCACACCGTCAATGCCTATCTCGGTTCGGCAACGATCAAGCTCGATTCAGTCAACCGCATTCAGGCGATCGCAAAGGCGATCCGTCTCGGTTACATCCATTGATCCTGGACGGGGCTTCCCGTCCCGCATAAGCCGGGCGGGCGCCTGCCGGCCTTGTGCAGCCCCTAAAAGCTGCCATCGACACTTCGCGTTTTTTTAACAGTTGCCTACTAGAACTTTTATAAGTTTGGCTTTGGGGAACTGTTTCATGTACAACCGGCTCTTTAAGTCCGTTGCTGGCAAGGTCGTCGCGTTGACGATCGGCCTGATCACGCTCAGCGTGGCGGCAGTTGGTTTTTCGACCTACATTCGCTTGAAGGATAACATCATCACCACCGCGCTGCGCGATACGCACAGCGCAATGCGCGGCATGGCAATCCTCTACGAGATGAAGGTCGGCGGCGTTGCCCTCGAAATGGTGGATGGCGAGTTGAAGAGCGTGGGCCGTGCCAGCATCGGAACGATGCGCGACAATGATCTCGTCGATCGCACGGCAGCCGGTAACGGCGGTATCTCTACTGTTTTTGAAGCCAAGGCCGGTGAGTTCATTCGCCTGACCACCAATCTGAAGAACGAAAAGGGTGAAAGAGCAGCAGGCACCAAGCTTGCTACCGATCATCCCGCTTTCCCGAAAGTTTCCAAGGGTGAGGCCTATTTTGGCACCGCCACGCTGTTCGGCACCAGCTATATGACCGGTTATATGCCGGTTACGAACAAGACCGGCGCAACCGTCGGCATCCTGTTCGTGGGTATTCCCATGGATGTCTACGATGCGCAGATATACAGCCTGCGCGACATGATGCTGATCTGCGGCGCGCTCGCCATGCTTGGCGTCGGATTGCTCGCCTATTTCGTCATCAAGCGTACGCTTCAGCCGCTTGGCAAGCTGACCGATGCGGTGAAGTCCCTTTCGGATGGTAATCTCGATACGCCGATCCCCTATGCCACCAACAGCAACGAGTTCGGCAACATCGCCCGCGCTCTGGTGATATTCCGCGAAAATGCGCTTGAGAAGCTGGCGATCGAAGGGAAGAGCGCCGAGGAACGCTCCATGGCGGAATCAGAACGTCACCGCAACGATGCCGAGAAGCAGGAGCTGGACGGCCAGATCGAATTTGCGGTCGGTGAGATCGCCTCCGGCCTTGGCAGACTTTCGCGCGGTGATCTGAGCCGCACAATCGAGACGCCCTTTAACGGCCGTCTGGACCGGCTGCGCACGGACTTCAACGAATCCCTTCTCAACCTGCGCGATGCGCTGGGGCAGATCCGGGAACGCACACTCATCATCCAACATAGCGGCTTTGAAATCGAGCAATCGTCGGTCGATCTGTCGAAGCGCACCGAAAACCAGGCCGCCTCGCTGGAAGAGACCGCCGCCGCCGTAGACGAAATTACGGTGACTGTCAGATCCTCGGCCGAGCGGGCACGGGAGGCCAATGAGGCCGTTCGCGTCACCAAGCAGAGCGCCGACAGTTCCGGTTCGGTCGTCAGCAATGCCGTTGACGCCATGGGCCGCATTGAAGACGCTTCGCGCAAGATCGAGCAGATCATCGAGGTCATCGATGACATCGCCTTCCAGACCAACCTTCTCGCCCTGAATGCCGGCATCGAGGCGGCGCGTGCGGGTGAGGCTGGCAAGGGTTTTGCCGTCGTCGCGCAGGAAGTACGCGAGCTTGCACAGCGTTCCGCCGATGCGGCGCGTGAAATCAAGCAGCTCATCAACCAGTCGACGCATGAGGTCAGCTCCGGTTCGAAGCTGGTGCAGGAGGCGGGTACGGTTCTTTCCGCCATCAGCCGACAGATCGTCACCGTCAGCCAGCATGTCGAAACCATCGCGACCGCGACGCAGGACCAGTCTTCTGCGCTTCACAACGTCAACAGTTCCGTCAACCAGATGGATCAGATGACCCAGCAGAACGCCGCCCTTGCCGAACAGTCCAGCGCGGCGAGCAGGGTGCTGTCCGGTGAAGTGGAGGCGCTGCTCGATCTGGTTCAGCGGTTCCAGATGGAACAGGGCTCAGTGACCGGCAGGGATCGGTTGAGCCGCGCGGCCTGAGAGGCGCATTCAGAAAGCAAAGAACTCCCGGATCACAAGGTCCGGGAGTTTTTCATTCCGCCGCCGCACGGGCCGTGCTGGATATCTGGTTGATATAGGCGCGCAGGGCTGCCGGCTTGACCGGTTTGTGCTGGACGGAAATTCCGTATTTTTCCGCATCGCTGCGCACTTCCGGGCTGCGGTCCGCCGTCAAAAGCAGGGCAGGGATCGTCTTGCCGTAAAAAGTCCTGATGAGACGGATCGCGCTGATGCCGTCGCCATCATCCAGATGGTAATCGGCAACGATCACGTCGGGTGCCGCGGTCAGCGTCAGGAACGGTTCTTCCAGCGTCGCCACCGAACCTGCGGGTAGGACCTCGCAACCCCAGCCCGACAGCAGCAGCGTCATGCCCTCAAGGATTTTCGGCTCATTGTCGATGCACAGGACCCTGATACCGTGAAGGCGATCGCTCGCCGCTGGATTGACGATTGTACCGCTGGCTTTCGCGGGTGCGATCCGGTCCGCCTCGCGCGGCAGGTGGATGCGGAAGGTCGTGCCCTTGCCGGGTGTTGAAATCAGCTGCACGGGATGGTGCAGCATGCGCGACAGCCGGTCGACGATGGAGAGGCCAAGCCCGAGGCCCGACGCTGTCTTTGCCCCTTCATCCAGCCGGGCGAACTCCTTGAAGACCGTACGGAATTTGGAGGCGGGAATACCGATGCCGGAATCCGTCACCTGAATGACGACCTCACCGCCCCGGCGGCGCGCGCCGACGACGACTTTGCCCGTCAGCGTATATTTGATGGCGTTCGAGACCAGGTTCTGTATCAGCCGCCGCAGGAGATTGGGGTCCGAGCGCACCGTCAGCGATGTGGGCATGACCACCAGATCGAGGTTCTTCTCCTGCGCCATGGGCGCAAAGTCGGTCTCGATGCGTTTCAGCAGCTCATTCAGCGGCACCGAGGTCATGCGCGCCTTCATCGAACCCGTGTCGAGGCGGGAAATATCGAGCACCGCACCGAGAATCGTCTCGACCGATTCGAGCGCCGAATCGATATTCTGCACGAGATCGCTTTCCCCCGATGCGCCAAGCCGCTCGACGAGCGAGGAGGAATAAAGGCGGGCTGCATTCAGCGGCTGAAGAATGTCGTGACCGGCGGCGGCGAAAAACCGCGTCTTGCCGATATTCGCCTCGTCGGCGGATGCTCTCGCCTCAGCCAGTTCGCGGTTGACGCGGGTAAGCTCGACGGTGCGCTCCGCTACACGCTGCTCCAGCGTTTCGTTCGCCTGTTTTAATGCCTGGTCGCTCGCCACCCTCTGGGTGATATCGGTGAAAGTGGCGACGATGCCCTTGTCCGGCATGGTGTTGGAGCGCACTTCGATAATCCGCTCGCCACCCGCAAGCACCAGCGAGAAGGGCAGGTCCATGGTCAGGAAACTGGTGATAAGCTCATTCGTATCGCCGGCCGGCATGTCGCCGCGCTCCTGCAACATGGAAACGATATCCGTGAGTGGAACCCCAACCTGACCGAATTGCTCGGGCAGATCCAGCAGGGTGCGGAAGCGTCGGTTCCAGATCGTCAGCTGCTGCGAACTGTCGAAAACGGCAATGCCCTGATCCATTTGCGCAAGAGCGGTCTGCAGCATGTCCTGATTATATTGCAGGGCCTCGCTCGCCTGATCGAGCAGCCAGGCCGTGTCCGCGCTGGTATCCTCCGCTTTCTGAAGAATGATCGAAAGCACAAGCCGGGCCGATGACGAACCGATGGCGCTGCCCAGCAATTGTTCGGAGAAATGAATGAGCGCCATATCGGCGGGCTGCTCGTCATTAAGCTTTCTGCCCGCCGTTTTTTCATAGGTCGCCAGCGAGCGCAGCATGCGCTCTTCGCCGAGATAACGGGCGATCGCGCTTTTGAGGTCGCCGACGCTGACGCGGGTTTTCCAGCCGCGCGTGGCGAATTGCGATTTCGAGTGGCGCTTGACGAAGATACCGGACTGGATGCGTTCCACCGGACGCGGATTGCGCGAGAGCGAGCCGAGCACGAAAGCAAGGCTATTGACCAGCAGGCTGAGAATGACCGCATTCACAAATGGATCGGCCTCGGGACCGTTGAAGACCGTGCTGCCCGAAAACAGGAAGCCGAGAATATTCGCCGCGACCTCGGAGTTATCAGGCCCGCCGAAGCTTGGCAGAAACAGCAGATAGGCCCAGACGAAAAAGCCCGAGCTGAGACCCGCAATTGCGCCGCGCGCATTGGCCCGGCGCCAGAACAGGCCGCCGAAGAGGGCAGGGGCCATCTGGGCTATGGCCGCAAATGCCAGGAGGCCGATGGAGGCAAGCCCGGTCGCACTGTCTGCGGCACGGTAATAGCCGTAGCCCAGAAGCAGGACCGCAAAGATCGCCGTTCTGCGGATGTTGAGAAGTGTTTTGGCGAAGTTGTCCCGGTGCGGCGAGCGGTTCAGCAGCTTTTGCCGCAGGAAGATCGGCATGACGATGTCGTTGGAGATCATGATCGACAGCGCAACCGAGGCGACGATCACCATCGCGGTCGCCGCCGAAAACCCGCCGATGAAGGTGATCAGCGACACGACCGGCATCTGATGGGCGAGCGGCAGCTGCAACACGTAAAGATCGGCATCGCCATTTGCGCCGAGCGTCAGAATGCCGGCCAGCGCGATCGGCAGAACGAAGATGTTGATGGCAATGAGGTAGAGCGGCAGCAGGAAGCCCGCCATGCGCAGCTCTTCCGGCGTGCGGTTTTCCACCACGGTGACGTGGAACTGGCGCGGCAGAAGAATGATGGCGAAGCCGGAAAGCAGGGTCATCACGATCCAGCGGCTGATGGGCGTATGGTAGGATATGGCCTTCATGGCCTGTTCATTGCCGGAGGCAAGCTGCCACAGATGCGAGGGACCGTCGAAAAGCACAAACAGGACGTAAAAGCCGACCGTGCACATGGCGACGAGCTTGACGAGGGATTCCATCGAAATCGCCAGGATCAGCCCATCCTGATGCTCGGTGGCATCGGTGTGGCGCGTGCCGAACATGACGGCGAAGCCGGCCATGACGATGGTGACGACCAGCGGCAGATCGAGGAAATAGAGATTGCCGCTGCCTATGCCGTAATCGCCGGGATCGACCATCGTCGCCACCGAGTTGGAAACGGCTTTCAATTGCAGGGCGATATAGGGAATGGCGCCGACGAGCGCGATGATGGCGACGATCATCGCCACGGTGGAGTTTTTGCCGTAGCGGGCGGCGATGAAATCCGCAACCGATGTCAGCTTTTCCGTTTTTGCCAGTTCGACGATGCGGCGAATGATCGGCATGCCGATGGTGAAGGCGAGGATCGGCCCGGTATAGATGCCGAGGAACTCCAGCCCCCTGTCGGCGGCAAGCCCGACGCCGCCGAAATAGGTCCATGACGTGCAGTAGATCGCAAGGCTAAGCGCATAGACGAACGGCCGCCCTTTTTTCGGGGCGTTTCTTTTCCGGCTGTTCCTGTCCCCATAACTTGCAACCGCAAACAGCAGCAGGACATAAGCGAAGGCCGAACCGAATATGATCCACCCAGGAAGCACGCATCCTCCCCATGCCAGAATTCCCGAACAGGAGCATAGGCGAATTCCGTGCCGTTGAGAATGAGCGCGGTCTGATCATAAAGTTCAAGATGAGAGCATTTCCAATAAAAGTGCGTAGCGGTTTTATGCCCGGAAAATGCGTAGAAACAGAATGCTGGCGTGCAAAAAAGCTAATAAATGCAATCTTGGCGAATTCCAAATGGGGTAAGGAAGCTATATGGTTGAGCGTGTAGGGACAGTCACATAGCTTCAGCTCGCGAAGCAGGAGAGAGGGACAATCTGAATGCTTAACGAATTTAAAACCTTCATTGCCCGCGGCAATGTCATGGACCTGGCCGTGGGTGTGATTATCGGAGCGGCTTTCAGCAAGATCGTCGATTCCGTCGTCAACGATCTCATCATGCCGATCGTCGGCGCGATTTTCGGCGGTTTCGACTTCTCGAACTACTTCCTGCCGCTGAGTTCCGGCGTTACCGCCACCTCGCTCGCTGCCGCCCGCGATCAGGGCGCCGTTTTCGCCTATGGCAACTTTCTGACGGTTCTTATCAACTTCCTCATTCTGGCCTGGATCATTTTCCTGATGGTCAAGGGCGTCAACAAGCTGCGGGCCTCCGTCGAGACCAAGAAGGTCGAGGAGAAGGCGGAAGCAGCGCCGCCGCCGGAAGACGTCAAGCTTCTCACCGAAATCCGCGATCTGCTGAAGACGCGTTAAGATCGGAATTATCCCCGGCCTGGTCGCCGGTCCATGCGGGCGGCGTTCTCTGGCCGGGGATTGATCCATAAAGAAAATCCATGACCGCCTCACGGAATATCATGCATATCGGCTGTTCCATGGGATAAGAAGACACCAAACGGAGTGTCTTTAATGTCCATTTTGAACAGTCTGAGTGCACGCTCTCTGGCGGCTCCCGAGAGCGGCATTGTTGAAGTCGTGAATTATGCCCGGGGACGGGACAATCTTCTGCCGCTTTGGGTCGGTGAAGGCGATCTGCCGAGCCCGGACTTCATCAACAAGGCTGCCATCGACGGGCTCAACAATGGTGAGACCTTCTATACCTGGCAACGCGGCATTCCTGAATTGCGACAGGCGCTCAGCAGCTATTACGAGCGCCACTTTGCTGCCAGGCTTCCCCCTGAACATTTTTACGTGACAGGGTCCGGCATGCAGGCGATTGCGCTTGCCGTGCAGGCGCTGACGTCGCCGGGCGACGAAATGGTCTATCTCACGCCCACCTGGCCGAATATCGTCGCTGCCATCGGTGTGGCGGGCGCAAAGGCCGTTCCGGTTGGCATCGATTTCCACGACGGTCGCTGGGATCTGGATATCGGCAAGCTGGAAAGCGCGATTACCGGCAAGACCAGGGCGTTGTTCATCAACACGCCGTCCAACCCGACCGGCTGGACCGCGACACGCGACAATCTGCGCGATGTTCTGACGCTCGCCCGCAAGCATGATCTCTGGATCGTGGCGGATGAGATTTATGCGCTTTACCACTATGCCGGCACACGCGCGCCGTCCTTCCTCGATGTCATGGAACCGGACGACAAGATCGTTTTTGCCAATTCCTTCTCGAAGAACTGGTCCATGACCGGCTGGCGCGTCGGCTGGCTCGTGGCGCCGCCCGCCATCGGGCAGGTGATCGAGAACCTCATTCAATATTCCACGTCCGGCGTAGCGCAGTTCATGCAGCGCGGCGCGGTTGCGGCACTCGATCACGGCGACGGTTTCATCCGCGAGAACTATGAGCGCGCTCTGACATCCAGAGACATCCTTTGCGATGCCCTGATTGCAACGAACCATGTCGAAACCCTGAAGCCTGATGGCGCCCTTTATGCCTTCCTCAAGATAGACGGCGTGACGGACAGCCGTGCGACGGCGCTGGATATTGTCGACAAGACCGGCGTCGGCCTCGCGCCCGGCACTGCCTTTGGCGAAGGCGGGGAACTGTTCCTGCGCGCCTGCTTCCTGCGCAACCCCAAACAGATCGAAGACGCGGCCGATCGGCTGGCGTCTTACATTCTCGGCCGCTAAATCTTTGCCCTGCCGCGCCGCGCATCATGCTGCGCGGCAGGTGCAAATCTGCCCCAGAAATCACGATGAGCTGCGAAAACTACAACCCCACGGCGTAGCCATCGACGTGAGCGCATTTCTATGCTATGCGCTGATTGTTCCTTTTATGAGAACATTTTCATCTAATAAATAAAAAGCACTTTATTGCGCTAACCAATCGTAAGCCACCTTTTCAGAGGGCTGAGGGTTTGATGGCGTATTCGCTGTGCAAGTAATCAATGATGAAGAATTATTGGCTTTGATGGGATCAAGAAAAGCAAACAGGGAAGTAATGTCATGGCTGTTCTTGTTACCGGTGGGGCCGGTTATATTGGAAGCCACATGGTGTGGGCTCTGCTCGACGCCGGGGAAGAGGTCGTTGTTGTCGACCGGCTTTCGACGGGATCGCGCTGGGCGATAGCACCGGCGGCGCGTTTCTATCTGGGCGACGCGGCGGATCGCAAATTGCTCGGCCAGATCTTCGAAGAAAATCAGATCGAGACCATTTTCCATTTCGCCGGCTCTGTCAGCGTTCCTGAATCGATCAGCCGGCCACTCGAATATTACGAAAACAATACTGGCACGACCCGCGCCCTCGTTGCGGCAGCGGTCGGCCATGGCATTCGCAACTTCATCTTTTCCTCGACAGCAGCCGTCTACGGAAACCAGCCCTTTGATGGCCCGGTTCCCGAAACAGCGATCCTCAGCCCGGAAAATCCCTATGGCCTGTCGAAACTCGCTTCCGAAATCATGCTGCGCGATGTCGTGCAGGCGCATGATTTCAACTATGTGGCACTGCGTTATTTCAACGTTGCGGGCGCTGACCCGCAGGGCAGGGCCGGTCCTTCCCCCACGGGCGTCGCGAACCTCATCAAGGTAGCGTGCGAAGCGGCCACCGGCCGACGCGACCGGGTCGACGTTTATGGAACCGATTATCCGACGGCAGATGGCACGGGCGTTCGCGACTATATCCATGTCAGTGATCTGATCGACGCGCATATGCTGGCCATGGCGCATCTGCGCGCCGGCGGCGGCACACGAACGCTCAATTGCGGTTATGGCGTCGGCTACTCGGTGCTGGACGTCCTCAACACGGTGCAGCGGGAATCGGGGCAGGATTTCCCGATCATCCATTGTCCGCGCCGCGCCGGCGATATTGCGACAATGGTGGCGGATTCCGGCCGTATCCAGTCAGAGTTGGGCTGGCGCCCGCGGTTTGATGATCTGACCACCATCGTTCGCACCGCGCTTCAGTGGGAAGCCAAGCGTCAGGCGCAGCAAAAGGACAGGATCCCGCCGGTCCGTCGCAAGCTGGCGGCGATAGGCTGAGCCGCCTTTGCATCACGGGTTGTGCTTTTCCTTGATGGAAGGATAGAGGGTCGGTCGGTCGGAAACGGCGGCGGGCCGAAGCCATCGGTCCCTGTCGAAAAAGCTACGTGTCACTTTCAGTCCCGGCGATTGTTCCGTCGCCAGCAAAATCACGTTCAGCCGATGCGGAGCGGTCGGCTCCGGCTTTACGGAAACGGAAATGCCGAAATGCTGTGCCTGATAGGGCTGCATCCTGCGCGCCGGCTCCAGCATGTTGGCCAAATCACCCCAGCGGGTTTGCCCGACGATCATGGTCAGCGCATCACCAAGCCGTGTCAGAATGACGGCTCCATCCGGTGTCTCGGGTGCAACCGCTTTCATCCTGATGGAGCGAACTTCGCCCGACGCTTCGCCCCTGATCTCCAGGAATAACGATGCCCGTTCGGCAATGTCTGCTGTGCTCCCGGCGGCAAGATCGGCCATGCATTCAAAATTGCGGATATTGACCGGGCTGGCGTGCCAGCCCTGCGGGTTTGAAAAACCCTCAGCGGTAAAGCGGTCGCAGAGATCCTTGCCGGAAAGCACGAAGTCGCGTGCAAATGATGCGCGCACGCCTGCCTGCTCGAATTTCAACAGGTGGGGCGGCAGATCGAGTTTTCTGGGAGCGGGCTTTTGCCGTTTGACGGGCTTTATCTTCTGCGGCGCTTCGGCGGAACTCGTCGCGGACGCCAGGTTGAGATAGGTCATCAGGCTTTTGAGGTGCTTTCCGTCATTGGCAAGCAGCACCGTCGCCAATATGGCGCAACAAACGGCCAGCACCGCAAATAGCAGCGCGCCATGGCTCACTCTCTTTTGCAAGCTTGCGTCCATTGCCGGACCTTAATGGCTGCCGGGGAGGGCGTCAGCCGGGTTTCAATATGGATTTTCGGGCAGTGGGTAACCCGGGAATTATATATTACGGGCGCAGGCCCTGAAAAAATATCATGCAATTCACCGCCGGAGTTTCCGGCGGTTCGGGATGTTATTCGGAGGTATTCCTGCCGGTATCCTGTCCGCCGGCGCTGCTTTCATCATCCGCGACGGGAATGGCGTAAGAGCCGTTCAGCCAGCGGGCAAGATCGAGCGAACGGCAGCGATCCGAACAGAAGGGATAGTCATCCCGGTTCGAGGGTCGCCCGCATTCCGGGCATGGCTGTGATTTCCGAAGCGGCGTGACATTTCCCACGCCTTCCTGGGATGGTTTTGCCATGGTCTATCCTTCGAGCCAGCCTGACGTCACCTCAAATCCTTCGCCGGTAAGAAGCGACATTGTCTCATAAAGCGGCAGGCCGACAACATTGGTATAGGAACCCGTCAATTTCTGGACGAACGAACCGGCAATCCCCTGGATACCGTAGGCGCCTGCCTTTCCACGCCATTGCCCGGAGGCAATATAGGCATCGATCTCGCGTGTGGAGAGGCGCTTGAAGCGCACCTTGGTTTCCGCCACCTTCTGGCGGATTTTGCCGCCGGGTGTCACAAGGCAGATGCCGGTATAGACCCAGTGGCTGCGTCCCGAGAGAAGATGCAGCGCCGCCGAGGCGTCTTCAGTATATTCTGCCTTGCCGACGATACGACGACCCACGGCCACGACGGTGTCGGAACCGAGAACATAGGCGTCTTTCCATGCCTGCTCGCTTTTCAGCGCCGCATGGGCCGCCTCGGCCTTCTGCTGCGACAGGCGACGGCACAGCGTTCGCGGATGCTCGAGCTTCGCGGGCGTTTCGTCGATGTCCATCGGCATCAGACGTGCCGGCTCGACGCCGATCTGATGCAGCAGTTCCAGACGCCGCGGCGAGCCGGATGCCAGAACGAGCTTTTGTTTTGAGTTGGTCATTGCGCTGCCCGGGCGTCCGATGCCGAAAACGGATTACTTGAAGCGGTAGGTGATGCGGCCCTTGGTCAGGTCGTAAGGTGTCATTTCGACCAGCACCTTGTCGCCCGCCAGAACACGAATACGGTTCTTGCGCATGCGGCCCGCGGTGTGGGCGATGATTTCGTGCTCATTCTCAAGCTTCACGCGGAATGTTGCGTTCGGCAGCAATTCGGTTACGATGCCCGGGAATTCAAGGACTTCTTCTTTTGTCATGTAAGGGTTTTCTTCCTGTTGATAGTGCCGGACATATCGAGTCCGGGAAAATTGCGCGGAAACTACACAATCCCGGCACATTTGTGAACCTCTAAAGCATCGGCTTGAAAATCGCGATTGATTTTAACAGGCCAAGGCAGTTTTCAGTCTTTTGAAAGCGTATCCGCCACCGGCTGCTGCCTTCTCGGCAGTCGTTCCGAGATCAGCTTTGCCAGATGGTCCCGTACCTCGCGATAGGCGTCGAGAATCTGCTCGCGCGTGCCGGTGATCACCGTCGGGTCCATGGTCGGCCAATAGACCACATCGAGCGAATTCGAGCGGGTCAGTTCCAGGGCTGCGTGGTGGGCTTCGGGTGTCAATGTAATGATCAGATCGAAAAAATCATCCTCGATCTCGTCTAGAGTGCGCGGCTTGTGCTTGCCGAGCGAAAAACCCTGTTCTTCCAGCACGGCATCCACGAAGGGGTCGCGCTCGCCCGCCCGCACGCCGGCGGACTGTATATAGATACCGGGCGCCACCAGCCGTTTGGCGATGACCTCGGCCATGGGGGAACGGATGGAGTTCATGCCGCACATGAAGAGAACCGATTTGGGCGCTCGTCCCTCATTTGGCGCTGCGGCAGGATCGCTCATCTCTAACCCCGCCAATAAAGCACGCAGACAAGGGTGAAGAGGCGGCGCGCCGTATCGAAGTCCACTTTGATCTTGCCGGAAAGCCGGTCCATCAGTGTCTGCGACCCGTCATTGTGAATACCCCGCCGGCCCATGTCGATCGCCTCGATCTGGCTGGGGGTGGAAGAGCGTATCGCCTCGTAATAGCTTTCGCAGATCAGGAAATAATCCTTGATGATGCGCCGGAACGGCGTCAGCGACAGGATATGGGTCGCGACATCCTTCTCGTCTTCGGTTCGGATCGAAAAAACCAGCTTGGCGTCGACCAGCGAGATATGCAGCCGGTATGGCCCGCCGACATGGCCAAGCGGCTCGAAGGTGTTTTCCTCGATCAGGTCGAAAATGGCGACGGCGCGTTCATGCTCCACGTCGGGCGTGGACCGGCCGATGCTGTCGTCCAGTACCACGTCGCAGAGCCGGAAATCGCCTGAAGCCATCGCTTAACTTTCCGGATTGAGGCGGATTGCGACGGAACGCGCATGCGCGTCCAGCCCCTCCGAACGGGCAAGGGTGATCGCCGCCGGTGCGAGCTGGCGCAGCTGCTCGGGGCCGAGGCGCAGGATCGAGGTGCGCTTGACGAAATCCAGCACCGAAAGGCCGGAGGAGAAGCGCGCCGAGCGTGCCGTCGGCAGAACGTGGTTGGAGCCGCCGACATAATCGCCGATCACCTCAGGCGTATGGCGTCCGACGAAGATCGCGCCTGCATTGCGGATGTGGGCCATCAGCGCATCCGGGTCATCGACGGCAAGTTCCAGATGCTCGGCGGCGATGCGGTTGGCCAGCGGAATGGCGTCGGTGAGCTTGTCGACCAGAATGATTGCGCCGAAATCAGCCCAGCTTGCCGCCGCCGTCTCGGAACGTGACAGACGCTTCAGCTGCCGCTCGACAGCGGCCTCAACCGCCTTGCCGAGTTCGGCATTGTCGGTGATCAGGATGGATTGCGCGCCGCGATCGTGCTCCGCCTGGGCGAGAAGATCAGCTGCCAGCCAGTCCGGATCATTGTCCCTGTCGGCAATGACGAGCACTTCGGAGGGGCCGGCGATCATGTCGATACCGACGGTGCCGAAGACCTGGCGCTTGGCGGCCGCCACATAGGCGTTACCTGGACCGACGATCTTCGCGACCGGCGCGATGCTTTCCGTGCCATAGGCAAGAGCTGCGACAGCCTGCGCGCCGCCGATGCGATAGATTTCCTCGACGCCCGCAATACGCGCCGCAGCCAGCACCGCCGGATTGACCGCGCCGCCATTTGCCGGCACGACCATGACGATGCGTTCCACACCGGCAACCTTGGCCGGCACGGCATTCATCAGCACCGAGCTTGGATAGCTGGCGGTGCCGCCGGGTACATAAAGGCCAACGGCTTCGATGGCGGTCCAGCGCGAGCCGAGACCCACGCCGATATCGTCCTCGTAGATGTCGTCCTTCGGCATCTGCCGTGCATGGTGTTTTTCGATACGCCGGGCTGCGAGTTCGAGGGCCTCGATGACGCTTGCATCGACGGCGGTAAAGGCCGCATCGATCTCATCCGCCGTCACCCGCATCGAGACCTTGGAAAAATCGATGCCGTCGAATTTCAGGGAGTAATGGGCAAGGGCCGCATCGCCGCGATGGCGGACATCGTTGATGATGTCGCGAACGGTCGCGTTGACGTCTTCGGAAACTTCTCTCTTGGTTGTCAGGAAGGCAGCGAATTTCTGTTCGAAATCAGCCGATGCCCGCTCCAGCCAGATTGCCACGCCATTACCCTTTCATTGTCCCCGCGGGCGATCCCGCAAGGTGCACGAACTTACCGCAGCAACAATTGCGGTTCTGGTATGTGGCATAAATCGAAACGGTGACGAAAGGCAACCGTTGCAGTGGTGTGGAGCGCTTATTCGCTATCGGGATGATGCGGTTTGGCGGCCGTTTCCCAGGCGCCGCTCACATCGGTCAGCTGCGCCTCGATGCATTCGACGTCAAGCGCGATTGCGCCGCCGCCCGAAAGCGTGAGCTCAACGGCTCCATCCGGCCCTTCGCCGTTCTGCACGAAACGGATGGCGAGAAGCGAAAGCACCTGTTCCTTGTCCTCGCGATTGATGCCGTGCGAGCGAACGGCGGAGACCCGCTTCAGGAAAACAACGCTGCGGCAGCGTTCCGGCGGCAGGGCCTTCTTGTTCGTGCTTTCCCAGACGAAACGATTGGCGGAAAGCGTGAATTGCCCGTGCTTCGGCTCGAAGGCGACATCCTTCAGCTTGAAGACGCTGTCCTGCATATGCGTCGAAATGACGGAGAGATCTTCATTATCCAGCGCGAGCAATTTCAGGCCGCTCATCGTTTTTTCCTTTTCCGCGGGCTATGGCCCGCAATGTCTATTTCTTGCTATTGAAATAGGCAGTCGCGGGCCGCTCTGCAACGGGTAGAAACGGATGAGCGGCGATGAAAGGATCAATCGCTGACGCGTTCGACCAGCGCACCGCAGCGGGTGAGCTTTTCTTCAAGACGTTCGAAGCCGCGATCGAGGTGGTAGACGCGCGAAACCATGGTCTCGCCTTCCGCCACCAGGCCGGCAATGACCAGCGACACCGAGGCGCGCAGATCGGTCGCCATGACAGGCGCACCCTTCAGGCGGGAAACACCTTCGATACGGGCCATCTGTCCGGAGAGCGAAATCTTCGCGCCGAGACGGGCCAGTTCCTGCACATGCATGAAGCGGTTTTCGAAGATCGTCTCGGTAATGTGGGAAACGCCCTGCGAGCGGGTCATCAGCGCCATGAACTGCGCCTGCAAATCGGTGGGGAAGCCGGGGAAGGGCTCGGTGACGATATCGACCGGCTGAATGCCGTTGCCGTTACGCACGACGCGCAGGCCCGTTTCCGTGTCGCTGATGCCAACACCCGCAAGCCGCAGCGTGTCGAGCGCGTTGTCGAGCAAGGATGCGTGCGTGCCTTCCAGCACCACGTCACCGCCGGCCATGGCAACCGCCATGGCATAGGTGCCGGTTTCGATACGATCAGGCAGAACCCGGTGGCGCGCACCCGAGAGCGAGGTAACGCCCTCGATAGTGATGGTAGAGGTGCCGGCGCCCTCGATCTTCGCGCCCATGGCGGTGAGGCACTGCGCCAGATCAACGACTTCCGGCTCGCGCGCGGCGTTGTGAATGACGGTGGTGCCTCTTGCAAGGCTCGCTGCCATCAGCATCACATGTGTTGCGCCGACGGATACTTTCGGGAAGGTGTAAACCGCGCCGATCAGGCCGCCCTTGGGGGCTGTCGCGTTGATGTAACCGCCGTCGATCTCCATCGTCGCACCCAGCGCCTCAAGACCCTCGATGAACAGGTCGACCGGGCGCGTGCCGATGGCGCAGCCGCCGGGCAGGGAAACGCGGGCGCGGCCTTCACGGGCCAGAAGCGGGCCGATGACCCAGAAGCTGGCGCGCATCTTGGAAACCAGCTCGTAAGGGGCGGTGGTGTCGACAATGGTGCGGCAGGTGAAATGCACGGTGCGGGAATAGGCTTCGCCCTGGCTCTCGCGGCGGCCATTGACGGAAATATCGACGCCATGATTGCCGAGGATGCGGATGAGCTGCTCCACATCGGCCAGATGCGGAACGTTTTCAAGCGTCAGCGTATCGCTTGTCAGAAGCGATGCGATCATCAAAGGCAAGGCGGCGTTTTTCGCGCCGGAGATGGGAATGATGCCGTTGAGCTTGTTGCCACCCGTAATTCTGATGCGATCCATGCGTCCCTACGGGCCTTCGCCCGCCTTTCTTTATCTGCCTTGCGGAAAGGCGCGTCCTTAGACGAGTTTCCGCGGCGTTTCAATTTTATGCTGATGAATTCTCTATGAGGATGATTCGTCCGTTTTTGCGGCAGGCAGGCCAATCGTGTCATCCGCATCGCCGGCACGGCGCGCACGAACCTGCTGTTTGCGCTTCATGAGGTTTTCGCGAAGCTTCTTCGCCGCCCGCGCCTTGCGTTCCGCCTCGCGCTGGCGCGCCTTCTCGCCGGGGCCAGCCTGCGCGTTGGCGTTTGCCGCCGGGGCGGACGGCTCCGCGGAAGCGCCGGGGGAAACCCCTGCCTTCGCCTGTTTGTCATGATGTTCGTTCATAAATTCAGCAATATCCGAAAAATACGTTTTTCAACAGGGGGCATGCTTTTTTGCGCCGCTTGATGAAGAATATCGTTTTGCGACTTGCGCTCATCAAAAACCTATGGCAATAGGCCGCCACGCTTGATGCTGAAGCAAACGCTTCGGCACCGGATGCTGCTATAGCTCAGGGGTAGAGCACTCCCTTGGTAAGGGAGAGGCCGAGAGTTCAAATCTCTCTAGCAGCACCATTTTCCCCCAATGTAATCAAATATTTACGCGCGAATTTAGCTGTCGTGGCCGATGCCATTTGCGGTATCTGCGCGCCCTTTTGCGCACGCCGTGCAGCTTTCGGCAAACGGGAAAACCGCGCCTCTTGCGAAGCGCGGTTTCCATATCCGAATATTCTGTTGCTGCCAGAGCGGGACGAAACCGCCCGTAGCCAACGGGCGCCGCTTACTGGCGGAATAGCGACAGGATATTTTCGGAGCTGGTATTGGCGATGGAGAGCGACTGGATTGCCAGCTGCTGCTGTGTCTGGAGAGCCTTGAGTTTGGTGGACTCTTCGTTCATGTCCGCATCGACGAGGCGGCCGATGCCCTTGTCGATGGAGTCGGTCAGCTTCGAGACGAAATCTTCCTGCAGGTCCAGGCGCATCTTGATGGAACCGAGATCGGCACTCGCGCTGATGACCGATTCCAGCTGGGTATTGACGAACTGGATCATGTTGTCGAGACCGTCATTTTCAGTCAGTGCCTGACCGCTGGCATTCGTCAATCCGCCGAGATGTTTGGTAATGTCGAGGTCGATCAGCGAGTAGTTAAGCTTCTGGGCCATCTGCGAATCCGCGGCGGCGGTCTCGAGATAGATATTATTGTTGGACGAGCCGCCCGTTCCGATTGTGGTGACGGTGGTGCCGGCGGCGGGCGCAGTATTGTTGGCCTTGACATAAAGGGCTTCGCCAGCGGCGTTTTCACCGATCTTGAAGTAGGTGCCGTTATCTTTCGCGGCGGTTGCTGCGGCAACGGTAACAAGGCCGGTCGTTGCGTCGGCAGCTGAAACCGTTGTTGTCGAGCCCGACGGGAAGGCCAGAAGCTGAGCCTCTGTAAATACCTTTGCAGTGTGGAGCGTGGTTGTGGAAACGCCTGCGGTTGTCGTCGTAATCTCGAACTGCTTCAGGACGCCGGTGTCGGAATAATAAGCGGCGCTGTCGAGAATGCCGTTCTTCGTCGTACCCGTCGAGGTGTCGAAAAGCGCCGTCTTGTTGTCGACCTGAATATCGATGGTCTTGACCGCAACATTGCCTGCGCCATCGCGGATAAAGGAGCCGACGACCTGTTTGGTGATTGGTGTGAGATTGCCGGTGGCGTCGCTGATCTTGCCCTTCAGCCAGTTTTCGCCGGAGAAGGAGGCGGATTCGCCGATGCTCTTCAGCTGATCCTGAAGCTGGCTGATTTCTTCCTGGATTTTCGCCTTGTCGACGCCGGCTTCGCGGGCCGCAACCAGCTTCTTGCTGATTTCCTTGACGACATCGACTGTGGTTTCCATGGCCGAATAAGCGGTGTCGACCTTTGCTGCGCCGAGGCCGAGGGCGTCCTGAACGGCGGAAAGCGCACCATTGTCAGAGCGCATGGTGGTCGCAATCGACCAATAGGCGGCGTTGTCGGAGGCGGTCTTGACACGCAGGCCGGAGGAAACACGCGATTGCGTTTCTTCCATGCTGCTGCCGATGGCGCGAAGGGTCTGCAGGGCGGCCATTGCCGCGACGTTCGTCAAAATGCTGGTCATAATTATTTGCCCCTTGATTGGCTGAAATGAAAAGGGACATTCCGGATTGCCGCCGGGAACGATCGCGCGGCTTGATGCCTGTTAACCTCTTTTTCGTCTTGGTTAACCAATCGTTTCGATGACTAGGTTTTAGGCGGCAAATGGTTAACAAAGCCTAAATCAACGGAACGAGAAATTAAGGAACGATAATTTTTCTTAACGATAATGAAAAAAGCCGCGCTTGGAGCGCGGCTTTTCAGTCTTGAAAGGCTTTTTCCGATTAACGGAAGAGCGACAGGATGTTCTGCGAGTCGCTGTTTGCGATCGAGAGCGACTGGATTGCCAGCTGCTGCTGCGTCTGCAGGGCCTTCAGCTTGGTGGACTCTTCGTTCATCTCGGCGTCGACGAGGCGGCCGATACCGCTGTCGATCGAGTCGGACAGCTTGGAAACGAAGTTTTCCTGCAGCTTGAGGCGGGAAGACACGGCACCCAGTCCTGCGGCTGCGCTTGTTGCGCCTTCGAGCTGGTTATCGACATGCGAGATCAGCTGGTCGAGAACGTCTTCGCTGGTTGCGGTCGCACCCAGGTTGAAAGCGGTCTTCATGGCGTCAAGCTTGGTGATGTCCAGGTTGAGAACCGATGTACCGGAAGCATATACGGCTGCGGTCGTCGTCAGTGCAGCGGGAACAGCGGCATTGAGAGTTGCACCAGTGGCGTCAGTTGTCTGGAGCCACTTGTTTTCGCCAACCTGCTTGTAGAAGTCCGTGCCATCGCTCCAGACGCCGTTTGCGCCTTCGGAGAAGGTCGCGCCGAGCGTCGTCGTTGCGGTGCGGAACGTACCATCGGTCCATTTTGCGACGTCGGCGCGCAGTGCGTCCGCGTCGAGAATGCCCTGCTTGTTGCCGCTGACGTCGACGAGAACGTTCGAGCCGTCGAGAGTGACGTCGATGGACTGAACCTTGACGTTGCCGTCAGAGCTACGGGTAAAGGAACCGACGATCTGCTTGTTGACGGAAACGCCGGTTGCCAGGTCGCCGGCCGTTGCGGCGGTTTTACCGATAACGCCCTTGAGCCAGTTTTCACCGGAGAAGGAAGCCGAGTCGGTGATGGACTTCAGCTGATCCTGAAGCTGCGTGATTTCTTCCTGGATCTTGGCGCGGTCTACACCTGCTTCGCGCGAAGCGACCAGCTTGTTCTTGATTTCCTTGATGACGTCGATCGAGGATTCAAGGCCGGCATAAGCCGTATCAACCTTGGCGGCGCCGAGGCCGAGAGCGTCCTGAACTGCGGAAAGAGCGCCGTTGTCCGAACGCATGGTGGTCGCGATCGACCAGTAAGCGGCGTTGTCGGAAGCCTGGCCAACGCGGAGGCCGGACGAAACACGGTCCTGAGTGGCTTCCATGTTCTGGCCGATAGAGCGCAGCGTCTGGAGAGCAGACATAGCTGCGATGTTGGTAAGAATGCTAGTCATGATAGATTTGCCCCTTGAATGGCTGATTAAAGAAGGGACATTCCGGTCTCACCGGGAACGGCGCACAGCATCATGCCTGCTAACCGGCTGATTTTTAAAGGTTAGCTCACCGTTTCGATGGCCTTAGCTAATCCCGCTTTGGTTAATGAAGCCCTAAGCTGGCAGCAAAATCGCACATCTTTTGATTTAATTTTTCAACCATCGCGCGCACGCGCGCGTAAAGCAAAGACCTTAAAAAACAGATAAGGCCGCATCCTTTTTAAAAAGATGCGGCCTTTGTCTGTATGGTTGGCTCAGCCTCCGACCATTTTTTCCTATCGTACCAGATGCCCGGTCAGCCCCCGCACACCTGGTCTCGATATTGGATCCCCCAGCCCCTTAAGGGCTATGAGATGCCGTCTCTTAACGGAAGAGCGACAGGATGTTCTGCGAGTCGCTGTTTGCGATCGAGAGCGACTGGATTGCCAGCTGCTGCTGCGTCTGCAGGGCCTTCAGCTTGGTGGATTCTTCGTTCATGTCGGCGTCGACGAGGCGGCCGATACCGCTTTCGAGCGAGTCAGACAGCTTGGAAACGAAGTTCTGCTGCATATCCAGTCGCGAAGATACGGCGCCCAGCTTTGCGGCTGCGCTTGTCGCTGCTTCGAGCTGGCCATCAACATGCGAGATCAGCTGGTCGAGAACGTCTTCGCTGGTTGCGGTCGCACCCAGGCCGAAATCGGTCTTCATGGTGTCGAGCTTGGTGAGATCCAGGTTGAGAACCGATGTGCCGGAAGCATAGACGGCTGCGGTCGTCGTCAGTGCAGCGGGAACAGCTGCATTGAGAGTTGCACCAGTGGCGTCAGTTGTCTGGAGCCACTTGTTTTCGCCAACCTGCTTGTAGAAGTCCGTGCCATCGCTCCAGACGCCGTTTGAGCCTTCGGAGAAGGTCGCGCCGAGCGTCGTCGTTGCGGTGCGGAACGTACCATCGGTCCATTTTGCAACGTTTGCCTTCAGGGCGTCGGCATCGAGGATACCCTGCTTGTTGCCGCTGACATCGACGAGAACGTTCGAGCCGTCGAGAGTGACGTCGATGGACTGAACCTTGACGTTGCCCTCAGAGCTACGGGTAAAGGAACCGACGATCTGCTTGTCGATGGAAACGCCGGTTGCCAGGTCGCCGGCCGTTGCGGCGGCTTTGCCGATAACGCCCTTGAGCCAGTTTTCACCGGAGAAGGAAGCCGAGTCGGTGATGGACTTCAGCTGATCCTGGAGCTGCGTGATTTCTTCCTGGATCTTGGACTTGTCAGCCGTCGATTCCTGGGCAGTGATGAGCTTGTTCTTGATTTCCTTGATGACGTTGATCGAGGATTCAAGACCGGAAGAGGCGGTGTCGACCTTGGCGGCGCCGAGGCCCATCGCGTCCTGTACGGAAGACAGAGCTGCATTGTCCGAACGCATGGTGGTCGCGATCGACCAGTAAGCAGCGTTGTCGGAGGCAGAGCTTACGCGCTGACCCGTCGAGATACGGCTCTGCGTGTCTTCCATGCTGGAAGAGATCGAACGCAGCGTCTGAAGAGCGGACATTGCGTTAATGTTGGTGAGAATGCTTGCCATAGTAAATGTGTCCCTTGTTTACGAGATACTGGAGTGGGGACATTCCGGACTTTGTATTACCGGTCGCAACGTTTCGGCTTCATGCCACTCGGTTCAGAAATGCTTAGTTTCGGAAACCAAACCCGTTGTGTGTGTGGGAAATCTCGCAGCGAAAAATTGCCCAATGATTAATTTGAACGTTAAGAAATACTGGAAAATACTTATAGTTAGTTTTGGATTTATATTATTGGTGAGTTTTCAATTTAAAAATATAGTTACCAAGTCATCAGTAAAGCTGGTAACTAAAGCGTTAAAACGCAAAAACCCCGCAGCCTTGGGCATGCGGGGTTAAAGAACAGGGTTAAGCGGTGTCAGTTCGGCACAGATTGCCGTTAGTTGAACGATCTGACGAGGCTGCCGACAAGCAGGTTCCAGCCGTCGATCAGCACGAAAAACAGGATCTTGAACGGCAGCGAAATGGAGGTGGGCGGCAGCATCATCATGCCCATCGCCATGGTAATGGTGGCGACGATCAGATCGATGACCAGGAACGGCAGGATGATCAGGAAACCGATCTCGAAACCGCGCCGGATTTCCGACAGCATGAAGGCAGGAACCAGCACGCGGTAGTCGACGACATTGTTGGTCATCACTTCCTGTCCGCGCTCGCGGGCGATATCGACGAAGAGCTTCAGATCCTTGTCACGCGTATTGGCGTTCATGAAGGTGCGGAAGGGTTCGGCGATGCGCTCTACGGCCTGCTGTTCGTTGATCTGGTTCTGCAAAAGCGGCTGCACGCCGTCCGTCCAGGCTTTGTCGAAGGTCGGCGACATGACGTAGAAGGTCATGAACATCGCCATCGACAGCAGGATCATGTTGGACGGGGTCGATGCAAGCCCCATGCCTGAGCGCAGGATCGAAAAGGCGATCACGAAGCGCGGAAAGCTCGTGACCATGATCAGAATGCCGGGCGCGACGGAGAGAACCGTCAGAAGACCGAAGGTACGGATGATCCATGCCGCGACGGATCCGTCTATCTGCGTATTGAACAGATCGGACGGAAATTGCTGGGCATTGGCAAGGCCCGGCAAGGCGAGGAGGACGGCGATGGTAACAAGAAATCGAATCATTCGATGACAAAGGTCCGGAACATGACCTTGGATACGCGCCCTTGAGAGCGCAGGTCAACTCGTTCCTGAATGTCATCCTTAAGATATTGAAAGCCACGCGGCCCTTCCAGCTGCTGAAGGGAGACGGTGCGGACATAGGCCATGATATCCTGATGGATATCCTCGGCGAGACCCACTTCCACCGGCCCCTTGAACATCAGCGCCACTTCAAGCCGCACCCAGTTCGTCGCAGGGTAGGCGAGGTTGGTGGTGATGGGGTCGAGCTGGACGATGCCGTTCGCCTCGGCGGAAATTTTTTCGATGCCTTCGGCGTCTTTGCCACCCTTTTCACCGGCAGCTTCCGGCGCTTTCGCGGCCGTCTCGGCGCCGGCGATCCTGGGGGCGATCATACCGCCCACAAGCCAGCCGCCGCCTGCGCCGAGCAATGTGAGGATAGCAACGCCGGCGATGGTCATGACCAGCGGGGAGGACTTTTTCTTGCTCTCAGCCTGTTCGTTTTCCATGGATCAGTCTCGTTCCCGCATGCCGGCGTCAGAGGGGCGAGAACAGGTCGACGACCTGCTGACCGACCGGCGGTTGCTGCACTTCCGTCAGACGGCCGCGACCGCCATAGGAGATGCGTGCTTCGGCGATGCGCTCGTAGGAGATCATGTTCTGCGCATCGACATCCTGCGGCCTGACGATACCGCCGACATTGAGGATGCGGATTTCGTGGTTGACGCGCACTTCCTGCGAACCGCTGATGATGAGGTTGCCGTTTTCGAGAATGCCGGTCACCACGGCGGCCACGAGGAGTGTCAGCTTTTCAGAACGCTTGGTCTTGCCCTTGGCCTGGGTGTCGGTATCGGAACCGTAATTGATGCTGGAATCGGCCTTCGGGTTCCAGCCAAGGATCTCCGCATTGGCCTTCCAGTTCAGGCCGCTGGAATTCGTGCGGTTACGCTCCGTTTCATTGTCGAAATCGGCCTTGTCGTTGATCTGGATGTTGACGGTCAGGATGTCGCCGATATTCAGCGCGCGCAGATCCTTGAACAGTGCTCCCTGGCTGTCGCTCCACAGCGAATAGCCGCTGGCCATATGTTTCGGCTGCTTGGGATACATGCCCATCTGCGGCGTCTGGCTGAATTGCAGGCCGCTGCCGATCGGGCTCATCGCGGGCGCATTGCCGATTTCCTTCAGGGTCTGGTTGTTCTGGCAGCCGGCCAGCAGAGCGAGCGGCAGGAGGAGGGCCGGAAGACGACGCGTGCTCATGAAGGATCCTTCGAAGTGTTTTTGTCAGTTGCCTGCGACATGATGCCGGCGACGGTTGCGGCTTTCTGCGCATCCATTTCGCTGAGGATGAGACCGGATTGGCGCGGCGGCAGCTGCATGATGATGGCGGCGGCAATCTCCACATGCATCTTTTCAAGCTGCGGTGCGGCGGCGTCCGGCTTCATCGTCTTGTAGACATCGACGAGATTGGCTTTCGCCTGAGCGAGGAAATGCTCGCGGCGGGCCAGCCAGTCCTCATATTCCGCCTTGCGGTCTTCCAGCACGGAGATGCGCTCGTTGACGTCGGCCTGAAGCTTTTCAAGCTCCTGCTTCTGCATCAGGTAACGCTGGTCGCGGGCGGCATCGGCAATGTTGGTGCAGAATTTCTGGATTTCATCCTGCGTACTGAGTTCCGACACCACGTTCTGCTGGCTTTCCGCGCCGGCGGCCGGCAGCAGGAATAGCAGCGATGCCACCGCTGCGAAGCGGGCAAGGCCATTCGAGAAATGGTTTTTCTTCAGACTTTTCATCATTGCAGCACAAGCTCCGCCTGAAGGGCGCCGGCGGATTTGATGCCTTGCAGAATGGCAATGATGCCATCCGCCTTGAGCCCGATGCTGTTGAGACCGGCAACCAGCGTGCGAAGGTCAGGGCCTTCGACGATGGCGACCTTGCTGCCTTCCTGCATTGCCATGATATCCGTCTGCGGCTGCACGGCCGTCTGGCCACGCGAGAATGGCGCCGGCTGGATGACCTGCGGCGATTCGGTCACCTGCACGGTCAGCGTTCCATAGCTTACGGCGACGCGGGAGATGCGCACATCCGCACCGATGACGATCGTGCCCGTACGCTCGTTGATCACGACCTTTGCCGGCGTGTCCGTCTCGACCGTCAGGTTCTCGATTTCCGCCATCAGGCGGGTCAGATCGGCGGTGCGGGGCTTCTGCACCGCGATTTCCTGCGAATCGCGCGGCTCGGCGATCGGATCGCCGTAGCGGGCGCGCGCAAAGGCGTTGACGACATCGGCGACCCTGACCGCGGTCGAAAAATCGGGATTGCGCAGCTGAAGGACGAGATTGACCGAATCCTTGAACTTGGACGGCAGCTCACGCTCGATGATCGCGCCGTTCGGCACGCGTGCGGAGGTCGTCACGCCCTGCGTCAGCGTCGCAGCGTCGCCCTGGGCCGAAAAGCCGTTGACGATCAGCGCACCCTGCGCGACCGCATAGATCTGCCCGTCAGCACCGGAGAGCGAGGTCATGATGAGTGTTCCGCCGCGCAGCGAGTTTGCGTCGCCCAGCGAACTGACCGTCACGTCGACGCGGCTGCCGGGGCTGGCGAAGGGCGGCAGATTGGCCGTCACCATCACCGCGGCGATGTTCTTGGCGTTTGACTGGCCGCCCTGCGTGGTGATGCCGAGATTCTGCAGCATCGCGCGCATGGATTGCTCCGTAAACGGCGAGGACCGCAGGCTGTCGCCCGTGCCCTGCAAACCGACGACGAGACCATATCCGATCAGCTGGTTGTCCCGTCCGGCCTGCAGCGATGCGATATCCTTGATGCGGGACGTATCGGCATGGGCTGCGGGCATGGAAAGGAACGGCTGGGCTGAAAACAGAATGGCCGCGGCTATGATACGAAGCACTCTCATTTCGCCATCACCTGAATGGTTCCGTCCTTCATGACCGTGCCACTGACCATCACGCCGGAATCGATGTTGCGCACGCGCACGACCTCGCCGAGCGATCCATCGGTCATCGGCGTTCCCGAAGCCATCAGCGTCATGTTGCCGATGGTGAAGACGAGCTTGACGCTGGTGCCGCGCACGACGAGCGAGGGTTCGCGCAGGGCCGCGACGGGAATGGTGCGGCCGGGAAGCAGGGTCTGCTTGGAGATCATGCCTTCGACTTCGCTGATGTCGCTGGCATAGCCCGAGGAAATATTGGGGTTGGTCACTTCCACCGGCTTCACCTGTTCGGGCGTGATCGTCTCGCCCGGATAGATGGTACGTGTGGGAACCAGCGCCATCGGCGCCTGGGCCAGAGCCGGCATCGATGCGGGCGCAAAAACCCCCAGTGAAAAGGCAGACGCCAGGCACATACGGACGAGCGCCGTTCTGTAGCTGCTATTGTTCCGGCCAAACCTCATGTTCGCCTGCCTTTCCGTTCTTACTTCAGGTTCTTGCTGACAATCGAAGCCATTTCGTCAGCGGTGGTGATGACCTTGGAATTCATCTCATAGGCGCGTTGCGCCGTGATCAGGTCGGTGATTTCCTTGACGGCGTCGACGTTCGAGCCTTCGAGGTAGGATTGCTTGATGTAGCCGTAGCTCGGATCGTCAGGCACGCCGATGACCGCGTCGCCGGAAGCCGGCGTCTGGGCAAAGAGGTTGTCGCCGAGTGGCTTCAGACCCGCTTCGTTGGCGAAGTTGGCGATGGTGAGCTGGCCGAGTTCGGTGAATTCAGCGGCATTGCCGATACGGGCCGTCACCTGACCCGTGCGGGTAACGGTGATGTCCTGCGCGTCGGTCGGGATATTGATGTTGGGAATGACGTTATAGCCATCGACCGTCACGAGATTGCCATCGGCATTCTTGTTGAAGGCGCCGGCGCGGCTGTAGAGCGTCGAACCGTCGGCCGCCTCGATCTGGAACCAGCCCTGTCCGATGATCGCCACGTCAAGCTTGTTGCCGGTCTCGATCAGGTTGCCCTGGGTGTGGATGTTGCGCACGGCCGAAGTCTGCACGCCGAGGCCGATATTGGCGCCTTCCGGCACGATCGCCTGGTTGGCGCGGTTCGGCACGCCCTGCATGCGCTCGGTCTGGTAGAGCAGATCGGTGAACTCCGCACGCGCGCGCTTGTAGCCGGTGGTGTTGATGTTGGCGATGTTGTTGGCGATGACTTCCAGATTGGTCTGCTGGGCGTCCATACCGGTGGCAGCGATGGCAAGAGCTCTCATGTCAATATTCCTGCTGGGCTAGATCTGCATCTTGGTAATGTCGAGATAGGCCGACACGATCTTGTCGCGCAGCGCGATGGCGGTCTGCAGCGACTGCTCGGCCGAAAGCACGGCATCGACCACTTCGCGCGTATTCGCCTTGCCCTGAATGCCTTCGAAGGAGGCAACTTCGGCTTTCTTCAGGTTGTTCATCGCATCGATCGATACGTTGCCGAGAACGCTTGCGAAGCTTGCACCCGTCTGCTGGGCGGGCGTCGTCTGCTGGCTGCCGAAAACGCTTTCCGTCAGCGAGGAAACGCCGCTTGCGCCGCGCGCGAGCGAAAGGGAGCTGAGTTGCTTGATGCCGTCGATCATTGCGATGCCTTCAGAAGGTCGATGGTGGAAGCGACGAGGTCGCGTGTCTGGCGGATGACCTGAAGATTGGCGTCGTAGCTGCGGTTGGCTTCGCGCATGTCTGCCATTTCGATCAGGATGTTGACGTTCGGCATCTTCACCATGCCGTTGGTGTCGGCGGCCGGGTTGCCGGGGTCGTATTCGTTGACGAAGTCACCCCGGTCGACGCCGAGCTTCTTCACCGTCACGCGTTCCACGCCGCTGGCGCGGTCGAGCTCCGAGCCGAAGGTGACAGTCTTGCGGCGATAGGGGTCGGCGCCCGGGGTGTCGCCGGTCGATCTGGCGTTGGCGATGTTTTCGGACACGATGCGCAGTCGTGTGGACTGCACTTCCAGGCCGCTGCCCGCGATCTTGCTCGCCGCACTCAAGGGATCCATGGCTTACCTCTTTACCGTCATCAGCATCATGCGATGGAAGGATTTGACGAGATTGGCGTTCAGGTCGTACTGCCGCTTGATCTCGCCGGTCTTGGTCATTTCTTCCGCAAGCGCGACCGAATTGCCCGATTCCTGCATGCCGATCTCGTTATTGACCGGGTTGTCGCGCAGAGCGATGTTTTCGCTAAGGGCGCTTGCCCCGAAATGGGCGGGATGGGTTTTCGCCATGCCGACCTGCTGGTCGGTGGCCTGCATCACGGCTTCAAAAGGGCTGACATCCTTGGCGCGGAACTTCGGTGTGTTGGCGTTGGCGATGTTGGTCGCCACGACTTCCTGCCGCACGCTCAGCCATTCCGCTTGGCGGGATGCCAGATCGAACAGTTGAATCGGTTGCATAGACTTCTCCATCTCGTATGGCCCGAACCTACGGCGCTAATCTTGCGTCAGACTTGCGGGGAGGGCGAAGATGCGGAGAAGGGAGAATGTGATCTCCCGGGCTGTCGTGGAAACAAAAAAAGCGCGCCGGCAGATGCGGCGCGCCTTGAGTATCAAAACCTCTCCGTCATGCCGGACTAAATCCGGCATCCAGCCCGGTGTGCGGATGCTGAATCATTGCCAAATCTGACAGCAATACGGGCTGAATGATTTGACTACTTCTCGGGATGATAGGTCTTCCCGGAAGAGGTCTCTATCAGCCATTGGCCACCGCGCTGCTCGATCTTCGTCAGGCGCGCATTGTCGGGCAATGTGGAGCCGACCCGCACCACATACATGCCCGATCCGTCTTCGATCAATGCGCGGCCGTTGGAAACATGCAGCAGGCGGAAGGAGGTCTGGCCGGGGAAGGGCTGGTCTTCAAGCCCGGCTGCAAGGTCGTTCTGTTTTTCCTTGCCGTTTCCGCTGACGGTCGCCGTTGTCAGCATATCCGGCAATTCCGCCGGTGGCGGCATGTCTTCCTTGTTGCGGTTGGTCATGGCCATGGGCGAAACACTGAAGACTTCACGCGGGCCGGTATGGGGCAGGTCGCGCGTGCGATCGCCGCCTGCCACCTTTATTCCGAACTTGTCCTCGTTGAAGAACACATACCACGGAAAGAAGGCCGCAGCGGCGGCAAGCCCTATTCCCGTCCACGCCAGAATACGGTCGAGCGTGAAAAAAGGAGGCTGCGGCCGCGCATCCCCGACATCGCCATTGTCGATCTGATTCTTTTTCACGGATCAGCCTCTCATTCTCGGGTTTACCTGCGGCTGATTATTTTGCACTCCGCCACGCAGCGCAGTCGCCAGATCGGCATAGGCGTCCTGCGCCGCCGGTTCGTTCGGAAGCTGTTTCAGCGTTTCATAGATGATCGGAACCTGCTTTACCGCCATGTCGAGATCGGGGTCGGTCCCTGGACGATAGCCGCCGATCAGCCGCAGATCCCGCGTTTCCTCAAAGCGGTGCACCAGCGCCTTGAGGCGCGAGACCAGCTTTTCCTGATCCGGCGTCCAGGCCTTCTTGGCCAGACGCGAGATCGAAGCGAGCGGATTGATCGGCGGATAGCGGCCTTCTTCGGCGAGGCTGCGATCCAGCACGATATGGCCGTCGAGAATACCGCGGGTCGAATCGGCAATCGGATCGTTGTGGTTGTCGCCGTCGACCAGAATGGAGACGATGGCGGTGATGGTGCCGGTGCCTTCGGCGCCGGGTCCGGCCCGCTCGAGAAGGCGCGGCAATTCGGTAAAGACCGAGGCTGGGTAACCGCGCGCCACTGGCGGCTCGCCCGAAGCGACCGCCACTTCTCGGATCGCATGGGCGAAACGGGTGACGCTGTCGATGATAAGAAGGACGTTGTCGCCCTGGTCGCGGAAATGTTCGGCGATGGTGACGGCGGAAAGCGGGGCCATCTTGCGCAGCATCGGGCTTTCATCGCTGGTTGCGACGACGGCGATGGATTTGCCCATGTTTTCGCCCATCGTGTCTTCGATGAATTCCCGTACTTCGCGGCCGCGCTCGCCCACCAGCCCGATGACGACCTTGTCGAAGGCGTCGGCCTTAGCGAGCATCGACAGCAGCGTGGATTTACCCACACCCGAACCGGCGAAAATGCCGAGGCGCTGACCGAGGCACAGGGGCGAGAATATATCGATCGCCCGCACGCCGGTTTTAAAGGGCGTTTCCACGCGCTTGCGCGTCATCGAAGGCGGCGCGTTGTTGGAAATCGAACGACGCTCGGTGCCAGAAGCAAGCGGGCCTTTACCGTCGATGGGTTCGCCAAGCGCATTGATGGTGCGCCCGCACCAGCTGTCGTCAGGCGCGACGCGGAAGGCGCCCTTGCGAATGACGGTGTCGTGGATGCCGATCGGTTCGCCCGGTTCGATCGGGCAGACATAGCAGATGTCCGGTTCCACGCGCACCACTTCGCCGAGATGAATGCCGGTCGCGCTGCGATGGGCGACGAATTCGCCAAGCCTCACATGCCGTGAAAGGCCGGAAACCGTATAGTGTCCGGCGGCGATGGTGCGGACATGACCGCCCGGCGACACGGAAAACTCCGGATCGGCATAGTGCCCGGCAAGGCTTGCCAGCTGGGCGAGCTTCGGAGAGATCGCGTGGGCCGAGAGCATGGATTCCGGCATTGTCATCACTCAGTTCCTCAACGCGCGCCGCCAAGCGTCTTGATCCCCTCACCGAAGGTGGATTCGGTGTCGCGCATCAGTGAGGAAATGCTTTCGAAGGCCCTGTTGACCTGAATGAGCTGCGTCATCTGTGAAATGCCGTTGACGTTCGATTCTTCCAGATAACCCTGAACAACGCCGACCTCGTGGTTGTTGACGACCGGTGTCGGCTGGGCCACGGGCTTCACACCGCTATTGGGATGGCGCAGGAAGCCTTGCGAGAAATCCGCCTGGAAGATGCCGAGCGTGGCGACGATGTTTTCGTTCTGCCTGATGGCGCCGTCGAGACCGACGGTGATCGGGCCGCCATTCGCATTGAGCTGGATGGGACCGCCGCCCGCGTCGAGCACAGGATAACCGTTCGAGGAGATGAGCGCGCCGTCCGGGCGCATGGTGAAGCGGCCGTCGCGTGTCAGGATCTGGCCATCGGGCGTATCCAGCGAGAACCAGGCATCGCCCTTGATGGCGAAATCGAAGGAATTGCCGGTCTGTTCGAAAGCGCCCTGACGGGTGGAGAGGTAGTCGTTGCCCTGCGATACGAAAGCCACCTTGGCATTCATGTCATTGTGGTTCTTGGCGACCATTTCGTCGAATTTCACTTCGGAGCCGCGGAAGCCGACCGTGTTCACATTCGCCATATTGTCGGAAATGGTGGTGAGACGGCGCTCCAGCGCGATCTGCGAGGACAGGGCGACGTATAGTCCGGATTGCATATCATTTGCCTCCGAGTTTCAGGGAGTTGATGGAGATCAGCAGGTCAGGGGAAATGCCGTAGCCGCTGGAGGAGCCGAAAACGGCAAGGGGATCGTAGGTCGTCGAGGGATTTTGCATTTCCCACATGATGGTGAAACGCTCGAGCAGCTTGCCGACCTTTTCAGGATCCTGCAGATCCTTGATATTGATGGTTTTTTCGATGAGAGCGGCCTGTTTCTCGACATCTGCTGCCGCAAATTCGTCGGGCAGGTTGTAGGCCGTGCGGAACACCTGCGCGAGCGCGTCGTCTGCCAGAAAGTCGAGGCCCGATTTGATATTCGGCGCCATGCGCTCGAAATAAAGGGCAAGACGGACGCCGTTATTGTCGTCACCCGCCTCCTGTTCAAGGGTCTGGCGTGTGTATTTGCTGATGACGCCGGACTGCGCCGCCTCAGTTGCGGTCGTGGCTGCCCCGAAGCTCACAAAGTCCAGCGATTTTGCAAGATCGGCATAACGACTATCGGAAAGCTTGTTGGCGAAGGCGTCCTTGCTGGTTGTGCCTTCCGCCAGCACCTTGCGGATGAAGGCTTTCGCGTAGGCCATGTCCTCGAGGCCGTGGGCTTTCAGCGCATAATTATAGAGACGGGTATCTGCCATGAAATCGTCGATGGATTTTACATCGCCGATTTTCGACCGGTAATATTCGGTCTCGCGCGCCACGTCGGGCTGCTTCGACACGCGCTCGAGCGACTTGCCGATGTCATGACTGATCAGTCTGTAGCTGGTGTAGGTGGAAGTCACTGAACCGCCGCTCTCGTTTGATCCCGATCTCAAGGCGCACGTCCGCCTTTGCCGGCATAGTGCCGCAGCTTGCTTGTGCGAAACTGGCTGATGGGGAAGCGAGCAGGAGGCCTCGCGGACAGGTTCACGCAAGCCACATTTTCTAGAGATGGCGGCATGGAACACTGTTCGGGCGTGGTCGATCAATGAATATTGTAATTGGACTTATAATCACCTTCGGCTGCATCATCGGCGGCTACATGGCGATGGGCGGCCATCTGGACGTGCTGGTTCAGCCGTTCGAATTGTTGATTATCGGTGGCGCCGGCCTCGGCGGCTTCATCATGGCGAACCCGATGAAGGTCGTGAAGGACTCGGGCAAGGCGCTCGGCGAGGCCTTCAAACATTCGGTGCCCAAGGAGCGAAACTATCTCGACGTGCTCGGCGTGCTTTATTCGCTGATGCGCGACCTGCGCACGAAGTCGCGCAACGAGATCGAGGCCCATATCGACAATCCGGAAGAATCCTCGATCTTCCAGAGCGCACCTTCGGTCCTGAAGAACAAGGAACTGACCTCGTTCATCTGCGACTACGTCCGCCTGATCATCATCGGCAACGCCCGCAGCCATGAAATCGAAGCGTTGATGGATGAGGAAATCGAAACCATCCTGACCGACAAGCTGAAGCCCTACCACGCGATCACCACCATGGGCGATTCCTTCCCCGCCATCGGTATCGTCGCGGCGGTTCTCGGTGTCATCAAGGCCATGGGCAAGATCAACGAATCGCCGGAAGTTCTGGGCGGCCTGATCGGCGCCGCACTCGTCGGCACCATGCTCGGCATCATCCTGTCCTATTCGATCTGCAATCCGCTCGCGTCGCAGGTCAAGATCGTCCGCACCAAGCAGCACCGCCTCTACATCATCGTCAAGCAGACGCTGATCGCCTACATGAACGGCTCGGTGCCGCAGGTCGCGCTCGAATACGGCCGCAAGACCATCTCCAACTATGAGCGGCCGTCCATCGACGCCGTCGAGCAGGAGATGATGAACCCCGGCGGCGAAAACAAGGCGGCATGACGATGGCTAAAGCTGCACCCCAAAGAGCCCCCGCCATCGATACTGCCCTGCTCGCGAAACTCACGGGAGGGCTTTCCGACCGCAGGACGATCGCCAAGATCGGTTCCGATATCGGCCATCTCTACAGCGAATTCCTGCCGGACATCTTTCACAGCGAGACCGGCATTGCGATAGAGGTCGAATATCTCGGTTCCGAATCGGGGTTGATGACCGATCTCATCGCCAATGTCGGACAGAATGTCGCCGTCGCCGATTGTTCGCTGCGCAACTGGTGCCCCAATTTCATGATGGCTGTCGGCAACGGCTTCGTCATCGCGCTCATGGAGCGCATGCTGGGTGCGGCCCCTGACAGCATCGGCGAGCCTGATGAGCGCAGCCTGTCCCATATCGAACTCGACCTTGCGGCCATGGTTCTCGGACGCATCGCGGGTGTCCTGCGCTCGGGCGTCAATGCACCTGGTGGTTTCGAGGCGACCATCGATCCGCCCTTCAACGCCAATGGAAAAAGCGCCTTCGACGAAATGATCGCCGGCCTCTATGGCGTGACCATTCGCATGAAGATCAATATCGGCAAGGTCGCGTCGGAATTTTCTCTCATCGTTCCGCAGCGGCCCCTGCTCAAGACATCCATCGTCGCTCCCAAGGCTTCAGCCCAGGCGCTGAAGAAGCAGGAAGAATGGATGGATATGATTTCGCAGCAGGTGAAAAGATCGCAGGTAACGCTCGAGGCGCGCATCAAGCTCGAAACGCTGACCCTGCGGACGATCTCCAGGCTGGTGGCCGGCGACGTCATTCCGTTTCAGGATCTGAAGCAGGACGATATCGGCGTCGAGGTCAGTGCCAACGGCTCCAAACTCTATAATTGCGAATTCGGCAAGTCCGGCGACCGCTACATGGTTCGGGTAAAGAACAATGTCAGCACGGACGACGAGATTCTGCGACATTTGATGGGTTAAATCCTGCCCCGGCCTTTTGGGGTTTTGGGCAGGTTGACGCAAGTTTCAAAGGGAATAATCAGCGCATGGCTACGAAGAAAACACCTGTGACCGATGATGCGGTACTGCCGTCGCTTGAAGACAGCGGCGACATCGACCAGGCTATCGGCGATCTGCGCGGCGTCCTCAAGACGGATGCGGAAGGTTCGCTATCCGATTTTGGTGACTTCGGCGATTTCGGAAGCGCGGACGATGCTTCCGCAGACAGCGATCTTTCCGCCTTCGGTGGCGGGTCGACCGATTTTGCGATGGATGATTTTGCCGCCGCCCCGCAGGTTGCGGGCGTCAAGGCGCCGCTTGGCAGCGGATTGTCCGACAATATGGACCTGATCATGGATATCCCGATCGATGTCCAGATCGTTCTCGGCACCAGCCGGATGCTGGTTTCGGGTCTGATGAGCCTCGAGGAAGGTGCGACGATCGCGCTAGACCGCAAGATCGGCGAACCGGTTGAAATCATGGTGAATGGCCGCCGTATTGCGCGCGGTGAAATAACGGTACTTGAAGACGACGATACGCGCTTCGGCGTAAAATTGATTGAAGTAATGAGTACGAGAAAAGCCTGATCCCTGTGGGGACGGAGAGGAAAGACCATGATGGACTTCGAGGATTTCGGTAACCCCCTTGCGGGCAAGCCGTTGTCTCAGGCCGACAAGGCGGCCGCGGTGCTTCTTGCCATGGGCAAGGGCGTCGCCGGCAAGCTGCTGAAGTTTTTCACGCAGCACGAATTGCAGCTGATCATTTCCTCGGCCCAGACGCTGCGCGTCATTCCCCCGGACGAACTTGCACAGATCGTGGCGGAGTTCGAAGACCTGTTCACCGAAGGAACGGGTCTGATGGACAATGCCAAGGCGATTGAAAGTATTCTCGAAGAAGGCCTGACACCGGAGGAAGTCGACAGCCTTCTTGGCCGCCGTGCAGCCTTCCAGGCCTATGAGGCGTCGATCTGGGACCGCCTGCAGGAAGCCGAGCCGGAATTCGTCGGCAAGTTCCTGCTGCGCGAGCATCCCCAGACCATCGCCTATATCCTCTCCATGCTGCCCTCGTCTTTCGGCGCCAAGGTCCTTCTCACCATTCCGGAAGAACAGCGCGCCGATATCATGAACCGTACGGTGAACATGAAGGAAGTCAGCCCCACGGCTGCGCAGATCATCGAGAAGCGTGTGGTCAACCTCATCAACGAGATCGAGGCAGAGCGCAATGCGGGCGGTTCCACCAAGGTTGCCGATCTGATGAACGAAATGGAAAAGCCGCAGGTCGACACGCTGCTCAGCTCGCTCGAAACGCTGAGCAAGGAAGCCGCCAACAAGGTCAAGCCGAAGATCTTCCTCTTCGACGACATCATGTTCATGCCGCAGCGCAGCCGCGTCCTGCTGCTCAACGATGTCTCGGCAGATGTTCTCACCATGGCCCTGCGCAGCGCCACGGCGGAAATCAAGGAATGTGTCCTGTCGAGCATCAGCCCGCGTCAGCGCCGCATGATCGAATCGGATCTCGCCGTGCCGCAGGCCTCGGTCAACACCCGCGAAGTGGCGATCGCGCGCCGCGCCGTGGCGCAGGAAGCCATCCGCCTGGCCAATTCCGGCCAGATTCAGCTGAAGGAAGCCTCCACGGACGAACAATCGGCGGCGGCTTAAGCGGAAGCCGGTTGATAACCCACACCCTTGGCAGACGCGGCCATTGCGATGGCCGACCATGGGCGCTAGTTTCGGGATGACGGCCTGCCGGGATCGGCGGGCCTTTTTTTATCCCGGGAACGTGCCTTGGCAGACGATCAGGACAAGGACAGTAAAACAGAAGCCCCGACGGAGAAAAAACTCCGCGATGCGGCCGAAAAGGGCAACCTTCCATTTTCTCGCGAAGTGCCGATCTTTGCCTCGTCGCTCGCCTTTTATTGTTATCTGGTTTTCTTTCTGCCCGATGGTGCCGGTCGCATCGGTGTCACACTGAAGGACCTGTTCGGCCAGCCCGAGCAATGGGATCTCAGCACCAGGCCGGACGCCCTGTCGCTGCTTTATTTTCTCGGCACATCCATGGCCTATCTGCTCATGCCGGCCATGATCATGTTCATCGTCTTCGGCCTCGCTTCGTCGTTTTTACAGAACCTGCCGTCGCCGGTGCTTGAAAGGGTGCGTCCGCAATGGTCGCGTGTCTCGCCCGCAAAGGGTTTCACACGTATCTATAGCAAGCAGGGTTTCGTTGAATTCGGCAAATCGCTGTTCAAGATATTGATCGTTTCGGTGATCATGTTCTTTGCGCTGCGCGGCGATTTCTACAGTCTCATCGACCTGATGTTTTCCGATCCGCAGGTGATTTTCGTCAGGGTTGTCGAGATCGTCAAAAAAATGATGGTGGTGATCCTGCTGTCGACCGCGCTGCTCGCCGCCGTCGACCTTTTGTGGACGCGCCACCACTGGTTCAGCCAGCTGAAAATGACGAAGCATGAGGTGAAGGAAGAGTACAAACAGTCGCAGGGCGACCCCGTGGTCAAATCCCGCCAGCGTTCGATCGCGCGTGACCGTGCCCGCCGGCGCATGATCAACAACGTGCCGCGCGCAACGCTTGTCATCGCCAACCCCACACACTTTGCGGTGGCGTTGCGTTATGTGCGCGAAGAAAGCGATGCGCCGATCGTCGTGGCCAAGGGCCAGGACCTTATCGCATTGAAAATCCGCGAGATTGCGGAAGAAAATAATATCCCCGTTTTTGAAGACCCACCGCTCGCACGCTCCATGTTTGCGCAAGTCTCGATCGATAGTGTGATTCCACCAGCCTTTTATAAGGCTGTGGCTGAACTCGTTCATCGGGTTTACGCCATGAAGTCATCGAAAATACGGGTTCAATAAAACCAATGAAAAAATCCGCCTATTCTGAACAGCGGGAAATGATCGTCGCAGAGGCGATCAACCCGATCGCCACCGAACTACGCCTGCTAGACCCGGCCGACCTGATTTCGCTGCTCAGATTCGAGTGCAATGGCAGCATAGCTGACCTCGTCTCGTCTGCCGCGGAACTCTATTATCATCCGGGCACGATCAACTTCGGCGCCGGTGGCGAATATAAGCTCGAATGGGAAGGGGCGCCGGAGATCACTCTCGATCTGGAGCTTAAGCCGAAGGGCGCCACGGTCTATGCGCGTTTGATTCTCGCGAACGACCATGCGGCGGTCGAGATCAACCATGTCTCGTTTCAGAACCCTTCCGAAAATCCTGACGAGAATACCGAATTTCTGCGTCAGAGCCTGATGGCGGCCCGATTCGTGCCGACCCGTCAGGGTGAAGCGGCCTGAACCAGACCACCGGACATTTTGATCGATTATCCGTCGTGCCTGCAAAAATCACGGGCGCGACGGCCTCATTGGGGCATTTTTTCGCCCGAGCTTGCCTGAAGCCTGTCGGTTTATGCAAAACCGTTCTGTAAAGCCAAGGAACGCCTTGCAAATCAGCGTTGTTGTTTGTTACCTATCGCATTAACGATTTGTTAACGAACGGCAGGTCGCGGTGGCCGGTTTCAGCCATTGCCGATGCGCATGATGCTCCTGCTCGTTTTCGGCGAAGCGCCGGATTTTTCTGACATTTTGAATTGGGTGGATCCCATGACCAGCATTTTGACCAATGCGGCGGCAATGGCCGCGCTGCAGACCCTGCGCATGATCGACAAGAATCTGGAAACGACACAGGCGCGGGTGTCCTCCGGTTATCGTGTCGAGACTGCGGCGGACAATGCGGCCTACTGGTCCATCTCGACGACAATGCGCTCCGACAATAATGCGCTTTCCGCGGTGCAGGATGCCTTGGGTCTGGGCGCCGCCAAGGTCGACACTGCCTATGACGCGCTTGAAAGCACGATCGAGGTTGTCAAGCAGATCAAGGCCAAGCTTGTTGCCGCCTACGGCGTTGGCGCCGACCGCGGCAAGATTCAGGATGAAATCAAGCAGCTTCAGGAGCAGCTGAAAAGCATTTCCGAATCCGCTTCCTTCTCCGGTGAAAACTGGCTGCAGGCCAGCATCAGCAACGGTGGCACGCCGCCGGCCGAAGAACCCATCACGAAGAAGGTCGTTGCATCCTTCACGCGAACGGGCTCGGGAAATGTCGGCGTCACCACCGTTGACTACAAGCTCGATGGCAGCACCGTCCTTTTCGACCTGAGCGGTGGAAAGCTCGGTATTCTCGACAAGAGCGCCGTTTTTGTCGGCAAGACGGAATATGAAGTCACCCAGACGTCGACGACCGCCGGCACGGTAACGAAGACGGGTTACGTCCTGCCGAAACTCACCGACGCGCAAATTGGCGTTCTGAATGCCGCGACGGCGGATACGAACACGGATCCGAATGTCTATAGTGGCGGGGCCGACAATTATCTCCGTCTTGCGGAAAACGTATGGGTCAAGGTGACGGCAACAGACCCGTCCGGCGGCGGAACGACCGTTTCCTCTGCCTATCGCGACACCACTGGCAATGACTGGTTTTACGATACGAGCGGCGGCCAGACCTCCATCGCTCGTTCCCTCGGTTTTTCCGTCTCCACACTCGATCTCGGCAATCTCGATGTCGTCGCTGCGGCCATGGGCGGTTTTGCCGGCGGCGGCACCACCTATACCGATGCGGATGCCATCGATGTGATGATGTCCTTCGTGGACAAGCAGCTCGAGGCGATGACCAGCACGGCTTCCAGTCTCGGTTCGCTGCAGAGCCGCATCGACATGCAGGAAAATTTCGTGTCGAGCCTGATGGATGTGATCGACAAGGGCATTGGCCGTCTCGTCGATGCTGACATGAACGAGGAATCGACCAGGCTGAAAGCGCTGCAGACGCAGCAGCAGCTCGGCATCCAGGCGCTCTCCATCGCCAATGCCAATGCGGAAAATATCCTCCAGCTCTTCAAGTAACCGGTTTCGGCCGACCTGCGCGCGCATGGATGAATGGGCGCAGGCTTGCTGAATGGCCCGCCTTCATCCTCGCACAAGTTTGAACACCTAACGTCGGGGCAATATGGGGCGGATCGCATGGCGTGATCCTTCCGGAAATCATGGAAGAGACGGGCAGGGTAGCAAGGATGACGGTGGTGCCGCCAAACGGCTTAGAGCATTTCCAGGAAAAGTGGATCCCGGTTTTCCATCCGGAAATGCGACAGAACGCTCTGGATCGCAGGCAACGGAACATGTCTCGCTCTTTTGGTCTGTTCTGCCGGGGGCAAGCATGAGCGCGTCCATTGCACGATATCTCAAGGATTTCGGTGATGCCCAGCCGGCAGGCGTGGCTTTCGGCGATCCGCTGGCGGATGCCGATGGTGCCTCCGGTTTTGCCGATACGACGATTGGTTTCGACGACTTCGAGACCGTCGACGTGGAGAGCGAAAAACAGGCGGCCTATGCCCGTGGTCACCAGGACGCCACCCGCGAAGTCACCGAGAAGATGCAGGCTGAGCGGGAAGAACTGCTGGCCGCCCACGCGGCTGAGCTTGAGGACCTGCGTTCTGTCTATCTCGAAGAGATCGCCGTTTTCCTGTCCCGCGGCTTGCGTGAGGGTATCGATGCCATCGCCGCCAGTCTCAGCGAACAGACCGCCAATATTCTCGCGCCGGTTCTGACGGAAGAGCTTTCGCTCAAGGCGGTCTCGGCGCTGGCGGATGTCGTTCGCGCTTCCATGCCGGATGGCGAGGCCGTCACGCTTGTTGTGAAAGGCCCGAAAGATTTGTTCGAGCAATTAAAGACGCAGCCGGGCTTTGAAGAAGAGACGATGAAATTTACCGAGTCCACGGATATCGACCTTTCCGTCGAGGTGGGTGAAAGCGTGTTCGTCACGCGCATGTCCGCCTGGTCGTCCAGTCTTCGCAAGGTGATGAAATGAGTGAAGGCGAAAACCACCACCACGGTAAAAACGAGATCATTATCGTCAAACGCCACAAGGGCGGGCACGATGGCGCCCATGGCGGCGCGTGGAAAATCGCCTATGCCGATTTCATGACGGCCATGATGGCGTTCTTCCTCGTCATGTGGCTGGTCAACGCCGCGAACGAAGAAACCAAGGCCTCGGTCGCGAGCTATTTCAATCCGATCAAGCTGTCCGATGAGAAACCCTCGTCCAAGGGGCTGGAAAAGCCGGTGGACAAGGAAGAGGGCATTCAGAAAAAGGACCAGTCCAACATCCAGGCTGAAAAGGTGACCAAGGGTTCCGCTGCCGCGACGGGTGAGGACCTGACCTCCCAGACTGGCGAACAGTCGAATTTCTCGGAAGCCGACTTCTTCGAGAACCCCTATTCGGTGCTGGCAGAAATCGCCCAGCAGGTCGGGCAGCAGGCAAATGTCAGCGCCAAGGGCGAGGGTGGCGCTGCCGATTCCGGTCCGGCGACGGGTGCAAGCGGCGGTGAAGCCTATCGCGATCCCTTTGATCCTGATTTCTGGACACAGCAGGTGAAGATCACCCGCGCCGACCAGCAGCAGAATCCGGTCGAGGCTCATCAGTCTGCCGAGAGCAGGCAGGATGCGGCAGCAAAGGACGGCGAAGCGGTTGAGGCCGTTCAGTCACAGACACCGGCAGATAAGGCGCAGGACGGCAAGCCGATGGAAGTCGCCGCCGTGGTGCCGCAGCAGCGCCCGGATGCCGCTGAGCAGGCAGCACTTGCGAAACCGCAGCCGGAGCAGCAGCAGGCCAGCGATGCCGAGTGGGAAAAGGCTGACACGCTGCGTGAAGAGATTGAAAAGCAGATATCCGGAATTACCGGCAAGCTCTCCGAAGGCCTGGTGGTGACGCCGGCCGAAGGCGGATTGCTGCTTACCATTTCCGACCAGACCGAAACGCCGATGTTCAATGTCGGATCGGCCGTGCCCCGGGGGGAATTGGTTCTGGCCATGGAAAAGATCGGCAAATTGCTTCAGGAGCGGGGCGGCAGCGTGGTGATCCGCGGCCATACCGATGGACGGCAGTTCAAGGGCGAGGCCAATGACAATTGGCGGCTTTCGATGGATCGCGCCCATAGTGCCTATTACATGCTGGTTCGCGGTGGCCTATCCGAACAGCGGGTGAAGCAGGTATCGGGTTTTGCGGACCGCAGATTGCAGGTGCCGACGGATCCTTTGGCGGATGCGAACCGCCGTATCGAAATCCTGCTTGAGGCCGATCGGGGGTGAGCGTGAACAGATCCTCGAAACGCTGGCTTTTTCTTGCAGCGACGCTTTGCGGTCTCGGTGGCGAGCCGATCAAGGCGTTTTCGCAATCGCAAGACAATCTCATGCCCTATGCCATGTTGCGCTCCCTGCAATTCGTGCAGGATTCAGTCGCCATGGGAGACCATTCGGCCACCGAGATGCAGCGCTTCCTGCTCCAGACCATCGACGAACGGTTGAAGAGCGCTCCCCCGGCGATTTTCAAGGATCCGCGCAATGTTGATGCGGCGCTTATCTATGCGATGAGCGGTGGCAATCCGGCGACGCTCGAATTGCTGGTCGCGCGCGATGTGGACGGCAATTTCGACAGCCGCGTGGCCGATATCCTGCGTAAATATCTCTCCGGCAAGGGGACGCTGGTGGCGCAGAGCATCGCCGCCATGGTGCCCGAATATCGCGGCACACGGATTGGCGCCTATCTGGCGTTGATTGGCGGCAATGTGACGATCCCGCGCGATCCGCTGGCTGCCCTCGGTTTCTACGACATAGCCCGGCTCGAAGCGCCCGGCACCATCGTGGAGGAGGCCGCGCTCCGCCGCTCGCTGGCGATTGCCGTTGAAGACGGCGACGCGGGGCGGGGCGTCGACTATGCGCAGCGTTATGCGCGGCGGTTCCTGCATTCGCCCTATGCCAGCCAGTTTGCCGATCTCCTGGTCTCGCTCGTGGTCAAGCGCGCCGATTCCATCGGCGAAGAGGCGATACAGGAAACATTCGCCATGATGGACACGGAGAGGCAGAAGGAGGCCTATCTGCGTCTTTCGCGCCTTGCGGCGATCAGCGGCAAGGATTCGCTGGCGCGCATGGCGGCACTGAAGGTCAAAGGCCTCTCGCCTGCCATGCCGGACCAGCCGGAAGTGCAGGCAAATCTCTATGAAAGCCTCTCCAATATCGGCACGCCTGACGTGGTGAGCGCGATCGAGACAATCGGACAAATTCCCGAAGCGCAGCTTTCTGATCGTGACAAAGCCCTGCTGGGGGCGGCAAGGGCAATCGCCGAACAGGTGGTTCGTCCACCCTCCGTGCAGCCGGGTACGGATGCGGGGGTTACGGCAGGAGCGGGTACCGGGCACGATGCGCCGTCAAAAGAGGCGGCCAGTGCCGAGGCGAAGAGCATATGGCGGGTTGAAACCCATAAGGCTGATGATGAGGGCGAGAACGTCCGGCAACTCGTAACGAGCGGTCGCAGCAAGCTCGATGAAATCGACAGCCTTTTAAAGAAAGGCGAGGGGGCACCATGATCGACGCAACCATCAACGCGATAGTGAATGCACCGCAGGCCGATCCACGCGCCGGCAGCGCCGGTCCGCGCGATGACGCCAGGGGCGGCAGTTTCGGCGAGGCACTTTCCACGGTTCGGGACGATCGGCCACCCCATTCGCGGCAGCACCAGGAGGCGGGTTCGGCTGAAGAGCAGCAGGCGCAAGCTGGCGGTGAGGCGGAAAAGATGGATGTCCCGGTCAAACGACAGGCAAATTTTCTGAATGTTATCGTCAACGAGCATGCTGGAGAAGGCCATGCCCAGGAGACGGCGGCGGAGTTTCACAATGCGATGAAAACCGCCCGCACATCGCCTGAAAACGGCAAGGCGGGCAAGAAGCTCAAGGATGATGCCGACAGCGACGCCGAGACGACGGCAGATGTGCTCGATCCGAAGCTCGCTGAGCTGAAGATGATTGTGGCCAATGCCGGCGATATCGCGACGGCGAAGACGCCGCTTGAGGAAATAGCGCAGGCCATTGCCGGCAAGGCAGATGCGGTCAAGTCGGACAAGGCCGATGTGCCCCGGGGAAAAACGGAGCCTTCTCTCAAGGACATGCACACGGGCATGGAACCGGCCGGAAACGACGCCGGCTCAGGTGCGGACAACGGCAGCGATGCCTCGGCATTCCGCTTTTCCTCGCCGCGATCCGGTGCGGCCCGCGGGCTCGATATGAGCACGGTGCAGCGCGACGGCCGTGTTGAGTTCGATACCCGGGAAAGTACCGGAAAGGCGACCGATACAATAACGGTTCTCGATTCACGGCGGTTCATCGGTCTGGCGCCGTCGACCAACGCATCGGCCCTGACCGGCCTCATCGCCAACGACCCCGAATGGGTCAGCGCCATGCAACCCGGTTCGTCGCTCTCCAACGCAGCGGCGCAGAGCAGCACTGGCAAGGTCGTGCATACGCTGAAGCTGCACATGACGCCGATCGAGCTTGGATCGGTGACGATGTCGCTGCGTCTCGCCGGTGATGAGCTCGCCGTTCACATGACGGTGGAGAGCGTTGCGGCCTATAAAAAGCTCCAGGAAGACAGCAAGAGCATCCTTGATGGTCTCAAGGCGCAGGGTCTGACGGTCGATAACATCACCATCAGCATCGCTTCTTCCGACAAGAGTGACCAAACGGGCACACAGGGCAACAATCAACAAAATCAGCAGGCGCAGCAGCAGGGCCAGCAGGCCGCGGCGGGGCGCAACCGTGACGAGTCCGGCGCACGGGACGGCCGACAGGGCAATGGTGAGAATTTGGGGGTGCATAATGAAGGCATGGATAGCGCTCTTGGCTCTGCCCGTTCTTCTGCTGACAATGGCGTCTACCTCTGAAAACGCCTCGGCTTCGGCAACATCAGGCGTGTGTGAAAGGGAGATCCAGTCCGCTGCCCGCAAATATGGGGTGCCGGAGGGAATTCTCTATTCCGTCGGACTGACCGAGACGGGCCGCAAGGGGCGGCTCGACCCCAATGCCATGAATATCGAGGGAAAACCGGTATTTGCCGCCTCCACCGAGGAGGCATTGACCACTTTCGAGGCGGCAAAACGCAACGGCGCCAAGCTGATCGACCTCGGCTGCATGCAGATAAACCATTATTTCCATGGCGAAAACTTCACATCCGCGCGCGAAATGTTCGATCCGCGCCGCAATGTCGAATATGCCGCCATGTTCCTGCGCAATCTCCATAACAGGCATGAAACCTGGACCATGGCGGTCGCCCGCTATCACGCCGGCCCCAACAATGACCCGGCCCAGAAGAAATATGTCTGCCGGGTCATCGCCAATCTGGTGGCGACGGGCTACGGAAAATGGACTGCCAACGCGAAAAACTTCTGCGATGGTTAGCAATCTTTAGTTGTGCAAGCGCGCCTGAGACTCGCAATTTTAAATGTGGCGATAGATTGATTGAAAAAAGGCGCTTCAAGCGATTTTTTCGGAATTTTGAAATTTTTACACAAAAATTTTGTACCGTATATGGTTAACAACCACTATATGTAGATCAAATCGGCACAAAATAGTTAATCAATTATTAATAACTATCGATGATTTCCTACAGTTGTCGCTGAATCCTCCGATTCGTACCAATGCCACATTGGAAAATACCACAGTGATTCGGAGGCGGACGAATGATCGTAGTGGTTGATGAGCGCGAGCTCGTTAAAGACGGCTATACATCTCTATTTGGGCGTGAGGGCATCCCCTCGACCGGTTTCGATCCGGTCGAATTCGGGGAATGGGTCTCAACGGCGGCGGACAGCGATCTTGCGGCCGTGGAGGCCTTCCTGATCGGTCAGGGCGACCGGAGCTTTTCATTGCCGAAGGCGATCAGGGATCGCACGACGGCGCCGGTGATCGCGGTGAGCGACCAGCCCTCGCTGGAATCGACGCTTGCGCTGTTCGACAGCGGCGTCGACGATGTCGTGCGCAAGCCGGTTCATCCCCGTGAAATCCTCGCACGTGCGGCGGCGATCCGTCGCCGGCTGCAGGTCATTTCGAACTTCACCGATGCGGGACCGATCCGGGTTTTCTCCGACGGCCGTGATCCGGAAGTCGGTGGTGAGGTATTTCCCCTGCCGCGCCGCGAGCGTCGCATCCTTGAATATTTGATTGCCAATCGCGGACGCCGCGTTTCCAAGGCGCAGATTTTCAACGCGATCTACGGCATCTTTGATGATGACGTTGAAGAAAATGTCGTCGAAAGCCACATCAGCAAGCTGCGCAAGAAACTGCGCAAGAAGCTCGGCTACGATCCTGTCGATTCCAAGCGTTTCCTTGGCTACAGCATTGATTGGCAATGATCTTCATTGACCCGCGTGGTCTTTTTCAAACGCGGTATTTCAGACAGCTTCACGCAAGCCAAACGCTTTACCTTCTCCCTGAAGATGACCACGAGGGTTTTTGAATGAGTATTTTCGGCACTATGCGAACCGGTGTGTCCGGCATGAATGCGCAGGCGAACAAGCTGGGAACCGTTGGCGACAACATCGCCAATGCAAGCACCACCGGCTACAAACGCGCATCGACGTCGTTCTCTTCGCTCGTCCTGCCCTCCTCGTCGGGCAGCTATGCGTCGGGCGGCGTGCAGTCCAACGTTCGCTACAGCATTTCGGAGCAGGGCAACCTCTCCTACACCACCTCGAGCACCGACCTTGCCGTTCAGGGCAACGGCTTCTTCGTGGTTCAGGATGGTGCCGGCACGCCTTATCTGACAAGAGCCGGCTCTTTCCAGAAGAACTCGGAAGGGTATCTGGAGAATGCAGCGGGTTTCCTGCTGATGGGTTACCCCTATGGTACCAACCCGCCGGCAGCGGTCGTCAACGGATTTACTGGCCTTGAGGCCATCAACATCAATGACTTCGGCCTGACGGCATCTCCTTCCACGCAAGGCAGCTTCCCGGCCAACCTCAATCGTGACGAAGCGATTGTTGCAGCGGGCTCGCGTCCGAGCGACAACGTCGCCACCTCCAAGGTTGGCGCCAAGACCTCGCTCACGGCGTTCGACAGCGGTGGCGCCAAGGTTCTCTACGACTTCTATTACACGCGTATCGACAATGATGCTTCCGGCAATCCCCAGTGGGAAGTGAGCGTCTATCGTCAGGATCAGTCGACCGATGGCGGGTTCCCGTATACGGCAACTGCCCCTGCAACGCTCGTAAAGGAGACGGTGACGCTGGCCTTCGATCCGGCCACGAACAAGCTCACGACGGCGTCGCCCAAGGCTATCACGATCAATGACGACAACAGCGGCGTGGCGCAGGCGATCGAGATCGACCTGTCGCAGATGACGCAGTTCTCGTCGAAGTTCACGCCCGGCACCGCGGTTCTGAACGGTAACGGTCCGAGCCAGATCAAGGACGTCGAAATCGGTAAGGACGGCCTGGTGACGGCGGTTTATCAGGATGGCGGCCGTCGCAACATCTACCAGCTGGCGCTGGCAACGGTGCCGAGCGTCGACAATCTGAGCCCGCAAAACGGCAACGTCTATCTGCCGAGCAACGAATCGGGTGTCGTTACCATCGGCTTCGCGCAGACGGGCAGCTTCGGCTACATCCAGAAGGGCGCGCTCGAAGGCTCGAACGTCGATATCGCCAGCGAACTCACCGACATGATTGAATCTCAGCGAATCTATACTGCGAATTCGAAAGTCTTCCAGACCGGATCGGATTTGATGGATGTCCTGATCAATCTGAAGAGATAAGAATTCTCACGAGGACAAATGAATGTCGCTCACGTCAGCAATGAATACTGCGCAGTCGATTTTCAATAATACAGGTAAGCAGACTGACGTTACTTCGAAAAACATTGCCAATGTCGGTAATGCGAACTACGTCAAGCGAACCGCCATTCTCGGCACGACCATGGCTGGAGCGAGTATCGTCTCCAACGGTCGTGCCCAGAATGATAGCCTTCTCAGGCAGACCATCTCCAGCGCGTCGCTTGCTTCCGGTCAGAGCACCGTTCTGACCGGTCTCCAGGAGATGAAGAGCCTTTTCGGCGGCAATGATTATGAAAGCTCGCCGGCAACCTACATGAAGGAATTGCTGAAGAGCCTTGACGGTTACGCCGCCAAGCCGAGCGATGCTGCACTGGCCGCAACGGCAGTGACTGCGGCCAGCGACGTTGCCAATTCCCTGAATACGGCCTCTGCCGAACTGCAGGCCATGCGGCTTCGTGCCGACAAGGAAATTTCCCTCCAGGTCGACAAGCTGAACGGCCTTCTCACGAAATTCGAAGAGGCCAATAACGAGGTCAAGGCGCAGACCGCGATCGGCGGCGATCCGAGCGATGCGCTTGATCAGCGCGAGACGCTGCTGAAGGATATTTCCTCCATCATCGGGATCAATGTCGTCAGTCGTGAAAACAACGATGTGGCTCTTTACACGACGGAAGGCGCAACGCTGTTCGAGGTCGTGCCGCGCAAGGTGACCTTCAAGGCGCAGCCCGGTTATGATGCGACAACCACCGGCAATGCGATTTATGTCGATGGCGTGGCCCTCAAGGCAGGCAGCGGCAGCAATTCGACGGCGGCAGGTTCGCTTCAGGGCCTGATGCAGGTGCGCGACGACCTGGCGCCGACGATGCAAAGCCAGCTCGACGAAATCGCGCGCGGCCTGATCACCATGTTTGCGGAAAAGCCTGCGGATCCGGCAAGCGGTCTGCCGAACATGCCGGGTCTGTTCACCTATGGCTCACCGGCGGCAACCACCATTCCGGCGGCCGGCGTTGTCTCTCCCGGGCTCGCAGCCAGCATTACCGTCAACCCGGCGTTAATTATTTCCAAAGGTGGCAACCCGGAATTGTTGCGTGATGGCGGCATCAACGGTACCGCTTATGTGATCAATACCACAGCGACGGGCGGAACAGGCTTTTCCACCCTGATACGCAGCTATGTGACCGCATTCGACGCGCCCATGAGTTTTGACGCGTCGACACGTATCGATACGAATACCAGCATCCTGAAATACGGCACCAACTCCATGGGTTGGCTCGAACAGGAACGCTCCGGCGCAACGTCGGCAAACGAGGCGAAGAGCGCGCTCTACGAGCGCTCCGCCGCTTCCTATTCGAACAACACCGCCGTCAGCCTGGATGAGGAGCTTTCGCTGCTCATGGACATCGAGCAGTCCTACAAGGCGGCTACGAAGCTGGTGACCACCATCGATGAAATGCTCAAGTCGCTGATGGATATGGTGAGGTAACAGATGAAAACGTCCTTCATTTCATCGCTGGCGATGCAGAACAGCATGCGCAGCACCATCCTGAAGGCTCAGCTTGAGATGACCAATCTCAACACCGAGCTGACGACCGGCAAACACGCGGATATTGGCGCCACGCTCGGTGCCAATACGGCCCGCAGTCTCGATCTCAATCGCGATATTGACCGCATCACCTCGCTTGTCAGCGTCAATTCCATCGCCACACAACGCCTCAAATCGTCCCAGACGGCACTTGATGGCATGGCGAAGGCGGCGCAGGAAATCCAGAAGGTTCTTGTTCCCAATACGAGCAGTGAAGCGCCGACGCTGACGACGGTTGCCAAAACCATCTCGAATGCGTTCAACAATTTTACCAGCTTCGCAAACACGGCGGTCAATGGCGAGTTTCTGTTTTCCGGCATCAATACGGATGTGAAGCCGGTTGACGACTACTTCGCCGAAGGCTCGACGCTGAAGGCAGCCTATGAGGTGGAACTGAACGCATTCATGGCGGCGCAGACGCCCCCGGTCGGCAATGTCGAGAGCCTGTCAAAAGATCAGGCCGCGGCGTTCATGACCCATATTGAAGGTGTGTTCAACGGCACCACGACCGTGACGAACCCGCCGCACGCCGACCTGACGGCTGGCCAGAACTACGATTTCTGGACGACCTACGGTTCCAAGGCGAGCGACACGAACATGACGAGCCGCATCAGCCAGAACGAGGTGGTCGAGACATCGACCAACAGCAATTCCCAGGGCATGCGTTATTTCGCGATGACGGCCATGACGGCGATGACCTTCCTCGACGAAAAGGTCAGTAGCGACGTTCGTGAAATGGTGGCGACCAAGTCGGTGACCAATATCGGCACTGCCATCAGCGGCCTGAACCAGCAGCAGAGCCAGCTTGGCCTTTCCGAAAGCCGTGTTTCGAAAGCCAATGATTCACTGGCCGCGCAGAAAAAGATCATCGAAACCCATCTGCTGGATATCGAGGGGATCGATACCTACGAGGCGAAGACCCGTCTCGATCTACTCCAGCAGCAGATTGAAATCGCATACAGTCTCACGTCGCGTCTGCAAAAAATGAGTCTGGTGAACTACCTCTGATGAACAGAGGTGGCGGCAGATAAAGGATACATGAATGTACCAGTTTTCCTACGCCGAAATCATGGAGGATGGTGTCGCCAACGCGAAAGATCGCGAGCGGCAGGCGTTGACAAAATCGATCGAACTTCTGGTGGAGGCAAAGGATTCCTCTTCCCAGCGCCATACGATCGAAGCGCTTTTTTACACTCGAAGGGTCTGGATCCGCTTCATTGAGGATTTGAAGCAACCCGACAACCAGCTTGCCACGGAACTCAGGGCCAACCTGATTTCGATTGCGATCTGGATATTGAAAGAGTGCGAACTGATCCGGAAACGTCAGTCGACGAATTTCCAGGGCATTATTGACGTGACAACCATCATCAGGGATGGACTGAAATGAAAAGTACACTTCGAATTTCGCTGAAATCGGGCGAAAAGATTTTCATCAACGGCGCGGTCTTGCGTGTGGATCGCAAGGTGGCGCTCGAATTCCTGAACGATGTCACGTTCCTGCTTGAGAACCACGTGTTGCAGCCGGAGCAGGCGACGACGCCGCTCAGGCAGCTTTATTTCATCGCGCAGATGATCCTCATCAACCCGGAAGGGCGCGAACAGTCGACTAACATGTTCCGCAAGTCCGTGAGCATGCTGTTGAACTGCTTTCAGCATGATGAGGTTCTGGCCGAACTCAAGCGGATCGACGGGCTGGTTGCCTCCGGCAAGGCTTTCGAAGCGCTGAAGGCCATTCGCGGCCTCTATCCGCTCGAGGAGAAAATCCTCAACAATCAGGAAATGACCCCGGCAACGATCGAACACATTCGCAAGGAGATAGCACCATGGCGGTAGATGCAGTCAGTTCGGCAGCGTCAAATCCCTGGGCCAATGCCGGTGCGAACAGCACCGACGGCAACGCGGCATCGTTGAACTATGACAGCTTCCTGAAGCTCCTCATCGCCCAGATGAAGAATCAGGACCCGACCAGCCCGATGGATGCCGGACAGCAGATGTCACAGCTGGCGAGCTTCTCGCAGGTCGAGCAGACGATCAAGACTAACACGCATCTGAAGAGCATGCTGCAGGCTGAAGCCCTGACGCGCGCTTCCGATCTGGTCGGCAAGACGGTCAAGAGCGCTGACGACAAGGTTACGGGTGTGGTGAAGGAAGTCGAAGTTTATTCGGATGGCGTTGTCGCCATCACGGAAGCTGGTGACAAAGTGCTGTTGCAGGCCGGCGTGACCTTCTCGAACGGCCCGATCGCGACTACACCTGATAGCGATACCGATTCGAATACGCCTGCCGATTCGTGATCGTGAAGGGGCGGTATGATGCCGCCCTTCCGGAGTAAAGGATGCGACGATGAACGAGGCCGATGCGCTTGATATCATGCAGGCTGCAGTCTGGACGGTTCTCGTCGCGGCCGGTCCGGCGGTTCTCGCCGCCATGGTCGTGGGTGTCGCCATCGCCTTCATCCAGGCCCTGACCCAGGTTCAGGAAATGACCCTGACCTTTGTGCCCAAAATCGTGACGATCATGCTCGTCCTTGGCATCGCCGCACCTTTTGTGGGCGCGCAGATCGCCCTTTTTTCCAATCTCGTCTTTTCGCGCATTCAGTCCGGATTCTGACCTCCATCCGGGGCAGATGCCACCCTCGCGCAAGCTTCAGCGGCTAGGGATAGGCTGAAGCATCGGACCGAACTGCGTTTATATCCTTGCGATCCGATGCCGCGAACCGTGCGGCGGCTTTTCCGTCGCCCTTCTCATGAAGAGACAGGACGATTTTTATGGCGCAACCACCAGTCATCTCCTTGCCCAAGGTAACCCCGAGCATGCGGGATATCGGTTTCGCCCTGGGCATCGTGGCGATCCTTTGCGTTCTGTTCCTGCCCATTCCGGTCGTTCTGGTGGATATCGGCCTGGCGTTTTCGATCGCGCTTTCGGTCCTCATCCTCATGGTGGCGCTCTGGATCCAGCGCCCGCTGGATTTCTCGTCTTTCCCGACCGTGCTGCTGATCGCCACCATGATCCGCCTGTCGCTGAACATTGCGACGACACGTGTCATCCTCTCCCACGGCAATGAGGGGCCGACGGCGGCGGGCGGCGTGATCGCCGGTTTCTCTAGCCTCGTCATGTCCGGCGACTTCGTCATCGGTCTGATCGTCTTTCTGATCCTGATCACCGTCAACTTCATCGTCATCACCAAGGGCGCGACCCGTATCGCTGAAGTCGGCGCGCGCTTCACCCTGGACGCCATCCCCGGCAAGCAGATGTCGATCGATGCGGATTTGTCCGCGGGCATTATCGATGAAAAGGAAGCGCAGCGCCGCCGCCGCGAACTGGAAGAGGAAAGCTCCTTCTTCGGTTCGATGGACGGTGCCTCGAAATTCGTACGCGGCGACGCGATTGCCGGCCTGATCATCACTGCGATCAACGTTTTCGGCGGCATCATCATCGGTTACTTCCGCCATGGCATGCCGATCGGCGAAGCGGCCGATGTCTTCGTCAAGCTTTCGGTCGGTGACGGTATCGTTTCGCAGATTCCGGCGCTTATCGTCTCGCTGGCGGCCGGCCTTCTGGTGTCGCGCGGCGGCACTGCCGGTTCCACCGACCAGGCGGTCGTCAACCAGCTGAGCGGATATCCGCGGGCGCTGATGGTCTCGGCCATGCTGATGGGCCTGCTGGCGATTATTCCGGGCCTGCCCTTCCTGCCCTTCATCATGCTGGGCGGCATCATGGCTTTCGGCAGCTGGTATATTCCGCGCCAGGCGGAAGCTGAAAGCACGCTGCGCCGCCAGGAGGAAGAAAACAAGGTTCTCCAGACCACCGAAGCCGAAAAGGATTCGGTCAAGCAGGTCCTCAAAACCTCCGAAATCGAGCTGGCCCTCGGCAAGCAGGTCTCGACCCGCCTTCTCGGCGCGCATCAGGAACTGGCTTTCCGCGTCGGCAAGATGCGCAAGAAGTTCGCGACCCAATATGGCTTTGTGGTGCCGGAAATCAAAGTCTCCGATGACATCATGATACCGGAAAAAGCCTACCAGATCCGCGTCCACGGCACGACGATCGCCTCCAGTAACCTGCGTGTTGGCGATGTTCTTGTCGTGACGGGGGCAGGGCGCAAGCCAAGCATTCCGGGCGACGAAATCCGCGAACCCGCATTCGGCATGCCAGCCGTCTCCATTCTCGAGACCTTTACCGAGGATTTGAAGCGCGAAGGCTTCCACCCGATCGACAATGTTTCGGTGGTACTGACGCATCTGAGCGAAGTCATCCGCAACAATCTTCCGCAATTGCTGTCCTATAAGGACGTCAAGATTCTCATCGACCGGCTCGATCCCGAATACAAGAAGCTGGCCGATGAAATCTGCTCGTCACATATGTCCTATTCAGGCCTGCAGGCGGTTCTGAAACTGCTGCTTGCCGAACGTGTGTCCATCCGCAACCTGCATCTCATCCTCGAAGCGGTCGCCGAACTTGCCCCGCATGTGCGCAAGACCGAGCAGATCGTCGAACATGTGCGGGTGCGCATGTCGCAGCAGCTCTGCGGCGATCTTGCCGACAATGGCGTGTTGCGTGTGCTTCGCCTCGGCAACAAATGGGATATGGTCTTCCATCAGGCGCTCAAGCGCGACCAGAAGGGTGAAATCGTCGAATTCGACATCGATCCGCGCCATCTCGAGGAGTTCTCAGAGCAGGCATCGAAAGTTATCCGTGAATTCATGGATCGCGGACTGCCCTTTGTCCTTGTCACGTCGCCGGAAACACGGTCCTATGTGCGCATGATTATCGAGCGACTCTTCGCGACCCTGCCGGTTCTTTCGCATGTGGAACTTGCCAAGGGGCTGGAGATCAAGATCTTGGGCGCCATTTCATGATAACCGACCCGCAAGGGACAATTATCGCATTGTTCCTTGCCATTTGCCGTATCGGCGCCTGTTTCATGACCATGCCGGGCTTTTCCAGTTCGCGCATTTCACCGCAGATCCGCATGTTGCTCTGCGTCGCGGTGTCCATGGCGCTCCTGCCGGTGCTGTGGGACGGAATTTATCCGAAAGTCTCCGGCTCAAGCCAGGGCACCGTCGTCGGCCTTATCTTCTCGGAAATCGCCATCGGCGCCATGTATGGGCTGATCGCACGGTTTTACACCCTCGGTTTCCAGTTCACCGGTGCGCTCATCGGCTCCTCCATCGGTTTGAGCGCTCCGGGTGGCGCGGATGTCATCGAAGACGTGCAGGAAAACCAGATATCCAACTTCATCACCTTCGGTGGTCTGCTGGTGCTGTTCATGCTGGATTTCCACCATATCGTTCTGAAGGCGCTGGTCGATTCCTACACCGCGACGCCGGTGGGCGCGCTCATCAGCGGCCAGAAGATGCTGATTACGCTCACCGACACGCTGCGGGCGTCCTTCTCCATCATGCTGCGGCTTGCCAGCCCTTTCGTGATCTACGGGTTGATGTTCAACGTCGCGGTCGGTCTCATCAACAAGCTGGCGCCACAGATACCGGTCTATTTCATCTCGACGCCCTTCGTTCTGGCGGGCGGTCTTTTCATGCTCTATTTGTCGATTGCGGCCCTCATCCGCCAGTTCGTGGATGGTTTCGGCCCGGTCTTCATCGGTTTTTGATCTGGAGAAACCATGGCTTCGGACAAGCGCTCTGCAAAACTGAAACGCCTGGTAACGGTCCAGCGCCACATGGAAAAAATGGCCGAAGTGGAACTGGCCGACACCACCCGCGTGCGAACCGAGGTGGCCCAATCCATGGACAACGTGCTTGAAGCCATGAGCTCCATGGAGCCGGTCCATCAGATGTTTTCCAAACATTATTCGGATCGTTACGGCCGCCTTGTCGTCAAGGATCGCCAGCTTGCCGGCGTGCAGCAATTGCAGGAAAACAAGGTCCTCAAGGAAAAGACCAAGGCCGACCGGCTCGAGGACAGGATGCATATTGCCCGCGATCTGGAAGACCGCGAGGCCGACGACAATGCAATCTACGATCTACTTGAAATGACGAACGCATCCCGGACACCAGCCTCCAGCAAGGTTGGCGATTCATAATCTGTCCCATTGTTGCATCGCAGGCGTTTCGAAAGAGGTCTCCGGCGATGTTTCTTGATTGAGTAAACGTGCAGGCTGCTTGCCGCGTGTTTATCAGCTCGGGAGATCGGGACGTGGCGATATCGATTATAAGCGATCTGGTGATGGATGTGGTTCGCGCTGCGGACCCCCAGGAAGTGCAGGTCGCCCAGGAAAAACTGAAGGCGAACAAGGCCGCTTTCGCCGCAACCAGCCTTGCCGATGCCGGCAAGGGCTTTGGCGCCGCTGTCGATATGCTGGATGGCGCCTCCTCGAAAGCGGGCCTTGGCGACACCAACATCCGCTCGGCCCGCACGGAAATTCCGGAAACATACCGCAAATACGAGGCTTCCGTCCTCCAGACCTTCGTTGCCAACATGCTGCCGAAAGACAGTGAAGAGGTCTATGGCAAGGGCAATGCCGGTGAGATCTGGAAAAGCATGATGGCGGAACAGTTTGCCGACACGATCTCCAGAAATGGCGGCGTCGGCATTGCGGAACAGGCTTACAAGGATGCGTTGCGGAAAGCCGAAAGCAAAGGGATTACCGACGTATCCATGAATGAAAAAGACCACAATGCTGCAATTCGGATGGTGGCGGAGTTCGAGCGGCAGGTCCTCGGCGTTTCCAATGAGAAAACGGACGAGGCTTGAAAATGAAAAATCGTAACGAGGAGACAAGCATGGACCTTATGTCGAACGACCACCGCATCAAATCCGTTCTCGGCCGTCTTGAAATGATCATCGACAATGAGAACGATAATATCGGTAAGGACCCCCAGTTCGATTTCAAGGTCTCCAATGCCCATAAAAGCCGTTGCCTTTATGAACTGACGATGCTCTTCCGCGATACGCCCCACGAGGAAATCGCTGCGGGACATCTCGATCAGGTACAGGGCATCAAGTCCAAGCTCGCGACCAATGCCAGCCGTGTCGAGGCGCATCTGAACGCGGTTCGCGCCGTTGCGGACCTGCTCAAGAACGCGATCCAGGAAGCCGATACGGACGGCACCTATTCGCAGGAACAGTTCATGTATGGTGCCGCCTCCTGATGTTGAAGCTTCTTCTCACCGGCGTCTGGGTTTGCGCCGTCACGCTCGGCGCGGTGTATTTCTCCGTCCAGATGGCGACAGCACCCGCGCCGGGGGATGAGGCGGGCGCGAAAAAGGCCAATCTGCAATTGGTCAAGGGTGAGAGCATCACCATTCCCGTCATCAATGATGGCGGGGTGAACGGTTATTTCCTCAGCCGTATTTCCCTGCGTGTCGACAAGGAAAAGATGGCGAAGATCGAACTGCCGGCCACGCAATTGATGACCGACGAATTGTTCACGCTTCTGGCGGGTTCATCCATGGTCAACATCGCCAATATTTCCACCTTCGATCCCGAGGCATTCAAGCAGCGCATTCGTGAAGGGCTGAACAAGAAGCTCGACGACGAGGTGGTCGAGGATGTGTTGATCGAGCAGCTCGACTATCTGTCGAAGGCCGACATTCGCGAGCAGAACGGCAATGGCACGCCACGCTCGGTCAAGATCGTCGAAGGCGAGAAGCCCGAGGCGGGCAAAGAAGCGGCCGCCGCCCCGAGCCATTGATACTGCGTGGGCACGCATCCCCTGCGCGCTATCATGGCGAACCTCGATCTGGTTAATCGTTCCTTGCTATTTCCCGTGACATTCGAGAGGTTGCCTTCAAGGTAACTTCAACCTGCACCTGTATAAACAGGCCTGTGAGCCGCTATCCCGCTAATGAAGCGCCGGACTGGTGGCGGTAGGCTTGGCATTCGGGGGTTGGCAAATGAATTTCGCGGCAGGTAGTGCGCAGCCGGGATCGCAACGGAATATCCACGGACTGCGCGTTTGTGATCTCGACTGGAATGGGGCGCTCGAGCTGGTCAGCGGCAGGGCTTCGGCCTGCGACGGGCATACCATGCTCTCCTTCCTCACCATTGAGAAGGCAAAGCTTTCTTCCAGGGATATTGCCTATCGGCATATTCTGGAAAGTTGCCTGCTTCTGCCGCAGGGCAAGGCGATGAATAGCGCCGCACGCGCCGAAAATGGCAGGTCTCTGCCTGTCGTCATTGATGGCGTCGCCTTCACCATGGCGCTTCTGACCTATATGGCCGTACCGAAACGGATCGGCGTTGCGGGTGACGATGCGGCACAGGTCGGAGAGGTCCTCACCAAGCTGCGCGCGCACGCGCCCTGGCATGATTTCGTGATGCTGAACCGGGATATGTCCGGTGTGAAGGTGGATGTCCTTCTGGCCGGTATGGTGCGGGAAGATCAGGAAAGGTGGCTGCACCACACTGTCAGCCGTGACGATGCGCGCGTCGCCATCGCGGTTGGCCCCTTATTCAAGGTTCTGTCATCCGAAGTGGCCGGCATGCCTGAAATCTTCCGCAAGCTGCATATGAGCTGGCTATACAGCCTTTGTGCCGAGCCCTGGCATATCGCACTCGGCAAGGGCTGAGACAGGTCGCCAAGAACGCGTTAACCATTTGTTTGCCACGATCCTTTAACCTCTCGTAAGGTTTTGACAGTCGCCCGCTGCGGGCGGCGCCCAGCGTGGCAGACGGCTTCAGATGGTTGATGACAATCCGGATATGATGGCGACACGCCCTGATGAGGATGACGTCGCTGTGCCTGCGTCGCAATGGCGCAAACATTGTCTGCGGCTTTTGACCGCCAGTTGCGTGGCCGCCGCCACCGTTGCCGGCGCAGCCCTTCCGCTGATGCTCATCGATTCCGGTTTTCGCGGTTATGTTTCGCAAGCACATGTCGAGGTCACCCAGAGCAGCTATGATGCGCCGGATTCGGCCCGCTTTCTTGCCATGGCCCGCCGTACCCTGCTTTCACCCTCCGGGCTGGACCGGGTAACCACTGACCTCAAACTCAAGCCGGCCGATATGGTCGGCGTCCGCAATCAGGGCGAGCTTGGCCTGCTTCTTGATCTCTTGACGGGGGCGGATGCACGTCCGCTTTCGCCGCGTGAAGCGCTCAACGGTGCGGTGGGCGAGGCGATCCGGCTGGAACTGACGCCGGATGAAAATACGCTGATCGTGACCGCCAAGGCCGCAACGCCGGAAGCCGCGATGCGGCTGACCGATTATCTCTCGATGCGGATCATGGCGGATGGTAAGGCTGGCACCATGACACCCGCCATGCGCGAGACGGAGAGGGCGCGGACCCGGCTAGACGAGGCGGAAGCGGCGCTGAACGGTTTCCAGATGCGCCACGGCGACACCGTCCTGTCGGAAGTGCAGCAGCTTGAACAGCAATTACGCGACGTCAATAATAGTCTTGCAGGCGCTACACAGCAGCAGCAGTCGCTTCAGGCGGATCTGGCGGCGGCCTCTGCCCTGAAACCGAATGATGTGTGGTCGAAGCCGTTGCCGACAGGGATCGCTTTTTCCGCACTCGAGGATATCAGGCAAAGACATGCCAGTGCCAGCATGGCGCTTGCCGGCGTCTCGGTCGATTATGGACCGAAGCATCCGCGCCGCATTGCCGCCCAGAATGGGGTGGATGCCGTGCAGTCGCTGGCCGCCCCGGCGCTCCGCCAGCTGGTCGACGGTTTGCGAACGGATGAAAAACGCGTTGCCCAGGAGATCGCAACAGCGACTGGCGAACGTACCAGATACCTCGATCGCCTGAACGGCCTCGGCGTCGCCCCCGGTGACCTTTCCAGGTTGCAGGGTGAGCTGGAAACGGCGAGAAGTGCCTATCTCGAGGCGAGCGAACGCCGTGATCTCGCTTCCTCCACCACGCCCGCCATTGAAACCCGTCTTGCGAAGAAGGCCGGCCCGGGCGAATTGTCGCGCGATCTGACGCAAGCTGCGATGATGGCGGGCGGCGGCGCCTTGATCGGCCTGCTGGGCAGCCTCTATCTCCTGAGCTACCGCCGCCACGACGAGGAAGAGGTGGCCGCACCGATCCTGGAAAACGACGAACAACTTCCGCTCGCCATGGAAGCGGACGAGGAATTCCGGCAGGAGCAATCCCCGCAATTTGCCGAGTTCGAGCCAATCGAGCCGGATGTGTTCCACGATCTTGAAGAACTTGCCGCAGATGGCGATGTCGAACCAGAGGATGCTTTTGCCGATTATTACGCCGGGGCGGCGAATGATGCCGATGACATCCCGCTGGACGAGCGCGTGCGGCAGGTGCTGATGGGCAATCGTAGCTTCCAGACGGCCGATCAGCCGCGACCTGAGCTTCCGTCCCTGTTGAGCGAAGCCCTTGCCGGACATTTCGATCACGAACAGGCCGAAGCCGAGGAATTGGCGGAATTGAGACGCGAGCTGGCGCTCTTGAGGGAGCGTCTCGCCGATTACGCCGATCACCGCGACGGCTACCGCAAAACAGCCTGAAAACGCCGCATTTTCGCTTGCATTCCTGCGAAGGGGGCACCATACGGAGCCTACGTAACCCAGCAGGAGCAGGACGCATGGCAGTTGTGATTGACGGGAAGGCGAAGGCGGCTTCGGTCGTGGAGGAAGTCCGCAAATCGGCAGAAGCGCTTGAGGCGGAAAAGGGTGTGAAGCCCGGCCTCGCGGTCGTCATCGTCGGCAATGACCCCGCCAGCCACGCCTATGTGAACTCCAAGAGCAAGATGGCCAAGCAATGCGGCTTCAACTCCATCCAGCACACGCTGCCGGAGGAAACCACGCAGGCCGCACTCCTGAAGCTTGTCGGCGAATTGAACGCCGATGCCTCCATCCATGGCATTCTGGTGCAGCTTCCCCTGCCGAAACACTTCAATTCCGATGAGATCATCCAGTCGATCCTGCCGGAGAAGGATGTCGACGGCCTGAGCGTGCTCAATGCCGGCAAGCTGGCAACCGGCGATCTCGCCACTGGCCTCATCTCCTGCACGCCCGCCGGTGCCATGCTTCTGGTGCGCGGCATTCATGGCGACGACCTTTCCGGCCTGAATGCCGTGGTCATCGGCCGCTCGAACCTGTTCGGCAAGCCGATGGGCCAGCTTCTGCTGAATGCCAATGCCACGGTGACGATGGCGCATTCACGCACAAAGGACCTCGCCACCGTCTGCAAGACGGCGGATATTCTGGTGGCGGCGGTCGGCCGTGCGGCGATGGTGAAGGGCGACTGGGTGAAATCCGGCGCGACCGTCATCGATGTCGGCATCAACCGCATTCCCGCGCCGGAAAAGGGCGAAGGTAAGTCGAAGCTGGTGGGCGATGTTGCCTTTGATGAGGCAAGCGCCGTGGCCGCCGCCATCACGCCGGTTCCCGGCGGCGTCGGCCCGATGACGATCGCCATGCTGATGGCCAACACCGTCATCGCCGCTCATCGCGCGCTGGGTCTGACCGCGCCGAAGTTTTAAGCCTGTCGCGTTCAATCGAACTACACGGCACAGGAATTTTTGTGCGCTGCCCCTTCACTTCCGTCATTCCGGCCTTGAGCCGGAATCCAGCCGACGCGCGTCTGCGTGGCGAGACGACTCTTTTCAGCCCAAGGACTTGGGCTGGCTGGATACCGGCTCAAGGCCGGTACGACGGCCGGGAGATGGAGGCCAGCCTTTACGCTTTCGGAGCCGGCCCCGTCGAAGCACGCACCACCAGTTCCGCCTTCCAGAGTTCCTGATGCGGTTCCGTCTGGTTCAGCTTGATCCGGTTGATCAGGCGCTGGCCCACGCGCACCCCCGCCGCACGGAGTGACGAGCGGGTGGTGGTGAGCGGCACGGAGAAATTATCGGGCTTCAAAAGCGGCAGCACGTCGTCATGGGCGATCAGCGAAATGTCCTTGCCGGGTTTTAACCCTCGCTGGTTCATCGAGCGGATCGCGCCGAGCGCAAGCGCGGTACTGGCGCAGAGAATGGCGGTCGGTTTTTCCGGGCGCGACAGCAAGGCTTCCATGCCGAGATAACCTTCCTCATCGGTCATGCTGCTGTGTCGCTTGTTGTTCGCATGCAATGTCAGGCCATTTGCCGAAAGCGCCTTTTCCACCCCGAGACAGCGCCGATAGGTGAAATCATAACCCTCCGGGCCATTCAGAAGCCCGATCCGCGTGTGGCCAAGCTGGAGGAGAAGCTGGGTCGCATCGCGAAAAGCGCCCTCATTGTCCACGTCGAGATAGGGATAATCCTCCTCCACGCCGACGGAGCGGCCATGCACGAGGAAGGGCAGGGAGAGCGACTGCATCATGGCGATACGCGGGTCGTTCTTCTTCATATAGGCGAGATAGATGCCATCGACGCTGCCGCTTGCGGCAAGCCCCCGCAGGGCTTCGCGTTCCTTTTCCGGCTCTGTCGGCATGATAACGAGATGAAAGCCGCTGCGCGATGCTTCTTCGCCGAGACCGCTCAGGAATTCGCCGAAATGCACGTCGGAACGATGGTGTTCGCCAATCGGCATGACAAGCCCGATGGAACCGACCTTGCCCGTCGCCAGTCGCTGTGCCGCGGCATTCGGGCGATAGCCCGTCTTTTCGGCAGCCTCCATCACGCGGCGGCGCGTTTCGGCGCTGACCTCGGGATAGCCGTTGAGCGCCCTGCTGATGGTCGTCTGCGAAATGCCCAGCAGTTGCGACAACTGTTTCAGGTTCATGTCTCTCATTTCCTCCATGCGTGCGCTCTGGAAACGGTAAAACCTCTCCCCAGGCCTCCAAAGCGCTTTAGATTTTTACCAGCCTCTGCCGCTTTTCTCAATCGAAAACGATAGCCGCCTTTCTAAATAAATATGATTATTCACGAGGCGCTGCAACGTTTCCGCAGAAAGAGCCTCTTGACTCCTTCTTGATGACAATGAGATGAATAGGCAGCCAAAGCGCTTTGATTGAGCGAGGACGCTTTGAGCCTTTTATGTGATGGGAGGTAAATCACATGCAGAAGACTCTTTTGGCGACGGCTGCTGCAATAGCGCTGCTGTCCGGTGCGGCCTTTGCCGCTGACCTGAAATTCGCGCCCGGCGGTGACGCCAAGTTCAACTGGAAAAGCTACGAGGACTTCAAGGCGGCCCATGCCGATCTGAAAGGCCAGACGCTGACGATTTTCGGCCCGTGGCGCGGTGAGGATGAGGCGCTGTTCCAGTCGGTGCTTGCCTATTTCGCCGATGCGACCGGTGTGAACGTCCGTTATTCCTCGTCGGAAAATTACGAGCAGCAGATCGTCATCGACACGCAGGCCGGTTCACCACCCAATATCGCCATCCTGCCGCAGCCCGGCCTTCTGGCCGATCTGGCCGCCAAGGGCTTCCTCGTGCCGCTCGGCGACAAGACCGCCGATTGGGTCAAGGAAAATTACGGCGCGGGCCAGTCCTGGGTCGATCTCGGCAGCTACAAGGGCAAGGACGGCAACAAGGCCTATTTCGCCTTCCCCTTCAAGGCGGACGTGAAGTCGCTCGTCTGGTACGTGCCTGAGAACTTCGAAGAAGCAGGCTACAAGGTGCCCGAGAGCATGGAAGACCTGTTCAAGCTGACGGACCAGATCGTCGCCGATGGCGGCACGCCCTGGTGCATCGGTCTCGGCTCCGGCGGCGCAACCGGCTGGCCGGCAACGGACTGGGTGGAAGACCTGATGCTGCGCACGCAGCCGCTCGACGTCTACCAGAAATGGACGACCAACGAGGTCAAATTCACCGATCCGGCCGTGGTCGGGGCGATCAACGAGTTCGGCAAATTCGCCAAGAACGAAAAATATGTCAGCGGCGGCGTCGCGGCCGTGGCCTCCACCGACTTCCGCGACAGCCCCAAGGGCCTCTTCGACATTCCGCCGAAGTGCTACCTGCACCATCAGGCGTCGTTCATTCCGTCCTTCTTCCCGGAAGGCACCAAAGTGGGCACGGATGCGGATTTCTTCTACATGCCGACTTACGCGTCCAAGCCTGACCTCGGCAAGCCGGTTCTCGGTGCCGGCACGCTGGTCACCATCACCAAGGAAGCGCCTGCCGCCAAGGCTTTCGTCGAATTCCTGCAAACGCCGATCGCCCATGAGGTCTGGATGGCGCAGTCCAGCTTCCTCACGCCCTATAAGGGCGTGAATGTCGAAACCTATGCCAATGAGCAGATGAAGCGACAGGGCGAAATCCTGACGACCGCGACAAGCTTCGGCTTCGATGGTTCCGACCTCATGCCCGGCAAGATCGGTGCCGGCGCATTCTGGACCGGCATGATCGATTTCGTCGGCGGCAAGTCCGCGGATCAGGTCGCGAGCGATATCCAGAAGGCCTGGGACGGCCTGAAGTAAAGATATCGGATCAGGCCCGGCGGTTTGCTGCCGGGCCCTTACCAACGGCGCTGCCCCGACGACCGCATAAATCAGCGCGGCGCGGAGAGGATCAAGGGAGGGAACATGGCTCAACAACTCGTTTCGGCCATCGGCGTGATGGTGGCGGGGGTCTTTGCCTGCGCTGCTTATTACTGGCTATCCGACAAGGTGCTTCAGGCGATCTTTCCGGTCCGCTCGGGAGACGTGCTTCAGGCATCCCGCAACCTCAATCGCCGCGCCGCCGTCCGGCCCTGGCTGTTCATCGGCCCGGCTTTGATCCTTCTGCTGGTCTATCTGGTCTACCCCGTCATCGCCACGCTGATCCTGTCTTTCTATGACCGGACCGGCAGCGAATTCGTCGGTCTCGCCAATTATCGCTGGGCGTTTTTCGATGCCGGTTTCCGCCAGTCGATCTTCAACAATATTCTCTGGCTCGCCGTGGTGCCGGCCGCCTGCACCTTCTTCGGTCTCGTCATCGCCGTCATGACCGATCGCATCTGGTGGGGCAACATCGCCAAATCCATCGTCTTCATGCCGATGGCGATCTCCTTCGTCGGCGCCTCCGTCATCTGGAAGTTCATCTATGAATACCGTGCCGAAGGGCAGGTGCAGATCGGCCTCTTGAACGCCATCGTCGAGTTTTTCGGCGGCAATCCTGAGGTCTGGATTTCCATGCCCTTCTGGAACAATTTCTTCCTGATGATCATCCTCATCTGGATCCAGACCGGTTTTGCCATGGTCATCCTGTCGGCGGCGCTGCGCGGCATTCCGGAAGAAACCATCGAAGCGGCCGTCATCGATGGCGCCAATGGCTGGCAGATATTCTGGAAGATCATGGTTCCGCAGATCTGGGGCACCATCGCTGTCGTCTGGACGACGATCACCATCCTCGTGCTCAAGGTCTTCGACATCGTGCTGACCATGACCAACGGTCAATGGAACACCATGGTTCTCGCCAATCTCATGTTCGACTGGATGTTCCGCGGTGGCGGCGACAGCGGCCGAAGTGCGGTCATCGCGCTCATCATCATGGCGGCCGTCACCCCCATCATGGTCTGGAACATCCGCCAGGCGAACCGCGAGATGGAGGGCCGCTGAGATGAATATTTTCAAACGCCTTCGCCGCGTCGGCCTGCCGCGCCTCATCGTCCATGCCAGCGTTCTGGTCGTCGTGCTGCTCTGGCTCCTGCCAACCCTCGGCATTCTCGTGAGCTCGCTACGCGACAAGGACCAGATCACGGTCTCCGGCTGGTGGACGGCCTTCTCCAGTTCCGAACAGACCTCGGCGGTTCGCCTCGCCGATGCTTCGGTGCAGAAGCAGGATGGCAGCCGCTATGTCATATCGGGCAATGTTTTCGAAAGCGGGCAGGGCGGCAAGGTTGCGGCCTTCGGCGTTCGCGTACAGGAACCCACGGCGTTCAAAGCCGGCGAGGCGGCCGATATCGGTGACGGCGAAACATTGCTCGTCAATACGGACGGCACCTATGAATACAGCAAGGCCACGAGCTTTGAAGGCTCTCGCGGCAAGCGCGTCTATATTTCCGTCGCGACGCCGCCCGTCTTCACGCTCGATAATTATCGCACGGTTCTGACCTCGGAAGGCATCGGCCAATCCTTTGTCAATTCGCTGACGGTGGCCGTGCCCGCAACCGTCATCCCCATCCTCATTGCCGCCTTCGCCGCCTATGCGCTGTCCTGGATGAGCTTTTCCGGCCGCAATCTGCTGATTGCCATGGTGGTGGGCCTGATCGTCGTGCCGTTGCAGATGTCGCTGATCCCGCTTCTCAGGCTCTATAATGAAATCGGCACCATCTTCGGCGTGCCGTCCAAGACCTATGCCGGCATCTGGCTGGCGCACACCGCCTTCGGCCTGCCGCTCGCCATCTATCTGCTGCGCAACTATATTTCCGGCCTGCCGAAAGAGATCATCGAAAGCGCCCGCGTGGATGGCGCAAGCGATTTTGAAATCTTCGTCAAGATCATCCTGCCGCTCTCTTTCCCGGCTCTCGCCTCCTTCGCCATCTTCCAGTTCCTGTGGACCTGGAACGACCTGCTCGTCGCCATGGTCTTCCTCGGCACGCAGAAGGACGAGCTGGTGTTGACCGGCGCCTTGAACGCGCTGCTCGGTTCGCGCGGCGGCAACTGGGAAATCCTCACCGCCTCGGCCTTCGTCACCATCGTTGTGCCGCTCTGCGTTTTCTTCGCTCTTCAACGTTATCTCGTGCGTGGCCTGCTCGCAGGCTCCGTCAAGGGAGGCTGATTATTCCATGAACGCCCATACCAGACAGGACACTTCCATGACCGCTTCGGTGACTTCCGCTTTGACGCCCAACAAGGACTGGTGGCGCGGCGCTGTTATCTATCAGATCTACCCGCGCTCCTATCAGGACTCCAATGGCGACGGCATTGGCGACCTCAAGGGCATCACCGACCGTCTGGCGCATATTGCCGCCCTCGGTGCCGATGCGATCTGGATTTCGCCCTTCTTCACCTCGCCGATGAAGGATTTCGGTTACGACGTCTCGAATTATGTCGATGTCGATCCGATGTTCGGCACGCTTGCCGATTTCGACGGGCTGATCGCGGAGGCCCATCGCCTCGGTATCCGCGTCATGATCGACCTCGTCATGTCGCATACGTCAGACCAGCATCCGTGGTTCGTGGAAAGCCGCGCCAGCCGCAGCAATCCGAAATCGAACTGGTATGTCTGGTCGGACAGCAAGCCGGACGGCACGCCGCCCAATAACTGGCTGTCGATCTTCGGGGGCTCCGCCTGGCAGTGGGATCCGACCCGCATGCAATATTACATGCACAACTTCCTGACCTCGCAGCCGGACCTCAACCTGCATAATCCGGAAGTTCAGGAAGAGCTGCTGAACATCACCCGCTTCTGGCTGAAGCGCGGCGTCGACGGTTTCCGCCTCGATACCATCAACTTCTATTTCCACGACCTTGAGCTGCGCGACAACCCGGCGCTGGCGCCGGAGCGCCGTAATGCCTCCACCGCCCCGGCGGTCAATCCCTATAATTTCCAGGAGCATCTCTACGACAAGAACCGCCCGGAAAATATCGCCTTCCTGAAGCGCTTCCGCGCGGTGCTGGACGAGTTTCCGGATATCGCCGCCGTCGGCGAGGTGGGTGATAGCCAGCGCGGTCTCGAAATCGTCGGTGAATATACCTCCGGCGATGACAAGATGCAGATGTGCTACGCCTTCGAATTCCTCGCCCCCGATGCGCTCACACCGCAGCGCGTCGCCGATGTGCAGGCGGATTTTGCGAAAGCCGCACCGGAAGGCTGGGCCTGCTGGGCCTTCTCCAACCACGATGTCGTGCGCCATGTCAGCCGCTGGGGCGAGCATGTCGAAGATAAGGACGCCTTCGCCAAGGTGCTTTCGGCGCTCTTGATGACGCAGCGTGGCTCCGTCTGCATTTATGAGGGTGAAGAACTCGGTCTCACCGAAGCGGATATTGCTTTCGAAGATTTGCAGGATCCCTACGGCATCCAGTTCTGGCCGGAATTCAAGGGCCGCGACGGTTGCCGCACGCCGATGGTGTGGGATGCCGGCCATGCGCAGGCCGGTTTCTCGACCGCCGACAAGACGTGGCTGCCCATTCCGGCCGAGCACAAGCAGCGCGCCGTCAGCGCCCAGCAGGGCAACGAGGCCTCGGTGCTGGAACATTATCGCCGCTTCCTGAGCTTCCGCAAAAAGCACCCCGCTTTTGCCAAAGGCGGCATCGAATTCCAGCCAGTTGAGGGTGAAGTGCTGAGCTACACCCGCACGCTCGGCAATGAAACCGTTCTGTGCCTCTTCAATCTGTCCGCAACGCCGGCAAAGGCCACGCTGCCGGAAGGGAACTGGGAGGTTCTCGAAGGCCACGGCTTTGCAGGCGGTCTTGAAGGCAGAAGCGTAGAACTTCCGGCATGGGGCGCATTCTTCGCCCGTTACGCCTGACAGATGAGGGAGGAACACCCATGACAAGTCTCGTTCTCAAGGATATCCGCAAATCATACGGGCAGGTGAAGGTCCTGCACGGCATCGATCTTCAGATCGAACAGGGCGAATTCATCGTTTTCGTCGGTCCCTCGGGCTGTGGAAAATCGACGCTGCTGCGCATGATCGCCGGTCTGGAGGAAATCACCGGTGGCGAGATGTATATTGACGGCCAGCTCGTCAACGAAATCCCGCCCTCCCGGCGGGGTATTGCCATGGTGTTCCAGTCCTATGCGCTTTATCCGCATATGACCGTCTATGACAACATGGCCTTCGGCATGAAGATCGCGAAAGAGAACAAGCAGGAGATCGACCGCCGCGTTCGCGCCGCGGCTGAAATCCTGCAACTGACGCAATATCTGGAGCGTCTGCCCAAGGCGCTCTCTGGCGGCCAGCGCCAGCGTGTCGCCATCGGCCGCGCCATCTGCCGCAATCCGAAAGTCTTCCTGTTCGATGAGCCCTTGTCGAACCTCGATGCGGCGCTGCGTGTCGCCACCCGCATCGAGATCGCCAAGCTCAACGAGCAGATGGCCGATACCACGATGATCTACGTCACCCACGACCAGGTGGAGGCGATGACGCTGGCGGACCGTATCGTCGTTCTGAATGCCGGTCGTGTGGAGCAGGTGGGTGCGCCGCTCGAACTTTACGAAAGGCCGGCCAATCTCTTCGTGGCGCGCTTCATCGGCTCGCCCGCCATGAACATCATCGCTGCAAAGATTACCGGAACCGGCGAGCGGACCTCCATCGAACTTGCCGGCGGCAAGGCGCTCGCGGTTTATGTTCCCACGCCCGCAACCGAAAAGGGCAAGGCGGCAAGCTTCGGTGTGCGGCCGGAAGATCTGAGCATCGTCACCGGGGACGATTATCTTTTCGAGGGAAAAGTCGCGATCGTCGAGGCGCTCGGCGAAGTGACGCTGCTTTATCTCGAAGCGCCCAAGGGGCAGGAACCGATCATCGTCAAGGTGCCGGGCATCGTTTCCGTCGGCAAGGGCGAAACCCTGCGTTTTGCCGCACCGCAGGAAAAGCTTCATCTCTTCGACGCCGACGGAAAGACCTATCGCAGGTAATTGCCATCGATACCGAAACCGAGCCCCGGAAGGCCTTCGTTCCGGGGGTTCCTCCGGCCTTTTTTGCCGTTGTGGAAAAACGTTGAAAATGTCCCGCTTCCGGTCTGTTTAAGCCTGCGCTGATATGAATTGTTAAAGACTATGGCCTAGTTTCTATCCATTGATAGAGCATGGGAGTCCGGGCGTGCAGAGCAGTGCGGGTGTCATCAGGAATAACTACCTGAGCAAGGAAGAATCCTTCATGTACGACCGCGAAAGCCGGTTTCGCATGGAAGATACCATGAATGCGGCGCGCATCGAATATACTGAAAAGGCCGTCATGCACATGGCGGCGCGGCGCTGCGACGTCATCCGCATCTCCCAGACGGAAGCCGTGCTGGCGCTGATAACGAAATACAATCTGCCCAACCAGTTCTATCTCGATATTCCCGACGCCCGTATCAGCAAAATCGGCTGCGTTCTGTTGCGCGTCAACGCCAACAACACCATCCACGTCCGCTTCCTGCGGATGCTGACGCAGAAGGAACTGGACCGCATCTTCGTGTTCAGCACGCATCCGGCGCATAGGGACCGGAAGCTGGATATCCGGTCGTTCTAAAATCAGATGATCGGCGACGGTCTTAAGAAAGCCCGCCCAAAACCGTCTGCTTCAGCTTCACATCCGGCACCTCGGTAAAGGCAAGATCGCTGCGGCCGAAATAGGATTTCTGGTTGGTGGCGGACCAGTCGTTGCAGACCAGCTTGTAGCGCTCTTTCACTTCCGGCTTTTCCGGCATGGCGTAGAGATAGTCGCCGGTGCGTGCGGCGAGCGGAATGTCGCCGTCCTGATTGCAGCGCTTGAGGATTTGGGCGAGTGCCTCGCCATCCACTTCCGCCACCATCAGCTTGCCGTCGAAACGCAGCGAGGCGTTGAAATCGTAGCGGCGAATATCGCCCTCGGGCAGGCCGGCACCAAACGAAGTGTGGCCGACGAAGCCGACATCCGCGCCGGTTTTGGCGGCGATGAGCTGCGCCACATGGCGGCCCGCCTCATCGACGGTCATTGCCTTCGCCGATTTTCCGACGATTGCCTTTTCTTCGGCCGTGAGGTGCTTTTCGAGTGTCTGTTCGATCAGCGTCTTGAGAGCGGGGGAGGCGGGAGCGCTGCGATCGATCGTGACGGTCTCGATGGCCGCAGCCTTGCCGGGAGCCGCAATCGTCGCCACCGTCATGGAGGTGCACCATGAGCCGGTATGGACATAGCGGGTAGCGCCCTGTTCATGCACGAAGTTCAGATGGTCATGGCCACCGACCAGCAGGGTGCCGTCCGGCAGCAGCGGCAGTATATCGCGGTCGGCGACAACGCCGGCATGGCTGAGAACGATGTTGGTCGCATCCGGTTTGACGATCCCAGGCAGATTGGCCTTCGCCCATTCGAACGGCTGCGGAATGTCCAGCATCTCGCGCGTGGCCTTCGGATAGGTGTTGATCGCATTGGTGGCGAGACCCGCCACAACGACCTTCCGTCCGCCGACGCTTACTTGGGCGCTGGCCGCCGCATAGGGTTTTCCGCTACGCTTGTCGATGATGTTGGAAAGCACGGTGATGCCGAGCGCCTGCGCGCGGGTGACGAAATTGGAAAGGTCGTTGTCGATGTCAGGCTCATGATTGCCGATATTGACGACGGTGGGGGCGAGTTTTGCGAGCGCCGCCAGAAATGTCCATTCGATCTCGCTGGCCGAACGGGCGGCCACGGCATTACCGATCTCGAACAGGTCGCCGTTCAGCAAGATGATATGGGGCGCCTTGTCGGCGGCGATGCGTGTTTCAACGGCCGCGAGAAGCTGGCCGATGCGCTCATAGGCCGAATGCAGGTCGGAGATGACGATTGCACGCAGCGCCACGTCCTGCGCCATCGCTGGCTTTGCAGCCACCATCAGCGGCAACAGGGCGGTGCCCGCCATAAGCTTCAGCACATCGCGGCGTTTGCTCGAGAAAATCGTCATGTCAGGCCCCATCATCCGAAACTGCACCGCCGTCCCGCGGCTGGCTGAGAAGGCCCTAAAGGGCGATCATCACAGCCGCATGACAAGTCTGACGTTTAAGACATGGGAAATAAAGCGGTTTCTGCGCCAGCTCTCGGCGATGAGAGGTGCATTCAGGCGATACCGCAAAGTGGGGTTGAAAGGCGAAAGCCGCATCCGGCCTTCGCCCTTCAAAAATCAATGGAACAGAACGCTCGCGCCCTGATCGGCCGGACCGGCATTGCGGCGGAAGGGGGCGAAAAGCTCGCGGCCCATGCCCCATTCATTGCCGGAAAGATCGGCGCGCGCCGGTTCGCGTTTCGCCAGTTCGGCGGCCGAAACGAGCACTTCCAGCGTGCCTGAGATTGCGTCCAGACGGATGATGTCGCCATCGCGGATAAGCGAGATCGGGCCGCAATCGGAAGCTTCCGGCGTGACATGGATGGCGGCCGGCACCTTGCCGGAAGCGCCGGACATGCGCCCGTCGGTCACCAGGGCCACCTTGAAGCCGCGATCCTGCAGCACGCCGAGCGGGGGTGTCAGACGGTGCAGCTCAGGCATGCCATTGGCCTTCGGTCCCTGGAAGCGGACGACGGCGATGAAGTCGCGGTTGAGCTTGCCGTCCTTGAACGCATCCTGAAGCTCCTGCTGGTCGTTGAACACGATTGCCGGCGCTTCGATGATGTGGCGCTCCGGCTTGACGGCGGAAATCTTGATGACCGATTTGCCGAGATTGCCCGTCAGCATCTTCAGACCGCCGGTCGGCTGGAACGGGGTCTCGATGCTGGAAAGCACCTTCGGGTCGTGGCTCTGCTCGGGCGAGGGCTGCCGGGTGACGGCGCCCTTTTCATCGAGCTTCGCATCCACGGTATAGGCTGAGAGACCCTGTCCGAAGACGGTGCGCACATCATCATGCACGAAGCCCTGTTTCAAAAGCTGCTTGATGAGGAAGCCCATGCCGCCGGCGGCGTGGAAGTGGTTCACATCGGCAAGACCGTTGGGGTAAACGCGGGCGAGCAGCGGCACGATGTCGGAAAGATCGGAAATATCCTGCCAGGTGAGGATAATGCCGGCGGCGCGCGCCATGGCGATCAGATGCATGGTGTGGTTGGTGGAACCGCCCGTCGCATGCAGGCCGACGACGCCGTTGACCACGGATCTTTCATCGATCATCTCGCCCGCCGGCGTGAATTCGTTGCCCTGCGCGGTAATCGCCAATGCCCGCTTCGTCGCCTCGCGCGTCAGCGCATCGCGCAGCGGCGTGCCGGGATTGATGAAGGAGGAACCGGGCATGTGGAAACCCATGATTTCCATCAGCATCTGGTTGGAATTGGCGGTGCCGTAGAAGGTGCAGGTGCCGGGGCCGTGATAGGATTTCGATTCCGCTTCCAGAAGCTCGGCGCGGCCGACCTTGCCTTCGGCATAAAGCTGGCGGATGCGGGATTTCTCGTCATTCGGCAGGCCGGATGTCATCGGGCCGGCGGGAACGAAGACGGCGGGCAGATGGCCGAAGGCGAGGGCCGCAATGACGAGGCCGGGCACGATCTTGTCGCAGACGCCGAGATAGACGGCGGCGTCGAACATGTTGTGCGACAGGCCGATGCCGGCTGCCATGGCGATGGCGTCGCGGGAAAACAGCGAAAGTTCCATGCCGGGCTGGCCTTGCGTCACGCCATCGCACATGGCGGGAACCGCGCCTGCCACCTGGGCTATGCCGCCCGCTTCTTTTGCCGCATCGCGGATGATCGCCGGGAAGGTCTCATAGGGCTGGTGCGCCGAGAGCATGTCGTTATAGGCGGTGATGATGCCCAGATTGGGAACCCTGTCGCCGGCAAGGATGTCCTTGTCGGCGGGGGAACAGACCGCAAACCCATGCGCAAGATTGCCACAGGAAAGCACGGAGCGGTGAACGCCTTTTGAGACCTGCAGCCGCAGCCGCTCGAGATAGGTCTCGCGGTAAGGCTTGGAACGTTCGACGATGCGGGCGGTGATGGCCTGAATGCGGGAATCGGCGGACATGGGCGTTCATCCTGTTCGTTGGTCGGCAACCGGCGTTCCGGGAGGTGAACGGCCGGTTGTCGTGTTTCAGTCTTCATGTCTTCGGGGCGCTTTTCGCGGGCCGCAGAGGCGGCAACCGCGTTGGCTTATGGCGCCCAGTATATATCCACGGGCGTTTCAGCGCGATTCAGCACGGCCCGGATCGGCATTTCATCCTCATCCTCGCCCGACTGTGCTTTTTCCAGCGTCGCCTTCTTGGCAGCACCTTCGATATGCAGCACCAGAAACTCGGCATCGTGCAGGCTGGAGAAGTTGAAGGTCAACCGCTCCTCTCCCGCATTCTCTGCCGCCATGGTCAAAACGCCGCGCGGTTCATCGAGGTCCAGCGCTTCGTAGAGATTGTCTCCACCGGGGAAAAACGATGCCGTGTGGCCATCCGTTCCCATGCCGAGAATGACGACATCGAAGGGATCGCAGATCGCCTCGGTCTTGACGGTCGCAAGCGTCGCGGCATCTTCCGGCGAGGCCGCCGGCTGGAACAGCGGCACGAAATAGGCCGACTTCGCCTTGTCCTGCAAAAGGTTCTCGGCAACGAGGCGGTGGTTCGAACGGTCGCTTTCCGGCGGCACGAAACGCTCGTCCACCAGCGTCACGCTGATATTGGGCCAGTCGAGATCGTGTTTGGAAAGCGCCTGAAAGAACAGCTTGGGCGTCGAACCGCCGGAGACGGCAATGCTTGCCGCGCCGCGATCCTTCGTTGCCGCATCAAGGCGTTTGGCAACCTCCGCCGAAAGAGCGGTTGCCAGTTCGGCGGCGGTGTCGAAGACGTGGATCGTTTCGCTCATCGCCAGGCCCTCAATCGGCATCGTGCCAGGTGCGGCCGTCGCGCTCGATCAGCGCGATGGAACCGCTCGGGCCCCAGGTTCCGGCAGTGTAACCCTGCACGCCCTGCGCCAGATCTTCCCAGCTCTTGAGAATGGGATCGACCCAATCCCACGCCGCTTCCACTTCGTCGCGGCGCATGAACAGCGTCTGGTTGGAGCGGATGGTGTCCATCAACAGCCGCTCATAGGCATCGGGGCTGCGCACGTTGAAGGCTTCGGCAAAGCTCATGTCCAGCGAGACCTGACGCAGGCGCATGCCGCCCGGGCCGGGGTCCTTGATGAGGAGCGACTGCTTGACGCCTTCATCCGGCTGCAGGCGAATGACCAGCTTGTTGGCTTCGATCTTGCCGGCCGCATCGTCGAAGATCGAATGCGGGATCTGCTTGAAGGTGACGACGATTTCCGAAACGCGGGTCGCGAGGCGTTTTCCCGTGCGGATGTAGAAGGGAACGCCGGCCCAGCGCCAGTTGGCGATTTCAGCCTTGATGGCGACGAAGGTTTCGGTGTTGGAAACGCCGCCTTCCAGCTCTTCCAGATAGCCCTTTACGGGACCACCGGCGGAAGCGCCGGCGCGGTACTGGCCGCGAACCGTCTGCTTTTCGACATTGCTGGTGTCGATCGGCTTCAGCGAGCGCAGAACCTTGAGCTTTTCATCACGCACGGCTTCCGCATTCATGGATGCGGGCGGCTCCATGGCGACAAGGCAAAGCAGCTGCAGGATATGGTTCTGCACCATGTCGCGCAGTGCGCCGGCCTTGTCGTAATAACCGGCGCGGCCTTCAAGACCGACCGCTTCTGCAACCGTGATCTGAACGTGGTCGATATGGGCGGAATTCCACAGCGGCTCATAAAGCGCATTGGCGAAACGCAGCGCCATCAGGTTCTGCACTGTCTCCTTGCCGAGATAGTGGTCGATACGGAAGATCTGCTCTTCCTTGAAGACGTGGCCGATCGTGTCGTTCAGTTCCTGTGCGGAAGCCAGATCGCGGCCGATCGGCTTTTCGACCACGATGCGGGTCGAGCGGGTGATGAGCTTGTGCTCGCGGATCTTGTCGGCAATATCGCCGAAAATGCCCGGCGCGACGGCCAGATAGAAGGCGCGCACGCGCTCCTTGCCCTCGTCCAGCAGCTTCTTCAGCACGTCCCAGCCATTGCTGCCCTTGGCATCAACAGGCACGTAGAAAAGCCTGTTCAGGAACACTGCAACCTGCGCGTCGTCGTATTCGCCGGCCTTCAGGTGCTCCTTCAGCGCGTCCTGCGCGAATTTGCGATATTCCTCGTGGCTCATGACTGAACGCGACGCGCCGATGATGCGTGTCGGCTCCGTGAACTGGCCTTCGACCTGGCGATGATAAAGCGCCGGCAGAAGCTTGCGCTCGGCAAGATCGCCCGTGCCGCCGAAAACGACACAATCAAAAGGTTCAACAGGAATGATCTGACTGCTCATATCGATTCTCTCGATCTTCAAAGGTTGGGGCATCAATAATCTAATCGATTTAAAAATGCCAGACTCAGTTATGTGAAATTATGAATTTTGGTGTCGCCCGACCGTTTCGTTTCGGTAACTGGCTGTAAACATTATCCTAAAACCTATCCCGCAACGCGTACCATGAAAGCGCCAGAAATAGCAGCGGCGCGCGCAACGACGCCCCGCCGGGGAAGGCGGGCACCTTCAACTGAGCGAAGGGCGCCAGCATGTCCTTTTTGCCGAGAACGAGATCGGCATAGAGCTTGCCGCAATAATTCGACAGCATCACCCCATGGCCGGAATAACCGCCGATGGAGGTGACGCCCGGCATGACCTCGCGCACGAAGACTTTGCGCGGCAGGGTAATGCCGACGGAACCGCCCCAGGAATGGGTAATTTCGACGGCCTTCAGCTCGGGATAGATTTCGGCGATCTGCCGGCGGATATGGCTGGAAATGTCACGCGGCGTATCGGCCGTATAGGCCTCGCGCCCGCCGAACAGCAGGCGGTTGTCGGCTGTCTTGCGGAAATAGCGCACCACGAAGCGGGAGTCGGCCACGGCTTCCTTGCCGGGAATGATGTCGGGATAGGCGTCGAGCGGTGCGGTGGCGCCGATAAAGGAGCGGATGGGCATGATATGGGCCGCCGTCACCGGTTCCAGTTTGCCGATATAGGCATTGGTCGCGATCAGCACCCGCGTCGCGGTGATCGTGCCCGAGGGGGTGTCGATGATTGTCTTGCCGCCCGCCTGGCGGATGGATTGCGCCGGCGTCATTTCGTAAATGCCGGCACCCGCATCTTTCGCCGCTTTTGCCAGCCCGACCAGCAGTTTCAGCGGATGGATATGGCCGGTGCCGGTATCGCGCGTGCCGCCGAAATAATGGGTGGACCCCACACGTTTGCGCGCTTCTCCGCGTTCCATGTAGGAAATATGCGGATAGCCATAACGATTATTCATCGCATCGACGCTTCTGCGATAATCGTCCTCATAGGCAGCCTTGTGCGCCACATAGAGCTGCCCCGGCAGATATTCCATGTCGATGCCGCGGCGGCTGGCGAAGTCGCGCACATAATTCTTGGCGTCCTCGGCAATATCGAACAAAAGCTTCGATTGTTCGAAGCCGATCTCGCCTTCCATCTCGTCCGGAAAGGAGCGCTGCCCGGTGCCGAATTGCCCGCCATTGCGGCCGGAAGCGCCATCGCCGAAGCGATGCGCTTCGATCAGGGCGACGGAGACGCCGTTTTCGGCGAGGTTACAGGCGGCCTGGAGGCCGGTATAACCGCCGCCGATAATGGCGACATCCGCTTCTCTCGATCCGTCGAGGGCGGGATAGTCCGGCCGCTCGCCGACCGTTGCCTGATACCAGGAAATTCCCGGCGCAATCGGGCTTTGCCATGTCATGCTGCGAACCCCTTACACGTTGAGAAGCAGGAATTCCCGCTCCCAGGGGCTGATGACCTGCATGAAGGTCTCGAACTCCCCACGTTTCAGGCCGGCATAGAGGCCGACGAATTCATGGCCGAACACCCGGTCGAACTGCTCTTCGCCTTCCAGCAGCGCGACCGCCTCAAGGAGCCCGCGCGGCAGGTCGATGGAGCCTTCATTGGCCGTATCGGCGGTGGGTTCTGTCGGCTCGATATTGTTGACGATGCCGAGCCAGCCGCAGCCGAGCGAAGCGGCAAGCGCAAGGTAAGGATTGGCGTCGGAGCTCGGCAGGCGGTTTTCGACGCGCCGCGCCTGCGGGCCGGAAATCGGCACGCGGAAGGCGGTCGTGCGGTTGTCGTAACCCCACGCATTGTTGACCGGGCAGGCCATGTCGGGCGTCAGGCGGCGATAGGAATTCACATAGGGCGCGAGCATGACGAGCGCGTTCGGCACATAACGCTGCATGCCGCCCACGAAAGCGAAGAACTCCTTGGAAGGGCCGCCATCCTTGTTGGAGAAAATATTGCGGCCGCTGTCGATCTCCACCACCGACTGGTGGATATGCATGGCCGAACCCGGCTGGCCCTGCATCGGCTTGGCCATGAAGGTGGCGTAAATGCCGTGTTTCAGCGCCGCTTCGCGGATGGTGCGCTTGAACAGGAACACCTGGTCGGCAAGTTCGATCGGATCGCCATGGCGCAGGTTGATCTCCAGCTGCGCCGGGCCTTCCTCGTGGATCAGCGTATCGATCTCGAGGCCCTGCTTTTCGGAGAAGTGGTAGATGTCGTCGATCAGCTCGTCGAATTCGTTGATGCCGGCGATGGAATAGCTCTGCCCGCCGACGATGGAGCGGCCTGACCGGCCCTTCGGCGGATGCAGCGGATAGTCCGGGTCGTCATTCATGGCGACGAGGTAAAATTCGATTTCCGGCGCGACAACCGGCTTCCAGCCCTTTTCGGTATAGAGCGACAGCACGTTTTTCAGCACGTTGCGCGGCGTATAGGGAACGAAATTGCCCTCGGCGTCAACGACGTCGCATATCACCTGCGCGGTCGGGTCGCTCTCCCACGGCACGACGGACAGGGTGGAAAGATCGGGCACCAGCTTCAGGTCGCTGTCGCGCGGCTCATAGCGGAAGTTTGCGGTCTCGTCAGGATATTCGCCTGATATCGTATGGCGGTAGAGCGCGGATGGCAAGGCAAGCGAGGTATCCCCCGTAAACTTCGCCGTCGGCATCATCTTGCCGCGCGCAACGCCGGCAAGATCGGGGGTGATGCATTCGATGTCCTCGATACCGCGCGCCCTCAGCCATTGCGCGGCTTCGCGCCAGGAGGAAACGCCACGGGTGGAGGAGAGGTCGAGGGGAGGTGTCTTTGCCATGGTTGCCTGTTTCTTCGGGCGGAGCATGGTTTTCTTCGGGGGCATGTATCACCGGGTCTGTGTTTCGACTGGCGCCATCATAACCGGAGTTTGGCAATTGGCGAGGGGGAAAGCGCCATTGACAAGCGGCGGCACTTCGAAAAGAGGAGAGGAAACGGATCGGATGGAACGATGACAGAGAAATGTGACGTGCTGATTTTGGGGGCGGGTGCCGCCGGCATGATGTGCGCCATCCGCGCCGGCCAGCGCGGCCGCTCCGTCGTCATTCTCGACCATGCGAAAGCGCCGGGCGAAAAAATCCGCATCTCCGGTGGCGGCCGCTGCAACTTCACCAATATCCATGCCGGGCCGAAGAATTATCTCTCCGCCAATCCGCATTTCGCCAAATCCGCGCTCGCCCGCTACACACCGCGCGATTTCATCGCCCTTGTCGAAAAACACCGCATCGCCTGGCATGAAAAAACGCTCGGTCAGCTTTTTTGCGATGACAGCGCCAAGGACATCATCCGTATGCTGCTTGGCGAAATGCAGGCGGTGAATGCGAAGCTGCGGCTCGAAACGTCAGTTTCGGCCGTCACCCATGATGGCGGGCGTTTTCGCGTGACCACGTCTGGCGGCGTCATCGAGGCCAAAAGCCTTGTCGTGGCGACAGGCGGCAAGTCGATCCCGAAAATGGGGGCGACGGGTTTCGCCTATCAGATCGCCGAACAATTCGGCCTCAAACTCGTCGAGACTCGTCCGGGCCTCGTGCCGCTGACACTCGATCCCACAGCGCTTGAGAGGCTGAGCCCGCTTGCCGGTGTGGCGGTTCCAGCCGAGGTCTATCACGGCAAGACCTCGTTTGAGGAAGCGCTGCTCTTCACCCATCGCGGCTTGAGCGGTCCTTCCATCCTGCAAATCTCCTCCTACTGGCGCGAAGGCGATGCCATCCGTCTAAAGCTTGAGCCGCATCGCGATATAGCTGCGCTGCTGAAGCAGGCGAAACAGAAGAACGGCCGCCAGTCGCCCCAGACGGCCCTGTCGGAAATCCTGCCGAAGCGTCTTGCCCAATACGTCGTCGAACAATCCGGCCTCACCGGCCATCTGGCGGATATGTCTGACAAGGCTTTGGCAAAGCTGGCGGGCGAGGTACAGGACTGGCAGATCAAGCCCGCCGGTTCGGAGGGTTATCGCACGGCGGAAGTCACGCTCGGCGGCGTGGACACGACCGGCCTCGATTCCCGCAGCATGGCGGCGAAATCCGTGCCCGGCCTCTATTTCATCGGCGAATGTGTTGATGTGACCGGCTGGCTCGGCGGTTATAATTTCCAGTGGGCCTGGGCCTCCGGGCAGGCGGCAGGCGAATTCGCGTGATCGTCTCTGGCCGTGGAAAAATTCGGACCTCTCTCCTTCGTCATGCCGGACTTGATCCGGCATCCAGTCACGGCGCGTCTACGACGTGAAGAGTCTTTCGCGATCAAGGACTTGATCGCGCTGGACCCCGGAACTAGTCCGGGGTGACGGAGTGCGGATGTGACCTGTTCGCCAACTCAATTTCAGTTGGTAAAGTTGTGGCCCTTCCTCGCTCTTTTAATAATCTGTTAACGGGCGCGGAGTCATCCTGAGTGAATGCCAGCAAGGCCGGGTCGCTCAATGATCCCGCTGCACATGAAGTCATGCTGGAGGCCTTAACAGGGCATGGGTCGGTTGAGTTTTTCGTCAGGAACCCGCGCATGAACAGATTTGCACATCGCCGCCCTCGCTCCATTGCCATCGCTCGCACTGACAACGAGAGCCGACAACTGGCCTTTCGCCTGAGCCTCATCGGCGCCGGTGCCCTGGCAGCCTTGATCGCCCTCTTTTACTGATCGGCGGCCCTTCGCTTTTATCAAGCTGATGAGCGCGCTGAAAAGCCGCCATGGCCGAGACGCCTCGGCCATATCAGTATAAAACTTCTCTTCCTGCAAAACGGCTTCGCGCCGCGTGCGCGGCTGCTGGTTTTCGATGATGGCCCGTGCTGCAAAAATCGCGTGCATGTCGCTCTCCTTCTAATGCGGAGGGCCATGATGCGCGCCGTTTTTTGATTTATCTGCGTAAGAAAATGCGCTACGTTTTTCACCCATGAAAAACGTCACCTGGGATTCCTATCAGCTTTTCCTCGATGTGTCACGCAGCGGCGGCCTGACGGGTGCCGCTGCGCTGACGGGCTTGAGTCCCGCGACGGTGGGGCGGCGCATGGTCGAGCTGGAGGAGCGTATCGGCAAGGCGCTGTTCCAGCGCAGCCAGACCGGATACGCCCTGACGGGGGATGGCCGCACGCTGTTTGATCGACTTCAGGCGATGGAGAATGCGGCAAGGGACATCGAGGGATGGCAGAAGGCGTCGTCGGCCTCGTCTGTGGTGCGCATTGCCGTCGGCACCTGGAACGCCTGGCTGCTGACCGGGAATTTTTCCGCTATCTGCACGGATCGCGACGATTTCCGCATCGACCTTTTCATTGCTGAACAGAGGGCGTCTCTGGCTCATCGCGAAAATGATATCGGCATTCGCGCTTTCGAACCGCAGGAAAAGAACCTTGCCGCCATCAGGACGGGGGAGGTGGCCTATGCGCCCTACAGGCTGCGCAACGCCGCCACTACCATTGCTGATCGGTGGCTGGCGGTGGCGGAGGAAAACGCTATTTCAACCTATCTGCGCTGGCCGCATGAAAATCGTAACAACGAGATTATGGTAACGGTGAACCGGCCGACGGCGCTTCTCGACCTGGTGTTGGCCGGGGCGGGGGTCGCCGTGCTTCCCTGTTTCGTGGGCGATGCCGATGCGCGCCTCGTTCGGGAAGGTGACGAGCTGGAGAGCCTTCGCCACAATCAATGGATCGTCATGAACAATGACGATCGCCACCGCCGTGATATCAGGACGGTGGCGGATCGGATGACCCGTCTGATCAAGAGCCATTCCGATCTCTATGCCGGGCGCAAAAGCCGCCCGGCATAGAAAGGAGGCCGTTTCAGGCGGCGGCACTTCCCTGTGCGACGATGACCGGGATGAGAAGATCGCCCCAGTTGCCGCCGCCGCCATGGTGGCGGGCCGAGCGGACCAGCTCGACGGAAACACCCGCCTCAACGGCTTTCATGACGGCCTGGTTAAGGCGGTGCAGGTCATTCGCCAGCATGCGGATGGCGGCCTGCTGATCCTGCGTCATGGCGGAGGACTGTTCCTCGGCGCGTTCCTTGACGTGAGTCTTGATGGGATTGTGGGCATTCATGGCATTTCTCCTCTCATTATTGGTTGGGGTTCTTGATCCGGTTTGCAAGCCCTTCCCGTCACCGGGAAGGGCAGTTTTTCGATTTTATTCGGCCGCCGGGCGGAACTGGTCGTGCTCGGTGGATTCCTTCATGGCGGTGGTCGAAGACGTGCCGCCGGAAATGGCGAGGGACACGGCGTCGAAATAGCCGGTGCCGACTTCGCGCTGGTGCTTGGTGGCGGTGTAACCATTGGCCTCGGCTGCGAATTCCGCTTCCTGAAGCTCGGAATAGGCCGCCATCTGCCGGTCCTTGTAACCGCGCGCCAGTTCGAACATGCCGAAATTCAGCTGGTGGAAACCGGCCAGCGTGATGAACTGGAACTTGTAGCCCATCGCACCCAGCTCGCGCTGGAACTTGGCAATCGTTGCGTCATCGAGGTTCTTTTTCCAGTTGAACGACGGCGAGCAATTGTAAGCAAGCTTCTTGCCCGGATGCACCTTGTGCACACCTTCCGCAAACCTGCGCGCCTGTTCGAGATCTGGCTTGGATGTTTCGCACCAGATCAGGTCGCAATAGGGCGCATAGGCAACCGCGCGGGCGATGCAGGGCTCAAGACCGTTCTTGACCTGATAGAAACCCTCGACGGTGCGGCCGGCATCGTAATCCACAAAGGGCTGGTCGCGCTCATCGATGTCGGAGGTCAGGAGCTTCGCGGCCTCCGCATCCGTGCGGGCGATAACCAGCGTCGGCACACCCATGACATCGGCCGCAAGCCGCGCCGCCGTCAGGTTGCGGATATGCGCCGCCGTCGGGATCAGAACCTTGCCGCCGAGATGGCCGCATTTCTTTTCCGATGCCAGCTGGTCTTCATAATGAACACCCGCAGCACCTGCCTCGATAAAGGCCTTCATGATTTCGAAGGCATTGAGCGGCCCACCGAAACCGGCTTCTGCATCAGCGACGATCGGCGCGAACCAGGTGTCGACCGAGAGGCCCTTGCCCTCCGCCGTCTCGATCTGGTCGGCGCGCTGCAAAGTGCGGTTGATGCGCTTGGCAAGTTCCGGTGCGGCATTGGCCGGATAAAGCGACTGGTCCGGATACATGGCGGACGCGGTATTGGCATCCGCGGCAACCTGCCAGCCGGAAAGATAGATCGCCTTCAGCCCGGCGCGAACCATCTGCATAGCCTGGTTGCCGGAAAGCGCGCCAAGCGCGTTGACGAAGTTTTCCTCGTTGATCAGCTTCCAAAGCCGGTTCGCGCCCATCTCGGCAAGCGAATGGCGGATTTCGACGGAGCCGCGCAGCCGTTCCACGTCGGCGGCGGTGTAGGTGCGCTCGATGCCGTCGAAACGTCCCTGCGGTGCGCCCGGAACAAGTTTGTAAAAATCCGTCATACTTCTCTCTCCCATGATAAATGCGGTTTCCATAACAGGCCATCTTCAACATCATGTGGCGCCGTTTGATGTGACTACATTTACATTTTTCGAGATTTGAGTGCCAGAACAAACATAAAAACAGTGACTTGAAAGAGGTTATCCTGTAGAGTGCGTGACAGAGTGGAGGTGTAAAATTGTAAATTTTGTAAAAATCCTCCACCTCGCGAATTTGTAACAGATTTGTATGAGTCGCAGGCACGGGAGGCGAGGCGGTGTCGGAAAACAAGATTTTTGCAGGCCCGCGCGTGCGCCGCATTCGCAATGGTCTCGCGCTGACGCAGACGGCCATGGCCGAGGCGCTGGCGATTTCGCCGTCCTATCTCAACCTCATCGAGCGCAACCAGCGGCCGCTGACGGTGCAGCTGCTTTTGAAGCTGGCCTCCGTCTACAAGGTCGATCTCGACGACCTGCAGGGCGAAAGCGCCGGTTCCGCCGGGCAGCTGCGTGAGGTCTTCGCTGATCCGCTGCTGGCTGGTGAGGTGCCGTCGCCGCAGGAGCTGATCGAGGTTGCCGATGCTGCGCCCAATGCGGCAAGCGGTGTCCTCAAGCTTTACCGGGCCTATAGGGAACAGGCGCAGCGCCTTTCCGATCTCTCCGATCTTCTGGCGCGGGAGGGGCATGAGACGGCGCTCTCCTCCACCCGCCTGCCGATCGACGAGGTGCGCCACGTCTTTGAAAATCGGCCGGCCTATTTCCATGCCATCGACGCGGCGGCGGAAGAACTCCACAAACACCTGTCGGCGGGCGACGATCTCGCCTCCGGCCTTCGTGCATGGCTTCATAAAAACCACGGCATCGTGGTCCGCACCCTGCCGGTTCATGCCATGCCGAATCTCAGGCGGCGTTATGACCGCCATTCGATGCGGCTGTTTTTATCCGAACGCCTGTCGCAGCCGGACCAATTGCGGGAAATGGCGATGGAGACCTGTCTTCTGGCGCTTCGCGAAGAAATCGGCACGGAGCTTGAAGGGCTTGGCCTGAAAGGGGAGGAGGCGAGGCGCATCGCCCGCTTCGAACTGGCGCGTTACGCCGCCCATGCGTTGATGATGCCCTATGGCGCATTCCTCAGCGCCGCCCAGCGAGCCAGATATGACCTTGATGTCCTGCGCTCGCGTTTCAACGTTTCTTTCGAACAGGCTGCCAACCGCCTCGTCAGCCTGCAACGGCCGTCAGCCGCGGCGATCCCGTTTTTCCTGATGGAGATCGACAATGCCGGCAACCGTTTCCGCCTTGCAGGGGCCGGCGGTTTTCCAAGGGCGCGTTTTGGCGGCCTCTGTCCGCGTCTCAACATCCATGCCGCTTTTGCCCAGCCGGGACAGGTGCTGGTGGAGGCGGTGGAGATGCCTGATGGTGACGCTTTCCTGACCGTTTCGCGCACGCTGGAAGGTCCGCAGGCGGGTTTCGGCGAAAGGGTAAGGCGCACGGCGGTGCTTCTCGGCTGCGATCTCGCTCAGGCCGGAGACACTGTCTATGGCCCCACCGCCTCGGGTGCTGCGCCTGTCGCCGTCGGCCCCTCATGCCGGCTGTGCGAAAGGCAGGGCTGTCTGTCGCGGGCCGAAGCGCCGCTCACAAGGCCGCTCGGGCTCGATGAAATGGTGACCGGCCTCAGTGTTTTCGACTTCCAGTAGGTGTTTCCATTCGCTTTTTCCCGGCCGGAACACATTTGGTTGAAAATGCTGTGCTGCACATTTCCCGCTTGCTCCCTTCTGTTTTCCTTTCTAGTCTCTCCCAAAAAAGGGGATCACGCTCCCATCGTGAGGATGCGTAAACAGGAGACATCATGAAAAAGCGTTCGCTCCGTCTGACCTTGGCTCTCACCACTGCGCTCGTTGCGGCAGGCTCGGCAATGGCCCAGGAGAAGGTCGTCCATGTCTATAACTGGTCAGATTATATCGACGAATCGGTCCTTACGGATTTCACGAAGGAAACCGGCATCAAGGTCGTTTACGACGTGTTCGACAGCAACGAACTCGTGGAAACCAAGCTTCTGGCCGGCAGCTCCGGTTATGACGTGGTGGTGCCGACCGGCCCCTTCCTTGCCCGCCAGATCAATGCCGGCGTGTTCCAGAAGCTCGACAAGTCCAAGTTGCCGAATCTGAAGAACATGTGGCCTGAGGTCTCCGAGCGTCTGGCCAAATACGACCCCGGCAACGAATATGCCGTGAACTACATGTGGGGCACCACCGGCATCGGCTACAACGTCGCCAAGGTGAAGGCTGCCCTCGGCGATGTTCCGGTCGATAGCTGGGATATTCTCTTCAAGCCGGAAAATGCCGAAAAGCTCAAATCCTGCGGCATCAATATTCTGGATGCGTCGGACGAAACCTTCGCCATCGCCATGAATTATCTCGGCAAGAACCCCGACAGCAAGGAAACGGCCGATCTGGAAGCCGGCGGCGCGGTCTATTCGAAGATCCGCCCCTATGTGAAGACTTTCAATTCCTCCGCCTATATCGACGAACTGGCGAATGGCGACAGCTGCATCACCATCGGCTGGTCGGGCGATATCCTCCAGGCAAAGACCCGTGCCGAGGAAGCCAAGAATGGCGTCGAGGTGAATTACGTCATTCCGAAGGAAGGCACTTATATGTGGTTCGACAACCTTGCCATCCCGGCGGATGCCAAGAATGTCGAGGAAGCGCATGCCTTCATCAATTATCTGATGCGACCGGAAGTCATCGCCAAGGCATCGAACTATGTTCAATATGCCAATGGCAACCTTGCCTCGCAGGCGCTGATGGACGAGTCCGTTTCCAAGAATCCCGCCGTTTATCCCGATGCCGAGACGATGAAGAAGCTCTTCACCATCTCGCCTTACGGACCGAAGGAACAGCGTGTTTTGAACCGCGTCTGGACGCAGATAAAGACCGGCAGCTGACACCGCAGTCCGCTGGTTGAGAAACGGCCGGCGGGCCTGTTTCTCTTGATGCTTTTGCCGGCAGGTCACTTCACCTGCCGGCGTTGCCCGCCCCAGGCATCCGACCGAAAAATATAAGCGGTTTTCGGTCCGATGCTCAAATCGACAAGACCAACGGGATTTGAGGGTAGGGTGCATGGCGAAAACTCTGGGGCCGGTCAAACGTAAATTCAGCCCGTGGGACAACCCCGATGCGGTGCCCTTCATCCGTTTTGAAAACGTCACCAAGCGTTTCGGTGATTTCGTCGCCGTCAACAATCTGACGCTCGATATTTACGAGCGTGAGTTCTTTTCGCTGCTCGGCCCTTCCGGCTGTGGCAAGACCACGCTGATGCGCATGCTGGCCGGTTTCGAGGAGCCGACGGAGGGCCGTATTCTGCTTCAGGGCAAGGATATTTCCGGCGTGCCGCCCTATAAGCGTCCCACCAACATGATGTTCCAGTCCTATGCGCTTTTCCCGCATATGTCGGTTGAAAAGAACATCGCCTTCGGGCTCGAACAGGACGGCCTGCCAAAAGCGGAAATCGCCTCGCGCGTCGAGGAGATGCTGCGGCTCGTCAAACTCAGTGAATTCGCCAAACGCAAGCCCAGCCAGCTTTCCGGCGGCCAGCGGCAGCGCGTGGCGCTCGCCCGGTCGCTTGCCAAGCGGCCCAAGGTGCTTCTTCTCGATGAGCCGCTCGGTGCGCTCGACAAGAAACTGCGTGAGGAAACGCAATTCGAGCTGATGGACATTCAGACCAATCTCGGCCTCACCTTCCTGATCGTCACGCACGATCAGGAAGAGGCGATGACGGTGTCGGACCGGATTGCGGTGATGGACAAGGGCAATGTCGTTCAGGTGGCGACGCCGGCCGAGATTTACGAAGCGCCGAACACCCGCTACGTGGCTGACTTCATCGGCGACATCAATATTTTCGACGCCAGGGTTGTCGCCAACGCCTCGGATGTCGGCAAACCCGGTCTGGTGACGCTTGATTGCGACGGGCTGAAGGTTGCGGTGGAGCAGGAATGTGCTGCCGCAAACGGTAGTCAGGTAGCTTACGCCATCCGCCCGGAAAAAGTCCGCATCTCGCTCGACCAGCCCGCCGACAGCAGCGTCAATTCCGCCTATGGCGAGGTCTGGGATATCGGTTATCTCGGCGACTTCTCGGTCTTCATCGTCAAGCTTGCCGATGGCCGTGTCATCCGTGCCGCGCAGGCGAATGTCTCGCGTCTCGTCGATCGCCCGATCACCTTCGGCGATATGGTGTGGCTGAACTGGAAACCGGATTCAGGTCTTGTCCTGACACGCTGAGGGAGGCTTTCATGGCGATCACCACTCCCGAAAACCGGCAGAGCCCCTGGCGCTGGCTGGTCGTCGCGGTTCCCTATTTCTGGTTGCTGCTGTTCTTCGCAGCACCGTTTTTCATCATTCTCAAGATATCGCTGTCGGATACGGCAATCTCCATGCCGCCCTATACGCCGGTCTTCGAAGGGTTTTCGAAGCTCGGCGCGTTCTTCTCCGAACTGGATTTCGAAAACTACCTCTTCCTGACGGAAGACCCGCTTTACATCGACGCCTATCTGTCGTCGCTGCGCATCGCCTTCATCTCCACCTTCCTGCTGCTGCTGATCGGTTATCCCATGGCGCTTGCCATGGCGCGCGCGCCTTCAGCCGTGCGGCCGACGCTGGTGATGCTGGTGATCCTGCCGTTCTGGACCTCGTTCCTGATCCGCGTTTATGCCTGGATCGGCATTCTGAAGCCGGAAGGCCTGTTGACGGTGCTGTTCCAATGGCTCGGTTTTCTCGGACCCGACCAGCAGGTCAATATCTTCCGCACCGAGACGGCGATCTTCATCGGCATCGTTTATTCCTATCTGCCCTTCATGGTGCTGCCGCTCTATTCGGCGCTGGAAAAGCTGGACAATACGCTGCTGGAAGCGGCGGCCGATCTCGGCTGCCCGCCATGGAAGGCCTTCTGGAAGATTACTTTCCCGCTCTCGCTGCCGGGCGTCGTGGCCGGTTCGATGATCTGCTTCATTCCGATAACAGGGGAATTCGTCATTCCCGATCTGCTCGGCGGCGCGCAGACGCTGATGATCGGCAAGACGCTGTGGACGGAATTCTTCGGCAACCGCGACTGGCCCCTGGCTTCCGCCGTGGCGGTGCTGCTGCTGCTGTTGCTGGTGGTACCCATCGCCATCTTCCAGAACCAGCAGAAGAAGGTGGGGTGAGGCCATGAAGCGCGGAAAATTCGACATCACCGTCCTTACCCTCGGTTTTGCCTTTCTTTATATCCCGATCATCATCCTGATCGTTTATTCCTTCAACGCTTCCAAGCTCGTCACCGTCTGGGGCGGCTTTTCCCTGCAATGGTACCGCTCCATGTGGTCCAATCAGGGGCTGATGGATGCGGCCTGGGTGACGCTGCGCGTCGGCATCCTCAGCGCCACCATCGGCACCATCCTCGGAACGCTGGCGGCGCTGTCGCTCACCCGCTTCGCGCGCTTCCCGGGACGCGTGCTGTTTTCCGGCATGATCTATGCGCCGCTCGTCATGCCTGAGGTCATCACCGGCCTGTCGCTGCTGCTCCTGTTCGTGGCCGTCGGGGTGGATCGCGGTTTCTGGACGGTGGTTATCGCCCACACGACTTTCACCATGTGTTACGTGGCGATCGTCGTGCAGTCCCGTCTCCTGACCTTCGATCGGAGTCTGGAGGAGGCGGCGCTCGATCTCGGCTGCCCGCCGGTCAAGACGTTCTTCCGCATCACCCTGCCGCTGATCTTCCCCGCCGTCATCGCCGGCTGGATGCTGGCCTTCACCCTGTCGCTCGACGATCTCGTGATCGCCAGCTTCGCAACCGGTCCCGGCGCAACCACGCTGCCGATCAAGATCTATTCCCAGGTTCGCCTCGGCGTGACGCCGGAAATCAACGCGATCTGCACGATCCTCATCGGCCTCGTCGCCATCGGCGTGATTGTCGCTTCCATCGCCTCCAAACGCACCGAGCTCCAGCGGATGAGGGACGAGCACGCGGCCGCGCGCCACTGATGGAATGGTCCGTTTCGATTTCTGCGCGTTACTGTTGTAATCGCAAGGAAATTAGAAACTCATAATTTAATTTTGGGCCTCTAAGGTCTAAAAATAGGAATTATCGTCGGTAATTGATCGATTTTGGTTTTAACCGCTTGTTAATAGGAGTTGGCGGAAAGTAAACCCAACGCAGGGCTGTCAAAATTTTGATAGCCGGGATTGATAATTTCCATATGGCGAGGTTGTCCCCCTTTCTCTCGTTGAAAAAGCACAACTAATACAGGCGGTCGCAAGGCCGCCTTTCTTTTTGTCGCCAGTCCGGGTGCCGTTCAGCGGTTTTCCGGGTGATCCATCGATTTTGAGACGAGAAGCACGGGTATAAGACCGGCGAGAATGATGATGATGGCCGGCACGGCGGCATCCTGCACCCGCGAGCGGGAGGCATCCTCATAGACCAGTGTGGCAAGCGTGTTGAAGCCGAAAGGCCTGAGCAGGATCGTTGCCGGCAGCTCCTTCATGGATTCGATCAGGACCAGCAGAAAGGCGGTCAGCGCCGCAGGCCGCATATTGGGCAACAGCACCTTGAACAGCGTCTGCGCCCGGTTGCGACCAAGCGTCCGCGAGGCCATGTCGATATGCGGCGAAAGCTTCTGGAAACCGGCATCGAGCGTGCCTTCCGCCATGGTCATGAAGCGCACGCTATGGGCGTAGATGATGGCAAAGGCGGTGCCGGAAAGCAGCAGGCCGCTTGAAAACCCGAAATGTGACCGGATGAGCCCGTCAACGCGATTGTCGAGACCGGCCAGCGGGATGAGCACGCCTATTGCAAGCACCGTTCCCGGCACGCCATAGCCCATGGAGCCGAGACGCGCGGCCACCTTTGAAGTGCGGGAACGCTCGGTGCGGATGGCGTATGAAAAGACGAAAGCCGCAATCAGCGTCACGAAGGCGGCGGAAAGCGAGACCTCAAGACTATGCCCGAGCGCTTTCAGAAGCTTGGGTGAAAACAGCGCATCCAGCCTTTTTACGGCGTAACCGCCAAGAACGATCACGGGAATAAGGAAGCCGCTCAAAACGGGAAGCAGGCAGAACAGGCTCGCAGACCAGCGCCGCCAGCCCCCAAGCTGTTTCAGCCGGTGACGCTGCGCCATGCTGGTGGCTTTCGGCGCGGCAAAGCGCTGTCTCTCGCGGGCATTGCGCTCAATGACGATCAACACACCGACAATGAGCAGGATGACGGCGGCGATCTGCGTCGCATTGGCGAGGTTGCCGCGATTGAGCCAGGTCTCATAGATCGTGAAGGTCAGTGTCTGCACGCCGAGATATTCGACCGCGCCGATATCGTTCAGCGTTTCCATCAATACCAGCGAAAGCCCGATGGCGATTGCCGGCCGCGCCATCGGCAACTGCACGGAAAAGAACACATTCAGCGGTTTTGCGCCGAGTGTGCGTGCGGCCTCGGCCGCAAACCGCCCCTGCATGGAAAAAGCCGCCCGAGCCGAAAGATAGACATAGGGGTAAAGCACCGAACTCAGCACCACGACCGCGCCACCGAGCGAGCGTATGTCCGGAAACCAGTAGTCGCGGATACTGTGATAACCGAAGGCAGCGCGGACGGCGCTCTGCACCGGGCCGGTGAAATCCAGAAACTCGCCGAAAGCATAGGCCGCCAGATAGGAGGGAATGGCAAGTGGCAGGACGAGTGCCGCAGAGAGTACCCGCCGCAGCGGAAATTCGAATGTGGTGACAAGCCAGGCGCAGACGATGCCGAAGAACGCGGTCATCGCTGCTGTCATCCCCAGAAGCAGAAAGGTGCGAAATCCGGCGCGCGGCAGAACATTGGCAAGAAGATGCTGCCATCCCTCGGTGCTGCCGGTCAGTGCCAGCCAGAAGATCGCCAGAATGGGCATGGCGGCAATGGCTGCGACAATGACCGCCGTTATGGGCAACAATGAAAAGCGTCTTGTTGCCGGAAGGGAAACCGTCATGGACATGCCAGTCTACTGTCGTGCAAAGGCCTCAACCGGCAACCGTTGTGCCGGCGGCTTTCGCATTGCTACGCCCGCATGGCCTCAGTTGGCAAGAACCCGCTGTGACGGAAAGGTGATTTCCACCAGCGTTCCTTCATTTGGTGTCGAGGTGATGGAAAAATTGGCGCGATTGGCATCCACCATGGCCTTGGTCAGCGGCAGGCCGAGCCCGGTGCCGTCGCCGCGCACGCGCTTGCCTGATGATGCCACCTGCCGGAAGGGTTTCATCGCCTGCTCCAGCTCCGCCCGCGTCATGCCGATGCCGGTGTCGCGAATGCGCAGCGACACGCTGCCATTGGCCTCATAGGCGGTGGAAACGACGATCTGGCCGCCCGATGGCGTAAAGCGGATGGCGTTCGACAGGATGTTGAGCACGATCTGCTTGATCGAACGCAGATCGGCGACGATCTGCGGCACGGATTGCGAAAGTGCCGTGCGGATGATGACACGCTGGTTATTGGCCTGCGGCTGCACGAGCGAGACCGCTTCGGCCACCGTCTCGTTCAGCGGCACGGCGATGAAATCCACGTCCATTTGACCGGCTTCGATCTTGGAGATGTCGAGTAGATCGTTGACGATGTCGAGCACGTGCCGGCCCGAACGGCCAATATCATTGGCATATTCCACATAACGCGGATTGCCGATCGGCCCGAAACGTTCGGTCGCCATCATGTCCGAGAAACCGATGATGGCATTGAGCGGCGTACGGATTTCATGGCTGACGCGCGCCAGAAAATCGGTCTTGTGGGCATTGGCGGTTTCCGCCGCGCGCTTGGCATTGCGCAGCTCTTCTTCCGTGCGTTTCCACTGGGTGATGTCACGGATGACGGCGCAATAACCATGCGAGGATTTGAGCCGGCCAATGGTCATGAACAACGGCAGAAAACCGCCGGAAGCCTCACGGCCGATCACTTCGCGGCCATCGTTCAACACGCTGGCCACACCATTATTGGCAAGGCCGGAGAGATAATCCAGCACAGCGCGCTGGCTCTCATGCGCAAACAGCGTGACGAAGGGTTTCCCGGCGATCTCGCCATTGTCATAGTTGAACAGCGCGCTGGCGGAGCGATTGAGCGAACGGATTTCGCCCTCGTCCCCCAGAAGCACCACACCGTCGGTCGCTGTTTCCAGAATGGAATGCAGTTCCTCGACTTCGCCCTGCAGCAGGGAAAGGCTGCCTGCCTCCGCTCCCGCCGTCTCGGTGGCCACCATATTTTCGTTGGCTGCCGCAACCGGTGCCTGCTTCTTTTCCAGCGGAACCAGCGACAGCATCAGCGCCTTGGTCTCTTCCCAGCGGATGGATTGCAGCCGTGCCTTGACCGGAATGATATCGTTTTCGGCGCTGACGACGACCATGCCGCCTTCATTGTCAGGCATATTCTCCAGCTCCTGCCGTTGCAGCAGCGCCTCCAGCCCGCCGACCTCCTGCAATTCATCCAGAGAGCCGTAACCCGTCAGCCGCAGGAAATCCGGATTGGCGTGGATCAGCCTGTCGCCGGCATGCACCAACAGCGCCACAGGCATCTGGTCCAGCGTTTCGGCGCTCAGCGCATCGGCGGGGCGCAGCGGCGGGCTGACCATTGCAGCAGCAATATCGGCCACCGGCTGCACGTCCGTTGCGACTTCTTCCTTCTCGTCGGTATCGATCGGGGTCGTGGGCGCGTGAATGGGTGCCGGGCCTTCGCCGCGAACATAGTCCGCGAAGAGGTCGTCGTCCTCGGCCGCTTCCGTCGTCCTGACGTCTTTTTCCATGGCGGGTGGCGTGTCCACCTGCGGTCCGGCATCGATATCGTCGGCAACATCCTGCACGACCGGATCGGCTGATACATGCGACTCCGCGAAAAGAGCTTCTTTCTCCGACGTCGGATTTTCGCCCGAAACAGCATCCGTGGGCGCCAATGTCCGGCCGATTTCCCGGAAGGCGGCCTGTTCGCCTGCGGTCAGCCCCTCGCGGGAGCGCGAGCGGCGCTCTTCAAGATGTACGATCTTGTCGGAATAAGCGGGTTCCGGTTCTGGCTCCGGGGTTGGCGCTGTTGCCAATACCGGCACTTCGAATTCCGGCGGGCTGTAATCGTGATGCTCTTCCTCGGCCGACACTTCGGGCAGTGCCGTATCAGATACATCGGCCGCCGTTGCCGGGGCTTCATCGCCTTCCGTCACGTCGGCCTCGGCCGGCGCCGCGTCCAGCTCATCGCCATCATCAAGAAATGCCAGCAATTCGTGGCTTTCATCCTCGATGGCAGGCTGCGGCAAAGCCTCAGTCGGAGCAGCCTCTGCCCCTTCCAGGAAGGTCAGGCCGATGGCATGGGGATCTTCAGTGGCGTCGGCGAGCCGCACGATGCCGAAACCGCGAAAACCGTCGAATTCGCGCGAGCGCGTATAGGTGGGCAGGGCGGCTAGATCGATGGGCACCATGAGGGAAGTGCCCTCCACCGGCCAATAGATCGTCTTGCCCGACCAGGTGTCGCGACGACCGAGAAGCTCGCGAATCTTGCCGTCCGGATCGAGGTTGAAAAGCGCTGCGACATCGGCAAAGCCCATGCCTTCGACAGCCGCCGCCTTTGCGCCAACGGCCTCCGCAAATTCATGCGAGATGGAGCTGAAGCGCCCCTCCGCATCAATTTTCCAGACGAAACGGGATGCGCGTGCACCGGCATTAAAGACAAAAGGCTGAGCCTCTTCCGTTGGTTCTGTTGCCGCCGAGGTGTCGTCTTCAGGCGATAAAGCGATATCCGCCGTCACCGTTTCAGCGACTTCAACGTCTGCCGCTTCGCTCTCTGCTTCTTCGAGCGCCTCGCCAGCATGGTCCTCGCCAATGATACGGTCGGTCGCCGGAACCTCCCGCTCATCCGCATCGAGTTCGAAGAGATCGGCAATATCGTCGGTCATCGCCTCGTTCGCCGCGGTCTCCGTGTCCTCCACGAAGATATCCAGCGGGGCCTCGGCCTGTTCCTCTGCGGCAACCGGCAGAACGGTGGCTTCTTCCTGTTCCGCCACCATCTCGTCTTCGGCGTCGGAAGACAGTTCCGGTACGTCGTCCACATCCTCGATGTCAGCGACCGCGTCGAGGACGGAATCGAAGGAGGCGACCGCTGCGGCAACCGGCGTAGCCTCCGCAACCGGCAAAGCCGGCTCGGCGGCAGGCGCGGTTTCCTGTGGCCTGTCCTCGGCAAAACCGTTTACGGGGTCGAGCGTCCCGAGTGCGGTCTCGACCACGAACAGCAGGTTGAGTTCGGGCGAGGTTGTGATCTGGCCGGTGGCTGCGGGCAGATAACCCTTTCCAGTTGGCACGGGCCGTTTGACAAGATGGCCGGATTGTCCTGCAGCCATCCGCACCAGCGTCCTTGCCGTGTGCGGCGTGATGCCGAGCGACGCAAATCTGGCCGAGGCGGCGACAATCTCGTTTTCGCCGTCGATGACCGCAATATGGATGTCCGGATCGTCAAAACCTTCGATCATGCGCCGGGCGCATTCCGCCGTGTCGGGCGCGGTCTGGTCGGTAAGGGCGGAAAACAGAATGGCGGGCTGGCCCGGCTCGGCCTCGATGATTTCTGCTTTGGCGGTGACCGCAAGGCTGCGGAAACCGGCATTGATGCGAATGGTGAACGGCAGGCTGTCGCCCGCCTTGGAAAGCCGCGCCGCCGTCGCCGCCAGCTGCCGGAAGGTCACGTCCTGCCGCTTCGGGCCCTGTTCCAGAAAATCATAGACCATCGGCGTGCCGAACAGCGCGGCACCCCGTCCGTTTGCCCAAAGGGCGTTCTGGAGGTCGAGGGAAAACAAAGCCATCGCCTCGCCGCGCCCGAAACCTTCACGCACCCGTTCATGCACTGCGATATCGATAAAGGGATACTGGACGGCGGGCATGTCGAAACCTATTCTGGCACTACCGGACCTTGCGGGGCTTTGTCAGCTTCCTCATGAAACTGAAACGTAAACCCGCTGAGGCACCACGTTAACAGAATTTTAAATAACTTCACAGCGCGGCGCGGTCCACCATCCGGCGGATGAATCGCCAAACAGAGTTAACATGAACAGGCCCGCAGTCAGCCCCTTGCCAATGACGCGCGACACCCCCCGCCGCCACCTGCCATCGGGCTCCACGATATGAAAAGCACTTGCCTTTCGATGCCTTTTTTCGCAAAATTCAATGAGGCACTTGCAAATGGGGGAAACTCCTTTTATGTCACCCCCCGTGACGCCGCTTCGGCGTTTCATGTGCGGTTGTAGCTCAGTTGGTTAGAGCGCAGGTTTGTGGCACCTGAGGTCGGTGGTTCGACCCCACTCAACCGTACCATTCCCTTCTCCCGATAAGTTCAAATGCTACAAGGACTTACCGGGAGATGGGAGTATTTTCCCGTTTCACGGTTTCCGAAAATCCCCAGAAATCATCGCCGCTATTTTACCGGCACGCGCACAGCCTCTGCTGGGCTGTGAACCCCCTGCCGTTTTCAGACCCCCAAAAACCATTTGGCTAAAATCTCTTGCGCTGGTATTGTCGGCCCAACGAAACCTTATGAAAGCCAGCAGCATAGCGTCTACGCTTGTGCGCGGCGAAATGGACAAGACAGTGATCGACCCCGGAAACGGCCCAAAGCCGTCGGACCAAGGGGCGTCGGTGGCAAACAAAGGGAAAGCGAAGCGATCCCGTCGTGGCAAGAAACACAAGCGTGACGGTAAGCCCCGTGACGCCGCTGTGCTGTCGCATGATGTTGCCGCAGATGTTCCGGCCGGTTCCCCTCATGTATCGGCTCTCGAGCCGGATGCAGAACCGCGCAAGAGAAAGCGCCGCCGTCGTTCTCGCGGCAAAGGCGCTTCACAGCAGACGCCGTCTGCGCCCGGCGAGCAGGTGCAGGCCTCAACCGTACCCGATGTTACTAACCCATCCCCGGTGCCTCCAGGTGGCGGTCGCAAGTCGCGCAACCGCAAGCGGGCTCATCGCGATCCACGCGGTCGCGATCCGCAGGGCAGGCCGCTCGTCCCCTCGCACGCGCCGCGGCATGTCGGCAAGCAGAATGGCCGTGCCAATGGCGCTGCTCAGGAACCGCATCGTCAACAATCTGAAATCTCTGCCCGTCACGCCACGCGCCAGCACGATCATGGTGCGGAACCGGCGACGGATATGTATGCGGCGCTCGATCTCGGCACCAATAATTGCCGCCTGCTGATTGCGCAGCCGACACGGCCCGGTCAGTTCCGGGTCGTCGACGCCTTTTCGCGCATCGTCCGGCTGGGCGAGGGCCTGGTGTCGAGCGGTCGCCTTTCCGACGATGCGATGGACCGCGCGGTGGAGGCCCTCAAGGTTTGCTCTTCGAAACTTGCCGGTCGCCCGATCAGGCGCATGCGGCTGATCGCCACCGAAGCCTGCCGGGCCGCATCCAATGGCGAGGCGTTTCTGGAGCGGGTCACCCGCGAAACCGGGCTCAGGCTTGAAATCATCAGCCGCGAGACGGAAGCCCGCCTTGCGGTATCGGGCTGCGCCTCGCTTGTCGGGCGCGAGGCGCGTTCGGTTGTGCTGTTCGATATCGGCGGCGGATCGTCGGAAATCGCGGTTATCAAGGTCGGTGAAAACCGTTCCAACCGGCTCGCCAACCATATCACGCATTGGACATCGCTTCCGGTCGGTGTCGTCACGCTCTCTGAACGCCATGGCGGCCGCGATGTGACGCCTGATGTCTTCGCGGCCATGGTGCGGGAAGTCGAGGGGCTGCTCGATGCATTCCATTGCCCGCCTTTGGCGCCGCAATTGCATCATGAGGATTTTCATCTCATCGGGACCTCGGGTACGGTAACGACGCTTGCGGGCGTTCATCTCGATCTGCCACGATATGATCGCCGCAAGGTGGATGGCCTCTGGCTTTCCGACGCCGAGGTGACGGCCATGCAGGACAAGCTTCTGGCATGGGATTTCGCCGGCCGCGCCGCCAATGCCTGCATCGGTCCTGACAGGGCCGATCTGGTTCTGGCCGGTTGTGCGATCCTCGAGGCCATTCGCCGCCGCTGGCCGTCGCGCCGCATGCGCGTGGCCGATCGCGGTCTTCGCGAGGGCCTGCTGACGGATATGATGGCGGATGACGGCGCATGGCGGCGCAACCGCATAAGGCGCATGCAGATGGCACGGCAGGAAAGGACGGAAGGTTTGACATGAGCAAGGCGCCCACAAGCACCAATCGCACCGGCCGAAAGATCGGCCAGAAGGTCAAGAAGACCAAACTCAAGGCCTCATCGCGCCGTTGGCTTGAACGTCATATCAATGACCCCTACGTCCAGCGCGCCAAGCTTGAGGGCTATCGCGCCCGCGCCGCCTTCAAGCTTCTGGAAATCAACGACAAGCACCAGATATTGAAGGGTGCGACCCGCATCATCGACCTTGGTGCGGCACCCGGAAGCTGGTCGCAGATCGCTTCGAAGGTGACAGATTCCACCGAGGACGATATTCGCGTCGCCGCCATCGATTTCCTCGAGATCGATCCCATTCCCGGCGTCAAGATCCTGCAGCTCGACTTCCTCGATCCGACCGCACCCGAAAAGCTGATGGAGGCCGTCGGCGGCACGCCCGATCTCGTATTGTCGGATATGGCGGCGCCAACCACGGGCCACCAGAAGACCGACCACATCCGCACCATGCATCTGTGCGAAGTCGCTGCCGATTTCGCGGTTCAGGTGCTGGCGGAGGGCGGCCATTTCCTTGCCAAGACCTTCCAGGGCGGCACGGAAAAGGCATTACTCGATATGCTGAAGAAGAACTTCAAGCAGGTTTTGCACATCAAGCCTGCCTCGTCGCGCTCGGAATCGGTCGAAATGTTCCTGCTTGCCAAGCACTTCAAGGGCCGCAAAAACGAGCCGCACATCGATGCGGACGCCATTGAGGCGGCCGAGGACTGATCATTCCGCCGGTTGCGAAACCTTGCCGCGGTGGCCGGAGACGGCCGCTCCCGCCTGTGCGTCCATGCGGATGATCGGCACGATGGCGAAGAGCGAGACGAGCGCGACGATGGTGAAGGCGATGTGGAAATCGGCAAGCTGAAGATGCGTGCCGGACATCATGCTGCTGACTTCCAGAATGGAAGCGGCGAAAGCCACGCCAAGCGCCAGGCTGATCTGCTGCATCACCGAGGCCATCGAGGTCGCCTGACTTGCCTGGCTGTCTTCAATATCGGAATAGCTGAGCGCGTTCGACCCGGTGAAGAAGAATGACCGGGCAAATCCCGCCGTGACCAGGAAGATCATGATCAGCGGGTAGGGGGTCTCAGGCGTGAAAAAACTGTTGGCGAGCGTCGTGCAGGCGCCGACGATGCCGGCCCCGATCAGCGTCGATCGGAACCCCGTTGCCGCAAAGACCCGCTTGGCCATGAATTTCGTGGTGATAGCGCCAATCGCGCCCGCAAAGGTGATCATGCCGGATTGGAACGGGTTGAGCCCGAAGCCGATCTGCAGCATCAGCGGCATCAGGAAGGGAATGGCGCCCGTTGAAATGCGAAAGATCGTGCCGCCAACGGAGGCCGCCCGGAACGTCGCATTCTGGAAAATCCGAAAATCCAGAATGGGGGCGGGGTGGCGCGCGGCGTGGCGCATGTAAAGAAATCCGCAGATGAAACCGATGATCGTCGAGGCGATGCCGATGGCGGGTGGCAGAGCCGGAAGACTGACCACCGACACACCAAATACCACGCCCGAAGCGGCGATGCCTGAGAGCACGAACCCCTTGCCATCCATCGGCGGGGGATTGGTGGTTTCGATTTCCGGCAGGAAGATCGTCGACAGCCAGATGCCGATGACGCCGATGGGCACGTTGATCAGGAAAATCCAGTGCCATGAAAAATAAGTGGTGATGAAACCGCCGATCGGCGGACCGGTGAGCGGCCCGACAAGCGCCGGTATCGTCAACAGCGCCATGGCGGAGACGAGCTCGGTCCGCTTTGTTGTCCGCAGCAGAACGAGACGGCCGACGGGCGTCATCATTGCACCGCCCATGCCCTGCAGGAAGCGCGAGAGCACGAATTCGAACACCGACGACGAGACCGCGCAACAGATGGACCCGACAACGAAGACGCCGATGGCGAAACGGAAGATTTTCTTCGCGCCATATTTGTCGGCCATCCAGCCGCTGATCGGAATGAAGATCGCCAGAGACACCATATAGGCCGTCAGCGCGAGCTTGAGCGTGATCGGGCCGACATTGAGGTCGGCTGCAATCGCCGGAAGCGAGGTCGCAATGACGGTGGAGTCCATCTGCTCCATGAAGAGAGCGACTGCCAGGATGAGGGGAATGATGCGGTTCATGAGGCTGCCTGCGGCTTTCCGCTGCGACAAAGGATATCGCCGTTCCTCCTACGCCTGATAAGCGGGCTTGCCAACACGTTAATTATCAATTTCTCAAGTTCCGATCAAACCTGCGTGAGGCCGGTTTCCTTGCAACTTTCTCGCTCTATTGTCCGTTGGGCACAGTTCAGTTGGCGATCATGGCCAGTTGGCGCTATCGGGAGAAAGATGATGACCCAATCCTTGAACATGAGCAGGCGCGGCCTCATTGGTGCGGCCGGTGCAAGCGTCCTCGGCGCGCCGCTGTTGATGGCGCGCACCGCAACGGCCCAGACAAACCAGCCGCAAACCTCCATGGAGATCAAACACGCCATGCCGCCGGAAACCAATCGCTTCAAGCTCGGCAATTTCGAGGTGCTGGTGGTGAAGGATGGCGCCCGCGCCGCGCCCAATCCCGGCGAGACCTTCGGCACGGACCAGTCGGCGGAAACCGTCGGCAATCTTCTGGACGATAATTTTCTGCCGAAGGACCAATTCGTCAATTCCTTCTCGCCGGTCCTCGTCAACACCGGCACGGACCTCGTGCTGTTCGACACCGGTTTTGGCGAGGCCGGCCGCGGCGCGGGCAATGGCCGCCTGATCGAAGGCATGGCGGCTGCCGGTTACACGCCGGAGGATGTGACGGTGGTGGTGCTGACCCATATGCACGGCGACCACATCGGCGGGCTGATGGAAAAAGGCGCGCCCGCCTTTTCAAAGGCGCGTTATGTGGTCGGCCAGGCGGAATATGATTTCTGGACGGATGAGAAGCGCGTGGGCACGCCTGCCGAAGGCGGCCACAAGGGTGTCATCGCCAACGTCAAGCCGCTGGCGGAAAAGGCGACATTCATCGGCGATGGCGCTGACGTGGTCTCCGGTATCACCAGCATTGCCGCTTTCGGCCATTCGCCGGGGCACATGATCTTCCGGGTCGAATCGGAAGGCAAACAGCTGATCCTGACGGCGGATACGGCCAACCATTTTGTCCTTTCGCTGCAGAGGCCGGACTGGGAGGTGAAGTTCGACATGGACAAGGCAGCAGCGGCAGCGACCCGCAGGAAGGTCTACGATATGATCGCCACCGACCGGCTGGCCTTCCTTGGCTATCACATGCCGTTCCCTTCTGTCGGTTACGCGGAAAAGCTGGATACGGGTTATCGTTTCGTGCCGAAATCCTATCAGTTCGACATTTGATATCTGCTGCAATGCAGCAACAAAAAAAGCCCGGAAGGCAATTCCGGGTTTTTTCTATTCCCTTCCTGTCATGAACGTGTTACCAGCCCTCGCCAACTTCCAAGCAATCCTTGCAGGGCGCCGGGGTGAACTTTTCGTTCCGGAACGGCCACGCATTTTCATTATGAAGGAATTTGGTCATGGCACGCATCATTCAAACACCCACTGGTTTGGACGCTCTCACATTTGACGATGTGTTGCTGCAGCCCGGGCATTCCGAAGTCATGCCGGGACAGACGAATATCGCCACCCGCATCGCCCGTGATATCGATCTGAACCTGCCGATCCTGTCTTCGGCCATGGATACGGTCACGGAAGGCCGCCTTGCCATCGCCATGGCCCAGGCTGGCGGCATCGGCGTCATCCACCGTAACCTGACCCCCATCGAGCAGGCCGAAGAAGTCCGGCAGGTGAAGAAGTTCGAAAGCGGCATGGTCGTCAACCCGGTCACCATCGGCCCGGATGCGACGCTCGCTGAAGCACAGGCGCTGATGAAGGCGCACGGCATTTCCGGTATTCCGGTCGTGGAAAACGGCGGTTCCGGCGGTCACAAGAACGGCCGCCTCGTCGGCATTCTCACCAACCGCGACGTCCGCTTCGCCTCCGATCCGCAGCAGAAGATCTATGAACTGATGACCCGCGAAAATCTGGTCACGGTCAAGGAAAGCAGCGTCGATCAGCAGGAAGCGCGCCGCCTGCTGCACAAGCACCGCATCGAAAAGCTGCTGGTGGTGGATGGAAAGGGCAATTGCGTCGGCCTCATCACCGTCAAGGATATCGAGAAGTCGCAGCTGAACCCCAACGCCACCAAGGATGCGCAGGGCCGTCTTCGCGCCGCCGCCGCCATCAGCGTCGGTGCTGACGCCATCGAGCGCGCCGAGCGTCTCATCGATGCCGGCGTCGACCTTCTGGTCGTCGATACCGCGCACGGCCATTCGCAGCGCGTGCTGGATGCCGTCTCGCAGGTCAAGAAGATGTCGAACTCGGTTCGCATCATCGCCGGCAATGTCGCGACCGCCGACGGCACCAAGGCGCTGATCGATGCCGGCGCCGATGGCGTCAAGGTCGGTATCGGCCCCGGCTCCATCTGCACCACCCGCATTGTCGCCGGTGTCGGCGTTCCGCAGCTCGCTGCCATCATGTCGTCGGTCGAAGTCGCCAATGCGGCTGATATCCCCGTTATCGCCGATGGCGGCATCAAGTTCTCGGGCGATCTGGCCAAGGCAATCGCCGCCGGCGCTTCCGCCGTCATGATCGGCTCGCTGCTGGCGGGCACGGATGAAAGCCCGGGCGAAGTGTTCCTCTACCAGGGCCGTTCCTTCAAGGCCTATCGCGGCATGGGCTCCGTTGGCGCCATGGCGCGCGGTTCGGCAGACCGTTATTTCCAGGCGGAAGTGCGCGACACGCTGAAGCTCGTTCCGGAAGGTATCGAAGGTCAGGTTCCCTACAAGGGTCCGGTCTCCGGTGTCCTGCACCAGCTGGCAGGCGGCCTGAAGGCTGCCATGGGTTATGTCGGCGGCGGCAACATCAAGGAATTCCAGGAGCGCGCCACCTTCGTTCGCATCTCCAGCGCGGGCCTGCGCGAAAGCCACGCCCATGACGTGACGATCACCCGCGAAAGCCCGAACTACCCCGGCGCGGTTTGATCTTTCGAGGCGAATCCGTAAAAGGATACTGAGTATTTGGCGCTCCCCGATTCATGCCGGATCGGGGAGCGTTTTCATGATTGGAGGAGAAAGCATGTCACCGACGACCGCAATGTTCTGGCCGATGATCGCCCATGTCTTTCTCGTTTTCTGGCTTTATGCGCTGCTGCTTTACCGGCGTAAGAAATACACCTTTACCGATCGCGAATCGGCTATCCGTCTTCGTGACAAAGGTGAGGAAGCGCGGGAAAGCTATCTGGTGAACCGCAATATTGCCAACCAGTTCGAACTTCCGATCCTCTTTCACATCGCCTGCCTGCTGCTTTACATCACCGATGCGGACAATATCGTCACCATCGTGCTGGCCTGGCTGTTCGTCCTTTCGCGTTTTGCCCATTCCTATGTCCACGTCACCAGCAACCGCCTGCGTCACCGCGGTGCTTTGTTCGGCATCGGTTTTGCGCTTCTGGTCTGCCTCTGGGGCTGGCTCGCCATTTGGTTGGCTCTGGAGTAAAACAGCACCGTCAGGTTGCCTCATAAGTGAGACAATCGCGCGTTCAAAATAACCCGATTTGCGATAAGTCAATTCCATGAGGCCGCATCCCCGTTAATCTCTGCCTTGCCGTCGAGGATTTCAGGCGAGCAGAGATTAGGGAGTATGTCATGGCGAAAACAATGAAGGCAGCCGTCGTCCGCGCGTTTGGAAAACCGCTGACCATCGAGGAAGTGGCGATACCGGATCCCGGCCCCGGTGAAATTCTCATCAATTACAAGGCGACGGGTATTTGCCACACCGACCTGCACGCCGCAACGGGCGACTGGCCGGTAAAACCCAATCCGCCCTTCATCCCCGGCCATGAAGGCGTCGGTTATGTCGCCAAGATCGGCGCAGGCGTCACCGGCATCAAGGAAGGCGATCGCGCCGGCACACCGTGGCTCTACACCGCCTGCGGCTGCTGCATTCCGTGCCGCACGGGGTGGGAAACCCTTTGCCCGAGCCAGCAGAACTCCGGTTATTCCGTCAATGGCAGCTTTGCCGAATATGGCCTTGCCGATCCGAAATTCGTCGGCCGCCTGCCGGATAATCTCGATTTCGGCCCGGCAGCCCCGGTACTCTGCGCCGGCGTCACCGTCTATAAGGGCCTCAAGGAAACCGAGGTCAGGCCCGGTGAATGGGTGGTCATCTCAGGCATTGGCGGCCTCGGTCATATGGCCGTGCAATATGCCAAGGCCATGGGCATGCATGTCGTTGCCGCCGATATTTTCGACGACAAACTGGCGCTTGCGAAAAAGCTCGGAGCCGATGTCGTCGTCAATGGTCGCGCGCCTGACGCGGTGGAGCAGGTGCAGAAAGCGACCGGCGGGGTCCATGGCGCGCTGGTGACGGCGGTGTCGCCCAAGGCCATGGAGCAGGCTTACGGCTTCCTGCGCTCCAAGGGCACCATGGCGCTTGTCGGCCTGCCGCCGGGCTTCATCTCCATTCCGGTGTTCGACACGGTGCTGAAGCGCATCACGGTGCGCGGCTCCATTGTCGGCACGCGGCAGGATCTGGAAGAAGCGCTGACCTTCGCCGGCGAAGGCAAGGTGGCGGCCCACTTCTCCTGGGACAAGCTCGAAAACATCAACGATATCTTCCACCGCATGGAAGAGGGCAAGATCGACGGCCGTATCGTCGTGGACCTCGCCGCCTGATGTGAAAACCTGGCCGCGGCGCTCACGTAAATGTGTGGCGCCGCTTGCCCCCGCCGCGTTCCCCCCGGGGCGATCTGCGTTATCCTTCCGCATCCGCGCGTTCAAGGAGGATAGAGCGATGGACAAGCCCAAGATCACGCAGGCCATGATCGACGCTTACGATGAATATACCCATCTCAGCCTCGACCGCCGCAAATTCATGGAAAAGCTCACGGTCCTTGCCGGGTCCGGCGCGGCTGCGGCGGCCATCGCGCCGCTCCTTTCGGCCAACAGCGCCCGTGCGGCTATCGTCGCGCCTGACGATGCGGGTATCGTTGCGGAAGAGGTGACATATCCCGCCCCCGGCGGCGAGATGAAGGGTTATCTCGTTACGCCGAAATCCGTTCCCGGCCCCATCGGCTCCGTCATCGTCATCCACGAGAACCGTGGCCTGAATGACCATATCCGCGATGTGGCAAGGCGTGTGGCGCTCGCCGGTTTCAGGGCGCTTGCGATCGATTTCCTCTCTCCGCAGGGCGGTACGCCTGCCGATGAGGACAAGGCGCGGGAAATGTTCAGCGGCCTCGACATGGACGCAACGGTCGCCAATGCCGAAGCGGGCCGGGTATGGCTCGCGGCAAGGCAGGGTGCGAACGGCAAGGTCGGTGCGGTCGGTTTCTGCTGGGGCGGCGGGCTGGTCAACCGTTTCGCCACCAAATCGGCGGGCCTGAATGCCGGCGTCGCCTATTACGGCCAGCAGGCCCCGGCGGCCGATGTGCCTGCCATCAAGGCGCCGCTGCTCTTGCACTATGCGGGTCTCGACGAGCGCATCAATGCCGGCATCGATGCCTATAAGAAGGCGCTGGAAGACAACGGCAAGACCTTCGAAATCTTCGTTTATGACGGCGTCAACCACGCTTTCAACAATGATACGTCTTCGGCGCGTTACGACAAGGCGGCTGCCGATCTCGCCTGGGGCCGGACGACGGAGTTCTTCAAAAAATATCTGGCGTGATTGGGTTTTTGGGTGGGCGTCTGTTTTTGTCGCCAGTAGGGGAGGCGGAAAGGCGTAAATATTGTGAACCGAAGGTGCGTGGGGCTTACCCCCCTCTGCCCTGCCGGGCATCTCCCCCTCAAGGGGGGAGATCGATATGCGGTAAGCTCTCGCCCATCTCAACGTCAGCGAATGAAGTGGTGGTGGCGCCGCTTGCCGATCTCCCCCCTTTGAGGGGGAGATGCCCGGCAGGGCAGAGGGGGGTAAACTCCACCCACCCTCGATCCGCTGATCTAAACGCCACCAGCCCCACGCTTCAAATGCTCATCGAGTCTCGGCATGATCTCTACGAAATTGCAGGGCAAGTGGCGATAATCGAGTTGAGCCTTGAGAATCCCATCCCACGCATCCTTGCACGCACCCGGCGAGCCGGGCAGCACGAAGATGAAGGTCGCGTTCGCTACGCCACCAGTCGCCCGCGACTGGATGGTGGCGGTGCCGATCTTGTCATAGGAGATGCGGTGGAAGAGGGCGGAAAACCCGTCCATGCGCTTTTCGAACAGCGGCTCCAGCGCTTCCGGCGTCACGTCACGGCCGGTAAAACCGGTGCCGCCGGTGGTAATAACCACATCCACGCCTTCAGAGAGCGTCCAGTCGCGCACGGTGCCGGCAATCGCTGCCCGGTCATCAGGCACGATGGCGCGCGCTGCGAGCCTGTGGCCCGCTTCCTCCAGCCTTGCGACGAGCGTATCGCCGGATTTGTCATTTTCCAGCGTGCGGCTGTCCGAAACGGTCAGGACCGCGATGCCGAGGGGAATGAAGGGTCTTTCGCCTGCCATGGTCTTGTCCTCGAATTGGCCGTTCCTGAAATAAACGTCCGGTTCTCAAATGGTCCGCGTCGCCTGAAAATACCAGCCGGGATGTTTCTCCCGAAGCGATGTTTCCGCTTTTTGGGCGGCCTCGAAGGAATGAAAAATCCCGAAACAGGTCGCGCCCGAACCGGACATGCGCACAAGGCCAGCATTTTCCTGCGACAGCAGCCTGACGATTTCGCCGATTTCCGGCAGCAGCGCCTGTGCAGGCGGTTGCAGATCATTGCGGCTTTGCGCAAGAAAATCCATCCAGCCGCCTGTTTTCCGCTCCGGCAACGGCGGATTGGCCTTGTTCTGCAGTCGCCGGAAAATCTCCGGCGTCGAGACGGCCTTCAGAGGATTGGCAAGCACCAGAAAGAGTGCAGGCAGGTCCGAGATCGGCTCGATATCCTCGCCGATGCCCCGCGCGATGAGGGAACGGCTTTCAAGGCACATCGGCACATCCGCACCAAGTGTAAGCGCGAGGGAGGCGAGCCTTTGCGGATCGATGCCCGCATGCCAGTGACGCAACAGCCCCCGAAGGGTCGCGGCCGCATCCGCCGAGCCGCCGCCGATACCGGAAGCGACCGGCAGGTTCTTTTCGAGATGAATGGCGACCGGCCGGGCCGGCTGGCCTGTTGACACGAGAGCGCCGCGCAACAGGTCTCGGGCGCGGGTGACGAGATTGTCGCCACCATCGCCAGCGCGCAAAAGATCGCCGAAGGGGCCGGAGATGGAGAAACTGTCGGCATCGGCGTCGCGAATGCGAATGACGTCGCCGGCTGCCGTAAATGTCACCAGCGTTTCGAGCAGATGGTAACCATCCGCCCGCTGGCCGGTCACATGCAGCGCCAGATTGATCTTGGCCGGGGCCGCCTCGATTGTCTCGGTGGCCCCGGAAACATCATGCACGCGCATGCGGCGTCAGGATTTCTTGTCCGGAGTGGCGGCCGGTGCCGGAGCCGGAGGAGCAGGCGGGGGCGGTGCCACTTCCTTCTTAGCGGTGTTTTCGGCATCCTTTTCCAGGGGCGGCAGGCCGTTGGCGATCTTTTCGTTCACCTTGGCCTTGTCCACATCGTCGCTGTCGCCGATCAAAGCGCGGTTCCACTGATAGACCGCCTCGATCTTGCGGCCGACGCGCCAGTAGGCATCACCCAGATGGTCGTTGATCGTCGGATCGCCGGCCTTGAGTTCGATTGCCCGCTCCAGCTCGGTCACGGCCTCATCGAAAGCGCCGAGGCGATAATGCGCCCAGCCAAGCGAATCGACGATATAGCCGTCATTCGGACGGAGCTCGACGGCGCGGCTGATCATCTTCATGCCGTCGTCAAGATTGATGCCCTTGTCCACCCAGGAATAACCGAGATAGTTCAGCACCTGCGGCTGCTCGGGGTTCAATTCCAATGCCCGCTTGAAATTCGGTTCGGCCTTGTCCCATTCCTTCAGCCGCTCATAGGCGATGCCGCGCTGGAAGAACACCGACCAGTCGGACTTCTGCGGCACGGCGCCGATTACCTCGATGGCCTTGTCGTAGTTTTCGGCCATGGCGCGGTAATCCTTGGCGTCCGAAAGCACGCTGCCATAAGCGAGATAGGAACGGACGTCCTTCGGATCGGATTCAAGCAGGGACTGGAGATGCTTGCGCGCCTCGTCCACCTTGCCCGTCTGCGCAAGCGTCAGTCCGAGCTGCAGCTCGGAAATGCGATACATCGGCGAATCCTTCGGCACCTCGCGGTAGAAGGCGATGGCGCGGTCAGGCTGTTTCAGCGCTTCGGAGAGACCGCCGAGAAGGATGAGCGTATCCGGGCTCTTCGGATCGAGAGCGCGCGATGTCTGCAAATAAAGCGTGACGATTTCTTCCGCACCTTCGCGGTTCAACGCGCCGGCGATGGAGAACATGACGCTGGCAGCGCCCTCCACGGCATTGGTAATCTGCTGCTCGGGCTTGTCACCACTCTCGATAGCCTGGCGAAGCGCCTTCAGCGGCGCGTAATTCGGCGCGAAAGTATCGCCGACCGCAATCGCGTCCAGCGCCTTCTGCTTGTTGCCGGCGGAAGCTTCGAGCCGGGCAAGCGCCATCACGGCGCGCATATAGGTGTCGGAGGCGGTTGCCCCGCCTTCACGATCCGTCACCGCTTCGTTCAGGCTCTTGCGGGCAGCTTCATTGTTGCCGGAAACGAGGGCGATGGCCGCCGCATTGTATTTCTGGAAAATCGAGATCCAGCCCGGGCCCTTCATGTTGTTGACCAGCGCCAGCGCTTCCTTCGGCTTGCCGGAGCCGGCACGCGCCCATGCGGTCAAAAGCGTATTGACCATGCGGTCGAGATCGTTGGGACCCGTGTATTTCAGGATCTTCTCGGCCTTGGCGAAGTCCTTGTCCTTGATGGCGTCGAGACCGCGCACGATGGTCGTCACGCGCTCGACGGAGGTGTCATCCTTCATGGAATCGGCGATCTTGGCGCCGGCCTCGAAATTGCCGCTCAGGAGTTCGGCGATCATCAGCCGCTGGCGGATTTCCGTATTGGCCGGATCGAATTCCAGTGCCTTCTTGTAAAGCGAAATCGCGGTCGGATAGTCCTGGTCGACATCGGCATTGCGCCCGGCGAGGAAAGCGCCGGAGAAGGTGTTCACCTTGCCGGGATCGAACGTGACGGCCTTTTCTTCCGGTTTCGCCTTCGTTTCCGCAAAGCCGGGGCTGGCACCCGCGCCGATTGCGAGAGCGGCGGCAAGAGCCGCGCTGCAGAGAAGACGGAGTGCTGGTTTACGCCGCATGAGGGAACCTTTGCCTTTGTGCAGATGCACGGAAAAATCAGTTTCCATTGTTTGGTCACCATAGAATGGCTTTTTTGAAGCAACCCCGCAAGAAATTATGGCCCACGCCACAATCACGCCTTGCGGAGAAGCTGGCCCCCAGACATCAGGCGGGATGATCTTGTCCATCCGCCGTTTGCCCGGGCCTTGGGCGTCAGTTCAGACGCTCAATGCAGAAGTCGATCACTTCCAGAAGCGCATTTTTCCATGGGCTCTGCGGCAGCGGTGCCAGCGCGTCGCGGGCGATGGTGCCGTAATGCGTGGCGCGGCCGATCGTATCGCCGAGGCCATTATATTTGGTGATCAGGCCCAGCGCCTTTTCGAGGTTCTCGTCGCTGCTTTCACCCTTCTCAATGGCGTTGCGCCAGAAGGCGCGCTCATCCTGGGTGCCGCGACGATAGGACAGGATGACCGGCAGGGTGATCTTGCCCTCACGGAAATCATCACCGGTATTCTTGCCGAGATCGGCGGACTTGCCGCCGTAGTCCAGCACGTCGTCGACGAGCTGGAAGGCGAGGCCGAGATTCATGCCGTAGGATTTGAGCGCGCCGCGGGTCGCCTTGTCGGTCTTCGCAACGATCGGGCCGACTTCCGCCGCCGCCGCGAAAAGGGCGGCCGTCTTGGCGCGAATCACCTGCAGATAATCGTCTTCCGTCGTTTCCATGTTCTTGGCGACCGAAAGCTGCAGCACCTCGCCCTCGGCGATCACCGAGGCGGCAGTGGACAGCACGTCGAGAGCATCGAGCGAGCCGACATCCACCATCATGCGGAAGGCCTGGCCGAGCAGGAAGTCACCAACGAGAACGCTCGCCTGGTTGCCCCATATGGTGCGGGCGGTGGATTTGCCGCGGCGCAGATCGCTCTCATCCACCACGTCGTCATGCAGAAGCGTTGCCGTGTGCATGAATTCCACGCTGGTGGCGAGCTTGATGTGGTGGTCGCCCTCGTAACCGAACATCGAGGCCGAAGCGAGCGTCAGCATCGGACGCAGGCGCTTGCCGCCTGACGAGATGAGATGGTTGGCCACCTCAGGTATCATCTGGACATCGGAACCCGCCTTGGAAAGGATAAGCTGGTTCACCCGTTCCATGTCGGGGCGGGTCAGGTCGACAAGCGGCTTGACGGATGCGAGTTTGTTTTTGCTTTCTTCAAGCGGTATGACGACGCCCAAGGGACAGGACTCCAGTTCGAATTTGAATTCGACAATAAAAACTGACGCCTTGCGCGGCAAGGGGCGAATTGCCGCTAGCCATTCAAAAAGATGGGAATTTAAGGTCTATCCATGCGTGAACTGATCCGTACCAACGATGCCGTCCTCCTGTCCTTCGCCGAAAGCCTGATGAAGGACGCTGGTATCCATTGCCTTGTCGCCGATCAGGCGATGAGCATTCTGGAAGGTTCGCTCGGTCTTCTGCCCCGCCGGTTTCTGGTTGAAGAGGATCGTGCCGATCAGGCCCGTCGCATCCTCTTCGATGCCGGGCTGGGCGACGAGCTGCGCAACGAAGAGGCTTGAGCGGCAGTGGGCGGCGGCATTTCCGAAACGATCGACGCCTTTCACCGGGGCAAGTTTCACATCATCCAGCCCAAGGGCAGGGGCCATCGCGCCGGCATGGACGCCATGCTTCTCGCCTCGCTGGTGACGGATGAGCGCGCCTGCCGGGTCGCTGATCTCGGCGCGGGCGCGGGTGCGGCGGGCTTTGCTGTTGCCGCCCGGCTCGAAAAGGCTGAAGTGACACTCTACGAGCGCTCGCCGGAAATGGCGGAATTTGCCCGCCGCAGTCTCGCATTGCCGGAAAATGCCGTCTTCTCCGCCCGCGTCAGCTTATGTCAGGCGGATGTGACCCTGCGTGCCAAGGCGCGCGTCGAAGCCGGCTTGCCGGACGCCTATTTCCACCACGTCATCATGAACCCGCCCTATAATGATGCGGGCGATCGCCGCACGCCGGATGCGTTGAAGGCTGAAGCCCACGCCATGACGGAGGGTCTGTTCGAGGACTGGATCAGGACGGCTGGCGCGATCATGGTTCCGGGCGGGCAGCTTTCCCTGATTTCAAGGCCGCAATCGGTGGCGGACATCATTGCCGCCTGCGGTGCCCGTTTCGGCGGCATGGAGATCACCCTCATTCATCCGCGCCCGGGCGAAGATGCGGTGCGTATGCTCGTCACCGCCATCAAGGGCTCGCGGGCGAGGTTATCGTTCCGGGCGCCGCTCGTCATGCATGAGACCGGCAGCCACGCCTTCACACCCTTCGTGGATGACCTGAACAATGGCCGCGCCGCCTATCGCCGTAATGTAAAGGCAATCAGGCCGGGCCTATAAAATCGCGGTTCCGCCGGGCGTAAACCATTGCGTTTTCCCGGGCGATACATACATGCCTGACGAACAGGCAATTGCTGCGAGGATTGAGTTGTGGGTTTTCTGAAGTATCTGGTACCGAAACGCTTTCGCAAAAAAGAACTCGTCATCCCGGTGGTGCGCATGCATGGCGCCATCATGGCGGGTGGTAACCAGTTTCGCCCCGCGCTCAATCTCGCCTCCTATGCGCCGCTGCTTGAAAAAGCCTTTGCCATCAAGGACGCGCCGGCTGTTGCCATTTCGCTCAACTCTCCCGGCGGCTCGCCGGTGCAGGCGCGGATGATCTATAATCGCATCCGTCAGCTTGCCGAGGAAAAGGAAAAGAAGGTCCTGATCTTCGTGGAAGACGTGGCTGCCTCCGGCGGCTACATGATCGCGCTTGCCGGCGACGAGATCATCGCCGACCCCACCTCCATCGTCGGTTCTATCGGCGTCGTTTCGGGCGGCTTCGGTTTCCCGGAAATGCTGCGGAAGATCGGCGTGGAGCGCCGCGTTTATACGGCCGGCGAGAACAAGGCGATCCTCGATCCCTTTCAGCCGGAAAAGGAAGGCGATATCGAATATCTGAAGTCGCTCCAGGTCGAAATCCACAATGTTTTCATCGATATGGTCAAGATGCGTCGCGGCTCGAAACTGAAGGACGATGAGACGCTCTTCTCCGGCCTATTCTGGACCGGCATGCGCGGTCTCGACCTCGGCCTGATCGACGGGTTGGGCGATATGAGGGAGATTTTGCGCCGCCGCTTCGGCGAAAAGGTCAAGCTTCAGCTCGTCAGCGGCGGACGCTCGCTGTTTGGCAAAAAAGTGCCAGGCGTCAATGCGGCGCTCGACCTCAATGCCGAAAGGCTGGCCGCAGGGGCCGTCTCGGGACTTGCGGAGGTCGCCGAAGAAAAGGCATTGTGGTCGCGTTTCGGTCTATGATGTCGCAGGAATAGGGCCTTATGGCGCAGCTGATTACAATTCTTCTTCTGGTGGTGGGATCCGTCATCCTTTACCGCCGCTTTGTCCGCGATGCGGAAAAGCTTTCGGCGAAATCGAAACAGCGCGAAAAGGAACGCGAGACCGGCGCCATCGGCACGCTGATCAAGGACCCGGAAACCGGCGAATACCGCGTGAAGCGCGAGGATGAGACGTAATTTTCCTGTAACGTGGAATTTGCTATAGTCGCTTTCAAGTAAGGAGGCTGTCATGCGTGTCACGAAATGGGGCGATAGTCTTGCGGTCCGCATTCCGGCGGATGTCGCGGAAGCCTTGCATATCAAGGAGGGCGACGAGGTGGATGTTTCTGTGCCGACACAGGAACCGCCTGCTTCTATTTCACAGGAGGAGCGCGAAAAGATACTGTCGTATATTCGCGCTCAGCGTTGGCAGCTTCCACCCGGCTGGAAATTCGACCGCGAAGAGGCAAATGAGCGTTGAGCCATTTGCCCTTTCTCGATACGAATATCTTCATCTATGCCTTTCTGGATGACGAACGGTCATCCAAGGCCCAAGAGATCGTTTCTAAACCTTATGTGACGAGCGTTCAGGCATTCAATGAATTTGCGAGTGTTGTCCGGCGGAAGTGGCCTCAAAAATGGGTTGAAATCCGTAGGTCGCTGGATGGTCTCCGTCGAATGGCGGTGACAGTCGTTGAACTCGATGTGCAGTTAAATGCGAGCGCTATTGATCTTGTCGATAAATATAACTTCGCCTTCTATGACGCGTTGATGGTAGCAGCAGCCCTGGAGGCTGAAAGCAGCGTGTTCCTCTCCGAAGACATGCATGACGGTCTCACCGTCGAAGGGCGAATGAAGATCGTTAACCCGTTCACCGCCCGCCTCCACGCATAAAACCTTGACCCCCACGCCATGCCGTGGCACCAGTCCGCATCCGAAGTAAGTCAATGCTTACTTGTCCTCCTAACGCCGCGATGACTGCAATGACCGATATTCCCGACCATATGAACCCGAAGCGTTCCTTTCAGGCGCTGATCCTGACGCTGCACAATTACTGGGCCGACAAGGGCTGCGCGGTGCTGCAGCCTTACGATATGGAAGTGGGCGCGGGCACGTTTCATCCGGCGACGACGCTGCGTGCGCTTGGACCGAAGCCGTGGAAGGCCGCTTATGTGCAGCCTTCGCGCCGCCCGTCCGATGGCCGTTACGGCGAAAACCCCAACCGCCTGCAGCATTATTACCAGTATCAGGTCATCCTGAAGCCCAACCCTTCCAACCTTCAGGAACTCTATCTCGGTTCGCTGAAGGCGATCGGCCTCGATCCGCTGCTGCACGATGTGCGCTTCGTCGAAGACGATTGGGAAAGCCCGACGCTCGGCGCCTGGGGTCTCGGCTGGGAATGCTGGTGCGACGGCATGGAAGTGTCGCAGTTCACCTACTTCCAGCAGGTCTGCGGCATCGAGTGCTCGCCGGTTGCGGGTGAGCTGACCTATGGTCTGGAGCGTCTCGCCATGTATGTTCAGGGCGTCGACAATGTCTACGACCTGAACTTCAACGGCCGCGAAGGCGAAGAGAAGATTTCCTATGGCGACGTCTTCCTGCAGGCCGAGCAGGAATATTCCCGCCATAATTTCGAATTTGCCGATACGGCCATGCTGCATCGCCATTTCATCGACGCCGAAAAGGAATGCCAGGCGCTTCTCGCCGCCGGTGCGCCCGGTGATAACGACAATCAGCGCCTGCACAAATGCGTGTTCCCGGCCTATGACCAGTGCATCAAGGCCAGCCATGTCTTCAACCTTCTGGATGCGCGCGGTGTGATCTCGGTGACGGAACGCCAGAGCTACATCCTGCGCGTGCGCACGCTGGCAAAAGCCTGCGGCGAGGCCTTCCTGCTGACGGATGCGGGCGGGCTGAACTGGAACAGGGCCGCCTGATTTTCAGCGGTAAGCTCTTGTCTGAATTTTTGATAATTTGAAGGGCCGTTCTTGACGGCCTTTTATTTTGTATGGATTGGTATGCTGAATATAGCGATGGGTTTAACCGTGAATAATATTAGAAATTTCTGTTTTTTATTTGTGCTTACACTCGGATGCATTCTCGGCAATAGCGCGGCTGCGGAAACGACAGACTGGATGAGCGGCAAGGATGCCTTTGCCCGCGCCGACAAGCTGCGTTCCTTCGGAATGATCGTCACCCGCATGGATTGCAAGGATAGCGGCCAGCGAACGCTTGATGTGGGTAGCGCGCTTGTCCGCATGCACTATACGCGCAATACGCAAATGCTTGATTGGGAAATAGATGGCTGGAACCATCTGGGTGAAAACAAGAACTATTGGGCTGAACGCGGCTACAGACTTGCCTCGCATACTCTTTTCGTAAGGAAGACATCTGGCCTGAGATTATATTGCACCGTCTTTTATAAATAACGGGTGCTTGCTTCGTGCAGCGTGTCCGTTCCGGCAAAAACGGACAGAATGAGCGAAGCCCCATGACTTTGCGGTAATGAGCGGCTATCTTGCGCGCAACGAAGCTGGGAATCGCAATTCATGTTCATCACGCTGGCAATCATCGCGGCAATCGCGCTTTATGTCGTCTTCATCTATAACGGCCTCGTCAAGGCGCGGCAGATGAAGGAAGAGGCGTGGTCGGGCATCGACGTGCAGCTGAAGCGCCGCGCCGATCTCATTCCCAACCTCATCGAGACAGTGAAGGGTTACGCGGCGCATGAAAAGAGCACCTTCGAGGAGGTGATCGCCATGCGCAACCGGGCACAGGCCGTGCCGGCGGGCGATGTCGAAGGTCGCGCCCAGGCGGAAGGGCTGCTGTCGCAGGCGCTCGGTAAACTCTTCGCACTTGCTGAAGCCTATCCCGATCTCAAGGCCAATACGAACTTTCTGGAATTGCAGCGGTCGCTGGAAACCATCGAAAGCGAAATCCAGATGTCGCGCCGTTATTACAATGGCGCCGCCCGCGATCTCAACGTCAAGGTGGATAGCTTCCCCTCCAATCTGGTCGCAGGCCAGTTCGGCTTTGCCAAGGCACCCTATTTCGAGATCGAGAACCCGGCCGACCGCGCTGTGCCGACAGTGAAATTCTAAGCGCACTGTTCCGCCGGCGGCTTAAGACCTCCCGTTCAAATTCCGATAATCCGGCCCCGCGCCGCATTCTTTGACAAGACGACAATCATGATCGAACTGACCATCACCCCGCCCGACCACCCGCTTTCCGGCAAGGTCGAGCCGCCCGGCTCCAAATCCATCACCAATCGTGCGCTTTTGCTGGCTGGTCTTGCCAGGGGCAAAAGCCGCCTGACCGGCGCACTGAAAAGCGACGACACGCTTTATATGGCCGAAGCCCTGCGCGAGATGGGCGTCAAGGTCACCGAGCCTGATGCCACCACCTTTGTGGTGGAAGGCACGGGTGTACTGCAGCAGCCGGAAAAGCCGCTTTTCCTCGGCAATGCCGGCACCGCCACGCGCTTCCTCACCGCTGCTGCCGCACTTGTCGATGGCGCCGTCATCATCGATGGCGACGAGCACATGCGCAAACGCCCGATCATGCCGCTGGTGGAGGCCCTGCGCTCCCTCGGTGTCGAGGCGGAAGCGCCGACCGGCTGCCCGCCCGTCACCGTCTGCGGCAAGGGCACAGGGTTCCCGAAGGGCAGCGTCACCATCGACGCCAATCTTTCCAGCCAATATGTGTCGGCACTTCTGATGGCGGCCGCCTGCGGCGACAAGCCTGTCGATATCATCCTCAAGGGCGAGGAAATCGGCGCCAAGGGCTATATCGATCTCACCACATCGGCCATGGAAGCCTTCGGCGCCAAGGTGGAGCGGGTCAGCAACGCCATCTGGCGCGTGCATCCGACGGGTTACACGGCGACCGATTTCCACATCGAGCCGGATGCCTCCGCCGCCACCTATCTCTGGGGCGCGGAGCTTCTGACCGGCGGCGCGATCGATATCGGCACGCCGGCCGATAAATTCACCCAGCCGGATGCCAAGGCCTATGAGGTCATGGCGAAGTTTCCGCATTTGCCCGCCGAAATCGACGGTTCGCAGATGCAGGACGCCATTCCGACCATCGCGGTTCTCGCCGCCTTCAACGAGACGCCGGTGCGTTTCGTCGGCATCGCCAATCTGCGCGTCAAGGAGTGCGACCGTATCCGCGCCGTGTCGCTCGGCCTCAACGAAATCCGTAACGGTCTGGCACATGAGGAAGGCGACGACCTGATCGTGCATTCCGATCCGGCTCTTGCGGGCCAGACGGTCAAGGCCTCCATCGATACCTTTGCCGACCACCGCATCGCCATGAGCTTTGCGCTGGCGGCGCTGAAGATCGGCGGCATTGCCATCCAGAACCCTGCCTGCGTGGGCAAGACCTACCCGGCTTACTGGAAAGAGCTCGCCTCGCTCGGGGTCGAGTACACGGAAAAGGAAAGCGCTGCCGAGCCGCAGCATTAGAAGAACGATATTGGTTTTCCGTCATTCCGGCCTTGAGCCGGAATCCAGCGCGATCAAGTCCTTGATCGCGAAAGACTTTTCAAGCCGCGCAGACGCGCAGCTGCTGGATACCGGGTCATCCTCGGACTTGATCCGGGGACCGGTATGACGGAATGACCGTGCTGCGCATCATCACTTGAAACCGGAAATGCTCCATTCCCTTAAGGAGAACCGCCCGTGAAGACCATCGCCGCAAGACTTCTCGCGTTGTTCATCTTCCTGGGCGCGGCCTTCCCGGCCTTCGCGGAGGAATTCATCCGCTCCTACCATTCCGTTGTCGAGGTGGCGGCGGATGGCAAGCTGACGGTGACGGAAACCATCACCGCCCGCGCCGAAGGGCAGAACATCAAACGCGGCATCTTTCGCGATTTCCCGCTTTATGCGCTGGATGCGAATAATCGCCGCACCAAGGTGGATTTCAACGTCGTTTCGGTGGAGCGCGATGGCGCGCCGGAAAACTGGCGCACCGAGAATATCGATGGCGGCATCCGCATCTATACCGGCAGCGCCGAGCGTTTTCTGCCGACCGGCGAGCATATCTTCCAGATAACCTACACCACCGCCCGGCAGATCCGTTATTTCAGCGATTATGACGAGCTGACCTGGAACGTCACCGGCAATGGCTGGCAATTCCCCATGGGCGAGATTTCCGCCACCATCACGCTGCCGCAGGGCGTCAGGGCGACAGATACGGCCGTCTTCACCGGTCCTCTGGGTGCGAAGGGCAAGGATGCGCGCATTCTGAACGAAGGTAACGAGGTATTCTTCGCCTCCACCCGCCCCTTCACAGTGGGTGAGGGCATGACGGTCGCCGTCAAGCTCCCCAAGGGCGCGATTGCCGCACCCGACACCTCGCAGGAGGCGGGCTGGTGGCTGCGGGATAATCTCGCCATTCTGCTTTCGGGCAGCGGGCTTTTTGTCGTGCTGCTTTATTACCTGCGGGCGTGGTTCGCCGTCGGCCGCGATCCGGCGAAGGGCGTGGTCGTGCCGCGCTGGGATGCACCGGAGGGGCTTTCGCCGGCTCTGGTCAATTACGTCGATAACAGGGGCTTTTCGGGTGCCGGCTGGACAGCGCTCTCTGCCTCGGCCCTTGATCTTGCGGTGAAGGGTTATGTCGTTCTGGAGGACTTGAAGAACGCCATCGTCATTCGCCGCACGGAAAAGGCGACCGCTGCCGATCTGCCGACCGGCCAGAAGACGCTGCTGTCCTCCATCGGCGGCCCTGGCAAGACGCTGACCATCGACAAGGCCCATGGTGCGGAGGTTGAAAAGGTCGGAACACAGTTTCGCGCGGCGATAGAGAAAGAACATCGCGGCAAATATTACCGGAGTAATGCCGGTTACATCGTCTTCGGCGTCTTCCTCAGCATCGCCCTCATCGTCGCGACGTTGATCTTCGGCGATCTGGATGAAAGCGCCATTGCCGCCGTGCTGGTCTTCGGCTTTTTCGCCTTCTTTTTCAGCATCCTGTCGATCGGCATCGGCCGCCAGTTTTCGCGCGGCGCACCGCTGCGCAAGCGGATCGGCGGCATCGTCATGCTGGCCTTTGCCGGTTTCGTGGCCTTTTCCGCCATTGGCGGCATCGCCACGCAAATCCTGCTGGATGTGACGCATGACACCAAGTCGCTGGCGCTGGCCGCCATTGGCGGCATCGTGCTGACCAATGCGCTGTTCCTGTTCCTGATGGGCGCGCCGACGCCGCTCGGCCGCAAGCTGATGGATGGCATTGAAGGCCTCCGAACCTATCTGACGCTGGCGGAAAAAGACCGGATGAACATGGCTGGTGCGCCCGCCATGTCGCCGCAGCATTTCGAGACGTTGCTGCCCTATGCCGTGGCGCTCGGCGTCGAAAAACCGTGGAGCCGAACCTTCGAGGCCTGGCTCGCAACGGCTGCCGCCGGTGCCGCTGCTGCAAGTTATGCGCCCGGCTGGTATGCGGGCAGCAATTACGGAAACTTTGGCGACAGGATCGGCGGCTTTTCCACCTCCATGGCCAATACCATCGCTTCCACCATTCCCCAGCCCGTCAGCTCGTCCGGCTCCAGCTTTTCGGGCGGTGGCGGCGGCGGTTTTTCCGGCTCCGGCGGCGGGGGCGGCGGTGGTGGCGGCTGGTGATACGCGCCGGCGGTAATTTAACCGAATGCCTTGGTGACTTTTGCCGCGTTGCTTGCTAAGCCGACCTGTCGTTTTTCACGGCATACATCGTCCGACAAAAGATACAAAGATAAAGTCCTGATCCCATGCCCGATCTTCTGCTTGAACTTCGCTCCGAGGAAATCCCCGCCCGCATGCAGCGCAAGGCGGCGGGCGATCTGAAGAAACTCGTCACCGATGCCTTGGTGGAGAGAGGGCTGACCTATGAGGGCGCGCGCGAATATTGGACGCCGCGCCGCCTGACGCTGGATATTCGCGGCCTCAACGCCCGCTCCGCCGATGTGCGTGAGGAAAAGAAGGGCCCGCGCACCGACGCCAATGAAAAGGCCATCGAGGGCTTTCTGCGCGGCGCCGGCCTCAACGACATTTCGGAAGCGCAGGTCGTTTCCGATCCGAAGAAGGGCGATTTCTACATCGCCATCATCAACAAGCCCGGCCGTCCGGCGGAAGAGATCATCGCGGAAGTGATGCCCGGCATCATCCGTTCTTTCCCCTGGCCGAAATCCATGCGCTCCGGCCCGGCCTCCATGCCGAAGGGATCGAGCTATGCCGGCATCGAGGGCAAGGGTTCCGAAAGCCTGCGCTGGGTGCGGCCGCTGCAATCCATCGTCTGCCTGTTCGGCCCCGAGCATGATGAAACCCAGGTCATTCCTTTCGTGATCGACGGCATCGTCGCCGGCAACGTCACCTATGGCCATCGTTTCCATGCGCCGGGCCCGATTACCGTGCGCCGTTTCGAGGATTATGTCTCGAGCCTCGAAAAGGCGAAGGTCATTCTCGATGCCGAGCGCCGCAAGGATATCATCCTGCACGACGCCAAGGATCTGGCTTTCGCCAACGGTCTCGAACTGGTGGAAGATGAAGGCCTGCTGGAAGAAGTCTCCGGCCTCGTCGAATGGCCGCAGGTGCTGATGGGCACCTTCGAAGAGGATTACCTGCAAATCCCTGCGGAAATCATTCGCCTCACCATCAAGACCAACCAGAAGTGTTTCGTCACCCGCAATCAGGGTGCGGAAGAGGGTCTTTCCAACCGTTTCATCCTGATCTCGAACATCGAGGCGAGCGATGGCGGCAAGGAAATCATCCATGGCAATGGCAAGGTCGTGCGCGCCCGCCTGTCGGATGCCCGCCATTTCTGGAACCGCGACCAGGGCGATCTGCCCGATCTGGAAACGCTCAAAGATTCGGCTGCGAAATTCAACCTCGATCTCAAGAATCCGCTCGACCAGCGCATGGCGAAGCTCGATGCATTGAACGTTACCTTCCATGCGAAGCTCGGCACGCAGGGTGAGCGCGTGGCCCGCATCCGCGAACTGGCGAAGGCGCTGGCCCCGGTTGTCGGCGCCGATGCCGATCTGGTGGACCGCGCCGTGGTACTGGCCAAGGCCGACCTGCGCACCGAAGCCGTCGGTGAATTCCCCGAGCTTCAGGGCCTGATGGGCCGTAAATATGCGGCGCTGCAGGGCGAAAACGAAAGCGTTGCCGCCGCCATCGAAGACCACTACAAGCCGCAGGGTCCCTCTGACCGCCTGCCGGCCGACAAGGTGGCGATCACGGTCGCTCTGGCCGACAAGCTCGATACACTCGTTGGTTTCTGGGCTATCGATGAGAAGCCGACCGGCTCCAAGGACCCCTTCGCGCTGCGCCGTGCGGCGCTGGGCGTCGTGCGTATTCTGCTTGAGAAAAACGTGCGGCTTCCGCTGCTGAGCGTTGCGAAGGACCCGGACCTTCTGTCCTTCTTCCACGACCGCCTGAAAGTCTATCTCCGCGACCTCGGCGCACGTTACGATCTGATTGACGCCGTTCTGACGCCGGAATCCGACGATCTGCTGATGATCGCCCGCCGTGTCGAGGCGCTCACCGCCTTCATCACCGGCGAGGATGGCCGCAACCTTCTGGCAGGCGCCAAGCGCGCAACCCAGCTTCTGGCTGCCGAGGAAAAGAAGGGCACCGTGGTGGCGAACAGCGTTTCGGAAGAGCTGTTGAAGCTCGATGCCGAAAAGGCGCTCTACGCGGCGATCAAGACCGCCTCTGCCGACGCTGCGAAGGCTGTTGCGGGCGAGGATTTCCGCTCTGCCATGCAGGCGCTCTCCACACTTCGCGCGCCCGTCGACAGGTTCTTCGAGGATGTGCTCGTTAATGACGAGGATGCGGCCATCCGCGCCAACCGTCTGGCGCTGCTGAAGGCTATTCGCGAGGCGACGGGAACGGTTGCGGATTTCTCGAAGATTACGGGGTGAGGGGATTGGGTGGCCGGGTATGTCAGCGTACTTGGTTCACCCCCCTCTGTCCTGCCGGACATCTCCCCCAAAATCCTCATCAGCGCCTGCCTCCTCGGCCAGCCGGTCCGTTATGACGGCAGAGGCAAACCCCTGTCCCACCCGGCGGTAGACCGCTGGCGGCAGGAGGGCAGGCTGGTCACGATCTGTCCGGAAATGGCGGGCGGCATGCCCGTGCCGCGCCCGCCGGCGGAAATCGAGAAGGGTGCCTCGGGTGTCGATGTGCTGGAGGGCCGCGCCCGTGTGCTGGAAGTGACCGGCGGCGATGTCACGGCGCAATTTATCGCCGGCGCGGAAAAAGCGCTGGCCTTCGCCAGGGCCAATGGCTGCACTTATGCGCTTCTGATCGACGGCAGCCCGTCCTGTGGGTCGGTTGCAATCTATGACGGTTCGTTTTCTGGCATCAAACATGCGGGCAATGGGGTGACGGCGGCGCTGCTCGAAAAAGCCGGTATTGCCGTATTTTCACCTGCTGATATCGATCATCTCGATGCGCTGACCCGCTGAAATGAAGCGCTGCAAATACTGCATCGCCTGCTTCCCGAGGTGGTAAATACTCCCTGCCGTCATCCTCGCCCTTGAGGCGAGGATCCACAATGCAATCTGGCCATGGGTCCTCGGGTGGAGCCCGAGGACGCCGCCGAATATGTAGGGAACGTTTTGGAGAGCACATAAAAATGCCGGGTCTGTGCCCGGCATTTTGTTTCAATCGCCGAGACCGTTCGTGGTCACCCCGCCATGCGCATCTGCTCTGCCATGCCATGAAGCTGGTGGCCGGAGGAGACGCGGAAGCCGCGGATGAGGTTCAGCAGTTCCTCGGTGTCGACGGCCAGCGCTTCCGCCGAAGCCGTGGTTTCTTCCGCCATCGCCGCATTGTGCTGGGTGGCGACATCGAGCTGGTTGAGCGACGAGGAGATAGAGCGCAATGTCGTATCCTGTTCGGCCGCCGAATGGGCGATCTTGCTGACGATTTCGTTTGCCGATTTGATCTGGTCCGAAATCCGTTTCAGCGCGTCGCCGGCCTCGCCGACAAGCCGCACGCCGTTTTCCACCTGGGCGGAAGAGCGGGCGATCTGGTCCTTGATCTCCTTGGCGGCGGCGGCGGATTTCTGCGCCAGTTCACGCACTTCCTGCGCCACCACGGCAAAGCCCTTGCCGGCTTCGCCCGCGCGCGCCGCTTCCACACCGGCATTCAGCGCCAGAAGGTTGGTCTGGAAAGCGATGTCGTCGATCACGCCGATGATGTTGGAAATCTGGTCGGAAGACTGTTCGATACCGCTCATCGCTGATATCGCTTCTTCCACCACCCGGTCGCTACGCATGGCTTCGGAGCTGACGGTGGTGACGCGCTTGGCGGCGTCGGCTGCACCCTCTGCTGTTTGGCGCACCGCAACGGTCAATTCATCCAGAGCGGCCGAAGTTTCCTCGAGGTTTGCAGCCTGCCGTTCGGTGCGCTGCGAAAGCTCGTTGGAGGCCTTGCGAATTTCTTCCTTGGAACCGCCAATATCGATGCTCTTGGAATTCACCTTGGCCATGGCGGCGTCGAGATGGGTCAGGGCCTCGTTGAAATTGTCGCGCAGCGCCGCATAACGATTGCCGAGATCGCCGCAGCGCACGGTCAGATCGCCGCCGGCGAGCTTCTCCAGTGCCTCGCCGATGGTGGTGACGACACGCGCCTGCAAGGCGGCCTCATCGCGTTGCATGTCGAGATTGTTCTGGCGCTCGGTGTCGAGCTGGTTCTGCTGTTCTTCCTGCCGGCGCTGCATGGCGTGGCGCTCGCGTACCTTGTCCTGGAGCGAGGCGGTGGCCTTGGCCATCATGCCCACTTCGTTGGTCAGGCCGGTATGGGGAATGGCGAGCGAGACGTTCTCATTGGCCACTTCACCGAGCGCACGGTGAATGTCGCCGAGTGGTTTGGAAATGCCACGGATGACGTAAAAGGCGGCGGCAAGCGCCAGCACGAAGATGGCGGCACCGATGGACAGCGCCTTCATCACCTCGCCGCGTACCTGCGCGTTCAGATCGTCGATATAAACGCCGGTCACGACCACCACCTGCCATGGCTCGAAGGCAAGCGCATAGGAGCTCTTGGCGTAGTCATTGCCTTCCATGCCGGGCTTCGGACCGTAAAAATCCGTCTGGCCGCCGCCATTGCGGCCAAGCCGCACAAGCTCGTCGCGATAGGCGAAACCCTTGCTGTCAGGCTTGCCCTTGAAGCTTTCGCCGACGCGCTTGGCATCGGGATGGAACTTCATCGTCACATCGTAATCGTAACCGAACAGATAGCCATCAGGCGTGAAGCGCATGGCGCTTACCGTGGCGTAGGCCTGTTTCATGGCCTCGTCCCGCGAAAGCGTTCCAGCCTTTTCCCTGTCGTGGAAGGATTGCAGGATGGAAATGGCTGACTGCACCTGCGTCCGCAACATGCCGTAGCGTTCCTCATAGATCGCGTCGGTGGCGGATTTCAGCTGGTAAAAGGTCGCAACGGAGAAGGCGGCCATCAGGGCCACGACGAGAACGATCAGCTGACGGGAAATGGAAAGGTTCTTCATGGGCGCTCACAAGCGTTTTGCATCGCGCACCCCAAAAAAGCTGCGCGCTGCCGAAGTTTCGGAAATGGGAATCGCGCCTTATGCGCGGTGAACAGCCTGAAAAGCGAGCCTTCGCCCCAGACATGATGTCGTGCTGCATTGCACTATGAAAATACTTAGCGGCCAAAAATTTGAATAAATATTTAATTAGAAAGAGCTTTATCAGCTCGATTGGCAGAATAACGGCAGAGAATTCCGTTATTCACCGCATGGTTGCCGTGAATTGTGGCGAATGCAGCAATGGCGCGATTATTTGACGTTTGTCATGCGAATACGCGTTGCGTTCTCGGTCAGTTGCCACGCAATTGGAAATCCGGGAATGTCGGCGTAGCCGAAGCGCTTGCGGGTGCTCCCGCACTCTCCGCGGAAATTTCCTTCACAGCCGATGTCGTCGTCGTTGCGTCGATGGCGGGGGGAGTTGAGGCCGTTTCGTCGGGCTGCGCCACAGGTTCAGCATCGTCATAAGTCGCGATTGCATTCTGGGTCTCGCCGGGCATCCATGCCGGATTGGTGCTGACGAAAGTAACGGGTGCGCCGCCCAGCCAGGCTTCGGTACGCACCAGCGTGCGTTTGCCATCGATTTCGCGCATTTCCATATGCTGTGTGCCGGGCTCGATGGAGGGAATGGCGTAACCCTGCGTCACGGTCTTGCCCTTCAGGGGCTGGCAACCACCGCAATCCAGGCGCACGAAGCTGCCATTGGTGATGTGCGTGCCATTGATATATTCGACGGAAGACGCCATCGCCGACCCGCCGGTCAGCGCCACAATCGCTGTGAGAAGAAGACGACGCATCGAAAAACTCCCGAAATAACGGCGTGGTCTCTTGTTCGAGACACAATGCGCCATTCAATGTTCGGGCAAGTATTATCGATGTTTCGTTTCCATCGGGTCAGCAAACTTGGTAAAAATTGAACGAAATATTCGCTCCCAACCCCGTTTGCTTTAAGGATCAGGCCTTTTCGCGGGCGACGGCCTGCCAGCCTATATCGCGGCGGCAGAAGCCGTTTTCCCATTCCACCCGGTCGGCCAGTGCATAGGCGCGGGCCTGCGCTTCCGTCACCGTCTTTCCAAGGGCGGTGACGTTCAGTACGCGTCCACCCGTGGCCACCAGCCCGCCGTCCTTCAGCGCGGTTCCGGCATGGAACACCTTGGCCTCTTCGCTGGCCTCGGGAATATGGGCGATCGGCGTGTTCTTGTCGTAAGCGCCGGGATAACCCTTCGAGGCGAGAACGACAGTCAGCGCCGCATCATCGCGCCATTCCGCCTCAACCTTGTCCAGCGTGCCGGTGGCGGTGGCGTAGAGGATCGGCAGCAGATCGCTTTTCAGGCGCATCATCAGCACCTGGCATTCGGGATCGCCGAAACGGACGTTATATTCGATCAGTTCCGGGCCCTTGGCGGTAATCATCAATCCCGCAAAAAACACGCCGGAAAAGGGATTGCCATCCTTGGCCATGCCCGAGATCGTCGGCTCTATGATCTCCTTCATGGTGCGTTCCACCATGGCTGATGTCATGACGGGAGCAGGGGAATAGGCGCCCATGCCGCCGGTATTCGGGCCGGTATCGCCATCGCCGACGCGCTTGTGATCCTGCGCAGTGGCAAGCGCCAGCGCGGTCTTGCCATCCGAAAGGCAGAAGAAGCTCGCTTCCTCGCCATCGAGGAAGGCCTCCACCACCACTTCGGCGCCGGCCGCGCCGAAAGCGCCGTCGAAACAGTCGTCGATGGCGGCAAGCGCCTCGGCTTCAGTCATCGCAACGGTCACGCCCTTGCCGGCGGCAAGCCCGTCGGCCTTGATGACAATCGGCGCGCCCTGTTGGCGAACATAGTCCCTGGCCGGTTCGGCGGATTTGAAACGCTGGTAAGCGCCGGTCGGAATATCGTAGCGCGCGCAGAGATCTTTGGTGAAACCCTTGGAACCCTCAAGCTGGGCGGCTGCCTTTGAGGGGCCGAAAGTGGCGATGCCGGCGGCGCGCAGATCATCCGCCAGACCGGCAACCAGCGGCGCTTCCGGGCCGACGACGACGAAGTCGATTGCCTTTTCTTTCGCAAAGGCGATGACGGCCGCGTGGTCTTCCACATCAAGCGCCACCAGCGTCGCGTGATCGGCAATGCCGGGATTGCCGGGGGCGGCATAAAGCTCATCGAGCAGGGGAGACTGGGCGATTTTCCACGCCAGCGCATGTTCGCGTCCGCCGGAACCGATCAACAGAACTTTCATGGTCAATACCCCTGCAAATTCGCCAGTAACCTTGTGTCAGGGGCGTTAAGGGCAGGGGGGCGAAAGGTCAAGGAGAAAGCGCCGCAAATGCCCGTCTTTCCCTTGAACGCCGCCTTTCCTGTGGAATCGTTGCCGCCTCTTGTTGTCACGCCACAATCAGACATTATGTTCGCCGCTCCAGACGTGACAGCAGAGAACCCCATGACCGCAGACAATGCCCGCCTCGCCTCGCTCATCGCTTCCGAAATCAACGCCCGCGCCGATCAGGTGAAGGCGGCGGTAGCCTTGCTGGATGAGGGCGCGACCGTTCCCTTCATCGCCCGTTACCGCAAGGAGGTGACCGGAGGGCTGGATGACACGCAGCTTCGAACGCTCGCGGAACGCCTCGTTTATCTGCGGGAACTCAATGCGCGCCGCGGCTCCATCGTGGAGTCCATCACCGGCCAGGGCAAGATGACCGACGAGCTGATGGTCAAGATCATGCAGGCGGGCACCAAGGCGGAGCTGGAAGATCTCTATCTGCCCTATAAGCCGAAGCGCCGCACCCGTGCCGAAATCGCCCGCGAACGCGGTCTCGGCCCGCTGGCAGAAGCGATATGGGAGAACCGCGCCGCCGATCCGGCAAAGCTGGCGGAAGCTTATGTTCAGGGTGAGGTGGCCGATGTGAAGGCGGCACTCGAGGGCGCGCGCGACATCGTGGCGGAAACCATGACGGAAAATGCCGATCTGCTCGGCCGCCTGCGCGATTACATGCGCCAGAACGCCACCTTCCGCGCCAAGGTGGTGGACGGCAAGCAGGCGTCGGGTGAGAAATTCTCCGACTATTTCGATCATTTCGAGCGCTGGGCGACGGTGCCGGGCCACCGGGCGCTGGCCATGCTGCGCGGCTGGAACGAAGAAATTCTGACATTGACCATAGATGTCGACGCGGACGATCCTTCGCCGGTCAAGCCCGCACAGCGCACCATCGCCGCCGCCTTGGATATCCGCAATGCCGGCCCCGCCGACCAATGGCTGATGGAAGTGGCAGGCTGGACCTGGCGGGTGAAGCTTTCCATGTCGCTCTCGCTCGATCTGATGCGCGAATTGCGCGAGCGCGCCGAAGAAGAGGCGATCCATGTTTTCGCCCGCAATCTCAAGGATCTGCTGCTGGCAGCCCCCGCCGGTTCCCGCGCCACCATGGGTCTCGATCCGGGCATCCGCACCGGCGTCAAGGTGGCTATCGTGGATGGCACCGGCAAACTGCTGGACACCACAACGGTTTATCCCTTCCCGCCGAAGAACGACGTGCGCGGCACGCAGGCGGAACTCGCCCTGCTTATCCGCAAACACAATGTCGAGCTGATCGCCATCGGCAATGGCACTGGCAGCCGCGAAACGGAAAAGCTGGTCGCCGATCTTCTGGCGCAGATGCCGGCTTCGGCTTCGGGCGCAAAGCCCACCAAGGTCATCGTCTCGGAGGCGGGCGCTTCGGTCTATTCCGCTTCGGAACGGGCGGCGGCGGAATTCCCCAATCTCGATGTTTCGCTCCGGGGCGCGGTCTCCATCGCCCGCCGCCTTCAGGATCCGCTGGCTGAACTGGTGAAGATCGAGCCGAAATCCATCGGTGTCGGCCAGTACCAGCACGATGTCGATCAGGGCCGCCTCAGCCGTTCGCTCGATGCTGTCGTGGAAGATGCGGTGAACGCCGTCGGCGTCGATCTCAACACCGCCTCTTCGCCGCTTCTGGCCCGGGTGTCCGGCCTTGGCAGCTCGATTGCCGATGCCATCGTCGCCCATCGCGACCAGACCGGCCCCTTCGCCAGCCGCAGGGAACTTCTGAAGGTGCCGCGCCTGGGCCAGCGCACCTTTGAACAATGCGCCGGCTTCCTGCGCATCCCGAACGGCAAGGAGCCGCTGGATGCTTCCTCGGTGCACCCGGAAGCCTATGGCGTGGCGAAAAAGATCGTTGCCGCCTGCGGCCGCGATCTGCGCTCGCTGATGGGCGACAGCGCCGCGTTGAAGGCGCTCGATCCGAAGAAGTTCATCGACGAGCAATTCGGCCTGCCGACGGTAAAAGACATCATCGCCGAACTGGAAAAGCCCGGCCGCGACCCGCGCCCGAGCTTCAAGACCGCGACCTTTGCCGAGGGCGTGGACGAGATCACCGATCTGAAACCGGGCATGCTGCTGGAAGGCACCGTCACCAATGTCGCCGCCTTCGGCGCTTTCGTGGATATTGGCGTGCATCAGGATGGCCTCGTGCATGTCTCGCAGCTGGCGGACCGTTTCGTGAAGGACCCGCATGAGGTCGTGAAGGCGGGCGATGTCGTCAAGGTGCGAGTCGTGGAAGTGGATGTGAAGCGCAAGCGCATCGGCCTCACCATGCGCAAGGATGGCGGCGAGGCAGCGCCGCAGCCGATGCGCGAGAAGGGCAATGCCAGCGCCATGCGGCACGCCACATCCAAACCGAAAGAGCGCAACGAAGGGTCGCAAACCGGTGGTGCGCTTGCCGCCGCTCTGGCTGAAGCCATGAAGCGACGCTGACCTCCGGTTGAAATGATTTTTTACCAAAAAGCCCCGCCGCACACCCCGGCGGGGCTTTTTGCTTGATGAAATCGTTCAATTTTTTTGAAATAAGACTATCTTGAAACTTGTGCTGAAAGGAATACGGTCAGCAAAATTGATAAGTGAGACTTAGCAATTGGGGGTGCCATGGCGTCGTCTCTGCATGTTCTTCTCGAAAAGATAATCAAGACCGGTGATCTTGTCGTCAACAGCCCGGGCGGGAGCCGTACATTTGGCGACGGAACCGGAAAAAGGGTGGTTCTGAATTTCACCGACGAGGCCGCCATGCAGGAGATCGCTGCCGATCCTGCACTGAAACTCGCCGAGATTTATATGGAGGGCCGTATGAAGGTCGCCGAGGGCGACATCTACGACTTTCTGGCGCTCGTCAAAGGCAATACGCTGAGCGAGGCGCTGTCTTTCGGTATGATCTGGCGCGGCATGGCGCGCATCATCGCCGCCCGCATCAAGATGCATCTGCCGGTCAATCACAACAAGAGCAACGTCGCCCATCATTACGATCTGAGTGCCAAGCTGTTCGATCTCTTCCTCGATGAGGACTGGCAATATTCCTGCGCCTATTTCAATCCGCCTGGCATCAGCCTCTATGAAGCCCAGGTCGCCAAGAAACGGCACATCGCCGCCAAGCTGATGACCGAGCCGGGCCAGAGCGTGCTGGAAATCGGCTCCGGCTGGGGTGGCATGGCGATGTATATTGCCGAAAGCGCCGGTGCTGACGTTACCGGCATCACGCTCAGCGAAGAACAGCTGCGTGTCTCTCGCGACCGGGCGGCAAAACGTGGCATTGCCGGCAACGTCCGCTTCGAATTGCAGGATTATCGTTACCTGCCGGCCTCGAAGAAATATGACCGCATCGTCTCTGTCGGCATGTTCGAACATGTGGGGCCGACCCATTATCGCGATTATTTCGACAAGGTGGCGGAGGTGCTGGACGACAGGGGCGTGATGGTGCTGCATTCCATCGGTCAGCCCTATCCGGCGCTGGCGACCAATCCGTTCATCGAAAAATATATTTTCCCCGGCGGTTATATACCCTCGCTTGCGGAGGTTCTGCCGGCCATCGAAAAATCGCGGCTGCTGGTGAAGGATATCGAAATCCTGCCCATGCACTACGCCCATACGCTTCGCCACTGGCGGGAACGTTTCGTGGCGCGCAAGGCCGAAGCGGTGGCGCTTTATGACGAGCGTTTCTTCCGCATGTGGGAGTTCTATCTGGCAGGGTCGGAAATGGCCTTTACCCACGAAAACTTCCATATTTTCCAGATCCAGCTCGCCAAGGACCGGGATTCCGTGCCGCATAGTCGCGACTACATCGCGCAGAACGAGGCGAAATTGCTGGAATTCGAGAAGACGCGCGCGCCGCTGGAGAAGGTGACGTTCTGACGAGGGCATGGGTAACGGGCGACCGAATTGTGGAGATTGTTGACAAACATCTCCGCAATCTCGGCGTCATCCTCGGGCTTGTCCCGAGGATCTATCCACGTTGCTTAAAGTCTGTCGGTTGCAGATGCTCGGGACAGGCCCGAGCATGACGGCGGTGAGGTTTGAGGCCTTGTCGCCACTCCGGAGGAGGCGCGTTTCTTCCCGCGCTGGTTAATGGAATGGAAAGACAATCCCTCTAATTCTACGGGCACCTGTCTGTATTGCGTTTCTGGGGTTCTTTCATGTTCAAGCCATCAGCGGCAGTCGCCGCCTGTGTCCTGTCGCTTTTTGCCGTGGGCAATGCCCATGCCGAAGGCTGGTTTTCCGGCGACTGGTATCTGAAACTCGGTGGCGCCGGTTTCACCGCGCCGAAGTACCAGGGCGACAACAAGAATGAATTCGGCTTTTCACCCATCATCTCTCTCGGACGTCAGGGGCAGGGCGCGCGTTTCACCTCCCGCAACGACAGCGCCTCTATCTCGCTTCTGGATAACGGTCCGATCAGCATGGGTCTGGCCGGCAAGCTCGTATCCCCACGAGACGAGGGCGACTCGTCCGACCTGAAGGGCATGACCCGCATCAAGCGCGGTGGCGAGCTTGGCGGTTTCGCCGAGGCCTATCCGACCGACTGGCTGCGCGTACGCGGTGAAGTTCGCCAGGGTATCCGCAGCCATAGCGGCGTGGTCGGTGACGTTGCCGTCGATGCCTTCACCGATATCGCCCCCGGCATCCAGATTTCCGCCGGTCCGCGGGCCACATGGGTAAGCAGCAAATATAATGAGCGCTATTACGGTGTAAGTGCTGCGCAGACGGCTGCCGGTGCGCCATCGCCCTATAGCCCCGGTGGCGGCCTGCATTCCGCCGGTATCGGTGCGGCCATTACCTGGAAAGTCACCGAAAACGCCGAGGTTGGTTCCTTCGCCGAATATCGCCGTCTCACCGGTGATGCCGCCGACAGCTCGCTGGTGCGCGAGCGCGGTTCGAAGAACCAGTTCATCATCGGTGTTCAGGCAAGCTACAAATTCAATTTCTCGCTTCCCTGAGATAGATGAACTCGCTGTTTGGAGATTGAAAACCCGCAGCAGAACGCTGCGGGTTTTTTCTATCCAAATATTCGGCATCATCCTCGGGCTTGACCCGAGGATCCATTGATTTCAACGGGTTGTGAATCCTCGGGCCAGGCCCGAGGATGACAGTGTAGAGGTAAGGCGCTTTGCCGGTCGCCCGAGGAAAAATCGTCAAATGCCGCGCATCTTTGCGCTTTGAAAACCGTTCCGATTTCCCCGCCGATGCTGTAGAACCATGCCTATGGTTCACCACAGCGATTTGTCAGACCGCGTTTCGGACGCGCCATCCAACAACTGGGTCTATCGGATTTTGCCGAGGCCCCTCTGGCCCTATGCGCAGCTGGCCCGGTGGGACCGTCCCATCGGCTGGCAATTGCTGATGTGGCCATGCTTCTGGTCCGCAGCCCTTGCGGCCAACGCCGCGGTGGCGACTGGCGGCTTTTCCTGGGCCACGCTCATCTGGCACCTGGCGCTGTTTTTCATCGGATCGGTGGCGATGCGCGGCGCAGGCTGCACCTATAATGATCTCGCCGACCACAAGATCGACATGGCCGTGGCGCGTACCCGCTCCCGGCCGCTGCCGTCCGGCCGCGTGACCCGGTTGCAGGCCAAGGTCTTCATCGTGCTGCAGGCGCTTGCCGGTCTGGTTGTGCTTCTGCAGTTCAACGGTTTCGCGATTGCGACAGGCATATTCTCGCTGATCTTCGTGGCGATTTATCCTTTCGCCAAGCGCTTCACCAACTGGCCGCAATTTTTCCTCGGCCTTGCCTTTTCCTGGGGCGCGCTGATGGGCTGGGCCGGGCAGTTCGGTTCGATCGCCTGGCCGGCTGTCCTGCTTTATGTCGGCTCCATCGCATGGACGATCGGTTATGACACAATCTACGCCCATCAGGATAAGGAAGACGACACGGCGGTAGGCATCGGTTCGACCGCGCTGCTGTTTGGCGAGAACACACATCGCTGGCTGGTTTTTCTTTATGGCACAGCCCTTGTCATGATCGCCCTGTCCTTCTGGGGCGCAGGTGTTAACGTGATCGCCTATAGCGGCCTTGCTGCTGCCGCCATCATGCTGTTCCGGCAGGTATGGGTGCTCAATATAGATGACGTGGCGCAATGCCTCGTGCTGTTCAAATCCAACAATCGTGTCGGCGTGCTGATTTTCGCAGGCCTCGTTCTGCCGCTTCTGTTCGTCTGAAGCCAGGTAAACGCAAGATACAAGAAAGCCCGGCCGCGTGGTGCGCGCCGGGCTTTTATTTGTTTTTGCTGAATATTATCAGCTGCGGGCGATGATTTCCTTGCCCTCGATCTTCATGCTCATGCCGAGAGAGCCGGTGGAGCGGCGAACGAGGAAGCGCGGGCGGCGATCCGCGAAATAGGAATGACGGCGGCGCGGACGGGTATTCTGGGTGCGCACCTTGCCGAGATGTTCTTCCAGCGGACGGGCGACGCCATCGGCTTCCACCATCAGCATGGGAATGCGGTAGGCTTCGGACCAGCTGCGCCAGTCGGCGGCGATATCGCAGAGATCATGGGCGACCAGAAGCGGAACGCACAGATCCGGATCGTCATGGTGCAGTTCCAGCGTCACCGTTACCTGTCCGTCACCATGGTCGATGGCGCGGGCGGCAACGCCCTTGAAGGCGCGGGCGGGCAAAGCGAAGGACAAAGGCAGGCCGGAAGAGGAAAGAACCTTTCTCAGAACGGCGCCCCGTTCATCGAGCGTGACGGCAACGTCGGTTGCGCCATTGCCTCTGCCATAAGTGACCTGTTGCGGGAAACGTGCCGGGTCGAGTCTGAGTGTGGCGACGGCCCAGTCGGGCTTCAGAACGGTCTTGGTCATGTTTATTCTACCCTTGTTTTACCTGAGAGCCGGTTTCCGGTCTTCTCATCGGGACTTTTCGTCCTCTGATGTCAGGGAGAATATCCGCCGTATCTTCGAGACAGCTTAAAAATCGCGGTTAAGAAAACTTTGCATTCCCAAATGGTTAGCAAAACCCACTGTGGCATGGTTTCGCTTAGGTAAAGCAGATTGGGACAATGCGATTTTTATCGCGGCCGAAATTGTGCTCTTTCAAGCTCCGGGCAAGGCGCTTCATGCATAGTCACGCCAAGGCTTGCCGTGCCTCCGGATGGAGGCACGACGCATGGATTTAAACCGGAGCTTTCGGCGTCCCAGGGGATGCGCGGTGCTCCAGGGGGCATTCGGATGGTATCGACTTATCTCAGCTACGACCTCATCAACCGCGATATGAAGGCAAGCATTTCGCGCGTGTCGCAGCAGGGGCTCATCGAGCGGCAGACGAAATATTACAAGGAGAACATCGGCGATGTGAAAAGCGTCGACGAGTTCCTCGATAACTATCAGCTCTATTCCTACGCCATGGATGCTTTCGGTCTCGGCGAGATGACCTATGCCAAGGCCTTCATGAAAAAGGTGCTGGAAAGCGACCTGAACGACCAGAACAGCTTCGCCAACAAGCTGACTGACGAGCGGTACCGGGAGTTCGCCGCAGCCTTCAACTTCACGGCATCAACGAAGACCGTCCAGACGGAAGCCCAGCTCGACAAGATGATCGGGCTCTACGGCACATCCATATCGGACCTGGACAACAGCCTTTCGGAAGAAACGCGTTATTACAAGGCGATCATAGGCACGGTTACCAATGTGGACCAGCTGCTCCGCAACGACAGGACACGCGCCTACATCTTCGAGGTCTTCGACATTGATGAGAAGACCTATTCCTACGCCCATATCAGGGGTTTGATGACGAGCGACGTCTCTGATCCCGATAGCTACATCAACCAGCAATACGGCGCTGCCTATAACGACGCCGTCGAAAAGTTGGCGATGAAGGGCAATATTGAAATGCATGCCCAGGTCACCACCCGGATTACCGCAATCGACACCGCGCTTGCTGGAACCGGCTTGAGTGATGAGGAGCGCACGAAACTCGAGGCGGAAAAGGTGACGCGGCAGGATCAGCTGACGCAGCTCGAAGCCGTGCTGCCGCCAAAAAGCGAGTGGGATGCAAAGCTTGCCGCCATCAAGGCGGAGCAGACGACGCTGACGAATACCGTCACGCGATACAATAACATGTCGTACATTGCCGCCGCCTTCGAATTCAAGAATGACGGTACCGTGGCAGCCGGTGGAGCGCAGAAGGCCGACAATATCAAGATCATGACGGACGCCTATATCAGCAGCGCGCCGCGCGTGACGCCGACCGTCGCTACCCTGAACAGGGACTATTTCGAATCCAAGATCGGCTCGATCAAGACCGTAACCGAACTGACGTCCGATACGCGGCTTCTCAATTACCTTAAGGTCGCCTTCGACCTGAATGATGTGACGGTTGTCAAGGCGACGATCGAGAACATCCTGAAAAGCGATCTGAACGATCCGAACAATTACATCGCGACCTTCGGCAAGAACGACAAGCGCTACCTCGCCATGCGAAATGCGTTCAATTTTCAGGCGGATGGAACGCTTGCCGCCGGCACGACACCCCAGACAACGACACAGACGGCAGCCACCACCAGCGGCTATATGATCCATTACAACGACAAGGATGATGCTGCCGACGAAAAGGCGATCCAGCTGTTCAAGAGCGACATCAAAAGTGTCACCTCCGTGAAGGATTTCCTCGAGAGCAGCGCCGTCTATAATTATGCACTGAAGGCGGTTGGCCTCGATCCGGCCAAGGTGAACGCCGCGGATATTCGCAAGGTCCTCACCAGCGACCTTCAGGACAAGAAAAGCTACGTCTATACGCTGAAAGACGAGCGATACGTCAAGCTGGCGGAGCTGTTCAACTTCTCTTCCGACGGCGCCGTGGGCTCTCCGGTTCTTGCGCAGTCGGAAATCGAGATGCAGACCATGTCGGCCGACTACATCAAGAAAAAATCGGCTTTCGGCACGGAAAAGGACAAGGAAGCGGCCAAGAAGGAAGCGGAATACTTCACGGACGAGATGCAGAAGGTCAAGACGCTCAAGGAGTTCCTGGCCAATGATCGCCTGACGAAATTCGCGATGGAATCACTCGGCATCGATCCCGAGAGCGTGACGAAAGAACAACTGGAAAAGATTTTCACTTCCAAGCTCGATGACAGCGGAAGCTACCTTAACAAGGAGATGGACCCGGTCTTCCGCCGCCTCGTCACCGCGTTCAACTTTGATACGGACGGCAATATCCTGCGCGAAGACCGGAGTTTGATCCAGACGCGGCGCGGTCTTTACGAGACGCTGGATAACTATCTGACGCAGACGCTGGAGACGCAGGCAGGCGAAGAAAATGCCGGCGTGCGACTGGCGCTTTATTTCCAGCGCATGGCGGCGGGAACGACATCCTATTATTCAATTCTCGCCGATACCGCGATCCAGAGTTTCATCAACACCACCTTCAGCATTCCCAGTGAACTCGGAAATGCCGAAGTCGATACGCAGGTGTCGATGATGAAGAAATACTTCAACATCGAGGATTTCCAGGATCCGGAAAAGGTCAAGAAGCTGATTGCCCGTTTCACCATCATGTATGACAGCGCCCAGAACACGACCGATCCGATCATGATGCTGTTCAATGGCAGCGGCTCGGTCGGTATCAGCGGCGATACGCTGCTGGCAGTGGCGACTTTGCGGGCGCGATAGGCGGAAGCGCGCGGACAGGCGATAAGAAAGAGCGGGTTGAGCGGCTCAGGCTGATGGTAAACCTTGCCGCATGCACGACGTCATCCTCGGGCCTGTCCCGAAGATTCAATTACCTGACATAAACAGATAGGTTGCAGATGCTCGGGACAAGCCCGAGCATTATGGAGGAGCGGTTTTTCTGTCTCGTCATTTTCCCGCCGGCCGTGACTTGTCTAGGGCGATCCGCTCACCAGCCCGGCAGCATGTGTCCGGCGCGCAGGCGCGGCATCTTCGGGTAGGTCTTCACATCATTGTCCAGCTCGTCGGTGACGCTCATTGGCGAAATATTGTCGAGGCAGGCGGTAATGTGGTCGGTGATGGCGTTCACCAATGAAGGAGAGAGGCCCGGCCGTTTCATCAGGCCGATCTGTACCGGCGGCAGGGGCGGGAAGCCATCTGCAGCCGTCAGAACCTTCATGCCGGTGCGCAGCGCCGATTCCGGCAGCACCGAGACCGCCATGCCCGCCAGCACGGCGGCCGCGACCACGGTGGAAGACCAGCTTGTGAAGAGAACCTGATAATCCCGCCCATCCGCATCGAGCGCCGAGCAGGCAAGCTGACGCCAGTGACAATCGCGTCGCCCGACGGCCAGCGGCACGGGTGCGTCGTCCTTCAGCGGATGGTTGGCGGAGGCGACCCAGCAGAGCGGCTCGGTGCGCACGACATCCGAGGACCGGGCACGGGGATTATGGGTGACAAGCGCGATATCCAGCTCACCGCGCGCCATTTTCTCGGCAAGGCTCACCGAAGGTTCGCAGACGATATAAAGTTCGACATTGGGATGCGTCTTGGCGAAGCGCCCGATGATTTCAGGCATGTAGCGGTCGGCATAGTCATCGGGCGTGCCGATGCGCAACGTACCTTCAAGCCTGTTGTCGTCGAAGGCCGCGATTGCCTCGTTGTTGAGGCGTATGATACGGCGGGCGTAGTTCATCAGTTTTTCGCCTTCCGCCGTCAGGCGGTTGCCGCGCCCGTCCTTGGCGAAAAGCTGTTTGCCGATGCGCTCTTCAAGCCGTCGCATCTGCATGGATACGGCGGATTGCGTCTTGAAAACGCGGTCTGCGGCCTTGGTGAAGCTACCCGTATCGACAATCGCGATGAAGGTATGCAGCTGGTCTATGTCGAGAGGTGCGGACATGGATGGTCATCCATCAGAATGATTGATGTCTCACATTAGAAACATTCGTTGGACTGATCAATAGTCTTGCGACATTTTGGCATCCAACAAATCAATCTCAAACCCCGGGGCGGACATAGCGTCAGGCCCCTAACCCAAGGCAGCTTCTAGCGCGTGGTGCGCCGGGGGCGGTGCCGCATCGTGCCGTTACGGAAGGATAAGTGTCATGCGCACGGCAGAACGGAGAATGGAACTGGAACTTGCAACGGGAAGCCAGGGCGACACCCTGCGCCGCACCATCATTACCGTTGCTTCCACCGTGAAAACGTTTGTCCAGCGCATCTACAACCGTATCGTGGCCAATAATCTCATGGAACTCGATGACCGCCTGCTCGCCGATGTCGGGCTGGCGCGATCGGATGTGATGAACGCTCTCGATACCGGTTTGCTCGAGGATCCGACCACCCATCTGACCCGGGCTGCGCGGCTGCGTGCCGTCAGGCGCTTCGAAACGCTCTAGGCTTTGCCCGAGCAATTCCGGACGCAAAACCGCCAGGATGTTTTGCCGGAATGTTTCTGAGCTGAAAGGTTTTCCCCGCAGGGTGATTTGCCAATAGCCCTGCCTTTGCCCGGTGTACGGCCCCTCGGCCGCACCGGGCTTTTTTATGGCTGCTTAATTGCCTGCGCTCCCAAAACTGCCGCCGGTTTCGGACGGGATATGCATGGGAATTCGAGCGCGTCAAATGAGTGCGACTGAACGCGGCCTGCCTTGGATGACCGCCGAGGCTCACATTTCCCGGAACTGTCCGGCGCGAGGACCGGCCAGAACGACTTCCCAGGCGGATTTGTTGGTGTATTTCTGACGCGCAAGAAAAGTATAGCCGGTGCGGTCCCAAGGCTTGATCGAACCACTCAGATTGTCGAGTACATACTCCCCGTCCGACAGGCGAACCAGCAGCACGGCATGATTGTTGCCGCTGCGATCCAGCACAACGGAAATGGACATTTTGTTGGAGGGGAAACCGGCGTCCAGCAATGCCTTGGTTTTCGCGATGGCATAGTCCTCGCAGTCGCCGCGACCGTCCTTCGGCAATGCCCAGTAATTGCTGCGGCCGTAGACAACGGTGTCTTCCACCGGTCTGATGGCGCTGTTGACCTTGCGATTGACCTCAGAAAGCAGGCCACGCGTCTGGTCGTCAGCCATTTTCACGCCGGCTTTGGAGGAACACAGCCAGCTGTAGCGCTGACAGGCGGAAGAAAAACCCACCGGCGCGTTAATGGAGCGGGTGGCCGAAAGCTCGCTGGCGGAAACCTGCGCGCCAAGCGTCATCGCGCCCAGCAGAGCGAATGCAAGAACATAAATCCTCATGATTATATCAGTTCCCTCAAGGTAACCTGGTGATCTGGGGAACTGGCCTTCATGCCGCCCGATCTCACGCATGAATAAAGTTAAACACTGACGGAAGATCACCCCGATTTCCCGTCACGCCCGAACTAAAAAACACATCCAAAACGCGTCAAAGTGCACCTCATTGCATGATTAGCCCAAAATTTCAAAAAAAATTAACATAGCCTTTTGGGATGTGCGCCAAATCGGGACAGCACATGGACGCAGCAAAATATTTCAGGGCAGTTGGAGACGGGCTAGGGCGATCTGAATAACGATAGGTTTTCAGTGCGTGATTTTTCATTTCAATAGTACATTTGGTGAATTTTATGTCTTATGTAGCTTATAATAATTAATTACAAAGTATTAAAGCAAATTTATCGCAATATAAGAGCACATTGAGAATGTAGTTGTATTAATATATATTTGTCAATCCAGTTATAACTGCCGATAAGGGAGGAAAACCCATGCGCAGTAAGGTGACAACTGTGTTCTCTTGTATTGCAATCTTGCTGTCCAGTACGACACTGGGAACCGCGCAGACGCGTTTGCAGCGATGCGAATTCGTAAGGCCCGGAACTTTGGAGGCTGCACTTTGCAGAGCGACAGCCTCCATTCCCGGCGTTAACGAAAACGATCACGGTGACAACAATTTTGCAGGAACGAGCAATCCGAGCAGCGGACCCAGCAATCCTGGCGGTAGCAGCGGACCGAGTAATCCCGGCGGCGGCGGTGGCAGTGACCCCGGCGGTGGCGGCGGTGACCACGGTGGCGGTGGTGACCATGGCGGCGGCGGTCATCACGGTGGTGGCGGCGACCATGGCGGTGGCGGTCACCACGGCGGTGGCGGTGACCACGGCGGCGGAGGTGACCATGGCGGCGGTGGTGACCATGGCGGTGGCGGCGACCATGGCGGTGGAGGTGACCACGGCGGTGGCGGTGACCACGGCGGCGGTGGTGACCATGGCGGTGGCGGCGACCACGGTGGTGGCGGCGACCATGGCGGCGGAGGTGACCACGGCCGTGGCGGCGATCATGACGGCGGTGGCGACCATGGCCGCGGTGGCGATCACGATGGCGGCGGCGACCATGGCCGCGGCGGTGACCATGATGGCCATAACAATCACGAAGGTGGTAACGACAATTAACCGAGCCGATTGCTGAGGCCCTGTCAAAAACTGGCGATCGGAAGGTCGCCAGTTTCGATGTTTTTGCGGCCGGCAGTTTCCCTCAAAGGTGCAGGGAACGAAATTCAATCAACCGTGTGATCGTAAATTGCATTCAAACCCTCGACCGAGGGAGGACGCCCCTCGATCCCAAGGTGCAACGCAGAAATCTCATTGATTTAGCCTGCCGCCGCACGGGCTTGCGGCGTGTTCAGCCGAGATGACAAGCACGTGATCGAGGTCGCGGCACGTGTCATATCGCAGCGTTTGCAACCCGATGGGCATGATTGGCTCTCGGCCTAGTACTGATATTCCTCGAAGACCGGCAGGACCGATCCGCCCCAGCGGCCGTTATAGAGCGCGAGCAGATCGTCGGCGAGCGTGGTCTTCTTGGCCAGTACCTCGTCCAGCGAGGACAGGAACACGGTCTCGTCCTGGCCGTCGCCGTTGAGCCGCTTGCGGTTTTTGAGACCGGTGCGGGAAATATCGAGCACCTCGCGGGCGATGCCGAGCAGCGGCTTGCCGGCAATCTCAGCTGAAAGCCCCTTGGCCGGTACGGCGTTACGAAGCGCGATCACCTCATCGAAACTCCAGCCGGACGTCAGCGCATCGGCGGCGTCAAGCGCTTCCCGGTCATAAAGAAGACCGACCCAGAAGGCGGGCAGGGCGCAGATGCGCCGCCACGGGCCGCCATCCGCACCGCGCATTTCGAGGAAGCGCTTCAGGCGCACATCCGGGAACAGTGTGGAGAGATGGTTCGTCCAGTCTCCCATGGTCGGCTGCCAATCGGCGATTTCGCCCTTCAATGCCCCGTTCATGAACTGACGGAAGGTGACATGGGTGCAATCGTGATATTTGCCGTCGCGCACGATGAAATACATCGGCACGTCCAGCGCCCATTCCACATAATCCTTGAAACCGAAATCCTGGTCGAAGGTGAAAGGCAGCACACCGGAGCGGCGGTTGTCGGTGTCGCGCCAGATATCGCCACGCCAGGAAAGAAGGCCGTTCGGCTTGCCCTCGGTGAAAGGTGAAGAGGCAAACAGCGCGGTTGCCAGCGATTGCAGCTTCATGGAAACGCGCATCTTCTGGCGCATATCCGCTTCCGAGGAGAAGTCGAGGTTCACCTGAATGGTGCAGGTGCGGTACATCATGTCGAGACCCTTGGTCCCGACTTTCGGCATGTAACGTGTCATGATCGCGTAGCGCGATTTCGGCATTTGCGGCGTTTCGTCGTAACTCCAGAGCGGGCTGCCGCCGATGCCGAGAAAACGGATGCCCATCGGCTCCGCCACTTCGCGCAGGGTCGCCAGATGCTGGTTGGATTCCTTGCAGGTCTGGTGCAGGTTTTCGAGCGGCGCGCCGGATAGTTCGAACTGGCCGCCGGGCTCGATGGAGATGGCCCCCATGCCGTGCTGTTCGCCAAGCCCGATGATGTTGTCGCCGTCCATGATCGGCTCCCAGCCGAGCTTTTCCTGCATGCCTTTCAGAAGGGCTGAAATGCTGGCCTCGCCGAAATAGGGAACCGGCTTGTTGCCTTCGCGGAAAAAGGCGAATTTTTCGTGTTCCGTGCCGATACGGAAATCGGCTTCAGCTTTGTTACCGCCCGCCAGATAATCTGTAAGCTCCGTGACGGAGGAGAGGGGGGTCTGGTCGGTCGTGTCGCGTGCCATGGCTTACCTTGTTATGACGTCTCTGTTGCGGCGAGGCATATGATTGGCAGATAGAGCCGGATCGCATCCGGAGGCAAATGAATTTCTTTTAAAGATGCATGAAGCGCAATATCCCAAAGCAGGCCGCGCGAAACTGTGCGGCGTTTTTGCGATGACGACATGCGCCAGAGAGGTCAGTTCCAGTCGCCGATCGCCGCCTGAATGACAGCCAGTGCCGCAACAGCGGCTGTATCGGCCCTGAGGATGCGTGGCCCGAGCGGAATAGGGGTGATGAAGGCAAGGCTTCGCAAAAGCTCCCTTTCCTCCTCGGAAAAGCCGCCTTCCGGGCCAACCAGCAGCGCAAGCCTGCGTTCCTTTATGGATTGCAGGACAGGCAGCGGATTTTGCCCCGCATCGCCTTCGTCGCAATAGATGATGCGCCGGTCGCGGGGCCAGGTTTCCAGCATGTCTCTCAGCTTCACCGGCTCGGCCACCTCAGGCAGGGACAGAATGCCGCATTGCTCGGCGGCCTCGATGGCATTGGCGCGCAGCTTTTCGGTATTATGGATCTTGCCCTGAACATGCTGCGTCATGACAGGCTGCAAAAGACCCGCGCCCATCTCGACTGCCTTCTGCACCAGATAATCCATGCGCCCGACTTTCAGCGGCGCAAACAGATAGTGAAGATCCGGTGCCGGTGGCTGTGGGCGCGTCTGCTCCAGGGGGATGAGCGCGATCTTCTTGCGGCTCGGGAAGGAGAGCCTGGCTTTCCATTCGCCATCGCGCCCGTTGAACAGCAGGATTTCCGCGCCATCGGTCATGCGCAGCACATTGGCGAGATAGTTGAACTGTTCGGTGGTCGCTTCCTGCGCCGCCCCCGCATCAAGCGGGGTTTCGACGAACAGGCGTTGCATCCGGAAATTTGCGCGCATGGGACTTTTCGGTTTCAGCGTCAGAGAAAAAGGAAGGACATAAGCCAATAGAGCAACGCCGCAAGCGTTGCGCTGGAGGGAACGGTGACCAGCCAGGCGGCGATGATCGTCATGAAATGGGAGCGACGGACAAGATAACGGCGGCGCACCTCGGCGGGATTATCCGCATATCTGTCGGCGCGGCGGATCGCGCCGGTTCCGGCCTGAACGAGTTCCTGCCGCCGCCGTGATGACTGCGTGTACCATTCACGGAAGAAGCCGACGCCGAACACCGCGCCGATCGCCGTGTGCGTGGTGCTGACCGGCAGGCCGAAGCGTGAGGCGACAAGAACGGTGAGCGCCGTGGCCACGGAAACGCAGAAGGCGCGCATGGGGTTGAGCTTGGTGATCTGCTCACCCACGAGGCGGATGAGGCGCGGGCCATAAAGCAGAATACCGCAGGAAAGCCCGAATGCACCGACCAGCATGACCCATAGCGGCGCACGGGCGGAGGTCTGCACCGCCTCGTCATGCAATGCCCGCACGATGGCCACCACCGGGCCGATCGCGTTCGACACGTCATTGGCCCCATGGGCGAAGGACATCAATCCGGCGGCGAGAACCAGAGGCCACTGGAACAATATGCGAAGCGACTGGTTGCGGTTCTCCAGCCCGACGGATTGTTTGCGGATGATCGGCACGCAGAGCCGCCAGGCGACAAGGCCAGTCACAAGCCCGATGCCGCTCGCATGGCCAAGCGAGAGATGCACGATCTGCCTCAGCCCGACCCAGATGAGATAGGCGGTGAAAACGCCAGCCATCAAGCCGATGAGGACAGGCACCCACAGTCGCGCGGCGTCGATCTTGTCATCGCGGTAGATGATGAATTCCTTGATGAAAGCAAGGATGACGATGGCGATGGCGGCGCTAATGAAGGGCGCCAGAACCCATGCAAAAGCGATGCTGCCAAGCGATAACCAGTCGACTGCCCCGATGCCATAGGCGGCCATGCCCGCCCCGGCGACGCCGCCGACCACCGTGTGGGTCGTGGAAATCGGCGCTTTCGTCCATGTCGAGATATTGACGAGAAGGCCGGCGGCCAGAAGCGCCGACAACATCGCCCAGGAAAACACGGTCCTGTCGGGAATGGTGTTTATGTTGATGATGCCGCTGGAAATGGTCTCGACGACGTTGCCGCCGGTAATCAGCGCGCCCGCGATCTCGCAGATGGCGGCGATGATGAGGGCAGCTGCAAGCGGCAAGGCCTTGGCGCCAACCGCCGGGCCGACATTGTTCGTCACGTCATTCGCGCCAATATTGATCGCCATATAGGCGCCGATGGCAACGGCCGCGATGATGATGACCGAGCCCGCGGTGCCTGTCACGAAGACACCGGCGAATATGGCCGCGAGAACCACGAACATGAAACCCGCGCCAAGGCCGGCAAGCTGCTGCGTGACGTGCATCGTCGCCTCCTCGACACGGGTGATCTTTTCGAGATCCTTGTCGAGCGTCGGCTTCATGTTCGGTGGTGGTGGCTTTATTGCCATTCAGACCTCGTTTGCCAGCATTCCTTTTCGTCCGGCAGTGTCGCGGGCTGAAGGCAATTTACAGAAAGACTGTTACATCTCGCACATCTTTCCAAAATGAAAGACGGTAAAAGCCATGTTGGAAAAACAAACTGCACATTGCCACTATTCGGGCGGGCAGGCTATTTCGAAAGCGCCATTCGCTTGTCGAAAGTGAGCATCAGGGCTTTCAGTTCCGGCTCGTTGACCCGTTTGGCCGCCTCGCGGGGCGTGACCCATTCCAGCCGTCTGGAGTCCTTTTCGGGAAAGCTGTCCTGCAGTTCCGATACTTCGAGCAGATGCACCTGAACCCTGCACAGCACGTTGATGCCGCTGTTCAGCTTTTTCTCATATTCATAAAAACCGAAGGGGGCCTTCTCCACCGTGCCTTTGACGCCGGCTTCCTCATAGGCTTCCTGTTCTGCCACCGCATGGGCCTTCTTGCCACCCATCGGCCAGCCTTTCGGAATGACCCATCGTCCCGTATCCCGGCTGGTCAGCAGCAGAACTTCAGGTTCCTGATGCTTTTCGGCCAATCGATAGCACAGCGCCGCATATTGCTGTCGCGGCGGTCTGCGCAACATCAAGCCAACATCTGTCGCCAATCGATTCAAAATCTTCAATCCGGATAGGTCCTTCTTTGCCTGCTAATGATAATTGCTAATATAGATATCCCGTAAGTTCCGCCAATCCCTCATCACCCATAACCCACTACTGTCTTCACGCTGATGAAGATTAAGAGGCGAAGATGGAGGCAAGCGAAACCGTTCCCGGAATTCCCGGTCAAACAGCCGATTGCGGAAAGCCGTATCTGTCTGCTTTCAGGTCTTCCGGAACGCAAACCGCTCAGGGATTACGGTCGGAATTGCGCTGGCCCGCATCCAGTCCCCAATGCCGGAGACCGTCTACCACACCATCCGCTTCCGTCGCGCCCGAGAGGAAAAACTGGCTCTTGCTGTTTGCCAGGGAAACAAGTTCCGGCAAGGCATTGCCAACGATCACGCCGCGAACGCCATTCAATTCGAACATTGCCCGATCATTGCCAGTATCGCCCGCAACGACTGATTCGTCGAGGCCGATGCGCAGTTGTCCACATAACCATGCCAATGCCGCGCCCTTATCGGCGGCCTTCGGCAAGATGTCGAGGTCGCGATTGCTTGAATAGACGATGCGGGCCTCGATCTCGGCCGCCAGCAGCGCGTTTTCAATATCGGCAAGCGCCTTTTCATCCGCATCGTGCAGGAACCAGCTGGATTTAAGGCCATGCTGATAGCGCTCTTCCTGCATCGTTACGCCGGCCAGGCCAGCCATGACACCGGCAATCTTCCGCGGGTCGAAACCCGTGCCGAGCGAGTGCCTGTAGGCGTCTTCCAGTTCAATGCGCTCTTTCGCATGCAGCATGGTGCCGACGCCGCCGATGATGTAATCGGGCCGGGGCAGCGGCACCTCTTCCATAAGCGCCAGCTGGTCATCGACCAGCCTGCCGCTGTTAAAGACCAGAACCGGACGGCGATCATCCGGCAGCGATTGCCAGAAATCGCGGAACCGGCGCGTGGCGTCATTATTGCCGACGACGGTTCCGTCGAGATCGGTGGAAAAAAGACGAAGTGGTTTCAATCGCCGTCGTTCCATGGTTCGGCCCAGTCCGCTTCTTCCAGAACCGGCATCATGGTGCGTCCTTCCACAAGAGCCAGCAATTGCTGCGCTATGCCGGTCCATGTGAACAGGCTGCGCGCTTTGTGTGCGCCCATTCGGGAAAGCCGCCCGTAAAGCCGCTCATGCTTGAACGGTTTCATCATGGTGATGCCGAGGTCTTCCTTGTCGAAAGGATCGGCAAACAGCGCATGGCGGCCATAGCTGATGGCCCTGAACAATCCGCCATGGGTGGTGACGACGGTGGGTGTGCCACTCGCCATCGCCTCGATGGCGGTCATGCCGAAGGGTTCATAACGGCTTGAAAGCACAAAGAGATCGGCGGCGCGATAAATATCCGGCAAATCTTCATCGGTAACATAACCGGAAAACGCAACCTTCTCTTCGAGACCGAGCGCTTTCACCCGTTCCTTCAACTGATTGAGGATCGTGGTTTCCTGCTCGTCCATGTTTTCGCCACCGACGGCAAGATGCAGCCGTGCCTCCGGCTCGCGCTGCGCCAGCACCGAAAAGCCATCGATCAGCAGGTCGTAACCCTTGTTCGTGGCGAGGCGCCCGAGCGCCAGCACCGTCTTGCCTTCGAAGCCGAAACGCTGCCGGATCATCTGCCGCGTGGCATCCGAGACGGGGAAGAAGCGGTTGTCGTCGTAACCCGGCGGGATCATATGGATGTGCTTGCGCTTGAGGCCATAATCCTCGATCAGCACGTCAAGCTGCACCGGCGTCGTGGCGATCACCATGTCGCAGCTGCGGTAGATGATCAGCTCATGCTGGATGCGTTCCTTGAAATTGAATTCCAGCTCGAACGTATCGGCCTTTTCCGGATAGTCGGTCTCCATCTGGCGCTTTTTCCAGAGGCCGAGCGAATGCGGCGTATGCAGATGCGGGATTTTCAGAGCCTCGGACAGCCGCTGCCCGGCAACGCCCGCATCCCAATAGTGGCTGTTGATGAAGGAATAATTCAGGTCGTTTTTCTTGATGAAACGCAGCGCATTTTCGCACCATTCCATCAGGTGGCGGTGCAGATATTCCTTGGGAATGAAATCGCGCCCGCCGCAGGGAATGCGTACCACGCGGACACGCTCGTCAACCTCGTCGAATTCCGGTTGGTCTTCGAAACGGCGGGTATAAAGATCGACAGTATAACCGAGCTGGCCGAGTTTGCGTGCAAGCTCAAGCACATACACCACCTGTCCCCCGGTGTCGGCTGCGCCCAGGGGCGGGTGCGCGGCGACATAGCCATGCGTCGATATGAGAGCTATCCGCGGATAGCGTTCAGTTTCGCTCGTGGTTGTCATGGGTCCCATCTTGGTAAATTTTTCCAATTAACCCGATAAAAAGACCAAACAGCACAAAAGGTTCCATCAAAACCTGAATAAAAGAGATGGCGTATTTCGCCCGACGGCGTTTTCAGCTGCTGCGCTGCTGCTGCCGCAGACGCGAAATACGGTCCCATTCCCGCGCCTGATGTGCCTTGGATGTCGTCTCCACGATGAAGTCTATATGGGCCTCCGCCTCCGCCCTTGCCGCTGCCGGATCGCCGGCGGCGATGGCCTCGTGAATGGCGATATGCTGTCTCAGCACCTCGTCATGCGCGCCGGTAACGGTGAAGATGAGATGGCGATTGTAGAAGATGTCGTCGCTCAGAAGCCGGTAGCAGGACCGCAACGTGTGCATCAGCACGATATTATGCGCCGCTTCGCCGATGGCGTTGTGAAATTCCACATCGCCCGAAAGCTCCTCTTCGAAACGGCCCGCCTCATGCGCCTCGCGCATTTTCTCGACGATGGCAGCGAGGTTGCGCCTGTCCGGCTCTGTCGCCCGCTGTGCGGCAAGTTCGGCGGTCATGCCTTCTATATAACGGCGATATTCGAGAAAATCCCGCGTCGCCCGGCTATGACGGGTGATGAGCGCGCTCAGGGGATCGGAAAAGACCGGGCCGACAATATCGGCGACATAGGTGCCGCCGCCATGTCGGCTCACGAGAAGGCCGCGGGTTTCGAGTTCTTTCAGCGCCTCCCGCAGGATAGGCCGCGAGACATCCAGCCTCTGTGCCAGCTCCCGCTCACCGGGCAGCCGGTCGCCGTCGCGCAATATGCCGTCGAGGATCAGCTCCTCAAAACGTAAGATCACCTCCTGCGATGTGCGGCTGTGCTCTATCCGCGCAAATAGCGTTTCGTCCATCGCAGCATTCTCCGGCGAAATCCGCCCCTGGGGTGTGCCTGTCTGTGCAATCCGGCACAAATTATCAGCGAAGCGTCGCACTGGTCAATTATTCTGTCCAGTTTGGTGGCCTGTTCATGCTGGATTGCCTGCGTCAACACGGCATCTGCCCTTTTAAACTGGCTTTTGTTAAAGCAGCACCCGGACAGGGTGATGATGGCGGGTTTTCTTCGCCAGTTGCATCAAAACAATTACATTGGCTTCGATTGCGGTGTCGCCATCGCCATTGATGCTTTAGAAAACCGGCGGAAACAGGCGGGGACGGTATCGCATGGCCAAGGGTAGATTTGCTTTCGCAAGCGCGCCGGAAAGGTCGCTGGCGCTCGGGGAGGTGCATGCGCGGCCGACGGTGCTTCTCGCCCCGTCGCGCATCATCGTCCAGCTTGCCTTCATGATGGATGGCGGCTCGGCCGTGCACCACTCTGTCATCGCGGAAATGTCGCGCAGCCGGGGCGTTGCGCCGCCGGAACGCGATGCCCGCCACCACGCCATGCCCTGGGGGCAGGGCACGCTGCGCTGGGAACGGCACACGGAATTCTCGACCTGGTTCTGGGATGGCCCTGCACCGGAAAAATTCGGCGGTGAGATTGCCGGTGATCCCTTCGGCGACGGCTTTTCGCCGCCCGGGTCCCTGATATCGGGCATTCGACTGGAAATCCGCGAAGATAGCGCGCTCGCTGCCCAGGCCGGGACGATGTTTGAGCCGACCAGCCTCTGTCACAGCGACGTGCGCGACGGGCAGGCGACGATCCTCACCGATTTCCGTCAGGATCGCGACGGGTTGACGCAGATATTGGTGGTCGACCGGGGTTTGAGCGATTACAGCCGCGGTGCGCTGGTGCAGCGGCTGCTGGATATCGAGACCTATCGCACGCTTGCCATGCTCGGCCTGCCGATGGCGCAGACACTCTCGCCGGAAATCCGCCGCATCGAGGATGGTTTGACGGGCATCACCCAGCGCATGAAGAATGGCGCGCGTGACGAGGCTGATGCGCTGCTGGCCGAAATGACCCGGCTTGCGGCGGAGCTGGAGGCCAATGCCGCGCTCAGCCTCTATCGTTTCGGCGCCAGCCGCGCCTATGACGGCATCGTGCGCGAACGCATCCGCGCCTTGGCGGAAACGCCGGTGCTGGGACACGAAACCATGGGCAGCTTTCTGGAAAGACGTCTTGCGCCGGCCATGCGCACTTGCCAGTCGGTGGAGGAGCGGCAGGCCAACCTGTCGCGCAAGCTCTATCGCGCAACGGCGCTCGTCCGAAGCTGGATCGACGTGGAGCTAGAGCGGCAGAACACGGTGTTGCTCAACACCATGAACAAGCGCGCCGCCATGCAGCTTCGCCTGCAGCAGACGGTGGAAGGCCTCTCGGTTGCTGCCATCTCCTATTATGTCGTTGGCCTCATCGGTTATCTCACCAAGGCGATCAGCCATGATGTGCTGCCGGTCGATCCCGCCGTGGTCACCGGCATCTCGGTTCCCTTCGCCGTACTCGGTGTCTGGTGGGTGGTGCGCCGCATCCGCCGCTCCCATGCCGAGGGCGGGCACTGACGGACAACCCAGTCTCCCTCATCCCTGTGACGAGCACAGGGATGAGGGAGTGGACCCTTTTTCAACCCTGCTCCCAATAGGGCGAAGGCCCATAAAGCCCGGCGAGATAATCGATGAACAGCCGCACCTTCGCAGGCAGGAACTGCCGGCTCGGATAAACCGCCGAGAGCGTCACGTTTCGTGATCCCTCATAGGCGGGCAGAACCTGCACCAGTTTGCCGGCGCGCAATTCATGGCCGATATCCCAGGTGGAGCGCAGCGCAATGCCGAGCCCGGAAATAACCGCTTCGCGGATCACCTCGCTGGAATTGGTGACCAGCATGCCTTCCGGGCGGATGCTGAGCGCGCCGCCCGGTCCTTCCAGCCGCCACACATCGTTATTATGGGCCGGCAGGCAGCGGTGTTTCTTCAAGTCCTCGATTGTCGCGGGCATGCCGTGGGTTGCGACGTATTCCGCTGAAGCACAAAGCACGCGGCGCACCGGCGCTAGCCGGCGGGCCACAAGGCTGGAGGAATTGAGGTCTGCGATGCGGATCGCCAGATCGTAACCGCCTTCGATGATGTCGATGAACTCGTCGCTGAGCACCAGATTGACCGAAAGGTCCGGATGTCGCTCCATGAAACCCTTCAGATGCGGTGCGATATGCATGCGCCCGAAGGAGGTGGGGGCGGAAACCTTCAGCGTGCCGTTGACGGTATTGGCGCGGCCGGAGACGAAATCCTCCGCCTCTTCCAGCCCTTCCAGCACGGCAAGCACCCGCTCATAAAAGCCCTGTCCCGCTTCGGTCAGCGAAATCTGCCGCGTGGTGCGCTGAAACAGCCGCGCGCCGAGCTTTTCTTCCAGCCGCTTGATGCGCTTGGAAATGACGGCGGGTGAATAACCCAGCTCCTTGGCGGCCAGCGACATGCTGCCGGAGGCGGCAACGCTCGCGAAGACTTCCAGATCGCCCAGATTCGTCACAGTTAACCCCTGATTATTTCCGTAATGGAAAAAATCCATAACATTTGATTGCGCTCTTTCAAAGTGGTAAAGAAAGAATACCAGTTGAGGAAATGTAGATGGAGGAGGGGCGGTGACGCAGCCGATCAAGTTTCTGGAGCCGCGCGCAAACGTCGTCGCAAGCCGTGACCGCATCATATCCGACCTGAAGGATATTCTGGCCGCAGACTGTCTTGTCCACGAGCCGCGCGAACTCGTGCCTTTCGAGACGGACGCCTTCGTTTCCTATCGCCGCCTGCCGCTGGCCGTGGCGCTGCCGAAGACCACGGAAGAGGTGGCGGCGGTGATGAAATATTGCCACCGTTACGGTATTCCGGTCGTGCCGCGGGGCGCCGGCACCTCGCTTTCCGGCGGCGCGATCCCGCAGGAGGATGCGGTGGTGATCGGCCTCTCGAAGATGGCCTCGATCCTCGAACTGGATTTTTACAATCGCACGGCGCGGGTGCAGGCGGGCGTTACCAATCTTTCCATTTCCGATGCGGCCGGTGCGGAAGGTTTCTTTTATGCACCCGATCCCAGCTCGCAGCTTGCCTGCACCATCGGCGGCAATATCGGCATGAATTCCGGCGGCGCCCATTGCCTGAAATACGGCGTCACCACCAATAATCTGCTTGGCGTAAAAATGGTGCTGGTGGATGGCACGGTGCTGGAACTGGGCGGCAAATATCTCGACGCTGCCGGCTACGATCTGCTCGCCCTCGTTTGCGGCTCGGAAGGCCAGCTCGGCATTGTCACGGAAGCGACAGTGCGGCTGATCGCCAAGCCGGAGGGCGCGCGCCCGGTGCTGTTCGGTTTTGAAACCTCTGAGGAGGCCGGCTCCTGTGTGGCCGATATCATCGGTGCGGGTATCATCCCGGTCGCCATCGAATTCATGGACAAGCCGGCGATCGAGATTTGCGAGGCCTTCGCCAAGGCGGGATATCCGCTGGATGTCGGCGCATTGCTGATCGTCGAGGTCGAAGGCTCCGAAGCGGAAATGGACGCCATGCTGGCCGATATCGTCACCATTGCCAGAAAACATGGTGTGAAGACCGTGAAGGAATGCCAGTCGGCCATGGAGGCGGCGGCGATCTGGAAAGGCCGAAAATCCGCCTTCGGCGCAACGGGCCGCATCGCGGATTATATCTGCATGGATGGTACAGTGCCGCTTTCGCAGCTTTCTTACGTGCTGAAAAAGACAAGCGAGATCACCGACCGCCTCGGCCTGCGCGTCGCCAATGTCTTCCATGCGGGGGATGGCAACATGCACCCGCTCATCCTGTTCAACGCCAATGACCCTGATGATGCGGCCCGGGCCGAAGAGGCAGGCAATGAAATATTGAAGCTCTGCGTCGATGCCGGCGGCTGTCTCACCGGCGAGCACGGTGTGGGCATCGAAAAGCGGGATTTGATGCGCCACCAATATGGCGAGGCCGATCTTGCCCAGCAAATGGCGGTGCGGGCGGCATTTGACGAGGGGTGGCTGATGAACCCTTCCAAGGTGTTCCCGCTGGAGGGGAGGGGATGATAGGTGTGAATTCTGTGCTCTCTTTGGGTGTGGTTTACCCCCCTCTGCCCTGCCGGGCATCTCCCCCTCAAGGGGGGAGATCGACCAGCGGCGACCTCCCGCTCAATTTTCGAACGGCGCGACTGAAACGATATGCCAGCCTCTTGCCGATCTCCCCC
>LT009756.1:604811-612800 GCA_900012615.1 Agrobacterium genomosp. 13 str. CFBP 6927
GCAGAGGGGGGTATCCCTTGCTCAAAGGCGGCCACCCCATGCTGACCCCATACTCAGAAGCCCAGGCCGCCGATATCATCCGCGACCACGCAACTCGAAAAACCCCGCTGAAAATCATCGGCGGCAACACCCGTTCCGGTTTCGGCAATGCCGTCGCGGCAAATGAGGCCCTCTCCTCCCGCGCCATGAACGGTATAGTCTCCTACGTCCCCGCTGAAATGGTCATGACCGTGAAGGCCGGCACGCCGCTCGCCACCATTGAAGCCGCTCTTGCCGAAAACCGGCAGATGATGGCTTTCGAGCCGATGGATCATCGCCCGATCATGGGAACGATGGGTGAGCCGACCATTGGCGGCGTCTTTGCCGCCAATGTCTCCGGTCCGCGCCGTTATGTGGCAGGGGCGGCGCGCGATAGTCTGCTCGGCGTCCGCTTCGTTAATGGCGGCGGCGAAATCATCAGGGCGGGTGGCCGGGTGATGAAGAATGTCACGGGCCTGGATCTTTCAAAGCTTCTGGCCGGTTCGCATGGCACGCTCGGATTTCTGACGGAAGTCACCTTTCGTGTGCTGCCGAAACCGCCTTCGGAGAAAACGGTTGTCGTATCCGGCCTGGATGACGAAGCGGCGACGCGGATCATGGCGGCGGCCATGGCGATGAGCGTCGAGGTTTCCGGGGCGGCCCATCTGGCGGAAAGCGTGCGCTCCCGTTTCATTGATGGCGTCCTGCCGGAAGGTCCGGCGACAATCCTGCGGCTGGAGGGGCTCGGGGCGTCGGTGGAGGCGCGCGCCGCCAAACTCCTCTCGGTCATGGATCGGGTCGGGCCATGGGCGCTGCTGGAAGGCGAGGAAAGCGGTGTTTTGTGGCGGCAGGTGCGGGATGTTGCTCCCTATACCGGGGAAAACGCCAAGCCGCTCTGGCAAGTCTCGGTCGCGCCGGCGGAAGGCCACAGGCTGGTCGCGGCGCTGCGCATGGAAGCGGGCATCGATGCCTTTTACGACTGGCAGGGCGGCCTTGTCTGGATGCAGATGGAAGCCGATCCCGAGGCGGATCTGCTGCGCGGCGCGATCCGGGCGCTGGGCGGCGGCCACGCAACGCTGGTGAGGGCAAGTGACGCGGTGCGCGCCACCGTGGCCGCATTCGAACCGCGCCCGGCGGCGGAAGCCATTCTGTCCGCGCGTATCAGGGAAAAGCTCGATCCGGCGGGCATCTTCAATCCCGGCAAAATGGGAAGGGCCGTCTGAGCCATGCAAACATCCTTCACGCCCGAGCAGCTGGCCGATCCGCATGTGGCGGAATCCGAAAAGATCCTGCGCAAATGTGTACATTGCGGCTTCTGCACGGCCACCTGTCCCACCTATGTCACGCTCGGCAACGAGCTGGACAGCCCGCGCGGCCGCATCTATCTCATCAAGGACATGTTGGAAAACAGCCGCCCGGCTGACCGCGAAGTCGTCACCCATATCGACCGTTGCCTGTCCTGCCTTGCCTGCACCACCACCTGTCCCTCCGGCGTGGATTACATGCATCTGGTCGATCATGCCCGCGCCCATATCGAACAGACCTATAAACGCCCTTTCATGGACCGGCTGACCCGTAATCTTCTGGCTGCGGTTCTGCCCTATCCTGGTCGCTTCCGGTTAGCCCTGCATCTGGCAAGGCTGGCACGGCCCTTCGCCGGGCTGCTTGCGAAGTTTCCGGCGATGAAGCCGCTGCAATCCATGCTTGCTCTCGCTCCTGCCTCTATCCCCGCTATCTCCGCTTCCACCCGTCCGGGTAAGCGGCCGGCGGAGGGGGAAAAGCGCGGTCGCGTCGCCATCCTTACCGGTTGTGCCCAGCCGGTGCTCGACCCCGGCATCAACGAGGCGACGCTGCGGCTGCTTTCGCGGCTTGCGGTCGAGGTCGTGGTTCCCAGAGGCGAGGGTTGCTGCGGTTCGCTGGTGCATCACATGGGACGGGAGGAAGAGGCGCTGGCCGCCGCCCGCCGTAATGTCGATGTCTGGACGCGCGAGATGGAGAATGGCGGGCTCGATGCCGTCATCATCACCGCGTCGGGCTGCGGCACCACGATCAAGGATTACGGCCATATGCTGCGGCTTGACCCGGCCTATGCGGAAAAAGCCGCGCGGGTCTCCGCGCTTGCAAAAGACATCACTGAATATCTCGCCACCCTTGATCTGCCGCAACGGCAAAGCCAGGGCCTGACGGTCGCCTACCATTCCGCCTGCTCCATGCAGCATGGCCAGAAGATCACGCTCGCACCGAAACAATTGCTGAAAGCGGCGGGGTTTACCGTGCGTGATCCGGCGGAAGGGCATCTCTGTTGCGGGTCGGCCGGAACCTACAACATCATGCAGCCGGAGATTTCCGGAAAGCTGAAGGCACGCAAGGTCAGGAATATCGAGGCCACCCGCGCGGACGTCATCGCCACGGGCAATATCGGCTGCATCACACAGATTGCGACAGGGACGGACATGCCGATCCTGCACACGGTGGAGCTTCTGGACTGGGCCTATGGCGGGCCGAAACCGGCGAGGCTTTCGGTTTAGAACGTGGTGCGCCGACAAGGCAGTGATCCGGCGTCATGACGCAAAGGTTGGGGCCAGTGCGCCTTTCTAAGGCTTCTCCTCATCCCTGTGCTTGTCACAGGGATCCAGCCAGCCCAAGTCCTTGGGCTGAGAGGAATCTTTCCCCGCGCAGACGTGCGTCGGCTGGATTCCTGTGACAGGCACAGGAATGAGGTTGGGGGGGGCACCCAGCACCTGCCGGAAAGCCCCCGCTTGCCACGCCAATACTAGAACTTATAGGCCACGCCAAAATTCACCGCATTGGTGATGACATCGGTCTTCAGCGAGGCGCCATTGTCGATATCCACATCGATAAACGAATAGGTGCCCTTATATTCCACGAAGGTCGACCAGTTGTCGGTGATGCGGTAGCTGACACCGGCCTGTGCCTGCAGGGTTGCGCCGCCGAACTGGTACTCGAAGGTGCGGCCGGAACCGCGTGTGACCTCCACATGCGGCACGTTGATGCCGACGCCCGCGCCGACATAGGGTGTAAGCGGCAGCTTCTCCAGCGGAAAGCGGTAGAGCGCGTTCAGCGTCAGAAGGTTCAGGCCGTCGGTAAACTCGAAATGCGACCAGCCGGAGCGGGCAAGCGTCTGGTCGTCGGCATAGACCTTGTCATGGGTGAAATCGAGCGAGATACCGAAATTGTTGAGCCGGCCCTCATCGAACCAGTAGGTGCCGCGCACGCCCCAATAGGGCGGGCTGGAAAATGACTTGCCTTCCCAGCCGGCCCGGAAGTCCGGTCCGTCCGACACTTTAACATCGCTGTGCGGCGCGCTTTGCCAGCCGCCATAACCGGAAATTTCAAATTCCCCCGCCATTGCGGCAGAGAAGGAAACGCCGCTGAACAACAGGGCGCAAACAAATAAAGTATGGCGCGGCATGAAGAGAATCCAGATTGATATCAGGAATGCACCAAACCGTTTTTTGGTAACATTAAAATGACAGAAACGAAAAACGGGCGGTCAGCAGACCACCCGTTTTAAGGCCGTTCCATCATCCCCCTGAGAGAGGTTCGGCGCCTGGCGTCCCCCGCCAAGTCTCGATCAATTGGATTTGGCGCGATTGTACCGCCGCAAGACGGCAATACAAGCGGATACGCCGCCATATTGCCCATGGATGCCCGGAATGGGAAAACCCGTTGCCGTCATATCACAATGACGGTGGTTCCGACATTGACGCGCTCATAAAGATCGGTGACATCCTCGTTGCGCATGCGGATGCAGCCGGATGAATTGTTGCTGCCGATCGTCCATGGCTGGTTGGTGCCGTGGATTCGGTAAAGGGTGGAACCGAGATACATGGCGCGCGCGCCCATCGGATTGGCCGGGCCGCCTTCCATGAAGGCCGGCAGGTAATGTCCCTTCGCCGCCTCGCGGGTAATCATCTCCTTTGGTGGGGTCCAGCTCGGCCATTCCGCCTTGCGCGTCACCTTGTGCGTTCCGGCCCATTCAAAACCGGGCTTGCCGACGCCCACGCCATAACGGCGTGCCTTGCCATCGGCCAGGACGAGATAAAGGAACCGGTTCGGCGTATCGATGACGATGGTGCCGGGTTTTTCATTGGTCTGGTAGCTCACGATCTGCGGCAGGAATTGCGGCGCGATCTGCGTGCGCACCGGCGCATTGGGACGCACGGCGGCATTCTGCACCCTCGCAGGGCGCTGTGATGTGACGCCGGAACTGGGGCGCTGCGGCATGGCGACCTGGCGCTGCTGGAAGAGCGGCTGGCGTGCGGCAGGCGCGCGCGGATAAACCACGGGGCGCACATTGCCGCGTCCAAGCTGGGTGACCCAGGGGGCGGAAAGGTCGGGGCTGACGACGACGGGCGGGCGCTCGCGATAACGCTCATTGGCCATGGCGGCCGGAGCGGCGAAGGTGGAAACGAGGCTCAGCGCCAGAAAAACGGACTTCATCGTCATCGGGTGGACTCTCTCTGCGGGATGTCGCAACAATCAAAATCGCGGGTATCATTCGCCCGCATTGCCGGACACGTTCGCACCTTGACGCAAGTGAATCGTAAATGGCTGTTCATTAAAAAGCGCTTCATTAGCGCAACCTGTATTTAGGGTTAGCACCTGGTTTTGAAACGTGGTGAATGAGTGGTAAGTGCGCGTGTCCCGCCGGTGATTTGCGGGAGTGGAAAAGGGTTGTTGCGGAATGAACGAGGCGGGACTTGAAACCGGCGCTGATGGCCGCGTGCGGTGTTTCTGGCAGCAGGGGCTTGAAGATTACAGCCGCTACCATGACGAGGAATGGGGTTATCCCGTCACCGATGACCGCCGCCTGTTTGAGAAGATCTGTCTGGAAGGGTTTCAGTCCGGGCTGTCGTGGCTGACGGTTCTGCGCAAGCGTGAGGCTTTCCGCGTCGCCTTCGCCAATTTCGAATTCGAAAAAGTGGCCGAGTTCGGTGAGGCCGACATCGAGCGCTGCCTTGCCGACAAGGGCATCATCCGCCATCGCGGCAAGATTGTTTCAACCATCAATAATGCCCGCCGGGCCCTGGAATTGCGGGATGAATTTGGTTCGCTCGCCCGTTATTTCTGGAGTTTCGAACCTGCCGCCGCAGAAAGGCCGCAAAGGCTGGACTATGCGACGTTAAGGGCCAACCCAACCAGCGCCGCATCCATTCGCCTTTCCAAGGATTTGAAGAAGCGGGGCTGGAGTTTCGTTGGCCCGACGACAGTCTATGCATTCATGCAGGCCATGGGTATGGTCAACGATCATATCGAAGGTTGTCATTGCCGCGAGCCGATCGAGCTCATGCGGCGGGAGTTTGTACGTCCATGAAGGTAACCTCCCTTCTTCTGGCTCTCACCATGGCCATGGCTGCCGTGCCGCATCAATCCTTCGCTGAAAGCCGCAATGTCGATGGCATCTGGCTGGATGACGGCGAAAGGCTGAAGGAAGTCGCCTTGCCGCCGACCGGTCCACTGAAGCTCGATGGCTGGACGCGGCGCGGTCGCGGCGATGTTTACCGTTTGAAAGTCAAGGCCGGGCAGACGGTGAAGGTCGAGCTTGCTTCCTCCAGTGAATTCGTCCTGATGGCAATCTTCGATTTCTCGACGCCGGATGAGGATGCGATCTTCTTCAGCGATTCCCAGGGTAAAACCGCGACACTGACGCCGAAGGCGGATACGGAATGGCTGATCCGGCCGACCCTTATCCTGGGATTGCCCCGCCGTGGCCTCGGCGCCCATTATACGTTGACGGTCAGCACCGAAAAATAACGGCAGTCCCGCTCAGCCCGCTTGCGTCAGGACGATCAGGCCGAAACTCAAAACACCAAGCAGCACGAGCGAAAGGCTGGCGGCGACGATGACCTTGCCGCCGGCATGGCGAAGGCTGCGAATATCGACCGAAAGGCCCAGCGCCGCCATCGACATGATGGTGAGAATGTTGGAGAGCGAGGCGACAGGGCCGATCAGAGCCTCGGGAATGAGGCCGAAGGACCGCGCCATGATCATCAGCACGAAGGCGATGATGAACCACGGAACCATCTGCTGCAATCTCAGGCGTTCCGTGCCGGACTGGCCATGGATGACGGAAAGGGCGGCGATGACCGGTCCAAGCATCAGCACGCGGATGAGCTTGACGATCGTGCCGGTCTGCACGGCGACTGCGCCGAGCGGGGCTGTGGCGGCCAGAACCTGCGGTACCGCATAGACCGTCAGGCCGGCAAAGATGCCATATTGGGTGGCATCGAGACCCAGAAGCTGCGGCAGGAATGGCATCAGCAGCACGGCGACGACGCCGAGAACCGCGGTGAAGGCAATCGAGGCGGCGACATCTTCTGGCTTCGCGCCGATGGCCGGCGCGGCGGCGGCAATGGCGGAATTACCGCAGATGGAATTGCCGCAGGCGATCAGCGTCGCAAGCTTGGGCGGCAGGCCAAGCATCCGCCCGGCGGCATAGCTGACCATCAGCGACAGCGCGACGATCAGCGCAATGCCGCCGATCAGCAAACCGCCGGCACCTTTGAGGATGGAAAGGCTCAAGGACGCGCCGAGAAGCGCCACCGCGATTTCGAGCAGCGTCTTGGCGCTGAATTTGATGCCGGCCGAAGCGACCGCAGGCAGCGACACCAGCGAACGCAGCAGCGTGCCGATCAGAATGGCGAGCACGAGATCGCCGAGCCATGCATGGCCCGCAAGCCGCACCTGAAAGCGCTCCACCAGAATGGCGGCGCAGCTGACAGCCGCGCAGAGGAGAATGCCCGGCAGGAGCGGGGTGAGCCAGCGAAGCGAAAACTGAAAGGGATGAGCGAGGGTGCGATGTTGTGCCATGGCCAGACAATGCCGCAGCGGCCTGTTTTATTCTATCAAATAATATGGCATATATTATTCGATAAAATCGAATGAAAAGCCATGACCTTCGAACAGCTCCGCATTTTCATCGCCGTCGCCGAACGCGAGCACCTCACAAGGGCCGCCGAAGCCATCGGTCTGACCGCCTCCGCCGTCAGCTCCGCCATCAAAAATCTCGAAGCCTTTTACAACGTCGAGCTTTTTCATCGGGTCGGCCGCAACATCGAACTGACCGAAAGCGGCCGGGTGTTTCTGGGTGAAGCGAAGGCGACATTGGCGCGTGTGCGCAATGCGGAATTGATTCTCTCCGAAATGGGTGGGCTGACGCGCGGCGAAATCACCATCTGCGCCAGCCAGACGATTGCAAGCTACTGGCTGCCGCCGATCCTGATGCAGTTCAAGAAGCTCTATCCGGGCGTCACGCTGAAACTCGATATCGGTAATACGAAAACGGTGACACAGGCCGTGCTTGACGGTCTGGCCGAGGTCGGTTTCATCGAAGGCAGGATCGATGAGCCGGCTTTGATGGTGCAGCCCGTCGTGTCCGACAAGCTGCTTGTCGTCACCGGTTCGGCGCATCCTTTCGCGGATGGCCGTTATCTCACCGCGCTCGATATGCTCTACGGCACCTCATGGGTCCTGCGCGAACAGGGCTCCGGCACCCGCTCCGCCTTCGAGGCGGCGGTGCGGCAGATGGGTGTGGACCCCGGCGAGCTTTCGGTCATGCTCGAACTGCCGTCCAACGAGGCGGTGGTGATGGCGGCACGCTCCGGCGGTGCGGCCACGGCAGTTTCCGCTTCCGTCGCCTCGCTGTTTCTGCGGCAGGGGCTGCTGGTCCGTGCCGGCATCGATCTGCCTGCCAGAAACTTCGCTTTGCTGCGCCACAAGGAGCGCCACACCAGCCGGGCGGCCATGGAGCTGGAGCGCCTCAGCCGTGCGGCCTCGGAGGATTACAAGGCCGGACTTGCGGGCTTGTAGCAGAGTGGCGAGTGGCACAGGCGGCGTTCGCGCGGCTGCCGTTGGCATGGGAAGGCCGCCGCTTGTTTCTTCTCCCGAGGGGGAGAAGTCCGCAGCAGCGGGATGAGGGGGCGACGGTAGAGATAGACCGAGAGCTTG
>LT009756.1:612820-633173 GCA_900012615.1 Agrobacterium genomosp. 13 str. CFBP 6927
GAAAAGGGGAGCGCCGCAACCGGCGTTCCCCATTCGTCAGCATCAATCACTTGCCCTTCGACTTCAGCCAGGCCTTCATCATGGCGATCTCGCCTTCCTGCGCCTTGATGACCTCTTCGGCCAGCTTGCGGATTTCCGGGTCCTTGCCGTATTCGAGCTGGACCTTGGCCATATCGATTGCGCCCTGATGGTGCGGGATCATGCCGCGCACGAAATCGACATCCGCATCGCCGCTATAATCGATGGCCATATCGCCATGCATCTTCTTGCTGGCTTCCATGAACGCCTTGGTGGACGCGCTGTCGCTCATGGTGCCTTTTGACATGTCATGTCCGGCATGGCCGCCCGCTTCCTGTGCGAAAAGCGGAATGGTGAAGACGGCTGCGAAAGCGGCGGCGAGCGTGATGGTCTTGATAGACATGGATTATCCTTCCTGTTTCTGACGGATTTTTCGAAGATGGGTCTGAAAAAATCTGGGGTCAGGCGCGGGGAGGCGGCAACGGTGGCGCGAAAGCCTTACCGTCAAAGACGATGCCGCGCTGCGGCTTCGGATAGGCGAATATCATCCGGCCGCTATCGGCGAAGATCGTTCGCGGAACCACGATCAGGCAGGCGGCGCAGGAACCGGGATGTGCGGCATCGTCACCATGCGGGCAGCAACCGCCCGCTCCCGTTCCATGAGCCCCATTCTCCGCATGTGCCCGAGACCCTTGGTCCCGATCCGCGACTCGATGCGAATGGGCATCGTCATGTTTGATCGGCATCTGCGAGGACGCTGCCATGCCCATGGCCATCGGCATGCTCATCGCCATCTGCGCCAGCATTGCGCCGTATAGCAGGCAGGCAAGAAACATCAATGTACGGACCACCTGGGACATGGCGTGAATTTACCGCTGGAATTATGGAATAAGCATGGCCATCAGGTCAGTTCACGCGCAATGACGTGATGCACGATGCGGTAATCCCTGCTTTCCTCGCCAAACGGGGCGAGCGGCCACTCCCATGCGGCGGCGGGGGCAGGAAGCTCGATGCCATGCAGCAGGTCTTCATGCTGGTGCAGGTTGCCGTCTTTGTCGATGACGTTGAAGGACGTGTCCGTTATCAGGCAAGCCTTGCAGGGCAGGCCGGCCAGCGCTTCCAGATGGGTGTGAATGAGCTTCGGCAGAAGATCGTCCGGGGCATTTGCGATCTTCTCTCGCTCCAGCCGGTGGCGTGCGCCGGTGCCGATCTGTGACAGGAGATTGGCCGATACCACGAGATCGAGATAGGGCACCCGCCGCAGGAAATCGAGCGGTTCGGCCGGCCGACCGGCAAGAACATCGTCAAAGCCGGAAAGATCGCGGTTGGCGATGCGGACATTCTTTTTGGCATTGAGGCGCAGCTTCGCCTGCACGCTGGCGAGATGCACCAGATCGACCAGCACGACGGTATCGAACGTCGCTACCAGTGCATCATAGGGCACATCGCGCAACAGGCCAGACCCCAGCACGACGGCCGTTCGCCGCTGCTTCAGCTTTCTGGCCGATTGCAGCACGAATTGCCGGCTGTTGTTTTCATGCTCTGCCCAGGCTTTGGCGCAGCGGTTGGCGCGCGCCCAGAGGTTGACGGAATAACGGATATGCGGCCGGAATTCTTTCGGCGTGACCGCGCGTGTAGCGGCATATTGCAGGGCTTCGAGGATCATGAATGCCTAACGGTAGATTTAACGGCGATGGCCGATTTCGACCACCAGCACGACGAGCTTGTGATCCTGTATATCGCAGATGATGCGGTAATCGCCCACCCGGTAGCGCCAGAAATTTCCAAGCTCGGAGCCTTGCAAGGCGGCGCCGGTTCTGCGGGGATTGTCATCTTCGGCAATCCGGTCTGCCAGAAAGGAAACGATGCGATTGGTGTCGCTTTTCGTCAACTTGCCCAGCTGTTTGATGGCAGCGCGCTGAAACTCAATTTTCCAGGTCAAGATCACGCATCACTTCTTCCAGAGTATAGGTGCGTTCTTTATTGGCGATGCGCTGCCGCGTCGCTTCCTCCGCAAGATAGAGATCCTCCATATCTTCGATATGTTTCTCGATCGCCTCGCGGATGTAATAGGCGGATGTGCGGCCGGTGCGCTCGGACAGCGCTTTCAGCCGCTCATAGGTCTCATCAGGCAGGCGAATGGCCGTCTGTTTGCTCATGGGTCGCGTCCTTCCCGATCCGAATTGGGATACATGCATCCCATATAGCACCGCTTGGCCGCAGCGGCCAGTAAAACCGGAGCCTTTGCGGCTTGCCGCACCGGGCTTCATCCTCTAATACACCGGCTTGATTTCAGGAAAATATCGGACCAGCCCCATGAGCGAAAAAGCAAAAAAGCCTCAGAAACTGAAAGCCCGCCTGCCGCGCGGCTTCGTGGATCGTTCGGTTGCCGATATTCATGCCACCAATGAGATGATCGAGAAAATCCGCAGGGTCTATGAGCTTTACGGCTTCGATCCGGTGGAAACCCCGCTGTTCGAATATACGGATGCACTCGGCAAGTTCCTGCCCGATAGCGACCGCCCGAACGAAGGTGTGTTTTCGCTGCAGGACGATGACGACCAATGGATGAGCCTGCGCTACGATCTAACCGCGCCGCTTGCCCGCCATGTCGCGGAAAATTTCAACGAAATCCAGCTTCCCTACCGCACCTATCGCGCCGGTTACGTGTTCCGCAATGAAAAGCCCGGCCCCGGCCGCTTCCGGCAGTTCATGCAGTTCGATGCCGATACCGTGGGCGCCGCCGGTGTGCAGGCCGATGCCGAAATGTGCATGATGATGGCCGATACGCTGGAAGCGCTCGGAATTCAGCACGGCGACTATGTCATCCGCGTCAACAACCGCAAGGTGCTCGACGGCGTCATGGAAGCCATCGGCCTCGGCGGCGAGGACAATGCCGGTCGTCGCCTCAACGTTCTGCGCGCCATCGACAAGCTCGACAAGTTCGGTCCTGAAGGTGTGAAGCTGCTGCTCGGCCCCGGCCGCAAGGATGAATCCGGCGACTTCACCAAGGGCGCTGGTCTTGGCGAGGAACAGATTGAAAAGGTGCTGTTTTTCGTCGGTATCAAGGATTATGCGGCAAGCGCCGATGATCTGGCGAAACTGGTCGCGGGCACCTCGAAAGGCGAGGAAGGCGTTGAGGAGCTGAACATCATCGGCGCTCTGGTCACCAGTGCCGGTTACGATGCGACGCGCATCAAGATCGACCCCTCGGTCGTTCGCGGCCTCGAATATTATACCGGCCCCGTCTATGAGGCCGAGCTGAGCTTCGACGTCACCAATGAAAAGGGTGAAAAGGTCGTGTTCGGTTCCGTTGGCGGCGGCGGGCGTTATGACGGCCTCGTTTCGCGCTTCATGGGCCAGCCGGTTCCGGCCACAGGCTTCTCCATCGGCGTTTCGCGCCTGATGACGGCGCTGAAGAACCTCGGCAAGCTCGGTCAGGTCAAGCCGCTCGCACCTGTCCTGATCACCGTCATGGACGGTGATGTACAAAGCATGGGCCGTTACCAGACATTCACGCAGGCGCTGCGCGCCGAGGGCATCCGCGCGGAAATGTATCAGGGCAACTGGAAGAAATTCGGCAACCAGCTGAAATATGCCGACCGCCTCGGTTCCCCCATCGCCATCATTCAGGGCGGTGATGAGCGCGCCGAAGGTGTGGTGCAGATCAAGGATCTGATCGAAGGCAAGCGCCTGTCCGGCGAGATCGAGGACAATGCCAGCTGGCGCGAGGCGCGTGTGGCGCAGGTCACCGTACTGGAGGCGGATCTGGTGGCGAAGGTCCGCGAGATTCTGGAGCATCAGGCAGAGGACGTTCGCCGCGCCGCCGAAGGGCGTTAAGGCCATGGCGATCCTCGCGCTCGACCATGTTCAACTGGCGATGCCGGCGGGCCGTGAGGATGAGGCGCGCTCTTTCTATGGCGGCCTGCTCGGCTTTGCGGAGCAGGTCAAACCCGCCAATCTGGCCGGACGCGGCGGGTGCTGGTTCAGTCGGGGTTCGATAAAACTGCATCTCGGCGTCGAGCAGGATTTCCGCCCGGCGAAGAAAGCCCATCCGGCCTTTCTGGTCGATGATATGGCAACCTTGCGAAAAACACTTGAAACAGCAGGCTGCCATGTGGTTGAGGATGAGCCGCTTGAAGGGTATCACCGGTTTTATGTCCATGATCCCTTCGGAAACCGCATCGAAATGATGCAGCCGCTCGAACCGTGACGAAAAGTACCGTTCCATGCCCCTGATCGACATGCCGGAATTTTCCGGAGAGCTACTGGAAGAATTCGCCGCGCGCCGCACGAGCCGTGTGAACACGCCCGTCATCCAGCCCGCCGAACCCTTTCTGGATATGGCCGGCGAGGATTTGCGCCGCCGTATCTTCATGACGGAAAGCGAAACGGGTGAGAGCCTGTGCCTGCGCCCCGAATTCACCATCCCGGTCTGCCTGCGCCATATCGAAACGGCGACCGGCACGCCGAAGCGTTATTCCTATCTCGGCGAAGTCTTCCGCCAGCGCCGCGAAGGTGCCAACGAGTTTTATCAGGCCGGTATCGAGGATCTCGGCGATACCGATATCGCCGCCGCCGATGCCCGTGCCGTCATCGATGCGACAGGCATTCTGCAGCGTCTTCTGCCGGGCCGCTCGCTCGCCGTCACGCTGGGCGATCAGCAGGTGTTCGAGGCGGTGGTTGCTGCCCTCGGTCTGCCGCTCGGCTGGCAAAAACGGCTGGTGCAGGCCTTTGGCGACATGGCGCAGCTCGACGCGTTGCTGGAAAGCCTTGTGCATCCCAAGCCGATGACCGGCCTCGATGCCCGCGTCGCTGGCCTGCTGGCGACGGGCGACGAGGCGGTGCTGGTCGATTATCTCGATACGGTGATGCAGGAAACCGGCTATTCCACCAATGCCAGCCGTGCGCCGCAGGAAATCGCCCGCCGCCTGCGGGAAAAACTGGCGCTTGCCGCCACGCGCCTGCCGGATGAAAGCTTCGCGCTGCTCAAACAGTTCCTGGCCCTGAAAGCGCCTCTGCCGCAGGCCTCGCAGGTTCTGGCGGATTTTGCCGCAAAGGCGAAGCTGAAACTGGATGGCGCGCTTTCCGCCTTCGATAAACGCGTCGCAGCGCTTGCCAATGCCGGCGTTGATCTCGAAACCGTCACCTATGGCGCGGCCTTCGGTCGTCCGCTCGATTATTATACCGGCCTCGTTTTTGAGGTGGTGGAAGCGGGCGGAGACAGCGTTCTGGCCGGCGGTGGCCGTTTCGACCGGCTGCTGACCCTGCTCGGCGCACAGGAAAAAATCCCGGCCGTGGGCTTCTCGCTCTGGCTGGATCGCATCGAAACGGTGCGCGGGAGCGACAAGCCATGATCACCATCGCATTGCCCTCCAAGGGCCGGATGAAGGAAGACGCCTCCGCCGTTCTGGAACGCGCCGGGCTGAAAGTCGCGGCCGTCGGCAATGACCGTTCCTATCGCGGCCGCATCGAAGGGCGCGACGATATCGAGATCGCTTATCTCTCGGCCTCCGAGATCGCCCGCGAGATCGGCGCTGGTACGGTGGATTTCGGCGTGACGGGGGAGGACCTTGTGCGCGAAGGGCTGACCAATGCCGATGCGCAGGTGGAGTTCTGCGCCCGCCTCGGTTTCGGCCATGCGGATGTCGTGGTCGCCGTGCCGGAAATCTGGCTGGATGTGGACAGCATGGCCGATCTCGGCGATGTCGCTTCGGAGTTCCGCGCCCGTCATGGCCGCAGGCTCGCCATCGCCACCAAATATTGGCGGCTGACGCAGCAGTTCTTTTCGCGCCAGCACGGCATTCAGCTTTATCGCATCGTCGAAAGCCTTGGCGCGACCGAAGGTGCACCGGCGGCGGGGCAGGCGGATATCATCGTCGATATCACCTCGACCGGCTCGACGCTGAAGGCCAACCACCTGAAAATTCTCTCTGACGGCATCATCGTCCGTTCGGAAGCCTGCTTCGTGCGCGCCCGCAAGCCGGAACACGAAGGCGATGCGGCGGTTCAGGAGATCGCCTCGCGCATCAGGGCTGCGGTCTGACGACGTAAAACAAAAAGCCGCCGGAGCGATCCGGCGGCTTTTTTATTGGTCGATCTGTTGTCTGGCTTATGCGTGAGCCACAGCCACGCCGCGCTTAGCGTCGACGGAGTAGGCGCCGGGGCCGAAGGCGGCAAGCAGGATGTAAGCGCCGGCAAGGGTAATGTTCTTCACCATCATGATGCCGTTCAGCGTGTTGATCCAGCCAAGAGCCGGCTCAGGCCAGCCGGGAACGGCAACGGTGCCGCTATGGAAGACCAGACCGGTGAAGACGCAGAAGACGGCAAGCGCCCAAGCAGCGATCCTGGTCTGGAAACCAGCGAGAATGGCAAGGCCGGCAACAAGTTCGAACAGGCCTGCAATATAGGCAAGCGCGGTTGCGGCGGGCAGGCCGGCGCCCGTGATCATGCCGGCCGTGCCGGCCGGATCGGTGAGCTTGCCGAAGCCCGACGTGATGAAGATGAAGGAAAGCAGAATGCGGGCGATGAGAACGAGAACGTTCTGGCTGCTGGACATGGAAATCTCCGGTAATTGATCGGCGTCTCGCCGGTTAAGCTGCAGGGCGATGTCTGGAGATATCAATGGCGGAAAATCACCCGTCCATAAAGATGAACAAGAGGAGACGATTTGTCGTCATTTTGTGAACGATGGCGCGCCTTCGGCAAGTTGTTCAGGCGGCGAAGCGAATATCTTCGAAACGCGGAAACAGGAACAGCCCGGAAATCCGCCCCTGCCGATCGTCTTCAAAACCGGCGGATTCACCCATGCAGATAACGGGCTGGCGCATTGTCGGAAGGATGAAGAGGTTGGTGGAAAAGCAGAATCGTGAAGGCGCAGTGGAGGCCTGCTCGAAAAGTTCCAGCACGCGGGCATGGTCGCTGCGATCGTAGCAGCGGACAAGGCTGAGCAGACCGCACTCGCCGGGGGGCAGGCCGTGCATGAAGGAGGCCTGTTCGCCAAGCCGGATGACGCCGCTTGAAAGATCGCTGCTCCACTCTTCCGAAATGAAGAAATTGGACAGGGTTCTGGGATCGGGCGTGGTCGTCACGGCCGCAGGCAGAGCATCGTTGCGTCTTGAGATTTCGAACAAATCGCGCCCCCGCATGAACATCGTACCAGCGACGCAATTTCAAGCGTCACTGCCAAGTTGAACTTCCACCGCCACCCGCAGTCGAAACTTTTAGCCAGGCATCGAACCCCTTCAATGCTTGCGTCCCGTCGCGGCACCCTTACGGGGGCTGACTTATAGTTTATTTTCTCTTACCCACAACAACCAGTCAGAGAGAAAATCAAAAATATTATGTATTCCTTCATCGCAATCGCGAAATATATGAAAAAAGACAACTATGTGTCGAATTTATAGGCCGGTGAGGGCGAAAATCGGCCTCATCTGCGATTGTGATTCGCCCTTAGCGGTGTCCTATTATTGCATGCACTTCCAAAAACAAGCCGGCTAAGGCTATTTGTGTCCCAAAAGGATACAATATTTTGGAGCCTATCGCACGGGTGGAGTATTTTGCTGCTCCGAAGACCGCCCTTTCTTAATTCCAGCGACAGGACTGATTGGAGGTTCATGCCGCCCGTCTGGCGCGCTTGCGACGCCGGACCACTCAAAAGGCATGGGCGGCAAAGAAAAAGGGCGATCCGAAGACCGCCCTTTCGTAATTCCGGTGACAGGACTGATTAGAAGTCCATGCCGCCCATGCCGCCGCCCGGCATTGCCGGCATTGCAGCTTCCTTCTTCGGAAGCTCGGCGATCATGGCTTCGGTGGTGATCAGCAGCGAAGCAACCGAAGCTGCGTTCTGCAGAGCCGTGCGAACAACCTTGACCGGGTCGACGATGCCGAGCTGGATCAGGTCGCCATATTCGCCGGTCTGGGCGTTGTAGCCGTAGTTGTCTTCGTTCTTGTCGAGGATCTTGCCAACAACGATGGAAGCTTCGTCACCTGCGTTTTCTGCGATCTGGCGAACCAGAGCCTGCAGAGCCTTGCGCACGATGTTGATGCCGGCTTCCTGGTCGTCGTTTGCACCCTTGGCGGTGATCTTCGTGGAAGAACGCAGCAGGGCAACGCCGCCGCCCGGTACGATGCCTTCCTGAACGGCAGCGCGCGTCGCGTTGAGAGCGTCGTCGATGCGGTCCTTCTTTTCCTTCACTTCAACTTCCGTCGAACCGCCAACGCGGATCACGGCAACGCCGCCAGCGAGCTTGGCAAGACGTTCCTGCAGCTTTTCGCGGTCGTAGTCAGAAGTGGTTTCCTCGATCTGCGCCTTGATCTGGGCAACGCGGCCTTCGATGTCGGACTTCTGGCCGGCACCGTCAACGATCGTGGTGTTTTCCTTGGAGATCGAAACCTTCTTCGACTTGCCGAGCATGTCGAGGGTAACGCTTTCGAGCTTGATGCCGAGGTCTTCGGAAATGACGGTACCACCGGTCAGGATGGCGATGTCTTCCAGCATGGCCTTGCGGCGGTCGCCGAAGCCAGGAGCCTTGACGGCAGCGATCTTGAGGCCGCCACGCAGCTTGTTGACGACGAGCGTTGCAAGAGCTTCGCCTTCGACGTCTTCAGCGATGATGACGAGCGGCTTGCCGGTCTGAACGACGGCTTCGAGAACCGGCAGCATGGCCTGGAGGTTCGAGAGCTTCTTTTCGTGCAGAAGGATGTAGGCGTCTTCGAGGTCCGCAACCATCTTTTCCGGGTTGGTCACGAAGTAGGGCGACAGGTAGCCGCGGTCGAACTGCATGCCTTCGACGACTTCGAGTTCGGTTTCAGCGGTCTTGGCTTCTTCAACGGTGATGACGCCTTCGTTGCCGACGCGCTGCATTGCTTCAGCAATGTCGAGACCGATCTGACGCTCGCCGTTTGCAGAGATCGTGCCGACCTGCGCAACTTCTTCAGACGTGTTGATCTTCTTGGCCTTGGCCTGAAGGTCCTTGACGACTTCAGCAACGGCCAGATCGATACCGCGCTTCAGGTCCATCGGGTTCATGCCGGCAGCAACTGCCTTTGCACCTTCGCGAACGATGGCCTGGGCCAGAACCGTTGCGGTGGTGGTGCCGTCGCCGGCGATGTCGTTGGTCTTGGAAGCGACTTCGCGAACGAGCTGCGCGCCCATGTTCTCGAACTTGTCTTCCAGTTCGATTTCCTTGGCGACGGAAACGCCGTCCTTGGTGATGCGCGGTGCGCCGAAGGACTTGTCGATAACGACGTTACGACCCTTCGGGCCGAGGGTGACCTTCACTGCATCAGCGAGAATGTCGACGCCCTTGAGCATCTTTTCGCGCGCTGTGCGGCCGAATTTGACTTCTTTGGCTGCCATTTTCAAAACTCCTGGTTTCGAATGGCCGGACAGGGTCCGGCTTGAAATTTAAGGAAGGACGGGTTCGGCTAAATCAGCCGATGATGCCCATGATGTCGGCTTCCTTCATGATCAGAAGGTCTTCGCCGTCGAGCTTGACTTCGGTGCCCGACCACTTGCCGAACAGGACGCGATCGCCAACCTTGACGTCGAGAGCGACGACCTTGCCGGCCTCATCGCGCGCGCCGGAGCCAACAGCGACGATTTCGCCTTCCTGCGGCTTTTCCTTGGCGGTATCGGGAATGATGATGCCGCCCTTGGTCTTTGCTTCGGATTCAACGCGACGAACGACGACGCGATCGTGAAGCGGGCGGAAATTGGTGCTTGTCATTGCCTAATCCCTCGATCAAATGACTTCACGAACCCTTGGAGGCTCGCGTGATGGGTGTTAGCACTCACCTTGTTGGAGTGCCAGCGAAGCCGAGATAAGGAGGCGCTCTGCCGGAGTCAAGAACGCGCTGTCGGAAAAATTTTATGCGCTATGGTTATCAGCGTTCCATGACAGAAATTTCTGCGTGTTGAGCGGCGGCGGCAAACCACAGCCTATTTGCAATTCGCTGCCTTTTCGGGCCTAGCGAGGTTTTATGTTCGGACGGTGGCGGGCGGGCAGACGGAAGGTTTGTCATCGCTTTTTTTCTTGCCATCGGCGTCCCGCTTTGCGATGTCACGCACACCCTCTTCTCGCATCCGGAAAGCATCTCATGGCCCATCGCATTCTCACCCTCGGCGAAATAACTGATGGGTTCGACGTTATTCTTTCGGATGTCTGGGGCGTGCTGCACAATGGTGTCAGCGCCTTTCCGGACGCGGCGGTTGCACTGCACGAAGCGCGCAAGGCCGGCAAGACGGTGGTGCTCATCACCAATTCGCCGCGCCCCGCTCCCGGCGTCATCGCCCAGCTTCGCGTTCTCGGCGTTCCGGATGAGGCCTATGACCGTATCATCACGTCCGGTGACGTCACCCGCGGCCTGATTGCGGAAGGCCCGAAAAAAGTCTTCCTGCTCGGCCCGGAACGCGATCTGCCGCTGCTGGAGGGGCTGGATGTCGAGCGGGTTAGCGAGGCGGAAGCGCAATCCGTCGTCTGCACCGGTTTCTTTGATGACGAGACGGAAACGCCCGAGGATTATACGGAAATGCTCAAGGGCTTCATCGCCCGCGGCGCGCCGATGATCTGCGCCAATCCCGATCTGGTGGTGGAGCGCGGCGAGCGTATCATTCCCTGCGCCGGCGCCATGGCCGCCTATTACGAACAGCTGGGCGGCGAGGTCCGCATTGCCGGCAAGCCGCATATGCCGATCTACGAAGCCTGCCTCGCAGCGGCGAAAGAAGTGCGCGGCGCCTTCCCCAAGGATCGCGTGCTCGCCATCGGCGACGGCATGCCGACGGATGTGAAGGGCGCGATTGCGAGCGGCCTCAACCTTCTTTATATCAGCGGCGGCATTCACGCCGCCGAATATACGCTGAACGGTCAAACGGACGAGGCGCTTCTGAACGCCTATCTCAAGGGGCAGGGCGCGGCTCCCGGCTGGTGGATGCCCCGTCTTGCTTAAAGGGCGTCTGGCTTAAGCTGGCGCAAAAATGGATCGACTGCCATGACCGTCTTTCATCGCAATGAAAAAAAGGAGCCGCTGCCGGACAATCTTCGCGGCGGCGTCATCGCGATCGGCAATTTCGATGGCGTGCATCGCGGCCACCGCGCCGTTCTGGATCGCGCGCTGGAACTGGCCGAGGCGCGTGGTGTTCCCGCGCTGGTGCTGACTTTTGAACCGCATCCCCGTTCCGTGTTCCGCCCGGAAACGCCGGTCTTTCGCCTCACCCCCGCACCTCTGAAGGCGCGCATTCTCGAAGCCATCGGTTTCCGCTCCGTCATCGAATACCCCTTCGACCGGGAATTCTCGCAGCGTTCGGCCGAGGAATTCGTCCAATCCATTCTGGTCGACTGGCTCCATGCCAGCGCTGTCGTCACCGGCTTCGATTTTCATTTCGGCAAGGGCCGCGAAGGTGGTCCGGCCTTTCTGATGGCCGCCGGCAAGCGCCACGACTTCGACGTGACGCTGGTGGATGCCTTCCGCGACGAGGGTGCGGATGTCGTTTCCTCCAGCCGTATCCGCTCGCTCTTATGCGAGGGCGATGTGGCGGGTGCGGCCGGATTGCTGGGTTACCGCTTCACGGTGGAAAGCGAAGTCATCGGCGGCCAGAAGCTGGGGCGCACCTTGGGTTACCCGACAGCCAACATGGCGCTGGCCCCGGAGACGGAACTGAAGGCGGGCATCTATGCCGTGCGGTTCCGCCGTCCTGACGGCTCGATCCGCGATGGCGTCGCAAGCTTCGGCTACCGCCCGACGGTGACCGAAAACGGCGCGGCGCTGCTCGAAACCTATGTCTTCGATTTTTCCGGCGATCTCTATGGCGAGGTCTGTTCGGTGTCCTTCTTCGGGCATCTGCGTGATGAGCTGAAATTCGATGGTCTGGAACCGCTGGTCGCGCAGATCAGGCGCGACGAGGAAGAGGCGAGGGCGATGCTGTCAGGTGTGCGGCCGCTGAGCGAAGTGGATGCGAAGATCGCATTTTGAGCCTGAAGGGCTGGCGAGCCCGTATTCCGGCCCATTTTACTGTCGCTTTTCTCTTCCTTTTTGCTGGAAAACCGCATAAACAACCGGCCATGTCCCAATACCGGTTGATGTTTAAAAATCAGATTGGCCGAATTATTGGCCCGGCCTTCCGCCCGCTCTGAGGAGCCGGAAGGTCCGGGATTTTGGCGCTTGTCACGGCATTTGTGATGGCGCTTTCCGAATTTGCCCTGTTTGAAATTGAGACGGCGCGACCGACACGGCGCGCAACAACGGTACGATTATGAGCGACACCGCAGAAAAATTCGACTATTCCGCCACCCTCTATCTGCCGCAGACGGATTTTCCGATGCGCGCCGGCCTGCCGCAGAAGGAACCGGAAACGGTCAAGCGCTGGCAGGAGATGGGCCTCTACAAGAAGTTGCGCGCCTCCGCCGCCGGCCGCGAAAAATTCGTGCTGCATGACGGCCCGCCCTATGCCAACGGCAATATCCATATCGGCCATGCGCTCAACAAGATCCTGAAGGACGTCATCACCCGCTCGTTCCAGATGCGCGGTTACGACGCCAATTACGTGCCGGGCTGGGATTGCCACGGCCTGCCGATCGAATGGAAGATCGAGGAAGCCTATCGCGCCAAGGGCAAGAACAAGGACGAGGTTCCGGTCAACGAATTCCGCAAGGAATGCCGTGACTTTGCGGCTGGCTGGATCAAGGTGCAGTCGGAAGAGTTCAAGCGCCTCGGCATCGAGGGCGACTTTGAAAACCCCTATACGACGATGAACTTCCACGCCGAAGCCCGCATCGCCGGCGAACTCCTGAAGATCGCCCGCACCGGCCAGCTCTATCGTGGCTCCAAGCCCATCATGTGGTCGGTGGTCGAGCGCACCGCGCTGGCGGAAGCCGAAGTCGAATATGCCGATGTCGAGAGCGACATGATCTGGGTGAAATTCCCGGTGGCAAAGCTCGAATATGACGAGCAGACCATCAATTCTCTATCATTCGATTTGGGTTTCCGTCCCGAATACGAAGATGAGAAAGCTGATATCGTCGATTATGCTGTCCAAGAGGCTCTCGATAAAACCCGCCGGCATCTCGATGAGTTGCAGGGCACGTCAGTGGTCATCTGGACGACCACGCCGTGGACCATCCCCGGCAACCGCGCCATCGCGTTCTCTTCGCGGGTCGAATATGGCCTCTACGAAGTCGAAAGCGCGCAGAACGATTTCGGTCCGCAGCCGGGCGAAAAGCTGATCTTCGCCAAGAAGCTCGCCGACGAGGCAGCGGCCAAGGCAAAGCTGACCTTCAAGCTCGTTCGCGACGTGAAAACCGAAGAACTGGCCGCCATCATCTGCGCGCATCCGCTGGCATCGCTCGGTTATGATTTTCCGGTTCCGCTTCTCGAAGGCGATCACGTCACCGACGATGCCGGTACGGGCTTCGTGCACACCGCGCCGAGCCACGGCCGCGAGGACTTTGACGTCTGGACCGCGCATCAGCGTGAGCTGGACGCTCGCCACATCCCGTCGGCCATCCCGTTCCCGGTCGGCGATGACGGTTTCTATACCGAAGATGCCCCCGGTTTCGGCCCGTCCGCCGAAGGCGGCGCTGCCCGCGTCATGGACGACAACGGCAAGAAGGGCGATGCCAATGACCGTGTCATCAAGGCGCTGATCGCTGCCAATAACCTGTTTGCCCGTGGCCGTCTGAAGCATAGCTATCCGCATAGCTGGCGCTCCAAGAAGCCGGTCATCTTCCGCAACACGCCGCAATGGTTCGTCTATATGGACAAGGAACTGGGCGACGGCACGACGCTGCGTTCGCGCTCGCTGAGCGCCATCGACGACACCCGCTTCGTTCCGGCTTCCGGCCAGAACCGCCTGCGCGCCATGATCGAAGGCCGGCCCGACTGGGTCCTGTCGCGCCAGCGCAGTTGGGGCGTGCCGATCGCCGTCTTCGCCGATGAGAAGGGTGAAGTTCTGATCGATGAGGCCGTCAACGCCCGCATCCTCGAGGCCTTCGAGGCTGAAGGTGCTGACGCCTGGTTCGCCGAAGGCGCCAAGCAACGGTTCCTCGGTAATGACCACGACCACGACAAGTGGCTGCAGGTCATGGACATTCTCGACGTCTGGTTCGACAGCGGCTGCACCCACACCTTCACGCTGGAAGACCGCCCGGACATGAAGTGGCCGGCGGATGTCTATCTGGAAGGGTCCGACCAGCATCGCGGCTGGTTCCATTCGTCGCTGCTCGAAAGCTGCGCGACGCGCGGCCGTGCGCCCTATAACGCCGTTGTCACCCATGGTTTCACCATGGATGAGAAGGGCGAAAAGATGTCCAAGTCCAAGGGCAACGTGGTTTCGCCGCAGGAAGTCATGAAGGACGCCGGCGCGGATATCCTGCGCCTGTGGGTCATGACCACGGATTATTGGGAAGACCAGCGCCTCGGCAAGGCCATCATCCAGACCAATGTCGATGCCTATCGCAAACTGCGCAACACCATCCGCTGGATGCTCGGCACCCTTGCTCATTATGAGGGCGAGGAGATCGCCTATGCCGATCTGCCGGAACTGGAAAAGCTGGTGCTGCACCGCCTGTCCGAACTGGATGGCGTCGTTCGTGAAGGTTATGACGGTTTCGAGTTCAAGAAGATCGCCCGCGCGCTGGTGGATTTCGCCAATGTCGAGCTCTCGGCCTTCTATTTCGACATCCGCAAGGACACGCTTTATTGCGACGCGCCGTCGTCGCTGAAGCGCCGTGCTTCGCTGTCGGTCATTGCGAAGCTGTTCGATTGCCTCGTCTCGTGGCTGGCGCCCATGCTGCCCTTCACGACGGAAGAAGCGTGGCTTTCGCGTTATCCGGATGCTGAATCGGTGCATCTTGTCCAGTTCCCGGAAATCCCGGCGGAGTGGAAGAACGATGCGCTGGAAGCGAAATGGGAGAAGATCCGTAAGGTTCGCACGGTCGTGACGGGCGCGCTGGAAGTCGAGCGCCGCGAAAAGCGCATCGGCTCCTCGCTTGAGGCAGCCCCTGTCGTGCACATTGCCGACGCCGACCTGCTGGCGGCGTTGAAGGGGCAGGATTTCGCCGAAATCTGCATCACTTCGGCCATTTCGGTGGTGGGTGATGAAGGCCCGGCCGATGGCTTCCGCCTGCCGGAAGTGGCAAAGGTCGTGGTCGAGCAGAAGCTGGCGGAAGGCGCAAAATGCGCCCGTTCCTGGCGCATCACCACCGATGTCGGTTCCGACCCGGACTATCCGGAGGTTTCGGCCCGCGATGCGGCCGCCTTGCGGGAGCTTGCCGCGCGCGGATAAGGAAAATGGCCGGATGAATTGCGCTTTGCGTCTTCATCCGGTACACCTGCCTGAAAATGGCCGGATTTGCACGGCAATGCGGGCTGCCGCCTGCCGAAAGACGATGTCTGGCGAAGTGGGACGGACGGCTGGAAGGGTTTCAATGAAGACGATGCAGGGTAATGCGCAGGGTTTGGGCATGTTTCGCACGGTTGCAGGCATCACGGCCATAGGCGTGCTGCTGGGCGCTTGCACGAGCCCGACCTACGGTACGGGCAAGACGGCGGCGGAACAGCTTGTCGACGATCTCGGCAACGCAACCTCGATCACCGGTGACCAGAGTAAGCGCAACCTGAAATACAGCCCGCGCCCTGGTCTTGTCGTTCCTGCCCAGTCCCGTGCCGAACAATTGGCCGCGCCGCAGCAGAATATGGCGAACCGCGAAAACAACCCGCAATGGGTTGAATCGCCGGAAGAGACCCGCGAACGTCTTCGCGACGAGGCGGATGCCAACAAGAACAACCCGCATTACCGCTCGCCGCTGCTTGCCGGTAACGGCACCGCCGGCCAGATGACCGAAAGCCAGAAATGGGAAGCCTTCCGCAAGGCGAAGGCCGAAGCCCAGGGTGGCTCCGTCGTCAACGCCCAGCGCCGGTTCCTTACCGACCCGCCAGCCGAATATCGCAGTGTTCCGCAGGATCAGCTGACCGACCTCGGTGAGCCGGAACAGAAGAAGGAAAAGCGCCGCAAGAAAGAAGCGGCGGTCGCCAACACCGGCAAGAGCTGGTGGAACCCCTTCTGATAAAATGACGGGCTGATAGTGGCCTGCGGGAAAGGTTTCTCCCGTCGGCCGCTCAATCGTCGAGACGTTTCTCGCGGAAAAATTGCCGCAGGATTTCCGCACTTTCGCTTTCCGCAAGTCCCGAATAAACATCCGGCGCATGGTGGCATGTCGGCTGGCTGAAGAAGCGCACACCACTATGCACCGCGCCGCCCTTGGGGTCTTCCGCGCCGTAATAAAGGCGGCGGATACGGGCGAATGAGATCGCCGCCGCGCACATGGTGCAGGGCTCAAGGGTTACATAGAGATCGGCGCCGGGCAGCCGTTCCTGCCCCAGCGCCTCGCAGGCCATGCGGATGACGGCGATTTCGGCATGCGCCGTCACATCGTTCAATTCACGGGTGCGATTGCCGGAACGGGCAATGACGCGGCCATCCAGAACCAGTACCGCGCCGATAGGAACCTCCTGGCGTTCGCCGGCAGCGCGGGCTTCCGCCAGCGCCAGTTCCATGAAATGCGTCCTTTCGGCCATTGTGTTTCAATTTCCTCTTAACCCTTGTGCTTGGACCTGATAGGACAGCCCAAACAACAGGCAAACAGCAAATGACTTTTAAAGACAAGCCGAAGCGTGACGGCGGCAAGACATTTAGCCGCGACAAGAAGCCGAAAGGCCCCGGCAAGCCGGCCTCGGAGCGTGAGAAGAAACCGGCCGAAGCAAAGGCAGCCTCGGCGCCCGAAACCGTGGTCGGCACCAAGCCCGAACGCATTTCCAAGATCATGGCCCGCGCCGGTGTCGCGTCGCGTCGCGATGTGGAGCGGATGATCATGGAAGGCCGCGTGTCGCTGAACGGCGTCAAGCTGGATAGCCCGGTCGTGAACGCCACGCTTTCGGACAAGATCGAAGTGGACGGCATGCCGATTCGCGGTGCCGAGCGCACGCGCCTGTGGCTTTACCACAAGCCGGCCGGATTGGTGACGACCAATTCCGACCCGGAAGGCCGCCCGACGGTTTTCGACAATCTGCCGGGCGAACTGCCGCGTGTGCTCTCCATCGGCCGCCTCGATATCAATACCGAAGGCCTGCTGCTGCTCACCAATGATGGCGGCCTGTCCCGTGTGCTGGAACTGCCGACCACCGGCTGGCTGCGCCGCTACCGCGTGCGCGCTCATGGTGAGGTCGATCAGGCCGCACTCGACAAGCTGAAGGACGGCATCGCCGTCGACGGTGTGCTGTATGGCGCGATCGATGCCACGCTCGACCGTACCCAGGGCCACAATGTCTGGATCACCATGGGTCTGCGCGAAGGCAAGAACCGCGAGATCAAGAATGTGCTCGGCGCGCTCGGCCTTGAGGTCAACCGCCTGATCCGTATCTCCTACGGTCCGTTCCAGCTCGGCGATCTTGCCGAAGGCAAGGTGCTTGAAGTGCGCGGCCGCATGCTGCGCGATCAGCTCGGGCCGCGTCTGATCGAAGAGGCAGGCGCCAATTTCGACGCGCCGATCTACAATACATCCCTCGACGATGAGGAAGAGGCCCCGGCCAAACGCGCCAAGCCCGAATGGGCCAAGGGTGATGCGCCGGAAGGCAAGTCTCGTTTCGAAAAATCCGCTGGCAGACCGGAAGACCGTCGCGAAAAGGCGCTCGGCCGTCTCGATACCAAGCGCGGTGACAAGCCTGCCGGCAAGTTCGGCTCCAAGCCCGCCGGGAAATTCGGTGCCAAGGGCCGCAATGAGGATGATGGCGAAGAGCGCCGCAGCCCTCGCCAGCCCGCCGGCACCAGCCGGACGGCCAATGTCTGGATGGCGCCCGGCGCAAAGCCGACCCGTGATGGCAAGGAACGCAAGTCTTCCGCCCGCGCGGAAGCCGAAAGCCTGTTCAAGAAGCCGTCCGCCCAGGCGGAAGCGCGCCGCAGCGTCGTGCGCCATGCCGATGACGAGGGCGAGTGGATCCGCTCGGAGCCGACCCGTGAGGATGACCGTGGCCAGGGCCGTGGTGATCGTTCTGCACGCGGCGAAAAAAGCTTTGGCGATCGCGGTGGACGCGGTGGCAAATCCTTTGGCGACCGGCCCTCTGGCGACAGGCCTTTCCGGGATCGCCCCCGCGAAGACGGCGACCGCCCGCGTGGCGACCGCCCGGCACGGGGTGCAAAAAGCTTTGGTGACCGACCGGCACGCGGCGACAAGCCCTTTGGCGACCGCCCTTTCCGTGACCGGCCCCGTGAAGATGGTGATCGCCCGCGCAGCGACCGTCCGCGCGGCGAGAAGAGCTTTGGAGATCGCACCGCACGTGGCGAAAAGCCATTCAGCGAACGGCCGTTCCGCGACAAGCCCCGCGAAGACGGCGATCGTCCGCGCGGCGACCGGCCTTTCGGGGATAAGCCCAGAGGCGGCAAATCGGGTGGCAGGCCCGCATCGGGCAAGCCGTCTTTCGGCAAATCCGGCGAGCGTGGCGAACGGTCGGGTTTTTCGGGTAAGGGTAAAGGCCCCGGCGGCAATGGCCCCGGCGGCGGCAAGCCGGGTGGCAAAGGCCCGGGTGGCAAACCTTCTGGAGGCAGGGGAATGACACGTAATGCGGATCGTAGGCGGTGAGTTCCGCGGCCGGACACTGGCCGCGCCGAAATCGAATTCCATTCGTCCAACCATCGACAGGACGCGGGAAAGCCTCTTCAATATCCTGAGCCACGCCTATCCGGAAAGTCTTGACGGTACGCGCGTTCTGGACGTTTTCGCCGGAACCGGTGCGGTTGGGCTGGAGGCCCTTTCGCGCGGCTGTCGCGTGGCGCTCTTCGTCGAAAACGGCGTTGAGGGTAGGGGGCTGCTCTGGGAAAATATCGATGCGCTCGGCCTGCATGGCCGCGCCCGCATCCTGCGGCGTGACGCCACCAAGCTTGGCGGTGTCAACAATATCGAGCCTTTCGATCTTCTATTTGCCGATCCACCCTATGGCCATGGCCATGGGGAAAAGGCGTTCGCGGCAGCACATGGTGGCGGCTGGCTCACACCCGGCGCGCTTGCCATTCTGGAAGAGCGCGGTGATGTTGCGGTTAATGTCGATCCAGCGTTCAAGCTGCTTGAAAGCCGTATCTTCGGCGACACGAAAATGCATTTCTACCGTTACGAGCCCTGACGGGAACACCTTCCCGTCACGCCACGGTCTTGTCTTGTTTGCCGAATAGGCAGAGCCTGCGTCCTGTTGCCCGATACTGTCAGGCAGTATCGCGATAGACTATGCCGGCAGACAGGACCTGTGCGGGGAAAGAGTTTTGGGTATTCGCATGGAGCAGGGTGTAAACGAGAGCGTCACGATCGTCCGCGCCGGAGAAGATGTTCTCGAAGGCGGCGGCACGGGTGGGCAGGAGCCGACATTCGGCGTGGCGCTCGGCGGCGGCGGTGCGCGCGGCATCTGCCACATCAACGTCATCGAGGCGCTGGACGAACTCGGTATCCGGCCGGTGGCGCTATCAGGCTCATCGATCGGTTCCATCATCGGTGCAGGCATGGCGGCCGGCATGACGGGCCGGGAAATCCGTGAATATACGCTCGAACTCATGGGGCGGAAGGGCTCGGTGGCCAACCGGCTGTGGAGCCTCGGCCCGGCATCGATGCGCCATGCGGTGGACGGTTTTCGTCTCGGGCAATTCAATCTCGAACTCATTCTGCACGCTTTGATGCCGCAAGCCTTGCCGAAGGACTTTTCCGAGCTTGCCATCCCGCTCAAGGTGATAACCACCGATTATTATGCCCAGACCGAGGTGGTGGTGGAGAGCGGCGAGATCATCCAGGCGCTGGCGGCATCTGCCGCCATTCCGGCCCTGTTCATGCCTGTTCGTATCGATGGCCGTATCATGATCGATGGCGGCATCTTCAACCCCGTGCCCTACGAGCATCTGCTGGACCAGGCCGATATCGTCATCGGCGTTGATGTGGTCGGCGGTCCCGAAGGCGACGGCACCACCATGCCGAACCGGCTGGACAGCCTGTTCGGCGCCAGCCAGTTGATGATGCAGGCGGCGATTGCCCTGAAACTGAGGTTACGTCCGCCGCACATTTTCCTGCGCCCGCCGGTGCACCGTTTCGGCGTGCTGGATTTCCTGAAGTCCGAGGAGGTGCTGAACGCATCGGCCGGCATCAAGGACGATCTGAAACGGCAGATCGACATGCAGGTGGAACTGTTTCATCGCGGGCAGGGCGTGGAGGCGTGACGAATGAGGCGAGTTTTCTTCTCCCCGAGGGGGAGAAGGTGGCCCGAAGGGCCGGATGAGGGGCAAGCTCTCCGAATATTTCAACCGTCG
>LT009756.1:633287-695616 GCA_900012615.1 Agrobacterium genomosp. 13 str. CFBP 6927
CAAGCTCTCCGAATATTTCAACCGTCGCCCCCTCATCCCGCTGCCGCGGACTTCTCCCCGGCGGGGAGAAGAAACAAGCGACGCTCTCCCAGTCACTAAGTTGAACTCAATTCACAGCGAAACTTCCGTCTCGCTGTCCTCCGCATCCTCTTCTTCCTCACGCTTCTCCGCCTTGTTCTTCGGCTTCATCAGCGGCTCCGGCTTCACCTCGCGCACCGGCTTGTTGTGCAGCATCTGCCGGCCGGCGGCGAGGCCTTCCACGGCCTGTAGCTGCAACCGCTCCTCGTCGCGTTCGCGAATGTCGTCGGCAATCGCCAGCGCCCTTTCGCCATCCATATCCAGCCCTTCCAGAATGCGCCTGCCGAACAGCAGGCCCGATTCCAGCGTCTCGCGGATCTCATATTCCACGCCCTTTTTCCTGAGGTCGAGCGAATGCACACGGTCATAGGAGCGGACATAGATGCGCACGCTCGGAAATTCCGACTGGATCATGTCGATGATGCGGTCGGTCACCTCTTTCTTGTGGGTGCAGACGGCAACGAGATCGGCCCGTTCTATTCCAGCGGCAATCAGGACGTCCTTGCGTGTGCCATCACCGAAAAAGATGCGGAAGCCGAAACGGGCGGCCTGGCGCACGCGGTCGGCCGAGCTGTCGATGACGGTGACGTCGCGCCCCCCGGCGAGAAGGATCTGTGAGGCGATCTGGCCGAAGCGGGAAAAGCCGATCATCAGCACATCAGCACCCGCGCCGTCGAAATCCTCTTCCAGCTTGTCTTCCTCCGCATCCTCCGCCGTCAGCCGGCGCGAAATCACCGCCAGAAGCGGCGTCAGCGCCATGGAAAGCGTGACCACGGCAACGAGGATCGAGGCGGTCGCCTGCGGGAACAGCCCCGAGGCGGCGGCCGTGGTGAAAAGCACGAAACCGAATTCGCCGCCCTGCGCCAGAAGCAGCGCGATGCGGCTGGACGCATAACGCGACGAACCGGCAATGCGGCACAGAACGTAAATCAGGCCCGCCTTCACTGCCATCATCACCGGCACGGCGATCAGGATGAGAAGAATGTGCTCATAGACGATATTAACATGCAGCGACATGCCGACGGCCATGAAGAACAGCGCCAGAAACAACCCGCGAAACGGCTCGATATCCGCTTCCAGCTCATGCCGGTAGGAGGATTCCGACAGCATCAGCCCCGCCAGCAATGCGCCCATGCCCATCGAAAGTCCCACAGCTTCCATGATGGCGGCTGCACCGATGACCACGAAGAGCGCGGCGGCGATCATCACTTCGCGCGCGCCCGTGCGGGCAATGATCTGGAACATCGGTGTCAGCAGGTAACGCCCCGCCAGCACCATGCCCGCCACCGCGATGATCGAAGCGAGGAGATCGTAGGACATCGAATCCGTCGGCACGTCCGGGCGGTTCGAAAGAATGGTGACGAGGGCAAGAAGCGGCACGATGGCGAGATCCTGAAACAGCAGGATCGAAAAGGAGCGATTGCCGTGCCGGGTGTTCATGTCGCCGTCATCGGCAAGGATTTGCAGCGCAAAGGCGGTGGAGGAAAGCGCAAGGCCGAAACCGGCGACGAGACTGCCGCGTGCATCGATCAACCCCGCCCACCAGGCAATGGCGGCCAGTACGCTGCCCGTCACCAGCACCTGCGCCAGTCCGAGCCCGAGAATGTCGCGCCGCATCTGCCATATGCGCGATGGTTTCAGTTCCAGCCCGATGATGAAGAGCAGGAAAACCACGCCCAGTTCCGAGACATTGAAGATGTCCTTCGCATCCGTGACCAGATGCAGGAACGGCCCGATGATGATGCCCGCCACCAGATAGCCCAGCACGGTGCCAAGCCCGAGCTTGCGGAAAACCGAGGCCGCGATGACCGCGCCGGCCAGAAGCAGCAGGGGTTCGGAAAAGAGAGCGTCGTGCTCGGTCATGCGGGCGGACTTTCGAATAGGGTGGCGACAATACCGTCCGAATGGAGAAAGCGGCGTTTCGCCCTTGATGCGGGGTTCCTGGCACAATAAATGGAACAGGAATGAAAGGCCAACTCATGTCCTCAGAAATAGATTCTTCCAAACTTCTCGATCGCGCCAGCCAGCTTGTCGATCTTGCCCGTGCCGCCGGTGCGGATGAGGCGGATGCCGTTGTCGTCCGCTCCCGCTCGCAATCGGTCGGCGTGCGGCTCGGCAAGGTGGAAAGCACCGAATCCTCCGAAAGCGACGATTTTTCCCTGCGCGTTTTCGTGGGCCGCCGGGTGGCGAGCGTTTCGGCCAATCCGGGTTTCGACCTGAAGACCTTGGCGGAACGGGCGGTAGCCATGGCCAAGGTCTCGCCGGAAGATCCCTTTGCCTGCCTCGCCGACAGGGAACGGCTGGCGACCTCCTATGACGATCTTCAGCTTTTCGATGCGACTGAAGTATCGGCGGATCAGCTGCGCGAGGCGGCCCTTGCTTCGGAAGAGGCGGCGCTGGCCGTCAAGGGCGTCAGCAATTCCTCGGGCGCCGGCGCATCGAGCGGCATGGGCGGCCTCGTGCTTGCCACATCCCACGGTTTTTCCGGCAGCTATATGGGCAGCCGCTTCAGCCGTTCCGTCAGCGTCATCGCCGGCGAAGGCACGAAGATGGAGCGCGACTACGATTTCGACAGCCGCCTTTATTATGCCGATCTCGATGCCGCTGAAGAAATCGGCCGCCGCGCCGGTGAAAAAGTCGTGCGCCGCGTCGGCCCGCGCCAGGTCGATACCGGTAGCAACATTACCGTGGTTTTGGATCCACGCATCGCCCGCGGTTTCGTCGGTGCGATTGCCGGCGCCATCAACGGCGCGTCGGTTGCCCGCAAGACCAGCTTCCTGCGCGATAAAATGGGTCAGCAGGTTCTGAAAAAGGGCCTTTATCTCACCGACGATCCGCAGATTGTGCGCGGCCCGTCCTCGCGTCCCTTCGATGGCGAGGGCGTGCGCGGCGAGAAGATGACGATGATCGAGGATGGTGTTCTCAAACACTGGTTCCTGTCCACCTCGGCGGCGCGGGAACTTGGCCTTGAAACCAACGGTCGCGGCGTGCGCGGCGGCACGGCGGTTTCGCCGGCCTCCACCAATCTGGCGCTGGAGCCGGGCGATATCTCGCCGGATGACCTGCTGCGACAGGTCGGAACCGGCTTTTACGTCACCGAGCTGATCGGCCACGGCGCGAATATGATCACGGGTGAATATAGCTGCGGCGCGAGCGGTTTCTGGATCGAGAACGGCGAAAAGACCTTCGCGGTTTCCGAGGTCACCATCGCCTCGAACCTGAAGGACATGTTCATGCGGGTCACGCCGGCTAATGACATCGATCGCAAATACGGTGTCGCGGCCCCGACGCTTGCCATTGAAGGCATGACGATCGCGGGCAAGTGAGACGGCCTGCGGGTTGTTTTCGCCGGTACTTTGTGTGCAAGTGCGAAAAGAAAAACAGGCGCGCCGTGTGAGGCGCGCGGAAAAGACGGCAAAATGAACGATATGGCTGAGGCCCGCTGGGCCTCCGATCTGAGGCTGGTGCTTGAAGCCGCCCGCAAGGCGGGCGAGACGGCCCTCGGTTTCTTCCGCAAGGATCCCGAGGTCTGGTGGAAGAATGGCGGGCTTTCGCCGGTCAGCGCGGCCGACTATGCCGCCAATGAAATTCTCGAAACCATCCTACGCTCCGCCCGGCCGGAATACGGCTGGCTTTCCGAAGAGACGGATGACGATACGGACCGCCTTTCCCGCTCCACCGTCTTCGTGGTCGATCCCATCGACGGCACCCGCGCCTTCATCGGCGGCCGGGACACCTGGTGCGTCAGCGTCGCGGTCGTGCATGAAGGGCGGCCGGTGGTTGCGGTCCTCGTCGCACCCGCGCTCGCCGAGGAATTCACGGCACTGGACGGTGGTGAGGCGCTGAAGAATGGCGAGCCCATTTCTGCCGCGCTTAAGAATGTCGGCATCTTCCATCTGGCTGCACCGGAAGACGTGGTCACGCATCTGCCGGAAGAGGTACGGGACAGCGTCAAGCGCATTCCGCACGTCCCCTCGCTTGCCTATCGGCTGGCCATGGTGGCCGATGGCCGCATCGACGGAACGCTGGTCAAGGCCAACTCGCACGAGTGGGATCTCGCCGCCGCCGACCTGATCCTCGAAAGGGCCGGCGGCCGCCTGGTGGGTCTCGATGGAAAACCTCTGATGTATAATCGCCGGCAGGTGAACCACCCCGCATTGTGCGCCGCAGCAGATTATGCGCTGCCCACGCTTTTGAAAGCGTTTTCGCATCTGTCCGACAGTTGACGTTTGCCGGGAAATCCCGCAGATGAAGGCCTCTCTCAGAGTTTAAGAAAGAGATAAAGACATGACGGAAGCCGGCAAACAGAAACAGCTGCTGCACCTTGTATTCGGTGGCGAACTGGAAAACCTTCAGGATGTTCAGTTCCGGGATTTGAATGCGCTCGATATCGTCGGCATCTATCCGGATTACGCTTCCGCGCTCACCGCATGGAAATCCAAGGCGCAGATGACTGTTGATAACGCCCATATGCGTTATTTTATCGTGCATATGCACCGTCTTCTCAATCCGGACGATAAAATTTGAGTCCTTTTGCCCTTGCGTTGTAATACTATTGGGTGAAGGCGAGTTTTCCGGTGATTCCTGCTGAAAATGTGCAGGCCGGGATTTTGATTGCGAGAAAATGTGATCGCGCTTTCGTTTCCGATGACAAAAAATGACGCAATTTGAGAAGAAGTAGGCGGCGATAACAACAAGAACAGGGGAAGGGCATTGCGCGGAATGATCAAGGGCAGAATGTCATGAGCAGCCGTATCGCACGTTTCGCTCTTTCCGGTTACCGGATTGCCGGTATCGCCGCCTATCCCTTTGCCCGTCCCTATCTTTCCTATCGGGCGGCAAAGGGCAAGGAAGACAAGCGCCGTCGGCTTGAGCGTTTCGGCTATGCCAGCGCCGAGCGCCCGCGTGGGCCGCTGGTCTGGTTCCATGCCGCAAGCGTGGGCGAAACGTTGGCTCTCATTCCGCTGATCCGCGAAATACGCAAGCGCGACATTTTCGTGCTTTTGACCACCGGAACGGTCACCTCCGCAGAACTGACCCGCACCCGGCTCGGCGATGATGTGATCCATCAATATGTGCCGCTGGACATCAAGATTGCGGTCAACCGTTTCCTCGCCTATTGGGCGCCGGATGCCGCCATCACCGCTGAATCGGAAATCTGGCCGGTGACGATGATGGAGTTGGAACGCCGGCACATCCCGCAGATCCGGGTCAATGCCCGTCTGTCCGACCGGTCCTTCGACCGCTGGAAAAACCGGCACGACATTGCGGAGTCGCTGTTTTCCAAGCTGGCGCTGGTGGTAGCGCAATCCGATCTCGATGCCGAACGCTTCCGCGATCTCGGCTCCTGGCCAGTGGTGATATCAGGCAACCTCAAGGGCGACACCGATCCGCCACCCTGTGATGAGGCTCTTCTGGAGACCTATCGCAAGCAGGTCGGCAATCGCAAGACATGGGCGGCGATCTCCACCTTCGACGGTGAGGAAAAGGCTGCCGCCACCGTGCATGCGGCGATCAAGTCGCGCAACGGCCAACTGACCATCATCGTGCCGCGCCATCCCGAGCGTGGCGACGATGTGGAAGCCATGCTGAAGGGCATGGGGCTGACCGTCGCGCGCCGTAGCAGGAATGACGTGATCACGCCGGAAACCGATATTTTCCTTGGCGATTCCATCGGCGAAATGGGGCTTTATCTGCGTCTGACCGAACTTGCCTTTGTCGGCCGCTCGCTGACGGCGGAAGGCGGGCAGAACCCGCTGGAACCGGCGATGCTGGGATGCGCCGTATTGTCCGGCGCGCATGTGCAGAATTTCCGCGAAGCCTATCAGAAGCTGATCCGCGCTGGCGGCGGTCGTATCATCCGCGATGTGGAGATGCTGGCCAAGGCGGTGCATTATCTGCTGGTCAACGACAATGAGCGTTACAAGATGATCGATGCGGGCAACCGGGTCATTCAGGATATGCGCGGCGCGCTTTCTCTGACCGTCAAGGCGCTGGAGCCCTATATCAACCCGCTCACTGTTTCCGCCAAGCTGCAACCGCGGAGCGCCATCGGTTCATGGTAGCGGATATCGAACTCAACACGGCGCAGTCTATCGTGGCAGTCCTTTTCGACAAGGACGGTACGCTTCTCGGTTATGACGCCAGCTGGGGTCCGGTAAACCGCGAGCTTGCGGCGATTGCGGCGAAGGGCGATCCCGTTCTCGCCGACCGGCTTCTTTCCGCCTGCGGTATGGATCCCGTTACAGGTCACGTGGTACCGGACAGCCTTTTGGCTGCTGGCAATACGGCGGAAATCGCCGCCGGTCTGGTTGCCGCCGGCTCGCCCTGCAATGTCGGGGAACTGACGGCGCGCCTCGACCGGCTGTTTACCGAGGCGGCGGATAAATCCGTGCCGGTAACCGATCTCAAGGCGTTTTTCGCAAGGCTGAAGGCACGCGGTTACAAGCTCGGCATCGCTTCCAGCGACAATGAAAATTCCATCCGCCAGACGGCCATCCGTTTCGGTTTTGAAAACGATGTGGATTTCGTCGCGGGTTATGACAGCGGTTATGGCACCAAGCCGCAACCCGGCATGGTTCTCGGTTTCTGCGAGGCGATAGGCTTCCCGCCCGAGCGTGTGGCCGTGGTCGGCGACAATAATCACGATCTGCATATGGCGAAAAACGCCGGTGCGGGATTGCGCATTGCCGTTCTGACGGGCACCGGCTCGCGCGAGAGCCTCGGCGCTGACGCCGATTATTGTTTCGACGACATTACCGCGCTTGAAGCGCTGCTGCCGGAACGGGTTCTCTGAGCCGTTTATCCCGTTTTTGCAATTTACGGTTTTTTCTGGCAAACAACCCCTATGATATTCGACATCCGAACGGAATGCCGTGGGCGACGCGGCCGGGAGCGGGAATAGATGGTTTCTGAAGCGCCGCCATTCTGGTGGCAGAAAGCGGGCTGGCAGGCGTGGCTTCTGTCACCTTTTTCGCTTCTCTACGGAAAGATCGCGGGCCGGCGGATGCGAACGGCGAAGAGGGCAAGCGTTTCCGTTCCGGTTATATGCATCGGCAATTTCACCGTGGGCGGCGCCGGAAAGACACCGACGGCCATGGCAATTGCCAGAGCCGCCGCCGCGAAAGGCCTGAAGCCCGGTTTCCTCAGTCGCGGTTATGGCGGCACGCTTGATGTCACCACGCTTGTCGATCCCGGACAGCACCGCTCGGCCGATGTCGGCGATGAACCTCTGCTTCTGGCGCGAGAGGCGGTCACGGTCATTTCCCGCAAGCGGGTGGAAGGCGCACACCGGCTGGTGAAGGAAGGCGTCGATCTCATCATCATGGATGATGGCTTTCAGAGCGCGCGCCTGACGCTGGATTACGCGCTTGTCGTCATCGATACGCTGCGCGGCATCGGCAATGGCCATCTCGTCCCGGGCGGGCCGGTGAGAGCACCGCTCGCCGAGCAGATGCGGCAGATGACCGGTCTTTTGAAGGTTGGAAACGGCCATGCGGCCGATCCGCTGGTCAGGCAGGCGGCAAAAGCCGCCAAACCCGTCTTCGTTGCGGCGATCACGCCGCAGGAGCCGCAGGACTTCAGGGGAAGCCGCGTTCTGGCCTATGCGGGTATTGCCGACCCGGCCAAGTTTTATCGAACCGTCGAGGCGCTCGGCGGTGACATCGTGCTGCAACGCTCCTTCCCGGATCACCACCATTTCAGCGACGACGAGATTGCCGATCTTCTTGCAGATGCGGCCAGACAGAATCTGCAGCTGGTGACGACGGCCAAGGACGCCGTGCGGCTTAACGGGCATCACGGCCGGGCCGAAGAATTGCTGTGGAACAGTCTGGTGATCGAAATCGACATGGTGTTCGACGACCCCAACGCGGCCGCGACCATCATCAATACGGCGGTGGCGAACTGCCGTGCGCGTTTGCTGCGGGACAATGCGCGGACTTCATTCTAACAAGTATACCAAGTATTATGTGGTGAGCGCACCAAAATAGAGATTTATATTTCAGTGCGCTATGCCATACTCGTCTTAAGGGCATTCAGGCAAGCTTAGAAGGTTATTTGGTTGATCACCGTCTGATGTAGTTTTTAGATATTTGTTCCCATAAGCACTTTTGGCTACAACTACGTTGACCCTATCCCCAGCGGGACGTTCTACATAGAACGCGTAAGTTTTGTTCTCGATGCCTACGATTGCGTCGTTGAGCGTAAGTTTCCAGTTCTTACCATCAGGGTTGACACCGCCGACGCTTCTTATGCGTTCCCAAGCGCTGCTTCTGTCAGTTTTATTGATGCATCTAATTCTGGCAGTGATCACAACGAATCGTTCCTTTGCTCGTTGAACAAGAGAACTATCGCATACTTCAATTTTCACGTGAATTAGCGTTTTCTACAAGACCAGCGTTCGCGAAGCATATTCACTACATCGTCGCATCTACACTATGCTGGCAGATTGCCCGCCTTGCGTTCTGCTTCCAGCGAAGCCGCCGCATCCACATAGGCTTCCTGCCGCGCCACGCTCCAATAGCGCAGCTCATCGAGCGGAATGCTTTTGCCGGTGATGGCGCAGACGACATGCGAGCCGGTCTGCACGATCCGGAAATCACCGTCGAGATATTCGATGACGGCGAGGCGGTTGCCGCCTCCCTCAAATCTGTTCATCCGTTTTCGTCTCCTGCTCTGTCCTGTCAGGGCACCCAGTCCGAAACGGCGTAGCGTTTTCCTGAACAATGCGGATGCTCCAGTTCCCTAAATTTATACCGTCAGGCGCGGGCCAAGGCCAGCCCTACCGGCCTGCCGCCGGGACAAGGCGTCAGCTACGGCCGAAGAGCCGTTCTATATCGGAAAGTTTCAGTTCGATATAGGTCGGGCGACCGTGGTTGCACTGGCCGGAACCCGGCGTGTTTTCCATTTGCCGCAGAAGCGCATTCATCTCCTCCGGCCGCATGCGCCGGCCGGAGCGCACGGAACCGTGGCAGGCCATGGTGGCGGCAACATATTCCAGCTTGTTGGCAAGCGTGGAGGCGGCATCCCATTCGGCAATCTCGTCGGCAAGCTGGCGCACCAGCCCCTGCACATTGACTTCGCCCAGCATGGCGGGCGTTTCCCGCACGGCGACCGCGCCCGGCCCGAAACGCTCGATTACGAGGCCCAGCGCATCAAAACCGGCGGCATGATCCATCAGCCGGTCGCAATCCTCTTCCGGCAGGTCGATGATCTCTGGAATGAGCAGCACCTGCGATGGCGGACGCTGGGAATGCAGCGCATTGCGCATTTCCTCGAATACCAGCCGCTCATGCGCTGCATGCTGATCGACGATGACGAGGCCGTTTTCCGTCTGCGCGATGATGTAGTTCTCGTGCAGCTGCGCCCGTGCCGCCCCCAGCGGATAAAGCACCGCTTCTGGCGAGGGGCTTGCGGCGGCCTCGTAAGTCTCCCTCGGCTCGGCCCGCGCCGTCGGCATGGTAATGTCGGAAAAGCGCGACTGCACGGCCTCCGAAAATTGCGTTCCGCTGGAAACGGCAAGCGGCCGGGAAGGAGAAGTCGCGGCGGACCATGTCGCGGACGGAGAAGGCCGGAGATTGGACGGGCTGTAACCCGGACGGAAGGCGCTCATCATCTGGCTCGCACCCGTCGTCGCCGCCCTGTCACCGTCGCGCGTCAGCGCCTGCCGGATCGCGCCGACGATCAGCCCGCGAATGAGGCCGGGATCGCGGAAACGCACGTCGGATTTTGCCGGATGCACGTTCACATCCACAAAGGCGGGGTCGAGCGTGATGGACAGCACCGCGACCGGATATCGCCCATGCGGCACGGTTTCGGCATAGGCGCCGCGAATGGCAGATAAAAGCAGCTTGTCCTGCACCGGGCGGCCATTGACGAAGACATATTGATGCGCCGAGTTGCCGCGATTGAAGGTCGGCACGCCGGCAAAACCGGTCAGCGTCACATCCTCGCGCCCGGCATCGATTTCGATGGCGTTGTCCTTGAACTCCGCGCCGAGGATTTGCGCCATGCGGGCGAGATGATCGTCACCGGTCGAAGGGATTTCGAGCGTGGAACGATCGGTGCCCGATAGCACGAAGCGGATATGCGGAAAGGCGATCGCCATGCGCTTGACGACCTCGGTGATGGCGGCCGCCTCGGCGCGTTCCGTCTTCAGGAACTTCAGCCGCGCAGGCGTGGCGAAGAACAGGTCGCGCACCTCGACGATGGTACCGGCATTCGAGGCGGCGGGCCGTACGTCAGAAACCTTGCCGCCGGTCACGGAAATGACCGAACCCTGTTCAGCGCCCTGTTGGCGGCTGGTAATCGTCAGCTTGGCGACCGAGCCGATGGAGGGCAGCGCCTCGCCGCGAAACCCGAGCGTGCGGATATCGTCCAGCGTATCGGAAATCTTCGAGGTGCAGTGACGCCGGACCGCAAGTTCCAGATCGGTGGGCGACATGCCGGAGCCATTGTCGGTAATCCGCACCAGCCCCTTGCCGCCGCCCGCCGTGGCGATCTCGATCCGCGTCGCGCCGGCGTCGATGGCGTTTTCCACCAGTTCCTTCGTGGCGCTGGAGGGTCTTTCGATGACCTCGCCGGCGGCGATCTGGTTGATGAGGGTTTCTGAAAGCTGCTTGATGGCCATGATCGTCATTTTCGCGGATTCGCTGCGGCTTCGAAAGCAAAAAACCGGCGTCGCGGACATTTGCACATGTTTTGCGGTCTTTCGGGCATTTGATCATTTCGCTCAACATGGCGTTAAGCGTTAATCCGCCTTTAATCGACCCTGGTTATGGTGTGGCGGCTTGAAATGATCGCAGGAACGAGGCCCCCCTGGCCGGGTGGTGTGTGACGTCGACTATGGGTGAACGTCATCTTCTCCTCAAGACTGCTTCAAGTGGCGAACCCTGATGTCTCTTTTTCGGAATTTATCGTTTCATCCCGGCATCCGCTTTGGACGATTCCAATAGAAACATAAGCCTGACCCTTTAAAACAGGCGGGAGTTTGCAGTTGAGTGATTTGGCGTCCTCTGGCGCGGGCGTTCATACGGTGATGCTTGATGCCCTTTGCGACGCGCTTGGCGCGGCGATAGTCGTTTACGACCGTAACGATCACATTATTTTCGCAAGCCGGAAACTCTTGAGTTTTTTTCCGCTCCAGGAGGGCGTTGTCGGACCGGGCGCGCGGCTGCGCGACTATCTGAGCGCGCTCTACGATTGTTATCTTCTGGAGGCGGAAAGCCTGGCCGCCAACGCCCGCCAGCTCGGGCGGGAGGAATGGATCGGCGAGCGGCTGGCGCTGCACTGGAAGGAGCGCTCGGAAAAGACCGAGCGGCTGAAGGGGGAACGCTTCCTGCGTTTCGTCATGAACCGCCTGCCTTCCGGTCTCGGCATCAGCGTTGTTGCCGATATTTCCGAACAGAAGAAAAGAGAAGAACAGTGGCGCATCGACCTCGAACGCGTCCAGCTGATCGAGGATATTCTCGATAATCTGCCATTTCCGGTCTTCGTCAAGGATCGGAACATGGCCTATGCGGCAATCAACAAATCCGCCTGCGCCATGGTCGAGACCAGTGCCGAAGCTATTCTCGGCCGAACCGTTTTCGATCTCCATTCGCGTGAGGTTGCGGGGCGGATCGATATCGCCGATCGCATGGTGCTGGACAGCGGCACACCGAGCGTCATTCCCGAAAGAGTGAGACGCCTGAATGGTGAAGAAGTCCTGACGATTACCCGCAAGCAGCGTGTGGGCAGGCCCGGCCGATATTTTCTGGTGACGACGATGGAGGATGTCACCGCGCTCGCCACCATCGACGCAAACGGCATGCCCGTCATTCCCTCGCTCGAGCACGTTGCCTTCGTTTCCTCCACCTATGGCAAGGATGATGAGCGCGATGCCAGAAGCGGCCTGCTGAAGAGCAAGGCGGTGCTGGTCGTATCTGAAAACGGGCGTTTCGGCGAAGCCGCCGGTCGCCTGTTGACCGCGGGCGGCATGGACTTCGCCGTCGTGACGGGCGAAGAAGAACAGCGCAGTTTCATCGATGTCGCCGCCTCGGCCGGCGTCACCATCGATGTTGTCGTGGTGGACGCGCAGATGAGCGTCGCCTGTCTCGATATCGCCGAAGCCCACGGCCTGCCCGTCGTCACCATCGAGGAGGACGAGATAGGCGCGTCGCTGCTGCATTATCTTGCCGTTGGCCTCAGCTCTTCTCCCAGGGAAAAATCCTCTGAGGAGGACTGGGAGATCATGACGGAAGACCTGCCCAAAATGCTCAAGACCGGCGGCGTCTGCGAGATACTTCTCGTTGAGGACAACAGGGTCAACCAGATCGTTTTTTCGCAGATACTCGAGGGCCTTGGACTATCCTACCGGCTCGCCACCTCCGGCGAAGAAGCCTTGCGTCTTTTTGCGGAACAGGCGCCATCCGCGGTTCTGCTCGATACGACGCTTGCCGATATCGACGGTTTTGAGGTTGCCCGCCGTATGCGCGGCCTTGCCGGCGACAATCGCATTCCCATTGTCGGCGTCATAACGCACGCCTTCGAAGGCGATCTCGACAAGTGTCTGGCTTCGGGCATGGAAGACATGCTGCTGAAACCCGTCAGTCCCGATATGGTCGAGGCCGCTTTCCTGCGCCTTTTCAGCAAGGATGACCTGCGGCTTCAAGCCTGAAATTCCGCTGCCACGGCAAGAGACAGGCGGAAATTGACCGCTGTCAGGCTCATTTTGACCGAAGCTTTGGGCTTCCCGGAAAACGCTGCCCGCATTTTTCGGTTCGCGGCTCTATGGCTTTTTTAATACTTGCCCTGCATTGTGAGCGCAATCACACAGGATTCACGAGATGCAGGAATGAAACGGCCAGAGCCGCAAGCGTTGCAGGTCAGCCAGAACGAGCTGCAAGCGATGGCTTACAGCGATCCTTTGACGGGGCTCGGCAACCGCTACCGTCTGCGAGACAAGATTCGCATGCTTGCGAGCGAACGCTCCAGCGATCCCGCACCCTTCACGGTCGGCATCGCGAATATAGACGGCTTCAAACCCATCAACGATCTTTTCGGCGTGCAGGCGGGCGACGAGATTCTGTGCCAGGTGGCGCATCGCCTGAAAGCCTGCATTCCCGATGGCGCTGTCGTGACGCGCCATGACGGCGATGAATTCGCTTTCGTGCTGCCGCTGGTCTTCGAGCGCACCGGCGCCGAGCGCGTCGGCAACATGATCAAGGACGTGCTGTCCGCTCCTTACGATCTCGGCGATCGCAACGTCCGGCTTTCCTCTTCCTTCGGTTTTGCCATCTACCCTTTTGCCGGCGATGATTTCGAGGATCTGCTGAAAAGCGCCGAGACGGCGCTTTACCGGTCCAAGCGGCGCGGCCGCGGCCAGATAACGGTCTATTCGCGCGAGATAGCGCAGGAGATGAAGCGCGCCACCCAGTTGGAACAGGCTCTGCGAAACGCCATCATCACCGACGCGATCGATGTGCATTTCCAGCCCATCGTCAGGCTGGAAGAGGCCAAAGTCATCGGTTTCGAGGCGCTTGCCCGCTGGAACGACCCTGATCTCGGCTTCGTATCGCCCGCCGTTTTTGTGCCGCTGGCTGAAGAAAGAGGTTTTATCGACGCTCTTTCGGAAGCCCTGCTCAGGAAGGCGGCGGAAGCAGCCCTGTTCTGGCCGCGCGAGCTTTTCCTGTCCTTCAACCTGTCCTCCGCGCAGCTGATGGATCCTGGCACGGCGGACAATATTCTCTCTATCCTGTCGCGTGTCGGTCTCGACCCACATCGGCTGGAGCTTGAAATCACCGAAACGGCTGTCATGACCTCCGCCGATACCGCGCAGCGCATCATCAGCGAATTGCAGAGTGCGGGTGTTCGCATCTCCCTCGACGATTTCGGTACCGGCCAGTCGAGCCTTGGCCGCCTGCGCGACTTCACCTTCGATAAGGTCAAGATCGACCGTGCCTTCGTTTCCCGCATCAGCAGCGATCGCCCTTCGGAACACATCATCAAGGCCATCGTCGCCATGTGCGAAGGTCTCGATCTCGAAGTGGTGGCCGAGGGTATCGAGGAGCGTGCGGAAGAGGAAAAGCTGCGCGCGCTCGGCTGCGCCATGGGCCAGGGCTATTTTTACGGCCGCCCCGCCGATGCCGCCGCCACCCAGCGTTACCTGCACGAGAATTATCGCGAGATTCTCTCGGATATTCCTTGAGAGGGCGGCGGCCTGGCTGCGACGTTCTTTGGTACATCAGTCTAAGATTTATGTGTCGGTGCATCCCCACAACCCTCATTCCTGTGCCTGTCACAGGAATCCAGCCGACGCGCGTCTGCGCGGCGGGAAGAGTCTTTTCAGCCCAAGGACTTGGGCTGGCTAGATTCCTGTGACAGGCATAGGAATGAGGGGAGGGCGGAGCGTGCTACGCCTCACAACCTGTAAAGCGGCTCGAACCGGCCCTTCACTTCAATCCCAAGCTCGAATGTCTTTCCATGCTGCGGATTGGCGGCAATGGCGTCGTCGTCGAGATTTTCGCGCGCGGATGTGACGAGAAGACGGGACGCATCGGGGCCGATGAAGGCCGGGCAGGTGGTCTGCCCTGCCGGCACCAGATAGCGTTCAATATGATTGCCGTTGGCATCGTAACGATCGACCGCACCCATGCCCCAGCGGGCGTTCCAGATGTGCCCTTCCGCATCGCAGACCGAGCCGTCTATGCCGCCATCGATACCGGCGGAATCGACCAGCACTTCGGCCTTGCCCGAGGGAAGACCCGTCTTGGCATCCAGAGGCACCCGCATCAGCTTGTTGACCTTGGTGTCGACGTAATATCCGGTCGCGCCATCGGGAGAAAAGCAGATCGAATTCGGAATGCTGATCTCGGCAAACAGCGTCGTCACCGTGCCTTTGGCAACGTGGTAGATGCTGCCCGCGCCGGTTTCCGCCTTGCGGCCCATGGTGCCGATCCAGAGCGCGCCGGAGGGATGCATGCGTCCGTCATTGGAACGATTGCCGGGCAGGTTATTTTCCAGTTCCGCATGCAGTGTCAGAACGCCTGTTGCCGTGTCGCGCAGGAAAAGGCCGTCATCGGAGGCGATCAATTGTTTGCTGTCGCTGATCTTGGCCAGCGCACTGCCCATGAAGGGCAAGGCGTGCACGGTTTTGCGGCCGGAAGCGAGATGCAGTTCATGCAGCTCCCGCTCGACAATATTAAACCACCAGGCGGTGCCGGTCGCGGCGTCAAAGGTCGGGCCTTCGCCAAGCGTCATCGGCGTTTCATCAAGAACACGTCCGGCAAAGGGGAAAACGGTTGCCAAGCTCTTATCCTCCGATTGCGGCGTCATAGGCAGAAAGCGTGACAGTGGCACGTTCCCGAACCTCCGCCGCCGTCATGCCGGGCTTGTAGAGACTGGTTCCAAGCCCGAAAGCAAGGATGCCGGCCTTTGTATATTCGCTGAAATTCTTGTCCGACACACCACCGACGGCAGCAATGACCAGATCCTTCGGCAGGATTGTCCTGATCGCATTGATGCCGGCGGGGCCGATGATGCTGGCGGGGAAGAATTTCAGCCCCGTCGCCCCGGCCTTTGCCGCAACCAGCGCCTCGGTGGGCGTCAGAACGCCCGGCATCGTCACCATGCCCTTGACGCGCGCGGCGACAATCACGTCCGCATCGGCATTGGGGCTGACCATCAGCTTGCCGCCGGCTGCATCAAGCGATTCCACGTCTTCCACACTCAGCACGGTGCCTGCGCCGATCAGGCAATCGGCGGGCGCCATCTTCGCGGCGATCTCGATCGAACGGAACGGATCGGGCGAATTGAGCGGGATTTCGATGGCGCGGAAACCGGTCTCGATCAGCGCGCCGACGACGCCTTCGGTTTCCTCGGGTTTCAGACCGCGCAGAATGGCGATCAGCGGATATTTTATGGAAGGGAAGGGGATACGCATGGTGTTTCTTTCGTCCTGAAGCGGAATGGCGACAAGTGCGAGCGGTTTTCGCGAGAAATTCCGCTCACACTATATGATTTAGGGCCAGATGGCATTTGCAGCGGCCAGCAATCCGCGCCGCACGGCCTCGTCTGCATCGATGACCGTATATTGAATGTCCAGGGCCGCGAATGCACCCTCGTAAAGCGCGCCAAGTGCGCCGGAGCCGATCAGCACCACCGGCGTATCCCGGCTTGCGGTGGAATGCGCGCCGGCAATTTCCAGCCCGATCATGATGCCGGAAAGCTTGGCCTTGGCATCGGTTGCGCCAAGACCATGCAGCAATTGCCCGGAGCGCAGGGTGAACAGGCGGTTGGTCGCCAGCTGCGGATTGGCGTAGATGTCGCGCACGGCCGCCTTGAAGGTCTCGTGTTCGCCATTAAAGGCTTCGGCCTCGGCCACCGCATGGGAAAGGATTGTCTGCTTGGAGATGACCTCGAAGAGTTCGCCGGTCATGAACGTGGCAAAGCCGGTAACGTCGCCGCCCTTGACCGTCACCCATTTGGAATGCGTGCCGGGCATGCAGACCAGCTTTTCGCCGGCGTCGGCGGAAGCAAGTGCGCCGAGCAGCTGTGTTTCCTCGCCGCGCATCACATCAGGCGCGTTTTTATCCCGCTGCGCCAGCCCCGGCAGAATACGAACATCCCGCGCCTGACCCGGCACGCGGACCGCCCCTTCGAGAACTGCAGAAAGCGATGCCGGCACGTCGATATAGCCAGCCTCTACCCAGCCCTGCCGCGCACCCGCCATGCCGCAGACGAGAACCGGCAGGTTTTCCGGTGCGCCGATGGCGTCGAGATGCGATTGCAGCACATCGGCAAAGCCGGTGCGCATGGCTGTCGTCATGCCTTCCGCACTTCTGCGCTCATTCAGCACCGCGCCCGACCGGCTGAGCAGCCACAGCCGGAAACTGGTCGTGCCCCAGTCGACGGCGATAAAAGCGGGTTCAGACATTATAACAGGCCTCCGTCTACGATTATGGATTGCGCCGTGATGGCGCTCGATGCCGATGATGCGAGAAACAGGCACGGCCCCGTCAGATCGGCGGCAATGAGCGTGCGCTTGAGACATTGCCGTGCCGTGGTTGCGGCAATCCCGTCATCCGTCAGCCACAGTTCCTTCTGCCGCTCCGTCACTATCATCCCCGGCAGCAGCGTGTTGACGCGGATGTTTTCCGGCCCCAGCCTGCCGGCAAGGCTTTTCGTCAGGCCGATGATGCCGGCCTTGGCCGCCGCATAGGAGGGAAGATCGCCCATGTTCAGCAGGAACGAGATCGAGGAGAAATTGACGATGGACGCGTCTTTTGCCTGCCGCAGATGCGGCAATGCCGCCTGGACCGTGAAGAACATCTGCTTGAGATTAACCGCCTGATTGGCGTCCCAATAGGCTTCCGTCACGGTATCGATGTCGTGGCGGTCGTCCCATGCGGCGTTGTTGACCAGCACCTTAATACCGCCTGTGGCGGATGCCGCCGCCTCCACCGTCCGCCCGATCGCGGGAATGTCGCTGAGGTCGGTCTTGAAAAAATGGACCGGGTGAGGCGCCGTTTTTGACAGCCGCTGGACAAGCGCCAGGCTGGGCTCTTCCGCGATGTCGATAAAGGCGACCTTCGCCCCCTGCATCGCAAAGGCCTCCACCAGCGATGCGCCGATGCCGGAGCCGCCGCCGGTGACCAGCACGCCGGCGTCCTTGAGGTCAGGGAAATGGGCTTGCGTCATCGGCATCGTCTCGTCAATTGAGGGCTTGATTGTTCCATTATATGGAACTAGATTTTACTAAATGGAATTATTCTCTTGGCGTCACGCTTATGTCAAGGCAGATGACGGTGGATGTTGCCATGCCCGATCTTAAAAAGCCCAATCTTAGAAAGCCTGATGATCAAAAGCATGAGGCCGTTCCGGGTCGGGCGCAAAAAACGGAAACCGTGACCGGCACCCTCGGAAAGGCCGTCTCGCTTCTGGAACTCATCGCCTTCGCCGAAAAACCGATGCGCTTTACCGATGTGGTTGAGGCTTGCGGCCAACCGCGCGGCACCGTTCACCGTCAGCTTGCCCATTTGATTGCCGAAGGCCTGATTGATCATGCCGCTGACCAGACCTATGCCGTGGGTCTGAGGCTGCTGCAATTGGCGGCGAAAGCCTGGAGCGGCAACGATCTGCGCAGCGTTGCCGCCCCGCATCTGGCGGCGTTGCAGGATGCGACGCAGGAATCCGTGCATCTCGCCGTCTTGAACGGCGGCCAGGTCACCTATCTCGACAAGATGGAAGGTAAGCAAAGTCTGCGCATGCATTCGCAGGTCGGCAAGACGTCGCCAGCCTATTGCACTGGCGTCGGCAAGGCAGCGCTTTCCCTGCTCCCCGCCGCCGATCTGGTGGAACTTGCCGCGGGGCTGGACTTCCATCGCTTCACGCAAAACACGCTGATAACCCCCGAGGCGTTGATCGAGGATGTCTCTGCTATCGGCAAAAACGGTTATGGTTTCGACCTGCAGGAGCATGAGGTCGGAATTCATTGTGTTGCCGCGCCTGTGCGCGCACCCGGGCGCAATTTTTATGCGGCGATTTCCGTCACCGGTCCCGCCTATCGCGTTGATCTGAAACAGCTTCGCAAATGGGGACCGCCGGTGCGCGAAACGGCGGATAAAATTGCGGCGGAACTTGCCTGCAGATTATCCCCGGTTGCGGATGGTTGAAGAAAACCTGCGGCCGAAACATTGGCAGAGGGCGGTTTTGCGCCGGTTGAATCTTATTTTCGATTATTCTGAATTAAGTTTTCAACTTTTGTTTGCATGAATCATTTTGGTGAGTAACATCCGCAATTCCGGGCAAAGGGGGTTCTTTGCGGCGGCATTTTCTCATTCTCGAAGAACAGCTTTCATGCAGAAAACAGAGACGGCCGCCGTTCAGTCGATTGGTGTTGATTGCGTTCGCGAGATCGCCGATCTGAACACCCAATTCGACATATTCCGGTTCTTGAAGCGGCTGACGGAGGCTTGGGAATTCAAGGCCTTCATGGTTCTTGACCTGTCGTCCGAAATGGCGAGCGAGCTGTCGCAATATACCATCATTACAAGCTGGCCGGCCGAGCTTTTGCAGCGTTACGATGAAGAGGGCATGTTGCAGAGCAGCCGGGTCATGGCGCAGTTGAAAAAATCGACCGCCCCCTTTTCCGTGTCCATGGATTTTTTGGTCAAAGGCGAAGAGCATCTCGCGAAAAAGCCCGTTATCGGTCTCTTCGAACGATTTGAAATGGTCAATTCGGTGTGGTTTCCCGTTCACGACATCACCACGACACGGGGTGCGGTGTCCTTCTCCGGAAACAAGACGGTTCTGCCGGTCAGCCGGCTGGCGGAACTTTTCTACATTTCCAGCCATGTCTTTGCCCGGCTATCTGAAATCCGCCGTCTTGACCTGCGCGTTCCCGAAACATTGAGCGAACGCGAGATCGACTGTCTGAACTGGACGGCCGCCGGCAAGACAAGCGCCGAAATCGCTGAAATCATGATGTTGTCGGAACATACCATCAATCATTACCTGAACCGTGCGACGAAAAAACTCGACACGGTCAACCGTACCCAGGCCGTTGCCAAGGCCCTGCGGGTCGGCTTGATTAAATAGCGAAATCACAACTTTATCATTGTGATAAACGGGTTCCTGGGCGATCCTTCTTTCGAATCACCGGAAAGGAGAAATCGTTTGCCGGAGCGGCATAAGGTAAAAGCGGGATTTTCTCCGACTGTCGACTGCGCCGTGCTGGTAGCCGCTGCCGAAAAAGGTTTTGCTGCCGATGAAGGCATAGAACTGCAACTCGTTCGAAAGCAATCCGCGCGCTCCGTGCTTGCCGCGCTTGACGGAGATGAGGTTCAGGTCGCCCATCTGCCCGCTCCGGTTCCGGTCGGTTCCGCGGTCGGTCTCGATGATCTGCCGGGCAATATTATCGGTGTTTTCACGCTCTCCCTTGGCGGATCGGCAACGACTGTTTCTCACGAATTTTATGATGAGCTTTACCGTGAAGGTCTGAAGCTGCCGGATCCGGCCGCTTTCGGGCGAGCCATGGCCCGTGTCTGCGCCGCGCGCCGGGCCTCCGGTGCGAACCCGCCTGTATTCGCGGTCGAGGACATCATCTCCACGCCGTTTTATACCCTGCGATATCTGCTCGGAAGCTGCGGCGTGCTGCTCGGCCGGGATATGGAAATCGTCGAAGCCTTGCCCAAGGCAATGCCTGGGCTCCTGGAAAGCGGCAAGGTTGACGCGCTCTGTACGGCCGAACCGGCGGGCAGCGCCCTGGTGCTGGGCGGTGCCGGGCGGATCGTGACGACCGGAGCGCTGATCTGGCACAATGCCCCGGAGAAAATTCTCGCCACGAGACGGCCCTGGGCGGAGGCGAACGCCACCCCGCTGGAAGGGCTGCTGCGGGCGCTTTACCGTGCCGGTGAATGGTGCGCCAATCCCGCCAACATCGAGGAACTCACCGGTATTCTCGCCGCTCCCCATTATATCGGCGCAAACGGTGAATTCCTGCTTCCGGCACTGACGGGGTATATTTCCACCTCGCTGCGGGACATGCAGCGTTATCCGGAATTTTTCGTGACAAATGCCAAGGCTGCCAATTTTCCCTGGCAGAGCCAGGCGCTGTGGTTCTTCAGCCAGATGTTGCGCTGGGGCGAGGTTCCCGCCGATCGCCGCTTCGATGCGGCCGTGGTGGAGGCCGCGCGCAATGCCTACAGGCCGGATATTTTCCGCAAGGCCATGAAACCGCTTTTCGTGCCGGTGCCGGGTGCGAACCTCAAGCTGGAGGGGACGTTGCGGGAGCCGGTCCATGTCGGGGCGTCGCGCACGGGCCTGGTGCTCGGCCCCGACTGTTTTTTCGATGGCCGCGTTTTCGACCCGGAAACGCTCGATATGGACGACGAAATCTGAAACCGGGACGTTAAATCGTCGCGATTGGCCGCCTGATGTTCTTTAGCATTGGCGAAGCGCTCCGCCTTGTCTATGGATGGCGCGGAATTGAGCCCATATCCGGTAGGATGATGTAGCGGAGTAAAACTATGGCAGAGGTCAGCAAGAACGAGGTCGAAAAGGCTTTGGAAGCCGTCATCTATCCCGGCAGCGATAAAAGCATCGTGGCGCTTGGCATGGTCTCTGAAATCTTCATTGCCGATGGGAAAGCCTATTTTTCGATTACCGTTCCCGCCGACAGGGCCGCGGACATGGAGCCGTTGAGGCTTTCGGCGGAAAAGGCTGCCAAAAATGTCCCGGGAATTGTCGGTGCGGTGGTGGCGCTGACCGCGGACCGCAAGCCCGGCGCAGAACAGCCGGCACGGCCCGCTGCGGCAACAGGTCGCCCGGCGGCACAGCCACGCTCTTCCAAGGTCGGCGTTCCGGGTGTGGGTGCCATCATCGCGGTCGCCTCGGGCAAGGGCGGGGTCGGCAAGTCGACGACCGCTGTTAATCTGGCCCTCGGTCTCCAGGCGCTCGGCCTCAGGGTCGGTATGCTCGATGCCGATATTTACGGTCCTTCATTGCCCCGCCTCCTCAAGATTTCCGGCCGCCCGCAGCAGCAGGAAGACCGTATCATCGTCCCCATGGAGAATTACGGGCTGAAGGTCATGTCCATGGGCTTCCTGGTGGATGAGGAAGCGGCGATGATCTGGCGCGGGCCGATGGTGCAGTCCGCATTGATGCAGATGCTGCGTGAAGTCGCCTGGGGCGAACTGGATGTGCTGGTGCTGGACATGCCGCCCGGCACGGGTGATGCGCAGCTTACCATCGCCCAGCAGGTGCCGCTCGCCGGCGCCGTCATCGTTTCCACGCCGCAGGATCTGGCGCTGATCGATGCGCGCAAGGGCATCACGATGTTCCGTAAGGTGGAAGTTCCGCTGCTCGGCGTCATCGAGAATATGAGCTATTTCATCGCGCCCGATACGGGGGCGCGCTACGATATTTTCGGCCATGGCGGGGCGAAGGCGGAGGCGGAAAGGATCGGCGTGCCGTTCCTCGGCGAAGTGCCGCTCACCATCTCCATCCGCGAAATGTCGGACGCCGGAACCCCGGTCGTTGCCGCCGAACCGGACGGCCCGCAGGCCGCGATCTACCGCGATATCGCGGAAAAGGTCTGGGCGCGCATCGGTGCGGATGAAAGAAAACCGGCGCCGAAAATTGTTTTCGAATAGCGGGGAACGAGCCGGCCCGGTGGCGGGACGGAAAGAATATCTTTTAAATACAAAAGATTAATCGGCTTTATAGGAAAAGCTCTCTGTGGTTTTTCTCCAGAGATGCTTTGCCTGCAAGGCTGTCGCGAAAAAATATTGCTTGATTGCTTCTCGCTTTGGGAGCATACGCCTGCGCCGTTTGGCTCTTGGTCCGTCGGGCTGGCGAGATGTGAAAATCCCGCCTGTTCCAGCGTTCCCTGAAGTGTCGTCCAAAGGTTTGCCGACCTTGAACAGGATATGTTAAGCAGCATTGCGGCTGAAGCCTGCGATGTGGAGCGGAGAAACGGATTGATAAAAGCCTATCGCGCCAATTGCGAGGCGATCAGCCTGTCGCCAGACGACGGCTCCGAACAGATTCCCGACGACATCGTCTGGATCGATCTCGTCAATCCGGACAGGGCCGAAGAGCATCATGTGGAAAAGCTGCTGGGGCTTGATCTGCCGACGCGCGAGGATTTGAAGGATATCGAGCCCTCCAGCCGTCTTTACATGGAAGACGGCAATGTCTTCATGACCGGGTCTCTGGTGTGGAAGGCGGATTCGGACGATCCGCGCCTCACGGACGTCGCTTTCATTCTTGCCGGCAAGCGCCTCGTAACAATCCGTTATGCCGAGCCGAAATCCTTCCACCTCTTCATCGCCGCCATCACCCGCGTGCCGCACGAGATGCGCAGCGGCACGGCGCTGCTTCTGAAGCTGCTGGAAACCATCGTTGACCGCACGGCGGAGATTCTCGAAAATTCGGTCACCGGCATCGATAATCTCGCCGCCGACATTCTCGGCAGTCAGGCGCGCTCCAAACGCAAGGCGCCGCGTTATCTCGAAGATCGTCTGACCAACATCGCCGCCTATCACCGGCTGATCTCGAAGGTCCGCGTGAGCCTCGCATCGCTGGCGCGCCTCCAGACCTTTCTGTCCACCAGCGATCAGGTTCGCGAGGACAAGGGTGCGAGAGAGCAGGGCAAGTCGATCGGGCGCGATATTCAGTCGCTGAACGAACATGCTTCCTTCGTTTCCGGCAATCTGACGTTCCTGCTCGATGCTTCTCTTGGTATTATCAACATCGAGCAGAACGGCATCATCAAGATTTTCTCGATTGCCTCGGTGGTGTTTTTACCGCCGACCCTGGTGGCCTCGGTTTACGGAATGAACTTTCAGCTCATGCCGGAGTTGAACTGGACATTTGGTTATCCGCTCGCGCTCGTCATCATGCTGATGTCCGCCATCATTCCGTTTCTCTTTTTTCGTTGGAAGGGCTGGCTCTAAGGAGCCAGGATCATCATGTCCCAAATCGTCGACAAGGACGTCGCAGAGAAACCGGATGCGGACGACAAGCATCAGAACAAGGGGCTATATGCCGCGATCCTTGGTTCCATCGGTGTCGTTTATGGCGATATCGGCACCAGCCCGCTTTACGCCTTCCGCGAAGCGCTGCGGCCGATCGCCTATGACGGTGTCACCGAAAATGAGGTTATCGGCCTCATCTCCCTGATGATCTGGTCTTTGACGATCATCGTGACGTTTAAATACATCACCCTGCTTTTGCGCGCCGACAATGACGGCGAGGGCGGCACGCTGTCGCTTCTGGCGTTGCTGATGAAGACGGCGGGCACCCACCGCAGCGTTCTAATCGTGCTCGGCCTCATCGGCGCGGCGCTGTTCCTGGGCGACGCCATGATCACGCCGGCACTATCCGTGCTGTCCGCGGTGGAAGGCCTGAAGCTCGTCACGCCGGAACTGGACGCCTTCATCATTCCGATTTCCGTCGGTATCCTGATAGGCCTGTTTGCCATCCAGTCGCATGGAACGGGAACGGTGGCGAAATTCTTCGGGCCGATCACCGCCCTATGGTTCATCGTCATGGGGCTGGCCGGCCTTTTCCATATTGCCGACGATTTCAGCATTCTCTTTGCCTTCAACCCATGGCACGCCGTTGAATTTCTGGCCAATGAAGGTTTTTACGGCATCGTCGTGCTTGGCGCGGTTTTCCTGACGATCACGGGTGCTGAAGCGCTTTATGCCGATCTTGGCCATTTCGGCCGCCGTCCCATTCAGTGGGCATGGTTCTGTCTGGTGTTCCCGGCACTGACGCTGAATTATCTCGGGCAGGGTGCGCTGGTTCTGAAAGACCCGGCGGCGATGTCCAATCCGTTTTATCTGATGTTCCCGCAATGGGCGATCCTGCCGGCCGTCATTCTGGCCACCGCCGCCACCATCATCGCCAGCCAGGCGGTCATCACAGGCGCGTTTTCGCTGGTGCGTCAGGCCATCCATCTCGGCTACCTGCCGCGCATGGAAATCCTCTTCACGTCTGAAACCAATACCGGGCAGATCTATCTACCTGCCGTCAACACCATCCTGCTGTTCGGCGTCGTCGCTTTGGTGCTCACCTTCAAGAGTTCCGATGCGCTGGCCACCGCCTATGGTATTTCCGTGACCGGCGCGATGGTCGTCACCAGCCTGATGTTCTTTGAATTCGTGCGCAAGCGCTGGCAATGGTCGGTCTGGCTGGCGCTTGCCGTGCTGGCACCGCTGCTGCTGCTGGAACTGGTGTTCCTTGGCGCCAACCTGCTCAAGATTCACGATGGCGGTTACGTGCCGGTCATGCTGGCGATCGCCTTCACCATCATCATGACCACCTGGCAGCGCGGTTCGAAGATTCTCTTTGCCAAGACCCGCCGCAGCGACGTGCCGCTGAAGGCTTTCGTCGCCTCGGTGGAAAAGGAAAGCGCCCATGCGCCGGTGCGTGTGCCCGGTACCGCGATTTTCCTGACCGGCGATCCGGAAGCTGCGCCAGCGGCATTGCTGCACAATCTCAAGCATAACCACGTCCTTCACGACAAGAACGTCATCCTGACGATCCGCACTGAAGACCAGCCCCGCGTTCGACCGGAGAACAGGTACACGCTGACGAAACTCAGTGATCGTTTCGCGGTGGTGGAATTGCATTTCGGTTTCATGGAAACCCAGAACGTCACCCAGGCGCTGGGTTATCTGAGGCGCACTGGCTACAAGTTCGACATCATGTCCACCTCGTTCTATCTCGGCCGCCGCAAGCTGGTGCCGGATCCGAAATCGGGCATGCCGGGCTGGCAGAACCGCCTGTTCATCGCGCTTGCCGAAACGGCGGCCGACCCTTCGGACTATTTCCGCCTTCCGGCCAACCGCGTGGTGGAACTGGGGTCTCACGTCGTCGTGTGACGAGAGGGGAATGTCTCCCAAAAGTGAGCCGGGGTGTGCGACGCTTGCATCTCCGTCATTCCGGCCTTGAGCCGGAATCCAGCCAGCCCAAGTCCTTGGGCTGAAGGAGTCCTTGTCGCCGCGCAGACGCGCGTCGGCTGGATTCCGGCTCAAGGCCGGAATGACGGAATGGAGTCGCCGGTGCGCAGAGCTGGAATTCGATGAAGCGCCACGCGCATTAGAAGATGGTTACACATTAACGTGAAGCCGCGTCCGCGCGCGCCGTTAACCAAGCATCAAGGTTAATAAGAGATTCTCGAACACCTGTAGCAAATATGGTTGTCGGTGTTCGGAGTGCTGGTTTTGCGTTCGAAAAGTGTAATGCGTCGTCGGTCCTCCGCGTCCCTTCAGGCATGGACGTCCAGATGGGCCTCACCGGTCGTCTTCGGCCTTGCCGCCTGGCTCGTCTTTCCCTCCCTCGCTGCACGTGCCGATCTGGCTTCGCTGCTGGCCGGGCTGGACAATGGCGGCGAGCAATGGCGCATGGTGCTGACCGCGTCTCCGGCCGGTTCGGTGCACAATGCCTCGCTCACTTTTAATGATGCGGCAGGCGAGGCGGCGCTGCATGGCAGCGGCATGACCCTGCCGAACGGCAGCAAGGTCGCCTTCGTCACCAACAAGAAGGGTGAGGCCACAACGCCGGACAGCGAGCGTGTCAACCGCGCCGCCAAGAAAGGCCGTATCGTTGCAACCGAAATCATGCAGCCGCCGAAGGCCTTCACCGCCGGTTCCGTTCTGCAGCGCACCAGCATGCTGGATATAGAGCCGCTGAAGCGCAAGGATCGCACGGCTTTCGTCAAGCCGAAACGCGGCAAGGATGTCGAACTCGCTTCCTTCTATTTCCGCCGTGACGAAAAGAAGGTGGATAAGAGCGTCTCGCCGATGCTCGCCGAACTCGTCACCAACCGCACCCCGGACATTCTCGCCACGGCTTACGCGCCGGCCGCACCGGATTTTGCCCGCGAGTCGCCTTTCGACGCCATTCTTAAGAAGCCGGAGGCCGGACGTTTCGTGCCGCAGATCAGCCCGGAAGACCATGCCTGGGCGGCGACCCCGCTGCCGGCCGAGGTGTTTTCCGCTGCCGAACAGCAATGCCTGGCATCCGGCATTTATTTCGAGGCGCGCGGAGAATCGGTCAAGGGCCAGGCAGCGGTGGCGCAGGTCATCCTCAACCGCGTGCGTAACCCCGCCTATCCGAAAACCATCTGCGGTGTGGTCTATCAGAACAAGGACTGGCGCAACCGCTGCCAGTTTTCCTTCGCCTGCGACAATATCAAGGACCGCGTGAATTCCGAACGCCATTGGAAAATGGCGCGCGAAGTGGCCATGGCGACGACTGCCGGCAAGATCTGGCTAAACGAGGTGGGCTCCGCCACCCATTATCATGCCGTTTATGTCCGTCCCGCCTGGGGTAAGTCGATGAAGAAAGTCGGCAGGATAGGTCTGCACGTGTTTTACCGTACCTATGGTGGCGGCTGGAGCTGATACTACCGCCAATTTGTCGCATTTTGCGTGTCAAAAATGCCGATTCCCTCGCGAAACATCGCCGCCAAACGACGATTTGGCATCAAGTCATTGTTTTTAAATGATTAATTTGTGCTGAAACAAGCTGCCTCAGTGCCTTGACTAGAGAAGCCCCTAAAACTATGTTGCGCGCGACTTCAGAGCGGGCTGGAACAGGCTTAATCCGTCACCGTTTACAACTCCAAAGGGTTCTGGCATGGCTGGAACGGAGAAAATGGGTGGGATTTTAAGATGACTGGCAACCGTGACGATAGTCTGGACGAGCGCCGCAAGCGCCTTGCCGAAGAGCTGGCAAAGGTGAAGGCGGAGGATGAGGCGGAAGTGAGGGCGGAGACCAACGCTGCGGAAACCCGGAAGGGTTTTGCGATGGCGGTGAAGCTCTCATCGGAGTTCATTTCGGCCATCGTGGTCGGCGCTATGCTGGGTTATCTTCTGGACTATTTTGCCGGCACGACGCCGTGGGGGATGATTGTTCTTCTTCTTCTCGGTTTCTGCGCAGGCGTATTGAATGTGTTGCGCTCGACCGGCGCGGTGGCCAAGCCGCCGCTGCTGGAAAAGGCGGACAGACGAGACGAGGGTGGAAAAGGCGGCGTTTAAGCTGTTTTTTCTTGCAGTTGAGATGCCGCGCAGTCGCGGCGACAGGTAAAGAGGGCAGCCGGTGGCAAACGATCCGACCCATCAGTTCTTGGTGCAGCCGATCATTCCGATCGAAATTGGCGGCGTCGATTTTTCCTTCACCAATGCGTCGCTTTTCATGGTTGCGACCGTGGCTGCAGCGTCCGGTTTCCTTTATTTCGCAACGTCGAACCGCGGTCTGATCCCGACCCGCATGCAGTCCGTTGCTGAAATGTCCTATGAATTCATCGCCTCCATGCTGCGCGAAGGCGCCGGCAAGAAGGGCATGGTATTCTTCCCCTTCGTCTTTTCGCTGTTCATGTTCGTGCTGACGGCGAACCTTCTCGGCATGTTCCCGTATTTCTTCACGGTCACCAGCCAGATCATCGTCACCTTCGCGCTCGCCTGCCTCGTCATCGGTACGGTCGTCGTTTACGGTTTCTACAAGCACGGCCTGCATTTCTTCGGCATCTTCGCCCCTTCGGGCGTACCGAAGGCGCTTTTGCCGCTTGTCGCGTCAATTGAAATGATTTCGTTCCTGTCGCGTCCGATCAGCCTTTCCGTTCGTCTCTTTGCGAACATGCTGGCCGGCCACATCACGCTCAAGGTTTTCGCAGGCTTCGTCGCCTCCATGGGCGCGCTCGGCGCGCTCGGCATCGGCGGCGCCGTGCTGCCTCTCATCATGACGGTCGCCATGACCGCTCTCGAATTTCTCGTTGCCTTCCTGCAGGCTTATGTCTTCGCGGTACTCACTTGCATGTACCTGAACGACGCCGTGCATGGTGGTCACTGAGAAGTATAGTCGCTGACCCCGGAAACGGGTGTCAAAAACAGCCGCAACAACCAATATCTCAAGGAGTCTCACATGGAAGCGGAAGCAGCAAAGTACATCGGCGCAGGTCTCGCATGCCTCGGCATGGCTGGTACGTCCCTCGCACTCGGCCGTATCTTCGGTGATTACCTGTCCGGCGCACTGCGCAACCCCTCTGCTGCCGACAGCCAGTTCGGCCGTCTGGTATTCGGCTTCGCCGTTACGGAAGCTCTGGGCATCTTCTCGCTGCTCGTTGCTCTCCTTCTCCTGTTCGCTGTCTGATAACGGCATCAGGTCTGGATCACGGCTCGCAAATGGCGTGCCGTGATCCTTCGCATTTGCAGTCCCCCTGGAGGTGAGCATGTTCGTGACCGAGGCTTATGCCCAGTCAGCACCGACCGTAGGTGAAACGCATACGGAAACTCCGGCTGTCGGCCAGCCGCAACCGGAAGCCACGCACACGGAAACCGGTGTAGCGCACGGCGCTGAACACGGTGCTTCCGGCGTTTTCCCGCCGTTCGACCAGTCTACTTATGCATCGCAGGTCCTGTGGCTGGCGATCACGTTCGGCCTTTTCTACCTGCTCATGCAGAAGGTCATCGTTCCGCGCGTCGGCGGCATTCTCGAAAACCGTCACGGACGCATCGCACAGGATCTCGACGAAGCGGCACGGTTGAAAACCGAAGCTGACGCTGCCGTCGAAACCTATGAAAAAGAACTCGCGGCAGCCCGCGCCAAGGCAAGCTCGATCGGCTCCGCGGCACGTGACGCCGCCAAGGCCAAGGCCGATGCCGACCGCGCCGCCATCGAGGCCGGACTTGCTGAAAAGCTCGCCACCGCCGAAAAGCGCATTGCCGGTATCAAGGAACAGGCTTTCGCCGATGTCGGCGCCATCGCCGAGGAAACCGCGACCGCGATCGTCGACCAGCTGGTTGGCGCCAAGGTCAAGGACACCGACGTCAAGGCCGCCATCGCTGCCGCTTCTAACGTGAAGGGAGCCTGACATGGCATTTGATGCATCATTTTTCGCTCTCGTCGGTCTCGTCCTTTTCTTCGTCCTGATCGCCTATCTCAAGGTTCCGGGCATGCTCTCCAGGTCTCTGGACGAGCGCGCGCAGAACATCCAGGACGAGCTGGCCGAAGCCAAGCGCCTGCGTGAAGAGGCGCAGCACCTGCTGGCCGAATATCAGCGCAAGCGTAAGGAAGCCGAAGCGGAAGCCGCCGGCATCGTTGCCGCCGCTGAACGCGAGGCCGCTGCGCTCACCGAAGAAGCCAAGCAGAAGACGGAAGAATTCGTCGCCCGCCGCACGGCCCTTTCGGAACAGAAGATCAAGCAGGCCGAGGAAGACGCCATCGGCGCAGTCCGCGCCGCCGCTGTGGATATCGCCATTGCCGCTTCCGAGAAGCTCATTGCCGAAAAGACGACAGCCGCCGCAAAGGCCAAGCTTTTCACCGCCACGATCGGCGACGTGAAGTCGAAGCTGAACTGAGATTTATCTCGGATTGTTTCAAAACCCCTCCGGCGCGAGCCGTGAGGGGTTTTTTTGTTTAGACTTTAGAGGCCAGTTTAGGATGCGTCGCCAGGGCAATCATTGGCAGCTCCTTTTGCGCTCCCAATACGTACATCCAGTTACACCTCCACTTTGACCCCTCATTTCAGTCGCTGCCTAGTACTTAAAATGCTTGGAGCACAGTTGTTATGCTACCGTTGATATACGTGATCGGAAGGAAGCGAGCTGTGGGGCCTATTAATCTACTCGCGAACGTGACAAAAATTGCAATCTTCCGGCTATTTCAGTAAGCAGACTGAAATCTGAAATTGCATAGAGTTCCTCATGCTTAGCTTCTTCAAGAAAAATATCTGGCCTCCTAACAAAAAGAACCCACCTTGGGGAAGCGCTGCGTCTATCTATGCCCATATCGCTACACATATTGATCCGGAGAAACCGACAGGCTTGTCGGAAGAGGGTTATCGGCTTCCCGATGAGCCCGCTGGTAATCCGAATGAAATTTCATTCGCACCGGGTGTCATGGACGGGGTGATGAGCCATCATGGCGCTTCCAAACCGGAAAGCCAGATTGTCTCAGAACTATATGCGGCCTTGAAGTTAGCTACTGAAAATGCGTCAGAAAGTAACATAAGAGCCTTGTATTTACTGATCAAGGACGGCTCGGCCCTTAGCGTCATCGATCCACTTATCGAGAAAATGCGGCTTGAAAGGGCTTTGGACGCTGGCCGGCTGTACGAGATCGCGCATTGGTTCACGACGCACGCCGCTCACAGAGAGCCAGTGAAGTTCTCAATGGCATTGCTGGGCCTGTTAAGGGGCAGCGATGAAACGGTTACTTTTCTGACTCTTGGTCGGCACGACGAGTTTACACTTTATGCGGCAGCAGCAATCTCTGGTAACGATAGCTACGGCGAAATAGTACTGTGGAAATTGGCCGAGGCCGTTGAAGGATGGGGACGAATTCACGCAGTCGAACGGCTTGTCGGTACAGTTGATCCCGAGATCAAGGGTTGGCTAATTCGTGAAGGCTATAAGAACGCAGTAATGTATGAATATCTGGCTTGTATTTGTGCCAGAGCGGGTGACCTTCACATTGCACTTCAGGCGGCGCGAATAGATGACGACTTGCTCAATTCAGCCTGCGAAATCGTCGATACCCTGATACTCGGTGACGATGGGCCGGCTGAGGGATTCTCTGACTACGAACACGGTTGCGCGGTCGTTGGTGCACTGTTGGAGCATGGAAAAGAAAGATTTGATTCCGTTTCACACTATTCTTTCATTTCTCGGCTTCGAGACAGGCTCGATGAGCATTATTCCGGTGAACGGAAACTGCAGCACGATTGGTCCGCCGACGCGGTCGACCACGTATCCAGAAGTGTCTCTGACCTGCTCGCAAAAGATCATTGGAAGCCCGCGATATGCGGTGCTTTGGACGTCGGTGACAGGCAAGAATTCTGGAACGCAAGCAGGGTAAGCCAGAAATTTGGCATCGATCCATGGCCTTACTTCTATGCTCGCACGGAAGCGGGTGAGGAATATTGGTGGGATCTGATGCGTAGCTCCGATGTAGATCGTATTGATCAAGTGCTCAAGCTTGGCTTGAAATGCATTCCTCTCGGTGAAATTGCGAAAGGCCCGGGCACCGAAATGGGCCTCGGCCCAGGATACTCAGCGCATGCCGCTTTAGATTTCATTTTACAGGATCTTGGAAAATTTCCCGGAAAAGGTTGGGCCTTCATTTCTGCCGGCTTGCAAAGCCCAGTGGTAAGAAACCGTAACATGTCAATTCGGGCTCTATCCAGTTGGGATCGAAAACAATGGCCCCATGAAGCACTTGTTGCATTAAGGCGGCTGAAGGAACTTGAGACGGATGATGACATAAGACAGCGGATCGAAGATCTGTTAGCGGCAAAAGAGATTTAATAGACCGCAGACGGGACCATTAAAAAAACCTGTTTCATACCTGAGAGGAAATTTGCAGAACCGAACCTCTTAGTCGAGGTAATCATAGCCAGTCGAAGGCAATGGGCCGGAAGTGGTTGTTGCGGTGAATGACGACCAGTTCTTCTTCGGTGCTTAAAACCGGACCGCCGAACAGCGATCTAATAACGGAGGTTATAGCTTGACCTCAAATTCCCAGTCCGAATCAATCCCGCTTCAGCGGCCGAAAGCTCATCCGGTGCAGCGGGCAAGGCCCGTGGCTTTCGATGGCGCGCAGATGGGCCGGCGTGCCGTAACCGGCATGGCCTTCAAAGCCGTAGGATGTGTGCACCACACCGGCGCGTTCCATCATCCGGTCGCGGGTCACCTTGGCGATGATCGAGGCGGCGGCGATGGAGAGGGAGCGGGAATCGCCCTTGATGACGGCTTTGGCTTCGCAGGTAATACCGGGCGGGCGGTCGCGGCCGTCGGCCAGCACGAGGGCAGGGGAGATTTCGAGACCGAGCACGGCGCGGCGCATGGCGTCGAGGCTGGCGCGCAGGATATTCATGCTGTCGATCAGGCCGGGACCGGAAGAGGCGACGGATACGATCGAGGTTTCCATGATCTGCACGAACAGGCTTTCCCGCTTCTGCTTCGTCAGTTTCTTTGAATCGTCCATCCCCTTGGGAATATTGTCCGGATCGAGAATGACAGCTGCCGCAACCACCGGTCCAGCCAGAGGTCCCCGGCCTGCCTCATCCGTGCCGGCCACGGGCCACAGGCCCTTCTTTTTCGCCTCCAGTTCGAAGGAAAAATCCGGGCCGGTATCGGCAAGATCAAAAAGAGCAGGAGAATCGGGTGTGGCCGTGCGTTTCATGCGGCGAAACTGGCACACACACCCGATCTCCTGCAAGCCCCCGGAGCGGGCGATGACAGGCACGGTGAGCCGGGGTCGAGGGGCGTGGCTCACCGTGCCCCGACGGTCATCATGACCTTTGATCCTCCAACGGGGCGGCGGAGGAAAAACGATCGCACGCGAGGCGGCGGTTCCGGGGGCGATGTCCGGCGGGCCAGGGAAAACCCGCAGGGCATTTCGTGGGAGTGTGGCTGCCAAAAAGAGGCCGCCGCTCCTTGTCATGTTCTGCCTGATATCGTCACACGCTCCATGTGGTGCTTCGATCAGGCGGGGTCTGTTTTCAGCAACGGTCTTTCAAAGCAGCGACAATTGCACGCCGGCTCCGCCCGGCGGGACGAAGAGATCGTCACGCAGATGAATGCCGCGGCGGATGAGGCCGAGCCGTTTGGTCGCCATCTCGAAACGCCTGCCGATCTGCCAGGCATAGGGGCCGGCACCCTTCATGCGTTTTCCAAATTCCGCATCGTAATCCTTACCGTCGCGCATGGAGCGCACCAGCGACATGACATGGCGATAACGGTCCGGATAGTTGCGCAGCAGCCAGTCACGGAACAGCGGGCTCACCTCCAGCGGCAGGCGCAAGAGCACATAGGACGCTTCGGTGGCGCCAGCGGCCTTGCCGGCCTCGAGAATACGCTCAATCTCATGATCGTTAAGTGCCGGAATGACGGGCGCCATCATGACAGCCACGGGAATGCCCGCCTCGGTCAGCGCCTTGACGGCTTCGAGCCGCTTCTCCGGCGTGGCGGCGCGCGGCTCCATGTTGCGTGAGAGCTTCCGGTCCAGCGTGGTGACGGAAATGCCGACCTTGGCAAGCCCCTTTCTGGCCATGGGCGCCAGAATGTCGATATCCCGCTTGATCAGCGCCGATTTGGTGACGATGGCGACGGGATGCTCGGCCTTGGCCAGCACTTCCAGTATTTGCCGCATGATGCGCCATTCGCGCTCGATCGGCTGATAGGGATCGGTATTGGTGCCGATGGCGATCACCCGCGGCTTGTAGCCCGGCTTGGCCAGTTCCCGTTCCAGGAGTTTCGCCGCATCCGGCTTGGCGAAGAGCTTCGATTCGAAATCCAGCCCGGCCGAAAGCCCCATATAGCTGTGCGTGGGGCGGGCGAAACAATAGATGCAGCCATGTTCGCAGCCGCGATAGGGATTGATGGAACGGTCGAATGGGATATCGGGGGATTCATTGCGGGTGATGATGCTGCGCGGCTTTTCCACCTGCACTTCGGTACGGAATTCCGGCATGTCCTCCAGCGTCTGCCAGCCATCGTCGAAAACCTCGCGCTGCAAGGCTTCGAAGCGCCCGTCGGGATTAAGTCCCGCACCACGGCCGCGACGACGGTCTATCTCGATCCGCAGGCCCGATGCATCGGCCAGCGCATTGGCAATGTCAGGCGTATGGCGCGGCTGAAAGGCAGCCTGCCCCGAAAGAGTATGGTCTCTCATCTGGATGCTCCGAGGTCGCGGCACGCCCCTGAAGGCAGGCCCAACGCCCTAAACCGTTTCCGTCCGAGCAGGATTTCATCACCTCCTCGAATGATTAAATTCCTAACGCAGAAATGAGAACAATACAAGAACAAAAATGAAAATTGGCGTCGCTTGCCGTTGGTGGCCGCGATAAACCATACCGGATTTTTCTCGCGGCGAGCGGAGTGGCAATTTATTGTGCGATGCGTTAGAGCTATGCATATGTTGACAGTCATAATGGAATGCCGGGATCAGGAACCGGAGCTGGCGCACACGCTGTCTGCGCTCGTAACCGGGGCCGTGGAAGGGCTTGTAAGCGATGTTGTGATCCTCGATCACGGTTCGCGCGATGGATCGTCGCGCGTCGCCGATGCCGCTGGCTGCCGTTTTTATGTGCAATGGGACATTGCAGACGTCATGCAGTCCGCGCGCGGACAATGGATCCTGCTGGTGGAGCCGGGCGCACGCCCGCAGAGCGGCTGGATCGAGGAAATACTGGAATATGTGACGGTGTGCGCGGAGCCAGCCCGGTTTTCCCCGTCCCGTTATCACAAGCGTCCGTTTTTCAGCCGAATCATCCGCCGTCAGCCGCCATTGGAATATGGCTACCTGATGCCGAAGAAACATGCTGTCGCGATCGCAAAACCCGGCATGGACCTGACACAGTTCATCCAGGCGCAAAAGTCGCGTCGCCTGAATGCGGAGCTGGTTCCAGCCTGGACGGCGCGACCTGCGGGCTAACCTGCCACGCCTGAGACAATCAAGTGAAAGACCGAACGCGACTGCGATGTCAGCAAGCCGCTGAACTGCATGGCGAAGAAAGAATATCGACTCGACTTTTACGGGAATAAATGCAACCTATAAATGTCTTTTAGGGGAGGGTTGCATGTCCTGCGGATTCTTTAAGTCAAATTCTTCCAAAATCCACGCTGCCTTTTGCATTGTTACAATATTAGCATTCCCGACAGCAGCTTTGTCTCAGGCCCGATGTGGAACGGGCGGCGTCGTTTTCACCACGACAGAACTCAAGGTCGATGCGGATGGAGCGCCGAACTCCTATCTGGTTAACGGCGAGGGACTATCCTACACCTGCGACGGCGTCACCGCGGTAGGATCAACACCTGAAACCGACCGGCATGGATGGGAGAAAAAATGCCGTGACGCCTGGAAGAAAGCCGTTGCGACCGGTGATTATTCGAAGGTTAGAATATTTGGTTTTTCCAAAGACGAGAATAATAGGCCGATAGTTCAAAAGGCTGGCGATCCCCTGCCGGGAAAGGCTTTTATTACGGAGACGTCCGTTTCGGTTCCAGATGGACCGGCAGGAACACAAAGGCATTGGATCGATGCCAATGAAATTCCCTATGTTGTTTTGTCTGGCAGCTTCGTGAGGAAATATGGTGTGAAGGGCGGCGATATAGTCGTCGTTTATCGCCCGGCAACCAAACGTTTCGCTTACGGGGTTTACGGGGACGGCGGTAAGCTCGGCGAAGCCTCCGTGCGCTTCCATCAGGACATCGGCAATAATCCTCTGGTGAACAAGGGCGGTGTTCTGAGAGCAAAATCAGGCATTGCCGATGAGAAGAGAAATAAGGATCCGATCCCGGTCATTACTGTCGTGTTTCCCGGCAAGACGTCTCATCCGACAGTCGACGCAAAAAGATGGCGTAATGAAATTGCCGCGATGGGAAAAACCCATTTCGACAATTGGGGCGGCGTTGAAAAATTGATCGAATGTGCCCGCTAGCCTGAGCTGGCCCCTTCCTGGAAGAAACGGGCGGCCATAACCGCCCGTATTCTATCAGGCCGTCAATGGGCTTGGCCGGCTGAAAGCACCTTGCCGGGGTTCATGATGCCGGCGGGATCGAAAGCGTGCTTGATGCGCCGCATCAGTTCCATTTCGATGCCGGGCCGGATGGCGGCGAGTTCATCGCGCTTCAACTGGCCAATGCCGTGCTCGGCCGAAATCGAGCCGCCGAGCGATAACACGATGCCGTGGACGATCTCGTTCATGTCCCGCCAGCGGCCAATGAATTCGGCTTTCTCGGCGCCGACCGGCTGGGAAATATTATAATGGATGTTGCCGTCGCCGAGATGGCCGAAGGCGCAGATGCGGGCGCCTGGAATGGCGGCGAGAACCGCCTTTTCCGCCGTCGCCATGAATTCCGGTATGTTTGAAACCGGAACGGAAACATCGTGCTTGATCGAACCGCCCTCGGGCTTCTGCGCGTCCGACATGCTTTCGCGCATGTGCCACAGCGCCTGCCGTTGCGCCTCGGACGCGGCGATCACCGCATCCTGAACCAGCCCGGCTTCAAAACCGCGCTCCAGCAGCGATTGTATCATGGTATCCGCCGTCTCCGCGGAATCGGAGGTGGAAATATCGATGAGTGCGTACCAGTCATGCGGATTTTCGAGAGGATCGCGCACGCCGGGAATATGTCTCGTGGTGAATTCCACGCCGATGCGCGGCATCAGTTCGAAGCCGGTCAGCGCCGTGCCGCAAAGGTTCGAGGCCATTTCGAACAGTTTCAGCGCGTCCTCAGTGGAGCCAAGTCCCGCAAAGGCCACCTGATGGCCGAGCGGTTTCGGGAAAAGCTTCAGTACCGCACCGGTGATGATGCCGAGCGTGCCTTCTGAACCGATAAACAGATCGCGCAGGTCGTAACCCGTATTGTCTTTCTTCAGCCGCCGCAGCCCGTTCCAGATTTCGCCTGTTGGCAGCACCACTTCGAGCCCCAGGCAAAGCTGGCGCATATTGCCATAGGCGAGAACCGCCGTGCCGCCGGCATTGGTGGCGAGATTGCCGCCGATGCGGCACGAACCCTGCGAGCCGAGCGACAGCGGGAACATGCGGTCCACCGTATCGGCGGCCTTGTGAATATCATCAAGAATGCAGCCGGCATCAGCCACGATGATATTGGCGACGGGATCGATATCGCGGATGCGGTTCATGCGCTCGAGCGACAGGATGATATCGCTGCCGTCCGCACGCGGTGTCTGGCCGCCCACAAGGCCGGTATTGCCGGTCTGCGGCACGATGGGGGTTCCGGTTTCGCTCGCAAGCTTCAGGATGGCGGCAACCTCTTCGACCGAACCGGGCTTGATGAGCAACGGCGAGGCGCCGCGATAAAGCCCGCGATTTTCCACGAGGCGCGGCGCCATTTCCGCCGGGTCGCGGACCGCGTTCTTTTCGCCGACAATGGCGGTAAAGCGGTCGAGGATGTCGGAGGAGGGGATGGCGGTGGTCGTCATGGGCGGCGTCTCGCTGTCTTTTGAAACATGGGCGAAAGGATTGGGTGCCGTCAGCCTCGCGGCGCGGCGGCGCGGGAAAGGCGGTCGTTGATCGCTTCTCCGAGACCATGGGTGGGAATGGCGGTGATGGCGATGGTAGCCGCACCGCTTGCATCGGCGGCTTTGAGATAATCGAACAGATTGGCGGCGGCCTCGGAAAGATCGCCGGAAGGACTGAGATCGAGCACGGTGCGCGCCGCCTCTTCACCGGCGATGGCGATGCCGCCGAACCGGATCAGCGCTTCGCCGGGGGAAACCGATGTTGCACCGAGGCGCACGGCAGCGCCCGGCGCATAATGCGAGGCGAGCATTCCGGGCGCCTCAATGGCGGCAGAGGCTTTTTTCGGCCGTTCGAGCCGTTTGCCGGCAACGCGCTCTATGTCCTCGGTGACAATGCCGCCGGGACGGAGCAGCCGCACCCGGCCATCCTCTTCCACCTTGACGATGGTGGATTCGACGCCGACCGAAGCTGCGCCGCCATCGAGAATAAGATTGATCTTTTGGCCGAGATCGGCCTCGACATGGGCCGCGCTCGTCGGGCTGATCTTGCCGGAACTATTGGCGCTGGGCGCGGCCAGCGGCCGGTCGAACCGTCGGATCAAGTCACCGGCAAAACCCTGCGGCACACGAATGCCGACCGTGTCGAGCCCGGCCGTCGCCAGCGAATGAATGCCGCTTGCCGGTTTCAGCGGCAAAACCAGCGTCAGCGGTCCGGGCCAGAAAGCTTCGGCGAGTTTCAGCGAGACAGGGTCAAAAACCGCGTAACGTTCGGCCATGGCGATATCGGCCATATGGCAGATCAACGGGTTGAACTGCGGCCGGCCTTTCGTCTCGTAAATGCGGGTGATGGCGGCCGGATCGGTGGCGTCGGCAGCAAGGCCATAGACGGTTTCCGTCGGCAGGGCGATGGGCTGGCCGTCTGCAAGCTCGGTAACGGCTGCCTGCAAGGCGGTTTCCCGCTCGGTTTCGATGTTGATGTGACGCGCCATGATGCTGCCTTTCAGGGCGGTCAATAGCGTATTTCAAGCCTTTATGGGAAGCGTTATCGCTGCTTTTATATTGCCTTGATGATCTTGCGCATCTCGTCCGAGCGCGCGCCGAGCATCAGCACGTTCTTCAGGGCCACACGCGGATCATGGGTCTGGAACAGAAGGCCGCTGCGATGGAAGGACGTATCGACCGCGATGCCCTGATTAGGGAGCGCGTTTATGGCGACGGCGAAATACATCCGCGAATAGCGTGCATCGATGTTTTCGAAGAAGTTTTCAGCACCGCTCAGCTCGGCGAAGAAATTGGCGAAATAGAAGGACCAGAAAACATGGCGGCGCGCGTCGAAACTGGTCTTGGCCGCCGTGACATGGCAATAGCCGAGATGCGGACGCTCATCCAGCAGATGGTGGAAAACCATCTTCGGAAAGCGGATGGAGTGGTGAAAGCCATTGAGACGGCTATGGGTGGCGTCGGCGGCAGCTTCGAGCTTGCGCCCGGTTATCGCGGCGACCTCGTCGTGGCTGTAATAGACGCGCTCTTTCGGCAGCCAGCGCTCTTCGTAACGGGTGATGCGTCCGGTGCGCAGGAAGTCAGAATGCGCGGTATTGGAACGTATCGGTGTGACCGAATGTTTGCCCGCATCGAAATAACGTATGCGTGTCGCCTTCTCCACCAGGAACGCCCTCGTTGCTGTCGATCAGCCAACATAGTTTAGGGAGCGTTAAAACTCCGTTGCGCCGCCGCCCCCGTTTTCTGAAGGGTGGATAGGATGCGCGCGACATCATGCGTCATATTGCGACGCGGTTTCTGCCACCGAATAGCGCGCGGATTTCGCAAGCGGAATGGCCTGCGGGGGCTATCGGCGCATGTCGCAATTTGTCGCCAATGCGGAAGCCGATGTCGCTGTTTGCGCTGCCGCAAATACCCGCCGGTGTTTAGATGGGACATGCTTCCGCAGCCCGCGTGAATGGTGCCGGGCAGGGCGGTTTGATCGAGGATTTGGCCATGGAATTGCGTGAAACCGTATTGCGCCAGCTGAAGAACCGCCGCGAAGGCTTCAGCCTGGAACAGCCCTTCTACACGGACCCGGATTATTTCAAGCTGGATATGGAAACGATCTGGTATCGCGACTGGCTGTTCGTTGGCCATGATTGCGAGGTGGCGAAGTCCGGCAGCTATTTCACCGTTCAGGTCGGCGCCTATTCCGTCGTCATCGTGCGCGGTCGTGACGGGCAGATCCGTGCTTTCCACAATTCCTGTCGCCATCGCGGCTCCCGCGTCTGCACCACGCAGAAGGGCCAGTCCGCGCGTCTCGTCTGTCCCTACCACCAATGGACCTACGATCTGGACGGCAAGCTGCTGTTCGCCCGCCATATGGGTGAGGAGTTCGACAAGGGCGATTTCGGCCTGAAGCCGGTCGCCTGCGAAACCGTTGCCGGTTACGTCTTCATCTGCCTTGCCGACCAGCCGGCGGATTTCGCGCCGATGCGCGCCGAAGTCGAAAGTTACATGGCCCCGCACCGCATCTGGGAAGCCAAGGTCGCGCATGAAAGCACCATCATCGAAAAGGGCAACTGGAAGCTCGTCTGGGAAAACAACCGCGAATGCTACCATTGCGCCGCCAACCACCCGGAACTCTGCCGCACCTATCCCGAGAATCCGAGCGTGACGGGAACGGATGGTGGTGCGAGCGATCCTGAAATCGGCGGCCACTGGGCGCGCTGCGAGGCCGCCGGCCTGCCGAGCCGTTTCAAGATCGACCCCAAGGGCCAGTTCCGCGTCGCCCGCATGCCGCTGATCGGCGAAGCGGAAAGCTACACCATGTCCGGCAAACGCGCCGTGCGCCGGCCGCTGTCCGACGATGTCAGCATCAGCCATATCGGCGCGCTGCTCTTGTTCCACTACCCGACGACATGGAACCACTTCCTCGGTGACCACACCATTTCCTTCCGGGTGCTGCCGCTCAGCGCCAACGAAACCATGGTCACCACCAAATGGCTGGTGCACAAGGATGCGGTCGAGGGCGTGGATTACGATCTGGAAGACCTCACCCACGTCTGGAACGAAACCAACGATCAGGACCGCCGCATCGTCGAGGAAAATGCCTTCGGCATTCGTTCCCCCGCCTATGAGCCCGGCCCCTATTCCATGGAGGATGAGGGCGGCGTGATGCAGTTCGTCAACTGGTATGCCGATTTCATGGTCGACCGGCTGTCCGGCGACAAGGCCAGGCTTTCGGCTGTAGCGTGATGCGAAGATGAATATGGTTGTGAGCTACAAGCACATAGACGAGATGAAGCCGTGGAGTGACAAGCTTCACTTGCTGGAATGTATCTCGGTGACGCCCGAGACGCCTGACGTGATGACGTTCCTGTTCCGCTCCGAAGATCAGAACTGGTTCCGTTATTTGCCGGGCCAGTTCGTGACGCTGGAACTGCCGGTGGGCAAGGAACCACTCTACCGGACATATACATTGTCCTCCAGCCCGTCGCGGCCCTATGCGCTGTCGGTCACGGTCAAGGCGCAGGCCAACAGCATCGGCACCCGCTGGATGTTCGACAATCTGAAGCCCGGCATGAAGATCCGGGCGCTCGGCCCGCTCGGCGACTTTTCCTACGTCAAACATCCCGGTGACAAATATCTGTTCATCTCGGCAGGCTCCGGTGTCACGCCGATGATGTCGATGGTGCGCGACATGAGCGACCGCGCCCCGCAGAGCGATATTGCCTTCATTAATTGTTCGCGGACTCCCGGCGATATCGTCTTTCGTCACGAGCTGGAATATCTCGCCCGGTTCATGCCGAACCTGTCTCTCGGCTTTATTGTCGAGAAATGCGGCCGCACCGATCTGTGGTCCGGCCTGAAGGGCATGGTCGACAAGGCCAAGATCGCACTGCTTGCGCATGATTTCATGGAACGCACCGTCTTCTGCTGCGGGCCGGAGCCTTTCATGGCCGCCGTCCGCTCCATGCTGGAAGCGTCGGGCTTCGATATGGGGCGCTACCATCAGGAAAGCTTTTCGCCCGCCACTCCCGTTGCCGTCGGCGAAAGCGTTCTTGTCGATGCGGATGGCGAAGCGCTGTCGATGGTGGGCTTTACCGTTTCCGGAAAAGAAATGCCGTGCCAGCCTGGCCAGACCGTTCTGATGACGGCGCGCGCCGCCGGTGTGCGCATCGGCGCCGCCTGCGAATCGGGAATTTGCGGCACCTGCCGGGTGCTGAAGCTTTCCGGCGAGGTGGAGATGAACCACAATGGCGGCATTCTCGATGAGGAAATCGAGGAAGGTTATATTCTCGCCTGCTGCTCGCGGCCTCTGACGGACGTGAAGGTGGAAGCCTGACGGGCGAACCCATCTCATTGGGCGGCGTGATTTTTGCCGTGGAACTAAATTTCATCAAACTCGTTTGCACGTCATCGAATTCTTTTCGGGTGTTCTTGGGGGACTGACCCTTACCTCCGATGAGAGTGAACGGTGAAAGGCGCGGTTCAACGCGCCAGAGCAAACGGAGGAAGATCATGATGAATTTCCGGACAACGAGCGTCGCCACGGCGATTGTCGTTTTCCTCACAAGCTTCACGCCGTCGCAGGCGTTCCAGGCGCCTATACCGATGCCGAAGCCGGCGATCGCCGCCGACAATAATGTCGTACCGGTGCAGTACCGCGAATGGGACCGCAGAGGCGACCGAAGGTACGGGGACCGCATGTATCGCCCGCGCCCGCCGCGTGACGGATATTACAATGGCCACCGCGGCTATCGCGATCGCCGTCCGGGCTATCGCTATCATAACGGTTACTGGTTCCCGCTTGCAGCCTTTGCAGCTGGTGCGATCATCGGCGGCGCCGTGCAGCCGCCGCGCCCGGCCTATGGCGGCAGCCATGTTTCCTGGTGTCAGAACCGCTGGCGTTCGTATCGCGCTTACGACAACAGCTACCAGCCGACCAGCGGTCCGCGCCGCATATGCGTATCGCCTTACAGCCGCTGATAGTGGTTTTCGAAAGCCCGGATTTTGATCCGGGCTTTTGCTTTCGGACTGTCGGTTCGGTAACCGAAGCGTGAATGCATCGTTAATGCTGGGTTCAGGCGAAAACGCCTAGCCTGCAACCAGTAATGTTCCGGCCAGAGCCGACAAGCTGGCTGAGTAAGAAGAAAAAGGTGTTATTATTCACGTCCAACGGCCTGTCGACCGTCGTGAATGGAGGAAGTCAGATGAGAGACTATATGAAGAATATCTTGGCTGTCGGTCTTTCTGCGATCGTGGTTGCGGGAGCGATTGTTCCGGCGGAAGCGGCAATGCCATTGCCGGCGGCACCGAAGAGTGTCGAGACGGTGGGCAATGACGCCAGCAAGAATATCGTGAATGTGCAGTACTGGCGCGATCGTCGCGACTGGGATGGCGGACGTCGTGGCTGGTACGGTGGTCACCGCGGTTATCGCGATTACCGTCCGGGCTACCGTCATCATGACGGTTACTGGTTCCCGCTCGCCGCCTTTGCGACGGGTGCGATCATCGGCGGTGCGCTTTCGCAGCCGCGCGAAATCTACCGCCCGGTTCCGGAATATCGTCCGCGTCCGGTCTATCGCGAATACCGCCCGGTCCGTCGTGCCGGCATGAGTCAGGCGCATGTGAACTGGTGCTATGGCCGCTATCGGTCCTACGATGCCTATAGCAACACGTTCCAGCCATATCACGGCCCGCGCCAGCCCTGCTATTCGCCTTACAGCTGATAGATTGGACGAGCCGAAATCGATGGAGCCGCCCGGAGGAATACCGGGCGGCTCAAGCTTTTTATAGGCCTCGTAACATCAGCCTTCGTCATTCTCGGGCTTGACCCGAGGATGACGCTGAGTGGGACTGTCGACGCCACCCCGCCAAGAAGTCGGTTGACCTCTGTTGATCGTCACAAAATCCGCGCCCGCTTCAGCACGAACCAGGCAAGCGCTACCGAGATGACGATGAAGATGCTGGCCGAAAGCGTGCCGCCGGTGCCGACCGTAAACGGCAGCTCATCCGTATTCATGCCGAAGAAACCGGTCACCAGCGAGGGCGGCAGCAGGAACGCCGTCATCAGCGACAGGATATAAAGATGCCGGTTTGTCTCCGACGAGAGTTTGGAATCGATTTCCTCGTGCAGCAGCCTTGCCCGCTCCTGCAGGGCATAGACGTCATGATCGACGGCTTCCAGACGCCCCATAAGGCGTGAGGCGACATCCTCGAAACCATTGGGCATCTCGTCATCATCGGCGGCGGAAGCCCGTCGCATCAGGGTCAGCACGGTGCGCAGATGCCGGTGCAGGCGCACCACCGTGCGGCGCAGCGGGGCAAGCCGCCGCCGTTCGTCGCGCGTCTCGCTGTCATAGACCATATCCTCGATGGCGTTCAGCTCTTCCGTCGTCTCCATCACCAGATTGATGAGCGAGCGCTGGAATTCGGCGACAAGGCCTTCGAACACATGCGATGGCGTGAGGTAGCGGTTGGAATTCTTGTCGACCGCCGCCTTCAGCCGGTCCACCGAATGCAGTGGCTGCAGGCGGGTGGTGATGATGAAACGGTCGCTCACCGCGAAATGCAGCCACCCGAAATCACGTGTCTCCTTGTCGAATTCCCGCTGGAAATCGACAAGCGTGCCGTAAAGCGATTTTTCATCCACCACGATGGAGGGATGTGTCTCATGGGTGGTGAGGCTTGCGCGCGCCGCCGGATCGAGACCCTCTATGGTTTCGAGAAAACCCGCCACCCGCTGATCGGCGAGATTGAGATGCAGCCAGAAGAAGCCGTCGCAATCGGCCATTTCGTGAAAGCCGGCATCGGGTGCAAGCCGGCGGCACGGGGCTGTGCCGGGGTGGAATTGATAGGCCCAGACAAGGCCGGGAATAACGGGTGTTACGAGATCCATCGTGGCAGTCCTGACCGGCTGGATGGGAGGAGGGAGGCGTTCGTCGTTCCGGTGTGGGAGCGGCGGCGGCGAAGCGCCTTTCAGCGCATGCTGAGCAAATTCATATGACAGTTTTATAACAATCCCGCTGAAATGACGGGAATTTTCAAATTGACGTTTACGTAAAAATCATTTAGCCCGAAGATCAGCACGATAGGCAAAAGCTTCGGGAGGAGGCAGCATGTATACCGCGCCGGTGGACGATATCGCCTTTACGCTCAAACATGTGGCGGGTCTTCAGGACGCACTTGCAAAGGGTGTGCTGGGAGATCTCGGTGAAGATCTCGTCGATGCCATTCTGCACGAAGCCGGCCGTTTCGCCACCGCCGAGGTCGCGCCGCTTGCCGAGATCGGCGACCGGCAGGGCGCGAAGCTCGCCGACGGCAAGGTCACCACGCCCGACGGTTGGGCCGATCTTTACCGCCGCTGGGCGGAAGCCGGCTGGAACAGCCTGACCGCGCCGGAAGAATTCGGCGGCCAGAACCTGCCGCATATGCTGAATGTCGCCGCACTCGAAATGTGGAATTCCGGCTCCATGGCCTTCGCTCTGGCGCCGACGCTGACCATGGGTGCTGTGGAAGCCCTTGTCGCCCACGGTAGCGATGACCTCAAGCACACCTATCTGCCGAAACTCGTCTCCGGCGAATGGACCGGCACGATGAACCTCACCGAGCCGCATGCGGGTTCGGACCTCGGCGTCCTGAAGACCCGGGCGGAGCGCAATGGCGACGGCACCTACCGTATTTTCGGCCAGAAGATTTTCATCACCTGGGGCGAACACGATGCGGCTGATAATATCATCCACCTCGTTCTCGCCCGCCTGCCGGATGCGCCTGCCGGCACGCGCGGCATCTCGCTGTTCCTCGTGCCGAAGTTCCTGCCTGATGAGAACGGTGGGCCGGGCAGCCGCAACGATCTGTTCTGCCATTCGCTGGAACACAAGCTCGGCATTCACGGCTCGCCCACCTGCACCATGATCTTCGGCGACGGGAAATTTGGTGAAGGGAAGGGTGCTCTCGGCTGGTTGATCGGTGAGGAGAACAAGGGTCTCGCCTGCATGTTCACCATGATGAACAACGCCCGCCTTGCCGTTGGCATGCAGGGCGTGGCGATCTGCGAAGCGGCGACCCAGAAGGCCATCGACTATGCCAGGGAGCGCACGCAGGGCAAGGCGCCCGGCTGGCAGGGTTCCGGCATGAGCCCGATCATCGAACACCCGGATATCGCCAGAACGCTTCTGACGATGAAGGCGCTGACGCAAGGATCGCGGGCGATTTCCTTCAGCTGTGCGCATGCCATCGACATGGCGCATGCGACTGAAGACGCCCGGGAGCGCGCTCACTGGCAGGAGCGCGCTGCCCTTTTGACACCCATCGCCAAATCCTTCTCCACCGATGCCGGCGTCGATGTCGCCTCCATGGGCATTCAGGTGCATGGCGGCATGGGCTTCATCGAGGAAACCGGCGCGGCGCGTTATCTGCGTGATGCCCGCATCGCGCCGATCTATGAAGGCACCAACGGCATTCAGGCCATCGATCTGGTGCTGCGCAAGCTGCCGCTTTCCGAGGGCGCGCAGGTGCGCGGTTTCATCGCCGAACTGCGCGAGATCGCCGCCCGCACAGTCGCTTCGAACCGCGACGATCTCGGCGAGACCGGCCGTTATCTCGAAGCGAGCCTTGGTGATCTGGAAACGGCGACCGACTGGCTGCTGGACCGTATCAAGGCGGGCGAAACCGAAACGGCGCTCGCCGGCGCGACGCCCTATCAGCGCCTCTTCGGTCTGGCGCTCAGCGGCGCCTATCTCGCCAAGGGCGCATTGGCCACCGTCGATGATGGCAGGGGCGGACATCGCGCAGCCCTTTGCCGTTTTGCAGCGGAAAACCTGCTGGCGGAAACGGCGGCGCTGAAGGACCGCGTTATATCAGGTGCGGCAAGCCTTGCCGCCGCCCGCACCGTATTGGCTTGAGGAGGCTCAGATGTCGGACGAACACATTCTTGTCGAGCGCGTCGGCCATGCGCCTGATGTCTTGACCATCCGCTTCAACCGGCCGGACAAGAAAAACGCCATCACCGATGCCATGTATCTGCGTATGGCCGAGGCCCTACATGCCGCCAATGCGGACCCGGAAATTCGCGTCGTCGCCTTTCTCGGCACGGAAGGCTGCTTCTCCGCGGGCAACGACATGGCCGATTTTCTGGCCTTCGCCATGTCGGGCGGAAAGGGCAAACTCGCCGCATTGGAACTCCTGAAAGCGCTCGTCGCTTTCGAAAAGCCCATGGTATCCGGCGTCGACGGGCTCGCCATCGGCATCGGCACGACGCTGAACCTGCATTGCGACCTGACGGTCGCCTCCAGCCGCAGCCTGTTCAAGACCCCATTCGTGGATCTCGCTCTGGTGCCGGAAGCGGCTTCCAGCCTGCTCGTGCCGAAACTCATGGGACACCAGCGCGCCTTTGCGCTGCTTGCCATGGGCGAAGGTTTTACTGCCGAGCAGGCGGTGCAGGCCGGCATGATCTGGAAAGTGGTCGCCCCGGAACATGTGGAGAGCGAAACGCTGGCGCTTGCCACCCGGCTTGCGGCCAAACCACAGCAGGCGCTGAAGATCGCCCGCGATCTGGTTCGCGGCAACCCGGCGGATCTGCTCGCCCGCATCGAAGAGGAAGGCCGCCATTTCATCGCGCAGCTGCAAAGTGCCGAAGCGCGAGCCGCCTTTGAGGCATTCATGCGCCGTTAAGCGTTCTGGCAGGAAATCCTTGCGGTTAAGGAAGCGGTCAATATGGCTTGGGTTAGATAAAGCAACGTCATTGTCCGAAGGCCAACTGCCATGCGCCACTTCGTTTTTGCCCTGTCCTTGTTCCTCTCCGCCGCAACCGTTGCAGAGGCGGCGACGACCGTGCCTTTGCCGGTTTCGGGCAACAACGTTATTCTGGCGCAGTCCACGGATGACGACAGCCCGAATTTCTATTCCGGCAACAGCCGCGACCGCCAGCGCCGCGCCCGTTTCGTCTGCGTCATCACCCCGCCGGACAGCGCCAATCGACGCCGGCCCTATGTTTGCCCCATCGAGCGGGGCCGTGTCGGCGGCAGCTGCCGCTGCTCGGGCGTGGTCGGCAACGGCACGGTCGATACCGCCTGGTGATTATTTCTCGAGCGTCGCCACCGCTTCCACATGCGGCGACCACAGAAACTGATCGACCGGCGTAACGCGGGTGATGCGATAACCACCCTCCGTGAGAAGCGCGAGATCGCGTGCAAGCGTCAGCGGATTGCAGCTCACCGCAACGATCTTCTTCACCGTGCTGCGGGCCAGTTCCTTGCACTGGAATTCGGCGCCGGCGCGGGGCGGATCGAACACGACAGCATCGTAATTCTTCAATTCGCTCGTCATCAGCGGGCGGCGGAAGAGATCGCGCTTCTCGACGCTGACGGGTTTCAGGCCCTGCATGTTGCGGGCGGCGAAATCGAGCGCCTTCAGCGGCTTGTCTTCCGCTTCCACCGCATGCACCCTGCCGATGCGCGCGAGCCGCAGCGCAAAGGTGCCGGAACCGCAGAAGAGATCGGCAATGCGTTTGGATTTGCCGACATGGGCAAGCACCAGCTCCGCCATGGCGTCTTCGGCCTGTTTGGTTGCCTGCGTGAAACCGCCGGCGGGCGGTGAGACCGGAACGCCGCCGAATTCGATGATCGGCTTTTGCGGCTCGATCAGGATTTCGCCTGATAACGAGACGCGAGCAATGCCGCGCATGGCCAGCACCGTTTCCGTCAATGCGCGCCGCTGCTTGTCGGCGACGGATTTGATGCCTTCGACTGAAATGTCGAGGCCCGAGAGCGTTTCAAGAACGGTCATGCGGAAGGGTTCGGCATTCGCTACCATCGAAAGGCCGATGGCCCGGATGGCGTCCAGCCGCGAGACGATGCCGGGCGAGGTGACGGGACATTCCTCAATGGCGACGATGTGGTGGCTGTTCGCCTGGCTGAAACCGAGCAGCAGGCCCTTTTCCGTCCGGCGGGCGGCAAACACCGCGCGGCGGCGCTCGCCGGGGCGACAGATGACAAGCTCGTCCACGGGCGGCGTCAGGCCCTTTGATTTCAGTGCCGAAACCACCAGTTCCCGCTTGAAGGCGTGGTAGGGCTGGTCGGCCAGATGCTGCAGCGAACAGCCGCCGCAGGTGCCGTTCTTGCCCTCGGGACCAAAGTGGCGGCAGACGGGATCACGACGGTCAGCCGAGGCTTCCGCAATGGACATGACCGTGCCATGATCCTTGACCTTGGCGATGGCGACCGTCTCGCCGGGAAGCGAGAAGGGCACATAGACCGGGCCGTCGGGACAGTGCGCGATGCCGTCGCCCTGCGCACCCAGGCTCTTGATGGTGACGGTCTGTGTGCTCATGGCTTTTCGCCTCCGAGAAGAAATTCGACATTGCCGTCACCGCCGGAAATCGGCGAGGGAATGAGGCCAAGGCTCTTCCAGCCCATGTCCTCGGTCAGCCAGCGTTCCAGTTCGGCGGCAACGGCAGGCGCCGTTTCCGGCTCCTTCAACAGCCCCGCTTTGCTGATCGCGTCGCGGCCCGCCTCGAATTGCGGCTTCACCAGCAGGACAGCCAGAGCGCCGGCTTCCGCAAGCTCAAGTGCCGGGGCAAGTGCAAGCTTCAGCGAAATGAAGGACACGTCGGAGACGATGAAACCGATGGGCCGGTCATCGATATCCTCTGCCGTCAGATAGCGCGCATTCAGCCCTTCGAGATTGGTCACACGCGGATCGTTCTCGATCCTTGGATGCATCTGCCCGTGCCCGACATCGATGGCGGTGACGTGTTTGGCGCCACGATGGAGCAGCACCTCGGTAAAACCACCAGTCGAAGCGCCGACATCGAGACAGTCATGGCCCTTCGGATCGAGCCGGAAATGATCGAGCGCGGCTGTCAGCTTGAGGGCGGCGCGGGAGACGTAAGCCTGTGCAGGATCGCTGATGGCGATCTTCGCATTTGCGGCAACGGCCTGGCTGGGTTTGGTAACGGTCTTGCCGTCGACGGTCACGGTGCCGCGCGAAACCGCATCGCGCGCACGCGAGCGGCTGGCGAAGTGGCCGAGCGATACTAGAAGCTGGTCAAGCCGTTCATTTTCAGATGTTTTGGACATGGTCCCGTGTCAATGACCGCCAAACCCCGCCGATGCAAGCGATTTATCGCTGAAAGGGCCAGCGATGCCCACTGTCGTCCGTTGATGTTGCACCGCAAAGTCAGAATGTTCGATTAATCCAATATAAAGGCTTGTATTGCACTTTGTGCGCAAGGCCCGTGCGGCCACCGGAACCTGCCATGACGGCAACTCCTCCCATCCACAAAATTGCGACCGTTGCAGCGCAGACGCCTGCTACGCGGCATCGGGTCGCCGAGAGAGTTTGCGATGTCGCTGAAAAATCTCCCCATCAATATAAAGCTCATTGTCACCTTCTGCGCTTTGATGAGCGTGTGTCTGCTCGCCTCCGCGGTCGTATTCTGGCAGACGCTGGGGAGCGAGCGCGTCACGGTCGAGAATAACCGCACCAAGGACATCATTCAGGCGGTGGACGGCGCGAAGGCCGCCATGCTGGAACAGGCCGTCAACCAGCGCGGCTTCCTGCTGTTTCGCAGCGACAGCACCTATAATGATGTTTTCGCCCAGCGCGACATCATGTTGAAGAAGCTCGACGAAGCCCGCGCGCTGGCCGCCGGCCAGCCGGACATCCTGCAATCCATCGACGACATGCAGAAATCCGCCACCGTGTTCTTCAAGGAACTGGCGGAACCGCAGATCGCCGCGCGCAAGACGACCGAAGCGCCGATTTCCGAAATCATCGAGATCGGCCGCAATCAGGCCAAGGGCCAGCTTGACGGCTTCCGCGCCTCCGCCGCCAAGATCAAGGAACAGCTGAACGGCCTCTCCACCGCTTACGCGGCCGAGCAGCAGGCCGCCGCACTGAACCTGAAATATGCGCTTCTGGGTGGCGGCGCTGTTGCCGGTCTTCTCGCCGTTGCCCTTATCTGGGCGCTGTCGCGCTCCATCGTCACGCCGATCGTCGGCATGACGGCGGCGATGAGCCGGCTTGCCGATGGCGACATGACGACGGAAGTACCCGCGACGGATCGTGGAGACGAAGTCGGCAAGATGGCGAAGGCCGTTCTCGTCTTCAAGGAAGCCGGGCTGGAAAAATCCCGCCTTGCCGGCGAGACAGATCGCATGCGCTCTGCGACGGAGGCTGAACGTCGCCGCAACGAAGAGGAAAAGGCGCGCGACGAAGCCGCCAGCGCCTTCGCCAGCGCCGAGCTTGGCAAGGGCCTTGCCGCTCTTGCGGATGGCGATCTCTCCTATCGTATTGAAACGCCCTTTGTGCCTGCCATCGATCCGGTCCGCGTCAATTTCAACAGCGCTGTCGACAAGCTGCAGCAGGCGCTCCAAACCGTCGGCGAGAACGCGGCCGCCATCAATGCCGGCGCTTCGGAAATGCTGTCTGCCGCCGACGATCTGTCGCGCCGCACCGAACAGCAGGCGGCCTCCATCGAAGAAACCGCCGCAGCCCTGGAAGAAGTCACCACCACGGTGCGCGACAGTGCCCGTGGTGCGGAAGATGCCGGCAATCTGGTCCAGCGCGCCCGTGCCGGTGCGGAAAAGTCGGGTGTCGTGGTCCGCAAGGCGGTTGCCGCCATGCGCGAAATCGAGAAATCCTCGGGCGAAATTGGCAACATCATCGGTGTCATCGACGATATCGCCTTCCAGACCAATCTTCTGGCGTTGAATGCAGGCGTCGAAGCCGCCCGCGCCGGTGATGCGGGCAAGGGTTTTGCCGTGGTCGCGCAGGAAGTCCGTGAACTCGCCCAGCGTTCCGCCAATGCCGCCAAGGAAATTAAGACGCTGATTGGCGCTTCCAGCCAGCAGGTGGAAAACGGTGTCAATCTGGTCGACGAGACCGGCAAGGCTCTGGAACTCATCGTCGCGGAAGTCGAAGAGATCAACGCCCATGTCAGCGCCATCGTCGTCGCGGCCCGTGAACAGGCGACGGGCCTGCAGGAAATCAACACGGCCGTGAACACCATGGACCAGGGCACGCAGCAGAATGCCGCCATGGTGGAGCAGCAGACCGCCGCCAGCCATTCGCTGGCCCGCGAAGCGGAAGCGCTGAACAGCCTGCTTGGCCAGTTCAGGATGGGCGGCGCCCGTGCTGCCGTTGCCGGTGGGTATGCCGCCGCGCCGCGCCAGTCTTCCTCAAGGCCCGCTTTCCAGCCCGCGCCGGCCGCACCGGTCCGCAAGGCTCCGGTAAAATCGGCCTCCGCAACCGCAAGGCCCGTCGCCTCGCCGGCTCGCGCGCTTGGCCAGAGCCTCGCCCGCGCCTTCGGCGGCGCAGCCGAAGCGCCAGCCGCCAAGGATCAGGACTGGACGGAGTTCTGAGCAGGCCGGTCACGGTTGTGTAGCGAGAATTGGGGGCCGGTAAGGCCCCCTTTTTGTTGGTAGGTTTTCGCGTCAAATAAGGGCTGGCACTCAACTGCACGTATCGGCAGCTGGTAGGCCAAGCCTTCGTATTTTTTGAGAAAGGTAATTTCCAGATGGCAGCGCGCGTCAAATTACGGGCTTTGGAGGGCGAGTATGGGGTGGCCCGTCTTCAAGCGTCTGAAGCCATCCCCGCATGGGCCGATGGTGGCGGGTTCGTCAGCATCAGCCGGACCGATGACGAACTTTCCATCGTCTGCCGGAAAGACCGCATCCCGCGGGATGTCCAGTTTGATGCGGGCTGGTCGTGTTTTAAGTTTCAGGGGCCATTTGCCTTTGATGAAACGGGCATCGTCCTGTCTATCATCGAGCCCTTATCCACCAATAATATAGGAATATTTGTGGTTTCGACTTTCGATGGCGACCACCTGCTGTTGAAAACCGGCGATCTGGAAAAAGCCTTCGGTCTGCTGGCAAATGCGGGACATTCGCTCATCAAAGAATCAATTTAACCACGACGGCATTTCTGCAGAGGTGTGTTTTGAATAGTGAAATAGAGCTTCCGGTACAAAAGCAGCTTGAGGCCTACAATGCCCGTGACATCGATGCCTTCATGCTCTGGTGGGCGGATGATTGTCAGTATTACGCTTTCCCGGCGACGCTTCTGGCAGGAAGCGCGGCAGAGATTCGACAGCGCCACATCGAGCGCTTCAAGGAGCCGGATTTACATGGAAAACTGCTGACGCGCATTGTCGTTGGCAATGTCGTCATTGACCATGAAACGGTCACGCGGAACTTTCCGGAAGGAAAGGGAGAGGTCGACGTTGCCTGCATCTATGAAGTTGAGAACGGCAGGATCGCCAAGGCCTGGTTCAAAATCGGCGAACCGCGGATATTGTCGCGAAAATCCTAGCGCAAAGGGCGCGCGCGGCTTTCCCACCGTCCGTGTCGCTATGCGGCGTGATCCGCCCGCATGGGATGCCAGACGGAAATATCCCGTGGCGCATCCAGAAGCTCGGGCAGGGCATCGTGCCATGCCTGCCGATAGGGGCGGTGGATCTGAACGTCGATGACGTCCTGATGGTCGCTCCAGGTCTCATGCAGCAGGAAGCGGTTCTCGTTTTCACCATCCCGGTGCAGTGTTGCGTTCACGAAGGTCTTTTCGTGCCGCATGGCGTCGAGCAGCGCATTCAGCAATTCGAGAAAGCGGTCACGCTGGCCGGGGCGGACCTGAAAGCCGATGAGATAGGTGGTGTGCACGGGTCTTACTCCTTTGTGCCTTGCATCAGTGCTTCGCGGGTTGCCGCGTCGGCGGGGTAAAAACATTCCAGCACCAGTTCGGACAGCGTGACGTCTGTGGCCGTTCCGAAAACCGTGGTGGTTGAAATGAAGCTCAATATTCCGCCCGAACATGGATCGCGAAGCTGGAGCGGTATGGCCAGAGGGTCGTCCCCGGTGGCATCGGGCGAGGCCTTTGGCGCGGGATAGGCCACTAGCTCCGCATGCAGCCGGGAAAGCACCTCGTCTCCCGTTTCCTCGACCTGACGACGCAGGCGCTCCAGCAGGTGATGACGCCATTCGGCAAGATTGACGATGCGCGAACTCAGGCCCTGCGGATGCAGACTCAGCCTCAAGGCGTTAAGCGGCGGGTGAAGCAGCTCTTCGGAAACGCCGGCCAGAAGCGACGTGATCGCCCCATTGGCGAGAACGACGTTCCAGTGCCGGTCGACGGCAAGGGCGGGGAAGGGCATATGCCCGTGCACCACGGTTTCAACCGCCTGCCGGGCCGCCGCCATATCGGGCGCATCCATCGGCCGTTCGGAATGAACAGGCGCATAACCCGCTGCCAGCATCAGCCGGTTGGCGGCGCGGGCGGGCATGGAAAGCTGCTCCGCCAGTTTCACGAGCATCTCGCGGCTGGGGGATGATCGCCCGCTTTCCACGAAGCTCAGATGGCGCGCGGATACGTCCGCCTCCATCGCCAGATCGAGCTGGCTTAACCTGCGGCGCGCACGCCATTCCTTCAGCACTTGGCCGACATGTTCTCGATGATGTGTCATGCCCCGCAGCCTAGCAGAAGAGAGCGCCAATGCGATTACCTCTGAGGTAATTGTTCCGCTTCCCGACCCCCGGCATGTTTGGGCCGTCAACCAGAAGGAGCGCAATCATGACGCAGCATCTCGCAATCGCCGAAACCTATCTCGCAGCCTGGAACGAGGAGGACAATGAACGCCGCAGGCATCTCGTCAGTCAGGCGTGGGCAGAAAATACGCGCTACGCCGATCCGCTGATGCAGGGCGAGGGGCAGCAGGGGATCGCCGCGATGATCGAGGCGGCGCGGCAGAAATTTCCGGGATATCGCTTCGTTCTTACCGGCACCCCGGATGGCCACGGGAGTTTCACCCGTTTCTCATGGCGCCTGATTTCGCCTGAAGGAGACGATGTCGCTGGCGGAACCGATGTCGTCAGCCTGAATGCCGAGGGACGGATCGAAAATGTTGTCGGTTTTCTCGATGGCGCTGTATCCTGAGGCAGAGGCGGGGTAGTCCCGCCTCCTGTCTCGGCAATCTTGTCAGCCGGCGAAACCGACGCCGGCCTGACGCTGTCCAAGCGCATTAAACACGGTGGAAACAATGCCGGCACGGTCGAGGCCGGCATTGGCATACATGGTTTCGGGCTTGGCCTGCTCCACCCACTGGTCGGGCAAGGTCAGCGTCCGAACCTTCGGGCCATGGTCGAGCAAGCCGGCGCTCGCCATGAAATGCAGCACATGCGCGCCAAAACCGCCAACGGAGCCTTCCTCGATCGTTACCAGAACCTCGTGGTGGGCGGCAAGCTGGCGGATGAGATCAAGGTCGAGCGGCTTGGCGAAGCGCGCATCGGCGACCGTCGTGGAAAGGCCGGCCGCATCGAGATCTTCGGCGGCCGCAAGGCATTCCGCCAGCCGCGTGCCGAAGGAGAGCAGCGCAACCTTGGTGCCCTCCTTGATGATACGACCCTTGCCGATCTCAAGAATCTCACCGCGCGCGGGCATCTCGACGCCCACGCCTTCGCCGCGCGGGTAACGGAAGGAAATCGGGCCTTCATCATAGGCCGCCGCCGTGCGCACCATATGTTTCAGCTCAGCTTCGTCGGCCGCCGCCATCACCACCATGCCGGGCAGGGTGGCGAGGAACGTCGTATCGAAGGAGCCGGCATGGGTCGGTCCATCAGCACCGACGAAACCGGCGCGGTCGATGGGGAAACGCACGGGCAGGCTCTGGATCGCCACATCATGCACCAGCTGGTCGTAACCGCGTTGCAGGAAGGTGGAATAAAGCGCGCAGAACGGCTTGTAACCATCAGCCGCAAGCCCGGCCGCAAAGGTGACGGCGTGCTGTTCGGCAATGCCGACATCGAAGGTGCGGGTCGGGAAAAGCTCGGCCATCTTGTCGAGGCCCGTGCCGTTCGGCATGGCGGCGGTGACGCCGATGATCTTGTCGTCGAGGGTGGCTTCCTGGATCAGGGCTTCGGCAAAGACGCTGGTATAGCTCGGCGCATTCGGCTTGGCTTTCGCCTGCGCGCCGGTGATGACATCGAACTTGTTGACACCGTGATATTTGTCCGCCGCCGCTTCCGCCGGCGCGTAACCCTTGCCCTTCTGCGTCACCACATGAATGAGGACAGGGCCTTTCTGGTTATCGCGCACATTGCGCAGCACCGGCAGCAGGTGATCGAAGGAATGACCGTCGATCGGGCCGATGTGATAGAAACCAAGCTCTTCGAACAGCGTGCCGCCGGTCACATAACCGCGCGCATGGGTCACGGCGCGGGTAATGGCGCGGTCGATGGTCTTGCCGAGATAGGCTGTCAGTTTCTTGCCGAAATCGCGGAAGCCCATATAAGTGCGGCCGGAGGCGAGGCGTGCCAGATAGGCGCTCATCGCGCCCGTCGGCGGCGCAATCGACATATCGTTGTCGTTGAGGATGACGATCAGCCGCGCATCGAGCGCGCCGGCATTGTTCAATGCCTCAAACGCCATGCCCGCCGACATCGAGCCATCGCCGATGATGGCTACGACCTTGCGGTCGCTACCGTCCAGCCCCGCCGCCACGGCCATGCCGAGACCGGCGGAAATGGAGGTGGAGGAATGGCCGGCGCCGAAATCGTCATAGTCGCTTTCGGCCCGCCGGGTGAAGCCGGAAAGCCCGCCTTCCTGCCGCAGCGTGCGAATGCGGTCGCGCCGGCCGGTGAGGATTTTATGCGGATAACATTGGTGTCCGACATCGAAGATCAGCCGGTCTTCCGGCGTGTTGAAGACCTTGTGAATGGCAATCGTCAATTCCACCACGCCGAGGCCGGCACCCAGATGGCCACCGGTCTTCGACACCGCGTCGATCATCTCGTCGCGCAGTTCCCGTGCCAGTTCCGGCAGGTCGCGATCGTCGATCTCCTTGAGATCGGAGGGGAAATTCACCCGGTCGAGCAGTGGGGTCTGGGGCATTCCGGTCAATCGTTCGGCCTTTTCTCGTGGTCAGCAGGGGGCACCGGAGCGTCTTTCATGGTGAACGCCGACGGTCCATTCCTGCATGTCGTACACTTCTATAGAATTTCAACCTTCCGGCAAAGGGACAAACTCTTCTTCGTCGCCGGGAACGATGTCGAAGCGTCCGGTTCTCCACTCCTGTTTGGCCTGCTCTATGCGTTCTTTTGATGACGAAACGAAGTTCCACCAGATGTAACGACGCTGATTGAGCGCCGCCCCGCCGAAGATCATGATGTGACAGCCATTGCTGCCGGCCTGCAACGTGATGTCGTCGCCCGGCCGGAAGACGAGCAGCTGGTCGGCGGCGAAGATATCACCCGCCACATCCAGCGAACCGGACAGAATATAGATCGCCCGCTCTTCGTGATCGGCGGAGAAGGGGAATTTTACCCCCGGCTCCAGCGACAAGTCGACATAAAGCGTATCTGTAAAGGACGAAACCGGGGAGGTGAGGCCTTCGAATTCGCCGATCACCACCCGGCCGGTCGCGCCCTTGAGGTCGATCAGCGGCATGTCTTCCTTGGCCGTATGGGCAAAGGCGGGATCGATTTCTTCCATATGGTCCGGCAGGGCAAGCCATGTCTGCAGGCCGGACATGGAAAGCGGATGGCCGCGCAGGTTTTCCGGCGTGCGTTCCGAATGCACGATGCCACGCCCGGCCGTCATCAGGTTGATGTCGCCGGGGCGGATGACAAGCTCGGTGCCGAGACTGTCGCGATGCTTGATTTCGCCGTCGAACAGATAGGTAACGGTGGAAAGCCCGATATGCGGATGCGGCTTCACGTCGAGCGCCTCACCGGCCTTCAGGATCGCCGGGCCCATGCGGTCGAAAAAAATGAAGGGGCCGACGAGACGCCGCTGCCGGGTCGGCAGCGCACGACGCACGGCAAAGCCGCCAATATCGCTGGTGCGGGGAATGATCAGGTTTTCGATGGCGTCGCAGGCAAAAGCATCACCCGCGACGGGATCGTTACCGGGGAAAAAGGACATCGCAAGCTCCTCGTATCGTCTGGCGGGAGTTTAGCATAACCGAGGGGGAGGGGAGCATCGCGATATCGAACGCAGCGTCAACGATCCTTGTTAACACGACATTGTGAGAACACCTTACGGCCGGGGAAAGTTTTCAAACCTCTCCTCCGTCATCCTCGGGCTTGTCCCGAGGATCTAAACACGTCAAGAAAAACAATGAATTGCAGATCCTCGGGACAAGCCCGAGGATGACGTCGAGTGTTTGAATCGGGAGGTGGCTACCTTATCGAATTACGTCCAAACGCTCCCGCTAAACGCAGTCACTCCCCGTCCAGCGGCTCCACACCCTGCGGCTTGCCCGCACGATCGAGGCGAATCTTCTCGATTCGCTTCTCGGCAGCGTTCAACAGCGTCTCGCAATGCTTCTTCAGGGCTTCGCCGCGCTCATAGATGGCGATGGATTCGTCCAGCGCCACGTCTCCGCGTTCCAGGCGTGCGACAATGCTTTCCAGCTCGGCGACGGCTTTTTCGAAGGAATAACCGCTGACATCGGCTGTGTTGGCATTTTCCGTCATGTTCAACCCTTCATCATTCTCAAAATATGCATGGCTGCCGATTCCGCCAGCCCTTCCAGATCATAACCGCCTTCCAGCAGGCTGACGACCCGGTTCGATGTGTATTTATCCGCCATTTCCAGAAGCCGGCCCGTTGCCCAGTCGAAATCCTCGCCCACCAGATTGATCTGCGCCAGCGGATCGCGGTGATGTGCGTCGAAACCGGCGGAGATGAGGATGAGATCGGGCGAAAAATCGGCGATCGCCGGCAACACGCGGGATTTGAAGGCCTCGCGGAAATATTCGCTGCCGGTGTTGGGCGAAAGCGGTGCGTTGACGATGTTGTTCTTCACGCCGGTTTCGTTTTTGTCGCCGCTCCACGGGTAAAGCGGCATCTGGTGGGTGGAACAGAACAGCACGGAAGTGTCGTTCCAGAAGATATCCTGCGTGCCGTTGCCGTGATGCACGTCCCAGTCGATGATGGCGACGCGCTCTGCGCCGTGCGCCTTCTGCGCATGGCGGGCGGCAATCGCCACATTGTTGAAAAGACAGAAACCCATGGCCTTTGCGGTTTCCGCATGATGGCCGGGCGGGCGGGCCGCGACGAAGACATTGTCGGCAGCGCCGGTAAACACGTCGTCCACGGCAGCCATTGCAGCACCGATGCCGGTCAGCGCCGCCTGCAGGCTTTTCGGTGAGGCATAGGTATCCGCCTCGATGCGGTTGATCTCGCCATCCTCTTCGGGAATCTGCCGCACGATGGCAAGCAGATGCTCCTCCGGATGCGCCAGCAGCACCGCATCCTCATTCGCCTGCGGCGCTTCTTTCCGTTCCAGCCGCTCGAAATTCGGATGTTCGAGCGCGATGTTCAGCGACCGCAGGCGGTCCGGCCGCTCGGGGTGGCCGGACGGCGTGATATGCTCCAGGAAGATCGGATGTTCGTATAAACGCGTCGCCATGCTTTTCCTCCCGAAGAAACTCCGTTCAGGCGCGCTGCGGCAGAAGCGGATAACCGGCCATCACGGCGCGGCCGGCAAGTGCGGCAAGCACGGCCTTCAGCGCATCGCCCGGAATGAAGGCGAGCGAGCCCATGAAGGCCTTTTCGAAGCCGAGCCCGACGACCAGCGCCAGATAGGTGATGCCGAAAGCATAAAGCACCACCACGCCGCCGATCAGGCTGGCGACGAAGAAACCGATGCCCTGTGTCAGAGCGGACTGGCCGCGATTGACGAGTTTTTCCGAGAGCGTGCCGGTGACGAAGACAGCTGCGATCCAGCCGATCAGGAAGCCCGTGGTCGGCGTCGTGAAGATCGAAAGGCCGCCGCGTCCGCCCGAAAGCACCGGCAGGCCGATGGCGGCAATCAGGATCGTCAGGAGAACCGCCAGCGTACCGCGTTTCGCGCCCAGCACGACACCGGCCAGCATGACGCCGAGCGACTGCGCGGTGATCGGCACGGGAATGAAACCGAGCGTGATCGGCGGCAGAAGCCCGAGTGCGATGATGATGGCGGAAAACAGCGAAATCAGCACAAGGTCGCGGGTCGTCATGGCTCGGAAACTCCGGATGGTTATCTGGCCGTCAGCTTTGGCCTCTGAAACCGCGCGCGTCAATGGCGTCGGCAATGGCATCGGCATCCTTCAACGTCATAATGACGAGCGGCACGATGATGGTGGCCATCCGCAGGGGCAGGCCGCGCGCCCGGTGCGCATCGCTCACCGCATGGTAACGGTTGACGATTTCAGGCACGAAGCGCACGACGAGCCCGACCGAAAGCCCGATATCGGCGGCCTTCACCAGCCCCAACTTCTCGAGAGGGGCGGCGGCAAGCGCAATTTCGTCCATGAATTGAGAGATGCTGACGGTAATGGTGACGGCGGTGGCAAGCAGCGCCAGCGCCGTCAGCCGCAAAAGATTGACACTGGCATCATGGGCAGGAAGCAGGAGATAGCTGAAGGCGGCGACGAGGAAGATGGTCAGCATCACCGGCCGCAGCCGCAGGCCGATATCCTTGAAGGGCAGCCGCGTAGCGCCCAGAATAAGGGCGGCCAGAACCGTCGCGCATGCGAGAACCAGCAGATCGTGGGTGAGGAACAATGCGATGCTGAAACCCATGAGCGTCAGGAGTTTGAGGCGCGGCGAGACGCGGTAGAGCCAGCCGGTGCCTTCGACATGCAGCGATTTCATCGCGATGCCACCTCCAGATAGCGCGCTACCGCTTCTTCGGGTGCGGCGTCGGCCACCAGCGCGCCCTCATGGAAAACCAGCACCCGGTCGAAACCCGCAACCAGCGGCAGATCGTGGGTGATGACAACAAGCGCCTGCGACAGCGCCGCCATGGTCTTTTCCACGGTGGCTCGGTTTTTGAGATCGAGCTGGTTTGTCGGCTCATCGAGAATGAGGATTTGCGGTTCGGTGACCAGAAGCGCCGCCAGCGCCGCAAGCTGTAATTCGCCGCCCGAGATTTCGTGCGCGCGTCGCTCTTCCAGGTGAGCGATGCCGAGCCTGGCAAGGACGGCTTTGACCCTGGCGTCGGTTTCCGCCCTGCCGAGACCGAGCCGCTTGAGACCGAAGGCAACATCGTCGCGCACGATCGGCAGGATGATCTGGTTCTGCGGATTCTGGAAGATGAAGCCGACCGCCTGCAACACCGCCTTGGCGTCGCTCACGGTGTCGAGGCCGTTCACCGAAACCTTGCCTTCGCTCGGTTTGTTCAGCCCGTTGATCAGCCGGGCAAAGGTGGTCTTGCCGGACCCATTGAGGCCGATCACGCCGATGCGCCGTTCCGTTAATGTCACAGACAGCGGCTGCAGGGCCTGCCGGCCCTCGAAAGCGACACCGGCGGCGTCGAAACGGATTTCCAAGCTTACATCCTCGCGCTCGTTTTCCGGTTCTATACCCCGTCATCAACAGAAGTGAAACAAGGAACAAAAAAAGAACATTGCAATCCTGAAAAAGCCGTCATACCTTCTGCTCCATGGTGATCAAGGTTTCAAACGAAGCGGCAAGACGAATTTTTCTGGCGCGGCAGGGGCTTTCCTCGCCGCCCGGCAAGGCTCTTTCCAAGAGCGACCTGCTGCAGCTCATAACCGATATTGGTTTTGTGCAGGTGGACAGCATCGGCACGGTGGAGCGCGCCCACCACCAGATTATTTTCTCCCGCAACCAGACCTACAGGCGGGACCATCTGACCACGCTTTTGGAAAAGGACCGCGCGCTGTTCGAGCACTGGACGCATGACGCTTCCATCCTGCCGACGGAATTTTATCCTTATTGGAAACACCGCTTCCGCCGCCGCGAGCCGATCATTCAGGAGCGCTGGCGCAAATGGCATGGCGAGGGTTTCGATGCGGCTTTCGGCGAAACGCTGGAGCGCATTGCGGCAACCGGCCCGGTTCTGGCGCGGGAGCTGAAGGAAGAGGGGCACCAGTCCGGCGGCTGGTGGAACTGGCATCCGTCCAAGACCGCGCTCGAATATCTCTGGCACACCGGCAAGCTGGCGATTGCCGGCCGGGTGAATTTCCAGAAGGTCTATGACCTCGCCGAACGGGTCATTCCCGGCGAGCATCACGAAACCGAGGTGGAGCATGCGGAATTTGTCGACTGGGCCTGCCGCGAAGCACTGAAGCGGCTGGGTTTCGCCACCCACGGTGAAATCGCCGCCTTTTTCGATCTCGTCACCCCGCAGGAGGCGAGGGACTGGGTCAAAAGCCATCGCGATGAACTCTGCGAGGTTTCGCTTCTTGCAAGTGACGGCGACACTGCCCGTCCGTCCTATGCCTTTGCCGGTTTCACCGCCGACCTGACCGATGTGCCGGAACCGTCATCCCGCGTCCGCGTCCTCAGCCCCTTCGATCCGCTGTTGCGTGATCGCAATCGCACGGAGCGGCTGTTCGGCTTCTATTACCGCATCGAGGTCTTCGTGCCGGAGCCGAAAAGGCAATATGGCTATTATGTCTTCCCGCTTCTGGAGGGAGACCGCGTGATCGGACGCATCGACATGAAGGCGGATCGCAAGCGCAGCACGCTGGATGTTCGGCGCCTGTGGCTGGAAACGGGCGTGCGTGCCTCGGCGGGTAGGCTGGAGAAGCTCGACGCCGAACTGGTGAGGCTGGCGAAGTTTACCGGGGTTGAGAGTGTGAATTATCTGGAGGGCTGGCGGGAGGAGAGCTGAGGTCGGTCGCTCAAGGATATTTTGAGACGGCTGCGCCCCGCACTCGAATATCGCCCGTGATGAAGCACGGCGTCGCCACGTGTTTCTTCTCCCCGCCGGGGAGAAGGTGGCCCGAAGGGTCGGATGAGGGGGCAAGCTCTCCGCAATCCGGCAAGGGCG
>LT009756.1:695850-699045 GCA_900012615.1 Agrobacterium genomosp. 13 str. CFBP 6927
CAAGCTCTCCGCAATCCGGGCAAGGGCGCCCCCTCATCCCGCTGCCGCGGACTTCTCCCCGGCGGGGAGAAGAAACAAGGGGCACCCACTCGCTTCACAATTGCCCTGGAAAACCAAGGCAAACCCCAAAAATCAGCAGATATCCGTCGCCGAAATCTTGATGCCGAATCCTTCAAGCCCGACATAGTGGCGCTCACGCGTCGTCATCAGCTTGATGGAGCTGATGCCAAGGTCCTTCAAAATCTGCGCGCCGAGGCCGATTTCCAGCCACTCGTTTTCGCGCGAGCGGGCCTGTGCATGCGCTTCGTCGGGTTCGCGCGCCTTGCGCCGTCCGGCCACCTGGCCGACACCGACGGAGCCCTCGCGCAGATAGACGATGACGCCGCGGCCTTCCTCGGCGATCTTCTGCATATAATGCCGCACCGGCTGGCGGTCGCCGAACACGTCGTCGGCGACGTTCTCGGGATGAAGGCGAACGGGAATATCGACGCCATCGCGGATATCACCGAAAATCACCGCCATATGCTGCATCCGGTCCCAGGGCAGGGAATAGGTCTGCGCCTTGGCCGGCCCGAAGGGGGTTTCGATGGTAAAGGAGGATTCCATCTCCACCAGCGTTTCCTTGCGCTGGCGATAGGCGATGAGATCAGCGACGGAAACCTGCTTCAACTGGTGTTTTTCGGCAAAAGCCGTGACCTGTGGTCCGCGCGTGACGGTACCGTCATCATTGACGAGTTCGCAGATGACGCCGATCGGTGGCAGGCCCGCCAGCTTGCAGAGATCGACGGCCGCTTCGGTATGGCCGGAGCGCATCAGAACGCCGCCTTCACGGGCAATCAGCGGGAAGATATGGCCCGGCCGGGTAAAATCGGCGGCGCCAACATTGGGGTTGGCGAGGTTGCGCACCGTCAGCGTGCGGTCATCGGCAGAAATGCCTGTCGTGGTGCCGTGCTTGAAATCGACGCTGACGGTAAAGGCCGTCGTGTGGGCGCTGTCGTTTTCCGCCACCATGGCATTGAGGTTCAGCCGCTTGGCCTCCTCGCGCGGCATGGGAGCGCAAACGATACCGGAGGTGTGGCGCACGATGAAGGCCATCTTTTCCGCCGTGCAATGAACCGCGGAAATAATCAGATCGCCTTCATTCTCGCGGTCGTCATCATCGGTCACGACAACGATCTCGCCGGCTTCGAAAGCGCGGATGGCGTCGACAACGCGTTTCTGGTCATAGGCCATGGCGATATCCCCTCACTTCAAACGGCCGGTCTGGCCGCGATCTCGCAAATAATGGTCGGCAACGGTGCAGGCGATCATCGCCTCGCCGATCGGCACGGCGCGGATGCCGACGCAGGGGTCGTGGCGACCCTTGGTGCGAACATCGACATTGTTGCCGTCGGTATCGATCGACAGGCGCTCCGTCAGAATGGAGGAGGTGGGCTTGATGGCGAAGCGGGCGACGACAGGCTCACCGGTCGCAATACCGCCCAGAATGCCGCCGGCATGGTTGGAGAGAAAGATCGGCTTGCCGTCATTGCCCATGCGCATCTGATCGGCATTTTCCTCGCCGGAAAGCTCGGCCGAGGCGAAACCCTCGCCGATCTCCACGCCCTTGACGGCGTTGATCGACATCAGGCTGGAGGCGATATCCTGATCGAGCTTGGCATAAATGGGTGCGCCGATGCCGGCCGGAACCCCTTCCGCCACCACTTCGACAACGGCGCCAATGGAAGAGCCCGCCTTGCGGATGCCGTCGAGATACTCTTCCCACACAGGCACCATGGCGGCATCCGGGCAGAAGAACGGGTTCTGGTCGACCTGATTCCAATCCCAGTTATCGCGATTGATTTTGTGCTTGCCGATCTGCACCAGCGCGCCGCGCACATTGAGGCTCGGCACCACCTTGCGGGCGATCGCACCGGCGGCGACACGCGCCGCAGTCTCACGCGCGGAAGAACGCCCGCCGCCACGATAATCGCGAATGCCGTATTTCAGATCGTAGGTGAAATCTGCGTGGCCGGGGCGGAACCGTTTGGCGATCTCGCCATAATCCTTCGAACGCTGGTCGGTGTTTTCGATCAGCATCGAGATCGGCGTGCCGGTGGTTATCATCGTCTCGCCGTCCTCATCCAGCATCACGCCGGAGAGAACCTTGACGATGTCATCCTCGCGGCGCTGGGTCACGAAGCGGCTTTGGCCGGGCTTGCGCTTGTCCATCCAGTGCTGCACCTCGGCAAGCGTGAAGCGGATGCCGGGCGGGCAACCATCCACCACGCAGCCCAAGGCGGGCCCGTGGCTTTCTCCCCAGGTGGTAACGCGGAAAAGATGACCGAAGCTGTTATGCGACATATTTCTCAAGACCGGAAAGCAGGGCCGACCTGCGGACAGGGGCCGTTTAAAACAAGCGGATTTGTCATAGTGGAAAATCGGAGCAAGGCAAAAGCCTTTCTTTCATCGCAGGCCCGATAAGAAGGTGACATACCGTTCACGAAGCGCGACAGGCCGCAGGGCGACACACATAACCACGGAGAATAGACCCCGCCGGGCAAATGATTCGGTCTGAACCCCCGGGTTTTGGGAGGTGACGAGAGTATAAAGATACCGGCGTTTTCCACGCTAATCCGGAGTTTTCCAATATTGCTGCGAAATGCGGTGTAAAAATCACTAACGGCTTGAACGCGATCCCAAATCCGTTCATCAATTGGGCCGAAAATGTCATGGTTGCGGGCAATTTCCGCCACATTCGAAAGGCAATTCTTCATGCATGTAAGGTTTTCACGCAAATCCACGAAAGCTAGATCGATGCGTATGATGATTGCCGCCCTTCTGGCTACCGCCAACCTTTTGATGCCCATCAACGGCTTCGCCCAGAGCGTCGACGTGGAAGGCACGATCAGCAAGATCGACGCGAACGGGCTGAGCATTACGCTCAACGACGGCAAGACCTATCGCGTGCCGGAAGAGTTCAATTTCGAAGGTCTGAAAGCGGGCGTCAAGGTCGTGGTTTTCTACACGGAAGTGGATGGCAAACGCGTGGTCGACGATCTTCAGGTCGTGGAATAAGCGGTAACCCTTTACTCAGCCCCTATTCAAAAACGTCCGTTGTGAAACGAGCGGGTGCGTCACGTTTCTTCTCCCCGCCGGGGAGAAGGTCGCGGCAGCGGGATGAGGGGGCGAGGGTAGAGATATTCGGAGAGGGTG
>LT009756.1:699371-715292 GCA_900012615.1 Agrobacterium genomosp. 13 str. CFBP 6927
CGAGGGTAGAGATATTCGGAGAGGGTGCCCCCTCATCCGACCCTTCGGGCCACCTTCTCCCCGGCGGGGAGAAGAAACCAGCGGCAACGCCGTGCGACATCTAAAGCCTAAAGGGCGACTATGAGAGACAGTGGTTCACGCGCTGTCCGCAACTAGCCTCACGAAATCCAATCCGCACTATTCCTGTCGATTTCGACTTTCAAAATCCGGTCCTGCGGGATTTGCGTTCTTGAGGCTTCGTCCTTGTCCATGCCCGATACGAGCCGGAAGATGGAGCGGATCACGCCGCCATGGCAGACGCAGACGGTTGGTACCTCGACGGAGGAAAGCCATGCGCCGATGCGCCATGACAGGATTTCATAGCTTTCCGCGTCCTGCCCGGGGGGAATGAAGTCCCACTTATTGGCCTTGCGCGCCTTCACCCGGTCCGGAAATTCTTTTTTCAGTTCCGGCAGGGTCTGGCCCTCCCAGTCGCCGAAGGACACTTCGACGAGACGGTCATCGGTGCGGTAGGCCTTGGGATCGAGCCCCATGGCCCCGCGCATCAGTTCCATGGTCTCGCGCGTGCGCCCGAGCGGGCTTGCCACGTAATCGAAATCATCGGCTGTAGCACCAAGGATACGCGCCAGAACCTTGCCGTTGCCGACCGCCTGCTGGCGGCCGAAATCATTGAGCGGAATGTCTTTCTGGCCCTGAAGCCGGCGTATCGCATTCCAGTCCGTTTGTCCGTGCCGGATCACATAGACGAGCAAGGCGATACCCCGTTCTTACACTTTTCAGGCTTAGTCCTTGACCACCGAAATGTCAGGCGCATCCACCGCCTTCATGCCGATGGTGTGGTAACCGGAATCCACATGGTGGATTTCGCCGGTCACACCGGTCGAAAGGTCGGACAGAAGGTACAGCGCGGACTTGCCGACTTCCTCGATGGAAACTGTACGCTTCAGCGGCGCATTATATTCGTTCCATTTCAGAATGTAACGGAAGTCGCCAATACCGGAAGCGGCAAGCGTCTTGATCGGGCCGGCGGAAACGGCGTTGACGCGGATGCCGCGATTGCCGAGGTCGACGGCGAGATAACGCACGCTGGCCTCGAGTGCGGCCTTGGCCACGCCCATGACGTTGTAGTTCGGCATGACCTTCTCGGCGCCGTAATACGTCAGCGTGACGATCGAGCCGCCATCATTCATGACAGGCTCGGCACGCTTGGCAACGGCGGCCAGCGAGAAGACGGAAATGTCCATGGTGCGGTTGAAATTGTCGCGGCTGGTGTCGAGATAACGGCCGGTCAACTCGTCCTTGTCGGAGAAAGCGATGGCGTGCACGACGAAGTCGATCTTGCCCCAGTGCTTTTCCAGCCCGGCAAAAACCGCATCGATCGTCTCGAGATCGGTCACGTCACAGTGGCCGGCCATGAATGCACCGAGTTCCTGCGCCAAGGGCTCGACGCGCTTCTTCAGCGCATCGCCCTGCCAGGTGAGTGCGAGTTCCGCGCCTGCGTCCGCGCAAGCCTTGGCAATGCCCCAAGCGATTGAACGATTATTGGCGACGCCCATGATGAGGCCGCGTTTGCCAGCCATGAGGCCGGATGCCTGAGCCATTTTATGCTCCCTGATACTTTCGATTGATCCTGCCTATGGCATAGGCTGCAATCCTGTTCAAGATTGCCAAAGATCATCAACTGTTAGGGAGCGTAACAAAGGGTGCGTTGTCCCGGCTATTCGCAAAACTTTCACAAATAAAGGCCTTCGCGCATGTGCCGCATGAGATCGGTCACCTTTTCATCCGGCTTTTCAAGCAGGACGATGCGCAATTCGATGACGAGATCGCCAGATTCCCCCTTGCCATCGGCAAGGCCTTTGCCGGCGAGCCTCAGCACGCGGTCCGAACCGGACCAGGCCGGAATGCTGAGACTTTCCTCGCCCAGCGGTGTCTTCACCTTCGTTTCGCAACCCAGAACTGCATCGCTGAGCGAGATCGGCAAAGTTGTGTGAATATCGAAGCCGCGAACCGAAAAAGCCTCATCGCGGGCGGCGAGCAATGTCACGGCAAGATCGCCACGCGCCATGTTGGGAAGCTTCAGCCCCTGTCCCTTAAGCCGCACCACATGACCGTCCGTCATGCCCGGCTCGAGCTGAAAACGGGCTTCCTTTTCCTCGGCAAGCGCAACCGTGATCCATTTGCGCTCGAGAAGATCGGCGACGGTGACGGTGGCTTCGGCCGTGATATCGGGCGCTTTTTCAGGCGTTGGCTGCGCGGGCCGGAAACGGCGCACGAGCGCGCTGAAGAGATTGGCGGCAAGCGAGGTGGGGGCGGATTTGTCGTCACCTGTGACGGGTTGCGCCGTTTCACCGGCGCCCGGCACGTCGCCTCTCGCGCCTTGTGCCGCAGCTTTCGCGGCTTCCGCCGCCTGCTGCACCTTCGGGTCGTTCTGTGCCTCTGCACCGAAAATCCGCTCGACGATATCTTCGGCGGTTTCCGCCCTGGCGTCGGTTTTCTGGCCGGTCTGTGCCCGGTTGCGGGCGTCCGCACGGGCCAGTTCCTCCATCAGCTTCTCGGCCGCCTTGGCGCGCTCGGCAGCCTCGCGCGCCGCCTCCCGCTGCTGCATGATGGTTTCGCCGCGCTGCTTCTTTTCGGCCGCCCTGCGGGCCTGGTCGTAAAGATCGCGTTTTTTGGGGTCTTTCAGAAGATCATAGGCCTGTCCGATCTCGGCGAATCGCGCCGAGGCATCGGGGTCGTCGCGATTGGCGTCCGGATGGACGGTTTTCGCCTTCGTGCGCCAGGCGGCCTTGATTTCCTCGTGGCGGGCGTCACGTTTCACGCCGAGGATCGAATATGGATCGCGCATGCGAAACACCAGTTACGTTGGCTCAGGCGCATGCTGCCGCTCATGGCGCAATCCTGAAACTCACCCCTCCGAAAAGGGATGCCGGCGATCATTCGCCTGCACGCCCTCGGTTTAATCAACGTCGACTGTTGCAATAAGTTGCTAATCAGTTCTTTACGGGGAATGCGCGCTGCGCCGAGGCCGGCCCTATTACATGCACCAAGGTAAACAGATTATTTCTGCTCGAAGCGGGTCAGCAGCCATTCGCCGGTTTCCGACAGGCAGGCCTGGCCCGCATAGGCTGCAACGCCCTCAAAGGAGTGGCGTGTCGTCCTGAATTCGCGGCAGACGAAACCGCTGGATTTGTCTTCGTGAATGGCGGTGACGACGCCGGCGCTGCCGGTTGCGGCATTGGCCCAGGGCAATGGCTGGTCGGCGAGTTTGGCCAGATCCGCCGATGTCACCGCATTGCGGATGGTCGCGTCGTCGGTCTGCGGCCCGTTATTCTGCTGGTTGGGAACGGAAGCGGTGGAAAGTGAGCGGTCGACCTTGTCGCCGCCGAACAGGTCGAGGCTGACGCAGCCGCTCAGCACCACGAGCATTGACACGACAGCGGAAACTTCCGCGATCGACGAAAGGAGGCCCTTTGTTCGACTGTTCGACTTTGCTATGACGGTCACCATCTTTCACCAGAGATCATCTCTGGGGTCCAAATCAGCTCGGGAGCATTTTAGTCAATATGTCGGAAACGGGGTTAACATCCAGTGACTTCACTGAAGAAAATGAACCGTTCACGCTTTTTGCCGAATGGCTGAAGGATGCGGCGGCCTCCGAAATCAACGATCCGAACGCGGTCGCACTCGCAACCGTGGACGAAAACGGCCTGCCGAATGTGCGTATGGTGCTGCTGAAGGACGTCGATGATCGCGGCTTCGTTTTCTATACGAATTTCGAAAGCCAGAAGGGACGCGAGATCCTCGGCCAGAAAAAAGCGGCCATGTGTTTCCACTGGAAAAGCCTGCGGCGGCAGGTGCGCCTGCGCGGGGAGGTGGAGATCGTCACCGACGCGGAAGCGGACGCTTATTACGCTTCGCGCCCGCGCGGCAGCCGCATCGGCGCCTGGGCGTCGAAGCAGTCGCGGCCGCTGGAAGGCCGTTTCGCGCTGGAAAAGGCCGTCGCCGAATATACCGCCAAATATGCGATCGGCGATATTCCGCGCCCGTCCTACTGGTCCGGGTTCCGCATTCGCCCCGTCAGCATCGAATTCTGGCACGACCGCAAGTTCCGCCTGCACGACCGCGTTGAATTCCGCCGCGAGACGCCAGATGCGGCATGGTCCAAGGTCCGCATGTATCCTTGAATGCGGCAAAGATGGGCCGTTCGGACTGTTCGTGAAATCTCACGTCAAACTCGACGTCATCCTCGGGCTTGACCCGAGGATCCATGGTCGCGCCTGATTGTGGATCCTCGCCTCAAGGGCGAGGATGACGGAAAAGCAAGCGCACTGTTGTTGCAGTTGAAGGCAGTCCCTTCTCTCTGCTTACTTCAGCAGCGAATCGAAGAGCGGCAGGCCGATAACGGCGGAAATGGCGATCAAGCCGTAGCAGATACGCCTGAACGCCGCCTCGTCGGCCAGCCCGTGCAATCGCGCGCCGGCGTAAAGACCCGCCCCGTAAAACGGCAGTGCCAGCAGGAAAAACACGAAGACATCGGCCGTGAACAGACCGCTGAAAAAATAGCTGGTGGCGGAGATGACGGTCGAGATCGCGAAATAGAGAATGACATTGGCGCGCACGAAGGCGCCCTTGAGCGCGCCGCCAAGCCAATAGGCAACAATGGGCGGACCACCCAATTGCGCCGCCCCCGAAAACAGCCCGGCGACAAGCCCGGTAACGAGCGTCAGCGGCGTCTTCGGCCGGCCGCTGTACCGCCAGCCGGAAACCAGAAACAGCAAAAGCACGACGACCACGACGGAGATGATCCAGCGCAGCGTCAGCGGATCGCCGTTTGAAAGCAGCAGGGTGCCAAGCGGCACGCCGACAAGCGCGCCGGCCGCCATGGTGAATACCTCGCGCCGGTCCGCCATGCGCCAGGCGGGCGGTATCATGCCAAGCGTCAAAACACCGTCCACCACTAGAAGAACCACCGAGGCGATGCGTGGCCCGACAATGGCGCTCGCAAGCGGAATGAAGATGAGGGCCGCGCCAAAACCGGAAAAGCCACGGGCGAGGCCGGCCAGAAAGGCGGCGCCCGCAAACATGGCGAGCAGCGACGGACTATGCGCGGTGATGAGGGCCGAGAAGAAGTCGAGCGGAGACATGGAGGATGGCACGGTTTTTCGAATACCTTTTCTCTATCCTGCTCGCAGGCGCCTGTCGTGGAAATTTCCGTTCATTGCTGCACGATGTCCTTTCCGGTCGACGCCGCTGGAGAATCGTGATTAGAGTTGTAGAGCATGAACAAAGGATGAACAAATGCTCACTGTCATGATGCGCCAGTTTGAAGAGGCGTCGCAAAAATATGCTGCTGAAAACGGGATCATCCGCGATCCGGACTGGTACATGCTGAAGCTTCAGGAAGAGATGGGCGAGGTCACGCAGGCCTGGAACCGGTTGACGGGGCGGGGGCGCATCAAGGGCAGGAGCAAGGAGGAGATGAAACGGGATCTGGCCGACGAAACCGCCGATCTTCTCGGCCATGTGCTGCTGCTGGCCCATTATAATGGTCTCGATATCAAAGGTGCGATAGAGCGGAAGTGGCGTTTTATGGCGTTGGTATGACAGTTTGCGGCGGGAAATCAGACCTTTACGCTGCCGGGTTCGCCTCCGCTGCGATCATGAGAGCGAGACGATAAAGAATAAAATTGCGAGAATGGCGGCCACCGGCGTCATGACCCGCCGCTCTGCACGGCTTCGCGACATGGCGTTCAGTCCGATGCTCACCGCAAGCGTGCAGGCGGTGATCCAGATGCCGGCTTCGATCCAGCCTGCCGGCCATAAAGTGATGAAGCCTGCCTTTTGCAGTGGAAAAGATGCGACAAGTGCATAGATTGCGACGGACGCCATGCTGGCAAGGCGCTGCGTGGCGGGCAGAACCCTGTGCTCGCCGCCCCAGGCAAAGCGGCCAAAGGGCGCCCCCGCCGCAAGGGAAATCTGAAATGCGGAAAGAGCAAATAGTATAAGCGTTGCGAGCGACACGGCGACAAGCAGCATGATCACTCCGTTGATGGATGCGTCCCAAATGCATTCGAACGGGACCGGCCTGTCAGCCGATATGCGCGTTACCATAAAGACCAATGGCTAAAGCCATGTGACGCGTTTTCAAACCTCTGAAAGCTGCGCCTTTTGCAGGAGGTCTGCAACCGCATGAAGGTCGCTCGATACGGCGATGCATCTCTCCCGCATTTCCTCGGTCGGCGGCGCAACGTCCGGCACCATGATCGTCATCATGCCCGCCGATGTGGCCGAGCGGACGCCGGAATAGGAATCCTCCAGCGCCAGGCAGCGGCCCGGATCGATGTCGAGACGCTTGGCGGCGGTCAGGTACGGCATGGGTGAGGGCTTCGGCTCCTTATAGTCGCCGCGTGCGACGATGGTGTCGAAACGTTTGAGAAGATCATGGGGGCCGAGATGGCGCGTGACCGAATCGTGCCGCGAGGAGGTGGCGATGGCGCGGCGGATGTCGAGCCTGTCGAGGAGATCGAGAATGTCGATGACGCCGGGTTTCAGCGCCACGCCTTCCGCCATCATCACGGCAAGATGCCGCAGCCACGCATCCCGAAAGGCATCGATGGGAAAATCCGCACCATAATCGGCGAAGATGGTTCCGGTGATGACATCCCAGGGGCTGCCGCAGACCTTTTGATAGGTCTCGACCCGCATTCCGTGGCCGCCTTCATCTGACGCCGCCAGAAATGAATCGCGATAGAGCGCCTCGCTTTCGATCAGCAATCCATCCATGTCGAAAACGACGGCGTGAGGAAGAAAAGGCAGCATGCTGGCTCAGCCGAACCGGAAGGGGCGTTCGCCGAGGCTCTCGAACGGGCGGATGAGGTAGCCGTCCGGATCGGCGACGATGAATTGCCGGTTGCCGACCTCGACCGTGCCGCGCCTGTACCATTTTTCCTCCAGCGGCATGATGAGATCGATCGAGGATCGTTCCAGCCGGGAGAGAATGGGCTGCAGAGAAGGGACGGCGAGTTGCAGGTTCATGCCACGGCCAAGCGGAAATTCAAGCGTGGCATTGTCCGCCACGAAGGTCCGGGTCGCGCCGATCTGGTCGATCATCAGCTGCGCATCACCCAGCGCCAGATAGGTGAAGCCCTCTTCGGGCCGCTCATACACCACATGAAAACCGATCAGGTCGCAATAAAAAGCGCGGCTTTTCTGCCAGTCGCTGACGGCAAGTTCCGGGACGAGGGCATTTCGTATGATGGTCATGGTCTCCTTTGACACGCAGGCCGCCAATGGGGAAGGAGCCTGCCGTAATAGGGCGATCTTATCGTCTTCTCGGCGGCGTGCCAGAGGAATCCTCATCATGGCAGCCATGTGCGGTGCTGCGGGCTGAGATGGTGGCGACGCTATGGGCTGAGATTGTCGCGGCAGATTCAGCCTTTGGTGTCACGCAATTTTCCTCCCGTCATTCCTGTGCTTGTCACAGGAATCCAGCCAGCCCAAGTCCTTGGGCTGAAAGGACTCTCTCGCCGCGCAGACGCGCGTCGGCTGGATTCCGGCTCAAGGCCGGAATGACGGATGTGGGTTTCGCCACATCACGACGCCGCGCTGTGCATCAACTTATGCCGCTAGCCGCAAGACTTACGCCTTCGTGCCGCCAACGGTGATCTGGTCCATGCGCAGATGCGGCTGGCCGACGCCAACCGGCACCCATTGCCCGGCCTTGCCGCAATTGCCGATGCCCGTATCGAGTTTCGAATCGTTGCCGATCATCGAGACACGCTTCATCGCGTCCGGCCCGTTGCCGATCAGCATCGCGCCCTTGACCGGCGCACCGATCTTGCCGTTCTCGATCAGATAGGCTTCGGTGCAGCCGAACACGAATTTGCCGGAGGTGATGTCCACCTGTCCGCCGCCGAAGGAAACGGCATAGATACCCTTTTTGACCGAAGCGATGATCTCTTCCGGCGTCTTGTCGCCCGATAACATGTAGGTATTGGTCATGCGGGGCATCGGCACATGGGAATAACCCTGCCGGCGGCCATTGCCGGTCGCCTTCGCGCCCATCAGCCGGGCGTTCTGCCGGTCCTGCATGTAACCCACCAGCCGACCATTCTCGATCAGCACATTATAAGCCGAGGGCGTTCCCTCGTCATCGATGGTCAGCGAACCGCGGCGGCTGTCGATGGTGCCGTCATCCACGACCGTTACGCCGGGAGCGGCCACCATTTCGCCCATCAGCCCGGCAAAGGCCGAGGTCTTCTTGCGGTTGAAATCACCTTCCAGACCGTGACCGACCGCCTCATGCAGCATCACGCCGGGCCAGCCGGAGCCGAGCACCACATCCATGGTGCCCGCCGGCGCATCGATGGCGGTGAGGTTGACGAGCGCCTGACGCAACGCCTCGTCCGCGCCATGCTGCCAGCTTTCCGTGGTTATGAAATCGCCAAAGCCGACACGGCCGCCAATGCCGTAGGAGCCGCTTTCCTGCCGGTCGCCTTCGCCGGCCACCACGGAAATATTGATGCGGGTCATCGGCCTTATATCGCTGACGCGATGACCGTCGGCGCGCAGAATATCCACCACCTGCCAGCTCGCGGAAATCGTCGCCGTCACCTGCCGGACATTCTCATTCTTGTCGCGCAGATAGGCATCGATATCGGTGAGAAGTTTCACCTTTTCCTCGAAGCTCGGGCTGCCGATCGGGTTTTCGTCGCCGTAAAGCTTCTTGTTGGTGCGCTGGGGTGCGGCGGCATAAGAGCCGGAATAACCTCTGGTAACGGCGCCCACCGCATCCGAAGCGCGCTTCAGCGCGCCTTCCGAAAGCTCGCCCGCATGGGCGTAACCCACCGTCTCGCCGGCAACGGCGCGCAGGCCGAAGCCCTGGTCGGTGTTGAAGGAGCCACCCTTGAGGCGGCCATTGTCGAAGGTCAGCGATTCGGCCTGGGCATGTTCGATGAACAGTTCGCCATCGTCAGCACCGGCAAGCGCTTCCGCGACGAGCTTGCGCAATTGCGTTTCATCGCAATCGAAGAGTTTTACAAGATCGTCGGTCATGGGAGGCTCCAGTCATTATCGTTCATGACCGATTTAGGCACTGGAGCGGGCAGACGCAAGGCTGCGCGTTGACGACGAGGCCTTAAGGAAGCGCGTCGTAGCCTTCGGCAAAGCCGGTCAGCTCGATCGGAATGCCGACGCGATCCTGATCGACGGATTCACGCAGGGCAAAAACGGCGGCTTTGCCGGCGCGCAGAACCTTCAGCAACTCGTCGTCAATATCCACTTCCACATAGCAGCCTTCGGAGAAGCAGCGGGTGAAATAGGCCCGGCCGATATTGTTGTTGTCGATATAAAGCTCCATGCCATCCTTCAGGAGAACACCGAGCGGCGCGAGGATGCGCAGGATGCGCGACTTGCGGTCGGCGGTTTTCAGCACCACCACCGAAAGCCCCACTTCCGGGCGGTCATCGGCAATCACGTTCTGCATCAGGGCGCATTGTTCTTCGGAGGCGCCGGCCGGCTTGTCGCAGATGACAGACCATGCGCCATGCGTCGACTTCGGCGTGCCGGGCGGCTGCTGTTGCGCCAGCGCCGCAGCGGCGGGGGCGATGATGGCAAGACCGGCGGCGGCAAGAAAAGTGCGCGCGAGCGGGGAAAGACGCATGGATACCTCTGGGATTCGAATCAGTGCGGCTATTTTGACGCCATAATCCGGAAAAAAAAGCCTCAGGCCTTCAATTCCAGCGGAGTTGGGCGGAAATAGGACCTGTCCGCCCGTATGGACGTGTGATTTGCCGCCGCGACATTCATTATCCGGCGACGAAACGCGCGGCAAAACCGGCCGGAAGAAGGGGCTTTGTCGCATCTGCGCTGTTTGAAACTGTGTTCGGCCAGTCCGGTCGGGCATGGGGGCGGAGAAAGTCGGTCGTGGATTGACCAATGGCAAAATTGGGGCGCATCCGTGTCCCGACGCATATTGCGGCAGAGGACAAACTGTGGTTTGAAGTTAGTACCATAAGCATGGATTCTGCGTCTGTGATTGATCTAGATCAGACGCGTGAGGGAGAGGGTACCGTGACGAATAGGATTTACGCAGCACTGGCGGGGATGACCTGTCTGCTCACGGCTGTCGGCGCCCACGCCGATCAGCCGGTGCATTGGCAAATGGGCATGCAGGAGGCCGCCACGCCGATCATGCACGAAATACGCTGGTTCGAACAATATACGCTCTGGTTCATTGTTCCGGTTACGCTTTTCGTTCTTGCGCTGCTCATTATCGTCGCCCTGAAATTCCGCGCTGCGAAAAATCCGGTGCCTTCCAAGACCAGTCATAACACGACGATCGAGGTGGTGTGGACGCTCGCGCCGGTTCTCATTCTCCTGTTCCTCGCTTTCCCGTCGTTCAATCTTCTGAACGCGCAGCTGACGCAGCCGGAAAACCCGGACCTGACGCTGAAGGCAACCGCCACGCAATGGCTGTGGAGCTATGAATATGCCGCCGCCGAGGGTGCCGAACCGCTCTCCTTCGACAGCTATATGCTGAAGGATCAGGATCGCGCGGCTGCGGGCAAGGAGGACAAGGCCCGTTATCCGCGTCTTCTTGCGGTGGACAATGAAATGGTCGTTCCGGTCGGCAAGACCGTTCGCCTTCTGGTGACGGCGGCTCCGACCGACGTCATCCACGCCTTCGCCATGCCCGCTTTCGGCGTCAAGATCGATGCCGTTCCGGGCCGCCTCAACGAAACATGGTTCAAGCCGGAAAAGGAAGGCCTTTATTACGGTCAGTGTTCCGAGCTTTGCGGCAAGGACCACGCTTTCATGCCCATCGCCATTCGGGTGGTTTCCGAACAGCAGTACAATGCCTGGCACGCCGCCGCCGCTTCTGATCTGAACGGCGCGAACCGGGCGCTGATGGCCTCCGTCGACGGCGCTCCGCGCACGGTCGATGTTGCCGCCAACGAAACCAACTGACGACTTGGAGTGAGGACAATGGCTGGACCTTCCACACACGACGATCATCACTCGCATGGTCATTCCGCACATGAAGCGCACGCGCATGACGATCATTCGCATGATGCGCATCATTCCCATACGCCGGGCTTTTTCGCCCGCTGGTTCCTGTCCACCAACCATAAGGACATCGGCACGCTTTACCTGATCTTCGCGATCATTGCCGGTATCGTCGGCGGCGGGCTTTCCGTCGTCATGCGCATGGAGCTTCAGGAGCCCGGCATCCAGATCTTCCACGGTCTGGCCGCCATGGTTTACGGCTTCGAGGGCGACGCCGCCATCGACGGCGGCAAGCACATGTTCAACGTGTTCACGACAGCGCATGCGCTCATCATGATCTTCTTCATGGTCATGCCGGCCATGATCGGCGGTTTTGCCAACTGGATGATTCCGATCATGATCGGCGCTCCTGACATGGCTTTCCCGCGCCTCAACAATATTTCCTTCTGGCTGATCGTTCCGGCTTTCATCCTGCTGCTCCTGTCGCTCTTCGTCGAAGGTCCGGCGGGTGCTTACGGCGTGGGCGGCGGCTGGACCATGTATCCGCCACTTTCGACCAGCGGCATGCCGGGACCGGCGGTGGATCTTGCGATCTTCTCGCTGCACGTCGCCGGCGCATCCTCGATCCTCGGTGCGATCAACTTCATCACCACCATCCTCAACATGCGCGCCCCCGGCATGACGCTGCACAAGATGCCGCTGTTCGCCTGGTCGGTTCTGGTCACCGCATTCCTGCTCCTGCTGTCGCTGCCGGTTCTGGCAGGTGGCATCACCATGCTTCTGACCGACCGCAACTTCGGCACGGCGTTCTTCTCGCCGGAAGGCGGCGGTGATCCGATCCTCTACCAGCACCTGTTCTGGTTCTTCGGTCACCCGGAAGTGTACATCCTGATCCTGCCCGGCTTCGGCATCATCAGCCATATCGTGTCGACCTTCTCCAAGAAGCCGGTCTTCGGTTATCTCGGCATGGCTTACGCCATGGTCGCCATCGGCGCCGTCGGCTTCATCGTCTGGGCCCACCACATGTATACGGTCGGCCTGTCGCTTGAAGCGCAGCGTTACTTCGTCTTCGCCACCATGGTCATCGCGGTGCCGACGGGTATCAAGATCTTCTCGTGGATTGCGACCATGTGGGGCGGTTCGCTGACCTTCTCGACCCCGATGGTCTGGGCGATCGGCTTCATCTTCCTGTTCACGGTCGGTGGCGTCACCGGCGTGCAGCTCGCCAATGCCGGTCTCGACCGTTCGCTGCATGACACCTATTACGTTGTGGCCCACTTCCACTACGTTCTGTCGCTCGGCGCCGTCTTCGCAATCTTTGCCGGCTGGTATTACTGGTTCCCGAAGATCACCGGCTACATGTATAGCGAGTTCATCGGCAAGCTGCATTTCTGGGTCATGTTTATCGGCGTGAACCTGATCTTCTTCCCGCAGCACTTCCTTGGCCTCGCCGGCATGCCGCGCCGTTACATCGATTATCCCGATGCCTATGCCGGCTGGAACCTGGTATCTTCCTATGGTTCCTATATCTCGGCTGTTGCCGTCGGCATCTTCCTCTTCGGCGTCTGGGAAGCCTTCGCCAAGAAGCGGATCGCCGGCAACAATCCCTGGGGTGAGGGTGCGACGACGCTCGAATGGCAGCTGTCTTCACCGCCGCCTTACCACCAGTGGGAACAGCTTCCGCGCATTCGCTGATGCGCGGACCGGAAGGCGCGGGCAAGGCCTGTGCATTCCGGTTGCCGGAATACGGGGCGGCATGGTTTCGTCCATGCCGTTTCCGCAGGCGGGTGGATCCGCCGCTGCGTGACATTTTGTCCAAGCGAAGCGCGCCGTCCGACATGATACATGCCCGGATGTGATAAATGCCAATTTTGGCCTTTATGAAGAAGCAGGCGCAGACGAATGGCGGAATGGGCGCGGCGAAAAGCCGGCGAATGGCATTGGTTCGACCCGATGCCGCCCGCCCGCGACATTCGGACCCAGGAACTGACGCGCCGAACATGCCGAAAATAATCTTCGTTTTTCGGGCCGGTGCAGGGGATGCCGCGGCAAGCGTCATCTGAAAGAAAACAGGACAGGAAATGACCGTTATCGACAATCGCGAAATGCTGGGCGCAGAAAGCTCCGAACTCTCGGAAGCCGGCGCACGCGATTATTTCGAATTGCTGAAGCCGCGCGTCATGTCGCTGGTCGTCTTCACGGCCTTTGCCGGCCTCGTGCTGGCGCCGGGCGAAATCAATCCGGTGCTTGGGCTCATCGCCATTCTCTGTATTGCCGTCGGTGCCGGTGCCTCCGGCGCGCTCAACATGTGGTACGATGCCGATATCGATGCCGTGATGAGCCGCACCGCCAAGCGGCCGATCCCGTCCGGCCGCATTGCGCCGCGCGAGGCCTTGGCCTTCGGGCTGACGCTGTCGGCCTTTTCCGTGGTCATTCTCGGCCTTGCGGTCAACTGGTTCTCGGCCGGCCTGCTGGCCTTTACGATCTTCTTTTATGCCGTTGTTTATACGATGTGGCTGAAGCGCTCGACGCCGCAGAACATCGTCATCGGCGGTGCTGCCGGCGCTTTCCCGCCCATGCTCGGCTGGGCCTGCGTCACCGGCGGCGTTTCGCTTGACAGCATCATCCTGTTCCTCATCATCTTTTTGTGGACACCGGCGCATTTCTGGGCGCTGGCGCTCTTCAAGATGCGTGACTACGGCGCCGTCGGCATTCCGATGATGCCGAACGTGGCGGGCGAGCGCTCCACCAAGAACCAGATGATCGTTTATGCCGTGCTGACCGCTGCCGCTGCCGTGGCGCCTTATTTCACGGGTCTGGCGAGCGGTGGTTACGGCATTTTCGCGGCCGTATTGAGCGCCATCTTCGTTTACTGTTCGCTCGATGTCCGGCGCATGCCTGAGGGTGACGAGAAGATGCTGCCCGCCAAGAAGATGTTCGCCTATTCGGTGCTTTACCTCTTCGCCATCTTCTCCGGCCTTCTGGCCGATCATTTTGCTCCGGCCCTGAAGGCCGTGATTTCGGGAGTTCTGTGATGGAAACGGTGGAACTGAGCGCGGCGCAGAAAAAATCGAGACGCGGGCGCAATATTGCGCTCGGCGTCCTGCTCGCCGGTCTGGTGGTGCTGTTCTACGTCATCACCATCATCAAGATCGGTTCGCATTGACGGCCTGACGGTAAGAGGACGAGATCGGAGGAGGGGGAGGACATGGCGAATACTGGGACAAATATCGGATCAGATAAGGCAACGGCCGGTACGCAGCGGGTGAGCAACCGCTCGATCCTCGTGCTCTGTCTGGTGTTTTTCTGCGCCATGATCGGCATGGCCTATGCCGCCGTTCCCCTTTATACGCTGTTCTGCCGCGTCACCGGCTATAACGGCACGACCCAGCGCGTCGAGCAATATTCCGACGTCATCCTCGACAAGACCATCAACGTCACCTTCGACGCCAATACGTCGAACGGCCTCAACTGGGATTTCCGTCCCGTTGACAAGAAGGTGACGCCAAAGATCGGGGAGACGGTGCAGGTCACCTTCAAGGCGACGAACCGTTCGCCCGTGGCGACCACGGGAACGGCGGTTTTCAATGTTACGCCCATGGAAGCGGGCGCCTATTTCAACAAGGTGGAGTGTTTCTGCTTCACCGAAACGACGCTGCAGCCGGGTGAAACGCTGGAAATGCCGGTGGTTTTCTTCGTCGATCCCGACATCGCCACTGCGCGCGAAACCAAGAGCATTCATACTTTAACGCTGTCCTATACGTTTTATCCGGCCAAAACCGAAAAACCGGTTGCGTCCTTGCCGGTAAAGACCGAGTCTGGCGAAAGCAAATTGTGAGAGGAGATCTGGCCTTTTATCCGAGGCCGGATCAGGGAAGAGATACCAGGGGATTGTCGCAATGGCAGATACGCATCAGAAGAACCACGATTACCACATCATAGATCCAAGCCCCTGGCCGCTTCTGGCCTCGATCGGCGCCTTCATCCTGACCTTCGGCGGCGTCTGTTACATGCGTTACCTGTCGGGCGGTTCCTTCAAGCTGTTCGGCGCGGAACTGGCCAATCCCTGGCTTTTCTATATCGGCCTCGTCATCGTGCTCTACACCATGTACGCCTGGTGGGCGGACACGATCAAGGAAGCCAATGAGGGCAGCCACACCCGCGTCGTTTCGCTTCACCTGCGCTATGGCATGATCATGTTCATCGCCTCCGAGGTGATGTTCTTCGTCGCTTGGTTCTGGGCCTATTTCGATGCCAGCCTTTATCCGCATGAGGCCATTCAGGCGTCCCGCCTCGAATATACCGGCGGTCAATGGCCGCCAAAGGGTATCGAAGTCATCGATCCCTGGCACCTGCCGCTCTACAACACCGTCATCCTGCTTCTGTCTGGCACCTGCGTCACCTGGGCGCACCACGCCCTGCTGCACAATGACCGCAAGGGCCTGATCACCGGTCTGGTTCTCACCGTCGCGCTCGGCGTCCTGTTCTCTACGGTGCAGGTCTACGAATACATTCACGCCCCGTTCGACTTCAAGAATTCGATCTATGGCGCGACCTTCTTCATGGCCACCGGTTTCCACGGTTTCCACGTCTTCGTCGGCACGGTGTTCCTTCTCGTGTGCCTGTTCCGGGCCATTGCCGGCGGTTTCACGCCCAAGCAGCATTTCGGTTTCGAAGCCGCCGCCTGGTACTGGCACTTCGTTGACGTCGTCTGGCTGTTCCTGTTCTTCGCCATCTACATCTGGGGTGGTTGGGGAGCGCCGGTGCACGGCTGATAGCGCTGGATAGGGCCTAAAGCCAAAGCAAGGCATCCGGTGGAGCGAGAGGGTGCACCTTGTTTCTTCTCCCCGCCGGGGAGAAGTCTGCGGCAGCGGGATGAGGGGGCTACGGTAGAGATAGACCGATAGCTCG
>LT009756.1:715729-798242 GCA_900012615.1 Agrobacterium genomosp. 13 str. CFBP 6927
GTCGCAGCGCCGTCGAGCAACAACAGGTGCCCGGGTTCTGAGGCAAGCTTCCAGGAGATTGGACGTCATCCTCGGGCTTGACCCGAGGATCCATAGCCCGCTGAAATCGTGGGTCCTCGGGTGAAGCCCGAGGAGGACGGGCGAGGGGTTAGGCAACTTCGCGGGAGGTCATCATGTCAGAACCATCAAACGGCAATTTTGCGCCTGTTGATCCCATCAAGGTGGGCTTGAAAGGCTGCTGCCCGCGTTGTGGTAACGGCCGGCTGTTCGACGGTTTCCTGACGCCGAAACCGGCCTGCAGCGCCTGCGGGCTGGATTATGGCTTTGCCGATGCGGGTGATGGCCCGGCCGTCTTCGTCATGCTGATTGTGGGTTTTCTGGTCGTCGGTCTGGCGCTCTGGTTCGATCAGCGTTTTGGCCCGCCCGTCTGGGTGCATGTCATGCTCTGGTTGCCTTTCACGGTGATTGTCTCGCTCGTGCTGCTGCGCAAGCTGAAAGGGATCATGATTGCGCTGCAATACCGCAACAATGCAAGCGAAGGCAGGCTTGATCGTGAATGATGTTTCCCACATGAAGGCGGCGGAAAGACGGGTCTGGTTTGCTGCGCCGCTTGTCCTGCTGGCACTTGCCATCCTGCTCGGGCTGGGCACCTGGCAGGTGAAGCGGCTCTATTGGAAAGAGGCCCTGATGGCCGATATCGAGGAGCGGCGGAGCGCAAGCCCGGCCACGCTCTCCGACATCGAGACCATTACAAAAAGCGGCGGCGAGATAGAATATCGCAGGGTCAGCCTTTCCGGCACGTTCGATCACGCCCGCGAACGGCATTTCTTCGCCACCCATCAGGGCAGAACCGGCTATTATATCTATACGCCGCTGACGCTTGCCGATGGCCGAATTCTCTTCGTCAATCGCGGCTTCGTGCCCTTCGAGATGAAGGAACCGGCAGAGCGCCCCGACGGCCAGGTTGCCGGCGAGGTGACGATCACCGGACTGGCGCGCGCGCCGCTCGTCACTAAACCATCTTCCCTGCTGCCGGATAATGATGTCGCCAAGAACATCTTCTATTGGAAGGATCTGGCGGCGATGGCCTCGAGCGTCAATATCCCGTCGGACCGGCTGGTCCACCTCTTCGTCGATGCCGATAATGCGCCCAATCCCGGAGGCTGGCCTGAAGGTGGCGTGACGCTGATAGATTTGCCCAACAATCACCTGCAATATGCGATAACGTGGTATGGCCTGGCGGTGGCCCTTGTCATCGTCGCCGGTTTTGCCTATTTCCGGAACGGTAAGGCGCAGGGTGAATAAAGCACGTGCCGTCCGATAATGGCTGGTTATCGGGCAAGGCCAAGGAGCAGGCCAAGGAGCAGGAATGAACATCGCCGTTTCCAAACCCCCTTTGACAATAAGGCTGTGCGGACCGCGCGGCTTTTGCGCGGGCGTGGACCGGGCGATCCAGATCGTTGTGCTGGCGCTGAAGGCCTATGGCGCGCCGGTCTATGTTCGCCATGAAATCGTGCATAATCGCTATGTGGTGGAAGGGCTTGAAGCCAAGGGCGCGGTCTTCGTCGAGGAGCTGCATGAGATCCCCGTCGAGCACCGCGAGCAGCCGGTGGTCTTTTCCGCCCATGGCGTGCCGAAATCCGTGCCTGAAGACGCGCAGGCGCGCAACCTTTTTTATCTCGATGCCACATGCCCGCTGGTCTCCAAGGTGCACAAACAGGCCATGCGCCACCAGCGCCTCGGCCGCCATGTCGTGCTGATCGGCCATGCCGGTCACCCTGAGGTCATCGGTACCATGGGTCAGCTGCCCGAAGGCACGGTCTCGCTGGTCGAGACGGTGGAGGATGCGGGTGTTTATGAGCCGGTGGACCGTGAAAACCTCGGTTTCGTTACCCAGACGACACTGTCGGTCGATGATACCGCCGGCGTCATCGCCAGGCTGCAGGAACGCTTCCCGGCCATTCAGGCGCCTGCCGCCGACAGCATCTGTTACGCAACCACCAACCGTCAGGATGCGGTAAAGCAGGCGGCGCCCGGCTGCGATCTGTTCATCGTCGTTGGCGCCCCCAATTCCTCCAATTCCAAGCGGCTGGTGGAAGTGGCGCTGCGCGCCGGCGCCAAACATTCCGTGCTGGTACAGCGTGCGGCGGAAATCGACTGGGATGCGATCGGCGATATCCGCACCGTTGGTCTTTCGGCTGGCGCCTCCGCACCGGAAGTCATCGTCGATGAGATCATCGAAGCTTTCAAGGCGCGGTTCGACACGACGCTCGATCTGGCCGTCACGGTGGAGGAAACGGAACATTTCCTCGTCAATCGCGAGCTGCGCAGTATCGAACTGACGACGGACGACATGGCTTTCGTCAACGGCAATGCCAGCAATGCGCTTCCGCCGAAAACCGCCGCCGGTGCCTGAAACGGAATGACGGTCAATGCGGCTGGCCTTCGCGTTGCATCCGTCATTCTCACCCCAGATTTTCACCCTTTCCTTCATCAAGAGATTTGAAATTGGCAGTTTATACGGACATCACCGAAGATGATCTGAGGAATTTCCTCACGCAATATGACGTCGGCAGCCTCACTTCCTATAAGGGCATTGCCGAAGGCGTCGAAAACTCCAATTTCCTGCTGCACACCACCAAGGACCCGCTGATCCTGACGCTTTATGAAAAGCGCGTGGAAAAAAACGATCTGCCTTTCTTCCTCGGCCTGATGCAGCATCTGGCCGCCAAGGGCCTGTCCTGCCCCCTGCCGCTGCCGCGCAAGGATGGCGCGTTGCTGGGCGAACTGTCGGGCCGGCCGGCGGCGCTTATCTCCTTCCTTGAAGGCATGTGGCTGAGAAAGCCGGAAGCGAAGCACTGCCGCGAAGTCGGCAAGGCGATGGCCGCCATGCATCTGGCGGGCGAGGGGTTCGAAATCAGACGGCCGAACGCACTCTCCGTCGAGGGCTGGAAGGTGCTTTGGGACAAATCCGAAGACCGCGCCGACGAGGTGGAGAAGGGCCTGAAAGACGAGATTCGCCCCGAGATCGATTATCTCGCCGCCCATTGGCCGAAGGATCTGCCAGCCGGCGTCATCCATGCCGATCTGTTTCAGGACAATGTGTTTTTCCTCGGCGACGAGCTTTCGGGTCTGATTGATTTTTACTTCGCCTGCAACGATCTGCTCGCTTATGACGTGTCGATCTGCCTCAATGCCTGGTGCTTCGAAAAGGATGGCGCTTATAACGTCACCAAGGGCAAGGCGCTCTTGGAGGGTTACCAGTCGGTGCGCCCGCTGAGTGAGGCGGAACTGGAGGCGCTGCCGCTTCTGGCGCGCGGTTCGGCGCTGCGTTTCTTCCTGACGCGGCTTTACGACTGGCTGACGACGCCGGCCGGCGCGCTGGTGGTGAAAAAAGATCCGCTGGAATATCTGCGCAAGCTGCGGTTCCACCGCTCCATCGCCAATGTCGCCGAATATGGGCTGGCCGGCGAATGAAACATGTCGATATTTTCACCGATGGCGCCTGCTCCGGCAATCCCGGTCCCGGCGGCTGGGGTGCCGTGCTGCGTTATGGTGAGGTGGAGAAGGAACTCTCCGGCGGCGAGGCCGAGACCACCAATAACCGCATGGAACTGCTGGCGGCGATTTCGGCGCTCAACGCGCTGAAAAGCCCCTGCGAGGTCGATCTTTATACCGACAGCGCCTATGTGAAAGACGGCATCACCAAATGGATTTTCGGCTGGAAAAAGAAGGGCTGGAAAACCGCCGATAACAAGCCGGTCAAGAATGTCGAGCTGTGGCAGGCGCTGGAAGCGGCGCAGGAGCGCCACAAGGTAACGCTGCATTGGGTCAAGGGCCATGCCGGCCACCCGGAAAACGAGCGCGCCGATGAACTGGCGCGCAAGGGCATGGAGCCCTTCAAACGGCGGTAATGGAAACCTGTCTTATTCGGCCTGTGTAATCCGGGCCATATCTAATCCGGGGTTGTGAAAACTGAAACCCGATTTATCTTGTCGTCAAACAGCCGGACAGTCCGGCGGAGGAGAGGAATTCGGATGATCCTGCATTGTGTATTTTTGCGCTTCAAGGCTGCGACGGCATCCTCTGAAAAACAAGCGGTGTTCGAAGCGATTGCGGCCCTGAAGGACGTGATACCGGGCATCATCGATGTAAAATACGGCCAGAATGTTTCGCCCGAGGGCCTGAATGGCGGTTTCGTCGACGGTTTTATCGTGACGCTTGAAAGCCCCGAGGCCCGCGACGATTACCTCGCCCATCCCCAGCATATGGAAGTCGGCGAGCGCCTCGTGTCGCTGACCGATGGCGGTCTGGCCGGGCTTCTGGTGTTTGATATGAATGTCTGAGGGAAGGGCGGCTTGGCCGCCCTTTTTGTTTTGTCGCTAAAAGCAGCGTTGATGCGTTTGGCGATGTCGTGTCAGTCGATACACCGTCACCCCGGACTTGATCCGGGGTCCAGTGCGATCAAGTCCTTGATCGCAAAAGACTCTTATCAAGGCGCAGACGCGCCGTGGCTGGATGCCGGATCAAGTCCGGCATGACGGAGAGACTAAGCCACCTGCCCTCAAAGCTGCTCGATCATCGCAGCAGCGGCCGAAACCGTCGCCTGACCGGGGTTTTCTTCCACGTTGAGCGACTTCACCACGCCGTCTTCGACCAGCATCGAATAGCGCTTGGAGCGCACACCGAGGCCGCCGCCGGAAAGGTCGGCATCAAGGCCAAGTGCCTTGGTGAAAGAGGCATCCCAGTCGGCGAGGAAGTGGATTTTGCCCTGACCGCCGGACGATTGCGCCCATGCGCCCATAACGTGCCAGTCATTGACGGCGACAACGGCGATGTCATCCACGCCTTTTGAGAGAATGGTGTCGCGGTTTTCAAGATAGCCCGGCAGGTGGTTCAGCGAGCAGGTGGGGGTGAAAGCGCCGGGCACGGCGAAGAGAACCACCTTCTTGCCGCCGAAAAGCGCGTCCGTGGTGGTTTCCACCGGGCCGTCGGCCGTCTTTTCCTTGAAGGTTGCGGAAGGCAGTTTTTCGCCGATCTTGATGGTCATGTCCGTGCTCCTGTAGCCGTTCGGTTCGCGCGACTATAGAGCAACCAAATGAAACGTGTCATGCGGTTTTCGCGGGAAATTCCACTGCGGAGGCGATCGCTCAAGCGTGGCGGCAAAACCCATCAGGGCTTCGGGAAATTCAGCATCGTCTCCATGGCCCGGTCGCCGGATTTGACCAGAATCGGCCAGCTATTGCCCTGCACCTGATAGGTTTTCGGCAGGCCCTTGATGTTCATGTAGAAAGAGAGCTTGCGCTTGTCGCGCACCAGGTTCTGCGGTTCGTAATAGGCAAAGCCCGAGGGACCGGCGATGAAGATTTCGGTCTCCTTCGGTGCGTTTTCCGGAAGCTGCAGCTGCACGCCAAGCATGGTCTTGTCGGGCGTGATGTGGAAATCGGTCACCTTGAAATCGTCGGATGCGGCTTCGGGCAGCGTCTCGCGCGCCTCTTCCAGCAATCGTCGTTCTTCGCCGTCATCATCGCCCGCCTGGCCGCGGTCGATCGAAAACGTCGCCTCGAAAGGGATACAGATATTCTGGCAGACGCCGATGAAGGCGGTGAGGTCGATCTTCCCGCCTGCGGATGTGTCGGCGGCTTTCAGCTGGAAGGGAAGGCTGACGGCGTGATCATAGCCGATATCGGTAATGTCGCCGTTTTCAATCAGCTTCGGAACCGGGTAGGCCATGGTGGTAAGGCTGACACCGCTTGCCGGGTCGAGCCTGATCTGAGGCGGTATGCCGGCTTCTCCCGGCTCCCGCCAATAGGTTATCCAGCCGTCTTTCGGCTCGATCTGCAGCACGCCGCGCACCACGCCGTCCGCATCCATCGCAAGGCTTGCCACGCGCATCTGGCCGCCTTCGCTTCTGGCCCAGTCGGTAATCTCTGCCCGGGCGGCTTGCCCGCTGCCGAGGACGGCGGCGAATGCGGCGAGGAAGCGAAGATGTGAAAATCGAAAGAATGTCCTGAAGCTCATTCTTTCCGTCTAACCCAACATCGCCCGGCGGACCAGTTACGAATTCGTGCGGTTCATCATTTTCGGTTGATTGATCGGGCGCTATGCCGCATCCTGTTCCCTGTCGAAGTGCGAACGCCTTTTCCGTTCAAGAACGGAATTCGGCCTGCTGGAGGCGCCGGTGAGCTTTTCAACCCTGATGGACAAACGCGAACGTGGCTTTCTCGATGGTCAGTTCCTCATCGCGATGCCGGGGCTGGACGATGGCAATTTTGCCCGTTCGGTAATCTATATCTGCGCCCATTCGGATGCCGGTGCCATGGGCTTCATCATCAACCGTCCGCAGCAGATCACCTTCACCGATATTCTGCTGCATCTGAAACTGGTTGATAGCAACGACGCCATCATGCTGCCCAACCGCACCCGTGAATTTCCGATACAGTGCGGCGGTCCGGTCGAATCCGGTCGGGGCTTCGTGCTGCATTCGGATGATTACCTGAGCGAATCCAGCATTCCGGTCAGCGACGACATTTCCCTGACGGCGACGCTCGATATCGTCCGCGCCATTTCCAACGGCCGCGGCCCGCAAAGGGCCACCATGCTGCTGGGTTATGCCGGCTGGGGACCGGGGCAGTTGGAAAACGAGATCGCCAATAATGGCTGGCTGAATTGCCCGGCCGCCGAAGAGCTGATCTTCGACCGCGGACTGGACAATAAATATGAGCGCGCGCTTGCGTTGATGGGCGTCGACCCGCGCATGCTCTCGCCCGATGCCGGCCACGCCTGAGTTTTCCGCCGCTTTCACGCGTCTGCCGGCTGGAACCAAACCTTGCTCCCTCACGTTAGTCACCCGGAAAGCCGGACAAGACAGTGCGGTTAAACTAGGGAGCAGTGACATGGGTAGCACATCAGACAAGATCGCCGGTAAAGCCAACGAAGTCGCCGGCAAGGTCAAGAAGAGCGTCGGCGAAGCGACCGGCAACAACGAGTTGCGCGCCAAGGGTGCGGCCCAGGAAACAAAGGGCAAGATCCAGAAAAACGTTGGCAAGGCCAAGGATGCCGTCAAGGGCGCCGTTGATCGGATGTAATCTCGCCCGACGGATTGCGCCTCTCTGACGATGCGGCGCTCGGAGCGCATGTGTGACAGCACATGCGCTCTTGTCGTCTGAGGGGCCGGAACGTCCGGCTTGTTACGCCGTTCGTGTTGATATTCTACGTTTGCCTCCACCCCACCTGATCCATCGCAAGGGTTTCATCGATGAAGCTTTTCTCCTGCGCTTCCTGCGGCCAGCCGGTCCATTTCGACAATCGTTTCTGCGTCTCCTGCGGTCATCGTCTGGCCTTCGTGCCGGAACGCCTTTCCATGGAAGCGCTTGCACCCGCGGGCGAGCCGAACTGGCAGATCGTTGCCCAGCCGGAAAAGCAGGTGCGTTTCTGCGCCAATGAGGTGAATGACATCTGCAACTGGTCTGTCCCGGCGGAAAGTGACAGCGCCTTTTGTCCGGCCTGCAGCCATAATCGTCTGGTGCCTGATATCGCGACCGAGCAGGGGATCGAACAGTGGCGACGTCTCAGCCAGGCGCAGCGCCATCTGTTTTATTCGATCTTGCGGCTCGGCCTGCCGCATCCCAACCGGGATGCCGATCCTGCGGGTGGGCTGGTCTTCGACTTTCTGGTCGATGAGGTGGCGCCCGACGGTTCTGTCATTCCCGCCATGACCGGTCACGATGAGGGCCTGATCGCCATCCGTGCGGCGGAAGCCGATGATGCGACGCGCGAGCAGGTGCGCGCCAACATGAACGAGCCCTACCGCACCATGCTCGGCCATTTCCGCCACGAGGTCGGGCATTTCATCTGGAACAAGCTGGTGCGCGATGAGAACCGGCTGGAAGCCTGCCGCGCCGTGTTCGGTGACGAGCGCGAGGATTATGCGGCGGCGCTGCAACGCAATTACGAGCAGGGACCGCGGCCCGACTGGCAGGAGAATTTCATAAGCTCCTATGCCTCCGTCCACCCATGGGAAGATTTCGCCGAATGTTTCGCCCATTACCTGCATATCGTCGACACGCTCGAAACGGCGCGCGCCTTCGGTGTGGCGATCGATCCGGACGGACATGAGGAAATGGCCGCAGAGGTGACGTTCGATCCCTACAAGGCCCGCAGCGCCGCGCAACTGGTCAAGGCCTGGATTCCGCTCAGCGTCGCCATCAATTCCATCCAGCGCAGCATGGGGGAGGCGGACCTCTATCCCTTCGTGCTGACGCCGCCGGTGGTGACGAAGATGGAATTCATTCACGACCTCCTGCATGGGAGGGTGGCGGCGGATGCACAGCCGGTGATGATGGTTCAGTAAGGAACGCCTTACCCTCGACGTCATCCTCGGGCTTGACCCGAGGATCCACAACCACCTGCGACAATGGATCCTCGGGTCAAGCCCGAGGATGACCTCGCGTTAGGTAGAGGGGGAGGGGGGAATGCGCTACTACTGCAACCTATCCCCCTTATGAAGCCCGCTTCGTCGGCTGGAACCGCTCCCTGAGAAGCTTCAGCGCCGCATCGCCCGAGACCGGTGTTCCGAACAGGAAGCTCTGGCCAAAATGGCAATTCATGCGCGACAATTCCGCCGCATCTTCCGGCGTCTCGATGCCTTCTGCCACCACCTGCATGTCGAGCGCGCGGGCCATGGCGATGACGGAGCGCAGGAGTACATTGCGCTTGTCGCTGGTATTGGCCACCAGCGCCTTATCGAGCTTTATCGTATCGAAGGGGAAGCGGGTGAGATAGGCAAGCGACGAATAGCCGGTGCCGAAATCATCCATGGCGAGGCTCAGGCCCGTTTCCTTCAGCTTGGAAAGCACCAGCCGCGCCTGTTCCGGGTTTTCCATGACGACGGATTCCGTCAGCTCCAGCTTCAGCTGCTGTGGATTGCAGCGGGTGCGCGTCAGCATGCTGCGCACATCATTATACAATTCGTTGTTCAGCAATTGCGCGCTGGAAATATTGACGGAAATGAAGATCGGCATCTTCTCGATGGCATGCTGCCAGTCCATCAGATCGGTCGCCGCCCGCTCCAGTGCGAACATGCCGAGCGGCTCGATCAGGCCGGAAGCTTCCGCAATGGGAATGAACTCGCTCGGCGGAATATTGCCGCGCTTGGGATGTTCCCAGCGCATCAGTGCCTCGAAGCCGGCCAGCTCGCCATCGTCGAGCTTGACGATCGGCTGATAGGCAAGCGACAGCTCCTTGCGCTCGATGGCGCGGCGAAGGTCGCTTTCCATCTGCAGGCGGTCAGTGCCGGAGGTGCGGAAGGCGGGGCGGAACGGCTCGACACGGTTGCCGCCGGCGCGCTTGGCGCGATACATGGCAAGTTCCGCGTCACTCAAAAGTCCGGCCGCACTTTCCTGCTGGTCGATCCACGAGACGAGGCCGATGGAGGCGGTGAGGATGATTTCGCGATTGGCGAAATTGATCGGCACCATGATCGCCTTGTTCACCGCATCGGCGAAATCCGCCACACGCTGCGGATCGCGCTCGGAGGTCAGGATCAGGCCGAACTCATCGCCACCGAGGCGCGCCAGCGTATCCTGCGGTTTCAACAGGCGGCGCAGGCGCCGCGTCAGCGCGATGAGAATATTGTCGCCCGCGGCAATGCCGAGCGTATCGTTGACCAGCTTGTAGCGGTCGATATCGATCGCCATCACGGTCGGGCGCACACCCTCGCTATCGGGAGAAAGATTGAGGATCGATTGCAGGCGGTCGAGGAAAACCTGCCGGTTCGGAAGTCCGGTCAGATTGTCGTTCATCGCATCCTGCAACAGCCGCTCGACCGAATTCTTCTGCTCGGTAATGTCGGTAATCGTGCCGACGCAGCGGATGATTTCGCCGTTGGAGCCGAGAACCGGACGGGCGCGGATTTGCAGCCAGTGGAAATGCCCGTCTTCGGCGCGAATGCGGAATTCGTGGTTGAGGCGGCCCTTGCGATGGTCGAGCAGCACGTCGAGCGTCGCCTTGAAGCGGTCGCGATCGTCAGGGTGCAGGCGCGGCAGCCAGTTGCGCGCAGCACCATGCATGGTGCCGGGTTCCAGCCCCAGCCGGTTGGAAATGTCGGGCGTGGTGACGATGCGGTCGCGCGTCACGTCCCAGTCCCACACGGTATCGCCGCTGCCCGTCAGCGCCAGCGACTGGCGTTCAAGGTCAGAGAACAGGCCCTGCTGATAGGCGCTGCCGGCAAAGGCATGCTGGATCACGGTAAAGCCGATCAGCAGCACGATCAGCACCAGTCCGCCGCCAAGCGCCGGCTGCACGATGTCGTTGTCCAGTTGCCCCGTTACCGTCAGCCAGCTGCCGAACAGCCAGACGAGAATAAGCGCCCAGGAGGGAACGAGCAGGATCGCCCGGTCGTAACGGTTGAAGCCGAGATAGATGATGAGCGCGATACCGGCCGTTGCGGTGAGCGCGAAGGACACGCGGGCAATACCGGAGGCAACCGATGGATCGTAGATCGCCACGCCAAACAGCAGCGCCAGACCCACCACCCAGGCAAAAGTCGCGTAACCCAGATGCGCATGCCATCGGTTGAGATTGAGATAGGTGAAGAGAAAGACCACGAAGCTGGAGGCGAGCGCCACTTCCGCGCCCGCCCTCCATATTCGCTGATCGCTGGATGTGACGGTGATGAGCTTTTCAAGAAAGCCGAAATCAACGCAGATATAGGCAAGCACGGCCCAGGCAAGTGCGGCGGAGGCCGGCAGAACCGAGGTTCCCTTCACCACGAACAGAATGGTCAGAAGCACGGCCAGAAGGCCGGCAATGCCGAGCACGATGCCGCGATAGAGCGTGAACGCGTTGATCGTGTCCTTGTAGGCTTCCGGTTCCCACAGATAGATCTGCGGCAATTGCGGCGTCGATAGCTCGGCGACGAAGGTGATGACGGAGCCGGGATTGAGCGTGATGCGGAACACGTCGGCATCCGGGCTTGGCTGCCGGTCCAGCGCAAAGCCTTCGCTCGGTGTGATCGCGATGATGCGCTGCGAGCCGAGATCGGGCCAGAACAGTTTGGAGTTCACCAGACGGAAATGCGGGGCGACGATGACGCGCTCCAGCTGCTCTTCGGAGACGTTGGCGAGCGCGAATACCGCCCAGTCGCCCTGGTGATCCGTGGAACTGGCGCGCACCTCGATACGGCGGCGGATGCCGTCTGGTCCGGGGGCGGTGGAAACCTGAAAGGCCTCGCCCTGATTGGCGTAGATATCGGTGGTGGCAGTCAGATCAAGCGCCGTATCGTCACGGGAAATCTTCACCGGCTCGAAGGCGTAGGAATAGGAAGCAAAAAGCAGGAATAGCAGGAAAAACGGCGCAGCCAGTGCGATTGCCGCCAGACGTTTCGACAGGCAAGGCGCAGTGTGATTGTAGGTCATGTATCGTACTTCGTTCCGCCGGAGCTTTGCTTGTCGGCAAGAAGGGAAAACATCATATGATCCCGCCATTGGCCATTGATTTTCAGATATTCCCGCAAGAGACCTTCCCGCTGGAACCCGGCATTTTCGAGAAGCCGGATGCTTTTGAAGTTTTCCGGAATACAGGCTGCCTCGATACGGTGCAACTGAAGTCCGTTGAAGATGTATGGTATTACCAATTTTAATGCGGCAGACATATGGCCTTTGGCGGCGTGGCGTTCGCCTATCCAGTAGCCGATCATGCAGCTTTGCGCGGCGCCCCGGCGGATGTAACCGATTGTGATGCCGCCGACCAGCAGGGTCTCCTTTTCGAACAGCAGAAACGAAACGGCGGTACCGGAGGAAAATTCCTGGCCGTTGCGCACCACACGCATCCGGAAAGAGCCTTCCGTCAATTCGTCCGGACGCCAGCTTGGCTCCCAGGGCTGGAGAAACTGCCGGCTTTCCGACCGCAGGACGTGCCATTGCTTGAAATCGCCATAGCGCGGCAGTCTGAGAAGATGGTCGGCGCTGCGCAGTTCGGGCGTGTCATTATGTCGGGAAAGAAAACGCAGCATTCACCATCCCCGTGCGGAAGAAACCGCCACGCTTAGCCGTTCGCCTTTATCCTTGCGGGCTGCTGCGCGGAAAGCGCGGCAGTGATGTCTGAAAGAGGCGGCAGATGTTCGAGCGGGCCAATTGCGGACAATGTCGGAACTGTATCGAAAAACAGCCGTCCCGCAAGATCGGTCAGCCGTTCGCGGGTAATGTCGCCAAGGCGCTCCATCATCTCCTCATTGGGAATGGGCCGGCCGTAGAGCATCATCTGCCGGGCCATCTGGCCGGCGCGGGCCGCCGGGCTTTCCTGTCCCATCAGCAATTGGGCGCGGATTTGCGCGCGCGCCCGGTCGATTTCTTCCTGATGGATGGTCTGCGAGGACTTGCGCAGTTCTTCCAGAATGACCGGCACCAGTTCCGGCAGATCGTTGCCGCCGGTGGCCGCGTGTACGCCGAAAATGCCCGTGTCGGAAAAGCCCCAGTGAAACGCGTAGACGGAATAGCAGAGGCCGCGATATTCGCGCACTTCCTGGAAAAGACGCGATGACATGCCGCCGCCGAGGATATTGGCGAGGATCTGCGAACAATAGAAATCGCGGGCGTGATAGGCCTTGCCCTCGAAACCCAGAAGCACCTGCGCGTCCATCAGGTCGCGGGTCTCGCGGATTTCACCGCCGGTATAAACGGCCTTTTCGAGAACCGGCGTGGTGACGGGCAGTTGCGGCAACGAGGCGAAACGTTCTTCCACCTGCTTCACGAAGCTCTCGTGATCGACAGCACCGGCCGCCACGACGAAAATGCGGTCCGTCGTGTAGTTGCGGGCGAGATAATGCCTGATCTGGCCGGTGGTGAAGGATTGCACGGTATCAGGCGTACCGAGGATCGGCCGGCCGATAGTCTGGTCGCGATAGGCGACACCGGAGAAATTGTCGAAGATCACGTCGTCGGGCGTATCGGTCGCAGCGCCGATTTCCTGCAGGATGACGTTTTTCTCCCGCTCCAGTTCCTCTTCGTCGAACAGCGATTCCGTCAGGATGTCGGCAAGAATATCGACGGCGAGGGGGACGTGGTCTTTCAGGACGCGGGCATAATAGGAGGTTGTTTCCGTGGATGTCGCGGCGTTGACTTCGCCGCCGACATTTTCGATCTCTTCGGCGATCTGCCGGGCGGTACGCCGCGCCGTGCCCTTGAACGCCATATGCTCGAGTAGATGGGCGATGCCGTGTTCGGCAGTCGTCTCGTTGCGGGATCCGGATTTGATCCACACCCCAAGAGCAACGCTTTCGAGATGCGGCATTCTTTCCGTCACAACGGTCAACCCGGACGAAAGCCGGGTCACATTAACTCTCATACTCAACGTCTTTCCGCGTCTCTATTTGCCGGCGCGTGCATGTTGGCCGATGAAGGTTTCCACGGCTTTCAGCTCTGCGTCCAGAATGTCGAAACGCTCCTCCCGGTTCATAATGTCAGCTAACCATACTGGAAGCGCAGGCTCGATTGCGCAAGCGGATTTTACAGCGGCCGGGAATTTAGCCGGATGGGCGGTAGACAGAACCACCATCGGGCTTCCCGCTTTTTCGTGCTTTTCCGCCACGAAAACGCCGGTTGCCGTATGGGGGTCAATCAGGTAGCCGGTCTTCTCAAGCGTCTCGCGAATGGTCGCGGCCACCTGCTTTTCGGTGGCGCGGCCCGCACGGAAATCCTTCTTGATGAATTTCAGTGCCTTCGGCGGAATTTCAAATGCACCGGACTGCTTCAGACCGTCCATCGATGCCTTCACCGCCGCTGAATCGCGGTCATAGGCTTCAAACAGCAGGCGCTCGAAGTTGGAAGAAATCTGGATGTCCATCGAAGGCGAGGTGGTGGGCTTGACGCCGCGCATCTCGTAACGGCCGGTCTTCAGCGTGCGCGCCAGAATGTCGTTGTCATTGGTGGCGATGACGAGCTTGTCGATCGGCAGGCCCATCTTCTTGGCGACGTAACCGGCAAAGATATCGCCGAAATTGCCGGTTGGAACGGTAAAGGACACCTTCCGGTCAGGGCCGCCGAGCGACAGCGACGCGGTGAAATAATAGACAACCTGCGCCATGATGCGCGCCCAGTTGATGGAGTTGACGCCGGAAAGCTTCACGCTGTCGCGGAACTTCACGTCGTTGAACATCTCCTTCACCAGCGTCTGGCAATCGTCGAAATTGCCGTTGATCGCCAGCGCATGCACGTTGGAAGCGGTGGAGGTCGTCATCTGGCGCTGCTGCACCGGAGAGACCTTGCCATTCGGGAAAAGGATGAAGATGTCAGTGCGCTCGCGCCCGGCAAAGGCGTCTATCGCAGCACCGCCGGTATCGCCCGAGGTTGCGCCGACAATGGTGGCGCGCTCGCCGCGCTCGGAAAGCGTATAGTCCATCAGGCGGGCGAGAAGCTGCATCGCCACGTCCTTGAAGGCGAGCGTGGTGCCGTGGAAAAGTTCCAGCACGAAGGTGTTCGGACCGGTCTGGGTCAACGGCACGACGGCCGGATGCCGGAAAGTGGAATAGGCGTCGTCGATCATCGCCCTGAACTTGTCGGCCGGAATTTCACCGCCGGTGAAACGGTAGAGAACCTCGAAGGCGACGTCCTGGTAGGACTTGCCGCGCAGATTGCGGATTTCCTTTTTCGACATGGAGGGCCATTCGCGCGGCACGTAAAGCCCGCCGTCACGGCCAAGGCCCGCCAGAAGCGCGTCGCAGAAACCAAGCGAAGGGGCCGAACCCCGGGTCGATACATATTTCACGAGATAGTCCCTTGTCCGTTACCGATCTTGCCGGCGTCTTTGTCCGCAACGTCTCACCGGAATGAGGCGATTGGCGAGGTAATGAAGGGCTTTTCTGAAAATTCAAGCAAAACCGAACATGCCAATCGATTTTTTCCGGCGTCGCTGCTATAGACCATCGCCAACCTGCGTGAAAGGTCAATAAACAGCGTCTCCGGTTCTGTTCCGGGACAATGGAGAGGGAATTAGAAGAGTGTCAGGGAATTTCTTGCGTTTGTCCGCCGCGATGTCGCTTCTGGCCGTCGTTGCAGGATGTAATTCCTCCAATCCGTCGGACTCGCTTGCCGTCAACCCTCCGGCCGCGCAGGCCAATGCCGTCACCCCGGTGGTGCAGGCCAACTGCCCGACCGTGACGGTTCTCGACGCCAACGCCGTTCACCGGGTCTATGCCGGCGGCGCCAAGGACGACCCGCAGAAGCTCGCCTATCAGGTCTCGCTGTCGGATACGACGCGCTCATGCACCGCAAACGAAGCCACGCTGACGGTGAACGTGCTGGCGCAGGGTCGTCTCGTTCCCGGCCCGATGGCGAAGCCCGGCCGCGTGACAGTTCCGATCCGCGTGACGGTGAAGGATGGCGACGGCGAAATCTACGGCGAAACGACCAATTTCGCCATCGATGTCCCGGCAGGCGGAGCCGGCACGCAGTTCATTTTCAACAACGACCATGTGGCCATTCCCAACGGTCCGGGCGGCGCACCGAAGTCGGTCAGCGTCTATATCGGCTTCGGCGGCGAGAGCGCCAAGGCAAAGACCAAGCGCCGGTGATTTGACGGGCGAAATGTAAAAACCGGAGGCTGCTCGGCAGGCTTCGGTTCTGATTGCGCGCAAAGGTGCGAATTCCGTCACCCCGGACTTGATCCGGGGTCCAGCGCGATCAAGTCATTGATCGCAAAAGACTCTTCTCACGGCGCAGACGCGCCGTGACTGGATGCCGGATCAAGTCCGGCATGACGGAGGAGAAGTCTACGACTTTCCATGCGTTTTAAGCGGAGGGTTTTCCCACGGCCGTTGCTTTCTCCGCTGACGGGCGGAGACGAGAGTTTCGATACTCCTCCACAGCCTCAAAAAAAGCTGGCGGCAAAACGTCCCTGGCGGGGCGCGCATTTGCGAGCTCTCCATCCGACATCTCGGGAAAGTCGACAGCATCCCAGTCCGCTTCGGTATAGCCTTGGCCGGGTACGAATTCCTTTTGTGTCTGGGATGTAACCACAGCTACCTCGTCAAAAAGCGCCTTCCCACTCCGCCATTGCCGCAATCACGGCCGGCAGGTCCTGCATGCGCGAGATCACCGTTTCGGCGCCCGCATCCGTCAGCCGGTCGGCATGGCTCGGATAGGTGTGGGATGCGCCGGTGAAACCGATGACGCGCATGCCGGCGGCTCTTGCGCCATGGATGCCGTGCACGGAATCCTCGACCACGACGACGCGGTCGGGGGAGACGCCGAACTGTGCCGCGCCATGCAGGAAGATGTCGGGCTTCGGCTTCACGCGGTCGGCGCCGAGATCCTTGGCAGAATAGATATGCGGCGCGAAATAGGGCTTCAGGCCCACTTTCGTCAGCATCATGTCGAGCCGGTGGCTCGAGGAATTCGAGCAGATGCAACGCGGCGTCGTCAGGCGAGACAGCGCGAATTTCACGCCTTCGATGATCTTCACGTCGCGTTCCAGCCGCATGTCGAGCAGCTTTTCCGACTTGTCGAGCAGGGAAGCGGAGAGCGGGATGCTGGCTTCGCTTTCCACCTGCAGAAGAATGTTCTTCCAGGTCATGCCGGCAAAGCGTTCGCCCATTTCCTCGACGGATATCGGATAACCGGCCTCGGTCAAAAGGCGGGACTCCACCTGTGCGGCGATGATTTCGGAATCGACCAGAACGCCGTCACAGTCGAAAATAATGAGGTCGAAGCCGCTCATGGGCGCTCCCTGTATCGGATTTGCCGGGAAAAAGTGATGCGGGGGGCTTTTAGACCATGTCCACGCCAAGCTCAACTGGCTGACCCGCAAGGGTCGGTCCCATCAGGCTCATAGCTTGCCGGTTGGGCAGGAAACTGTGCGGCTGCGAATATTCGGCTTTGCGCATTTGCCGCGTGCAAAAAGCACTACACACAGTCGCGCCAGATGCGTTATGGGATGTTATGCCAAAGCCAGTGAAAACCACGCCTGAAGACACCATTGCCGCACGCATCAGCCGCACGCTCGCTGACCGCATCGTTCGCGGAGAACTGTCGCCGGGCGAACGGTTGCGGCAGGATCACATCGCTGCCGAATTCGGCGCTTCGCATGTGCCTGTGCGCGAGGCGTTCCGCCGACTGGAAGCGCAGGGGCTGGCCGCCAGCATTCCGCGCCGGGGTGTCCGGGTTGCGGATTTCGGCCTTGACGATGTGCGCGAAGTTGCGGAAATGCGCGCAGCCCTTGAGGTTCTGGCGCTGCGCCACGCCATTCCCAACATGACGTCAGCCATTCTCGACCAGGCGGAAGCCGCGACACTGGAAGGCGATAGCGCCGTCGATGTGCAGCATTGGGAGGAGGCGAACCGCCGCTTCCATCGCCTCATCACCGCGCCCTGCAACATGCCGCGCCTGATGGAGGCGATCGACGGTCTGCATGCGGCGAGCGCCCGCTTCCTGTTTTCCGCCTGGCGGGCCGGGTGGGAGCGCCGCACCGATACCGATCACCGCGCGATCATCGATGCGCTGCGCGGCGGCCGCGCCGAAGAGGCGGTGCGTATCCTTGACGGCCACGTGCAATGGATCGGTCGCAAGGCGATCCGCACCTCGTCCGGCTCGGTGCGCGACGCCTTCGCGATCGTCGGATAGGGCGGGCCCGTGACCGTCCGCCTCCGGCCCCACCATCTTCTCTGTATGCTCACCTATGTGGGCAAAGGTTATACGTCCGGCTTCGTCGAAAATTACGACCGCGTCGCCGCCCGCCTGAATGCCGGCGCGGAAGATATCGAGCTGGTGGATGGGCCGGATGATATTTGCGAAGGCCTGCTGTGTGAAAGCCATGCCCACTGTTTCAACGAAGGCGTGGTGCAGCGGGATGAGACGGCCCGCCTTTCGGTGTCAGTGCTTTTGGGCGAGGTACTGACCGCCGGCAAGCGGCTGCAGGCGACGCCTGACTTTCTCGCGAAGATGCGTCTGGCTTTCGCCGCAGGCGAGATCAGGCAGGCCTGTCGAGGCTGTCAGTGGATAAGGCTGTGCGACCGTATCGCGGCGTCAGGCTTCTCAGGTGTGAAAATCGGCGAACGGCCAGAGCCTCAGGCCGGGCGACGGCCGAGGCCTACTCCGGCACATTCGTCTCGGTTCTCTCGGCGGCCTTGACCGTCGCCTTGATCTCCTTCGGCTCGCGACCGGACTTCTCGTCGTAGCTCACCTTCACCGAATAATCGCCGGGATGCAGCGTCTCCTGATGCCCGGTGCCGTACCGTCCGGAAATTTCCTTTTGCGTGCCCTGAAGGTCCTTGGTCGTTTCGACGATATCGATCCGCTCCGCACCCGGTGCGGTGATCGCCAAAACACCCGCATCGAGGTCAATGTTGATTTCGGTGCGTTTTCCGGCGGTCACGGTGAAGGGCTGCTCCACCGTGACCTTGCCGAGACGGGCGCGCATCACGAAATCGCCGGCGGGCATTTCCATGATTTTGCCGGTGCCGTAAATGCCGTTGATGGTCTGGCGGGTGCCATCCAGCGTCTCCTTGGCTGAAAGCGCCTCGAAACGGATATCGTCCGTCTCCACCGCCTTGCCGCCCTGCGCATAGACCGCTTTGGCGACAACCACGCCGCTCGGGATGACGAGCTCGTGGCTGATCTTTTCGCCCGCCTTGACGGCAAGCGTTTCCTGCGCCCGTGCCGGGCCGATGCTGCCGGTGAGGAGCACGTCGCCCGCGGGTACGAAGACCGTGTTCTGGCCGTAAACGCTATCCTTGAAATCGCCCTTGGTGATGTCGGTCTTTGCCTGCGTTTCCACATCGCCGCCGGGACTGCGTTTCGGCACGACAGTCAGTTCCGCCGCGTTGAAATTAACCTTCGGCCTCGCGACGCTTCCGTCCTTCACCTCGAAGGCTATTTCGCTGATGACATTGCCGAGCGCCGCGACGCCGACATATTTGCCGGCGGGCAGCTTCGCCTCGAAAGTGGCGTCATAGGATCCGCCGGCATTGACATCGGTGCGCGCTCCGGCCCGGTCGGCCTTGTAGAAATCCCATCGCACTTTGTCGCTGTTGCCCAGCGAGGGGCCGCCATCGAACATCACGGCGTCGGTCACGACATTAAATTGCGGTGCCGGCTCCTGCGCCCGCAATGGCGACGGCAATGCTGCCATCAGAAGAACGGCGGAAACGACATGCATTGAAAAAGAAGCCGTTCGCATCATGGACCCCATTCGGATTACCCCCGTTATTGCCGGTCTCCCTGCCGCACCGATAGGCGGAACAGGACAACCCGTTGTGCACAACGTTTTTACGGGACTTCGGGTTCCCCATGCGCCGCCGCAAATCCGCCATGCACGCTTCAACAGCCATTTATTTTGCATTTTCCGTGACTTGTTCAGGCTTTGATAACCATCTTCGGTAACCATAAGCATCAGTAGAGAGTAAGCGTATGGAGCGAGTACCAATGGCAGCAGTTTTTCCGCTGGCCGATTTTCGGCGTGCCGGTTTTGATCGTGCGGGCGAGAGCGACGCCTGGAAAGACAGCATCATCAAAGGTGATTGTGTCGCTGCCTTGGATGCCCTCCCGAGCCAGTCGGTCGATGCGATTTTCGCCGATCCGCCCTATAATCTCCAGCTTGGCGGCACGCTGCACCGGCCCGATCAGTCGCTGGTCGATGCCGTCGATGACGAGTGGGACCAGTTCGCCTCCTTCGAGGCCTATGACGCTTTCACCCGCGCCTGGCTGCTCGCCTGCCGCCGTGTGCTGAAACCGAACGGCACCATCTGGGTCATCGGCTCCTACCACAATATCTTCCGTGTCGGCTCCATGCTCCAGAACCTCGATTTCTGGATCCTGAACGACATCGTCTGGCGCAAGACCAATCCCATGCCGAATTTCAAGGGTCGCCGGTTCCAGAACGCCCATGAGACCATGATCTGGGCCAGCCGCGATCCGAAAGCCAAGAACTACACCTTCAATTACGATGCGCTGAAGGCCTCCAATGACGATGTGCAGATGCGCTCCGACTGGCTGTTCCCGATCTGCAGCGGTCATGAGCGTCTGAAGGGTGACGACGGCAAGAAGGTGCATCCCACCCAGAAGCCGGAAGCGCTGCTGGCGCGCATCATCATGGCCTCCACCAAGCCGGGTGACATCGTGCTCGACCCGTTCTTCGGTTCCGGCACCACGGGTGCGGTCGCAAAACGTCTCGGTCGCCACTTCGTCGGCATCGAGCGCGAACAGGATTATATCGATGCGGCATCGGCCCGCATCGCCGCCGTCGAGCCGCTCGGCAAGGCGGAACTGACCGTGATGACCGGCAAGAAGGCCGAACCGCGCGTTGCCTTCAACACGCTGGTGGAAAGCGGCCTCGTCCGCCCGGGCCAGGTACTGACCGATGCAAGACGCCGTTATAGCGCCATTATTCGTGCCGATGGTACTCTGGCATCCGCCGGGACCGCCGGCTCCATTCACCGCCTCGGCGCAAAGGTGCAGGGTCTCGACGCATGCAACGGATGGACGTTCTGGCATTTCGAAGATGGCGACGAATTGAAGCCGATCGATGATTTGAGAGCGATCATCCGCAGTGAAATGGCAAAGGCTGAATAGTCAAAAGCCGCAGAGGCTGGAGACCGACGATCCACCGCCCGCCCTTGTCAGGATACGTCTCCGTCCGGTTTAGTACCTTCAGTCCCGGATGGAGAACGACCAACGCCCGGCACCTCGGTGTCGGGCGTTGGTATTTTCGAATATTTTATTTTAGCCAGACAAGTTTCGCGCAAGAGACCGGCCATAGTGTCTGATGCAAAGCAGTGGTTGTGAAAAACCGTTTCGGAAAGATCGCAGGAACATTGCTGTCCCATGCCGCTTGCGGCAGGACTGGCGCAGGCTGGAGACCGCCATTTCCGCCTGCGCCAATTTTCTTTTCCGGGTTTTCACGGGCCTCTCCGACCCCGTCATGGCGCCTGCGCCGGGTTCCCCAGCCTTAACGATAGATGTCCTGCGCGTTACGGAAGATTAACGTGACGCTATACATGGCGGGGAGTACATATTCTTCCAGGCTGAGTGTCGCCGGCGACCAAAAAAATCGCGACGCGACGATGCGAGACAGCCGGATTCGCGGGCCATTGCGCGCGATGAATAAGGAGGCGTGCCATGCGCTCGCTTTTCAAGACAGTCACAATAGCATCCTTCATTCTGGCGACGGCCACGGGCGGCGCTTTCGCGGCCGGACATTCGCATGGCGAACATTCCGGCTCCGGCGGAATGCACAGTGAACGGTCCCATGATGTCGACCGGGGCGGGAGACATTTCTTCCGTCACAACGATGACGACCTGTTCATGAATGACATGTACATGAACTATACCGGCCCTGCCGCTTACGGGCAGAGACCGCATCTGGTTCGTGTGCTTCATGAGCTGCGTGTCGCCGACCACCGGATCGATTTCGAACGCCAGCAGGGCAGGTTGAGCGCAGGCGCTTTCAACCGGCTCGAAAATGAATCGTCCGCAATCCGCACCCAGGCACTCAAAACCGCCGACATGCATCATGGCTACCTTCCCATGAAGGCATTTAACACCCTTCAGGGCGAAGTCCGGCAACTTGATCGGAACATCGTCCGCATGAGCTGACAGAGGCTTGCGGTCCTCACCTGACGAGGATCGGCCATGCTGCCGCAGATCGCGCCGGAGAGCGGTGACGGGGCGCGAACCCGCTCTCCGGCTCCAGGATTTCCCCACGGGGTCGTGCGGATTTCGAAAGAACGATTGGAAACTCAAAACCATGCGCCTGCCGGCTGCATGGGGTGCGGCCCCGCCTGCTCCCCTGACCGTCACGGCCGCAAGCATGCCCTCGAAAGGAGAAACGTCATGACCAGTATTCTTCGCAGATATCGCATCGCGGCTTTGCTTGGCGCGGCCTTTGTCGCCGCTCCGCTTGCGATGCCCGTCTTTCTGCACAACACACCCGCTTTCGCCCAGGCCGGATTATCGGCCATCCCCGGTCCCGTGACCTCGGGCGGCTCCTTCGCCGGCATCGTCGCCGCCGACAAGCCGGCGGTGGTGACCATCACCACCGAAATGAAAACGCAGGAACAGGCGACGGACGATACGACGCCGTTTGACCAGCAGTTCCGCCAGTTCTTCGGCGAGCAGGGCATTCCCATGCCGCAACAGCGCCAGTCGCAGACTGCGGAAGCGCTGGGTTCCGGCTTCATCATCTCGCCGGATGGCTATATCGTCACCAATAACCATGTCATCGATAATGCCACCGCCATCAAGGTGACGCTGGATGATGGCACCGAGCTTCCCGCCAAGCTCGTCGGCGCCGATCCGAAATCCGATCTCGCCGTCTTGAAGGTGGTTTCTCCCAGACCGCTCGCGGTCATTTCCTGGGGTGACTCGGACAGGCTCAAGGCCGGCGATCAGATCCTTGCCATCGGCAATCCCTTCGGCATCGGCACCACGGTCACGGCCGGCATCGTTTCTGCCCGTGGCCGCGATCTGCACAGTGGGCCCTATGACGACTTCATCCAGATCGACGCGCCGATCAACCACGGCAACTCCGGTGGCCCGCTGGTCGATGTCGAAGGCAAGGTGGTCGGCATCAACACCGCGATCTATTCGCCGAATGGCGGCAGCGTCGGTGTCGGTTTCGCCATTCCCTCCGATCAGGCCCAGAATGTCGTCGTCCGCCTCATGAAGGATGGGTCGATCCAGCATGGCTTCATCGGTGTCCAGATACAGCCGGTGACGCCTGACGTGGCCAATGCCATCGGTCTGACGGCAGCGGAGGGCGCGCTGGTCGCCAGGGTCGACACCGGCACGCCGGCAGGCCGGGCCGGCATCAAGAGTGGTGATGTCATTACCTCTCTGGGTGGACAGGCGATCAAGTCGCCGCGCGACCTGTCGCGCATGGTTGCCGATCTGTCGCCCGGCCAGAAGGAACATGTCACTGTCTGGCGCCAGGGAGAAAGCAGGGACCTGCTTCTGACCGTGGGAGGCAATGAAGGCCAGAGCGCGCAATCCTCCGCGGATAACGGTCAGCAGAAAGGCGACGCCTCATCGCAGTCCCTGCCGATGATCGGGATCGGGCTGGCCGACATCACCCCGGCGGTCCGCGAAGCCCTCAGCCTGCCGCAGGATGAAAAGGGCGCTATCGTCGAAAGTGTCGCGCCCTCGAAACCCGCCGCCGAGGCCGGCTTGCAGGCGGGCGACGTGATCGTCTCGGTCAATCAGGCGAAGGTGAAATCGGCGGGTGACGCCAAGGCTGCGATTGCGCAGGCGGGCAAGGCAGGTCGCAAATCCGTTCTGCTGCTCATCCAGCGCGGCGATTCGCAAACCTATGTCGCCATCCCCTTCGCAAGGGGCTGAGCCCCGGCTTTCGGGAAAACCGCAAGGAACGGGCAACTCCATCGGAGCTGCCCGTTCCATCATTCTCAGACATCCACACCGTGCGCCCGCAGGTCCTGCTTCAGCTTCTCGGCACCGGTAAAATGCACCGCCTGCCAGCCCGCAGCCTTAGCACCTTCCACATTCACCAATGTATCGTCGATGAAAATGCTGGCGGCGGGGTTAAGGCCGAATTCCTTCGCGTGCAGATCGTAGATCGCCACATCCGGTTTCAGGAGCTTCACGTCGCCGGAGACCGTCACGCCGCGCGGCAGCGTCAGGAAGGGAAACATCTTCTGCGCCTCGCGAAACGTGTCGGAGGCGAAGTTGGTCAGCATCGTCACGTCATGGCCGCTGTCGATCAGGGCAACCATGATGGCGACGCTGTCGTCATAGGAATGCGAGACCATCTCGTGCCAGAACTTGCGGAAGGCGCGGATATGCTCTTCCCGTTCCGGAAACTGTTCCATCAGCAACGCCTCGGCATCCTCCCAGCGGCGTCCGCGATCCTGTTCGAGGTTCCAGTCATGGGTGCAGACGTTTTCGAAGAACCATTTGCGCTCGTCGGCATCGGGAATGAGGCGGCTATAGGGAATATGCGGATCGTAATGGATCAACACCTTACCGATGTCGAATACGATATGCTCAATCTTAGTCATCGAAATTTCCTGCGTTCATCGAATGCGGATGGAATAGCTTGGGCGATGACTTTTTTCATCACCGTTGGCAACGCCTGTGCGTCAAGATTTGTAACCGGCTCCCACCATCCGTCATCCGGCCCGGTTTTGAGGCTATCCGGCACCTGCGCGCGATAGACGGTGAGCCGCAGTTCGAAATGGGTGAAGACATGCACGATGACGCCCGCCGCCTGCCAACCGGCGGCAAAAGGCGCATGGCTCGCCTCCGTGCCGCCGTCCATGCGCGCGGTCCATGCCGTTGTCGGCACCTCGGTCATGCCGCCGAGAAGCCCGCTTTCGATGCGCCGCCGGAGCAGGATTTCACCGCTCGCATTCACCGCCACGAAGGCGGCCCCGAGCCGCACCGGCTTTGCCTTCTTCGCCGCCTTGACCGGAAAACGCTCCGGCTCGTCATGGGCAAGCGCAAGACAGTGGCCGTTGAACGGACAGAGCGCGCAGGCCGGCCGTTTCGGCGTGCAGATCGTTGCGCCGAGATCCATCATCGCCTGGGCGAAATCGCCGGGCCGGTCGGAAGGGGTAAGCGCGGCCACCTTCGCTTTCATGGCGGGCTTTGAGCCGGGCAGGGGAGCATCGATCGCGAAGAGGCGGGAGATGACGCGCTCCACATTGCCGTCCATCACCGCCGCCTGCCGGTTGAACGCGATGGCCGCGACGGCGGCCGATGTATAATCGCCGATGCCGGGCAGTTGCTTCAGACCCTCTTCGGTATCCGGAAAGACGCCGCCATGCTCGCGCGCCACGGCTTCGGCGCATTTTTTAAGGTTGCGGGCGCGGGCGTAATAACCAAGCCCCGCCCAGGCTGCCATGACATCCTCGACCGGCGCCGCAGCCAGATCGCTGACGCTTGGCCAGGCGGCGAGAAACTTCAGGAAATAGGGTTTGACCGCCTGCACCGTCGTCTGCTGCAGCATGACCTCCGACAGCCAGACATGATAGGGATCGGCGCGTTTTCCCCGGGCCGCCATGGCGGGGGACGTGCGCCATGGCAGTTCGCGATGGTGCCGGTCATACCATGCGAGAAGTTGTTCCGCTGTCGGATGGGATATGTGTTGTCGCGCATCTGTGTTCATCGCCGCTGAACATAGAGACGGCGCGGCAATCTGCAACAGGATACCCGTTGCGACGGCGTGGAAAACCGTATCCTGCAATGAGCGCTCTGACATAGAATTCCCCCATTCGATTCAGGAGGAACGAACCCATGCCAAACGCGCTGCTGGAAATGATACCCCCGCCGCTCCAGTACACTATCGGAGTTTTGCTGGCCCTGTGCCTGATCGGGTGGTTGCTGAACCATATCGGCCGGCTGTGTTTCGGGCATGAAAACAGCGTGGCCTTTGTGGTGGCGCGCCTGATCCGCGAAATCCGCCAGCTGGAAAAGATGCGGGGAAAGCCCTCCCGCCGTTTTCGTATTCTCGAATCCGGTTTCTGGGCGATTTTCTGCCACGGCCTGTGGATATATCTGTCCGTCGTGCTGATCTGCATGTTGGTGATCGCCGCTATCTCGGATAAGCCGGGAATAGGACATCTGAAGATTTTGGCTGGCGGATATTTCCTCTTTGGATGTTTGGCGGTCAGAATGATAAGCTTGGGGGCCTGCCGGGACTGGCGACGATTCCGGGCGCTGTTGCGCGGCGAAGAAGATGACGATGGCGCGACCGCTTGAGGTCAATTGGCCTCTGTCGAGGAGAGCATGAAGAAACCCGCAAATTCATTCCGCAAGGGCGTCGTGCAGATCGCCGAAGTCGCCAACGGCATCATGGACCCCGTGCTGTCGAAACGGGCGGGCATCAACACGGCGCTGCTCGGCTCCTGGGACGAGATCGCCGGTGATGACTTCGCCGATTGCACCCGCCCGGAAAAGATCACCTGGCCGCGCCGCGACGAGGGGCCGGATCGCGGCGGTTATCAGCCGGGCGTGCTGACGATTGCCTGCGAAGGTGCACGCGCCCTGTTCCTCACCCATGCTCAGGGCGAACTGATTGCGCGCATCAACGGCTTTTTCGGCTTTCCGGCGGTGCGCCAGATCAGGATCGTGCAGAAGCCGGTCTCGCAAACCATCACCCGCAGGCGCAAACCGCAGCCCCTGCGCGGCGATGCGGCAAAACGTCTCGATGACATGATGAATGGCATCGAGAGCGAGGCGCTGCGCAAGGCGGTGGAGAGGCTTGGCACGGCGGTGTTGCAGAAAAAGCCGGGGCGCAGGACGATTTGATGTGACGGCGCCGTCCTTGACTGGTCACAATTCTTTGACAAGAAGAGTTCAAAACCCCGCTTGTGATGAACAGGCCGTCGCTATATCGGAATCAACGGACAATAGAGTCTATTACCAACAGGTGCTTTCATGCATTTTCCCGAACTGACCATTTCCCGTCGCAGCCTTCTCGGCGGCGTTGCCCTTGCTGCCGTTGCCACGGCCCTGCCGTTCGCCTTCGCGCCCGGTATCGCCGAAGCGCAGGAACTGCCTGAATCCACCGGTGATGTGGATATGGCTGCGGTGCTGAAGCCCGGCCCGCTGCCGGAAGCGGCGCTCGGCGATGCCAACGCACCCGTCAAGATCGTCGAATATATGTCGATGACCTGCCCGCATTGCGCCAACTTCCACAACAAGACCTTTGACGAGATCAAGAAGAAATACATCGATACCGGCAAGGTCTATTTCGTCATCCGCGAATTCCCGTTCGATCCGCGTGCGGCGGCCGCCTTCATGCTGGCGCGCTGCGCACCGGAAGGTCAGTATTTCCCGTTCGTTTCCATGCTGTTCAAGCAGCAGCAGAGCTGGGCCACGGCACAGGATGCCCGTGCCGCCCTGCTGCAATTGTCGAAAATGGCCGGTTTCTCACAGGAGTCTTTCGAGGCCTGCTTGACGAACCAGAAACTTCTGGATGATGTGAACGCAACCATGCAACGCGGTGCGACGGAATTCGGCGTCAACTCCACGCCGACTTTCATCATCAACGGCAAGAAATATGCGGGAGACATGTCGGTTGAAAACATGTCGGCTGTCATCGACAAGCTGCTCTGATCGCCGAACCCCAAGAGAAACGGGCGGCGGATACTTCCGTTCGCCCGTTTTTTATTGCCTGTCTTCCGGCCGGAGCATGACGGCATGAAGTTCAACAAGCTCCGCGTCGTCGGTTTCAAGTCCTTCGTCGAACCTTCCGAATTCATCATCGAGCCGGGGCTTACCGGCGTTGTCGGTCCGAATGGCTGCGGCAAGTCCAATCTGGTCGAAGCGCTGCGCTGGGTGATGGGCGAAAACTCCTACAAGAACATGCGCGCCTCCGGCATGGATGACGTCATCTTCTCCGGCTCCGGCAATCGCCCGGCCCGCAATACCGCCGAAGTCGGCCTTTATCTCGACAATTCCGACCGCACCGCGCCTGCCGCCTTCAACGATGCCGATGAAATTCAGGTCACACGCCGCATCGAGCGCGAAAACGGCTCCGTTTACCGCATCAACGGCAAGGAGGCGCGCGCCAAGGATGTGCAGCTTCTGTTTGCGGACGCCTCCACCGGCGCCCGCTCGCCCTCCATGGTTGGGCAGGGCCGTATCGGCGAGCTCATCAATGCCAAGCCGCAGGCCCGCCGCCAGCTGCTGGAAGAGGCGGCCGGCATTTCCGGCCTGCATTCCCGCCGCCACGAAGCCGAGCTTCGCCTGCGCGCCGCCGAGACCAATCTGGAGCGGCTGGAAGACGTCACCGCCCAGCTGGAAAGCCAGATCGAAAGCCTGAAACGCCAGGCGCGGCAGGCCAACCGTTTCAAGATGCTCTCGGCCGATATCCGCGCCCGCGAAGCGACCCTGCTGCATATTCGCTGGGTCGAGGCGAAGGAAGCCGAAGGCGAGGCGGAAAGCGCGCTCAATCAGGCGACCAATATCGTTGCCGAAAAGGCGCAGGCGCAGATGGAGGCGGCCAAGCAGCAGGGAATCGCCAGCCTGAAACTGCCGGAATTGCGCGAGGACGAGGCGAAAGTCGCCGCCGCCCTGCAACGCCTGCAAATTGCCCGCACCCAGCTGGATGACGAGGCGAACCGCCTGCTGCGCCGCCGCGACGAGCTGGCCCGCCGCCTGTCGCAGCTCGGCGAGGATATCATCCGCGAGGAACGGCTGGTTTCCGATAATGCCCAGATACTCGCACGGCTCGATGAGGAAGAGGTCGAGCTTCTGGAAATCCTCTCCGATTCCGGCCGCCATGCCGAAGAAATGCGCGAAGCCTTCGAAGCTGCGGCTATCAAGCTTGCGGAAAGCGAAGCCATCTTCACCGCGATTACCGCCGAACGGGCCGAAGCCGCCGCCGCGCGCCAGCAGTTGGAGCGGGCAATCCGTGATCTTTCTGATCGCAAGCTGAGGCTGGAGCGGCAGTCGCAGGAGGCATCGGCGGAGATCGATGCCATCGACGAAAAACTCTCCGGCCTTCCCGATCCTTCCGAACGGCGCGAAGCGGTCGAGGCGGCGGAGATCGCGGTCGAAGATGCCCTGATCGTGGTGGAGGAAGCTGAAGCTGCCGTCGCCGAGGCGCGTTCCGCCGAAGCGCTGGCGCGCGCGCCGCTGGAAACGGCGCGGAACCGGCTGAACGCGCTGGACACCGAAGCGCGCACCATCACCAAAATCCTTGCCTCCAGCGCTGCCGCCAATGGCAGTTTCACGCCGGTGGCGGAAGAAATGACGGTGGAGCGCGGTTTCGAGGCGGCACTGGGTGCCGCCCTCGGCGACGATCTCGAAAGCCCGCTCGATCCCGCCGCGCCCGCCTATTGGGCCGGCAATGGCGACGGGGCGGGCGATCCCGCCCTGCCACAGGGCGCGAAACCGCTTCTGGATTATGCGCAGGCGCCGGAAGCCCTGCGCCGCGCTTTGGCGCAGATCGGCGTCGTCGCCAACACTGCGGAAGCCCTGCGTCTGCTGCCGCATCTGAAGGCCGGCCAGCGGCTGGTGACGCGCGAAGGCGCGCTGTTGCGCTGGGACGGCCACATCGCCAGTGCCGATGCGCCGGGTGCCGCAGCACTTCGCCTGTCGCAGAAGAACCGCCTCGCTGAAATCGAGACAGAACTGGATGAGGCCCGCTCCATTCTGGACGAGGCCGAAGACCAGCTTGCCGCGAAAACCGAAGAAATCCGCAGCAGCGAATTGCGGCTCTCGGACGTGCGCGACAGAAGCCGGCTTGCGACCCGCCATCTTGCCGAGGCGCGCGAGGCGCTGACATCAGCCGAAAGGGCTTCGGGCGATCTGCTGCGCCGGCGCGATATCGTGTCCGAAGCCCTGAACCAGATCGGCGCGCAGATCGACGAAATCGCCGTTCAGGAGGAAAACGCCCGCATCGAAATGGAAGACGCGCCCGATCTTTCCGTGCTGGATCTGCGGCTGCGCGAAAGCCAGCTTGAAGTCGCGACCGATCGCAGCCTTTTGGCGGAGGCCCGCGCCCGCCATGAGGGTGTGAGCCGCGAGGCCGAAAGTCGCCAGCGCAGAATTCAGGCAATCGGGCAGGAGCGCTCCACCTGGCAGTCGCGTGCGGCAAGTGCGGCCGATCACATCGCGACATTGCGCGAACGCGAGGAAGAGGCGCGCGAGGAAATCGCCGAGCTGGACATAGCGCCGGAAGAATTCGACGAGAAACGCCGCAACCTGCTCAATGAATTGCAGAAGACCGAAGAGGCTCGCCGCGGGGCCGCCGACCGGCTGGCCGAGGCGGAAAACCTGCAGCGCGCTGCCGACCGGGTGGCGGCAACAGCCCTTTCCGAACTGGCCGAAGCGCGCGAAAAGCGCGGCCGTGCCGAAGAACGGCTGGTTTCCGCCCGCGAAAAGCGCCAGGAAACCGAACACCGCATCCGCGAAACGCTGAATACCGAGCCGCATATGGCCTTCCGCCTGACCGGCCTTGGCCCGGACCAGCCAAAGCCGGATATTCGCGATGTCGAGCGCGATCTCGACCGGCTGAAGATCGAACGCGAGCGGCTTGGCGCGGTCAATCTGCGCGCCGAGGAAGAGCAGGCCGAGCTTTCCGCCAAGCTCGAGGCGTTGATCAAGGAGCGCGACGACATCATCGACGCCGTGCGCAAGCTACGCGCCGGCATCCAGAACCTCAACCGCGAAGGCCGTGAACGGCTGATTGCGGCTTTCGATGTGGTCAATTCGCAGTTCCAGCGGTTGTTCACCCATCTCTTCGGTGGCGGCACGGCGGAATTGCAGCTGATCGAATCCGACGATCCGCTGGAAGCGGGCCTGGAAATCCTCGCCCGCCCGCCGGGCAAGAAACCGCAGACCATGACGCTGCTGTCCGGCGGCGAGCAGGCGCTGACGGCCATGGCGCTGATCTTCGCGGTCTTCCTCACCAATCCCGCGCCCATCTGCGTGCTGGACGAGGTGGACGCGCCGCTCGACGACCACAATGTCGAGCGTTATTGCAACCTGATGGACGAGATGGTGGCCTCCACGGAGACCCGTTTCGTCATCATCACCCACAATCCCATCACCATGGCGCGCATGAACCGCCTCTTCGGCGTCACCATGGCCGAACAGGGCGTGTCGCAACTGGTATCCGTGGATTTGCAGACCGCCGAGCAGCTTCGCGAAGCCGTCTGAGTTTCATTTCCAGGGCCGGCTCCCAGCTTTGTCCATCGCGAATTTATCTGGCCGCATCACCCATTCGGGTGGGCGACAATGCGCAGCGTTTTGCTATGTCTTCTTGAAAGGGATCAGGGTTCTTTCAGACCCCCCATCCGGTTTCCTGTACCGGATGGAATGCCTTGCGAGGCCGCTGCCGTGGCCTCGCAAGGCTTTCTTTTTTGCGAGGAAAATTCCGGGAAATTGGACTGTGGTGTTGGGATTGTAGTTCTGGGCCAGCATCGCCCACTGCCGTCATACCGGCCTTGAGCCGGTATCCAGCCAGCCCAAGTCCTTGGGCTGAAAGGACTCTTCCCGTCGTGCCGACGCGCGTCGACTGGATTCCGGCTCAAGGCCGGAATGACGGAAGGAGGAATGCCAGGAATCCCGGTCGGCCTTGAGCCTCCCGTTACGTCAGTCTTGACCTTATACGCTTCCCGCGATGCACACCTGGGGCTCAAATTTACCACCCACTCAAGCGGGCACCAGCCGCAGCCGCGTGCCCCATGGATCAATCGCCTCCACGACATTGTTCTCCATCTCCACCAGCACGTAACCGGCCGCTCGCAGCCGCGTTTTCTGCGCCTCCAGATCGGCGGGATTGCGAACGGTCAGCGAGAACCAGTCGAGGCCGGTTTCCATGGCGTTGCGTTCCTTCGCGCCACGGCTGTTCCATGTATTCACCGCCAGATGATGATGATACCCGCCGGAAGAGAGAAAAGAGGCATCGGTGCGCGCGTCCTGTGTCGGTTGCAGGCCAACGGCCGTTTCGTAAAAGGCGCGGGCTCCAGCAATCTCGCCGACCCGCAGGTGAACATGGCCGACGCGCATTCCCGACGGGGCAGCCTCATAATCGCTTTTTTTGGTATCGGTCAGCGTCACGAGATCATCGACATCAAGCGGTTCGGTGCCCATTTTCACCACGTTCCCGCTCCACACCCATGTGTCCTTCGGCCGGTCGCTGTAAACCTCGATGCCGTTGCCCTCGGGATCGTTGAGATAGATCGCTTCGCTGACATTGTGATCGGCAAAACCGGAAAGCGGCACCTGCCTGAGCGCCGCATGCACCAGCCATCGCGCCAGATCCTTGCGGCTCGGCATCAGATAGGCGATGTGAAACAGGCCGGCGGAGGTGGGACTTTCGTAATCCGCGGCCGGCTTGTGGACGAGATCAAGCAGCGGGACGGTGCCGACGCCGAGCGTCATGCCGCGCGATGTGCGCTCCACTTCGTTCAGCCCCAGCACGGAACGGTAATAATCTATCATCGGATCGAGTTCGCGGACCCGAAGAGCCGCCTGGCCGATATGCATGGGGGTTGTCAGCGCAAAAGGAAGGGCGGCGCCCGCATTTGCCAAGGGCGGCGAGCCGCCTTCTGCTCTGAGCGCGCCGGCAAGGGCTGTGGCGGCGCAAGAAATTCCGGCAAATTTCAACGTATGGCGGCGAGTAAATTGCATGAATAATCTCTTTTTGGGCGATATGGATGGCTTAGGGAACACTCCGTTTCTCCGCACTACACGAATGCGTCAGCAACGCTGTTATTTTGCTTTTGCGGCAATTCTGGCGCGCAATTCGCCGCAATTATGCTGCACTGCGATGTAAACTGCACGTTGCGGCGTTTCCAACATGCTGCCAATGCTGTAGATGATAGAAAAATGACAACGCTTCTGGGTGGAGAGCGTGGAATGAAAAAGTGGGTTTATACCTTCGGCAACGGTGCTGCCGAAGGCAGGGCAGGTGACGTTGCGATATTGGGCGGCAAGGGCGCGAACCTTGCCGAAATGGCAAGTCTCGGCCTTCCCGTTCCCCCCGGCCTCACCATCATAACCGATGCCTGCGCCCTTTATCACAAGAATGGCCGCGATCTTCCCGAAGAGCTGAAGCTGCAGGTCATGGCTGGCCTGCACGGCATGGAAACCGTGACCGGCAAGACCTTCGGCGGCAGCCACTCGCCGCTGCTTCTGTCGGTCCGATCAGGTGCACGCGCCTCCATGCCCGGCATGATGGACACGGTTTTGAACCTCGGCCTCAATGACCGCACCGTGGAAGCTCTGGGCCATGATGCGGGCGACGCGCGTTTTGCCTGGGACAGTTATCGCCGCTTCATCCAGATGTATGCCGATGTCGTCATGGGCCTCGACCACGAATTGTTCGAGGAAATTCTCGAGGACGAGAAAGGCCGCCTCGGCCACGAATACGATACCGATATGTCGGCGGTCGAATGGCAGCATGTCGTTTCGCTTTATAAAAAGCTGATCGAGGATGAGCTGGACGAAGCCTTCCCGCAGGACTGTCACGTCCAGCTCTGGGGTGCCATCGGCGCGGTCTTCGCCAGCTGGACCAACCACCGCGCCGTGACCTACCGGCACCTGCACAATATTCCGGGAGACTGGGGCACGGCCGTCAACGTTCAGGCCATGGTCTTCGGCAATCTCGGCTCCTCCTCGGCAACCGGCGTCGCCTTTACTCGCAACCCTTCGACGGGAGAGGCGGAGCTTTACGGCGAATTCCTCGTCAATGCTCAAGGCGAAGATGTGGTGGCGGGCATCCGCACGCCGCAATCCATCACCGAGGCCGCGCGTCTTGTCTCCGGCTCCGACAAGCCTTCCATGGAAAAGCTGATGCCGGAGGCGTTCAGTGAATTCCTGGCGATCTGCAGGCGGTTGGAAAACCACTATCGCGACATGCAGGATCTGGAATTCACCATTGAGCGCGGCAAGCTCTGGATGCTCCAGACCCGCTCCGGCAAGCGCACCACCCGCGCCGCCATGAAGATCGCCGTCGATATGGTCGAGGAAAGGCTGATTTCCAGGGAGGAAGCCGTCTGCCGTATCGAGCCGTCCTCGCTGGACCAACTGCTGCACCCGACCATCGATCCCGGCATTTCCCGCCCGGTGATCGGCTCCGGCCTGCCGGCCTCTCCGGGGGCGGCAACCGGTGAGATCGTCTTCACCTCGGAAGAAGCAGTTGCGGCGGAAGCCGAAGGGCGACGCGTCATTCTGGTGCGTATCGAAACCAGCCCGGAAGATATTCACGGCATGCACGCCGCCGAAGGCATTCTGACGACGCGCGGCGGCATGACCAGCCACGCCGCCGTGGTGGCGCGCGGCATGGGCATCCCTTGCGTCACCGGCGCCGGCTCCATGCGCGTCGACATGCGCAACAAGGTGCTGATCGGCGTCGGCTGTATGCTGAAGCGCGGTGACGTCATCACCATCGACGGTTCCTCCGGCCGGGTGCTGAAGGGCGAAGTGCCGATGACACAGCCGGAACTCTCGGGCGATTTCGGCAAGCTGATGGAATGGGCCGACGGGCTGCGCCGCATGACGGTGCGCACCAATGCCGATACACCGGCTGATGCGCGTGCCGCCCGTGCCTTTGGCGCCGAGGGCATCGGTCTCTGCCGCACCGAGCATATGTTCTTCGAGGGCGACCGCATCCATGTGATGCGTGAGATGATCCTCGCCGAAAGCGAAAAGGGCAGGCGGGCGGCGCTCGATGAGCTTTTGCCCATGCAGCGCTCGGATTTCACCGAACTTTTCCAGATCATGCATGGCCTGCCGGTAACGATCCGCCTGCTCGATCCGCCGCTGCACGAATTCCTGCCGAAGACCGATGGCGAGATTGTCGAGGTGGCCGCCGCCATGGGCATGCCGCAGACGGTGTTCCGCCAGCGGCTGGATGCGCTGCACGAATTCAACCCCATGCTCGGCCATCGCGGCTGCCGCCTTGCTATTTCCTATCCGGAAATTGCCGAAATGCAGGCGCGCGCCATTTTGAAGCTGCCGTTGCCGCAGCACGCATCACCGGCGCGCCGGTCGTGCCCGAAATCATGGTGCCGCTGGTCGGACTGCGCGCGGAACTGGATTACGTTACCGAGGTCATCGACGGCGTCGCCGCAGCGGTGGCGCAGGAAACCGGCATGGAGATCGAATATCTGACCGGCACCATGATCGAGCTGCCGCGCGCCGCCCTGCGCGCCCATGTGATCGCGGAAGCGGCGGAATTTTTCTCCTTCGGCACCAACGATTTGACGCAGACCACCTTCGGCATTTCCCGCGACGATGCGGCGCGTTTCATCAATACCTATCAGCGCAAGGGCATCATCGAGCGCGACCCGTTCATCTCGCTCGATTTCGACGGCGTGGGGGAATTGATCCGCATCGCCGCCGAACGCGGCCGCCAGACGCGGCCGGAACTGAAGCTCGGCATCTGCGGCGAACATGGCGGCGATCCGGCCTCGATCCATTTCTGCGAGGATGCCGATCTCGACTACGTGTCCTGCTCGCCCTTCCGCGTGCCCATCGCCCGCCTGGCCGCGGCGCAGGCAACGCTGGCGGCGAAGAGGGATGAGGGCAAGGTGGCGAGCAATGTCGCCTTCATTCCCGTCAGGGGCTCTGTCGGACGATGATCTGACGTTCGACCACCACCGGCCGGTAGAACATGTCGCGGTTCATCTGCGCCTGCCATGCGCGGTTGTCGGCGCGGCGGTCCATTTCCAGATCGAGAAGGCAACCGGCCATAGGGTCCGTCCCGGGGCGGAAACCATAACCCCGGCATGTCGCCTCATCCCGCGCCCGGCGCTCTTCCGGCGTCAACGTCTGGCAGGCGGTGAGCGCCAGCATGGCGGCAAGCGCACCGAAGACGATGGAAACGCGCATTTTGTTTCTCCCTTGAACATGACAGCCGTACGGCACTTTATTGCCGCGATTGATACGCCTGTTTTCATGTGGGGAAAAGCCGCGTTGGGGCGGAAAGTTGCATTGGAAAGATGGCGGCCGCAGAACTGCGACCGCCCTTCATATGAACGGATGTCAGGCCGCCGCAACCTCCCGGTCATCGAGCGCATCGATGTCCTTGGCGTTGTTATAGACGGCTTCATCCAGAATGCCTTCGCGCTTGGCGACGATGGTGGGCACCAGCGCCTGGCCGGCGACGTTGACCGCCGTGCGGCCCATATCGAGGATCGGGTCGATGGCGAGCAGCAGGCCCACACCTTCAAGCGGCAGGCCGAGCGTGGAAAGCGTCAGCGTCAGCATCACCACCGCGCCCGTGAGGCCGGCGGTTGCGGCGGAACCGAGCACGGAGACGAAGACGATCAGCACATATTCCTGGATGCCGAGCGGCACCTGGAAGAACTGCGCGATGAAAATCGCCGAAATCGCCGGATAGATGGCGGCGCAGCCGTCCATCTTGGTGGTGGCGCCGAGCGGCACGGAGAAGGCGGCATATTCGCGCGGCACCCCGAGGCTCTTTTCCGTCACGGTTTCGGTGACGGGAAGCGTGCCGATGGAGGAACGCGACACGAAGGCGAGCTGGATGGCCGGCCATGCGCCCGCAAAGAAGCGCGACGGCTTCAGGCCATGGGCGAGAAGCAGCGCCGGATAGACCACGAAAAGCACCAGTGCCAGACCGATATAGACGGCTGCCGCATACCAGCCGAGCTGCGACAGCGTGGTCCAGCCATATTGGTCAACCGCGCGGCCAAGCAGGCCGATGGTGCCGATGGGGGTGAGGCGAATGACCCACCACAGGATTTTCCGCACGATGGCGAGCAGCGACTGGTTGAAGGCGAGGAACGGCTCTGCCGCCTTGCCCGCTTTCAGTGCCGCGACGCCGAAAGCGATCGAGACGACGAGCAGCTGCAGCACGTTGAAGTTCAACGAGGTGCTGGCCGCGCCATTATTGAGCTTGGTAGACGCTTCGAGGCCGAAGACATTGGCCGGCACAAGGCCCTTCAGGAAATCCAGCCAGGAACCGGTGGAAGAAGGTGCCGCCGCTGCCGTATTGGCAATCGCCGTGTTGACGCCGGGCTGAATGACGAGGCCGAGCACGATGCCGATGACAACGGCGATCAGTGCGGTGATGGCGAACCAGAGAAGTGTCTGCCAGACGAGCTTCGCCGCATTGGAGAGGTTCTTGAGATTGGCGATGGAGGCAACGATGGCCGTGAAGATCAGTGGTGGAACCAGCGCGCGCAAAAGCTGCACGAAAATGCTGCCGATGGTCTGCAGCGTCACCGAAAGCCAGTTGGGGCTGCCGGCGGCATCCGGACCGATGTTGCGTGCAACGAGGCCGAGCAGCAGGCCGATGACCATGGCGATCAGAACCTGAAAGCCGAAATTGCGGTAAAAGGGTTTAGACCCGGAAGACCGGGCGGGCGTCGTTGCCTGTGACATGGCGTGTCTCTTTTTTATGCAAGAAAGCGAGAATGATGCACGTTTTACACGCATTCTCGAGGGAAGTGACGCAGAATACGCCGATTTCCTCAGCAATTAAGGGATGAGCTTGCGTATTTGTTACGCTACGGATGCATTATTCTCTTAAAGTGAGGAAAAGCGGAAAAATATTCCGATCCTCGTCGCCTTTGATGCCGGAGGCCTGGTGCCTATGGTTCCGCGGTGTCGTGCGTCATAGTCCGTCACCCCAACCTGATCAGGGGTCCAGCGCGACCAGGTCCTTGATCGCAAAGCTTCACTCCTCACGGCGCAGGCGCGCCGTGGTTGGATGCCGGATCATCCTCGGGCTTGTTCCGGGGACCGGCATGACGGCGGGTTTGCATGCTTTAGCGCAGGCATCGCCTCCTCCTTTGTTTTCCTCGCCGCAAATCCGGTCTATGACATCATATGCAGGTGATTCCCTTGCCAGATTTCGGGTGCAGCGCTTTTACGCCAATGCGATCTTACGGATATCCGCTTCCATGACTGTGCGTTTCGTCCGCCCTTTTTCAGTTGCAGCCTATCTTTCCCGCTATCTTGGTCTTGCGGCGCTTGTGCTTTTTCTCATCGCCGGCGGAATTCACCGTTTCGGGCCGTTGACGACGCCGGATCTTGTCGGGCTGCTTATGATCGCCGCTGGCATCGCGCTGGTGGCCGTGCTTCTGGCGCTGATCGGCCTTGAACGACTCTGGACAAAAGGCGCACGCGGTGGCCTTTCGGCGCTGGCGGCGCTGCTTCTCGCGGCCCCGCCGCTCGGCGTCGTCGGTTATGGTGCATTTCTTTACTGGCAGCAGCCAAAGATTTACGACATCTCCACCGATCTGTCCGATGTGCCGGAATGGCTGGTGACGCCCGCGGCCAATCAGCAATGGCTGATACGGCCCGCAACCATTGCGAGGCAAGACCGCGACGCGCAGGCCGAGGCCTATGCCAGCCTCGCCGGACGCCGTTATGAAGGTGCGATAGATCGCATCTATGCCGCCGCCAAAAAAATGGCGGCAGCCCAGAATATTCGTATCGCCCACACCAGGGGTGTTATCGGCGCGGTCGAAGCCCCCTCGGCTGGCGTTCCCGAACAGGACAAGACGCCGCCCGCCGAAGAAGGGCCGGTGGAGGATTTGCCATCCATCGTGCCGGTGCCCATGGCCCGCCCGGCAGAAGCGCCACAACCCACCTTCTTTAACGGCAGCGGCGTGGTGTTGATGCAGGGCGAAACCCGCACGCGCATCTGGGGCCTGCGTTTCGATATCCTCATCCGCCTCAAGGAAGAGGCGGAAACCACCATCGTCGACGTCCGCGTCGCCTCCCGCTATGGCCCGCACGATCTCGGCATGGGGGCTGCGATTGCCGAAGCCTATCTCGATGCGCTGGATGCGGAAATGCAGGGGTTGAACGACAATTGATGTGTCGCTGACGCTACGCTCTTGATAAGAAACGAGAGTGTGCCGCCTGTTCCTTCTCCCCGGCGGGGAGAAGAAACAGGCGGCACCCGGTCGATCCAATCAGGGAGTAGAGTGAGAGGCGAGGTCACAACGCGCCCTGAAATGTCGCGTGCCAGAAATACCCGCTACGCCGGGAAATATTCCCCCAGCAGCGACGGCGCACCATCCGTCCGCACCTCACCCTTTTCGATCAGGTCTTCGATATGTGCCAGAACGGAAAGGGCTGCCGCCCCATGCAGGCGCTTGTCGGTGCTGGCATAGATGACCTTCACCATATCGGCGATCCGCCGGTCTCCATCTTTGATGCGCTTCAAAACCGCCTTTTCCCGCATGCGCCGATGGGCGCGCAAGCCCCGCATGAAGGCGGCGGGATCGGTGACCGGGCCGCCATGGCCGGGCAGGAACAGCCGGTCATCGCGGGTGAGCAGCCGTTCCAGCGAGGCCATGTAATCGCTCATCGCCCCATCCGGCGGCGCGACGATGGTGGTGGCCCAGGCCATCACATGATCGGCGGAAAAGACGATGCCGCTGCCATCAAGCGCGAAGGCGGCGTGGTTGGCGGTGTGTCCCGGCGTATGCAGCGCGGTAAGCTGCCAGCCGTCGCCGGAAAGGCTCTGCCCGTCGCCAAGCGCGATATCGGGCGCAAAAGCGGTATCGGAGCTTTCGGCAAAGGGATTGGTCTCCCCCACATGCAGCGGCCGGGCGGCCCGGTGCGGGCCTTCCGCCACCGTCAGCGCCCCGGTCGCCTCCTTCAGCCGCCGGGCGAGTGGCGAGTGATCGCGATGGGTGTGGCTGACGAAGATATGGGTGACCTCGCGGCCATCAAGCGCTGCCATCAGCGCCTGAAAATGCGCCTCATCCTCCGGGCCGGGATCGATGACGGCGACGGAACGGTCGCCGACAATATAGGAGTTGGTGCCATGGAAGGTGAAGGCGGAGGGATTGTTGACGGTGATGCGCTGAATGAGCGGGGCGACGGGAACCGCCTCGCCATAGGCCGGCTGGAAATCGAGATCGAATGCCGGGTCCGCCATCGAGACCTCCTGAAAAATGCCATGCCACCCAGAGCCACGGCCTCAGCCGCGCCATCGCCAAGCCCTAACATGCCATGTCAGGCACGGCATCCAAAAAGCTTGGATTTTGTGAAAAAATAAGTCGCCGGGTCATTGCCGGGCCGGGCAGGCTTTGCTAATCAGGCCCGGTTCAGGCAGCGTCGTTTCGCCCACGCTGCCCTGTTGGGGCGTCGCCAAGCGGTAAGGCACCGGTTTTTGGTACCGGCATTCCCAGGTTCGAATCCTGGCGCCCCAGCCAATGCTTTATCTTTCGTGGCTTGGCTCGCGCGAGATCGCAAAAGATTTAGCCATCACTCACTAAATTGAGATCGCCCTACACATCATTTTACTGTGTCGGATGGCGCCTTTCGAAGGGCTGCTGCCTTTTCTCGTGCTATTCCAAACCGATTTCCTGCAAGACCGAACAACAGAACGAACAATGGGACTGCGACAATCCATCCTGCTAATCCTCGACCGGCACTAGCAATGCCAAAACCGGGAAGAAACAGCGCAAATATAAGCCCAAATAAAGCTCCAACAGTGGTCCATCTTTGTTGTGTTGTCGTCCAAGCCAATCGAATAAAATGACGATGCAAGAAACGTGCTGTAGCGCGGTAACTAAGTTGCAATGATGTTTCCTTGTGCCTATTTAAGATTGCGATTCAGCAAATGGCATAGTCAATAAAAAAGGTCGCGACAAGGGCGGTTTTAGTCCTGCAATATCAGGCTGGTGTAGCAGTCACAATTTTTTGCCCAATCCAGTTCGCTCGGGCTTTGTAGAGCGTCGCGTCAAACTCCATTTCGGTTGTTCTCCGCTGACTTTGCCTTCAGTACGAGAGTGAGAGGTCGCAATCAGCCACGCAAAAAACGCCGCGCATCCAGAGACACGCGGCGTCCAATCCTAAATCGCACTCAAGCCTTAAAGCGCGATATCCGGCACCTTCTTCACCGGCGCACCCGCAGGCGCCGCACCGGCGCCCTTCAGCGCCTCAAGGTCGATCTGCGGCGGGGTGGGCAGCTGCAGGTGTTCGGCGGTATAGGCCCATTCCTGCTGCACCTTTTCCGGGTCGTCATTGAGCTTCGTGCCGTAGCTCGGCACGATCTGGCGGATCTTGGCCTGCCATTCAGGCGTCGCCACCTTGTCCTTGAAGACCTTTTCCAGAACGCTGAGCATGATCGGGGCGGCCGTGGAAGCGCCCGGCGAAGCGCCGAGCAGGCCGGCGATGCTGCCGTCCTTGGCGGCGACGACTTCGGTGCCGAGCCGCAGAACGCCGCCCTTTTCTTCGTCGCGCTTGATGATCTGCACGCGCTGGCCGGCCTGCCACAGGCGCCATTCGCCCTGCTTGGCATTCGGGAAATATTCCTTCAGCGCGGCAAAACGGTCGTCATCCGACATCATCAGCTGGCCGGCGAGATATTCCACCAGCGGATATTCATCGATGCCCACCCGCACCATCGGCCAGGCATTGCTGGTCGTCACGGAGGAGACGAGATCGAAATAGGAGCCTTCCTTCAGGAACTTGGTCGAGAAGGTGGCGAAAGGTCCGAACAGGATGACACGCTTGCCACCCAGCACGCGGGTATCGAGATGCGGCACCGACATGGGCGGCGAGCCGACCGAGGCCTTGCCATAGGCCTTGGCCAGATGCTGCATCGTCACGTCAGGATTTTCGTTGATGAGGAACGAGCCGCCCACCGGGAAGCCGGCATAGTCGTCCGCTTCCGGAATGCCGGACATCTGCAGCAGATGCAGTGCGCCGCCGCCGGCGCCGATGAACACGAATTTCGCATCCACCACCTGTTCGGCATCGGTCTTGGTGTTGGCATAGGTCACGCGCCAGCTGCCATCGGCATTGCGCTGGATGTCGGAAACCTCGCTATTGACCTGAAGGTCGAAATTCTGGTCGCCCTGCAGATGCGATACGAATTGCCGGGTGATTTCGCCGAATTCCATGTCGGTGCCGAGCGGCGACCATGTCGCGCCGATCTTCTGGGAAGGATCGCGGCCTTCCATCATCAGCGGCACCCACTTCTTGATCTGCTCGGGATCGGTGGAATATTCCATGCCGGCGAACAGCGGGCTGGCTTTGAGCGCCTGATAGCGCTTTTCCAGATAGGCGACGTTTTCATCACCCCAGACGAAGCTCATATGCGGCGTGTGGTTGATAAAGGAGCGCGGGTTCTTCAAAACGCCGTTACGCACCTGCCATGCCCAGAACTGTCGGGAAATCTGGAAGGATTCATTGATGTTGACGGCCTGGCTGATCTTGATGTTGCCGTTGTCGTCTTCCGGTGTGTAGTTGAGTTCGGCAAGCGCCGAGTGGCCGGTGCCGGCATTGTTCCAGCCGTTCGAGCTTTCAAGCGCCACGCCATCCAGCCGCTCCAGCATCTGCATCGACCAGGTGGGTTCGAGTTCACGCAGCCACACACCGAGCGTCGCGCTCATGATGCCGCCGCCGATCAGAAGCACGTCGACCTTCTTGGCAGCCGTGTTGGCGAGAAGCGGGGAAGAGGGCAGCGCCGCTGCGGCAATCCCGGCGAGCGCACCGCCCAGAACCTGTCGGCGGTTCATCGGGATCGCGTGGGAAAGGGTGGTTTCCTGGGAAAGATCAGTGAGCTGGGATTTGTCTTGATCGATGGGAGTCACGGCCATACCTGATTCTTGTTTTGTGTTAAAAACATTCCTCCCGAACGCCCCGTTATAGCAAAGCGTAAACCGGCACAACCCGGACTCATTCACTCCAGTTCAGGCGTTTTTGCAGGGGTTTTGCCGGGACATAAGGTCGCAACGGTGAATTTCACGGCTTTGCCGATCGTCATTTTTTAGGGTTGCGAAGATTAGGCGCGGCTTTCAAACGGTTGAAAAGGGCCTGCGCGCCGGATGTCGCGAAAAGCTGGGTGATCCACCCTTTGCCAGACGGCGGCGACCGCGCCGCGCCGCGATGGGCGAAAATTTTTTCAGAAAAATGACAATAGTCCCCAAAAAGTGAAAGGCCCGCCGGTTCGGGCGGGCCTTGTTTTCTGTCTTCGGGCTGAAAACTCAGTTTGCGGCGAGGAATTCCGCGCAGTAGCTCGGACCGTTGACGCCGGGACGGTCGGAGACCGTGCGCACCGAGGTGATCTTGTAGTCGCTGGAAACGACGAGCTGCACCGTGCAGGAGAGCGAGGCGGTGCGGGCAGGCGAGATCTGGCGACCCTTCTTGCCGTCCTTGCCCTCTTCGAACTTGGCCGGAATGGTGGCCTTCTTGTAGCCGCCGCGCCAATTATAGACGGTCGAGCTGCCTGTCTCCGTGTCGCTCAGCGGCGGGCCGAATTTTGCGAAGAAAATACCTGCCGACTGACCGACCCACCGCGTTTCCACGGGGCTCTTCTGGGTGAAGGAAGGGGTGGAGCCGCCCGTGGAGGTGGTGCAGGCCGAGAGCGCAATGGCAAACGCTGCAAGCGTTACGCTGCGAAATAGCATGGTGAAATGTCCTTTGTGCCGTGTCCGGCTTCCCGCCGGTCATTCCGTTCCCCTAGCAGATTTGACGGCGACGGGCAGGGGAGGTATGCGGCTTGACGAAAATTTCCTGCCACAATTGCTTTTTTGTAACGTTTTCCAGCATGCTGTCCCGCGCAACAGGCACTTGGCCGCCGCCCTTCGCCGCACCGCGAAAACTTGTCATAAAAAATGCAAGATGCCGCTTGTCGAACGCCGGAGGCTGGTCTATAGAAGCGCCGCTGGTCACGGAGTGTAGCGCAGTCTGGTAGCGCACCACGTTCGGGACGTGGGGGTCGGAGGTTCGAATCCTCTCACTCCGACCAGCTTAAGCCCTGTCCCGACGGCTTCTTCTTCACAATCTCAGCAGTTCCCGGCTTCGGCAACAAAGAGCCCTTGCATTCTTCGCCATTCGCGGCGGCAAAACTGTCACCACATCTTCACAATTTCTGGTTTATCGACATCACGCGATGCTGACGCGACACGGCGCGGGGCCTGAGAGAATTTTTGCTATTCTCTTCTATTGAATATTTCCAGATTCAGAATATAAATCGCAATTAATATTGTAAGATCTGAGTATACATCTCCGATTTGAGGGGGAATATCGGCTTTTTTGCCGCTTTTTTTGATTTTTAAGCCGTCATTCTGAGCTTCATTATTTTCTATCATACTATTTTTGAGGATTAGAGATGAATCCATTGGTTGCCATTGCCATTGCACTGGTCCCGGACCTGGTTCGATTGATTGCCGGAGACAAGGCCGGAGCCTTTTCGGAGAAAGTAGCCGCTGTGGTCAAAGAGAAGACCGAGACCGATGACGGCGGGGCGGCACAAGCCAAGGTTGACGCTGATCCGCAGGTGAGAGCGCAATTGCAGAAGGCGCTTGTGGACGCCGCCTTGAACGAGACAAAAGAGCAAAATCGCGCCGAGGAAGCAAAACGCGAAATCGAGTTTGAGGCGCTGAAAGAACAATTCGCTGAGGCGGGCCGCGAGCGCGAAGACGCGATGATACGGTTCCGCGAGGAATTGCAAAGCATCCAGAACGCCCGAAGCTTCTATGCCGACCTTGCAAAGTCCGGCAATCCGGCGGCCTGGATCAATCCCTTGCTGTCGGTCGTCATCACGCTTGGATTTTTAGCGCTTGTCTATCTGCTGCTTTACGCTCCGGCGCAGGATGTCGAAAAGAATCAGGTCTTCAATATCGCTCTCGGTGCCCTGGCCACCGCTTTCGCGACCGTCATCGGGTTTCACTTCGGTTCTTCTTCGGGGTCTAAGCAGAAGGACAATGTCAATGCGGCGATAATGGCCGAACAGGTCGCGAAGCTGGAAGAACAGCAAGGCGGGCCTGTTTCAAGAGATAAGGCGCGCGCTGGCGAAATAGCCGATAGCCGATCTGAAACCACCAAATCCACGGGGTCCGGCTCCGGTGATCTTTTCAACCAGAAGGCCCCTGGAATCATGGCGGATCTGATGAAGGATGTCGGCATCACCGATTTTCAGGCGGGCGGCATCCTGGGCAATATCGGGCATGAATGCGCCGGCTTCAAGCATTTTCAGGAGATCGGTGTAAAGCCGCCAAAGGGCGGCTGGGGGTGGTGCCAGTGGACCGGCGTTCGCCGTACCGCCTTTATGCAATGGATCGCGCAGCGGGGATACGCCCCCGAATCCGACGAGGCCAATTACGGTTTTCTTGTCTATGAATTGAATGGCAGCGAGCAAAGCGCTCTGGCGCATCTCAAAAAGACGGGCAGTCTGGAAGAGGCGACAAAAAGCTTCATGGAAAAGTTCGAACGGCCCGGCGCTCCCCACCTCAATAGCCGTCTTGCTTGGGCAAAACGCGCAATGAAAGCTTTCGGGGAGGGCGTATAGATGCCTGGTTTTGTCACTGGTGTAGATATTTTCTTCAAGATCGCGCTCGCGGCGATCGCCGCTTATGTCAGCTATCAGTTCGGCGCCTTCAAACAGCAGAACGATGATATCAAGCTCGTGGTCGACCTGGCCTTTGCCAAGGAGGACCGCACCGCGGTTGCAGGTGTCACCCTCGCATCGCATTATTTTGCGCAGAAACGCATCCCCAAGGAATTTTACGACTCGGTAATGACCTCCGTCGGTAAAGACGGCAACAAGACTCTCGTCCTGGCGGCCACAAGCAGCGCCAATGAGATCGTGCAAAACAATCCTGAAGTCGCCCAGCAGGTGGCGACGGCTTCGAACGCGCTTCCCGCCCGCGTATTTTTTCAGATCAGCCGGGAGGTGGATCGAGCAAAGGCCAAGGCGATCGAGGAGATGCTGGAGGCACGGGCCGTATCACCAAGCCCGCAGGCCGTTTTTGTGCCCGGCATCGAGTTTGTGAACACGCCGATGCGCCAAACCGAGGTCAGGTGTTTCAGGAAGGAAGAGTGTGACACTCTGGGTGTGGGACTGGTCGAGTTTCTGAAAGAAAATGCCGTGCCGGCCAAATTGAACGACATGAGCGACACGTACGGAAAGTCCAAGAAGATTCTTCCCAATACTTTTGAAGTGTGGTTCTCCCCGCTCTCTTAAGTTTGTGCGAGAGTCCTTCAGTTCAAGTCGAAGAGCTGATGCATTTAGCCCTATATAATGATTGAAGCCCGATGTTTGTTTGCGCACAAGCATTGGGCTTTCATGCCGTTGACCTGAAATCCTCCCTTTGTGAAAGGGAACGCAACGGCTCTTCGGCCGTTATCCATTCACAACACATGGAGGATAACATGCTAAAGGGTATTGCACTGTGGGCTATGGGCGTTCCGATCTTCGTGATCATTCTGCTTTATATGTTCGTGTTTTAAGCGGTACCTGACCAAAGGTTCCGCAACAAAAAAGGCGACCGTATTGCGGTCGCCTTTTTCTGTTCATGCCGACATTCTCAGTCCAGATCGCCGATCAGCCGTGAGGCCGTTGCACTATCCGTGCGGCGAATGTCGATCTCGTCGCGGTGCTTGGCCAGTAGTTCGCTTGCCAGAAGCTTCTCAGCCAGATGGGCGGGCAGGGACAGGATAACCCGGTCACCCGCTTCTTCCGTCGCGCCAACGCTGCGCTTGCCGGTGATCATGCCGCCCGCAACCGTGTTGTTGGTGTCGGGGTCGATCAGGATGAAGGAGCCGGTCGCCCGGTTCTGCTCATAGGCGTCGAAGATCGCGGTCTCGTCAAAGGAAAGCCGTACCTTGCCGATGGCGTTCATGGAGAGCGACGTTTCATGCGCCTGCCATTCGCCTTCTTTCAGGTTCAGCTGGCTCACCGGCTGCACGCTGACGCGCTGGCGGCGGCTGCCGCTTTTCAGCCAGTAGCGCTTGCCTGCCTCGATACCCCCCGGCTGCAAGGCCACGATCTGGGCGTCGAAGGCAAGGCCCGTCTGCGGTTGCGCCTCGATGGAGACGATCATGTCGCCGCGCGACACGTCCACCTGACGATCAAGGACGAGCGTAACCGCATCACCCGCGACAGCCGCATTGCGCACCAGATCGAAAGTGACGATCTGCTTGACGTTCGCGACCATGCCGGATGGCAGGATGACGACGCTGTCGCCCGGCTTCACCGAACCGCCGGCAACCGTGCCCTGATAACCGCGGAAGCTCTCACCGGGGCGCGAGACGCGCTGCACCGGCAGGCGGAAGCCGCCGGATTGCGCGGAGCGAACGGTGGCCAGCTCCAGTGTCTCCACCAGCGTCGGGCCTTCATACCAGGGCATGGAGGCCTTGCCTGACAGCACGACGTTTTCACCCTTCAGCGCCGACATCGGAATGGCGGTGATCTGCTTGATGCCGAGATTGGAGGCGAAATCGCGGAACTCATGGGCGATCAGCTCGAAACCGGCCTTGTCGTAATTGGTCAGGTCGATCTTGTTGACGGCCAGCACGAATTGCCGGATGCCCATCAGCGCCGCGATGGTGGCGTGGCGGCGGGTCTGTTCCAGAATGCCGGTGCGCGCATCGACGAGCAGCACGGCCAGATCGGCGGTGGAAGCGCCGGTCGCCATGTTGCGGGTATATTGCTCATGACCGGGTGTGTCGGCCACGATGAAGGCGCGCCGGTCGGTGGCGAAATAACGATAGGCGACATCGATGGTGATCCCCTGTTCGCGCTCCGCCTGAAGACCGTCGAGCAGCAGCGCGAAATCGGGCAGGCCGAGATCGTTCTGCTTGCCGCTATCGCGGTGCAGGGTGGCGGCCTGGTCTTCCTTGACGGCCTTGGTATCCCAGAGAAGACGGCCGATCAGGGTCGACTTGCCATCATCCACGCTGCCGCAGGTGATGAGACGAAGCGGGCGCGTATCGCGCGCCGCCTTCGAATGTTCGGCAAAGGGCAGAATGGTGGCGGAAGAGGAGTTGGTGGTAGCTGCGGCGGTCATCAGAAATAACCCTCCCGCTTCTTCTTCTCCATGGAGCCGGACTGGTCGCGGTCAATCGCGCGGCCCTGCCGTTCGGAAACGGTGGCGATTTCGAGTTCCGCGATGACTTCCTGAAGCGTCGCCGCCTCGGACCGGATCGCGCCGGTCAGCGGGAAGCAGCCGAGCGTGCGGAAGCGGATCGAACCATGCTTGATCTCTTCGCCGGGCAGCAGCTCCAGACGCTCGTCTTCAGCAAGGATCATCATGCCGTCGCGCTCGATGTAAGGACGCTCGGCGGCATAATAGAGGGGCACCAGCGGAATGTTTTCCGCCTCGATGTAACGCCAGATATCCACTTCGGTCCAGTTGGAGAGCGGGAAGGCGCGCACGCTTTCGCCCTTGCGGACCATGCCGTTATAGATATTCCACAGTTCCGGGCGCTGGTTGCGCGGGTCCCATTTATGGTCGGGCGTGCGGAAGGAGTAGATGCGCTCCTTGGCGCGGCTCGCCTCCTCGTCGCGGCGCGCACCACCGAAGGCCGCGTCGAACTGGCCGGCGTCGAGCGCCTGGCGCAGGGCTTCGGTCTTCATGATGTCGGTGTAAAGCGCCGAACCGTGAGTGAAGGGCGTCACTTTTTCCGCAGCACCGCGCGGATTGGTATGGGAAATCAGGTCGAGATCATATTCCTTGACGATATTGTCGCGGAATTCGATCATTTCCTTGAACTTCCAGCCGGTATTGACGTGCAGCAGCGGGAAGGGAATGCGACCCGGGAAAAACGCCTTGCGCGCTAAGTGCAGCAGCACAGAGGAATCCTTGCCGATGGAATAGAGCATGACAGGGTTGTCGAATTCGGCGGCGACTTCGCGGAAAATATGAATAGCTTCGTTTTCAAGCGCCTTCAGATGGGGATCGAGCGGCGGCTTGGATGCGACAGTATTCTTGCTGTCCGTCTCGTGGACTGCGTTGGACATTGTGAACTCCGGGAGATGTACTGAAGGATTATCGTTGCGGGATGGCGGAAATGGCGGATGTCTGCTCCGCACCGGCGACGTGAAGACCGCATTCGCGCTTCTCGTCGTTTTCCCACCACCATCGTCCGGCGCGCTCAGGCTCGCCGGGCTTGATGGCGCGCGTACACGGCTCACAGCCGATGGAGGGGTAACCGCGCTGGTGCAACGGATTGACGGGAATGTTCTCCTGGGCGACATGCGCCCGGATGAGGTCGATATCCCAGTCAGCCAGGGGATTGATCTTGATAAGATTACGCTCGGCGTCGAATTCGGCGAAAGGCGTCGTGGCGCGATTGCCCGACTGGCCGCGACGAAGCCCGGTTATCCAGAAGGAAGCGCCTTCCAGCGCCTTGCCGAGCGGGATGAGCTTTCTGACATGACAGCAGGCGTGACGGGCTTCGACGCTTTCGTAAAAACCATTCAGACCGTATTTTTCGGCGTAAGCGTCGATATCGTCCTGTTCGGGACGAAAGCGGCGGATTTCGATGCCGAAACGCTCTTCGGTTTCATCGATGAGATCGACGGTTTCCTTGAACAGCCGACCGGTCTCCAGCGTCACGACATCGATAGGCAGGCGATGCGTGCCGATGGCCGCCGTGATGACCTGATCCTCGATGCCGAGACTGGTGGTGAAAACTGCGCGTCCGCCGAGGCCTGCGATAAACGAAAGCCGACCCGCCAGATCGAGCCCGGCAAGCGTGGCATCGAGGGAAGCGGTATCGGCAGAGGCATTTGCTGAATTGATCGTCATTGTCACGTCCGGGATTTCCATGGCCGATTATTGTTGAAATCCGGCCTTTGGAACAGAAATGACAGTCTTTGTGCGCTGCGCTTAAGAGCAAAAATGCCTCTCGCGCGCGTGGTATGAGCAAAAGATGCCCGTTCACCTTCTTTGCAGCTTGGATTTGAATTGTGACAACTTCTGCGCTAAGCCGGAATTGCCGGGTTTCCGGGCTTGTGATCTACTGGTTTTACGATGATTTCGCAGAAGGCAAAATATGCGCTGAGGGCGCTCCTTTCGCTGGCCAAGGCCGACGGCGCCTGTCCTGTGCAGATTTCCGACATCGCCCGCGAACAGGCCATTCCGAAAAAGTTTCTGGAACAGATCCTTCTCGAAATGAAGAAGGAACGCCTGGTCGAAAGCCGGCGCGGCAAGCAGGGCGGTTATCTCTTGGCGCGCCCGGCTGCGGATATCACCTTCGGCGAGGTGCTGCGCCTCATCGACGGGCCGCTTGCCCCCTTGCCCTGCCTGTCGCAGACCGCCTATCGCCGCTGCGAGGATTGCGACGGCGAGAAGCAATGTGAAATCCGCCACGTCTTCGCCCGTGTGGCCGATGCGACGCGCAATATCCTTTTCAACACCACCATTGCCGATGCGGTGGCGGGTGTTGAAGTGCCCGAGCTTTTGACGGCCTGACACTCGTTCTTTTTTCACGTTTCGCTGTCGAGAGTTTGCAACGAGGGTCCTCAACCTGTCCGTCATTCCGGCCTTGAGCCGGAATCTAGCCGACGCGCGTCTGCGCGGCGAAACGACTCCTTCAGCCCAAGGACTTGGGCTGGCTGGATTCCGGCTCAGGGCCGGAATGACGGATGAGGAGATTGTAATGGTCCCCTTGCCTCGTTCCTTCCAAACGAAAAAATCGTCTAAAACCCCATAATATTTTTCGCCATCGCGGCAAAAAATCATCAAAAATGTGAAATGCTTTTGCATTCAGAAAAGTTTTACACGACGCTTGTTGCGCCTTTCGCTTATGCTGCGCTGTATTTGTTGCCCGTGGAAACGCTCTCGGGAAACACTTTTTCGATCGTATTCGGCCTCATTGACCAACTCTACTCAGCCGGTAGAGTTAAGCCATCGCAATCAGGAGGGAATACCGATGTCCAAGCTTCTGTCCGGTTTGAGCGTTGTTGCGCTTAGCCTCTCACTGGCACTTGGCGGCGCTGGCTCGGCCGCCGCGCAGACCAAGCTGCTCAACGTGTCCTACGATCCGACCCGTGAACTCTACAAGGATTTCAACGAAGCCTTCGCCAAGAAGTGGAAGGCCGACACCGGTGAGGACGTCACGATCCAGCAGTCGCATGGCGGCTCCGGCAAGCAGGCGCGTTCGGTCATCGACGGTCTGGAAGCGGACGTCGTGACGCTGGCGCTGCAGAGCGATATCGACGCCATCGTCCAGAATTCCGGCAAGATCAACAAGGACTGGCGCACCCGCCTGCCGCATAATTCTTCGCCCTACACCTCCACCATCGTTTTCCTGGTGCGCAAGGGCAACCCCAAGGGCATCCATAATTGGGGCGATCTGGTGAAGGGTGACGTGCAGATCGTCACGCCGAACCCCAAGACGTCTGGCGGCGCGCGCTGGAACTATCTCGCGGCCTGGGCCTGGGCGAATGAAGAATTCAAGGGCGACAAGGACAAGATCAAGGCCTATGTCGGCGAGCTCTACAAGCGCGCCCCGGTTCTCGATACCGGCGCCCGTGGCTCCACGGTCACCTTCGCACAGCGCCAGATCGGCGACGTGCTGCTGGCCTGGGAAAACGAGGCCTATCTCGCCGGCCAGGAATTCGGCGCTGACGCTTTCGATATCGTCGTGCCGCCGATCTCGATCCTTGCCGAACCGCCGGTCGCCGTGGTTGACGCCAATGTCGACGCCAAGGGCACCCGCAAGGCGGCGGAAGCCTATCTGCAATATCTCTATTCCGACGAGGGCCAGAATATTGCGGCAAAGCACTTCTATCGCCCGTCGAATCCCTCTGTGGTCTCCAAGGATCTGCTCAAGCAGCTGCCCGACATCAAGCTCGTCACCATCGATGACCCGCAGTTTGGCGGCTGGGCCAAGGCGCAGCCTGAACATTTCGGTGACGGCGGCATCTTCGACCAGATTTACAAGCCTGCAAAGTAAGCGGATGATGGGCTGAAAATCGCCCGTTCGCTGAGACAACAGAAAAAAAGCCTGATCGACCGGACACCGTGCCGGTCGATACTTTATAATAAACGCCGGGGAACACCGGCTCCCAGAGAGCATTTTCAGGAAAACTGGCCCCCGGTTTTCTGTTCGGAAATGCACCAAACTAAAGATTATCCGGAGCCTTGATGAGCAATAATACTTCCGGAAACAGGTGGAAATGGCGACAGTCGAGCGTCATACCGGGCTTCGGCCTGACGCTTGGTTACACAGTGACCTATCTGTTTCTCATCATTCTTATTCCGCTTGGCGGCCTTGTCTGGTCCACGGCGAAACTGGGTTTTTCAGATTTCATTGCGATTGCCACGGATAGCCGCACGCTGAATGCGCTGCGTGTCAGTTTCGGAACAGCATTTCTTGCCGCGCTCGTCAACGCGGTCTTCGGTGTCATCGTCGCCTGGGTGCTGACGCGTTACCGTTTTCCCGGCCGCCGCTTCGTCGATGCCATCGTCGATCTGCCTTTCGCCCTGCCGACGGCAGTGGCCGGTATCGCGCTGACCACGCTTTACGCCAATCGCGGCTGGGTCGGTTCGCTGTTCGAACCCTTCGGCATCAAGATCGCCTTCACGCCGACCGGTATCGTCATCGCACTGATCTTCATCGGCCTGCCATTCGTGGTCCGCACCGTGCAGCCGGTCATGGAAGAGATCGACCGGCAGGTGGAGGAGGTGGCGGCGACGCTTGGCGCCAACCGTTTCCAGACCATCACCCGCGTTCTGCTGCCGAGCCTGACACCCGCCATCCTCACGGGTTTTGCGCTCGCTTTCGCACGCGGTGTCGGCGAATATGGTTCGGTCATCTTCATCGCCGGCAATATTCCTTACGTCTCGGAAATCGCGCCGCTCCTCATCGTCATCCGGCTGGAGGAGTTCAATTATGCGGCCGCGACCGGCATCGCCACCATCATGCTGATCATCTCGTTCGCCATGCTGTTCCTCATCAATCTCATTCAGGCCTGGAGCCGCAAGAGGTACGGTTATGTCTGAGACCGCTTCCCGCACGTCCCCCCGGCCGTTCCGCGACCCCGCCAGCGAGAGCTTTCCCGCCCGGCTGGCGTTGATCGCGATTGCCTTCGTCTTCCTCGCTGCTTTTCTGGTTCTGCCGCTGGTCTCGGTCTTCTTCGAAGCCTTCCGCAAGGGTGCGGAAAGCTTCTGGGAGGCGATCGTCGAGCCGGATGCACTCTCCGCCATTCGCCTGACGCTGCTCGTCGCCGCCATTTCGGTACCGCTCAACCTGGTCTTCGGGGTGATGGCCGCCTGGGCGATTGCGAAATTCGAGTTCAAGGGCAAGGCGTTCCTGATCACGCTCATCGACCTGCCGTTTTCGATCTCGCCGGTCATATCGGGCCTCGTCTATGTCATCCTGTTCTCATCCCACAGCGTGCTGGGGCCATGGCTGAAGAGCTACGGCATCGAGATACTCTTCGCCGTGCCGGGCATCGTGCTCGCTACCATCTTTGTCACCTTTCCTTTTGTCGCGCGCGAACTGATCCCGCTGATGCAGGATCAGGGCAATGGCGACGAGGAGGCGGCGATTTCGCTCGGTGCTTCGGGCTGGCAGACCTTCTGGTATGTCACGCTGCCCAACATCAAATGGGGCCTGCTTTACGGCGTGCTGCTCTGCAACGCCCGCGCCATGGGCGAGTTCGGCGCCGTCTCGGTGGTCTCGGGCCATATTCGCGGCGAGACCAACACCATGCCGCTGCATGTCGAGATACTCTATAATGAGTACAATATGGGCGCGGCCTTTGCGGTGGCGACGCTGCTCGCCGGTCTGGCGTTGGTGACGCTCATTCTCAAAACCATTCTCGAAATACGCTTTGGCGCGGGCAACGCAGCCGGCAAGCATTGAAAGGCATCTTCATGGAAGTGAAAGTTTCCGGCATCACCAAGCAGTTCGATCGCTTTCCGGCGCTGAACGATGTGTCGCTCGACATTCGTTCCGGCGAGCTGATCGCGCTGCTCGGTCCTTCCGGTTCCGGCAAGACGACGCTGCTGCGTCTCATCGCCGGTCTCGAGCAGCCGACGACCGGCCAGATTTTCTTCGGCAACGAGGACGCCTCGCACCGCACGGTGCAGGAGCGCAATGTCGGTTTCGTGTTCCAGCACTACGCCCTGTTCCGCCACATGACGGTGGCCGACAATATCGCCTTCGGCCTCAAGGTCCGTCCTTCCGGAAAGCGTCCGCCGAAGGCCGAAATCCGCAGGCGGGTCTCCGAGCTTCTCGACATGGTGCATCTCTCCGGGCTTGAGAAGCGTTACCCCTCGCAGCTTTCCGGCGGTCAGCGCCAGCGCGTGGCGCTTGCCCGCGCCGTCGCCATCGAACCGAAGGTGCTGCTTCTCGATGAACCCTTCGGCGCGCTCGACGCCAAGGTGCGCAAGGAGCTGCGCCGCTGGCTGCGCGAATTCCACGACCGCACCGGTCACACCACCGTCTTCGTCACCCACGATCAGGAAGAGGCGCTGGAACTGGCCGACCGTGTCGTCGTCATGAGCCAGGGCAAGATCGAACAGGTCGGCACGGCAGACGATGTCTACGACACGCCCAACTCGCCCTTCGTTTTCTCCTTCATTGGCGAATCCTCCAGCCTGCCGGTAACGATCCGCGACGGCCACGTGCTGTTCCAGGGCGAAAGCATAGGCATCGATGAAAGCGGCTCTGGCGAGGGCGAGCTTTTCTTCCGCCCGGAAGATGTGGTGCTGACTGGGGAGAAGGACGCGCTTTACGGCAAGGTCACCACCTGTCGCCGCCTCGCAGGCACCCGCATCGCCGAAATCGACATCGCCAATAACGGCCATGAACCCTATCACCTAGAAATCGAGGTGCCGCTCAACGCCGCCGTGGCGGTGGGGGCGGAACTGCGCTTCCGCCCGACGCGGTGGAAGGTGTTCGGGAAGAAATAGGGGAGAGGTGACCGCAGTTGACGGTCGATTATTCGGCGCTCTCTCCAGTTCTCCGTCATACCGGCCTCGAGCCGGTATCCAGCCAGCCCAAGTCTTTGGGCTGAAAGGAGTCCTCTCGTCGCGCAGACGCGCGCCGGCTGGATGCCGGGTCAAGCCCGGCATGACGGAAGAGACGTGTCACGAGTAGCATCGAGCATAGAGCTTGCCGCCCCGGCACGCGAGGCACGGATTTCCCCAATCGTCGAAGCAATAAGCAAAAACGGAAAAGGGCCGCCGAAGCGACCCTTCCATGAGTTTGGTCCTGTTTACAGACCCGGGACTGTTTCTCAACGTTCCGAAGGCAGAAGAGGTTTTACGCCGAGGGTTGCCCCGTCGAAAACACACCCTTTCCATTGCCTGCACCAGAGACCGAAATCTCACTAGACATTGGATCACCTCCTTCCGATACGTTGAACATAACTAGAAGGTAGTACGATTCGTCAGTAATGCAAGAGGGATTACTTCCAGGGATGCGCCGGGCGTCACGACACCCGCATCACGATCTTGCCGATATGATTGCTGCTTTCCATCAGCCGGTGGGCTTCCGCGACCTCATCCAGCGTGAAGACCCGGTTGATGACAGGTGCCAACTGACCGCTTTCGATGAGCGGCCAGACCTCTGCGACGAGGTCGTCGCGGATGGCGCGTTTTTCGTCGGCCGTGCGGGGGCGCATGGTGGAGCCGGTGACGGTGAGGCGTTTGACCATGATGGGGGTGAGGTTGACCTTCTCGGCCACGGCGCCACCCAGGAAGGCGATGATGGACAGGCAGCCGTCCTTGGCGAGTGCAGAAAGGTTCTTTTCGAAATAGGCCGCACCGATCATGTCGAGAACGACATCGACGCCCTTGCCGCCGGTTTCAGCCTTGATGACGGCGGCGAAATCTTCCTCACGATAGTTGATCGCCCGTCTGGCGCCGAGCTTCACGCAGGCTTCGCATTTTTCCGCTGAGCCCGCCGTGGCATAGACTTCGGCGCCAAAGGCTTTGGCAAGCTGGATCGCCGTTGTGCCGATGCCGCTGGTGCCGCCATGGATGAGGACGCTTTCCCCTTCGGTGAGGCCTGCCATCTGGAAGAGGTTGGCCCAGACGGTGAAGAAGGTTTCCGGCAAAGCCGCCGCTTTGACGGCGTCGTAACCCTTGGGGAAGGGCAGGGCCTGCCCGGCCGGCACGGTGCAATATTGCGCATAACCGCCGCCATTGGCGAGCGCGCAGACCTTGTCACCCACCTTGAATTCGGTAAAGCCCTCACCCAGCGCAACCACCTCGCCGGCGATTTCAAGGCCGAGGATCGGGCTTGCATCCTTCGGCGGCGGATAGATGCCCTGCCGCTGCGCCACATCCGGCCGGTTGACGCCCGCCGCCTCGACCTTCACCAGAACCTCGCCTTTCGCGGGCTTGGGCAAAGGCGCGTGCGACAGCCGCATCACCTCCGGGCCGCCATGGGAGGGAAGGTCGATGAAGCGCATTTTTTCGGGCAGGGTCGTCGTATCGGGCATGGCCAGGGGCAACTCCTCACTTGTCGGCGTCGCCTGAAGATGTAGGTCAGATGCGCCGCTTAGGGAAGAAGTCCCTTTGTCACGAGTGTCATTTTGTCTCGCCGAATACCCGGATGACGAGGCCGCTGTCATTTTCCTTCGCAGCCGCCTTGATGCCGGCGATCTCGCCGCCGATGCGTTCAGGATTGGCGATGATCAGCCCCTTCGGTAGAGTGAGAACGCCGATCGAGCAGCGCAACAGCGCGAAGTCCCGCTCGTTGCCGTGGCGGTCCTGGCCCTTCATGCAGCCGGCGGCGCGGTCTTCATCCGAATAGAGCTCGGCGACATCGACGTGAAAATCGCTGAGCAGCCGCTCGAGGATTTCCGTCAGCTCCTCCACAGTCCAGTCGCGCACGCCGATGAAGAAGTCGTCGCCGCCAATATGTCCGAGAAAGCAGTCGCCGGCGAAGAAATAGCGTCGCATCAGGGCCGAAAACAGCGTGATGGCGTGGTCGCCGGCGTTGAAACCATATTTGTCGTTGAAGGGTTTGAAATTGTCGAAGTCGCAATAACAGAAGAAGCGCGCCTCATCGCCATCGCTGCAGCTGTCGGTAATGAAGCCGCCAATGGCGCGGTTGCCGGGCAGCGCCGTCAGCGGGTTCTGGTCCTGCGCCATTTTCAGCTGTTTTTCATTGATGACCTTGATGAGCGAAGCGGCGGAAACGATGCCGGCGTAACGCATGTTTTCGGTGAGGATGATGCAGGCGCTGCCACCCATGCTGGCAAACATGTTCATCAGCTGGTCGGCGTCGGCATCGAGACCCACGATCGGCGCGGGGTCGACGAAATGGGATATGGTGCGCTCATAGATCTTGTTCTTGAGCAGGTCGCGGCCGAAGGGCCGGTAGATATATTCCTTGAGGTGATATTCGTTGATGACGCCGCGCGGTTCGCCATTGGCGTTGAGCACGGGGAAGAAAGCCTGCTGCGGGTTTCGGCGGAACAGTTCGAAGACATTGTCGACGCTATCATGTTCGAAGACGGTGGGAAGCCGCTCGATTTCCCGGCGAATGAGGATTTCATCGAGCGTCTGGCTGCTGCGCCGCGTCACGCCGATGCGGTTGAGATGCGGAAAGCTTTCGGGCAGCTCGCTGGTGAAGACCGTGGGCCTGGCGATCAGCCAGCCCTGCACCAGATCGACGCCGAATTCACGGCAGGTCAGAAATTCCGCTTCCGTTTCGATGCCTTCGGCAATGACCCGGACGCCGAGAACATGGGCGATGTTGACGATGTTGCGGACGAGATGCTGCTTGCGGGGAAGATGGTCGACGCCGTGGATGAAATGCCGGTCGATCTTCAGGTAATCCAGCGGAAAATCGCAGAGCAGCTTCATCTCGCCGTGACCGGCGCCGAAATCGTCTATCGCCAGCTTGAAGCCTTCCTTGCGCATGCGGGCAATCAGCGCCGTGAATTCCGGCACGCTGGTATTGTCGAAACGTTCGGAAAGCTCGAAACAGATGGAGGAGGCCGGAATGCCCGCCCGGGCCAGATGGCCGACCAGCTTGTCGAGAATGGCGTCGCCATGCGGGATCAACCGCACATCCAGATTGAGGAACAGGGTGGTGGAGGAAAAATCGGGCAGGGTGGAGAATTTTGCCAGCGCCCGGCTTGCCAGCATCTGCTCGAAAGCCTTCAGCTCGCCATCCGCGGCGGCCTGGTCGAGAAGCGCCAGCGGATTGGAAAAACCGAGCCGGTCATGGCCGCGCATCAGCGATTCATAACCGAAGATCGTGCCTGTCGTCGCCTCGACAATGGGCTGAAAAGCGGTTTCAAGCACAAGCTTCGCCATTGGAAACATCTGCCCGGAGGCAAACCGCCTTATGACATCGTTTTCCACCGTGACGGCCTGCATTCCTGTTTCTCCGCTCTTGCCGGTCCCGTTGCTGGCATGCGCGTGGAATACCCACACGGGACCCGTCTCTTTTGCGGCAACAATTGCAGATTACAGGTCAACAAAAGCTTTCACGACTGTGAAGCTTTGATGAACGTTTTGTAACGGCCCCCTATATCGAAGAGGGGGCCGCACCAGGCCTTATGCCCGGCGCGCATGACCCGTGTGAGCGGCGTAAAGCTCCGCAACATTCATGCGCTCGCGGTCCGCCTCGACAGGTTCTGCCGGCCTGGTGCCGACGCCGTGTTCGGCGGAGGCCGCCCATAGTCTCAGCGCGGCCCTGACGACCTCGCTGCCGGATGCGTAAGCGCCGCAATTCACGGCCTCCCGCATTCTTGCTGCCTGTTCCGGGGAAATCGATACTGTCACCATTGGCATGATATCACTCCCTTTTTCAATGACCGCCATAAGCAACCCGATAGATGTCCGCTGTGCGGACAGGGCGATGGCAATCTTTTGCGGGCGGTCGTTTTTTTGAGGTTTTCGTCTGGACGCCGCTTCCAGCGAAATTGGTATCATCGTCTATCTTACCACGAAACGCGTTCCATACCCAATTTGCAGTATATAAGGGTTTAGTTTTTCCATGACGGGCGCCTGCTTGATATGAGGCCACAGACGCGCCGCAAACGCCCTCATGACCGCATGGCCATGGCGAGCGCGATCATCGCAAAGCCCTGCATTATAAGGTCTATCGCCAGGAACAGGCCAAGGACCCAAAGGCTGTTCACCGGCCAGCCGGCGGCGATCACCAGGCCCGCAAGTGCCGTCACCGCACCCGCCACGGTAACCCAGCCCCAGCCCGTTGCCGGTCTCAGCCGGAAGCCGACGACAAGGCGGAAGATGCCGGCGACAATGAGCGACACCGCCATCAACAATGTCAGCACGGCTGCGGTCAGATCAGGGTTTTGAAAGGCGATGACACCGGCAATGGCATAAAGCAGGCCGCTCAGTGTCCAGAACAGTGCGCTTTCCCATCCTTTCACCTGAAAAGCATGGAAAAGCTGCAAAATGCCGCCCATCAGCATCATGACGCCGACATAAAATACGGAGGCGACGGTGGCGACGAGAAGATTGCCGAGCGCAATGACCCCAAAGGCCAGAAGGACGAGGCCAAGGGCCAGAAACCAACCCCACTTCGCTCTGAGGGGTGAAAATCCAGGCGCATTGAGACTGTGTGTCATCTCGCTGTCTCCATGAATGGTCGCGGTAAAGCTATCACGATTGCAGCATAGCGCAACGAGAATGCCGAAGATTTGATCCAGATCATGAGGCGCATGTAGCGGCAAAACCGTCTGCGCTTCAGTCTTTCCGCCCGGCAGCACATCCGCGACATGAAATGGCGCATTTTTTATTGATTGATTGATCAATCAAGAATATTTTGCCCGCCATCAAGGAGACCCTTATGCCCAAGATCGGAATGGAGCCTTTGCGCCGCAAGGCGCTTGTGGATGCGGCACTGCGCACCATAGGCCACCATGGTTCGCTGAATGTGACAATGTCTGACATCGCCCGGGAAGCGGGCGTGTCGGCCGCCCTTGCGCATCATTATTTCGGCAGCAAGCAGCAGCTGCTTCTGGAGACCATCCGCAGCCTGCTGCGTGACCTGCGGCGCGATGCGGTCGCGGCGCTGACCCGTGCTTCCGGCCCTCGCGCAAGGCTGAGCGCCATCGTCCATGTCTCCTTCCAGAGCGACCAGTTCACACCGGAGACGGTGGCGGCATGGCTTGCCTTTTATGTCGAGGCGCAGCGTTCGGAAGAAACCCGCCGCCTGCTCGTGCTCTATTCGCGCCGTCTCAGGTCAAACCTCATGGCGAGCCTCAACCGGCTCTGCCCGCCAGACGATGCCGCACGCATCGCGGAAGGCGCGGCCGCCCTGATCGACGGACTTTATATTCGCCATAGCCTGCGCTCAGCGCCACTCGGCCTTGCCTCCGCACCGGCGCTTGTCGAGGATTACTTCGACATGCAGCTCAAATCTTTTCCCGATGGACAGCGCCCAAAGCCGTCCATCCGTGTTCTTTAAGGAGACTTCGACATGACCATCGCGACGCCGCTGAAGGCGCAGCCGAAAGCCTCGCATTTCATCGACGGGGTGTATGTCGAAGACACGGCCGGCACACCGTTCGAGAGCATCTTTCCGGCCACCGGCGAGGTGATCGCGAGGCTGCATGCGGCAACGCCTGCCATCGTCGAGCGCGCCATCGCCTCGGCCAAACTTGCACAGAAGGAATGGGCGGCGATGAGCCCAATGGCCCGCGGCCGCATCCTCAAACGCGCCGCCGATATCATGCGCGAGCGCAACGATGCGCTTTCGACGCTGGAGACGCTGGATACCGGCAAGCCCATTCAGGAAACCATCGTCGCCGACCCGACCTCCGGCGCGGATGCCTTCGAATTTTTCGGCGGTATCGCACCTTCCGCGCTGAACGGCGATTACATCCCCCTCGGCGGCGATTTCGCCTATACCAAGCGCGTGCCGCTCGGCGTCTGCGTCGGTATCGGCGCGTGGAATTATCCGCAGCAGATCGCCTGCTGGAAGGCGGCGCCCGCGCTGGTCGCCGGCAATGCCATGGTCTTCAAGCCCTCGGAAAATACCCCGCTCGGCGCCTTGAAGATCGCCGAAATCCTCATCGAAGCCGGCCTGCCCAAGGGCCTGTTCAACGTCATTCAGGGTGATCGCGATACCGGGCCGCTGCTGGTCAACCACCCGGATGTGGCGAAGGTTTCGCTTACCGGCTCGGTGCCGACCGGCCGCAAGGTGGCCGCTGCCGCTGCCGGGCATCTGAAGCACGTGACCATGGAACTCGGCGGCAAGTCGCCGCTGATCGTCTTCGACGATGCCGATATCGAAAGCGCTGTCGGCGGGGCCATGCTTGGCAACTTCTATTCCTCCGGCCAGGTCTGCTCCAACGGCACCCGCGTCTTTGTGCAGAAAAAGGCGAAGGAGCGTTTCCTCGACAATCTGAAGCGCCGCACCGAGTCGATGATCCTCGGCGATCCCCTCGACTACGCCACCCATCTCGGCCCGCTGGTCTCCAAGGCCCAGCAGGAGAAGGTCCTTTCCTATATCGAAAAGGGCAAGGCAGAGGGCGCGACGCTCATCACCGGCGGCGGCATTCCCAACAATGTGGCGGGCGAGGGCGCTTATGTGCGGCCGACCGTCTTCGCCGATGTGACCGACGACATGACCATCGCCCGCGAAGAAATCTTCGGCCCGGTCATGTGCGTTCTGGATTTTGACGATGAGGACGAGGTTCTCGCCCGCGCCAACGCCACCGAATTCGGTCTCGCCGGCGGCGTCTTCACCGCCGATCTCGCCCGCGCCCATCGCGTGGTCGACCGGCTGGAGGCGGGTACGCTTTGGATCAATACCTATAATCTCTGCCCGGTCGAAATCCCCTTCGGCGGCTCGAAACAATCCGGCTTCGGGCGGGAGAATTCGGCCGCCGCGCTGGAGCATTATAGCGAGCTGAAGACGGTTTATGTGAGCACGGGGAAGGTGGACGCGCCCTATTGACGGTCGGTGCGTGGGGCTTACCCCCCTCTGTCCTGCCGGACATGGGGAGATCGGCAAGCGGCGCCACCACCACTTCATTCGCTGACGTTGAGATGGGCGCGACCTCGCCACATATCGATCTCCCCCCATGAGGGGGAGATGCCCGGCAGGGCAGAGGGGGGTGAGCCACAGGCGCAGATGTTCATTCTGGAGATATTTCGCAAATGCAAGCAGATTACGTCATCGTCGGTTCGGGTTCCGCAGGCTCCGCCATCGCCTATCGCCTGTCGGAAGACGGCCGTTATTCGGTGATCGTCATCGAGGCCGGCGGTTCGGATTTCGGCCCCTTCATCCAGATGCCGGCCGCACTCGCATGGCCGATGAGCATGAAGCGCTATAATTGGGGTTATCTCTCCGAGCCCGAGCCGAACCTCGACAACCGCAGGATTACGGCGCCGCGCGGAAAAGTCATCGGCGGTTCGTCCTCCATCAACGGCCTCGTTTACGTGCGTGGCCATGCCGAGGATTTCAACCGCTGGGAAGAGCTTGGCGCGCATGGCTGGGCCTATGCGGATGTGCTGCCTTACTTCAAGCGGATGGAACATAGCCATGGCGGCGAAGAAGGCTGGCGCGGCACGGATGGGCCGCTGCATGTGCAGCGCGGCCCGGTCAACAATCCACTGTTCCACGCCTTCATTCAGGCCGGCGCTGAGGCCGGTTTCGAACTGACCGACGATTATAACGGCTCCAAGCAGGAGGGTTTCGGCCTGATGGAGCAGACCATCCACAATGGCCGCCGCTGGTCTGCCGCCAATGCGTATCTGAAACCGGCGCTGAAGCGCGGCAATGTCACGCTCGTCAACGGTTTCGCCCGCAATGTCGTCATCGAGAACGGCCGCGCGGTTGGTGTCGAGATCGAGCGCAAGGGCGTGGTGGAAACCGTCACGGCCAATCGCGAGGTCATCGTCTCGGCATCCTCCTTCAATTCGCCGAAACTGCTGATGCTCTCAGGCATCGGCCCCGCCGCCCATCTGAAAGACATGGGCATCGAGGTGAAGGCGGATCGCCCGGGCGTGGGCGAGAACCTTCAAGACCATATGGAGTTTTATTTTCAGCAGGTCTCCACCAAGCCGGTCTCGCTTTATTCCTGGCTGCCATGGTTCTGGCAGGGCGTGGCGGGTGCGCAATGGCTGCTGTCGAAAGGCGGGCTTGGCGCTTCCAACCAGTTCGAGGCCTGCGCCTTCCTGCGCTCAGCTCCGGGTCTGAAGCAGCCTGACATCCAGTATCATTTTCTCCCGGTCGCCATTTCCTATGATGGCAAGGCGGCGGCGAAAAGCCATGGTTTTCAGGTGCATGTGGGTTACAACCTCTCGAAATCGCGTGGCAATGTTACCCTGCGTTCCGCAGATCCACATGACGACCCGGTCATCCGCTTCAACTATATGAGCCACCCGGAAGACTGGGAGAAGTTCCGCCATTGCGTGCGCCTGACGCGCGACATCTTCAGCCAGAAAGCCTTTGACGATTTTCGCGGGCCGGAAATCCAGCCCGGCGAAAATGTCGCGACGGATGAGGAGATCGACGCCTTTTTGCGGGAGCATCTGGAAAGCGCCTATCACCCCTGCGGCACCTGCCGCATGGGCGACAGGGACGACCCGATGGCCGTCGTCGATCCCGAATGCCGGGTGATCGGGGTGGAGGGCTTAAGGGTGGCGGACAGCTCGATCTTCCCGCATGTGACCTATGGCAACCTCAACGGCCCGTCGATCATGACCGGCGAAAAGGCGGCGGATCATATTCTCGGCAAGACCCCGCTGCCACGCTCCAATCAGGAACCGTGGGTAAACCCGCGCGCGGCCGTCAGCGACCGGTGAGGGTCAATGGTAATCATCCTCGCGCTGGTGGCGGATCGCGAGGATGGACACGGTTTCCGCATCTTCGATTTGAATGAGGACGATGTAACCGGAAGATCCGAACGGAACGATCAGTTCTCGTAAGAGTGCGTTGTCCCCAGGCGCCTTGCGCGTTGCGAAAGGAAATTCGCTCAGTCCCTCAATCGTTGAAATGATTCGGTCCACGGCTTTTTCCGCCGTCGAAAAATCCTTTTCCAGTAGAAAATCATATAGCCGGGTTATGTCCGCTCGGGCCGCAATCGTGTACCGGAGATTGAAGGTCACTCGCCACGCTCAGCTTTCTTGGCGGCGAGCATCGCCCGCAATTCCGCATGCACCTCTTCGGCCGAATAAAAAATCCCCGTGCGTTTGGATTCTTCGAGCGAGGCCAGCCCGCGCGCAATGAATTCCGCCTGTGATTTGCGGATTTCCACCTGCCTGCGCACGGAATCCTCAACGAAGGAAGAGAGCGTTTCGCCGTCCTTCAGCACGCTTTCCGCCGCCTCGCGAAAATCCGCCGTTACCCGCAGCGAAGGCAATGTCGCCGTTTTCATATTGCGTCTCCATGCGTTGCAATTGCGATGCCAAGAGTGCGCCGATAGGGGCGGCCTGTCAAATGCAAAACCTTGCAATCCCCGCCCGAGAGGCGGATAAACGGACTTCCCGCCTGATGACGACCATCAAAATCACCGATCTGGACCGCCATGCCCGTCGACTACAAAAAGCTGAAGATGCTCCGCCGTTCCCGTGTCGTCTGGGGCTCCTGGCGGGTGTGGAGGCCGAGGGCGGTTTTCTGGATTGGCGCGATTGCGGTTGGCCTTATCAGCGTTGGCTTTGCCTGGGCGGCGGATCGCGCCCAGCACCTTTTCTTTGCGGCGACCTCATCGGGCAAATGGGCGTTTCTGCTGCCGCTCATCATCACGCCGCTCGGCTTCACGCTCTGCGCATGGCTCGCGATCACGGTTTTCCCCAATGCCGGCGGCAGCGGCATTCCGCAGGCGATCGCCGCGCGGCACCTGCGGGAAGATGCGGACCGTTCGCGGCTTCTGTCGCTGAAACTCGCTTTCGGCAAGGTGGTACTGACGGTGGCCGGGCTTTTGTCCGGTGCCTCCATCGGCCGTGAGGGCCCGACCGTTCAGGTTGGCGCCTCGATCATGCTGCAGGCCGCCCGCTGGGGCGGCATGGCGCAGGCGAAGGGCCTCATTCTCGCTGGCTCGGCGGCGGGCATCGCGGCGGCCTTCAACACGCCGCTCGCCGGCATCGTCTTCGCCATCGAGGAAATGAGCAAGACCTATGAATCCCGCGCCAATGGCCTCGTCCTCACTGCCGTCATCCTGTCGGGCCTCGCCTCGCTGGCGCTGGTCGGCAGCTATACCTATTTCGGCACCAGTTCGGTGATGGCGAAAACGACCATGGACTGGCTGCTGGTTCTGGTCTGCGGCATTGGCGGCGGCGCGTTCGGGGCGCTGTTCAGCGCAGGCGCCTTGCGTCTTTCCGCCCGCATCCGGCGCTTCGCGCAGGCGATGCCGCTGAAGCGGATGCTGGCGATCGCCGCCGCCTGCGGCCTTGCTTCCGCCGTCCTCGGCATCGCAACGGGCGGCGCGACCTTTGGAACCGGTTACGAACAGGCGCGCGCGGCAATGGAGGGTGAGGCCGCGCCCGCATTCTTCTTCATCGAAAAACTGGCGGCGACGTTCCTTGCCATGATGTCGGGTATTCCGGGCGGCATCTTCGCACCGTCGCTGTCAGTAGGCGCGGGTTTCGGCAGCACCATGGCCACCCTGCTCGGCACCAGCATTGGCCTTGGCGCCATCGTCGGTATGGCGGGTTATTTTGCGGGCGTGGTGCAGGCGCCGATGACAGCCTTTGTCATCATCCTTGAAATGACCGGCAATCATGAAGGCGTCATGCCTATCATGGCTGCATCGATGCTGGGATATCTGACGTCGCGGCTTTTCTCCCGCGAGCCGCTTTATCACGGCCTGTCGCGGGTCTTCATCGCCCAGAGCATCCGCGCCAGACGCGCCGCTCAGGCCAGCGAAACCTAACCGTTTATGCGCGGATGCCCGCCACCCCGAAATACCCGAGCCCCGGTATCTTCACGCCCGGCCGGCTGAAATCGATGCCGGCGACAAGACCGAGAAAATTGATCTCGAAGCCGCTGCGCGCACCTGCCGAAATGCCGAACAGGCCGCCGAGCGAAACGCTTGCATCCTTCCAGTCGTCGGCGATGTGGTAAAACGCGCCCTCCGGCAGATAATCGCGGCCCACGGCATCCGGCGGCAGCACGACGCCGAGTTCCGGCACGCTGCGCAGCACATGGGCGACGAAGGTGTTGGAGTTGGGGCCGGGATAGATGCGATAGCCGCCCGGCCGGCCATAGGGGTAATCGGTAATCGCCTTTTCGATCTTCGGGATCAGTTTTTCCGCTTCCGCGCCATGAATGGCAACCACTTGGCGCGGCATGTTGGAATACCAGTAGGCATCCGCCGCATAACCATTGTGGCGGATCGGCGTGCCCCAGCCCACCTTGTCATAACGGTCATAGCTCGTAGCGCCCGGCTTTTTCAGAACGACCCAGGCGTGGCTGGCGACGGAGCCCTTGAAACCGCCGGTCATGGCGGAAAAGACATAGACGGCAGCTTCGCCGTTGCTGGACGCCGCCGGCAGCATGCCGGAGGAAGACCATCTTGCGGCGTTCCAGCCGCGCGGATGGTCTTTCATGGCCCACAGCCCGGCCGATGCCAGCGCGGGAAGCAGATAGATTACGGCAATCGCCAGCAGCAGACGTTTTGCAAATTTCACTGATAGCCCCGTGCATCGAAAAATCAATTGCGGTATCAACCACATGAAATCAGAATTTTTTGAGGCTGCGAAAATGAACAATTCCGTTACCGTCGAAGTCACCCGCGGCAACCTCGTGGAAAGCCGCCATCAGGGCCTTGCCGTGGTGGTGGATGGCGATGGCGGCGTGCTGTTTTCGGCTGGCGATATCGAGCGCGGTATCTTCCCGCGTTCCGCCTGCAAGGCCATGCAGGCGCTGCCGCTGGTGGAAAGCGGTGCTGCGGATGCCTACGGCTTCGGCAACCGTGAATTGGCACTTGCCTGTTCCTCCCATTCCGGCGAGGACGCGCATGTGGAGCTCGCCGCTTCGATGCTGGCAAAAGCGGGCAGGGATGCCGATACGCTGGAATGCGGCGCGCACTGGTCTTCCGACCAGAAAACCATCATCCATCAGGCCCGCACGCTGGAAAAGCCGACGGCGCTCCACAATAATTGCTCCGGCAAGCATTCGGGCTTCATCTGCGCCTGCTGCCACACCGGCACTGACCCCAAGGGCTATGTCGGTTACGATCACCCGCTGCAGCGGGAAATCCGCGCCACGATGGCAAGCCTGACGGGCGCTGCTCTTGGTCAGGACAATTGCGGCGTGGATGGCTGCTCCATCCCCACCTATGCCGTACCGCTGAAAGGGCTGGCGCATGGTTTCGCGAAAATGGCGACGGGCAGGGGGCTGGAAACGGGCCGTGCGAAAGCCTCGCGCCGTCTCGTCGAGGCCTGCATGGCGGAGCCCTTTTACGTGGCGGGCACCGGCCGCGCCTGCACGAAACTGATGCAGGTCGCGCCGGGAAAAATCTTCGCAAAGACCGGCGCGGAGGGCGTTTTTGTCGCTGCTCTGCCGGAAAAGGGCATTGCCATGGCGGTGAAATGCGAAGACGGCACGACGCGTGCGGCGGAAGCCATGGTTTCGGCACTGCTGGCCCGCTATTTCGATGAAGGCAGCGAAGAGCAGCAGGCTTTGTTTGGCATGGCGAACCGGCAGATGCGCAACTGGAACGGCATCCATGTCGGCGATGTCAGAGTCGTCGGGCTGTAAAATCGGCCGCTAAAAAAGCGATAAAACCTTTGACGCAGCCAGCTGCCGGCACGATGATGGCTCGCCCTTGTGCAAGGCGAGCCAACCCCTGGCTGCGGCCAGGGCCCGGCGCCCGCAACACGAGGAGGTGGGCGTCTTCATTTGTCCCGGAGGTCGCATATCCATGTTCACATTGTTTTTCTCCCCCGGTTCCTGCTCGCGCGCCAGCCATATCGTGCTTGAGGAATCCGGCCTGCCTTACACGGCCCATCGCGTCAATTTCGCCGAGGGCGAACAGCGCTCCGAGACATTTTTGAAGATCAACCCGAAGGGCCGCGTGCCGGCACTGGCCACGGCGAGCGGCGTGCTGACCGAGACGCCCGCCATCCTCGCCTTCATCGCCCAGATGGCGCCGGAGAAGAAACTCGCGCCGCTCGATGATCCCTTCGAATTTGCCGTCATGCAGTCCTTCAACGCCTTCATCTCTTCCACGGTGCACGTCGCCCATGCGCATGGTCGCCGTGGCAGCCGCTGGGCGAATGAAGATGCGTCTCTGGCGGATATGAAGGCAAAGGTGCCTCAGACCATGGGCGAGTGCTTCGAACTGATCGAGCACGGCCTGCTGCACGGTCCCTGGGTTCTGGGCACCGCCTATTCGGTTGCCGATCCCTATCTTTTCGTCATGTCCGGCTGGCTGGAAAGCGATGGGGTGGATATTGCCCGTTTCCCCAAGGTGCACGACCACTTCCGCCGCATGAACGACCGCCCGGCAGTGCAGCGGGCGCTGGCGGGAGAGAGGGGCTGAGAGGCTCAGTATTTCCGTCATTCCGGCCCTGAGCCGGAATCCAGCCGACGCGCGTCTGTGCGGCGAGAAGGACCCCTTTCAGCCCAAGGACTTGGGCTGGCTGGATGCCGGATCAGGTCCGGCATGACGGAGGGGTAAGGGGCTTAACCGCTCAGGCCGCCTCGGCGGCCCGGCTGTCCCACATGGTCTTGAAAGCCGTGCGCGCCTGGCAGCGGGTGAGCCAGGCCTTCAACGCCGGATGGGCATCGAACAACGGCTGGTGGCCCTGCGCGTAACGAACGATTTCCGCCGCGTTGAGATCGGCGACGGTGAAACGGTCGCCCACCAGATAATCATGGCTGGAAAGATGCTGCTCCAGCACCCGGAAGGGGCGCTTCAGCAGGCGGGCGGCGACATCGATCACGGCCTTGCCGCTATCGCTTTCCGAAAGGCCTTCGGCAATGGCGGAGGAAATCTTCAGCGAATTGGTTTCGACTTCGGTGGCGGCGAAGAAGGACCATTGCAGCATCGCCGCATCTTCCTTCAGATCAACCGGAGCCAGCGGTCCGCCATATTTGCGGGCGAGATAAAGATTGATGGCCATGGATTCGTAAAGCACCATGCCGTCATCCTCGATGCAGGGAATGGTGCCCATCGGGTTGACGGCGAGAAATGCGGGAGACAGCGTGTTGAGCGGCGCATCCGCAGCCAGCGGATCGGCAAGGCGGCGGGCCTGTATGACAGGCACATGCTTGAATTCTATGCCCAGTTCACCCGCAAGCCACAGCGTGCGCGTGGCACGGGAACGGTAGACACCGTAGATCGTCAACATCGAAGTTACCCCTTGACCAGTTCGATGCGCGGCACGTTACGGTTTCGTCGTTTTAAAGTGAAGTTGCAGATCGCCGGGGCAGCTATGATTTTTTCTGATCCGTCAGAAAGTCCGTATCCGGCGACAACCGGTATTCGAAACGGTCGATGAAACGTTCGAACAGGCGCGCAAATGTCTCCACATCCTCCGCCGGCCATCCATCCATCACGTCCTCGATGACGCTCATTTTGGTCCGGCGCATTTCCTGCAAAAGACTGGTGCCGAGCGGTGTGATCTCGACAATGCTGCGGCGGCCGTCCTCCTGGGAAACGCCGCGTTTCAGCAGGCCGCGCCCCACCATATCCGCCACCACCCGGCTGCCGCGTGAGGGGTCGATGCGCATGCCCTCGGCAATCGCACCCACGGTAACATCGCCTTCCGCGCGGCGCAGAATATCGAGAACGTCGATATGGGAGAGTTCGAGACCCGGAGCGAGCTTGGCAAGCGCCATGCGGCCGATGATGCGGCGGCCGATCATGATGCGCATGCGCGTCATCGTGTTGCCGATCCGCTTGATGTCCTCGGGCAGATCCTCGTTCCAGTTTTCCTCAGTCGCCACGCTTCATCGTCCCTTTCGATGCTGTTTTCCGATCACATTTAGCGGCATTAACACAGATGTCAAAAACTTGCCATTGACATATATATGCTAATAGCACACAAATTGTCGCAGCAAAACTGCCGGAAGCCAACGAGATTTTTCATGGATATGTCCACCGCCCCCGTGGCGCCGCTTGTGTCGGATCATCGGCGCAGGCTCATCGTCTTTCTGTTTCTGATGCTGGCCATGTTCATGGCGACCCTCGATAACCAGATCGTATCGACAGCACTTCCCACCATCGTCGGCGAGTTCGGCGCGCTGGAGCGTTTCGGCTGGATCGGCTCGGCCTATCTTCTGGCCACCAGCGCGGTCATGCCGGTTTATGGCAAGCTCGGCGATCTGTTCGGCCGCAAATATGTGATGATCGCGGCGGTCGTCATCTTCACGCTCGGCTCGCTCGCCTGCGGTCTGGCATGGTCGATGGATTCGCTGATTGCCGCCCGCGTTCTGCAGGGGCTTGGCGGCGGCGGCATCATGGTGTCGATCTTTTCCGTCAATGCGGATCTGTTCGAACCGCGCGAGCGCGCCCGCTACCAGAGCTATTCCAGCCTCACCATCATGGCGTCGGGCAGCGTCGGCCCGATCCTCGGCGGCACGATGAGCGACCTGTTCGGCTGGCGGTCGATCTTCCTCATCAACCTGCCGCTCGGTATTATCGTCATTGCAGGGCTGGCGCTGATGCTGCCCTATCGCCGTCCAGCCCGCCAGCCGAAGATCGATTATCTCGGCGCGGTGCTCTTGGCAGCCACCATTGCCAGCGTGGTCTTCTGGGCAGACAGCAGTGAATTGTTCGGCTCGCTGATCGCAGCCCCCAGCCTCGGCATCATAGCTTTTGCCGTCATCGCCGCTTTCCTCTGGGTGCAGGTGGAACGCCGCGCGCCGGAACCGGTCGTGCCGCTGCGTCTCTTCAAGGACAGCACCTTTCCGCTGCTGATGATCGTCTCGCTGACCAGCGGCGGCATCGGTATCGGTATGGTCAATTATTATGCCCTGTTCCTGCAGACCACGACGGGGCTTTCACCCTCCCATGCCGGCCTGTTCTTCATCGCCGTCACCAGCGGCATCGTTATGGGCTCGCTTTCGGCGGGACGGCTGATTTCGATCACCGGCGTCTACAAGCCCTTCTCGGTGGCGGGCCTTTCCATCAACCTTATTGCCATGTTGCTGTTCACGCAGATGCATGCCGGAACGCCGCTTTGGGTGATTGCGGTCCTCATGCTGGCACAAGGCTTTGCTGTCGGCCTCGGCCAGCAGGCGCCGATCATCGGCGTGCAGAATTCCGCGCCCAAGGCGGATATCGGTGCAGCGAGCGGCGCGGTAACGCTGACCCGCATGGGTGGTGCAGCCATTGCCATTTCGGTCTATGGCGCCATCGTCTCATCGAGCCTCAAGAGCGTGGCGGTCAATATTCCCGGCGTCGGCAAGATCGAGGAACTGACGCCGAAAATGCTCTCCGAACTTCCGGCCGCCTCGCAAGCCGCCGTCGCCTCGCTCTATTCGGATGCGTTTACGCCGCTCTTCTTCGCCGCAGCCGCAACCGCCGCCATCGGCCTTGCGGCGGCGCTGATGCTGAAACCTGTGAGGCTGCCCGCGGCGGTGCAGGCGAAGCCGGCCGAAGGGGCGGGGGAGTAGTGATGCGTAGTCGTAAGGCTGGCGTAAATCCCAGCCTTATGCGGCGCTCAATGATTTTTCGACGGCCAGTCGGAAGCCCAGTGCATGCAGGACTTTCTGCACGGTTTCATAGCGAAGCTTCGAACCGGGCTTAAGTGCTTTGTAGAGGCTTTCGCGACCCAGACCCGAAGCATCCGCAACATGTGACATTCCGCGCGCCCTGGCGACCGCGCCAAGGGCGGCAATGAACACGTCAGGGTTTTCATCTTCCATCGCGACCGCCAGATATTCGATCATGGCTTCATCGCTATCCAGATAGTCCGACACATCGAATTGGCTAAATTCCGTCACGGCCATCCCTTCCTATTGTCTGCGCCATCCCGATTGCGCGTTTTATGTCCCGCTTTTGCGAAGACTTGTCCCCGCCGATCAGAAGGAAATAGACCCTCTTGCCAATGCGGGTGAAATAGACCCGATAACCCGGGCCGAAGTGGATACGCATTTCTGAAACGCCTCCACCCACCGGCTCACAATCGCCGAAATTCCCATGCTCGGCCGCGGTGAGACGATGAAGAACCCGCACCTTTCCGGCGCGATCTTTCAATGCCTTCAGCCATTCGTCGAACTCCGCCGATTTTTCGAAGCTGTTCATGACAACATGTATCCGATCGGATACATTTCTGCAAGTTTAAATCCCATGGCGACCCTGTAAGCCGGTCGTGCGTTGGCGTTGCGCCCGCGAACTTCGTACCAAAACGCCATACAGCCGCGGCTCAACGCCGAAATGACGGGTGGCAAAACAAAAACACCGCCGCTGGAAATTTAACGCTCGTTCCGCGTTATGCTCGCAGCACTTTACATTCACGCGGACGGCCCTATCTCAATGAATATGAAGCCGGAACAGCTCCTCAATTCCACGCCCAAGGGCCTCTATTGCCCGGCGGGCGATTTTTATATCGATCCCGTGCGCCCGGTGGCGCGGGCGCTCATCACACATGGCCATTCCGATCACGCCCGCGCCGGCCATGGCGCGGTACTGGCCACGCGCCAGACGCTGGATATCATGCGTATCCGTTATGGTGAGGATTTCTGCGGCAGCGAGCAGGCGGTCGCATTCGGTGAGAGGGTGGAGGTGAATGGCGTCACCGTCGGTTTCCATCCCGCCGGCCATGTGCTGGGTTCGGCGCAAATCTCGGTGGAAATGAACGGCCTGCGCATCGTCGCGTCTGGTGATTACAAGCGCGGTATCGATCCCACCTGCGCGCCCTTCGAGACGGTGCCCTGCGATGTCTTCATCACCGAGGCCACCTTCGGCCTGCCGGTGTTCCACCATCCGCTGCCGCGCGTGGAAATCGGCAAGCTGCTCACCTCCATCAAACAGTTTCCCGAACGGACCCATCTTGTCGGAGCCTATTCGCTCGGCAAGGCGCAGCGCGTCATCCGGCTTTTGCGGGACAACGGTTATTCCGATCCCATCTATATTCACGGCGCGCTGGCGCGGCTTTGCGATTATTACGTCTCGCAGGGCATCGATCTCGGCGATCTGCGCCCGGCAACGCTTGAAAAAAGCGATCCTTCCGCCTTCAAGGGCGCGATTGTCGTCGGTCCGCCCTCGGCTTTTCAGGAACGCTGGGCGCGGCGCTTCAATGAGCCGCTGATCGCTTTCGCCTCCGGCTGGATGATGGTGCGGCAGCGCGCCAAACAGGGCGGCGTGGAGCTGCCGCTGGTGATATCAGATCATTGCGACTGGCCGGAGCTCCTGGAGACGATCAGGGAAATTTCCCCGCAGGCCGTCTGGGTCACCCATGGCCGTGAGGAGGCGCTGGTGCGCTGGTGCGAATTGCAGGGCATTGCCGCCAAGCCGCTTCATCTTGTCGGCTACGAGGATGAGGGGGATTGAGATGAAAGCCTTCGCCACGCTGCTCGACCGCCTCGTTCTCACCCCCTCGCGCAACGGCAAACTGAAGCTGCTGACCGATTATTTCCGCGATACGCCCGATCCCGACCGGGGTTACGGACTAGCGGCGATTGCCGGCACGCTGGACTTGAAAAGCGTCAAGCCTGCCCTGCTGCGCGAGCTGGTGCTGGAGCGGATGGACGAGGTACTGTTTCGCTATTCCTATGATTATGTCGGCGATCTGGCCGAAACCATATCGCTGGTCTGGGGCAATATCGGCGGCGCGGATGATTCCGAGGCGCAGGACCCGCGCCTCGGCGACGTCGTGACACTGATGAATTCGCTCGGCCGCACGGAAGTGCGCGGCGCGGTGCGCGATCTTCTCGACCGGCTCGATACATCCTCGCGTTTCGCTTTCCTCAAACTCGCCACCGGCAGCCTGCGCATCGGCGTTTCGGCGCGGCTGGCCCGGCAGGCGCTGGCGGATTTCGCCGGGAAAGACATCACCGAAATCGAGACCCTCTGGCACGGGCTGACACCGCCCTATACGCCGCTTTTCGCATGGCTTGAGGGGAAATCCGGGCGGCCGGTGCTGGCCACGCCCGCCATCTTCCATTCGGTGATGCTGGCCACACCGGTTTCTGATGGCGACCTCGATGCGCTGGACCCGGCCGACTATGCCGCCGAATGGAAATGGGACGGCATTCGCGTGCAATTGTCCCGCGCCGGAGGGACACGAAAACTCTATTCCCGCTCCGGCGACGATATTTCCGGCGCCTTTCCCGATGTTCTTGACGCGATTGACTTCGAAGGCGTTATGGATGGCGAGTTGCTGATCGGCGGCACAGCGCGCTCCAACAATCTCACCCGCACCTTCTCCGACCTGCAGCAGCGGCTGAACCGCAAGACGGTGACAGCGAAGATGCTGGATGACTATCCCGCCTTCATCCGCGCCTATGACCTGCTGTTTGATGGCGAGAGCGACATCCGCGCGCAGACCTATCTGGAGCGCCGCGGCAGGCTGTCGGATATCATCGAGCATGCGCCGCATGATCGTTTCGACCTCTCGCCGCTGATCGGCTTCTCCAGCTGGCAGGAACTCGACACGCTGCGCGCCGCCCCGCCCGATCCGGTGATCGAGGGGGTGATGATCAAGCGCCGCGACAGCGCCTATCAGGCCGGCCGCGCCAAGGGGCCGTGGTTCAAGTGGAAACGCGATCCCTATAATATCGACGCCGTCATGATGTATGCGCAGCGCGGCCACGGCAAAAGGTCGAGCTATTATTCCGATTTTACCTTCGGCGTCTGGGCGGAAGGTGAGGACGGCGAACAGCTCGTGCCCGTCGGAAAGGCCTATTTCGGCTTCACCGATGCGGAGCTGGAGGTGCTGGACAAGTTCGTGCGTGACAATACGGTCGAGCGTTTCGGCCCGGTGCGGGCGGTGCGCGCCACGCCGGATTTCGGTTTCGTGCTGGAGGTGGCCTTCGAGGGCATCAACCGTTCCACCCGCCACAAATCCGGCGTCGCCATGCGCTTCCCGCGCATTGCAAGGCTCAGGGCCGACAAGCTGCCGGCGGAGGCGGACCGCCTGTCCACGCTGGTGGCGATGATCGATGGTGTGGAGGGGTAGTCCTTCCTTGTCCCGAAATTGCCACGATGCCTGCGAATACATTGTTGTCATTCGCGAATCCGTGATTGGACAGTTTCCCGCCGCAGTGTTGAACTGCTAATATTCTCATTCCCGCCCTCAGGTGCACATATGGCAGAAAAACGCTTTCTTTCCTCACCTTTCGGACAGGAAGAGAGCGGCGTGATCTGCCCGAGCCTGACACGGCGCGGCCTGCTTGTCGGCGCGATTGGCGCCTCGGTGGCAGCGCTCTTGCCGCCGGGCGCAAGCGCGGCGGGTTTTTCCGCCCCCGAAGTCCTGCCGCTCGAAAGACAGGACTATGCGGAGGCCCGCAGACGTTTCCACACCCATCTGCTGCGCAAGATGCCCGCACCGGAAAAATCCTCAGCGCTTGGCACGCCACCCGGTGCCGAAAGGGTCACATATCGCGGCGGGCCTGATGGCTCCATCGAGCTTGTCGCCTGGCTCTCCCACTACCAGCCATCCGGGACGCCGAAACCAGCCGTCCTGTTTCTCCACGGCGGCAATGCCACGGGTGACGGCCATTGGGCGCTAATGAAGCCCTATTGGGAGGCCGGTTTCGTCGTGCTTCTCCCGTCCTTCCGGGGTGAGAACGGCCAGAACGGCAATTATTCCGGTTTTTATGACGAAACGGCGGATGCACTGGCGGCTGCGGCCTATCTGGAAAACCTGCCAGGCATCGACAAAAAGCGGTTCTTCATCGCCGGCCATTCCAATGGCGGCACGCTGACGCTGCTGGCGGCCATGAGCCGCAAATTTCGCGCCGCCGCGCCCATGTCCGCAGGCGTCAATTCATGGCGCTACTTCAACCGCTATTCGGACGAGATCTGTTTCGATGAAACCGACGAGCGCGAATTTATCATGCGCTCCTCGGTCTGTTTCGGCCCGAGCCTTAAATGTCCGGCACTGCTGCTGCGTGGTGACGAAGAGCGGCCATTCGATGCCGATCACCAGCTGTTTGTCGATCGTGCTTTGTCTTCCGGTTTCAAGGTCGACAAAAAACTGCTGCCCGGAACCCACAATGGCGTGGTCCCGGGCGCGGTGACGGAAAGCATCCGCTTTTTCAACGAGTTTGCCTGAAAGGCTTCCTTCTTACTCGACGTCATCCTCGGCCTTGTGCCGAGGATCTGCAACCTATCGATTGTATGATACGTTGGTAGATCCTCGGGACAGGCCCGAGGATGACGATGGAGAGGTTTACGCCTCTTCAGCCGCCTGTCAGGCGCTCTTCTTGAAATAGCCGAGCAGCCGCATGGCATTGGCGGTAACGAGAACCGTCGCGCCGGTATCGGCAAAGACCGCGAGCCACAGGCCGGAAAGGCCGGTAACGGTCGTCACCAGAAACACCGCCTTCAGGCCAAGTGCGATCGTCACATTCTGGCGGATATTCGCCATCGTGGCGCGCGAAAGGCCGATAAGGCGGGCCGCATCGCCGACATTGTTGCGCATCAGCGCCGCATCCGCCGCTTCCATCGCCACATCCGTGCCCGAGCCGATGGCGACACCGACGCTGGCGGCGGCAAGTGCCGGCGCATCGTTGATGCCGTCACCCACCATCACCACGGTCTTTTGGGCGGCCAGCTTGCGGATTTCCTCGACCTTGTTCTGCGGCAGGAGTTCGCCGCGCGCTTCAAGGCCCAGCTTGTTGCCGATGGCACGCGCCGTGCGGGCATTGTCACCCGACAGCATCAGCGAGGAAATGCCCATGTCCTTCAGCGCCTTGACACCTTCAGCCGCATCCTTGCGCGGTTCGTCGCGCATGGCGAAGAGGCCGCTTGCGGTTCCACCGGCCATCACGACAGCCACCGTCTTGCCTTCGCTTTCCAGTGCGGAAATGCGATCAGCCAGTTCCTTCGAGAGGGTGCCGACTTCGGTTGCAAAGCGCGGCGCGCCGATGAACAGGTCCTTTCCGCCGACATTGCCCTGCATGCCGCGACCGGAAATCGCCTTGATGTTGGAGCCGGGCAGGGGCTTCACGCCGGCCTTTTCGGCGTGGTTGACGATGGCCCGCGCCAGCGGATGGCTCGATTCATGCTCGATGGTTGCCGCTTCGGCGATCAACCCGACCTCGTTGCCGTCAAGCGCCACCACGTCGGTCACCACAGGTTCGCCAAGCGTCAGCGTGCCCGTCTTGTCGAAGGCGACGGTTTCGGTGCGCGCCAGCATCTCGATGACCGCGCCGCCCTTCACCAGCATGCCGTGGCGTGCCGCAGCCGAAAGGCTGGAGGCGATGGCCGCGGGAACGGAAATGACGAGCGCGCAGGGGCAGCCGATCAGAAGCAAGGCGAGACCGCGATAAATCCAGGTGTCCCAGTCACCAAGGCCGGCAAGCGGCGGCACGATGATGGTGAGCATGGAGATCGCCACGATCAGCGGCATGTAATAACGCGAGAAGTTCTGGATAAAGCGCTCGGTGGGCGCGCGCGCATCCTGCGCTTCCTCGACAAGCGTGATGATGCGGGCGATCGTGTTGTCTTCCGGTGCGCGGTCGACGCGGATGCGCAGCGAACCGTCATGGTTGATCGAGCCGGCAAAGACGCGCGCGCCTTTTTCCTTGGCGACCGGAATGCTCTCGCCGGTCATCGGCGATTCGTCGACGCTCGACTCACCTTCCATCACCACGCCATCGGCGGCGATACGGTCGCCCGGACGTGCCACGACCACCTGGCCGATGCGCACCTGATCGGCGGCGACCTGACGCAGCGCGCCGTTTTCCTCCACCAGTGCCGTTTTCGGCAGCAGCGAGCCAAGGGCCTTGATGCCCGAACGGGCGCGAGCGGCCGCAAAGCCTTCCAGCAATTCACCGATGGAGAACAGGAGCACGACGATGGCCGCCTCTTCCGCCTCGCCGATGAAGATCGCGCCGATGGCGGCAATCGTCATCAGCATCTCGATGGTGAAGATCGCGCCGAAACGCGCCGCGTTGAAGGCATTGCGTGCAATGGGGAACAGCGTCACCAGCGTCGCGACGATGAAGGCGTAACCGCCCCAGGCCGGAAAGCTCAGCTCCGCCGCATAGGCGACCGCGACCAGAATGGTGCCGGTGAAAGTGTTGCGGGCCTTTGCGGTGCGCCACCAGGCGCCTTTTTCATCCGCGCCGTGGGCATGGCCGACTTCAGCGCTCGGGGCTGCTGCCGTCACCGTCTGCGCCTTGTCATGGGAATGACCGGCGTGATCATGGTCGTGGCCGCCGCAATTTGCATGGTCGTGATCCGAGTGATCATGGCCGGCGTGATCGTGGCCTGAGTGGTCATGCCCCGAATGGTCATGCTTGTGATCATGGCCGCTGCACGAACCGTGATCGTGGTCGTGATTACCCTCCACCTTTTCGCGGGCAGCCTTTTCCTGCGGCAGCAAAGCGGGCTTGAAGCCGAGCTTGCGCAGCGTGTCCTCGATTTTTTCGACCGGGGTTTTGCTTTCGGCAAGCGACAGGTTCAGCCTTTCGCGTGCGACGGATACCTTGACGTCGGCAACGCCGGGCAGGCGCGAAAGCGCGGTCTCGATCTTCGCCGCGCAGCTGCCGCAATCCATGCCGCCCACAGAAAAGATCAGGGCATTGCTGCCGTCAGCCTTCGTCTCCGTGTCGGCATGGTGGTGGCCACCGCACGATGAATGGTCGTGATGCTCGGCCTCGACTTTTGCCTGCGGGGCCTTTTCCTGCGGCAGCAAAGCGGGTTTGAAGCCGAGCTTGCGCAGCGTATCTTCGATCTTTTCGACCGGGGTTTTATTCTCGGCGAGCGACAGGTTCAGCCTTTCCCGCGCAACGGAAACCTTGACATCGGCCACGCCGGGCAGGCGCGAGAGCGCGGTTTCGATCTTCGCAGCACAGCTGCCGCAATCCATGCCGCCGACCGTAAAGGTCAATTCCTCGGAGTTGCTGTTCAAATTGTCGCGTGTCGAAATATTCATGATTTCCGCTCCTGAATTCCAATCGACAGCCAATCTGGCACCTCTAGCAACTAGAGGTTCAAGAGCAAAAATGCAGTTTCTCGATTTTTTTTGAAAGGCTCACACCAGCTTCGCGCCAGCTGCGTGGTGCATCTTGCCGCCACAGTTGGTTCCATGAAGCGGTTTAGATGACAGCACTCCTATTGAAAAACGGCCGCCGGGCGGCCTCTCTGGCGGGCCTTGCGGCTCTGCCCCTGTTGAGCGGCTGCCTTTTCGTAACGGATACGAGCCGGATGAACCCTGACGTCTTCGTGCAGGAAACCGCGCCCGTCTTCAATTTCAATTCCGTAAGCTCCAATCGCCAGCCGGAACTGCCGCCGCAGCCGGGCCAGCTTTCCACGCGCCCGCCGGACCTGTTCAGAACCCGCTTCCACCAGGAATATGGCCCGCCGGTGCGCGGGCAGGGTCTCAGCGCACCGCAGGTGCAGGGCATGAATGCGCCGCGGGCCGCGGGCCAGAGTGCGCCGCTCGCTCCCGATCGGATGGCGACCTATGGCCTGCCGGTCTCCAACCCGCTGCACCGGGTGATGTATGGGCCGATCCGTGATGATGACCGTTCGCTGCCGGCCATTCCCTATAGCCGCATCGATCCGCGTTATTTGAGACAGGAAGTGAGTTACCAGACGGCGGAAGCGCCGGGCACCATCATCGTCGATACCAAGCAGCATTTCCTCTATCTGGTGCAATCGGGCGGCAAGGCCATCCGTTACGGCGTCGGCCTTGGACGTGACGGCTACGCCTGGTCGGGTCGCGGCAAGATCCAGTGGAAGGCGAAGTGGCCGCGCTGGACACCGCCCGACGAAATGGTGAAGCGCCAGCCGGAACTCACCTCCATTTCCGCCGCCAATGGCGGCATGACGCCGGGTCTCAACAATCCGCTCGGCGCGCGTGCGCTTTATATTTTCAAGGACGGCAAGGACACGCTTTACCGCGTACACGGCACGCCTGACTGGCAGTCCGTCGGCAAGGCGACCTCGTCCGGCTGCGTGCGCATGCTCAATCAGGACGTGATCGACCTCTATGAGCGCGTGCCGCAAGGGGCGCAGATTGTGGTTATCTGACCACGTTCTGAAAGAAAGCGCTGTGCCGCGCCGTCGCTCAAACGCCTTGTGACTGGCTTTTAGCGGTCGGTTAACTATTTTCGCAATACGCCTGAGACGTGGAACAAACGACGTACAACGGCGATATAGCCGTTCGAAATGTGGGACAAACCGGCCTTATGACAAGCACCGACACAGATCTTTCCAGACGCACCTTCCTTTCCCTTCTCGGCATTTCCTCCGCTTCGCTTCTGGCAGGCTGCGCCTCGTCGGGCACGGGAGACGCCATCCGTCAGCAGGCAAGCGCCATCGGCAGCGATTTCCGCCAGATGTTCTCGCCGGGCGTCAGCGATGCGGAACTGGCCGTCATGTACGGCTCCGTTGAGGATGGCGGTTACGTCATTCCTGCCGTGCCCTATCAGAAAATCGACCGGCGTTATTATCGCCAGCGGGTTGTCGATCCGACCGGCGAGCGCCCCGGCACCGTCGTCGTGGATACGCGCTCGCGCTTCCTCTATGTCGTGGAGCAGGGCGGCAGCGCCATGCGTTACGGCGTCGGCATTGGCCGCGATGGCTTCGCATGGTCGGGTGAGGGCGTCATCCAGTGGCGTCAGAAATGGCCGAAATGGACCCCGCCGGATGAAATGGTCGCCCGCCAGCCGGAACTGGTCAAATATTCTTCCAAGAATGGCGGCATGCCGCCGGGCCTCAAGAACCCGCTCGGTGCCCGCGCACTCTATATCTTCCAGAACGGCAAGGACACGCTTTACCGCCTGCACGGCTCGCCGGAATGGAACTCCATCGGCAAGGCCGTTTCTTCTGGCTGCGTGCGCCTGATGAACCAGGACGTCATCGACCTTTACGACCGCGTGCCGCAGAAGGCGCGTGTGGTGGTGTGGCAGTAAGCCGAGACTCAATCGCATAAAAAGGCGGCCTTGTGCCGCCTTTATTTTTTGGGGGGACTAAGGGCGCGCCAGATTGTCCTTCAGCGCATTCACCCGGTCCCTGAGCTGCGCCAGTTCCTCCAGCCCGCAGCCGGTGGCGCCGCCGATTGCGGCCATGATCTTCACGCCCTCTTTTTTGAGCTCGGCACCCTTCGGCGTCATGGCCACCAGCACCTGCCGCTCGTCCACGGTGCCACGCTTGCGGGTGATAAGGCCCGCTTGCTCTAGCCTTTTCAGCAGCGGTGAAAGCGTGCCGGAATCAAGGCCCAGCATTTCGCCGAGCGCCTTCACGGTGGAGGTCTGTTTTTCCCACAGCGCCATCATCACCAGATATTGCGGATAGGTCAGTCCGATCGGATCGAGCAGCGGCTTGTAGGCCCGCGTGAAGGCGTGCGCCGCACCATAAAGGGCGAAGCATATCTGCTGGTCCAGCCTCAACAGGCTTTCCATCTTCGTGTCGTTGCCCTCTGCGCCCATTGTCCTGCTCCAAAATAAACCGGGGAGGGAACAATCAGCCCCCGCTTTCGGTTCCTGCCGCATGGATGCGCGGCGAAATTTCGTGAAAACTATCGCAAAAAACGAATTTTCATTCAATGTGCAAAATTATATTGCGCACAATTTAATTGTTCGCTATAAGAGCTTCAACACCAACCCGAAGGGAGTAAATGCCATGCCTATTCTCTATACGACCAAAGCATCCGCCACCGGTGGCCGCGCCGGCAACGCCAAGTCCGAAGACGGCGTTCTCGACGTCACCCTGACCGTTCCGAAGGAACTGGGCGGCGATGGCGCCACCGGCACCAATCCGGAGCAGCTTTTCGCTGCCGGTTATTCGGCCTGCTTCCTCGGCGCCTTGAAGTTTGTTGCCGGCAAGGAAAAGGTAAAGATTCCTGAAGACACGACTGTGACGGCGACCGTCGGTATCGGTCCGCGCGAAGACGGCGGCGGTTTCGGCATCGAAGTATCGTTGAAGGCGAATATTCCGGGCGTTGATCGCGAGGTTGCCGAAAAGCTGGTTGCCGCTGCCCATATCGTCTGCCCCTATAGCCACGCCATGCGTACCTCCACGGAAGTGCCGGTCTCGGTGGCCTGATTTTGCGAGATTGAATTGAAAAGCGAGGCCGGGTTCATCCCGGCCTTCTTGTTTTCAGAAAGAAAAATGCTATATTCTTTCCAAGGAAAGGATATGCGCCATGAATATTCACGCCAAGACCGCCAGTGATCCTGCATCGCAGGGCAGGGTCGTTACCAAGGCCGTCATCGCCGCTGCCGAGCGGCTGGGCCTGAACGCTGCCCGCACGGCGGATATTCTCGGTGTTTCCGCGCCCACGGTGTCGCGCATGAAACGGCTCGATTTCCTGCTGGAGCCGGGCGCGAAGTCCTTCGAGCTTGCGGTGCTGCTGATCCGGGTGTTTCGTTCGCTGGACGCCATCGCCGGCGGCGATGAGGCGGTCGCGAAAAACTGGCTGCGCAATCACAATACGGCGCTTGATGCCGTGCCTGCCGACAGACTCACCACCATTACCGGATTGATCGATGTCCTCTCCTATCTGGACGCCCGACGCGCTCCTGTCTGAAAAACGCGCCGCATCGGGAAAATACTGGCGGCTGGTGGAGGCGCAACATCAGGTTTCCACCATGAAGCTGGTGGACACGGTGGAGGAGCAGTCGCTGCTGGAAGATATTCTGGAGGCGAGCAAGAGGCCGTTTCCGCGGGAATGCGCCGGTTTCGACTATCTTCTCGCCACGCCCTTCCGTTATGGCGCCGCCTATCCGCACGGCTCGCGTTTCCGCCGGGCAGGGTTTACCGAAGGCGTTTATTACGCCGCCGCCAGGGTGGAAACGGCGCTGGCGGAAATGGCCTTCTACCGGCTGCTGTTTTACGCGGAATCCCCCGGCACGCCATTACCCGCCAATCCCGCCGACTATTCCGCCTTTGCCGCCCGTGTCGCGACTGATGCGGCGCTTGATCTGACGAAGCCGAAACTGAGCCGGGACGAGGCGCACTGGAGCGACCTGCAGAATTACGAGCCCTGCCAGGCGCTCGCCGAGCAGGCACGGCTGGCAAAGATCGAGGCCATTCTTTACCGCTCGGTACGCGATCCCGCAGGCGGCCTCAACATTGCCATCCTGTCGCCCAGAGCCTTTGCCGCAAAAGCGCCGGTGGAACGGATGAGCTGGCGTATTCACCTGTCTAAAACCGGGGTGCAGGCGCTCTGCGAATTTCCGATGCGCAGAACTGGTTTTTCGATTTCGGATTTTGCCGGTGATCCGCGTCTGGCGGGTTTGTTGGGTTGATTATCGTTTGTTAGGCAGGACATCGCCGCCTGTTTCTTCTCCCCGCAGGGGAGAAGGTGGCCCGAAGGGTCGGATGAGGGGGCAACGGCAGCGATGGACAGCACCCTCGCCCC
>LT009756.1:798262-844586 GCA_900012615.1 Agrobacterium genomosp. 13 str. CFBP 6927
CAACGGCAGCGATGGACAGCACCCTCGCCCCCTCATCCCGCTGCCGCGGACTTCTCCCCCTGGGGAAGAAGAAACAAGTGGCATCCCTACAGTCTAATCGGGCCTAGCCGTAAGTTCGGACAGCGCTTACTGCTTCGCCACGCGCGCACGCAACTCCTCCACATGCGCGGCGATTTCCGGTGTCACCGCATCGCCGAAATCTTCCATTTCAAACATCGGGCGGATTTCGATCTCGCTTTTTTCCAGCATCGGGTTGGGGCAGCGTTTTACCCATTCCACCGCCTCATCCATGTCCTTCACCTGCCAGAGCCAGAAGCCGGCAACCAGTTCGTTGGTATGCGGGAAGGGGCCGTCGATCACGCTGCGGCTGTCGCCGTCAAAAACGATCCGCTTGCCCCTGGAGGAGGGGTGCAGGCCGTCGCCAGAAAGCATGATGCCGGCATTGACCAGTTCCTCGTTGAATTTCCCCATCGCCTCCATCAGCTCGGTCGTCGGCATGACGCCATCTTCGCTGCTTTTGGTTGCCTTTACAAAAACGATGACACGCATTGTCTTTCCTCCTTGGTTGCGTCTTCCCGATAGTTTCGCCGTTCGGCGCGACGGCCCGATGACATTTTCACGGACAAAAGTGGCGATATGCCGCTTTCCTGTCAGCCGAGATCGATGAGATCGCGGCGCAGCCGGTCAGGGTCGCCGCTGCCGATGCGGGCTTCTATTTCGGCATGGGTCTGTTCCCAGATGGGGAAGGCGGCGGTGAGCACGGCCATGCCATCGGCCGTCAGTCGCAGGCGCTTGCCGCGTTTGTCCCTGGGGTCCTGCTCGATGCTGACCAGCCCGCGTCGCTCCAGCGGCTTCAGCGCTGCGGTCAGCGTCGTGCGGTCCATGGCCAGAAGGTTGGCGACCGGCCCCATGGGCGGCGGTTCCGGCCGGTTGAGCGACATCAGCAGCGAAAACTGGCCATTGTTGATGCCAACAGGCTTCAGCGCATTGTCGAACAGCCGCGCAAGCGCCCGCGCCGCACGCTGCGCATGCAGGCAGAGACAGGCGTCCCGCACGAAAAGAGTTGCTGAAAAAGGAATCACGCTGGCGTTTGACATGGGATAAATATGTTGATATCAACCTAATTAGTCAAGCGGAACTTGATGCCCCGCTGATGGTTTTATTGACTTTCAATGCAGAAATAGGCGGTGCGCTGCGTGAGAGCGGAGTGGTGCCGTGGTGAAAGACGGATCCAAGGAGGAAAGATCATGTCTCATCCCGTTGTTTCGAATGAAGAGTGGATTGCGGCCCGCCGCGACCTGCTGGTGAAGGAAAAGGAACTGACCCGCGCCCGCGACCGTCTGAACGAAGCGCGGCGTGCATTGCCCTGGGAAGAGGTGACGAAGGACTATATTTTCGATGCGCCTTCCGGCCCGAAATCGCTGAAGGAACTCTTTGGCACCTGCAGCCAGCTCATCGTTTATCACTTCATGCTGGCGCCCGACTGGGAAGAGGGCTGCACGGGCTGTTCCTTTTTCGCCGACCATGTCGATGGTGCGATGGTTCACCTGAAGCACGGCGATGCGGCCTTCGTCGCGGTCTCACGCGCGCCGCTCGACAAGATCGAGGGCTACAGACGCCGCATGGGCTGGAAGTTTCCATGGGTTTCGGCTGATGGCAGCGACTTCAACTACGACTATCAGGCCTCCTTCCGCGATGAGGATATCGAGAGCGGGGCTATCACCTATAATTACCGTGAAATCGAGCCGATGGGCGACCTGAAGGACCTGCACGGTGTCAGCGTTTTCGCCAAGGGTGAGGACGGCAAGATCTACCATACCTATTCCGCCTATGCCCGCGGCATGGAACAGGCGCTCGGCACGCTGATGCTGCTCGATCTGGTGCCAAAAGGCCGTAACGAAGACGGGGTAATGGATTGGGTGCGTCGGCACGATCAATATGAGGACGAGCCGAAAGCCGCATCCTGCTGCCACTGAAAACAGACAGACGAGGAGGACACAAGATGGAAATGGAAATCGCCAAACCGCAGAAGGAACATGAATTCCTGAAGAGGATTGTTGGAGACTGGGTCATGACCTCCAGTTCCGGCCATGAGGGATATGATCCGGATGATCCGAACCAGCAATTCAACGAGACCGTCCGCTCCATTGGCGGGCTGTGGATCATTGGCGAAGGCACCGGCAAGATGCCTGACGGAACGGAGATGACGGCCGTCATTACGGTGGGTTTCGACCCGGCCAGGGGCAATTTCGTCGGCACCTGGGTGGGGTCGATGATGACCAATCTCTGGGTCTACAAAGGCTGGCTGGAAAATGACGGCAAAACCCTGACGCTGGAAGCGGAAGGGCCTGCCTTTGACGGTTCCGGCCGCATCGACACCTATCACGATGTGCTGGTGCTGCATGACGACAACCACCGCAGCTTTTCCGGCAGCGTCAAGCAGCCGGATGGCACCTTCAAGACCTTCATGACATCGGAATTCCGGCGCAAGGCGTAAAGCCGCGCCGGAATTCATCTGCACCAGAAGCGCCGCCGCATCCCGCAGCGGATAATCGCTGAAACCTCGCACCAAGATCTCCGGAGGAGACGACATGTCCGATACACACGGAAAATTCATATGGGTCGAGCTGATGACGCCTGACATGGAAGCGGCCGCCCGCTTTTATGGCCATGCCATCGGCTGGCAGACCAAGGATTTCGGTTCGCCGGAAATGCCCTATCTCGTGCTGGAAGCCGACGGCAAAGGCATGGGCGGCATCATGGAACTGACCGAAGAACACAAGGGCCAGGGCATTCCGCCGAACTGGACCGGTTACGTCTCCGTCGACGACGTCGATGCCTCGGCAAAACAGTTCGAGGCAAAGGGCGGCTCCGTCATGCGCCAGCCGCAGGACATTCCCGAAATCGGCCGCTTTGCGGTGGTGGCCGATCCCTATGGCGCGGTTCTGTGCATCATGACCCCGCTGCCGATGGACAGCGGCGGTTTCCCCGAAGACATGCAGAGCAAGCAGGGGCATGTCGGCTGGTACGAACTGATGACGGGCGATGTGGATGGAGCGACTGCCTTTTACGGCGACGTTTTCGGCTGGACCAAGGACCATGATTTCGACATGGGCGAAATGGGGCCGTACCGCATCTTCGCCCATAACGGCAAAGCCATCGGCGGCATGATGAAACGCATGCCGCAGGTACCCGTCTGTTATTGGGGTTATTACTTCAATGTCGACGGTATCGATGACGCCGTCACCCGCATCAGCACCGGCGGCGGCAAGGTCGTCAACGGCCCGATGGAAGTGCCCGGTGAGAGCTGGATCGTCAATTGCCAGGACCCGCAAGGCGCTTTCTTCTCGCTGGTTTCGCAGAAGAAATAACAATTCACACCCCTCCCGCCATCGAACTGGCGGGAGGGGTGATTTGCCAGAGGCAGTTAGGTTATGCCGAGGCGAAAAACGCTTCCGGGTCCTCGACCTCTACCAGTTTGCGTTTGTCTATCAGCCAGAAACGGGTTCCGACCGCCCGCACGAAACTTCTGTCATGTGAAATGAGGACGCAGCTGGCCTCACGACCGGTAATCTCCGCCTCCAGCGCTTCCTGCCCTTCAATGTCCAGATGGTTGGTGGGCTCGTCCAGCAGGTAGAAATTCGGCTCCGCCAGCCGCAGCGCCAGCATGGCCAGCCGCGCCTTCTGCCCACCGGAAAGCGTTGCGATGCGGCGCTTCTGCATTTCCATGTCGATCCCCGCACCCGCAAGCAGGCCGTGCACACGCTGGTCGCCAATGTCGAAACGGCGCATCAGGAGCGCGAAGGCTGTGCTGTCGTCATCGATTTCGGCAAGCGACTGATCGACATAGCCTGCTACCAGCGAAGGCGTGGCCTTTATGCCGTCCTGCATCTGGCCAGCATCCGTTATCGCCTGCTTCAGAAGCGAGATCAGCCGCGTCTTGCCGACGCCGTTGCGGCCGAGAATGACGACGCGGTCGCCCTGGCGGATAAATTGCCGGCCGGTGCGGAACAGCAATGTCCCGTCCGGTGTCGAGACAGGGACATCTTCCAGTGTAATCAGGACCTTGGCATGGGTGCCGCGATTGGCGAGCTGGATCTTGCCGGCCGATCGTTCCTGATGTGCAGGCCGCGCTTTTTCCTCCAGCCTTTCGGCGCGCTGGCGCAACTGCTTGGTCTTGATGGTCAGTAGATCGCTGCCGGAATTGATGCCGATATTGTTGAGCTTCGCCGCCTGCCGGCGCAATTGCTGCGCGGTCTTCATATCCCGCTGGAAACGCCGTTCATCGGCGGCATCCTCCTCGGCGAGTGCCGCACGCGCGTGGCTATAGGGCAGGCGGAAGAGCGCCGAATTTTCCGGCCGCAGAAACAGCGTGGTTCTCGTGACATTGTCGAGGAAGGCGCGGTCATGGCTGACGATGACGACCGCCGTATCGCGCGGCAGCTGCCCCAGCCAGTTTTCCAGCACATTGATTTTTTCCAGATCGAGATGGTTGGTCGGCTCGTCGAGCAAAAGAACATCCGGCTCGGTGATCCAGGCCCGCGCCAGCATGGCAAGCCTCTGCCAGCCGCCGCTCAGCTCTTTCAAAAGGCGCTGACGATAAGGCTCCGGCACCATCATGGCGTCGAAGATAATATCGGCGCGCCAGCTCTCATTGTCGATCGCCTCCGCCGGCAGGGCGGAAAGCACGGCGTCCCGCATCGTCTGTTCCAGAAGCGCCGAAGGCAGGTGCTGATGGACGATGGACTGCGTCAGCCCGCGCAGCCGGGTAATATCGCCGCTGGTGGCGTCCAGTTCACCGGCAAGGCAATTGAGCAGGGTGGATTTACCGCAGCCATTCGCCGCTACGATGCCGATGCGGTCTCCTGCATTCACGGTGAGGCTGAGATTGGAGAAAAGCGGTTTTCCCAGAATGATTCCGAGATTGCGAAGCGTGATAAGGGTCATGAAGTCGTCTCTGGCAAACGGACCAGCAACGAGCCGTGGTCCGCCATGGGCAGGACTGCGTTCAGCTCGAGTTGGTCAGTTATGAAAAATGCGCAACCGCAGACATGCTGCTTTCTGCGCGGCCTTTTGGGCAAACCAGAGTGTTGGTGTTCCGGTCAGCCCTGCAAACGCGTCTGCAGGGCAAAAAGGTGGCAGAGCTGGCGGTTGCGCCAGAAGCAGGAAATATCCATGCGAAGCCTCCTTTCTTGAAACGGGTTGAACTGATCGATGCTTAACAGCGGCGGCGTTGGGAGGCAATGGGTTTTGTAACAGGGGGAGGTTAGGGAATGCGGTATGGGCGCGCAGCGACGATTGATCGCCAGGCGCCTCCACTTCCGTCATTCCGGCCTTGAGCCGGAATCCAGCCAGCCCAAGTCATTGGGCTGAAAAGACTCTCTCCGCCACGCAGACGCGTGTCGGCTGGATACCGGCTCAAGGCCGGTATGACGGAAGGAGCTTACGGAAACGCTGTAAGCATGGAGCCTGCCGCACCAGGTGCGACCTTTTCGGTAGACCGGCTGAAACGTATCGCTTTACCGCTTCAAGCTCCCCAATATCCCCCGCACGATAGCCCGACCGACAGAGGTCGCAACCGAGCGGGCCGCGCTTTTCATCGCCGCTTCGATCACCGTCTCGCGCTGGTAGCCGCTCGTCTTGCGCGCGCCGCCATTGCGCGCACCGGTGGTGGAGGCCTGCGTGGGTTCGTCATCGCCGAAGCCCGGCAGGCGCCAGCGTCCCGAGGCGTTGTCGGACTGGTTTGCGGCGTTTTCCTCTTCCGCACGCTTGGCGGCTTCGGCTTCTGCCGCCTTCTGGGCGCGGGCATTGAGGATTTCGAAGGCCGATTCCCGATCCAGATCCTTGTCGTATTGACCGGCGACGGGGCTGACGTCCATCAGCGATTTGCGCTCTGCATCGGTAAGCGGTCCGACGCGGCCAGAGGGCGGACGCACGAGGGTGCGTTCCACGATGGAAGGTGCGCCCTTGTCATGCAGGGTGGAGATCAGCGCTTCGCCGGTGCCGAGCGTCGTGATGGTGTCGGCGGTGTTGAAGGCCGGGTTCTGGCGGAACGTATCGGCCGCCGTTCTCACCGCCTTCTGTTCACGCGGCGTATAGGCGCGAAGCGCGTGCTGCACGCGGTTGCCGAGCTGGGCGAGAACGGTTTCCGGCACATCAAGCGGGTTCTGCGTGACGAAATAAACGCCGACGCCCTTGGAGCGGATCAACCGCACCACCTGTTCCACGCGCTCCACCAGTACCCTTGGCGCATCGTTGAACAGCAGATGCGCCTCGTCGAAAAAGAACACCAGGCGTGGCTTTTCCGGGTCGCCCACTTCCGGCAGTTCCTCGAAGAGTTCCGAGAGCATCCATAGAAGGAAGGTGGCGTAGAGGCGCGGGTTCATCATCAGTCTGTCTGCGGCGAGAACCGAAACCGTACCGCGCCCATCGATGCCGACACGCATGATGTCGGCGATCTTCAGCGCCGGTTCGCCGAAGAAATTCGCAGCACCCTGCTGTTCGAGGACGAGCAGCCCGCGTTGCAGCGAGCCGACCGAGGCCTTGGAAATCAGGCCGAACTGGTTGGAAAGTTCGGTTGCGTTTTCGCCCATGTAGTTCAGCAGCGATTGCAGGTCCTTGAGATCGAGCAGCGGCAGCCCGCCCTGATCGGCGATCTTGAAGGCGATATTGAGCACGCCTTCCTGCGCTTCCGATGCATCCATCAGCCGGGCGAGCAGCAGCGGCCCCATTTCGGCGATGGTGGCGCGCACGCGGTGGCCTTTTTCACCGTAGAGATCCCAGAAGATCACCGGCGACTTGCCATAGGAAAAATCCGTAAAGCCGATCTGTTCGGCGCGTTTCTGCACCCAGTCCTTGGCCTCGCCCTCAGCGGCGATGCCGGAAAGGTCGCCCTTGATATCGGCGCAGAAAACGGGAACGCCGGCCTTGGAGAAACCTTCGGCGAGAACCTGCAGCGAAACGGTCTTGCCCGTTCCCGTCGCACCCGTGATGAGGCCGTGGCGGTTGCCGAATTTCAGCTCCAGATATTCGCCCTTGTTCAGGCTGTCATCCGGATTGCGGCTGGTCCCGATATAGAGCTGTCCGTCCTGCAACATCGACCATTTTCTCCTGCGGCTGACGCGAATTAAAGCGTTACAAGCATGCTTTGACCGCTACCGGTAAAAGCGGCCTTTTCATAGTTTGGTTGTGATGATCTTATAAGGACAGTTTCAAGGCGCAACAACTGCTTGATGGCGATGAAGAAAAACCGCTTCCTGAAAGTTGGGGCATCCGCCCGTCTCCCGCTTGAATGCGGCATGGGATTGTTTTACGTTGACGTTAACGTCAGTTATTCGATGTTGGCGTCGTTTTTCAACAGGAGGCAAGAATGAACGAAGTCGTGGACCAGATCGCCGCAAAGGCGGGCATAGACCCTGCACTGGCCGAAAAGGCCGTCGGCATGATCCTGGGTTTTCTGCAGCGCGAGGCGGCAGACGGTCCGATCGCCCGCATGATCGAAGCCATTCCCGGCGCAAGCGATCTCGTGGCGCAATATAATGGCGAAGGCGCCGGTAATGGCGGTGGTCTGCTCGGCGGCCTGATGAGCGCGATTGGCGGCGGCGGCATCATGGGTCTCGGCCAGCAGCTGATGAGCCAGGGCCTCGGCATGAGCGAGATTTCCACGCTCGCCAAGGAAACCATCGCCGTTGCCCGTCAGCATGCCGGCGATGAGGTTGTCGATCAGGTGATCGCTTCGGTTCCGGGCCTCAGCCAGTTCGCTTGATGCGACGTTATTCCAATGCGGGGCGCGGCGGCTGTTCACTGAACAGGCGCCGCGCCTCTTCTATTTCCGCATGGTGCGTTTCCGCCCAGATCCACACGCCGCAAAAGGCGCTGCCAAGCGTTCTGCCGAGTGGCGTGAGATCATAATCCACATGCGGCGGAATGACGGGGTGCATGGTGCGGCGCACCAGCCCGTCACATTCCATCTGTCTCAGCGTTTTCGTCAGCATCTTCTGGCTGATGGAGCCGACAAGCCTGCCGATCTGCGTGAAGCGCAGGGTGCCGTGTTCTTCCAGCACCTCCAGGATCAGCATTGTCCATTTGTCCGCCACTTTGGCGATGATGTCCTGAACCAGCGCCTCGATGACCGGATCGGTCTCCGTGGGCGGTGGGATCCTGCGCCTGTTCTCGATCGCGGGATCGGCGGCGTGCCGCTTCATTTTTACACTCTCCTTTGGGTAAGTATAATTCTTTTGGGTGCCTACTTACGAATGGAGAGTAGAGTAGCTAATTTCCTGTCATCCCACAAGAACGACAACAGGTAAGGATTTTCCGATGGAAACGACAGGCAACACCATTCTCATCACCGGTGGCGGCTCCGGCATCGGGCAGGCGCTGGCGGAAGCGTTTCACCAGCGCGGCAACAAGGTGGTCATTTCCGGCCGCCGCCAGACCGTGCTGGATGAGGTGACGGCGGCCAATCCCGGCATGGCCTCGGTGGTCATGGACGCGACCGATGCCGATGGCATCCGCGCTTTTGCGGATGATCTCGTGAAGGCGCATCCCACCCTCAATGCCGTCATCAACAATGCCGGCATCATGCGGCCGGAGGATATCGGCGCGGCCCCGGATTATCTGGAGACGGCAGAGGAAACCATCGCCACCAACCTTCTTGCGCCCATCCGGCTGACGGCGGCGCTCCTGCCGCATTTCCTCAAACAGCCTGAGGCCACGGTGCTGACGGTATCCTCCGGCCTCGCCTTCGTACCCATGGTGCTGACCCCCACCTACAGCGCCACCAAATCGGCCATCCATGCCTATTCGGTTGCGCTGCGTGAGCAGCTGAAAGAGACCCCGGTGGACGTCATCGAAATCGTGCCGCCCTATGTGCAGACGACGCTGATGGGCGAGGGGCAGGCAAAGGACGAAAGAGCCATGCCGCTCGAGGCCTTCATTTCCGAAGTGATGGATATTCTGACCAACCGCCCGGAGGACAGGGAAGTGGTGGTGGAGCGTTGCAAGCCGCTGCGTTTTGCCGCCCAGAACGGCAATTTCGATCAGGTCTTCGCCATGATCAACCATCTGCATCCCTAAGTGTTCCTGTCAGGGGCACATGGCCTGCGATGCATGGCCTGTGATAATGTGGCGCTCTTTAAAGGGAGCGCCACGCTTTTATGGGCAACAGCCAATTCCTCATGCCGAAAACCGCCATGCCCGGCATCGCCGCCGTCGTGGCGGATAGCGACCGCGCTTTCCCGCGCCACATGCACGACCAGTTCGGCATTGGCCTTGTGGAGCGCGGCGCGCAGAAGTCGCTCTCCGGGCGCGGCATGGTGGAGGCGAAAGCGGGCCATGTCATCACCGTCAACCCGGGTGAGGTCCATGACGGCATTCCGCTGGGAGAGGGCGGCCGCGCCTGGCGGATGCTCTATCTCGACATCGATATCGTGCGGGATACGATTGCCGATGTCTGCGAAAAGGATCGCGGCAGTTTCGAATTTTCCCATCCCGTCGATATCAGGCCCCTGGCAGACCGCTTCCGGGCGCTTTTTTCAGCCGTGACGGCAACGGATCGGCCGGGCGAGACCCTGCATTGCGATGAGACGCTGCTGATGCTTCTGGCAGGTGCGATGGAAACGGTGGCAACGCCACACGAGACGGCCGCGCCGGGCAGCATAAGACGGGCGAAAAGCAGCATCGATGACGATCCCGCCCGGCCGTTTCGCCTAACCGATCTGGCACGGGAGGCCGGCATGAGCCAGTTCCGTTTCCTGCGATGCTTCGCCAGGGCCACGGGGCTGACGCCGCATAGCTACCTTCTCCAGCGGCGCCTGCATCTGGCCCGGCGTGCACTTGCCAAAGGCGCGCCGCCCGCCGATGTGGCCTTTTCCGCGGGTTTTTCCGATCAGAGCCATTTGAACCGGCTTTTTGTGCGGCAGTTCGGGGTCACGCCGGCTGCCTATAGGGCGGCGTCAGGTCGTTAACAGATAGCTGAAACCTCTCTTCCGTCATGCCGGACTTGATCCGGCACCCAGCCACGGCGCGCCCGCGCCGTGAGACGAGTCTGCCGTGAGACGAGTCTATTGCGATCAAGGACTTGATCGCGCTGGATCCCGGATCAAGTCCGGGATGACGGAATGTGGATGCAACAGCTGCAATTTCATCCAAGACGTCCGCACTCATCCCCCGTCATGCTCAAGCCCTTCACCCTACAGGACTTGCAGCTTTCATGACCCTTGAATTCCTCATCACATCCCTCGTCGTCGCAGCCTCTCCCGGAACGGGCGTGGTTTACACGCTCGCCGCCGGTCTTTCCCAGGGGGCGAAAGCGAGCATTGTCGCGGCCTTCGGCTGCACGCTCGGCATCGTGCCGCATCTGCTGGCGGCCATTACCGGCCTTGCCGCGATCCTGCACGCCAGCGCGCTGGCCTTCGGCGTGGTCAAATATCTGGGTGTCGCCTATCTCATCTACATGGCATGGGACACGCTTCGCGAAGATGGCGCGCTGAAAATTGACGATGGCCAGGAGCACCGCGGGGCGGCATGGGTCATCGGCGAGGCGATCCTGATCAATCTCCTGAATCCGAAACTGTCGATCTTCTTTTTCGCCTTCCTGCCGCAATTCATCGCGCCCGAGGAGGCCTCCCCGACATGGCGCATGGTCGATCTGGGGTTGATCTTCATGGCCATGACATTTCTGGTGTTTGCGCTTTACGGCTGTTTTGCCGCCTCGGTCAGGCGGCAGGTGGTGGCGCGCCCGGCCGTGCTGACCTGGCTGAGACGCAGTTTCGCCGCCGCTTTCGTGGCGCTCGGGGCGAAACTGGCTTTGACGCAGCGGTGAGACCGAGCCGGGCTCACGCTACCGGTTGTCTCAATCGTCCCAATCAGGCGCGAGGTGGCCGGGGCTGACGATGCGGCCGTTCGGTTTGGCAAGCGCGTGGATCGCCTGCATTTCCTCTTCCGTGAGCGCAAAATCGAAAATGTCGAAATTCTCCTTCAGGCGGCTTTCCGTCGCGGTCTTGGAAAGCGCAACGACATCCGGCTGCTGCACGGCCCAGCGCAGGGTCACCTGTGCCGCCGTCTTGCCGTGCCTTGCGCCAATATCCTGCAGCACCGGATCGTTCGGCACCCTGCCATCGGCCATCAGATAATAGGCGGTGACAGAAAGCCCGTTTTTGCGTGCTGCCGAGATCACCTTCGTCTGGTTGAGATAGGGATGGTATTCGATCTGGTTTGTGGCAAGCGGCGTGTCGGACAGTTTAACCGCCTCTTCGGTCAGCGCCACGTTGAAGTTGGAAATGCCGATATTGCGGACCTTTCCGGCTTTGCGCACCTCGTTCAGCGCGCCGATCCGTTCCGCCAGCGGCACATCGCTTTTCGGCCAGTGCAGGAGCAGGAGGTCGACATAATCCGTCTTCAGCTTCTGCAGGCTTTCATCGACGGAGGCTAGGAAATCATCATGCCGGTAGCGGTCCACCCAGACCTTGGTGGTCAGGAAAATATCGTGCCGGGAAATGCCTGATTGCGCGATGACCTCGCCGACCGCACCTTCGTTCTTGTAGATCTGCGCGGTGTCGACATGGCGGAAACCGAGTTTCAGCGCTTCCGGCAGAATGCGCCGCACATCGTCTTCCGGAATGCGGAAGGTGCCGAAACCGAGGGCGGGAATATTCGCGCCATTGGCGTTGACGTGATACATGGGTGTCTCTCCTGTTTCCTGAAAACATGACCGGCTGAGGATGCCGGACGGGGAAGCCGTCTTTTATTAACTGGTGTCCGCCTGATCGGTTTCAACCGGGCGGGCGATGTCACATCAGCACATAATCCACAGGGCGCGGATTGGCCGGAAGGTCGGTCTCGCCCATCGCCTCGCGCAGATTGATCTCGATGGTGGTGGCGAGCGAATTGATCGGCACGGCGTTGAAGCCGGTGCCGAAGGGTTCTTCCAGCTCGTCGGACAGGGCGTCGAGGCCGAAAAATGTGTAGGCGATCAGCGTGCTGGTAAACGGCGTGGCCCAGCCGAGCAGATCGGTGAAGCCGAACGGCAGCAGAAGACAGAACAGATGCGCGGTGCGGTGCAGTAGCAGCGAATAACCGAAGGGAACCGGCGTGTGGCGGATGCGCTCGCAGGAGGCAAGTGCCGCGCCCATCTGCTGCACGGTGGCATCCAGCATCTGCAACTGGATATCGCTGATCTGTCCGTTTGCGTTTGCGGTGACAAGATCGTTTGAAATCCCGCGCAGGAGCATTTCCGGCCTGTTTCGGCTGCGGGCATAGTGCTCCGTCAGATCATCCGGAATGAGACCGGCAATATTGGATTTCTCCCCGCCGGGGCGCAGATGCGAAACCAGCTCGTGGCAGAAGACGATGGCGAGATCGATGATCCGGCGGCGCGGGACGGGATCGGCCACATCCTGCCGGCTTTCCAGCATGGCGCTCTGCCGCGCCAGCGTGCGCGCCACGGTCATCAGCATGCCCCATTGTTTGCGGGCTTCCCACCAGCGGTCGTAACAGGCATTGGCGCGAAAGCCGAGGAAGACCGAAAGGGCGATACCCAGCAGCGAAAACGGCGCGCCATTCAGCGCCTGCACCAGATCGGGCCGGTCCTTGTGCGCCCAGACGACCAGCGTCGACAACAGGAAAACGGCAAGCACCTGCGGAAAGATGCGGACGATGATGGAGCCGCGCACGATGATGAAAAGTTGCAGCAGGTTCGGTTTTGGACGAACGATCATGGCGGAGACTCGAAAATGCCTGTGAGCTGGGTGGTGAGGGAGGCGAAAACCACGGAGCATATCTACATAATGGCAGGCTGCTATTGTCCACCCTTTTTTACATGATTGCACCTGGCGGCAGGCGGCGTTACCTGTCGGACAGGCAAGATCGGAAACGGCCGATCGGAATGGGGAGGAGATTGCGTGTCGCGCTCACAACGGCTTCTTGATCTGTTGCAGATCCTGCGGTCCCACCGCATGCCGGTCAGCGGTGCTGCCCTTGCCACGCAAACCGGCGTCAGCCTGCGCACGCTCTACCGTGACATAGCAACGCTTCAGGGACAGGGTGCGGATATCGAGGGCGAGGCGGGCGTGGGTTACGTTCTGCGTCCCGGTTTCCTGTTGCCGCCGCTGATGTTCTCGCAGCAGGAGATCGAGGCGCTGGTGCTCGGATCGCGCTGGGTGGCGGGACGTGCCGATGCGGGGCTGGCTGAGGCCGCCCGCGCCGCGCTCGTGAAGATCGGTGCCGTTCTGCCCGATACCCTGCGCGAGGAACTGGACAATTCCACCCTGCTTGTCGGTCCCGGGCAGGCATTGGCCGCCATCCGCGTCGATCTCGCCGCCATTCGCGATACGATCCGCAAGGAAAGCAAGGTTGTATTGACCTATCGCGATGAAAAGGGAGAGGCGACGGAGCGGGTCGTCTGGCCCTTCGCGCTTGCTTTTTTCGATCTTGTCCGGGTCATGCTGGCATGGTGCGAGACGCGGCAGGATTTCCGCAGTTTCCGGGCCGACCGCATCGAGAGTTTCCACGTGACGGACAAGCGTTACCCCCGCCGCCGCCAGGCCCTGCTGAAGGAATGGCGCGAGCGGGAAAAACAACGGCGGCGGCAGTACCATGCTGACAAAAACTGACAGCAGGCGGGTCTAGAAGCAGTTCATCCGCAACCAAGGAGAACAGCCATGACGACCCACCCCGACTTTACCATTCTCTACGTCGATAACCCGCCGGCCAGCACGGAATTTTACAGGGCGCTGCTGGGCGCGGAGCCCGTCGAAGCCTCGCCGACATTCTCCCTGTTCGTCCTCCAGAACGGCATGAAGCTTGGCCTCTGGTCGCGCCACACGGTGGAGCCGAAGGCGTCGGTCACCGGCGGTGGCGGCGAACTTGCCTTCCGTGTCGAAAGTGATGCGCAGGTGGATGGAACCTTTGCCGAATGGAAGGCGAAGGGGATCGCCATCTTGCAGCAGCCCGCCAGAATGGAATTCGGCCACACATTCACCGCCGCCGATCCCGATGGCCACCGCCTCCGGGTTTATGCCTTCGCGGGCTAGAGATAATGCTTTTTGCCGTCGCATTTCACGCTCTCCTCATCCCTGTGCCTGTCACAGGGATTCAGCCAGCCCAAGTCCTTGGGCTGAAAGGATTATGATGCGCCAGCACGGGAAAACGCTGCGTCGCGCCCCCTGCGCTACTTCTTCACCGCCACCACGAAAAGCCGGGGAAAGCGCAGAAGCAACCGGCCATCCGCCATCGGCGGATAGGCAGCCCTGATGCGCTGCGTATAGTCGGCGAGGAAGGCCTCGCGGTTTTCCTCGCCGGCGGCGGCGAGATAGGGGCGCAGCCCCGTGCCCTTGACCCATTCCACGATGCTTTCCGCATCCTTCATGGGGTGGTTGTAGATGGTGTGCCATACATCCACCCGCGCGGATTTGGGCGCCAGCGCATCGAAATAGGCGGCGGGCGAAGGCAGGGGCTTGCGGCGCAACTTGCCATCAGCAAACGTCTCCTTCCAGGTGCCGTTCGCGCCCGTTTCCTCCATGGCGCGATGTGTCGGCTCCTGCAGATTGTCCGGCATCTGCACGGCAAGAACGCCGCCGCTTTCCAGCTCGTCCATCAGCCGCGAAAAGACGGCAAGATGATCCGGCACCCATTGGAAAACCGCATTGGCATAAAGCAGGTCGGCCTTCTGGGCCGGCTTCCACTGGGCAAGATCGGCCTTGCCGAAGCGCGTGGTCGGCAGCCGGTCCGCCGCTTTCTCCAGCATGTCGTCGTCGCTGTCGATGCCGGTAATGACGTTGACGCCGTAGCGATCGGTCAGAAGCTCGGTGGAATTGCCGGGACCACAGCCGAGATCAAAGCCGTTCAGGACCCGCTCCAGCGGCACCTGCGCTAGAAGATCCCTTGCGGGACGTGTCCGCTCGTCTTCAAATTTCAGATATTGCTGGGCGGACCATGCCATGATTTTCTCCTGCTGAAATGTCGCATCCGGACGGGCGAACGAGGATGCGCAAAGGGCGCCGCGGGCGCCGTGAGATCACCAACATCGCACGGGTAAAATCGCCCCGCCATCATCCGATGCATGAATTATTGTGATGAATCTATTCATCAACCTTTTGTTTCACCTCACAAAACATCTTTGACAGGGCGTCTCGTTGTTATTTTCCATCAAAATCAAAGATCGTGGCAATTAAAACTTGACCTCTCTCGGTCAGAGGCATTCACTCCCGCCGATTTCCAGAGCATTCCCGGAAAAAGCGCGAAGCGCTCTGCATTCGGAAATGTACCAAGACAGAGAGACAGAGCCTTGTCGCTTTTCGAAAGAAAAGCGGCGATGCCCGAGACAGGAGCCATTATGAGCGTCGATACCGCACCCCGATCAACCACCTGGACCTATGTTGACGGTCAATGGCTGCCCGGCAATCCGCCGCTCATCGGCCCGACCTCGCATGCCATGTGGCTGGCCTCCACGGTGTTCGACGGCGCGCGCTGGTTTGATGGCGTGGCTCCCGATCTCGATCTGCATTGCCAGCGCGTCAACCGCTCGGCCACCAATATGGGCATGAAGCCGACCATGACGGCGGAAGAGATCGAGGCCCTGGCGCTGGAAGGCGTCAAGAAATTCGATGGCAAGATCGCGATCTACATCAAGCCGATGTATTGGGCCGAACATGGTTCGGTCGGCAGCGTCGTTGCGCCTGACGCCAATTCCACCCGTTTTGCGCTCTGCCTTTTCGAAGCGCCGATGGATGCCGGCAAGCCGCTGACGCTCACCGTTTCGCCGCTGCGCCGTCCTTCGCCGGAAACTGCGATGACGGATGCCAAGGCCGGCAGCCTTTATCCCAATAGCGGCCGCGCCATTCTGGAAGCCCGCTCGCGTGGTTTCGACAATGCGCTGATGCGCGACATGAACGGCAATGTCGCCGAATCCGCTTCGTCCAACATCTTCATGGTCAAGGATGGCGTTGTCCTTACCCCCGTTCCGAACCGCACCTTCCTTGCCGGTATCACCCGCTCGCGCGTCATCGGCCTTCTGCGTCAGGCCGGTTTCGATGTGCGTGAGGCGACACTTTCGGTCGAGGATTTCCGCGAGGCGGATGAAATCTTCTGCTCGGGCAATTATTCCAAGGTTTCGCCTGTCGTGAAGCTGGATGAGCGGGAGTTGCAGGCAGGTCCGGTCGCGCGCAAGGCGCTCGATCTTTATATGGACTGGGCACGTCTCGGCGCCGACGTCTGAGGTCAAAGACCGCTATTTCAAAAACCGCGGCGGGTTCTTAACCGCCGCGGTTTTTATTTTGGACCGGCGACATTATCCCTTGAAAATCCGGGGGTAAATTTAATCTAATTTTATAGAAGCACCCTGTAGCTTGCGGCATTACCGTTTTGGGCTATGGGGGCCGCCAATGTCTTTCAGCATACGCAATATACTTGTGAGTTTTTTTCTGCTCGTCGGCGTGGCGCTTGCGGGTTTCGTGGGCAACGGCATGTGGCAGTCGGTGAACCGCGCCCGCACCTTTTCCGAAGTCGCGCAGCTCGTCTCGCTCGACAAGCTTCTTTTCAACGCATTGCTGAATTTCCGCAGCGAACGGGGCAACAGCGCCTCGGCCCTGACCGTCGACCCGGCGAAAACGGCCAATACCATCGCCAGCGTTCAGGCTTCGCGCCAGAAGGTGGACGCGGCCATGAGCGCCTTTCTCGAACAGTCCGCAGCGCTTGATCAGACCGGGCTGCAGGCGCCGCTCAGCCGCGTGAAGGATATTTACAAGCAGTTTCTGGAACTGCGCAAAAAAGTCGATGCCAACGTCACCCTGCCGCTCGACCGCCGCGAAAGCGGTCTGGACAAGACCGTGCTGGCGCTCGGGGCTGATTTCCTGACAGCGCTTGAGGCGGGATCGACGGCGATGGAGGGCGAAGTCCGCTCGCTGGACCAGAGCCTGACCGGCCTCATTCAGTTGCGGTCCTACGGCTGGTCGGCACGCGCGCTCGGTGGCAGCGCCACCGTCATCATCAATGCGGTCGTGGCCCAGCAGCGTCCGCTGACGGCGCAGGAAACCCAGCAGCTCAACAATTTCGATGCCGGCGCAGCCTTTGCCTGGAAAGCCACCGGCGAACTCGTCGCGCATCAATCGACGCCGCAATCGCTGAGGGACACCTATGCGGTTGCCGACAGGACCTATTTCAAGGGCGATTTCGTCACGCAGCGCGCAAAGCTGATTGACGATCTGAACAATGGCCGCACCCCGGCCTTCACCATCGACACATGGCGCGATACGGTAACGGCAAGTCTCGATACGATCGCGAAAATCGCCTCCGAAGCGATGGATGTTCTCAACGCCAACGCTGAAAAGGCAAAACAGGACGCCTTTATCGGCTCCATGGTTTACCTCGCTGCCTTCATCTTCACGCTGGGCATCTGCATTCTCTGCCTCGGCGTCATCGTCGGCCGCGTCACCCGCCCGATCAGCCGCCTGACCAATGCGATGATGGAACTTGCCAACGGCAACCTCTCCATCGACGTGCCCGGCGCCAAACGCGGTGACGAAATCGGCGAGATGGCCCGTGCGGTGGAGATTTTCCGCGAGGCGGCCATTCGCAACCGCGAGCTGGAGACGCAGGCCGACACCAATCGCGAGAAGGCCGAGCGCGACCGTGTCGAATTGCAGCAGCGCGCCGAAGCCGAAGCCGAGGAGCGGTTGAGCCAGGCCACCGGTTCGCTGGCCGGCGGCCTTCGCCGTCTCGCCTCCGGCGACATGGTCTGCGAGATCGCCACGCCTTTCGCCCCGCAATTCGAGGCGCTGCGGCATGATTTCAACAGTTCCGTCGTTCAGCTGCGCGAGGCGCTGGCAAGCGTCGGCAACTCTGTCCACACGGTGAATGGCGGTGCGCACGAGGTTTCCTCTGCGTCTGACGATCTTTCCCGCCGCACCGAGCAGCAGGCCGCCTCTCTTGAAGAAACAGCCGCCGCTCTCGAAGAAATCACCGCCAATGTCTCGGCCACCTCGAAGCGGACCGGCGACGCGCGCGACACGGTAAGGGAAGCAAGGGCGAAGGCCGATCTCTCCGGCAAGGTGGTGCGTGATGCCGTCTCGGCCATGGAGCGTATCGAGCATTCCTCGCGCCAGATCGGCCAGATCATCGGCGTCATCGATGAGATTGCCTTCCAGACCAACCTTCTGGCGCTGAATGCCGGCGTCGAGGCGGCGCGGGCAGGTGATGCCGGCAAGGGCTTCGCGGTCGTGGCGCAGGAAGTGCGCGAACTGGCGCAGCGCTCCGCCAACGCGGCAAAGGAGATCAAGCAGCTCATCAACGCCTCTGCCATCGCCGTCAGCGAGGGCGTGAAGCTGGTCGCCGATACCGGCGTCGGCCTCTCCGAAATCGAGCAGCTGGTGCTGTCCGTCAATGCCCATATGGATGCCATCGCCACGGCGGCGCAGGAACAGTCCGCCGGTCTCGCCGAGGTGAATACCGCCGTCAACCATATGGATCAGGCCACGCAGCAGAACGCCGCCATGGTCGAGGAAATGAACGCGGCCGGCGCAGGGCTGGCGCAGGAATGCGCCAATCTCCAGGCGCTGCTGGCACAGTTCCAGCTCGGCCAGCAGGCCTCCGCCCTGCATGAGACTGCAAGGCAGATGCAGCGCGCCGCAAGCCCGGCTCGCGCGCCTGCCGCTCCCGCTCCGAAGGCCCGCCCGGTTGCCGCAGTGGCAATGCGGCGCTGGCCGTGAAGGGCGATGAGTGGACGGAGTTCTGAAGGCGATCCAGCGTTGGATATGGCAAGTAACCAGTATCCGCACTCCGTCACCCCGGACTTGATCCGGGGTCCAGTGCGGTCAAGTCCTTGATCGCGAAAGAGTCCTCTCACGGCGCAGACGCGCCGTGGCTGGATGCCGGATCTAGTCCGGCATGACGGAAGAGAAGTGTCCCATCAACAGGCCGAGGCCCGCGTCCTCACCCGGCGCGGGCCTCATCGTTTCCGCAGGTCGGGCAAGGCAGCGGCAAGCGCCCTGAGCGGCGCAGTCATGTGTTTGTCGCGCCTCAGCGCCAGCGCGATCCTGCGCTCCAGCGGCGGTTCGAGCGAGCGCCATTCAAGACCGGATGCCGCGCCCTCATGTTCCACGGCCATGCGCGGCACGACGGCAAGACCTAGACCCGCGCCCGCCAGCTTCTTGATGGCCTCGACGCTGCCCAGCTCCATGGCAGGCTGCACGGTGCGGCCGCTCATCGAAAACCATTGATCCACCAGCCTGCGGGTATTGCCGCCTTCGTAAAGCAGCAGCGGTCGCGTCGAAAGCGCCTCCGCATTCAGCACCGTTTCTTCAGGAACGGAGCCGTGTGGGAAAACCGCCACCAGTTCGTCGAGATGGATATCGCTGATATCGAGGCTGCGGCCGCTGGCGGGCAGGGCCACCACCGCCGCATCGATCGTGTTGGCCTCCAGAAGCCGCAATATATCGTGGGTATTGCCGGTCTGCACGACGATGTCGATGCCGGGCATGGCCTGGCGGATCCTGCCCAGCACCGGCGGTAGAAGATAGATGCAGGCGGTGGCGCCCGTGCCGATGCGCAGGCGTCCCGTAACACCGCTGCGATGAGGTGCTACGGTATCGATGGCATGCGCCACTTCTTCCGCAATCCGCCTCGCATGGATGAGAAAATCCCGGCCCGCCGCCGTTGGCTGCGCGCGCCTGCCGACCCTTTCGATCAGCCGCACGCCAAGCTGCTTTTCAAGCAGCCTTATGTGCAGGCTGATGGCCGGCTGCGTCAGCCCCGCCTTGTCGGCGGCGGCGGAAAAACTGCCGAGATCGGCCACATCCATGAAGCTGCGCACCTGTCGCAGATCGAGATCCATCATCAAAGAAAACCTTATCGTTTGTATAAGACAGATAATCTTTATTTTGGCTGCGCCGCAATGCACAATGAGGCCGTGAATGATCCGCAGGACAAGAGAATGACCCTTCCCACCGTTTCCAGCCTTACCACCCGCCCCTGCGAAGAGGCGGATATCACAGCCATTACCGAAATCTACCGGGATGCCGTGCTGCACGGCCGCGCCAGTTTCGAGATCGATCCGCCGACCGCGGAGGCGATGGCCGAGCGCCGCCGTCTTCTGGTCGCGGGCAATTACCCCTATCTCGTCGGTGAGTTCGATGGAAAGATAGCCGGATATGCCTATGCCGGCGCCTATCGCGCACGCCCTGCCTATGGCGCGGCGGTCGAGGATTCCGTTTATATCGATCCGGCGATGAAAGGCTTAGGCATCGGCCGCAAGCTCCTCGATGCGTTGATCGAGGAGGCGAGCGCCCGGGGCTTCCGGCAGATGATTGCCGTCATCGGCGATTCGGCCAACGCCGCCTCGATCGGCGTGCACCGCGCCGCCGGTTTCGAGCATGTCGGCACCTTCAAATCCATCGGCTGGAAACATGGCCAATGGCTGGACACGGTGCTGATGCAGCGTGCACTGGGCGAGGGCGATACCACGCCCCGTTTCTGAGAATTCAGGGCTTGGTGGAACCGGGAATTTCAACCTTCAGCGTATCGCCGGCAAGCTCGCTGCCCAGTTCCACGGCCTTGGTCTTCTTGTCGTAGACGCAGATATGGCTGACAGTCGCCTCTGCTCCCCCGTTCTGACCGGTTGACTTGGCCTTGCCGGTGATGATGGCGAGGCCGTAATTCTCGCTGCCGATCGGATCGACCACGGCCTTGGCGTCTTCGATCATGTCTTTGCCCGCGCCAAGGCACGCCGTCTGCACATCCGCCACGAATTCCTTCCACGCATCATCCGAAGATGCGGCGGCGGGCAGCGCCAGCGATGAGAAGGCGGCAACAAGGAGAAGCTTTGGGGTGATGGAGCGGATCAATGGGCGGGTCATGGAATTTCCTTCCTGCAATTTCGGCAAAAGCGAACCGATAGGGTGGAAAACGGTACGCCAGGGTTGTGAAACAAATGTGGTGGCGGCTTCACGGAGAGGAATTTTCTCTTTTGTCGGAACATTTTGATATTTCGCAGGTTGCCCAAACGGAGCTTCGCTCCTATGGTCCGCTCACACGGTTTCTAGGAGCGGTAACCCGCTGCAAAAAGGAGTAAAAACCATGGCCTTCGAACTTCCCGAACTCCCCTACGACTACGACGCGCTTGCACCCTACATGTCGCGCGAGACGCTCGAGTTCCATCACGACAAGCACCACAAGGCATATGTCGACAACGGCAACAAGCTGGCTGCTGAAGCCGGTCTTTCCGACCTGTCGCTCGAAGAAGTCGTGAAGAAGTCCTTTGGCACCAATGCCGGCCTCTTCAACAACGCTGCCCAGCACTACAACCACGTTCATTTCTGGAAGTGGATGAAGAAGGGCGGCGGCGGCAACAAGCTGCCGGGCAAGCTGGAGCAGGCATTCGCCTCCGATCTCGGCGGTTACGACAAGTTCAAGGCTGATTTCATCGCTGCCGGCACCACGCAGTTCGGCTCCGGCTGGGCATGGGTTTCCGTCAAGAACGGCAAGCTTGAAATCTCCAAGACCGCAAACGGCGAAAACCCGCTGGTTCACGGTGCAGAGCCGATCCTCGGCGTCGACGTGTGGGAACACTCCTACTACATCGATTACCGCAACCTGCGTCCGAAGTACCTCGAAGCCTTCGTCGACAGCCTCATCAACTGGGACTACGTCCTGGAGCGTTACGAAGCCGCCGCCAAGTAAGGCTTGCGGAACGGAATTTTTTGGAACACCCGGCTTTCACGCCGGGTGTTTTGTTTTCAGGGCCTGATACCTCCGGCCGGCCGCATCCGGCATCTTGCCCGGTTTGTCACAAGCCTGTCATCAGCCGGGTTTATCGCGGCGCATCATGACTGAAAAAATCACACCTCTCTTCTCCTTCGGCATCGTCGCCGACCCCCAATATGCCGATGCCGATCCCCGCCCGGAAATGGGCCGGTATTATGCCGAGAGCCCGAAGAAGCTCGCGCAGGCGATCGATGCCTTCAACCGCGAGGACCTGGCCTTCGTGGTGACGCTGGGCGACATCATCGACCGCGGATTTGAAAATTTCGACGCGATTCTCAGCGTTTACGATGGGCTCCGTCACCCTTCGGTCATGCTCCCGGGCAATCACGATTTTGCCGTTGCCGCCGAGCACTTGACGGCCATCCATGCCCGCCTCGGCATGTCTGCCCCCTGGCATGATTTCGCCATCGGCGCGATACGCTTCGTGGTGCTTGACGGCAACGAGGTAAGCCTCTTTGCCCCGCCTCCCGGCGATCCGCGCCGCGCGCTTGCCGAAGAGCGGCTGAAGCGCCTGCAGGAAGCGGGTGCGATCAACGCCCAGGACTGGAATGCGTCGCTTAGCGACGGACAATTCGAATGGTTGCGGACCGTTCTGCAAAAGGCCGATGCGACGGGTGAAAAAGTCGTCGTTCTCTGCCATTATCCGCTCTATCCGGAAAACGCCCATAATATGTGGGACGCACCGCGCATCCTCGATCTTCTGGGCGCACACCCTTCGGTCATCGCATGGTTCAGCGGCCACAATCACAATGGCAATTACGGCGTGCTGGGCAACACCCACTTCGTCAACTTCAAGGGCATGGTGGATACACCCGACCAGAACACCTTCGCCATCGCCGATGTCTTTGCCGAACGCATCGTCATTCGCGGCTTCGGGCGCGAAGAGGATCGGGTGCTGGAACATCTGCGGCAGAACGCTGCCGTAATTTGAAGCCAGCACACCTCTCTCGACCCTCATTTCTGTGCTTGTCACAGGAATCCAGCCAGCCCAAGTCCCTGGGCTGAAAGGACCTCTCCTGCCGCGCAGACGCGCGTCGACTGGATTCCTGTGACGAGCACAGGAATGAGGGCGGAGAGGGGTTCGCCGGCACGGAACGAAGGTTGCAAGACGTACTAAATCAGTTGCTTTTACGCGCCGGCTTCATTCGTCGTGCGTTCTGACGTTATGTTGCCCGGCTGGTTGCTCTGCCAGCCGCTCATCCACAATTGCCGCAGCTTTTCGCCTTCCATCTTGAAAAAGCTGCCCGTGGTTTCGCAGGCGAGTACCCGGTCCGAGCGGAAGTTGCGGATTGCTTGCCGCAATTCGCACCAGGCGACGATATTGGTCGTTTCCGAATAATAGATCACGGCGATGGGGCGGATTTGCCGCCGCGTCTCCGCGCCGGTTTCATCGCAATAGGTGAGATTCAGCCTCTCCTCGTCGCGCACTGCCCGCCTGACTGTTGAAAGGTCGATGCCGGCGGGCGCGGGGGCGATGCTGCCCCAGGCATGCAGGGCATTGGCGGAGAGCATCTTCGACAGGGGCTCGGGCAGGGATGTGGCGATCTTGTCGCTGACCTTTTTCGCCGCCTGCCGCAATTCGGCATCCCCCGTGCGGGCGACCATGGCGAGCGCAAGCACGATTGCCTCGGTCTCTTCGATGGAAAACATCAGCGGCGGCAGGTTGAAGCCGGGGCGCAGGATATAACCGACGCCGCGTTCCCCTTCGATCGGCACACGCATGGTCTGAAGGGCGGCTATATCGCGATAGACCGAGCGCACCGTCACCTCCAGCGCCTCGGCAATCGTCTGCGCGGTGACAGGCCTGCGCGCCACCCGCAGAATCTGGATGATCTCGAACAGTCTCGACGCCTTGCGCATTGCCGTTTTTTCCGGTTGCTTCACCACGCAACTGACACAACGCTGTCAGTTGGCTTTTCCTATAAACAGAAAAACACATTGAGAAACATATGCTTTCCCGAATGTGCCGCAAACTGTTTTGGGAGATACTGACATGAGTTACGCTGAAAATCTCTGGCTTTTCTTTCTGGTCCTGTTCGGCATCATCATCCTGCCGGGCATGGACATGCTGTTCGTGCTGGCAAGCGCTTTGACGGGAGGCAAAAGAACCGGCCTTTCCGCCGCAAGCGGCATGAGCGCCGGCGGCATCGTGCATTCGCTTTACGGCGCCTTGGGCGTCGGCATGCTGGCCGCCTGGATGCCCTCGCTGTTCCTGCCGCTGCTGGTCTTCGGTGCGGCCTATATGATCTGGATCGGCATCGGCCTGATGCGCAGCGCGATCGTCGTGAACGGCGATGAGGCGCAGGCGAGCGCTTCGGTCAAAAAAGCCTTCTGGCGGGCGGTGCTGACCTGCCTTTCCAATCCGAAGGCCTATCTGTTCATGATGGCGATCTATCCGCAATTCCTCAAACCGGCCTATGGCCCGATCTGGATGCAGGGGCTGGTGATGGGCGCGATGGTGGCGGTGACCCAGTTCACGGTCTACGGCGCGCTGGCGCTGACGGCGGATAAAAGCCGCGCATGGCTGGTTTCCTCGCCGGGTGCGACAATCTTCATCGGCCGCGCCGCCGGTTTCATGCTGATTGCCGCAGCCCTGCTGACGCTTTGGGAGGCCCTGTCCTAGACTTCTGTTTTCACGATAGAATTCACCGCAATGTGACTTCTTTTCGCCATCCGGAAAGGGCATCCTCGCGCCGTTCCATCTAGCGTCCGGTGTCCCAGCCGGAATCAAGGAGAGAGTCTATGAAATTGAAAACCATCGCGGCGGCCATGCTTTTCGGCTGTCTTTGCGCCGGAGCGGTCTATGCTGCCGGCGAAGTCGAAAAACGTGAAGGCATGATGAAGCAGATCGGCGGCTCCATGGGCGCGCTCGCCGCCATCTCCAAGGGTCAGAAGCCTTACGACGCTGACGTCGTGAAAGCCGCCGTGACGGCCATCAGCACCAATGCCAAGGCTTTCCCCGACCAGTTCCCGCCCGGCAGCGAGGCCGGCAGTGCGGCCGCACCCGCCATCTGGGAAAATTTCGAGGACTTCAAGGCAAAGGCCGCCAAGCTGGGCGCGGATGCGGACACGGTTCTTGCCAATCTCCCCACCGATGAGGCAGGCGTCACCACCGCCATGAAGACACTCGGCGCCGATTGCGGCACCTGCCATCAGACCTATCGTCTGAAGAAGTAATCCTTTCAAAACGCCGCTTTCCAGCGGCGTTTTTCAGGCCTGGAAAGACACCTGACCCGGTCAGGTGAGAGTGGGGAGAGGGGCATGTCTTCCATTTGGACGAAGCTTGCGGGCGGGATCGCGATTGCGGCGGTTGCGGGTTATGGTATTTTCGCCTGGGTGACGGCGCCTGAGCGACAGGCACCCAGCCATTGGGTGAGCCTTGGGGAGCCCGATCTGGCCAATGGCGAAACGCTGTTCTGGGCGGGCGGCTGCGCCAGCTGCCATGCCGCACCCGATGCCAAGGGCGATGCGCTTTTGATGCTTTCGGGCGGGCAGGCGCTGAAAAGCCCCTTCGGCACCTTCCATGTGCCCAATATTTCCTCCGATCCGCAACATGGTATCGGCAGCTGGACGCTGGCCGAATTCGGCGATGCGATGACGCGCGGCGTTGGCAGGAACGGTGAACATCTCTACCCGTCCTTTCCCTATGCCTCCTATGCCCGTATGACGCAGAAGGACATCAACGACCTCTACGGTTATCTGAAAGTCCTGCCCGCCAGCCAGAACGATGCGCCGGATCACGATCTGCCGTTCCCCTTCAACATGCGCATGGCGCTGGGCGGCTGGAAATTCCTTTATTTCGACCCCTCGGCGCGGCCCCGCGTCGAGCTTGCCAACGCCAATGCCGAATTGCTGCGCGGCCAATATCTGGTGGAGGGGCCTGGCCATTGCGGCGAGTGCCACACACCGCGCAATGCGCTCGGCGGATTCCAGACGGATAAATGGCTGGCCGGCGGTCCCAATCCGGAAGGCGAGGGCCGTATTCCCGACATCACCCCCGGTTCGCAAAGCATGGGGGCCTGGGCGGCGGCCGATATTGCCAGCTATCTGGAAACCGGCTTCACCCCGGAATTCGACAGCGTCGGCGGCTCCATGGTCAAGGTGCAGCAGAATATGGCGCATCTGACGGCCGATGACCGCGATGCCATCGCCGCCTATCTGAAGGCGATACCGTCGCGGTAACCCTCAGCCGTCATGCCGGACTTGATCCGGCATCCAGCCACGGCGCGTCCGCGCCGTGAGACGTATCTATTGCGATCAAGGACTTGATCGTGCTGGACCCCGGATCTAGTCCGGGGTGACGAAGGTGGAGGCGACGGCGTGCGGTTGGAAAGCAGGCTCACCATTGACTCCCGACCCCGCCCATCGGATAACAATCCTGTGATGGTTCCTTCCGGGCATTCCGGAAGGTGAAAAGGGAACACGATAGGGAGAAATCCTCATTCGTGGCTGCCCCCGCAACTGTGAGCGGAGAGCCTGAAACGAAATGCCACTGGCAAGCCATCTCGCCGGAAACCCAGGGTTTCCAGAGAGGGTGATGCCGGGAAGGTGTTTCAGGTTTTGACCCGTAAGCCAGGAGACCTGCCATCACGGAAATATCCATGCCGGCGGGGTGTCCGGAAGAGCGGAATGTCAGGGCGGTGGGATCAACGCCTCCCTGTGTCAGTCTCGTATCCCCGTGGTGAAGTGTATCGTATGCGGCTCGACGGCCTTTTTCCGTTCGGCCGCGTCCAGAGGCGCGGGGTCGCGCCGCAAGAGGGGTCACCATGTCCATCAACCAGAATACGGCCAATTCAGCCGTTTCCGCAAAAACAACCAGCTTTGCGCAATCGCTGACGGCGATCATGCTTGGCCTGTTCGTTGTCGGTTTTGTCGGCTTTTCCCATGTGGAAGCCGTTCACAATGCCGCGCATGACACGCGCCATGCCAATGCCTTCCCCTGCCATTGAGGGGAAACGGCATGTCGTCTTTTCGCAATATCGTCTTTACCGCCGTTCTCGTCGGCATTCTCGGCGGTTTCGCCGTCTCGGCCATGCAGGCATTTGGCACCACGCCGCTCATCCTTCAGGCGGAAACCTATGAAAGCGCCGGCGAAGCGCCCCACAGCCATGATGCGACGGCCCCCGGTGCTGCCGTTCCCGCCCATGAGCATAACGATGAAGCCTGGGCTCCGGCCGACGGCTTCGAGCGCACCGCCTATACCGTGGCTGCCAATGTTCTCACCGCCATCGGTTATGCGCTGGTGCTGACCGGCCTGATTTCGCTGCGTGGCACGAATGGCGGCTGGCGCGAGGGTCTTCTCTGGGGTGTTGCCGGCTTTGCCGCCGTCATGCTGGCCCCGATGATCGGCCTGCCGCCGGAACTGCCGGGCAGCCCGGCTGCCGCGCTCGAGGCACGGCAGATCTGGTGGCTTGCGACGGTTGCCGCAACCGCAGGCGGCATTGCGCTGATCGCCTTCCGCCGCGAACCCTGGGCCATCATATTGGCGCTGGTGCTGATCGTCGCACCGCATGTGTTCGGTGCACCGCTGCCTCCGGAAGGCGAACATGCGCTGGCGCCGCTGCCGCTCGAGCGTCAGTTCATCGTCGCCGCCACCGTGACCAGCTTCGTATTCTGGGCTTTGCTCGGAACATTGAGCGCGTTTTTCCTGAAGCGCTTCCAGCAGGCGTAAATCCATGCGGGACGCAGCGGAATGGAGTGAGGAACTCGATGCGCTGCGTTTTGCCGTTCCCGGTCACGGCGCTTTCTGCGCCGTGCACCGTCTTGCCTTCAAGGCCGTGCTGGGGCCAAGCCCGTCGGGGCAGGCGGCTCTCACCTTTTTCCACGAGCACGAGGCCGCCTTCGTCGAGGCAGCCCTTTCCAAGATAAAACGTGCAAATTTGCCCGCCGGCCGCAGCCTGCATCTGAACAGCCGCGATATTCGCCGGGCGATTGCCGGGGAGGGTGAGGACCCGGCTGCGCGCATGTGCCGGGTGCTGGATCGGAGGTGATGAATGAGGGTGCCAAGACGCTTGTATTTTGCACCACCTCATTCCTGTGCTTGTCACAGGAATCCAGCCGACGCGCGTCTGCGCAACGAATAGAGTCGTTTCAACCCAAGGACTTGGGCTGGCTAGATTCCTGTGACAAGCACAGGAATGAGGGCGGGCGGGCTTACGTGGCCCACAATATCAGCGTCCGCCTCACCGATGCTCCGCCGCAAAAACCTGAAGTTCCGCCTCGGCTTCCGGACCAAAGAGGCCGAGGTGTTTCAGGATTTCCACAGCGAAACTCACCGGCGCGCTGCCGGCGGCGGTGATGACGCCGCCATCGCTGACCGCTTTCGGCTGGTCGCGATAGAGGTTTTCACCGCTATAGGCCGGATAGGCCTTGTGGGATGCCAGCGAATTGCCGGTATGGGCGACATCGTTCAGCACGCCCGTGCCGCCGAGCGCGCTCGCCGCCGCGCAGATGCCGGCCACCAGCCGGTTCCTGTCGCGAAACCGGTGCACCAGCCCGCCAAGATCGACAGCCGTGCCCTTTTCCCAGCTGAGACCACCGGGAACGATGAGAGCATCGATATTCTCAGGATCGAGCGCATCATAGGACGTGTCAGGCGTCACATTCAGCCCGCCCATGGAGGTTACCGGCCGGCCATCGGGCGTGGCGTAGATGATCTCGACGCCGAGATAGCTGCGTGCTGCGGCAGCAAGCAGCGCCGGTTCCCAGTCCGCAAAATCCTGCGCGAGCGCAATGGCGATCCGTGTCATGGCCGTCTCCGTGGTTTTTAATCAGGCGATGGCCTGCATGTAGCGCATGCCGGTGACCGGGCGGGGCGCGAAATCCATGTTTTCGTAGAAGCGATGCGCCGCGACATTGCCGGTCGTGGCGCTGACGGAAAGATAGTCGCAGCCCAGCCGCTTGGCGATATCGCGGGCGCGGGAAACGAGGTGCTGGCCGGTGCCATGGCCACGATGGCCGTCACGCACGAAGAGATGGTGCAGCTCAAGTCCGCGCTGGCCTTCCTGCGCCCTGTAGAGCGGCAGAAGCAGGGCGTAACCGATCAGCGCGCCATCGGCTTCCGCCACCAGGCCGTGCACCCAGGGCAGGGGGCCGAACAGGTCGCGTTCCAGTTTCGCCGGCGTGATCGCCGCCGCATCGCCATGATAGGAGGCAAGCAGCGTGATCATCTCGTTGAGTTCGGGCAGATCCGTCTTGCGTGCGCCACGAATAATGACGACGGGCGGTCTTTCCAGTGTAAGGGTGCTATCTTCGGTCATTTCTTTGGTCCTTTGGTCTTATCGGTGCCGTCAGGACGCTTGAGAAACAACAAAGCCGCCTGACGGCGGCTTGTTGACAATATGATCTGTCGAGCCGCCCTTAAAGGTAGGCCCAAAAGTACGAGCAGGAGATGGGTGCGCGTTCGTTGATCATGGGACATGCAATGCGCCCGAATCCATAATCTGTCAAGCGGGTCAATTCGCAAATCGCGCGATTGCCGAAACAATGGCTTCTTCCATCCCCGCATCCGCCGTGGAATGTCCGGCCCCGTCGATCATGATCAGCTCGCTTCCCGGCCACGCCGCGGCAAGCTCGTAAGCCGTGACCGGCGGTCCCTGCAGATCCCGCATGCCCTGAATGAGGACACCGGGAATGCCCGCCAGACTGCCGGCGTTGCGGAGAAGCACGCCGTCTTCCAGCCAAGCCGCATGGTGGAAATAATGCGCGCACAGACGCGCCCGCGCGAGCCTGTAGTTTTCATCCTGCCATTTTTCGGGAAAAGCCGAGATGGTCTCTGCGGTGATCGAACCCGCCTCCCATAGATGCCATTCATAGGCCGCCCCGGCGCGGATGGCGGGATCCGCATCGTTCAAAAGCCGGTCATAGGCCGCGACAGGATCGTCCTTCGACATATGATCCGGGATCGCGGCGATAAAGCGCTGCCATTGTCCGGGCAGAAACATCGCCAGCCCCTGATAAAGCCAGTCGATTTCCTTCTGCCGGGTCGTCGTGACACCCGCCAGAACCATGGCGCGGACATGGCGGGGATGGCGCTGGGCATAGGCGAGGGCGAGCGTCGAGCCCCATGAGGTACCGAATATCAACCAGTCATCGAGGCCAAGCGCCACACGAATGGCCTCCATGTCGCCGATCAGGTGCTGCGTGGTGTTGTGCTCAAGGCTGACGGCCGCATTCGGCGTGCTCTGCCCGCATCCGCGCTGATCGAACTGAATGATGCGGTAACGCTGAGGATCGAAATAGCGCCGCGCCGTTGACGATATCCCGGAGCCGGGGCCACCGTGAAGCAGGATCGCCGCCTGTCCCGCCGGATTGCCCGCAATCGTCACATGCAGCCTGTGGCCGTCGGAAACATCGATGAAAATCGTGTCGAAGGGGGCGATTTCGGAAAAGGTCTCTGGCATCCGGCATCTCTTTTGAAGCGATGGCAGGCGCATATATCGCCCGGATGACAGCGGGATGTCAGCGCCGCCGTCTTCTCCGCGTCTCAGTGTTCGCCTTCGCACATGCCATGGTCGGAAAGCGCGCGGATGACATAACAATCCTCGATCGAATGGCCGTGGCAATGGGAGACGATGCGCTCCAGCTCATGCTCCAGCTTCTTCAGGCTGGCGATTTTTTCACGCACATGGGCGAGGTGTTCGGCAGCGATACGGTCCGCCCCTTCGCACGGCATCTGCCGGTGCTGGCTAAGTGCAATCAATTCGCGAATGGCGTCGATATTCAGACCGATATCGCGGGCATGGCGGATGAAGGCCAGCCTTTCGAGATCGGTTTTTTCGTAACGGCGCTGGTTGCCTTCCGAACGGTCCGCCTCACGGATGAGGCCCATCTGCTCGTAATAACGGATCGTCGGCACCTTGACGCCGGTACGTTTGGACAATTCACCGATGGACAGCATCGCTTTCTCCATATCTCCGGCGCAGCGGGAAGAGAGCGGGTTGTTTCCGCCGCTCAGGGCCCGATGCTCTAGTCTCTAGAGATATTACCTTTCAGCCCGCTGTTCAATGGGTGTCAGGCGGCCTCGTCCACGCCGAGCGCCTGTGCCAGGGCCTTCAGAACTTCCGTCTCAAGGCTGGAGGCGGCTTCAGGCTGCGCGACGGCGGCCATTTCCGGCGCGGATGTGCCTGTCGCGGAGGCGCCGCTGTCGAGGTTCCACAAAGCGGCGGCAAGACCGGCGGAAACGCTGGCGGCGGCCGGTGAAACTGCCGTGGCGACGCTTTCCGCGCTGGAGATGGCGCGATGCGCGGCCCGGGTCAGCTCCAGCAGAGCCTCGGTGGTGGAATGGGTTTCCTTGTTTTTCGCCGGTTCAAGGGTCCGGACCGGCGTTGCGTAATAGCTGCTGGTGGTTGCTGCGATAGTCGTCATGACTGAGTCCCCAAGTTCTGATGATGTATTTTTAGGGGCCGAAACATTCGCGAGGATTGCGTCATGCGAGACTTGAACGAAAAAACATCTCAATATAGTATACCCCCCTATAGTATATGAGGTGCCTATGTCCCATACGATCCGCAACAAGGAGAAGCTTCTCGCCCGCATCCGTCGCCTGAAAGGGCAGATGGAGGCGGTGGAGCGCGCGCTGGACGACGCCAAGCCCTGCGGCGAGGTGCTGCAATTGCTGGCTTCGGTGCGCGGCGCGCTTTCCGGCCTCACCGGAGAGGTGATGCAGGAACATCTGCACGAACATGTGGTGCACGCCGAAAATGAAGACGAACGGGCGCGGGCGGCGGAAGAGCTGGCCCAGGTGCTGAAGACCTACATCCGCTAGGGCATCGGCGGAAAGACCAGATGCTTAGACAAGACGCTCTGAAAATCGAACAGGATTAGCGACATGACGACGACATCCGAATTCTCCCATGCGGCCGGCCATGAGCATGTTTTCCTCGGCCAGAATCATGAGCGTAACGAGAGGCGCGTGTGGATGGTGATTGCGCTCACCACCGTCATGATGGTGGCCGAGATCGTTGCCGGCCACTGGTTCGGCTCCATGGCGCTGACGGCGGATGGCTGGCACATGTCCACTCATGCGGGCGCAATGCTGATTTCGGCGCTGGCCTATCTCTATGCCCGCCGTGAGGCGCGCAATCCGCGCTTCACCTTCGGCACCGGCAAGTTCGGCGATCTGGCGGGGTTCGCCAGCGCCATCGTGCTGGCAGTGGTGGCGCTGCTCATCGCCGTTGAAAGCGCGATGCGCCTCGTCAATCCGGTCGAAATCGACTTCAACCAGGCGATCCTCGTTGCCGTCATCGGCCTTGCCGTCAACCTTGTCAGCGCCGTGCTCTTGAAAGACGACCATCATCATGATCACGGCCACGGTCATGGTCACGCCCATGGCTCGCACGCCCATCACGATCACGGTTCGCACGCGCATCACGGTGAGCATGATGCAAAGGGCGGCAGGGACAACAATCTGCGCGCCGCCTATCTGCATGTGCTGGCCGATGCGCTGACCTCGGTTCTTGCCATCGTCGCGCTGCTGCTCGGCAAATGGAACGGCTGGTCTTTCCTCGATCCGGCAATGGGCATCGTCGGCGGTCTGGTCATCGCACGCTGGTCATGGGGGCTGGTCCGCTCCACGGCGACGACGCTGCTCGACGCCGTACCCCAGACGGAAGATCTGCCGCAGGAAATACGCGAAAGCGTGGAAACGGAAGAGGATCGCATCACCGACCTGCATGTCTGGCAGGTGGGGCCGGGGCATCACGCCGCCATCGTGGCAATCCAGTCGCAGGTGCCGAAAGCGCCGGCTTTCTACAAGCAGAAACTTGCAGCCATACATGAACTCTCGCATGTGACGGTCGAGGTCAGTCCGGCAAGGGCCTGATGGGAATCGACTATTTCAGTTTGTTGATCAAGGCGCTTGAATCTCTCCGCGTCATCCTCGGGCTTGACCAGAGGATCCATACCCGCTTGAAGCCTTGGATCCTCGGGTCAAGCCCGAGGATGACGGAGGTAGCGGTAGAGGCAGAGGCTTTGTTCTAAAAGCCTATTCGGTATATTCCGAATAGGCGCTGCGCACCCACTCGGCCTGCGCTTCCACTTCGATCTCGGCAGAGGCCGCAGCAGGCGCGCTGCCATTGCCGACGGCCCACAACACATTGGCCAGCGAATGGGAAAGAATGGTGCTGGAAACGGTCGGGTTGCCGGGGCCACGCTTCACGGCCTGCTCTTCGGGCGCGCTCTGCGCGCTGCCGGCTTTTTCGATGTCGCGGATACGTCCCTGATAGTTGTATCCGCCGATATTGCTTTCGATCTGCATGTCGGTGATTCCGCGTTCAAAAGTTAACGAATGGTTAACGACGGCGACTTGTCCGAAACTTGCGCTTGCTGCGCTGCAACGACGTTCCCGGCTTGACAGCCGGCAAAGGGGTGCTTCGTTTTTGCCTAATGAAGACGGGGCAGGAGGAGATTGCCAGCTTTGTCCCTCGCGGCATTGCAGTCCGGTTTAAATTTCTGGCGCCGTGAACACCTCACTCCCGTCATTCCGGCCTTGAGCCGGAATCCAGCCGACTCGCGTCTGCGCGGCGAGAGAGTCCTTTCAGCCCAAGGACTTGGGCTGGCTGGATACCGGCTCAAGGCCGGTATGACGGAACGAGGAAATCTCGCGGACGCGGCCAATCCGTCCGGTGCCGGATTACGCCGTTTCCTTCTCCACCGGCACAACCGTTTCCTGGAGCTTCTCCGGCTCCTCTGCCGCTTCCGCCTTCACCTCAACCTCAACCTCCTGCGGCGCGGGCGTCACCATGGCCGCCACCAGCGTGTCCAGCCCGATGCTGCCGACGGGCTTTCCGTCCTCGTCCACCACATGCGCGGTCGTCTCGTTGGCTTCCGACATGTCGCGGGCAATGGTTTCCAGCGTCGCGTTTTCCGGCACGGACATGCCCTCGGGGCGGCTTTCAAGCGGCTCCATCACCGTGGTCGCCTGCAGCACGCGGCCGCGATTGACGTCGCGCACGAAGTCGGTGACGTAACCATCGGCCGGGGAGAGAATGATGCTCTGGCCGTCGCCCTGCTGCACCACTTCGCCGTCCTTCAGAATGGCGATATGGTCGCCGAGCCTGAGCGCCTCGTCCAGATCGTGGGTGATGAACACCACGGTCTTTTTCAGTTCCTGCTGCAGATCGAGCAGCATGGTCTGCATGTCGACGCGGATCAGCGGATCGAGCGCCGAATAGGCCTCGTCCATCAGGAGGATATCAGCGTCATTGGCAAGTGCACGGGCAAGGCCGACACGCTGCTGCATGCCGCCGGAAAGCTGGTTCGGATAATAATCCTCGTAACCGGCAAGGCCGACACGCTCCAGCCAGTAGCGGCCCTTTTCCTCGCTTCTGCCGCGCGGTACGCCCTGGATGTCGAGCCCGTAGACGCTGTTTTCCAGCACGGTGCGGTGCGGCAGAAGGCCGAATTTCTGGAACACCATCGCCGTCTTGTGGCGGCGGAACTGCCGGAGCGCCGAAGCGCTCATGCCGCAGATATCCTCGCCGTCATAGAGAACCTCGCCCGCCGTCGGGTCGATCAGCCGGTTGATGTGGCGGATCAGCGTCGACTTGCCGGAGCCGGAAAGGCCCATGACGACGGTGATCTTGCCGCCCGGCATGGTGATGTTGATGTTGTTGAGGCCAAGCACGTGGTTGTGTTTGTCGTTCAGCTCCACCTTGTCCATGCCGGATCGCACCGCTTCGAGGTACTTCTCGGGATGCTTGCCGAAGATCTTGTAGAGGTTGCGGATTTCGATGCTTTTAGCCATGGGAGACCTCGCGGTATTTCTGCAGGCGCTTGCCAAAAGCCTGGCTCGCCCGGTCGAACATGATGGCGATGGCGACCAGAGCGAAACCGTTCAGGAAGCCCACCGTGAAGAACTGGTTATTGATGGCCTGCAGCACGTTCTTGCCGAGCCCGCCGACACCGACCATGGAGGCGACGACGACCATGGCGAGCGCCATCATGATGGTCTGGTTGATGCCGGTCATGATGGTGGGCAGCGCCAGCGGCAGCTGCACATTGAACAGCTTCTGGCCGTTGGAGGAACCGAAGGCGTCTGCCGCTTCCAGCACCTCCCGGTCCACCAGGCGAATGCCAAGGCTGGTGAGGCGAATGACCGGCGGAATGGCATAGATCACCACTGCGATCAGGCCCGGTACCTTGCCGATGCCGAAAATCACCACCACGGGGATGAGATAAACGAAGCTGGGCAGGGTCTGCATCACGTCGAGCACGGGATTGATGAGGCGTTGCAGGCGTTCCGAACGACCCATCAGGATGCCGAGCGGCAGGCCGATGACGATGGCGATCAGGGTGGCGATGGCGACGATGGACAGCGTCGTCATGGCGTCGCGCCAGAGACCGACCGCACCGATCATCAGCAGGGCGAGCGCCGTGCCGCCGGTAATCCTGAAGCTGCGACCGGCCAGATGCACGATGGCGAGAATGATGAGGAGCGTGATGATCCACGGTGTCTGGATGAACAGCCGCTCCGAGGAATTGAGGAAGAGCTGCAGCGGATGCACGATCACATCGATCGCATCGCCATAGTTGCGCACGATGTCGCGAAAACCATCATCGATGGTCTTGCGTGCCACACGCATCGTGGAATTGTCGATGGCCGGGAACTTGCAGAGCATGTCCGGCAGGTAATTGCAGAGGGCCATTATTGTTGTTTTCCCTTTGGGTTATTGGGTGGTGAGCGGTGGAAGCTGGAGCGCGGGGCACCCCCCTCTGTCCTGCCGGACATCTCCCCCACAAGGGGGGAGATCGATCCGAGGCAAAGTCTCGCCCATCAAACACGTTGCGGATTTGTGAGAAGGGTGCGCCAAGCCGATCTCCCTCCTTGTGGGGGAGATGCCCGGCAGGGCAGAGGGGGGTAAGCGGCTTGCGCCGACTCCCCCATCAACCAATCACATCGAAGCCTTGATCTTCTCCGCCACCTCGGCCGGAACCCACTTCGTCCAGATGTCCTCATGGTTCTCGAGGAAATACTCCGCGCCGTCCTCGTTGGTGCCCTGGTTCTCATCCATCCAGGCGAGGATTTCGGCGACCGTCTTGTTGTCCCAGTTGCGGGCCTTGATGTAGTCCAGCGTCACGCCGGCCTTGCCTTCGAAATCCTTGGTGATGACGGTAAAGACATCGGCCACCGGATAGGCGTTGACCTTGGCATCGGCGCAATCGACCTTGGCGGTGCATTCGTCATAATGGGCGCGATCGAGTTCGACGCCGTCATCCAGCTTCACCATCTCATATTTGCCGAGAATGGCGGTGGGCGACCAGTAATAGCCGAGCCAGCCCTGCTTCTTTTCAAACGCATTGGCGATGGAGCCGTCGAGGCCGGCGGCCGAGCCGGTGTCGACCAGGGTGAAGCCCTTTTTGTCGCCCTCGCGCGCCTTGTAGAGATTGGCGGTGGTCACCTGGCAGTTCCAGCCGGACGGGCAATTATGCACGGCGCCCTTGCTGGCGTCTTCCGGGGCAGGGAAAAGTTCGGGATGTTTCAGCGCATCCTCGACGGTCTTGATATCAGGGTGCGCGTCGGCGATGAATTTCGGGATCCACCAGCCTTCGACGCCGCCATCGGTGAGGATTTTAGACGCCTCGATCATGCGGCCTTCCTTGACGGCAGCATCGAGCGGCTCGCGCACGGCGTTCACCCACAATTCGGGCGCCATGTCCGGCTGGCCCTTTTCGTTCATGGAGGCGAAGGTCGGCATGGTATCGCCGCTGACGACATTGACCGTGCAGTCATAGCCGTTTTCCATGATGAACTTGTCGACGTAAGCCGCGACACCGGCGGATGCCCAGTTCATTTCGGCGATGGAGATGCTGCCGCACTCTTCGGCGGCATTGGCGGAATTTGCTGCACCGGCAGCGATGATAAAGCCCGTTACGAGAATGGTCGAGGCGAGGAGTTTCTTCATGTGTAAGACCCCCAAGTCTGATGCAGTGTTTTCAATTGGCAAAGCGGGAGCACTGCAAAGCCCGGATTGCCAAGGGCGAACTGACATGGCGCGTGGAAAAGCCGAAAAATGACGGCAAGAAGAATATCCGCAGAACACGCTGCGGCATTGCCGCAGGATATGCGGCGAAAAGGCGCATGAATATGTCAACGACCGGCATAATACGGCCAAAAAGTGATATTGCAACGCGAAATGGCGCATCGCAGCCATGCGTTCGATTCCCGGAACATTTTTCCGTCTGGCGTAATACTGAAAATATATTTGTAATTTACTGAGGTGTATTTTGAATTTCAGTAGTTTGAAATAAAAATCCGTTATGTCGTTAAGTGGTATTTAAAGAAAAAATACCGGCGCGATTTTGTGGAAAAAATATTCAGAAACGGGTTTTCGAAGGGTATTTTTATACTGTTTTTGGTTCGGGCGACGGCTCTCCGCCGCCCGTTCCGCCATCAGCGGGTCACGCCGCGTCCTTGCCGGCCACCTTCAGCGCAAAGGCATATTCGAAGGCGATTTCTTCCAGCCGCTGGAAACGGCCCGACTTGCCGCCATGGCCGGCCGCCATGTTGGTTTTCAGCAGGATGGGGGCTTCTCCCGTGGTCTTCTCACGCAGCTTCGCCACCCATTTGGTCGGCTCCCAATAGGTCACGCGCGGATCGGTGAGGCCGGAAAGCGCAAGGATAGGCGGGTAAGGCTTCGTACCCACATTGTCATAGGGGCTGTAGGCGGCAATCCAGCCATATTCCTCTGCCGATTCCAGCGGATTGCCCCATTCCGGCCATTCCGGCGGGGTGAGCGGCAAAGTGTCATCAAGCATGGTGGTCAGCACATCCACGAAAGGAACGGCGGCGATGATGCCGGCGAATTTTTCCGGCGCCATATTGGCGACAGCACCCATCAGCATGCCGCCGGCCGAGCCGCCTTCTGCGATGATGCCCCCATAGGAGGTGAAACCCTCCTGAACCAGATGGTCGGCAGCGGCGATGAAATCCTTGAAGGTGTTCTGCTTGGCTTCCATCTTGCCGGTTTCGTACCATTCGAAACCCTTGTCCTTGCCGCCACGAATATGGGCGATGGCATAGATGAAACCACGGTCGGCGAGCGACAGCGTGGTGGTGGAGAAGGAGGCGGGAATGGTGATGCCGTAAGCGCCATAGCCGTAGAGCAGGCAGGGGGCGGAACCGTCAAGCGCCACATCCTTGCGATAGAGCAGGGAGACCGGCACCAGCTCGCCATCATGGGCAGGCGCCATGATGCGGCGGGTGATGTAATCGTCCGGATTGTGGCCGGAGGGCACTTCCTGCGTTTTCAGCAGCGTGCGCTCGCGCGTCACCATGTCGTAATCGAACAGCTGGCTCGGCGTCGTCATCGAGGAATAGGAGAAGCGGATGACATCGGTGTCATATTCCGCCGCGCCATGCAGGCCAAGCGAATAGGCTTCCTCGGCAAAGGCGATCGAATGTTCCTCGCCCGTGCGACGATCGCGGATGACGATGCGCGGCAGGCCATCGCGGCGCTCAAGCCAGATCAGGTGACGGGCATAGGCATCGACGGAGAGAATAAGGCGGCCCGGCTCATGCGGGACGATCTCTTTCCAGTTCTCTTTGCCCGGTGCCGTGACCGGCGCTTCCACAATGCGGAAATCCTTGGCATCGCCGTCATTGGTGAGGATGAAGAAGACATCGCCACCTTCGCACATCGAATATTCGATGCCCTCTTCGCGCTCCGCCACGATAGCAGGCTCGGCGGTCAGGTCTTTGGTGGAGAGAATGCGATATTCGCTGGTCTCATGGTCGTGAATGTCGATGAAGATGAAATCGTCGAGAACCGACGCGCCGACGCCCATGAAGAAACCGGGATCCTTTTCCTCATAAACCAGCCGGTCGGCCGACTGCGGCTCGCCGATGATATGGTGGAAGACCTTGGAGGGGCGGTGGTTCTCGTCCTGCAGCGTATAAAAGAAGCTCTTGCCATCGGGCGCCCATGCGCCGCCGCCGCCGGTGTTTTCCACGACATCGGCAAGGTCTTCGCCGGTCTCGAGGTTGCGGATGCGCAGGGTGAAATATTCCGAGCCCTTGTCGTCATAACCCCAGATGCCGTGACTGTGATCGGAGGACTGGTCGAGACCGGCAAGACGGAAATAATCCTTGCCCTCGGCCTCTTTGTCGCCGTTCAGCAGCACGTGTTTTTCGCCGCCGCCGCGCGGGGTGCGGAAATAATGCGGCTGCTCGCCGCCGGTCACGAACAATGTCCCGTAAGCATAAGGACCGTCATTGACCGGCACGGAGGAATCGTCCTGCTTGATGCGGCCCTTCATTTCCTCGAACAGTTTTTCCTGAAGCGCCTTGGTGTCACCCATGGCCGCTTCCATATAGGCGTTCTCCGCTTCCAGATGGGCGCGGATCGACGGGTCGAGCAGGGTAGGGTCCTTGAACATGGCCTGCCAGTTATCGGCCCGGAACCATGCGTAATCGTCGGTGCGGGTAATGCCGTGATGCGTGTCCTGAACGGGCCGTTTTTCGGCGGTCGGGGCGGCGGGCAGGTTCTTGAAAATCGGCAAGGGAAACTCGCTTTCGTATGAAGAATTCTTGGGCGGCACCAAGATGTAGAGCGGGGCTTGCGGCCGATCAAGTTTCAAATCTCCACAGGCGGAATGCGGCTTGGGCACAATTTCGTCAGCTTTCGATCACATTTTGGCAATATCCGGCAAATCAGCGATGATGGATGCAGGCCGCCCGGCCTGCCGCCCACCACAAGAACAAACGAAAAAACTGACAGGATCCCATGCGAAAGCTTTTTCCCGCTGCCCTTTCTGCCTTTTTCCTTGGCTTGCAGACCTTCACGCCTGCTTTCGCGATCGACGCCAGCGTCATGCGGCAGTTGAACGCGCTTGCCCCCGAGGAGCGGCTGGAACAGCGCTGCGATATCGAGGCGATGGAAAGGATAGCGACCGAGCAGAAGGGCATGCGGCCGGACAAGGTCATCGCCTATACTTTCGGTGATCCGGAAGTTGGCAAGAACTCCATCAAGGCGCCGGGCGCGGTCTTCAGAAGTTCGGGCGAATGGTACAAGCTGAAATACAAGTGCCAGCTGAAGAGCGACAGCCTCAGCATCCAGTCCTTCGATTACCGCGTCGGCGATAAAATTCCCGAGGAGCAGTGGAAGAAGTTGTATCTTTATGACTAACCAAGGATTTTTTCGGTTGCCGGCAGGCGTTTAGCCTCCGCTTTTCTTGCCGCTCCGCCACCGGCTCTGTAACCCTGCTTGCCGATCAAAGCGAGGGAGACGGGCATGGCGCCACGATTCAAGGGACTTTCGGCTTTTCCGATCACGCCGGCCGACGAGGCCGGGCAGGTCGACACACAGGCCTTTTCCGCCCTCATCGAGCGGCTTGATGCGGTCGAGGTGGATTCCGTCGGCATTCTCGGCAGCACCGGCATCTATATGTATCTGCCGCGCGCGGAGAGACGCCGGGCCATCGAAGCTGCCGCGGCGGTCCTCAAGGGCAGGCGCACACTCATGGCCGGCGTCGGCGCCCTGCGCACCGATGACGCCGTGGCCTTGGCAAAGGACGCCGAAGCTGCCGGTGCGGATGCATTGCTGTTGGCTCCCGTCTCCTACACGCCGCTGACGCAGGAAGAGGCCTATCACCATTTCGCCGCCGTGGCCGGCGCAACGGGTCTGCCGCTCGCCATCTACAACAATCCCACCACGACCCGCTTTGCCTTCAGCGACGAGCTTCTGGTGCGGCTTGCCTATATCCCCAATATCCGCGCCATCAAGATGCCGCTGCCGGCCGATTCCGATTATGCCGGTGAGCTTGCGCGGCTGAGGCCCAAGCTGGGGCAAGATTTCGCCATCGGTTACAGCGGCGACTGGGGCTGCGCCGACGCCACGCTTGCCGGCGGCGACACCTGGTACAGCGTGGTCGCCGGCCTGCTGCCGGTTCCTGCCCTGCGGCTGATGCGGGCGGCTCAGGCCGGCAATGCGGAAGAGGCGAAGAGGATCGATGCGGCCTTCCAGCCGCTCTGGGCGCTGTTCAAGGAATTCGGCAGCATCCGCGTGGTTTACGCCGCCGCCAACATCCTGTCGCTGACGGTCAGCGAACCGCCCCGGCCGATCCTGCCGCTCACCAGCGCCGAACGCCAGCGGGTGGAAGAGGCGCTTGAAGCCCTGTCCGGGCTGGAAACCGCGCCATAATTCGGGCGCTTTGCGGGCGGATTGCCACGGAATGATACTGCATTCACTGCGGAAAATGAAAATGATACGTCGCTTCCTCCTTGCTGCCCTGTTCGCTTCCGCCGCGTCCGCCGCCTTAGCGGGGACCGGCCTTGTCGAACCGGCGCTGAAAATGTCGCCGCAGCATGACGGCAAGGTGCGGGTGGCGATGACGCTGGACGCCTGCATGGGCAAGACCGACCACCGCATCCTCGATACGCTGGTGAAAGAGCGCATTCCGGCGACGATCTTCGTCACCGCCCGCTGGCTGAAACACAATGGCGAGGCGCTGGCTACGCTCATGGCGCATCCGGACCTGTTCGAGATCGAAAACCATGGCGAAAACCATGTGCCGGCGGTGGATAAGCCGGTTTCCATCTATGGCATCGCCGCAGCCGGTTCGGAAGCGGCGGTCGAGCAGGAAGTGGAGGGCGGCCGTCAGGCCATCGTCGCCGCCACCGGTCTCCAGCCGCAATGGTTCCGGGGTGCCACGGCCAAATATACCAGATCCTCCATGACCACCATCAACCGGCTCGGCATGCGGGTCGCCGGTTATTCCGTCAATGGCGATGGCGGCTCGCTGCTGGGGGCGGCCGCGACGGCGAAACACATCGCTTCCGCCAGGGATGGCGATGTCATTATCTCCCACATCAACCAGCCCACCCATGAAGCGGGCGAGGGCGTGGTGAAGGGCCTTCTGGCGCTGAAGGCGCGCGGCGTGATTTTCACAAGGCTGGATGACCCGTCCTTCGCACCGCCGGGGAATTGATCTGCGATAGAGCTTTCCTCATTCCTGTGCTTGTCACAGGAATCTAGCCAGCCCAAGTCCTTGGGCTGAAAGGACTCTCCCCGCCGCGCAGACGCGCGCCGACTGGATTCCTGTGACAAGCACAGGAATGAGGGATGAGCCACATCCATGCCCGTTTTTCGGCGGCGTGCCGCTTAAATTTGCGCTAGCATCCTCCCCATGATGCTGTTCAAACGCCCCGACACCGAAACGCTCTATTCCGCCCTTGTGAACAAGGACCCCGCCTATGAGGGCGTGGCCTATGTGTGTGTGACGTCGACCAAGATCTTCTGCCGCTTCACCTGCACGGCGCGCAAGCCGAAGATCGAAAACTGCCGGTTCCGCGAGACCATCGCTGAATGCCTGGAAGCCGGTTTCCGTCCCTGCAAGCGCTGCAAGCCGATGCTCGCCTATGGCACGGCCGATGAGACCGTGACGTCGCTGCTGACGGCGCTGGAAAACGAACCGGCGCGGCGCTGGCGCGAGGAGGATGTGGTGGCGATGGGCCATGATCCGTCCACCGTGCGCCGCACCTTCAAGCGCCGTTTCGGCATGAGCTTTCTGGAAATCGCCAGATTGCGGCGGGTGGGCGATGCGGCGGAAAGCATCGCTTCCGGCGAAGCGGTGATCGGCGCACAGATCGATGCCGGTTACGAATCCGGCAGCGGTTTCCGCTCTGCCATCAACCAGTTCTTCGGCTCTTCCCCCGCCGCCATGAAAGGCAAGGGGTTTTTGAAAGGTGACTGGATCGATACGCCAATCGGCCCGATGCTAGCCATTGCCGACGATCACGCTTTGCATCTCCTAGAATTCGCCGACCGGCCGGCGCTTCCGGCCGAGTTGAAACGGCTGAAGACGCGCACCGGCGCGGATATGGTGCTCGGCCGGACGGCAGTGACCGGCCAGATCGAAGCGGAACTCAAGGCCTATTTCGCCGGGCATTCAGCCGCCTTCGAAACGCGTCTTGCCGGCCACGGAACGCCCTTCGAGCGCGATGTCTGGCGCAGCCTGCGGGAAATACCGGCGGGTGAGATCGTCAGCTATTCCTCGCTCGCAACCGCCATGGACAGGTCGTCCGCCGTGCGCGCGGTCGCGCGTGCCAATGGCGCCAACCAAATCGCCATCGTCGTGCCGTGCCACCGGGTATTGGGCGCGGATGGCAGCCTGACTGGCTATGGCGGCGGGCTGTGGCGCAAGAAATGGCTGATTGAGCACGAGCGCCGCATGGCGAGCGCGCAGGGAATGCCGCTCGCTTCCTGAGCGGCCTTGGCTGCTGGCGCGTGGGGTTTACCCCCCTCTGCCCTGCCGTTGAAGCCGTGCTTAGTCCGGCAGTTTGGGCACCACCCGGCGTGAGGGGAAGAGTTCCCGCGTCACCGTCATGGCGATCAGCGACAGCGGCAGCGCCAGCATGGCTCCGGCCGCCCCCCACATCCACGTCCAGAAGATGATCATCACGAAGACGAGGAAGGGGTTTATCTCCATGTTGCGGCCCACCACCGCCGGAAAGGCGAGGTTTTCCATCAACAGGTGAATGGTGAAGAAGATCGCCGCCGGCAGAAGCGCGAGAATGATGTTGTCATGGGTGATGATGCCCGCCACCGTCAGCGAAATCGTCATGGCGGTGATGCCGAGAAACGGCACGAAGCTGGAGAGGAAGGCGAACAGCCCCCAGAGCAGCGGCATGGCCAGCCCGCCCAGATAGGCGATGACCACCATCGTCACCCCGAGCCCGGCATAGATCAGCGCCGCCGTGGCGAAATAGGTGCCGAGAACCTCCTCCACCGAGGCGATGATGCGGATGGTCCGCAGCCGTTGATGGCGGGCCGGAAAGGCCATGATGATCGCCTTGCGCAGCCGCAGGCGGCTGTAAAGGAACATCAGCAGCGCGGCGAGGAAGATCATGCCCTGAATAACGGCCGGAGTAACATTTGAACCGAGCACGGAAATGATTTCGCCACTGCGCGAAATCAGCGATTCCATCGACATCGAGCCCATGCTGAAGGTTGCCGCCGAGATATTCAGCCATCGCAGGTTTTGCAGATAGGGCAGGAAGCGGTCGATGCTGCGCTCCACCAATGCCGGTCCTTCGGAGGCGAGTTGCGACACCGGGTCGATCAGCGAATTGACCACGAAGAACATCACCGCCGCCACCAGGGTGGAGAGAATGAGCGCGACGCCAAAACCGGGAATGCCGTAGGAGCCGAGTTTTTCGGCGGCAATGCCGAGGATCATTCCCACTACGATCGCCATGACCACGGGAATGAGAATGAGCGACAATTCGTGGATGACGGCCATCATCACGACCAGAAAAATGCCGATTATCGACCATGCCACGACGACATCCAGCGCTTCGCGGCCAAGCGGCTGCTGGCTGCGGGCATCGTCGCGGTGCGATCCGGACGCAAGCCCCTCAAGCGGGTCGGCTCTCGTGGCGCCGGCAACGCCCGTGCCCGCACCCGTGCGGCCACCAATATTGCCCAAATTGCCGGCTTTTTCCGGTCTGGCATTCTCATTCATCGAACTGTCCCCCAATAAGACGACAAACGTTCGAAAAATGAGGCGGTTCCGGGGCGGCGAAAATTTCTGCCGCCCCGTCTTCCTTCAGGCGGAAAGCTTCAGTCCGATCCCCCAGGGATCCTTCAGAACGATGCCGTCGCTCTGCCGTTCCGTGGCGATTTCCAGCCGGTCTAGAGCAGCCGTCGCACGGTCCAGGGCATCAGGCTCATTGAATTTCAGCGAGTAGCCGGAAAGGCCGGTCATGCTGTCCTTGCGGGCCGTGGCGCCACGGCTGTTCCAGATATTGGCCGCCACGTGGTGGTGATAGGCCCCGGAGCCGAAGAAGCTCGCACCCGGATACCGCGCCATGATCTTCAGCCCCAGCACGTCCTGATAAAACTCGTCCGCCTGCGGAATATTGCCGACCTGCAGATGGATATGGCCGATGGCGGTTCCCTCTGCAGCGCCTTCGAACGCCGTCTTCGGCGCGCTGTCGTAAAGCGCCTGAAGATTGAGGCCGAGCGTCGCCATCTCCACCGTGCCGTCCTGCTGATAGGTCCATTCGTCAGGCGAACGGTCGCGGTACACCTCGATGCCGTTGCCTTCCGGGTCGGCAAGATAGATGGCCTCGCTGACCAGATGGTCGGATGCGCCCTGAAGCTGGATGTTGTTATGGGCGGCATGCGCCAGCCAGTGCGCCAGATCCTGCCGGCTCGGCATCAGGAAGGCGGTGTGGAACAGGCCTGCGGCATTGCGCGGCGCGCGTTCCGCCGCAGTCGAGGTGGAAAGCGTCAGCAACGGCTGGCCGTTGACGCCGAGAACCTCGCCGCTCGGGCTTTTTTCGATGACCGAAAGACCGATGATCTTCCGGTAAAAATCCGAAACGCGCGGCAGATCGTGAACGACGAGATGAGCCTGACCGACATAAGCCGGGCGCGTCAGGGCGAATTGTTTGATTTCACTCATCATAATCTCCATATTGAATCTGACGCGCCAAGGGCCGATCGGCGGCCGCCGGCATCGTCCGACGCCGCTTTGCGGCGTTTGTCGAAAGCGAATATGGGCGGATTTCATCGTTCAGCAAAGATCGCCATCCGGCGATTGACCGTCCACAGTTCGTTGACAATGCCCGCCCAAGCATGTCTCCCGGCTTTGACTTCGATCAAGGCGGAGGGCGTGCCGGCGGGGAATATGAGCTTGAGCCAAGAGAAACGGCAGATTACGCCAAAGGAGACAGCCATGTACAAAAAGATCATCGTACCGGTAGACCTCAGCGCCACCGACAAGGGTGAAAAAATCCTCGCCAAAGCCAAGGCGCTGCTGGATGCCGATGGCGAGATCGTCCTCATCAACGTGGTTGAGGAACTGCCCGGCTACATGGCGATCGACCTGCCCGTCGACCTTATTGAAAATGCCATCAAGGACGCCAAGGCGAAACTTTCTGACTTGAAGGCCAAGGTCGGTTTCAACGGCAGCCAGGAAATCCGCAGCGGCGCGCCCGCGCGTGAAATCATTGCCGCTGCCGAAGAGCACAAGGCGGACCTCATCATCATCGCGTCGCATACGCCTGACTTTACCAATTATTTCATCGGCGCCACGGCCGACCGCGTGGTGCGCCACGCCAAGTGCTCGGTGCTGATCGACCGCTAAAGTGAGTTGAAATCTTGGGGTTGCGGGCGATTTTCGCCCGCACCGGCTGGAGGAAAAGACTATGAATGTCGAAAGTTACGAGAAAATCCTGCGAGACCGCCAGCGCGAGCTTTATCGCCGCCTGCACAAAATCGAGGCGGATTTCGAGCAGCCGCGCAATCCCGATGACGATTGCCGCGCCATCGAGCGCAGCAATGACGAGGTGCTGGACGAACTGGGGCAGGTGGGGCAGGACGAACTGCGCGCCATCGACGCAGCACTCGACCGCATCGCAAACGGCACTTTCGGCATCTGCGTCAAATGCGGCAAACCGATTTCGGAAGACCGCCTGAAGGCCGTTCCCTATACGCCGTTCTGCCAGGAATGCGCTGCGGCGCTGTGAGGCGCGGCGTCGCCCCCTCGTTTCTTCTCCTCCCGGGGAGAAGGTGGCTCGAAGGGCCGGATGAGGGGGCAAGCTCTCCGCACATCTCTGCCGTCG
>LT009756.1:844926-894085 GCA_900012615.1 Agrobacterium genomosp. 13 str. CFBP 6927
GGGCAAGCTCTCCGCACATCTCTGCCGTCGCCCCCTCATCCCGCTGTCGCGGACTTCTCCCCGGCGGGGAGAAGAACAAGCGGCACTCACTCGCTCCACGGTGATGGCTCTGGCTCAAGGCGACCCGCAACCTCTCCTTTCGCAACAACCCCGAACGCAATTTGATCGCCGTTAACCGGCTGCTGTCTTGTTCCTGTCTAATATTGTCTTCATGCTTGGTCGGAAGCACGCAGACGGGAATGGACCATGAGTGAGTTATGGCGGTTCGGGCGCCAGTATGATTTTCACGAGATCGTCGCCGATGGCATCGTCCACGGCGTCGGCATTGTGTTCGCGCTGATCGGCGCCACGGCGCTGATTTTTTATGCGACCGTCTGGGGCAGCCTCAGCGCCATCGCGGCCGCGTGGATTTACGGCCTCGGCCTTGTTGCCTGTCTTTCCGTCTCCTTCACCTACAATATCTGGCCGCACTCCAGAGTGAAGTGGTTCCTGCGCCGGCTCGATCATTCGGCGATCTTCATATTGATCGCCGCCACCTACACGCCTTTCCTGATGCGCGGCATCCACGATCCGCTGATCGCCACGATGCTGGGGCTGATCTGGCTTGCCGCCATCTGCGGCATATTGCTGAAATGCCTGTTTCCCGGCCGTTATGATCGCGTCGCCATCGGCCTTTATCTTGCCATGGGCTGGAGCGGCATCATGGTGGTCGAGCCGCTCTCGTCGCATCTCGCCCCTGTCACGCTCTGGTTGATCGTCGCCGGCGGCGTCATCTATTCGCTGGGCGTGATTTTCCATGTCTGGGAAAAGCTCCGGTTCCAGAACGCCATCTGGCACGGCTTCGTCGTCGCTGCTGCGGTGGTGCATTATTTTGCCGTGGTCACCTCCTTCAGCCTTGTTCCCCTGACCTCCTGAAAAGTGACGTCGTGACGTGATTTCCCGAAATCGTGGGCACTGGACAGCTATACGCGTCATCGCCTAATGCTCGCCCGAAGATCGTGCCCGGGAGGGCGCGGTGACGGCAAAATGAGGGCGAAGGATAATGAGCGTGGAACTGCGCGATGCGACCGTGGATGATCTCTCCGGCATCATGGAGATTTACAACGACGCGGTTCTGAATACGACGGCGATCTGGAACGAGGTGCTGGTCGATCTGGATAATCGCAAGGAATGGTTTTCCGCCCGAAAGTCACGCGGCTTTCCGGTGATCGTCGCGATCCTCCACGGCAAGGTTGCCGGCTACGCTTCCTATGGCGACTGGCGCGCCTTCGACGGCTATCGCCACACCCGCGAACATTCGGTCTATGTCCACAAGGACGCACGCGGCCACGGCATCGGCAAAAAGCTGATGCAGGCGCTGATCGACCATGCATCCGGCAATGACGTGCATGTACTGATCGCCGCAATCGAATCGGAAAATCACGCCTCCATCCGCCTGCATGAAAGCCTGGGTTTCAGGGTTGTCGGCCGGTTTTCGGAAGTGGGCACCAAATTCGGCCGCTGGCTGGACCTGACCTGCATGGAGCTGAAGCTGAATTAGCAGCCCGGCCGGGATTTCTCTCAGGCCGGACGCCGGGCAAAGGCGAGCATGACGCCGAAGGCCATCATCATGGAGCCGCTGATCCGGTTCACCCGCTTCAGGGCGCGCGCATTGCGCATGAGACCGGACAGTCGTGAGCCGATAAAGGCATAAACGGTGATGGCCACCACCTCGAGCAGAAGGAAAATCACGCCGAGCGTGGCGAAACTCTGCCAATAGGCGTCCTTCTCGATGAATTGCGGGAAAAAGGCCGTGAAGATCAGGATAGCCTTCGGATTGCCGGAGGCGACGAAGAACTCCTGCCGCAGATAGGTCCTGAGAATGGTGCCGCTGCCCGAGGATACATCCGGAGCCGCAATATCGGCCCTGGAGCGGATGAGCTTGAAGCCGATCCACAGCAGGTAAGCAACACCGATCCATTTGATCAGCGAAAACATCATCTCGGACGCCATCAAAAGCGCGCCGAGCCCCAGCGCGGCAATCGCGATCATGCCTGCGAAAGCAACCAGCCTGCCGCTTGCCGCCACCACCGCCGTGGCCATGCCGTATCGCGCGCCGACCGTCATCGACAGGAGGTTATTGGGCCCGAACGCCATGTTCAGGGCAAAACAGGCGGGAATGAAGATGAGGATGGTTTCGAGTGCCATGGTGGTGATCCGGAAGGAGTGAGGTTGCGATAATCTCACTCTCCGCTCCGGCTGTCGAGACGGCCGCATCGGCAAAGAAGGCGGGTGAGGGCAGCCCGCCTTCTAGGTGTCTTTCATCAGACCGGTTCGAACACCATCGAATGGCCGTTGATACAGTAACGCAGGCCTGTCGGCTTCGGGCCATCGGGGAAGACGTGGCCAAGATGGCCGCCGCAATTGGCGCAGCGGATTTCCGTGCGCACCATGCCGTAGCTGGCGTCGCGGTGTTCCGTCACGGCGCCCGGCTTCACGGGTTCGAAATAGCTCGGCCAACCGCAGCCCGCGTCGAACTTCGTATCGGAGAGGAACAGCGGTTCGTCACAGGCGGCGCAGCGGTAGAGGCCTTTCTGGAACGTGTCCCAGTAGGGGCCGGTAAAGGCGCGCTCGGTGCCATGTTCGCGCAGGATGTGATATTGCTCCGGCGTCAGCTGTTCGCGCCAGTCGGCATCGCTCTTGTTCACTTTGGGGGATGTCAGATCGCTCATGGAATGATCCTTTCTATTCCTGCCAGAAATAGTCATCGTCGTTGCCGATTGAAAGAGGGAACGTCCCATAACAAGTCCGTTATGGCAGGGATCGGGAGTCGATTTGGGTTGAGAAGGCGGTTCCTATGCCTTAACTGAAAAAATCGATTTGAAAGAAGAACGCCATTCATTGGCGCGCAGGGGTGGGGGACACCCCGGGAGATGTGAATGACATCAGATGTCACGCCGCTGACATTCCTGTCGCTGTTTTTGCCGTTTCTGGCAGCGCTCGCCGCGCCGGCGCTTGTGAAAAGGTTTGGTCACAATGCCGCGTGGATTCTGGCGCTTGCGCCGGGGTTGGCATTTGTCCATTTCGCCCTGATGCTGCCCGAGATCGCGGCGGGTGGCGTTATCACCGGCGGTTATGCCTGGGTTCCGAGCTTCAACCTCAGCTTTTCCTGGTTCATCGACGGCCTGTCGCTGACATTTGCCCTTCTCATCACCGGCATCGGCCTGCTGATCGTGCTTTACGCCGGCGGTTACATGAAGGGACATCCGCAGCAGGGCCGGTTCCTGTCTTTCCTGCTCCTGTTCATGGGGGCGATGCTTGGCGTCGTCGTCTCCGACAGCCTGCTGATGCTGTTCGTTTTCTGGGAACTGACCTCCATCACCTCCTTCCTGCTGATCGGCTTTGACCATGAGCGCGCGGCTTCGCGCCGCGCCGCGCTGCAGGCGCTGGTGGTGACGGGCGGCGGCGGTCTGCTGCTGCTCGCCGGGCTGATTTTCATCTGGGACATCAGCGGCATGACGCAATTGTCCATGCTGGTGCGCGGCGGCGACATATTGCGTGACAGCCCGTTTTATCTCGCCGCGCTGCTTCTGGTTCTTGGCGGCGCCTTCACCAAATCGGCGCAGTTTCCCTTCCATTTCTGGCTGCCCAACGCCATGGAAGCGCCGACACCTGTTTCCGCCTATCTGCATTCGGCAACCATGGTGAAGGCGGGCGTCTATCTTTTGATGCGTCTCAACCCGGTTCTCGGCGATACCGCCGCCTGGCAGATATTGCTGCCCTTCTTCGGTGGCCTGACCATGCTGACGGGCGCGCTGCTTGCCGTGCGCCAGACCGACCTGAAGCTGATGCTGGCTTATACCACGGTCTCATCGCTCGGCCTGCTGGTCATGCTCACCGGCTTCGGCTCGGATCATGCCATTGAGGCAGCGGTGCTTTATCTGGTGGCGCATTCGCTGTTCAAGGGCGCGCTGTTCATGGTCGCCGGTATCATCGACCATGAGACCGGCACCCGCGACGTGACGAAGCTTGGCGGCCTGCGAAAAGCCATGCCGATCACCTTTGCGGCAGCGCTGGCGGCTGCGATTTCCATGGCCGGCCTGCCGCCCTTCTTCGGTTTTCTCGCCAAGGAAGAGATTTATTATGCGCTGGCGCATGGCAATCCGCGCGCCGTGCTGTTCACCGGCATCGCCATTCTCGGCAATGCGCTGATGTTCGCCGTGGCCTTCGCCGTGGCGCTGAAACCCTTCCTCGGCAAGCCGTTGAAAACCCCGAAACATGCCCATGAGGGGCCGCTTCTGCTCTGGCTCGGCCCGGCGCTGCTGGCGGTGAAGGGGCTGACCATCGCTCTCTTCTCCGGTATCGCGCATTTCTATATTTCGACACCCATGGCAAGCGCGGTCGCGGGTGAGGCCCGCCCGGTGGAAATCTCGCTCATTCCCCATATCGGCGTGCCGCTCGGCCTGTCGCTGCTCACGATCGCGCTCGGCATCGTCCTCTATACGCGGCTCGTCGCCCTTCGCAGTCTGATGGACCGCACGTTCAGGGCGCTGGGGGCGGGGCCGGACAGGGGGTTCGATGTCTTCATCGAAGCGCTGGTGAAAATCTCGTTCCATGTGGCGAGGCTCATTCAGCCCGGCAGGCTGGAATTTTATGTCACCGCCACTTTCGCCGTCATCGCCGCCGTGCTGCTGGCGCCACTGTTTCTTTATGGCGAGCTTCCGTCAGTACCGGCATGGCCGCATGATATTCAGATCCACGAACTGACCTTCATCGCCATTGCCGTGGCAGGCCTCGTCGCGGTGCTGACCGCCTCCAGCCGGCTCACGGCCATCATTGCGCTCGGCATTCAGGGTTTTGCCGTGGCGGTCATCTTCCTGCTGTTCGGCGCGCCGGATCTTTCCTTCACGCAGTTCATGGTCGAGACGCTGTCGGTGGTCATCCTGACGCTGGTGATGACGCGGCTTCGCCTGTCGCCGTCGGATCATCGCGGCCTTGGCCAGAAGGTGCTGGACAGCACCATCGCCATTGCCTGCGGAACCGGCTTCGCTTTGTTCCTGATGCGGGCGACGGAGGCGAGTTTCGACAATCGCCTCACCGATTTCTACAACACCTATTCCAAGGTCATTGCCCACGGCGCCAATGTCGTGAACGTCATCATCGTCGATTTCCGCGGCACGGATACGCTCGGCGAAATCGCTGTCGTGATGATCACGGGTCTCGCCATTCTCGCGCTCATCCGCATTCGCCCGGCCGCCGCCGTCAAGGGACCGGCAAAGACCGCTAAGAAGAAGGGAGCGCGGGCATGAACACGCTTATCCTGCGCACCGTCGCCCCCGTCGTCACCAGCCTCATGGTGCTGTTTTCCATTTTCGTTCTGCTGCGCGGCCATAACGAGCCGGGCGGCGGGTTCATCGGCGGGCTGATTGCGGTCTCGGCGCTGGCAATCTATGGCATCGCTTATGGTGTGGCGGCAGTCCGCCGCGCCATCGTGTTTCATCCGCTCTCCATTGCCGGGGCAGGGCTGCTAATGGCGATGCTGTCCGGCATCGTGTCGATTGCCGCAGGCGTGCCCTTCATGACCGGGCTCTGGGTCTATCCAAGCCTGTTCGGCGTCGAGTTGCCGCTCTCCACCGTCATGTCCTTCGATATCGGCGTCTACCTCGTCGTGGTCGGCGCCATCACCTCCATTGCCTTGGCACTGGAAGAAAGGGAAAGCGACTGATGGAAGCGGTTTTCTCCATTCTCGTCGGCATCTTCTTTTCGGTGGCGATCTATCTCATGCTGTCGCGCCACAGCATCCGCATGCTGCTCGGCATCGCCATTCTCGGCAACGCGGTCAATCTTTTGCTGTTTACGGCGGGCCGGTTGACGCGTGAAGTGCCGCCGATCATTCCGGCCGGCATGGACACGCTGCCGGCGGGCGCCGCCAATCCACTGCCGCAGGCGCTGATCCTCACGGCAATCGTCATTTCCTTTTCCTTCTTCTGTTTCCTTCTGGTGCTGACCTGGCGCGCGTTCCAGGAATTGCAGACCGACGACACCGACGAAATGCGTACCGCAGAACCCGCAGGCGAGCCTTTGCCGCCGCTCGGTTATTGAGCGGGGCGAGGCGTAGACACACATGGCTTCATCCACCACATCAGCAGTTTCCGATCTTTCCGCAGCGCTCGTTGTCGCTCCCGTACCGCTGTCCGACTGGCTGATCATCCTCCCGGTCGCGCTCTGCATCGGCGCAGGCGCAATCCTGATGATGATGCGCCACGCCATCCGCCGGCATGCGGCAATTGCCATCACGGCGCTCGCCCTGCTGGTGATTCTCGATGCCGCCCTGTTGTGGAAGGTGGTGACGCAAGGACCGTTCACCATGGTCATGGGCCGCTGGCTGCCGCCCTTCGGCATCGCCTTTACCGCGGACCTCACCGGCGCCCTGCTGTCGCTTGCGGCGGCCATTGTGGCGCTTGCGGGCGCCATCCACGCCAGCGCCGATATTGACGCCAGCGGCAGGCGATATGGGTTTTATCCCTTCCTGATGCTGCTGATGGCGGGCGTCACCGGCGCGTTCCTCACCGGCGACCTCTTCAACCTCTATGTCTGGTTCGAGGTTCTGCTGATCTCCTCCTTCGGGCTGATCGTGCTCGGCTCGACGCGCGAGCAGATCGACGGCGCGCTGAAATATGCCATTCTGAACCTCATCGGCACGACGCTGTTCCTGATCACGGTCGGTTATCTCTATGCCATCTTCGGCACGCTCAACATGGCCGATATCGCGCTGAAGACGACCGACCTGCGCGGCACGGCGCCGTTGATGACGCTTGCCAGCCTCTTTACGCTTGCCTTCGCCATGAAAGCCGCGGCCTTTCCGGTGAATTTCTGGCTGCCCGCCTCCTATCACACGCCACGCATCGTCGTTTCCGCCCTGTTCGGCGGCTTGCTCACCAAGGTCGGCATCTATTCGCTGCTGCGCGTCATGGTCATGCTGTTTCCGGTCGAGCGTGAGGAACTCAGCATCGTCATCGCCATCTCTGCGGCGCTCACGATGGTGCTGGGCGCCATGGGAGCGCTAGCACAGAACGACATCCGCCGCATGCTCGGTTATGTCGTCATATCAGGCATCGGTTACATGATGGCCGGCATCGCCATCGGCACGCCCTCCGGCGTGTCAGGCGCGATCTTCTACGCCTTGCACTCCATGGTGCTGATGACGGCGCTTTATCTTGCCGCAGGCCATGCTGCCCGCCTTGGCGGCAGCTTCAGCATGCGTGCGCTCAGTGGCCTTTACCGGCAGGCTCCATGGTTTTCGGCGCTGGCGCTGGCGCTGTTTTTCGCCGGCTCCGGCCTGCCGCCCTTTTCCGGTTTCTGGCCGAAGGCGGTGCTCGTCAAATCGGCGATCGATATCGGCGCATGGTGGCTCGCCGCTGCCATTCTCGCCTCCGGCTTCATTGCCACCATTGCCTTCGGACGGGTCTTCCTTCTGTGCTTCTGGCGTCCGGTAACGGTCTCGCCCGGCCAATCACCCGCACCGCCCGTGTCGCCTCCGGTGGCACCCTCGCTCGTGCCGCTGGTGGGCCTCACCGCGCTGGTGGTGGTCTTTGGCCTGTTTCCGGAAAGCCTGCTCAATCTCAGCCAGCAGGCGGCGGCCGGGCTTGGTGATCCGCAGGCCTATATCCAGTCGGTCTTTTTCAGGGGAGGCAGACCATGAGCCTCTATATCGTGCAGCTGCTTTTTGTCGCCGTCTGGCTTGCCGTGAGCGGCAGCGTCTCGGTGGCGAATATTGTCTTCGCACTCATCGTTTCGACACTGGCGCTCGGCCTTATTCGCCACCAGCTTCCCGGCGGTGATAATCACTGGCTGCGTCTCACCCGGGTGTTGTCGCTCGTACTCCTGTTCTTCAAGGAGCTGGCGCTATCCGCCTGGAAGGTGGCGGTGCTGGTGACGCGGCCGAAACTTGACGTCAAGCCCGGCATCTTCGCCTATCCGCTGACGGTGACCACGGATTTCCAGATCACATTGCTTGCCAACCTCATCACGCTGACTCCCGGCACGCTGTCGGTCGATGTCTCGGCCGACAGGAAAACGCTCTACGTCCACGCAATCGATTGCAGCGATATCGAAGCCACGAAGAACGACATCAGAAATGGCTTCGAAAAAAAGATCATGGAGGCGTTTCAGGGATGACGCCGGAACTAATAGTTTCATTTGCAACTATACTTGCCTCGGTTGTACTGTCGGTCGCCTTTTTGCTGACAGTATATCGGGTTGTCGCAGGTCCGACCCTGCCGGACCGGATCGTTGCGCTCGACATGCTGGTCGGTATCGCCATCGGTTTCATCGCCGTCATCGCCATCCGTACCGGCTTCAACCTCTATGTCGATATTGCCATTGCACTCGGCCTCGTCGGCTTCCTGGCCACGGTCGCCTTTGCCCGTTTCGTGCTGTCGCGCGGGCCGGATGGCACGCGACGGTCGAAGACGGTGCTGGATGGGGAAAAGGCGTCGGAAGCTGTTGAAAAAACAGTGAAATCAGGACGTAATTCCGGAAAAGGAAAAGGTGGGCGATGATGGGCTGGATCGTGGCTATTCTTGTTGCGGCGCTGACTGTCTCGGGAGCGGCGTTCTCGCTGATCGCGGCGATAGGGATCAATCGCCTGCCGGATGTCTATACCCGCATGCATGCGGCTTCAAAGGCGGGCACGGTCGGGTCGGGCCTGCTTCTTCTCGCTGTCGGCATTCACTCCATGGAAATATCGACCCTGGCCCGGGCGCTGGCCGGTTTCTTCTTTTTTGTCCTGACCGCGCCGGTCTCGGCACATCTTCTTGCAATGGCCGCGCACAAGGCAGGTTATCTACTGGATGTTAAATCGGTAGTTGATGACTTGAAGAAAATTTGAAGTTGAATTACCCCCAAAATAACGGGGGTATCCATTTTTCATTACTACTTGGCATAGTATTTTATCACCCGTGATTTTTTGTATTGGAATTAGACTGTTTTGAACTGAAAAATTCACAATAGGAATTTGACTTTTGCTGTTTTGCTGTTATCCCAATTAAGTGTAAAGTTGCTAATCGCGATTTGCATCTAGCCTCTTCATAGTCGGCATAGGCATTTTATTAATGTCTAATCTATGGCCCGTTGGGCCATTGCTGCCCATGTCGCGGGCCGTAAGTTGAATCTCGGATCAATTCGTTTCCGGTTTTCGCTTGAAATCTAGGGGTAGATTTCATGTTGGTTTCAACAGGGCGAAGGTGGGGCACCGGGTAACTTCACATCGCTCGATGCGGCGTTCGCCCGCGTCTGGGGATCAATAAACAGGAGATACTTAAATGACGGAAACTGCATACGGTAACGCCCAGGATCTGCTGGTCGAACTGACGGCGGATATTGTGGCTGCCTATGTTAGCAACCACGTCGTTCCGGTAACAGAGCTTCCCGGCCTTATTTCGGATGTTCACACGGCACTCAGCGGAACATCGGCACCGGCATCGGTGGCGGTCAATGTTGAGAAGCAGAAACCTGCCGTCTCCGTTCGCAAATCTGTACAGGACGATCACATCGTCTGTTTGGAATGCGGCGGCTCGTTCAAGTCGCTCAAGCGCCACCTGACGACGCATCACAGCATGACGCCGGAAGAATACCGCGAAAAATGGGACCTGCCGGTCGATTATCCCATGGTTGCGCCTGCCTATGCCGAAGCCCGTTCGCGGCTTGCCAAGGAAATGGGTCTCGGCCAGCGCCGCAAGGCCAGCCGCTGATTTTTCTAAGGCGGACCGGCCACGTCTTCTCCCCGCCGGGGAGACGGTGGCCCGAAGGGTCGGATGAGGGGGCAATGCCAGCGATAAATCGCACGCTTGCCCCCTTATCCCGCTGCCGCGACCTTCTCCCCGGCGGGGACACGGCGGCAAACGAAACGCGGTCGTTCCATATGCAGCCTTGAAACCAAGCGTGGCCTCAAAGGCCATGACGTGCGGGAAGTACCTGCTCCCTTCATGAAAATGTCCCAGCCGGTCCGTTGACCGGCTTTTTTATTGCCGCACTTCTTGTCGATAGAGGAAAAAAATCCTTGATCGGCGTTGGCTATTTATCAAAAATAAAGCGAAATCAATCTCGTATTTTTCGCCGCCAAATTTGCGCTTCCCCGTAATCATCTCCGGGTGTATGAATTAATTCCTATTCGTAAAGGAGTTGCATATGCCGTCGGATATCTCGTCTTTGCCTCCCCCAGCGCTGCCCCACCCAAAGGCAGCTGATCGCCATCTTCGCAACTGGTCGCCTGCGGCCGGGCGTGATGAGATTTCGCGCATCTGCCGGCTGGTTCGCCAGCTGACAGGCGAAATGGTCCAGCTGATCGGCGATCGCCTGGCTGCCCGCCGCGACAGGCGGCGCACCGAATGCCACATTCGCCAGATCGCCATGTATGTGTGCCATGTGCAGCTTGGCATTCCCATGTCGGATATCGGCGTCTGTTTCGGCAGGGACAGAACGACGGTCGGCCATGCCTGCCAGGTGGTGGAGGACCGGCGCGACGAACCGGCTTTCGACGAATTTGTCGCCACGCTCGAGCGGCTCGCCGGCAGCATTTTCAGCGTGATGAGGGGTGGCCGCGATGAGTGAGGCGAAAACCGCGCCCGCCGCCGGCCGCAATCCTGTCCTCCTGCGATTTTTGCGTTTTATCGCGGCAGGCATGGCTGAGATTTCGCAGGATGGCGGCGATATGGTCTTGCGGCGACCCGCGGCTGGAAAGGAAAGGGCATCGCCGTTTCCGAGTGAAATCGTGCGGTTTGCCGTCTCCTCCGGGCTGGTTGACAGGCAGGGAAACACGCTTTCCGCCGCGCCGCCGCTTGCCGCCTATCTGAAACGTGCGATCGCGAAGGATCGCGACGAGATTTTTCAGGAGCAGCACCGGGACGTGCAGGCTGTGGTGGTGGATGTCGGTGAGGGCAGGCAGTCGGCCCGGCGCAACCTCAACACGTCTCCACTGACCAGCCTTTCGCGCCTCAAGGAGCGCGACGGCTCGGCCTTTTTTACCGGCGATGCCTTGCAGGCCGGTGAACGTCTCGCCGCCGATTTTCACCGGGCGCATCTCAACCCCAGGGTCACGGCGACATGGGAGCCGAGAATTGCGAGCCGCACCAAGGGGGAGGCGGGTGGCGTGCTCGATCTTACCGAGGCGGCGATGGCGGCACGGACACGGTTTTCCCACGCCGCCGACGCGATGGGGCCTGAATTGTCCGGCGTTGCCATCGATATCTGCTGTTTCGAAAAGGGGCTGGAAACGGTGGAGCGGGAGCGGCAATGGCCGGCGCGTTCGGCAAAACTCATGTTGCGTGCAGCCCTGCTGTCGCTTGCCCGGCATTATGCGCCCCGGCCGCAGGGCACCAGAAGGACAAGCCACCATTGGGGCGATGAGGATTATCGCCCTTCGATGACGGCAATGGAGGTGACGGGGTGAGGGGTCAGGCGGCGAGCAGCCGGGCTTCCTCGCGTATACGCTTGACCATGGAGCGCAGACCGTTTGCCCGCTGCGCGGAGAGATGCTCCACCAGCCCGATTTTGTCGAATACCTCGATGGCGTCGAGGCCGGCGATCTCGGAGGCCTTCTTGCCGGAATAGACGGCAAGAACAATCGCGACGAGGCCTCGCACGATATGAGCGTCGGAATCACCCTCGAAACTCATCAGCGGGTCTTCCGCGCCATCGCTGTGACTGACGAGCCAGACCTGACTTGCGCAGCCCTGCACCTTGTTTTCGGCGGTACGCTTGTCTTCCGGCAGATCGGGCAGCGCCTTACCGAGTTCGATGACATAACGATAGCGGTCCTCCCAGTCGTCAAGGAAGGCGAAATCGTCAAGGATCGTGTCGAGAGAGGCCATTTGCGCGCCGTATCGTCCGTTATTGCATGTCTTTGCTACGATATAGGGGAAGTGCGGACGGTTTTGAACCATGGATAAAGAAAAAGCCCACGGAAAACGGGTTTCCGTGGGCAAGTCAGGCAGGCAGTCACGCAGACGGACATATCCGGCTGCAAGATCAGGGCGGCGCGGCGATACGCGGCCGCGCAAAAAAAATCAGGGAGCGGGGCGCTTCTGCGGCAGGGGAATGATGGTGCCGGTCTTAAGCGTATCGGCATTCCCAGGGAATTCGACACTGATTGCGGGCGCTTCGGCCAGTTTTTCGCTCTCGCTGGCAAGCTCGGCTGCGGGAGCGGTCTTGTCACCGCTGGCAAGCTGCGCGTCGAGCAATTCATAGGCGACCTTGGCGCCTTCCTTTGCGCGTTCGCCAAGTGCGTGGAAGGTTTCTGCGCCCTTGACGCAGACATCGGGCTTTTCGATGCAGATGGCGCTGACATAACGATAGGCTTCACCGGCTGCCGAAACGGCGCTGGGAAGATCGAATGCCGAAGGTTCCTTGGCGGGATCGTTGTAGCTGCCGAAATAGGACAGCGCCACGAGGACCAGCGAAAACCAGAATGTTCCTTTGATCAGAAACCACATTGTCAGACTACCCTGCCAGATGATCTTGTTTTGAAGCCCCGCCCGTTTTGGGTCATCGGCCTTTGTCCCGTTTCCCGGGCTTGAGGAGAAGCTACAGGTGACCGGCGAACAGCCGATTGCAAAAAGCCGCGCAATTTAATTCAAATTGTATCTATTCTCCTCGTATCGGCACGCGGGCCGCCAATTCATTCGCATTTTAACAGTCCATGTTAAGCATAATTGCGACAGAGACCGCCTGTTCCGGGGCAAAGCGGCCGCCCGCTTTGCCACAAAGGTTAACACGATGGCAAAAATGAAGCGAAATCCGTCGCTTACCCGTCATTAACCATGATTGGCAAAGCTTCGAATAAATGCCCCGTAATGGGACTGCGGCGCATTTCGCAGGCCTTTGGCGTCATTCTTTTTATCCATTCCTTAAGCCGCCGCCTTCTATTGTCGGAGCCGTTAGATCCGCCTCAGGGATTCGGTATTGGTATTGCGTAATATGAGAGAAAAAGCGGTCGCACTGGTCGACCATGCAGCGGGCAGATGGCTCGCGCGCATGGAAGAGGACGCCGAAAGGCGCGCCGGAACCGTTGCGCGCCTGCGCCGCCTGATTGCCTTCGGTGCTGTCGGCCTTGTTGTTGTGCCCGCCCTCTTCAGCCTTGTCTTCAGCCCCGCCATTGCTCTGCCCATCGGTGCCGCACTGGTGCTGGCGCTGTTCCTGTCGGCCGCCGCCCTGTCGATCGCCTTTTCCCGCCCCGTGCGTGGTGTGGCGTCCTTTTCCGCCCCTGCCGGTGGCGATGACCTCATCGCGGCCTCGCAAGTGCCGGGCCTCGTGCTCACCATCAATGAAAACGGCCTCGTCGAACGTGTTTCCGGGCGCGACCTCGACAGGTTTCCGGCTGATCTCCAGTCCTGCAAGGGCCATGTCTTTGCCGAACATGTCTATGTCTCGGACCGTCTGGAACTGATGCAGGCTTTCGACCTTCTGCGGCAGGGCGAGGACAAGGCCAGCGCTGAACTCCGGTTCGAAACCGGCGCGAAATCGCGCCAGGCGCAATTCATGCATGCGCGCATCGAGATGACGGCGATCCGCAGCGCGGCCGGCCGGCTGCGTCGGGTCGTCGCCCAGCTCTCCGATGTCACCGAGATGGAGCTGCTGCGCCGTGATGTCGCCCGCAAGGCGGCCGAGGCGGAATCGGCCAATGACGCCAAGTCGCGTTTTCTCGCCGCCGTCAGCCATGAGCTGCGCACGCCGCTCAATGCCGTCCTCGGCTTTTCCGATATTCTCGCCGGCGAATATTTCGGCAGGCTGGAAAATGACCGCCAGCGGGAATATGTCGGCTTGATCCGCCAGTCCGGCGCGCATCTCCTGTCGGTGGTCAACACCATGCTGGATATGAGCAAGCTGGAGGCCGGCCGTTACGAATTGCTGATGGAAAGCTTCCCGATTGCCGAGACCATCTCGTCCTGCGAAGCCATGCTCGGCCTGCAGGCGAAGGAAAAAGGCCTGACTTTGACGAGCCGCATCCAGCGCGGCATCGGTGAAATTTCCGCTGATCAGCGCGCCATCCGCCAGGTTCTCATCAATCTGGCCGGCAATGCCATAAAATTCACCGATGCGGGTGGTGTGGTATCGATCGATGCGGCGCGTGAAGGCCGGATGCTGAAATTGACGGTCAGCGATACCGGCATCGGCATCGCCTCCGACAAGATTGACCTTCTGGGCCAGCCTTTCATGCAGGTTCAAAATGAATATACCCGTCGCTATGAGGGCACGGGTCTGGGATTGTCCCTGGTCAAGGGCCTTGTGGCACTGCATGGCGGCACTTTCGCCATTGCCAGCAAGCCCGGCGAGGGGACAGTCGTAACGATCATGTTGCCTGCCGACGGTTCCGGCATGGCAGGTGGCGAAAACGCTGAAACCGAAAGCATGGTGGAATTTCCGCCGCGCATCAGGCAACTCGGCGAAATGGCCGCGATTATGAAGAAGGATGGTGACGATGGCCCCGCGAAAGCGAAAATCGCCTAAGAAAACAACGGCCCAGATCGGAGCCGGGCTTGTTTCCTTGGTGGTTTCGGCCATCGGGCGCGAAATCCTGCGCCATCCGAAGCTGGTGGGCGGCTCGGGCGCCTTCGCCGTTGTCTTCGGTTTTGTCGCCGCCAATGCGCTCTGGTATCAGCCGGGCGTGCATCCGTCGCCTTTCCTGCGCACGCGGGATGCGGAAAACCCGAACGGCATTGCCGGTTATCGCCCGGCAGAGCCGCTCGGCACCCACGGCAACGTCACCACCTTTCGCATAGAGCGACCGGCTGAGACGGAAGCGACGCAGCAACCGGCCGCCGAGACTGCGGCGCTGCCGCCAGCCGAAAGCCAGAAGCCGCAGCAGATCGTTGCCGATATTCAGGGCGAACTGAAAAAACGCGGACTTTACGAAGGCGATGCGGATGGCCGCATGGGGCCGAAGACCGCCGCCGCCATCATGTTCTTCGAAGAAACGCTCGGCATGGAACAGACCGGCGAGCCGACGACGCGGGTACTCGCAGCCCTCAGGATCGACGGCGCCACCGTTGCGGCAATTCCAAAGGACCGGCCGTCCGACACCAACACTGGTGGCGGAGTGGAAATCGACCCGGTCGCCGCCGCCATCCGCAAGGCGGAAAAGCCGCAGGTAAAGGCCGAACCAGCCTCCCTCAACAGCGCGGCTGCCGGCGCCAAACCCGTAAACAGCGCGCTGATCGCCAAGATCCAGCAGGGGCTGATCAATATTGCCTATGCCGACGTGAAGGTGGACGGCGTGGCCGGCCAGCAGACCCGCAACGCCATTCGCGCCTTTGAAAAACACTATCGCCTGCCGGAAACCGGCGAGCCGAGCGAGGCCGTGTTGAAGAAACTGAAGTCGATCGGGGCGATTTAGAGGGTTAGGATCGACGTTGCGGCAGGGTCGACGCATGCCGTGTTTTGTGGCACATCCACTTCCGTCATTCCGGCCTTGAGCCGGAATCCAGCCAGCCCAAGTCCTTGGGCTGAAAGGAGTCTTTCCGTCGCGCAGACGCGCGTCGGCTGGATTCCGGCTCAAGGCCGGAATGACGGAAGTGGATGCCTGTATCGCCTCAATAAAGCCGTTGCCTATCTGAAAGCACATCCATGCGCCTCAAATCCGAAATCTTCGTCTCAGCCCTCATCCGCCGCGTTTTTGCCGCCGGCGGATTTGCCGCTGTCGAAAAAAAGGGGCGGAGGATGCAGGTGCGATCTTTATCCGCCAGCGCTTTCGCGATGGCCGTGAAAACCTCTATGGACCGGCCCCGCAAAGTTTCGCCGATGACGAGGAAATCCGCACTGAGCGCCGTTTCGAAACGCGGCTAACGGGTGTTGAGGGGGAGGAGGCCGCCGCCCTTCTGGAGAAGGAGCGCCGGTTCGACAGCGACCTGTGGATCGTCGAAATCGAAACCGATGAGATCGGCGCTCTCCTGACGCTGGTCGATCAGGTCTAGGCGAGCTTAACCCAGCGTTCCGGTTCTTTGAGTAGCCGGTGCGCTGCGGCCCGGCCGTTCGCGACCGTGCGTATAGCTGTCGGCCCTGCGCCAGCTTTCCACCCGCTCTTCGCATTCCACGGTATCGAGACGGTCGAGCAGGGCTTCGGCGCGGCTCATGTCACCTTCTGTGGCGGCAAGATGCGGGTAGAAACATTGCAGGATGAAGGCGGCCTCGGAAAACTCCATGCCGAGCCCGATCAGCGTGGTGGCAAGCTGCGCGCCTGATATATCGAGCATGATGCGCTCCGACAGCCAGAAGCTGGACGACAGCGAATCCGCCAGCGCCACCGCAAATTGCCGGGCATTGCGCTCACGGGCAAACCGCACCAGCAGGGCCTCCTGCACGTCGCTCAGGCGGCGCAGACCAAGAACGTCGTTTTCCGGACGGTTGAGATGATGCGCCATCTGTTTGATGCGCTGGCGCATTTCCTCTTCGAGTGCGGATGCGGCCGCAATGCCTGCCGCTTCTTCCGCCACCTTCGTTTCTTCCGCGGCGACCGTCACCTGCGGGGCGGCGGCATTTGCTTCCTCGTCCGGCCGCTTCAAATCTTCGGCATGGCGAAGACCCACGAGCGCATCGATGACGGTGGGGGAGAGGTCGTCCCGGCGCACGATGGCGCGCGCATGGGCAGCACCCTGGGTGCGGGCAATGGTTATCAGCGTTTCGTCATCAAGGCACTTCGAGGCGATGAGGAACGGGGCGGCGAGAGAAATCGGCTGGCAGGCGATGAAGAAGGCGACGGCCGAAGGCACGCTCGGGTGCTGGGAAAGCGCGGCGATCGCTTCCCGCTTGGCCTCTTCGGTGGACGCGTTGAAAAGCGGCATGAAGAGTTCGGCGAACTGCCGAAGGTCCGTTTTTGACGGATGGGACACATTCTCGAAATTCGTCACGGTGGCCATCAGCACCACATCTTTCTTCCTCACGGCTCTTGGCCTCTCAAGTTCTCGAAACCGGTCGGTCAACGCACTACCCAACAAACGCAAACACAATATCGGCTCAAATTAGAGCAAATCCGTTGACGCCCTGTTAACTATGGGCGGTGGCAAGGGATATTCTGCCTCTATCAACAAGGAAATTTTAAAACCTTCATCGCGGTGAAAAACGCATGGAACCTTGTCGCATCGCCTTTGTTTTCAATGGATGCAGGGTTCTGGCGGATAAGTTGCCGCCTGGAGATTAAGGTTAACGGATCATTAACCTCTGTCTGTTTGTAATTTCATGGGCAGTATTAGGAATTCATGTTATTCTGAAGTCCGGAATAAGAGCCAAAATGGCATCGAGATGCCTGAATGTCCGCATAGTCCTTCGGTAAGACGCTTTCGGTTTTAGGGGACATGCGAAAACCAGTCTGTGGGCTGGGTTATGCGCAATGTGATGGTGATGAAATTCCCGACGCAAGACGAGGCTTGCGCGGTTCCCATGGGCAACATTGACTCCCGAAGAGGAGAAAAGCATGGCAGACATTATTCCAATCGGCGACGCACGACGAAGCCTGCGCCCGGCCGCCATGGCTGGCAAGGTCATCGGCCCTGCAAAGGTCGTGCTGTTTACCGGCGTACGTTATGAAAAACGCGATGCCGAGCCGTCCGACAAGGTTGCGCGCAAGCGCAAGCCCGCACCGGAAACTGCTGCAAAGTCCTGATTACGCGTGATAAACCGGCGTTATTTCCACGGCGTCGGTTGGCATTTAGCCTCGTTCAAGAACCGTTCCGCTTCTTCCCCGAAACTTGGCTGCGGCACCATGGTCCGCAATACCACATATCCTTCCGACTGATCCGATTCCGCCAGAATGGCCTGTGACAGCGATGGCGGCTGCGCCTTGCGGATCGCCGCGATCTGCACCGCATCCGCCACCAGAATATCCATCACCCCGCCGGCCGACGTGCGGTCGTTCATGCTGAACACCTCGTTCGACGCCTTGTCGTAAACCGCGACCGACCAGAAGGGCACAGCGCCGAGTGCGGTAAGCCTGATCGGCTTTTCCTCGATATTGAAGGTGCAGACCGCGACCCGCATGAAGGGATCGCCGCTTCCCAGCGTCTTTTTCTCCGTCGTTTCTTCGAGCAGATGAAACAGATGCGGCTTTCCTTCCGCCACCGCACGCGTATAGGCGTCGCGATTGCTGAAATGCGGTATCGCCAGAAGAATGATGACATGCAGCACGGCGGCGGCGACAAGGCCGGTGAGGATGGCAAGAAGGATTCTAAGCATTGCCACACCCCAGCTTGCGGATTTGCGGCATGGCGATGTCGATCAGGCCGGAACTGCCGGCAACCGGCGTGTCCAGCAGCGTCATCACCAGCTTGAAGGTCTGGCCCTGCGGCACCGCCAGCCAGTTGTAAGTCTGGGCGTCGGGCGCAATGGTGATATCGATGCCGCCATCCGCACTGCGCAGAAGCGTGCGGGAATTGAGCGCGAAAGGCCGTCCGGCGTCTTCCGCCAGCACATTGCCCTGCTGGTCGGCGGTATAAAGCGTCCAGAACCGCGAAGGCGGCACGGCCCCAGCCAGCCGGTAACGGCATTCGCCGCTCAGGCGTTGGCCGTCGCTGTCCACGGAGGCGGTAAAAGCCAGACCCTCGGCCGTTCCGTAAAGCAGCTTGCCGGCGTCGGCGCGGTGCGACTTGGCGTAGGGATCGGCCTCGATCGTCTGTGCTTCCGGAAAGGCATCCCATGAGCCGATGCGGATCGAGCCGAAGCCGGATGTCGCCTCAAGCGCTGCCAGCGTTGCGGCTATGCCGCCGCCAAAGGCGATCAATAGAGCGATGCCGACAAGGAATGGAACTCGAAACACGCTGTTTTCCCGTTTTTGTACAGGTCGAGGACTATCACTGATTCCCTGTTTGGAAAATGGTGCGCCTTGTTTAGTCTCTGTGGAAATGACCAGAAGAGGGAATTCCACCATGTCGCGACAATCCGCCATCGACCGCGCTATCGGCTTTTTTGATGATGGCACGTTCGAGCAGGACCTGTCGCGACGGGTTTCGTTGCGCACCGAAAGCCAGAATGAGGAGCGGAGTTCCGAACTCATCCTGTATCTCGAGCGGGAAATGATGCCCGCTTTCACTGCCATGGGTTTTTCCTGCACCATCCTGCGCGATCCGGCGGCGGATTTGCCGTTTCTGATCGCCGAACGGTTCGAGGACGACAATCTGCCGACCGTGCTGGGTTATGGCCACGGCGATGTGGTTCGCGGTCTGGAGGACGGCTGGGCGGAGGGCCTTTCGCCCTTTGTGATGTCAGAGCGCAATGGCAGGTGGTACGGGCGCGGCACCGCCGACAATAAGGGGCAGCATTCGGTCAACATGGCCGCGCTGAAGGCGGTGCTCGGGACGCGGGGAAGACTTGGTTTCAATGCCAAATACCTGATTGAGATGGGTGAGGAGAGGGGCTCCCCAGGCTTGCGGGAGATTTGCCGAAACCATGGCGAGCGGCTGAAAGCCGATCTCCTGATCGCTTCGGACGGCCCCCGCCTGAATGCGGAACGGCCGACCGTGTTTCTTGGCGCCCGCGGCGGCATTACCTTCGATCTTGTGATCGAGGCGCGCGAGGGCGGCCATCATTCCGGCAATTGGGGTGGGGCGCTTTCCAATCCCGGCGTGCAGATGGCGCATGCCATAGCGAGCCTTGTCGGCCCCTCGGGGCAAATTCGCGTGCCGGAACTGGTGCCGGAGGAACTGCCGCAGGCGGTGCGCGATGCGCTTGCCGATTGCGAGATCGATGGCGGGCCGGATGGCCCAACCATCGATCCGGACTGGGGCGAGCCCGGCCTTTCGACGGCCGAGCGGGTTTTCGGCTGGTGTGTGCTGGAGGTGCTGGCCTTCGAGACCGGCACGCCGCGCGCGCCAGTCAACGCCATTCCGCCACGGGCATGGGCGCGGCTGCAACTGCGCTTTGTCGTGGGCATTGATCCGGAAGCGGTGCTGCCAGCCGTGCGGCGTCACCTCGACAGGCAGGGTTTCGGCATGGTGCGGATCGCGCCCGCCGGCGATGAGATTTTCCGTGCCACCCGGCTTGATCCGCAGGATCCATGGGTTGGTTTCACCCTGCGTTCCCTCGCCAGCACCACGGGCAGAAAACCGGCGCTTCTTCCCAATCTCGGTGGTTCGCTGCCCAACGATATCTTCGCCGACATATTGAAGCTGCGCACCATCTGGGTGCCGCATTCCTATCCCGGCTGCTCGCAGCACGCGCCGAACGAACATCTGCCGAAAGAGATTGCCCGCGAGGCGCTTGCCATCATGGCCGGACTTTATTGGGATATTGGCGAAGGGAACACGCCGCCGCTCTAAGCACCCATCACCAGCTTGAAGGCGATGGCCCACATGGTGACGGCGATGACGCCTTCGAGAATGCGCCATGCGGCAGGCTTTTCGAAGATCGGCCGCAGCCAGCGCGCGCCGTAGCCCAGTGAAAAGAAGAACAGCAACGAGCCGGTCGCCGCACCCGCTGTGAAGGTCTTTTCAAAGCCGGGAAACTGGGTCGAGATCGTGCCGAGCAGCACCACGGTATCGAGATAGACATGCGGATTGAGAAAGGTCAGCGCCAGGCAGATGGCCAGCGTCTGCCAGAGGCTGACCTCCCGCCTTTCCGCGACGGAAAGCGCCTCCGACGAGCGCAGGGCCGAATGCAGGCTTTTGGCGCCGTACCAGACGAGGAAAGCAGCGCCCGCATAACGCATGACGGGATCGAGTGCCGGCATGACCGCGCTTATCCGCTGAAAGCCGAAAACACCAACGGTGATCAGCAGCGCATCGGAAATGGCGCAGGTGGCGCAGACGGCAAAGACATGCGAGCGCGCCAGCCCCTGTTTCAGAACGAAAGCGTTCTGCGCGCCGATCGCGACAATGAGGCTGAGACCCATCGTCAGGCCGGTGAAGAATATCTGGATGTCCATGCGCGTCGTGGCCCCTGCCTCTGTCCATTGCGGAGTGGCCGAAGGTGTTGCTTCCGGACCGAGTGCTTGGATATTTTCATTGGATGGTTTAATCCAGTTAAATAATCTCAATCCGGATAAGCAGAGCTAATGTTGGTTGAATCATGTGGAAGGCTGATTTCATGCGCCGTCGCTCCCGTCCTTCCCTCATTTCTATGCTCGTCACAGGAATCCAGCCAGCCCAAGTCCTTGGGCTGAAAGAGCTCTGCCGCCGCGCAGACGCGCGTCGCCTGGATTCCTGTGACGAGCACAGGAATGAGGGTGGAGGAAAGCGCCACGAAAGACCGCGGGCCTTGTGCCTGCCATGCCCGTATCAGCCTCAGCATGGAGAACATCGTGCTTGACTATCCTTCCATGCGGGCAGTTGCGCTTGTTGCGCAGACTGGCAGCTTCGAAAAGGCGGCGCAGGTTCTGTGTGTCACGCCCTCGGCCGTCTCCCAGCGCATCAAGCAGCTGGAGGAGCGGCTGGGCGTGGTGCTGATCGTGCGCGGCAACCCCTGCGTGGCGACGGAAAAGGGCGAATGGCTCTGCCGCCACATGGATCATGTCGGCATGCTGGAAAGCGAATTGTTCCGCCAGCTTCCGTCGCTGCTGGAGGCGGGGGAGGTGCCAGAGCGCGTCACGCTCAACATCGCCACCAATGCCGACAGCCTCGGCACATGGTTTCTGGACGCGGTCTCGAAATTCACCGGCCGGTTCGATTATCTCGTCAATGTCGCGGTGGACGATCAGGACCACACGGTGGAATGGCTGCGCGGCGGCAGGGTGCTTGCCGCCGTCACCGCCCATGCCAAGCCGGTGCAGGGCTGCCGGGTCCTTGCGCTCGGCGTGCTCAGATACCATGCCACCGCCAGCCCGGATTTCATGGCGCGTCATTTCGCCGATGGCGTCACCCCCGCCTCGCTTGCCCGCGCGCCGGGTCTGACCTTCAACCAGAAGGACAGGCTGCAGGCGAGTTGGGTCAAAAAGGTGCTGGGAGAGGATATTGCATACCCCACCCATTGGCTGCCTTCTACGGATGGTTTCGTGAAGGCAAGCCTTTCCGGCATGGGCTGGGGGCTCAATCCGGTGCAGCTTGTCGGGGAGCACCTCAAATCGGGGAGGCTGGTGGAAGTCGTTCCCGCCACCCCGCTCGATATTCCGCTTTACTGGCAGGTCAACCGGCTCGCGGCGGAGCGGCTTGGCGGGCTTACGGCGGATGTGGTGGAGACGGCGCGCAGGGCACTTCTTTCTTGAGACGCGTCAAATAGTTTGCCATTCACTCCAACTCAACACGCGCGGGATCTGCGGTTTTGCTTCACCGCCAAGAAACGCGATATATTCCAGCGAGTGACCATCGGGATCCTTGAAGTAGACGCTGGCTGCTGGCATCCATGGGAAGACGACGGGCTCGTCGATCTCGTTTTCGCCGTCAAAGCCGAGGGGCGCCACGTTGTTCCGGCGTAGATAGTCCGGCGCGGCGAGAAGCTGATCAAACTCGACGCTGAAGGCTATGTGGAGCTTCATGTTGATGGGCGCGGAATGGATTGACCATAGGCCAAGCATCGATTGCCCACGTTCGCCGGTCCAGAAGAACGCTACATTCCTTTCCGGGAACCTTTGCGCCAACTCCAGGCCGACGACATTGCGATAAAAATCAACCGATCGTTCCAGATTCGAAACGGTCAAATGCGTCTCGAACAATGCTTTTACTTTCACCATTTCCTGTCCTCAATTACCTGGCGCCTGCCCCTTCCGGGCATTCGCTCTCTTGCAACAGGACTGTGCAACCTCAACCATAATTGAGGTCAAGCGCCGAATGTCGATTTTTCAAATCGGCGTGCAGTCTGCGGTCTTGAGGAAAGCACGCCTTTAGTGCGGATGAGCCGAGGCGGCCACGCCCTCAGCGCCTTTCCGCCTCATCCCTGCCGTCGCGAATGGCGGCTTCGGCTACTTTCTGCGTCGTCACGCTGAGCGCCGAAGCGTCCTTCATCTTCTTGGCGATGGAGCGGATGACGCGGGTGGCTTCCGCCGAGAGCGAGCGCGGGCGGGTGAGCGCCGGCATGGTGGGCGTGTTGGCGGATGCGCCGGCCACCTGTGCCGAAGGCTGCGGCCGCGCGCCCGTCGGCAGCGGGTTCTGGATGCCGGGAATGGGGCGCAGCTCCATGCCCTGATGGGCATAGTCCATCAGCCGCTTGTAGGTCATGGCCGGAAGCGCACCGCCGGTCATGTTGTTCATCGGCGTGAAATCGTCGTTCCCGAACCAGACCGCCGTGGTGTAGTTGCCAGTGAAACCAATGTACCAGGCATCGCGATAAGCCTGCGACGTGCCGGTCTTGCCGCCGGAAACGATGCCGTTTTCCAGTGCGCCCCGCCGGGCCGTGCCCATGACGGGAATGGTCACCAGCATCTGGTTCATCTTCGCATTGGCGTCTTCGGAAAGCACCCGCTTGGCAGGCGGCTCGTCATGGCTGAAGTCGTAGAGAACGTTACCCTCATAATCCAGCACCTGCTCGATGCCATGGCGGCGTGATTGCATGCCGTCGGCCGGGAATACCGCATAGGCCGTCGCCTGATCGAGCACCGTCACTTCCGATGTGCCGAGCGGGATGGTCTTGTCGCTGCGCAGCGGCGTGGTGACCCCCATCGCCTTTGCCGTGTCGACGATCACCTGCGTGCCGAGCACATCCTTGGCCAGCCGCACCGGCACGGTATTGTAGGATTTGGCAAGCGCCACCTGCAGCGTCACCTTGCCGGCATAGGAGCGGCCGTAATTCTGTGGCGACCAGCCGCGCCAGGTCACGGGCGCATCGGAAATCACGGTATCGGGCTTCATGCCCTTTTCCATGGCGGCCGAGTAGGTATAGACCTTGAACGAGGAGCCCGGCTGGCGAAGTGCTGCGGTTGCGCGGTTGAACTGGCTTTCGCCGTAATCGCGCCCGCCGACCATGGCGCGCACGCCGCCGCCATTTTCGATCATCACCATCGCGCCCTGCTTGACGCGGTAACCCTCACCATACTCACGCAGCTCCATTTCCATCGCCTGCTCGGCGGCCTGTTGCAGGCCGGTGTCGATGGTGGTGCGCACGACCACGGTGTGGTCCTTGAACTTGCCTTCGGCAGCCAGCCGCTGCACTTCGTCGAATGCCCAGTCGAGGAAATAATCCGGCGCCTTCACGTCGGCGCGGTCGATGACGGTGGCCGGGTTGCGCCTTGCGCCGATCACCTGACCCTCGGTCATCAACCCGCTCTGCACCAGATTTGACAGGACGGTGTTGGCGCGCGCACGCGCGGCGGGCAGGTTGACGTGCGGCGCATATTTGGCTGGCGCCTTGAACAGGCCGGCCAGAATGGCGGATTCGGCAAGTGTCACATCCGTCAGGTTCTTGCCGAAATAAAATTGCGCCGCCGCCGCCGCCCCGAAGGTGCCGCCGCCCATATAGGCGCGGTCGAGATAAAGGCTGAGGATTTCCTTCTTCGACATGTTGCTCTCGAGCCAGAGCGCGAGGAAGGCTTCCTTGATCTTGCGCTCCAGAGAGCGCTCATTCGTGAGGAACAGGTTCTTGGCAAGCTGCTGCGTCAGCGTCGAGCCGCCCTGCACGACGCCGCCGGCGCGGGCGTTTTCGCTCATGGCGCGGGCAAGGCCGATGAAATCAATGCCGAAATGGTCGAAGAAACGCCGGTCTTCTGTCGCCAGAACCGCCTTGATGAAATGGTCAGGCATCTGGTCGATCGGAACGGAATCCTCGTGGATGATGCCGCGATGACCTATGGTGTTGCCGTAGCGATCAAGGAAGGTCACGGCAAAATCGCCGCGATAACGCCAGTCCTTCTTGGTTTCCTCAAAGGCGGGCATGGCAAGGGCCAGAACCACGACGGAACCTGCCGTTCCGAAGGTCAGCGCGTCGCCGGTCAGGTTGACGAGAAGCTTCTTCCAGCCGCGTACATGCAATTTGCGCGAGGCGATGGTGACATCTTCCCAGAAATCCACCAGCCTTGCCGCAGCCGTCCACAGGCCGGAATCGATGAAGCTATCGATCTTCAGCAGGATATGCCGTTTTTTACGGCCTTTTTTATCGTCTTTTTCTTCCTGCACCTGGCGATGTTTTCCTGTTCGAGGCAACGCGGCCCATCGATATGTCTGCCCGATATTTCTGCTTCAACCAATTCCCGACGCAAAACCATGGCATGGTTGTGTCGGAATTGCTTGACGTGGCGGCCGCCGGCGGGCCAATGACCCCTTGGCGCCTGCCAATGTGCTAAAATATCGTACAAACCAGTCCTTGGCGATACGATATAAAGGATTAGGGACCGGTTAAACACTCCCGTCCAAGAGATCAAAATGAAACGGAAATGTTAACGATGAATGACGCGCCGTTCTGGAAAACCAAATCGCTCACCGAGATGACCGGTGAGGAATGGGAAAGCCTGTGCGACGGCTGCGGCCTGTGCTGTCTGAACAAGCTGGAGGACTGGGACACCGGTGAAGTGGTGTTCACCTCGGTGCGATGTCAGTTGCTCGATGGCGAAAGCTGTCGATGTTCCGACTATGAAAACCGCCGCGCCACGGTGCCGGACTGTATCCAGCTGGATTTGAAGAAGGTGCACGAAATCGGCTGGCTGCCACCCACCTGCGCCTATGCGCTGGTGCGCGACGGCAGGGATCTCTACTGGTGGCACTATCTCGTCTCCGGCGATACCGCCACGGTGCATCAGGCCGGCATTTCCGCGCGTGGCCGCACCGTCAGCGAACTGGATGTCCATGTTGACGACTTCGAGGATTATGTGGTCGACTGGCCGCTGACCGTAGGTGAGACGGTGGGCGAAAAAGAGAGGAGCTGAGGGAGAAGCCAATTTTTCCTTTGGTCCTATTCCTGCCCCATCGTTCTCCTAAACCGCTCTTCACCATTCCGGCAAATGATCCGCAAAATGCGGACGAGGGACATCAAAACGCATGCGCTACCGGCTGCCCGCCATCGTTCTTTCGTGCGTTGCCCTTCCGGGCATTTTGCCGCTTTCCGCTTCCGCCCAGCAACAGCCGCAGGCTTTTGAATGTACGCTGGTCACCTCGATCGAAACCGGCGCCGTCATCAACCAGCAGGGTGCCTGCGACCAGCGCGTGGCACCGGCTTCCACCTTCAAGGTGCCGCTTGCGCTGATCGGTTACGATGCCGGCATCCTTCAGGATGCCAAGACACCCGCATGGGACTGGAAACCCGGCACCGAGGCCCGCGCGCAGGATCGCAAGACGGTCGATCCCACCATATGGGAACAGGATTCGGTGTTGTGGTATTCGCGTGAGATCACGCGCCGCCTCGGCCCAGAAAAATTCGCCGCCTATGTGAAGCGCCTCGGTTACGGCAATACGGATGTGTCCGGCGAACCCGGCAAGAACAATGGGCTTACCCATGCCTGGCTCGGTGCATCGCTGACGATCTCGCCCGTGGAGCAGGTTGGCTTCATCCGCCGCCTGCTGGCCGGCAACCTGCCTTTTTCCCGCGACGCGCAAGCCAAGACCCGCGCCATCGTGCCCGTCTTCGATGCGCCGGAGAGCTGGGCCGTACATGGCAAGACCGGCACCGGCTATATGCGCGACGAAAAGGGCAACCCTGATCGCAACCGCCCCTTTGGCTGGTTCGTCGGCTGGGCCGAGCGCGAAGGCCAGCACATCGTCTTCGCAAGGCTGCGCGTCTCCGACAAGCCATCGAACGAACCGCTCGGTCCCGCCGTGCGCGACGCCTTCCTGCGCGATATTCCCCGGCTGGCGGTGCACCGGTGATGACGCCGCCGGCCTGACCCTTGCCCGAAAGGATAAGTGCATGTCGGACGCCTCCAATGATGTCATCAGGCTCTACAATGAGCACGGCGCTGATTTCGACAGTCTGCGCGGCCGTTCGCTTGCCGAGAAGCCCTGGCTGGACAGGTTCACATCGCTCCTGCCACAGGGCGCATCCATTCTCGATATTGGCTGCGGTTCCGGTGAGCCGATTGCCGGCTACTTCATTGACAATGGTTATGACGTGACGGGCATCGATGCGTCATTGCCGCTGATCGAACTTTGCCGCGCCAGATTTCCGGAAAAGCTCTGGGCGGTCGCGGATATGCGAAAGCTTGCGCTTGGCCGCCGCTTCGACGGGTTGATTGCCTGGCACAGTTTTTTCCATCTGAAGGCGGAAGATCAGCGCCGCATGTTCGGAATTTTTGGGCAGCACGCCAATGACGGAGCGGCACTGATGTTTACGGCCGGACCGGGGCACGGGGAAGCTGTGGGGAGTTTCCAGGGCAAGCCGCTTTATCACGCCAGCCTCGCGCGGGAGGAATATGAAAGCCTGCTTGCAGCACACGGGTTCCGGTTTCTCGATCACGTCGTTGAGGATCCCGATTGCGGCGGGGCGACGATTTATCTCGCAAGACGCGTCGCGGTCTGACGCCGCTTGCGCCGCCCGCCCGATCGCAGCTGATAAGCGGCGCGACCGCGTTGATATTCCTGGTTTTATGACTGGAAACCGTGCTCACGATTGTGTGTTCAACAAAAAGCTTGCCGATACCTTGACCTTCCCATCATGGGAATCTCTACATAGGGTCTCGAAAGGGGATTTCCCATGAACGAGACAGTCAGACACGCCCATTCACAAGATCCGGTTTCCATTCCAGTCGAAGGCATGACCTGCGCCTCCTGCGTGCGGCGCGTGGAAACGGCGGCGGCCAAGGTGCCCGGTGTGCTATCCAGCTCCGTGAACTTCGCCACGAAGAAGCTCACCATCGAACCCGCCGACGGGTTTTCGGCCAGGGTGCTGGGCGCCGCCATCAAGAAAGTCGGTTACGACATCGCCCCGGAGCGGCAGGAATTCGTAGCGGAAGGTTTGCACGGCGAGGCGAATGCGGAACGGCTGAAAGCCGTTCTGGAGGCGGTCGCCACCATCGTTGCCGTCAAGGTCGATGCTGCCTCGGCGAAAGTTGCCGTGGAAATGATCGGCGGCCGGCGCGAACGCGATGCGCTTGTTGAAACGGCAAGGCTTGCCGGCTTTACGCTGAAGACGCCGAGGGCGCACGATCATTCGGCCCATCACGGGCAGCATGGACATCATCAGGGTCAGGCTCATGAGGCAGCCGGCGCAACCGGTGGCCACGACCATATGCAGCATGCGGGCGAAGAGGGGGCGCTGAAGCGCGACCTGACGATTGCCGCGATCCTGACCGCGCCGCTTTTCGTGCTGGAAATGGGTGGTCATCTCTATGAGCCGATGCATCACTGGCTGATGGGCATCATCGAGACGCAGAACCTCTATTACATCTATTTCGCACTGGCGACGGCGGTGATCTTCGGACCGGGCCAGCGTTTTCTCAAGACCGGTTTTCCGGCGCTCCTGCGCGGTGCGCCGGAAATGAACTCGCTGGTGGCGCTGGGCGTCACCGCCGCCTACCTCTATTCGGTCGTCGTCACCTTCGCGCCGGATCTGCTGCCGGAAGAGGCGCAGTTCGTTTATTACGAGGCGGCCACCGTCATCGTGACGCTGATCCTGACCGGGCGGCTTCTGGAGGCCCGTGCCAGCGGCCGCACCGGGGACGCCATCCGCAAGCTGATGAGCCTGCAGGCAAAGACTGCCCGGGTGGAGCGCGATGGTACCACCATCGATATTTCTCCTGAGGACCTGATGGCCGGCGATATCGTCGTCATCCGTCCCGGCGAAAGGCTGGCGGTGGATGGCGAGGTTGTCGAGGGCTCGTCCTATGTCGATGAGTCGATGATATCGGGCGAACCCGTGCCGGTGGAAAAGACGGTCGGCGCAACGGTTGTCGGCGGCACCATCAACAGGACAGGCGCCTTCAAGTTCAAGGCGACCAAGGTGGGCGCCGACACCATGCTGTCGCAGATCATCCGCATGGTGGAGGAGGCGCAAGGGTCCAAGCTGCCGATCCAGCTGCTGGTGGACCGCGTCACCGGGCTCTTCGTGCCCGTTGTCATAGCAATCGCTGTCCTGACCTTCATCGTCTGGGCGATCTTCGGTCCCGAGCCTGCCTATACTTTCGCGCTGGTCAATGCCGTGGCGGTGCTCATCATTGCGTGCCCCTGCGCCATGGGTCTCGCCACGCCGACATCCATCATGGTCGGCACCGGCCGGGCGGCGGAGCTGGGCGTGCTGTTCCGCAAGGGACAGGCTCTGCAGGAGCTGCGTTCGGCGCAGATCGTCGTGGTCGACAAGACCGGCACTGTCACCAAGGGCCGTCCGGAACTGACCGATCTGGTGGTTGCGGAAGGCTTCGCCGATAACGAGGTGCTGACGCTCGTCGCTGCCGTTGAGGGCCGCTCGGAACATCCGATTGCCGAAGCCATCGTCCGGGCTGCCGAAGAAAAGAAGGTTGCGACCCCTGCAGGACTCGAACCTGCGACTGTCGAAAACTTCGAAAGCGTGACGGGTTATGGCATCGCCGCCACCGTCAATGGCCGTAAGGTCGAAGTCGGCGCAGATCGTTACATGGCCAAACTTGGCCATTCCGTGGATATCTTCGCTGAGGCCGCCGCAAGGCTGGGCGATGAAGGCAAGACGCCGCTTTATGCCGCGATCGACGGCAGGCTGGCGGCCGCGATTGCGGTTGCCGATCCGCTGAAACCCTCGAGTGTGACTGCCATCAGGGCGTTGCAGGCGATGGGCATCGAAGTGGCGATGGTGACGGGCGACAATGAACGCACGGCGAATGCAATCGCCCGACAGGTCGGCATTTCCCGCGTGGTGGCCGAAGTGCTGCCCGAGGGCAAGGTGAAGGCGATCCACGAGATGCGCGCAGGCGGCAAGGTGCTGGCCTTCGTCGGCGACGGCATCAATGACGCGCCTGCGCTGGCCGAGGCCGATATCGGCATCGCCGTCGGCACGGGCACGGATGTCGCCATCGAAAGCGCCGATGTGGTGCTGGTCGGCGGCGATCTTCTGGGCGCAGTCAACGCCATCGAAATGAGCCGCGCGACCATCCGCAACATCAAGGAAAACCTGTTCTGGGCTTTCGGCTATAATGCGGCGCTGATACCGGTCGCGGCGGGCGTGCTTTATCCCGCCTTCGGCATCACGCTGTCGCCGATGATCGGCGCGGGCGCCATGGCGCTGTCCAGCGTCTTCGTTCTTGCCAATGCGCTGCGGTTGAAACGGGCGAAGGTGGCCCATCGGGAGGTGATGTCATGAATATCGGCCAGGCATCGGAAGCATCGGGCGTTTCCGCCAAGATGATCCGTTATTACGAGCAGATCGGTCTCATCACGCCGGCCGCCCGCACCGGCAATAATTACCGGGTCTATGGCGAACAGGACGTGCACAATCTGCGCTTCATCAAGCGGGCGCGCACGCTCGGTTTTTCGCTCGAAGAAACCGAGACGCTGCTGAAACTCTGGCAGGACAAGACCCGCGAGAGTTCGGCGGTCAAGGAAATCGCGCTCGTCCATATCGCCGATCTCGAACAGAAGATCGCCGAGATGAAGAGCATGGTGAAGACGCTCTCCCATCTCGCCCATTGCTGCGGCGGCGACCACCGGCCCGACTGCCCCATCCTCGACGATCTCGCGGGCACTGAGAAGGCCGACGCCCGGCCTGCGAGAACCCACTGAGCTTTAATGACAGCCGGTGCGAGAACATCGCGACCGGCGATAAGGAGACAACCATGAGTGCGACCACCTTCCTCATTCCTGACATGACCTGCGGCCATTGCGAAAAGACGCTGCGCGGCGCTCTCACGGAGGCGCTTCCCGGCGCGTCCGTCAGCATCGACCTCGATGCCCACAAACTGACGGTTACGGGCGACGCCGCAACTGCGGAAGCGGCGATCCGCGACGCCGGTTATTCGCCGGAACGGGCGGGCTGAAGCATCTCGTTGCTGGAATGAACAGGAAAGATGTGCTACTGAGTAGCATCATCTTTCCTGTCGAGGGAGTGCCATCATGTCCGTCAAGGCGTCAGTTTCCATCTCGGACCAACAGGACAGTTTCGCCCGAAGGCTGGTGGAGGAAGGGCGTTACGCCAGCCTCAGTGCCGTCGTGCAGCGTGGACTGGAACTGCTTCGGCAGGAAACGGAACTGAAGGACGCCGAACTTGCCGCGCTTCGTGATTTGCTGGTTGAGCGAGGGCAGGGCGACTTCGTCTCCGTGGAAGACGGCAAGGAAAGAACGGCGGCGATGATCGCAGCCAAGAAGGCCGGCCATGGCCTTTAAGATCCTGCGTTCAACGCAGACGGATCAGGACCTCGGCCTCATTCTCGATCATCTTATCCAGTCCTATCTCGACCTCGGCGATGCCTTGCCAGCGGCTTTCACACGCGCCGCGCGACGTGTGGGATCGATTGAAGCGGATATGGAAGCGCTTCACAAAGCACCTTTTCAGGGGACATTATTGCCGGAAATATTTCCCGACCTTCGCCGGGTAACAAAAAATAAGGCTGTCTTTTATTTCGATGTCGATGAGGCAGAAAAGACCGTGCGCATCCTCGCCGTCTTCTTCGGCGGACAGGACCATCAGCGCCATATGTTAAAGCGCCTCTCGTCAGGCCCGGCCGCCGCCGCCAGTTAGACCTCGTCGAAAGCCCCGCCTTCCCGCGAAGGATTGCGGTCGATTACCCGTTCCTCGGCATCGTCGGGCAGGGCTTCGTCGCTTTCCTGATAGGGATCGTCCTCGCTCTCGGCCTCTTCCTCCTCGATTTCCTGTTCGATCGATTGCGGAATTTCTCCCCTGGCCGGAAGGGCGTCGATGTCGAGATCGAGCAGGTCCTCGTCCATGGCGTCTTCGTTGCGGGGCATGATTTTCTCGCGGTCCATGACGGTGTCCTTTCTGTCGGCCATTGAGCAAACGGCCGGGGACGCGGAGAGTTCCTGAGTAAGGTCATTTCGTTCAATCGCTATTGCGTGAAAAAGGCGTCTTGACCTCAACAGTGCTTGAGGTTCTAGTTTGCCCGCCGTACCCGAAAAAATGGAAAGGATACGGTTTTGACGAGTATGGAAATGACGGAGAAAAACGGCTGGAGCGAATTGTTGAGCGGGGCGAACCTCTCGCTTCTGACCGTCATTTCCTCCGGTATCGGCCTGCATGCCTTCAATCAGTTTGCGGTGGTGACGGCCTTGCCGGTCGCCGTGCGTGAAATTGGCGGCGCTGCCTTTTACAGCTGGGCCTATAGCCTTTATTTCGTCGGTTCCGTGGCGGGCGGTGTCACCGCCGTTCTGTTTCGCGAGCGATTTGGCGCGCGCGCCGTCCTCCTCCTGTGCTGCCTGATCTTTTCCATCGGCTCGGTCATGTCGGCGCTCGCCGACAGCTTTTTATGGGTCGTCATCGGCCGGGCATTGCAGGGGCTTGCCGATGGTCTGATCGTGGCGGTGTGCTACAGCCTCATACCCGCCGGTTTCCGTTCCGCCCTGCTGCCCAAGGTCTTCGCCATCGAGGCGGCCATCTGGGCGGTTGCGTCCTTTATCGGGCCGCTGACCGGTGGTTTTGCCACCGAGCACGTGTCATGGCGCGCCACCTTCCTTTTGTCAGCGCCACTGATCGCGCTGTTGCTGGCTTATACGAACTCGGCCGTATCCGCCGAGAGGCCGGTGGTAGCGACGCGCAAACCGCTGGTGCCCTTGTCCCTTTGCCTTGTTGGCGCCCTCGCTTTTTCGGCGCCTTCCGCCTTTGAGGATGCGAGCCTGCGCGTCATCGCCCTGCTGGCCGGGGCAGCGCTGTTATGGGCGGCGCTGAAGGCGGGCACCCGCCCTTCCACCGCTCTTTTCCCGAAGGATTCCTTCCGGCTGAAGACGGTGCTCGGCAGTGGTTTCTGGGTGCTGTTCCTGATGTCCTATGCCCATGCGCTGGGCAGCGTCTATCTGGCTTACGTCGCCATCAATCTCTGGCAATACGAACCGACTTTCGCCGGCTTCATCGTCGTGACCATGCCGCTTGCCTGGAGCTTGGTGGCCATGCTCATCGGCAGCCTGCGTTCCGACCGCCTGCGGGAAATTTGCCTGCATTACGGTCCTTACCAGATGGTACCGGGATGCGCCCTGCTTGGATTGGGGCTTTCGACGGGGAACTGGGCGGAAATGCTGGCCGGGCAAATCCTCATCGGTTCGGCCTTCGGCATGTCATGGGCAGGCATCAGCCAGGCGGCCATGGAGGCGGCACCTGAAGAGGAGCGCAAGATGACGGGCGCGCTTCTGCCCACGGTCGCGACACTCGGAGCCGCGGCCGGAGCGGGCGCAAGCGGCACGGTGGCGGCCGCAACCGATCTGGTCACGCAGATCGATCTCGCCGATGTGACAATGCCGATGGTTTATCTTTATGGGCTGGGCGTTCTCGTTTCGCTGCTGGCGATCCTGACCACGCGCGGTCTGCGAAGCGCGGAGCGTTAAATCTCCGCCACGTGGCGCGCGGCTTACGACTGGGTGGCGGCGATGGTGATCGCCGCCAGATAGACGACGAAGGACATGATCGCGATTGCGCCGATAATGATGATGATGCCCTTGCCGGCACGTTTTTTCTCGGCCTTGTTTTCATTGGCCTCGGTCGGAAACAGGATGGGATCGCTGGTATCGCGGATTTTGGTCATGCCGGTTCTCCTTTCGGCGGATGTATCGGGCGGTTTCGATCTATCAACCGCCCGATCCGCCAAAAGGTTCCTCAGGGTTTCAGCGCCCAGCTGGTGGCATGCACCACCGCGCCGGGGGCGGCCTTCAGCAGTGCCGAGCGAACCGGTTCGAAACCCTCAATGCGCTTGGTGCCCACATATCGGCCGCGATTGGCGAAGACTTCGATGGAGCCGTAATCGAGAAAGATGCGGATGCGCGAGGCTCTTGCGCCCCTGGCGATGTAATGCGGCGAAGGACCTTCCCGCCCGTCTTCGTGGCGGATCCACAGGCCCGTTTCATCGGAAACGACGCCCAGCCTGACCGCCGGATGATCGAGCACCAGTTCGAAGGGCGTGCCGGGCGAGGCAAGCTCGAACAATATTTCCACTGCCCCGTTGATGAAGGTAACGCGTTCGCCGGCGGCAAGCCGCGTGCGGTCGAGAATATGGCTGCGCAGGCTTTCCGCCGCACCGATGGGCGGGGTCAGAAGCTCGCCGTTTGCATAGTGAATCCGGCGCGGCAGCGTCATGGAGGTGGGGAAATCGATCTCCGGATTGGCATCCGCCCAATTGGCCAGCCAGCCGATGCCGATGATGCTGTCGCCATCCAGAAAGGCCTGGAAGGCGTAATTGTCGGTGCCGAAATCCAGTTCCTGCCCGGATTCCTTGGTGAAGACCTTGCCGTCGAACCAGCCGACATCGGCCATGGTCAGGTTCCTGCGGCCGGTTTCCGGGTCCTCCGAATGCATCAGCCCATAGACCAGCACCCAGCGGGTGGAGCGGGCATTGGCGGGTCCATCGAGCGGCAGCAGGCATGGGCATTCGATGGCCGTGGTTTTATAACGCGTTTCCACCCACAGCTTGCCCACATAGGTCCAGCCCGATGCGGCGGTGGGGTCCAGCGTCTCGTAAAGCAGGATCACACCGCCGCCATCGCTCTGGCTGCCGAGCACCATTTTCCACAGGCCGTCGGGGCCGCGAAAGACGTAAGGATCGCGGAAATCCGGCGTCAGCCCCTGTCCGTCCGGGCGGTGGCCGAGAATGACCTCGGCCTGTCCGGCCATGATGAGATCGGAGGAGGTGGCAGTGAGCTGTATCTGCTGTTCGGGAATGCGGTCCTGCACCTGCTCGGTGAAGAAGACGCGGATGCCCGTGCCTTCCACCAGCGGAATGGTGGAGCCGGAATAGGCGCCGCCGCGCTTGTCGGGCCGCGTCGTCAGATCCTCTGAGGGAAAGAGGAAAATCGGCAGGTGCCGCCAGCGCAGATAATCCGACGAGACGGCATGGCCCCAATGCATGGTGTTCCAGCGCAGCCCGTGGGAATAATGCTGATAAAACAGATGCGGCCGCCCCTCGAAACGACCGAAACCGTTCGGGTCGTTCATCCAGCCGAAGGGCGGGCGGAAGTGATAGCTGCCGGGAAGCTCCGGTGCGGCATTATCAGGCTTGGTATGGACGACGGTAATGCCGGTTTCGAGCACATCCGACGCCGTGAACCAGTAGATGACGGAAACGGCTGTTGTGACCGTGTCGTAACTCAGCTCCACATGGCCGCCGCCGAAAACCTGATAGATTCGAAAACCGAACTCTTCCGTGTTGACGCTTGAAACCTCAGCGAATTTTCCATTCTGATTGGAAAAGGAGACGGCACCCGGCTCGGCATCTTTCTTCGCCTTCAGCCAGACATGGAAGGTGGCGTTGACGGGCAGATCGGTATGAATGGTGCGGATGGCGCTTTCCGGCTCGGCTGTAGCTTCAACGACGGTCATTGCTTTTCCTTTCCTTCGGCATTCTGCGGGTCAAGCATAGGAACGATGATGGCGCGGGAAAGTTCATTGCGCAAAATTGAATGAAGCGATGGAGGAGTGCGGCATTTATCGCTCGCATCCGTCGCCTTCCGGCCCCATATAGGGGCAAAGCAGGGAGTTTATCCGTGATGAAATTCGACAATTCCTATGCCCGCCTGCCGGAACGGTTCAGCGCCGCCGTGCTGCCGACGCCGGTGAAGGCGCCGCGGCTCATCGCCTTCAATCGCGGGCTGGCCGATGAACTTCTTCTCGATGTGGCCGGCCTTGACGATGAAAGGCTGGCGGCGATCTTTTCCGGCAATGTCGTGCCGCAGGGGGCCGAGCCGCTGGCCATGGCCTATGCCGGCCACCAGTTCGGTGGTTTCGTGCCGCAGCTCGGCGATGGCCGCGCCATTCTGCTCGGCGAGGTGATCGACAGGAATGGCAAGCGCCGCGATATCCAGCTCAAGGGCTCCGGCCCAACGCCGTTTTCGCGCAGGGGCGACGGTCGCGCGGCCCTTGGCCCGGTGCTGCGCGAATATATCGTGTCGGAGGCGATGTTTGCGCTCGGCATTCCCGCCACGCGGGCGCTCGCGGCCGTCCTCTCCGGCGAGAGGGTGCAGCGCGAAGTCGGCCTGCCGGGCGGCGTTTTCACCCGCGTGGCGGCAAGCCATATCCGTGTCGGCACGTTCCAGTTCTTCGCGGCGCGCGAGGATGACGAGGCGATCAGGAACCTTGCCGACTATGTGATCGACCGTCATTATCCCGAGGCGAAAGAGGCAGGCAATCCTTACCTCGCCCTGCTGCGCGGCATCGCGGAGAGGCAATGCGACCTCATCGCCCGATGGATGATGGTGGGCTTCATCCATGGCGTGATGAATACCGACAATATGGCGGTGTCAGGCGAAACCATCGATTTCGGCCCCTGCGCCTTCCTTGACGAATATCACCCCAACAAGGTCTTTTCATCCATCGATGCACAGGGCCGTTATGCCTTCAACAACCAGCCGGGCATCGCGCAATGGAACATTGCAAGGCTGGCGGAATGCCTGTTGCCGCTGCTCGATCCGCAGGTGGAGAAAGCCGCCGAACTCGCCAATGCCGTTCTCGCCGATTTCGCTGCCGCCTTTCCCAAACGCTGGCTTGCCGGCATGCGCGAAAAGCTTGGCCTGACGGTGGAGGAAGAGGGCGACATCGATCTGGTGCAGGCGCTGCTGGCGCTGATGCAGGCATCGGAAGCGGATTATACGCTGACCTTCCGGCGTCTTTCCCATGCGGCCAATGGCGATGCCGAACCGTTTCGCGGCATGTTCATCGATATTGCGGGGGCAGACGAATTTCTGGCGCGCTGGCGGGAAAGGGCCGGTCGCGAGGGGATTTCCGATTCCGAACGATCAGCGGCGATGCTCTCCGTCAATCCCGCCATCATCCCGCGCAACCATCGGATCGAGGAACTGATCGAGGCAGCGGTGGAAGAGGGGGATTTCGAGCCCTTCCACGCCATGCTGAGAGCAATCGCCACGCCTTTCGAGGAGCGGCCAGATAATTTCGTCTATATGCAGCCGCCGATGAGCCATGAGCGGGTGTTTCGGACGTTTTGCGGGACGTAACGGGTTCGTCAATCCTCGCCGTCATGCCGGACTTGACCCGGCATCCAGCCGCCGCGCGTCTGAGCGGCGAGAGAAGCCTTTTCAGCCCAAGGACTTGGGCTGGCTGGATACCGGCTCGAGGCCGGTATGACGGAGAAATGGGAGGAGATGTTCTCTCACCCAACCCGCGCGAGCGGCTCATGCGAACCATAATAGTGCCCGAACCGGTTTTCGAGGAATTTCGGCAGGGCCACTTCCTCCTGTCGCACGAAGCCCTTCTGCGGCAGGGCGCCTTCGGCAAGCAGATCGAGAACCGTGCAGATGCCGGCGGCGGTGGTGATCTGGATGGCGCTCATCATGCGGCCGGAAACCGGGCCGGCATAGACCTTGTTGGCATAGGTTTCCTGCAGGAAACGCCCGTTGCGGGTGCCGCAGACGGTGACGAAGACGATGACTACATCCTGCATGGTGCCGGGCAGGGCGTTTTCGAACAGGTCCTTCAGCACATCGCGGCGATTGCGCAGGTTGAGGTCGTTCAGCAGCGCCTTCATGATCGCCACATGGCCGGGATAACGGATGGTGCGGTAATTCATCGTGCGCACCTTGCCTTCCAGCGTGGCGCAGAGCGTGCCGAGACCGCCCGAGGTGTTGAAGGCCTCATAGGTGACACCGTCGAGCGAAAATTCCTCACGTTCCTCCAGCGCCGGAACGGCGGTAAGGCGACCTTCGACGATCGCTTCGCAGGGCTCGATATATTCGTTGATCAGCCCGTCCGTGCTCCAGGTGAGGTTGTAGTTGAGCGCATTGGACGGATATTGCGGCAGAGCGCCGACGCGCATGCGCACGCTGTCCAGCTTGTCGAACTTTGCGGCAAGATCGGCAGCGACGATGGAGATGAAGCCGGGGGCAAGGCCGCATTGCGGGATGAGCGCCGTCCCGGCTGTTTCCGCGAGAGCCTTGACCTTGCGGGTGGATTCGACGTCTTCGGTCAGATCGAGATAATGCGTGCCGACGGTAACGGCCGCCTCTGCAATACCCGCCGTCAGGTGAAAGGGGGCGGCGGAGAGCACGGCGAATTTGCCTTTCAGCAGCGCTTCCAGAGCGGGACGGTCGGTGATGTCGACGATTTCGGTGTCGACCCGTTCATGCGCCGGCACATTGGCCAGCTGATCGGCCGAACGGTCGGCGACGGTGATGCGATAATCGCCTGATGCGGCCAGCATCCAGGCGATGGCCGAACCGATATTGCCCGCGCCGATGACGACGATGTTTTTCATGTTTTTGTTCCCCGCAGTGAATGCAAATGTGTCAGCGCAGATGCGCTTCAATAACAGAATGCCAGTTTTTATTGACGATTCGCAGCTTCACTATGTGCGGATAGCGGGTTAATATTAGGCAATAAGACGACAGGATTGGTCACTATGACGATTGCCGACAAGGACCGGGCGCTGCTCGCCCTGCTTTCCGAAAATGCCCGCATGCCGGTGGCGGAACTGGCGCGCAAACTCGGCCTTTCGCGCACCACGGTGCAGGCCCGCATCGAGCGGCTGGAGGCGGACGGGGTGATTGCGGGTTATGGCCTCAGGCTTTCGGAAAGTTATCTTTCCGGACTGGTGCGCGCCCATGTGCTGATTACCATCGGGCCGAAGGCGCTGCCCGGTGTGACGGCGGCGCTCGCCGCCATCAAGGAGGTGACGACGCTGCATTCGGTGAGCGGCACCTTCGATCTCATTGCCATTCTGGCTGCGCCTTCGATCCTTGATCTCGACCGGTTGATCGACCGCATCGGCGCACTTGACGGCGTGGAGCGCACGCTGTCGTCGATCATTCTGTCGACGCGGATTTCGCGGTAGGAGCGTTTGAGGGAGTGGAAGATACGCGAAACCCACTTCGGTCATGCCGGACTTGATCCGGCATCCAGCCGCCGCGCGTCTGCGCGGCGAATAGAGTCTTTTCAGCCCAAGGACTTGGGCTCGCTGGATACCGGATCAAGTCCGGTATGACGGAAGCGATGATCTGCAAAACGAAGCAGCAAACGAGCTTGCCGCTCCCATGCTTCCGTCGCTACGCGGGCGCGAAGACCCTCTAAACCACCGCCCGCTCATCATAAGCCCTCTGCGCCGCCATCACCGCGTCGATATTCCCCTCCGCCCAATGGGCAAGCGCCGCCACCGTGTCGGTCAGCGTCCGCCCCAGCGGCGTCAGCGAATATTCGACCGTCACCGGCACGGTCGGGAACACCTGCCTCGAAATCAACCCGTCGCGCTCGAGCTTCTTCAGCGTCTGCGACAGGACTTTCTGCGAAATGCCCTTGATCTCCCGCCGCAGCAGGTTGAAGCGCACCGCTTCCACCCGCAGCCGGTCGAGGATCAGCAGCGCCCATTTGTCGGCAATCCTGTCCAGCACCATGCGGGTGGGGCAGCGGTCTTCATAGACGTCATAGATACGTTCCATGGGTTTGTTCCGTCGTTTCAGGGCCATGCCGGTTTCCGAAAGGAAACCAGATAACCGAAAAGTGCTCTCTTTTCATGATTTCGCAAACGCAGTACCTGTGTTTTCGAAACATGGTTTCCATTAGATACTACGGAGATTTGAGATGACAGGCAAGATACTCGTAATCGGTTCCACCGGCACCATCGGCACGCCGCTGGTGAAAGCGCTCCTTTCCAAGGGCGAAAGCGTGAAGGCCGCCTCGCGCAGCGGCAACGCCACGGGTGGCGCGGAAGGCGTGCGTTTCGACTATACCGACGCATCGACTTATGCGGATGCCTTCGATGGTGTTGACCGTCTGTTCCTCATCCTGGCGGGCGGGCGTCTGGATGCCATCGACGCGCTGACGCCTGTGGTCGAGGAGGCGGCACGCCGCAAGGTGAAGATCGTGTTCCTCAGCGTCCTCGGTGTCGATGCCGATGATTCCATTCCCTATCGCCAGATCGAGCTGAAGATCATCGCTTCGGGTACGCCTTACGTCATCCTGCGACCCAACTGGTTTGCCGATAATTTCCACAGCTACTGGAAGGCCGGCATCGACCACGGCCAGATCGCCGTGCCGGCCGGCGAGGGCAAGTCGAGCTTCATCGACGTGCGCGACATCGCCGACAGCGCCGCCGCAGCCCTGACCTCTGACGCCTTTAACGGCAAGGCTTTCAACCTGACGGGTCCGAAAGCCCTAGGTTACGGCGAAGCGGCCGCGCTGATATCGCAGGCGATCGGCAAGCCGGTTTCTTACACTGCCGTTTCGGATGAGGTCTTCATCGGCATTCTCACCGGTGCAGGCGTGCCGCAGGACTATGCCTCGTTCCTCGCCTCGATCTTCTATCCCGTGCGCGAAGGCTGGACAGCACTGGTGACCGGCGATGTCGAGACGCTGACCGGCCATGCGCCGCGTTCACTGGAGACCTATATCGCCGACAATCTGGACCGGCTGAAGGGCTGAGGCTCCAGGCGAGCCTGCCGCGCTCACGCCGGATCGGTGGAGCCGCGGCGGGCCTTGAAGAACATCTTCAGCCGCTGGATCTCCTCGGGGTTCCAGCCGCTTGGCGCGGTCACCTCCGTCCATGCATCGATATAATGTTCCGGCGCATAGACATGGCCATAACCGATGGGCGCGGTGGTGGCGGCGGCGACATCGAGGCCGAGCTGCAGCAGGGTGACGACCGGGAACCAGCGGAAGGATGTGGAAACGTCAGGTCCGTGGTGCGCCATCCATTGCGGCCGCCGGTAAAGCGAGGCGGCCTCGAAGAAGGTGATCGGGTCGCTGGCATATTGCAGATAGACGATCCGCATCGGCCCCCATTCCGCATCGGGCATATGCGCGGTCGTATATTGGTTGGCGAAGCGGATGACGGAGGAATCGCGGAAACGCGGCAGCCATTCCGGCGTGCCCTTCACCCGGCCATTGGTGGCCATGCGCCATGTCGGGCTGGAAAAGGGCGGTCCGCTCCACAGCGCGCCCTGGAACGGGTCGGAGAGCACATCGTAGAGATCCGAGGATTTCTGCGAGTTGAGCGAACCGAGGCTGAGGCCATGCAGGTAAAGCTTCGGCCGCGTTTCCTTCGGTAGCGTGGTCCAGTAGCCATAGACGGCCTCGAACAAAGCGCGTGCCGTCTCGACACCGTAATCCGGCTCCGTCAGCAGCGCGATCCAGCTCGAGAGATAGGAATATTGCACGGCGACGCTGGCGATATCGCCATCATGCAGATATTCGACCGTATCGAGCGCTTCCGGGTCGATCCAGCCGGTCCCGGTGGGAATGACCACCAGAAGCACCTTGCGCTCGAAACCGCCGACCCGTTTCAGCTCCTCCAGCGCTAAGGCCGCTCTTTCTTCCGGCGTCGAAGCCGAGTTGAGGCCCGCATAGACCCTGAGCGGCTCCTTTGCCGGGCGATGGGTGAAGGCGGATATTTCGGTGGCCGCCGGGCCTTCGGCGACGAATTCGCGCCCGCGTCGGCCGAGCGATTCCCATGTCATCAGCGAGGCGCTGCTGCCGGTCTTGAGTGCGTCTGACGGGCGCGGCACGTCGGGTTCGATCAGCGCATCCACCTGTTTCAGCGAGGAATCGGCAAATCTGAGGCCGATATCGAAGATCAGCCCATTGAGCAGCATCCATGAGAGGATGATTGCCACCGCGATACCGAGCACATTGGCAAGGCGGCGCGGCAGGAAATGGCGGCTGCGCGCCGCAAAGAACCGGCGGATAAGCTGAAACAGCCGGCCAGCGCCGATGAGGATGGCGGCGACCAGCACCGCAAGGCCGCCGGTCTTGGTGGGGTGGGCGCTGGGCAGCGGATCGAGCTCCATCAAAACGCGGATGGAATTCTGCCAGTCCTTCGCCTGCCATAAAAACGCGATGGCCGTGATGGCGGCGGCGAGCGCGATGAGAAAACGAATGCCGCGCGCATTGTGGCGCGAGGGTTCGGGCAGCTCCAGATAGGCCCAGATGGCGTGCAAAGCGACACCGATCAGATAACCGATGGCGAAGGAAAAGCCGCACAGCACCCCCTGCATCAGCCATGTACGCGGCAGGAGCGAGGGCGTGAGCGAAGCGCAGAACAGAATAGTGCCGAAGACGATGCCGGTTGCCGAAAGACCCGCAAACAACCGCTCAACCCATTGTTTCACCAACTTGACTTGCCCCTTGTGCTCATCGCCTGGTGCTGAGTGTAATATGTGACGGACGAGGGTGCAAATCCTGTTGGCAGGATAAAAATCACGATTATAGGAAAATAATCCTTTACAGCGTGACGGTGGTTTGATAGTGTTTGGCTACAGTCGGAGATTTGCGGCTGAAGACGGCGCACGGTCAAAAGGGTTGTCTCCGGTTTGATGGCAAGCTTCCCTTATAGTCGGTGCCATATTGTTGCCCATCCAGCCGCCGTCCAGTTTTGTTCTCTGGGCCAGAGCCGTTCTCCTCGTCATGCCGGGCTTGACCCGGCATCCAGCCGGCGCGCGTCTGCGCGGCGAAAAGACTTTTCAGCCCAATGACTTGGGCTGGCTGGATTCCGGCTCAGGGCCGGAATGAGGGGGAAAAGATGTTCCGTCGCATAACCGCAATCGCTGCCATTTCTCTCAAAGGCCAATCCCATGACAATCTCCAGCAATTGCGATCCGGCGCTCTACGGCGTCTGGCCGGAAACGCCCGCCTATGCGGGTGACGACATGCCGGACGCCGCACCGGAGACGAAGTCGCGGGCCGACAGGCTGGCCGCCGAAGATGCGGCGCGCAACGGCAGCCTGCGGCAATTGCTGAACGAGCTGACGGAGGAGATGCGCGAGCAGTTCTGCCTGTACCGCAATCTCCGCCAAGTGAGCGAAGCGGCCTTTCTGGCGACGGCGGAGGACGCTTCGGGCAAGCTGGCGCGCGCCGATGTGAAGGCTGCGACGGACCAGCTTTCGCTGATCGTCCGCACGCTGGAGCGGATCGACGCTTTGCAACGGGTGCTGGCGGAGGAGAGGGAAGCTCTTTTCAGCGAAGACGAAACCGAGGCCGGGGATTACGAAGCGGCGGTGGCGCATTTCCTCAACCGCATCGACGAACTGGCTGAACAGAAATGCCGCGCGAAGATGGCGGCCGATCCCGCCCGCAGCCCATCCGCAGAAGCTGACGCATGACGGATATGCCGACCGGACCCCATCTGCCGGCGCAGGTCTTCAACCTCCTGCGTGACTGGCGTTTCATCGGCAACCTGCCGCAGCAACCGCCGGAGGGCGACTGGCGGACATGGCTGCTGATCGGCGGGCGCGGTTCCGGCAAGACCCGCGCCGGGGCGGAATGGGTGCATCGTGTCGCGTCCTCTGGCAAGCAGTCGGATTTGCGCATCGCGCTCGTGGCCGAAACGCTGGGCGACGCCCGCGAGGTGATGATCGACGGCATTTCCGGCATCTGCCGCATCGCCCGCCGCCAGCGCCCCGCCTTCGAGGTATCGCGCCGGCGGCTCCTCTGGCCGAATGGCGCGATGGCGCAGGTGTTCTCTTCGGAAGACCCGGAAAGCCTGCGCGGCCCGCAATTCCACATGGCCTGGGCGGATGAGCTGGGCAAATGGAAATATCCGCAGGAAACCTGGGACATGCTGCAATTCGGCCTGCGTCTGGGTGAAACGCCCCGGCAACTGGTGACCACCACGCCACGGCCCATCCCGCTTTTAAAGGCGCTTCTTGCCGATCCCTCGACGCGGGTGGCGCGGATGCCGACGGCCATGAATGCGCGCAATCTCTCGCCCGGTTTTCTCAAAGCCATGCAGGACCGCTACGGCGGCACCCGGCTGGGGCGTCAGGAAATCGGCGGTGAATTGATCGACGAGCGTGAGGGCGCGCTGTGGAAACGCGCCGATCTGGAAGCGATCATCGAAGCGGCGCATGAGCCGCTCACGCGGATCGTGGTGGCGGTAGACCCGCCCGCCGGCATCGGTGAACATTCCTGCTGCGGCATTGTCGTGGCGGGGCTCGGCATGTCCGGGCGGCTTAACGTGCTTGCGGATTGTTCGGTGGAAGGCGAAACGCCGGCCGGCTGGGCCCGCGCCGTGGTCGCCGCCTTTCGCCGCCACGAGGCCGACCGGGTGGTGGCGGAAGTCAATCAGGGCGGGGAAATGGTGCGCGCCATGCTGCAGAGCATCGACGCCAACCTGCCGCTGACGCTGGTGCGGGCGAGCCGCGGCAAGTTCACCCGCGCCGAGCCGGTTGCCGCACTCTATGAGCAGGGCAGGGTGCGCCACGCCGCGCGGTTTGAAAAGCTGGAAGACCAGATGACGGATTTCGGCCCCGACGGCCTATCCTCCGGGCGCTCGCCGGACCGGCTGGATGCGCTCGTCTGGGCGATAACGGCGCTGACGACGATGGTGGTGAGTGAACCGAAGGTGCGGGGGATGTGAGGACGGCGATTATTGGCTGCCGCGAATGAGAGCCAATTACCGGTCGAGCGGATGCCCCGGTTTCTTCTCCCCGAGCGGGGAGAAGGTGGCGCGCAGCGCCGGATGAGGGGGCCACGGTCAAGATGTGCTGATAAAGTAGAGAGATGCGGAGAGCTTGCCCCCTCATCTGATCCTTCGGGCCATCTTCTCCCTGGCGGAGAGAAGAAAAGCCGAGGCACCGTCAACGCCCATTTCGGGCGTCTGGCCGGTCTTATTTCTTCGGGGATTGCGCCGGTTTCGGCTGGGAGCCGGTTTCACGCATCTGGCGCCACTCGTTCTCGAGACGGTCATAAACGTTCTGGGGGATTGTCGCTGTCATTGTGGCATTCCTCCTTGAATGATCGCCGCTGCTGAATTGCGCGGTGAGTGGAGTTAGCGCGCCAAGCTTCGGGAATTCAAGGAATTTTTTACCTCAAAACCGCGGCCTCCGGATTAAAATCGATTAAGGTTTTTTCAAATCGATTTAGTCCTGACGGCCGTCATGTGGAAAAACCGGATGTTAAGGCATCCCCGATTTTCAGGAGCCGGATTGGTCCGTGACGAGGTACGATTCTTAGCGTCGGCGCGGATTGAACCGGGGCGGACCAGATGATAACCCGTTACTCGCACGCCGAAGGCGCAATTGAGTTTTGCATGACAGGTGACACCGTGATCCGCCATATCGTTTTTTTCACCGTTCCCGAGGAAAATCGCGACGCCGTGCGCCGGGGCCTTTCCGGGCTTACGGCCATACCGCATTCGCTGAAGCTGGAAATCGGCGAAAACGTGAAGAAGGATCAATGGGGCAATTCAGTCGATTTCATCGTTTATGGCGAGTTCGAAAACGAGGCGGCGCTGGCGGCCTATAAGGCCGATCCCGCCTATGATCTTTCCACCCGCACCGTGAAACCGCTGCGCGAGACCCGCATTGCCGCCGATTTCAACAGCGATACGGCGGTGAAAGCGCCGATCCGGTAATTTGCTTTCACCTGCGAAAGTGGGAGCACGCATCCGCACGTAGTCTGCTGAAAATGTGCGCAAACCTTTCCTCCGTCATGCCGGACTGGATCCGGCATCCAGCCGAGGCGGCTCTCGCGCGGCGACAGGAGTCTTTTCAGCCCTAGGACTTGGGCTGGCTGGACCCCGGATCTCGTCCGGGGTGACGGCATAGGGACGCTGTACACCGTCAAACCAAGGACAACTCCATGCGATTTCCCTTCTCCCTGCCGTGGCTGCGCCCGGCGGATGGCAAAGCTGTGCCTGAAAGCCAGAAAATGGCTGGTGGCTTCATGGCGGTGGCGGTGCAGGGCGGGCAGGCCTTCTGGTCCGGCCGGTCCTATGCGGCGCTCGCCCGCGAAGGCTTCATGAAAAACCCCGTGGCGCACCGTGCCGCCCGCATGGTGGCGGAAACATCCGCCGCGGTCAGCTGGCTGCTTTATGATGGCGACGAGGAATTGGCCGATCACCCGCTTTTGGCGCTGCTTTCCAGACCGAGCGCCCATATGGGCGGGCCGGATTTCTTCGAAACGCTTTATGGCCACCTCATGCTGGCCGGAAATGCCTATATCGAGCCGTTAATGGTGGGCGAACGCCTGCGTGAGCTGCATCTGTTGAGGCCCGACCGGGTCAGCATCGTCGAAGGGCCTGATGGCTGGCCAGTGGGCTACGATTACCGTGCCGAGGGCCGCGCCATCAGGCGCATTGCCAGCGACCGTGACGGGCTGGGCCTGCTGCACCTGAAACTTTTTCACCCGCTGGACGACAGGGCGGGTTTTGCGCCGCTTGCTTCCGCAGGGGCCGCTCTCGATCTGCACAATGCCGCGAGCCAGTGGAACAAGCGCCTGCTCGACAATTCCGCCCGGCCTTCCGGCGCGCTGATCTATCAGCCGAAAGAAGGCGGCAATCTTTCCACCGAGCAATATGAACGGCTGAAACGGGAGCTGGAAGAAGGCTATCAGGGCGCGATGAATGCCGGCCGGCCGCTTCTTCTGGAGGGCGGGCTGGACTGGAAGGCCATGGGGCTTTCGCCCCGCGACATGGATTTTCTGGAGGCGCGCAACGGTGCAGCACGCGATATAGCGCTTGCTCTCGGCGTGCCGCCGATGCTGATCGGCATTCCCGGCGACAATACCTATGCCAATTACCAGGAGGCGAACCGCGCCTTTTATCGTCTCACCGTGCTGCCGCTCGTTTATCGCACGGCGGCAAGGCTGTGCGGCTGGCTCGCGCCGGTCTTCGGCGCGGGGCTGCGCCTGGAACCCGATCTCGACAGGATCGCCGGCCTCTCCGGCGAGCGGGATGCGCTCTGGGCTCGCATCGGCGCGGCCTCGTTCTTGAGCGACGAGGAAAAGCGCGAAGCCGTCGGTTACTGATCGCGGCCGGGGAGGAGCGAAGCTGCACCTTCCCTGATGAATCAATTTCTGAAGAAGCGGAATCTCTCTGTGAGACTTTCCGTCCAAGCGATTCTGAAGATTCGTAAAATCACCCATCGCGGGCGCGCAAAGAGCGCCTGCGGGCGACGCGGCGCGTCCGCCCGATAACCACATCCTAGAACGGAATGATTACCCATGTCTGAATTCGCCAATGAGGCCGGCATCTGGGCCGCCCGCATCACCGGCGCCGTGGCGGGCGCGGGTGTGTCGCTCGTTTATCTCCTGCCGAAAAGCAAACGCGAAGCCGCCAGCCGTTTCATCACCGGCGTTTCCTGCGGCATGATCTTCGGCGGCCCGGTTGGCCTGTGGATCGTGCAGCAGCTCGATATTGCCGGTGCGCTTTCAGGCCATGAGATCATGGTGGCGGGCTCGGCCGCCGCCAGCATGGTGGCCTGGTGGGGGCTTGGTCTGCTGGTGCGTGTGGCCGACCGTTACAACGCCCGTCCCCGCACCTAGCCTCCACACGGCCCCCCTTTTCCCCATTGCAGGAGTTACCCATGCACGCCTATCGCGGGCCACGTCCCGCCACGCGCAAATTCGCCAGTCTGGAACTGCGCGGCATATCCGGAGACGGCACGTTTTCCGGTTATGCCAGCGTTTTCGGCGAGGTCGATCTCGGTCGCGACGTGATCGAGCGCGGCGCTTTCCATCGCTCCATCGAGGAACGCGGCGCAGCCGGCATCCGCATGCTTTACCAGCATGATCCGGCCGAGCCGATCGGCGCATGGCGCACCATCCGCGAAGATGAGCGCGGGCTTTACGTCGAGGGGGTTCTCGCCCCCGGCGTCGCCCGCTCCCGTGAGGTCCATTCGCTGATGAAGACGGGCGCGCTGGATGGTTTGTCGATCGGTTTTCGCACCGTACGTTCCAGCAGGGAGGGGCGTTCCGGCAAGGCGGCGCGCTCCGGCGTCCGGCGCATTCTGGAGGCCGATCTGTGGGAAATCTCGGTCGTTACCTTTCCGATGCTGCCTTCGGCACGGGTCTCCGACGTCAAGCATGCCCGCTTCTTCCGCGACCGCGAGACCGAACTGGTGCGCAGCATGCGCCGCGCCGCGCGCTCGCTTTTCGACACCGCCTTCAAACGCTGATTTTTCAACAGATACTTCCGAAACAAGGATGGCGACATGACAGACCAGACCACCAGACCGGCCGCAATGACGGTCGCGCCGCAGATAAAGGCGGTGCCCGACACCATGACGGCCGCCTTCGACGAATTCATGGAAGCCTTCGAGGCTTTCCGCGACACCAACGATCAGCGGCTTGCCGATATCGAACGCAAGATGGGCGCCGACGTCGTGACCCGCGACAAGCTCGACCGCATCGACAAGGCGCTGGACGACAACCGCAGGATCATGGACGATCTGGCACTGAAGAAGGCGCGGCCCGCTCTCGGCCGCAAGGAAGCGCTCTCCCATGACGCGGATGAACACAAGGCCGCTTTCGAGGCCTATATCCGCCGGGGTGAGGAGGGCGCGCTGCGCGATCTGGAGGCCAAGGCCTTTGCCGGCTCGACCGGCGCCGATGGCGGTTTTCTGCTGCCGAGCGAGACGGATGGCGAGATCGGCCGGCGCATGACGGCGATTTCGCCGATCCGGGCGCTCGCAACCGTGCGACAGGTGTCCACCGCGGTATTGAAAAAACCCTTTTCGCCCGGAGGGCTTGCCACCGGCTGGGTCTCCGAAACGGCGGCTCGCCCCGAGACGACGACGCCGAAGCTCTCCGAGCTTTCCTTTCCGACCATGGAACTCTACGCCATGCCGGCCGCCACACAGGGCCTGCTGGATGATGCGGCGGTCGATATCGAGACCTGGATCGCTTCGGAAGTGGACATTGCCTTTGCCGAACAGGAGGCTGCCGCCTTCGTCACCGGTGACGGCGTCAACAAACCGAAAGGTTTCCTCTCCTATACGGCCGTCACCAACGATAGCTGGAGCTGGGGCAATATTGGTTACGTCGCAACCGGCGTCTCGGCCGGCTTTGCCTCTGCCGGGCCGATGGATGTGCTGCTGGATACCGTCTATGGGCTGAAGGCCGGCCATCGCCAGAACGGCAACTTCGTGATGAACCGCAAGACGCAGGCGGCGCTGCGCCGCTTCAAGGATACGACCGGCGCCTATCTGTGGCATCCGCCTGCCGCCGCTGGCCAGCCCGCTTCGCTGATGGGCTTTCCGGTGGTGGAAGCCGAAGACATGCCGAATGTGGCCGCCAACAGCTTCGCCATCGCTTTTGGCGATTTCCGCGCCGGATACCTCGTCGTCGACCGCACCGGCGTGCGCATCCTGCGCGATCCCTATTCGGCCAAACCTTATGTGCTGTTCTACACCACCAAACGCGTGGGCGGCGGCATGCAGAATTTCGAGGCGATCAAGCTGGTGAAATTCGGGGTGAATTGACCGCAGACCTTGCGGCTCTTTCTTCTCCCCGCCGGGGAGAAGATGCCCCGAAGGGGCAGATGAGGGGGCAAGCTCTCCGCATATCTCTGCCGTCG
>LT009756.1:894219-913951 GCA_900012615.1 Agrobacterium genomosp. 13 str. CFBP 6927
CAAGCTCTCCGCATATCTCTGCCGTCGCCCCCTCATCCCGCTGCCGCGGACTTCTCCCCGGCGGGGAGAAGAAACAAGCGGCAACTGCTCACCCACCCAAGCGATAGCCTTCTTCTACGGAGACCCCATGACCTATGCCCTCATTCATCCGCCGCAGGCGGAGCCGCTGACGCTTGCCGAGGTCAAGGCGCATCTGCGTCTCGACAGCGGTGACGAGGACGTGCTGCTCACGGCACTGATCCGCACCGCCCGCGAGCATCTGGAACGCACGACCGGCCTTTGCCTCCTGCGTCAGACATGGCGGCTTTATCTCGATCGATGGCCGCCGGGCAATGTGATTCCGATTGGCAAGGGACCGGTGCAAGCCATCGAAACGATTCTGGTTTTTGATGGTGACGGACGCGCCGCCGACATCACCGCCAATGACAAATTGCTTGACGGCGAGGCGCGGCCCGCAAGGCTGTGGCTGCGCGATCGGCCGATCCCTGGACGCGCGATGAACGGCATCGAGATCGATTTCATTGCCGGTTATGGCGAGACAGGAACGGATGTGCCCGACACGCTGAAACGCGCCATGCTCCTGCATGTGGCCCAGATGTTCGCCTTTCGGGGAGCGGTCGCCCTGGAAAACCAGCCGGCAGGCGTTCCCGCCGGTTACGAGCGGCTGGTATCACCTTTCTGCCGTATGGGTCTTTCGTCATGAACCTCGTTTTTCTCGACCCGGGCAAGCTGACGGCGCGGCTGGAACTGGAAGGGCGCAGCGAGACGTCGGACGGGCAGGGCGGCGCTGTAGAACGCTGGAATGTCCTGCGCTCGCTCTGGGCCGCGATCGAACCGGTGTCGGATGCATCCCATGAACGCGCTTCGGTCGAGGGCGTTACGATCACCCATCGTGTCTGGCTGAGCCATCGCAGCGACATTGTCGCCGGCATGCGCTTTCGCAAGGGTCGGCGCATTCTGGCGATCCGCACCGTGATGGACCCGGACGAAACCGGCCGCTTCATCGTCTGCCGTTGCGAGGAGGAAAGCCCGTGAGTACAGCGAACCTGCTTCTGCAGGCGATTTTCGCACGGCTTGTCGGTGACGCCACGCTTGTCGGGCTTGTTCCCGGCGGTATTGCGGACCGGCTTCTGCCGCGCGGGCTGTTGCCCTCAATCATTATCGGAAACCTTGAAAGCCGCGACTATTCGACGGCGACGGAAAAGGCCGAGGAACATTTCCTGGCGCTGGAAATCTGGAGCGACGCCAACGGCCGCAGGCGCGCGGGCCAGATTGCCGAGCGGGTGAAAACCCTGCTCGACGATGCACCCCTTCCGCTTGCCGGCGTCTCGCTCGTCAGTCTGCAATTCCTTTGCAGCCGCTCGCGGCGGGAGCCGAAGACGCGGAATTTCCTTGCGGAAATGCGTTTCAGGGCGGTGACGGAATAGTGTCGTTTCAGGAGCCCTACCTGCGCACGGCTTTCCACAGGACGATCAGCAGCAGAAATGAAATGCCGATCAACACGGAAGCGATGGTCAGCATGGCCGATACCCCGCCACGGTCCAGCGCCATCGTGAAGACGACGGGTGCAACGGCAATGGCAAGGTTTTGCGGCAGCGAGATGCGCGCGGCCTGAAGGCCATATTCCTCCGGTGAAAACACCGCCAGCGGCAACACCGCCCGGCTGACCGTGAGAACGCCCGCACCGAAGCCGAAGAACACGATGAAGGCGATGAAAGCGGGCACGGCCGGGGCAAAAGCGAGCAGCAGCAGGAGCGAGAGTAGCAGAAGACAGAAGCCGATCATGGCTGTGACGAAAGGATTGCCGTGTTTTCCAAGCAGGAAATCCAGTCCGCGCGCCGTAATCGCAAGCACGCTGCGCGCCGCCGCCAGCTGCACGGCAAGCGATTGCGTGGCGCCCGCCTGCACCAGCAAAAGGGGCAGCAGCGGCGACAGGCCGAAGGTCGTGAAAGCGCTGATCGTCGTCATGGCGGCCAGCAGCAGAAAGGCGCGTTTCGTATCGACTGGCGATGGTGCAATCGCGGCCGCTTCGCCTGACTTTGCGGTTTTACGAGCCGGGCGGCCAGGAAGGACGAAGACATAAAGAGGCAGAAGAACGAAGAGTTGCAGACAGGCATAAGCGATGAGGGTGCCGCGCCAGCCGAAGTGCTCGGCCGCAAGCGCGGTGAGCGGCAGGAAAACCGCCGCAGAAAGCCCGGTAAACAGCATCAGAAGCGTCAGCAACCGGCCGCTTTCCGCGCCGACACGTTCCACCACCGCGGCATGGGCCGCTGTCGTCAGACCGCAGGCAGCGGCAAGACCTATCACGGCCCAGCCGATGGCATAGCTTATCACGCCGCCTGCAAAGGCGAGCAGGGTAAAACCGGCGGCAAACAGCAACGAACCAGCCACAAGCACGGGCGCTGCGCCATGGCGCACGAGCGTTTTTCCGAGATACGGACCACATAGCGCGCTGATCGTCATCATGACGGTGAGGCCGGCGAAAACCACCTCATTCGCGATGGCCAGCTCCTGTCCGATCCGTGGCCCAAGCACGGCCAGCATGTCGAACCCGCTGCCCCAGCTGATGATCTGCCCGACCGCAAGCACGCCGATAAGGCGCACGCGAGACGTGGAGGGGGCGGTGTCGGACATGATGAAAATCGGGGGTGCGAGATGCGGGAGAGCTTTTGGTAGCAGGCCTATTGCTAGCCGGCAACATCAAACGAGACGACATCAACTGAAACGGCCCTGGCCGACACGAGAGGAAGAACATCATGGTGGCGCAGAAGGGCAAGGACCTGCTGCTGAAGATCAACAATGCCGGTTCCTATGTGACCGTGGCGGGGCTCAGAACCAAGCGGCTGGCCTTCAACGCGCAGGCCGTCGACATAACCGACGGTGAAAGCGCTGGACGCTGGCGCGAGCTTCTGGCCGGCGCAGGCGTGCAGCGGGCGTCGCTGACGGCGTCCGGCATCTTCAAGGACCTGGCGAGCGATGCGCTGGTGCGCGGCGCGTTTTTTGCCGGCACCATTCCGGGCTGGCAAGTCATCATTCCCGATTTCGGCACCATCACCGGGCCGCTCCAGATCGTCGCGCTTGAATATTCCGGCCGTCACGATGGCGAGGTGCAATTCGAGATCGCGCTGGAATCGGCCGGTCTCCTCACATTTGGAGCGCTCTGATGCCGCAGGGAATGCGTTACGGGCGGGCGAACCGCCATCGCGGCGAGATCGAGGCGCTGATTGACGGCGAAAGGCGTATTCTCTGCCTGACGCTCGGCGCTCTCGCCGAACTCGAAACCGCCTTTCAGGCTGATGATCTCACCGCGCTTGCCGAACGTTTTGCAGGCGGGCGCATGAAGGCCGCCGACATCATCCGGGTGATTGGTGCGGGCCTGCGTGGTGCGGGCAATGTGTTTTCCGATGAGGATGTGGCCGCAGCAACCGTTGAGGGCGGCATTGCCGGCCACGCCGCGATTGTCGCCGATCTTTTGACGGCGACCTTCGCCGGTTCCAGGGGAGAGACGTTGCCGGACCCTTGAGCGCCGCAGCAGGCGGGGCAGGCGACGCGACAATGCGTCCGTTTCCCTGGGAGGCGGTAATCCACACCGGCTTCTGCCTGCTGCGGCTCTCTTCCGACACCTTCTGGCGGCTGACGCCGAGGGAGTTTTTCGCCATGACGGGTGGCACACGCGCTCTTTTCCGCACGGTCGACCGTCAGTCGATGGAGACGATGATGCGGCTTTTTCCGGATGGGTGAGCTGTGTTTTGCATCATGGAAACGACCAGGCAATTCAAAAATATATGGCTCTGTTTTGAATCAGAAAGGCAAGCGCAATGGCAGGCGAAGGATCGATTGCGGAAAGCCGCGAGGAGGCGGAAGCCCTTCTGGACGTGATGGGCGATCTCGAGCGGCGATCCGAGAGGTTCGGTGCGGCTCTTGCGTCCGCCATGCAGTCAGCGACGACGGGTGGCAAGGGGCTGGACGAGGTGCTGCGCGGGCTTGGGGAACGTCTCTCCGGCATGGCGCTTTCCGCCGGGCTGAAGCCGTTTGAGACCATGATCGGCAATGCCGTCAGCGGGCTTTTGAATGGTGGCGGTTCGTTGTTCGCCTTTGCCGATGGTGGCGTGCCGGGGCGCAGCATCACGCCTTTTGCGGATGGCGGCGTGGTTTCCAGCCCCGCTTTTTTCCCGATGGGCGGCGGGCTTGGCCTGATGGGCGAGGCGGGGGCGGAGGCGATACTGCCGCTGAAGCGTGGCTCGGATGGCGCTCTCGGTGTCGCCGCGCCGGCAGGGGGCGGTGGTGCGCAGATCGTTTTCAACGTGACGGCGACCGATGCGGCGAGCTTCAAGAAAACCGAAGGCCAGATCGCCGCCATGCTTGCCCGCAGCGTCGGGCGGGGCCAGCGCGGATTGTGACGCGCGGCACTCCTCTTGCGAGCGGGCGCCTCGATTTCGCCAACACAGTAAAAAGATTCGTGGAACAACAAGATGGCGGCATTTCATGAAGTGCGGTTTCCGCTGAGGCTTGCGCTTGGCGTGAGCGGCGGGCCGGTGAGGCGAACCGATATCGTCAACCTTTCCAGCGGCCGGGAAAACCGCAATCAGCGCTGGAAGAATGCCAGGCGCGCCTATGACGCCGGATCCGGCATTCGCTCCGTTGCCGATCTTTACGAGGTGCTCTCCTTTTTTGAGGCGCGTTGCGGCGAGCTTTACGGTTTCAGGTTTCGCGATCCGGTGGACTTCAAATCCTGCCCGCCGGGCGAGGCGCCTGCAGCGACCGACCAGAAGATCGGCACCGGCGACGGGATGATGGCGCGTTTTCAGCTGGTGAAGACCTATGCCGATGCCGGCGGTTCCTTCACCCGGCGGGTGGAGAAACCGGTCGAGGCTTCGGTCTCCGTCTCGGTCGAGGGTGTGAGGGTCTTGCCGTCGGATTTTTCGGTCGATCATGCGAGCGGCATGGTGACGTTCAGCCCCGGGCGGGTGCCGTCCGCCGGTGACGTAATCCGCGCGGGCTTCGAATTCGATGTGCCGGTGCGGTTTGCGATCGACCGTATCGATGTGAACCTGACCGCCTTCGAGGCGGGCCGCATTCCCTCCATTCCGCTGATGGAAACCCTGCCATGAAGATCGTTCCTTTAGCCCTTGCCGAGCATCTCGGGGGAGATGCGACGACCACATGCCATTGCTGGAAGGTGATGTTGAAGGATGGCATGGTGATCGGCTTTACCGACCATGACGAGGCCCTTTCCTTCGCCGGTGTGACCTATCTGGCCGAAAGCGGCTTCCAGGCCAGCGATAGTGATAGCGAAACCGGGCTGGGCGCGAGTGCAGGCGAAGTGACCGGCGGTTTCTCCAGCGAGGCGATTTCCGAAGTTGATCTGGCTGCCGGGCGTTTTGATGGGGCGAAGGTGGCGCTTTTCCTCGTCAACTGGCAGGCGCCGGAACAGCATATGCTGCTCAACATGCGCGAAATCGGCGAGGTGACGCGGGCGGGCAGCGCATTTCGCGCTGAGCTGCGCAGCATCGCCCATCGTCTGTCCCAGCCGCAGGGCAGGGTCTATGGCCGCCGCTGCGATGCTGCACTGGGTGACCGGCGATGCGGCGTCGATCTTGCGCGGTTCACCGGCAGCGGCAGCGTTACGGGCGTGGATGTGGCCGGTAATCTGCTGGCGGCCGGGCTTGACGCTTTCGCCGAAGGTTTCTTCAGCCGTGGAAAGCTGCGGTTTGTAACCGGCGGGCTCACGGGCAGGAGTTTCGATCTCGACGGGCATGACAAGCGCGATGGCGGCACGCACCTGTCCTTCTGGCTGGCCCCGGAACGGGCGCCGTCGCCGGGGGATGTTTTTTCAGTCACGGCCGGCTGCGACAAGAGCTTCGCGACCTGCAAGGCGAAATTTGCCAATCACCTGAATTTTCGCGGCTTCCCGCATCTGCCGGGGGCTGATTTTGCCTATTCCTACGCCCGCGGCGGTGAGACCCACGATGGCAAGGCGTTGTTTCCATGACGAAGACCGGAGAAACAGTACTGGCGCTGGCACAAGGCTGGATCGGCACGCCTTACCGGCATCAGGCGTCTTTGCAGGGCGTCGGTTGCGATTGTCTCGGCCTCGTCAGGGGTATCTGGCGCTCGCTTTACGGCGAGGAACCGGAACTGCCGCCGCCCTACGCGCCTGACTGGGCCGAACGCGGTGGCGGGGACCGGCTGATGGATGCCGCGCAGCGATATTTCCTGGCGGTAAGCGGTATGGAGGAGGCGCTGCCGGGAGACCTGCTGCTGTTCCGCTGGCGGACTGAAGCGGCGGCGAAACATCTCGGCATTCTCGCAGGGCCTCAGCATTTCATCCATGCCTATGAACAGGCGGCGGTGCTTCGTTCTGCACTGGTGCCCGGTTGGAAGCGGCGCATTGCCGGCATCTTCCGTTTTCCCGATCCCTGATATTTTCCGAGGCGACCATGGCGACCATTCTCTTTCAGGCGGCGGGCGCAGCACTCGGCGGCATTTTCGGCCCGGTCGGCGCCATCATCGGCCGTGCCGCCGGCGCGCTGGCCGGCAATGCCGTCGACCGCGCCCTGCTTTCGAACGGGCGGACGGTATCGGGCGCAAGGCTTTCAACGGCGCGCATTCCCGGTGCGGATGAGGGCGCAGCCATCAACCGGCTCTACGGCACGGCGAGGATCGGCGGCACGCTTATATGGGCGACGCGGTTTGAGGAAAGCATCGAGGTTGAACGGCGTGGCGGCAAGGGTAATCGCGGCCCGAAAGTGGAGACCTTTCGATACTTCGCCAATCTCGCCATCGGGCTATGCGAAGGTGAGGCGGCCATGGTGCGGCGCGTCTGGGCCGATGGGCGCGAACTGGACCTGACCGGCGTCGAGATGCGCTTTTATTCCGGCAGCGAGACGCAATTGCCCGATCCGCTGATTGAGGCGAAACAGGGTGCTGGCAATGCGCCGGCCTTTCGCGGCCTTGCCTATGTGGTGTTCGAACGCCTGCCACTCGACAATTATGGCAACCGCATCCCGCTCATGCAGTTCGAGGTAGTGCGCCCGGTTGGAAGGCTGGAAAAAGCCATCCGCGCCATCACCGTCATCCCCGGTGCGACGGAACACGGTTACGCCACGGCGCAGGTCTCGGAACGCACCGGCATGGGTGAGAGCCGCGTCATTAACCGCAACGGCCTGACGGCTGCGACCGACTGGCAGGCCGCAATCGACGAGTTGCAGGCGCTTTGCCCCAATCTTGGGAGCGTGGCGCTGGTGGTAAGCTGGTTCGGTACCGACATGCGGGCGGGCGAATGCCGTGTTCTGCCGGGCGTGGAAGTTGCAGGCCGTGACGGGGAAACCGCGCCATGGTCCGTTGCCGGTGTTGCACGCGGGCAAGCGCACCTCGTCAGCCATCACCGCGGCGGCCCGGCCTATGGTGGCACGCCCAGCGACGAAAGCGTGTTGCAGGCCATGGCTGACCTCAAGGCGCGGGGTCTTCGGGTGTGCCTTTATCCCTTCATGATGATGGATGTTCCCACAGGCAACGGTCTGCCGGATCCCTATGGCAAAAATGAGCAGGACGCCTATGGCTGGCGCGGCCGCGTCACCTGCTTTCCCGCACCCGGCAGGCGCAACTCTCCGGACCGCAGCACCGGCGCGCGGGCGGAGGTTCTTGCCTTCTGCAATCGCGACGAAGGTTATCGCCGCATGGTGCTGCATTATGCGGCATTGGCGGCTCGGGCGGGCGGGGTGGATGCCTTCCTGATCGGCTCGGAACTGCGCGGGCTGACGGCGCTGAGGGACCAGAACGACGCCTTTCCCTTCGTCGAGGAACTCGTGCGTCTGGTACGCGACGTGCGCGCAATTCTCGAACCGGCGACGAAGCTGACCTATGCGGCGGACTGGAGCGAATATTTCGGCTACCAGCCGGCCGATGGCTCGGGCGATGTCTTCTACAACCTCGATCCGCTCTGGGCGAGCCCGGATATCGATGCCATCGGTATCGACAATTACATGCCGCTTTCCGACTGGCGCGACGAAGATGCCGCAAACGGCAATCCTGACGGCATGATCGGCCCGGATGATGCCGGTGCCTTCCGCCGCGCCATCACGGCGGGGGAGGGTTTCGACTGGTATTATGCCAGCGATGCCGACCGCGCCGCGCGGCGGCGCACGCCCGTTACCGATGGGCTGAAGGGCAAGCCATGGGTTTTCCGTAACAAGGATCTGCGAAACTGGTGGCTGAATGCCCATTACGACCGGCTGCGGGGTGCGGAGAAATCGACGCCGACCGCATGGGTGCCGGGCGCAAAGCCGATCTGGTTCACCGAACTCGGTTGCCCGGCGGTGGACAAGAGTGCGACGCGTCCGAATGTCTTTCCCGATCCGAAATCGGCGGAAAACGCCTTTCCCTATTTTTCCCGCCGAAGCCGCGCTGACAGCCAGCAGCGGCGGTTCCTGGAGGCGCATCTCGACCACTGGGGAAAGGGTGATGCGGCGATGGTCGATGCAAACAGGGTCTATCTATGGACCTGGGATGCGCGGCCCTTTCCCGCCTTTCCGCAGAATGGTGCGGTCTGGAGCGATGGCGGCAACTGGCGCACCGGCCACTGGCTGAACGGGAGGCTGGGCACGGCAACACTCGCCGATGCCATCGCCGCCATCCTCACCGATCACGGTTTTTTTGACTTCGACGTTTCCGCCGTCAGCGGCGATCTGGGAGGTTATGTGCAGGGCGACGTGACATCGGCGCGCAACCTGCTGGAGCCGCTGATGGCGGCGTTTCAGGTGGATGTGGCGGAAGATGGCGGAACCCTGCGTTTCCGTTCCCGCAACTCGGCGGTCCTGCCTGTCCGCGATATTGCCGTGCTTGCCGATCTGGAGGATGAGCCGCTGTGGTCGGAAAATCGCGGCCATGACAGCGATTTCGCTGCCGAGGCGGTGCTGACCTCGTTCAATCCGGCGCTCGACTACGAGCAGGCGAGCCGGCGTTCGCGCCGCATCGACAATGCCGGCAGCCGCGTGATGCGGCTTGACCTCAACGCAGCCGTGCCAGCCGAAACAGTGGAAGCGGCGGCCGATGCCCTCTTGCGCGACAATCGGCAGGCGCGTCGCACATTGCGCTTTGCGCTGACGTCGACGGAGGTCGATCTGGAGCCCGGTGATTGCATCCGTCTTCCGCAGGATGTTTTCCCGCAGGCTCCTTCGGGACGCTTTCTGGTCAGCCGGATCGAGGATGGCGCGGTGCGGCAGGTGGAAGCCCGCGCCTTTTCCGCGACTTTCTCCACCTTTACGGGGGCTGCGGATGAGCGGCGCAGCAGCGGTGAAAGCGGTGCCGAAGGTTTTGCCCCGGAAGTGCTGTTCCTCGACCTGCCGCGCCATGACGGCATCACGCCGGAAGATTCGGCGCGCATTGCCGTCCTTGCAAAACCCTGGCGGCCAATCCTCGTCTCCGCATCACCCGGCATGGAAGGGTACCGGCAGCGCGTTGTGCTCGACCGGCCGGCAATGATCGGCCGGCTGGTCGTGCCGCTGATGTCCGGTCCCTCCGGTCGTTTCGATCGTAAAAACACCATCCTGCTCGATCTGCCCTTCGGCGAACTTTCCTCAGCGCCTGAACTGTCGGTGCTGAACGGCGAAAATCGCATCGCCGTCAGGGCCGCAAACGGCGTGTGGGAGATTGTCGGCTTTGCGCGGGCTGAGGAAATCGCACCGTCGCGCTGGCGACTTTCCACCCTGCTGCGCGGGCTTGGCGGCACGGAAGACGCGCTGGCGGCAGGCGCGACCATGGGTAGCCCGGTCGTAGCGCTGGATGCTGCGGTCCAGCCGCTCGGTCTTGCCGCAAGCGAGCGCGGACGCCGCCTGAACTGGATCGCGGACGCCGCGGGCAGGGCGGGTCCCCCTGCCGGGCCTTTCGTTTTCGAGGGCGGTCTGCGCGCCGAAACACCGCTCGCGCCGGTGCATATTTCCGCAGAGCGGCGCAAGGACGGCATTCTGTTTAAATGGATGCGCCGGGGGCGGATGGAGGCCGATGGCTGGGACGCGACGGAGATACCGCTGGATGAACCTTCCGAGCGTTACCGCCTCGAGGTGCTGGATGGCGGGGCCGCCAGACGCATGGCGGAGGTCTCCGAACCCGTCTGGCTCTATGCTGCGGCGGACGAACTCACAGATTTCCCGACCTTGCGGGATCACATTTCCGTGCGTGTCCGACAGCTCGGCCGCGCGGTGCCTTCGGGAGTGGCGGCGCAGGCCATTCTCCCGCTCTGACATGTGCCTGAAAAACAACGAAAAGGACGAGATTATGGAGAGTACCAAACCATGGTATCAATCGCGCACGATCTGGGGTGCTTTGATTGCGGTTTTTGCACCGCTTTTCAGCATTGCCGGCCTTGACCTGCCTGCCGGCCTGCAGGGCGAACTGGCGGAAGGGCCGGTGACGGTGGCAGGCGGAATTGGCGGCCTGATCGCACTTTACGGCCGCCTTTCGGCAACCCGCGCCATTCGCTGAGCATGCCTGCCGGGATGCCGTTCCCGTCATCGCCCTTCGTGGCGGGGGCGGCATTCATTTGCCATTCAGACGCTTTGCGCTACATATTCGGTCACAATAGGGTTCGAGACGCACCCGGTTTTTTGTGGAAGTTTGTAGAATGGCATCACCTCTCATCATCGCGACGCTTGCAGCCGGGCTTTCCGGTTTCACGGCGCCCGAGGCTGATTTGCAGGGCCATTACATCCTTGCTGCCAGCGATTGCGGCGCAGCCGTCGCCCGCGTCGTGCGCGAAACAGGCGGCCAGCTTCTTTCAGTCTATCCCTCCGGCGACGGTCAGTCCTGTGTCGTGACCGTTCTCGTCCAGGGCAATGGCGAGCGCCCGCGGAAGGTGACGATGCGCGTGCCGATGTAGCCTTGCCCGCATCGACGAAATATCGGAAAACGATCCGAGAGACTTAGCATGACCGGTGACGCGCGCGCGGGCCGGGACGGAAGGAAAGGGCGGACAATGCGTATTCTCGTGGTTGAGGACGATGCCAATCTCAATCGTCAGCTGACCGATGCTCTGAAAGAGGCCGGTTATGTTGTCGATCAGGCATTTGACGGCGAGGAAGGGCATTATCTCGGCGATACCGAGCCCTATGACGCCATCGTTCTCGATATCGGCCTGCCGCAGCTCGATGGCATCACCGTCGTTGAAAAATGGCGTGCGGCCGGCAAGGCCATGCCCGTCCTTATCCTGACTGCCCGCGATCGCTGGAGCGACAAGGTGGCGGGAATCGATGCCGGCGCCGACGATTACGTGACCAAGCCTTTCCATGTCGAAGAGGTTCTCGCCCGCGTGCGCGCGCTCATCCGCCGCGCCGCCGGCCATGCTTCTTCCGAACTGGTCTGCGGCCCCGTCCGGCTCGATACCAAATCTTCCAAGGCGACTGTCAACGGCACGACGCTGAAGCTCACCTCGCACGAGTTCCGGCTCCTGTCCTATCTCATGCATCACATGGGCGAGGTCGTCTCGCGCACGGAACTCGTAGAACATATGTACGATCAGGATTTCGACCGGGATTCCAACACGATCGAGGTGTTCGTCGGCCGTTTGCGCAAGAAGCTCGGCGTTGATCTGATCGAGACGATCCGTGGTCTCGGTTACCGGATGCAAGCGCCGGCAGATGCGAAGTAATTCTCTCACCGCCCGCGTTCTGCTGCTCGCCTCGCTGTGGTCGGCGCTGGCGCTGGTGGTGATCGCCGTGGTGATCTCCACGCTCTACCGCCAGGGGGTGGAGCGCAGCTTCACCGATCTTCTCAGGGCGCAGCTCTATAACGTCATCAACTCCGTGACGATTTCCAACGAGAACACGCTTGCCGGCAGTCCGCAGCTCGGCGATCTCCGGTTTTCGCAGCCCGATACCGGCTGGTATTGGGTGGTGGAGCCGCTTGGCAATTTCCAGACCGCGCCACTGGTGTCTTCCTCGCTCGGCGTGTCAACGCTGCCGGTGCCGAGCATTCTCGACGCCCCCTTCGACAACAGATACGAGCGCTTTTATGCCGTTACCGACGAGGCGGGCAACAAGGTGCGCGTGGCGGAAACGGAAGTCGTGCTGGACGGTGAGGGCCGGGCGGCGCGTTTCCGTGTTTCCGGCAATCTGAACGTCGTCGAAGACGATGTGCGCGATTTCTCCAACAGCCTTTATCTGGCGCTCGCTGTCTTCGGCGTCGGCAGTCTGGTCGTTAACGGCCTTGCCATTCTCTACAGTCTGCGGCCGCTCGATCAGGCCCGCGTCGCGCTCGGCAAGATCCGGGGCGGCGAGGCAGAAAGCCTCGAAGGCGAATTCCCGCGCGAAATCCAGCCGCTCGCCAATGAGGTGAACGCGCTGATCGACAGCAATCGCCGGCTGGTGGAGCGCGCCCGCATGCAGGTCGGCAATCTCGCGCATTCGCTGAAAACGCCGATCGCCGTTCTTCTGAACGAGGCCCGCACGCTGGAGCCGCAGCATGGCGATCTGGTGCGGGCGCAGGCCGACGCCATGCAGGCGCAGGTGCAATCCTATCTTTCCCGCGCCCGCATCGCCGCCCAGCGCGGCTCGATCCTCGCTCGCGTGGAAGCGGAACCGGCGCTGGAACGGCTGGTGCGCGTGATGCGCCGCCTGAACCCCGACAAGCAGTTCGTGCTGAATTTCGAACAGCCCGGCGCCGTCCTCGGCATGGAGCAGCAGGATCTGGAAGAGGTCGTCGGCAATCTTCTGGAAAATGCCGCCCGTTTTGCCCAGACGCGCGTGGTCGTCACGCTTGCGACCGGCACCCACCCGTCCTCCGATGCGGAAATCGCCCGTCGTTCCTGGGTGGAACTGACGGTGGAGGATGACGGGCCGGGGCTTGAGCCGGAACAGATCAGCGAAGCGATGAAGCGCGGACGAAGGCTGGATGAGAGCCGACCGGGCACCGGACTGGGACTTTCCATCGTTTCCGAGGTGGTGTCAGAGTACCATGGCCGCTTTTCGCTGTCGCGCAGCGGCATCGGTGGGCTGAAAGCCGATCTGATTTTGCCGGGCCTCTCGAAAGAGCTTGCGTGAGGCAAGAAAAAAAGCAAGAAATTCAATGGTAGCATATTAGGTGCGATGCGGTAGGAAGAGGACAGGGTTTGGTTGACGTGTATGATGGCTGTCGCTCCGTGACGATGCGTTCGCTGGTGTCACGCCCGGCACTTCTCTCTATCCTGTGCGTTTCGATGCTGAGCGCCTGCACCACCACGGGCACCCGCCCGGCGGGCGGCGGCCTGTTCGGCCGATCGTCGCAGCCTTCGACGCCTTTCCTTGCCAATCTTGAGGGTGGCATTGTCGGGCGAAGCGGCGTGCAACTCGACAGGGGCGACCAGACCAAGGCGCTGGAAGCCGAATACAAGGCGCTGGAAACGGCCCCGGTCGGCACGCCGGTATCCTGGACCGGCGATGACGCCAAGGGTCAGGTGGTCGCCAATGCGCCCTATCAGGTCGGCAACCAGAATTGCCGGCAATATTCCCACAGCCTGACGGTTGACGGGCGCGAAACCAGGGTGCGCGGCGCGGCCTGCCGCAATGCCGATGGAAGCTGGTCTCCCCTGACCTAAATCACTTTGACGTAAATCAAGGTCGCGAACCCCGCGCAATGACAGGAAGAGGCATGGCGGCACAGGCGGAATGTGCCGGCGGTGCGGCGTGATGTCTCAAATTCACGTCATTGCCGCGCTTCATGTTTCCATGTGCCGCGCATTCGAGTAATTGAGCCTTATGTTCTGGATTGTCGTTGCGATACTGACGGCGGCTGTCGCCATCGTCCTGATGTACCCGCTGATGCGGAAGACCGAGGTGGCTGAGACGCGCCGCGACGGCGAAGTTGCCGTCTATCGCGACCAGCTTGCCGAACTGGACCGTGAACGCGCCGCAGGGCTGATCGGCGAGACGGAGGCCGAATATGCCCGCGCCGAAATCGGCCGCCGGCTGCTTGCCGCTGCCGATGCCGGACAAAATGCTGAGAGCAGCACCCGACCGCTGAGGCACAATCTCGCCGCGACCCTCATCACCGTTCTGCTGCCGGCACTCGGGCTCTGTCTTTACATCTGGAACGGCAGTCCGGATGCGCCGGACATGCCGCTCGAGGCACGTCTTGAAAAACCCGGCAACGACATGAACCTGCTGATCGCCCGGGCCGAAAGACATCTGGCGGAGAATCCGAATGACGGCGCCGGCTGGGATATTCTCGCGCCGATCTATTTCAAGACGATGCGGCTCGGCGATGCCGAGCTTGCCTATCGCAACGCTATTCGTATTCTGGGATCGAGCCCGGAACGGCTGACGGGCCTTGGCGAGACGCTGGTGGCGGGCAATGATGGCATCGTCATCGAGGCCGCGCGCGACGCTTTTGCCGAGGCCGAACGGCTGAAGTCCGGCAATCCGCGCGCCCGTTTTTACCTGGCGCTTGCGCTGGAGCAGGCGGGCAAGGCGGAAGAGGCGCGTGCAGCCTTTGCCGCGCTGGCCGCCGATGCGCCGGCCGGCGCGCCATGGCTGCCGCTGGTGCGCGAACACCTTGCCCGGACCGGTGGCGCGGCGACCCCTGCCGCACCCGGCCCGACCGCAGGTGACGTGGCAGCGGCAAACGACATGACGCCTGCCGACCGGCAGGCGATGATCGAGGGCATGGTGGCAAGCCTTGACGCCAAGCTGAAGGACAATCCCGCGGATCTCGATGGATGGATGCGCCTGATGCGCGCCTATACCGTTTTGAAGAACGAAGCGAAGGCGGGTGAGGCATTGAGAGCCGGCCTGCAGGCTTTCCCGCCCGAGGGTGGAGAGGGTAAACAGCTTCTGGCGCTGGCGAAGGAGCTGGGCGTTTCGGCCGGACCGCTTCGGGGGAATGCGCCGCAGAATGCGATGCCGCAGGGAGTGACGCAATGACCCGCAAACAGAAACGACTGGCGATCATCGGCGGCGGCATGAGCTTCATCGTTGCAGCCGTGCTGCTCGTCATGTTCGCCTTCGGTCAGTCCATTGCCTATTTCTACATGCCGGCCGATCTGGAGAAGACGCCGGTCGATCCCGGCACCCGCATTCGCCTTGGCGGGCTGGTGGCGGAAGGCTCCGTCAAGCGCGGCGAAGGCCGCACGGTGAGCTTCACCGTGACCGACGGTGAAGCGAACGTGCCGGTCAGCTATACCGGCATCCTGCCCGATCTCTTCCGCGAAGGGCAGGGCGTGGTGACGGAAGGCGTTTTTGATGCCGCCACCCACGGCTTCGTGGCCGACAGCGTGCTGGCCAAGCATGATGAGAACTACATGCCGAAGGAAGTGGCCGACCGGCTGAAGGACAAGGGCCTATGGCAGCACACGGAAGAGGGCGGACAGCCTTCGGGCGCTGCGACTGAGGGGGCTTCGGCCGACAAGACCGGAGCGACGAAATGATCAACGAGATCGGCCACTATGTTCTGGTTCTGGCGCTCGCTGTAGGGCTGATTGTCTCGACCCTGCCGGTGATAGGCGCGCGCCGCAACGACCGGGCGCTGATGGATGTCGCCTCGCTCGGCTCCATCGTGATGTTTCTGCTGGTGGCTCTGTCCTTCGCGGCATTGACCAGGGCCTATGCCGTTTCGGATTTTTCCGTTCGCAACGTCTGGGAAAATTCCCATTCGCTGATGCCGACGCTCTACAAGCTGACGGGTGTGTGGGGCAACCACGAAGGCTCGATGCTGTTATGGTTGCTCATTCTGGTGTTTTTCAGCGCACTCGTTGCCGTCTTTGGCCGCAACCTGCCGGAAACGCTGAAAGCCAATGTGCTTTCCGTGCAGGCCTGGATTTCCGCCGCCTTCCTGCTGTTCATCCTCTTGACCTCCAATCCGTTCCTGCGTCTGGAGCCGGTGCCGGCCGAGGGGCAGGACCTGAACCCGATCCTTCAGGATTTCGGTCTCGCGATCCATCCGCCGCTGCTTTATCTCGGTTATGTCGGCTTTTCCGTCTGCTTCTCCTTCGCTGTCGCAGCCCTTCTGGAAGGGCGCATCGATGCGGCCTGGGCGCGCTGGGTCAGGCCATGGACGCTTGCCGCCTGGACCTTCCTGACCGCCGGCATCTCCATGGGTTCCTACTGGGCCTATTACGAACTCGGCTGGGGCGGCTGGTGGTTCTGGGATCCGGTGGAAAACGCCTCCTTCATGCCCTGGCTTGCCGGAACCGCGCTCCTGCATTCGGCGCTCGTCATGGAAAAGCGCGAGGCGCTGAAAATCTGGACCGTGCTTCTGGCGATCATGACCTTTTCCCTGTCGCTGCTCGGCACCTTCCTCGTCCGCTCCGGCGTTTTGACCTCGGTCCATGCCTTCGCCACCGATCCGAGCCGCGGCATCTTCATTCTCGGCATTCTCACGATCTTCATCGGCGGAGCCTTCGCGCTGTTTGCATGGCGGGCGCCTTCGCTGAAAGCTGGCGGCCTGTTCGCACCAATCTCGCGCGAGGGTGCGCTCGTCCTCAACAATCTGATCCTGACCGTCTCGACCGCGACCGTTCTGATCGGCACGCTGTACCCGCTCATTCTCGAGACCCTGACGGGCGAAAAGATTTCGGTCGGCGCGCCGTTCTTCAATCTCACCTTCGGCCTGCTGATGATCCCGATCCTGATCGTCACGCCCTTTGGCCCGATGCTGGCCTGGAAACGCGGCGATCTTCTGGGCGCCTTCCAGCGGCTTTATGTGGCGGCGGCCATCGCTGCCCTTGCCGGGCTAACGCTCTGGTACGTGGAAAATGGCGGTCCGGTGCTGGCGGCGCTCGGCATCGCGGCCGGTTTCTGGCTGATCCTCGGCGCGTTGGCCGATCTCTGGTATCGCGCCAATTTCGGCAAGCTGGCCTTCGGCATCGCGTTCCGTCGCCTGAAGGGCCTGCCGCGCTCGGCCTTCGGCACCGCGCTGGCGCATATGGGGCTTGGCATCACCGTGCTCGGCATCGTCATCGTCACCACCTTCGAGACCGAAACGGTGCTGGAAATGAAACAGGGCATGGTGGCGGAGGCGGGCGGCTACAGCCTCACCTTCGATGGGATCCGCCATGCCGTCGGCCCGAACTTCACCGAGGATCGCGGCCATTTCACCATCCGCAAGGCGGGCGTGGAGGTGGCCGATGTCTGGTCGTCCAAACGGCTCTATACCGCGCGCCGCATGCCGACGACGGAAGCCGGCATCCTGACCTTCGGCCTCAGCCAGCTTTACGTCTCGCTGGGTGACCCCATGGACGATGGCGGCATGGTGGTGCGCATCTGGTGGAAACCCTTCATCCTGTGCATCTGGGGCGGCACGCTGTTCATGATGGCGGGCGGTTTCATCTCGCTCTCCGACAGGCGGTTGCGGGTGGGTGCGCCGAACCGCAAGGCGAAGCCTGTACGGGCTGCAATGCCGGAGGCGGCGGAATGAGGGAGAGAGTGGTAAGGCTGGCTCTTTTTCTCACCCTCATCTTCGCTGCAGCCTCTCCGGCCTTCGCCTTCAATCCGGACGAGGTGCTGAAAGACCCCGTGCTGGAGCAGCGCGCCCGGAACCTCACCTCGCAACTGCGCTGCATGGTCTGCCAGAACCAGTCGATCGATGACAGCAATGCAGAACTGGCGCGTGATCTGCGCGTGCTGGTGCGTGAACGGCTGGTTCAGGGCGATAGCGACAATGCCGTCATCGACTATGTCGTATCGCGTTACGGTGAATTCGTGCTGCTGAAACCGCGCCTCAGCCTGCGCACCGTGCTTTTGTGGGGGGCGCCGATCGGCCTCACGCTTGCGGGAATTTTCGCCGTCTTCGTCTTTTCGCGCCGTCGCGCAACAGAGGAGCGGCCGCAGAAACTGAGTGCGGACGAAGAAGACAGAATTCGCAATCTCATTGAAAAATAACAGGTTTCCATTTCCGTCCCCGGTTCTTTTTCAACATTACGGATTTTTCATTCGTCAGACACTTCGCCGTAAGGTGTTGCCTCCTATATCTTCATCATCCACCGCTTCTCCCCCGGTCAAACGGGCTCCAGTTGAATGAAGAAAGAAGGTACCCATGTCTCACTCGCAAAACGGACGTTTCCCGCTGAAGACGGCCCTGAAGGCCACGACCGTCGGCGGTCTTGCCGCTCTGATGCTTTCGACCGGTATCGCCGCGCCGATTGTCCATTCCTTTGCCGCCCCCGTCGAAGTGAATGCGCCGCAGGTTCCGAGCTTCGCCAATGTGGTCGATGCGGTTTCGCCCGCCGTCGTTTCCGTTCGCGTCCAGTCGAACGTGCAGCCCGCTTCCGATGATTCCAGCAACTTCTCCTTCAATTTCGGCGGCCGTGGTCTCGACCAGCTGCCGGATGACCATCCGCTGAAGCGCTTCTTCAAGGAATTTGGCGGCCCCAACCAGGACCGTTCCGAGCGTGGCCCGAACCGCCACCGGGACGGCAAGGGTCCGCTGCGCCCGGTCGCCCAGGGCTCCGGTTTCTTCATCTCCGAGGACGGTTATGTCGTCACCAACAATCACGTGGTCGATGACGGTTCCGCCTATACGATCGTGATGAATGACGGCACCGAACTCGACGCCAAGCTCGTCGGTCGCGATCCGCGCACCGATCTCGCGCTGCTGAAGGTCGATGTGAACCGCAAGTTCACCTATGTGAAATTCGCTGATGACACCAAGATCCGCGTCGGTGACTGGGTCGTCGCCGTCGGCAACCCCTTCGGTCTCGGCGGCACGGTGACATCGGGCATCATTTCCGCCCGTGGCCGCGATATCGGCTCCGGCCCATATGACGATTACCTGCAGATCGACGCGGCCGTGAACCGTGGTAACTCGGGTGGCCCCGCCTTCAACCTCAACGGTGAAGTCGTCGGCATCAACACCGCCATCTTCTCGCCCTCGGGCGGCAATGTCGGTATCGCCTTCGCTATCCCCGCATCGGTTGCCAAGGACGTGATTGCCGACCTGCAGAAGGACGGCAAGGTTGAACGCGGCTGGCTCGGCGTGCAGATCCAGCCGGTCAGCAAGGATATCGCCGAATCGCTCGGCCTTTCCGAAGCCAGCGGTGCGCTCGTCGTTTCGCCGCAGGCCGGCTCGCCGGGCGACAAGGCCGGCATCAAGCAGGGCGACATCATCACCGCCGTCAATGGCGAGCCGGTCAAGGATGCCCGCGACCTGTCGCGCCGCATCGGCGGCATGGCTCCCAATGCCAAGGTTGAAATCTCGCTCTGGCGCGGCGGCAAGTCGCAGTCGGTCACGGTGACGCTTGGCGATCTCGCCAGCGACGACGCTTCAAAGGCGACGCCGACCCAGAACGACGACAAGGGCAGCCAGTCCTCCAGCGAGAAGGTACTGTCCAGCCTTGGCCTGACGGTGACCCCCGCCGATGACGGCAATGGCCTTGCCATCACCGATGTCGACCCCGACAGCGACGCCGCTGCCCGTGGCCTGAAGACGGGTGAGAAGATCACCTCCGTCAACAACCAGCAGGTTGCCTCCGCCGCCGATATCGAGAAGATCCTCGAACAGGCCAAGAAGGACGGTCGCTCCAAGGCGCTGTTCCAGATCCAGACGGACGACGGCAGCCGCTTCATCGCGCTGGATATCGACCAGGGTTGATAGGTTGACAGGCGATGCCGGTTCTTTCGGGAGCCGGCATCGCCAAGGAATGTGTCTCGCCTATAGGACGGGACAGAATATGTGGAGTGAGCGCGTGCCACTTGTTTCTTCTCCCCGCCGGGGAGAAGGTCGCGGCAGCGGGATGAGGGGGCAAGGGTAGCGAGAGACTGCGCGCTTG
>LT009756.1:913971-947267 GCA_900012615.1 Agrobacterium genomosp. 13 str. CFBP 6927
AGAGACTGCGCGCTTGCCCCTCATCCGACCCTTCGGGCCACCTTCTCCCCGGCGGGGAGACGAAACCCGGCCGCACTCGCCCAGTCCCTGGGCGCTCGCTCCGTCTTGAAGCGCAATAGTGCCAGAGACCAGGTCTTCGGAGGAAACCTCATGGAAAACAAGGTTCAGGAAATGTCTGTCGCATCTCTTTCCGGTTGTGCGGAAAAGGGCGAGGGCGCTATTGTCCCGCACATGAAGATTCTTGTCATTGAAGACGACCTCGAGGCTGCGGCCTATATGACCAAGGCGTTCCGCGAAGCCGGGATCGTGGCCGATCACGCCAGCGACGGTGAGAGCGGCCTGTTCATGGGCTGCGAGAACGCTTACGACGTGATGGTGATCGACCGCATGTTGCCGCGCCGCGACGGGCTTTCCGTCATCAGCGAGCTGCGTCGCCGCGGCATCGAGACGCCGGTTCTGATCCTTTCCGCGCTGGGGCAGGTGGATGACCGCGTCACCGGCCTGCGCGCCGGCGGCGACGATTATCTGCCGAAGCCCTATGCCTTTTCCGAACTGCTCGCCCGCATCGAGGTGCTTGGCCGCCGCAAGGGCAAGCCCGAGCAGGACATGGTCTACCGCGTCGGCGATCTTGAGCTTGACCGGCTGTCGCATGATGTCCGCCGGGGCGGCAAGGAAATCCTGCTGCAGCCGCGTGAATTCCGCCTGCTGGAATATCTGATGAAGAATGCCGGCCAGGTGGTGACCCGCACCATGCTTCTCGAAAATGTCTGGGACTATCATTTCGACCCGCAGACCAATGTCATCGACGTGCATGTCTCCCGCCTGCGCTCGAAGATCGAGAAGGACTTCGAGAAGCCGCTTCTGAAGACCATTCGCGGCGCCGGTTACATGATGAAGGACGAGGGCTGATTGGCGAAAATGGCCCGCCTCAGAATAGTGTTCCGGTCGACAGCGGTGCGCCTTTCGGCGCTCTATATCCTGCTGTTTGCGCTCTGCGCCGCCTTCCTGGTCTTTTATGTCACCGCCCTTTCCGAACGGCTGCTGAACCAGCAGACGCGCGATGCCGTCTTGCAGGAAGTCTCGGATGTGCAGCGCATCTATAGTCGCGGCGGCATCAACCCGCTGCTGAGGATGATGGAGCGCCGTGCCCGCCAGCCGGGGGCAAGCCTTTACGTCATCGCCGGGCCGAATGGCGAAATCCTTGCCGGCAACGTCGCCTCCGTGCAGCCGGGCGTCTTCGACAAGGAGGGCTGGACTGGCTTTCCTTTCCGTTACGAGCGTTATTCCGAAAGCGGCGACAGCGTCCAGCACCTGGCAACGGCCAATATCTTTCTGCTGGATAACGGGTTGCGCATCCTGATCGGCCGCGACCTTGGCGAACCGACCAAGTTCCGGGCGCTGGTGCGCAACGCGCTGATGGTGGCGCTGGCCATCATGGGCGGCGGCGCGCTGCTCATCTGGTTCGGCATCGGCCGCAATGCGCTGAAACGTATCGACCGCATGTCGGCGGCAACCAAGAAGATCATGGCGGGCGATCTATCCCAACGCCTGCCGCAGGGCCGTTCCGGCGACGAGTTCGACCGGCTTTCCGGTTCTCTCAACGCCATGCTCGGCCGTATCGAGAAACTGAATGAGGGTCTGCGGCAGGTCTCCGATAATATCGCCCACGACCTCAAGACACCGCTGACGCGGCTGCGCAACAAGGCGGCCGCAGCACTTGACGACGATGACGAAAGCAGACGGCGTGCCGCACTTGAGGGCATCATTGCCGAATCCGACCAGCTCATTCGTACCTTCAACGCGCTGTTGATGATTTCCCGCGTCGAGGCCGGCTCGATTGCCGCTGAAATGACCGATGTGGACATGTCGGCAATCGCCGCCGACAGCGCCGAGCTTTACGAGCCGGTGGCCGAGGATGCCGGGCTTGTGCTTGAGGCCGAAATCGAGCCTGGCCTGTCCGTAAAGGGCAATCGAGAGCTGATTGGACAGGCGCTGTCAAACCTCATCGACAATGCCATGAAATATGCCTGTGAGGGCGAAGGTGACAAGAAACTCGTCGTTCGCCTTGTGACGGAGCCGGAAGCCATCGTGCTTTCCGTTGCGGACCATGGCCCCGGCATCCCCGCCGACAAGCGCGGCGAGGTGCTGAAACGCTTCGTGCGGCTGGACGAAAGCCGCTCCAAACCCGGCACGGGACTTGGCCTGTCTCTGGTAGAGGCCGTGATGGAACTGCATGGCGGATCGCTCGTGCTTTCAGACACGGACGCCTCGAATGCGGCCTGCCCGGGATTGACCGTTTCGATGGTGTTTCCCCTTCCCAAGCCGTAGACTGTGCCGTCTGGCGAGATTATCGCAGGCGAGATCGCTTCGTGATCGACAAAAGGACCTGCGACGGATGGCAAGCACATCTCCCTCGACCGGTGACCGACACCACCCGATCATTCTGTTCGATGCCGAATGCGTGCTGTGTTCCGTGAATGCGCAATTCGTGCTGCGGCATGACGCGGTCGGATATTTCCGGCTGGCATCCATGCAGGGAGACGTCGGTGCGGAAATCTACCGGCGACATGGCATGGACCCGAAAAACCCGGCCAGTCTGCTCGTCGTGGAAGGCGAAAGCGTGCGACAGGACAGCGACGCTATTTTGAGCATCTATGAGGCGCTTGGCTTGCCGTGGCGGCTGCTCGCCGTCCTACGCATCATTCCCGCATTTTTGCGCGATCCCGTTTATCGTTTTGCCGCGCGCAATCGCTACCGTTGGTTCGGAAAACGCGAGCAATGCTGGGTCGCGCCGCCGGAATACAGGGACAGGATCCTCTGAGCACAACGAGGCTTGTCCGCCCGCTGCATGCGTTAATCTCCATGCAGTGAAGATGCGCGACTGACTTCGGCCGCGCACCCTCTCTCAGTTGGGATGCTCCGGATCAGAAGGTGTAGGCGACGCCCAGCATGGCGAACGGCTGGATGTCTTTTTTCGACAGGGGACTGTCCTTGGCATCGCCCAGCAGGAAGCCGACACCGCCGGTGCCGGTGATCGACCAGTTCTCGGTCATAAGATACGTGACGGAGGCGCTGGCGTCGATGCGCTTGAAGCCTGCCTTGGCGTCGTAGCGGCGCAGGCCCGACCGGGCGGACTGGGCCGAGGTGACGCCGAAATAGGATTTCATGTGCTTGTCATCCGCCCAGGTGGCGGAAAGGTCCGCGCCGAGGATGAACTGGTCGACCTTGTGCGAAACGCTGGCACCGACGGTTGCCGTCAGGCCTTCGCTGCCGTTGATGGTCTTGTCCACCTTCGCATAGACTTCGAAGGGATCGATGCCATAGGCAATGACGCCGCCGACCACGCCGCCCGCCTTGATGTCACCCATTCCGCGCAGGTTTTTCTTGTCGTCCTTTTCCTTGCGCCCGGCTTCCCATCCGCCCTTCACACCCAGTCTGAAGCCGTTGTGGTTCAGCAGGTTGACGGTAACGCCGCTGAAATCGATGCTGAGCGTGTCTCCATACTGGACGGACACCAGCGGAACCGCACCCGCTTCCAGCTTGTCCGAGCCCTCATATTTGGGAGCGTAGGCAGCACCCACGCCAAGCGTGATCTTCCACTCGCTGGAACTGCTGTAGCGGGCATTGTCGAAATTGCCCTGCGGTTCGGCGAACCTGTCGGATTTGCCGATATCGGCAGCGAAGACGGGCGTAGAGACGGCCTGCGCCAGGGGCAGCGTGCCCAGGCACAAGGCCATCGCACGCAGGTTCTTTTGCCATTTCACTGTAAAAATCTGTTTCATGATCATATCCGTTGCAGCATCAAGCCTTGCAAAACCTGGGAGTCGGGTTTCGTTGAGGAGGACGCTACGCGGGCACAATTGCGGAGACATTACGCGAGATTGCCGGCTACGACTGAAATGGCGCTTCCGCATGCCGGGACCTGGAAAAGATCGGTAAAAACGGTTTTCCTGATCGCAAAGCGCCCCGCATTTGTTACAACGCGGGGTGTATGCGCCCGAAAGCTTCGACAATCGCGGCGGCAGGACGATTTTTCGGCGAGCGATCCCTCCCGAAAATCAGGCAGCGTCGAAGCGCAGGGCGCCCGGGAGAGGGAGAGAGACTGTGACGAAACGGGAAACCGCTGAAAGGCGGCTGAGCGAGGTTCTGCCGGGCGTTATCCGCCCCTATACGCAGACGGAACTGAAATCCGTTCTCTCGACGCTCAAGGATATCGCCAAGGCCGAACCGACGGTGGCGGCGCTGCTCGCCGCCGAAAGCCCGCTGAAGGATTTCATCGCTACGGCTTTCACGCTCTCGCCCTATCTGCGCGACATGGCGGCGGCGGATGAGGGGCTGCTGACGCTTGCGATTTCAAAGCCGCTCACGCCGCTGCTTGCCGATCTCGTCCGTGAAGCGCGCGATTGCTGGAGGCCGGGCGAAGAGGGTGGCGTGCCCGTGGAAAACGAGGTGATGTCACGGCTGAGGGTCGCCAAGCGGCGGCTCTCCTTCGTTGCGGCGCTTGCCGATCTGGCGCGCATCTTCACCGCCCGCGATACAACACGCTGGCTGAGCGACATGGCGGATGCATCGCTTTCCGCCGCTATAGACCACCTGCTGCTGGCCGCCCATGAGAGCGGCAAGCTCAAACTGAAGAACGTGGCCGCGCCAAGCGAGGGTTCCGGCCTGATCGTGCTCGGTATGGGCAAGCTCGGCGCGCGCGAACTGAACTATTCTTCCGATATCGACGCCGTGGTGTTCTTCGAACCCTCAGCCGGCATCATGGACGATCCCTATGATGCGACGGAGAATTTCGGCCGCATGATGCGCCGTCTCGTGCGCATCATGCAGGAGCGCACGGCCGATGGTTACGTTTTCCGCACCGATCTGCGGCTGCGGCCAGACCCCGGCTCGACGCCACTCGCCATTCCCGTGGAGGCGGCGCTGCTTTATTACGAGGGCAGGGGCCAGAACTGGGAACGCGCCGCCTATATCAAGGCGCGGCCGGTGGCGGGCGACATCAAGGCGGGCGAAAACTTTCTGCGCGAGTTGACGCCCTTCATCTTCCGCAAATATCTCGATTACGCGGCGATTGCCGATATTCACTCCATCAAGCGGCAGATCCACGCCCATAAGGGCCATGGCGCGATTGCGGTGAAGGGCCACAATGTCAAGCTCGGGCGCGGCGGCATCCGCGAGATCGAGTTCTTCGCGCAGACGCAGCAGCTCATTGCCGGCGGCCGTATGCCGGCGCTTCGGGTGCGCGCAACGCAGGAGGCGCTTGCGGCGCTCACCGAAGCAAAATGGATCGATGCCGAAACGCGTGACAGCCTGACAGACGCCTATTGGTTTCTGCGCGAGGTGGAGCACCGCATCCAGATGGTGCGCGACGAGCAGACCCATGTGTTGCCGGACACCGAAGCCGAATTGAAGCGCATCGCCTTCATGCTCGGTTTTGAGGACACCAAGGCCTTTTCGGAAAAGCTGGAAGAGGTGCTGCGGCTGGTGGAGCGTCGTTATTCGGCGCTGTTCGAGCAGGAAACGAAGCTTTCCGGTGAGGCCGGCAATCTGGTCTTCACCGGCCAGAAGGACGACCCCGATACGTTAAAGACGCTTTCCACCCTTGGTTTTCAGCGGCCGGAGGATATTTCCCGCGTTATCCGCACCTGGCACAATGGCCGTTACCGGGCGACGCAATCGGTGGAGGCGCGCGAGCGGTTGACGGAGCTGACGCCGGACCTGCTGCGCGCCTTCGGTGAAAGCAAACGCGCGGATGAGGCGTTGCTGCGTTTCGACAATTTCCTCTCCGGTCTGCCGGCTGGCATCCAGCTCTTTTCGCTGCTCGGAAACAACCCGGCGCTGCTTGATCTGCTTGTGACGATCATGTCGTCCGCACCGCGCCTTGCCGAAATCATCGCCGCCCGCCCGCATGTCTTCGACGGCATGCTGGACCCGGCATTGATGAGCGACGTGCCGACGCGCGACTATCTCGCCCACCGCATGGGCAATTTCCTCTCCAATGCCCGCCATTACGAGGATATTCTCGACCGTCTGCGCATCTTCGCCGCCGAACAGCGTTTCCTGATCGGCGTTCGGCTGCTGACCGGCGCGATCCGCGGCGAAGTGGCCGCCCGCGCCTTCACCCATCTTGCCGATCTGGTGATAGAGGCGGCGCTGAATGCAGTTCTTTCGGAAATGGAAGCGGCGCATGGGCTTTATCCCGGCGGGCGCGTGGCTGTCATGGGCATGGGCAAGCTCGGCTCTTTTGAGCTGACGGCCGGTTCGGATGTCGATCTCATCCTGCTTTACGATTATGACGATGCCGCCCATGAATCGACCGGCGCAAAGCCGCTCGATGTTGTGCGTTATTTCACCCGTGTCACGCAAAGGCTGATTGCCGCGCTGTCGGCCCCGACGGCGGAAGGCGTGCTTTACGAGGTGGACATGCGGCTTCGCCCCTCCGGCAACAAGGGCCCGGTGGCGACCCGCATTTCCGCCTTCGAGAAATACCAGCGCGAGGAAGCCTGGACCTGGGAGCATATGGCGCTCTCCCGCGCCCGCCTGATCTGCGGCGATGCCTCGCTGATGGAAGATGCGCGGCGCATCATCGCCTCCATCCTTTCCCAGAAACGTGACGTGGCCAAGGTCTCCGCCGATGTGCTGGAGATGCGCAGCCTGATCGAGCAGGAAAAGCCGCCGGAAAACAACTGGGATTTCAAGCTCATCAATGGCGGATTGATCGACCTCGAATTCATCGCCCAATATCTGGCGCTGGTGGGGCCGGTGAAGGGGCTTGCCGCGCATGAACCGGGGCGCAACACGGCCGAGGCGCTGCAGGCGCTCGCTGCCCCTGTCATGGAGCCGCAGGCCTTTGATGATTGCATGGCGGCGATGGCGCTCTACACCGAAATCTCGCAGATCGTGCGGCTATGCATCGACGGCGCCTTCAACCCGAAGGAAGCGCCGGCGGGCCTCACCGATCTCGTTTGCCGGGCGGGGGACTGCCCTGACATTCCCACACTGGAGGGAGAGGTGAAGCGGCTGGCGAAGGCGGTGCGCAAGGCGTTTGTGGGGACGGTGAAGAATGGTGGGTGAGGCTCCCCCCCCTCTGCCCTGCCGGGCATCTCCCCCTCAAGGGGGGAGATCGATATGCGGCACTCTTCACCCCATCTCTAACGTTGCGAATGAGCGAGCGTTAGCTCCCACCTGATCTCCCCCCTTGAGGGGGAGATGCCCGGCAGGGCAGAGGGGGGTATCGCGCACTCAAGCTTTACATATTGCAGGAAAGTCAGCGCACCCGACGCCACCTCAATGCACCGTCCCGCAGCACCCCGCCGAATGCGGAATGATGATCGTCACCACGGTGCCACGTCCCTCACACGAGCGGATTTTCATCGTGCCGCCGTGCAGCTTCACCAGCGAGCGGGAAATGGCGAGCCCGAGGCCGGAGCCGCCCTGGCTCTTGGCATATTGGCTTTGCACCTGTTCGAAAGGCTGGCCGATCTTGTTGAGCGCCTGGGCGGGAATGCCGATGCCGGTGTCTGCGATGGTGAGGATCATCGCGGCCTGATGCACATGGGTGCGCAGCGCGATGCGACCGCCATCGCCGGTGAATTTCACGGCGTTGGAGAGCAGGTTGAGCATGATCTGCTTCATGGCGCGGCGGTCGCCCTGCATGGTCAGCCCAGCGCAGACCTTCTGCTGCACGGTGATGTTCTTCTGCTCGGCCTGAATGGCGGTCAGCCGCAGGGTCTCCTCGATCAGCGGCGCGAGATCGATCGTCTCGCGGTTGATGCGCATATGGCCCGCCTCGATCTTCGACATGTCGAGAATATCGTTGATGACGTTGAGCAGGTGTTTGCCGCTATCGTGAATATCGCGGGCATATTCGGAATATTTCGGCGAGCCGACCGGTCCGAACATCTCATTCTGCAGGATGTCGGAAAAGCCGAGGATGGCGTTGAGCGGCGTGCGCAGCTCATGGCTCATATTGGCGAGGAATTCGGATTTCGCCCGGTTGGCGGCCTGCGCACGCTCTTTCTCGGCGAGATAATTGGCATTGGCGTCGGAAAGCTCGGTCTTCTGCCGCTCCAGCTTGTGCTGCGAGGCGGAGAGGTCGCCGATGGTGGCCATAAGCCGGCGTTCGGAATCGCGCAGGCGCTCCTGATGACGCTTCAGAAGGGTGATATCGGTGCCGACCGCGACGAGGCCGCCATCGCGGGTGCGGCGCTCGTTGATCTGCAGCCAGCGGTCATCGGCAAGCTGCACTTCCGTGGTGCGCGACAGGCCGGACTGGTCCGGATCGGCAACGCGACGTTCAACGACGGGGCGGGCGGCTGCGGCATAGACGGTGCTTTTTTCCGTGCCTGCCACCAGCACGCTGTCCGGCAGGCCATAGGCCTTCTGGTAATGGGTGTTGCACATCACCAGACGGTCGTTCTTGTCCCAAAGCACGAAGGCTTCCGAGGTGGATTCGATGGCGTCGGCAAGGCGCTGGTCGGCTTCGGCGTAGCGTTGCGCAAGGCGATGCTGCTCGGTGACATCCATGGCGATGCCGATGACGCGCGGGCCGTTATTGGTGCGGATGACCTGGGCGCGGGCGCGCAGCCAGACATAATGGCCCTTGGCATGGCGCATGCGGAAGATCTGATCGATCTGGCGCAGGTTGCCGCAGCCGACGGCGCGGGCAAGCTCATAGAGATTGCCGTCTTCGGAATGCATCATCCGCGCCGCGTCGGAGAAGGACAGCGGTGCGGCCTTCGGCGGCAGCCCGAGAATTTCGTAGAGCGAACCGGACCAGAACATGCGCCGGGTGGAAAGATCGAAATCCCACAACCCGCAGCGGCCGCGAGACAGCGCGGTTTCGACCCGCAGGTTGGATTCGGCGAAGATGTCGTCGGCGTCGCGGGCGCGCTTCACCTGCATGTAATAGGCATAAAGCACGACCAGCAGGATCGAGGAGATACCGGCGAACAGCGTCACATTCATGGCGATTTCGCTGCGCCAGAAGGAACGGATCGGCTGCAGCGAGCGGGCCGCGATCACCATCGCGCCATCGTCGCCGAAGGGGATCATCGTCGCATAATGCTGCTGGCCGTCGATATTGGTCTCGATGGTGCCGGGCGCGCCGGGGAAGCGCTGCACGATGGCAATTTCTGGAAGTAAAGCCGGCAGCGACGTGCCGATATAAAGCATCGCTTCCTTGCCGGCGCCGGCGAAAATGCGGCCATTGCTTCCGGAGAGAAGCACCATGGTGCCATCGGCAAGGCTGCCGGACGGCAACGCCGCAACGAGAGCAGCTTCTGCCTGGGTGCGCTCCTGCGAGGCGAAGACCGAACCGTTGTTGAGAAGAGCCGCCTTGGCAGTAAGCGCCGTCAACGCCGTGGAGTGGCGGGCGGCCTCTTCCATGCGGCCGTATTCGGCAGCGATGCCCAGCATGCGTGACGCAGCAACGACGACGAGGAAGGCGAGGATGAGAATGGGGATCAGGCGCTTGAGCAGGGTCTCGACCTGCAAGACCGGGCGGTCGGAGCCATTCATCAAACCCATCAGGTCGCTGGAGAGCCTTTCGCTCCAGGCCGCAAGATCAGAAAATTTGGCATACGGCCGCTCATCGCCCGCAGTCGCCCGCCGCACGTTCGTCATTGTCCCGCCTTCAAGATGTCCCCAGTGATTCGAAGCGCCGCCGCTCGAATATGGCTAGTGAATCAAATGCGATTCGCCGTGTCCAGAGGCAAAAGTTAAAAGAATTTTAACCCCTTGAACCGACTCCGTATTTTTTCGGGACGGTCTGTTTCCGCTCTGTCGAAGGCGGGAATTATGAACGAAATCAGTGAGCCGGCAATCTGATCCGGTCTTTGCAGAACGCCGCTGGAACAGGCGTCAGGCTGCGTCGAAGGCCTCGAGAGCCGGGCCAAGTGCGCTGATCACGCCATTGCCCGCCGCGGGAAGACCGGTCAGCACCGCGCTGATGATATCGTCGCGGCTTGCGCCCCGCAACTTGGCTTCCATCACGTGAAAGGCGAGGCCGCTATCCAGACGCAGGGCGGCAAGAATGCCGATATAGATCAGGCTCTGCGTTTTCACATCGAGCGTGGACGCCGCCCCTAGACCCTGCACGGCCTGAAACCATGCCGCCTTGTGGGCCGGAGCATCGGTCATGAAGCGCTGAAACGAAGCGCTGGTCTTGGACATGTCCGTCATCTGAAATTCCTTTCCGGTCTCTTCAGCCGTTCCCGGCCTCCCGCGAACCATCATGTCGCGCAATGCAATACGCCGCCTTGATGGTGATCAAGACGGCGTATCGGCATTGTCCGGAGTGTTGGCGTGGGGAGGTCAGCCCTTCAGGATGCGCCCGACGATGTCGCTTACATCCGTCGACAGTCCCTTGGCGTCGGCGATCGTCGAAAGCGCCGCCTTGGCGTGTTCGGCACGGCTTGCCTCCAGCGATCGCCAGGAGCGCATGGATGTGAGAATGCGGGCGGCAAGCTGCGGATTGCGCTTGTCGATGGCGATGATCTGTTCCGCCAGGAATCGGTAGGCCGCGCCATCGGCACGGTGGAAGCCGGTGGGATTGGCGAAGGCAAGCGTGCCGACGAGCGAGCGTACCCGGTTCGGGTTGGTGGCGATGAAATGTTTCGATTTCATCAGCGCCTTGATCCGGTCGAGCGCACCGTCGCCGGGAATGGCGGCCTGCAGCGAGAACCACTTGTCGAGCACCAGCGCATTGTCGGCAAAGCGTGTTTCAAAGGCGGCAAGCGCTTCCTTTGTTTCCGTGCTTTCCGGGAAACGCTGGGTCAGGACGCTAAGCGCATGGGCGAGATCGGTCATGTTGGTGGCGTCGGCAAAGGCCTTCGCCGCGCGGGCCGGGGTCTCCTCGGCAAAGGCGAGATAGGTAAGCGCGCCGTTGCGCAGCGAGCGGCGTCCAGCGCTTTCCGCGTCCGGGCTGTAGGCCTCGCCGTCAGCCGTGCTGTCGGCAAGCCGCCGCAGCGTTTCGAGCCCGGCCGTCGCAATGGCCTTGATCGTGGCGTTGCGCGCCTTGTGGATGGCGTCCGGATCGTTGTCGCCGCCCATTTCACGGGCAATATCCGTTTCGCTCGGCAAGGCCAGCGCCTGCGCCCGGAAGGCGGGCTCAAGGGCGTCGTTGCCGATGATTTCGATGAGCGTTGCGGTCAGCTCCGCATCCGTTTGAACGTCCTTGCTACTCTGCACGGCCCTGGTGGCGGCAATCAGCGCCGGCAGGGCAAGATCGGTCAGCGCCTGGAAGCGCGCGAACATATCCGTCTCATGCCGGGCGATCTGCACCAGATCGGCCGCATTCTGCTCGAAATCCAGATTGATCGGCGCCGAGAAGCTGCGATTGATCGACAGCACCGGCCGCGAGGAAATGCCGGAGAAGGAGAAGGTCTGGTTGCGTTCGGTCAGGTGCAGCACGCCGTCGCGATAGTCGCCGCCTTCGACGGCCTGAGGCTCGGCGATCTGGCCGTTATCGAGGATCAGCGCTAGCGACAGGGGAATGTGACGCGGCTGTTTCACCGGCTGGCCGGGCGTTGGCGCGGTCGTCTGCTCCAGCGTCAGCCTGAAGGTGGCGTTGCCGGCGTCGTAAGCCGAGGAGACGGAAACGAGCGGCGTGCCCGCTTCGGTGTACCACAGCGAAAACTGCGAAAGGTCACGGCCGCTGGCATCCGCGAAGCTCCTGACGAAATCCTCGACGGTGGCGGCTTCGCCGTCATGGCGCTCGAAATAGAGGTCCATGCCCTTCTTGAAGTCGTTTTCCCCAAGGATCGTGGCGATCATACGGGTGACTTCGGCGCCCTTTTCATAAACGGTCGTCGTGTAGAAATTGTTGATTTCACGATAGGTATCGGGGCGCGGCGGATGCGCCAGCGGGCCGGAATCCTCGGGAAATTGCTCCGATTTCAGGTGACGCACATCGGCGATGCGCTTGACCGGTCGTGAGCGCATGTCGGCGGAAAATTCCTGATCGCGATAGACCGTCAGGCCTTCCTTCAGGCAGAGCTGGAACCAGTCGCGGCAGGTGATGCGGTTGCCCGTCCAGTTGTGGAAATATTCATGCGCGATGATGCGCTCGATATTGGCGTAGTCAGCGTCGGAGGCGGTTTCCGGGTCGGCCAGCACGAATTTGTCGTTGAAGACGTTGAGACCCTTGTTCTCCATCGCGCCCATGTTGAAATCAGACACGGCGACGATCATGAAAATATCGAGGTCATATTCGCGGCCGAAGCGCTCTTCGTCCCACTTCATTGAACGCTTCAGCGCGTCCATGGCATAGGCCGCACGCGGCTCCTTGCCGTGCTCGACGTAAATCTTCAGCGCCACGTCGCGGCCGGACATGGTGGTGAATGTGTCTTCCACCACGCCGAGATCACCCGCGACAAGCGCGAAGAGATAGCTGGGTTTCGGATGCGGATCGAACCATGCCGCAAAGTGACGGCCTTCATCGTAATTGCCGCCGCCGAGGAAATTGCCGTTCGACAGCAGCAGGGGATTGCCTTCCTTCGCCGCGATGATCGTCACGGTATAGGGCGCCAGAACATCAGGCCGGTCGGGGAAATAGGTGATGCGGCGGAAACCTTCCGCCTCGCATTGGGTGCAATAAACGCCATTGGTGCGGTAAAGCCCCATCAGCTGCGTATTGACCTGCGGATTGATGTAATTCGTGACGCAGATTTCGAAGGGCGCCTCAATCGGCAGATTGCGGATGCTCAGGCTTTCCGGCGTGGCGTCATATTGGCCGGCGGGAATCTCCACCTGGTCGAGCAGCAGCCCCGAAAGCTTCAGCTCGTCGCCATCGAGAACGAGGGGAGCTGTCTCGTCAGCGCCTTCCCGGCGGTGGAAGATCAGACGGGCTTCGACCTTGGTATTCTTGGGGTCGAGTTCGAAGGTGAGATCCACCCGCTCCAGAACGAAATCGGTGGGGCGGTAATCTGCCAGGTGAACGATCTGGCCCGTGTCTGTTCGCATGACTGTTCCTGAATAACTTTGTCGTTGTCCTCCGGGCATCATGTCGTCATAAGGCCCGGATGTAAAATAGGTGCAGTATTCGTCACGTTCATGTGCGCGTCGGAGGACATTCTGTCCCGCCATGGAAGGCTTTTCCGGCCCCGCAGACGATCCTCCCGCTGCCGGACCTGCGGACCATCGCAGCAAATGTTGAACGATTGCTGAAATTGTATTTTATTTTCTTCAAATTTTAGCATGCCTCGCCTGTATTGGACAAAAGCAATGTCCTGTTACGGTCGGATCAACCGAATTCATGGGCGAATAACATTTTTTGATGTAAAGGGCGGGAGGAATGCTCTAGCCTTGCATAAATCCAATTCCCCTGCGTTGTCCTTCCCCGCATGAAAATTTCCCGATGGCGTGTTTGCGCAGCCGATATGAGTAACTGCCAATGAACGCCGAGCCGACAAATCCCTTTCGCGGGATAAGCATGAAGCTGATTTCGGTCGGCTTTTTTCTTGTCATGCAGACGTGTATCAAAGCCGCCGGTCCCGACGTGCCGGCCGGCCAGATCACCTTCTTCCGCTCCGCTTTCGCTATTATCCCCATCGTTGTCTATCTGGCCTGGCTGCATGCGCTGACAAGCGCGCTGCATACCAACAATCTGCTTGGCCATTTCAAACGCGGTTTTCTCGGCATCCTGTCCATGGCCTGCGGTTTTTATGGGCTGACCATGCTGCCGCTGCCGGAATTCATCGCTATCGGTTACGCGTCGCCGCTGCTGGCCGTGGTCTTTGCGGCCTTCATTCTGCGTGAGAAAGTGCGTATCTATCGCTGGAGCGCGGTTTTCGTCGGCATGATGGGGGTGCTGGTGATTTTATGGCCGAAGATGACGCTTCTGAGAGAGGGCGGCTTTGCCTCCGGCGAAGGGCTGGGCGCGATTGCCGTGCTTTGCGGTGCAGCACTCGGTGGCCTCGCCATGATTCAGGTGCGGCAATTGGTGGACACGGAAAAGACGCCGACCATCGTGCTTTATTTCTCGCTCACCGCCACATTGCTGTCGCTGGTGAGCGTGCCCTTCGGCTGGAGCGACCTGGACGCCAGGCAGTCCATCCTGCTGATTACCAGCGGCATTTGCGGCGGCGTTGCACAAATCTTCCTGACGGAGAGCTATCGCCACGCGGAAGTCTCGACCATCGCGCCTTTCGAATACAGCTCCATCGTCTTCGGCGTTGTCGTCTCCTATATCCTGTTCGGAGACGTGCCCACCATCACCATGCTGATCGGCACGGCAATCGTTATCATGGCGGGCATCTTCATCATCTTCCGCGAGCATCAGCTGGGGCTGGCGAGACGGGCGGCGCGCAAGGCCTCGACCCCACAGGGGTGAGGGAGCCCAAATCTACGCGTCCTGCATGTTCTCAGGATAAGCGCGCGGCATTCTCATCCGCTGAATTTCACGAAAAATGCTTCTCCTCCGTCATCCCGGCCTTGAGCCGGGATCCAGCCGAGGCGGGTCTGCGCGGCGAGAAGAGCCGTTTCAGCCCTAGGACTTGGGCTGGCTGGATTCCGGCTCAAGGCCGGAATGACGGAGCCGGAAGACGCACGGCGGAGGACGAGAGGAGAGTGCAGTTTTCGCCTCAACTGGCGTTGGCGGAAGAAGGGACGGCCGGGCGGCGCTGTAACCCTGTGAGTCGGCTCAAGACCTTGTCGCAGCCTCGCAAAAAACACGCAAAAGCAAAAGGCGCCTTCCCGAAGAAAGACGCCAGCGCGCAATCATCTATATGGACAGGATTTTACGCCTGCCTGAATGCTCTCAGCGCTCGCGGAAATCCGCGAAGACAGCTGCGGGACGTGTGACGCGAACCTGCTGCATGGCAGCACGTGCGGTCAGCTGTTCGTTAGCGGCAGCGCCGAAACGATGGTAACCCTGACTGGAACGAGGGCCGAGGCCCGCCAGACGGAGTGTTTCAAAGCCGGAATGCACCGGACGGAAGCGAGTGGTCATTGCCTTGGTTCCTTAAACCGAATTCCTCCCAAGACATGGCGCCTATATCGCAGCGCAGCATGGATTCGGCAAGGCGGCCAAATGCGCCGCTGTTATGCGCATTGTGCATGGCTTTTTTCATAATTCGTTTACACTGAGCAAGAATAAGGCAATCAGCCTTCGGAGATTTTTGCCTGAAACGCTAATAAATCCTGCCATGCCAATGACTTGGAGGCAGGCGCGTTCAAAAGTTCCTGCGGATGCAGGCTGGCCAGAGCTGGCAAAACCATATGTCCGGCTGCGACATCACGCCACTGTCCGCGTAGCGTATGGATCGTTCCGGTGCCGCCAAAAAAGAAACGTGCGGTCAAGTTGCCCAGAAGCAACAGGTATTTCGGCTCCGCAAGAGCGATCTGACGCTCGATGAAGGGGCGGCAAATATCCATTTCGGCCTGAGTCGGCGGGCGGTTGCCCGGCGGTCGCCAGGGCAGGACATTGCCGAGCAGGATCGCGCTGCGCTCAAGGCCGATGGCCGCCAGCATCCTGTCGAGCAGCAGCCCCGTCTTGCCGGCAAAGGGCAGGCCCTCGCGGTCGTCATCCGCATCCGGCATGGGGCCGATGACCATGATGGCGGAGGCAGGATCGCCCTCAGTGAACACCGTGTTACGGGCGCTGTTCTTGAGGTTGCAGCCGCTGAACCCCTCAAGCGCGGTTTTCAGTTCGGAAAGAGACCGCGCACTTTCCGCCGCAAAACGGGCGGCTGCCACGGCCTGTTCATCCGGCACGGCGACATTTTGCTGAACGGCCGGTTGCTGAAGTGCGCCAGCCTGCGCAGCACCTCTTGCCGGAGCGTTGCGCCCCGGCGCCTGCCGCTGCGATGTATCGGCATGGCGTTCTGCCCCACCGTTCTCCGTCCGGCGCGCGGGTGCCTCTTGCCCCGCTGCCGGGCGGGCAGCGCGGGCGGCGGCAAATTCGGCGAAACGGTCGAGCGGACTGTCCTCCAGCAACCAGTCCACGCCCGCATCCGCATGGAAATGCAGGAGGGCGGCAAGTTCGGCCGGGGAGAGGTCGTGAGCGGCGATCATGGCTGGAAATTATCCCATGTTCGCCGCCCGGGGAACCCGTAAATCACGCTGTCCAGCGCTGAATGTCACCGCTTTCGCCGATCATTGCGAGACCATGGGCAATCGAGAGCAATTCGCCACCGGTTTCGATCCGGTCCGCATCGAAACGGCGGGTGAAAAGCTCCCGCACCGCCGGTACGAAGGAGGTACCGCCGGTCAGGAACACCTTGTCGATTGCATCCGGTGCGACCTGCGTCTTTTCCAGAACTTCGTCCAGCGCGCCCTCAATCTTGGCAAGGTCCTCGGCGATCCAGCTGTTGAAGTCGCTGCGCTTGACCGTCTTGCGTCCGGCCTTGCCGAGCGGCGCGAAATTGAACTCCGCTTCCTCGGAGGAGGACAGCGCCATCTTGGTGGCGGAAATCGACTGATAGAGCGGATAACCCTCATCATGCTCCACCAGGTCGATGAAGAGTTCGAGTTTTTCCGGTTCCAGCGCCGAGCGCACCAGCGATTTCAGGTCGGTGAATTCCTTCGAGGTCTTGAAGATCGACAGCTGGTTCCAGCGGCCGAAATTGACGTAATAGCCGGAGGGCACATCCAGCACCTTGTCGAAGCTTTTGAACTTGCTGCCCTTGCCGATTTCCGGCGAGACGAGATTGTCGATCATGCGGAAATCGAAATGATCGCCCGCAACACCCACGCCCGAATGACCGATGGGGGTGGCGGAAAGTTTGCCGGCATGGGTCTCGAAACGGATCAGCGAATAGTCGGTGGTACCGCCGCCGAAATCAGCCACCAGCACGTTGGCATCCTTTTTCAGGCTCTGGGCAAAATAATAGGCGGCCGCCACCGGCTCGTAGACATAGTGGATTTCCGGAAAACCGGCCCGGCCCAGCGCCTCGTTGTAACGGGCAAGCGCCAGCGCCTCGTCCGGATTGCTGCCGGCGAAACGCACTGGCCGGCCGGCGATGACGGTGGAGACGTCGCCCGGCCATTCCGCACCCGCATAGGTCTTCAGCTTGCGCAGGAATACATCCATCAGATCTTCGAAGCTCTGGCGCTTTGCGAAGATGAGCGTGCCCTGGAAGAGCGGCGAGGCCGCGAAGGTCTTGATGGATTGCAGGAAACGGCAATCGCCCGCATTGTCGATGAATTGCCGGATGGCGGCATGGCCAGCTTCCACATGCAGGGCGGCAGCGCCCAGGCCCGAATCCTTCATGAAGGAGAGTGCCGTGCGCATGCTGTCATCCGTGCCTGCGCTGCTGGTGAAACGCATGGAGCGGCTGTCGCCGCCGCCATTGGAAAGAGCCATGACCGTGTTGGTCGTGCCGAAATCGAGGCCGAGAGCCCGCTTTTGCGTCATCGCCATATTCCTTGTCGCCGATAGATATAACCGCCCGGCCTTGGAAGCGGCCCGGCGTGAAAATAAGGGATGCCCTTGGCGTCCCGATGTCAGAGGAGGGCGGTTGATTGCACAAGCCCGGCGGAATGGCAAGCGCCGCGCTCGCGTTTATTGTGACATTTGCATGAAGTAATCATCGTCGGCGGAACGGAGTCTTATCGGCCGCATTAAATATTTTTTTGCATAAGCCGAGTATAAGGCTGAAATATAGCGTTTAAGAGCAGTTTATTTTTATATTTGTTGCGTTTGTAGACGGAGCCTCAATGTCCCGCAAGTCGGCCCGTTCCTTGCCTGAAGAAGTGCCGCAGGAGCGGCCCGTCCTCGTGTGCGGCGACGCGGAAAACCTTAACCGTCACCTCATGGAGCTGATGGAAGCGTCGCAGCAGGGTTATGCCCTTTTTGACGGCGGTGACACGCTGCGTTTTGCCAACTCCGCGTTCCGCCTAGCGCTTGGCATGGGACCGGATGATTTTCCGACATGGGTGGAGCTGATGCGTAGTGGCTACCACAACGCCAGTGGCACGGCCATAGAGACCACCGATTTCGAACTGTGGCTGCGTTCCGCCAGAACGAGGCGCGGCAAATTACCCTTCCGCACCATCGAGACCAGCCTGAACGACGGGCGCTGGATGCTGACCACGGAAACGACGCTGCCCGGCGGCTGGATGCTGTGCGTGGTCACCGATGTCTCCGAACTCGGCATCGAATTGCGCGATCTGCGGCAGGAGCGTGACAGGGCGCTGAAATCGGCGCTGAGCGATGAACTCACCGGCCTCGGCAACCGCCGTTACGCCATGGACAGTCTCAGCCACATGCTCGGTCCCAACAAGGCCCAGGCCCTTGCCGTCATCATCATGGATATAGACCACTTCAAGGCGGTGAATGACCGTTTCGGCCATGCAAGCGGTGATATGGTGCTGAAGGATTTCGCCGGTCGCCTCTGCGCCGCCGGCGGCCGCGACGATCTGATCGGGCGGATTGGCGGCGAAGAGTTTCTGCTCGTTCTCGGCGGCTCGCGCATGCTGAGCGCGCAAGACATCATGCAGACGTTGCTGGCATCGTTGCGCGAGGCATCACCGCTGAGCGATGTGCCGGATTTCCGCTACAGCTGCTCGGCCGGCATTGCCTTTGCCAATCCCGGAGAGAGCGCCAGCGATGTCTTGCGCCGTGCCGACACGGCGCTTTATGAGGCCAAGAATACGGGCCGAAACCGCGTCGTGGTCTACGGAGCGGCCTCTTGAGCGGCCCGGTTCCTTTCGGCGTCAGTTCGACTTCGCCGCGCCGCCATCTACCCTGAGCATTGTGCCGGTGATGTAGCTTGCCGGTACCGAGCAGAGGAAAGCGCCGGCGGCGGCGAATTCCTCCACCGTGCCGAGGCGGCCGGCCGGAATGCTCTTGACGGAGGCCTCGCGGATTTCCTCGACGCTTTTGCCCAGACGCTTGGCGTTGGCGCCATCCAGCTCGTCGATGCGGTCGGTGTGAATGCGACCGGGCAGGAGCAGGTTGGAGGTGATGCCGAAACCGGCGACTTCCGACGACAGCGTCTTGCTCCAGCCCACCAGCGCCCCGCGCAGCGTATTGGAGAGCGCCAGATTGGGGATGGGTTCGAACACGCCGGAGGAGGCGACGGTCAGGATGCGGCCGAAGCCCTGTTCCTTCATCTGCGGCAAAAGCGCGTTGGTGAGCGTGATGACGCGCAGCACCATCGACTGGAAGAACGTCTCCAGCTTGTCCGTCGTGATCTCCTGTGCAAGGCCCGGTGTCGGGCCGCCGGTGTTGTTGACGAGAATGTCGATGCCGCCGAGCTTGTCCTTGACCGCCTGAACCATGGTCTCGACGAAATTGTCATCGGCAAGATCGCCCCAGACCCAGTCGGCCTTGCCCTTGCCGAGCGCATTGATCGCCTTGCAGTTCGCATCCAGCTTCTCACCGCTTCTGCCGACGAAAAGGACATTGGCGCCTTCCTTCGCCAGCGCCGTGGCAATGCCCAGCCCAAGGCCGCGTGAGGAGGCGAGAACGAGAGCACGTTTGCCGGAAATGCCGAGATCCATGGGTTGTGTCCTGTCTTGTTTGCAGCAGATCGTGATTTCGAACGGGATTTCAGGCTAAAATCGCATGGATTTTTCGCTATCCCGCCCGGTCTGCCCTGTTTATAGGAAGGCAACGCCCGCTTTTGAAGGTCAAATACGCGCCATGACAGAACAATCTCTGCTAAAATTCTCCATCGCCGTCACGGTTCTTCTGGCCGCCTTCGGCATCGGTGCGGGCTTGTTCTCCGGCTCCTTCGCGGTGGTGTTCGACGGGGTTTATGCCCTGACCGATGCTTTCATGACGGTGCTGGCGCTGCTCGTGGCGCGGCTGATTGCCGTCTCTGCGGCTCCACGGCCGGGTGGCAGGCTGGCGGAGCGTTTCACCATGGGTTTCTGGCATCTGGAGCCGATGGTGCTTGGCCTTAACGGCACACTTTTGATGGGGGCTGCGATCTATGCCCTCATCAATGCCGTCGACAGCCTGATGGATGGCGGCAGATCGATCGAGTTCGATTATGCCATCATCGTCACCTTTGTCAGCTTTGCGGTCTCGCTTGCCATGGCATGGTTCGTCAAACGCCAGAACCGCCGGCTGAAATCGGCCTTCGTGGCGCTGGACGCCAAAAGCTGGCTGATGAGCGCGCTCCTGAGCGTCGCGCTCTTCCTGGCCTTCGCCATCGGTTACGGGCTGACCGGGACAGGTCAGGCGTGGATCGCCCCCTATATCGACCCCGCCGTGCTGGCCCTGGTCTGCCTCGTCATCATCCCCATGCCGCTCGGCAATGTGAAACAGGCGCTCGCCGACATCCTTCTGGTGACGCCGCTGGAATTCAAGCAGCATGTGGACCGGGTGGCGACGGAGGCGGTCGAAAAATTCGGCTTCGCCTCGCATTATTCCTACGTCGCCCGCGTCGGACGCGGCCGGCAGATCGAACTCTTCTTCATCGTGCCGAAGAACTGGCCGGCCCGGCGTCTGGAAGAATGGGACGCGATCCGTGACGAGATCGGCGATGCGCTCGGCGGCGAAAGCTCCGATCGGTGGCTGACGATTGTGTTCACGACGGATGAGGAATGGGCGGTTTGAGTGGGACGCCCGAGATTGGCCGCACGCAGTGCTTGAAAATGGGGACATCGACGCCCGAAAATCGGCGGTCGCAACGCAGGGCCAGTGTTAGCAGTTTTCCGGATTGTTGCAGCGGCTTCGGGCGCCTGTAACGACTGATTGGATGAGCAAAAGCTCGGCAATATCGATCACAGGAGAGACCGCGATGAACAGTCAAATCGAACGTGCGGAAATATTCCGCAGCTTGCACATTCCGGGTGATCCCATCGTCCTCTACAACATCTGGGATGCGGGAAGTGCGGTGGCCGTTGCGCGCGGCGGGGCGAAGGCGATAGCCACCGGAAGCTGGTCTGTCGCTGCGGCACAGGGTTATTCGGATGGTGAGGAAATGCCGCTGGATGACGCATTGTCAGTCGTCGCGCGCATAACGAAATGTGTTGATCTGCCCCTCACCGTGGATTTTGAAGGCGGTTACGCAGATGATCCCGCCGCCGTCAGGCAAAATGTTGGCCGCCTGTTTGCCCTCGGCGTCATCGGATTGAACTTCGAAGATCAGGTGGTGCACGGCAAGGGTCTGCATGACATCGGTCACCAGTCGGATCGGCTTCGGGCGGTCCGCAGCGCGGCAAGTGATGCCGGTATCCCGGTTTTCATCAATGCACGAACGGATGTGTTTCTGAAGTCAGCGGAAGGGGTGGATCACGCAACCCTGCTGGACGAAGTATTCGCCCGCGAGGCCGCCTATGCTGCAGCAGGCGCGGATGGCTTTTTCGTGCCTGGGCTGAAGGATAAAAAGCTGATCGAAAAAATATGCCGACAGACGACGCTGCCGATCAACGTCATGACATCGGGAGACACGGAAGAAGTTCGCGCATTGGCAGAGATCGGCGTCGCCCGGATCAGTTTCGGACCCGCGCCCTACGCAAGGGTCAGTCGCGACCTGGAAAGCAGAGCGCGTATTTTTGCCTGAAAAGAGGCGCGCGCTTCACTCAAAATCCGGCTGTCAATCGGTATCGAACATCCGGGCGATCTTGTCGCCGACCTTGCCCTTTCGCTGGACAAGTGCTGACGGCTTCGGAGAGGAACAGTCCGGCAAGGTGAAAATGGCCACGGTAACAACCATACTGTGGCCGGCCGGACCACATTTGCGCGATCCCGGCAGGGGCGTAACTCGCCCTGAGCCGTCTTGCATCTGTCCGCTCGAAACCTACATGGGCGGGGTTATTGGCAAATGGGTATTCATGGACAAGTCAAGTTTTTCGTCGCTACAGACGCCACGTCTGATCCTCCGTACGTTCCGGGATGAGGATTTCCCGTCTTATGCCGACTATCACGGTCGCAGCGACGTCTACAGATTTCTATACGCCTCACCGCCCCGGAAGACGGCGCTCGCGGCTCAGTTCGCCGAGATAGTGACGGGTTCATTCAAAGAGGATGGCGATACGTTGCGGCTTGCGGTAATCCGGCGCGATGATGACGCGCTGATTGGCGAGGTACTTCTGAAAATCGCCAGCCGGGAAGCGCTGCAGGCTGAAGTCGGTTATATCTTCAATCCGTCCTTCTCTGGAAAGGGTTACGCCACCGAGGCCGTGCGGGCGATGATCGGGCTGGGTTTCGACGTATTTGGATTTCACCGGATTTTTGCCCGGCTGGACACCCTGAACCGCGGCTCGATCGGGATCGTCGAACGTCTCAAAATGCGCCGGGAAGCACATCTCATTCAGAATGACCGCTTCAATGGCACGTGGGGTGACGAGTTCATCTATGCCGTTTTGAATGACGAGTGGAAAACCATGTCGCAGGCCTCGCCAGAATAACGCCCTGGATAGAGGGTTGGTATCAGCTATCGACCCCTAACGGTCAAACGCCGAGGGCTGAAGTTTCCCGGACCGCAGAAGATGCTGAAGCGTGTAGGCAACCGACAGGGCATCATCCAGCGCATCGTGTCCTTGGAGAACGGGGTGATCGACACCAAAATAATCCGCAAGTTTGTTGCTTGGTGTTCGGGCAAGGTCTTCAAGGGGCATTCCGGCGGCAAGCAGCAGCTTAACGGCGTTATCGAACCGGGATGCAGGAATTGGCGGGCTTATACCGGCAATATAGCAACTGATCGCCATCATATTCAGTTCGTCTTTCCCCCAGGACCACAATTTCGCTCCTTGTGAGAACATCTCCACATCCGCCAGCGCCTTATGAAGGCTTGTGCCCTTCTCATCGATCTGTTCTTCGGTAATTCCGGTGAGGTTTGTAAAATATGGATCGAGCGCATATCTGTCGCCATACCGGTCAACAGGCGTGACATAGGATTTGAAGGTCTCCAGAACAGGGAAATCGGCTTCAAGGCCGATCCTCACGGCGCCGATCTGGGCGATGACGGGATCAGGATCGATTGCCGCACACCAGAACCGGCCTTGCGACCCCTGAATGCAGAGAAATTCACAGTCGAAGACGATAGCTGTTTTCATGTGTCTTGCCTGCCGATCGGATCGCTCGTCTTTGCCACACTAGTCCCGATCACCAGAATGGCAATGGTGGCTGCTAGCGCCTTGCCGGGGAGTAACTGGCGCTCGCCAAACGGTAACGGCTCTTGACGCCTAAACATGTCACCCTTATCCTCATATTACGTGAACGTAAAAGTAATAAATTACTCATCAGGTTGTCTGACAATTAAGTGGCGTGCGACATGTTTTGCCGCTATAGAAGCTCGACAAAGGCGTCCTGCTTTGCGAAGACAGGCGCTAGTGAATGCGGTGTCGCGGATGGCTTTTGACCTGCGCAGCCAATGCGGCGAAGATGCCAAAAAGCGGATATAACAACAGCCGGATGGGACCGGCGATGCGGAGAGGACAAGATGACGGAAGCGATGGAACTGCCCGAACGCGAAGCGATGGAATTCGACGTTGTGATTGTCGGCGCGGGTCCTGCGGGTCTTGCCGCCGCGATCCGCCTGAAGCAGGTGGAGCCGGAGCTTTCGGTTGTCGTTCTCGAAAAGGGCGCGGAAGTCGGCGCGCATATTCTCTCCGGCGCCGTGGTTGATCCCATCGGCATAGACAGGCTGCTGCCCGGCTGGCGGGAAGAGGAGGGGCATCCCTTCAAGACCGAGGTCAAGGACGACCAGTTCATGTTCTTAGGGCCGGCCGGCTCCATCCGCCTGCCGAATTTCATGATGCCGCCGTTGATGAACAATCACGGCAATTACATCGTTTCGCTTGGCCTCGTCTGTCGCTGGCTGGCGGAAAAGGCGGAAGCGCTCGGCGTCGAGATCTATCCGGGCTTTGCCGCCACCGAAGTGCTTTATAATGACGAGGGCGCGGTGATCGGCGTCGCCACCGGCGACATGGGCATCGAGAAGAACGGCGAACCGGGTCCGGCCTTCACCCGCGGCATGGAGCTGCACGGCAAATATGTGCTGATCGGCGAGGGTGTGCGTGGCTCGCTCGCCAAGCAGCTGATTTCCAAATTCGAGCTTTCCAGAGATCGCGAGCCGCAGAAATTCGGCATTGGCATCAAGGAATTGTGGCAGGTCAAGCCGGAACACCACAAACAGGGCCTCGTGCAGCATTCCTTCGGCTGGCCGCTCGGTTTCAAGACCGGTGGCGGTTCCTTCCTCTACCATCTCGAGGATAATCTGGTCGCCGTCGGCTTCGTCGTCCATCTCAATTACAAGAACCCCTATCTTTATCCTTTCGAGGAATTCCAGCGCTTCAAGACGCATCCGGCCATCCGCGATACTTTCGAGGGCGGCAAGCGCATTTCCTATGGCGCACGCGCCATCACCGAGGGCGGTTACCAGTCGGTGCCGAAGCTGACTTTCCCCGGCGGCGCGCTGATCGGCTGTTCCGCCGGTTTCGTCAATGTGCCGCGCATCAAGGGCAGCCATAATGCGGTCTTGTCGGGCATGCTGGCGGCGGAAAAGATCGCCGCGGCGATTGCCGCCGGCCGTGCCCATGACGAGGTGGTGGAGATCGAGGTCGAATGGCGCGACGGCGATATCGGCAAGGACCTGAAGCGGGTGCGCAACGTCAAGCCGCTGTGGTCGAAATTCGGCACGCTCATCGGTGTCGGTCTTGGCGGTCTCGACATGTGGACGAACCAGCTGTTCGGCTTCTCCTTCTTCGGCACGCTGAAGCATGGCAAGACGGATGCCGAAAGCCTCGAACCGGCCTCGAGACACAAGCCGATCGCCTATCCGAAACCCGATGGCGTTCTGACCTTCGATCGCCTGTCCTCGGTGTTCCTGTCCTCCACCAATCATGAGGAGGATCAGCCGGTGCATCTTCAGGTGAAGGACATGGCGTTGCAGAAGCGCTCCGAACACGACGTCTATGCCGGGCCCTCGACACGTTATTGTCCGGCCGGCGTCTACGAATGGGTGGAGAAGGATGGCGAGGAAACCTACGTCATCAACGCCCAGAACTGCGTGCACTGCAAGACCTGCGACATCAAGGATCCCAACCAGAACATCAACTGGGTGCCGCCGCAGGGTGGCGAGGGGCCGGTCTACGCCAATATGTGATGGCGATTACGGCTGAAGCCTTCTTCTCCGTCATGCTTAGGGCCTGTCCCGAACATCTGTAACGGGTTGGTTTTTCGATACGTGAGTGGATCCTCGGGACAGGCCCGAGGATGACGGCGAGCGTGGGAAGACCGCTCGCAATCACTCTCGACCGTTATTTGCGGAACGAGCAAGTCTCTGATTGCAGGGACTTATTTCCCAGGGCGCAGACGCGCCCTGACTGGACGCCGGGTCAAGCCCGGCTTGACGAGATGTGGTATCCACAGCCCTGTTGCCCCCTGTCTATTTGTGGATTGCTCTTCGATTTCTTACATATAGGATGTTGGGGTGTTGCATGGTCGTGTGGCCCATGGATTGTGGTTCGGCGATGCGGTAACGCCTTCAATATGCATATGGTCCTAGGTCCGTCGCCCGGCGACAGGGAGTTACGAGAATGTCCGGCTTTCAAAGGCTGAATATCGTGCGGAAGACAAGGTTTGGTGCCGCTCTGGCGGCAGGTGTCGTCGTCATCTTTTCATTGAGTGGCGGTCCGCTGGTGGCTGCCAGCTGCCGCACCGATGCCATGGCCGGCATCGACTGGCGCGAATGCAACAAGCGCCTTCTGATGCTGGGCGGCAGCAATCTCGATTCGGCGATGCTTTACGGCACGGATTTCACCTATACCGATTTGCGTGGCTCGTCGTTGAAGGGCGCCAATCTCGAGAAAGCCAAGCTCATCCGCACGGCACTGGGGGAGGCGAACCTGCAGGGCGCCAATCTGACCAAGGTTGAGGCCTATCGCAGCGACTTTACCGCCGCCGATGCGACCAATGCCAAGTTCATCAATGCCGAAATGCAGCGGACCAAATTCGAGAATACCAAGCTCGACGGTACGGATTTCACCAAGGCCGAACTCGGGCGGGCCGATTTCGAGGGCGCGACGCTGAACGGCTCGAAATTCTCCCTCACCAACCTGTCGCGTGCCCGCTTCGGCGGGGCAAAACTCGGCGGCCCGGTGGATTTCACCAGCGCCTTCCTGCTTTTGACAAGGATCGAAGGGCTCGATCTCTCCACGGCAACCGGCCTCGACCAGAAACAGATCGATATTGCCTGCGGTGACGCCAAGACCAAATTGCCGAACGGCCTGACCGCACCCGCCTCCTGGCCGTGCCCGGAAGAGCCGGACGACGACTGAAGGCATTCCGGCCATTCATTGCAGTTGGGTTGCCGCAGCCGTACAGATGCGGTGCCCTTAGCCCGGCCGGGAGAGTTTGACCTGGCAAGGGGATCAGCTGGGGCTTCGAAAGAAGCAGAAGGGTTTCTCCCGCCCTCCCAGCACCAGGCCGATCCGCCTGCCGGATGCGCGGGAAGCTTAGAAGCCCGAAAGCACGATCTTGCCCTTGGCCTTGTTGCTTTCGATCAGCGCATGCGCCTTGATCAGATTTGCGGCATTGATGGTGCCGAAAACCTCCGTCAGCGTCGTCTTGATCTTGCCGGCATCGACCAGTGCGGCAACGTGGTTGAGCAGCTTATGCTGTTCGATCATGTCGGGCGTTTCAAAAACCGCGCGGGCGAACATCATTTCCCAATGGATCGACACGCATTTGCGCTTGAAAGCCATGACGTCGAAACCGCCGGCAGGGTCGTCGATCAGTGCGAAACGTCCCTGTGGCGCGATGGCCGCCACGCTGTCGGCGGCATGGATGTCGCTATGGGTGGTGGAGAAGACGAAGCCCGGCGCACCGAGACCGAGCGCCTCCACCTGCGGAGCGATCGGCTTGCTGTGGTCGATGACGTGATGCGCGCCGAGTTCCTTTACCCACGCAATCGTTTCAGACCGTGAAGCGGTGGCAATGACGGTCAGATCGGTCAGCGCCCGCAGGAGCTGGACGGCGATGGAGCCCACACCACCGGCGCCACCGATCACCAGAACGGCGTTCGCGGCACCTGGAACCGGCTCCTTCACTCGCAGCCGGTCGAACAGCGTTTCATAAGCGGTGATCGCGGTCAGCGGCAGGGCGGCTGCTTCCTCAAAATTCAGCGATTTCGGCTTGGCGCCGACGATGCGCTCGTCGACCAGATGGAATTCGCTATTGGAGCCGGGGCGGTTGATGACACCGGCGTAAAACACCTCGTCGCCGGGCTTGAACAGCGAAACCCTGTCGCCGACGGCCTTCACCACGCCCGCCGCGTCGAAGCCGAGCACGCGAGCCGTGCCGTTTTCCGGAGCCTGATTTCGGCGCACCTTAGTGTCGACGGGGTTTACCGAAACGGCCTTCACCTCCACCAGAATATCGTGCCCCCTCGCCTCCGGCTGGGGCAGGTCGATATCGATAAGGGCTTCTTTTGCGGTGATTGGCTGGTTCGTCCTGTAACCGATGGCGCGCATGAACAGTCTCCTTTGCTTGTTTGCGTGCCTCTTACTTGATACATATGAACATCGATCGCAAGAATGCACATTTTGTGATGATACATACAAAAAGGATACTGTGATGTCGCGACCGCGCGCCAAACTGACCGGTAACTTTCCCGGCTGCCCGGTGGAATCGGCCTTAAGTTTCCTCGATGGAAAATGGAAGGGCGTGATCCTTTATCACCTCATCAATGAGGGCACGCTGCGTTTCAACGAGCTGCGCCGCCATATTCCCAGCGTCACCCAGCGCATGCTGACGAAGCAGCTGCGCGAGCTGGAAGAGGCGGGCCTGATTTCGCGCACCGTCTTTCCGGTGGTGCCGCCGCGCGTGGACTATGCGCTGACGCCGCTTGGCGAGACCATGCGGCCGGTAATCTCGGCGCTGAAAGTCTGGGGCGACGCCCATGTCGTCTGCAAGAACGGCGCGAAATATACCCAGCTTCCGCAGGCTGCGGAGAAGGCGGCCTGAAAAATCACGGGTAAAACCACGCCTGCGCTTGAGGGTTGCGGATGGTGCAATGCAACACGGATTTGCCCCGATTGATGCATAATGCTGCCATCGTGATTCGCAGCAGGGACATCAAAGCACATGAGCATGGGTTGGATGGAGGCCGGATTCCTCGGCCTTTTGCAAGGACTTACGGAATTTCTTCCGATTTCTTCAAGCGCGCATCTGCGGATTGCCGGGGAGTTTTTGCCCTCCGGCACGGATCCGGGTGCCGCCTTCACCGCGATTACCCAAATCGGCACGGAAATGGCAGTGCTGGTTTACTTCTGGTCCGACATCATGCGGATCGCCGCCGCCTGGCTGCGGCAGAACCTTCGCCTCGGCCCCTATGACAAGGCCGATGCCCGGCTTGGCTGGCTGATCATCGTCGGTTCGGTGCCGATCGTCTTTCTCGGCCTGTTCTTCAAGGACGCCATCGAACATTCGCTGCGCAACCTTTATATCACCGCCGTGATGCTCATCGTCTTCGGCATCGTGCTCGGCATCGCCGACAGGATCGGTGAAAAGCGTTACAAGCTGAACCAGCTGATCTGGCGCGACGGTATCCTGTTCGGTTTCGCGCAGGCCATGGCGCTTATCCCGGGTGTCTCGCGCTCCGGCGGCACCATCAGCGCCGGCCTGCTTTTGGGCTATACCCGCGAGGCGGCAGCGCGTTATTCCTTCCTGCTCGCCGTTCCCGCCGTCTTCGGCTCCGGTTTCTACCAGCTCTTCAAGAGCATCGGCGAGGATAATCCAGTCGGCTGGGGACCGACAGGACTTGCAACCCTGATCGCCTTCATCGTCGGTTATGCGGTGATTGTTGTGTTCCTCAAGCTGGTCTCGACCAAAAGCTATATGCCCTTCGTCTGGTACCGCGTGGTCATCGGGTTCATCCTGCTGGGGCTCCTGGGAACGGGTGTCATCAGCGCCGGCGGGTGAGGGGCTTTCCAGGAACCATGCTTTTGGCAAAGTTGCATCATCCGCACGCCGTCACCCCGGACTTGATCCGGGGTCCAGCGCGATCAAGTCCTTGAGCGCAAAAGACTCTCCTCACGACGCAGACGCGCCGTGGCTGGATGCCGGATCAAGTCCGGCATGACGGAGGAGAGATTATGACGTGCCGCGAAATGTAGAAGGCCCGCTCTTCCGAGCGGGCCTTTCGTCTTTTAGAGCAACGTACCGCTCAGGATCACCAGCGCCACCGAGAAGTAGATGACGAGGCCGCTGACATCCACCAGCGTGGCGACGAAGGGGGCCGATGCGCTGGCGGGGTCAAGCCGCAGGCGCTGCAGCACGAAGGGCAGCATGGAGCCGGCGAGCGAACCGAAGGTGACGATGCCGACAAGCGCCGCAAAGACGGTGGCGCCCACCAGCAGCCAGTGCTCGCCATAGTCATAAAAGCCCGCCTGCTGCCAGACCGTCAGACGCAGGAAGCCGATGGCGCCCAGAATGCAGCCAAGGGTCAGGCCCGTCGGGATTTCCCGCAGCAGCACCCGCCACCAGTCGGAAAGCTTCAGCTCACCGAGCGCCAGCGCCCGGATGATGAGCGAGGTGGCCTGCGAACCGGAGTTGCCGCCCGACGACATGATGAGCGGAATGAACAGCGTCAGCACCACGGCCTTTTCCAGCTCGCCCTCGAAATGCTGCATGGCGCTGGCCGTCAGCATTTCACCGAGGAAGAGTGCGGCGAGCCAGCCGGCGCGCTTGCGGATCATGTCCGGAAAGCCGATCGTCATATAGGGCTTGCCCAGCGCTTCCATACCGCCGAACTTGTGGGCATCTTCCGTGGTGTCTGCGATCATGGTGTCGATCACGTCGTCAACGGTGACGATGCCGAGAATATGCGAACGGTCATCGACGACGGGCAGCGCCAGAAGGTCGTGCTTGCGGATCAGCCGGGCGACATCCTCCTGCGACATCAGGGGGCTGGCGCAGACGATGCCTTCCTTCGATGCGACGGAGAGGATGGAAGCGCCGGGCTCACCGGTCACAAGGCGACGCAGCGTCACGACGGTGGAGAGCGTTCCGTCCTGCGCCAGCACATAGATGGCATAGACCGTTTCACGCGACCGCTCGACGACGCGGATGTGCGAAAGGGTCTGTTCCACCGTCCAGTCATCAGGCACGCTGACGAATTCCGTGGTCATGATCGAGCCGGCGGTGCGCGGCGGATAACCCATCAGGTGCTTGATGGAGAGCGCCGTCGTGCGGTCCAGCCGGGAAAACAGCTTTGCCCGTGGCTCTTCTTCCATTTCCGCCATGACGTCGGCCACCCGGTCGTCAGACATCAGATTGACGAAGCGGGCTGCCTGTTCGACAGGAATATGGGCGATGATGGCGGCTGCGCCATGCAGTTCCGGCCGGTCGAGAATGGCGACGGCCTTTGCCTGCGGCATGGCGAGGAGGGCGGTTGCGGCTTCGCTGACATCGAGCGTGTTGAGGTGCTCGACGCGTTCGGCGATGGTGGTGGAGGAACCGGCGTTTCCGCTACGAAGAAGACGTGCGGCCTTGCTGGCCCTCTGGGAGAGGTTGTGGAAGTTCATGATTGCTCACCTTTCCGTCGATTCGCCGATAACGGCGAACGCGGTGGTGAGCCGACAGTGGTCGGATCAGTTCACGTTCGCCGGTCTCGGCAAAGGCAATCGACTGCTACTGTCGCTAGACATCCAATGATGCTCCGTTGAAATCCGCGCCGTGCTGGTCGGCATGCGCGTAAGGCCGTGTTGCGCCTGAAACCGAAAAGAGTCAAGCACCCGATTATGAAATTTCCGCAAGGTTCTGCACCGTGGCGAGGGGCGGCGATGCAGGCTGTAAAAAAAGGCGACTTCAAGCCGCCTTTTCGCGCCGTTCGACGGTGACGGAAACGAGGAAAACACCAAGCCCGAGAAGGGAAAGAACCGCGCCGACATAACCTGTCGAGGCATAGCCATAACCCATGGCGATGACGAGGCCGCCGAGCCAGGCGCCGAGCGCATTGGCGATGTTGAAGGCCGAATGGTTGGACGCGGCGGCAAGCGTCTGCGCATCCTGCGCCACATCCATCAGCCGTGTCTGCACCGCCGGACAGGCGGCAAAACCGCAGCCGATCAGGAAGACGCAGAGGCACAGCATGAAAGGATCATGCGCCGTCATGCCGAACACCGCCATGACCAGCACGTTAAAGGCTAGCATGCCGCCAATCGTGCCATTGAGCGAGATATCGGCAAGCCGCGAGCCGACCACATTGCCGACATTCATGCCGATGCCGAACAGCGCCAGCACCATGGAGACGGTGGAAACCGGCATCATCGCCACATCGGTGGTGGTCTTGGCAATATAGCTGAAGACCGAGAACATGCCGCCGAAACCGACGGACGCGATGGCAAGCGTCAGCCACACCTGCACGCGGCGGAAAGCGCCGAGTTCGCGCCAGACACTCGCCCCTTCTTCCACCCGGTCACGCGGCTGGAAGAACCACAGCAGGGCGACGGTCAGAAGCGCAATGCCGCCCACCAGCATGAAGGCCGCGCGCCAGGACAGCAGCTGGCCGAAGAAGGTTGCAAGCGGCGTGCCGAGCAGCGTGGCGATGGTGAGGCCGAGCATGACACGGCCGACGGCGCGGGCACGCTTGTGGATCGGCGCCATGGAGGCCGCCACCAGCGCCGCAACGCCGAAATAGGCGCCATGCGGCAGGCCGGTGATGAAGCGCAGAATGGTGAAGCTCAGGAAGTCAGGTGCGATGGCGCTTAAGATGTTGCCGGCCGCAAAAAGCCCCATCAGGCCAAGGAGCAAAGCGCGCCGCGTCATGCGTGCCGCAAGGACGGCGATGATCGGTGCGCCGATGACGACACCCAGCGCATAGGCCGTGATCACGTAGCCCGCCTGCGGCACCGTTACGCCATAGGTCGTGGCGACATCGGGCAGCAGGCCCATGATGGCGAATTCGCCGGTGCCGATGCCGAAGCCGCCGGCGGCAAGCGCCAGTTCAATCAGGGCGATGGCAAGCGGGGAAAGGGCCACAGCCGGGGCAGCCGTGTAAACGGTTTCATTCTCCGCATCAGAACGGACTTCGGAAATTTTCGACTGGCTCATTGTGACCTGAGAAGGGGAGGGGCCCCACAGAAAAAAGGGCAAGACCGTATGGGAGCGGTCTGCCCTGACTGGAGATGCGCGGTCATGAAAATGACCTTAAGTCATCCCTAACATGAAATGATGCGTTGCGGTAGAGCGATTCTCGGCAAAAGAGCATCTTCACGCGATGGTGTTTGGAACCCTATATAAGCCCAGGCATTTACGCGCGGCTGCCTCACGGGATCAGGTTGGAACATGAAGCTCATTGCAATTTTCAATCGTGACGGCGGCACCTTTCGCACCACGGATATGGATGCCTATTGCGACCACGCCCGCGAGGTCTTTTCCCGCGCAGGGCACGAGATCGATTGCCGTCTCGTGTCAGGCAGGGACATTGTCGAAGAAATGGAGCGTGCCGCCGAGGAGCCGGGCATCGAAGGCATCATTGCCGGCGGCGGCGACGGCACCATTTCGGCGGCCGCCGGTATAGCCTGGAAACAGGGCATTGTGCTCGGCATTGTGCCCGCCGGCACCATGAACCTGTTTGCCCGCTCGCTGAAGCTGCCGCTTGATATCCGTCAGTCTCTGGAGACGCTGGCGAATGGCGAGATCGCCAGTGTCGACATTGCCAGCGCCAATGGCAGGCTTTTCGTCCACCAGTTTTCGGCGGGCCTGCATTCGCGCATGGTGCGCTACCGCAACAATCTCGCCTTCGCCTCGCGTCTCGGCAAGATCAAGGCAAGCATCCGCGCCGCCATCAGCGTCATTCTCAATCCACCGGTCTTCGAGGTGGAATATACCGTCAACGGCGAAACCCAGCATCGCAAAGTCTCGGCCATTTCCGTCTCCAACAATGAGTTCGGCCAGAATTCGCTGCTGGTGGCGGATAGCGTGTCGGGTGGCCATCTCGGTTTTTACCTCACAGATCCGCTGCCTCCCTCGGGTGTCGCAAAGCTCGTTTTCGACATTCTGCGTGGCAGGTTGAAGGAAAACGCCGCCGTAACGGCCATGACCGTGACGGATGTTGAACTGCATTTCCCCAAGAAACGCCATGATGTGCGCTGCGTCATCGACGGCGAATTGCTGCCGATGGAACGGGACGTGGCGCTGGAGGTTCACGCCGGCGAGTTGAAGGTGCTGGTGGGCCGGGCGTTTTTCGCATGAAGTGTGGCTGAGATACGAGACTACCGCGAGGGATCGGGTGGTCGCCGCTTGTTTCTTCTCCCCGAGGGGGAGAAGTCCGCGGCAGCGGGATGAGGGGGCGAGCTCTCCGCATATCGCTGGCGTTGCCCCCTCATCCGACCCTTCGGGCCACTCGTATAACTTCGTATAATGTATGCTATACGAAGTTATTACGAATCAC
>LT009756.1:947287-986157 GCA_900012615.1 Agrobacterium genomosp. 13 str. CFBP 6927
CGAGCTCTCCGCATATCGCTGGCGTTGCCCCCTCATCCGACCCTTCGGGCCACCTTCTCCCCCTCGGGGAGAGGAAACCCTACCACCTCCGCTCGTCCAGGCCGCCCCTAAAAAACGCCAGTCTTGCCAAATCGAAGCCGCCCGGCCATGTTCGGCGGGCGCGGCAGCGTGAGCGCCGTCGCCTTTATGGGAGTGCGATCTGTCATGAATGAAGTCTCCAAGCCGATGTCCAATCTCGCCGCCATCGATGCCGCCCATCACCTTCACCCCTTTTCCGACATGGGCAAGCTGAATGCCGCCGGCACCCGCATCATCGAGCGCGCGGAAGGGGTGTTCATCTATGACAGCACCGGCAAGAAATATCTCGACGCCTTTGCCGGCCTCTGGTGCGTGAATATCGGTTACGGACGCCGCGAGATTGCCGATGTCGTGCAGCGCCAGATGAACGAACTGCCCTATTACAACGCGTTTTTCGGCACCACCACGCCGCCTGCGACGCTTCTGGCGCAGAAGATCGCCTCGCGCGCCGGGCCGAAGATGAACCATGTGTTCTTCACCAATTCCGGTTCGGAAGCCACCGACACCTGGTTCCGCATGGCGCGCGTTTACTGGAAGGCGCTCGGCCATCCGACGAAGACCAGGGTGATTGCCCGCCGCAACGGCTATCACGGCTCGACGGTGGCGGGTGCTTCACTCGGCGGCATGAAATGGATGCATGAGCAGGGGAACCTGCCGATTGAGGGCGTGGCCCATATCGGCCAGCCCTATTGGTATGCCGAGGGCGGCGATCTCTCACCCGCGGAATTCGGCCTGAAAGTCGCCCGCGAACTGGAAGCGAAGATCGACGAGCTTGGCGAAGAGAATGTCGCCGCTTTCGTAGCCGAACCCATCCAGGGTGCGGGCGGTGTCATAGTGCCGCCGGAAACCTACTGGCCGGAAATCGCCCGCATCTGCAAGGCGCGCAACATTCTGCTGGTGTCGGATGAGGTGATCTGCGGTTTCGGCCGTCTCGGCTCCTGGTTCGGTTATCAGCATTTCGGCGTGGAGCCGGACCTCGCCCCCGTCGCCAAGGGCCTGTCATCAGGCTATCTGCCGATTGGCGGCGTCATCGTCTCGGATCGGGTGGCGGAAGTGATGTTGTCGGAAGTCGGCGACTTCAACCACGGCTTCACCTATTCCGGCCATCCCGTCTGCGCCGCCGCCGCTCTGGAAAACCTCCGCATCATCGAGGAGGAGGGACTGGTGGAACGGGTGCGCGACGATATCGGCCCTTATTTTTCCGAGGGCTGGAAAAGCCTGACGGATCACGAACTGGTCGGCGAGGCGGTGAATGTCGGCCTGATGGGCGGCCTGCAGATAACGGCCGACAAGGCGACGCGCCGGCGTTTCGCCAAGCCGGACGACATCGGAACCGCCGTGCGCAACCATTGCCTGGCAAACGGCCTTGTGATGCGCGCCACCGGCGACCGCATGCTGGCCTCACCGGCGCTGACGATCAGCCGCTCGGAAGTGGATGAGATCATAGAAACGCTGCGCAAGGGGCTCGATCACCTGCGCGATACGCGGGAGCATTTCCAGTAAAACTGCGTAGCGGTTTTACGTCCGGAAAATGCGACGAAAAACTCTTAGGGAGGACTAAAATGGCAGGACAGGAACATCATTACGCCGTGCAGGTGAAATGGACCGGCAATCGCGGCAAGGGCACATCTGGCTACCGCGATTATGAACGCGACTACACGATTTCCACCGCAGGGAAAGCCGATATCTCCGGCTCCTCAGACCCCGCTTTCCGCGGCGATCCCTCCCGCTGGAACCCGGAAGACCTGCTGGTCGCCTCGCTCTCTGCCTGCCACAAGCTCTGGTACCTGCATTTCTGCTCGGTCAATGGCATCATCGTTGAAGACTATGTCGACAATGCCGAAGGCACGCTGGTGATGGAAAAGGATGGCGCGGGGCAATTCAGTGAAGTGGTGCTGAAACCGGTCATCACCATTTCGAAAGGCGATCCGGCCAGAGCGGATGAGCTGCACCATGATGCACACGAGAAATGCTTCATCGCACGCTCGGTGAATTTTCCCATCCGCGTGGAGGGGACGGTGAAGGTGGTTTGAGGCTCACGCCAGTCGCAGACCGAGATGATCGGCCATCGGCTGAAAGTCTCGGTCGTTTTGCAACAGCTTGTGCCCGTGCTCGATACAGTAGGTACCGATAATGAGGTCGTTGCTTTTTCTGATGGTATAGCCGCGCTCCCGCAGGAAGCGGTAGTTGGCGGCGGCCTTGATGGCGAGCTGGGGCGACATCATCGCGACGCAGGGAAATTCGCCCAGCATCTGCTCAAGGCGGCGCGCATGATGACCGTCACGCGCGCCTCTAAGCACCTCAAGAAGAATGATATCGCCGATCAGAATTTCGCCCTGCGCCATCAAGGCGCGAAACTTGGCGGAGAGGATAGGCGCGTCTTTTCGAATAAATGAAATCCAGGCAGAGCTATCTGCTACGATCATTTGGCGTTCTTCACATCCCAGTCCGTCTCAGCGTCCCAATCCGTCCGCATTTCGTCCAGATCGCCTTCCCAGCCCATGCCCTGCAACGCATCGAGGGCACGCATCTGACGATGAATACGCACGAGATCGCGCAACGCCTTTTCCACCGTTGCCTTTTTTGTCGAAAGGCCGGTGATTTCCATCGCCTCGGCGAGCAAGGCGTCATCGAGTTCAATGTTGGTACGCATCGAAAAATCCTTGGTGTATCGACTTTCGAAACAATACACCAAGGACGCTTTCTGCGATATCTGTTTTTACTGGAACGCCGTCTCGTAAAAGCTTCGAAGCTTGCGCGAATGCAGCGTTTCCGTCGGCATGGCGGCCAGCTTCTGCACGGCGCGAATGCCGATTTGCAGATGCTGGGCGACCTGGGTGCGGTAGAACTCCGTCGCCATGCCGGGCAGCTTCAATTCGCCATGCAGCGGCTTGTCGGAAACGCAGAGCAGGGTGCCGTAGGGCACGCGGAAGCGGAAGCCGTTGGCGGCGATGGTCGCCGATTCCATGTCGAGCGCTATGGCGCGCGATTGCGACAGGCGCTTGACGGGGCCGGCCTGATCGCGAAGTTCCCAGTTGCGGTTGTCGATGGTGGCGACGGTGCCGGTGCGCATGATGCGCTTCAACTCGAAGCCTTCGTAACCGGTGACTTCCGCGACAGCGCCTTCCAGCGCCAGCTGCACTTCGGCCAGCGCCGGGATCGGCACCCAGACCGGCAGGTCGTCATCGAGAACGTGGTCCTCACGCACATAGGCATGCGCCAGAACATAATCGCCCAGTCGCTGGCTGTTACGCAGTCCGGCGCAATGGCCGACCATCAGCCAGGCATGCGGGCGCAGCACGGCGATATGGTCGGTGATCGTCTTGGCGTTGGAAGGGCCGACGCCAATATTGACGAGCGTAATGCCGGCATGGCCCTTTTTCTTCAGGTGATAGGCGGGCATCTGCGGCAGGCGGGCCAGCACGGCGTCCGTTTCCGGCTTGTCGGAGCCGGCCGGGGTGACGATGTTGCCGGGCTCCACGAAGGCGGTGTAACCCTCGCCGCCATTCTTCATCAACTGACGCGCCCATGCGGCGAATTCATCGATATAGAACTGGTAGTTGGTGAACAGCACGAAGTTCTGGAAATGGCTGGCGCTGGTCGCCGTATAGTGGCTGAGGCGGGCCAGCGAATAATCGATGCGCTGCGCGGTAAAGGGCGCGAGCGGTGCCGGTTCGCCGGGCACCTGATCATATTCGCCATTGGCGATGAGATCGTCGGTGTTGTTGAGATCGGGCGTATCGAACAGATCGCGCAGCGGCACGTCAGACAGCGAGGAGGCCGCCGCCGCCTCGACATAGGCGCCTTCGCCGAAAGCGAAATGCAGCGGAATGGGCGTGGCCGATTCCGACACCGTGACGGGAACGCCGTGGTTCTTCATCAGAAGCCCCAGCTGTTCCTTGAGGTAATGGCGGAAAAGCTCCGGCCGGGTGATGGTCGTGGTGTAAACGCCGGGGGCGGTGACATGGCCGTAGGAGAGACGCGAATCGACATGGCCGAAGGTCGCGGTCTCAAGGCTGACCTGCGGATAGCAGGCGCGATAGCGGCCGGCAATCGGCGCGCCCTTGGCCAGTTCGGTGAAGGAATTGATCAGGAACGCCGTATTGCGTTCGTAAAGCGCGTTCAAAGCCGCCACGGCTTCTTTCGGGTCCGTGAATGTCTGCGGCGCGAAAGGCTCAGGAGTGACGAAGGTAAGGGGCGGAATCGTTGGTTTTGCTATTGTCATGGCCCATTATAAGAGGGCAATTTCGACAGGCAAGCGACAGAAATACGAAGAAACTGAAAAGAAACGGAAAATACGGCCGGGCCAAGGGTGGGGTGACGGAATTTCAGCCGAGCGCGCCGCGTTGTAGGCTCATCAGAAGCACGAAACCGGCGCCCTTGGATGCCGGGCGGGGATCGGCCTTGTAAACCGCAAGTCCCGCCACCGGGCCGAGAAAGATCGATGCCATCAGCACCAGCCGCAGAGCGGAGAACAGGCCGTTTGAAAAGCTGTTGATCATCGGCCGGTCCTCAAAGTACGACGGGGCAATTGGCGGCGGGCGCCGGGCTGTGCTGGCAGGCGATGGCCGCACCGGCATTCACCCGCTGGAAACTGCGGTTGGGATTGACGACGAGCGAAGCGAAGGACATGGCGAAGATCGCCATGAGAAACGCGAAGATTGCCAGCCGGCTGATCAGCTTTGCCATGTCCATTCCCCTTTATTGGAGTTGATGGACAGAGTTTTGCCATAGTCGGACTGAACGGACCCTGAGACCCCGGTTCATATGGCATTCAGGGAGGTTAACGGGGTACGCTGCGGGACAATTGAAGCTTTCGATGGCTTCGGAGCGTGGACATCCGCCTATCGAATCATGCCGGAGAGGCGCTGGCGCGCTCGACAAGTTCGGTGACAAGGCTGTCGAGCGCGGCGGGGTTTTCAACATCGACAAGCGGCATGCCAAGTTGCCGCGCCGATGCCATCATCTCGGCATTTTCGCGCAGCGAGCGTTCGATGAAGGCATCCATGATCCGGCGCTGGCCGCTCGCCGCATCGTTGTACCGTGCCTGCGAGCGCATTCTCTCCAGAAGAAAGTCGTTCTCGGCATGGAGAAAGACACCGGCGGTCGCCTCGCCAAGAAGGGGCGCAACGAATTCCGGCCGCAGGGCCGCGCCCTCGAAAACGGCTTGATTGCCGGTGCGCGCTTTGCTGTCGATCAGCCCGCGGATCAGCGGCCAGATATTCTGGTGGTGGACCTTCAGAAACCAATGGATCGTTTCTGCTGACAGCTGTGTGTAATATTCCTCGACAGGCGCCGGTATGCCGGGCCAGGGCCGTCCCGGGTGGCGCGCGAGACTATCGGTCGATATTGCCTCGCACCCAAGCTTTGCGCCCAACAGACCGGCAAGGGTGCTTTTGCCGACATGTGAGGTGCCCGAGATCAGGATCGTGGAAAAGGTGGGTCGCATGTGTCGATCTTAATCGTGTTCGGCGGGACCGCAACGATACATCAACGGATAGGTCCGTTCCCCGCCACATCCGCCTGCGACGGCAGGCGAGCCTTTAAAGGCTCACCCGCCGTGCCTGATTTTACAGCCGCGTCCAGGTCTGCGACTTGCACAGTATCTTCAGAACGCAACCCTTCATGCTCAGCGAATTGCCGGAAACGGTGCCGGAGCCGCTATAGGTCTTGTCATTGGCCGGGTCGGTAATGTCACCGGCATAGCTGTTTCCCTTGCCGGAAAGCTTGCCGATCTGTTTTCCGGCATGTTTACCGGTCTTCAGCGTCACACAAAAAGCCGCGCCGCAGGGACCGATTGCGGCTGTCTCGCCGCTTGCCGTCTTCCAGTTGCCTTCAATGGGCTCGGCCGCAAAGGCAAGGTTGCCACCCATCATCAGGGCGGCGGCAATCATCATCACACGCTTCATAAAAACTCCTCCCGAAATTCGCGCCGCCTCCCTGAACCGTGTCAGGGACCAATGCGCAGATCCAAACCCTTTGGCATGCCATGCGCCATCCATGATGCACAGCCGCCCGGCGGCGCAACGATTGCTCGCTACGCCTGCTTTGTCCTTTGCCTGTTTCATCCTCATGACAGGCAGGCGGATGTTATTTTACGTTCACGTAAAAGGAAACAGAAATTTGCGGTCTTTATGGGGCCTCTTCACCCGCTGAAGGAGCGGAAAAGCGGGAAATCCAAAAATCGTTGTTTTGATCGTGGTGAATGAAGGGTTGAAATCCAATTCTGAAGTTTTCGTAAAATTCGCCGCAAAGTCCTTAATTTCCGCACCTTGCGATATTTAACAAAAAACCAATTTTACCAATCGTTTGCAGTTTGTTTGCGTCACATTAATCATGCCTTTTAAGCGCCCGTTGAAGGCCTCATGGCATATTCAACTCATCAAAAGCGCAGGGAAAACCTGCCGGCCGGAAGGACAAAAAAGCCGCATAAGACGGCAGGTTCGAACGGTAGCCTCGGCAAGAAGGCACTTGATGAAACAGGCGAGAAGACAGGGATTAAAACGATGGCACGCTTTGAAATTCGCGATATCGAAATGGCAGTTGCCGGTGGCGAAACCCGCGCCGACACCCTTTGCAATCTCGGCCTGGTCTATGCGACCGGGCGGGGATGCAAGGTGGATCTGGTTGCGGCCCACAAATGGCTCAACATCGCCGCGATCCGCGGATCGGAAAGAGCCGCTTCGCTGCGTGCCGATCTTGCCCGCAACATGACCAAGGCGGAACTGGCCGAAGCGCTGCGTGCCGCCCGCGACTGGATGACGATGCACTGACGCATCCGCATCCGCGATAGAATTTCCGGTCCGGTTCCCTCCAGTCCCGATGACCGGTGCAAACGAAAGTAAACCCGAAGGGGAATGCGGCGAGGGCTTCTGAACAGAAGCTTTTGCGCTGACACATCAAACCGCGACCGGCAGGAACAAGGCCGGCGCGGTTTTCTTATGTTTGGCGATGTCTTTTGCTGGAAAATGATTCGCGGGCAGGGGCTTGCGGGCGGATTTTGAATCGCATTCGCAGCATATGGCAATTAGTTGGAGCCGGTACGGCAGTCCGCTTGGTTGTTTGAGTCCAAAACACTTCTCTCCCGTCATTCCGGCCTTGAGCCGGAATCCAGCCAGCCCAAGTCTTTGGGCTGAAAGGAATCTCTCCGCCGCGCAGACGCGCGTCGACTGGATTCCGGCTCAGGGCCGGAATGACGGAAGCGAGGGGATGTCGCCCGCCTCACCCAATCGCCTTGATCACCTTCGGCAGCGCCTGCTCAAAGAGATCGAGCTTGTCATCCGGTCCCACACTCACACGAATGCAGCGATTGAGCGGGGCGATGCCCGGCATGCGGATGAAAACGCCATGCTCCATCAAACCATCGACGATGGCGCGGGCGTAAGCACCATCGCGGTGGCAATCGATGGTGACGAAATTGGTGGCCGAGGGGAGCGGCGAAAACCCGTTATCGCGGGCAATCGCGACAATACGCTCGCGGGCGTTTGAGATTTTTCCGACAACCTCATGCAGATAGGCCTGGTCCTTCAGCGCCGCCAATGCGCCGGCGACGGAAATACGCGCCATGCCGAAATGATTGCGGATCTTGTCGAAGGCTTCGACATTGCCAAGCGTGCCGATGGCATAACCCACGCGGGCGCCGGCCAGCCCATAGGCTTTCGAGAAAGTCCGCATGCGCAGGATGTTCGGCTGGCCGATCAGCGCGTCTATGGCCGGCACGGCGCTTGCGGGTGCGGTCTCGCAATAGGCTTCGTCCAGAATGAGCAGGCAGGTTTCCGGCAACGCCCGGGCAAAGGCGATGACCTCGCTTGCCTCCCACCAGCTTCCCATCGGATTGTCGGGATTGGCGAAATAGACCAGCGGCGCATTTTCCCGGATAACGAGATCGAGAAGCCCGTCGAGATCCTCGTGATCGTCGACATAGGGTGTGGTCACGAGTTTTCCGCCAAACCCGTTCACGTGGTAATTGAAGGTGGGATAACCGCCGAGCGACGTGACCACTGGCGTTCCCGGCTCGACGATCAGCCTGGCGATCTCACCCAGCAACCCATCGACCCCGCCGCCGATGGCGATATTGCCGCGCGCAACGCCGTGGTGGATGGCCAGCGCCTCCTTCAACTCGAAATTTTCCGGATCGCTATACATCCAGGTATCGGCGGCCGCATCGCGCATGGCCAGAAGCACGGAAGGGGCGGGGCCGAAGCCGCTTTCATTGGCGCCGATCCGTGCTTCCACCTTCAGGCCACGGTTCCGCTCGATGGCTTCAGGGCCGACGAAAGGAACGGTTGAGGGGAGCGAGACGGCAAGCGGCGTAAGGCGTGAGAAAGCGGACATTGGCTGAGAGTTCCGGTACCTGTTTTAAAACCCGGCACACAATAGGTGCAAAAAAACCGGACGCAAGCCGCGCCCGGTTATTGGATGACTGTTTTGGAACAGTTTTTTCCTCCGCCACTTCCCGACGGAAAAACCTGCCGGCGAATCGGCCGGCAGGCCGTGCCAGGTTCAGGCGCTGGTCTCAAAGCTCAATCTGCGCACATGGTGCAGGAATTCGGCGTCGATCAGCATATTGAAGCCGATCGTGACCTTTTCTTCCTCCCGGCGGATCAGCGTGCAGCCGATTTCGTCGCGGATACCGAGAATTTCCAGATAGAAATTGGCGGGCATCTCCAGATTCGGGCTGACTTCGAGTTCCGCGCCGTAAAGCGAGATGGTGCGCACCAGGCAGCGCATGGTGTCCTTGGCACTGAGGTGGTGCCCGATGAAGGTGATCTTGCCGGGTCGGTCGATCTGAAATTTCTCGTACTTCTCGTCCTGGGGGACGTTCTGACGGGGATCCATATGCAAAGCCATGACAACCTCCCGGATTGCCTCTTCCTGGTGCTGATTTTAACGCGGCTTCCTTGCCAGCGCGTGAAGGAAATTCGCGCAATTGTCTGTTTTCCGTCTCGACATGGGCCAACGCCCCTTACGCAAGCCGATGTTTCCCTTGGGGGAAATGCGCTCGGCTTTGTCTGGTTGCAGGCGTGTCGCAGCCTGAGCTGATAATGTGTCATGCTTGCACCGGGCTGGCGTCGCCGTGCGGTTGACGCGGGCCGTACTTGGCGTTACGCCTGATCGGGCAATATGGCTTTGCGCGAGTGGGTGGGACTGGCCCGTCGCGATTCGTGTCTGGGAGTTGAATGTGACGGGTAGGCTGGTAATCGTCGGGGCGGGGCAGGCCGCTTTCGCGCTGGCGGCAAAGCTCAGGGCGCTGAAGGATGAGCGCCCCATCACCATCATCGGTTCCGAGGATGCCTATCCTTACCAGCGGCCGCCGCTTTCCAAAAAATACCTTCTCGGCGAAATGAGCTTCGACCGGCTGATGTTCCGGCCGGAGGAATGGTACGCGGAAAACAATGTCGATATCCGGCTCTCCACCTGGGTGGAGGAAATCGACCGCGCGGCCAAATCGTTGCGCATGCAGGATGGCAGCACGCTTTCCTACGACAGGCTGGTGCTGGCGACCGGTGCCGCCCCCCGCCTGCTGCCGGCCAGCATCGGCGGCGATCTCGAAGGGGTTCTGACCGTTCGCGACAAGCGCGATGCCGACCGGCTGATGGCGGAGATGAAGCCCGGCCGCCGGCTGCTGGTCATCGGCGGTGGTTATATCGGTCTGGAGGCGGCGGCCGTCGCCCGCAAGCTCGGCCTCGATGTGACGCTGATCGAAATGGCTGACCGTATTCTCCAGCGCGTGGCGGCGAAAGAAACGGCCGACATCATGCGCGGCATTCATCAGGCAAATGGCGTCGCGATCCGCGAAAAGACCGGCCTTGTGCGCCTTGTCGGCATGGATGGCCGGGTTGCCGCTGCAGAGCTTTCGGATGGTTCGACGCTTGACGTGGATTTCGTCATCGTCGGTATCGGCGTGACGCCGAACGACCGCCTTGCGCGCGAATCGGGCCTCGATGTCGGCAATGGCATAGTGGTGGACGAATATACCCGCAGTTCGGACAGCGATATTCATGCGGTGGGCGATTGTGCCTTGCTGCCCTGGCGCGGCCAGCATGTGCGAATCGAATCGGTCCAGAACGCGGTCGATCAGGCTGAGGCCGCCGCTCATGTGCTGGCCGGCACAGAAATCGCCTATGACGCCAAGCCGTGGTTCTGGTCGGATCAATACGAGGTGAAGCTGCAGATTGCCGGTTTCAACCTCGGTTACGACGAGACGGTGCTGCGGCCGGGCGCACGCGAAGGCAGCTGGTCTGTCTGGTATTTCCGCGATGGCCGCTTCGTGGCCGTCGATGCCGTCAATGACGCCAAGGCCTATGTTGCCGGCAAGAAATTGCTCGATACCGGCGCTGAACCGGACCGCGCCATTCTGGCGGACCCCTCCGCCGATCTGAAATTACTGCTCTCCTGAGGATATCATGCCCGCTCCAGAAAACCGCTTCAAAACCGCCATCCACGCCGGCAGGCCGCAGATTGGCCTCTGGCTCGACATGGGTGAGGCCATCACGGCGGAAATCGCCGGAACGGCGGGGTTCGACTGGCTGGTGATTGACGGCGAGCACGGGCCGAACGATCTGCGCAGCATCATCGACCAGCTGCGCGCCCTTGCCACGTCGCCCGCCGAGCCGGTGGTGCGCGTGCCGGTCGGCGAAAGCTGGATGATCAAGCAGCTCCTGGATGCGGGCGCCCGCACGCTGCTCGTTCCCATGGTCGATTCGGCGGCGCAGGCGGAAGCGCTGGTGAGCGCCATGCATTATCCGCCGCGCGGCATTCGCGGCATGGGGGCTGCCGTTGCCCGCGCCTCCGCTTTCAATACCATTACCGATTATGCCGACAGCGCCTCCGACAGTGTCTGTCTTCTGGTGCAGGCCGAAACGCGCGCCGCGATCAACGATCTCGACAATATTCTCGCGGTGGAGGGTGTGGACGGCGTCTTTATCGGCCCGGCGGATCTCGCGGCGGATATGGGTTATCTCGGCAAGCTGGATGAGCCGGAAGTGCAGGCGGTCATCGAGGCGGCAATCGTCAAGATCGTCGCGGCCGGCAAGGCCGCCGGCATTCTCACCTTCAACGAGACCTTCAATCGCCGTTATCTCGAACTCGGCGCGTCTTTTGTGGCTGTCGGTGCCGATGTCACGGAATTTGCCAACACGCTGCGCTCGCTTTCCAGCCGCTACAAAGGCGGGGCAGCACCTGCGGCGAAATCCGGATATTAAAGCTCAATCGTCGTTGCTGGCATTCAGCTTTTCCGGCGGAATGCCCTCTTCGCCGGAGGCGAGATAACCGCTGTTGATGAGGGCGGCGCGGACGATGCGCTGGATCGCCTCATCCCTGTCGATGCCGTGATCTCTCGCAAAATCCGACAATGCCTCTTCAAGATCATCGCTAAACTGCATTTTTGCCCCCATTCTTCATGTCTTCAAACCAATACGAACAGGCAAGGCGGAATAAATCCCGCCTCGCCTGAATTTTGTATTGTCACGCAGTCGATTAGCGCCAGCGATAAAGGCTGCTATTCGACGAGCTCTGCTGCGTGCCGGCGCCGACCGCATAACCGATCGCGAAACCGAGTGCGCCGACGATCGTCAGCAGCGAGGTTGCGGTGCCCGGATTTTCCTTGACCGCCTCCACCACATTCTGGCCCTGGGCGCGGACATTGCTCGCCGCCTTGCGAACGCGGCCACGCGCCTCATCCAGAAATTCCGATGCGTCTTCACCAACGCCTTCCGCGCGGGCGGAAACGGATTTGGAGAGAGACGCGATTTGCGTGCGCAACTCCGCAATCTGATTTTCGATCGTGTCTTCGACAACATTCAGTTTGGTCTGAGCCATTAGAACACCTCTTTTGTTACCGAAGCGAGAACGTGTCGGCCTTAAAGAAGTTCCCCAATTCTCCCGTAAAGTTTGACCGACCGCCCTCCGTCCAACAGGTTTTTCGGCTTCTTGGCGAAAAAGCCTTGCATTCATTTTTTTTACGCAATAATCAGGCCGCACCGGAGAGGTGGCCGAGTGGTCGAAGGCGCTCCCCTGCTAAGGGAGTATACGTCAAAAGCGTATCGTGGGTTCGAATCCCATCCTCTCCGCCACTTCAGCGCATGGCGTAACTCTCCCCGAAAAAATCGTCTCAAGCCGACTCATAGTCGCTGCTCATGAAATGTCATGTGGCCGAAACGACGATACCCCTTATATGCAAATCATCAGTCAAAGTGTCTGTCGAAGCAGGTCTGCCGAATCGTTATCCGGTGAATCGGTGGCAGACGGCATGTGTTTCCCGATACACGCTGCGACATCATGCCAAGGGCCGGGCCGAGAACAGGCAAATATTTCCATCATTACTGGCCGGCGCAGCAACGGATCGCCGAAAAGGCGTGTAGTTTAGAAAGACCTTGTTAACTGCGCTAACTAACGGATTTTCAAGGAACTTCTTAACGCATCGTAAAGCCGCTTATCCTTTGGTGGCGCACTGTGTGTTGTTTCCGCAACAAACCGAAATGAAGCATATACGTAAATGCGGTTTATCGGATGTTGGCGATTGCAAGCCGCGAAACCTTTTGTATTTTCACGACCAGAAGCGAGGCGGTGGATCGTTTGGCTTCTAAGAACACGGGAATGGGGCAGGGAATGCTGTCCTTCAGCGAAAGTACCCAGACCCTTTTAAAAACTTTGACTGGAGGTCAACCATGAACATCAAGAGCCTTCTGATCGGCTCCGCTGCGGCTCTCGCAGCAGTATCCGGCGCACAGGCCGCTGACGCTATCGTCGCTGCTGAGCCTGAGCCCCTTGAATACGTTCGCGTTTGCGACGCTTTCGGCACCGGCTTCTTCTACATCCCCGGCACCGAAACCTGCCTGAAGTTCGGCGGTTACGTTCGTTTCCAGACCAACATTGGCCGCGATGCCAAGGGTACGTCTGACTGGAACTCGTTCACGCGCGCTCAGTTCGAAGTTGACACCCGCACCGACACCGAACTCGGTGCTCTGCGTGGCTTCATCGGCTTCCGTGGCAATGCCGACAACGGTTCTGCTTCTGGTTCCAGCGTTTTCGTTGACCAGGCCTTCATCGAACTCGGCGGCCTGAAGGTCGGTAAGTTCTACAGCTGGTGGGACGATAGCCTTTCTGGCGAAACGGACGAGCTGTCTTCCAACGCTCTGTTCAACTCCATTCGTTACACCTACGATGCTGGCTCGTTCTGGGCAGGCGTTTCGGTTGACGAACTCGAAGGCATCACTGTTGGTCCGTTTAACGAAACCGACAACAACGTTGGTGTTGCTCTCGGCGTTGGCGCCAAGCTCGGCGCTGCTTCCTTCCAGCTCATCGGTGGCTACGACACCGACCGCGAAAACGGCTCTGTACGCCTGATCGCAACGGCTGACGTTGGTCCGGGCACGCTTGGCCTGGCTGGTGTTTGGGCTTCCGGCGCAAACGCTTACTACAACGTCTCCGAGTGGGCAGTTGCTGCGGAATACGCCATCAAGGCAACCGACAAGCTGACGATCACCCCCGGCGTTCAGTACTACGGCAACTACGGCCTGGTTTCCTGGGATGACTTCTCGAACGACGACGGCTGGACAGCTGGTCTAACGCTCGACTACAAGATCACGCAGGGCCTCTCCACGAAGATCGCTGTTAACTACGTTGACATCGACAACCGTGACGACCAGGTTAAGGGTTTCGTTCGCCTTCAGCGTTCGTTCTAATCTGATCTGACATTGTCAGTGATGGAAAGCCCGGCTCTCGAGCCGGGCTTTTTCGTTTCTGTAACGCCTTTCCGGCAAGAGGTGCGGGGATCATCGCCACGCCAGTGGCCGGGTGCCGATTGGCTTTGATGTTTCGACCCGGCGTCGCAGCGGATGACTGGCCTTGACGGCAATTGCGGTTGTTGATTCGTTCGGGATCCTCTGCCTCCGGAAATGTATGAAGGTGAGACAACGAGCCGATTCTGAACGCTGCCTGTGAATTCTAGAGAGCCGCAAATCGCTTTTTGGACAATCTCACATGGCTTGATTGCGTCGGTATTTTGTTTTTGCGACGGATTTGACTCATGAGAAAGATTTTCCACTTTCCGCAAGTGCTTGAAATAAATCAAAAATTAACGATTTGTTAAGAAGTGCGCCGGGGTCGGTTAGAATTGTAGCTATTTCGCAACAATGAAAAACTAAGGACACCTTACTGTCTTCCTTTCGTCATGATTGCGATTGCCTGTCCGCCAGGTTTTGGCTCTAATCACCTCCATAAGCGGCACGCATTCGTTAGTGCTTTCCCACCCGCTGCTTAGAAAATTGGCGTTTGACTGGAGGTCAACCATGAACATCAAGAGCCTTCTCATCGGCTCCGCTGCGGCTCTCGCAGCAGTATCCGGCGCACAGGCCGCTGACGCTATCGTCGCTGCCGAGCCTGAGCCCCTTGAATACGTTCGCGTTTGCGACGCTTTCGGCACCGGCTTCTTCTACATCCCCGGCACCGAAACCTGCCTGAAGTTCGGCGGTTACATCCGTTTCCAGACCAACTTTGGCCGTGACGCCAAGGGTACGTCTGACTGGAACTCGTTCACGCGCGCCCAGTTCGAAGTTGACACCCGCACCGACACCGAACTCGGTGCTCTGCGTGGCTTCATCGGCTTCCGTGGCAATGCCGACAACGGCACTGCTTCTGGTTCCAGCGTTTTCGTTGACCAGGCCTTCATCGAACTCGGCGGCCTGAAGGTCGGTAAGTTCTACAGCTGGTGGGACGACGATCTGAATGGCGAAACCGACATTCTGTCCACGAACACCCTGTTCAACTCGATCAAGTACACCTACGACGCTGGTTCTTTCCAGGCTGCTCTCTCGGTTGACGAGCTTGAAGGTTCGTACGGTCAGTACCAGTACGGTCCGGACAACAACGTCGGCATCGGCGGCAAGTTCGGCGCAGTTACCGCCAACCTGATCGCCAGCTACGACTTCGATGCAGAAAACGTTGCTATCCGCACATCCTGTTCGCTGACATTGGTCCGGGCACCTTCGGTCTTGCTGGTGTATGGGCTTCGGGCGACAACGCTTACTACGCAAAGTCTGAATGGGCTGTTGCCGTTGAGTACGCGATCAAGGCTACGGATCGTCTGACGCTTACCCCCGGCTTCGAGTACCTCAGCAAGCTGGACGTCAACCCTGTTGACGGCGACTTCACTGGCGACCGTGACGCCTGGACTGCTGGTCTGACGGTTGACTACAAGATCACTGAAGGTCTCGCTACCAAGATCACCGCCAACTACTACGACGAAGATGGTCGTGACGATGAAGTCACCGGCTTCGTTCGCCTTCAGCGCACGTTCTAATCTGATCTGACATTGTCAGTGATGGAAAGCCCGGCTCTCGAGCCGGGCTTTTTCGTTTGAATATCTGCCGAAGCGGAAAACCGCGTGGCTTGGATGGGGAAACAAAAAAAGCACCGGGCCAGCCGGTGCTTCGATGGTCTCACGGTGCTCGGCCGACGAACCTGACCCTTACCCCGACCGCCCATGGCGCAGATCATCGACAATATCGGCCTGTTGTCCCAGCCGTGACTTGTAGACCTGATAATTCTCCATCACGCGCTGCACATAATTGCGCGTTTCGGGGAAGGGGATGCGTTCGATCCAGTCGACCACCTCGTCGATGGGCTTGCCGCGCGGGTCGCCGTAACGGGCGATCCATTCCGGCACGCGCTTCGGGCCGGCATTATAGGCGATGAAGGTGAGGATATAGGAACCGCCGAAACTGTCGATCTGCTCGCCAAGATAGTGAGCACCAAGTGTGGCGTTATATCCCGCGTCGCTCGTCAGCATCGCCTGCGTATAGGGCAGGCCATGGCGTCCGGCCACGCCCTTTGCGGTTCCCGGCAACAATTGCAGCAACCCGCGGGCATTGGCGGCGGAGACCGCGGCCGGGTTGAAGGCGCTCTCCTGACGGGCGATGGCATAGGCAAGTGCCTTGCCGGAGCCGGCAATATTGGCGCTGGCTGGAATGACGCCGAGCGGATAGGCGAGGGCGGCCGCATCGATGCCGCGGCTGAAAGCCGTCTTGCCGATCTGCAGCGAGACCTGATGGTTACCGTTGTTTTCCGCCCTTGCGGCCAGAATGGCAAGTTCGCCGGGGCTGTCGAGCTGATCGGCCAGCGACCGGTAAAGGCTGTCGGCCCGCCAGCCATAGCCCGCGGCCTCCAGCCGGTCGATGGCGCGCACGGCCTCTCTGCCGGCAAAACGCTCCCGATCACCACCGCTTGGGCTGGGATAGGTGACGTTCAGCGTCTTTGTGCCGATCCGTGCTGCGGCAAGCTGGCCGTAAAAGGTGCCTGGATGGGCCGCAGCCCTGGTAAAGAAGTCGCGGGCATTGCCCGGCCCACCCGCTTCCGCTGTCCGCCCGAGCCAGTAATAGGCGCGCGAAGCCGAAAGCGGCCGGTTCGAGGTCTGCAAAAGCGTATTGAAGTGGCGGGAAGCCGCCGCGGGGTCGCGCAGCGCCCGAAGCGCGTACCAGCCGGCATGGAATTCCGCATCGGCAATATCGACGGCGGAGGTGGCCGAATGATTGGCGACAATGCGGTAGGCCTCGGCAAAATCGCCGAGATCGGCAAGGCCGCGGGCGATAATGCGCCGCTCATTCCACCATTCTCCGGGATTGACGAGCTTGCCCGCTTCCTTTGGCGCCTGCCGCAAGAGGACCGCTGCTTCCGGATATTTCTGCTGGTTGCGCAGATTTTCAACGCGGGCGAAGAGAAAGGCCGTGTCGTTGCGCCATGTCGCGTCGACCTTGCCCAGGAGCGCGCCCGCATTGGCGGATCGCTGCAACACGGCCGCCCATGCACTGTAAAGCGACTGCGCCTTGCCCAGATCGCCAAAGCGCTTGGCCTGGCCGATGCGGCTGCGATACATCAGATAGTCCATGCGCGCCTTGTGGTCGGCGGGCGTCAGATAGCTGGGGAATTCGGCAAGAACACGGTCTTCCATGTCCTTGTCCATGCCTTCGCTGACCCACAGCTGGCGAATGAGGCTCTGCGCTTCCGCGCCCTTGCCGGAAGAAGAGAGGGCCTTGGCGAGTACCACGGTGCCTTCGGCGGTTTCCGGCCGGCTGCTGCCGAAAGCGGCTAGCACCTGGGACGCGGGCGGATCTTCACGGTAAAGCGCTTTTTCTGAATTGGCGCGCAAGGTTGCCGCGCCCGGCCAGCCGGTCAATTCACGCTGGGCTGCGGCGATCTCGGCGGAAGGCACGTCCTTCTGACCGGAAACGGCAATCGCCCAGGAAAGAATGTGCCGGTCGAGGCTTCCCGTCGGCATGGCGTTGCGCAGCGCAATGGCGCGCGCGGCATCGCGGCTGGAAAGGGCGTCGAGGCCCGCTTTCATCTGGCCCGCGTCATCAGGCCGGTTGAGGCGTGGTATCGCGCCGGTGATTTCGGGGGAGGCGGGCATGAAGGCGGGAACGGTCGGCGCATTCGGCTTCACATAGGGAAGCGGCACCGCACCTTCCGGCACGGGGCCGGCCAGTGCGTTCCACACGGTCGCGGCAAGACCTGCCGCCATCAATGCCCAAACTGTCTTTTTCATACCGCTCTTCATTACCGGACGGAAACAATCGACCTTCTTGTATTGTCAATTCATTGCAGCGGGATTGCGGGAAGCGCCTGTGGTTCTGGTCCGAAATCCCACCCTCAAATCTACGGAGAGTGAGGTTAACGAAACCTTACCTGCGGCTGCGCAATCCTATCAACTTTTATTCACCGGCCTGCGAGCGGCGCCTATTTCCATCGCCTCGTTTTTTCAGCTGCCGTGTGACGCTCGCAGAGTGTCACACTTCCGACAATTTCGGACAAAATAGGCTTCCTTTGCGCTTGTCGGCGCCAAGGGCTGGCACTAATGTGTGCCGGTTTTAACCATCGAATGCGGCCGAAGCATGAACCGGCTCGGCGCCAGGAGCTTTGCATGTTCAAGGGATCAATTCCCGCCCTCATTACCCCGTTCACGGACAATGGCGCCGTGGACGAACAGGCGTTTGCCGCCCATGTGGAATGGCAGATCGCCGAAGGCAGCAACGGACTTGTGCCTGTTGGCACGACGGGGGAATCTCCAACCCTGTCCCACGACGAGCACAAACGTGTGGTCGAGCTGTGCATTGAGGTAGCGGCGAAACGGGTTCCGGTCATTGCGGGCGCTGGCTCCAACAATACCGATGAGGCGATCGAGCTTGCCCTGCACGCGCAGGAAGCTGGTGCGGATGCGCTGCTGGTGGTCACCCCCTATTATAACAAGCCGACACAGAAGGGCCTGTTCGCCCATTTTGCCGCTGTCGCCGAAGCGGTGAAGCTGCCGATCGTCATCTACAATATCCCGCCGCGCTCGGTGGTGGATATGTCGCCGGAAACCATGGGCGCGCTGGTCAAGGCGCACAAGAACATTGTCGGCGTCAAGGATGCGACGGGCAAGCTTGACCGCGTCTCCGAACAGCGCATTTCCTGCGGCAAGGATTTTATCCAGCTGTCGGGCGAAGACGGCACGGCGCTCGGTTTCAACGCCCATGGCGGCGTCGGCTGTATTTCGGTCACCGCCAATGTCGCTCCACGTCTCTGTTCGGAGTTCCAGGCGGCAATGCTTGCCGGCGATTACGCCAAGGCCCTGGAATATCAGGATCGCCTGATGCCGCTGCACAAGGCCATCTTCATGGAGCCCGGCGTCTGCGGCACCAAATATGCGCTTTCGAAGACGCGCGCCGGCAATCGCCGGGTCCGCTCGCCGTTGATGAGCACGCTGGAACCGGCAACCGAAGCAGCCATCGACGCGGCGCTGAAGCATGCCGGCCTGATGAACTAAGAGACGCCTGAAAGCCTTAAAGGCGCGCAATGGGCCCGCTTCGCGACAGAAGCGGTTCCGCGCGCCTTTTCTTTTTGCGACGACGATACTAAATAGAGGCTCGAAAACCGCTTCGACCGACAGGTCGCAGGCGCAATAAGAAAAACAAGGGATTGAAATATCATGGCCCCCAAAGGCAGCCAGCGCGTGGTGAACAAGATCGTTGCGGAAAATCGCAAGGCCCGGTTCAACTACGAAATCATCGACACCTATGAGGCAGGGCTGGTGCTGACCGGCACCGAGGTCAAGTCTTTGCGCGAAGGCAAGGCGAACATCGCCGAATCCTACGCCTCGGACGAGGGCGATGAAATCTGGCTCATCAATTCCCACCTGCCGGAATATCTGCAGGCCAACCGGTTCAACCACGAGCCGCGCCGCCGTCGCAAGCTGCTTTTGAGCAAACGCGAAATCAGCCGCCTGCGCGCCGGCATCAACCGCGATGGCATGACGCTGGTGCCGCTGAAGGTCTATTTCAACGAAAAGGGCCGTGCGAAGCTGGAACTGGCGCTCGCCAAGGGCAAGAAGCTGCACGACAAGCGCGAGACGGAAAAGGAACGTGACTGGAACCGGCAGAAGTCGCGTCTGCTGAAGGGCGGTAACGCCTGAGCGGCAGGAGATTTCGCGGCGTAGAGGGTAGCGGCGTTTCGCCACTTGTTCCTTCGTCATGCCGGACTTGATCCGGCATCCAGCCACGGCGCATCTGCGCCGTGGAAAGGGTCCTTTCAGCCCAAGGACTTGGGCTGGCTGGATCCCGGCTCAAGGCCGGGATGACGGGAGCGTGCTGTTGTCCGTGGCGCCTCTCAAGCAGCCCGATACGTCCGCTCCACGTAGGCCTTCGACGCCGAAACACTGAACCTGCTGACAAGCGCCGCAAGATTGGCGCTGACATCGCTCAGATTATGCGTCGCCGCATTGGTTTCTTCCACCATCGCCGCATTCTTCTGGGTCAGATTGTCCATGCTGTTGATGGCGGCGCTGATTTCCTGAATGCCGACGGACTGCTCCTGCGCCGCCTTGGTCAGCGAGGTGATGTGATCCTGGATATGATCCACCTTGTTGCCGATCGTATTCAGGGATTCGCCCGTCTTGTTGACCAGCGAGACACCCTGCATCACATCGTCGGAAGATTTGGCGATCAGGGTCTTGATTTCCTTGGCGGCGGTGGCCGAACGCTGCGCCAGCTCGCGCACTTCCTGGGCGACAACGGCAAAACCCTTGCCGGCATCGCCGGCACGGGCGGCTTCCACGCCGGCATTCAGCGCCAGAAGATTGGTCTGGAACGAAATCTCGTCAATGACGGAAATGATCTGGGTGATCTTCTGTGACGATTCCTCGATGGCGCCCATCGCTTTTACCGCTTCCGTCACCACATCGCGCGACCGTGCCGCCTCGACAGCCGAGCTTTCGACGATGGCCTTGGCCTCTTCGGAGCGCTGCGCCGAAAGCCTGGAAATGGTGGTGATTTCCTCGACGGCGGCGGCGGTTTCCTCAAGGGCTGCCGCCTGCTGCTCCGTCCGGCGGGCCATGTCGTCGGTCGCAGACGTCAACTCGCGGGTATTGCCCGATATCTTGTTGGCTTCCTCGACGATCTGCGCAAATGCACCGGAGAGATTGCCGACGGCCGTATTGAAATTGGAGATCAGCCCTTCGAATTGCGGCGCGGTTTTCTCGCCGATGCTGGAGGTGAGGTCGCCATTCGCCAGCTTGTTGAGCGCGTTGTTGAGCAGTTCGAGAACGTGGTCCTGCTCCTTCTTCATCTGCGCCTGCTCTGCCTCGACCTTCAGTCGCTCAGCTGCGAGCACGTCGAGGTAAACGGAGATGGAATAGTCCATGTCGAGAAGGGCGGCCTTGACGGTCACCGTCAGGGCGTCCTTCAGCTTTCTGGCCTTCTTTTCCACGAAAAGGCCCTTCAATTCGGAATCGATGACGGCTTTGACGATGCCATCAAGCATCAGCGCATAGCCGCCAATATACCATCTCGGCTCCAGCCCCAGCTTGGCATGGGTGCGGCCAATGGCGGTCACGGCGTCGGTATAGTCCGAATTGAACGTACCGGAGGCAATGCGCGTCCAGTGCTTCACCTGCATGCTCTTGGCGTGCTGGATATGCGCATCGCTGGCGAAAAACTTCGCCGTCTCCGGCACTGTGCGCACCTTTGCATAAAAACGATCGAGAGACGCATCGAGAGAACCGGTGATGACGCCCTTCATGTCTGACAGGTTTTGCCGCTGCTCGTGGCCAAGCCCCAGAAAATTCAGTCTCTCATCGAGTTGTCGGTCGTTTTTTGCTTGGCCATGCATGTCTAGTCATCCTGATTTGGCACCGAAATCATGTGGTTGGCGCCGTTGGGGTGATTTAGACACGTCTAAAATTAACCAAGTTATAATTTTGACTGTCTGAATTTGATGTTTGTTAATTTCAAAGGCAATTTTTACCTCACCGGCAGGACGGTTTCACCCTGCCATGTCGCCAAACAAAAACGCGCCCGCCTTTCGGACGGACGCGTTCGTGATTTAATCGCAGCAAAAAACCGGGATCAGATCGTCTCGGGGCTCTCGACATGCCGGGCAGGGCGCTCGTTCGGGTCGCGGCCGATTTCGGCCTTCAGCGTCATCAGATCGATGAAGTGATCGGCCTGCCTGCGCAGGTCGTCGGCGATCATGGCGGGCTGCGTTGCCATGGTGGAAACCACGGACACCTTGCGGCCCTTGCGCTGCAGCGCATCCACCAGCGTGGTGAAATCGCCGTCGCCGGAGAACAGGACGAGGTGGTCGACCGTTTCGGACTGTTCCATGGCATCGACCGCCAGTTCGATATCCATGTTGCCCTTGATCTTGCGGCGGCCGAGCGCGTCGGTGAATTCCTTCGCCGGCTTCGTCACGACCTTGTAGCCGTTATAGTCCAGCCAGTCGATCAGCGGGCGGATCGAGGAATATTCCTGATCTTCGATCAATGCGGTGTAATAATAGGCGCGCAGCAGATATCCACGCTTTTGAAACGCCTTGAGGAGCTTGCGGTAGTCGATATCGAATCCCAGGCTTTTCGATGCTGCATAAAGATTGGCTCCATCTATGAAGAGCGCAATTTTCTCCCGTGGATCGAACATTCCATCCCATTCCTTTTTTTGGAAAGGCCATTATCTGGCTTTTATTTCCGGTCGCTAACGCAAAAAAACATGTCGTATCAACGAAGTTTGCGCATCGCCGTTGCGTTTTAAGTAAGGTAACTTCACCCGTATTCCAAGACAATTCTTCTAGACATTTTGTTCATCAGACGCCAAACATGGGCAATAAGGTGCCAAAAGACGCCAAAGACAGGAAAAACTTGAATTCCGCGGCCAATGGCTGTATCGGAAGCTCGAAAGCTTCGTCGCGAGAAATCCTGAATGTTTTTCGCAGGGCACGAAGCGCAGATTCAATAGGTTAGAGCATCCCTTGTGCACCCCAAACATTGCACGGCGCTCTGATCCACGACATTACGACCCGCAAAGGACAGGCAATGGCCCGCGTCACAGTTGAAGATTGCATTGATAAAGTAGACAACCGTTTCGAGCTGGTGCTTCTCGCCAGCCACCGTGCGCGCCAGATTTCTCAAGGCTCCTCCATCACGGTTGACCGCGACAACGACAAGAACCCCGTCGTGGCGCTGCGCGAAATCGCCGATGAGACGCTGTCTCCCGACGATCTGAAGGAAGACCTCATCCATTCGCTGCAGAAGCATGTGGAAGTGGACGAGCCCGAGCCCGATCCGGTCACGCTCGCAGCCTCCGCTGTCGCCGATGGGGAAGACGACGACCAGCCGGAAACGGTTACTTTCGACCAGATGTCGGAAGAAGAACTGCTGGCGGGTATCGAAGGCCTTGTGCCGCCGGAAAAAAATGACGACTATTGATCTGACTTTATGACGCCATTGGCAGGCGGTGGTTACCGTCTGTCAATATTTGCCGTCATAATCTGATCCCTATTGATGCAGCATTGTGCGCCGACCCCTAGGTTGGCGCGCTTTCTTTTTGTGGAATATCGCATGATGCGGCAATACGAACTCGTTGAGCGGGTTCAAAAATATAAACCGGATGCGAATGAGGCCCTGCTGAACAAGGCCTATGTTTATGCCATGCAGAAACATGGCCAGCAGAAGCGGGCCAATGGCGACCCCTATATCTCGCATCCGCTGGAAGTTGCCGCGATCCTCACCGAAATGCATCTCGACGAATCGACCATCGCGGTGGCGTTGCTGCACGATACGATCGAGGACACCACTGCCACGCGCGCCGAAATCGATGAGTTGTTCGGCGAGGATATCGGCCGGCTGGTGGAAGGGCTGACCAAGCTCAAGAAGCTCGACCTCGTTACCCGCAAGGCCAAGCAGGCCGAAAACCTGCGCAAGCTGCTGCTGGCCATTTCCGACGACGTGCGCGTTCTGCTGGTAAAGCTCGCCGACCGCCTGCACAATATGCGCACCATGGAATATATGCCGGCCGACAAGCGCAGCCGCATTTCCGAAGAGACCATGGAAATCTATGCGCCGCTCGCCGGCCGCATGGGCATGCAGGATATGCGCGACGAGCTGGAAGACCTGTCCTTCCGGTATCTCAACCCGGAAGCCTACGAGACGGTGACCAACCGTCTTCAGGAACTGGAAACGCGCAATGAAGGGTTGATCAAGAAGATCGAGGACGAGCTGCGCGAGCTTCTGGTGGCGAACGGCCTCATCGGGGCCAATGTCAAAGGGCGTCAGAAGAAGCCCTATTCGGTGTTCCGCAAGATGCAGTCGAAGTCGCTCTCTTTCGAGCAGCTTTCCGATGTCTACGGGTTCCGCATTCTGGTGGACGACATTCCCTCCTGCTACCGGGCGCTGGGCATTGTCCACACCCGCTGGCGCGTGGTGCCGGGCCGCTTCAAGGACTACATCTCCACGCCGAAGCAGAACGACTATCGCTCCATCCACACCACCATCGTCGGCCCGTCGCGCCAGCGTATCGAACTGCAGATCCGCACCAAGCGCATGCACGAGATCGCCGAATTCGGCATCGCCGCCCACGCGCTTTACAAGGATGGCGAGAATGGGGAGGGCGATCTGCTCTCGCCAGAGAGCAACGCTTATTCCTGGCTGCGCCACACCATCGAATCGCTGGCCGAAGGCGACAGCCCGGAAGAGTTCCTCGAGCACACCAAGCTCGAACTTTTCCAGGACCAGGTGTTCTGCTTCACGCCCAAAGGCAAGCTGATTGCCCTGCCGCGCGGCGCAACCCCCATCGATTTCGCCTATGCGGTGCACACCAATATCGGCGACACCACCGTTGGCGCGAAGATCAATGGCCGGATCATGCCGCTCGTCACCCGCCTGAACAACGGCGACGAGGTGGAGATCATCCGCTCCGGCGTGCAGGTGCCGCCTGCCGCATGGGAAGAGGTGGTGGTGACCGGCAAGGCCCGCTCGGCCATCCGCCGCGCCACCCGCATGGCCATCCGCAAACAATATTCCGGCCTCGGTTATCGCATTCTTGAGCGCACCTTCGAGCGCGCCGGCAAGGCCTTCTCGCGGGAAGCACTGAAGCCCGTGCTGCATCGCCTGGCGCAGAAGGATGTCGAAGACGCCATTGCCGCCGTCGGCCGCGGTGAGGTCTCCTCGCTGGATGTGCTGCGCGCGGTCTATCCCGATTATCAGGATGAGCGCGTCACGGTGAAGATGACCGGCGATGATGGCTGGTTCAACATGCGCAGCGCCTCCGGCATGGTCTTCAAGATCCCCGGCAAGTCGCGCTCGGTTCTCGAGGACGACGGTGCGGCCGAGATGCTGGATGGACCGGACCCGCTGCCCATCCGTGGCCTTTCCGGCAATGTCGACGTGCATTTCGGTGCCGCCGGCGCCGTTCCGGGTGACCGCATCGTCGGCATCATGGAAAAGGGCAAGGGCATCACCATCTATCCGATTCAGGCGCCGGCGCTGCAACGCTTCGACGACGAGCCGGAGCGCTGGATCGATGTGCGCTGGGATCTCGATGAGGCGAACAAATCGCGCTTCATGGCGCGGGTGATGATCAATGCGCTGAACGAACCGGGCACGCTCGCCTCGGTGGCGCAATCGATCGCGACGCTTGATGTCAATATTCGCGGCCTCAACATGGTGCGCATCGGCACGGATTTTTCCGAGCTGGCGCTGGATGTCGAAGTCTGGGATCTCAGGCAGCTGAACCAGCTCCTGTCGCAGCTCAAGGATCTCGATTGCGTCTCAACAGTGACGCGTGCCTTCGATTGAGGCATTTTTGATCCTTTGCAAATACTAAAAGGTCGTTGTTATGCGTTGAATGCATGGCAGCGGCCTTTTCCTGTCTCTGGTCGTGGAGGCGGTTTGCGACTATTTTCATCTCAGAAATCGAAGAGAAGGAAATGCGGCGTGCCGGTGGATGAACACCGATGAGAAACGCCAGTTCCAAACCGAAAGGACCGAAAATCATGTTTACTCCGCTTCGCAAGATCGCCCGTGCCGTTCGTGGCAAGACCACTCAGGAACGCGAATTCGAATATCTCAGCGCCTCCGTTTCGAATGTCGACCTGGAATTCCGCCAGCGCGAAATCGACCGTGGCCTGTTCCGCCGGTAATGCACACAGCGCATGGCAGCCAATCGCCATGCGTATGGAGCCAGCAGGTGCAGCCGTATCGGCCTGTGTATTGCTGTGTCTCGCAAAACTATGTGAATGCGCGCTTCAAGCGGGCGTCCCAAACTGGTTGACCCAATACGCCGCAAAAAAATCCGGCTCAGTCCCCTGTCGCAATAGGCGACACTAAATTGGGACTGATATCGAAGGCTCGATATTCACTGTATTCGTGACATCCCGCGTCCGCCATGCCGGACTTGATCCGGCATCCAGCCAGCCCAAGTCCTTGGGCTGGAAAGAGTCTTCTCGCCGCGCAGACGCACGTCGGCTGGATTCCGGCTCAAGGCCGGAATGACGGAAGCGGAGAATACACCTGCAAAAGAAATCCCTGCGTCATCTATGATGCTCTTGGCTCAGCCCGGGCGATGAAATAGACTGAGCCCATGCCGTTTCGCCGCCGTGAACCCGTTGGTTTTTCAGAGAAGATTCGCGACCTCTTCTGGCCGCGCACGGGTTTTACCCGTTCGCTGCGCTATATGAAGCTGCGTCTGCTGCGGCTTTCCGCCTCTCCGCATTCCGTTGCCGCCGGTGTCGCCATTGGTGTCGGCGTGGCATGGACGCCGTTTCTCGGTATTCATATCATCATCGCCATGGCGCTTGGCTTCCTCATGCGCGTCAATCTTGTTGCGGCCGCACTCGGCACCACCTTCGCCAATCCGCTGACATTTCCCTTCATATGGGCGTCCACCTGGGAACTGGGGCATTTCATCCTCGGTCGGCAGAGGGCGGAAAGCGCTGCCCATGTGGATTTCGTGGCGCTGTTCAGCCATCTTGAATTCCGGCAGATATGGACGCCGGTGCTGGAACCCATGACCATCGGCGCGATTCTGCCCGCAGCCATCAGCGCCGTCATCGCCTATGTCGCCGTTTATGGCCTCATCAGCGGCTTTCAGCGGCGCAAGATGGAAAATCTCGCGCACCGCGCCGCCAATAAAAATGCCTCTCTGGAGATGTTGAAATGATCATTGGATTGGGTAGCGACCTGATCGACATTCGTCGCGTTGAAAAGTCGATCGATCGTTTCGGCGACCGCTTCACCCATCGCTGTTTTACCGATATCGAGCGGGCCAAATCCGATGGCCGCAGGAACCGCGCGGCTTCTTATGCCAAGCGCTTCGCCGCCAAGGAAGCCTGTTCCAAGGCGCTGGGGACCGGACTTGCGAACGGTGTTTTCTGGAAGGACATGGGTGTCGTTAACCTGCCGGGTGGCAAGCCGACCATGGTATTGACCAATGGGGCAGGGGAAAGGCTGGCGGCGCTGCTGCCCGCCGGCCACCGCGCCAATATTCACCTGACGATCACGGACGACTTCCCCTATGCTCAGGCATTCGTGATTATCGAGGCGCTTCCCGTGAACGGGTAAGACGCGACGCTGCCGCATTGCCGCTCTATTTGCGGGCGTGTGACAGAAGCGCTTCCCTTCGGGCTGGAAAGGTTCTAGAGAAGTCGCAGAAATATGAAAGCGTTGCCGGCTGCGTAAAAACCGCTTGCCCGCCGCATATGCGATAAAACAACGGCCCGGAGGCCTTCGTGAAACCGAAGAAGCCGGGAAACAATCAGGCAGGTCTTTAAGTGTCCGAAAAAGCTGAAAAGAAGCAGAACGCCCTCTGGGAGAACGTCAAGGTCATCATTCAGGCGCTGCTGCTGGCCATGGTCATCCGCACCGTGCTGTTTCAGCCCTTCACCATCCCCTCCGGCTCGATGATGCCGACGCTTCTGGTTGGCGATTATCTTTTCGTCAACAAGTTCTCTTACGGCTATTCGAAATATTCGCTGCCCTTTTCGCCGAACCTGTTTTCGGGCCGCATTCTCGAATTCAGCAAGCCCAAGCGCGGCGATGTCGTGGTGTTCCGCCTGCCGCCCAATCCTGAAGTGGATTACATCAAGCGTCTGGTGGGCCTGCCGGGCGACCGCATCCAGGTGACGAACGGCGTGCTGTTCATCAACGGCCAGCCGGTGCCGAAGCAGCCCGATGGCACCTTCACCTCGGACTACCGTGCCGATCCGGGCGCCAATGTGCCCGTCTTCCGTGAAACGCTCGACAATGGCGTCACCTACGACACGCTGGACCAGTCGCCCGATTCTCGTGGCGACAACACGCGCGAATTCGTGGTGCCAGAAGGCCATTATTTCATGATGGGCGACAACAGAGACAATTCGCTCGATAGCCGTTTCGACGTCGGTTTCGTACCGGAAGAAAACCTGATCGGCCGCGCCAGCGTCATCTTCTTCTCGCTGGGCAATGACACGCCGTTCAGCCGCATTTGGGAATGGCCGGCCAACATGCGTTGGGACCGCCTCTTCAAGGTTGTGGAATGAGCAAGACCAAGCCGCTTTCGGCGGACGAGATTTCCCGTCTGGAAGCGTTGATCGGATATGAGTTCAAGGAAAAGGCCCGGCTCGACCGGGCCTTGACCCATGCCAGCGCCCGCTCGGCGGCGGCCGGCAATTATGAGCGGCTGGAATTTCTGGGCGACCGTGTCCTCGGTCTCTGCGTCGCCGAATTGCTGTTCTCCACCTTCCGCAACGCCACCGAAGGCGAGCTTTCGGTCCGTCTGAACCAGCTCGTCAGCGCCGAATCCTGCGCCGCGATCGGCGACGAGATGGGCCTGCATAATTTCATCCGCACCGGCTCGGATGTGAAGAAGCTGACCGGCAAGGCGATGCTGAACGTGCGCGCCGATGTCGTCGAAAGCCTGATCGCCACCATCTATCTGGATGGCGGGCTGGAAGCATCGCGCAAATTCATTCTGAAATACTGGCAGGGCCGCGCAACCAGCGTGGATGCCGGGCGACGCGACGCCAAGACCGAGTTGCAGGAATGGGCGCATGCCAGATTTGCGACCACACCCTCTTACCGGGTTGACGATCGTTCCGGACCGGATCACGATCCCCGCTTTACGGTGACTGTCGAAATTCCCGGCGTGAAGCCGGAAACCGGTGTCGAGCGCTCCAAGCGCGCGGCCGAACAGGTGGCGGCAACAAGATTGCTGGAACGCGAAGGCGTCTGGCAGAAGACCTCCACCCGGAACTGAGCACCCGGCGAACCGGGTGCCAAAATCGAGCGCATGGCGGACCCGCGGGCCGCATGTTGAATACCTCTGACCTTGATGGATAACATGACCGATCACGAAAACCCCGCCATTGAAGGCGAAGACAATAACCTTCCGACCCGTTCCGGCTTCGTGGCCCTTATCGGCCCGACCAATGCCGGCAAGTCGACGCTGGTCAACAGGCTGGTGGGCGCCAAGGTCTCGATTGTCAGCCACAAGGTGCAGACGACGCGCGCCGTGATGCGCGGTATCGCCATTCACAAGAATGCGCAGATCGTTTTCATGGACACGCCCGGCATCTTCAAGCCGCGCCGCCGGCTTGATCGCGCCATGGTCACCTCCGCCTGGGGCGGCGCGAAGGATGCCGATCTCATCCTGCTTTTGATCGACAGCGAGCGTGGTCTTAAAGGCGACGCAGAGGCCATTCTCGAAGGCCTGAAGGATGTTCCGCAGAAGAAGATCCTCTGCCTCAACAAGATCGACCAGGTGAAGCGCGAAGACCTGCTGAAGCTGGCCGCCGCCGCCAATGAGACAGTCGCCTTCGACCGCACCTTCATGATTTCGGCCACCAACGGTTCGGGTTGCGAAGACCTGATGGATTATCTTGTGGAGGCTCTGCCGGAAGGTCCGTGGTATTATCCGGAAGATCAGATCTCCGATCTGCCGATGCGCCAGCTCGCCGCCGAAATCACCCGCGAAAAACTGTTCCTGCGCCTGCATCAGGAGCTTCCCTACGCCTCGCATGTCGAGACGGAAAAATGGGAAGAACGCAAGGACGGCTCGGTACGCATCGAGCAGGTGATCTATGTCGAGCGCGACAGCCAGAAGAAGATCGCGCTGGGCAAGAACGGCGACGCAATCAAGGCGATCTCCACCGCCTCGCGCAAGGAGCTGTCGGAAATCCTCGAACAGCCGGTGCATCTCTTCCTGTTCGTCAAGGTGCGCGAGAACTGGGGCGACGATCCCGAGCGCTTCCGTGAAATGGGACTGGAATTCCCGCGCGGCTAGCGCACTGGCGCACCGGCAGGGTGAGAGCATGCGCCCGCCTCCGTCATTCCGGCCTTGAGCCGGAATCCAGCCAGCCCAAGTCCTTGGGCTGAAGGAACTCTCTCGCCGCGCAGACGCGCGTCGACTGGATTCCGGCTCAAGGCCGGAATGACGAGCGGGAAATGTCGCGAACCAACGCGAACATCGAGATTGCCTCCAAAGCCTTCGTTTTTGTGTGTTGGAGCGTAGGGCGCGCCGCGATCCTTGAATGACTTGAATATCTTCATCCTCCACCGGGAACCGAATGCGTTCGGGCGGGTTGTTCCAAAACAATTGGGCGCAACCTTTTTCGATGACGGGCATTCATGTCGCCAAAAAAACCGAATGGTATCTCCACCACGCCTTGCCAGCACTGTCCCCTGCGCGATCTGCCGCATTTCAGGGATTTTTCATCGCCCGAGCTGGATTTCGTTTCGCGTTTCAAGACGGGAGAGCTGGCGGTCGAAAGCGGCTCCGTGATCCTGATGGAGGGATCGCACAGCGCCCATCTTTACACGGTGCTGCATGGATGGGCTTTCCGTTACAAGACGCTGGAAGACGGCAGGCGGCAGATTCTCAATTACGTCATGCCCGGCGATCTCGTCGGCCTGCAGGGCACGGTGATGGGGGAGATGCAGCATTCGGTGGAAGCACTGTCTCCTGTCACCCTATGCGTCTTTGAACGGTCCCGTCTCAACAACCTCTTCACCGATCATCCGAGCCTTGCCTATGACCTCACCTGGATCGCGGCGAGCGAAGAACGCATGCTCGACAGCCATCTTCTGAGCATCGGCCGGCGCACCGCGCTGGAGCGCGCGGCCTATCTTATCGCGTTCCTCTACAGCAAGGCGAAAGCGGTCCATCTTGTGCAGGGCGAAACGCCCATCCCGGTCACCCAGCAGCATGTTGCCGATACGCTCGGCCTTTCCATCGTCCATACCAATAAGACCCTGAGAAAGCTCGTCGATCGCGGCCTGATCCGCTGGACGGACAAGGGTTGCCTGGTGCTGGACAATGCCGGATTGAGCCATGTGGCCGGCTGGGAAAGCGACGAAAAGCGGCAGAGACCCTTCATCTGATCTTCTTCGGACATGTCTTTTTTAAATGACGTTAGGGCCGTAATTTGCGACTCCTGTCCTGATATCTCGCAGGAGATTAATTAGGAGCCCCCTGTCGCAGAACTGGTTGGCTCCTTCATCTGGGAAGAAGAAAACATATGTTGCCACAACGGGTTATCATCGTTGAGGATGAATATCTGGTGGCGCTTGATGTCGAGGCTGTTCTCCAGTCCATGGGGGTCGAAATCATCGTCATCGCCACGACACTCGCACAGGCCCGCGACGCCATCGAACAGGACGGCGCCGATTGCGTGCTTCTCGATGTCAGCCTTTCCGATGGCAAGAGTTACGATTTCGCGCGCCAGCTGCGCCAGGCGGGCATTCCCTTCGGTTTTGTCAGCGGTTACGGCGATACGACGGGGTTTCCCGAGGACCTTGCGAAGGCGCCGCTGCTTGGCAAGCCTTTCGGGGAAAATGAAATCATGGATTTCGTTCTCGGCCTCGTCAGCGTGGTCAATGACGCCGTAAAAGAATAACGTTTCCCCGCCGGATCGGTTATGATCGGGCCTGAATCGAAATTCGGACATGTTTCATGCAGTGGCAGGACGAGGCGATCATTCTTGGTGTCAAGCGTCACGGTGAGACAAGCGTCGTCGCCGAGGTGATGACCCGTTCGCGCGGCCGTCATCTGGGGCTGGTGCGCTCCGGGCGCTCGCGCAGCATGCAGCCGGTGCTACAGGCAGGAAACCGGGTGGATGTCATCTGGCGCGCGCGGCTTGACGATCATCTCGGCGAATACCGCATCGAACCGCTGCAATTGCGGGCGGCACAGCTGATGGAAACGGCAACCGCCGTTTATGGCGTGCAGGCCATGGGCGCCTTGCTGCGCCTCTTGCCGGAGCGTGACCCGCATCCGCATCTCTATCAGGCGCTCGACGTCATTCTAGACAATCTCCATGATCCGGCTGATGCGGGCGAATTGTTCGTGCGCTTCGAACTGGCGGTGTTGAACGATCTCGGCTTCGGGCTTGATCTCACCGAATGCGCGGCGACGGGGCTGCGTACCGATCTCATCTATGTATCGCCAAAAACGGGCAGGGCGGTCTGCCGCACCGCGGGCGCGCCCTATGCGGAGCGGATGCTGTCGCTACCGGCTTTCCTAAGCGAGGGCCAGTCGAAGGCGGCAGATCGCGATAGCCTTGCAGCTGCCTTTCGTCTCACCGCCCATTTCCTCAACCGGCATGTCTATGATCCGCGCGGCCTCCATGAAAACGCCGCCCGCGACGGTTTTGTGCAGGCGGCGCTGAAGGCGCTGGATCGCAAGACGGTACAGCCCACGCTCGATAAGGCCGTATAGTTTCAGGCTATCGCAGGCCGCGGTGCCGGCCGCTCCTGAATGGGCCAATGCACGATGGCCGCGAAAATCCCCATGCCGACGCCGAGCCACCAGACGAGATCATAAGAGCCGAGCCGGTCGTAAAGAAAACCGCCCAGCCAGACGCCGAGGAACGAGCCGATCTGGTGCGACAGGAACACGACGCCGCCCAGCATGCCGAGATGGCGGGTGCCGAACATGATCGCCACCAGCGCATTTGTCGGCGGCACGGTCGAAAGCCAGAGAATGCCCATCACGGCCGCGAAGATGATGACCGAAAGCGGCGACTGCGGCAGAAGCAGGAATGCTGTGACGGCGATAGAGCGGGCAATATAGATATAGGCCAGCATATAGGGCTTCGAATAACGCTGGGCGATGACGCCTGCCGCCAGCGAGCCGATGATGTTGAAAAAACCGATCAGCGCCATGGCGATCACCGCATAGCGCGGCTCGATGCCGATATCGCCGAGATAGGCCGGGAAATGCGCGGTGATGAAGGCCACCTGGAAACCGCAGACAAAGAAGCCGGTGGTCAAAAGCAGGTAGCTCTTATGACTGAGAGCTTCCCTCAGGGCCTCTCCTGCGGTCTGCTGGAACTGCGCCTGCGACTGGCTGCCGGAAGAGGAATTGCCGCGCATAGGATAGGCGAGTAGCGGCACCAGCATCATCATCACGGCAAGCCAGACGAGACTGTCCGACCAGCCATAGGTGGATATCAGGCCCTGGCTGATCGGCGCGAACAGGAACATGCCGGCCGAGCCCGCCGCCGTGCCGATGCCGAAGGCGAGCGAGCGCTGCTGCGGCGTGACGTGGCGCGCGAAGGCGGACAGGATGACGCTGAAGGAGCCGGCGGCGATGCCAAGCCCGACGAGAACGCCGCCGCCGAAATGTAGCCAGAAGGGCGAGGTGCCGAAGGACATGCAGATGAGGCCGGCCGCATAAAGAAAGCCGGAAAGCACGAGCACACGGCCCGTGCCGAACTTGTCGGCGATGGCGCCGAAGAAGGGCTGGCCGAGACCCCAGAAGAGGTTCTGCAACGCCATTGCCAGGCCGAAGGTGGAGCGGTCCCAGCCAGTATCGGCAAGCATTGGCAACTGAAAAAAGCCCATGGCCGACCGTGGCCCGAAGGTCATGACCGCAATCAGCGACCCGGCGACGATAATCAGCCAGGGCATCGACTGGCGTGTAGCTTGCGACATGAAAACTCTCCCGCTGCAGCGCCTTGTGGCTTGGCGCAAGGCTTGCTGCAGATTCCGCTTTGATGAGAGGAATATTATCTTTTGTCAGCTCGCCCCACTAGCGACTTTTCTTGACGGCACTATTCGTGCGATTGATGGAACGCCCGAAGGTTAAATGCCATCGGGTAAGGTGAGAAAGCAATGAAGCAGAATATTTACGACGACCCGCAGTTTTTCGAGCGTTACAGCGCCATGCCGCGCTCCCTGGAAGGGCTGAGGCAGGCGGGCGAATGGCATGAGCTGCGCGCCATGCTGCCCGCGCTGAAGGACAGGACCGTTCTCGATCTCGGTTGCGGTTTCGGCTGGCATTGCCGTTATGCGGCGGAAGAGGGCGCGGCGCATGTCGTCGGTGTCGATCTTTCGGAGAATATGCTGCGCCGTGCCGCCGAGATAAACGGCGGCCCCGGTATCGAATATCGCCGCGCCGCGATCGAGGATATCGACTTTGCGCCTGATAGTTTCGATCTGGTGCTGAGTTCGCTCGCTTTGCATTACGTTCGCGATCTCGATGTGGCCTTCGCGAAGGTTTTCACCGTCCTGAAACCCGGCGGCGACTTCGTCTTTTCCATCGAGCATCCCGTGTTCACGGCGCTGGACAAGCAGGACTGGTTCTATGGCGAGGAAGGCGAAATCCTGCACTGGCCGCTCGATAACTATCAGCATGAAGGCGTGCGCCATTCCAACTGGATGGCGGATGATGTCGTCAAATATCACCGCACGGTGTCAGGCATTCTCAACGCCCTGCTGGCCGCTGGTTTTGCAATCACGCGGGTGGCGGAACCGAGGCCAGATCCAGCCTTGCTGGCGGAGCGGCCGGAACTGGAACACGAAGACCGCCGCCCGATTTTCCTGATTGTTGGGGCGCGTAAAGCGTGACAAGAGGTCGATGGGGCAGGCTCCAATCTTGCCGTCGCGTCCCTCGTACTCCGCACTCTCCTCATCTCTGTGCTTGTCACAGAGATCCAGCCAGCCCAAGTCCTTGGGCTGAAAAGACTCTTTTCCCCGCGCAGACGCGCGTCGGCTGGATTCCTGTGACAAGCACAGGAATGAAGGGAGCGACGGTTTGACGGCAGGTTAAAAACGCTGCCTGATGCACAGAGGGGCCGTTTGAACCGGACCGACTTACCGCCGCTTGATCGCCCAGCCGTCTGGCCGTTCCTCGACCACACTTGCCACATCGCCGACAGACAGTCTGCCTTCGCCGCGCGGTGTGACATTCCAGCCGAAAAGCGGGCCGGGCACGCGCCGGTCGCCGGACATGCGGATACGGCCCATGGCCTTCATGGGGGAGGGCACATTGCGGGAGCCGGTTATCTGGTCCTGCGTGGTCATGATGCAGCGGGCGCAGGGCTTGACGAGGTCGAAACGGATGCCGCCGATCTCGATGGCCGCCCAGCGGTCCTCGGCCCACGGTTCGTCCGTTTCGAGCACGATATTGGGCCGGAACCGCTCCATGCCGACGGCGTCCTCGCCATTGTCGCGCATATTGTCGTTAAGGGCTGCAAGCGAGGCGGTGGTGGTGACGAGGATCTGATAACCGTCGGCGAAAGTGACGGGCGTTTCATTACCGGTCCATTCGAGGCTTGCAATGCGTCTGGAGGCGTCGTCGAAAAACACCAGCTTCACCTCGCGCCCCAGCCATGCCGAAAGCGTGTCGTTGGTTTCGCCATCAGCAATATTGGCGCTGACGATCGATTTCCACACCGCTACGTCCATGCGCTCTCCGGAAGGCTGCGTGAAAATCTCGCTGCCCGCTTCTCTCGAAAGCGCCATGCCGCCATTCTCATGGCGTGCCAGAATAGTGGCGATATCAGGCAATTCGCGCTGGGTGATGAAGTGGCCGGAAGGATCGGTCAGCATGGCGCGGCGGTCACCGGGCAGGCCTTCCGCCGAGACATCGCTTTGCGAGAGGACGATGCCGCGCCCGCTCTTCAGCGGGTAGATGTTGAGTTCGGTCACACGCATGTCGCGTCTCCTCAGATTTCGTCGAGAAACAGGTCCAGCACCTGTTGCAGGCGTTCATGGCGGGCCTTGGCCATCTGCCGGCCCGTCTCGGTGCGAAAGCCGTCGGCCAGCTTGAACAGCTTGGTTTCGAAATGGTCGATGGCAAAGGCGCGGTCGTCAAGCGGCCGCTCCTTCGCCAGCGGGTCGACCGGGTCGTAGAGAGCCGAGCCCATGCGTCCGGCAATATAAAAGCAGCGCGCCGCCCCCACCATACCGATGGCGTCCAGCCGGTCGGCGTCCTGAAGGATTTTTGCCTCCAGCGTCTGCGGTTCGATATTGGCGGAAAAACTATGGGTGGTGATGGCATGTGCTGCGGCGTCAATGTGGGCCCGCCGCCAGCCAAGCCCGGCCAGAATGCCGGCAGCTTTTTCCGCCGCCAGCCGCGATGCCTGCGCGCGGAGCGGTGAGTTCTTCTCCACCGCCACGCAATCATGCAAAAGCACGCTGGCAGCCAGCACCGTGCCATCGCCACCTTCGCCCGCATGGATGCGCATGGCGTTGCGGAAGACCCGGTGAATGTGGGCAAGATCATGCGAGCCGTCGCCCGCATCGGCGGCGTGCGGGATCAGTTCCTGCGCAAGCGCATCAAAGGGCGCGAAAGCCTCGGCCGCGATCATGCCTGCGGCTTCCGGGTGAGGATTTTCTGGTAGAACAGGCCGATGCCGATCAGCACCGCGCCAAGCCCGATGAAGGACAGCGCCCGCAGCACGCCTTCAAGATTGCTCATATCGATCAGGAAGGCCTTGGCGACGGAGATCAGTACGAAGGCGGCGGATGCTAGACGCAGGCTGCGGGCATTGAAGCGCGAGCCGAGTACGAGCAGCAGCACGCCGATCAGCAGCCAGACCACCGAATAGCTGTAGGTTTCACCCTGCAAAAAGCCCTTCCAGTCGGCAATGTTCTCGCCCTGCCAGAAGCGCCGGACCGAAAGTGTGGCCCAGGCAAAACCGAGTGCCGCACCCGCCACCGCCAGCAGGCTGACATAGGGCGGGGGACGTTTGCCGCGCGCATACCAGGCAAGACCGCCATAGGCGAGCGCCGGCAGCAGATAACCGATCAGCAGCAGATTGAGGAACGGGATGCGGCCGGTATTTTCGCCGGTGAAATAGGGGTTCAGAGTAAAGAAATGCATCGTCAGCACGTTGATGACCGCGATCACGCCGGCAATCATCGAGCCGTAACGGAAGACGGGGCTGGGGCTCTTGAGATCCAGCGTCATCAGCACGCCTGAAAAACCGATGGTCAGCAGCGTATAGATCGACTGTTCGCCGAGCGTCGGCACGCTGTCATTGAGAGTGCCGCCATTCATCGCGTGGCGGATGAGGATGGCGACCGCCAGCAAACCCATGACGCTGGCGATGGCCTGCAGAAAGTTCTTTGCCCGGAAGTTCGGCCAGTCGCGCAGCATCCAGGCCGAGACGATGGCGAGCAGCGCCGGAATGCCATAACCCGGCAGCAGCGCGTTGAAGACCGGCGTGAGCCCAAGATTTTGCGGCCCGACAATGGTGGGTTCCCAGGCGATGCGGCCAAGAACGGCAACACTTGCCACCGCCATCACCCAGGGCAGAATATCCCAGTTGCGATGGCGGGTCGCCAGCACATAACCGAAGCCGATGACGGAGAGCAGCACGGTTGTGGCGAGCCCTTCCGTCAGCGTGTGCAGGCACAGTGCGAAGGCTGCAAACGAGCCGAGCACGAGGATGTTGAGCGGTTTGCGATAGGCATCATTGTTCTGCCGATGCAGCCATTCCGCGCCGGCGATCAGCACGAGGCCGAGGGCAAGACCATAGGCCGCATGCAGCCAGTCACGGCCGAGATTGCCATATTCGACGAAGCTTGCCGTGCCGAGCCAGACCGGGAAAAGTGCTGCAATCCCCGCCCAGAGCTGGGCGAAATCCGGATCATCCGCGCCCTTGCGTTTCAGGAACGAGAAACCGCAGAGGAGAAGGATGGCGCCAAGGCCGAGCGCCATGGCGATGGCCGCGGTGTAGCCCGTTCCGACGGGAGGAAGCGTGACGGCGGTATCGTTTATCAGACCGATGAAATCGATACCCTGCCGCGACATCAGGGAGACCGCAGCCTGCGCGCCGAGTGCGGCGATAATGGCCGGCCACACCGCATTGTGTCGCGCAGCGCCAAGAGCGGCAAGCGTTGCGATGAGTGCGGAAACGACGAGGGCCGGATGGGTGTCGATGCTGCCATCGGTGAAGAGGAAGCCGATTGCCGGCAGGATCACGGCCATCGAGACAGTGAGGCTGATGGCAAGCGACGGGCGCAACAAAAGCCGCATGGCGCGAATGGCGCGCCGCTCAGTCGTGGTGCTGGCTTCGCTTTCCTCGGCGGGCGGCGTGTCGAAATGCCTGCCGGGCCAGAGGAAGAGGGTGCCGGCCAGCATGACAAGCAGTGAAAGCGTCGGCGGTTCGGCGCTGATCGTCTCGGAAAAAGCGATATAGCCGAGCACCCAGAGGCCGAGGCCCGCATTGGCAAGCGAGGGAACCACTGTCCAGCCCTGCCTGCGCGCAGCCGCCGCGGTTGCGAGCCACGAGATCGTCAGGAAAACAAACAGCGCCCAGATATTCGGTGTTTCGCTGGAAATCAGCGCCGGCGTCAGCATCGACCCCAACAGGCCGAGACCCGCGAGCGCCTGTCCGTGCAGAAGCGAAAGGCCGATGGTGGCGAAGGCGACGAGCCCAAGCAGAATGAAGGCGGTGCCGGAGCCGATATAGTCATAAATGCCATAGGCGGCATAAACCACGCCGAACAGCGTCAAGGCACCGGCGGCCGTTAGCACGCCCGGTATCATGGCGTTGGCGTAAGTGGTGGCGATGCCCGGCACAGCCTTGCGGCGGATCGCCTCGCCGGCAAGGCCGAGAACGAGACCGAAAATGGCGGCGAGCGAAAGCCGCACGGCCGGGCTCAGGAGCCCCGCTTCGATGGAATATTTGACGAGGAAAATGCCGCCAAGCGCCAGCGCCAGGCCGCCGGCCCAGACGGCCCAGCGCGCGCCGAGCAGGCTTTCGAAGCTTTCCTTGGTTGCCGGTGTGGATGCAGCCTCACGCGCAAGCACGCGCTCTTCTTCCTTGCTGGCAAGGTCTTCCGCCTCCGCCATGGCGGCGGCCACTTCTGCTTCGGACGGGTGTTCGGCCTGGAAGGCTGCGTCTTCCTCAGATGCCGCGCTTTCCTCTTCCGCCCCGAAATCCGCTCTCTCCGCCGAATCGGCCGTCTCCGCCTGCGCTGCCACAGGGGAAGCCACCCCGGCCGCCATCAGCCGCTTGAGGCTGACAACCTCGCACTCGAGAGACTTGATTCGGCTTGAATTGCGGATGCTTGCGACCAGCGTGTAGATGAAGGCCGCGATGACGGCGAGGATAAGCAGCGGGATTTCCAAACAGAACTCTCCAATTACGAAGCTGTTTTTAAAGCCCTTTTGGCGAATTTATGCAAGGCCCGGTTGATGAATGGCTGGGTCGCCTGTTTCTTCTCCCCGTCGGGGAGAAGGTGGCCCGAAGGGCCGGATGAGGGGGCAAGCTCTCGGTTT
>LT009756.1:986479-998904 GCA_900012615.1 Agrobacterium genomosp. 13 str. CFBP 6927
CAAGCTCTCGGTTTATCGCTGACGTTGCCCCCTCATCCCGCTGCCGCGGACTTCTCCCCGGCGGGGAGAAGAAACACGCGGTGCCCGCTCGATCCAGCTATCGCCACTTCGGATCAGGAAGCCTCCGCAAGCCAGCGCCGCGCCGCCTCGATATCTGCAAGCCCAAGCTCGTGTCCGTCATCCACCGTTTCCACCCCGGCCTGCGCGCCGCTGGAGGAAATCCTGTCTCGCAGCTCCGTCGCCTTGTCGCGATATTTATCGCGTTCGCCGGCCACAAGCAGGAAGTTCCGCCCGGAAAGATCGGTTTCCGGCCAGGTTTCGAGAACCGGCATCGGCCGATAGAGTAGCGCGTCTCCGGCAAGCTCCGGATAAAGCGCTGCAAAGGCGGTATAGAAATTCGCACCATTGGAATGGCCGACAAAACGAAGCCTCGAAGGATCAAGGCCATAGGACCGGATCGCGCTATCGACAAAGGCGGCAAAGGCTTCCGCCTCGGAGACGATATCCTTCTGGTCGAAGCTGAAATCGGGATAACGGCGGAACCAGCGGGCGACGTCCTCTTCCGTGCTGCGGCCGCGAACGCCGAGAAGCGTGGCCGCCGGTGCCGCCCGGTGCGCCAACGGCATCAGGCTCGTCTCGCTGCCGCCGGAACCGTGCAGCAGTATGAGGGTGCTACCGTCAGGCTTTTCGGGCGTATAGAAGCGGTGCACGAAGGGGAGGTCGCGATAGACGATACGCTCTTCGCCGGGCATCGAGAATTGCGGCAGCGCGACGCGCACATCCGCCTCATCCTTCATGAAAAGCGGCGGAATGAACAGCTTTTCGCCAAGCGCTTCCAGGGGCTCGTCAACGGTCATGCCGGGCGCGTCGGTCGCCATTTCGATCAGCACTCCACCCGGTTCGCGGACATAAAGCGAATGGAAATATTTTCGGTCATGGGCATTGGTGGTGCTGGAATTCAGCGATTTCAATTCACCCAGCACGGCGTTCAGCTCATCCAGATCCTGCGCGCGGAAAGCGATATGATCGACGGTGCCGGTGCCCGGCGCGCTGGACCAGAAGCCGGTGGCGTCACGCACGTCGATAATGTCATCGCTTTTCGAAACGAGCCGGCGGATAGCGCCCGTCTGGCTTTCCTGCTGGTAACCGAAATATTTTGTGAGGAAAGCCACCGTTTCTTCCGGCACCTCGCTCAGCACGGTTGCGCCATAGATGCGGCGAATGGCGTCTTCTGCCGGAATGTCGTTGGTCACATGCGGCGTGGCATCTGCGAAGGCGTGGGTGCCGACCAGCTTGACGATGAGGCCATCAGGGTCTTTCAGCCGGATGACCGGGGCGCCGAATTCGTCGGATGGTCCCTCGGCGCGGATGCCGAATTTCAGCGCCCGCGTCAGCCAGAAACCGATGCTGGCGGGATCGATCGCCAGCGACACTTCCAGTGTCTGGCCATAACCCACACGGCCCTGGCCGCCATCTTCCCAGACCAGAAAGGTCAGCAGTGAACCGGGCGAGGCGATATCGTCGCCATAGAGCAGATGAAGCTGCATGGCGTCTTCGAAGCCGGCCGTGCGCTTGGCCAGCCTTAAACCCAGGAAGCCGGCGTAAAAATCGACATTCGCCTGCACCTTCCGGGTGATCATGGTGATGTGGTGTATGCCCAGTGCAGAATTCATCGTGCCGTCCCGTCGTTTTGTCTGCCATTCGTGGCTCTATTTGTCTTACCCTGCACCTGATCCGCAACCCCGGCAAATGAGAACGCTGTGTTCTCTGCATGAACGGAATTACCCTGGCTTCGTTGCATGCGAGATGGGCAGAGATAGGGCTTTTTGCCTCCATATCAATCAATGATGCATATAAAATAAGCATACAAAATAACGGCTATTTTGTATGCAATTTTATCTTGCCTTGAGGGCTGGAATTGGGTCTTATGCAACCAATCCAACAAAACCATCAGGGGGAATAGATGATGTTAACGCGCAGGTTGTTGTCCAGGGCTCTGGCCATTGCCGCTGTCGGCGCTGCCGCCGGATTTACGCTGCCCGTAACGGGCGCTCATGCCGAAACGCCGGTGAAATTCACGCTCGACTGGAAGTTCGAAGGTCCCGCCGCCGGCTTCCTGCTGGCGCTCGACAAGGGATACTTCAAGGCTGAAGGCCTCGACGTGACGATCGACAGCGGCAACGGCTCGGTGGAAGCCATTCCGCGCGTCGCGACCGGCGCCTACCAGATGGGTTTCGGCGACATCAATTCGGTGATGAAGTTCCTCGATGAGGATCCGAGCCAGAAGATCAAGGCCGTCTACATGGTCTATGAACGCCCGACATTTGCCGTTGTCGGCCGCAAGTCGCTCGGCGTCACCGGCGATCCGAAGTCGCTGGAAGGCAAGAAGCTCGGCGCGCCGCCGCCGGATGGCGCCTTTGCGCAATGGCCTGCCTTCAAACAGGTCGCCGGGCTTGATGACAGCAAGATCAAGATCGAATCGATCGGCTTTCCCGTGCGTGAGCCGATGCTGGCCAAGGGCGATGTCGATGCCGTTTTCGGTTTTGCCTTTTCGGTGATCCTCAACTTGAAGAAGCAGGGCATTGCCGATGACGATATCTCGACCATTTTGATGGCCGAGCACGGCTTGAATCTCTATGGCAATGCGGTGCTGGTAAACACTGATTTCGCTGAGAAAAACCCCGATGCCGTCAAGGGTTTCCTGAAGGCGCTGGCCAAGGGCTTCGCCGATTCCGTCAAAACCCCGGAAGAGGGCGTGGCGGCCGTGCTCAAGCGCAATGAAACGCTCGACAGCGCCATCGAGCTCGAACGTCTCAACATGGCCAACAGCATGAACATCAAGACGCCCTATGTGGTGGCAAACGGCATGGGCGGTGTTGATCCGGCAAGGCTCGCCGCCTCCGTCGAGACGTTGAAAGTCTCGCTTGGGCTCAAGGGTAACGTCAAGGCGGATCAGGTCTTCGACGCAACCTACCTCCCGGCCAAGGAAGAGCGCATGCTTCCCTGATGGAGATTTGGGGGTGGCATCTGTTTGGCGCCTTGAGTGGCGGACTTTCTCCACGTCATCCTCACCCTTGACCCGAGGATCCATCGGCGGCTGGAATAGTGGATCCTCGGGTCAAGCCCGAGGATGACGAAATAGAGGTGTGGCGCTCGATGCCTCGATGCGCACGCCGAAAAAATGGGGACTGCGATGTCACATCTCGTGGAAATAGACAATGTCGACATGCGCTACGGCGGGTCGGCCGGCACGCTGGCCGTATCCGGCCTTAATCTGACGGTCGACAAGGGTGAGTTCGCGGCCGTCGTCGGCCCCTCGGGCTGTGGCAAGTCGACGCTGATGAAGCTGGTGACAGGGCTGCATATTCCGCAGAAGGGCAATGTCATCGTTGCCGGGCGGCAGGTCACGGAGCCGGTTTCCATCGTCGGCATGGCGTTTCAGAACCCGACAATGCTGCCCTGGCGCACCACGCTGGAAAACATCCTGCTACCGCTGGAGATCGTCGAGAAACATCGCCGACGCCTGCGCGCCCATAAGGCTGAATATGTCGCGAAAGCAGAGCGGCTGCTGGAGATTGTCGGTCTCAAAGGCTTCGGCTCCAAATATCCCTGGCAGCTTTCCGGCGGCATGCAGCAGCGCGCCAATCTGTGCCGCGCCTTGATTCACGAGCCGGATCTCCTGATGCTGGATGAACCCTTCGGCGCGCTCGACGCCTTCACCCGCGAGGAATTATGGTGCGTCATCCGCGATCTGCACGCGGCGCAACGCGTCACCATCATCCTTGTGACCCATGATCTGCGCGAAGCGACCTTTCTGGCTGACAAGATTTTCGTGATGAGCGCAAGGCCCGGCCGTGTGCTGGCCGAGCACCGCGTGCCGTTTGCCCGTCCGCGCCAGCTCGATATCATGTATGACAGGGGCTTCAACGACATGGTGCAGGAACTGCATGGCGAGATCGCGCAGGCGAGGGTGGCAGCATGAGCGCGATTGTTGAAAGCACCGTGGCGGCCGCACGGCGCAAGCCCCTGATCGACCGGGTCAACTGGGTGAAAGCCGCCCCCTGGCTTTATACGCTGGCGCTGTTCCTGCTGTGGGAATTGCTGGTCTATGCGCTGAAAATGCCGCCGACCATTCTGCCGTCACCGGTCAGGGTCGGACAGGCCATCGTGCAATATTGGTCGCCGATCTGGAAGAATTCGCTGCAGACCCTTTATACAACGACGCTGGGCTTCGCCCTTGCGGTGGCCGCCGGTCTCGCCATCGGCCTCTTTATCGGCTGGTCGAAAACCATCTATGCCGGGCTCTATCCGCTGATGATCGGCTTTAACGCCATCCCGAAAGTGGCGCTGGTGCCGATCCTCGTCATCTGGTTTGGCATTGGCACCGTGCCTGCGGTTCTCACCGCCTTCCTGATCTCCTTCTTCCCGATTGTCGTCAACGTCGCGACCGGCCTTGCCACCATCGAGCCGGAAACGGAGGATGTGCTGCGCGCACTCGGTGCAAAGAAGATGGACATCATGCTGAAGGTCGGCATTCCGCGTTCCATGCCTTATTTCTTCGGCTCCCTGAAAATCGCCATCACGCTCGCCTTCGTCGGCTCGGTCGTCTCGGAAACCGTCGCCTCGAATTATGGCCTTGGCAATATGATGAGTTCGGCGCAGAGCCAGTTCAACGTACCGCTGGTCTTCGCCGGCCTGCTGATGCTCGCCGTGGAAGGCATCGTCATGTACGCGATCATGGCCTGGCTTGAAAAGCGCATGACCGGCTGGGCGCATCGTTCGACCATGGGGCAGTGAGCGCTCCCCGCTTGTTTCTTCTCCCCGAGGGGGAGAAGGTGGCCCGAAGGGTCGGATGAGGGGGCAACGTTGCCGAATATCTCGACCCTCGACCCCTCATCCCGCTGCCGCGACCTTCTCCTCGGCGGGGAGAAGGCGAAAACCTCACGCGCTCGCTGTGACGGAAATAGTCTTCTCACAGCGCTAGCTTTAAGTCTCGGCGCTCAATGCGCCGCCATTTCCTTCACGATCTCGGGGCCGTCCATCATGAAGGGATAGTAGGTCGGCCAATTGGTCACTTCGTCGAGCAGCGCCTTGCGGTCATTGCCCCAATAAAGGTGGTAATGGCCGGCCTTGGCAGGCGCGATGGTGTGGTCGCTGAACTGGACGAATTGCGGAGCTGCGGCATCTCCAATGGTCTTCTTGAAAATGTACCTGACACCGCGATTGCCCTTCTTGTAGGTCAGGATTTCGTAGCCGTCGGCGGCATAGGTAGCCTCAACGGGCTTGGCTCCGCGATAGAAGGAAAAGCTGTTGCCCTTGATGATGATACGATTGACGTCCGTCTTGTAGCCAATGGCATAATAAGCGCGGTATTCTTCGGCGCTCTTGTCGCCATGCGCCGCTTTTTCCGCCATCACCGGGTCGAGGGAGCCGTTCAGCAGATAGGGGTAGACCGACTGCCAGTCGCCTTCCCAGTCGGAAAGCGTGCGCGGCTTCACCTGGGCATCCTCGAAATAACCCTTGTATATCTGCTTTTCGGCTTCGGTCTGGCCATGGCTGTGATCGTGGCTATGAGCGGAGGAAGCCTTGTCTTTGCCGGCCGCCAGTGCCGAGGCTGTCGTCAGCAGCATGGAACCGATTGCAAGCGCGCCGGTGACGCGGGTGATCGTTTTTTGCATTCTTCTGGCCCTTCGTGTCTATAAAGCGAAAATAAGTTATGTAATAACATTACGATCACGTCGTATAAACACGTCTATCTGTAGACGCAAGGTGCCTGCCATCATCTCAGCCTGAAAACGACGAAAGCCGGCTGAGCGCCGGCTATCCTGTCTGGAGAAAGCTTGAGAAAGGGATCTGGTCAGGAAACGCTGTTCTCAGGCGGGTTGCACGCTTATGTTCGCCTTACGCTCGTCGAAAGCGAGTTTCATCGCCTTCGTCACCTCACGCGTGGTCACGAAATAATTGTCGCTGCGCACCCAATAGCGCAATTTCACCGTGGCGCTGTCGGCGCTGATCGAATCGACGAAGGTAACGGGGGCGGGGTCCAGCAACACCCGGCTTTCCGAACGCACCACGCGCATCAGCATGTCCTGCGCCGCACCCATATCCTCGTCATTCTTGACCGTCAGGCTCAATTCGTGGCGGCGCGAGGGGAAGCGGCTGTAATTGGTGATCGGCACGTTCCACAGCGTGGAATTGGGCGCGAGGCGGTAAAGCCCGTCGCTGGTCTTAAGCTCGGTCGCAAAGAGCCCGATTTCCATGACCGTTCCGCTGACCGAGCTTGTCTCGATATATTCGCCGACCCGGAAAGGGCGCAGTACCAGAAGCATGATGCCGGCGGCGATGTTCTGTAACGTGCCCTGCAGCGCAAGGCCGATGGCGAGACCGGCGGCGCCGAGCGCGGCGAGAATGGAGGCCGTCTGCACCCCGAACTGGCCGAGCACCATGACCAGTACCAGAATGAGCACCACGTAACGAATGGCGCCTGCGAAGAAACCGGCAAGCGTCGCATCGAAGCCGCGGATGCGCGACAGGCCCTGAAAAGCCCAGCGCTGCAGGAATGTGGCGGCCAGCCAGCCGACGATGAGCAGCAGAAGCGCGCCGACGATCGAGAAGGAATATTGCACCGCAAGCGCACTCGCCTGCCGCACCGCGGCCTGCGATGCGACGATGATATCGGTTGCCTGTTGTTCCATGAATTATCCCGTGATTTTCATTGCTGTTCAGGGTTGGTAACGACTGGGTGCCGCAGGGGTTCCGCAAAAATGGATGCTGTCAGGCACTGAGCGGCAATATGAACGGCACGTTGCCATCCGTATCCGCGCCCCTGCCGATTGCCTTGATCGCCTTGACCAGCCTGCCGTCCCGCCCGAGCAGCCGGTCGCCAATGGCGATGATGCGGGCATTCGGCGTGGCATAGGGCGAGGCGGCGCGCAGGCTGAGAGCAAGCGCCATCTCGTCCTGATCCGGGTTGAGGCTGAGCGCTGCGATGACGGCAGCGGCGGGTGAGCGCGACACCCCCATCCAGCAATGGATGAGCAGCGGCGCCGACTGGTCCCATTCCCGCGCGAAATCGATCAGCTTCTGCACATGCGCGTCATCGGGCGCGATGAGATCGCCCGTGCCCTTGAAGGCGATATCGTTCATGACAAGCGTCAGATGCCGCTCGGCAGCTATCACCGCCGGGCGGTGAAAGCTTTGCTCTTTGGCGATCAGCGTCACCATTTCGCGGGCCTTGTGCTTCACGGCCATTTCCGCGATCCGCGATAGCGGCGATACGACAATGGCCGTCATGTCGCGCTCCCGGTCTTGACCGCGCGCAGCGCCTCGATTGCATCGAAACGTGCGATGAACAGCCTCTGTGCTTCGGTAGAGGGAAGCGGCGTGATGTCGAACATGTCGCGGGTAATGCCGCGGGGCAGTCCGAAGAATTTCTGTGCCTCGGCAATGGAAAAGCCGGCAAGCTCCGTCGCCTCGAAAAAGGCGGCAACCGTATCCGCCTTCTTGATGCGGTCCTTCAATTCGCGCGACGCGTGCGGCGGCAGGCCGAAGCGCAGATGCACAGCCGCTTCCAGTCGTTTTTCGACGGTTTTGTAACCGCCGCCGACAACCGATTTGAACGGCGAGATCATGTCGCCGATGACATATTCAGGGGCATCATGCAGAAGCGCCATCTGCATATCGTCGGGCGTGGCACTCGTGCACATGCGGCAGAAGATGGTTTCCACGATAAGGCAATGCTGGGCGACGGAAAAGGCGTGATCGCCGCGCGTCTGGCCATTCCAGCGGGCGACGCGGGCAAGACCATGAGCGATATCGGCGATTTCCACATCAAGCGGCGAAGGATCGAGCAGATCAAGCCGCCGCCCGGAAAGCATGCGCTGCCAGGCGCGCGGACTTTTTGCAGGCGCCACGCTTATTCCTCCGCCCGTGTTGCCGGGTCAGCCGCCGGGAAGGAGATGCCGGTCCAGGCCGGCAGGGTCACTGAGACGGTGATGTCATCCGCAAGCAAAGGCGTGCCGGAGGCAAGCGCATCGGCAATGCGGTCGATCCGCACGATGGCAAGTGCCTTGCTGCCGCAAATGGTTCCAAGCGCGCCGACAGGTTTTCCGTTGGCGGTAATCTCCGTCCCGGTGGCGGGAAGATCGCCGTCCGCGGTAACGGTAACGACGCGCCGCCGTGCCGTGCCGCGATGCTTCATACGCGAGACCACCTCCTGCCCGACAAAGCAGCCCTTTTTGAAGGAGACGCCGTCATTCACATCCATCAGCACGTCATGGGGAAAAGCGTCCTGCAGCGGATAATCCCGGCCGGATTCGGCAATGCCGTGGTCGATGCGCAGGGCGTCATAGGCGGCGGCCTCTCCGGAGGCCGATGCGCCCGCAACGCGGAACAGATCGATACCGGCCTTGGCGAAACGGCCATCCCGCACACCGGCTTCAGGCGCGGTTTCATTCCAGAACAGGCTCATGCCTTCCACGGGCTCGAGTTTGAGGTCGACGGGTGCGCGCAGCTTGTACATGGTAAGGCGGCGCAGCAGCGCATCCTGTTCGTCAGCACCCGTTTCGATCAGATAATCCGGCCCATCGCGCGTTATCAGGAAATCGAACAGGATCTTGCCCTGCGGCGTCAGAAGTGCCGAGGCGCGGGCCTCTCCCTGCGGCAGATTTTCAACATCAGCCGTAATCAGATTGTTCAGAAACTCCCCGGCGCCTGTGCCGGAAACTCTGATCAGGCGGCGGTCGGCAAGAAAGGCGGAAGGCATGGCGTCACCGTTCGGTTCATCGAGTGCATGCCCGGCCAGGGTTGCTCCGGGCAGCCCAGGGCGATTGCGGATATGCTCTCTTTTGTTCTCGCGCAATTCCCGGCGCAAATCAGCAACGCGCTTTGGCCGGGAAGCTCATTTCGAACAGTTAGGATTTTTGCAAAAGAACGGCAAGCGCTGCGATGCGATCAATCGCCGGCGGTGAAGAACTTCCATTTGCCATCAGGCGAGATGCCGATGCGGTAAAAGCTGTAATTGCCGTATTCCTGCATGTCCGCCAGGTCACCCGCCGTAATGATGCGCAGAAGCTCCACCTTTTCCGGTGCGGTCAGCGTATTGAGCGGCTTGCCGGCGAAATAGGGGAAAACATAGGCCTCATCGGGCGTACCGGCGTCGACATGAGCATAACCGGTCGACAGCAGGTCGATGATGATCGCCAGTACCTCAAGGCCGTCGGGATCGCCCGAATAGCTTTTCAGCGCCGCGATCGGATCCTCGCCGTCATTGCCGTCTATCCGGAATTCTTTCTGGCCGGCCGCGATGAAGGGTCGCAATTTTTCAATATCGCCCGATGCGGCCGCGTCCATGATCTCCTGGCGCAGCTTGCGCACGGCTTCCGGTGCCTTGGAAATGTCATGCTCGATCACGACGGACATTTCAGGGGCATTGTCCGGAGTAGCAGGCTTCTGGTTTGCCTGACCGGCGGAACGGTCGACCAGCGGATCGGGCAGGGGAATACCTTCCGAATCGCCTTCGATCTCATCCGGCTCCGTCGGCTGGGGCTGCTGCGGCTCTCCGCCGTTTTGGGCCTGCGGCTCGCTTTCGGTATTTTGCGCCGGTTTCAGCTCGGAAAGGGCAAGGGCACGGCTTGGCAAGCCAATGGACCCCGCGGTCAGGGCAAGCAGGATGGACAGCATGGCGGAAGAGCGCAAAAGCCCCTTGCTCAGGCAAGACATGATAGACCCCTGCTTTACTGTATCACCCGCTGCGGAGAAAATTCGCCTTCAAGCATGCGCTGGCGCAGCGATTCCAGCATTGCTTCAGCGCCGGCCTCGCCATGCATGCGAATGGTTTCGCGCATGGCCAGAGCGATTGCGGCATCGGCGATGATCTCCGGCTCGATGCCGTCGGCCATGCCGTCAGCCCATGCCTCGTTCTGGTGTTCCAGAGCGACCTGCATCTTTTCATGCACGATCATATCGTCGATTTCGTTACGGCTCGTCTGCATTTTTCATCCTCGACAGGGCGGGCAAGTCCTTACCACCCTGTTAACAACACTATCAGTCTTTTATCAAAACGGCACGGCCTGCGGCGAAAAGAGGTTAATAAACCGCTAATTTCCGAACCTGGACGCGATTTCCTGAGCAAGTGTTGCCCCTTCGTTACGGTAGCTCTCTTCTGCCATGACAGCGGCGCGTGTGCAACTGGTGTGGATGGCCGCAAAGGAGCGGTATCCACGGTTGAATGCAGCCGTCATGCGCTGACGCCGCTCGGGCTCGTTGGCTGTGTCCGCAGCCAGAAGATCGCTCATGGATCTGCGCCAGTCCTCTGGACCGGAGGAGGGGCACAGGGTTCTCAAATATTGCACCGCTCCCAATATTTCCGAAAGCCGGGCCAGCCTGTCGTCATAGGGGGCAGGTTTGGGCGGCTGCGCCTCCGGCGGGCGTGCCTCCTTGGAAATGGCATTGGAAGGCTGCGCATAAGCGACGCCCACTTGCCCGGCCATGGTCAACATGGTCAGCAAAAGAGACAGGAAAATGGTTGGTCGCATCAAAATTATAGTCTGCCCCACACATACTCGTGAACTGTTGGCTCGTGAACATCCGGCGGGCGGATGGGTCCTAGATAATCGCGATTCTGGCTGGCTGGCAATCATGCAAGCAGACGCTCGGCACATTCCACCACACTTTCAGGAGCTGGCAGCCGGCGTATTTCCGCCAATGTGTACCAGCCCGCATCCGCAGCATCATCCGCTGCTGTCACCGCCGGGTTTGCATCAGTCTCCACGGTGAAGACGGAGAGGAAATAGTGGCTCGTCAGCGTGCCCTGCGCATCGTGCGACGGCAGATCATAGGTCGCGAATAATTGCGGTTTGCGTGCGACGATACCGGTTTCCTCGTGAAGTTCGCGAAGCGCCGTCTCTGCCGGTGTTTCCCCCTCTTCGCCGCGCCCGCCCGGAAAGGCGAACATGTCCTTGGAAGGTGGATTGATGCGGCGAACGAGCAGCAGGCGGTCTCCATTCCTGACGATCGCGGATGAGGCGGGGCGGGGCTTGATACGAAGGGTCATGAATGCTTTCGTCTGTCTCAGCCATTTGTGGCCTGTCTATGGGTGCATGGACCCGGTGAACCGAATATGCACCGCGCAAAAATCGATTCCGGTTTCTGCAGCGATGTTATAGTCGGGAATCGGTTGGATTGTGCACGCAGAAGACGGTGGAATGAAGGTCTATCTTATTTATGTTCTGGCCGCCCTTGCCGAAATTGCCGGTTGCTTTTCCTTCTGGGCCTGGCTGAAACTCGGCAAGACGGGGTGGGTATTGCTGCCGGGTATGCTGGCGCTCGCCGCTTTTGCCTGGCTTTTGACATTGGTGCCGACAGAGGCGGCGGGCAGGGCCTATGCCGCCTATGGCGGGATTTATATTGCCGCATCGCTGTTCTGGCTCTGGGGCGTTGAAGGGCATGTGCCGGATAAATGGGATGTCGCCGGCGGGGCCGTCTGCCTTGCAGGCACCGCCCTTATTCTATTCGGCCCGCGCAGCTGAGGAGACGAGAATGTGCGGACGTTTCGTCCTGAAAGCGACGCCGGAAGAAATCGCCGACTATCTTGATCTGATCGGCCTTGAGGATTTTCCCGCCCGCTTCAACATCGCGCCCACGCAACCGATTCTGGTGGTGCTGGAAGGTGAGCGACAGGAGCGGGGCAGCAACCTGCCCAACCGTCGGGCCGTGCTGGTGCGCTGGGGGTTCATGCCCGGCTGGGTGAAGGACCCCAAGGACTTTCCTCTGCTTATCAATGCGCGCTCGGAAACGGCCATCGGCAAGGCATCCTTCCGCGCCGCCATGCGCCATCGTCGCGTGCTTGTGCCAGCAACCGGCTTTTACGAATGGCGACGCCCTCCCAAAGAGGAGGGTGGCAAACCCCAACCCTATTTCATTCGCCCGAAAAATGGTGGCATCGTCGCTTTTGCCGGCCTTATGGAAACATGGTCTTCCGCCGACGGATCCGAGGTCGATACCGGCGCGATCCTCACCACCGCCGCCAATAGCGCAATCGGCCGCATCCACGACCGCATGCCGGTGGTGATCGCGCCAGAGGATTTCAGCCGCTGGCTGGACTGCAAGACACAGGAGCCCCGCGAAGTGGCCGATCTGATGCGGCCGGTTCAGGATGATTTTTTTGAAATGATCCCGGTATCGGACAGGGTCAACAAGGTCGCCAATGTCGGTGCCGACCTCATCGAGCCGGTGCCGGAAAGCGCACCGCTGGCAAAGATCAAGCCGCCGAAGGACGAGGGGCAGATGTCGCTGTTTTGATGTGCCGGCTGGACATTTGCGAGTAATCGTTCTGGCTCGACGTTGCCGGGTATTTCTTCTCCCCGTCCGGGGAGAAGGTGGCCCGAAGGGTCGGATGAGGGGGCAACGCCAGCGATATGCGGAGA
>LT009756.1:998957-1144892 GCA_900012615.1 Agrobacterium genomosp. 13 str. CFBP 6927
TGTCAGGCGTGGCTTGATCCTTATAGAGATTCGTAATAACTTCGTATAGCGATACATTATACGAAGTTATACGAGTGGCCCGAAGGGTCGGATGAGGGGGCAACGCCAGCGATATGCGGAGAGCTCGCCCCCTCATCCCGCTGCCGCGACCTTCTCCCCGGCGGGGAGAAGAAACAAGTGGCGCGCGCTCGGTCCCACAGAAGAATATCTTGTTCAGAAAGGCTTACCCGTTCCGCCCGATCTTCTGCAGCCCTTCCTGGATCATGATGTCGGAATAGACGCGGTTGCGGCCATTTGCCTTGGCAAGATAGAGTAGTTGGTCTGCGGCATTCAGCTGGTTGTCGAAGGGTTCGCCCTTTTCGATTTCCACGACGCCGAGGGAAATCGTCAATGCCATGCTGCTGCCGCTCAGCTGGCGGCCATTGCTCTCGACGGCGCCGCGCAGATCCTCGCAAAATTGATAGGCTGCATGCGCATCCAGCCCGCGCAGGAAGACGGCGAATTCCTCGCCGCCAAGGCGCGCGGGAATATGGCGCTGTTCATGGCACATGTCATGCAGCAGTTCGGCGAGCTTCTTCAGCGCCCTGTCGCCGGCATCGTGTCCCAGCGTGTCATTGATCTTCTTGAAGTGGTCGATGTCGAGAATGGCGACCGCGCCGTTCTCGTCATTATCGTTGATGACATCCATCAGCGCCCGCGTCCGCTCGAAGAAGGAGCGGCGGTTCGGCAGGCCGGTAAGGTGGTCCCGCTCCGCCAGTTCGCGCAGCCGTTTGAGCTGTTTCAGCGTTTCGATATTGTTGTCGATGCGGCACTGCAGCTCTTCCGGCACGAAGGGGCGGTAGACGAAATCCGATGCTCCGGCTTTCAGGAAGCTTGCCGAAAGCAGCCGGTCCGTGGACGAGGATATGCCGATGACCCGCAAATCTTCCGAGGAACGGCTGTCGCGGATACGGCGCGTCAGCTCATAGCCGTCCATATCGGGCATATGATAATCGGTGATGACGAGCTGGATCGACGGGTCCTGTGACAGGATTTCCAGCGCCCGCTTGCCGGAATGAGCCTCGCTGACCTTGAAATTCTGCCGCTCGAGAATTTCCACGAGGCCGGAGCGCGCGGTGCGCGCATCATCCACCACCAGCACGGAAAACAGCCTGTTTGTCAAAATCCGGTCGACCGTTTTGACGACGGCATCAACGGTGCGATGGCCATCCTTGACGATGTAGTCGATGATCTTCTTTTCGGCATAACGCTTGCGTGCCTCTTCATCCACCGTGGCGGTGAAGACGATGGCGGGCACCTTGTGGTCGGAGAGAAGTGCGAGAATTTCACCCTTCGGTGCATCGGGCAGATTAAGACCCGTCAGCGCCAGCGTGAAATCATGGGCGCGCAGCAGGGTATCGGCCTGTGCCATGCTGTCGCAATGGACAACCTCGGCTGCGGTTTCTTCCGAAAGCCGCGACTTCAGCAGCATGGAAAGAGCAACGGAATCTTCAATCAGAAGGATTTTATCCTGCATGCCTTATGAAGCCCCCCATGGCCCGTCTTCGTGGTTTTTCCCGCAACACCCGACTTGGTCCCATACCGCGCATCAGCAGCATCGGAGATCGGCCTTATTCGCTGTAGCAGGAAGAATCGCTAAAGTAGAAAATTTTTTGATGCCCAGTAATCGATACGAGACCATCCGTACAGTCGTCCCGTGGAAGTCGAATAGTCTACTTCGTTTTCGTTGCAGCTTCGTTACGGATTGGGGAACTTTATCAAGCAAGCCGGTTTATGCGGTTTCTTATCGATGACGTATAAATGGAAACGGCGCTAATATTAGCGCCGCGCCTTTATCGGGATGTTTTTGAATTCACTGTGACCCGTCGCATGGCCAGTAGCGGCCGAAGACGGTGAGCTTTTAAGAAAAGCGAATGTTTTCAGGCAGTTTTGGCGGCTGGCTTGCGTTTCAGCATCAGGGCTGCGGCCGCAACGGCCTTCAGTCCGAGCGGTCGGTAGTGGCTGTTGAGGTCGGGCTTCGCCTGCGGCTGTGCCTTCGTCTCGTTCGTCATTTCTCTTTCTCCACAATTCACGCCAATCGCCGTTTCGATGCGTGTGAACCACCTCTTTCGAGGGTAATCTTGACGGATTCGAGGCGAAACGAACCGAAGCCGGCTTTTTGGGCTGCGACATTTTGCGTCACATCAAGTGCTGGTTCGTGCGGGAAAAATAATACCTGCGGTTTCAAATACCGCGATCGAGGCCGTTTCCGCCATTGGCGTCATCATGCGCGTCTTCCCCGATCGTCAGCGTTCCATAGCGGCGGTGCCAGAGGCTGGCGCTGATGGGAATGAAAACGAGATAGGCGGCAACGGTCAGAACCAGCACTTCCCAGGTAAAGCTCATCAGCATCGCCACATAAAGCACGACGACGAGGATCACCGGCAGCACCAGATCGCGGCGGATGCGGCTGGTGCCGGATTTACCCGACCAGACCGGCAGGCGGCTGATGAGAAGATAACCGATCAGTACGGTATAGGCGGCAGCGATATAAGCGAAAGGCTTGCCCGGCTCCACGCCGAGAAAACCGAGATAGACGGGCAGAAGCACCAGCATGGCGCCCATCGGGGCCGGCACGCCCACGAAAAACTCGTTCTGCCAGGGGGCTTTGACCGGCCGCTCTATCATGACGTTGAAGCGGGCCAGGCGCAGGCCGGCGGCGATGACGTAGATCAGGGCGGCGATCCAGCCGATCGAGCGCGCCTGGTCGAGAAGGTAGGCATAGACCACAAGGGCAGGGGCGACACCGAAATTGACGATATCGGCCAGACTATCCATCTGTTCGCCGAATTTGGAAGTCGCCTTCATCATGCGGGCGATACGCCCGTCAATGCCGTCGAGGAAGGCGGCGAGCAGCACCATGCCGACGGCCAGCTCGAAGCGGCCTTCAATGGCGAGGCGAACGCCGCTCAGGCCCGCACAGATGGCCAGAACGGTGATGAGGTTGGGAACCACGAGGCGAAAGGGAATTTCCCTCAGGCGCGGCCCACGGCCGCTATCGTTGCGGCCCTCAGGTTTTCCGTTCTGTTGTGGCTCCGAGATCGGCGTTTCCATGCGCATGCCCTTCCTGTTGCCGTTTCCCGTCAGCCGCGGCGGCTGACGACCGGACCCTTGGCGGAGCCGAATTCGGCAAGCACGGTTTCACCCGCAATCGCCGTCTGGCCCACCGAAACGCGCGGCTGAAAACCTTCGGGAAGGAAGATATCGAGACGCGAGCCGAAACGGATAAGACCGAAACGCTCGCCGGCATCAACCGGTTCATTTGGCTTGACCCAGCAGACGATGCGGCGCGCGACCATGCCGGCGATCTGCACGACGCCGACCTTGCCATGGGCGGTCTCGATGACGAGGCCGTTGCGCTCATTGTCTTCGGAGGCCTTGTCCACTTCCGCATTGAGGAACAGGCCGGGACGATAGGCGACATTGACGATGCGGCCGCGCACCGGCGCGCGGTTCACGTGGCAGTTGAAAACATTCATGAACACGGAAACGCGAACCATCGGCTCCTTGCCGAGTTCCAGCTCCAGCGGCGGAACGACGGTCTGGATGGCGGAGACCTTGCCATCGGCGGGGCTGATGATCAGATCGTCATCCTGTGGTGTCACACGCTCGGGATCACGGAAGAAATAGGCGCACCAGGCCGTCAGCACGAGACCGACCCAGAACAGCGGTTCGGAAATCCAGCCGAGCACCAGCGATGCGACGAAGAAGGCGGCGACGAAGACATAACCTTCCTTGTGGATCGGTACGATGGTGTTGCGAATGGTGTCGAACAGATTCATGAGATTCCTTGCTCCGGTTGCCGTCTGTCGCGTCCATATATGGTCGTGATACGACACGATCCACACGGCAATACGACAAATTTTGCCTAGCTGGTTACAGCCAAACGTCCCGCCCGGCAATGGCCGGTTGCCGTAACACCCCAAGTTCCCCGGGGTTTCTGACCGTCAATGCGCGGGTTCGCCGCGGTCGACCACACCCAGATCGTCGGTTTCGCGAACATGGCGCAGCATCTCTTCCGCCCGGATCGCCTCGCGCTGGCGGCTCCACATCGAGGCATAGAGGCCGTTATGCGCCATCAGCGAGGCGTGTGTTCCGCGTTCGGCGATGAGCCCTTCCTTCAGAACGATGATTTCGTCCGAGTGGATGACGGTGGAGAGGCGGTGAGCGATGACCAGTGTGGTGCGGTTTTTCGAGACGATATCGAGCGCGCTCTGGATTTCCTGTTCGGTGTGGGTGTCGAGTGCTGAAGTCGCCTCGTCGAGGATGAGGATCGGTGGCGCTTTCAGAATAGTTCTTGCAATCGCCACGCGTTGTTTTTCGCCGCCCGACAGCTTCAGGCCCCGTTCGCCGACCATGGTGGCGTAACCTTCCGGCAGCTTGCCGATGAAGGCGCTGATCTGTGCTGCATCCGCTGCGGCCGTGATGTCCTCATTCGTCGCCGAAGGGCGGCCATAACGGATGTTATAGGCGAGCGTGTCGTTGAACAGCACCGTATCCTGCGGAACCATGCCGATTACCGAGCGCAGGCTTTTTTGCGTCACGTCGCGAATATCCTGCCCGTCAATGGTGACCGCGCCTTCCTGAATATCGTAGAAACGGTAAAGCAGCCGCGAGATCGTCGATTTTCCCGCACCCGAAGGCCCGACGATTGCCACCGTCTTGCCTGCCGGTACATCGAAGGAAACACCCTTCAAAATCGGCCTCTCGGGATCGTAGGCAAAATGCACGTCGCGGAACGAGATCGCGCCGGGCCCGCTGGCGAGGGGTTTTGCATCCGGCCTGTCGGTAACCTCGGCCTCGACCTCCAGAAGCTCGAACATCTGTTCGATGTCGGTCAGGCCCTGGCGGATTTCGCGGTAGACGAAACCGATGAAGTTCAGCGGCACCGAAAGCTGCAGCAGAAGGGCATTGACGAAGACGAAATCGCCGATGGTCTGCTCGCCGCGCTGCACGGCAAGGGCCGACATCACCATCATGACGGTAGAGCCGATACCGAAGATCACGCCCTGGCCGAAGTTCAGCCAGCCGAGCGAGGTCCAGATCGAGATCGCCGATTTTTCGTAACGCTCCATGGCGACATCGAAGCGTTTCGCCTCCATCTCTTCATTGCCGAAATATTTGACGGTCTCGAAGTTCAGGAGCGAGTCGATCGCCTTGGTATTGGCGTCGGTATCGCTGTCGTTCATGGCGCGGCGAATGGAGATGCGCCAGTTGCTGGCCTGGACGGTGAACCAGATATAGGCCCAGACGGTGATGACCGTGACCAGCACATAGGAAAAGCCGTAGGACGCCCAGAAGATGATGGCGGTCAGCAGGAATTCGATGAAGGTCGGGGCGGTGTTGAGAATGGTGAAGCGGACGATGGTTTCGATGCCCTTGGTGCCACGCTCGATAACACGCGAAAGCCCGCCGGTCTTGCGTTCCAGATGGAAACGCAGGGAAAGCCGGTGCATGTGCACGAAGGTCTTGTAGGCGAGCTGGCGCACCGCATGCTGGCCGACGCTGGCAAACAGCGAATCGCGCAGCTGGTTGAGCCCGACCTGGATCAGCCGCGTCAGATTATAGGCAATGACCAGCGCGACCGCGCCGAGCAGGAAGGCCGGAACCAGTCCTGCCATGTCGAGCTTGCCATTCAGGGCATCCGTCGCCCATTTGAAGAAATAGGGAACGGCAATCAGAACCAGCTTGGCGACAACAAGGAATATCGTCGCCCACACCACCCGCATCTTCAGGTCCCAGCGGCCCTCCGGCCACATATAGGGCCAGAGATTGATCAGCGTCTGGGTCGGGTTGCTGGAATCCGCCGAAATGGTTTTTTCTTCGTGGCCATCATTCTCTCCGGTCACTGCCGGAAGCCGACAGCAGGACGGCGGCTTTGGTCAAGCCGCCGCGCGTGTCACAGATAGGATCGTCGCGGGTTCACCGCAACGATTCAAATACTCAGGAGCCGCCCTTCAGCCGCTTGCGGTGAAGTTCCTCAGCATTCGGCAGAGCCTCTTTCGGCACGCCGAAAATCTGGCCGGGCTCGATCAGGTCGGGGTTTTTGATCTGGTCCTCATTGGCGAGATAGATCGTGGTGTAACGCACGCCCTGTCCATAAACGCGGCGGGAAATCTGCCACAGCGTATCGCCGCGGCGGATGATGACGCTGTTCTGGCTTTCGGCCAGCGGCGCCTGTTCGAAGGTCTGCGGACCGGCAGGTGCCTGCGGCGCGGGAGCGGGCGGCGCCGTAATGTGGAGTTCGGCAAGGCGGCTTGCGAGCGAAGCGATGCCCTTGCCGATTGCCGCCACGTCGTTCGGCCATGCCTCGACCGATGTCAGCAACTGACGGGCCTTGGCCGCGATGTCGCCCGCAAAGGCGGTGAAGGCCGGTTCGGTGGCTGCGGCAGTACGGAACTCGGAGAGCGACTTCAGGCCGATCACCACGGCGGAGCGGCCGGCAATTGCCTGGTCGAGTGCAGGCGTGGCTTGATCCTTATAGAGATTTGAGAGAATGCCGAAAGCCTTCGCAACATCGGTGCGCAGCTTTTCGAAGGCAGCGCGGTCGCTTGCCGTGCTCTGGTTCTCAACGGGTGCAGCGGTCGCCGTGGCGGCGGAAGGTGCCTGCATGGCGACGGTCGCCTGATCGGTCTGCGGACGCTCGAAGGGAACGCGCACGCGCACCTTCACCGTGCCGTCGGCATTCAGCTCTTCGACGGTGATGATATGGCTGCCAACAGTCAGATCGACATTGCCCTCGATGACGAAATGGCCGGAGGCTTCCGCCGTGGTCTTGCCGATTTCCTTGTCGTCGACCAGCGCGCGCACCGTAGAGGCAGCAGGCGCGGAGCCGGCAACGAAAATCTTCGATCCCTCGAATTCAACGGCGCTGACCTGAACGGTCGATGTCAGCGGCGCAGCGGCCGGAGCCGTGGCGCCGGCGGCAGGGGCGGGCGTGTTGCTGGCGCCTGTTTCGGAGGTTGCCGCAGGCTGCTGCGATTGCGCGGCTTGCTGGGGCTGAAGGGCTGGAGGTGCGGCCTCCGGCATTGCCAGCACGCGGCTTGCCTTGCCGGGCTTGGAAACCATGGCCAGAAGTTCGCCCGCCTTGTTCTCGGGCACGGAAACGGTTGCGACTTCTTCCGATTGCGTCGCCTTGCCGCTCGCGTCGGTCGAGCGCAGCACCAGCTCATGATCGCCGGGGGGCAGGGGATTGTCGAAAACGGCGGCGAAATCACCGGTGCCGTCGATCGTCGTCTGCGCGATCACCTTGCCGTTGCTGAGAATTTCGAGCTTCGCGCCGGGCTGTGCCTTGCCCGCGACAACGGCCGAGCCATCCGGCTCGACGCGCAAGACGTCGAAAGTCGGCGCGCCGGGCGTGGCCTGGGCGGCATCGCCGGGAGCGGGGGCCGCTGCGGGCTGCGCCGGCTGGGCTGCGCCATCATCGGTGCCGGCAAAAACGCCTGCCAGGCGACGCACCTGTGCTGCCGCCGCCGCCGCACTGTCGGGCAGGCCTCGCAGGAACGCCGTGGTGCGTTCGGCCGCCGAACGGGCCGTGGTGATCAGCCGCGACGTGGTTTCATCCAGCGTTTCAGGAATTTCGATGTTGGTCAGTTCTTTGAGCGATGCCTCGACCTTCTTGCGCGCTGTCGCGAAATCGGCGTCGGAAGGAACCTTGCTATCGGCGAAAAGTGTAGTCAGATCCTTGATCGACTGGGTCGCGGAAGCGGCGAGACGCCCGACCTTGTCGGCAATATTGGCGGTCTCCTGGGCGGCGTCGGACAGAATGTCTCCGGCCTTGTCGCTGCCCATTTCGACGCTGTTCTTCACGGCATTGCCCGCCTCGTTGATGGCATCGCCGATCGGTTTGCCGTCATTGGAAATCCTCGGCAGGACGAAAAAGATCATGAGCAGGGACGCAATCCCCAACACGATCAGCGCCAGCAAACCGGCTTTATTGTTTTTCATCCTGGAATCTCCGGGTATTTCAAGCGTTTCACACAAGTTGAGATTGCTAGCGTCTTACCTTGCCCCAGACAAGCGGCGTGTGGGCAAAAGGCCACATTTGCAAGGGATTTCCCAAATTTTCTTGACGCGCCGCATCCTGCATTGTTCCTTCCCCTCATGACGGACAAAAATACAGCGATTCGATCCATCTGCGTTTATTGCGGTTCCCAGCCCGGACGTGATCCGGCTCACATGGAGGCCGGCCGCGCGCTTGGGAAATCCATTGCCGAAAACGGCATTCGCCTCGTTTATGGCGGCGGCACCAAGGGCATCATGGGTGCGGTTGCCAGCGGCGTTCTTTCCAATGGCGGCGAAGTAACCGGCATCATACCGGAGTTTCTGGTCGATATGGAGGCGACGCGCCATTCTCTCGGACAATTGAACGAGCTTGTCGTCACCAAGGACATGCATGAGCGCAAACATATGATGTTCGAGCGCTCGGATGCCTTCGTGACGCTGCCGGGCGGCGTCGGCACGCTGGAGGAGATCGTCGAGATCATGACCTGGGCGCAGCTCGGCCGCCACGCCAAGCCGATGGTCTTCGCCAATATCAACGGCTTCTGGAACCCGATGCTGGAACTGGTGCAGCACATGCGCGACCAGGGCTTCATTCACCGCGCCCATCTTCTGAACCCGCTCGTCATCGACGAGGTGAAGGACATCGTGCCCGCCATCATCGACCGGGCGCTGGCGCAGCAGAACCCTGAAGGCGATCCTTCGGTCATATCCCGCCTGTAATCCATGCGGCCCCAGCGTGGGCAGCGGTTTCGGGGTAACGATCTCCATCACTCAGCAAAAGAGCGTTAACGAGCCGCCAAGCGGTTCGTTATAATTTTAAGTGTATATTAATACAGTTTTAACTGCGGCATTGCCCCGCCCGCTCTTTTCATGGCCCCGTGACCGATCCTGTGCCAGCGTCAACAAGGCGTTGGTTGACCGCGAAATTTGTTTCGCCGCCAAGAGCGTGGGTGTTATCGGAAATGATTGCTTTTGTGGTGCGGCTAAAAAGCCGGGCGCATTTCATTATTCAAAGAAGTCCACTGCGGAGCAGGGAGGCCATCCTCGGCTCCGCCGCCCGCCGCAGGGTCGATGCGAAAATGCGGCTCGGGTTGCTCATCGCGGTCTTCGCGGTCCTTTATGGTGTGGTTGCCGCGCGCCTTGTTCAATATGGTTTTGCCGAACCTGTCACGACCGCCTGGATCAATAGCGGCGCGACCGCAGTCGCATCCCGCCCCGATATTGTGGACCGCAATGGCCGGTTGCTGGCGACCGATCTCAACATGGTATCGCTTTATGCGGATCCGCGCAGGGTCGTGGACGCCGATGAAGTCGTCGAAAAGCTCGCAACCGTCATTCCCAATCTCGACTGGCGCGAGACACATCGCAGATTGCGTATGGACAGCGGCTTCCAATGGCTGCGACGCCAGCTCACGCCGCGACAGCAGGCGGATATCTTGAACCTTGGCATACCGGGCATCGGCTTCAGGCCGGAAAAGCGGCGTTTTTATCCCGGCGGCCCCACGGCCTCGCATATCATCGGCCACGTCAATGTCGATAATCAGGGCCTTGCCGGCATGGAGCGTTATCTCGACCAGCAGGGTCTGGCCGATTTGCGCGCAACCGGTCTTGCAAGCGGCGTGGCGCTGGAGCCGGTAAGACTGTCGATCGATCTGCGGGTGCAGAATATCGTCCGTGAGATCGTCGTGAAGGCGAAAAACGACTATCAGGCGGAAGCGGCCGGTGCGGTGATTGTGGATGTGGAAACGGGCGAAGTGCTGGCCATGGCCTCGGTGCCCGATTACGATCCGAACGAACCGTCCCGTACCCTTGCCGATGGCAGCATCGACAGGGAGTATGAAAAAGGCTGGTTCAACCGGATGAGCAACGCCACCTTCGAGATGGGCTCCACCTTCAAGAGCTTCACGCTGGCCATGGGGCTGGATGCAGGCGCGATCACGTTGAATTCGGTGGTTGACGCAACGCGGCCGATCCGCATTGGCGGCTTCACCATCAAGGATTTCTGGGGCAGGAACCGCCCGCTTTCAATCCCGGAAGTATTTCAATACTCCTCCAATATCGGCACGGCGGCGGTTGCCGACATGGTTGGCGTCGAAAGCCATCAGCAGTTTCTGACGAAACTCGGGCTTCTGTCGCGCATGGAAACGGAGATGCCCGGCGTCGCCATGCCCACCCAGCCGCGGACATGGAAGAAGATCAATTCCGTCACTATTTCCTTCGGGCACGGCATCGCCACCACCCCGTTGCAGACGGCGGTTGCCGCCGCAGCGCTCATCAATGGCGGAAACCTGATTTCGCCGACCTTCCTGTCGCGCTCCAGGGAGGAGGCCGCCGTGATTTCCCGTGCCGTCATCAATGGCAAGACTAGCGCCGACATGCGTTATCTTTTCAACTGGAACGGCATCAAGGGCTCGGGCAGGCGTGCGCAGGTCGAGGGATTTCACGTGGGCGGCAAGACCGGCACCGCCGACAAGGTTATCAACGGCCGTTATGCCAAGGACATCAACTTCAACAGCTTCGTTGCCGCCTTTCCGATGCACAAGCCGAGATATGTGGTCCTGTCGATGATCGATGCGCCGAAGACGGGCGAAAACGGCGGCCGTACGGCAGCCTCGACGGCAGCACCCATGATCCGCGAAATCGTCACCCAGACGGCGGCACTTCTCGGCGTCAAGCCGCGTTTCGGTTATGAAGCGAACCCGCAGCTGCTGATGGATTATTGAGCGCAGATTTCCTCATTCCCGAGACAGGCACAGGAATGAGGACGGAGATCGACGACGCCTGTTTTACCGCTTGAGCCGCATCAGGCTCGAACCGGTATAGATCGCCAGCGCCAGCCAGATCATCGCAAAGGCCGCCATCCGCACCATGTCGAAAGGCTCCTTGAAGATGAAAATGGCGATCAGGAAGATCATCGTCGGTGCGATATATTGCATGATGCCAATGGTCGAGAGCCGCAGGAGTTTCGCGCCATTGCCGTAAAGAATGAGCGGAACGGCGGTGATGAGGCCGCTGGCGACCAGAAGCCAGGTGTCCGTCGCATTGCCCGCCATGAAATGCGCCTGTCCACTGAAGCCCAGCCATGCCATGACCAGGACGGCCGGGATGGACAGCAGCATGACTTCCAGCAGAAAGCCCTGTGTCGCACCAATCGGCAATGTCTTGCGGAAGAAGGCGTAAAAACCCCAGGAGACGGTCAACACAATGGAAACCCATGGCAGGCTGCCCGCATGCCAGGTGAGGATCGCGACCGCAAGCGCCACCAGAACGATGGCGGCGATCTGCGCCGGATAGAGTTTTTCCTTCAGAAGCACTGCGCCGAGGAAGATGCTGAACAGCGGATTGATGAAATAACCAAGGGCGGCATCAAGCGCGCGACCGGCGCCGATAGACCAGATATAGACGCCCCAGTTAATGCTGATAAGGGCGGCCGTCAGGCTCGCCATCGCAAGCATTTTCGGGTTCTTCAGCGCCGCCCTGATTTCCGTTGTCCGCCCGAGTGCAATCAGCACCGCCGCCGCGATCGGTACCGACCAAATGACGCGGTGAACGATGACCTCGATCGGCGAAATATGCGCGACCGCTTTCATGTAGAGGGGAAGAAACCCCCACAGCAGATATGCGGAAAGCGCGAAAGCAAAACCGCGCGCGCTGTCGCCGCCCTCTTGGGCCGGGAGCGTTTTGTCGAGTGCCATGGGAGTACCGCCAAATTGTTCGGATTGTCCTTTCATAGCGGATCGGCGTGGCGGGAGCCAATTCATTTCCGTGAAGGGTTCATGAGAAAAACTGCATGAATAAAAGGCGTATTGCTCTCGAAACAGGCGATTTTCACGACCGGAGGGATGATCCACGCCCGAAAACCCGCGTGAATCATTGTCTCATCCGGTCGTTTCAAGTATCTGAAAAAACTGATTATTTTCCTGCGAACCGGTCGTTTGCGCGGATCAGCTGGTCAAGAATGCCGGGTTCGCTCATGGCATGTCCGGCGGCCTCGACGATATGGAAATCGGCCTTTGGCCAGGCCTTGGCCAGCTGCCAGGCATATTTCAGCGGGCAGGGCATGTCGTAGCGTCCATGGACGATGACGCCCGGAATATCGCTGAGCTTGCCGGCATCGCGCAGCAATTGCCCCTCTTCCAGCCAGCCGCCATTCACGAAGAAATGGTTCTCGATGCGGGCGAAAGCGATGGCATATTTGTCCTCGCCGAAATCCTCGACACGGTCAGGATCTGTCACGAGCGCGATGGTCGCGCCTTCCCACTGGCTCCATGCCTTGGCGCATTCCAGCTTCTTTGCCTCATCAGCGCCGGTGAGATAGCGGTTATAGGCCTGCATCATCTCGCCACGCTCGGCTTCCGGGATGGGCGCGATGAAGTTTTCCCAGCGGTCGGGATACATTTCGGAAACGCCGAACTGGTAATACCAGTCCAGCTCCGGCCTGGTGACGGTGTAAATGCCGCGCAAAACCAGTTCGCTGACGCGGTCGGGATGGGTCTCGGCATAGGCGAGCGCCAGCGTCGAGCCCCAGGAGCCGCCGAAAACCAGCCATTTTTCGAAGCCGCAGAGTTCGCGCAGCCTTTCGATATCGGCAACGAGATGCCATGTGGTGTTGGCTTCAAGCTCCGCATGCGGCGTGGAGCGACCGCAGCCGCGCTGATCGAACAGGATGACGTCGTAAAGGGCCGGATCAAAAACGCGGCGATGCGTGGGGTTCACCCCGCCGCCCGGACCGCCATGCAGGAATACCGCCGGTTTTCCACCGCGCGTGCCAACCCTTTCCCAATAGATCGTGTGGCCGTCGCCGACGTCGAGCATGCCGGTCTCGAACGGTTCTATCTCGGGGTAAAAGCCGCGCAATTCTTCGGTCATGGGTCATCATCCTTCGCTGGCCATTCGGCCGTATCATGGTCCGGGTGCTGCAGGTTGTTCACCCGAGGGGGACGGTTATCCGTTGCAGGTTCCGGCTCGACCGGCAAGCCATCGAGTGCGCCGAACCAGTGCATCTTGCCGGCGAGATTGGATTGCGCCTCGGGCCTTACCCGCTGCGGCTCGTCCAGCGAGCCGAGGGTGATATTGATGAAATCGGCGCCCGGCATGTCGTAGAACAGGGGCGTGCCGCACCGGCCGCAGAAACCGCGGCGCACGTGATCGGAGGACTGGAACCACGCCGCTTCGCCGCGGGTCATTTCAAACTGCGTAAGCGTACTTGCGGCAAGCGGCATGAAATAATTGCCCGATGCCTTCTGGCACATGCGGCAATGGCACAGATGCGGATAACGAAGACCGCCTCCTATCCGATAACGCACCGCGCCGCACTGACATCCACCGCTGAAACCCTCGGCTCCGCTCATGCGCGCTCGTCTTCCGGCGGCCAGACCTGCGTGTCGTGATCCGGGTGCTGATAGGAGGTGATCTCCGCCTCGTCCACGCCCTGTTCCACGGCCGGTTTGCCGAACAGCTGCTCGATCCACGGCATGCGCCTGTGGAAATTGACCTGCACCTGCGGCTCGATCCGCTCCGGCTCATCGAAAGCGCCGATGGCGATTTCCACGCCGCCGGGATAATGATAGGTCAGCGGCGTGCCGCATTTGTTGCAGAAACCGCGATGGATTTTTCCCGAGGAGCGGAAAAGGGCAGGCTGGCCGCGTGTCCAGGTCAGATGCGCCTGATCGGCGCTGACCAGCGCGCCGAAGAAATTGCCGAAATGTTTCTGGCACATGCGGCAATGGCAGATGGAGGCCCGGCCGAGCTTGCCCGCATGGAAACGCACCGCGCCGCACTGGCAACCGCCGGAAAATCCCGCTTCGCTCATCATCTGTTCTCCGGTGGCCAGTTTTCAGTGTCGTGGTCGGGATGCTGGTAGGACACGAGATCGGCGAGGTAATCCACCTGCGTCAGGTCGTCCTCGGTGGCGACGGCAGGCAGCGTGTGAAGCGTGTCGACGAAATCGATCTTGCGCTCCACGCCCCACTGAATGGTCGGCGGCAGCGCGGCGGGATCGTCAAAGGCCCCGGCCGCCACTGCCACGCCATCGGGCGCTTCATAGGTCAGCGGCGTGCCGCATTCAGGGCAGAAACCGCGCTTGACGACGCTGGAGGACTGGAAACGTTTCGGCTCTCCCCGGGTCCATTCAAACTCCACGCCGCGCACCGAAACCAGCGGCGCGTAATAGGCCCCGAAAGCCTTCTGGCACATGCGGCAATGGCAGATGGAACTGTCTTTCAGTTCACCGGAGGCGCGAAAACGGATCGCGCCGCACTGGCATCCGCCGGTATATGTCGTCATGGTCGGTCCTCCTTCACCGTTCGGATAATGTGGAGACAGACATTGTCGATGTCTCTGAGGATATCCTCGTTCCAGAAACGGAGGACTGTCCAGCCGTCTTCCTGAAGCCGCGCAGTTCTTGCCTGATCGTAGCGCAGTGCCGCTTCAGATGTGTGTTGAGAACCGTCTACCTCAACAATCAGACGATGATCCGAGCAGGCGAAATCAACGATAAAGCCGGCAATCGGCATTTGTCTGCGAAAACTTAGTCGTTCAAGGCGATGAGCGCGAATGGCATTCCAGAGCTTCAGCTCGGCATCCGTCATGACTTTACGCATCTGCTTCGCATATTGGCGATGCATCGGATCGACGTCTGCATGCGGCATGATTTGGCTCGCTGTTTAGTGCCTCAACTTAGATTGGTTGAGGTAACTCAAAACCGCAAGCGGATTGTGGTGACCGTCGGCCCCCCTCTGCCCTTCCGGGCATCTCCCCCACAGGTGGGGAGATAGGCTAGAAGCACACTCCCCGCTCCATCCGCAGCGTCAGAGTTGGGCGAGCGGTCACCGCGATTGATCTCCCCACCTGTGGGGGAGATGCCCGGCAGGGCAGAGGGGGGTAAGCCGCAAGCCGCAGCAGTAAATTACCGCTTCAACTCCCACGTCGTCGTCCGCTCCCCGGTCTCCTTGTCCTTGCCATCCTTCAGCTGAATGCCCTTCTCGGAAAGCTCATCACGCAAACGATCCGCTTCCGCAAAGTTCTTCGCCTTCAACATTTCCAGACGCAGCTGCACCAGCGCATCGACGGCCGAAACGATGGCCTCGTCCATTTCCGCTTTCTTCGGCAGGACACCCAGCAGGGCAGCACTCGCCGCAAAGGCGGGCAGCCTGGATGGGTCCAGATTGGCGGCGTGCGCCAGCGCATGCAGCGCCTGCACGGCGGCAACGGTATTGAGATCGTCGGCAAGCGCTTCGAGCACGGTGTCGTCCGGTGCAGCATCGGAGGCTTCCGCTGCTGGCCACTTGGCGAGCAGGCGTTCGGCCTCTTCCAGACGCTTCACCGAAAAATCGATCGGCTCGCGATAATGCGTCATCAGCATGGCAAGGCGCAGAACCTCGCCCGGCCATTTCCGGCCGCCGAATTTCTCCGTGTGCAGCAATTCATAGATCGTCACGAAGTTGCCCTCGGACTTCGACATCTTGTGGCCTTCCACCTGCACGAAGCCGTTGTGCATCCACACATTGGCCATGACATGCGTGCCATTGGCGCAGCGCGATTGCGCGATTTCGTTCTCATGGTGCGGGAAGATAAGGTCGAGCCCGCCGCCGTGAATATCGAAGACCTCGCCGAGGTAGCGACCGGCCATGGCCGAGCATTCGATGTGCCAGCCCGGACGGCCGCGGCCCCACGGGCTTTCCCAGCCCGGTTCATTATCCGAGGACAGTTTCCACAGCACGAAATCGCCGGGGGTCTTCTTGTGGGCTTCCACCGCCACGCGTGCGCCGGCCTGTTGTTCGTCCAGCGGCCGCTTGGAAAGCTGGCCGTAGTCGGCCATCGAGCGGGTATCGAACAGCACTTCGCCGCCAGCCGTATAGGCATGGCCGCGGGCGATCAGCTTCTCGATGAGGTCGATCATTTCCGCGATGTAGTCGGTGGCGCGCGGTTCGACGGTCGGCGGAAGGCAGCCGAGCGTGGCCACATCCTCATGGAACTGGTCGGCGGTCTTTTTCGTCACCGCATGAATGGCGTCGTTCAACGGCAGATGCGGATAGTCGCGCAGCGCCCGCGCATTGATCTTGTCGTCCAGGTCGGTGATGTTGCGGGCATAGGTCACATGGTCTTCGCCAAAGACGTGGCGCAGCACCCGGTAGAGAACATCGAACACGATGACCGGGCGCGCATTGCCGATATGGGCAAAATCATAAACCGTCGGGCCGCAGACATACATGCGCACATTGTCAGCGTCGATCGGTGCAAATTCCGCTTTTTCGCGTGTGAGTGTATTGTGAAATTTCAGGCGCAAGGACATGCGGCAGTTCCCTAAAGGCAGAATATTATCCTGGCCGGAACGTTTATCTTTCTTGACCTTGCGGGAGACGAAAACGATCTGGCCGGTGGCGAACCAGCAAAAAAAATCTCAGCAGCAGGTGCAGATCATCGTTCTCATATCTTGCTTTATGGCGTGGCGGTGCGGCCCGGTCAAGAGCAACCGTGGTGACCAAATCGCCGCTCCGAGCGGAAAATATTCACTCCGGCTGGCGGTAGTCCACGAATTTTCCCTCGCGCACGAGGAAGAGTTTGCCGGTTTCGGTCAGATCGGGCGAGGCGAGCGGAAGAATGGCCGCGGCCACCTCTGATGGATGCGGCACGGTGGCCGGGTCTTCGCCGGGCATCGCCTGCGCACGCATCGCCGTGCGTGTCGCACCGGGATTGATGCTGTTGACACGAAGGGCGCTCTTCTGCGTTTCCGCCGCCCAGGTGCGGGCCAGCGCTTCGACTGCCGCCTTGGAGGTGGAATAGACACCCCAGAAGGGGCGACAGCTGTGGGCGGCGCCCGAGGACAGGATGAGCGCGCGGCCGGCATCGGATTTCAACAGCAGCGGCTCGACCGAGCGGATCAGCCGCCAGGTGGCGGTGACATTGATGTTCATGACCCTTTCGAAGACTTTCGCCTCGATATGGCCGACCGGCGAGATCACGCCGAGAACGCCGGCATTGGCGACGAGAATATCGAGCTTGCCCCAGCGCTCGAAGATATTCGCGCCCAGCGCATCGATGGCTTTCATGTCGGAAAGATCGAAGGGAACGAGCGTCGCCGTGCCGCCGACGGCCTTGATGGCGTCGTCCAGCTCCTCAAGGCTGCCCACCGTGCGGGCGCAGGCGATGACATGCGCGCCGGCCTTGGCGAGTTCCAGCGCCGTGAAATAGCCGATGCCGCGCGAAGCGCCGGTAACGAGAGCGATGCGGCCCTTGAGATCGATAGTCATGGTCCCCCCGAAAATGATTGCGCTTCCTTCTACGAAGCGCCACGGGCCTTTCACAAGCGATTATATCGTCGCAGGCGAGGGCCTGAACAAAAGGCAAGAAAAAAGCGGCCACCGGAAGCCGGATGGCCGCTTTGTGTGAGGCGTATCAGCCGTTGCTGGCCAGCATGGAAATCTTGCTGCCCATCGCCTCGCCATTCTGGTCGAGAAGGCGGGTCGGATAATCACCAGTGAAATAATGGTCCGTGAACTGCGGACGGGCCGGATTGCGGTTTTCCCCGCCAACGGCGCGGTAAAGCCCGTCGATGGACAGGAAGGCCAGCGAATCGGCGCCGATGAACTTCGCCATCGCCTCGACATCGGCATATTGGTTGGCGAGCAGCTTGTCTGCGTCCGGCGTGTCGATGCCGTAGAAATCCGGATGGAAGATCATCGGGCTGGCGACGCGGATATGCACTTCCTTGGCGCCGGCCTCGCGGATCATCTGCACGATCTTCACCGAGGTCGTGCCGCGCACGATGGAATCATCCACCAGCACCACACGCTTGCCTTCGATCATCGCCCGGTTGGCGGAATGCTTGAGCTTGACGCCAAAAGCACGGATCTGCTGCGTCGGCTCGATGAAGGTGCGGCCGACATAATGGTTGCGGATGATGCCGTATTCGAAGGGAATGCCGCTTTCCTGCGCAAAACCGAGTGCTGCCGGCGTGCCGCCATCGGGAACCGGAACCACTACATCGGCTTCCAGCGGCGCTTCCTTGGCAAGATTCATGCCCATGTTCTTGCGCGTCGTATAGACGTTGCGGCCGCCGACGACGGAATCGGGACGGGCGAAATAGACATATTCGAACAGGCAGAGACGCTCCGGCTGCGGCTTCGAGGGCTTGCGCGCATCGATGGTGATCGAACCATCAGGCTGGATTTCGCAGATGATGACTTCGCCGTTCTCCACGTCGCGAACGAACTTCGCGCCGATGATATCGAGAGCGCAGGTTTCCGAGCAGAAGATCGGCTTGCCATCAAGCTCGCCCATGACCAGCGGGCGGATGCCGATCGGGTCACGCGCGGCGATCAGCTTGGTGCGCGTCATTGCCAGCATCGAATAACCGCCTTCCATCTGCCTGATGGCGTCGATGAAGCGATCGGCGGTGGAGGAGTGGCGTGAGCGGGCGATGAGGTGAAGGACGACTTCGGTATCGGAGGTAGATTGACAGATGGCGCCGGTGGCGATGATCTGGCGGCGAAGCGTCAGGCCGTTGGTGAAATTGCCGTTATGGGCAATGGAAATGCCGCCTTCTTCCAGTTCGGCAAACAGCGGCTGCACGTTGCGCATCGCCACTTCGCCGGTCGTGGAATAACGGGTGTGGCCAATGGCGATGGAGCCGGGCAGGCGGGCAAGGGTTACCGGATCGGTATAATGATCGCCGACAAGGCCCATGTGGCGTTCCTGATGGAAGCGCTTGCCATCGAAGGAGACGATGCCCGCCGCTTCCTGGCCGCGATGCTGGAGCGCATGCAGGCCAAGGGCAGTCAGCGCCGAGGCATCGGCATGGCCGAGAATGCCGAACACGCCGCATTCTTCATGCAGCGTGTCGCCGTCGATCTCTTCCTTGAAAGTGGCCCCAGGGAACGGGGAATGCGAAAGCGGCTCAATCATCCGGCTTGCCCTTGCTCTCTACCGAGAAAAAAAGAAAGACCTCTCCGGTGAGTATTTCCCCCGGTCGGTCCGTCTGTGTCGTGCTTGATATTTAGCACAAATAGCGCGCCTTGCATGCATTGCAAGGCGCGACACTGTGTCAATTATTCGTTGCCGGCGGATTTGTTGCCGGCACATCTTCCGCAGGCGCCTGCGTGGCTGTCGGTTCCTGTGGTTTCCCGAGGATGCGGGCGCGGATCTGCGGTTCGATATCGTCAGGCAGAACCGCCTCCAGCTTGCCCACCAGCCCGTCGAGGAAGGGCTTGGACTTCGCCTGTGTCACCCATTCCGGCTGCGTCTTCACATCCACCAGCCAGTTCCAGAAGGCGACCGCGACGACAAGCAGCAGAATGCCGCGCGCCGCGCCGAACAGGAAACCGAGCGTGCGATCCAGCGCACCGATGCGGCTGTCGATGATGAAATCGGCAATGCGCGAGGTGATGAAGGAAATCACGATCAGCGAGACGAGGAAGACCACGCCCGCCGAACCGGCAATGGCGATCTTGTCGTCATCGGTATAGTTGCGCGCATAGGGCAGCAGGACCGGATAAAGATAATAGGCAGCGGCGACCGAGCCGCCCCAGCTTGCAATCGACAGAATCTCGCGTGAAAAACCGCGCACCATTGCAAGAAGGGCGGAGAAAAGAACAACGGCGATGACGATGCCGTCGAAAATTGTAATGGGCATATACCAACTCCGGAGGTGCGACGCCTTGTCAGACGCTGCCTTGCCAATTTTGCGATCCTCTTACACCACTGTTTCCCTTGGCGAAAGGATCAATATTCGTCGTCCTCAACCTGTTTGAACCGGTTGCCGGAGCCGGCGATGCGGGCCACGAGGTCCGGAAGGCTTTCGATTTCCGTCCAGCGCCCCTTGCCGCCTTTCGGCAATTCAGCCGAAGCAGAAGGCAGAAGTGCGGCGGAAAAGCCAAGTTTTTCAGCTTCTTTCAATCGCTGGCCCGTATGCGAGACCGGCCGAACCGCACCCGACAGGCTGATTTCGCCGAAATAAACACAATCGGCGGGAAGGGCAAGACCGGCAAGCGAGGAAACCAGCGCCGAGGCAATCGCCATATCGGCGGCCGGTTCGGAAATACGGTAGCCGCCGGCGACATTCAAATAAACGTCATGCTGGCCGAGCTTCACGCCGCAATGAGCCTCCAGCACGGCCAGAATCATCGCGAGGCGGGAACTGTCCCAGCCGACCACGGCGCGACGCGGCGTACCCAGCGACGTGGCAGCGACCAGCGCCTGCACTTCGACAAGCACGGGTCGCGTGCCCTCGATGCCGGCAAAAACCGCAGCACCCGGCGACTTTTCGTTGCGCTCGCCGAGAAACAGTTCGGAGGGGTTGGAGACTTCCCGAAGGCCGCGATCCGACATTTCGAACACACCGATTTCATCGGTCGGCCCGAAGCGATTCTTGACGGTGCGCAGGATGCGATGATGATGTCCGCGGTCGCCTTCGAAATAAAGCACGGCATCGACCATGTGCTCGACCACGCGAGGGCCGGCGATCTGGCCTTCCTTGGTGACATGGCCGACGAGCACCATGGTCGCGCCGGTCTGCTTGGCGAAACGGATCATCGCCTGCACGCCGGTACGCACCTGCGTCACCGTGCCGGGGGCGGAATCGGCCGTATCGCTCCACAGCGTCTGGATGGAATCGATGATGACGAGATCGGGCCGCTTGCCTTCGGAAATCGTGGCGAGAATATCCTCGACATTGGTTTCCGCCGCCAGCAGCACATCGGTTTCCGCAGCCCCGAGACGCTGCGCGCGCAGACGCACCTGCGCCACCGCCTCTTCACCAGAGACATAGATGATGCGATGCCCGCGCCGCGAAAGAGCCGCTGCGGCCTGCATGAGGAGCGTCGATTTGCCGATGCCGGGATCGCCGCCGATCAAAACCGCCGAACCGCGCACGAAACCGCCGCCGGTCGCCCGGTCGAGTTCGCTGATACCGGTCGGGATACGCGGCGCCTCCTCGATTTCACCTGAAAGCGAGGTGAGGGTGACAGGCCGACCCTTCTTCGGCACCTTGCCCGGCCCGGAGCCGATGCCGCCCATCGGGTCTTCCTCGACGATGGTATTCCACTCGCCGCAGCCTTCGCATTTTCCCGCCCAGCGGGTGTGAACCGTGCCGCAGTTCTGGCACACGAATTGGGTCTTGGCTTTGGCCATGTTATGTCAGTTTTCTTCTTCTACGTCTTCAGCGCCAATGTGTTGATGGCCGTGGACGATGCGCAATATGCGCAATTCGTTTTCTTTTACACGAAAATAGATGCAGCGATTTTTGTGATTTACGGCACGAAGACCGCTGCTGATCCAGTCACGGGAAACTCCGGTCAGACCCAGCCGGGCTGTATCCCGGATTTTCCGCTCTATGGCCGATACTAGTTGTTCGCCCGCGACCGGATTTTTGTCCTCCAGAAATTTATAGAGATCGATAAGATCACGAATGGCACGCGATGACAGGGAATAGATGCGGGCCTTCGTCACTTTTCGTTTCTGGCGCGTTCGATGATGTAGGCGGTCAGATCATCATCCGTCGAAAAGGTCACGTAATCACCCCGTTCGAACTCTGCGTCAGCTTCGTGAATCATCTTCCGGAGCTCCGCGAGTCGTCCCTCGTCACTGCTCAGCAATTGCAGGCTCGCATGAATAACTGCGTCCGCATCGCTGTAGATGCCCGCCGCCACCTGCTCCTCGATGAACTTCTCGTCCTGCTCGCTCAAATGGATTTCGGGCATTTCGATCTCCTTTTGTTCTCTTCTAGCACAGGTCGCCGCCGCTTTCCAAGGGCTAAAGGCGCGGCTCAGTCGTCGGCCATCAGATATTGCCGCTCGTAACGCAGGCCAAGCCCCGTCAGCATCTCGTAACCGATGGTGCCGGCCGCCCGCGCGGTCTCATCGACCGGCACATTGGGACCGAAAAGCTCGATATAGTCGCCGGCACGGATGGCGTTGGCCGGAATGTCCGTCACGTCGAAAATGGTGAGGTCCATGGTCACACGGCCGGCGACCGGCACCCTGTGGCCGTTGGCGACGCCATAGGCACCGCCATGGCCCATTTCGCGCAGCGGAATGCCTGAGCCGGAAAGCGAACGCTGGTATCCATCGGCATAACCCACGGAAGCGATGGCAAGGCGGCTTGCGCGCTTCAGCAGGAAAGTGCCGCCATAACTCACGGTCTGGCCTTCGCCCGCCTCACGAATTTGGATGATCCTCGCTTCGGCCTTGGCGACAGGCCGCATCGGATTGACCACGTCATTGACCGCTTCGCCACCATAAAGCGCGATGCCGGGGCGGGTGAGATCGAAATGATAGTCATGTCCCAGAAAGATGCCGGCAGAAGCCGACAGGCTTGATTCGATTCCTTCGAAAGCGGCGCTAACCTTTCGAAATGATTCGAGTTGAACCCTGTTCATTGGCGAGGAGGGCGTGTCGGCGCAGGCGAGGTGCGACAGCACCAGAACCGGGTCGAAACTCGCCGGCCGCGTCACGTCGTCGGCCAGAAACAGCGCGTCCTCGAGCGGCAGTCCGAGGCGGTTGAAACCGGTATCGACATGCAGCGCGCAGGGGTGGTCGCCGCGCTCGGCAACCGTCGCCATCCAGAAAGAAAGCTGCTCCTCCGAGGCCAGAACCGGCACCAGATCATTGTCGAAGACCTGACGTTCCTGACCCTGCCATATGCCTGACAGCACGAAAATGCGCGCTTCGGGGGCATAGGAACGCAGCGTCGCCCCCTCGGCCACCGTCGCCACGAAGAAATCGCGCGCGCCGGCATGGTAAAGCGTCGCCCCGCAATCCTCGATACCGAGACCATAGGCATCGGCCTTGACGACAGCAGCCGTCCGCGCCTCGCCGGACCGCTTCTTCATGTCCCGCCAATTATCGGCGAGCGCGCCGAGATCAACGGTCAGCCTCAGTGGCGCGTGTTCAAAAGCGTCGGTTTCGTTCTCAGCAAATGTATCTTCGAAGTCGTCTGTCATGCCATGCGTCCGGTTGATTTGGAACCGGCCAGACCCTAGCACTTTTGTTCAAGACGGTAATGACCGAATGCTTTAAACTCCTTCTATGCACAATGTTTCGCAGGAACAGGCCATAGATGTCATGCCTATTGCCGCGACGGAAACCACGCGTTTCTGGCGCGACCGGCATTTTGGCGGCATGGAATGTCTGAGCGCGACGTTCCTGACGCATGAATATTCCCCACATGCGCATGACACCTTCTCCATCGGCGCGATTGAAAGCGGCTCGCAGATTTCCACCATTCAGGGCACCACCGAACAGACGGGGCCGGGTCATCTCTATCTGATCAACCCGGACGAGATTCACGATGGCGCGCCGGGCGGCGGCGGTTATCGCTACCGCATGATCTATCCCGACAGATTGCTGCTGCGCGACATTATCGAGGATGTGACGGGCAGGGCCTTTCACGGCACGCCGTCTTTCCCCCGGTTTCTGCCGCGCGATCCACAGATGGCCATCGCTTTCCAGATGGCGCATCGCCGGCTGGAGGCCGGGTCCGGCGCTCTGGAAGCGGATGAGGGCATGTTCTCGGTTCTCGCCGCCTTGTTCGGCAGGCACGGCAGCGCCATCATCCTGCCCGTCAAAACCCGCGAGAAAACCGCGGTCCATACCGCGAGGGATTATCTTTCCGACAATTACGAGACCGATATCGGCCTTGAGGAACTGGCCTCGATTGCCGGCCTCAGTCGCGCCCACCTTATCCGCGCCTTTCGCAAGGAGTTTCATATCACCCCGCACGCCTATCTGACGGATGTGCGCATCCGGCAGGCGCGCCGTCTTCTGCGTGCGGGTGAGACGCCGGCCGAAGTGGCGGCGCTGTGCGGTTTTGCCGATCAGGCGCATTTTACCCGGCATTTCAAGGCGCGCACCGGCGTCACGCCAGGGCAATTCCGCGTGGCGTGATCCCGCCCGCGTTTCTTCGCCACAATGTCACTTTCGTTCAAGACGAGGTGGCTTGCCGGGCGTAATCGCCTTCTTCTGCAAGGGAGAATGCGATGTTCGTATCGGAAAAGCGCTCGGAATTCGGCGCGGGGTTGAGGGCCGCCGCCCCGCTGCTTGTCGCCATGGTGCCGATTGGCGTGGTGTTCGGCGCGGTCGCCATTGGCAAGGGCCTGTCGCCGCTGGAAGCCTCGCTGATGTCGCTGCTGGTCTTTGCCGGCGGCTCGCAATTTGTGGCCATGGATCTGTGGATGCATCCGGCAAGCTGGAGCGCGCTCGGTTTCGCAGCACTGCTGGTCAATCTGCGCCACGTGCTGATGAGCGCCTCCATCGCCGGCAAGCTGGACGATTTTACCGGCTGGCGAAAATACGCGGCCATGCTGGTGTTGACCGACGAATCCTGGGCGCTGTCGGAATTCAGGGTCATTGCCGGCAGGCTGACGGCGGCCTTCTTCACCGGGGCCGCGCTATCGATCTATCTCGTCTGGAACCTCGCCACTCTGGCAGGCGCGCTGCTTGGCTCTGTCTTGGGTGACATGTCCGTGATCGGTCTGGATTTCGCCTTCCCGGCTGTCTTCATCGTGCTACTCATGGGATTCTGGAAGGGCAGGGAAACCGGTTTCGTGCTGCTGGCAAGTGCCGCCGCCGCCTATCTCACCCATACGCTGGTTCCGGGCGCCTGGTATATTGCAGCCGGCGCGCTGGCGGGGCTTGCCGTCGCGGCCTTCGGTCATGAAGAGCAGGCGGAGCAGCCGGTATGACGCTCGATATGAATACCCTGCTGGCGATTCTGGCCATGATGGCGGCAACCGTCGCCACGCGTCTTGGCGGTCTGCTGCTGGTCAGTCATTTCACCCTGACACCGCGTCTGAAAAAGGCGCTCGGTGTGGTTCCGCCTGCCGTTCTGATGGCCGTCGTCACGCCGACGGCGCTGGCAAGCGGACTGGCGGAAACAATTGCCTGCGCGGTAACCGCAATCGCGGCACTCCGCCTCAGCCTGCTGCCAGCCGCCACACTCGGCGTCGTCAGCGTCGCGCTGCTGCGCGGAATCGGATTGTGAAACAATACGGCCAAGGTCCTGAAAAGACTCCGTTCGTTCCATTCCAAACCTGAGGCATAGGTTGAGGGCGAAACCATTTGCCCTCAAATATCCATATGGGATCAATGCTCTTCGTATTGGCTGAAGCTCGGGTCGGCCAGATCCGCAAAGCGGGTGAATTCGGACTGGAAGGCGAGCTTTACCGTGCCGGTCGGTCCGTGGCGCTGCTTGGCGATGATGACATCAGCCGTGCCCTTCACCCGGTCGAAATGTGCTTCCCATTCGGCATATTTCACATCGCCGGGGTCACGCGGCTCCATGTTTTTCACATAATATTCTTCACGGAACACGAACATCACCACGTCGGCGTCCTGCTCGATGGAGCCCGATTCACGCAGGTCGGAAAGCTGCGGGCGCTTGTCCTCGCGGCTTTCCACCGCACGGGAGAGCTGTGACAGCGCGATGATGGGAACATTGAGTTCCTTGCCAAGCGCCTTCAGGCCCGTGGTGATCTGGGTGATTTCCTGCACGCGGTTTTCGCCGCCCTTGCCGCCACCGGTCATCAGCTGAATATAGTCCACGACAAGGACATCGAGGCCGCGCTGGCGCTTCAGGCGACGGGCGCGGGCGGAAAGCTGGGCGATGGAGATACCACCGGTCTGGTCGATGTAAAGCGGCACTTTCTGCATCATCTGGGAGCAGGCGACGAGCTTTTCGAAATCGGCCTCGGTAATGTCACCGCGACGGATTTTCGAGGACGACACTTCGGTCTGCTCGGAAATGATACGGGTGGCCAGCTGTTCGGACGACATTTCGAGCGAGTAGAAGCCGACGACACCGCCGTTTTTCGCCTTGAACGAACCATCGGGCTGCACTTCCTGATCATAGGACGCGGCGATGTTATAGGCGATGTTGGTGGCAAGCGAGGTCTTGCCCATACCCGGGCGACCGGCAAGCACGATAAGGTCGGAACGCTGCAAACCGCCCATGCGGGCGTCGAGCGAGTGAATGCCGGTGGAGATGCCGGAGAGATTGCCGTCGCGCTCGAAGGCGGCCCCCGCCATGTCGATCGCCAGCGCCACTGCGTCGTTGAACGACTGGAAGCCGCCATCGTAACGGCCGGTTTCCGCCAGTTCGAACAGGCGGCGCTCGGTGTCCTCGATCTGTGCCTGCGGCGGCATGTCGAGCGGCGCGTCATAGGCGATGTTGACGACATCCTCGCCGATCTGGATCAGCGCGCGACGCAGCGCCAGATCGTAAATCGCGCGGCCGTAATCTTCGGCATTGATGATGGAGACGGCTTCCGCCGCCAGGCGCGCGAGATATTGCGCCACCGTCAGGTCGCCGATCTTGTCGTCGGCCGGCAGGAAGGTCTTGATCGTCACCGGATTGGCGGTTTTGCCCATGCGGATGATATCGCCCGCCACCTCGAAAATCTTGCGATGCAAGGGTTCGTAAAGATGCACGGGCTTCAGGAAGTCCGACACGCGGTAATAGGCGTCGTTATTGACGAGGATGGCGCCGAGCAGCGCCTGTTCGGCCTCGATGTTGTTCGGCGCTTCGCGGTAATGCGGTTCCGCCGGCTGCGCGGGGGTGATCTTTCTCACAGCGTCGTTCATGGTTTGCGCGATCTCCCTTTGCCTTGTCCTTAAACCTCGGGTTTGGCTTCCTGGGGCATGGCAGTCAATGATATTGTTGCAACACTATACGGCAGGCTGACGTCCGTTCTGAAAAGCTGGATCACATCTTCAGTTGTCCCCAGCAATCCACAGGCGGGCGGGAACGAGGTGCCGGCATTTCCCGGCAACGTGATTCGCTGCCATGAGTTTACCGCATGGCAGACCCGGCATGAAAGAAACTTGAAAATCGTCAGGCTTACGAATAAATAGGCAGAAAATAAGTAGTGTGCTAATTATAAGGCTGGCTGATATGTCCCGCGAGACCGACAAGGAACAGCTCCTCGATGAAGTCTCCGCTTTTACCCGCAAACTGCGCGCGTTTTTCGACGCGAGGGTAGGGGAAAGCGGCCTGACGCTGGCGCGTGCGCGTGCGCTTTTTGCCCTGTCGCGGCGCGGGCCTTTAACCCAGACTGAACTTGCCGAGGAAATGGAAATCGAGACCCCGACCTTGGTGCGTGTGCTGGATGGCATGGAGAAACAGAACCTCATCGAACGCCGCTCCGACGAAAACGACCGCCGCGCCAAACGCATTCACATGACAGCGGAAGGAGAGAAGACCTCGCAGACGGTGCAGGCGGTGGCGAAATCGCTGCGTTCGGAAATCGCTGCCGATATTTCCTCGCAGGAACTCGCAATGGCGCTTGATGTCATGCGCCGGCTTTCCGCCAATCTGCAAAATCTGGCAAGCGGGAGGGTGCAATCGTGAGCACCGTGTTGCCGCAGACAACGGATGAGGCCGCTCCCGCAAATACAGAAGCGACCGTCAAGCCGGACGACATTCCGGAAGAGCAGGCCAGCACGTCGCTGAGCGATGCAGGTACAAGCGAGACCGCGCCGGAAGCTGCCGTTCCCGCCGCGCCGCAACCGGTAGAACGGCCGGTGTGGCTGCGGCTGTGCTTCATCTTCGCGGGCCTGTCGTTCTTCATCACCCAGGGTCTGGGCATGAACCTCGTCATGGCCAATATCTACCAGCTTCAGGGCGAGTTTTCCGCAACAGTGGCGGAAGTGGCATGGCTCTCCGCCGCCTATATGGCGCCCTATGCCACATTTTCCATCGCTCTCTTCAAGATCAGGGCGCAATATGGCCTGCGGCCCTTTGCCGAACTCTCGATCATCGCCTTTGTGGTCGCTTCCTGCCTAAACCTCTTCGTGACAGACCTGCATTCGGCCATCGTTATCCGTTTCGTCAGCGGCATGGCCGCCGCGCCGATTTCGTCGCTCGGCTTTCTCTACATTCTGGAAGCCTTTCCGCCCGCGCGGAAATTCTCGCTCGGTTTCAGCATCGCGCTGACCGGCACCTTGCTGTCGGCACCCGTCGCCCGCATCGTTTCGCCCTCTCTTTTGGAAATCGATGGCTGGAACGCGCTTTATTCCATGGAGGTGGGGTTTGCGCTGATCTCCTTCGCGATGATCTATGTGCTGAAAGTCACGCCGCCGCCGCGTGCGAAAGTCATCGAGCGCATGGACATTCTGAGCTATCTGCTGTTTGCGGGCGGTCTCGGCTGTCTTGCGGTCATGCTTACCCTTGGCCGGTTCTACTGGTGGTTCGAAACATGGTGGCTGGGCGTGCTTCTGGCAACGTCGATCGCGCTCCTGACCCTCATGGCCTTCATCGAATTGCCGCGCAAAAACCCGCTGCTCGACCTGCGCTGGATTTTTTCGAAGACCAACCTGCATATTATTGCGGTGCTGCTCGTTTATCGCGCGGTTTCTTCCGAACAATCCTCAACAGCGGTCAGCTTCTACCAGCAGCTTGGCCTGCTGAACGACCAGACGACGACGCTTTATGCGCTGGTGTTGCTGGCGACGGTGCTTGGCGGTGCGGCCTGCGCCTGGCTGATGCTGACAAAATACGTGGATACGGCGCATGTGATTGCGCTGGCGCTGATCGCCGCCGGCTCGTTAATGGACAGCCAGTCCACCAATCTGACGCGGCCGGGCGAAATGTATCTCAGCCAGATGATGATTGCCTTCGGGGCGGCCATGTTCCTGCCGCCCGTCATGTCCAAGGGTTTTGCCGCGGCCCTTGCCAGAGGTGCACCCTACTTGGTGAATTTCATCACCATCTTCCTGTTCACCCAGATCACGGGTTCGATGCTGATGACCGGGCTGCTCGGTAGCTTCGTGACACTGCGCGAAAAATTCCATTCCAATATACTGGTGGAAAATGTCCTGCTCACCAATCCCGTAGTCGCCCAGCGCGTATCCCAGCTTTCCGGCGCCTACAGCCATGTCATCACCGACCCGGCGCTGCTGAAGGCCGAGGGGCTTTCCCTTCTCGGCCAGCAGGTCAGCAAGGAGGCCTATGTGCTTGCCTATAATGATACGTTCCTGCTGATCTCCGTTGTTTCGGCGCTGGCGCTCGTCGCGCTTTTGATCCACCTTGCATGGCTGCGCATCCGCCCGTTCCTCCTGAGGGACAATGTCGATGCCGCACCGGCACAACAGTCTTGAACCTTCCAAGAGTGATACAATGCTGAAGAAGTTTTTTACCCCCGTTTCCATTCTCGTCCTGCTCGGCGGCCTCGCCGGCGTGGCACTGGTGCTTTACGCCTGGCGGCTGCCGCCGTTCCTCTCCACCGTTGAAATGACCGACAACGCCTTCGTGCGCGGTTACGTCACCACCATGAGCCCGCAGGTCAGCGGTTACGTCGTGGACGTGCCTGTGAAGGACTATCAGGAGGTCAAGAAGGGCACCTTGCTGGCGAAGATCGATGACCGCATCTACCGCCAGAAACAGGCACAGGCGGCCGCCACGCTCGATACGCAGAAGGCGGCGCTCGATAATTCCCGTCAGCAGGAAAACGCTGCCAATGCCAATATCCTTTCCAGCCAGGCGGCTGTCGATGCCGCCGAGGCCTCTCTGAAGCAGGCGCAGCTTGCATCCGACCGGCAGGATAATCTCATCAAGAGCGGTGTCGGAACCTCAAGCCTTCAGGAAGAGGCGCATGCCGCGCTTGAAAAGGCGCGCGCATCCCTGTCGCAGGCGAAAGCAGCCCTCGAGGTCTCGCGACAGGATCTGCAGACGATCATCGTCAATCGCAGTTCGTTGCAGGCGGCTGTCGCCAATGCCGAAGCTGCGGTGGAACTTGCGAAGATCGACCTCGACAATACGGAGATTCATGCGCCGGTGGATGGCAGGCTCGGTGAAATCGGCGTGCGCACCGGTCAATATGTCACGGCGGGAACGCAATTGATGGCGGTCGTGCCGCATGATGTCTGGGTCATCGCCAATTTCAAGGAAACCCAGCTTTCCGGCATGCAGGTCGGCCAGCCGGTGACGATCTCGGTGGATGCCCTGCATCGCCGCAAGCTCAACGGCCGCGTCGAGCGGTTCTCGCCCGCCACGGGATCGGAATTCGCTGTCATCAAGCCGGACAATGCGACAGGCAATTTCGTGAAGATCGCCCAGCGTGTCGGCGTGCGCATCGCGATTGATGCGGATCAGCCGCTGGCGGCGGATCTGTCGCCGGGCATGTCGGTGGTCGTGCATGTGGACAAAAGCGTGGCGCCGGAGGGGGCTGAGACGGCGGCGAGGTAGTGGGCGTTGAGGGTGCGGATGGTGGGCACCCCCCTCTGTCCTGCCGGACATCTCCCCCTCAAAAGGGGAGATCGATATGCCGCACTCGCCCGTTCCATAGGCAGGGAGCCGTCCGCTTGCCGATCTCCCCCCTTGAGGGGGAGATGCCCGGCAGGGCAGAGGGGGGTATCCAACGGCAAACTCCAACCCACAAACAAAAAAACCCGGATGTTTCCATCCGGGGTTTTTCTTCGGCCGCTAGGCCAAATCTTATTCGTCGTCGCCGTCGCGGTCTGCTTCCGGATCGAAGAAGTCTTCCGGACGCAGGGCGTCTTCGTCAACGCCGTAGATGGCGTCGGCGGAGGTGAGGCTTTCGCCCTTGGACTGACGCTCGGCTTCTTCGGCGGAACGGGCAACGTTCAGCTCGACCTGAAGCTCGACTTCGGCGTGCAGGTGCAGGGTGACGTTGTGCAGGCCGATGGTCTTGATCGGCGTGTTCAGTTCAACCTGGTTGCGGCCGATGTTGAAGCCTTCGGCAGCCAGGATTTCAACGACGTCGCGAGCAGCAACAGAGCCGTACAGCTGACCGGTTTCGCCAGCCGAACGGACGACGATGAAGGACTTGCCTTCGAGTGCTTCGGCAACCTTCTGGGCTTCCGACTTGCGCTCGAGGTTACGGGCTTCAAGCGTTGCGCGCTCGGTTTCGAAACGGGTCTTGTTGGCGGCGTTGGCGCGCAGCGCCTTGCCCTGCGGCAGCAGGAAGTTACGGGCGTAACCGTCGCGAACCTTGACGGTTTCGCCCATCTGGCCGAGCTTGTTGATGCGTTCGAGAAGAATAACGTCCATCTTCTTGATCCTTTCTAGTTGTTGGTTTCGTTCGTATTGTCGGTTTTCCGTGCAGGCGTCAGCGAGATCGTGCTGCGCACGTCGCTCAAGCCGAGCACGAGAATGATGAACAGCGGAAAGACAAAGACCGCCGAGAGATAAGCGAGGATAAGAACCGGCAGACGCCAGTCCTTTCCGCGCGCTTTTTTATGCAGCGAGGCATAACCTGCCATCAGGAAGCCTGCGCCGAAGGTGCCGCAGATGACGGCGCCAACCATGGCGGCGACGCCGCCGAAGAACATGGCCACGATGCCGGCCAGAAAAATGAAGATCGCGTTGCGGTGCATGCGCAGCGCGGAAGCAATGTCCTCACGCGGGCGAAGGCCCTTGCCGAAGGAACCAACCAGCCGGGTTGCGAAATAATAGGCCGCGAACAGAAGGATGACCCACAGGCCGCCCTGAACGATCGGCAGCATCAGCACCAGCAGCGATTTTGTCTGGGCGAGCGCCTCGGCATTGGGTTCGAACAGCGGCTCGCGGTTCTGCACCGAGGTCATCATGATATCGACCATGCGGGCGACGAGATCAGGGCCGTAACCGATCATCCAGCCAAGAATGACGACGGCAACCGCAACCAGGAGGCAAAGATGCAGGACGATGCCGGAGAGCGGATACCAGGCAAGCAGATCATCCGGACCGCCAAGTTCGGAGGCCGGGCGTGCCAGATTGGCGAGATGCGAAAGCCAGCCCGCCGGGATCAGCGTGAAGATCGCGATGGTCAGCGCAAACAGCGGCGACATGACAAGCGCGCCGATGATGGCCGTGGTGATGATCGCAACGACAGCGGCGCGGTTGCCCCAGCCCATGCCGGCGATGAAGATGGGCATGGCCGAACCGGCATAGAGCAGGAAGGAAAAGGACGACTGTGCCGTTGCGCCAAGCGTTAGAAACGCGGCGCATATGCCGGCGAGAACGCCGGTGATCAGCACTGTCTGGTTCAACTTTTGCACTTCGCTGTCCTGCTGAAACTAAAGCAGTTAGAGGATCGCTCCTGAGAGCCTCATCCCCAACATGGGTTTTTTGGTATCGATCCGCGCCCAACGCGGAAGGATTTGGAAGCCTTCAACCTACTGCTTAGAAGGCAGTAGCTTCAAAGGAGAAAGCGAGGCCGCGCCGAAACGCAGCCTCGCTTCAATTCATTACGCTACGACGTAAGGCAGCAGGCCGAGGAAACGGGCGCGCTTGATCGCCTGGGCGAGTTCGCGCTGCTTCTTCTGGGAAACGGCCGTGATGCGGGAAGGAACGATCTTGCCGCGCTCGGAAATGTAGCGCTGCAGGAGACGAACGTCCTTGTAGTCGATCTTCGGAGCGTTTGCGCCGGAGAAGGGGCACGTCTTGCGACGACGGTGGAACGGGCGGCGTGCCTGGGAAGAGGATGCGTCAGCCATTGGTCAAAACTCCTTCTTATGCACGGTCTTCGCGCGGACGGCGCGGACGGTCTTCGCGGTCGCCGAAGCCACCTTCGCGCGGTGCGCGCGGACCACGATCTTCACGCGGGCCACGGTCCGGACGGTCGCCGTCACGGCGCGGACGGTCGTCGCGATCGCGCTTCTGCATCATCGCGGACGGGCCTTCTTCGTGGGCTTCGACGGCGATGGTCATGTAGCGAAGAACGTCTTCGTTGATGCGCATCTGGCGCTCGACTTCATGAACTGCAGCCGCCGGAGCGTCGATGTCCATGAGAGCGTAGTGAGCCTTGCGGTTCTTCTTGATGCGGTAGGTGAGGGACTTCAGACCCCAGTTCTCGACGCGTCCGACTTTACCGCCGAACGATTCGATAACGCCCTTGTACTGCTCGACAAGTGCGTCGACCTGCTGGGCAGAAATATCCTGCCGGGCAAGGAAGATGTGTTCGTAAAGAGCCATTTAAGCTTTGCCTTTCTTGCGTTTCGTCCTTCACCCGGCAACGGCGCTAAGCCTCAACGACTGCTCTTGGGTAGGCGGTAAAGCCTTAAAGCAAGAAAAGCGTTGTTCGAGACGGTCGAGAGCGGAGACACGGGAGGCCGGAAAAACCTTATGGTTCCTGCTGTTTCGTTACCGAAACCAGCCCTCCGTTCAGCCACCAGCCAATTGGACCGGGTGTTGTGAACAGCGCGCTTATACGCAATTTTGCCCGGAATGCAAGGGCAAGGGGCGAAAAAGCGCGCCATTATCCTGTCAGATTGGCATCGGATATTGCCGGTGGATCGCCGCGATCCCCTTCAGCACCTCGTCCGACAGCGTCACGTCGGCCGCCGCAATATCCACCTTCAGCTGCTCGATCGTGGTGGCGCCGATGATGGCCGAGGCCATGAAGGGGCGCGTGAGGCAGAAGGCGATGGCGAGCTTTGCCGGATCGATGCCATGCTGGGCCGCAAGCTCCAGATAGGCCTTGACCGGTGCTTCCTGAAACGGCTGCAGCCGACCGCCGAGGTCCTTGTTGATGGTGGCGCGCGAACCCGCCGGGCGTGCGCCGTTCTGGTACTTGCCGGTAAGCAGCCCCGCCGCCAGCGGCGAATAGGCGAGCAGGCCGACATCCTCGTGATGGGCGACTTCCGCCATGTCGAGATCGAAGCTGCGATAGAGAAGGTTATATTCGTTCTGGATGGTGGCGACGCGCGGCAGGCCGTGGGCCTCGGCGATGTCGATATATTTCTGGGTGCCCCAGGCGCTCTCGTTGGAAAGGCCGATGGCGCGGATCTTGCCGGCTTTCACCAGTTCGCCGAGCGTCTCGAGCTTCTCGGTGATTTCGGCGAGCGTGCGCTGCTTTTCCTGACCCGAGGCGTCGAAGCTCCAGGCGCCGCGGAAATGATAGGTGCCGCGGTTCGGCCAGTGGATCTGGTAGAGGTCGATATAGTCAGTCTTCAGGCGCTTGAGGCTTGTATCCACCGCCTCGCGAATGGCTGCGGCGTCGATGTCGCGGCCGCCGCGAATATAGTCGCGACCGGAGCCGGCAACCTTGGTGGCGAGCACGACCTGGTCGCGCTTGCCGGTCTTTTCAAACCATGTGCCGATATAGTCTTCTGTGCGCCCCTGGGTTTCGGCGGAAACCGGCGTGGTGGGGTAAAGTTCGGCCGTATCGAAGAAATTGACACCGTTCTCAACGGCATAATCCATCTGCGCATGCGCGTCGGCTTCGGTGTTCTGCGTGCCCCACGTCATCGTGCCAAGGCAAATTTCGGACACGGAAATACCCGTGCGGCCCAATAGTCTCTGTTTCATGGAAATGTCCCGGTACCTGGCGAGATGTTTTGAAAAGTGGCATGAAAGTAATGGGGAATTGCCGCAGTGCAAGAAAAAATATGATGAAAAGAATGCGGAAAATAGGTCGGCAAAACCCCGCGAGTGGGGCTGTCCGAGGGCTTCAAGCCTTGACTTCGCGGGCGGGAATGTGAATGGAAGTCCGAAAGAATAAAGGCAAGGCCAGACAAGAAGGACCACATCCCATGGGTATTGCATTCACATTTCCCGGTCAGGGAAGCCAGGCCGTCGGCATGGGCAAGGAACTCGCCGACACTTATGTAGAGGCGCGCGCCGTCTTCGAGGAAGTCGATGAGGCGCTTGGCCAGAAGCTTTCCGACATCATGTGGAATGGCCCGGAGGAAACGCTGACGCTGACGGCGAATGCCCAGCCGGCGCTCATGGCGGTGTCCATGGCGGTCATGCGGGTTCTGGAAGCGCGCGGCCTGAAGCTCTCCGACGCCGTCTCTTTTGTTGCGGGCCATTCGCTTGGCGAATATTCGGCGCTCTGTGCCGCCGGCACCTTCTCGATTGCAGACACCGCCCGTCTTCTTCGCATCCGCGGCAATGCCATGCAGGCCGCCGTTCCGGTTGGCGAGGGCGCCATGGCGGCGATCATCGGGCTGGAGCATGATGCGGTTTCGGCGATCTGCGGGGAGGCCGCCATTCTTGGCATCTGCCAGATCGCCAATGACAATGGCGGCGGCCAGCTGGTCATTTCCGGATCCAAGGCTGCGGTTGAAAAGGCTGCGGCCATCGCTTCCGAAAAGGGCGCTAAGCGCGCCATCATGCTGCCGGTTTCCGCGCCCTTCCACTCGGCGCTGATGGCGCCTGCCGCAGAAGCGATGCGCGAGGCGCTGGCGAGCGTCGAAAAGAACAACCCGGTCGTGCCGGTTATCGCCAATGTGCGCGCCGCTCCCGTTTCCGACGCCAATGAGATCGCCGCCTTGCTGGTTGAGCAGGTGACGGGCCAGGTGCGCTGGCGCGAAACGGTTGAATGGTTCGCCGCCAACAATGTGACGCAGCTTTATGAGATCGGCTCCGGCAAGGTGCTGACGGGCCTTGCCCGCCGCATCGACAAGACGGTGAACGGCGTGGCCGTCAACGGCGCCGCCGATATCGATCAGCTGCTTGCCACTCTCATCGGCTGAGAACAGGCTTACGCCCGTAACGGCTTTCTGTTTTACGATAATTCCCGATGCAAAACCGCTAAAAGGCTTTTTGCGGAATTGCTCTAAAGAAGGAACGGACCATGTTTGATCTGACAGGCCGCAAGGCTCTCGTAACCGGCGCGACCGGCGGCATCGGCGAAGAAATCGCCCGCCTTCTGCACAGCCAGGGCGCAACCGTCGGCCTGCACGGCACGCGCGTTGAAAAGCTCGAAGCGCTGGCGGCGGAACTTGGCGAACGCGTCAAAATTTTCCCGGCGAACCTTGCCGACCGCGCCGAGGTCAAGGCGCTCGGCGAAAAGGCCGAAGCCGAGCTGGAAGGCGTCGATATCCTCGTCAACAATGCCGGCATCACCAAGGACGGCCTCTTCGTACGCATGAGCGACGAGGACTGGGACAGTGTCATCGAGGTGAACCTGACGGCGATGTTCCGCCTGACGCGCGAGCTGACGCATCCGATGATGCGCCGTCGTTTCGGCCGCATCATCAACATCACCTCCATCGTCGGCGTCACCGGCAATCCCGGTCAGGCAAACTATTGCGCCTCCAAGGCCGGCATGATCGGTTTTTCGAAGTCGCTGGCGCAGGAAATCGCCACCCGCAACGTCACCGTCAACTGCGTGGCGCCGGGCTTTATCGAAAGCGCCATGACCGGCAAGCTGAACGACAAGCAGAAAGACGCCATCATGGGCGCCATTCCCATGAAGCGTATGGGAACCGGTGCCGAAGTCGCTTCGGCCGTTCTTTATCTGGCTTCCAATGAAGCCGCCTACATGACCGGCCAGACCCTGCACGTCAACGGCGGCATGGCGATGATCTGACGGCGCTCAAGGCCGTCGTTAAAAGGATTGCGGCGCTGTTTAAGCACCTTCTTGGGTGCATGGCGCCGCAAGGCCCCGCCGGCCGGTTTCCGGCGAAATTGCCTGTCATACGCTGTGCTTAGCGCGTTTTCAGGCTTTTCGACCGGTTGAAACCGTGTTAAGCGGGCCAAGACTGTGAACAGTCGTCCCGGAGAGACAGGAAGCCGTTGCGATTTTGCGTGACGATGTCTAGCTTGGACCGGGTTGAACGGGTTTGCCCGCAGTGCCGGATTTGAACGGCGCATGAGGGCTCTAACAGGGCAGGGTGCCGCGAGGCATTCCCTTCAAAATAAAGGTCGAGGAAACCGACATGAGCGATATCGCAGAACGCGTAAAGAAAATTGTAATTGATCATCTTGGCGTTGACGCCGACAAGGTTGTTGAAGGCGCCAGCTTCATTGACGATCTGGGCGCTGATTCGCTCGATACCGTTGAACTGGTCATGGCTTTCGAAGAAGAATTCGGCGTCGAAATTCCCGACGACGCAGCTGACTCGATCCTGACTGTCGGCGACGCCGTCAAGTTCATCGAGAAGGCACAGGCCTGATCGACCTTCGTGGGGAGGTGAAATACCCTCCCGTCTTGGCCCGGCTTGTCCGGGCCAATATTTTATCGTGAGACGGCACGCGCCGACAATGGTGCGCGTACTGGCTGATATCCGACCTTTCGACCGCAACCGGTCTGCGGCGGGTGTCATGCGAAAACTGAAAAATATTGCATCGTCGCTTGCGCCGCGTTCCATGGCGCCAGGCGCTGCAAAAGACCGATGATTTGGATAAGGGCGGAGCGTTGGCGATGAGGCGTGTCGTTATCACCGGTACCGGCATGGTATCTCCTCTTGGATGCGGAACGGAAGTGACCTGGGAGCGGCTGCTGGCCGGCCAGAATGGCGCCCGTCTCGTGACTGAATTCGAAGTCGAAGACTTGCCAGCCAAGATCGCCTGCCGCATTCCCGTCGGCGATGGCTCCAACGGCACTTTCAATGCCGACGACTGGATGGAAGTCAAAGAACAGCGCAAGATCGATCCGTTCATCCTTTATGGCGTGGCCGCCGCCGACATGGCGCTTGCCGATGCCGGCTGGCATCCCGAAACGGACGAGGACCAGATCGCGACAGGCGTTCTGATCGGTTCCGGCATTGGTGGTCTGGAAGGCATTGTCGAGGCGGGTTATACGTTGCGCGACAAGGGTCCGCGCCGCATTTCTCCATTCTTCATTCCCGGCCGTCTGATCAACCTCGTTTCCGGCCAGGTCTCCATCCGCCACAAGCTGCGCGGACCGAACCATGCCGTTGTGACGGCCTGCTCGACCGGCGCGCACGCCATTGGCGATGCCGCCCGGCTGATCGCTTTCGGCGATGCCGACGTCATGGTCGCGGGTGGCGCCGAATCGCCGGTCTGCCGCATTGCGCTTGCCGGTTTCGCCGCCTGCAAGGCGCTCTCCACCCAGCACAATGACAATCCGGAAAAGGCCTCGCGCCCCTATGACCGTGACCGCGATGGTTTCGTCATGGGTGAAGGTGCGGGCATCGTCGTTCTGGAAGAGCTGGAACATGCCAAGGCGCGCGGCGCGAAGATTTATGCCGAAGTCGTCGGTTATGGCCTTTCCGGTGACGCCTACCACATCACGGCTCCGTCCGAGGACGGCGAGGGTGCCTATCGCTGCATGGCGATGGCGCTGAAGCGCGCAGGTCTCACGCCTGACGATATCGACTATATCAACGCCCACGGCACCTCCACCATGGCCGACACGATCGAGCTTGGCGCCGTCGAGCGGCTCGTGGGCGATTCGGCCCCGAAGATCTCGATGTCGTCAACCAAATCGGCCACCGGCCATCTTCTCGGTGCGGCGGGTGCGATCGAAGCCATTTTCGCGACGCTTGCGATCCGCGACAACATCGTACCGCCGACATTGAACCTCGATAATCCCGATGTGGAAACGAAGATCGATCTGGTGCCGCACAAGGCGCGCAAGCGTCAGGTCAATGTGGCGCTCTCGAATTCCTTCGGTTTCGGCGGCACCAACGCCTCCCTCGTACTGCGCCGTTACGAAGCCTAGACCATGTCTCCCAAAAATGCGCAGCGGTTTTGGGGTAAGGACATGCGGGGACCAGAAGATTAATCGCGGCGGCTCTTGCCGTCGCGGTTGCGACCCGGTGCCGCAGACCGTTTCAAGCGGGTGCGGCTCCCTCCCGCCGGGCGCATGAGGCGCGCTCTTTCATTTGAAGAACGCATTGCGGCCTGCGAAAGCCATTTCGATTTTCGCGCCGATATTGTAGTCGTTTATGGAAAGTTGGTTGCCGTTTCAGGGTGATCTGCCGCTGCAAACAGCTTCCCTTGACCGGCTTTGCCCGAAACGACGATTCGTGAAGCAAGACAAAGACGACTTCACGATATCTCTATGTGGTGCAGGAAGACATTCCGAACCTGTTTTTGCCGCATTACCTGCGCAAAAAGCGCTGACAACGCCGAACTGAAAAGGACCGACGGTGAGCGACACGAACCAGAACAGCCAGGGACAAAACGGTGCGGGCGAAGGCAATCGCGGCCCGATCATTCCGAAATCCCCGACGGAAGCGCTGCGGCCGGAAAAGGTGCCGGCGCCGCCGAAGCGCTCCCGCAAGGCCCATGGCCAGCTGGTGATCTTCCTGAATTTCCTGATGACGCTTGCGGTTGCCGTCTGCGTTCTGGCCATTGCAGCCTTCTATTACATGATCAATGCGTTCCAGGAGCCAGGCCCGCTGCAGACGAACACGCATTTCACGGTGCGCAACGGCGCCGGTCTCATCGAGATCGCCAATAATCTCGAGCGTAACGATGTCGTCTCGAACGCCCGTGTCTTCCGCCTGATGACCGGCAGCTACCTGCAAAAGGACCAGACCCTTAAGGCGGGTGAATACGAGATCAAGGCCGGCGCATCGATGAAAGACATCATGATGCTGCTGGAATCCGGCAAGTCGATTCTTTACTCCGTCTCCCTTCCCGAAGGCCTCACCGTCAAGCAGATGTTCGCGCGTCTTGGAGCAGATGAAGTGCTGGACGGCGAATTGCCCTCGGCCCTGCCGCCGGAAGGCAGCCTGCGCCCCGATACCTACCGCTTCACCCGCGGCACCAAGCGCGAGGAAATCATCAACCAGATGAGTGCCGCGCAGGACAAGCTGATCGACATGATCTGGGAGCGGCGCGACCCCGATTTGCCGATCAAGACGGTCGAGGAATTCGTGACGCTCGCCTCTATCGTGGAAAAGGAAACCGGCAAGGATGACGAGCGCGCCCATGTGGCTTCCGTCTTCTACAACCGTCTGAAGAAGGGCATGCGCCTGCAATCCGACCCGACGATCATCTATGGTCTGTTCGGCGGTGACGGCAAGCCGTCCGACAGGCCGATCTACCAGTCGGACCTGCAGAAGCAGACGCCGTTCAATACCTATGTTATCAAGGGCTTGCCACCGTCTCCTATCGCCAATCCGGGACGTGCCGCACTTGAGGCTGTCGCCAATCCATGGCGTACCGACGACCTCTATTTCGTGGCTGATGGCACGGGCGGTCACGTCTTTGCCAAGACGCTGGACGAGCACAACGCCAATGTGCGCCGCTGGCGTAAGATCGAAGCGGAAAAGGCGGCCGCCGGCGCCAATCCCGATGTTGCCGTGGATGGTCAGCCCGGCGGCGCAGAGGCGGAAAAACCCGCTAACAACTGATAATCCTGACCGGGCCCTGTGATCGCAAGGCCCGGTTTTTTAAAGGCATGATGGGGGCTTTCCAACGATGACATTGCAATCGATGACCGGTTTCGCGCGCAGCGAGGGAACATTCGGCCGTTACCGCTGGGCGTGGGAGCTGCGTTCGGTCAATGGCAAGGGTCTGGATGTGCGCCTGCGTCTGCCGACCGGTCTGGAAGCGCTGGAAACGAGCCTGCGGGAGATCGCCGGTGCGCATCTGTCCCGCGGCAATATCCAGGCGGGATTGACGCTGTCTATTGCGGAAAACCGGCTGGAAGCGGTGATAAACCGCGATGCCCTTGCGGCGGTTCTCGCCCTGAAGAAAGAGCTTGGTGATGTCGTTGACGACAAGCCATTGAGCTTCGATACGTTGCTGTCGCTGCGCGGTCTGGTCGATTTTCGCGAGGCGGAAGATGACGCCGAGGCGCAGGCGGCGCGCAACAGTGATGTACTTGCCGGTTTTGCCGCCGCCGTCGAAAAGCTGAAGGACATGCGCGAGCGGGAAGGTGCTTCCCTGTTTGCCATCCTCTCCGGCCATATCGACAGGATCGAACAGCTTGCCGCCATCATTGAAAACGATCCTTCCCGCCAGCCCGAACAGATCGCCGCACGGCTTGCCCAGCAGATCGCCCTGATCGGCGAGGGCATGCACGGGCTTGATCGTGACCGTCTTCACGCGGAGGCGGCGCTGATCGCCACCAAGGCCGATCTGCGTGAAGAGATCGACCGGCTGCATTCCCATGTACAGGCATCACGCGAGCTTTTGAAAAATGGCGGGCCTGTCGGCCGCAAGCTCGATTTTCTTGCACAGGAATTTAACCGCGAGTCGAATACAATCTGTTCCAAATCGAACGCCAGTGCGGTAACCGCAGCAGGCATAGAGCTGAAAGTGGTTATCGACCAGTTCCGCGAGCAGGTCCAAAATCTGGAGTAGACCCATGGTCCCGATGAACGATTCCCCCGTCACGATTGCTCGCCGCGGGCTGATGCTGGTGATTTCGTCGCCATCGGGCGCAGGCAAATCCACGATCGCCCGCAACCTGCTCGAAAAGGACAAGAATATCAGCCTGTCCGTCAGCGTCACCACGCGCGCGCGCCGTCATAGCGAGATAGAAGGCATCCACTACCACTTCATCTCCAAGCGCGATTTTGAGCGCATGCGCGATAACGAAGAACTGCTGGAGTGGGCGGAAGTTCACGGCAATTTTTACGGCACGCCGCGCGAGCCGGTGGAAGTGGCAATGGCTGCCGGACGCGACATGCTGTTCGATATCGACTGGCAGGGTGCCGAACAGCTGCAGGACAAGATGAAGGCGGATGTCGTGTCCATCTTCATCCTGCCGCCGACCATGACAGAGCTGCAATCGCGCCTGCACCGCCGCGCCGAAGATACCGAAGAAGTGATAAAGACCCGGCTCCTCAATTCTCGCTCCGAAATAGAGCACTGGCGCGATTATGACTATGTCATCCTCAATGATGACCTGCAGGCCGCCTTCGAGGCGATCGAGGCGATCGTCAAGGCTGAACGCGTCCGCCGCGACCGCCGCCACGGCATGTTCGATTTCGTGCGCGCGTTGCTGGAGGAAGAGCCGCAGCTCTGATCGCTGCGCTCAGGCCGCAATACCTAGCCTGTTTGATGATCATATAGCCATTGACGGGACAGGCGTTCGTCTGCCGCATCTGGCGCCCAGCCATGACCCGTGGTGATCGTCTCCAGCACAACAGTGGCCTCTGCTTTTTCAAGCTGATCTGCCAGATACGGCGCATCCGAAGGGTGCCGCCGCTCGTCATGGGTGCCCGCAAGCAGAAGCGTGGGATATCCGGTCAGGGCCGGAAAATGCTGGCCATGCCGCGGCGATAGCGGTCGAAGCAGAATGGCGCCTCTCGACAGACGGTGATTTTGATAAAGCGTTTCAGCCGCGATGATCGCCCCGTTCGAATATCCAACGAGGAAGGGACGCTCTCCCGTCTTCTGAAACACGACGTCGACGAACCGACAAAGGCTCTCGGCCTGATGTTTCAGATCGTCGAGATCCAGCCGCCTGTCGGGCGTCCTGCGGAAAAATGCGAACCCGTCTTCCCAGGGGATCGCGCCTCTCGGTGCAAAGAGAATTCCATTGGGAAAGACAGAGCGGCCAAACGAAACAAGATCATCTTCCGTCCGGCCAGACCCATGCAGTAACACGACCGCGCAATCAGGATCGTTGGCAGGAGGGTCGAGCTTGTAGCGAAAGCCGGCATTCTCCATGCGCTCGTCCCTCTATTCGACTTCCCTACCGCGCGTCGCCAACGCTTCGCATGGCATTGGAACTTACAGGCTATTCGCCAATATCACGAATTCCTCGACCGACAGCGTTTCCGCCCGGCGTGTCGGATCAATGCCCGCCTTTTCCAGCAGCGCCTCGCCACCAAGACTTTTTACGCTCTGGCGCAGCATCTTGCGACGCTGGCCGAAGGCGGCCTCGGTTACCTTTTCGAGCTTTGCGACATCGCAGGGAAGCGGCTTTTCCTTCGGCAGCAGGTGCACAACGGTGGAGGTGACCTTTGGCGGCGGGCTGAAGGCCTGCGGCGGAACGTCGAAGGCCATTTCCGATACCGTGCGCCAGCCGGCGAGAACGCCGAGGCGGCCATAATGGTTGTCGCCTTCTTCCGCCACGATGCGCTGGCCGACTTCCTTCTGGAACATCAGCGTCATGGAAAGCCAGAAGGGCGGCCATTCTTTCGGCAGAAGCCAGTTGACGAGCAATTGCGTGCCGACATTGTAAGGCAGATTGGCGATGATCCGCACGGGTTCACCGGCAGGAACCATCGTCTCGAAATCGGTCTTGAGAGCATCGCCCTCAATGACTTCGAGACGTCCGGGATAATGCGCTTCGATTTCGGCGAGCGCCGGCAGGCAGCGGCTGTCACGTTCGACGGCAATGACCTTCTTGGCGCCGAGCGAAAGAATGGCGCGGGTAAGGCCGCCCGGTCCGGGGCCGACCTCGATGACCGTCACGCCCTCAAGCGGTCCTGCCGTTCTGGCGATCTTCTGGGTGAGGTTGAGATCGAACAGGAAATTCTGCCCAAGCGATTTCTTCGCATCCAGTCCATGCCGCTGAATGACATCGCGCAGCGGCGGCAGTCCGTCTATGGCCGCCATTATGCGCTGACCCGGCTGCGGGCGGAAATCTCCGCCGCCATCTTCAGTGCCGCAACCAGGCTCGCCTCATTGGCAATACCCTGACCGGCAATGCCGAAGGCTGTGCCATGGTCGGGCGAAGTGCGGATGAAGGGCAGGCCGAGCGTGACATTGACGGAATCGTCAAAGCCGAGCGCCTTGGCCGGAATGAGCGCCTGATCATGATACATGCACACGGCGACATCATAGCGCCGGCGGGCGGCATCGTGGAACATCGTATCGGCGGGCAGGGGGCCAAAAGCATCGATCCCGTCCTTCCGCAACCGAATGGTCGCGGGATGAACCACGTCGCGATCCTCGGTGCCGAGCGCACCGTCCTCGCCCGCATGCGGGTTGAGACCGGCAACCGCCAGACGCGGCGCCTCGATGCCGAATTTCTGCCGGAGGTCCGCATCGATGATTCGGCAGGTCGTGACGATAAGCTCTTCGGTCAGCGCCACCGGCACATCTTTGACCGGAATATGGATCGTCACCGGCACGACACGGACTTTGGGTCCGGCGATCATCATGACCGGTGTCACCTGCTTGCCGGTAAGACGCAAGGCAAGATCGGCGAGAAATTCCGTATGGCCGGGGAAACCGAAACCCGCCTCGTAAAGCACGGACTTGGCAATCGGATTGGTAACCACGGCTGAAGCCTTGCCCTCGACCGTCAGGGAAACGGCGGTCTCGATGGCCTTGATCGTTGCATGGGCCGCACCGACATGCGGTTGGCCTGCCTGAACCTCGAAGCCGACGGGAAGAGGAAGCACGGGAAAAGCGTCATCGAACAGGCTGACGGCATTCGCGGCATCGCAGGTCTCGATTTTGACCGGGATGCCTATCAGCGCCGCGCGGCTCGCCACCACATTCGGATCGCCGATGAAGACGAAGGGCGCTACGCCGTTTTCCCGGCGCCTGGCCCAGGCGGTGATGGCGATATCGGGGCCGATACCGGCTGGGTCTCCCTGTGTCAGGGCAAGCGGCAGGGATGCATGTGTCACGGAAAGACCGGCTCTCGTATCAGGTGTTGACGATCTGCGCCTTCTTGCGCAGCTCATCCATATATTTCTTTTCGTTCGGGTTCTCGCCTTCCTTGGCCTTCATCAGGTCTTCGGACTTGAACACCATTTCCGCAGCATAATCGTCGGAAACCTGACGCTGCTTGCAGATCGCCAGATATTCGACGCCCTTTTCGGTCACGCGCGTGCCGGTGGTGCCACCTTCCTTGGTTTTTTCCACCAGCGCCTTCCAGTCTTCCGGCAGTTCGGGCGCAAGAATCCGTCCAAGATCCTTGATCGCCACGTCCCGCATGGTCGCAGCGAAGGTCATGGCCTGATCGCAGCCGGGATAACGCTTGCGCGAGGCTTCGGCTTCGGACTTGCGCTTGCCGGTGATGGAGTTGCGCTTTGATTCCGGGATGACGAAGATCACCTGCTGCAGGAAATATTCCGTTGTGACCGGCTTGTCGCCACGTTCCTTCAGGCGGGTGACGAGATCCTGCGTCGACATCTTGCCACGTGCACCGTAGCGGGCGTTGACGAGGCGCGGCCAGCTCATCTGTACGGCAATGAAGGATTTGAAATGGTCGGCGCCGACGCCAGCCTGCGACAGCACCTTGGTCAATTGCTGCGGGGTCATCTTGTTGTTGCCGGCAAAACGCGCAAAAGCGGCATCGACGTCTTCGGTGCTGACCGACATTTTCACGCGGCCGATTTCCTCGCGTTTCAGCGCTTCGTCGACGAGCTGCTCACGGGCTTTTTCATTGAGATTGCCGGACTGGCGCTGCAGCTTCAGGAAGGCGACGCGCTTGGCAATATCGTCATTGGTAATCGGGGTCTTGTTGACGACGATCTTGACGGTGTTATCGGCGAAGGCCTGGCCAGCATAGGGCACAGCGGCCATGGGAACGGCGAATATCGCAAAGGCAAAAGCAGCGCCACGCAAAGCCGTCTTTCCGAAATTCATCATGTCCTTCTCCCTTTCGTCGGTCAGGGTCCTGTTTCCCGTCCCGCCAATCTGTTCTGTCTGACGATGGGGTAATTCTGCACCCCGGCCTTTCAGACCTGCACCTGTGCATCCGCACCGCGAATTTGCCACGTATATACCATCGTGATCCGCAAAACGGCAATGTGTCGGTTGTTGAAAGAAAACCCGATATGGTCTTATGCCAAGCCGACACTGGCGTGTTGTTGCGGCAAAACCGTGACTTTTACTGGCCAAATGGCAAAAAGGCAGACCGCAATGCTGTGCGATCTGCCTTTAAACTCAGTAATTGTTCGGCTTCCAGCCGATATCCATATCGGCCCAGTCTTCGTTTGCAGAACCGATGCTGACATCGCCAAGCGTACGGAAAGCCAGGCGGGCATTGATCGACCAGTCATTGGCGGCCTGCCGGCTGGAATTGATATTGCCCTCGTCGGAATAGCTGACCGTCAGGATCGTGCACTCATCCTGATAGGCAATGCCGATGCGGCGTTCGGCGGCAAACTTTCCGTTCAGATCGTAATTGATCGAGCCGAACAGCGACCAGTTGTCGTCCATGCGCAATGTACCTGACGCCTGGATGATATCGCGGTCTTCGTTATAGCCATATTTCGGCTGTGCCTTGACCTGCGTATAGCTGAGCTTGCCTGTGAGGCGGCGGTCCGAATAGCTGATGCCCGTTTCCGACCGGTTGATGTCGAGATCGTCCTTGTCGAGACGCAGGCTCGACGACAGCGAAAGGCCGATCGGCGCATCGAAAGCCGCCATGGCGACGTAGTCCGAACGGTCGGATTCGAGGCCGGAATCGGCGCCTGCATTGACGAGATCGTAGGAGGCGAAAGAATTGTCGCCTGCCAGATGGAAGGACTGGCCGGCAATAGCGCGAACGCCGTAGCCATTGTCGAAGGTGCCGTTATAACGGAAACCGATATTGGCGCGCGTGCCGCCTTCGATCCGGTCGAAACCGGAGAACTTGTCGCGCTCGAACAGGTTGGTCGCGTCAAACACGAAGGCCTGCGCATCCTCGTTGGGAAGCCGGCCGGCATATTGCTCATTCGGACGCACGAAAATCTGCGCAATCGGTTCGATTACGTGGCTGCTGTTGAGCGCCGTGAAGAGCCAGGGATAACGCACTTCCAGACCACCGGTAACCATGCCGCGAAACGCTGCGTCGTCATGCATCATGCCCTGATAGGCATAGGATGTGCCACCGGAGGTGAAGCTTGCCGGTGACATGTCTGTCCACATCGCATCACCGCGTGCGGCCAGAATTGGCGTGATCTGCAGGCCGCTATCCATCGTGAAGGTGCGTTTCCACTCGGCTTCGGTGGAAAGACGCGTGTAATCACCTTCAAGCCCGTTGAAGCGTGAATAGCCTCCGAGCGCGTAGGCATCCTGTTTGAGACGGGTGATGCTGGTCAGGTTTGTCGTCAGCGAAAGCTCGCCGCCATAGATCGGATCCGGCACGAAATAGCGGTAGTCGACGACCGGATGAACGATAGCCTGCTTGCGCTCCAGGGATTCGGTATTGTCCGTATCCTGAACATTAAAATAGTAGCCACGTGCGTCGAAGCTGTTCCGCTCACCCGTGCCCGTCAAATAGATCTGATTGGTCTGAACGTCGTTTTTGTAACCCTTCAGCCCGTAAGTGCGCGAAAAGTTATTGTCGGTCTGCACCATTGCATCCCAGCCGAATGCCCAGCGGGGATTGATGGTGAAGTCACCCTTGCTGGCGATCATGCCACGATTATCGTTGAGCGCGTCGCTGGTTCCGGCCGTGAAAGTATCGGACTTCTGCTGGCTGATGCCGGCAATCGTGAGCGTGTGCATGCCGGTTTCGAAACGCTGACGCAATTCCGCCTGCAAAAGCAGACCCTGCGTCGTGTAATAGGTCGGCGTGACAGTGACATCCGATGTGTCGGAAAGGACCTGGAAATAGGGCACGCCGATGCCGAAACCGAGATTGTCGGTGATGCTCATCTGCGGGAACAGGAAGCCGGACTTCCGCTTCACCGTATTATCGGGAACCGTCAGGAACGGCACATAGGCGATCGAATGGCCGAAAAGCTGCAGGCGCGCCTTTTCGAGCCGGATCGTATGGGTCTTTCCATCCTGAACGACGCGCTCGGCCTTGACCTGCCACAGCGGCGCTTTCTCAGGCTTGGCGGCGCAAGGCAGACAGGCCGTATAAACGCCGTTGTTGAGGACCATCAGATCGCCTTCGAGGCGCTCGGCGCTTTCGCCCGCGATACGGGTATTGTCCGGGGTCTCGACGCGCAGCGCATTAACGAAGCCCTGACCGAAATCGTCAGTGACATCCATCTCGTCGGCATAAATCTTGTTACCGCCGGGCTCGATCAATTCGATGTTGCCATGGGCGATCACGCGGCCGGTCTGCTGATTGTATTCCACTTGCTGGGCCACCATGCGGTAGCCCGAATACTTCATGCGAACCACGCCCTTCGCGATCACGCGCTGGGAATCGCGATTATAGGTCAGTTCATTTGCTGTAAGCAGGAGTTTCGAATCGTCTTGGCTTGCCGACGCGAGCAATCCATCCTGGCCGAAAGCGACCGGGCTGGATGCCAAATACGCGCACACAGCGGCACCTGTCAGAAGGGCCGTCCAAAGCCGCCTGATATTCCCGCGGTCATATACCGCCACTAGCCGTCCTCCTGATGAAGCAGAATGGTTGCCCCCAAAGCCAACGCCACGATAACTGGAACCCAGACCGCGACGGTGGGAGGGACAACACCACCACTCCCGAATGCCCTTACGAGCACGGTTACTACATAAAGCACGAAGCCGGAAACGATTCCACCCAGAATCACGGAGCGCGACTGGGCGAAGCGGCTGAACTTTAATGAAACGGTCGCGGCGATCAAGGTCATCGCAACCAGAAGCAGGGGCGTCGATAGCAGGAAATGATACTGCGTCTCAAGCGCCTTTGAAGATAGTCCAAAAGACTTTGCAACTTCGATCTTGTGAGAAAGGTCAAAGAAAGCAACGGTTTCCGTCTGTGTCATCCGTTCCTGGACGAATTCCCGTCTCAGATTGGTACTGATCCGCACGCTCTCTTGCCGAACTGGCACATGCCCGGCGCGCGTTTCCGTAACGCCGTTAAGAAGCCAGTAACCATCTTCCAACTTTGCCGACTTGGCATCCTGCCGCGAGACGATGTTTCCGTCCTTGTCGAGGTGGATGAGAACCACGTCGAGAAGCAGGGTTCCGTTGTCCTCGAAGCTCTTGGCGCCGATGATCGTGTCCTGGCCGCCGCTTGCCTGGCGCATCCACGGAACGATCTCCTGCTGGCGTCCGCCATTGGCTTCGTTGCGCAGGCCCGCCTCCATCGCCAGCGACCGGTTCTGGCCCCAGGCGGCAATGGGATTGAGGACGACGACGGACAGAATGCCGATCAGGACGGAGCCGAGGACGAAGGGAAGGATGAATTGCCAGGCGGAAATGCCGGCTGCGCGCGTGACAACCAACTCGTAACGCCGGTTGAGCGAAATCAGCGTCGTCATGCCGACGAAGAGCGCAATGAAGGGAACGGTCTGCTGCAGGATCAGCGGCAGGCGAAGCGCGGTCAGGCCGAGCGCTGCCGGAACGGTATAGCCGGGCAGGCCGGACATGCGCCGGGCCGTTTCGCTGAAGTCTGCAAGATAGATGATCGACGATACACCGAGCACGAACCAGACGGCCGTCATCAGATATCGTTTCAGGAAATAGCGGGCCAGCGTGTTGAAAATCATGCGTTACCGCTCCCCGAGCTTCGTGCCAGCCGGCTGGAGAAAAGACGGCGCAGACGACCAGCCGCATCGGCGATGACCTTCGGCATTTTCGGCTTGCGGCCCGTAATGAGAATGAAGGCGGCAGCGGCGCCGCTGAGACCCGGCACGGCATAGACCAGCGGAATAAAGGCCGCACTCTGCTTGACCTGATTGGTAACATAAAAGCCCAGCCAGCGAAGCATGAATGCCGTCACCAGCGCAGCGACCATCGGGTGCATGCGCGCCTCGCGATGCGAACGGGCATCGGCGGCGATGACCAGCGAGATCAGCGCGAAAGCGAATGCGAACATCCAGTCCGACAACCGCTTGTGCAATTCACTGCGGAAGTTTTCCGGTGAGCGCTTGTAACTCGCATTGTTTTCGTCGGGCGAGAGAAGGAAACCGAGGCTCGCATCGCCGGGAGAAAGCGAGGGTTCCGAATCCTGCTTTTCCGACATCGTCGAAAGATCGAAAGCATAAGACAGGAACTTGACGATCGAAACCTTGCCGTCCGGCGTCTTCTGCTGCACTTCGCCGTCGCGCATGGTCAGCGACGTACCGCTTTCATCGATCATGCCTTCCTTGGCGTAATAGATGAGGTCGAAATTCGGATCGCGACGGTCGGCGACGAACAGGCCTTTGAGGATACGGCCCTGGCGCTGGGCGATCTGCACGTAAAGGCCGTCCTGAATGGTGCGGAAGGTCTTTTCCTCGATCACCGAGGACAGGAGGTCGGCATAGGCCGCGGCCACCATCTGTCGTGCGGAGCTTCGCGCAGGCGGCTCGATGAAATTGGTGATGGTAAAGGAAAGCGCGCTCAGAACGGCGGCCAGAATGAGAACCGGGCGAAACATGATCGAACGCGGCGCACCTGCCGCATCGATGATGGCAAGCTCGGAATCATTGTTCATCGCCGTGAATATCTGGGTGATGCCGATGACGAGGGCGAAAGGCAGGACAACGGGAATCAGCGTCGGGAGAATCATTGTCGCGAGCGCCATGAAGGAGCCCATCGACTGGCCGGTATCGGTGACGAGATTGATTCTCTGGAGAACCTGGATGGTCCATATGATCGCGAGCACTGGCAGCAGCGCGACCAGAAACATCTGCGTTGTCCGCCGCAGGATATAGTTCTCGAGAAGCTTCATACGGCCCTGTTCGACATTGTTTTCCCGTGCGATCGCCCGCCGGATTTCCGCTTATCTAATCGCATCATTTGCAATTGGCTATTCCGACATGCTCACAAATATGTTTTGCGCGACGATTTTTCCGCAGCCTGTGTCTTTTTGTGGAACAAGCTGTCGGTTTCATGACGTGACCGTGCATTCCACAAAAATACCTTTCCTTTAAAGAATATGGACCTTTAAAGAAGCCAGGCCTTTAAAAATGCGGGGTTGCGCCACGGGCCGAAAAGGCCATGATCAGGCGCACCACGCAAGTCGTCCACGAAGAGCAGGAAAACATGTCCGCCAAATTCGATATTTCTTTCGCCAATTCCGCCTCGCTTGAAAACGCCCTTGCCGTTACGTTGCAGGCGTCGGGTGACGCACAGGCTGCTGCCGGCGCATCCGAAGCCGATCCGGGCGGCGTGATTGCCCGGGCGGCAAAGATTTCGGGCTTTTCCGCAAAATCGATGGCAACACTCGATGTGATCGCGCCGCAGGGCTCGAGCGCCGACCGACTTCTCGTCATCGGTCTCGGCAAGCCCGCGAAACTGGTCGCGCATGACTGGCTGCGCGCAGGCGGCACCGCCGCCGCCAACTTCAAAAAGGCCGACAAGGTTGCGATCTACCTCGATGCTCCGGGCGTCGAGGTTGGCGCGCAGGCGGCTGCGGATTTCGCGCTTGGCATTCTTTTGCGCGCCTACAGCTTCGATGCCTACAAGACCAAGAAGAAATCCGACGACGAAAAGACCCCGAAGAAAGTCGAGGTCGTCATCGTCACAGCCTCCCACCAGGAAGCGGAAAAGGCCTTTGCCGTGTCCGAAGCCGTTGCTGGCGGCGTGATTCTGGCGCGCGACCTCGTCAACCTGCCGCCGAACGTTCTCGGCCCGGTTGAGTTTGCCGAAAAGGCGGAAGAACTGCGCAAGCTTGGTGTCGAAGTCGAAATTCTCGGCGAGAAGGAATTGAAGAAGCTCGGCATGAACGCGCTTCTCGGCGTGGCGCAGGGCTCTGCGCGTCCGCCCCGTCTTGCGGTCATGCAGTGGAATGGCGGCTCCAAGAAGGACGAGCCGATCGCCTTTGTCGGCAAGGGCGTCGTTTTCGATACCGGCGGCATTTCGCTGAAGCCCGGCCTCAACATGGAAGATATGAAGGGCGATATGGGTGGCGCCGCCGCTGTCACCGGCCTCATGCATGCGCTGGCGGCCCGCAAGGCGAAGGCGAATGTGATCGGTGTGATCGGTCTCGTCGAAAACATGCCTGATGGTAACGCCCAGCGCCCCGGCGACATTGTCACCTCCATGTCCGGCCAGACCATCGAGATCATCAACACCGATGCCGAAGGCCGTTTGGTTCTGGCCGATGCGCTCTGGTACACCAAGGAGCAGTTCAAGCCGAAATTCATGATCAACCTCGCCACCTTGACAGGCGCGATCACGGTTGCGCTCGGCAATCTTCAGGCCGGCCTTTTCTCCAATGACGACGAGCTTGCAACGCGCCTTGCGCAGGCGGGCGAGGTCACGGCGGAAAAACTATGGCGCATGCCGCTCGGCAAGGATTACGACAAGATCATCGATTCCAAGTTCGCCGACATGAAGAACAGCTCGGGTCGTCTGGCAGGTTCCGTCACCGCCGCGCAGTTCCTCAAGCGCTTTGTGGGCGAAACGCCATGGGCGCATCTCGACATCGCCGGCACCGCCATGGGATCGCCGCTGACGGAGATCAACCAGTCCTGGGGATCGGGTTATGGCGTGCGTCTGCTGAACGAGCTCGTTCGCGCCCATTACGAAGATTGAAGCGAGCGGAGCGGCACGTCTGCGGATGACTGAAATTCTGTTCTACCATCTGACGGAATCGAAGCTGGAGGATGCGCTGCCGCCTTTGCTCGAGAAATCGCTGGAACGCGGCTGGAAGGTCGCGATCCAGACGGTGGACGAGGAGCGGCGCGATTTCCTCGACACCCATCTCTGGACCTTCCGTGACGACAGTTTTCTGCCGCACGCGACGGACAGCTCATCCGCAGCACAAAGCCAGCCGATTCTTTTGACGGCGTCTGTCGGCAACGCCAACGGGGCGAGCGTGCGTTTTCTGGTCGATGGCGCCGAACCGCCGGCGGTGGAGGCCTATGAGCGCATCGTTTTCATGTTCGACGGATATGATGCCTATCAACTCGAAATGGCGAGAAATCACTGGAAAAGGCTGAAGACCGAAGGTCATGCTTTGACCTATTGGCAGCAATCGCCGGAAGGGCGCTGGCAGAAGAAGGCCTGATCGCGTGGCATCGGGCTTCCGCGCAATTGGTTCCATATGCAAACAGACCGGCGAAAATTCGCATGTGGCGTCAACTGCCGGTTTTTGCATTATGCGCCAAAAGGGAGCGCACCTTAAACGGGCGCCCGATTTGATCGAGGCGTTCCGGTTGATCCGTATGCCCTGATCGAGGGCGGCTGCCACGGGTGAAACAGCAGAAGGACATGAGCATGGGACAGGCGATATCGCGACCGGAGAGAGAAACCGAGCGTTTGGTCGCGGTTCGATCAATCATGTCCTTCAAGAATGCGGAAATGCCGGAACTGGAAGTGCTGTCGCAACTGGGGCAGGGGGTTTTTGACGTACCGCGCGCAGCCGTGCATATCGTCGACGAAGATTGGCTCCATATTGCCGAACAGGCGGGGATGCAGCTTTCGGAATGCCCGCGCGATCTGTCTATCTGCAATCGCGTCATCGCCAGGCAGGATGTCGTGGTCATCTCCGATCTGACCCAGCACCCGGATTTCCGCTTCATGTCCTATGTAAAAGGCGGTCCGGAATTGCGTTCCTATGCCGGCGCTCCGATCGAGCTGGAACCCGGGCTGGTCGTCGGTGCCTTTTGCCTTGTCGATACGGTGCCGAGAAAATTCTCCCACGGCGAAATCGACAATCTGAAGCATTTCGCATTGCTGGCGGCTGCACTCCTGCGTCTTCAGAAAGCCAATTTCACGATGAGCCTGGCGGAGCGCGAATTGCGGGATGCGGCGATGACCGATCCGCTGACCGGTTTTTACAATCGCAAGGCGCTGGAGGCGATTGTCGACAGCCAGCTCGGCGCGGCCCTGCGGGAGAACGAGGCCTTCGGTGTGCTTTATCTCGATCTGGATGGCTTCAAGACGATCAACGACACATTCGGCCACCCGGCGGGTGACCGGGTGCTGACCGCCGCTGCCGCACGCATTCGCAATGCGATCCGCGCCGAGGATACGGTGGTGCGCATGGGCGGTGACGAATTCGCCATTTTCATCCCCCGTCCCAGCACATCTGAGGTGATGAACGGGCTGGCCGATCGGCTTCTGGCCGCTTTCCGCGAACCCTTCGATGTCGACGGGCAGGCGGTCGGCGCCCGTCTCAGCATCGGCGGCGCAATCGCTCCGCAGGCGGGTTCGGACCGTGCCACGCTTTTGCGCAGTGTCGACGAGGCGCTGTATCAGGCCAAAAAATCAGGGCGCGACCGCTTCGTCAGCCGCGCCCTTTGATATATCTGGGTTCCGGCAACCCCTTGGCCTTCTCAGTCGTAGAAGGAATCCACGAATTTGTGGCGGCCGAGCAGGAAGGCGTCAGCCACATGGGTTAGCGGTGCAAGGTCGACGTCCGAGCGGCCGGCCTTGATGATCTCCGCGAAGCGCTCGTAAAGCGCCGGATATTCCCGTTCCGGCTGCGACAGTTTCTCTTCGCCGTTGATCGAAAGCTTCGCGCCGCCTTCCGACAGAACCATCCGTCCGGCTGCGGTTTCGGCAACGATATCCCAGCTTTGCTTGCCGGTCTGGCGCCAGTCGAATTCGGCGTGCACCGGCATTTTCGTCACGTCTGAAAAATGCAGGTCGGCGGCGATGGGCGCGTCACGGTTCTCCGGGAACTCAAGGGTGGCCTTGGTCAGGAACAGCGCGCGCGGCAGGATGTGGGTGATGATCGACAGCGCATTGATGCCGGGGTCGAACACGCCAAGACCGCCCGCCTGCCAGATCCATGCCTGGTTCGGGTGCCAGTGGCGCACATCCTCTTTCCAGATCACATGCACATTGTCGATTGTCGTCGAGGCGAGAAACGCCTTTGCGGCTTCCACCGCTGGCGCATAACGCGAGTGCCAGCTTGCAAACAGCGAGAGGCCTTTGGAATCCGCAAGGCGGACAAGGTCCTGAACCTCCGAAAGGGTCGCACCCGGCGGCTTTTCAAGAAAGACATGCTTGCCCGCATTCAGTGCGGCATAGGCGGCCTCGTAACGATATTGCGGTGGCATGCACAGCGATACCGCCTCGATCTGCGGAACAGCTTCCAGCATCGCCTCGATGGTGCCGTAGGAAGCCACGCCATCCACCGTGCCGTGGCGGCTCGCCGTGGCGATCAATTCGAAATCCGGATTGCCTGCAATGGCTGGAAGATGCTGGTCGCGAACGATTTTGCCGACGCCGACAATGGCAAGCTTGGTGGCTGACATGGACTGGAACCTGTTTGAGTACGTCATGGGATAAAGTGTGACTTTACAAGTTTTTAGCAGAAACAATCAAAGGAGCAAGGTGATCGGCCTCGCAGGGTCAGTGTTTTTTCAGTTCTTTGCACTTGCAGCACAAATAGCAGTTATTGCGAATTTATATTGGATGATGTCCAAATTTTGCAAATATTATCTCGAAGTATGAAGTTTTGATTTTTTGTTTTTAATGGGAATGATTTAATGTATATTCAGTAAATATTCGATGATGACTTTATGAATTTTAGATTTCTCTTGAATAGATTCAAAAGAGCAAGTGTATGTCATTTTTAATTGATGATGACCGTTCGTCCGGTTTCGTTCAGAAAGTCAACGAAAGCAATCGCCAATTCAATACATATGGTTTGGTTTTCGGCATCCTCCTCTATAATCTGTACATATTCGTCGACATGACGCTGGTGCCCGAGATCATCTGGCTGGATCTCGTCGTCCGGTTGTTCATTATCACGCCGCTCCTGTTCCTTTATTTTCCCGCGCGCTATTATGCGGTACGGTCACGACCCGATGCGATCACCCATGAAGCGCTTCACGCGCTGGGTTGTGTTATCGTCGTCGGATCGCTGATGTTCATATATGCTAATGCGCAGACCGCGGCGGCGAGCGAATATTACATGGGCATCGTCACGGTCGTCCTTTACATGAATACGATCCATCGTGGACCGTTTCAGTTTGCCGCTATGGGAACGGTCGGATGCATGGCCGTTTTTATCATCGGCATGCAATATGTGACGGTGACGAGCGAGGTGGCCAAAATGCCGGCGATCATGTGTTCGGTCGGCATCAGCATTGTTTCATTATTCGCGGCCTATCGCATCGAAGAAGTTGATCGGCGGGATTATCTGGCGTCACTACGTGAAAAGACGCTGCTGCAACGTATTCAAAATGCCAATCATGAGCTTAAGCAGCTTTCGCATACCGATCAGCTAACCGGAATCCGCAACCGTCGCAGTTTTGATGAGGCGGCGGATAACGCTTCCGGCAATGGCGGCAGGCCACGGGCGCTCATCCTTCTCGATGTCGACTATTTCAAGAATTACAATGATTCAGAGGGGCATGTGGCGGGAGATGATTGTCTGCGAATGATTGCCGGCAGACTGCGCGGAGCGCTCCGCAAGGATGATGACGACAGAAGTTTCGTCGCGCGTTATGGCGGCGAGGAATTCGTGGTTTTGCTCGACAATTGCGCCGCGCCCGCAGCGCTTGCCGTCGGGGAAAGGCTGAGACTGGCCGTGTCCGACGAGGCCATAAGGCATCCGAGCCGTCCCGACGGGCTCGCCATCGTCACTGTCAGTCTGGGAATAGCAGTTTCGATCGATGGCAGGGAAATAACATCGGAAATGTTGAACCGGGCAGATGTTGCGCTTTACGAGGCGAAGCGTCAGGGCCGTGACCGGCTGGTTCTGGCCACCGGGCATAGTGGGGCGATTGCGAGCTCGAAAGACTTCGCCGGTGCCGAATCCGCCCCGGTAACATAGGCCGGCCGGATCGGTCTGCGGTGTATTTGAATATGGTCCCGCCAAAAGCGGGATTTGTGAAGGCCAAGTGCCGGAACGCCGGCGCCATAACAATAATGACCGGGGGATATGCAGATGATGGAATTGATCGCCACCCAGGCGGCGGCATCCGCCGCCGAGCTTCCATTTCTGCTGCTCCAGGCCGCCGCCGTCGTCGGCATGGTGTCAGTGCTGATCCTTTTGCGGCGAGAAATAGCCCTCGATGACCCACGTTACAAAGTCTATTACGGCATCATATTCGGCGCTGCCGGTTTTTTGCTGACGCTGCTGGTCTCCGAATTCATCAAGCTGCCCTCCAAACCCTATATCCGCTCGGACCTCCTGTTCATGGCGGGGGTGCTGGGATCCTGGCAGGGCGGATTGATCAGTCTTGTACTTGTCGCCGCCGGGCGCTTCGTTTTCGGCGGCCCCGTTCTGTTTTTCGCCGCCTTCCAGGATATGGTGGTCATATCGGCTTGCGGGATCCTGATGTATGGCTGGATGAGCAAACGCCGCCTCAGCGATCTCGGGATTCTGGATATTCTCGGTGTTTTCGCGGTCCGGTTCGTTGCCGTACTACTTGCCATTTCCCTGTCATTCGGTCTGGGCCTGATCGACCAGTCGCTGTTTCTGACCGCGATCGGCCGCCGCACTATCGGTGCGGTCGCCGTAGGCCTGCCGATGATCGCCTGCCTCTTCATTTTGCTCCGCAGCGAAGCGCGGGCGCGTGAAGAGGTGAAAAACCGCGAAACCGCAGCCCGTACGGATTCATTGACAGGCCTGCCCAACAGGCGCGCCCTCAAGGATCATATCGAGACGGCGACGCGGCTCGACCCAGCCGTTCCGCACGCTCTCGTGCTGATCGAAATCGTCAATATCGCCGATGTCGCCGCCTGTGAGGGCGAAGATTGGGGCGATCTTTTCTGGCCTAGGCTGGCGCAGGAAATCTGCGACGATGACAACGGCCTGCTGTCGAAATCAAATGCGCCACGCAGCTTCATGTTCGGCGATACGACGCTTGCTGTCGTCCTGCGGGGAATTGCGCTCGAAAAGTCGGAAGGGACGAGATTGATGATGCGTCTCCACGATGGGCTGAGCGCATTTTCCAGATCGACGGGGGCAGGACCGGCTCCGTATCTGAAAATCGGTGCCGCCAACCTCGATATGCTTTCCCGGCAGAATGTCGCCTCCTTCCTCCGGCATCTCAGTCTGGCGCTGAAGGGAGGCGAAAACCCGGTGCAGATTTTCCCCTTTTCTTTCGCCGAGAAAGCGACAAGGGACGAGGGGGTGCGGCAGATGCTGGTCAGCTGGATCAAATCCGGCGAGCCGCCGATCTATTATCAGCCGAAATTTGAAATGCATAATCGCCGCATGATTGGCGCGGAGGCCCTTTTACGGGCGGTGGACGTGCGCGGACAGCCGCTCTCGCCCTATTATGTGCTGGAGATTGCCGAGCGCCACCGGCTGCTGGTGGAGTTCGAGTGGTCGACGATCGAAGCCGTTGTCCGCGATCTCGCCGACCTGCATAGCCTCGATCCGGATTTTCACCTGGCGGTGAATATTTCCGCCTCGTCCTTTGCCTCGCCGCGTTTCGCAGACCGGGTCGTGGCGCTTCTGGACAAAATGGCGGTTCCGGCGCATCGCCTGTCGATCGAGGTGACGGAGATGAGCAGGATACCCACCACGGACATCGTGCAGCAGAATTTCGACAGGCTGAGCGCCGCCGGCGTACGGCTGTCGCTGGATGATTTCGGCACGGGTTACGCCGCACTCACCCTGCTGGCGAGGTTCCCTTTCGAGGAGGTCAAGATCGATCACTGGATGACGTCCCGGCTCGACCAGTCAAGGTTCAGGGAGGCCATCGCGCTCGCCTTCGAAAGCGCCGAGCGTTACGGTGCCAAGCTGGTGACGGAAGGCATCGAAACGGAGGAGCAGAGCAGGCTTCTCATGCAGATGGGTATCCGTTTCGGCCAGGGTTATCTCTATTCACCTGCCGTGCCGCTTGAGCGTTTGCAGCCGCGCAGGGAATGCGCCTAGTCCTGTCAAATGAAATTCGGCGTCCTGCGGATTGAATGTTGCCCTGGTCTGTGCTGAGGAAGTTCTTCAACGAACCCATGGTCCGACCGTGTTTTCCGGTCACGCGAGCGAACGCATGTTTGAAAACAACGACGCTGGGAACGACAGACCCGGCAAACCTTTGCCAGAGACAGCAGCCGCACGGGCAACGGGCGCCAGCCCATCCCTGCGTATTGTCGCTGATGCTGCGTCCGGTCGCCAGGGCATGCCGGGCGACCCGCGCCTGCCGGCCGCACGGTCCTTGCTCAGGACGCTGCTGGTCTGGGCGCTTTTTATGGTGGCGGTCATTTCCGCCCTGGCGGCTTACCAATATGTGAGCCTGCTTGGCGAACTGGAGCGGCAGAGCGATGCCCTGCAGGCTGAGGCTTCGCGCCGCGCGGATCAGCACGACGCCCATGTGACCGCGCTTTCGGCGGTGGTGCAGGCGGAGCAGGGTGCCAACCACAGCCTGCTGCTCGAAGTGGCGGCGCCGATCCTGCAATTTTACCCGCGTATCGATGAAGTCCAGCTGGTTTCCCTCAACGGCGAAAGTCCTGCCATCGGTACCCGGCCGCTGGAAGATGAACTGGCGACGGCGATCCGCAAGGCGGCATCGGTCTTTACCGGCCGGCCCGCATTGCTGGCGAGCGCATTCAGGCCCGGGCACTATATGATCGTCAAACGCAGCCCCAACAGCGAGACGGCGTCGAAAGTTCTGGTGCTTGCCGTGGACAGTGCGGGACTTTTGGCCTCCGATGCGCCATTCTGGTCGTCGAAACAGGCCGTGATCCGGCTGAAAATGCCGGATGGTACAGTACTGTTCGGTCCGCAGGAACCGACTGAAAAACCGCAATATGTCCGGCAGCTGAGCAGCGCCAGCCAGCCGCTGCTTCTGGAAGTTGCCCTGTCCATCACCTGGCGGGACCTTTTACCAGGCTGGGCTCTGCTGGCGGGGGTGGCGGGCGCCAGTGTCATTTTCCTCCTCGGCATCGTGATGGCAAGACAGAGGACGCGCATGCGGGTCGCCGAAAGGCGGGCAGAACTGAGCGGCATGGAAGCAAGGCTCACCCATGCGTCGCGCGTCAATGCGCTGGGCGAGATGGCCAGTGGCCTGGCACATGAGCTGACCCAGCCCCTGACGGCGATCTTGGCGCAGGCGCAGGCAGGCCGCCGGCTTCTTGCCCGTCATGACCTGGCAACACTTTCCGGGGCTCTGGATGACATGGTCGAACAGGCGCGATGCGCTTCCAACATGCTCGACCGGTTCCGCAACTGGTCTCTGCCGCACCGCCAGCCGGCGGTGGCGCATGACCTGCGCGTGGCGCTACGCAACGTCGATGCGCTGCTGGCCGGTGAGGCGGCGCGTCAGCATGTGGTTATCGATATCGCCGTGCCGGACGTGCCGCTTGCCGTGAGAGTCGACCCGGTGGAAATCGAGCAGGTGATGTTCAATCTCCTGCGCAACGCCCTCGATTCTCTCGGTAGCTCGGAGGTACGAGGCGTAGTCACTGCCACTCTAAGCCGGCAGGGCGATTTCGCGGTGCTGGAAGTCACTGACAATGGCCCCGGTGTAGCGCCGGAACTGCGCGGCCGGCTTTTCACGCCTTTCGCAACCACGAAAAACAACGGCATGGGACTGGGACTTGCGCTCAGCCAAAGGCTGGTGGAGCGCGCCAACGGTGAAATCCTTTATCTCGACGGTGAAAAGGGTGCCGTTTTCCGGGTCGTTCTACCCATGGCGGAGGCGCAGAGGCCATGACGTTGCCCGTCTATCTTGTTGATGACGATGCGGCGGTGCGTAAGGCGCTGATCCTCCTGTTGTCCACCGTTGGCATCAAGGCGAGGGGCTTTGCCGATCCCATGGTTTTTCTCGGGCAGTTGTCGAGCCTCGAGCCGGGCTGCCTCATCCTCGACATCCGCATGCCGGCGATCACCGGCTTGAAGCTACAGGAAAAGCTGTTGCAGGAAGGTGTCGACTGGCCGGTCATCATCATTTCCGGCCATGGCAATATCGATGCCTGCCGCCGTGCCTTTCGCAACGGCGCGGTGGATTTCCTCTCAAAGCCCGTGGATGAGCAGGATCTGATCGACGCGATCCAGAAGGCGCACCAGACGCTTGCCCGGACGCTGGATGCAAAGGCGCAGCAGGCCGAGACCGTGGCGCTGTTGTCGCTGCTGACAGCCCGTGAGCGGGAGATACTCGAACGCATCGCGCTCGGCTTTACCACCCGCCAGATTGCCGAAGGGCTTGGCCTGTCGCCGCGCACGGTCGACAGCCACCGCGCCGCCATCGGCCTCAAGCTCGGAACCACATCACAGGCGGAAATGACAAGGCTTTGGCTGGAAGGCGGCGGGGATAGCTAAACGTGGATCGGTAGAACTACCGACTGGCCGGCCAGTCTTACGGATTCGCGGCTGGGCGCCTTGCGATTAGGGTGCAGTCCTTACCACGCAAGAGGACCTTTCCATGCTCCGTAACCTTTTTATCGCTTCGCTTCTGATTGCCCCTTCGGCAGCCTTCGCACAGTCCTTGCCGACCGCGCCCTATCTGCCGCTCGAAATGGCGGAGAAGGCAGCCAAGGCAGCGCTTCAGGCCTGCACCGCAAAGGGCAGCGCCGTCACCGTCACCATTGTCGCCCGTGACGGTGCCACCAAGGTGACGCTGAAGGCCGACGGTTCCGGCCCGCATACGGTCTCCAGCGCAACCGGCAAGGCCTTTGCGGCCGCATCGCTTGGCCGTGACATTGGCGAGATTGCCGACTTCATCGCTTCCAAGCCTGCCAATGAAGGTCTGCGGACCATGGATGAGCGTCTGGTCATTCAGGCTGGCGGCCTGCCGATCAAGATCGGTGAAGCCCTGGTTGGCGGTATCGGTGTTGGCGGCGCACCGTCGGGCGCCATTGATGCCGAATGCGCCCGCGAAGGCCTCACCGCCATCGGCGCGAAATAAGCATCGTCAATATGGATCCGGCGGCTTCGCAGGAAGCCGCCGTTCTGCACGCCAGCGCCGCGCCGTCGCGCATCAGCCCGCCATTGCTTCCTCATATTCGCCGGAAAGCAGCAGCCATTGCTCTTCCGCATCGGAAAGTTTGGCGGCGGCTTCGCCACGCTCTTTCACCTTCTGCGCGGCCTTGGCGGGCGCTTTTTCATACAGGGCAGGGTCCGCCAGTTCCGTGTCGAGCGCCTGAATCATTTTCTCAAGCTTCGCCGTCAGGGATTCGATTTCATTGATCTTTTTCTTGAGCGGGGCGAGCTGGGCGCGCTTTTCCGCATTGGCCTTACGCTGGTCGGCTTTCGATGCCTGATCGGCAGCTGCCTCGACCTTGTCTTCCTTCCTCTTGCCGGAGGAAACGACGAGATCGCGATATTCCTCCATATCACCTTCGAAGGTTTTGACCGTGCCGTCGGCCACAAGCCACAGGCGATCCACCGTCGCCTCGATAAGATGCCGGTCGTGCGAGATCAGGATGACGGCGCCGTTATAATCGTTCAGCGCCTCGATCAGCGCCCGGCGGCTGTCAATGTCGAGATGGTTGGTCGGTTCGTCGAGGATGAGCAGGTTGGGCGCGTGAAAGGCCGCAAGCCCCATCAGCAACCGGGCCTTTTCGCCGCCCGACAGGTCCTTTGCCGCTGTCGCCATCTTCTCCGTCGCAAGGCCCATCTGCGCCACCCGTGACCGCACCTGGGCCTCCGGCGCCAGCGGCATCAGCTTGCGCACATGTTCGACCGGCGTTTCATCCGGCACGAGATCATCCAGCTGGTGCTGCGCGAAGAAGCCGATCTTCAGGCCGGGCGCGACCCGAAGATCACCCGCCTGCGGGGCAAGCCGGCCGGAGATGAATTTTGCAAAGGTCGATTTGCCGTTACCGTTTGAGCCGAGCAGCGCGATGCGGTCGTCATTGTCGATCCGCAGATTGAGCTGTTTCAGGATCGATTTGCCCGGCTCGTAACCCACGGCGCCGCCATTGATGGCGACGATGGGCGATGCCGGCTGCTTTTCCGGTTCGGGAAATGTGATCGGCTGGACATGATCTTCGATCACGGCGGCGACGGTGCCCATGCGCTCCAGCGCCTTGATGCGGCTTTGCGCCTGACGCGCCTTGGTGGCCTTGGCGCGAAAACGGTCGATGAAGCTTTGCAGATGTTTGCGCGCGGCGTCGTTCTTGACCTTGGCCTTCATCTGCAATTCGTCGGCCTCGGCCTTCTGCCGCTCGAACTGGTCGTAACCGCCGCGATAGAAGGTCAGCTTCTTCTGGTCCAGATGCACGATGGAGTTGACGGCGTTGTTCAGGAGATCGCGGTCGTGGCTGATGATGATGACGGTATGCGGATAACGGCGGATATAGTCTTCCAGCCAGAGCGTGCCTTCGAGGTCGAGATAGTTGGTCGGCTCGTCAAGCAGCAGAAGATCCGGTTCGGCAAACAGCACCGAGGCAAGCGCCACGCGCATGCGCCAGCCGCCGGAAAAGGAGGAGGCGGGACGAAGCTGTGCTTCGTGATCGAAGCCGAGGCCGGCAAGAATGCTCGACGCACGGGCCTCCGCCGAATGGGCGTCGATATCGACGAGCCGCATCTGGATTTCGGCGATCCGGTGCGGATCGGTTGCGGTTTCCGCCTCGGCCAGCAGCGCGCTGCGTTCCTTGTCGGCGGAAAGCACGATGGAAATCAGCGATTCTTCCGTTCCCGGCGCTTCCTGTGCCACCTGGCCGATGCGCGCCTGTTTCGGGATCGTTACCGAACCGCTTTCCGCAGAAAAATCGCCGGTGATGACCCGGAACAGGGTGGATTTGCCGGCGCCGTTGCGGCCAACGAGGCCCGCCTTCACGCCCGCGGGAAGCGTCACGCTGGCATGGTCAAGAAGCAGACGCCCGGCGATGCGGGCGGAAAGATCGGTAATCGTAATCATGGCGCCGTTTTGGCTGAACTGCGTGGCCAAGGCAAGAGCGCCCGCGCCACACCACATCAGAATGCAGCGTCAACAGCCCAGCTGCGCCAGATAGCTGCTGCGGCTGTGCTGCGCCACGTCCCGGGAGTAGCCGGTGACGCAATTGCGCGTGCCGCAGCGGGCGGAGAGCAGGGCGAGTTCGGCATGGCTGAAAAACTCGGCGGGCGTCGTCGTGCCGTCCACTGCCGCAACCCCGATCGATACCGTCAGATGTTCGCCTTCGCCCTCGCTGGTTACGAAGCGCAGGGCCGCCACGTTTTGCCGCAACCGCTCGGCAATCGCTTCGGCCGTATTTTGCGAGACGCCGGCAAACAGGAACGCGAATTCATTGCCGCCGATGCGGGCCACGAAATCGTCCTTCTTGATCGTCCTGCGGAAGAGCGCGGCGAGCCGTCGAAGCGCCTTGTTACCGGCGGTGGGGCCGTATTTGCCGTTAATTTCGCGGAAGCGATCAATGTTGAGCAGCACCAGCGAGGTGGCGGACGCCGCCTGATCGCCCGCATAGAGGTCCCCGAGTTTTTCAAAGAATGCCGCCCTGTTGGGAAGCGCCGTCAGGGTGTCACGCAGGGAATTCGCCTGAAGCTCGGCCCGGCGTTTCTCGACCTCGCGGATTTTCATCACACCCATGGAGACGAAATGTTTGAGGCTGGTCTGTTCCTCGTGAATGTCGCCCATCAATTGCGCAAGCCGCTCCAGTGACGGTGGCTCATGCCGGTCTTCATCGGAAAGGCTGGTGACGAATGTTTCAGTCCGCTGCAGGCCGGCCTCCAGCCGCGCGGAAATCTGCTTCAGGGTTTCGAATGCCTCTGTCGCCATCTGTTCCGCCTCGATCCGGGAGAAACCGGGCAGATTGTGTCTCTGGCCGACAATGTCGATTTCATGCTGTTGCGGCGCGTTGCCAAGTGCCAGAATATCGCGCCCCATCGCCGGATTATGCCCGGACAATATTTCATAGATCAGTTCATAATTGCGGGGCAGCGGCGCAATGTTCATCTTGGCGATGAATTGCGTGATCCTCGTAACGACAAGACCGTTTCTGGACTGTTCGCGTTTTTTATCGCCAGCAGATGTCGTCACGGTCAGCCCCAAAGAGATCGTATTTATGAATTCGCCGAAATAGTCGGTTTCCGAGTGGGGTTACTTATACACGCGACGGTTTAAAATAGCCTAAACTCGCGGGAGATTTTCGCCTTCTTCAAGCATAAACTGCGGCGTGGCGAAGGTCGTCCGTCGCAAACGGCTTTTGATCGATAACATGACAAATCCTGATTTGATTTCAGGCGACGGCCGTTCTTATATCGCCTCTCCGATAGTACAGAAGAGGGTGCAGCCTATGACGACCTCCAGAACCTTGTATTCGCTTTGCGGAAGTGACAGCTCCCGGCCGTTTTCTCCCCATTGCTGGAAAACAGTGCTTTCGCTGGCGCATAAGGGACTGGATTTCGAGGAACGCCCTTTGCCATTCACGGTGATCCCCACCGTGGAGGATGGTTTTTCGAAGACGGTGCCGATCCTTCGTGATGGCGACCAGCTGGTGAGCGACAGCTTTGAAATCGCCCTTTATCTCGATGATGCCTATCCGGAGCGGCCATCGCTTTTCAACGGGGAGGGCGGCAAGGCCATGGCGCGTTTTGTTGAAAGCTGGTCGCAGACCCAGCTTCATCCGGCCATCGTCCGCATTGCCGTGCTCGATATCCACGACATGCTGGACGAGCCGGATCGCCGTTATTTCCGCGACAGCCGGACGAAGGCGCTGGGACGGCCGCTGGAGGATGTGGTGGCAAACCGCGAGGCGGAGATCGCTGCCTTTCCGCTCCTGCTGGCGCCAATCCGCCGCATGCTGAGCTTCCAGCCCTTCATTGGCGGCACATCGCCGCTATTTGCGGATTACATCGTTTTCGGCGCGCTGCAATGGGCAAGGATCACCACCGGGGCGGATTTGTTTTCCGAAAACGATCCGGTCCGCGACTGGTTCGAAGGTTGCCTTGATCTCTACGATGCGAGAGGCCGCAGTGTGACAGCGGCGTGAAATGTCTGTTCTCATCGCTGCAATATGGGTGAACCCCCTTGTTTTCGGGAGTTTGGGCGGGTAAAGACCGCCCACTTTCTCTGAAGGAAAAGGAAACGGACACATGGCGATTGAACGCACATTTTCGATGATCAAGCCGGACGCAACCAAGCGTAACCTGACGGGCGCGATCACCAAGGTATTTGAAGACAACGGCCTGCGCGTCGTCGCCTCCAAGCGCGTCTGGATGAGCAAGCGCGAAGCCGAAGGCTTCTACGCCGTTCACAAGGAGCGTCCCTTCTTCGGCGAACTCGTTGAAGGCATGACCTCCGGCCCGACCATCGTACAGGTTCTGGAAGGCGAAAACGCCATCCTCAAGAACCGCGAAATCATGGGCGCCACCAACCCGGCCCAGGCTGCGGAAGGCACCATCCGCAAGACGTTTGCGCTCTCCATCGGCGAAAACTCCGTTCACGGTTCCGACGCTCCGGAAACCGCCGCACAGGAAATCGCCTACTGGTTCGCTGAAACCGAAATCGTCGGCTGATTCAAAATATCAACGGCTTGAATCACCCTCTCAGGTGATTATGTGAAGCCGCTGAAAAGACTCGATGAAACGGAGCCGAAAGGCTCCGTTTTTTGTTTTGTTTGCCGGGCGATTGGTTCCTGTGCCGAGCATCCGTCCCCTCATTCCTGTGCTTGTCACAGGAATCCAGCCGACGCGCGTCCGCGCGGCGAAGAAACCCTTTCCAGCTCAAGGACTTGAGCTGGCTAGATTCCTGTGACGAGCACAGGAATGAGGGTGGAGGTCTTCACGACGCCGGACACCCCTCGACCGGCCGCATATCCATCGTGCCATCCGGTTTGAACACCTCCGGATTGGGCGTATAGAGCGGCCCGACCGTGAGCGGCCTGGCCGGAAGAAGCGACTGGTCCGTGTCGGAGCGGATCGTGGTCTCTATCGTCTGCAGAATATCGCCTTCCGGCCCCTTGATGCGGATGGTGACCTTGTAGGGCCGGTCCTGTTTCACGCATTCGACCGGCGGGCTTTGAATGGCAATCTTTTCGTCCATCGGGAAAATTTTCTCCCGCGTCGTCAGCTCAGCGCCGCCTCGGGGGTTTTCGAAGGTCGCCTCCACCGTACTGCCGTCGCGGATAGGCGCAACGCGTTGCAGTGTTACCAGATAGGTCGCAATCGCCACCCGATAGTTGAAGACGAACATACGGCCCGAAACCTTCGCGACATCGCGCGGCTCATCCCGCTGGCAACCGGAGAGGGCAAGCGTCGTCGCAATCACCAGCAATGAAACGGCAATTCCTTTCATTCCTCTGCCTCCTTCTTCCGATGATAGTGCCGGCTGGCCTTCTGTCGGTTGCCGCACACCGCCATGTCGCACCAGATCCGGCTTCTGTTCTTGCTGCGGTCGATGAACAGCCAGCCGCAATTGCCGCAAATCTTCAGGCGCTCCTGCGTTTCTACTGCCAGCAGCGACAGGGCGGAATGGGCTGTCGCATTGCCGAGGCTCGTCGCGGACGGAAACGACCGCAACGCCGCGCCGCAGGCGAAAAGAAGCTCCGCCAGCCTGCCGTCATCATCGCCGCCACTGGCGATCGAGGAACGGAAATAGCCGTCGATAGCTTCCCGCAGACCGAGAAAAACCGGCCGCTTTTCCGCTTCGGGGGCGATGAGCGCGGGAAATCTGCCTCGCTCTGCACTGAGACGTATCGCGGCTTCGGCAAAGGCAACGATCTGCTCCGGCGCGGCAAAACGGTCGATCGATTTTGCCGCGTCGGAACGCAAGATGATGCTGTTGGCGACATCGAGTGCCAATGCGCCGCCTGCGAAACGATGAGCTGTCCAGCGAAAGGTCATGGCGCATATTATAACTATCAAAACGTATTTTAACAGTTATAATAATGATGGGAGGACGCGCTTGGCCTATTTCCTGCAACAATTGCTGAATGCCGTGCCGGTCGCCTCGCTTTATGCGGTTCTGGCCTTCGGCTACGCGATCGCCTTTTCGATCACCCGACGGGCGGATGTCACCTATGGCGCGATTTTCGCCTTCGCCGGCCAGACCTGTCTGCTCTTTGCCGATTTCGGCTGGAACCGTTTGTGGCTGGTCCTGCCCGCAACGCTTGCCCTTGGGGCGGGAATGGGTCTGTTCGGCGGGTTATGGGCGGCGGCCTTCATCGGCAGGGCGGTGATGCGGCCGCTGGCGAAAGCCTCTCCCAATGCGGTGACGGTCGCCTCCATCGGCGTGCTGATCGCGCTCACCGAAAGCGCCAGACTCGCCGCCGGCACCCGGCAATTATGGCTGCCGCCGCTTTTGTCCGAACCGGTGCGGTTCTGGGCTGAGGGCGGTTTTGCCGTCACCCTGACGCCGATGCAGATGCTGAATACGGCTGTTTTCTGCCTGCTCATCCTCGCAGGCTCCGTTTATCTGCGGCGTTCCGGTTTCGGCCGTTGCTGGAAGGCGGTCTCGGACGATGCTTTCGCCGCCTCGCTCTGCGGCGTGAATGCGGGCAGGATATTCCTGCTCTCCTATTGCGCGGCGGGCCTTGTCGCCGCCATCGCCGGCGTATTGGCGACGTTTTATTACGGCACGATGGATTTCGGCGCCGGGCTGGTTTTCGGTCTGAAGGTCGTGCTCATTTCGGCGGCCGGCGGTTATACCAGCCCGCTCGTCTGCGCGCTGGGGGCAGCCGCCGTCGGTTTTGCGGAAACCCTGTGGGTCGGTTACGGCCCGGTCGTCTGGCGGGACGCGGCGGTCCTTGCTCTTCTGGTCGGCTGGCTCATCGTCATGCGCAGCAGGGTGGAAGCGCCTTAGCGCATTTCGAGGAGAAGTGGGGTTTTCCGTCCGTAAAGACGAAGCGTCACCGCCACTTGTCCTTGGCCGTGTCATCCGTCGCCTTTGCCGCGATCCAATCGCCCGTCGTTCCATCCTTGCCATGTTCCTTTTTCCAGAACGGGGCCGATGTTTTGAGGTAATCCATCACGAAATTCGCGCCGTCGAAGGCGGCCTGCCGATGCCGGGCTGCGGCAATGACAAGGACGATATTTTCGCCGGCAGCGATCTTGCCGTGGCGATGGATGGCAGTGAGACCGAGAAGGGCGAAACGCTCGATGGCGAGATCGGCGATGCGGGTCATTTCCGCTTCCGCCATGCCGGGATAATGTTCAAGCTCCAGCGCTGCCAGCGTGCCGCCATCGTCACGGCAAAGCCCGGTAAAGGCCACCACCGCGCCGATGCTCCCGTCGCCTTCCGTCAGCCTGCGGGTTTCTTCCCCAGCGTCGAAATCTTCGCGTTGCACGCGGATCGTCGGCTTGACGGCTGGCTGCATCCACTCATCCCCCGGTCATGGGCGGGAAAATGCCGATTTCGCGCGCGCCGGCAATGCTCTCGTCATGTTCGACATGTTCCTGATTGACCGCAACGCGGATCACATCCGGAAATTCGAAGGCGGCTTCGTAATTTTCGCCACGGCTTGTGAGCCAGGCGATCAGTTCACCGGCCGTGGTGACGGAGGAGGGGATATCCAGTTCTTCTTCGTCCGTGCCGATCTTTTCGCGCACCCAGGCGAAATAAACGATCCGTGTCATCAGTCTTCGTCCACGATATGCTTGAGGCCCGCCTTGAAGTAATCATAGCCGGTATACATGGTGAGTGCCGCGGCCAGCCAGAGAAGCGTAATTCCCATTTCGGTCGTGTAGGGCAGAACCTTGTCGCCCGCAGGACCGGCGAGAAGAAAGGCGATGGCCACCATCTGGATGGTGGTCTTCCATTTGGCGATGCGGGTGACGGGAACGCTGACCTTCAGCGCCGCCAGATATTCCCGCAGGCCCGAGACCAGAATCTCACGGCAGAGGATGGTGATGGCCGCCCAGAGCGACCAGCCGGCAATGGTGCCATCCGCAGCCATCAGCAGCAGAACGGAGGCCACCAGCAGCTTGTCGGCGATCGGGTCCAGCATGCGGCCGATATTGGATGTCTGGTTCCAGATACGGGCCAGATAACCATCGAGGAAATCGGTCAGCGAGGCGACGATGAACAGCCAGAGCGCCGTCCAGCGCGCGAAATCTGAGCTTTCCAGCTTTCCTTCGATGAAAAAGCACAGAACGATGACAGGAACCGCGAGGATGCGGCCGTAGGTGAGGAGATTGGGGATGCTGTATGCGCGCGAAGCCATGGGAAACCTGTCAGTCTGGATAAGCTGCCTTGATGCCGCCCCTGACGGATAGCGTCAACATGTGATTATGTTTTTTTAGCAGTTCGTTGCGCCAGCGCGGGCTCAATCGCCACTACTCTCGTGGAAGTGATTGTAGATTTGCCGCGCCACCGCTTCGGAAATGCCGGTAACCGCCATCAGATCGTTGAGACCGGCACGGGAAACAGCCTTCGCCGTGCCGAAATGCTGCAGCAGCGAGCGCTTGCGTCCGGGGCCGATCCCCGAGATTTCATCCAGCGGATTGCGCACCATTTCCTTCTTGCGCCGCGCCCGGTGCGAGCCGATGGCGAAACGGTGCGCTTCATCGCGCATGCGTTGAATGAAATAGAGCACGGGATCCCGTGGCGGCAGGGAAAAATCGCTGCGCCCATCCGCGAAGAAACGTTCGCGGCCCGCATCGCGGTCCACACCCTTGGCGACACCGATGGCGATCACGCTGTCGCGTATGTCGAGTTCATCAAGGATGGCGCGCACCGCCGTCATCTGGCCCTGGCCGCCGTCGATCAGGATCACATCCGGCCAGGTGGGGAAGGGCATGTCGGCGGCTTCCTCCGGCGTTGGCGTCTGCGTCTGCCTGCGGTCGGGCTTGCCCTCTTCCTTCAACAGGCGCGAGAAGCGACGGGTCATCACCTCGCGCATCATGCCGAAGTCGTCGCCCGGCGTGATGTCGGTCGATTTGATGTTGAACTTGCGATACTGGTTCTTCACGAAACCTTCCGGCCCCGCCACCACCATGCCGCCCACGGCATTGGTGCCCATGATATGCGAGTTATCGTAAATCTCGATGCGGCGCGGCACATAGGGCAGGCTAAAGGTTTCTGCAAAACCTTTCAGCAACCGTGCCTGCGAAGAGGTCTCCGCCAGCTTGCGGCCATGCGCCTCGCGGGCATTGGCAAGAACATGGTCGGTAATGTCCTTCTTCTCGCCGCGCTGCGGCACGCTGATCGTGACCTTGTGGCCGGCTTTTTCGCCGAGTGCTGCGGCCAGCAATTCCTGTTCCTCGACGGTTTCGGACAGCAGGATCTGCTTCGGCACCGGCTTGTCATCGTAAAACTGCGCAAGGAATGCGTTGAGAATTTCCGAGCCGGGCAGGGACGGGTCCGCCTTCGGGAAATAGGCACGATTGCCCCAGTTCTGGCCGGTGCGGAAAAAGAACACCTGAATGCAGGAAATGCCGCCTTCGTGATGAATGGCGAAAACATCCGCTTCCTCGATACCGGCCGGATTGATGCCCTGATGGCTCTGGACATGGGAAAGTGCGGCCAGCCGGTCGCGATAGACGGCGGCGCGCTCGAAATCGAGATCCTCGGCCGCCTCGTTCATCTGCCGCGCAATGGCGGTCTTGACGCTCTGGCTTTTGCCGGACAGGAAATCCTTGGCTTCCTTGACGAGTTCCGCATACCCCTGATCGCTGATCTCATGCGTACAGGGGCCGGAACAGCGCTTGATCTGGTAAAGAAGACAGGGACGCGTGCGGGTCTCGAAAACACTGTCGGTACAGGTGCGGATCAGGAAGGCCCGCTGCAGCGAATTGATCGTTCGGCCGACGGCGCCGGCCGATGCGAAGGGTCCGAAATAATCGCCCTTGCGCGCCCGCGCACCGCGATGCTTGAAGATCGCCGGCGCACGGTTGTCGGCGGTGATGAGAATATAGGGAAAGGACTTGTCGTCACGCAAAAGCACGTTAAAGCGCGGCCGCAAGCGCTTGATGAGGTTGGCTTCAAGCAAAAGCGCCTCTGTTTCCGTGCGGGTAGTGACGAATTCCATATGGGTAGTGAAACGCACCATCTGGGCAATGCGGTTGGAATGGACACGGCCCTGCGCATAGTTGCCGACGCGCTTCTTCAGCGAGCGCGCCTTGCCGACATAAAGCACGTCGCCCGCCTCGTTGAACATGCGGTAGACACCTGGCGAATTCGGCAGGTGTTTGACGAATTCGCCGATGAGGTCCATGCCCTTCAGGCCGGATTCATTCTTCCAGCCTGCATTCCAGTCCATGCCGGCAACGTCGCGCGGAGCCTCGGCCGCTTCTGTCGCGGCAAGGCTTGCATCGTCGTCTTCGTCGTCGGTTTCATCGAAGAGAATACCGCCATCAGGCAGCTTCTTTCCGTTCATTCATTAATCTCCGCCACATCAGGGGTTTCCCAGCCAAGGTGCTGGCCGCCGTCGAGCGCGATCATTTGTCCGGTGACCGACGGCGTGTCGAAAAGAAAGCGAATCGTCCGCCCGAACTCGTCTGCGGCAGGACCACGCTTTAATATAAGGCCGTCGATCTGCGCCTGAAAGTCCTCCGGCGCCTGTCTTTCGCTTTTGAAGGTGGGACCAGGTCCGATGGCATTGACCCGGACGCGTGGTGCAAAGCTCTGTGCCATCGTCCGCGTCGCGGTCCAAAGGGCGGATTTCGAAAGCGTGTAGGAATAAAAACGCGGCGTGAGCGCAAGCACGCGCTGGTCGATGATATTGACGATCAGCCCGGATTTATCCTGTGGCAATTGTTCGATGAAGGCGGCCGCGATGAGGGAAGGGGCCCTGACATGCACGGCAAAATGCGCATCGAAGACCGCCGGATCGGGGGCCTCAGCCGAATCGTTGAGGAAAACGGACGCATTGTTGACGACGACGCCGATGGGGCCGAGCGCGGAAGATGCCTGTTCGACAAGCGCCATTGTCGGCGCAGATTGTGTCAAATCCGCCTGAACGGCGACGGCTTTGCCACCGTTCTGCCTTATTTCGTTAGCGAATTCCTCGGCTTCAGCCATCGAGGCATTGGCATGGACGGCGATTGCAAAGCCGTGGGCGGCCAAATCCGTGGCGATCGCCCGCCCAAGCCTTCGGGCGGCTCCGGTTATCAAGACTGTCTTCGGTATATTTTCTTTCACGGCGGACCTGCATTTGCTCATCTCAGCCCTATTTGCTGGATATAAATGCAAATCGCAAGCTGTCCGTCGGCCCCAAAAGAATTGGGCGATTTTTTATTCACAATGCAATTTCGGTTTAATTTGAATATAACTAAGTTTAAAGCCGATCTATTGCTGATTAGGCTTCTGTTAGGGTTAATAAAACCCTTGTGGCAATTAGGCAACGTCTAATTCTAGTCACGTCTCTGCCCCAAACAATTCACATTTTGGCTCTTTGATCTCCGCATTCTCCCATCAAGTTCAGTTTCCAGAGGGGCGATTAACCCGACGATTTTTACACCGCGTCTGAAAACAATGTTTTGAGTGCAGAGCGGTCCTGAAAGGAGAATAGCATGCGTATTTTCGTAGCAACCCTTATGGCTTCGACCATGGCAGCTGCCGGCTTCTCGGCTGCTCACGCCGCTGACGCCGTAAACGAAGTGCCCCAGGCACCGGTGTCCTACGACCAGCCCGCACCGGTCAAGGATTGGTCCGGCGCTTACCTCGGTGGTACGGTCAACTATGACTGGGGCCGTTTCAGCTCCAGCAATGACGGCCGTGACGCCAAGGGCTTCGGTGGCGGCCTCTACGGTGGTTACAACATGCAGAGCGGCCAGATCGTTTACGGTGCTGAAGCAGACGTGAACCTGGGCGACGAGAAGGGCTCTGCCGGTACGGTTGCCGGTAACGCCGTCGAAGGCAAGCAGGGTGTCAACGGCTCGCTGCGTGGCCGCGTTGGTTACGACATGAACCCGTTCCTGCTCTATGGTACGGCCGGTCTTGCTGTCTCCGACAACAAGGTTCGTGACGCGACCTCCAAGGACAGCGCCACCGCCCTCGGTTACACCGTTGGTGCCGGTGTTGAAGCCATGGTTACGGACAACATCACCGCCCGTCTGGAATATCGCTACAGCGACTACCAGAAGAAGGACTACGGTCTCGACTCCGGCGCGTTCTCGCGTGGTTTCGACGATCATTCCGTCAAGGCTGGTATCGGCGTCAAGTTCTGATCCTTCGCGGATCGATAAAGGAAAAGCCGGGGTTTACGCCCCGGCTTTTTTGTTTCTGCGACATGTGCCCAGAATAAATGCCCGGCGATAAGGCCGGGCATCTGTCCTGCTTCTGCGTCAGGCGGCGGCCTTCATTTCGGCGTATGCTTCGAAACGCTTGCCGAATGTCTCGGGCCACTGCGCCAGCGCATCTCGCCCTTCAGCCCATTCACCGGCGAAACGCAGATCGAGATAGCCGATCATCGCCGCAAGCGCGAAATGGCCGCCATGCAGTTTCTTGCCGGTTTTCGGCAGGTTCGCATTCAGATGGTCGAGACCCTTCACCACCTTTTTCCACTGCTTGTCGATCCATGGCTGGTGGATCTTGTCTTCGGGGCGAAAACGGCGCTCGTAAACGATGGCGAGCAGGCAATCCATGATGCCGTCGCAAAGCGCCTCCAGAATTTCCACTTCCGTGCGCTTGCCGTTCTTCTTCGGGTAGAGCTTGCCGCCCGAAAGGCGGTCCAGATAGTGCATGATCGCCACGCTGTCATAGACCGAGCCGCCATCATCCAGCAGCAGGACCGGAATCTTGCCGAGCGGATTATTGTCCATCAGCGTTGCCGGCTCGGCATTGGTGTCGACGCGCACGGAGGTGATGTCGATGCCGAGATGGCGGGCGGCCATGCGCACCTTGGCGGAGTAGGGGGAGGCGGGCGAATAGAGCAGTTCCATGGTCGGGTCCTATGGTTGACGTCGGGTAACGAGAGTATGTCCAACAAACTACGTAGCGGCTTTATGTCTGGAAAATATGTAAAATAAAGAAATAGGGCGCATCCGGTCCGCCTTAGCGAATGGGAACGATTTCTGTCGCACTGGCGCGGCAGCCCTTGCGGTCCAGCTCGGGGCACTCACGAAATGTCATGTCCCTGTTGAGACAGATGCGGACTTCCTCGAGGCGCCTTCCATCGCAGCTGATCGAGACGCCGCGTTTCGACATGCCGGGATTGGCATCGGTGAAGGCTGTTTCTATTGCGTCCGCAGAGAGGCTGGCCGCTCCGGCACCCGAGGCAATCCTCTCCGGCAGCCTGACCGTCTCGAAGGCGGCCCGGGTTGCCGAGAAATAGTCCTTCTGCGAAAGGCCGGAGCACGAGCCGTGTTTGCGCCACTGGTGGCCGATCAGGCCCATGGAAGGCATGATGTCGAACAGGGTACGGCCGATCGCGTCAGGCACACGGTCCGGTTCGCTGCTTTTGCAGAATTCGGGATAGCCAGTCTCGTTTTGCGGCCAAAGCCCATGCACGACGAAACCGTAACGCCGGTCGCTGCCGCATTGCTGGCGATTACCGGAGCCTTCGGAACTGGCGCAGAATGCCGGCGACCAGGATAGGGAGAGAACGTAAAAATCGAAGCCGGTTCCTCGGGCTGCAGATTTTCCGCCAGCGTCGTTCCGGGCATTATCCGGCTGGGAGCGCCCGGCCGGTTGCGACGGCGGATAGATGGTCCAGCCATTTGATGAATTGCTCGGGGCGGGTTTTTCCTGCGCAAACCAAAGCGCTGCAAGCGACAGAAGACCCAAGGCGATGAAACCCGCATAACGCTTCATTCCGCGCACGTTCCCCCGAAAATGGACGACCTCATATCACCGTCGGCGACAAATCGGTCTTACATAAATTTGTGAACGGGGCAAACGGGCAATCTTCCATGAAAAGGTTGAAAGCTTCGCCGCATAACGAATAAAGTCAGACGAATCTTCCGCGAAAGACGGAAGTCGGGCTGGGGTGAAGCTGGGGGAAATAGGCGGGCATGGCCGCATGACATTGAAGAAATACATCTGGCCCGTCGTTGGTCTGGCGACAATCGGTTTTTCAGCCTGGCTGCTCTATCATGAGCTGCGCGGCCTCTCGCTTGATGACCTGTGGGAAAGCCTGATGGCAATTCGCGCGCGGGACTGGGTGTGTTCCGGCCTCTCGACGCTGGTGGCCTATGCCGCTCTTGCCGGTTACGACCGTATTGCGCTCCAGCATCTCGGCCGCAAGGTGAACTGGTTCTTCATCACGCTTACCTCTTTCACCACCTATGCGCTTTCCCACAATGTCGGCGCCTCAGTCTTTTCCGGTGCCGTGGTGCGATATCGCGCCTATACGTCCAAGGGGCTGAGCGTCGGGGAAGTTGGCGTGCTCGTCGCCCTTTGCTCTTTCACCTTCACCATTGGCACGATCATGCTTATCGGCATGGTGCTGGTCTATGAGCCTGACATTACCGAGCGCTTTACCGGTATCCTGCCCGTAGAGGCATCGACGACAACCGGCATCCTGCTGCTTGTCGTTGTCGGTCTTTATGTGCTTGGCAGTCTCCTGAAGCTGAAACCGCTGAAAATCCGCTCGTTTTTCCTGCCCTATCCCGCGCCCAGACTGGTGGCGCAACAGCTGGTTATCGGTCCGATCGAGCTGATCGGCGCGGCAGGCATCATCTATTTCGCGCTGCCGGAGGCGGGAAATCCGGGGTTCATGATCATCCTCGGCATATTCCTGATTTCATTCTCGGCGGCGCTGATTTCGCACGCGCCGGGCGGGCTCGGCGTGCTGGAGCTGGTCTTCGTCACCGGCCTGCCGGATATGAACCCGGCGGACGTGATTGCGGCGCTGCTGGTATTCCGGCTGTTCTACCTCATCATTCCCTTCATCATGGCCCTGTTCGTGATCCTGTTCTTCGAGCGATCACAGCTTGCGCAGGCGCAGAAACGGGAAGGGCTGAGGTAGGCTCAATCCTCCTCCGGTTTTTCCTCGCCGCGCAGCCAGAAGGCGCGGTGTGAAGCGTACCGGTCCTGCGCCATCACCGTTTTCAGGAATGGCAGCAGCGTGTGCAGCTCGTCCTTCAGCGTATAGGGCGGGTTGACGATGATGAGGCCGGAACCGCTTAAGCCCTCCAGCCGGTCGCTTTTTACGGAAAGCTCAGCGCACAGCATCTTCGGAATCTCGAAGGATTGCAGCCGCTCGTGAAAATCCTTGATCGGCGCACCCTTTTTTAGCGGATACCACAGGCAATAGGTGCCGGTGGAAAAACGCCGATAGGCCTTGTTCAGGCCATCCGCGAGCCGCTGATATTCGTTCTCCAGCTCGAACGGCGGATCGACGAGGATAAGGCCGCGCTTTTCCTTTGGCGGCAGATGTGCGCCGAGCGACAGCCATCCGTCCAGTTCGGTGACACGCACCTGATAATCGCCCTCGAACAGGCGCGACAAGGCGCGTGCATCGTCCGGATGCAGTTCCATGGCCGAAAGCCGGTCCTGCGGGCGAAACAGCATGCGCGCGAGTTTCGGCGAACCGGGGTAGAACTGCACGCCGCCATCCGGATTGAGCTCCCTGACGGCGGAAAGATAGGGTTCCAGCAATTGGGCGATGGGGGCAGGAAGATCGGCCTCCATCAGCTTGCCGATGCCGGTCTGCCATTCGCCCGTCTTTTGCGCCTCTTCCGAGGACAGGTCGTAAAGGCCGATGCCGGCATGGGTATCCAGCACGCGAAACGCCTTGTCCTTGTTCTGCAGGTAGCGAACGAGGCGCGCGAGAATAGCGTGCTTGAGAACATCCGCGAAATTGCCGGCGTGGTAGATGTGGCGGTAGTTCATGGATTTGTCTCGCTTGCCGATGGTGATGATGAATATTCTTGATGGACGTCACTTCGGCCTTTTTGCCGCATCGCTGATGCAATATAGAAAAGACATGAACGTTGCGACCCCGATTTCCGCTAAAAACGCCACTCCGAAGGCCGAAACCCGCATCGGCCACACGGTCTGCCCGCACGACTGTCCGAGCGCCTGCGCGCTGGAAGTCGATATCAATGCCGAAGGCCGCATCGGCCGTGTGCGCGGCGCCAATGCCAATACGTACACCGCCGGTGTCATCTGCGCCAAGGTGGCGCGTTACTCCGAACGTATCTATCATCCCGGCCGTTTGCTGACCCCGAAGCGCCGCAAGGGAGCAAAGGGGGCTGGCGACTGGCAGGAGCTTTCCTGGGAAGCGGCGCTGGACGAGATCGCCGACGCCTTCGTCAAGGCTGAAGCCCGGCACGGCGCGGAGGCCATCTGGCCCTATTTCTACGCCGGAACCATGGGGCAGGTGCAGCGCGATTCCATCGAGCGCCTGCGCCATGCCAAGAAATATTCCGGCTTCTTCGGGTCGATCTGCACCAACATGGCCTGGACCGGTTATGTCATGGGCACGGGCGCGCTGCGCGGTCCCGATCCGCGTGAGATCGCCAAAGCCGATGTCGTCGTCATCTGGGGCACCAATGCTGTCGCCACCCAGGTCAATGTCATGACCCATGCGGTCAAGGCCCGCAAGGAACGCGGCGCGAAGATCGTCGTCGTCGATATCTACGACAATCCGACCATGAAACAGGCGGATATGCGCATCGTCGTGCGTCCGGGCACGGATGCCGCGCTTGCCTGCGCCATCATGCACATCGCCTTCCGCGACGGTTATGCCGACCGCGACTACATGGCGCGGTTTGCGGACGATCCGGCCGGGTTGGAGGCGCATCTGAAGACAAAGACGCCGCAATGGGCGTCTGAAATCACCGGTCTCTCCGTCGAGGAGATCGAGGATTTCGCAAGGCTCGTCGGCACGACAAAAAAGACCTTCTTCCGTCTGGGTTACGGTTTTGCCCGCCAGCGTAACGGCGCTGTCGCCATGCATGCTGCGCTGTCTATCGCGACGGTTCTCGGCTCCTGGCAATATGAGGGCGGCGGCGCCTTTCATAACAATGGTGATATCTTCCGGCTCAACAAGGCGGAGCTGATGGGCACGGCCTATGCCGACCCTGGCGTGCGCCAGCTCGACCAGTCGCAGATCGGCCGCGTGCTGACGGGTGACGCGGAAGCGCTGCGTCATGGCGGCCCGGTGACGGCGCTGCTCATCCAGAATACCAATCCCGTCAATGTCGCACCCGAGCAGCGGCTGGTGAAGCAGGGTTTCCTGCGCGACGATCTTTTCGTTGCCGTGCATGAGCAGTTCATGACGGAGACGGCTGAAGTTGCCGATATCGTGCTGCCCGCCACCATGTTCCTCGAACATGACGATATCTACCGTGCCGGCGGCCAGAACCACATTCTGCTCGGCCCCAAACTGGTGGAGCCGCCGGAAACGGTGCGCACCAATCTCTTCGTTATCGAAGAACTGGCGAAACGTCTCGGCATCGACCATATGCCGGGTTTCGGCCTTTCGGCCCGCGACCATGTCGACCGCATGTTGAAAGTCAGCGGCTGGGGCGATTTCGACACGCTGGCGGAAGAAAAATGGATCGATGCGCAGCCTGCTTTCGAGGTGGCGCATTATCTCGAGGGTTTCGGTTATGGCGACGGAAAATTCCGCTTCAGCCCCGAATGGGCGACAGGGCCGTCTCCCAACCGGCCGCCGAAGAATATCGGCGTGATGGGCCCCGTTTCGCAATTCCCAAAATTCCCGGATCAGGTGGACGTCATCGAAACGGCCGATCAGGATCATCCATTCAGGCTGGCGACATCGCCGGCGCGCAACTTCCTGAACTCCACTTTCGCGGAAACGAAAACCTCCGTGCAGAAGGAAGGCCGTCCGGAACTGATGATCTGTCCCGAGGACGCCAGCCGCAACGATATTGCCGATGGCGACATCGTGCGCATCGGCAATGGTCGCGGCGAAGTACGCCTCCATGCAAAAATCGTGGAGGGTGCCAGATCCGGCGTTTTGGTCGCTGAAGGGCTGTGGCCCAACAAGGCGCATCTGGACGGGGAGGGTATCAACGTGCTGACCGGTGCCGATGCCGTTGCCCCCTATGGCGGCGCGGCTTTCCACGACAACAAGGTGTGGCTGCGCCGGGAAGATCAGACCAGCCAGACTTGATATTGCGCCGCAACAGGGGCAGGCTCAGATAATTGCACGACAGGCAGGGACATATCCGGTGACACAGACGCAAGCGAAGAACATTCCGGCCGATACGGATGCCGGCAGAATTCGGCTGGTGGAAAAAGAAACCGTCTGGAAGGGCTTCGTGCATATGCAGAAGCTCATTTTCGACCAGCGCATGCCGGATGGCAAAACGATCCGTATCGTGCGGGAAGTCCACGACCACGGCAGCGCCGCCGCCATCCTGCTTTACGATCAAAAACGTGACAGTGTTGTGATGGTGCGCCAGTTTCGCCCCGCCGCCTTCGTGAATGGCGATCAGAGCTTCATGATTGAAGTGCCGGCGGGACTTCTCGACGACGACAACGCCGCCGACGCCATTCGCCGCGAGGCGATGGAAGAATCCGGCTATGCGGTTGAGAAAGTTGACTACCTCTTCGACATGTATGCCAGCCCGGGAACACTCACGGAAAAGGTCAGCCTCTTCGTCGCCCGTATCGATCTCGACCTGCAGGCCGGCGAGGGCGGTGGGCTGGAAACCGAAGGCGAGGATCTGGAAGTTCTGACCTACGGGCTGGACGAAGCCTTCGCGATGATCGCATCGGGTGAAATCACCGATTCCAAGACGATTATTTTGCTGCAATGGGCGATGTTGAATCGCACCCGGCTTTGACTTCGGTTTGATATGCGTGAGGGTCGCAGCACTCGCGACGAAATCGGCTACTTGCGACCCTTATTTTTCCAGGCATTGATCCGATCCAGGGCCGCTTGTTTTCGTTGCGGCCGTTCTGCCCTTATTGCGGCGATGAGAACTCGCCGGGCTTGGAGATCATTTGCCTTCACAAGCTGCACCACAACCTCGTTTGTATTTCCCGACGATAGGCGAGGAGCAGGCTTGGTCAAGTAAGCTTATGGGGCGGGTGTCGCTGTCGGCTCAAAACCTTCCCTTGACGCCAGCCCCCACGAAAATCGACTGCAGGTCGCCGCCGCCGGCATTCTTTTCCGATGAAAGGCCTCCAGCGCCTGCGCCGCTATAGTGGGTGTCTCCGCGTCCGAGGCTGGTGTAGTCATACGCGCCGTCGAGATAGATCGAGGCGTTCTCCGTCAGGTCATAGGCAACGCCCGCCTTTACCCCGAACATGCCGGCAACGTCGAATTTGTCGGTGAAGCGCATGTCGCGCATCCAGTGGTCGTCCGTGGCCTTGGCATAGACCATTGCGCCGCCCTCCACACCGGCATTGAGCGACCAGTTGCCGAACCTTTGGCCGCCCGTCAGGTTACCGTAGAAAACCGGGATTTGCTGGCGGTATGTTATCCCTTTCTCACCGTCGTTGAATTTGATGCTCAAATCCCTTCGCGAGAAAAGACTGTAAACGGCGCTGCCGCCATAGGCCGACCATTGCACATCCGTATAGCGAAAACCGACGCCGGCGCTGAGATATTGCTGCGGATCGTCCAGCAACATGCGATTGAGTTCGAGGCTTCCCGAAAAATAATGGTCGAGCCGCGTATCGTCATGCTGGGAACGGTGGCTCCAATTGTCCTTGGAGCTATCTCTGGAAAAAGGCCAAACCCAGTCATAGTCGGTCATATAGCCGTCGCCCTCGAAGCCGACGCGGCCTTCGGCCTTCACCCGCCAGCCGGGCGCAAGCTCAAGCCCGAGTGAGCCTCGCAGCGCCATGGCGTTTTTTGTTTCCCATTCGAGTTCGCTTAGCTTGCTACCGCCGATATGGACCGTTTCCGTCGCTTTGAGATTGAGAACGCCGGCATCGAGCGAAGCAGTGATGCCACCCTGTTCAGCGGCAAGCGGCAGGCTTGTGCCTATCAGCAAGAGGGCCGAAAGCGGAAGGGGAAATCTCAAAAACAGCATAATCGCTCCTGAATGACCGGAGGGCCTGAAATATGGGCCGTTGCGGGCATTAAAGGTGATTATGGTAAATGATTGGTTTATTTTGCCGAAAATACCATTTTAGGCATTTTTGTACTTTAGAAATACCTCTATCAAGACGCAGAAATCAGATTGGTATATTCAGATTTACTTGCGCCGTCCGTAATGACGGCTCTGCCGCCCTCCATCCGCACCTTGCCTTCCGCAAGCAGCTTCAGGGCCAGCGGATAAAGCTGGTGCTCGACGGTCAGAATCCGAGCCGCGAGTGTGTCTGCCGTATCGCCGGACATGACCGGCACCGCGCCCTGTGCAATCGTCGGGCCTTCATCCATGCCTTCGGTGACGAAATGCACGGTGCAGCCGGAAATCTTCATGCCGCTGTCGATGGCGCGCTGGTGGGTGTGCAGCCCGGGGAAAAGCGGCAGCAGGGAAGGGTGGATATTGATGATGCGACCTTCATAGGGAGCGATGAAGTCTCCCGAGATCAGCCGCATGTAACCGGCAAGACAGATGATGTCAGGTGCAATCTCGCCAAGCGCAGCCAGGATGGCACCCTCATGCTCGGCCTTGCTGGCATAGGTCTTGCGCTCGAAGACCAGCGTGGGAATGCCCAGCTCCCGTGCCTTTTCCAATCCGCCCGCCGAGGCCTTGTCCGATATCACGCAGACGATTTCCGCCGGGAAATCCACCGCCTGACAGGCCTTGGCCAGCGACACCATGTTGGAGCCGCCGCCGGAGATGAAAACGACGACACGTGCGCGGCTGGACGGGAGCGCGGCACTCATCATAGGCTGAGAGCGCCCTTGTAGATCGTGCCGTGCGCGCCCTCTTCGCGGGCCACCATGCGGCCGAGCGGGAAAACGGTCTCGCCTTCCGCTGTTAGGGCGTTCGTGACCTTCTCGGCATTTTCAGCCGAAACGACCACGATCATGCCGACGCCGCAATTGAAGGTTCGCAGCATTTCCTTGGCTTCGACGCCGCCGGTTTTTGCCAGCCACGAAAAGACGGCCGGAACCTTGATCGCGTCGAGATCGATTTCAGCTGCGAGATGCTTGGGCAGAACGCGCGGAATATTCTCCGGGAAACCGCCGCCGGTAATATGCGCCAGTGCCTTCAGCGCGCCGGTCTCGCGGATCGCCTTCAAAAGCGGCTTCACATAGATGCGGGTCGGCGTCAGCAGCGCTTCGCCGAGCTTCTTGCCGTCGGCGAAGGGGGCAGGGGCGTCCCAGGCGAGGCCGGAGATGGATACGATCTTGCGCACCAGCGAGAAACCGTTCGAGTGCACGCCGGAGGATGAAAGCCCGAGAATGACGTCGCCTTCGGAAATATCACCGGCCGGCAGAAGCTGGCCGCGTTCGGCAGCACCCACGGCAAAGCCTGCGAGATCGTAGTCGCCGTCGGAATACATGCCGGGCATTTCAGCGGTTTCGCCGCCGATCAGCGCACAGCCGGATTCGCGGCAGCCGGCGGCAATGCCGGAAACGATCGCCGCACCCTGGTCGGGGTCGAGCTTGCCGGTGGCGAAATAATCGAGGAAGAACAGCGGCTCCGCGCCCTGGACGACGAGATCGTTGACGCACATGGCGACGAGATCGATGCCGACGGTGTCATGATAGTCAGCATCGATGGCGATCTTCAGCTTGGTGCCGACGCCGTCATTGGCGGCCACCAGAACCGGATCGGTGAAGCCCGCGGCTTTCAAATCGAACAGGCCGCCGAAGCCGCCGATTTCGCCATCCGCACCGGGACGCCGCGTTGAACGCACCGCCGGTTTGATCTTTTCGACCATCAGGTTGCCGGCGTCGATATCCACACCTGCGTCACTATAGGTAAGACCGTTCTTGCCCGACTGGCTCATGGCTCTCGTCTCCGCTGGTTCCTTTGGCGTCGCCATTCGCACGGCACGGGGCCTGATGCAAGGGTTTGCGTGGCAAAAGCTCCGGTTTTTAACGGCTTTGCGAAGGTTTGACATTTTACCTGCCTCGGGTTTCTGGACCGGGAATGGTCCGTGCAGGCTTGAAAACGGGCCCTCGATGCACCTGTCCGGCGCCTGCCTGCCAGACGCTGCCGGATTGCCGGTCTTGACCATGTGCACATGCGCATCCTATCTCCATCATGGGCGGTTAAGGGACGGCGACAAGAGGATGAACGGATGCAACCCCATGTGAGTGGTACGAACCTGCGCCGACAGGTGTTTTTCTGGATCGGCGTGCTTGCCGTCTTTATCCTTTTCCTGATGGTCTTCAGCTCCATTCTCCTGCCTTTCGTGGCGGGCATGGCGCTTGCCTATTTTCTCGATCCGGTCGCCGACTGGCTGGAACGGCGCGGCCTCAGCCGGTTGATGGCAACCGTCGTCATTCTCGTTTCCTTCGTGCTGATCTTCGCGCTGTCGCTCATCATCATCATTCCGGTGATTGCCGCCCAGGCGTCGGAATTCATCACCCGAATCCCGCAATATATATCGTCCCTGCAGCAGCTGATCGCGGGTGCGGATACCAACCTCCTGCCTGATTGGGTGAGCAGCCAGATCAACTCGGTGAAGGAGAATTTTTCAAAGCTCCTGACGGAGGGCGCCGGCTTTATCGGCACCCTGCTGACGCAGATATGGAATTCCGGCAAATCGCTGGTCGACGTCGTGTCGCTGCTGGTCGTCACGCCCGTCGTCGCTTTCTATCTGCTGCTCGACTGGGACAGGATGATCGACAAGGTCGACAGCTGGATACCGCGCGACTACGTGCATACCGTCCGCCAGATCGCCCGCGACATGGACAATACGATTGCCGGTTTCGTGCGCGGGCAGGGGTCGCTCTGCCTTATCCTCGGCGTTTATTATGCTGTCGGCCTGTCGCTGGTGGGCCTCAATTTCGGCCTGCTGATCGGCCTTTTCTCCGGCCTCATCAGCTTTATCCCCTATATTGGTTCGATGGTCGGCCTCATCCTCGCCGTCGGCGTCGCCATCGTGCAGTTCTGGCCGGACTATATTTATGTCTTTCTGACGCTTGCCGTGTTCTTCTCCGGCCAGTTCATCGAGGGCAACATCCTCCAGCCGAAGCTCGTTGGCAAAAGCGTCGGCCTGCATCCGGTGTGGCTGATGTTTGCCCTGTTCGCTTTCGGCGCGCTTTTCGGCTTTGTCGGCCTTCTGGTTGCGGTGCCGGCCGCGGCGGCCGTCGGCGTGCTTGTCCGCTTCGCCTTGTCGCGGTATCTTGAAAGCGATCTTTACCACGGACACGCCGCCAACCTTCCGTGGGAGGCCAACCCTGCCTTGGAAGAAAGGGAAACGTCCTCCACCAAGGCGGACGGTCAGGGCTGACGATGACTGACCAGATCAAAACCGACAACGCCCGGTCGAAGGCCGAGCAGCTGCCGCTCGTATTCTCGCACCAGGCCGCCTCCGGCAGGGAAGACCTTCTCGTATCCGCTTCGCTCGAGGCTGCGGTCAGCCTCGTTGATGAATGGCCGAATTGGCCATCGCCCGTGGTTGTGCTCGCCGGGCCGCCGGGTTCGGGGAAGTCGCATCTCGCCAATATCTGGAAAAACATCAGCGGCGCCGTGGAAATCCACCCGCAGGCCGGTGCGGATGCCGCGCGAGCGGCCGAGAGCGCACCGGTGCTTTTCGAAGATGCCGATCGCCGCGGTTTCGACGACACCGAACTCTTCCACGTCATCAACAGCGTGCGCCAGCACGGCAAGACGCTTCTGATGACCAGCCGGCAATGGCCGGCCGCATGGCCGGTGACGCTGCCGGATCTGCGCTCGCGTCTCAAAGCCGTAACCGTGGTGGAGACCGGCGAGCCGGATGAGGGACTTCTGGCGCAGGTGCTGATGAAACTCTTTGCCGACCGTCAGCTTTACATGGATGACAAACTCATAGGTTACATCGTCAATAGAATGGAGCGTTCGCTCGATACGGCGCAGACGATCGTGGACCGGATCGACAGGCTGGCGCTCTCGCGTGGGACAAGGATTACCCGTCCGCTGGCGGCGGAAGTTCTCAACGCGATGGAGAGTGCAGCGGTGGGCGAGGGGCTGGACGGCGATTGACTGTCACAGTTCCGTCGTCAAACTGTTATACGGGCAAGAAGGACGATCACGCGATGCAGCAGGATCACGGGACGGAATTAGGTCAGGGGATGGAACAGGGCATGGACGCAGTAGCGCAGGACAATTTGGACAAGGTTCAGCCGGTGATCGAGGGCGAGAACCTCTGGGACAGCCCCGCCCGTTTCATCAACCGCGAATTCTCCTGGCTGCAGTTCAACCGCCGTGTTCTGGAAGAAACGCTGAATACGGATCACCCGCTTCTGGAGCGGCTGCGTTTTCTCTCCATCTCCGCCGCCAATCTTGACGAGTTCTTCATGGTTCGTGTCGCCGGCCTTGAAGGGCAGGTGCGCCAGAAGATCACGGTCAAGACGCCCGATGGCAAGACGCCGGCCGAGCAGCTGGAAGACATTCTGAAGGAAATCGACAATCTGCAGATGGAGCAGCAGGCCTCGCTTGCCGTTCTGCAGCAATATCTCGCCAAGGAAGACATCTTCGTCGTGCGCCCTGCGGCACTTTCCGATGCGGATCGGACCTGGCTGGGCACGGAATTCGAGGAACGCATTTTCCCGGTGCTGACGCCGCTGTCCATCGACCCTGCGCACCCGTTCCCGTTCATTCCGAACCTCGGCTTCTCCATGGGCCTGCAGCTCGACAGCGTCAATGGCCGCGAGCCGATGACCGCGCTTCTGCGCCTGCCGCCGGCGCTCGACCGTTTCGTGCGTCTGCCGGATGACAGGAACGCCATCCGCTACATCACGCTTGAAGATGTGGTGGGCCTGTTCATTCACCGGCTTTATCCCGGCTATACGGTGCGTGGTTTCGGCACCTTCCGCATCATCCGCGACAGCGATATCGAAGTGGAGGAAGAGGCGGAAGATCTGGTCCGTTTCTTTGAAAGCGCCCTGAAGCGCCGTCGCCGCGGCTCCGTTATCCGCATCGAGACTGACAGCGAAATGCCGCAGTCGCTGCGCCAGTTCGTGGTGCACGAACTTGGCGTGCCGGATAATCGCGTCGCCGTTCTGCCCGGCCTTCTCGCACTCAACACCATTTCGGAAATCGTGCGGGCGCCGCGCGACGACCTGAAATTCGAACCCTACAACGCCCGTTTCCCCGAGCGCGTGCGCGAACATGCCGGCGATTGCCTCGCCGCCATCCGCGAAAAGGACATGGTGGTTCACCACCCCTATGAAAGCTTCGACGTGGTTGTGCAGTTCCTGCTGCAGGCCGCACGCGACCCCGACGTGCTTGCCATCAAGCAGACGCTTTATCGCACCTCCAATGACAGCCCGATCGTTCGCGCGCTGATCGACGCGGCCGAAGCGGGTAAGTCCGTCACCGCGCTGGTGGAGCTGAAGGCACGTTTCGATGAAGAAGCCAATATCCGCTGGGCGCGCGACCTGGAGCGAGCCGGCGTGCAGGTGGTGTTCGGCTTCATCGAACTGAAGACCCATGCCAAGATGTCGATGGTGGTGCGCCGCGAAGACGGCAAGCTCCGGACCTATTGCCACCTCGGCACCGGCAACTATCACCCGATCACGGCCAAGATTTATACCGACCTTTCCTTCTTCACCTGCAACCCGAAGATCGCCCATGACATGGCGAATATCTTCAACTTCATCACCGGTTATGGCGAACCGGAAGAAGGCATGAAGCTCGCGATTTCGCCCTATACGCTGCGCTCGCGCATCGTGAAGCACATCAATGAAGAGATCGAACACGCCAAGCGCGGCGCGCCTGCGGCGATCTGGATGAAGATGAATTCGCTGGTCGATCCTGAAATCATCGATTCCCTTTACCGTGCCAGTGCAGCCGGTGTGGAAATCGATCTTGTGGTGCGCGGCATCTGCTGCCTGCGTCCGCAGGTGCCGGGCCTGTCGGACAATATCCGCGTTAAATCGATCGTCGGCCGCTTCCTGGAGCACAGCCGCATCTTCTGCTTCGGTAATGGTTTCGGCCTGCCTTCCGACAAGGCGCTGGTCTATATCGGCTCCGCCGACATGATGCCGCGCAACCTCGATCGCCGTGTGGAAACGCTGGTGCCGCTCACCAACCCCACCGTGCACGAGCAGGTTCTTTCACAGATTATGCTGGGCAATCTCATTGACAACCAGCAGAGCTACGAGATACTTGCGGACGGAACGTCGAGGCGCATCGAGGTGCGTAAAGGCGAAGAACCGTTCAACGCGCAGCACTATTTCATGACCAATCCCAGCCTTTCCGGACGTGGTGAAGCCTTGAAATCCAGTGCGCCCAAATTGATTGCCGGGTTGATTTCGTCCCGCAAGAAACAGGCTGAATGACTCGATCAGAAGCACAGGGGCGGCTGACCGGCCTTGCCCCCGTTTCCGTCATAGATATTGGTTCGAACTCCGTTCGTCTCGTCGTATATGAAGGCCTCTCCCGCGCGCCCGCCGTGCTGTTCAACGAAAAGGTCCTTTGCGGTCTCGGCAAGGGGCTGGCGCTGACGGGCCGCATGCATGAGGAAGGTGTTGGCCGGGCATTGATGGCCCTACGGCGCTTCCATGCGCTTTCCGAACAGGCGCAGGCGCAGCAGCTCTACGTGCTGGCAACGGCGGCAGCGCGTGAAGCGGAAAACGGGCCGGATTTCATCCGCGAAGCCGAAGCGATCCTCGGTTGCGAGATCGAGGTGCTGTCAGGCGAGAAGGAAGCGCTTTATTCCGCCTATGGCGTTATCAGCGGTTTCCACGAGCCGGATGGCATTGCCGGCGACCTGGGCGGTGGTTCGCTTGAACTCATCGACATCAAGGGCAAAAGCTGCGGCGAGGGCATCACCCTGCCGCTCGGCGGCCTGCGACTGTCGGAGCAATCGGACGGCTCGCTGGAAAAAGCCGCGACCATTGCCAGAAAACACGTCAAATCCTTCGCAAAACTTCTGTCCGCGGGCGAGGGGCGTACCTTTTATGCCGTGGGCGGCACATGGCGAAATATCGCCAAGCTGCACATGGAAATCACCGGCTATCCGCTGCACATGATGCAGGGTTACGAATTGCCGCTGGAAGAAATGCTGAATTTTCTGGAAGAGGTTATCGTCTCCAGGGACAGCAAGGACCCGGCCTGGCAGGCGGTATCCAAGAACCGCCGTTCGCTGCTGCCCTTCGGCGCCATCGCCATGCGTGAAGTTCTGAAGGTCATGAAACCGGCAAAGATCGCCTTCTCGGCGCAGGGCGTGCGCGAAGGTTATCTCTATTCGCTCCTGACGGAGACCGAGCGGGATTCCGATCCGCTGCTGGTCACCGCCGACGAACTTGCCATTCTGCGCGCCCGTTCGCCTGAACATGCACGTGAACTGGCGGACTGGAGCGGCCGCACTTTCCCGGTCTTCGGTATCGAAGAGACGGAAGAGGAAAGCCGTTACCGGCAGGCGGCCTGCCTTCTGGCCGATATCAGCTGGCGCGCCCATCCAGACTATCGTGGCCTGCAGGCATTGAACATCATCGCCCATTCCTCCTTCGTGGCGATCACCCATCCGGGCCGCGCCTATATCGCGCTTGCCAATTATTACCGTTTCGAGGGGCTGAACGACAACGGCACCACCCAACCGCTCGCAGCCATGGCTGGCGATCGCCTGCTGGAGCTGGGGAAACTTCTCGGCGGCCTGCTGCGCGTCGTCTACCTCTTCTCGGCTTCGATGCCTGGCGTCGTCGACCACCTGAAATTCCGCAAATCCACCAATCCGGATGTGGACCTGGAATTCGTCGTACCGCATGATTATTGCGATTTCGCTGGTGAGCGTCTGGACGGACGTTTGCAGCAGCTTGCGAAGCTGACGGGCAAGCGGCTGGCATTCGTGTTCGAGTAACGAACGGATGTTTTTTCGTTTGCGCCTGCAGCAATCGCCGGCCGGAACAGTTGTAACGACGCGCTAGGACCAGCGCTCGCAAAAGGCTTCGATATCGCTTGATTGAAAGTCGCTAAGCCGCGCGATGATCGTTTCGAACGGCCAGTCCCACCAGGCGATTGCAGTGAGCGTCTCCGCGATACGCCGTGAAAATCGCTCGCGAATGATTTTTGCGGGAACGCCACCGACGATCGTGTAGGCCGGCACGTCCTTGGTGACGACAGCGCCGGCTGCCAGCACGGCGCCGTTCCCAATTTTCACGCCCGGCAACACAATGACCCCGTGACCAATCCACACATCGTGACCGATGATGGCGCGGTCCTGTTTGCGCTGATCGAAAAAGGCGTCGTCGCGGACAGCATCTGTTGCGTAATATTCCGGGCAGTAGCTGAAACGATGCATGGACGGTCTATCCATCGGATGGTTTGGCGCTCCTATCCTCACGTCCGCAGCGATGGCGCAGAATTTTCCAATGGTCGCATCTCCGACCATGCATCGGGGGCCAAGATAGGAGTAATTTCCGAGTTCCACATTGTGCAGGGAGGTATCCGCCAAAATTTCGCAACATCTACCGATAGCTGCATCTCTGATGCTCGCGGTGGGATGGATGACGGTTTCTGCGATTTTTGGACGGTTGATTTGTGCAGTCGAATCCATTCCAGCCTCCGGATTTGCGCCTGCTTAGCCGGGGATGATGAAGGCTCTGTGACGTGAGACTGCCAGATAAGCCCGACCTTGCCGGGCTACTGCGTGTCGCCCGAAACTATGCTTTCAGGCAGAAGGGCAGCGCGGTCAGCCGCCTGAAACATCCGCAGCAGCGTCTTTCTTTTTCCAGTAATGGTCGGATATGTTTTGAGCGTTCCTGATGAGGTGGGCTGCAACTTCGGGGTCCCCGCCCTGGAATGTTCCCCTGTTGGCGCCGCATAACAACAGGAAAAGCTGCTGATGTGCGACGGCGGCAAAATACTCATAGGCGGGCGGCTGTATTTCTGAGCCAATGCTCTGGAGTTCCTCGGCGGCCTGTTTGCTGGCGCGCTCAAGTGCTGCGTCAATTGCAGCCACCATAGCCTCTTCTGTCCGTTCCACTATATTCTGTGCCTGCCGTTCGGCGGGCGTCAGGACAGGACAGCTATCATTCATCGGACATATCTCCTCGCTGCGTCTCGTTTTGCGAGCCGATACTATCGCATGGATTGTGTCCGCTTTGCGGGGAAAGCCTCAAATAATGCGTTCAAACCGCAACAACCGGTAGGCGACCGGCATCGATGTGTGAGCGGTCAGCCGTGTCCCAGCGCCTTCCTGATGCAAGCGCTGAGATAGGCATATTGCAGTGGCGTGATCCTCGCCATCGCCTCGGTGCGGGTGGCCGGCCTATCCTGATAACCGACGGGGACATCGAACTGGGCGAAGGTGAAATCCCAGCGAATGTCCTCGATGATATTGTAAAAATGGTCCGCGCCGCTGACGGCAGTTTTGGCGAGTTCGCCACCGAAAATATCCTGAACCACCAGCGCTGTGACGCCGCCCTGTCCCCGGGCGGGGTTTTCGCGCGACCAGAGGGTGCTGGTCTCGCCCGACCAGCTTTTCCTTAAGGCATAATAGAGTCGTTCGGCATGGTCCTGCATTTGGGTCTTTCCTGTTTCGGAACCGCGTTCCGGGTCAGGCATGGTCAGAGGAGAAACGGAGCGCCGCGCAGCCTGTGAAGGCGGTGGGACGCTCCGACCGTTGAATTCGCACCAGGTGCGGACGGTGCCGGAATGGATTCCGGCACCTTTTTTACTTCGCGTCGAGCAGGTCCTTGACCTCAAGCAGGACGAACTCGTTGTCATCGGCCTTGTCCAGCGCACGGCCGGCGGAGAAGGGCAGGTTGTTGTCGTTGCCGACGATGATATGCGTGGCGTCAACGCGATCGACATTCTCGATGGTGACGAAAGGCATGTCGTAGAAACTATTGCTGCCGCCCTGACGCTTCTTGTTATCAGGATCGGAGATTTTCAGCAGATCGATATAGCCGATCTTGCGCGCGGCCTTGCCGACATTGGCGTCATTGAACTCGATCTTGTAGATGCGCTTGACCTTGGAGGGCACGGCAAAGCAGTTTGCTTCCGGCTTCTTCGGGTCGGCGCAGGCCTTGTCGGCGGTGCCGGCGCCATTGTCACGCTCGATGACCAGCGCCGTGCTGTCGTCCAGCATATTGAAGTCGCCGATGGCTTCGCCGCCTTGGGCCAAGGGGTAAAGCCAGGTGCGGCCGGTCCATTCCTTCTTGGCGGTGTCGAGTTCGATGATGCGCAGTGCGGTCGAACCGTCTTCGGTTTTCTCCACCTGGCCGTCGGCGGTGTAGAGCGGGCCTTCGAGAAGGCCATAGAGCCTGGAGCCGTCCTTGGAGAGCGCCATGCCTTCATAACCGCCTGAACGCTTCAGGTTGAAAGCCGGCATTTTCTGCGTCGGGTTGCCGGGCAGTGCCAGGGTCGGATGATCCGGGGACTTCACCTCGATGTCGCCAGCCTTGGTGGTGATGACGTCGGTCAACTTGCCGTCGCGGGTGAATTTCAGGATGTAAGGCCCGAATTCCTCGCCCACCCAGAAACCATCGGCAACCGGCTGAATGGATTCAACGTCGAAATCCGCACCCGTCAGGTAACGCTTGCTCGAGCCTTCCAGAACGATCGGGAAGGGTGCCTTCATATCAGGGTCGGAGAGGAACACGGTTTCAAGCGCATTGACCTTGCCGGCGTCCCAGTCGAATTTCAGATGGTGAAGCATCAGCATGGCGTCGCTGGAATTGAGCTTGGAACCGAAACCATTGTCGGAAAGGCTCCAGAAGCTGCCGTCGGCCATGGCCTTGATGCCGGAAAAGCCCTGCATGGGCTGGCCGTTGAACGGCATGGAAAGGCCGGTCAGGCGCACACCGTCCTTGCCGGGCACGGTGCCGAGACCTTCAGCGCGCTTGCGGTCGGCCGTCGTGAACTTGGCGGAGGTCTTGAGGTGCTCCGGTGCATCGGCGGGTGCTGCGATGATGGTATTGGCCGGCAGAATGGCGTGGGAGACCAGCTTTGCCGGAAACTCCTTCTCAACCGCATGCGAAGCGGTGGCGAGCGCAAGAAGAGCGCAGGAGGCGAAAAGAACGTGCTTCATGATGGAGACCCCTCATTTCCTGTTGAAGACAGGATTGAGGCGATATGGTCGTCGCATGACAGGCAGGTGATTGTCGTTTGAAGCTTTGATGAATTTTGATGACGATGTCCTAAAAAGCCAGTATTGCCCCCGCGTCTTGGCTTAAGCAGCAGGGGCCTGATACTGGCTGAGCGTGCACACGCCGAGCGTCTGGCCGCGGCCCTTGACCGCATGTTCGCCGAGATATTCGCTGCGCACGCCCTTGGGAAGCACCAGCTGATGCGCAAGATCGGCGGAAATCAGCACGGGGTGTCCCAGCATCTTGCTCAGCGATTCGAGCCGTGAGGTGGTGTTCACCGTGTCGCCGAAATAGGTGATCTTGTGATGGTCGACGCCGATTTCGGCGGTGATGACCGGTCCGCCATGGATGGCGAAGCGCAGGCGCGGCACTTCGCCGAAGCGGGCGAGCCACATGTCGCGATTGCTTTCGATGGTCGCCTGGACGTCGAAAACGCAGCGCACGCAGGCCGCCCGCCTTATCGCCATGTGATAGGGCCAGGTGATGATGGCGGCGTCGCCGATGTAATCGTCGATGACACCGCCGTGCTTTCTCACCGGCGCGGCATAGCTTGCGAAGATTTCACCGAGAAACTCCTGCGCCTTCAGGTCACCATGGGTTTCGGCGAAGGAGGTGGAGCCGACGAGATCGATGAAGATGAAGACCCGGTCTTCGCTCACCGGGCGTCTGTAGCGCCCGAGAATGAGGTCGATGAAGATATCGCGGCCGAGAAGCTCACGCACGCGCATGATGAAAACGATGATGCCGCAGACGATGAGGGTAAAGACGAGGGTTTGCACCTCGGCATGCACCGCCCGCTTCCAGGTGCCGGGAAATATCCCGCTGAGCCAAAGGATCGTGCCACCAAGCCCGAAGCCGCAAAAGACGAGGATGGCGTAGATAATGAGGCCGACGGCGATATAGGCCGGTGTCGGCAGGGCGCTGACCTGCCGCGACAGGCCCGGCATGATATAGCCGCGCTCGAAAGCAAGGATGGGCGTGCAGGCGAACAGCGCATAGGTAGCACCGATCAGCGCGCCGCCGCCATATTCCAGAAGCGCATAGGCCACGCCGCTGCCGGCCACGGCAACGAAGAGCACCACGTAATCCAGAATGGGCAGCAATTTTCTCATATCGGTTCTTGATCTCGGGAAGGGAAGCCCGCCGTTCCCGCCGGGCGAAGCTTCTGTTCAGGTCATATGCGACATTAATGCGGAAAATGCGCTGCAAAAAGTGACCTTTCGGTAAGGTCACATGAAGGATTGGAAAGGTTGTTGCCCTGTTGCCGCAAAACGGGTGCTGATACCGCGTTACGTCTAATAGGATGTTCTGTAATAGACGGTTTCAAGCGGGGATTGCGGTCGGTCGTCCGGCGAGCGGTTCGACCATTTGACCGGAAAGGCGGCAAAGCGCAGCCGGTTGCCCTCTATCCATGCCCGGTCGAACAGGGTTTCTCCTCTGCCGGCGAAAGTGATTGCCGCGCAGGTTTTGCCGTCGACATCGAAAGGAATATTCTCTTTCCAGCCGCTCAGGCCGCAACCGGTGCCTTTCGGGTCGCCATTATAATGTTCGACGACAGCGGGGTCGTTCGGCGTCATGGTGATCGAGGTGACGGTATGGGCAAACAGCAGGCTGTCATGGTCTTTCAGCCCGCCATCCAGCGCGCCTTCGTAACGCACCTGCACAGTCGGCTGCTGGCAGCTGTTGCGGGCGTAGATCTGCGAGACGGCATGCATGCTTTCGCCACGTATCGTGATGCGCGTAACGATGCCGTGCCGGTCATTCTTGCCGATTTTCAGGCAGTCGGTCGTCCATTCTCCCTGAAGATCGACCTTGCCATCATCGGCGTGGGTGCTTGCGGGGGCAGGGAGGATGCCTGCGACCGCCACGGAGGCGGCCACCAGAAGCGTGCTGGCAGGTTTCATGGCAATACCCTCAAAGCGCAACTATCGGCACAGAGATGGAATGCGATGCGGGCGAAATTACGGTCCGGCGCGCGGGCGATTACGGCTCGCTCGCTGCCACCTCAACCGCCTCGACCTTCTTGCCGGCGAAACGCAGCGCCACTTCGCCGTTGATGAGTTTCAGCGCCACATCACCGAAGAGTTCCCGCCGCCAGCCGGTCAATGCGGCCACGCTCGCCTTTTCGCCCTCGGAGGCGATCTTGTCCAGATCCTCGCTATTGGCGATGACCTTGGCGGCGACGCCATGCTTGTCGGCGGTCAGCTTCAGGAGGACCTTCAGCAGTTCCACGGCAGCACCGGAGCCTTCCGGCGCATGGCTGTGACGCGGTGCCTTCGGCATGTCTTCCTTGGGAAGCGCCAGCGCCGCGTTCACGGTTTCGATGATGGCCGTGCCGGAAGCGGAACGCTCCCAGCCCTTCGGGATGGTGCGAAGCCGCGACAGGGCCTCGGCATCCTTCGGCTGCTGCTGGGCGATTTCGAAAATGGCGTCGTCCTTCAAAACGCGTGAACGCGGCACGTTGCGCGACCGCGCCTCACGCTCGCGCCAGGCGGCGACGAATTTGAGGATCGCAAGTTCCGTCGGCTTGCGCAGACGCGATTTCAGCCGCAGCCACGCATCGTCGGGATGCATGTCGTAGGTATCGCGCGATTCGAGAATATCCATCTCTTCGGTCAGCCACAGCGAGCGGCCTTCGCGCTCCAGCTGCGCCTTCAGCGCCAGATAGACGTCGCGCAGATGGGTCACGTCGGCCAGCGCGTAGTCCAGCTGCTTGTCGGTCAGCGGGCGGCGGCTCCAGTCGGTGAAACGCGAGGATTTGTCGATCTGCACATTCTTGATCTTCTGCACCAGCTGGTCATAGGAGATCGAATCGCCGAAACCGCAGACCATGGCGGCGACCTGGGTGTCGAAGATCGGATGCGGAATAAGCCCGCCGAGATGGTAGATGATTTCGATATCCTGGCGCGCGGCGTGGAAAACCTTCACGACGGCAGGATTGGCCATCAGCTCGAAAAGCGGGGTCAGGTCGATACCCTTGGCGAGCGGGTCAACCAGCACCTCGAGCGTCGGGCTCGCCATCTGCACGAGGCAGAGTTCCGGCCAGAAGGTCGTTTCCCGCAGAAATTCGGTGTCGATGGTGATGAATTCCGATTTCGCCAGTTCCGTGCAGGCTTCGGCGAGGGCGGCAGTCGTTTCAATCATTGCAAATGGCCACTCGTGAAAATTATCCGTCTTACTTTCCCTTTGCCGGGCGCATGTCAATACAAAGCCCGCTTTTGAAGGCTTAAGGATCGTTTTTCTCGGGCGGATTTGGCTCTTGCCCGTCCTTTTTGGGTGGCGGGGGCGCGGCGAGCTTCTGGAAATAGGCGGATGTGCGCAAAAGCGAGCGGAACCGCCAGTTTCTCTCCTCTACGGGAACGCCCTCGCGCACCCGTAGCCGGTATATGGTGTAGGCGATGAAAACGATCTGGATCGCGGCCGTATAGCTGAACAGCGCTTTCGGACCGAACTGGTCGATCAGCACGGAGGCAAGCAGCGGCCCGACGGTTGCGCCCACCGACCAGAAGAACAGCAGCCCGGCGGAAACCATCGCATGTTCGCCCTCCTTGGCATGGTCGTTGCCGTGGGCGGAACTCAACGAATAGAGCGGCAGGGCGAAGGCGCCAAAGATGAAGACGCCGATGATGTTGCTCCACTCATCCGTGCCGGCAAAGAAGGCGAGAAACAGGCCGACGATCACCGACCCGGCCGTGGTGGCGAGAATGATGATGCGCCGGTCGTAGCGGTCGGAATAGACGCCGAGCGGATATTGCAGCACCACGCCGCCGATGATGCCGGCGCTCATGAAGGTGGCGATGGCGGTGACGGAAAGCCCGATCTGTTCGGCATAGATCGGTCCGATATTGCGAAACGCCGCCATGCTGAGGCCGACGGCCACGCAGCCGACCACGGCAAGCGGCGAGATGCGCCAGACCGCGAAAAGATTGAAGGGAATCTGTTTCGGCGGCGCGGGGTTGGATTTGTCGGCAAGCGAGATCGGCACCAGCGACAGCGTGAGCGCCATGGCGATCAGCGAAAATACCACCGGTCCGTCGATGCCGGCGATGGGAATGATATATTGTGCGAGCGTCACGGAGCCGAGATCGACGAAGCGATAGATGGAAAGCGTGCGTGCCCGGTTGGAATTCGTCACCTGCGCGTTGATCCAGCTTTCTATCGCCGCGAAAAGACAGGCGACAGCAATGCCGATGACGAAACGCATCAGCATCCAGAACAGCGGATGAATGACCAGCGGCATGGCGATCGACGCGGCCGACGCGACGGCCGCCATGGTGGCGAAGGTGCGGATATGGCCGATCTTGCGCAGAAGCCGCGTCACCGAAATGCAGCCAAGCGCAAATCCGATGCTGTAGGCGGCGCTGATGAGGCCGATGGTGCTGGCCGAAAATCCTTCGGAGAGGCCACGCAAGGCTATATAGGTTCCCTGCAGGCCGTTACCGCCGATCAGAATGCCGGCGGTGACGAGAAGCGGGATAAGAGGTCTGATCTGGCTCATTGCGGGCCGACTCGGTTTGGCGGGCTGATTAGGACTATCTAAAGCCAAGGAGGGGGAAAGGACAGCCAGAAGGCGACATTGTTGTGCTTTGCCTTGACAAATCAGGCTGGCCATGCGCTTTTCCGGCAAATTTCGACAGTGCCGCCCATCTGGCCCACGACACGTTCCAGGATAAAAAAATGCATCGTTACCGCAGCCACACCTGTGCCGCTCTCCGCAAGTCCGACGTCGGCGAAACCGTTCGCCTTTCCGGTTGGGTTCATCGCGTGCGAGATCATGGCGGCGTTCTCTTCATCGACCTTCGCGACCACTATGGCATCACCCAGGTGGTGGCCGATCCGGACAGCCCGGCCTTCAGGGTTGCCGAGACGGTTCGCGGTGAATGGGTCATCCGCATCGATGGCCTCGTCAAGGCGCGTTCGGAAGACACCGTCAACAAGGGCATGGCGACCGGCGAGATCGAGCTTTATGCGCAGGAAATCGAGGTTCTCGGCGTTGCCAAGGAACTGCCGCTGCCGGTCTTCGGCGAGCCTGACTATCCTGAAGACGTTCGCCTGAAATACCGCTTCCTCGATCTTCGCCGCGAAACGCTGCACAAGAACATCGTCAAGCGCACGCAGATCATCTCCGCCATGCGCACCGGCATGGCCGATGCCGGTTTCGCCGAATATACGACGCCGATCCTCACCGCTTCCTCGCCGGAAGGCGCGCGCGACTTCCTCGTGCCCTCGCGCATCCATGAAGGCAAGTTCTTCGCGCTGCCGCAGGCGCCGCAGCAGTATAAGCAGCTTCTGATGGTGGCCGGTTTCGACCGTTATTTCCAGATCGCGCCATGCTTCCGCGATGAAGACCCGCGCGCCGACCGCCTGCCGGGCGAGTTCTACCAGCTCGACGTCGAAATGAGCTTCGTGACCCAGGAAGATGTCTGGACCACGATGGAGCCGATGATGACGGCCGTGTTCGAGAAATTCGCCGAAGGCAAGCCGGTTACCAAACAGTGGCCGCGCATTCCCTACGACGAGGCGATCCGCAAATATGGCTCCGACAAGCCGGACCTGCGCAACCCGATCGTCATGGAAGCCGTGACCGAGCATTTCGACGGTTCGGGCTTCAAGGTCTTCGCCAACATGATCGCTTCCAACCCCAAGGTTCAGGTCTGGGCCATTCCGGCCAAGACCGGCGGTTCGCGCGCTTTCTGCGACCGCATGAACGCATGGGCACAGTCTCAGGGACAGCCCGGCCTCGGCTATATCTTCTGGAAGGAAGAGGACGGCAAGGTCGGCGGTTCCGGTCCGCTCGCCAAGAACATCGGCGAAGAACGCACCGAGGCGCTGCGCCAGCAGCTCGGCCTTGAGGCAGGCGATGCATGCTTCTTTGTCGCCGGCGATCCCGCCAAGTTCTACAAGTTTGCCGGTGAGGCACGCACCCGCGCCGCCGACGAGCTGAACCTGATCGACCGCGACCGTTTCGAAATGTGCTGGATCGTCGATTTCCCCTTCTTCGAATATAACGAGGAAGAAAAGAAGATCGACTTCGCCCACAACCCCTTCTCCATGCCGCAGGGCGGTCTGGAAGCGCTGGAAGGGCAGGATCCGCTCTCCATCAAGGCGTTCCAGTATGACGCGGTCTGCAACGGCTTCGAAATCGCCTCCGGCTCGATCCGTAACCAGTCGCCTGAACTGATGGTCAAGGCCTTCGAAAAGGTGGGCCTGTCGCAGAGCGATGTGGAAGAGCGTTTCGGCGGTCTCTACCGTGCCTTCCAGTATGGCGCGCCTCCGCATGGCGGTTGCGCTTTCGGCATCGACCGTGTCGTCATGCTGCTTGTTGGCGCGAAGAACCTGCGCGAAATCACGCTGTTCCCGATGAACCAGCAGGCGCAGGACCTCCTGATGAACGCGCCGTCGCCGGCAACGCCGACCCAGCTTCGTGAGCTGGCGCTGCGCGTCGTTCCGTCCAAGAAGGACTGATATGGTGAAGACGCTGCTCGACCGGGTTCGTGCAGCCTTCACCCGTGGATTGGCGGCCGCACTTGCGGCCGCTTTTGCGTTCTGGGTCGCGCATCGGTGGCTGGGCCATCCGCAACCCGTCTTTGCCGCAATCAGCGCGCTTATCTGCCTTGCTCCGGGAATTCCAAGCCATGTTCGCCAGGGCCTTGGCCTGATGGTTGGTGTCACCGTCGGCATTCTCGTCGGGGAGATTGCGCTCCTCGTCCCGCATGATGTCGCTGAAATCCGGCTGGCCTCGGCGACTTTCATCGCCATGATCCTCGCCTCCATGTTCGGCCTGCCGCCGGTCGTGCCGATACAGGCTGGCGCTTCGGCCATGCTGGTGCTTTTGATGGGGCCGCAGGCTGCCGGTTTTGTCCGTTTTGTCGATGTGATCGTGGGTGTGGCGACAGGTGTGGCCGTAGCGCTCGTCTTCTTTCGCGAGCGGCTGAAGCTCTAGCGGTCTTGTCATAAAACCTTAATTAAACTGACAAATCCAGTAGAGGAGTTCTTAAACCTTCTCAATCATTCATCCCATCGTGAAATCTGCAAACGAGGGTTGAATGTTTTCGCTGATCTCGACGTTTAAAATTGCGCATCGCGTATCCATGCTCGCACTGGCAGCGCTGTGCGGGATCGCCGTCATCGCGGGCATGCTGCTCTGGCAAAGGCAGATGGAGGCGCGTTATCGCGTCGCCGAAGAGACGCTGATCGAGCGGGACGGGGTGCTGGCGGCGCTGGAGGACGGTTTGCATGAAAGCCGTCTTCATCAGAGAGATTTTCTGCTGACCCGCGATATGAAATCCGTTGCGCGGCTTGACCAGACGATGGATCAGGTCCGGCAGTCTTTGAACCATCTCGCAGACGAGGCGACGCCGCAGACCCGGACGCGGCTTGAAGCGCTCGCGCAGGGTGCTGCTGCTTATTCTGACCGCATGAAGGCGCTGGTCGCCAAGAATGCGGAACTGGGCCTCACGCCGACAGAGGGCCTTGAGGGCGCCATGCGCAATGGCGTGCATTCCATCGAAAAGCTCATCGACACCGTCGCCAATGCCGAAATCCGTGCCAGCATGCTGATGATGCGCCGGCATGAAAAGGATTTCATTTTGCGGCGCGATGAAGCCTACACGGGCAAACATGCCGCCGAGGTGGAAACCTTCAAGGCGCTGGTGAAGCAGGAATACCGGCCGGGCGCGGAGCGCCAGCGCATCATGGATGCTCTGGAAATTTACACTGCCTCCTTCCGCTTTTATGCGCAGGCCGTGCTGGAGGAGCAGAAGGCGCGCGAAACGGTCGCCACTGCGTATAATGCGCTGCTGCCCGTTGTCGCGGATATTTCCACGGCCTATCGCCAGGAGCGGGAAGCCAGCGCGCTGAAAAATCAGACTGCGGCGGAAACAACCGTTTCCATCGTTGTCGCGCTTATCGCGCTCGCCGTTATCAGCCTTTTTGCCGGAGTTTATCTCATTGGCCGTTCGATAACCCGTCCAGCCACCGCCATTACCGGCGCGATGCGTCGTCTGGCGGGAGGTGAGACGGAGCTCGACGTCCCCGGCCTTCGCCGCAGTGACGAGTTTGGCGCCATGGCGCAGGCGCTTGAGGTTTTCCGGCAGGCGGCCATCGCCAAGATAGAGCTGGAGACCGAAGCCCTTGTCGCCCGCCGGCAGGCCGAAGAGGAAAAAGCGCGGTTCCAGCGCGAGGCGGAGGCCGAGGCGAAGACGCGGCTGATGCAGGCGACAACGGGACTTGCGGCGGCGCTGCATCGCCTTGCCGCCGGCGACCTCTCCTTCGAACTCCATGAGCCTTTCGCCCCGGATTTCGAAGCCCTGCGCCACGATCTCAACCGGACGATCCGCCAGCTCGATGCCGCCATGTCCGGCGTCGTGCAGTCGAGCGTGGCGATTGATGGCGGCAGCCAGGAGATCAGCCAGAGCGCTGCCGATCTCGCCCGCCGCACCGAGCAGCAGGCCGCCTCGCTGGAGGAAACCGCTGCTGCGCTGGATGAATTGACGACGAATATCCGCATTTCGGCGGAGCGTGCGGTGGAAGCCCGTGCGGTCGCCCATTCCGCAGACGAGGACGCCAGCCGCACGGCCGATCTCGTTGTCGATACGATCATGGCGATGGAAAAGATCGAACAGTCATCGGGCAAGATCGGCAGCATCATCAGCGTCATTGATGAGATTGCCTTTCAGACCAATCTTCTTGCACTCAATGCCGGTGTCGAGGCCGCACGTGCGGGCGAGGCGGGACGCGGTTTCGCCGTCGTTGCCCAGGAAGTGCGGGAACTGGCGCAACGCTCCGCAAAGGCGGCCGCCGAGATCAAGGTGCTCATTCGCAACTCCAGTACAGAGGTGAAGGACGGTGCGCGTTTCGTGCGCGAAACAGGGGCCGCCCTCTCGCGTATCGGCGGCTCGGTCAAGACAATCAACGATCATATCGAGGCGATCGCCGTCGCCACGAAGGAGCAGTCGCTCGGCCTTTCCGAAATCAACGCCACCGTCAACCATCTGGATCAGGGCACGCAGCAGAACGCCGCCATGGTCGAGGAAAACAATGCCGCCAGCGCCATGCTGGCCGGCGAGACGGCGCGGCTGAAGGAACTGGTCTATCAATTTCAGCTGAGCGAGACGGACATGCAGATGCAGAGGATGAGCCAGCGCGAAGCGGCCTGATATAGGTCCAGCCATCGAAAAGCGGGTGCGCAACTTGCCGCCCGCTTTTTTGCTGTTTATAGATGGGTTACTCACCACGGACCCGGTGAAACCCCGGGTGGCTCTTCTGGCCGCCGATCCGCCAGACAACGCAAAGCACCGACATTCCTTTTCAATCTACCGGACATGGCTCCGGCCGGTGCGTCATTCTTTGCGAAAAAATCAAATGAACAGATTTCAGACTTACAGACGTGAGTGGTTTTCCAATATTCGCGGCGATCTCCTTTCCGGCATCGTCGTGGCACTCGCCCTCATTCCCGAAGCCATCGGCTTTTCCGTCATCGCCGGGGTCGATCCGAAGGTGGGATTGTTCGCCTCCTTTGCGATTGCCTGCGTTTCCGCCTTTACCGGCGGCAGACCGGGCATGATCTCGGCGGCAACCGCCGCCACCGCCGTCCTGATGGTTACGCTCGTCAAGGAACACGGGCTGCAATATCTCTTCGCCGCCACCATCCTCATGGGCGTGCTGCAAATTCTGGCGGGCCTTGTAAAACTCGGCAGGGTGATGCGCTTCGTCTCGCGTTCGGTCATGACCGGCTTCGTCAATGCGCTGGCGATCCTGATTTTCATGGCGCAATTGCCCGAGCTGATCGGCGTGCCGGTCGAAACCTACGTCATGATCATGACCGGTCTTGCGATCATCTATCTCTTCCCGCTGGTCACCAAAATAGTGCCGTCGCCGCTGGTCGCCATCATCGTTCTCACCTGTGTCGCCGTCTTCTCCGGCATGGATATCCGCACGGTCGGCGATCTCGGTGAGTTGCCCTCGACGCTGCCGATATTCGCCCTGCCGCAGGTGCCGCTGACCTTCGAGACGCTGCAGATTATCTTTCCCTATTCCGTCGCGCTCGCCGCCGTCGGTCTTCTGGAATCGCTGCTGACGGCGCAGATCGTCGACGACATGACGGATACGGGCAGCAACAAGAGCCAGGAATGCATCGGGCAGGGGACGAGCAATATTGCGTCTGCCCTCATCGGCGGCATGGGCGGCTGCGCCATGATCGGCCAGTCCGTCATCAATGTCAGTTCCGGCGGTCGTGGCCGCTTGTCCACCTTCGTCGCGGGCGCGTTTCTGCTGTTCCTCATACTGGTGCTGGATGATCTCGTGCGCATCATTCCCATGGCCGCGCTGGTGGCGGTGATGATCATGGTCTCCATCGGCACCTTCTCGTGGCGTTCGATCCTTGATCTGCGCCGCAACCCGCCATCGTCAAGCATCGTCATGCTGGTCACGGTCGGCACGGTGCTTGCGACCCATGATCTTGCAAAGGGCGTGCTGGTCGGCGTCCTTCTTTCCGGCGTGTTTTTCGCGGGCAAGGTGTCGAAACTCTTCCATGTCCGGCCGGAGCTTTCAGCCGATGGCAGGGAGCGGGTCTATCGCGTGGATGGCCAGATTTTCTTTGCCTCGACGGAAAGCTTCATCGCCGCCTTCGATTTTGCCGAGGAGGTTGAGGCGGTGACAATCGATGTCACCCAGGCGCATCTGTGGGACATTTCGGCGGTTGGCGCTCTGGACAAGGTGGTCCTGAAATTCCGCAAGGCCGGCAGGCGGGTCGAGGTGATCGGCGTCAACGAGGCGAGCGCCCACATGATCGACCGCTTCGCCCTGCACGATAAACAGGATGGCGCTGTCGCGCCGCTGCACTGAGTGCAAAAGAAAAGCCCCGGCATGACCGGGGCTTTTTGGTTCTATTCGTTTGCCGTTACCGTCACGCCGAGCATTTTCGGCAGGGTATTCGGCGCGCCCATGGCAGCGCCCATGATCATCGGGAACGGAACCGGCTTTTCCGGCTCTGCGGTGATCGAGAAGTTCTTCGGATTGTCGATATAGGTGTTGATCGCCGCCGACACCATGTTCTGCAATTCCGGAACGTTGAGCGAGGCCATCATGATCGGCGCCATGCCCTTGATGGTCTGGGCAAGCTGGTCGCCCGTCATGCCCTGCTGGCTTGCCGCATAGTCGATGGCGCGCTTGGTGATGCTGGCGTCTTCGAAGCTGATTTCAGCGTTGACGAAGGAAAGCTGCTGCATCAGGCCGAGCATGGCGAGGCTTGCTGCCTGGTCCGCCTGTTCCTTGTTCGGATTGGCGGCCTGCGCCTTCACCGTCTCCTGCATCGACTTGATGAAGTCGAGCGTGTAGCCGGAGAAGCCGAACGACATGTTGAGACGGCCGACATTGTCGAGGTCGATGGCATATTCTTCGACGTCGATGGTGCCGGAGGCCACTTCCCAGCTGCCGCTCATGGTCATGTCGCCGGAAAGCGCCTGCAGATTGAGCTTTTCAATCGCGTCCTTCGTGCCGGGATCGGTCACTTCGCTGAGATCGGCCTTGAAGCCGGATGCGTCGAGTTCGAAACCGATAGAAGCCTTGTCGTCGCTGACGGACATGGTTGCGGTGCTTTCCTCGAGCGAGAAAGCCGGCTTGCCGTCGATGGAAACGGAAACCGGACCGCTATGCGCTTCGTCGTAGAACATCAGCGCATCGATGGTGCCGGTGGTCGCATCGCCCGGAATGACGAGGCCCGACATGTAGATGTCGCTTGCCTTGATCTCCACATTTTCCTGCTTGTAGTCGATATTATCGAAGCGGGCGTTCTTGATCTTGTAGCCGCCGTTGTTTTCCTCGACGCCTTCGAGCGTCACATTGCCGACCGGGATCTTCTTGGCCGGATCGGCGGCCGCGTTGAAGGTCACGCTGTTCAGGGTCACCGTCGAGCCGTTGACGGCGACGGAACCGGCAGCGATCTCGCCGCCCTGCGCGGCATAGGCCGCATTGATCTTCTTCAGCACATCCCCGCCATCCAGCGCGAAGGCCGGTGCCGAAAGCGTAAGAAGCGCGGCACTCGCGAAAAGAACCTGCCGGGTGGATTTCAGTCTCATGATGTTTCTTCCCTCAACGTACGGCTGTGCACCGTGTCCGAATTCGAATGGTGATACTTATATTCGCGATTATTCAAAGGTCTATAGGATTTAGATCGATTCCCATGACGGCGGCATTGCGGCATCTGCAACGCGGTTAACAAAAAACAGTATGAAAGAGTTGCTTTCATCCACAGGGCAGACCCCCGAATTTCTTGCCGGGAATCGGCATTTCCGCTAGTCAAGCACCATGGGAAAAAATCTTGTACCTCCGTCAGGCGGAGACGATAACATTCATCCGGTCGATTTGAAGGCGGCGCTTGAAGAGCGCTACCTCGCTTACGCCTTGTCCACGATCATGCATCGTGCGCTGCCGGATGTGCGCGACGGCCTGAAGCCGGTTCACCGCCGCATCATTCATGCCATGAGTGAAATGGGCATTCGCCCCAACTCGGCCTTCAAGAAATGCGCCCGTATCGTCGGTGACGTGATCGGTAAATTCCATCCGCATGGCGACCAGTCTGTCTATGATGCGCTGGTGCGTCTCGCGCAGGATTTCTCCCAGCGTTATCCGATTGTCGACGGGCAGGGCAACTTCGGCAATATCGATGGCGACGGCGCCGCCGCCTATCGTTACACCGAAGCGCGCATGACCGAGGTTGCGGCGCTGCTGCTCGAGGGGATCGGCGAAGATGCGGTGGATTTCCGCGCCACCTATAACGAAGAAGACGAGGAACCGGTCGTCCTGCCGGGCGCATTCCCCAATCTGCTCGCCAACGGCGCCTCCGGCATTGCGGTGGGCATGGCGACGTCGATCCCGCCGCACAACGCCCATGAACTTTGCGACGCGGCGCTTTACCTCATCAAGCATCCCGATGCGACGGTTGAAAAGCTGGTGGAATTCATTCCCGGCCCCGACCTGCCGACGGGCGGTGTGATCGTTGAGAGCCGTGAGAATATTCTCGATGCCTATAAGACCGGTCGTGGCGGTTTCCGCGTGCGCGCCAAATGGGAGACTGAAGATCTCGGCCGCGGCGGTTACCAGATCGTCATCACCGAAATCCCCTTCCAGGTGCAGAAATCGCGCCTGATCGAGAAGATCGCCGAGCTGCTGATTGCCCGCAAGCTGCCGCTTCTCGAGGATATTCGCGACGAATCGGCCGAAGACGTGCGCATCGTGCTGGTGCCGAAGAGCCGCACCGTCGATGCGACGCTGCTGATGGAATCGCTGTTCCGCCTGTCCGACCTCGAAAGCCGCCTGCCGCTCAACATGAACGTGCTGTCGCTCGGCAAGGTGCCGAAGGTGATGGCGCTGAACGAGGTGTTGAGCGAGTGGCTGGCGCACCGCAAGGATGTGCTGGTCCGCCGTTCCCGCCACCGTCTGGCGGCCATCGACCGCAGGCTCGAGATTCTCGGTGGCCTGCTCGTCGCTTATCTCAATCTCGATGAAGTCATCCGCATCATCCGCGAGGAGGATGAGCCGAAACAGGTGATGATGGCCAAGTGGTCGCTCACCGACAATCAGGCCGAAGCCATCCTCAACATGCGGCTGCGCAATCTGCGCAAGCTGGAGGAATTCGAAATCCGCAAGGAGTTCGATGAACTCAGCAGCGAAAAGGCCGAGATCGAGGCGCTGCTCGCTTCCGATGACAAGCAATGGCAGACCGTCGCCTGGGAAATCGGCGAGGTCAAAAAGAAATATGCCAAGGCAACCGAGATCGGCCGCCGCCGCACGCAGTTCGCGGATGCGCCGGATGCCGATATCGAGGCCATCCAGCAGGCGATGATCGAAAAGGAACCGGTCACCATCGTCATCTCGCAGAAGGGCTGGATCCGGGCGCTGAAGGGACACATGTCCGATACCTCGTCTCTCACCTTCAAGGAAGGCGACGGACCGAAACTGGCCTTCCCGGCGCAGACGACGGACAAGCTGCTGCTGCTGACGACAGGCGGCAAGGCCTATACGCTCGGCGCAGACAAGCTGCCGGGCGGTCGCGGCCATGGCGAGCCGATCCGTATCATGGTCGACATGGAAAACGATCAGGACATCCTGACCGCCTTCGTGCACGATCCATCGCGCAAGTTGCTGCTCGTCTCCACGGCCGGCAATGGTTTCATCGTGCCCGAGAGCGAAATGGTCGCGAATACCCGCAAGGGCAAGCAGATCATGAATGTCTCGATGCCGGATGAAGCCAAGCTCGCCGTGCCGGTCACGGGCGACCATGTCGCCGTCGTCGGCGAAAATCGGAAGCTCCTGGCCTTCCCGCTTTCGCAGGTGCCGGAAATGTCGCGCGGCAAGGGCGTGCGCCTGCAGCGCTACAAGGATGGCGGCGTCGTTGACGTGAAATGTTTCGCGCTCGCTGAGGGCTTGTCATGGTCCGACACGGCCGGCCGTCTGTTCAACAAGGTGGGTGAGGAATTGCGCGAATGGCTGGCCGACCGTGCCACTGTTGGCCGCACCGTGCCGAAGGGCTTTCCGCGCAGCGGGAAATTTGGCGGGTAATACGTAAATGACGTTCCCGGTTGCAAAGCCGGGACGTCTTTCCTGCTTTACTTCAAGAGCTCAGCATTCGCTGAGGCGTTAACGAGAGTTCATTTTTCTTCGGGGTGGTAAACCTCCCACCCGCGCGGCGTCAGATGCTCCTGCGGATGGTAGCGGGTCTTGTAGCCCATCTTTTCCGAACCATCGACCCAGTAGCCGAGATAGACATGCGGCAGGCCAAGTGCGCGGGTGCGGGTGATGTGATCGATGATCATGAAGGTGCCGAGCGAGCGTTTTTCAAGATCGGGATTGAAGAAGGAATAGACCATCGAGAGGCCATCGCTCATCACATCGCTGAGCGCCACGGCCAGAAGTTCGCCGCGCTTGCTGGAATCGATGCCGGAGCCGGGCTCGCGCACGCGATATTCGATGATGCGGGTATTCACATGCGTGTCTTCCACCATGATCGCATAGTCCAGCGCCGACATGTCGGACATGCCGCCCGACTGGTGGCGGTGGTCGAGATAGCGGCGAAACAGGGCGAATTGTTCGGTGGAGGGCTCGGCGGCATGAACCGTGGCGACGACGTCCCTGTTGGCGGCCAGAACGCGCCGCATCGATTTCGTCGGCTGGAACTGTTCGGTCAGGATACGCACGGAGACGCAGGCGCGGCAGTTTTCGCAGGCCGGGCGATAGGCGATGTTCTGCGAGCGCCTGAAACCGCCCTGGGTCAGAAGATCGTTCATTTCCGAAGCGCGCGGGCCGACCAGATGGGTGAAGACCTTCCGCTCCATCTGGTTCGGCAGATAGGGGCAGGTGGCCGGCGCCGTAAGATAGAATTGGGGAGAGGGCGTCGCCTGCGTGTTCATCGAACCGTGATCGCCTCCTGCGTCTGTTATGAAAGCGCGCCGCGATTTCACGGGGTTGGCGGCGGCGCTTCAAGCGACATGCATAATGTCACAGAATGGCAAAATGCCGGAAAACGTCAACTGCGAGATGCGGCATTTGCGGGGTTTGAAAGCCACGTTTGCGTGGCTTTCCGCAATATCAGCGCGTTCTGACGATGACGGTGCCGAGCAGGAAGTCGTGAACGAGGCGCGAACGCTCGGTAAACAGGCCTGCAAGCAGGATCAGCGGCGTCAAAACCGAGTTGATGACCCAGAAAAGCACGATGTGAACGGTCGACAGCAGGAAATCGATTCGCCGCCCGTCCATCCGCGCCATGGCTATCCCCATCGCCCGCATGCCGGGGGTCGCCTGCGAGGGGCCGCCGAGCGTCATGCCGAAATAAAGCACCGCAACGATGACGAACAGCGCCGGATAGAGGAAGAAGCCGAGGCCGAGGGTAATCACGCCAAGAAAGAAGACGATCACAGCTGCCGGAATGCACAACAGGAGAACAATCGCATAATCGATCAGGAACGCGAAGACCCGCCGGCTCAGGACGCCGCTATAGGCGCGCCAGTCATCCGGTGCGGCATAGGTGGGGTTCTGGTCGAGGCTCATCGGTCGTTTTCTCCTGAGAAGGCATGACAGCGCGGCATCAGTGCCGTGTCAGCAGACAATATGGGAAGAAAACGACCGAATACAATAAGTGCGGGCCTCAGCCCTTTGCCAGTTTGCGTGCGGCCTCGATGGCGAAATAGGTCAGAACGCCATCGCAACCGGCACGCTTGAAACAGAGAAGCGTTTCCATCATCACGCGCTCGCCATCGATCCAGCCGTTCATCGCGGCTGCCTTGATCTGGGTATATTCGCCGGACACCTGATAGGCGAAGGTCGGCAGGCCGAAATTCTCCTTCAGCCGCCAGCAGATGTCGAGATAGGGCAGGCCGGGCTTGACCATCAGCATATCCGCGCCTTCCTCCACGTCGAGAGCGGCGTCGCGGATTGCCTCCATGCCGTTGGCGGGGCTGATGTAATAGCTGTTCTTGTCGCCCTTCAGCAGGCCGGCGGTGGAGATGGCCTCGCGATAGGGGCCGTAATAACCGGAAGCGAATTTCGTCGCATAGGACATGATGCCGACATTCTGGTGTCCGGCGGCATCGAGACCGCGACGGATGGCGCCGATCCGGCCATCCATCATCTCCGATGGAGAAATAATGTCCGATCCGGCTTCCGCCTGAAGGATCGCCGCCTTGATAATCTGTTCCACAGTCTCGTCATTGACGATCTCGTCGCCGCGCAGAATGCCGTCATGGCCGTGGCTGGTGAAAGGGTCGAGCGCAACGTCGGTGATCACGCCGATATTGGGAACGGCTTTCTTGACGGCGATGGTTGCCTGATTGATGAGATTATTCGCCTCGAGTGCGTTGGAACCGGTCTCGTCGCGCAGCTCCATTTCGATGTTCGGGAAGGTAGCAATTGCCGGAATGCCGAGATCGGCGGCCTCTTTCGCGGCTTCCACCAGTTTGTCGACGCTCATCCGGTTGACGCCCGGCATCGCCGGAATGGGATCGAGAATATTGCTGCCTGGTACGATGAAGACCGGCCAGATGAGATCGTCGACGGTGAGGCGGCTTTCCTGCACCAGACGGCGCGTCCAATCCGCCTTGCGATTGCGCCGCATGCGGCGATGGCCGGTGATCTCGTCGACCAGATGCGTTTTGTCCTGCATGTAAGAATGTCCTTCGATCAAATTTGGAAAGCTGCATAGCATGAAGCTTGGCCCATGCGAATGCGACAATCTTCCCTCATCGGCGTCCCGCACCGGCGTGATGTTTTGACAAGGCAAGCCGTGGAATTCAATATGGGCTGGTCGCCCGTTCGTCGAGACCGTATCTTCCGGCCATGGAACCTGATTCTCAACCTCTGCCGAAGCGTCCGCTTACGGAAATCCTCTTTCTGGTCTTCATGAGGCTGGTCGCGGTCTCCTGTTTCTGGTTTGGCCTGCAATATTGGGCGATGCTGACGGGATATTCGCTGGGCGGGCAAGGCCGGTTCGACATGCTGAACCTGCCATGGCGGGTGGCGGGCAGTGCACTGGCGGTCATTTTCCCGGTTGCGGCACTCGGCCTCTGGCTCGGCGCCTCCTGGGGGGCGGTCATCTGGGTCATGGGCGCGGGCGCGCAGATCGCCATGTACAAGGTGTGGCCGCATATCTTCGGCGCCAACACGCTGGTGCCCGTCATGCACGGTCTGGTGGCAACCATTTATATACTATTTCTGGTCGCTTTCTGGCTGGATCAGCGCCAAAATGAAGAGCGCGCAAGAATTGATTTACCATAAGAATAAAGCAATTCGGCCTGATTTTGGGCTGTATTTCAAGGCTAAGATATTGATTTATAATAGATTTGCCTGAGGCATTCCCGCTTCGCCACAAGTTGGGCCCTCCGGGGGAAATGCAGGTAACCATTTGTTAATCGTAGCTTTTAAGTAGAATTTTATGCGCATTGATTAGGTTCTCACTCAAGGCGGGAGACAAACAAACACACCGCCAGACAAAACAGTGAGGCAGTCATGATCAATAGCAAAGTTAAGCCCCAGGCCGTTGTTGCCGATGCACATGAAGATACCATCCGCTCGCTCTACATGGAGTCGCTGCACCTGGTGGAACGTCTCCACCGCCGCCTCCTCGATGTCATCAAGGATGAGTTCGACCGTCAGGGTCGCGATGACGTCAACGCCGTTCAGGCCCTGCTGCTGTTCAACATCGGCAATTCCGAACTGACGGCCGGCGAGCTTCGTTCGCGTGGTTATTACCTCGGCTCGAACGTCTCCTATAACGTCAAGAAGCTGGTCGATCTCGGTCTCATCAACCACCAGCGCTCGCGTGTCGACCGCCGCTCGGTCCGCATCAGCCTGACGGAGAAGGGCCAGGAAATCGCCGAAACGGTTGCCCGCCTTTATGAACGCCACGTCGGGTCGATCGAAAAGGTCGGCGGCATCGGCACCGGTGAGTTCTCCGAAATGAACAAGCTGCTGCAGCGCCTCGATCGCTTCTGGAACGACTCGATCGCCTATCGCCTGTAATACCGCGACGGTTTCACTGTTTAAGCCGGGGGCATCCTTTTGCTCCCGGCTTGCGGATTCCGAACGTCGCCGCCACGCGCTTTTGCCTGTCAAGCCCATCCCTTTATCGAGCCTTCGCACTGTTTTTCAGGCGAACAAAGCTTCGTGAGAATAGGGCCGTGACACGAATCGGCCATATTGATATGGGACCGGCAAGGGCGAAGGAGCCGGCTGTTTCTCCTGCTGTCGCGGCAAGTCCCGACTGTTCTGCCAGACAATAGCGCCCAGCGGATGGGTATTGAGTATCACCAGCCGGCAGGCACGTTATACGTGTTTGTTAATCATATTGATTTAGGCATTGTTGAGAATGCCGAACAAAGTGGCTGGTAGGTAGAATGACAAAGAAATCCGTTTCCGATTCCGTATCGCGCCGCGCGCTTCTGCGTTCGGCCGTTTCCGTTGGCGCCGCCGCGCTTGCCGCGCCGGCCTTTGCGCAGAACGCGCTCAACGATCTCATGGGCTCTTCGCGCCGCGGCAACTGGGATGACCAGTTCGACGCCAATACGTCGCGTTCCGCCGTGGGCGTCGTTTCCAACAATCCGGTTCTCGGACGCGAAGCGCCTGTCTATATGCAGCAGGCGATCATGCAATATCAGCAGATCGTGCAGAATGGCGGCTGGCCGGACGTGCCCGCCACCCAGCAGCGCCTTCAGATCGGCGTTTCCGACCCATCCGTGCAGGCACTCCGCCAGCGCCTGATGGTTTCGGGTGACCTGCCGCGCGAAGCCGGCATTTCCAGCGCTTTCGATTCCTATGTCGACGGTGCGCTGAAGCGCTTCCAGGCCCGCCACGGCCTTCCGGCCGATGGCGTCAGCGGCGAATACACCACGAAGGCGCTCAATGTTTCGGCTCAGATCCGTCTGGCGCAGCTGCAGACCAACCTCGTGCGCATCCAGTCCATGTCCGGCGATCTCGGCCAGCGCCACCTGATGGTGAATATCCCGGCCGCGGCCATCGAAGCCGTTGAAAACGAACGCGTCGTGCTGCGCAACACGGCCGTTGTCGGCCGCGCCAGCCGCCCAACCCATGTCATCAATTCCAAGATCTACGAAGTCATTCTCAACCCCTACTGGACAGCGCCGCGCTCGATCGTCGAAAAGGACATCGTGCCGCTGATGCAGAAGGACCCGACCTATCTGGAGCGGAACAATATCCGCCTCATCGACGGCAAGGGACAGGAAGTTTCGCCGACCGCGGTCGACTGGTTCGCGCCGAAGGCGCCGAACCTGATGTTCCGTCAGGACCCCGGCAAGATCAACGCCATGTCGTCGACGAAGATCAACTTCCACAATCCGAACAACGAATATATGCACGACACGCCGCAGCAGGGCCTGTTCAACAAGCTGATGCGGTTTGAATCCTCCGGCTGCGTGCGCGTGCAGAACGTGCGCGACCTCACGAGCTGGCTGCTGCGCGACACGCCCGGCTGGTCTCGTCAGGAAATGGAACGTGTCATCGCCACCCGCGTCAACACGCCGATCAAGCTGGCGCAGGAAGTTCCCGTTTATTTCGTCTACATCACCGCATGGTCGGCGAAGGACGGCGTGGTGCAGTTCCGTGATGACATCTATGAGAAGGATGGCAACGCCGAACTGGCGCTGAACACCACGAGCGGCATGGAGCAGCCGGCCGGCGCTGTGGACGACGACCTGTTGCCGCGCAACTGATCTCTGCCATCGAATTTACCCGTAAATGAAAGGCCGCGCCCTGCCGGGCGCGGCTTTTCCTCTTTTTACTGCTGCTTTTGAAAAAACAACTGTCGTTTTTTGTCGCAACGTCGCAGTTTGACGGGCAAATCTCGCAGCCCGTATTGCTCTTGTCCGGGCAGGGCGCTAAGACGCCATCGCATTACTGTTTCAGGAGCCTTCACCATGTCGAACACAGATGCTTTCTTCTCCCGTCCGCTTGCCGAAGTCGATCCGGATATTTTCGGCGCGATCGAGAAGGAACTGGGTCGCCAGCGCCACGAGATCGAACTGATCGCCTCGGAAAACATCGTTTCCCGCGCCGTGCTCGAAGCGCAGGGTTCGATCATGACCAACAAATATGCGGAAGGTTATCCGGGCAAGCGTTATTACGGCGGCTGCCAGTTCGTCGACATCGCTGAAGAACTCGCCATCGAGCGCGCCAAGAAGCTGTTCGGCGTCAACTTCGCCAACGTGCAGCCGAATTCCGGTTCGCAAATGAACCAGGCCGTGTTCCTCGCGCTGCTGCAGCCGGGTGATACCTTCATGGGCCTCGACCTGAACTCGGGAGGCCATCTGACGCATGGTTCGCCGGTCAACATGTCCGGCAAGTGGTTCAACGTCGTCTCCTACGGCGTGCGTGAAGGCGACAACCTGCTCGACATGGACGAAGTGGAGCGCAAGGCCAAGGAAACCCGGCCGAAGCTGATCCTCGCCGGCGGCACCGCCTATTCCCGTATCTGGGACTGGAAGCGCTTCCGCGAAATCGCCGATGAAGTCGGTGCTTACCTCATGGTCGACATGGCCCACATCGCCGGTCTCGTTGCCGGTGGCCAGCATCCGTCGCCGTTCCCGCACTGCCATGTCGCCACCACGACGACGCATAAGTCGCTGCGCGGCCCGCGTGGCGGCATGATCCTTACCAACGAAGAGGATCTGGCCAAGAAGTTCAATTCGGCTGTATTCCCCGGCCTGCAGGGCGGCCCGCTGATGCACGTCATCGCCGCAAAGGCCGTCGCCTTCGGTGAAGCGCTGCAGCCGGAATTCAAGGATTACGCCGCACAGGTCGTCAAGAACGCCAAGGCGCTGGCCGAAACGCTGATCGAAGGCGGTCTGGATGTTGTCTCCGGCGGCACCGACAACCACCTGATGCTGGTCGATCTTCGCAAGAAGAACGCCACCGGTAAGCGCGCGGAAGCAGCTCTTGGCCGCGCCTACGTCACCTGCAACAAGAACGGCATTCCTTTCGATCCGGAAAAGCCTTTCGTCACCTCTGGTGTTCGCCTTGGCACGCCGGCCGGCACGACGCGCGGTTTCAAGGAAGCGGAATTCCGCGAAATCGGCAAGCTGATCGTGGAGGTTCTCGATGGTCTGAAGGTTGCCAATTCGGACGAGGGCAACGCCGCCGTCGAGGCTGCGGTGCGTGAAAAGGTCGTCGGCCTGACCGACCGTTTCCCGATGTACCCGTACATGTAAGAGAGGAAGACGATGCGCTGCCCATTTTGCGGTTCCGAAGACACACAGGTCAAGGACTCGCGTCCGGCGGAGGACAATACCTCCATCCGCCGGCGGCGCATCTGCCCCGATTGCGGCGGCCGCTTCACGACCTATGAGCGCGTGCAACTGCGCGAGCTGATGGTCATCAAGAAAAGCGGCCGCAAGCTGCCCTTCGACCGGGAAAAGCTGGTACGATCCTTCGAGATCGCGCTGCGCAAGCGCCCGGTCGACCGCGACCGTATCGAGCGCGCCGTCTCCGGCATCGTCCGCCGCCTGGAAAGTTCCGGCGAGACGGAAATCCCCTCGGAAGAAATCGGCCTGCAGGTTCTCGAAGCGCTGAAGAGCCTCGATGACGTGGCCTTCGTGCGTTACGCCTCGGTCTATCGCGATTTCAGCCATGCCGAGGATTTTGAAAACGTGATTGCCGAAATCAACGCCAAGATCGCCCGCGATACGGACGCCGGAGTCTAGCCGTGACCACCCGCGCCGATGACGAAAGATTCATGGCCCGGGCAATCGAGGTTTCGCTTCGCCATCAGGGCCAGACGCTTACCAATCCATCGGTTGGCTGTGTTCTCGTAAAAGACGGAAAAATCATCGCCGAAGCCGTGACCGCCATTGGCGGCCGCCCGCATGCCGAACGGCAGGCGCTGGAAATAGCCGGCGAGGCGGCGCGCGGCGCGACCGCTTATGTGACGCTCGAACCCTGCTCACACTGGGGCAAGACGCCTCCCTGCGCCAATGCGCTGGTGGAATTCGGCGTCGCCCGTGTGGTCGTGGCGGTAGACGATCCGGATGAGCGCGTTTCCGGCCGCGGCTATACGATTTTACGGGATGCCGGCATTGTCGTGGAAACCGGCCTGTTGCGCGCGGAAGGCCAGCGAGCGCTTGCCGGCTACCTCACGCGTCAGGTGAAAAAACGCCCGCATGTGATTCTGAAACTTGCCGTTTCCGCCGATGGTATGATCGGCAGGAAAGGCGAGGGGCAGGTGGCGATCACCGGTCCCGAGGCGCGCCATGCCGTGCATGAATTGCGCGCGCGTTGTGATTGCATCCTTGTGGGGATTGGCACGGCGATTGCTGACGATCCGGAACTGACGGTGCGTATTTCGGGGATGGAGCAGCGCTCGCCGGTCCGTATCGTGCTGGATCGGCATTTTGAGTTGCCGCTGACATCGAAGCTGGTGAAGACAGCGCGGGAGGTGCCGGTGATCGTTGCGGCGATACCCCCCTCCCTGCCCTGCCGGGCATCTCCCCCCTCAAGGGGGGGAGATCGATGGAGCGCTGCTTCGCCCCGCATCGGCAGCTGGAGAGGGTGAGCCGGAGGCACAATTTGCACGAGCGGCTAGCCCCTTGCCGATCTCCCCCCTTGAGGGGGAGATGCCCGGCAGGGCAGAGGGGGTAACCGCGACCACCGACGCCAACTCCTCACCGAGGCCGGCGTCCAGATCCTCGAAGCCCCAACCCTCGAAAACCTCCTGCGCATTCTCGCCGAAAGCGGCATGTCGGAACTTCTGGTCGAAGGAGGCGCCTTTGCCGCAAAATCATTCCTTGAAGCCGGGCTGGTGGACCGTATCATGCTGTTCGAAAGCCCGGTCGTGATCGGCGAAGGCGGCATTGAAACGCCGCTCAACCGTGCCGATATCACGGGCGACTATGCACTGATCAGCGAAACCGCCTATGGGCCGGATCGCTGCTTCGATTATGAAAGGCCGATTTGATGTTTACCGGAATTGTCACCGACGTTGGAACCGTTTCCGAGCTGGAAGCCCTGGCGGAAGGCGTGCGTCTGCGGGTGGCGACCAATTACGATCCCAAGACCATCGATATGGGCGCATCGATCTCCCATGGCGGCGTCTGCCTGACGGTGACGAGGTTGCCGGAAGACGGCAGCAATGAGCGCTGGTACGAGGTCGAGGCCTGGGAAGAGGCGCTGCGCCTGACGACGATTGCCGGCTGGCAAAAGGGTACCCACGTCAATCTGGAGCGGGCGCTCAAGATCGGCGATGAGCTTGGCGGCCACATCGTTTCCGGCCATGTCGATGGCAGGGCGGAAATCCTTTCGGTGGAATCCGAAGGCGAGGCAGTGCGCATTCGCCTGCGCGCGCCGGAGCATCTGGCGAAATTCGTTGCGCCCAAGGGTTCCGTGGCGCTCGACGGCACCTCGCTGACCGTCAACGCCGTCGAAGGCACGGATTTCGACGTGCTGTTGATCCGCCACACGCTGACTGTCACCACATGGGGCGAACGCCAGCCGGGCGATTTCGTCAATTTCGAAGTCGATACCATGGCACGTTATGCCGCAAGGCTTGCGGAATTTCCCTCAGCGTAATGTGACGATGCTTTGGAGAGGAGGACGCACCGACGCCTCCTCCGTCATTCCGGCCTTGAGCCGGAATCCAGCCAGCCCAAGTCTTTGGGCTGAAAGAATTTTTCCCGCCGCGCAGACGCGCGTCGACTGGATTCCGGCTCAAGGCCGGAATGACGGAAAGGGGAGTGCCAACACCTGAAATCGCGGCATATGCAATTGTTCTCAAGCACCCCGCTTCCGATGAAGCCGGAAACGCTATAAGACCTTTTAGCCGTTTGATATCGACCGCAAGCCAAACGGGTAGGGAAATACATCATGCCGTCCTTCGAACTGCTGACAGCCTTTTTCATAACCACCGCCTTGTTCGCCTATATCCCCGGTCCGGCCATGCTTTATGCGGCGGCGCAGACCATGGCGCGCGGCCGGTTTGCCGGGCTGATGGCGGTGCTTGGTATCCATGTCGGCTGCTATTTCCACATTTTTGCCTCTGCCGCAGGGCTTTCGGTGCTGTTTCAGGCCGTGCCATGGCTTTATCTGGCGGTGAAGCTATGCGGTGCGCTGTATCTCATCTGGCTCGGCTTCTCGATGCTGCGCAGCAAGCTTGAGGGCGAGGCGGTCAATCTGACCATCGAGCCGAAATCGGCCCGCCGCGCCTTCATCGACAGCATCATCGTCGATGTGCTCAATCCGAAGACGGCGCTGTTCTTTCTGGCCTTCCTGCCGCAATTCGTGGACCCTGCGGCGGCCTTTCCGGTCTGGCTGCAATTGCTGATCCTCGGCATCGCCGTCAATTTCATTTTTTCCTCGGCCGATCTTGTCGGCGTGCTTCTGGCGGGCGCCATGGTCGGGCGTCTGAAGCGTTCCGGGGCGGTGCAGGTGCTTGCCCGGCGCGCGGCCGGGACGGTGCTGATGGGGCTTGGCGTCCATCTCGCCTTCCAGAAAACCTGATTGTCGCGGAGCAGCACCGGAAGGCTTGAAACCCGGCCAAATGCCCCGCAAACGCGGCCTCTTGCGCCGCTGACACATGAAATTACTTGCCAAAAATGGCCAGCCGTGGTTTGACCGCCGCAAAAGCCGGTATGATCCGGCATCAAGCTTTTCAGGAAAATATCATGTCCAAACCCCATCTTCTTATCGTGGAAGCACGTTTTTACGACGATATGGCGGATGCCCTTCTCGAAGGCGCGAAATTCGCGCTCGATGAGGCCGGCGCCACCTATGACGTCATTACCGTTCCGGGTGCGCTGGAAATCCCCGCCGCCATCGCCATGGCGCTTGACGGTGCTGACAATGACGGCACGGAATATGACGGTTTCGTCGCACTCGGCATGGTCATTCGCGGTGAGACCTACCACTTCGACATCGTTTCCAACGAATCCTCCCGCGCGCTGATGGATCTCGCCGTCAGCGAATCGCTGCCGATCGGCAACGGCATCCTCACCGTTGAGAATGACGAGCAGGCATGGGCACGCGTGCGTCGTTCCGACAAGGACAAGGGCGGTTTCGCGGCGCGTGCGGCGCTGACGATGATCGAGCTGAAGAAAAAACTGGGTGGCTGAACGCATGTCGAATGTTGAAAATGGCGGTGAACCGCGCCAGCCTTCGGTAAAGCCAGCCAACCAGCGCGGCGCTGCACGCCTTGCGGCCGTGCAGGCGCTTTACCAGATGGATGTCGGCGGAACCGGCGTTATGGAAGTCGTGGCCGAATATGAGGCGCACCGTCTTGGCCAGGAAGTCGATGGCGACACCTATCTGAAAGCTGACCCGTCCTGGTTCCGTTCCATCGTTTCCGGCGTCGTCCGCGATCAGACCAAGATCGACCCGCTGGTTCGCTCGGCCCTTCTGGAAGACTGGCCGCTGTCGCGCCTCGATGCCACCGTGCGGGCGATTCTGCGTGCCGGCACTTTCGAGATTTTGGAGCGCAAGGACGTGCCGGTCGCCGTCATCGTCACGGAATATGTCGAGATCGCCCGTGCTTTCTTCGAGCATGATGAGCCGAAGCTCGTGAATGCGGTGCTTGACCGCATTGCCAAGCAGGTGCGCGGCGAGGCAAAACGCTGAAGTAAAACAGGTGAGGAAGACATGAGCGCCGTTTCCGTCCCCGGACTAGAAGTTCAACTGGACGAGGCGAAGCGCAACGTCTTCCTCCTCACCATCGCGCAGGCGATCATGGGATCGGCTGCGCCCTTAAGCTTTTCGGTTGGCGCACTTGCCGGCTATCAGCTGCTCGGCGCGGACAAGTCACTGGCGACCGCGCCTCTCACCGGCTTCAATATCGGCGTTGCGCTCGGCGCCATCTGCGTAGCAGCCGCATCCCGCTTTCTCGGCCGCAAAGCAGGCTTCATGGTCGGCGCGCTGATGTGCTCGATTGGCGGCGGTATTGCTGCCGTAGCGCTCTTCCGTGCGGATTTCTGGCTGTTTGCCGTCGGCCTGCTGCTGATCGGTATTTCCGGCGGATTCACGCAGAAAATCCGCTTCGCCGCCGCCGATGCCTCGCCATCCTTTTACAAGCCGAAAGCCATTTCCTGGATCCTGGCGGGTGGAATCATCTCGGCCATCGTTGGCCCGCAGCTTGCCATTTTCGGCAAGGACGTGTTCGCGCCGGTCACCTTCGCCGGCGCCTTTATCGCGCTGGTGCCGCTTGGCATCATCTCGATTGCGATTCTGGCATTCCTGAAATTACCGGATCCAAAGGCCGCTTCTACTCATGCGCACGCGGTGCGGCCCCTGTCGGAGATCGTCCGCACGCACCGTTTCGTCACCGGCATGGTCTGCGGTATCGGTTCCTACGCATTGATGACCTTCATGATGACCGGCGCACCGCTCGCCATGGTCGTCGGTTGCGGTTTCCCCTCCGAACTCGCGACCCTCGGCATTCAGTGGCATGTTCTTGCCATGTTCGGCCCGAGCTTCTTCACCGGCATGCTGATCTCCCGATTCGGGGCGGAGAAAATCGTCGCGACCGGCCTCGTTGTGCTGATGGCCTGCGCCGTCGTCGCCCATATGGGTATCGAATTGTGGAATTTCTGGGCGGCGCTCATTCTCCTTGGGCTCGGCTGGAATTTCGGTTTTATCGGCGCTACCGCCATCATCACCTCCAGCTACCGCCCGCATGAGGCGGACAAGGTGCAGGGTTTCCACGATATCGTGCTTTTCGGCACGGTGGCGCTTTCATCCTTCTCTTCCGGCAAGGTGTTCACGGCCTGGGGCTGGTCGGTAATGAACCTCGTCATCTGGCCGGTGGCCGGCCTTTGCCTGCTGCTTGTCCTGTCGCTGCTGCTGACCCCGCGCAAAAACGCCGCCTGAGATTGCGTCAGCGCTCTACCCCTTTCATGTTTCAGGCAAAATTGTGGGCTTGACGCCACGCCTTTCGCCAACGCAATCTTGCCGCGCAGGTCATTCTTCCTTGGGAGGGGAACAAATGGCCACGACAGGACCCGGAGCGCTTGCGATCATCCGGTCCTTGCACAAGGTTTCGCCACGCCGGGGAGGGAGTGAGACCCGGCTTTTTGGGAGGTAAGTGCGCATGACCGTAATACCCATAGTGATTTTATGCGGTATCCTGTCCGTGGTTTACGCGGTATGGGCGACCAAGAGTGTTCTCGATGCCGATCAGGGCAACGAGCGTATGCGTGAAATAGCAGGTTATATCCGTGAAGGCGCACAGGCTTATCTCACCCGTCAATATCTCACCATCGCCATCGTCGGACTGATCGTCGCCGTTCTCGCCTGGTATCTGCTGTCGGCCATGGCAGCCATTGGTTTCCTCATCGGCGCGGTGCTTTCGGGCGCCGCCGGTTTCGTCGGCATGCATGTGTCCGTGCGCGCCAATCTGCGCACCGCGCAGGCCGCCTCGCACAGCCTTTCCGCCGGTCTCGACATCGCCTTCAAGTCGGGCGCGATCACCGGCATGCTGGTGGCCGGTCTCGCGCTGCTCGGCGTCTCCATTTATTATTTCATCCTGACCTCGGTGATGGGCCATGCGGCCGGTTCGCGTGAGGTGATCGATGCGCTGGTGTCGCTTGGCTTCGGCGCATCGCTGATTTCAATCTTCGCCCGCCTCGGCGGCGGCATCTTCACCAAGGGTGCCGATGTCGGCGGCGATCTCGTCGGCAAGGTCGAGGCTGGAATTCCCGAAGACGATCCGCGCAACCCGGCAACCATTGCCGACAATGTCGGCGACAATGTCGGCGATTGCGCCGGCATGGCCGCTGACCTCTTCGAGACCTATGCCGTCTCTGTCGTCGCGACCATGGTTCTCGCCGCGATCTTCTTTGCCGGAACGCCGATACTGGAAAGCGCCATGGTCTATCCGCTGGCGATTTGCGGCGCCTGCATCCTGACGTCGATTGCCGGCACCTTCTTCGTCAAGCTTGGCACCAACAATTCCATCATGGGCGCACTCTATAAGGGCCTGATCGCCACGGGTATCTTCTCCATTGCCGGTCTGGCGGTCGCCACCCATGCGACGGTGGGCTGGGGCACGGTCGGCACGGTGGCCGGTATGGAGATCACCGGCACCAACCTCTTCCTGTGCGGCATTGTTGGCCTTGTCGTGACGGCACTGATCGTCGTCATTACCGAATATTACACCGGCACCAACAAGCGCCCGGTCAATTCCATCGCGCAGGCGTCGGTCACCGGTCACGGCACCAATGTCATCCAGGGTCTTGCGGTCTCGCTGGAATCGACGGCGCTGCCGGCCATCGTCATTGTCGGCGGCATCATCGGCACCTACCAGCTCGGCGGCCTGTTCGGCACCGGCATCGCGGTCACCGCCATGCTGGGTCTGGCGGGCATGATCGTGGCGCTCGACGCCTTCGGCCCGGTGACTGATAATGCCGGTGGTATCGCTGAAATGGCCGGTCTCGATCCTGACGTGCGCAAGGCGACCGACGCGCTGGATGCCGTCGGCAACACCACCAAGGCCGTCACCAAGGGTTACGCCATCGGTTCTGCCGGTCTCGGCGCGCTGGTGCTGTTTGCGGCCTATTCCAACGACCTGTCCTATTTCGCCGCCAATGGCGATACCTATCCCTACTTCAAGGATATTGGCGAGATTTCCTTCAGCCTTGCCAATCCTTACGTCGTGGCGGGCCTGCTGTTCGGCGGCCTCATTCCGTACCTCTTCGGCGGCATTGCGATGACGGCGGTAGGCAAGGCGGCAAGCTCGATCGTCGAAGAAGTCCGCCGCCAGTTCCGGGAAAAGCCGGGCATCATGGCCGGAACGGAAAAACCGGACTATGGCAAGGCGGTTGATCTTCTGACCAAGGCGGCGATCAAGGAAATGGTCATTCCGTCGCTCCTGCCGGTTCTGGCGCCGCTCGTCGTTTATTTCGGTGTGCTGCTGATTTCCGGTTCCAAGGCATCTGCCTTCGCGGCACTTGGCGCATCGCTGCTCGGCGTCATCATCAACGGCCTGTTCGTGGCGATTTCCATGACCTCCGGTGGTGGCGCGTGGGATAATGCCAAGAAGAGCTTCGAGGACGGTTTCATCGACAAGGACGGCGTGCGCCACGTCAAGGGTTCCGATGCCCACAAGGCCTCGGTGACGGGCGATACGGTCGGCGATCCCTACAAGGACACCGCCGGTCCGGCCGTCAACCCGGCCATCAAGATCACCAATATCGTGGCGCTGTTGCTGCTCGCAGTTCTTGCCCACTGAAGGCTTAAGATTCCGACGAATGAAAAAGGCCCGGGGAGCGATCCCCGGGCCTTTGAGTTTTCCGTTTCTTCTTCCGATCAGGGGGTGTTGTTGCCCTGACCGAGAATGCTCTTGGCGATATTGGCGCCCGAGGTGCCGCCGGACAGCAGCTGCTGCAGGAACGTCAGATCCTTGCCGCCTGTCGGGGTGGTGCGGGAAATCGTGTCGAAGACCTTGCCGTCCTGCAGCGCGTAATTGGCCTTGCGCTCGATCACGCCGTCCTTGTTGAAATAGATCGCGAGAATATTCTGCTCGACCAGCGTCGGCTTCATGAAGGCGGCGCGGCGCACACGCTTCTGCGAGATGTAGTAGAAAACTTCGTTGCCGAAGGTCGCCGTGGTCGAGGGCGTACCCATGGTCAGCAGAACCTGCTCGCGGCTGGAACCTTCGGGGATCAGCTGGAGCGCCTGGTCGTCCATGACATAACCATTGTGGAACACATCGGTCGTGCTGGTGCAGGCGGAAAGCAGGCCGGACGCGAGGACGATTGCGATGGCCGTTTTGCTCAGAATTTTGCCCTGACTTGCGGATTTCTGCTTGCTCAACTGCGTTTTCCCGACTGCGATCATGAATGGCACCTTCCGGCATTGCGTGGTGCACAGTGTCTGTGCACATGATTGTGTCAATCCGGGGACGGAAAATCCCGATCACCCCCCAAATTCAATGCTTTCCCGGCCTTCTGGAACTCCTCCGGTTCTCTTCGACTGTTTCAGCGCAAAGACGAACGTGACCGCGACAGCATTGCAATTCGTGGATGCTTCGGTAAACCAGCTTTGACAATCATGCAACAAGTGCGATGGGCGGTAAGCGAATTCACCGGTCACGTTCGGAAAAAACAATGATATTCGGGCTGTTCAGGAAGAAAAACAACAACCGCGCCATAGTCGACCGCCAATATGCGACCTTGACGGCTGCTGCCCGCACGCCTGAATTTTATCTCGATCTGGGTGTTCCCGACACGGTGATGGGCCGTTTCGAAATGCTGTCGATCATCATGATTCTCTATTTCCGCCGCACCAAATCATCAGGTGTCAGCGGGCAGGAGATCGCTCAGGAGATCGTCGACGCCTTTTTTCAGGATATCGATCATTCCATCCGTGAACTTGGTATCGGCGACCAGGGCGTGCCGAAACGGATGAAGAAATTTGCCGGCATGTTTTACGGGCGGCTGGAATCCTACGCGGCGGCGCTGGATGCATCCGACCCCGTTGCCCTTGCCGCGGCGCTTGCGCGCAATATATATCCGCAGACAGACGATAAGGCGCCGCAGCTGGACGGGCTGGCGGGTTGGATGATGGAAACGTCTTCCGCCCTTTCCGCATGCTCCGAGGAAACGATAGCGACCGGAAGCCTGACGCTGCCCCTGCCTGGACAATGAGGTTTACGATGAACGCGCGACACGCCGCAAATGACGACCTGCCTTTTTCCTATCCCGTAAAGGTAGGCCATATTTCCGCCAATCCCGTCAGGATTGGTCTCGAAGCCAATGCCGAGGAACTGAAGGCGCTGGCGAAATTCTGGGATGTGGTGTCCGTCGACTATCTGAAGGCGGAGCTGCAGGTTACCCGCTGGAAGAAGGATGGCATCAAGATCAAGGGCGAGGTTCATGCGGCCGTGACCCAGTCCTGCGTGGTGACGCTGGAGCCGGTCACGAGCAAGATCGACGAGGCGGTGGAGCACATCTTCGTTCCCGAAGGGTCGAAGCTCGCGCGCATGGTCACCAACGAGGAGGGCGAGATCGTGCTCGACCCTGATGGTCCGGATATTCCCGACCAGTTCACCGGCGACAGCATCGATGTGGGCGCTGTGGTGGCGGAATTTGCGGCCCTTGCGATCGATCCCTATCCGCGCAAATCGGATGCCGAATTCGCTGATACGGCCGACAAGGAGCCCGAAGCAGAGAAGCGTCCGTCGCCCTTTGCCGTGCTGAAAGACTGGAAAAAAGACTGAATGGCCCCGACAGGCTGAAATAAATATATTGTATCAGGAGCCGGAAAAGGTATTTTCGCGCGAAATCCGCTTGAGTGGCGGCAAGAAGGATAAGGGACGAGTGATCAGAATAGCGATTGACGTCATGGGTGGCGATTTCGGCCCTGATGTTGCCATACCCGGTGCTGCCAAGGCGCTTGAACGGCATAATGATGTAACTTTTCTGCTCTACGGGCAGAAGAGCAAATGCGACCCCATTCTGGCACAATATCCCGCCCTTCGGGAAAAGTCGGTCTTTCACGATTGTGAAGTCTCGGTCGGCATGGATGAAAAGCCAAGCCAGGCGCTTCGTCGCGGCCGTTACGTCTCCAGCATGTGGCGTGCCATCGAGGCCGTGAAGCTGGGTGAAGCCGACGTCGTCGTTTCCGCCGGCAATACCGGCGCTCTGATGGCCATGGCCAAATTCTGTTTGCGCACCATGGCGCGGGTGGAACGCCCGGCAATCGCCGGCATCTGGCCGACACTGAAAGGTGAAAGCATCGTTCTCGATGTCGGCGCGACGATCGGTGCCGATTCCCAGCAATTGCTTGATTTCGCCCTGATGGGTGGCGCCATGGCGCGCGCGCTGTTCGATATCGACCGTCCCACTGTCGGCCTGCTCAATGTCGGTGTCGAGGAGGTCAAGGGTCAGGAAGAGGTGCGTGAGGCAGGACGTCTCATTCGCGAGGCCGATCTCGGCACCATCGACTATCGCGGTTTTGTCGAGGGCGACGATATCGGCAAGGGTACGGTGGATGTGGTGGTGACCGAAGGGTTCACCGGCAACATCGCGCTCAAAGCCGCCGAAGGCACCGCGCGCCAGATCACCACGCTTCTGCGTGAGGCGATCTCCCGCAGCTTCTTCGCCAAGATCGGTTATATCCTGGCGAAAAGCGCCTTTGATGTGCTCAGGGAAAAAATGGACCCGCGCAAGGTCAATGGCGGCGTGTTTCTCGGCCTGAACGGCATTGTCATCAAAAGCCATGGCGGCACGGATGCCATCGGTTTTGCTTCCGCCGTCGATGTCGGCTACGACATGGTCCATAACGGACTGACGGCGAAAATTGAAAACGATCTGAAGATTTACCACGCAAGACGGCTTCCGCCCCCGGCGCCCGAAGCTCTCGTGGCTGACGAGGAATAAGGGAATGATCCGTTCTATAGTCCGTGGTTTCGGGGCAGCGCTTCCGAAGCGTGTCATGACCAACAGTGAAATCGAAGGTGTCGTCGAGACCTCCGACGAATGGATCGTGCAGCGCACGGGCATCCGGCAGCGCTATATCGCCGGCGAAGGTGAAACGACCGCGTCGCTTGGCGAGGCGGCGGCCCGCGCCGCTCTCGACAATGCCGGCCTGACGCCTGACGATATCGATCTCATCATTCTGGCCACATCGACCCCGGACAATACCTTTCCGGCAACGGCGGTGAACATCCAGAACCGCCTCGGCATGACCCACGGTTTCGCCTTCGACATGCAGGCCGTCTGCTCCGGCTTCGTTTATGCCGTATCGACCGCCGATCTCTATATTCGCGGCGGCATGGCCAAGCGTGTTCTGGTGATCGGTTCGGAAACATTCTCGCGCATTCTCGACTGGAAGGACCGCACCACCTGCGTTCTGTTCGGCGATGGTGCCGGCGCGCTTGTGCTTGAAGCCGGTGAAGGCGAGGGCACCTCTGACGATCGCGGTATTCTCACCGCGCAGCTGCGATCCGATGGTTCGCACAAGGAAAAGCTCTATGTTGATGGCGGACCTTCGACGACAGGCACGGTCGGTCATCTGCGCATGGAAGGCCGGGAAGTATTCAAGCACGCCGTCGGCATGATCACCGACGTCATCGAGCAGGCCTTCGAGGCGACGGGCACGACGGCGGATGACCTGGACTGGCTCGTTCCGCATCAGGCCAACAAGCGCATCATCGACGGTTCCGCGAAGAAGCTCAACATCGACCCGGCAAAGGTGGTCATCACCGTCGATCAGCACGGCAATACCTCGGCGGCCTCCATTCCGCTGGCGCTCGCCGTTGCGGCCGGTGACGGACGCATCAAGAAGGGCGATCTGGTCATGCTGGAAGCCATGGGCGGCGGCTTTACCTGGGGTGCAGTGCTGCTGCGTTGGTAAGGCGCAATTTGCGCGTTTGCCGGGGTGATGGCGCGAAATCGGTTGTAATTTTCGCGCTCATGCCCCGATCAGATGCGCCGGAGCGGCCCGAGCCTGTGTCAAAACCGTATCAGTCGCTCTAAGCCCTTGCACTGATTGCCGAAAGCCTCAAATGAATCTGGAACAATCGCTTGACCGGTCGCCACAAGGGAAATAATCTCGGCGGCTCCTAGAGAAAAATTCAGACACGGTTTGTGGGGAAAAATGGCCGGGAAGACAGTGACACGCGCAGATCTTGCAGAATCTGTGTTTCGTAAAGTCGGGCTGTCCCGCACCGAATCCGCCGAACTGGTCGAAACGATCATCGACGAAATTTGCAACGCGATCACCCGTGGCGAGGTCGTCAAGCTGTCGTCTTTCGCGACATTCCAGATCAGGGAAAAGAACGAGCGCATCGGCCGCAACCCGAAAACGGGTGAGGAAGTTCCGATTTCGCCGCGCCGCGTCATGACCTTCAAGGCCTCGAACGTGCTGAAACAGCGTATTCTCAAGGCGCATACGGCCCGCAAGGCCAAACAGAAGGGCCAGAAAGCTGGCTCCTGAGCCGGCTGTCCCAAAGCCTTTTTTTGCCCCCTGGCAGGCCTTTTCTCCATTCTTCCTGTGAACATACTTGAATTTCAACGTGCAAGCCGTTGAAATCCGGTCGACTCGCATCATAATCAATTTTACTAAATGGCATCTTGCCGCTTCGGGCATCGATGCGGGGATCGCTTGAGGTCTTCGCGATTTGTGATGCACGGATCGGCGGTTGAGAAGCGTTCTTGTTCAGTGCCCGGCTTTATGCAAGGCGCTCCGGGTCCGGATGGGAGTGGAAATTTGGACAAAAGCCCCGACGCGTTTCGGACGATCAGTGAAGTGGCGGATGAGCTGAACCTGCCGCAGCACGTGCTGCGCTTCTGGGAAACACGCTTTCCGCAGATCAAGCCGATGAAACGGGGCGGGGGCCGCCGTTATTACCGCCCCGATGATATCGATCTCCTGAAGGGCATTCGTCATCTTCTTTATGATCATGGATACACCATCAAAGGTGTCCAGAAGCTGCTGAAAGCCAATGGCAACCGCTTCGTGGCGGCCATCGCCTCCGGCGATCTTGCCACCATGGAAGCCATCATGGCGGCGAGCGGTGAGAAGGAAGTCGCCGAACCGCGCGTCATCGATACCGATGGGGACGAGGTCGTCGGCCGTCCGAAGGCAAAGCCGAGCGGCCGTTTTTTCGGCTTCGGCGGTGGCGGCGGCGATGCCGAAATATCGGTCGGCAAGTCAGGTATCGGCAAGGATGATCAGGCGCTTTTGCAGGAAGCCCTGTTCGACCTCCTCGAATGCAAGCGGCTGCTCGATCAGGTTCGCTGACAGTTTTCCACAACTCTCTTGAGGCGCTTCCACCAAAAAGGTGGACCGCGGATTTTCGCCCGGAAACACGCAAAAACAAAGAGTTAGATCGTTTTCGCGATTTGGGGAAAACGCAAACTCTCTAAAATGCCAACCTTTCGGAAACTCCTTTGGCCGATAATGCGGCTCCGTAAAAAGGAGTCCGATCGTGAGCAACCGAAAATCGACAGCACGGCGCCGCACGGCGAAGAAATCGGGCGGCGGCAGCGTGTGGCCCTGGGTGCTGATGCTGGGCGTGGTTGCCGGCGGCATTCAGGCTTATGAACATCGCGACAGCCTTCTGCCACAGCGGCATGCCGCAAGGTCCACGCAGACGACGACAAGTTCACCCAAGGTTGCCGTTGCCGCGAAACGCGAGACCGCCGCGCCGGAGAGGGCGGCGGCCATTCGGCCAGCATCGCCGGTCTTGCCGGGCAGCGGGCCGGTGCCGCCACGCTCAATCGCCATGCCGCCGGCGCAGGTCGCCGCTATCCTGCCGGAAACACGTCCATCCGTCGAAAAAATCTCGCTTGGGGAAAAAACCGGCGCCTTCGCCTTTTGCGGCCGCTCGGGGCTTAACAATTGCGTGGCTGATGGCAACACCTTCTGGATGAAGGGCGTGAAAATGCAGCTTGCCGGTATCGAGGTTCCGCAGATCGACCGGGCGCGATGCATGGAAGAGCGCCAGCGCGGTTTCGTTGCGAAGGTCAGGCTTCGGGATATGCTGAACGCCGGCGCCTTCGATGTGGCCTCTTCCGGGGCCGCGGGCGAGCAAACCATGGAACGCAAACGGCTTTCGCGTTCGGGCGTGTCCTTTGCCGATCAGCTCGTGCGGGAAGGTCTGGCACATCCGGCCTCGGCAAAAAATCAGTCCTGGTGTGGCTAAGGCCCCGTTGACCGAAACGGTCCCTCCTGTGTAGATGAGGCACTGTGGAGGCTTGGGGCTGGACGCTGTTTGTTCAAGTCCCGAACAATGACGAAACAGTTTTGCAGCGCCAGAGCCGGATCGGCAGGCGGCGCGGCATTGCGGACGTGGCGAAATCGGTAGACGCAGCAGACTTAAAATCTGCCGACCATTGGTCTTGCGGGTTCAAGTCCCGCCGTCCGCACCATCTTCATTCCAGATTACAAGATTTCTCTTTCGTTTTTCTGCGACCCGCGGGCTTTCCGCATGGGTTTTGCGCCGGATTCGCTCATTTTTTGGCATAGGCCGCACTGAATCAGGCGGGTTAGCCTAAAAAATGAACGTGGTTAAGCGGACGGCATTTTTCCGTAAAAATCACCCAAAAGAGCCTATTGACCTTGCCACGATGGGAAGCCCTATCTTTTTTTAATACAAGAAAAGAGGGGTCATAAGCATGTCACAAATCCAGCTCCGGGCGAGCCATACGATAGCCATCGATGGGATGACATGCGCCTCTTGTGTTGGCCGTGTGGAAAAGGCGATTGCCAAGGTGCCGGGTGTTCTCAAGGCTTCGGTCAATCTGGCAACGGAACGCGCCGATATTTCTTTTTCCGGTCCGGCTGATGTACTGGCCGTTATCGATGCCGTCCGGAATGCGGGATACGGCGTCGAAGAAAAAACCGTCGAGCTCGATATTGAGGGCATGACCTGCGCCTCCTGTGTCGGGCGTGTCGAAAAGGCGCTGAAGGCCGTCTCCGGTGTTTCCGATGCGAGCGTCAATCTGGCGACGGAGCGCGCCACCGTCCGCGTTGCCGGCAATGCCGTCTCGGCCGCCACCCTCGCGGAAGCGATCAAACAGGCGGGTTATAAGGCGAGCGAGACTGCCGCCGATAAAGCCAAGGGTGATGAGCCCGACCGGCGCGAAGCTGAATTGCGCGGTCTGAAAATCAGCCTTGCTATCGCGGTCGCCCTGACGCTGCCGGTCTTCGTTCTGGAAATGGGCTCGCATATGGTGCCCACCATCCATGACTTCGTGATGGAAACCGTCGGCATGCGGGAAAGCTGGTATCTGCAATTTGCGCTGACCACACTCGTCCTGTTCGGACCCGGCTTACGGTTCTTCAAAAAGGGCATACCGGCGCTTCTGCGGCTGGCGCCGGACATGAATTCGCTTGTCGTGCTGGGCACCGCCGCCGCCTGGGGGTTCTCGGTGGTTGCCACTTTCGTGCCCGAAATCCTGCCGAGAGGCACGGCCAATGTCTATTATGAGGCGGCGGCGGTTATCGTCACGCTCATCCTGCTCGGCCGTTTTCTCGAGGCACGCGCCAAGGGTCGCACCAGCGAGGCGATAAAGCGGCTCGTCGGCCTGCAGGCCAAGTCGGCCCGCGTGTTGCGCAACGGTGAAACCATTGACGTGCCGCTGCAGGATGTTGTGACCGGCGATGTGATCGTTGTCCGCCCCGGCGAGAAGGTGCCCGTTGACGGTCTGGTGCTTGATGGCTCCTCCTATGTCGATGAATCGATGATTACCGGCGAACCTGTACCGGTGACCAAGGTGGCAGGCTCCGAAGTTGTCGGCGGCACGGTCAACAGGAACGGTTCCTTCACCTTCCGCGCCACCAAGGTCGGTGCCGATACGCTAATCGCGCAGATCATCCGCATGGTCGAGGAGGCGCAGGCCGACAAGCTGCCCATTCAGGCTTTGGTGGACAAGGTGACCAACTGGTTCGTGCCGGCGGTGATGCTGGCAGCACTGACCACCTTCATCGTCTGGTTCGTTCTTGGGCCGGAGCCGGCGCTTACCTTTGCGCTCGTCAACGCCGTCGCGGTCCTCATCATTGCCTGCCCCTGCGCCATGGGCCTTGCCACGCCGACATCGATCATGGTCGGAACCGGCCGTGCCGCCGAGATGGGTGTCCTGTTCCGCCGCGGCGATGCGCTCCAGACCCTGCGTGACGCCGACGTCATCGCCGTCGACAAGACCGGCACCCTGACGCTCGGCAAGCCGACGCTGGTTCATTTCTCCACGACGGAAGGCTTCGATCCGGATGAAGTGCTGCGCCTTGTCGCCTCGCTTGAGAGCCGTTCCGAACATCCGATTGCCGAAGCGATTGTCGAGGCGGCGAAACATGGCGGTCTGACACTTGCCGATGCGGAGGGCTTTGAGGCGACCCCTGGTTTCGGCGTAGCGGCAACGGTTGACGGTCGCAGGGTCGAGGCCGGAGCTGACCGGTTCATGGTGAAGCTCGGTTACGATGTCACGATGTTCGCTGATGAAGCCGACCGGCTTGGCCGGGAAGGGCAGTCGCCGCTCTATGCCGCCGTGGATGGCAGACTGGCAGTGATTATTGCCGTTGCCGATCCGGTCAAGCCGACGACGCCGGAAGCGATAGCGGCGCTGCACGCGCTTGGTCTCAAGGTCACGATGATCACCGGCGACAACCGCCGCACCGCCGAAGCCATTGCCCGTCGTCTCGGTATCGACGAGGTGGTGGCGGAAGTCTTGCCCGACGGCAAGGTGGACGCTGTGAAGAGGCTGGCCGCTGGCGGGCGGAAGGTTGCCTTTGTCGGCGATGGCATCAACGATGCGCCGGCCCTTGCGGCAGCCGATGTCGGGCTTGCCATCGGCACGGGTACGGATGTCGCCATTGAAAGCGCCGATGTGGTGCTGATGTCGGGTGATTTGCGCGGCGTTGCCAATGCCATCGCGCTCTCCAAGGCCACGATCCGCAATATCGGCCAGAATCTGTTCTGGGCCTTCGCCTACAATGCCGCGCTCGTTCCCGTGGCGGCCGGAATATTGTATCCTGTCAACGGCGTTCTGCTGTCGCCTGTCCTTGCTGCCGGAGCCATGGCGCTCTCCAGCGTCTTCGTCTTGACGAATGCGCTGCGCCTCAAAAGCTTCCGCCCGCCGCTTGTGGACAGATCATCCGACACGCAACTCGCAGCGGCCGAATAGGAGGCTGATGTTATGACGCCTGGAAACACAGTCTATCTGCCGCGGATCGGACGCAGCATTCTGGCGGCGCAGGGTGAAACCGTGCTTCAGGCCGCCCTTGCCGCCGGGATTTCTTATCCGCATGGCTGTCGCATGGGCCGGTGCGGGGCCTGCAAGTCGCACCTCGTCTCGGGTGAGATCGACCTTCTCAAGCACACGCCTTTTTCATTGACCGAAGAAGAAAAGGTCGAGGGCCTGACGCTCGCCTGCCGCGCCGTGCCGCTCAGCGACGTGACCATCGGCTGGCTCGACGGCGAGGATGAGTTCGCCGATATTCCGACCGGCCGTTTCGAAGGCGTTATTGCTGAAGCGATTGACGCGACGCATGATATCAAGCTCATTCGGATCAGGCTCAACGACCGCGAACTGTTCACCTTCAAGGCAGGGCAATATGTGCGCCTGCTTTATCAGGACTGTTCGCCGCGTGACTATTCCATCGCCAGCCGCATTGATGAGGAATTGATAGAATTCCACATCCGGCATGTCCCCGGCGGCGTCACGAGTGGCCATATTTTCGCGAATGCCAGAGCTGGCGATCCTGTCACGCTCGTCGGTCCCTTCGGGTCTTCATACCTGCGCGAAAAACATTGCGGACCGATCCTCGGCATTGCCGGCGGTTCGGGGCTGGCGCCGGTGAAGGCGGTGGTGGAGGCAGCGCTTGCCGCGGGCCGGGCCACGGGTCGCGAGCGCCCGATCCACGTCTATTTCGGCGCCCGTGCGCAGCGTGACCTCTATATGGTCGACCGTTTCGAGGAACTTGCGGCAACGCACCGTAATCTGAGCTTCATTCCGGTTCTCTCGAATGAAGAACATGCGCAAATCCGGTGCGGTTATGTCGGCTCAGCCGTGGCGAATGACTTTGACGATCTCGATGGCTGGAAGGCCTATCTCGCAGGTCCGCCGGCGATGATCGAGGCGACGGTGCCACAGCTTCTGGCAAGGGGCATTCGCACCGCCGACATTCATGCAGACGTGTTTTTCACTCCCGAAAGATAGGAGCAGGATCGATGAATATTGGCACAGCCGCCACCGCATCCGGTGTTTCTGCAAAGATGATCCGCCATTACGAAACGATCGGCCTGATCAAATCGGCAAACCGCACGGAATCCGGTTATCGGGTCTATACCGCCAACGATCTGGAAACGCTGCGCTTCATCCGGCGCGGTCGCGACCTCGGTTTTTCAATCGAAAAGATCCGGCAGCTCATGACCCTGTGGCGCGATCCGGGCGGCGCGTCCTGCGATGTCAAGCGCATCGTCATGGAACATGTCGTCGACCTGGAAGCGAAGATGCATTCGCTTCGGGACATGGCCGATACGCTTCGAAATCTCGCGACCTATTGCCCTGATAATGGTGAGCCGGATTGCCCGATCATCCAGGACCTGGCGCAATCCGAAGATCCCGATTTTGTAGCGGTGGCGGCGGTGCCCAAGCGGTCCGGCATGCTGAAGGGTACGTCCGGTCCGCTGACGGAACTACATCGCCTCGTGAAATAAACAGCCGTTCCCTGTCGGGCACCGGCAAAAGATTGCAGTGCAAACACCAATTGTGGTGAAGGAGACCAGGCCATGTGGATACAGATATTACAGCGCTTTCTTATTCTGTGCCTGATGCTGGCGATCGTTTCCGTCATCGCGTTTCTTTTGCCCTATATGGCGGGGGGCGATCCGGCCCGTACCATTCTCATGTCGCGCATGCGCGATACGGCGCTCGATCCGCATGCGGTCGAGGCGCTGAGGGTAAGCCTCGGACTGGACCGTCCGCTTTATGTGCAATATTTCGCGTGGTTGTCTGGCGCGCTGCGGGGCGATCTCGGTTTTTCCTTCACCAGCAGCCAGCCGGTAGCCGCCGAGCTTTTGCGGTCGCTCTGGGTATCGGTGACACTGGCGCTGACTGCCCTTGCGATTGCCGTCGCCGTCGCCCTGCCGCTCGGCACGCTGGCAGCGATGCGCCCTGGCGGACGGCTGGACAATTTCGCGACGCTGATGATCCAGACCTTTGTTGCAACGCCGGAATACTGGTTCGCGCCGATGTCGGCGCTGGTTTTCGCGCTTTATCTCGGCTGGTTGCCATCTGCGGGATGGGATAGCTGGCGCTCGCTGGTGCTTCCCGCCCTGACGCTGACCCTGCGTCCGCTGGCCTATTTCACGCAGGTGACGCGCGCCGCCATGGCCGAGGTTCTTCGTGCGCCTTACATCACGGCGGCCCGCAGCCGCGGCCTCGGCATGCATAGCACGGTCCTGCGGCACGGTGTCCGCAATGGCTCGCTTCCGGTCGTCACCTTCTTTGCATTGTGGCTTGCCGGCCTGCTTGGCGGATCGGTGGTTGTGGAAGTGATATTCGCCATCCCCGGCATGGGCCGGCTGCTCTACGACGCCGTGGTCAATCGGGATATTCCTATGCTGCAGGGCGGTTTCATCTGCATCGTCGCCCTGTCCATCCTCATCAATACCCTGGCCGACGGCTTTTATGTCCTGATCAATCCTGCAATGCGAGGTCACCATGACCATTAGTCACTTTCCGAGCGCGACAGCTGCCGCCATGCCGATGACCACGCCCAAGCGCCCCTCGACACTGTCCCGGTTCACGGACTTCATCAGCCGGCGGCACTGGACCTTCTATGCGGGATCGGCGATTTTTCTCGTCATCATCCTCCTGCTGGTGATCGCGCCGTGGATTTCGCCCTACAATCCCGCGCAGCAGAATCTGCGCCTGCGGCTGAATGCCCCCAGCGCCGCCTATTGGCTGGGAACCGACCATCTCGGGCGCGACGTCCTGAGCCGGCTGCTGATCGGCGGCCGTTTCACGGTCACGATTGCCGCCATCACGGTCATTCTGTCGGTCGTCATCGGAACCTTCATCGGCATTATCAGCGGCCGCAGCCGTGGCGTCCTTGACGAGATATTGATGCGCGTGGTGGATCTGCTCATTGCCATACCGGATGTGGTGATCGCCATTTTCCTCGTCGCCATTTTCGGCCCGGGATATGGAACGCTGATCGCGTCTTTGACCATTGTCGGCTGGACACCCTTTGCGCGGCTGGCACGCGGGCTGACGCTTTCCATCAATTCACGCGAATATATCCGCGCCGCCGAAGTACTGGGCTGCACGCGGCGTTTCATCATCTTCCGGCATGTCATCCCCAACACCATCTGGCCCATCGCAGCCGTTGCCTTCCTGCGCTTCGGCCACAAGCTGATCACGGTGGGTGGATTGTCGTTTCTCGGCCTCGGCGTGCAACCGCCGGCCGCCGACTGGGCGCTGATGCTGGCGGATGCGCAGGCTTATGCGGAGCGGATGCCCGTTCTCGTCATCGCACCGGGTCTGGCGATTTTCCTGTCGGCGCTCAGCGTCACGTGGATCGGCCATGGCCTCAACCTGGAGACCAAGAAAACGAACGGTCACTGAGGTTCATGAAACAAACGATGATCGAGAGCCGGAAGGAGAGTAATATCGTCTAAAGCCGCATGAAAATACGCAAATGCCTCCGATTCAAAAATAATAAGGGGAACTCTTATGAATATCGAAGGACAAACGCATGCCAATACGGCCATATCTCCGGAGCGGACGCCGCTTCTGGAAATCGAGGACCTGCATGTTTCGGTGCCGGCGCAAAATGGCCGCAAGTTTGTTATTTCGGGTCTGACGCTTTCCGTCAATGCTGGCGAAGTCGTCGCTCTCGTCGGCGAATCCGGATCGGGCAAGAGCATGACGGCGCTGTCGCTGATGCGGCTCTTGCCGCAGGGCGCGGAAATCAATTCCGGCCGTATTTCCTTTGCCGGTCGCGATATTCTGGCCTTGTCATCCTCCGAGCTTGATGCGCTGCGCGGTGCCGATATCGGCATGCTGTTCCAGCAACCCCAGGCCATGCTCGATCCGACCAGCCGGGTGAGGACACAGGTTGCCGAGCCGCTGTGGATACATCGCAAGATGAGCCGGCACGCGGCGCTCAGCCGGGTTGTCGGCCTCTTGTCGGATGTCGGAATTCCCGATCCGTCGGCGCGGGCGCAATGTTTCGCCCATGAGCTTTCGGGCGGCATGGCGCAACGTGTCATGATCGCGGCGGCACTCTCCGGCAATCCGCAACTGCTGATCGCTGACGAACCGACAACGGCGCTTGATGTCACGGTGCAGGCACAGATATTGCGGTTGCTCGACGATGAGCGCCGCAAGCGCCGGCTTGCGACACTGCTCATCACCCACGACCTGTCGGTCGTCGCCGCATTCGCGGACCGGATAGCGGTGATGTATGCCGGTCGCATTGTCGAGGAGGGGCCGACCCAGGCAATCCTCAAGTCACCGCAACACCCCTACACCAAGGCGCTGATCAGCTGCTCGCTTCTGACGACAGACAGCGAAGGCCAGTTGCTGACAATCCCGGGCTCCAGTTCGCAGGCCCATGACATGTCCTGCGGCTGCCGGTTTCATCCGCGTTGCGCGCTGGCCAAGTCGGCTGGCATGGGCAGCCGGTGCATGGCATCGGAACCCGATCTGAATAGCTTGCCCGAGGGGCGCAAAGCACGGTGCTGGGCGGTTGACGATGACCATGCCAGCCATACCAGTCACGCGGTCTGCTGAGGGAGGGTAGCGATGTTATCGACAGAGAAGACACAGACCCCGCCATCGGCGGACAGCAAGAACCACCCCTATGTGGTGGCGAAGAACCTCTGCAAATATTACCCGATATCCGGGCTTGGTCACCGGGTGGTGAAATCCGTCGACGATGTTTCCCTGACCATCGGCGAAGGCGAAGTGCTGGGTCTCGTTGGTGAATCCGGCTGCGGTAAGAGCACCGTCGCCGGGCTGATAACGCGGCTGACCCACGCGACAAAAGGCGAAGTCAGCATTGGCGACCACGATATTCTGCATATGCAGGGCGAGACGCTCCGGCGCATGCGCCGGGTCGTGCAGCTGGTGTTTCAGGACCCTTATTCCGCACTCGATCCGCGCATGCGCATCGGACAAAGCATGGAAGCGCCGCTTGCCCAGCATGGCATCGGCACACGCGATGAACGTGTGGCCCGTGTTTTCAAGATGCTGGAAGAAGTCGGCCTCGATGCCTCCTTTTATGATCGTTATCCAAGCCAGTGTTCCGGTGGGCAATTGCAACGTGTCGTCATAGGACGTGCGCTTCTTCTCAATCCGAGCTTCCTTGTGTGCGATGAACCGACATCGGCGCTCGATGCCTCGATGCGCACGCAGATCCTCAACCTTCTGATGGACATGAAGCGCCGTCACGGTTTGACGGTCCTGATGATTTCCCATGACCTTCGCGTTGTGCGTTATCTCTGCGACCGCATCGCGGTGATGTATCTCGGGCGCATCGTTGAAATCGCTGACCGCGAGGAGCTTTTCCGGGCGCCGAAGCATCCTTATACGAAGGCGCTGATCGCCTCTTCGATGCTGGATGAGACCGGACTATATGCGCCGGAAATGCTTCTGGACGGAGATTTGCCAAGCCCGCTCAATCCTCCCGGCGGCTGCAAATTTCACACCCGCTGCAAATATGCGACGCAGATTTGCGGCGAAAAGGAACCGGTTCTGGAAACGGTCGCCGGGGAGCATTCCGCACGCTGTCACCATTGGCGCGAGTGGGGCTGAGGGACAACGCAATAACAGTCTTCTGACCCGATAAAAACAGATGAATAGTGCGTTTGCGATTTAATATCGGAATTATATTCCGAGTATAAAAACATAAAATGAATAATATTCAGATGGATGTTGAGTAAACATCTAGAGGATATGCTTTGTCATTCAAAAAAATAATAAATGAAAATTGGAAATTTTGTGAATGTAAATGAATTGTGAGCGTTGTCATCAAAAATAAAAGGGGAATATTCTATGGTCAAACACACACTTTTGGCGACATGCGCCATTGTGGTTTCGTTAGGAGCTGACGCGGCAAAGGCCGCCACGATTACCTATGACGATAATTTTGGTGTGAAAACCGGTTGGCAGATGGCTTCTGACGACGCCTATCTCGGCTCACGCGCGGGTTGTTTCGAGAGCCTCGTACGCGTCGGCTATGATATGAAGCTGGAGCCAAGCCTTGCCGAGTCCTGGAAGCAGACGGATCCCAAGGTGTGGGAATTCAAGCTGCGCAAGGGCGTCAAGTTCCAGAACGGCGAGCCGCTCGATGCCAAGGCCGCGGTCAATGCGCTGAGCAATCTTCTGAAGGCGCCCGTTCCGGCCCGCGCCTTTTCGCCGAAGCTGATCGCCGCCGTCGAGGCAGGCGGCGACGATGTCGTGAAGATAACCACCATCGAGCCCTCGGTGCTTCTGCCGGCGCAGATGGCGAGCCCCGCCACCTCGATCCTTGCTCCATCCGCCTATAAGGACGGCAAGGTCGATCCGGTGGGAACCTGCACCGGACCTTTCAAGATCACGGAGGTTGACCCCAGCCAGCATATGGTTCTGGAGGCCAACCACGATTATTGGGGCGGCATGCCGAAACTTGCGGGCGGACGCGTGAATTTCGTGCCCGATGCCGATACCCGCGCTACCCAGGCCCGCACCGGTGAAGCGCAGATTTCGCGTCTCGTCCCGCCATGGACGGTCAAGACCATCGAATCCACCGATGGCGTCAAGGTTGCGCCGATCCCATCGCCCCGCATCACGGAACTGTTGCTGAACAATTCGAAACCGCCTTTCAACAATATCAAAGTCCGGCAGGCGATCCAGGCTGCCATCGATACGGGCGGCATCGCCGACAGTATCTATGAAGGTGTGGTCAAGGGCGCGGCCATGCCCTTCGCAGCGGGTGAGCCCTGGGCTGAAAAGGAATCCAAGTCCACCTATGACGTGGAAAAAGCAAAGTCTCTGCTGAAGGAGGCGGGTGTCGCACCCGGCAGTCTGAAAGTGACGCTTCTCGCCTATACGGCAAAGACGGAACTCAAGGATGTCGCGGCGATCATTCAGGCCCAGTTGCAGGAAGTCGGCATCAAGGTCGATGTGCGCGTTGCCGACTATAGCGCGATCGAACCGGATATGCTGGCCGGCAATTTCGACATGGCGTTGCTGTCGCGTGGTTACGCTACTGACGTTGCCGAACCGGCCGGTTTCCTCAACGCCGATTATACCTGTGGCGGCAGCTACAACATCTCGCATTATTGCAATGCGGATACGGACAAGCTGATCAAATCCGCTTACGCTGCGGCCGAGCCCGCCAAGCGTTACGCCATCTACGGCGAAGCGGCAAAAAAGATCTATGACGAGGCCGTCTCGGTCTTCCTCATCCATGAAACCGTGTTTGACGCCTATTCGGCCAAGCTTGAAAACTACAAGCCGCATCCGCTCAACTACTTTATCATGACGAAGGATCTGACGACGAAGTAAACCAGCGTGATGTTGCTGATGAACAGAGGCCCGGCTCGCAAGAGCCGGGTCTTTTTTATGAGAAGGCCCTCGAACCTCTCCTCCGTCATTCCGGCCTTGAGCCGGAATCCAGCCGACGTGCGTCTGCACGACGGGAAGATTCCTTTCAGCCCAAGGACTTGGGCTGGCTGGATTCCGGCTCAAGGCCGGAATGACGGAGGAGGGGAACGTCACGAATACAACAAATGTTGTGGCTTTATCTACCGGCCAAAAACTGAAGTCAGACGTGTGCACAAGCCCGGTATGTAACGGCATGTGGATGGTGTTCGCTTCATTAAAACCGGAAAACCTCCACCACCACCCCTGATCAAAAAAGGAGAGGGCATCTGCCATCTGGGGAGGGAGAAGGGGCGACGACCGATGTCGTCCAAAGATTGTCACGCACAGTCAGCGTGAAACGGGGCAGGCAAGGCGAAGCCGGCGGCAGCGGGGATAAGGCGCCGCCGGTATCTCATCCGATCAGGCGCGCGCTTCCGGCGTATAGCCAGCAGCGGTGATGATTTCGGCAATACGGGCCGCGTCGGAGACGCCGCCAACCACGACCGTGCGGCTTGCCGGATCGGCATGCACGGCGGCACCGGGAACGGTCTTTTCGATTGCGCCCTTGATCACCCCGGCGCAGTGACCGCAGGTCATGTCTTCAACATGGAAAGAAAGGTCGGCATCAACAGGTGCGGCGGCGGTTTCGGGGTGATGCTGGTGGGCGGTGCACATAGGCGGTTCTCCTTGGTTTGGAAGTCGTGACAGGAGGAGCCTGGACTATTCCAACGTGGGAAGGTCAAGCGCTTTATTCATAAAGGCTGAAAGAGCGCGCTGCCATTTTAGCTGCGCCAGAAAATCGGCATCAGCAGCACGAGAACGGTGAGGATTTCCAGGCGTCCGAGCAGCATCATCACCGACAGCAGATAAAGCGCCGGATCGCTGATCGTGGAAAAATTGCCCGCCGGTCCGATGATCGGGCCAATGCCGGGGCCGACATTGGCGAGCGAGGTCGCCACCGCCGAGGTGGCTGTCAGGAAATCATAGCCCATCAGGCTCATGGCGAGGCTGCCGGCAATCCACAGCGCGATGAAGCAGCTGACGAACAGGAAGATCGTTCTGATCGTATCGGGATCGACCACCTGCTGGCCGTAACGAACGGAATAGACGGCGTTCGGATAGATCAGCTTTTTCAGCCCCGCCCGCACGACATTGAACATGATGAGAAAGCGGTAGGCCTTGATACCACCCGCCGTCGAACCGGAACACCCACCCATGAATGTCGCGAAAAAGGCGACGACGACAACGAAGGGCCCCCAGAGCGTATAGTCATCACTCGCAAAACCGCCGGTGGAAAGGATCGAGGTCATGTTGAAGAAGGAATGGCTGAGCGCGTCATCCAAGGGCACGCCGTTCCTGAAATGATGGTAGACGCCGACCGCAATCGAGATCGCGCAGAGATAGCCGAGGAAGACCGCAATCTGCGGATCGCGCAGTGTTTCCAGCCGGCGGCGCACCGCAAGCAGGATCATGACCGAAAAGGGCAGGCTGCCGAAGATCAGGAAGATGGTGGCGATCCAAAGCAGCGCCGTATTGTTGAAATAGGCGAAAGACGCGTCATGGGTGGAGAAACCGCCGGTCGCGACCGTCGACATCGCATGGTTTAGCGCATCGAAATGCGACATGCCGGCAAAATCGTAAGCGATCGTACAGGCGAGCGTCATGATGATGTAAATGGCCACGAAAGCCCGGGTGAAGCTCGCCAGCCGCGCAAAAGGCCGGTCGTTGCCGGTATCGGACGATTCCATGCGGAAAAAGGTCATGCCGCCGACGCGCAGCAGCGGCAGGATGAAGAGGCCGAGCGCGACAATACCGATACCGCCAAGCCAGCACAGCAGCGAACGCCAGAGAAGGATGCCCTGCGGCGCGTTGTCGAGACCGGCGATGGCTGTCGATCCTGTCGTGGTAATGGCCGAAACGGATTCGAATATTGCCTGGCCGAGCGTCAGGTTGAGTTCGGACAGGTAAAGCGGAACCGCGCCGACGACGGAAAAGACCAGCCAGAGCAGGTTGACGAGCAAAAAGCCGAAACGTTTGTTGAAGGAGGCTATCGGCCCACGGGTCGCCAGCGCACAGGCAAGCGCAAAACCGCCGCACATGAAACCCGACAGCGCAAACACCATCCAGTCGTCATTGCCGTAATAGAGATCGGTGAGCGCCGGCAGAAACATGGCCGTCGCCATGTAAAGCCCGAAGATGGAAGCCACATAGATGACCGAGCGCAGAAGGTTACTGTTCAAGAAATGAAACCCGGAGTTCGTTGCCGCGCTGAAATGAGTCTTTGTCTCGGACGCCTTCCTATGGCATAGCGGGTGCCATTATGAATTTCAATGGATTGACTATCGTGGACAAGCAGCTTGTGGAAGCAGCGCGGCGGGAAGTGCGGGAAATATTCCCGGAAACGCCGTTGCAGTTGAATGAACATCTCAGCCGTCGGTATGGCGCGTCGATTTGGCTGAAGCGTGAAGATCTGTCCCCGGTTCGCTCCTACAAGATTAGAGGCGCATTCAATTTTCTCCGCAAGGCGGTGGCCAAGGCTGGCAAGAACAAGATTTTCGTCTGTGCGTCGGCCGGTAACCACGCGCAGGGTTTTGCTTTCGCCTGCCGCCATTTCGGCGTTCACGGCGTCGTTTTCATGCCGGTGACGACACCGCAGCAGAAAATCGAAAAGACCCGCATCTTCGGCGGTGAATTCATCAGCATCCGTCTGGTGGGTGATATATTCGACCAGTGTTACGCCGCTGCCCGCAAATATGTTGAGGACAATGACGGATACATGGTGCCGCCCTTCGACCATGAGGACATCATCGAGGGGCAGGCGACGGTCGCCGCCGAAATCATGGATCAGCTTCCGGAAGGCACGAAGCCCGATATCGTCGTCATGCCCGTTGGCGGCGGCGGTCTCTCTGCGGGTCTTTCAGGTTTTCTCGCCGGCACGGTCCGCAAGGAGAACTTCGTGTTCTGCGAGCCGGAAGGAGCGCCGAGCCTGAAGAAGAGCATAGAGCGCGGTGAACCGGTGACGCTGAACAAGGTCGACAATTTCGTCGACGGCGCCGCCGTTGCCCGCATCGGCGACCTGAACTTCAAGGCGCTGAAGGACTTTCCGGCCGAGCAGGTCTTGCTCATCCCGGAAAACGCCATCTGTGTCACGATCATCGAGATGTTGAACCTCGAAGGTGTGGTGCTGGAGCCGGCGGGCGCGCTGGCGATCGCCGCGCTCGAAAAGCTCGGCCGTGAGAAGCTGGAAGGCAAGACGGTCATCGCCGTCGTCTCCGGCGGCAATTTCGATTTCGAGCGTCTGCCGGATGTGAAGGAACGCGCCATGCGTTACACCGGCGTGAAGAAATACTTCATTCTACGCCTGCCGCAGCGCCCCGGCGCCTTGCGCGATTTCCTCAACCTGCTCGGCCCGGACGACGATATCGCCCGTTTCGAATATCTGAAGAAATCGGCCCGCAATTTCGGTTCGATCCTGATCGGTATCGAAACCAGCGCGAAGGAGAATTTCGCCGGCCTGCTGGAGCGCTTCGAGGCGGCTGGTCTCGGTTATGAAGACATCACTGAAAACGACATCCTGTCGAACCTGATCATCTGATCGGGGAGTTAAAGACAGGGAAGGGCGGATCATCTCCGCCCTTCGAACGTGACATAGATTGAGGGAGTGAAAGCCATGGCATCGTTTTTTTCCAAAATCCTCTCGGCCTTCGGCTCCGGCCAGCCGTCCGACGCGCCCCAGAAGACGGCGCAGGCGGAGCCACATGCGCATGGCGAATATCTGATCTATGCGACGCCTCTCAAAGAAGGCGGACAGTTCCGGCTGGCCGGCCGTATCGAGAAAAAGGTCGGTGATGAAGTACTGGTGCATGAATTCGTGCGCGCCGATGTCTTCACCAGCCTGGACGATGCCGTCGAGTTTACGGTCCGCAAGGCAAGATTGATCATCGACCAGAACGGCGCATCGCTTTTCCCAGGAAAATGATGACGGTTTCTTGCGACTTGCATTAAGATTCCGTTGGTTGCTTCGGCCTATCGTCCCCGAGGAGCATGGAGTCGCGCCAATGAACGCGCGACGTGGATAGATAGGGCATGTGCCGATGCAATGGGCAAATCTGGCACTCTTCGCGACGGAGGCCATCGTCTATTTCGCGGTAATGACGGCATTCCTTCATTACCGGCATATTCTCGGCATCGGTGTTTTTCTCACCGCGCTGGGGGTAATGCATTTTCTGGAGACCTATCTGGCGGCCGTCTTTTACGTCGAGCTGCCCTTCGGCGTGGCATCTCCCGGCTCGTCGATCCTTTTTGCCGGCAAGCTGATGATGATCCTGATGCTTTATATGCGGGAGGATGCGGCGGTCGTCCGCCAGCCGATCTACGGCTTGCTTCTCGGCAACATACTGACCGTCATCATGGCGCAGATCATCCATTTTCATCAGACGGTGGCGATTGTGCCCGGACAATCGGTCAGCGCCGGTTTTCTGGATGAGATGGGTGTGCTGATGGTCTGGGGAACCAGCCTTCTTTATATCGATGCCATCGCCATCATCCTTTTCTACGAAAAGCTGGGGCGCTATTTGCAGCGCCATATCGTGCTGCGTTTCGCAATCTGCGGCGTCGTAATTCTAAGCCTGGATCAGGCCGGTTTTTACGCGGCGTTGCGATATATGCTGAACGCGCCGATCGATGTTTTTTACGATGGCTGGAAGGCGAAAATGGCGGCGGTCGCCATTTATTCTCTGCTCTTCGCCATCTATCTCAAACTGACGGTGGCAAAGGGCCGCTTCCTGACGCGCCGCAGCGTTACCGATGTTTTCAACGACCTCACCTTCAGGGAACGCTACGAGGAGCTTTTGTCCCGCTCCGGCCGCGATATGCTGACCGGCGTATCGGACCGCGCCCGCATGGAACTCGATGCGCCTTCGGTCGTCGTGGAATGCCTGGAAAAAAAGCGCCCTGTCAGCGTGCTGATCGTCGATATCGATCACTTCAAGACCGTCAACGATACGTTCGGGCACTTGCAGGGCGATGAAATATTGCGGGAATTCGCCGCTGTGCTGAAACGCATCGTGCAGCCGCATGGCCATTTATATCGCTTCGGCGGTGAGGAGTTCGTGGCGCTTTTGCCGGCGGTGCCGCATGAGGCCGCGCTTACCTTCTCGGCCAATCTCAGAATGGCGATCCTCGCGGACCTGCAACGGCCGGACGGCACACCATTGACCGTCAGCATCGGTGTCGCCACGGCTTTCGAGGACGGACAGCTTTTTCGCGCGCTTCTATCGGAGGCCGATGCGCGGCTTTACGCGGCAAAAAATAACGGCCGGGACCAGGTCCACGGCCGTCACGGATTGTGGGTCGGCTGATAGCGGCAATCACGCCGCCATCAGACAGGCTCAGGCGGCCTGCGCCAGTTCGGCAACCTTGGCGCCGGCGGCTGCAACGGCCTTCTCGACTGCTTCCGGGCCGAATGCCAGACCTTCGACATAGATCACTTCCACATCGGTCATGCCCATGAAGCCGAGAACGGTCTTGAGGTAGGGCACGGCATGGTTCAGCGGAGCGGCGGGGCCTTCCGAATAAACGCCGGCTGCTGCGAGCACGATGTAGACCTTCTTGCCCTTGGCAAGACCTTCAGGGCCGGTTTCGGTGTAGCGGAAGGTCTGGCCGGCGCGGGCGACATTGTCGATCCACGACTTCAGGCCGGAATAGATGTTGAAGTTGATGAGGCCGGTGCCGATAACGACCGTGTCGGCAGCCAGAAGCTCGGCAACCAGCTTGTCGGAATAGTCTGCGGCAACAGCTTCTTCAGCCGTGCGCTGGTCAGCCGGCTTGCGGATGGCGGCGGTCTTGACGGTGTCGAGATGCGGAATGGGGTCGGCTGCGAGATCGCGGTGGACCAGGGTGTTGGACGCCGACTTGGCCTTCAGCTTGCTGGCGAGTTCGCCGGAAAACTTGTTGGAGACCGATTCCTCGCCACGCGGGCTGGAGGTGATGAGCAGAATGTTGGACATGGTCTTTCCTTGCAATATGCGATGAATTGACGGGCGCCTTGGGATGGCGGGAGAGCATGACGCCCTTCCATTGCCCCCTATATGAGGAATTGCTGCCATCAAGAAAACTGTGATAATGTGGAAGCCATCTATCGATGAAATGGATGGGACATGGACGCGAACCCGACGCTCGACCAATTGCAGGTGTTTTTGACGGTGGCTGAGACCGGCAGCTTTTCCGCTGCGTCGCGGACGCTCAATCGCGCCCAGTCGGTGGTCAGCTACACCATCGCCAATCTTGAGGCGCAGCTGGAAGTCACCCTGTTCGAGCGCAATGGCGTTCGCCAACCGCGGCTGACCGATGAGGGCCGCGCCATGCTTGAGGATGCAAGGCGCATCGTCGCCGGCCTGCAGGAAATGCGCGCCCGCGCCAAGGGGCTGAAGCAGGGGCTTGAGGCGGAACTCTCTGTCGCCATCAGTACCATGGTGCCGGCAGAGGCGGTTGTTGCCGTGCTGCGGGATTTTCGCAGCGAATTCCCCACTGTCACCCTCAGCCTCAATGTCGGCGAGCTGGGCATGGTCATGGACATGGTGCTTTCCCGCAAGGCCGGCATTGGCATCGGCGGCGCGCTGTTGCGCCAGGATGACGAACTGGTCGTCGAAAAGGTCGGCCATTCCTTCATGTTGCCGGTCGTCGCGTCGGATCACCCTCTGGCGCAGATCGAACGGCCGCTGGTCCTTGGCGATGTCCGTGAGGAGGTGCAACTCGTCGTCACCGACGCGTCAGGGCTGACCAAGGGACGCGACTTCAACGTTCTGTCCTACAAGACCTGGCGGGTAAGCGACATCGCCACGAAATATCAGCTCATCAAGGGGGGGCTCGGCTGGGGCGGTCTGCCCGCATCGATCGTCCGCAACGATCTGACCAATGGCAGCCTGAAGGCGCTGGACCTCGAGGCCTATGAGCAGGGCGAGTACCCGCTCTTTGCGCTCCGCCGTGTCGATTCACCCGCCGGTCCCGCCGGCCAGTGGTTGGCCACGGCATTCCAGCAGCGCCTGTCGGCCTGTCCGAACCAGAAGGATTTCAACAGGATAGTTGCCGGAAGCAAACAGAGGAATATTTCTGTCGCCGCTGAGTGAAATTATTTGAAACCGCGACAAATGCTTTTTGGCTGAGAAGGTGCCGCGTGTTTCTTCTCCCCGAGGGGGAGAAGTCCGCGGCAGCGGGATGAGGGGGCAACGTTCGTAATAAACCGAGAGCTTGC
>LT009756.1:1144912-1486426 GCA_900012615.1 Agrobacterium genomosp. 13 str. CFBP 6927
GTACGTACGTACGTACGTACGTCGTCGTCGTCGCGTCGCGCGTCGCGCGAGAGAGAGAGAGAGAGAGCAACGTTCGTAATAAACCGAGAGCTTGCCCCCTCATCCGACCCTTTGGGCCACCTTCTCCCCAACGGGGAGAAGAAAAAAAGGCAGCAATCTCGGCACCAAGCCCCAGGCAACACCAATTGACGCAAGCGACCGGCCTGCCTATACGTGACCCACGGTCAGCAGTTCACCGAGGCATCGCCGTCCCGCAAGGGAAGCTAAACCTGCATTTGGAAAGATTGACAGCACTTATCCCGTGCCTTGTCGGAAGCCGGCGATCAGCGACACCGTTTCGGAATGGCACTTGAGGGTAAGTCATGCCACGTTCGATTCTTTCCATTGATATTGCCGACGTCTCGACCTTTGCCAAATCGCTCCGCGAACAGATCGGCCGGCTGGACCGCCAGCCAAGCCATGTGGAGATGCTCAATCTTCTAAGCCGCGCTGCCGGGTTCCGCAATTTCCAGCATCTGCGTGCGTCACGCACGCCATCCGCCGAAAGCGGGCCTCCGTTACCGCAGACACGAGCGGAGACAATGCCCGCCGCCAATGAGGGCAGGGTGCTGAAGACCGCGCGGATTTTCGATGGCGACGGCCGGTTGATGCAATGGCCCGCCCGCCGATCCCAGCAGGAATTATGCCTCTGGTATTTCTGGGCGAAAATCCCGGCCGGCCGCAGTTTCTCCGAACGCGAATTCAGCGGCTTTCTGGATGGTCTGCATCTCTTTCGGGATGCTGCGATGCTTCGGCGTGACATGGTCGGCCTGCGGCTCATCCGCCGCAACCGCGACGGCAGCGACTATCGGCGCATCGAGCAGAAGCCACCGGCGGAACTGCCGCTGCTGCTACGCGCTGTGGTTGGCCGTGATTGAGGAATAGTCAGCGATGTGGCTGACAGGCTTTCATCAAGCCCGAGGACGACGTCGAGTTGATGGAGGCGTGGTGAGCAAGTTTGCCCTCCCGGCGTGAATGCGCCGGGAGGGCTGCAATCCCTAGAGAACCAGACGGAATTTCGCGAAACCTTCCGCGCCTTCACCGGCATCCTCGATCTTCGCGCCCTTGATATCGGCCGCATAGTGGCGGCCTTTCGGGCCGGTTTCGAAGATTGCCGAGGTATTGGCAACCGGCGCGAAGGACCAGTTGGCATCCGCAGACGGGTTGATGGTGCCCTGATCGATGATATAGCGCACGATCACGTCGCGGTTGGTGTCGGGGGCCACGAAGATCACCTTGTCGGCGGCAATATCCGGGAATTTGCCGCCGCCGCTCGCCCGGTAATTATTGGTCGCCACCACGAATTTCTGCTCGGGATCGATCGGCTTGCCTTCAAATTGCAGGTTGACGATGCGATTGCTGTCCGGGTTGACCGCCTTGCCGTCCTTGTCGAATTTCGCCGGTTTGGAAATGTCGATCTGATACGTGACACCGTCGATGACATCGAAATTATAGGACGGAAAATCCGCATTGAGCAGCGGCGCGTCCTTGGCGCCAGCCTCGACAGTGTTGAACATGCCCGCCGACATTTCCAGCCAGTTCTTGACCTGCGCGCCGTTGATCAGCACCGCCTGCACGGTGTTGGGGTAAAGATAGAGGTCGGCGACATTCTTGATGGCAATGTCACCGGCGGGGACATCGGTATAATAATCCGCGCCGCCGCGACCGCCGGACTTGAAGGGGGCTGCTGCCGAAAGCACGGGCAGGTCCTTATATTGACCTTCCTTCAGCATGTCCTTGATGTACCAGGTCTGGGCATTGGAGACGATCTGTACGGAGGGATCGTCGGCCACCAGTGCGAAATAGGAATAGAGCGGGGCGGACGTCTTGCCCACCGGGCGGCGCACATAAGCGAGGGCGGCTTCGTGATCGGCCTTGGCGGCGGCGATGACCTCCGGCTTGTCGGTAAAATCGGCAACGACCTTGCGGTTTTCATCGCGGTGATAGATCGGCCGGGCTTCGGAAGTGAAATCGACGATCTTCCAGCTCTTGCCATCCTTTTCGAGCAGCAGGTCGATCAGGCCCATATGCGAACCCCAGAAACCCGCCATCACGGCAGGCTTGCCCTGCAAGGTGCCCTTGACGGCATCGACGCCCTCGATACCGTCCCAGGTCTTCGGACCGGGGAAGACCAGATGCTGGTGGCCGGTGAAGATCGCGTCGATGCCTTCGACGCCCGCCAGATAGAGAGAGGCATTTTCCATGCGCTCGGTCTGACCCTTGCCGTCGATGCCGGAATGGGACAGCGCGATGACGATATCTGCGCCTTCTTCCTTCATGACCGGCACCCAGGCTTTCGCCGCCTCGACGATGTCGCGCGTCTGCGCTTTGCCCTCGAGGTTCTTGGAATCCCACATCATGATCTGCGGCGGCACGAAGCCGATGATTCCGACCTTGACCGGGCTGGTGACGCCCGCACCGTCGCGGATCTGCTTCTCCAGAATGACATAGGGCTTGAAGAACAATTCGTCGTTCTTCGGATCGGAAGCAAGCTGGCCCTTGGTGAGGTTGGCGCAGACATAGGGGAAACCCGCTCCCGCCAGCGTGTTCGACATATAATCGAGGCCGTAGTTGAATTCGTGGTTGCCAAGCGTGCCGCAGTCGTAGCCCAGCACGTTCATGGCGTTGATGACAGGATGCTTGTCGCCAGCCTTCATGCCGCGCTCATAGGCGATATAGTCGCCGAGCGGATTGCCCTGCAGGAAGTCGCCATTATCCACCAGCATCGAATTTCCGGCTTCGGCACGGATGGTGCCGATGATCGAGGCGGTGCGCGCCAGCCCCATCGTGTCGTTCGGCTTGTCGGCGTAATAATCATAGGGAAAGACGTGAACATGGATGTCAGTCGTTTCCATGATGCGCAGATGCGCCTGATTGGCGGCCGCACGCGCGGCAAACGGGTGCAGCATCACCAGCGCTGAGGAGGCGGCAATGCCGCTGAGAAGCGAACGGCGGCTGATGGGGTGGAGAGCGAGAAGCGACGACATGGGAACTCCTTCGGATGAAGCTTGCTCTGTCATGGAAGACGACAAGGTAGAAGCAATCGCCGAGGAGTCCATCATCAAAATGACAGGCCGGTGACGGAGAGGCCTGTTTTCAACCGTTTGATAAATTTTTTGTCACGACTGCGCCGCATGCGCCATCGCAAGGGAATGCGCTGCGTTCGCTCGGCGCATTCCGATTTCGAAAACCAGTGGCTTAACGCGCGAGCGTCGGCTTCACTTCTTCATGGAAGAAGCGGAAATAGGAGGAGAGCTGCGCCAGCGTATTGGTGGAAAGCTTCAGCTGCAGGCCGAGGCGGTTTTGATGCTGCCATTGCACCTCACCCTCGATGAAGCCCAGATCCTCGCTTTGCACCTTGACCCGGCTACCCTTGGCGGCCGCGAAAGGCCCGTCCAGTTCGAGCGCCATGCCGGTGGCCGACAGGTCCAGCACGCGGCCTCGGGTCGACTGGCTGAAGTAATGCACGGTCGCAAAGATCCTAGTCTTGCTCCGGGGCGCGGCGCGGGTCACTATGTTGAGGTTGTTTGCCATTTTGCTGCTCAAATCAATTTGTTTCCGATGCCCCAACCATGACGCATAAAGCTTGAAGCCCGTTTAGTTCATCAGTTAAAATTGCAGGTAATCTTGCGATTATGCTGTATCGATACGGCACTGGTAACAATTGTTCCGGGCAGAGCGCACATGTACATAAGCGATATCGGTGCGGCTCAGGAGATGTTCGGCGCGTGCGACAATATCGCCTGTCGCTGTCACGGCGCCGGTGCCGTAGACGATCCTGTCGTCGCTGCCATATCCGCGAACGATATAATCGGGGCTGTCGAGCATCGGGGGAACGGCATCCGTCTGCGGATATCGCTTACAGGCCTCAGCGTGAAGAAAGATCGGACCCGTTTCGGCATAGGGTTGGAGCGAGGGAAAGGGCCGGTAGGCGAGGATTAGCATGCCTTCACCCTGATTGATCTGGGAGAGGCAATGACGGCACGGCATGCCGCCCGGAGAAACGGCCTTCTCCGGCGGGTTGCCATAGGCGTCGGCAGCACCCGCCCGGAAAGCCTCGGCATCCTTAGCCGGCATTGCTGTAAAAACGAGATTGGTCATGGTGGGGTCCTCCCGGTTCGGATGGGCGTTGCTTCTTTGCAGCTATGATCTCGAAACAGGACACTATCCACCCGATTCTTGAGGGGTGATGCAACCAGCCCATTGCGTGTTTCGTTAGCATCGGGAATCAGTGACGCTCCTCGATCCCGGAAGGTCTGATTTTATGTTCCGTCGTTTTCTGGCCGCCGTTCCGCTGGCTTTCGTTTCGTTGACGGCTCCGATTGAGGCGAACGCGCAGGTCGCCTCCGGTCTCGACGGCCTGTCCGACGAGCAGCTGCAGCAGGCGGTCAATTTCGTTATCGGCAACGCAATCTTCTCGCTCTACCACGAGGGTGCGCGCATGCTGATCTCGGATTTCGGAACCCCGGATACCGGCAGCGTCCAGGCTCCTGCCGATCAGCTGGCGGGCACGCTCATCCTCCAGGCCAATGAGGAATGGCTCGATACCGCGCTCGTCAACGCCACCGACAGCTGGTATCTGGCGCGCGAGGCGGAGACCTTGCCCGATCACGAAGCGCCGGTCTTTTCCGCGCTGGTGCCCGACAGAAGCCGCGACCGCAACATGGCCTGCCTGATGGTCGGCCGCGACAAGGACGGTTATGGCGATCTTGCCGCGATGATGGGGCTGGACAATGCCGAATTCGGCAAATGCGCCGCCGCCTATCCGGGCGTCGCTTCGGCCTGGGAGAATTTTCTGGCGCCCCACCGCAGCCAGACACCGTCAAGATTTTCCGTCAGCTATGTGCCGCCGCGTGACCCTGAACTTGAACCCTATGCCATCATGGTCAAGGAATCGAAGGTTCTCGATCTCATCAGCCGAAGTTTCGGCGGTTATGGCCTCAAGGGCGACGTCAAGCTGACGGCAAAGTCCTGTGGCCGCCCCGATGTCTACTGGTCCGCGGAAAAGCGCGAGATCACCTATTGCTACGAGCTTGGCAAATTCCAGGCGGAGCTGATCGCCGATCATCTCCTGAACACTGTTACGGAAGACAAGGGCGCTGCTGGCGGACAAATTCCGACGGCGGTCAATCTGGAAAGAGAAATCTGAGGCAGATTGCCGGCGCTGGCGATCCAGCCTCCTGAATGATGGAGGAAAGTGCCATGCCGAAGGTCGTCGTTCGCAATTTCGCTATCTCGCTTGACGGATATGGTGCCGGGCCGGACCAGAGCCTGCAGAACCCGCTGGGCGTGAACGGCAAAGAGCTGCACCAATGGGCGTTCAAGACCCGCACCTTTCACCGCATGTTCGGCAAGGAAGGCGGTTCGACCGGCACGGATGAGAAATTCTCCGAGAAAAGTTTTGAAAATATCGGCGCCTGGATTTTGGGGCGCAACATGTTCGGCCCTATCCGCGGCGCCTGGCCGGATGATAACTGGAAGGGCTGGTGGGGCGATGAGCCACCCTATCACGTTCCGGTTTTCGTGTTGACGCACCATGAGCGCCCATCGTTTACGATGAAGGGCGGCACTGTTTTCCATTTCGTCACCAAAGGCATCGAGGCCGCTCTGGACATGGCGCTCACCGCCGCTGACGGCAAGGATGTCCGCATCGGCGGCGGCGTTTCCACCATCCGGCAATATATGGCCGGGGGCATGATCGACGAATTGCATCTGGCGCTTGCGCCGGTTTTCCTTGGAAAGGGAGAACATCTGTTCGAAGGGCTGGATTTACCTGCGCTCGGTTATCGCTGCACGGAGACGATATCGGGCGAGGGGGCCACACATCTCGTCATCGACAAGGCATGAATGCAGCGTCTCTCCACTCTCATTCCTGTGACAGGCACAGGAATGAGGAGGCGTTTGTATAGGCCGAAACCTCAATTGCGCAGCGAGATTTCCAGAAGCTCGGTATCGGAAAGCGGCTCCACCCAGGCCTCATAGGTGCCGACAGGCGAAAAACCCATCATCTGGTAAAGCTGCAGCGCCCGCGGATGGTCAAGCGTATTGGTTGTCACCGTCACGCGTTTGGGATTGTCCTGCCAGGCGGCGTAAAGCGCCTGCAACAGGAACCACTTGCCGACACCCGCGCCGATCGCCTCTTCGAGAAGCCCGAAATAGGAAAGCTCGGTCACCTCGTCGTTCGCCTTGTTCAGCTCGAAGAAACCGGCAGGCGCGCCGTTCATGTAAAGAACCGTGACGCTGTTCTTGGGGTCCTTGAGGACGGCGGAGAGTTCCGCATCGCTCATGCGCATGCGTTTTTGCCAGTGCCAGCGTTTTCCCACCCGCCAGTAAATATAACGATAGAAGTGCAGGGGAATATCGGTAACCCGCATCAGCGCCGTCTGGATGTTGACGGGGATCGGCAGGCTGACCTTCGGCGGAGCAGTCATTTCCAGCTGTGTGACATGCGCCTTCAAAGGGCCATGCGATACCAGCGGGACAGGCTCGGCGGGGCCGGTGACGACAGGCGTATCTTCCAGTCCGCCCCATTCTGACCAGGAACCGTCATAGAGCGAATTGTCCCGGTGGCCGAGTGATTCCAGCGCCAAGGTGATGACGGCGGCGGTGACGCCCGAGCCGCAGCTGGTGACGACCGGCTTGCTGAGGTCGATGCCCGCATCGGCGACCATCTTGCGGATGGCGGTAAGGTCTTTGAAATGGCCGTTTTCGGAAAAGGCAGTGGCCGGCAGGCTGCGTGCGCCGGGCATATGGCCAGAGCGCATGCCGGCACGCGGCTCGGCCTCGTCGCCGGTGAAGCGGCCGGCGCCACGGGCATCGGCGATCTGCTTTTCGCCGCTGTCGACGATGCCGCGCATGGTCGACAGGGAAGTCACGCGCTTCTCGTTGAAGTCAGGCGTGAAGGTGGCGGGTGCAATCTCCGGCGTGCCGGTTTCAAGCGGCCGGCCTTCGCGCTTCCAGCCGTCGAGACCACCATCCAGCACATAGGCCTTGCGCACGCCCATCACCCGCAGCATCCACCACACGCGCGGCGCGGAAAAGAAGCCGGGGCCGTCATAGACCACGATCGTATCCGTATCGCTGAGGCCAAGCGCACCGGCCTGTTCCGCGAAGAATTCCGGCGAGGGCAGGGAATGCGGCAGGCCGGTGGTATGATCGGCGATCTTGTCCTGATCGAAGAATACCGCACCGGGCAGATGGCCGGCTGCGAATTCTTCCGCGCCGTTGCGCTTGTGCGCCGGCAGATACCAGGAGGCATCAACGACACGAAACCCGGCCGTGCCGAGCTGCTTTTCCACCCAGTCCGCCGAAACGACGAAACGGCTCTTATCCGTGCTCACGATGTTTCTCCCAATCTCAGGCAACAGCTTCAGGCGCGCCGAAACGAATGCGGAACCGCCTGTTCTCCTTGCCCTTCTTTTCTATCTTGGCAATGTGAATATCGCCCACTTCCTGCGTTTCGGAAACATGGGTGCCGCCGCAGGGCTGGCTGTCGATGCTGGAATTTTCGCCGATGCAGACGAGGCTGACCCGACCAAGGCCCATCGGTGGGCGCACATTCTTGGATTTGACGATGCCCGGATTGGCCTGCAGCTCCTCGTCGGTGATCCATTGCAGGAAAACGGGATGGTTGGCTTTCACCAGCTCCATCAGCTTTGCCGTCACCTCGTCCTTGTCGATGGTCTCGGACATGTCGAAATCGACACGCGATTCGTCCTCGCCGACGGCGGCTCCGGTAATCGGCCACTGGCAAACGACGGATAGCAGATGGCAGGCGGTATGCATCCGCATCAGCTTGTAACGACGCGGCCAGTCCACATGCAGGGTCAGTTTTTCGCCGATCTCGGGGGAAGGCTGGCCTTCGAGCGGCACATGGACGATCACGCTCTTGTCGGCGCCGTTTCTGGTGATGCCGAGTTCGATGCGCGAACCATCGGCCCGCTCGAGAAAACCGCTATCGCCCGGCTGGCCGCCGGAGGTGGCGTAAAAGCATGTCTGGTCTAGCTCTATGCCGCCATCCTCATGCACCGCCGTGACGATCGCTTCTGCGGTGGAAAGATAAAAATCGTCACGGAACAGGGCATTCACAGGCATTTCGGCATGTCCTCAAACGGTTTCGTACGGAACCGCAATCTCGCTTTTCGTCGCCAGCCACTGCGGAATGGGAAGCCCCTTGGAGCGCAGGAAATCCGGGTTGAACAGCTTCGACTGATAACGATTGCCGTAGTCGCACAGTATCGTCACGATTGTATGCCCCGGACCAAGCTCGCGGGCAAGACGGATTGCGCCGGCAATGTTGATACCCGAGGAGCCGCCAAGGCAAAGGCCCTCTTTTGTGACCAGGTCGAACAGCACCGGCAGCGCTTCCGCATCCGAAATGCGATAGGAGAAGTCTGGTGTAAAACCTTCCAGATTGGCGGTGATGCGCCCCTGTCCGATGCCTTCGGTGATGGAAGATCCTTCCGATTTCAGCACGCCGTGCTTGTAAAATTCATAGAGGGCCGCACCCTCGGGATCGGCAAGGCCGATCTTGATGTCAGGGTTGAAATCGCGAAGGCCATCGGCCACGCCCGCAAGCGTCCCACCGGAACCGACCGAGCATATGAAGCCATCGACCTTGCCATCCGTCTGGTCCCAGATCTCAGGCGCCGTCGTTTCGATGTGGGCCTGCCGGTTGGCGATATTGTCGAACTGGTTGGCCCAGATCGCGCCGTTTTCATCGGTCGCGGCGAGCTGTTTTGCCAGCCGGCCGGAAACCTTCACGTAATTGTTCGGATTGGAATAGGGGGCTGCCGGAACCTCGACCAGCTTGGCGCCGAGAAGCTTCAGAGCGTCCTTCTTTTCCTGGCTCTGCGTCTCGGGAATGACGATGACCGTCTTGTAGCCCAGCGCATTGGCGACCAGCGACAGACCAATGCCGGTATTGCCCGCAGTACCCTCCACAATGGTGCCGCCCGGTCGCAACTGACCGCGCCGCTCGGCGTCGCGGATGATATAGAGCGCCGCGCGATCCTTCACCGATTGACCGGGATTGAGGAATTCCGCCTTGCCGAGGATTTCACACCCCGTCGCTTCCGAGGCGGCTTTCAGACGGATGAGCGGCGTGTTGCCGATAGCACTGAGCGCAGAGGGATGAATGGTCATGATTGAGCCTTCTTGTCTGAGCGGAAATTAGGTGCCGTTATGTCCCGTTACAACCGCCTCAAGGCAAGAAATTATCTTCCCGGCTTTGGCTTAGCCACGCAAAATTTTGCCGATACCCAATTTTATGCGTTCTTCTTGACGTCGGCATAGGCCGCAAGCGCTCTTTCACGCGCTTTTCCGTGGTCAATGATCGGCAACGGATAGGTCTTGCCAAGCTCGATGCCCGCCTTTTTCAACACTTCTTTCGGTGCTTCGAACGGCTTGTGGATGAATTTCCGCTCGAGCTTTTCGAGTTCGGGCACGAAGCGGCGCACATAATCGCCATCGCCATCGAATTTTTCGCCCTGCAGGATGGGGTTGAAGATGCGGAAAAACGGCGAGGCGTCCGCGCCCGAACCCGCCACCCATTGCCAGTTGGCGGCATTGGAAGCCGGGTCGGCATCCACAAGCGTGTCGCGAAACCATTTTTCACCCTTCCGCCAGTCGATCAGCAGATGTTTGATGAGGAAGGAGGCCACGATCATGCGCACCCGATTGTGCATGGTGCCGTGTTTCCACAATTGCCGCATGCCGGCATCGACGATGGGGTATCCCGTCATGCCGCGCGTCCAGGCCTCGAAGGCTTCTTCATCATCCCGCCAGCCGAAGGCGTCGAAACTGTCGTTCCAGTTTTTTTCGTCCAGTTCGGGAAAGTGAAACAGCAGGTGGTAGCAGAATTCCCGCCAGACGAGCTCCTTGCGGAAGCGGCTGATATCGTTGGAGGCGATATGGCGTGAGAGGCCTTTCGTCGCGTGCCAGACGGCGGCGGGCGATATTTCGCCGAGAGCCAGATGTGGTGCAAGCAGCGAGGTGGCATCCTTTGCCGGAAAATCACGGCCTTCTTCATAACCCTTCAAGGCGCCATCAATGAAATCGTCGAGTCTCTCCCGCGCACTAATTTCGCCCGGGGTCCATATTTCGCTGAAATCCTTGGCCCAGTCCGGTTTGGATGGCAGGAGCTTCCAATCGTTGAGTTTCTCTGATTGAGGCCAAGTGTCCGGTGCTTTCAGCCTCTTCGGCGCATCCGCCGGCGCATGTGGCTCCTCACCGCCCTCCAGCGCCCGCCAAAAGGGGGTATAGACCCGGTAGGGCCCGCCGGATTTTGTCTGTACCCGGGATGGTTCATGCAGCAGATGGCCGGCAAAGCTTTGAACCGTCAGGCCGTCGTCCCTCAGCGTCTGTTTCAGTGCCTTGTCCGTCGCCATGCCCGCCGGATCGTAGCGGCGGTTCCAGAACACTGTGTCGGCACCGGTTTCGGTTATCACATGGCGTAACGTCTCTTCGGCGTCGCCGCTTGCGAGCAGCAGACGGCTACCGGTTTTTTCCAGCGCGGAGGCTAGGGCGGCCAGCGAGTGGTGAAGCCACCATTCCTGTGCACAGCCCAGCGGCCCGGAGGATTTCTCCCTTATATAAAGCGGTATCACGGGGCCGCCGTGTTCGAGCGCCGCAAGCAGGGCGAGATTGTCCGCAAGGCGCAGGTCCTTGCGGAACCAGACGATGACGGGAGAGGATTCTGTCGGCATGAAAAGACCCGGTTCACTTCCGCTTGAACGAGTGTTGAAACGCTTTGTTCCGCAAATCAGCTAGAATGGGAAGATGGGGCACATGGTTTCTCGAGGGTTATTTTTTCGACCTTGAAACCGCAGGTGAAGGGAACCAACTGGAGGAGCCGGCGTTTGTCGCGGGTTAATAGAGCATGGAAGTGCAATCAATGTTGCTGAATGACGTTAAGTGGGAAAAGCCCGTTACCATCTCCCTTGAAAACGGTGCTCCCCGGATTTTCAACGGCGTTTACGAAGCCTTCGATTTTTTACAGCACGAATGGCCGGAACGCGGTGGCAAAGCGCATGAACAGGCCCTGCGCCTGTGCCGTTCCTCGCTGATGGGCGATGTGGCAGGAGAAATCGCCCGCACCGCCTTCGTTGCCGCAAGCCGCCAGGCGCAATGCCTGATGGAGGACAAAGCGGAGGAACAGAATAAGATCGCATCCTGATCCGCATTTTCAGGACCGAAACCAGAGAGGCCACCCGCCAGAACCGGGTGGCCTTCGTCATTCAGGGGCAGGAAACGGGTTGTTTCGAACGCAGGATATGGCATCGTGCAGGCGAAATGACGGATCAAGACGGCAATGAGCAACCACTACGGCTATATTGTTTTTCCAACGGCACTCGGCCATTGCGGCCTCGCTTGGGCAGGGCGTGGCATAGCCCGTCTGCAATTGCCCGGCGCTGATGCTGGCGAAACCGAAAAGCTGCTGCTGAAACGCCTGCCATCCTCCACGATCGCTGTTCCCGAGACACGGACGCGTGAGGTGATCGCGATGATCACCCGCTATTTCAGCGGCGAAGCAATCGATTTTGCCACCGTCGAACTCGATCTTGCCGGGCAGGATCGTTTCTTTCTCGATGTTTACGCCGTTGCGCGGCAGATCGGCTGGGGCCGCACGACGACCTATGGCGGCATTGTGAAAACGCTTGGCCTTGGCATGGAAAAGGCCCGTGATGTCGGACAGGCGATGGCGAAAAATCCGGTGCCGCTCATCATTCCCTGCCACCGCGTTCTGGCTGCGGGTGGTAGGCTGGGCGGCTTTTCCGCACCGGGCGGCACCAACACCAAATTGCGCATGCTCGATCTCGAAAATGCCGGCCGCAGCAACGCGGATGATGCGCAGGGCAGCCTGTTTTAAAGCAATGACAGATCAGTGCGCATGAATAGGCGTCTGATTTCTGCCCATTTCTCGTCAAATTGTCGCTAAATTGTCACAATACACGGACGCCCTCTAACATAAGGGCGAGACGTTTGAGAGTATCCGCGTTAATTCTATCCGCTGCATTGTCTTTTACAGTCGTGGCGTCAGCTTCGGCTGGCATGCTGAACCAGGCTGAAAAATACACCGGACTGCATGAATCTAAAAACAACAAGAGTCTGAAGAATATTCTCGGGGCAAATCCCCGCAGTACACCTTGGTGCGGCCTTTTCCTGCATGCCGTCGCCAGCAAGGCGGGTCGGCAATCGCCCAAATCCTATGGATTTGCGAAATCCTGGACGTCGTTCGGTTACGCCGTTCCGGTGAACCAGGCCAAGCCGGGCGATGTGGTCGTCATCCGCAACGGACGCGGTTATCATGCCGGTATATTGAAGGGCATGAGCGGCAAGACCGCACAAATCCTCGGCGGCAATCAGTCTGGCCGGGTGCAGGTATCGAATTTCAATCGCAAGGCCATCGTGTCCGTCCGTCGCTGAAGATCGACCAGGAAACATTGCATCGCCATAAAGGCGGGCCATGGCCCGCCCTTTTTGTTTTAAGGCGCCTATGGCTGTTCCCTGACGCCGGGCGCTGCCTCGCGCTGGTCGTCGTCCTCAAGGTCCGTGGAGACGATAAAGGCGTCTTCATGCTGCCGGGCCGCCTGTCGGCGTGCACGCAGGTTCATGGATTCATCCGGATAAATCTCGCCCTGCCTGGATTTGAGTTCGCTGTCGGTTTCGAAATGCGCCACGTCCTCGTCGCGAATGTCGAGCGGCTTGCTGTCTTTATGTTTCGGCGCGTCCATGGATGATCCTCCGGGTTTCCAGCAGGGCAAACGATCAGCGGCGAGGACGGTTCCCAATTTTTGAGGAAACGCCGCTTCGCAATGGGGCAGAGCGGAACAATTTCTTGCCTTTTCTGTTTTTCTCTCGGCACAATTGAAACCGGCGCAACGAAAGAGGGAGGGCCGTTATGAACCATGATCGCGAAGCCGCAATCCGTGAAAAAGCGCGCGCAATATGGGAAAGGGAGGGACGGCCGGAGGGACACCACGAACGGCACTGGATAGAGGCGGAGCGGGAGATTGCCGCAAGCGCGAAAACCGTGAAGGCCAATGGCAAAGAAGGCGCGAAAAAGCCCGCTGCCGCCGCCAAGGCTACCGCAAAGAAGGCTCCAGTAGATAAGGCCCCGGCAAAAAAGGCAAAATCACCAGCAGTAAAATCTCTTCAGAAAGAGCAGAAGGCTGCAAGCCACGAAAAAGTCGATGACCTGACCGAGAGCCTTGAAGAAAGTTTTCCCGCCAGTGATCCACCGGCTCTCACAAACGCCACCAAGGCGACGAAGCGCGCGGTCAAGAAAAGCTGACGTTCATAACCGTGCTCTGGGCGGTATAAGTGATGCTCGGCCCGAATATGCGTGTCGAATGCGCCTTGCCCGGCACCGTGGCAGGGCGCGGCCGGTGATGGTCGTCAATTGCCTGAGAGCGTTTCTGTCAGCACGTTGATCAGCGCTCTCAGGCCGGATGATACATGGCGGCGTCCCGAGTAGTAGAGACATAGTCCCGGATAGACCGGACACCATTCTTCCAGAACGCGCTTGAGGCGACCATCTTCAAGTGCGTCTGTCGCAAGATGGTCGGGCACGAAAGCGATGCCTATTCCATCGATTGCCGCCTCCACCATCAGCGGTTGGTCGCTTAATGTGAGAGGTCCGGAAACATTGATCCTCTCCACCACGCCCAGACGTTCAAATTCCCATCGATAGATAGCACCGCTTTCAAACCGGAATCGGATGCAGTCGTGGTGATAGAGATCCTGCGGCACGACTGGATAGCCGCGTTGCTCGAAATATCCGGGCGACGCAACCGCAGCAAAGCGCACCTCCTTCATGACTGGGATCGCCACCATGTCTTTTGGCACGGCCTCCGCCAGCCGGATACCGGCATCGAAACCATCGGCAACGATATCACTGAGCCTGCCATCACTGACTATGTCGAGATGGACCTGAGGATATTCGCGCAGGAAGCGTGCGAGCACGGGCCGCAATATCAAGCGGATAGCGCCTTCACTGGCATTGATCCGAACGGTGCCGGTGGGAACGGGAGCATTACCCTCCAGCTCCTGAACGGCTTCTTCGATCGATGCCATTGCTGGCTTGAGTTTTGCGGCAAGGCGTTCTCCCGCCTCGGTCAAGGAGACGCTGCGGGTCGTTCGGTTGAAAAGGCGGACGTTCAAACGCTGTTCGAGAACCTTGATCGAATGGCTGATCGCCGAGGGCGTCATGTTGAGCTCGGTTGCGGCGCTGCGAAAACTGCGATGGGCCGCGACCGTCAGGAATGCGGCAAAGGCCGCCAGATCGTTCCCCTTGGATTGGTGAATTACTTTCATCATGTCATCAAGAATTGATCAGATTGTTTCGATAGTCAACGATCCATAAACTCGGCGCAGGGCGCAGCATTGCGAGGGGGGCAGCGACCGACTGGTCGCTTCCAGGGCCCCGAACCGCCAATTCCACCAGCGGCCCGCCAAAGAGAGGAAAAGTTGATGAAGATGAAAGCTGTCGTGATGACCGGGGCGAACCGCCCCTGGGAAGTTCAGGAGGTTCCCATTCCCAGGGCAGAGCCCGGACTGGTCCTTGTGAAAGTCCACGCCTCCGGCATGTGTTATACGGACGTATGGGCTACGAAGGGCGCTGGTGGCGACATCTATCCGCAGACCCCGGGTCACGAAGTGGTCGGCGAGATTGTCGAGGTCGGCGCGGGCGTGCACACGCGCAGGGTCGGAGACCGGGTTGGCACCACCTGGGTGCAATCCGCATGCGGTCGTTGCCCATATTGCCGCCAGAACCGCCCGTTGACCGGCCAGACCGCCATGAACTGCGATTCACCCAGAACGACCGGTTTCGCGACACAGGGCGGACACGCAGAGTATATTGCGATCTCTGCCGAAGGCACGGTGTTGTTGCCCGATGGGCTGGATTACGTGGATGCCGCACCCATGATGTGCGCCGGCTACACCACCTGGAGCGGCCTGCGTGATGCGTCGCCGAAGCCCGGTGAAAGGGTTGCTGTGCTGGGTATCGGCGGGCTGGGCCACGTCGCCCTGCAATTCTCCAAGGCCTGCGGCTTCGAGACCGTCGCGATCACGCATTCGCCGGACAAGCACAAGCTGGCGACCGATCTGGGTGCCGACATCGTTGTCGCCGATGGCGAGGCGTTGCTGGCGGCAGGCGGCGCAGACGTTCTTCTGGTCACGACCAACGACTTCGACACCGCCGTAAAGGCGATGGCCGGCATAAGGCCCGACGGGCGCATCGTCCTTTGCGGGCTCGACTTCAGCAAGCCGTTTTCGATTCCGTCCGACGGCAAGCCATTCCACATGATGCGCCAACGCGTGATTGGCTCCACGCATGGCGGACAGCATTACCTTGCCGAAATTCTCGACCTCGCCGCAAAAGGCAAGGTCAAGCCCATTGTCGAAACCTTCACGCTTGATCAGGCAACCGAGGCATATGACCGGCTATCCTCCGGCAAGATGCGGTTCCGCGGTGTGTTCTTACCCTCGCAGGGCAAGTAGTTTTAAAGTTAGAGCAATTCCGGCGACCGTTTCGAACGCAGTTTGCGTTTACGGATCAAGTGCCACCACAGCGATGAGAAGACCCGCGGGATTCACCAACCTACGGGTCTTTCACTTTACGGAGGGAGTGTGCTTGTGGCGAGCCCTTTGAGGTAGCTGGCGGCTGGCTGTACCCATTCCGCGCCGGGTATTTTAGAAAGAGCAGGCACGAGATTCACTGTCATCGTAGTGACGATTAGAAGCGCGACGCCAGCGACGGCTTGCTTTCTGACGTCGGTTGCCACGTCCTTTGCGAAACGGAAAGAAGATCGCATTACGGCGGCGAAAAAGTTTTCGATCGTCCTGGCAAGGGAAAGTACGTCACGATTGTCAGGGTTTTGGCCGTCTGCCCACAAGGATACCGTCTTCAAGGCGTCCCCGACTTCAGGCGCCACCGTTTGATGATTGCGTAACCCCACGACGAGCTCGCGGGTGCCATCGATCATTGCGTCTACAGTTCCTTGCGTAACCTTCAGAGCGGCAGCATTTTCACAGTAGATCCGCCAGTCTTCGAATTGCGAGAGAGCGTCAGACACCATTTCAATATGTCCGAGCAAAAGCGCGGCCAGTGTCGATGAGAGTTCCTCAATTTCTGAGTTTACTATTCGTCCGCAAAGTTGCGCTTTCTGGCCGATTTGAACGATGTTCTTATGTGCCCCTAATGTCGCTTGAAGCGATGCAAACGCGTCTCGAAGTCTAGGCGACACGTTCGTGCCTTCTAGATCGGCCAAGACATAGGCGCCATGATCCACTGCAGATGCGATAGCTGATTCAGCAAAATTTCGTTCGCGTTCACCAAATCTCAATGGCTGGTCAATCACGACCAAAATGTCATTTTGGTATTCAAATTGAAATGCTGCGGTTTTTTGGCCGGGCGTTGATTCCAGCAGGTCGTCAGGCGCGACTTGGTTGAGGCCGATCTTCAAGCCAGACGTGAGTCGCGAGAGGAAGGCGCTATCTTCGAAGATATCGGCCAATACTCTATGTAATGGGTCTGATGTCGGTAAATTCGATTTTGCGCGAGCCGCAGCCTCACCCAATTGGTCGATCTGTAAATCTAGCGCCTGCACTTCCTCGAAGTTTAAAACATCGGGCTTGGAAGATAATCTACGGATATTTGCTCTTAGGTGAGAAAAGCGCGCCAGCATGCCACGAACAGATTCAGGGTTAGATGATGCTGATCGAATCTCACCCTCTGAACGCCGCAGTCGTGCGTCCAGCTCACGTAGAATATTCTGGAGTCTGTCCGTTTTCATTCCACCATCGCGCTCACGAGACTTGCGCCACTATACGCCAACGGAACAATAGAAGTCACAACGCCGTTAATAGCACGGCGTTTTCCACAGGAGAATGCGACCCGAAGCGGGAAGGGGTTATGAGGAATTTTTCAGCGGTATCAAAATCTTCTAGTAATAAGATATTTACAAGAAGAAATGGCTCCCCGGGCCGGATTCGAACCGGCGACCTGTCGATTAACAGTCGAATGCTCTACCGCTGAGCTACCAGGGAACGTGCGCTGCTTGGCGCGGTGTGAGCGGGGTAATACAAATGCTTTTCCGATTTGCCAAGCGGTTTTTTCAAAAAAAACGCATTCCTCTTGTTTTATATCGCCGGAGTCCCGATTTTCCGGGCTTATCGCCTGTGAAAAAATTATCCACAGGCTGGATGCAAAAGGGCAGGATGGAATGAAATTCGGTATGGACCACAGAACGGGTCGCCTCAATCTCGGAAAATGGAGCCTCGCCATGCCGCGTTCGCGCGTCGGCAGGATCGTCACGGGTTCGGCGCTGGTCGTGGGCGGAACGCTTGGATTCCTGCCCATCCTCGGTTTCTGGATGATTCCGCTTGGCCTGATCGTACTTTCCCAGGATTTGCCGGCGGTACGCCGCAGACGGCGACGGCTGGCAGTGTGGTGGGCATCGCGACAGAACCGCCGCGAGGCCCGCGATAAAGGCCGCCAGTAGCCGCTCAGCCGCCGATGGAGCTGCTGATGCCCTGACCGGCCCAGAAGGCCGCATAGGCAAGCGCCGTGAAGTAGATGGCCGTCAGGCCAAGGAAGAGATAGCCGCCAAGCACCGTGATGCCATCCCGCTGGATCATGCCCGCCGAAAAAAGGAGGATGGCGATGCCCGGCAGCGTGTTGGAGAAGGGAATGAAGCCGAGCGGCATCATCAGCAGGACACCCGCTGTCATCAGGGCAAGGCCGTTTATCCTGTTGGCGACGATGCCCGTCGTTAGCGCTGGAATGCGCGGCCGGATGAAGCGATCGAGCTTGGACACGATAGCGACACCCTTTTGCAGCGCTGGCACAAGCTTTGCCGTTTCCATCTGCCGGTCGAGAATTTTGGCGGGAAGCCACGGCAGGCGATTGAGCGTGATCGCCAGGCTCACGAGAATGATTGCGGCACCGAAGACGGTGCTGACACCGGGAATGGACACCGGTATGAGGAAGGGCAGAGAGGCAATCGCGCAGATGAGCAACAGGCCCTGTTCGCCAATCGCCTCCATCAGCTCGCGCAATGTGATCGTCTGCCCCTGCAGTTTTCCTATCAGTTTCTCGAGCGTGGTGCTGAGCTTTTCAGACGTATCAGTGAATGCGAATTCGTTAGACATGCCGCTTCCCGGAAGTTGTTTTAACTCCGGGTTTGATAACATTCATCCGACCCGATGCCTATCACCGATAGAAATCGGCATCTTCGCCGTCTGTCGCGTCGTTCGCCTTTGTTAGTGCGAAACCCAGCTGCTGTAAGCACCGGCGAGAAGAACCACCAGCAGGATGACAAGTATGACCGGGTTGATCGACGTAATGAAGCCGACATAGTCCATGATAACTTCCTCCTCTTTCTTCCAAGCCTTATTCTATCGCAAAAACAGAGATTTATCTACCATAGGGTGAAATTTCGCATCGCAGCAACCTGTTGCCGCTAGGGGCTGGAATTGTTTGTTTTTCCTGTTTTCCGCAATGCAAAAATAAATCTCTCCATATTTGCCCCAACATTTGCCATTGTCGTACGTTGTCTCTAAATCGTGATGGGGTGATGGGCTGAAACGCCGGTGCCCTGCCGACAAACCGCCGCTGAGTTGCCTTGGCTCCCGCCTTGCCTTCGATCTACGCTGATCTTCCCCGGGGACATGAAATGCTGAAAAACATCTATGCTTGGACGATGGCGCTTGCCGCCCGCAAGACGGCCGTGTGGTGGCTGGCGATCGTGGCTTTCGTGGAAAGCTCCGTCTTTGTCGTGCCGGCGGATGTGCTTTTCCTGCCCATGGTGCTGGCGAAGCCGAAGAAGGCGATGTTTTATGCATTTGTTGCCACAGTCGCCTCCGTTCTCGGCGGCATCGCCGGCTGGTTCCTCGGCCATTACGCTTTCGAAAGCATTGCAAGGCCCATTCTGGAATTTTACGGCAAGCTCGACAGCTTCGAGCATCTCAAGAACTCGGTGGACTATGAGACCATCGTTCTCCTGCTGGTGACATCCGGGCTTGCGCATCTGCCGCCGATCAAGGTCGTGACGATCCTCTCGGGTGCGGCCAATATCAGCCTCGGCCTGTTCATTCTTTCCGCCGTCGTCACGCGTGGTGCGCGCTTTTTCATTCTCGCCGGACTGCTGCAGAAATACGGCGAGTCGGTGCGCCATTTCATCGAAAAACGCCTCGGCGTCATCACGGCTGCGGCTGCCGCTGCGCTCATCGCGATCTATGCGGTTTACGTTTTCGTGCGTTGACCACGCGAAAATATCTACTCTTACAATACTGTCGCATAACTTTCAGCCTACTGTCAGAATCCGCCTGTATCGGTTCCCTTGTCGAATAAGGGAACCATTTTATTATGCGAAGATTCTGGAAGTGCTCCTTTTGGGGCATGGGTATTGCTGTGCTTGCCACAGGCGGTTATCTCTACGCCATCCAGCTTCTCGGCAACTTCCACGAGGTGCTGGCTGGGCAGCTTTATCGCTCCAACCAGCCGAGCGTTGAAGAACTTGTTCGCTACACCAAGGAAAATGGCATCAGAACTGTCATCAACCTGCGCGGCCCGAATGAATCAAAGGCCTGGTATCAGGACGAAATTAGAACAGCGCGCGAGCTTGGACTGAACCATATCGATTTTGGCATGTCGGCAAGCCGGGAACTCAATATGAACGAGGTGAATCAGCTGGTCGCCATCATGCGCGATGCACCGAAACCCATCCTCATTCATTGCAAGGCCGGTGCGGACAGGACGGGTCTCGCAACCGCGCTCTATCTCAGCCGCATAGCGCTTCTCGGCGAAAAAGAGGCTGAAAGCCAGCTTTCCATCCGCTACGGCCACGTCGGCATCCCCTATCTGTCGGCAACCTATGCCATGGACCGGACATGGGAAAATGTGGAAGACATGCCGATCACCGCCGACTTCGCCGTTGCCTCCAACGAGTTCTGAAGGCGGGTCGGTCGGAACTCCTGCCGCAACTTGATTATTCAGCTGCAGCTGCCGCCGCCTTGGTTGAACAGGCCACCTAGGCAGCTGCGAAGCCGTCGGCATAGGCCGGGTAAATTCACAAAGTCCGGGCATGTATTTGGATCACGTGGCGTGACATTTGCAGCAAGCCCGTCTCGAAAACAGGGTTATAAGGTTGCTCAGTCGCGTCCGGTATCGGGTGTCCATCCACGCGTATAGCCTTTTCCCATGATCGCAACCGCGAGGGAAAGCTGTTCCTGCAAATGCTCGATTTCGCCGAGAAGGGCCTCGACAGCCGCCTTCGCATCGCCGTCATGACACTGGATGACATATCCCGCTATGTCGTCCGGTCGTATGGGAGTGATTTTTTCAGCGTCGGGCATAATGGATGACCTCTCTTTTGTTCACTAAATGTTCTAATTTTAGCGGAGAGTCAACAAGGCAGTGCGCGCTGTCTCTCGACGACCGACGGCTTTACAATCGAGTTCATATTTTCAGGGATTTAACCCGTGAATGCGCTCGAACATAAATGGAATGCTCGAAAGCGAGATGGGCAGAACGGGGGATTTGAACCCGAGGCCTCCGGGGCCGGTGACGCGGAAGCAAGCGTTAATGAACCGATGGATCTTCGCCGTCCAGAAAGCTGCGAATCCCATCTTTTTCGCAAGTTGCCAGGAATTCCTCCCAGGCGTCCTTATCGGTAGCGAAAGGTTCGTCCCACGTGGTGACATCGTCGTGCTCGCTGATAACCTCGAGCGTCCAGTCCTGCTGGGTGCCAGCGGGACGGTGGATATCAACCAGGACCGTGATGCCGTCGTCTTCAAACTCGCCTGAGAATTCTGAGTGTTCGATTTTCGTTTTTTTGGCCATCTCGGCACGCCTCATTCTCAGTTTTGGATAAACACACACCCGAACCGGTCTTAGTAATTCGCGCCTGGCGCTGACCGCAGGAGGGCTAAAACAAATATAGCCAGCTCTGGGGGAACTGGCTATCTATCTGTTTTTACTGGTCGGAGCGGCGGGATTCGAACCCACGACCCCTTGACCCCCAGTCAAGTGCGCTACCGGGCTGCGCTACGCTCCGAACCTGAAAGCCGTTTATATATAAGCCTGTTAGGGCGCAAGCGGAAAATCGTCTTTTCTCAAAAAAAGGAACAATGGATGTGGACGAGGGGAAGGGGAAAAGGCTCGGCCATCCTGGCGATGGGTAGCCCGTCAAACGCCTGACACATCACCTTTCCATCATTGCGGGAACCTGCCGTGGTCTTTGGCGTTCAAACGCAGCGGAACTGAAACTCAGGGAGATGAATATGTCTGAACTCGTCGTTGTTGGTTTTGACGGAACGGAAGAGGCCGATCGGGTCCTTCTGAAGCTTGCAAGCCTGAAAAAGGAATATCTGGTCGATCTGGAAGATGCCGTGGTCGTGGTTCGCGATGAAAACGGCAAGGTGCATCTGAAGCAGAGCGTCAATCTCACCGCGCTCGGCGCAAGCTCGGGTTTTCTGTCCGGCGGTCTCTGGGGCGGCCTTGTTGGCCTGCTGTTCCTCAATCCCCTGGCGGGATTTGCCATTGGTGGCGCGATTGGCGCGGGCACGGGCGCGCTTGCGGGGTCGCTGACGGATTTCGGCATTGACGACGATTTCATCAAATCGCTTGGCGAGACCATCCCGAACGGTTCTTCGGCACTCTTCGTGCTGATCCGCAAGGTGCAACCGGAAAAGGTGCTGGCGGAACTGGAAGGGCTGCGCGGGCGGGTCATCAAAACCTCGCTGTCGCCAGAGCAGGAAGCGCAACTGCAAAAGGCGCTTTCCGGTGGAACCGAACAGGCCGCTGCCGCGCCCGCCGCGTGAAGCGGGTAGATAAAGAGATGGCTGCGACATGATCCATGTCGCAGCCATTTCTCGACATAATCCGGAAACGCTCGCTTATACCGTCAGCGTGCCATCTTTCGCCTGTGGCCAGGTGAGGTAATAATAACGGCTGCCGACGCTGCCAAAAAAAGCATTGTCGCCGGAAATGCGGTCGACATAGGCGCCGCCAGCGCTCTTGGTATAGGCCGAGCCATCGCGTTTGAGGTGGTCCTTCAGAAAATCGCTCCAGCCCGTTGTTGCGATTTCCGATGCCGGTTTGGACGTGGTCTTCTTGTCGGCCTCCACATCCCATGCCTTTATCTGTACGCCTTCCGCCGGATCGGAGACGGTGAGCGTTCCCTTGGCAAGCGCTTCCAGCATCGCCTTGGCCTGTCCGGACTTGTCCGCATCCTTGGACAGTTCTTCCAGCGTCTCTTTCAATTCCTTCATGAAATCGGCCTGGGTAATATCCCCGGACGATACCGTGCTCGTATCGTCGGTCTGCGTGTCGTCGTCGGAGGTCTGGCCATATTGGGCCAGAAGCTGCGTCAGCCTCGCATTGGTGGAAGACGAGGAGGAGGTGTCGACCCCGTAGGAAGCGAGCAGTGCCGTTCGTGGTGACGAGGAAGTGGTTGCCGCGGAATTGTCTTCCTGCTCCCTGATGGCCTTGAGGGCGAGCTTTGTGGCGGTGAGGCGTGTGGAAAGGTCGATGGAGGAGACCATTTTTCTAACTGTTCCATGATCGGCTCCGATACGCATCATTCGTACCGAACCGGCTCGGCGCGGATCCTCGATCCCGCCTTTCGTCCTCTCTCATAAGAAGACCGGGTGCATCCCACGCCGTTTCTGGCTTGGATTGCACCCGGTCTAATGGCCGGACTTTGCGCGACGCTTGCGTCTTAATTTTCCTGAACGGAAACGCCGTTCGGGCCGATATTCATCTCGATCCCCTTCGGCTTGCTTTCCTCGTGCCAGACATAAGCTCCGAGCCCGACAAGAACGACCAGAAGTGCGCCGATAATGAGATAGAGATTATTGGTCTGCGTCATAAGATGTTTCCCCGTGTGACAACATAATCGGGGGCTAAACGCATGAAATAGCGCAGGGTTCCGTAAGGGTAAGTATTTTAGGAGTTGCTTCTGCTGCGGCGCAGGCTTTCGCGTTTTTCGAGCGCCATGCATCCCCACAATATGCCGAGCAGCAGGAAGAAATGCCGCCAGTGGTCGGTATCGATGACGGCGCCGATCATGACATGGCCGACGAAAGTCACCCAGGAAATGATCAGGAACGGCTGCCAGGGCCGCTGGCGCAGCAGATTCCTGAAACCAGCGGCGATGGTCCAGCAGATCAGCGTGAGATAGATGACGAAACCGAACCAGCCATGCGTGGTCAGGCTTTTCAGCCAGATATTATGTTCGGCGGCGGGAAAGATATTGTCGAAGACCAGGGGCCCGATGCCGAGCGGATGCTCCATCGCCATCAGGAAACCGAGATAATGGCGGGCAAAACGCCCGAGATGGCCGCCATCATAGGATTGCACCGCCGAGGCGCGACTGGAGAACAGATCCGCCACCTGCTTGAACTGCAGCGCGATGATGACGGCCGCAACCATCAAGGCGACGGCGACAAGAAACAGCACGAGGATTTTCAGACGGAACGCGGCGGTGCGTTCCTTCAGCAGCATGACGAAAACCAGAAGGACCGCCGAAAACAGGAACAGGCCCCAGGCCGCGCGCGAAAACGACAGGAAGACGCCGAGCGACAGTATGAGCAGGCCGACGATCCGCCACGGCGCATGCATCGCCTTGCCGGTCAGCAGGCCGTAGATCAGGTAAAGCGAGGGTGTCACCAGAAAGGGACCGAAGACGTTCGGGTCCTGAAAGGCGCCTTTGGCGCGATCGTAAAGGGTGAAGACCTCGAAACCGGGAAGAGCGTGGAAATAGCCGATGATGCCAAGCAGGGAGGTAATCAGCGCCGCCGCGAGCCAGGCCCGGAAAATCAAAAGCAGACGCTGATATTTATCCTCGATGATCGCCGCATAAAAAACCGAGGTCAGCGCCAGAAAGGTCGATACGGCGAGATAAAGCGGTCCCTCGTCCAGATCGGCCATGGTGGTGAGCGAAAGATAACCGCCGACGTTAAAGGCAAGCAGCAGGCACAAAAGCAGCACGACGGTTCGTGAAAGGCGCAAGCCCAGCAGGAACCAGATGGCCACCTGCCCAACCATCATCACCTCGTATGGCGCGGGCTCCGAAATCACGAAACCGGAAAGAAACACGCCGAAAGCGATAAAAAACGCACCGACCAGCCGCATGGCGGCAAGCGGCGCGTCGAAATCAGGGGCGTGCTGGTAGCCGGTGTGGGTCAATAGGCATTTTCCGATTTGAGCAGTCGGATCGGCGTCAGGAACAGGATCTTGAGATCGAAGAACAGCGACCAGTTCTCGATGTAATAAAGGTCGTATTCGGTGCGGAACTTGATCTTGTCGCCGTGGTCGATCTCACCGCGCCAGCCGTTGATCTGCGCCCAGCCGGTAACGCCGGGCTTGACCTTGTGGCGTGCGAAATAATGCTCCACCACTTCGGTATATTTCAGGTCGCCCGTCTGGGCATGGACGGCGTGGGGGCGTGGTCCTACCAGCGAAAGATCGCCGTAAAGCACGTTGAAAAGCTGCGGCAGCTCATCCATCGAGGATTTACGCAGGAAGCGGCCGACCGGCGTGACGCGCGGATCGTTCTTCGTGACAGCCTTTTTTGCGGTCGGATCGCTGAGTTCCGTATACATGGAACGGAACTTCCAGACATTGATCGTCTCGTTATTGAAGCCGTGGCGCTTCTGCTTGAAGAGGACGGGGCCTTTGGACGTTGCCTTGACGGCGATGCCCGCGCCCAGCATCACCGGCCACAAAAGCGCAATGCCGATCAGGCTGAAGGTGATGTCGAATATCCGTTTCGCCACCGAATCCCAGTCGCGGATCGGCTTGTCGAACACATCGAGCATCGGCACATTGCCCACATGCGAATAGGCACGCGGACGGAAACGCAATTTGTTGGCATGAGCCGCGATGCGGATATCGACCGGCAGCACCCAGAGCTTGCGCAGCAGCTGGAGAATGCGTGCCTCTGCGCTGAGCGGCAGGGCGATGATCAGCATGTCGAGCTTCGTCAGGCGGGCAAATTCCACCAGCTCCGCGAAGGTGCCGAGTTTGGGATATCCGGCGACCACTTCGGGCGAGCGCTCGCTTTTGCGGTCGTCGAAAATGCCGCAGATGCGGATGTCGTTGTCCGATTGCTGCTCCAGCGAGCGGATGAGGTCTTTCGCCGTATCGCCGCCGCCAACGATGACGGCGCGGCGTTCCATGACGCCGTTGCGCCCCCAGTGGCGAATGGCAAAGCCGAGGACGAGCCGTCCGGTGAAAATCGCGATTGCGCTCGTGGCATACCAGATGCCGAAAGCCTGCCAGGAATGCAGCGCGTCGGGGAAAAGGGAAAGGAGGAAACAGGCGACGCCGACGAAGGAAAGGCAGACGGCGCCCTGAATGCGGGCGAACATTTTAAGCGGCGTGCGCAGCGTCGGAAGCTGGTAGCAGTCTCCCGCCTGCAGCAGGAACACGCAGAGCGCCGCACCCAGCACGCCAGTGCCGAAAACCGCGAGAAATGTCTCGAGGCCGCGATCGGCGGCAATGCCGTTGACGATGGCGGCGATGACCACGAGCATCGAAAATTCCAGCAGCCGCAACTGGCCGATGACCATGTTCGGGGAATGGTTGCCGACGCGCAGCTGATTGGCGATCTGCCGCGCAAGTGGATTGAGAACGACCGTCTCGGACGCCGATGGCTCCCCGGCGTCACGCTCGGAGATCTGCTTGCGCAACGACGCCAGATCGAATTGCAGTCTGTCCTTGTCAGCCTTGGTCATTGCTTGGTCCGCACCCTCTAGCGCATCGGCCCGAAAACCGGAATCGGTCTTCGACAGGAACGATGCGCAACTTCAAAGTGGTAGAGTGTCCTCATGTAGCATCCGGATGGATGCACGCACTCTACGAGCAGGAAACTAGCCGAAACATGCTAAGAAACGTTTATGATGAGTTTTTCAGAAGAGTGGAATATACAATTAAAAATCGTGGTTTTGAAACGTTTCTAGGACGAAAGCAGGTCGCGATAGAGCTTCATCATGTCATCGGCCATGACCGGGGTTGAAAATTTCGCCTTGAAGCTGTCGGGGAGGGGCATCACCCGTTTTGCCCAGCCGTCGTTTTCGGCGTCCTTGACCATGATCTGCGCCAGCGCATCGGCATCTCCGGCCGGAACGAGCGCCTCGCTGTCCTCACCCAGAACCTCGGCAATGCCGCCGACATGTGAGGCGATGACGGTTTTACCCGCCGCGAGCGCTTCCAGAACGATATAGGGCATGGCTTCGGCGCGGGAGGGAACCACCACTGTCGGCGCCAGTTGGAAAGCCTGTCTGGCGGGCATGGCGGCATGCATTGAAATGCGTTGGGAAAGCCCGGCCTTTTCGATCATCGCCGCATATTTATCCCTGTCCGGCCCGTCACCGACGATCACGCCGGACATGGGCCTTCCGATGCTGCGCTCCATGCTCGCAAATGCCTTGATGAAGACATCCGGCCCCTTCAGGTCACGCAGCATGCCGATATAAAGGAAGCGCGCAGCACCCTCGCGCGTGGGCACGGCCTCGAACTCGCTTTCCTGCACGCCGTTATAGATCATCGCCGTGCGGTGCGTGGCTTGCCAACCTTTGCTTCGTAAGTCGCCTGCTCGAAATTGCAGACGAAACAGAGCGCGTCGGTAAAGCGCTCCTGAAACCGCTCGAGCCGCAGGAACAGCTGCCCCTTCAGGCTCTTTCGGTCATAGTGCAGGCTGCCGCCATGCGGCGAATAGAGGCGGGCTACGCGATACCTGTTTGCCCGCAGCAATGAGCCGATCAGCCGGGCCAATGCGCCACCCTTGGCGCTGTGCCCGTGCAGAATGTCCGGCCGCAAACTTTTGATATGGTTATAGGACTTGAGAAGGGCGGGCAGATCGCCAGGGCTGATCGACCTTTTGATGGGAAGGCGGGTCAATCCCAGCTCCAGCAACGGGGCGATCTGCGCGAAAAGCCGTTCCTCATGGGCGCCGCCGGTGGAGCTGTCGCAGAGGATGCCGACCTTGTGACCCTGTTTGACATGTTCTTCGATCAGGTCGCGTACATGGCGGAAGACACCGCCGACGGGCGATCGGAAACAGTGAATGATGCGCAGGGGAGGGCCGTCATCCGACATCTATGCCACTCCGTTCTTCAGAAGAAGCGTTCGCGCACATAGACCGTATCGCCCGCCAGAATGGGGGCGGTGATCCCGATCCGGCCGGTCAGCACCTCGGTATTGATCTTGCGGGTGATGTCGACATCAGCCTGATTGGCGCGCGGGGTGAAGCCGCCGGCGATGGCGATGGCGTTTTGCACCGTCATGCCCGGCACGTAGGAATATTGGCCGGGACGGCCGACTTCGCCCATGATGAAGACGGGGCGATAACGGTCGATCTCGATCGTGACATCGGGATCGCGCAGATAACCCTGGCGCAATTTGGTGGCGATGGCGGCTTCGAGCTGCGGCAGCGTCTTGCCGCGGGCAGGAACCTGGCCGACGAGAGGGAAGGCGACGTAACCGGCCTGATCGACCGTGTAGGTATTCGTCAGGCCGGTCTGTTCGAACACGTTGATGCGCAGCCTGTCGCCGCTATCGACATGGTAGGGCTGCAAGGCGACCTCGTGAAACGCCTTGGGTGCGGGTTGATATGCCGCGCAACCGGAAAGGGCCGTTAGGACGGCGAGCGTCAGTGCGGTGGCATGTCGTGATCCGGCGAGCGGCATCTCATCTGGCTCCGAGTCGATCTTTGATCATTCTTATCGTTCTGTTAGGGTTAATGTGCGGTAAACGCCCGACCCGAGTGATGATAATATCGGCTTTATTTCGTCGGATTCTGCGGGATTAACTGTTGTGTTACCGGAAAGACTTAAACTCCGCGAAAATTGGCCATCTATATTTGAGCGCCCGAGGTTTGCCTCGGTTACGGAGCCTGCATGAACGGCGATCGCATTGACGACAGGGATGTGGATATCGATCTTGCGCGGCTGGTCGCGGCCATATGGCAGCGCAAGGGCCGGATAGCGGCCGTAACGCTGCTGGCCGGGGGCGCCGCCTTCGTGATCGCGAGCATGATGTCGCCCGCTTACAAGGGTGAGGCGCGTGTCCTCATCGAATCCCGCGCGGCCTCCTTCGGCGCCTCGCAGCAGTCGAACGCGCCGGCCGAGCCGGTGCTCGATGAATTGACTGTTTCCAGCCAGGTGCAGATCCTGCAATCCGTGGATCTCATCAAGCAGGTCGCGAAGGAAATGAAGCTTTATGAGCTGGAGGAGTTCGATCCCGAAGCGCACCCCTCCTTCATCTCAGGGCTGCTGGTGGCGATCGGCATCAAGAAGGACCCGCTGCAGGTGCCGCCCGAGGAGCGCATTCTGACGGCCTTCCGCGAGAAGCTGCAGGTCTATCAGGTCGAAAGCTCGCGTGTCATCACCGTCGAATTTTCCTCCGAAGACCCGAAGCTTGCAGCAACCATCCCCAACGAGATGATGAAGGCCTATATCGCGTTGCAAAGCGGCGCGAAGCTGGACACGAGCACCGAGGCGGCGCGCTGGCTGGAGCCGGAAATCGCCAATCTGCGTGAAAAGGTACGCGATGCGGACCGGAAGGTTGCGGATTATCGCGCCTCGTCCGACCTTCTCTCGGCGGGGCAGGGTGAAACGCTCGCCACCCGGCAGCTCAGCGATATTTCGACAGAACTCGGCCGTATCCGCGGCGAAAGGGCCAATGCGGAGGCGCGGGCGGAAGGCGTGCGCAACGCGCTTGCGAGCGGTCGCCCTCTCGACACTTTCCCCGATGTCGTCGGCTCTCCGACGATCCAGCGGCTGAAGGAAAACGAAACGGCCATCCGCAGCCAGATTTCCGATCTCTCGTCCTCGCTGCTGGGTGGCCATCCGCGCATCCGGGCGCTGCGTAACCAGCTTGACGGCATACAGGCACAGATTCAGGAAGAGACCCGCAAGGTTCTCGCAAGTCTCGAAAACGAGGCCAATGTGTCCCGCCTGCGCGAACGACAGCTGGTACAGCAATTGAACGTGCTGAAGACGGAGAGCGTGCGCGCCGGCGAACAGCAGGTTGGCCTGAACGATCTCGAACGTGAAGCGTCAGCCCAGCGGCAGCTTCTGGAAACCTATCTTGCCCGTTACCGCGAGGCGACCTCGCGCGCCGGTTCCGTGGATTCCACGCCCGCCGATGCACGTGTGATCTCGGCGGCGGTGGAACCGCGCGAACCCTATTTCCCGAAGACCGGTGCCATCACCATCGTCGTTACGCTGGCGGCGTTCCTGCTCTCCTGCATCGTCGTTATGCTGGTGGAGCTGTTCACCGGGCGTGCCCTGAAGCCGGTAGGCAAAAACCACGTTCCGCCCTTGTCCGATCCGCCTTCACCAACGCGGGCACCTGCGGAAAAGGACGAAACCACGGATGTGCCGGAGCAGCCCCTGTCCGCGCCTCATGAAGAAGTACAGCCCGCCGTCCGGGTGATGCCCGCCGCGGCTTCGCAGCCCATTATCGAAGAGGAGCGGCCGATACCGGTTGCAGCCGTCGCTGCTCCACCCGCCTTGCCGGCGGAAGAGCCTGCTGCCGCAGTACCGGATTTGTCGGAAGACGAGACGGATGCCGAGGGTGATTTCTCGATCGATGCCGTCGCAGGATTCCTTGCCACCCGTCTTGCCAAACCTGTCGCCGCCGTCGTGTCTCCGGCCGGTGATAGCGGTTCCACAACGACTGTTATGCTGGCGCGTGCCCTGTCGGAAATGGGCCGGTCGGTCGTTCTCGTCGATATGACGGCATCGGCCTGTCCGACGCGTCTGATGGCCCCCGAAGCTGGATTGCCGGGTGTCATGGATCTTCTGGCGGGTGCCGCTGCCTTTGGCGAAACCATTCACGGGGACCGGCTTTCCGACGCCCACATCGTACCGCGCGGCAACGCGCAGCCACGCGAGGCCATGCGCGCCATCGATCGTCTGACGATGATCCTCAGCGCCCTTTCCGACGCCTATGATACGGTTCTTGTCGAATGCGGCGCCGTGCAGATATCGAGCCTTGAGAAGATGCTGCGCAATCTTCCGGCGGAAATCATCATTTCCGTGCCGGGCAAGGATAGCGAGATGCTGGAAAAGACGCTCGACGACCTGGTGGCTCAGGGATATGAACAGGCCTTGCCGATGACCGGCATGCGCAAGCCGGACCTTGCCGCCTGACCAGCGGCAAAAGGCTCAGTCGGCGGCGGCCTCGGCGTCCATCCGTCGCCGCCCGGCGCGGAAGCGCTGGATAAGCGCATAAAGCGACGGATTGGATTTGATAAGGCTCTTTGTTCTCGCAATCGCCACGTAAGCGGATGCCGCAGCGCGGCCCTTTAATGTCACCGGCAGGAATATATCGTGCTGCACGGTGGAAAGCGGGCACCAGCTGCGTTTGTAGGGCTGGTCGCCGACGCCGAAATCGAACAGCGTGGCTTTTTCCCTGCACGCCCTCTCGATCATCAGCCAGAATAGCAATTCGCCGGGGCTGAGCTCCGAAACCGCCTCATCGATTGAGCCGAACTGACAGATGATGTGATCCTGCTTGCGCGAAAGACCCGATATGGCGGCGATGACGCCTTCGTTTTCGCCGTGCAGACGAATGGCATGCAGTTCCAGAAGACTGTCCGTGCCCGTCTCCGGAAAATTGGCGAGGTCGTAGAAAAAATTCTTCACCGTCTGATCGCGAAAGGCATCCGGAATGCCCTGAGAGGCGAAACGGGCGGCCTTCTGCCGGAAGAAAGCCTGCAGCAATTCGCATTTCTCTTTGGGCGAACGGGCGATCACATGGCTATAGCCACCCATTTCCTCGGCCCTTCGGCTCTGGATACGGAATTTCTTTCGCCGTCTCTTGGCATTGACCTGCCGAAGGGTGTTTTCGAAACTGTCGAGCAGGGGAAGCTGGAAGGCCGGGTTCTGGTTTTCAACCGAAGCCAGATGCGAGAGCGGGTTGGTCCTGCCGCGCCAAATCAGCGGTATGTTCTGCAGGGCGAGAATATCGGCCCGGCCATGCAGCAGTTTTCGCGCCTCGCGGGCGATGGCCGCCGCGATCTTCTGTCCCGCCTCTTCGGCAAAGGACGCGTCGAAAAGTCCGGTATTGATATTGTTGAAACGTCCGCCGGGGAAGTGCGCCTTGCGGATGCCGCCTTCCTGAACGATTTCGAGCGGCAGCAGGAACACCGTCTTTCCGCCCTGACGGCCGCGAATGATGACAAGGGGGCTGTCCTGCGTTTGCGCCCAGATGGAGCACCAGCCGAAACCCTGGTGCAGGGAATTGAGTGGATCACGCTCCATCCGCTCCCAGTCGGAGCGGATGGCCGAGGCATCATCAACGAGATCGATGGACAAACGGTCGGCGCCACGCCGCTCGCCTTGCATGGCCGCAGGTTCCTTGCCCTCGCTTGTTGTGACCGGCCCCACAGCCGCCATCCACTCTCTCCGGTTGTTCCGATCGCACTATAGCGTTGAGCGGCAAACAATCGGTTTATAAAATTGCGACCTCTGGATGTCCCATGAAAAGAGGGCGGCTACCCCCGTTTTTTTGATCCGGCCATCCATTTGATGACGAGCATGGCGGGCAATATCCACAAAAGACCGCTCAGGACGAAATAGATGAGATGCACCCACCAGGGCGATTGCGCCAGCGTTGCCGATGCGATGGCCGTCGCCGCCACGGCGTAAACGACGACGAGGCAGATGATGACGATGGTGCCGATAAGCGATCTGAGGCGAGGGTGCATGAAGTCTTCCGTCATTGAGTATCTGCGCGGGACTATAGCGCCGCGACCGGATGCCGCAAACCCTGAGGCCTTGTTTTGTGGTGCCGGTTGGGGCTAATCAACATGACTGTATGATGGAGACCTGAAAGATGCGTTCGAGCGGCATGACGATGGCAAATGGTTCTGCGGAAATGGTGGTGGAGGCTGCCCTGCAGAAACAGGAGAAGGACCGCCGCCTGCTGCGCATCTGGCTGCGCGTCGTGCTCTTCACGCTCTTCTGTCTGGTCCTCGTCGGCGGCGCCACGCGGCTCACCGAATCCGGCCTGTCGATTACCGAATGGAAGCCGATCCACGGCGCCATTCCGCCGCTTTCCGTCGCCGAATGGGAAGAGGAGTTCCAGCTTTACAAGCGCATTCCCCAATATCAGGAAATCAACAAGGGCATGTCGCTTGACGAGTTCAAGACGATTTTCTGGTGGGAATGGGCGCATCGTCTGCTTGCCCGCGCCATTGGCCTGATCTTCGCTTTGCCGCTCGCCTTCTTCTGGCTCACCGGCCGCGTCGAAAAGCGCCTGCGCCTGCCGCTGGTCGGCCTTCTGGCGCTTGGTGGCTTTCAGGGTTTCATCGGCTGGTGGATGGTCTCTTCCGGCCTCGTCAACCGCACCGATGTTTCGCAATATCGCCTTGCCACGCATCTGACCATCGCCTGCCTCATCTTTGCGGGCTGCATGTGGATATTGCGCGGATTGTCGCTTCATTCCCCCGAGGCCGCCGACGAAAAGACGGGCAGGGGCTTTGCCGCGCTGCTGACGGTGCTCTGTCTCTTCCAGATCTATCTCGGCGCATTGGTGGCGGGGCTGAATGCCGGCCTTTCCTATAATACCTGGCCGCTGATGGATGGCTCGCTGGTGCCTGGCGATCTCTTCCTGCAACAGCCCTGGTGGATCAACCTCTTCGAGAACCCCAAGACGGTGCAATTCGTCCACCGCCTCGGCGCCTACACGCTGTTTGCCGCCACGCTATGGCATATGGTGTCTATGGCGCGCGCCTTGCCTAATACACCGCATGCCCGCCGCGCGGTGCTGTTCTTCGTGCTCGTCTCCATTCAGGCGGCGCTCGGTATCACCACGCTTTTGATGCATGTGGATATTCACGTCGCGCTCGCTCATCAGGGCATGGCGCTGATCGTGCTTGGTTTCGCCGTCGCCCACTGGCGCGGTTTTATCGGCGAATATCCGGCGCCCGTTGCGGTCGAAGTCAGAGACTGAGGTGGCTTAGAACTGCCCGAGTACCGTTTTGATGGTGGCCGCGACGGCGAGTTCGTTGTCGCGTTCCTCCGCATTGCCGTCCTCTTCATGCCACGCGGCAGAAAGGCAGCCATAGGCAAAGGCATATTGCAGCAATAGCCGTTCATCCCGTTGCAGCGCCTTCGCAAAGATCGCCGCCATGGAGGCGATGCGCGCCTCGCTGCGGGTGAGGTCGAAACGGTCAAGCGGATTGGAGAACATGTTGGCGACATCGAGCGCCGCATCGCCGATCAGGCCGGCCGGATCGATGATGATCCAGCCGCGTTCGCTGCGCATGATGTTCTCGTGATGCAGATCGCCGTGCAGCGGCTTCACATCCCGTTGCCGGTCGATCAGTGCCTGCGCCAGCGTGGCCGCTTCGATATAGGGGCTGTCCACGCCGTCGGTACGCTCCTGTTCGGCCTTGCGAAACAGGCTCTCGAAATAGAGCGGCAGTGTCAGCAGGCTTGAGGGCGGCTTCTGCTGCGATGGCTGATGATATTTGAGCAGGACATCGGCGGCGATTTCCGTCGTGGCATCGTCGTTGCCGTCGCGGAACAGCACGTCGCGCAGGGTCTCCGTGCCGGCATGTTCCATCAGCAGAATATCGTCGGAGCGGTCGAGCAGCTCCACGCAGCCGATGCCGGCGCGCCATGCGATGAAATCCGCGCCGCGAAGGCTGTCTTCCAGCACTTTCTGTTTCAGAATCTTGGCGACGGCAAGGGAACCGTCGCCGCGCGTAAGCTCGTAGACCACCCCGGCCGGCGTATCGGCAATAGGTTTTGCGGCCTCGATATTCCACGAGGCCGGAAAAGAGGGCGGGGCAATCTTCATGAGAAAAGTCTCATGCGGAGAGCATCAGCTCCATGTTCTGCACAGCAGCACCGGATGCACCCTTGCCGAGATTGTCGAGCAGCGCGACGAGGTTGATGTGTTCGCCGCCCGGCGTACCGAAGACGAAGAGCTTCATCGTGTCCTTGCCTGCCAGTTCCTCGGCGTCAATGCGCGCGAGCCCCTTGCTTTCGGCAAGCGGCACCACATTGACGATGTCCTGTCCCGCATAATGGGCGGTCAGCGCCGCATGGATCGTTTCCACGGTCGCGCCTTCCTTCAGGTCAGCGGCAAACAGCGGAACCTGCACGATCATGCCCTGGGGGAAACGCCCGACGGAGGGCGAAAACAGCGGTGCGCGGTCGAGCTGGCCATGAATGGTCATTTCCGGCACGTGCTTGTGCTTGAGCGTCAGGCCATAAAGGAAATTATTGGCGCTGATCGCGTCATCGCGGCTCTGGTCTTCCATCTGAGCGATCATCTGCTTGCCGCCGCCGGTATAACCGGAAACCGCATTGACGCTGACCGGATAACCGTCGGGCAGGAGGCCTGCGGCGCGCAGCGGGCGCAGAAGGGCGATCGCGCCCGTCGGGTAGCAGCCCGGATTGGCGACGAGACGGGCGGAACGAACCTTCTCGCCCTGTTCCTTATCCATTTCGGCAAAGCCATAGGCCCAGTCCTGGTGGACGCGATAGGCGGTCGAGGTATCGATGATGCGGACATTGTTATTGCCGGCCACCATCGAGACCGCTTCCCGGGAAGCATCATCAGGCAGGCAGAGGATCGAAATGTCGGCATTGTTGAGCATATCCTCGCGCATCGCCGCATTGCGGCGCTCAGCCTCGGGTATGGACAGCAGCTCAATATCGCGGCGACCGGCAAGGCGCGTGCGGATCTGCAGACCCGTGGTGCCGTGTTCGCCATCGATGAAGATCTTCGCTGTCATGTCCTTGTCCTGACTTTTCAAAGGGTTGCGAGGGTAATCGGAATCAGTGTGGCAAGCGCCGGTTTCTTTATCAGCCAGCCTTGGCCAGCCGTTCGGCGCGCAGGCCAAGCATATACATTGCAACGGTGGCTCCGGCAATGGCGGTAATGTCAGCATGGTCATATGCGGGCGCGACTTCCACCACGTCCGAGCCGCGAATATCGAGCTGGCCAAGCCCGCGCAGAACGGAGAGAATTTTAGCGCTGGTCGGCCCACCGGCCACCGGCGTTCCGGTTCCCGGCGCGAAGGCGGGATCGAGGCAATCGATATCGAAGGTCAGATAGGCGGGCATGCCGGCCGTGTGCTTGACGATCAGCGAGGCGATATCGCCCGCCCGCATTTCCTCCACCTCGTAACCGTGGAGGATGCGAATGCCGAAATCGTCAGGCGCATGGGTGCGGATGCCGATCTGGATGGAGCGGTCGGGATCAATCAGGCCATCGCGCACGGCGCGCGCCACGAAGGAGCCGTGGTCGATGCGCTTGCCGTCATCGAACCAGGTGTCCTGATGCGCATCGAACTGCACCAGCGCCAGAGGCCCATGCTTGGCCACATGCGCCTTCAAAAGCGGCCAGGTAATGAAGTGATCGCCGCCAAGCGTCAGCAGGTAATCCGTCTTGGAGATGATCCGGCGCGCTTCCTTTTCGATTGTCTCAGGCGTTTTCCAGTGATTGCCATAGTCGAGCAGACAGTCACCATAATCGATGGTCGGCATATGAGCGAAAAGATCGCGCGCGAAGGGATATTGCGGGTCATTGTCGAAGATCGCCGCGGCGCGGCGGATCGCCTGCGGCCCGAAACGGGCGCCCGGCCGGTTGGAGGTGGCTGCATCGAAGGGAATGCCCCAGATGGCCGTGGATACGCCCTTGAGGTTCTTGGTATATTTGCGCCGCATGAAGGAGAGGACGCCCGCGTGGGTCGGGTCGGTGGCGGCCGATGTCAGCGTCGTTGCGGTGAAGGCATGGTCGATGGTTTTGGACGGCATTGATCACCCCATTGCGATTTGCGCCGAGGTTGCTGTCTTCCTGATGAAAAAACAAGGGAGGAAACCATGAAAAAAAAGGCGGAGCCGAAGCCCCGCCTTTCGAAGTTCTGAACGAACCGTTCGTAGAAGCGATTAGCGCTTCGAGAACTGGAACGAACGGCGGGCCTTGGCCTTACCGTACTTCTTACGCTCGACAACGCGGCTGTCGCGGGTCAGGAAGCCGCCCTTCTTCAGAACGGAGCGCAGGCCCGGTTCGAAGTAGGTGAGGGCCTTGGACAGACCGTGACGAACGGCGCCGGCCTGACCGGACAGACCACCACCGGCAACGGTGGCGATGATGTCGAACTGACCCGTGCGGGCAGCGGCGACGATCGGCTGCTGAAGGATCATCTGCAGAACCGGACGTGCGAAATACGTGGTGAAATCGCGGCCGTTGATGATGATCTTGCCAGAACCTGCCTTCACCCATACGCGGGCTACGGCGTTCTTGCGCTTGCCGGTCGCGTAGGAGCGGCCGAGGGTATCAACCTTGCGGACATGCACGGGAGCCGAAGCTTCCGATGCCGGGGCGAGGTCTTTCAGAGAGGAAAGATCGGCCATTATCAGGCGCTCCTTACGTTCTTCTTGTTAAGCGCGGCCACGTCGAGAACGGTGGGCTGCTGTGCTTCGTGCGGATGGTTCGAGCCGGCGTAAACGCGCAGGTTCTTCATCTGGCGACGGCCGAGCGGGCCGCGCGGGATCATGCGCTCGATGGCCTTTTCAACGACGCGCTCCGGGAAGCGGCCTTCGATGATCTGGCGAGCCGTACGCTCCTTGATGCCACCCGGGTGACCGGTGTGCCAGTAGTACTTCTTGTCGGAGTACTTGTTGCCGGTGAAGGCAACCTTTTCCGCGTTGATAACGATGACGTTGTCGCCATCATCAACGTGGGGGGTGTAGGTAGCCTTGTGCTTGCCGCGCAGGCGGGTTGCAACGATGGTGGCGAGGCGACCAACAACGAGGCCTTCGGCGTCGATGATGACCCACTTCTTCTCCACCTCAGCAGGCTTCTGAACGAAAGTAGACATGGATTTCACTTTCTAACGTGGACCCGGCATCCTCTTTATAAGAGCATACGGGCGTTTCTTGTTGCTTGGTTTGGTTGCCATCAAAGGCAACCGCAAATGACCCTATTCCAACTGGAATCCGGTCTGGCGCGCTTATACGGCGTGCGGGGGAAAGCGTCAACATAACGAATTCTGAAGGTCGTAAAAATAAAACAGCAAAAACAATGGCTTGATGATGGGGTATTATTTTACCTCATTATTCTGGCCCGTTTTACCCCAGTCGCATCACCAGAACGCCCGCTGCAATGATGCCTCCGGCAAGATAACGCCAGATGCTGGCGCGTTCTTTCAGGATCACCACGGAGATCACCAGCGCGAAGAGAATGGAGGTTTCCCGGAGCGCCGCGACGACGGCGACGGGCGCCTTGGTCATGGCGTAAAGGGCGAGCCCGTAGGAGAGGATGGAGCCGCCGCCGCCGATCAGTCCACGCCACCAGTTACGCCGGACATGCTGGACGACAGGGCTTACCCCGCGCTGGTAAAACGCAAAACCGAAAAGCAGCACCGGCGGCAGAAGAGACATCCACAGGGTATAGGAAATCGCATTGCCGGAAAGCCTTGCACCGACGCCATCGACGAAGGTGTAGGAGGCGATCACGAAGGCGTTGATAAGCGCAAGGATGATCGCCTTTCCGCCGCCGCGGCGCGCCTCGAAGGCGAGCGTCAATATGCCGCCGGAAATGATGGCGATCCCGGCGAGCGCAAGCGGGCTCAAAACCTCACTCAGAAAAAGACTGCTTGTCGCCGCGACGATCAGCGGCGCCACCCCGCGCATGACGGGATAGACAAGGCCGATATCGCCGATCGTATAGGCGGCGGCGACAAGGCGGAAATAGGCAAACTGCAGAACGGCCGAGGCAATCAGAAAAGGAATGGCCACGGGCACGGGAAACGGCAGAAAGGGCAGGAAAGGCAACGAGCAGGCAGCGGCCCCGGCCGCAATCAGCGAGGCGTCGAGTGACTTGTCGGAGCCGGATTTGACCAGCGCATTCCAGCCGGCATGCAGTATCGCGCCCAGGAGCACAAGAAGAAGAATGTCAATTGTCACAATAGAGACTCGCTCGCAGGCTATTCTGCGCAACCTACAGCATCGGTTTGAAAACCGGAATCCATTTTCGACGAAGGTGATGCGGGACAGCTGATCGCTCGAAAATGGATGTGAAACGCCGTTGGATGGTATTCTCGGTAGGCCGCAGCCGCTTTGCGGATTGCAACGCGTGTCAAATTTTCGGTTTATGCATGTTGCGAGGCAAGACGGTCGGCTTTCGCGTCAAGGGATGCCTCGCGCTGCCCATGATTTCATCTGCGAAAAGAGCCCACCAGTGCCGGACGCACAGCTGGTCTTCCTGTGATGGAGTGGTTTTTTCCTGAAATTTGGCCTGTTTTTATCGCCGGGTTTGACTGAAATCGCGTCGGCTCCCGCGCGAAAAACTGCATCAATTTAATGCTGCGACTGACGCTAAAAATGAAAAGGAATTTCATATCATTACTGAATGATTAACTGCAACGTTACAGATATGAATATGGATTGATTTGCAGAATAACTTTCTGAAAATTAGATATGCCTAATTCATCGGTGAACGGAATGAAAACAAACAGGAGACGAAGAGCGCATAAAATGCACGCAAATGTTGTTTTTGCAAGTATTTCTTCCAATATGCGCCTTTTTCGAAACTGGATTAGAATACTCAATACAACGGCGGTTACCGTATTTTTGTGAAATCATTTTGCGCGACCAAAATTCACGGACGGAGATGGCGACCTGGTGATTTTGTGATTTTCGGGCGGGGCAGGGGTTCAAGAAAGCGATGCCGTTTCCTAGATGGAGATGATCGCCGCTGGTAACGGCGCCAATGATGCTCATGCAGGAAACGTGATGCTTGCATCGGCTCTCCGACCGTGAGTTTGGGCCGGGAGCGTTTAAATTACCCGATCTGCCAGAAGGATAAGTTGACATGCAGCATGATACGTACGAGCCGGATTACCTCAGAAAAATCCTGACGGATGTCAGCACCATCGCCCTGCTTGGCGCTTCACCCAATCCGGACCGGCCGAGCCATGGCGTGATGCGCTTTCTGCTGTCCAAGGGTTACCGCGTATTTCCGGTCAATCCCGGTCAGGCGGGCAAGGAGATACTGGGGCAGAAGGTCTATGCCCGGCTGGCCGATATTCCCGAGCCGGTGGATATGGTCGATGTCTTCCGCGCGCCGGAATATCTGTCGGCCATCGTCGAAGAGGCGATATTGCTGCCGCGACGGCCGAAAGTGATCTGGGGTCAACTTTCCGTCAGGGACGACAATGCCGCGGCCAAGGCCGAGACCTATGGCATAAACGTTGTGATGGACCGTTGCCCCGCAATTGAGTATCCACGTCTCAATATTGTGCGATAGTTGGTACAGATCGGACTTATCATTTGGCGGCAAGGCATTATGATCCCTCCAAAATTTCATTGGAGGAAACAACATGTCGAGCAGCAATCCCGGTTTTTCAACGCTGGCCGTACACGCGGGCGCGCAGCCTGATCCAACCACCGGTGCGCGCGCGACGCCTATCTATCAGACGACGGCCTATGCCTTCCGTGACGCCGATCACGCTGCTGCCCTGTTTGGACTGAAAGAGTTCGGCAATATCTACACACGCATCATGAACCCCACCCAGGCCGTTCTGGAAGAGCGTGTTGCCGCACTCGAGGGCGGCACGGCGGCGCTTGCCGTCGCATCCGGTCACGCCGCGCAATTGCTCGTCTTCCACACATTGCTGCAGCACGGCGACAATTTCGTCGCGGCCCGGCAGCTTTATGGCGGCTCCATCAACCAGTTCGGCCATGCCTTCAAGGGTTTCGACTGGCAGGTGCGCTGGGCCGATGCGACCGATCCGGCCAGTTTCGAACGTCAGATTGACGAGCGCACGCGCGCCATCTTCATCGAAAGCCTCGCAAATCCGGGCGGCACATTTGTGGATATCGCCGCAATCGCCGAAGTGGCCCACCGGCACGGCCTGCCGCTTATCGTCGATAACACCATGGCAAGCCCCTATCTGCTGCGGCCGCTGGAACACGGCGCGGATATCGTGCTGCATTCGCTGACGAAATTCCTCGGCGGTCATGGCAATTCCATGGGCGGCATCATCATTGACGGCGGAACCTTCGACTGGTCGGCAACGGACCGGTATCCGGCGCTGTCACAGCCCCGGCCGGAATATTCCGGTGTCGTGCTGCACCAGACCTTCGGCAATTTCGCCTTCGCCATCGCCTGCCGCGTGCTTGGCCTGCGCGATCTTGGCCCGGCGATCTCGCCCTTCAATGCCTTTCTCATCCTCACCGGCATAGAAACCCTGCCGCTGCGTGTTCAGCGCCATTCCGACAATGCGCTTGCCGTCGCCAAATGGCTAAAGGCGCATCCGAAGGTCGGCTGGGTGCATTATGCCGGGCTGGAGGACAGCGACAACTACGCCATCCAGCAGCATTATTCGCCAAAGGGCGCGGGCTCCGTCTTCACCTTCGGCGTCAAGGGCGGTTATGCGGCGGGCAAGGCGCTGGTGGAAGGGCTGCAGCTTTTCTCCCATCTCGCCAATATCGGCGATACCCGCTCGCTCGTCATCCACCCGGCTTCCACCACCCATGCGCAGCTGACGACGGAGCAGCAGACGGCGGCGGGCGCCGGACCGGATGTCGTGCGCCTGTCCATCGGTATCGAGGACGTCAAGGACATCATCGCCGATCTCGAACAATCGCTTGCCAAGGTCTGATGCGGTCCGCCACACGGTCTTGATCTTGCATCGTTTCAGCTGAAATTTCACAGCCATTGAGCCGCCGCCGAGAGGCCCTGGAAACAGGGTGCTTTCGGTGGCGTCTATCTGAAACAATTCATGCATTTTCAGGATGAGGTGCTGCCGACACGCATCGGCAATCTGGGGAGGCGGGCAGGCGCTCTATGACTCTGGCCTCTCCAATTCATCTGGAAACGCTGTCGCCGCCAGGCGGTCGATCTGTCGAGTTCGCGACACATGCCGGCCGTGCATCTATCGATTCCGGAACCGAATCTGCCTAGAACAAAACCTTTGCAATCCCATCGCGAAAGATGCGCCAGATGAAAAGCTACACCGGACTGCTTCGAATTTTTACCTTCTCCCTTGCGATTGGAATTGTGGTCATTTCCGGTATTCCGGGCATAGCACCGGCTTCGCCGGCGCAGGCGCAGTCGGAATATTACCCGACGCAGCAGGATTTTGTCGGCAAATGGAAGCTCAGCGGTGCGACCACCCGCCCGCCGCGGGATATGAAGACGGAGCCAACGCCCGAGCAGGAGGCGGACGCGACATTGTTCCAGGAAACGGTGACGACATTTTATACCGCCTTTGATTATCTCGAGATCACCGCTGATGGGCGTTATAATTTCCATCAGGCGGGTGACCCGTCAGCTTCATGCGTTTGGTGCGGAACATGGTCTTTTGACAGGAGTTCGCTTTGGCTGAAACTCGATACGGCGCCCCGGCTCGATATTTATGCGAAGGATGGGGATATGCAGATGACGTATACCGCCGAGCCCGACGGGAAATCGAAATATACCTGGCTGGTTTTCGGCTGGACAAAGATGGAATAGCGACGCGTTTCTTCTACGGCAACGCTCCGCCGGGATATTCGAGACTATTTGACGAGACACCCACAATTGCGCAAAGCTGTATCCCAACCACATTTGACGGACAGGGGACGTCATGACGAATTTTCTGTCCTTCGATGACGTTGCCGAACTGGAATATGGCGCGCCCGCGCCGGAACGGTTGATCTCCGGCGATCCCAGATTCACCACATGGAATCTCGAGGAGGCTCCCGGCGGCATCTATGCCGGCATCTGGCAGTCGACGCCCGGTAAATGGCGGGTGGTCTATGATGAATGGGAATATTTCAACATTCTCGAAGGCCATTCCATCCTGACCGAAGACGGCGGTGCGCCGCGCGATCTGAGACCGGGCGACCGTGTTATCCTGCGTCCGGGCTTTACGGGCACCTGGGAGGTCGTGGAAACGACGCGGAAGGATTATGTCATCCGGCTCTGAAACCGGATGGTCCTCGCGAGTGCTCTATCAGCCAAATCTCACCAACTGAGATCGAGCCGCTCCAGACCATGGAAATGATAAACATCCTTGACCCTGGGCGGCTCGGCGATCTTCAGGCCCGGCAGGCGTTTGAAAAGCAGGGGCAGGGCAAGATTGAGTTCCAGCCTTGCCAGCGGCGCGCCGATGCAGAAATGAATGCCGGCGCCGAAGGAGACATTGGCGCCTTCGTTGCGGTCGGGCTGGAAGGTCAGCGGATCGGAAAATTTTGCGGGATCGAGATTGGCGGCTGCCAGGATGAGGCTGACCTTGTCGCCACGCTTGAACGTGACGCCATCGATTTCGACAGGTTCCAGAACCCAGCGCTGGAAAATATGGACCGGGGCGCAGATGCGCAGCGTTTCTTCCACCGTCCGTTCTGTGGTCGCATCGTCGCTAAACAGGGTCTCTGGAGAGATGCCGCTTTCCAGAATGATGCGCACGGAATTACCGATCTGGTGAACGGTCGCCTCGTGCCCGGCATTCAGCAGCACGATGGTCGTGGAGATCAACTCATCGTCGGTGAGGTACTGGCCCTTGTGTTCCGTGTGGATCATGTGGCTCAGCAGATCGTCCTTCGGCTCCGCTCGCCGCTCCGCGATCACGCTGCGCACATAGTCTGAGAATTCATATGCGGCCTTGTCGGCCAGAATCTCGTCTTCCGGCGTGCGCTTGAACATATACATGCCGACATAGGCATGCGACCATTTCAGAAGCTGCGGCCCCATCTCCTCGGGAATGCCGATCATGCGGGCGATCATCGTCACCGGGATGATGTCGGCATAGGAAGAGAGCAGTTCCGTTTCGCCATTTGCTTCGAAGGCGTCGATCAGACGGTTGGCGAGTTCCTCGATTTCCGGCTTCATCTTGTCGACATGCCGCGACACGAAGGCGCGGTTGATGAGCGTGCGCAGCCGCGTGTGTTCCGGCGGTTCCAGTTCCAGCAGCGAATGCTGCTCGGCGGCGTCGAAATGTTTCACATGTTCGAGCGGCTGGGCCAAGCCAATTTCCTCGCGGCTCGCCACATGCAGGATCTGCCGTCCGAACCGGCGGTCGCGCAGAAGGGCGCTGACGTGGTCGTATCCGGTGAAAAACCACTGCCGCTGCTCTTCCCAGTAGAAGGTGGGACATTCAGCGTGAAGGGCCGCATAGACCGGGTTCGGATCGCTGTAGAAAGCCGGGTCGCGGGCATCAAGGGAAACGCGACGGGTGGCGGGATCGATTTTGAGAAAGGGAAATGTCGTTGTCATACCCATGATCTATTCCGCGCGCGGCGCTTTGGGAAGGGAGGGAAATCCCTTCCGGATACCCCCATGTATGTCACTGGATGGTTACATCATCATCGACTGGCGATGGCGGCTATCCGGTTCAGGGCGGCGACCTGACGGTCGGCATTGTTGTCCATCGGATTTTCCTCGCGGTCCGAGGCGGGCACGACGACATTGGCCGAATTGACGTGAATGACGGTCCGGTTGCGCCCGGCCTTCTTGGCGGCATAGAGCGCGCGGTCGGCTTCCGTCATCATCACGCTCAGGTCCGCATCCTTGATCATGGCTTCGGATATGCCGACGCTTGTGGTTACCTCTATGCCTTCACCGCGCGAACTGATCTTTGAAAGGCGCAGATTGCTGCGGATGGCTTCCGCAAGCGTCGCCGTGCTGGAAGGACTTTCGACTTCGGCAACCAGAGCAAATTCCTCGCCTCCCATTCTGACGAAAAGGCCACGATCGCCGATCGCGCGCTGCGCGATATTACAGAAATGCACGAGCACCGCGTCGCCGGACTGGTGGCCATATCTGTCATTGATCTTCTTGAAATGATCGATGTCGAACAGCACCAGAGCCACATAGCGGCTGGATCCCGGTGACCGCTTCTTGATGCGCTCGAACTCCTCTAGGAGACCGCGACGGTTGAGAACGCCGGTCAGGTGATCGGTCATGGCGAGCCGGTGGAGACGAATCTCCGTATCCTCCATGATGATCTTGGCGCTGATCATGATGATGGCCGTGAAGCCGAGCATGCCGGAAATGGAGAGCGCCGACGTCATGGGAATGGCGTTGGGAACCGCGGCATTGGCGGGGATGACGATGGATGCGACGAGCGCTCCGGCAAAAGCCTGCAGGATCAGGATCGTGGCCAGTACCTTTCGGCTGCGTGTTGCGCGCGCCCTGCTGGCCAGAAGGACACCGGCGAGCATGAAATAGCCCGTGGCAGCACTGGCATGATAAAGCAGGATGCGGGCGACCATGTCTTCGCGCACGGATGGCACGAACATTCCGGCGATCCACAGCAGGGCGGGAATTGCAATCCAGCCGCCGAGTTTGCGCTGCTCCAGGCCTAACAGGCCCGCGAGCCAGAAACCGAAGGCGGAAAGCGCAAGCGTATTGCCGACCTGAATGGACAGAAAACTGGAAATATCCCCGCGAAAGGCCACCATGACAGTGCCGAAGCCCGTGGCGAGGAAGCCGGCGGCGAAATAGAGATTATGCCGGCGGGAAGGGCGGTGCAGCCACAGCGTTCCCAAAAGCACGGCAAGGGTGAACGTTTCCGCCGCCCATAGTAGCGTGCTCGTCTTTGCATCCAGCATTGCAAAATCCTATCTGCGCCATAATGCGGTAAAAGCGGGCCCTTGCGCACGAGGTGCGTTATGCCCGCTTGAATTGTTGAGCTGCCATTTCGCCCGGATGGGCGCATTCCCCCGACGGGAACCGAAAATTCGCTGGTCAGTATCTGTAGCAAATACTAACGAGTTCTTGCCGGTGAGAAGTTATATCTGTGCATGGCGGCCGATTTTTGCCGTCGTCGCCTGCCATAGTAAAAAAATGGTGGCGGCGAAGGAAAGAGGCCCGACCGGCACCAGGCGGTTCGAAAGCCCCGTCAACCTCGGCCCGAAAGGCCCGCAAACGCTGTTGAGCCGTTAAGGATATGCGGCTTCGTGTCTTGAAGTACGGGGCAGGGACACTCTATGTAGGAAGAATGAAGGTTAGAAGTGATTCCGGAGCGGTTTTTCGCGAAGGGCAGAGTTTGACAAAGGACGGACATGAAAAATCCAGTTGATACCGCCATGGCTCTGGTGCCGATGGTCGTAGAGCAGACCAATCGCGGCGAACGCTCCTACGACATATTTTCCCGTCTTCTCAAGGAACGCATCATTTTCCTCACCGGCCCGGTGGAAGACCAGATGGCTTCGCTCGTTTGCGCGCAGCTGCTTTTCCTCGAGGCGGAAAACCCGAAGAAGGAAATCGCGCTCTACATCAATTCGCCGGGTGGCGTCGTGACCGCCGGCATGGCGATCTACGATACGATGCAGTTCATCCGTCCTGCGGTCTCCACGCTCTGCGTCGGTCAGGCTGCATCCATGGGTTCGCTGCTTCTGGCCGCCGGTGAAAAGGGAATGCGTTTCGCAACCCCGAACGCCCGCATCATGGTGCACCAGCCCTCCGGCGGTTTCCAGGGGCAGGCTTCGGACATCGAACGTCACGCCCGCGACATCATCAAGATGAAGCGCCGTCTCAATGAAGTCTACGTGAAGCATACGGGCCGCACGCTCGAAGAGGTTGAAAAAACCCTTGATCGCGACCATTTCATGGATGCAGACGAGGCGAAGGACTGGGGCGTGATCGACAAGATCCTGACCTCGCGCCAGGAAATCGAGGGCGCCGCCGCGAATTGAGGCGCGACGCTTTTTTGACGTTTGTTTAACCCCGCAAAGTAATTTCGGGGCTTTCAACCGGAACAGAAAGCGATATTAGTATATATAAAGGCTGTGTTGAATTTTTATGACGTGGCCTTTGGTTTGATGGGGAATTCGTTGCAGCCGGTTGTCAGCTCCTGTATCTGATACGGCTAGTACCCCGGGAAACGAGGCGGATACGGCAATGCACCCAAGGGCTGGCCGTATCGGCGGGCGGTAAGTTGACCGCGATCCGTTTGGCGGACCTGCGGCGTGCTGGAAGGAAAGAGATATGAGCAAAGTCAGCGGCAGCAACGGCGGCGACTCTAAAAATACACTCTATTGTTCATTCTGCGGCAAGAGCCAGCACGAAGTCCGGAAACTCATTGCCGGACCGACGGTTTTCATCTGTGATGAATGCGTCGAATTGTGCATGGACATCATCCGCGAGGAGAACAAGACGTCGATGGTGAAGTCGCGCGAGGGTGTTCCCACCCCGCAGGACATCATCAAGATCCTCGACGAATATGTCATCGGCCAGAAGCAGGCGAAGAAGATCCTGTCTGTTGCCGTTCACAACCATTACAAGCGCCTCGCGCACGCCTCCAAGAATGGCGATGTCGAGCTGGCGAAGTCGAACATCATGCTCGTCGGTCCGACGGGTTGCGGCAAGACCTATCTTGCCCAGACGCTCGCCCGCATCATCGACGTTCCCTTCACCATGGCGGATGCAACGACGCTGACCGAAGCCGGTTATGTCGGCGAGGACGTGGAAAACATCATCCTGAAGCTGTTGCAGGCTGCGGATTACAATGTCGAGCGCGCCCAGCGCGGCATCGTCTATATCGACGAAGTCGACAAGATTTCCCGCAAGTCGGACAACCCGTCCATTACGCGCGACGTGTCGGGCGAGGGCGTTCAGCAGGCGCTTCTGAAGATCATGGAAGGCACGGTCGCTTCCGTTCCGCCGCAGGGCGGCCGCAAGCATCCGCAGCAGGAATTCCTGCAGGTGGATACGACCAACATCCTGTTCATCTGCGGCGGCGCCTTTGCCGGCCTCGACAAGATCATCTCGGCCCGTGGTGAAAAGACCTCGATCGGCTTCGGTGCGACCGTCAAGGCGGAAGACGATCGTCGCGTTGGCGAGGTGCTGCGCGAGCTGGAGCCGGAAGATCTGGTGAAGTTCGGTCTTATCCCGGAATTCATCGGTCGTCTGCCCGTTCTGGCAACGCTGGAAGACCTTGATGAAGATGCGCTGATCCAGATCCTGTCCGAGCCGAAGAACGCTCTGGTCAAGCAGTACCAGCGCCTGTTCGAGATGGAAGATGTGGAACTGACCTTCCACGAGGACGCCCTTCGCGAGATCGCCCGCAAGGCGATCACCCGCAAGACCGGCGCCCGCGGCCTGCGCTCGATCATGGAAAAGATCCTTCTGGACACCATGTTCGAACTGCCGACGCTGGAAGGCGTGCGCGAAGTGGTGATCTCCAACGATGTGGTCAGCGGCATCGCCCGTCCGCTCTACATCTATGCGGATCGTCAGGAAGAAAAGACCAACGTTTCAGCCTGATTGGTTGATCCGGTCTGTGGTGAATTTGAAAGGCCCGCACCCGTGCGGGCCTTTTCCGTTGGGCCAGGGCGCGAAACTTGCGCCTAACTTGGCTGAGCCCGATTTTGCGTTTGGAGCGGATTGCGCTTTGCTGATAAAGTCTTACAACTGATTTGCAGCGCGATATGACGGAAATGTGAATTACCGTCGGCGACCCGGTTCCTGATCCTTTGGGATAACCGGAAATGTCGGGAGTAATAGCCGGCGCTGGGTTTTGTGGAATTTTACGGTCTTGCCGCTGCGGGTGGACCGTCTCTTCCGGTGACTTGAAATCGGTGTTTCGAAACTCCACTTTCAGTCTCGAGAAATGAATATGTCGGGCGCCCCAAGACGTCCGGCAAAGTGTCCCGAAAGGGACCATGGAAAGGAAATGATATGACGAACATCACGTCTGCGGCATCTGGCGGTACCTATCCGGTACTTCCCCTGCGCGACATTGTCGTTTTCCCGCATATGATCGTTCCCCTGTTCGTCGGGCGGGAAAAATCCATTCGTGCGCTCGAGGAAGTTATGGGTTCGGACAAGCAGATCATGCTTGTCACCCAGATCAACGCCAGCGATGACGATCCGACCCCGGACGCCATCCACAAGGTCGGCACGGTCGCCAACGTTCTCCAGCTCCTGAAGCTGCCCGATGGCACCGTCAAGGTTCTGGTGGAAGGCAAGGGCCGCGCCCAGATCGATGAATATACCGGCCGTGAAGACTTTTACGAAGCTTCCGCGACGCCGCTGCAGGAGCCTGCCGAAGATCCAGTCGAGATCGAGGCGCTGTCGCGTTCGGTCGTTTCGGAATTCGAGAGCTATGTAAAGCTCAACAAGAAGATTTCGCCCGAGGTTGTCGGCGCTGCCGGTCAGATCGACGATTATTCGAAGCTGGCTGACACGGTCGCTTCGCACCTGTCGATCAAGATCACCGAAAAGCAGGAAATGCTGGAAACCGTCAGCGTGAAGCAGCGGCTTGAAAAGGCGCTCGGCTTCATGGAAGGCGAGATTTCCGTGCTTCAGGTCGAAAAGCGCATCCGCTCGCGCGTCAAGCGCCAGATGGAGAAGACCCAGCGCGAATATTACCTGAACGAGCAGATGAAGGCGATCCAGAAGGAACTCGGCGACGGCGAGGACGGCCGTGACGAGATGGCCGAATTGGAAGAACGCATCGCCAAGACCAAGCTTTCCAAGGAGGCCAAGGAAAAGGCCGAGGCGGAAATGAAGAAGCTTCGCCAGATGAGCCCGATGTCCGCGGAAGCGACCGTCGTGCGCAACTATCTGGACTGGCTGCTGGGTTTGCCCTGGGGCAAGAAGTCGAAGATCAAGACCGACCTCAACGCTGCCGAAAAAATCCTCGATCAGGATCATTTCGGTCTGGACAAGGTCAAGGAACGCATCGTCGAGTATCTCGCCGTTCAGGCGCGCGCCTCGAAGATCCGTGGCCCCATCCTGTGCCTCGTCGGCCCTCCCGGCGTCGGCAAGACCTCGCTCGCCAAGTCGATCGCCAAGGCGACCGGCCGCGAATATGTGCGCATGGCGCTGGGTGGCGTGCGTGACGAGGCGGAAATCCGCGGTCACCGCCGTACCTATATCGGCTCCATGCCGGGCAAGATCGTCCAGTCGATGAAGAAGGCCAAGAAGGCGAACCCGCTCTTCCTGCTCGACGAAATCGACAAGATGGGCATGGATTTCCGTGGTGACCCGTCGTCTGCTCTGCTCGAGGTGCTCGATCCGGAACAGAACTCCACCTTCATGGACCACTACCTTGAAGTGGAATACGACCTGTCCGACGTGATGTTCGTGACCACGGCCAACACGCTGAACATTCCGGGTCCCCTGATGGACCGTATGGAAGTGATCCGCATCGCCGGCTACACCGAAGACGAAAAGCGCGAAATCGCCAAGCGTCACCTGTTGCCGAAGGCGATCAAGGAACACGCCCTGCGTCCGGAAGAGTTCTCGGTCAGCGATGACGCCCTGATGATCGTCATCCAGCAGTACACCCGTGAGGCGGGCGTGCGCAGCTTCGAGCGCGAATTGATGAAGCTTGCACGAAAGGCCGTGACCGAGATCATCAAGGGCAAGGTCAAGTCCGTGGAAGTCACCGCAGCCAACGTTCCGGATTATCTGGGCGTTCCGCGGTTCCGCCATGGCGAGGCCGAGCGCGAGGATCAGGTCGGTGTCGTCACCGGTCTTGCCTGGACGGAAGTTGGCGGTGAGCTGCTCACCATCGAAGGCGTGATGATGCCGGGCAAGGGCCGCATGACGGTGACCGGCAACCTCAAGGAAGTGATGAAGGAATCCATTTCGGCGGCGGCATCTTACGTCCGCTCGCGCGCCGTGGATTTCGGCATCGAACCGCCGCGCTTCGACAAGAGCGACATCCACGTCCACGTTCCGGAAGGTGCGACCCCGAAGGACGGGCCCTCTGCAGGCGTGGCCATGGCAACCGCCATCGTCTCCATCATGACCGGCATTCCGGTCTCGAAGGATGTGGCGATGACGGGCGAGATCACGCTTCGTGGTCGCGTGCTGCCCATCGGCGGCCTGAAGGAAAAGCTGCTTGCGGCGCTTCGCGGCGGCATCAAGAAGGTGCTGATCCCGGAAGAAAACGCCAAGGATCTGGCGGAGATTCCGGACAATGTGAAGAACGAGATGGAAATCATCCCGGTTTCGCGCATGGGCGAGGTGATCGAACACGCGCTGCTTCGCAAGCCGGAGCCCATCGAGTGGGACGGCAGCATTGAGACGCCCGTGATCGCCACCGTCGAAGGTGTCGATGACGGCAGCCAGACGATCGCGCATTGATCAAGGCATCGGCGCGGAGGCCGGAATCGGTTTTCGCAAAAGGTGATGCATAGAATCAATGCGTTAGGTGCCGGAAGGCACAGGCGGTGCTTCGGCCCGCACAAGTGATGCCAATTTGGCACGAATATGTGGAAGGCCGGCAGAAATGTCGGCCTTTTTTGTGAAAAAAACCGCAGACCCCTTGTTTTTCAGGCGATTCCAGCGCTTTTGAGTTGCTGCGCGCGGATGCGAACGTATTCTGCGCCGGCTTAATTTGAGTCGTTTCAAACCATTGAAAGGGGTGGAAACATGAACAAGAACGAGCTCGTCTCTGCTGTTGCCGAAAAGGCTGGTCTCACGAAGGCAGATGCTGCTTCCGCTGTTGATGCGGTATTCGAAACCGTACAGAACGAACTGAAGAGCGGTGGCGACATCCGCCTCGCTGGCTTCGGCAGCTTCTCCGTTAGCCGCCGTGAAGCCTCCAAGGGCCGTAACCCTTCCACGGGTGCTGAAGTCGATATCCCGGCTCGCAACGTGCCGAAGTTTTCCGCAGGCAAGGGCCTGAAGGACGCTGTTAACTCGTAAGGTTTCCGGAAAGCCGCAGCGCCCGGCGGCGGGCGGGCGGCTTTTCAGGTTCACGAGGAAACATGTTTTGACGCCTTGACGCCATCATGCCGGCCCGAAAACCGGGCGGCTTTTCGAAAAGCTTTTTCGGATAGCCCAGTTTTTCAACCCGGCATGATGTTGATTGAAAGTAGGGGAGCGTGCTTGTGTAGCCCCCATCCGGTCACACGGTGTTCCGATACGCGGAATGTGCGCATAAACAGGAAAGCCCGGTCTTTATGGCCGGGCTTTTTGATTCACCCGACAGGAAATGTCATGCCACTGTCATGTCTTTGACGCAGAAGCCATGGGGTATTTCTGGACCCAAGGGGGATTATGATGGCGTTCCGATTTTCTCATATGGCTTTGACTGCTGCGCTGCTCACATCCGCAGCCTTTCCGGCCGCAGCAGAGCCGGTTTTTAACCGCATTGCATCCTTTCCGGTGGCGAAGAACCTTCCCGCGGACAAGGACGCCAAGTCCGTCACCTCAGCTGAAATCGTCACTGCCAGCGAAGACGGCAAGACGCTGATCTATTCGGACAGCCCGCTTGGCGGCATCGGCTTCATCGACATCACCGATGCGAAGGCCCCCAAGGCTGGCGGCGCCCTGCTGCTCGAAGGCGAGCCGACCTCTGTCGCCGTCGCAGGTGTCAAGGTTCTGGCCGGCGTCAATACGTCGGAAAACCGCGCCAAGCCGTCCGGCAAGCTGGTAACGGTCGACATCGCCACCAAGAAGATCGAGGCAAGCTGTGATCTCGGTGGCCAGCCTGATTCCGTCGCCGTTTCCCCGGACAAGACTTTTGCCGCCATCGCGATCGAAAACGAACGCGACGAAGAGGTGAACGAAGGCGCCCTGCCGCAAATGCCCGCCGGTTATCTGGTCACGGTCGGCCTGAAGAACGGCGTCGCTGACTGCGGAACGCTGAAGAAGATCGAATTGACTGGCCTTGCCGAAATCGCCCCGGAAGATCCGGAGCCGGAATTCGTCTCGATCAATGCCAATGGCGAGATCGCGCTCACGCTGCAGGAAAACAACCACATCGTCATCCTCGACGGTAAGACCGGCACGGTGAAGACGCATTTCTCCGCCGGTAAGGTCGATCTCGAAGGCGTCGATACGAAAAGCGATGGCCAGCTGAAGTTCACCGACAAGCAGGAAGGCCGCAAGCGCGAGCCGGATGCCGTGAAGTGGCTGGACAATGACCGCATCGTCATCGCCAATGAAGGCGATTGGCAGGGCGGTTCGCGCGGTTTCACCATCTTCGACAAGACCGGCAAGCTCGTCTACGAATCGGGTTCGTCGCTCGAACACGCGGTTGCGGCCATCGGCCACTATCCGGAGAAGCGCTCCAAGGCCAAGGGCATTGAGCCGGAAGGTCTGGAAGCGGCAACATTCGGCGACCAGAAATATTTCTTCGTGCTTGCCGAGCGCGCCTCTGTCGTTGCTGTCTACAAGGACACCGGCAAGGAGCCGGAACTGACGCAGCTTCTGCCATCTGGCGTTTCGCCGGAGGGAGCCGTCGCCATTCCGTCGCGCAACCTTCTGGTTACGGCAAACGAGGTCGATCTGGTCGAGGATGGCGGCGTTCGCTCGCATGTCATGCTTTACGAGCGTGCCGAAGGCAAGGCGGCCTATCCGCAACTCGTTTCCGCCACCGTCGACGGCGCGCCGATCGGCTGGGGTGCTCTTTCGGGTCTGGTCGGCGATGCCGAGAAGCCCGGCATTCTCTACGCCGTGTCCGACTCGGTCTATGGCAACCAGCCGTCGATCTTCACCATCGACGCAACGAAGAAACCCGCCACCATCACCAGCGTGCTGCGCGTCAAGCGTGACGGCATCGCTGCCCAGAAGCTCGACATCGAAGGCATCACGCTCGACGGTAAGGGTGGCTTCTGGCTCGCCTCGGAAGGCGATAGCGCCAAGCTTGTTCCGCATGCGCTCTACAACGTCAACGCCAAGGGTGAAATCAAGGCTGAAATCGCGCTGCCGAAGGAACTGCTTGCCGGTGAGACCCGATTTGGTTTCGAAGGCGTGACCATGATCGGCAAGGGCGACGACGCGACGCTGTGGATGGCCGTTCAGCGCGAATGGGGAACGGACGAGAAGGGCATCGTCAAGCTCGTCTCCTATAACCCGAAGTCCAAGGAATGGGGCGCCGTGCGTTACCCGCTCGACAAGACCGATGCAGGCTGGGTCGGCCTTTCCGAAATCACCGCCCAGGGCGACTATGTCTATATCGTCGAGCGCGATAACCAGATCGGCGACAAGGCGAAGATCAAGAAGCTCTACCGCGTTGCAATCGCGGACCTGAAGCCGGGCAAGATCGGCGGCGAACTGCCACTGGTGGCCAAGCAGGAAGCGCATGATTTCCTGCCGGACCTCAAGGCCCAGACCAATGGTTATGTCGTCGACAAGCTGGAAGGGTTCACCTTCGACAAGGCGGGAACGGCCTATGCCGTCACCGACAATGACGGTGTGGACGATTCGTCCGGTGAAACATTGTTCTTCACTGTCGATCTGAAGGCGATCAACTGATCGCCCCTGATAGTGCCCCAAATGAGAAAAGCCGGGCATAGCCCGGCTTTTTTATGCGGCATGAGCAAGCCGGTCAGGGCCCGTTTGGTGCGATGTTTCATAATGCAGGCTGTTAAGCCGACATTGCCGCTTCGTTATCGGTCATCGGGAATTTGTCGGGGGACATGGTGCAAAAGCCGAGGACCGATCGCAAAGGATCACCGCCCCATGGAATTCTTGCTTTTGGGAGTATTGTCTTTTTCCGAGTCCTGCTGGACCCAGCGAAAAAAATATAAACAGGCAGCGCAATGAGCGCGAGTGTTACAAACGCGTCGACCATGGTTTCATCCATTATTTCTACCGCTCATCATGAAACGGCTCGAAAATAATGCCCGAAATCTCTTTAAAAAGTCTGAATCTGCTTATTTTTCGGTATGTTGCGGGGTGGCACACAGACCTGAAAAAGCTGTCGGAATGTGGAACAGAAGTGCCGATTTGGCATAGACGGAAACCGTAAAATGCGATTCCTCATCTCCAGCACGTGGATCCAGCTTCGATAATCCGCATGCCAGCGGGTAGGGGAATGATTCTTAAGCTGGAAATTCACATCAAAGAACGCGTGTCACGACAAATGTCGGGTTCAACTATGCAGCGATCTGGATGACTTGGAAAATGGTGGGCGATGAGAGACTCGAACTCCCGACATCCTCGGTGTAAACGAGGCGCTCTACCAACTGAGCTAATCGCCCTTCGCGTCCTGCGGATCATGTCCGCCGCGTCGGTGGCCGTGATGTATTCGGATCGGAAAAAAACCGCAAGGGCTTTTATGAAGTTTTTTTGTTTTTTTTGCCGGCAGCTTTTTCCTGTGTGAATGGCTGATGGCGAAAAGGCAGCAACTGCGGGCTTTTTGGCAAAAACCGAAGCCGCAACCAGCTTGAACGACACATGGGAATCTTCCCGCGGATGCCCGTGTCTGTGGACAAGTTTTTTGTTTTCGTTGGGAAAAGCCCGCAAAACAGGGCGTTTGCCGCAATAGCGTTCCAAGGCCTTCCGGTTTTTCCCGATCAAAATGAAGAAGCTTATTCTTTTGTCGTGAAACCTGCTTGACACCCCCGCACGAACGCCGTAGTTAGCCGCTCATCGAACAGCCGAGGCTGGTTCGAGCGGCGGGACAAGCTCCTGTCGTCAGGAGATGCGGGTGTAGCTCAGTCGGTTAGAGTGCCGGCCTGTCACGCCGGAGGTCGCGGGTTCGAGCCCCGTCACTCGCGCCATCCTGTTCCTCGGAAAACACAGATGAATGTCTGTGGTGCGCGGGTGTAGCTCAGTCGGTTAGAGTGCCGGCCTGTCACGCCGGAGGTCGCGGGTTCGAGCCCCGTCACTCGCGCCATTTCTTCTTCCTGAAATGTCTCCTTAAAAATAGATCGACGTGCAGTCTGCGCGGCTCCGTTTTTTTGACGATTCCGGCACCTGATTCCGGTCTTTTCAGATGCGATTTTTCCTGCTTTTTTTACTCAAGTTTCGATCTCCCGATATCGTCACTTCGCCGCCATTCCGACGTAAAATTCGTGTGACTTTTTTGCGGTTGCGTCCTTCAATCGATTATTATTGTATTTGAGGGGCTTAGGTCGGAATTGTGGCCCAAATTTGCGTCAATTCCGGCAATATTGTTGCCAATCAATGCGGCAGGTGTCTTGAAATGGTGCCTAAACTCTTGCAGAGAGAGCGCGGCTGCGCTAACCACTTTGGCGTTGCAACATATTTGTGCGCCTTGAGACTTATCAGTCGCAAAGGCAGGTCCGGCACCCGGCCGGGCAGGGAAGAGACCATGACTGAACTCCTCAGTTCCTACATTCCGATCGCAATCTTCATCGGTATCGCTCTCGTCATTGGCCTGGCGCTTCTCATTGCGCCTTTCGCGGTTGCCTACAAGGCTCCGGACCCGGAAAAGCTTTCCGCTTTCGAGTGCGGTTTCAACGCCTTCGACGATGCCCGCATGAAGTTCGATATCCGTTTTTACCTGGTGTCGATCCTGTTCATCATCTTCGATCTGGAAGTCGCCTTCCTCTTCCCCTGGGCGGTGTCTTTTGGTGAGATGGGCTGGTTCGGTTTCTGGTCGATGATGGTATTCCTCCTCGTCCTCACCATCGGCTTTATCTATGAGTGGAAGAAGGGAGCGCTGGAATGGGCATGAGCCAGAACAACAGCACGCTCGTTGCGCCGCAGCCGAAGGGGATCATCGATCCCTCGACCGGCAAGCCGGTTGGCAGCAACGATGCCTACTTCACGGAAATCAATGACGAGCTGGCCGACAAGGGCTTTCTCGTCACCTCGACCGACGAGCTGATCACCTGGGCGCGCACCGGCTCCCTGATGTGGATGCAGTTCGGTCTCGCCTGCTGCGCCGTCGAAGGCCTGATGCAGGCGTCCGGTCCGCGTTATGACATGGAGCGCTTCGGTGTCGCCCCTCGCGCCTCACCGCGCCAGTCGGACGTGATGATCGTTGCCGGCACGCTCACCAACAAGATGGCGCCCGCTCTGCGAAAGGTCTATGACCAGATGCCTGAGCCGCGTTACGTCATTTCCATGGGCTCCTGCGCCAATGGCGGCGGTTATTATCACTATTCCTACGCTGTCGTGCGCGGCTGCGACCGCGTCGTGCCGGTGGATATCTACGTTCCGGGCTGTCCCCCCACGGCGGAGGCGCTGCTTTATGGCGTGCTTCTGCTGCAGAAGAAGATTCGTCGTACCGGTACGATCGAGCGCTAAGGGCAAAGGACGGATTAAGAATGAGCGAAGCTCTCAACGATCTTGCTGCTTACGTTAAGGAAGCGCGCGGTTCCCTCGTGGTGTCGGCTGATATCGCCTATGGCGAACTGACGCTGAACACGACGCCTGAAAGTGTGATCGCGCTTTTGACCTTCCTGCGTGATGACGTGCAGTGCGGTTTTGTCAACATCATCGACATTTGCGGCGTTGACTGGCCGCAGCGCGAAAAGCGTTTCGATGTCGTTTATCACCTGCTGTCGCCGCGCCAGAACCTGCGCGTCCGCATTAAGCTTCAGGTAGCGGAAGACGAGGGCGTACCGTCTTCGACCTCCGTTTACATGGGTGCCGAGTGGTTCGAGCGCGAAGCCTGGGACATGTATGGCATTCCTTTCGAGGGCCATAAGGACCTGCGCCGTATCCTCACGGACTACGGTTTCGAAGGCCATCCGCTGCGCAAGGATTTTCCGGTTACCGGCTTTGTGGAAGTACGTTACGATGACGTGCTGAAACGGGTTCTTTATGAACCGGTCGAACTGAAGCAGGAATTCCGCAACTTCGATTTCCTCTCCCCATGGGAAGGAACCGAATATGTTCTCCCGGGTGACGAAAAGGCCAAGCAATGAGCCAAGCCCCCGCGACAGAGCATGCGCAATGTCTTTGCGGCGCCGTCGGCTTCAACGCCGTCATCGGTGCCCGTGAATTTGGCGTTTGCCATTGCTCCGTGTGCCGCCGCTGGTCCGGCGGTGCGTTTCTGGCTGTCGAATGCGCTGATATCTCCGTCGAAAACGAAGAGAACCTCGGCGTCTATTCCTCGTCGGAATGGGGTGAGCGCTGCTTCTGCAAGAACTGCGGCAGCACGCTGATGTGGCGTTCCAAGGACGGCAAGCATTTTGCCGTTTCGCTGCAGGCTTTCGATAACCCTTCCAGTTTCAAGTTCGCGTCGCAGATTTTCACGGATGAAAAGCCTTCGAGCTATTCTTTCGCTGAAACCACGCAGAACATGACCGGCCCCGAATTCATCGCCATGATCACCTCGGCGGAGCACTAGAATGACTGAGCATAACGTCCGCAATTTCACGATCAACTTCGGTCCGGAACATCCGTCCGCGCACGGCGTGCTGCGTCTGGTTCTGGAACTGGACGGCGAAATCGTCGAGCGCGTCGATCCGCATATCGGTCTTCTGCACCGCGGCACCGAAAAGCTGATCGAGACCAAGACCTATCTGCAGGCCGTTCCTTACTTCGACCGCCTGGACTACGTCGCGCCGATGAACCAGGAACATGCTTTCGCACTCGCCGTCGAAAAGCTGCTCGGCCTCGAAATCCCGATGCGCGGTCAGTTGATCCGCGTGCTCTATTCGGAAATCGGCCGCATCCTGTCGCACATCATGAACGTGACGACGCAGGCCATGGACGTCGGCGCGATGACGCCGCCGGTCTGGGGTTTCGAAGAACGCGAAAAGCTGATGGTGTTCTATGAGCGCGCCTGCGGCGCCCGCATGCACTCGGCTTATGTTCGTCCGGGCGGCGTGCATCAGGACCTGCCGCCGGAACTGGTCGATGATATCGGCAAGTGGTGCGACCCGTTCCTCACCGTTCTCGACAATATCGAGGGCCTGCTGACCGACAACCGTATCTACAAGCAGCGTAACGTCGATATCGGCGTCGTCTCGCTTGAAGACGCCTTCGCCTGGGGTTTCACGGGCGTGATGGTGCGCGGCTCGGGCGCTGCCTGGGATTTGCGCCGCGCGCAGCCCTATGAGTGCTATTCCGATCTCGAATTCGACATTCCCGTCGGCAAGAACGGCGACTGCTATGATCGTTACCTGATCCGCATGCAGGAAATGCGCGAATCCGTGAAGATCATGAAGCAGTGCGTCGATCTTCTGTCCGGCAAGCATCGCATCGGCCCTGTGTCCTCGCTTGACGGTAAGGTGGTTCCGCCCAAGCGCGGCGAGATGAAGCGGTCGATGGAAGCTTTGATCCACCACTTCAAGCTTTACACCGAAGGTTACCACGTTCCGGCCGGCGAAGTTTACGCCGCCGTCGAAGCGCCGAAGGGCGAGTTCGGCGTTTACGTGGTCGCAGACGGTTCGAACAAGCCCTACCGTTGCAAGATCCGCGCTCCGGGTTACGCACACCTGCAGGCTATGGATTTCCTGTGCAAGGGCCATCAGCTTGCCGACGTTACAGCCGTTCTCGGCTCCCTCGACATCGTGTTCGGGGAGGTCGACCGCTGATGCGTCTGCCGCTCGCCATTCCGGCTTTTCTTGCTGCGATGTCGACCCCCGTTCTCGCCCAGACGGCGACGGACGAGGGCGGCGTATCGCTGTCGAGCGGCGGCGGTTCCACCATCAAGCAGCTTCTGTCTTCGGGATTCGAGATCAAGGCCTCGGTTCCCAATGGCAGCAAGTTCATCGTGTTCATGCAGAAAGACAAGGCGGCTTACGCCTGCGAATTCGTCACGGTGGCGAGATCGCGTTGTGAGACGTTAAACTGAAAAGGCGTGAGGAAGTATGTCCGTTCGTCGACTAGCCGAAGATCAGTTCCAGCCCGTGGCATTTGCCTTCAACCAGGAAAACACTGCCTGGGCTGAGAAGACGATCAAGAAATATCCTGAGGGACGCCAGCAATCGGCGGTCATCCCGCTGCTCATGCGTGCGCAGGAGCAGGACGGCTGGGTTACCCGCGCCGCCATCGAAAAGATCGCCGACATGCTGGATATGGCCTATATCCGCGTCATGGAAGTGGCGACCTTCTACACCCAGTTCCAGCTGAAGCCGGTTGGCACGCGCGCCCACGTTCAGGTCTGCGGCACCACGCCCTGCATGCTGCGCGGCTCGGAAGCGCTGATGGATGTCTGCCGCAAGAAGATCCACCACGATCCGCTGCACACCAATGAGAGCGGCACGCTCTCCTGGGAAGAAGTGGAATGTCAGGGCGCCTGCGTCAACGCGCCGATGGTCATCATCTTCAAGGATGCCTATGAGGACCTGACGCCAGAGCGCCTGGAAGAGATCATCGACACGTTCGAAGCGGGCAAGGGCGACACCGTCAAGACCGGTCCGCAGATCGACCGTCACGAGTCGGTTCCAGTCGGTGGACTGACGACGCTGACGGAAGAGATCAAGCCGGATCGCTCCAATCTCGACAAGCCGGCCGAAGTGCCTGCGGATGCCGCACCGGTTCCGCCGTCCAACGCCGCCAAGCCGAAGACCGATGCGCCGGAAACCGATCCGAAGCTGAAGACGCCGGCAAACGAGCCGAAGGCTGCGGAAGCCAACGTCAAGGCCGCCGAAAAGGAAGCTTCGGGATCTGCGAAGCCGTCGCTCGATTCCAAGGATCGTCCGGCCGGCATCGAAAAGCCCGCCACGCCCGACGACCTGAAGCTCATTTCCGGCGTCGGTCCGAAGATCGAAGGCACGCTGCATGAGCTCGGCATCTTCACCTTCGCGCAGGTCGCGGGCTGGAAGAAGGCCGAATGCGACTGGGTTGACGGTTATCTGAATTTCAAGGGCCGCATCGAACGCGACGAGTGGATCAAGCAGGCCGAGGCGCTCGCCAAGGGTGGCGAAGCCGAGTATATCAAGGTCTTCGGCAAGAAGCCGCGGTAAGAGGTGAAGCATGTTAAAAGATCAGGATCGCATCTTTACCAATCTCTACGGCCTCAAGGACAAGTCCCTGAAGGGCGTGAGAGCGCGCGGCCATTGGGACGGTACCAAGCAGATCATCGAAAAGGGCCGTGACTGGATCATCAACGAGATGAAGGCATCAGGCCTTCGCGGTCGCGGCGGCGCTGGCTTCCCGACGGGTCTCAAGTGGTCCTTCATGCCGAAGGAAAATGACGGCCGTCCGCATTATCTCGTCGTGAATGCTGATGAATCCGAGCCCGGCACCTGCAAGGACCGCGAAATCCTGCGCAACGATCCGCATACGCTGATCGAAGGCTGCGTTATCGCCGGTTTCGCCATGGGCGCGCATACCGCCTATATCTACGTTCGCGGTGAATATATGCGCGAGCGTGAGGCGCTGCAGGCGGCCATCGACGAATGCTACGATGCCGGCCTGCTCGGCAAGAACAACAAGAACGGCTGGGATTTCGACATCTACGTCCATCACGGCGCGGGCGCCTATATCTGCGGCGAAGAGACGGCTCTGCTCGAAAGCCTCGAAGGCAAGAAGGGCCAGCCGCGCCTGAAGCCGCCGTTCCCGGCCAATATGGGTCTTTACGGCTGCCCGACGACCGTCAACAACGTTGAATCGATCGCCGTTGCGCCGACCATCCTGCGCCGAGGTGCTGCATGGTTCTCGTCCATCGGCCGTCCGAACAATGTCGGCACCAAGCTGTTCATGGTCTCCGGCCATGTCGAGCGTCCGTGCACCTTCGAAGATGCGCTGGGCCTGTCCTTCCGTGAGCTGATTGAGCGCCATTGCGGTGGCATTCGCGGCGGCTGGGACAATCTGCTCGGCGTCATCCCCGGCGGCGCATCCTGCCCCATCGTGCGCGGTGAGGACATGAAGGACGCCATCATGGATTTCGACGGCATGCGTGAAGTGAAGTCTTCCTTCGGCACCGGCGGCATGATCGTCATGGACAAGTCCACCGACGTCATCAAGGCGATTGCCCGCATCGCGGCCTTCTTCAAGCATGAAAGCTGCGGCCAGTGCACGCCGTGCCGCGAAGGCACCGGCTGGATGTGGCGCGTGCTGGAGCGCATGGTCAAGGGCAATGCCCAGAAGCGCGAAATCGACATGCTGTTCGAAGTGACGAAGCAGATCGAAGGCCACACCATCTGTGCGCTCGGCGACGCCGCCGCATGGCCGGTACAGGCGCTGATCCGCAATTTTCGTCCGGAAATCGAAAAGCGCATCGACCAATATACCTACAGGGCCATGGATGATGGCGCTGTTCTGGAAGCCGCTGAATAAGCATTGAGGCTTCAGGCGGAGCCGGAATTTTCCGGCCTCGCGACACCATGAAGCGTCTGGGCAGACGATACGAGTGCCGGGCGTGATTAAGGATTTGTTGCGGACCGTGTGAGACATGGGACGAACAGGCAACAGGACGTAAGTAGGACCATGGCAAAGCTCAAGGTTGACGGTAAAGAGATCGAGGTTCCGGATCATTTCACGCTTTTGCAGGCGTGCGAGGAGGCTGGTGCCGAAGTTCCGCGCTTTTGTTTTCATGAGCGCTTGTCGGTCGCGGGTAACTGCCGCATGTGTCTCATCGAGGTGAAGGGCGGACCGCCCAAGCCTGCCGCCTCCTGCGCCATGGGCGTTCGCGACGTTCGCGGTGGCCCGAACGGCGAATTGCCTGAGGTTTTCACCAACACGCCGATGGTCAAGAAGGCCCGCGAAGGCGTGATGGAATTCCTGCTCATCAACCACCCGCTGGATTGCCCGATCTGCGACCAGGGTGGCGAATGCGACCTGCAGGACCAGGCCATGGCCTTCGGTATCGCCGGTTCGCGTTACGCGGAAAACAAGCGCGCGGTTGAAGACAAATATATCGGACCGCTGGTCAAGACGGTCATGAACCGCTGCATCCACTGCACGCGCTGTGTCCGTTTCACCACGGAAGTGGCCGGTATCGCGGAACTGGGCCTTATCGGCCGTGGCGAAGATGCCGAAATCACCACCTATCTCGAGCAGGCCATGACCTCGGAGCTGCAGGGCAACGTTGTTGACCTCTGCCCGGTCGGCGCGCTTACCTCCAAGCCTTTCGCCTTCACCGCCCGTCCGTGGGAACTGAACAAGACCGAAACCATCGACGTGATGGACGCGCTCGGTTCGGCCATCCGCGTCGATACCCGTGGCCGCGAAGTCATGCGCGTCATGCCGCGTGTCAACGAGGCGATCAACGAAGAGTGGATTTCCGACAAGAGCCGTTTCATCTGGGACGGCCTGAAGACACAGCGCCTTGACCGCCCTTACGTCCGCAAGGATGGCCGCCTGCAGCCCGCAAGCTGGGGCGAAGCCTTCGGTGCGATCAAGCAGGCGGTTGCCGCAACATCCGGCAGCAAGATCGGCGCAATTGCCGGCGATCTGGCCTCCGTTGAAGAAATGTTCGCGCTGAAGTCGCTTCTCGCTTCGCTCGGTTCGGCCAATGTCGATTGCCGTCAGGATGGCGTTGCACTCGATCCGTCGCTCGGCCGCGCCAGCTACCTGTTCAACTCCACCATCGAAGGTATCGAACAGGCCGACGCCCTGCTGATCGTTGGTTCCAACCCGCGCTACGAAGCGGCCGTGCTCAACGCCCGCATCCGCAAGCGCTGGCGTCGCGGCGGTTTCCCGATCGGCGTGATCGGTGAAGCCGGCGAGCTTCGCTACAATTACGAATATCTCGGTTCCGGCGCTGAAACGCTGTCCGATCTGGCCAATGGCTCGCACAGCTTCGTCGACAAGCTGAAATCCGCCAAGAACCCGCTGATCATCATCGGCCAGGGTGCTCTGGCGCGCGCCGATGGTGCAGCCGTACTGGCTGCCGCCGCCAAGCTCGCTACCTCGGTAGGTGCTGTCACCGAAGAGTGGAACGGCTTCTCGGTTCTGCACACCGCCGCTGCCCGCGTTGGCGGTCTCGACATCGGCTTCGTGCCGGGCGAGGGCGGTGTTGCCGCCGCTGAAATGGTCGCGTCCATGGACGTTCTCTTCCTGCTCGGCGCCGATGAACTCGACCTCTCCAACAAGGGCGCCAAGTTCACCGTCTATATCGGTAGCCATGGCGACCAGGGCGCGATGAACGCCGACGTCATCCTTCCGGGTGCGGCCTATACCGAAAAATCCGGTATCTGGGTCAACACCGAAGGCCGCGTGCAGCTGGGCAACCGCGCCGGTTTTGCACCGGGCGAAGCCCGCGAAGACTGGGCGATCCTGCGTGCGCTTTCCGATGTTCTCGGCAAGAAGCTGCCGTTCGATTCGCTGTCTGCCCTGCGCGGCCAGCTCTATGTCGCGCATCCGCATCTTGCGGAAACAGACGAGATCGTCGCGGGCACGGCCACGGATATCGAAGCGCTGGCCGGCAAGACCGGCTCGCTCAACAAGTCGGCGTTTGCCTCGCCGGTTAAAGACTTTTATTTGACGAACCCGATTGCGCGCGCATCCGCTGTCATGGCCGAGTGCTCCGCATTGGCCCGCAACAATTTCCAGGCTGCGGCAGAGTAAGGGTAGGGGATTTATGGAACAGTTTTTCTGGAGCTACGTCTGGCCCGCGCTGATCATGGTCGGCCAGTCCCTGCTGCTTCTCGTTTGCCTTCTGGTGGCCATCGCCTTCCTGCTGCTCGCCGACCGCAAGGTCTGGGCGGCCGTGCAGCTGCGCCGTGGTCCGAACGTCGTTGGTCCCTTCGGTCTCTTTCAGTCCTTTGCCGACCTTTTGAAGTTCATCTTGAAGGAACCGGTCATTCCGGCCGGCGCCAACAAGGCCGTCTTCCTTCTGGCGCCGCTGGTTGCGGTGACGCTGGCGCTCGCCACCTATGCCGTCATTCCCTTCAACGAAGGCTGGGTCGTCGCCAATATCAATGTCGGCATTCTCTATATCTTCGCGATTTCTTCGCTTGAAGTATACGGCATCATCATGGGCGGCTGGGCTTCGAACTCGAAGTACCCGTTCCTTGGTGCGCTGCGTTCGGCGGCACAGATGGTGTCCTACGAAGTGTCGATCGGCCTCGTCATCGTCACCGTTCTGCTCTGCGTCGGTTCGCTGAACCTGACGGACATCGTTCTGGCCCAGAAGACCGGCCTCGGCACCATGCTTGGCCTGCCTGCCTCGTTCCTTGACTGGCACTGGCTGTCGCTGTTCCCGATGTTCATCGTGTTCTTCATTTCGGGCCTTGCCGAAACCAACCGTCCGCCCTTCGATCTTCCGGAAGCGGAATCGGAACTGGTTGCCGGTCACATGGTCGAATATGGCTCCACGCCTTACATGATGTTCATGCTCGGCGAATATGCTGCGATCGTCCTGATCTGCTGCCTGACGACGATCCTGTTCATGGGCGGCTGGCTGCCGATCGTGGATGTGTGGTTCCTGAACTGGGTTCCGGGCATTGTCTGGTTCGCGTTGAAGGGCTGCATGGTCTTCTTCATGATCGCTCTGACCAAGGCTTTCGTTCCGCGTTATCGTTATGACCAGCTCATGCGTCTCGGCTGGAAGGTGTTCCTGCCCCTGTCGCTCGCCATGGTCGTTATTGTTGCATTCGTATTGAAGCTGACGGGGTGGGCCGGTTGATGTCCGTACTCCTCGCTCAGAAATCTGGAGACTGAGATGGCAAGCCTCTCCCAAGCCGTCAATTCACTGTTCCTCAAGGAGTTCGTGGGCGCGATCCTGCTCACGATGCGCCACTTCTTCAAACAGAAGGCAACGGTGAACTATCCTTTCGAAAAGGGCCCGGTCTCTCCGCGTTTCCGCGGCGAACATGCGCTGCGCCGTTATCCGAACGGTGAAGAGCGCTGCATCGCCTGCAAGCTGTGTGAAGCGATCTGTCCCGCTCAAGCGATCACCATCGAAGCCGGCCCGCGCCGCAATGACGGCACCCGCCGCACGGTGCGTTACGATATCGACATGGTGAAGTGCATCTATTGCGGTTTCTGCCAGGAAGCCTGCCCGGTCGATGCCATCGTCGAAGGCCCGAACTTCGAATTCGCGACGGAAACCCGCGAGGAGCTTTATTTCGACAAGCAGAAGCTTCTCGACAATGGCGACCGCTGGGAGCGTGAAATCGCACGCAACCTCGCACTGGATGCGCCTTACCGTTAAGGCGCAACCGTCTTTCCGGGGGAAACCCCGGAGAGCGATGAAAAGTAAAATGCCTGCGCGGTTTTCGCCGGCGGGGACGAAACGGGTGAGGGGCCTTCGAGCCATCTTTGCCCGATGAGGACAAGAAGGCACCAACATGGGTCTGCACGCTGTATTCTTTTATATATTCGCTTTCGTCGCCGTGGCGTCTGCGTTCATGGTCATCGCATCGAAGAACCCTGTTCATTCGGTGCTGTTTCTGATTTTGACCTTCTTCAACGCAGCCGCGCTGTTCCTGCTGACGGGCGCCGAGTTCCTCGGCATGATCCTGCTGGTGGTTTATGTCGGCGCCGTGGCGGTGCTCTTCCTCTTCGTCGTCATGATGCTGGATGTGGATTTTGCAGAGCTTCGCTCGGGCGTGCTGCAATATGCCCCGGTCGGCGCGCTGATCGGTGTCATCCTGGCGGCGGAACTGATCGTCGTGGTCGGCGGCAGCATGCTGAACCCGATTGCGGCCAAGTCCATTACCATGCCGATCCCGCCTGTCACCGAACGCACCAATACGGCCGCACTTGGCGACGTGCTCTATACAAATTACGTCTACTTCTTCCAGCTCGCCGGCCTCGTGCTGCTGGTGGCCATGATCGGCGCCATCGTGCTGACGCTGCGTCATCGCACCGACATCAAGCGGCAGGATATCTCCACGCAGGTCGGCCGTGACCCGAAGACCGCCGTTACCACGGTCAAGGTCAAGCCGGGCCAGGGCATCTGAGGCGCGAACGGATCCAAGGAAACAGAACATGGAAATCGGTCTTTCCCACTACCTGACGGTCAGCGCGATCCTCTTCACGATCGGCGTTTTCGGCATCTTCCTCAACCGGAAGAACGTCATCGTCATCCTCATGTCGATCGAACTCATCCTGCTTGCGGTCAACATCAACATGGTGGCTTTCTCGGCCTTCCTGAACGATATCGTCGGCCAGGTCTTCGCTTTGTTCATTCTGACCGTCGCAGCCGCCGAAGCGGCCATCGGTCTTGCAATACTCGTTGTCTTCTACCGCAACCGCGGATCGATCGCCGTCGAAGACGTCAATATGATGAAGGGCTGATAAGGCTATGATCTACAAGGCTATCGTCTTTCTTCCACTGATCGGCTTCCTGATCGCCGGCCTGTTCGGCCGCTCCATCGGCGCCAAGGCTTCGGAATATGTCACCACCGGTCTGATGATCGTGGTCGCCATCCTGTCGTGGATCGTGTTCTTCACCGTCGCGCTCGCCCATGGCGAGCCGGGCGAGGTGATCAAGGTCACCGTGCTGCGCTGGATCCAGTCCGGCGGCATCGATGTCGAATGGGCGTTCCGCATCGACACGCTGACGGCCGTTATGTTCGTCGTCGTCAACACGGTCTCGACGCTGGTGCACCTTTATTCGATCGGATACATGCACCACGATCCGCATCGTCCGCGTTTCTTCGCCTATCTGTCGCTCTTCACCTTCGCCATGCTGATGCTGGTGACCTCCGACAACCTGCTGCAGATGTTCTTCGGCTGGGAAGGCGTGGGTCTGGCGTCCTATCTGCTGATCGGTTTCTGGTTCAAGAAGCCGTCCGCATCGGCTGCCGCCATGAAGGCCTTCATCGTCAACCGCGTCGGTGACTTCGGCTTCATCCTTGGCATTGGCGGCGTGTTTGTGCTGTTCGGCTCGATCAATTTCGAAACGATCTTCGCTGCCGCCAGCACCTATCTGCCGGCTGAAGGTGCTGCCTCCACCGAAACCGTCATCAACCTGTTCGGCATGCAGCTGGACAAGGCCAATGCGATGACGGGCGTGTGCCTGCTGCTCTTCATGGGCGCCATGGGTAAATCGGCGCAGTTCCTGCTGCACACCTGGCTGCCGGATGCGATGGAAGGCCCGACCCCGGTGTCTGCCCTCATTCACGCCGCAACCATGGTTACCGCCGGCGTCTTCCTCGTCGCCCGCATGTCGCCGCTGTTTGAACTGTCGCATGATGCGCTGACCGTCGTGACGCTGATCGGTGCGATCACCGCCTTCTTCGCGGCGACCGTCGGCCTCGTGCAGAACGACATCAAGCGCGTCATCGCCTATTCGACCTGCTCGCAGCTCGGTTACATGTTCGTGGCGCTCGGCGTCGGCGCTTATGGGGCTGCCGTGTTCCACCTCTTCACGCACGCCTTCTTCAAGGCCCTGCTGTTCTTGTGCGCCGGTTCGGTCATCCATGCCGTCGATGGCGAGCAGGACATGCGTTACATGGGCGGCCTGCGCAAGCATATCCCCATCACCTTCTGGACCATGACCGTTGGCACCCTGGCGCTGACCGGCGTTGGTATTCCGGGCACGATGATCGGTTTTGCCGGCTTCTTCTCGAAGGATGTCATCATCGAATCCGCTTATGCTTCGCATTCGGTTCTCTCGGGCGTCGCCTTCACGCTGCTGGTCATCGCGGCCCTGTTCACCAGCTTCTACTCCTGGCGTCTGGCCTTCATGACCTTCTTCGGCAAGCCGCGCGCTTCGGCCGACGTCATGCACCATGTGCATGAATCGCCGATGGTCATGCTGATCCCGCTCTTCATCCTCACCGTCGGCGCGATCTTCGCCGGTGTGGCCTTCGAAGGTTATTTCTTCGGTCATGAATATGCCGAGTTCTGGAAGGGCGCCCTGTTTACGCTTCCGGAAAATGAAATCCTCGAAGAGTTCCATCATGTTCCGCTGTGGGTGAAGTGGAGCCCGTTCTTCGCCATGGCGCTTGGTTTCGTGACCGCCTGGTACATGTACATCAAGTCGCCGGAGACGCCGAAGCGTCTGGCCGAGACCCATCGCGGCCTCTACCAGTTCCTCTTGAACAAGTGGTACTTCGACGAACTCTATGACTTCCTCTTCGTACGTTCCGCAAAGGCGCTCGGCCGCTTCCTGTGGAAGAAGGGTGACGTCGCCGTCATCGACCACTATGGACCGAACGGCATTGCAGCGCGTGTGGTTGACGTGACCAACCGCATGGTCCGCCTGCAATCCGGTTACCTCTATCATTATGCCTTTGCGATGCTGATCGGCATCGCGGCGCTTGTCACCTGGATGATGCTCGGGAGTGCCCTCTGATGACCGATTGGCCCATTCTTTCAACGGTCACCTTTCTGCCGCTCGTCGGCGTGGTGCTCCTGCTTCTGACGAATGAGAACGGCCCTTATGGTCGCCGCAACATTCTCAATGTCTCGCTGCTGACGACCGTTTTCACCTTCCTGGTGTCGCTTTTCATCTGGATCGGTTTCGACAATTCGAACCCCGGTTTCCAGATGGTGGAAAAACACGCCTGGTTCGGCAACATCGCCGCCTATCATCTGGGTGTCGACGGCATCTCCATGCTCTTCGTCATCCTCACCACCTTCCTCATGCCGTTCTGCGTGCTGGCAAGCTGGGATTCGATCGAGAAGCGCGTCAAGGAATACATGATCGCCTTCCTGCTCTTGGAAGTCGTCATGATCGGCGTCTTCGTGGCGCTGGATACGGTTCTTTTCTACGTCTTCTTCGAAGCGACGCTGATCCCGATGTTCATCATCATCGGCGTCTGGGGCGGCAAGGATCGCGTTTACGCCTCCTACAAGTTCTTCCTCTACACGCTGCTCGGTTCGGTTCTGACCATGCTCGCCATCATGGCCATGTACTGGCAGGCCGGCACGACCGACATGACGGAACTCTTGAAATACGGCTTCCCGGCCGGCATGCAGACCTGGCTCTGGCTTGCCTGCTTCGCGGCCTTCTCGGTCAAGATGCCGATGTGGCCGGTACATACCTGGCTGCCCGACGCCCACGTTCAGGCCCCGACCGCAGGCTCCGTCATTCTTGCCGGCGTCATGCTGAAGCTCGGCGGTTACGGTTTCATCCGCTTCTCGCTGTCGATGTTCCCGCTGGCCTCTGATTATTTCGCCCCCTTCGTCTTCACGCTGTCGGTTCTCGCCATCATCTACACCTCGCTGGTGGCGATGATGCAGGACGACATCAAGAAGCTGATCGCCTATTCTTCCGTTGCCCATATGGGTTACGTGACCATGGGCATCTTCGCCGCCAACGTTCAGGGCGTGCAGGGCGCGATCTTCCAGATGCTGTCGCACGGCATTGTCTCTGGCGCGCTTTTCCTCTGCGTCGGCGTTGTCTATGACCGGCTGCACACCCGCGAGATTTCCGCCTATGGCGGCCTCGTGAACAACATGCCGAAATATGCGGTCGCCTTCATGATTTTCACCATGGCCAATGTCGGTCTGCCCGGCACATCAGGCTTTGTCGGTGAATTCCTGACGCTGATCGGCGTATTCCGCGCCAACACGCTGGTCGCGCTGTTTGCTGCAACCGGCGTCATCCTCTCGGCCGCTTATGCGCTGTGGCTTTACCGCCGCGTGATTTTCGGCGCGCTTGAGAAGGAAAGCCTGAAGGCGATGCTCGATCTGTCGACCCGCGAAAAGGTCATCCTTTATCCGCTGGTCGTCCTGACGATCTTCTTCGGCGTCTATCCGGCGCCGGTGTTCGATGCCACCGCCGCATCGGTTGATCTTCTGGTAAACAACTATACGGCTGCATTGCAGGCGGCGCAAAATGTTGCGCTCACTATGAATTGACGACAGGACCCGTTGGACATGACCGCTGAAATCCTTTTTGCCAGTCTGCACATCGCGACGCCCGAGCTGATCCTTGCGGTCGGCGCGCTGGCGCTGCTCATGATTGGCGTCTTCTCGGGCGACAAGTCGACAACGACGGTCACGGGCCTCTCCGTGGCCCTGCTGCTCGTCGTCGGTCTCTGGATCGTCTTTGCGCCCGCTTCGGGTGTGGCCTTCGGCGGCGTTTACGTCGCCGATGCCTTCGGTAACTTCATGAAGGTGCTGGCGCTGATCGGCTCGATCACCGCCATGATCCTTTCTGTCGGCCAGGGCCGTTTCGAGCCGGTCGGCCGGTTCGAATATCCCGTGCTGCTGGTTCTGGCGACCCTCGGCATCCTGCTGATGATCTCCGCCAACAACCTGATCTCGCTCTATATGGCGCTTGAACTGCAGTCGCTTGCACTTTACGTCGTCTGCGCCATCAACCGGGAAAGCCTGCGCTCCACGGAAGCGGGCCTGAAATATTTCGTTCTCGGCGCGCTTTCCTCCGGCATGCTGCTTTACGGCATGTCGCTGGTTTACGGCTTCACCGGCAATACCGGCTTTGCCGAAATCGCCCAGGTGCTGACGGCCGAGACCCGTTCGCTCGGCCTCGTTTTCGGCCTGGTCTTCGTTCTCGCCGGTCTGGCATTCAAGATTTCCGCCGTGCCGTTCCACATGTGGACGCCTGATGTCTATGAAGGCGCGCCGACCCCGGTCACCGCCTTCCTGTCCGCGGCTCCCAAGATTGGCGCCATGGCGATCTTCGTTCGCATCGTCATTGATGCTTTCCAGCCGGTTTTTGCCGACTGGCAGCAGATCGTCGTCTTCATCTCCATCGCTTCCATGCTGCTCGGCTCGTTTGCCGCGATCGGCCAGAAGAACATCAAGCGACTGATGGCCTATTCCTCCATCGGTCACATGGGTTACGCGCTTGTCGGTCTGGCGGCGGGTACAGAAGCTGGTGTTTCGGGCGTCATTCTCTACATGACCATTTACATGGTAATGACACTTGGTACCTTCGCCTGCATTCTCTCCATGCGGCGTAAGGAAATCGGCAATGTCGAGACTGTCGAGGATCTGGCCGGGCTTTCCTCCACCAACCCCTTCATGGCGGTTGTGTTGACGATCCTGATGTTCTCGCTTGCCGGCATTCCGCCGCTCGCCGGCTTCTTCGGCAAGTATTACGTTTTCCTCGCAGCCATCGAAGCCAAGCTTTATCCGCTCGCCATCATCGGCGTGATCGGTTCGGTCGTCGGCGCTTATTATTATATTCGCGTCGTCAAGGTCATGTGGTTCGATGAAGCCAAGGGCAGCTTCGAACGTCCGGCCGGTGAACTGAAGGTCGTTTATGCGCTCTCGGGACTGTTCGTTGTCGCCTTCATTGTCTTTGGCGGTGCTCTCGGCAATGCGGTCACGGTCGCGGCAAAGACGTTCTTTTGACCAATACGCCCAAGCATACGGGCCGGGTGTCCATCAATGACTTCCGGCACGAGGCGATGGTGGAAACACCATCGACCAATATAGAATGTTTTGCCCGGGCGCGGGCGGGCGATGGCGGCAATCTGTGGATCACCGCCATCCGCCAGACCGGCGGGCGCGGCCGTCGCGGTCGGCCATGGGTTTCCGAACCCGGCAATCTCTACGCCTCGCTTCTTCTGATCGATCCCGCTCCGATGGATCGCATAGGGTCTCTGCCGCTCGCCTTTGCGCTGGCTGTTTATCGCGCCATCCGCGCAGTGCTGCCGACGGGCGGTGCCCCGCTTGAAATCAAATGGCCGAATGACGTGCTGATTGGTCGTCAGAAAACCTGCGGCATTTTGATGGAGGCGGAGCTTCTGCCGGACGGACGGCGCGCCATCGTCATCGGCATCGGCATCAATATCGCCCACAAGCCGGAAAACCCGCTTTATCCCGTCACCATGTTGTCCGAACACGGTGCTTCCTGTTCACCCGACGAACTCTTCGCCCATCTTTTCCGCGAAACGGCGGATGTGCTGACGGGTTGGGATGAGGGCAGGGGTGTGGCCGGTGTCATGGCCGGCTGGCGGGCGGCCGCCTGCGGTATCGGCGAACATATCACCGTCAACTTCCCCGATCGCTCGATCGGCGGGCGTTTCGTCGGAATTGATGATAATGGTTATCTGCTGCTGGACGAGGATGAGGGTACAAGACGCTCCATCGCCGCCGGCGACGTCTTTTTCGGATGAGGTGCGCGGTGCGGGCTGAAGGCCTGCGCCGAACCGGATCCCACAGGTTGGAGCTTTCCTGCAGCTCTTGAAAAGCAGGGTGGCAGACCGGCTCCGCATCGGCCCGGTCGATCAGATGGTTTAACAGGTCCGATGCTGGTAACCGGCGCGGGGCGCGGCAGTTCGCCGTCGCTCGCGCTCTCTCGTGAATGGATAAGAAGAACAATGGCTAAACAGGACGAACTGGTATTTTTGCCGCTTGGCGGCGTCGGTGAAATCGGCATGAATCTGGCGCTTTACGGATACGGTCCGGCAAGCAAGCGCGAATGGATCATGGTGGATTGCGGCGTGACCTTTGCCGGTCTCGATCTGCCCGGTGTCGATCTGGTGTTGCCTGACATCACCTATATCGCCGAGCAGAAGAAAAACCTCAAAGGCATCATCATCACCCACGCTCACGAGGATCACTACGGCGCGCTGAACGATCTGTGGCCCGGCCTCAACGTGCCGGTCTATGCCTCGGGCTTCACCGCCGGCATGCTGGAGGCGAAACGCGCCTATGAGGGCACGCGCGCCGAAATTCCGGTGACGCCGTTCAAGGCGGGTGACCGCATCAATGTCGGCCCCTTTGAGATCGAGGCAGTCGGCGTCAACCACTCCATTCCCGAGCCGATGTCTCTGGTCATCCGCACGCCGCTCGGTAACGTCATTCATACCGGCGACTGGAAAATCGACGAGGCGCCGTCGCTTGGTCCGTTGACGGATGAAGCCCGCTTTCGCGCCATCGGCGAAGAAGGCGTGCTGGCGCTGATGTGCGACAGCACCAACTCAGTTCGTGACGGTGTCTCGCCTTCCGAACACGAGGTTTCCGAAGGCCTGCGGCAGATCATTGAAAATGCCGAGGGTCGCGTGGCCGTCACCACCTTCTCCTCCAATGTCGGGCGTATCCGCTCGATCGCGCAGGCTGCGGAGGCGGCAGGCCGTGAAGTTTTGCTGCTTGGCTCCTCGCTGAAACGCGTCGTCAATGTCTCGCAGGATCTCGGTATCATGGAAGGCATCAAGCCGTTCCTCGCCGAAGACGAATATGGCTACATTCCACGCAACAAGGTGGTGCTGATCCTCACCGGTTCGCAGGGGGAACCGCGCGCAGCACTGGCCAAGCTTTCGCGTGACGAGATGCGCAATGTGGCGCTGGCTGCGGGAGACACCGTCGTGTTTTCCTCGCGCGCCATCCCCGGCAATGAGAAGGCGATCATCGATATCAAGAACGGCCTGATCGAGCAGGGCGTCCATATTATCACCGACAATGAGGCTCTGGTTCACGTTTCCGGCCATCCGCGCCGCAACGAACTTCTGAAGATGTATGAATGGACGAAGCCGCAGATCGTCGTGCCTGTTCATGGCGAGGCCGCGCATCTGGTGGCTCAGAAGGAACTGGCTGAGCAGGCCGGCATTTCGCAGGTGCCGAAGGTTCGCAACGGCAATATTCTGCGCCTGGCGCCCGGCCCGGCGGAAGTCATCGACGATGCACCGCATGGCCGCGTTTTCAAGGACGGCAACCTCATCGGCGACATGGATGAGATGGGCATCAGCAATCGCCGCAAGCTTTCCTTTGCCGGCCATGTCTCCGTCAATGTCGTGCTGGACAGCCGTTACGACTTCCTCGGCGATCCCGATGTCGTGCCTTTCGGCCTGCCGGAATTCGATGATGAGGGCGAGGACATGGAGGATACGCTTTATGACGCCGTTCTCGGCGCCGTGGAGAGCATTCCCCGCGCCCGTCGCAAGGATCTGGAACTGCTGCGCGAAGCGGTGCGCCGCGCCGTGCGCGCCGCCGCCAACCAGACCTGGGGCAAGAAGCCGATCGTGACGGTTTTCGTCACGAAGGTCTAAGCAGCCGGAAAGCCTGATGGCGGTCAGTTGCTGAAAAACGATCGCCCTTATTCGAGACAGGGCTTGCGCTGCAAAGCGCGGCCCTGTTTCCATTCATGGCTTTTTACGCTTGTGGCAGGGAAGTGATTCCGGTTTACGGATGAATGCGTTACAAGGGACGCATCATGCAGGGAGGATGTTATGCCGCTTCTTTCGGTCTTCGCCGTTTATTTCATCGTCTGGTGGACGGTTCTTTTTATCGTGCTGCCGATCGGACTTCGTACCCAGGCGGAAGAGGGCGATGTGGCGCTGGGCACGGTCGCAAGCGCACCGTCCCGGTTCAGAGGCGGTCGCATCGTTCTGTGGACGACGCTGATATCCGCGCTGATCTGCGGCATCTGGTATGGCGGCGGCTGGTGGTTCGGCATCAGCCTTGACGATCTGCCGAGAATTATTCCCGTTTACGACTGAAGTATCGTCCTTCCGGGCCTGGGCGGGAATTCACGCCGCCAAATGTCTGTCTTGGAAACAGTTTGCATCCTGCGAGACGCTGGGCGAAATGAATCTAGGATCAAGGCCGCAATGACGGGGGTATGGCGACACTCTGGCGGTGCTGTCCGCTTCTCCACAAGGCGCAGGAGACTGTCATATGGATGTCATCTCCGTCGTGCACACAGCATGAGCGTGTCTGGCAGCCGATTCACCGCCACAATTTTACCGGAATGGCGAGCCGGGGTGTAATCGCGTCGATGAATCAAAAAAAAACAAGGCTTTTCAGCCTTGTTTTTCAGGTTTCGCGTGATCTGTAACCGTTGCCGGGGCTGCGAACGAGCGCGCCTAAGATCTGATCCTCCCAAGACTGACCGCGAAAACGGCAAGAATTTAGACTTCCTGCCTCTTTTGTAAGCTAAAGCTAGCTTAATCACCCATGCTTGTCATCTCATTTTTTGCATATTTGTTACAGTCGGCAAAAAATTCCCTGTGGTGCAATTTGTCGCACCGGAACAAGAATAATATTCCCATCAAAGCGTTTTGACGCGAATTAGCTATCGCGAAAATGCCATGAAATCGCCTTGCGGGCTCTTTTCATGGCGGGTTTTCTTCTTGGCGGGAAACGGCTATATCCGGCGCCAATATCCCTTTATTCGGGGCGATTCCCGCGCCTTTGCGCGCTCTCGTCCACATCAATGGAAGCCGTCATGCGTCTCAGCCGTTATTTCATGCCCATCCTGAAGGAAAACCCCAAGGAAGCGGAGATCGTCTCCCACCGCCTGATGCTGCGCGCGGGCATGATCCGGCAGCAGTCGGCTGGCATTTATTCCTGGCTGCCGCTCGGCAAGCGTGTGCTGGACAAGGTCAACAGGATCATCCGGCAGGAGCAGGATCGCTCGGGCGCCATCGAGCTTCTGATGCCGACGCTGCAATCGGCCGAGCTCTGGCAGGAAAGCGGTCGTTATGATGACTACGGCAAGGAAATGCTGCGCATCAAGGACCGTCAGGACCGCCAGATGCTGTATGGCCCCACAAACGAGGAGATGATCACCGACATCTTCCGTTCCTATGTGAAGTCCTACAAGAACCTGCCGCTGAACCTCTATCATATCCAGCTGAAGTTCCGCGACGAGGTTCGTCCGCGTTTCGGCACCATGCGCTCGCGTGAGTTCCTGATGAAGGACGCCTATTCCTTCGATCTGACCAAGGAAGACGCGATCCATTCCTATAACAAGATGTTCGTGGCTTACCTGCGCACCTTCGAGCGCCTTGGCCTGCGCGCCATTCCGATGCGCGCCGATACCGGCCCGATCGGCGGCAATCACAGCCATGAATTCATCATCCTGGCTGATACCGGTGAATCCGAGGTCTTCTGCCACAAGAGCTTCCTCGACCGCGCCATTCCCGCTGAAAATACCGATTTCGACGATGTCGCGGCGCTTCAAGGCGTTTTCGACGAATGGACGGCCGATTACGCTGCCACTTCCGAAATGCACGACGAAGCCGCCTATGACGCCATTCCCGATGGCGAGCGCCTTTCCGCACGCGGTATCGAAGTCGGCCATATCTTCTATTTCGGCACCAAATATTCCGAGCCGATGGGCGCGAAAGTGCAGGGCAAGGACGGCAAGGAACACCCTGTCCACATGGGTTCCTATGGCATTGGGCCGACACGCCTTGTTCCCGCCATCATTGAAGCATCGCATGACGAGAACGGAATCATCTGGCCTGCTTCGGTTGCTCCTTTCGATGTTGTCATCATCAACATGAAGGCTGGCGACGAGGCCTGCGATGCGGCTTGCGAAAAGCTGTATTACTCGCTGTCGAATGCCGGCAAGGATGTTCTTTACGACGACACCGACGATCGTGCCGGCCAGAAATTTGCCACCGCCGACCTCATCGGCGTGCCGTTGCAGATCATCGTCGGACCGCGTTCGGTCGCGAATGGCGAGGTCGAAGTGAAGGACCGCAAGACCGGCGAGCGTGAAACCGTCACGATCGAGGCGGCAATGAACAGGGTGCTTGCCTAAGCACGAATGGAAAGATGGGAGCGGCCTTCACCCGAAGACCGCTCCAGTTTTAGAGCGGATGCCGCAGAGATTGGGACCGGTCTTTGAAAAGACCGATCTTGCAAGGTGAGATCAGGGAGACGAAATGGCAAAGGCCGAGGCTGACAAAGGTGCGGCTCCTTCCGTCCGGGAAAAGACCGCCCGGCCGTTTTCCGCTTTCGAGCGCATGGTGGCCTGGCGTTATCTGCGGTCACGGCGCAAGGAAGCGTTCATTTCCGTCATCGCCGGCTTCTCCTTTGTCGGCATCATGCTGGGTGTTGCGACGCTGATCATTGTCATGGCTGTGATGAACGGTTTCCGCACGGAGCTGATTTCGCGCATTCTTGGCATTAACGGCCACATGATTGTTCAGCCGATCGACCAGCCCTTCAATAATTATGATGAGCTGGCGAAGAAGTTCGCTGCCGTTCCGGGTGTCACCATGGCCCTGCCGCTGGTGGAGGGACAGACCCTGGCCTCCGGTCGCGGCGGCGCAGGCTCCGGCGCGCTGGTGCGCGGTGTGCGTCAGGACGATATCGACAAGATCAAGGAAGTCTCCACCAACATCAAGACCGGCGATCTCGTCGGCTTCATGGCGGGCGACGGCGTTCTGGTCGGCTCGCGGCTTGCCGCACAGCTTGGCGTAACGGCGGGTGATGACATCACGCTCATTTCGCCGGAAGGCGACGTGACGCCGATGGGCGTCAATCCGCGCGTCAAATCCTACAAGATATCGGGTGTCTTCGAGATCGGCATGTCGGAATATGACGCCTCGATGATCTATATGCCCTTGTCGGAAGCCCAGCTTTATTTCAATGCCGACGGTATCGTGCAGTCCATCGAGCTTTACGTCAGCCGTCCCGATGATGTCGACGGAATCCGCCCTCTCGTGGAACAGGCCGCCGAACGGCAGATCTATATCACCGACTGGAGACAGCGAAACCAGACCTTCTTCTCCGCCCTGCAGGTGGAAAGAAACGTCATGTTCATGATCCTCACCCTCATCGTTCTGGTGGCGGCGCTCAACATCATTTCCGGCCTCATCATGCTGGTCAAGGACAAGGGCAGCGATATCGCCATTCTGCGCACCATGGGCGCCAGTTCCGGCGCCGTCATGCGCATCTTCTTCATGACCGGGGCGGCCATCGGCACGGTCGGCACCTTCGCCGGCGTGGCGCTCGGCGTTATCGTCTGCCTCAACGTGGAATCCATCCGGCAATTCTTCTCCTGGATATCAGGCACGGTATTGTTCGATCCGCAGCTCTATTTCCTGAGCCAGCTGCCGGCTGAAATGGATTTGAGCGAGACCATCACCGTCGTCATCATGGCGCTGACGCTTTCTTTCCTGGCAACGATCTTTCCGGCATGGCGGGCTTCCAAGCTCGATCCGGTGCAGGCCCTGCGTTACGAATAAGGACCGCTTCGCAATATGGCAAAAAAAACAGTGCTGCGGCTTACCGGCGTGGAACGGACTTACGGTCAGGGTGAAACGTCGCTTTCCATCCTGCGCAAGGCCGATTTTGAATTGAAGAGCGGTGAGATGGTGGCGCTCGTCGCCCCCTCGGGCACGGGCAAGTCCACGCTGCTGCATCTGGCAGGGCTTCTGGAGCATCCCGATGCCGGCGAGGTCTTCATCAACGGTGCGCCCTGCAATGGGCTGGGCGACGAAACCCGCACGGCGATCCGCCGCAGCGATATCGGCTTCGTCTACCAGTTCCATCACCTGCTGCCGGAATTTTCAGCGGTGGAGAATGTGATGATGCCACAGCTCATCGCCGGTCTGACGCAGGCTGAAGCCCGCAAGCGTGCCAGCGCGTTGCTCGACTATATGCGCGTCGGTCATCGCGGCGAACATCGCCCGGCCGAACTGTCCGGCGGTGAACAGCAGCGCGTGGCCATTGCGCGCGCGGTTGCCAATGCGCCGCTCCTGCTGCTCGCCGACGAGCCGACCGGCAACCTCGACCCGGAAACCGCGCATTATGTGTTCGATGCGCTGGAGGCGCTGGTGCGCCAGTCCGGTCTTGCAGCACTGATCGCTACTCATAATCACGAGCTCGCCAACCGCATGGATCGCCGTGTGACACTCGCCGACGGGAAGATCGTCGATTTCTGATCGTGACTGCGCAGGGCGATCATTGTAACGCCCTGGCCGAACTGGTGAGTCTTTTCATCCCGCGTCTCCCAGACGGCTGATTACCCTTCCACAACTGAATTTTTCCGAACCCGGATGCGTTTTTTGCCTCCGGGTTTTTTGCTTTGGAGTCAGGGGCTTGCCGACAACGCCGACGGAACCCCGGCTGATTCTGTTGCGTTAGCAAGAGGAACATCAGCAGAACCCTGTTGACAATCGAACAAAATGAGAACAAAGTTGGAACATAACGAGTAAGGAGAGACCAATGACTGATTTCATCCGTGACGTTGCCGCTTTCGCTTCCATCGCTGTCTTTGTTGCCAGCTTTTCGGTGATCCTCACCGCGCTGTGAAGGACGCACCGGCGCAGAAGCCTGTATAGAGGCCGCAAGGCTGTGGACTTTGAGCGCCGGAAATCGGAAAATCGCCCCCTCGATTCAGAATGACAGGACGACGATATGGGCGATACGGTTGTGCGTGGAGAAACCTCTGGCGGAACGCTGAAGACCCCCGGTTTTGTCCATTTGCGGGTACATTCCGCCTACTCCCTGCTTGAGGGGGCCTTGCCCCTCAAGAAAATCATGTCCAAGGCCGTTGCTGACGGTCAGCCGGCCATCGCCATTACCGACACCAACAATCTTTTCGTTGCGCTGGAGTTTTCCGAAAAGGCGCGCGATGAGGGCCTGCAGCCGATCATCGGCTGTCAGGTGTCGATTGACATGCAGGATGCGGCGGATGATCGCCGCAACCATAATAGCCACCTCACGAAGCTTCCCGCCATCGTGCTTCTGGCTGCCAATGCCGAAGGATACGAGCGGCTGGTGGATTTGATCAGCCGCGCCTATCTGGACGGTGAGGGCAGCGGTGGCCATTCCGTGCATATTACCCGCGCATGGCTGGAGGAAGCCTCTAATGCCGGGCTGATCGCGTTGACGGGTGCCTCTAGCGGTCCCGTTGATATGGCCCTGAAGGATGGGCATGCATCCCAGGCAAAAGACCGCCTGCTGACGCTGAAGTCGCTTTTCGGTGACAGTCTCTACATCGAATTACAGCGCCAGTCCGGTTACGACCGCGCCCATGAGCGGCGGCTGATCGGACTTGCCTATGAACATGATATTCCGCTGGTCGCCACCAATGAGGCGTTTTTCCCTTCAAAGGCCGATTACGAGGCCCATGATGCGTTGATGGCGGTGGCGCACAATGCCATCGTTTCCGATGACAGCCGGTTTCGCCTGACCCCCGACCATTATCTGAAAAGCCGCGAGGAGATGACGGCGTTGTTTGCCGACCTTCCCGAGGCGCTGGAAAACACCATCGAGATCGCCCTGCGCTGCTCCTACGTGCTGAAGAAGCGCGGACCGATCCTGCCGCGCTTTACCGGCGCCAGCGACGATCCCGAGGCGGCGGAACGGGCCGAATCCGACGAGCTGCGCCGGCAGGCGGTCGAAGGGCTGGATCAGCGCCTTTCAGCGCTCGGCATGGCTGAGGGCTATACCGAACAGGACTATCGCGAAAGGCTTGATTTCGAGCTCGGCGTTATCGAGCGCATGCGGTTTCCCGGCTACTTCCTCATCGTTGCCGACTTCATCAAATGGGCCAAGCAGCAGGATATTCCGGTGGGTCCCGGTCGCGGTTCGGGCGCGGGATCGCTTGTCGCCTATGCGCTGACCATCACCGATGTCGACCCCCTGCGCTTCTCGCTGCTGTTCGAACGCTTCCTGAACCCCGAACGCGTGTCGATGCCCGACTTCGATATCGACTTCTGCCAGGATCGCCGCGAAGAGGTGATCCGTTACGTGCAGCGCAAATATGGCCGCGAGCAGGTGGCGCAGATCATCACCTTCGGTTCGCTGCAGGCGCGCGCGGCCTTGCGTGACGTCGGCCGCGTGCTGGAAATGCCCTATGGGCAGGTGGACAAGATCTGCAAGCTGGTGCCCAACAACCCGGCCAATCCGACACCGCTGTCGAAGGCGATCGAGGAGGAGCCGCGCCTGCAGGAGGAGGCCGACAAGGAGCCGGTCGTCGCCCGCCTGCTGGATATCGCCCAGAAGATCGAAGGGCTTTACCGCCACGCTTCCACCCATGCCGCTGGTATCGTCATCGGCGACCGGCCGCTGTCGAAGCTGGTGCCGATGTATCGCGATCCGCGCTCGGACATGCCGGTCACCCAGTTCAACATGAAATGGGTCGAAAGCGCCGGCCTCGTCAAATTCGACTTCCTCGGCCTGAAAACGCTGACGGTGCTGAAGGTGGCCGTCGATTTCGTTGCCAAGCGTGGCATCAAGGTCGATCTTGCCGCAATTCCGCTGGATGACGCCAAAACCTACGAGATGCTGTCGCGCGGCGAAACCATCGGCGTGTTCCAGGTGGAAAGTGCCGGCATGCGCAAGGCGCTGATCGGCATGCGGCCGGACTGCATCGAGGATATCATCGCGCTGGTGGCGCTTTATCGTCCGGGACCGATGGAAAACATCCCGGTCTATAATGCCCGCAAACATGGCGAGGAGGAGCTGGAGTCCATCCACCCCACCATTGACCATCTGCTCAAGGAAACGCAAGGCGTTATCGTCTACCAGGAACAGGTGATGCAGATCGCCCAGGTTCTGTCAGGTTACTCGCTCGGCGAGGCCGATCTTCTGCGCCGTGCCATGGGCAAGAAGATCAAGGAGGAGATGGACAAGCAGCGCGAACGTTTCGTCGATGGCGCCATCAAGAACGGCGTGTCGAAACCGCAGGCCGATACCATCTTCGACCTTCTGGCGAAGTTCGCCAATTACGGCTTCAACAAGAGCCATGCCGCGGCCTACGCCATCGTGTCCTACCAGACCGCCTATATGAAGGCGCATTATCCGGTGGAGTTCCTGGCGGCCTCCATGACGCTCGATATGGCGAACACGGAAAAGCTCAACGATTTCCGCCAGGATGCCGGCCGCCTTGGCATCGAGGTCGTCGCACCTTCGGTGCAGACCTCCTTCCGGCAATTCGAGACGGGAGAAAACCGCATCTATTATTCGCTGGCCGCCATCAAGGGCGTGGGCGAGGGGGCGGTGGAGCACATCGTCTCCGTACGCGATGGCAAGCCGTTTACGAGCCTTGAGGATTTCTGCCTGCGCATCGACCCCAAGCAGATCAACCGGCGTGTGCTGGAAAGCCTTATCAATGCCGGCGGTTTTGATTGTTTCGGCCGCGACCGCGCCGAACTGATCGGCGGACTGGACCGGATCATCGGTTATTCGCAGCGCGCTCAGGAAAGCCGTGTCACCGGCCAGTCGGACATGTTCGGCTCCGGCGGCGCGAATGGGCCGGAAAAGCTCGTGCTGCCTGCCTTCCAGCCCTGGCTTGCCTCGGAAAAACTGCTGCGCGAATATCAGGTGCTCGGTTTTTACCTGACCGCCCACCCGCTCGATACCTATCGTCCCGTGCTGGAGAAATTGCGGGTGCAGAATTTCGCCGATTTTTCAGCGGCGGTGAAACAGGGGGCGACCGCCGGGCGTCTGGCCGGGACGGTGACCGGCAAGCAGGAGCGCAAGACCCGCACCGGCAACAAGATGGGCATCGTCACTTTTTCGGATGCCTCAGGCCAATATGAGGCGGTGCTGTTTTCGGAAGGGCTGGGCCAGTTCCGCGATCTGCTCGAGGTCGGCAAATCGCTGGTCATTACCGTGCAGGCGGAAGAGCGTCCGGAAGGTATCGGCCTTCGCATCCAGACGGCGCAATCCTTGGAAGAGAAATCGGTGCAGATGCAGAAGGCCTTGCGCGTTTACGTGCGCGATTCCGGTCCGCTGAAAACCGTGGCACGCCACCTCAACACCAAGGGTGACGGCTCGGTCTATTTCATCGTCATTAAGGATGAGGGTAGCCGCGAGATCGAAGTGGAGCTGACGGAGAAATACCGCATCTCGCCGGAGATCGCCGCCGCGCTGCGGTCTGCACCCGGTGTCGTCGATGTGGAACTGGTGTGAGGCTCAAGCCTCACTCATCACTCATACCGGTCCTTCTTTCGTCACGGTGATGAAGTCCGTTCCGGCGCCTGTCTCCATCTGGTGACTGAGATCGGAAACCGTGATCGAGCTGCCGCTTGTGAGCTCCTGCTCGATCCGGCTGCGTATCTCCGTGGGAATTTCGAGACGGCTAAGCACGGCGCTCAACTGATCGAAACCGCCCGGCGCTTCGGTAACGGAGATGCCGAGCCGCTTGCGGGCCGCCGCCGGTAGGTGGTTTTCCAGCGTCACGCCGTTCCATTCGGCGGTGCCTTTTGCACGGTCCACGGAAACGGCTTCGAAAAAGTGGGTTCCGAGCGCCACCTCCGGATCCCTGATATCGATCGCGGCCTCGAACAGTGGCTTGAAATCCTGCCGCACCATGATCTGGCCGGTCGGGGGATGGTCTTCCCCGGCGGAAGCGTAGAGCGCTGCCACAAAAGCGTCGGTCAGAAGCGGCCCCGTGGTTTTCAGCCCTTTCCAGCGCTTGAAACCGTTGATGGCGCTGATCGTCATTTCTCCGGCATAACCGTCCGCAGAACCGGCATCGAAGCCGAGGCGGGTCAGCACGGTCTGAATATCCATCACCTTTTCCCGTTCGCCGCGCCGCGTAATGAGAATGCGCAGGGGGGAGGATTCCCTAGCCTTTGCGGTGGGTTTAAGGGAATTCGTCTTTTCATTGACGGCAACCTCGACCGTGCCCAAAGCGGCATCGAAGGTCGCCGGGCGCAGCTCGACGTCGGACAGAAGCAGCTTGCCGTCATCGCCATCGTCGCGCGGCTCAAACAGCGCCGGATGCTGCACGAAGCGCAGCGAGACCGGCCGGTCGGTGATGATGACGTGCACGCCGCGCTGGGTGTCTCCGAAGAGTGACTTTGCGAATTTGGAGGGCAGGCGCACGCAACCATGCGAGGCCGGATAATTCGGCACCTTGCCTTCGTGGAGTGCTATTCCGGACCATGTCAGCCGCTGCATGAACGGCATCGGCGCGGCGGAGTAAATATTCGATTCGTGGTATTTGCGCTTTTCCAGGATAGAAAATATGCCGCTCGGCGTCTCGTGACCGGCCTTGCCGGTGGAGACTTTCGATGTGGCGATGATCTCGCCATTTTCATATAGCGCCAGCGACTGATCGTTTTTCGAAACGAGGATTTGCAGCGACCTGCTGTCGGCGGCAAGTGCTGGAAAGGCAAGAATGCTGGCCGACAGCATGCCGGTCAGAAGACTGAGGCGAAGGGACATGACGCAATACACCACATGTACAAAACTTCCCTCACTCAACCATGTGAAGTTTAATGAAGTTTAAGGGTGGGGTAGCTGCAACATCACTAATTTGTGTAAAATCTAAAATAAGTAGGCCCGGCGAGGGGCGGCGCTTGCGCAGCTCCCGCATATCGGACCCCAGGCTGTTATTTGCGTGTGCCGAATGTATAGCCGGTCTCGACACTGCCCTTGCCGAATTTGTCGCGCAGCTTGTCCATGGCCGCTTCCGCCGCCGCTCGCCGCCCGGCCTGCCTGTCGACGAGATCGGGAGGATCGGCAAGGCCCGCATCGCGCAGATCGCTGACGCCGATGCCTAGCAGACGGAATTTGGTGCCGTCGGTTTCCTTTTCCAGCATTGAGAGGCCGGTACGGAATATCCGGTCGGCAAGCTGGGTGGGGTCATCAAGTTTGCGGTTGCGGGTGCGGATCTTGAAGTCGGACGTTTTCATTTTCAGCACCACCGTCTGGCCGGCAATGCCGTTCTTCTTCAGTCGCCAGGCCACTTTTTCGGAAAGCGAGCGCAGGATCGGGACGAGATCGTCGTGGCGGGAAATATCGTTGAAGAAGGTGGTTTCGGAAGACACGCTTTTGACCGGGTCGTTGTCGTGCACATGCCGCTCGTCGATGCCGCGCGAAAGCCGGAAGAGCCTTTGTCCCATCACGCCGTAACGGCGCATCAGATCGCCTTCCTCCATCTCCTGCAGTTGGCCCACCAGCCGGATGCCATCCGCCTCCAGCGTTGCTGCAAATGCCTTGCCGACACCCCAGATTGTCGTCACCGGCCGCGTTGCGAGAAAGGAAAGCGCCTCCGCTTCCCCGATCACCGAAAAACCACGGGGTTTTTTGAGGTCGGATGCGACCTTGGCCAGAAACTTGCAGTAGGACAGCCCGGCCGACACGGTCACGCCGACCTCTTTTTCCACCCGCTTTGCGAATTTCGCCAGCACACGGGCCGGTGGATCGTGGTGAAGTCTCTCGGTTCCGGAAAGGTCGAGAAACGCTTCGTCTATGGAAAGCGGCTGCACAAGCGGCGTCAATTCCTGCATCATGGCCCTGATTTCGCGCCCGACACGGCTGTATTTTTCCATATCGGGCTTGATGACCACCGCTTCCGGGCAGGCTTCCAGCGCCTTGAACATCGGCATGGCGGAACGCACGCCCTGAATGCGGGCAATGTAACAGGCGGTGGAAACCACACCGCGCTTTCCACCGCCAACGATGACCGGCTTGTCGGCAAGCTCGGGATTGTCGCGTTTCTCGACGGAGGCGTAAAAGGCGTCACAATCGATATGGGCGATGCTGAGATCATAGAGTTCGTCATGGTAGACGAGGCGCGGACTGCCGCAGCTACGGCAACGCCTCAGCGCCGCTGGCTGGCCGGCCAGACAGTCTCGGCAAAAACCGGGATCATAGTGGTGCGACGTAAGCATGAACCGAAAACAAAACCAGAACGTTGCCGACCATACTCCGGTGGTGACTTTGGCTCAAGTGGCTGGCCTGTCAATACACGCCTGAATCCAGCCCTGGCCCGGAAAAATGGTGCCAGGCGGCGGCCACTGTTTCGGGAGATGTATCGGTCGCGGCGCAGAAGGCCATGAGATCGGGCTCGTGGCTCATCAGAAAATCGGTGAGGCCCGCCAGAAAGCCGGGATCGTTGACGGCCTGGCGCAGCATGTTGGCCTGCAATCCGCTCAGCGCCAGAAAACGCGCCAGCATGTCCGGCTCGTTTGCCAGCCAGCCAAGTATGGCGGCCGCCGTTTCTTGCGGATCTTTGTCGCCATTGCCTTTGTTTTTCGTATCGCGCAGCATTTCTTCCCCGAAGTTACCTATTTTGAAACCAAATCCCTCTAGCCTTGCGCAACAAATGGACGATGGAATCGGTTCTCTGACAACTTATATGTCTGGGTGAAGGTTTCAAAGTGAAACGGGGACTGCTCACCATGCCCAAGCAGGTCATGATAGTCGAAGACAACGAGCTGAACATGAAGCTCTTTCGCGACCTGATCGAGGCGTCTGGCTATACGACGATCCAGACCCGCAACGGCATGGAAGCGCTGGACCTTGCCCGCAAGCACCGCCCGGACCTCATTCTCATGGATATTCAGCTGCCGGAAGTGTCGGGGCTGGAGGTGACGAAATGGCTGAAGGAGGATGACGAGCTGCATGTCATCCCGGTCATCGCCGTCACGGCGTTTGCCATGAAGGGTGATGAGGAGCGCATTCGTCAGGGCGGATGTGAGGCCTATGTGTCGAAACCGATCTCCGTTCCGAAATTCATCGAAATCATCAAGACCTATCTTGGCGATGCATAAGGCGACTGGGGAACTGTTATGACGGCGAGAGTTCTGGTTGTTGACGACATACCCGCAAACGTCAAGCTTCTCGAGGCGCGGCTGCTGGCGGAGTATTTCGACGTCGTGACTGCCGAGGATGGCTTCAAGGCACTGGCGATCTGCGATGAGGAACAGGTCGATATCATTCTGCTCGACATCATGATGCCGGGCATGGATGGGTTCGAGGTTTGCGAGCGCCTGAAGGCCAACCCCAAAACGGCGCATATTCCCGTTGTCATGGTCACCGCGCTGGATCAGCCGTCCGACCGCGTGCGCGGCCTGAAGGCCGGCGCCGACGATTTTCTGACCAAGCCGGTCAACGACCTCCAGCTGATTGCCCGTGTTAAAAGCCTGGTGCGCCTCAAAGCCGTCAGTGACGAGTTGCGGGCGCGCGCCGAAACGGCAAGGCAGATCGGCATCGAAGAGATGCTGCGCAGCGACGGCCTCATGCAGACGCCCGGTCGCGTTCTTGTGGCGGATGGCCGCGCCAGCTCACAGGAGCGCATCATACGGGCGTTGAAGCCGGTCGCCGAGGTTGATGCCGTCACCGAACCGCAGGCGGCGCTGCTGAAGGCGGCGAGCAACCCCTTCGAGCTTGTCATCGTCAACTCCAATTTCGAAGATTACGATCCGCTGCGATTGTGTTCACAACTCCGCTCGCTGGAGCGCACCCGTTTCCTGCCGCTGCTTCTGGTGGCGGAGCAGGGGGCGGACGATGTGGTGGCGCGGGCGCTCGATCTCGGCGTGAATGATTATATTCTCCGCCCGATCGATCCGAACGAGCTTGTCGCCCGCTCGCTTACGCAGATCAGGCGCAAGCGCTATAACGAGCATCTGCGGCTCAATCTCCAGCACACGATGGAACTTGCCATCGTCGACGGGCTGACCGGCCTCAACAATCGCCGTTATCTCGACAATCATCTCAAGATACTTTTCGACCGCGCCGCCGTCCGTGGTCGACCGATTTCCATTTGCATGACCGACATAGACCGTTTCAAGCTGGTCAACGATACCTATGGCCACGATGTCGGTGACGAAGTCCTGCGGGAATTTGCGACGCGTATTCGCAGCACGGTGCGCGGCGCCGATCTTGCCTGCCGTTATGGCGGGGAAGAATTTGTGGTTGTCATGCCGGATACGCCAATCGAGCTTGCAGCAAGCGTTGCCGAGCGCCTGCGGGCAATCGTTGAGGACAAGCCCTTTTATGTGCGCTCCATCGACCGCGAACTGAGCATTACGGCGTCGCTCGGCATTGCCACCAGCAACGCGGCCTTCGGCACGCCGGACGAGCTTCTGAAACATGCCGACAGGGCTCTCTACGAGGCGAAACACGCCGGGCGCAACCGGGTCGTCGCCGCCGCCGCCTGAACATTCCGGACATGTGAGACGGAAAAGCTTGTCGTCTCTTTTGTGTTTCACACTGGAGATGGCAGCCAACGAATTCAAAAGGCTGCGCCGCACACCCCAAATCCCTGACCTTGCCTGTATTTTATCTTCTTGCAATGAAGGGATGAAATTCAGCAGGATTAATAGAGTTCAAGTTGAAAAATACATTGAATTCAATCTGCCGGGAAACTATAGTGTGCCAGCGTTGTATATTTAACCATGTTTTCCAGGTGATGTATCGCTGGCTTAAGAATTTCTTGATTTTTATTTTACTTCTGCGCAAACTCCCTAATGAGAGTAACAGTTCTTCCGGCGGTTTTTCCGTCTTGTGATGGTGGGATAATGGCGGCCGACACCGCCGTGATTTCGCTCGTCAGGGGCTGGTATTGCGTAGTTCGAATGCCCCATGATGCTCAGGTCCGCCGCATCTCCTGAATCGTGGGGTCGGTCGGCTGACGATGTCCGAATCGGTTCCTCGTGCCGTAATCACATCGTTGGCCGACCGCCTTACTCCCGAAATCCGGCTATGCGCTTATTCCTGCCCTGAAATTTTCGCCGAAGAGCGTCGGTAATGCATGGCAACAACGCCGTTGCTGAGCGGCTTCGCCGAAACCAGTTCGAGCTTTCGCGTGCTCCGTAAGCCGCTTTCATACAGGGTGGGGCCATGGCCGACGATCCTAGGGTGAACGAGGAACTTGTATTCGTCGATCAAATCCAGCCGATCCAGCTCGGCTGCGAGCTTGCCGCTGCCTAGAAGCACGCCTGCCGGGGTCGCATCCTTGAGGTTCTTCACGCCTGTCCACAGATCACCGGTGATGTGGTGGCTATTATTCCATGGGAAGTCGTTTCGCGTTGAGGACACCACGTATTTCGGCTTGGCATCCAGCTTAACCGCCCAGTCACGCATCGGCGGCGGTACCTCCGCTTCGCCGCGAGCGACCGCCGGCCAGTAGCTCTCCATCATCTCGTAGGTGACGCGGCCCCACAGCATCGCTCCGCTCTCGTCCATGAGACGAGTGAAGAAGGCGTGTGTCTCGTCGTCGGCGATACCTTCCTGATGGTCGATACAGCCGTCCAAGGTCACGTTGATGCTGAAGGTCAGTCGTCCCATGCAACAAGCATACAGTCTTGCGATACCGTCGTCACGCGGTTCAGCTGTGGCTGTTGCGGGCAGCGGAACAGCCACTCTGGTGGTCAGTCACGGCGATATGTTTCAGATCGTTCCTGCGGCGTGATTGAGTGCTTGTGATTGTTCGCACACCACGCCCCGCAAGGCGGTGCGAGCGATTGGATTCTTGTCTGCGCTTAAAGTTACTTCGGCTCTGAGTCGCACCAGGGCGGTGCCATCCGAAAATCGGCGGAGACGCCCGATCCCCGCACAAACAAAAAACGCGCCCGTTGGGCGCGCTTTTGTCGGAGAACCCGATCAAGAATTACTTGATCTTGGTTTCCTTGAATTCGACGTGCTTGCGTACAACCGGGTCGTACTTCGTCTTCGTCATCTTGTCCGTGAACGTACGGCTGTTCTTGGTGGTGACGTAGAAGGTACCGGTGTCGGCTGTCGACAGCAGCTTGATCTTGATTGTTGTAGCTTTCGCCATGGTCGTCCTGCCTTTAAACAAAAGAGAAGCCGCAGGCGCTTCTCACCTCGGCTAAATCTGGCGCGAAACTACGTATCGCGCCTGAAAAGTCAAGTCTGTTTTGCCCGGAAAACAAAACGGAAGCCATAAAGCACCACGTAAAGCCCGAAAAATACGGCAAGCGCCCAGGCGAAACCATCGGTGCCTGCGACATCCATGGAAATGCCGACGGCCTGGGGGCCTGCGATCGTACCCATGGCGTAACAGAAGATGAAGGCGGCGTTGGCGGCAACCAGATCGGCGCCTTTGAGGCGCGATCCCAGGTGCGTAAGGCCGACGGTATACATGCCGGAGACGAGGCCGCCCCAGAACAGCAGCAGGGCCGCCACGAGGATCCAGCTGTCCACCAGCACGGGCAGCGCCAGCGTGCCGCAAACGCCCGCAAAGGCCATCAGCGCGAGCATGGTGCGCCGATCCTTCATCCGGTCCGATAACAGGCCGATCGGTATCTGGAAGACCATGTTGCCGATGCCCATCACGGTCAGCAGAAGCGCTGCCTGCGATTCGTTGAAGCCCTCACGCGTCGCATAGATGGGAAAGAGCGACAGGCCGCCCGCCTGCACCGAACCGAACACGAAAGCCGCAGCCGAAGCCATCGGCACCAGCCAGACGTAGCGGACGAAATGGTGGTTGGGCCGCTCATCCAGCTCCGGGCTTTCGCCGCGGGCCATGAAGATGGGAATCGCCGCCAGAAGAATGATTGCCGCCCCGACGATAAAGGGCAGGATACCCTCGCTGCCGACAACGGAGAACAGCAATGGACCGACAGCGAAACCAACCGCAAGCCCCGTGGCATAGATACCGAGAACCATGCCGCGTTTTTTGGGCGGTGCGGTCATGTTGATCCAGTATTCGGACAGGATGAACAGTGTTGTGGTCGCGCCATGGAAGACGATTCGCAGCGGGAACCACATCCAGAAGGCATCGGCGAAATAAAAACAGAGCGCACTCAGCGCCGAAACGACGACCGCAAACAGCATCGTCCGCGCCACGCCGAAATCATGGGCGATCTTGGTCGTCACCGGCGCAGCCATCATCGCCGCGACGCCGGCCATGGCCGAATTGACGCCGATCATGGTGGAGGAGATGCCACGCTTCTCAAGGATGATCGACAGGAGCGGCAGGCCAAGACCGATGGCGACACCGACCGCACTGATGGCGGAAATCGCGGCGATCAGTGAGGGCCAGTGAATGGCATCCGCTTCGCATTTCATCTGTGACATAACGGCCTTTATACAAACTCTTGAATGAATCGGCCGTGGCGCGTGAAATAGAGCCGCGCGGGGCTGTCAAAGGGCAGTGAGGGATCACCTATCATGAGTTTTGTGACATCTTCGAGAACCGTGCGCGTGATTTTCGGCATGTTCAGACCGGAAAGGTCATTCATGTCAAGCCATTGCACATTGTGCAGCTCGTCGGAGTCCCGGGTTAGCCGGGTATCCAGCCGCAATTCGTCGGCATAGCAGCAAAAAAATCGGGTGTCGTAACGCCTGATATTGCCGGGCGGGGTAATGGCGCGCGCGACATATCGGAAACAGGAAAGGTCCGGGCCGTCTGCGGCAAGCCCGATGTCCACGCCGGTCTCTTCGACAAGTTCACGTGCGGCTGCGAGCGCCAGCGCTCTCGCCCCGGCAATGCTCAGGCGGCGCGCGGCGGAAGCGGTGAGGCTGTTGAGGACGGCGGGATGAAGGTCGCCGGAGAAGGGCAGGGCGTGGTCACGCGGATCGCGTTTGCCGCCGGGAAACACGTAAGCACCTGGCATGAAGACGTGGGCATTGCTGCGCTGGCCCATCAGTACCCGCATCGCAGGCCCGGACCGGTCGAACAGGATGATGGAAGCGGCATCGCGCGGACGCATCGGCGTGCTCGCCGCTCCGGTGCTCATGGGACGCTGGGGCACGTGCAAGTTTCCGCCGGTCGTCAGTGGGAGGAACCGTCTATCTGCGCCTTTGGCTGCTTTCCGTCAAAGCCGTGCATCTTGAGCGCCCATTGCAGCCCGATGACGCCGCCTTTGATCGGCTGCAGCGTCAAAAGTGCGGCCAGAATGGTGATTGGCACCCAGATGGCGAAATGCACCCACATGGGTACGGAAAAGACCATATCCGTCATCATGAAACCGCCGACGGCGATGTGGCCGATGATGACGATGGAGATGTAGGGCGGCAAATCGTCGGAACGATGGTGGTGCATTTCGGCGCCGCAGGCGGCGCAATTGTCCACCGGCTTCAGAAAGGCACGAAACAGGCGGCCGCCGCCACAGGCGGGGCAGCGGTTCGCCATACCGCGCATGATGGAACGTCCAAGCGGCCGCTCCGCGCTGTTGTCGCCGAAGGTGACCGTTTCCGAGCTCTGATGTGCACTCATCCTGAAGTCCTTCTCCCGTTTCCTTAACCGCCTGTCGCGGTCTTGTTATTGTCGCCGTCCTAACGTCGCCTTCGGGGCGGCCGTGTTCCGGGCTTTGCGGCAGGACGCGATGTCCGCCGGCCCGCCTTGTGGAACGACCGCGTACCGACCGGCATCTTGCGCCCCGGGCTCAGCATATCGAAACGCAGCGCACCCGCCAGTGGCACGGCTTCCGCAAGCCGCACCTGAACCGTGTCACCAAGCTGATAACCGAGACCCGTCTTTTCCCCTGTCAGGGCCTGATGGGCCTCATCGTAGAGGAAATAATCGGTTCCGAGTGTAGATATAGGAACAAACCCGTCCGCGCCAAACTGCGGAAGCGCGACAAAAAGTCCCGCCTTGGTGACACCGGAAACACGGCCCTCGAATTCTTCACCCACCCGTTCGGAAAGATGGTGCGCGATCAGCCGGTTGATGGTGTCACGTTCGGCGGCCATAGCGCGGCGCTCGAATGTCGAGATTTCGGCGGCGATGTCGTCCAGCGTCGCCTCTTCCTGTGGTGTGATACCGCCTTCGCCGAGGCCCAGAGAACCCACCAGCGCGCGATGCACGATGAGGTCGGCATAACGACGGATCGGTGAGGTGAAATGCGCATATTTCATCAGGTTGAGGCCGAAATGGCCGATATTTTCCGGGCTGTAGATCGCCTGGCTCTGGCTGCGCAGCACCATTTCGTTGACCATGATCTGGTGCGGCGTATCAATGGCGCGTGCCAGAATGCCGTTGAAGGAATTGGCGCGCATGGCCGCACCCTTGGCCATGGATATGCCGATGGTGCCGAGGAATTCGCGCAGCACCTCCTGCTTGGAAAGCGTGGGTGCATCGTGGACGCGATAGACCAGCGGCTGCTTCTTCTTTTCCAGCGTCTCGGCGGCGGCGACATTCGCCTGGATCATCATTTCCTCGATCAGCTTGTGCGCATCGAGGCGTTCGGGAATGACGACCTTGTCCACCGTGCCATCGGGCCTGAGCTGAATCTTGCGCTCCGGCATGTCGAGTTCCAGCGGCTGGCGACGGTCGCGGCCGCGCTTCATCACCTCGTATGCATGCCACAATGGCTTCAGGATCGGCTCCAGCAGCGTCCCGGTCTTGTCGTCGGGCCGCCCATCAATCGCGGCCTGCGCCTGCTGGTAGGAGAGCTTGGCAGCGCTCTTCATCATGATGCGATGGAAGGTGTGGCCCGCCTTGCGGCCTTCCTTCGAGAAGGTCATGCGCACGGCAAGGGCAGGGCGGTCGACGCCTTCCTTCAGCGAGCATAGATCGTTGGAGATGCGCTCCGGCAGCATCGGCACGACACGGTCGGGGAAATAGACCGAGTTGCCGCGCTTCAACGCCTCGCGGTCAAGCGGCGCGCCTGATCGCACATACCAGGAGACATCGGCAATGGCGACCGTGACGATGACGCCACCAGGATTGTCGGGCGATGTATCCGGTTCGGCATAGACCGCGTCGTCATGATCCTTGGCATCGGCCGGATCGATGGTGATGAGCGGCAGGTCGCGCCAGTCCTCGCGGTGCGACATGGTTGCGGGCTTGGCAGCATCCGCTTCGGCCAGAACGTTAGACGGGAAGATATGCGGAATGCCGTGGGCATGGATCGCGATCATCGAGATCGCCTTTTCCGAGGCGACCGAGCCGATGACCGAGAGGACTTTCGCCCGCGTCAGCCCATAACGGCCGCTATTGCGCGAGGTTTCCACCTCGATCAGATCGCCGTCCTTGGCATCGCCGACACCATCGGGATCGATCACCATCTCCTCGCCACGCCGGTCGATCGGCATCAGTCGACCGCCGCCGCCTTCCGTTTGCTTGAACACGCCGAGCAGCGCGTTCTGGCGACGGTCGATCAGCTTTACGACGCGCGCCGTATAAGCCGGGCCGACGCTTTCCTTGGAGGGGAAGATCTTTGCAAGAATACGGTCGCCGAGACCGGCAGCCGGGGCTTTCTTGCCGCGATCCTGCGAAGACTGGCGGATGAGCACGGCAGGTGCCGCGCCCATATCTTCCGGCCATTCCGCCGGCCGGCCGATCAATTCGCCATCCTTGTCGCGGGTGGTGATGTCGAGAACCGTGACAGGCGGCAGACCGCCCGGCCGCGTCAGCGACTTGCGGCTCTTGTGCACCATGCCATCGACCTCGAGTTCCTTCAGCAGCGCTTTCAGAACGATGCGGTTTTCACCTTTCAGCCCGAAAGCCTTGGCGATTTCGCGCTTGGAAGCCTGTTGCGGATGGTCGGCGATGAATTTCAGCAGCACTTCGCGGGAAGGCACCTCGCCATGGATGATGCCTTCACCTTCGCTCACACGCTTGCCGCGTCCGGTGCGTCCAAAGCCGTCGCTGGCGGAACCCTGTCTCTGACGCGGCGTCTTGCTCACTCTGCTGCCTTCTTGGGTTTGGCTGCTGCCTTCGGCTTGGCGGCCGTCTTGCTCTTGGTTGCTGCCTTGGCTTTCGTCGCCTTCGGTTTTGCCGCGGCGTCGCTATCGGCCTTCTTGGCGGCGGGCTTCTTGGCCTTGGCAGGCTTGCCGCCGGTGCCGGTCTTGGCAATGCGCTCGGCAATCAGCACCAGAGACTCGTCCAGCGTCACCGAGGCCGGATCCTGACCCTTCGGAATGGTGGCGTTGACCTTGCCCCAGTTGACGTAAGCGCCATAACGCCCGTCACGCACGGTGATCGGGCCGCCATCAGGGTGGTCGCCCAGTTCCTTCAGCGCTGCCGGCGTGCCGCTGCGGCCGCGTCCCGGTCCCTTGCTCTGCTTTTCGGCAATGACGGTGACGGCGCGGTTGAGACCGATCGAGAACACGTCCTCGATGCTTTCAAGGTTCGCATAGGAACCGTCATGCAGAAGGAACGGCCCATAACGGCCGAGACCGGCCGATATCATCTTGCCGGTTTCCGGATGTTTGCCGATATCGCGCGGCAGGTTGATGAGCGCCAAAGCCTTCTCGTGGTCGATGTCCTCAGGCTTCCAGCCCTTGGGCAGCGAAGAACGCTTGGCTTCCTTGCCGTCGCCGCGCTGGATATAGGGTCCGAAACGGCCGGAGCGCAGCGTCAACTCTTCACCGGTCATCGGATCGGCGCCGAGCGCCTTCGGCTCGTTCGAGGCCGCAGCTTCGGCTTCCGAACCGTCAGAGGTGAGCTGGCGGGTGTAGTTGCATTCCGGATAGTTGGAGCAACCGACGAAAGCGCCGTATTTGCCGAGCTTCAGCGAGAGATTGCCGGTGCCGCAAACCTGACAGATGCGCGGATCCGAACCATCCTCGCGCTTGGGGAACACCAGCGGCGCCAGAACCTCGTTCAGCGCATCCAGCACGTTGGTGACGCGCAATTCCTTGGTATCTTCGATCTGCGCGAAGAAATCCTTCCAGAAATCGCGCAGCACCTGCTTCCAGTCCAACTCACCAGCGGAAATACGGTCGAGCTTTTCTTCGAGAGCGGCGGTGAAGTCGTATTCGACATATTTGGAGAAGAAGCTTTCAAGGAAAGCCGTCACCAGCCGTCCGCGTGAATGCGGGATCAGCTTGCGTTTGTCGACAATGATATATTCGCGGTCGCTCAGCGTCTTCAGCGTTGCCGCATAGGTGGAAGGGCGGCCGATGCCAAGTTCTTCCATCTTCTTGATCAACGAGGCTTCCGAATAGCGCGGCGGCGGTTCGGTGAAGTGCTGGCTGGCATTGATCTTCTGCTTGGCGAGGTTCTCGCGCTCATTGATCGGCGGCAGACGCCCTTCGTCGTCACCGTCGTCGCTCTGCTCGCCATCTTCCTTCTGGTCGGTATAGGCGGCGATGAAACCGTCAAAACGGATCACCGAGCCGACGGCACGAAGCCCGGCCTTCTCGCCGTTCTTGTCCGCGAGGATTTCGACCGTCGTACGCTCGATTTCGGCGGACGCCATCTGGCTGGCGATACCGCGCTTCCAGATCAGGTCGTAAAGACGCAGTTGATCGGCATCGAGATAACGCTTCAGCTGATCCGGCGTGCGGTTGAAATCGGTCGGGCGGATCGCCTCATGCGCTTCCTGGGCGTTCTTGGCCTTGGTGGAATAGAAACGCGCCTTTTCCGGCACATAGCGATTGCCGAACTGCTCGCCAATGGCCTGGCGGGCAGCATCGATGGCTTCCGGTGCCATCTGCACGCCGTCAGTACGCATATAGGTGATAAGGCCGACGGTTTCTCCGCCGATGTCGATACCTTCATAAAGCTTCTGTGCTACCTGCATCGTCCGCGAGGCACCAAAGCCCATGCGCGAGGAGGCCGCCTGCTGCAGCGTCGAGGTGGTGAAGGGCGGGCCGGGATTGCGCTTGACGGGTTTTGCCTCGACGGAATCGACCACATAGGTCGCGCCCTCCAGCAACACCTTCAGCCGGTTCGCTTCCTCACCGGTCTTGATCCCGCGGCTCTGCAGTCGCTTGCCATCGGCGGATACCAGCTTGGCCTCGAACTCGTCACCGCGCGGTGTCTTCAGAAGCGCGCTGATGTTCCAGTATTCCTCGGAGACGAAACGTTCGATCTCGGATTCGCGGTCGCAGACGAGGCGCAGCGCAACCGACTGCACGCGGCCGGCGGAACGCGCGCCGGGCAGCTTGCGCCACAATACCGGAGACAGGTTGAAGCCGACGAGATAATCCAGCGCGCGGCGGGCGAGATAGGCGTCGACCAGTGGCACGTCGATGTCGCGCGGGTTCGCCATGGCGTCCAGCACCGCCTTTTTGGTGATGGCGTTGAAGACCACGCGCTTCACCGGCTTGTCGCCGAGAACGCGCTTCTTCTTCAAAAGATCGAGAACGTGCCAGGAAATGGCTTCACCTTCGCGATCCGGGTCGGTTGCGAGAATGAGGCCGTCGGAGGCTTTTACCGCATCGGCAATATCCTTCATGCGCTTGGCGGATGCGCTGTCGACCTCCCAGGACATTTCGAAATCCTGGTCGGGCAGCACCGATCCGTCCTTGGCAGGAAGGTCTCTGACATGGCCAAAGGATGCAAGAACCTTATAGCCCGAGCCAAGATACTTGTTGATCGTCTTGGCTTTGGCAGGAGATTCTACGACGACGACATTCATATTGTTTTTCTCTGGAACTGGTCCGTTAACGTGGCCCGATTGCAGCGCAATGCCGCAATTCGCCTTCTTTATAATTCGACATGGACAGGTAATGCCCCCGGGTCAAGAGGCAAGCCCGATTTTATCGCTCCAAGGTGATTACAACCTATGGATAATCTATTGTTGTATTGCAATCTTTGGTAAATTGGTTATGATACCCAACATCATTTGAATCTACTTAATGCTTTTCGTTTCAGGCGGAATTTCCAGGATAAATATATGGTCCCGAACGCGACAGACAATAATGCCGATAATGATGGGACCGGGGAGAACTTGGCTTACATTCGCCAGATGCTGGCAGAACTGCGGCAGGTCGCCAGCCGCGAGGGAGCCGACATGCTGTGTTACCTGATCGAGATGGCCTATGTCGAAGTCGGCGACATCCAGAGCGGACGACGCAAGCTCTCAATCCGCGAGGAGCGAAACCCGACCCCCGGCATGCCGGTTTAACCGCCCGGCTATATCAAGCTCCAGCAGCACCAGATGAACGGTGGCAGCGGAAAAACCCGTGTGGCGGATAATATCGTCCGTATCCACGGGCGAGGGACCGAGAGCGGCGGCGATGATGTTACGCTCGTCGTCCCCTGGTGGTGACATCTCCATGTCGGATCTCGGTTCCTCGATCTTGCGCTCATAGGGCAATTGCGGTTCCATCAGCGGCCGAAGCGCCTCGAGAATATCTGAAGCGCCCGTCGTCAGCATCGCACCTTCCTTGATCAGCCGGTTGGTGCCCTCGCAGCGCGCATCGAGCGGGGAACCGGGCACGGCGAAAACGAGCCGGCCCGCTTCGCCGGCAAGCCGCGCCGTAATCAGCGAACCAGAGCGCTCCGCCGCTTCCACGATGACGACGCCGAGGGAGACGCCGGCGATCAGCCGGTTGCGGCGGGGGAAATCCCGCGCGCGCGGTTCCCAGCCGAACGGCATTTCGCTGATCGTCGCGCCGCCCTGATCGTATATCTCCTGCAAAAGCCCGAAATTTTCCTGAGGGTAGGGGCGGTCAAGACCACCCGCCAGCATGGCCACCGTACCGCTTGCAAGGCTTGCCCGGTGTGCAGCCGCGTCTATGCCGCGCGCCAGGCCGGAAGCGATCGTGTAACCGGCCCTGCCGCAGTCGCGCGCGAGCATGGCGGCGAATTTCGCGCCGTTGATGGAGGCGTTGCGCGAGCCGACAATACCGATGCATGGTCTTGTTGCGGTGGATGCCGATCCTTTCATGGCGATCAGCGGCGGCGCGCCGTCCAGATGCCGCAGGGCGGAGGGGTAGTCCGGCTCGCCGATGCCGACGAAACGCGCGCCGAATTTTTCCGCGGTCTCGATTTCGCCTTCCGCTTCCGCCTGTGTGGCAATGCGGGGGCTGCGCAATGAACCGCCGCGCCTTGAAAGTTCCGGCAGGGCGTCGAGCGCCTTTTCGGCGCTGCCAAAATGATTGATGAGTTCGCGGAAGGTAACGGGGCCGATATTGTCGCTGCGGATCAACCGCAGCCACGCGACCCGCTGCCGGGAAGAAAGCTCTATGCCCTGCCGTGTCGTTTCCTCATGCGGCATGACATATCCTTAAGACTGGCCTTAGCCCTTTTGTCCGATCCGGCTTTCGGTGCCGGCCAGAAGCCGCGCGATATTTTCGCGGTGCTTCCACCAGGAAATCACGCTGAGCAGCGTTACCAGCAGCGCTGTCTTCTCAGGTCCGAGCACCCAGAGGGCCACGGGAATGATCAGCATGGCCAAAAGCGCCGAGAGTGACGAGTAACGGGTGATGAAGGCGGTTGCGAGCCAGATGAGCGCAAAGGCCAGCATCATCAGGGGTGCGGCCCCCAAAAGCACGCCGATATAGGTGGCTACACCCTTGCCGCCCTTGAAGCCGAGCCACACCGGAAACAGGTGGCCGAGGAAGGCGAAGAAACCGGCGACCAGAGAAGCCTCATAACCCCACAGCGCATTAGCGACCAGCACCGCCGCCGTGCCCTTCAGCGCGTCGAGCAGCAGGGTTGCGGCGGCGAGCTTCTTGTTGCCGGTACGCAGCACATTGGTGGCGCCAATATTGCCGGAGCCGATCTTGCGCACGTCGCCCAGCCCCGCCATGCGGGTGAGGATGAGGCCGAAGGGTATCGAACCGAACAGGTAACCGATAAGCGCCGCCAGCGCGAGAAGGGCAGGCGCCGTCTGCCAGTCAGTCAAAGCACTCATTCAAACGTCCCCTCTGTCGCGCTGGCCGCGTGATCTCTGTTGGTGATCTTATGCCAAGGAATGAACGGCTTTGCCAGCCACATAAGTGGCGACGGCACGGCCGCTGAAACGGGCATCTTCGAACGGCGTGTTCTTGGATTTGGACACCAGCTGTTCCCTGGTAACAAGCCATGGCTCGTCGAGATCGATGAGCGTGATATCGGCTTTCGCGCCCGCCTTCAGCGTTCCCGCATCCAGTCCGAAAATCTTTGCCGGACGGGTGGAAAGCGCATCGATCAGCCGCATCAGCGGAACCTCGCCGCTGTGGTGGAGGCGCAGCGCCGCCGCCAGCATGGTTTCCAGCCCCACCGCGCCGCTTGCGGCGTCCGAAAAGGGCAGGCGTTTGGTGTCGACATCCTGCGGGTCGTGTGAGGAGACAATGATGTCGATGGTGCCGTCCTTCAGCGCCTCCACCATGGCCTTGCGATCGTCTTCGGCGCGCAGCGGCGGGGAGAGCTTGAAGAAGGTACGGTATTCGCCGATATCGTTCTCGTTGAGCGTCAGATGGTTGATCGAGATGCCGCAGGTGGCTTTGACGCCCCGCTGCCGCGCAACGCGGATCGCCTCTGCCGATTCCGGTACGGAAATCTTGGCGGCGTGGTAGATCGCCTGTGTCAGCCCGGCAATGCGCAGATCGCGTTCCAGCGGGATGATCTCGGCTTCCTTCGGAACGCCCGACAGACCGAGCCAGCTTGCGAACAGCCCCTCGTTCATGTCACCGCCGCCGATATATTTGTCTCGGGTTTCGAGCGCGATGACAGCACCCAGTTCGCGGGCATAGGTCATGGCGCGGCGCAGCACCAGCGTGTCGGAGAGCGCCTTGCGGCCATTGGTGAAGGCCACCGCACCGGCTTCCTTCAGCATGCCGAATTCGGTCATTTCCTCGCCATTGAGGCCCTTGGTCAGGGCCGCTGCCGGATGGACATTGACGACTGCCTTGTCGCGCGCCGTTTTCTTCACATATTCGACGAGTGCGATGTCATCGATGACAGGGTCGGTATCGGGCATGACGATGATGCTGGTGACACCGCCGGCCGCTGCCGCGCGCGCGGCGGATTCGATGGTCTCGCGGTGTTCGGCGCCGGGTTCGCCGACGAAGACACGGGCATCCACCAGACCGGGAACGGCTACAAGCCCCTTGCAGTCACGCACGGTCGCGCCTTCCGGTGCGCCCTGATTATGCGCATCCTTGCCCACGGCCAGAATGGTGCCGTCTGCGCCGATGATCACGCTGCCGGTCTCGTCGAGGTTACGGGACGGATCGACGATGCGAAGGTTCTTGAGAACGGTAACGGCACTCATACGCGCTCACCCTGATTTTGCGAGACAAGCAGGGTTTCCATGACCGCCATGCGCACGGCAACCCCCATTTCCACCTGGCTTTCGATCACGCTCTGCGGACCATCCGCCACGTCGGAGGCGATTTCCACGCCGCGGTTCATCGGGCCGGGATGCATGACCAGCGCATCCTCCTTCGCCGCCTTCAGCTTTTCGGCATCGAGGCCGTAATAATGGAAATATTCGCGCACCGAAGGCACGAAGGAACCGGACATGCGCTCGCGCTGCAGGCGCAGCATCATCACCACATCGGCGTTCTTCAGCCCTTCCTTCATGTCGTGGAAAACCTCGACGCTCATGTCGCGGATACCGGAGGGCAAAAGCGTGGCGGGGGCGACGACGCGAACGCGCGCGCCCATTTGGTTGAGCAGGATGATGTTGGAGCGGGCAACGCGCGAATGCAGCACGTCGCCGCAGATCGCCACCGTGATGCCTGATAGTTCGCCCTTGGCGCGGCGGATGGTCAGTGCGTCGAGCAGCGCCTGCGTCGGGTGCTCATGCTGGCCGTCTCCGGCATTGACGACGGAGCAGGCGACCTTCTGCGCGAGAAGGGCTGCGGCGCCGGCGGAGGAGTGGCGAACCACCAGCACATCCGGGCGCATGGCGTTCAGCGTCATCGCCGTATCGATCAGCGTTTCGCCCTTCTTCACCGAGGAATTGCCGACCGACATGTTCATCACGTCTGCGCCAAGGCGTTTTCCGGCAAGCTCGAAAGAGGACTGCGTGCGCGTCGACGCTTCGAAGAACAGGTTGATCTGCGTCAGGCCCCGAAGCGTCGAGGTCTTTTTCTCGCGCTGGCGGCTGATTTTCACCGCCTCGTCGGCCTTGTCGAGAAGCAGGGTAATATCCTGATGGGAAAGCCCCTTGATGCCGAGGAGATGGCGATGGGGGAAGAAGACCATGCGGTTTGCCTCCTGACGGGCGCCGCATTTTCCCGTGAAAATGCCCGGAACGCCCGAATGCTGATCCGTGCGCTCCCATTCGCTGTGAACACGCCTCAGGAGTGCCGCGGAATTCGGTCCTGCGCTCTATAGAGATTGCTTGCCGCAGGGGCAAGCGCCTGCAACGCCTGAAATGAAAACACGGCCATGTTTCCCCAGTCCGCGAGAAGGAGGTGGGTTGGCCGAGGTTACAATCATTCCAGAAGACGCAAGGGTCCGGCAGCATTTCGGCGGGCAGCGACAAAGCGAGTGAGTGTCAGATGATGCCATGCTTTTTCAAAAGCGTCTGCTCATCGCCTGAGGCCCAGCCGAAAACTTTCGGCTTCCCGTCCAGCGCCTGGACGAAATAGTGAACATCGAAATCGATGGCGAGATCCGATTGGTCCTTGCCGGCAAAGGTTGCCGTCCAGGCGACGTGGGCGACGCAATGATGTTCATCGATGGGCGAAAGGTGGATATCGCGTATCCGCATCCTTTTCGTTCCTATGGCCCTATAGCGCTGATAACCCTTCGTCATGACCTGCTTCAGCTGCTCGTCGTTCTTCCCGGTCATCACCCCGGCAGGCGATGCGGCGATGAAGTCCGAGGCATAAAGGGATGAGACCTCTTCCATGTCCATGTCGCCGTTGAGAGACTTGTTGAAAAAGCGCTCATATCTTTCGAAAAGTTTTCTGACGCTTGCCTCCATGGGCCTTCTCCAAATCTAGCTTTGTTCCTTAAGGTCATGAGCCGAGAGGAGCACTTGAAGGCGCAGAATGCCCAGTGAAGATACCCCACGTGAAATCAACGCCTGCAATGCGCGTCTGTTCCGTCAGGCCGCCGCCGGCTCTCTCATTCGGCACGGGATGCAATGCCTGGCCGCGGCTTGTTTGCCTCGCCGCATCTGGCCTTCGGTTGAAGCAGCCCGAAAAATGTTCAATGCCCGGTTTTAATCGTCTCAATCGCTTCCTGTGGGCAGGATTTTGCAATATCACCCCACTATGCAATTCGAGTAAAAAGCAGCTAGAAGCAGTTGATGACCCAGAACTCCCGGACAGAAGAAACGCTCGCCGAACTGAACCAGCCAAGCCTCTGGTCCGGTATCAATGCTTATCGTTCCGATCCGCTGATCGTCGACCTCACCTCCGGCCTGTCACGCAATCTGAGAGAAGAGTTCGACCAGCTCGGGCGCTACGTCACCTCGCACGAGGCGCAGGAACTGGCGCGCATGGCCAATCAGGGCGTGCCGCAGCTGCACACCCACGGCCCGCGCGGGGAACGTCTCGATCAGGTGGAATTCCACCCTGCGTGGCACGCGCTGATGCGCCGCTCCATGTCATCGGGCCTTCATTCCAGCGTCTGGGAAAATCTGGCCGAAACACGCGGCAACGAACACAAGGCCCGCGCCACCAAATTCTATCTGACCTCGCAGCTCGAGGCCGGGCATCTCTGCCCGCTGACCATGACCAGCGCCTCCGTCGCCGCCATCATGGCCTCGCCGCGTGTGCAGAAGGAATGGGCGCCGAAGATCCTGTCGCGCAAATATGATTCCTCGCAAAAACCGGCCCTGCAGAAAACCGCCGTCACCATCGGCATGGGCATGACGGAAAAGCAGGGCGGCACGGATGTGCGCGCCAACCGCACCACGGCCGAGCGCGTGGGTGAGGGCATTTATCGCCTTTCCGGTCACAAATGGTTCCTGTCCGCGCCGATGAGCGACGGTTTCGTCATGCTGGCCCAGATGGGCGACGGCATGGGCTGTTTCCTGGTGCCACGTTATCTGGAGGATGGTTCAAAGAACGGCCTGCACTTCCAGCGCCTGAAGGACAAGCTCGGCAACCGCTCCAACGCGTCGGCCGAAGTCGAATTCACCGATGCTTTCGGTTATATTCTCGGTGATCCCGGCAGCGGCATCCGCACCATCCTCGACATGGTGACGCTGACCCGGCTCGATTGCGCGCTGGCGTCGGCCGGCATGATGCGCGCCTCGCTTGCCGAAGCGGTACACTACGCCCGCGGGCGTTCGGTTTTCGGCAAGATGCTGGTCAGCCAGCCGATCATGACGCGCGTTCTCGCCGACATGGCGCTTGATGTGGCTGCCGCAACGGCGCTCTCCTTCCGGCTGGCGTCGGCCTTCGACGCAGCGCGTAACAACCCGGCGGAAGCCGCCTATGCGCGGGTCATGACGCCGATCGTGAAATACTGGTGCTGCAAGATCGCGCCGGCGCTCATCTACGAAGCGATGGAATGCCTTGGCGGCAACGGTTACGTGGAAGAGCGGCCGATTGCCCGCCACTACCGTGAAGCACCCGTCAACGCCATCTGGGAAGGCTCCGGTAACGTCATGGCGCTGGATGTGCTGCGTGTTCTTCAGCGTGGCAAGGATCTGTTCGATCTCGTCTTCCAGACGCTGGAGCGGGATCTGGGCGCTGCCGGCAAAAAGACTACCGATGTTCTGCGCGCCGCAATTGCCCTTGCCGAGCGCGATGAAGGGGCGGCCCGCCTGCTGGTGGAGCAATTCGCACTTGCGGCCGCTGCCGCCGAGCTTTGCCGTCTCGGTGCCGGCAAGATCGCCGATGCTTTCCTGGAAACCCGTCTTGCCGGCGGCTGGCGCCACACTTACGGCATGCTCGATTCCCGCTTCGATCCCAATTATATTATCGATCTTCTCTATCCGCCCGCGTCCTGAGTGACGAAGGGCTGATGGTTGTTGCATTCCCGGCGGGAGGGGGCTCGGATTTGAAAAAAAGCGGTGGCGTGGAGCGTGCATTTATCTGTCGTGGCGCGGCAATGGAGGGCGGCTGCAGATGCTGACCTTTCGTTCCGCCCGTCTGGAAGATGAGGACGCACTTTACGCCATAAGTCTCGCAACCGGTGACGCCGGCGAAGATGCGACGCCGCTTTATCGTGACGGCCGCATGGTGGGCCATATCTATTCCGTGCCTTACCTGCATCTTTGGCCCGATGCCGTTTTTGTGGCGGAGGACGAGGAGGGTGTCTGCGGTTACATCGCCGGAGCGCTCGATACGGCCTTGCATGACGAGCGGCTGGAGCAGGAATGGTGGCCGCATCTGCGCGCCCTTTATCCCGACCCCGGCGGCGACCCGCAGACATGGGACGCTGACCAGCGCCGGGCTCATTTCATCCACCACCCGCGCCGCTCGCCGACCTGGCTCACGGATCCGTTTCCGGCCCATATCCACATGAACCTTCTGCCGCGCACGCAGGGCAAGGGCGGCGGCACGCGGCTTTTGTCGCGCTGGCTGGATATGGCAAGGCAAAACAACGTCTACGGCATTCACCTCGGTGCCAGCGAACGCAACAATGCGGGTATGCGCTTTTGGGAAACACGCGGCTTCAAACGTCTTGAAAGCCACGAAACACCCGGCACCGTTTGGTTTGGCATGGCGCTGGAGTAATATCTCTGCCGTGTATCTCGGAGATACCAGTCTTCTATCTCCACTCATCCACAGGAACCTTCTTCCCATCCGCGCCGCCGCATTGTCCTTGCCTTCATGCTTTGTTAACCCCTTGGGTCAGGCCTTTTTAAAAGACGGGTAGGGAAGCATGCTGGCGACCGCAGAGGCAATTTCAGCCGACAGACCGGAAAAGCGCGTCAAGGATCGCGCCGCGACCGAGAAGGCGATTTTTAATGCGGCGCGATCGCTGCTGGCGGAAGAGGGCTTTCAGGGTTTCGGCATTAACGCGGTCGCCCGTCGCGCCGGGTGCGACAAGCAGCTCATCTATCGTTATTTCGGTGGTCTGGACGGCCTGATCGAGGCGATCGGCGAGGACCTCGGCTCCTGGGTGAAGGACCGTATTCCCGAAGACACCGGCGGCATGTTTCTTCTGACCTATGGCGATCTCATGGAAAAGCTGGCGCTTTATTTCATGGATGCGCTGCGTAGCGATCCTCTCGTCTGCAAGATCATCGCCTGGGAAGTGTCGGATGGTTCGCCGCAGGTGAGGCAGCTTGCCGAAGCCCGCGCCAAATCGCTTGGCAAATGGCTGGAGCGCATGCGCGGTTCGCTGGCGGCGCCGAAGGGTGTGGACACTGCCGCCGTCAACGCCGTGTTGTTCGCCGCCATCCAGCACCTCGTCATTTCCGCAGCAACCAGCGGCCAGTTTGCCGGCGTGCCGCTTAAATCCGACCGCGACTGGGACAAGATCGTCACCGCCGTCAAAAGGCTGGTGCGCGGCGTTTACGGCTAAGCCGCTTCAGGAGGGCGGGCATCTGTCCTGCCCTTGAAGGCTGGCGTGGGACCAGAGGAAAATCAGCCGTGTTTTCACCGGCGGGCAACCGTCCGGCGGCGCTGTCCTTTGCCCTGGCCGCACGCTTGTCCACAGACCGTCCGTCCGTGTTAACCATAATCACAGCTTTTATTTGCGTCGTCACGGCAGCCGGTCCAGTGTGAATTAACGAAGTGTTAACCATGCGCAATGATTGCGCATAAGGGAGCCGCAAGTGAGCCGCTGGACAGCTTTAGGCGTCATGATGACGTTTTTTGTGATGCTGCCGTTGGATATCGACGCGCCGGCGCTGAACCTTTGCCTGATGGCTCTGGTGCGCTGGGCGGTGCTTGCCGGCGTCCCCGACACGATGTTTGCGCGGGGGCAGGCGGCATGAAGTGGTTTCTGATCCTCTGGGCAGGCCCCGTCGCATTGCTGGGCAGCTGGTACTGGCTTTCCTATTACGACATGAGCTTCGGTTTTTATATGCTGACGCGCGAGACCCATGATCTGGTATTCCAGATCTACGGCAATATTCTCGGCCTGCCGCCGGAAAGCCTGCCGCCGCTCCTTGCGCGCGCCATAGCGGTCGACAGCCTCATCGTTTTTGCGATTGTCGCATTCCGCAGGAGAAAGCAGATCGCCAATTGGTGGCGGGGCCGTCAGTCGGCCGCGCGGGCAAGTGCCGAAAGCCTGTCGAGCGCGCCCTGAAGAATGAAACTCGCCGCCGCCGAATCGATGCGTTCGGCCCGTTTGGCGCGTGAGACATCCATTTCCAGGAGTGCACGCTCGGCCGCGACCGTAGAAAGCCGCTCATCCCAGAAAATGAAGGGCAGTGCAGTCTTCTCACCCATGGTGCGCACGAAAGCGCGTGTTGCCTGCACACGTGGCCCTGCCGAGCCGTCCATGTTCATTGGCAGGCCGATGATGAAGGCGGCCACCTTCTCCTTTTCGGCAAAGGCCAGTAGCACTTCGGCGTCCTGCGTGAATTTCACCCGCTTGATAACGGGACGCGGCGTTGCAAAGCGCCGCGACAGGTCCGACATGGCAAGCCCGATGGTTTTCGTGCCAAGGTCGAGGCCGGCAATAGCCTGTGCGGGCTGAAGCGTTTCCGCAAGTTCCTCGATGGTGAGTATCGCCATGGCGCGCTGCCCTATCGTTTGCGGACGAATTCGGTGCGCAGCACCAGACCCTTGACGGCCTCATGCCTGCAATCGATCTCTTCCGGATTGTCGGTCAGACGGATGGATTTGATCACGGTGCCCTGCTTGATGACCGTGCTGGTGCCCTTGACCTTCAGATCCTTGATCAATGTCACGGAATCGCCATCTGCAAGGAGATTACCTGCGGCATCGCGGACTTCATTTGCGCGCGATGCCTCGGCGGCCAGTTCGGAAGCGGGCCGCCATTCGCCGGTCGCTTCGTCATACACGTATTCGTCATCATTCGCGGCCATTGTCGCCTCTCTGAAATACCGGTAGTGCGGTTGTAAGGCCGTCCTATGTCACACTATGTCGGCAACACGAAGGAGAAAGTTCATGAAAATCACCTGGCTCGGCCATTCCGCCTTCCGCCTCGAAAATGGTGGCGCGAAGATCCTCATCGATCCGTTTTTCACCGGCAATCCCGGTTTTGCCGGGCAGGACGGGAAGGCGGCTGCCGAAGGTATCACCCATATTCTCCTCACTCACGGCCATGGCGACCATGTGGGCGATACCGTCCAGCTTGCCCGCGAGACGGGCGCGACGGTTCTTGCCAATGCCGATCTCGCCGCCTGGCTTTCGACCAAGGGTGTGGCAAAGGTCGATATGGGCAATACTGGCGGCACAGTGCATTTCGACGGCTTTTCCGCCACCTTCACCAATGCGCTGCATTCCTCGGCGCAGATCACCGAGGATGGCGTCTCGCATTCGCTTGGCAACGCCAATGGCCTGATGCTGCATTTTGAAGATGGCCCGACCGTCTACCACATGGGCGATACGGACATCTTTTCCGACATGAAACTCATCAACGAATTGCATCAGCCGGATATCGGCCTGGTGCCGATCGGCGACCGTTTCACGATGGGTGGCGCCGTGGCGGCGCTGGCGTGTCAGCGTTTCTTCAAGTTCGAAAATGTAATCCCCTGCCACTATGGCACCTTCCCGATCATCGACCAGACCCCGGATAAGTTCGTGGCAGGCATGGAAGGATCGGAAGCGCGCGTCCACACGCCCAAGCCGGGCGATGCGCTGTCCTTCTGACCTTTCGCTTTTACGCATGTCGTGACGGCAAAACCGTTACACAGTTTGATGCGACATGCTTTCTACCGTTGCGAATGGCGGACATGGTGATTATAGCGGGTAGGAAAATTCTGACCGGAGTAGAACCATGTCCGTCGATCTCGCCACCGTAAAGCGCGTTGCGCGCCTTGCCCGTATCGCAGTCAGCGAAGAAGAAGCACAGAATATGCTCGGCCAGCTGAACGGCATTCTCGGTTTCGTCGAGCAGCTTTCGGAAGTGAATGTCGACGGCGTCGAGCCGATGACCTCGGTGACCCCGGTGGAGATGAAAAAGCGTGCCGACGTGGTGACTGACGGCAACAAGGCGGAAGACATTGTCGCCAATGCGCCTGCGACCGACCGGGACTTCTTCATGGTCCCGAAAGTGGTCGAATAAGCGACCGCCTCCGCCGCCCGATTTTTCCAAGATTTCGAAAGCCGTTGCCGACCATGACCGACCTGACGAGCCTGACCATTGCCGAAGCCCGCGAAAAGCTGAAGGCCAAAGAATTTTCCGCCCTCGAGCTGACCGACGCCTATCTCTCCGCCATCGATGCGGCGAACGGCGCGCTGAACGCCTATGTCGCCTTGACGCCTGAAAAGGCGCGCGACATGGCGAAAGCCTCCGACGACCGCATCGCCGCCGGCAAGGCTGGCGAGTTGGAAGGCGTTCCGCTTGGCGTGAAGGACCTATTCGCCACCCGTGACGTGCACACGCAGGCGTGTTCGCACGTTCTCGACGGCTTCAAGCCGAAATATGAATCCACCGTCACCCAGAACCTCTGGGATCAGGGCGCCGTCATGCTCGGCAAGCTCAACATGGACGAATTCGCCATGGGCTCGTCCAATGAAAGCTCCTGGTATGGCCCGGCCATCAACCCGTGGCGCGCCAATGGTTCCGACCAGAAGCTGGTGCCCGGTGGCTCCTCCGGCGGTTCGGCCGCAGCCGTGGCCGCGCATCTGTGCGCCGGCGCCACCGCGACCGACACCGGCGGCTCCATCCGCCAGCCGGCGGCCTTTACCGGCACCGTCGGCATCAAGCCCACCTATGGCCGCTGTTCGCGCTTCGGCATCGTCGCTTATGCTTCCTCGCTCGATCAGGCAGGCCCGATTGCCCGTGACGTGCGTGATGCCGCGATCCTGCTGAAGACCATGGCGAGCGTCGACGCCAAGGATACGACCTCCGTCGACCTGCCGGTGCCGGATTACGAAAAGGCCATCGGTCAGTCGCTCAAGGGCCTGAAGATCGGTATTCCGAAGGAATATCGCGTTGACGGCATGCCTGAAGAAATCGAAAAGCTCTGGGCCAAGGGCGTCGAGTGGCTGCGCGATGCCGGTGCTGAGGTCGTCGATATCTCGTTGCCGCACACCAAATACGCGCTGCCTGCTTACTACATCGTCGCGCCTGCGGAAGCCTCGTCCAACCTTGCCCGTTATGACGGCGTCCGTTACGGCCTGCGCGTCGACGGCAAGGACATTGCCGACATGTACGAAAAGAGCCGCGCCGCCGGTTTCGGCAAGGAAGTGCAGCGCCGCATCATGGTTGGCACCTATGTGCTGTCCGCCGGTTATTATGACGCCTATTACCTGAAGGCGCAGAAGGTCCGCACCCTCATCAAGCGCGATTTCGAAAACGTCTTCCACGAAGGCGTCGACGCCATTCTGGCGCCGATCACCCCGTCTTCCGCCTTCGCAGTCGGTGACGAGGAACTCGCTTCCGATCCGGTGAAAATGTACCTGCAAGACGTTTTCACCATCACCGTCAACATGGCCGGCCTTCCGGGCCTCTCGGTTCCGGCCGGCCTCGACGGCAAGGGTCTTCCGCTCGGCCTTCAGCTCATCGGTAAGCCCTTTGAGGAAGAAACGCTGTTCAAGACGGCGCATGCCATCGAGCAGGCAGCCGGCAAGTTCACGCCCACCAAGTGGTGGTGAGTGGATTCACCAAGCTCTCTACACGAACGGGCGGCATCAAATGCCGCCCGTTTGTTTTTCATCGATTGTCCAGCTCACCCCGCACCAGTTCCAGACCGCGCGTCGTGATGCGGTAAGGCTTGCCGCCGGAAGAAGCGATGGCTCTCTTCCGTTTCAGTTTGCGGAAGGTGAGGAGATCGAGGCCGCTGAAAATCCAGCCGTCACGCGTATAGAGCGCGAGTTTTTCGATTTTGTGGGCGTCGTCTCGTACGAGTTCAATTCTGCCGCCCTGGGCGAGCAGGTGCAGAATGCGCTGTTCGGCGCGGGAAATGTCCATTTTTTGGAAGTCCGGTCGGCGTCATATAGACGCGTGAAAGCAAATCCGGGTGCCGTTAAGGCATCCGGCTCGGTTTCAGCATGGCCCGGCGCGCAAGAAACTTGCGGGCAGGGCCTTTACCGGGACTCCGATTGAGCGAACATAAAAACTCCTGACTTGCGCCTTTTGGTTAGCGGGCGAAGCCGTTGCGGTCAAGTCCGGCGTTTTCGCATCCTCCGCCGCGCGGGCGGTCGCATGGATCGAGATTGCGTCTCAGGGCTACACTGGCAGAATCGCGCTACCGGTGCTTTACTTCCTCCAGCCATGGAGGGCGCGGTTTGATCGTCATTCGCAATGCGTATGAACAGGAAGCGGAGGTTCTGGCGGCCATTGGCCTCAGGGCATGGCGACAGGCAACCGCGGCTCTCGGCATCACCCCGACCCTTTACGACAATGCAGCCAGCGCCTTTTCCAATTTTACCCGCTCGTCATGGTTGGCGATCAGGGTGGCGGTGTTTGGCGGCTCGGTTGCGGGTTGGGCGGCGCGGGAGCATTTCGACGAGACGATTTCCGATTTCTGGATCGATCCTGATTTTCATCGCAGAGGTGTCGGCAGCCACCTGCTGGGCGATGTCGAAAGGCTGATAGAGGACAGGGGTTTCGAGACCATCCGGCTTGAAACCCACGCCCAGAATGAGCCGGCCGTCGCCTTTTTCCGCCACCATGGCTACAGCGTCCGCTGGCTCTCCATCTCCTATGCGCCGAAGCTCGATCGCGAGGTGCAATCGGTAGGCCTGCAGAAGCAATTGGCCGAGGTCGAGAGCGGTCTTTATGGGCCGGCTTTCTAGGATAGAGTTTGCAGAGCGCCCACCAGCCGCATCGGCCAGTCCGGCATGATGGCGAGCGATGCGACAAGGCCTAGCTGCAATATCACGATCGATATCAGAATGCTGCGGAAGGGCTCCTTGCGCGTTTTATGCCGCAGCAGCCGTTGTGCCGAGATTGCGCCCAGGCTGCCGCCAATCAGCGCAAGCGATAACAGCGTGCTTTCCCGGATGCGCCATGCGCCATTTCTCGCCGCTTCCTTGTCCCGCCAATAGACAAGAAAGACGAAAAGATTGAAGGCGATATAGGTCATGAAACAGAGAGCGATCGTCACCATGACGTGAATTGAAACCGCGAAGCGTAAAAAACCCGTATCCTGTATCGGCGAAAATCCCGGGCCTGGCGTGAGAGGGCGCAACATGTCTTGCGCCCGCGCTCCATTTGTTCTACCCACCAAGGCCAAAGAACCCGTATATCGTGAGCTTCAGATGACCCTTGTAGACGTGCGCACCCCCGACCCGAAACGCTTCATTCCCGGCGCCACCGGCGATTGGGAAATCGTGATCGGCATGGAGGTACACGCGCAGGTTCTCTCCAATTCGAAGCTGTTTTCCGGCGCTTCTACCACATTCGGCAATGCGCCGAACTCCAACGTATCGCTGGTTGACGCGGCCATGCCCGGCATGCTGCCCGTCATCAACGAGGAATGCGTCCGGCAGGCGGTTCGCACCGGCCTTGGCCTGAAGGCGCAGATCAACAATCGTTCGATCTTTGATCGCAAGAACTACTTCTATCCGGATTTGCCGCAGGGCTACCAGATTTCGCAGTTCAAGGACCCGATCGTCGGCGAGGGCACCATCACCATTTCGCTCGGTCCGGACCGTCAGGGCAATTTCGAGGATATCGAGATCGGCATCGAACGCCTGCATCTGGAACAGGACGCCGGCAAGTCCATGCATGACCAGCACCCGACCATGTCCTTCGTGGACCTGAACCGTTCGGGCGTGGCGCTGATGGAAATCGTCTCCAAGCCGGACATGCGCTCGTCGGATGAGGCCAAGGCCTATCTCACCAAGCTGCGTTCCATCGTGCGTTACCTCGGCACCTGCGACGGCAATATGGATGAAGGCTCGATGCGCGCCGACGTCAACGTCTCCGTGCGCCGTCCGGGCGAAGGTTTCGGCACGCGCTGCGAAATCAAGAACGTCAACTCCATCCGCTTCGTCGGCCAGGCCATCGAATATGAGGCTCGCCGCCAGATCGCCATTCTGGAAGATGGCGGCGTCATCGATCAGGAAACCCGCCTGTTCGATCCCGGCAAGGGCGAGACGCGGTCCATGCGCTCCAAGGAAGATGCGCATGATTACCGTTATTTCCCCGATCCGGACCTCTTGCCGCTGGAGTTCGACGATGCCTTCGTGGAAGCGCTGAAGGTCGACCTGCCGGAACTGCCTGACGACAAGAAGGCCCGTTTCGTGGCCGATCTCGGCCTGTCGGTCTATGACGCCTCGATCCTCGTGTCGGAAAAGGCGATTGCCGATTATTACGAGGCCGTCGCCGCCGGCCGCGATGCGAAGGCCGCCGCCAACTGGGTCATCAACGACCTGCTCGGCGCGCTCAACAAATTTGGCAAGGATATCGAGACGACGCCGGTTTCGCCCGAACAGCTCGGCGGTATCATCGATCTCATCAAGGCCGAGACCATTTCCGGCAAGATCGCCAAGGACCTGTTCGAAATCGTCTGGAACGAAGGCGGCAATCCTGCCGAAATCGTCGAGACGCGCGGCATGAAGCAGGTGACGGATACCGGCGCCATCGAAAAGGCCGTGGACGAGATCATCGCCGCCAACCCGGATCAGGTCGAGAAGGTGAAGGCAAAGCCGACGCTCGCCGGCTGGTTCGTCGGTCAGGTCATGAAGGCGACGGGCGGCAAGGCCAACCCGCAGGCGGTGCAGGCGCTGGTGAAGGCCAAGCTCGGTATCGAGGAAGAGTGATAAGGAAGCATGCCTCTTGCACGGCGTCATGGTCGGGCTTGACCCGACCATCCACGGCCTGCGGATGCATGGATCCTCGGCTCTTGGGCCGAGGATGACGTTGAGTATCGAAATTCGACATCACTTCTGCCGGGATCAACGCCCGGCATTTCTGTTTCAAGACGGAGCCAGATCATGTTTTTCATCCGCACGGCAAGCCAGCGCGATATCGAACCCGTCCGGGCGTTGCTCGCCACGACATGGCATGCGACCTATGACGCCATCTACGGCGCGGACAAGGTGAATGAGCTGATTGCCGCTTGGCATTCGCCACAGGCCATGAAGGACCGTATCGAAAAAAAGGGCGGCGAGTTTCTGGTGGCCGATGACGGCAAGCGGATTGGCGGCATGGCCTATGGCTCCATGTCCACCAAGATGGCGAAGACGGCCCTGCTACACCAGCTCTATGTCGCGCCCGACCTTCAGCGGCAGGGCGTCGGCCGCGATCTCTTCGCCGAACTCGAAACCTGCTTTCCGGATGCGGAAATCATGCGTCTTGAAGTCGAGCCTAAAAATACTGTCGCAATCGCCTTTTATGAAGGCGTCGGATTTGTCGAGGTTGACCGAATCGAGCGCATGGCGGGCATCGAGGGGTTGCCTGGCATTGTTATGGAAAAGAGCCTGACCCGATGAATGAGACATTGCAGAAGCTGATCATCCGCACGGCGCGCGAAGACGATCTTCCCGCACTCGCCGCCATTTTTGCCGCTGACGAGATCGGCGGCCACGGGGATACGGCGGAAGAATCGGCGCAGCCGGACTATCTCGCCGCTTTCCGTGCCATCGAAGCGTCGCCGAGCGAAACGCTCTATGTGGCGGAACTGGATGGCGAGGTGGTCGGCACCTTCCAGACGGCGATCCTGACCAAGCTCGTCGGGCGAGGGGCGAAGTCCATGCTGATCGAAGCGGTGCAGACCCGCGCCGACATGCGCGGTCGCGGCATCGGCGCGGTGATGATCAATCATTGCCTGGAAGAAGCCCGCCGTCAGGGCCTGAACGCTGCGCAACTGACGTCCAACATGGCCCGGCTGGATGCGCATCGCTTTTATGAGCGGCTGGGTTTCGAGAAGCGGCATTTAGGCTTCAGGATGAAGCTGAAATAGCGCGGATATATCTCGAAATGCTGGACAATTGCCGTGAGGGGCGGCATAAGCATGTCTTGTGCCGTGCACGGAAAATCGCTGCGGCGCATTCAAGCCCGAGGAACGTAGAATGAAGACTCTCCTGACGCAAATCTTCACCTGGTGGAACGGCCAGACGATCGGAACGCGGTTTCATACCTGGCGTTTCGGCAAGAAGGTAGGACAGGACGAGTTGGGCAATACCTATTACGAAGGCGGCACAACCTCCTGGGGCATGCCGCGCCGCTGGGTGATCTATAACGGTTATGCCGAAGCGTCGGCCATTCCGCCCGGCTGGCATGGCTGGATGCATTACCGCACCGACGTGCCGCCGAGCCAGGAAAGCTACGTTGCGCGCGACTGGCAGAAGCCGCATCAGCCGAACCTCACCGGTTCGTCCAAGGCCTACCGTCCTCAGGGATCGTTGGCCGTGGCTGGCGAGCGCCCGCGCGTGACCGGCGACTACGACGCCTGGACACCCGGCAACTAAGCATCTTGTGATGCGCGGTGTTGTGCAAAACACCGCGCTTGCATCCGGCCTCACCGGTTTTTGCCACATTCCGCCCTTAGGCGTTGATCCGGTCGGCAGTTCGACACAGGCAAATATTTGGAGACATATCGTATGAGGAAAATCACGCGGGATCGTTCTTTGCGTGCGCTGACAGTCTCGCTGTTTGCAGCGGTCTCTGCTGTCATCCTCATTTCGCCCGTTTCTGCTGCTCGTCTCGAAAACCGCGTGGCGGTGTTTTCCGGCATCGACAAGATCACCGGCCGCATCACTTCCTTCGATGTCTATATCGATGAGACCGTGCAGTTCGGTGCGCTTCAGGTAACGCCGAAAGTCTGTTATTCCCGCGACCAGACCGAAACCCAGAAGATCGACGCCTTCATCGAGGTGGATGAGATCACCCTCGATCGTAAGATCAAGCGGATTTTCACGGGCTGGATGTTCGCCGACAGCCCCGGCCTCAACGCCGTGGAACACCCGATCTACGACGTGTGGCTGACGGGCTGCAAGCAGGACTCGGACGTTCCCGCTCCCTCTACGGCAAGCAAATAACCTAACGTAAAGTCTTCAGAATTGCAGGCTGGGCCGGTTGACGGCAAGGTCTAGCATCTTCGCATAATCCTGCTTCGGCACGTCGATTGCGCCGAATGTCTTGAGATGCTCTGTTGTGAATTGCGTATCGAGCAGTACGAAGCCGCTCGCTCTCAGCCGCTCCACCAGATGCACAAGGCAGATCTTCGAGGCATTGGTGCGGCGAGAAAACATGCTTTCGCCGAAAAAGGCGGCCCCGAGCGAGACACCGTAAAGACCGCCGACAAGCTCCTTGCCTTCCCATGCTTCGACGCTGTGGGCATGGCCGATCTGGTGCAGCTCGGTATAAAGCTTGCGAATGGTGGTGTTGATCCAGGTGCTCGGCCTGTCCGGAGCTTCCGCCGCACATCCGGCCATCACCGCTTCGAAGGCGGTGTTGAAGCGTATCTCGAACGGCTTCTTGCGCATCGCCTTGGCGAGACTTTTGGAAATGTGAAAATCATTGAGCGGGATGATGCCGCGAATCTCGGGCTCGACCCAGAAAAGCTCCGGATCGTCAGCCGAATCGGCCATGGGAAACAGGCCGGCGGAATAGGCGCGCAGCAGGATATCGACCGTTATGTCGTTATTTCTGCTGCGCCGCCCAGCCATATCGTCTTAGTGAGACGCGTCACCGGCCAGGTATTTCTCCAGCCAGTGAATATCGTAATCGCCGTTCAGAATATCCTCATTCTGGAGAAGATCCTGGAAAAGCGGCAGCGTGGTCTTGATACCATCAACGACGAATTCGTCGAGCGCCCGACGCAGGCGGCGAATGCATTCGTCACGGTCGCGGCCGTGGACGATCAGCTTGCCGATCATGCTGTCGTAATAGGGCGGAATCTTGTAGCCCTGATAGGCACCCGAATCGACGCGCACGCCAAGGCCGCCCGGCGTATGGAAGTAGGTCAGCGTGCCCGGCGAGGGAACGAAGGTGCGCGGGTCTTCGGCATTGATACGGCATTCGATGGCGTGGCCATGGAATTCGATATCCGCCTGCGTGACCGACAGGCCCTGGCCTGAAGCGACCCTGATCTGCTCCTGCACGAGATCCATGCCGGTGATGGCTTCCGTCACCGGATGCTCCACCTGCAAACGGGTGTTCATTTCGATGAAATAGAACTCGCCGTTTTCATAGAGGAACTCGATGGTGCCGGCGCCGCGATATTTCAGCTTGCGCATGGCGTCGGCGCAAATCTCGCCGATCTTCATGCGTTGTTCGACTGTCAGTGCCGGTGAATTGGCTTCTTCCAGCACCTTCTGGTGACGGCGCTGCAACGAGCAATCGCGTTCGCCAAGGTGAACGGCATTGCCTTCACCATCGCCGAAAACCTGCACCTCGATATGGCGCGGCTTGCCGAGGTATTTTTCCATGTAGACGGCGTCGTTGCCGAAGGCTGCTGCCGCTTCGGAACGGGCAGTCGCTACTGCCTCTTCCAGATCGGCTTCGGTCTTCGCCACTTTCATGCCGCGGCCGCCACCGCCTGCCGTCGCCTTGATGAGAACAGGGAAGCCGATCGTCCGGGCGATTTCCATCGCATTTTCGGGCTTCACTTCACCGTCGGAGCCGGGAACGACGGGAATGCCGAGTTCCTGCGCCGTCTGCTTGGCGGTGATCTTGTCGCCCATGATGCGGATATGTTCGGCGGTCGGTCCGATGAAGGTGATGCCGTGCGCGTCGAGAATATCGGCGAATTTGGCATTTTCCGACAGGAAGCCGTAACCGGGGTGAACGGCGTCCGCACCGGTGATTTCGCAGGCCGCAACGATCTGATGGATGTTGAGGTAGCTGTCACGCGAGGGCGGCGGGCCGATGCACACGCTTTCGTCGGCAAGGCGCACATGCATGGCGTCCGCGTCGGCCGTGGAATGCACGGCCACCGTCGGAATGCCAAGCTCCTTGGCGGCGCGCAGGACACGTAGCGCGATCTCGCCGCGGTTGGCTATGAGAATCTTCGAAACCATGCTGAACCGCCTTTATTCGATGACCACGAGGGCTTCGCCATACTCCACGGGCTGAGCGTCGTTGACGATGATTTCCACGACCTTGCCGGACTTGGGAGCCGGGATCTGGTTCATGGTCTTCATGGCTTCGACGATGAGGATGGTCTGGCCTTCCTTGACGGTTGCACCCACTTCGATGAAGGGACGTGCGCCCGGGGCAGGCGACAGATAGACCGTACCGACCATCGGCGAGGACACGGTATTGGCCGGGTTGCGGGCAGGCGCTGCGGAGGCAGCAGGCGCTGCAGGCGCGGCAACTGCGGGAGCGGCAGCGGGCGCTGCTGCCGGTACTGCGTAGGGGGCGGGCGCCGCGGCATAGACCGTGGCGGGCGGAGCGGCGCGGGAAACGCGGATGCGCAGGTCGTCCTGCTCCACTTCGATTTCCGAAAGGTCGGTATCATTGAGGATATTCGCGAGCTCGCGGATCAGTTCCTTGTCGATACCCTGTTTCTTTTCAGACATGACAAACCCTATTCTTTGTTTCTTTTTATGCCGTGATGTTCTTCAGCGCGTGAAGCGCCATGATGTATCCATATGGTCCGAAACCGCAGACCATGCCCTTCGCCGCCGGTGATACCATCGATTTGTGACGGAACTCCTCGCGGGCGTGGATGTTGGAAATGTGCACTTCCACGACCGGCGTGGAAATCGCGCGAATGGCGTCGTGCAGGGCGATGGAAGTGTGGCTGTAGGCGCCGGGATTGATGACGACGCCCACCGCCCGTTCACCCGCCTCATGCAACCAGTCCACGAGCACACCTTCGTGGTTGGACTGGCGGAATTCCACTGCGAAACCGAGATCGGCACCGGCTTGAAGGCAATCATTCTCGATGTCCTTCAGCGTCTTGCCACCATAGATACCCGGTTCCCTTTTTCCCAGCATGTTGAGATTGGGGCCGTTGATGACGATGATGATGTTGCTCATTCAAGTTTCCATAAGAAAATCAGCGACAGCTATAGACTGCGGAGCCGCCAAGGAAAAGCCCCCGCAAGCCGGAAAGCGCCGGCTTGCCCGGCATCTCACAGGGAATGCAGGGGCTTTTTTGGAAATCAGGAGCAGGTGGCTTTGCCACAGCTGCGCATATTGGCGATTTTTCCTTCAGCGGGTCCGCGCCGACGGCGCCGAAAACCGCCTCGTCGCCGACAATATAGGAGGGGGTGCCGGTGATGCCGAGGCTGGTTGCCAGCTTGTAAGTCTCCTGCACCTGCTCGTCATTGGGGTTTTCCGCCATCGATTTGCGGATATCGGCTTCCTTGAGACCGAGCGAGGTCGCGACTTCCATGGCGCTGTCCTCATTCGCGCGTCCGCGGCCGCCGAGCAGGGTGCGCTGGAATTCGGGATACTTGGCCGGCGCAAGCAGCTTCACGGCATTGGAAACGCGGTGCGCAGCAACCGATTCCGGTCCGAGGATCGGGAATTCCTTGAGGACGACGCGCACCTTCTTGTCGCTCTTGAGGATATTGTCCATGTCGCCCATGGCGCGTTTGCAATAACCGCAATTGTAATCGAAGAACTCGACCAGCGTGACGTCGCCATCCGGGTTGCCGAGCGCCAGATCGAATTTCGATTCGAAGATGGCCTTCTTGTTGTCGGCGACGGCTTCCGCCGCCTTGGCATTGCGCGCCGCATATTGCTTGCGCTCAAGCGCATCCTGAACCTCGAGCATGATTTCCGGGTTCTCGATCAGATATTGCTTGATGAACTCGCCCATTTCCTTCTTCTGCTGCTCGTCGAGCGCATGGGCGGGCAGGGAGGCGAATACCGTCGAAAGGGCCGTCACGCTGGCGAGAAGGGTGGAACGGAGAAAATGCGCCATATCGGTCCTCATTCTGTTCGGCCGAAGCCTCTTGAAATCTTATGAAGGCAATTACCTTACTTTAAGCCAAATGCCATACGGCAAAAATACTTGTCCGCATTATGATCTCATGATTGTGAAGATTGTGATTCTGCGGCAAGTCTCTGAAATACGGTTCAGGAAAGAGCATGCCCTTGATTACGATGTCGAAGCGGAGCGCAGTCGAACCCTTTCACGCCATGGATATCCTGGCGGAAGCGAACAGGCGCAGGCAGGCGGGCCGCCCCGTCATTTCCATGGCGGTCGGCCAGCCCTCGCATCCCGCGCCGAAAGCCTCGCTTGCGGCGGCTGAGGCCGCGCTGAAACACGGGCGCATCGGTTACACAGACGCACTGGGTCTGCGCGAGCTGCGCGAGGCGATTGCCGGTCACTACCGGCTGCGCCACCAGGTCGCGATCGATCCGGCCCGCATCGCCGTGACCACGGGCTCATCTGCCGCCTTCAATCTCGCTTTCCTCAGCCTTTTCGATGCGGGCGACCATGTTGCCATCGCAAGACCCGGCTATCCGGCCTATCGCAATATTCTGAAGGCGCTCGGCCTCAATGTCGTGGAAGTGCCGGTCACCGCCGAAACCGGTTATACGCTGACGCCTGCAAGTCTGGAGCGGGCGGAAACGAAAGCCGGCTGCAAGCTGAAGGGCGTGCTTCTGGCAAGCCCGGCCAATCCGACCGGCACGGTTACCGGCCGTGAGGCGCTGAAGCGGCTGGCGAGCTATTGCGAAAGCCGCGACATGGCTTTCATTTCCGATGAGATCTATCACGGCCTTACCTTTGTCGGCGAAGAGACGAGCGCGCTCGAAATCACCGACAATGCCGTGATCATCAACTCATTCTCCAAATATTATTGCATGACCGGTTGGCGCATCGGCTGGATGGTCCTGCCCGAAAATCTGGTCAGGCCGGTCGAGTGCCTGGCGCAGAGCCTTTATATTTCACCGCCCGAGCTGTCACAGCTGGCGGCGATGGCGGCCTTTTCGGCAGCGGAGGAACTGGATGTTTACCGGGAAAGCTACCGTACCAACCGCGATTTCCTGATGGCGCGCCTGCCGGAAATCGGCCTGCCGCTTGCATCCCCGATGGATGGTGCTTTTTACGCCTATGTCGATACCAGCCGTTTTTCCAATGACAGCATGGATTTTGCCAAGCGCATGCTGGCGGAAATCGATGTGGCAGCGACGCCCGGCATGGATTTCGATCCCGAGGAAGGCCACAGGGCGCTGCGCATTTCCTATGCGGGTTCCGTGTCGGATATAGCCGAGGCTGTGGGACGTATTGCCGGCTGGCTGAAATAAGCCGTCGGCTCTCCTGTTCACATAAAGGATCAGGCGGGTGCGCAGCTGAAAGTGCTGTTAAACGCCTTTTCGCCCTTGGCAGTGAAGGTCAGCACACGGCCGTTTCCGCGCCGCAGCCAGTCCCGCTGCTGCATCGCCTCAAGCAGCGATGCGCCAAGCCCGCCGCCGAGATGATGGCGGCGTTCGCTCCAGTCCAGGCAATGCAGGCAGATCGGACGTCGGGCTTTTTCGAGCGGCGAAAGGTCGATGCCGAAGCTTGAGAAGAAATCACGCCCGCTCTCCGTCAGGGCGGGATCGTCGCCTGACGTCACGAGCCCTTTTGCGGTGATGGCGGCAAGCAGCGTCACACCGCTCTCCCCGGCCAGATGATCGTAGCAGATGCGCGCTTCCCGCAACGCCTTGTCCTTCGGTCCCGTGCGAACGCGGACCGCGCCCGTACGCTGGGCAAGACCCATAAGCGCTTCCAGAACATGCGCCACATCCTCATCGGAAAGACGGAAATAGCGGTGACGCCCCTGTTTTTCCGCTTTCAGGAGTTGCGCCTCGGAGAGCTTCGACAGATGCCCACTGGCGGTCTGCAGGGTCACACCGGCGGCTTCGGCAAGCTCGCTTGCGGTCAGCGCACGTCCGTCCATCAGCGCGGTTAGGATGTTGGCGCGGGCAGGGTCACCGATCAGCGCGGCGACATTGGCGATCAGGGGTCCGTCTTTCATGCTTCGATGGTAACCGAAGCATTGATGCAAGGCAATGGCGTAAAAGAAAGAGGTAAACCACGAGGAGACAAACGATGCTGACCTGTTTCATCCGCTACGAGATCGATCCTTTCAAGGTCGACGCCTTCGAACGATATGCCCGCACATGGGGTGAGGCGATACCGCGCTGCGGGGCCGATCTGATCGGTTATTATGCGCCGAAGGAGGGATCGAGCACGATTGCCTACGGTGTCTACAACATCGAAAATCTTGCCGCCTACGAAGCTTACAGGGCAAGGCTCGCCGTCGATCCCGCGGGGCGGGACAACTACGAATTCGCCCGCCGTGAGCAGTTCATCCGCCGCGAGGACCGGCTTTTTCTGCGCCTCGCCTCCGCTCCGCGTACCGGAGGCGGACAATGATCGCCGTCATCTTCGAGGTCTGGCCGGCTAAAGGCGAGAAGCAGCATTATCTCGACATCGCGGCAGGCCTGCGGGCTGAACTGGAAACCATAGATGGCTTCCTATCCGTTGAACGGTTTCAAAGCATCGGCAATCCGGACAAGATGCTCTCTCTGTCCTTCTTCCGGGATGAGGAGGCGGTGAGGGCATGGCGCAACACCCTGCCACATCGCGCCGCACAGTCGCTGGGCCGGTCCGGTGTTTTTTCCGATTACCGGCTGCGTATCGCGCAGGTGATCCGCGACTATGGCCTGGAGGAACGGGAGGAAGCGCCAGTCGACAGCCGGAAAGCCCATCCGGCAGAGGGAACAGCTTAGGCTGATGTATCCAGCATCAGTTTTTCTGCATGCCGCTGCAAGGCTTTCTGGTTCGAACTCGCCTTTGAAACCCGTTATAGATGGGCCAATGTGGTGCGGGACACCCTTAAGATTGGACAAGGAGAAAAGCGATGTCGGCAGAAAAAGTAGCGATTGTAACGGCAGGCGGCAGCGGCATGGGGGCTGCCGTGGCGAAACGTCTGGCCGCGGATGGCTACAAGCTCGCAATCCTGTCTTCGTCCGGCAAGGGAGAGGCGCTGGCGCAGGAGCTGGGCGGCATCGGCGTCACCGGCTCCAACCAGTCCAATGACGATCTCCAGCGGCTCACGGATCTGACGCTCGAAGAATTCGGCCGCATCGATGTGCTGGTCAACAGCGCCGGCCATGGCCCGCGCGCTTCCATCCTCGATATCACCGACGAGCAATGGCATACGGGTCTCGATGTCTATCTGATGAACGTCATCCGCCCAACGCGGATCGTGGCGCCTGTCATGGTGAAGCAGAAGGCGGGCGCGATCGTCAACATCTCGACCGCCTGGGCTTTCGAGCCGAGCAGCATGTTCCCGACCTCGGCCGTGTTCCGCGCCGGCCTTGCCTCTTACACGAAGATTTTCGCCGATACCTATGCGGCCGATAATGTGCGCATGAACAATGTGCTACCCGGCTGGATCGACAGCCTGCCGTCGACGGAGGAACGCCGCGAGAGCGTGCCGATGCAGCGTTACGGCAAGAGCGAGGAAATCGCCGCCACCGTGGCATTCCTTGCCTCTGAGGGGGCAGGTTACATCACCGGCCAGAACATCCGCGTCGATGGCGGCCTGACGCGGTCTGTTTGACGGGCGGGCATCCTCAAACCCTCATTCCTGTGACAGGCACAGGGATGAGGAAAGGAGAGCGACCACAAAAAAGGCCCCTCAACCGACGCAATTAGAGGCCCAAGCATAAAAAACGCTCGTTATTGCACCACCAAAAGCAAAACGCCCGCAACATGGTTGCGGGCGTTTTTTAATCCAGTTTCTATCAGAAGAAACCCTTGCGCTGCCACCAGCCGCCCTTGCGCGGCTTCGGCTCCTCACCATCGGGATTTGCCGTCGTACCGGAGGAGGTCACAACCGGCTCCGAACTGGAGACGTTGCTACCCCGGTTCGCGCGGACTTTCTCTTCCGTTGTGGGCGCTTCCGGTTGAGAAGCCAGATCGGCCGAGGCTGCACCGACTTCCTCGATAGCGACATCAACGACGGTCGCTTCGACGATTGCCGGCTCAACGGCCACTGGCTCGACCGTTTCAACGGCTTCTGCCTTCGGTGCCTCTTCCGTTTCCGTCTTGGCCTTCGCCTTGCGGGTGCGGCGCGGCTTTTTCGGCGCTTCTTCTTCAACGATGTCAGCGACAACGCCTTCCACCACCTCGGCAGCGATCGGCTCTTCGGTGACCGGAGTTACGGCGGAGGCCTCTTCGCTTTCACCTTCCGTCTCGCCTTCGTCGCCAGCTTCGGTGCCTGCGGCATCGAGAGCCTCGTCTTCGGCGCGGTTGCGGCGGCCGCCGCGCTTGCCGCGACGACGGCGCTTGCGCTTGCCGTCCTCATCGGATGTTGCAGCTTCGCTTACGCCGTTTTCATCGGCTTCCACTCCGGCCTCATCGGTTTCGACGCTATCGTCGTCGTCCGAATCGTCGCCTTCGTTTCCGGCCTCGGCATCAAGCGCACCGTTCTGTTCGTTTTGTCCGCCCTTGCCACGACGGCGGCGGCGACGCTTGCGCTTGCGCTTGCCGTCCTCGCCATTGTCGCTCTGCTGTGGCTGCTGGCGCGGCTCGGCGCTCTGGGCCTTGACGATTTCTTCCTCGTCTTCGTCCTCTTCCACCTCGGCGACGAAATCGTCTTCCTCTTCCACGAAGTTCGGAAGCATCTGGATGAGGCTTTCGATCTTCACCGGATTTTCAACGGCTTCACCGCGATCAATGGCGAAATGCTGCGCGCCGACGCTCGAATCGGCGGCGATGATGATCGACACGCCGAAGCGGCCTTCATAATCGACGATCGTGCCACGCTTGTGGTTGAGCAGGTAAAGCGCCGTTTCCGGTGTGGTGCGAACGGTGATGTTATGCGTCGTGTTGCGCAGCAGATATTCCTCGATACCGCGCAGAACATGCAGCGCAATGGAGGATTCCGAACGTACATGGCCCGTGCCGCCGCAATGCTGGCAGACCTGGGTGGTCGATTCCAGCACCGAAGCGCGGATGCGCTGGCGCGACATTTCCAGAAGGCCGAAATGCGAGATGCGGCCGACCTGGATGCGCGCGCGGTCGTTCTTCAGGCAATCCTTGAGCTTCTTTTCGACAGCGCGGTTGTTGCGCTTTTCTTCCATGTCGATGAAGTCGATGACGACAAGACCGGCAAGGTCGCGCAGGCGCAGCTGGCGCGCCACTTCTTCCGCCGCCTCGAGGTTGGTCGTCAGCGCGGTTTCCTCGATGGAGTGCTCGCGAGTCGAACGGCCGGAGTTGACGTCGATGGAAACCAGAGCTTCCGTCTGGTTGATGATGAGGTAACCACCGGACTTCAACGTGACCTGCGGCTGCAGCATCCGGTCGAGCTGGGCTTCGATGCCGGAGCGCGAGAAGATCGGGTGAATGTCGCGGTAAGGCTGAACCACCTTGGCATGGCTCGGCATCAGCATCTTCATGAAGTCTTTGGCTTCACGATAGCCTTCTTCGCCTGAAACGATGATCTCGCCGATATCCTTGTTGTAGAGATCGCGGATCGAGCGCTTGATCAGCGAGCCTTCCTCGTAAACGAGGCAGGGAGCCGTGGAATTCAGTGTCAGCGTGCGGACATTTTCCCACAGGCGCATCAGATATTCGAAGTCGCGCTTGATCTCAACGCGGGTGCGGTTGGCGCCTGCGGTACGCAGAATGACGCCCATGCCCTGCGGAACCTCCAGATCGCGCGCGATTTCCTTCAGGCGCTTGCGGTCGGTCGGCTGGGTAATCTTGCGGGAAATGCCGCCGCCGCGCGCCGTATTCGGCATCAGCACGGAATAACGGCCAGCAAGCGACAGATAGGTGGTGAGTGCGGCACCCTTGTTGCCGCGTTCTTCCTTGGCCACCTGCACCAGAAGGATCTGGCGGCGCTTGATGACTTCCTGAATGCGATACTGCTTGCGCGGCTTGCGGGCAACGCGATCGGGAACCTCTTCCATGGCGTCTTCGGCGCCGACGGATTCGATCACTTCCTTTTCGTGATGATCGTCGTCATCGTCGTCGTCATCATCGTCATTGCCGCGGCGAAGGCCCTCGACTTCCTCGGAAATCGTATCGGTATCGACCATCGCGGCCATCTCGCCGCCGGTGCTGCCGTCTTCTTCGGCAGAGGCTTCAGCGGCTTCGGCTGCTGCTTCTTCCGCAGTCTTCTTCTTGGCGCGGGGGCGGCGGGTGCGCTTCTTCGGCTTTTCTTCCTCGGCGGGCGCTTCTTCTGCTACGGCCTCGACGGCTGCTTCTTCCGAGACCTCTTCCGCGACGGCTGCGGTTTCTTCCGTAACAACGGTTTCAATGGTTTCGCTCGCGGAAACGATACCAACGTCCGGCTGGTCCACCTGCGAAAGGTCGATCATTGGTGCTGCGGGTTCAGGGGCATCAGCGGATTCGAAGTCGTCGCTGCGACGATGATCCTCGGCTTCCGCTTTCAGGAGGGCCTGACGGTCGGCAAGCGGAATCTGGTAGTAGTCCGGATGGATTTCCGCAAAAGCGAGAAAGCCGTGGCGGTTTCCACCGTAATCGACGAAGGCCGCCTGAAGCGAGGGTTCAACCCGCGTTACCTTGGCAAGGTAGATATTGCCGCGGATCTGCTTTTTGTGCTCCGATTCGAAATCGAATTCTTCGATCCGGTTCCCACGGACAACGACTACGCGTGTCTCCTCTTCGTGGGAGGCGTCGATAAGCATTTTGTCTGCCATGTAAGCTGTGCTCCTCGGCGCAGCCTTGTTTTATACGAGAACAGGCCCGCCACACGGACGAGCCTTTCATATGAGTGCAAGGATGTGCCGGAAATGAAGTCTCCGGCCGGGCCTCTGTAAACTGGCAGCATCCGGACCGACGGCGAGGCGCTTGGCCTGCTCCTGGTATCCGGTTCATGTGAAAACTGCTGCGACATCATTGGCCAGGCGGAACGACAATAATATATAGACCCCTTGGGATCCGATGAATTTGCTCTCCTCAGAGCGGCGGTGGCATTGCCACCGGGTAGGTCTCCGGCCACGGCCGGAATTGATCCAGTTTCAGGATAAATGTAACGACGGCAGATGATTGCCCGATTTGCAGCGCCAGCGTCTTTTTCGATTGGCAGCCGGCGGGCATCTATCCCGTCAACACTTTTAACCCTCGTCCTTGTTGTATGTTTTCTCTGTCATAATAGCAATAGGCTGGCTAAATATGCCATATTATTGGTGGAATTTCCGGGTTAATAATTGGTTCACCAAGGCCTGCGATTGTGGGGCGCAAACGCGCAAACAAACGTCCGGCGTGGTCGAAATCGTGCCGTTCGCGGTGCTTTTCCGCCCCATTTATCGAAAATGACTGAAATACGGAATTTCTTGAAGACCATGAATTTCACGCGCAGCGCAGCGATATTCGGTGGGGCAGGGCCGCTTGGTGCGCGAATCGCACGGATTGCGGGCGCCTTTTCATTTCTTGTCGCCGCTTATGTTTCCGCGGTTCCCGCTGCGGCCCTGGCCGCCGAGCCGCTTGTCGTCCATCAAGCCCGCATCATCGGCGATGAAGCGCGTACCCGCATCGTTCTCGATTTTGCCGAAGAGCCGGAATTCGACGTTCACTATCTCGATTCGCCCGCCCGCATCGTCGTGGATTTTCCGGCGGTGAATTTCTCTTTTCCGGCATCCGACCTCAAGCCGACGGGCCTGTTTTCGGATATTCGCTTCGGCAGCATGGGGCAAAATAGCGCCCGCATCGTGCTGACGGCGAAAAAACCGGTTCAGGTGGCGGTTGCCGAAACCAAAAAGGGCGATGACGGCGCGTCGTTTCGTTTCGTTCTCGATACGGAGATCACCACCAAGGGCAAATTCGCCGAACTGGTGAAGGAGCAGCAATGGCAGGTGCCGGCCCCTGTCACCACCGCCGCAATCACCCCCGGCGACAAAACATCGCGTCAGGCGGAATTCGTCATAGCGGTCGATGCCGGCCATGGCGGCATCGATGCCGGTGCGACGGGCGGTGCGACCGGCACGGAAGAAAAGGTCATCACGCTCACCTTTGCAAAGGAGCTCGCGGAACGGCTGAACAAGGAGCCGGGTATCAGGGCCTTCCTGACCCGCGAATCCGACACGTTTCTTGCGCTGTCCGAACGGGTGACGATTGCCCGGCAGAATAATGCCAACCTGTTCATTTCAGTCCACGCCGACACCCTGAAGCAGAAGGGTATCCGGGGCGCCACCGTCTACACATTGTCCGATCGGGCATCGGACCGGCAGGCGCAGGAACTGGCGGAGCGCGAAAACAAGTCCGACCAGATCGCCGGTGTGGCCGCCTCCACCGAACCGCCCGAGGTCGCCGATATCCTTCTCGATTTCACCCGTCGTGAAACCCAGGCCTTTTCGGTGACGCTTGCTGAAAACATCGTGTCTTCTTTCGAGGGGCAGATCGGCCTGATCAATAATCCGCATCGTTACGCCGGTTTCATGGTGCTGCGTGCCCATGACGTGCCCTCGGTACTGCTTGAACTCGGTTTTCTCTCCAATGCGGAAGACGAAAAGCTGCTTCTCGATGGCGAATGGCGCGGGAAGGTCGCCGACAGGCTTGCTACGGCGGTCGGACGGTACAGAGCCAAGGCCATGGCGAACGGTGGATGAAGCGCCACCCGGCGATGCAACGCTACTGTTGCCGCCGTGCCGCTTGCAGCCGAAAAGCTGTTCAATTCTTGGGCCTTGCGGACGATTAAGGACGCAAAGCCCTATTTTACTCACATTCGCCGCGTTACTCGGGAAGCGGATTCGGTGGCAATCCGCAAGGCGGCAGGTGTGCGATTGCGGCGGTTGGTCCGGTAACATATCGGAGAATGCTGCCCTATCCGGCTTGTCATCGAAGGTATGGTGTGCAAAACGGCACGCGATATGCAAGGATGCGCCCGTAAATCGTCGGGCGTTGATGGTTACGATTCGAATTATCGGTAGCTTGGTATGATCAGACTGATTGGATATTTTTTCGGCTTGGCCAGCGTGCTCTTCCTGTGCGCCGCCGCCGCCGGTGCAATTTATTTGCACGGCGTGACGAAAGACCTGCCGGATTACGCAGTTCTGAGCACGTATGAGCCGCCGGTAACGACCCGCGTGCATGCCGGCAACGGTGCGCTGATGGCGGAATACGCCCATGAAAAGCGCCTGTTCCTGCCGATCCAGGCCATACCCGACCGGGTGAAGGCGGCCTTCCTTTCGGCGGAAGACAAGAATTTCTACAACCATCCGGGTGTCGACGTCTTCGGTCTCGGCCGCGCCATTCTCGTCAATATCCAGAATCTCGGCTCCGGCCGCCGTCCGGTCGGCGCATCCACCATCACCCAGCAGGTGGCGAAGAACTTCCTTCTGACCAACGACCAGACCATCGACCGCAAGCTCAAGGAAGCCATTCTTTCCTTCCGCATCGAGCAGACCTATTCCAAGGACAAGATCCTCGAGCTTTATCTCAACGAGATTTTCTTCGGCCTGAATTCCTACGGCATTGCCGGCGCTGCGCTCACCTATTTCAACAAATCAGTGACGGAACTGACGATCGCCGAGACGGCCTATCTCGCATCGCTGCCGAAGGGTCCGGCCAATTATCACCCGATCCGTCGCGAAAAGGCGGCTCTCGAGCGCCGCGACTGGGTGATCGACCGCATGGCCGAAAATGGCTACATCACCGTCGCCGACGCCACGGACGCCAAAAAACAGCCGCTTGGCGTCAATCTGCGTCGCGGTGGCGCGCATATTTTCGCGTCCGATTATTTCGCCGAAGAAGTTCGCCGCCAGATTGTCGAGAAATACGGCGAAGAAGCGCTTCTTGAAGGCGGGCTCTCGGTCCGCACTTCTTTCGATCCGCAGATCCAGATGGAAGCACGCAAGGCGCTTCAGGACGGTCTGGTGCAATATGACGAGCGTCGCGGTTTCCGCGGACCCGTCGAAAAGATCGAAACGACCGGTGACTGGACGGCGGCGCTCGCCAAGGTCAAGGGCCTGCGCGACGTCCCCGAATGGAAGGTCGCCGTGGTCCTCGCCGTTGCTGCCGATGGCGTCGATATCGGCGTGCAGCCGGACACGGAAACGGAAGATGGCGACAAGCGCACACGCGGCCATATCTCCGCTGAAAACATGCGCTGGGCCTATCGTGATGCGACCGGCAAAAAGGCGACTGCCAAGTCGCCGGTCGGTGTCGTGGCGGCAGGCGATGTGATCTATGCACAGCCGCTTTCCAATTCCGGTAATGAATACCGCCTGCGCCAGCCGCCGAAAGTGCAGGGCGGCATGGTGGTGATGGACCCGCATACCGGCCGTGTTCTGGCCATGGTCGGCGGTTTCTCCTATGCGCAGTCGGAATTCAACCGCTCCACGCAGGCGATGCGCCAGCCGGGCTCTTCCTTCAAGCCGTTCATCTATGCGGCAGCGCTGGACAATGGTTATACCCCGGCATCGGTCATTCTCGATGCGCCGATCGAAGTTGTGTCGGGCGGTCAGGTCTGGAAGCCGCAGAATTACGGCGGGGGCTCCGCCGGTCCGTCTACCCTGCGTCTCGGTATCGAAAAATCCCGTAACCTCATGACCGTGCGTCTGGCGCAGGACATGGGCATGAATCTGGTGGCGGAATATGCCGAACGCTTCGGTATCTACGACAAGATGCCGCCGCTTCTGTCCATGTCGCTGGGTTCCGGTGAAACCACCGTGATGCGTATGGTTTCGGCCTATTCGGTCATCGCCAATGGCGGCAAGCAGATCAAGCCGACGCTGATCGACCGCATTCAGGATCGCTACGGCAAGACCATCTTCCGCCATGAGGAGCGCGCCTGCGAGGGCTGCAACGCGACAAGCTGGCAGAACCAGGACGAGCCCGTCATCGTCGACAATCGCGAGCAGGTTCTCGACCCGATGACTGCTTACCAGACGACCTCGATGCTCGAAGGTGTCGTGCAGCGCGGCACGGCGGCGGGCAAGATCAAGGTCGATCTGCCGGTTGCCGGCAAGACGGGCACCACCAACGATGAAAAGGATGCCTGGTTCGTCGGTTATACGCCGGACATGGTCGCCGGCCTTTATATCGGCTTCGATTCGCCCGCACCTCTCGGTCGCGGCGGCACGGGTGGCTCGCTCTCCGCGCCGATCTTCGGCGAGTTCATCTCCGATGCGGCCAAGCATATGGAGCCGAGCAAGTTCATCGTACCGAGCGGCATGAACTTCGTCGCCGTCAACCGCAAGACCGGCATGGCGGCAGTTGAAGGCGAACCGGACACCATCATGGAAGCCTTCAAGCCCGGCACCGGCCCGGCCGACAGCTTCTCGGTGATCGGCGCGGAAAACTACATGTCGCAGGAAGATATTCTGAAGACCTCGCCGCAGGCGCAGCAGGCCATTACCGGCGGCGGCGGCGGTCTTTATTGACCCCAGTTCAGGGATCATCGGGGGGGCGCGGGTCTTTACATCCGCGCCCCCCGCATTTATTTGAGCAACGAGTTTCAATGAAGGCGAAGAACCAGCGAAATGCGCAATGAAATCGTGAACGTAGTCGACGAAATCAAGCAGGCCATAAGCCTGCTGAGGAGGCATCTTTGACTGGGACCAGGCGATAAGACGACTGGACTGGTTGAATAACAAGGCAGAGGACCCGACCCTCTGGAACGATGCCACCGAGGCCCAGAAGCTGATGCGCGAGCGCCAGCAGCTGGATGACAGCATCAGCGGCGTGAAGGCGCTTGAGCAGCAGCTCAAGGACAATATCGAGCTGATTGAACTCGGCGAGATGGAAGGCGACGACGAGATCGTCAAGGACGCCGAAGACGCGCTTAAGGCGCTGAAGAACGAGGCGAACCGCCGTCAGGTTGAAGCCATGCTCTCGGGCGAGGCGGACAGCAACGACACCTATCTCGAAGTGCACTCCGGCGCCGGCGGCACGGAAAGCCAGGATTGGGCGAACATGCTGCTGCGCATGTATACCCGCTGGGCGGACCGTGAAGGTTTCAAGGTCGAGGTGCTGGAAGTTCACGATGGCGAAGAGGCCGGCATCAAATCCGCGACGATCCTCGTCAAGGGCCACAATGCCTTTGGCTGGCTGAAGACGGAATCGGGCGTGCATCGTCTTGTTCGCATTTCGCCCTATGACAGCAATGCGCGTCGCCACACGTCGTTCTCCTCCGTCTGGGTCTACCCGGTGGTTGACGATTCGATCCAGATCGACGTCAACGAAAGCGATTGCCGTATCGATACCTATCGGTCGTCCGGCGCGGGTGGCCAGCACGTCAACACCACCGATTCGGCCGTGCGCATTACGCATATTCCGACCGGTATCGCGGTTGCCTGCCAGCAGGAACGCTCGCAGCACAAGAACCGCGCCAAGGCGTGGGACATGCTGCGCGCCCGCCTTTACGAGGTGGAGTTGCAAAAGCGGGAAGAGGCAGCCAATGCACAGGCCGCTTCCAAGACCGATATCGGCTGGGGCCACCAGATCCGTTCCTACGTTTTGCAGCCTTACCAGCTGGTCAAGGACCTGCGTACCGGCGTGGAAAGCACCGCACCCGGCAACGTGCTGGACGGTGACCTGAACGAGTTCATGGAAGCTGCTCTCGCTCACCGCATCAGCGGCGGCGCGGATGTGGAAGTGGCTGATATCGACTAAGACGCTGCAATGCGTTGATTGAAAATTGCCCCTCGCAAACCCATTGCGAGGGGTTTTTCGTTGGAGGAGATGCATGAAACAGGCGCTTTATATCGTCGACGTCCAGCCGAGCTTCAATCCGCCGGCTTCGCTGGTGGCGGACATAACCGCGCTCGCCGCCACCATGCCGAGCGTCGCCAGCGTCGAGCGCCATGATGAGAGCGTGACACCTTTCGAGCGGCAACTGGGCTGGAAGCCGGGCAGGGATGACTGCTCGCTGGTTCAGGCGGATCGGATATTCATCAAGCACGGTTATGCGCCGCCAAGGGAAGCGGTCGACCATCTCCTGTCCCTGAAGGTCGAGAGGGTGCTGGTCTGCGGTATTCAGGCAGATACCTGCGTGCTGGCCGCCGGTTTTGCGTTTTTCGACGCGGGACTGCACCCCACGCTTCTGCCGTGGCTGACGGTTGGTTCAAGCCTCGACCGCAGCGGCGAACTCGGCGCCAGATTATGGAAACATCATTTCGGCGCAGTTCTTTCCGGGTCGCATGAGCTTAAACCGGACGTGCTCTAGCCGTCAGTTTGAGGCTTTCTCGATCTTCATCTCGCCAAGCTCATCGATCAGGATCGTCCAGCTTTCCGCTTCCTTGGCCATCGGGTCGGTTTTCAGATAAACGGTCACGAACAGGCCGGGTGAGGCGGATGCGCCGTTCGAGCTTTCCGGACGAATATCCGTGACGTAGGATTTCATCTGGTTGAACTCTTCCAGCTCGACATTTTCGAGGAGATTGGGTCCGTCGGCGGTAAAGACGATGCGCTGCAGGTAGATCTTCGCGGTACCATCCCCCTGACGAATTGCAACCACCTTGTAATAACCGCGTGTCGGCGCTGCTGGCGGCGGCCGCAGCTGGCCGTCAGAGCCTTTCACCGGCTCCAGATTCTGCTCTTCCCACATGCCGCTGCTGACGACGAAGATCGCCGAGACCGGCAAGGCGTCGATCGCCTCCGTCTGCGCCCGTGCGGAAAGCACGGCTGTGGCGAGAAAGAGAGTGGCAAGGATCGGTGTTTTCAGATGCATGGCTATCGTCGGTCGTTGGCGTCAATTGTTGAATTGTTCGGCGAGAACCCGGTCGGACCATGAACGGTCCGGATCCGAGAGAATTCTGGCCGTCCTGTCCTGCGATTGCGCAATCCGCACATGGCGCACGGATTTCACCTCCGTATGGTCGGCCACGGCGTTCACCGGGCGCTTGTCACGCTCCAGAACATGAATGTCGACCGTCACCTTGTTCGGCAATAGAGCGCCGCGCCAGCGCCTTGGCCGGAACGCGCTGACGGGGGTAAGCGCCAGAAGCGGTGATTCGAGCGGCAGGATCGGCCCATGGGCGGAGAAATTATAGGCTGTCGACCCCGCAGGCGTCGCCACCATCATGCCGTCGCAGATCAACTCTTCCAGCCGAACCTTGCCATCCACCTCGACACGAAGCTTGGCGGCCTGATGTGACTGCCGGAAGAGGCTCACTTCATTCATGGCGAGTGCCGTAAATTCGTCGCCATCGGAATCCGTCGTCGTCATGCGCAGCGGATGAAAATCATTGCCTGTCGCCACCGCGATGCGCTCGCGCAGGCCTTCCACGCGGTAGTCATTCATCAAGAAACCGACCGAGCCCCGGTTCATGCCGTAGACGCGTCTGCCGGAATTCATCGTCTCGTTGAGGATTTGCAGCATGAAGCCGTCGCCACCCAGCGCGACGATCACCTCCGCTTCCTCGAAAGGCGCGTTGCCGTAAGCCGTTTTCAGCTCCTCCATCGCCATCTGTGCCTCCTCGGAGGCGGATGCAACGAAGGATAGTGAATAGGTAGAATGCGACATCCGCTTCCCTCGACAACGACGCAAACCGCAACCGGCCTGTGACAGATGCTGTAACCTGTTGAAGTGGCTCGTAATCTCCAAACCGGCAGGAGCACGGTCGCTTGCAAGCCACAAGACCCGTCCTTGGTACATGAAGACGGCGGCTGGCCACAAGGCCTTTCGGTCAGGCAGGCGTTCGCCTTTACAGGAAGCCGGTCCACAGCTTCTTGGTTTATGGCTTCGGACAAGGGTTGCGATGCGGGGCGGCGTAAGGCAGTTTGCGCAAGGCAGGCGGAATGACTGATGGCAGGAGACGTGTGTGGTGCTGAACTACAATATCTACGATGTCTTTACCGAGACCAAAATGGCGGGAAACCCGCTGGCGGTCATGTATGACGCGGATGATCTCGACAAGGCGACAATGCAGGCGATCGCGCGGGAAATGAATCTTTCCGAGACCGTTTTCGTCAATCGTTCGGGCAATCCCGCCCACGCAGCGTCGGTACGCATATTCACGCCTTCAGGTGAATTGCCTTTCGCCGGCCATCCCACCGTCGGTGCTGCGGTCGCTATCGCCGAGCGTAACCGCGGCGAGGGCGATGACAATATCGACATGGTCTGCGTGCTGGAGGAGCAGGTGGGCCCGGTGCGCTGCGCGGTCAAGATGCGCGCCGGCGCGGTCAGCTTCGCCGAATTCGACCTGCCGCGCAAATCCTCGCGCGTCGACCTGCCGCTCGATCATACCGCGCTTGCCGATGCGCTGGGTGTGAGCGAAGGCCATCTCGGCTTTGAAAATCATGTGCCGTCAATCTGGACGGCCGGCGTGCCGTTCCTGTTCGTGCCGTTGCACAATATCGCCGCCATCAGGGACATGGATTTCGATGCCAATCTGTGGCTGCGCACCGCGCCGCTGGTGGAGGGACGCCTGGCGGCGGCCTACATCTACTGTCGCGGCGGCGTCAATCATGCGGCAAAGTTCCATGCCCGCATGTTCTCACCGGATATGGGGATTTCGGAAGACCCCGCAACCGGCTCTGCCGTCGCCGCCCTTTCCGGCGCGATCCATCATTTCGACGGCCTGACCGATGGGCACTACCCTATCCTGGTAGAGCAGGGCGTTGAGATGGAGCGGCCTTCTCACATCCACCTGCGCATGGACATCAAGGATGGCGAAATCGCCCGCGCCCGCATCGGCGGCCACGCGGTGCGTGTTGCTTCGGGCACGTTCGAGCTTTGATTTAGCAACCGGCTGAATTCCAGTCTAAATCCGCCTGTCAGCCAAAATGAAAAACCCCGGTCGTGACCGGGGTTTTATTGTTTCTACTCGCGCCAGAGATCAGTTGAACCGACCCGCCGCGTGGGCAAGCATCGTATAGACCTTGCCGGTATCGGAGGTGAGGTAGGACTGGGTAACACTCCGGTCGCGGTCGGTGCGCGCCACATCGGCGAGCAGCTTTTCGAAATCGGTGATGTAGCGGTCCACGGCGGTGCGGAATTCGGCTTCCCGTTCGTATTTGCGCTTGATCTCGTCGAAGGTCGTCTGGCCCTTCAGCGTGTAGAGGCGACGGGTGAAGACATCGCGTTCGCCGCGCTGATAGCGGCGCCACAGCTCAACCGACGCATCGTGGTCGATGGCGCGGGCAATGTCGACGGACAGCGAGTTCAGCGATTCGACCATGTGGCGCGGATTGCGGGTGTCGGCCGCACGGGTCGGCTGCTGCTCAGTGTTGGCGCGCGGTGTGGACGCTGCTGGCGTTTCCTGTGACGCGCCGCGCAGCAGATCGCTGATCCAGCCGCCGCCTTCTTCGCGACGTCCGGCAGGCGCTGTTGCCGTCTGCGACGGGGCAGGTGCCTGACGGTTTTCGACCTGGCGGTTCTCAAGCGGCAGCGTACCGCGCAAAGCCGGTGCGGCGGCAGTCTGCGGCTGCGCCGGGCGCTGTTGTACCGGAGCGGCGGTTGCCGGCTGCGGACGCGTCTCGACGCGGCGCTCGGCGGCTGGCTGGGTCGCTGCGATGGCGCGGGCAACGGGTTCGGAGACTTCCATCTGGTGGGTCGAACGACCGACAAGCTGGGAAATATCCTGCAGGGCCTTGATCTGCTCGGAAACGGCGCGGCGCATGGCGGCAGCGCTTTCCTTTGCCTCTTCCGGCAGGTCGAATGCGCCGCGCTTCAGTTCGGCGCGGGTTGCATCCAGCTCGCGGCGGATGTCGTGGCTGGAGCGGCGAATTTCGTCCGTCGCGCCGGCAAAGCGGCTGACAGCTTCTTCGACAGCCTGACGCAGGGTTTCCTTGAGGTTGGCGGCGGCGGCATTGGATTTTTCCGAGGCGCTGCCGAGAAGATTGTCAACTTCCGAAAGCGAGGATTCGACGCCGCCGCGCAGGCGGTTGACCAGCTCGTCGGAATATTTCTGTGCGTCGGACAGCGTGCTTTCGATCGAGCGGCTGGCATCCTGACCGGCGGCGAGCAGGGCGCCCCGCATGGTCTGTGCCGCCGAGCGGGCGCGCTGTTCGGTTTCATCCAGCGAGCGGCCGATATCGGTAAAGGACGCCTGCAGATTGTCACGCAGATTGCCGGCGACGTTCTGCGAACGCTCCTCGGCATCGTTGAGCGTGGTTTCCACGACGCCGACGACGTTGCGCATGGCGCTTTCGATTTCCTCGGAACGCTTGACGAGACCGACGGACAGGCTGCGAAGCGCATCCTGGCGTTCTTCCAGCGTGCCGACGAGGCTGGACTGCGCCGCATTCAGCAGTTCGGACGCCTGGCTCAGCACCTTCGAATGTTCCTCGAAGCGTCCGACGATGCCGGCAACCTGCGCCAGCGTCTGGCCGGAAATATTCGACAGACGGTCGATCTTTCCTTCGAGCAGACGGCTGGAGCTGGACACCATGTCGGCGGCCTGCGAGGCGCTATCGGAGAAGCGGGTCGCCGATGCGTTCAGCGCTGCGTCGGCCGTGCCGAATTCCTGTGCGGCGCGCTCGACGGCGGAGTTGAAGTTGGTTGCCGACTGCTCGACGATTTCGGCCATGCTGTTATGGGTCTGCGACAGCATGTCGGTGCTCTGACGGGTGGCGGCAACCAGCTTGTTGGCCGCATCGCTGCCCGAGCGTGCATATTTCTCAATGCCCTGTTCAACGGCATCCGCCATGGCGGTATGCGTCTGCGACAGCATATCCGTGCTCTGGCGGGTGGCCGCGACAAGCTTGCTCGCCGCATCCGTGCCGGCATTGGCGTAATCGCTGATCGCCTGTTCCACCATGCCGACCATGCCGCTGTTGCTCTGCGACAGGAGCTCGGCGCTCTGCTGGGCGGCGGAAACGATCTTCTCGGCGGCTTCGCGACCGATGGTGGCATATTCGTCGACGACGGGCTTGGCCTTCTCCTCGATCAGGCGCGACAGTTCAGCGGAACGGCTGGCCAGCATCGAGTTGAGTTCGCGGGTGCGGTTGTCCAGCGCAGAACGGATGGATTCGCCGCGGGCATCGAGGGCCGATTCGACGCCCGTGAGCGTCTCGGAGATAACGCCGACCTGCGAACGCACGACCGCTTCGGCCTCGGCGACCTTGTTGACGATGATGTTGCCAGCCTCGGAGAAGGTCTGGGCGACGGCGGCGGCCTGGCCGGACAAGCGCGTCTGCGCATCGGAGATGCGGCTGACGATCTCGCCGGAACGTTCCTCGATGGCCTTGGTGAAGGCCTCGTTCTGCGCCTGCACCTGCTCGGCGAATTCCGAACCGGACTTGGCAAGCAGAGCGGAGGAGCGAACGGCTTCCTCATCAATGCTCTGGGTGGCGGAGACGACCGCGCCACGCAGGCTGACGGCGAGATCGCTTGCCTTGCCCTCGATGGTGCGGTTGACGTTTTCGAGGCCGATCGTCAGCGCCCGGTCCATGGTGCCGAGACGTTCATCGATGCGGGCGGTACCGGCATCGAAGGTTTCCGCCAGGCGGCTCGTGCGGCTTTCGAACGTGTCGGTTACACGTATGGCCTGCTCGTCCAGAATGCCGGTAATGCGCTGCGCGGCATCGTCGCTGGTGCGGGCAAAAGCGGCCGTCTTGTCTTCCAGCGCATCGGCAAAGCGACGGCCGGCATCCTCAATCGAGGTGTTGACGTTGGCCAGATCTCCACCGACGCGTGTCTGCAGGGCGTCGAGCGACGACTCGATACGAGCGCCGGTCTCGTCGAGACGGGTGGTGACATTGCCGATCGAGCTCTCGATTTTCGAGGACAGGGCGTCGGTCGCGCCGCCGATTTCCCGTGCGGCTTCGCCGATCTTGACGGCGATGTCGCCGGCACTGTTGCGAAGGCGCTCTTCCAGCGTCGCCGCACTGCCGTCAATTGCCTTCTGCAGCGTTTCCTGCTGGGTTTCGAGCGACAGTTCGAGCATGCTGGCGCTGGAGGCGACCGTGGTGCCGATCATCATCGCCTGCTCGGACAGCATGTCGCCCATCTGGGTCGTGGCCGAGCTCAGGGTCGCTGCCATATCGGCGTGGCGCTGGTCGAGCGCGGTGCGAATATCCTCATGCGATTGCGACAGATTGCTTTCGAGGCGGGACACGCCTTCTTCCACTGTCTGCGCAAAACGGCTGCTGCCATCTTCCACAACGGTTTCGATGCGGTTGGCCGCGCCGGAAACGCTCTGTTCGATCAGACCGCTATTGCGCTCCAGCGAGCCGGCAATGCGCTCCGCCTGCGAGCCGAGCATCGTTTCCAGCCGCTCGTGGCCGCTGGCAAGCGCGTTTTCAAGCGTAAAGGCGGTGGCTTCGAGACGTTGACCGACACCGGCCGCCGCAAGCGAAAGCGACGACGTTCTGGCATCCATGGCCTCGGCAATCCGCTCTTCCACGCCCGAAATCGTCATGTCGAGCGCCAGGGTGCGGCTGTCGAGCGCGTCGGCGATGCGTTCCTCTGCGCTGGAGACGATACCGGAAAGGGCGGAAGTGCGGCTGTCCAGGGCGCTGGCAATACGGTCTTCGACACCGGAAACGGCGCTGTGCAAGGCGGCGGTGCGGCCGTCGATAATATCGGCGATCTTTTCCTCGACACCGGAGAAGCTCATGTCGAGCGCCATGGTGCGGCTGTCGAGCACGTCCGTGATCCGCTCCTCCGCGCCGGAAACGACGTTTTTCAGCGAATCCGTGCGGCTGTCGAGTGCGCCGGCGATACGGCTCTCGGCCCCGGCCACCAGTTCGCCAAGGACTGCGGTGCGGGTGTCGAGCGCCTCGGTGATTTTTTCCTCGGCACCGGAAAATGCCATGTCGAGTGCCATCGTACGGCTGTCGAGCGCATCGGCGATGCGTTCTTCGGCGCCCGAGACCACAGCGTTGAGCGCTGCGGTGCGGCCATCCAGCGTTTCCGCGATACGGGTTTCAGCACCGGCGACCACGTCGCCGAAAGTGGCCGTGCGGCTGTCGAGTGCGCCGGCGATCTTCTCTTCAGCGCTGGCAACAATGCCGGTGAGGGCAGAGGTGCGGCTGTCGAGCGTTTCGGAAAGTCTTTCCTCGACATTGGCGAAGGTCATGTCGAGCGACAGGGTACGGCTGTCCATCGTGTCGGCAATGCGTTCCTCGACACCCGAAATCGCGCTGGAAAGGGCAGCGGTGCGGCCATCCAACGTGTCGGCGATACGGCTCTCCGCACCGGAGACGACGTCGTGCAGGGCAGCCGTGCGGCTTTCCAGCGTATCGGAAATGCGATCCTCGATGCCGGAAACGGCACCGGTAATGGCAGCAGCCCGGGTTTCGAGCGTTTCCGAAAGGCGGCGCTCGACATCGGCGACGACGCTGTTGATCGCGGCTGCACGTTCGTCGAGCATCGCGGCGAGGCGTTCGGCCGTACCGGAGACGGAGCCGGTGATGGCCAGCGAACGGCTGGCGAGCGCCTCGTCGAAACGGTCCTGGCTGGCCGAAAGCGCGCCGAACAGGGCGTTGCTGCGTTCCGCCAGCACGCTGTCGATCTTCTCATGCGAATTGGCGAAGGCATTGGTGATGTCGGCAGTGCGCTGGCCGATTGCGTCGCTGAATTCGCGGGTGCGGGTTTCAAGCGCGCTTTCGAGCATTTCCTGACCCGTGCCCAGCGCGGTTGCGAGCGCCAGAGACTGATCGGTCATGGTCGTGCCGATGCGCTCAAGACCGCTCGACAGCATGGTATCGAGGGCTTCGGAGCCGCCGGCAACGGTTTCGTTGATCCGGGCGAGGCTTTCCATCAGCTTGCTGTCGAGGCTGCCGGCGCGCTGATCGAAGGCGCTGGCGAATTCCGCCACATGTTCGTCAAAGGCCGAATTGACCTGGCCGACCGTTGCCTGCAACCGTTCCTCATAGAGGCCGGAGCGAAGATCGAGGTCCATGATCGCATCGTCAGCCGTGCTCTGCAGGCTCTGGCGGAAGGAAAGACCTTTTTCCTCGAGCGTCGTGGAGAGCTTGTCGAGCACGGTATCCAGCGAACCGCCGATGATCTGCTGGCCGCGATCGATATTGCGGTTGAGTTCAAGGGTGCGGGTGGACAGGGTCTCGTTGAGCTGGCGGGTGCGTTCCTCCAGCGCGCTATTGAGGCTTTCCACACCGCTGTCCAGCGTCGAAGCGTGGATCGCGAAGCGTTCGAGCAGCACTTCACCGCGCTCATCCAGCGTCGAGGTGAGGTTGTGCAGGCGCATGTCGAATTCGTTGGAGATCGTCGTGCCGGAGGAATTCAGCGCCTGAAGCAGGTTTTCGGTCTTGGCGGCGATCAGGCTGCCCATCGCTTCGGTCGAGGCGCGCGATTTTTCCAAAAGCGCGGCCGAGCGGGTGTCGATCATCGAGGCGAAAGCCTCGCCGGTCGTCGCGATCCGCATCGAAAGCTCTTCGCCGACGATGGAAAGCTCTTCCTTGATCTGTTCCTGCGCGCCGACGATGGAGGAGCGGATGCGCTCCGCATGATTGACGATGGCGTCGCGCTCGGCGGTCAGTTCCTGCACGAGGCTGCGCACACGCAGTTCATTGTCGGCATAGCTGCGTTCAAGCGCGTTGACCTCGGAGTGAACGAGGGTTTCGAGTTCCGTCGCGCGGGCGATGGTGCGCTCGATGCCGTCATTCATGGCCGAGACTTCGCGGCGAACCGCCTGTCCGACGGACATGATGCGGTCGGATGCGACCGTTTCGGGTTCCGCAAGACGAAGGGCGACTTCGGCCATGGAGCGGGCGGCGTTCCGCAGATCGCGGGCGCGTGCCATCATGATCGCAAAGGCGAAGAACAGCATGACAGGAACGAGGATGCCGACGACGATCGCCATCAGGCCGGGGATTGCGGTGAGATCGGCAAGCGAGCCGATGTTCCACAGCGCATTCCCGTAAAGAAGATGCGCGACACCAAGACCGCCGAGCGCCCAGATGACCGACATGATCGTCGCGTTGCGAAGCGCGCCGCCGATGGAGCCGCCCTCGAGCGACTTCAGGATCATGGCCGGGCTGCGTTTGGAGCCGTCATTGGCTGCCTCGAGATTGGGCGATTTGGGCGCCTGTTCGGCAGGCGCGCGCGCGGCCTCGGGAGCAGGGGTCTGTCTGCTTGCTTCCTTCAATCTGGCCTCCGGCTGCTTCGGCGCTGCAGTTTTCCGCGTCTCCGGCTTTTCTTCGAAAGCGCCAAGCTGCAAGGCGTCTTCCAACGCCTGAAATGCAGTCTCGTCTACAGAGTCGCTGATCTTGTTATTCGCCATGCGGTTACGCCTCGTTACACATACGCCCGGCTTCATGCCGTTGACCACTCGCGACCAGCAAGCGGACTGCCGCCATCATGCCAGCGGAACATTATCCCTTATGAGAGAACAATTCCGCCATTTACCAAATCCCGAATTGCTGGTGATCCAGCTTTCGGGCGAAATTACATCACTGTGCCGGAATAACAAAGCTTGAGCTCAAGCCCTGCAGGAACGGCAGTACCGTAGTGACACATTTAGGTGTTCGAAACAATTAATGCGGATTTGCGACGGCAGCGAAGTGTCGGCTTTTTAACAGTTTTTAAACCTCGGTTTCGCTCTGAACGCCTTGTTTCGCATAAGTTTAACATAAATTAACCATAGCAGAAGATTTTCGCCTGCGTCACGCCGTAATTTAAGCCGATAGCACCGGCTTCAATGCGTAAATACGACACAGATGTGACACGAAACAGGAAACGGCGAGACACAAGGAATTTCAGACATGGCAGCGGTCAGTATTGCTTTCGAAGCTCCGGATAATTGCGGCGGCGCGCCGGCCGCAGGCACAAGGCCCATCGATTTCGATCATCTTGCCCGGCAGACAATGGGCGACAAGGATCTCGAAATCGAGGTGCTGAAGCTGTTCAGCCGCAATGCACGCGCAGCCCTTCACGAGATGGCCGGTGCTGACGACAAGGCTGTCAGGGCAACCGCCCACCGTCTGAAAGGCGCCGCTCAGGCCATCGGCGCATCCGCCGTGTCCACGGCCGCAGCAGCGGTGGAGGACAAGGGTAATGACAGCGCGGCTATCGCAAGGCTCGCCGCTGCCATTGTTGAAGCGGAAAACTTCATCCTCAAGCTCTGCCGCTGAGGCGGTAAGCATCAAATTAGCCGTTTTGTGAGGCCGGTTGGATCTGGCACCCTTGAAGCGGGTTGCCAAGGCGGACCGGCCTTTCTATGTGTTTAGAACAGTTCTTAGATCACATTTTGGATTTCCGGCATGACAAAACTGACCATCGTCGCCTTTGACGGCACGCCCCATGAACTTGACGTGAGCAACGGTTCCACCGTCATGGAGAATGCCGTGCGCAACTCCATTCCCGGCATCGATGCGGAATGCGGCGGCGCCTGTGCCTGTGCGACCTGTCATGTCTATGTCGACGATGCATGGGCGGAGCGCGTCGGTGGGCCCGAGCCGATGGAAGAGGACATGCTGGATTTCGCTTTCGATGTGCGTCCCACTTCGCGTCTTTCCTGTCAGATCAAGATGAATGACGAGTTTGACGGTCTTGTCGTTCACGTTCCCGAGCGCCAGGGCTGATAAACCCTCGGCATTGCCTGACGCAGAAAAAGCCCCGCTCACCTGGTAGCGGGGAGCGGGGCGAGGCGGGTACGCAGCATGCAGGCGAGGGAGGAAACACCTGCGAGCCCTCAAGTGCGCACCGGGAGAACCGGAGACGGTTAAAACGTCCGACCCGCTGTAAGCTGCGACCGTTCCAAACCATGTAAACAAGCTACAATGAGTCTCGACGACCGCACCATGACGAGAATTCACGGGTGATATCGGACATGACGTTACGTCATGCCCGTTGCGCGGGGTGAGTTTTTGGCAGGTCGAGAGGTGAGGTCGCTTAGCGCCGGTTCTGGCCCTGTTCGAGCCGGTTTTTCAAAAGCCGCGTCATGCGGGCATCGAAATTTTTCGATTCCACCACATCGAAACGCATCTGGTCCTTGTCGTGCTCGTCCATTACCGTCTGGGTGATCTTGCCGACCATTTCCTGCAGCGTCTCGCAGTTTTTCTGCGGGCGAAGCGCCGTTAATTGCCTCTCGAGCGTGCGGGCATGGGTTCGGGCGATCTCCGCATGGCGTTCCTCGTGGCGCTTGATATCGGCAAGCAGCGTGTCCCAGATAAAGGCCAGCTCCGCCGTGGTGCGCCGCCGGTTTTTCCATTGCGGCAGGAGGATGCGGGTATTCAGCACCACCTTCGCCGTTCCCACGCTGCACAGGCCGTTCTTTTCGACATAGGTGAGCTCGCCGCCGAATTTGATCTCGGTCGCGCCCGGATGGCGTGCACCGGTGTTGCGGGTCAGCGGACCGTGCTTGGAAAGCTGCTGGTCCAGATCGGCGGCGGTTTTGCCGCTGATCGAAAAATAGGAATAGGTCTTGCGGACGATAGTTTCTGAAAAAGCCGATCCGGGCATGGAAAGGGCCAATGCACCCGCCAGAGCGGTGCAAAGAGCACGTGATGATTTGGTCATGACCCGGCCTTCCGGTTGAACTTGAAAAAGGTTTGCTGCATAGGCGGAGCGAAACTTATAAGAATTGGCATAACACTCCGTTATTCCCGAAAGGCGCGTGTTACGTGATAACAGCCGGCAGCAATGTGTGGCAAGCGGCCCATGGTCGCTCCCTGAAACTTGATGGGCGTGGCCGTATTATGGCCATCGTCAATGCCACGCCCGATTCCTTTTCCGATGGCGGCCGTTATCTCGCCGTCGATGCGGCTTTTTCCCATGCGCTGAGCTGTGTGGAGGAGGGCGCCGACATCATCGATATAGGCGGGGAATCCACCCGGCCGGGTGCGGCCGCAGTAACGGAAGCCGAGGAACAGGACCGGGTGTTGCCCGTCATCGAGAAATTGCGCCGCGAGACGGATGTGCTGATTTCCGTCGATACCTATCGCGCTTCGACAGCGCGGCTGGCGATCGGGACAGGTGCACATATCGTCAATGACGTCTTTGGCCTGCAGAAAGACGCGGAAATGGCTGGTGTGGTCGCCGCCACCCGCGCCGGCGTCTGCATCATGCATACCGGCCGCGACCGGCAGAAGCTTGCCGATGTGATCGAGGATCAGTTCGAATTCCTCAATCGCTCGCTCGAGATCGCCGAGGATGCGGGTATTGCCCGTGACGCCATCGCGCTCGATCCGGGTTTTGGTTTTGCGAAGGACGAGAGTGAAAATGTCGCGCTGATGGCGCGTTTCGGCGAACTGGCTGCTTTCGAACTGCCGGTTCTGGCCGGCACGTCGCGCAAGCGTTTCATCGGGTCGCTGACGGGCCGGGATGCGGCTGAGGAACGCGATATCGGAACGGCTGCAACCACCGCGATCCTGAGGCTGGCGGGCGCTTCGATTTTTCGCGTGCACAATGTTGCCGCGACACGTGATGCGCTGGCAATCGCCGATGCGGTTCTTGCCAAAACGTCGGCAAAGGCCGATGCGTAGATCAATGAGTGCCGGAATGCCGCGTCCCGAAAGTGGTGCGGCTTTCTGGCGAAACAGTCCTGCCATGGAGGCGATGCGATGAGCCGCTATACCATCATCCTGAAAAACTGTTCCTTTTTCGCCCGTCATGGCCTTCTCGAGCAGGAGGAGGTGCTGGGCCAGCGCTTTTTCGTCGATGCCGAGATGGAGGTCGAGGCGGGCGATGCGCTGGAAACCGATGAGATCGAAAATACCGTCGATTATGGCGTCGCCTTCGCCGTCATCGAAAAGATCGTCGTCGGCCAGCGCCGCTATCTCATCGAAGCCTTGGCGAATGACATCTGCAAGGCGCTGCGCGAGCGTTATCCGCAAATCGTCTGGCTGCGAATAACGGTGCGCAAACCCTCCGCGCCCGTTCCCGGCATTCTGGACTATGCGCAGGTGAGCGTTGAACACCGTGCCTGAAAAGACGACCGTCGCTACCCTGGGACTCGGCGGCAACATCGGCAATCCCGCCGCCGCGATGGCGAGAGCCCTGCGCGAACTGGACACGCATGGCGATTGCCGCCTGTTGGCCGTCTCTGGCCTTTACCGCACGCCACCGTGGGGCAAGACGGATCAGGCGGATTTTTTCAACTGCTGCGCCCTGGTGGAAACCTCGCTTGCGGCGCCTTCGCTGTTAAAATTATGCCTCGATATTGAAAAGGGCATGAAGCGGGTGCGGACGGAGCGCTGGGGTCCGCGCACCATCGATATCGATGTGCTGACCTTTGGGAATGAGTCTCTCGTAACGGAAAGCATCGAAGTGCCGCATCCGCGCATGACGGAGCGAGCTTTTGTGCTGATGCCGCTTGCCGACATCGCGCCCGATCTTGAAGTCAAAGGCAAATCCGTCCTGGAATGGCTTCAGCAGGCGGACAGGACGGGCATCATCCGCGCAAACGAAAAGCGGGAGTGGTGGACACTCCCGCTCGGTGATGAGTAAAGAGGCTGCAGCCGTTACGGCTTGATCGAACCGACGGCCATCTGGTCGATGTCACGCGCCAGCGTCACGCCGATGACCGGGATCATCTGGTCGGCGACCTTGACGGAAATGGTGATATTCATCGAATTGTCGCTGGAGACACGCGCGACCATCGCACCATTGAGCTTGGCGCGGTTGATGCCGACAACGACCTTGTCGCCGCTGACCTGTCCGGAGGTGATGTCCAGCCCCTTGCCTTCTGCACCGTCGAGGAACTTGCCCTCGTAAGAGTTGCCCTTCTGGCTGATGACGGCGGACATGGGCTGGCTGAAAACGCCGACGCGGCAGGTGCCGCCGAGCTTGATGCCGGTCTGCTTGTCATCAAGTGGTTCGCCGGTCAGATCACAGGTAAATTTGGTGCCCTTGTATTTGCCGGCGACGATTTCGCCCGGGCCTTTCCAGCTGCCGGCCACGGAGCGGAAGAAGACGTCGTCGCGGTCGCGCGATGCGGCATGGACGTCAGACAGGCCGAAACCGCCGCTGACGGACAATATGGCGGCAAGTCCGCCCACAAGCGAAAAGAAGCGCGAATACATGATACTTTCCCCGGCGAAGAAGCCTGTTCGATAGGCCGCAATCTACCGGCGGAATGGTTAATGCTTGGTTTATTTCGCTCTCATTTGCGGCTTCGTCCGTAACCTTTTTGAACCGCTCATGTCTTGCCACTCAGGCTTTTTCACCGCTTTTTCCGCCGCTTAAATCGGGCGTCAGGTCGGACATGAAATCGCCGATCCCCGGACGCTTCACGGCCCTGAACGGCAACGGACGGCACAGATCCATGGCCGCAATGCCGATTCGCGCCGTCATCAGGCCGTTGATGACACCTTCGCCGAGTCGCGCCGAGAGTTTCGAGGCAAGACCGTGACCGAGAACCTGCTGGGCAAGGCCGTCGCCGACGGCAATCGATCCCGTCACGGCGAGGTGGGCGACGACATCCTTCAGCAGCCGCAACATGCCAAGCGTGCCGGGACGGCCGCCGTAAAGCTCCGCCATGGCCCGCACCAGCCGTGTCACCTCAAACAGCACGTAAGCGAGATCAACGATTGCACGCGGGCTGACGGCGGTGACGACGGAGACGCGTTTGGAGGAATTGAGGATCAGGGCGCGCGCCTGCCGGTCGAGCGGCACCAGCAATTCACGTTCGGCAAGCTCGATCAGATGTGGGCCGTCGATCACATCGTTTTCCGTTTCCTTCAGCGCCGCACGTCCCTTGGCCGTTTCGGCCCGGTGGGAGAGGACGGCATTGAGGCGTGTGACGATGGCGCGGGCGGGTTTCGGGCTCTTGTCGAGGCTTGCCGTTTCCGCATCAGCCTTCAAGGATTGCACGGCATTGAGCCGCATGATTCCAAAGACTTCCCGCCCGACGAGGACGAGAACGGCCAGAAGCGCAACGATAAGCGCGATGGTCGCCGTGTAGCCAAGCCAGTCTGAGCGGGAAAACAGGTTGCGGATAAGCTGATCCGCCCAGAGCCCGAAGGCAAGCGAGAACAACACGCCCAATGCGCCGAGTGCGAGTTTGCCGAAGGAGAATCGGCTTTTCTTCGGCGTCGCCACCGGCAAGGCGGCTGCATCGATTTCTTCCGGCGCGAGAAACGGATCGTCTTCGTCGGGCGTCAGTGAAATCTCGGCGCCGAAGCTGCGCGGGGCACGTTTCTGCGTCGCGGATGGCCGTGCCGTCTCTTCCGTCTCGAGCGTGAAAGCTGCCGGGCGGCGAGCCTGCGAATCATTGGGAGTGGGAACCTTCATGCGAGCTTGTCTCCGAACAGGAACTGCATGGCGCGATCAAGCCTGATATGGGGCACGGAAAGCCTTATACCGCCGCTGCCCGGCTCGTCGACATTGGGCGGCCGGAAACGCACGACATTGACGTCGGGCAATGTCGCGTTGTCGCCATCCCTGTCAATGCTGCGGAACAGCGGCTCGGGATCATCAGGCAGATCGCCGGGAAAGATCGCCGTCTTGCGGTTGCCATCGAAGGTTTCGCCATTGATGGTCTCACCGGCCATTGGTGTGCCGACGATGACGGGCAATTCGTGGCCATCCTGCCGCACGGTCGCTTCCCGCGTTGCACGCACGGAAGCCAGCGCCATGACCTCTATGCCGGCGCCATTCATGCCGATGGTGGTGATGGCGCGGTCCACCAGACGGCGGGTGAGCCGCTCCAGCCGGTCATGGCTTTCATGGTGCAGGTGGTCGGCCTTGGTGGCGGCAATCAGCACCTTGTCGATGCGCCGGCCGATGAGAGACGACAGGAGGCTGTTGGTCCCGGGGCGGAAACAGGCGAGAACATCGCCCAGCGCCCGTTCCAGATCCTGCACGGCTTCCGGGCCGCGATTGACCGCCTGAAGCGTGTCGATCAGCACGATCTGCCGGTCGAGGCGGGCGAAATGCTCGCGGAAGAAGGGTTTCACCACGATCGATTTATAGGCGTCGTAGCGCCGCTCCATCATGGCGCGCAGCGAACCCTTCGGTGCTTTCTCATCCGTCAGGCCGGGCAGGGGCGCGAAGGTCAGCGCCGGCGATCCTTCCAGATCCCCCGGCATCAAAAGACGCCCCGGCGGCAGGGTGGAGAGCGATCTTTCGTCGGATTTGCAGGCTTTCAGATAGGCTGCGAAACTTTCGGCCAGACGTCGCGCCGTCATCTCGTCGGCAGGGGCGTTGATATCGAGAGACGAAGCGATCGCCAGCCATTCCTGCGCCAGCTCGGAACGGATGCCGGTTCCGGCGAGTGCGACGGTTGCGTCGCTGAATTGCCTGTAATCCTGCGACAGAAGCGGCAGGTCGAGCAGCCATTCGCCGGGATAGTCGACGATATCGATGGAGAGCTTGCCGGCCGAAAACCACCGGCCCCAGCCGCTGGCACTCTGGTAGTCCAGCGTGATCCGCAGTTCGGATATTGCCCGCGTCGAATCGGGCCAGAGCCGGTCGCGCACCAGCGCCTGAATATGGTCCTCGTATTGAAAACGGGGAATGGCGTCGTCCGGCTGCGGTTCGAGGCGCACATTCGAGACCCGGCCAGACCGCATGGCTTCAAACAGCGGCAGGCGGCCACCATTCAGAAGATTGTGGACGAGGGAGGAAATGAAGACCGTCTTTCCCGCCCGCGAAAGACCGGTGACGCCAAGCCGCAATGTCGGGTGGGTGAGGCTGCTCGCACGGTCGGCCAGATTATCGAATGCGATGAGCGCACTGTCCGTCAGGGACGTAAGAGAAGGCGGCAATGGCAGTTTCCCGGCTGTGTTTCACGATCACGGCTGCAATATAGGAATGCGTGGCTGCCCAAAAAAGAAGCGACCCCGTGGATTTTCAACGACATCGCGTTTAGCACTCCCGCAGCCACGGCAGCCTTTGGCTATCTGCCTGGTGACAGGAAATCGACGAGCCGCCAGCGATTCCTGCCGTTTCCGACGCCGTCGTCGTGATCGAGCACGGCAAGCCCCGATGTCGGAAAGCCGGAAGGCAGGGCGGCATGCAGCAGATCCTCGCCGATCATCGCCTCCAGCGTCGCCTCCATGGTGGGATTGTGTCCGACCAGCATCACGGATTGCACATCCGTTTGTGCGGCAATGAGGGAGAGATAGGTTTCGCTGCGCGCATTGTACATTTCATCGACATAGCCGATGTCGATGCCTTCATTGAAGGCGCGTTGCCAGGCCTGCGTGGTCTGCCGGCAGCGCGCGGCCGTCGATGACAGAAGCATGTCAGGGCGGTAGTGCCGGTCGGCGGCAAGATCGGCGATGATCTCCGCCTCGGCGAAACCCGCCTCGTTCAATCCCCGGTCGAAATCGCGCTCTCCCGGCGCCGCCCAGGCGGCCTTGGCGTGGCGCAGAAGGTAAACTCGCTTCGGGTGATGATCTGTCAAGGGCAGGGACCGGCGTTCGAAACTCTAGGCACGGTCCGAATGCTACAGGATAGGCTCACGGGACCGCAAGTCCTCTTTCCTGTTGGCAAGTCGCGTCTAAGTGATCGAAGAAGAGATCGCTTCCACGCCAATAAAGGATAAAAATTAGTCATTTAGATGATTTTTATGTCAGTTTTAAAAATGCCTGAAAACTGATCTGTAGACTTGAACCGGCCTATATCATTGGAGTATACACCGCCGCATTGAGATGTTCTTCGAGGAGAATCGCGTTGAGTGAGAAGATCGATCTTAGCAAATATGTACTCTCGGAAGACGACGAGTTCATGAATGCCAGCCAGCGTGCCTACTTCCGCGCGAAGCTGGTCGCCTGGAAAAATGACATCCTTAGAGAAGCGCGCGAGACCCTCGGACATCTCGCCGAAGAAAGCGCCAACCACCCCGATCTCGCGGATCGGGCATCTTCCGAAACAGACAGGGCGATCGAACTTCGCGCCCGGGACCGCCAGCGCAAGCTGATCTCAAAGATCGATGCGGCCCTTCAGCGGATCGAAGACGGCACCTACGGTTACTGTGAGGAAACGGGTGAGCCTATCGGCCTCAAGCGTCTTGACGCCCGCCCTATAGCGACCCTGTCCATTGAGGCGCAGGAGCGTCACGAGCGTCGCGAAAAAGTCTACCGCGACGAGTAAGATGGAGAGCTCTCCGGTTATCACAGCGAACCGGTCGGTGAAAATTACACAAATGAAAAAGGGCGTGGAATTATTTCCGCGCCCTTTTTGCTTTCAAATCGATCCGTCTAACGGACCCCGGCCCGTCAGCGATCGCGGGTGACCGAAAGCTCACCGAAGATACGCGCCATTTCCTTCTGCATATCACCATCCGGTGTCGCGCCGGTAACAGGCGGAGAGGCGGGCTGGGTCTTGGGCTGCTTTTCCGCTGCCGCAGCAATTTCCGGCTCTTTCTCGGCGTCCTTGCTCTTGGCTATTTCGGCTTCGAGAAAGCTCTCGAAATCGCTGGCAAGGTCATCGGAAAATCTGGGTTCGGCGTCAGCGGAGACGATAGGCGGATTTTCGGGCTGCGGCGGGAAGGGCGCCGGCGGCGTATTGTCTCCGGGTTTCAGCCCGGGCAGAACACGCTCGCGTGCGGCGTCCAGAAAATCGGCGGCATTCGTTTGGTCGATGACAGGCTCACGCGCGGCAAAAACCTGTGGCGCGGGCACCGCTGGCCGTTCCTCTGGCGCCCTTGCCTGTACGGTAACGGGAGGCGTGACCGGGGCCGGCGCAGGCGCAGGCGCGAAAGGCTCGGCTCGCCTCTGGTCGGTCGGTTCTGCCGCCATATCGAGCGAGGCAGCGGCAACCGGCAGAACGGCGACTGCCGGTGTGGCCGCGGTAACCGGTGCGGGTACCGGTGTTGGTGCAGGTGCCGGTGAAGGGACGGGGCGGGCAATCTCCCTCTCGGGGGCTGCCTGCCTTACAGGCGGTGCAGGCTCGCGGGCAACCGAAGGCGCGGCGGAAACCGGTTGCTGCGGTGTCGACGGGCGTGGCGGTAGCGGTGCGGCTGAAACCGGGGCAGGTGCGGGGCGGGGCGCCGGGGCAGGCTGCTCAGGCCGTTGCGGCTGTTTTACGGGTTCTTCGGTTGCGGTAGCGGGAGCGACCGTCGCTACAGGCTGTTGTTGCGGCAGGGCCGCGCGGCGCTCCTGCGGGATAGCCGGCTCGGCCTTTTTTACGTCGCTCTCCTGGCGCGGCAGCGCCTTCAGTTCCGGTTCCTGTACGTCCCGCACGATCGGGATCGCGCCGATGCCGCTTTCGATGACGATATCGGTTGGACCGCCGATCATCACCAGATGCTCGACATTGTCGCGTCGCACCAGCACGAGGCGGCGACGCGCATCCACGGCCGTCGCATCGAGAACCTGCAGGCGCGGCTGCCGATTGCGTCCACCCCGGATAAAGGGGGCCGAACCGCTGCGCCTGCGCAGAAGCCACAGAGCAATCGCCAGCACCAGCAGCGCCACACCCACACCGACAACGGCGACGATGAGGTTGTTTCCATAGGTCCCGATAAAATCATCCATCATGGAGATCGTCCCTTCAGATTTTTTCGAGCAATTAATATTGCCGTGGTTCTTATAGTGTGAACGTTAAGCAGGAAAAGACGATTTTTTTAGGCGCGATACAAGGTTTATCCGCCTTTGCCCGTTTGAAACGCAAAACCGGTTGGCAGGGCTTTCGGTTCCCTCATCGCCGGAAAGCCTTGTCCATTGCGCCTTTCGGGTCGTTTCTCTGTGCGTTTTTAAGCCTTTGTGTCCCCGCGGAGCTTTTTGATGGTCAAGCGAGTTGCTACAAGAAATTCTGCTGCCCGATTCCGTCTCGGAAATGTGGCTGACCGAATGACGACCTGCACGACTGCGAGGCCAAGATGACACGGGTGCGCGAGACAAGCGACAACGACCTTCCGCTGGTGGACAGGCGTGCCCGTTCCGGCACGGTGTTGCGGATTCTGCTTCTGGCGCTGGTGCTGATCGCGGCTGCGGCCGCCTTCGTCTATTTCAAGGATTCGCTGGAAAACGAGATTGTGCTCGGCATTCTCGGCGTGCTGGCGATGATGGGCATTTTCTTTCTGGTCTCGTCGATCATCGGTTTCATCGAGGTCATGCCGCAGTCGCAGTCGGACGGGCTTGCCCGCCGTTTCCTGTCGGCCCACCCGGAAGGCACGCTGATCACCGATGCCAAGGGCCATATGGTCTACGCCAACGCCACCTATTGCCGTATGAGCGGCACCTCCAAGGCAAGCGATATACAGAGCCTGGAGACGCTGTTGTCGCGTAGCCGGGAATCGACGGAGGCCCTTTACCGGCTCATCAATGTGCTGCGGGAAGGCCGTGACGGTTACGAAGAGTTCCGGCTGCTGAAGCCGCTCGGCGAGGATGCCGCTGCCGGGCCGCACTGGTACAGGCTGAAAGGGCGGGTGCTGAAGGATGCGGGCGGTGAGGGGCTGCACGTTTTCCAGATCGCCGATATCACGCCGGAGCGTGAGGATCAGGAGCGATTCTTCCGCGAATTGCAAAGCGCCATAGACTATCTCGACCATGCGCCGGCCGGTTTCTTCTCCGCAGGCCGCAAGGGCGAAATCGTTTATCTCAATGCCACCCTGTCCGAATGGCTTGGCATCGATCTGGCACAATTTTCTCCCGGCTCGATGACGGTGTCCGACATCGTCGCCGGCGAGGGCATGGCGCTGATCGAATCCGTGCACCCGCAGGGAAGCACCAAGCGCACGGAAATCCTCGACCTCGACATGCGCCGGGTGAACGGCCAGAGCATGCCGGCCCGCCTCGTGCATCAGGTCACCTCCAAGGATGGTGCGCCGGGCGAGAGCCGGACCATCGTTCTGATGCGCCCCAAGGGCCAGGAGGATACGGAATCATCCTCCGCCATGCGCTTTACGCGCTTCTTCAACAATACGCCGATGGCGATTGCCTCGCTTGACGGAGAGGGCCGCATCCTGCGTATCAACGCGCCCTTCCTCAAGCTGTTCTCAGGTGTGGTCGGGCGTGACGATATCGATCGCGGCATTGCGCTCGAAACCATCATCCACGACAATGAAAAACCCCGGCTGGAACAGGCGCTGGCCGAAGCCAAGGACCGTCAGGGAGACATCGCCCCGTTCGATTCCCGCCATCCGAGCGACGAGGGCCGGCATTTCCGTTTCTACGTCAATGCCGTGATCGACCAGGACGACGAGGCGCCGGAAGAGGTGGCCATCGTTTATGCCATCGAGGTGACGGAGCAGAAGGCGCTCGAAACCCAGATGGCGCAGACGCAGAAGATGAATGCCGTCGGCACGCTGGCGGGTGGCATCGCCCACGACTTCAACAATGTGCTGACCGCCATCCTGCTCTCGTCCGATCATCTGCTTCTGCAGGCGCGGCCTGCCGACCCAAGCTTCGCCGACCTCATGGAGATCAAGCGCAACGCCAACCGCGCGGCCGTGCTGGTGCGCCAGCTTCTGGCGTTCTCGCGCAAGCAGACCATGCGCCCGGCAATCCTCAACCTGACCGACGTGATCGGCGATCTGCGCATGCTGGTGGATCGGCTGATCTCCGGCACCAACGTCAAGCTGGAGGTGGATTATGGCCGCGATCTCTGGCCGGTAAAGACCGACCTGTCGCAATTCGAGCAGGTGCTCATCAATCTCTGCGTCAATGCGCGTGATGCCATGCCTGATGGCGGCAAGATCAGCATCAGGACGCGGAACGTCGACGCCAAGGAAATCGCAGCCCTTGGCCGTCCCGAATTCCCGGCTGAAGACATGGTGATGGTGGAAGTTGCCGATAATGGCACGGGTATTCCGCCGGAAATCATGGACAAGATTTTCGAGCCCTTCTTCACCACCAAGGAAGTTGGCAAGGGCACGGGCCTTGGCCTGTCGATGGTCTACGGTATCGTCAAGCAGTCGGGCGGCTATATTTATCCCGAATCGGAAGTGGGCAAGGGAACCGCCTTCCGCATTTACCTGCCGCGCCATGTGGTTGAGGCCGTTCAGGCCAATGGGCAGCAGCACGGCGAGGCGGCGCTTGCGCCCGTGGCGGCGCCGGAGCCGGTGAAGGAAGAGCCGCTCGACCTGACCGGCAATTCCGCCGTCGTCCTTCTGGTGGAGGACGAGGAGGCCGTGCGGCGCGGCGGCAAGCGCATGCTGGAAACACGCGGTTACACCGTGCACGAGGCGGGCTCCGGCACCGAGGCGCTGGAGGTGATGGAGGAGCTGGAAGGCAAGGTCGACATCGTCGTATCCGATGTGGTGATGCCGGAAATGGACGGTCCGTCGCTGCTGAGGGAGCTGCGCAAATCCTATCCCGACCTGAAATTCATCTTCGTTTCAGGTTATGCCGAGGATGCCTTCGCGAAAAACCTGCCGGCGGACGCCAAGTTCGGTTTCCTGCCGAAACCGTTCTCGCTGAAGCAGCTCGCCATCGCCGTTCGGGAAATGCTCGACGACAAGGATTAAGGCCGGCGGCGGTGAAGCGGATTCGGCTGCGCCGCGACCTGCCGCACCCGTTTGCATCCGGTCTGAAAAACGCGTCGCTGCCGTGGGCGCTTGTCTTCCTTGAGCCCTGGCTGCCTCCACATCCGCACTTTTCCCGAGGTTTGCCTCTTCGCAAACGCAATAGTGATTGCACCGTTTCGCAAGGGGCTTAAAATCGCGTCTTAACGACCTAGATATGAAGAGGCGAAGTTCTCCCTCCTGGCAAAGAACTGTCGGTTTGAGAACGGTTTGGAGAATGATGAAAGATGATCGCTAGGCCGATCTACATGCAGGGCGAGGGCGACGGGGAAGACGGCGGCACCAACCGCGGAACGTCCGTTATTACCCGCGTCAAGCCAAAGACGAAAAGACCGAATTTGTACCGTGTTCTTTTACTGAATGACGACTACACTCCTATGGAGTTCGTCATCCATATTCTGGAGCGTTTTTTCCAGAAGGATCGCGAAGCGGCGACCCGTATCATGCTGCACGTGCACCAGCACGGCGTGGGCGAATGCGGGGTGTTTACATATGAGGTCGCAGAGACGAAAGTAAGCCAGGTCATGGATTTCGCCCGACAGCACCAGCATCCGCTGCAATGCGTCATGGAAAAGAAATGAGGATCGCAACGTGCCAACTTTTTCCCCAAGTCTCGAGAAGGCGCTGCACCAGGCACTGACCTTTGCGAATGAGCGTCACCACGAATATGCGACGCTTGAACATCTACTTCTGGCGCTGATCGACGACGCGGATGCCGCCGCCGTGATGGGCGCCTGCAATGTCGATCTCGATGCGCTGCGCAAGACCGTCAGCGATTACGTCGACAACGAACTGACCAACCTCGTCACCGGTTACGACGAGGATTCCAAGCCCACATCCGGCTTCCAGCGGGTCATCCAGCGGGCTGTGATCCACGTGCAATCGTCCGGCCGCGAGGAAGTGACCGGCGCGAACGTGCTTGTGGCCATTTTCGCCGAGCGCGAAAGCCATGCCGCCTATTTCCTGCAGGAGCAGGAGATGACCCGTTACGACGCGGTCAACTACATCTCCCACGGCATTGGCAAGCGTCCGGGCACGTCGCAGACGCGCACGCCGCGCGGCGCCGATGAGCCCGAAAGCGAAAACAAGGCGAGCCGCAGCAATCCCGAGGAAGAGGGATCTTCCGCCAAGAAGCAGCAGGATGCGCTGAAGGCCTATTGCGTCAACCTCAACGACAAGGCGAGGAACGGCAAGATCGACCCGCTGATCGGCCGCCATGAAGAGGTCAACCGCACCATCCAGATCCTCTGCCGTCGCTCCAAGAACAACCCGCTTTATGTGGGTGATCCCGGCGTGGGCAAGACCGCCATCGCCGAAGGCCTCGCCAAGCGCATCGTCGAAGGCAAGGTGCCGGAGGCTCTCGCCAACGACACGATCTTCTCGCTCGACATGGGCACGCTGCTTGCCGGAACCCGTTATCGCGGTGATTTCGAGGAGCGTCTGAAGCAGGTCGTCAAGGAACTCGAGGAGTTTCCGGGCGCGGTTCTGTTCATCGACGAAATCCACACCGTCATCGGTGCGGGTGCCACCTCCGGCGGCGCGATGGATGCATCGAACCTGCTGAAGCCGGCCCTGTCGTCGGGCGCGATCCGCTGCATCGGCTCGACCACCTACAAGGAATACCGGCAGTTCTTCGAAAAGGACCGTGCACTCGTGCGCCGTTTCCAGAAGATCGACGTCAACGAGCCTTCCATCGATGATGCGATCGCGATCATGAAGGGGCTGAAGCCTTACTTCGAGGATTATCATCACCTGAGATATTCCAACGAGGCGATCAAGGCTGCCGTCGAACTGTCGGCCCGCTACATTTCCGACCGCAAGCTGCCGGACAAGGCGATCGACGTGATCGACGAGACCGGTGCGGCGCAGATGCTGCTGCCGGCTTCCAAGCGCCGCAAGCTGATCACCGAACGGGAAATCGAGGCAACCATCGCGACGATGGCCCGCATTCCCCCGAAGACAGTCTCCAAGGATGACGAGATGGTTCTCGCCAACCTCGAAAAGGAACTGCGCTCGGTCGTTTACGGTCAGGACATCGCCATTGAGGCGCTTGCCACCGCCATCAAGCTGGCCCGCGCCGGCCTGCGCGAACCGAACAAGCCGATCGGCTCCTATGTCTTCTCCGGCCCAACGGGCGTGGGCAAGACGGAAGTGGCCAAGCAGCTTGCCGCCTCGCTCGGCGTCGAGATGCTGCGCTTTGACATGTCGGAATATATGGAGCGTCATACCGTGTCGCGCCTGCTCGGCGCACCTCCCGGTTATGTCGGCTTCGATCAGGGCGGTCTGCTGACCGATGGCGTCGACCAGCATCCGCATTCCGTGGTGCTGCTGGACGAAATCGAAAAGGCGCATCCGGATATCTACAACATCCTGTTGCAGGTGATGGACCATGGCTCGCTGACCGACCATAATGGCAAGAAGATCGACTTCCGCAACGTCATCCTCATCATGACGACCAATGCGGGTGCATCCGAAATGGCGAAATCCGCCATCGGTTTCGGTTCTTCGCGGCGCACAGGCGAGGATGAAGAGGCGATCAACCGCCTGTTCACCCCGGAATTCCGCAACCGTCTGGATGCGATCATTCCGTTCTCGCCGCTGCCGACCGCCGTCATCCACAAGGTCGTGCAGAAGTTCGTCATGCAGCTGGAAACCCAGCTTTCCGAGCGGAATGTCACCTTCGATCTGCATGAGGACGCGATTTCCTGGCTGGCGGAAAAGGGTTACGACGAGAAGATGGGCGCTCGCCCGCTGTCTCGCGTAATCCAGGAAAACATCAAGAAGCCGCTCGCCAACGAAATTCTCTTCGGCAAGCTCAAGAAGGGCGGTGTCGTCAGCGTCACCGTCGGCAAGAAGGACGACGGCTCCGACGGCCTCATACTCGAGGTTCTGCCGGAGACAGCGCCCGTGAAGCCACAGCCGGAAGCCGAGTTGAAGGCGGCCAAATCGCCCGGCAAGGCGAAAGCCAAGGCGAAACCCGCCTCGAAGGCGGCAAAAGCCAATGAAGAGGCGGAGATTCTTGTGGCCGAGACCGACAAGTCGGGCGAGGATAACAAGCCACGCCGCAAGGCCAATACGGTGCCGAAAGTGCCGAAGAAGAAGTGATCGCGGTCCTTGGAGCATTTCCGGTAAAAATGCGCAGCATCTTTACATTCGGAAAATGCGTGGAAACAAAGATATAAACCGATGCCGGGCGGAGGCCCGGCATTTTCATGCATAGTGGATCAGCAATGCAGACTGCCGACAGCGATGCCATCCCCCTGAGCGGCTGGTTTTTCAGGGGAATGCGGGGCATATTCTCGCTGCCCTCGCTCATTCTCATGACATCCTTTGTCGGTTTCAGCGCCTTCGCGCTGGAATCAGGCGTTGCGCGCGGCGAAGCCGTGTTCATGACACTGACGATCTGGGCCTTGCCGGCCAAGATGATCCTGATCGGCTCCATGGTCGGCGGCGCCAATCTCGCCGCCTGTTTTCTGGCGGTAACGCTGTCATCGGTGCGGATGATGCCGATGGTCGCTTCCATCGTTCCGGAAATGCGCGGCGCGAAGACGCCGACATGGATTTTGCTGTTTCTTTCCCACTTCGTTGCAATCACGGCCTGGGTTTTCGCCACGCAGAACCTCTCGAAAGTGCCGCGTGAGGCGCGTGCTGCCTGGTTCGCCGGTTTCGGCATCACGCTTACCGTCGTCAATGCGATCATCGTCGGCCTTTGTTACGGCGTCGTCGCGGCCTTTCCGCCGCTGGTCGCCGGCGTCCTGTTCTTTCTCACACCGGTCTATTTCGTGGCGTCGATCTGGGCGTCGGCCCGCCATTCCGTCGTCAAGGTCGCCTTTGTCATCGGCGTGATCGCAGGTCCGGTCTTCGCGGTGATCGCACCCGAATTCGACATTCTCTATGCCGGGATAGGCGGCGGAACTGCCGCCTATCTGATCGACCGCTTCGTCTTCCGCCGCAGGATCAAACCCGTTTCACCGGAGAGCGAGCCATGATGACTGAAAACTGGTGGGCGCCCTATCTCTTCATCGCCATTGCCGGCTGGCTGGCGACCGATCTCTGGCGCTGGCTGGGCGTTCTCGCCGGCAATCGGCTGAAGGAGGATTCGGAGGCGCTTCACTGGGTGAGGGCGGTCGCCACCGCGCTCGTCATGGCCGTTACCGCCAAGCTGATCGTGTTCCCGACCGGGTCGCTCGAAGCGTCGCCTTTATGGCTGCGTATCGGAGCGGCGGCACTCGGCTTTGCCGCATTCCTGTTGGCCGGCCAGCGCGTCATCGTCGGCGTCGCCGTTCCGATCCTGCTTTTGGCCGGTGGATTGCTGGTGCTCGGTTTTTAATACTCTCCTTATCCGAATATTAAGCCTGTTGCCCTAGTTTGCCACTGACTAAACAGGGGCCAAATCCATGCGGCTATTCGCGGCAGAACGTTTTGTACTTGGCTTTATCGCCATATTATTCGCCATCGATGCGGCTTTGATCGCCGTCAAAGGCATCAGGGTCGATTACGCCGGATATTTTTTATGCGCGCTGGCGGGCGCTGGCGTTTTCATCCTCGGTCAATTCTATCGCAAAAGCGGGCGTGATCTTCGCATTGCCGCTGCCCTGATTGCGGGCGGCCTGTTCATTCTCTTCACGCTTGTCGCCTCGGTGTTTAACTACATGTTCCTGCCCGTCGCTTTCCCGACGATTGATCATGTGCTCTTCCGCGTGGATGCGGCTTTCGGTTACAGCTGGACAGGCATCGTCCTATGGGCGGCGACACACCCATGGATCGGAAAAATCCTGTTCTTCGTTTATGCGACATCGCTGCCGCAGCTTCTGGCCATAATCATAATTCTCGGCTTTACCGGCAAAGACCGGAAGTTACACCATTTTCTTGTGACTGGTGTACTTGGAGCCTTTGTCAGCATTGTCTTCTGGATATTTTTTCCGACCTATGGAGCAGCGGCCTACTATGATTTACCGCAATGGGTAATGGAAACTATTCCTATAGCGCTTGATCCCTCATACGCGCGTGAGGTCGCAAGGATGGGTCAGGATGGTGTAGCGTATATATCGCCGCGTAACGTATTGGGCTTGATTAGCTTCCCGTCGTTCCACACCTTCATGGCGGCTATGTCCGTATGGTTCGTCCCGCGCCATAGGTTGGTAGTGGCGGTGATCCTGCCACTGAACCTTTTGATGCTGCCGGCCGTTCTGGTCCAGGGCGGACACCATCTCTCGGATATTTTTGGTGGTCTTGTCGCTTTCGTCATCGTCTGTGCCGCCTCAGCCCGCCTGCTTGACTGGCTTTCGGCAAAAGAACTGGCGGCTGGGAAGGTTATAGCTCCTGCTCAGATATTGGCGGCGGAATAATTGCCGCGCGTTCCGCTCTCACGGGCCTCAGCAACAAGCCAGTCCGACAGGATGCGGGCAGGCGCGGTCATCTCGTCCGCCTCTATCAGCCAGTAATATTTGTCCGTATCGGCCGCCCGATCGGAAAGCACGCTCAATTGACCATCGGCGATCTCGTCGCCAAGAAGTGCCGTCGGGCAAAGGCCGATGCCCTGTCCAGCCTTGAGGGCGGTGACCAGCAGATTGAAATCCGCGAAGATGGGACCGGTGGTCTTGGGAAGGGATAGGTCAGCAGTTGCAAGCCAGTTCCGCCACGCCGTCTCGCTGTGGTCATGCAGCAATTCCGCCTGCAGCAGGCTCGAGGCGTCATCGAAGGGACCGGATTTCGCGAGATAGGCAGGCGCGCATGTCGGTCGTGTCTCGGCGCTGAAGAGCGCCACGGCTTTTTGTGCGGGCGTTGGCCCGTGTATTATGCTGAGATCGGGTTGATCATTTCCTCCGATATAATAGCTGATCGACACCTGTATCTGGGGATGCAGCGCCCGGAAACGGGGAAGGCGCGGTGTCAGGAAATGGGCCACCACCGAAGGCAGGCTGGCGAGACGGACCGTCATGCCGTCGCTGCCCCGCCTGATCCTTTGCGCGCCGGAGGCGATCTGTCGTAAACCGTCCGAAACTGTGATGCCGAACTCTTGGCCCGCCGGGGTGAGCCTGACCCCGCGCGCGTGGCGCTCGAAAAGAGCCACGCCGAGCCACGCCTCCAGATTGCGCACATGTTGGCTGACGGCAGTTGCCGTCATGCCGAGTTCCTGCGCGGCCAGGGAAAAGCTTGCTCTTCTGGCGGCGGCTTCAAAGGCGCGGAGGGTGGCGAGCGGTGGCAGTTTCATATCGCCAAGGCTAAGTAAAACTTGGTCTGAGCGCAAGAAAAACCCGTCTTGCCAGCCGCCCATTCATGCCGCAGTTTCGCGCCGACATCTATATTGCTCCGAGGATTTCATGACCCCTATGCCTGTTGCCGCCGAGCCCGTTGACGCCGCCACGCGCCGCGCTGTCCGCCCCGTCGTCGTTTATCCGAACGGCACCCTTGAGGCGCCCGACCTTGCGCTTCTCGAGAAGGCAAAGAAGCATATGGAGAAGATCGACGAGGTCATCGTGCCCCCACGCGACGGCCGCAGCTTCAATGTGCCGAAGGGGCATTTTTTCCGCATCGTCAGCATTGAGGGGCCGCAGGTCGGCGATCTCAACCTCTGGAACGCCAATGATCTGACCGAACGGTTTTTCAGCGGGAAGACCCGCGCCCTGCATGCCACCCATGTTTCCGTCGGCAACCGGTTGTGGAGCAACCTGCCGTCCCTGCGGCCGATGGCGACCATCACCCACGATACCCTGTCATGGTACGGCTTCGACGAAGACGGCGGCGGCGTTCATGACGTGATCGGCACACGCTGCGATCCCTATACCAACAAGCTCCTGAGCGGCGGCGATTACCACCATTGCTGCCATTCCAATCTGACCAATGCGCTCGCCTCCGCCAGCGGCCTGTCGTTCCGGCAGGCAGAGCCGCATGTACATGATGTGCTGAACGTCTTCATGTGCACGGGTTTCACCCACGACACACACCAATATTTCATGAAAGCAAGCCCGGTGCGGCCGGGTGACTATCTGGAATTCTTTGCGGAAATCGATCTCATCGGCGCTCTTTCCGCCTGCCCGGGCGGCGATTGCAGCGCCACCCATTCCAGCGATACGGCAGCCTGTTATCCGCTGAAGGTGGAGATTTTCCGGCCGGATATGGCGGTGCTTGAAGGCTGGCCTTGGCCGGAACGGAATGCTTACCGTTATCCGGAATGATCAGTCCGAAAACCTCTCCTTCGTCATGCTCGGCCTGTCCCGAGCATCTGCAACCGATTGATTTCAGATACGTGGTTGGATCCTCGGCACAAGGCCGAGGATGACGTCACATGCGAGGCAGCTATCAGGAAGCAAGCGCCGCCTTTATCTTCTCCGCATGGGCTTTCAACACCTCGCCATCGGCCATCACACCGGAATGCGGCTTCAGCGGCTCGCCTTCCTTGCGCGGAATGACGTGGAAATGCAGGTGAAAAACGGTCTGCCCAGCCGCCGGTTCGTTGAACTGGGCGATGAAGACGCCATCCGCATCGAAGGCTTCCTTGGCCGCCACGGCCAGTTTCTGCACCACGGGAATGGTTCTCGCCAGCACTTCCGGGTCGGCATCGAGCAGGTTGCGGGAGCCGGTCTTGGGAACGACGAGCAGGTGGCCGGGGGCCTGTGGCATCACATCCATGAAGGCCAGCGTATGTTCGTCCTCGTAAAGCTTGTGGCTCGGAATTTCGCCGCGCAGGATTTTCGCGAAGATATTGTTGTCATCATAAGCGCTGGCCGTCATCGGTGATCTCCTCATCGCGGACTATGCGTCCGGTTCCTGTTCCTGTCTCTCGCCCTTGCGGAAGGGCGTGTGTTCATCAAGATAATCGCCGATATGCTCGACTTCCTCGCGCTCGCGCTGAAGATAATCGGCAATGGCGCGGCGCAGGCCCGGATGGACGATGAAATGCGCCGAATGAGTGGTGACAGGCGTGTAGCCACGCGCCAGCTTGTGCTCGCCCTGCGCGCCCGCTTCCACCCGTTTCAATCCCCTGGAGAGCGCGAAATCGATCGCCTGATGGTAACAGACCTCGAAATGCAGGAAGGGATGATCCTCGATGCAGCCCCAGTGGCGGCCATAAAGCGCATCCGAGCCGATGAAATTGATCGCGCCGGCAATATAGCGCCCGTCGCGTTTCGCCATCACCAGCAGCACATCATCGGCCATACGCTCGCCGATCAGCGAATAAAACTCCCGCGTCAGATAGGGCCGGCCCCATTTGCGGCCGCCGGTATCCATGTAGAAGGCGAAAAACTGGTCCCAGATATCCTCGGTCAGGTCGCTTCCGGTCAGGCAGTCGATCTCGATGCCGTTTTCCAGCGCCGCACGGCGTTCTTTCTTCAGCCCCTTGCGCTTGCGCGAAGAAAGGGCGTCGAGAAAATCACCGTGGTCGCGATAACCGTCATTGATGAAATGAAACTGCTGGTCGGTCCTGTGCAGGAAATCGCGCGGCAGAAGGGCGGAAAGATCGCTTTCTTCCAGAAATGTGACATGTGCCGAGGAGACGCCGATCTTCTCAGTCACCTGCGCGAGACCGGAGGCCAGTAACGCCTTGAAGCGTGTCTCGTCTCCGTTTTCCGAAACGAGCAGCCGTGGACCGGTTGCCGGTGTGAAGGGCACTGAACATTGCAGTTTCGGGTAATAATGCCCGCCGGCCCGTTCAAAAGCATCCGCCCAGCCATGGTCGAAGACATATTCGCCCTTGCTGTGGTTCTTCAGATAGGCAGGTATTGCCCCAACCAGCCCGCCGGACGCGTTTTCGAGAAGCAGATGGTGTCCGAGCCAGCCGGTCTTGGCAGTCGCCGATCCGGAATCCTCCATGGAGGATAAAAATTCGTGGGAAATAAATGGGTTGTAATATTTTCCTGATGTATTGCGCGACGTTCCGGAAAGCCGTTTCCAGCTTTCCGGATCGATATCCCCAAAGGATTGCGCGATACTGATGGAATAGTCTTCTGTCATGCCGTGGCGGACGGGTTCTCTCTCGGGTCGAAACCTTCGAATGTCATCTGGTCCGCATATTTATAGGTAGTCTCGCGCGCATTTTCATCCCTGACTGTCCAGGTAATCACCGGAAGGCCAAGTTTTCTTTGCGCCTCGATGAAGCTGTTGGGCAGGTGACCCCAATGATAGGAGATGAAATCGAGACCCAGCTGCATCGCTTCGTCATGTTTGAAGAAGTCTTCCGGCTTGTTGCCTTCGGCGGTGAGACCCAGTGGCCAGGGCGAGCCGGCCGCCTTCAGATCCTTCAGCAGATGGTGGTCGAAGCTCATCAGCGCCACATGGCCCTTATAGCCCTCGAGGTCTTCCAGCACCGCCTCGGCAAAACCGTCGTCGACGCCTTCGCCCTCACGGCCTTTCAGCTCGATCACCAGCGGTACCTTGCCGGCGCAGAGCGCCAGAAGCTGCTTCAGCGTCGGAACGCGATCTTTCGTCTGGCCGACGGAAAGGAGCGACAGTTCACCGGAGGTGCGTTCACGCACGTCGCCCTTGATGCCCGTCAGCCGGGCCATGTCGTGGTCGTGAAAAATCACCGGCACACTGTCGGCCGCCAGCTGCACGTCGCATTCGATGGCGAAACCGGCCTCGATGGCGCGGGAAAATGCCGAAAGCGTATTTTCCCAGACGGCCTTGTTGAGGTCATGATAACCGCGATGGGCGACGGGTTCGGCCGTCAGCCAGGAGAGTTTAAGGGTCATGCTTCGATTTCCACGATGGCGTCGATCTCGACGGCGGCATTGAAGGGCAGGCAGGCCATGCCAACAGCGGCGCGGGCATGCTTGCCGGCATCGCCGAGAACATTGGCGAGAAGATTGGAGGCGCCGTTGATGACGAGATGCTGTTCGACGAATTCCGGAACCGAGGCGACGAAGCCATTCAGCTTGATGACGCGGCGGATTTTCGAGAGGTCGCCATTCAACGCGGCCTTGACCTGTGCGAGAATGTTGACGGCGCAAAGTTCGGCGGCGCGTTGGGCGCCTGGCACGTCTACATCGCGGCCAACAAGGCCGGTCACCGCAATCTTGCCTGATTCCATCGGCAGTTGACCCGATACATAAAGCAGATTGCCGCTGATGGTGAAGGGAACGTAGTTTGCGGCTGGTGCTGCGGCTACGGGAAGCGTAAAGCCAAGTTCCTTGAGGCGGCCTTCGATGACATCAGACATTTTCGTCTCCGGTTTTGTTGTAAATCCTTCAAGAATCCGGCATTCAGAAGATGTTGATCCAAAAGCCGGGCGGTTGCTTGTACAATATGAGCGGCTCTTCCAACAGGAGATATTGCATGTTTGTCAGGACGCTTGGTTTCGTTGCCGCAACAGGGCTTATGACCGGCCTGTCAAACGCCGCCAATGCCTTGCCGGTGGCGGTTCCGGACCTCGTCGCGCACCGCGCAGTTTATGATCTCGAACTCAAGGATGCGTCCGACCGCTCCGGCATCGAGGGCATGACTGGCCGCATGGTCTATGAATTCACCGGCTCGGCCTGTCAGGGTTACAAGACGGATTTCCGCTTCGTGACGCAGATCAACACCGGCGATGCTGTTCGCATGACCGACCAGCAGACCACCACCTTCGAGGATCTGGCCGCGAAGAAGTTCACCTTCGAGACCAAGTCCTACACCGACGACAAGCTGGACAAGGAAGTGCAGGGGGCGGCAATCGACGGCACCGACGGCGTGAAGGTCGATTTGACGAGGCCTGATGCCCGCCAGGTCAGTCTCGTCGCCAGCGAATTTCCCACGGAACACATGTTCCAGGTCATCGAACATGCCAAACAGGGAAAACGCATCTTCGAATCCCGCATTTTCGACGGTTCGGATGATGGCGACGAAAGCCTGATCACCTCCACGCTGGTCGGCAAGTCGCAGATGCCGAAGGACGGCGATGCCGAGGCCGGCAAGGCGGGCGATTTCGCCAAGGCTGCATTCTGGCCGGTGACCATCGCTTATTACAACGACAAGACGGGTACGGACGCGCTGCCGATCTACCGCATGTCGTTCAAGCTCTATGAAAACGGAATCACCCGCGACCTGACGATGGATTACGGCGATTTCGTTCTGACGGGAAAGCTTGCGAAGCTCGATATTCTCAAGCCCGAAACCTGCGAAAACAAGCCTGTCCGCTGAAAGGCGGCTGTTTCTGCGGTTTTTTCGCATAAATGCTTGCATTTTCACGCGGGCGACTGTATGCGGCTCACCATTCCACACGCGAAGCTTGGGATGTTCCGGGAGAAATCCGGTCCGTTCCGCCCGGTGGTATCGATGAAAATCGGTGCTGTTCGCTTCGCGGGGGTTAAACCGGAAAAGGAGTAACAAGGCATGGCATTGCCCGATTTTTCTATGCGCCAGCTTCTGGAAGCTGGTGTTCACTTCGGCCACCAGACGCACCGCTGGAACCCGAAGATGAAGCCGTACATCTTCGGCGACCGTAACAACATCCACATCATCGACCTGGCTCAGACCGTTCCGATGCTGTCGCGCGCCCTTCAGGTCGTGTCCGACACCGTTGCACGTGGCGGCCGCGTTCTGTTCGTCGGCACCAAGCGCCAGGCGTCCGAAATCATCGCCGACAGCGCAAAGCGTTCGGCCCAGTACTACGTCAACTCCCGCTGGCTCGGCGGCATGATGACCAACTGGAAGACCATCTCCAACTCGATCCAGCGCCTGCGCAAGGTCGACGAGATCCTGAACTCGGAAGCTTCCGGCTACTCCAAGAAGGAACGCCTGAACCTCGAGCGCGAACGCGAAAAGCTTGAAAAGGCTCTCGGCGGTATCCGCGATATGGGTGGCGTTCCGGACCTGATGTTCATCATCGACACCAACAAGGAAAAGATCGCGATCGAAGAAGCCAAGCGTCTTGGCATTCCGGTCGTTGCGATCATCGACAGCAACTGCGACCCGGACCACATCGACTTCCCGATCCCGGGTAACGACGATGCTTCGCGCGCCATCTCGCTCTATTGCGACCTGATCGCCCGCGCTGCCATCGACGGTATCGCACGTCAGCAGGGCGCTTCCGGCCGCGACATCGGCGCTGCTGAAGAAGCTCCGATCGAGCCCGCTCTCGAAGACGAGGCTGGCGCCTGATTTAGGCCCTGTCTGGCGGCGATTTCTTGATCGCCGTCTCCTCGACCAGGATATGACAAGGCCGTCAAAGACCTTCAATGGGTTGACGGCCTTGTTCGTTTCATACCGCTCCGTCTCGGTTTTTACGAAGCTGTCGGCGTCTGATGTGGTTGAAACGGAAAGCAGTCTTCATAACGCTGTCACACTTCGGCGGCACCCATCATTTCGATGTATGGAGACGCCGCAGCACTTGGGAATGCGCATACCCCTTTCCTGAAATCCTCTCCGGTTTCAAAGGGTGTGCGGCCGGGTACACTCATCACCCAGAAATTCGGCACGGCAAATTCAGCCGGCTGACCGATCGAACCGATAAGAGGCAAACAATGACCGAAATCACAGCCGCAATGGTGAAGGAACTGCGCGAGAAATCCGGCGCAGGCATGATGGACTGCAAGAAGGCTCTTGCTGAAACCAATGGCGACATGGAAGCGGCGATCGACTGGCTGCGCGCCAAGGGCATCGCAAAGGCCGACAAGAAGTCCGGCCGTACGGCTGCCGAAGGTCTGATCGGCGTCGCCACCATGGGTCACAAGGCTGTTGTTGTCGAACTCAACTCCGAGACCGACTTCGTTGCCCGTAACGATGCGTTCCAGGATCTCATCCGCGGTATCGCCCAGGTTGCCCTCACCACCAACGGCACCGTTGACGCTGTTTCCGCTGCCACCTATCCGGCAACCGGCAAGTCCGTTGCAGACAGCATCAAGGACGCGATTGCCACCATCGGCGAAAACATGACGCTGCGCCGTTCGGCTGCGCTCGAAGTCGAGCACGGCGTTGTCGCGACCTACATCCACAATGCTGCCGGCGACGGCATCGGCAAGCTCGGTGTTCTCGTTGCCCTGAAGTCGGTTGGCGACAAGGCTGTCCTGAACTCGATCGGCCGCCAGGTTGCCATGCACATTGCTGCGACCAACCCGCTCGCCATCCGCGCTGAAGAAGTCGACGCCGCCGTTGCTGAGCGCGAGCGTAACGTCTTCATCGAACAGGCCCGCGAATCTGGCAAGCCGGAAGCCATCATCGAAAAGATGGTTGATGGCCGCATGCGCAAGTTCTTCGAGGAAGTCGCCCTTCTGTCGCAGGCTTTCGTCATCAACCCGGACCTGACCGTCGGCGCTGCCATCAAGGAAGCCGAAAAGGAAGCCGGCGCGGCGATCGAGGTAACGGGCATGGTTCGCCTGCTGCTCGGCGAAGGCGTTGAAAAGGAAGAAAGCGATTTCGCAGCTGAAGTCGCTGCCGTCGCCAAGGGCTGATTATATTTACCCAATCTTGGGAAAACGGGAGGGCATCGCGTGACAACGCGGTGCCCTTCGTGTATCCGCGTTTCGGTTACATTTCCGAGGAGTCATGATGTCTTCCAAGCCGATCTACAAACGTGTTCTTCTCAAGGCTTCCGGCGAAGCCCTCATGGGCGATCAGGGTTTCGGTATCGATGTGGCGGTGGCCGACCGGATCGCCTCCGATATCGCTGAAGCAAGGGCGATGGGCGTTGAAGTCGGCGTTGTCGTCGGCGGCGGCAATATTTTCCGCGGCGTCGCCGTGGCCTCCAAGGGCGGCGACCGTGTCACCGGCGACCATATGGGCATGCTGGCGACCGTCATCAACGCGCTGGCGCTCGCGACGTCGCTGCGCAAGCTCAGCATCGATACCGTCGTTCTGTCTGCAATCGCCATGCCTGAAATCTGCGAGAGCTTCTCGCAGCGCGCAGCACTTCACCACCTCGCACAGGGTCGCGTGGTGATTTTTGCCGGCGGCACGGGCAATCCCTTCTTCACCACCGATTCCGCCGCTGCGCTGCGCGCCGCGGAAATGGGCGCCGAGGCCATCTTCAAGGGCACCCAGGTGGATGGCATCTATTCAGCCGATCCGAAGAAGGATCCGGCAGCCACCCGCTTCGACGAGCTGACCCATAGCGAAGTGCTCGGCAAGGGTCTCGCGGTCATGGATATCGCGGCTGTCGCACTTGCCCGCGAAAACCACATCCCGATCATCGTTTTCTCGATCCATGAGAAGGGCGGTTTCGCGCAGATATTGACCGGCGGTGGCCGCAAGACCATCGTGCACGACAAGTAATCAAGAAAAGATGCCGTCCCCTGGGGCGAATTCCGGCCGGAAAGGCCGACAGAGATGGAGTATCTAGATGAGTGGTATTGACCTCAACGATATCAAGCGCCGCATGGATGGCGCCATCAATGCGTTCAAGAGCGATATCGCATCGCTGCGCACCGGCCGTGCTTCGGCCAACATTCTCGATCCGGTAACCATCGAGGCCTATGGCTCGCGCGTGCCGCTCAATCAGGTCGCGAACATCACCGTACCGGAGCCGCGCATGCTCGGCGTCAACATCTGGGACAAGTCGATGGTCAATGCCGTCGATCGCGCGATCCGCGAATCCAATCTCGGCCTCAACCCGATCGTTGATGGCCAGAACCTCAGAATTCCGCTGCCCGAGCTCAACGAGGAGCGCCGCAAATCGCTCGTCAAGGTAGCCCATGATTATGCCGAAAAGTCCAAGGTGGCGATTCGCCATGTGCGTCGTGATGGCATGGATGGTCTGAAAAAAGCCGAAAAGGACGGTGACATCGGTCAGGACGAAAGCCGTGGACAGTCCGAAAAGGTCCAGAAAATGACCGACGACACGATTTCGGAAATTGACCGCTTGCTTGGCGAGAAGGAAAAGGAAATCATGCAGGTCTGATATCGCTTGCGATAGACCTGTATTTTATTCGTTTTAATTCCGCACTGCCTGTTACTGGATCGATATGCCGACGACGACACGTTCCTCCATACCCGAGCACGTCGCCATCATCATGGATGGCAATGGACGCTGGGCAAAACAGCGCGGTCTTCCGCGCGTGATGGGGCATCGCCGCGGGGTGGAGGCGGTGCGCGAAACCGTGCGTGCAGCGGGTGAATGCGGTATCCGTTATCTCACCCTCTTCGCCTTTTCGTCAGAAAACTGGCGCAGGCCGGAATCCGAGGTGAGCGACCTGATGGGCCTGCTGAAGGCTTTCATCCGGCGCGACCTTGCGGAACTGCATCGCGAAAACGTCCGTGTTCGGATCATCGGCGACCGCGAGGGGTTGAGGAACGACATCCGCAGCCTTCTCGAAGAAGCCGAACAGATGACGGCTGATAACACCAAGCTGACGCTGGTGATTGCCTTCAACTATGGCAGCCGCGACGAGATTACCCGCGCGACAATGGCGATCGCCCGCGATGTCGCCGAAGGCCGGCTGGATGCGGCATCGATCACGTCGGAGATGATTTCGGCGAGACTGGATACGTCCGGAATACCGGATCCCGATCTGATCATCCGCACCAGCGGTGAGGAGCGTCTGTCGAACTTCCTGCTCTGGCAGGCGGCTTATTCCGAGTTCCTTTTCATTCCTGAATATTGGCCCGATTTCGACCGGCAGCTGTTCTTTTCCGCAATCGAGCAATATGCAACGCGTGACCGCCGCTTCGGCGCAATCGCCGAGCCGGTTGCCGTGGCAGGCGCCTGATGAGCCGTGAACTCAGACTGCGGATCGTGTCCGCAATTGTCATGGCGGCCGCCATATTGGTCGCGACCTGGTATGGCGGCATTCTGTTCCGCATCGTGGCCGGCCTTCTGGCGATTCTCATCTATTATGAATGGTCAAAGATCACCCGCCTGTCTGAGACCAATCCCACCGGCAATGCCTGGGGCTGGTTTGCGGTCGCGGTCATCGCCGGCAATACGATATTCGGCGAGCCGTCGCTTGATCTGCCGCTGCTGTCTGGCTTTACCCTGACGGCGGCGCTTTTCCCCGTTTTGCGCGGCAGGAACTGGTGGCTAGTGGGCGGCATCGTCTACGCCGGTCTCAGTGGCATATCGCTTGCCGCGATTCGTGGTGACGAGCTGACCGGTTTCGTCTCCATCCTGTTTATTTTCGCTGTCGTCTGGTCGACGGATATCCTGGCTTATTTTGTCGGGCGCGCCATTGGCGGGCCTAAGCTCGCGCCGGCGATCTCGCCAGGCAAGACGTGGTCGGGCGCTGTCGGCGGTGCAGTGGCGGCACTGATCGGGGGCGGGGCGGTATCGCTCGCCTATCATGGCAGGATCAGCCTGCTTGTGCTGGGCCTCGCTCTCATCCTCTCCATATTCAGCCAGATCGGCGATCTTTTTGAATCCTTCGTGAAGCGGCGGTTTCAGGTCAAGGATTCCAGCCATCTCATTCCCGGCCATGGCGGTTTCATGGATCGGGTCGATGGTCTTGTTTTCGCCTGCTTTACGGTATTCCTCATCGCTTTCGTGCATGCAGCGGCAACCGGCGACGTACCCGGATCGGGTGGCGGTCTGTTACCGGGCTTTTAAGCGGCGCGAAAGGTCATGAAATAAAGGGCAGATTGTCATGAACACAGTAATGGCGGCAACCGGCTTTCTGACCGGCTATATCGTGCCCTTCATTCTGGTACTTTCCCTGCTCGTTTTTGTCCATGAAATGGGCCATTACCTCGTCGGCCGCTGGAGCGGCATACGCTCCACAGCTTTTTCCATCGGTTTCGGCCCGGAACTGATCGGCTATACCGACCGACGCGGTACACGCTGGAAGATTTCCGCTATCCCGCTTGGCGGCTACGTGAAGTTCTTCGGCGACGAAGATGCAGCCAGCAAGCCCGATAGTTCCGGCCTGTCGCATATGTCGCTGGAGGAGAGGGCGCAGACGCTTTCCGGCGCCAAGCTCTGGAAGAGGGCTGCAACGGTTGCCGCCGGCCCGATTGCCAACTTCATTCTCGCCATCCTCATCTTCGCGGTGCTGTTCGGTGTTTATGGCCGGATGATCGCCGATCCGGTTGTGGCGGAGGTGCGTGAAAACAGTGCCGCCGCGACAGCGGGCGTGCGCGCCGGTGACCGGCTGCTGGCGATTGACGGTGAAAAAATGATGACCTTCGAGGATGTCCGCCGTTATGTCGGCATCCGGCCGGGCACGCCTATCACCGTAACGGTGGAAAGAGCGGGCGAAGAACTGAAGCTACCGATGGTTCCGACCCGAACCGAAACCACCGACCAGTTCGGCAACAAGCTGGAAATGGGCATTATCGGCATTGTCACCGACCAGAGCAGCGGCAATTTCCGCCACATCGAATATTCGCCGTCCCAGGCGCTGGTCGAGGGTGTTCGCGAAACGGGTCACGTCATTACCGGCACCTTCAACTATATCGGCAATCTTGTGACCGGCCGTATGAATGCCGATCAGCTCGGCGGCCCTGTCAGGGTAGCGCAGGCGTCCGGCCAGATGGCGACGCTTGGAATTTCGGCCGTCATCCAGCTTGCCGCCGTTCTTTCCGTGTCGATCGGTCTTCTCAATCTGATGCCTGTACCGGTTCTGGATGGTGGGCATCTGGTGTTTTACGCAATCGAGGCCATTCGCGGCAGGCCGCTTGGCGCCGCTGCGCAGGAAGTGGCTTTCCGTATTGGCATGATGATGATTTTGGGTCTTATGGTTTTTGCAACATGGAATGATATCAGCAGCTTGATCGGCTGAAGATAGTGTTTTAACGGTTTTGTTAGCAGCTTGTTTACCCTGTTTTTATGCCGAAGTGGCGAATGAGCCACTCTGGATCACGAAGTAAACAGAATTTAACGTTCTGACTTGCTTGTAGGGGAAAAGCAGGTAAAACGACGCACATGGCCGGAGTCGGGTTCCGCCCGCTGAGGGACAACGTAAAAAGGTAAGAATTGAAATGAAGGCTGGTTCAAGATTTTTGAACGCTGTGTCGGCGGTTGCGCTGTCTGCTGGTGTTTCTTCGGTTGCGGGCCTTGGCGTGCTTGCCTCTGCTGGTGCGGCAAATGCAGCTGTTATCAGCAAGATCGATGTTCGCGGGGCTGAGAGGTCCGGCGCGGACTCCGTGCGTTCCAACATCACCATTGCGCCGGGTAAGAACTTTTCCAATTCGGACATCGATGAATCGGTAAAGCGTCTTTACGCTACCGGTTACTTCTCGAATGTCTCCATGCGCGTTTCCGGCAGCACGCTGGTCGTGACCGTCAATGAAAACCAGCTCGTCAACCAGGTGGTCTTCAACGGCAACCGCAAGATCAAGGACGACAAGCTCGCCGGAATCGTGCAGACCCAGTCGCTCGGCCCGTTCAATCAGGCAATTGTGACCGCCGATATTGCGCGCATCAAGGAAGCCTATGCCGCGATCGGCCGCAGCGACGTCGAAGTCACCACCCAGACAGTGTCTGTCGGTCAGGGTCGCGTGAACATCGCTTTCGTTATCAACGAAGGTGAGCGCACGAAGATCGGTCGCATCGATTTCGTCGGCAACAATGCCTATAGCGATGGCCGTCTGGCTGCCGTCATCAATACCAAGAAGTCCAACATGCTGTCGTTCCTGACGCGCAAGGACGTCTACAACGAGGACAAGCTGCGCGCCGACGAAGAGGCGCTGCGCCAGTTCTATTACAACCGCGGTTATGCCGACTTCCGGGTCGTGTCGTCCGATGCTGTGCTGGACGAGTCCAAGAACGAATACACCATCTCCATCACGGTGGATGAAGGCAAGAAGTACGACTTCGGTAACGTTGCCGTCGAATCGACCGTTCCGGGTGTTGATGGTTCTGAATTGCAGGGCCTCGTTGAAACCCGCCAAGGCGCGAGCTACAGCGCCAAGGAAGTTCAGCAGAGCATGGAAGCGATTTCCAAGCGCGTTGCCGGCGAAGGTTATCCTTTCGCCCGCGTAACGCCGCGCGGCGACCGCGACATGGCCGGCAACACCATCGGCGTGACCTATATCGTCGACCAGGGCGAACGCGCCTATGTCGAGCGTATCGAAATCCGCGGCAACACCCGTACGCGTGACTATGTCATTCGTCGCGAATTCGATATTTCCGAAGGCGATGCTTTCAACCAGACCGTCATCACTGCGGCAAAGCGCCGCCTTGAGGCGCTCGGTTACTTCTCGAAGGTCAACATCTCGACCGCCGGCGGCAGCGCGCCTGACCGCGTCGTGATCGTTGTCGACGTTGAGGATCAGTCGACCGGTTCGTTCGGTATCGGTGCGGGTTACTCTCAGAACGACGGCGTGCTGCTCGAAGCATCCATCGAAGAGAAGAACTTCCTCGGTCGCGGCCAGTACATCCGTCTCGCCGCCGGTGCTGGCGAAGATGATGCGCGCAGCTACACGCTGTCCTTCACCGAGCCTTATTTCCTTGGCTACCGTCTGGCCGCAGGTTTCGACCTGTTCAAGAGCCAGAGCCGCAGCGAAGACTACTATGACTACGACGAGCAAGGCTTCGCGCTGCGTGTGACCGCGCCGATCACCGAAGACCTCTCGACGACGTTTAAGTACACCTACAAGCAGCTGAACTACGACGGTGAGGGCGATTGGGAAAGCGGCAGCAATCTTGCCGAGCCCTATAAGGCTCTGATCCGTGGTGGTGACTGGACACAGTCCATCATCTCGAACACGCTGAACTACAATACGCTCGACGACCGCAACATGCCGCGTGAAGGCTGGCAGGCGGCCCTGACGAACGAATTTGCAGGCCTCGGCGGCGATTCCGAATACTACAAGATCTACGCCAAGGCGCGCTTCTACTACACGCTGTCGGACGAGTACGATGTCATCGGCTCGATCACCGGTCAGGCGGGTCACGTTGTTCCGACGGGCGACAATCTGCTGGTGTTCGATCAGTTCAAGTTCGGCGGCCGTCAGGTTCGCGGCTTCAAGAACGATGGTATCGGTCCGCGCATTGGCAACGACTCCATCGGCGGCACGACCTACTTCGCTGCTTCCGCTGAAGTCACGGCCCCGATGCCTGGCGTTCCCGAAGATTTCGGTCTGCGTCTGGCTGGCTTCGTCGATGCCGGTACGCTGTATGGCAACAAGGTCGCCAACAGTGCAGGTGTGAAGGACGACAACTCCATCCGCGCATCCGCCGGTATCGGTGTGATGTGGGCGTCGCCTTTCGGCCCGATCCGCGTCGACTACGCCGTTCCGATCGCCAAGGAAGACTACGACGAGGAACAGCGTTTCCGGTTTGGCATGTCCAACACTTTCTGATATCGGCAGTCCAGAACTGCAACTTTGAACGTTCTGGAGTTTCCGGCTGATGGAATACAACGCCTTTTTTCCGCCCCACGAGGGACTGCGATTGAAAGATATCGCAGACCGTTTTGGGGCGGAACTGTCTGAAGATGCGGCGGGAGAGCGGATCATCAGGTCCGTCGCGCCGGTCTATCGGGCAAAGCCCGACCAGCTCTGCTATATTCTCTCCCGCAAGAACCGCGACGAATTGCTGACTTGCGAGGCAGGCGCCGTGATTTGCGACGTGGCGCTGAAGAATATGCTTCCGCCCCATATACCGGCCCTGATATCGAAAAATCCGCATACGCTTTTTGCGCAGGTGGGTGCCTTGCTGCATCCGGCCGCCATGCGTCCCGCAACGATTGCGCCGATGGAAGGTGAAATTTCCAGTGCCGCGCATGTCGATCCTTCCGCGAAGCTGGAAGCGGGCGTGATCGTCGAGCCGCTCGCGGTCATCGGCGCTGGTGCCCACATTGGTGCTGGTACCCGGATTGGTCCCGGCGTCATCATCGGGCCCGATGTGCAGGTGGGGCGCGATTGCACCATTGCCGGTGGCGCGAGCATCCTTGCTTCTCTCCTCGGCAACAACGTGATTATCCATAACGGCGCCCGCATCGGTCAGGACGGTTTCGGTTATGCGCCCGGTCCGCGCGGCATGCTGAAGATCGTCCAGATCGGCCGGGTCATCATTCAGGACAATGTCGAGATCGGTGCCAACACCACGATCGATCGCGGCACCATGGATGACACCGTTATCGGCGAAGGCACCAAGATCGACAACCAGGTCCAGATCGGCCACAACGTCCGCATCGGCCGCCATTGCGGCATCGTCAGCAAGGTTGGCATTGCGGGCAGCACCCGCATCGGTGACGGTGTGATGATTGGCGGCGCGGCAGGCATCAATGGCCATATCAACATCGGCGACGGCGTGCAGATCGCCGCGATGAGCGGTGTGGTCGCGGACGTGCCGGCAGGCGCGCGCTATGGCGGAACGCCCGCGCGTCCGATGAAATATTTCCTGCGCGACATGGCCGAAATTCTGGCGCGCGCTGAAGGGCGTGATAAAAAAACAGGAGAAAAAAACGATGACTGAAGAAACGAAGACGGCGCTGGGCGCGGCTGACATTCTGGAAGTCATGAAGCTTCTGCCGCATCGTTACCCATTCTTGCTGATCGACAAGATCATCGAGATCGATGGTAACAACTCGGCGATCGGCATCAAGAACGTCACGGTCAACGAACCGCATTTCACCGGCCATTTTCCGGACCGGCCGATCATGCCGGGCGTTCTGATCGTCGAAGCCATGGCCCAGACGGCAGGCGCGATCTGCGCTCGCAGCCAGGGCGAGGGTGGTCACCTGGTTTATTTCATGACAATCGACAATGCGCGTTTCCGCAAGCCCGTGATCCCCGGCGATCGTCTGGAAATCCATGTCGTCAAGCAGCGCCAGCGCGGTAATGTCTTTAAATTCCATTGCGAGGCGAAGGTGGATGGCGCGCTGGTGGCGGAAGCCGATGTTGGCGCCATGATGATCCCCGAGGACCAGCAATGAGCACGATTGCCGCCTCGGCCAGAATTCACCCGACGGCCGTGATCGAAGACGGCGCGGTGATCGGTGAAAATGTCGTCATCGGTGCGCTGAGCTATGTCGGTGCGAAAGTCACGTTGCATGACGATGTCCGGCTGCACAATCACGCCGTTGTTTCCGGTCGGACCGTCATCGGCCGTGGTTCGGTCATCCATCCCATGGCGGTCATCGGCGGTACGCCGCAGGCTATTCGCCACGATGGCTCGGAAACGACGCTCGAGATCGGTGAGCGCTGCGTCATGCGCGAAGGCGTGACGATGAACGCCGGCAGTTCCGACGGCAGCAGCAAGACGATTATCGGCGACGATAATCTCTTCCTCGCCAATTCGCATGTGGCGCATGATTGCCGCCTTGGCAGCCATATCGTGCTGTCCAACAATGTCATGCTGGCGGGCCATGTCACCATCGAGGATCGCGCCATTCTGGGCGGTGGCTGCGCCGTGCATCAATTCACCCGCATCGGTCGTCAGGCCTTTATCGGCGGGCTTTCGGCGGTCAATTACGATGTCATTCCCTATGGCATGCTGAACGGCAATCCCGGTATTCTCGGCGGGCTCAATGTGGTCGGCATGACACGCGCTGGTATCGACCGTGCTGATATCCACAAGGTCAGGCGTGTCTACAAGGCGATTTTCGAGGCCGAAGGCACGATCCGAGGCAATGCGGCGGCCATCGACCGTAATGACTATCTGGATTGCCCGCAGGCGCTTGAAGTCATCGATTTCATCGGTGCGGATAGCGACCGCGCGATCTCTTCGCCCAACCGGGGCAAGTGAGCCGTGACAGGCGGCGGGCGTCTCGCCATTGTGGCCGGCAGCGGCCAGCTGCCGCTCTATGTGGCGGCCGCCGCCCGTGAGATGGGCGAAAACCCTTTCATTGTGCGGTTGCGCGATGATTCCCGCTTTGACTGGACCGGTTTCGACAATGCCGTGATCAGTGTCGGGGACGTCGCCGGGCTTGGTCGTCTGCTGCGTGAAAATCAGGTGGACCGCGTCGTGTTGTCCGGCGCCGTGGCGCGGCGTCCGGAGTGGCGGGAAATCCGTCCCACGCTGGGCATAGTGCTGAAACTGCCGTCCATCGTTCGCACCCTGCTTTCCAGCGGGGATGATGCCGTTTTGCAGATGGTCATCAAGGTAATCGGTACGCTCGGCGCGAAGGTGATCGGTGCCCACGAGATCGCACCTGGCCTGCTGGCGACGATCGGTGCTTTCGGTGCACAAAATCCTTCCGAGGATGATCTGCGCGATATACGCAAGGCTGCTCAGGCGGCTCTTGCTCTTGGCTCGCTCGATGTCGGGCAGGGCGCAGTCTCCGTCGGTGGCCGCATCGTCGCACTGGAGGGCGTGGAAGGCACGGACGCCATGCTGGCGCGCGTTGCGGCATTGCGCACCGAGGGCCGCATCTCGCCCCGCCGCAAGGGTGTGCTGGTGAAGCTCTGCAAGCCGCAGCAGGATGTCCGTGCAGACCTGCCGACCATCGGCGTCGAAACGGTGGAGAACGCGCAGAAGGCCGGGCTGGCGGGCATCGCAGTCGAAGCGGGACGGGCGCTGGTGCTCGACCGTGACGAGATGTTGAAAGCAGCCGATCAGGCGGGCATATTCGTCTGCGGCATCGATACGTCACTCGGTGAGGACATGCTGGGCGGAGATATGAAGCGATGACGGCAACGTTGAAAGTGGCGGTCATAGCCGGCGAGGTTTCCGGCGATCTTCTGGGTGCAGATCTGATCAGGTCGCTCAAAACCCGGTATGAGGGATCCATCGAGCTGATGGGCGTGGGCGGCGAGGCGCTGGAGTCGCAAGGTCTGGCATCGCTGTTCGATTATTCCGAACTCTCCATCATGGGCTTCACGCAGGTCCTCAAGAAACTGCCGAAACTCATTTCGCGGATCAACCAGACTGCCGAGGCGATCATCGCCGCAAGACCGGATGTTCTGCTGATTATCGACAGTCCGGACTTCACCCATCGCGTTGCGAAAAAAGTCCGCAAACAATTGCCGCATCTTCCGGTCGTCAATTATGTCTGCCCCAGTGTCTGGGCATGGAAGGAATATCGCGCCACCGCGATGTTATCCTATGTCGATCACGTTCTCGCCCTGCTTCCTTTTGAGCCGGAGGCGATGCGGCGTCTCGGCGGCCCACCGACAACCTTTGTCGGCCATCGCCTCAGCGTCGATAAAGATGTGCTTTCCGTGCGGGCGAAGCGGGCGGAACGGTCGCTTCCTGCCCAAGGCGAACCGAAAACCATTCTTCTCCTGCCGGGGTCGCGCTCCACCGAAACGACGCGGTTGATGGAACCGTTTCAGGAGGCCGCAAAAGCTTTTGTGGAACGCAACGGCCCGACCCGGTTTCTGCTTCCCACCGTACCGCGCCAGGAAAGCCGCATCCGCGAATTGGCGGCGGCATGGCCGCAGGACATCAGGCCCGAGATCGGCAGCGATTCTGTTTTCAAGTGGAGTGCCTTTGCTGAGGCTGATGCGGCGATTGCAGCGTCCGGCACCGTCATTCTCGAACTGGCACTTGCCGGCGTACCGACGATCTCGGTTTACAAGACCGACTGGATTTTCACCATGCTGAGCAAGCGGGTGAAAACCTGGACCGGGGCGTTACCGAACCTGATTGCCGATTATGCCGTCGTGCCGGAATATTTCAACGAGGTTGTGCGTGCGGGCTCGATGCTGCGTTGGGCCGAGCGGCTGTCATCCGACACCACCGAGCGGCGGGCAATGCTGGAGGGTTATGCTCTGGTGCAGAAACGTTTACGCACAGATGTGCCTCCGGGCGAAACCGGTGCGCGCATTCTTCTCGACGTCCTGAAGAACAAGGCTCGTCCTTCGGCATAATCATTTCAATTCTTTCTTCCCGACAGGCTGCCGTCCTGCTGCCGATGCGGGCAGGCGAGGGGTCGATTTTACTGCATTTGATCGTTAGGACGGCAAGCCGCTGATCATCAGGCGGTTGGCAGCCCATGAATTTCCGTCTGGCACACCTCTTGCTTTCAATCTTGTATGCAAGATAGCCATACATCCGAAAGCGCCCAGAGCGCGGTAGAAGACGCCATCATCTCCGGCATTCTTTCCGCCCGCATCCGTCCGGGAACCCGCCTCAGCGAGAACCAGCTCGCCAGCCTTTTCAGCGTGTCGCGCACACGCATCCGCGAAGCGATGATGCGACTGGAGACGCGCGGCATCGTCACCGTCAGCCCGCGCCGGGGCTGGTTCGTGGTGGAACCTTCCGCCGAAGAATCCATCAAGGTTTATGAGGCGCGGCGCATCATCGAATATGGGCTCTTGCGCAATCTTTCCGGCGTTAGCGCCGAAGGGATCGCCATTCTTGTCGATCATCTCGATGAGGAGAAGGCGGCGATTGCCAAAGGCGACCGCCAGCGCCTGACCTGCCTGATGGGCGATTTCCACATCCGCATCGCTGAAATCGCCGGAAACGACATCATCGTCGAAACGCTGCGCGACCTGACGGCCAGAACCATTCTCATTTCCATGCTCTATCAGTCCGATTTCCATGCGCAGCAGTCGCATGACGGACATTGCCGCATCTTCGAGGCGATCAAGGCGGCCGATTTCCACGCCGCCGCCGAACTCGCCATCCGTCATCTCGACGAGGTCGAAACCGGTCTCGATCTCACCCGCAGGCCGGACCCGCTCTACGAGCTTCGCAACTCCCTTTCATTGCAGCCTCTTTCCCCAAGCCCCAAGGAGTAATTCCCAATGTTTTCCAGACGTTCATTGCTTGCCATTGCCGCGATTTCCGCAACCCTTGGTTTTTCGCCCGCAGCCTTTGCCGATGCGCTCGGTGATATCACCTCCCGCGGCACGATCCGCGTTGCCGTCCCGCAGGATTTCCCGCCCTTTGGCAGCGTCGGCACGGATATGGCCCCTCAGGGCTACGATATCGACGTCGCCAATCTGATCGGCGAGAAGCTGGGCGTGAAGGTCGAACTCGTACCGGTCACCAGCGCCAACCGCGTTCCCTATCTGCAGACCAATAAGGTCGATCTCGTCATTTCGAGCCTCGGCAAGAACCCGGACCGTGAAAAGGTCATCGACTTCTCCACCGCCTATGCACCTTTCTTCAACGGCGTGTTCGCTCCGGATTCGGTTGCCGTCACCAAGGCGGAAGATTTGTCCGGCAAGACCATCGGTGTCACCCGTGGCGCCGTCGAGGATCTGGAGCTGACGAAGGTGGCGCCTGCCGATACGACCATCAAGCGTTATGAGGACAATAACGGCACGATCTCCGCCTTCCTCGCCGGCCAGGTGGAAGCCGTGGCCACGGGCAATGTCGTGGCCGCCGCCATTCTCGCCAAGAACCCGCCAAAGCGCCCCGAGCTGAAGTTCCTGATCAAGAATTCGCCCTGCTATATCGGCCTGAACAAGGAGCAGCCGGCGCTTCTGGAAAAGGTCAACGCCATCATCGCCACCGCAAAGACCGATGGTTCGCTGAACACGATCGCGCAGAAATGGCTGAAAACCGACCTGCCCAAGGATCTCTGAGCAACCCGGCAAAATGCATGCACCGGCCCTGCCTTGAGGCGGGACCGGCGCATGGTTTGTCCTCGCCGAAAGGAAGCATCGGGTGAAATACACATTCGATTTTGGATGGCTTCTCGATTATTACCCGCAGATCGCCAAAGGCATCGACGTTACGCTGGAATTGATTGCCATTGGCGGCGTTCTCGGCATCGCACTCGGCATTGTCTGCGCCTGGGTGCGCGCACTCGGGCCCAAATGGCTGCGGCCGCCGGTCGCGACCTATGTGGAGCTCATTCGCAATACGCCATTCCTCATACAATTGTTTTTTATCTTTTTCGGCCTGCCGTCGCTTGGCCTGCAATTGTCGGAACTGACCGCCGCCAATATCGCCATGGTGGTCAATCTCGGGGCATATAGCTGCGAAATCATCCGCGCCGGTATTCAGGCGACGCCGAAGGGGCAGTTTGAGGCAGGGGCAAGCCTTGCCATGACCCGCTTCGAAACCTTCCGGCATGTGGTTCTGGTTCCCTCGCTGCAACGCATCTGGCCCGCTCTTTCATCGCAGGTGGTGATCGTCATGCTCGGCTCGTCGGTCGTCTCGCAGATCGCCGCCGAGGATTTGACCTTTGCCGCCAATTTCATCCAGTCGCGCACGTTCCGCGCCTTCGAAGCTTATATGGTCTCCACCGTCATTTATCTCGTGCTGGCCATCCTTCTCCGGCAGGTGCTTGTCATGGGCGGCAACCTCATCTTTCCGCGCAGGAGTGTCCGATGATCGAATTCTCCACCTGGGATATTCTCAGAAACCTGCTGCTCGCCACGCGCTGGACCGTGCTGCTGTCGCTCGTCTCCTTCGTCGGCGGCGGCATGGTGGCGCTGCTTCTGCTGTTCATGCGCATTTCCCGAAAAAAATCGATGCGGGTTTTTGCGCGCTATTATGTCGAGCTTTTTCAGGGCACGCCGCTTTTGATGCAGCTCTTCATCGCCTTTTTCGGCCTCGGCCTGTTCGGCATCGATGTGCCGGCCTGGCTGGCGGCGGGCCTGACGCTGATCCTGTGGGCAGCGGCCTTCCTCACCGAAATCTGGCGCGGCTGCGTGGAATCCGTCGCCAAGGGCCAATGGGAGGCATCGGCGAGCCTTGCCATGGGACGCCTGCAGCAGATGCGTTATGTCATCCTGCCGCAGGCCATGCGGGTCGCCATTCCCCCGACCGTCGGTTTCTTCGTGCAGGTCATCAAGGGAACGGCCGTGACCTCGATCATCGGTTTCGTGGAACTGTCCAAGGCCGGCACGGTCGTCACCAACGCCACCTTCCAGCCCTTCACCGTTTATGGCCTCGTCGCCCTCATCTATTTCGCGCTGTGCTGGCCTCTGTCGAAGAGCAGCCAGATCCTCGAAAGGAAGCTCAATGTCGCTCATCGAAATCACTGAAGTCCGCAAAAGCTATGGCAGCAACGAGGTACTGAAGGGCATCAACCTCGATGTGGAGCCCGGTGAGGTCATCGCCATCATCGGCAAGAGCGGATCGGGAAAATCGACCCTACTTCGCTGCATCAACGGGCTGGAGACGATTTCGGCCGGTTCCATATCGGTCGCCGGCGCGCAGCTTCTCGAAGACGATCTGCATCTCAAAGCCCTGCGGTTGAAGGTCGGCATGATCTTCCAGCAGTTCAATCTCTTCCCGCACCAGACCGTCGGCGGCAACGTCATGCTGTCGCAGACCGTGGTGAAGAAGACCCCAAAGCCGGAAGCGGAAGCCGTTGCCCGCAAGATGCTGGAACGGGTCGGGCTGGCGCATAAATTCGATGCCTATCCCGATGAATTGTCCGGCGGCCAGCAGCAGCGCGTCGCCATTGCCCGCGCGCTTGCCATGCAGCCAATCGCGCTGCTGTGCGATGAGATCACCTCGGCGCTCGATCCCGAACTCGTCGCGGAAGTGCTGGCCGTGGTGCGTGAACTTGCCGCTGAAGGCATGACGCTCCTGATGGTGACGCATGAAATGAAATTTGCGCGCGACGTCTGCTCCCGCGTCGTCTTCATGCATGAGGGCAGGGTGCATGAAATAGGCCCGCCGGAAGAGGTCTTCTCCAATCCCGCAACACCGGAACTGAAGCAGTTCCTGGGCGTCGCTGCGCGCCACTAAGGAAACTATTCTAACGCCCAACAAAAAGGCCGGCTGGTGAAAACCTGCCGGCCTTTGATTTTATGGGGTTTCGCGGCTTAGCGCTTGGAAACCGGAACGTAGTCGCGCTTGCCGGCGCCCGTATAGAGCTGGCGTGGACGGCCAATGCGCTGCTGCGGATCTTCGATCATTTCGTTCCACTGTGCGATCCAGCCGACGGTGCGGGCAAGAGCGAAGAGAACGGTGAACATGGTCGTGGGGAAACCGAGCGCCTTCAGCGTGATGCCCGAATAGAAGTCGACATTCGGGTAAAGCTTCTTTTCGACGAAGTAGGGGTCGGAAAGAGCGATCTTTTCCAGTTCCAGCGCGACCTGCATGATCGGATCGTCGGAGTTGCCGGTGGCTTCCAGCACTTCGTACATCGTCTTCTGCATGATCTTGGCGCGCGGGTCGTAGTTTTTGTAGACGCGGTGGCCGAAGCCCATCAGGCGGAACGGATCGTTCTTGTCCTTGGCGCGGGCGATATATTCCGGAATACGGTCAACCGTGCCGATTTCGTTGAGCATGTTGAGCGCCGCTTCGTTGGCGCCACCGTGAGCCGGGCCCCAGAGGCAGGCGATGCCAGCCGCGATACAGGCGAACGGGTTCGCACCCGACGAACCGGCAAGACGCACCGTGGAGGTGGAGGCGTTCTGCTCGTGATCGGCATGCAGGATGAAGATGCGGTCCATGGCGCGGGCCAGAACCGGATCGACCTTGTAATCCTCGCAGGGCACGGCAAAGCACATGTGCAGGAAGTTGGAGGCGTAATCGAGGTCGTTCTTCGGGTAAACGAAGGGCTGGCCGATATGGTACTTGTAGGCCATGGCGGCGATCGTCGGCATTTTCGCAATCATGCGAAGCGAAGCGACCATGCGCTGGTGCGGATCGGTAATGTCGGTCGAGTCGTGATAGAAGGCCGAAAGAGCGCCGACCGTACCGCACATGACGGCCATCGGATGCGCGTCGCGGCGATAGCCGGTGAAGAAGCGGCTCATCTGCTCATGCACCATGGTGTGGCGCGTGACTCGGGTGTCGAAATCCTTCTTCTGAGCCGCGGTCGGCAGTTCGCCGTAAAGCAGCAGGTAGCAGGTTTCCAGGAAGTCGCCCTGTTCGGCGAGCTGCTCGATGGGGAAACCACGATGCAGGAGAACGCCCTCGTCACCGTCGATATAGGTGATCTTGGATTCGCAGGAGGCCGTCGACGTGAAACCCGGGTCATAAGTGAAAGAGCCCGTGTGCTTGTACAGCGTGGCGATATCGACGACGCTTGGTCCAATCGTGCCTTCCCTGACCGGGAGTTCGACCTGTTTTTCGCCAAGTGTCACTGTAGCGCTTTTTTCCGTCATACTGATCCTCCGAAAACATGCGGGTGGGGGCGTTGAGACACGCCCCGCGGTTAAGCGTCTACCGATTAGCTATATGATCCTTGCGCCGATGCCAAGCTATCCGAAGGTCAAATTGTGCATTGCGGCAAAAGCAATCCCGTTGCTTTGGGCTTTCGTGGCGATAGCAATTCAATCTCGGTCAACGCAGGGTTAAAGGAAAGGATTGCAATCCCTCACGCGTGCCTGCAAATCTGTTTCCGGTGCGGCAAGGGGCGGCGCAAATTGCTTGGTCAAGGGGAAAAACAGCATTTCCGGTATGCCGAAACGTTGCAGGGCGACTTGCCCGGCACGCGGGATATTCTGCTTCCCCTTCGTCGGACGAGCGACATTGCGACATATGGCACGCCAGCCATTATTCCCCGGCAAAATCTCAAAAACTCTGTCACCGGAAAAATTGCCATATGGGTCGCTGAAGAGCGCGCTTTTGGCCATGATTTTCTTTTTATTCCCGTTCTCATCGGCTGCGGCGCAGTTCTGTGGTTTTCTCTCGACGTCACGCCCTCGTCGTCCGTTCTGGCGATCGCATTTTTGCTTGTCGCGGGCCTGGCGCTCCTCGTCAGATATACCCCCGGCTTCATGTCGACGGCTTGCGGCCTTTGCGCTTTTGTTTTGCTCGGCATGCTTCTGGCCGATTTTGAAACCCGGCGGGCCGGAACCGTGGTGCTGGATACGCCCGTCACCACTACCATCACCGGCACGGTTGCGCGCCGGGAGGTTGATGCGCGCGGTTCCTGGCGATATGTGGTTCGGCTGACCGCGACGGAGGCGCCGGTTTTGTCTCGTCCGCCACAGATGATTTCCGTGTTATCGCGCGGCAGGGGTGAACCGGCGGCACTGGGCGCCACCATCAGCGGCAAAGTGCGCCTCTCGCCGCCGTCCGGCCCCGCCTTGCCGGGATTGAACGACTTTGCCTTCGCATCCTATTTCAAGGGAATAGGCGCCACCGGTTTCTTTTATAAGCCACCGCAGACGCTTCCGTCGCCTGCGGGGGACATCAAGGCCGAGGCGGGCTGGCTCGAATGGGCGGATATGTGGCTTTACGGACTTCGCAGCGCCATTGCGGAACGTATTCGCTCCACCATCGGCGGTGATGCCGGCGCTTTCGCCGCCTCCATCGTCACCGATGAGAGACAGGCAATCTCGGCGGAAACGATGGAGGCTTTGCGGCTCTCCGGCCTTGCCCATATCGTTGCGATATCCGGGCTCAACATGGCGCTGGCGTCAGGCATTTTCTTCGTTGGCCTGAGATTGGCCTTCAGCCTGTTTCCGGGCTTTGCGCAGCGTTGGCCGGTCAAGAAGATCGCGGCCTTTGCAGCACTGCTGATGACACTCGCCTATTACCTCATTTCCGGTTTTGCCGTCTCCGCCGAACGCGCATGGTTGATGATGTCGGTGATGCTGATCGCGGTTCTTTTCGACCAGCCGTCTCTCAGCCTGAGAAATGTTGCCCTTTCCGCTCTGGTCATTCTGGCTTTCTCGCCATCGGAAATCATGGGGCCGAGTTTCCAGATGTCATTTGCGGCCACCATAGCGCTTGTTTCTGCTTATGCCGCCTGGAACCGCTGGCGAACCGAGCGGGATCGGCTGCTGGTCGGGCGCAAGCCCGCCTGGATGACGGTGCTGGAAATGGCAGGTGCCGTCATTGGTGGTGTTGTCACGACATCGCTGATCGGCGGCCTTTCGACGGCGATCTATTCCGCCGAACATTTTCATCGTGTCACCACCTATGGACTTTTTGCCAATCTGGCTGCCATGCCGTTGATGTCGCTGATTGTCATGCCGTTCGGTCTTCTCGCGATGCTGCTGATGCCCTTCGGGCTCGATGCGCATTTCCTGAAGATCATGGGTTATGGCATGGCTCTTGTCATCGAGGTCGCCAATGAGGTGGCGTCATGGGGTGGCAGCGCGGCGACGGGGCGGCCGCATGGGTGGTTTATCGGTCTCGCCACAGCGGGTTTCCTGCTGCTGACTTTGCTGCGCAGCCGGCTTGCCCTTCTCGGCATACCGATCCTGCTTTTCGCCTTCGGCCTGTCAGCTCTGACCCCTCGTTATCCTCCTCATCTCCTGGTGCACGAGGACGGCCAGCTGGTGGCCATGCTGGAGGACGGCAAGGTCTTCACGACAAGAGCGCGGCCGCCGGACTTTGTGTATGGCCAGTGGCAAAGGGCGCTGCTGCTGCCGGAAAAACCCGTGCCGCCAATGGTCGTGGAACCGGAGCTTAGGGTAAGCACTGCCGGCTTGGCGCCGAAAACGAAGCTCCCACCCAAAGAGATTGCGGTGGTGACGAAAGAGATGACGGCGGCGCTGAGGGACGCCAAGGCTGGCGTCTTCACCTGCAGAAAAGGCATATGGTGCGTGGCCCGCGCCGGCAGCGGCGAGTGGATCATCGTTCTGGAGGATGGCCGCTTTGCCGGAACAGCCTGTGATATCGCCGATATTGTCATCGTTTCCCGCCGAACTTCGTTTTCACAGTGCCGCTCCGGCGCGCTGCTTCTCAATCGAGACATATTGCGACGTATCGGTTCGGTGGAAATAGATTTTGCCAATATGGATCAGGCAGGCGTGGTGAAACGGCTGCGCGCCGCAATATCCGGAACGGACAGGCCATGGAGCGAACATCGTTATTACGACTGGAAAAGCGGCCGTTTCGATCATGACGTGCCGGACGCCGTCAACAGGCTGCTGGCGACGTCAGAGTGAGCCGCCAGCGTGGTTCATCATGCCCTGGCGCGCAGATCTTCGATCACGTCGCTGATCCCGCCAATTTCTTCTTCATGCGCCGTGTCACGCCAGGTTTCCTTCAAGCCGGCCTCGTACCATTCACGCATCGCGGGCAGGGCGAGCAGCCTTTCGCAATAGCTCCTGGCCGCGGGTGAAAGATCGGCGCCATAGCTCTGGAAACGGAACGCCACCGGGCAGAAAAAGGCGTCGACCGCCGTGAATTTCGCGCCGGCGAGATATGGTCCACCGAATTTTGCAAGGCCTTCGCTCCACAGCGCGTCAATTCGCTTGATATCGGCGGCAAGCCCGGCATCACCGCCCTTCGGTTTTGCCCTGATCCCGACAGACATGGGATAGAGATTGCGCAGCGAAGAAAAGCCGGCATGCATTTCACTTGCCGCCGACCGTGACCAGGCCCGTGCCTGCTTGTCGCTCGCCCAGACCCCCTGATGTCTTTCAGCAAGATATTCAGCGATCGAAAGCGTTTCCCACACCATGAAGCCGTCATCGACAAGGCACGGCACCTTGCCGGTTGGTGAAAAGGAGGAGAAGGAAATTCCTTCACCGAACGGAATGAGTTTTTCAGTGAAGGCGATACCCAGCGTGCGCATCAGCACCCACGGCCGCAACGACCATGAAGAATAGTTCTTATTCGCTATATAAAGATCGTACATGGCGTATCTCCCTGATATGACGCGCATTTTTATACCTGCCGGACGTCCGTGGAATATCGAAAATAATCCATGGCTCCCATAAGCCGTATTGATGAATGATCAGGTAAGGGCATGGACGGCAACGTCTCGCAAATATCACCGACCGGAGACAACTGAAAAATCACCAATCGACCGACGGCGCAAATGCAACTTCGCGAGGGCTTGGCGAGAATTCAAGGGCTGAATGCGGCAGGACAGACCTATGTCGTCATACTAGCAAAACGGAAAATCAGCATGAAACTGTAGCCAGTGTCGGAAGGCATCAAGCATCGCCCGCGTCAGTCACATACCACCGCGCGCATTCAAATCATGCCATGCTTCAGGCAGTCCTCACCTCTCATACAGGCGTCATCATCAAGACGACGCCTGTTGAAACCGGATGACATCCGGCCCATCGGGTCAATGATAACGGCGGATCAGTCCAACCAGCTTGCCTTGGATTTTCACCCGATCCGGTCCGAAGATGCGGGTCTCATAAGCGGGGTTCGCAGCCTCGAGTGCGATGGAGGCGCCCTTGCGGCGGAAGCGCTTCAGCGTCGCCTCCTCGTCATCCACCAATGCCACAACGATATCGCCCGGATTGGCTGTATTGCCATTGCGGATAATGACGGTGTCGCCGTCAAAAATACCGGCCTCGATCATCGAATCGCCCTTGACCTCAAGCGCGTAATGTTCGCCGGTGCCCAGCATATCCACCGGCACGGCAACGTCGTGGGTATTGTTCTGGATGGCGGAAATCGGCACGCCGGCGGCGATACGGCCCATGACCGGCACGGTAACGGCCCCGCCAAGATCATTGGCTGGTGCCTTGGGGGCAGGGGTCGGTTCCGGCGTCTTCGGCTTGCCGAGGCTGCCTTCGATGACGCTCGGCGAAAAGCCGCGCTGCGGCCTCGCACCTGGCGCATAGGCCTCGGGCAACTTGATGACTTCCAGCGCCCGTGCCCGGTTAGGTAGCCGGCGAATGAATCCGCGCTCTTCGAGGGCAGTGATCAGGCGATGAATGCCGGATTTGGAGGCAAGATCGAGTGCGTCCTTCATTTCATCGAAGGAGGGCGGCACGCCGGACTCTTTCATTCTTTCATGAATGAAGAGAAGCAATTCCTGCTGTTTGCGCGTGAGCATGAGGAAAACACCCTTGAGAATCGTAGTGGAGGTCGCGAAACAAATACAGAACGAACACTATATGTTCCATATGTGTTCCGCAATCCCCTAAAATTTCGTGAAGCTGCTATCTGTTGTTTTGATGATTTGCCTCATCGCACGAAATTGTGCTTTTCTTCGCCTCGAACCGGTGCAGCATGGCCTCCTGTCGCGCCGCCAGCAGGAATGACAATGACGAAACCCTATTGCATCGATCATCTCGTCTTGCCCGTGCAGGCTCTTGCCGTTGCGGAAAAGCGCTATGAAGACCTCGGCTTCACGGTTGCGCCGGAGGCTCTTCATCCCTTCGGGACGCAGAACGCATGCGTTTTTTTCACCGATGGAACCTATCTGGAGCCGTTGGCAATTGCTGATCCGGCTAAATATAATGCCTCCGTGAACCGTGACGATGTGTTCACAGGCAGGGATCGGGCCTTCCGACAGGGTCATGGCAGGGAGGGATTTTCCGCTCTGGTAGCCCGAACCGAGGATGCCTTTGCTGATCATGAGAGATTTGCAGTCTCCGGCCTTTCGGCGGGCGATATCTTTGAATTTTCGCGGCCTGTTCGAATGCCGGACGGTTCGCAAAGCGAGGCGGCATTCCGGCTTGCTTTTGCAGCAGCAAGCGGGACGGCTGCGGATTTCTTTTCGTTCAGCTGTCAGCGGCTTCAGGCGCTGCCGGGTGATCGCACGGCACTGGAGCGCCATGCCAATGGGGTTCTCGGCCTCAGCGAGATCGTTCTGTTTCCAGGAGCCGATCGAAATGCGGCGCGGCTGATCGAAACGGTTTTTCGCTGCAAGGGTGAAATGTCCCCGGATGGTGATATGATTTTCGCAACCGGCAATGCGCGCATCCGATTGGCGGCAAAGCCGGTTTTTGGCGGGCATGGCATGAATGCCAGGGAGTGGGGCGACAGCGGATTGCGCGGCGCGGGCGTCATCTTTTTGTCACACGATCTTGCCGTGACAGAAGCTGTGCTTGCTGCTAATGGCGTGTCCTGCGCAAAAGCGGGCGGCCGCCTGGTGGTGGCAGCAGCACCCGGTCAGGGCGTAACATTCGCCTTCGAGGAAAAATGATGAGCGTTACGAATAATCTCAAAGTCACCGCCGGCGATGGCGCCAGCAAGGTTTCCTTCTCCAATACAGAGCGTTTTTCGCTGATCGCCGGCCCCTGCCAGATGGAAAGCCGCGAGCATGCCTTCATGATCGCCGGTGTCCTGAAGGAGCTTTGCGACAAGCTGGGGATCGGGCTCGTTTATAAGTCGTCCTTCGACAAGGCAAACCGTACCTCGCTTTCCGGCAAGCGCGGCATCGGCCTTGATAGCGCCATGCAGGTTTTTGCCGATCTCAAGAAGGAATTCGGCTTTCCTGTTCTTACCGATATTCACACCGAAGAACAATGCGCCATCGTGTCCGAAGTGGTGGATGTGCTGCAGATTCCGGCCTTTCTCAGCCGCCAGACCGATCTTCTCGTCGCCGCCGCGAAAACCGGCCGCGTCATCAACGTCAAGAAGGGCCAGTTCCTGGCCCCCTGGGACATGAAGAACGTGCTGGCCAAACTCAACGAGAGCGGCAATCCGAATGTGCTTCTGTGCGAGCGCGGCGCCTCCTTCGGTTACAACACGCTTGTTTCCGACATGCGCTCGCTGCCGATCATGGCTTCGCTCGGCGCGCCTGTTGTCTTTGATGCCACCCATTCCGTGCAGCAGCCGGGCGGGCAGGGCGGTTCCACGGGCGGCCAGCGCGAATTCGTTGAGACTCTGGCGCGGGCGGCGGTTGCTGTCGGTGTCGCTGGCCTATTCATCGAGACCCATGAGGACCCGGACAATGCGCCGTCCGACGGCCCCAACATGGTCCATCTGAAGGACATGCCGAAACTGCTGGAAAAGCTGCTCGCTTTCGACGCCATTACCAAAGCCTGAGGGGCGGGGGGCGTTACGGCGGGCACTGTCTGTGCCAATCGATTTTAATGGCGGGCGGGCCGTTTCTGCCGCCCGTCGTCATTGTAATTTCTTCGCCATCGTCTAAGACAGGCGACGGAAAATATCTGTTCCATTCCCAAGGGAGAGACCATGACTGCCATTACCGATATCATCGCGCGCGAAATCCTCGACAGCCGCGGCAACCCGACCGTTGAAGTCGATGTTTACCTGGAAGACGGCTCCATGGGCCGCGCCGCCGTTCCTTCCGGTGCCTCCACGGGCGCGCATGAGGCGGTTGAGCTGCGCGATGGCGGCAAGCGTTATCTCGGCAAGGGCGTGGAAAAGGCGGTTGAAGCCGTCAATACGGAAATCTTCGACGCCATTGGCGGTTTCGATGCCGAAAACCAGATCCAGATCGACCAGACGATGATCGTGCTCGACGGCACGCCGAACAAGTCGCGCATCGGCGCCAACGCCATCCTCGGCGTATCGCTTGCCGTCGCCAAGGCTGCTGCTGAAGCCTCCGGCCTGCCGCTTTACCGTTATGTCGGCGGCCCGAACGCACATCTGCTGCCGGTTCCGATGATGAACATCATCAATGGCGGCGCGCATGCCGATAACCCCATCGACTTCCAGGAATTCATGATCCTGCCGGTTGGCGCGGAAAACATCCGCGAAGCCGTGCGCATGGGTTCTGAAGTGTTCCATACGCTGAAGAAAGAACTGTCTGCACAGGGCCACAACACCAATGTTGGCGACGAAGGCGGTTTTGCGCCGGGTCTGGAAAGCGCGCCGGCAGCACTCGATTTCATCATGAAGTCGATCGAAAAGGCTGGCTACCGTCCGGGCGACGACATGTTCATCGGTCTCGACTGTGCCGCAACCGAATTCTTCAAGAACGGCAATTACGTTTATGAAGGCGAAGGCAAGACCCGTTCGCCGATCGAGCAGGCCGAATATCTGGCCGAACTCGTCGCCAAGTATCCGATCATCTCCGTCGAAGACGGCATGGCTGAAGACGACTGGGACGGCTGGAAGGCTCTGACCGATCTTATTGGCAACAAGTGCCAGCTGGTCGGCGATGATCTTTTCGTCACCAACTCCGCTCGCCTTCGTGATGGTATCAAGATGGGCGTTGCAAACTCCATCCTCGTCAAGGTCAACCAGATCGGCTCGCTTTCCGAGACCCTGGATGCGGTTGAGACCGCACACAAGGCTGGTTACACCGCCGTCATGTCGCACCGTTCGGGTGAGACGGAAGACTCCACCATCGCCGATCTCGCTGTTGCGACGAACTGCGGCCAGATCAAGACCGGCTCGCTTGCCCGCTCCGACCGGCTCGCAAAGTACAACCAGCTGATCCGCATCGAAGAAATGCTCGGCCCGCAGGCGGCTTACGCCGGCCGTTCGATCCTGCGCGGGTAATTCCGGCAGTATTGGTTTGTGATGCGGCCCGCCGCCTCGGCGGGCTCATTCAGGGGCGAGCGGTAGCATCCGCATTCCGTCACCCCGGACTTGTCCGGGGTCCAGCGCGATCAAGTCCTTGATCGCGAAAGACTCTCCCCACAGCGCAGACGCGCTGTGGCTGGATGCCGGATCAAGTCCGGCATGACGAGGGTTCTTTTGACGTCGCTGCCATTCTTAGCCCGCCCTCCGGCGGGCTTTTTTGCACCTATTCGCCAAAGACAATTTAAGGTCAACGGATAGTTAAACAATCAGCCTTAATCTCGAGACTCAAGGTTATGCGTTTTAAGGCTTCTCTGCGGCATGTGGACCAGACATCATAAAAAGAGACGATTCGGCCGTTTGATCGTTCCGGCCATCACGATCGCTTTTCTTTCCTATTTCGGCTATCATTCCATCCATGGCGACTTCGGTCTTCAGGCAACGGAGCGGCTGGAGCGGCAGCGTATCACCCGTACTGCGGAGCTTGCAAAGCTGACGCAGGCCCGTGTTGCGCTGGAGCGGCAGGTGGAATTGCTGAGCGATGGCTCGCTCGAGCGGGACATGATCGACGAGATTTCCCGTTACCAGCTGAATATGTCCCGCACGGACGAAATCGTCATCATGAACACATATTTCTAATTAACCTAAATCAAGTTAATTTAACATTTCTGATTTATTCACAGCATCTTAGCGTGAATATGTGCCATGCGTTTAAAGCATTGCTGCATGGCATTTTCTTGCATATGGTACGCGCCACTCTATCCATTCAAACGGCAACTCAGGGAGGGATGAATGGCGCCGCGAAAACCAGCGACCGTATCCGGCCGCAAGACCACGGCAAAGGCCGCAACCGAATTCACCGGCAAGAACAGCCCGGACTTCTCGAAGGAAGAAGAGCTTCACGCTTATCGTGAAATGCTGCTCATCCGCCGTTTCGAGGAAAAAGCCGGCCAGCTCTATGGCATGGGCTTCATCGGTGGTTTCTGTCACCTCTATATCGGTCAGGAAGCTGTCGTCGTCGGCATGCAGATGTCGCAGAAGGAAGGCGATCAGGTTATTACCGCTTACCGCGACCACGGCCACATGCTGGCGCTCGGCATGAGCGCGCGTGGTGTCATGGCCGAGTTGACCGGCCGCAAGGGCGGCCTGTCGAAAGGCAAGGGCGGCTCGATGCACATGTTCTCCAAGGAGAAACATTTCTACGGCGGCCACGGCATCGTCGGCGCGCAGGTTTCGCTCGGAACCGGTCTCGCTTTCGCCAACCGCTATCGCGGCAACGACAATGTCTCCGTAACCTATTTCGGTGACGGCGCCGCCAACCAGGGTCAGGTCTACGAGAGCTTCAACATGGCCGCTCTCTGGAAACTGCCGATCATCTATATCGTTGAAAACAACCGTTACGCCATGGGCACCTCCACCGCCCGCGCCACCGCCCAGTCGAACTATTCGCTGCGCGGCCAGTCCTTCGGCATTCCCGGCATCCAGGTGGATGGCATGGACGTGCGCGCCGTCAAGGCCGCCGCCGATCAGGCGCTGGAACATTGCCGTTCCGGCAAGGGTCCGATCATTTTGGAAATGCTGACCTACCGTTACCGTGGTCACTCCATGTCCGACCCGGCGAAATACCGTTCGAAAGACGAAGTGCAGAAGATGCGCTCCGAACATGACCCGATCGAGCAGGTCAAGGCACGGCTTCTGGAGCAGGGCTGGGCAAGCGAAGACGAACTCAAGGCCATCGACAAGGATGTCCGTGATATCGTCGCCGACAGCGCCGACTTCGCCCAGAACGACCCAGAGCCGGATGTATCCGAGCTCTACACCGACATTCTGCTCTGATCGGGAAAGGGAAACCCATGCCAGTAGAAATTCTTATGCCCGCCCTTTCCCCGACCATGGAGGAAGGCACGCTTTCCAAATGGCTTAAAAAGGAAGGCGACAAGGTCACCTCCGGCGACGTGATCGCCGAGATCGAGACCGACAAGGCGACCATGGAAGTGGAAGCCGTGGATGAGGGCGTCATCGGCAAGCTGCTGATCGATGCCGGCACCGAAGGCGTCAAGGTCAACACGGCTATTGCCGTGCTTCTTCAGGACGGCGAAAGCGCCGACGACATTTCTTCCTCCGCGAAGAAAGAAGAGCCGAAGGCTGAAACCGCAAATTCCGATTCGGATGCGGCCGGCGGCAAGACCCGCGAAGCGACCGAAGAGCCGAGCGCTGCCAAGGAAGTCGCCAAGGTTCCGGCAGCACCGAAGATCGAAGTCGTTGCCGATCCGGACATTCCGGCAGGCACGGAAATGGTGATGACGACGGTGCGTGAAGCGCTGCGCGACGCCATGGCCGAGGAAATGCGCGCCGACGAAAAAGTCTTCGTCATGGGTGAGGAAGTCGCCGAATATCAGGGCGCTTACAAGATCACCCAGGGCCTGTTGCAGGAATTCGGTGAGCGTCGCGTCATCGATACCCCGATCACCGAGCACGGCTTTGCCGGTATCGGCGTCGGTGCGGCGATGACGGGCCTGCGGCCCATCGTCGAATTCATGACGTTCAACTTCGCCATGCAGGCGATCGACCAGATCGTCAACTCGGCGGCAAAGACGCTTTATATGTCGGGTGGCCAGATGGGCGCTCCGATGGTGTTCCGTGGTCCGTCCGGTGCTGCTGCCCGCGTTGGCGCGCAGCATTCGCAATGTTACGCCGCATGGTACAGCCATATTCCGGGCCTCAAGGTCGTCATGCCTTACACGGCAGCCGACGCGAAGGGTCTGCTCAAGGCCGCCATCCGCGATCCGAACCCGGTTATCTTCCTTGAGAATGAAATTCTCTACGGCCAGAGCTTCGAAGTTCCGAAGCTCGATGATTTCGTGCTGCCGATCGGCAAGGCGCGCATTCATCGCAAGGGCAAGGATGCGACCATCGTTTCCTTCGGCATCGGCATGACCTACGCGATCAAGGCGGTTGCGGAACTCGAAAAGCTTGGGCTCGACGTCGAACTGATCGATCTGCGCACCATCCGCCCGATGGATCTGCCCACCGTCATCGAATCGGTCAAGAAGACCGGTCGTCTGGTCACGGTCGAGGAAGGTTTCCCGCAGTCATCGGTCGGTGACTTCATCGCCAACCAGGTCATGCGCGCCGCTTTCGATTATCTCGATGCGCCGATCCTGACGATCGCCGGCAAGGATGTTCCGATGCCTTATGCGGCAAACCTCGAAAAGCTGGCTCTGCCGAACGTCGATGAAGTCGTTCAGGCCGTCAAAACCGTCTGCTACAAGTAAGGGGAGGCGTTTCGATGCCGATAAACATCACCATGCCTGCCCTTTCTCCGACGATGGAAGAGGGCAATCTGGCCAAGTGGCTGGTCAAGGAAGGCGACAAGGTCGCACCCGGTGACGTGATCGCCGAGATCGAGACCGACAAGGCGACCATGGAAGTGGAAGCCGTTGACGAAGGCACGGTCGCCAAGCTGGTCGTTCCGGCAGGCACCGAAGCGGTCAAGGTCAACGCCCTGATCGCCATCCTCGCCGCTGATGGCGAGGATGTGGCCGAAGCGGCAAAGGGCGGCGCAGCTGCTCCCGCCAAGGCCGAGGCTCCGAAGCAGGAAGCTGCAAAGGCCGAAGCGCCGAAGGAAGAATCTGCCCCAGCCAAGGCTGAAAAGCCCGTGGCTGATCAGGCTGCCGCATCGTCCACACCGGCTCCGGTCGCAAAGTCCGGCGAGCGCATCTTCGCTTCGCCGCTTGCCCGCCGTCTCGCAAAGGAAGCCGGTCTCGACCTCTCGGCCGTTTCCGGTTCCGGACCGCATGGCCGTATCGTCAAGACCGATGTGGAAAAGGCCGCCGCTTCCGGCGGTGCGAAGGCCGCGCCGTCTGCTGCTGCATCCGCAGGCGCACCGGCTCCGGCCCTCGCCAAGGGCCAGTCGGACGAAGCCGTTCTCAAGCTGTTCGAACAGGGTTCTTACGAGCTGGTGCCGCATGACGGCATGCGTAAGGTCATCGCCAAGCGTCTGGTCGAATCCAAGCAGACGGTTCCGCATTTCTACGTTTCCGTGGATTGCGAGCTCGATACGCTTCTGGCGCTGCGCGCCCAGCTCAATGCGGCTGCCCCCGAAAAGGACGGCAAGCCGGCCTACAAGCTGTCGGTCAACGACATGGTCATCAAGGCGCTGGCTCTTGCCCTGCGCGATGTGCCTGACGCCAACGTCTCCTGGACGGAAAGCGCCATGGTCAAGCACAAGCATTCGGATGTCGGCGTTGCCGTTTCCATTCCGGGTGGCCTGATCACGCCGATCATCCGCAAGGCGGAAGAGAAGTCGCTCTCCACCATCTCCAACGAGATGAAGGACTACGGCAAGCGCGCCAAGGAGCGCAAGCTGAAGCCCGAGGAATATCAGGGCGGTACGACCGCCGTGTCCAACATGGGCATGATGGGCGTGAAAAGCTTCTCCGCCGTCATCAACCCGCCGCATGCCACCATCCTGGCGGTCGGTGCGGGTGAAGAACGCGCTGTCGTGAAGAATGGCGAGATCAAGATCGCCAACGTCATGACGGTCACGCTCTCCACCGACCACCGCTGCGTCGATGGCGCGCTCGGAGCCGAACTGATCGGTGCCTTCAAGCGCTATATCGAAAACCCGATGGGCATGCTGGTTTGATCGGAGCGTGACATGGTGAAATCGGTCCTCTGCTTTGGCGATTCCCTGACCTGGGGATCAGATGCGGAAACGGGTGGCCGTCACAGCCATGACGACCTTTGGCCGAGCGTCTTGCAAAAGGCGCTCGGTCCCGACGTGCACGTGATCCACGAAGGTCTTGGTGGCCGTACTACCGCCTATGACGATCTGACGGCCGATTGTGATCGCAATGGCGCAAGGCTTCTGCCGACGCTGCTGCACAGCCATGCGCCGCTTGATCTCGTCATCATCATGCTCGGCACCAACGACATGAAACCGTCTATCCACGGATCGGCCATTGTCGCCATGAAGGGTATCGAGCGACTGGTGAAACTCACGCGCAATCACGTCTGGCAAGTCGCTGACTGGGAAGCGCCGGATGTTCTGATCGTCGCGCCGCCGCAGCTTTGCGAAACGGCAAACCCCATGATGGGGGCGATCTATCGCGATGCGATCGATGAATCGGCCATGCTGGCTTCGGTTTACCGGGACCTTGCCGACGACCTCGATTGCGGTTTTTTCGATGCCGGCTCCGTTGCCCGCACGACGCCGGTGGACGGCGTTCATCTCGATGCTGAAAACACGCGGGCCATCGGCCGCGGGCTGGAGCCCGTCGTCCGCATGATGCTCGGACTTTGACAATAATTCCGTTTCGGAACGGCGTGCCGTTATCCGAATTAAGACAAGGCAGGATTTCCAATGGCTCAATCTTATGACGTCATCATCATCGGTTCGGGACCGGGCGGTTATATTGCCGCGATCCGCGCAGCCCAGCTCGGCATGAAGGTTGCCGTCGTGGAGCGCGAGCATCTGGCCGGCATCTGCTCCAACTGGGGCTGCATTCCCACCAAGGCCCTGCTGCGCACCGCCGATGTTATGCACACCGCCACCCATGCCAAGGATTACGGCCTGACGCTGGAAGGCTCGATCAAGCCGGACGTCAAGGCAATCGTGGCGCGCTCGCGCGGCATTGCTGCACGCATGAACAATGGCGTCGGTTTCCTGTTCAAGAAGAACAAGGTCGATATCATCTGGGGTGAAGCAAAAATCACCAAGCCGGGCGAGATCGTCGTCGGCAAATCGACCAAGCCGGTGGTTCAGCCGCAGGGTCCCGTGCCGAAGAACACGCTGGGCGAGGGCACCTATACCGCCAAGCACATCATCGTCGCCACAGGCGCCCGCCCGCGCGCGCTGCCCGGCATCGAGCCCGATGGCAAGCTGATCTGGACCTATTTCGAGGCGATGAAGCCGGAAGAGCTGCCGAAGTCGCTGCTTGTCATGGGATCGGGCGCCATCGGCATCGAATTCGCCAGCTTCTACCGCACCATGGGCGTCGACGTCACCGTCGTCGAGATCATGAGCCAGGTCATGCCGGTCGAGGATGCGGAAATCTCCACCTTCGCCAAGAAGCAGCTGGAAAAGCAGGGCATGAAAATTCACCTTGAAACCAAGGTTTCCAAGGTCGAGAAGGGCGCGAACTCCATCACCGCGACGCTGGAGAAGAAGGACGGTTCTTCCGAGAAGATCACCGCCGACCGCATGATTTCGGCCGTTGGCGTCGTTGCCAATATCGAAGGCATCGGCCTCGAGGCTGCCGGCGTGAAGACCGATCGCGGCTTCATCGTCATCGACGGTTACGGCAAGACCAACGTGCCGGGCATCTATGCCATCGGCGACGTCGCCGGCCCACCGCTGCTCGCCCACAAGGCCGAGCATGAGGCAGTGATCTGCGTCGAAAAGATCGCCGGTCTGCCGAATGTGCACCCGATGGACAAGCTCAAGATTCCGGGCTGCACCTATTGCAACCCGCAGGTCGCCTCGGTCGGTCTCACCGAAGCCAAGGCCAAGGAACAGGGCCGCGACATCCGCGTCGGCCGCTTCTCCTTTGCGGCAAACGGCAAGGCTGTCGCGCTCGGCGAAGATCAGGGCATGGTCAAGACTATCTTCGACAAGAAGACCGGCGAGCTGCTCGGCGCGCATATGGTCGGTGCGGAAGTGACCGAACTCATTCAGGGCTTCGTGGTCGCCATGAATCTCGAGACCACTGAAGAAGACCTGATGCATACGATCTTCCCGCATCCGACCATTTCGGAATCGATGAAGGAAAGCGTGCTCGACGCCTATGGGCGTGTTCTGAACGCATAAGTGCTCCGTGATACCCGGCATTGTTTAACCATGCCGGGTGTCCCATATGTCTCGATGCAGGCTCCTTAAATGGGGCTGGTTCTTTCAGGGAGCGTGGGAATGGAAAGTGTAGGCTGGATTGCAGCGATCATAATCGGCGGTCTCGCCGGCTGGCTTGCGGGCAAGCTCATGGATATGCGCTTCGGCATTTTCATGAACATCATCCTCGGCATCGTCGGTTCGGTGGTTGCGGTTGCGATGCTTCGAACCTTCGATGTTTTCGTGCAGGACAGCAGGCTCGGCTATTTCGTCACGTCGTTCATCGGCGCCAGCCTTTTGCTGTTTCTGGCGAAGCTGGTACGGCGCTGAAAGGCTTCGTGACCGGAAGGGGCTTACGCTTTTTCTGGAATTGTTCTAAAGCATCGGACCAACAGATGTTTAGGTCGCCAGGGGCGATGGAAGCAGGTTTTTAATGGTCACTATTCTCGACAGGACGTCGTCCGACGAAAAGCGCATTCGCCACCCGGAAAAGGCGCATAAGCCCGATACCGAGGTCATGCGCAAGCCGGAATGGATCCGCGTCAAGGCGCCGACATCCAAGGGCTATCACGAGACGCGTGAACTGGTGCGTTCGCACAAGCTGGTGACGGTGTGCGAGGAAGCCGGCTGTCCGAATATCGGCGAGTGCTGGGACAAGAAACACGCGACCTTCATGATCATGGGTGAAATCTGCACCCGCGCCTGCGCTTTCTGCAATGTCGCGACCGGCAAGCCCAATCCGCTGGATATGGCCGAGCCCGAGAACGTCGCTAAGGCCGTCAAGCAGATGGGCCTTTCCCACGTCGTCATCACCTCGGTCGACCGCGACGATCTCGCCGATGGCGGCGCTGAACATTTCGAGAAGGTCATCTGGGCGATCCGTGCGGCATCGCCCAACACGACCATCGAAATCCTCACCCCCGACTTCCTGAAGAAGCCCGGCGCGCTGGAGCGGGTCGTCGCCGCCAAGCCCGATGTCTTCAACCACAATATGGAAACCGTCCCGGGCAATTACCTCACGGTTCGTCCCGGCGCGCGCTATTTCCACTCCGTGCGCCTTCTGCAGCGGGTGAAGGAACTCGATCCCACCATGTTCACCAAATCGGGCATCATGGTCGGCCTCGGCGAAGAGCGAAACGAAGTGCTGCAGCTGATGGACGATCTGCGCAGCGCCGATGTGGACTTCCTGACTATCGGTCAATATCTGCAGCCGACCCGCAAGCACCACAAGGTCGAGGCCTTCGTGACGCCGGAAGAGTTCAAGTCCTACGAGACCGTGGCTTATACCAAGGGCTTCCTGATGGTGTCTTCCAGCCCGCTGACCCGCTCCTCGCACCATGCCGGCGACGATTTCGAACGCCTGCGTGCGGCCCGCGAGAAGAAGCTGCTGGCGGCTGCGGAGTAAGGGACAAAGGTTCGGCAACATAGGTTGCTGGATCGGGCGATATACGCTCTCTCCACCGTCATGCTCGGGCTTGTCCCGAGCATCTGCAACCTATCGATTGTACGATACGTGATTGGATCCTCGGGACAGGCCCGAGGATGACGTGAGTGGGAGGCGAGGCTTGTGAAATGGCTCCGCCGCCTGTTCCCGGCCTTCAACCCATCACACCACAACCTTCTCCGGCCTATGCGCCCGCATGCACAAGATCACGCTCAGCACCACCGAACAGATCGCCACGATCTCGACAATGGTCGGCCCGCGTCCTTCCCATAGAAAACCGTAAAGCAGCGCAAACAGCGTTTCGAACAGGATCATCTGCCCGACCATGGTGAGCGGCAGAAGGCGACTCATGCGGTTCCATAAGGCATTGCCAAGAATGGAGGCGGTGAAACCCAGCCCGGCTGCAACGGCCACAAAGTGCAGCCAGTCGCCCGAACTATGGCTTTCGCCGCCAAAGCCAAAGGCCGGGATGGCGAGCGCCAGCGCAAGCCCGCCGGTCACCACACCGGTCATCATGTTCCAGTCATCGGCGCTGACATCGTGAAGGCGGGAGAGCCACCGGGCATTGCCAACCGCAAAGGCCGTCCATGACGCCAGCGCACCGAGCGCACAGGCAAGCCCGATGACGCGAGAGACATCGAGCCCCGCATCGTTCTCCGTCAGCGACTGCCATGAAATGCCAACAATGCCGATTGCGCCGAAGGCGAGCGACGGCCACAGCCGCTTCAGCGACACCGCGCCATGATCGCGGCTGCCGATGATGGTGACGGCGACGGGCAGGAAACCGATGATGATCGAGGTGAAGGCGACACCGCTCAATTTCACCGCCGTCGATATGAAGACGTAGTAGGCGATGTTGCCGATCATGCTCAGCCAGCCGAGCGCTATCCACTCCCGCGCGCCAAAATGGGCCGACACGCGTTTCAGGCGCGGCCCGATGATGATGAGGGAAATCAGCCCATAGGTGAGATAACGCGCTGTCGACAGTTGCAGGGCCGAAAAATCCGGCACGAGTTTCGGGGCGAGAAAAATCCCACCCCAAAGCGCACCCGCCAGCATGCCGTAAAAAACACCGAGACCTGTTCTGTTCATGTCATGTCACATCCGCATTCACATTTGCCTGCGATGTGCCACAGCCCTCTGCGGCTGTCTTGACAAAAACTCCTGACGGATGTGCTGGCGGTTTTAATGAATCCCGTAGGTCCGACGGTAGGCTGCGGGCGTTTCACCCACTGCATTGCGCATGGCCCGCGTCAGTGCAGTCTGGTCGGAAAAACCGGCCCGCAAGGCGATCTCGGCAATTGGCAGGGTGGAATTGCTGAGCAATGCGCAGACCTTGTCCATGCGCAGCCCGGCCAGCCATCGGTGAGGCGGGAGGCCGAATTCTTCAAGAAACAGCGCATGCAGGCGGCTGTCGCTGATGGTCACGCAGGCGGCGAGCATCTCTATCGTCCACGGGAAGAACGGTTCTGCCCTGACAAGTGCAGCGAGCCTGTGCAGGCGTTGGCGGATATCGGCTTTCTCATTGGCAAGGCTGTCGACCAGGAGCGGCGCCCACAGGTCCGCAATATCGTCGCGTCGCCCCTCTGTTCCGATGACACCGCGCATATAGGCGATCAATTGCCGCGTATCCTGCGCTATGTCGAGAAACGGCGAATGGACGAATTTATCGAGCGTTTGCTCGGGAAGGGCGCCTTCATCGATATCGACCACCAGCGAGCGGTTGCTCGCCGTCGCTTCCTGCGTATGCGGCGCATCGCGATGGATGAACACGCCGCGTCCGGTCGACAATTCGTCCTGCCGTCCGGCCACATCGATCAGCAGACGCCCGGAGACAGGAAGAACGATCTGCACGAAGCCATGCCGTTCCTTCGGTCTTTCTTCCCTGTAGGTTCTGATATTTGCGGATGCGGCCATCATGACGCTGTCGTTTCCATTGTGCAAAGAAATGGCCGCCTCGAAAAAGCGGCCAGTTTCATTGTTTGATTATGACATCGTCTTGAAGATTGGGCCAGTCGGCTTTATCGGTCGGCTCTGCGCGCCGGCAATTAACAGTCTTCTTTGGCGGTCGATTCGCCGCGTTTGCGCTTGCGCAGAACCGGCTTGTTCTCTCTCGCCTCGCATTTCGCAACGTCGATGAGATAGGCAAGCACCGGCATGCCATTCATCGATGCGAGTTGCTTGGCGGATTCGAGAAGGTTGATGATGTTGGAAAAATCGTCCATCGGCTCACTCAGTGGCTCAAAGCGGTTATGTCGGGTCTGAACCCAAGGATGAATACGCGTGGGGAAATCGGGAGTGCCCGGCGCGTTTGCATCCAGTGGGTGTAATATTAGTGGCAAATAAATAGCAATCCCTGCGAGGGGGTTGCAATAGTCAATTTTCCGTAACTGCCATGCGCAACGACGATATCGTTCTGGAACGTTATATCGGATTGGCAGCACGATGTTCCGGCGGTCCTGACGAGGTTTACGCGATGCCGCAGTATCTGGATAGAGCCGAAGACGCAGCAAAAATCATCGCCGGCGCAAAACGTATCATGGTCGTTGGCTGCTCGGGTGGCGGCAAGTCGACACTGTCACATAAGCTCTCGGCTGCCTTCGGGCTTCGCTACATTTCCATGGATCGCGAGATTTTCTGGCTGCCGGGCTGGCAGGCGCGTCCGCGCGAGGAGCAACGGCAGAAGATCGCCGCCATCGTCGCAGAGGAGAACTGGCTGATGGATGGCAGCAATCCGTCATCTTTCGACATGCGCCTGCCGAGATCCCACATCGTCCTGTGGGTGCGCATGCCGCGCTGGCTTTGCCTGTGGGGCGCGATCAGCCGAATCGTCAAGGGTTACGGAAGGGCGAGGCCCGAAATGGCGGAGGGTTGCCCAGAAAGGATCGATCTCGATTTCTTGCGCTATATCTGGAATTTCGAGCGGCGCCATACGCCGATCTTCGAGCAGAATTTCGCGCTTTATGGTCCTGATGTGCCGGTATTCCAGCTGAAAAGCCGAAAACAGTTTCGCCGCCTTCTTGATCTTCTGCGTATCGAGGATTAACTGCCGCTCATGCCACAGTTCGAAACGCATCGCCATGTCAAACACTCGCCCGACCGCATGTACGACCTCGTCGCCGATGTGGAGAAATATCCGCAATTTCTGCCCCTTTGCGAGGCGCTCACCGTGCGTTCGCGCAAGGAGCGCGATGGCAAGGTGTTGCTGGTGGCGGATATGACCGTGGGCTACAAGGCCATTCGCGAAACCTTCACCACGCAGGTGCTGCTGAATCCGGGTGAACGCGCCATCGACGTGAAATATATCGACGGACCGTTCAAATATCTCGACAATCGCTGGCGTTTCGAGGCCTCGGACGAGGGCGGCTCAGCCATCCATTTCTTCATCGATTACGAATTCAAGAACCGTCTGCTCGGCGCGGTCATGGGGTCGATGTTCGACCGGGCCTTCCGCATGTTCGCAGAAGCCTTTGAAACGCGTGCCGATAAAATCTATACGGACCCGGCCTGATTAAGGGCAATTAGCATCTCAAGCGCCGTCATCACCGTCGCAAGCCGGATTTCGGTGCGGCCGATCTCGCCGTAACGCATTTCCTTATGCAGGCTGCCGCCATTGCGCGTCTTGGCGGCCAGATGCACCAGCCCAACCGGCTTGTCGGCGGAACCACCACCCGGACCGGCAATACCGGTAACGGCGACCGCAAAATCCGCCCGTGAACGGAAGAGCGCGCCATGCGCCATCTGCAACGCCGTCTGTCGGGAAACCGCGCCGAAATTCGCCAGCGTCTCGACGCTAACCCCCAGCATGTCCATCTTGGCTTCATTGGTATAGGTGACAAAACCACGATCGACGACAGCGGAGGAGCCGGCAATCTCCGTCAGGGCACCGGCGATCAGGCCGCCCGTGCAGCTTTCCGCGGTCGAGACCATGAGGCCATGCGCGGTGAAATCGACAATGATCTGCCGCGCCAGCTCTTCTATGTCAGCGGGAAAAAGGCTCATAAAGGTCTGCCCCTGTAGACAACGGTAGCAGTGGCAATTGCAGCGATGCCTTCCCGGCGGCCGACGAAACCGATGGTCTCATTGGTCGTCGCCTTCACCGAGCAGCGCTCCAGCGCGATGCCCAGCATGTCCGAGAGTGCTTCGCGCATGGCCTGGCGGTGTGGGCCGATGCGCGGCGCTTCCGCAATCAGCGAGACATCGGCATTCATGATCGTACCGCCATTGTCGCGCACCACTTTCGCCGCATGTTCGAGGAAGATGCGCGAAGCGGCGCCCTTCCATTGCGGATCGGAAGGCGGGAAGTGATCGCCGATATCGCCAGCACCGCAGGTGGCGAGCAGGGCATCCGTCAACGCATGCAAGGCCACATCCGCATCCGAATGACCTTTGAGTTTCTGGTCGTGTTCGATGAAGACGCCGCACAGCGTCACGCCGTCGCCGGCTTCCAGCTGATGCACATCGTAACCATTGCCGGTGCGCACGTCCGGCAATCCGTGGGAGAGCTTTTCATCGGCCATGGCGATATCCCGCTTGAGAGTGAGTTTTACATTGTCGGCCGAACCTTCGGTCAGCGTCACCGTCAGTCCCGCCCATTCGGCAATCGAAGCATCATCGGTGAAATCGGACTTTCCGGAGGCGGCAGCGGCGCGGTGCGCGGCGAGAATATCGCCATAGCCGAAACTCTGCGGTGTCTGCGCCGCATAAAGCCCCTGCCTAGAAACCGTTTCCACGACACGACCATCCGAACCGCGCTTCAGCGTGTCAGTGACGGGCAGGGCGGGCAGGACGCCCCTGGCGCCGGCCCGGTGCAGTGCCATAATGCGTTCCAGCATGTCCACGGCGACGAAAGGCCGCACGGCATCATGGATCATCACATGCGTCAGCTCTTCCGAGGAGAGCGCTTCCAGACCGGCAAGCACCGATTGCTGGCGTGTCGCGCCGCCCGTGACCATAACGATCCGCTCGCCGGCATCAAGCCGTTCAAGGATCGGCGACAGCAGTGCTGCATCGTCTGCATGGCTGACGACAACGATCGGAGAGGCGTGATCCCAATCCAGAAAGGTCGACAATGTATGCTCGATCACGGCCCTGCCGCCGATCGGGCGATATTGTTTCGGCCCTTCCTCGGGGGAGCCCGCTCTTTCTCCGCGTCCTGCGGCGACGATGACGATGCCGAGTTTCATAGTACTTTCCTGCATTGGTCTTATGCTTTGCGCGCAACCCTTAGCGGTTGACAGTCCTGCTCTAGCGTTTCAAAACCCGGATGGCCAGCCCGATAAGACGCGCATCCGCCCCTGTACCTCGCAGGATCCGCAATCATTGCGTGTTCGAACCTGCACAAATTGCTGCCGACAGCAAAACAGGCAGGCAGTCGCCCAGCAAATAAAAGGTGCAACCCTCTAAAAGTGCTTGGCAACTGCACAAACACTGTCTAAAAATAATGCAAATAGCCCTTCTGCATGAAAGATCATCAGTTGCCCCTTCCGGAGTTGTCAGAACCGTTCAGCATCGGCTCAGTTGCGATCCGTAATCGCGCCGTGCTGGCGCCCATGTCGGGCGTCACGGATCTGCCGTTCCGGCAGCTCGCCTGGCGTTACGGCGCGGGCCTTGTTGTCACGGAAATGGTGGCAAGCCGCGAACTTGTCGCCAACCGAGGAGAATCCTGGGCGCGGCTGAAAAATGCCGGCATGGTTCCGCATATGGTGCAACTTGCCGGACGCGAGGCGCATTTCATGGCCGAGGCGGCGAAGATCGCCGCCGATAACGGCGCTGGAATCATCGATATCAATATGGGCTGTCCAGCCAAGAAGGTCACGGGCGGTTATTCCGGTTCGGCTTTGATGCGCGATCCCGATCATGCACTCTCGCTGATCGAGGCGACGGTCAATGCAGTCGAGGTGCCTGTGACGCTGAAGATGCGGCTCGGCTGGGATGAGAACACCATCAATGCGCCGGAGATTGCCCGCCGTGCCGAAGACGCAGGCGTCCAGCTGATCACCATTCACGGCCGCACCCGTATGCAGTTTTACGAGGGGCGTGCGGATTGGAACGCCATCCGCGCCGTGCGTGAGGTGATTTCCGTGCCTCTGATCGCCAATGGCGATGTGGAGACAGCCGAAGATGCGCGGGAAATCCTGCGCCGCTCGGGTGCTGACGCCGTCATGGTCGGTCGCAGCGCGCAGGGTCAGCCCTGGCTGCCGGCGGTGCTCGCCGGACATTCAGCGCCGCACCGCGACGATATTCCCGCCATCGCCATCGAACATTACGAGATGATGCTGGAATTTTACGGAAGGGAAGCCGGTCTCCGGCATGCCCGCAAACATCTTGGCTGGTATCTCGACCGTTTCGCGCCTGAGATCGCCACGACTGACAAGGCTGAAATCATGACATCGCGTGACACGGCGGAAGTGGCGGATCTGCTGCGCTCCGCCCTTAGCGAAAATGCGGGCGAAGAAGCCGCAAGGAAGGCCGCATGAGCGCTGACAAACACAGCCCGGCAGATGCAAACCCGCTCGCCATGGCGGTTTTGAACGCGGTGCAAAACCCCGTCATCCTGGTGGATGCCGAAGGTTTCATCGCCTTCGCCAATTGGGAAGCCGAAGCCTTTTTCGGGGCAAGCGCCTCCCACCTCGCGCGCTACCGCGTTTCCACCTTCATTCCCTTCGGCAGCCCGTTGCTCGCACTGATCGATCAGGTGCGGGAGCGCCGTGCGCCGGTCAATGAATATCGCGTCGATCTGAGTTCGCCGCGTCTCGGCCAGGACAAGCTGGTCGATCTCTACGTTGCGCCCGTTGTCAGCGAGCCGGGATCGGTGGTCGTCGTTTTCCAGGAAAGATCGATGGCCGACAAGATCGACCGGCAATTGACCCACCGGGCGGCGGCGCGCTCGGTTACCGGTCTTGCCTCCATGCTCGCCCATGAAATCAAGAATCCGCTGTCCGGCATTCGTGGCGCTGCCCAGCTGCTGGAGACTTCGGTTGCCGATGAAGACAGGGCGCTGACACGGCTGATCTGCGACGAGACCGACCGCATCGTCTCGCTGGTCGATCGTATGGAGGTGTTTTCCGACGAGCGGCCGGTGGATCGCGTGCCGGTCAATATCCATTCCGTGCTCGATCATGTGAAGGCCATCGCCAAGGCCGGCTTTGCCCGCAATATCAAGATTTCGGAGAATTACGACCCGTCGCTGCCGCCTGTTTATGCCAATCGCGACCAGCTGGTGCAGGTCTTTCTCAATCTGGTGAAGAATGCGGCGGAAGCCGTAGGCAACCAGCCGGATGGCGAGATCATCCTCACCACCGCCTATCGCCCCGGCATGCGGCTTTCGGTTGCCGGCAGCCGCGAGCGCATCTCGCTGCCGCTCGAATTCTGCGTGCATGATAATGGCCCGGGCGTTCCGGCCGATCTGCTGCCGCATCTATTCGATCCCTTCATCACCACCAAGACGAATGGTTCGGGCCTTGGCCTGGCGCTTGTCGCCAAGCTGATCGGCGCCCATGGCGGCATTGTCGAATGCGACAGCCAGAACCACCGCACGACTTTCCGCGTATTGATGCCCGTCTCGCCGGAAGTGGCGTTCGACGACCGCACTTTGCCGAACACGACAGGAAATGACCCATGACAGCTACGATCCTCGTCGCCGATGATGATGCCGCAATCCGCACGGTGCTGAACCAGGCGCTGAGCCGCGCCGGTTACGACGTGCGCATCACCTCCAATGCCGCCACGCTCTGGCGCTGGGTTTCGGCAGGTGAGGGCGATCTTGTCGTGACCGATGTCGTGATGCCGGATGAAAACGCCTTTGACCTTCTGCCGCGTATCAAGAAGGCCCGCCCGGACCTGCCGGTTCTGGTCATGAGCGCGCAGAACACCTTCATGACGGCGATCAAGGCCTCTGAAAAGGGCGCTTACGATTACCTGCCCAAGCCCTTCGACCTGACGGAGCTGATCGCCATCATCGGCCGCGCCCTGTCGGAACCGAAGCGCAAGCCGGCCAAGCTCGATGACGACATGCAGGACGGTATGCCGCTCGTTGGCCGTTCGGCGGCGATGCAGGAAATCTACCGCGTTCTCGCCCGCCTGATGCAGACCGACCTGACGCTGATGATAACGGGCGAATCGGGTACGGGTAAGGAACTGGTGGCGCGGGCGTTGCATGATTACGGCAAGCGCCGCAACGGTCCCTTCGTCGCCATCAACATGGCTGCTATCCCGCGCGACCTGATCGAATCCGAACTCTTCGGCCACGAGAAGGGTGCCTTCACCGGCGCGCAGAACCGCTCCACCGGCCGTTTCGAACAGGCCGAGGGCGGCACGCTGTTCCTCGACGAAATCGGCGACATGCCGATGGACGCCCAGACGCGCCTGCTGCGCGTGTTGCAGCAGGGCGAATATACCACGGTTGGCGGTCGCACACCGATCCGCACCGACGTCCGCATCGTCGCCGCCACCAACAAGGACCTGAAACAGTCGATCAATCAGGGTCTCTTCCGCGAAGACCTCTATTATCGCCTGAACGTCGTGCCGCTGCGGCTGCCGCCGCTGCGTGACCGCGCCGAGGATATTCCCGATCTGGTGCGCCATTTCATTCAGCAGGGTGAGAAGGAAGGTCTGGAAGGCAAGCGTTTCGAGAGCGAGGCGCTGGAGGTTATGAAGGCCTATGCCTGGCCAGGCAACGTGCGTGAGCTGGAAAACCTGATCCGCCGCCTGATGGCGCTTTATCCTCAGGAAGTCATCACCCGCGAGATCATCGAGCAGGAATTGCAATCGGATGTTCCCGACAGCCCGCTCGACAAGATGGCGGTCCGCACCGGTTCGCTCACCATTTCGCAGGCGGTCGAGGAGAATATGCGCGATTATTTCGCCAGCTTCGGCGATGGCCTGCCGCCGCCCGGCCTTTATGACCGCGTTCTGCGCGAACTGGAATATCCGCTGATTCTCGCCGCCCTGACGGCGACGCGCGGTAACCAGATCAAGGCCGCCGATCTTCTTGGCTTGAACCGCAATACGCTGCGCAAGAAAATCCGCGAGCTTGGCGTTTCGGTCTATCGTAGCTCCCGCCCAAGCTGAGAATGTTGACAAGGCCGCATTTGTCGTTGCACTTTCGCCACATTGTGTTGCTTGAAAAACACTAGAAGGAAAGAGATTCGCCAGTCTGAGGCGCGTCTCGCCTGACTTCAGAAATGTGGTGCTGGCTGGCCAGCGATTGGGAGTAGTGCATGCGGAAACCCGCCGCCGAAAAAGCCGTTGCCGACGACGCAGCGGGAATGGTGGTTGCCGATCGCAGGATGTCTTTCGCTTTGCCGGGGCTGGTGCTCGCCGGCGTCGCCCTTGTCTGCGCTATCCTCACTCTCTTCGTGCTTCTGGGTGTCACCCCCATTGCGCCGACATCGAACGTCGTCATCGCCTCGGTGGTGATCAATTCGATCTTCGTGATCGGACTGATCTTCCTCATCGGGCGTGAAATCAACCGGCTGCTGAAAGCCCGCAAAAAGGGCAGGGCCGCCGCTCGCCTGCACGTGCGCATCGTCGTGCTTTTCTCCATCGTGGCGATCACACCGGCCGTTCTCGTCGCCATTTTCGCCAGCCTGACGCTGAATGTTGGCCTCGACCGCTGGTTTTCGCTGCGCACGCAATCGATCGTCGATTCATCGAGCAATATTGCCCAGGCCTATATGATGGAGAATGCCGGCTATCTTCAGGGCCAGACCCTGTCGATGGCGACCGACCTCGATCGTAACCGCGCCCTTTTTTATCTCGACCGCACCGGCTTCATTGATCTCATGACCCGCCAGGCCAAGGGCCGCGGCCTGCTCGGCGCGTTTCTGGTGCAGGAGGATGGTGACGCCGTCGCTCAGGCCGATATCAAGACGGAAAAGCCGCTTCCGGCCATTCCGCATGACGCGCTCGAAAAAGCGGCCGCCGGCCAGCCGACGCTGATCCCACCTGGCATCACCAACCTCGTCGGTGCCATCATCAAGCTTGAAGGCATCGGCGGTACCTTCCTTTACACGGTCCGCGCCGTCGATCCCAAGGTGATGGGCGCGATGCGGCTGATGGAAGAGAACCGCGCCGAATACAAGGCGATGGAAGCGGGCCGCGCGCCGTTGCAGATCGCCTTCGCAATCCTTTATCTCGGCTTTGCGTTGATCGTGCTTCTCGCCGCCATCTGGACGGCCATTGCGGTCGCCGACCGTATCGTGCGGCCGATCCGCCTTCTCATCGGTGCCGCCGATAGTGTCGCCACCGGCAACATGCATGTGCTGGTGCCCGTGCGCGCCGTCGATGGTGACGTTGGCCGCCTGTCGCGCACCTTCAACAAGATGGTCTCGGAACTGCGCAGCCAGCAGGAACAGATCATCGAGGCCAAGGACGATATCGATGATCGCCGCCGCTTCATTGAAGCCGTGCTGTCAGGCGTCACCGCCGCCGTCATCGGTGTCGATGAGAACCGCAGGATCACCATCGTCAATCCGTCAGGCGAGGAATTCCTGGCGCAGACCTCCGAGCAGCTTATCGGCGCGCAACTCTCGGAGATTGCGCCTGAAATCGAGCAGGTCGTGACCGAGGCGAATACCTGGTCGCGCGGCAATTTCCGCAAGCAGATCAATATCATGCGACGCGGCAAGGAGCGCACGCTCAATGTCCAGGTGACCCGCGAGGATGCCCGCGACAGCCGCGACAGCTACGTCATCACCCTTGATGATATTACCGATCTCGTCATCGCCCAGCGCTCGACGGCATGGTCGGATGTGGCGCGCCGTATTGCGCATGAAATCAAGAACCCGCTGACGCCGATCCAGCTTTCCGCCGAGCGCATCAAGCGCCGTTTCGGCAAGCAGATCGACGAGAGCGACCGCGCCGTCTTCGACCAGTGTACGGACACCATCGTCCGGCAGGTCGGTGATATCGGCCGGATGGTGGATGAATTCTCGGCCTTTGCGCGCATGCCGAAGCCGACAAAGGAAAAGTCGGATCTGCGGGCAATCCTGAAGGATGCCGCATTCCTGCGCGAAATCAGCGCCGCCGATACGAAATTCTCAACCGAACTGGGCGACATCCCGCTGGAGGGCATGTTCGATGCCCGCATGCTGGGTCAGGCCTTCGGCAATCTCATCAAGAATGCGACGGAAGCCATCGAGGCGGTGGAAGGCGAAAAGCGGCCTGGAAAAATCCTGGTGCGTGCCTCCTTCGACGAGAGCAATTCCCGTTTTGTGGCAGACATCATCGACAATGGCCGCGGCCTGCCCGTCGAGAACCGTCACCGCATTCTCGAACCCTATATGACGATGCGGGACAAGGGCACGGGCCTCGGCCTCGCCATCGTCAAGAAAATCATCGAAGAGCATGGCGGGTATCTGGAGCTCCATGATGCCCCGCCGGAGTTCGACCATGGCCATGGCGCCATGATCAGAGTGCTGCTGCCCTATATCGAGGCGGTCGGCGGCGAAAATAACAAGGAAGCAGCATATGGCGTCTGATATTCTGGTCGTGGATGACGAGGCGGACATTCGCGAAATCGTAGCGGGCATTCTGTCCGACGAGGGCCACGAGACCCGCATGGCGTTCGACAGCGACAGCGCGCTGGCCGCCATTTCGGAGCGCGTACCGCGCCTGATCTTTCTCGATATCTGGATGCAGGGCTCGAAGCTCGACGGTCTGGCGCTGCTGGATGAGATCAAGAGCCGCCATCCCGAAATTCCGGTTGTCATGATTTCCGGTCACGGCAACATCGAAACCGCCGTCAACGCCATCAAGCGCGGCGCCTTCGATTTTATCGAGAAGCCCTTCAAGGCCGATCGCCTGATCCTGATCGCCGAGCGGGCGCTGGAGAACTCCAAGCTGAAACGCGAGGTTCAGGAACTCAAGAAACGCACGGGTGACGCGGTCGAACTCGTCGGCGCATCGCTTGCGGTTTCGCAGCTGCGCCAGACCATCGACAGGGTTGCTCCCACCAACAGCCGCATCATGATCCTCGGGCCCTCGGGTTCCGGCAAGGAACTGGTGGCGCGGATGGTGCACAAGAAATCCTCACGCGCCACCGGACCTTTTGTGGCGCTGAATGCCGCAACGATCACGCCGGACCGTATGGAAATTGCGCTTTTCGGCACCGAAGGCCTACCCGGACAGCCACGCAAGGTGGGCGCGCTGGAAGAGGCCCATCGCGGCGTTCTTTATCTCGACGAAGTCGGCGAGATGCCGCGCGAAACCCAGAACAAGATCCTGCGCGTGCTGGTCGATCAGCAGTTCGAGCGCGTTGGCGGCGGCAAGCGAGTGAAGGTGGATGTGCGCATCATTTCCTCGACCGCCCACCACCTTGAAAGCCTGATTGCCGAAGGCCAGTTCCGTGAAGACCTGTATCACCGTCTCGCCGTGGTGCCCGTGAAGGTTCCGGCGCTGTCCGAACGGCGCGAGGATATTCCCTTCCTTGTCGACATGTTCATGCGCCAGATTTCCGAGCAGGCCGGCATCCGCCCCCGCAAGATCGGTGACGACGCTATGGCCGTTCTCCAGACGCATGACTGGCCGGGCAATATCCGCCAGCTGCGCAACAATATCGAGCGGCTGATGATCCTTGCCCGTCCCGAAGGCGGCGAAGCGCCGATCTCGGCCGACATGCTGCCATCGGATATCGGTGACATGCTGCCGAAGATTTCGGCGCAGGGCGACCAGCACATCATGACCCTGCCGCTGCGCGAAGCCCGCGAAATGTTCGAACGGGACTATCTGGTCGCCCAGATCAACCGCTTCGGTGGCAATATTTCGCGAACGGCGGAATTTGTCGGCATGGAACGGTCTGCACTGCATCGCAAACTGAAATCTCTCGGCGTATAAGGAGCGAAGGCCAAGTCGCCGCAACCGATTATTCCGTCAGAGAGACAGCATGAAAGTCATCATTTGCGGCGCAGGGCAGGTGGGTTACGGCATCGCCGAACAATTGTCGCGGGAGGATAATGAAGTATCGGTGATCGATACGGCCGCGCCGCTCATCACTGCCATCACCGAAACGCTGGATGTGCGCGGTTATGTCGGCCATGGCGCGCATCCCGATATGCTGGCGAAGGCGGGTGCAGACCAGGCGGACATGATCATCGCCGTGACGCTGCATGACGAAATCAATATCGTCGCCTGCGAGGTGGCGCATGCGCTCTTCAGCGTTCCGACCAAGATTGCCCGTATTCGCGACCAGAGTTATCTGAAACCGGAATATGCCGATCTCTTCAGCCGCGAGAACATGTCGATCGACGTGACGATTTCGCCGGAAGTCGAGGTCGGCAAGATGGTGCTCCGGCGCATCGCATTTCCGGGCGCGACCGATGTCGTGCGTTTTGCCGATGATACGATCTTCATGCTGGCGATTGAATGCATGGAGGACTGCCCTGTCATCAACACGCCATTGCAGCAGCTGTCCAACCTTTTCCCGGACCTGATCGCGACGGTGGTGGGTATCTACCGTAACGGCATCCTCAAGGTCGCGCATTCCTCGGAACAGCTGCGGGTCGGAGACCTCGCCTATGTGATCTGTCAGCGCCTGCACGCCCGCCGCACCTTGAGCCTTTTCGGCCATGAGGAGCAGGAGGCGCAGCGCATCGTTATCGCCGGCGCTGGCAATATCGGCTACTTCGTCGCCCGCAAGATTGAGGAGATGCAGCCGAAAACACGGGTGAAGATCATCGAGGCGGATCGCGACAGGGCTATTGCCGCGTCGGAACAGCTCAGCAACACCATCGTCATGCATGGATCGGCGCTTGACCATAAAATCTTGATGCAGGCCGACATCCAGGATTCGGACCTCATCGTTACCCTGACCAATAACGACCAGACCAACATTCTGGCGGCGGTGATGGCCAAGCAGCTCGGCTGCAAGTCCAACCTTGCGCTGCTGAACAGCTCGTCTTTCCATGAGGTCGCCGGTTCGCTCGGTCTGGATGCCTATATCAACCCGCGGGCCGTCACCATTTCCCGCGTTCTCCAGCATGTGCGCAAGGGCCGCATCCGCTCGGTTTATGCCGTGCAGCGCGGGTCGGCGGAGGTGATCGAGGCGGAGGCGCTGGAAACCTCGCCGCTGGTCGGCCAGTCGTTCCGCGACATCGATATGCCTGACGGCGTGCGCATTGGCGCGATCTATCGCGACGGCGTGGTGATCCGCCCGGACGGCAGTACAAAAATCAAGGCGAAGGACCGTGTCGTGCTGTTTGCATCCGCCGATGCGGTGCGCGACGTGGAACAACTTTTCCGTGTTTCAATACAATATTTCTGACTGTCCCGAATCGAAAAAGCGGGTCAATACTCGTACTCATTCGGCTGTTTTGACCGTTGCGGAACGGAACACGATTTGATACCAGAGTTTGAGGTCGACCAAGCGGGGGACAAGACTTGGCCGGCTTATTATTGATTGATTATTTTCCGGTATCCCTGCCGGCAAAAAAGAAAGAAGCGGCGCCATGGCGGAACGTTCTCAAAACCTTCAGGATCTCTTCCTCAATACCGTTCGTAAGCAAAAGATTTCGCTCACGATTTTCTTGATCAACGGCGTCAAGCTGACGGGCGTTGTCACCTCCTTCGACAATTTCTGCGTGCTTCTGCGCCGTGATGGTCATTCGCAGCTTGTCTACAAGCATGCAATCTCCACCATCATGCCCGGCCAGCCGATGCAGATGTTCGAGAGCGAAGAAGGCGCAGCCTGATCGGGCTCCCTCGACGGTATCTTTCGACATAGGCTGACGTGAAGAGGGAACATTTCCGGTTCCGTCAGGTTATTCTAAGGGCCGCCCGCGCGGACGCGGTCGGCCGCAATGTTCCTTCTGGATAAGGCTGAGCCCATTTCGACGCGAGACACCTCGAACGAATCGATCATTCCGGAGCAGGAGAAGCGCCGCGACGACATGCGCGCCGTGGTTCTCGTGCCGGTTCTCAAGCAGCAACGCGAAGGCCGCGATGCGGCGTCGGCACCTCCTTCCCCCGGTCGCTCCGTTGAAGCCAAGCTTGAGGAAGCGAAGGGTCTGGCGCTTGCCATCGATCTCGACGTGACGCAGGGTCTTGTCGTTCCGGTCAATCAGCCGCGTCCCGCCACCTTGTTCGGAACCGGCAAGATCGAGGAAATCGGCCATCTTCTGGATGAGACCAATTCCGGCCTCGTGATCGTCGATCACCCGCTCACCCCGGTGCAGCAGCGCAATCTCGAAAAACAGTGGAATGCCAAGGTCATCGACCGTACCGGTCTGATCCTTGAAATCTTCGGCCGCCGTGCCTCCACCAAGGAAGGCACGCTGCAGGTCGATCTTGCGCATCTGAACTACCAGAAGGGCCGCCTCGTCAGAAGCTGGACCCACCTTGAACGCCAGCGCGGTGGCGCCGGTTTCATGGGCGGTCCGGGTGAAACCCAGATCGAGGCCGACAGACGCCTGCTGCAGGATCGCATTGTCAAGCTGGAGAAGGAATTGGAGCAGGTGGTGCGTACCCGCCAGCTTCACCGCGCCAAGCGCCGCAAGGTGCCGCATCCGATCGTCGCGCTGGTGGGCTACACCAACGCCGGCAAATCCACGCTGTTCAACCGCATCACCGGGGCAGGTGTTCTGGCGGAGGACATGCTGTTCGCCACGCTCGACCCGACATTGCGTCGCATGAAACTGCCACATGGCCGAACCGTCATCCTGTCCGACACGGTTGGCTTCATCTCCGACCTGCCGACGCATCTCGTCGCCGCTTTCCGCGCGACGCTCGAAGAAGTGCTGGAAGCCGATCTCGTTCTGCATGTGCGCGACATGTCCGATCCCGACAATGCCGCGCAATCGGCTGACGTGCTGCGCATTCTCGGCGATCTCGGCATTGACGAGAAGGAAGCCGAAAAGCGCATCATCGAGGTCTGGAACAAGGTCGACCGTCTGGAACCCGAGGCGCATGACGCCATCATGCAGCGTGCCGAAGGCCGCTCGGATATCCGTGCCGTTTCGGCAATCACGGGCGAGGGCGTCGATGCCCTCATGGACGAGATTTCAAAACGCCTGTCCGGTGTTTTGACGGAAACAACCGTTCTCCTGTCCGTTGAGCAATTGCCGCTCATATCCTGGGTTTACAGCAACTCCATCGTCGATAGCCGTGAAGACCATGAGGATGGCTCGGTTGCGCTTGATGTGCGCCTTTCGGAAACGCAGGCGGCTGAACTCGAACGGAAGCTTGGAAAGGCGACCATTCGCGAGCGGGAAGACTGGGAGCGCTGAGCGCTCCTTAGCGGAATATCAGAACAATCAGGACGAAACCGTATCGAGCGACCGTTCGATGCGTTTCGCCGCCTGCCACAGGTCTTCCATTCTCTCAAGGCTCGCTTCCTGAAGCGTCTCGCCACTGTCAGAGAGTGATGTTTCGATATGGTTGAAACGCCTGCGGAATTTCGTATTGGTGCCACGCAGCGCATTTTCCGGATCGGTCTTGACGTGGCGGCCGATATTGACGAGCGCGAAAATCAGGTCGCCGAGTTCGTCCGAAACCTTTTCCGGTTTTCCTTCCGCCAGCGCCTCGCGCAGCTCGGCTATTTCCTCTTCGATCTTGTCGAGAATGGGAGCCGGATCCGACCAGTCGAAACCGACGCGGGCCGCCTGTTCCTGTAGTTTCAAGGCCTCCGTCAGCGCCGGCTGGCTACGTTGTATCCCACCCAGAAAGCCCGCCTTGAAATCCTCCGTAATGCCCCGGCGCACGCGGCGCTCCGCCCGCTCGCGTTTTTCCTCGGCCTTGATCCGGTCCCATTGCAGCTTGACACTGTCAGGCGTATCGGCGTCCGATGCGGCAAAGACATGCGGATGGCGGCGGATCATCTTCGAGGTGACGGCCTCAACCACGTCACCAAAGGCGAATTCGCCCTTTTCCTCGGCGATGCGGGCATGGAAGACCACCTGCAGCAACAGGTCGCCCAGCTCCTCGCAGAGATCGTCCATATCCTCGCGCTCGATGGCATCGGCGACTTCATAGGCCTCTTCGATCGTATAGGGCTTGATGGTCTCGAAGGTCTGGACGACATCCCACGGGCAGCCGGTCTCCGGTTCGCGCAGGGCCTGCATGATCTCGATCAGGCGGGAAATATCCTTCGAGGCTTCCATATGTCTCAAACCTTCGTTCTTGCGGGGAGTATGGGTGGAAACGGGATCACCCGCAAATGCCCTGTCTTTTCGTTTTTACTCTTTGTTCGGATGCAAAACCGCGTCAGTTGAGCGGAATGTCATTGTCACCCTTTGAGGACTGGTAGCTGGTGGAAAGATCGTCATAGACGGCCTTGATCCGGGCCGTCTGCGCCTTCAGCGTGGTCTTCAGCGGATCGTCTTCGCCCTCCACCAGATCGGCGATGAAATAGGAATTCCAGAAGGCATTGTTGCGGCGATATCCGCCGGGCTCCAGCCCGAAAACCTCCTTGAGGATTTTCAGATCATGCGGGATTGCGAAAGCGTCGCGGGAATCCTCGTGACTGAAGAAGGAGTAGAAATTGTCGAAGCCGGCCCAGGTGATGGCGGACATGCACATGGTGCAGGGTTCGTGGGTCGAAAGGAAAATCAGTTCCTTGGTATTCGGCTTTTCACCCAGTTCGTAAAACCGTTTCAGCGTGTGCACTTCGCCATGCCAGAGCGAATTTTCCAGCTCATTATTCGTCTCGGCCACCACCAGCGACAGGTCGGATTTGCGCAGGATCGCCGCACCGAAAACCTTGTTGCCGAGGCTGACCCCGCGCGCTGTCAGCGGCAGGATATCGTGTTCGATGACATCGAGAAGGCGGGCGGCGAGGGTGTGGCTGGTCAAGGGGCTGGTCCTTCGTGCCGCCTGCAGAAAAGCGGTCTTCGCATGGAGAAATCGACAGGAAACGGTCGCTCCTTGTTCGGCGCGAGGACCCGGTTTGTCAAGGGATTCTGAAGGGATTCTGAGGCCCGAAAAGGGACTGCCGGTTTGTTTTCCTCCAAAACAGGGGTCTTCGAGAAATAAAAATCCAGGTGCTGGAAAGGCTTGAATTTCTGTTTCTTCAATCTTGCATCGCAATGCGGGATATATGTCCAATGCACAACGAACATGATTTTTCCGCTGCTGGCGACCGCCTTTCAACCTTCCCTGCCTTCTTCCGGGTTGAGGGACGGCAGGTCGCTGTTTTCGGAAATGGAGACGAGGCTTTCGCCAAGGTAAGGCTTCTCGCCAACACTGATGCGCATATCGTCGCCTATGCCGATCAGCCGGAAGCGGATTTTAGACGTTATCTCCAGGAAAACAGCATTGATCATCGGGCATTGGGTTTCGAAAGCCGTCTGATCGATGGTGCAACGCTGGTTTTTGCCGCAACTGGTGACGAGGCGCTGGACCGTGAGATCGTTTCTGCGGCGCGTGCAAAGAAAATCCCTGCCAATGCGGTGGATCAGCCGGAATTCTGCGATTTCTTCACGCCGGCGCTGGTCGCCCGCGCGCCTGTCGCCATTGCCATCGGCACGGAAGGGGCGGGGCCTGTTCTTGCCCAGATGATCCGCGCGCGCATCGATCAGATGTTGTCGCCGTCGCTCGGCAAGCTTGCGCGTCTTGCCGTGCAATATCGCGACGCAGCCGAAGAAAACGTGCCGAAGGGCGCCTTGCGGCGCAATTTCTGGCGGCGGTTCTTTTCCGGTGCGGTCGCGGATGCCGTGGCTCTTGGCGATACGTCTTCAGCACGTGAAGCCGCTGACCGTCTGCTGCAATCGCCTGAGCGCAGCGAAGGCCGCGTCTGGCTGGTTGGTGCCGGTCCGGGGGCGGAAGATTTGCTGACATTGCGCGCCCAGCGCGTGTTGATGGAAGCCGATGTGATCGTCTATGACGCGCTTGTGCCGCAGGCGATTGTCGATATGGGGCGCCGCGATGCCGAGCGTCTCTCCGTCGGCAAGCGCAAGGGCTGCCACACGAAATCGCAGGAGGAAATCAACCGCCTGCTGGTGCGCCTCGGCAAGGATGGCAAGCGTGTCGTGCGCCTCAAATCCGGTGATCCTCTGGTCTATGGCCGGGCGGGCGAGGAAATGGCGGCGCTGCGTAATGCCGGTATCGGTTATGAGATCGTGCCCGGTATCACTTCCGCCTTCGCCGCCGCTGCGGATTTCGAATTGCCGCTGACGCTGCGCGGTGTCGCCTCGTCGCTGATTTTCACCACCGGCCATGACCTGACCGGCGATGTCCTGCCCGACTGGGCCCGTCTTGCCGTCTCCGGCGCGACCATTGCCGTCTATATGGGCCGCAGCGTCGCCGCTTCGGTTGCGACAAGGCTGATCGAGGCGGGGCTTGGCGTGGAAACGACGGTCGCCGTCATCGAAAACGCCAGCCGCGCGGATCGCCGCCTGCTGCATGGCACATTGAACGATCTGCCCGACCTCGAACATCGCGATGAGCTGACCGGCCCGGTCATGGTCATCATCGGCGATGCCGTGGCGGGCGCTAATTTCGACAGGTCCGAGGCGCTTGCGCTTGCCGCAAGGCCGGCGAACCTCAAACGGGAGTATGCAAATGGCTGACAAGGTTTTGACCGCCAACCGCCTGAGCGACGGTATCGCCGTCTGGCTCGACGCCAATGGCGAATGGACGGAGAACCTGCAGGGGGCGATCGTGGCCCGCCATGCGGAGGCCGTCGCCTCGTTCGAGGAAATCGGCAAGCGGGATTTCTCCGCCAACAAGGTCGTGGATGTGGCCGTCATCGATGTTGTCGAGGAGAACGGCAAGCTCTGGCCGACCCGTCTTCGCGAACGCATTCGCGCCGCTGGCCCAACCGTGCACTATGCCACCGGCTTCAAGCCGGCCGATGCAGCATTCATCGCAGTCTGAGGAAGAATATGTACCGTTACGACGAGTTCGATCACGCATTTGTTGAAGGCCGCGTGGCACAGTTTCGCGATCAGGTCGAGCGCCGCCTTTCCGGCGAACTGGCCGAGGATGCGTTCAAGCCGCTGCGCCTGATGAACGGTGTCTATCTCCAGCTGCATGCCTATATGCTGCGCGTCGCCATTCCTTACGGCACGCTGAATTCCAAGCAGATGCGGATGCTGGCCCATATCGCCCGCAAATATGACCGGGGTTACGGCCACTTCACCACCCGCCAGAACATCCAGTACAACTGGCCGCGTCTGTCCGATACGCCGGATATCCTGTCTGAACTGGCAAGTGTCGAAATGCATGCGCTGCAGACGTCCGGCAACTGCATTCGTAACGTCACCGCCGACCATTTCGCCGGTGCGGCTGCCGATGAGGTCGCCGATCCGCGCCCCTATGCGGAAATCCTGCGTCAGTGGTCTTCCGTACACCCGGAATTCTCCTTCCTGCCGCGCAAGTTCAAGATCGCGGTGACGGGCGCCGAGCGCGACCGCGCCGCCATTCAGGTTCACGATATCGGCCTGCATCTGAAAAAGAACGACAGGGGCGAGATCGGGTTCGCCGTTTATGTCGGCGGCGGACAGGGTCGTACACCGATGATCGCCAAGAAAATTCGCGACTTCCTGCCGGAAGAGGACCTCTTGTCCTACACCACCGCGATCATGCGCGTTTATAATCTGCACGGCCGTCGCGACAACAAATACAAGGCGCGTATCAAGATCCTCGTGCACGAGACCGGTGCGGAAGAACTGGCCCGGCAGGTCGAGGTGGAATTCGCGGAACTGAAGAACACCGAGTTGAAGCTTCCGGATGCCGATATCGCGGCTATCACCGCTTATTTCGCGCCGCCCGAACTGAAGGACCGCCCCGAGGGCTGGGAGAGCCTGGCGCGCTGGAAGCGGGCCGATGAAGGCTTTGCCCGTTTTGTCGAGCAAAACGTCGCGCCGCACAAGCACCCGGACTATGGCATGGTGACGATTTCGCTGAAGCCGATTGGCGGCATTCCGGGCGATGCGACGGACGAGCAGATGGAACTCGTCGCCGATATCGCCGCAGAATATGCCTTCGACGAAATCCGTATCAGCCATGAGCAGAATATCATCCTGCCGCATGTGGCGCTGGCTGATCTCGAACCGGTCTATCGCGCGCTTGTCGGCGCTGGGCTGGCCACCGCCAATGCCGGGCTGATCACCGATATCATTGCCTGTCCCGGGCTGGACTATTGCGCGCTCGCCAATGCGCGTTCCATTCCGCTGGCGCAGGAAATCTCCACCCGCTTTGGCGCGCATGAGCGTCAGGCGGAAATCGGTGAGCTGAAGATCAAGATTTCCGGCTGCATCAATGCCTGTGGTCACCACCATGTTGGCCATATCGGCCTTCTGGGCGTGGAGAAAAAAGGTGCTGAACTCTACCAGATCACGCTTGGCGGATCGGGCGATGAAAACACCTCGATCGGCGAGATCATCGGCCGTGGCTTCGAGCCGGAAAAAGTGACCGATGCTGTGGAAACCATCGTCGACACCTATCTTGGTCTTCGCCTTTCGAAGGAAGAGAACTTCCTCGAAGCCTATCGCCGCGTCGGACCGCAGCCTTTCAAGGATGCGCTCTACGGTTCCGCAGCCGAAGCCGCCTGAGGAGATTGCAATGACGAAAATCTGGAACCGCGACGGTTTCGTGGAAAACGATCCCTGGGTGATTGAAACGGAAGAAGTGAAGGCGACAGCGGAGCAAAGGCCCTTGCTGCCGTTTGCCGATTTCCTCGTCCGCGCTGCCGAGAGCAACGATATCGGCCTTGGTGTTCTCATCGCGCCTGCCGACGATGTCACCCGGCTTGAGCCTTATCTCGACCGTATCGAGCTTGTTGCCGTGAGCTTCCCGGCCTTCAATGACGGCCGTGGTTTCAGCCACGCCTCGCTGCTGCGCAGCCGTCTTGGCTTTACAGGCGAGGTGAGGGCTGTCGGCGATGTGCTGATCGATCAGGTGCCGCTGATGTTGCGGACGGGCTTTACCAGCTTTGCGGTGACGAACGGCACGGCGATCCGCCGCCTGTCTGAAAATCGCCTGCCGGAAATTCCGGTCTATTACCAGCCGACGGCCAGACAGGCCGCTGGCGGAGAGGCCTATAGCTGGCGCCGCCGTGCGGCCGGTTGACGCATGATGCGAGAAATATGAGTTTTGGATACATATTTCCTGCGCACATGGCAGTATTGACATTCTCATGCCTTCAAACCGGAGCAAAAATGGTATAATTGCCCGGTCGGAGAATGTCGCTTATCGAATAAGAATGGACGGAACCTGAAATGAACGCGCCAGCCAAGACGGAAGATTTCGCGATCAAGATACCTGATGGTGTTTACGCCGAGACGGTTTTATCGGTGGAGCATTATACGGACCACCTGTTCCGTTTCCGCATGACGCGTCCGGCCGGTTTCCGTTTCCGCTCCGGCGAATTCGCCATGATCGGCCTGATGGTCGGAGAAAAGCCGATCTATCGCGCCTATTCCATCGCCAGCCCCGCCTGGGATGAGGAACTTGAATTCTTCTCGATCAAGGTTCCGGATGGCCCGCTGACCTCGCATCTTCAGGCGATCAAGCCCGGCGACACCGTCCTGATGCGCAAGAAGCCGACAGGCACGCTGGTTCTGGATGCGCTGACGCCCGGCAGGCGGCTTTACATGTTCTCCACCGGCACCGGCATCGCGCCTTTCGCGAGCCTGATCCGCGACCCGGAAACCTATGAGAAGTTCGAGGAAGTCATCCTCACCCATACCTGCCGCGACGTGGCCGAACTGAAATACGGCTTCGATCTGGTCGAGGAAATCCGTAACCACGAATTCCTGAACGAGATCGTCGGCGACAAGCTGAAGCATTATGCAACGGTCACCCGCGAGGATTACCCCTTCAAGGGCCGCATCACCACGCTGATCGAGAACGGCAAGCTGTTTGCGGATCTCGGTGTTCCGGCGCTCGATCCCGAAATCGATCGCGGCATGATCTGCGGTTCCTCCGCTATGCTCAAGGACACCAAGGAACTGCTTGAAAAGGCGGGGCTCAATGAAGGCGCCAATAACAAGCCAGCCGAGTTCGTGATCGAGCGTGCTTTTGTCGGCTGAGGAAATATCCGTACAGACGTTTTTAAAAAGGGGGCCGAAAGGCCTCCTTTTTATTTGGCGGCGATCTCGTCATTCTGTCTTGGCGCGATCTCATTCCGGTAGACAAGGAACAGGGCTATAGCGATGGCCGCAATGCCGCCGCCAACCAGATGTGACAGGGCATAACCGCCTTTCGTCACCAGCCAGCCCGCAACGACATTGCTGAACGAAGCGCCGATACCCTGCACCATCATCACGCTGGCGAGACCGACGTTGAAACGCCCTGTGCCTTTCAGGATTCGCTCCACAGCCACCGGCGTCACAATCCCCAAAAGGCCCGCGCCTATACCGTCGAGAAACTGCACGGGGAAAATAACCCAGAAATCCGTGAAAGCGGACGCAAGAAACCCACGGATCGGCAATGCTGCGAGCGCAATGAGAAAGACCATGGCAAGGCCGAAACGGCGTATGAGCAAAGGCGCCATGGCAGCCACAAAGATCATGGCAAACTGCGCGACGCCGGTGATGATGGCGGTGGTGCGGAACGGCGTCTGCAATTCGATCGCAAAATCCTGGGCCAGAAGCCGCCCCATCGGCGCATTGCCGAAATGGAAGATGAGCAGGATGACGGCGAGCAGGATCAATCCACGTTCGTGAAACAGCACATTGATGCCGGAGGGGCCAGGTTCGCCCTTGTCTTCACCCAGACCGCGCGCAACCTTGTGATCGATCCTGTCAGGGTCGATTGCGGCTGCGGCAACAAGCGCTCCCGCCGCTGTCAACAGCATGAGACCGATGACGCCATGCAGTCCGAAGAAGGAAACGGCAACATAGGTGGCGAAAAGCGAGGCAAAGTTGCCGCCGTGGTTCCAGAACTCGTTTCGCGAAATCTGCCGGGAAAACAGGCGTTCGCCCACAAGGCCGAGTGTCAGCCCGGCGAGGGCGGGACCGACGACGGCGCCGACGACAGCGGTCATGATCTGGCCAGTCCAGACAATCCAGACATCGGGAAAGATGAGCGTAATGAGCGCCCCGATGGTCACCAGAACGACAGGCACCGCGATCAGCGTCCGTTTCCACACCGTGCCATCAACAAGGGCGCCGCACAGGGGGGTCGCCAAAAGGCCGACCAGCCCGCCGACTGTTGCAATCAAACCAAGCGAAAGCGATGACCAACCCTTGGTGGCCAGAAACGCATCCAGAAACGGCCCAAGCCCGTCACGCGCATCGGCAAGAAAGAAGTTCAGCGCCGCCAGCGCAAAGAGCGTGCGGTCGGACAAACCGCTGCGCGGCAGCCCCCCGGAAGGGATATTAGCCTTCGATGCCGAAATGCCGATAGTCGTCATGGAACAAGCTCCGAAATATGCCCGATATTGGCACAGGGTCACCGTGGCTCGCCAAGAACATGCCTGCCGGCATTTGGTTGCATCGACGCGGACGAAACTTTCGCTGACGTTTTTTTTAGTTGCCTGAAAAATGGCACGAGGAACATTTTCGGCGATCCGCGAGTTACCTTTCATCAAATCGTATCGGATGATCGCCATGAAAACGAAGGCAGCCCTAATCTTATCTTTCGCAAGCCTCATTGCCGCAAGCCCGACGCGCGCCGATGAAAGCGGGTTCCTGTCGTCGCTGGAGGGCACATGGACAGGCAAGGGAACGGTGATCACCCGCATCGGCATGCCGCCGATCAATGTCAATTGCACCTTGAGTTCCGACGCAAAGGCGACGGCGCTGCGCATGTCGGGTACATGCCGTGGTCTTGTCGTGGTAAAGCGCGCCATCGCCGCTGACCTCGCCGCCAGCGGCGCGCGTTACAGCGGCACCTATACCGGCCCCTCCGGCCGTCCTTCGGCATTGGCCGGCAACCGTCAGGGAAATGCAATCAATCTCACGGTCCGCTGGAACCGTGAAATCAACGGCGACCGCGTCGCGGCCATGACCATTGAAAAAGTCGGTGACAATGGCCTGCGGCTGCGCACGACCGACAAGGACGGCAAGACCGGTAAAACGGTGGTGACGAGCGACATCCGGCTGGTGCGCTGATTACTTTCGGCTAGCTGCTGGTGAAAGTCGGACATTGAGTTCAGATTTTCAGCTGAACTCGAGAAGCAGCGGGCAATGGTCCGAGACTTCCGGCTGCGTCACGACATGGAAGTGATCGACCTTCACGGCCGGATTGACCAGCATATAGTCCGCATAACGATTTTGTTTCGTGTAGTGCGATGTCCGCGTGTCGGTAAAGCCGCGTGTCGTAACGAGCTCGACAAGGTCCAGCGTCTTCAGCACGGCGAATGTCTCACTATCAGGCAGAACATTAAAATCGCCACAGACGATGACCCGGTCGCCATCCTCGGCGATGTTTCTGACGAGCTGGACGAGTCGTTCTGCCTGCGCCAGACGGGCGGGTGTATCCCGTTTGCCATCGAGTTCCCGCAGGCCATGCATATGGGCGATGACGACCGGTCTACGGGTCGTGAAATCAAAGACACGAATGGCATGACCGGTGCGCGAGCGAGGATGATCGCCATATCCGTCCGCGGAAAAGGCGCCATGCACGAAACCCTGCGCCTGCGCGACAATGGCAATGGATTTGCGCACGAAGGTCGCCAGCCCCCATTGGGAAGGATACCGCGTCTCATCATCCCACAGATCGCCCTGCGCTGCCGGGCAGAACACCGCCAGATGATCGGGCAGGGCCTTTGCGACATCCTGCAGGAAATTCGCCCTCTGCGGCAGGTCAATGCCGTGATCACGATAGATCAGCCACTCCTGCGTGGCCGCCGGAGTATGAATGACCTCCTGGAGACACAGAATATCGGGATCGACCGCGGCAATATAGGAAACGAGCTCGTCATGGAGCTTTCCGCCCCAACCGTTCAGGCAGATCAGACGCATTCACACTCCATCGCCGCTGGTTTGCATGGTCCGGTTTAACATGGATCGACGGGCGATCAATCGTGTCAGCGCGATCCCAGGACCGTTTCACTTGCAGCAACGAAAAAAGGCCCGGATCTGTCCGGGCCTTCTTATTATTCGAACCGAGTGCCTTATTCGGCGGCTTCGGCATAAGCCTCCATCGGCGGGCAGGTGCAGATGAGGTTGCGGTCGCCATAGACATTGTCGATGCGGTTGACCGGCGACCAGTATTTGTCGATGCGGAACGCACCGGGCGGGAAGCAGCCCTTTTCGCGGCTATAGGGACGATCCCATTCGCCGACGAGGTCTTCCACCGTATGCGGCGCGTTCTTCAGCGGGTTGTTGGTCTTGTCCGCACGGCCTTCCTCGATGTCGCGGGCTTCCTCGCGGATCGCCAGCATGGCATCGCAGAAACGGTCGATTTCAGCCTTGGTTTCGGATTCCGTCGGCTCGATCATCAGCGTGCCGGCAACCGGCCAGCTCATGGTCGGCGCATGGAAACCGCAGTCGATGAGGCGCTTCGCGACATCGTCCACCGTCACGCCGCAGCTGTCTGCCAGCGGGCGGGTATCAATGATGCATTCATGCGCCACACGTCCCGTTTCGGACTTGTAGAGCACGTCATAAGCGCCCTTCAGCCGTTCGGCGATGTAGTTGGCGTTGAGGATCGCCACCTTGGTCGCCTGCGTCAGCCCTTCGCCGCCCATCATCAGGCAATAGCTCCAGGAAATCGGCAGGATCGACGGCGAACCAAACGGGGCAGCAGACACCGCACCCTCACGGCCGTCCGTCGCCGGATGGCCGGGCAGGTAAGGAGCAAGATGTGCTTTGACGCCGATCGGTCCCATGCCGGGGCCACCGCCGCCATGCGGAATGCAGAAAGTCTTGTGCAGGTTGAGATGCGAAACATCAGAACCGATATCGCCGGGACGGGCGAGACCGACCATGGCGTTCATGTTGGCGCCGTCGAGATAGACCTGACCGCCATGCTTGTGCGTGATCTCGCAAATCTCGCGAACGGTCTCTTCGAACACGCCGTGAGTGGACGGATAGGTGATCATGCAGCACGAGAGGTTTTCCGCATACTGCTCTGCTTTTACACGGAAATCATCGATATCGATGTCACCGTTATCCCGCACCTTCACCGGCACCACCTTCATGCCGACCATCTGCGCGGAGGCAGGATTGGTGCCATGCGCCGAGGTGGGAATGAGGCAGACGTCACGATGTGTGCCGCCATTGGCGAGGTGGTAGTTGCGGATGGTCAGAAGCCCGGCATATTCCCCCTGCGCGCCGGAATTCGGCTGCATGGAGAAGGCGTCGTAACCGGTGACCGAGCACAGCTTTTCGGAGAGATCGTCGATCATCTCCTTGTAACCGAGTGCCTGATTGGCAGGTACGAAGGGATGGATGTCGGAAAATTCCGGCCAGGTGATCGGTAGCATTTCCGCCGTGGCGTTCAGTTTCATGGTGCAGGAACCGAGCGGGATCATCGAACGGTCAAGCGCCAGATCGCGGTCCGAAAGACGGCGGATGTAACGGGTCATCTCGCTTTCGGCACGGTTCATGTGGAAGATCGGATGCGTCATGTACTGGCTGGTGCGCAGCAATTCCTTCGGCAGACGATAGTCCGGCTCGAAATCCGAGATCGAGAAATTGCCGCCAAAAGCGCGCCAGACGGCTTCCAGCGTTGCCGGACGCGTGCGCTCGTCAAGGCTCATGCCGATCTTGGTCGCGCCGACCTTGCGCAGGTTTACACCTTCCGCTACGGCCGAACGCAGGATGACGCCCTGCATATGGCCGACTTCGACGGTGATCGTGTCGAAGAAGGTTTCCGGCTCGATGGTGTAGCCGAGCTTTTCCAGTCCCTTGGCCATCAGCACCGCCTTCTGGTGGGTCTGCTGGGCAATCGCCTTGATACCCTGCGGGCCATGGAAGACGCCATACATGGAGGCCATAACGGCGAGCAGCACCTGCGCGGTGCAGATGTTCGACGTCGCCTTTTCGCGGCGGATATGCTGCTCGCGGGTCTGCAGCGACAGGCGATAGGCGCGGTTGCCGCGCGCATCGACCGAAACGCCGACCAGACGGCCGGGCATGGAACGCTTATGCGCATCCTTGACGGCCATGTAGGCCGCATGCGGACCGCCGTAACCAACCGGAACGCCGAAACGCTGCGAGGTGCCGATGGCGATATCCGCGCCCATTTCGCCGGGAGACTTCAGGAGCGTCAGCGCCAGAAGATCCGCGGCGACGGCGGCAATCGCGCCCGTCTGGTGCAGGCGGGAAATCAGGCCGGAGAAATCGCTGACATGGCCATGCGTGCCCGGATACTGGAAGATCGCGCCGAACACGTCGACCGGATCGAGATCGGTAAAGGGGTTGCCGACAATCACCTTCCAGCCGAGCGGGGCCGCACGCGTCTCGATCAGCGCAATGGTCTGCGGATGGCAATTGGCGTCAACGAAGAAGGCGGTCGCCTTGGACTTGGCAACACGCTGGCACATCGCCATGGCTTCGGCAGCCGCCGTCGCTTCATCGAGCAGCGATGCGTTGGCAACGTCGAGACCGGTCAGGTCGCACACCATCGTCTGGTAGTTCAGCAGCGCCTCAAGACGGCCCTGGCTGATTTCCGGCTGGTAGGGCGTATAGGCCGTATACCAGGCCGGGTTTTCCAGAATATTGCGCTGGATGACCGGCGGCGTGATGGTGCCATAATAGCCCTGGCCGATCAGCGAGGTCAGGACCTGGTTCTTGTTGGCCGTCTCGCGAAGACGGTCGAGCGCCTCGCGTTCGGTCAACGCGGCACCCCAGGTCAGCGGCACCTTCTGGCGGATGGAGGAGGGAACGGTGGCGTCGATCAGGGCGTCGAGGCTCTTGTAGCCAACGACCTTCAGCATCTCGGCCATTTCCGACGGCGACGGCCCGATATGACGCCGGTTGGCGAAATCATAGGGCTGATAGTCGGTGAAATGGAATTCGGTGGGCGTCGTCATTACGCGATCAGCTCCTTGTAGGCTGCCTCGTCGAGCAGCGTATCGGCATCCGCCGCATTGGAAAGCTTCAGCTTGAAGAACCAGCCGGCGCCCTGCGGGTCGGAATTGACCAGCGAAGGATCATCGACGATGGCCTGGTTGATTTCCACCACTTCGCCATCCAGCGGACAATAGACGTCGGAAGCCGCCTTGACGGATTCAACGGTTGCCGCGTCGCCATCCTTGGAGAAGGTGGCGCCCACTTCCGGCAATTCGACGAAGACGAGATCGCCAAGCTGTTCAGCGGCGTGGCTGGTGATGCCAACGGTGGCGATATCGCCTTCGAACTTCAGCCATTCGTGTTCTGCGGTAAATTTCAGCATCGTATTCTCTCCGGAGATGGGATGAAGATTATCGTTTATAGGTGGGTTTGATGAAGGGCAGGGCGGCGACGGTGACGGGCAGATATTTGCCACGCACTTCCGCAAAGACAGCCGTGCCGGGAGCAGCGTGGGAAACAGGCACGTAACCCATGGCGACGGGACCTTCGACCGAGGGACCGAAACCGCCCGAGGTCACTTCACCGATTTCCGTCTTGCCTTCGGCATCCGCAAACAGCTTCGAATGGCCGCGCACCGGCGCCTTGCCTTCCGGCTTCAGGCCAACGCGTCGGCGCGATGTGCCGTCTTTCAATTCGCCGAGAATGCGCTCTGCGCCGGGAAAACCGCCCTCGCGGTCGCCGCCAGCGCGGCGCGCCTTCTGGATCGCCCATTCGAGCGAGGCTTCGATGGGGGAGGTCGTCGTATCGATATCGTTGCCGTAGAGACAAAGGCCGGCTTCCAGACGCAGGCTGTCGCGCGCACCAAGTCCGATCGGATCGCAATCGGGATGTTCGAGCAGGGCTTTGGCAATTTCTTCGGCCTTGTCGGCCGGCACGGAGATTTCAAAGCCGTCTTCACCGGAATAACCGGAGCGGGAGACGATGCAGGGCACGTCATGCAGCGGCACTTCCTGCACATCCATGAATTTCATTTCCGAAACGCCGGCCCAGAGCTCAGCCAGAACGGCCTCCGCGCGCGGTCCCTGAAGCGCGATGAGCGCCCGGTCATCGAGAAGCGTTATCTCGCAGGCATCGGAAAGATGCGCCTTCATATGGGCGACATCGGCATCCTTGCAGGCCGCATTGACGACGACAAACAGATGGTCACCGCGATTGGTGATCATCAGGTCATCGAGAATGCCGCCATTTTCGTCGGTGAAGAAACCGTAGCGCTGGCGACCTTCCTTCAGGCCGAGAATATCCACCGGCACCAGCTTTTCCAGCGCGAGTGCGGCATCTTCATTTCTGCCGGACTTCGCCTTCAGGATCACCTGACCCATATGCGACACGTCAAACAGACCGGCGGAGGTGCGGGTCTGAAGATGTTCCTTCAGAACGCCGGCCGGGTATTGGACCGGCATGTCATAACCGGCGAAAGGCACCATGCGGGCGCCAAGCGATAGATGCAGGGAATTGAGCGGCGTGATTTGAAGCTCGGCGGTATCGTCCAAGGACGCCTCCAGGGTTGCGCGAAAGATCGCGCGGGCTCAGGTCATGACGCTAAAAACGCGCCGGGTTCAAGAGCCCCCTCTGTCCTTGTCGCCTGAGATTGTTATCCCTTCGGCGAGCCGTCCTAATGAAAGGTGGCTTCTCTCCAGAGTTCCGTCGTCACCGCTGGTCCTTTTGCCTGAGAGTTTCCGGGGCGGTTGCTCCTTCGGCACCGCAGTGAAGCGGTTTCTCCCAACGATGATGCGACGCTCATTATCTTCGAAGACCCGTTATTGGCAAGGACCAAATGACGCATCTGAACAGATTCTTGCTCCATCTGCGCCATCGTCGGCGTAAGATGCAGTCAACAGCCTGAGTGCCGGACAATATCAGTCGGATTTTTTCTCCGGCAACCCCTTGCGTTTTGTCGATGCCAATTCATCAAGTTCCTTTTCTGTCATGGACTTCTCCATGCTTTTTGAAGCACCTTGTAAACTGGATTTCTTGATGTCGCCGCGTTTGGCGGCCAGCGCCGCGCCCGCCGCTTTCTGCTGGGCTTTCGATTTGGCCGGCATGTCGGATACTCCTTCCGTAATAGTTTATCGGAGGGAAAATGCCGCGCTCCGACGATTGTTCCGGTTCAGAGCCTGGGGCTGCGGCAAATTTCCCCTTTGAAATCGGTGAGAAAGAGAGGTATCGCCAGAGTATGGACGCAAATCGAAAGCGACGGCTGACAGGGATGGAGAAAATGCTTCGCATTTTCTGCGCGACCCTGATGTTGTCGCTCGGCTTTGCCCACAAGCCCGTACTTGCCGCTGCCTCGCAAGTCGTGCTTGATGAGAGTTACCGGCTGCCGGATGGCACCTTTGCAGAGATTTGCCTCGGCCACGGCGGCGGGGTGAATGCCTCGCACGCCAAGGACGGTCCGACCCATTCCAGCGATGCGATCCTGTTTTGCGAGGCCTGCCTGCTGGCCTCGTCCATTCTCCTGCCCGTGCCCGATGCGGACGGCTGGCTGAGGACCGAATTCGCCTGGCTCGACAATCGTTTATCCGCGGAGTGGAGTTTCCGCTCGGTCCTGACGATCCTTAAACAGGCTGCGCGCGGCCCGCCATTGCTGTCCGTCTGATCTCTTCGTTTCACAGGATCATCGCCGCCGGCTGGCGGCACGCAATGGCTGCACTGCCCGTGGGGCGCAGTCGCAAGGACAAGACACAATGAAAACCACCAGGATCATCACCTGCACCCTGTTTGCCGCTTCGGTCTCGAGCGTCCAGGCATTTGCCCATACCAGCTTCGTTGACGCTTCGGCCGAACAGGAAAGCACCGTTGTCGCCGCTCTTCAGGTGCCGCATGGCTGCGAAGGCGGCCTTGCCACGACCGAAGTTCAGGTCAAGCTGCCGGAAGGTTTCATTTCCGCCAAGCCGCAGCCCAAGGCCGGCTGGGAGCTGGAAATCATCAAGGGCGACTATCAGAAAGCCTACAAGAACCACGGCCAGGAGATCAAAAGCGGCCCGGTCGAGATTCTCTGGAAAGGCGGCAACCTGCCGGACGAGTTCTACGACACCTTTGCGATACAGGGAAAAATCTCCGGTATAGAGGCAGGGCAGGACCTGCCCTTCAAGGTCACGCAGCTTTGCGGCGACAAGGGCAAGGTTTCCTGGGACGAGGTGGCAGCGGCAGGCGTCGATCCGCATTCGCTGAAAAACCCGGCCCCGGCCATCCGCGTTACTGCCAAGACCCATGCCGGTGGGCATGACCATTCCGCCATGGCCATGGATATGGATGTGGTGAAGGCCGGCAGCCTTGAGGTTTCCGGCGCCACGACCAAGGCCATGCTGCCGGGCCAGCCCGTGGGCGGCGGTTATGTGACGATCAAGAATGCCGGTGATAGCGATGACAAGCTGATCGGCGTCGAATCCGCCGCCGCCGGTCGCGCTGAAATTCATGAAATGGCCATGGTCAACGACGTCATGAAAATGCGCAAGCTGGATGACGGCATCGTCATTCCCGCCGGCCAGACGGTGGAATTGAAGCCGGGCGGCCTGCACATGATGTTCTTCAACGTGAAGAAGCCCTTTGCCGAAGGTGACAAGGTGCCGGTGACGCTGATCTTCGAAAAAGCCGGCAAAGTCGAAATCGTGCTTTCCGCAGGCTCGGCCAAGGGTGACGAACACCAGCACAATTGATGGCTGAAAAAACGGCTACCGGAACGCGTGACATGTCCGGTAGCCGCAAGCTTTTTCGGTTATTTCCTTGCTTTCAGCGCCGTGACGGAAAAGGCGTGATGGCCATCGCCTCCGTGATTTTTCCGGCATTCGGTGGGTGATATCTAGAAAATCAGCCTGACATCAGCCTGAATGGGAAGGCCGAATTTAAATCGGAAAAACCTGAACCATAAAATTAGAATATAAAGATATCAATTTGATCTAAAGTGATTTTTTATGATCAGAAGGGGGATTGTTTTCCTCATAGGCCTCCACGGCCTGATCGAGCGTAGTCTGCGGTTCGTGACGCTGGCTGGCATTGGTCAGGAAATAAAGGGTAAGTGCGGGCGGCTTGATAGCCGTCATCAGGGCCCTGAGCTGGAAGTCGTCTCCGTTTTCCGCCTTGCGCGCCAATTCATGAATGGCCTCTTCGACCTCGCTCCTGCGCGGCACGCGCGGCGACGGCTTCACCGCCTCCAGTGCATAGGCGGCCGTATTTGCTGAAACGGAAAGAACCTGTGTCATCCAACCTCCGGCCATCTTCGCCGACCCGTAAAAACAGGAGACTAACACCGCCGTCTTGTTGGAAGGCTAAATCGCGGACCTGCAATTTAATCGTATTTTAATGGACGAAAGCGCGGGGTAGTGGACTTTCGCGCAGGATTGCCATGGTCTAGAAATGCCTCGGACAGATTGTCCGGCAATTTCCTCCGGAGACATAATCCCCATGATCAATATCGCCCTTGTCGCCACAGGCGGCGCAATCGGTTCCGTGTTTCGTTATCTGGTCGGTGTCTGGAGCATGCGATTGGCTGGTCCGAATTTTCCCTGGGGAACATTGGCCGTTAACGTGGTTGGGTCCTTCCTGATCGGTTTACTGGTCGAGCTTGTGGCGCGGCGGCTGAACGCCTCGATGGAAATGCGCCTGTTTCTCGTTACCGGCGTGCTCGGCGGGTTCACCACCTTTTCGTCCTTCTCGCTCGATGCGGTTGCGCTTTTTGAGCGCGGCGCGCTCGGTCTTTCGGCTATTTACGTCATTGCAAGTCTTGTGGTTTCCATCGCTGCGGTTTTTGCCGGGCTGGCCTTGGGCCGCAGTTTGTTCTAAAGGCTTGGTTCAAACGGCGCGCCAGAGATATGGGCGTGCGATCAAGACAGAGAGACTGGAAATTTCATGGCAGGTATCGAGCATATCAAGGTCGAGGCCGACGAGGCCGGTATGCGGCTCGATCGCTGGTTCAAGATTCACTATCCGGGCCTTGGTTTCGGGCAATTGCAGAAGCTGCTGCGCTCCGGACAGGTGCGCGTGGATGGCGGCCGTGTAAAAACCGATGCGAGGGTGCAGCCGGGGCAGATGGTTCGCGTACCGCCGGTCGATTCCGACCTCAAGGTCAAGAGCGGCCCGATCGGGTCAAGGGACCTCAAGCATTCGGAAGATACCGAGCTTCTGGCCCGCATGCTGCTGCATGAGGACGACAAGGTTTTTGTTTTCAACAAGCCGGCCGGCATTGCCGTGCAGGGCGGTTCCGGCGTCAACCGTCATATTGACGGGCTCCTCGAAGCATGGACAAACCAGAAGGGCGAAAAGCCGCGTCTGGTCCATCGCCTCGACCGCGATACGTCTGGCGTGCTGGTCGTCGCCCGCACCCGCGGTGCTGCCCAGAAACTGACCGCCGCCTTCCGCGAGCGCGACACCAAGAAGACCTATTGGGCGCTGGTCAAGGGCGTGCCGCGCAAGCATCAGGACAAGATTTCCACCTGGCTCGTCAAGGAACAGACGGCCGATGGCGACCGCATGCGCATCGCCAAACATGGCGAGGAGGGGGCTGACCACGCCATTTCCTATTACCGTGTCATCGATACCGCCGCGCAGAACCTTGCCTGGCTGGAAATGGAACCCTATACCGGCCGCACCCATCAGCTTCGCGTCCATGCGCTGCATATGGGACACCCGATCATCGGCGATCCCAAATATTACATCGATGATCCAAACTGGGATTTTCCGGGCGGCATCCAGAAACGCCTGCATCTCCACGCGCGCCATATCGACATTCCGCATCCGAATGGCGGCCGGCTTCGGGTCAGCGCACCCCTGCCGCCGCATATGGTCCAGACCTGGAACCTGCTCGGCCTCGACGTGGCCGATGGCGACAGGGAAGGCTGACAGCCCATGAAACTGGTTCTTTTCGATTGCGACGGCACGCTGGTGGATAGCGCCGGCCTCATCCATGCCGTCATGTCCGATACATTCGCCGATTTCGGAAAACCGCGTCCGGATATCTCGCAGACCAAGGCCATTATCGGCCTGACGCTGGATATCGCCATCGCCCGCATGCTCGACAAGCCGCATGTGGATGACGAGGCGCTGGCGATGACGCAGCGCTACAAGGAAATCTATCATCCGGTCCGCGCCCGCCCGGGAATGATCGAGCCGCTTTTCGATGGCGTTGCGGCGCTGATCGACGAGTTGGCGAAACGCAACGATGTCCTGATCGGCGCCGTCACCGGCAAAGGTCGTCGCGGGCTTACCCATATTCTCGAGACGCATGGCTTTACCGATCATTTCATCGTGTCGCGCACGGCGGATGATTGCCCCTCCAAGCCGCATCCGGCCATGGTGATGGAATGCTGCCATGAAACCGGCATGGTTCCGGCCGACACTGTCGTTATCGGCGATGCGATCTATGACATGCAGATGGCCAAGGCTGCGGGCGCGAAAGCAATCGGCGTCGCCTGGGGTTATGCCTCTGTCGACGATCTCTGGAAGGCGGGCGCCGATGCGGTCGTCAGCCACCCGCGCGAAATCCCGGCCTATGTTCCGGCCGATATTCTTGAATAATCTTTTTATCCGACTGACGAGGACGTGCCATGCGTGATCTCCTGAATGACCTTTCGGAGGGCCTGAGCCATCCCGATCCGATCCTGCGCGCGCAGATCCAGATGCAGAAACCTCTGCCGAAGCGGTTTTACAAGGATGTCACCGTCGGTGAGACGGAAGAGGGCGGCTTCACCATCCTTCTCGATGGTAAGCCGCTACGCACCCCCGCCAAGAAGTCGCTAGCTGTCCCGACGCGTGCGCTGGCGGAACTGCTTCGCGATGAATGGGACGCCCAGAAAGAAGTGGTCAATCCGGTGGTCATGCCCGTCTCTCGGCATGTGAACACGGCCATTGATGGCGTCGCCAACGACACGCAGGCGGTTTTTGAGGACATACTTCGTTTTTCCTCTTCCGATCTCCTCTGCTATCGCGCGGGTGATCCGCAAGCGCTGGTCGCGCGGCAGACGGACCATTGGGATCCTGTTCTGGACTGGGCGGCCAATGTGCTCGGAGCGCGCTTCATTCTCGTTGAAGGCGTGATGCATCAGGACCAGCCGCGCGAAGCCATCGCGGCTTTTGCGGTAACGCTGAAGAAATACGATACGCCGATTGCGCTTGCCGCTCTTCACACCATGACGTCGCTGACCGGCTCCGCCATTTTGGCCCTTGCACTGGCGGAAGCGGAGCTGACGCTGGAGGAAGCCTGGGCGCTTGCCCATCTGGACGAGGATTGGACGGCCGAGCAATGGGGTGAGGACGAGGAGGCCCTGGAGCGCCGCGCCGTCAGGCTTGTCGATATGCGCGCCGCACTCAATGTTCTGGAGTCCCTGAAGAGCGCTTCTTAACGCTTTTCTAACCCTGATGGCCGAATATGCGGTTACCTCACGTTAGGGGAGCCGCTGATCATGATCACCACGCTGAAACGCCTTGGCATTCTTGTGCTGGCGTGTTTCACGCTCATGTCTTTCAGGCTGGAACCGGAAGCGACCAATACCGACCGGCTGCTTTACGATGTGCGCGGCGCATTCGTCGCCGCACGCCCGGATGTCGCTCCGGCGCTGATGCAGTCCATTCATGCGCAGGTGCAGAACGCGATCAAAACCACGGCGCGTGGAGAAACCCGGCCGCGCGTGGTACTGACCATTCGCCTCGCATCCGTTACGCGCGGTCCCTTTCTATTCGGGGAAAGGGCGTCAGCCAAGGTCATCGTCCGCGCCGCCGCCGTTGCGACGGGAGAGGTGATCGCCGAGGCCAAATTCACCGCCACCGTCGTCAGCTTCGACAATCAGTCGACAGAGCAGGAACTTGCCTATGGCGTCGCCGAACGCGTGATCCGCGAGTTCAGGCTCAGCCGACCCGGCCCGACGACGCTTGCAACGGCGCTGTTTCCATAGGCCGGACACAAAAGGCGAGGGCGTGACTTCTATTCGTCCGCACTTCAGCTTCACAAATATCTCAAGCTTCAATCAGGCGCATCTTCGATGCTCTTGAATTCACATACGTCGCGTATATTTAATTGACATGCGGCACGTATGTAATTATCTGGCATACGTAACGTATGTGAATTGGCGCCCGAAGCCTTCTTTTAAGAAGAGCAACGCTTCTCGCGTCCATGACCACTCAGCCAAAAGAGAGATGCACAATGACCGCACGCGAAGCAATTTTCCCCGCCAACAGGCATGCGCTTTACGAGGAGCATGGCTATTCCGCAGCGATCCGATCCGGTGACCTTCTTTTCGTTTCCGGCCAGGTCGGCAGCCGTGCCGATGGAACGCCTGAACCTGATTTTGAACGTCAGGTCCGGCTGGCCTTTGAAAACCTCAAGGCCACGCTTGCAGCGGCGGGCTGCACCTTCGATGATATTGTGGATGTAACGACGTTCCACACGGATCCGGAAAACCAGTTCGGAACGATCATGGCCGTCAAGCAGGAGATTTTCAGCCAAAAGCCTTACCCGAACTGGACGGCCGTCGGCGTCAACTGGCTTGCCGGCTTCGATTTCGAGATCAAGGTCATTGCCCGCATCCCGTAATGTCAGGTTAAATCCGAAACGGCGGCGCTTACAGGGCGCCGCCAGCCTGCTTCTCCATCCTTATCCCAGCCGCTCCGCATGCCACTTCAAATGGTCATCCATGAAGGTGGAAATGAAATAATAGGAGTGGTCGTAGCGCTCATGCATGCGCAGCGTCAGGCCGATATCCGTGCCCTTGACCGCTTCTTCGAACAGCCAGGGGCGCAGGCCCTTTTCAAGAAAACTATCGGCCTTGCCCTGATCGATCAGGAACTCGGGAAAACGCGCGCCGTCCTCGACCAGCGCACAGGCGTCGTATTGACGCCATGCGGCCTTATCCGCACCGAGATATTTTTCCAGCGCCGGCTCGGACCAGTCGGCCGAAGAGGGAGCCACGATCGGCGCAAAGGCTGAGCAGCTCTTGAAACGCCCGGGGTTCTTCAGCGCAATGGTCATCGCGCCATGGCCGCCCATCGAATGGCCGAAAATGCCCTGGCGGCTCATATTCGCACGGAAATGCTGGCCGATGAGGGCAGGCAGTTCTTCCGTTACATAGCTGTACATCCGGTAGTGCTCGGACCAGGGCTCCTCCGTGGCATCGAGATAAAATCCGGCGCCTTTGCCCATCTGCCAGTTGGTCAATTCGTCCGGCACGTCATTGCCGCGCGGGCTGGTATCCGGGCAGACGACGATCAGCCCGAGTTCGGACGCCATGCGGCGATATTCGCCTTTTTCCATGACATTGGCATGGGTGCAGGTGAGGCCGGAAAGATACCACAGGACAGGGCAGGGCTCATGAATCGCCTTCGGCGGCACATAAACCGCAAAGCTCATCTCCGATTTCAGGGTTTCCGATGTGTGCGAAAATACGCCCTGCATGCCGCCAAAGGCCGTATTTTGCGAAATAATGTTCATGAAGCCATTCCTTGTGAAATTTCCCGGTTCAGCCCGCAAGCGAGACGGCTGCATTGACCGCCGCCGCCACCAGAACCGTATTGAAGAAGAAAGAAACGATGGAGTGCAGCAGCGTGACCTTGCGCATGGCGGTCGTGGTTATCCCCACATCCGACGTCTGTGCGGTCATGCCGATCACCACGGCAAAATAGAGAAAGTCGTAACCGCAGGGTTCCTTCGTGCCCGGAAAATCCATGCCGCCGCGATGCTGGCGTTTGCCGTCCACCATGGCGGGCCGCCAGTAAAGATGGGCGTAATGCAGGGCGGTCATGGTGTGGATGGTCAGCCAGCCGAAGATCACCGAGGCGAAGGCGATGAGCAGCGCCCAGACTGTTTCGCCGGTATGGTTGAGGGCCTGAAACAGCGATACCACCGCGACGGCAACGGCAAGCAGCGTGACGGCGATGATGGCGACCGCAGGCAGGTCGTCGCTATCGGCATGGGCCTTCAGATGCTGCGCCGTCAGGCCCGACAGGCGAAAGGCGATCAGGGTGAGATAGGTCAGGAAGAACAGGACGGCCGCGACCTCGATCGCCAGCGGTGGCGCAAAAACCAGCGCCAGCCCAAGGCTCACGGCACCGACCAAAAAAGCAATGACGAAAGGTTGATGGCGGCGATAGCTGTTGCTTTTCATATTGGCCGGGGTCATGGGCGGCACCTTTCTGTTGGCGCTGTCATTTTTTGACACGGCGGCAGAAACGGTCAAGCGTCTCCAGAAAAGCGGAGCGGTCACGCGGTGAAAAAGCCGCATTATATCCCTTGCTTTCACCGGTTTCGCGCAGATGCGCGCCAAGATCGCGCATCGCCGTCGCCATCCCGATATTAGACTGGTCAAAAACGCGACCCGTCGGCCCGGTCACCAACGCACCCTTGGCGACGCAGCGCCCGGCCAGCGGCACATCGGCGGTGATGACGATATCGTTCTCACCGGCATGATCGGCGATCCAGTCGTCTGCCGCGTCGAAACCGGCGGATACGATGACGTTTTTCACCATGGGATCGCGTGACGGGCGCAGACCGGAATTGGCAACAAAGGTCACTTCCAGCCCATGCCGATCCGCCACCTTCAGAATCTCCGGCTTCACGGGGCAGGCATCGGCATCGACATAGATTTGCGGGTTTTGCGGCATGGACACTCTTTTCGGATAATTCCTGCCAAGCTTCTAAGCGCAAACGCCGCGATTACCAAGCCCGCCATTGCTGAAATGCGGGTTCGATGCCGGGCAGGGACCGCACTTGCGACCACCCCAAAAATCGCCTATGTTCACTTTATGTTCTTATCCCGAAAGGTTTCCCATGCTGGAAGAGTTCATCGTGCAGGCCAAGTCCGCCACCTATGTCGGCAGCGGTAGTAAATCGGCGACGCCCACGCGCAAGGGATCTCACGATCTCGGTTATCAGAGCGGCGACTGGCACTATATCGACAGTTATTTCGGGGGAACCGATTTCATCGGCCAGGAGGTCGTCTGGCATGAGGGAACGGCAGTGTGGGCAATGAGTTATTACGGCCGCATCCTCCGGCCCGACATGATCGATGGCGCCACGGCTGGCATGGTCATTCAGCGGTCGCTTTCCACGCTCTATCGTGAGGGCCGGTTCCTTGGCGGCTTCACCAACCCGGTGGAAAATCTGATCTATGTCGACACGAATGAAGGTGAATTCCGGTCCTTCACCGGTATCGAGCGCATTTACCGGGGCCATGTCGAGACGTACCGGCTTGACTATCATGGCGGGATCATAAAGCCATAACGCACAGAAAATGCCATGGACGGGATTTGCGATGGCAAATGGCGACACTCAATTTTTCAAGGCGACACTCTATTTCGACAGCGAACCCACGATCTCTGATTCAGCGCTGACAGAAGCGTGGGGCGAGGAGGGATATGAATGTGAGCGGCTGAGCGAAAAGGGCGTATTTGACGGCTTGCGCGGTTCGACGAGGGTTTTTGTCGGCACTCCCGAGCCGGTCGCAGTGGCGCCGGTTGCGCCGGTTGCGCCGGCCCAATATCCGGCAGTCGCAGAGGCCAGGGTCGACTGGTCAAAGACCTTTTGCGTCGATGCCAAAGCGGCATATGACGATTTCAGCCGCGCGACGCATCAGTGCGAGTTCAGATTCCTCATCATGGCGGATGAGGACGATCCTGAAATCGCCCATAACGAGATCGCCTCGGCCCTGCTCGGCATTCATCAGGTCGCTCCCATGCAGGCCGTTGCATTGCATTATCTCGACATGATCGTCGGCCGCGCCAATCTCGATGACTATCTGAATTATGCAAACGGCCATCTGGACCAACCGCAGCAAATGGCGGCGATGCTGGCCTTCGGAACCTTCGTGACGGAGGAGGGGGAAAAGATCAGGGCCTGGACAACGGGTCTGGAACATTTCGGCCAGACGAATCTGCTTTTCGAAACCCCGGCCGGAGATGCGACGGAAGCGCTTCTTACCCTCTTCGGCCTCGGGCATCTCGTCGTCAACGGGCGACGCTTCGCTGCCGGCGAAGCCATAACATCTTTCGACCTTCTTGCGCGTTTCACGCCCGCCGAACTCGATGCCCGGCCAATGCTGCGCGTTATCAGGCAGGACGCCGGCTAGAGCGTGCTATCGTACCTAAGGACGGATGGGACGATGATGTTTCACCGCCCCATCATAGGCTTCAAATCAGCCGGGCTGTTTGGTCTTGCGCAGATACGGAAGAACCGTGTCGTAGGAACCGAAACGGGCGATCGCATCCTCGTTGGAAACGGCTGCGGTGATGATGACATCCTCGCCCTGCTTCCAGTTGGCCGGGGTCGCCACCTGATGTTTGGATGTGAGCTGGATGGAATCGATCGCGCGAAGAATTTCTTCGAAATTGCGGCCGGTGGTCATGGGGTAGGTGAGGACCAGCTTGATCTTCTTGTCGGGACCGATGACGAAGACGGAGCGCACGGTGGCGTTGTCGGCAGGCGTGCGGCCTTCGGAGCTGTCGCCAGCACCGGCCGGCAGCATGTCGTATAGCTTGGCGACCTTCAGGTCCTTGTCGCCGATCAGCGGATAGTCGACGTTGAAACCGGTCGCGGTGCGAATATCATTCTTCCATTTTTCATGGCTTTCGACCGGATCGACCGAAATACCGATGATCTTGACACCACGCTTTTCGAACTCCGGCTGCAGGCCGCCCATCGCACCGAGTTCCGTCGTGCAGACCGGCGTGAAGTTCTTCGGATGCGAAAACAGGACCGCCCAGCCGTCGCCGATCCAGTCGTGGAAGCTCACCGGACCATGGGTGGTCTCGGCGGTGAAGTCGGGTGCTATGTCGTTGATACGCAGGCTCATCTGATGTTTTCTCCCTAATGATTTGAACTGAAAACCGATGGTTCTAGGCAATCCGTGTCCGGCGCTGGAGCTTAGAGTTTTTGCATGAAATGGCCAGCCCTTTCATCGGGCTTCGGCGGTATTTGCCTCAGCCCCACAGAGATTTGATGGCGCTTATTTTCCCCGTTTGTCGCGGTTGCACGATATCCGCCCGGTTGATTGTTTCAGGAGGACATGATTATTCCAGAGACGATCGGGGGCCATCATGACGACTTCTTCTGCGCCTGTTTCCGCAACGGTTCGGGCACGCATTCCAGCGACGGTCTGGGTGCTCGGCATCGTTAGCCTTCTGATGGATATTTCTTCGGAAATGGTGCAGACGCTGCTGCCCTATTATCTCGTTTCCGGTCTCGGCGCTTCCGCGGTCACTGTCGGCTTCATCGAGGGCATGTCGGTTGCCATCGCCACCACGACCAAGCTGTTTTCCGGGATTGTAGCGGACTGGACGAGGCGGCGGAAAATGCTTGCCGTGCTTGGATACGGTCTCGGCGCAATCTCGAAACTCGCTTTTCCCTTCGCCACCTCGCTTGGCTGGATCGTCGCTGCCAAGGCCGTGGACCGGGTCGGCAAGGGCATTCGCGGAACGCCGCGCGACGCCCTTATTGCCGATGTGACACCGCCCGAAATTCGTGGCGCCGCATTCGGGCTCAGAAAGTCACTCGATACGGTCGGCGGCTTCATTGGGCCGCTGGCGGCCATCGGGCTGATGTTCGCGCTCAGCGAAAATGTACTCGCCATTTTCTGGGTCGCGGTCATTCCCGCTTTCCTTGCGGTGTTCATCCTCATCGCCGGTGTGAAGGAACCGGATGCGCCCGCAAGACCGAAAGCCGAAAAGCCATTCCGGCTCGCCGATTTTGCGAAACTCAATCAGGCGGTCTGGATCGTCATCATCGCGGCGTCGCTCCTGACCTTCGCGCGTTTCAGCGAAGCATTCCTGTTGCTGAAATCCGAAGAGGCGGGCTTCCGGCCGGCATGGATACCGATCACCATGGTCATCATGCATGCCGTCTACGGCCTGACAGCCTATCCCGCCGGCCGGCTTTCGGACAGGATCGGCCGCTCAGGGATTATCGCGGCGAGCGTGGCCGTGCTGGTGGCCTCCTATCTGACGCTTGCTTTTGCCAATTCCATTCCGTTGTTCCTGTTTGGCATTCTTCTGTGGGGGCTGCATATGGGCCTGTCGTAGGGTCTGCTCGCAGCCCTGATTGCGGAAACGGCGCCGCCACATCTCAAGGGAACGGCCTTCGGCATCTTCAATCTGATGACAGGTCTGGCGGTGCTGGTCGGCAATGTCATCGCCGGCTTGCTGTGGGACCTCCATGGTTCATTCGGCACCTTCCTGGCGGGCGCAGCACTGTCTTTTACCGCATTGCCGGTGTTGATGTGGGTGTCCCACCGAAAGCAAACCGCCGCCTGAGCCTGTGCCGAAAACACGACGACGTTGTTTTCGCTCATCCCAGCGCATAGTGTGACGCAACGTCAGGCGACAGCATTCCGGGGATGGGGAGTGATGGAGAACAGCAATGACAGTCACCATTACCGCTTTTGAACGTTCGCCCGATGGCGGCAAAGGTCTCGCCCGCGACATGCGCGTCCGCTGGGCACTCGAAGAAGTGGGCCAAACCTATGAGGTCCGCCTCCTTTCCTTCAAGGCGATGCGGGAACCGGCGCATCTCGCGCTTCAACCCTTCGGGCAAATCCCGACCTATGAGGAGGGCGATCTCGTCCTGTTCGAATCCGGTGCGATCATATTCCATATAGCCGAACGCCATGCCGGCCTGTTGCCACAGGATGCGAATGCGCGGGCGCGCGCAATCATGTGGATGTTCGCCGCGCTCAGCACCATGGAACCGCCCATCGTCGAGCATTTTGTCACCGGCTTTCTCGAAAGGGACAAAAGCTGGCACGGCGAGCGCCTGCAGATCGTCGATGAACGCATTCGCAAGCGGCTCGGCGAATTGTCCCACCGACTGGGGAAGGCCGAATGGCTTGACGGCGCATTCAGCGCCGGCGATCTGTTGATGATATCGGTGCTGCAACGGATAAAAAGTTCGGGCATTCTCGATGAATACGCGAATCTCGCGGCCTATGTCGCCCGCGGCGAGGCGCGTCCCGCCTATAAACGCGCCTTTGCCGATCAGTTGGCGATTTTCAAAGCTGCATCGAACGGCTGAACCGCATCGACCGGAGAGGCCCTCGCTGCGGACTGCATGCGATCAATCCGACGTGCTGACGCGATAGGCCATTCCGAGCGACCTCGGCGCGGTCTCCCTGAAGCCGAATTTTTCGTATAGCCTGTTTGCCGGCACATCGGCGATCAGGCTGACATAGGCCGAAGCGGGAAGCTCGCTCTTCACATGGCTCATCAGCGCATCCATGACCGCCTTGCCCAAGCCCCGGCCCTGATGGGCGGGATCGACGGCAATGTCCACGACCTGAAAGAAGCAGCCGCCATCGCCGATCAGTCGGCCCATGCCGATGGCGGAACCTGCATGCAGAACCAGCACGGAGAAGACCGTGCCCTGCAAACCCTTCTCCGCCGCCTCCCGTGAGAAGGGGCTTAGCCCCGCCACGGCGCGAAGGCGCAGATAGTCCTCGACAGACGGGATTGTCGCGACAATGGAATAGTCGGGGGAATAATCGGCGTGGTTCATTCGACTCTCCTCTTGGCCGCGCTCTGAAAGCGCCGCCCAATATGTGGAGAAGAGTTCTACAGGAGCTTTACCGATTCTGAGGCGCAATTTTCAGCGCCTGAAGATCGTGCTGCGCGCGGACGCCCATGAAGGCGTCCGTTTCGGCCTGTTAGCGGCGGCCTTCCACGGCGGAACGAATACGCGAGCGGCTGACGCCGATGTCGGAAAGGCTTCTGTCATCGAGCGCGCTCAGTTCGGCTACGGCGCGACGGTTGCGGAAATAGTTTCGAACGGTTTCGTGAAGTTTCATTTTCATGGTTTCCAGTGATGAGATTGCATAAAATATGCCCATTCTGGCGCGAAAAATACAGGCATTTGCCTGCATGGAAGACATGCAAAAATCGAAACCCGACGTCTGGATAGGGGGAAACGACTGCCGGCATAAGGAAACGCTATAGCGGCAGAAAGGACTTGTGTTGGCAAAATATCCGGCGATGAACCTACTCTGCCTGAAAGATTAGCATGACGTTAATCGACAAGAACCGCAAAAGCGGCAAAAGCTCGCCCGGCCAAAGCCGGAACAGATAAATCCGAAAAGGAGTGGGAACATGAAAAACGGTATTACTCGCAGACTTCTACTGGTTTCCGCAGCGGTCGCTCCGATCCTGAGCCTGTCGCCGGCGCTCTCCGCCTCCGCTTATGCGGCCGACACGATAAGGCTCGGCCTCGTCGCGCCGATGAGCGGCCCGAATGCGCGCTACGGCGCTTTCTCCATGCATGGCGCGGAACTCGCGGTAAAGGACATCAACGCGGCCGGCGGCATCAACGGCCAGCAGATCGAACTCTTCAACGCCGACAGCCAGGGCACGCCGGTCGAAGGCGTTTCGGCCACCCGCCGCCTGATCGATCAGGACGAGGTGGATTTCGTCATCGGCGATGTCTCCAGCTCCGTGACGCTTGCGATGCAGCCTGTCGCCGAAGATGCCGAGGTTCTGCTATTGAACGCCGCGTCTTCCAACCCAAAGATCACCTATCAGGCGGGCGTCGGCGGTTTCAAATGGACATTCCGCAACTATCCGACGGATGAGAACCGTGCGCTTGTCGTGGCGAAATACGCTGCCGAACAGCGTGGTTTCACCAAATTCGCCGTCCTGTCGGTCGATAGCGACTACGGCCGCTCCGCCATCACCTTCACCAAGAAATACCTGCCGGACTTCAAGGGCGAGATTCTGAGCGAGGATTATTACAAGGAAGGCGAGGTCGACTTCCGCAGTGTGCTGGCAAAGATCCGCGATAACGGCGCACAGGCGATCATCATGTATGGTCTCGCCGATACCACGCCAATCGTTGCCCGCCAGATGCTGGAACTCGGCCTTGCCGGCAAGGTCGTGCTGATCGGCAACGGTGAATTCAACACCGAAAAGACGATCAAATCCGCGCCGAAAGCCATGGAAGGCGCCGTGGAAGCCGCCGCCTGGCTGCCGCAGTTCGATAGTCCGGCCAGCAAGGCCTTCGTCGAGAAATTCACCGCCACATACAAAGAAGCGCCGAACAATCACGCCTATGTGCATTGGGATACCGTCAACCTGCTCGCCCAGGCGATCAGGCAAGCCGGCAGCGCTGATCGCAATGCGGTCCGCGAAGCGCTCTCCAAGATCAAGTACAAGAGCCCGGTCGGCGAAGTGACCTTCGACGATCACAATCAGGCGCGCCTTCCGATGATCCTTCTCCAGATCGAGAACGGCAAGCCCAGCATCAAGGGCGCTTATACGGCGGAAATCCAGTACCCTGCGAACTGATAGACCGGGAGGGGTACAGCCATGTTCTCGACAATTCTCGAGCAAGTCGTAAACGGGATCGTCACCGGTTCCGTCTACGCTATCGTCGCCGTCGGCATGACCATGATTTTCGGGGTGCTGAGAGCCATCAACTTCGCTCATGGCGAATATTACATGCTCGGAACCTTCGGGGCGTGGTTCGCCATCGATTATCTCGGCCTGTCCTATGAGGCTTCGATCGTCGTCGGCGTTCTTTCCACCGTAGTCGTGGCCTATGTGGTCGGCCAGCTGGTGATGCGCAGAATGGTGGGGGCGCCGGCGGAGTCCGGCGTTCTCGCCACCCTCGGCATCGCGCTGATCCTGCAGAACACGATCATTTTCGTCTTCGGCGGCGGCTACAAGTTCTTCGCCGGCGGTTATATCGAGCCGATTTCCATTCTCGGCTTCACGCTGGCGCAGCAGCGCGTGCTCATTCTGGTCGTGTGTCTGATCGTCTTCGTCGGTCTGGAACTGATGGTCACCTATAGCCGTCTCGGTATGGCGATGCGGGCGGTCTCGCAGAATGTCGAATGTTGCGGCGTGGTCGGCATCGACGTCTCGCAGGTTGTGTTGCGCACCTTCGTCCTGGGCGCTGCGCTTGCTGCACTTTCGGGCGTGCTCACCGCGCCGGTCAATGTCAGCGTCTATGGCGGCATGGGGGAGCTCATCACTTTCAAAACCCTGCCGATCATCATCATGGGTGGCCTTGGCAACGTGCGGGGAACCTTCTTCGCGGCCATGATCCTCGGCATCGCCGAAAGCCTCGTCGCCACCTATGTCGGGCTGCAATTCCGCGACACGGTTGGTTTCGCAACGCTGATCCTGATGCTGATGTGGCGTCCGCACGGCCTGTTTTCGACGCAGGCGCGCTTCTAGAAGCCGCGCCCGCCGAATTTACTCGAATTTTGAGGACTAGACATGTCTCTCACAGACACCTTTCCCCAGGCACGCCGCCGCGATCTGCGCATTCCGCTCGCCGCCGTCCTGATCGTCGTCGCGCTGGCCGCGCCCTTCATCGGCACGCGTTACGTTACCCATTCGCTCATCATTGCGCTCATCTTCATGCTGCCGGCCCACGGGCTCAATCTGCTCGTCGGCTATACCGGTCTGCTATCACTGGCGCAGGCGGCATTCTTCGGCATCGGGGCCTATACTGCGGGCCTACTGGCGGTGCATTTCGAGACGCCGTTTTACGTGAACCTCATCGCCTCCGGCCTCGTTACCGGCGCGATTGCCCTGCCGCTCGGCATTCCGGCGTTGCGTCTTCGTTCAACATCCTTCGTCATGTGTACGCTGGGTTTCGTCATCATCGGCCAGGCAATCGCCAAGAACTGGATTTCGCTGACCCGCGGCGACATGGGCCTTTCCGGCATACCGAAGCCCTATTTCGAACTTGGCCCGCTCTCCTTCACGGTCAGCGGAACCACCAGTTTCTATTATCTGGCTCTGGCCATCTGCGTGCTGGGAACGCTTGCCGCATGGGCAATCGTTCGCTCGCCGGCGGGCCGCAACATGGTCGCTATTCGCGAAAACGAAACGCTGGCGGAATCCCTCGGTGTTCCCACCTGGCGCTACAAGCTGATCGTTTTCATGCTGAGCGCCGTTTTTGCCGGGGTAGGGGGCAGCCTCTATGCCCATTACCTCACGGTCGTCAGCCCGCTGACCTTCCAGATGTATTACTCCACGACGATGCTGATCATCGTTCTTGGCGGTGGTGCTGGCATGATTTCCGGAACCGTGTTCGGCAGCCTGCTTTTCGTCGGTCTGACGGAGGCGCTGCGCGTCGCGCCAGAAGTGCGGATGATCGCCTATGGTTTCTGCCTTCTCGTTCTCGTCTTCTGGTTCAAGAAGGGCTTTGCGCCCCTGATCAATCGCTTCTGGAACGCGATCGGAGGTTCGAAATGACGGCTCATCTTCCCATCCTCGAGATAAAGAACCTCAGCAAGTCCTATGGTGCGGTGAAGGCGGTCAATGATGTCAGCATGCACATCAATCGCGGCGAGATCGCCGGGCTGATCGGGCCTAACGGCTCGGGAAAGTCCACATTCTTTGATTGCAGCACCGGGCTTGCCCGGCCGGATACCGGCAAGGTGATACTGGACGGGCAGGACATCACCGGCTGGTCGCTCAACCGCATCGCCCGTGAAGGCCGCATGCTGCGATCGTTCCAGAAGACAGTCACCTTCAAGGCGCTCGATGTGGAGGAAAACCTCGTCATCGCCGGCCAGATGTTCACCTTTCCCTCGCTGCTGTCGACCTTCGGTCTCGGCGGCATGTCGCGCCGACGCGTGGCGGGGCTGAGAGAGCGGGCGCGTGAGCTGATCAAGATGGCGGGCCTCTGGGACGTTCGCCATCAGCCCGCCGGCAATCTGTCCGGCGGTCAGCAGAAACTCATCCAGTTCGCCTCCATGCTGATGCCGGAACCGAAGCTTATCCTGCTCGATGAGCCGATGGCCGGCATCAATCCGAAGATCATCGAGCGCGTGGTGGAGACGATCCAATATGCGAATAAATCGCTCGGCGTGAGTTTCCTCGTCATCGAACATAATATCGATGTGGTCACCAGCATCTGCCAGCGTGTGGTCGTGCTCGATCAGGGAACGAAACTGGTCGAGGGGCTGCCGCATGACATCATCAAGGACCAGCGTGTGAGGGAGGCCTATCTTGGCGGCTGACAGCAATCTTTCCATCAAGGGCCTGCGCGCGGGTTACGGCAATCTCGATATCCTGAACGGCGTCGATCTGGATGTGCCGGCCGGCCAATTCGTGGCCCTCATGGGGCCGAACGGGGCGGGCAAATCGACCCTGCTCAAGACGCTCTATGGCATGACGACCATCAAGGAAGGCGGCATCGACTGGCGCGGCAGGAATATCGCCGGATTGTCGTCGCGCGCCATTCTGGGGGAGGGCATATCCTTCGTGCCGCAGGGACGCTGCAATTTCCCGGTTATGACGGTCGATGAAAACCTGCAAATGGCTGCCTATACCATCCGGGATGCGAAAGTGAAGGCGGACCGGGATTATGTCTATGACCTTTTCCCGATCCTGAAGACACGGCGTTCGACGCTCGCGGGCAATATGTCGGGCGGCGAGCAACAATTGCTCGAAGTGGCGATGGCGGTTTTGCAGCGGCCGAAGGTACTGCTGGTGGATGAGCCCTCGGTCGGCCTGTCGCCGGCCGCAATCGGTATCGTGTTCGATGAACTCCTGCGGCTGCATGCGAATGGCATGACCATCCTGCTGGTCGAGCAGAATACCAAAAAGGCCATGGAGGTGGCTGAGCGCGCCGTCATTCTCCGTCTCGGCAAGGTGATCTGGGACGGCACGCCGGCGGAGATCACCCATGACGAACTAGGTGAACTGTTCCTGACCGGAAAGATGCGCGGCGAACTCGAAGCCGCACACTGACTGGTCCAAAGCTTTATATCAGACGAGGAAAGACCATGAGCACTTTCGTGCCAGCATCACGCGTGTCGAAAATTAGGGTTTCGCCAAGCACGGCGGCGGCGGCCCGCGCCCGCGAATTGAAGGCCGCCGGCCGCGATATCGCCGACCTGACCGTCGGCGAGCCGGATTTCGATACGCCGCACGCCGTCAAGGCCGCGGCGCATGCCGCCATCGATCGGGGGGAGACCAAATACACAGCAGTCAACGGCACGCCGGCGCTTCGCAAGGCAATCATCGGCGACTTCCAGAGACGTCTCGGCATCACCTATGGCGATAGTGAAATCTGCGTCGGCGGCGGCGCCAAGCAGATCCTGTTTCTGGCGCTGATGGCAAGCGTGGAAAACGATGCGGAAGTCATCATTCCGGCTCCCTACTGGGTGTCTTATCCCGATATGGTCATCGCCAATGACGGCACGCCCGTCATCGTTGCATGCCCGGAGGAAACGGGGTTCAAGCTGACGGCTGAAGCGCTGGAAGCGGCAATCACCCCGAAGACGCTGTGGCTGATCCTCAACGCCCCCTCGAACCCGACGGGTGCTGCCTATAGCGAAGCGGAATTGAAAGCGCTGGGCGACGTATTGCTGCGCCATCCGCATGTCATGGTCCTATCCGACGATATTTACGATCAGGTCTGGTTCAGGGACGAGCCGATGAAGACCTTCGTTGCCGTCGTTCCGGAACTGAAGGACCGCGTGCTTCTGACCAACGGCGTTTCAAAATCCTATGCCATGACGGGGTGGCGGATCGGTTACGGGGCAGGGCCGGCAGCACTCGTCGCTGCCATCAACAAGTTGCAGTCACAAATGTCGTCCTGCCCGTCCTCCGTCAGCCAGGCCGCCGCCGCCCATGCACTTGCCGGCGACCAGACATTCGTGACGGAAAGCGTCGCGGTCTATAAACAGCGGCGCGACTACGCCTCATCGCGCCTGAACGCGATCCCCGGCCTTTCCTGCATGGTTCCGGATGGGGCCTTCTACCTCTATCCGAGTTGCGCCGGGGTGATCGACAAAACGACGGCAGATGGCAAGGTGATCGAAAACGATCTCGATTTCGTCCTCTATCTCCTCGACAGCGTCGGCGTGGCGGCTCTTCAGGGTGCCGCCTATGGCCTTTCGCCCTATTTCCGCATTTCCTTCGCCACCTCCATGGAAGTGCTGGAGGATGCATGCGATCGCATCGAACGGGCGGTGGCGGCGCTAAGGTAGGGGCAAATAGGACCCGTAAACAGGCTCGCCTTTACAACGGTTCTTGACGCTTTCACTTCCCGCCACTCCGGCCTTGAGCCGGAATCCAGCCAGCCCAAGTCCCTGGGCTGAAAAGACTTGTCCCGCCGCGCAGACGCGCGTCGACTGGATTCCGGCTCAAGGCCGGAATAACGGAGGTGGAGATGTACGCGCACAGCTGTGTCGTGGACATATACCGAAAAACACCTATCCCATTGAAATTACGAATCCTCCGTGCAGAAATCCATTCCTGTTTCCGCATCGATGCGCTAGGATTTCCCCCAAAAAGTGGGGACCGATGAGCGTCGATTTCAAAAAACTCAAGAGCTTCGTCAAGATCGTCGATACCGGCAGCGTTTCGCGTGCCGCCGGCATTCTTCGTGTGGCGCAGCCGGCGTTGTCGCAGCAGATCGCGTCGCTGGAACAGCATTTCAAACACCAGCTGCTGTTGCGCAGCAATGTCGGTATCACGCCAACCGAAGCGGGGTTGATCCTCTATCGCCATGCGCAGATCATGCTGAAGCAGATCGAGCAGGCGCAGACCGATATCGACCGCTCGGCCCGCTCGGTCTCCGGCCGCGTCTCCATCGGGCTTGCCACCTATTCCTCGTCCAGCGCACTGTCCCTGCCGCTCATCAAGGAGATGAGGGCACGGTTCCCCGCCATTACGGTCCATATCAACGACAGTTTCGGCCATATCCTCAGCGAGCTGATCATGACCGGCAAGATGGACATGGCGCTGATCTACACCTCCGATCCCATCAAGGGCGTGACGCTGGAGCCGCTGTTCCGGGAAGAAATGTTCCTCGTCTCGCCCGCCGATATGAAGCTGCCGGCCGAACCCGGTCAGCCGCTTCCGCTCTCGGCGCTGGATGGCCACGCGATGCTATTGCCGAGCAAGGCGCATTTCCTTCGCCGGCTCATCGATGAAGGGCTGGCGCGGGCGCGCGCAAAGCCGGAGGTGATTTCAGAACTGGAATCCGTGCCGGCGCTCGGGGCGGCGGTACTGGACGGCCTCGGCTCGACCATCCTTCCAGCCTCCGTTGTTCTGGAAACCCCGAGCTTCAGCGGCGCGCAGCTGCACCCGCTCACAACCCCCGTCATCGACGCCACGGTTTCGCTCTGCGTCTCCGATCATATGCCGCTTTCCGAGCCGGCTCTGGCGGCGCGTTCCGTGCTTCTCGAGATCGTCACCAAGCTCAAGAGCGGCCACCACCCCGGCATTCGCGCCATCTGAATTCGCTATAAGCAAACCCTATGGCGGCAGACCGAGGTTGTGTTGGTAAAGGCCCGCCGAACGTTTCAAATTTTCCATCAGTGAACGGATTCAAATTTGGGTCCACAAGGCAGCCAAAGAGGCTGCATGGTCGCTCGAGGGAAACAATGGCAAAACTGGCTTTCGATACTGGCGGTACCTTTACCGATTTCGCGCTTCTGGACGACAGCGGCGAACTGCACCTCCATAAAGTCCTGAGCACGCCGAAAAATCCGGCCGAAGCCGTTGTCCAGGGCGTGTCTGAGCTGCTCGAAAAACATGCGGACGCGATTGCCATCGAGAACCTGCAGGTGCTTGGCGCAACCACCGTCGTCACCAACGCGGTGCTGGAGCGCAAGGGCGTGGAGACCGGTTTCGTCACCACAGACGGTTTTCAGGACATGCTGCGTATCCGCAACGAGGGGCGTTACGATCTCTATGACCTGAACATCAAATATCCCGATCCGTTGGTCACCCGCGCCAACAGTTTCGGCGCCGAAGAACGCATCGCCGCCGATGGTGAGGTGATGACGGAGCTCAAGGAGGAGACCGTCCGCGAGATTGCCGGACGGTTGAAAGAAAAAGGCATCCGCTCGGTAGCGGTCTGCTTGCTGCACGCTTACAAATATCCGCAGCACGAGCAGCGCGTTGCCGCCCTTCTGCGCGAGGAAGACCCGGATATTTTCGTTTCGCTGTCTTCCGAGGTCTGCCCGGAAATGCGTGAATTCGACCGCGCCTCGACAACGGTGGTCAATGCCTATACCCGCCCGCAAATGTCGGGCCACGTCGCCCATCTACAACGGGAGTTTGCTGAGAAGGGCATCGACCGGCAGGTGCTGTGGATGACCTCTTCGGGCGGCCTTGTGCCGAGCCGCCGCGCCGCCGAACTTCCCGTTCGCCTGATCGAATCCGGCCCCGCCGCAGGTGCTGTCGCCGCCGCCGAATTCGGTCGTACGGCGGGCGAAGCGAGCGTTCTTTCCTTCGACATGGGCGGCACCACCGCCAAGCTCTGCCTTATTCCCGATGGCGAACCGAATGTCGGCACCGATCTCGAAGTCGCGCATTACCAGCGTTTCCGCAAGGGATCGGGGTTTCCGCTGAAAATCCAGTCGATTCAGATGATCGAGATCGGCGCTGGCGGCGGTTCCATCGCCGCGAAGAACCCTCTCGGCCTTCTCGATGTCGGCCCGCATTCCGCCGGCGCCATGCCGGGTCCGGCCGCCTATCAGCGCGGCGGAACCGAACCGACGGTAACCGACGCCGATATTCTGCTCGGTTACATGGGAACGGAATCCTTCGTCGGCGGCTCGTTCAAGGTATCGAAGGACGCGGCCCGTGAGGCGATGTCCAAACTGGCCACTTCTCTCGATGTGTCCGTCGAGCGCTGCGCCTGGGGCATCCACGATCTCGTCAACGAATCCATGAGCAAGGCCGCCGCCATGCACGCGACCGATCTCGGTGTCGATCCGCGCTCGCTGCCGATGGTCGCTTTCGGCGGGGCCGGCCCGGTCCACGCCTATGGCATAGCCCGCAAGCTCGGGATTTCGCGCATCATCTGCCCGACCGGCGCCGGCGTCAGCTCCGCTATCGGCCTGTTGATCGCGCCGGTTGCCGTCGATCTCTCCGCAAGCCATCCGATGGCGCTCGACGCCTGGGATATCGAGGCGATGAACCGCCTGCTCGATGATCTTTCCGCTCAGGGGGCGGAAGTCGTTTCGGCCGCCGGGGTTCCGAAGGAGACGATCAGCAATCGCTATACCGTGGATATGCGCCATGTGGGGCAGGGACACGAGATTACGGTGGTACTGCCCGACCGTAACCTGCCGAAAGACCTTTTCCTTGAAGAATTGCGCAGCAGCTTCTTCAAGCTCTATCGCGAATTGTTCGGCCGCACGGTGGCCGCACCGCTGGAAGTCATCACCTGGCGTCTACGCGCCAGCGGCGAGAAGGATCAGGTCACCCGGCCGCATGAAACCGTCGTTGCCGAAGCCCGCAAGGGCAGCCGACAGGTCTATTTTCAGGAGGCGGGCGGCTATGTCGAAACCTCGGTTTACGACCATTACAAACTGCCGGTCGGCCACGAGATGAAAGGGCCTGCCATTGTGGAACAGCGTGAATCGACGGCCGTTGTCGGGCCGAGTGGCGCCTTCCATGTCGATGCCCACGGCAATCTCGTGATCAATATTCTCTAAGGGGGCAGTCAGATGTCGAAACCCGCAACCGATTTCAACGATCCGATCAACCTTCAGGTCATGTGGAATCGCCTGATCTTCATCGCGGATCAGGCCGATAACGTGCTCGGAAAGACAGCTTTTTCGCCGATCGTGCGTGAGAACCATGATTACGTAACGGTACTTCTCGACAGTAAGGGGAGGGCGCTGGCGCAATGCACCTGGTCGATCCCGGTTTTCATCACCTCGCTGCCCGCAGCGGCGCAGAAATATTTCCTGCCAAAGTTTCCGGTCGAGATGCTGGAAGAGGGCGATGTTCTCGCGACCAACGATCCGGAAATCGGAACCGGCCATCTGCCTGACGTGACGATGATCACGCCGATCTTCAAGAACGGCAAGGTCGTCGCTTATGCGGGGTCCATCGCCCATCTTCCCGATATTGGCGGCGCGCCGCTGCATTCGGAAGCCAGCGACATTTTCGCGGAAGGTATCCGTTTTCCCATCGTCAAGCTGCTCAAGGCCGGCGTTCCGAACGAGGATGTGTTCGATATCATCGCAGCCTCCGTCCGCCTTCCCACGGAAGTGCGCGGAGATCTGGAATCGATGATCGCCGCCAACAATGTCATGGGCCGCGAACTGGTGAAATTCCTCGATGAATACGGGCTGGACGATGTCGACGGGCTGGCAGACGCCATCCACACCCGTTCCGAAGCGCAGACGCGCAAGGCAATCCGCGAATGGCCGAACGGCACCTATTCCGCCGAAGTCCTGCTCGACGGCTACGATGTCGACGTCACACTGAAAGCCGCCGTGATCGTCAGGGACGATTCCATCCATGTGGATTATACCGGCACCTCGGATCAGGTCCTGCACTCGATCAACTGCCGCACGAACTACCGTTACGCCCATTCGGTCTATGCGCTGAAATGCCTGCTCGATGCCGAAACGCCCAATAATGAGGGCTGCATCGTTCCGATCACCGACGAGGCGCCGCTCGGCTGCATTCTCAATCCGCAGGAATGGACGGCGGGCAATTCGCGCAACCTCATCGGCCACGTCATTCCCTCGCTGATCTTCAAGGCGCTGGAAGGCATCGTGCCGGAAAAGGTGCTGGGCGATAGCGGCGGTGCGCCGATCTGGGCGGCCAATTGCGTCGGCCAGCGTAACGATGGCACGCAATATGGCTCCGTACAGAATTTCCATGGCGGGCAGGGCGCGCGCGCCGAATTCGACGGGCTGGATACGCTGAGCTTCCCGTCCAACTGCAAGGTCACCGCCATCGAAATGTTCGAGGTCGCCGTTCCGGTACTGACTGAACGCAAGGAACTCATCGCCGATTCCGGTGGCGCCGGCAAACATCGCGGCGGCCTTGGCCAGCGCGTCGTTCTGCGCAATCTCGGCAAGAACCCGATGAACATTTATCTGGCATCGGAACGCGTCCGCCATCCCTGCTTCGGCGTGGTGGAAGGCCAGAGCGGGTCCGCCGGCAAGGTAATGAAGCAGGGCAAGTCGCATTTTCCCAAGGGCAAGGTCGTTCTTCAGACCGGCGAACGTCTGGAAGTCCAGACACCCGGCGGCGGCGGCTGGGGCAGGGCCAGCGAGCGTTCGCGCGCGCTGATCGAACAGGATATTTCCGAAGGTCTGGTCACCGCGAAGGCGGCGAAAGAAATCTTCGGCTATTCTGGCACCATTGCTGCCGCAGCCGAATAGGAGATGAGAATGGGACTGCTGAACGGAAAAATTGCGCTGGTAACCGGCGCCGGTTCAGGCATCGGCCGCGAAACCGCAATCCTGCTGGCGAAAGAAGGGGCGACGGTCGTTCTGACCGGCCGCCGCCTCGATCCGCTGCGCGAGGTCGTGGAACTGATCGAGAAGAAAAAGGGTAGGGCGATTGCCCGGACGCTCGATATCGCCTCGCGCGAGGCGATCTTCGACACGGTGAAGTCGATCGGTGAGGCCGTCGGTCCCGTCGATATTCTGGTGAACAATGCCGGTTCCGCCAGCAAGGTGCTCAACGCCCGCTTCATCGGTGAGGAGGAGTGGAACGCCACCATCAACGTCAATCTGACGGCCGTGTTCAACCTGACACAGGCGGTACTGCCGGAGATGATCGCAAAGGGTGAGGGCACCATCATCACCGTCTCCTCGCTCGCCGCCCTCAATCCCAATCTTCTGGGCGGCGTGGCCTATGGCGCTGCCAAGGCGGGCGTGAAGAATTTCATGACCTTCCTGCACAATACCTATCGCAACCAGGGTATCCGCGCGACGACCATTCTGCCGGGCGAGACCGATACACCGATCATGAACAACCGCGCGCGTCCGCCTTTGAAGGAAGAACGCGCCGTGATGATGGATCCGCATGATGTGGCCCGCGCCATCCTGCTTTGCGCCAGCCTGAACAAAAGCGCAGTCATTCCGGAACTGCACATTTGCCCGACCCATATGCGTGACACATCGAAGGATATCGAAGTCGCGCGCTGGGTGGGCGCACCGGACGATACGCCGGACATGCCGAAAAAGAACTAGGGAGAGACGTCCATGAATGGAGCAAAGCTGCGCGCCCGTCTTGCGGCGGGTGAAGCTATCAGCATGTTCACCCCGCATCATACGTCGTCGGGCCTTTCCGCCCGGCTGGTGGAACTGGGCGCGGACGCGGTCTTCCTCGATTGCGAGCACGGCACATGGAGCTTTGAGGATGTGCGCGCGGCCGGGCAGGTGGTGCGCTCCGTCGGTGGTGCTGCCATCGTACGCCCGCATTCGCACGAGCGGCCGCTCATCATCCGCTATCTGAATGCCGGCGCGGACGGGATCATGGTGCCCATGGTCGGCAATGCCGACGAGGCCCGCGCGATTGTCGATGCGGTGCGTTACGCCCTGCCGTCAGACTATGAAAAACGGCTTGTCATCGCCATGATCGAGACCGTCGATGCGATCGATGCTCTGGACAAGATGCTGACGGTCGAGGGTATCGACGTCTTCTTCATCGGTCCCGGCGATCTTTCCCAGGATATGGGTTATCCGCCCGCGCCGCCATTCGGCGAGCCGCGCCCGGATGTGGTGATAGAGAAGGTCGCCATCGCCGTCGACAAGATACGCGCAGCCGGAAAAATCGCGGGAACGCTTGCGACGCTGGATGAAATGCCGCACTGGCGGGAGCGCGGCGTGCAATTCTTCTATGTCCATTCCGATCCGTTCCTGCGTCGCGGTCTCGCTGCGGTGAAGAAGGCACTCGCCTGAGGTGGAGCAGGGGTTTCTCGACTGAACGATGCCGCAAGCGAGGGCCTGAACCTTCAGGCCCTCGCCATGCAGTTAGAATTCCGCCGTCACGGGTTTCCACAAATGCTCCGGATCGAAGCTGTCGCAGCGCGCGATCACAATGCGGGTGCCGTTTTTAACGCGCCGCCGCCAAAGATCGGAACGGTCGGACTGCGCCCGAAGCGAACCTTCATCCTGAAGCTTCTGCAGCATCGACCGCGAAAGCCCGAGTTCAGACGCCAGCAGACGGTCAAGGCGTATGCCGGCCTGAAACGGAACCGTGAGATCGATCTCCGCCATGGCCCAGTCGGGAGGTTCATCCCTTATCTGTTTCGCGATATCGAATTCGGGAAACTCATCGACGCGCTGCGATTTACATCTCAAAGCTTCGAGGTTGAAGGTCTCCGCTCTTATCCATTGCGGATCGTTGGACTGCAGCGCTTCGAGAACCGCAGGGCTTATGTCCCGGACATTCTGCCGCTCGAAAATCGGCCTGTTCCAACTCTTGTCGCAGATTATGCATCTATAGATAAGCCAGGCATCCAGCTTGCGGCCATTGGCATTGAGCCGGATCTTGCCACTGGCCTGAAACGCCCTCAGGCCGCCGCATCCGCTGCATGCAAGCCAGGGCTGGGGCGCCGTTCGTGGCGTAACGGTCCATTGGACCCGAAGTAAATTGCACATAGTCTCTTGGTCTTCCATTTGGAAGTCCACCAAGATGGTGCAGGAGAAAACCCTTACGGGAACGGCATGGCGGTGTTTTTGGGTGGTGAAGAGCTGAGACAGCGGCGCTGCGCAGGGCACATTGTAACAATGCCAGACCGGTCTCTTGCCACCACCCGATGAACATGATCATACGCCGACAGCCTGTGGCTATCCGGCAATACGGGTGAAACTGGATTGAGACCGGTATTTACTTAGGCAAAGTCTACCTCGATGCGCCAATGCTCTTCGGCGGCGACAATAACAAATGATCGCTCCGAAACAGAGTCATCCAGTGCGGCGAAAAGGCCGAAAGCCGTTGCGATGCGACTTTTATGCAACGTCAGGTGACCCGCCCGCCCATTCTTCCCGGTTCAGATGACGTTTCGGACAGGCTCTATCGTCATAAAAATAATGGAAACATATACTTACATAACGGCTTGTGCGTTTATTTCCGGGAGGCGGCGGTTTTATGCCTGCTATCTGTGGCTGTCGGAAACGGAAGTATACGTCGGAGAGTCGCGTCTTTACGAATGAAATGGTGCCATAACGCTGCCGCCACATGAAGAAAGACGATGGCTGCGGCAAGGTAGGCGAGGGTGGCGTGAACCTCGCTCCAGAAGGCCTCCGCCTTGTCGGAAATCACCAGGGGCAATCCCGGCACGACCACGAGGTCGAAGACGTAACTGGGGATTTGCAGGGGCGAGGTCGACGCGATTGCCCAGCCGGCGAGGGGAACGGCGAGCGTCAGGAACAGCAACGCGGCGTGAGCGGCCCGCGCGGCGAACCTCGCTGCCAGCCCATCACCTTCTAGAGCATGCGGCTTTCTACTGAAAACAGACCACAGGAAACGCGGCGCGGCGAGGGCCAGCACCAGAAATCCTATCGACTTGTGATATTGGAACAGGTCGAACTGAAGAACCGGGTCGATATTGTCGCGGCTCATCAGATATCCCAGCGCAAGCTGCGCCAGAAAAAGCACCGCGATTGTCCAGTGGAACGCGATTGCCACCAGTCCGTAGGATAGGGGCGTATTACGCCACACCCGTTCCCGCGTCGTTGCGCTATCGGAATGATCCTCGAAATATCTCATCGGCTAGCTCAATTGTTGATAGGTGTCTTTCGCGATGGCGTCCATGCGGTCGGATGGCAGGTTGCCGACCAAAGCACAGCGAATGGTTTCGTCGTCCCAGGAGATGGCCTCCAGCGAACCGAGGCTGGACCGCCGCATGGCGGTGTCGCTCGAATCGGCTGCAGCCACGATATAAAGAGTGACGCGCTGCCCGCTTTTATCCTCATACATCAGCTGGGCGGCGGCGCCTTCGGAGCTGGGAAGAACCCGGCCGCCGACAAGCGACAGACCGTGGCGGGTGAGGTCGGGAATGTTCAGTTTGCGGTCCAGCCGCTTCGAAAGCCATTTCGGCAGGCTGGAAGCATTCTCCGCATCGGCCCGGATTTCGACGGGATGCAGAACCTCGCTCGCAAACAGCTTATGCGCCTGCGCTGCATCAGCCACGATAGAATGGGTCGGTTCCGCGACCTGGGACACCAGCCCGCGCCCGAACCACCCGCCCGTCAACCCAACGGCCAGAATAAGGATCGATGCCGCCGCCACGTTACGCCAATCCGCGCGCTGCAACCGCAGACGCCGCTCGATGCGGTACACATTGAGACGCTCGGGCAGGGCGTCGGTATCAAGAGGGCCGTAGAGAGCCGTCAGCGTCGCATTCTGCTGTTGCCACATCGCAACCTTACGCGCGTCGGCCGGATTGGAGGCGAGGTGGGCACGAACGGCGTCACGCTGCCTGTCTTCGAGCTGCCCGTCGACATAAGAGATCAGATCGGCTTCGGTTATCTGCGCTTCGCTGCCGGTCATTTTATCACCTTGAGATTTGGCTGGTCTTCCTGGGTCATCCGGGCGAGAGCCGTTCGGGCCCGCCCCAGACGGGACATCAGCGTGCCCAGCGGAATTTCAAGAACATCTGCCGCTTCCGCATAACTGAGACCCTCGACGACGACGAGGAGCAGGGCCTCGCGATGTTCGCCGGACAGTTTTTCGATAGCGCGGGCCATTTCGGCAAGCGCAATCCGGCCCGTCTGCGCCGCCGGCACAAACAGCTGTTCCGCAACATCGTCGATCGGCACTTGCGAGGGCCGGCGATTGCGGCCGCGCAGATTATTGCGGTAGACGTTGACGAGCACCCGATACAACCACGGACGCAACGGTCCTTGCGGTTTCCACAGCGCCTTTTTACGGATGGCTCTTTCCAGACAGTCCTGGACGAGATCGTCAGCCGTGTCACGATCATGCGTAAGCGCATTCGCGTAGCGGCGAAGCGCTGGTATGCAACTCGTCATCTCGTCCAGAAAATCCGGCATGGACACTATTCCTTGGCAATGTGCCAGACGCCGCCAACGCCATCGCCCGTGACATCGCCGGGCTTCTTGTCCATCTGCCAGCGATAGAGCGGTTTTCCGTCATGCGACCATTGCATCGTACCATCTTTGCGGGAAATTGGTTTATAGTCGCCATCCGCCTTGTCGGTTTTCGAGGCGGCGAGGGGCGGCCATTTCTTTGCGCAGCCGTCATAGCAGACCGATGCGCCATTGGTATCATTGTCGAACGTATAGAGTGTCATGCCCTTGGCGTCGGTAAGGATCGGGCCTTTGGCCGTTGCCTTTTCAACCACGGCGCCACCGGCATATGGTTCGGCGAGGGCAGCCGTGGCGGCAAGTGCTACAACGCCGGCCAGAATGAAATGATGTGCACGCATGACGATAATCCTTTGAAGGGTAACGGATCGGACGATATGCCCGATATTAGACAAACACCCGCCCTCGGCTTTTAATCCCATCGCCGCTTGATTTTTTGCTGTCCCAGCGCCTTTATCTGACGCCCTTTAAATCAATGTCGAATGCAACCGTATTCGAATAGAGCGGCACTCCGACACCCATGCCATAGGGCAAGCGTGCAACATTGCCGGTGACGTGGAAGGTGACGGATCCCTTCTGTTGTTCAACGAATGTCGCGTGAAACGTTTCGGGTCTGGATATGCCTCTGGCTGTCAATGTGCCTTCAACCACGGCGCTGCGCGGTCCGTCCTGCGTAACGCGGCTGGAGCGAAACACGATCTGCGGATAAACGGCGATATTGAAAACCGCACTGGATCGCAGGAAATTTTCCACCCGTTCTTGCCCGGTCTGGACGCTGGAAGGGTTGAGACTGATTTCAACGTAAGATCTGGCCGGCTGGTCCGGGTCGATATCAAAGCGGCCGGAAATATCAGGAATTGTGCCCTTGATCCCAGGGCCGGCAACCTGCGCAATTGAAAAGCGAATGTGAGAGGCAGGATCGATACGATAGCGTCCGGCCGCCGATGAGAATGGACTGGCAGACACCGGCGTGCAAATCAATGTCACGATAAGAAGAGTGATGGAGTGGGAATATTTCACGGCGCAAGTTCCTTCATGAGTAGTCGCACTCAGGAGAACACCACAGGACGAGGTTTAATCCGCACCACGCCGGCAGATCGTCAAAATCCCTCCCATAGCGGAAGACCGCCTTTGACTGTGCCGGAAAACACCCGTCAGCGAGATGGCTACAATCCACAAACAATGTCAAAGCTGATTAGAGATGCGACGCCGCTGGCCCGTTAGAAATGCGACACTGGCACCGCAGATCAGCCCTCGACCGAACCGGCTGGGCCGAGTTGCAAGGGTAGGGAGGGGGCGGGTGATGGAACACCCCTTCGGCTTTAGCTTCCTTAGTCGTCACGGCTGCTTTGCGCCAATTTCGGGCGTCCTTGAAGCGTTTAAGTCGGTCTGCTCCCGAGCCCGAAGGCGAAGATAACGGCTGATCTCTGATCCGCCGCAAGCGGTCATTCCCAGCAGAACAAGTTGCGTGTAAATCAGATAACGAATCCTATCGCGGATAGGCAGCATTTCGACTGGCGGACCGTATTGGAGGGCTCGATTGCAGACGGACGACCTTCCCAACTACCGCTTCACTGCGAAGATCCAGAGATATCGTGATACCCCGCAAAAGGTCGAGATGGCCTACGTCATCGAGGACCGAGGCCTCTCGGTGACGCGAGGGCGGTCCGTCAGCCTCGTCCCGTGGACGTCGCTTCGATTCCTGCACCTCCACGTCACGAGTGGGGTCGGCACCACTGGCTTTCCAGTCTACAGCACGCGTCTAAGGACGCGCTTCGCGTCAAACGAAATCTCCTCGCTCGATTGGCTCGAAGAAACGGGCGTCGATCGGTCCGCCGACTACGTTCGCTTCATGGAAGAACTGATTCCATTTGCGGCCACACGGAACCCACCGCTTCGCTTGCGATACGGCGGCGATCCCATGTTGGAAACGGCGATTCCGATGGTGCTGACCCTCTTCGTCGCCCCGCTCGTCCTCATCCTATTCTTAGTCGTGAAGTTGCCGCTCAGTGTTTTTGCAATCGCGTGGAAGAAGCCCCTTACGAAGCTCGCGCCATGGCTTTTCAGCACAGGGTTCGGCGTCGCGTTGAACGCGCTCCCCTGGTCCAGCGGGAAACCGTTCGAGGCGCACGATCTGCCCGCGGCTGAACTTCCGATGAGATATCGGGAAGGTGCCGTCTACAAGAGACATGTCGATCTTGACCAACGGTGACGCGCGAGCCCTCCAATCGTTACTCTCGGGAACCTAGCACATCGCGGCGTCATGCGAGGAGAGTGTCGCATTTCTATCCGGCCCAGCTATCGCATTACCACCACATTTAATGATCGCATAAGATAGATTATGGAACATAAATCATCGTCTGGAAGCGTTACGTTTAACGTTGAAATCCCGTATTCGCTCTAATGTGATGACGGAAAACCTGTCTGAACTCCCTGAAACTTCCAAAGCCGAGAGAGATTGCCAGCCTCATGACCGTCGATTGCGAAACGGCGCAATGATCGGCAAGCGAATGCACTGTTCCGAACGCCACTATTTCGGGATGAGCGACAGCCGTTCGCGCCAGCCGCGCCTGATTTTTGGAGAGCCTGAGTTCAGTCGCCGTGATCATGCCCTTCAGTTCAGCGAAAGTCGTGGGTTTCTCAATGACCACGTGGCTTCTCATGATGATAGCACCTTGCAATTGATGATTAGCCTGCTTCAGAAGACCAGCCTTCAAACTTCGTTTGAATGAATTCGAATGCCCGTGCCGTGTATTCCTTTGGCGGCGCAACAACGGGATCCTGTTCGGCTTCAACAACCAGCCATCCGTCATATCCGGTGCTCTTCACGAACCGGACAACCGGATCGAAGTCGACAACGCCATCGCCTGGAACGGTGAACATGCCGTTGCGAACACCCTTGTTGAAACTCAAGTCATTGGTCCGCACATCTTCCCGAACAGCCTTGCGCATATCCTTCAGATGAATGTGAACGATACGGTCACCAAGGTGCTCGATCAGCTTTTCATAATCAAAGCCCGCCGCTGCCGCATGTCCCGTATCCAGAAGCAGGCCGGCCTCCGGCCCGGCGCCGCCGATGATGTCGGAAATTTCATCGAATGTTTCTGCGATCATCATCAAATGATGATGATAAGCCAGCTTCAGGCCGTATCTGTCGAAGAGACGCTTGCCGAAGTCGGTCAGGCGAGCGGCGTAGCCGGTCCTGTCTGTCGCCTGCATGACAAGGCGGTGGGACATGGGAGCATCAAGCGGCGCTCCTGGCGTCATCATGGCGACCTCGCCATAGACGAGAACGCCGCAGCCCATGGCCTTCAGAAGCTCGGCATGTTCCACGACCGAGGCCATCTCATCCTCGACAGTCCTTTCCGCAAGCTGTCCCGAATGCCACCCCGACGCCAGGGCAAGCCCATGATTTTCGAGCAATGGTCGAAGGATCGATACATCACGCGGAAATTTCCGGCCGAGTTCGATACCGGCATAGCCATTCGACGCGGCTTCTGACACGCATGTCTCAAGAGAAATATCGGCTCCCAGATCCTCGAGCACATCGTTCGCCCAAGACAGAGGGCTGACAGCAAGGCGCGCTTTTGACTGGGGCAATGTCGTGTTCTCGCTCATTGACGAACCTCTCCAAATTATTCGAGCATGTCCGGTGAAATCAGGTCAGTTTCCGGTCATGAATTCCGAAATGCCGGTTCGCTGGCAGGGAGGGCAGGCACGCCCTCCCATCGGCGGCGGCGATCAACCGATACTGATCGGCTGCCTGGTTGAAACGGACTCGATTGCGGCAAGCGCGATCGCCAGAGCGTTGCGGGCATCGATACCTGTCGGCGCATCCTTGATCGCACCGTTGCGAACCGCCTCTACGAATGACGCGATCTGGGCCGTATAACCTTGGACGAAGTGGTCCGTATCGCGCCGCCACGTGTCGTAGGAGACGCCATCCTTGTTGAAGAGTGTCATACTGGAACGGCGAACGTCGCCCATGGTGACCATGCCGCCCGAGCCGAAGACTTCACCGCGGATGTCGTAGCCGTACATTGCGCAGAAGTTTGCTTCGGCGACGGCAATGGACCCGTTGTCAAAGCGGATGTTGACAACGGCCGTATCGAGAAACCCTTTGTCGCGTGCATCCGGACGAACAAGCGCATCCGCCATGGCGAAAACTTCGACCGGTTTTGCGCCGGGGTTCAGCCAGAGCAGAGTGTCGAAGTCGTGGATCAGCGTTTCATAGAAGATCGTCCACAGCGGGATTTTGTCGGGATCGGCGCCGAACGGGCCTGGATCACGCGTCAGCGAACGGATGAGCTGCGGCGCACCGACTTTTCCTGCATCGATCGCTGCGCGTCCCTCGGCAAATGCCTGGTCCCAGCGGCGGTTAAAGCCAACCTGAAGCGGAACGCCCGCAGCTTTGGCGGCCGCAATGCCGCGCTCCGCATCTTCAAGGGTGAGCGCCATCGGCTTTTCGCAAAACACTGCCTTGCCGGCCTCGGCAGCCTGCACCAGAATATTCGTGTGGAACCGCGCCGGCGTTGCGATGATAACGGCATCCAGATCCGGATGAGCAAGCATTGCGGCGACATCGGTGTAGGAAGCATCGACGCCCAGCTTGCCGGCAAGCGTCGCTGCCGCGCCGGGTGCAGGATCGGCTATTGCTACAAGTTCCGCATCCACCAGCCTTTTGGCGACGCTTTCGCCATGGAAAGAGCCGATGCGCCCTGCTCCGATAAGCCCGATATTGACAGTTTTGACCTTGGCCATGATTTGTGTCCTGTTTCTGGGAATTAGAGAGTGAAGGCTTCGCGGAAGGTCAGGAGCGCGGCCTCGGAATCTCCGGCCGCCCATGCCTCCATCCCGATCGGACCGGAATAGCCCATATTGTTCAGCGCCTTGGCGACGCCCTTCCAGTTCACCTCGCCCGTACCCGGCTCGCAGCGTCCGGGAACGTCGGCCACCTGAATCTCGCCGATCCATGGCAGGCATTTCCGGCACAGTTCGATCAGGTTCCCCTCCCCGATCTGGGCATGATAAAGATCCAGATTGAGACGAAGGCGTGGATGATTGATGCTGGATACCAGGGCCAGGGTGTCTTCGGCGCGGCCGAACGGCACACCGGGATGATCGACGGGAAGGTTCAGGTTCTCCAGTGTGAAAACCACATTCTCTTCTTCCGCCAAATCGACGATGCGGCGTAACGTATCCTGCGCCTTCAGCCACATCGCTCCCGTGATGACCTCGACCGGCTGAACGGGAAGGCCGCGATCCCCAAGGCCTGTTCCGTGAAGGTTGAGACGTTGGACGCCGAGACGTTTACCGATCTGAGCGGTTTCCCGAGCCGTCCTCAGGAGTTCGGTTGCCCCCTCCTCATCGGTGAGCCGGCCGGCCAGATAGCCGTTCATGATTGTGAAGGTTGCGCCGGTGGCTTCCAGCTTGCCGATGTCATGTTCCGGCCAGTTCCAGAGGCCGACGCCGAATCCCAGCTCCTTCAGGCGGGAGGCGCGCCATTCTATCGGCCTGTCCCGCCACAGCATCTCCGCGCAGGCGGCCAATGGAAACGGGGTGTTGATGGCATTGCTCATTGGGGTGATTCCCTGGGTTTTGGGTATGGGTGTTCGAACCCGGCGCTGACGCCGAGCTCAATGTCGTTTTCATGGGGTTCTGTCAGATGGTTCCGCCCAGTTCCGCGGAGATCGACTGGAGTTCCTTGCCGCCAGCCATGAGGTTCTGGAGACCATCAAGATCGATCTCATTCTTGGCAAAAGTGCCAAGTGTCTTCCCTCTGTTTAAAGCCGTGAAGCGGTTGCCCACCGCATAGGCGTGGCGAACATTGTGGGTAATGAAGATCACGCCCAGCCCCTTGCTGCGCACCTGATCGATGTATTTTAGAACCATCGAGGTCTGCGCTACGCCAAGGGCGGATGTCGGTTCATCGAGAATGAGAACCTTCGCCCCGAAATAGACGGCACGGGCAATTGCCACACACTGGCGTTCGCCACCGGAAAGCGTGCCAACGGCCTGTCCGGGCTCACGGACATCGATGCCGATCTTTCTCATCTCCTCGCTCGTGACGCGATCGGCGAATTCCATGTCCATGTATTTGAACGGACCGAACCCCTTGAGCGGCTCGCGACCCATGAAGAAATTGCGTGTCACCGACATCAGCGGGATCATCGCCAGATCCTGATAAACGGTGGCGATCCCTGCATCGAGCGCACCGCGTGGGCCATTGAAAGCGTGCGGTTTTCCTTCGACCAGGAAGTCACCCGATGTCGGCTTATGTACGCCGGAAAGTGTATTGATGAGAGTGGACTTGCCTGCCCCGTTGTCTCCGAGAAGGCAGAGAACCTCCCCTGCGTGGACGCTCAGCGAGACGCCGTTGAGCGCGATGATGGAACCGAAATGTTTCACGAGGTTCTTGACCTCGACAAGTGGTGTCTGGGTCGTGCTCATCAGCGTTCTCCCGTCACACGCTTACGAATGATATTGTTGAAAATAACCGCGGTCAGCAGCATTCCACCAAGGAAGACGAGGTACCAATCCTGATCGATGGAGGTGTAGGTCAGGCCGATCAGAACCATGCCGAAGACGATCGAACCGAAGAACGCGCCGATTGCCGAACCATAACCGCCGGTCAGAAGACATCCGCCGATAACGGCCGCGATGATGGCTTCGAATTCCTTTTGAAAGCCACGCCGGGCATCGGTGGAACCGGCATCGAGGACCGTCAGGATGGCGACAAGAGTGGCGCACATCGCGGTGACGATGAACAAGGTGGTTTTCACACGAGCGACAGGCACGCCAGACTTGCGGGCAGCCTTCGGGTCACCGCCGGAGGCGAAGATCCAGTTCCCGAATCGCGTCCGAAGCAGCACCCACGTCGCGACGAGGGCGATCAGGACGAACCAGAGGATTTCGACAGGTATGCCCGGAACTTTTGGAGCGCCGTTCGGAAAGGTATCGATGATACCTTGATTGCCAAGCCAGGAAAACAGGCCCGTAAACGCGTCGCCGGAGAACAGCGGAGCGATCGGACTATCCGCCACCGCCTCCCGCATTCCACGCAGCTGCGTCGAGCCGCCGCTCGCCCATTTCAGTCCGACAAGCGTCAGTCCCCGCAGAATAAAAAGGAAGGCAAGCGTAACGATGAACGATGGCAACCCGGTCCGCATGGTGAGCTGAGCATTGGTGATGCCGATGACCACGGCGAAACCGAGCGCGATCAGAATCGCGACGCTGAGGGGCAGATCAAGCACAACAAGCGCCGTACCGAACACAAGGCCCGCAAAGGCGACCATTGAACCGATAGACAGATCGAACTCACCGCCGATCATCAAAAGCGCCGCGCCAATCGCAAGGATTCCCAGCTGTGCGGCCGGGGCCATGAAATTGACCACGCCGGCAAGCGTGAACATGGCCGGATTGGCCGTGAAATAGAAGAAAATGGTGACGAGAACCAGTCCTGCGACGGCGCCGAGTTCCGGCCGCCGCGCCAGCGCGGTCATTGTCGAAACCTTTTTCAGGCGTTCGTCGGATCGAGTCGGAGACCCGTTCTGTTCGTTTGCCAGCGTCATGGTCGTACCTCAGAAGTAAGTTGTTATACCTGCGCCATCGGTTTCCGCTCACGCGTCACGCGGATCGGATATCGGGCGATGTGGGCAGCTCCCGCTAGAGGTGCGGGAACTGCGGGAGGGGTTCCGCCTAGCGGATACCCTGGGAGGATTTCTCGATAACCGAAGCTGCGGCATCCTTCTCGACGAAGCTCGGACCGGAAGCGACGTTTCCAGCGGGGATCGTGCCGTATTTGGCATTCAGCGCGAGGAACGTGACCGGGAGATAACCCTGCAGATAGGGTTGCTGGTCGACTGCAAAGAGTGCCTTGCCCTCGGAAACAGCCTTCAGAAAATTGGCCGAAAGATCATAGGAGGCAACCTTGACCTTGTCGCCATTGCCCATTTTGTCAACGACAGCCACGGCGCGCTCCCCGACGAGCGGAGCGGACAGGCCAAGGACGGCATCAATGGACGGATCGGACGTCAGGGCAGCCTGGATCTTGGCTTCAATTTCCGCCGGATCGCTCGTCGTGGGCAGGATTGTGACCTTGCCACCCTCAAACCCCTTTGCAGTACCGGCGCAGCGCTGGTCGAGAGCGGCATTGCCCACTTCCTGGTTGACGCAGAGAACATGCTTCAGGCCAAGCGACTTCAGCTTTTCGCCGACCTTCACACCCGCAGGAAGTTCATCCTGGCCGACATGCAGCTTAATGCCGAGCTTCTCGGCGGCCGCAATACCGGAGTTCATGGAAATGACCGGAATGCCGGCGGCGACGGCCTTTTCTACGGCCGGTCCGAGTGCGTCCGGGTCGGGATTGGAGATTATGATGCCTGCCGGGTTCTGATTGACCGCAGCCTCGATGAGCTGAGCCATTGCAACCATGTCGAAGGTCTCAGGCGCGCGGTAGTCGACCTTGGCATTGATGTCCTTGCCGGCCTGCATCATGCCGTTCTTGACGATGGACCAGAACGGATCCGAAGCCTGACCATGCGTGACGGCAATGATGCTGGGCTGTTCATCGGCCTTTACACCCACCGACCAGGCGCCAGCCAGCGATACGGCAATAGCAGCCGAAGTAAATGTCTTCAAAATCGATTTCATTTTTTCCTCCTCAATGCCACCCACTCCTCTGGCTGGCAAATTCGAATGCTACCGGGTGCAAATGTATTTGCTACCGGGTGCAAGCAGGTGCATATTATGTGGGAATGCGTTAAAAGCAAGCATTCATTTCGTCGGAATATAAAAATGGAACACATATTCCATTTACGGGGGAAGTCATGCGCAAGAGAGCAACGGCAAAGCAGGTAGCGGAAGCGGCCGGGGTATCGAAGTGGACCGTCATTCGCGCTTTCACGCCCGGCGCTTCAATTACCGATGAAAGCAAGCGAAAAGTGCTCGAGACCGCCGCGGCTTTGAACTACACGCCCAACCTGCTCGCCCGGAGTCTTGCCACCAATTCCACCGGACAGGTCGCTGTTTTCGTGGATGACTTCTCAAACCCGCAAAAGCTGCCGTTCCTCGAGGCGCTGACCGAAAAACTGCAGGCCGCCGGACTGGTGGTGATGCTCATCAATATCAATAACCATTTCGACCATGTGAACGCGCTTCTTCATGCCGATCAGCGGCAAGTGGACGCCATCGTCCTGTTCGGCACGGCGTTTCGCGACGAGACCCTCACGGATCTGCAACTCGGTCATGGAATGCCGCCAATGTTCGTACTTGCGCGCGATAGCCAGATCGAGGGCGTTCCCGCCGTCGTCTGCGACGCAGAACTTGCGCTGAGGGAAATCGTCGATCATCTCCATGCGAAGGGATACAAACGGCCAGGCTTCATGAGTGGCGCCGCGGCTCTATCGACGGCGCTTCGACGGCGTCACCACTTTACGGAGTTCTGGGCATCCAAGGGTGTTACGGAAATCGCGCTGCTTTCCGCAGAAAAATACAGCGCGGAAGCGGGTGCCACGTCAGTAAGGGAGTATCTGTCCCGGACCGCCGCGGACGACCGTGTCGATGTCCTCATGTGCGAAAACGATATCCTCGCGATGGGCGCCATGGATGAAATCCGGGGAAATTTCGGGCTCAGAGTTCCCGAAGATATCGCCGTCGTGGGCTTTGACAACTACGAATTGGGCGGGTCATTTGCATATGGCCTCACCACCTACGAGCAGCCGCGCAGCGAAATGGTCGATGTGATCCTCAAGATGATCAAGGGAACGATCGAGCTTGAAACTGTTACGCTGCCGGGCGCGCTGATAGTCAGGAAATCCGCGTAAGATCCATTTTCGAAACCAACAGGAACCATCACAAACATTTTGCTGTTCAAGCATTATCACCGCGGCATTCGTGCAAAACCTTTCGCCAGAATCGGTCCGGTCGGTCTGCCCGTTGGCGATCCGCCTGCCTGCTCGAGCGTGATCTCGTAAAGCTGCTCGCTTTTTGGCGTCGGCAAAGCCGGTCCTGCGAGATGTGCGGATCGAACGCCTTCGATCAGGCCGAGTGAGACTGGCCCAACCTCTTTGGAAGGCAAGGTCCATAGCTGGATCGTCTTGTCCTGCGGTACGGCAAAATCAGCCAGCATCCGCACAGTCGCCTTTTCATTTCCGAAATCCTCGACCACGGCCTGAACTTCGCCAGCCTCGTTGACGAGGACTGCAATCACCAGCGGCTCCATTGTCCGTGTCAGGCTAAAGGTGAGGCCGGCGGCAAGAACGACGGTTGCGGCAATCGCGGAAATGGCAATCGATCGCCACCCGTTTCCTTGATTGTCGTTTGCGGTGCGGATCGGTTTATTGGCCGCGGATTTCTCCTGAAGCGGCAAACGGGATTGGATATTGTTCCATAACTCACCGTTGACGGCTGCGGGCTCAACGCTGGTATCGAGCGGCAGGAAGCGCTCCCGGCTTGCCGCGATTGCCGCCCGCAATTCGTGGTCGCTTTCCATTGCCGCCTCGATGGCCGCAGCCTCCGACGTTTCGAGCAGCCCCAATACATAGTCGTCGGCAATAGCGGGAATGTCTTTGCGATCAAACGTCATGCCATGCACTCCCGAAGCGCCGAAAGTCCGCGCCTTATCCAGGATTTCGTCGTGCCAAGCGGAACCCGCAGCCGGCCGGCGATTTCGCCATGGGAATATCCGGCGACGTAAGCCATCAGAATGCCCTGCCTTTTGGTCTCGTCGAGCGCACCGAGACATTCATAAAGACGCGAATTCCTGTCGAGCTTCTGCCAGGCGGCGATCACTTCATCGGCCTGTTCAATGTCGCGCAGCGTCTCGACATCCTGCACCGCGATTTCACGCCTGCCGTCCCGCAGAAGGTTCAGTGCCCGGTTTCTGACGATGGCGTAAATCCAGCCCCGCGCCGAACCTTGATCCCTCCTGTATTGGTGAGCATGCGTCCAGATACGCACGAAACTTTCCTGCACCACCTCTTCCGCCAGTTCCCTGCGCTTGACGATACGCTCGGCCACCGCGATCAACCGCCCCGCTTCACGGTCGAAAATAGCGCGCAATGCGTTTCGGTCGCCTCTGGCACAGGCAGCGAGCGCCCTGTCGAGATCATCAGGCACGGAGCCCATACGCATGCGAAACCTTTCGAGTTCTGACCGCAGCAACGGCCGATCCTGGCATAATACCCATAGAGCGGCGATATGGATGCATGCGGCAGATATTTTTTTACCGGCTGCATCCAAACGCCCTGCCCCGCGTGTCTTCATTGCTGGAAGCGTTAAATGCCAAAGCTTGAACGGCTTCCAAACGGATCAACGCACGGGAGAAAGACATGACTACTATCCGCTTCACTCTGATCGCCTCCGTCGCTTTCGCAGCGACCGCAGGCGTCGCCGTTTCAGCGCCGGTACTTGGACTGACCGGAGATAAGACACTGGTAATGTTCGATAGCGAAAAGCCGGCCGTTACCAAGACGATGGATGTCACCGGCGTCGACAAGCTTGTCGGCATCGATTTTCGCCCCGGCAGCAAGACCGTTATCGGTGTAACGCCGGATCATCGCATCGTCTCCATCAATCTCGAGACGGGCGCGGCAACCGAAGTGGCCAAGATGGACAAGATGCTGACCCTCACGGAGGCGCCGGTGGTGGTCGATTTCAACCCGATGGCGGATCGTCTGCGCTTCATGACCGGAACGACCAATCACCGCGTCCACCCCGATACCGGCGCCGTGACGGTGGATGGCGCACTCGCCTTCGAAGACGGCGACATGCATAAGGGCGAAACGCCCAACATCGTTGCCGCCGCCTATACCAACTCGATAGGCAAGCCGGAAAAAACGGCGATGTACAATATCGATGCCACCATCGGCGCATTGATCCAGCAGACGAAACCGAATGACGGCACGCTGAAAGCGATCGGCAAGCTTGGCCTCAAGGAAAAACCGGCTACTTATGCGTTTGACATTCACGGTGAGGAAGGCGGCAAGAACACCGCCTATCTGGCTGCGGGTAATACTCTCTACACCGTCAATCTCGAAACCGGCGCGGCCACCGAAGTCGGTGCAATCACCGGCGCGGAGAACGGCCTGCGCGATATTACGGTCCTTCCAGCGATGTGATTTGCGATCACGGGCTCCGAACAAAAAAGAAGGCTGGTCCGTTTGGGGCCAGCCTTTTCCATGACGCCGGTTATTCGCCGGTCACATCTTCGGAAGCAGAACCTTGTCGATGACGTGAATGACGCCGTTCGACTGCTTGACGTCGGCGATGGTGACATGCGCCACGCCGCCGGTCTCGTCGGTCAGCGTGATCTTGCCCATGCTTTCCTTGGCTTTGAGAATGCAGCCGCCAACGGTCTTGACGTCATGCGTACCCTTGTCGTCCTTGATCATCTTTTCGATGGTTTTCGACATGGCATCGGCGGCCACCACATGGCAGGTGAGAACCTTGGTAAGCTGCGCCTTGTTTTCCGGCTTCAGCAGGGTTTCCACAGTGCCCTTGGGCAGCGCCGCAAAGGCTTCGTTGGTGGGTGCGAAGACCGTGAAAGGCCCCTTCCCCTGAAGCGTCTCAACCAGGCCGGCGGCCTTGACGGCTGCGACCAAGGTCGTGTGATCCTTTGAGTTCATCGCATTCTCAACGATGTTCTTGTTTTCGTACATGGCAGCGCCGCCCACCTTCGGATTGGCGGCGAATGCGCTGACGGAGATGGCGGACACGATTGTTGCGACTGCAAGCGTGCCTATCGTGGACCTGATCATCGTAATTTCCTCTTGTTCGATTGCCCCGACGCTCGCTACGCGCCTCCTCGGGCTGACACTCCACAATCGGAGCAAGGGAAGATACGAGCCGGTCGGGAAAAGAGTTTCAGCCGATCCAGATTCGTTGAAAACTTATCCTTATAAGACGAAGAGTGACGCCCTCACCCGTCAGATGGAGCCTAGCGAAACGCGCTTCTCCAGCGCGGACGCCTCTTCTTTCCGTTCGCTGTAACGGTCAGTCAGATAGGCTGAGGCGTCACGCGTCAGCAGGGTGAATTTCACCAGCTCTTCGCAGACATCCACCACCCGGTCGTAATAGGACGACGGCTTCATCCGGCCATCGGCGTCGAATTCCTGATAGGCTCTCGCAACCGAGGACTGGTTGGGAATGGTGATCATCCGCATCCACCGCCCGAGGATCCGCATCTGGTTCACGGCATTGAACGATTGGCTGCCGCCGGAAACCTCCATCACGGCAAGCGTCTTGCCCTGCGTCGGGCGCACGGATCCGACAGAAAGAGGAATCCAGTCGATCTGCGACTTCATGATGCCGGTCATCGCGCCGTGGCGCTCGGGGCTTACCCATAGCTGACCTTCAGACCACAGCGACAGCTCGCGCAGTTCCCGCACCTTCGGGTGGCTGACGGGCGCCTCATCGGGCAAAGGCAGGCCTTTCGGATCGAATATCCGCACCTCGCATCCGAGCCTTTCAAGGAGCCGCGCCGCTTCGAACGCAAGCAAACGGCTGTAGGACACTTCGCGGAGCGAGCCGTAAAGGATCAGGATGCGGGGCTTGTGGGTTGCGAAGGATGAACGGAGCGCATCGAGATCGATCGACTGCAGATGGTCACCATTCAGTGCCGGGAATGTATCAGGCAATTCGCTTTCCTTTCTGATCCAGTATCTGCTCGCCATCCTCCTTGAAGAATGGTCCCTTGAAGCTGTCCGGCAATATATCCAGCACAACCTCGGAAGGACGCGCGAGCCTGGTGCCAAGCGGTGTCACCACGAAGGGACGGTTGATGAGGATCGGTGTGCCGATCATGGCGTCAAGCAATTCGTCTTCGCTCAGGTCGGGATTGTCGAGACCGAGTTCGGCATAGGGTGTGCCCTTCTCGCGAATGACCTCGCGAACGGTCAGGCCTGCTTCCGAGATCATCGTCGCGAGTTCTTCGCGTGTCGGCGGCTCCTGCAGATATTCGATCACCTTCGGTTCGATCCCGGCGGCGCGGATCAGCGCCAGCGTGTTGCGCGATGTCCCGCAGGACGGGTTGTGATAGATCGTGATGTCCATGCTCATTGCCTTTCGGTGACTATTGTTCGGGAAACAGCGGGGGCGGCCTCATACCAGTCCTTTGAGCGGTTCACGATCCAGACGACCGAGAGCATGACCGGTACTTCGATGAGGACGCCGACGACGGTTGCGAGTGCCGCGCCTGACTGAAAGCCGAACAGGCTGATGGCGGCCGCGACCGCGAGTTCGAAGAAGTTGCTGGCGCCGATCAGGGCGGACGGTCCGGCAACGCAATGCCTTTCGCCAGCCATGCGGTTCAGAAGATAGGCGAGCCCGGAATTCAGATAGACCTGGATCAGGATCGGGATGGCGAGCAAGCCGATGACGGTTGGCTGTGCGATGATCTGTTCCCCCTGAAAGGCGAAGAGAAGAACCAGGGTTGCGAGCAGCGCCACAAGCGACATCGGCTGCAGCCTGGCAAGCACGCGATCCAGCACCCGTGACGTACCGTCGGCCGTGAGCTTCCGCCTGATGAGCTGCGCAAGGATGACGGGCACGACGATATAGAGCGCAACGGACAGGATCAGCGTGTCCCATGGAACCGTGATGGCCGACAGGCCAAGCAGCAGGCCGACAATCGGAGCAAATGCAATGACCATGATCGCATCATTGAGCGCGACCTGCGAGAGGGTGAACAGCGGCTCTCCCCGTGTCAGGTTGCTCCAGACGAAAACCATGGCCGTGCAGGGCGCGGTGGCGAGAATGATCAGCCCGGCAATGTAGGAATCGATCTGGTCGCCGGGAAGATAGGGACGAAACAGCCAGCCGATGAAGAGCCAGCCCAGCAGCGCCATGGAAAACGGCTTGACGGCCCAGTTGATGAACAACGTCACGCTGATGCCCCGCCAGTAGGTGCCGACCTGCGCAAGAGACCGGAAATCGATTTTCAGCAGCATCGGAATGATCATCAGCCAGATCAATATTGCAACGGGCATGTTCACCCTGGCGATCTCGGCCGCACCGATAAGCTGGAAGACCCCGGGCATCATGTGCCCGAGGGCGACACCGACAATGATGCACAGGAACACCCACACCGTGAGATAACGTTCGAACCTGGACATTATACGGACCTTCCCTGCGTCGTCGTCGGGGAAGGATAATGCGGCCGTCGGCCGGCCCCCCGCCCTTCACGATGGGAGAAAATTGAGCGCGCGTGATTATTCGTGCGCGGGCTGCGCACGTTATGGACGTTATCTGTCATGGTCTCTTGATCCGGGTTAGGTCGGCGGCTTGGCAGACCTCAAGAGGGCTTCGCCTCCGGGCTGCAGCAGGGTGTAAGTTCGGCAAGGAGCGGAGCACAGAGTTCGGTCGCGCCGCCGCAACAATCCTTCAGCAGGAACAGGATCAGCTCACGCAGACCATCGAGATCCGCGCGGTAGATGATCGACCGGCTTTGCCGCTCGCTTTTGACAAGCCCTGCCCTCGACAATGTGGCAAGATGTGCCGACATCGTGTTCTGCGGAATATCGATGAGACGCGCAAGTTCACCCGCCGGAATACCCTCGGGCTCGTGGCGCACGAGAAGCCGGAAAGTCTCCAGTCGGGTGGATTGGGCGAGCGCGCCGAGCGCCGTTATCGCAATGCTGTTATCCATATATCCAGAATAACGGATATATTGCCACTGTCAACAGCGACGACTTCATTATCTCGCTCACGGGCGGCGGCACGTCAGTATGAAACGTCGGTAGACATAGGTGCGCAGCCTGTTGCGCAGGTTGGCATTTTTACGCTGCGCTTGCGCTATAGGGTCGTGGGAGTGCAGTTCGATGCCGGCAAAGCCTGCGGACGTCAGAAGCGGCATCAGCATGTCGGGCCTCAGCCCCTGCCCGAACGGAAGAGCCTTCATGATGGCGGCGTGGTGAACACTCTGGGCGCCGTCGTAGCTCTTGTCGGCGCCCACCAACCGGTCGATGAGCCAGATCAGCTGGCTTGCGAAGCGCCCTATCGGCTTTGGCCTTGCCCAGTCACCATCGAAGAACAGCAGGCGACCGCCCGGACGAAGCAGCCTGAACCATTCTCGGAAGGCCTTCTCGGGCTCGGTCAATGTCCAGACCAGATGCCGGCAGATGATTGCGTCATAGGACTGGTCCGGTTCCATGGTGTTTTCAGCATCCGCCATGATGAAACGTAGCTTCGGCTTTCCGGCATGTTTCGCCCGCGCCAAGGACAGCATCGCCTCTGAAAAATCCAGTGCCGTGACATCATGACCGAGGTCGTGAATCAGTCGCGTCACCTCGCCCGTGCCGCAGGCCAGTTCAAGGATGCGCTTTGGCTCTGTACCCAGCAAGTCCCTGATCGGCTTCTGCCATGCATCCGCCTCCGGACCGGCAGCAATCCTGTGTCCAAAGGCAAGATCGAACGTTTCGGATCTTTTCGACCAGTAATCCCGGATTTCTTCCTTCAGGTCGAAATTGCCGCCATCCATTGTTTGATCCTTTAGGTATTGCACGTTGTTTCCACCTTGGCGAAATGTCAGTCAGCGGTGTCAAACAGCGCATTGAGCGTTCCGACCGTCACGGCAATCGCAACACCCGGCCAAATCATCAGGCTCGGATGGTCAAAGATAAAAACGCGATATTCGAAGAGCATGGAGCCCCAGTCCGGCTTTGATGGATCCGCGCCAAGGCCGATAAAGGCGAGCGAGGCATAGGCGGTGACCGCAAAACCCGCCTGATTGCCGGTATGTGTCACCATCAGCGGCAGGATGTTCGGCAAAAGATGGCGGATGATCATCCGGAATGGTGGCACACCGAGGGCCTCCGCCGCATGAACAAAGGTTTGTCCAAGCACGCGCTGGCTAAGGGAATGGGCAAACAGGGCCGTCGGCCCAATGCCGGCAAGGCCAAGCGCCAGTCCCGCCGTCATGGGCGTCAGACCGAAAACCGCCGCTGTCGTGAGCGCGATGATCAGCGTCGGGACGGTGATGAAGAATTCGCAGCAGCGCAGCAATGCGCGCTCCTTCCAGCCACCCAGTACGGCGGCGGCTGTGCCGAGCAATGTCCCGCCGGTAAATGCGATGAAGCCAACCGAAAAAACCACCAGCGCCGTGCGCCACCCGCCCGCCATGATGCGGGACAGAAGATCGCGGCCGAGGTGATCGGTTCCCAGCAGGTGGCTCGCCGTCATGCCCGAATGACGGGCAAGAATATCCACCGCATCCGGATCATAGGGCTGCCAGAAGGTGCTCAGAAGCAGGAAAAGAAGCAAAATGGCAAGTGCGGAATACCGGATCATCGCCCAAGCCGCGGATCGAGAAAACGTTGAAGTATATGAACGATCAGGTTCATGAGGAGCAGCCACAGCGCAATGACCATGACATAGGCCTGCAAGACCATCTGGTCGCGCACCGCAATGCTCTGCACAAGAAACTGGCTGAGACCCGGAAGATTGAAGAGAATTTCCATGGTCGCGGTCGAACCGATCACCCAGCCAGCCTCCGAGCGGACCGCCGAAAGCAGCGCATAAAAAGCACTGCGATGCGCGTGACGCCAGAGAGCCTGCCGGCGCGAAAGCCCCTTGGCGAGAGCGGTGCGGAAATAGGGCTGCCGCATGGTTTCCATCATGTCTCGCCGATAGACGCGCGCAAAGACGGCGGTTGAATGCGACGCTATCAGCATGACGGGCAGCACGATCGCGGTGGCGTCGGTCGCGAAGGGACGTATCCATCGCAGCTGGACACCGAGAACCCAGAGCAGAATCAGCCCGAGCCAGAAACCTGGAACGGCTTGGACGAAGACTGAAAATGCGCGGCTTGCGCGGTCGGTAACTCCACCTAGCCGGGCCGCTGCGAAAAATCCGATCGGCACTGCGACGGCGATGGCGAGGAGCATGCCCGCAAGGCCGAGCATGAGGGAAACCGGAAGACGCTCGCTAAACTCCGCGAAAACGGGTTCACCGGTGCGGAAAGACCGCCCCCAGTCACCGATGACGAAATCCGCAAGCCAATGCAGATAACGCAGAAGAAGGGGCCGATCGAGGCCCCATTCTTCCCTCAGTGCAGCGACGGTTTCACTCGTTGCCGTCATGTTCCATACCCTGATGGCGATTTGCACGGGATCGGCGGGCATAAGGGCGATAAGCGTGAAGGATGCAAGCGAAAGCGCAAGCATTGCCAAAGCCGAACGCATGCCGAAACTGAACAATTGCATCAGAACTACCTGGTCTCGCCGATATCGGCGCGAAGGACATAATAGTCCGAACCCCATGGCTCATAATTCTGAAGCCGCTTCGAAAGGCCCACATACCAGACTGGCGAGACTAGAAAGGAAGCAGGAACGTCCGTGAACAATTTTGCCTGGGCATCAAGGGCAATCGCGGCCCGTTCGCCGGCCTCACCCGCCGTAGCGAAGCGGTCAAGGATCGCATCGAATTCCGCAGAGGAATATTTCGAATAGTTGAGCGAAGCACCGCTGCGCAGCATCGAATTGAGGAAAAAAGCCGGATCGCCGTTGGGCGCGGTGTGCTGCGCCCAGAGCGCGATATCGAATTCGCCCGCGGCCGCCACATCCTGAATGTTTTCCACGACCTTGGTGTCAAGCGCGATACCGACCCTGGCAAGCTGCGCCTTCACGACAGGCAGCATGGTAACAAGGTCCGGGCGCTGCGGATAGGTGATGGCGAGAAGCCGCAACGGCAAGCCGTCCTTTGTGCGGTTCCCTGCCCCGTCCTTGACCCATCCGGCGTCATCGAGAAGCGCTTCGGCCTTCTTGATGTCGGTCGGCCGCGGCTGCTTTCCAGCGAAGGGGAAATAGGCGGCATAAGCGCCGGTGGCCGGCTCACCGCCATTGATCGCGGCAGCCAGCTCCTTGCGATCGAAAGTCAGGTCCAGCGCCTCCCGCACTTTGATGTCGGTGGTAATCGGCCGCTTCGTATTGAGGAAGGCGAGATATTGATAACCGACCGGGAAGGACTTGATCGTCAGTGCCGGATTGGTTTCCAGCCGTTTCACGACTTCCGAGGGCAGTCCGAAGGCGAGGTCCAATTCGCCAGCCTCCAGCGCAAGTGTCATGCTTTGCGCGTCACCGAACCTGCGGAAATCGACCGGGGAGCGGGAAGCCGCATCGGCGAAATTGGCATTCGGCGCGAGTTTCAGCGATGTATCTGCCTTGAAATCCGCAATCTGATACGGCCCGGTGAAGAGAGCGCTTCCATCGGCGGCCGGCGTATAGGCGACGAGCGGCCACTCCGCAAATAGCGCCTGCAGGAAGGACACCGGTTTCTCCGTCGTGATATCGAGCGTCAGTGCATCGACTGCCTTGAAGCCAAGCTTTCCACCTGTCGCAAGCGCCGCCTTGTTGGTTGCGAAAGTATGCTCAAATCCGGCCGCAAGGGCTGCTGCCGTTACGGCAGAACCATCGGAGAAGGTCCGGTCCGGTTTCAGCGTCACTGTCCAGGTCAAATCGCCCGTACGTTCCGCTTTCTCGGCAAGGTCCGGCACAAGCCGACCCTCCTTGTCGACGGTAAAGAGGTTCTGGCCCACTCCATGACTGACAAGAGCCCAGCCATTGGAGCCCTTTGCGGGATCAAGGCCACTTGTGATGTAGGTGGCGCCGACGCGCAAGGGTTCGGTGGCAAGCGCATCGGCCGCCACGCCTGTGATGAAAGCCGCGAGCCCGGCTGCTGCCAGACGCGAAAAGCTCTTTATCGGCATTTTGTTTCCTCTCATGCTATTCGGAAAGATTGCGCAGCCGCTGTTTGCGGCCGGTCGGGTGATAGGCGAAGTCCTCGACGATACGACCACCAAGCAAGTGTTCGGCAACGATACGATCGACGGCCTCTTCGGTGACGCCGCCGTAATAAGTGCCCTCTGGAAAGACCTGCATGACCGGCGCAAGGTTACAGGGGCCGAGACAGGTCGATTTGGCCGTCATGGTGCCATCGCCCGTTACCCTGAGTTTTAGCCGTTCCTGCTGGTTGCGCAGATGCCCCCAGATGGCGTCCGCACCGGTTGAATTGCACGGGGCACCCTGACAGACGAGTACGCGGCGCTTTTGCGCAGGCACCAGCGACCCCTCGCCTGCCGGGCGCACCGACGGTGAAAGATCGAGTTCCTTCGCCGTTTGGGCGAGGTCTTCGATAAGAAGCGTCATCAGGCTGCTTGCGGTCGGGCTCGCGGTTATCGAGAGCGAGGGCCAGGGGCGTGGGTCCGCTGCCCGCCATCGTTTCAGGGTCTTGGTCAGCCAGTTTTGAAAGCTGGGCTCCAATGGCAACATGAGCGGCACGAGAAGGAGATTGCCGAAACCCTCATCGATGAGCGCGCCGAGTGCTTCGCGCAAGGACGGTGTGCCCTGCTCGGTGAATGCGATGCGAACGGTTCTCGCTCCACGCAGCTGCCCCGCCAGCGCCGCAAGACGCTGCATGTCCTGATGTGGCGCCGCCGCGAAAGCCGATTTAGCGACAAGCAGCACGGCGTCGGGCTGAGATGGCTCTCGATAGGTTGGTTGGATCTCGGTTGTCACAATGCCTCATTCACGAGGCGGCGACGAAAATGACGGGCCTCCGGCATCAATGCCGGAAACAGCCATCATTCCCATGGCACCCCCCGACCACGGAATTACAATATGTCAGGCAGGTCTCCTGGCTTGCGGGTCAAAGCCACCTCACCCGTCTTCCCGGCATTTCTGCCAGTGACATTGTGGGCGATTGGCTCACCGCTTACAGTTGCGGGACAGCTCCGGGTCTTCACCGGATTCCCTCTTAGCTTCCACCGGGTGGCGGAAGAACCATGACGGAGCGAACCTACACTGCCGCCGGCCGCTGTCAACCGCCTGCGCCGCAAGTGAACACGCTACGCAAGTCTCCTTCGTCCAATCAATTGTTACGTTATAAAGTTACATACACATGGTTTTATTTGCTGGTCAAGACCATGTTTTACGACGCGGTACCGAATTATCGCACCCAACGCCGTTATCGCGGGGAAACCAAAAATCAAAAGGAAGATATGATCTATATCAAATATAATTATATCAATATTTAAAGCGGAAAACATAAAGTAATTTATAGTTCACCGGAGGCCTCTCGGCGTCGCAACTCAAGCTCTTCACTGTAGCGCCTGAGCGTGTGGCTCTCCGTCAGCAGGCCAACCGGGCGGTTTTCTATCTTGTCGTTGACGACAACCAGCGCTTCGCTTTCCGTGGCATCGAAAGCGGCTGCCGCCTGCCGCGCATTCATCGTCGGCAGCAGCACGTCATTCTTGTAGTGGAGATAGGTTTCGAGGCTGATCTTGCTCGGGTCGCGATCCATCGGGTCGGCGTAGATTTCCGGCACGAGGACGATGCCGGCATAGCGCCCGTCATCATGCGTCATGATCACACGCTGCGTCGAACCCAGTGGAAACTTCTCCTTGAAGGCTGGGAGCCCCATGCTGACATTGGCCTTGCGAATATCGGCGCGCATCATCTTGCCCACGGTCAGGTCGCGGATCCAGCCAATGTCATGGGCGCTGCGAATGCTTTCGCCTCTAAGGTGGAAGCGCCAGGTGGCGAAGGAGTAACCGAAGGTCGTGCGCACCACGAGCGAGGTGGTGATGACGGCGGCAAGCACCAGAGCCGTGATCTGGAAGTCTCCGGTCAGTTCCAGCGCCAGAAATGTCATCGTCAGCGGACCGCCGATGATGGCGGCGGCAAAGGCGCTCATGCCGATCACGGCATAGACGATGGGCGCTGTCGCCCCATAACCGATATAGGGGGCGCAGAGCGCGAAAATCTTGCCGAGCAGCGATCCCATGAACAGCGAGGCGAAGAACAGGCCACCGCGGAAATTCGAACCGATGGAAACGGCGCTGGCCGCCGCTTTCAGCAGGAACAGCCCCGCCAGCCCGTAGATCGTCAGTTCTGCATCGATATTGAGATGCAGCGCCCCATGGCCACTCGAAAGCACCTGCGGCGATATCAACGCGAGGGCGCCCACAGCCACGCCGCCAATGGCTGGACGAAGCCAGCCTGGAATAGCACTTTTGCGCGCAGTCTCCTCGATGAAGGACACTGTCTGCATGAGCGCGATGCCAATCGCCGCGCATACGACGCCAAGAAAGATGGCGGGCACGTAGTCGGCGGGCGTCACGCGGCTTGCATCGACAATATCGATCGAGAGGCCATGGCCACCTATAACCCCTATGACGGTCGTCGCCACCAGCGCCGAGACGATGAGCGGCGCAAGCGTCACGACCGTATAGGTGCCGATGATAAGTTCGATGGCGTAGAATGCCCCGGTCAAGGGCGCGTTGAAGGCCGCCGCTATCGCCCCCGCCGCACCGCAGCCGACGAGGATTCGCATATCCCCACGCCGCAGCTTCAGCTTGATGCCGATCTTGGAGGCGACGCCGCTGGCAATCTGCGTATAACCGGCCTCAAGCCCCACGGACGCGCCGAAACCGTTGGACACGATGTTCTGCACGCAGACGATGATGCTGTCCGTCAACGACAGGCGGCCGCCATGCAGCGCATTCGCCTCGATCGGGTCGACCATGGGTTTCTTGCGGGTCTTTGACAGAATGAAAATGATGAGGCCAAGCACGATGCCGCCGATGATTGGCCCCACAAGCACGATCCACCCGGACAGATCGCTGCTGCTCAGGCGCTCGACGCCGAAGACCAGCACATGCAGCGCCGTGCTCAGGGCGCCGATCAGCGCCACCAGAAGCCCCGCTGCGATGCCGATGAGAACGGAAAGGGCCACCAGCCCCAGTTCGCCGCGCCGGAACATCGCCCGCAGGCGGCTGGCGCGCAGATTGTCGAAAAAGCTCGCCATACTGGGTGCACGGAAAGGCCGGGTCGACATGCTGTTCCTTTTCAGGCGGTACTAGGGCGCTTCAATCTCGATCTCGACTTCGAAACGCATCTGATCGTAAGCCGGTTCAACATGATCAGGCGTTTCACGCATCACCGTGTCATAATCGAGCGGAATATGCATATGGGTCAAGATCGCCCTTTTGGGGGCAAATCTTTCGATCCAGCCGAGCGCCTGTTCCAGCGAAAGATGGCTGGGGTGATAGCGGTGCTGCAGCGCGTCGATGACGAGAATGTCGAGACCGGCGAGCTTTGGCAGGGTCTCAGTCGGAAAATCGCTGACATCGGTGCAATAGGCGATATCGCCGATCCGAAAGCCGAGCGAGTGCACGTCGCCATGCTGCTGCATATGCACGTTGAAAGGTATCGGCCCACCTGCCCCCTCGACGATCAAGGGCGCATCGATATCGGCGATGATCCGCGGTTCGACGATGGGCGGATAGCTGCTGCCCGGCGGTGTTTCCAGGCAATAGGCGAACCCGTCCCAGATGCGCGCCATGGTGACGGGATCGGCATAGATCGGAATGCGGTTTTGCTGAATGGCGAAATAGATGCGCAGATCGTCGATGCCGTGCAGATGGTCGGCATGGGCATGGGTGTAAAGCACCGCATCGACCGCCTCTACCTTCGCCGCGATCATCTGTTCGCGAAAATCCGGGCCGGTATCGATGACGACGGTCGTTTTGCCGCCATCGGGTCCGATCTGCTCCACCATGAAGGCCGTGCGCGTGCGCCGATTCCTGGGGTTTTCAGGGTCGCAGGCGCCCCAGTCGCCGTTGATGCGCGGCACGCCGGGCGACGACGCGCATCCGAGAACCGTGAAGCGGCGACGGTATATTGCCACGCCTACACCCTTGTCATCTTCGAAAAGCAGCGAAAGGCATTCTCGGTGGTGATGTCAGCCATCCGCTCGAAGGAAATGCCATGCACCTCGGCCAGAACCTCCGCCGTGTTAACGACATAGGACGGCTCGTTGCGCTTTCCCCGCCAGCGCTTCGGCGCAAGATAGGGCGCGTCCGTTTCCACCAGCAGCCGGTCCAGCGGCACGGTGGCGGCAATATCGCGGATGTCCTGCGATTTCGGGAAAGTCAGAATGCCGGAAAAGGACACATAACCACCAAGCTCGACACCGGTCTTCGCCAGCTCCGGGCCGGCGGAAAAGCAGTGCAGGATGAACGGGAAGGCACCCTTGTCGCTTTCCTCGCGCAAAATCGCAGCCATATCGTCATCGGCGCTGCGGCTGTGAATGACGAGCGGCAGCTTCGTCCTTCTTGCCGCCTCGATATGACGAAGGAGACCGGTCTTCTGGTCCTCCGGCTTCTGCGTATCGTAGAAATAATCCAGACCCGCCTCGCCGATCGCCACGATCCTGTCATGGCTCTCCGCCAGCCGCACCAGATCGTCCGCGGAAATATCCAGTTCCTCGGCGGCGCTGTTGGGATGCGTACCGACCGAGCAGAAGACCGACGGGTACTTCTCCGTGATCTTCAAAAGCTCGGGCAGACGGCGTACCCGCGTCGAGATCGTCACCATCTGGCTCACGCCCGAAGCGTGGGCGCGGGCGACGATATCGTCGCGCTCAGCCTCGAAATCGGGAAAATCCAGATGGCAATGGGTATCGATCAGCATGGTCGTCGCCTTCACGCTTCCGGAGCGACGTAACGCGGGAAGACCGGCTTCGGTGCCTCAAGCGGCGTGCCCGGAACCAGACGTCCCGCTTCGCCGAGCGCTGCAAAATCACGTTTATCGGCGGGGGCAGCAACGAGATCGAGCAGCTTCTCGCAGGATTCCGGCATGAAGGGCTGCAGGAGAATGCCAATCTGGCGCACGACTTCCGCCGTAACGTAAAGCACGGTGCCCATGCGCTCGGGATCGGTCTTCTTCAGCGCCCACGGCTCCTGCGACGCGAAATAGCGGTCAGTTTCGGACACCACGGCAATGATGGCCGCAAGCGCACGGTGGATGAGCTGCTTGCCCATCTCCTCGCGGCAAATCTCAAGCAGCCCGTCGGCGGAGGCAAGCATCGCCTTGTCTTCATCGGTGAACTCGCCGGGGGCCGGAATCTGGCCGTCGCAATTCTTGACGATCATCGACAGCGAACGGCTGGCGAGATTGCCGATACCGTTGGCAAGATCGGCATTGATGCGGGTGGCAATGCCCTCTTCGCTGTAGCTGCCGTCCTGGCCGAAAGAGACTTCGCGCAGGAAGAAATAGCGGACCTGATCGAGACCGAAATGGTTGACCAGATTAACCGGATCAACGACGTTGCCGAGCGACTTCGACATCTTCTCGCCCTTGTTGAGCAGGAAGCCGTGCGCATAGACGCGCTTGGGCAGCGGCAGATTCGCGCTCATCAGGAAAGCCGGCCAGTAGACCGCGTGGAAACGGATGATGTCCTTGCCGATGATATGCACGTCGGCTGGCCAGTATTTTGCGCGCGGGCCGTTCTTGTCCTCGATGTAACCGGTCGCGGTGATGTAGTTGGTCAGCGCGTCGACCCAGACATACATGACGTGCTTCGGGTCGTTCGGAACCTTGATACCCCAGTCGAAGGTGGTGCGGGAAATCGACAGGTCCTTGAGGCCGGATTTGACGAAAGAGATGATTTCATTGCGCCGTTCCGCCGGACCAATGAAATCCGGGTTATCCTCATAGAGCTTCAGCAGCTTCTCCTGATATTCGGAGAGCTTGAAGAAATAACTTGCCTCTTCCACCCACTCGACGGGCGTGCCCTGCGGCCCGTAACGAACGCCGTCGGCGCGCACTTCCGTCTCGTCCTCGCCGTAATAGGCCTCGTCGCGCACGGAATACCAGCCGGCATAGCTGTCCTTGTAGATGTCGCCGCTATCGGCCATCAGGTTCCAGATATTGCGCGAGGTCTCGTGGTGACGCTCTTCCGTGGTGCGGATGAAATCGTCGTTCGAGGCGTTGAGCAACTTGCCCATCTCGCGAAACTGGTCGGAGTTGCGCTGCGCCAGTTCTTCCGGCGAAATGCCTTCCGCCCGCGCCGTCTGCTGCATCTTCTGGCCATGTTCGTCAGTGCCGGTCAGGAAGAACACATCCATTCCGTCCAGGCGCTGAAAGCGTGCCATGGCGTCCGTCGCGATCAGTTCATAGGCATGGCCGATATGCGGCTTGCCGTTAGGATAGGAGATCGCGGTGGTGATGTAGAATGGTGTCTTGTCTGTCATGACGGTCTATCGACTTTACAGGCTGTTTTTTGGATAGACCGCTCTTAAACCATTGTTCGCAGCAGCGAAAGAAAAAGCGTACGTTTTGTACGATGGCTTGCGGACAAAGTGGAGTTGGCGAGCGCTTGGCATCCACATTGCCGTCACCCCGGACCTGGTCCGGGGTCCAGCAGCGATCAAGTCCTTGATTGCGAAAGACTCACTGCTCACGGCGCAGACGCGCCGTGGCTGGATGCCGGATCAAGTCCGGCATGACGGAGGAGACGTTTCCGTATCGATAAAACCGTACGTTTCGGACGATTTCCTGTCTTCAAACGCCGCGAATATCCTCCAGAATGGAAAGCACCATCTGCTTCTTATCGAGATTATAGGCCTGCGCCACCGTAATCCGCTCCGAAAGCGTAGAGGAAAGCCGCGCGTGTTTTTCCGCCGCAGCGATATCGCCCGCCATCGCCGCCGCCCGCGCCCTCTCCATCAGCTCTTCCGTCACATGCTCCATGAAGAAGCCGAGAACGATATCGCCATCCTTCTGTGCCAGGACCTCGGCAAGCTTGTGCATCTGCTTGCGCACGCCGGGCCCTTCAGCCGCCATGACTTCCGCAAAGGCCTCGACAATGTCGGAGCCGCCGTAATTCATCAGCTTCAAAGCCTGCGCCACACTGCCCTTCGAGGCGGCGAGCAGGGCGTCGCGCTTTTCGCCGGATGGGCTGATGCCGAGATGATCGAGGGATTGCACCATGGCCGCATCGGAAAGCGGCAGGAGCCTCAGCGGCATGCAGCGCGAACGGATGGTCGGCAGCAATTTTCCCGGTGCATGTGACAGGACAAGGAACATCGCACGCTTGGGCGGCTCTTCCAGTATTTTCAGGATCGCATTTGCGGCATTGCGGTTGAGATCGTCGGCGGGATCGATGATGACGATACGCCAGTTTCCGGTGCCGGAGGTCTGCGAAAAGAAGTGCCCTGCCCGCCGCACCTCGTCCACAGTGGTGGCGGATTTCACACGGCCGGTCTTTTCGTCCACGGGACGGGTGAGGTGCAGCAGATTGTGCGAGGCGCCGGCGGTAATCTGCCGACTGACCAGCGATTGCGGATCGGGATCGGCAAGGAAATCCGGCGCCAGCGACGGATCGGGATGGCTGAGCACATGATTGGCGAAACGGAAGGCGAGCGTTGCCTTGCCGATACCCTCCGGCCCTTCGATCAGAATGGCATGATGCCCTTTGCCGGAGCGATAGGACTGCGCAAGGAACGCCTCCGCTTCGGCATGACCGAAAAGCTTCGTGTTCTGCTGCGGCGCGATTGCACCGTCGAGAACGCCCTGAACGTCACTCATGCTCCGCGCCCGCCACAGTCTTCAGCCGCTCGAGTAACGGCTCGACAAAGGACATGACGTCCTCCGTCACTTTTTCTTCCGGCTGATCGGCATTGACGATCCGGCAGCGACGCGGCTCGGCAAGCGCTATATCGAGATAGGCCTCCCGCCGCTTCTCGTGGGTCTCGATTTCCTCTTTTTCGAACCGATCCGGCGTAGCGCCCTCATCCGCCCGCTTTCTGGCGCGGGCAAGGCCCTTTTCGGCAGCGATATCGAAGATCAGCGTCAGTTCCGGCACAACGCCGTCAATCGCGACCCGTTGCAGCGTTTCGATGAAATCCGGCTCCAGATTGCCGGTCGTACCCTGATAGACACGGGAAGAATCGAGGAACCGGTCGCAGAGAACGATTGCGCCCTTCTCCAGTGCCGGACGAATGACCTCCTCGACATGATCGTTGCGCGCCGCCGCAAACAGGATCGCTTCCATGCGCACCCCGAAGGATTCGGCCGCACCCGAAAGCAGTACATGCCGAACGGCCTCCGCACCCGGCGAGCCGCCCGGCTCACGCGTCACGACCACCTCGAAACCACGGCCGCGAAGCGCCTCGGCAAGCGTGCGAATCTGCGTCGACTTGCCGGCGCCCTCGCCGCCTTCGAAGCTTATGAACAATCCGGTCTTTTCGGCCAATGTCACGTCCTGCAGGGGATTTCTCAAAATTCGAAATGCCTGTTTACAGCATCGAACCGAAAAGTGTGAAGCGCTTTTGCGAAAATCCGGTGACTGAACAAAAGCATGGAGAAAGCTGTCATCTGCGCAAAAGGCGTCAGAGCCAGAACAGCAGCAATTCCTTGAGCGCGCCTGTCGCATTCTGGGTCAGCGTGCCCTTGCCCACGGCAGCCTTCGTATAAAGCGGCACTTCCCGCAACAGCCGTTCGCCTGAAAAAACCTTGAGCGTTGCGACATTCGCGCCGCTGTCGAGCGGCGCGTTGAGTGGCCAGCGATAAACGATCCGCCCGGAGATACGCTCGGGATTATTGACCGGCACCAGCACGCTGACGTCTTCTCTCGGCGAAAGATCGATATGCGAAACATTGCCGCCATAGACGCTGACGGAACCAACGGCCTCGTCCCTGGCAAAAAGGTGGCGTTTCTCGAAGGCCGTCAGCCCCCAGTCCACCACCCGCCGGGCCTCTTCCTGCCGTGTCTTGTCGTCGACGATGCCGGCAAGCGCCAGATAGACCCGGCGCCCCTCACGCTCCGCGGAAACCACGGCCGCAAAACCGCTGCCTTCGGCAAAACCAAGTCCGAGACCGTCTATGCCGTTACCCAGCAGCGAGTTCTTGTTGCGCTGGAAAATCCGGTTCCATTCGAAATCCGGCCGGGTGAAAAGCCCGTAGCGATCCGGATAGGTATCGTGCAGATGCTGGGCGAGACGGACCATGTCCTTCGCACTCGTCTGGTTGCCCGGATCGGGCAGTCCTGTCGAATTGGCAAAGGTGCTGCGGTTCATGCCGAGTTCGCCCGCCCGCACCGTCATGCGCTTGGCAAATGCCGGGTCGGAACCCGCCATGCCCTCGGCGATGATGATGCAGCCGTCATTGGCGTTCTGCACAATAATCCCGGTCAGGAGATCATTGATGCTGACGGAAGATTTCAGCGCCGCGAACATGGTCGAGGTTCGCGAGGGCGCACCACCCGTACGCCAGGCATATTCCGATACGGGATAAGGCGTCTCGGGCGTCACCTGCCCTTTCGACAGCGCATCCAGAACCACCTCCACCGTCATCAGCTTGGCAAGCGAAGCGGGCGGAAAGGACTGGTTCTCATTCTGGGAAAGAAGCACCGTGCCGGTCTCGGCATCGATCATATAGGCCTGCTCGGCCTTGGCGATGAAAGGCGCTGTTTGCGATTGCGCCGGATCGCCGCCGAGAAACGCAAATGCCGCCGCCCCGGCGAGCGAAATAATAGAACGATGTATGGCCTTGCGCATGAAACCGCCCAGCTTTCCCTGCCGCAACCCGCCGCTCGCGACGAAAACGCAAGTCAGCCATAAATTCTTCAATTGGTCAGCGCGTCTTCGCCTGCTGACGCTTCACATGGGCGAGTATGGAATCCTCATTCAGCGTTCCACGATCGACGAGCACGCTGTCAAACGCACGCGACGTTCTGGAGACCGTAGCAGATTCCTCGGAATAAGCGGCTGCATATTTGGAGGATGGCGTCGGCACGCGCAGATAATTGCCGCCGGGTGCCGCCGGCTCACGCATGAAATTGCCTTCCGGGCGCTCGGCCAGGAACGGACCGATTTCCGGCAAAATCGCAAATTGTTCGAAGACCGGCGCCGGGCCATTGACCAGCGGCATGGCCTGCAGCGCTGCATTCTTCTTTGACCCCACCAGCGCCGTCTGCGTGGAAGCGCCGTAATTGGGGTTTGATGTTGGAGCCGGCACGAAATTCGGAGAAGCCGAAGCCACCATGACGCCGGTTGCGATCTGCCCTTCCGGCGCAACACCCGGCGAACGCGAGCCCTTCGGAATATAGGACGCCATCAGATAAGGCATGTCGTGACCGTCAAGCGGCGCACGGCCGGCATATTGCACCCGCACATTCGCCGTGCCGGTCGCTTTCATGTCGAGAAGGTCGGCCGTCTTGCTGGAAACGTCGATCAGGCGACCCTCATGGAAGGGGCCGCGATCATTGACGCGCACCAGAACCGAGGCGCCGTTCTCCATATTGGTGATGCGCGCATAGCTCGGCAGGGGAAATGTCGGATGTGCGGCGGAAAGATGTTCCTTGTCGTAGACTTCGCCATTCGCCGTCAGGCGGCCATGGAAGGCGGAGCCATACCAGGAAGCAAGGCCGGTCTTGTTGTAACCCGGCTCTTCTTTCGGAAAATAACGACGGCCCTTGACCGTATAGGCATTGCCGACAAGCTCGCGTCCGCCGCCTTTGGGAATGATTTTTCCGTCCGCCACACGCGGGCTGGCTTTGACGCCATATTCGGATTCGGAAAAATATTCCTTGCTGCGCTTTGGCTTTGGCTTGGTATCGGAAGTGGTTGAACACGACGCTGTCGCGGCGCAAAGCACGGAAATTGCAAGCCACTTCGCACCCGATCTGGTGCTGATGCCGAGTTTCTTGACCGTAGAATTCAAATCGTCTGCCCCACGCTGCTTACAGGCTCGGAGAACCGCACCCTCTTCCGCTTCGATTGCTTTGCCCCTGCCATCGAAGCACCTAACAGTCGCTTAATCTTGTGCATAACGTGGCGAAAATGCGAACGACTTCTGCAAAATCGATAAAATTGTAATGAACGTGGTTAATGATTTGTCTCTTTTTGGGCGGTGTTGAACATGCCACCTGCCCTTGATCTGCTCGCTTTCCGGCATCCGCGCCGACGGAACAAACGCAGTGCCGCCGCGTTTCCACCCCGCAAACAACCAAGCTTCCGCCGGTTTTCGGCTGAGGGAGGAAACATGTTGAAGTCGTTAAAAGCTACGGGTCTGGCACTCGGTATAGCCCTGGTATCCATCACCGCGCCCATCCCGGCAGGCGCACAGGATATGGAGCTGAGGATCGGCCCCGATGGCGTTCGCCCCGTTATCCGGGATCGTGACCGGGATGTGGACCGCCGCGGCCCACCCCGCATGCGTGGCTGTAGCGAACGCGAAGCCCGCGCCGCCGCCCGCGAAGCCGGCCTGCGTGACCCCGAAGTCGTGCGCGTCACCCCCGGCCGTGTTGTCGTCGAAGGCTTCACCCGCCGCGGACCGGACCGCATCACCTTCGCCAATGAACGTGGTTGTCCGGAAATTTGATTGCATATGACGTTTGGAGCCCGCTGAAAGGCGGGCTTCTTCGTTTATTGTGGCGTTACCCGCGCAAGCTCCCGGGCGTCAAAAGCCTCAGGACCTATCCGCTCCTCGAGCTGCCGCGCGACGACAACGCATTCTCAGTCACCAATCTCGGCACCGTGCAAATGGTGCGGGTGGGCAAGAAGGCCGCCGGCCGCGAGATCTACGGCACCGAATATCTCCAGTTTCCAAAGGTGTTGGCAGCATGACGTAAACGCCCCGCCGTGCAAACTCAGTTTGTTTTTGGCAACTTTATGGTGTATCGCCTCAACATGCCTCCGCACCGGAGGCAACCTGCCTTTGGCCGACCGCCACAGCTTAAATGGAGAAATACAATTAATGCCGAATATCGACTTGACTAAAGTTAAAGAGGTAACTGAAACCACTTCCAAAGAAGGTGTGAACGAGCTTCTCAAACAGGGTTGGGCTCTGATCGACACCGCATCGGGCGTGGACGAATCGAATTATCCACTGATAAAATATTCATTGGCTAAATCCTGATGACGAAACCTCTCGGGAGTTACTGCAAGAGTCTCATCAACTGAGCCTAACCGCAGATATACGCAAAAGCTGCCCGGTCACCTGAGTGGCTTTTGTGACTACTCGAGGCCTGCGCAACGTTGACGGGCGACGCAGAGCTGACCCGCCTTTTTTCCTACCCCAATTGTGGGTGGAATTTGGTACCGCCAGTTTGGAGCCGCGGCTAAGTCTACTGATCTTTTGATGGAGTACCTTTTCAAACTCAACCGTAAATGTTAAAAAATTTGCATTTCTTTTGGGGGAAAACAGATGAAAGTAGCATTAGTTATATTTGCAAGCGCCGTCATTCTTTCTGCCTGTAATAATACATCTACCAAATCAGAAACAGGAACGCATATCACGAATTCACAAATTGGCGGTTCGGTAAGCACAACTAGTGGAGGGCAGACAGTAACGCCCACAGCAAATCCAACTGCAACCACAACTGTTACCCGGTGATTGTCATTGTTCGCAGCAGCGTTGCGTGAAAGGCCGGGTAATATGCTAAACATTTTTAGGTCCTCCTTACTGATCGCGCTTACTATATTGACCGCTGGTTGCTCTGAGCAGCCGGACGCGACCACCAAGCGGCGGGAAATGGCCAGCAACATCTGTAGATCGAACGTTCCAAACGTCGACATCAAGACCTACACGAACATTCAGGGGTCAACGATCCATGGTGACGTCACCACTTCGACAATCTACCGGACTTATCCCTGGGCTACGGCAATATATGTGACACGAAAGCCAGCGTACACACGAACGAATGTTGGGATGACCGTCCAGCCCGTGTGCAACCCCTACTACGGATGTCAGTTGGTATCGATGCCGACTAGTTATCAAACTCAAGAGAGCTTAGCAGAGGTTTACGGCATGGCGCGAGTACCTGTCACTGAACAGGGCAGTGCGGAGGCGATCGCTGAGGCAGAAGCACAGGCGGAAGAAAATTGCGATCAGGCGGCTGAGCAGTTTGCCCAAGCGCGAGGCAAATCACGATACTCCATGTCTTACACGCTGAGCTGCGTGCGCCTAGCGGCGAGTGTCTGCTCGTTCTGAGTAGCTCTAGAAGAAACTAAAAAGCCGCCCGGTCACCCGAGCGGCTTTTGTGACTGACCCGATCATTTCATGTGGGGGATGGATCCCTGCCACCACGCTCGTCGAGGACCGCGAGCGCAAGGTCGCCCAGCGCAGCATCGACGAGTTCCAAAAGGGCAGCCGCAGCGGATTCGCCGAAGGGCTCAATTGGGCGCTGCGCCAGCTCGACATCATAGACGAAGAGGCCGGCGAGAAGCTGCTCGCCTGCTATCGCGAAAGGGACAAGGCATGATCCCGGCAATCTACCAACAGCCAACAGTTTTAAGAGATCCCGAGTTTTACGAACACGAAGTCACCATCCAAGGCTTTGCCCACGGCACCGTACAAGATCACTCCCGCATGTCGGGCACGATCACCGGGATGATGGCGATATGCATCAAGGACGATCGCTTTATCACCGTCCCCGTTGATCATCTTCGCGTCAAACATCCGGAGCGCAAACTATGACCGCCCCCCAAAAAAGACCCAACGAGACCTGTTTGAAGCCGCCGTCATCGAGCGGATGAAGGAAAGTGGCTTCCTCGAAGTCGAGATCCGCGTCGAGTGCCTGGCGCGCTGCAACGACGGATATCAGGACGAGGTCATCAATGCCGGCTGGCATTACTGGAACGCTGCGCTTGCCGATTTCGGCGACGAGGAGCAGCCTCGCTACACCACACGCCGCCTTCATGGACGAAATCCATAAGGCTGAGGAACGCGGTCGGCAGGCTCTATGCCTCAGCACCTTCCAAGCAGGAGGGCTGACGGATGGCCGAGATGAAAACAACCTGCACCATCGACACCTTCAAGAATGAGCCCGTAGAACTCTAGCTTGACGATAGAGAGGGCATCGTAGCCGTGAAGCAGTGGGAGAGCATTGTCTTCATCACTGAGGACGAGTTCAAATCTTTCCTGCAACTGGCCGGCCAATGGTCGAAAACCTGTCAGAGGGCGGCATAACGATGGGTCCCTGCCCGATTTCAGGAGCTGGCGCGCCTCGTCTCTGGCGCGTCGCGCCTCGAGCAAGCTCATCTCGGGATAATCTCCGATAACGAGGGTCTTCTCCTTGCCAAGAAATTCGTAGCGGTAACGGAAAATTTTGCTGCCGGCTTTCGTGACGTAAACGTGCAGCCCGTTAATGTCAGAAAGTTTGTAGGGCTTGTCCTGCACCTTAGCTTTTCGAATCGCCGTGTCGGTTAGCACGCCCACCCCATCGATACCCGGTTTTTGCCACCTGATACCCGGTTTGGTACCCGGAAATGACCGGGATGAACCGGAACTGCTTAAGCGCGCAAGGGCCAACAGGAACATATGGGAACATATTATAAACAAAAGTGGCAGATGGGGTGGGATTCGAACCCACGGTACGCTCTCACGCACGCCGGTTTTCAAGACCGGTTCCTTAAACCACTCGGACACCCATCCTTCGGTGGTGAGGCTTTATAGCGGTTTGAAAATGGCCGTCAATCCCGCTGGGAAAAGCCAGCCTCTTCTCCTGGCGGAAGCCCAAGGATCATTGCCCGGGCGTCGTCGCCGGCGGCAGCAAAGACCCCTCGCCCGAGGGAACAGCAGGGATCTGCTGGTTCGAATCGAAAAGCGTCAGGCTGAGGACGATTGCAACAAGCACCAGCAACAGCGCCACGAAGAGAATTCCGGATTTATCCATGCGTCTGCTCATGTCCGGTTATGTTAGGGTCGAATATGTGCAATTCGAGGCAACATCAAGAATCGGGCAACCTGCGGGTGGATTGTCGGTTTGCTTGGCACGTTTTGCAACTGCAAACGGAGAAAGCATTCGGGCGAACAAATACCGGCCCAAAGCCTGTCTTCCACCCATTGAGCAAAATTTATGCGCCAGCGTACTGTTTGGGACGGAAGTGGCCTATCGCGTCAGCAATATTGTCGCTTATATAATCACATCGCTCCCGGGCATTGCCCAACTTTCCCCGAGCGATCAACCTGCCCCGCTCCTTTGCGGGGCTTTTTTCTTTGATAGCGATTAAAAATTAGGACCGTCGGTGAAAGGTTGGGCGTACAGAAAACGCCTCCTGGCCGGTTCGGCGGGTCAGACGCCGATACTGGGTCCACCATCACCGTGCCGCCCGCCACCCCTTAGAATATCCTCGAAAAGGTTCAGCAACGCCGGAGGCAATGTCTCGGACAGTTCGGCAATGATGTCGTTGGCGCGATTATAGGAATAGATGGCGCACAGCGTCAGCACCAGAAGCACGATCCACGGCCAGATCGGTTTACGCCTCTGCGGCGTCCCGTTCGGTTGTTGCGGTATGGTCATGCCGGCACCTTCCGTTCAGGCCTTCACGCGCGGTTCGCCTCCCGGCGCATAGGCGGTTTTCTGCAGGAAACGGAATATGTTGCCACATTGCGCGCAGCGGATCATGAAATCCGTCGGGTCGCCCGAAGCGCGCTCGGTCCGAAAACCACGCGGCATTTCATCGACGCGAAAATCGACGTTTGCGCGGCCCTTTTCATCGGATTCCGACACCTCGGCAAAACCCTGATGGCCACATTTGGAACATTCGAGCTTCCGGGAATATCTGTCACGCGCTGCCATATGCCGTCCTTTGCTTGCATCTCATCAGGTAGCAGCGGCAAAACATCATTTCAATGGCGATCGCCGCAGGTTAAAGCTTTGCCCATCTATTTCCACTCGGGAAAACGCGCCCGATGGCAAGAACGAATCTGGAAGCTCATGCACAACGAAAGACCCCTGCTTTCATCGTCCCTGATGCGGCGCTTCGCGATTAGCGCCGTCATCATTCTCGTTCTCGTCGCCGCACTCAATGTGGGCATCAAATGGTATGGCGACAGGATTATCCAGGCGACCCATACGACAGCAACCGATGAGGTGCTGATTTCAATCGGCAACGACCGGCTGACGCTTGCGAAAAACACGCTGCGCGTGCCGTCCGAACGCCAGGATGGCGAGCGCGAGCGGGTCGATCTTTATCTGACATGGCCGGAGCTCAGGGGGTATGAAGACGCCAATCGCGCTGTCTTTGACGATCCGTCACGGTCAGCAGGCCTGATTTACGTCCAGCTGTCGCAAAGCACGATGTCGGAGGATATGTCAGGCCGTTTCGGGCCGATTTATTCCCGGCTGACGGAAGGAGATCCGGTGCAGTTGAAGCACGGCCTGATGCTGCATCGCCTGCGCGCCGATTCCGGTTACGGCAAGGAAGTCATATTGACAGGCCGACGTGAAGGCGAAAACGACTATGTGGTCCGCTGCCTCCTGCCGCAGACACCGCGGGAAGCGACGGGCAGCGATTGCCAGAGGGATATCCACGCCGGTCAGGACCTCAGCCTGTTCTATCGTTTTTCAGCCACCCTGCTGCCGCAATGGGCAAAGCTGGATGCGGATATAAAAGCTTATGTCGAACAGCGCCTCGTAAAAGACAGAAATCCGTGACACGGCACGGAACAGATTGCGGGCGAAAAGTCGCATTTTATGGAAACCGGATACCTTTCATAAACCACTTGGTAACGCCATCCCGATAAAGTTTCTTCCCGGAGCATTCGGGCGGGGCGTGTCCGAGCGGAACAGAAATATGCGATTGAAGAGTTCAGCAGTGTTGAAAAGTCTATCCGGGGCACTTTCGCGCAATGTAGGCGCGGCGTCTTTTGTAAGGTTTGTTGCGTTGACCCTTGCTGCGGCGTTCATAACCGCAACATCCGTGGGGACTGCGCAGGCAGAGCCGAAATATGCGGGCATCGTCATCGATGCCAAGACCGGCAAGGTTCTCTACGGCGAGGATCCCGACGGTCTGCGTTACCCTGCGTCGCTGACAAAGATGATGACGCTTTATCTGACATTCGAAGCGCTGAATACCGGACGTATCTCGCTCGATTCGAAGGTGCCCGTCTCGGCCAATGCCGCCAAGGAGCCGCCTTCCAAGCTCGGTGTGCGCGCCGGCGGCTCGATCACCGTCGAGCAGGCGATCCTTGCGCTCGTCACCCGCTCCGCGAACGACATGGCAACCGCACTCGGTGAATATCTCGGCGGTTCGGAAGACCGTTTCGCCCGGATGATGACCGCCAAGGCCCGTGCCCTCGGCATGACCCGTACGACCTATCGCAATGCCAATGGCCTGCCCAATACGGCGCAGATGACGACGGCACGCGACCAGGCCCGCCTCGGCATCGCCCTTCGCCAGCATTATCCGCAATATTACGGTTATTTCTCCACGCGTACCTTCAATTTCGGCAAGCAGGTCATCGGCAACCACAATCGTCTCGTCGGAACTGTTAGAGGCGTGGACGGTATCAAGACCGGTTACACCCGCGCTGCCGGCAGCAACCTTGCGACTTCGGCGCAGCTTGACGGCCGCTCCATCGTGGCCGTTGTTCTTGGTGGACGCTCCAGCGCTGCCCGTGATGCCACCATGCGCAAGCTTGTTGCCACCTACCTGCCGCAGGCATCGCGTGGCGGTAACAGCAACCTCATCGCACAGACACGGTCCGCACCGGTTGAAGAACCCGTTGCCGTGGCGGCAGCCGTTCCTTCCGTGGCCGTTGCCGCAACTGCAGCCGGCCTGCCCAATTCTGGCCCTGTGCCGCAGACCCGTTACGAAGAAGCACCGGTTACCGCCTTCGCAGGCTCCTCTTCCAATGCAGCCGTAAAGGCCATGGAGGCCGCCACCTGGCAGAAGGGCAAGGATCCCATCAATCAGGCGCCCGTCGCACCCGATCGCAAGTTGATTACCAACTCGACCAAGGTGGACAATATCGTCACCGCATCGACCGCACCTTCGGTATCGTCTGCCCCTTCGGTCTCCGCAAAGGCAGAGGTTGCCCAGGGTGGCTGGGTGATCCAGATCGGCGCATCGCCGGATGAAAACTCCGCGCGCGGCCTGTTGCAGAACGCACAGGAAAAGGGCGGCGCCGCCCTTCGTTCCGCAAAACCCTTCACGGTCGCCTTCAGCAAGGACGGCTCCCAGATTTATCGCGCCCGTTTCGGCGGCTTTGATGGCCAGAACGCTGCGGTGAATGCATGCAATGCATTGAAAAAGAAAGGCGTCAGCTGCTGGGCGTCACTCCAGTAACAGACGTTTCCGCAGGCGGTGGTTCATTGTCGAAACATCGCCTGTCTCCTCGAATTGTGTAATGTGTAGCGAGGCTTTCCAAGATGGCAGTCAACGAGAATTATTCGGACATTGCGTCTGGCAACGGGCATGGCAGTCTGTCGGTTCTGCATCCCATTCACGAGGCGGCAATGCGTATCGCCGATCTCGGTCTCAACCGTTCCAAGGCAAAGACGCGCGATCTCGTCAGCTTGCTTCTGTCGCACGGCGCCCGCGCCTGGCGCGCCAACCAGCCGGAAGCCAGCATCCACCTTCATGTCGCACGCCGTTCAGGCCGCGCGCCGGTCCATATACGCATTCGCTAAGACCGGACTGCAGACAATATCCAAATAAAAACCCCGCGAAGCTCAGGCTACGCGGGGTTTTCTGTTTATCGGCAGTGAGAGGGAAACGAGGCGGCTTACGCCTCGCTCTCCGGTGCCTCCGGCGTATCCGGCAGATTGTCATCGGCCTCTTCGCCACTGCCGTTTTCGCCTTCATCGTCACCTTCCGGCTCGTTGATGCGCTCCACGGAAACCACCTTCTCATCCTTGGCGGTCGAGAAGATCGTGACACCCTTGGTCGCACGGCTGGCAATACGGATACCGTTCACGGGTACGCGGATGAGCTGACCGCCATCGGAAACCAGCATGATCTGATCGCCTTCGTCGACCGGGAAAGCGGCAACGAGTTCGCCGATCTCGGCTGTCTTCGAGGTGTCGGTGGCGCGGATGCCCTTGCCGCCGCGACCTGATGTGCGGAAATCGTAAGAAGACGAGCGCTTGCCGAAGCCCTTCACGGAAACCGTCAGCACGAATTCTTCGCGCGCCTTCAGCTCCTGATAACGTTCTTCACTGAGCTCGCCCTCTTCCGTCACTTCCTCGCCAACCAGTGCGATATCATCCTCATCGACGCCAGCGGCGCGCCGCTCGGTAGCCGAACGCTTGAGGTAGGCGGCGCGCTCCCACGGTTCAGCCTCCACGTGACCCACAATGGTCATGGAGATGATACGGTCGCCTTCGGCCATGTTGATGCCACGCACGCCGACGGAGTTACGGCCTGCAAAGACGCGTACATCGTCCACGGGGAAGCGGATGCACTGGCCAAGAGCAGTCGTCAGAAGCACGTCGTCGCGGTCGGTACAGGTTTCGACGGAGAGGATTTCATCACCCTCTTCATCTAGCTTCATGGCAATCTTGCCATTGCGGTTGACCTGCACGAAATCGCCGAGCTTGTTGCGGCGAACCGTGCCGCGTGTCGTCGAGAACATCACATCCAGCGTTTCCCAGGTCGTTTCGTCCTCGGGCAACGGCATGATGGTGGTGATGCGCTCGCCTGGCTCCAGCGGCAGCATGTTGATGAGGGCCTTGCCCTTGGATTGCGGCGTGCCGATCGGCAGGCGCCAGACCTTTTCCTTGTACACGATACCGCGCGAGGAGAAGAACAGCACCGGCGTATGCGTATTCGCAACGAAGAGACGGTTGACGAAATCTTCGTCACGCGTCGCCATGCCGGAACGGCCCTTGCCGCCGCGACGCTGCGCCCGGTAAGTGGTCAGCGGCACGCGCTTGATGTAGCCGAGATGCGAAACGGTAACGACCATGTCTTCGCGGGCGATGAGATCTTCATCGTCCATGTCAGGGCCGCCCTCAACGATCTCGGACCGGCGCGGCGTGCCGAATTCGTCGCGGATGGCGCCAAGCTCGTCCTTGACGATCTGCATGATGCGCAGGCGCGACGACAGGATTTCGAGATATTCGCTGATTTCCGCGCCGATCTTGTTCAGCTCGTCGCCGATTTCATCGCGGCCGAGCGCGGTGAGGCGGGCAAGGCGCAATTCGAGAATGGCGCGCGCCTGCTCTTCAGAGAGATTATAGGTACCGTCATCATTGATGCGGTGGCGCGGATCGTCGATCAGACGGATCAGGCTTTCCACATCCCGCGCCGGCCAGCGCCGCGTCATCAGCTCTTCGCGGGCCGAAGCCGGATCGGGAGCATGACGGATAACGCGGATGACCTCGTCGATATTGGCGACCGAAATCGCCAGACCTACCAACACATGTGCACGATCGCGCGCCTTGCGCAGCAGGTACTTGGTGCGGCGGCTGACGACTTCCTCACGGAAGGAGACGAAAGCGCGCAGCATGTCGAGCAGCGTCATCTGCTCCGGCTTGCCGCCGTTCAGCGCCACCATGTTGCAGCCGAAGGAGGTCTGCAGCGGCGTGTAGCGATAAAGCTGGTTCAGGATGACATCGGCATTGGCGTCGCGCTTCAGCTCGATGACAACGCGGTAACCCTGACGGTCGGATTCGTCGCGCAGGTCGGAAATGCCCTCGATGCGCTTTTCCTTGACCAGTTCGGCCATCTTCTCGATCATCGACGACTTGTTCACCTGATAGGGAACTTCGGTGATGATGATCTGCTCGCGGTCGCCGCGCATCGGTTCGATGGTCGCACGACCGCGCATGATGACCGAACCGCGGCCCGTCTCGTAAGCCGAGCGGATGCCGGAACGGCCCATGATCAGCGCGCCGGTCGGGAAATCCGGGCCGGGAATGATCTGCATCAGTTCCGGCAGCTCGATCGCCGGATTTTCGATCAGCGCGATACAGCCGTCGATGACCTCGGAGAGATTGTGCGGCGGAATATTGGTGGCCATGCCGACGGCGATGCCGCCTGCGCCGTTGACCAGCAGGTTCGGGAACTTGGCCGGAATGACGACCGGTTCCTGCAGGGTGCCGTCATAGTTGTCGCGGAAATCGACCGTTTCCTTGTCGAGGTCGTCGAGCAGCGAATGCGCGGCCTTTTCGAGGCGGCATTCGGTATAACGTTCGGCCGCCGGCGGATCGCCATCGATGGAGCCGAAATTGCCCTGCCCGTCGATCAGCGGCAGACGCAGCGACCAGTCCTGCGCCATACGCGCCAGCGCATCATAGATCGCCGAATTGCCATGCGGATGGAATTTACCCATCACGTCACCGGTGACGCGGGCGCATTTGACGTATTTCTTGTTCCAGTCGATGCCAAGTTCGGACATGCCGTAAAGAATACGGCGATGAACCGGCTTCAGACCATCACGGACATCGGGAAGCGCGCGGGAGACGATGACGCTCATGGCGTAATCGAGATACGACCGCTGCATTTCCTCCATGATGGAAATCGGTTCAATACCTGGCGGAAGCTTTCCGCCGCCGGGGGGGCTCTGGTCAGTCAAAACGGATCACATTCTCTGTTAAGAATCGGATGGATTTTTATAGCGGAAACAGCCACGTTAAGCCAATTTCCCGGCGAGTTTTGAACAGTCTTTTGCGTCATTTGCAAGACATACACCGCTTTTCGCCATTTCGCTTGGCAAAAGCGCCGCCGCTCCCTTTCAATGCAGGCGCGACTTGCGTAGTCTCACGCACAAAAAGGCAAAAAGCGGGGAAAAAATGGCCAGCAGCGAAATCCTTATCAACGCGCTTACCACACTACTGGTCACCCTCGATCCGCCCGGTCTCGCGCCCGTATTCCTTGCGCTCACCACCGGCATGACGCGCGGCCAGCGCAGTCAGGTGGCGCTGCGCGGCTCGCTGATCGCCTTTGGCATTCTCGCCGTCTTCGCCCTGTTCGGTCTTACCATTCTCAACCTGCTCGGCATTTCGCTCGGTGCCTTCCGCATCGCCGGCGGCCTGCTGCTGTTCTGGATTTCCTTCGAGATGATTTTCGAGAAACGCCAGGAGCGCAAGGAAAAGACCTCCGAGATTGCCATCACCAAGGACCACCTGCACAATCTGGCGGTCTTTCCGCTCGCTTTGCCGCTGATTGCCGGGCCGGGCGCCATTTCCGCCACGGTGCTTTTGGCGGGAACGATGAAGACGACACTCGAAATGGTCGTGCTCATTCTCATCCTCGCTTTCGCCATGGCCCTCGTCTATGCCGTCCTGATCGTGTCCGAGCGCATGGACCGCTTTCTCGGCAATACCGGCCGCGCGATCCTCACAAGGTTGCTTGGCGTCCTGCTCGCAGCCCTTTCCGTTCAATTCGTGGTCGACGGAATAAAATCAGCCTTCGACTTCTAAAGCGACGCCTGCCTTGATCCACGCGCAAGAAAATCCTTCGACCGGTTGGAACTGCGGAAAATCCGTCCTTTAAATCCGGGGTCAGCCTCGGCTAAAAGACGTGTGTTCTCCGGATTCGAAAGTTTTCTCCATGCGTTCCACGCTGCGCCGCCTCATCCCGGATGCCGCTCCAGTCAGTCACAGGGAAAGGCTGCGTGCCGCAACCGGCGCCTTTGTCGGCATCCTGCTGACCGGGCTTCTGGGCAGCCTCGCTTTTCGCTTCGACCCCACCCTGCCCGCCATGATCGCGCCGATGGGGGCTTCGGCGGTGCTTCTCTTCGCCGTGCCCTCCAGCCCGCTGGCGCAACCGTGGTCCATCCTCTGCGGCAATCTCGTTTCGGCTTTCGTGGGCGTGACGGCGGCGCTTCTCGTCCCGGATGTCTTCCTTGCCAGCGCGCTCGCCATCGGCCTTGCCATTGCCGCCATGATGGCGCTGCGCTGCCTGCACCCGCCAAGCGGCGCGGTGGCGTTGACGGCTGTTCTTGGCGGCCCCGCCGTGCACAGCCTCGGTTATGGTTTTCTCCTCTGGCCCGTCGCCGGAAACTCGCTGATCCTTCTTGCCCTCGCACTCGCCTACAACAATGCCACCGGCCGCGCCTATCCGCACGGTCTGAAGCTGGGAAAGGCGAGTCATGGCACGGCAGACCCGACGCCGATCCAGAAAATCGGCTTTTCCTCGACCGATCTCGATGAGGTGCTGAAGGAATATGACGAGATTCTGGATATAGACCGCGACGATCTCGAGACCATCCTGCGCAGGACCGAACTGCGCTCCTGGCGTCGTCGCGCCCTTCATCTCGATTGCGAAAGCATCATGTCACGCGATGTCGTCGGCGTCGCCCCCGATGATAGCCTGCGCCACGCCCATGCGCTGATGCGCAACCGTCATTTCAAGGCGCTGCCTGTCACCAATGACCGCGCCGAAATCGTCGGCATCGTCACCCAGACGGATTTTCTGGAAAAGGCAAGCTGGAGAAACGGCCGTCCCTCCATCGGTTTCCTGCAGCGGCTGCGTCTCATCCTTACAGGGGCAAGCGCGCCCAACGATACCGTGAAAGACATCATGACATCGCCGGTCAGAACCGTGCGGCCGGAAACCGCAATCGAGGAGGCCATCATCCGCTTTGCGGAAGAAGGGCTGCATTACCTGCCGGTGATCGACGCCAACGGCAAGATGGTCGGCATTATATCGCAATCCGATGTCATGGTCGCGATGCTGGCGGATAAGGCTGCGGCATAAACAGCCGCAACCTCAATGCGGGCGGCAGCTTCGCTACGCCCGCCTTCTCTCATTCGCCGTCCGCTCAGAACGGAATATCGTCGTCCATGTCGTTGGAGAAGCCGCCGGAGGGCTGGCCGCCGCCACGCGAGGAGCCGCCGCGCGACGACGACTGCTGGTCGTAACCACCACCGTAATTGCCACCGCCGCCGCTGCCATAATCGCCGCCGCCGAAGTCACCGCCGCCGCTACGGCCACCGCCGCCGCCCTCGCCGCGACCATCAAGCATGGTCAGCGTGGAGTTGAAGCCCTGCAGCACGATTTCGGTGGAGTAACGGTCGTTACCGGTCTGGTCCTGCCACTTGCGTGTCTGCAACTGGCCTTCGATGTAGAGCTTGGCGCCCTTCTTCACATATTGCTCGACGACCTTGCACAGGCCTTCGTTGAACACAACGACCGTGTGCCATTCGGTTTTTTCCTTGCGCTCGCCGCTATTGCGGTCCCGCCAGCTTTCAGAGGTGGCGATGCGCAGGTTGGCAATCGGACGGCCGTCCTGGGTCCGGCGGATTTCGGGATCGGCGCCAACATTTCCGATCAGAATTACCTTGTTTACGCTACCAGCCATCTCGTCATCCTGTCCGCCAGCCATCATGACCGGCAATTGCATTTCAAAAAATTCGGCACACAATAACCGCCACGGGCATTAAAAGGCACCGCAACAGGGGAACTATCCACAGCGAATAATCTTGAGCACCCCAAAGGGATATTCGCACTTGCTATTTGTTCCTTTTTTGTTCTATTGAATCGTGAAATTCGAGTCAAGTGAGCCGAAAAGCCGCCGACTATAGGGAATAGACCTCGACACGTCCGGCTGCGTCACTACATAAGGGCGCGCCGCCATCAAGCCTGTTATTTTTGTCCGAGCTTTGTCATGAGTGAACTGAAGACGATTTCCATCCGTGGTGCCCGTGAGCATAATCTCAAGGGCATTGATCTGGATCTGCCGCGCAACAAGCTGATCGTCATGACCGGGCTCTCCGGCTCGGGCAAGTCATCGCTTGCCTTCGACACGATTTATGCCGAGGGCCAGCGCCGTTATGTCGAGAGCCTCTCGGCCTATGCGCGCCAGTTCCTCGAAATGATGCAGAAGCCGGATGTCGACCAGATCGACGGCCTGTCGCCGGCGATTTCCATCGAGCAGAAGACCACCTCGCGCAATCCGCGTTCCACGGTCGGCACTGTCACGGAAATCTACGACTATATGCGCCTCTTGTTTGCGCGTGTCGGCGTGCCCTATTCGCCGGCCACCGGCCTGCCGATCGAGAGCCAGACGGTCAGCCAGATGGTGGATCGCATTCTCGCTTTCGAGGAAGGCACGCGCCTTTATATTCTCGCGCCGATGGTGCGCGGCCGCAAAGGCGAATATAAAAAGGAACTCGCCGATCTCATGAAGAAGGGCTTCCAGCGCGTCAAGGTGGATGGCCAGTTCTACGAAATCGCCGACGTTCCGGCCCTCGACAAGAAATACAAACACGATATCGACGTGGTGGTCGACCGCGCGGTCGTGCGCCCGGATATGGCGGCGCGTCTCGCTGACAGTCTCGAGACCTGCCTGAAGCTCGCCGACGGTCTGGCGGTTGCCGAATTCGCCGACAAGCCCTTGCCGCCGGAAGAAACCGCGGCTGGCGGCTCCGCCAACAAGTCGCTCAACGAGACCCATGAGCGTGTGCTGTTTTCGGAAAAATTCGCCTGCCCCGTCTCCGGCTTCACCATTCCGGAGATAGAGCCGCGGCTGTTCTCCTTCAACAATCCCTTCGGCGCCTGCCCCAGCTGTGATGGCCTCGGCTCGCAGCAGAAGGTGGATGAAAACCTGATCGTGCCCGAACCGGCCCGCACGCTGCGCGACGGCGCCATCGCTCCCTGGGCCAAATCGTCCTCGCCCTATTACAACCAGACGCTTGAAGCACTCGGCAAGGCCTTTGGTTTCAAACTTTCGAGCAAATGGTCCGATCTGTCCAAGGAGGCGCAGCACGCCATCCTTCAGGGCACCGATGACAAGATCGAGTTCAATTATCAGGACGGTGCCCGCTCCTACAAGACGGTGAAGAATTTCGAAGGCATCGTGCCCAATCTGGAGCGCCGCTGGAAAGAGACTGACAGCGCCTGGGCGCGCGAGGAAATCGAACGCTATATGTCGGCCGCCCCCTGCCCGGCCTGTGCGGGTTTTCGCCTGAAACCCGAAGCGCTCGCCGTCAAGATCAACAAGTTGCAGATCGGCGAAGTCACCCAGATGTCGATCCGCATGGCGCGCGACTGGTTCGAGACCCTGCCGGAGACCCTGAACGCCAAGCAGAACGAGATTGCAGTCCGCATCCTCAAGGAAATCCGCGAGCGCCTGCGCTTCCTCAATGATGTCGGGCTGGATTATCTCAGCCTCTCGCGTAATTCCGGCACGCTATCCGGCGGTGAAAGCCAGCGCATCCGTCTGGCCTCGCAGATCGGCTCCGGCCTGACAGGTGTTCTCTATGTTCTTGACGAGCCGTCCATCGGCCTGCACCAGCGTGACAATGCCCGCCTGCTGGATACGCTGAAACATCTGCGCGATATCGGCAATACCGTCATCGTGGTCGAACATGACGAGGACGCCATTCTGACGGCGGATTATGTCGTCGATATCGGCCCGGCCGCCGGCATCCATGGCGGTCAGGTGATCGCCGAAGGCACGCCGCAGGAGGTTATGGCCAATCCGAAGTCGCTGACCGGCAAATATCTCTCCGGCGAACTCGGTGTTGCCGTGCCGGCTGAGCGCCGCAAGCCCAAAAAGGGCCGCGAGATCAAGGTTTTTGGCGCCCGTGGCAACAATCTGAAGAATGTGACTGCGGCGGTGCCGCTTGGCGTCTTCACCGCCGTTACCGGCGTTTCCGGCGGCGGCAAATCCACCTTCCTGATCGAAACGCTTTATAAATCGGCGGCGCGCCGGGTGATGGGCGCGCGCGAAATTCCGGCAGAACATGATCGCATCGATGGTTTCGAATTCATCGACAAGGTGATCGACATCGACCAGTCGCCGATTGGCCGCACGCCGCGCTCCAACCCCGCCACCTATACCGGTGCATTCACGCCGATCCGCGACTGGTTCGCCGGTCTGCCGGAGGCGAAGGCGCGTGGTTACGCGCCGGGCCGTTTCTCCTTCAACGTCAAGGGCGGTCGCTGCGAGGCCTGCCAGGGCGATGGCGTCATCAAGATCGAGATGCACTTCCTGCCTGACGTTTATGTCACCTGCGATGTCTGCCACGGCAAACGCTATAATCGCGAGACGCTTGATGTCACCTTCAAGGGCAAATCCATCGCCGATGTGCTGGATATGACGGTGGAGGAAGGTGTTGAATTCTTCGCTGCCGTTCCGGCGGTGCGCGACAAGCTGCAATCGCTCTTCGATGTCGGTCTTGGTTATATCAAGGTCGGCCAGCAGGCCAATACGCTCTCCGGTGGCGAGGCACAGCGCGTCAAGCTCGCCAAGGAACTGTCGAAACGCTCGACAGGCCGCACGCTTTACATTCTCGACGAACCGACGACGGGCCTTCACTTCCACGACGTCAACAAGCTGCTGGAAATGCTGCAGGCGCTGGTGGACCAGGGCAATTCCGTTGTCGTGATCGAGCATAATCTCGAAGTCATCAAGACGGCGGACTGGATCATCGACATCGGCCCCGAAGGCGGCACTGGCGGCGGCGAAGTGGTGGCAACCGGCACGCCGGAAGACATCGTCAAGAACGAGCGGTCCTATACCGGTCACTTCCTGAAGGAACTTCTGGAACGCCGGCCGGCCGGAAAACGTGAGGCTGCGGAGTAATTCCCGGATATTGCCGGGAATTTCGCACCCCCCTCCGTCATCCTCGCCCTTGAGGCGAGGATCCACAGCCGCCGAAAACATGGATCCCCGCCTCAAGGGCGAGGATGACGTCGAGAGCGACGTTGAAAAGAAAACGCCTAATTGGGAGGAACAGCATATGTCGACATCAGGCACGATCCGCACCGGTATCGGCGGCTGGACCTTCGAGCCGTGGGAAGGCACGTTTTATCCGGAGAAACTGCCGAAAAAACGCCAGCTCGAACATGCCAGCCGGCAATTGACGGCGATCGAGGTGAACGGCACCTATTATAGCAGCCAGAAACCCGAGACCTTCGCCAAATGGGCGGCGGATGTGCCGGAGGATTTCATCTTCTCCCTGAAGGCAAGCCGTTTCGTCACCAATCGCAGGGTTCTGGCCGAAGCGGGCGAATCGATGACGAAATTCCTGACACAGGGCCTGACGGAACTTGGGTGTCATCTTGGCCCGATCCTCTGGCAATTCGCACCGACGAAAAAATTCGACGCGGATGATTTCGGCGCGTTTCTGGCGCTGCTTCCCGAAAAACAGGACGGCATCCGCCTTCGTCACGTGGTCGAAGTTCGCAACCCGACATTTCAGGTGCCGGAATTCATCGATCTTCTCGCCAGACATAAGGTCGCCGTCGTCTGCGCCGATCACCACGACTATCCGATGCTGCCGGATGTAACGGCGGATTTCGTCTATTGCCGGCTGCAGAAGGGCGAGGACGATATCGAGACCTGCTATCCGAAGACCGGGATTGACCATTGGGCAAAACGGGTCAAGACCTATGCGGCGGGCGGGGTGCCGGATGACCTGCCGCTGATCGCGCCCGACAGGCAAATCGAAAAAACGCCGCGCGACGTCTTCGCCTTCTTCATCACCGGCGGCAAGGTCAATGCGCCGAACGGTGCGCAGGCGCTGCAGAAAGCGGTCTGAGCGGGAAAGCCCGCTCGCGATCGCTTGATCCACCTGGCCAAGCGGCACCAAAAGTCAGGGAACAGATGCCCCCCGTCTTATTGCGGTCATCTCGTGCCGGCTAATATCTCAAGACCTCTATCGTCTTTAAAGGGTTGGCCGGCAATGGGAATGATTGAAACGGAACGTCTGCGCCTTCACCACTGGCGGGACGATCATTTTGAAGCTTTCGCCGCAATGCAGACGGACCCGGACGTGATGGCCGATCAGGGTGGGCCGGCGGACAACGCAAAGAGCAGAGAGAAATTCGAGCGTTACCGCAAGGCGGAGCGCGACCAGGGCATTGCCCGCTGGGCGGTGGAAAGTCCGGACGGCGTCTTTCTCGGTTATGCCGGCGTGATGCCGCGCATGACAGACGACCATCCGCTTGGCCTGCACCACGAAATCGGCTGGCGTTTCATCCGGCAGGCCTGGGGAAAGGGTTACGCAACCGAAAGCGCAAGAGCGGCGCTGGCGCATGCGGCCAGTCGCTCAGACATAGCCCGGATCGTCGCCTATACAAGTTCCGATAATATCCGATCGCAATCCGTCATGGCCCGCCTTGGCCTGATACGGGAACCATCTCTGGATTTTACGGTTCCGGGCGATATCGACACGGAATGGCGCGGTCTGGTCTGGGTTGTTCCCTGAAAGGCTTTCCATCGCACCGACGGCGCTGCACACCAAGGCCCTTGCCGGGCCTCAGCCAGCCAGCTCTTTCGCCGGGTTGAAATCAATGGCCGCAAACGCTGCCTCGATCACCTCGGTGCCAGCGCCCGGCCGGGTCGCATCGCTGGAAAGGATTTGCCGGAAACGGCGTGCACCCGGCATGCCCTGAAACAGACCGACCATATGCCGGGTAACGTGGTTGAGACGTCCACCTGCGGCAATATAGTCAGCGGCATAGGCCATCATGGCATCACGCAGCCCCATCCAGTCCGGCTGCCGGGCATCCTCGCCATAGATGCGATGGTCGACATCCGCAAGGATGGAGGTGTTGTGATAGGCGACACGGCCAAGCATCACGCCGTCCATATGGTGTAGATGATCGCAGGCCTGATCGAGATCGGCGATGCCGCCATTGATGCCGATGAAAACGTCGGGATTTTCCCGCTTCATGCGATAGACAAGTTCGTAATCAAGCGGCGGCACCTCGCGGTTTTCCTTCGGCGAAAGCCCCTGCAACCATGCTTTTCGCGCATGGATCCAGATGGCGTCCGCACCGGCGGCGATAACGCGCGCCAGAAAATCCGGCAGCACGGCCTCCGGCTCCTGATCATCCACGCCGATGCGGCATTTCACCGTGACCGGCACTTTTGCAACGGCCTTCATCGCCGCCACACATTGCGCCACGACATCCGGCTCACGCATCAGGCAGGCGCCGAAGGTGCCGGATTGCACCCGGTCCGAAGGGCAGCCGACATTGAGATTGATCTCGTCATAGCCGTAATCACCGGCGATCCGCACGGCCTCCGAGAGCTTGAACGGATCCGATCCACCCAGCTGCAATGCAACAGGATGTTCCTGGGGGTGATAGCTGAGCAGCCTGTCCCGCTGGCCATGGATGATGGCGTCGGCAACGATCATTTCGGTATAAAGCAGCGCGCGCTTCGACAGCTGCCGGTGCAGAAATCTGCACCTCGTGTCGGTCCAATCGATCATCGGGGCCACGGCGAAGATTTTTTCGCCGCTTGCAAGCGCTTGTCTGTACATGGATTAACCTCTTTGCGCCGGCTTCTACAGCAAAGGACCGCAAAAAGCCAGTTTTGCCCTCGCCAGCATTTTCAACTGGAAATCAGCCCGGAATCGCGGGACAAGAATTGCACCTTAAAAAAGACGACAGGAAACTCCCATGGCCGCCACCGTCATCCCCGCCCCGCAACCCGTGCTCCTGCCCGTGGACGGCACGAGCGACATGTTCCCCGTGCGGCGGGTCTATTGCGTCGGTCGCAACTATGCCGATCACGCGATCGAGATGGGTCACGATCCCTCGCGTGAGCCACCCTTTTATTTCCAGAAGAACCCGGACAATCTCCTGCCCGAAGGTCAGGATTTCCCCTACCCGTCGCTGTCTTCGAACGTCCATTACGAAGTCGAGTGTGTCGTGGTGCTGAAAAGCGGTGGTGCGGATATTCCGGCGGGTGAAGCGTTGGACCACGTCTGGGGTTACGCCGTCGGCATCGACATGACGCGCCGTGATCTGCAGGACGGCCTGAAGAAGATGGGACGCTCCTGGGAGGGCGCCAAGGCATTTGAATATTCCGCGCCGGTTTCGGCCATCGTCCCCGCAGATAAAATTGGACACCCGGCGACCGGCGCGATCTGGCTCGATGTCAATGGTGAACGCAAGCAGACGGGCGATCTTGCGCAGATGATCTGGAAGGTGCCGGAAGTGATCGCCGAGCTTTCCAAGCTCTTCACACTTGCCGCCGGCGACGTGATCATGACCGGCACGCCGGCTGGCGTCGGCCCCATCGTGCGCGGCGACAGGATCGAGTGTGGCGTCGAAGGTGTCGGCACGCTGTCCGTCACTGTCGCCTGATCATGATCGACGCATAATCCATAGGGAGGAACCGCCATGCCGCTTTTTCGTCTCGGCAACCGGGTGCCGCAGACCCCCGCTGCGGATCGCTACTGGGTGGCTCCCGACGCCAATGTCATCGGCTCTGTGACGCTGGGTGAGGATGTCGGCATCTGGTTCGGCGCGACGCTGCGCGGCGATAACGAACCGATCAGCGTCGGGCGCGGCACCAACATTCAGGAAGGCGCGATGGTGCATAGCGACCCCGGCTTTGCCGCAACGATCGGCGAAATGTGCACCATCGGCCACCATGCCATCGTGCATGGCTGCACCATCGGCGACAATTCGCTGATCGGCATGGGCGCGACGATCCTGAATGGCGCGAAGATCGGCCGCAACTGCCTTGTCGGCGCCAATGCGCTGGTAACCGAGGGCAAGGAATTCCCGGATAATTCACTGATCGTCGGATCGCCTGCGCGAGCGATCAGGACGCTGGATGACGAGGCCGTCGCCAGCCTTCGCCGCTCGGCCGAAAAATACATCGAGAACTGGAAGCGTTTCTCGAAAGACCTGGCGATCATCGAAGGATGAGAAACGGCGGGCGATAACGCCCGCCCCGCGAACAATGCCTATGACGCGCAATTGGCGCAGAGGCCGCGAATTTCAATCGTGGTCTTTTCCGCCTTGAACTTGCTGTCCTTCACCCAGCGCTCCAGGCGATGGTCGATTTCGTGATCATGGAATTCGGTCACCTGCCCGCAGGATTCGCAGATGGCAAAGGCCACCGTTCCGTGATGATGGGAGCAGCATTCGGCCTGCGTGTGGGTGCAGGCAACGAAGGCGTTGAGGCTTTCCAGCCGGTGCACGAGACCATATTCAACAAGCTTTTCCAAAGCCCGGTAAACCTGCAGCGGTGCACGGAACCCGTCATCCCGCAGCTTGTCGAGGATCATGTAGGCGCTGAGCGGCTGATGCGCATTCGACAGGGCATTCATGACCAGCGACTGGTTCTTGGTGAGGTTCTGCTGGGTCTGCACATTCATGACTTGCCTCCTTCATCCGCGGAGCGGGAAAAACCCGGCGCCGGTAACAGGCTTATAACGAACAGGATCACGGCGGCAACCACGATGGAGGGGCCGGACGGCGTATCATAGGTCAGCGAGCCGAACAGGCCGCCAATGACGGCAACCGCGCCGATCAGCGAGGCGACCACGGCCATCACCTCAGGCGTGGCCGAAAAACGCCTGGCGGTCGCCGCCGGTATGATGAGCAGCGAGGTAATCAGCATGATGCCGACCACCTTCATGGCAATGGCGATCACCAGCGCCATCAACAGGGTGAAGATGAGCTTGGCCCGTTCCGGGTTCAGCCCCTCCGCCTCTGCGAGCTCGTTATTGACGGTGGAGGCGAGCAGCGACCGCCACAGGAGGACCATGGCGACGATAACCACCAGTCCGCCGCCCCAGATCAGCGCGATATCGCTGCGGGTAACGGCCAGAATATCGCCGAACAGGAACGATACTAGATCGATGCGCACCCAGCTCATGAAGGCGACGATGACGAGACCGATCGCAAGCGCCGAGTGGGACAATATGCCGAGCAGAGCATCGGCGGAAAGCGCCTGCCGCCTTTGCAGAAAAATCAGCAGGATCGAAACGGCCGACGCCACCAGAAAAACGCTGACGATGAGGTTGAGCTGCAGCAGCAGCGACAAGGCAACGCCAAGCAGTGCGGAATGCGCCATCGTATCGCCGAAATAGGCCATGCGCCGCCAGACGACGAAGCAGCCGAGGGGACCGGCGGTCAGGGCAACGCCGATGCCCGCGAGCATGGCGCGAACGAAGAAATCGTCAAACATGGCGCTCTCCCTTCCCGTGGCTTGCGGGGCCGTGGCCCTGATGGTCATGCTCATGACCGCAGCCGCATTCGCCATGGTCATCATGGCGGTGACCATGATCATGCGTGTGATGATGGCCATCTTCGGGATGGCAATGATCGGTTACGGAGCCATCCGCATGCTGTACCCGGCCATCGGGCAGATGGGTGTGATCGTGATGGTGACTGTAAACGGCAAGGCCCTTGGCGGCCGCCCCGCCGAACAGACGCATATATTCCGGGCTCTGGCTCACCGCCTGCGGCGTTCCGCGGCAGCAGACATGGCCGTTCAGGCATATCACGGTGTCGGTTTCCGCCATCACCACATGCAAATCATGCGAGATTAACAGAATTCCGCAATTGCTTGAATTTCTGATGTTTTTTATCAGTTCATAGAGCGCGATCTCACCGGAGAAATCGACACCCTGTACAGGCTCATCAAGAACCAGCAGGTCCGGCTTGCGCGCGATGGAACGGGCGAGAAGCGCACGCTGGAACTCGCCGCCGGACAGATGCTGGACTTCTGCACCCGCCAGATGCGCGATGCCCGTGGCGTTCAACGCCGCATCGATCTCGCGGGCGGCCAGCGGCCCGGTCAGCGTCATCAGCCGGCGCACGGAAAGCGGCATGGTCCAGTCCACGGATAGCTTCTGCGGCACATAACCAACACGCAGACCGGCAATGCGCGACACCTCACCTTCGCTTGGCTTCAACACGCCGATGGCCATTTTCGCACTGGTGGATTTCCCCGAACCATTGGGGCCGATCAGCGTGACGATCTCGCCTTTGCTGACGGAAAACTCCACGCCGCGCACCAGCCAGCGGCCGTTGCGCTGCACGCCGGCATTGGAAAGGGAAACCAGTATGTCGTTACCCTTGGGGGCGGAATGAAGCATGGGATTGTCCGATTGGCGATGTTGCTTACCGCTATTGCATACGTTATAGAGTTACGCAATAAATGTAATAACATAACTATACTTCTTCAAGTGGAGTGCATTTCATGAAGTCGATCCTGATCCCGCTCATGGCATCGGTGGCAATAGCAGTGGCCGCTTCCGGCGCCACGGCCGCACCCAATGTCGTGGTCTCGATCAAGCCTGTACACTCCCTTGTCGCGGCAATCATGCAGGGCGTGGGCGAACCGCAGCTCCTCGTCGAGGGTGCGGCCTCTCCCCACACCTATAACCTGAGGCCCTCCAATGCACGCACGCTCCAAAAGGCCGATCTGGTCTTCTGGGTCGGGCCCGGGCTCGAAGCTTTCCTGGAAAAGCCGCTGGAGGCGCTGACCAGCAAGGCGACTGTGGTGGAACTGGAAGACGCCAAAGGGCTGGAAAAGCTGCCCTTCCGCGAAGGCGGCCCCTTCGAGGCGCATGACCATGGCGAAGAAGAACACGGCGAACATGACGGCCATGCCGAAAAGGCAGGCACGCATGATCATGCCCATGATCACGACGATCATGAGCACGGCGCATATGACACGCATCTCTGGCTTGATCCCGCCAATGCCAAGGCCATGGCGCAGGAGATCGAAACCGCGCTGATTGCGGCAGATGCCGGCAATGCCGCAACCTATCAGGCCAATACGAAGAAGCTGATCGATGACATCGATGCGCTGGACACCGAAATTGCGGAAACGGTCAAGCCGGTGAAGGACAAGCCCTTCATCGTTTTCCACGATGCTTACCAATATTTCGAACACCGTTACGGCGTGAAAACGGCGGGATCGATCACCGTCAGTCCCGAGACCCTGCCGGGCGCGGATCGTGTCAGCCAAATGCAGGAAAAAGTCCGCCAGCTTGGTGCGACCTGTGTTTTTGCCGAACCGCAATTCGAGCCGAAACTGATCTCGGTCATCACCGAGGGCACGGCGGCAAAATCGGCGACGCTCGATCCGGAGGCGGCCACGCTGGAGCCCGGCCCCGATCTCTATTTCAAGCTGATGCGCGGCATTGCCGCCTCACTGAAGGATTGCCTGTCCTGATCCGGACTGGCGATCCTTCTCTCAAGGCTTCGGCGCCATCTCGGACCAGACCGGCCCGCTGATGCTCTGCAGGGTTTCCGGTGACGCACCATTGATGCGCGCCAGAAGGGCTGTCGCAAGCTCCCTGCCCGCCAGCTTGATATCTTCGTTTACGGTGTGGATCTGCGGCTTGATCCAGTTCAAAAACTCTGCGGACTGCTTCGAGACGATGTCGATATCCTCGCCGATCCTCACACCCGCCGCCTCGAAACCCGCCACAAGGGCGATGGTGCTGCTGCCGCTGATGGAGACGATGCCATCGGGACGATCGTCCGATTGCATCAGCCTCTGGCCAAAATCGCGAATCCTGTCGAGCGGCGTTTCAATGGTCACGGCATCGATTGGAAATTCGGAAAGGCCGAAATCCCTGATGCCGCGATTGAAGCCCTTACGGGCATGGTCGTGGAAGGAAAAGCGTGACGGGGGCACGATCACGGCAATCCTCTTGCGTCCGCATTGAGCCAGTCGCTCGACAGCCTCATAGGCGTAAGCCTCGTTGTCGAAATCATGATAGGCATGTTCAATGCCCATATCCGAGCGGCCGTGGGTGACGAAGGGCATGTTGCGCTCCGTCATGAAACGCACGCGCGGATCGTTCGGCTCGATCTTCGAAATAATGACCCCATCCGCCGAGCCGGTCTCGAGAATATAACGGATCGGCACCATGGAATCCTTGGCATGGGTGTGTGGCGTGACGACAAGGTGATATTGGGTGGTGGCGAGAACCTCGGTGATGCCGAACACCATCTGGCTGGTGAAACCCATCAACTCTTCATCGACGCTCAGCACAAGGGCAATCACATTGGTCTTGCCGGTGCGAAGGCGCACACCCGCACGGTTCGGCTGGTAGCCGATCTGCCGGGCGATAAGCCGCACACGCTCCTTGGTTTCAGCGCCAATATCCGGTGCATCCTTCAGCGCGCGAGACACGGTGGTAATGCCCAGGCCTGTCATGAAGGCGATGGTCTTCAAGGTTGGGCGCTCGCCCGTCGTGACGGGCATATCGCCCCCGCCGGATTTACCTGTATCGTTCATGTCATTTCGCCACGCTTTACCGGACGGTAATCATAGATAGCTTTTGCTCTGTTGCAAAGGCAAACGTCATAAACCGCCGGCCAGCGCGCTCATGGCGACGGAAATCATGACTATAACGATATAGGCAGGGAAAAATTCCCCCGTTGCCCGAAAAACCTCCCTAACCTCAGATGCAGAGATCGCGATCGCTTCCAGGCGAAAAAATCCTTATTATTTAGATTAAATAATCATCTGAAACATATGATTTAAAATGTAAAAGTACGACATGCTAAAAACAATACCATCTGCCAGTTACCGCATTCCGACGGCAGGCATCTTTACCTTTGTAAGTTTCATCCTGAAGGCATGACGGAACGATTATTTTACGGTAACGTTGCCGGAGAGAGGAGACTGTCTAGCCGGACGAGCTTGTATCAGCCGGTGCACGGGCATCCGTCTTCCCCAGATTCTGACACAAGCCTGCATCATAATGCCGGCCCATCCGCTTCGAATTCATATTACGCAGGGTCCGATCATGATTTCCTCCTCCACGCCCGAAACCGTCATCGATCTGGCCGGGCTGTGGCGCCTGGAATCCGCGGAAGGAGACCATGCGACCGAACTTTCTATACCCGGCGACATTCACAGCGCACTCAAAAATGCAGGCATCATTCCCGACCCCTATCACGCTGCCAATGAAAACGCGGTGCAATGGGTCGCGCAGCGGGACTGGATCATCCAGCGGACATTCGTGCTCGATGATGCTGAAGCCAGCTGGTATCTCGATATCGATTACCTCGATACGGTCGCCATCATCTTCGTCAACGATGTCCCGGTTCTCACCGCAGACAATTGTTTCCGCCGTTACCGCCCAGACGTGTCGCGCGCGCTGCGGCACGGCGAAAACACCATCCGCATCCATTTCCACTCCAACATCGCCGCCGGTGCGGAACGGCAGGCACGCCAGCCTTTCTATATTCCCTATCACCCGGGCAATTCGCCGATCGCCAATGGCAACATGCTGCGCAAGCCGCAATGCCATTTCGGCTGGGACTGGAATATCGCGATTGCGCCACTCGGCCTTTATGGAAAAATCCTGCTGAAGCGCCTTGATACCGCACGTATAGAACATGTCGTCACCTCCCAGCACCATGTCGAAGGCGGCGTCGAGCTGCATGTCGCCGTCACGCTGTTTGCCGAGGGCCCGGCCAGCCTGCCGGTCTATCTGTCGCTGAATGACGAAAGGCTCAGGCTCGATTGCGGCGTCGGCGCCGGTGAAACGGTGGTGCGCCACGTCTTCTTCCTGGAGAATCCGGAGCTCTGGTGGCCGGCCGGCAGTGGTGAACAGACGCTCTACACGCTGACGGTGGAATTGCCTGACGAGACAGTCACCCGCCAGATCGGCTTCAGGACCATCGAGCTTCTGACGGACAAGGACGAGGCCGGCAGCCGCTTCGCCTTCCGCATCAATGGTAGGGAAATCTTCTGCCGCGGCGCCAACTGGATCCCCGCCGATGCGCTCTATTCGCTGACCAGCCGGGGAAAGACCGAGGACCTTCTCTGCTCCGCGGTCGAGGCCAACATGAACATGATCCGCGTCTGGGGCGGCGGGTTCTATGAGGAAGACTGGTTCTACGATCTCTGCGACCGCCTCGGCCTGCTGGTCTGGCAGGATTTCATGTTCGCCTGCAATCTCTATCCCTGCAGCGAGGATTTCCTCGATAATGTCGAACACGAAGTCGATTATCAGGTGAAACGCCTCTCCTCCCATCCGTCCATCGCGCTCTGGTGCGGTGACAACGAGCTGGTGGGTGCGCTGACCTGGTTCGATGAATCTCGCAACAATCGCGACCGTTATCTCGTAGCCTATGACCGCCTGAACCGCACCATCGAACGGGCTCTGAAAAAAGCCGCTCCCGAAGCGCTCTGGTGGCCATCGAGCCCCGCCTCCGGTTATCTCGATTATGGCGATGCCTGGCACGCGGATGGTTCCGGCGACATGCACTACTGGTCCGTCTGGCACGAGAACAAGTCGTTTAATAATTACCGTTCGGTGAAGCCGCGCTTCTGCTCCGAATTCGGTTTCCAGTCCTATACATCCATGCCCGTCATCCGCACCTACGCGGAAGACAGGGACATGAACATCGCCTCCCCGGTCATCGAGTTGCACCAGAAGAATGTCGGCGGCAATGAGCGCATCGCCGGCACCATGTTCCGCTACTTCCGCTTCCCGAAGGATTTCGAGAATTTCGTTTATCTGAGCCAGGTGCAGCAGGCGCTGGCCATCCGCACGGCTGTCGATTACTGGCGCTCGCTGAAGCCCCATTGCATGGGCACGCTTTATTGGCAGCTCAACGACACCTGGCCGGTCACCTCATGGTCGAGCCTCGATTATGGCGGCGGCTGGAAAGCGCTGCATTATGCCGCCCGCCGTTTCTTCCAGCCCGTCACCGTCTCGGCCATCCCTTCCGACGATGGACGCCGGGTGAGCTTCTCCATGGTCAACGACACGGCGGAAGATGTGGAAATCGACATGAACATCGTTGCGCTGACCATGGACGGCAACCGCGTGCCGCTGAAATCCGCCAACGGCACCTGCGCGACCGACAGGGCCGCCACGCTGACGGATATCGACATGGACAGCCTGCCTGATGGCGCCATCCTCGCCTGGAATTTCATCGCTTCCAACGGCATGACCGGCGAAGGCCACCATGTGCGCGACACCTACAAAGCGCTGGAGCTTCAGCCTGCCGGCCTGACATTCACCACCAACACACTGAAAAACGGCCAGTTCGAAATCGATGTGACGGCTACGGGTCTCGCCCTCTTCGTCGTGCTGGAGGCCGATCAGCCCGGGCGCTATTCGGATAATCTGTTCGATCTTTCCGCTGGCGAAACGCGCCGTATCATCTTCACCCCGAAAGCGGATGGCGGGCAGCCGCATTTCCGCATCTTCGATCTTTATACCTGCCAATCCTCGCATTGAAACAAGGCGGAGAAAGGCATAACCATCCCTCTCGGAAATGACAGGTGCGCCCGCGCCTGTCCCATCAGTTCAAAGGGCTGCCGGATTCTGCGCAGCCGATCATCAGCAAATGGAGGAAGACCCATGGTTTGGCAACCGGCCGAAAACCGATACAAATCCATGAAATACAATCATTGCGGAAAGACCGGCCTGAAACTGCCGGCGATTTCGCTCGGCCTTTGGCACAATTTCGGCAATGACACGCCACACCAGACCAAACAGGCCATCTGCCGCCGCGCCTTTGATCTCGGCATCACCCATTTCGATCTCGCCAACAATTACGGCCCGCCGCCCGGCAGTGCCGAAACCGCCTTCGGCGAGATTCTGAAGACGGATTTTGCCGGCTATCGCGACGAGATGATCATCTCCTCCAAGGCCGGTTACAACATGTGGCCCGGCCCCTATGGCGAATGGGGCAGCCGCAAATACGTAATCGCCTCCTGCGACCAGAGCCTGAAGCGCATGGGACTGGATTACGTCGATATCTTCTATTCCCACCGTTTCGACCCCAACACGCCGCTTGAGGAAACCTGCGGCGCGCTGGACCAGATCGTGCGCTCGGGCAAGGCGCTTTATGTCGGCATCTCGTCCTACAATTCAAAGCGCACCCGTGAGGCCGCAGCGATCCTGAAGGACCTCGGCACGCCCTGCATCATCCACCAGCCGAGCTATTCCATGATCAACCGCTGGATCGAGGAAGACGGTCTTGTCGACACGCTGGAAGAACTGGGCATCGGCTCCATCGTCTTCTCACCGTTGGCGCAGGGCATGCTGACCACGAAATATCTCGGCGGCGTGCCGGACGGCAGCCGCGCCGCGCAGAGCAAATCGCTCAACCCGGCCTTCCTCAACGAGCGCAATGTCGAGAACATCCGTGCACTTAACAGCATTGCCGAGCGGCGCGGCCAGACGCTGGCGCAGATGGCAATTGCCTGGGTTCTGCGCGGCGGCCGCATCACCTCGGCGCTCATCGGCGCAAGCCGTGTCGAACAGGTCGAGGATTGTGTGAAGGCGCTCGACAAGCCGGATTTCACGGCCGAAGAGCTTGCCGAAATCGACCGTTACGCCAAGGAAGCGGATATCAACCTCTGGGCAAAATCCGCCGAACGGGTCTAATCGAAAAAAGACCGCCCGGTTTTGCCGGGCGGTCCTATCACTCAATGAGGCAGCGAAAGTCGCTACCGGAACAGAAGGGGCTCGTTGTAGGGAATCCGGCCGTTTTCGAATAGCCCCGAAGCCCCCGCGCGCTCACATGGGTTACCCAAGCTTGGGTCGAGGTTCCTTTATTAGCCGCAGAACACGCGAATGACGGTCGACTTCGGATTAGTCACAGATTCTGTGGCAGTGCCGCTATGAACAAAGTTCAATCTTGACGGTGTGTCATTAGCAACGCGCTCTTGTCGCCCATAGTGCCGCGAGTCTCCGGGAATATTCAGACCAACAGTCGCGGATGAAGGCCCTCCAATATATTTCTGATAGCGCGACGCACCACAAGCGTCAGAAGACGACCCGGCGTTATTAAGCGTTGTCGGCGCAGTTGTGCAGCCACTAAGGGTGATCAATATGAGCGACACTGATGTAACTAATCTTGACTTCATGCTTATCTCTTCTACTCGCCTTGGTCGTGGTCAGATATTTATTTCTCACTAAAGTCGCACGTATCTAATTGCAAATATTTCAGAATTTGAACGTTTTTTGAGGTGAATAAAACTATAATTGGCACAACGGATCGACGTTGAATGCCATCGCAGCGCGCGTTCGGCTCAGGCTTCTGTGGTGCGTTTCGCGCACTGGAACCTGCCGTCAGCGTCGGCGCCATGGTACTTGCGCTTTCGCAGGCAAGGCGGATTTTGGGGTTCAATCAACAGCAGCATTTGCACGTGACGGCGTGGTGGACAAAACGACGGCCGGGTGGTCGGATCACTTTGGCAGCAAGAAAAATCTCAAAATAGAAGATTAACTCCTGCCCCTAACCGTTAATAACCATTACATAAATGTAATTTTAAATTCAGTTTCCGTTCATTCGTTTATTCGTAAGTTCTCCTCATCGAAACACGAGAGGAAACTTCCATGAAAAAGTTCGTCACCATTCTTCTGGCCGCTACCGTTCTCGCCGCTCCGATGGCTCAGGCCCAAAGCCGCCACGACGATCGCCATCGCGGCGTCACCGTCGAGCGTCAGGTCACCACCAAGAAGGTCATCGTCAAGAAGCACCGCTGGGATCGCGGCCAGCGTCTGTCTGCGGGCGAACGCCGCCATGTGATCGACCGCCGCGATTATCGCCGCTATCGCCTTGCCGAACCGCGCCGCGACCAGCGCTGGGTCCGCGTCGACAACCAGTTCCTGCTCATCAATGCCGTCAGCGGCCTGATCGTCGGCCTCGCCGCCGCCCGCTGAGTGCAGTCACCGGATACAATGACAAGGCCCGCGCGAGCGGGCCTGACAATTTTTACGAATATCGCTCCACATTCGACGTCATCCTCGGGCTTGACCCGAGGATCCATTGATCGCAATGGGCTGTGGATTCTCGGGTCAAGCCCGAGAATGACGAAGGAGAGGTTTCAGCATTATCCACCAAGTAAAAAGGGTCGGCTCAAAGCCGACCCTTTTTGTCGTTTGTCGTTTCAGCCGATCAGAAAATGTCGGCGCCGCTGCCCCAAGGGCCGTGCGGCTTGTCCACACCGTCGGTACGTTCGAAACCATGCGCGCCGAAGAAGTCGCGCTGCGCCTGAATGAGGTTGGCGCTGCCGCGGCCGCGACGATAGGCGTCGAAATAACCGAGTGCCGAAGCCAGCGCCGAAACCGGCAGGCCGGAGAGAACGGCATAGGAAACGACACGACGCAGCGGCGCGTCGGTATCCTTGACGATGCCGGCGAAGGCAGGCGTCACGATGAGGTTGGCCACATGCGGGTCCTTGGTGAAGGCCGAGGTGATCTCATCGAGGAATTCCGAGCGGATGATGCAACCGGCGCGCCAGATGCGGGCAATCGTCGGCATCGGCAGGTTCCAGTTGAACTCCTTGGAAGCGGCCGACATGATGGCGAAGCCCTGCGCATAAGCACCGACCTTGGCGGCCAGAAGCGCGCTTTCCAGATCGGCGATGAAGGCCTTTTTGTCGGCGGGTGCCGCTGCAAGGGTCGGCAGGCCGAAGATCTTCTCGGCAGCTTCGCGCTCATCCTTCTGCGACGACAGGATACGGGCAGCCACGGCTGCCTCGATGGCGGTTGCGGCGACGCCCATGTTCTGCGCCTCGATGACCGACCACTTGCCGGTGCCCTTCTGGCCTGCCTTGTCGAGGATCAGATCGACCATCGGCTTGCCGGTGATCGGATCGGCGGCGCGCAGAACCTTCTCGGTGATTTCGATCAGGTAGGAATTCAGGCGGCCCTTGTTCCATTCTGCGAACACGTCGGCGATTTCGACGGCGCTCATGCCAAGGCCATCACGCAGGATGCCGTAGATTTCGGCGATCATCTGCATATCGGCGTATTCGATGCCGTTATGGATGGTCTTGACGAAATGGCCAGCGCCGTCATTGCCGAGCCATGCCACGCACGGATCGTTATTGTACTTGGCGGAAATGGAAGTCAGCACCTTCTCGACGCGCTTCCAGCTGTCCTCGGTGCCGCCGACCATGATCGACGGTCCATGGCGCGCACCTTCTTCACCGCCGGAAACGCCCATGCCGATAAAGGTCAGGCCGCTATCCTTCAGATTGTCGAAACGGCGGATCGTATCGCGGAAATTCGCATTGCCGGCATCGATCATGATGTCGCCATTGGACAGATGCGGTTTCAGGATTTCCATCTGCTGGTCGACCGGATCGCCGGCTTTGATCATGATGATGATCGGGCGCGGAGGGCGAATGGCGGCGACGAATTCCTCGATGGTTTCGCAGGGGATCAACTGTCCCCGCAAGTCCCCAGCCTCGGCGTAGAATTTTTTCGTCGCTTCAGGGGTTCGGTTGAATACGGCAATCTTGTTGCCCTTTTCCGCGATGTTCAACGCCAGGTTCGAGCCCATGACGCCGAGACCGATCAAACCGATTTCTGCCTGTTCCACGGATGTGCCTCCATCTTGCTTTTAGGTGGTCGTGTTGTGGCACTGTAATGAACAAACGGCAAGGCTGGGGGCGACTGAAACGATTAAATTTTGATGACGCAAATCAGCTTTGCATATTTGCGACAGGTCGAGACCGGTTCAAGACGGCAAGCCCGCTTCGCCTCCTATGATCGTCGGGGCCGGTCATCACCGTCATCCAAGGCCCGCCAGGCGGCCCCGTCCATATCCTCATATTGGCCCGAGCGCACTGACCAGAGGAAGGCGAAAAGGCCGAGCGCTCCTAAAAACAGCGCGACGGGAATGAGATAGATCAGCATGTTCATGCCAGTTGCGCCCCCTCGCCTGCAAATCCGGTCTTTGCGTCGTTCTGGGGACGGGCGGTTTCAGCCACACCGGCAAGCCGCAAGGCATTGGCGACAACGATCAGCGAGGACGTCGACATGGCGATGGCCGCAATCATCGGCGTCGCATAGCCGGCAATCGCAATCGGCACGGCGATGATGTTATAGCCGATGGCAAGCGCGAAGTTCTGCCGGATCAGCCTTCCGGCCCGCTGCGATGTCTCGATTGCGAAAGGCACGGCATCGAGATCCTCCTGCATGAACACGAAATCGGCGGCCTGCCGGCCGATATCGGCGGCGGTGGCGGGCGCCATGGACACATGCGCGGCGGCGAGCGCCGGCGCGTCGTTGATACCGTCTCCCACCATCAGCACCCTGCGACCCTCGCCGGCAAGCTCAGCGCAGCGCGCTGCCTTGTCCTTCGGCGACAGGTCCGCACGCCAGTTGCCGATCCCCAGCCGTTGGGCCATGGCGCTGACGGCGGCGGCCCGGTCACCCGAGATGATTTCCTGCATCAGGCCTCGCGCAGACAGACTGCGCAATGCCGCAGCAGCGCCCGCGCGTGGATTGTCCTCGAAGCCGAAGCTCGCCAGTTGATGGCCATCGAGGGACAGCACCACTTCCGACCGCGCATCGCCATTGTCGGTTCGTGCCTCATCCGGGCAGGCGAAACGGCGATTGCCGAGCCGGTAGGTTCCCGATGCTGTCTCAGCCTCGACACCCGAGCCCGGAACTTCCTGCACCACCTCATAGGTCTGCAAGGCACCGCTATAAGCGGCATGCAGGGCTTTCGACAGAGGATGACGCGAATAGGCGGCAAGTCCCGCCGCAATCGCCATCGTGGCCGGCTTCACATCACCCGTTTCGACCAGTCTCGGCTTGCCAACGGTCAGCGTCCCGGTCTTGTCGAACAGCACAGTGTCGATTTCGGCCAGCCGCTCCATCGCCGAGCCTTCCTTGACCATGATGCCGTGGCGGAAAAGCCTCCCGGCGGCCACTACCTGCACGACTGGAACGGCAAGACCAAGCGCGCAGGGGCAGGTGATGATGAGAACCGCAATGGCGATCAGGATCGCCTGTTTCCAGTCACCGCCGAAAATGCCCCAACCGAGAAACGTCACTAGTGCAAGAAGATGCACGACTGGAGAATAATAGCTCGCGGCACGGTCGGCGATGCGACGGTAACGCGCCCGCCCGCCTTCGGCCGCTTCCATCAGCCCGATCACTTCGGAGAGGAAGGAATCCTTCGCCGATGCCGTCACCCGCGCAATGAGCGAACCGGTGAGGTTGAGCGTACCGGCCTGAAGGCTGTCGCCTGCCGCAACGCGGCGCGGCGCGCTTTCGCCATTAACGATGGACATGTCGAGATCGCTGCTGCCGGAGACGACCAGGGCGTCCACAGCCACGCGGTCCCCGGCCGCAATCGCAATCGACATTCCCGGCTGGATATCGGCAAGCGGCCGATACTCCCGCGTTCCATTCTCACCGATCACCGTTGCCCCGCGCGGCGAAAGACGGGCAAGCCCGGCAATGGCCGAACGCGCCTTGTCACGCATGATATGGTCAAGCGTCCGGCCGATGAGCAGGAAGAACAGCAGCGACACGGTCGCATCGAACCAGGCATGCTCACCGTGATGGATCGTCTCCCACAGGGAAATGACATAGGAAAGCGTGATGGCGAGTGCTATCGGCACGTCCATATTGGTGCGGCGATGTTTCAGCGCGTTCCAGGCAGATTGATAGAAGAAACGCCCGCCATAGATCAGCGCCGGCGCGGCGATCATCGCCGAAATCCAGTGGAACATGTCGCGCGTCGCCGCATCCGCCCCCGACCAGACGGAGACGGACAGAAGCATGATATTGGCGGAAGCAAAGCCGCACAGCGCCACCGCCCTGATCAGCTGCGAACGCAAGGCGTCCGAGGCATCCTGCCCGCTGGCGAGAAGATGCGTGCGATATCCCATCGCGAGAATGGCGCGAGCAATATCGGCGGGATCGGTCCTAACGCCGTCAACTTCTTCTTTCCAGACGACCGCCACGCGTTTGGACGACAGGTTCACACGCGCCCGCTCCACTTGGCGCAGACGGCCGAGCGCGGTCTCGATGGTGGTGATACAGGCGCCGCAATACACATCCGGTACGCTGAGATCGGTCTGGCGCAGCCCCTGCCCCAGATCGCGGCTCGCCAGCAGCAACTCCTCCGACGATGGTGGATTGACCGGCTCGCCGAGTTGCAGCGAACCTTCCGTTCCCGGTGCGCAGCAGCTCATTTGCGCCCCCTGATGACGGCGATCCGCGTGCCCTCATGCACGATGATCCGGCCGTCCTTGACGGCGGTAACCTCGACGATCCATTGGCCCGGCAACATGTCATGCGGGCCGGTGAAGACGCCGGTGGAAACCGGGGTCAGTTCCATGTCGAAATTCTGGCGTTCCCCGACAGGCCGGCGAAAATGCGCCGTCACCTTATCGGTGTCGACCGGGCCGGTGTCGGGATGAAACACCTCGTAACGCACCGTCTTTTCATCCACGATGAGCTTGCCCCTGATACCGGTCGCAGCCCGTGCCTTGGCGGCTTCCGCCTTGGCATTGAACTGCTGGCTGGCCACATAGGTATTGGGTACGACAAGCCCGCTCCAGCTGTTGACCGCGTTCCAGGCCATCACCATGTTGACGGTGATGACGGTGCCGAAAAACAGCAGCATGACACCCAGCATATGCCAGCCGGTGAACGTGAAACCGGACGTCTGACGATTGTTCACGGTCATTTTTTCACTCCCGGAGCGTTGAAGACAGCATCGTAGCGGGCCGTCTCATGGCCGCCCGTATCGCTGACGATGAATTCGAAATTTTCCGCCGTACGCGCCACATCCTCGCCCGGCAGGGTGACGAAGACCTTCAGCGTCGTCGCCTCGTCCGGCTCCACCGTCACCTCGAAGGTGCGCGCGGCCGTATCCGGCATGCCGTTGATCTTCATCACCGCATTCGGAATGCCCTCGATGGTCAGGCTCATCGTACGCGGCTGCGGCACCATGTTGAGAATGCGCACCGTATAGCCGTTGCGAATGGAGCCGTTCGATTCCAGCACATATTGCGGATTGCGGTCATGCAGCACATTGAGCGCCAGCCGCTCGCGCGTCACCAGCGCAAACAGCATGCCGATACCGACCGCCGACCATATGGCCGTGTAAAGCAGCGTGCGCGGCCGGAAAACGATGCGCCAGTTGAAGTGGCGGATGCTCTTCCTGAAGCTGCCGTCCTCCTCGCGCACATTGGCGGGGCGGATGTCATGCTCACCATTACCGGTCGCCAGCGCCATGTTGGACTGGTATTCGGACAGCGTCGCATAGGCGATCAGCCCGCGCGGCTTGCCGATCTTGTCCATCACCCCGTCGCAGGCATCGATGCAGAGCGCGCAGGTGATGCATTCCAGCTGCTGCCCATCCCTGATGTCGATGCCCATGGGACAGACCGCGACGCAGGCATTGCAATCGACGCAATCACCGATGCTCTCCCCTGCCGCCGCAGCCTTCTTGGCATGCCGCGAGCGCGGTTCGCCGCGCCAGTCATTATAGGTGACGACAAGCGAATTCTCATCCAGCATCGCCGCCTGAATGCGCGGCCATGGACACATATAGGTGCAGACCTGTTCCCGCATCAGCCCGCCGAAGACATAGGTGGTGGCGGTGAGGATGGCGACGGTGGAATAGGCGATCATCGGCGCCTGCCCTGTCATGAACTGCATGGCCAGCGTCGGTGCATCGGCGAAATAGAAAATCCAGGCGCCGCCGGTCAGAACACCGATCACCAGCCAGATCGCATGTTTCAGCACCCGCTTGCGCAATTTACCGAATGTGAAGGGCGCTGCATCCAGTTTCATGCGGGCGTTCCTGTCGCCCTCTATCGCCCGTTCGACCACCAGGAACAGGTCAACCCAGACGGTCTGCGGACAGGTGTAACCGCACCATGCACGCCCGACAGCGGACGTGACGAGAAACAGCCCAAGCCCGGCCATGACCAGCAATCCGGCGACGAAGAAGAACTCCTGCGGCCAGATTTCGATGAAGAAGAAATAAAAGCGCCGGTTGGCGATATCGATCAGCACCGCCTGATCCGGCGCATAGGGACCGCGATCCCAGCGCAGAAACGGCGTCAGATAATAAATGCCGAGCGTGACCAGCATCACCAGCCATTTGAACCGCCGGAACCTGCCTTCCGCACGCTTGGGAAAAATCTTCCTGCGCGCTTCGTAGAGCGGTTTGCGCGTTTTTGCGGAATTGACGGCTTCCGCCTCCAGCCTTTCGACGGGCTGTTGCGGGAGGTCCTGTCCGGCGCGATAGATGTTCATGATAGGAGTCCGTTTTTATCTCCTTGCTTTCTCCCATCTCCCCGGTGAAACATCCTTGACTTGCATCAAGTGACGACAAAGTGGCGCAGTATGGGAACGCGCCGCCAAGGGAGGATGAAATGCCTGTCATGCAGTCGAGAATCATTCATCTGTCGATCGAAAAACCCTGGAGCCATGTCTACAACTTCGCCTCCGACCCGCAGAACATGCCGCACTGGGCGGCAGGTCTTGGCGGCGGGCTGAAGCCTGACGGAGAAGACTGGATTGCCGAGGGCGGGCCGCTTGGCGAAGTGCGCGTCAATTTCGCGCCCGCAAACGAGTTCGGCGTCATCGACCATGTCGTGACATTGCCGGATGGCGTGAAGGTTTATAACGCGCTACGGGTAACGCCGAATGGCAGCGGCACGGAGGTGAGTTTCACCCTGCTTCGCCTTCAGGGCATGACGGGCGACGATTTCGAACAGGATGCACGAGCGGTCACCGCCGATCTCGAAACGCTGAAGGCGCTGCTCGAAAAGGATTGATGGAGGAACCATGACCACGAATACGAACGACCGGCGGATCGACTATGTCGAATTCAACGTCGCCGATATCGAGCGCAGCAAGGAATTTTACGGCGGCGCCTTCGGCTGGACCTTCAAGGATTACGGTCCGCAATATTGCGAGTTTTCCGATGGCCGGTTGACCGGCGGCTTCACCACGACGGCTCCGGTCTCGGCCAAGGGCGGACCGCTCGTCATTCTCTACGCCGCCGATATCGAGGATGTGCAGCGACGCGTCGAAGCCGCCGGCGGGCAGATCAGCGTTGCGATCTTCGCCTTTCCCGGCGGGCGGCGTTTCCATTTCACCGATCCGGATGGATACGAACTGGCCGTCTGGTCGAGAAACTGATCGGCAGGAGCCCGCCATGACTTTGACAACACCACCTTTTTCGTTGGTCGGTATCGATCATATCGTCTTCATCGTCGACGACATGACGCGGGCGCTCGATTTTTACCGGAACGTGCTGGGGTGTAGGGATGGTTACTCTTACCCTGCTCTCGGGATGGAACAAGTCTGGTGCGGCAATGCCCTGATCGTGCTGTGGGATGTCACGCACCCCGGTGGCACAAAGGCCGCTCCGCCCGTCGCCGGAGGTCGTAATGTCGATCACATCTGCATAGCGACCGGTCCTCTGAACCATGATGCGCTTCGCGCCCATCTGGCGAAATTTAACGTCACGATAGAACAGGAAGCCTTTCACGGCGGCGCGAGAGGGATGGGACATTCGTTCTATTTCCGTGATCCCTTCGGCAACAAGATCGAGTTGAAGGGACCAGCCGAATATCCGGATGGACGGGCGGAAAACGCCTAATCTGAACAATAAAAAAGGGCGCCTCCCCGCGCCCTTCTTTATATTCTACTTGCCTCATTCGCCCCCACCAAGCGAATGCACGAAGATTGCCAGCTGCTTGACAGTCGTATCACCGAGACGCTCACCCCAGGCGGGCATGACCCCGTGCTTGGGCGACCGTATCTGCGAGACAATCCCCTCTTCGCCCTGCGACTTTAGCCAGATCGCATCGGCCAGATTGGGCGCGCCGAATTCGCGATTGCCCTTGGCGTCTTCCCCGTGGCAGGAGGCGCAATTGTCGGCAAAGAGCTGCTTGCCGGGCTCCACCAGCGCCGGGTTGGAGGGGGTGCCGGTGAGACTGACGACATAGGCGGCAACCTCGCGGATTTCATTCGACTGGAGGATATCGCTAAAGGCCGGCATTTCCGAAGCGCGCGTATCCGCATCGTCGGCAAAACGAATGCCGTGCTTCACCGTCGTATAGATGTCGTCGACGCTGCCGCCCCACATCCAGTCGTCATCGTTGAGGTTGGGATAACCCTGCCCGCCTTCAGCACCCGAACCGTGACACTGAATGCAATTGACCTTGAAGGCGGCAGCGCCGCCGGAAAGGGCAAATTGCCTCAGGGTCGGATCCGCCTGAATTTCAGCAAGTGACGAGTTGGCGATCCTGTCGACATAGACGCTCTGCGACTGTTTCGCTTCGGCCATGTCGGCCGCGATCTCGCCACGGCTGCTCCAGCCGAGCAAGCCCTGCGTCGCGCCATTGATCAGCGGCCATGCCGGAAAGGCGATGGTGTAGCCAATCGCCCAGAGGATCGTGGCATAGAAGGTCCAGACCCACCAGCGCGGCATGGGATTGTTCAGCTCGCGGATACCGTCCCATTCATGGCCGGTGGTTTCGACGCCGCTGATGTCATCAATGTGTTTTTCGGACATATCTTAGTCCTCCCTAAGCGGAATGCTGGCGGCATCGTCCGCGGCCTTTTTCGAGCCGGGGCGAAGGGTGAAAACGACGACGCCGGCAAAGAACAGGGTCATGGCAAGCAGGCCCCAGCTATCGGCGAAGTGGCGCATGGCCGTGTAGGTTTCCATGGCTTAAACCTCCTCACCGGTATCCGGCGGCATCGTCATAGGTCGAGAAATCGACCAGCGTGCCGAGCATCTGCAGATAGGCGACCAGAGCATCCATTTCGGTAAGCTTGGCCGGATCGCCGTCGAAATCACCCACCTTCGCCTTCGGATAACGCACCAGGAGTTCCGACGAATCCGCATTCGGGTCGGCCTGGGCGGCAAGATCGGCGGCGGATTTCTCGATCATCTCGTCGCTATAGGGAACGCCGACGGTACGGTTGGCCTTCAGCTCCATCGAGATATCGGTGATCTTCAGCGGCGTGGTCTTCAGGAACGCATAGGAGGGCATGATCGATTCCGGCACCACCGAACGCGGATCGGCCAGATGCTGCACATGCCATTCGTTCGAATAACGATCGCCGACACGCGCGAGGTCCGGGCCCGTGCGCTTGGAGCCCCACTGGAACGGATGGTCGTACATGGATTCCGCCGCCAGGCTGTAATGCCCGTAACGCTCCACCTCGTCGCGGAACGGCCGGATCATCTGGCTGTGGCAGACGTAACATCCCTCGCGGATGTAGATGTTGCGCCCGGCGAGCTCCAGCGGCGTATAGGGTCGCATGCCCTCCACCTTCTCGATGGTGTTTTCGAGATAAAAGAGTGGGGCGATTTCCACGATGCCGCCGATGGAGACGACCAGCAGGGAGCCGACCAAGAGGAGTGTAGCGTTGCGTTCGATGACGCCGTGTTTGTCGAGTATGGACATCGGCCTCTCCTTATTCAGCGGGCTGCAGCGAACGGGTTTCGGCGGGCTGCGCCGAAGCCTCGGCATCCGTGTGGATACCTTCGTCGCGTTGATGACCGAGAATGGTCATCGTGACGTTGTAGGCCATGATGAGCGCGCCGCTGAGGAACATCAGGCCGCCCAATGCACGCATCACGTAATAGGGGAACAGCGCCGCGACCGATTCCGCGAAGGAATAGACGAGGAAGCCCTGGCTATCGTATTCGCGCCACATCAAGGCCTGCTGGATGCCGGCCACCCACATGACGGCGGCGTAAATGACGATGCCGAGCGTGGCGAGCCAGAAGTGCCAGTTGACCAGCTGCAGACTGTAAAGACGCTCCCTGCCCCAGAGTTTCGGCGTCAGGTAATAGATCGCGCCGAAGGTGATCATGCCGTTCCAGCCGAGAGCACCAGAATGCACATGGCCGATGGTCCAGTCGGTGTAGTGGCTGAGCGAGTTGACGGCCTTGATCGACATCATCGGCCCCTCGAAGGTCGCCATGCCGTAAAAGGCAACCGCCATCACCATCATACGCACGATGGGATCGGTGCGGATCTTGTCCCAGGCGCCAGAAAGCGTCATCAGGCCGTTGATCATCCCGCCCCAGGATGGCATCCACAGCATGATCGAAAACACCATGCCGAGCGTCTGCGCCCAGTCCGGCAGCGCCGTATAGTGCAGGTGGTGTGGACCGGCCCAGATATACATGAAGATCAGCGCCCAGAAGTGGATGATCGACAGACGGTAGGAATAGACCGGACGGTTCACCTGCTTGGGAATGAAGTAGTACATCATGCCGAGGAAGCCGGCGGTGAGGAAGAAACCGACGGCGTTATGGCCGTACCACCATTGTGTCAGCGCATCCTGCACGCCGGAGAAGGCCGAGTAGCTCTTGACGCCGAGGAAGGAAACCGGAATCGCCAGATTGTTGACGATATGCAGCATGGCGATGGTGACGATGAAGCTCAGATAGAACCAGTTCGCCACATAGATATGCGGCTCCTTGCGCGTCAGGATCGTGCCGAGGAAGGTGACGAGATAGGCGACCCAGACAATGGTCAGCCAGATATCGACATACCATTCCGGCTCGGCATATTCACGACCCTGCGTAATGCCCAGGAGATAGCCGGTGGCGGCCATGATGATGAAAAGATTGTAGCCCCAGAACACGAACCAGCCGAGATTGCCGCCGAACAGGCGCGCCCGACAGGTTCTCTGCACCACATAAAAGGACGTGGCGATCAGCGCATTTCCACCGAAAGCGAAGATCACCGCCGAGGTGTGCAGCGGCCGCATGCGGCCGAAATTGAAATAGGGTGCGATGTTGAGATCGGGAAAGGCAAGCTGAAGCGCCACCACGACCCCGACCAGAAAACCGACGACACCCCAGAACACGGTGGCGATGACGCCGTATTTCACCACCTCGTCGAAATATTGCGATTTGAGGCGCGCGCGCGCAGCCTGATCGACAGGCGCGAAGGACACGCGGCGCAGCAGAAGCACCGTGCTGACCAGAAGCGTAAAGAACAGCACCCACATATGGGCGGCGAAAAGACTGTCATGGGCAAAGGCTGCCCCGAGCAACGCGAGAAAGGCCCCAAGGGCCACGATCGCGGTTTCTAACGTGTAATTCATTGTTGGTTTCCCCCAACGTGCAAGCGACCGACGAAAGGCACGGCGCGCGCTTGACTAAGCGGAAACGGGCCTTTGCGTCGGTTGGAGCATTGCCACCGGCGTGGGGAAGCCACCTTGATTCAGATCAAGAAAGCAAAGCTGTCGCAGCGGGGAAAAACGCTGCGTTCACGCACAAACGATGTCAGAACAAAATGGCAGGGTTCCGAAACGGTTCCGGCTTAAGAGGCGGGCGGCATCAGCCCTTCATCTTCAATGGAAGACCCGCAGCGACGAAATAGACCTCGCCGGCAATGGCGGCGACGCGCTGGTGCAGCCGCCCCGCATGATCGCGAAATTCCCGCGCCATGCGGTTCTCCGGCACGATGCCGAGACCGACCTCGTTGGAGACGAGAATGAGTTTCGCCCTGGTGGATGTGATCGCCGTCTCAAGAGCGGCAAAGGCGGCCTCGATATCGGCATTTTCCATCATCAGATTGGTGAGCCACAATGTCAGGCAGTCGATGAGGATGACATTGTCCGGCCCGTCAAGCTGGGCAAGCACGGCGGCGATATCCACGGGCGCCTCATGGGTTGTCCATTCCCCGCCGCGCCGCGCCTGATGGTGATCGATGCGATCGCGCATTTCATCGTCCCATGCCCGGCCGGTGGCCAGATAATGCAGATGCCCGCCGGCATTCGCCGCAAGCTCTTCGGCGAAACGGGACTTGCCCGAGCGCGCACCGCCAAGAATGAAAACGGAGCGGTTTTTATCTGTCATGGGAAACCTGAAAGAGAGAATAGAGCGGACCGGTATCTTTGCGATGTCGCAAGCCAGGGACAGGCGGACATGAAGGGAACGATTCGTAGAAAAAGGCGTCCCCCGGTTGCTCATGCCGGACTGCCGCTGATACCGGGCCGGAGAGATCACAACCTGTCCGCAGGATGCGGATCATATCAAAGTCCTGACAACTCCGGGCGCCGGAAACACCGGTCCTGATGAAAGGCTAGGTGCGAAAGGCAGCCCTGTCAATCGGCACGCGATATGGCCGGAAAATCAAAGCGGAACCGGTACGCAAAACCTTACCCGGAACCGGCAGACCTGCTGTCCGCGAGAGGATTGATAAAGCCACTTGGTTACCGGAACGTTAGCAGAAAATAAAATGATCAGGCTGCAACGCCGCGGCAGAATATCGGCTGACGGAGGCCGCTGCCATTGCCTTGGCATGGCCTTCAAATCAATATGCTTTCGAAGATTCGCAAACAGCAAGGTGGCCTGCCCGTGATGACCATCATGGACTATATATCGATCGTCGTTTTCATCGTGTTATGGGCTGCCTACACGCATGTCACGACAGGCAGGACGCTGTTTTCGCGAACCAGCCTCAATCAGGCCATGGCCGAGCGCCGGCGCGAGTGGATCATGAATTCGCTCAAGCGCGACCTGAAGATGATCGACACGCAGATCATGGCCGGCCTTCAGAACGGCACCGCCTTTTTCGCCTCCACCTCCATCTTCGCCATCGGCGGCTGTTTTGCGCTTCTGGGTGCGACCGAGCAGGTCGAATCGGTGTTTCGCGACATGCCTTTCGTACACTATGCCGGACGCACGGCCTTCGAGCTGAAGGTTATCGGGCTCACCTGCCTGTTCGGTTATTCCTTCTTCAAATTCGGCTGGTCCTACCGCCTGTTCAACTATTGTACGATCCTGTTCGGCGCCATTCCCATGGTCCACGACGTCAACTCGGACCGCGAGGCGGCGGAGAGAGCGGCCGAAAACGTCATAAAGATGAACATCATCGCTGCTAAGAATTTCAATGACGGCCTGCGCACCATCTTTCTGTCCATCGGTTATCTCGGCTGGTTCATCAGCCCCTATGTCTTCATCGCCAGCACCGTCACCATCATCGTGGCGCTGTTGCGCCGCCAGTTCTTTTCCGAGGCGCGGCGCGCCATCATGGAAGAGAACAGGCCTTGAAATAGCCGCACTTCAAGGGCCAAGCCCGAGTGAATATTGGCCCTCCCAAAAGCGGAAAAAGCGGAAACCATGGACACAGACACAGCCGCAAACGAAAACCGCCGCAAAGGCCGCATCGGCGGTCTCGATACATTGCGCGGGTTGGCGCTCATCGCCATGGCATCCTACCACTTCACGTGGAACCTCGAATATTTCGGCTATCTCGAACCCGGCACGGCGACCACGGGCCTCTGGAAGCTCTATGCGCGCGGCATTGCAAGCTCGTTCCTGTTTCTGGCCGGTTTCAGCCTGTTTCTTGCCCATGGCAAAGGCTTGAACTGGCCGTCCTTCGGCAAGCGTTTTGCGATGGTGGCCGGCTCGGCGCTGCTCATCACCATCGCCACGTATTTCGCCTTTCCCGACAGCTTCATCTTTTTCGGCATCCTGCACAATATCGCCGCTGCAAGCCTCGTTGGCCTGCTGTTTCTGCGCGCACCAGCGCCTGTAACGCTGCTTTTCGCAGTGATTGCCTTTGCGCTGCCGCACTATGTTCAATCCGACCTGTTCAACAGCAAGTGGCTGGCCTGGATCGGCTTTTCCACCATGCCGCCGCGTTCGAACGACTATGTGCCGCTCCTGCCGTGGCTTGCCCCCTTTCTTGCCGGGCTCGCGGTTTCGCAATTCGTCACGCCACGCGACTGGCTGGACCGTTTTCGCAGTCCAAGCTCGCCGCGCAATCTGATAGCGAGCGCCGGCCGTCACAGCCTCGCCTTCTACCTCATTCACCAGCCGGTGCTGATCGGCCTTGTCTACGTCCTGTCGCAGGTGGCCCCGCCCCCACCGGTCGATCAGGTCGAGCTTTACAAATCGAGCTGCGAAAAAAGCTGCGTCGAGCAGCCGAACGGGCTGGAATTGTGCCAGCGTTTCTGCGGCTGCACGCTGGAAAAGCTGCAGGCGGAAAACCTGTTCGACACGATGATGGAAGGCAAGCTCAGCGCCGATCAGCAGACCAAGGTAGGCGAAGTGGCGCAGCAGTGCACGGTTGAGGCGCAGTAGGAAAAAGTTGCCGGTTCATAGAGGAACAGCGAGTTGTCCTACACTCGACGTCATCCTCGGGCTTGACCCGAGGATCCATTGACGTCGCTGTAGACCCTCGGGTCAAGCCCGAGGGTGACGAAGGAGAGGTCTCGACCTTTAAAAGCGCGCCTTAAGCGCGACAGCCAGGGTAGTCGTTCAAGTCCCGACGCCGATTTCGGCAAGCCGGGTCAGACAGGCTTCTTCGACATTGTCGAGTTCGGCCAGCGTCTCTTCGATGTCCTTGCGTTTCTGCCGGAGATCGGCACGCTTTTCATCGACCTTCTTCATCAGAAGCACCAGCTGGCCCGATTCGCCCGGGGGCTCCTTGTAAACGTGAATAATCTCGCGGATTTCAGAAATCGTGAAACCGATACGGCGACCGCGCAGGATTTCCTGAATGAGACGCCTGTCCGCGGCCCTGAAAAGCCTCGTGCGCCCGCGACGCTCAGGGTGAATCAGCCCCTCGTCCTCGTAAAATCGCAAGGTGCGGGTGGAAACACCGAATTCGCGTGTCAGTTCGGTTATGCTATAATACTTGTCCAAGGGCCTATCCGATTCATAACCGGATAATATTATTTGACCTTCACGTAAAAGTCAATTTTTCCCGCCGCGCCTAGCCGGAAATACCATACCACCAGGTCGCAATACCCAGAAAAGCGAAAAAGCCGACAATATCCGTCACGGCCGTGACAAAGACCGCCGAAGAGACGGCCGGGTCCGCCCCGAATTTGTCGAGAACCAGCGGGATGAGAATGCCTGCCAGCGCCGCCGCCAGCATGTTGAGACACATGGCTGTGGCGATGATGCCGCCGATGTGGACATCCTGAAACCAGATGCCGGCAACAACGCCGATGGCGCAGCCGAACAGCATGCCATTCAGGATGCCGACGCCTGCCTCGCGCCGAATGATACGCGCGGCGTTGTGAATATCGAGGCTCTTGGTCGCCAGCGCCCGCACGGATACGGTCATGGTCTGCGATCCGGCATTGCCACCCATACCCGCGACCGCCGGCATCAGAATCGCCAGCGCGACAATCTGCTGGATGGTCGCATCAAACAGGCTGATGACCGAGGCGGACAGAAATGCCGTGATGAGGTTGACGGCAAGCCATGGCACGCGTGAGCGCGACGTGCTGGCGATACTGTCCGACAGTTCTTCGTCACCCACACCCCCAAGGCGCAGCAAGTCCTCCTCGGCCTCTTCCTGGATAACGTCGACCACGTCATCGATGGTGAGTACGCCGACAAGCCGGCCGTTATTGTCAACCACGGCTGCGGAAAGAAGGTCGTATTGCTCGAAAAGCTGCGCCGCCTCTTCCTGATCCATTTCGGCAGGAATGGAGTGGTTCGTCTCATGCATGATCGTTTCGATCTTCACCTGACGCTTGGCGCGCAGCACCTTGTCGAGATCGAGTGCGCCCACCAGCTTGAAGGTGGGGTCGATGACGAATATCTGCGTGAAGGAGTCGGGGAGTTCCTCCTCTTCGCGCAGATAGTCGATGGTCTGGCCCACGGTCCAGAACGGCGGCACGGCGACGAATTCCGTCTGCATGCGACGTCCGGCCGAGCTTTCCGGATAATCCAGCGCCCGCATCAACCGCACCCGTTCGGTGAACGGCAGTTGCGAGAGAATGTCTTCGCGGTCCTCGTCGTCGAGGTCTTCGAGAATATAGACCGCGTCGTCCGAATCCAGCTCGCCGATACCGGCAGCGATCTGCTCATTCGACATCTGGTCGACGATATCGAGACGGATACCCTCATCCACCTCAGTCAGCGCCGTCATGTCGAAATCGGAGCCAAGCAGCCGCACCAGCGCATGGCGTTGTTCCGGCAGGATGGATTCGAGCACGTCGCCAAGTTCCGACTCGTGCAGTCGCGCCACATTCTTGCGCAGGAAGAGCAGGTCACGGTCGGCAATCGCCGCCCCCACCATCGCCAGAAAATCCGAACGGACAGACCCGTCTTCGGCGTAGATATCGGAAAGTGCCTCTGCCGGCCTCAACTCCTCGGGCGCGACAAGATCGTCGTTACGGTCTGTCATCTGGCGTCCTCTTGTATTCAAATGCCGCAGTGCACGAATGCGCAGGCAGAATGGCGTTAAAAAGTATATTGTCAACAACCGGATAGGCGGAAAACAACAAGCCTCCCAACTGCGACGCAAATGTCATGAACCGCCGCTTTGAGAGGCCGCGATTTAAGGACGCAGCGCCCCTTCACGACGCGTCAGGGATGCATGGCGCCGCAATTCTCTCAACGCGCGCCGCACCCCTGCCGTTCCGCAGGAACAGCCCGGACAGACCCTTTCTCACTCCAGGCAACACCAAGATAGAGATTGACATATGTCGTCCATAGGCGATTCTGAAACAGCTTTTTTACATAGGATCGGCCGCAGCGACCACATGGCCGGGAACGCATATTTTGGGAAAGCCAAAGCAATGAGCAAGACGGATTTCATCGGCAAGGCCTCCTCCGCCGCAGGTGGCTGGGGTGCGCTTAAAAGCGTCGGCAAACGGCTTCTGGAAACAGGCGCGCCGATTTCCGGCGCACGCACGCTGCTGAAGACGAACCAGCCGGACGGTTTCGACTGTCCCGGCTGCGCCTGGGGCGATCCCGAACACGGCTCATCCTTCGAATTTTGCGAAAATGGCGTCAAGGCAGTCGCCTGGGAAGCGACGGAAGCCCGCGTGCCGCCGGATTTCTTTGCCGCCCATAGCCTATCCGAACTGCGCGGCTGGTCCGACTACGATCTGGAAAAACAGGGCCGCCTTACCCACCCCATGCGCTACGACCGGGCGACCGATAAATATCTGCCGGTATCCTGGGACGATGCCTTTGCCGAAATCGGCAGGATATTGAACGGCCTCGACAGCCCGGACCGGGCGGAATTCTACACCTCCGGCCGCGCCTCCAACGAGGCCGCCTTCATCTATCAATTGATGGTGCGGCTTTATGGCACCAATAATTTCCCCGACTGTTCCAACATGTGCCACGAGGCAAGCGGCGTCGGCCTGAAAGCGTCGATCGGCGTCGGCAAGGGCACGGTTCTGCTTGAGGATTTCGAACAGGCGGACGCCATCTTCGTGATCGGCCAGAACCCCGGCACCAACCATCCCCGCATGCTGGGCGACCTGCGCCGCGCCGCCCTTCGCGGCGCCAGGATCGCCGTCTTCAACCCGATCCGCGAAAAGGGCCTGGAGCGCTTCGCCGATCCGCAGGACAAGATCGAGATGATCACCGGCGGCAACACGAGGATCGCCACCAATTATTACCAGCCGCGGCAGGGTGGTGATATGGCCGCCGTGCGCGGCATGAGCAAGGCTGTCTTCGCCGCCGACGATGCCGCAAGGGCGGCTGGTGAACCCGCGATCATCGACTACGACTTCATCGCCGAACATGCGGTGGAATTCGAGGCCTATCGCGCCGCCGTCGAGGCGACCGACTGGGAAACCATTCTCGACCAGTCCGGCCTGACCCGCGCCCAGATCGAGGAAGCCGCCGGTATCTACATGAATGCCGGCTCCGTCATCGCCACCTGGGCCATGGGCGTTACACAACACCGGCACTCCGTCATCATCGTTCGCGAAATCACCAATTTCATGCTGCTGCGTGGCAATATCGGCCGCCCCGGCGCCGGTCTCTGCCCGGTGCGCGGCCATTCCAACGTGCAGGGCGACCGCACCGTCGGCATTGATGAAAAGGCCCCGCCCGCCCTTCTCGACGCATTGGAGAAGGAACTCGGCGTGTCCATGCCGCGCAAGCGCGGCCACAATACCGTGGAGGCCGTCGCCGCCATGCTGGATGGTAAGGCTCAGACCTTCATTGCGCTCGGTGGCAACTTCCTGCGGGCGACGCCCGACAGCCCGCTGATCATCAAGGCTTTCGAGAAGCAGAAACTCACGGTCAATATCGCCACCAAGCTCAACCATTCGCATCTGGTGCCGGGCGAGACATCCTTCGTGCTGCCCTGTCTCGGCCGAACGGAAATCGACCGCAATTCGGCAGGACGGCCGCAGATCGTCACGGTCGAGGATTCCATGAGCATGGTGCATGGTTCCGGCGGCATCAACCCGCCGGCCTCGGACGAACTCCGCTCGGAAGTCGCCATTGTCGCCGGCATTGCGCAAGCGACGCTCGGCAATGCGCATGTGGACTGGAAAGCGCTTGCCGATGATTACGACCTCATCCGCGACATGATCGAGCGGGTCATTCCCGGTTTTGACAATTTCAACGAACGGGTCCGCGTGCCGCGCGGTTTTCATCTGCGCAACACGGCGGCCGAGCGGCAGTGGAACACACCTGCGAAAAAGGCCACCTTCTATAGCGGCCCGCTGCCTGAACAGACCGAGCACCAGCAGGCGCTCAGCCGTGACAATCTTTTCGTGCTGCAGACCTTCCGCAGTCACGATCAATACAACACCACGATTTACGGCATGGACGACCGTTATCGCGGCGTCTATGGCGAGCGCCACGTCATCTTCATGAACCCTGCGGATATGGAAGCGCTCGGCGCCCATTCCCGCCAGCGCGTCGATGTCATCGGCGAATATGGCGATGGCGTGGAACGCATCGCGGAAAACTTCCGGCTCGTGCCGTACAATATCCCGCGTGGCAGCGTCGGCGGCTATTATCCGGAACTGAACGTGCTGGTGCCGCTATCGAGCTATGGCGATGGCAGCTTCACGCCGACATCGAAATCCGTGCTCGTCTCCGTCCGCCTGCTTGCCGATGCCCCCGTGAAGGTGAACGCCTCTTGATGGAAGAAGAGCAATCCGCAGCCGCTTTCATGGCGGCTGTGGAACAGATCCAGCAAGAAGCCTCCTCGGCAATTACCGCGACGGGTGCGGCGGTCCTTCTGGCTATCCATCAAGACATAGCCACCGACAGCCGCAGCATCGCAAACCGGCTGGGGCTTGCGCACGCTCTCGTTCTGCGCGAAATCGCTGCCCTGTCACCCCGCTTCGTGCGGGTGACGAAACGCGATGCTCGCACCCAGCGCAGCTTTCTGGAAGTGACGGCGGAAGGACAGGCGCTTGCGGCTTCTCCTTCCCGCAATTGAAACGAACGGAGCATTCCTTGGCAATCAGGCCGATCCTGCCCTACCCCCATGCGGGTCTTTCCGAGACCTGCGCGCCCGTCACGATTTTTGACGATCATCTGCAGGAACTGGTCACGGACCTGACCGACACGATGCACGCCGCCCCCGGCGTCGGCATCACCGCGGCCCATATCGGCGTAAGACAGCGCGTCTTCGTGCTCGAACTGACACCGGGAAACGTCCTCACCTACATCAATCCTGAGATCCTCAGCCGGTCCGCGAAGACCATGCGGCATGTGGAGGGCAGCGTCTCGATGCCGGGTTTCACCGAGGAGGTGGAGCGACCATCGCAGATCGAAGTGAGATTTCAGGACGCAGCGGGCATGGAACATCGCCAGGCCGCAGAGGGCTTTCACGCTATCTGCATCCAGCACGAAATCGATCAGCTCGATGGCATCTTCTGGCTGAAGCGACTGTCGAAGCTCAAACGCGACCGGCTGGTAAAGAAATGGGAAAAATCCCGAAAGCCGTGACGATCAGCCGGCAATCGACAGCGCAAATTCCGCCTCGCCCTTCAGCGTGTTGCTGACGGTACAGATATCCTCGGCCGAATGGGCGATTGCAGCGCGGGTAGACTCGTCGAAATCCCCGGTTATCTCGATCCGTATATCGAAACGGATGATCCGATAGGGTTCTTCTGCAGATTTTTCACCGGAAACATCAACGGTGACGCCCTCGAAATGGTCCAGCAAACCCATACGGCTCGCCGCGATCCGGGCGCTGAGCGTCAGGCATGCGGCAAGCGAAGAATAAAGAAGATCGATCGGATTGAAGCCCGGTTCCGAGACGCCGGTCACGATCTCAAGTGCGCCGCCGGTCATCGTCGAAATCACCGGTCGACCAAGCCGCCCGACCGTGGCTGTCGCGCCAACGGGTCTCACCTTCACCTTCGCGCCTTCGACCATTCAAATAATCCTGATTTAATCGCACGCAACCGATCGCATGGAACAAAAATCTATCTGGCGCTTTTTACTCACACAACGGTGAACGATCGTTGAACCTTTATTTTACAGGGAGCTGGGACATATGGTTACATCTACGCTCGTCAGCATTCTGATCACCTTCCTAGTGATCGTGCTTGTCTTGTGGCTCATCGCACGACTGCCCGTGGGCGGTGGCGCAAAACAGATCGCGCAGA
>LT009756.1:1486446-1517083 GCA_900012615.1 Agrobacterium genomosp. 13 str. CFBP 6927
GTGGCTCATCGCACGACTCGCCCGGTGGGCGGTGGCGACAAACAGATCGCGCAGATCATCCGTCACTCATCATCGGTATTATTCGTCTTCTAGAAATATCTCGCCGTCTTCTGATGTCCCGGCAAAGCGCACATAAAAAAAGGCGGCGAAAGCCGCCTTTTTTTTGCGTCATTGGCGCGGTTCGAACTGATAGGTTTTTTTAAGCGTGATGTCGCGAACGCTGCCGATGCCGAGGAACGGCGTGTTTTCCGCATCGAAGATTGCCCTGCCCTTCGCAACGATCCAGCGGGCGGAACCATCAGGCAGATTGACCTTATAGCGCTGGTCGAAGAACACACCCGTCGTAATGCTGTCGAAAATCGCCTGCGCCACCTGATCGCGCATTTCGACATCGATTCTTTCCAGAACATCCTCGATCGTCACACCGCGTGACGCTACGGTTTCGGAAAATCCATGGCATTCCGCTGTAACCGCGTCCATGATCAGCCTGTTGTCGGAAATGCTCCACATATAATAGCCGAGTGCATTGTCTGAATCCGTTTTGTCCCCTTGCACGAAAACCCCCAGACATTTTTCCTGACAAAAGCTAACATCAGACCTCTAATATTCCACCCCTTGCTTTTGTAGGGGGTAACCACCCACCTACTACAGCGTGCATCGATATCCACCGAAATTTGATGATGACCGTGACCGGATGCCCGCCTCCAGGCGGCGATAAATTCTGAAAAGATATCGTAAAGCCGTTCGCCTGCACCTACATAGCTTTGCGCTAAAATTTCGAAGGAGGCTAATATGCTGCGAACCGCCCTTACCCTTGGACTGCTGTCGGCAACCGTTTTTCTTGCTGGGTGCCAGACCTGGGAAAGTCCATATCGAGGAAGCGGATGGCGGATGGATCAGGTCATGGATGGCGATCCTTATCGCGTCGGTGACGGCAACCATCAGGACAACGGCACCGCCTCGAATATCATTCGACGCTAGGCCGTCAGAACATCGCGTCCGGTCGGCGGCAAATCGATTATTTGCCGCCCCAAATTCTCATAGCCGCCTGTGGATAAAAGAGACAAATGCGGCACGCATAGTCGGCGTCAACGGAATTCTTGTTCTGGGAAGTGTGCTGCCAACCGATTGGCTAAAAAAGAAAAAACCCGCCGAAGCGGGTTTCTTTGGTGCGGTCGAGAAGACTCGAACTTCCACGGGTTGCCCCACAGCGACCTCAACGCTGCGCGTCTACCAATTCCGCCACGACCGCATCGTGGTAGGCGTCGACTTGCGCCGACGGGGGTGCATGTAGCAAAAGGATTTTCGGTGCACAAGAGCGTCGTGACAGTTTTTTGAAATTAAAAATCGCACCGCACCATCCTATATGCAGGAAGCCCGGAAATGCTGGGGTTGCCGCCTTGTCATCATTTTGCGAGAAGGCTGTGGAAAGGACTTTTTCATGCTCACACGCACCGATATCGAGACAAATATGTTGCCCGCCGCCGGTTCCCCGCCCGTTCGCTGGCGAATCTCGGAAGGTTTCGTCCCCTATGAGCAGGCGATTGAGGACATGGAGCGGGAAGTCGCCGCTATCGCCAGTGGCGAAGCGGATGAACTCGTCTGGCTTCTAGAGCATCCACCACTTTACACCGCCGGCACCAGCGCCGACGCCGCCGACCTCATAGAGCCGGATCGTTTTCCCGTCTTCGCAACGGGCCGTGGCGGCGAATATACCTATCACGGGCCGGGACAGCGGGTCGTTTACGTGATGCTGGACCTGAAACGCCGGCGTCAGGATGTACGCGCCTATGTGGCGGCGCTGGAAGACGTGATCATCCGCACGCTCGACAAGATGAATGTGCGCGGCGAGCGGCGCGAAGATCGTGTTGGCGTCTGGGTCCGGCGGCCGGAGAAACCTCTTCTGCCAGATGGCAGCATGGCTGAAGACAAGATCGCCGCGCTTGGCATCAGGCTGCGCAAATGGGTGAGCTTCCACGGGCTGTCGATCAATGTCGATCCAGACCTCTCGCATTTTTCCGGCATCGTACCCTGCGGCATCAGCGCCTATGGCGTCACCAGCCTTGTCGATCTCGGATTGCCGGTTATGATCGGCGATGTCGACGTTCTGCTGCGCGAAGCCTTCGAGGAGGTGTTTGGCGAGGCAGTGCCCGAAACCGGCTCCGGCGGCTGATCCCACTGCAACCTTTGCCGCAGGCCGGTGTTTCCAGCATCGATCACCACAAGAGGAGGAACGACCATGTTCACAACGTCCGCCTATGCCTGCGATGACGGTTCTTCGCCGATGAAGCTCGCGACCATCAAGCGTCGCGATCCCGGCCCGCGCGATGTCGAAATCGAGATCGAATTCTGTGGCGTCTGCCACTCCGATATCCATACGGCCCGCAGCGAATGGCCGGGCTCCCTCTACCCCTGCGTTCCCGGCCACGAAATCATCGGCCGCGTCGGCCGGGTGGGCGCGCAGGTCACCAAATTCAAGGCGGGTGACCGGGTCGGTGTCGGCTGTATCGTCGATAGCTGCCGGCAATGCGCAAGCTGCGCCGAGGGGCTGGAGCAATATTGCGAAAACGGCATGACCGGCACCTATAATTCGCCCGACAAGGCTATGGGCGGTGGCGCTCATACGCTTGGCGGTTATTCTGCCCATGTCGTCGTCGATGACCGTTACGTCCTCAACATTCCCGAAGGGCTCGATCCGGCCGCCGCAGCCCCCCTGCTCTGCGCGGGTATCACCACCTATTCACCGCTGCGCCACTGGAACGCAGGACCCGGCAAGCGTGTCGGCGTCGTCGGCCTCGGAGGCCTTGGTCATATGGCCGTCAAGATAGCCAATGCCATGGGCGCGACAGTGGTGATGATCACGACGTCGCCCGGCAAGGCGGAAGACGCGAAAAAGCTCGGCGCCCATGAGGTGATCGTCTCCCGTGATGCCGAGCAGATGAAGAGTGCCGCTGCAAGTCTCGATCTGATCATTGATGCGGTTGCCGCCGACCATGACATCAACGCCTATCTTGCGCTGCTGAAACGCGATGGCGCGCTGGTGCAGGTGGGCGCTCCGGAAAAGCCGCTCTCCGTCCACGCCTTCAGCCTCATCCCCGGCCGCAAGACCTTTGCCGGTTCGATGATCGGCGGCATTCCCGAGACCCAGGAAATGCTGGATTTCTGCGCCGAAAAAGGCATCGCCGCCGAAATCGAGATGATCGATATCGATCAGATCAACGACGCTTATGAACGCATGATAAAAAGCGATGTGCGTTATCGCTTCGTCATTGATATGAAGAGCCTGCCACGCCAGAAAGCCGCCTGATCCTGAGAGGGGGCGGCCTTGTGGGCGTCCCCTTCCTCATTGGACCTTCCGGTCGAAAGCGCAGCCCGAACCATGACCAGCCAGACCGGTTTCAGCGATGTCGCCAAGGGCATGACCATCATGGCGGGCTGCATGTTCGTGCTGCCGGTCATGGATGCGATCGCCAAATATATGGCGGTCAGCGGCGGCATGTCGCCGGCGCAGGTCACCTTCTACCGCTTCTTTTTCCAGCTTCTGTGCACCCTGCCCCTGCTGTTGGTGGTCTCACCGAAAGCGCTGTTCAGCGCCAGGCGGCCGTGGATGAACTGCCTGCGCGGTGTACTGCATGCCTCGGCCAGCCTGATGTTCTTCGCCGCAGTCAAATACATGCCGCTCGCCGATGTCTTTGCGATCTATTTCGTCGAGCCCTTCATGCTGACGATGATGTCGGCCCTCTTTCTCGGTGAAAAAGTCGGCTGGAAACGCTGGACGGCGATTGTGGTGGGGTTTGGCGGCGCTCTCATCGTTATTCAGCCGAGTTTCGAGATCTTCGGCTGGACGTCGCTCCTGCCGGTCGCCTGCGCCTTTCTCTACACGCTTTATCTCTTCCTGAACCGCGCCATCGGCGATGCCGACAGCCCGCTCGTCATGCAGACCATGTCCGGCATTGCCGGCACCGTGTTCATGGGGGCGGCCCTTCTGGTCGGCAATGCATTCGGCGACAAGGATTTCGCCGTCTCGCTCCCGCAATCCGGCTTTGCCCTCACCCTGCTCATCCTGCTGGGTTCGATATCCGGCTACATGCATCTCCTGATCGTCAGGGCCTTCAGGCTGGCGCCCCTCTCTCTGCTGGCGCCGTTCCAGTATTTCGAGATCATCTCGGCGACGGTTCTCGGTTATGCGCTGTTCTCAGACTTCCCGACGCCGTCGAAATGGCTGGGCATCCTCATCATCGTCGCATCTGGCCTGTTTATCATCTGGCGAGAACGCAAACAGACACAGACCAATCTGCCGCTGGACGGGCAATGAGACGGGACGATGAATGGCAAGGCCTCAGCTGCCCGAGGGCAACGAACCTTCGTCGTGATGATCCTGCGCCTCCACGAGGCTGCCAAGCAGCCAGAGAGAGACCTCGGCCGCCTCTCCAGCTGATTTGAAGCGATAGGAGCCGCTATATTTCGGCATATCGAAGAAGGTAACGACAAAACCGTCGCCGCTTTCTAGACTTTCGACCCTTATCCGCTCTGGGTCGATCATCACGCACACATAATGCGACCCCATATTGCGCATGAAGCCGGCCTTGTTGTCATGGAGGCGCACAAAGGCCGCGACACCATCCACCGTCATATGCAGGCTTCTGATCGCCTCGTTGGGAAAGGCCCTGGCGAAATCCATGATCGCCTGCCCCACATCATGGCTGTTATCCTCGTCCGTCGCCCGCGTCATGCGCCAGGCATATACAGCGAAGACCGAAAGCAGCACGAAAACGATAATCCAGATCGCAATACTCACCCGGGACGCTCCCTCAGCACCGAAACATCACGATTCGCGAATCGAAACGATGCGAACCCGGTTTCGGTTCATATAGATCGAGGCTTGCGTGAAGTGTGGCTTCACGGGGATCGGTGCAGAATGGGGAGCGGTTTCGCCATGCGATACGCTGTATAGAAAATCAGAACCGCTTGAGGAAGGACGCCTTTGCCAGCAGCCATTGCCGGCGCAGCTGCGACAGCTGCAACTCGCCTTCGAACACGCCCGTTCCGGCCTTTCTGGCGGCAAGGATAACCGGGCCGGACAAAGCCACGGGGAGATAGGCCGCGAAGACCGTTTTCGAAATCTTCGCGCGTCTCGCCTTTTCTATATGATCGAGAGCGTGCGCCGCAAAAATCTCGATGGCGATGCCGATCCGCTGTTTATCCTGGCCTTCGAGAAACGTCTCGCGGTCGAGCCCCGCAGCCGCCAGCATGTCGGCAGGAATATAGACCTGTCCGCGACGCCGGTGCAGCGGCATCAGGAGAAGAATGCCTGCCATGGCCTGTGCCACGCCCGCGTGCCCTGCCGCTTCCGCGCTGGATGCGGCATCTTCAGCGGAAAGCACGAGACTTGCAAGCTGGATCAATGCGGATGCGGTTTCTCCGGCATAACCTTCAAGCGCATTGCGATCCTCGAACAGGTCGTCATAAAGATCGAAGATACGCGCCTCGATCATATTGGCCAGCACCGGACGCGGCAGACGATAATGTTCGATCGCCGCCAGAAGCGCTGCTGCCACCGGGTGGGATTGGCTGTCACCGTGTGCATTGCCGTCCAGAAGATCGCGCCACCATTGCATGCGCACCTCGCCGGGCAGCGCCTCGCGAACGGAATCGCGGATACGGGCGATTTCGGCATTAAAGGCGTATAGCGCGGCAAGGGCATTGCGCTTTTCGGCGGGCGACAGAAGGCAGGCGAGATAGCGGTCGCGATCGGTGTCGCGCAGCGTCGCGAGGCAGACGTCGAGATTTTCTGTGGGTGCCATGGTTCCCCGCGCGAAACGTCCTGTCAGCCTTCGACGGCAATCAGCGCCGCAGCCACGGCGCGCGATTCCGAAAGCATGATATTATAGGTGCGCACGGCAGCACCCGTGCTCATCGGGTCGACGGAAATACCCGCTTCCTTGAAGGCCGCGCGCAGTTCTTTCGGCAGCACCCGCATGCCGTCACCCGTGCCGATCAGCAGCACTTCTATATCCTGCGCTTCCGCCAGAACCTTTTCGAAATGTTCGACCGTCAGTTCTTTCGCATCAACGGGCTCCCACCCGTAGATGCCGGAAGGCAGGAGCAGAAGCGAGCCGCGATGCGACATGTCGGCAAAACGGAAACCGCCATTGCCATAGGCATCGATGGGCGCCCGGTCGGGAAAATGGGCCGGGCGTATTTCAATCCCGCCGGCCATCAGACGGCAGGCTTGCCGCCGATGGCGTTGCCGGGCTTTTCATCCTTCTCGTCTTCCGCATCCTTGCTGTCGGGACGCAGCTTGAAGGCGATCAGCACCGGAGCGGCGATGTAGAGCGACGAGAACACGCCGATACCCACACCGAACAGCATGGCGAAGGTGAAGGAGCGGATGACTTCGCCACCGAAGAGGTAGAGCGCGAGCAGTGCCAGAAGCACGGTCAGACCGGTAAGGATCGTACGAGACAGAGTCTGGTTCAGCGACACGTCGATGATCATCGACAGCGGCATCTTTTTATAACGCCTGAGGTTTTCGCGAATACGGTCGTAGATAACGACGGTATCGTTCAGCGAATAACCGATGATCGTCAGGATCGCCGCGATACTCGTGAGGTTGAACTCTATCCCGAGGAAAACGAACAGGCCTATCGTAAAGACCACGTCGTGCACCATGGAGATGACCGCACCGAGCGCGAACTGCCATTCGAAGCGCACCCAGATGTAGATCATGATCGCCGTCATGGCGAGCAGGATGCCAATCGTGGACGTATAGGTAAGGTCACCCGACACGGCCGGACCGACGACTTCCACGCGGCGGAAGTCATATTTGTCCTCAAGCTCACCACGCACCATGGTGATGGCGGACTGCTCGGCATTCTCGCCGCCGTCCTGCGCCTGGATACGAATGAGAACATCCTGCGGCGTACCGAAGTTCTGCGCCTGGATTTCACCGAGGTTGAGCTGGTTCAGACGATCGCGAATATCGGCAAGATCCGCCTCGCCCTGCTTGGCGCGCACTTCGATGACCGAACCGCCCTGGAAATCGATGCCGAGGTTCAGGCCCTTGGCAACGAAACCACCGATACAGGCGAGCATGATGGCGCCGGTGATCATGAAGACCACGCGACGATAACGCATGAAGGGAATGTCGCGGCCATCGAACATGGCGGTGCGGACACCCTTCGGCAGGTGTTTCGGACGGCTGCGGCGAACCCAGTAGCCGAACATCCACGCCGTCAGCGTATAGGCCGTGAAGACGGTGGTGATGATACCGACGGCCAGCGTGACGGCGAAGCCCTTCACCGGACCGGTGCCCATGTAGAACAGCACACTCGCGACGATGAGCGTCGTCAGGTTGGCGTCGATAATCGTCGCAAAGGCGCGGGTGAAGCCGTTATCCAGTGACTGGATCAGCGGTTTGCCACTCTTCACCTCCTCGCGTATTCGCTCATAGATCAGAACGTTCGAATCCACCGCCATGCCGATGGTCAAAACGATACCGGCAATACCCGGTAAGGTCAGTGTCGATCCGATCACGCTGAGAACAGCGAGCAGCATGACGACGTTGACGACAAGCGCGATATTCGCCAGCAGGCCGAAGAAGCCATAAAAGACGAACATGAAGATAAGGACGCCAACGGCACCGATGGCGCTGGCCGTCAGGCCGGCGGTAATGGAGTCGTTACCAAGGCTTGGGCCAACGGTGCGTTCTTCAACCACGGTCAGCGTGGCCGGCAGCGCACCGGCGCGCAGCAGGACCGCAAGGTCGTTGGCGCCCTGTACCGAGAAGTTACCGGAGATTTGTCCCGAACCGCCGATGATCGGCTCGCGAATGACAGGCGCGGAAATGACCTGGTTATCGAGCACGATGGCGAAGGGCTTGCCGACATTCTGCTGCGTCGCCTGCGCGAAGCGCTGCGCGCCGCGGCTATCGAAGCGGAAGGTGACGACGGGTTCGTTGGTCTGCTGGTTGAAGCTTGCCTGTGCGTCGACGAGATTGTCGCCAGAAACAAGTGCGCGGCGTTCCACCAGATAGGGAACCGGCGGATCGTCCTGCGAATAGAGAACCTCAGAGGTGGCCGGCGGGCGGCCGTTCATCGCTTCCTGCACCGGCATCGTCGTGTCGACCATGCGGAAGGACAGCTTTGCCGTCTGGTTGAGAAGCGATTTCAGGCGCTGCGGGTCCTGAAGGCCCGGCACCTGCACGATGATGCGGTCGGAACCCTGACGCTGGATGAGCGGCTCGGTGGTGCCCACTTCGTCAACGCGGCGGCGCACGACTTCGATGGACTGCGACACGGCGGACGACAGGCGGTAGTCGATGCCTTCATCGCTCAGGTTGAGCCTGAGCAGATTGTCGCCGCCATCGCTCATCGTCACTTCGGTGATGGAACCGCCGACCAGCGTTCCGGCGGACACCGGCTGCGTCAGGTCGCGAAGCGCAGTCTTGGCCGCTTCGTATTGAGCGGGATCGCTGATGCGAACCTGAATCTGTTGGCCGTTGCCCGTGAGCCCGGAATAGCGGATGTTGGCGTCGCGAAGCTGCGTGCGCACATCGCCGACGATCGTTTCAAGCCGTTCCTTGACAATGTCGGAACGCTCGATCTTGAGCATGATGTGCGAACCGCCCTGAAGGTCGAGACCGAGCGTTACCTTGTTGTCCTTGTACCAGGCAGGCATGCTCTCCAGCTGTTTGTCCGAAAACAGGTTGGGAGATGCGATGAAGACGCTTGCCAGCACAAGCAGCCAGATGAAGACTGTTTTCCAACGGGAAAAATGAAGCATTTCGATCTCGGTCAGGGTTGGGGTTGCGCTGATGACGCAACCCGTCAAATTCGGAAGCGGGCGTCCGGTTATCCGGCAGGATCAGGAAGCGGCTTCCGTCTTGACCACTTCGCCCTTCACGCGCACTTCGGCAATGTAAGCACGAGCGGCACGGATTTTCACGCCTTCGGCGATTTCGACTTCCAGTTCATTGTCGTCGATGACCTTGGTCACCTTGCCGACGATGCCGCCGCCGAGAACGACCTGATCGCCACGGCGAATGCTGGTCAGCGTCTCCTGACGCTTCTTCATCTGCGCGCGCTGCGGACGGATGAGGAAAAAGTACCAGACCACCATAAGCGGCGCAAACAGGAAAAGCATTTCAAGGCCAGACCCGAAGGCCGATGCGCCGCCCGCTGCGTCCTGGGCAAAAGCTTGACTAATGAACATATAAAACTCCTCAACGATTACGGCACGACCTCTTATGCCGCCCCAGCTTTCAAGCCGCCGGAATATAGTGGGGAACGCCGGGATTGCAACAGATGCAGGCCGCCCGCCGTACCGATTCCGGACCTCTTAACCTTTATGGGCTGGAAACGCCATGCTAGGCCGGGCCGAAAACATCGTTTTGAACACGAGACAAGCGGAAGAAACACCATGATTCGAGAAGAGACGGCCACCCTGCTTCTTGCCGAACTGCGGAGACTGAACATTGCCGTGGAACGGCTTGCCGGCCCGGCACCCGCCATAAACGACTGGAATGCGGCCGATTGTTTCGTCTGGTCGCCGGTCAACTCCTTCCTGCAGCCGGTCGCGCGTCCGAACCGCATTGCGCTGAAGCTCATTCGCGGCGTTGACCATGTGCGCGACATCCTGCACGAAAACACGCTGCGTTTTGCCGATGGTTTTCCCGCCAATAACGTGCTGCTCTGGGGCGCGCGCGGCATGGGCAAATCCTCGCTGGTCAAGGCTGTTCACGAAGATGTGCGCGCAGCAAGCGGCGTTCCCCTGAAATTGGTCGAGGTGCACCGCGAGGATATTCACACCCTGCCCGCCTTGCTCGACATCTTGAAGGCTTCCGGTGAACGCGTCATCGTCTTCTGCGACGACCTCTCCTTCGACCACGACGACACGGCCTACAAATCCCTGAAGGCGGCGCTCGACGGCGGCATCGAGGGACGGCCGGACAATGTTCTGTTTTACGCGACCTCCAACCGCCGCCACCTTCTGCCGCGCCACATGATGGAAAACGAGCAGTCGACGGCCATCAACCCCTCGGAAGCGGTGGAAGAGAAAGTCTCGCTCTCGGATCGCTTCGGCCTCTGGCTCGGTTTCCACAAATGCGGTCAGGAAGACTATCTGACGATGATCGACAGCTATGCCACGCATTTCGATCTGGGGCTCGATCGCGAAACCCTGCATCACGAGGCGCTGGAATGGGCGACCACGCGCGGCGGACGCTCCGGCCGTGTCGCCTGGCAATATATCCAGGATGCCGCCGGGCGCCTGAGGAAATCGATCGACAGATAGGCTGCGATCAAACAGCAGGGATTAATCGGGCCTCACAGCGCCTCGTCCACCCTCAGTCCCGCGCGTCTGACAATTCGCGCGGGAACGCCCACGACGGTACAGTCGGCGGGAACATTCTTGATGACAACCGCATTGGCCCCGACTTTTGCATTGTCACCCACGACGATATCCCCAAGCACCTTGGCGCCGGCATTTATCGTAACGTTGTCACCAATTTTGGGCGCGCCCGTCGAACTGGTATAACCGATACTGACCTGCTGGTTTATCCAGCAATTGGCGCCGATCGACTCGGCCGATATGATCGTTGCAAATCCATGCTGAATGAACAGGCCGGGGCCGATATCGGGCGTATGGATGTGCAGCGTGCTTTCCGGGCGCGCCAGGAACTTGAAAAAACGCGCCCTCGGCAACCGATAATAAAAAAGGTTGCGAAACTCGGCGGTGCCCGTCAGCAATCTCACCGCATCAAGCATGAGGTCACCGCGCCGCGTCGATGACGTCCCGAGAAGCTTTTCGCTCCACGCCTCGATGTCTCTGAAGATCGGGTTTCCCGGTTTCGCCATGAAAAGCAGGACCAGGTGCGGCGTAACGGACAGGGCCGATACCGCAAAACAGACTTTTTTAAAAATGGTCACAATGAAATCCTTAAATATGGAAGGCAATTTATCGTCTCGAGCGTAACTTGCAACCGCGTATCTATGCCGTATCGGCAGGATGATAATCGTGACGGCGTTTTCGGTATCAAACCTTCGCCGCTGCGCCGCAAAAGAGCCATTTCCAGAATGTTTGAACTGGTGTGAAGGCCAGTGTCGTCAAGGCTACAGAGGGTGTCGTATTCCCGAACGTCACCTCGCCCGTCACATGATTTGCTGCAGGCATCCGGCACCATCCCGTCAATTTCGCGAGGAGGAGCCGGACAACCGGCTAAATGCCGGGGCTGCGGCGGCGGTAGATCAGGAGGTGGCGGCGTCTTCTCGAAACGTCCCATTTATTCCCCTGTCCATCCTTCGCCGAAAGATCACATGCGAACCGCCACCGGTTCGCCCGTGCAGTTCGACAATATCTGCCTGCGGAGGAGCGGGCCGGTATTGATGTTCAAACCCAAGGAGGAGATGGATATGAGCAGGAACAGAGGCGTCGTTTATCTGAAGCCGGGCCAGGTCGAAGTCCGCGACATCGACGACCCGAAGCTGGAGGCGCCGGATGGCCGCCGCATCGAGCACGGCGTCATTCTCAAGGTTATTTCCACGAATATCTGCGGTTCCGACCAGCATATGGTGCGCGGCCGCACCACGGCGATGCCGGGTCTCGTTCTCGGCCACGAAATCACCGGCGAAGTCATTGAAAAAGGCGTCGATGTCGAAATGCTTGATATCGGCGACATCGTCTCCGTGCCCTTCAACGTCGCCTGCGGCCGCTGCCGCTGCTGCAAGTCGCAGGATACCGGCGTCTGCCTGACGGTGAACCCGTCGCGCGCCGGCGGCGCTTACGGCTATGTCGATATGGGCGGCTGGATCGGCGGACAGGCAAGATATGTCACCATCCCCTATGCCGACTTCAATCTTCTGAAATTTCCCGACCGTGACAGGGCGATGTCGAAGATCCGCGACCTCACCATGCTGTCCGACATTCTGCCGACCGGCTTCCACGGTGCGGTCAAGGCAGGTGTCGGCGTCGGCTCCACGGTCTATGTCGCAGGCGCCGGCCCGGTCGGTCTTGCCGCCGCCGCCTCTGCCCGCATTCTGGGTGCCGCGGTCGTCATGATCGGCGATTTCAACAAGGATCGCCTTGCGCACGCCGCAAGGGTCGGTTTCGAACCCGTCGATCTCTCCAAGGGAGACCGGCTGGGCGATATGATCGCGCAGATCGTCGGCACCAATGAGGTGGACAGCGCCATCGACGCTGTCGGTTTCGAGGCACGCGGCCATTCCGGCGGTGAACAGCCGGCCATCGTTCTCAACCAGATGATGGAAATCACCCGCGCTGCGGGCTCGATCGGCATCCCCGGTCTTTATGTGACCGAGGATCCCGGCGCGGTCGATGCCGCAGCGAAACAGGGCAGCCTGTCCCTGCGCTTCGGTCTGGGCTGGGCGAAGGCGCAATCCTTCCACACCGGCCAGACGCCGGTTCTGAAGTATAACCGTCAGCTCATGCAGGCCATCCTGCATGACCGCCTGCCCATTGCCGACATCGTCAACGCCAAGATCATAGCGCTCGACGATGCAGTCCAGGGTTATGAAAGCTTCGATCAGGGCGCGGCGACCAAGTTCGTTCTCGACCCGCATGGCGATCTGCTGAAAGCGGCCTGACATTTCGAGAGCTCGCGTCCTACAATCATTGAACAGCGCCCGCGAAAAATGTTTCCGCGGGCGCTTTTTACCGTATCACCACACGGTGAAATCAAGAGACTACAGCAGCATCCCTTCCAGCTCGGCCGTGGCAGCCGGGGAAAGATAGGGGCGGAACAGGCTCGACACTTGCCGAAGCCCCCATTCCAGTTGCAGCGGCCCGAATTCGGTCACGCCCTCCTGCAGGTTAAGATAGGCCGCCCAATAGGTCGAGACGATCCATAGGTTTGTGAGAACGGCAGCCCGCTCACCTTCCGGAATCTCCGCAAGTCCCGCTTTCTCCATTCGTCCGACAATATCATCGACGGCAAAACGCATGGCCGCGCTGATGGTGCGCACCGGCTCCACCAGCGCAGGCGCAGAGGAAACAAGCCCGACAAGATCGCGAAACAGGAAGCGGTAATTCCACACCAGCGAAAACCAGAGCCGCAAAAACCCGGTATAGGTCGCCGCAGCACCTTCGTCCGCGCCGTCAATCTTCGCGACAATCGCCAGCGCATCGGCTTCGAACAGGGCAAACAGCGCCAGAACCAGCGCCTCCTTGGTGCGAAAATGGTAATAAAGATTGCCCTCGTTGATATTCACCGCCCTTGCGATCTCAGCCGTGGTCACATGATCGGGCCCCCGCTCGTTAAACAGCTCGAGAGCAGCAGCAAGAATTCTCTGCCGTGTAGGAGAAGGACGCCCCGTTGATCGTCCCCCCTCGCTTTTCTTCATTGATATCGGACTCCGCTATTGAAACCTAAGGCATGCACCTTAAATGACTAAAATAAGGTATACACCTTAACAGGGAAATTTGAGTGTTCAACGCGAATAAAGGACCTGTCCATGCCCGGAACCGACCTTCGCAACCCGCCCCCGGATACGTCCGCTGCGGCACCCGTCTCCAGATTCGCCACAGCACGTGTGGCCCTCTCGCTCATCCGCAATCCGCTGAATGCATTGCCGCCGGAGATTTTCAGCGAACCGGCGGTCTTCACGCGCCTTGGCGGCACGATGCGTGTCCACCTCGCCGATCCGGTTCTTATCCATGAGGCTCTGGTCAAAAACGCCCATCTGCTCGGCAAGGGTGAGGATGTGCGCCGGGCGCTTGGCCCCGCACTTGGACAGGGCCTTCTGACGGCGGATGGCGATCACTGGAAATGGCAGAGGCAATCCGTTGCCGCCGCCTTCCGGCATGAAAAGCTGCTGGAACTGCTGCCCGTGATGATCGAGGCGGCTGAACGAACCGAAAGGCGCTGGCACACATCCCCTTCCGGTGACATTGATATCGGCCATGAAATGATGCGGACTACCTTCGACATCATTGTCGAAACCATGATGTCCGGCGGCCATGGGATCGATATCGGGCGCGTCGAACAAAGCGTCACCGACTATCTGAAACCAACCGGCTGGACCTTTGCGCTCGCCATGCTGGGCGCACCGGAATGGCTTCCCCATCCCGGCCGGCGCAAGGCCCGGGCCGCTGTCGACTATCTGCGCTCCAGCCTGTCGACGGTGATCGCTGACCGGCGGCAAAACCCCGCCGACCGGAACGATCTGGTCTCCATGTTGCTCGAGGCAAAGGACCCGGAGACCGGACGCATGATGAGCGACACGGAAATCATCGACAATCTGCTGACCTTTATCACCGCCGGTCACGAAACGACCGCGCTCGGTCTCGCATGGACGTTCCACCTGCTGTCGCAGAACAGCGACGTGGAACGGAAAGTCGTCGAGGAGATCGCGGCCGTCACCGGTGGAAATCCAGTCGAGGCAGGACATATCGCTGAACTGACCTATACCAGACAGGTGTTTTCCGAGGCGATGCGGCTTTACCCGCCTGCCCCGGTTGTCACCCGCACGGCGCTGCAGGACTTCAGGCTCGGCGACCATGATATTCCCGCCGGAACCGTTCTTTATGTACCGATCTATGCCGTGCACCGGCATACGACGCTATGGGACCAACCGGAACGCTTCGATCCTTCCCGCTTCGATCCGGAAAAAACCAGGGCGCGTCACCGTTACGCCTATATGCCTTTCGGCGCAGGCCCGCGCGTCTGTATCGGCAATGCTTTTGCGATGATGGAAGCCGTCGCGATCCTCGCCGTGCTTTTGCAGAAGGCCCATCTCGAAAACAGATCCGCAGCCACGGCGGAGCCGCTGATGAGGGTGACGTTACGTCCGCAAGCCCCTCTGATGATGCGGGTCACGAACCGCAAAAACAAATCGCCCGCGGTGTGAACCACCGCGGGCGATTATTACCCCATAAAGAACATCACCTGATGGTGACGATCAAAGATCGACGTCGAGGATCGCCATGGAGAAGTTGTACGAGCGGTCGCCGTCTTCGTCATCGATGTAGACGACGCCGAGAAACTCTTCGCCAAGATACACTTCGGCGGAATCGTCCTTGCGCGGACGCGCCTTCACAACCATCTTTTCATTGAAGGTGCGCTTGAAATAGGCCTCGAGTTTTTTGATTTCGTCGGCTTTCACCACTATTCTCCTGTGCGGTTCGGGTTGGCCGCTTTTGGCATGGGACAAAGGCCAAAGTAAAGTGAAAGCGGCGCATCATCCGTGTCTTCCACACGGAGGAGCGCAATATTCACGACCTGTCAGATATCGGCTCCGATAACCTGGTCCATCAGACGCGAGGGTTCCGAACACCCTGCTTCTCCTACCACGCGCGCCGGCACGCCGGCCACGGTGGTCTTCGGCGGGACCGGTTTCAGCACCACCGAACCAGCGGCGATGCGCGAGCAGCTGCCGATCTCGATATTGCCGAGGATTTTTGCGCCTGCGCCGATCATCACGCCATTGCCGATCTTCGGATGGCGGTCCGCCCCCTCCTTGCCGGTGCCGCCAAGCGTCACGCCGTGCAGGATGGAAACATTGTCACCGATGACAGCCGTTTCACCGACCACCAGCCCCGTAGCATGATCGAGGAAGATACCCTTGCCAATGCGCGCAGCCGGATTGATATCCGTCTGGAAGATGCTCGATGAGCGGCTTTGCAGGTAAAAGGCGAAATCCCTGCGGCCCTTCGCAAGCAGCCAATGGGCAAGGCGATGCGTCTGGATGGCCTGGAAGCCCTTGAAATAGAGCAGCGGCTCCATGAAGCGTGTGCAGGCCGGATCGCGGTCGTAAACCGCCTGGATATCGACGCGCAGCACGCTTCCCCATTCCGGCCAGTCATCCAGCATATCCTGAAACGTCTGGCGCAGAAGCACGGCCTGCATGTCGGGATGATCGAGAAGCTCGCAGATGCGATAGATCACACATTCTTCCAGAGACCGGTGATTGAGGATCGTCGAATAAAGGAAGGCTGAAAGCAGCGGGTCCTGAGCTGCGGCGCTACGCGCTTCATGCAGCAGGCTGCCCCAGATCGGATCGACGATCGCCAGCTGTTCGGGCTGACGGGCCTCGGTACGTGCGACCATGAATGGTCTCCTCGTTTGCAGTGGTCGTTCTTTATACAGAAAAAGACGTGCATTAGAAATGGGATTCGAATGACGACTTTAAAGACGGCAAGGCTTCAGTTTTTCTGCATGCAGCATGAAAAAGCGTTTCTTGCCGCCCCGGACATTGCCGAAATAATCCAGATCAAAGCGCGCGGTAAAATTCCAGAACCGCAGCCTTGAACACCCGGTCGCCAACGGCCAGCATATGGTCGCGGCCGGGAATATCGATCGCCCGCGCATGCGGCATGATCGCCGCGAGTTCTGCGCCGGATCCAGCAATGTCATCCTTCGTTCCAACCGCAATCAGCGTCGGCGCATCGATCTTTTCCGCCTGTTCGCGCGTGACGAGAACCCGCGAGGTCTCGATACAGGCGGCCAGCGCCAGCCGGTCGCTTTTCGTCTGGTCGGCAAAGGCACGGAACATACGGCCGCGCTCATGAGTGACGACATCGAGCGAGGGGGCCAGCAGCGCCTCGGCAATCGGATCCCAGTCGCCGACGCCTTCGATCATGCCGATACCGAGCCCGCCGAAAACCAGCGAGCGGACGCGCTCGGGATGGGCCATGGCCAGAAAGGCGGAAATGCGCGCACCCATGGAATATCCCATCACATGGGTTTCCGCGATGCCGAGATGATTGAGCAGCGCCACCGCGTCTTCCGCCATGACAGGCGGATAATAGGCTTCCGGATCATGCGGCTTGTCGCTTGCGCCGTGGCCGCGATTGTCGATGGCAATCACCCGGTAGCCCGCATCCCCCAGTGTTTTCAGCCAGCCCGGATGTACCCAGTTGACGTTCGCGCTGGAGGCAAAGCCATGAATCAACAGAACCGGCTCGCCCGCCGGATCACCCTCGTCGAAATAGGCAAGGCGAAGGCCGTCATGGGAAAAATCGGAAAATTGCGGCGTGTTGAGATTCATCAAGGACATCCTTTTTGCCGGACCATATGGCAGGAAATCGCAATGGTGAATATGTTTTCCTGACGATTTTTATGGAGATGCAATGCGTTTGAGGCTACATATCCGCAGCAATAAGCCCATGCTCGATGACGATCTGCGGCTTAACCACGATATTGCATTTGGAGACGAACATGGCCGGGCATTCCATTCCCCACTTCCAGAACGATGGCGGACACAGCGTAATCGAGATCGGCGTCAAGGAATTCATGTGCACCGGCGCTTCGGTGCCCTACGATCATCCGCATATCTTTATCGATATGGGCGACGACAACGAGAAGGTCTGTTCCTACTGCTCTACCCTTTACCGCTACAATCCGTCGCTGAAGACCGAACAGACCAATCCTCCGGGCTGCGTCTTCCATGTGAAGGCCGCCTGACCTTTTCCCTTTCCTGATCGGGGCGCATCATGCCCATCACATCCGTAGCCATTGTCGGTGCCGGCATTGCCGGTCTCACCGCTGCCCTTTCTTTTGCCAGGCATGGCGTCAGCTCCGACATCATCGAACAGGCCGGTGAACTCACCGAAGTCGGCGCCGGCCTGCAGCTGTCGCCCAATGCCGCCCGCATCCTTGCGGAACTCGGCGTGATGCCGGAGATCGAGGCACGCTGGACCGAGCCTGTCAGCGTAGAGTTGGCATCGGGAAAATCGCTTGCCACGCTGTTATCATTGCCAATGGCCGAAGTGGCCCGCACACGCTGGGGCGCACCCTACGGCGTCCTCCACCGCTCGACGCTGCAACGCGCGCTTCTTGATGCGGTGACCCGCAATCCGCTCTGCCGCCTGCATCTCGGCAAACGCATGGAAAATGCGACGCTGGATGGGATTGCCGCAACCACGTTCCGCGATCACGACCTGATCGTCGGCGCGGACGGCGTCTGGTCGGCGGCCCGTTTTGCCGTTCCCTCCTCTCCCGTCGCCACTTTTTCCGGCAATGTCGCCTGGCGCTTCACGGTCGCTGCAAAAGATGTGCCTTCCGCCATCAACAAGAGCGCCGTCACCGCCTATCTCGGTTCGGGCGGCCATATCGTTGCCTATCCGCTGAAGGAAGTCGGCGGCTTCAACATCGTCGCCATCGCGCTCGGTGCCGATCCCGGCGCGACATGGCGGGCCGAATCGAGCGGCCAGCAGAAGGCGATGCTGCTGGTGCAATTTCGCGACTGGAGCCCGGATATCGTCCGGCTCCTGTCATCGTCGGAAAATCCAACCTTCTGGCCACTCTACCAGGCCGGCCCCGGACGCTGGCACAATGGCCGCGACACGGTGCTGATCGGCGACGCCGCCCATGCGATGATGCCCTTTGCGGCACAAGGGGCAGCCATGGCCATCGAGGATGCATTCGAACTGGCAGGCCAGTTGGCCAAAACACCCCTGCCCGTGGCACAGGCCCTTGCAGCCTTCGAAGCTTTGCGCCTTCCGCGCATAGAAAAGGCCCGCAAGCGGGCCTCTCTCAATCGTTTCGCCTATCACGCCACAGGCCCGGTTCGCCTTGCCCGGGACTTCGTTTTTTCGACACGTCCCACGGAAGCCTTCCTGAAGGACTTCGACTGGCTTTACGGCTACCGCGCCAAAGGCTGAGGTTTAGACCCCGGCCGCCGCCGCAAACCCGGCCTCAAGATCCTTCTTGAGATCGACAATATCCTCAAGCCCGATCTGCAGACGGATGACCGGCCCTTCCGTCGGACCTTTGGCGATGGTCCTGTCGACAAGCGATACCGAAACGGCAAGCGATTCGTATCCGCCCCAAGAATAGCCAAGCCCGAAGAAGGTCAGCGCATTCAAAAATGCTGCCGCCGTCTGCTTGTATTTCCCCTCTTCAGCTTTCAGCACGAAGGAGAACACGCCGCTCGCACCCTTGAAATCGCGCTTCCAGAGCTCATGCCCGGCAAAGCTCGGCAAGGCCGGATGCAGAACGCGCACGACATCGTCGCGGCGTTCCAGCCATTGAGCGATATTGAGTGCACTTTTCTGATGGTGTTCCAGCCTGACGCCCATGGTCCGCATGCCACGCAGGATCTGGTAGGCATCATCAGAGGTGACGCAGATGCCGAGATTGGTATTCGCCTGATAAAGCGCCTTCCAGTGCTTTTCATTGGCCGAGACAAACCCCATCAGCACATCGGAATGCCCGGAGGGATATTTGGTGGCGGCATGAATGGAAACGTCGACGCCAAAATCGAGCGGCTTGAAATAAAGCGGTGTCGCCCAGGTATTGTCCATCGTCACAACGCAATCATGCCTGTGGGCAATCTCGGCGATCAGCCGGACATCCTGAATCTCCAGCGTGTTTGAGCCCGGTGCTTCCAGATGCACAAGCTTCGTATTCGGGCGAATGAGCGCTTCAATGCCGGCGCCGATCGACGGATCGTAATACTCAACCTCAACGCCGAGCTTCTTCAGCATCGTATTGCAGAAGCGGCGCGTGGGAAAATAGACCGAATCGACGATCAGCGCATGATCGCCCGCACCGAGATAGGCAAGGAACGGCACGGTGATCGCTGCAAGCCCCGACGGCACGAGAATCGTTCCGAAAGAACCCTCAAGCTCATTGACGAGATTGCAAAGCGCATCCGTCGTCGGCGTTCCGTGGGTGCCATAGGTATATTTCTGGTTTTCAGTCGAAAGCGTCTCGGCGTCGGGGAAAAGCACGGTCGAGCCGCGTACGATGGGAGGATTGACGAAACCGAAACAGTCCGCGGGATCGTTACCGCCGTGGGCCAGGCGCGTATTCATACCTGCGGCGGAACGCAGGTCATTTGTCTTGGTCATTTCAGATCAGCTTTCGAAGGAATATTGACGCGAGCGACAATGCTAAGAGCGGAGGGCAAGGTCAAGTCCCGTAAAACAGTGCCAGCCATGTCGATTGATGCATCGCGATACAGCATACAAGAAGTATACAAAAATCGTGCAAGTGCAAATTTTCGCAAAAATATGCTTATATTTTCACCCTTTGCACACTTCCCGACCAAAATCTGGAAAATTCCGTTTTATAGGCACAATTATTGCCGGCACGTCTTGACCCCGCTGCCAATTGCGATTGTGATAGAAAAAGCGGATCGAAAAGGTCTTGCTGAAGGGGGAGCTGGGGTAAAACAACGATGCCGGTCCCCTTCCATTGACGATAACAAACAAAGGTTGGGAAAAATGAAAAAGGCAATTCTGTCAGCCGCTATCGGCGCAGCAGTTTTGGGAGGAGCCTCGGTCGCTTCGGCTGCGACGCTTCAGGATGTGAAGTCGAAAGGTTTCGTCACCTGCGGCGTGAGCGCGGGCATTCCGGGATTTTCAAATCCCGACGACAAGGGCGAATGGTCCGGTATCGACGTGGACTATTGCCGTGGTATTGCCACTGCGGTTTTCGGTGATCCTTCCAAGGCAAAGTTTGTCGCCCTGTCGAGCAAGGACCGCTTCCCGGCCCTCCAGTCTGGCGAAGTCGACGTTCTGACCCGTAACACCACCTGGACGATCAGCCGCGATACGTCGCTCGGCTTCAACTTCCGTACGGTCAACTATTATGACGGCCAGGGCTTCATCGCCAAGAAGGGCCTGAATGTTAAGTCCGCGCTCGAGCTTTCCGGCGCCGCCGTCTGCGTTCAGACCGGCACGACCACCGAGCTCAATCTCGCCGACTATTTCAAGACCAACAATCTGCAGTACAATCCGGTGGTTTTCGAAAAGGAAGCCGACGCAACCTCTGCTTATGATTCCGGCCGTTGCGACGTCTACACCACCGACCAGTCCGGTCTTTACGCTATCCGCCTCAAGCTGAAGAACCCGGACGACAACATCGTCCTGCCCGAAGTCATTTCCAAGGAGCCGCTTGGACCGGCCGTTCGCCAGGGTGACGACCAGTGGTTCGACATCGTGACCTGGGTTCACTATGCGATGGTCAATGCCGAAGAACTGGGCATCACCTCCAAAAACGTCGATGAACAGAAGACCAGCGCCAACCCGGATATCAAGCGTCTGCTCGGTACCGAAGAAGGCACCAAGATCGGCACCGATCTCGGCGTGACCAACGATTGGGCTTACAACATCGTCAAGCTGGTGGGTAACTACGGCGAAGTCTTCGACCGCAACGTCGGCGCTGGCTCGCCGCTCAAGATCGAGCGTGGCCAGAACGCATTGTGGACCAAGGGCGGCCTGCAATACGCACCGCCGGTCCGTTAATCGGCCCCATCCTCGGCTAGAGGCTGAAAGGAGGCTGGGCAAAGCCCGGCCTCCCATTTGAAATTATATAAATAAGCTCGCAAAGAGCATATAAAAGGGAAAGGTGCCTATGGCAGGCAACGCGGTCAGTTCGCAACGATCGCGCGCGCAAAGCGCGTCGTCACTTATCAACGATCCACGCATTCGAGGCATTTTCTATCAGGTTCTGACAGTCGTCATCCTGACCGCCTTCGTCTGGATCATCGTGACGAACACGATCACCAATCTTCAACGGGCAAACATTTCATCCGGCTTCGGCTTCCTCAATGGAAGAGCCGGTTTCGATATCGGCCAGTCGCTCATCGCCTATACCAGCGACGCGACCTATGGCCGGGCGCTGCTCGTTGGCATTCTCAACACGATCCAGGTCGCATTTTTCGGCATCATCGCCGCCTCGATCATCGGTTTCATCGTCGGTATCGCGAGACTTTCCAGCAACTGGCTGATCTCGAAGCTGGCGCAGGCCTATGTGGAAATCTTCCGCAACATCCCGCCCCTGCTCGTTATCTTCTTCTGGTACAAGGGCGTTATTTCCGTCCTGCCGCAGGCGCGCGATTCGCTGGAGCTTCCGCTTGGAAGCTACCTCAACAATCGCGGTTTCTTCTTTCCGAAGCCCCTCTGGGGCGAAGGCACCTGGCTTATTCCGCTCGCCTTTCTGGTCGCCATCGTCATCAGCGTCTTCGTTTATCGCTGGGCGAAGGCCAGGCAGGAAAGAACCGGCCAGCAGTTCCGCACCGGAATAACGATAACGCTTCTCGTCATCGGCCTCCCCGCCGCGACATTTCTGGCGCTCGGCGCACCACTGACATTCGACTACCCGATTGCCGGGCGTTTCAACCTGTCGGGTGGCGCGGTCGTCGCACCGGAATTCATGTCGCTGTTTCTGGCTCTCTCCTTCTACACCGCCTCCTTCATCGCCGAGATCGTTCGCGGCGGCATCAAGGCCGTGGCCAAGGGCCAGACCGAGGCAGCGGAAGCATTGGGCCTTCGCCAGAGCACGACGACGCGCCTGATCGTCGTTCCGCAGGCGATGCGCATCATCATTCCGCCGCTGACAAGCCAATATCTCAACCTGACCAAAAACTCCTCGCTCGCGGTCGCGGTCGGTTTCGCCGACATCGTTTCCGTTGGCGGCACGATCCTCAACCAGACGGGACAGGCAGTCGAAGTCGTTGCGATCTGGCTGGTCATCTATCTCTCGCTCTCCATTCTCACGGCCGTGGTCATGAATTGGTTCAATGCGAAAATGGCCCTGGTGGAGAGATAATCGATGACGATCAGCAATCACGCTTTCGTGCGACAGACCATCGAGGATGCCAAACCCGCGCCGTCGAGTGCGGTTGGCATCAGCCATTGGCTGCGTACCAAACTTTTCGCCACGCCGAAGGACACGATCCTCACGGTTCTCGCCATCGCTTTCCTCGCCTATCTTCTGCCACCAGTCATCGACTGGCTGTTCATAGATGCGGTGTGGAGCGGCAGCGATCGTATCGCCTGCCTGACCGCCTCCCAGGGCGGTGCGCTTCCGGACGGCCAGTCCGGCGCGTGCTGGGCCTTCGTTTCGGCCAAGCTCGGGCAATTCGTCTTTGGCCGCTATCCGCTCGACGAGCGCTGGCGTCCGATCCTCGTGATGGTGACCTTCGCCATCCTGCTCGTGCCGATGCTCATCCCGAAGGCGCCGTTCAAGCGGCTCAATGCCCTGGCGCTTTTCATCATCCTGCCCTTCATTGCGTTTTTCCTGCTCATCGGTGGCGTCTTCGGCCTGCCGAAGGTGGAGACGCAGCTGTGGGGCGGCCTGATGGTGACCCTCATCCTGTCGTTCTTCGGGATCACGGTCTCCCTGCCCTTCGGTATTCTTCTGGCACTCGGCAGACGGTCGAACCTGCCGGTCATCAAGATGCTCTGCGTGCTTTTCATCGAAGTCATCAGAGGCATTCCGCTGATCACCGTGCTGTTCTTCGCCAGCATCATGCTGCCGCTGTTCCTGCCCGACGGCTGGACCTTCGACAAGTTCCTGCGCGCGCTGGTCGGCGTGTCGCTGTTCTCCTCGGCCTATATGGCGGAGGTGATCCGCGGCGGCCTGCAGGCCATTCCGAAGGGACAATATGAAGGTGCGGATTCGCTCGGCCTGAACTACTGGCAGAAGACGCGGCTGATCGTGCTGCCGCAGGCGCTGAAGCTGGTCATTCCGGGCATCGTCAACACCTTCATCGGGCTGTTCAAGGACACGTCGCTGGTCTCGATCATCGGCATGTTCGACCTGCTCGGCATTGTCACACTCAACCAATCGGATGCGAACTGGGCGACACCCGTCACAGCGATGACTGGCTATATTTTCGCAGGCTTCGTATTCTGGATATTCTGCTTCGGCATGTCGCGTTATTCGCTGTTCATGGAACGGCACCTCGACACCGGGCATAAACGATAAGGGACGCTCAAATGGCAGAAACCCAAGCAAAAAAACTGACCGTTTCGGCTACGGACGTGGCAATCGAAATCGTCGGCATGAACAAGTGGTACGGCGACTTCCACGTGCTGCGCGATATCAACCTGAAGGTCATGAAGGGTGAGCGCATCGTCATCGCCGGTCCTTCGGGTTCCGGCAAGTCGACCATGATCCGCTGCATCAACCGGCTGGAAGAACATCAGTCGGGCCTGATCAACGTCGATGGTATCGAACTCACCAACGACCTGAAAAAGATCGACGAAGTGCGGCGCGAGGTTGGCATGGTGTTCCAGCACTTCAACCTCTTCCCGCATCTGACGATCCTCGAGAACTGCACTCTGGCGCCGATCTGGGTTCGCAAGACCCCCAAGAAGGAAGCCGAGGAAATCGCGATGCACTATCTGAAGCGCGTCAAGATTCCCGAGCAGGCCCACAAATACCCGGGCCAGCTCTCCGGCGGCCAGCAGCAGCGCGTGGCGATTGCCCGCTCGCTTTGCATGAAGCCGAAGATCATGCTGTTCGACGAACCGACATCGGCGCTCGACCCTGAAATGGTCAAGGAAGTGCTCGACACCATGGTCGGCCTTGCCGAAGACGGCATGACGATGCTGTGCGTGACGCACGAAATGGGCTTCGCCCGTCAGGTCGCCAACCGCGTCATCTTCATGGACCAGGGCCAGATCGTCGAACAGAATTCGCCCGCCGAATTCTTCGACAATCCCCAGCACGAGCGCACCAGGCTGTTCCTCAGCCAGATTCTGCACTGAGGCAGCGATCACCAAAGAATCATCAAACGGGGCCTTTCAGGCCCCGTTTTTTTTGCAGAAGTAGTACGCCACACTCACCGTCATCCTCGCCCTTGAGGCGAGGATCCATGGGCGGCTGGAGAGTGGATCCTCGCCTCAAGGGCGAGGATGACGGCAGGCACGTTCTACCTCATCACTGCCTCACTGTTAGGTTCCAATCCAGCCAACAGCCGCGCTGAGTCGTCATCTTGCGGCATTGACCCCAAGCAAAAGGCCTCGAAAACAGCGACACTCCGACGCTTTAACCATTTGTTACGAAACAAGAATCCTTGTTTTTCAGGGCTTGTAGCGGCGCATGTCATTTTTTTGTCAAATCATGCATTTTTCCGCTTGCGGACCAACCGGAGCCTGACTATAAGGGCGCCACACCACAAGCGCACGCGCCCTTCGTCTATCGGTTAGGACGTCAGATTTTCATTCTGAAAAGAGGGGTTCGACTCCCCTAGGGCGTGCCACTTGCCTTCGTGTTTCCCCTTCAAGATATGCAATAACGCGATTTGTCACGATCGTTCTTCGATCGAGCATCCGCAAATTTTCCATCGCGACGATGGCGAGGCTGGAACCGAATCCCGGCCGGTACGTTAAAATGCTGTCCCCCCGATGGAAGGCGAGCCGGGCGAAATGCCGGTGGGCAAATTATACGGCTTGCCTTTCCCTCCTCCCCGATTTCCGTACCGCCAAACCAGCGATCAATTGAAGCCAGCTAAGGCTTCAGCAATCGCGCAATTCGTTTGACCAAGCCAAAAACCGCTCCAAATCACTCAGCGATAGAGCCGTTATTTCAAAGCTTTGGCCTCTCCCATCACGGTTTTCCACAGCCCTTCTGCTCCGAGTAAAAAAACTCGTCATGAAGCGAAAAAAATCAATTTTTCCGCTTGCGGACCAACCGGAGCCTGACTATAAGGGCGCCACACCACAAGCGCACGCGCCCTTCGTCTATCGGTTAGGACGTCAGATTTTCATTCTGAAAAGAGGGGTTCGACTCCCCTAGGGCGTGCCACTTGCTTCTCCTGAAAAATCAGCATTCTGTATAAAAAACTTCACGTAACGCGTGAACGTAAGGACGATCGCCGTTTCCGGTTCGTCCCTGAGTTTTACCCCGAAGAATTCAAACAGATTGGCGACCCTGTCAGGGTGCAAAAGCCGCGTCCAGAACGCGCAGCTGCACACGCCTCTGGCCCTGCCATAGATCGGCTCCCACCGTGCCTGCGACGTGGATAGACCTGCCGCGTGCATTCAGCAGCATCTGCCCCAGCGGCGCCTCTGCGGCGCGGAATGCGATGCCGTCCAGCCGGGAGCCATCCATGGCCTCCAGCGTGATCTTGACGTGAGCGGTGCCGACAAGGCGTACATCCCGCAGGCGATGGGCAGGCACGGCGAAAATCGGTTGGGAATGGCCTGATCCATAAGGACCGGCCTGCTCCAGCTGGTCGACAAGCTGTAAAGTCGCGCCAGACGCACCAATGGCACCATCGATCTTCAGCACGCTGCTTTCCACCAGCTCGCTCACCGTCTTGACGGCAGCCTCCTCGAAGAAGGTCCTGAGTTTCCCGAGATTGGCGCGTTCCACCGTGAGACCCGCAGCCATGGCGTGACCGCCGCCCTTGACCAGCAATCCAGCCTCCACGGCAGCGCGCACCATACGCCCCATATCAAAACCATTGATCGAACGGCCGGAGCCGGTGCCCTTGCCGGAAGGATCGAAGGCAATGGCGAAAGCCGGGCGACGGAAACGGTCCTTCAGTCGCGAGGCAAGCAGGCCGACGATACCCGGATGCCAGTTTTCCCGGGCCGTGACGATGACACCGGCGCCTGACCCGTCGCCATATTCGAACAGCGCCTCCGCTTCGGCTTCCGCCAGCATCGCGGCTTCCATCGCTTGCCGCTCGCGGTTCAGCTCGTCCAGCCGTTCCGCGATCACCTCGGCCTGCGAAGAATCGTCGATGGTCAGGAGACGGCTGCCAAGTGCAGCATCGCCGATACGGCCGCCGGCATTGATGCGTGGCCCGATCAGGAAGCCGAAATGATAGGGTGTGACAGGTCCGCCAAGCCCGGCCTTCTTGAACAGCGCCGCCAGCCCCGCATTGTTCATATGGCGCGCGGCAATCAGTCCCTTCACCACATAGGCACGGTTCAGCCCCTTCAGCGGCACCACGTCGCACACGGTCGCAAGGGCAACGATATCGAGAAGCGACAGCAGGTCCAGCGTGAAGGCCTGCCTGTTGCGCCTGTCTTTCAGCAGCCTGAGTGTAGCGACCAGCACGAGGAACACCACGCCGGCGGCGCAGAGATGCCCCTGCCCCGAAAGATCGTCCTCCCGGTTGGGATTGACCAGCGCAACTGCCGGCGGCAGTTCCGAGCCGACCTGATGGTGATCGATCACCACCACATCGGTGCCCGCATCCTTGGCGGCCTGCAGCGATTCATGGCTGGTGGAACCGCAATCGACGGTAACGATCAGCGTCGCGCCATTGGCGGCAAGCTGCTGCATCGCTGCCGGGTTCGGTCCATAGCCCTCGAAAATCCGGTCGGGAATGTAGATTTCCGGCGCAATCCCGAAATGCGCGAAAAAGCGGTACATCAAGGCGGAAGAAGCAGCACCGTCAACATCGTAATCGCCGAATATCGCCACCTTCTCGCCGGTCTCGATGGCGCGCACCAGCCTCTCGGCCGCCTTCTCACAATCGGTCAGCATGTGCGGATCGGGCATCAGCGAGCGGATGGTGGGATCGAGGAATGCCAGGGCGTCATCGACACCCACCCCGCGCCCGGCAAGCACCCGCGCGATCAATTCAGGAATGGCATGGATTTGCGACATGGCCAGCGCACGGTTCTGTCCGGCCTGATCCAGCCGCGACACCCAGCGCTGCTCTGTCGCCGACCGCTCCACGCTCAGAAACGCGCGGGCAACGGTATCGGCCGGCTCCATCATTGCCATCCTGTCCATTCATCCTGTCGTGTATATGCGCATCCGCGCCTTTTCTTACACCGGGCTAAATGGCGATGGCGGGTTTTTCAAGCAAAAACGCCCGTGCAGGGTTTCACACCGAAAAAATCGAGAAGAACGGGCTGACGATAGATACCGCACCGACCAGCAGCAGCAGCGAGAACACGGCAAGCGAACACCAGTTGCGCTCATAGTCGGCAATATCGAATTCCATGCTTCGAATATTGTCATTGGCACTGTGTGGCCTGGCCCGATGATGGGTGGCCAGAACGCCTTCGCGCTTGTTGTCCTTGAAAAGGATAATCGATGTCACGGCCACGCCTCCCTCGCTTGGTGAACATCATTAACCATAGAGCCGAATCGTGTTGCATTCCAGCGGTTCTGAGGCCGCTCGCGCAAATTTTCTGGGTGTTACCGGCTTTAAAAATGGAACGGGCTTGCAAGAACAGTGAAATCCAGCCGCTCCCAAAGAACGCTCTCATCCGGTTCGAAAACATCTCCGTGGTCATCCTCGGGCTTGACCCGAGGATCCACTGACCTACCTGCGCGGCGCTGGATCCTCGGGTCAAGCCCGAGGATGACGGCGCGTTTGGCGAGCGCGTCGCGCTTGGCAAGAGTGCAATGCCAGGCGCGAATGCGGCACCAGCGTTTCAGGTCCGCTCGATGCGGATGACCTGCGGCTCGCTGACGAGATATTTCTCGTTCTTGATCGCCTTCACCGCCTTGCGGATGGCATCTTCCATCGTCGCATGGGTAACGAGGATGATGGTCTGCGGCGCACCTTCCACATGCACGCGCTGGCGCTGCACGATGGATTCCAGCGAGATGTTGTTATCCGCCATGCGGGTGGCAATGGAGGCGAAAACGCCGGCCTGATCCTTCACCGTCAGGCGAATGAAATAACCGCCCTCATGGCTCTTCATCTTGGCGCGGCGATAATCGGCAAGCGATTTTGCCGGACGGCCAAGCACCGGAACCTGCTGGGCGCCCGGACGGCTCTTGGCGATATCGGCGATGTCACCGAGCACGGCGGACGCCGTGGCATTGCCGCCCGCACCCGGACCAACCATCAGGAGTTCTCCGAGGATATCGGATTCGATCGCCACCGCATTGGTGACGCCGTCCACCTGCGCGATCACGGAATCGAGCGGCACCATGGTCGGATGCACGCGCTGTTCGATACCGGATTCCGTCACCTGCGCCACGCCGAGAAGCTTGATGCGGTAACCGAGTTCGGCCGCCGCCTGAATGTCCTCGCTGGAGATATTGGTGATGCCTTCCAGATAGATGTCATCGGCCGAAATCTTGTTGCCGAAGGCAAGCGTCGTCAGGATGGCCAGCTTGTGGGCCGTATCGTTGCCCTCGATATCGAAGGCCGGATCGGCTTCGGCATAACCCAGCCGCTGCGCTTCCTTCAGACAGGCCTCGAAGGACAGCCCTTCCTTCTCCATCTTGGTCAGGATGTAGTTGCAGGTGCCGTTCATGATGCCGTAGATGCGCGACACATGGTTGCCGGTGAGAGACTCACGCAGGGCCTTGATGACGGGGATACCGCCGGCCACCGCCGCTTCGAAATTGAGAAGCGCACCCTTGTCTTCGGCGATGGTCGCCAGTTCGACGCCGTGCTTGGCCAGCAGCGCCTTGTTGGCCGTCACCACATGGAGACCGCGTGCAAGCGCGGCGCGCACAGAATTTTCCGCCTGACCGGAAGCACCGCCGACCAGTTCGACGAAGACGTCGATATCGGCTTCGCTCGCCAGCTGCTCCGGCGTGTCGAACCAGGTAATACCCGTGAGATCAATGCCGCGGTCGCGCGAACGGTCACGCGCACTCACCGCAATAATCTCAATCGCGCGTCCGCAGGTAATCGCAAGTTCGTTGCTTCTCTGCTGGAGGATGCGCACGAGCGAAGCGCCGACAGTGCCGAGCCCCGCTATGCCGATTCTCAATGAATCTGCCATGGGTATGTTCCTGATTTGCTGATGATGGTGGCGGCCGAGGCCCGGCCGCCTTCGGTTGCCCTTATCTGTGGGCGTTAAGCGAAACGACATTGTGCATCGTTTCGTCTGCGCTCGACAGGAAACGCTTCAGATTGCGCGCTGCCTGACGAATTCGATGCTCGTTTTCCACGAGCGCGAGACGGACGTAATCATCTCCCATCTCGCCAAAGCCGATGCCGGGAGCAACGGCGATATCTGCCTTCTCGACCAGGAGCTTGGAGAATTCCAGGCTGCCGAGATGGCGGAATTTTTCCGGGATTTTCGCCCAGGCGAACATCGTCGCCGCCGGCGGCGGAACCTCGAAACCGGCCTTGCCAAACGTGTCGACCATGACGTCGCGTCGGCGGCGATAGACATTGCGCACTTCTGCGATGTCGGAACCGTCACCGTTCAGCGCATGCGTCGCCGCGACCTGGATCGGCGTGAAGGCGCCGTAATCGAGATAGGACTTCACGCGCGTCAGCGCCGCGATCAGACGCTCATTGCCGACGGCAAAGCCCATGCGCCAGCCGGGCATGGAGAAGGTCTTCGACATGGAGGTGAACTCCACCGCAACGTCGATTGCGCCGGGAACTTCGAGAACCGAAGGCGGCGGGTTATTTTCGTCGAAATAGATTTCCGAATAGGCAAGGTCGGAAAGCACGATGATCTCGTGCTTCTTCGCAAAAGCGATGACATCCTTGTAGAAATCGAGCGAGGCCACATGCGCCGTCGGGTTCGACGGGTAGTTGATGATCAGCGCCAGCGGCTTCGGAATGGAGTGGCGCACCGCGCGCTCCAGCGGCCCGAAGAAGCTCTCATCCGGCTCGACATTCATCGAACGGATAACGCCGCCCGCCATCAGGAAGCCGAAGGCATGGATCGGATAGGTGGGGTTCGGACACAGGATCACGTCACCAGGTGCCGTGATGGCCTGCGCCATATTGGCGAAGCCTTCCTTGGAGCCGAGCGTGGCGACAACCTGCGTATCGGGGTTCAGCTTCACGCCGAAACGGCGGGCATAATAGGCGGCCTGCGCACGGCGAAGGCCGGGAATGCCCTTGGACGAGGAATAGCGATGGGTGCGCGGGTCCTGAACGACCTCGCAAAGCTTGTCGACGATGGCCTTCGGGTCGGAAGGTCGGGATTGCCCATGCCGAGATCGATGATATCGGCCCCGGCCGCTCGCGCGCTCGCTTTCAAACGGTTGACC
>LT009756.1:1517686-1562155 GCA_900012615.1 Agrobacterium genomosp. 13 str. CFBP 6927
TTTCAAACGGTTGACCTGTCGAAGACGTATTGCGGCAGACGCCGGACCTTGTGAAACTCTTCCATCTCTTTCCTCATGGGAATGGACCGGTTCTGCCGGCCCATAACGAAGGTTCGTTTTTTGTTTTAAAACGCCGCCGACACGAACCGACCCGGCAGGCGTTATTCATTGTAGCGCAAAGAACGCGAAAACCTACAGGGCTTTTCTCGGCCCACGCGGCTTCGCGATCATCCGCCCGTGCTTCGGACAAAGCCTTTTCTGCCCCGAAAGCAAGGCGGATCACGCAATTGGATCAAGGAACTTGCATAACGCCAGATTCTTGGAAAATGCAAGGCAAGCCATGCTCAAGAACGGCCATTCCTGTCGTTCAGCCGCGCTCGCCCTTCACAATTGCGGCGCGGATGACCGAAAGCACGCGTTCCGGCTTGATATCCGTGCAGACGAGCTGGCTCGGATGCCCGTCCCAGTCGCCCGGCGGAAAGGCGCGGCCATCCGGCTTCTGGATCGTCTGGCCATCGGCAAGTCCACCGCAGACCACACGTACCGGGCCGCTGCGGGTCTCAAACAGTTCGGGTTCAACGAGATAAACGCAGGCGCAGCTATCATGCACCACCATGCCATCGCCGGTGCGCGTTTTGTAGAAATCAATGTAGAATTGCGACAGGTCGGAAAGCAGCTGCACCGGCTTGCCGCCGGCCTTGGCCATCTCCGCCATGAAGGCGCTGGTCATCACCGTTTTTGTCGTCACGTCGAGACCGACAACCACCACCCGCCAGGGGGCGGTGAAGACAAGATCGGCCGCTTCCGGATCGCCGTGAATATTAGCCTCGGCCGCCGGGGAAACATTGCCGTTCATGTCGAAGGCGCCGCCCATGACGATGACCTCTTTCACCAGCGCCGCCACGTCCGGCTCCTCGCGTAGCGCCAGCGCCAGATTGGTCATGCGGCCAACGGCAATCAATGTCACCTCGCCGGGATTGGCCTTGACCGTCTCAATGATGAAGCGATGCGCCGGGCGCGGATCAAGCGGCAGGTCGATGGTTTCAGGGATCTCGATATCGCCGAGGCCGTTTTCACCGTGAATGAAGGTCGGCCAGTGGCCTTCCTTGCGGGCGGGATCGAAGGTCACACCGGCGCCCTTCGCAACCGGTGCGGTCATCTGCCATTCCCGCTTGAGGAAGAGCGCATTGCGGGTGGTGATATCGATGGGGGCGTTGCCGAAAACCGTGGTGACGCCGATCAGATCGATATCGGGATGGCGATGCAGGAACAGAAGCGCCATGGCATCATCTACACCGGGGTCCGTATCGAATATCACTTTATGCATAATGCCCTCATCCGTATGTCCTGAGCGTCACCGCCGCTTCTGGCGATGCGCCACGGAAACATACCGATAAGCGGCAGCACCGCAATCCCCCCGCCTGCCGGCGCTCAGAGAGAAAAATATTGCGCGGCAGTCTTTTCGGTGAAAGAAGAGGTCCTCTCCCGCCGCCTGCCCGGACATTCCAAGTGCAAGACATCGCCCTCAACGTTTTCGTCGTTCTTTTCTGCGTCGCCATCTTTGCCGGATTTATCGATTCCATTGCCGGCGGCGGCGGTCTCATCACCATTCCGGCGATGCTGATCATGGGCATTGCGCCGCTGGACACGCTCGGCACCAACAAGCTGCAATCGCAGTTCGGCTCGGCCTCCGCCACCATCGCCTATGCCCGGCGCGGCCATGTCAATCTGAGAGAACAATTGCCGATGGGCCTGATGGCCATGCTCGGCGGCGGGCTCGGCGCCGTCACCGCCGCCTTCGTGCCCGCCGATCTGCTGCGCACCATCATGCCGTTCCTGCTGATCGCGATTGCGCTTTATTTCGCCTTCAAGCCACAGCTCAGCGATATCGACAGCCACCGCCGCATCACGCCCTTCGTTTTCGGCCTGACGGTTGCTCCGCTGGTAGGATTTTACGACGGCGTCTTCGGCCCCGGCGCGGGTTCGTTCTACATGCTGGCCTTCGTGGCGCTTGCCGGGTTCGGCATGCTGAAGGCAACCGCCCATACCAAGCTTCTGAACCTCGGTTCGAACTTCGGCGGCTTCGTCGTTTTTGCGATCGGCGGTGCGGTTCTCTGGAAGCTTGGCCTTGCCATGGGTGTCGGCCAGTTCATCGGCGCACAGATCGGCTCGCGCTTCGCCATGAAGAACGGCGCAAAGATCATCCGGCCGCTGCTGGTGCTTTCCTGCCTGGCAATGGCGACGAAGCTGCTGCTGGATGCCTCATCCGCATGGTCCATCGCCACGATCTGGGATTCGATTTTTCCGAAATAGCGGGTTGAGCGTTTCCATCCGAACCGGAAACGCCATTAACCTCACCCGGCAGCGCGACCGCGTCTGCGATCGGCTATTTCCCTGATCACCACCATCGCGCCGACAAGCTTGTAGGTGGAGGAATAACAGGGCGACATTTCCAGCGACTTCACGACGGTGCGGCCGTTCTGGTCTTCGGCATAAGTATATTTCGACGTATTGCCCTTGAAGCAATTGTCCAGCTTCTCACGCAGATCGTTCTGAAAGCGGTGTACGCCGACAAGCTCGGCGATATGACATCCAACCAGCCCCTCCGGCGCATTGCGCTGGAAGGCATCGAGAGCATTGGCAAAGGACACGCGATAGCCGGGAGAAACGATGACCACGGGCTCGTCCAGGTCGTTGAGCATGTCTTCATCGAGGACCAGATGCCTGTGGTGCCACTCCAGAGTGTCCTCGTCCTCGTCACCGATAACCTTGGCCTTCAGCGGCATGCCGACATAACGGTCGACCAGGGTTCGCAGAAGCTCGGAATTGCGCTGCACGCAGCCGAGATCTTCCGCCTCATGATTGAGGAGATCGATGGCGAAACGGAACTGCTCGCGAATGTCCTCGGAGCTTCCAGTCTGACGCCCGACAACCCGCTCGAGAAGCTGCTCCAGTTCACGCTCCAGCACCGCGATCTTGTCGGCCTCGTTTTTACCAACGGCAGATTGCAGTTCCGTATAACGCAGCCAGAACAGCTCAATCAAATCTTTCAACCCAACTCTCCCTGAACGGGCAAACACACACCGTTCCCAATCCGAACGGATGGACCCTGTATCCCCTTATTGTAGCGTCTGCGCGTTTAAAAATGACGTAACAAAGCGCGCAAACGCCGCAGGGATTGTTGTCCAAAATATCACAGCCGACGCTATTTTTTCAATTTCGATAATCCATGAACGAAAAATGAGGTTCCACTAATATGGAAAAATATCGAAATACACAAATTCGCGGGCGAAATTTGTGAAACTCAAACACAATCAACGGCGCGGCAATCGCTTCAAATCCGGTGCTTCACGTCCCAGCGGTCGTGATACCACAGCCATTGGCCGGGATATTCGCGCACCCAGCTTTCCACCTTGTCGTTCAGAAGCTGTGCGGTCGCCTGAATATCGACATTGCCTTTTTCGTCGCGAGGGATCTCGACCTTCGGCTCGATTTCCAGCCTGTAGCGATTGTCCGGCAGACGCACGCAGCGGGCGGGATAAACATCGCAATTGAACTGCCGCACCAGCTTGGCCAGCAGCGGATTGGTGCGAACCTCAAGCCCGAAGAACGTCGTCGTCAGCCCCTTGCTGAACTTCTGGTCAACGAGAACGCCGACACCGCCGCCTCTTTCCAGCTGCCGCGCGAGCGCAAAGGAAGAGCCGGCATGCGACGGCACGAGATTGCCCATACGTTCCTTGCGGAAATTGAACACCTTGTCGGCGACATACGGATTGTTCGGCGGCCGGAACAGCACCGTCACGTCGAGACCGAAGGCGGAGCTGGCCACCGGCAACAGCTCGAAATTGCCGCTATGGGCGGTAAAGACGATGAAGGGCCGCGGATTGTCGCGCAGCTCCAGAAAGGTCGGAATACCCTCGACCTGAATACGGCCCGGCTCGTTCTTTTCCGGATCGAAATCGAACAACCGGTCGAGAAAGACATATTCCGCCGCCAGCCGGCCCATATTGGCCCAGCTATCCATGGCGATCTCAAGCCGCTCCTCTTCGGACTTCTCCGGAAAGGCGCGCGCCAGATTGTAAAGCATCAGCTTGTGGCGGCCGGTTTTCGGCCCCACGAAGCGCGCCAGCCGGTCGGCGGCGCGAATGCCCGCATCGGCGGGAAAAAGTTTCAGCAGGTTGAGAAGGCCGAAGGCGAATGTCGCAATCAGCCACTGCCGGAAGTGGTCCAGTTTCAGGACGATCCGTGTCAGGAACAGCTTCAAGATGCTCAGTCCATCCGCAGAACGATCTTGCCGAACACCTGGCGCGTTTCCATGCGCTCCAGCGCCCGGTCGATATCGTCGAAGGTCACTTCGGTGTCGATGACGGGGTGAACAATGTCGCGCGCCATCTTCTGCATGGCATTGGCCATGTTTTCCATGCGGCAGCCGAAGGAGCCGAGCAGCTTCAGCTGCTGCTGGAACAGCATCATCAGGTTGATATCGGTGGAGACACCTGACGTAGAGCCGCAGGTGACGAGGCGGCCACCGCGCTTCAGCGAGAACATCGAGGCCACGAACGTGTCCTTGCCGACATGTTCGAACACCACGTCGACACCCTTCTTTTTCGTCAGCTTGCGCACGACGCCTTCGAAACGGTCGGTCCGGTAATTGATGACGTGGTCGGCGCCAAGCGCCTTCGCCCGTTCGATCTTGTCGTCAGAACCGACAGTGGTGATGACGGTGCAGCCCATCTTCTTGGCAAGCTGGATCGCCGCCGTGCCGATGCCCGAACCGCCCGCATGGATGAGGATCGTTTCGCCGGGCTCAAGCTTGGCATTGTCGAACAGCATATGCTCGACCGTACCGAAGGTCACGGGTGCCAGAGCCGCAGCAACGGCGTCAATGCCATGTGGTGCCGGCACGAGCTGGCGCGCTGGAATATTGATCTTCTCCTGCGCAAAACCATCGAGATGGAAACCGTGCACGCCCTGCACATGTTCGCACAGATTGTCGCGGCCTTCGCGACAGGGCTTGCACAGCCCGCAGGTGCGCGCACCGTAGATCGACACGAGCTGGCCGGGCAAAACATTCGAAACGCCCGGACCGATGGCTTCCACCACACCGGAGGCCTCGGCACCGATGGTCAGCGGCATCTTGCGCTTGGCGAAAGCCATGCCGCGCCAGCCCCACACGTCGATGTGGTTGAGCGCAACGGCCTTGACGCGCAGCGTCACCTCGCCCGGCGCGGGTGCGTCCGGTTCGGGCAGGTCCACTTTTTCGAGCTTCCGGTCGTCGACGAGTTGAAGAGCGCGCATATTTCAGTCCTTCGCCCAGGGGCGTTTATCTGGGGCCGTTTATCTAAAGAGCTATTCCAGCAAACCTCTGTATCGGTTTTGCGGCCGGAATGCGTAATCAAAGAAGCGAGAGCGTTTCCGGATTGGTCGGGCCGGAAACGCTTCTGTTTGTGGCGGAACCGGTTAAGCCGGTTCCCGCGTCATGACAAGGCTTGCATTCTGTCCGCCAAATCCGAAGGAGTTGGACAGAACCGCACTCACCTCAGCATCCCGCTTCACATTCGGCACCACATCGAGCGAAATGGTCGGATCGGGATTGTTGTAGTTGATCGTCGGCGGCAGGGTGCCGGTCAGCATCGTCTGCAGCGAGAACACGGCTTCCACGGCCCCTGCTGCGGTCAGGGTATGGCCGATCATCGACTTGTTGGAAGACAGCGGAATATTCTTCAGGCCTTCGCCGAAAACGGCCAGCATCGAGCCATATTCCATCTTGTCGTTCTCAGGCGTCGAGGTACCGTGGGCGTTGATATAGCCAATATCGCTTTCTGCCACGCCCGCATCGGCCAATGCCGCACGGATCGTCGCAATCGCCGGGCCGCCATCGGGCGAAGAGCGCGTGCGGTGGAAGCTGTCGGCCTTTTCACCGGCGCCCTTGATGATGCCGAGAACCTTGGCCCCACGTGCAACAGCGGATTCCAGCGATTCCAGCACCAGTGTGGCTGCACCTTCGGCAATCACGAAACCATCGCGATCCTTGCTGAATGGCTTGGAGGCCTTTTCCGGCGGGTCGTTCTGGGTCGAAAGCGCGGAGAGAAGCGAGAAGCGGATCAGCGCCTCGGCACTGACCGAACCGTCGGTCGCAACCGTCAGCGCCCGTTCGGTGCGGCCCTGGCGAATGGCCTCGACGCCGAGCTGGATCGCGGTCGCACCGGATGCACAGGCCGTGGACAGCGTGACGGGCAGGCCACGGGTACCGAAACGGTCGGACAGACGCTCGGAAATCGCGCCGAACAGCGCCGCTTCCTGGAACGCCGGGTCGGGACGCTGGCGGAAGGCCGTCAGGAAACGCTCATAGGCATCGCCCGGCTGGGCAGCTGGCGGAGACCGGTCGGCAAGCTCGAAGCGGGCGCTCCATTCCGGCTCGATCGGCGGCGCGGCCAGAAACAGCGGGCCGTCGAAATCACCTGAAATACCGGCCTGGGCGAGCGCCTCGATGGTGGTCTCGCGCGCAAAGGCATAGGAACGCTCGACGGAATTCGGAACCGGAATATCGATGAAATCGACCGTGCCGCTGATGCGGGTCGAAAGCCCCTCGGTCGGAAAACGGGTGATCTTGTGAATGCCCGACTTGCCCGCCGTCAGCGCCGCCCAGTTATCGGCAAGCCCCTGCCCGAGCGAGGTGATGATGCCCATGCCGGTGACGGCGACGATCGGGCGACCGAGATGATCCTTGAAATTGGAAGTCATGGTCTTTCTCCTCAAACGTCACGGGACAGAACGGCGACACCTTCGCCGCGCACATGGCCGACGGTGGTGACGACGGCTTCGCTGGCCGCCTCGCCCATGGGCTTTTCCGCCTTGGCGTCGAAGGTAGGAACCCTGGCGCCGCTTTCAAGCGTAAGCGCAGCCAAAGCCAGGCCGAGCGGAAACTGCGCCTCAAGTCCGTGGCCGGTGACACCGCCGAAACCGCGAATGGCGGCCTTGGGCAGGGTCTTTTCGAGAATATCCTTCTCGCGCCGGGTAACGTCGTCATAACCGCTTGCGCCGGAAAACACGACGGTCGCAGCACTATCCTTTGCCGGGGCAAGCAGGCGCTCCATGCGCTTTTCCATCTTGCCATCATCACGGCTGCCGCGATCGCCCTCGATGGCGTCGATGCGGGCATAAATGCGCGCGCCGCGTTCGCTGGCATGCTTGCGCGATTCCAGCACGAGGAATGCGCCAAGCGAACCGGAAATCATGCCGCCGCCGTTCTGGTTCTCACGCGACCACAGCGGCTGCCAGCCGCCCTGCGCATGTGCACCGATGGCTTCAAACAGCAGAATCATGTCGGGACGTTCCGCCGAGAAAGCGCCGCCCACCAGCGCATGGCTCGATTCGCCGGAGCGGATGCGGTGGAACGCGGTTTCAACGGCGGAAATGCCGGCCGCTTCCTCACCCATGAAGGTACGGGAAGAGCCGGTAACCTTGTGCACGATGGAAATATTGCCGGCCATCAGGTTGGAAAGCTGGGCGAGAAACAGCGTCGGGCGCAGCTCGGTCGTCAGCTTCTCATTGAGCAGCTTTTCGCGGTCATTGCGCTTCAGCGCTTCGTCGACGATCAGCGTATCGACATTGATGTCGCGCTCGCCGCCGCCGGCAGCAACGATCATGTCCATGGTGGCGCAGGCTTCAGCATTTTCCTTCAGCCCGGCATCGTCGAGTGCCAGACCGGCGGCGAACACGCCGAGCCGCTGCCAGTTTTCCATCTGGCGCTGGTCGCCACGCTTGGCGATCTGGGCGGACCAGTCGATTTCCGGCATGGGATGGACCGGGTAGGGTTTGAACTTTTCGGTCTCAACCACCGTTTCAGGCGCCGCCGTTCCCGAAAGAAGCGCCACATGCGCCTGGCTTCCGACGCCGTGACAGGTCACGATGCCGACCCCTGTTATCACCACATCATTGTCAGATTTCATCGTCTGTCATCCTTTGCAGCCGGCCCCATCGAAACGGTCACGGCTATCCAACAGCGGTCGCGAACAACCACTTCATGCGTTGCGGAATAAAGCGCGCGATGCGGATTGGCAATGGCGAAGGCCCGATCCGCCGCCGCCAGCCCACGATTTTCATGCATCAAACCGGGCCGAGGGGGAAAATGCCCTCTTTCGAGATCGACGGAAGCGCTTATTTCTGCGCATCCGCGGCAATTGCCGCCATCAGGCCCACTTCCTCGGCCCGCTTCTTGACGATGGGACCAAGCGGAATTTCGCTGAACGGCATGGTCCGCAGTTTCAGCTGCGCGTCGCAGACTTTTTTGCCGGCGGAAGTGATCTTCGCCTTGGTAACGGCAAAACCGGAACCGTCATGCTCCAGCACCGCCTCGATGTCGAGAACAGCACCCGGCTCCACGAAGGTCCGCATCTTGGCGCCATCGACCGACATCAGGAACGGCATGGAGGCGAAATCGCTGAACGCCAGAACCATCATGCCGGAAGCCTGCGCCATGGTCTCGATCAGAAGCACACCCGGAACCAGCGGCATGCCGGGAAAATGTCCCTCGAAAACCGGGCTTTTATCCGGAACGATGGACTGCGCCTTCAGCGTGCGCGTCGCCATGTCCACGGCTTCGACCTTGTCGATCATCTGAAAATATTCAAGCAGCATTCGTCCGGCCCGTCTCTGGTCGGTTAGTCATGGTTTGCCCGCAGGCGGCAACAAAAGAAAATGCCCGCTGGAAGCGGGCATTGTCACATCAGCCCTTGGCTGCGCGCAATTCGTCGATCTTGGCGCAAAGGTTCTTCAGCACGAAATATTCTTCGGTGGAAACCTTGCCTTCGTTGACTTCCTGCGTCCACTGCTCGAGCGGAATCTTGATGCCGAATTCCTTGTCGATGGCAAAAACGATATCCAGAAAGTCGAGGCTGTCGATGCCCAGATCGTCGATCGTGTGGCTTTCCGGCGTAATGGTTTCGCGGTCGATTTCGCTGGTTTCGGCGATAATGTCGGCAACCTTGTCGAATGTAGCTGTCACGCCCATAATCCTTATTGTCGTTCGTATGAATTATCCTGTCTGACGCACCACATAGGCAAGTCGCACAAAAAAGCCAATGGTTTCGTGACGTAACTTTGAAATTTGCCCTGAAACTGTTGCCTAAACAGCAACCGAATGGCGGCCGCGTCCATTGCCGAGATAGGTGTCGAAGATTGCCGCGATATTACGGACGAAAGGCTTTCCCGCCTCCGTTACCGCAAAAATATCGGCGTCCAGCCGCACCACGCCGTCCCTGTCGAAGGCAGCAAAATGCTGTGCCTGCTTCGTGACGGAATGGCTGACCTTGCCGAAACGGTGCCGCAGATCCGAGAGGTCGAGCGAGAAATCGCACATCAACCTTTCGATCACATGCGAACGGAGATGATCGTCCTCCGACAGCTCAATTCCCTTGACGACGGCAAGACCGCCCTCGCCCGCCAGACGCTGATATTCCCCGGTCGCCGCCATGTTCTGCACATAACCCTGCGGCAACCTGCCGATCGACGATGCGCCAAGCCCGATCAGCGCATCGGCCGTATCGGTGGTATAGCCCTGAAAATTCCGCCGCAGCTCTCCGTCCTCGGCCGCCCGGCACAAGCTATCGGCAGGCTTGGCGAAATGATCGATGCCAACCGGCCTGTAACCCGCCTGTTTCAACATTTCCGCCGCCATCGTCATCTGCCGGTACCGTTCGGCAACATCCGGCAGGGCCTGTTCGGGGATCAACGACTGGTGCTTTTTCATCCAGGGAACATGGGCATAACCGAAAAGCGCGACCCGGTCGGGATTAAGCGAGACGATCTTTCCGACCGTCTTTTCCAATGTCTCGCAGGTCTGGAACGGAAGCCCGTAGAGAATGTCGCAATTGACCGAATGAACGCCCCTCGCCCGAACGGCATCCACCACCGATTGCGTCTGCTCGAAGCTCTGTATCCGGTTGATGGTTTTTTGCACTTTGTCATCGAAATCCTGAACGCCGAGACTCGCCCGTGTCATGCCGATGGCCGCAAGCGCATCATAGCGGCTGTCGTCGAGGTCGTTCGGGTCCATTTCCACGCTGATTTCGGAGGCCAGCCCAAAGGTGAAATGACGCTTCAGACAGTCCATCAGGCTTACCATGTCCTCGGGCCTCAGCATGGTTGGCGAACCGCCGCCAAAATGCACCGCGCTCACCACGGCATCGGGGGAAACCAGAGCGCCGACGGCCGCGATCTCCCGCTTAAGTGCTTCAATATAAACAGCAATCGGTTCATATTTCAGCGTGTGCTTGGTGTGACAGGCGCAGAACCAGCACAGCCGGTCGCAATAGGGAATATGCAGATAAAGCGATATACGGTTCCGGCGGCCGAGCGCGCCCAGCCATTGCCGGTAAGTGCCACTATCGACTGCTTCGTGAAAATGCGGCGCGGTCGGATAGCTCGTGTAACGCGGCACGGCGCCCGAATATTTGCGAAGAAGTTCGGTATTCATCACCCGATTTGCCTTTTATCAAGAAAATGTCGATTTCCTCCCTTTCAGTAGCGGCTGCGACAGTTTGCAACTTTGACTTCAATCAAATCGCGCCTTAAGTTCTTGCTAAAGTAGACGCGGGGGCGACGGCTACACGGCGCAAGCCTCAGAGAGACCGGATTTTACACCCACGGTCGCGATCGTTCCGAAAAAGCCAGCATTGGAAAAGGCTTATGGACACGTTGCAGAAGACCATCCACAATTCGGAAGAACCCGTCATATGCCGCTCCTGCGAGGCGCGTCACGGCGGTCTTTGCAGCACGTTGACGCCACAGCAGCTTTGCGACCTCAGCCGTCATTCCAGCCGTAAAAAACTGGAAGCGGGCAATGAGCTGCTGGGCCAGGGGGAACTTGTCACCTCCTACGGCAATATTCTGAACGGCGTGGTGAAACTGTCGAAAATGATGTCGGATGGCCGCCAGCAGATCGTCGGCCTGCAATTCGCACCGGATTTTCTCGGCCGCCCGTTCATGGCGGAAAGCAAGATGACGGCGGAAGCGGCAACGGATGTGGAAATTTGTCTCTTCCCGCGCCGCGTCGTCGACCGGATGATTTCAGAGGTTCCGGACATGGAGCGCAAGCTCCATAGCCAGTCGCTGAAGGAGCTGGACGAGGCGCGCGACTGGATGCTGACGCTCGGGCGCAAATCCGCGCAGGAAAAGGTTGCCAGCTTCCTTTATATGATCGCCACGCATATCGACCCGGAAAACGACGATAAATCGTCTTTCGACCTGCCGCTTTCACGCGCCGACATCGCCGATTTCCTCGGCCTCACCATCGAAACGGTGAGCCGGCAAATGACCAAGCTGCGCAAGGAAGACATCATCCGCATCGAGAACAACCGCCATATCACGGTGCCTGATCTCGGCGCGCTGAGCGACGCCGCCGGCAACGACTGACCGGCATCCCGCAAGTTTTCATCGGCCCTGAAGGGATGGCGTTCCGATGTTGATGTAAGGCGCCCGCGCCTGAGCGGGTGCGAGCGCAAAACCGGCAAGAACCAGCAAAGCAGCGATGCATCTCATGATATTTCACCCTGTATGCCGCCTTTTCAGCGGCCTGTTTGTTATGTCTGCATCTTAACTGGCAAACTCATCCATCCGCTTAACAACTTGGGTAAGCGGATGGTTCAAAGGCAGGGTAAAGAAGAGGTTATGCTTGCAGTGTCCTAGGCGGAAAAAAGGCTGCTGAAGCGATCAGGCTTTCCACGTCGTGAACAAAATTGCGACAAGCGAAAGAGGACTGGGCGTACCAGACAGCACAAACGCTAAAACACAAGCGACGCCATAACCCAGCCACCAAAAACGATATCGCGTGGTGGCGCCAAGCAGGCAAAGACCGATATTCAAAGCAAAGATCGAAATACCGAGAAATAGCGACGGGCTGACATCAAGTGAGCGCAGGATCGCAGGCAGAATGCCCAATAAAACTGCAAGGACCAAAAGCATTTTTGGATTGCGCATTCAAATCATAACCGATTTTCGCAGAATTATTGTTCAAAATCTAATGCACGCCTATGACCACGGCGTGAATTTATTTGAAATTTACTGCGAAGCAGCAGGCGTCGCAACCGGCTTCTGGTTTTCGCCAAGCGCCCGCAGTTCCGCGACACGGCGCTTGTATTCGGCTTCCGAAATCTGGCCGTTGCGGCGTGCAGCACCGAGGCGCGACAGGTTTGATTCCATGGTGGAGGCCTCGTCGTCGCCCATCTGGGTGCCGGCGGCCGTCATCGGCGCTGAAAAGGTCGGATAGGTTCCGGTGTCGCGCTTCTGGCTCACCGCATTGTCGCTGACGGGGCGCGGACCGACGATTTCGGCGGTCGGGCGGCGCATATGCGCGGGAGCGACGATCGGTTCAGGTGCCTTGCAGGCGGCAAGCGTCGTGGCGAACATGACGCCGGACAGCGAAAGAACGGCGATTCTCGCGGCGTTTTCCACATATGTTCCCCATGTGCCCATGTGCTTGCCCATCGTCATGTTCCGCCTGTAAGGATATCTGCCGATATCGAATTCGACTGCGGTTCAGCCCTTTGCGGCCTCCCCTTGCTGGTGGAACTTGTATTCGTTTTCATGCAGAATGTGCAAACACAAATTTGGCGGAGGATGATGCATGGCGGGTGTTGACGGCGGCGCTGGAAAAAAGGGTGGCAAAACACCCGGTTTCGACGCCAGCTCAGCCGAGGCCTACCTGATCCGCGATCCGGAGACCTTCGCGGTCAACATTGCCCGTGCGCTTGAAAATCTTGGCAAGGCCGCGTCCGAATGGCTGGCGCCGCGCGAGCGTGGCGAAATCCCCCAGGCAAGCGCCGATCCCGTCACCGATCTCGTCAAGACGCTGTCCGATGTCGCCGAATACTGGATGGCGGAACCGAAACGCTCCCTCGAAGCGCAGACCCATCTCCTCTCCAGCTATTACGAGCTGTGGGCAAAATCGGTGGCGCAGTTTTCCGGCGATGCCGATTCGGCCTCGGCGACGCCGGCCGAAAGCGGCCCTGCGGAGCGCCGCAACAGGCGTTTTGCCGATGCCGACTGGCAGGCCAATCCTTTTTTCGATTTTCTCCTCAAAGCCTATCAGACCACCGTCGGTTTTGCCGACCGGATGGTGACGGAGGCAGACGGCCTGGATGAACACACCCGCACCAAGGCGCTGTTTTACATGCGCCAGGTAACGGAGGCGCTCTCACCCGCCAATTTCGTCTTCACCAATCCGCAGGTCTTCCGCGAGACGGTCGCCTCCAGCGGCGCCAATCTCGTCAAGGGCATGGCGCAGCTGGCGGAAGATGTCGCGGCAGGCCATGGCCACCTGAAACTGCGCCAGACGGACTACAGCAAATTCATCATCGGCCAGAATATCGCCACAACCCCCGGCAAGGTGGTCGCGAAAAGCCCGCTCTGCGAGATCGTCCATTACGCACCGACGACGAAAAAGGTTTTCAAACGGCCGCTGCTGATCGTGCCGCCATGGATCAACAAATTCTACATTCTCGATCTCAATCCGCAGAAATCCTTCGTCGGCTGGTGCCTCGAGCAGGGCCATAGCGTCTTCATGGTCTCGTGGATCAACCCGGATGCCCAGCTGGCGGATAAAGGCTGGGAAGATTATATCCGCGAAGGCATCGATTTCGCCCTCGACACGATCGAGGAAAGGACCGGCGAAACGGAAATCAACGCCATCGGTTATTGCGTCGGCGGCACGCTTTTATCCTCGGCACTGGCGCTGCATGCACAGGAAGACAACGGGCGCATCCGCAGTGCCACGCTGCTCGCCGCCCAGACGGATTTTGTGCATGCCGGCGACCTCAAGGTCTTCATCGATGAAGGCCAGCTTACGGCGCTCGACAGGCATATGCAGGCGGTCGGCTACCTCGACGGCTCGATCATGGCCACCGTCTTCAACATGCTGCGCGCCTCCGATCTTATCTGGCCCTATGTGGTCGATAATTACCTGCGCGGCACGGAACCCCTGCCCTTCGATCTGCTCTACTGGAATTCCGATTCGACCCGGGTGACGGCCGCCAGTCACTCCTTTTATCTTCGCAATTGTTATCTCGACAACAATCTCGCCCGCGGGCTGATGCGCGTGGCAGATAAACGGATCAATCTCGGCGACATCAAAATCCCGGTCTATGATCTCGCCACCCGCGACGATCATATCGCCCCGGCAAAATCCGTCTTCACGGGTGCTGCCCTGTTCGGCGGGCCGGTGGAATTCGTGCTCGGCGCGTCCGGCCACATAGCCGGCGTCGTCAATCCGCCGCAGCTTGAAAAATACCAATATTGGACAGGCCCGTCACCGGCCGGAGACTTTGATGCCTGGCAGTCCGCCGCCACCGCCCATAAGGGTTCCTGGTGGGTGCACTGGCAGAACTGGATCGAAAGCCAGAATGGCGAGAAGGTAAAGGCGCGAAAACCGGAAGACGGCAAGCACCCCGTGCTCGGCGATGCGCCGGGAACCTATGTCCTTTCGTAGGATGTCGGTGAAAAAGATGGCCACACACGACCGAAAGGTGTCTTCCACCGGCGTTCCCCTCACCCTCATTCCTGTGCTTGTCACAGGAATCCAGCCGACGCGCGTCTGCGCGGCGAAAGACTCGTTTCAGCCCAGGGACTTGGGCTGGCCGGATCCCTGTGACATCCTCGGGCTTGTTCTGGGGAACAGGGATGAGGGATAAAAGATCCCGCAAACACACACGCTTACCTTCAAGGCATCATGTTCTTCACGCCCCCGCTCATTCCCGCCACGCTGATCGCCCGTTATAAACGCTTCCTGTTCGATGCCGTCCTGGAGGATGGCACCGCAATCACCGGATCCTGCCCCAATACCGGCTCCATGCGCGGGCTGACGACGCCGGGCTCCCGCATCTGGCTGTCCGAACATGACAGCCCGACCCGCAAATACCGGCACATGCTGGAAATGGTCGAGGCCGATGGCACCACGGTCGGCATCAATACCGGCATGCCCAACCGGCTGGCGGAAGAGGCTATCCTGAACGGCCGCATCCCCGAACTCGGCGGCTATTCGACGATCCGGCGCGAACAGAAATATGGCCGCAATTCGCGCATCGACTTCCTGCTGTCCGAGCCCGGTCGGCCGGATGCCTATGTGGAAGTGAAGAACGTGCATTTCATGCGCGAGAAGGGGCTGGCCGAATTTCCCGATACGGCCACCAAACGCGGTGCGAAACATCTGGAGGAGTTGGGTGACGCAGCGGAAGCCGGTTATCGTTCGGTGATGCTCTATCTCATCCAGCGCGACGATTGCGACCGGATGCGCATCTGCGATGATCTCGATCCCGTCTATGCGCTGGCATTTCAGCGGGCCATGGCGCGCGGTGTGGAGGCATATGCGGTGAAATGCGAGGTCTCCCCGGCACAAATTTCGGTCAGCGGAACGGTTAAGATGGACGAATGGCGTCCGGCTGTTTTATGAACAGGGACGTAAAGAGACAGAAAGCACTAAGATGGTCACCTATATCGACGCAGCCTCCGCCCCCCTCAAGAATACAGGCGTCATCCGCCTCTATAACTCTGAGGACTTCGACGGGATGCGCAAGGCGTGCCAGCTGACGGCGCGCTGCCTCGATGAACTTGCGGCAATCGTCAAGCCGGGCGTCACCACGGATGCCATCGATCGTTTCGTCTTCGAATTCGGCGCCGACCACGGTGCGCTTCCGGCAACACTGAATTATCGCGGTTATACGAAATCCGTCTGCACCTCGATCAACCATGTGGTCTGCCACGGCATTCCAGACGAAAAGCCGCTGCGCGACGGCGATATCGTCAATATCGACGTGACCTATGTGCTGGATGGCTGGCACGGCGATTCAAGCCGCATGTATCCGGTCGGCCAGATCAAGCGCGCCGCCGAGCGGCTGATGGAAGTGACCTATGAATGCCTGCTGCGCGGCATCGCGGCGGTGAAGCCCGGCGTGCGCACCGGCGCAATCGGCGCGGCGATCCAGGCCTATGCGGAAGCCGAGCGTTGCTCGGTGGTGCGCGACTTCTGTGGCCACGGTGTCGGACGCCTGTTCCATGACACGCCCAATATCCTGCACTACGGCCGTCCGGACGAAGGCCCGGAAATCCGCGAAGGCATGATCTTCACCATCGAGCCGATGATCAATCTCGGCAAGCCGCATGTGAAGGTGCTCTCGGACGGCTGGACGGCGGTGACGCGCGACCGTTCCCTTTCCGCGCAATATGAACATGCGGTCGGCGTCACGGCCACCGGCTGCGAAATCTTCACGCTGTCGCCCGGCGGCTTCGACCGTCCGGGCCTGCCGCCGCTTCCCCCCGCATAAGGCCAGACCCGCCTATGGCAAAACGCCCCGCCCCGCCTTCCGCCGATCCTTCACAAACGTCCGGCTTTCAGGCAGGCGAAGGCGATCTTTTCGACGGAGCGGATGAGCGCGGCTTTTTCGCCGAACCAAGAAGCGCCCCGAAAAAACCGGCCGCGGCCGTTGCGGAACAGGAAGCGGATGCCGCCCATTTTCACGGCCACCGGGACCGGTTACGGGCGCGCTATCGCGATGGCGGCGACACGGCGCTTGCCGACTATGAATTGCTAGAGCTTTTGCTGTTCCGGCTCATCCCCAGACGCGATACCAAACCCATCGCCAAGGCGCTGATAGCCCGCTTTGGAACCCTGGGCGGCGTGCTCGGCGCGCCGCTGCCGCTTCTGCAGGAGGTAAAGGGCGTGGGCGAGGCCGTAGCGCTCGACCTGAAGCTCGTCGCCTCCGTTTCCCAGCGCATGCTGAAAAGCGAAATCCGCAACAAGCAGGTTCTCGGCTCCTGGTCCTCTGTCATCGACTATTGCCATGCCGCCATGGCCCATGAAACGCGCGAGCAGTTCCGCATCCTGTTCCTCGACAAGCGCAATGTCCTGATCGCCGACGAGGTACAGGGCCAGGGAACCGTGGACCATACCCCGGTCTACCCGCGGGAAATCGTGCGCCGCGCGCTTGAACTTTCATCTACCGCATTGATTTTAATACATAATCATCCAAGTGGGGACCCCACCCCGTCCCGCGCGGATATCGAGATGACCAAAACCATCATCGATACGGCAAAGCCGCTCGGCATCACCGTTCACGACCATATCATCATCGGCAAGGACGGCCACGCAAGCTTCAAAGGCCTCCGGCTGATCTGAAGTAGAAGCGAGAGTTTAAGAAAGGCTGCAACCCACAAGAGCGGCATCAACACAAAATTAACACCTATAAATTAGCATTTCCGAAAATAATAAATCAAGGCATCGAACCTTGATGCCTGAAGGAACGGGGGTGCTTTATGTTTAATGGAGTGCGTTTCTTTCGCGATAGATCCGGCTCGTCTGCTGTCGAGTTCGCCATCGTCGCACCGATATTCTTTCTCGTCCTGCTCACCATGATCGCCTATGGCATTTATCTGATGGCGGCCTATTCGGTGCAGCAGATCGCCGCCGATGCGGCCAGAACGGCGGTTGCCGGGCTGAACACGACCGAGCGCCAGCAGCTGGCCAGGGATTTCGTCACCAAAAGCGACCTCAGTTACGCCTTCATGGACAAGAAGCGTTTCACCGTCGATGTCGCCACAGATCCCGCCAATGCCAACCAGTTCACGGTGAAGGTCGAATATGACGCCCGCGATCTGCCGATCTGGAGCCTCTACAGCTACACCCTGCCCGAGCCGGTCATTCGGCGTTTTTCCACCATCCGGATCGGAGGAGCATGACATGCGGACTATCCATTCCCTGCTTCCCGCTTTCCTGAAGGATCGGGCCGGCAACATCGCCATCTCGGCCGGGCTTACCGCGCCGCTTTTCATCGGCATATTGGCGCTCGGCGTCGATTACGGCTATCTGACCCTGCAAAAACGGCAATTGCAGCAGACCGCCGATCTCGCAGCCATATCGGCCGCCGCCAATGCCGCCGAAGCCGAAAAGGCGGTGCAGCAATATTTCGCCCTTAACGGCATGGATCTCGGCGTCAAGACGGCGCAGGGCCTGTTGACCCCAGCGGGTCTGAAGCCCTTCGATCCCTTGAACGAATTTGCCAGCAGCAAGGGTTATGCCCAGGTCATCAAGGGGCATTATGAACCCGATGCGACCATTCCCGTCGACCAGCGTTTTGTCGAAAACGCCCTGCCCACCAATGCGATCAAAGTGAACATCGTCGAGAAGGGGCAGATATTCTTCGCATCCGCCTTCACCACCCCGCCCAAGGTTTCGGCGGTCGGAACCGCCTCGTCCCAGAAGATCGCCGCATTTTCGGTGGGATCGCGGCTCGCAAGCCTCGACGATGGAATCCTGAACAGCCTGCTCGGCGGCCTGCTCGGCACCACGGTTTCGCTTAAACTTATGGACTACCAGGCGCTGCTTGCTGCCGATGTCAACGCATTGCATGTCGTCGAGGCGCTGGCCGTCGATCTCAAACTCACCGCCGGCACCTACAAGGATGTTCTGAAAACGGAAATCACCTATGGCCAGTTCCTGAATGCGCTGACGAAGACCACCGGCCTGCAGCCGGCTGTCGCCACCATTCTGACTGCGCTACAAAAAACCGTCAACAAGAGCAACATCAAGCTCAAGCTCGAGGAAATCCTCAATCTCGGGCCATTCTCCGACAAGCTGATCGGCAGCGGCGAAAACCTCAAGGTCACGGCTGGTGTCTTCGATCTCATCAATGCCGCCGCCGTGGCGGGCAATGGCGGCAACCAGCTGGCGCTTAATCTCAACGCCAACCTGCTGGGTCTCGCCTCGGTCAAGGCAACGCTTGCCATCGGTGAACCACCTGTCGAAACGCCGTCACTCGCCGTCGGCGGTCCGGGCACCGTGGTCCGTACCGCGCAAACCCGGCTGGCGGTCAATGTCGTGGTCGATGGGCTTCAGGCGATTGCCGGCCTGAAGGTCAATGTTCCGCTCTATGTGGAAGTCGCCCATGCCGAAGCGCGGCTTGCCGATATTCGCTGCACGGGCGGCGGACAGGGAACCGTCGATGTCGAGGTCGTCCCCGGTGTCGCGGAAATCGCCCTCGGTAATGTCGATACCTCGGCCTTCGCCAATTTCGGCAAGGACCCGCGCGTCACCAAGACAGCAATCGTGGATTCTGCACTGCTCGCCATCAATGGCAGCGCCCTCATCAATGCCACCAACATGAAGAAAACCAAGCTGACTTTCACGCAGTCGGATATCACCCAGGCAAAGATCAAGAGCGTCTCCACCAAGGACACCGTTACCACTCTCGTCAGTTCCCTGCTGAAGAACCTCGATCTGGATATCAGGCTCCTCTTCCTCAACCTCGATCTGGGAGGACTGGCGGGAATCCAGGCCGCACTTGCGAATACGCTTTCCGTGGTCACGGCTCCGGTCGATCAGCTGCTCTACAACGTGCTTCTGGTTCTCGGCGTCAAGATCGGCGAGGCCGATGTACGGGTCACGGATGTTCGGTGCCAGCAGCCGGCGTTGGTGCAATAGTCAGCACCGCGCATGAAAAAGCCGCCGGATGGTCTCCCGGCGGCTTTTTTCGTTTAAGGCTTTAATATCAGGCGTTGGCAATCGCCAGGCGCTTCTCGTCGCGGCCGCTCTTCATGCGCTCCGACAGAAGGAAGGCCAGTTCCAGCGCCTGATCGGCGTTAAGACGCGGATCGCAATGGGTGTGGTAACGGTCGGACAGCGAATCCGCCGTCACGGCGCGCGCGCCGCCCGTGCATTCCGTCACGTCCTTGCCGGTCATCTCGATATGGATGCCACCCGGATGCGTGCCTTCGGCGCGGTGAATCTGGAAGAAGCTTTCGACTTCCGACAGAATGCGCTCGAACGGACGCGTCTTGTAGTGGTTGAGCGTGATCGTGTTGCCATGCATCGGATCGCAGGACCAGACGACCTTGCGGCCTTCCTTCTCAACCGCACGGATGAGCTTCGGCAGGCTGTCCGCCACCTTGTCATGACCGAAACGGCAAATCAGCGTCAGGCGTCCAGCCTCGTTCGCCGGGTTCAGCGCATCGATCAGCTCGATCAGATTGTCTGGCGTCAGAGACGGACCGCACTTCAGGCCGATCGGGTTCTTGATGCCACGGAAATATTCCACATGCGCATGGTCAAGCTGACGCGTGCGGTCACCGATCCAGATCATGTGGCCGGAGGTGGCGTACCAGTCGCCCGAGGTGGAATCGACGCGGGTGAGCGCCTCTTCGTAACCCAGCAGCAGGGCCTCATGGCTGGTGAAGAAATCGGTCTCGCGCAGGCTCGGATTGTTCTCCGCGCTGATGCCGATCGCTTTCATGAAATCCATGGTTTCGGAAATCCGGTCGGCCAGCTTGCGGTAACGGTCCGCCTGCGGGCTGTCCTTGATGAAGCCGAGCATCCACTGATGAACGTTTTCAAGGTTGGCATAACCGCCCATTGCGAAGGCGCGCAACAGGTTCAGCGTCGCCGCCGACTGGCGATAGGCGTCAAGCTGACGCTCCGGGTTCGGAATGCGTGAGGCCTCGTTGAATTCGATGCCGTTGATGATGTCGCCGCGGTAAGACGGCAGCGTCACGCCATCCTGCGCTTCCACGTTGGAAGAGCGCGGCTTGGCGAACTGACCGGCAATGCGGCCAACCTTCACGACGGGCAGCTGCGCGCCATAGGTCAGCACAACGGCCATCTGCAGGAAAGCGCGGAAGAAGTCGCGGATATTGTCCGCGCCATGCTCAAGGAAACTTTCGGCGCAATCGCCGCCCTGCAGCAGGAAGGCGTTGCCTTCAGCCACATTGGCAAGCTGTTTTTTCAGGCGGCGGGCTTCACCGGCAAAAACCAGCGGCGGATAGGTCGCAAGCGTGGCTTCCGTTGCCGCAAGCTCTGCCGCGTCAGGATATTCGGGAACCTGCTGGATCGGTTTCTGCCGCCAGCTGCCGGGTGTCCAATTCTGTGCCATGTCCTTACCCTTTTTTCGACCACGCGACTGCCGCGCGACCGCCTCGAAAAATTGAGCGGCTTATAGCTCCATGCATCGCCTTTGCATAGCCGATCCCGGCGCCATACCGCTCAATCCGCCCGTTTTGAGCGTCTCAAGCGCATAAAAGTCAATTCAAACGATTTAACAAACCCGCCCCCACCCGAAAATCGTCTGTTTCGGGGGCGACGGGCAATTTTGACGCGCGATTATATCACGCTTGCGTCAGGGCTACACGCGCTCGCCATTCACCACGCGGTAGCTCGGCGAATACATCGTCACCAGCTCCTCGGCGGCTGTGGGATGAACCGCCATGGTACGGTCGAAATCATCCTTGGTGCAGCCGGCTTTCAGCGTGATACCGAGAAGCTGCGCCATCTCGCCCGCCTCGTGGCCGAGAATATGCACGCCCACAACTTTGCGGTCGCTGGCATTGACGATCAGCTTCATGATCGTCTTTTCCTGACGGCCGGAAAGCGTCGCCTTCATCGGCCTGAACTGGGCGCGATAGACTTCCAGTTCCGGATATTTCTTGCCCGCTTCCTCTTCCGAAAGACCGACAGTTCCGATTTCCGGCTGCGAGAACACCGCCGTCGCAATCAGCTCGTGATCCGGCTTGGTCGGGTTGTTCTTGTATTCGGTTTCGATGAAGCACATGGCCTCGTGGATCGCCACCGGGGTCAGCTGTACCCGGTCGGTGACGTCACCCAGCGCGAAGATATTCGGAACGTTGGTCCGCGAATAGTCGTCGACGATGATCGCGCCGCGCGCATCCAGCTTCACGCCGACGTTTTCGAGACCCAGACCTTTCGTGTTCGGATCGCGCCCGAGCGCCAGCATCACCGTCTCGACGGAAAGAGTACCGTGGTTCTTGGTGCGGGCCTGTAATGCGCCCTCACCCTTCGTCACTTCTTCGATGACATCGCCGAGCAATATCTTGATGCCCTTGGCCTCCATGGCCTCGTGCAGACCCTTGCGCATGTCCTGATCGAAACGCGACAGGATTTCCTTGCCACGGTAGATCAGGGTCGTTTCGACGCCGAGCCCATGGAAGATATTGGCAAATTCGACCGCGATGTAACCGCCACCGGCAATCAGGATCGACTTCGGCAGCTCTTCCAGGTCAAAAGCCTCGTTGGACGAGATCGTCAGCTCATGGCCGGGCAGCGCCCTGTGCTCGTTCGGCGTGCCGCCGACGGCAATCACGATACGCTCGGCCGTGAAGGTCTCGCCGGTTTTCGTCAGCTTCACGGTATGGGCGTCGACCAATTCCGCCCGACTGTCGAAAATATCGGCCTTGGCGTTTTCCAGACCCTTGCGGTAGAGCCCTTCGAGACGGGTGATTTCCTTGTCCTTCGCCGCGATCAGCTTCTTCCAGTCAAAGCTGCGTTCACCGACGCTCCAGCCGAATCCTTCCGAATCCTCGAAATGCTCAGGGAATTGCGAGGCGTAGACGAGCAGCTTCTTCGGCACGCAGCCGCGAATGACGCAGGTTCCACCATAGCGGTATTCTTCAGCAATCCCCACGCGCTTGCCGAGCGAGGCCGCCACGCGGCCGCTGCGCACGCCGCCGGAGCCGCCACCGATGACGAAAAGATCGTAGTCATAAGCTGTCATAGTCAAAACCCCTGATCAAAACGACGCCATCAGCCTCAAGGCGAACGGTGGCGTCTTCACGGCACATATAGGTGCTGCAACGCACAAATGAAAAGCCCGGTCTTGCGACCGGGCTTTGAATATTTCTGAAGATAGTTTTTTTGACTAAGCATCGGATTCTCCGGAAACCGCATTACACTTTCCGGTCCGATGCTCAGCCTGTTCATTCAATCAGGGCTTGGGAGCCGCCGGAGCGCCGCCCGTGGCGTTCTGATCGGCCGGAAGCGGCTTGAGGTCAGCGCCGGCAACCTTCTGCAGTTCGGTCATGCTGGAAGCGTTCAGGTCGCGGTTGATGCCGGCGGCCCAGATATCGGCAGCCTTCATCAGTTCGCGCGTGGCGATCGGGCCGTCCTTCAGAAGCTTCTTGCCGGCTTCGCTGCTGTAGAAGGTGGAAATGGCGTTCAGCTCTTCAACGGTGAAGGCGCGCGCATAGGTGAGTGCAGCCTCACGCTCCAGATCGGCGCGGCGCGGCGCAAGCTCGAGCGCCTTGGCATCGACGGTCTCGGTGATCGCGTCCTGAACATTCGGCGATGCCTGAATGAGTTCGGCCTTCAGACGCTCCGCCAGACCCGGCAGGATGTCATCGAAACGGTCGGTTACGCCAAGAGAGGCGATCGCCTGCCGTGCGGCAGCAATATGCGCTTCCGAAATTTCCTGAGCGCGTGCGGCAGTACCGAACACGATGCCGGAAATAAGGATCGAAGCAGCGGCAGCTTTGCCCAGTCCCGCTAGTTTGATCATGAAAATCTCGCTCCTGTTATACTGCCTGCATCACGCGGGCGCCTTCAGGTCCCGCGATAATGGCAAGCGATGCCAAATTTATGAAAAGTCCGTGCTCGACAACACCGGGGATAGTGTTCAGCTCGCGTGCTAGCGCTTCTGCATCAGGAATACGGCCAAAAGATGCGTCGAGAATAAGGTGTCCGCCATCCGTCATGAAGGCGCCATCGCCAGACGAACGCATCGTCAGCGTGCCCGAAAGGCCGGACCGCGCCGCCAGCTTCTCGATGGCGATCCGGGTCGCCACCTGGCCGAACGGGTTGATTTCGATGGGCAGCGGAAAGGCGCCGAGCGTCTCCACCACCTTGCTCTGGTCGGCAATCACGATCACGCGGGCAGATGCCGCCGCCACGATCTTTTCGCGCAGAAGCGCGCCGCCGCCGCCCTTCACAAGCCGCAGCGCATGGTCCACCTCATCGGCGCCGTCAATGGTCAGATCCAGTTCCGGCAACTCGTCGAGGGATTTCAGCGGCACGCCGAGTTCCACGCACAGCCGTGCGGTACGCTCGGAGGTCGGTACGCCCTCGACTTTCAGACCGGCGGCAACCTTTTCCGCCAGCAGCCGCACGAATTCCTCAGCCGTTGAACCCGTGCCGATACCAAGCCGCATCCCGTCTTGAACATGGGACAATGCGGCCTCGGCGGCCTTGATCTTCATCTGGCGGGCATCCATGTGCCTGAAACTCCGGTAGCTTTGTCGTCGCCGTGCTGTTTACACGGGTCGAAAGCCAAACGAAAGCCTTTTTCAAGCCAACGAACAGAACGTTGTGGTGCGGTTGCAAAGACAAGGCCGTTTGCCTAGGCTTGGCGCGAATGAAAGCACCGATAGCTTCACCAGAAGCATACCTAAGAGGCCCGTTTCCGTGACATCCCGCCCGCTCTCCCCACTCGCCATTTTCGATCTCGACGGCACGCTGGTCGATACCGCCGCCGATCTGGTCTCGAGCCTCAATCACACGATTGCCGTCGCCGGGCTTGCCCCCGTCACCTATGAGGACCTGACGCACCTCGTCGGCCAGGGCGCGCGTGTGATGATCAAGCGCGCCTTCGCGCTTCGCGAGACAGAACTGCCGGAAGCCGAGCTGGAACCGCTGTACGAGCGCTTCATCACCCATTACCGCGCCGAGATGCCCGGCGAAAGCCGCCCCTATCCCGGCATCATCAACACGTTGGATGCTCTGTCGGCCGCCGGCATCACGCTTGCCGTCTGCACCAACAAGACGGAAATCCTCGCTTTGCCGCTGCTCGAAAAGCTAGGCCTCACCCAATATTTCGCCGCCATCACCTGCGGCGATACGTTCGAATTCCGCAAGCCGGATGCCCGCCATATTCTCGGCACCATCGAAAAAGCCGGCGGCGATATCCAGCGCTCCATCATGGTCGGCGACAGCATCAACGACATTCTCGCCGCCAGGAACGCCGCCGTCCCGTCGATTGGCGTGACCTTCGGTTATTCGGATGTGCCGATGGTTGAACTCGAACCGGATGTGGTGATCGACGATTTCGCCGCGCTGACGCCCGACCTGGTGGGCCGACTGCTGACCGGACGCGACGCAGCGGCGTAAACAGCCGTGGTTGATCACAATTTCTTCTTCCCCCGCACCGCTGTCAGCATCGTCGCCGTTGGCGACACGGGCGAAGCGCTGCTTGTGAGAGCGATGCTGGAGAGTCTTGGCGCATCGGTCCGGCTGCATCTTCCCGGCACACCGGAAGATATTCTGGTGTGCTTGAAACAGCCCGAGAACCCGCCACCCTATCTCATTATCAGCGGCCATGGCGATGAAAACGGGCTTGTGGTGGGCGAATTCGATCCGGACGTGACCCGGATGGAATTGCGGCATGGCAGCATGCCCGCCGCAGCGCTCACCGGCAATGTCGATCTGCGGGACACCGTCATTTTTAGCACCGCCTGCTGTACGGGGTCCGAGGCTTTTGCCAAGGCCTTCATAGAAGGCGGCGCGAGCGCCTATGTAGCGTCGGCAGATTATCCTGAAGGCGCGGCGACATCGCTTTTCATTCATCTGGTCTTCTATGAATTGCTCGTCCGCAAGTCACCGATGGAAGACGCACTAAGACAAGCCAACCTGCTCGATAGCAACGGCGAACTGGCGTTCACACTATTCAAGGCCTAGCCAGCAGCGCCAGAATCCGCAGAAGTAAAAAAGCGCCGTTTCCGGCGCTTTTCTCTTGATCGTATGCTGGATCAGATCGACGCAGCCCGCGCCTTCGTCGTCACGGCAAACGCCTTCTGCACATAGCTATCACGGTCATAGACATCGTCGAAGAACTGCACCTTGCCATCCTTGTCCGGCCAGGCGGTGAAATAGGCCACATAGACCGGAACCTTCTCCGGCACCTGCACGGCGCGGTTCTTGCCAGACGCGATCTGCTCGCCAACCTTTTCGACACTGGTGCCGAGAACGGCAGCCGCCATGCGGCGCGGCTCGACCAGGCGGATACAGCCATGGCTCAGCGCCCGCATGTCGCGGTTGAAGAAGCTCTTGGCGGGCGTATCGTGCATGTAGATGGCATGCGCATTGGGGAACAGGATTTTCAGGTCGCCCAGCGCATTGTCGCTGCTTGGCGGCTGGCGAACCGAAACCGCATTGGTCGAGCCGTACCAGTTGACGCTGGTGGAGGAGACCGCACGGCCGCCCACCTGCACTTCGTAGCCCAGCCGGTCGAGATAGGATGGGTCGCGGCGCAGCTTCGGCAGCATCTCGTTGACGATGATAGACTGCGGCACGCCCCAATAAGGGTTGAACTCGACAGTCTGGATTTCGTCCTGGAAAAAATAGGTCTGGTTGGCCTTGGAACCGACCACGACCTTCATGCCGAACTGTTCTTTGCCCTCATTGTGGTAATAGGCCATGAAAGCGGGCTGGTTGATGAAGACGTAGCGCTGGCCGAGATCGGCCGGCAGCCAGCGGACCTGCTCCATCGCCACCTGTACCTTGGCTATCTTCGCATCATTGCTTTCGCCGACCATGGCACGCACGGTGGCGCGGCCGATGACGCCATCCGGCTTCAGACCGTTCTCGCTCTGGAACGCCTTCACCAGATCAACGAGATCGGGCGTATAGTCAGGCGTCTGCTGATAAGCGGAAATGATGGCCGCATGTTCGGCCTTGAAGGCGGGCGAAGCGCGGTGTTCGATGGCCTTGACGACATTGGCCATATCCGCGCTGCTATTGCCGGGCTTCAGCACCAGATCAGCCGGAACGCGCACGACATGCGCCGCATCGCCCTCACCGCGCAGGCGTGCTAGTTCCGCCTTCAACACAAGATACTCGGTGCTGGACGGTTCACGGCTGCGCAGATAGGCGGCAACGTCAGGGCTCAAGCCCGCAAGTTTCAGCACGGGAGCGAGGTTCACCGTCTTGCGCTTGAAATCATGATAGCCCGACAGCCGGTTCGGATCGACGCGGCCACGGGTGGTGTCCTGCACATAGGCCAGAACCTTGGCCGAGAGCGCCAGCTCGAACTGCATCTGCGCCCGCTGATAGGCATCGGAGGCCGACGCGGAGGCCGTTTCCACCGGTGTGCCCGTGGCCGTCGTACCGGCTGCATTGCTGCTGATGCTGGCGGTCACGTCTTTTGCCGGTGCGGAAATGCTGTAATCGGCCGGATCAAGGCCGCTTTCACCAACCGTTTCAAAGAAAGCGATGGTGGCGTTTGCACGCTCTGTCAGTTCGCCTTCGGAAACCCAAAGCGTCTTGCCGCCGGCGCCATAATAGGCTTCGAGCGCCTTGGCGATTTCGGGCGTGGCGCTGAACTTCAGATTGGCGAGACCCTCGCCGAAATTCGCCGTATTCACCGCACGGGCCGTATCCGCCTTGTAATCGTAATAACGCGGGCCAGAAACGCGCGGCAGGGGCTCGGGATCGGAGGCATCGGCGCTCGGTCCTGAAACCGACGGCGATGTGACGATGCCGGCCGGCGGCAACTCACCGCGATCGCGCGCAACCTTGCCCGGGCCGCCGCGCAGAAGGTCCATCAGCGTTACCGCGCCGGCGCTGCCGGGAAGAGCGGTAGAGACGCAAAGACCGAGAGCCAGCACCAGCGCTGCCGATGATTTTCCAGAAGTGACTTGCAATTTGATCCTCGTAGCACCCCAGCACCGCCAGTCAAACGGCGGGCATCAGTTTCATGCCTGTCTAGCCGATCGACGGCCCGTTGAAAAGAAAACGCCCAAAGCCCACAACCATGCCGAAATGAACCTTATGATACAGCCAAAGCCGTAAAAACGTAATTTCCAGAATTGGCGAGAATGGTTAAATTTCTATTTATTTCATTAACTTTGCCACAGGCGGCCAAGCGCCCCGCCCGCTCCTGAAACACCGGTTTTCCGGCCATTTGAGGACGTAGTAAAAATGACACGCCGCGGCCTTTTTCTCCCTTAGGCGATCCGCACCCCGGAATCGCTTTTGCACGACCGGAAATATCTGCCTCTACCGCATTGCAGCGCTTTCATTGCCGGCGCGATGATTCTATATATCGGCCGCGCAAGGCGGGCGAAGGCGCCGTTTTGGCGGAGGAAAACAAGTAAAAAGGCAAGATTGATGACAGCCACACGGACGGAAACCGATACATTTGGACCCATTGAAGTTCAGGCCGATCGCTATTGGGGCGCGCAGGCGCAGCGCTCGCTCGGCAACTTCAAGATCGGCTGGGAAAAGCAGCCCGCCTCTGTCGTTCGTGCGCTGGGCATCGTCAAGCAGGCAGCCGCCCGTGCCAACATGGCGCTGGCAGGCCTCGACCCCAAGGTCGGCGACGCCATCATTGCCGCCGCACAGGAAGTCATCGACGGCAAGCTGACCGAGCATTTCCCGCTCGTCGTCTGGCAGACCGGCTCCGGCACCCAGTCCAACATGAATGCCAATGAGGTGATTTCCAACCGCGCCATCGAAATGCTCGGCGGCGAAATGGGCACCAAGAAGCCCGTTCACCCGAACGACCACGTCAATATGAGCCAGTCCTCGAACGACACCTACCCCACCGCGATGCACATCGCCTGCGTGGAAGAAATCGTTCACCACCTGCTGCCGGCTCTCAAGCACCTGCACAAGGCACTGGAAGCCAAGGTCAAGCAGTTCGAAAAGATCATCAAGATCGGCCGCACCCACACGCAGGATGCAACCCCGCTGACGCTCGGCCAGGAATTCTCCGGCTATGCCGCGCAGGTCGCCTCCGCCATCGCCAACATCGAAACCACCCTGCCCGCGCTCTCCAAGCTCGCCCAGGGCGGCACCGCCGTCGGCACGGGCCTCAACGCTCCCATCGGCTTCGCCGAAAAGGTCGCCGAGGAAATTTCCAAGATCACCGGTCTGCCCTTCGTGACCGCGCCGAACAAGTTCGAGGCGCTCGCCTCGCACGATTCCATGGTCTTCTCGCATGGCGCGATCAACGCGGCGGCCGCTGCGCTGTTCAAGATCGCCAACGACATCCGCTTCCTCGGTTCCGGCCCGCGCGCCGGTCTCGGCGAGCTCTCGCTGCCGGAAAACGAGCCCGGCTCGTCGATCATGCCGGGCAAGGTCAACCCGACCCAGTCGGAAGCGCTGACGCAGGTCTGCGCCCACATCTTCGGCAACAATGCAGCATTGTCCTTCGCCGGTTCGCAGGGCCACTTCGAGCTCAACGTCTATAACCCGATGATGGCCTACAACTTCCTGCAGTCGGTCCAGCTTCTGGGCGACGCGGCCGTCTCCTTCACCGACAATTGCGTCGTCGGCATCGAGGCCCGCGAGGACAATATCAAGAAGGGCGTCGAAAACTCGCTGATGCTCGTCACTGCGCTGAACAGCAAGCTCGGATACGACATCTGCGCCAAGATCGCCAAGACGGCACACAAGAACGGCACGACGCTGCGCGACGAGGCCGTTGGTGGCGGATACCTCACCAACGAGGAATTTGACCAGTATGTGCGCCCGGAAAACATGATCGGGCCGAAATAATCGGTTTGGATTCTGGTGGAATGCAGAACGGGCCTTCGGGCCCGTTTTTGCTTTGGGCAGAGAAGTGACGGTGCAAGCCGAAGCTGATTCAATATCCACTTTGGCGAGGTGGATTATGGGGCGATTATTAGGTGATGATTTTCGATTGCGGTGTTGAAATATGCGCCTCAATGGTAGGGCTGATACTCAACTAAGCTTCAATCTGAGCGGGGATTACATTGAGATATACGGGAATTATCCTGAGCCTCGTACTGGCTCTAGCGTCGTGTAATACACGTTCGCCCTACAATACCCCAGAAATACGCCGCGTCATCTCGGCCGGGAGCGCATTGGGCAAGTGCTTGGAGCGGACCACAAAAGCATATCTCGTTTCAAACAAAGATCCGCAAAAAGTCGCCTCAATGCTCGATAACGCATGCATCGCGGAACGAAAGGCCGAGATGGATGCCAAGCGCGCGGCTGGTATTCCGGTGAATTATTTTGATTATGGAAAAGGGCGACACGAAGTCTCATTATATTGGGCAACCCACACGTCGCTTGCAGCAGAATAAGAATACGCGATCAACACCTGTCAACCTCTGCATAGCAGTCAACGCCTGAAGCTGATGGCGACAAACTTTACTACGCAAAGATCATTATACCGCGCCGTGGCTGGACGCCGGATCAAGTTCTTCATGACGGAAGAGAGCTATTCGATTTCCGCAATAAAAAAGGGCCGCAAAAGCGGCCCTCTTCATCTCATTCAAACCGTCAAACCAGCCGGCTCTGTTCCACCGCCGCTTCGATAAAGCTGGCGAAAAGCGGATGCGGGTCGAGCGGGCGGCTCTTCAGTTCCGGGTGGTACTGAACGCCGATGAACCACGGGTGGTCAGGATATTCCACCGTTTCCGGCAGGACGCCATCCGGAGACATGCCCGAGAAGACCAAGCCGCATTCTTCCAGCCGGTCCTTGTAGTCCACATTCACCTCGTAGCGGTGACGGTGGCGCTCGGAAATGTCAGTGGTGCCGTAGATATCGGCAATCTTGGTGTCTTTCTTCAGCGCCGCCTTGTAGGCGCCGAGACGCATCGTACCGCCGAGATCGCCCTTGGAGGAACGCTTCTCCAGCTCGTTGCCCTTCACCCATTCGGTCATCAGGCCGACGACCGGCTCGGAGGTCGGACCGAATTCGGTCGAGGAGGCATTTTCGATGCCGGCGAGGTGACGGGCCGCTTCCACGACCGCCATCTGCATGCCGAAGCAGATGCCGAAATAGGGCACGTTGCGCTCACGCGCGAACTGCGCCGCCATGATCTTGCCTTCTGAACCGCGCTCGCCGAAGCCGCCGGGCACCAGAATACCGTTGACCTTTTCGAGATAGGGCGTCGGATCTTCCTTTTCGAAGACTTCCGACTCGATCCACTCGAGCTTCACCTTGACGCGGTTGGCAAAACCGCCGTGATGCAGCGCCTCGATCAGCGACTTATAGGCATCCTTGAGGCCGGTATATTTGCCGACGATCGCAATGGTCACTTCGCCTTCCGGCGTGCGGATACGGTTGCAAACCTCTTCCCACTGTTCCAGACGCGGCTTCGGCGCCGGCTCGATGCCGAAAGCGGCCAGCACTTCCGAATCGAGGCCTTCCTTGTGGTAGGCAATCGGAACGTCATAGATATTCGCCACATCCAGCGCCTGGATGACGGCGGAAGGACGCACGTTGCAGAACAGCGAAAGCTTGCGTCGTTCCGCTTCCGGGATTTCCCGGTCGGCGCGCACCAGCAGAATGTCGGGGTGAATGCCGAGCGCCTGCAGTTCCTTCACGGAATGCTGGGTCGGCTTGGTCTTCAGCTCGCCAGCTGCCGGAATGTAAGGCATCAGTGTCAGGTGAAGATAGATCGCCGTGCCGCGCGGCAGGTCGTTGCCGAGCTGGCGGATCGCTTCCATGAACGGCATCGCCTCGATGTCACCCACCGTGCCGCCGATCTCGCAGATGACGAAGTCGTAATCGTCATTGCCTTCGATCACGAAATCCTTGATCTCGTTGGTGACATGCGGAATGACCTGAACCGTTGCGCCGAGATAGTCGCCGCGCCGTTCCTTGTCGATGATGTTCTTGTAGATGCGACCGGTGGTGATGTTGTCGGTCTTGGTGGCCGAACGCCCCGTGAAGCGTTCATAGTGGCCAAGGTCGAGGTCCGTCTCGGCACCGTCATCCGTCACGAACACTTCGCCGTGCTGTGTCGGGCTCATGGTGCCGGGATCGACGTTCAGATAGGGGTCAAGTTTACGAAGCCGCACCCGATAACCACGGGATTGCAACAAAGCTCCGAGTGCTGCCGCGGCGATGCCCTTACCTAGAGAGGAGACCACGCCGCCTGTGATGAATACATATCGCGCCATGGGATTCACCGGATACCTTTTTACCTCTGATTCCGCCAGCCCAAATTTCATGCTGTTGCAAATTCGCTGTTGACGAATTGGCAATGGGATGCGGCGAAATGCACACAAAAGAAAACCGGCAGGCTTTTGGCCTGCCGGAGCGTTAAATCGAAACCGGGCTTATTGACCGGTCGGTACTGCGTTCGGATCGGCGGGCTGCGCCGGTGCCGGGGCGGCAGTGCCGGACGCGGCAGGAGCCGGAGCCGTCTGCGCGGGCGCTGCTGCACCATTATTGGTCGGAACGCCATTTCCAGCCGGAGCCGGTGTTGCGGGCGTCGTCGCCGGGCCAAGCGTGTCGAGAATGCCGTTGCCCTGGCCCTGCGTTGCCGGAATACGGTTCAGAATATCGGTCGGGCGCGCTTCGTAGCGGGTCAGAAGACCAAGCCCGAGCGACGTCAGGAAGAACAGCGCGGCGAGGATGCCCGTGGTGCGGGTCAGCGCATTGGCCGTTCCGCGCGCGGACATGAAGCCCGAACCGCCGCCGATACCGAGGCCGCCGCCTTCGGAACGCTGAATCAGGACCACGCCGACAAGCGCCAGCACGATCATGAGGTGAATAACAATCAAAACGGTCTGCATGACAATCCATTCCATGCCCCGCGCGGAGCACTACAAAGAAGGTTTCGCGGCTCTTTACATGAGGCGAAGGTTTATTCCAAGCCCCTTTCCAACCCCTGTGACAGGAAAGCTGGTCTCAGGCCGTCAGTTGCTCATATGCCGCATAGATGGACAGGAAGTCCGAGGCTTTCAAGCTGGCGCCGCCGATCAGCGCGCCATCGACATTCTCGACGCCCATCAGTTCCAGCGCATTGGCCGGCTTTACCGAGCCGCCATAGAGAATGCGCATGGTCTTGCCGGCATCGCCGAAGCGCTTGACGAGCTCGTCGCGCATGAAGGCATGCGCTTCTCGCACATCTTCCGTGGTCGGGGTAAGACCGGTGCCGATCGCCCAGACCGGCTCATAGGCGATGACGGTGTTTTCCGCGGTTGCCTCATCCGGCAGCGAGCCGGCCAGCTGGCGCTTGAGAATGTCGAGCGTCTGGCCCGCCTTGCGCTCATCCGCCGTCTCGCCAATGCAGACGATGGCGATGAGATCGGCCTGATGGGCGGCAACAGCCTTGGCACGCACCAGATGATCGGTTTCGGCATGGTCGGTGCGGCGCTCGGAATGGCCGACGATGACATGGGTGCCAAAGCAGTCGGCAATCATCTCGGCGGAAATATCGCCGGTATGGGCGCCCGATGCGTTCTGGTGGCAATCCTGTCCACCGATCATCAGCGGGCTGTCATCGCACAGCGCCGTGGCGACATAAAGCAGCGTCGAAGGCGGGCAGATCAGCGCATCCACCTTTTCGGACAGCGCGCCCTTGACGCCCTCTGCCATGGCCTTGATCTGATCAAGCGAGGCACGGGTGCCGTTCATCTTCCAGTTTCCGGCAACAAGCGGTCGAACATTCGGCGTCATGCGTATCCCATTCCCTTTGTCTTGAGGCCGCCTTCGGCGGCGCCCCTCTGCCGCGAGCGGCCCTTAATCACGACAGAAACCCTGCCGGAAATCCCGGGATATTCCTTTAAACGCAGCCGTCAACAAATGGTACAAAAAAGCGGCCTGAAGGTTCAAAACGGCGGGCAGAATCGCAAAATTTGCCAATCCTGACCCAAATGGCGGCCTCAGCGGCTCAAAATCCAGTTCAAGACCGCCCGCCAGTCGGTCATGCGCACAGGTGTACCGTGGCTGCCGGTCTCATATCGCGTAAATCGAGCGGGCTCACCGGATTTCAGCAAACTGCGAAAAATGGTCGCCTGCTGATCGGCCGAATAAACCTTGTCGGCGCTGCCATGGGTGAACCACACCGGCTTTTTTGCCCTGGCAAAAACGCTCTTGGGGAAATCAGGATCGACCGCACCGCCGAGGATCGCCATTCCCTTGAGGTTTGCAACGGCGGCCTTGTCGCGGCTGATGCCGTAGCAGATGAAACTGCCCATGGAAGCGCAGGTCAGCACGACAGGCTTGCCGCCCGATTTTTTGGCCGCATCGGCAATCAGCGCCGCGATATCGGCAACGCCGTTCTCATCGAAGGAGCGCACGCTCGGCGCATAATAGGTGCCGCCATTGGCGACGGCCAGATTTTTCAGCCGGTTGAAATTGCCGCCGAACGTATAGTCGTTCATGCCGAGCCGCCGGTCGCCGCCGCGCCCGTGAATGAAGATGACCGTGAAGGCCTGCCCGCTTGCCGGCCCGACGCGGCCGACCTCAAGCGCCCTGCCCTCAACGGAAACACTTTCCAGCGCCTGCGCCTTCTTCGGCGTCATATCGACATATTGCCGGTTCACCCGCCGCTCGGGCACCTCGTCGCGGCCGTTAATGTCGCGCATTTCCTGATAGTCGACGACTTCTGAAGCGCCGCCATCGGCCGTGGAAAGCACCGTCTGGGCGGAAAACAGCTCATCCTTGAAGGGGCGCAGCGGCCCGTCGGAGGCAAAGGCCGCAACCGGCATGGCCGCAACAGTCAGGCTAAAAAGAGTACAAAACGTGAAATGAGCTGTGGACATGCCTTGGCTAACCGTTCATTCGTGGCTGCGAGACTTGCCATTGCAACCTCGCCAGCGCAATCCTCCTGTTGCGAAACCCTGACACAATCGTGGCATAGGATGCGCTGCGTTTGCCAGACGGCCCCACTGGAATCGGACGGGAACCGCGTTTGGCGTTATGATTGACGCTACTGGCATAATGATTCGCATGGCGAAATTCTGACACACGACTTTGAACTTTGGACATGATGGACGACAGCAACGATCTCTTCTCCGGTCTTCCGGCAGCACGAAACAGCGAAACGGAAACGAACGAGGATACGGTGAAAGCCGTAAATGCCCCGGCGACCGCAGCCGCCAACGCGAATGTGCAGCCGAAACCCGCAGCCGTTGCGGCCGTCACGCCGCCTGCCCCGCCCGCGCCCTTGTCTCCTTCCGGTGACGACTACGGCGCCTCCTCGATCCGCGTGCTCGAAGGGCTGGAACCGGTGCGCATGCGCCCCGGCATGTATATTGGCGGCACCGACGAGAAGGCGCTGCACCATCTCTTCGCCGAAGTCATCGACAACTCCATGGACGAAGCCGTCGCCGGCCACGCCAATTTCATCGAGGTCCATCTCGATGCCGAAGGTTTCCTGACAGTCACCGACAATGGCCGCGGCATTCCGGTGGAAAACCACCCGCAGGTGCCGGGCAAGTCGACGCTCGAAGTCATAATGACCAAGCTGCATGCCGGCGGCAAATTCGATGGCAAGGCCTATGAGACATCGGGCGGCCTGCACGGCGTCGGCGTATCCGTGGTCAATGCGCTGTCCGATCTTCTGGAAGTGGAAGTGGCGCGTAACCGCAAGCTTTACCGCCAGCGCTTTTCGCGTGGCGCACCGATCGGCGGGCTCGAGGAACTGGGCGACGTGCACAATCGCCGCGGCACCCGCGTGCGTTTCCATCCCGATCCGCAGATCTTCGGCGATCACGCCAAGTTCGAACCGGCCCGCATCTTCCGCATGGCCCGCTCGAAGGCCTATCTCTTCGGCGGCGTCGAAATCCGCTGGAGCTGCGATCCCGGCATGGTCCCGGCCGGCGGTGAAATCCCCGAAAAGGCCGTGTTCCATTTCCCCGGCGGCCTGAAGGATTATCTTGCCGCCACGCTCGGTAAGGAATTCACAGTCACCCGCGAGATTTTCTCCGGACGCACGGAAAAGACCGGCGGCCACGGTGCGCTCGAATGGGCAGTAACCTGGTATGGCGGCGACACGCAGATCCATTCCTATTGCAATACCATTCCCACGCCGGAAGGCGGCACGCATGAGGCCGGTTTCCGCATTGCGCTCACCAAGGGCCTGAAGAACTACGCGGATCTGACGCAGAACAAGCGCGCCAAGGACATCACCACCGACGACGTGATGATCTCCGCCGCCGGCATGCTCTCCGTCTTCATCCGCGAGCCGGAATTCGTCGGCCAGACCAAGGACAAGCTCGCCACCGTCGAGGCCCAGCGCATCGTCGAAAACGCGCTGCGCGATCCCTTCGACCATTATCTCGCCGGCAATCCGGGCGAAGCGGCAAAGCTGCTCGACTGGGTGATCGAGCGCGCCGAAGAGCGCCTGCGCCGCCGCAAGGAAAAGGAAGTCAACCGCAAGACCGCAGTGCGCAAGCTGCGCCTGCCCGGCAAGCTCGCGGACTGCGCCCAGAACACGGCGGAAAATGCGGAACTTTTCATCGTCGAGGGTGACTCGGCGGGCGGCTCGGCCAAGCAGGCGCGTAACCGCGCCAATCAGGCCATCCTGCCGCTGCGCGGCAAGATCCTCAACGTCGGCAGCGCCAGCCGCGAAAAGCTCTCGGCCAACCAGCAGATCGCCGATCTCATCCAGGCGCTCGGCTGCGGTACCCGCACCAAGTACCGCGAAGAAGATTTGCGTTACGAGCGCATCATCATCATGACCGATGCCGATGTCGATGGCGCCCATATCGCCTCGCTGCTCATCACCTTCTTCTATCAGGAAATGCCGGAACTCATTCGCGGCAATCACCTGTACCTCGCCGTGCCGCCGCTCTACGTCATCCGTCAGGGTGCCAAGAGCGCCTATGCCCGCGACGACGCCCACCGCGCCGAGCTGATGGAAACCATGTTCAAGGGCAAGAAGGTCGAAATCGGCCGCTTCAAAGGCCTCGGCGAAATGATGGCCCAGCAGCTGAAGGAGACCACCATGGATCCCGAAAAGCGCACCCTGCTGCGTGTCGAGATTGATGATGTGGATTTCGAAGGCACCCGCGAGGCCGTCGACAATCTGATGGGCACCAAGGCCGATGCCCGCTTCCGTTTCATTCAGGAACGGGCGGCCTTCGCTGATAATCTGGATATCTGATCGTCCGGATGAACCGTTGAAAGGCAGCGCATGGCGCTGCCTTTTGTGTTGATGTGGAGGCAACATCATGCGGATTGTGCTGACGGGCAGCTCCGGTCGGGTCGGCCGCGCTATTTTCAGCGCCCTTGCCGGCAGGCACGATGTCACCGGCATGGATCGTTCCCCCTTTTCCACCACCCATATCGTCGGCGATTTTGCGGACGAGGCGCTCCTGCGCTCCGCTTTCGAACAGGCGGATGCGGTGATCCATACGGCAGCACTCCACGCCCCGCATGTCGGCATTGTCCCGGACACGGAATTCCAGCGCATCAATGTCGAGGGAACCCGTATGGTGGCGGAAGCGGCAATGGCGGCGGGCGTGCCGCAGCTGGTTTTCACCAGCACCACGGCGCTTTACGGACACGCGGTTTCCGCAGGGGCCTGCACCTTCATCGATGAAAAGACGCCGCCCCGGCCGAAAAGCATCTATCATCGCACCAAACTCGAAGCCGAGCAGATGCTGGAGGCGATGGCGGGCCCGCATCTCGCCGTGCGCGTGCTTCGCATGTCCAGAAGTTTCCCGGAGCCCGCCGACGTGATGGCGGCTTACCGGCTACATCGCAGCGTCGATATTCGCGATGTCGCCGATGCCCATGTGCTGGCGTTGACCAATGCGGGAGACGATTTCCAGCGCTATATCATATCGGCAGCCACCCCGTTTTCCGCCGATGACTGCGACAGCCTCGCCGAGGATGCCGCTTCCGTTCTCCGGCAGCGGACCCCGGCCCTCGCCGACGCTTTCACGCAAAGGGAATGGGCGCTGCCGGCAACGATTGACCGGATCTACTCACCCGCTTGCGCCGCAGAGGGTCTGGGCTGGACATCCCGCTTCGGCTTCGGCGAGGTACTTGCACAATTGGACCGGCGCAGTCTGGAGGTCCTGCCCGTGGGCGCCAATATCAGCAGGAAATCCGAATAACGTTCGGCCTTATGCCGCGACCTCCTCACGAACGCCCAGAATGCGATCGATCAGGCCCCATTCCAGAGCTTGCTCCGCCGTCATGAAAAAATCCCGGTCCATGGCCGCTTCGAATTTTTCATAGCTGTGTTTGCAATGTTCGGAATAAAGCCGCGTCATGCGGTGCTTGGTCAGCCGCATCTCCTCGGCATGGATCAGCATGTCCGACGCCTGTCCCTGGAAACCGCCCAGCGGTTGATGAATGTGGATGCTGGCATTGGGAAGGGCGCTCCGCTCGCCCGGTGCACCCGCCATCAGCAGAAACGATCCCATGGAGCGGGCTGTTCCCATGCACAGTGTATGAACCGGTGCGCGGATATAATGCATGGTGTCATACATGGCGAGACCGCTGGTCACCACACCGCCCGGCGAATTGATATAGAGATGGATCGGTTTCTTGGGGTTTTCCGCCTCGAGAAACAGCAATTGCGCGCAGACCAGCGCCGAAACCGTATCGTTCACCTCGCCGTTGAGAAAAATGATCCTTTCCCGCAGCAGGCGGGAATAAATGTCGAAAGACCTTTCTCCCCGTGACGATTGTTCGACTACCATAGGGACGAGTTGCATCGCTTCGCGCATCGGCGAACTCCTGTCGTTAAGAATGTCGGGGAACGGGTCGGATCAGGCCGCGAGCTTGATCGGCGAACCGTTGTGGTTTGCGGCGGCCTTCGTCATCCGGCCGGGCCTGGTGACCGGCAACGCATGAATGACCCGCAGGCTCGTGCCGCCACGGTCATTCGATGCGATCCTGAAGGTGACGGTGCTTTCCAGAAATGGCGGAACATTCTCCCGCAACCTGTAGCAGACTTCCTCACCGGGCGTGACATTGACCGCCTCCGGTTCCGCCAGGGTTTCCTGCGGCAACCAGTGCTCGCGAAATGCCGGAATACTGATTGCGCGCCAGACCTTCTGCGGCGGCTCATCAAGATCATATTCAAGCTCTAAATCGTTTTTCGGCGCTTCGGGTATTTGCCTGTTCATTGATCCATATCCTTCAGCAGGAGCTTGAGAGCCTCTATGCGCTCTGGCCAATAGGCGCGGTATTTGCCGAGCCATGCCGCAATGCGCGTCAGCCCGTCCGGATCGACCTCGTAATTGACGAAACGGCCCTGCCGCCTTTCAACCACAAGCCCCGCCCCGCGCAGGACCGACAGGTGCTGCGACATGGCCGGCTGGCTGATCTCGATCCCTTCGCGCAAAGCAGAAGCGTTCATGGCGCCATCCGCCAGCTTTTCGAAAATGGCGCGCCGTGTCGGATCGGCCAGCGCCCGGAAAATATCGTTCTCTGTCATGCCAACACATAAGCACACACTTATGCGACTCACAAGCCCCGGGGTCTCTTATCCGTCTTGCGAGCCGGCTTTTTTGGAAACCGATATTCTCTCCGGCCGTGAACGCTTTATGCCCTCGCGCGTTTTCATCCGGCCTGATAATCTTCAGGCGGGGGAGCGATCAAAACAAGTGACTGCATTTACGGTATTCATTGCCATTCTTCTCCTGGTCATCGGATCGGGCCTGTTTGTCGTCATCGGCAAGCAGCGGGAAAAAGCCATTCCCAAGCGCCCCTCCGCCGCCCTGCCCGTTGCGGAGGATAAAACCCGGCTTGACCGGCACTGGCAGTCGATACGGAACGGCTGGAGCGAAAAAAACGCGCTCTGCCTGCTGCATTCCAACCTTGATGCCTTTGCGGTGCGCGTGGCGGCTGCACGCGCGGCGGGACGCAGCCTCGATCTCATGTATTACATGTGGAATGCCGATCTTACCGGGCGGCTGATGATGCGCGAAGTTATCGCCGCCGCCGACCGGGGCGTGCGTGTAAGGCTGCTTCTGGATGATCTCGGCGTTTCGATCTCCGACCGCATCTTCCACGCCATCGACAGCCACCCCAATATCGAACTGCGGCTGTTTAATCCAACAAGAGCGCGGGAAAACATTCTCTATCGCAGCCTGGAACTCATCCTGCGCTTCCGAAGCGTCAACCGGCGCATGCACAACAAGGCGTGGATTGCCGATGGACGCGCGCTCATCGTCGGCGGGCGCAATATTGGCGATGCCTATTTCGATGCCGCCGAGCGGGCGAATTTCCACGATTTCGATGTGCTCGGTTTCGGCAGGATCGTTACCGATGCCACCGAAATCTTCGACGACTACTGGAACAGCGCGGTTTCCGTGCCGGTGCGCTCGCTTCTGGCAAGACGACCGAGCAAGCTTGCGAGATTGCGACGCGAGCTCGACGCCCTGCCGCAAAGCGAGGCCGCCAAACCCTATCTGGAGCGCGTCGAAAGCCAGTATGGCAGCGGCCATTTCCTGATGTCGGATCGCCTTCACTGGGTCGATACCGCCGATGTGCTTGCCGATCCGCCGGAGAAAGCAGCGGGAAAACGCCGCAAGGGCCATAATTTCCTGATGGAAAGCCTGCTGCCGCTGATGCAGGCGGCAAGCGAGAGCCTGCACATCACCTCCCCCTATTTCATTCCCGGCAAACAGGGCGTGGACATTTTCCTGGATCTGGCAGAGCGCGGCGTGTCGGTCGCCATCCTCACCAATTCGCTGGCCGCAACCGATGTGGCAGCCGTTCATGCCGGTTACGCCCGTTATCGAAAACCGCTTCTGCTGGGCGGCGTGAACCTGCATGAATTACGCTCCCAGGCGGACCAGGGCAGCTTCACGCTACGTGGTTCGGGACAGGCAAGCCTTCACACCAAGGCCTTCACCCGCGACGGCAAGACCGGCTATATCGGCTCGCTCAATTTCGATCCGCGCTCCGCCTCGCTCAACACCGAAATGGGCGTCGTCTTCAACTCAGCCCCGCTGGTTGCCCGCATGGACGAGATATTCTCCGATGAAATCCGCCGCATGATGAGTTTCGAGCTGGGTATGGACAATGACAACCGTCTCCTCTGGATGACGGAAGAACAGGGTCAGCCAAAAATATACCGGCGCGAACCCGACGCTGCCATCAGCCGTCGGATCATCGCCGGTATCATGCGCATCCTGCCGCTTGAATCACAGCTGTGAGAATGAACGCCGGTCAGGCTGCGGGTCTCACCCCGGCCTTGGCCAATTGTATCTGCACCAGCGTATCGAGGTTCTGGTTCACGCGGCAGTAGAATTCCTCGTCGATGAAGGGCCGCAGCATGAAATCATTGCCGCCCGCCTTCAGGAACCGGGCCGACAGCAGCCGGTTGGTGGAAGAGGAAACGCCGATGATGCGCAGCTCATGCGACCCACGCACGGTGCGAATGCGCCGCGTCAGTTCGAAACCGTCAATATCCGGCATGTTATAGTCCGTCACTACCAGCCCGATGTCGGGGTTGGCCTTCAATATTTCGAGCGCCTTGGCGCCGCTATCGGCGAGGCTGACGCGGAAATTATAGCGTTTCAGACGGCTGGAAAGCAGCGCCCGCGCCGTCGGGCTGTCATCGACGATCAGCACATGGTGGCGGTGGTTGGTGAGGAACCGGCAGACGGATTCCGTTAGCATGTCCACGGCGAAGATATTGTCCTTCAGAATATAATCGACCACATCCTTGGCGATCAGCGTCTCGCGGGTCGCCTCGTGGAAGGTGCTGGTGAAAACGATGGTCGGGATCGAAAGGTCGATCAGATATTCCAGCGCCTCGCCCTTTTCCGCCCCCGGCAGGTTGATGTTGGAAATTGCCAGCGTCACCGGTTCGGGCGAATGCTCATAACAGGCCTGCAGCTCTTCAAAAGAGCGGCACACCTCCACCGTTACGCCCAGCATCTCCTTCAGGCGCATGCTCACCATCTGGGTGAAAACGTTGCTGTCTTCCGCAAGCAAAATGCGGTTATTGGTAAAAGGCACGCCCGAATATTGCATGCCCGTAATGCCGAGAAAATTCATCCTGCCCCAGTCCCCCGTCGTATTTTAGGGAAAATAGCAGGCGCGTTTTGCAGAATAATTAATGACACTTTTGCCGGCAAACGAGTTACGCACATGCTTACCTAAACGGAAATACGGCCCGCAAGGGCCGTATTGTCAGTGCGGATAGAAGCGGTCTCAGGCGCGCAGCAGCGCATTCTCCGTATCGAACGGGCTTTCTTCCACCACTTCGGCATCATAAAGCGTGCCGAGAATGCGGATTTTCAGCTTTGTGCCAATCGCAGCATATTCCGGTTTGAGCATGGCAAGCGCAATCGACTTGCCGATGCGCCAGCCAAAACCGCCACTGGTGACACGGCCAGCAAGAGCGCCGCTCTCGTCGGAGATCGCTTCAGACCCACGCGCATCCACATCCGTATTGCCGGTAACGGTCAGCGTCGAGAACACCCATTTCACCCCGGCCTCCTTGTAGGCCACCAGCGCATCGCGGCCGATGAAGCTCTTTTCCGGACGCAGGAAGCGGTCAAGGCCGGATTCATACGCGTTATATTCCACCGAAAGCTCGCGCCCCATATTGCGATAGGACTTTTCGAGCGACATGGACACCATGGCGCGGATGCCGAACGGCTTGATGCCGAATTCGGCGCCCGCTTCCATCAACCGGTCGAAAATGTAGTTCTGCATCTCGATCGGATGGTGCAGTTCCCAGCCCAATTCACCGACGAAATTGACGCGCAGCGCATGCGCCGTCGCAACACCGACGGAAATCTGCTTTGCCGTCAGCCACGGGAAATCCTTGTTCTCGAGGCTGGTGCGGGTCAGCTTTTTCAAAAGATCGCGCGACTTCGGACCGGCAAGCACCAGCACGCCGTATTTCTGGGTGATCGGCTGCAGCACCACGGAGCCGTCGGTCGGGGCAAGCCGGCGCAGCACGTCGTGGTCATGCGCCTCCAGACCACCGGCCGAAACCAGGTAGAACCGGCCCGGAGCCCATTCATAAACGGTGAATTCCACTTTCACGCCGCCATTCGGCGTCAGAAGATGCGTCAGTGCGATGCGGCCGCGCTTCTTCGGCACGATGTTGGCCAGAATGCTGTCCAGCCAGGCACGCGCGCCGGGGCCGGAGACTTCCATTTTTGCGAAGGCCGACATGTCAAGCACGCCGACATTCTGGGTGACGTTCTTCACCTCATTGCCGACATGTTCGAAGTAATTTGAACGGCGGAACGACCATTTCTCGACGATACGACCATCGTCCAAAGCCGGTGCGTGGTTGTGGCTGGTGATGACATCGGCACCCACGCCAAGGTCTTCCTCGCGCAGCGCATAACCTTCCGGCGCATACCAGTTGGCACGCTCCCAGCCATAAACGGAGCCGAACACGCCGCCAAGCTTCTTCAGACGGTCATAAACCGGCGTCGTCTTCAGCGGACGCGCGGCGGAGCGCTCTTCGTCCGGATAATGCATGGTGAAGACATTGGCATAGGCTTCTTCGTTCTTGGCGATGAGATAGCCTTCCGTAGCGTAAGGCCCGAAGCGGCGCGGATCGACCCCCATCAGGTCGAGCGTCGGCTCGCCGTCGACGATCCATTCGGCCAGCTGCCAGCCAGCACCACCGGCGGCGGTGATGCCGAAGGAATGGCCTTCGTTCAGCCAGAAATTCTTCAGCCCCGGTGCGGGGCCGACAATCGGGTTGCCGTCAGGCGTATAGGCGATCGCGCCATTATAGACCTTCTTGATACCCACTTCGCCGAAGGCCGGAACGCGCACCATCGCCGTTTCGATATGCGGCATCAGGCGGTCAAGCTCCTCCTGGAACAGCTCATATTCGCTGTCATCGGAAGGACCGTCGACATAACAGACCGGCGCGCCGACTTCATAAGGACCGAGGATCAGGCCGCCGGCCTCCTCGCGCATATACCAGGCCGAGTCGGATTCGCGCAGCACGCCCATTTCCGGCAGGCCCTGACGGCGGCGTTCCTGGATGGCCGGGTGCGGCTCGGTGACGATATATTGATGCTCGACCGGAATGACCGGAATATTGATGCCGACCATCTCACCGGTCTTGCGGGCGAAGGAGCCGGTGCAGGAGATGATATGTTCGGCGATGATCTCGCCCTTGTCGGTCGTTACCTTCCAGTGACCGTCTTCCAGCTGCTCGATGGCGGTGACGGTGGTATTGCGATAGATCGTCGCCCCGCGGTCACGCGCGCCCTTGGCCAATGCCTGTGTCAGGTCGGCGGGCTGAATATAACCGTCATCGGGATGCTGGATGGCACCAAGCAGGCCATCCGTCTCGCAGAGCGGCCAGATTTCCTTCACCTGTTCCGGCGTCAGCATGTTGACGCGCACGCCGATGGTCTCGGCAATGCCGGCATAATACATATATTCGTCCCAGCGATCCTTGGTGCGGGCGAGACGTATGTTGGAGACCTTGGAAAAACCGACATTCATGCCGGTCTCTTCCTGAAGCTCCTCATAGAACTTCACGGAATATTTGTGGATCTGGCCGACGGAGTAGCTCATGTTGAACAGCGGCAGGAGACCGGCCGCATGCCAGGTGGAGCCCGAGGTCAGCTCCTTGCGCTCGATGAGAACGCTGTCGCTCCAGCCCTTCTTGGCAAGATGATAAAGCGTCGAGACGCCGACAACGCCGCCACCGATCACCACCGCCCGTGCATGTGTCTTCATTTCCAGAACCCCTAAAAAGCGCCGGCATAACCTGCCGTGCCGCCAAATCGATGGGAGGAATATGAAGCGCCCGGCGGCCGTTCAGCCGCCTGATTGCGACATGGCCATAAGGTGCTGCGACAGGCGTGAAAATGCGGAGCATGCCGGACGAAGGTGGCGCAGCTTTACCGCTCGTTTCTTCTCCCAGAGGGGGAGAAGGTGGCCCGAAGGGTCGGATGAGGGGGCAAGCTCGCAGGTGATCTCTGCCCTGCCTACTCCGCTGCTCTCCCGCCGGGCGGAGGCGACAGACCGCACATCCTCG
>LT009756.1:1562175-1576104 GCA_900012615.1 Agrobacterium genomosp. 13 str. CFBP 6927
CCTACCTCCCGTGTGGTCGTCGTCGGCGACGTCTCGAAGGGTACGGGCGGTACGAGGGGGGCAAGCTCGCAGGTGATCTCTGCCCTCGCCCCTTATCCCGCTGCCTTCTCCCCGGCGGGGAGAAGGCGACAAGCCGCACATCCCTGCCCAATAACGTCCACACCTTGAGGCAAATAGCGGACTAGGCTTTCGCGCCCGGCTTCTCCTTCAGCTCGGTCACCTTGTCGTCTTTCGACGTTTCTTTCTCAGGCGCTGCCGCGCCCGTATGCGCCACCACCGCCTTCTCGCCCTCCTCCGCAAGCAGCGCCGCCAGCATCTGCGGGTTGGCATCGCCTTCCACGTGGATATTGAGGTTGCGCTGCGGGAAGGGAATATCGATCCCCTCCTCGCGGAAACGCTTGAGGATGGCGATCCTCAGCGCATTCTTCACACCAAGCCCGTTTGACAGATCGGCAAGGTGGAAACGCAATTCGAAATCCAGCGAGAAATCGCCGAAGCGGAGGAATTCCACATGCGGTTCGGGGTTGCGCAGCACCGGCGGCTGCGCCCGCACCAGCTCCAGCAGGATATCCATGACCTTCTGCGGATCGGAATCATAAGCCACGGAAACCGGTATTTCCGCCCGCATGATGCGGTTGCGGTGTGTCCAGTTGCCGACCGAGGAATTGATGAACTCGGAATTCGGCACGATGATCGACTGGCCGCGAAAGGTTTCGATCTCCGTTGCGCGCACGGAAAGCCGCTTGACGGTGCCTTCCGTCGTGCCTGTCACCACCCAGTCACCCACCTTGAAGGGGCGCTCCACCAGCAGGATGAGACCGGAGACGAAGTTCGATACGATGTTCTGGAGGCCAAAACCGATACCGACGGAAAGAGCGGAGGCGACCAGCGCGAGACTGGAGAGGTTGAGACCGGCGGAGGACACGCCGAAGATGGCCGCAACCGCAATGCCGAGATAACCGATACCCGTTTTGACCGAGTTGCGCACGCCGGCATCCACCTGCCCGCGCGCCATGACGTTGTTGTCCAGCCATTTCTGGAACCAGCGCGTGATGATGTAGCCGATGGCAAAAACGAGGACGCCGCCGAACAGGCCGATCAGCGAGATCGAGGCATTGCCGACGGTGATGCCGGTCAGCAGGCGATAGGCCCAGCTTTCAATGTCGCCGGGCTGGAACCCCCAGGAAAACAGGATGAGCGGCACGCCGAAAGCAAGTGCGACGGCATAGATGCCAAGCCCCGCGACAAGGCCCGCCTGATCGAGCGCAACCGGCCCAAGACCGAAACGACGCCCGAGATAACGGCCGGCAAGGGATTCCGCAAAGGCGCCCTGCCTCGAAATCGCCTTGCCGGAGAGAATGCCGATATACATCGTTGCAAGCACCGCACCCGTGGCGACGATCTGCGTGGCAAGGAAGCGGGCAAGACCGACATAGCCGGTAAGGCAGGCGCCGATGAGCACGAGGCCACCGACCCTGAGCAGAATGACGAGCCAGCGCGGCAGGCGCTGGTTTCCGGTCTCGTAATCCTGCCCCTCGCCGATTACCGGCCGCAGGAACGATACGGTGAGCAGGATGATGCCGATGATGATGGAGGCAACGAAACTCTTGGCGACGGTGACGATAAGCGGCGAATAAAGCGTCTCGCTGATCGTGCCGAACAGATAGTCGAGGCCGTTGACCAGCGCCATCAGGAGCACCGCCGAAGACAGCGTATGCGCGCCCTTGTTGGAAACCTGCAGCAGACGCCACTCCGGCTGCGTCGGCGCGAAGATCGCATAGCTCAGACGCGACACGAAATAAACGAAGCCGGTGATCGCCATGGCCCCGAACAGGATCGGCGCTATGTCGGAGCGAAGCACGTTGAAATTATCGAGGAAAAAGGCCGAGGTCACCAGGAACAGGAAGAGCGAAAGCGACTGCACCATGGTTGACCAGAAGGCCACCGAAAGCCGTCGCAGATAGGACGGCTCGCCGGTAAAGGCGCGCCTGTCCATGCGGCTGCCGAAAAAGCGATAACCGCCCACCAGAAACAGCAGCGCCGCCATGATCGACAGCACCACGGCCCCGAACATCGGCAGGCGCTTGTAGTTCCAGACGAAACCGGCCCAGCTGCTGAAGGCATTGTTAAGGTTGGTCAGTTCGGTGACAAAAGCGGAAGAGGCGTCACCCAGCGTCTGGGCGGAAACCTCCGTGCGCTTAAACAGCGTGGCGGCAAAAAGCGCCCGGCGAACCGCGGTGATATTGTTGGAAATCTGCGCGGCATTGGTGGCGGTGCTCTCCACCTCCCCGGCAATCGCGTTTACCTCTGCCCGCTCCGCCGTCAGCCGCGCACGCTCTTCCGTCACCATGCTGGCTTCCGGCGGCTGGTCATCCGCGGGGGCAGCGCCGAGCGCGTCCAGCCGGGTCTTGATCTGGTCGAGGCGGGTGCGCAGCTTGGTATTGGTGGCAGACGCATCGGCGGCAATGGTGTCAGCGCGCCCTTTCAGGTCCACCAGCTGCACGTCATCGCTGCCGCCCGCCTCCACCTGTTTGGCGATGGCCGAAACATCCGTCTTCCATTTTTCCAGATCCGCTCTCGCCTGCTCGACTGCGGAGGCCTGGATGACGACCGGTGCGGACGGCGTTGTCCCTTCCTGCGCCGATGCCGGCATTGCGGACAGGAAAAAACCGCCAAGCATGGAAAGCATCATGGCCATCATTGCGGCCATGGCGGTCCTTTGCCACGGGCCGGACACACGCCCACCCGTCATCCGCCTGTCGTCAATCAATCCGCCGAACATCAACCGCACATCCATGCCTTTCGTCTCTAAACACCGCTTCAGGCTATTTACCGCCTGCAGCGAGGAAAACCACCCGCATAAAGCGAGGTTTTCGGGTCGCCGCCTTGCTTTTCACCCGGAGAATCATCACCTTTGATAGTGCAGCAAACATGGGAGGAAATCATGGAATCTGCTGGTATTGGCTGGATCGCAGCTATCATCATCGGTGGTGTCGCCGGGTGGCTCGCCGAACAATTCATGAAAAGCAATATGGGTGTTTTCATGAACATCCTTCTCGGAATCGTCGGCGCGATCGTCGCCAACGCCATATTGTCGGTTTTCGGAATCGTTTTGACCGGCTGGATCGGTTACCTCATCGCCGGCTTCATCGGCGCCTGCATCCTCATCCTTATCGGTCGAGCTTTCAGACGCGGCTGAACAAAATGGAAAATCGGTAAAAGCCCGGATTTCCAGACTTTTCCAGCGCGACTGAAATTTTTTCGTCACAAAAATCGAAGAAATTTCATTTCCGCGCTGGACAAGCCCAAACTTCCCCTTTATAGCCCCCCTCACACCGCCACACGGTGTCGGTCGGGTGATTAGCTCAGTTGGTAGAGCAGCTGACTCTTAATCAGCGGGTCGTAGGTTCGAGCCCTACATCACCCACCAAATTCTCCTAAAATGACAAGACGTTGCGATGCTTACCTGAAGCATCGCATGAGCGCCGGAAACGAAGCAATCAGTCTTCGACGAAGGCCTGCGGGAAAAACATCGCCCGTCGTTACCGCGGACGGGCATCCCCGAAAAATAGCCGCTATACGTCTATAACTTCGTTTCCGTTACGCTTTTTGCCCCGATGAAGCGCGGCTCCAATGGCCGACCCGCAATACGGCCGCCGAATTCCTCGGTGAAAGGCACCGGCGCTGCCTGCTTTACCGCATTGATGGCGGAATCGATAAAGGCCTGCCGTCTCGGGCTCTCCTCTTGTGGGCGTGAGGCGATAACGACGACCTTGCCCCTTATCTGCCCATCCTTGTGCAGAATGAACCGCAACGTCACGACGAGACCCTCGGTATCCTCCGGCGGCACCCAGCAGGCGTAGATCGCGTCGAACATCTCATTGAGATTGCTGGCCGGGGTCGGATCCTTGCATTGCCGCGACTGGCCTGAAGCCGGCGTCGAAGCGCCTGCAGCGAGAATGGCCAGGGCCACCAGCGCCGACAGCTGGAGGCCGCGGAACACAAAAAACAAGCGATTGAACAAATCCAATATCCTTTTTCGGAAGACGGCCCGCCTCCGCGTGCCAGCCGGTCATAAATTTTAAAAAGAATCTTCGCGTCAGTAAAAACTTGAAAGCGACGCGCATCGGAAATTTTTAAGCGTACAACCTCGCAATCGCCATGAAATAAAGCATGAATTCGAATTTCAAAACCAAAAACTAAATTATAAAATATTCATACAAATTAAATACAATCAAATAAATATACTTGAATTACAGCGAGTGAAACAAATATTTATAGAATAAATATTTATAATATTTTCGAGATATATCAAACAGTACGATCGCTGCAAAAACAGCCCAATAATCACAGCTTCGCCTTTTAACCAAAGACCACAGTTTGCATTGCAAGCCACCGGTTAGGCTGTATGCATTGCCTTGCCAGAATAATGGGCACAGGGGGATGTCATGAAATCGAAATGGGTAATGACTGCATTTTTCGCGGCGGCGATGACGGTTGCCGGTACGGCGCAGGCGGAAGACCTCGTCTTCACGCTGAAGAACGGAACGGGCTCCGTTCTCAACGCCTTTTACACGTCGCCGGTAGGCGTGAATGACTGGGAAGACGATGTTTTCGGCAAGAAAGCGCTTGGTCCGGGCGAAGAGATGGAAATCACCATCGCCGATGGCCGCACTGTCTGCAAATATGACATGCGCTTTGAATTCCAGGGCGATGCGCTCGAAGACCTCGAGGATACGCAGAACCTCTGCGAACTCGGCGAATACACCATCACCGAATAACAGCGTTGCAATCGCGGCCCTGTCCGATAGTGGCAGGGCCCGCATCCGCATGCGGCCTTCAACCGGAACTTTCGGCAAATCGCCGGAGCGGGAAATATTGGCGTCGCAGCATCGCCGATTTCCCCAAAGCCGTCTCAATCATCCCTATGATTGACGCCATGAGATTGATCATCAACATATTGCTTTTTGTCCTCGGCGCGGTCGGGAGCGGGATATGTGCGTTTTTATTATCGGCAGCGCTCGCCGATTCCGGACTTCTCGGTTCCTGTTTTGAAGGCGGCTGCGCTTATGCGGCGCTTTTTATGGTGCTTCCCGTCACATGGTTCGTTCTTTTTGCGCTTTACGTCATGGCCCTGCTGGTCTGGAGACGAAAGCCTTTCCGCAATGGAAGGCTCTGAAAAAGCGCATGGCGACGCCACCGCTACCGCGCGTTCGTTGACAGCGATCAAGACTTGCCGTTAACGTCCGCCTGCTGGGGGATTCGCTGCCAGTGATATGCGGGCTTGTAGAGCATACCCGATATCACCGGCCTCTGAATGTGCATGTCCGATTTGCGTTTTGCGTTTGCTGGACATGACGGAAAACAGGGAGACCAAACGATGCGGGCCGCAATCAATTCCCCGTCGCTTTCTATCGACACTATGGACTATCAGGCCGAGTGCCAGTTCGCACTGGAACCCTCCATCCACGGGCTGATTGAAAAAGCGGAACATGCCGGCTGGAACCGCCAGCAGGCCGCACTGGCCATCGTCGCACTCGCCAGCGAACACCTGACCGACCTGCTGTCCACGGGCCTCCCCGCGCCGGACCAGCGTCCCCTGTCCTGATACCCTCCCGCCAGCCGCGGCGAATCAGCGCCCCGGCATCCTTTGGCATATCATTCCAAAAATCGATCGAGCAGACCGGAGCGTCACCACCGTATCCGCAAGGACATTTGACGCTCCGGTGGCGTAGCCCATAAAGCAGCGGCCCGCCCACGCTTCCCGCTCCTCTCCCAGCCGCACAGCCTTCCCTGCCCGCCGGCGATCCTGCCACACTGTTGACATAAGCGGCCTTTAATGAGAACATAAAGTGAACATTATGGAGGTCAGCGATGAAGACAGCAGACGTAACCATAGAAAATGCCCTCTCTGTCGTCGCCCGGTCTCGCGATATGCGTGAGCGTGCGCTTGAGCGCCGCCGCGAATTGCAGCGGCGAACGGAAGTCATCATAACGCGGCCGCTCTACGTGCTGAAAAAGAGCCAGGGGCCGCGACAGCTGTCGCTGAAACTCGATAGCTAGACGGCGCCGGGAAGACTGAAAGACGTAGAACCAAAGCGCCGGTCGGCTGCTTCCCTTTTTCAGACAGAAAAATCCCGTGCGGATCATCTCGCGCACGGGATTTTGGGAATGAAGAGGCAAAGTGCACTGTCTTATTGCATGCGCTGCATTGCAGCTTCGGGCTCGCCGGTCGTGGCAACCGTTGCCGCAGGAAGGCGGTCGGTCTTTTTCAGAATGACGACGGGCTTTTCCACCGGGTCAGTTGGTGGAACGATGCTTGCGGTTTTAAATTCACGGTCGACGGCAGGAACAGAAGCATTGATCTTTTCATGACCGGCGCATTCTGCAAGCGCTGCACTGGCGGAAAAACCAAAGACAGCGGCGATAATGAGAACTGATTTCATGTCATTCTCCCTTCGCTTTTGTGGCGATCTCCAGTCTAGGTGGAGACGGCCCGGATTGAAAATCACACTTTAGAGACATCTAAAACATTGGATCATTTCGGCAGTCGTCGTCTTTGATGTGCAATGGAGTGACAGGACATTGTCCCCGCCCCTATTTTTTCCGCACATCCAGCGGATTTCGGCAAAGCGGCCTGCGAAATATCATCGCCACATAACTTCCCTTCAGGGAAATCAGGCTCGGCGTATAAGTCGAAACCTTTGCCGCGTTGGCGGCCTTTATCGTTCTTCCGTCAGAGGAATTCTGCTGCATGGCACGCCTCCTTCCATGAGTCATAACGAAAATACGCGGCTCTTGTTCCGCATCGCAGCTCTCTTCCCGCGAGATGGGCTAAAGCGTAGCCGCTTGTTTCTTCTCCCCACCGGGCAGAAGGTGGCCCGAAGGGCCGGATGAGGGGGCTAGCTCTCGGTTCATCTCTAGCCTTACCCCCTCATCCCGCTGCCGCGGACTTCTCCCCGGCGGGGAGAAGAAACAAGCGGCATCCTCCCCGTGCCATGACCACCTCCTAATGCCTCACGCTTGAAAATTTCACCCAAAACCTCTATATGCCTCACCGCGAGGACGACCTCGGCCATCATGGCGACAGCATGCGGGACGGCCCGGTCACATACCGGAGAATAAATTGCGCTCCCTGCAAGATCGTATCCGCCACGCTCTCAGCTTCGAAATCATCGGCCTTCTGCTGGTCGTGCCGCTCGGCGCGCTCATCTTCGGCATGCCGATGGAAGATATCGGCATTGTCGGCCTGGTCAGCGCAACACTCGCCACCGCCTGGAACTATATCTACAATCTCGGCTTCGACCATGCCATGCAGCGCCTGAAAGGCACGACGCTGAAGACACCCGCCATCCGGGTCGCACACGCGCTGCTGTTCGAACTGGGCCTGCTGATCGTGCTCATGCCCTTCATCGCCTGGTATCTCGGCATCAGCCTCGCCCACGCGCTGGTCATGGATATTTCCTTCGCGCTGTTTTACGTGGTCTATGCCTTCGTCTTCAACTGGAGCTACGACCGGATTTTCCCGCTGCCGGAATGGCAGTCGCAGGATGCCGTCTGATCGGCACGGACGAAGGCAGGAAAAGGCTGCGTTTCAGCGCAGAGACGCCTTGAAGAAGCGGACGACATCGGCATTGAAGCTGCGGTGAAACTCCGCCCGGTCAAAGCCCGGAATGTCGCTGCAGATTTGCGGCGCGGCCTTTTCCATCTCGGCAGGGCAAGGCGTGATGAACGAAAAATGTCCCGCGCCCGTCACCGTCCGATAATCCGGTTTCACCGGCAGATCATCGCGCAGCCTTGCAATATCCTGCGGCGCAACGCCATCACCGCCGCGCTCTGAACTCCAGAGCTGGACGGGAATGTTAAGGTTCTGCAGGTCGTCCGAACCCGGAAAGACGTTCAGGGGATCAGCCACGACCACGGCCTTCACCCGCGCATCGTGAATCCGATCCCCGGGAACGGCGCCCCTGTCCCGCATCTGCGCGCACAGCGCCGCTTGTTCATCGGGGCACGGCAGGTCCGCATTTGCGAAATCCGGCACGCCGCCGGCAAGCACCAGTGCCGTATAACCGCCCCGCGAAAATCCGAAGATACCGACACGCCCGGCATCGATGAACCGGGCCTCTTTCCAGTTTGCCAGCATATGATCCAGCAACCGAACGACGTCCGCCGGCCGGTCGGTCAGCGCCGAAAGCTCGCCTGCCCGCTTCATGTCAAGCGCATTGTCGCCGGGATGATTGAGGGCCGCGACAATGAAACCGGCATCCGCCAGCGCCGCCGCCATATCACGATGACTGAAATAGGTGCCTGCGAAACCATGGGAAATGACGACAAGCGGATATTGCCCGTCGACAACAGGGCAATCGCGCACCGCAGGCAGCACGAAGGGGCCGATCCTTGTCTCCACCGGCGCTGCCGCGCAGGGCGACCAGACAGCAGCTCTGATGGGGGCTTTGCCGTCAGCGGATGGAACCTCGATCAACCGCAGTCCGGCCGCAAGGGCATCACCGGTTCCCGAGAGGACGGAAAGAAGCATGAGGCAAAGCAACGCCGGAAATCGCATGATGAACCCACAGATGGAGAGACTGCGTGCAAGGCCGGGCATCACCCGGCCTCTCCCGAAGATAGGCTAATTTCTTATATCGGAAATGACCGTCGCGAAGACTTAGAGCGACTTCAGCGTCCAGGCCACGATCTCACGTGTGGCGGCGGCAAAAGCCTGATCCAGCGCCTTCACGAAATTGGCGTTGCCGGAACCGCTGACCCGGGCGCTGGCGCGGAACACGTCCTGCGCCTTCACCGTGCCGTTGCGGTCGTTCAGCAGCTTCACCGAGATTTCGATATTGGCGATATTCTTCGCCGTATCGATTTCGAAGGCGCGAATATCGGTCACGACCTGATAGTCGATTGCCAGCCCCTGCCCCGGCCGGCCGACACCGCCGAGCTTGCCGGTATCCTCGAAGGCTTCCACCAGCTTGGATTGCACCATGCGCGGCAGGCGGTCGCTCCATTGCGAATTGCCGAGATATTGCACCTCCGAGCCGGAAAGGCGCACCACGATGTTTTCGCTGTCGAGTGCCTTCAGGGCGGTCGGATCGGCGATCAGCAACTGCCGGTTCTTGAGCGAAGGTCCCTGCGCCACCGTTGCCGAAGACACGGAAAGATCGAACGTGTCGTTCTTCGGCGCGCCGGCGCAGCCCGCCAATAAAACAGCAAGCAGCGGGGCCAGAATAAGGGCGCGGCGTTTGTGGCCGTTCATCAATCGTGTCATTGGCCCATACCCCTCTTATCGCCTTGTTCTGCCGTCATATTGTTTCACGGTTTCGCCGCCGAAAATCAACCGCTGCGGATCGCGGTCGATATTGGTGATGGCATTGTTGAGATTGTCGACCGTGACCCGCGTGCTGCCGATCAACGCCTGGAAATCCTTCAGGCCCGAGCTGGAGAAACGGGTCAGATTGTCGGCAATCGGCCCGATGCGGGCATTGAGATTGTCAGCCACAGCTTTGAACGAGGTGAGCGTTTCACGCGCCTTGGCAAACAGCGAATTGGCGTCATCAGTGCCGAGCATGCCGTCGACCTTGGCGAGAATACCGTCGACGCGGCTGGAGGCGAGGTTCAGCTTGCGGCCCATGTCCGTAAAGTCGGAAACCGCCTGGTCGATATCGGCGCGGCGGGCACCGACATCATCGGCAATCCGCTTGAAGTTCGCCACCGCATCGCGCGCATCGGCGGTAGCGGCGGAAACATCGCCGACCACGGTGCTAACCTTGGCGGGATCGACGGAGGCGAGAAGCTCATCCGCGCGCTTCACCACGGTTTGCACTTCCGTGCTCGCCGCTTCGAAGTTGCGCGCCGTGCTCTGCACCGTCTCCATGATGCCCTGAATATCGCTGGAAGCGGAAGCGACATCCTTCGTCACCTTGTCGACATTCGACAGGATGGAATCGATCTTGCCGGCATCCACCGCCTTCACCAGATCCTCGATGGCCGTCAGCGTGCCGTCGAGACGCACCGAAACCGACTGCACCGTTGTGGAAAGCGAGCTGAGGCTGGCGATGAAATTCTTGATGCCGTCGGAATTGGCCGCCAGCGCATCGGAGAATTTCTCGGCATTGCGCACCGTCTGCGTCAGCGGGCCACGCGCATCCTGCACGAAACCCTGCAATTCACCGATGGCGCCATCGGCGCGTTTCAGGATTTTATCCGCCGTGGCGAGCAGGTTGGTGACGCTGGAAAGATCGGCCGTCAACTCGGCCGGAACGCCGCTTTCGACAGCTTTCTGCAAAATGCGCTCGCCATCCTTGTTGCCGCCGGAAAGCTCGATATAGGCCGCACCCGTCAGGCCCTGAATTTCAAGCACGGCGCGGGTGGACGGGAAAACCGGGGCATCGGCCTGCACTTCGGTAAAGGCGATGGAATAGGCCGGGTCGTCGCGGTCAATGGCAAGGCCGCGCACGGTGCCGACCGGAATGCCGTTGAAGCGCACGGGAGAACCGACGGAAAGGCCGTTCGCCGAACCGGGAATACGCACGACGAGCTGCGCCGTCGGGCCGCCACGACCGAATTCCGCCATCCAGTAAACGAAGCCGAATGCGGCGGCGATCACGATCAGCGTGAAAATTCCGACTATGGTGTAGTTCGCCTTGGTTTCCATGCTTCTTGTTACTCCACCGGATTTTCGTGTCTGCCGTCCGGAAGAACGACAGAGCGCGCCCGTTTGCCGCGGAAATAGGACTGCACCCATGGGTCGTCGCAGGCGAACATGTCCTGCAATGTCCCTTCCACCAGCACTTTCTTCTGGCCCAGCACCGCAATGCGGTCACAGACGGAGAACAGGCTGTCGAGGTCGTGCGTCACCATATAGACGGTCAGGCCGAGCGAATCACGCAAGCGCGCGATCAGCATATCAAATTCCGCCGCCCCGATGGGATCGAGGCCGGACGTCGGCTCATCAAGGAAGACGAGGTCGGGATCGAGCGACAGCGCCCGGGCGAGCGCCGCACGCTTGATCATGCCGCCTGACAGTTCCGACGGGTACTTGTCGCCGGCATCGGGCTTCAGCCCCACCATCTCGATCTTCAGATAGGCAAGCTCGTCCATCAGCTTTTTCGGCAGATCGAGATATTCGCGCATCGGCAGCTGGATGTTTTCCTTCACCGTCAGCCCGGAAAACAGCGCGCCCTGCTGGAACAGCACACCGAGCCGCTGGTCAAGCATCATGCGGTCGTCTTCGCTCGCCTTGTCGTAATCGGTGCCGAGAATGCGGATCGCACCCGCCTGCCGCGGCAGGAGCCGCAGGATCGCGCGCATCAACACGGATTTGCCCGCGCCGGAGGGACCGATGAAGCCGAGGATTTCGCCGCGATAGACATCGAGATCGAGATTCTCGAGCACGTTCCGGCCGTTAAAACCGACCGTCACGCCCTCGACGGAAAGCACCACCTCGCGGCCGTCTTTACCGGTTCTGGTCTCCTGCGGTTTCTGGTCCAGTTTCTCCAACGCGCCCTCCCTAAAAATCGATGGCTGCGTAGAAGATGGCGAAAAGACCATCCACCAGAATGACGACGAAGATCGACTTCACCACCGAGGAGGTGACGTGCTGACCGAGCGATTCCGCCGAACCGCCCACTTTCATGCCCTCCACCGCCGCGACGATGCCGATGATGAGCGCCATGAACGGCGCCTTGATCATACCCGCCGCAATGGTCGATTCCTCGACAGCGCCATGCAGGCGCGACAGGAACACCTCGAAAGTGATGCCGGAATAAAGCAATGCCACGATGGCAGCACCAAAAAGCGCTGCGAAGTTGGCAAGAATGGTCAAGAGCGGTAACGCGATGGTCAACGCCACCAGCCGCGGAAACACCAGCACACCGACAGGGTTGAGACCGATCACCTTCAGCGCGTCGATTTCCTCGCGCATCTTCATCGAGCCGATTTCCGCCGTGATCGCGCTGCCGGAACGGCCGGCGATCATGATCGCGGTCAGGAGAACGCCGATTTCGCGCAATTGCAGAATGCCGACCAGATCGACAACGAAGACTTCCGCGCCGAAATAACGCAGCTGGAACGCGCCCTGCTGGGCGATGATCGCGCCGATCAGGAACGACATCAGCATGATGATCGGCACGGCGCGCACGCCCATATGGTCGATCTGGTTGACGATTGCCGCCGGCGAGACGCCGCGCCCGCGCCCGAGCTTCATCTGCGCGCCGCGAACGGCCGAGCCGAGAATATACATGCCCGCCAGGAAATCCGCGCCGTTCTGGATCACGGCCTGGCCGATCGGCGCGAAGATGCGCTCCACCAGTCCGGGCTTCGCAACCGGCTCGCCCTGCATCTCTGCCTTATCGGGCAATTGACCGATGACGTCCTCGATCCGGTCGTTGCCGGAGAGCGTGACGGTCGCGCCGTTCGCCTCAAGGTCCCTGCGCAGGCGCTGGATGATCCACGCACCTGTCGTGTCGATGGCTTCGACGGCGGAAAGATCGATCTCGACGGCGCCGCCGGATTTGCTTTTTTCGATCCGGTCGAGGCTTTCAAAAATTCCGGAGAGATTGCTGTTGCGCCAGGAACCGCTCATGACAAAACGCAAGCCGCCGCCGGAGACGCTGTCGTCTTCGGTGATTGCGGCCGGGTTCGCCTGTTGCCGTGTGTCCTGTTCTTGCATAATGCTCCGAGCGAGTGCAGCCGTCACGAGATTCTTAAAGGTTTCATAACGTTTTGGCCTCCGGCAGGCCACAGTGACGGCTGACAATTCGTGATAAATTTGGCGTCATGTGTCTTTTGCCGCCCAATCGGAAGTGAAAAAACATGCCCCGTTACCTTCAAGCCACAACAGAACGTTTTCCCGTCGCCGGCAGCTTCACCATTTCACGCGGCACCCGCACGCATGCGGATGTCGTAACGTGCACCATCCGCGATGGTTCCTTTACCGGCATTGGCGAATGTGTGCCCTATCCGCGTTATGGCGAAAGCATCGACGGCGTCATCGCCGATATCGAGGCGATGGCGCAGCAGATCGCCGGCGGCGTGACACGGCAGGAACTGCAGCAGGCGATGCAACCCGGCGCTGCCCGCAATGCGGTGGATTGCGCGCTGTGGGACCTCGAAGCCAAGATCAGCGGCAAAACCGTTGCCGAGCGCATCCTCGGACAGGCGGCAAAGCCGCTTGTCACCGCCTACACCATCTCGCTTGCCGATCCCGAGACCATGGCCGCAAAGACGGCGGAAAACGCAGGCCGTCCGCTGCTGAAGATCAAGACCGGCACGGCGGACGACGAAGCGCGTCTAAGGGCCGTGCGCGCCGCCGCACCCGAAGCGCGCATCATCATCGACGCCAATGAGGGCTGGAATGATTATAATATCGAATATTATCTGAGACTTGCGGCAGAGCTGAAGATATCGCTGATCGAGCAGCCGCTACCCGCCGGCAAGGATGACATCCTCGCCCGCATCGACCATCCGGTGCTGATCTGCGCCGATGAAAGCGTGCATTCCACGAAGGACCTCGCCGCCCTGCGCGACCGTTACGATGCGATCAACATCAAGCTCGACAAGACCGGCGGCCTGACCGAAGCGCTCGTCATGAAGGCGGAAGCGGAACGGCTAGGCTTCACCATCATGGTCGGCTGCATGCTCGGCACCTCGCTCGGCATGGCGCCTGCGGTGCTGGCGGCGCAGGGTACAGCCTTTGCCGATCTCGACGGACCGCTGCTGCTGGCCGAGGATCGTGAGCCGGGGCTGGTTTATGAGGGTTCGCTGGTTTATCCGGCGCGGCCGGAACTGTGGGGTTAAGTCGTGGATATTGAAGGCAGAGAAAAACGATAAGGCGCAACCTCGCCGCTTGTTTCTTCTCCCCGCCGGGGAGAAGGTGGCCCGAAGGGTCGGATGAGGGGGCAACGCTAGCGGTATACGGAGATCTCG
>LT009756.1:1576566-1838436 GCA_900012615.1 Agrobacterium genomosp. 13 str. CFBP 6927
CAACGCTAGCGGTATACGGAGATCTCGCCCCCTCATCCCGCTGCCGCGGACTTCTCCCCGGCGGGGAGAAGACACAAGGGGCACGCGCTCGCCTCGCATGAAGGAACTGGGGCATGCCTCTAAAGGGTCGCTGATTTATCCGGCCTGCTGGAAATTGGGGCGCCGCTCTCGCGCGGGCTACGAATGACACGACTGCGCGCCGTAATTCCATCCGCGCTCGCTTTCACGAAAAACAAACGGTAATCTAAACCTCTTCACCGTCATCCTCGGGCTTGACCCGAGGATCCATTGCACGGGTTTGTAGGTCCTCGGGTCAAGCCCGAGGATGACAAAAGCAAGCTATCCCAATGTATGCCGGCACCAATAGCGAAGTCACCCCATCACCTTTATGCCATTAGCCAACCCGCCGGCGCATCCCCCAACGAAACGCATCGTCGCGAAAGCTGGCTTGCTTCAATTATGCCGCGTGCTTCCCAATCAGCCCCGGAATATTCACCGGTTCCATTTCATCCGAAGCATGTTCAGCGGTAACGTCGCTCGTCTGCATCCAGGTGATCAGCTCGAAGCTGCCATCGGCATTTTCCGCGATCGCCGTGCAGCTTTCCACCCAGTCCCCAGTGTTGATGTAGCGGATGCCGTCCATGTCTTCCATGACAGCATGGTGAATGTGTCCACAGATGACGCCATCGACATTGTTGCGCCGTGCCTCGTCAGCCACCACGCGCTGGAATTCGCCGATGAAGTTGACGGCGTGTTTGACCTGCAGCTTGGCCCAGGCCGAAAACGACCAGTAAGGCAGGCCGATGCGGCGGCGCACGGCGGCAATAGCGATGTTGATGGCGATCGCCGCGTCATAGGCCCAGTCGCCGAGATAGGCGAGCAGGCGGGCATTGCGCACCACCACATCGAACTCGTCGCCATGGATGACCAGATATTTCTTGCCGTCGGCGGCCTCATGGATCATGCGCTCGGCCACTTCGATGCCGCCGAAATGCATGCCCGGAAATTCCCGCAGGAATTCGTCATGATTGCCGGGAATATAAACGATGCGCGTTCCCTTGCGGGCCTTGCGCAGCAGCTTCTGCACCACGTCGTTGCAGCCCTGCGGCCAGTACCAGCTGCGGCGCAGGCGCCAGCCGTCGACGATGTCGCCGACGAGAATGATCGTCTCGGCCTCGTGATATTTCAGGAAGTCGAGCAGATAATCCGTCTTGGCCGCCTTGGACCCAAGATGGACATCCGAAATGAAAAGCGTTCTGAACTGTCTGGTTTCGATTTGACCGGCCACGGATTTCATCCCCCTGTTCGGTTGCGTCCCTGCGGCTTTCTTACCTCTCAGAACCAGACTCGTGTTTCAGCAACATGACAGAGACGGGTTTTTGTATGGAATATGACGAATGGCTTCACGAAAACGCGAATAGGCCATGCGCGCATTTGCATGGGCGGGGGGCAAATAACGGCTGTACCGCGGGGAAGTTTGTTGTATTCAGGGCCACCAGACGCAATTAGACATGACGGTGGAAAATGACCTCTCACGATAAGAACAACACGCCCGCCAACACGGCAAAGGCCGACATCGAGGAACAGGCGCTCTTTTTCCACCGCTATCCGCGCCCCGGCAAGCTGGAAATCCAGGCCACCAAGCCGCTCGGCAACCAGCGCGATCTGGCGCTGGCCTATTCGCCTGGCGTCGCCGCACCCTGCCTCGCCATCCATGAGAATCCCGAGATGGCGGCGGACTATACCGCCCGCGCCAACCTCGTCGCCGTCATTTCCAACGGCACGGCGGTTCTCGGCCTTGGCAACATCGGCCCGCTTGCCTCCAAGCCTGTCATGGAGGGCAAGGCCGTCCTCTTCAAGAAATTCGCCGGCATCGATGTTTTCGACATCGAGATCGATGCTCCCGGCATCAACGACATGGTCTCCACCATCGCAGCGCTGGAGCCCACCTTCGGCGGCATCAACCTTGAGGACATCAAGGCGCCGGAATGTTTCGAGGTGGAACGCCAGCTGCGCGAAAAGATGAACATCCCGGTCTTCCACGATGACCAGCACGGCACCGCGATCATCGTCGCCGCCGCCGTCACCAATGCGCTGGAACTCGCCGGAAAATCGCTCTCGGGCGTCAAAATCGTCGCCTCGGGTGCAGGTGCGGCAGCCCTTGCCTGCCTCAACCTGCTCGTCGCCATGGGCGCGAAGAAAGAAAACATCTGGGTCCACGACATTGAAGGCCTCGTTTATGACGGCCGCAACACGCTGATGGACGAGTGGAAGGAAGTTTACGCCCAGAAGACCGACAAGCGCGTCCTGGCCGAAACCATCGACGGCGCCGACGTCTTCCTTGGCCTTTCCGCCGCTGGCGTGCTGAAGCCGGAACTGCTGGAGCGCATGGCGGAAAACCCGCTGATCCTCGCGCTTGCCAACCCCAATCCGGAAATCATGCCGGAAGCGGCGCGTGCGGCCCGACCGGATGCGATGATCTGCACCGGCCGTTCGGATTTCCCGAACCAAGTCAACAACGTTCTCTGCTTCCCCTATATCTTCCGCGGCGCGCTGGATTGCGGCGCAACCACGATCAACGAGGAAATGAAGATGGCCGCCGTTCAGGCCATCGCCGAACTCGCACGTGAGGAAGTCTCCGAAGTCGCGGCAAAAGCCTATAGCGGTGAAACCCCGATCTTCGGCCCGAACTACCTCATCCCTTCGCCCTTCGATCCGCGCCTTATCCTGCGCATCGCCCCGGCGGTTGCCCGCGCCGCTGCCGCAAGCGGCGTCGCCGCCCGGCCGATCACCGATTTCGAAGCCTATCTCGACCAGCTGAACCGTTTCGTCTGGCGCTCCGGCTTCATCATGAAGCCGGTCTTCAATGCCGCCAAGGCTGCCGAAAAGAAGCGCATCATCTTTGCCGAAGGCGAAGACGAGCGTGTGCTGCGCGCCGCCCAGGTGCTCCTGGAAGAAGGCACCGGCATTCCGATCCTCATCGGCCGTCCGCAGATCATCGAAACGCGCCTGAAGCGCTTCGGCCTGCGCATCCGCCCGCATGCGGATTTCGCCGTGGTCAATCCGGAAGACGATCCGCGCTACCGCGATTACGTTGATGACTATTTCGCCCTCGTCGGTCGCGCCGGCATCAACCCGGAGGCGGCCCGCACCATCGTGCGTACCAACTCCACCGTCATCGGTGCGCTTGCGGTGAAGCGTGATGAGGCGGATGCGCTGATCTGCGGCCTCGAAGGCCGTTATGACCGCCACCTGCGCGACGTGAACCAGATCATCGGCAAGCAGGAAGGCGTGCGTTCCTTCGCCGGCCTCAGCCTGCTCATCACCCAGCAGGGTGCGCTGTTCCTCACCGATACTTTCGTGAATTACGACCCGACCTCCGAGGAAGTGGCGGAAATGGCCATTCTCGCGGCCAAGGAAATCCGTCGCTTCGGCATCACGCCGAAGATCGCCCTCGCCAGCCATTCCAATTTCGGCTCGCGCGATTCCGAAAGCGCCCGCAAGATGCGCCGCGCCCTGAAGATCGTGCAGGAAGCCGCACCGGAACTGGAAGTCGATGGCGAAATGCAGGGTGGATCGGCGCTGTCGGAAGCGCTGCGCAAGCGCGCCATGCCAAACAGCGTGCTGACCGGTGAAGCGAACCTGCTGGTCTTCCCGAACCTCGATGCCGCCAACATCACCCTCGGTGTCACCCGCACCTTGACGGAGGGCCTGCATGTCGGCCCGATCCTGCTCGGCACGGCCCTGCCCGCCCATATCCTGTCGCCCACCGTCACCTCGCGCGGCGTGGTCAACATGGCGGCCTTCGCCGTGGTGCAGGCCTCGCATCCTTCGGTGTGATAGAGGCCGCATTAACGCAATTTTGAACAGGCTGTTGCCGCATTGCGGCAACAGCCTATGTTATCTTCCTGAAACACGGATTTCGTGAAGTATAACGCCCCTGCCACCGACCGGGGACATCGAACGGATCGAACAATTGACCCGCCGCAGCCGCATCATCGGCCTCCTGCTTCCCCTTGTTTTCGTCGCACCGGCCGCCGCTTTCGCGGATCAGGTCTGTGATACGCTATACGCGCAATTGCGTGAGCCGCCCCGCGTCATCGGCAATACGGCCGAGGTGCGGCGTTATGCCAATGCGCTCGCCCGTCAGAACATCGTGATCCGCAAGATCAGGAACGACCTGCGCGGCTATGGCTGCTCATCCGGCAGCGTCATCGTCTATGGCAGCCCCAATGCCGGGCTCTGCGCCGAGATCGGCGATGCGCTGGTGGATGCCGAAGCCGAACGCGATGCCATCATCCGCGACCGCGACGATGCCATGGCTGCCGCGCGTGACAATGGCGGCGACGTCAGGCGCCAGCGTATTCTCGCCGCCCTCGATGCCAATGGCTGCAGCACCGTGCCGCAAATGGAAACGCAATTGCCGCCGCCCTCGCCCGATGTGACGCGTTATCCCGACGCCTTCCGCCAGCAGGGCAATCAGCCGGGACAGGCCGGGCTTTCGCCCTACCCCAACGCCTCCGCCGAGGGCGGGCTTAGAACACTCTGCGTGCGCACCTGCGACGGCTCGTTTTTCCCCATTGCGTCCAACGCCTCGCCGCTCGATTTCCGCGCCCAGGCGGAGCAATGCCAGAAAATGTGTCCGGGAACTGAGACGGAGCTTTATTTCCACTCCATGACGGATCAGGAAACGGCCGACATGGTGTCTGCCGAAACCGGAAAGCCCTACAAGGACCTGCCGACCGCGTTCGCCTACAGGAATGCCTCGGCAAAGGCGCCGGGCTGCGCCTGCAACATGGCCGCCTATCACGAAGAAATGCAAAAGCAGGAAGAGGCAGCCCGGCCGGAAGCCGAAAAACCCTATTCCGGCATCACCACCATCCCATCACCGCAAGGCGACAAGGTTCCGAAACCCGCTGAGCAGCAGCAGGCCGCAAAGCCGCCGGAGCAACCGGTTCCCGAACGCGACTACGACCCGAACGACAGCAAGGTCCGCGTCATCGGCCCGAAATTCCTGCCCGATCAGACAGGCCGGATCGACCTCAAAAACCCGGCATTGAAGGGCATACAGCCGCAGCAATAAATACGACGCGATGTTTTAAGCCGGCTGGCAACCACAATCGGATTGCGCCGCATCCCTGCGCGCTGCGTCCGTCATCTGACCCGCTTTGATCCACGATCGGGCATTGAGCGACATATAGTCTTCACCTCGTTTGCCGGCAAATATTTCCACACAACCGTTACGTACAAACGCGATTGACTTCCCCTAAAAGGTGCATACTATCGAGAAATCCACTTAAAGTGGATCAGCACTCCAGGTAAAATACAGACCGCTCGCGCGGCTTCGGCCCCGCGCGCCCTTCATGCATCTCCAGACGAAGACGTCGTCCATCTCAGCCAGAGTGGACGATCAGAGTTTCATTGCCTTTTGAAGCCCACAACCATCAGGAGTAAGCCATGACATCCATTCAAATCACCGCCACCGGCGTAAAATTGCTCGATCCTTTCGTACCGGTCATCGCGACTTTGCCGACAGGCGAGGCCAAGGAGTCCTATTCCATCTCCGTTTCCGGCATGGGGCAGCTGACCGGCATTTCCTACACCGTTCCGGCCCACACCACCGGAAAGATCAAGGCCCAGCTGCAGATCTCGGCCCTGTCCAGCCAGGATGTGAAGGACCTCAACGCACTTGCGCTGGGAATGCTGGAAGCGTCCTATCGCGAGGAGATCAACGAATACGAAAAGACCACCGCCAGCGCCAACCTGTCGGTCTGGACATGGTTCTTCGGCGGCGGCGGCGCCTCGGCATCCTATGAAAAGACCAGACAGGAAATGCGCTCCAAGGGCCTGACCGAACAGCAGATCACCATGCTGATGGACGCCTTCCTGGAACGCGCAAAAAACATGTCGACTGTCGAGATCGAGTTCTACGTGAACAATCAGAACAACGACTACGCCGTCTCCGGTGACGTCTATCTCTACACCGTATCCGGCACGATCAGCACTGAAAAAGGCACCTCCCAATACCGCATGCTGGCCGATCAGGCAGCAGCCGGCGGCCCGCCGCCCGCAGGAGGCGGCGCGCCTTCCAGCGGCAAGATCATTCCGCTGAACTGATGTTAGCAATCCCGTGCGGCGCTGGCCTCCACCCCTCGCCAGCGCCGCCCGGTCGACATCCGTTTTCACCCTTTTACCCATTGAGGCAAGCGAATGACTTTCGAGGAACTCACCGCGCTCAAGGAGCGGCACTACCACCAATTGACAGGCATACCCGGCGTCACGGCAATCGGTGTCGGGCTGCTTGAAGACGACGCCGGCGAACTGACCCAGGAGCTGGGCCTGATCCTCTACCAGCATGCGCCCGAAGCATCGCTGCAGGCAAGCCTGATGACGACACTCGGCGGCGCGCTGGTGCAGGTGCGGGAAGGCTCTTTCATACGCCCGCATGAGGCCTTGAGAACGCCGCCTGTTCCGGGAATGGAATTGAAGGATCATCCAAGACGCCTCTCCGACAATCCGCGCGAGAAGATCGTGGAGCCGATGGTCGGCGGCATCAGCGGCAGCCCGGATTACTGGTCGTGGACGGATACCGTCGGCACCATCGGGCTCGTCGTCAGGGCCGCCAGCGGAGCGCCGCTGATCATGAGCAATGCGCATGTCATCTGCCGGGACAATGGACAGATCGGCGATGACGTCTCGCAGCCGGCACGCACCTGGCTCGGCGACCTTGCCGCCAATATCGTCGCCTTGCAAAGGGGCAACATCGTCTATCAGGGAACCAGCTATGGCGTCGACGCGGCCGTTGCCAGCCCCACAAACGGCCGGCTCGCCACCATTGGCGCGATCTACAACCTTCCCTCGCCGGTGGGGGCGGCCGTTGCGGCGCTCAACATGAATGTCACGAAATCGGGGGTGACAACGAACATCACCAATGGCGTCGTTTCCGGCTTTTACGATGTGCAGCAGCCGAACATGCGCAACCAGATCGGCATATCACCCCGCCGCGCCGGCGAGGTTTTCAGCCAGCCGGGCGATAGCGGCAGCGCCGTGATCGACACGGCGGGCAACAACGTCGTCGGGCTGTTCTGGGGCGCAAGCGCCCAGGGCACGATCAGCCTCGCCAGCCCCATCCACCCCATCCTCAATCTTTTCAACTGCACCATCGTCTGACGCATGGGAAACGTCTGACAGACGGAAAACTACCCTTTCCGAGCGCTCATTCGGGAAGGGTGCCCCCCCCAAAGCGAAGCCGCTCACCCACCCCACCGGTTGCGGAACACCAGCTCCTCCAGCGGCACACGCTGCCGCCAGCCCTTCACCGCCAGTTCCGGCTCGGTGTAAAGCGCATCGACGCGGCCGAGACACAGCCAGGCCACGATTTCGATATGGTCGGGAATGCCCAGAATGGTGCGAATGTCGCTATCATGGAAAATGCTGACCCAGCCGACGCCGATACCTTCCGCGCGCGCCGCAAGCCAGAGATTCTGGATGGCGCAGACGGTGGAATAGACATCCGTGCGCGGATTATGGGTGCGGCCCAGCACCACCTTGCCACCACGCGTCGGATCGCAGGTGACGCAGATGCTGAGCGGCGCCTTGCGGATGCCTTCAAGCTTGAGACTACGGTAGAGCGTCTGCTGCTCGCCCGTAAACATCGCCGCCGCCTCCTCATTGGCGCGACTGAAGGCCACAAAGGCAGCCTGCCTCACGGCGCCATCGGTAACGAGCGTGAAATTCCACGGCTGCATGAAGCCGACGGAGGGAGCGGAATGCGCGGCCCGCAGCAGGCGCTGCACCACCTCCTCCGGCAATGGATCGGGCAGGAACTGGTCACGCACGTCACGGCGGCTTTCAATGGCGCGGTAGATCGCCTCGCGTTCCTCGCTGGAAAAAGGCCGGGCGGGTGAAAGCGCGTGATCGAACAGATCGGCTTTCAATGGACCGGTGGCGGACGGATCAATCGGCATCGTTTATCCCCAACAATGCGGGCGCGACAATGCTGAAACCATACCGGTTTTCGCCTGCACGACACGCCTCTTCAACAACCTGCCGCCGTCCACGCGGTTCAGTCTATCCCGTCAGGCCGGTCTTCTGACTCGGCTTCATCCGCCCTTTTCGCCTTCCCGAACTGCTTCAGTGGCTTGTGAAAAGGGCATCCGCCTCACAGCGCTGGGCACGTTCCGGTCTTTCACCGGATTCCCGATTCTCCCGCCGCAACCGGCGGGCACCTGACGTAGAAAGCTATGAGCAAGAAGGCTTGCGAAGGCAAGTGTCTTGCAGGACCGTGCGGCAATGTGACCATGGCACACCGTCATAGCGGTCTTGAGCAACATCCAGACAGCCCTGGTCTTTGGGCTGAAAAGAGGCCTTTCGACGCGCAGACGCGCATCGGCTGGATGCCGGATCAAGTCCGGCATGACGGAAGAAGAATAGATCACGCGACAGGGAAATACCTGACATAAGCGAACTCATCCCCATCCGGTGACCAGTTGGGTGAGTTCATCGTGCCTTGCCCGCCAAAAAGCTCGAACAGCGTCTCGGCATTGCCGCCATCCATATCCATCAGCCGCACCCGCACGTCGAGGTCGCGCGGATGGTCGAAGACATCGCCGTCATAGGAGACGAACACCACCTTGTCCCCTTTCGGAGACGGATGCGGAAACCAGTCGCCATAGGAACTGTCGGTGATCCGCTCGACGGCTGAACCATCCACCCGCACGCGCCAGATCTGCATCAGCCCGGTGCGGCTGGAATTGAAATAGACCCACTCGCCGTCAGGCGAATAATCCGGCCCGTCATTGCGGCCCTCGCCATGGGTCAGTCGCGTCTCGACGCCGCTGTCTATATCCATCGAATAGATATCGAAGACCTGATCGCGAATGCCGCAATAGGCAAAACTCTTCCCGTCCGGAGCCCATCCGTGCCAGTAGGAAGGAAGGTTCTTCGTCATCAGCCGTGGCGCGCCGCCCGCCGAGGGCATGAGATAGATGGCGCTCTTGCCAAATTCCACCTTGTCGGAAATGGCGTAGAGCGATCCATCCGGCGAAATACCATGATCATTGTTGCAGAGCGTGGCAAAGCCAGTATCGACCTTCTCCGGCGACGCATCACCGGCAAGGGACAGGCGGTAAAGCAGCCCTTCGCTGTTCAGCAGCAGGTATTTTCCATCCGGCGACCAGTTCGGCGCTTCGAAGAGATCAGGCGTCTGCCACACCACCCGCATCTGCCGGGTGCGGATGTTGAAGATTTCGATGGAGCTGCGCATTCTGCCTCCCGGGCGTGTCCGTGTTCTCGCTCAAAGCGCCCGGCAATGCAGACATTCCGTTTGCATCCGCCATCGCCTCGATTATGATCCTAGGGCGGCAGGCACCGTCCTGCAAATTCAAACCGGAAAAAACGCCAGCGCTCCGGCACCGTCCGTGACCCTTGCCGTTTCTCCCAGATCCGAGGTTCCGCGATGAATACCATCGCCGATCACGGCATCCGCTTCGGGCGGATCGCCGCAATGCTTCCTGTCAAAAACATCGAAAAGGCCCATGATTTTTATGTCGGTGTGTTGGGCTTCGAAAAAACCTTCGAAAACGGCAACCCTGTCGGTTTCATGATCCTCAAACAGGGCAATGCCGAGCTGCACCTGACATTGCAGCCCAGCCACAAGGCAGCGCCCTTCAATGTGGCGCATATGATGGTGAGCGATGTCGATGCACTGCATGCGCTCTGCAAGAGCCAGGGCTTGCGCATCATCAAGGGCCTGCAGGACAAGGATTACGGCCTGCGCGCCTTTGTGTTTGAAGACCCCGATGGCAACCGCATCGATGTGGGGCAGGTTATTTGAGATGAGCGAACGGCGCGGGGTTTTCTCCGCGCCGCTTGTTTAAACACGAAGGTTTGTTGTGGAACGAGCGCATGCCCCTTGTTTCTTCTCCCCGCCGGGGAGAAGTCCGCGGCAGCGGGATGAGGGGGCGACGTCAGCGATAGACCGAGAGCTTGCCCCCTCATCCGACCCTTCGGGCCACCTTCTCCCCGGCGGGGAGAAGAAACGAGCGGCAACGCCGGGCAAAACATCCGCCACCCGCGCCTTCCGTCAATCACCGATCCCGGAACCGGTTGGTAATCGGGTAACGCCGGTCACGCCCAAAGTTCTTCTTGGTGATCTTCACGCCCGGCGCCGATTGCCGGCGCTTGTATTCGGCAAGATAGAGCAGATGCTCCACCCGGTGCACCGTCGCCACATCATGGCCACGCGCGAGAATCTCCTCGACCGACATTTCCTTCTCGACAAGGCATTCCAGAATATCGTCCAGCACCGGATAGGGCGGCAGCGAATCCTGGTCGGTCTGGTTGGGGCGCAATTCGGCCGACGGTGCTTTGGAAATGATATTGGCCGGGATCACCACGCCGGAAGGGCCGAGCGCTCCCGGCGGCACATGGGCGTTGCGCCAGCTGGAAATGGCATAGACCTGCATCTTGTAGAGGTCCTTGATGGGGTTGAAACCGCCATTCATGTCGCCATAAAGCGTCGCATAACCCACCGACATTTCCGACTTGTTGCCCGTTGTCACCACCATCGAGCCGAACTTGTTCGAGACGGCCATCAAGATGGTGCCGCGCGTGCGGCTCTGCAGGTTTTCCTCGGTAATGCCCTCTTCCGTGCCTTCGAAAAGATCTGACAGTGCCGAGAGGAAACCCTCCACCGGCTCGACGATCGGCACGATATCGTAACGGCAGCCCAGCGCTTTCGCACAATCGGCCGCGTCCTTCAGCGATTCTTCCGAGGTGTAACGGTAAGGCAGCATGATGCAGCGCACCCGCTCCTCGCCCAGCGCATCGACGGCAAGGGCGGCACAGATCGCCGAATCGATGCCGCCGGAAAGGCCGAGAACCACGCTCTTGAAGCCGTTCTTGTTGACGTAATCGCGAAAGCCCAGCATGCAGGCGCGATAGTCGGCCTCCTCGCCTTCGGGAATTTTCGAGAAGGGTCCGCTCTCGCAGCGCCACCCCTCTTCCGTACGTTTCCAGTCGGTGACGGCAAGCGTTGCCTCGAACTGGCTCATCTGGAAGGCAAGTGTCTTGTCGGCATTAAAGCCGAAGCTCGCGCCATCGAACACCAGCTCATCCTGCCCGCCCAGCTGGTTGGCGAAGACGAGCGGCAGGCCGCTTTCGATAACCTGCCGCAGCGCCACCTGGTGGCGCACATCCAGCTTGCCGCGATAATAGGGCGAACCGTTCGGCACCAGCAGGATTTCCGCCCCGCTTTCGGCCAGCGTTTCGCACACGCCCATCTCGTTCCAGATTTCCTCGCAGATCGGAATGCCGATCCTGACCCCACGGAAATTATAGGGACCGGAAATCGAGCCCTCGGAGAAAACGCGTTTTTCGTCGAACTCGCCATAATTCGGCAGGTCAATCTTGTCGCGCAGCGCGATGATCTTGCCGCCATCCAGAAGCGCCACGGAATTGTGCCGGCCCGTCTCGCCCTGGCGTGGAAAACCGATGACGATGCCCGGCCCGCCATCGGCGGTTTCCGCCGCCAGCTCTTCCACGGCTTTCAGGCATGCTTTCAGGAAAGCCGGTTTCAGCACCAGATCTTCCGGCGGATAGCCGGATATGAACAGCTCGGTCAAAAGCAGAAGATCGGCGCCCTGTGTCGCCGCATCGGCCCTTGCCTCGCGCGCCTTGACGAGATTGCCCGCCACGTCGCCAACGGTGGGATTGAACTGCCCGACGGCAATCCGGAGATGGTTCTGGATATCGTGTCTGTCGCTCATGGCTTTTCAATACCGCGCCCTTGCCCGCTCCGCAACGCGGCAATTGCATGGCGGCACCCGTTACGCATCACAGGCGCGCGTTCACGCTAAGGTTATCGCCGCACCCGCCAGGTTGCGCAAAGTTCATGTCGCGTTCATCGCGCTTATGTGACAGTTACATGACACTTTTGCGACACCCGATTCACCTCCCCGGATCGGTCGTGCCGCCTGCAATACCGGAGTATGAGTTTGAGAGATTCGGTGCCAAAAACAACGGCTTCCGAAAAGGCTTTTGTCGTCTTTTCGCCTGCATGGACAAGGAGCCTTTCGAAGCTTTCGGGCACGGCCTATACGCTTGCCAACCTGATGGTCGCATCCATCGTGCTGGTCGTGGCGCTGGAGTGGATCGCCCGCGGTTCGCTCCATGATGTCGGTGCGTTCCTGACCTCGTCCGCCCGCCCGGGCATGACCACCATTGCCGCCGTTCTGCTTTTGCTGGTGGCGCTGGATGCCATTCTTGGCCGTCGTTATCTGTCGCTCATTGCGGTTACGCCGCTTTGCGTGCTGACGGGACTGATTTCCGCACAGAAACAGACCTATCTCTCCGATCCGCTTTATCCTTCCGACCTGCTGTTTGGCCGGCAGATCCTCGAGCTTCTGCCCACCATGCTGAAGGCCCAGCCGCTGACGGCGGTGCTGGTCGGGCTTGGCCTTTTCGCCACGGTTGCGGCGCTGGCCGCCCTCTGGCTTCTGGCGCGGCGTTATTCTCCGGGCCTGAACTGGCGTGAACGCGCCGCAGGTCTGGCATTGGCGCTGCCGCTTTTGGCCAGCCTCGCCTCGCTGATGGACTATTCGCATTACTCCTGGGTACGCGATCGCCTCAACATCATTCCCATGATGTGGGACCAGCAGGAAAACTACCGCCACAACGGCTTCCTGATGGCTTTTGCCTTCAACATTCCGATGGCGAATGTGTCCGCCCCGCAGGGTTACGGTGAAAACAGCATTGCCGACCTGACGGCGCAGCCCGCCGCCTTTACCGCCAACAAGGGCGATTACCCCGATGTCATCATGCTGATGAGCGAATCGCTCTGGGATCCGACCCGGCTTGAAAACGTGAAGCTCTCGGCCGATCCCATGCCGACCATTCGCGCCAAACAGTCCGGCAATGTCTTTTCCCCTGAGTTCGGTGGCATGACGGCGAATGTGGAATTCGAGGCGCTGACCGGCTTTTCCAACGCTTTCCTGCCCTATGGCAGCATTCCCTACCAGCAATATATCCGCCGCCCGGTGCCCTCGCTTGCCAGCTTCTTTCGTGGCGAGGGTTATTCGGCCATCGCCATGCATCCGTTTCAGGAATGGTTCTGGAACCGCAAGCAGGTCTATCAGAATTTCGGCTTCGAGGAATTCCGTTCCGAAGAGACGCTGCCGGCCATGGAAAAACGCGGCAACTTCGCCTCCGACGACGCGCTGATGGACGAGATCATGGCGACGGCCGAGCAGGCCCGCAACCCGCTCTTCCTCTTCGCCGTCACCCTGCAGGGACACGGTCCCTACGAGGCGGGTCGTTATGCCGCCGATACCGTCGGCGTGGAAGGCGATCTTTCTCCTTCGGCATCACAGGCGCTCGCGACCTATTCGCAAGGGGTGGTGGAGGCCGACGAGGCTCTTCTGAAACTGATGCGCTGGGCCAAGAAGCGCGACCGTGAAACCATCATCGTCCTCTTTGGCGATCACCTGCCGCCGCTCGGCCAGACCTTCGTGGAAAGTGGCTACATGCCCGGCATGGTGGCCAGCCGCCGCGCGCCGCTGGAGGTGATGAAGAAGGAACATGAGACACCGCTCGTCGTCTGGTCCTCGAAGAAGGGCGTGCGCAAGAATATCGGCACCATCAGCCCGGCGCTTCTGCCCTATCATGTGCTGAAGACCGCCGGCTTTTCCGATCCCTTCTACACGGGAACGCTTGGCGAGGTTCAGCAGGCCTTTTCCGTCATCGACCGGCATATGCTGGTGGCGACTGACGGCAAGGCCCTGCCCGACTGGTCGATCGCGCCCAATTCCATTCCCGACGTGGTGCGCGACTACCGCCTGCTGCAATTCGACATGATGTTCGGCGAGCAATATGGCCGCGAGCGCTTCTTCCCCGGTTTTAACTGGGTGAATGAGGGCACGCCCGCCGTCTGACGGTTTTCGGCGCGGGACGCGTGAACCGCATGGTGGTGGAAATCGTTTGAATTTCACCACCATGCGGGTTTATCTCGATGCAGCCCGCATCGCACCATTGCAACGGAGAAACGCCGTGACTGATATCTCCGACTATATCGTTTCGCATTTCAAACGCTCCTCGCGCGAGATCGGCGAGGTGGAGCGCCGCATTCTGGAACTGTCGCACCAGAAAAAGCTGGTTTCGAGCGACATCAATGCGGAATTTTCGGCCGGCGCAAGTATCGGTGACAGGCTGGCCGACAATATCGCCAAGGTCGGCGGCTCCTGGGGGTTCATCCTCAGTTTCTGCTTATTCCTGGTATTCTGGGCGGTCATCAACACCATCGTGCTGGCAACTCGGGCTTTCGACCCCTACCCCTTCATCTTCCTCAACCTGCTGCTTTCCATGCTGGCCGCCATTCAGGCGCCGATCATCATGATGTCGCAGAACCGCCAGGCCGCCCGTGACCGTTTCGAGGCCGCCAAGGACTATGAGGTGAACTTGAAGGCCGAACTGGAAGTGCTGTCGCTGCATGAAAAAATCGACGTGAAGGTGCTCGCCGAACTGGCGGCGCTGAGGCAGGACCTCGCCGCACTCCACCACCACGTCACCCGGAAAGACGGCTGACACCCGGCAAATTCATCCCCGCTTTTCCCCGGACGGCCGCGCGCTGTTATGCTGCATGCAGTCCTGCCGGGTGGACGCCAGACGTGGTGGAAACCGAGGGACGGTCCTGGTGGTGGAACGCTGGCAACGTTCGTGGTGACAGGACCATTTCGCAACAGGCGGTGCACCGCCGCTTGCGAAATACGGCATGGTGAAAGACCCGGCTGCGCAACGCATCCGACCCACACCAACCTCAACCAAAGCGCAGCCGGGCAATCGCCCGACGCACCCTGACCATCCCCGTTCGGCAGCGCCGTGCGGGATGAAGGTGTTGGGGTTTTAGGGCATAGTGGACGGAGGCGCGTGTAGCTTTACCCCCTCTGCCCTGCTGGGCATCTCCCCCTCAAGAGGGGAGATCGGCAAGAGGCCCTTTCGTCGCTTCATTCTCAAGCGTAGAGATGGGCGAAGCCTTGCCGCAGATCGATCTCCCCCCTTGAGGGGGGAGATGCCCAGCAGGGCAGAGGGGGGTAAAGCTCCACGCACCCCCGCTACACCATCAATCACACAACCTTCCGAAAATTCACCCCCAGTTACGAATCCGTCAGAATCTTGCGCTACAGATTGACGCAGGCGTTTGTTGCATTGCACTCTTGCGGGCAAGGCTGACAGGGGAATCACTTCCCATCGTCAAAATGGCATCACGACCATTTCGCGGCGACGCCACGCCGGATGCGACATCCGGTCATTGCAATGCATTCTATTCCGGGGTTTTTCATGCACCAGTTCGATCTGATTGTTGTCGGCAGCGGTCCGGCGGGAAGACGGGCCGCCATTCAGGCCGCCAAGCTCGAAAAGAAGGTTCTGGTCATCGAGAAGGGCAGCCGTGTCGGCGGTGTTTCCGTGCATACCGGCACCATCCCTTCCAAGACCCTGCGCGAAACCGCGCTCAACCTCACCGGCTGGCGCGAGCGCGGCTTTTACGGCCGCTCCTACCGCGTCAAGCAGGAGATCGACGCGGACGATCTGCGCCGCCGCCTGCTCATCACGCTGGACCACGAGGTCGAGGTGCTGGAACACCAGTTCGCCCGCAACCGCGTGCAGCATATTCGCGGCACGGCAAGTTTCGTTGATGCCAACACCATGAAGGTGGTGAAGAACGACGGTGAAATCATGAATGTCACCGGCACCTCCATCCTGCTGACCATCGGCACCCGACCCTACCGGCCGCCGCATATTCCCTTCGACGGCCAGGCCGTGCTCGATTCGGATGAAATTCTCGAGATCAAGGAGTTGCCGCGCTCCATGGTCGTGGTCGGCGCCGGTGTCATCGGCATCGAATATGCCACCATCTTCAGCGCACTCGACACGCAGGTGACGGTGGTGGAGCCGCGCGAAACCATGCTGGAATTCATCGACAAGGAAATCGTCGAGGACTTCACCTACCAGCTGCGCGACCGCAACATGAAGCTGATCTTCGGCCAGAAGGCGGAAAAGGTGGAGCGTGATGAAAGCGGCAAATGCCTGGTATCGCTCAGCAATGGCCGTGTCCTGAAAGCCGAGACGGTGCTGTTTGCCGCCGGCCGTGTCGGTGCCACCGATACGCTCAATCTTTCAGCCTGCGGACTGGAGGCCGACAGCCGTGGCCGCCTGAAGGTCGATCCCGAGACCTTCCAGACCTCGGTGCCGAACATCTATGCCGCCGGCGACATCATCGGTTTCCCGAGCCTTGCATCCACGTCAATGGAACAGGGCCGCATCGCCGCCCGCCACGCCGTCGGCGCACCGGCCGGCGAACCGCCGCAATTCTTCCCCTACGGCATCTATGCCGTACCGGAAATCTCCACCTGCGGCCTGACGGAAGAAGAAGTCATCGAACGCGGCATTCCCTATGAATGCGGCATCGCCCATTTCCGCGAAACCTCGCGTGGCCACATCATGGGCCTCGACAGCGGGCTGTTGAAGATGATCTTCTCGCTCAAAACCCGCCGCCTGCTCGGCGTCCACATCGTCGGCGAAGGTGCGACCGAACTGGTGCATATCGGCCAGGCGGTGCTGAACCTGAAGGGCACTGTGGAATATTTCGTGGAGAATACGTTCAATTACCCCACGCTTGCCGAAGCCTACAAGATTGCCGGGCTGGATGCGTGGAACCGCATGGGCGAGATCAAGAAGGATTGAGAGAGTATTCAGTGGGACGGCACAACGCCATACGCGCGCTTGTGGTAAGGTCGTAGCCCCCTCTCCTCGTCACCCCGGACTTGATCCGGGGTCCAGCCAGCCCAAGTCCTTGGGCTGAAAAGACTCGCCTCACGGCGCAGACGCGCCGTGGCTGGATGCCGGATCATCCTCGGGCTAGTTCCGGGGACCAGCATGACAAAGGGAGTTTTTCGCCCCGAGACTTAACCTTAGAAACATAGGCCGCCGACGGCATGCTAAAATCTCTCCGTCGTCATCCTCGGGCTTGACCCGAGGATCCCCAATCCGGCGCAACCATGGATCCTCGGGTCAAGCCCGAGGATGACGCCGAGTTTTCAGACACCCCACTGCGGGCGGAACCGCACTCACCACCGAATACTATACCGCGCACTAACCCCCGGCCGGAAATGATCCGCATAGCCCTGATCCAGCGTTCCCCGCACCGTCAGATTGTCGCCGATCTTCTGCTCCACCGCCACGCCGCTGCTGAACTCGTTGAAGCTGTTGCGGCTCGCCCCCGTCAGCACGAAAGCCGTGCCGGTCTCCGAGCGGGACAGACGCAGCGACTGCGATACATCCAGCCCGTTCCATTGCTGCGCCGTGCCGTCATAACGCACGGTGAAATTGCGGTTTGCCTCGATATCCAGTTCCGGCGTGACGATGCGCTTCTGCTGCGACGTCATGGAAAGGCTGCTCGATCCCGTCAGCGCGTTGAAGATGACGCCGACATCACGGGCCAGCGAAACGCCGGGCAACTGTTCGGCCAGCAGCGTGACATTGCCCCATACCCGCACCGGCGTATCCACCACCTGCCCCGTCTTCGAGGCATTCATGCCCATTTCAAGCCCGGCGCGGATCGGCGTATCGACCGGCAGTTTAGCACCGATACGCGCCGTATAGGAGCGGTCGGAATTCTTGACCGGCTTCCAGATCAGCCCGGCCTCATCCGCATGGGCGGTAGCTCCCGTGAGGGCATAAAGGGCGATGAAGAGGGCGGAACCCGTGCGGAGTGACATACTTGTCCCCTGGCAAATTAAGGGCGCACCGGGAGAACCCGGCGGGCACGGTAAAAGCTTAAGGCCAATGGTTTGGCAGCGATAAGGCCGCACGAGAGCGGCACATAATGCCCGAACGACCGCATGCAACGGCCGGGGCAAATCATGCTGCGCAGGGTGCCAGATGAACGGGAGATGAACAAGAGCAGATGCAGCAAAAAATCATGCTGCACCGCATTGTGATCGGGAAGCTTCCCATGAGGGGTGCGCCGACTGCTTGACGAATCGGCTTTTTCCAACGGATATTTGTTACCGCGTGGCCTGCGCCTAACCTCCACGACCTTCCCCAGCAGTGTCTTCAATGGAGGCAAAGGGACTATTGTCTCAGGCACTTGTCTTGGTCCGATCGTTTCGGGCGGGTTGCTGGGGAACTGCGTCCGGGACGTGAAAGGCCTGACAATGACGCAAAATAGCAATCTAAAACGGCGTGTAAGAGCGCGCGCAGCCAAAACCGGCGAATCTTATACAGCTGCTCTCCAGCATATTCGCAGAATATCGGACGCTCCTGTGAGCAACTCAATACGCGTGGCGGTCGCGCAGACATCCCTGTTCAACGATCCTCGTGACGTCTCCGCCCTAAAAACCTGCGGACAGGAAATCCGCCGTCTCATGGACGATGCCCAAAAGGCTGGCGCTCGCCTCATACATTTCCCTGAAGGGGCAACGTGCTGGCCTCATAAACGGCTCATGTCAGAGACTGGTCCGGGGCAAATCGGACCATCCGACTGGACACGCTTTGAATGGGAAACTCTGCGCGAAGAACTGGAGGCGATCAGAAAACTGGCGCGCAAGCTGAAACTATGGACGGTTTTGGGTGCCGTCCATCAACTCACGCCACCGCACCGGCCATATAACAGCCTGTATGTCATCTCCGATCGTGGAAAGCTTGTAACGCGCTACGACGAACGTTTGTTGTCGAACACCAAAATCTCGTTCATGTATTCGCCGGGAAATGTCCCGGTGATGTTTGAAGTCGATGGCTTCCGTTTCGGTTGCGCGCTTGGCATGGAAGCGCACTATCCGGAAATATTCATGGAATATGAGAAGCTGAATGTCGATTGCATGCTATTTTCCACCGCGGGCGACGCCCCTTCCAATGCTACGGCATTTGCCGCCGAGATATTGGGGCACGCGGTGAGCAATACCTATTGGGTCAGCTATTCCACCCTTGCCGCCCAGAGCCCCGGCGCGCCTTCCGGAATCGCAGCACCGGATGGTCAATGGGTGGCGCAATGCCCGATGAATGGTTTACCGGCCATCGCGCTAGCGGACCTCATCATCGATCGGCAAAGTCCCGCGCGACCTTGGCGGCGAAAAGCGCGCGCCGATCTTTACACGCCTCATCAGGTGAATAACGATCCGAGAAGCGATAGCCGGAACCAGTTCTAACACTCAATACCGGCCAGTGGCGCTGGTTTGTGCCACTGGCCACATCACTCAGAGCGGAACGGTTCGTATCCCCAACCAAACAAAAAGGCCGCAGCTTTCGCCACGGCCCTTTGTTCAATCAGCTTGCACTGAAGAAGATTATTCGGCGTCGCCTTCGGCGGCCTTCTTCTTGGCCGGAGCCTTCTTCTTCGGAGCGGCTTCTTCGCCTTCGGCGGCGTCGTCAGCCTTGGCAGCAGCCTTTTTCTTGGCCGGGGCCTTCTTCTTGGTTTCCGTTGCTTCTTCGGCGTCGTCAGCCAGCAGCTCTTCCTTGGAAACGGTCTTGTCCGTTACCGAGATTTCGGAGAGCAGCTTGTCGATGACCTTTTCTTCGAAGATCGGAGCGCGCAGCGAAGCGGAAGCGCCGGGGGTGTTGCGGAAGAAATCGAGGATTTCCTTCTGCTGGCCCGGGAACTGCTGCAGCTGCTGGAACAGCGCGCGCTGCATTTCTTCTTCGGTCACTTCAACGCCGGCCTTTTCGCCGATTTCGGAGAGAACGAGGCCGAGACGGACGCGGCGTTCAGCAAGCTTGCGATATTCTTCGCGGGCTTCTTCTTCGGTCGTGTCTTCGTCAGCGAAGGTCTTGCCGGACTGGGCGAGATCGGTGTTGATCTGGCGCCAGATGTTGTCGAACTCGGCGTCAACCAGGCCGGCCGGCGTGTCGAACTTGTACATTTCGTCCAGCTGGTCGAGGATCTGACGCTTGACCTTCTGGCGGGTGATGTTGCCGTACTGGCTTTCGATCTGACCCTTGACGATTTCCTTCAGCTTTTCAGCCGATTCAAGACCGAGCTTTTCAGCCAGTTCGTCGTTGATTTCAACGGCAGCAGCAGCGGCAACTTCCTTGACGGTGATGTCGAAGTTGGCTTCCTTGCCGGCAAGGTTTGCAGCCGGGTAGTCAGCCGGGAAGGTCACGGTGATGGTCTTTTCATCGCCAGCCTTGACGCCGACCAGCTGGTCTTCGAAGCCGGGGATGAAGCGGCCCGAACCGAGAACCAGTTCAGCATCTTCAGCAGCGCCGCCGTCGAAGGCAACGCCGTCAACCTTGCCGAGATAGTTCATGGTGACGCGGTCGCCATCGGCAGCCTTGCCCTTCTTGGCCTCAAAGGTGCGGGCGCTTTCAGCGATCTTCAGAATCTGCTCGTTGATTTCGTCTTCGGAGACTTCAACAACTTCGCGGGTAACCTTGATGCCGTCATTGGCCTTCAGTTCGATGGCCGGAATGATTTCATAGGCAACGGTGAATTCGAAATCGGATTCGGCCGACAGGATCTTTTCGGCTTCCTGCTCGTCTTCGGTCATGGAGATGGCCGGCTGGGTAGCAGACTTCTCGCCGCGGCTGGAAAGGATTTCGGTCGGCTTTTCACGAACCAGCTCGTTGACGAGGTCGGCCATGATGGACTTGCCGTACATCTTCTTCAGGTGGCCAACCGGCACCTTGCCGGGACGGAAACCGTTGATGCGAACCTTGTCCTTGGCGTCAACCAGGCGCTCGTCCAGACGAGCCTTCATGTCGGCGGCCGGAATAACGACCTTGAGTTCGCGCTTCAGCCCTTCAGCGAGCGTTTCGATAACCTGCATTTTCCTAACCTTCACATCATGGCGGCGGTGCTCAGACAGCCGTTGGTTTACTTTCGAGCACTGCGCCGGAAACGTCGTTCCCCGGCCGTGGCTTCCCTTATTTCTTGACACAAGCGCCTGCCGGACACCATTGCGCCCGCGCCCGAGAGAAAGACCAAGGGGGAAAACGAACCCCGAAGCTCCCGCATCTTATAAAGATGCACTCTGGCGCAAGCGTGGCACAGCCATGCCTTGCTTGTGGTGCGGGTAGAGAGACTCGAACTCCCACGCCGAAGCGTTGGTACCTAAAACCAATGCGTCTACCAATTCCGCCATACCCGCACGTTGGGCGGCGGTATGTCACAATGTTCAGAAAGGGTCAAGCACGCCGTTCCCCCCGCCCCTCGTTTCCTCCGGACTTTTCTTGCCGCCTGCGCCGGCGGGAAGAGGCCCCGCCCTCTTTGACTATTTGCAGCCCGCGCCAGGGGAGAAGGCACAACAGCGGAACAGAGACTATTCCTTGCAGAGAAAGAAAAGCCGCACAGCCCGCGCCCCGCCTTTCCCGCCCGGCAAACCCGCAGGGAGGCCGGCGCGGAAAGCGGAGATATTTATGCGGCTACGTTGACATTATATATAGCACGTCCCGCACCGCACATTGCGCGCGCCCTTTTCTAATCTGCAATTCACGACTGCCGCGTCCTCCCCTTGCCCGGTCAACCCTCGCGGATTCGCAATGCCGCTCATCCCGCCACCACCAAAAGCACACAAATTGGTCACAAATTATGCATGAATCGCCGCAATCGGCCCGTTTTACCGGCTTGCATTGCATTCCACGCATAGGTGGCATCTTGCTTTGTCTGTTTTTCTTTTGATTAAACCGATTATATTCGTGGTCATACAGAGATCGAGTTCAGCCCCGGACCAAAGCCTCCCAAGACTGGCCGTAGAGACTGAACAGCACGAAGAGGAAGATGAAAATGAACATTACACGCTCGCTCACCAACTGGCGCAAGTATCGTCAGACCGTAACCGAACTCGGCCGCATGACTGACCGCGAACTGAGCGACCTCGGCATTGGCCGTCAGGACATCCGCCGCGTCGCCCGTACCGCCGTCGGCATCTAATCCGCCTCGCCGCTTGAATGCGGCGGATGCGAGACTACCCTTCCAAAAGGCCTGAGGCTTCCGCCTCTGGCCTTTTTTTGTTTTGGGCGATCCTTGAGCAGCCCCCCGTCTCCGCCTTCAAATGCCGCGAGCAAACCGGTTAAAAATGCATCGCTCAACCGATCGCCTGGAACAATGCGAAGCGCCCGAAGGCATGCCAGCACCGCAAAAATCGAAAATGGCCGCCCAAATGCCCTCAGAGGCCGCCCAACCTTCAAAAACCGCCCGAAAGACGGGCATTTCCGCACATATTTTGCTCAGACGATAAGCAAAGCCGCAAATTTAGCCGACATAGTGCACAAATGCATGGCAGTAGCCTAAATTCTGCACTGCACAACATGGCTCAATGTCTATATATAAACCTCAACAGCCGAGAGCACAGACAAACCGCTGAGCCGGCAGACGAATTCACAAAGAAAGATTGAGGAAACGACCATGAACCCTATCCGCATCGCAAAGAACTGGATCTCCTACCGCCGCACGATCAACGAACTTGGCAGCCTCTCCAACCAGGCTCTGAGCGACATCGGTCTGACCCGTTACGACATCCGTAACGTAGCAGCCCGTTCGTTCCGCTAAGGCGTAAACGATCGTCCCGCTGCCCGACCTCCAGGGCGCGACGATTGAGCGACAGGTAAAGAAAGCGGCGCCTCTGGCGCCGTTTTTGATTCCGGGGGTTGGCTGGAACTCGGCATCGCTGCAACATATCAAAGGTTCGTCCCTTCCCTGCGTGCCGCCTGCAAAAGCGCTTCCCGCGACATGCAGTGCAATCTGACGCGCACTGCGCCGCCGCTTGTTTCTTCTCCCCGGAGAAGGTGGCCCGAAGGGTCGGATGAGGGGGCTAGCTCTCCGAATATCTCCACCCTCACCCCCTCATCCCGCTGCCGCGGACTTCTCCCCGGCGGGGAGAAGAAACAAGAGGCAGCCGCTCGCTCCAAAATGCGCGCCTGCTCCTCGACCCCGCCGGGAGCTTGGCAGCCCGCCCCCCATAGCCTCCATCCCTCAAAAACATTTGGCTGCCCCCGCCATGCATGCTAGTGCATCCACAAACAATGCCGCGTCCTTCGGGACCCGTGCAAAACAATCACTCGAAAGACAGCCGCCGGATGGGAGCCTTTGCCCCGCGGAGGCCCATGGACGCCAGCATGCAAGACAAGACCACTTCTCCCATTCACGTCGTGGGCGGCGGGCTGGCCGGCTCGGAAGCCGCATGGCAGATCGCGCAGAGCGGCGTGCCCGTCATCCTGCATGAAATGCGTGGCGTGCGCGGCACGGATGCGCATAAGGGCGATACGCTGGCGGAACTGGTCTGTTCCAACTCCTTCCGCTCCGACGATGCGACCGCCAATGCGGTCGGTGTCATCCATGCCGAAATGCGGCTTGCCGGTTCGCTGATCATGGCCTGCGCCGACAGACATCAGGTGCCGGCCGGCGGCGCGCTTGCCGTCGATCGCGACGGGTTCTCCGAGGCTGTGACGAAAGAGCTTGAAAGTCACCCTCTGGTGACGATCATCCGCGAGGAAGTGAACGGCCTGCCGCCGAAGGAATGGGGCAGCACCATCATCGCCACCGGCCCGCTCACCTCGCCGGATCTGGCAGCGGCGGTTCAGGCCGAGACCGGCGAGGACGCGCTGGCCTTTTTCGACGCCATCGCTCCCATCGTCCACCGCGACAGCATCAATATGGATATCTGCTGGTACCAGTCGCGTTACGACAAGGTCGGCCCCGGCGGCACGGGCAAGGATTACATCAACTGCCCGCTGAACGAGGAACAATATAACGCCTTCATCGATGCGCTGATTGCGGGCGACACGGTCGGTTTCAAGGAATGGGAAGGCACGCCCTATTTCGACGGCTGCCTGCCGATCGAGATCATGGCCGAGCGCGGCCGCGAGACCCTGCGCCATGGCCCGATGAAACCCATGGGCTTGACCAATGCCCATACCCCCACCGTGAAGGCCTATGCCGTCGTGCAGCTGCGCCAGGACAATGCGCTCGGCACGCTCTACAACATGGTTGGTTTCCAGACCAAGCTGAAATACGGCGTGCAGGCGGATGTGTTCCGCATGATACCGGGCCTCGAAAATGCGGAATTCGCGCGCCTCGGCGGCCTGCACCGCAACACCTATATCGATTCCCCGATCCTGCTCGATCCGTCGCTGAAGCTGAAATCGCGGCCGGACCTGCGTTTCGCCGGCCAGATCACCGGCTGCGAGGGTTATGTGGAAAGCGCCTCCGTCGGCCTCCTCGCCGGCCGCTTCGCCGCCGCCGAACGGAAGGGTGAAGCTCCGAGCCTGCCGCCGGCCACCACCGCACTCGGCTCGCTCCTCAACCACATCACCGGCGGCCACCTCTCTTCCGATGATGAGCCGGGCAAGCGCTCCTTCCAGCCGATGAACATCAATTTCGGCCTCTTCCCGGAACTGGAGCCGGGTTCTATCGTCAAGCCGGAAGGCGTGAAGCGTTTTCGCGGCAAGGACAAGACGATCATGAAACGCCAGCTGATTGCAGCGCGGGCGTTGAAGGATTGTGCGGCGTGGCTCGGCGAAAGCCAGGTCGCGACAGAGGCTGTCTGAGCCCGATCAGTTTGCTTTGAATGGCGAGCGCTTGAGGTTCCATTTTGCGAAATCAGATTTGCCGCTCTGGTAAGGATATCGCTGGGAAAAGAACGGGTTGACGGCCGCAACATATTCGAATTTGAGCGTGATATCGGCCAGGACCGAGATCAGCGGCCGGTAGCTGTAGCGACCGGAGACGACGATGACAGCCTCCTGAGGACCAAAGCCGTTTGCAAGGACGGTTTTCTCCCACGGCACGTCTTCGGCCGATCCCTTAAAATTATGGGCGGGAAACTGCAGCCTCGCGACCTTGTCGATCAGCTTGACGCTTCTCAGCGTCAGGTCAAGTTTGTCCGCCTGGAGAATGCCGCTGCCGGAAAGGACGACGAAAGTCGGAATACCCGTGCGCACCCGTTCCTCGAACTCCGGGAACCTCGCCGCCCAGCGCGCTGAATTATCGACGACCGTCATGAACCGGTCATAGCTCAGCCAGCCCCGCCCTACCTCGATGACCACCGCGAGCAGAAGCACAAGCAGCGGAGCGAGAATTCCCATCTCCACCGCCGCAGCGCCAGAACGGCAACGGCCCAAACTGCCAAGACGCGACAACCATGTCGTCTTTTTCATTCGCTCACCTTCACGGCAGTGATCGCCAGGGAAATATTGCGCAATTGATAAACACCATCCGCGCTCGGCACGAGAAAACGGGTCGTCGGCATAAAGAAATTCCAGTTGTAGCCGACAGCCAGAATATATTGCCCGGCAGTATCGGCGGGCGGGCGGAAATCGTTGACGATCGGTATGGGCACTTTGGCTTCGGCAATATCGTCGTCGGGGATCGGCAAAAGAGCAATCTTGAGAGTGGTCTTATCCGTCCCGCCAATGAAGTGAGAGGAGATAGCCTTGCGCAACGCAATCTCGGTTGCCGGTTTACCATCGGCCGCCGCCTTGCGGAGATACTCGATGCCCGCATTCGATGCGGACGCGAGATAGAGGTAGTAGAGCATCAGCAGGCCGATTTCGAACGTGCCGAAAATCAGCGCAAAAAACAGCGGCAACAGCAGAGCCGTCTCAACCGCCGTTGCTGCCTTTCGGTCGCCGAGCAGCCGGGAGCATAAGCGATGCGCGAACCGGTATCTCAGCCCGACGCCGCAGCTCTGATCCTGGCGCGAAAGAAGGAAAGATTTCATCTCAGCCCTCTTCCATTCGATCCACGTAGATGAGCTGGAAACCGGTGATGATGCCACCGAAGCTGTCGCTCAGGCCGGTAGCCTCGATCGTCACCCGATAGATGGAGTAGGCTTTGACCCTGAAACTGTACTCCCTCGGCGTCCAGGCAATACTTTTTTTATCCTGGGTCAACTCCCACACCCTCTGCCGGGGTTTCAGTTCAGGAAGGAGCTGTTGGAGCGATATCTCGATTCCGTTTGTTTTTTCCACGTCCTCGACGGCCCGGCGCCCATTATACCAAACCATGATCTTATACATTCCGGGATGAAGCTCGACATCCTTGTAGATCGAGCTATTGGCTTCGATATTTTTTTCTTGCCGGGCTTGGGCGGCCCCCAGTCGCTGTCGAGCTCCATGACATAACGGGTTGGCAATGAGAGCTCCGCGCCTGCCTTCTTGTCGATTTCGATCTTGTCGGTGGTCTTTGCCTTATCGACCTCCTTCAAAGTGCAGGCTTTGTCGTTGGCGGTAGGGGCCTCGTTGAGTTTCTTGCTCTGCATTCCCGCCGGATAACCCTCCCAATTGTGGTTGCGGCGGCAGCAGGGGCTGCTCCAGTCCTGCAACTCGACGCCGGGGCCGGTTCCGCCATCCCATCCGATTTCCGAATAGGGATAGACACCCCAGCAACCGCCAGGGGTTTCCTTGGTAACGCCGTTTTTCAGAACCCGCTCGACGCCGAGAGCGTTGCTCTCGAACATATTGTCAATAATAACCGCATCGTCCTCGGGATAGGGCGGGATACCTTCGCAAGACTCATCAAGGCGATATTTCAGCTTATCGAGATTGAACATCTCCGAGAAAATCAAACCGTAACTGAACTCGGCCTTGATCTTCGTCTTGGTCCAGTCCACCTTCACCTCGCGCGAGAGGACCTTCTGCTTGGTGGATCGAATCATGGCATCGAAGGCTGCGGCCACATTGTCGCGCCGGACTTCGTCGGACAATGTAAAGGTGCGAGTCGGCTTGGTGGCTCTTTCACACGCCATCGCCATGACCCGCTTGGATTGGTTGTAATAGGCCAGCGCCCTGCCACCCTCAAAAAGCAGTCCCAGCAAAATGATAAAGACCGGCAGCAGCAGCGCGGTCATGACTGCGAAGGTACCCGCGCGATCCCTGAGGAGCGATGAAAACAGGCTCCATTTCCATGCCGCTTTTTTTATCCGCCTGCTCGTCATCAAAACACCGTCTCATGTCGCTCATCGCCACGGGAAAGGCGCGCTGTGAAAAGCGACAGGCCTGGCTTTCTGCGACGCTAAAAATGTCCGGCTGACGCCGGTCGCTCGAAAATTGCTCGTTGGTCGCCGGCGGTGCTGCTTTTCGAGCAACTTCGCTTGACCACTGAAAATACAGGGGTCAATTAACACGCAAACCGTAAATCAAAGCTCAACCGGAACCTAAAAATATGAAGCAAATTCATATGCTTAGTTAATTTATTAGTAAATTAGAGTTCGCCAATAAGATCTTATGACCGCATAACGGCAGTGCGGAGTTTGCATTCACAGCCTCTTCCGAAAACACAAACTTGGGCCCGCCCCTTGTCCCTCCAGCCAAGCTCGGGCAAAACAGCCCTGTTCAATCACAAGACAATACCAGGAGATCGAAAATGGACGTTCGCGCCGCAGTTGCCATTCAGGCAGGAAAACCGCTTGAGGTCATGACCGTGCAGCTGGAAGGTCCGCGCGCCGGCGAAGTGCTGATCGAGGTCAAGGCGACCGGCATCTGCCATACCGACGATTTCACCCTGTCGGGCGCTGATCCGGAAGGCCTGTTCCCGGCCATTCTCGGCCATGAGGGCGCCGGTATTGTCGTTGATGTCGGCCCCGGCGTCACCTCGGTCAAGAAGGGTGACCATGTCATTCCGCTCTACACGCCGGAATGCCGCGAGTGTTATTCCTGCACCTCGCGCAAGACCAATCTCTGCACCTCCATCCGCGCCACCCAGGGCCAGGGCGTGATGCCCGATGGCACGAGCCGATTCTCGATCGGCAAGGACAAGATCCACCATTATATGGGCTGCTCGACCTTCTCGAACTACACCGTCCTGCCCGAGATCGCGCTGGCCAAGATCAACCCGGACGCTCCCTTCGACAAGGTCTGCTACATTGGCTGCGGCGTAACGACCGGTATCGGCGCGGTCATCAACACCGCCAAGGTCGAGATCGGCTCCACCGCCATCGTCTTCGGTCTCGGCGGCATCGGCCTCAACGTGCTGCAGGGCCTGCGCCTTGCCGGTGCGGACATGATCATAGGCGTGGACATCAACCCCGACCGCAAGGCCTGGGGCGAGAAGTTCGGCATGACCCATTTCGTCAACCCGAAAGAAGTGGGCGACGACATCGTGCCCTATCTCGTCAACATGACGAAGCGCAATGGCGACCTGATCGGCGGCGCGGACTATACGTTCGACTGCACGGGCAATACAAAGGTTATGCGCCAGGCGCTGGAAGCCTCGCATCGCGGCTGGGGCAAATCGGTCATCATCGGCGTTGCCGGCGCCGGCCAGGAAATCTCGACGCGTCCGTTCCAGCTGGTCACCGGCCGCAACTGGATGGGCACGGCCTTCGGCGGCGCACGCGGCCGCACCGATGTGCCGAAGATCGTCGACTGGTACATGGAAGGCAAGATCCAGATCGATCCGATGATCACCCATACGATGCCGCTCGAAGACATCAACAAGGGCTTCGACCTGATGCACAAGGGCGAAAGCATCCGCGGCGTCGTTGTCTATTGATCGGCTAAACACCACGGCAGACGTGCCCCGCGCGTCTGCCGTTCATGCAAATGTGATCACCCCCGCGCGCCTTGCTGCCGCCGCGATTAACGGGACAGTAAATCTATCGTCGTAAGCCAATATTGCCCGGTGGGGTTGAAAATACCCCCGGAAGCCGGCACGACGCCAGACTGCGGGAGCGACCTCTGAAAATAATACCCATCGACAACGGAAACCGCGTCGCCGCCGTTGCGCTTCTGACGAAGGGTTTCCCGGAAAAAGGCGAGGCCTTCTGGTCTCGCGGCCTGTCATTTATCAGCGCACATCATGAGCGGCGGGACCTCGGCGCGATCGGGCAATTGCTGATGAAGGGCGATGATGCCGTCGGCGTTCTCCTGACGATCAGGAGCCGCCTGCCCGATACCGGCCAGATCATCGTCAACCTCTCGAGCTGGTATGTCGAGCCGTCCAGCCGGTGGTTTGCACCGCGAATGCTGCAAATGGCCTCGTCCTCCGAAGAAGAAACCTTCACCGACTTCACCCCGTCTCCCGAAGCCTGCAAGCTGAACGAGAGGCTGGGATTTTCGACGGTAACGGATTACACGCTCTTTTATCCCCTGCTGCCTAAGGCAATCGGTCCGGCAAGGGCGCGGCTGCACCCGCTTGCCGACGTGCCGCCCGGCGCGCTATCGGCGGCAATGCGCGACACCCTGGAGGATCATGCGCGTTTCGGCTGCATCGTGGCGGTGCTGGAGGCGGACCAAATTCATCATCCGCTGGTATTCCTGAAAACAACGACCAAAAGGCTGCCTTCGGCCCGCCTCATCTATTGCGAGGACAGGCAGCTTGCGCAAAGGCACATATCGGCAATTGCCCGCCACCTTCTTCGCAGGGGCCGGCTCGCCATGACCATGGCAGCCTCCGATGAGGAACGGGACGCCGGCGGCTTCGCCGTACTCAAATCCGCGCCGATACAAGTAAAAGGCGCATGGAACCCACGGTTTATTAACGAAACATATTCAGAATTGGTGTTATTGCCACCCTGGGTATTGGGACGCTCCTAAAAAGACCGCGTTGAACCCTGCCTGCAAAGAAGAAAAGGCGCTTCGGCCAACATATCCCGATAGCGCGAACGAGCGGAGAACAAGCATGGTTTCAGCGCAACTCAGGGAAGCGGATGTAGCAGAGACCGTTTATTCCTACCTCTCGCAGCGTTTCCCGGCCCATGCGCCTTTCGCAGATGATACGCCATTGCTCGAAGGTGGCGCGATTGATTCGCTCGGCTTCCTCGAGCTGATGATCTTTCTCGGCGAAGGCTTCGGCATAATCCTCAATGACGAGCATTTCACGCCGGAAAACCTCGGCACACCGGCCGATCTTATAAGCTTCGTCATGCAGGAACGGCGCAGATGACACCCCACGTCCTGCTGCACCACCTGCTCACTGCGCGGGCGGAAAGCGGCGATGAGGCACTCGTCTACAAGGAACAATCGCTGAGCTACCGCGAATTTTCCGATGCGGCTGCGCGTTGCGCGGCAGCCCTGCGGGAGGCCGGAGCGGAGCGTGGTGACCGCATCGTCATCTTCCTGCCGCGCGGCATCGAGGAGTGCTGGTCGATCTTCGGCGTGAGCATGGCGTCCTGCGTCTTCGTGCCGGTCAACGCACTTTTGAAGGCACAGCAGATCCGCCATATCGTCAGGGATTGCGGCGCGAAAATCATCATCAGCACTGCTGCGATGACCGATGAGCTGAGTGCTGCACTGGAAGACCTGGCAGATGTCAAAGTGTTGCTGGCGGAAGATATCGACAGACGCCCGTCCGCGCCGGCGAAAGCCTCGGCTGCAATTGGCGAGGACCTGGCCGCGATCCTCTACACATCAGGCTCCACCGGATCGCCCAAGGGCGTCATGCTGTCGCATCGCAATCTTCTGGCCGGAGCGCGCATCGTGCGCACCTATCTGGGGATTACGGCCACAGACCGTATTCTTTCCCTCCTGCCCTTCAGCTTCGATTACGGCCTGAACCAGCTGCTGACGGCGGTGGAACAGGGCGCGACGACGATCATCTCCACCTTCAGACTGGGCGACGATATCGTCCGCGATCTGCGCGACCACGCCATTACCGGCCTTGCAGGCGTTCCGACCGTCTGGGCGATCCTGACCAGGGCAGCGCCCCTGCTGGCGAAAACGCCGCTGCCGCAGCTGCGCTACATCACCAATTCCGGCGGCCGTGTTCCGCAGGAAACCGTCAAGGCGCTGCGCGACCGGCTGCCGGATACAAAAATCTATCTGATGTACGGCCTCACGGAAGCCTTCCGCTCCACTTTTCTGCCGCCGGAGGAGATCGACAATCGCCCGACCTCCATCGGCAAGGCCATTCCGGAATGTGAAATCTTCATCGTCACCGACAAGGGACAAAGGGCAAAACCGGGAGAGCCCGGCATTCTCGTCCATCGCGGCCCAACCGTTTCGCTGGGCTACTGGAACCGGCCGGAAGACACGGGAAAGGTGCTGCGCCCCCACCCCTTCATTCCGGCGGCGCTGGGCGGCGAGATCGTCTGTTACTCCGGCGATCTGGCGGTGGAGGACGAGGATGGCTTTTTCAGCTTCGTTGCCCGCAACGATGCGATGATCAAATCGTCAGGCTATCGCATCAGCCCGACCGAGGTGGAGGAGAGCCTGATGTCGACCGGCCTTTTCCAGCAGGTCGCCGTCATCGGCCTGCCGGACCCCTTTGCGGGTGAAAAGGTGCATGCCGTCGCAACCGCTGCAAATGAGAACATCGACGTCTCGGCGGCGCTCAGGAAAGCCGCCGAGACGCTCGCTCCCTTCATGATTCCGCGCGCCATCGAACTGGTCGACCGGCTTCCGGTCACGGCCAATGGTAAGGTGGATTACCGCGCGCTGGTGCGCGAACGGACGGACAATGGCGCCCACGGATAGACCCCAGAGCCACGGCCCTGCCCTTGCCGCCGCGCAATTTGCAGTCAGTGAAAACGATCTCGTCATCGGCGGCCTTGCAGTGCGCGATATCGTCGCCGAGACCGGAACGCCGTGTTTCCTCTATGACGCGAGCGCCATGCGCCGCGCTTATCGCGATCTCGAAACCGCGCTGAGTGGTTTTGCCGATATATATTATTCGGTGAAGGCCAATCCCCTGCCCGCCATTGTGTCGCTCTTCCGCGAAGAAGGCGCCGGTGCGGAAATCGCCTCCGTCGGTGAATATCGCGCCGCCATCAAGGCGGGTGTGCCGCCGGAAAAGATCATCTTCGCCGGGCCCGGCAAACGCCAGGCCGAATTACTTGAAGTGATCGAGGGCGGCATCGGCGAAATCCATATCGAGAGCGCCGAGGAAATCTCCCGCATCGAAGCCATCGGCAGGCCGGTCAAAGCCTCGATCCGCATCAATCCGGTGCCGGACGCGCAGGCGGGCGCCATGCGCATGGGCGGCAAGGCCACCGCCTTCGGTTTCGATGAGGAAGAGCTGGAAAACGTCCTGCCCCTGTTCAGCGACAGCAGGCATATCAATCTCGTCGGCATCCATATTTACGGCGGCACGCAGATCCTCGACGCGGACACGCTTGTCTCCCAGTGGAGACATTCCATCTCCCTTGCGGCGCGTATGGCGGACATGCTCGGCAGGCCGCTTCAGACCATCGATCTCGGCGGCGGCCTCGGCATCCCTTATTTCGCCGGGGAAACGCCGCTCGATCTCGCAACGGTAAGCGCCGCCATTCCCAACCTCAAGGCGCTCATGCGGGCGCATCCGCTGATTGCTGACGCCCATGTCATTGTCGAACCCGGCCGTTTCCTGGCAGGTCCCGGCGGCATCTATGTGGCGGAAGTCAATGCGGTGAAGACCTCGCGCGGCACCACCTTCGTGGTCACGGATGGCGGCATGCACCATCATCTGGCCGCATCCGGCAATCTCGGCCAGATCGTCAAGCGCAACTATCCCATCGTGGCACCCGCCATGATGCAGGCGGATCATGAGGAAACGGCAACCATCGTCGGCCCGCTCTGCACACCCCTCGATACGCTGGCGCGCAATGCCGCCCTGCCGAAGCTGAGAGCCGGAGACCTCGTCGCCATCCTGCAATCGGGAGCCTATGGCGCCAGCGCCAGTCCTGCGGGTTTTCTGAGCCATGCCGCGGCGAAGGAGGTGCTGGTGGAGAATGGGGTGTTTGAGGTGATCGGGCGCTGAGGACGTTTGGTAGCGAAAACCGTAGCCGGCTTTCCTAAGGGCACACATTTGGCTGCTTACCCCGGAGCTTCCTCCAACCTCCCTCATTCCTGTGCTTGTCACAGGAATCCAGTCGACGCACGTCTGTGCGGCGGGAGGAGTCTTTTCAGCCCAAGGACTTGGGCTGGCTGGATTCCTGTGACAAGCACAGGAATGAGGGAGGCGACTAACCCCGAAGCAACCTGTCCCCCACCGCGAATTTCGATTTCAGCAGACACTCGTCATATTCCGCCTCGGCCACGGAATCGAAAACGATGCCGCCGCCGACATTGAAGACGGCGCGGCCATCATCAAACAGGCTGAGCGTGCGGATCGCCACGGAGAACCGCATCTCACCATATGGAGACATGAAGCCGATCGCGCCGCAATAGGCGTCGCGTGGCGTCTCTTCCAGCTCGCGCAGGATTTTCATCGCCCACATTTTCGGCGCGCCGGTAACGGAGCCGCAGGGAAACAGGGCGGCGAAGATATCTTCCACCGTCACGTCAGGCAGAAGTCTCGCCCGCACATGGCTGACCATCTGGTGCACGGTCGGATAGGTCTCGATATCGAACAGCCGCGGCACATCAAGGCTGCCGACTTCGGTGATGCGGGAAATATCGTTGCGCAGCAGATCGACGATCATGCGGTTTTCGGCGAGCGTCTTTTCGTCCGCCAGCATCGCCGCGATGATGGCCCGGTCTTCTTCCGCATCGGCCCCGCGCGGCGTCGTTCCCTTCATCGGATGGGTTTCGATGAAACCCTCCCCATCCACCGAGAAGAACAGTTCCGGCGAGCGCGACAGGATGACCGGGCCGCCGAGATCGACCAGCGCGCCATATTTCACCGGCTGCCGTTCGATCAGCGACCAGAAGGCCGTCAGCGGATCGCCGCTCCAGCGGGCATGAACGGGCATGGTCAGATTGCCCTGGTAACAGTCGCCGCGACGCAGATGCCCGTGCAGCCGCGCGAAACGCTGGCAATAGTCTTGAAGGGTCCATGCCGGCACGGGATCGGACAGAAACGCATCCGCATCCGGCAGATTTGCCGGGCGCGCGAACCGACCCTCATCCGGCTGCGGGCCGGAAAAGACGCCGAAATTGAGAAACGGCACGTTGCGAGGCTCGTCCGCGAAAGGCGCAAGCTTCGGCTCGAACAGGAAACCCGCCTCGTAGGACATATAGCCGGCGAGGTATTTCCCGGCGCGGCGCAGCTCTTCCATGCGCTTCAGCGCAGCAAAAAACGACGCCGGTTCATCCGCGACGATGATCTCTTCCGGCTCGGTGAAGGCTGTCACCGTGCCGGTCGTGTCATCCCGGAAAAGAACGTAAGGCGCGTGTGCCAAGGAAAGCGTCCGAAACAGGAGAAAAAGTCGGGAAGAGTCAGATGGGGTCTATATCGCCCCGCGCCCACATTTCGATGGTTTCCGCATAAAAATCGGCGAAACGGCCTTCCTCGATAGACTTGCGGATACCCTGCATCAGCTCCTGATAATAGGCAAGATTGTGCCAGGAGAGCAGCATGCCGCCCAGCGCCTCGTTGGCGCGGGTGAGATGGTGCAGATAGGCGCGGGAATAATCGCGCGAGGCTGGGCAGTTGGACTGCTCGTCCAGCGGGCGCATATCCTCGGCATGGCGGGCATTGCGGATATTGACCTTGCCGCGACGGGTAAAGGCAAGCCCGTGACGGCCGGAGCGGGTCGGCATCACGCAGTCGAACATGTCGATGCCGCGCGCCACCGACTTCAGGATGTCGTCGGGCGTGCCGACGCCCATCAGGTAACGCGGCTTTTCGGTGGGCAGCACCGGCAGGGTGATATCGAGCATGCCGAGCATCACATCCTGCGGCTCGCCGACGGCAAGGCCGCCGACCGCATAACCCTTCAGATCAAGCTGCTTCAGCCCTTCGGCGGAACGGACGCGCAGGTCCGGCTGGTCGCCGCCCTGCACGATGCCGAACATGGCCTTGCCGGGCTGATCGCCAAAGGCCACGCGGCAGCGCTCGGCCCAGCGCAGCGACATTTCCATGGCGCGCTCGATTTCCTTGCGCTCGGCCGGCAGTGCGATGCATTCATCGAGCTGCATCTGGATATCAGAATCGAGCATGCCCTGGATTTCGATGGAGCGTTCCGGCGACATGTGGTGCAGCGAACCGTCCACATGGCTCTTGAAGGTCACGCCCTGCTCATCCAGCTTGCGCAGGCCGGAAAGCGACATCACCTGAAAACCGCCGCTATCGGTGAGGATCGGGTGCGGCCAGCGGATCAGCTCATGAAGGCCGCCAAGGCGGGCAACACGCTCCGGACCGGGCCGCAGCATCAGGTGATAGGTATTGCCGAGAATGATATCGGCCCCAAGCTCGCGCACCTGATCGAGATACATGGCCTTGACGGTGCCGACCGTGCCGACCGGCATGAAGGCAGGCGTGCGGATGACGCCGCGCGGCATGGCGACTTCGCCGAGGCGCGCGCCGCCGCTCGTGGCTTTCAGGGTGAAGGTGAATTTGTCGTGCATCAGTTTTTCCGGAACAACAGGCTGGAATCGCCATAGGAATAGAAGCGGTATCCGGTTTCGATGGCGTGCTTATAAGCGTCACGCATCGTTTCGAGACCGCAGAAAGCCGAAACGAGCATGAACAGCGTCGATTTCGGCAGGTGGAAATTGGTCATCAGAATATCGACCGCGCGAAAGCGGTATCCCGGCGTGATGAAGATGCCGGTGGCATCGGACCATGGGTGGATAACACCATTCTCATCGGCCGCACTTTCGATCAGGCGCAGCGATGTCGTGCCGACGCAAACGATCCGTCCGCCGCGCGCCTTGACGGCATTCAGCCGGTCGGCGGTTTCCTGCGACACATGGCCGATCTCGAAATGCATCTTGTGATCGTCGGTATCGTCGGACTTGACCGGAAGGAAGGTGCCTGCCCCAACGTGAAGCGTCACGAAATGCCGCTCGATGCCCACCTTGTCCAGCGCGGCAAACAGATCGGGCGTGAAATGCAGCCCGGCGGTGGGGGCGGCAACGGCTCCCTTTTCGCGGGCATAGATGGTCTGGTAGTCGGTCTGGTCCTGCGCATCTTCCGGGCGTTTCGCCGCGATATAGGGCGGCAGGGGAATATGGCCGACGGAGGCAATCGCCTCATCCAGCACCGGGCCGGAGACGTCGAACAGCAGCGTGATCTCGCCCTCCTCGCCCTTCTCCTCCACGGTGGCTTCCAGATGGGCAAGGCCGCAGGCATTGTCGCGCTCATAACCGAAACGGATGCGGTCGCCCTGCTTGATGCGCTTGCCGGGACGCGCGAAAGCCTTCCAGCGGGATTGATCGGCGCGCATGTGCAGCGTGGCCGAAACCGCCGTCTCTGGCGCACCTTCGCGCAGCCTGACACCTTCGAGCTGGGCGGGAATGACGCGGGTGTCGTTGAAGACAAGCGCATCGCCGGGCTTCAGGAAGGACGGCAGGTCGAAGACACGGTGGTCTTCCATGCGGTTCTCATTCGGATCGACGACGAGCAGGCGCGCGCTATCGCGCGGGTTCGCCGGGCGCAGGGCAATATTCTCCTCGGGCAGATCGAAATCGAACAGGTCTACACGCATTGCAAGGGTCTTCCAGAAATCCAATTTGACACGGCACGGTGTTTTGCGGCCCGACGCATCCTCGCCCCTCATTCCTGTGCTTGTCACAGGAATCCAGTCGGCGCGCGTCTGCGCGGCGGGAGGAGTCCTTTCAGCCCAGGGACTTGGGCTGGCTGGATTCCTGTGACAAGCACAGGAATGAGGGAAGAAGAGAACGGCGCGACGGATGGCAAGCGTCAAAACTGCCGCGTCCATCCTTAAAATCACGTACCGTCAATAAACGTCAAAACCCGCCTCGCATAGACTGCGAGACGGGTCGAACTGCAATTTCCGCAAATCAGGCCGCAGAAGCGAGCTTGATGGAAACGATCGAATCCGGGTCCTTCACCGGCTCGCCGCGCTTGACCTTGTCGATGGCTTCCATGCCTTCGATGACCTGGCCCCAGACGGTGTACTGCTTGTTGAGCCACGGCGAATCCGTGAAGCAGATGAAGAACTGCGAGTTGGCGGAGTTCGGGTTCTGAGAACGGGCCATGGAGCAGGTGCCGCGCACGTGCGGAATGGCGGAGAACTCGGCCTTCAGGTCCGGCTTGTCGGAGCCGCCCATGCCGGCGCGGGCCGGGTTGAAGCTTTCCGCACCCTTCTTGCCGAACTTCACGTCGCCCGTCTGGGCCATGAAGTCTTCGATGACGCGGTGGAAAACGACGCCATCGTAAGCGCCTTCCGATACGAGTTCCTTGATGCGGGCGACGTGGCCCGGAGCAACTTCCGGCAGCAGCTGGATCACGACCTTGCCGGTCGTCGTTTCCATGATGATGGTGTTTTCCGGATCCTTGATCTCGGCCATGACTATTCTCCTCTGTTCGGGCTCCATTGCCCTTACCTTACTTTTTGCCGACGGTGACCTTGATCATCCGGTCGGGGTTGGAAACTTCGCCGTTGCCGCCGGCGCCGCGCTTGATCTTGTCCACGGCTTCCATGCCGGACACGACCTTGCCGACCACGGTATACTGGCCGTTCAGGAACGGACCGTCGGCAAACATGATGAAGAACTGCGAATTGGCGGAATTCGGATCCTGCGAGCGGGCCATGCCGACCACGCCGCGCGTGAAGGGAACCTTGGAGAATTCGGCCGGAATATCCGGCAGATCGGAACCACCGGTGCCCGCGCGCTGGGCGCTGAAGCCCTTCTCCATGTTGCCATACTGCACGTCGCCGGTCTGCGCCATGAAGCCGTCGATGACGCGGTGGAAGGCAACATTGTCATAAGCGCCCTTCTTGGCCAGCGCCTCGATCTGCGCCACGTGCTTGGGCGCAACCTCAGGCATCAGCTCGATGACAACAGGGCCGTCCTTCAGCTGGACGGTCAGGAGTTCGGCGGCAGATGCAAGGGTGCTGGCGGCAAGCGCGCCCGCAAACAGGGCGCCGGCAAAGGCAAATCGAACGAGTTTCATCGGATTGGCTCCAGAATGTGAGGCTGAAGTCAGCGCTTCAGCTTGGCGTTGAGGGCTTCAAGCACGGCTTTCGGCACGAAGGCGTCGACATTGCCGCCCATGGCGGCGATCTGCCGGACCAATGTGGCTGTAATGGGTCGCGACGAGGTGCCGGCGGGCAGGAATACGGTCTGGATGTCCGGCGCCATCTGGCGGTTCATGCCGGCCATCTGCATTTCATAATCAAGATCGGTGCCGTCCCGCAGGCCGCGCAGCAGAAGACGTGCGCCGTGCTGACGGGCGGCATCGACAACCAGATTATCGAAGGAAACGACCTCCATGCGCGCCGCTTCGCCCGGCAGGGTCTCGGAAAGGGCCTGACGTATCAGCGCCGCCCGCTCCTCGAAACTGAACATCGGCGCTTTTCCGGGATGGATGCCAACGGCGACGATGACTTTGGACGCGACGTTCAGCGCCTGAATAAGCACATCCAGATGTCCGTTGGTCATCGGATCGAAGGATCCTGGATAAAAGGCAATCGTCATATCGCTCTCAGGTGGTGGGCGTTATGTGCCGCCTTTTGTCATGGAGACGGTCGCGGCGCAAGACTTTTACCACCCCGGCCCGTGGTCGGCGCGGCGTGAACCACGGATGAATAGGCCGTTCAGTGCGGTTTCAGGGCTATTTTTTATAAATGGAGCCCAACAGGAAACCGAAACGCCTCTCACCCGTTAAGCATCCGGAGAATTGAAAATGCTGGCCTTCATGATCGTTCTTTCGATCGTCGCATCATTCGCTGCCGAGTATCTTTTTTTCGAATGACGCCCGCCGCCAGTTTCCTGAACGCCAGATGAACAAGCCATTCAAGGAAGTTTCACAGGCGCGATGCTAATCGATTTTTACGGTTGACGCGGAACATGATCGCACATGGCGCGTTAAGAAAGAACCAAAGGAACGGACAGATGTTTGTAAGAGAAAAACAGTCTACTTCGGCAAAGATCAGTGTCATCAGCACCGCCTGGACAGTACTGGTCATCGCCATGGTGGCAACGACGTTTAGTATTTATGAACAGAAGCCGGAAAAGCAGGGTCCGGACTATCCGCAGCTGACCGCCCGCTACCAGTACATGAATTATTACTGATAGAGGGCGAGAATTTCTCGCACCAGATGGAGACACTATCATGTTCACATTTTTGACGCTGCTTCTTGCCCTGATCAGCATTATGTTCGTGACATCGATGATCTCCGTCGTCGCCGAGATGCGGCGCGAAGACGAGGAATTCAAAGCCATGATCAGGCGCGACCGCGCTTTTTGAGCGTCCCGTTGCGGCATGATCGCCGTTAAAAAGATGATTCTTCGCAACCGCCTGGCCGCTCCAGGCGGTTTTGTTTTGCCGTTTTACCGGGTGGCAAGGCGAAGATGATGGCGGAAAAACCGCGTCCCAATCACATAAGCGTTTTCAAAACCCCGTTTTTCCAAGGCAAATTCCCTTCAATTTCCGTTTGGATTGATTTAAGGAACGCCGATACGTTGCGGGCCGGACGGCTGGCGACCGCAATGACGTTCCTGTGAGGTTTGCATAACGATGCTCGATTCCCTGAGAAATGCTTCTCGAACCATGGCAGCCAAGCTGCTGCTTCTCCTGCTTGTTGTTTCGTTTGGCGTCTGGGGCGTCTCCGCATCACTCGTCACCGCCAATTCCCATGCCGTCATGACGGTGGGCGACCAGACGGTCAGCCCGGAGGAATTCCGCCTCGCCTATCAGCGTCAGATTTCCGACCTCAGCCGCCAGTTCGGCACCCGTCTGACGACGGAACAGGCCAAGGCCTTCGGCATCGACCGTCAGGTGTTCAGCCAGCTTGCCGCCGGCGCCGCCCTCGACGAGCTGGCCTCGAAGATGAATCTCGGCCTTTCGGAAGACCGCCTTGCCAACCTCATCGCCGAAGACCCGGCCTTCAAGTCGGTCAATGGCCAGTTCGACCGTAATCTCTTCAGCGAGCGCCTGCGCAATTCCGGCTTCCGCGAAGACGACTATATCAAAGAACGCAGCAAGGTTGCCGTCAGAAGCCAGATCGTCGAAGCCGTCTCGGATGGTTTTGCCGCACCGCAGGTGCTGGTGGATGCGCTGAAGCAATACCGCAACGAGCAGCGCGCAGTCGATTACGTCATCCTCTCCAACGCCGTCATCCCGCCGGTCAAGACGCCGGGCGATGACGTTCTCACCCCCTGGTTCGAGACCAACAAGACGAAATATCGCGCACCGGAATTCCGCAAGTTCACCTATGTGAAGCTGGAACCGTCGGACATTGCCGATCAGGCCTCGGTAACGGATGCCCAGATCGCCGATTATTATGAGAGCCACAAGGACAGCTTCCGCACCGCCGGCCGCCGCACGGTGGAGCAGCTGACCTTCCCGGGCAAGGAGATGGCCGAAGCCGCTGCCGAGCAGATCCGCCTCGGCAACACCACCTATGATCAGGTGGTGAAGGATCAGGGCAAGACGCCGTCCGATGTGACGCTCGGTGAATTCACCAAGGACACCATTCCCGACCAGTCGATTGCCGATGCGGCTTTCGCCATCCAGAAGGATGGCGGCGTCTCCGCGGTCGTCGAAGGTTCCTTCGGCCCGGTCATCCTGCGCGTCACCGGCATCAAGCCCGAAACCACCCGCACGCTGGAAGAGGCGAAAGAGGACATCCGCAAGGACCTCGCCACCGCCGCCGCCGCGGAAGAAATCACCAATGTGCATGATCGCTACGAAGATCTGCGCGCCGGCGGCTCTTCGCTTGCCGATGCGGCAAAGCAGCTGAACCTGAAGCCCGTCACCATCGCCGCCATCGATGCGGCAGGCCTCGATGAAAAGGGCGATGCGGTTCAGGGCCTGCCCTCCCCGCAGCTCGCGCAGGAAGTTTTCAAGACCGAGCCCGGCACGGAAGCCCTGCCGATCAATCTTGGCCGTGAAGGTTACATCTGGTTCGACGTCGACCAGATCATTGCCGCCCGCGACCGCACGCTTGCCGAAGTGCGCGACGATGTCGTGGCCGACTGGACGGCGGAGCAGCAGCGCACCGCGCTTGCCGCCAAGGCCGACGAGCTGAAGGCCCGCGTTGAAAAGGGTGAGCCCCTTGAAGCCGTGGCTGGCGAGCTGAGCCTTGCCGTCGAGCAGAAATCCGGCCTGCGCCGCACCAGCGAAGACGCTATTTTCGGCCAGCAGACGATCGCGGCGGTCTTCTCCGGTGCTGAAGGCAAGGTTGGCACGGCGGCTGATGCAGACGGCTCCAGCCGCATCCTCTTCAAGGTCACCTCCGTTGACACCAATGCGCCTGCCGATGCGCTCGCCAATGACGACCAGCAATTCGCCGCCATCGCCCGCGCGGCCGGCGACGACATGCTGGACCAGATGGTCAACCGCCTGCAGAACGATTATGGTGTGACCATCAACCAGGCCCTCGCCGATCAGGCGATGGTCGGCTTCTAACCGGGGGGCGAAAAGATGGCCGAACTGAAGCCGCTGATCGCCAAGGTCGCGAACGGAGAAAGCCTGAACCGCGAGGATGCGCGCACGGCTTTCGACATTCTGATGTCGGGCGAAGCCACCCCGTCGCAGATCGGCGGTTTCCTGATGGCGCTGCGCGTGCGCGGAGAAACGGTGGACGAAATCGTCGGCGCCGTCTCCTCCATGCGCGCCCGCATGCTGCCGGTTTCGGCCCCCGCCAATGCCATCGATATCGTCGGAACCGGCGGTGACGGCATCGGCACCTATAATATCTCGACGCTGGCCTCAATCATCGTCGCCGGCACGGGCCTGCCGGTCGCCAAGCATGGCAACCGGGCGCTGAGTTCCAAATCCGGCACGGCGGATGCGCTATCCGCGCTCGGCGTGAAGCTCGATATCGGCCCCGACCTTATCGCCCGCTGCATCAGCGAGGCGGGTCTCGGCTTCATGTTCGCGCAGCTGCACCATTCCGCCATGCGCCATGTCGGCCCGAGCCGCGTCGAACTCGGCACAAGGACGATCTTCAACCTGCTTGGCCCCCTTTCCAACCCGGCGGGCGCAAAGCGGCAATTGCTCGGCGTCTTCTCGCCGCGCTGGCTGGTGCCGCTTGCCGAAGTGCTGCGTGATCTTGGCTCGGAGAGCATCTGGGTCGTGCATGGCGACGGCATGGATGAGGTGACCACCACGGGCGTCACCCATGTGGCGGCGCTGGAAAACGGCAAGATCCGCACATTCGACCTGACGCCAAAGGATTTCGGCGTTCAGCCGGCCCAGATGAACGATCTGAAGGGTGGCGACGGCATTGTCAATGCGGCGGCGCTGCGCGAGGTTCTTTCCGGCAAACGCAATGCCTATCGCGACGTGTCGCTGTGCAATGCGGCCGCAGCCCTCGTCATTGCCGGCAAGGCGGAAACGCTGGGTCAGGCGATGACGATCGTCAGCGAGGCGCTCGATAGCGGCGCGGCAGCCGCAGCGCTGGAGCGTCTGGTCGCCGTCTCCAACGAGGCAGACCCCAAGCAGGCCGACCATTAAAAGGAATGAGAGCGAAACCATGAGCGACATTCTGAAAAAGATCGAACTCTACAAGCGCGAGGAAATCGCCGCCGCAAAGGCGAAGGTTTCCCTTGCCGATCTCAAGGCGATGGCCGAGGGCCAGACCGCGCCGCGCGGCTTTTACAGGGCGCTCAGGGCAAAACAGGCCGAGGGCAAGTTCGGCCTGATTGCCGAAATCAAGAAGGCCAGCCCGTCCAAGGGCCTGATCCGCCCGGATTTCGATCCGCCGGCGCTGGCGGCCGCCTATGAAGCGGGCGACGCCGCCTGTCTTTCGGTGTTGACGGACAGCCCGAGCTTTCAGGGCGCGCCGGAATTCCTGACCGCCGCCCGCAATGCCTGCGCCCTGCCGGCGCTGCGCAAGGATTTCATGTTCGACACCTATCAGGTGCACGAGGCCCGCGCCTGGGGCGCGGACTGCATTCTCCTCATCATGGCATCACTCTCCGACGACGAGGCAAAACGCCTGGAAGACGAGGCTTTCGCGCTCGGCATGGACGTGCTGGTCGAGGTTCATGATGCGGAAGAAACCGAACGGGCGCTGAAGCTCGCCTCGCCGCTTCTCGGCATCAACAACCGCAACCTGCGCACCTTCGAAGTCAGCCTCGAAACCAGCGAGAAGCTGGCTGGTCTCGTGCCCGCCGACAAGCTGCTGGTCGGCGAAAGCGGCATCTTCACCCATGAGGATTGCAAGCGGCTGGAAAAGAGCGGCATCAGCACCTTCCTCGTCGGCGAAAGCCTGATGCGCAAGGACGATGTGACCGCGGCCACCAAGGCGCTGCTGACCGGCAGCACCGGCGTTCTGGCAGCGGAATGATCGCCCCATGAGCGAGGCGGGCAAGCTGACCCATATAGACGCTGCCGGTGAGGCCCATATGGTCGATGTCGGCGACAAGGCTGAGACCGTCCGCGTCGCCGTCGCCGAGGGTTTCGTGAAGATGAAACCGGAAACACTCGCCCTTATTCACGACGGCAACGCCAAGAAAGGCGACGTCATCGGCACTGCCCGCCTGGCAGGCATCATGGCCGCCAAGCAGACCGCCAATCTCATTCCGCTCTGCCACCCGCTGATGCTGACCAAGGTTTCGGTCGACATCACCGAAGACATCGCCCTGCCCGGCCTGCGGGTGGAAGCCATGGTGAAACTATCGGGCAAGACCGGCGTGGAGATGGAAGCGCTGACCGCCGTTTCCATCACCTGCCTGACGATCTATGACATGGCCAAGGCCGCCGACAAGGCGATGGAAATCGTCAATATCCGCCTTCTCGAAAAGCGCGGCGGCAAGTCCGGTGATTTCAGGGCTGGCGATTTGCAGCGACAGGAGAGCTGAATGAAACCGCTGCTGCCCGTGGACGAGGCCACAAAGCGCCTTCTGGAGGCGGCGGTTCCCGTAACGGCAAGCGAGACGCTGCCGCTTGCCGAGTGCGATGGCCGCGTTCTCTCGGCCGATCTCGCGGCGCGTCTGACCCAGCCGCCCTTCGACGCCTCGGCAATGGACGGCTATGCGCTCCGCAGCGCCGATGCGCCTGAAATCGGCTCGGTTCTCACCGTCATCGGCCAGGCAGCCGCCGGCCATGCCTTTACAGCCACGGTGGGACAGGGCGAAGCCGTCCGCATCTTCACCGGCGCGCCGGTTCCCGCAGGGGCCGACACCATTCTCATTCAGGAAGACGCCGAAGTGCTGGAGGGCGGAAAAATCCGCACCACCTTCGAAGTCACCGCAGGGCGACATATTCGCCCGCGCGGTCAGGATTTCGCCGAGGGTGAAATCGTCCTGAAGGCGGGACGCGAACTCGGTTTTACCGACCTCACGGTTGCGGCGGCAATGAACCACGCCACACTTCCCGTCTATCGCAGGCCGCTCGTCGCCATCCTCGCCACCGGCGACGAATTGCTGCCGCCGGGAAGCACGCCGTTGCCCGCCCAGATCATCGCTTCCAACACCTTCGGCGTCGCCGCCCTTGCCCGCAAGGCGGGTGCGGAGGTTCTCGATCTCGGCATCATCGCCGATGACGACGCCATGATCCGCGCTGCCATCGGCAGGGCCGTGGCGGCAAAGGCCGACGTGCTGGTGACGCTCGGCGGCGCATCGGTCGGCGACCATGATCTCGTTCAGGCGGCGTTGAAGGCGGAAGGCATGCAGCTCGATTTCTGGCGCATCGCCATGCGCCCGGGAAAGCCGCTGATGGTGGGCGCCATCGGCGCCATGCAGGTGCTGGGCCTGCCCGGAAACCCGGTCGCAAGTCTCGTTTGCAGCCTGCTGTTTCTCGAGCCCCTGATCCGCAGGATCGCCCGCCGCGCGCCCCTGCAGCGCGCCGCTACTGCCCGCACCGCAACGCCATTAAGGGCAAATGATCACCGTCAGGATTATCTGCGCGCCCGTTTTAGCACGGACGAAAACGGCGCATTGGTGGCGGAAGCCTATCAAAAGCAGGATTCATCCATGATGAAGATATTGGCCCATTCCGACGGCCTGATCGTGCGCCCGCCCCATGCTGTGGAGGCGGAAGCCGGGGCGGAATGCCCGGTGATAAGGCTTGGCGCCTGATACGCGCGCCGCGCGTCGGGATTTGCGGCAAACAGCTGCCAGCCTCTTAGCAACACTTGCCGAATGGTTGCCGCGCCGCTGCAAAACGGCCCTGTCACCTTCCGTCCGGCACCAGATCCTCAAATAAAACTGTAACATTCCTGTATCCTGAGACGTATGACAAAAAAAACCGCCTATAAGCGGAGTCATTACGAATTCAAAAGACACCTTCTGCATCCGCCATGGGAATATTTCCCCATATTGTTGTGCCAAAATAAATCACATGAATCCTGTTATTGGGATTGACAGAATAAATGCGATGCTGTCACCAAGACGAACAGTAGAGGGGAAAAATTCCGGAATTTCCAGAAAATGAGAATTACTTATAATTATCAATTAAATAAGATAAAAAACGGCGAAAATGGAATTTCCGGCAACAAAAATTAGTTTCCTATAAATTAAGCTTTCCAAAACGGGCTTCATAATAATAATCATAGTCGATAAGCAGACTCACTGGAGTTTCTTGATGAACACGGCATCCACGCCCAAAACCACGGGACCCGACATTGCCGGGCAGATTGCCTATGCCATGCGGAGCATGGGTGTTTCGCCGATCCCGCGCAATTACAGCCTGTTTTACGAAGCCTATATCGGCTCGAACCCGGCCCTGACGAAGGATCTGGCGGCACTTGGAAACCGCGTCACCCAGGAAGACCTGGACGAACTGTCCACGCGCTACGGTGAAGGCAATCCCGGACGGGCAATCGACGACGCGCATGAGAAGCTGCGGCGCGAACTGGAGGGCCTTCTGGGCACGCTGAGGCGCGAACAATCCTCCATCGAAAACTACAACCGGATTCTCGGCGAAACCCGCCAGCGCATCGACGACAAGAACGCCTCCAGCACCAATATTCTGAGGAATGCGATTTCATTGCTCGCCGAGGCGACCGGCTCGAAAATCATCGATGGCGAAAAGGCGTTCAACGACGTCAACCGCCATGCCGAGGAAATGCATCAGGTTCGCCTGGAGCTGGATGAATATAAGCGCATCGCCAATACCGACTCGCTGACCCGCCTTTCCAACCGGCGCGCTTTCGATGACAGGCTGGCCTCCGTCTATGACAGTTCCATCGGCCTGCAATATACCACGCTCGTCCTGCTCGATATCGACCATTTCAAGCGCATCAATGACACATTCGGCCACCCGGTCGGCGACAAGATTCTCGCCACCGTCGCCTCGGTCATCCGCGCCAATGTGCGCAAGGACGGTTTCGTCGCCAGAAGCGGCGGCGAGGAATTCGCCATCATTCTCGATGGCAATACGCCCGAGGAAGTCATGGTGATGTGCGAGCGCATTCGCCTGTCGCTGGAAAGCACGCCGTTCCGCAATTCCAGATCAGGCGCGGACTATGGCACGGTGACGATCTCCATCGGCTTTGCCTCCGCCGCGCAGGCCAATAATCCAAGCGAGCTTTACGGCCACGCCGACACGGCGCTGTACCACGCCAAGGAAACCGGCAGGAACCGCTCGATCTTTTATGAAGACGGCATGCAGAAGAATTATACCGGCAAGAACTGGCTGATTTACCGGACATAAGCCGGGTGGCATTTACCCCACGATCTCCTCCGTCATGCCGGACTTGATCCGGCATCCAGCTTCAGCGCGTCTGAGCCGTGAAAGACGCCTTCTCGCAATCAAGGACTTGATCGCACTGGACCCCGGATCTAGTCCGGGGTGACGCTGTGCGGATGCGTGGTTCGCCAAGCGAATAGATGCTGCGGCGCTTTCCCGACATTTTGATTGGGCCACCTAACCGAGCAGGTTCCCCTTCACCACATCGTCTTCGCCGCCCGCGCCGCCCATTCCCGGTCATAGGTTTCCTGATCGAATTCCGCCTTTGCGGCTTTCAGCAGGACGCCCGGTGTGGGCAGCGATGCGGGTTCGACGAAATTGGCGGGGTTCCAGAGTTCGGAGCGCATGAGAGCCCTGGCGCACTGGAAATAGACCTCGTCGATCTCTACCACGATCACCGTGCGGGGATGTTTGCCGTCCATTTCGAAACTCTGCAGCAGATCGGCATCGACCGAAACCACGGCACGGCCGTTGACGCGCATCGTGGTATTCGAGCCGGGGATCAGGAACATCAGCGCCACACGTGGGTCGCGCACGATGTTCAGGAGCGAATCGACGCGGTTGTTGCCACGCCAGTCGGGCAGAAGCAGCGTCTTGTCGTCACCCACCCGCACCACACCGCCCTTATCGCCGCGCGGCGAACAGTCCATGCCTTCCGGCCCCACCGTGGCCAGCGCCAGAAAGGGCGATGCCTCGATCATCAGCCTGTATTCGGCCGTCAGCGAGCCGGTCACCTTGGCGATCGACGCTTCGCTCGTGCCATCATAGATGGCCTTCAATTCCTCAACCGTGCGAATGATCGTCATGTCGGCTCCAATCCCGTAAAACAACCTGCACCCCGCCAGACGGGGCTTAATCTTCCGCCGCCTCTGCCTTTTCCCGCTCCGCCCGCTCGCGCGCGGTGCGGGCGGCAACGAGGTCGGCCGGCTGGGCATTGCCGCGGATCAGCGAACGGCCGGCATAGATGCCACCGACGACTTCCATCGCGAAACGTTCCTCGTCACGGTCGCGGAATTCCTCGACCAGACGGGCCGCATCCTCGCGCTCCTCACCCATGGCGCCCAGCACTTCCTCGCTGAAATTCAGCGCCGATTCCAGCGTCTCGCGGATCTGGTAATCGACGCCGGCCTTCAGAAGGTCGATGGCGTGGCCGCGGTCATAGGCGCGGGCGAGAACCGGAACCAGCGGGAACTCGTGTTTGACGATCTCCGCGATCCGCACCGCCGCGTCCTTGTCATCAACGCAGATAAGCACGGCGCGCGCCGTACTCGCACCGGCAGCATGCAGGATTTCCGCCCGCGAGCCATCGCCATAATAGACCTTGAAGCCGAATTCCGCCGCATCGCGCACGAAGTCGGCATCCTTGTCGATGAGCGACAGCGTGTAGCCCCGCGCCAGAAGCGGCTGGCTCACGATCTGCCCGAACCGCCCGAAGCCGATCAGCAGAATGCTGCCCTCGACATTTTCAGGCACATCGAGATCGTCGGTATTGGGAACCGCCGCCGGCACCAGCCGGTCATGCAGAATGACCATCAGCGGCGTCAGCACCATGGAGATGATGATGGTCGCAGTCAGGATGGCGTTGGCTTCGCGATCCAGAATACCGGCACTGACGGCGGCCGAATAGAGCACGAAGGCGAATTCGCCGCCCTGCGCCATCAGCACCGCCCGCTCCAGACTTTCGCGCCGCGTGGTGCCGAGTGCACGTGCCACACCGTAGATCAGGAAGGCCTTGAGCAGCATGTAACCCGCGACGCTGACGACCACGAGCTGCCAGTTGGAAGCGATGACGGCAAGATCGATCGCCATGCCGACGCCAAGAAAGAACAGGCCGAGCAGAATGCCGCGAAACGGCTCGATATCCGCCTCAAGCTGATGGCGGAAGGAGGATTCGGACAGCAGCACGCCCGCCAGAAACGCGCCCATGGCCATGGAAAGACCGCTGACCTGCATCAGAAGCGCCGAACCGAGCACCACCAGCAGAGCCGCCGCCGTCATCACCTCGCGCGCACCGGAGGCCGCCAGCAGCCGGAAGAACGGGTTGAGAAGATAACGCCCGGCGAGAATGAGCGCCCCAACCGCAGCAAGCGCGATGCCCACCGAAATCCAGCGCTCCGAGGGTGTCACATGTTCACCGCCGGAACCGAGAAAGGCAACCAGCGCCAGCAGCGGCACAATGGCCAAATCCTCAAACAGCAGGATGGCGATGATGCGCTGACCTTTCAGGCTCGACATGCTGTTGCGTTCCTGCAGCATCTGCATGACGATCGCCGTCGAGGTCAGCACGAAGCCGGTACCGGCGACGAAGGACATGATGACGGGAAAACCGAGACCGACACCGATCAATGTCAGGCCCGCCATGCAGACCAACACCTGCAACGCACCGAGCCCGAAAATATCCTGACGCATCGACCAAAGCCGAGACGGCTGCATTTCCAGCCCGATGATGAACAGGAACATCACCACGCCGAGTTCGGCGATGTGGAGGATCGCCTGCGAATCGGAAAAGAAACCGAGACCGTAAGGCCCGATCACAAGGCCGGCGGCCAGATAACCCAGCACCGAGCCAAGGCCGATGCGTTTGAAGATCGGCGCAGCCACAACGCCCGCCGCCAAAAGCACGACCACCTGGGCCAGATCATTTCCGTTCGCTTCGACAGCCACACGCCACCCCGTTTAGATTGATAGGACGAGGGTGTTCCCTCGCCAGATTGCCCGAAAGCGCCAGAACCCTTCTTCCGTCATGCCGGACTTGATCCGGCATCCAGCCACGGCGCGTGTGCGCCGTGAAAGACTCTCTCGCGATCAAGGACTTGATCGCGCTGGACCCCGGATCAAGTCCGGGGTGACGGAGTGGGGATGCAACAACATCGCCAAACGCACCGGTTCTTCAAATCCCCTGTCTGCATTCTCACGAGGGCGTCTCCCTCCATGTTTTACCGGGATAGCGGTTCCCTGCTCAAGCCCTTTTCAGCGAGCTCCCGTTCATAATCGGCAAACAGTGCGTCACCGGTCTCGCCAAGTTCCCTGAGGTATCTCCAGGTATAGATCCCGCTATCATGGCCGTCGTCGAAGACGATGCGAACCGCATAATTGCCGGTCGCGACCATCGAGCGGATGCCGACATTGCGCTTGCCGGGAACGGTGACCTTCTGCCCCGGCCCGTGGCCCTGCACTTCCGCCGAGGGCGAAAGCACCCGCAGCATCTCGGCGTCAAGCCGGTAGGCGCTGCCGTCGTCGAAGGAAACGGTCAGTTGCCGCCGGTCTTTTGACACTAGCAGCTCGGTCGGCCAGGCATCACTCATTTTTCACTTCCGCAAGCTCGTCATATGCGTCAGAATTACGGACTTGCCTCACGATAGGCAAGCCACTACATCACCGTGTGTGCCAGGGGCATCGCGCAATGAGGATGGAGACGTGAACAGTTTCCCCGGATCGCTTGAAAGAGCGCAATCCCTGACGGAAAACAACGCACCGATGGTCGACCCCTTCGGTCGGGCGATAAGCTATCTGCGCGTTTCGGTGACCGACCGCTGCGATTTCCGCTGCACCTATTGCATGTCCGAACACATGACTTTCCTGCCGAAGAAGGACCTTCTGACACTGGAGGAACTCGACCGGCTCTGTTCCCTCTTCATCACAAGGGGCGTGCGCAAGCTCAGGCTTACCGGCGGCGAACCGCTGGTGCGCAAGAACATCATGTCGCTGGTGAGGAACCTCGGCCGCCATGTGCGCACCGGCGCGCTGGACGAACTGACGCTGACCACCAACGGCTCGCAGCTTGCCAAATTCGCCGCCGAACTTGCCGATTGCGGCGTCAGGCGCATCAACGTCTCGCTCGACACGCTGGATGCTGAAAAATTCCGCCAGATCACCCGCTGGGGCGATCTCGACCGTGTGATGGAAGGGCTGGACGCCGCGCAGGCCGCCGGCATCAAGATCAAGCTCAACGCCGTGGCTTTGAAGGATTTCAACGAGACGGAAATTGCCGAGCTCATGCGTTTCGCCCATGGTCGCGGCATGGATCTGACCGTCATCGAAACCATGCCGATGGGCGAGATCGAGGAAGACCGGACAGACCGTTATCTGCCGCTCTCCAAGCTGCGCGCCGATCTGGAGCAAAGCTTCACGCTCATCGACAGCGATTACCAGACCGGCGGCCCCGCCCGTTATGTCACGGTCAGGGAAACAGGCGGCAGGCTGGGTTTCATCACGCCGATGACCCATAATTTCTGCGAAAGCTGCAACCGCGTCCGCCTCACCTGCACCGGCACGCTTTATATGTGCCTCGGCCAGGATGATGCGGCCGACCTGCGCACTGCGCTGCGCGCTTCCGACAGCGACGCCTATCTTTCCAGCGCCATAGACGAGGCCATTCTGCGCAAGCCGAAGGGTCATGATTTCATCATCGACCGTACGCATAAGCGCCCCGCCGTCGCCCGCCATATGAGCGTGACCGGCGGCTGAGCCTGTTTCTCCTTTCCCCACCCATATAAGCGGTTGAATTACCGGCCTCGCCGTGTCACGTCTCTTGGCATGGAGGAATGCGCAGTTGCGCCCGGCGGGCAGCCCTTGAGAGGCAATCGGGGCAAGATTGCGCATGGTCTGGGATCATATGGAATGGCATTGACGGATAATACGCGCGGCGCCCTCTTGATGGCGCTCGCCATGGCAAGCTTCACGGCCAACGACGCGCTGACGAAATCCGTCACCCCCTACATCAACACCGGCCAGATCATGTTCGTGCGCGGCATCATGACGGTGGTGCTGATCTATATCGCCGCACGGCATTTCGGCGCGCTCCGGCCCCTGAAAACCCTGCTCAGGCCCATCATCATCCTGCGCTGTCTCTGTGAGGTGACAGCGGCCGTTCTCTATCTGACGGCGCTCGGCCTCATCGAATTTTCCAACGCTTCGGCCATATTGCAGTCCCTGCCGCTGATCGTGACGCTGGGTGCTGCACTTTTCCTGCGCGAACCGGTCGGCTGGCGGCGCTGGGCGGCAATCATCACCGGCTTTATCGGCGTGCTCATCATCATCAGGCCGGGACCGGAAGGCTTCACGTCAGGCGCCCTGCTGGTCGTCGCCTCGCTGGCCGTTACCGCCGCACGCGATCTTCTGACCCGGAAAATGTATGCCGATGTGCCCTCACTCGCCATCACCGTCGTTACCGCCTTTGTCAACATGGCGGTGGGTGGCCTGCTGATCCAGCCTTTCGGCGGCTGGCAGCCGATGAACTTCATGATCCTGTCGCATCTTGCCGGGTCCGCCATTCTGGTGCTGGTCGGCTATCAGGCGATCATTCTGGCAATGCGAACCGGCGAAATCTCCTTCGTCGCGCCGTTCCGTTACACCAGCCTGCTCTGGGGTTTCATGATCGGCGTGTTCTTCTTCGATGAAAAGATCGACAGTTTCACCATCATCGGCGCCATGATCGTCATCAGTTCGGGTCTCTACACCTTCTATCGCGAAAGCCTGCGCAAGCGTTCGCAGATGGCCAAGCGCGCCGCCGCAACGCCCACGGCCGCAACCACGGTGCGGCCGGCTTCCGTAACGAAAACTGCCGTTACGGAAGAGGCGGGAGAGTGACATGAACAGCGGCCGTTTTCTTGACCGGACCACCCCGCCCCACATCATCACGCTGGTCGTCATCGCCGGCGTCGCAGCGCTGTGCATGAATGTGTTCCTGCCCTCGCTTGCAGCCATGGCGCTTTATTTCGAGGTCGATTACGCGGTCATGCAATTTGCCGTATCCGGTTATCTCGCCGCCACCGCCTGCCTGCAGCTCATCATCGGCCCGCTATCCGATCTCTTCGGACGCCGCCCGGTCATGCTCGCCAGCATCGCGATCATGATCGTCGCCACCCTCGTCTGCATGCTGGCGCCCAATATTACCGTCTTCATGATCGGGCGCGTGGCGCAGGCGGCCGTCGTTTCCGGTTTCGTGCTCGCCCGCGCCATCGTGCGCGACATGGTGCCGATGGAACAGGCCGCCTCGATGATCGGGTACGTCACCATGGGCATGTCGGTGGTGCCGATGGTCGGCCCGACGGTTGGGGGCCTGCTCAACGACATTTCCGGCTGGCAGTCGAGCTTCGCGCTGCTCGCCCTCCTCGGCGTCGGCATTCTGGCGCTCGCCTGGTTTGATCTCGGCGAAACCAACCACAACAAATCGGCAAGCTTTTCGCAGCAGTTCCATGCTTGGCCCGAGCTTCTGCGCTCGCCGCTGTTCTGGGGTTATGCGCTGACCTCGACCTTCTCGTCCGGCATGTTCTTTTCCTTCCTCGGCGGCGCGCCCTTCGTCGGCAGCGTGCTTTATGGCCTTGCCCCGGCCATGCTCGGCCTGCAATTCTTCTTCATGGCCAGCGGTTACATGCTCGGCAATTTCGTCTCCGGCCGTTATGCCAGTCAGATCGGCATCACCCGCATGATGCTTTCGGGCAATGTCATCGCCATTGCCGGCATCGTCACGGCGATTGTGCTGATCTCCACGGGGGCGGAAAGCCCCTATGCGTTTTTCGTGCCGCTCGCCCTCATCGGTGTCGGAAACGGTGTTACCCTGCCGAGTGCCAATGCCGGCATGGTCAGCGTCCAGCCACATCTGGCTGGCTCCGCCTCTGGTCTCGGCGGCGCCATGACCATTGGCGGCGGCGCAGTGCTTTCGGTACTCGCCTCCTCGGTCCTGTCCAGGGAGGACGGAACCTGGCCGCTCCTTATCGTGATGCTGGCGACCGGCCTTGTCGCCCTCCTCACCACCTATATCGTAAGGCTGCAGGAGCAGCGGCAATGACGGCCCCTTCCAGAATACCCGGTCTCGTGCTCGCCGGCGGCCTGTCGCGGCGCATGGGCACCAACAAGGCGATGGTGATGCTGGGCGAAACACCGCTGCTTTCCCATGTCATCCGCCGCATCACCTCACAGGTCTGCGATATCACCATCAATGCGGCAAATGGCTGGGCCGAAAGCTTCGGCCTGCCCGTGCTGCCAGACACCGTAAGCGGCCATGCCGGACCGCTGGCCGGCGTTCTCGCCGGCATGCGCCATTTCCAAAAGCACGAAGCCGGAGGAAGCCATTTCCTGACGGTGCCCGCCGACAGCCCTTTTTTCCCCGATGATCTCGTGGCCCGCCTTAGCGAACACATATCGGACAATGCGATCGTCATCGCCGCCTCCAGCGGCCAGCTTCATCCGGTTTTCGCGCTCTGGCCCGTGGCGCTTGCCGATGATCTGGAAGATTGGCTGAAAAACGATGCGAACCGGCGGATCCGCGCCTATCTGGCACGGCACGTCACCATTGGCATTGCCTTTCCGCCGCTGGAAACCGCAAAGGGCAGCCTCGACCCTTTCTTCAACATCAACACGCCGGATGAACTGGCCCTGGCGCGAAGCCATCTGGAGAGCCTCGCGAAATGACGGCACAAAAGGTCTTCGGCATTGCCGGCTGGAAAAACTCGGGCAAGACCGGCCTTGCGGTGCGCATCGTCACCGAGCTGACGGCCCGGGGCTACCGCGTCTCCACCATCAAGCACGCCCATCATGATTTCGATATCGACAAGGTCGGCGCCGATAGCTGGCGTCACCGGCAGGCGGGCGCCCATGAGGTCACCATCGTCTCCGGCACCCGCTTCGCCATCATGCATGAGTTGCGCGGCGAACCGGAACCCTCCTTCGAGGAAATCCTCTCCCGCCTCGCCCCCTGCGATCTCGTGCTGATAGAGGGTTACAAATACGAGCCGGTGCCAAAGATCGAGGCGCGCCGGCTGGAGGCGGCGAAAAGCGAACCGCTTGCCGGAAGCGATCCTTATATCATCGCCATTGCAGCGGACCATGAGGTGACGGACGCTGCCCTTCCCGTCTTCGATCTCGACGATACCGGCGCGATTGCCGACTTCATCGAGAGGACGGTGGGGTTGGTGAGGGTAAACCAAGGATAGCGTTTAGGCGCTTCGGCTGCATCCCCACATCCGTCACACCGGCCTTGAGCCGGTATCCAGCCAGCCCAAGTCCTTGAGCTGAAAGGACTCCTCTCGCCGCGCAGACGCGCGTCGGCTGGATGCCGGATCAAGTCCGGCATGACGGAGGAGAAGTGGCATGAAGCCGACGCAAGCTCCCATGATCCCTCACCCCAAAAATGAAAAAGCCGGGCTCTAGACCCGGCTTCATCAATCCTTGAGACGCAATACCTATTCAAGGAAACTGGAGGGGTTCACCGGCGTCGCATCCTTGCGAACTTCGAAGTGAACCTGCGGACGCTTGGCGCTGCCCGTCATGCCGGATGTAGCAATCGTCTGGCCGCGCTGTACTTTCTGGCCACGTTGCACGTCGAGATTGGCTGCGTTGCCGTAAACCGTGACCTTGCCGTCGTCGTGGCGGACGAGAACCGTGTTGCCGAGCTGCTTCAGGCCGTTGCCCGCATAGATGACCACGCCGTTTTCAGCGGCCTTGATCGGCGTGCCCTCGGGAACCGAGATGTTGATGCCATCGTTGCGGCTGCCTTCGACATTGTCGCCGAAATTGTTGATGACAGCGCCGCGGACCGGCCAGCGATATTTGCCGATGCCCGTGGATTCCGGTGCGACGGAAGCCATGTCGGATTTCTTCTCGATATCGCTGACGCTTGCCGTGGCGGCGGGCGCCGACGGTGCGGTCGCGGCAGCAGCAGGCGCCTTGTAGGGCTCCGGCTTGGCGGATGCGGTTTCGACTGCCTTTGCCGCTTCCTTGGCGGGAACGGAGGCCGTCTTGATACCGTCGGTGCCTGCACCCGGCATGGCCAGCGTCTGGCCGACACGGATGCTCTCGTTGGAAATGCCGTTGGCGGCTTTCAGTGCGGCGACCGATACGCCGTTTTCACGGGCGATTTTCGCCAGGCTGTCACCCGGCTGAACCTTGTAGCCACCGCTTGGCGGCAAGGGCTTGCCACCGGGAGGCGTGAGCTTGCCGGCCTCGGAGGAAACCTTGTCACGGGCCACCGCCTGCGACGGCAGCACGGCAACATTCCCCTCGGGGCTGCGCAGCGGTGTCGGCTGGTCGCCATTGCGGTTGAGCGCGATGTTGCCGGCCGCATCCTTGGCGGCGTTGCGGACCTGACCGAATTTCGGAATGAGGATCGACTGGCCGGCCTGCGCCGAAGAGGCTGTCTTCAGACCATTGACCCGCAGCAGTTCCTTTTCAGGAACGCCGTAGCGGTTGGACAGGGTCGTGATGCTTTCACCGGGACGCAGCGTCACCGAGGAAGCGCCATCCGTATGCCAGCCATTCTTGTCGGAGCGGACGGTTGCGGTGGTGAGATTGTCGGCGACGGGAGCGGCGGCCTGCTGCGCTGGCGCTGCGGGAGACGGCGCAGCCTGTCGCTGTGCGGATGGGAAAGGCTGGGCCATGGCTTCGTTGCGCGTCGCCGGATCTCGGCTCGCCACCGCTGTCGGCGCCGACAGTTCGGAGCGCTGAACCGGAGAGGCGGAAGCCGAGCGGGCCGTCGAAGGCTGCACGTTGCCGCCATAACCGCCGGACTGCGGATAGGAGTTGCCAGCCATGTTCTGGTTGGCGTAACCGCCCTGCGGCGCGGCAGAGGCGTAACCGCCATTCATGTCGCCCTGCGGAACAGGGGCCTGCCCGTAAGCACCACCACCCTGCCGGGTTGGAATTGACGCCGTCGTCATCTGATCCGGTCCACTGGAAAAGAGGCCGCTGAACCGCGTTGCATCCGAGCTACAGCCCGTTGCGACGCTTGCCAGCAATGCCGCTGCGAACATTTTTGCGACTGATTTTCCGATTTTAGACGAATGTCTCATACGCATGACTCGATCTACACTGACGCCAACCCGCCGCATCGACATGCGATCCGGCACAAACTTCACTTCTTGCAAGGCCCATTTCCCGAGGTGGGGAAAACCATGCGTCGATGTTTATGATTAAAGCGCGTTAGTGTTACCACGCCGTTAAAACGTTAAGCCGCTTGGCGCTTTTTTGACACTTCGATAACCATGACGAAAACGATGCGCGCCATGCCTGGACAATAATAATAATGAAAATCAAACAGTTGTGGTAATTTAGAACTTTCGAAGACAAAAATGGAACGTCTTCAAAATTTTCATTTTGTTACAAATGACGCGCAATATGGGTGCTGAGCGGCAGATAGGGCGCATCGAACAGCTCTTCCTTTTCGAAGCGGCTGCCGGTCTTGGAAAAGCGCGTCATCACACAGCGATCATCGTCAAGGATGATCGGCGCGATCATCATGCCGCCGGAGACGATCTGTTCGGCAAAAAAGCGGGGCATGGTGGTAAAGGCCGCCGTGGAGACGATGCGGTCGAAGGTGCCCTCGCCCACAAGCCCGTTGCTGCCATCCGCCTGGCGGATCACGACATTGCGGATGGAAAGATCATCCAGACAGTTCTGTGCCTGCTGCACCAGCGTCCTGTAACGCTCCAGCGAAAAGACGCGCTCCACCCGACGCGCGATGATCGCCGTCATGAAACCGCTGCCGGTGCCGATTTCCAGCACGCGCTGGCCCGGCTTCAATTGCAGGCGAGCAAGGATTTTCACAGCCATGTCGGCGCCTTCCATGAAGGCGCCGCAGTCGATCGGGATCGTCCGGCTGGAATAGGCATCGGCCGCAAATTGCGGCGGCACGAATTTGGAGCGCGGCGTCTGCTCCACAGCCGTCAAAAGGTCGAGGTCGGAAATTCCCTCGCCTCTCAGCCGGAGAACGAGAGCGGCAAAACCTTCCTTTTCGACCATGGCAGATTTCAATCGGCGACTCCGAATCCAAGCGCTTGCGCAACCCGATCCTTGACCGTGTAATCCGTCAGGTCAAGCTTTAGCGGCGTGACCGAAATTTTGCCGTGCTTCAGGGCGTGGATATCGGTGCCTTCGCGGAACGTGCCGAGCCGCTCGCCGAAACGCAGCCAGTAATAGGGAAAACCACGGCCGTCCTGGCGTTCTTCCACCGTCAGGCCGAAATCGAGCTTGCCCTGCCCGGTCACGGACACGCCCTGCACATCCTTGGGCGCACAATTGGGGAAATTGAGATTGAGGAAGGTGCCATCAGGCAGATCGACATTCATCAGCTTGCGCAGCAGGTCCGGGGCATAGGTCTCCGCGACTTCCCACGGCACGACACGGCCTTCGGCATGGCTGAAGGCCTGGCTGAGCGCAAAGGACCGCACGCCCTGCAGCGTGCCTTCGATGGCGCCCGCAATCGTGCCGGAATAGGTCACGTCATCGGCCATGTTGGCGCCGGCATTGACGCCTGACAGCACCAGGTCGGGCTTCTCAGGCAGAACTTCGCGAATGCCCATGATGACGCAATCGGTCGGTGTGCCGCGCAGCGCATAATGCTTGTCGGAAACTTTTCGCAGGCGCAGCGGTTCGGAAAGCGTCAGCGAATGAGCAAGACCGCTCTGATCGGTCTCGGGCGCGACGATCCAGACATCGTCGGACAGCGTGCGGGCGATACGCTCCAGCACGGCCAGACCCTCGGCGTGAATACCGTCGTCATTCGTCAGCAAAATCCGCATGTTCATCTCTCCACTGCTACGCCCTTGGGAAAGGACTGATATTGTCTCTCATGGACGCATTCCCATGACCGTCATGCCGGACTTGATCCGGCATCCAGCCGACGCGCGTCTGCGCGGCGGGAAAAACCTCTTCAGCCCAAGGACTTGGGCTGGCTGGATTCCGGCTCAAGGCCGGAATGACAGAGGCGTCTTCAGGAGCCTGACAATCAGGCTGCCTTCTCGATGCGCGTCAGACCGCCCATATAGGGCAGCAGCACCTCTGGAATTGTGACGGAACCGTCCTCATTGAGATAATTTTCGAGAACCGCTATCAGGCAGCGGCCGACAGCCGTGCCGGAGCCGTTCAGCGTGTGCACGAACTTCGTGGCCTTGTCGTCCTTGCCGCGATAACGGGCATTCATGCGCCGCGCCTGGAAATCGCCGCAGACCGAGCAGGACGAGATTTCGCGATAGGTGTTCTGGCCGGGCAGCCAGACTTCCAGATCATACGTCTTGCGCGCGCCAAAGCCCATGTCACCCGTGCACAGCGTCATGGTGCGGAAATGCAGGCCGAGACGCTTCAGCACCTCTTCGGCGCAGGCCGTCATGCGCTCATGCTCGGCGACAGCACTTTCCGCATCGGTAATGGAGACAAGCTCGCACTTCCAGAACTGGTGCTGGCGCAGCATGCCGCGCGTATCGCGGCCGGCGGAGCCCGCTTCCGAACGGAAGGACGGGGTAAGCGCGGTGAAGCGCAGCGGCAGTTTCTCCTGCTCGAGGATTTCACCTGACACGAGGTTGGTCAGCGTCACTTCCGCCGTCGGAATCAGCCAGCGGCCATCGGTAGTCTTGAACAGGTCCTCGGAGAATTTCGGCAATTGCCCCGTCCCGAACATCGCCTCGTCACGCACCATCAGCGGCGAGGAGACTTCCGTATAGCCATGTTCCGAGGTGTGCAGATCGATCATGAACTGGCCGAGCGCCCGTTCCAGACGCGCCAGCTGGCTGGTCAAAACGGTGAAGCGCGAGCCGGAAAGCTTGGCCGCACGCTCGAAATCCATGTAGCCGAGCGCCTCGCCAATCTCGAAATGCTCCTTGGCCTCATGGTTCCAGCCGGGCTTCTGGCCGACCACGCGGGCCACCACATTATCGTGTTCGTCCTTGCCATCAGGCACATCGTCGAAGGGCATGTTCGGCAGGCGCGACAGGGCGTCGTTCAGCTCGGCGGTGACCTTTCGGTCCTCCTCCTCGGCGCGCGGCATGTTTTCCTTGATGTCGGCGACTTCGGCCTTGAGCTTTTCCGCAAGCTCCATGTTCTTCTGCGCCATGGCGGCGCCGATTTCCTTGGAGGCGGCATTGCGGCGGGACTGCATGTCCTGCAGGGACTGGATGACGGAACGGCGCTTTTCATCGAGAGCGATCAGGCCGCTGGCGGCAGGTTCGGCGCCGCGCCGTGCAAGAGCCGCATCAAAGGCTTCGGGGTTTTCGCGTATCCATTTAATGTCGTGCATCGTCGTTCCAGACTGTTGTTGGCCGCCCGTGTTTTATCAGCAAAACGCCGGGCGAAGGGCCCGGCGCGAGGAAATTAAATGAGCGGGAAGACCGTGGCGAAGCGTCAGGTCTCTTCCAGCTCCGTGCTTTTGGATTCCGCCGCACGTTTCCTCTCCACGAGTCGAGCCATGTAGATGGAAATCTCGTAGAGAATGATCGCAGGCAGCGCAAGACCGATCTGGGACATCGGATCGGGCGGCGTCAGCACGGCCGCGACCACGAAGGCCATGACGATGGCGAACTTGCGCTTCTCGCGCAGCCAGTCGCTGGTCAGAAGCCCGACGCGGGCCAGAAGTGTGGTAACCACCGGCAGCTGGAACACCAGACCGAAGGACAGAACCAGCGTCATGATGAGGCTGAGATATTCCGACACCTTCGGCATCAGCGAAATCGCCACCTCGCCATCCTCAGGCAATTGCTGCATGGCGAGGAAGAACCACATGACCATGGGCGTGAAGAAGAAATAGACGAGCGCCGCACCGATGAGGAAAAGGATCGGCGACGCGATCAGAAACGGCAGGAAGGCGGCGCGCTCATTCTTGTAGAGACCGGGCGCCACAAACTTGTAGAGCTGCGAGGCGATTACCGGAAAGGAGATCACCATCGCGCCGAACATCGCGACCTTGATCTGCGTGAAGAAGAATTCCTGCGGCGCTGTATAGATCAGCGACGATTTCGTCACATCCAGCCCGGCCCAGATAACCGCCCACTTATAAGGAATGACGAGCAGGTTGAAGAGATGTTTGGCAACGGCGAAACAGCCGATGAAGGCGATGAAGAATGCGCCGAGCGCCCAGATCAGCCGCGTGCGCAACTCCATGAGATGCTCGATCAGCGGCTGCGGCTTATCCTCGATGTCCCCGCTCATGCTTCATCCTTTTTGGGCTTTGCAGCCTTTGTTCTTGCCGGTTTGGCCGGCTTGGCTTCCGCCACCGCCTTCTCCGCCGCCGTTTTCTTGACGGCAGCCTTCTTGACGACGGCCTTCACGGCAGGCTTCGAAACAGCAGATTCTTCAGGCGCTTCGACAGCCTTGCTGCGCACGGTGCGTTTCGGCTTGGCGGCCACCGCCTCGGCTTCAACGGTCGCAACCGATTTCGCACGCGTGCGTTTCGGCTTTTCTTCCGCTGCCGCAACTGCGGCAACCGGCGCGGATGCCGTAGGTGCAGAGGCGACGACAGGCGGCGCATCCGGAAGCTTCATCTCGGGCTCGGGCACGCTGACCAGCGGCGCAACCGGCTCGCTCGTCGCCGGTGCTGCTGTCGAAGACAGGGAATCAGGTGCAGCCGTCGCCTTCTGGAGATCGGACTTGATCTCGTTTCCGAGCTGGCGAAGTGGGTTCATCGCGTCGCGCAGCGAATTGGTCGGATTAAGATTGCGGACATCCGAGATCGTCTGCCGCACATCGTCCATATCCGCCTCTTTCAAGGCCTCATCGAACTGCGTGCGGAATTCCCCCGCCATCTTGCGAAGGCCGGCCATCGTTTTACCGAAGGCGCGGATCATGGGCGGCAAGTCTTTCGGTCCGACGACCACGATCAGCACGACCGCAATCACCAGAAGCTCGCTCCAGCCGATATCAAACATCAATACGCTCCCGAGACCCTAGCGCCGGTCTCAAAACAAGCGGCACAGGCCGCTTACTTGATCTCGTCAGCCTTGTGGTCGACAGTCTTCGCATTGGCATCGGCCGGCGGCGGCGTCTGGTCTTCGTCGGACATGCCCTTCTTGAAGCTCTTGATGCCCTTCGCAACATCACCCATCAATTCCGGAATCTTGCCACGTCCGAAAAGGACGAGAACGATCACCAGAACGATGAGCCAATGCCACACACTAAAAGAACCCATAACTGAAACTCCTGAATTTCGCTTTCAGACGATGTAAGATGTTTGAAAGGCTTTTTCAAACAACAAATTGTCGCTTCAACGGGGAGTGAACATAAAGTTTTTGCGTCTTGTCGCCAGCGAGACGGTCAATCATTCATCGCCATCGCCGCCGCCGGGCGCAAGCAGGCCCAGTTCTTCCAGATCAAGCTGCGTGATCGGGTCTTCGTCCTCACGCAATTCATCGCTCATCATCGGCAGGGGCACGCCGAAATTGGATGGAATTCGGCCAGAAAGCAGCCCTGCCCCCTTCAGCTCTTCAAGCCCCGGCAGGTCGCGCAATTCCTCAAGGCCGAAATGATCGAGAAACTCCACCGTGGTGCCGATCGTCACCGGCCTGCCAGGCGTACGCCTGCGGCCCCTGAAACGCACCCAGCCCGCTTCCATCAGCACATCAAGCGTGCCGCGCGAGGTCTGCACGCCGCGAATTTCCTCGATTTCGGCGCGTGTCACCGGTTGATGATAGGCGATAATCGCCAGAACTTCCAGCGCCGCGCGCGACAGCTTCTTCGGCTCCTTCTCCTCCGTGCGGATGACGAAGGAAAGATCGCCCGCCGTGCGAAAAGCCCATTGCCCGCCGACCTGCACGAGATTGACGCCCCGCTCACCATAAGCGGCCTTGAGCCGGTGCAGAATGGCTGCGACATCCATGCCGCGTGGCAGGCGCTCGGCAATGAACCCCACCGAAACCGGCTCGGCCGAGGCAAAGACCAAGGCCTCGGTGATCCGCTCCGCTTCCTTCAGCTGCCGTTCGGAAAATACCGTGGGTTCGAATCCCACCCCATCTGTCACGATCGCCGCTTCGCCGGTCTCGTCGTCATTCGTCATTATCAGTCCTTTCGGCATTCACGGCGCGATCGTCTCTCTCGCTCCTGCGCATATAGATGGGCTGGAAGGCGCCCTCCTGACGAATTTGCAGCGACCCCTCGCGCACCAGTTCCAGCGAGGCGGCAAACGCGCTGGCAATCGCGGTCACCCGCATGGCGGGGTCGGGCACATATTGCAGCAGATAGTGATCGAGCACGGTCCATTCACCGACATCGCCGAGCAGATTGGTCAAGAGCTCCCGCGCCTCCACCAGCGACCAGACCTGCCGTTTTTCAATCGTGACCTGGGTGATGGCCTGCCTTTGCCGCAGATTGGCGTAGGCGCTCAGGAGATCGTAGAGATTTGCCTCGTAAGCGGAGCGGTTGATATGCGGAATATGCTCCGGCGCGCCGCGGGCGAAAACATCACGGCCGAGCTGGGCGCGGTTGACGAGGCGTTCCGCCGCCTCGCGCATCGCTTCCAGACGTTTCAGCCGGAAGGCCAGCGTCGCGGCCATTTCCTCGCCCGAGGGGCCGTCATCCTTGGATTGCTGCGGAATGAGCAGCTTGGATTTGAGAAAGGCGAGCCAAGCCGCCATGACGAGATAATCGGCCGCAAGCTCGATGCGCACGCGGCGCGCGCTTTCCACGAATTGCAGATATTGTTCGGCAAGCGCCAGCACCGAAATGCGCGACAGATCGACCTTCTGCGTGCGGGCAAGATGCAGTAGCAGATCGAGCGGGCCTTCGAAACCCGCGACATCGATGACCAGCCCGGCCTCACCCGTCAGCCGCTCCGGCGTCACATCCTGCCAGAGCTTGTCCATCGGTGTTGAATTGCGAGACTTGTCTGCTGCCATTGTTCCATCCGCCGGGCGTCCGGCCTGTCGTCCCGATTAACGGGCCGCCGCCCAACTGTCAGGAAACGGCCCACATGGCGTTGAATTCGGCTCTCAGTTCCGCTTCGTCGGAAGCGTCCGCAACGGGGAAACCCGCTTCCACGGCCCGCACCCGCTGCAGCGAACGGCCGGAAAGAACGGGAACCTCCTTCACGACCTCAAGCATTTCACCCATCACGCCGTTGCAATGCAAGACTATATCGCAGCCACCAGCAACAATATTCGCAGCCCGTTCGCCAAGCGTGCCCTTCAGCGCATTCATGGAACTGTCGTCGGACATCAGCAACCCGTCAAAGCCGATGCGACCGCGAATGATCTCTTCGATCACCTTCGGCGAGGTCGTTGCCGGTCTCTCGCGGTCGACGGCGTTGAAGACCAGATGGGCGCTCATCGCCATCAGCTCGCGGTTCAGCGCCCGGAACGGTACGAAATCATGGGCATCCAGTTCATCGAGCGGCACATCGACAACAGGCAGTTCATGGTGCGAATCCACCATGCCACGGCCATGGCCCGGCATATGTTTCATGACAGGCAGCATGCCGCCCGCCTTCAGCCCGTCGGCCGCCGCCTGCCCCATCTCGGCCACCATGGTCGGCGAGTAGCCATAGGCGCGGTTGCCGATGACGTTGCTTGCACCTTCCACCGGCACATCGAGTACCGGCAGGCAGTCGACATTGATGCCGAATTTCATGAGGTCGAAGGCATGCAGGCGCGACATCAGCCAGGCGGCGCGCAGACCCTGTTCACGATCGCGCTCGTAAATCTCACCGAGAATGCGCGCATTCGGATAGGCCTGCAGGATCGGCGGCTTGATGCGCTGTACGCGACCGCCCTCCTGATCGATCAGAACCGGAGCGTCCGGCCGCCCGACGGCATCGCGCATGGCGGCGACGAGATCGGTGATCTGCTGCGGCTCGCCGATATTGCGCCCGAACAGGATGAAGCCCCAAGGCTGCTCATCGCGGTAAAGGGCAATCTCGTCGGCAGTCAGCGAAAGCCCGCTGCATCCGAGGATCATAGCTTTGCAATCGGTCATGGTGTCACGCCTGTCTGAGAACAAAAGGGGTAAGGGAAGAATGGCCTTTAGCCATCGAGACTGCGGAGAGGTGCGGTTAATTTCTCCGCGTCATCCTCGGGCTTGACCCGAGGATCCATTTCGGCGGCCGTGAATCCTCGGGTCAAGCCCGAGGATGACGTAGAGTTTGCCGGAAGGTCCGAATATGCCAAGGGCTGCCCACGCGGCAGCCCCAATCTTCTACGCCGGATCAGCCGCTATCAGCGTGCCACCAGGCAGCTGCCGCCGGCCGAGCGGAACTTTTCGCACAGCGCCACGGCTTCGTTCTTGTCACCGGCCGGGATGCGGACGCGGTAGAACGTGCCCTTGCCGGCGATTTCGGCGGCCTTGATGTCGACGCCACGCCCACCGATGACCGAGCCGAACTTGGCCGACATGCTCTGGTAGGACTTCTGGGCCTCCGCCTGGCTCGGCAGGGACGCGATCTGGATGTAATAACCACCGGCCGAAGGGGTGTTTGTCGCGGCCGGCGTCGCGGCGGCTGTCTGCTGCTGCGCAGCCGGCGGCTGAGCCGGAGCGGTAGCGGCGGGACGGACATTACCCTGATTGGTGACGGTTGCCACGACATTGGAAGGCTGCGAGGACGGACGCGCTGCAGGAAGCGGCGCCGCCGTCTGCGAGGCCGGTGCGGCAGGCGTATTGGCCTGAGGCTGCGCAGCCTGCTCCGGCGCGACCGGAACACGCGAAGCGGCGATGACGGCAGGAGCGCCCTCACCCGGCTTGGCGGTCTGGGGCGCGGCAAGCTCCGCGACCTTGTCGGCCTTCGGCGGCTGGGCTGCCGGTGCATCGACTTCCTGGGCGACCAGCGTGCCATCCGGCTTGACGATCATCGTGCGGACCTTGCGCGGCGAAACACCGGTTGCACCGGCACCTTCGTTGTGCGCGGCCTTTTCTTCCGGCGAAAGCAGGCGCGGGTCTTCAGTTTCACCAACCGGCGTACCGGTTGCGGTTTCCATATCCCCGTCGTTTTCACCTTCCAGCGGCAATTGTTCGGGGATCAGCGTGCGCTGAACCACATCGACCGGCTGCTCGCTGCTGGAAATCAGGGCGGGCTGCTTCGGATCGGCAGCACTGCCGCCGGCCACGCGGTCATACACCGCCTTGTCCTGGTTGGGCACGACGCGACCGCCCGGATTTTCCGGCACGACCTTCATCGGATCATTATCGGCGGAAATGATGACCGGCGCGCCATTGGAGCCGGTGCTGGACGAACCGCCTGATATCAGCGCGTAGACACCGCCGCCGACAAGCACCAGACCGATTGCGGCTGCAACCGGCATGATCCAGCGGCGACCGCCGCGCTCATCCTCATCGCGATAAGCGGCCTGATGATCGACATAGGTGTTCTCGGCATCCCGTGCGTTGCCGCGGGAAGCTGCAGCCTCCTGCATGGAGCGACGGAAGTCCTCTTCCAGCGCCCGTTCGAATTCGTCGGCTTCTTCCGGAGCCTGAACGGCGGCACGCGCCTGCGGGGCGGCTGCGCGGTTTTCCGCATGTTTGTGACGATCAAGACCGCCGGCGACCGCAGGCGCAAACAGCGTCGCAAGTTCGGTGTCGATGTCGAGATCTTCTTCGTGACGGCGGGCAACCGGCTTGGGTTCGAAAACCCCGACCGGCAATTCCGGCACATCCATCTCCACAATGGTTTCCGGATGTTCTTCCGTCTCGCCGATCTGCGAAGGATCGAAAGGCAGGCTCTCCAGTGTCTGCGGCGCAACCGGCTGCGGCGCAGCGGCGGCGGGACGCGGCTGAACGGGCGCGGCTGCGGCAATCGGCGCGGATACCGGCGCGACGCGCGGCTGGGGCGTGGGCTGCTCCCTTACCGGCTGGGGTGCAGCGGCAGCGACCACAGGCGCAACCGGCTGCTGGCGAACGGGTTGCGGCACGGGCGCAGGTGCGACCTCGGCTTCGGCAATTTCGGAAAGGTCGAGATCAAGATCGAGATCGTCGAGCGCAAGCTCAAAATCATCGTCGTTGAAGCCCGCAAAATCGCTGAAATCCGGTTCCTGAACGGGAGCCGCAGATGTTGCAGGGGCAACCGGGGCTGCCCGTACCGGTATCGCGGCAACTGGCGGCTCCACCTTCGCAACCTGAGCGACAGGTGCGGCCTGAACGACGGGCGCAGACTGGACGACGGGTTCTTCACCACGGCCGGGAATGGAATATTTCGCAACGTCGTAGATCAGCTCGTCCATCGGCGACAGATCGGCCGCAACGGACGTCTGAACAACAGGAGATGTGACCGGCTGCGCAGCAGGCGTGAAGGTTTCAGCAGGCAGAGGCGTAAAGGCAGGCGCAGTCTCTTCCGCCTGAATGACGACGGGCGCCGGTGCAGGTTCGATCTGCGGCGCGATCCGGGCTGCCGGCTGCTGTTCGGACCTCGGCTCGACCCGTCGCGGATCGACCGCCGAAACATCGCGACGCGCCCCGAAATTGGCAAGCGGCAGGCGCAGGCTGGAAAATTCCAGCGAAGAACGGCCGCCATGCGAAGGCGGGCGCACGGAAACGGGTGCAGGCGCTTCCTCGGCAACCGCGATCTCCACCTCATCGGCAAGATCGAAGGCCTGCGGCTCCGGCGTGTAACCATGCGAAGACGGAATGTTGCTGGAAACATCGGCCGGAAGTTCCGGCATGGCGTGCCATTCGGGCTGGGCGGGCTCGATGGCCTGCGGCTCTTCCCATGCCAGTTGTTGGGCGGCCTGCTGGTAAACCACCGGCTCGGCAGCACGCGGCTGGCGCGAATGCACGTCGAAAACTTCGGCGACCGCACCGGCATCGTCGCGGAAATCCGCGCGAATGTCCTGTGTCGACGTTTCCACGTAATTGTGAATATAGGCGTTGTCGACTTCCGGAAGCGGCTCTTCCGTGAACTCGGGCGCCACCTCATAGGCCGGCGTCGGCTCCGGCGCATACCGGGCCTCGACCTGCGGCTCGGCCACGGGGGAGAGTTCCGGCTCGCGGCGGGCGAAAACCTGCTCGACACGCTGCATGAAGTCGTTGGGGTGGATGCCCGCACGGACATCGTTTGCCGGATCAAGAACGACCGGATCGGCGTGCGGTGCGTCGTAAACCTCGAATTCCCTCAGAAGCTCATCTTCGAGATTGAATTCGGGTTCGCGGCGGGTCACCGATGGCGCAGCCTCGGAACTCGCATGCGAAGGACGATCTTCGAAGCCGACGATACGCGCCAGTTCTGCCAGAGGATCGTTGTCAGCGAACCCTTCGGACCGGGCGTCCCGGTTATACGCGACATTTTTTTCGACCATTACGTGTTCCACCATCTACGCATTGCAGCTCTTGCCAGCGTATTGTGAGCAAATAATGGTGATATGTTATCGCATCTCGTCAGGCGCGTCCGCTCCTAAAAGAGCCAGGCCAGACTTCAAAACATTCGCGACAGCATTCACCAGCCCAAGTCTGGCAATGCTCAATTCTCGGTTTTTATCGTTAATAAAACGTAATTCCTGATGGTCTTTACCCTTGTTCCAGTGTCCATGGAAGGAACTGGCGAGATCATAGAGGTAAAAAGCAAGCCGGTGCGGCTCATGCGAAAGGGCCGCAGATTCGATCAGGCGCGGATATTCAGCAAGCTTTGCAACCAGTTGCAACTCATTGATATCGCTAATCAAAGAGACAGATGCCGCCATCTCCTCAGCCGAAGGAGAAAGCCCCGGAAACGCCTCCTGCGCCTGCCGGAAGATCGACATCGACCGGGCATGGGCATATTGCACGTAAAAGACCGGATTATCCTTCGATTGTTCGGTCACTTTTGCGAAATCGAAGTCCAGCGGCTCGGAATTCTTCCGATAAAGCATCATGAATCGCACCGGATCGCGACCCACTTCGTCCACAACATCGCGCAGTGTCACGAAGTCGCCGGAGCGCTTCGACATCTTCACCGGCTCGCCGTCGCGGTAGAGCTTGACGAGCTGGCACAGGAGCACCGTCAGTTTCGACTTGCCTTCGGAGACAGCGCGCGCAACCGCTTCCAGCCGCTTCACGTAGCCGCCATGGTCAGCGCCGAGCACATAGATCATCTCGGAGAAACCACGGTCGAACTTGTTCTTGAAATAAGCGACATCGGCGGCGAAGTAGGTGTAGGAACCGTCCGACTTCATCAGCGCGCGGTCCATGTCGTCGCCCACTTCCGTGGAGCGGAACAGCGTCTGCTCGCGGTCTTCCCAGTCTTCCGGCAATTCGCCCTTCGGCGGCGGCAGGGTGCCCTTGTAGACATGGCCCTTGAAGGTCAGATCATTGATGGCCGAAAGGATCGGCCCGCCATTGCCCTCATGCAGCGTGCGCTCCGAGAAGAACACGTCATGCTTGACGTTCAGCGTCTCAAGATCCTCGCGTATCATCGCCATCATCGCAGCGATCGCCTTGTCCTTGACGATCGGCATCCACTTTTCCTCGGGCATGGCGCGCAGCTTGATGCCATATTCATCCGCCAGCGCCTGGCCAACGGGAACGAGGTAATCGCCGGGGTAGAAGCCCGATGGAATGGCGCCGATGTCTTCGCCAAGCGCCTCGCGGTAACGCAGGAACACCGAACGGGCCAGCACGTCGATCTGCGAACCGGCATCGTTGATGTAATATTCCTTGGTGACGCCATAACCCGCAAAAGCAAGCAGGTTCGCCAGCGTGTCGCCCACCACGGCGCCACGGCAATGGCCGACATGCATCGGGCCGGTCGGATTGGCGGAGACATATTCGACGTTGATCTTCTGGCCCGCACCGATGGTCGAGCGGCCGAAATCGACGCCCTGCCCGATCATGTCGGCGAGAAGACGCTGCCAGTAACCGACGGAGACCTTGAGATTGATGAAACCGGGACCGGCAACATTGACGCTGTCGACATCGCCATCCGCCTGAAGGGCGGGCACGATGAGTTCGGCAAGCGCGCGCGGATTGGTGCCGAGCGGCTTCGCCAGCACCATCGCCGCATTGGTTGCGACATCGCCATGGCTGAGATCGCGCGGGGATTCGACGGTAATTCGACTGAAATCGACCTTTTCGCGGTTCTCTTTCACGAGATCGAGGGTTTCGAGCGCGTTTTTGATCCTGGTATCGAAATCGGCAAAAATGTTCATCGTTCCAACCTGCGCGAAGGGCTTCTGTTTATGTCCGGCCATCATAACCGGGTTGGCTTCGCGATCGCCCGCTGCCCTATCGCAAATCGGGGGTGCGGTCAAACAGCCGCTGGTGGGCGCGCAGTGCATAACTATCCGTCATACCCGCCAGATAATCGCCCACGTGCCGGGCCTTTGCGGCCACGCTCATGCCGGAAATGCTGTCCACCCAGTAGTGGCTCTGCATCTCCGCCGGCGTTTCCATATAACGGTGGAAAAGATCGGTGACGATCTGTGTCGCGCCGGCGCGGATGCGCATGATCTCCGGGTGGCGGTAGATATGGCCGAACAGCAGCTTCTTGATCTGCCGGTCGGTCTCGGCCATTTCCGGCGAGAAGGTCGCAACGGTGAAATCGGCAGCACGGATATCCGCCGCACTCTTCGGCTTCAGACGGACCAGATTCTGCTGCGCAACCCCGATCACATCCTCCACCATATGGGTGATCTGCCGGCGCATGATCTCATTGGCGAAACGCTCCTTGTCGAGTACGGGATATTTCGCCCGTACCTGCGCCATCAGGCCGCTGAGGAACGGCACCTCCTCGAGCATCTCGAAGGTGAGATAACCGGCGCGCAAACCGTCATCGATGTCATGGGTATTATAGGCGATGTCATCGGCAATCGCCGCCACCTGCGCCTCGAGGCTGGCATAGCTGCCGATTTCCAGATCCTGCAGCTCGCAATATTCGAGGATCGGCAGCGGAACCGGCCCCTTGATCCCCTCGCCCCTGGCATTCACCAGCGGGCCATTGTGCTTGACCAGCCCTTCGAGCGTCTCCCAGGTCAGGTTGATGCCGTCATACTCGGCGTAGCGGCGCTCCAGCTTGGTGACGATGCGCAGCGACTGGGCATTGTGATCGAAGCCGCCATAGGGCAACAGCACCGCGTCCAGTGCATCCTCGCCGGTATGGCCGAAAGGCGTGTGGCCGAAATCATGCACCAGCGCCACGCCCTCGGCCAGGTCCTCGTCGAGCTTAAGCGCGCGGGCGAGCGCCCGGGCGATCTGCGCCACCTCGATGGTGTGGGTGAGGCGCGTGCGATAATGGTCACCGTCGGGGCTGATGAACACCTGCGTCTTGTGCTTCAGGCGGCGGAAGGCTGTCGTGTGGACGATGCGGTCCCGGTCGCGCTGGAATTCCGACCGTGTCAGGCTACCCTCTTCGGCAAAAAGACGCCCGCGCGTGGTCCACGGATCGGAGGCGAAAACCGCTCTCTCGCCACTTCCGAAACCCAATGCGCGCTGGTCTATGATCATATATCCACCTGTTGTCTTCTCTGGCCGCGACGTCCTTTTCGCCTTGGCCATTGACCTTTTCATTCACCCTTCATACCTATCGAAGAGGTCAGCGCAAAGCATCATCGCGGCGCAGGCGCCTTCACACAGGCTATAGACCGTTAATTTGACCGGTTTATAATAGTGACAATGAGATTATTGCTCTCCGGTTCTTGACCCCGGCACGAGGAACGACATGGAAAACAGCGACATTACACTTTCGGAAGCCGCAGCGAAGCGAATCGCCCAGATCGTCGCAGCGGATGCAGGCAAACAGGCACTGCGCGTTTCGGTGGAAGGCGGCGGCTGCTCGGGCTTCTCCTACAAGTTCGATCTGGCGGAAGACCCCGCCGATGACGACATCGTGATTGCGCGCGGCGACGCCAGAGTGCTGATCGACAGCATGTCGGTCATCTACATGGCCGGCTCCGAAATCGACTTCGTCGACAACCTGCTCGGCCAGTCCTTCCAGATCAAGAACCCGAATGCGGTCGCAAGCTGCGGCTGCGGCACCAGCTTCTCGATCTGACGCCATTCTATCCACCACATCCTCACCAGCCGTTTCCAAAAACGGTGGCAATCGCTTTTGCATCGGGTAAAAGTACCCCCACAAAAGGGAAACTCCGATGAAGATTGCCACCTGGAACATCAATGGCGTCAAGGCGCGTATCGAAAACCTCTGCCAGTGGCTGAAGGATTCATCGCCTGACATTGTCTGCCTTCAGGAAATCAAATCCGTCGATGAGGGCTTTCCCCGCCTTGAGATCGAGGCTCTCGGCTATCATGTCGAGACACATGGTCAGAAGGGCTTCAACGGCGTCGCCCTGCTCTCGAAGATGAAGCCGGACGAGATCAATCGCGGCCTGCCGGGAGACGATGCCGACGAACAGGCGCGTTTCATCGAGGGCGTGTTTTCCGTCGATGGCGGCGCGATCCGGGTCTGCTCGCTTTACCTGCCGAACGGCAATCCGCCGGATGATCCGGTCAAATATCCCTACAAGCTTGCCTGGATGGAACGGCTGCGCCGCTTTGCCGAAGACCGCCTCGCGCTGGAGGAGCCGCTCATTCTGGCCGGTGACTACAACGTCATCCCCGAACCCTTCGATTGCCACGACCCACGCGTGTGGGAAGGTGACGCCCTGTTCCTGCCGCAGACCCGTTCGGCCTTCCGCAAGCTGGAAAATCTCGGCTTTACCGATGCCGCGCGCGCAACGACGGATGAGCCCGGACTTTATTCCTTCTGGGATTATCAGGCCGGCGCATGGCCGAAAAACAACGGCATCCGCATCGATCACCTGATGCTTTCGTCGGAAGCGGCGGACCGACTGCAATCGGTCAACATCGAAAAACATGTGCGGGCTTGGGAAAAACCGTCCGACCACGTACCGGTCTGCGGTTACTTCGATTTCAGACCGGTCGGCTGACCGGCTCTCACCAAGGCGGCTGAAGCCTCAGCCGCGGGCGACATCAATTCAATCCGGATCGTCGATCCGCATGTTCTGCGCCATTGCGATGGCCGCGCGGCGATCGTTTTCACCAGAGAGCGAAAACGCCTGTTCCTGAAGGCTCTGGATCCAGGTGCAATCCACCGCCGTGCATTTGTCCAGCGCGGCCGTCATGAAGGCCAGTCCTTGCGTCGTCTGGCCTTCCTGGAAGAGCAGATTGCCGAAAATCGACATGGCGCCGGCATGACCGTGCTTGCGCGCCTGGTTAAGCCACTTCTTGGCCTGCTGCACGTCGGCCCGGCCACCCTCGCCGGCAAGGATCATCTCCGCCAGCCGGAACTGCGCTTCGGCCACACCAAAGGTGGAAGCCACCTGGAAATAAAGCTGGCGGGCCTGCGACAGGTCCATCTTCACCGGGCTTCCGGGAATACCGTGGCGGTAATAATCGGCAAGGGAAAGAAGCGCGTTGACGAAGAAACCGGTATCTTCCGAACCCGGCTCGACGCCCTGATTGGCGATTTCGCTGTAAATCTTGAAAGCTTCGAAGTCGTTCTTGGCGACGCCGTCGCCGAAGGCGTACATATTGGCAAGCGCCCAGCGCGAGCCTGTATGGCCCTTTTCAGCCGCGTAGCGATAGGCCTCGACAGCTTCACCCTTGTTGCCGTTCTTGTAGGCCTTGAAACCGAACTTGAACAGATCGAAGGGGCCGGATTCCTTGGTCACGCCCGCATTGATGTCAAAAGCCGCGGCAGGCATTGCGAGCGACGCAAGCAACATGCCCATAAGGAGCGGCTTTAAAACGTTGGCTTCACATTTCAGCATTTCAGCGAACTTCTCTCACTCTTCCCGGCATATAGCCAATACTTGCGGAATACTGCAAAGCCGAACCCCGCCGGGTCGCGATTTTTCGAACACACTGCGTCTTTCCGGCAGCACTTTCCAGCGCACCGCCGGTGGTTTCATGCGGCAATTGCTCAAAATTTTCAGTGAGACAGATATAGGCATAATTTCCGGCAATATAACGGCGTTTCACCGCCTGCCGGTCAACGTCAAACAAGAAAGCCGGACCAAATTCCCGTATTACTTGCTTAAACCCTGAATCCAAATCCGTTTTCACTTTCTGCAATTCCGCAGGCCCACATCAAACGCCTGCATGTTCTTCCATTCCCGCGCCCATAAACATAAGCCAAGCACCCTGTTTGTGGCGGGAAATGGACAGATATGCCCACATTCCAACGCGGCTCCACGCTTGCAGAAAAGTGTTGCCAAATCGTCACAAAACTTTCGGCCTGGAAGATTTTATCGAGAAGGAATCATAGTCGGGCATGAAAAAAGGCCCGGTTGGTAAACCGGACCTTTATTTTAGCATCAATGGAAGTATGGCGTCAGAACTTGACCTTCACACCCGTCGAAATGGCGGCCACAAGATCGTTGCCGAAGTCATAGCCAGCCTCGTTGCCGCACGTGAAGCCTGCCCCGCAGGGTCCGCCGTTGATCGAGGAGCTTCCCGAGGTCAACAGGCCAAGAGCACCGGCAATCTTGAATTCGATATTCTTGTTAGGCGAATAAACGATCTGCGTGCCGAGAGTCCAGGTGTCGGTCTGCGTGCCGATAATCGTGGACGTCCCGCGATCCCAAGTCACGCTGACAGCGCCGCTCCATTGTTCGTTAAACTTATGGCCGACACCGCCAGAGATAGTCCAGCCATCGCGATAATACAGGTCAAGCGTGTTCAACGTGTCTGTCCCGCTCGGAACACACGGCGATGTGCCGACGGCGCAGAAGGGAATAACCTGAATCTGACTCCAATCAGTCCATTTTACCGAGCCAAAGGCAAGCCAGTCAGGTGCAATGCCTGATTGGAATTTGAGCTCGATGCTGTCGGGCATAGAAATAGATCCATAGACCGGTACGAGCTTGCCGCCATACTTCGCCAACGTTGGAGATATGGACGGCGGTGTCTGCGGGATCGATCTAACGTCGGCAAAACCAGTCAGGTCGTGATCGACAGCGCTGTTGTAAACAAGGCTTGTGCGGAAAGCGATTTCAGGAATTTCATAGGCCACGCCAGCACGCCAGCCCCAGCCATCACCTTCCATCTCCAGTTTGCCGACACCGCTGAAGCTGGACCATGCGGGGTTCAAGCCAAGAACGGCCGGTCCAAGCACTTGACGGTATTTATAACCGCTGATTTCCTGATAGAATCCACCGCCAATGATCGAGAAGTCACCCTTGCCAAGATCGAACTTCACGCGGCAGGTGGTGGCATAATTGTGCGACTTGACCTTGGTTTCGATATTGTAGCTCGATCCCTGCCAGATGCCGGGATTGAGATGCGCACCCCAGGGCTGCGAATAATCGAACATGCAGTCGCCGAAATCGCCGATCGCTGCTTTGGCGCCGATACGGGTAGACCAGAAGTTCTCCGAATCGTCCGCGCTGGTAGACCACGAGGCAGGTAAGGGACCGCTCTTCAGCGGATTGTCACGCGCATTCTCGACCTTGCGCTGCGGTGCTACGAAAGTAGCGGAACTATCCAGAACATAGTCGGACGGGTCGAACAGCAGGTCGATATTATAACCACCGCGCTCAAGGCCACCCGCCAGTGAAGGCGTGACCGCCGCGATGCTGACTGCGAAACATACCGCGCCGCGAAAAATTGCAGTTTTTGCCATCTCTCTCCCCAATCAAGGCAATGTGATCGAGGATAGAGTGAAGTGCTGACGGGCAAATGACAATGTGCCGCAGCGCGGCGCGATCCTGCCCGCACAGCCATTTTTTTACGTAAGTTTTTTATGTATGCCCTCTTATATAATCATTTTAGGCTATTTTTCTAACCCGGCTGGAAAAACTGATACAAAACGAAACAAATTCCCAACCGGAACGGGAAATGTCGCCAAATAACCACAGTTGGCGGTTTCCCGAACAAACCCGCTTATCAGGCCGTTTTCATTGGTTTTTTTCAGCTTTTCCAGGCGTTTTCGGCGACAATCCGGGTGAAATAATCGCACTGTCAGGCAAGTGCGATTCGCCAGTGCAACGCAGCAATGAAAAGAAATGAATTGTCACAACCGGCAAAAAACGCCCGGCCTTGCGGGCGTTTCCGACGGTCGATGAAAGGTCGAAAATACTGGCGCTGTCGTCCTCGCCCGTGAGGCGAGGAACATCTTCGATCGAGGGCCCTTATCCCCGGGCCAAACCCGGGGATATGCTTGTGTTCAAGGGGAGGACATCCACGATGGGCCTGCCCTCCTCATGGCCCGCTTTCAATATGCGGCGGCACGCTGCACGCCTTATCCCGCCTCGCTGACGCGTTGCAGGGCGGTTCTGAGGCTTGCCAGCTGAACGTCCAGCTCCGCCTTGCGCTCGCGCTCGGCGGCCACGACCTCAGGATCGGCATTGGCCACGAATTTTTCATTCGAGAGCTTCTTGTCGATGCGCTCCATTTCCGCATCCACCTTGCCGATCGCCTTTTCGAGACGGGCCTTTTCAGCCCCAAGATCGACGAGGTTGCCAAGCGGCAGGCAGACCGTGGCTTCGCCGACGATGATCTGCGCGGAACCCTTCGGCGCAACATCGGCGCCACGGATTTCATCCGCCCGCGCCAGACGCCGGATCGCGGCGGCATGGCGGTCGAGCCGCGCCTCTGTCGATGTGTTGGCGCCGACAACCACCAGCGATGCGGTGGCACCCGGCGGCACATTCATCTCGGCGCGTGTCGAGCGGATACCGGAGACCAGATCGATCAGCCAGTTGATTTCCGCAGCCGAGGCATCGTCACGGAACTCCGGCACCGGCCAGTCGGTCAGGCAGAGCAGATCGTTCCGCTCCTCGCCCTCACCCGCCGTGTGCGCCCACAGCTCTTCCGTCATGAACGGCATGAAGGGATGCAGAAGCTTGTAGATCTCGTCCAGAACATAGGCCGCGCAGGCCTGCGATTCCGACTTTGCCTTTTCGTCTTCGCCGCTGAAGACGGGCTTCAGCAGTTCCAGATACCAGTCGCAGAACTGGTTCCAGACGAAGCGGTAGAGAATGCCGGAGGCATCGTTGAAGCGGAAGTTTTCAAGCGCCGCCGTCACATCACGCGCCGTATTGGCAAGTTCGGTCAGGATCCAGCGGTTGATGGTCAGCGAAGCGGTTTCTGCAAGGAAATGCGGATCGCGCTTCACGCCGTTCATCTCGGCAAAACGGGTCGCATTCCAGAGCTTGGTTCCGAAGTTGCGATAACCGGCAATACGCGCCGGATCGAGCTTCACGTCACGGCCCTGCGCCGCCATGATGGCAAGCGTGAAACGCAGCGCATCCGCACCATATTCGTCGATCAGCTCCAGCGGATCGATGACGTTGCCCTTGGACTTCGACATCTTCTGGCCGTTCTTGTCACGAACCAGCGCGTGGATATAGACCGTGCTGAAGGGCTCGACCGGATTGCCGGCGTCGTCCTTCATGAAATGCAGGCCCATCTGCATCATCCGCACCACCCAGAACGGGATGATATCGAAGCCGGTGACCAGCACGTTGGTCGGATAATAACGCGCCAGTTCCGGCGTCTGCTCGGGCCAGCCGAGCGTCGAGAACGGCCAGAGCGCCGACGAGAACCAGGTATCGAGAACGTCTTCGTCGCGGGTCAGGATTTCGCCCGGCTTGAAGTTCTCAAGCTTCTCCTCGACCCAGGCCTTCCACGGGCCTTCATGGGCAATGTAATGCTGGATGGCCGCCTGAAGCGCCTCTTCCTCGGTCTTCTCAACGAAGACCTGCCCGTCCGGACCGTACCATGCGGGGATCTGGTGTCCCCACCACAATTGCCGCGAAATGCACCAGGGCTGGATATTTTCCATCCACTGGAAGTAGGTGTTTTCCCAGTTCTTCGGCACGAAATTGGTGCGGCCTTCGCGCACCGAGGCAATGGCCGGCTGGGCCAGCGTCTTGTTGTCCACCCACCACTGGTCGGTCAAGCGCGGCTCGATCGGCACGCCGCCGCGGTCACCATGCGGCACCACGTGCTTGTGCGGCTCGATCTTGTCGAGCAGCCCGGCTTCCTCGAAGATTTCGACGATAACCTTGCGGGCGAAGAAACGATCCTGTCCTTCCAGACGATCCCATGCGCCATGCAGCGCGGCGGGATGACTGAGGCCTTCGAGGAAATCCTCGTTCTCCTTGATCGAAATCGTTCCGTCGATATTCATGACGTTGATGGCGCGCAGGCCGCAACGCTTGCCGACTTCGAAATCGTTGAAGTCATGCGCAGGCGTGATCTTGACCGCGCCCGTTCCTGCCGTCGGATCGGCATAATCGTCGGCGACGATCGGGATCTTGCGGCCGACGATCGGCAGAATGACGTGCTTGCCGACGATGCCCTTATAGCGCTCGTCCTCCGGGTTCACCGCAACGCCCGTATCACCCAGCATGGTTTCCGGGCGCGTCGTGGCAACGACGATGTAATCGCGCGTCTCGAATTCCGTGGGTTTGCCTTCTTCGTCGAAAGCAACGGGGTATTGATAGGTGACGCCCTTTTCCAGCGGATAGCGCAGGTGCCACAGATTGCCCTTCATCTCGATTTGCTCGACTTCCATGTCGGAAATGGCGGTGAGCAGCTTCGGATCCCAGTTGACGAGGCGCTTGTCCTTATAGATCAGGCCCTGCTTGTAGAGCGTGACGAAAACCTCGAGAACGGCCTCGGAAAGACCCTCGTCCATGGTGAAGCGCTCGCGCGACCAGTCACAGGACGCACCGAGGCGTTTCAGCTGGTTAAAGATCAAACCACCCGATTCAGCCTTCCACTCCCAGACCTTCTCCACGAAAGCCTCGCGGCCCATGTCGCGGCGGCCCGGAAGCTGGGCTTCCATCAGCTTGCGCTCGACGACCATCTGCGTGGCGATGCCCGCATGGTCCATGCCCGGCTGCCACAGCACATCCTTGCCGCGCATGCGCTCGAAGCGGACCAATATATCCTGCAGCGTGTTGTTGAGCGCATGGCCCATATGCAGGGAGCCCGTCACATTTGGCGGCGGGATGACGATGGTGAAGGTTTCCGCACCCGGCTTGGCATTGGCGCCGGCCCGGAAGGCGTTCGCCTCGTCCCAGGCTTTGGCGATCTTCGGTTCGACGGTTGCGGAATCGTAGGTCTTTTCGAGCATTTCCTGACCTGAATTTTAGAGTTCTTGTGTGGATTTTTTAAATAAGGATGGACGGTCGAGAGTCAACAGAAACCAGCCCGCGAGCGACCCATTGAGAGGTTACACCTGCGACTATGACCCGATAACGCCTTCATCTTCAACAAAAAAGCCGCCCCGGTGCCGGAGCGGCCTCTGTTTCGTCACGCTCGTCGCATTGCAACAGGCGACCGGGGGGATTTAGCGGCGCGAACCGCGCGCCACGCGTTCGATTTCCTCACGCACGAGACGCTCCACCAGGGTCGGTAGATTGTCCTCCAGCCAGTCCTGCAGCATCGGACGCAGCATGTCGGCGGCCATGTCCTCGATCGAACGGCGCTCGACACCATCAAAAACCTCCGCAAGCTCGCTGAAGGAGCGCGCGATCTGCGCACCGGCGGCGGCGGAAATAAGGTTGAGCGACAGCCCGCCCTCTTCCTGAGGCTCGGCCAGATCGAATGTCGGCATCTCGACGGCAGGTTCCTGCACGGAAATCTCGAAGCGCTCCTCGGCGGCAGGCGTCTCGATGGCACCACGCAGCGTCAGCTGATCGAAGCGGTTCCCGGCAAAAGGCGCATTTTCGACGGCGGCAGCGGCGGCGCGATCCTCTGCGGCAAAAGACGCCGGCTGTTCGCTGATGCTTGCGGCAGCGGCTGCCAGCAACGGGCGCACATCGGTCGGGCGCTGCGGCGCGGCGCGTTCAACCGGCTGTGCGGCCGAAGGCTGAGCTACGCCTGAAGACTGGGCAGCGGGAGCCGCTTGTGCGGGCTCACGCTGTGCCTGTGCGGCGAATGCCTGCGGCCCCATGGCGGCGTTGCGGTCGGCAGCGGCACGCACGCGCGCTGCGACATCGGCAAGCGACATGGTCTTGTCAGCGCTGTCCTGCTGTTCAGGCGCCGGCTTTTCGGAGACCGGAGAGAAATCCTGCACCGGCCTTGCGCCATAGGCCTGGTTTGCGGCGGGGGGAACGCGGGCCGGCGGGCTGGCAGGCTCCGCCACGAAGGCCGCTTCGCTCGCAGCGTCGTCTTCATCATCATAGACAGGCGGCAACTGTCCGGAAAACGCACCGGCAGGGCCGGTCTCGTTGCTTTCGATGATCCGGCGTATGGACGCCAGAATTTCTTCCATGGACGGTTCACGCGCTACGCTTGGCTGAGCCATATCAATCCCCGGTTTCCACTCTCGAGCGTCCCCGCCGCATCGCTTCGGATGCCGGACAGGGCGCTTCGCACCTGTTCAATTCCTGCATCGCGTTCACGACAATCGAGCCCGATCGCCGCGCCGATGCTCTGAAACATTTTTGGTCAAAACCGCCGAGCGTCTTTGCCGTCCCTGTCGCAGGTTCATGCGGGGCAGAAATACGCACACCCCGAATCACCCTTAGTTTAGGGCAGCATACTCAGGAACTAAATCACTGATTCGACAACTTTCGTGGTGATGCACAGCTTTGTGAGAATGGCCTTTTCGGCAATACCGAGGATGAGCGGGGGCACATGGCGGCCCTGCCCCCAAAAAACAAACGCCGGGGTGAAAACTTCACCCCGGCGTCCGGAACAGAATGATCGCTTCCTGGGATCAGAAAACGAATTCGGCCGCCTTGGCGAAACCCGGCAGGGGCTTGACCGAAGCGTTGAAGGAGGTCACGGCCGATGTGCTGTTGCCGTCGCGGCGATAGACGGTGGCCTTTGCCGCATTGCCATATCCGACAACGACAACCAGACGTCCGCCGTCACGCAGCTGGTCGGTCAGCGCCGCCGGCACTTCCTCGACGGAACCGTTGACGAAAACGAGATCATAGGGCGCTTCGCCCGCATAACCCTTTTCGAGATCGCCGGTGACAACAGCAACATTGTCATATCCGAGCGAAGCCAGCGTCTCGGTGGCCTGTGCCGCCAGAGCCTCATCGCTTTCGAGCGAAACCACCGAACCGGCGATCTGCGAAAGGATCGCGGCCGCATAACCGGCGCCACCGCCAACTTCCAGCACGACGTCTTCCTTGGACACGGCAGCAAGCTGAAGAAGCTTTGCCAGCGGCGAAGCCTTCATCACGTAACGGGCCGGGAGGCCGTCCCGGGCGGGACAGATCTGCAGATCTTCGTCCGCATAGGCAATCTGCCGTACGCCTGCCGGCACGAAAGCCTCGCGCGGCACGCTCAAAAATGCCTTCAGCACCGAATGTGACGTCACGTCGGTCGTGCGCAACTGGCTATCGACCATATTGGCGCGTGCGGTTTCGAAATCCATCATATCGTTATCGCCTCAATTTCGCGGATGCCGGTCGGGAAGCCTCGGCTCCAAAAGCTCAAAACGGCACGGGTCTCCCCTCGCCTTTGGATAACCTCATAATTGCCCAAGCCTGCGCTTTCAAGCGCGGTGAGCGGGATGTGCGGGAAAAAGCGAAGTTGCGGGGATTTTTAGGACAGCAAGAACGGAAATGGCCGCAACTAAGATGCGACACGGTCAAGACAACAGGTTCTGCTGGTGAGAGTTTGGGAGGCTAAACCCGAAATTCGAAAAATCGGCCTTCATACCAGCTGCCGAATCCGAGGCGTCCAAGATGCGTTCGGCAGGCATTTTACCGTCCGCCGGTTTCTTTGTCCTTCTTCGCTTGATCGTGATGCCACTTTATGGCGAAGAACATGCCCGTGCCCAGGACGATAACCTTGAGCGGAAAGACGACTATGGGGAACAAGTCTACCCAATCCAAATCCATCATTTCGAATATTTCCAAGCTGTTACGCGACACTACCGATATGATGAGCGCTACCTCAAAACGGATGCTTCAACAACTTCAATTCAGGCGCTCATGCAGTGCCTTTTTGACGCAGCCCCAATCGGCTCGTTTCGTCTGGAGCTCGTGTTCATGCTACAGCGAGACGAATTGTTGCCGTCGTGGAAACAATACGGCCGATACCTTCGATTCTGCTGCGGCACGCCTCAGCCCGTGTCGCAAGGCTTCGTCGTGGGCAAAGGAGACTGTCCGAAAACCAGCGGCGTGTGCCTATCGGAAAAATCAGGGACGATTTGAACTCTTGAACCGGAGAATGAGAACCTGCACCCATTACCAAGAGAACCGGAAGCCGATCCGGTGGACCACATCATTGCATGGCACGATGGCGATATCGTAACTCCACCTAGCGCCACTTCGGATCCGATCCTCATCGACCCGCCAAGTGGCCCCGAAGATTGCTGTCGGTCCCCTCTGGAGCGGACTGTACAAATCTAGTTACCGGCTTTACCGATTCTGAACAGCTTGCAGGTGTATATTCATGAAGCTCAACTGCACCTATCATCGGCGCTGCATCGGGGATACGATTTGGGAGACTGGTTTCGAAAATGGGCAGCGATCGTGGGCCTTTCCCTCCTCGGTCCTGTCTTTCTGACCTTCTCCATCACGTGTTTTCTTTATGAAGAGCTACCCGGCAGACGCGGTTCGCCCATCACAAGTGTGGATGACCCCATCCTCTTCTATCCCCTTTCCCTAGCTCTGGTGTGCACTTCGGCATTTATGTCATACTTGAGTGTTATGTTTGTTATTGGGTATGTTCGCGGGCGACCACAACGCGAGAAGTAAAAATGTACGAATGGCGCGTTGTTGCCATCTCCGTCGCGTCTGCAGTTTCGAACGGCACAATCCGTTGTCGTCAGGATGTGAGGCGTTGCTCTGTTGGGCGATAAGCCCGCATACGTGTTGCCAACACAGATCAGCCGACCTAATCTCCCGCAAGTTGCGATAGGGGGATCAATTGCGCGTTCTGTCAAAAGTTATTCTTGCAATGATTACCTTGGGCCTGACATCGTGCCAGCTATACGAGGAAAACTACAGGCCGTTCCAAGCGAACACCAAAACACTTTATGGCTGCAGTTCTGCTCTGCAAAAGTTCAGGAATGACCGAGAAAAATACACTGGATACGGTCACATTGCGTTCGCTAAAGGCCCTGCACTAACCGAGACCGGCATGAGGGGATGCGGTTGGGCGTCATTTCACAAGACCCAAGCTCAAGCAGACACGGAAGCACTGGCCCAGTGTAGAAAAGGCGCCGCGAACCCATCCCGCTGCGTCATCATCGAGCGTTAAAAAAAGCGCCGGGCTCAACCACGTCGGGAACCCGGCGAGCTAGCCACCGACGTGGCGCACAACGAAGCGACAGACTGCATGCTCGACGCTATGTTCGGATGGAAGGACGGCAAGATGTCGAAAATCTACAACCGAAATGCTGAACGGGCGCGACTCGTGAGGCAGACAGAGGAGAGAATTAATTGGGATGGAATCGGCTCAAAGCTGCTGCCGGCCGATGATTTGAAGCCGGGATGAAATAGTCACAGACTGCCACACCGCGCTTGAGCGTGGCGGAACGGTTCAAGCCCATATTGCCACACCTAGAAAATAATCAAGGAAAATCATTATTTGCTTCCGGTGAAGAAGCTGATTGGAGGCCTCGCCCGGAATTGAACCGGGGTACAAGGATTTGCAGTCCTCTGCGTCACCACTCCGCCACGAGGCCTCACACGCTCTTTAATCTGAGCGATGGCGGGCATTTAGAACGAATCCATTTTGGGCGCAAGAGGGTTCGCTGCGAATGTGGTGTTTTTTCGGGCCTGATGGAGCAGGCTCCGTCCGCTGCGCTCTAAGCCATTCGAATTCCGTGTTTTTTTGTATCTTCCTCAAATTGCGGAAGAAACAACGCCCGCATTCGGCGCATTTGCGTCGGTGCGGGCGTTTGCTGCATCTTCAATGCCGTCGGTCAAATACGCCCAAGCAAAACAAGGATCAGGACGATGACCAGAACCAGCCCGAGGCCACCCGACGGACCATAGCCGTAATTGTGGTAACCCCAGCTTGGCAGAGCGCCGATCAGGAAAAGAATGAGCAGGATAACGAGGATGGTGCCGATCATGTATAATCCTCCACTATTGGCATGTGTTCTGACTGCTTTAATGGCGCAGGAGGCCAAAAGGTTCCCTTTGCTTTGCCCGCGGCAGCATGGATCAAAACGGGCATCCCCTTCCGTTTCAACGGCTTAAAGCGTTATTGCGGAACGCCTGATCCCATCGCGGCGAAATGATTTGCCGGATAAGAAGACCGGACACGAGGGTCACGGCGCTGCGGCGCGGCGCGCCACGCGCGGAGCCGGTCCGGCGTTCGACCATGGTAGCTATTTATTCGAGGTAATTTCTCGGTCTATGTATATTAGCAATCACTCGTCATAATTGTTGAAGTCACCCGACCCCTGAAACTGGCGGGAGGACGGAGAGGCCTGGTATCACTGGCAGTGCGCCAGGCCTCCCCCCGCAGACTTTCACTCCCCCGGCATTCACTCCTCTGCCGATGGTCGTTTCCCCAACAGGCACACGGACATTTTACCGACGGCGCCGCCGGCAGCTCTTGCCTTGGCTCTTTCTCTCCGGCTAGACCCCGGACCGGGAGGAAGAAACGAGAATCACATGTCCGGTTTTGCGAACCTCATCCCGCTTTTCATCTTCGGCCTCCTCGTCTACTTTTTCTTTCGCTGGGTCGCGCGCGACATTCAGGATCCGAAGAGCAAATAATCGGAGAAAAATAATCTCCGTCCCCTTGCCCGCCGGGAACCGCCGCGCCTCCACATCGTTTTCACAGACGCACTTCGGAGGACAGGATGAAGACGCTCGTATCATCGGCCACTATCGCGCTCGCACTGGCACTTACCGGATGCACCACAGCCGGACCGGGGGGCTATGTCGGCCCCGCGCCCTATGTCGAACCCATCCCCGGCAGCATCATCTACCGAGGCCAGCCACGCACCAAGCTGACCAAGTCGCCGATCGGCAGCACGTTCAGCCATGAATTCCGTATCGACGGCAGCACAAGGGCGGTGGAAACCTACCGCATCGCGCCGGATCGCTCGCTGGAACTCATCGACCGGCGCATCATTCGCGACTGGCTGTTCGGGCGCGACGACTGACCGCACCGCAACGGTGAGAAACCGCCCTGCAACGGGATTGCACATCCTGACCGCTTCGTTTAGAGCCGGGCGCAACAACCAATACGGATAAGCGATGAACACGCGCTGGCAAAAACCCGTCCTGATCGCGTTCGAAACGCCGGGCGATTATACGAGCATCGAAACCACACAGGCGGCTTCCTGGGCGCTGATCGAGGATTGGCCGATAGAGGATGGCGATGCGCTGGACAAGGCGCTGCTGGTCTGCGCCGCCGTCGACGCCGGCAAGAAAAAGCCGGAAGATGCGCGCAAGGCCTTCATCGCCGCCGCAATCGAGGCAGGCCTCGATTTCAAGGGGTGACGATGCGAGAATCGTTTAACCGCAAGGTGACAAACGTGTCGCGCCACGCGAAAATTCAAAATAACGGATTTGATGGGTCAAAATAGATGGAAGCTTCCGGAAACATGAAAAAAGCCCTGTTCATCTTTCTTCTGTCCTGCCTGGCAATCGGCCTTCTCGGCCACCTCGTCGTGGCCTTCGTCGTCACCGGCTGAAGCCGCCAATGAGCGCCCGTCGCCACGCGCAAGGACGGCGTGTTAAAAATTCCTAAATTTCATTCTTCTGTTATGGAACCGCGATAACTCTTTTCCGTTCTCTTTTCGATCAAACAAGGAGGATTGAAATGCGTGACGGATTGAATGGTTTTCTCGAAATCTCGATGCTCGGCTTCGTGGTCGCAACCTGCCTTTTCATGGTCAACCTGCCGATCTGACACGGCTTACCAATCATGTCCCTGAAGGACCGGCGGCTTGAATGCCGGGACAAGAAAATGCGGCCTTTCGGGCCGCATTTCTTTTTTCCAGCAAGTCAGGCTCAGGCCGAAAGCTTGGCGGCGAGCTTGGCGACATGTGCGCCCTGGAAGCGCGCACCTTCGAGTTCGATCTGCGAAGGCTGGCGCGATCCGTCACCATCGGTGATGGTGGAGGCGCCATAGGGCGAACCGCCCTTGATTTCATCGACACCCATCTGGCCCTGGAAAGCATAGGGCAGACCGGCAACGGCCATGCCGTGGTGCAGGAAGGTGGGAAGGAAACCGAGGATGGTGGATTCCTGGCCGCCATGCTGCGTGGCGGACGAGGTAAAGGCGGCGCCCACCTTGCCGACCAGCTTTCCACTGAACCACAAGCCGCCCGTCTGATCCCAGAAATTGCGCATCTGCGAGGCGACCGTGCCGAAACGCGTGCCGGCGCCAACGATGATGGCATCATAATCGGCCAGCTCGTCGACCGTTGCGATCGGGGCTGCCTGATCCAGCTTGAAATGGGAGGACTTGGCGACTTCTTCCGGCACCAGTTCCGGAACGCGCTTGACGACGACGTCAGCGCCTGTCGATTTCGCGCCTTCCGCGACAGCATAGGCCATTGTCTCGATATGACCGTAAGAAGAATAATAGAGTACCAGAACCTTCGTCATTCTCTTCGTTTCCCTTGTTGGAACTGCCTCCGGCGTACCGGCTATAAGTTTCTTTAAAAACTCGATGATCATCGGCTTTGACCCGTCAAATGTGTGTGGAGAAAAGGTAGCCGATGGGCCTCTCTCCCACCAGTCGGGGATTGGCATACGCACTGTTCACCATGAGTGAACGCAAACTGGCATCGTCAACCATTTCCCGTTTTGCGTTTATTCAAAACCGCTTTGCATTCACGCTGACGCGGCGTTAACGTCGGGCGAAACAGATGATGAGTGCAACCATGTCCAATCCCTCCTCCTCCCAATCCGTCGTCACCGCCGCCATGCTCGCCATTGGCGACGAATTGCTGTCGGGCCGCACCAAGGACAAGAATATCGGCCATCTCGCGGATGTCCTCACCATGTCGGGAATTGACCTCAAGGAAGTGCGCATCGTCGCCGATGAGGAGGAGGCAATCGTCGAGGCGCTGAACGCGCTGCGCAGCCGTTATGATTATGTCTTCACGTCGGGCGGCATCGGCCCGACCCATGATGACATCACCGCGGACGCCGTCTCAGTCGCATTCGGCCTGCCCTGCGAACACGATGCCGAAGCGCTTCGCCTCCTCGGCGAAATGTACCGCGTCCGCGAAATGGAATTCACCGAAGCGCGCAAGCGCATGGCGCGCATGCCGAGGGGCGCTGCGCACATTGCCAATCCGGTTTCCGTCGCGCCGGGCTTCGTCATCGGTAATGTCCATGTCATGGCCGGCGTTCCGCAGGTATTCCAGGCCATGCTCGACAATGTCATGCCAACGCTGCGCACTGGCGCGAAGGTCATGTCGCAGGCGGTCCGTTCGCCCTATGGCGAAGGCGATATCGGTACACCGCTGACGGCCATCCAGAAGGCGTACCCCGAAACCAGCATCGGCTCCTATCCCAAATATGACGGGCAGCGTTTCTCGACGGAAATCGTCGTGCGCGCCCGCGACGCCGCCGTTCTGAAGGCGGCGGCGGAGGCGGTTGCGGCAATGATCGACACCATCGGCGAGGAAAAAAGGCTGGCCGCCAGCAAGGGTGATGCAACCGCTTGAGACAGAAAAGGCTTGAGACGAAGAGAGTTTGACCAAAATCAAGGTGGCGGCCCGCAAAGGCGGCCACTCTCCCCCCTAGAGCATTTCCAGGAAAAGCGGGGCCGCTTTTCCGTCCGGACAATGCGTAAAACAAAGACTTAGATCGTTCTGGCGATTCGAATAGAGGCCGGAAATATCTGAAAACGAGATGTCACCGAGGAGAGAGAAATGGGTTACAAAACGATACTGACAGTGGTCGACAATGTTGCGAACACGCAAAAGCTCGGCGAATTCGTGGTGAGCCTTGCCGACCAGTTTTCCTCGCATGTGATCGGCCTGCATATGGAAACGCTGGCCGCCGTTCCGCTGGTCGCACCGATGGAAATTCCCGACCCCGCCACCGTGCAGGCGCTGCAGGACGTGGCGCACAAGGAAACCACCGATGTCGGGACACTTTTCGAGCGCACGCTCTCGGCCAATGGCATCTCGCATGAATGGCGCAGCTTCATCACCTCGGTTGGTTACGCCTCCGCATCGGCGATCGACAGCGCCCGCTGCGCCGATCTCATCGTCGCCCGCCAGAGCAGTTCCTCGGCCCTGTCCGACAGCCGCTCGGACATTGACGGTTTTCTCTATGAAAGCGGCCGCCCCGTTCTTCTCGTTCCACACGTGCTGACCGTCGCAAAACCGATCAAACGGGTGCTCATCGCCTGGAACGGCTCGCGCGAGGCGACACGCGCTACCTTCGATGCCCTGCCCTTCCTGATTGCGGCCGAAAGCGTCGAGATCTTCTCCGTCGATCAGGCCGAAAGCGAAACGCAATCGTCCGGCCTTGCCGGCGCGGAACTGGCCGCCACGCTTGCCCGCCACGGCGTCAACGTCACGGTCACCTCGCAGGAAAAGATCGCCGGCGTCTCGCCGCAGGCGGCCATCGAAAACCGCCTGTCCGACCACAGCATCGACCTTCTGGTCATGGGCGCCTATGGCCATTCCCGCTGGTGGGAACTGCTATTTGGCGGCGTGACCCGCACCCTGCTGGATTCCATGACGGCGCTGACGCTGCTGTCGCGTTAAAAACAGGCTCCGTAAGCTCTCTCGGCATTACGCACGAAGCGAGCGGTTCCCGCATATTTCTTCTCCCCGCCGGGGAGAAGTCCGCGGCAGCGGGATGAGGGGGCAAGGGTCGTGAGTTACGGCAACGTTCCCCTCATCCGACCTTTCGGGCCACCTTCTCCCCGACGGGGAGAAGAAACGAGCCGCAATCTCTTAGTCGTATACAATTGCCCGTCTTCTACGCGCAAAGCTTGCCTTTTTGCCGGTCTTGCGGCTATTAGCCAAAGCCATCGACAATTTTGACCAGATGGTAGACGACATGTCCCTTCCCGATAAAGCCTTTCCCGTATCCTGGGATCAGTTCCACCGCGACGCCCGCGCGCTTGCCTGGCGTCTTGCCGGTCTCGACAAAGAGTTCCGGGCAATCGTCTGTATCACCCGCGGCGGCCTCGTGCCGGCGGCGATCATTTCCCGCGAACTGAACATCCGCATGATCGATACGGTCTGCATCGCCACCCGTCACGACTATGTCAACCAGGGCGACACGGTTCTCCTGAAGGGCGTGGCGCCTGAACTGATGGCCGATAGCGGCGAAGGCGTGCTTGTGGTGGACGATTTGACCGATACCGGCAAGACGGCGCTGGAAGTGCGCGAAATGTTGCCGAAGGCGCATTTCGCCTGTGTGTACGCCAAGCCGAAGGGCGTGCCGACCATCGACACTTTTGTCACCGAAGTCAGCCAGGACACCTGGATTTATTTTCCCTGGGACATGGGCTTCACCTATCAGGAGCCGATCGCCAAGGGATCGCGCGGCTGATTGCCCACAGAGGAACCCATTTCTCATCCGTCATTCCGGCCCTGAGCCGGAATCCAGCCACGGCGCGTCTGCGCCGTGAGAAGAGTCTCTTGCGATCAAGGACTTGATCGCGCTGGACCCCGGATCAAGTCCGGGGTGACGGAGTGCGGATGCACCAACCGCGCAAAACTTCCCCCAGCAATATCCACTCTTTCGCGGTCCCGCCGGGGCGGCTTTTTTGTGGAGAAATGCCTTTTTGACGACGACAGAAAAACACGGAAAAACCGCAGTGTCGCCTTTATGCCTCACCCCGGAAATGCGCGGTTTTTGCATTCCGCTGCGGAAACCAGCCTCGCACAAGCTTCAAATTCTCTCGCCAAGTCACTGATTTTTTTGAACGCTTTTGCTTTCCCCGTTTTCCACAGGCAGTTCACACAATATCTTGTGGTTAAAAATGCGTTTCAATCTATGGCTTGACGAATCTATGCCGCGAGAGGAAAGTGACAATTATGTTGCGGCGGCAACGGACCGGAAAGTAACGAGGCCGGCTCCTTTCAATCTCAGCTCGCTAATCCAGACGCGGCGTCCCGGCCATCAGGGGGCGGTTTGCCGGTGGGTTTCTGCGCGCCTTCGGGAACCGCCAAAAACATGACGCGGGGACTGGCGGCAGGAAGCTGTTGATACTATATTTAGTATTACACACGATGCTTGCAGCCGAATAAGCCACGAGATACAGGGATCACATCCAAGGATGAACATCCCTTTCAGAACGGCAACAACCGGCTGCGCGCAAAGACCGCACGGCTGGACCGGATTTTTGCGCCCTTGACCGGGCGCCCAATGGACGAGGACAGGAAACCATGCGCATTGAACGCCGCTTCACGAAGCCCGGCCAATCGCCTTACGCGGAAATCGACTTCCGCAAGGCCGTCAGTGAGATCAAGAACCCTGATGGTTCCATCGTGTTCCGTCTGGCGGATATCGACGTTCCCGCGCAGTTCAGCCAGGTTGCCACCGACGTTCTGGCGCAGAAATATTTCCGCAAGGCCGGCGTGCCGAAGTTCCTGAAAAAGGTTGAGGAAAACGACGTTCCTTCCTTCCTGTGGCGCTCGGTTGCCGATGAGAAAGCCCTGAAGGACGTGCCCGAGGCCGAACGTTTTGGCTCCGAGACCGATGCGCGCCAGGTTTTCGACCGTCTGGCCGGCACCTGGGCCTATTGGGGTTGGAAGGGCAAATATTTCTCCACCGAAGAAGATGCGCTCGCCTTCCGCGACGAGCTTGCCTATATGCTCGCCACCCAGCGCGTTGCGCCGAACAGCCCGCAATGGTTCAACACCGGCCTGCACTGGGCCTATGGCATTGATGGTCCGGGCCAGGGCCATTTCTATGTCGACCCCTTCACCGGCAAGCTGACCAAGTCCAAATCCGCTTACGAACATCCGCAGCCGCATGCCTGCTTCATCCAGTCCGTCGAAGACGATCTGGTCAATGAAGGCGGCATCATGGACCTGTGGGTGCGTGAAGCGCGCCTGTTCAAATACGGCTCCGGCACCGGCTCCAACTTCTCCTACCTGCGTGGCGAAGGCGAAAAGCTTTCGGGCGGCGGCAAGTCCTCCGGCCTGATGAGCTTCCTCAAGATCGGTGACCGTGCAGCGGGCGCCATCAAGTCCGGCGGCACCACCCGCCGTGCAGCGAAGATGGTCGTCGTTGATGCCGATCACCCTGATATCGAAGCCTATATCGACTGGAAGGTGAACGAGGAGCAGAAGGTTGCCGCGCTGGTTACCGGCTCCAAGATCGTCGCCAAGCACCTGAAGGCGATCATGAAGGCCTGCGTCAATTGCGAGGCTGACAATGGCGATTGCTTCGACCCGGCCAAGAACCCCGCCCTGAAGCGCGAAATCCGCGCTGCCAAGAAGGACATGGTGCCGGAAAACTACATCAAGCGCGTCATCCAGTTCGCCGAACAGGGTTACAAGGACATCCAGTTCAAGACTTATGACACGGACTGGGATTCCGAAGCCTATCTCACGGTTTCCGGGCAGAACTCCAACAACTCCGTCTCGCTGAAGGACGACTTCCTGCGCGCTGTCGAAAATGACGGCGACTGGAACCTCACCGCCCGCAAGGACGGCAAGGTCATGAAGACGCTGAAGGCCCGTGACCTCTGGGAAAAGATTTCCCACGCCGCCTGGGCATCGGCCGATCCGGGCCTGCACTTCAACACCACCATGAACGACTGGCACACCTCGCCGGCCGAAGGCCCGATCCGCGCCTCGAACCCGTGCTCGGAATATATGTTCCTTGATGACACGGCCTGCAATCTCGCCTCGCTGAACCTTCTGCAGTTCAAGGATCAGGCAACGAAGCGCATCGACATCGCCGATTACGAACATGCCGTGCGCCTGTGGACCGTCGTGCTCGAAGTCTCCGTGATGATGGCGCAGTTCCCCTCGCGCCAGATTGCCGAACGCTCCTACGAATACCGCACGCTCGGCCTCGGTTACGCCAATATTGGCGGCCTGCTGATGTCCTCCGGCATTCCCTATGACAGCGACGAAGGCCGCGCCATTGCCGGTGCGTTGACCGCGATCATGACGGGCATTTCCTACGCCACCTCGGCTGAAATGGCCGGCGAGCTTGGCCCCTTCCCGAGCTTTGCGCCGAACCGCGACAACATGCTGCGCGTCATTCGCAACCACCGCCGCGCCGCTCATGGCCTGTCGGATGGTTATGAGGGCCTGTCGGTCAACCCGGTTGCGCTCATCCATGCCGATTGCACGGATCAGGACCTTATCACCCACGCCACCGCCGCCTGGGACAAGGCGCTGGAGCTTGGCGAAAAGCACGGCTACCGCAACGCCCAGACCACCGTTATCGCGCCGACCGGCACGATCGGCCTCGTGATGGATTGCGACACGACCGGCATCGAGCCCGACTTCGCGCTGGTGAAATTCAAGAAGCTCGCCGGCGGCGGTTACTTCAAGATCATCAACCGCGCGGTTCCAGATGCGCTGCGTTCGCTCGGTTATTCCGAAAGCCAGATCGCCGAGATCGAGGCCTATGCCGTCGGCCATGGCAATCTCAACCAGGCGCCGGCCATCAACCCTTCCACGCTGAAGGCCAAGGGCTTCACCGATGAGAAGATCGAAGCCGTCAATGGCGCGCTGAAGAGCGCCTTCGACATCAAGTTCGTCTTCAACCAGTGGACGCTCGGCGCCGACTTCCTCAAGGAAACGCTGAAAGTTTCCGACGAGCAGCTCTCCGACATGAGCTTCAACCTGCTCGAGCACCTCGGCTTCGGCAAGAAGGACATCGAAGCGGCCAATGTTCACGTCTGCGGCGCGATGACGCTGGAAGGCGCACCGTTCCTGAAAAACGAGCACCTGGCCGTCTTCGATTGCGCCAACCCCTGCGGCAAGATCGGCAAGCGTTACCTCTCGGTCGAATCCCATATCCGCATGATGGCGGCGGCACAGCCCTTCATCTCGGGTGCGATCTCCAAGACGATCAACATGCCGAACGATGCGACGGTTGAGGATTGCGGCGCAGCTTACATGCTCTCCTGGAAGCTGGCGCTGAAGGCCAACGCCCTTTACCGCGATGGCTCCAAGCTTTCCCAGCCGCTCAACGCCTCGCTGGTGGAAGACGAGGACGAAGAAGATTTCGTCGAAGAACTGGTCCAGCAGCCGCTCGCCCAGCAGGCCGTGACGATCACCGAAAAGATCGTCGAACGCGTCATCGAGCGTGTCTCGCGCGAGCGTGAAAAGCTGCCGAACCGCCGTCAGGGTTACACCCAGAAGGCAACCGTCGGGGGTCACAAGGTCTATCTGCGCACCGGCGAATTCGGCGATGGCCGCATCGGCGAAATCTTCATCGACATGCACAAGGAAGGCGCCGCCTTCCGTGCGATGATGAACAACTTCGCCATCGCCATTTCGCTCGGCCTGCAATATGGCGTGCCGCTGGAAGAATATGTGGAGGCCTTCACCTTCACCAAGTTCGAACCGGCCGGCATGGTGCAGGGCAACGACGCGATCAAGAACGCCACGTCGATCCTCGACTACGTGTTCCGCGAACTCGCCGTCTCCTATCTTGGCCGCCACGATCTGGCCCATGTCGATACGTCCGACTTCTCCAACACCGCACTCGGCAAGGGTATCCAGGAAGGCAAGACCAACCTCGTTTCCACCGGCTGGACCCGCGGTTACAAGCCGACGCTGGTTTCCAGCAATGGCGGCGAACGGTCGTCTTCCGAGCCGAAGGGCTCGGCAACGGCAGCCCCTGCCCGCGGCTCCGCCAACGTCACCTCCTTTGCCGGCTCCGCCGCCCGCAAGCTGGAACCGACGGTCGCCATCGCAACCTCCGAAATCGTCTCCTTCAAGCGGGACTATGAAGAGCGCGCCAAGGAACTGGCCGAAGAGATCGCCGAAGAAGTGATCGACGAGGTGGTTCAGGAATCCCAGCAGACCGCCACCGCCCTCTTCTCCGACAAGGCCGCCGCAGACGCCGCATCGGCCAAGGCGGAAGCCAAGAAGGTGGAAAACGAACGCCGCATGCGCTCGATTGCACAGGGCTATACGGGCAACATGTGCTCGGAATGCCAGAACTTCACGATGGTGCGGAACGGCACCTGCGAGAAGTGCGATACTTGTGGTGCGACGAGCGGTTGCTCTTGATGCTTACTGATAAACAAATTTAGAAAATTCCCAGCGCCGAGTTCGAACACGAACTCGGCGTTTTTCATGTGAGACCAAAGATGTTCACTATCTATCCCGACTACTCAAAAAAAGAGTTTCAAAGGCAGGTAACGCCGTACGAGAAGGCATAGAAAAACAAGAGGATATTGACGTAATTGAAAACTGGCGCGCTGCACATAACTATGTCCTAAATACATTTCAAGCGACACTCCGACGTCACGCGCGCGGAAAAGAAATAACAGTAGCGCAGCGGCTGAAACGACGTCTCACAATCTACGATAAGCTGAAACGGCAGCCAGACATGCAACTCGCTAGAATGCATGATATCGCTGGATGTAGGTTAATATTTGAGGATATTTTTTCGCTGAACGAGACACGGCGGCAAATAATTGGATCAAAATTTAAACATAAACTACGAAACTCTCTTGGAGATTACGACTACATAGCTACACCTAAAAACACGGGATATCGGGGTGTTCACGACGTATATGAATATGTCTCCTATTCTGGAAGCGCAGAAAAATGGAACGGATTGCAAATAGAATTGCAATACAGAACTAAAACGCAGCATGCTTGGGCTACTGCCGTCGAAATTGTTGGCTCACTCACAGGTAACGAGTCAAAGTTTGATCGGGGAGACAAAGATCATCAACAATTCTTTCGCCTTAGTAGCGAGTTGCTAGCGAGACGTCATGAAGACAAAAAATCCTGCCTCCCTGATTTAACAGACCGAGAAATCGTCAGTAAAATCATAGAGATAGAGAGAAAAATTGGCGTCATAAGGCTACTAGAAGGAATTCACGTTTCTGCCGAACAACTAAAAGACGCGAGAAATCTTATCCTACGCATGGGTCCCAAGGGAGTTCTGACTGTCTATGGTTTTACAAAGACCAAGACGGCTCTCGAAAGATATTTTGAGCTTGAAGAGGAGGAGGGTGAAGACGACATCGTATTTGTCAGAGGGGACACCAATGACGGAATTCGTAGTGCTTTCCGAAATTATTTCTCTGATGCTAGAGATTTCACATCATTAATTCATACGGCCTTGCGTTAACAACACAACGGTAATCGGCGCCTTGCGAAATCATTGGGAATAGGGCCGCAGCGAACCGGACCAGCCTGCCCGCGCCTATCTGAAGGCCATCGCTGTCGATCCCGAGGGAACAGCGGCCGCGCTCCGTAAAGGCGCGGCCTGACCTTCCCTCACCCCATAAAATCCACCAGCAGCTTCACATTCAGCGCCGCAATCACCACCGCTATCAGCCACGCAAAAGCCGAGAGCCAGAGCGGCGCTTTCAGTGCGCCCATCTTGGCCTTGTCGGAGGTGAACATGACGAGCGGGAAGACGGCGAAGGAGAGTTGCAGGCTGAGCACCACCTGCGTCAGAATCAGCAGCTCGGCCGTGCCACTGTCGCCATAGAAGATGGTGACGCCGGCGGCCGGGACGATGGCGATAGCGCGGGTGATGAGGCGGCGCAGCCAGGGGGCGAGCTGCATCTTCAGGAAACCCTCCATCACGATCTGGCCCGCAAGCGTCGCCGTGACGGTGGAGTTGATGCCGCAGCACAGGAGCGCCACGCCGAACAGCGTCGGCGCAATGGCAAGGCCGAGCAGCGGCGCGAGCAGATTATGCGCCTCCCCCAGTTCCGAGACATTCGTCTGCCCGGTTTTATTGAAAGTCGCCGCCGCCAGAATGAGGATCGAGGCGTTGATGAGCAGCGCGAACATCAGGGCGATGGTGGAATCGAGCGTCGCGAATTTGAGCGCCTCACGCTTCTCGGGCAGCGTCTCACCGATGGCACGGGTCTGTATGATGCCCGAATGCAGGTAGAGATTATGCGGCATCACCGTCGCCCCCAGAATGCCGAGCGCCAGATAAAGCATGTCCGGATTGGTGACGATATCAGTCGTCGGCGCGAACCCAAGGATCACCTGCCCCCAGTCTGGATCGGCAAGCGCCACCTGAATGGCGAAACACACGGCGATGACGCCAAGCAGCGTGATGACCAGCGCCTCCACCCAGCGGAAGCCGAGCTTTTGCAGATAAAGGATCAGGAACACATCAAGCGCGGTGATGAGGACGCCAAGCTCAAGCGGAATGCCGAAGATCAGGTTGAGGCCGATGGCCGTGCCGATGACCTCGGCGATGTCAGTCGCAATGATGGCGATTTCGGCGAGCAGCCACAGCACCATCGCCACCGGTTTCGGATAGGCATCGCGGCAGGCCTGGGCGAGATCGCGCCCGGAAGCAATCGCCAGACGCGCGCAGAGCGATTGCAGGACAATGGCCATGATGTTCGACACCAGCGCGACTGTCAGCAGCGTGTAGCCGAATCTGGAACCACCGGCGAGCGAGGTCGCCCAGTTTCCGGGATCCATATAACCAACCGCGACGAGATATCCGGGTCCGAAAAAGGCCATGGCCCGGCGAAACGTGCCGGCATTCGGCTTGACCCTGATCGTGCTGTGAACGTCGGAGAGCGAAAGGTCGTCGCCATTCCGCCGCCATCCAAAGACAGGCTTGTCCATCTTGCGAACTTTCAAATGGAATTTTATTAATGCAATTGCAAATCATTCGCATAAACGGGATTGACTGGCAAGCGGGCTTTTGACCTCTTTTTGATGCGGGAGATTGTCGGTCATTTTGCCGGCGGTTATCCCGGCACGGGAAGCCTCTGCTCCGGCATCGCCGCGTGACATCAGGGCCGTTAAATGCGCCCGGAGCAGCGGCTTTTTGTCACCGCATGGGGGACTATTTTGTTTGGCGATTGACAGCCGGGATGTCGTTCCGTGTACACAGACGGTCGATACATTTACGGCACTATTTCAGAAGGAACAGCGAAGTGAACCTGATTGCCCACGTCGAAATTCCGGTCCTTGATCTTGAAAGGGCAATGCGTTTCTACACCGCCGTTTTTGATGTGAACTTCGAAGAGATCGTCACGATCCACGATAACCGGATGGCCTATTTCCCCTTTGAGGAGGGAAAGGACGGAGCGAGCGGCGCGCTCGCCGAGGGCGACACCTATGTTCCGACGAAAGACGGGGCGATTATCTATCTTGGCGTCCAGAATATCGATGATGTTCTTGCCAGAGCCGTTCAGCATGGCAGCGAAATCCTGTTTCCGAAAACGCCGGTCAACGAGAATCTCTTCGTCGCCGAAATCGCTGACAGCGAGGGAAATCGCATCGCCATCCAATCCGCCTGAGGCGGATTCCGCGGCAAAATAACGTTGGCGATGGCCGGGCGTCCCTCACGGCCTTGTCATCGCCCCTGCCCCGTCATTGCGGAACAGCGGCTTGCGCGCCTGCGTTGATCTTTCACGAAGCAACGATATTCCGGGGAAGCTCATGCGATACGGCGATAAATTCAGTGTGGTGCATCATCCGAGCCAATGGCCGAAATATATCATGGCGCATCGAAGACCGCGTGACTGGCTGATGACGATCAGCGGCATGGTACTGCTGTTCATCGTCGCCGCCACGGTCGCCATGGGTTATCTCGTAACCAGCCATCCCGGCAAACCGGAGCCGAACCCCGGCATCGTCGAGGAGCAGGCTACGGAAAACGGGGCCTAAAGCAGCGCTAGCGGCACAAAGCCTCCGGCAGCAGGCGCCGTGGACTCAGGCAGGAAGATGCGCGCTGAACTGCGCCTCATGCAGGCGGCTGTAATGGCCCTTCGCGGCCAGAAGCTCGGCATGGGCGCCGGTTTCGGCAATGCCGGTCTGGTCCACCACCACGATGCGCGAGGCATCGCGGATCGTCGCCAGCCGGTGGGCGATGACGAGCGTGGTGCGGCCTTTGGCAAGCTCCGTCAGCGATTGCTGGATGGCCCGTTCGGTCTCGGTATCGAGCGCCGACGTCGCCTCATCGAGAATGAGGATCGGCGGGTTCTTGAGGAACATGCGGGCAATGGCAAGACGCTGTTTCTGGCCGCCGGACAGCTTGACGCCGCGCTCGCCGATAACGGTGTCGAGCCCGAGCGGCATCGCCTCGATGACGCCATCGAGACGCGCGCGCCGTGCCGCATCCATGATTTCCTCATCCGATGCACCGAGCCGGCCATATTCGATATTCTCGCGAATCGTGCCGCCGAACAGGAAGACATCCTGCTGCACGATGCCGATCTGGTTACGCAGCGACGTAAGCTTCATCCTGCGGATATCGACGCCGTCAATGGTGATAGCGCCGCTGGTGACGTCGTAAAAGCGCGGCAGAAGCGAACAGAGCGTTGTCTTGCCCGCCCCCGAAGGGCCAACGAAGGCCACCGTCTCGCCGGCGCTGATCTTCAGGTCGATATTGGTAAGAACGGTCTTGCCCTCGGCATAACCGAAACCGACATGACGATATTCAATATCGCCGCGCAGCAGCGGCGCTTCCACCGCATCCGGCGCATCAACGATATCAGGCGCCGTGTCCAGCAGCTCGGTGAAGCGGCGGAAACCGGCAATGCCCTTGGGATAGGTCTCGATGACCGAATTGATCTTTTCCACCGGCCGGAAAAACACGCCCACCAGCAGCAGGAAGCCGACAAAGCCGCCTTCGGTCAGGCTGCCCGTCAGCACAAACCAGGCGCCGCAGATCATCACGATCATCTGCGTCAGGCGCATGCTCATATAGCTGAGCGAGGTGCTGGCGGCCATGATCTTGTAGGCGTCGAGCTTGGTGCGGCGGTATTTCTGGTTGTCCTTCTCGAACAGCGCGCGCTCGTGGTCCTCATTGGCGAAGGCCTGCACCACCCGCATGCCGCCGACATTTTCCTCGATACGGGCGTTGAAGTCGCCGACACGACCGTAGAGTGCGCGAAAATTCTGCGTCATTCGGCCGCCGTAACGACTGGTCACCCAGGCGGTGACGGGTACGACGGCGGCAGTGATGAACGCCAGCTGGACATTGACCGACAGCATCAAAAGGAAAGCGCCGATGAAGGTCATGATGGCGATGAACAGATCCTCAGGGCCGTGATGGGCCACCTCGCCGATCTCCTCCAGATCCTTCGTCAGCCGCCCGACAAGATGGCCGGTCTTCTGATTGTCGAAATAACGGAAGGAAAGCTTCTGCAGATGATCGAAGGCCAGACGCCGCATGTCGGTCTCGATATTGATGCCGAGCATATGTCCCCAATAGGTGACGGTCGCCATCAGCCCGGTATTCAGCACGTAAATGACGAGAAGACCCACCGACGCTGCAAGGATGATCGCCCATTCACCGCCCGGCAGCAGCACGTCGACAAAGGCCTTCACCGCCATGGGAAAGCCGAGTTCGAGCACGCCCGACAAAACCGCGCAGGAGAAATCGAGAATGAACAGACCGCGATAGGGACGGTAATAGGAAAAGAAACGGCGGAGCATGGCATGACCTGGAGATCGGACGCGGCAACCTTACGCCGCAAGAAAAACGGAGTTCAATTGTCATATTTCAATGCGCGAGCCAAGACCGATGTTCTATTTTTACCAAAATCGTTCAATAGGCTAGGCAATAAACACACAACGGTAATGTGATCCGATTATATTGCACTTATATGTATCGGTGTGACAGAGTGAATGCACCCTTCGGGGAGAATGCGAGAAAGAGCCTGCCGTGAGTAATATTGACAGCCGTAAGCCCAGTGGCGAACCGAGATGGCTTGGTCCCGCCAGCCCGACGCGGATCGCCCTGATCCCGCCCATCTCGGCTGCGCGCTGGCTGCTCGTTCTCGTCGCCCTTGCCGGCATTTATTTCTTCCACGGCTTTCTCGTCCCCGTTCTCGCCGCCCTCGTCATCGGTTTTGCCAGCTGGCCGGTCTATACACGGCTGTTGCGGCAGGTGGGCGGCAACACCACACTTGGCGCCACCATCGCCATCATCCTCATCCTCGCCTTCCTCGTCGTGCCGATTTTCATCGCCGCCTCCTACACGGCCAGCGAAATTCGCGAATGGTTCGGCTGGGCCGTTCATGTCAACAAGACGGGCGCTCCCGTACCGGACTGGATCGCCGCACTTCCCGGCGTCGGCCCCTGGTTCGGCGAGCAATGGGTGAAATATATCGGCACGCCGGGCGCCATCGGCGAAGTCATCCAGCTCGTCAGCGGCGCCAATATCGGCAATATCTACCGGGCGATCCTTGCCGCCGGCAATGGCGCTTTCCACCTCGTGCTGACGCTGCTGTTCATGCTGATCGCGCTGTTCTTCGTCTACCGCAACGGCGCCGGCTTCACCCGCCAGGTCGACCTTGTGGGCGAACGCATCCTGCCGACACGGTGGGAACGCATCTCCCGCGTCGTGCCCGCCACCATCAGCTCCACCGTTACGGGCATGACGCTGATCGCCATCGGTGAAGGCATCATCCTCGGCATCGCCTACTGGATCGCCGGCGTGCCCTCGCCCGTCACGCTCGGTGTTCTCACCGGCGTCATGGCCCTCATTCCGGGCGGCGCGCCGCTCTCCTTTACGCTGGTCTCGATCTATCTGGTCGCCAGCGGTTCCCCGGCCTACGGGCTGGCGCTGTTCGTCTGGGGCTCGGTCGAGCTTTTCATCGTCGACAAGACTATCCGCCCCAAGCTGGTCGGCGGCCCGATCAAACTGCCCTTCCTGCCGACCTTTTTCGGCCTCGTTGGCGGCGTCAAGACCATGGGCTTCCTCGGTCTCTTTATCGGCCCTGTGCTGATGGCGCTTCTGGTAGCGATCTGGCGCGAATGGGTGCGCGAAGTGGAACTCTCGGGCGCCGTCAGCGCCGAGCTTCCGCCCTCACCGCCCACGCAGGACGATCCCGTTGATGAGGTCACTGCGCTAGAAGACGATAACGAGGAAACAACGGCATTTCGGAAAGCCGCTTTCTGATTGCTGATGCCTGCAGTGAAGGGCTTGCTCTAACGCGGCTCAGCTAGGGAAAAATCCCCGAACCCCGCCTCCGTCATGCTCGGGCCTGCCCCGAGCATCTGCGACCGATTGATTTCACGCTAGGTGGTTGGATCCTCGGCACCAGGCCGAGGATGACGTCGAGTGTGCGGCGCGGCCTGCCGGCAAACGCGCGCAGCAGGCTTAAAGCGCCTTCTCCATGAACAGGCTGAGCGGATCAGGCCTGTAGGGCGCGAAGGCTTCGATCTCCACAAACCCCGCCTTGCGATAAAGACCGATCGCTTCCGGCTGGCTGATGCCGGTTTCGAGCCGGATGACGGAAAGCCCTAGTTCGACGCCACGCGCAACAAGCGTATCCATGATCAGCTTGCCGATCCGCAATCCCCGCGCTTCGGGATCGACGAACATGCGCTTGACCTCCGCCGTGCCGTCGCCGGCTTCCACCAGCGCACCGCAGCCGACCACGCTGCCATCATGCCGCACGACGAAAAAGGAGACATTGTCCTTTTCCAGCTGGCCGATATCGACAAGGTGATTGCTCTCGGCGGGATAAAGCGATGCCATATAGGCGTTAGAAAGATCGATGAGGCGCAGAACCGCTTCCTGCCGGGGCGTTTCAAGCTTGATTTCCGTGGCCAATGCGATGCCTGCTTTCTCTATAAAAATGCGTATTTCGTCGTAATGTCACTGCAATCCCGATAGATGAGTTTCTAGAGCATAATTCCTGACAGAGGCAACACACATCATGAAAACAGCCCTCGTCCTCATGACCTTTCTAGGCTGCGACGATAGCGCCACCGATTGCCATTACATCGCCACATCGCAGCAGCGCTGGACGAGCATCGAACTCTGCGACGCCGTTTCCGAGAAGGAGCTGGAGCGTTACGCCAATGCGTCATATCCGGTCGTCGTGGCGGTGTGCCAGACACCCGGCGAAGAGACGCCCCAGACGGCGGGCAACACCCCTGGCACCCAGCCTCCGGCCGCCGCAGCACCGGCCGGGACGCAGCACGCGACGGAACAGGTGACGCAGAAGGAAGAAGAGAGCCTGACAAAGCAGGCGATCAGTCGCGTCAGCCGCATCCTGCCCTCCACCGAAGGCGTGAAGCACCTGCTCGGAACGCCGGTCAGAATGGTGGAAGACAGCTATTCTTGGATCGCCAAGCGGTTCGAGAAGTGAAGTAATTCCGGGAAATGAACCCTCCCTCATTCCTGTGCCTGTCACAGGAATCCAGTCGACGCACGTCTGTGCGGCGGGAAGAGCCTTTTCAGCCCAAGGACTTGGGCTGGCTGGATTCCTGTGACAGGCACAGGAATGAGGTAGGTGTGGATGCGCTGGTTCGAAAACATCGCGGCGTTCAGTGGATTCCGATCTCGCCGGAAATGACCAGACCTCAGGCCGCCTCGACCGTCAGCGCTTCCGCATAATACCGCGCCTTCTGCCGCTCCTCGGCAATGGCGAGCTTGCGCACGGCGTGCAGCAGTTCGAAAAGCGTTTCGGAACCATTGGCGTTACGGAAATGCGCCAGCAACTCGGCCGATACGGAGGCCGCCGCCTCTGAAAGATGCGAGCGCGCGGCGCGGCGCCACATCAGCGTCGCTTCCGTGAAGACATCGATGACATCACCAAGAAGACCGACGGATTTGAACAGCGCCTTCAGCGCATGTGGCCGTCCGGTGGCAAGAATGGCGCGTACCTTACGGTCGTCGAGGCCCGAGAGATTGACCATCGCCGCCGTGAAGAATTCCAGCTTGCCCGAACAGACAGCGTGGATGAGAAGCGCCGGCGTCAATTCCAGCCTCTGCCGCAGATGCTCCACCAGCGCGGGCAATTCAGGCGACGAAACGCTGCCGGCAATAAGGATGGTGGCGCAATCCTCCGCTTCGCGGAAAATGCTGTCGGCGCGACTTTGCGCAATCAGGCCATGAACCAGTGCTGAACCCGCCAGAGCCTCGCTGACGCGGCCCATCAGAAGGTGACGCGCATCGGCCGGCAGCGCCTCGCGGCGAAGCAGAAGATCGCGAATATCGGCATCCGAACCATGGCGCTCGGCAATGCGCCGCAGGGAAAACGGCGTGATGAAGGCATCGTCGTTCTCGAGAAGAATGATCGTTTCCGGCAAATCGCCGACTTCGGCAAGTGCTGCGCAGACCCCGCGCGGCAGGGCCGGCCTTGCCGCGATGAGGGCACGGGTAACACTTTCGCCGCGCCCGGCAAGATCGACCAGATCGGCCTCTCCGAGAACGGGCGAACGGGCAATCACCGTGCAGGCGATTTCCGGCTGGTCTTCGGCAAGCGAAACGAGAATGGCGCGGGGAGCATCAAGGTCATCCGCCAGCGCCTCGGCAAGCGCCAGCCTGACACGCGGCGAAGGATCGTCGAGAAGATAGGTCATCGCCATATAGGCGGCATCGCGGTTCTCCCGCGCCATGTCGGAATGCAGATAGGCGCGACCGAGAGCATTGGCGGCTTTCGCCCGCTCGGTCGATCCAGCCTTTTCAGACCAGCGAAGAAATGCCTGTACGATCACCTGAGCCTCGAAACACATTCGCAACAATGAGTAACGGCATCATCGCCGCCACCATGTATAAAACTCTAGGCGCAAATGGTTTACGTTTGGTTCACCATAAAATTTAACCGTTGCCGGCGAAGAACTATATTGATGGCGCAGTAGAAGGCCGCCGCAGCTGGAATACATCGCTGCCGCCGTCGCAATAATCCATATAGCCCATGCGCGCCACGGGACGTGCCAGCCCCATATCGATACGGCCGTCGCGAATGATCGTCTCATCGATATGGATCGCCATGACCTGTCCGATGACCATCCACGAATCCGCCGGATTGCCATCGATGTCCATGAGCTGCTGTATCTGCGTCACCCGGCATTCCAGCACGGCCAGCGCCTCGCCCACGAAAGGTGCATCCACGACCCGACCGTCAACGGCGGTCAGACCCGCAAGGGCGAATTCATCGACATCATAGGCGACGGGCGCTGAAGACGCATTCATCCCGTCGACCAGGTGGCGGCTGACGAGGTTGGCGGTGAAAACGCCGGTCTCCTCCACATTGCGCAGACTGTCCTTACGCCCGCTGGAGGAAAACATAACGAGCTTCGGCCGGTCGGAAATCGCATTGAAGAAGGAATAGGGCGAGAGGTTGAGAGAACCGTCCCTCCCCTTCGAGCCGATCCAGCCGATCGGCCGCGGCGCAACGATCGCCTTGAAAGGATCGTGCGGCAGACCGTGCTGGTTGGTATCGGTGGTGTAGAACATCAGACGTCCCCAACCCAGGTCACCACGTCGGCAAGCTCCGGCCGTGGCCGTTCCACCGGCGGGAATGTCGTCGAGCCGATATGGATATAGCCCGCCACCTTCTCGTCCGCGGCAACGCCCAGTTCCGAGAGGAAGGCCTGGTCGAAGGCAAGCCATTCCGTCAGCCAGTTTGCCGCATAACCATTGGCATTGGCCGAGAAGATGAGATTGAGGCAGACGGCGCCGGCGGACATGACCTGCTCCCACTCCGGGATTTTGAAATGTGGCTTGGCGGTGCTGATGACGGCGATGACGACAGGCGCGCGGGTGAAGCGGGTGCGCTCTGCATCCTGCTGCTGGAGGTCCAGCTCCGGGTTCTTCTCGAGCGCGATCCGGAGCGCGGCTTCACCAAGACGCACACGATCTTCACCGCGGTAAACGACGAAACGCCAGGGCGCCAGCTTGCCGTGATCCGGAACGCGCACGGCAAGGCGCAGGATTTCCTCGATGTCGGCTTTCGAAGGACCCGGCTCGGAAAGTTGCAAAGCGGGCGTGGAACGGCGCACCTTGAGATAGTCGAGGAGCTTGATATCGCTTGTCATGATCAAAAATCTTCCATTCTGCTGTCATCGCGAAATTATGGGCCTTGAAATAGCCACGGCATTGGTTTTGAAGTGATCCGGGAAAATCAAGAAGTCAATCGGTATCGAAAATGTCGGCAATCAAATTCGTGGCCAAATTCGCGACACGTCTGGCCATTGCGTTCGCCGCGATCGGCATTTTATCACAGGCAGCTTTTTCGCAGGACGCGTTTAAAGACTTCAAGCAGCTTGGCGGCACGCCGAAAATGCCGAAACTCAATGCTTTCACCGCCCCGACTGCGCCCAATGCCCCGACAAGCACCGCCCGCGACATCGCCATGGAAGCCAAGCTGACGAGCGAAGGCGAAGCGGTGAAGGAAGGCCTGTCCTGGCGCGTTTTCAGCCCCATCCCGGGTGCTGACGGCAAATTGCCGATGCTGGCAAGCTCCGAGGGCGGCTCGGCACATTTTAATCTGGTGCCCGGAGAATATTTCGTCAACGTCGCCTTCGGCCGCGCCGGCGTTACCAAGAAACTCAATATTCCAACATCAGGCAACGTTCAGAAACAGGTGCTGATTCTCGATGCCGGCGGTTTCGTGCTGAACGCGGTCGCAGGTTCCGACAAGCAGATCTCCGGCACCCAGCTGAAATTCTCCGTCTATTCGTCGGACGCCCGCCCGGATGGCGAGCGCGGCCTCGTCATGTCCGATATCAAGCCCAACACCATCGTCCGCCTCAATGCCGGCACGTACCACGTGGTTTCCGAATATGGCAACGTCAATGCGGTGGTGCGCGCCGATATCCAGGTGGAAGCCGGCAAGCTGACGGAAGCAACGCTCCAGCATCAGGCCGCCCAGATCACCCTCAAGCTCGTCTCCGAAGAAGGCGGCGAGGCCATTGCCGATACGGCCTGGTCGGTGCTGAACGGCGGCGGCGACGTGGTCAACGAAAGCGTCAGCGCCTTTTCGACCATGGTTCTGGCGGAAGGTGAATATACCGCCATCGCCCGCAACAAGGACAAGGTTTTCCAGCGCAACTTCAAGGTCACGTCCGGCCGGGATTCGGATGTGGAAGTGCTGATGAAGGACCAGGCGCCGGAAGATATGACCGGGGATTTCGAGTAGGTTCGATTGAACTAATCTCGAGGCCAGCGGTATGCCCCAAAAACCTTTCCTCCGTCATGCCGGACTTGATCCGGCATCCAGCCACGGCGCGTCTGCGCGGTGAGAAACGAGTCTTTCGCGATCAAGGACTTGATCGCACTGGACCCCGGATCTAGTCCGGGGTGACGGAGTGCGGATGCCCCGCCTTCTGCCAGCACATCCCCACAAACAAAACGGCCCCCGAAGGGGCCGTCGTCATTTCTCAAGCAACCTGCTTCTTCGCCGCAAGCTTGCGCTTCACATCCGGCGGCGTCGCCTCGTCCACAAGGCTCGTAATCGCATCTTCGAGCGACATCGGCGTCTGGTTCTGCGAACCGAGGCGGCGGATGTTGACGGTGCGCTCTTCCGCTTCCTTGCGGCCGCAGACGATGATGACCGGAACCTTGGTCACCGAATGCTCGCGGATCTTGTAGTTGATCTTCTCGTTGCGGAAATCGGTCTCGACCGCCATGCCGGCCTCGCGCAGCGCTTCGGCAACCTCGCGTCCGTAATCATCCGCATCCGAGGTGATCGTCGCGACCACGACCTGAAGCGGCGCAAACCACAGCGGCATATGGCCGGCAAAGTTCTCGATGAGAATGCCGAGGAAGCGCTCCATGGAGCCGCAGATGGCGCGATGGATCATCACCGGCTGCGTCTTTTCGGAGTTCTGGTCGATATAGAAGGCGCCGAAACGTTCCGGCAGGTTGAAGTCCACCTGCGTCGTGCCGCATTGCCATTCACGGCCGATGGCGTCCTTCAGCGTATATTCGAACTTCGGCCCGTAGAACGCACCCTCGCCCGGCAGGATGCCGGTCTTGATGCGACCTTCGGACTGCTCCTCGATGGTCTTCAGAACATCCATCATCACGCTTTCGGCGCGATCCCAGAGATCGTCGGAACCGACGCGCTTTTCCGGACGCGTGGAGAGCTTGACGACGACTTCGCTGAAACCGAAATCCTCATATACGGACAGGATGAGATCGTTGATGCGCAGGCATTCCGCCGCCATCTGCTCTTCGGTGCAGAAGACATGCGCATCGTCCTGCGTGAAACCGCGAACGCGCATCAGGCCGTGCAGCGCGCCGGAAGCCTCGTAACGATGCACGGTGCCGAATTCCGCAAGGCGGACGGGCATTTCGCGGTAAGACTTCAAGCCATGCTTGAAGATCTGCACGTGACCCGGGCAGTTCATCGGCTTCAATGCGAAGACGCGCTGATCAGCTTCCTCGTCATCGGGATGGGTGAAGGCATGGGCGGATTTCACCGCGAACATGTTTTCCTGATACCAGCCCCAGTGACCGGAGGTTTCCCACAGCGACTTGTCCAGCACCTGCGGTGCATTGACTTCCTGATAGGTATTGGCGAGCCGGCGGCGCATATAGGCCGTCAGCGTCTGGAACATCCGCCAGCCCTTGCCGTGCCAGAACACGACGCCCGGGCCTTCTTCCTGGAAATGGAACAGGTCCATTTCGCGGCCGAGGCGGCGGTGGTCGCGCTTTTCGGCTTCGGCCAGCACGTGCAGATAATTGTCCAGCTCTTCCTGCGTCGCCCAGGCGGTGCCGTAGATGCGCGACAGCATCGCATTGTTGCTGTCACCGCGCCAATAGGCGCCGGCCACCTTCATCAGCTTGAAGGCCGTACCGATCTGCCCCGTGGAGGCCATATGCGGGCCACGGCAAAGATCGAACCAGTCGCCCTGGTAATAGATCTTCAGGTCCTGACCTGCCGGAATGGCGTCGACCAGCTCGACCTTGTAGTTCTCGCCCTTGGCGGCGAACACTTCCTTGGCCTTTTCGCGCGACCAGACCTCGCGGGTGAACGGCTTGTTGCGCAGAATGATTTCCTTCATGCGCTTTTCGATCTTCGGCAGATCTTCCGGCGTGAAAGGTTCGTTCTTGGCAAAGTCGTAATAAAAGCCGTTCTCGATCACAGGGCCAATCGTCACCTGCGTGCCGGGCCACAGTTCCTGCACGGCTTCGGCCATGACGTGGGCGGCATCGTGGCGGATGAGCTCCAGCGCACGCCCGTCTTCACGCGTGACGATCTCGATTTTGCCATCGGTGATGGTCTCGGACAAATCGCGCACGGTGCCGTCAAGCGCAATGGCGACAGCCTTCTTGGCAAGCGATTTGGAAATGGATTCGGCGACCTCGCGGCCGGTCGTACCGGCGGGGTAGCTGCGCACGGATCCATCGGGAAATGTAAGGGAAACAGCTTCAGACATTGTCTAACTCTCCTGTCCAGTCCCGCCAACGAATGCGGGTGGTGTTGGAATAATAATCGCCCGACTAGTAATGGGCAGGCAGGCTGATAAAGAATTTTGCCGTTCCAGTCAAAGGTGAACGGCGTTTCACCGGAGCATTTCAGCGAGTCCGTTGACGGTATTGACGTTGCGGGTCGTCCCGACCCCAAGCCTCTTGGTGGTCAATACCGATAAAAGCCGGCTTTCGCTTGGCTTGCCGCCAAAATCGATCCAGAGGTCGCCGCCGACAAGGGTGATCTTTTCATCCCGGCGATATGTCTCCAGAAATCCGAGAACGTCGCTGCCGAGTGGTTCCCGCATCACCCGCACGCAGACGTCCGGTGGATGACCGTCAGTAAACGGGTTCTCGGCGGTCAATCTCAGCCAGTCAGGGGCTGAACGAACGAGAATATCGACGTGTTTGCCGAACCGTTTCTCGAAGGCGCGTTCAAGCCTGTCCTCGATGTCGTAAACAGGAGCAGCCTGCGCGTGAAAGACAAGATTTCCAGTCGCGACCAGCGTTCTGCAATCGCCAAAGCCGAGCTCCTGCGCCATTTCACGCAGATCGGCCATGAGGAGCCGCCTGCCCGCACCAAGCACGATACTGTGCAGCAGAGCCACATAGGTCATCGGCGCAGCTTCCAGTAACGCCAGGGCGCCCACCAGCGCCTGTTGCCGCCGAGCGTTTCCGGCACCGGGTCAAGCCCGCTGGTGCCGCCCGGTCCGCAGCGCGCGACGCGAAACAGCGTCATCCATCCCCCCGCCCAAAGCCCGTGACGGGCAATGGCCTCATAACCATATTCGGAACAGGTGGGGATGTGGCGGCAGGAGTTTCCGATGAAGCCGGAAAGCGTCAGCTGATAAAGCCGGATGAAACCGACGCCCAGAAGCCGCCCCGGCGTTTTGGCAAAGGCGCCGCCCCAGTTGCGGGATCGCCCGGCCTTTACCGCCGTCTCATTATGCCGGCAGCCCGGTTCGCCGCACATCGCCTAACCCGCAGCGTTCAGAACCGGCCGGCTCTCGATCTGGTCGAGCGCATCGATCACCGCTTCGAAAGTCAGCATGGTCGAGGCGTGGCGGGCCTTGAAGTCCCGTACCGGTGAAAGCACGCGCATATCCACAAAACGCCCCGTCGGCCCCTCGCCGTCCTGTTTCAGCATGGCAAGCATGTCTTCGCGCGCCTGCCGAAGCTCTGCACTGGAAGCACCGACGATATGATGCGCCATGATGGAGGCGGAGGCCTGCCCCAATGCGCAGGCGCGAACCTCATGCGAAAATGCCGTGACGATGCCGCCTTCGAGCTTCAGATAGACCTTGAGTTTCGAGCCGCACAGCCGCGAGTGTTTCTCGGCGCTGGCATCGGCATCCTCAAGAACACCGATCAGCGGAATATTCCCGGCAAATTCCAGAATGCGATTATTGTAGATATCGTCCATCGTCAGGTGTCCGGCGCGCTCAAGAATGCCCAAAAACAGGACAGGTCAAATTTTTCAAACACAGCGTTTCTCGCGGTGAAGCTTTCCTGCCCTTCATTCTCATTATATGCTAACGAGCTTTCTGGACATCAAGCTGCGATGAAATTAACGGCTCTGATACCGAAATATCAGCATCGGTCTTGCCAAAATGCTGTAAAACAACCAGATAGCAGCAACAGCGGACAGAAGTCCGCTTTTAAAAAAACGAAGTTCAGGTGCGGCCTTGACCCGCATCGGGAGAGACGGAATGGATGCGATCGTGAAGAATTTCCCCGGCGCTGGCGCAAAACCCGATGTGGCCGAGGCTCGCCCAAGCCAGGCGGAAGCGGAAGAAGCAGTACGCGTTCTTCTGCGCTGGGCAGGAGAAAACCCCGCCCGCGAAGGTCTCCTGGATACGCCCAAGCGCGTCGCCAAGGCCTACCGCGAACTCTTCGCCGGTTATGAGCTGAACGTTCAGGACGTGCTCGGCACGACCTTCGAGGAAGTCGGCGGTTATGATGATGTGGTGCTGGTGCGCGACATCCCCTTCTTCTCCCATTGCGAACACCATATGGTGCCGATCGTCGGCAAGGCGCATGTCGCCTATCTTCCGGCCGGACGCGTGCTCGGCCTGTCGAAGATCGCCCGCGTCGTCGAAATCTTCGGCCGCCGCCTGCAGACGCAGGAAAACATGACCGCGCAGATTGCGAGATCCATCGAGGAAACGCTGAAACCGCGCGGCGTGGCCGTCATGATCGACGCCGAACATATGTGCATGTCCATGCGCGGCGTAAACAAGCAGGGGTCCACGACCCTCACCACCAGCTTCACCGGCACGTTCAAGAACGATCCGGCCGAGCAGGTGCGCTTCATGACCATGGTGCGGAACCGCTAAGGTTCCGCTTTTCCTCCGGGGTAGCAATGTCCATATCGTTTCCGTCCGCGCCTGCGGACAAGGAAGTGCTCGAAAACGCAGGCCTTTTTTCACCGCGATTCGATGCCAACGGCCTCGTCACCGCCGTGGTCACGGATGCGCATGACGGCGAATTGCTGATGGTCGCCCATATGAATGCGGAAGCCTTGGCTCTGACGCTGGAGACCGGCATTGCCCACTATTACAGCCGCTCGCGCGACAGGATCTGGAAGAAGGGCGAAACATCAGGCAATCTGCAGACGGTGAAGGAGTTCCGCACCGATTGCGATCAGGACGCCGTCTGGCTGAAGGTCTGCGTCGCCGGTCATGATGCCACCTGCCATACCGGTCGCCGCTCGTGCTTCTACCGCACGGTCGAGTTGGCCGACGGCAATGCCGTCACCAGAATCACCGACGATACCCGCCATTTCGACCCGGCCAGCGTCTATTCGGACAAGTGAAGCTCGATCTTCCATCGGCCGCACCAATTTGCTACCAATATAGCGGGCTCCGGGGATAAGGGCGGAGTCCGTCGAACTGGCAGGGAGTGCGGTCATGTTGGGATGGGGTAATCGTCACAATCCTCTTGCGGTTGGAAATCCCGAAAACATCGGCAACGAGCCGCCCGTCACCGAGATTGTCGACACACGCCGCATCGCGCTGGCGCTCGGCGGCGGCGCAGCACGCGGCTGGGCCCATATCGGCGTCTTGCGGGCACTGGACGAGGCCGGGGTGAAGATCGGCATGATTGCCGGAACCTCGATCGGAGCGCTGGTGGGCGGTTGTTATCTCGCCGGCAAGCTCGATGAGCTGGAGGAATTCGCCCGCTCGCTGACGATGCGCCGCATTGCCGGCCTTCTCGACCTCACAATCGGCGGCGGCGGCCTCTTCGGCGGCATGCGGCTGACCAAGCGCATGCAGGAGCATCTGGAAGGCCTGCGTGTCGAAAACCTCGATCATCCCTTCATCGCCGTCGCGACGGAATTGCGCACGGGCCACGAGGTCTGGATCCATCAGGGCGATCTCGTCACGGCGCTGCGCTCATCCTATGCACTGCCGGGAATTTTTGAGCCAGTGCAATGCAATGGCCGTACGCTGATCGATGGCGCACTGGTCAATCCCGTACCGGTTTCGGTCTGCCGGGCCTATGAGCAGGCGCTCGTCGTCGCCGTCAACCTCAATTATGATCTGTTCGGCCGCTCCGCCGTGGTCAAACATGCGGCTTCATCAGCCGGCGGCGGCGCTGCCCCCGTGGAAAGCCCCCCGCGCCCCGGCCTGCCGGGTGTGATGGTACAGGCTTTCAACATCATTCAGGACCGGATTTCGCGCTCGCGTCTGGCGGGCGATCCGCCCGACCTCATGCTGCACCCCCGCATCAACGATATCGGCCTGTCGGAATTCCACCGCGCCAGCGAAGCCATCGACAGGGGATATGAGGAAACGCGCGCCCGCATTCCTGAACTGGAGCGCATGCAACAGGCGTTCCGCCGCTGATGCAGGACGCGTAGGGTTAGATTTTAGCGCCGAGCATTTCGAGCTAGAGAGAAAACGCGCGCTCCCGCGCCCTCCTGCCTGTGCTCGTCACAGGAAGGAGCGTGTCGGGGCACTCGGTCAAAACCTTACGGAATGCCCCGCTGGAACTACCGCTAGCCAAGGCGCGAAACCTCAGCCGGCGATATAGGCCTTGATATGTTCGGCCTCCAACTCGATCTCGCCGATCCGCGCCTTCACCACGTCACCGATGGAGATGATGCCGGCAAGACGGCCATTTTCCTCGACCGGAATATGGCGGAAGCGTCCGCCTGTCATGATCTCCATCAACTCGTCGGTGGTGGAGTTGTGATGACAGCGGATGACGTTCCTGGTCATGGCCGCCGAGACCAGTTGCTGGAGGGAAGCGGCGCCCTGGCCTGCCACGGCTTTCACCAGATCGCGTTCCGTGAAAATGCCGAGAACGACACCGTCGGCATCGGTCACGACGAGAGCGCCGATCTTGTGCGCATGCAGCGTTCCCGCCGCTTCGCCGATGGTCACGCCCGGACCGACAGTCACGACATCCCGGCCCTTGCGGTCGAGAAGATCTTTTACGAATGTTGCCATGCCTTCCTCCTCTTTTCAGCAATCCGCAACGCGCCGCAGTCTCCCCCGACGGTTGCAAATCATGGAACATGGTGCGCTGAGGCCCGCGTGAATGCAATCCCGGATGGGACGCGCGCAAGCAAATTTGCGCCACGGCCGTCAAGGAGCGTGATCGCTTTAGCGCAGCGGACGATCGAACAGGCCGAAGAAAAGAAACCCAAGCAGGAAGCCGAAAATATGCGCATCCCAGGCGATTGCACCGCCGACATCGCCGAACAGCGGAACCCCGACCGCAATCAGCACATTGCCGAAAAGCCACATCAGGGTGAAGACGAGCACGGTTCTGTTCGAAAGCGCCGCCAGAATGCTCTGCCGGGGCATCAGATGCCCGAAAGAAGCGCTGTAGCCGCCGCGAGCGGGGAAAGCGAAACGGCAGGCGGCCCCCATCAGCGCCGAGACCACACCTGACGCGCCGATCAGGACCGTGACGTCGCCCCAGTTCAGCGCCGCATGGCCAAAGGCCGAAACGGCGGCGGAAATGCACCACAACAACACGAATCGGAGTGTGCCGATCCGGCGCAGAACCGGCGCGCCGAAGGCCATCAGCCACAATCCGTTAAAGAGAATATGTTCGATGCCGCCATGCAGAAAAGAATAGGTGACCGGCGTCCAGAGCCATTCCATTCCCTGCTGGGAAAAAGACATGGCATAACGCAGCGGAATGAAGCCGAAGGTGAAAATATACCAGGCGGTGCCATCCTCCGACAGAAAATAGGCCGGAAGCACATAGGCCAGGAGCAATGCAGCCAATAGACCGACCAGAAACGGCGGCAGGTTGAAGACGGGATTGTTCGTGTCGTCTTTCGGTTCCGGCGTTTCCGAAACCGGCGGCTGCTCGCCGTCGCCATAGGACATGATACCATCCCTGTCTTTTTAGAAATTTACGTCTCCGAGCAATATAGGAAGCCCGGACGAAAAAAAAGCCGTCCCGCCTTTGATGCACCTGACGCGAAAACCCTATCGGTCCAAGCGCCGGGATCAAGAACAGTCCGGCTTGAGACAGCGCCCTGAAAGTCTCGGGCGGAGCCATCAATTGTGCTGACGGACGTTACCCCGACATGGCTGCACCGATGCCACGGCTCTTGTTATCGCGCAATCTCAACCATTTGTTAACCTTAACAAAATCGACTGGCACGAAATTCGCTACACCTCTCCATACAGACGTTCGAAAGGACATGATGTCCCAAAAACGAACATGGAGAACGATGCTATGAAAAGCATGGGCGGACTGGACATATACAATTATTGGGACGAGTTACGCGGCAACAAGCCCGCGCCCCGTCGCGAAGACATAGATCCCGCAAGGCTCAAACATCATCTGGGCGATCTCTTCATCCTGACGGACAAGGGAGAACACTCGCCATTCTTCCGCCTGGCCGGTACACGTCTTTGCGATCTGTTCGGCCGGGAATTGCGGGATCGTCCGTTTTCGGAACTGTGGTCGGCGGAAAAAGCCGTTTTCCCCTGCCGCGTCGCGCGTGGCATCCTGCAGCATCGGTTACCCGTCGTGTTCGACGTGGAGGTTGAGGATAATCATGGCGCGGCACCGCTGGCATTCGAGATGCTGCTGTTGCCGCTGCGCACCGACGAAGGCACGGCCCCGCGGTTGCTCGGAGCGCTGCTTCCGGAACGGCCGCGTCACGAATTCGACGCGCCCGTCAATTGCCTTGTTATGAAGGGCAGCCGCCTGCTGCACCTGGACATCGCCTCAGCAAATTATGCGGCGAATGCGGGAGCGGCCGTCACACCGCGCACGGGAAACTGTTGAAGACTGATCCACCTGCCCCGGTGCGGGCAGATGGCACGCAGCCATCCCGGAATTTCGCGTAAAAAACGTCATATGTGTAACGATTATTGCCATTTGGAAAAATTGTAGAGATCAAACAATACAGTCTGTTAACCCGGGCAAGGTAGAGATTTGTGATCATTATCCGTCACAATTGCGCTGTCCATGTTTTCATCTCGCTCGGCCAACACCGCCCAAATTCTGCGTCCCGTTGAAGAGGCGCCCCTCGACGACGCCGTTCGCGTGTCGTTCAGCGGCCGTCTCATGTTGCCCGACCATCAGGAATATGATTGCACAGCGACCGAGATGACCGCCGAGAAAGCACAGTTCAGCTGCTCCGGCATCGCCCGCAACGGCGACCGCGTCATCGCCTATCTCCAGCACATCGGCCGCATCGAAGGAACGGTGACATCGCTCACCGCCTCCGGCTTTGTCATCGCCATCAATGCGCCAGAGCGCAAGCGTGAAAAGCTTGCCGCCCAGCTGGCATGGATCGCCAAGCGCCAATTGCTTGGCCTGCCGGAAGACCGCCGCCACGACCGCCTGACGCCGCGCAATGCCAAGGCCCAGCTGGTTCTGGAAGACGGCGTGCTTGTCACCTGCCGGCTCATCGACCTTTCCCTGTCCGGCGCTGCAATCGAAATCGAAAACCGGCCGCCGCTCGGCAGCCGCGTCCAGCTCGGCAAGGCCATGAGCGGCAAGATCGTACGTCACTTCATGGAAGGCGTGGCGGTCGAGTTCGACCGCGTCCAGTCTCCCGACGCCCTGATCGAGTTTCTCTAGACATTTCCAGTGGAAGTCTTGGAGTAGTTTTACGCACAGAATGCGTAAAGCTGGGGGTGAGAAATGCTCCGACAAATTCAATCCATGGAACGTGAAGCAGGCTTGATGCGGGCGCAGCATTTTGGTGCGCGCCAGAACCGGTCAAGAATACTGCTTGCCGTTATGACGGCCTCGAGCCGGATCCAGTAAGCTCAAGTCCCTAGTTCAGAACAAACATGCCACCGCGCGGACGCGCATCGACGCGATTCCCGCAAAACCGGAATGGCGGCGGCGGAGATTGAGTTTTGAACGGCACTTCCTGCACCGCCTATTCCGCTTAACCCAGATGCCACATGGCCGGTCACGGCGCGTAACCTAGCGCCACTGCGGGCAGTTTCCTGCACTTGGACCCTCAGGAAAACGCCCGTTCCAAAACTTTTTCCAAGAAAAAAGCAGTTTTTTCGAAGTTTTTTTCGCTGACTTTTCGTGCTGTCCCGACCTGAAACAGCCATCCCAAAACGGGAAATCCATGTCCCTGCGCTGCGCCACCAGATGACTTCACGCGGCCGTGAAAACAGCCCAACTCAAAAAAATCGCTGTCAATACAGTGGAATAAATGGCTACCAAAAGACTAAGGGCGGGATGCGTAAAATTCTAATAAAATTTATCTCGAACACGCATAAAAACTCACTCAAATACAGTTCAAAATAGCGGCTAATTTGCTGAAATTTAAGCTCAAATTGCCCCACCTAAATTTCCGGCGGGTCAAAATATACCTGCGAATGTCTTCTCAACACGGGGAGACAAGCAATGAACAACAACCGTATCGTTTTCGTCCTGATCGCATTGATCGTCAGCGCCTTCGCAAGCCAGGCAAGCGCATCGCCGGCCGCCGTCATGCGTGTGATCGGCAAGGCCAACCCGCCGATCGGCCACTATGAATTCTGCCAGACCTATCAGAGCGAATGCCAGCCGACCTCGCTGGATACCGGTCCGATGAAGCTGACCGAAGAGCGCTGGAAGACGATGCTGGACGTCAACTACACCGTCAACACGACGATCACGCCGATGACCGATATGGAAATCTACGGCGTTGAGGAACGCTGGGCCTATCCGACCACGGTCGGCGATTGCGAAGACTTCGTGCTTCTGAAGCGCAAGATGCTGATGAACAAGGGCTTCTCCGCCTCCAACCTGCTGATCACGGTGGTTCTGCAGCCGAATGGCGAAGGCCATGCTGTCCTCACCGTTCGCACCGATCGCGGCGATTTCATCCTCGACAACATGCGTAACAAGGTCATGAACTGGTCTGAGACCGAATATACCTACCTGAAGCGCCAGGACACCGCCAATCCCGGCCGCTGGATGAAAATTCAAGATGGCCGCGCCACCAACGCCGTCGGCGGCATCAACTAAAGCTGTTCAAACGACAGCAATACCGTCTCCCCAAACGAAAAAGCCGGCTCCGCAAGGAAGCCGGCTTTTTCGTTTTCATGCAATTCGCTGAGCGTCAGAGCAGGCCAAGCTCGGCCAGCTCCCGGCGCAGATCGGAAGGCATATCCTCACCGCCCGCACCGCCGCCGCCGAGATCGCGCGGCGCCTCGTCGTCCTTGAGATAACGCCAGCCCTGAAACGGCCGCTTCGGCGCTGGCGAGGTTTCGATCACCTCTGGGCCGAGAATGAGATCGCAGCGGGTAATACCGTCGTCGCCCTTGAAGGAGCGGAGGTCGAGAAGCTTCTGCCGCGCCTGCACCTGCCCCTTGATGACCCAATAGAGCGAGCCGCCTTCCAGCAGCTCCTCAACTCTCTTGGGGATCATCCGGGTCGTGTGCACGCTATGCGGCTCAAGGCCGGCGGCAATCGCGGTCAGCGAGCGATGCGCGACCCAGTCTCTCAAATCCTGGAGTGAATCCGCGCCGACGCAAAGTTTTATCAGATGTAGAGGCATGGCCCTATCAATGCCTTTTTGCGGCGGGCGTCAAGCATCTGGACAATGCCCGCCGCCCTGCCCGCTCAGCACTCCACAACGTTGACGGCCAGGCCGCCGGTGGAGGTTTCCTTGTATTTCTCGCTCATGTCGTTGCCGGTCTGACGCATGGTTTCGATACAGGCGTCGAGCGGCACGAAATGCTGGCCGTCACCCTTCAGCGCCAGCGACGCCGCCGTCACCGCTTTCACGGCACCCAGCGCGTTGCGCTCGATACAGGGCACCTGCACCAGCCCGGCAATCGGATCGCAGGTCATGCCGAGATGATGCTCCAGCGCAATTTCAGCGGCATTTTCGATCTGTTCCGGCGACCCGCCCATAACCGCGGCAAGACCCGCGGCCGCCATGGCCGCCGCCGAGCCGACTTCGCCCTGACAGCCCACCTCAGCGCCTGAAATGGAAGCATTGTGCTTGATGATACCGCCGATTGCGGCAGCCGTCAGCAGGAAGTCCCGCACGTCGTCAACAGTCGCATCCTCATGGAAATGCCGGAAATATCTGACCGTGGCCGGAACGACGCCTGCCGCACCATTGGTCGGCGCGGTGACCACCCGGCCGCCGGCGGCGTTTTCTTCATTCACGGCCATGGCATAGACACTGAGCCAGTCATTCGCCAGCACCGGGTTCATCCGGTTGCTGCGCCACTCCTCATTCAGCTTCTCATAGATGGAACGCGCGCGGCGGCGCACCTTCAGGCCGCCCGGCATGATGCCATCGACCTTAAGGCCCCGCTCGATACAGCCATTCATCGCTTCCCAGATCTGGTCGAGACGTTCGTTCAACTCCTCGCGGGAAACCACCGTTTCCTCGTTCGCACGTTTCATCTGCGCGATGGTTCGGCCTGAACGACCCGCCATATCCAGCATTTCCCGCGCGGTGGCGAAAGGATAAGGCACGCGTGGACCGTTATCGATGGTCTTGCCACGCTGCTTGATCGCCTCCAGTTCCGTATCGGTCACGACGAAACCGCCGCCAACGGAATAATAGATGCGCTTGATCAGCAACCGGCCCTGATTGTCGAAGGCGGAGAAGGTCATGCCGTTGGCATGGCCCGGCAGCGGGTTCTTCTTGTCGAAGACCAGATCTTCAGCCGGTCGGAACTCATAGGACGGATGGCCGGGCGGCGACACGGTGCCGGCCTTTTCCACCTTTTCGATAATAGCGTCCATCGCATCGGGATCGACAAGGTCCGGCCGCTCGCCGGTGAGACCGAGAATGACCGCGCGCCCGGTGCCATGACCAATGCCGGTAAAGGCAAGAGAGCCATGCAGGCTGACCTTCAGACGCGAAACGGACGCACCCGCCGGACGCGGCCACTCATCCGAGAGGATCAGGGCGAGAAAGCGGTTCGCCGCCGTCATTGGCCCCATCGTATGCGAACTGGAAGGACCGATGCCGATCTTGAAGACGTCGAAGACCGAAAGAAACATGAGGTTTGTCCTGAATAAAAATGGATTCCGCCACCATCATATCCAAAGCCGCGACGGATCGCCACAAAAGAGCGTCAGCGGTTTGCACAGCTGCGACATATCGGCCGCCCATACGAAAACAGCACGGTTTCCAGAGGAAAACCGCGCCGTTTCAAAACCCGTCAATTCAGGAGAAGTGCTTATGGGCTGCCAAAAATGTACGTCAATGCGAGAAAAGCGGCAAAGCCTGCAAGTGCGCGCAACGTGACGCCCCAGCAGGATTTCTGAGCGGTTTCTTCCATGATTACTCCAGCTATTCACTCTCCGGGGGATCTTCAAGACCCGGCCCGTGGATGAAGCATTTATTAAAATCCGGCGGGGAACGCAAATGCAAAAAGCGGCTAAATGAAGGCGTTTTTGACAGGCTGCCATTCGCCCATTGCATAGGTATAAGAAAAAACAAAGCCTTAGAGGCAGGCTGTCGACAAAGCCATTTTCACCCATCGCCTCAATTTGAACCAAAGTGTAACCGGTTTATGAAGGTTTCGCACAAACGCCTGTTGAAAACCGCGTCCACCGGCACGTTAAAGTCGAATTTCCGCGGTCAGACTGTTGCGCCTTGAAAGCCTGCGACCACTGCTCTATCGACAGACAACGGCAACGGGACACATCATTTCATGCAGCAGGCATCATCCTTTCCCGATCGCGAAACGGTCGCATCGAAACTGGCTTCGCTTGCGAGCGAGGACAAGGCCTGGGTGCTGCTGTTGATGGAAAACGCCTTGCAGGATGAAAACCTGCTGGCCGGCCTCAGTCTCTATCTCGACAGGCAGGCCAATGCGCCCTTCCTTAACAGCCTGAGGCTGGAGGCGGCAGGCGAATGGCTTGGCAGAAACGCCCCGGCCCGCCTGCAGATCCGCCTGATGGAAGCCGCAAAGGCCAGCCAGCATCCGACCTACCTCTCCTTTCGTCAGGGGCTGACGGCGTCGGGCGGCCTGGAAAAAGCCTATCCCAAGGCCCCGATCTGATTTTTCGGCTTAATCGGGCACTTTCTCGACGACCGCGATGATCGGCCCCATGGGAAACAGCGAATCCCGCCTTTTCATCGCGGGAATGTCGACGCTGGAAATCGTGCCGTCGAGATAGAGCGCGTTCGGCGCATCCAGCACGTCGCGGAACAGCGTCGCGAAATCGTAGAACCGCACGGTCGTTTCCGAAATCGCGAAATGCACCCTGCCATCGCGGGACACGCCGACGCCGTTGCGGCGTTTCAGGCTGTCGCTGTCGGGCAGAAATCGTGGATGCAGCTTTCCGTCTATCACCAGCATCGGCCCGGACTGTGTGGCGAAATCCGGCTTAACACCTGCCGCCAGATAGGCCTGCGTTTCGAGAACGCCCGCCGTGGTCCCCTTCAGATAAAAGACGCCATTCGGCAGAAGATGAAAATTGCCCCAGCCGCCACCCGTGCTGATCGGCGAGGTCTCGACACCATTTTCGATAAAGAGACCGACCGGTGAATAGTCCGAATGATACATGCCGCCATTCATGGCGAAGATGCTGAACATGTGCTGCCGCCAGAGCGCGGAGGAAAGATCGGAAAAAGACCGATATCCCTCACCCGAGACATGGTCGCGGTCATAAATCCGGATCGTGCTTTTTTCCGGATCGAAACTGCAGACGGTATAGCGGCCGCCCGCATGGTCCATGATCCTGCAGAAATCCGTCTGTCCACCTGCCTGCGCCGAAATCGGCAGCAAGAATGGCAGCAGAAACCTCATCAGTCTTTTCATCGATCGTCCGTTCACGCCGTTTCGCGCACATGCTGGCGCGATTCTTACAGCATGAATCGTGACCGTGAAATCAGGTCAAAGAAAAGGCGCCAGCCGGAGTTCGGATGGCGCCATGCTTCCTGGGGGAGTTTTTTAGCGGCGAGCGGCGCGGTCGACGCTGCGGCCGGCGTCCTGCGTCGCATCAACGGCATTCGCCGTATCCCGGCCCATGCCACGAATGGTATTGCCGCATGAACTCAAGGTCACGACGGTCAACAGAGCCACGAAGACGGTCGAAAGAATACGTGTGATCATTTGAAAACTCCCCTATGACTTGCGTCCAAAAGCAAGCGCCAATGTGATATGCGTCACATTAACGTGAGCCGCAAAAATCGGTTCCACCGGCGTTTTAAAAAATCACGTCGATGAAAATTAACATGGTTTTCAAGTTCGTAACGGAAACTCGCGCCCGAGGAAAAATCGTGTGAGTGACATGACTGATATCAACAATCGGCTTCTGGTAATGACGGCAGGCGGCCTGAACCCCAATGTCATGATCAATGCGCTGGCCGCCCGTTTCCCCGACATCCACGTCTTCGTGGAACAGCCGGAAAGCAAATCGGCGATTCTCAAGCGGCGCGCGCGCCGGCTCGGCTGGATCGCTGCCGCAGGCCAGATGGCAACCATGGTCGCTTCGAGGCTTGGCAAACGCTTCACGCTCAAAAGAACACGGGAGATCATTGCCGAACATGGGCTGCTTCCTGATCTCCATCATGCGGTTCCCGTCACGCAGTTTTCCTCACTGAACGACGAGGAATGCCACAGGGCCGCCAACACGTTACAGCCAGCCGCGATCTTCACCATTTCCTGTCGTCTTTTATCACCCGCCACTCTCCGGTCATTGCAATGCCCGGTCATCAATTTCCATGCCGGCATCAATCCGGCCTATCGCGGCCAGATGGGCGGTTACTGGGCGCTGGTGGAAAAGGACCGGGGCAATTTTGGCGCGACCGTGCATCTGGTCGACAAGGGCGTGGATACCGGCGCGACGCTCTATGAAAAACGCCTGAAACCCTCGCCTTCCGACACGATCGCCACCTACCCGCTGCTTTTGACCGCCGGTTCGGTTGATATTGCCGTCAGCGCCATTGAGGATGCCCTTTCCGGCAGCCTGTCACCAAAGCCGCCCTCGCCCGGAAAATCCGTGCTGCGGTTTCCGCCGCCTATCTGGACATGGCTGTGGAACGGGCTGACGAAGCGGGTCTGGTAGGCAGGCTCATTATCCGGCCATATGAGGCCAAGCTTCGTCGCAGATGCAGGCCTGTCTTGCCGCAACAGGCAAAGACTTGGGTGAAAAACCGGTGCATGATAATAAAAAGGACCATGCACAAATTGCCCGATATCACCACCTCTTCCATTATCCCTGCTTCCATTGAGGCCTCGCCCGCACAGGTGCTTGGCCCGGCAAGTCTTGCCGGCCTGTTCCCGCAAGGGGTGCGCGTCTACCTGACCGACACGGGAGCGGCCTCGCAGGGCAGGCTCGTGGATGCCGCCAGACATCTTCGTGAACTCGGCTACAATCCCGTGCCGCATCTCGCCGCGCGGCGCATATCCTCCCGCGCGGACTTTGAGGAACAGGTGAAGCGGCTTGCGGGCGAAGCGGGTGTGTCGGATGTGCTGGCGGTCGGCGGCGGCGTCGACAGGCCGGCGGGTCCCTTCGCATCCAGCATGGACATGCTCTCGACCGGCATCTTCGATCGCTGCGGCATAAAGCATATCGCCATCGCCGGCCACCCCGAAGGCAGCCCCGACTTCAGCGAGGAGACGGCAATGGCCGCGCTCAGGCTGAAACGCGATTTTGGCGAAAGAACCGGTGCGACGATGCGTATCGTCACGCAATTCGGCTTCGATCCCGCGCGCTTCATCGCCTGGGCGGAAGGGCTTGCGGCATCAGGCGTAGACCTACCGGTGCATATCGGCGTTTCCGGCCCGGCGAAGATCACAACGCTATTGAAATATGCCGCTCTCTGCGGCGTCGGCAACTCCATCGCCTATCTGAAGAAAAACGCGCTATCCCTGACAACGCTGGCGAAGGGCCACTCGCCGGAAAGCATCGTCGGACCGATTGAACGGCACTGGCAGGCCAATCCCTCAGGACCGATCCGGCAAATCCACGTTTTCCCCTTTGGCGGACTGCAGAATTCGGCCGACTGGCTGGTCGGCCGTGGAAGCTGGCAATCCAATGAAGAGAAAAACGAGGGCCGTTCGGCATCGCCGGGCTCGGTTGCGGTCTAGGACGCTATCTGCGGCGCGACGGACAGCGCCGCCGCGCAAGCACCCGAGTTATTCGCACCGCGCCTCAAGCCGCCTTGGCAACCTCGACAAACGCATTGCGGATGCTTTCCGCCACCGCGAGGATGGGACGCGAGGGCTTTTCGGCCGTGATCAGACGAATATCGAAACAGCCAAGTTCCGGCAGACCTTCCTTGTCGCCGAGAATGACCATGTCGTTTAACACATAGGATCGCGGCAGGGGTGCGATGGCAAGATCGGCGGCAATCGCCGCGCGCTGCGCCATCGTGTGACCGCTGAGATAGGCCACGCGGAAATTGCGCCCGCGCTTTTCAAGCGAATTGATCGCCTCCGAACGCCAGATACAGCCCTCTTCCCAAATCGAGATCGGTAGCGGATCGCGCAGATAGGCCGTGCCGCATTTTGCCCCCGCCCAGACGAGGCGCTCGCGCATCAGCACCTCGCCGGTATCTCGCAGCGGATGCGAGGCACAGTTGACCAGCGCCAGATCAAGCCGCCGTTCGTCCATGCGCTTGTAGAGATTGGAGCTGGAATCAATGGTGACATCGATCATGATGCCGGGAAACGCCTCGGCAAAACGCTTGAGGATGCCCGGCAGCAGACCGCGCTCGCCAATATCCTCGGGCGCGCCGAGACGGACCACGCCTGACAGTTCGGGCATGACAAAACGCGACACGGCCTCGTTGGACAGCGCGATCATCCGGCGCGCATAGGTCAGAAGCGTCTCGCCATGCGCCGTCAATGTCACCGAGCGGGCATCGCGCAGGAACAATGTCGTCTTTAACTGCTCCTCGAGCTTTTTGATCTGCATGGAAACGGCCGAGGGCGTTCTGAACACCACCTCGGCGGCGGTGGAGAAGTTTCCCGTTTCCGCAATAGCGACGAAGGTTCTCAATATGTCGTTATCCAGCAACGGCAGGGGTTGGCGGAAAGTCACGGTCATGGCACGCACCTTCAAATATTTTGATTTATAGATGGATATCATTTCGTTTGATTGAATGTCAACAAGGGCGCACCATCCGGGACATCGAATGACAGGGCCGGACACGGCCTCTTCGGAGCCGGGCACCCATCGTGCAAGGCAGGCATAGAAGCCGGCAGGCTCCGCTGGCCAGTCATTCAAAACATTGATGAGTGATATAAAATTCATTCTCTTGTTTGATGAAATATGCAGGCGCATACCGAATTCGCAAACAGGATCGTGGTTCAGGAAAGGATCAAGACAATGACCATGATACATTATCTCCCAACGGTGACACGCTCTCCGCATCGTCCTCCGTCCAGCTGGCTGCATCGCGTGTCGGGCTATGTTTCCGGACTGTATCAGTCATGGCAGCGTGCAAGAATGCTGCGTGCGCTGGAAGGATTGCCCCCTGAAACATTGAAGGACATTGGATGGCCGACGACGGACAACAACCGCATGCGCATCGTCCGCAGATAAATCGAGACCGGTGGTTCGCAATCGCCTTGAGACTTGCGAACCACCCCGCCAGGCCATAAAAACAACGGCAACGGCGTAAAATGACCTGCCTGTTTTACATGCGACACAACGCCTTTTAAAAAGGCTCAAGGCAAATTTTGCATATTTCAAAAGCGTTTTTTTGACAGCCCCGATTCCACGGCGTATTTTTCGCTAAAGATGTCGTAAACAGGACATCCAGAAGACCAATTCCAAGAGAGGAATTGCGTATTCGCAACGGAGCACGGGCAAATGAGCAAGAACTCCCAGAAGAAACGCTCAATCGTCTTTTTTCTCATTCCGCAATTTACCATGCTGCCCTTCGCTGCAGCGGTTGAAACGCTGCGCATCGCCAACCGAATGCTGGGCTATCAGGCCTATGAATGGCGCATCGCCTCGCTCGACGGCCAGAAGGTCATGTCATCCAGCGGCATCTGTCTTGAGGCCGATACCTGTCTTGCCGACGAACGGCGATACGTCAGCGGCGAAAACCGCCCGGAAATGGCGATCATCTGTTCGGGCATCGATGTCGACCAGCACATCAACAAATCCGTCAACGCCTGGCTGCGCGAAGCTTATAATCGCGGCATCGCCATCGGCAGCCTCTGTACCGCCGCCCATATTCTGGCGCAGGCGGGCCTGTTGAACGGCAAGCGCTGTGCGATCCACTGGGAAAACCTCCCGGGCTTTTCCGAAGCCTTTCCGCAGGTGGAAGTCTATGCCGACCTCTTCGAAGTCGACAGCAACATCTATACCTGCGCCGGCGGCACGGCATCGCTCGACATGATGCTGAGCCTGATCGGCCAGGATTTCGGCGAAAACCTCGTCAACCGGGTCTGCGAACAGCAATTGACCGACCGGGTGCGCAGCCCCAATGACCGCCAGCGCCTGCCGCTACGCGCCCGCCTCGGCGTGCAGAACAGCAAGGTCCTGTCGATCATCGAATTGATGGAAGGCAATCTGGCCGAACCGCTGTCGCTGCTCGATATAGCCGATGCCGCCGATCTGTCGCGTCGGCAGGTGGAGCGCCTCTTCCGCCAGGAGATGGGCCGCTCCCCGGCCCGCTATTACCTCGAAATCCGCCTCGACCGCGCGCGTCATCTGCTCGTTCAATCGGCCATGCCGGTAGTCGAGGTTGCCGTCGCCTGCGGTTTCGTCTCGGCCTCGCATTTTTCCAAATGTTATCGCGAAATCTACAATCGCACGCCGCAGCAGGAACGCGCCGAACGCAAGCTACTGATCAGCGCATCGCGAATGGCGATGGCAAGCCAGGCAGGCAAGGCTGCGCATTGAATGCTGGATTGAATGCCTCAAACGCGACGGAACTTGTTTCCGGGTTAAAAACCTCTCCTCCGTCATGCCGGACTTGATCCGGCATCCAGCCACGGCGCGTCCGCGCCGTGAAAAGACTCTCTCGCGATCAAGGACTTGATCGCACTGGACCCCCGATCATCCTCGGGCTTGTTCCGGGGACCGGGGTGACGGAGTGCGGATGATGGAACTGTGCAAAAACCACCGGATCAGCGAGCGGTCGGCAGCCAGCAAACAGCGAACACAATCAGGCTAACTCACCCAAACGGCCGAACCGCATGGGACAAATCCTCCGCCGTCATGCCGGCTCCTGCCCTCTTGCCCGCCTCCCCATGCAGCCAGACACCGGCCGCAGCCGCTTCAAAGGCGGGGGTTCCCTGCGCCAGCAGCGCGCCGATGATGCCGGCCAGCACATCACCTGATCCGGCCGTCGCAAGGCTCGCAGGCGCATTCGTGTTGACCAGCGCCCGGCCGTCCGGCCCGGCAATCACCGTATCCGCGCCCTTATAGACCAGCACCGCGCCGCTGCGCGCCGAGGCGGCCTGCGCCCTCTCGATCTTGCTCAATCCGGAATCCTTAACAAGATCGGGAAACAGCCGCGCAAATTCTCCCTCATGCGGTGTCAGCACGAATTTTCCCGTGCCGGATGTGACGCGCTCGAACAGGGTCTCCGGGCGATCCCTGAAAGCGGTGATCGCATCTGCATCCAGAACCACGGCCTTGTCGCCAAGCAGGGACACGAACTGTCGCGCCTTTTCAAGATCGCCGAAACCGGGTCCGAGAACGAATGCGCCATGGCGTTTATCGTCCAGCCAGTGCCGCAAATCCTCGACATCATCCAGACCGGCACTCATCACCGCCGTCAGCGTCACCGAAAGCACGTCGAGCGCTTCTCTGGGGGCAGCGATCGTGACGATGCCAGCCCCCGCCTTCAACGCCGAAAGCGCCGTCATCCGGCTTGCCCCGGTCGCATGCGGCGGGCCGGAAAAGACGGTCAGGTGCCCGCGCCGGAATTTATGGGTCTCCATATCGGCATGCGGCAAGGCATCCCGCCAGATCAGCGGATCATTTTCCGCCACCGATCCCGCATGGGCAACAAGAATGCGGGAGGGAATGCCGATATCGAAAACCTCCAGCGCCCCGCATAATTCCCGGCCGGGCAGGAGCAGATGACCGGGCTTGCGCACCATGAACGTCACCGTGCTCTGCGCTTTGAACGAGGCACCGAGCGGCACGCCCCGGCGGCCGCAGAGACCCGACGGCAGATCGACGGCAAGAACCGGCACAGCCGCCTCTGTCACCGCATCGACCACCCGGCTGAGTTCCGGCGGAATATCACGCGACAATCCAGCCCCGAAAACTGCATCGATCACCACGTCACCGTCGAGCGGCACATAGTCGCCAAGCGGCAATGGTGTGATCCCGATTCGCTCGAAAGCCGTCCGCGCATCACCCTTGAGCGCTCCGACATCGCCAAGATGATGAACGGCAACCGCCGCCCCGCTTTGCAAGAGTACACGCGCCGCCACATAACCGTCGCCGCCATTGTTGCCGCCACCGCAGAGCACCACGAAACGCAGCGCCTGCGGGTAATGGCGAAGGGCCGAGGCGGCGACCGCCTGCCCCGCCCGCTCCATCAGATCGTAAAGCGGAATGCCGGATTGACCGGCCGCTGCATCGATGCGGGCCATGACAACAGGGTCGATCAGGAAGAGGTGCGATGGGGATTTCATGGCCCGATCATTCCCGCAAAACGTCGGAAAGGCAATCGATACAAAAATAAGCAGATCGCCACGACCAAATAATAGTCAAATGCATAAAATATAACCAATGCAATTTGGCGCCGGCATCACTCTTTACAATATTCAATATCGCTAAAATAATACAAATCCGTAGAATTGGTGATGGAATTTTCGGGTTTTGGCGAGAAATTGGCCGGAAAACCGCAAAAAGCGAATGCATTTTGTGCCGGAAGGCCGGGGGAGCGAAGTTTTTTCTTCAAGCCCGCTTCCGATCTGGCACAATACGTGCATTCTTGTGGCAGAGCGGGAATAACCTGCTTTAACGGGAGAAGCGGAGAGATATTTTCTCATGAAAAAGATCGAAGCGATCATTAAGCCTTTCAAGCTCGATGAAGTGAAGGAAGCCCTTCAGGAAGTCGGACTTCAGGGAATCACGGTCACGGAAGCAAAAGGCTTTGGTCGTCAGAAAGGCCACACGGAACTTTACCGCGGAGCGGAGTACGTCGTGGACTTTTTGCCGAAAGTGAAAGTCGAAGTCGTATTGGCGGATGAGAATGCGGAAGCCGTCATAGAGGCGATCCGCAATGCGGCACAGACCGGACGTATCGGCGACGGAAAGATTTTCGTTTCCAATATCGAGGAAGTCATCCGCATCCGTACCGGTGAAACAGGCGTGGACGCCATATAATCAGAACCAGGTCCTAAGCCGGGGAGGCTTGGGTTTTCACCTCGTCACCACCACACTCAAGGAAAACGTTTAAATGACGACCGCAAACGATATCTTGAAGCAGATCAAGGATAACGACATCAAGTTCGTGGACCTGCGCTTTACCGACCCCAAGGGCAAGCTGCAGCACGTCACCATGGATGTGGTGTGCGTCGACGAAGACATGTTCGCCGATGGCGTCATGTTCGACGGCTCCTCGATCGCCGGCTGGAAGGCCATCAACGAGTCCGACATGGTGCTGATGCCCGATCCGGCAACCGCCCATACCGACCCGTTCTTCGCCCAGTCCACCCTGGTCATCCTTTGCGACATTCTCGACCCGGTCTCCGGCGAAGCCTATAACCGCGACCCGCGCGGCACTGCCAAGAAGGCCGAAGCCTATCTCAAAGCATCCGGCATCGGTGACACGGTTTTCGTCGGCCCCGAGCCGGAATTCTTCGTCTTCGACGACGTGAAGTACAAGGCCGACCCTTACAACACCGGCTTCAAGCTCGACAGTTCCGAACTGCCGTCCAACGACGACACGGATTATGAAACCGGCAACCTCGGCCACCGTCCGCGCGTCAAGGGCGGCTATTTCCCGGTTCCGCCGATCGACAGCCTGCAGGACATGCGCTCCGAAATGCTGACGGTTCTGTCGGAAATGGGCGTCGTCGTCGAAAAGCACCACCACGAAGTGGCTGCCGCACAGCACGAACTGGGCGTGAAGTTCGACACGCTGGTCTCCAGCGCCGACAAGATGCAGATCTACAAGTACGTCGTCCACCAGGTCGCCAATGCCTATGGCAAGACGGCAACCTTCATGCCGAAGCCGATCTTCGGCGACAACGGCTCGGGCATGCACGTGCACCAGTCGATCTGGAAGGGTGGCAAGCCGACCTTCGCAGGCGACGAATATGCCGGCCTGTCTGAAAACTGCCTCTATTACATTGGCGGTATCATCAAGCACGCCAAGGCCATCAACGCCTTCACCAACCCCACCACCAACTCCTACAAGCGTCTGGTGCCGGGTTATGAAGCGCCGGTTCTGCTCGCCTACTCCGCGCGCAACCGCTCCGCATCTTGCCGTATTCCCTTCGGCTCCAACCCGAAGGCAAAGCGCGTCGAAGTCCGCTTCCCGGACCCGACCCAGAACCCCTATCTCGGTTTTGCGGCCATGCTCATGGCCGGCCTCGACGGCATCAAGAACAAGATTCACCCCGGCAAGCCGATGGACAAGGACCTTTACGATCTTCCTGCAAAGGAACTGAAGAAGATCCCGACCGTCTGCGGCTCACTGCGCGAAGCGCTGGAAAGCCTCGACAAGGACCGCAAGTTCCTGACCGCAGGCGGCGTGTTCGACGACGACCAGATCGACTCGTTCATCGAGCTGAAGATGCAGGAAGTCATGCGTTTCGAAATGACCCCGCATCCGGTCGAATTCGACATGTACTACTCGGCCTGATCGGCCTTTCGAGCGCTCCCCGGGGCGCTCGATCCATCTCGGCGGTTTTCCCTGGAAAGCCGCCGTTTTCTTTTGAAGCCCAGCCATATCGCGAAGAATGTCGAACAAGCCAGCCTCTCAGCAAACACGCCTCACGGACTGGCTCATCTTTCTGGCTGTGCCGTTCTTTTTCTCCAGCAACGTCATATTCGGTCGCGGCGTCGTCGGTGAGGTCTCACCCTTCATCGCCGCCTTCATTCGCTGGATTGGATCGACCCTTATCATCGCGCCCTTCATGATCGCCGACTGGCGAAACTGCCTCGCCTTTGTGCGCCATAAAACGCTGCTCTGGCTCGTCCTCGGCATTCTCGGCATGGGCATCTGCGGCGGCGTGGTCTATTGGGGCCTCACCATGACGACGGCCGCCAACGGCACCCTGATCTATACGACGTCGTCGCTTTTCATTATCCTGTTCCAGCGCGTCTTCCAGGGCCGCCCCATCAGAAAGCTCGAAGTCGCGGGAATGATCATCGCCTTTGCGGGCGTGGCAGCCATCGTGCTCAAGGGCGACATGTCGGCTCTCTGGCACTTGAATTTCAACATCGGCGATTTCGCCATATTGACGGCGGCCATTGCCTTTGCGGTCTATTCGCTGCTGCTGCGCGACCCGGCGGCACGGCAGATGGCCTCCTTCAGCCTCTTCGGCCTGATCGCGCTCTCCGGCGCGCTGGTCCTTCTGCCGCCGGCCGCGCTGGAACTGGCGCAGGGCGGATTGTTGCCGGCCACACCAATGGCCTGGGCGAAGATCGGCGGCATCATCCTGTTCGCCTCATTGCTCGCCTTTTATTGCTTTACCCATACGGTGCGCGTTTTCGGCCCCGCCACGGCGGGCATCACGCTCTACATGATGCCGCCGGTCTCGATCCTGATGGCCACGCTTTTCCTTGGCGAAACCTTCGAGACCTATCACGCCATCGGCATCGTGCTGGTCACCGGCGGCGTCGTCATCGCCACGGCACCGATCGGCCGCAGGGCCTGAACGCCAGGTGGCGGATAGGGACGGGAGAACCCCTAGCCCTTGATATTTCGCATTCCGCCCCCAACTATTAGTGGGAAAGGAAGTTCATGCCATGAAACAAAGAGACGCAAAATTCACGCTTGGCGAGATCGTCCGCCACAAGGTGTTTCCGTTCCGCGGTGTGGTCATCGACGTGGATCCGGAATATGCCAATACGGAGGAATGGTGGAACGCCATCCCCGCGGAAATCAGGCCGGATCGCGACCAGCCCTTCTATCATCTTCTGGCCGAAAACGAGGAGACGGAATATGTCGCCTATGTTTCCGAACAGAATCTCGTCCACGACGAAAACGAGACACCGCTGAGAAATCCCAATATCGGCCGCATCTTCGACAAGGCGCCGAACGGCGAATGGCGCCCGAAAATGTCGACTGCGCATTAAACGCAGTTCCGACAGCGAGCCTCCCCAATCCCCGGACATAAAAAAACCGGTCTGTCGCCAGACCGGTTTTCCTGTTTTTGGAGCTTACGCTGCAATCAGGGCTTCGGCGCGCCCTTGGCGGCGTCCTGTGCGGCTTCCAGCTTCTTGCGGGCTTCTTCAGCCTTCTTCTGCATGCCTTCCTGCAGGCTGCGCTGGCTTTCGGCAAGCTGCGACTGGCTGATCGGTGCGCCGTCATAAGCGCCCGTGAAGCCGGAAAGTGCAATCTTGATGGGGTTCGGCGCGCGGCGGAAGTTGATGGAGGTGAAGACCACCTCGCTACCCTTCTTCAGCGACGCGATCATGGCATCCGTCAGCGGCACTTCGGCCGTGCACTTGTCGGGAAGGCAAACGGCGTAATCGAGCTTCTGGCCCTTGCCGCCGTCGATCTGCATCATCACGCCCGGAGGAATGAGACGCGCGGTCGGAACGGAAACCTGAAGCAGCTTGCGGTTGACCTTGCCTTCAACGGTGATGAGGCCGACGGCGGTGATCATCTGGCCGTTCTGGGCAAGAACCACGTTCTGCACGACGCAGACATCGTTGTCTTCCTGCTTGGAGCAGGTCTTGAACCAGCCGAGCGGAGGAGCGCCAGCGCCCTGAGCGGCGGGAGCAGCATCCTGCGCCTGCGAGATGGCCGGAGCGGACATTGCGCCGAGAGAGAGGACCAGAGCGGACAGAGCCGTCCGGGTGAATGTGTTTGCCTTTTGCATCATAAGAGTTCCGTCTCCTGAATGTCTGCCAGAACAGAACCGCTGAGATCCTGTTCGCCGATGGCGGTATCCTTCTGCCCGTTCAACTGTCGTTTAAATGAGGCAAATGCGTGACCCGTCTCTTCCGGCCACCCTGTTACATGCCGATCGCGGCGATATCCAGCACTTCTTTAACTTTTTCTTGAGCTGGGCCAAGATTTCCCGCCCGCGCATGGGTCCCGCCATGGGCCTGTGCTACATATTTGCCAGAATCATAACGAAAAAACCAATCATGACGATAAACCGATCATCATGACAAATCGGACGGACAGTTGAGACAGGATAATAAGATGCGCGACCTTGCGGCCCTCATCCCCGCATTGTTTCTTTTGGGTTCATCCCTGCTTCCCGCCGGGAGCGCCCAGGCGCAGCCGCTTCACGGCATTTCCATGCACGGTACGCCGGCCCTGCCGGCGGATTTCCAGCACTTCCCTTACGTCAATCCGGACGTCAAGAAAGGCGGCCGGATCTCCTATGGCGTCGTCGGCACCTTCGACAGCCTCAACCCCTTCGTTCTCAAGGGAATGCGCACCACGGCGCGCGGCGTATGGGACCCGGAATTCGGCAATCTGCTTTACGAACCGCTGATGCAGCGCTCCAGCGACGAACCCTTCAGCCTTTACGGCCTGCTGGCTGAAACGGCGGAGTGGGACGAGGAGCGCAGCTTCATCCAGTTCAACATCAATCCCAAGGCAAAATGGTCGGATGGCGAGCCGGTGACGCCTGACGATGTAATTTTCACCTTCAATCTCCTGAAGGAAAAAGGCCGCCCCCCTTTCAACAGCCGTCTCGACGGCGTGGCAAAGCTGGAGAAGATCGGCGACCACAGCGTCCGCTTCACCTTCAATGAGAAGGCAAACCGCGAAACGCCGCTCATTCTCGCCTCCTCCACCCCGATTTTGCCGAAACACGCGATCGATCCGGAAAAATTCGAGCAGGCGGGCCTCGGCGCTGTCGTCGGCTCGGGTCCATACCGAATCAAGACCCTGCGGCCGGGAGAACGAATCACCTGGGAGAGGAACCCGGACTATTGGGGCAAGGATATTCCGAGCAAGGTCGGCTTCGAGAATTACGACGAGATCAGCGTCACCTATTTCCTGCAGGTCACCACCATGTTCGAGGCCTTCAAGAAGGGCGATATCGACATTTACCCGGAAGGCGACGCCATCAACGGCACCTCCGACACTTCGCACTGGGGGCAGGCTTACAATTTCCCGGCCGTGCATCGTGGCGATATCGTCAAGGATGTGTTCCAGCCGCAGCTGCCTTCCGGCATGTTCGGCCTGGTGTTCAACACCCGCCGCGCCGTCTTTGCCGATGAAAAGGTGCGTGAGGGCCTTTCCTACGCGCTCGATTTCGAATGGATGAACAGAAACATTCTCGGCGGCGCCTTCAAGCGCACGCAGAGCTACTGGCAGAATTCACCGCTCGGCGCCTATGGCAATGCCGCCGATGCACGCGAGCTTGCGCTGCTGGGCGATGCGGCGAAAACCATGCCGCCGGAGCTTTTGGCGGGAACCTATGCCATGCCCACCACCGATGGCACCGGTGCGGACCGCAAGGTGCTGAAACTGGCCGTCGATAAGCTGAAAGAGGCCGGATACAGCATCAAGAACGGAAAAATGTCCGATGCCAATGGCCGTCAGCTCGCCTTCGAGATCATGACGCAGAACCCGGCGCAGGAGCGCATAGCGCTTGCCTATCAACGCTCGCTCAACCTCATCGGCGTCGCCATGGGCATTCGTTCGGTCGATGACGGCCAATATCAGGCCCGTTCGAACAGCTTTGATTATGACATGATCATCCGCTCCCTGCCCTCCTCGCTCTCGCCGGGGGCGGAGCAGCTTAACCGCTGGAGTTCGCTGTCGCGGGATGCGCAGGGCAGCTTCAACTATGCGGGGGCCGCCAGTCCCGACATAGACCGGATGATCGAAGCCCTGTTACAGGCCCGTTCGACGGAGGATTTCCAGGCGGCGGTGCGCGGTTATGACCGTCTGCTGGTCGCCGGCCACTACGTCATTCCGCTCTATTACATCGGCGCCCAATGGATCGCCCGCTGGAAATATATCGACCGCCCGGATATGACCCCGATATCAGGCAATCAGAAACAGACCTGGTGGGATGCGCGGGCGCAATAGCCGCCGCCCCGACCGGTCCAAGCAACGGAAGATAAAACCATGGAACGCATCGTTATCGACGTCGTATCGGATATGGTCTGCCCCTGGTGTTATCTTGGCAAGGCAAGGCTCGATCTTGCCATTGCCGAGGTGCAGGACGAAATCAGCGTCGACGTGAACTGGCGTCCTTACCGCCTCAACCCGGATTATCCGCCTGAGGGCGTCGACCAGAAGGCCGCCCTTGAGGAAAAGCTCGGCAAGGAGCGTCTGGAGCAGGCGCATATCACGCTGGTGCAACTCGGCAAGGAAGTCGGCATCCACTATGATTTCGATGCGATCAAGATCGGGCCGAACACACTCGATGCGCACCGCCTGTCGTTGTGGGCCCATTCCGAAGGCCGCGACGTTCAGGAGAAGGTCGTTACCGCCCTGTTCAAGGCGAATTTCGAGGAAGGCCGCAATATCGGCGATCACGCCGTGCTGACCGATATCGCCGAAAAGGCAGGCATGGATGCCAAAGTCGTGGCACGGCTTCTCGCCTCGGAGGCGGACAAGGATACGGTCGTTGCCGAAATTGACGCGGCGCAGCAAATGGGCGTCGCCGGCGTGCCCTTTTTCATCCTCGACCAGAAATACGCCATCAGCGGTGCGCAAACGCCTGACGTCTTGATTGCTGCACTGCGGGATATTGCAAAAATCAAGGCGGACGAGCATAAGTCGATGAACTGACGGTCAAACACCTTCGGTTTTTCAGCAACTCGATTCTCCGCCGGTGTTTTCCCGTGTCCGACCAGACCCTGAAAGGCATTCTGCTTGCCTTTGCCGCCTTCGCTGCCTACGCATGGAGCGATGCAAGCGTTAAACTCATAGAAGGCCAGATTTCGCCGATCGAATCGGCCTTCTTCGGCGCCCTTTTTGGCTTTGCCGCCCTGCCCTTCATCCGCAAGCGCAACGATCGCTGGATGGATATCGTCAAGACGACGAACCGCCCGCTCTGGCTCATCCGCTTTTTCGCCTCCGGCATCGGCGCGGTCGGCAGTGTTACCGCCTTTACCCATCTTTCCATGGCGGAAGCCTTCGCGCTGATCTTCCTGCTCCCTTCCTTCGTCACCATCATGTCGGTGGTTTTCCTGAAGGAACAGGTGGGTATCAAGCGCTGGTCTGCGGTCATCATCGGCTTTGTCGGCGTTCTCATCATTCTGCGGCCGGGTTTCCGCGAGCTGGGCATCGGCCATCTCGGCGCGATCCTCGGTGGTTTGAGCGGGGCGTTGTCCATCGTGATCTTCCGCGCCATGGGGCCATCCGAAAAGAATCTGTCACTCTATGGCGCGGGCGTGCTGGGCTGTCTGGCGATCAGCGGCCTCGCCATGATCCCCACCTTCGTGCCGCCAAACGGCGAGCAATGGCTGCTTCTGGCGGGTTATGGCCTTTTTGCTGCCGTCGGCAATGTGCTGGTCATGTATGCCGCCCGTTATGCGCCCGCCGCCATGATCGGCCCGACGCAATATAGCCAGATGCTCTGGGCTATCTTCTTCGGTTACCTGATCTTCGGCGACCATATAGACAGCTGGATGCTGGTCGGCATCGCCCTCATCGTCGGCTCCGGACTGCTGACCCTCATTCGCGAGAAGCAGAGAAAAGTGCCGATGCCGGCCTCGATCGCCGCGACGGACCAGAATGTCGCCGTCGGGATCACACCGGAAGATGCGCCGCGAAGCATTTAGAATCGGGGCGCATTCTTTCGTCTTTTATTTTCGGTTTTCAGCGAAGGGTCAGTAGCACACGCGCGCGCGGTAGATATCGCCCCAGCTGTTCTCACGCCAGACGACGTGGCAGCGCGGATAGGCCGGCTGATAGATCACCGGAGGGCCGTAAGCCGGCGGACCGTAAAAGGGCTCGCCATAATAGGGGCCGCCATAGGAATGCCGCGCCCCGGCGATGATGGCGCCCCCGATAATCGCTCCGGCGATACCTGCGGCAATGCCGCCGCCGCCATGCCCGTGTCCAAAGTGGTTGCGTGCTTCCGCCTGGTTGGTGGTGGCAATTGTGGTGCCCGCAATTGTCAAAGCAACCAGACCTGCGGAGACGAACCTGTTCATCCTGGTCCACATTGTCTTGCTCCTTCGTCTTCCCACTCGCGCATCATATTGGTCGCAGTGCAGGAGATGGAACAAGACTACGCCCGTCGAGGCTACGGGCGCATGTCCGTTTCATTACATACCGGTAATGTTTGCAGAGTCTTGGGGTGTTGGCTTTGGGGAGGTGTCCATTGACAGCGAACCGACGCGCGTGGGGCTTTACCCCCCTCTGCCCTACCGGGCATCTCCCCCTCCAAGGGGGGAGTCGGCAAGAGGCGCTACCATCGCTTCACGCGCAAGATTCAAGGTGGGCGAGACCTTGCCGCAGATCGATCTCCCCCTTGAGGGGGAGATGCCCGGCAGGGCAGAGGGGGGTAAAGCCCCACGCTTATCGGTCCGCTATGGATCGGCAACCTCTCGAAAGCTTTAGGACCGCGCCAGCTCCGCCAGCTGTGTCATGATCATCGCCGCCCCCGCCAGCCGCTTCTCCGGCGTCGGTAGGTCGCGGGTCAGGAACAGGCTGTGATCGGGGCGGATCTTCGCCATCGTGCCCTGCTTGCCGATATAGGCGACAAGTGCCGCCGGGTTCGGGAATTCCTTGTTGCGGAACTGCACGACCACGCCCTTCGGCCCGGCATCCACCTTCTCGACATTGGCAGTGCGGCAGAGCGACTTGATGTAGACGATCTTGAGGAGATGCTGCACCTCTTTCGGCAGCGGACCGAAACGGTCGATCATTTCCGCGCCGAAACCATCGATCTCGCTTATATCCGCAAGCTCGCCGAGACGGCGGTAGAGACCCATGCGCAGATGCAGATCCGGAACATAATCCTCCGGAATCATGACAGAGGTGCCGACAGAGATTTGCGGCGACCAGCCGCTATCCTGCACCTGCTCGTCGCCCTTCACTTCGGCCACCGCCTCTTCCAGCATCTGCTGGTAAAGCTCGAAACCGACTTCCTTGATATGGCCCGACTGTTCTTCGCCGAGCAGATTGCCCGCACCGCGAATATCGAGGTCGTGGCTCGCCAGCTGGAAACCGGCGCCCAGCGTATCGAGCGATTGCAGTACCTTCAGCCGCCGCTCCGCCATCGTCGTCAGCACCTTGTTGACCGGCAGGGTAAACAGCGCAAAGGCGCGCACCTTGGAACGGCCGACACGGCCGCGCAGCTGGTAAAGCTGGGCCAGACCGAACATGTCGGCCCGGTGCACGATCAGCGTATTGGCGGTCGGCACATCAAGGCCGGATTCAACGATGGTGGTCGACAGCAGCACATCATATTTGCCGTCATAAAAGGCGTTCATGATGTCTTCCAGTTCGCCCGCCGGCATCTGCCCATGCGCCACCGCCACCTTCAGTTCCGGCACATCCGACTGTAAGAAGGCATGAATATCGGCGAGATCGGCAAGCCGCGGGCAGACATAAAAGCTCTGGCCGCCGCGATAATGCTCGCGCATCAGCGTTTCGCGGATCACCAGCGGATCGAAGGGCGAAATGAAGGTGCGCACCGCCATGCGGTCCACCGGCGGCGTGGTGATGAGCGACAATTCGCGCACGCCCGTCATGGCCAGCTGCAAAGTGCGCGGAATAGGCGTCGCAGAGAGCGTCAGCACATGCACGTCGCTCTTCAGCTCCTTCAGGCGCTCCTTGTGCTTCACCCCGAAATGCTGCTCTTCATCGATGATCAGCAGGCCGAGATTGGCGAAGCTGATGCCCGCGCCGAGCAGCGCATGGGTGCCGACAACAATATCCGTCTTGCCATCAGCCACTTCCTTTTTCGTCAGCGTCAATTCCTTGGAGCCGACAAGGCGCGAAGCCTGCTGCACCCGGATCGGCAACCCACGGAAACGTTCCGAGAAGGTGCGGAAATGCTGGCGGGAGAGCAGCGTGGTCGGCACCACCACCGCCACCTGCACGCCATTCATGGCGGCAAGGAAGGCGGCGCGCAGCGCCACTTCCGTCTTGCCGAAACCGACATCGCCGCAGATGAGCCGATCCATCGGCCGGCCGGCACCGAGATCCTCGCGCACCGCCTCGATGGCGTTCAGCTGGTCCTCGGTCTCGTCATAGGGGAAACGGGCGGCAAATTCGTCGTAAAGCCCGTCCGGCGCAGTCAGCACCGGCGCATGGCGCACCAGGCGCGCGGCCGCGATGCGGATAAGCTCGTCTGCCATGTCCAGCAGGCGCTTCTTGAGCTTGGCCTTTCGCATCTGCCACGCGCCGCCGCCCAGCTTGTCCAGCTGCGCTTCCGCCGCATCCGAACCGTAACGCGACAGAAGATCGATGTTTTCAACCGGCAGGAACAGCTTGGCGTCATCGGCATAATGCAGTTCCAGACAAGCGCGCGGCGCACCCGCCGCCTCGATGGTCCGCAGGCCGACGAAGCGGCCGATGCCATGTTCGGCATGGACGACCAGCGAGCCCTCATCGAGCCCCGCCACTTCCGAGATGAAATCCGCGCCGCGCTTGCGGCGCTTGGAGCGGCGCACCATGCGGTCGCCGAGAATATCCTGCTCACCGATAACCGCCAGCGTCCCGGTTTCGAAACCCGCCTCAAGGCTGAGAACCGCCGAGGCCGCCTCGCCCTTGCCGAGCTTCTCCACCTCTTTCAGCGAGGTAACCGGCTTGATCTTCTCAAGCCCGTGCTCGTTCAGTACCTGCAACAGCCGGTCGAGCGAACCTTCCGACCAGCCGGTGATCAGCACCTTCCAGCCCTTGGCGCGGCGCTCGGCAATGTGTTTCACCGCAAGGTCGAAAACATTGACCCGTTCTTCGCTCTCGCCTTCGGTTGGCGGGCGTGCCCAGCGCGGCCCGACATGGGCGTCGAGCATCGCGACCGGGCGGCCTTCGCTGTCCTGTTCGTTGAAAGGGGTCAGACGCACGGCGTTAACGGCGGCGAGCGCGGCATCGAAGCTCTTGCCATCGAGATAAAGCTGGCCGGGCGAAACCGGTTTGTAGGGCGCACCCTGCGTCGAGCCCTTGGTTTCGCCGGAACTGCGGCGCGCATCGTAATAATCTAGCACCAGCTTGGAGCGCTCTTTCGCCGCCTCCCGCGCCGTATGGTCGGTGACGATGCGGAAATCCTTCAGATAATCGAAGGCGGTCTCCAGCTGCTCGTAAAACAGCGGCAGCCAGTGCTCCATGCCGGCATAACGGCGACCTTCGGAGACGGCCTGATAAAGCGCGTCGTCGCGGGTCGCCGCGCCGAATAGCGACAGGTAATTCTTGCGGAAACGGCTGATCGTATCCGGCGTCAGCGTCACTTCGCTCATCGGGTTCAAATCGAGCGAGCGCGCCTGTCCGATGGTACGCTGGCTGGCCGGATCGAAGGTGCGGATGCTTTCCAGCGTATCGCCGAAGAAATCGAGCCGGACCGGCTCTTCCGTGCCCGGCACGAAGACATCGAGAATACCGCCGCGCACGGCGAATTCACCCACTTCGCGCACCGTCGCCACCCGGTCGAAACCGTTGCGTTCCAGCCGCGCGGCAATCTCCTCCATGCGGATCTGGTTGCCGGGCCTCGCCGAAAAGCCGAGGCTTTCGATAATGTCGCGCGGCGCCATCTTCTGCAGCATGGCATTGACGGTGACCAGCACGATGGCCGGATGCGGTTTCTTCGCGTGAGCGATGAGACCGGAAAGCGCCGCCAGCCGGCGCGCCGAAGTGTCGGCGCTCGGTGACACGCGGTCATAGGGAAGGCAGTCCCAGGCGGGCAGCGTCATCACCGGAATGTCAGGCGCGACGAAACCGAGTATCTGTTCGAGATCGGCGACCCGCTGGCCATCCGACATCACATAGGCGACCGACGTGCCGGCCCGCGCCATATCGGCAAGCAAAAGGGCTTCCATGCCGGAAGGCACGTTTCCGATGGTCAGCGGCGTATCGGCCGACGACACCAGCTTTGCATCGAATCCGGCTATCATATTCTCAGGCTTTCAGGGTGTCAGTGGTGACGAGATCGAAATCGGGGCGGTAGGAGGCGATCTTCTCGAACAGCGGGGTCTGGAATTTTTCCGGTATGGCAAGGGCGCCCGTCACCATCTTGACGAGGTCGTTATCCTCTTCCGCCATGATGATCTCAAGCTCGTCGAGCTCGTCATCGGAAAGCCCGACAATATTGTCTTCCGCAAATTGCCCGAGCACCAGATCCATCTCGCGAATGCCCCGGTGCCAGCAGCGGTAAAGAATCCGCCGGCGTCTCGGATCGAGGTCGGCACTCGTGCGCACCAGTCCAGTCATCGCATTCACCTTTCGGTTGGCTATTCAACAGGATGTTGACTGCGACCTCCTATAGAACAGGAGGCGAACGCTTGGGAACCGGTTTTTATCGAAATAATGCCGCAGCAGTGAAAATCTGCCGGTGATAACCCGCCTTTGTGGCCAGCGAAGTCTTGCATAAGCCGTCCCCTTCCCCGATTTTGCTGACCCATGCGCCCGGCCATTCTCGATCCGCTGTTTGCCTCCGTCTCCACCCTTGCCGGTGTGGGGCCGAAGCTTGCCGATCTTCTGGCCAAGCTCCTGAGCCGGGAAAACGCCGACGACACGCGCGTGATCGATCTTCTGTTCCACGCGCCATCCAACGTCATAGACCGCCGCAACCGCCCCGGCATCGCGCTGGCCAGCCCCGGCGCAATTGTCACCATTCAGGGACGCGTCGACCGCCACCAGCCGCCACCGCCGGGAAACCGCAACGCGCCCTACCGCGTCTTCCTGCATGACGAGACCGGCGAACTGGCGCTGACCTTCTTCCGCGCCAAGGGCGACTGGCTGTCCAAGGCCCTGCCTGTGGATGAGGAGGTTCTCGTCAGCGGCAAGGTGGACTGGTTCAACGGCCGCGCTTCCATGGTGCATCCGGATTTCATGGTGAAACTATCAGAGGCGGAAAACCTGCCTTTGGTGGAAGCCGTTTATCCCATGACCGCCGGGCTGTCTGCCAAGGTGCTGCGCAAGGCGATCGAAGGCGGGCTTTCAAAGCTGCCGGTCTTTCCCGAATGGATCGACGAGACACTGAAGACGAGGCAGGGCTTCGGCGATGTCGCCTCAAGCTTCCGCGAGCTGCACGACCCGCGTGACAGCGCCGATATCGAACCGCAGGCCCCGGCGCGCAGACGGCTCGCCTATGACGAATTCCTCGCCGGGCAGCTGTCACTGGCGCTGGTGCGCCAGCGGCTGCGCAAGGTAGCGGGCCAGCCGATCCGTGCCAAGGGTGATGTCGCCGCAAAAATCCTGTCGCAGTTGCCATTCTCACTGACGGCAAGCCAGAGCGCTGCGGTGAAAGATATCCTGACAGATATGGCCGGCGAAGACCGCATGTTGCGGCTGCTGCAGGGCGATGTCGGTGCGGGCAAGACGCTGGTGGCGCTGATGGCCATGGCAACGGCGGTGGAGGCCGGCGGACAGGCGGTGCTGATGGCCCCGACCGAAATCCTTGCCCGCCAGCATTACGCCACCATCTCGAAGCTCGCCAATACAGCCGGCATCACCGTCGAAGTGCTGACCGGCCGCACCAAGGGCAAGGAGCGCCGCGAGATCGAGGAGCGCGTGGCCTCGGGCGAAGCGCAGATCGTCATCGGTACCCATGCGCTGTTTCAGGACAGCGTGAGTTACAGGAACCTCGTGCTGGCCGTGGTGGACGAACAGCACCGTTTCGGCGTGCACCAGCGCCTGCGCCTCACCGCCAAGGGCATCACGCCGCATATGCTGGTCATGACCGCCACACCCATTCCGCGCACACTGGTTCTGGCCGCCTTCGGCGACATGGATGTTTCCAAGCTCACCGAAAAGCCCGCCGGCCGCAAACCCATCCAGACAGTGACGATCCCCACCGAACGGATCGGCGACATTGTCGAGCGACTTCGTGCGGCGCTGAAGGATGGCAAGAAGGCCTACTGGATTTGCCCGCTGGTGGAGGAAACGGAAAAATCCGACCTGATGTCGGCGGAGGAGCGCCACGCGGTTCTCTCGCAGATGCTCGGCGCCAATATCGGCCTCATCCACGGACGCATGAGCGGCCCGGAGAAGGACGCCGCCATGCTCGCCTTCAAGAACGGCGAAACCCGACTGCTGGTGGCGACGACCGTGGTCGAAGTGGGCGTCGACGTGCCGGATGCGACGATCATGGTCATTGAACACGCCGAACGTTTCGGCCTCGCCCAGCTTCACCAGCTGCGCGGCCGTGTGGGCCGCGGCGACGAGGCCTCCACCTGCATCCTGCTCTATAAGGGCCCTCTCAGCGAAAACGGCCGTGCCCGGCTCTCCATCCTGCGCGACAGCGAGGATGGCTTCCTGATTGCCGAGGAGGATTTGAAGCTGCGCGGTGAAGGCGAACTCCTCGGCACCCGCCAGTCCGGCACGCCGGGCTTCCGCATCGCCAGCCTCGAAGCCCATGCCGATCTTCTCGAAATCGCCCGCAAGGACGCGGCTTACGTCATCGAACGCGACCCCGAACTGACAGGCCCGCGCGGCAATGCGCTGCGCACCCTGCTCTATTTGCACCGCCGCGACGAAGCGATCCGCTTCCTGCACGCCGGCTGAAAGTGAACCACCATGAACATGATCGACCCGCGCCGCCCCCCACCCGCCTTCCGCAAGGGCTACGCGCTCTGTTCGCCGCAGAATATCCTGCAACCCGAGACATTTGCGAAGAGCGCGAAAAAGGCAATCGGCAAGGCGTTCAAGAAGCCCGGCCGCAAGAAGGCGTGGAGCCAGGCGCTGGAAGAAGGCTGGAGCGTGAGGCTGGTCTATATGCGGCTTTTCGTTCCCGTATTCCACGCGACCAATACGGGGACGGAAGTGGATGATCTGGACGACGAGGATTGACCATGAAATCCGAAGACTGTTGGGCTAAAGCGCCGAAGGCCACCGCTGCGATGTGTGGATGATCGTCAGAATTTCGATATCCCGGCTCACGCGATAGGCAATGATGTAGGAAATGTCGGAAAGCACGGCTTCCCGCGTTCCTCTGATGCGTCCGACCCGCCCCATGGCTGGCTGCTCCACCAACATATCAACCGCTGAAACAATACGGGAAATCACTCGGGCCGCAGCCGCTGGATTATCCTTTTCGATATGAGCACCAATTTCATCGAGCCTTCGCAGAGCCCGTAAGGTCCAACGAATTCGCCGGTCACTCATGACGGCCGGGCGGATTTTACATATTTCCCGACAATGTTTGCGAGATCCTCAGGTGTCCCGAACTCGCCGCGATCGGCTTCCGCCACACCCGCCTCGATCTCGGCAAGCTGCCATTCCTCGCGGGCGACAAAGTCCTCAATCGCTCGCGCCGCCATGTAGGATCGCGACCGATCAAGTTTTTCCGCCAATTGATCGAGTTTTTCGGCAACCTCATCAGGCAGACGCACAGTGAATGCAGTCATGATCGCAACCCTTCTTGGTTCACTGTGATTATTGGTGAACCACATTGGTTCGTCAACCGTATGGCTTTACATCCTCCGTGAGAATGGAGGAAGGAATCTAGCGTCTTGCGAATGCGTTCAAACCGGCGCAATCATCTTCGGCGGCGTGAAATCCGGGGCCACCAGACCGCCGGATATCAAGAGCTTTGCCGCATCTTCCGGCGTCATATCCAGCATCACGATCTTGTCTTTCGGCACGAACAGCAGAAAACCGGCTGTCGGCACCGGTGTCGGCGGCAGGAAGACGGCGACCATCTGCTGGCCCATTTCATTGAAACGATGGGCAAGCTCACCTTTAGCCTCGGAGGCAACGAACACCATCGCCCAGGTGCCCGATGACGGAAACTCGATCAGGCCGACCTTCTTGAATGAGTTCGAATGCTCCTTCAGGACGGATTCGAACAGCTGCTTGATGCTCTTGTAGATCGGCCGCACCAGCGGCATGCGGTTGAGGATGGATTCGCCGACACCGAAAATCCATTTGCCGATGAGGTTATTACCGAGAAAGCCGATGAGGGTGATGCCGACGACGGCGATCAGCAGGCCGAAACCGGGAATAGCCACATCGAAATATTGTTCGGGATCGTAACGGGCGGGAATATAGGGCTTCACCCAGCTATCCGCCCATTGCAGGAAACTCCACACCAGCCACATGGTGATGGTGACGGGCGCAAGGATCAGAACGCCCGTGAGGAAACTATTGCGCAGCCGGGCTGCGAATGAAATTTTTACTGGAATATCGGTCATTTACCGTTCGGAATTAAGCGTTGACGCTATCGAAACCCGGATGAAAACCGACAATGCCGGATGGAGTTCCACCATGCAAGCGCAGGGCCAACAAATATTTGTCAGGAATGCCTTTGCTGTGCAGGCCGTCGAAACGCTCAAATCCAAATCGGCCGTAATAGGCAGGACTGCCCGCCAGAATGCACCCGGCCGCTTCGAGCCGATCCAGCATTGAAAGCCCCTCATGCACAAGGCGCGATCCAATGCCCTGACCTTGCCTCTCCGGAGAGACCGAAATCGGGCCGAGAGCAAACCAGCGACCTTCCGAATCCGAGACGGTGACCGGCGAAAAAGCGATGTGACCGACGATCTGCCCGCCATCCTCCACCACCAGAGAAACGGTGAGCGCATCCGCATTGCGCAGCCTGCCGACGATCAGGTGTTCGCTCTGGTCGCTAAACGGCATATCCTGGAACGCCGCTTCCGTCAGCGCTCCGATCGCCTCTTCATCGCCCTGCCGCTCCGGCCTGATGATCATTCAACGGTCACCGATTTCGCCAGATTGCGCGGCTGGTCCACATCCGTGCCCATGAAGACGGCGGTATGATAGGCAAGCAGCTGGATCGGCAGCGAAAACACCATCGGCGCAATGAGTTCATCAACTGTCGGCAGCGTGATCGTCGCCATTGTATCGAGCTTGGAAGCCGCAGCCCCCTTCTCATCGGTGATGAAGATGATGCGGCCGCCGCGGGCGGCGACCTCCTGCATGTTCGAAACGGTCTTTTCGAAGAAGCGGTCATGCGGTGCGATGACGATAACAGGCATGTTCTCGTCGATCAGCGCAATCGGGCCATGCTTCAGCTCGCCGGCGGCATAACCCTCGGCGTGGATATAGGAGATTTCCTTGAGCTTCAGTGCGCCTTCCAGCGCCAGCGGGAAGCTGGTGCCACGGCCGAGATAAAGCACATCCTTGAAACGTGACAGATCGCGCGACAGCGCTTCGATCTGCGGCTGGATGATGTTCAGAACCTTGCTCATGATGCGCGGCATCTCGATCAGATGCTGCACCAGTTCCTTTTCCTGGCCGGGTTTCAGCGTACCGCGCGCCTTGCCGGCGGCGATCGCCAGCGAAGCAAGAACAGCCAGCTGGCAGGTGAACGCCTTGGTGGAAGCGACGCCGATTTCAGGGCCGGCAAGAATTGGGAAGATGGCGTCGGATTCGCGGGCAATGGTCGATTCCCGAACATTGACGATAGCGCCGATCTTGAGACCGTTTTCCTTGCAATAACGCAGCGACGCCAGCGTATCGGCCGTCTCGCCGGATTGCGAAATGAAAAGCGCCGCCTGAGACGGCTGAAGCGGCATTTCGCGGTAACGGAATTCCGAGGCGACATCGATTTCCACCGGCAGGCGTGCATAACGCTCGAACCAGTATTTGCCGATCAGGCCGGACAGATAGGCCGTGCCGCAGGCGGAAATGGCAAGACCCGAAAGCTTCGAGAAATCGATTGCCTTATCGGCTTCCTTCACGGTCTTGGAGGCGAAATCCACATAATGGCTGAGCGCATGGGAAATGACTTCCGGCTGCTCGTAGATTTCCTTTTCCATGAAGTGGCGGTGGTTGCCCTTGTCGACCACATAGGCCGTCGCCTGCGAAATCTGCCGCTCGCGCTTCACCGGCTTGCCGGAGAAATCGATGATTTCCGCACCCTGCCGGGTCACGATGGCGCAATCGCCATCCACCAGATAGGTGATCTCATTGGTAAAGGGCGACAGCGCGATGGCATCGGAGCCGAGGAACATTTCCCCCCGACCGTAACCGACGGCAAGCGGCGGGCCGGAGCGCGCCGAAAGCAGCGTGCCGGGATCATCCTTGAACATGACGACCAGCGCATAGGCGCCGGTGACGCGGTTCAGCATCTTCAGCATCGCCTCGCGATGGCCGAAGCCCTCGCGGGTATATTTCGCCAGAAGCTGCGCCACCACTTCGGTATCGGTCTGGGTGGTGAAGGTTGCGCCGCCGGCGGTCAGTTCCTCGCGCAGCTCGGAGAAGTTTTCGATGATGCCGTTATGAACGACGGCCACGCCGTCGACAAAATGCGGGTGGGCGTTGGTTTCGTTCGGAACGCCATGGGTTGCCCAGCGGGTGTGAGCGATGCCGACCACGCCCGGCAGCGGCTCTTCCGAAAGCCTTTTCTCCAGATTGAACAGCTTTCCTTCCGCCCGGCGGCGGTCCATCGCGCCATTGTCGATGGTGGCGACACCAGCCGAATCGTAACCGCGATATTCGAGACGCTTCAGCGCATCGACAAGCCGTTCAGCAACGGGCTGGGTTCCGACAATTCCGACAATTCCGCACATATATTTCTCCAGACGGCGATCTCTTCGCCGAAACTTCCAGAGTATTTTTGCATTTCCCTGAAATGCAAAAATACTCCACCTTTTTGTTCTGACGCATTTCCGGACGTAAAGCCGCTGCACACTTCTACTGGAAATGCTTTAACCGTTTCCCTGAAATCGGCAATTACGCCGCCGGTCACTTTCGGTATCGCTCGGTAACGTCTTTCAAGAGGACTTTTTCTTCGCTTCCTTCAGCGCTTTTGCCCGCTCGCGCACAACGGTCGCCCGGCCCGGCTTGATCTCCTGCCGCGCGCGCCCGAAGGCTAGCGCATCATCAGGCACGTCATCGGTAATCACGCTGCCGGAGGCGATATAGGCCCCCTCTCCAATGGTGACAGGAGCAACCAGCGACGAGTTCGAGCCGATGAAGCTATTGGCACCGATCCGCGTTTCTGCCTTGTTGTAGCCGTCGTAATTGCAGGTGATGGTGCCCGCACCGATATTGCTGCCCGCGCCGATGAAGGCATCGCCGATATAGGTCAGATGGTTGACCTTGGCGCCCTCGCCGATCTCCGCTTTCTTCACTTCGCAGAAATTGCCGACCTTGGCATTGGCGTGCAGATTGGCGCCCGGGCGCAATCGCGCATAGGGACCGACTGTCGCACCCTCGGCGACATAAGCCCCTTCCAGATGTGAAAACGCATGGATGACGGCACCCGGCTCGATGGTGACGCCGGGACCGATGACGACATTCGGTTCGATCAAAACGTCCTGACCGATCTTCGTGTCATAGGAGAGAAAGACCGTTTCGGGCGCAATCATCGAAACGCCGTCCACCATCAATTCGTGGCGGCGACGTTCCTGCCAGAGCTTCTCGATAAAGGCCAGTTCGGCGCGGTTGTTACAGCCGACCAGCTCGGCTTCCGGCGCATCGATGGCGACGGCGCGGCGGCCGAGGGAACGGGCGATCTCGACCACATCGGTCAGATAATATTCGCCCTTCACATTGCTGTTGCCGATCCGGTCGAGCAGGTCCAGCGCGTTGCGACCGTTGATGGCCATCAAGCCGCTATTGCACCAGGTAACCTTACGCTCCGCATCGGTCGCATCCTTCTCCTCGCGGATAGCGACAAGTTCGCCATCCTTGACCAGAAGCCGGCCGTAGCCGGTCGGGCGATCGGTATGGAAACCGATGACGGCGACATCGGCGCCGGCGGCAATCGCCTCACGTGCCCGGTCGAGCGTTGCAGAGGTGATGAGCGGCACATCGCCATAGGCAACAATGAGATCGTCGAAACCGCGCTCAATGGCTGCGCGTGCGGCAAGAACCGCATGGCCTGTGCCCTTGCGTTCCGTCTGCAGAAAAGCTTCGACCTGAAGGCCCTGCATGCTTGCGGCGGCAGCGACATTGTCGGCATCGCGCCCGACCACCAGCGCCACCGCGCCGACACCCGCTCCAGCCACCGCCTCCACCACATGCCCGATCATCGGGCGTCCCGCGACCGGATGAAGCACCTTGGATTTCGACGACTTCATGCGCGTGCTGTCGCCCGCTGCGAGAATAACGGCTAGAGAGCTGCGCTCCATAAGACCTCCAACACCCTGTCACCGGCCACAGGACGGCCGCGACAGTGGCAATGTTTGACTTGACGCCGACCGGTTTAACGGACGGGCGCATCGGTGATTTCTTTCCGGCACTGCTATAACGGCGCCCCACTTAAGAAACCATGCAAATCTCCACCAAATTTCCACGCCGATTTTCATCAAACGTGATCGGCGGCTGCCTGGCATGATCTATTTTCGGGAATTACGGGCCGTGAATTCGAGTATCTGCTGACGGCCGTTTTCAATCAGCCTTTCCATCTCGCGGCGGGCCTCGGCCTCGTCGTGCAGGCGAAATGCTTCCACGAGCCTCAGATGGGAGGCGGATACGTCGGAAATCTCGTTGGGGTCGGTTTCCGGGTTGCTCATCCGGAAAATGCCCGCCAGGGCCGCCTTTATCAGCGAACCGACCGTGCGCATGAACGGGTTGCCGGACATTTCGGTAATCAGGACATGGAAATTCATATCCGCAAGCGCCCGCTTTTCCTTGGAATAGGCCGTGTTGCCCATCTCATTGGCGTAAGCGACGAGCTTTGCAATATCGCCGTCTTTTGCCCTGATAGCGGCAAGCCCCGCACCATAGGGTTCGAAAGCCAGACGGATATCATAAAGGTGCAAAAGGAATTCGTCGCTGACACCCGCCTCGAAATGCCAGAGCAGCACTTCGCTGTCGAACATGTTCCAGTTCTCGCGTTCCGTCACCCGAGTACCAATACGGGCCTTGGGAGAAATCATGCCCTTGGCCGTCAGCGTCTTCATCGCTTCGCGCAGAACCGTGCGGGATACTTTCAGCCGCTCCATAAGCTCGGCGTCGCCGGGCAGAATATCACCCGTCTTGAAAACGCCGGACACGATATCAAGGCCTAGCTTGTGCACGACCTGTGCATGATTTGTCCGTAACTTTCGAAAACCGATCGCCGCATCGAGCATTCCGCGCTGCAAATGTCATGTCCTTCCGTTCGGTTGGCGATCTCAAAAATCGCGCCAGACGTGTATATCCAAAGTCACAATATAGTGAAAAACATCAAGTCGTCTGAAAAGCAAAGGCAAACTTCATCTGCAACGTAAAACACATGAAAATAAAAAAGGCCGCACATGAATTTCATGTACGGCCTGTTATCAGCGGGAATGGAAAGTCCCGTTACTGCGGCAGCTTGTCGTCCACGCCGGCAACGTAGAAGTTGAGGCCGAGCAGAACGCCGTCCTCGGCCTTTTCACCGGCCTTCAGCCATTCCGAACCGTCCTGCTTCTTCACCGGGCCGGTGAAGGGATGCAGCTCGCCCGACTTGATCTTGGCTTCGGTATCCTCGGCCATCTTCTTCACGTCATCAGGCATGTTGGTGTAGGGCGCCATGGTCAGGATGCCATCCTTCAGGCCGTCCCAGACGGATTCGGACTTCCAGGTGCCATCGAGAAGAGCCTGCGTGCGCTTGATATAATAGGCGCCCCAGGTGTCCTTGATGGCGGTCAGCTGCGTCTGCGGGCCGGCCGCGATCATGTCGGAAGCCTGACCGAAGGCCTTGATGCCGCGTTCGGCCGCAACCTGCATCGGCGCGGTGGTGTCGGTGTGCTGCGTCAGGATGTCGACGCCCTGGTCGATCAGCGCCTTGGCGGCATCGGCTTCCTTGCCGGGGTCGAACCAGGTATTGGCCCAGACGACCTTGACCTTGAAGTCCGGATTGACCGACTGCGCGCCGAGAACGAAGGCGTCGATGCCCATCACCACTTCCGGGATCGGGAAGGAAGCGATGTAGCCGGCAAGACCCTTCTTGGACATCTTCGCGGCGATCTGGCCCTGAATGTAACGGCCTTCATAGAAACGCGAATTGTAGGTGGCGACGTTTTCGGCGGTCTTGAAGCCGGTAGCGTGTTCGAACTTCACCTTGGGGAACTTCTGGGCGACCTTCACGGTCGCATCCATGAAGCCGAAGGAGGTGGTATAGACCAGCTCGCAGCCCGAGCGGGCCATGCGCTCGATGGCGCGTTCAGCATCCGGGCCTTCCGGCACGCTTTCAAGGAAAGGCGTTTCGATCTTGTCGCCGAAATGCGCCTGCAGTTCCTGGCGGCCGATATCATGCGCCTGCGTCCAGCCGCCGTCGGTCTTTGAACCGACATAGATGAAGCAGACCTTCTTGGCGTCGGCGGCCTCAGCCGAGGAAACGACGCCGCCGAGAGCCGCAACGGAAGCGGCGAGTGCGATGACCAGTTTTTTCATTTTTACCCCTGTTGGTTTGGAGACTTGAGACTTCTTCACCTGTCCGGCACGAAGGATTTGCCCAGCGATGCCGGTGTGTTGATCAAGGTCGTGCGGCGATTATGCGAGATGATGACGAGCACGACAATAGTTGCAAGGTAAGGTAGTGCCGAAAGCAGTTGCGACGGGACGCCGATGCCGAAGGCCTGCGCGTGCAATTGCCCGATCGTGACGGCGCCGAACAGATAGCCGCCCGCCAGCAGGCGCCAGGGACGCCAGGAGGCGAAGACGACGAGCGCCAGCGCAATCCAGCCGCGCCCGGCCGACATGTTTTCCACCCATTGCGGTGTGTAGACAAGCGACAGCTGCGCGCCGGCGAGACCCGCGCAGGCACCGCCGAACATGACAGCCAGATACCGCGTGCGGATGACATTGATGCCGAGCGCATGGGCGGAACCATGATTGTCGCCGATCGCACGAATCTTGAGACCCGTGCGGCTTTTGAACAGAAACCAGCTGATACCGGCAACGAGCGCGATGGACATGTAGAAGATCAGGTCCTGCCGGAACAGCAAGGGGCCGAAGAACGGAATCTCGGACAGAACCGGAAAGACGATGGGCTGCAGCTTGACACCCGGCAGGCCGACGAAGCTTTCGCCCAGCATGCCGGAAACACCAAGACCGAGAATGGTAAGCGCAAGGCCCGTCGCCACCTGGTTGGTCACCAGTGTCAGTGTCAGGAAGCCGAACAGCAGCGAAAAAACCGCGCCGGAAGCGATGCCGGCCAGAATACCGAGATAGGGAGACCCCGTCATATGGGCGGTCGCAAAAGCGCAGACCGCCCCCATGATCATCATGCCCTCGACACCGAGATTGAGGACGCCGGAGCGCTCCGCCACGAGCTCGCCGGAGGCGGCAAGCACCAGCGGTGTCGCGGCGGTGATGACGGTGAGAAGAATGGCCTGAAGCATATCCATCATGCCGCTCCTTCTTTATGATGCGCCTTGCCGGAAAAGACGACCCTGATGCGATAGAAGATCAGAGTGTCGCAGGAGAGCACGAAGAACAGCATCAGCCCCTGAAACACGCGCGTCACCTTGTCCGAGACGCCAATCGAAAGCTGCGCAGCCTCGCCGCCCAGATAGGTCAGCGCCAGCACCAGCCCGGAAAGGATGATACCGAGAGGGTTGAGACGGCCGAGAAAGGCGACGATGATGGCGGTGAAGCCGTAACCCGGCGAGATGCTGGGCTGGAGATGGCCAATGGAACCGGAAGCCTCAGATATGCCCGCAAGCCCCGCCAGCGCACCGGAGAGCAGCAGCGAAAACCACACCATGCGGCTTGATGAGAAACCGGCAAAACGCCCTGCCCGCGCCGATTGGCCGAGCACGGTAACCTCGAAGCCTTTCAGCATGTAGCGCATCATGAACCACAGCGCGATGGCCGCAACGATGGCGAAAACGAAACCCCAATGCGCCCGGCCCGATGCCAGCATTTCCGGCAGAACGGCGCTGTCGTTGAAGGGCTTGGTCTGCGGGAAGTTATAGCCGCCCGGATCACGCCAGATGCCGCGCGTCAGCCAGTCGAGAAAAAGCTGCGCGACATAGACCAGCATCAGGCTGACGAGGATTTCATTGGTGTTGAACTTCGTCTTCAACAGCGCCGGAATACCGGCATAAAGCGCGCCGCCGATGGCGCCCATCACCATCATCAGCGGCAGGATGAGCGGCGAATGCCAGTCGGGATAAAGCACCGGCAGGATGGAACCGGTGATCGCGCCGATGGTGAACTGTCCTTCCGCGCCGATATTCCAGTTATTGGAGCGATAACAGATCGACAGGCCGACGCCGATCAGGATCAGCGGCGCGGCCTTGATCGCCAACTCATGCAGCGACCAGACCTCCAGAAGCGGCTCGACGAAAAAGGCGTAAAGCGCGTCCAGCGGGTTCTTGCCGAGCATGGCGAACATGATGGCGCCGACGAGCAGCGTCAGCACCAGCGCCAGAAGCGGCGAAAGGAGAGTGAATAGCTTTGAGACCCCTGCCCGTTTTTCAAGCTCAATGCGCATGCTGGGCGGCTCCCGAATGTGTGTGGATGCCGCCCATCAGCAGGCCGATCTTTTCAAGCGTCATGTCTTCCACGGGATGGGTCTCTGACAGCTTCCCGTCGGAAATGACAGCGATATTGGTGGCGACCTCGAAGATTTCATCGAGATCCTGACTGATGACGATGACCGCCGAGCCCGCCTTGGCGAGATCGACAAGCGCCTGGCGAATTCGGCTCGCCGCACCCGCATCCACACCCCAGGTCGGCTGGTTGACCACCAGCACGGCGGGCTGACGGTCAAGCTCTCGCCCGACGATGAATTTTTGCAGATTGCCGCCAGACAGCGACCCCGCCAGCGGATCGGCCCCGCTCTTGCGCACATCCATGGTTTCCGAGATGCGCCGCGCCGCCGCCTTGATGGTCGAGCCACGGATGATGCGCAGGAAACCGCCGGTCAGAAACGCCTTCCGATCAGAACGCGCCCGCGCCAACAACAGATTGTCGGAAAGGCTCATGCCGGGAACGGCGGCGTGGCCATGGCGCTCTTCCGGCACGAAACCCGCTCCCATCAGCCGGCGGCCATTGATGCCGATACGGCCGACCGGCTTGCCGCGCAAATGGATCGCATCATTATTATAGACCGGATATTCGCCGGAAAGCGCATCGAATAGCTCGCCCTGGCCATTTCCGGCCACACCGGCAATCGCCAGCACTTCGCCGGCGCGCACATTCATGGAAATCGATTTCAGCGCCACGGCAAAAGGCGTGCGTGGCGCAACCGAAAGCCCCATGACCTCGATCTGCGGTTGCCCCAGCGCGGCTCCCGTCGGCCGCGAAACGCTCGCGACATCGCTGCCGACCATCATACGCGCCAGAGATGCAGGCGTTTCCCTGCGCGGATCGCAGGCGCCTGTCACCTTGCCGTGGCGCAGGACGGTGGCGCGATCACAGATGCGCTGCACCTCTTCCAGACGGTGGCTGATATAAAGCACCGAACGGCCTTCGGCTTTCAGCTTTGCCAGCGTCTCGAACAGCTTGTCGGCCTCCTGCGGCGTCAGCACCGAGGTCGGCTCGTCGAGAATGATGAGACGCGGGTTCTGCAACAGCGCGCGCACGATCTCGATACGCTGGCGCTCACCGACCGAAAGATCGGCCACATGCGCATAAGGGTCGAGCGGCAGGCCATAGGCGCGCGACAGCGTTTCCGCTTCCCTCGCGATTTCCTTCAGTGAAATTTTCGGGTCGAGAGACAGGGCGATGTTTTCAGCGACCGTCAACGCCTCGAACAGGGAAAAATGCTGGAAAACCATGCCGATACCGAGGGTTCGGGCCTCGCTTGGCGAGCCCACGGAAACCGGTCGGCCCTGCCAGATAATGTCGCCCTCGGTCGGTGAAAGAACGCCGAACAGCATCTTGACGAGCGTGGACTTGCCGGCACCGTTTTCACCCAGAAGCGCATGGATTTCGCCCGGCGCTATATCGAGGTCGATGCCGTTGCAGGCGGCGAAATTGCCGAACAGCTTTGTCAGCTTGCGAACAGACAGGAGAGGCACGGCCTCCGGCGCCAAATTTCCAGTCACTGGTCCCTCTCTCACCGGCAGCCCATGCTTTCTTTGAAGCACTTCAACAGCTGCGGTTATTGTTCGCAATCACGGGGCAATGCGTATGCAATGCTGCGCGACCATGATGTATTGATAACTGTTTTGCTGCTGCGCACAACTGAAAAACACTTTGCTTAAATGCAATTTGCACAAGCAATAAACGGCCCAGCATCCCTTTCCTAACAGCAGCGTCGAAATCTCTACCATGTCATCCTCGGGCTTGACCCGAGGATCCATAACCCGTTGAAATCATGGATTCTCGGGTCAAGCCCGAGAATGACGTCGAGTGTGGACAACCGCTCCAAAACGCCGCGCATACTACTTTGCACCCAGCGACGGAAAAAACTGCAATATTCCACCGATGCAATAGAGATAGATGCCGCTCGCCACGAATGCGACCACCGCCCATGTCGGCGTTTCGAAATGCATCAGCAGCGCGTAACCGCCAAGCGCGCACCAGACGAAAACGACGGCCAGATTAAGCGGCCGCAGGCGCTTCACCCGCACCGGATGCAGGAAGTTGATCGGCAGGAACGTGAGGAACACCGAGACGGTAACCACGGTCATGGCCGTGGTGGCGCTGGCATCCATGACGAAGAGCGTGAACACCACCATGTTCCACACCACCGGAAAGCCCGAGAAGAAATATTCATCCGTCTTCATGCCCATATCGGCATAATAGATGGCGCTCGATACCACGATCATGCCCGCCGCCACGAAGGATAGCGGCTCGCCGATCATGCCGCTCTGGTAAAGCGCAAAGGCGGGCAAAAGCACATAGGTCACGTAGTCGATGATATTGTCGAGCGTATCGCCCGACCAGTTGGGCAGAACTTCCTTCACCCGCACCTTGCGGGCAATGGGTCCGTCGATACCATCCACCAGAAGCGCCAGCCCCAGCCACCAGAACATGTCGACAAATCGGTGTTCGGCGGCGGCGACGACGCCGAGAAAGGCCAGAAACGAACCGGAAGCCGTAAGCATATGGACGGAAAAGGCGCGGATTTCCGCGTAGGGAACACGCTTGTAGTTGAAAATTTTCATGGTCAGCGTCTGCGCCCCGCTTTTCATCCGCCCTGTCCATTCCGGTATGCGGCCATTCACCACGCTTTGCAACCGGCTCAATCCGCTTATCCTAAGACTAATATAGTGGCACAACCAACGAATCTTCGTGACTGAATGTTCCGGCCCCGAAGTGGATTTGCCCGCGCAAAGACACTATGATGTTCTGGAAATAACAACGGATCAGGACCATGAGACACTTCGATATCGCCATAACAGGTGCGGGACTTGCGGGCCAGATCGCGGCCATCGCGCTGGCGCGGGCGGGCCGCCACGTGGCGCTCATTGCACCTTCCAGCGACAGGAAGGACCAGCGCACCACGGCGCTGATGGACCAGTCCATCCGTTTCATGGACCGTCTCGGCCTCTGGTCTCGCATCGCCCCTGCGGCCGCACGCCTTTCCACCATGCAGATCATTGACGGCACCGAGCGCCTGCTGCGCGCGCCGACCGTACAGTTCCGCTCCTCCGAAATAGGGCTCGACGCCTTCGGCTGGAACATTCCGAACGAGGCGCTGCTCGGCGTGCTTGGTGAGGCTGTCGAACAGGAACACAATATTACCCGCCTCGACACCACCGCCGAGACGATCGACATCGGCAACGACCGCGTCTCCGTGACGCTTGCAGACGGCGAAACGCTCTCTGCCGATTTCCTCATCGGCGCGGATGGCAGGAAGTCGATGGTGCGGGATGCGGCCGGCATCGGCGTCAAATCCTGGTCCTATCCGCAGACGGCCATTGTTTTGAACTTCGGCCACAGCCGGTCGCATGGCAATGTCTCGACGGAATTCCACACCCCCACCGGTCCTTTCACCCAGGTTCCCCTGCCCGGCAACCGCTCCAGCCTCGTCTGGGTCGTTACTCCGCAACAGGCGGAGGAACTGACGGCATTGCCGCTGGAGGCGCTCAGCCTGCGGATCGAGGAGCGCATGCAATCCATGCTGGGCGCTGTTACCGTAGAGGACAGCGTGCAGGCATGGCCGCTTTCTTCCATGACGGCGCACCGCTTCGGCAAGGGCCGTGTCGCCCTGATCGGCGAAGCGGCGCACGGTTTTCCGCCCATCGGCGCGCAGGGTTTGAACCTCAGCCTGCGCGACATCATTTCGCTGACGGAACTGCTCGGTGCCGTCTCCGACCGCCCCATCGCCGCTGATGCCGGCAGCAGCTTTGACCGCAGGCGGCGGGCGGATGTCTACAGCCGCACCCTCAGCGTCGACCTTCTGAACCGCTCTCTGCTTTCCGATCTTCTGCCGGTGCAGATGGCGCGCGCGGCGGGCCTGCATGTCCTCTCCGGCATCGGCACGCTCAGAAGCATGGTTATGCGCGAAGGCATCGAGCCCGGCCGCGGGCTGAAGGCCCTGCCCTCGCTTTTGTTCGGCAGCTTCAAAAAGGCTGGATGAAATAGACCACGCCCGTTAGCGTGAGGACCGACAGCACCGTGGAGATGAGAATCGTCGCCGACGCCCTTTCCTGCCAGACGTGATATTGCTGGCCGATGACGAAGACATTCGTCGCGGTCGGCAAGGCTGCCAACAGCACGGCGGAATAGATCCACACCGGCTCGAAACGCCCGATCGACGAGAGCACAAAATAAGCCGCGAGCGGATGCAGGATCAGCTTGGCCGGCACGATATAGCTGATTTCCACCGGCACCCGTTTCATCGGCCGAAGCGCCAGCGTCACGCCCATGGCAAACAGCGCGCAGGGCGCCGCCGATTGCGCCAGATAATCCACCAGCCGCTGCACCGCCTCCGGCGGCTGCCAGGACAGCGAGGCAGCGAGAAAGCCCGCAATCACCGACACGATGAAGGGATGGGTAATGACCTTGCGCGCCACATCCATTGCAAGCTTCGCCGGGGAGCGCTTGTCACCGCCCGCAACCGCCATCATCGCCGGCGCAACGATGAAATGGGCGGCGTTTTCCAGACAGACGATCAGCGCGACGGGCACCGCCGCCTTTTCGCCGAGCGCCAGCAGCGCAAGGCCCGGACCCATATAGCCGATATTGCCATAGCTCGCCGCGAAACTCTGGATGGTGGTTTCTGCGAGGCTGTTCTTTCGCACGAACCGTCCGATCAGAAACACCAGCAGGAAGATGCCGTAGGTGCAGGCAAGACTGGCGGCAACGAAATCCATGCGCGCCAGCTCTTCGACCGGCGTTTTCGACACCAGCTTGAAAAACAGCGCCGGAAGCGCGGCATAGATGATGAAGGTGTTCAGCCAGCCCATCGCCTCGACCGGCTGTTTCGTGATGCGCGCTGCGCCGTAACCGATGAAGATCAGGCCGAAAAACGGCAAAAGCAATCCGACGATATCGGCCACGGTCTTTCCCTTGCGTCTAAAATACGCGGGAGGCTTAGCCGATTTTCATCAGGATCGGAAAGGTCTCCTGGAACCAGATCGCCACATTGGTGATGAAACCGGACATGAAAGCGATACCGGTAAGCACCAGCAACACGCCCATCAGCTTTTCCACGAGGCCAAGATGGCGGCGGAAGCGCACGAGGAACCGCATGAAGGAACCGGAAAAAGCAGCCGCGATCCAGAACGGCACCGCAAGGCCAAGCGAATAGACGGCAAGCAGCGCCGCACCGTCGCCAACCGTGTCGCGCGAAGCGGCTACACCGAGGATCGCGCCCAGAACCGGACCGATACAGGGCGTCCAGCCGAAAGCGAAGGCAAGGCCCATGACATAGGCTCCGGACAGCGTGGCCGGCTTGCCCGCCCCCTGAAACCGCGCTTCGCGCGAAAACACGCCGATGCGGAAAACACCGAGAAAGTTAAGGCCCATCAGAATGATGATGAAACCGCCGATCTTGGCGAGAATATCGAGATTCTGACGCAAAAGCGTGCCGATCGTCGAGGCGCCGGCGCCCAGCGCCACAAACACCGTGGCAAAACCGAGCGTGAAAAAGAATGCCGAAACCAGCACCGCCTTGCGCACCTCGGGCCGGGGCGCCGAATCCTCCGTCTTGAACTGCTCGACAGAAATACCCGCCATATAACAAAGGTAAGGCGGCACCAGCGGCAGGACGCAGGGCGACAGGAAAGACAAGGCACCGGCCAGAAGCGCGCTGAACAGGGAAATATCGGCAATCGACAAGAAAGAACTCCGGATCCCGTAAAGCCCGCCGCGATTCGTAAAAGATTCGCCGGCACTTCACGCTTTCATTTTCGCACATGTCATTGCCGTAAAACGATTTCACCCGTTTGCCCGACATGTCTGAGCCGCTTTTATCCCCAGCCGCCCCCTGTCTCCAATCACCTTTTCGGGGGTGCGACAAAAAAAACCGGATTGATTGTAGAAAGCGCTTTTTTTGGGTTGACCGAACGGATCGCTCTACCTATGTTCCGCGCACTTCCGAAGGGCAACCAAGCCCCGACACGGGAGAGCGTAGCTCAGCCGGTAGAGCAACTGACTTTTAATCAGTAGGTCCAGGGTTCGAATCCCTGCGCTCTCACCACCTCAACACTCGATTTATCAATAGCTTAGATGTCTTTCTGTCGCAGCGGCCTCCGATCTGCAACAGATTGGAAAACAGCATCCTTGCGTTTTGTTGAGGTAAAAATAACCGCACCTTCTCTTTGCCGGGTACGGAATATCAATCTCCCCATTGCGCCGTTATCGGACAGCGAGCCGACATACCGTCATGATCGCGGCTAGCGATAGGCATAAACATACCGCGCAATATTGTCGTAAAAACTGGAGAGATAAGCCGGCACCCGCTTGAACCGGGCAAATTTGCTGCCGCGATATTCGGCGCGCGTTCCCACCAGCGTGTCCGGATCGCCAAAGGGCAGGAAATCCTTGTCGGTCACGTAGACATGCGTGCCATAACCCCAGCCGCATTCCAGCGCCCGGTCGAAGGGCAGCGTCATCACCCTTGCGGCTTTCAGAAAACCTTCGGCACCGCCGCGTGAGATGATATAGCAGGCTGACGATCCCTGCGGGCCGTAGATGCAGCGCCCGAACGTGTCCCCGAGAGCGCTGGTCTTCCTGCCCTTGAAGCCGCTGCGGCGGTGGTTGGTCAGTTTAATGATCGAATTTTTCGGCATGATCGCAGCCACGGCTTTGACCCGCTCGGAAAAGTCCGGGGTAAAGGCGACATCGTCCTCGACGATTACCGCCATCGGCGCGTCGCTCGCCAGGAAAATCTCCAGCGCCTTTATATGGCTGGCGTAGCAGCCATACTCGCCGGGCAAGGCGTGGCGGCCGTTACGCAGTTCAAAACCGCGCCGGTTAAAGTCCGTCCATTCGGCGGGGGGAATGGTCTTGCCGTCGACACCCTCGACTGGACGCAAATCCAGCCCGAGGCCCGAAGCGCCGTTCAACATTTTTTCCAGCCGTGCGCGGGCTCTGGCGATGGAGATGATGTAGACGGGAAAGGTGGAAATCGGCAGCATTCGCAGGACACCATAAGCATGGAGATGGGAAACCGTCTCCTACAGCATGGCGTGCCGCACGTCCATTCGGAGGCGGAAAGGGGTCTGCATAGAGAGATTCCAAACGGATCTCAGGGGCGCAACGCCCCGGATTCCCCAATCATCAGAATTGGCCGGAAATTATTTGCGCGCGGCGGTGCGGCGGCAGCGCCAGTTCCAGTCTCTAGGTTCACCCGTGTCCATGTGCACCGATTCGGTATGGCAATAGGTGCCGACACCACCGCGCTCCGGCAGGGAACGCAGATAGGTTGCAAGCTCCCATTTGGAGACGCCCTTGATCTGAATGTCGGCAGCATCGCAGGTATAATGCTTGGAGCCCTGCCTTATGCCCTTTGGCGGACGATAGCCCGAGGTGACGATGGCCGGGCTGTTATAATGACGCTCGACATCCTTGATCATCCGCACCAGTTCCGGCTTGAAGCAACCGACTTCGACATGATCTGTCTGCAGGAAAAGCCCGTTCGGGGAAACACGGGTGAGGCCGGAAAGCGACGCAAGCTTCATCAGGCCGGTCGGTTGATCTTCCTCGTCTTCGAGATGTGCATCATCGAACTCATCGGACATCATCGAGCGGCCCGAAAGCGCAATGCCCATCGTCCTGTCCGCCGCTCCCGGCAGCGCTGCAACCTGTGTGTTCTCCGCGGAACCGCTTTCAATCATTTTCGGCAGACGCTTCTTGGCTGCGCCGGCGAAAAACGCCGCAAGCGTCACGCCCTTGCCCTCGCCTTCCTGCCCGCTTTCACCGGCTGGCTGTGCGGGAGATGCAGCAGCAAGCTGTTCAGATGCTGCCTGCGGCACCGGCACCGCCTGACGGTTTTCGCTGTGCTGTTCCGCTGGGACCTGCCCGGCGGGAGCCTGAACCGGCGCTGCAACGGGCTGCGGCTGCGCCGCCTGCATGGGTGCCGAATAAACGCTGCTGACGGCGGGAATGATTTTCTGGGATGGCGCGCCGGTGGCAGCGACACCCGGGGCCCCCGCTCCCGCCGCAACGGCAGGTGCGGTGGAATAGATGCTGGATGTCCCGGCGGAAATCGCGGTCGGCTGCGTCGTCAGCCCGCCAATATCGGCGGCTGCGCCGTAACCCTGCGCCGGGCCGCCCGGTGTCTGAGGCTGGGCCGGCACGGAAGCGCCGGCCGCCGATGCCACGGCGGGATCCACATAATGTCCCTGCTGCGCGCCGGCCGCCGGCGTGGCGGCGGCCGTTTGCGGCTTCTGCTGTGCGGCAATCTCCGGCTTCTTGTTACTGGCGGCCAACTCGTCATCGGTCACGGCGGAAACGCACCCGGAAAGCCCGAGCAGCGAAACGGCAATAACAAGACGCTGACAGGAAACGCGTCCTTTCGCGCCGTCTGCAGCTTTCATGAGTGGCCTCCGTATCTTGCATTTCCAACAGCAGCACGGGAACGGGCGCGTGTGCTTTCCCAAAACGGGACAGGCCGTTTCGATTCGCGGACTATGCCTCATCCCATCCGGACAAGGCAAGAGCGCCCGAAAACGCCGCTGTTGGCCGGGAAAATCCCTACCAGGAACCGGTATTCTGCATAGATATCCACGGTTCGGCTGGTGCGAGGCTTTCGCCTTTCTGCAGGATTTCGAATGAAATGCCATCCGGCGAACGGACAAAGGCCATGTGACCGTCCCGTGGCGGCCGGTTGATCACGACGCCATTTTCCTGAAGACGGGCACAGAAATCGTAAATATTGTCGACCTCGTAGGCCAGATGGCCGAAATTGCGTCCGCCTGTGTAGTCTTCCGTGTCCCAATTATAGGTGAGCTCGAGGCTCGGGGCTTTTTTTTCCTTTGCCGCAGCAATGTCATCACGTGCCGCAAGAAAAACCAGAGTGAATCGGCCTTTTTCGTTTTCGATTCGGCGTATTTCCTCGAGACCCATGAGGTCGCAATAGAATTTCATTGATTCGCCAAGGTCTTTGACGCGAACCATTGTGTGCAGATACCGCATTTTCTTACTCTCCAATACACGGGTCGGGGGCCGTTAAACGCATGATGGCAAGCCCCGGACAAGGACGGTGACATAAAAGCAGCTGCGCAAATCAAAAACTAGGGCTTGCGTGGAACCGTTACCAAGATGTTAATCTGGTACACAGGAATCAGTTGACCGGTGTATGGCGCGTAATCGAGGGGTTGGCAGGATATGGCTGATAGGATGTCATCGAAAACGATAGTCGATGTCGAGGACCTTTCGGGCGATGCCGTCGACCTGACCGAAATCACCGGCGTCGTGAAATGGTTCGATGTCGCCAAGGGTTTCGGCTTCATCGTGCCTGATAACGGCATTCAGGATGTGCTGCTGCATGTCTCCTGCCTGCGCCGCGATGGATACCAGACCATTCTGGAAGGCACCCGCATCGTCGCGCTCATCCAGCGGCGTGACCGCGGTTTTCAGGCCTTCCGCATCCTGTCGATGGATCAGTCGACCGCCGTTCACCCATCGCAGCTGCCGCCGGTGCGCACCCATGTGCAGGTCACGCCTTCAAGCGGGCTGGAGCGCGCCATCGTCAAGTGGTTCAACCGCACCAAGGGTTTCGGCTTTTTGACGCGTGGTGAAGGAACGGAAGATATTTTCGTGCATATGGAAACGCTGCGCCGTTTCGGCCTGACGGAACTGCGCCCCGGCCAGGTGGTGCTGGTGCGTTATGGCGATGGCGACAAGGGTTTGATGGCGGCGGAAATCCACCCGGACAACCCTGTCTCGGTCGGGATGTCGCACTGATGGCCGCGATATTGGGAAAGATTGCGAAAAGCGCCGTTATGGCGCTTCTTTTTTTCACACTCGCGGGCGTCGCGCAGGCTCAGCAGCAGACCTTTGCCTCCGAGCCCCTGACAATTGAAACCGCGTCCGGCAAAAACCACAACTTCATAGCGGAACTCGCCCTCAATAATGCCCAGCGCGAGCAGGGCCTGATGTTCCGCAAATCCATGCCGCTTGAAAACGGCATGCTGTTCGACTTTGGCCAGGAGCGGGACGTGGCCATGTGGATGAGGAACACCCTCATTCCGCTCGATATGCTGTTCATCGCCCGGGACGGGCGCATCACCCATATCCACGAAAACGCTGTCCCCCACTCGGAAGCGATCATCAGCTCCCGCGGGGCGATAAAATTCGTGCTTGAACTGAATGGCGGCACCGCCAGGCGTTATGGCATCAAGCCGGGGGACATGGTCCGCAGTGCCCAGATCGGCAACCGGAAATGATGTTGCCGCGTTAATACATCTGAAAAAGCCGGACGACACCTCGCCCGGCTTGCAGGATATTAATAAACCGGCTCGATATGGCTCAAAATCCGGCAATTGGAGATGGAGGCGGCAAGATTGATGGCGATATCGATCGCCTCGACCGAATCAGCCGTGCCTTCCAGATAGATCACGTCATTTTCGACGATTGCGGAAATCCGCGACTTCTCAAGTCCCGTTTCAAAGGCCAGCGCCGAAGTGATCGCCTGGCATACGCCAGCCATGCGGTCGCCGAAGAAGCTTTCCTGAATACCTGACAAATTGAACATCTGCGTTCTCCTTCTTATGGACTTTACAACGCGCCAATAGCGGTTTTGTTCATCTCCGGTTCATCATTTCGTTCATCTTCCATTCATCTTGGAAAATTGGAACCCCCTCACCGATCACATTTTAGGTGATCGGGAACCATTTCGTGAGGCGGGCATTTCGCGCATGGGAGAGAAAACGGCCTTCAAGGCACATGAAACAGGGAGGAGAATGACATGCTGATAAACAGAACGGAGCCGTGTCACCACGCCTCGTGGATGAAGCCGGTGGCGATCCATCTGCCGCTCTGCGTCGCCGTGGAGATTTACAGCCCCCTGGTGGCGCTGGACATGCTGATGTACCGCTGGCCCGAGGAACACGGCCCGGAATATGAGGAAGCACGCAGGAACTGCCTCGATGCTATCGCCGGCAGGTGCGACATCGAAAAGGCGCGGGAATCGTTTCTCGTCGCAAGCAGTCACGCGCATATCCTGAACATCCACTAAAGTTCATTGGCACTAATGATGACTGGGCCCTTCTCGACGGAGGGCTTTTCTTTGCCGCCGGACCGGCGCTACGGTGCCGTTTCCCGCACCCGCACCCTGCCCGCCTGTCGATGATGACATGTAACTGTCACTCAAACGTTATAATCGGCAGGAACGAATTCCATGGAATCGGTTGGCGGACAGACCGCCGAAAGCTTGGGAGTGGGACTGGCCAGCATGGAAACTGTTTTTGCCCTTTGCGCAATTCTGCTCCTCGCCTTCAATCTTCTCGGCATTGTTCTCGCCGGCTGGCGCCTGACAAGACGAGACATGGAAAACGAGCTCGTGCGACAGAGACCGCCGGTCTCGCTGGTGGTCCCGCTGCGCGGCGTCGAAAACTTCACACCATTGACACTCTCCCGGGCCTTCGAGCTCGACTGGCCGGACTATGAACTGCTGTTCTGCGTCGCCGACGAATTCGATCCCGTGATCGAGGAAGTGCGAAAGGCAAGCGCCGCCTCCCCCGCAGTGTCCGCACAATTGCTGATCGGCGACGACCGCATAAGCGCCAATCCGAAACTGAATAATTGCGTCAAGGGCTGGCGCGCCGCCCGCCACGAATGGGTCATTCTGGCCGATTCGAACGTGCTGATGCCGCAATCCTATATCACCACCATGATGTCGGCCTGGCGGCAGGATAGCGGGCTCGTCTGCTCGCCGCCGCTCGGCTCCCGGCCGGCAGGTTTCTGGGCGCATGTGGAATGCGCCTTCCTCAACGGCTCGCAGGCCCGCTGGCAATATGCGGCGGAAGCGATCGGCATGGGTTTTGCGCAGGGCAAATCGATGTTGTGGAACAAACCGTTTCTGGAGGAACATGGCGGCATTCGCGCGCTCGCTGCTGAAATTGCCGAGGACGCCGCCTCGACCAAGCTGGTCAGAAATGCCGGCCGCAAGGTGCACCTGGTCTCAGCCCCCTTCGAGCAGCCACTCGGCCAGCGTCATGCCGGCGAGATCTGGTCGCGCCAGACCCGCTGGGCGCGGCTGCGACGCGTGACCTTCCCGCAATATTTCGCTCCGGAAATCCTGACCGGCGCGCTTCCCCCGCTTCTCTTCGCGCTCGCAGCCGCCATCGCTGTCGATGCCGACCTCACGCTCACCACTCTTGCCGTCCTTACCCTCATATACGGCCCGGAACTGGTGCTGACAGCGCTCAATGGATGGCCGATATCTCTCCATACCCTGCCGGCGATGATCGCGCGGGATGTAATCATGCCATTTGTATGGGTGCGCAGCTGGGTCGGCAGTGCGGTGGCCTGGCGCGGCAATGTCATGACGATCGGCACGGCCGAAAGTACCCTTGCCGGGCCATCAGCAGACTGAACAGAAGCTTGTTTGAAGAGGTTACGCCGGCAAGCTGATGTCTTGCTTTAAAATGGTCGGAGTGGAGAGATTCGAACTCCCGACCCTCTGGTCCCAAACCAGATGCGCTACCAGACTGCGCTACACTCCGCCGAGGCGATGGCTGGGGAATACACGGTTCACCCAAACTCCGCAACAGGGAAATTCATCTTTGTTCAGCCATTATCCCCATCGGCAAAACCTGGTGCCTACGTGGCAAGAGCGCGAAAGGAAAGCGCGGGATAATCGTCTTGACTCTCACATGAAGTCGGTCCATTTCAAATTCAGCGTTCCTGACACGATTTGGTTATTCTATTCAGGTACGTGAATAGTAATCCGGGGTGCTACGCCCCACCGCCCAACCGGAGCAGTTTCGACATGTCTGCGAAGATTTACCGCCCTGCAAAAACCGCCATGCAATCCGGCAAGGCGAAGACCAATGTCTGGGTTCTGGAATTCGACGCCGAGGTTCCGCGCAAGATCGATCCGATCATGGGCTACACCTCCAGTTCCGACATGAAGCAGCAGGTCAAGCTGACATTCGAAACGCAGGAACAGGCCGAAGCCTACGCACAGCGCAAGGGCATCGAATACCGCGTCATTCAGCCGAAGGAAGCGACACGCAAGGTGGTTTCCTACACCGACAATTTCCGTTTCAACCGCACCCAGCCCTGGACGCACTGAAACAGGACGATCAAAGTTTTTGCCGGAGCATCGATTGCCCGGCATGACGGCCCCTTAGCTCAACTGGATAGAGCAACTGCCTTCTAAGCAGTAGGTCGCAGGTTCGAGTCCTGCAGGGGTCGCCACATTTCTAGAACACAAAATCAACGCTTATCCGACATACAGTGATTTCGCTGGTTTGGTTTGTCCCTGCGCTGGTTGATCGGGGCAACTCGCGGCATTTGATTTGGGCATCTTCGATTTTTCCTACTTATACTCATTTCGCGCCACGGCTCGAGACCTCGAGCCCGAGGCCAGCGACGACGCGCGTGCGAGGAAAATGGTGCATACCCGGTCGAATCCACTGCCTGGCGGCGCGGACGGCCGCCGGGAGAGCGTCACGCGAGGGCTTTGTTAACTGCGGCGAAAAGCGTTTCGAACTGCTTCACCTCGTCACCAGTAAGATCGGCCGCAGTGTGATCTTTGCTCCATCTCAAGAACGCTTTTGCAAGGCGGTACTTTTTGAAGTCCTTAATCTCTTTGGTGAAAATATCGACGATCGGTCTGTCGGAGTTCTTGGCTTCTATTGCCCCGACATCGATGCCAAACTCGACCTTGGCGATATCGATCAGGGTTTTACGGAGGAGGTCCTCAATTTCAGAAGTCTTTACTTTGGAGATGAGGAAATCGTCAGTCCTTAGGATCGCCTTCTGCTTGAGCGTATGGGTCAGAACATCATGGCTCGCGACGGTGTCGCCCGCCCTGTCCGAGTCAAGTAGTGCCGCAACCTTCAGATTGTTCGCATGGAGGATCGTCGCAAAATAGGCGATCTTACTGGCAGTGCCAGCCGGGATCATCGCAATTTTGTTGTCGAGATGGGTCTTCGATGCGGCCTCAAGAAGAGCGGACAGAGCGTCGATATACCAATAGTCGGTCAACCCTTCGAGTATGAAGTTCTTTTTTTCGTGAACAGGCTTTGAGCCAAATCGTAGCCGAGTGCCTCCTGAAGCGGCAGGAGGCCAGCAGGATCGTTGGAGGTGACGGTGGTATGTACCTTCGTTCCGATACTCCGATCGGTCATCTCAACGACGCGGACCAAATCAAGTTCGCCACTACCGACGAGGAAAGGCGAGTGGGTGGTGAAGATTGTCTGGTTGTTTTCCGCCAAACGGGAGATCGTCTTTTGAAACTCTCGCTGCTTCAGGGCGTGCAAGCTGACGCCAGGCTCATCGAGCAAAAGGATCGCATTGCTGAAATTATCTTGTGCCTCGGCGAAGAATACGACGAAGAATGAAACTAACCACTGGAAGCCCTCTGAACGCTGATCAAGCTCGACCGATACCCCCAGATCGTCTTCCACCACAACCTTGAGGTACTGGCCATCGGCGAAAACTCGAAGTCTGTCCGCCTCAGCACGAGTGGGATCGGGGTTCCAGATCGTGCGGATTTCCCGTGTGAGCATAGCGCTGGCCGCGTCAAGCTGATAGTGGCGCTCATCGGTTTTCCGCTCGATGGTCGCAAGGTTCTGCTGACTGCCGTCCTGCCGCTGTTGGTCGGTGACAGTACCTGCTGCTGCCAACTCCTGCGCCGTGAAACCGAGCAGTTTGAGAAGACAAAGATTTCCATAGTCGTACTTCTCGTCGTCCATGAGCTTCTTGGATTGACGCTCATGCAGATGCGCCAAATGAATGCGCGGACGAACCCGAAAGTAATTGCTCGAGAGAACAAAAACCGGCAGGCGCGAATGAAGCGTGGAGAGAACTTCATCCAGTTCGTCAGCTTCATCGATCGACGCCAACGCTGAATCGTAACTCTTTTCGACGGCCGACCCTTCATCGATTGAGGTCAAGCTTTTCCGCAACCATGTGCGGATTTTTGTGCGGTCATCTTTTGAAAGATGCCGCCTGGGATTCATTCCTTCCAGTACCCTCGCCAACTCGTCGAGCGCCTTTGTGGTTTCTGTCCCGGTCTCCTCGAGGCTTCTCTTGTCGATATGTGTTGCGACCCGGTCAAGCGCCTTCTGGACCTCAGAAAGCGCGACGCCTGACTTCGCCAAGTCTGTACTGTGAATTCCTGAGTTGTCGAGATACCTCGTTAAAGTATAGGCTGTCACCTTGTTGCGATAATTCTCAGGCAAAGCATCCCGGTCGTCTTCATCAAGATCAAAAGTAGCTGCAACAACTGGAACCTTCTTCGGATCGACTTTCCCGGTTTTGATGTCACTGAAAAGAGACCTGGGATAGTCGCGGAGGGCGTCTAACTGAGGCACATCCTTGGGGCGATTTAACTGCTGGATGGCCTGTAAGATTGCCGACTTACCTGCCTCATTGGGACCAACGAGGATGGTCTTCTCGCGTTCGACGTCGATAATACCGGTATCCTTGATGCTGCGATAGTTGGTAACTCGCACAGTTTTGAGCTTCACTCGACCCCTCCAGCTTTACATACTGATTTCATGCTTCACCGAAGCGCGGTCTTTTGCAAGCCTGCCGGGCAATCGTTTACGAAATTGGTTGTGGAATGGGTTGGACGAACTCGTTTTTCGCGAATGGATTTAGCTGAGACAGCCTCCGTCTTAAACTGATTCACGGGCGCTGATGGCCACCAGTATAGCGCTCGCCGATCAGCTCCCTGGTGATGATGACAACTCGCTGTCGAACGGGATGCCGTAGACGGATCGCGTTAACTTTTATCTCAGTCCGACAATCGGCTAAGTTACGGATGACTCTGCTTGCGTTGCATTCATGTGCTCCAATTTCATTGGAAAAACCTAACTCGGCGTCTAGGAAACCGGTAGCAGACCAGCCAGGTGTTTTTTCGAGGTCGGTCGGTAGAGGACAGGGAATGACGCTTGCCCCAGCGACTTGATCTGAAAACCGGCTGGAACTAGGGTCAGCCCGCTAGAAAATAAGGAAAGTACTTCATGCCAGTAACCTTCATCCCCACTATCGGGCGGCGCGAGAACGATGCGGTTGCGAACAGCTTGGTTCGGGCTGTTCGTGCGGGAGAAGTATTTGGACATGCCGAAAAGATCGTCCTCTATGCCGGGTGGCCGCAGGTCAAAGATTACGACGGCCGCACGCATAGTTCAGACCTGACGGTTGTGGGTGAAGCGCAGGGTATCAAACTCGTCAAGATTTCATTGTCGTCCGACAGGGTGGATGTGAAGCGTGATGCCGTCAGCATCCTTCAAGCGGCCGCAACCACCGAATCCCTGATGGCCAAAAGTCTGCAGCTCAAAAAGAAGCGTCGGTTGATTTTTGATGTCGTTCCGATCATCTACGCCCCGAACCTTGATACGAATCAATTTGACAACGAGGAAGTCGAGTTCGCGGGCAGCGACAGCGAACTCTTCCGCCTCCTCAAGCAAGAAAGCGGCCCGCTCGACAGTGCTCAGATTGCAGAGGTTCAAGCCATTATCGAAGGCGCAAAAGCGCTTGGACAGATATTGGATGCCGATGAAGACGAAGAAGTCCACCCAGTTGCCAGAGCATATCGCGACCTCGAAGCAGTTATTTACAATTTCGATGCAACACAGAGGTCAGTTGCACTAACCGCTATTCAAGGACCCCAACGAATTCGTGGTTTGGCTGGCACTGGTAAAACCGTCATCCTCGCGATGAAGGCGGCGCTCGCACACATCGAAAATCCAAACGCTAAGATTCTAATCACATACTACACTCGAAGTCTGCGAGATATTATTGAGCGATTGATTACAAGGTTTCACCGGCACTTTGCCGAGGTCGACCCAAACTGGGATAACGTCCATGTTCGCCATGGTTGGGGACGCCAGAATTTGCCTGGCGTCTACCGAGATACCTGTATCCGCGCAGGCGTCTCGCCAAAGTCGTACAATGATGTAAGCAACGTTAGCGATCCGTTTGGCACAGTATGCCGCGACTTGGTCGATCGAGGCGTCATTGCTTCGTATTACGATGTTATTTTGGTGGATGAAGGCCAAGACTTTCCCGACGGCTTCTATCAAATGTGTTTCTATCTTGCGAAAGGCGACCGCGACCGGAAGCAGATCATTTGGGCATATGATGAGTTGCAGAACGTTTTCGACGTGAAAGTTCGAGAACCGGAACAGCTGTTTGGAAACGATACTGATGGCCAACCTCGCATCTCCCTGACCCGCAGCCTGCCGGGTGGAACGGAGACCAATGACTTCGTTCTCCAACGCTCATATCGAAATCAACGCGACGTATTGATCCTTGCGCATGCGGTGGGCTTCGGCATCTACGGTGAAATTGTCCAAATGCTTGAGAACGCCAAACACTGGGAAGACGTCGGCTATGACGTTGTTTCAGGGACTTTCACAGCGGGAAGCGAGAACGTTGTGGAGCGTCCGACTGTGAACAGTCCCAGCGTCTTGCACACCCCTGCAGACGTCCCGATCATTCGAGGCCAATCGGCAACATCCTTCGACGAGGAGGTTCAAGCCGCAGTAGCGGAGGTGAGGTCGTTCATTGGGAAGGGCATACATCCACATCAAATCTTAGTGGTGAGCTTGGATGATCGCACGGCGAGAAGTTACTTCACGAAGATTTCTGACCAGCTTTTAGCCTTTGGAATACCGTGCAACAACATTCTTATCGACAAATACAGCGAACCGCCATTCCGGATAGACGGGAAGGTGACACTGAGCACTGTCTACCGCGCCAAGGGAAATGAGGCCGCGGTCGTGATCGTGGTCGGTGCCGACGCGGCCTCGTTGAAGACGAGAACCGGTCGCAATAAGCTATTTGTCGCGTTTACTCGTACTAAGGGATGGCTACGTGTTTTTGGCCTTGCAACGAAGACCTTCTCGCAATTGGCGCTGGAGATTAATGCAGCCGTCGCCAATAGTCCGCGCCTAACTTTCACAATGCCAAACATGAGCCAACTCAATACGATTCAACGTGGCCTAGAGGAGAAGCATGCTCGTTTGGTCGAGGCCAAGCGTCGAATGGAGCGTTTGAGGAATGAACTCAATCTATCCGCTGAGGACATGGCGAGCTTGGTCGAGGATGACTAATGACGCGGGATGATTTCAATGCCAGCATTCGTGCAGTCCACGCCTTTTTCGAGAATGAAGACTTTCTTGAAAGCAGTGTCTATTTGGTGGCGCTTCCACGGTCAGAAGACTTCAACGCAACGACTCTTACATCGAAGGACTACAGCGCCGTTTACGAAAAGGGCCTCTCACTTTCGCACTATAATTTCATATTGAAGGACCTTGCGTACTTTCAGTTCTCACATGCATCAGAAGGAGAGTGGGCGCTGGCATACTACCCGAATCCCCGGGTAAGTGGTTCACCGGACGCCTTTGCGGAATTTAATGAATTGAAGGATGCTTTCGACCGAGACGAGATTAACGATGAAGAGTTTTCGTCAATGGTTTCTAGCATCCACGTTGGCAACTACATTCCCCGTGTCAGGTTCGAGTACAGTGAGAGCCAATACAGGCGTGTCAAGCATCCTGGCGCACATTTCCACATTGGTATGTCCGGCGAAGATCGATGGGCTTCGTCCCGCAAACTATCGCCTCGATCGTTCGGGATGCTTATCGCGAAGCATTATTACCCCGATCTTTGGTGGAAGAAATCCAGGTTTTCCCTCTCGGAAGAGGATCAAGAACTCCCAGGCAATGTCGAAACCTGCATCGACGAGAAGCTGCTAAATTCCATCCGCAACGATGGCATCTCTCATTCTTTTGCCGACTTTGAGCGCCAGACTTTCCATTTCGGGGCTCTTCAGCCTAATCCGGCATAGTTGTCTGGAGAATGCTTAAAATTGGGCGAGTTGTGAATGAAGGCGAACAAAAGTTATAGGCCTTCAATATCTCCCGGTTTCAGGTGACCTTCTTGATTCAAGACGTCATCAAGCGAATTGACGACACCCTGCTCAAAAGACACCTCGAACTTGCCATCGGGGACAATGATGTATTGCGACGACGTGCGTGCCGCATCCAGAAGGCTCGGCAGGTCGGCAGATGCTTCATCGATCGTCCAGGTTCGTGACATCGTCACCGTCTCTCCAATTTTCGAATTACGACTTCTATACTTCGACGTTTACGGAAAACCGGCACATGCCGGCTACGACCTTTGGTGATTCCGTTTACGTCCGAGGGTTTCGAAATGGCAGGCCCCATTTTTTTGCTGGATACGAACATCCTGAGCAATGCCGGTTTGCAACGCCCTCCGCCAGGGTTGCGTGCCTGGATGAAAGCCATGGGAGCAGATTCACTCGCCATCTCGTTCCCCGCTATAGCAGAGTTGAGGCGGGGTGCCCATCTGGCCTTGAAACACGATCCACAAAAAGCGCAACGACTCCACAACTGGATTGATGACATCCTCTCCGTGGACTTCCAGTTCGCCGAACTCACAGCCAAAGCCGCCAATCTCTATGCCGAAATGACCACCGTCGGACCCCTCCGACATCTGCATGTGCCAAGTCCTGAGCAGAAGAAGGATAAGATCGGACACGATCTCCTGTTCGCGGCTCTGTCGATCACCCATGAGATGCCGATCGCTTCCTTCAACGTGAAAGATTTCGTCCTGATCGACAGGTATTTCCCGTTACCGGGCGTATTTCATCCTGTTGAAGTTCAATGGCACGTTCCATGCCACGCTGTGATACCCGACGACGATTACGGAATGACGCTGCCTTCATTGCCCGAGTTCGTATCCAGCGGTTTTGGCTTTATGAGGTAGGCCGAAGCTCTCGCTCCTTTCTACGGCAGCTCTGACCACCGCGGCGGCCAAACTGCCCTCCCGCAAAAGACCGGCATGAAGATCGAGAAGGGCATCCCTATGTTCTTCGAGTAGGAATTTCGCGCGCCGAAACTCCGCCTGCAATGTCGCCTCGACTGATTTGCTGAGAGCCTTGCGGCGGTGACGGAATGCCGACAATTCACGTGGACTGTCACCAGGTTCGACAGCCAGGGTTTTCCCAAGACCCCACTTGGTTTCCATCATCGTCGCCAGATCAGTTGCACGGTTGAGGTCGGCCGATGGATCGCCACCAGCACCGCTACCGAATTCCCCGAACAACACTTCTTCGGCTGCGATACCACCCAGAAGCGTGGCGATCTTGTTGCGAAAATACGTCGAAGTCTTTCGACTGAACAGCCGCTCTTCGAATTCCGTGTGGCCCAGAGATTGCGAGGACCGGCCGACTTGAATGCTTCTCTGAATCGAAACCGACACCAACGGATCGGCCTCGAGCAAAACACCGAGAATGGCATGTCCGAGTTCGTGGGCAGCGACACAGCGTTGTACGGCCATTGGAACTGGGATGACTGGTGGCATGGCTGTGGCGAGATCACTGAGCAACATCGAGCGTTTTGCTCTTCTCGCATGGCGTCGGGCATCACGGACACACCGTTCGATGTCGGCACCAGACCAGCCGTCGCTTGCCGACACCACGTCGTCCAGCGCTTCGTCTGCAAGGTCTCCCCGGAGATAGAAACGATAGATGTCATGACGCGCTGTGTCATCTGGGAGAGGAATCGAGAAATGGCGTTCCAAGCGTCCTGCCCGAAGAAGCGCCGGATCGATAATATCCGGATAGTTCGTTGCGCCAATCACCACGACGCCCTCATGCAACTGTGCGCCGTCCAAAAGTTCCAGAAGTGCGTTGATGACCTGACGATGGTAGTTGTCGTTGCTACTGCCGGTTCTGTCGTCGCGGCTAGTAAAACTATCGAATTCATCAATCAGGAGGATCGACGGTGCCTGCCGCGCGGCCTCGGCAAACGCCTTGCGCATTGCCTTCAGCATATCGCCAAGGTGACCATTCGCCTGCCATCGAGCCGCCGACCCGAGGACTAGGGGAACGTTACAGGTTCTTGCCAAAGCCGTCGCGTAGGAGGTCTTGCCCGATCCCGGAGGACCCGAAATCAGGACGCCGCAATCGACATCGTGCCAGGAGAGTCTCCCAGCCTTCCATGCCGCCAAGTCCTCTGTGAGTTCGAGACCCCATGTTTTAGCCTCACCGTATCCGGATAGGTCGCGCAGGCTTGGCCCCGCCGACAAGGAGTCAGAGGAACGCTTTCCTTTCTCGACATGAGGATACCGACGGAGACGCCCGATGCTCACAGCTACGGATCGTCCGCGCCGCCAACCGAGTTCGACCCGCTTGGGAGATTGGTGCGCCAAAAAATCGGCATCGGCATTCGTGACAGTCCCGAGCCTCATCCGCCGCGCCGCAATCCGATAATCGTTCGGAGCCGGTAGTCCCAGAGAGACCACGATGTCAGCGACGATGCGGACCTCGTCAGACAGAAGCTCCTCGTCTTGGAGAAGAATGATCGCCCGTTTGAGTTCTCGAAGTTTTCTGAACGCCTGGAAATCGTCGGCAAGTTCAGTCTCTTCGCCGATGACGAGGACGTAGTTGTTGCCGTGTTCGCCACCGACCGGCACAGTCCCCTCAAGCAACCATTTGGCGGCCATCTTGTAGGCATGGATGTCTGCCTTCGGCGGCATGACGAAAGCCGCGACGAACGAAGATCGCCTTTTCAGGAACTGGCGGATCGATCTCGACATTGCGATGATGGCTAGATGGGTCGGCAGGGTAAGCTCGTACTTCGAGCTATGGTACGGATCGCGATTGGCGATCAGGTTATCGCTATAAGACTGCATGTATGCCTCGGAACACTGGGAATGATGATGACGATTACGGGCGGTCAGGTCCGTATCCGCCGCACCATTGTCTCGGGGCCGAGTAATTCCGTATCGAGATCGACTTCGACGAAACCGCGCAAGATCATCTGGGCCAGTCCGGCAACTGGCTTGGTTTCGGTAAAAACTGTCAGGCATTCGGCAATCGTCAGATTGCCGTGCTCTTCCAAGACGGCGAGTAACCGCAAACGGTCACCGAGCGCTAGAACCGTACCGCCATACCGAAGCAGGTCTTTGGCATTCTGAAGACGCGGACCATCGTAGACTTCATCGGCGACCAGTCGTCGATATCTGACGCCATGGTTTTGGGCTGCGGCCTCGATCCCGCCTACGGCGACCGGCATCACCCTGTCGGACGCATCGACTAACAAGCGCCCGCCATCATCGTCGAGAATACCAAAATCCGGGACGTGGATACCTCCACCGTAATCGAGCGAGAGCGGCATGCAGTGCCATGACGTGATTGATGGGTTGACGTCAAACAGGCAGGCAGCATCACGCGCCGCCTGTGATCGGAAGACTGGGGGGCCATCGCATTTAACGGTGGCCATTGGATAGAGCGTACGGATGGAAGCGGAATGACGGCTTGCGCGAAGCGACTTCGCGCGCTGTGCGATACCCATTTTCTAAAACCTCAAAGAAACACGGCTGATCGAGGCCGCGGTTATCGCGGCGCGCGGGGATCAACCTATTCGTATGAGGCGGGTAAGATTTTTCATGCGTGAACAATTAGAGAACATATTTGATAATGTCAACTTCCAGCAATGACTTAGGCGAAAATATAAGACGAAAGCACTTCAGAAGGTCGTAGTTTAAAGGCGTTGACAAAAATCCACATATCCAGCATTGTCGATATATGGAAAAAGATTCAGCAATTATGGCGCTCGCTGCCCTCGCACAATCCACCAGGATGGATACATTCCGGCTCCTTGTCAGGCATGAGCCAGATGGCGTACCGGCTGGCGAACTCGCACGACTTCTCGACATTCCGCAGAATACCATGTCCGCTCATCTCGCCACACTGACGCGAGCGGGCCTCGTGACAAATGAGAGGCAAAGCCGCTCGATCATCTATCGAGCCGATCTGGAGGGGCTACGTAATCTGACTCTCTTCCTTTTGAAAGATTGCTGCGGCGGCTCTGCCGAACTCTGCGCGCCGCTGATCGCCGAACTCACGCCCTGCTGCACTCCCGGGGTGCAAGTATCATGAATGATATTAGACTGGAACCAGTCCTGGGAGGCGATGCTGGACTGAAGCTAGCGTTGTCAGCTTCCGGTCTTCCAACGGAAGACCTCGAAGACGCTGAGCGCTCGTTTTACATGCCGGCATAGAGGCGTGCGGCGGCGACGTGCTTCTCAGATCGATAGTCATCTTGCCTGAGCATCGCGGCAAGGCACTGGGAAAAGCGCTGACCAAGGAGACGCTGAGGTCCGCAAATGTAAGCTCGGCAGTTTTCCTCGCTACGACGACGGCTGCTCCGTTCTTCGAAAACCTTGGCTTCGTAGTGGTACAGCGCTCCGACGTGCCAGCCGCCGTTCTTGCAACCCGTCAGCTCTCGGGCATTTGCCCGGCATCGGCTACGATTATGAAACTCGACAGACCTTCGACCTAACCACGGAAAACGACCATGACCGACAAGACTTACAACGTGCTCTTCTTGTGCACGGGCAACTCCGCACGTTCTATTCTCGCCGAATCCATCCTCAACAAGGAGGGCGGCGAGCGCTTCCGGGCGTTTTCCGCGGGCAGCCAGCCCAAGGGCGAAGTCAATCCACATGCCCTGAAGGAACTGGACGTCCTCGGCTATCCGGCGACTGGCTTCTCGTCGAAGAGCTGGGACGTTTTCGCACAGCCGGGCGCGCCCGAAATGGACTTCATCTTTACCGTCTGTGACAGCGCGCACGGCGAGGCTTGCCCGGTCTGGATCGGACATCCGATGACTGCACATTGGGGTGTCGAAGACCCCGCAGCCGTCGAGGGTTCCGAAGTCGAAATCCAGCGGGCGTTTGCACAGGCCGCGCGCTTCCTCAAGAACCGCATCATGGCCTTCATCAATCTGCCTCTGGCTTCCATCGATCGCCTGGCGCTCGAGCAGCACGTCCGCCAGATCGGTTCGCTCGAAGGCGCTTCCGCCAAGTCCGCAAAGGCCGAATGAGATGTCTACCTTCGAACGCTATCTGACCATCTGGGTGTTCCTCTGCATCGTCGTTGGCGTCGCCTTCGGCCATCTGATGCCCGATGTATTCCAGGTCATTGGTGCGGCTGAGGTCGCGAAGGTGAACCTGCCCGTCGCCATCCTGATCTGGCTGATGATCATCCCAATGCTCATCAAGATCGATTTCCGCTCGCTGATGCAGGTGGGCACGTATTGGCGCGGCATCGGTGTAACACTGTTCATCAACTGGGCCATCAAACCGTTCTCCATGGCGCTGCTGGGATGGCTGTTCATCGGATGGCTCTTCCGTCCGTATCTGCCGGCCGACCAGATCGACTCCTATATCGCTGGCCTGATCATCCTCGCGGCCGCCCCCTGTACCGCGATGGTGTTCGTCTGGAGCAATCTGACGCGCGGCGAGCCACTGTTCACGCTCTCCCAGGTCGCGCTCAACGATGCGATCATGGTCGTCGCCTTCGCGCCGATCGTCGGGTTGCTGCTTGGGCTATCGGCGATCACCGTACCGTGGGACACGCTGGTTCTGTCGGTCGTCCTCTATATCGTGGTCCCGGTCATCATCGCCCAGGTCCTGAGAGGGCGGTTGACCGCCGACGGCACGACGAAGGCTCTGGACGCCATGCTGGCAAAGCTGCAGCCCCTTTCGCTTGTCGCCCTGCTCGCGACGCTCGTTCTCCTCTTCGGCTTCCAGGGTGAGCAGATCATTGCGCAGCCGACAATTATTGCTCTCTTGGCCGTCCCGATCCTGATCCAAGTCTACTTTAACTCCGGGCTGGCCTATCTCCTGAACCGGATGTCGGGGGAGCGCCATTGCGTCGCCGGGCCTTCGGCATTGATCGGGGCTAGCAACTTCTTCGAACTCGCGGTCGCGGCTGCCATCAGCCTGTTCGGCTTCCAGTCCGGCGCGGCGCTGGCGACAGTCGTCGGCGTACTCATCGAGGTCCCCGTGATGCTCACGGTCGTTTGGGCCGTGAACCGCACCAAGGGCTGGTACGAGGCAGCTCCCGCTGTCTCCCGGAACACCATCACTGAAAGGACATGACAATGGACGCCACCATCTATCACAACCCCGCCTGCGGCACGTCCCGCAACACGTTGGAGATGATCCGCGCAGCCGGGATCGAACCAGCCGTCATCGAGTATCTCAAGACGCCGCCGTTGCGCGACGAGTTGGAAAGGATAATCTCCGATGCTGGGCTGACAGTCCGACAGGCGATCCGCGAGAAGGGCACGCCTTACTCTGAATTGGGTCTCGACGATCTGGAACTGACGGACAACGAGCTGCTCGACGCCATGCTGAAGAACCCGATCCTCATCAATCGTCCGTTCGTCGTGACACCGCTCGGCACCAGGCTTGCACGGCCCTCCGAGGTCGTACTCGACATCCTGCCGAATGCCTTCAAGGGAGCGTTCTTCAAAGAAGACGGTGAGCAGGTCCTCGACCAGGAGGGAAAGCGCATTGTCTGAGACCTTTCCCGCTTTACAGGAACGGCACCTTCGTCAGCCTGACCTCAACGCGTTGCGTCCAGCGTTTTCGACGCACAAGCCGCGCATCCTGATCCTCTACGGCTCGCTCCGGGAGGTTTCCTACAGCCGCCTGTTGGCGCACGAAGCCAGACGTCTGCTCGAGCGCTTGGGGTGCGAGGTGCGCATGTTCGATCCGAGGGGGCTACCGCTTCCCGACGAGGCTCCGGCAAGCCATCCGAAGGTGCAGGAGCTGCGCGACCTGTCGCAATGGTCTGAGGGTCAGGTGTGGGTCAGCCCCGAGCGCCATGGTGCGATGACGGGCATCATGAAGGCCCAGATCGACTGGATTCCCCTGTCGCTCGGATCGGTTCGGCCGACACAAGGCAAGACGCTGGCGATCATGGAGGTCTCCGGTGGCAGCCAGTCCTTCAATGCTCTGAACCAGATGCGCGTCCTCGGCCGCTGGATGCGGATGATCACGATCCCCAACCAGTCGTCGGTCGCCAAGGCATACCAGGAGTTCGACGCCGACGGCCGGATGAAACCGTCGTCCTACTACGACCGCGTTGTCGACGTCTGCGAGGAGCTGGTGAAGTTCACGCTGCTAACACGGGATGGCTCGGCCTATCTGACGGACCGCTACAGCGAGCGGAAGGAGCAATCGGTCGAACTTGAAAAGCGGGTTGCCCTGAAGTCCATCTGAAGCCCTTCTATCGTAGGAGCGCAACGTGCGAATGTGGTGATCCTGCCGGCTTGGTAAGCAGGTGAACGACCAAGTTTATCGGCTTCTCAACTCCGTGGACCAAAGCCAATGTACCCGTTGCGCCGACGGAACGTGCACGTCACCCTGTAGAGGAGGATATGGGGGCGATATGCACGATTTCACCGATACGCAGGGTAATCCAGTGGATTTTATGCTGAGGGCGATGGCCCTCAGCGAGGAATGTGGCAACGTTCGCACGCTGGTCACCCAGATAAATCGTAACCATGCGACCATCATAACTACCGCGACTCAAGACCAATTAGAAACCTATCGTACACTACTCAGTCGAGCAGAGGCAGCCTCCGAGGCTGAAAGGATATATGGCTCCGGTAGTCAATTAAAACTCTCACATCCCCACATCAGGCAACTAATCATGAGTGGCCTCCTTGACGTACGCCAGACTATGGATTCCGACGTCCCCGCGCTGAATCTGGCTACGTGAGCGAAGCCGACGCGGTTTTCTGAATTATGGGCTTTGCCTCGCTATTGATCCTATAGTCTTCGTCGGCAGCTCCGATGGCTGCTTCTGGGGACGGGTAAATGCCAGGCAGCATGCCGAACGGCCCAAGGACGACAACACTCATATGGCCGCTGGAATATCGACGGGCGAATAACCTATAGCCTGGAGGCCCTCCAGGCGCAGGAATCCAGCTGAACGATTCCACGGGAACTTGGTCGGTTTCGTCAAGTTCCAGGAACTCAAGTACCTGGTCTTGAGAGAAAAAGGGATAGGGCCAAATTACCCCATCGTCTGCTTCCAGTGCAAAGCAGCCCGATCCGCGTTGGTTGAGGTAGATAATTCGGGGCATGTTATTCTTCTCCTTACAATCAAGGAGGCGATAGCATCCCCCAGTTGCCAAACAGCTAACTGGTTAGGAATGGCGAAAAGTGGCCACGGCGGCAACTCCCGGCATAGCGCGGCGCATTTGACGAAACCATCGGCGCGTTACGACCGTGTCGTCGATATCTGCGAAGAACTCGTGAAGTTCATCCTGCTGACGAGGGATTCTTCCGCATGCCTAACTGACCGCTACAACGGGTGGAAGAGCATGTGGCCAAACTTGAAATGCGGGTCCACCTCAAGTTGATCTGACGAGAAACGTCGTCGGCTGTGACGCCAGAGATGAACGATCGACGGCAACAAGATCATTGCGAGCCGGGAATAGCTGCGATCCGGTGACCTACGAACATTCCTCCGTCATCCAGCAACGCGTTCGCGACGCACCGATGTGGCGACAGCGCCGAACGCCAGGATTCCGAACGTACCCAGCGCCGCGATGACGAAAAGGGAAATGGTTGTCCCGAAGTGGTTCATGGCGGCTGCGAACGCAAACGGGGCAGTCGCGCCAGTCGCCAACCTTGCCGCCGCCATCTTGCCCGTGATCGCGCCGTAGCCGGCAGACCCGAAGAGATAGAGCGGCAGGCTTCCCTGAGCGATGCTGTTGATCCCTGATCCAAGGCCCAGACAGATGGCGAAAGCCACCGCGCCGGGCAACCAGTCACCCGACATCCCGAGTATCACCGCGCCCGCGACCATGAGCGCCGCGGAGACAATCGCCAGAGCGGGCGGCGACAGGTGCTTTCCGAAGACCATGTTGATCAGACGGCTCATGACCTGTGCTGGACCGAACAGGGAGCCGATCACGACCGCCGCGCTGCCGAGTCCGATCGCGCCGAGCATAGGCACCATATGGGCGAGGATCGCGGCCAGGGAGAAACCCGAGAGCGAGAAGGCAAGAGAGACCAGCAGCATGCTACGGCGGCGCGCCTGGGGTTCGAGAGCGCCGGCGACGACCTCGCGGGTTCTTGTCCCGTCGAGTTTGGAACCACGCCTTCCGTCACGCCTGATCCAGTAGTGCAGTGGCATGCAGACGATAAGGTTCAGAGCGGCGAACACCAGATAGATTTCCCGCCAGGACAAGTATCCGGACAGTGTCGCCGCGATCGGCCAGAAAATGGTGGAGGCAAAGCCGCCGATGAGTGTCAGATAGGTGATGCTGCGTGACGCCGTCCGGGGTTCGCTTTCGACGAGCGTCGCAAAGGCTGCCTGATACTGGACCATCCCGGAGGACACCTCCAGTAGGACGATCGCAAGAGCGAAGAGCGATACGGACGGCGACCATGCACATAGCGCCAGAGTGAAGGCCGCAAGGGCCGATCCCAGCGTCATCACGGTCGCAGCGCCGATCCCGTCCATGTGCCTGCCGATGAACGGAGCAGACAGGCCACCGATGAACAGCGAGACCGAGAAGATGGCGAAGACCCGCTCCACGCTGATGCCGAAATCCTTGGCCATTCCGGGGGCGAGGATGCTGAAGGAATAGTAGAGAGTGCCGTAGCCGATGATCTGCGTGACACCGAGAGCGGAGACGATGCCCGCTGGAACCTTGGTCGAATGCAATGACGTATTCCTTGACAACCTATGCTTCGTTTGAACAGCAACTGGCGGATCGCTCGACGGACCCACGAATGCCGGGATGTCCCGCGCAGCAGTCTTCCATCAGGAACGTCACGAGGTCGGCCAGTGTGTCGTAGCTTGCGCTGTAGAGGATCGAACGCGACTCCCGGCGCTGGACGATGAGACCGGAGCGCTCGAGTTCCTTGAGATGGAACGAGACATTCGATGGCGAGACTCCCATTCGTTCGGCAATAGCGCCGGCGGCTAGACCTTCAGGGCCGGCGACGACCAGGGTCCTCACGATGGAGAGACGGGTTTCCTGTGCGAGTGCGGCGAACGAGGAGAGGGCTTGACGATCATCCATATTTCAATAATCCTTGAATTGTTGAAATCGAGGATATCCACAAATGAGCACGATCGACAATAGCCATTTCGACAAAACCGACATTTCGCTCGGGGAATTACTCGGCAGAGCGGCAGAGACACCGGACCTGCCATTGGTCTTCCTGTACGATGGCAAAACCGTGAAACCTGGCTATCACGTGACCGAGGTCAAAGCTGGCCAGTTCTCCGCGCTCGACTGCGGGGCCAATCCGGAAGCCTGGGCAGAAATCTTCGTACAGCTATGGGACGTCGAGGACGGCGAGCGGACCCACATGACGGCCGGGAAGTTCTCGGCCATCATCAGCAAGGTTTCCGAACACGTCCGTCTCGACGGCTCCGTCAAGCTGACCTTCGAGGTGAGCGACGGCATCCAACCTATGCAACTATTCTGCGCCGACGAACCTGTGGAGGCCGACGGCGTCCTAACTATCTCGCTAGTCCCGAGGCCTGCGAGTTGCAAACCGCGTGACCGCTGGGTGACCGAGGAGACCGCGAGAACAACCGTCTGCTGTGGCACCGCAACCGTTACCCAATGCTGTTCACAATGAGGGTGCCATCGGAGACTGGCAATGTCATTGGTATCGGCGAATAGGCTCCGCATTCGCCAGCGCACTTACTCCCAAGCGCGAGGCAGACCGTTTTTATGCGAACCTGAATCCGAACAATCCTCCGCGATCGGTGTCGTCCAACCTGATGTCCATAATCTTTGACTTTACGTCGAAGTCGTCGTCGAAAGGCAGGCGATCAAACATGTCGGTGTTGAGCATGACTATGTACTGGCCACCGACCTCGTCAACGAGACCAGCCCCAAGTTGGATGGCAGTGGCGATCTGTCTGCTATCTACAGGATCGAAGAGGTGGCTATCGTGGATGAGGAAACCTGGACCGCCGAGGCGTGCCGTTGTGAGTTTATAGAGCGCGTAGTCGAAACAGAAGATTTCCATGTTGGCGATACCGCCGCTCCGGGAGCCATCGATATTCACCCTGAAATGAGGTCCATTCACAGTAGCCTGAACCTCGAACGACGCCCCTCTGTCGGCGTAAAGGGCCTTCTTTGCCTCCATTACGGCCAGCACCATGGCGCTCACGGTTGCTTCACGGGTTCGCAGATCATTCTGCAGGCGGGCCAAAAGGTTACTCTCCTGGATTTTCCTCGCTGCGCGGCCGGCCTCAACCTCAAGAGCGTCTTCATACTGAGTCTGGAGTCGAGCATGTTTTTCGGACTTCTCGGCAGCTACCTTCTGCATGGCGGCCAGATCGCTAAACGCTCCCTTTCCCTTGAGGTCACGAAGGATTTCATCCCTACGCGCACGGGCAGTATTCATCTCGACGGTTACCGTGGAGATACGCCGGCGGATCGCATCCAACTGAGAGGACAGGTGGAAGCGCCGATTGTCCGCCACCGACTGATGGAAATCGGCGATGTCCTCGAAGGATTTCACCACACTACCCGGCAGCTCCGTGCCTGCCGCTCGATACAACGCCGCGACTGCCTCGCCGTCCCCGGGTTTTTCCGCTTCAAGACTTTCCTCGATAAAATCCAGAGAACTCTTGAGCGAGGCTGCTTCGACGCTGAGTTTTTCGAGCAAGTTTTTAGCTTGAGATGCCTCCGCGATCATTTCCTCGTAGTGTTCCGCAACCTGGAAGGAGGCAATCCGCGCTCGTTGGACTTCGGCTTCGTGCGCTGCAAGTGTCATCGCTGATTGGATTGCCGATGACGTGTCCAGATTTTCGGAACGTCGCGCCTTTATCCTCTTCCTCTGAGCAGCAAGATCGCGCTTTTCCCCGCGCTCCAGTTCAAAATCACGAGCGAGAAGCCAATCCAGGCCAAGTAGATAGGAGAGAGCAATCTGCGCGCTGCCATCGGTCTGGTTTTTGGCAGCGAATTTCTCTGGATATTGAAAGCCAATGTCGTCGCGACGCCTGGCAAAGTATGGAAACATCGATCGGAAGGTGGGCGCATGCGGCAGGTTGAAAGGAGTCCCGACAGTGTTCGCGGGGAGACCGAAAACGATATGACCCAACCAGTCACACCATGCTTGGTTTGTTGCCGTCGCATTACCTAGCAGATCACCCTCGTAGATCAGACCTTGCATATCATTTGCAACGACCTGAACGTTCTTGGGATCGGAAACTCGCCGTTCGACGCGAAATGTTATCCCATTGATGTCAAATTCGCCCCAGAACGAGTGTTCGTGCAGTGCTTGGGCCTTGACCACGGAGTTGCGGATTGAGCCGCCGAGGAGAAAATGGATCAGTTCCAGGACGCTGGACTTCCCCGAACTGTTGCGGGTCTTAGTCTCTTCCGAATTTGTCTCCTGCTCGGCGAGGAGGATGTTCAGGCCCTTGTGAAAATTGAGAGTTTTGAACCCCTCGATCGAACTGCCTAGAGCGATAATCATTGCTTGACCCCAGACACAATCGCCAGAAGTCCGTTGCGCATATCGAGCGTGCCGATAGCATACAGGAGGGTTATGGCGAGCAAAAACCAATCATACGTCAGGGGCGCGGCATGAGGTGTTCTCGACGCGGTGACGCGTTCCCAAACTTCGCTGACTGATCGCGGCGTTTCGGTAAGGACTTTGATGATCTCTCCTCCGACAACGATCAATGAACGATCCGCGGTAAGATATTTAGTCGGCAAGATCATAAATTTCGTCCTGATTGGCTTCCTGCCGAGTTTCTTCAAAAATGACGCACGATTCAAAAAGGTCCGCGAGAATTGTCATAGCGGCAAATTCCCTTAGATCGTCGTCGAGATTTCTGACGTTTCCGGCCAGCAATGCTTTCATGGTGTTTAGAATTTGACTCGATGTCATCCCCTCATGCTTCAATTCTTCGTACCGGAGACGAAAAAAAGAAGGGAGCAACAAACTTTGCTTTTCTCCGCCGAGGCGACGCATAACCGCTCTCGAAATTGGGGAGAACATCAGAAAATATTCAAATTGATACGTCCAATGTCTGGAGATGTTGTTCAGCGTGAGCTTATCTCGCGGCACCCGGGAACGACTTGAGTAGGTCTCCATAATCGGCTTGATTTCCTCCATCAACGCCGAAATGAGGTTGTTAACCGCAGCAGGAAGGCGGGCCAGCATCAAATCATCTTGAGCACGCACACCGAGAACCGCAGCGCGATCCTCCTCGGTCATTTTCTTCAGCAGTTGCCGAAAGCTATGCAAGCCGAAGAACCCGGCTTCAACGTTGATCTTTGTCGCACGCGTCTTGATCTGCTCAAGAGAGTCTACTAGCGGCCGAGAAACGCCATCAACCAGATTGTGCGCGAAAAACCATCTCTCCATCGAAGGCGTGGTCTCACACGCGCGATTGAAGTCTGCGGTCATCTTTTTGCAGACCCGGGCGGCATCGATCACATGACCGTTTTCAGCACCATAACACTGGAATACGTCGTTCCCGAGTGCACCGTCCATGCCCCCGTCTCCCTGTGAGCCATGGGGTTTGACAGGGGTGAAACCGTCCCCGTGCACTCGTAGCATGAAATCATTGAACAGCGCTTGAAATCCGTCGCCGTGGGTCATCCTAAGCTTTGCACCGAGTAAGAATTCCCAATATCCGCCCTTATCTACCTCCATAATCCAAGACCCCGAATCGCCACCCCTAACTGTGACCATAGGTTGTCAGTGAATGGTTTGCACATCGTTATCGAGGTGAAACAAAGTCAAATAAGAGCTGGACGCAACAGCTTGTGCCTTGTCGGAGGAAATCGGTGAAAGTTGCCGACAAGTCCCTCTAAGAGATTAAAAATGAAGATTTCTTTGCAGGCTCCCATTAACCAAGATCAACGATGTGCACCAATCCGGGGCACAAAAGGCCCCAATCCGGCTCTGATACTCTATGCAACGCCGAAAAAATCGGTATTGGGAAATCGCTGACCTAAGGAGCCAGGCATGAACGAGATAGGCATACGAGCAAAGTGACCATTCGGACGGATCATCCCGTCTGGAAGCACCGTATGTCGTCATCGTGTTCGAGCCTAAGGAGGGCTTCATGCATTTTGCACGTCAGGTTTCCAAACACATTGCGCTTCACAAGGCAGGTCTCGGCTTCCTGAGCATGCCTCCAATCCAGCCTCGCACCTTCGGTTATGCCAACCGTATGGCCGAGAACGGGCCATCCGATGCCGTGGAATGCGGAATAACGCGGAATCGTCGTCGGAACGACGACTGAAACCAAGTTCTGGAACGAGCCGGTAGCCGAACGTGCCGTGCGCAAGCCGCCGGCTACGCACGCCAAGACTCTGCGCGGTTTCTCGGTCTTCAAGGAAACGGTGGTCTATCACGAGAGCGATCTCGAGCGCCGCGTCTCGAAGGTCCTCCAGCTCCGCAAAGACGTGAAGGCTATCTACTCGCAATTCCCGGTGCTGCTGTATCGCGATGCCGACGGAGTATGGCGCGAGCATATCTGTGACTTCTGCGTGGTTTTCGACGACGGCGAGATTGTAGCCGTCGCGGTGAAACACGCCCGCAAGTCGGAGGTGATGGCGGACTTGCTGAAGCGCATCGAGGCGGAAGGCTTCCTCGGGAAGAACCGGAACGGATCGACGACACCTGGCGCAGTCCACGACATTCGTCTCATGACCGAACGGGAGGCGACATACGGTGCTTATGAAAACGCCGAACGCATCCTGCGCGCCCGTCGAATGCGTGTCGACGCCGAATACGACCGAGCTTTTGAAGCCGTCCAGAAGTTTCATGGCCCCTTTCGCTTCGGTGAACTTCTCCGCGGGTGTGAGAACCGGGCGGCTCGTCGCACGGCACTCCTGTTGCTGATCGACGAGTGTGTCCTTCTGACCGAGACACCCGGCCGGATCGACGATCTGACCATGCTGATGGTCCGCCGATAACCCCCAACCCATCACCCGACTTCCGATCGCCCTAAAAGGAGCCTGCGATGCTAACCGACTTCCAGAGACCCAGCCTCTTCCGCCACGCCGTCGTCAGAATGCGTCACGCCGATCGCTTCACCGATGACGACGTTAACTGGAAACCCAAGAAACGAGACGCCGACGGGTGGACCTTTAGCAACGAGGCGAACGTCAGCGACGAACGCTTCGTGTTGCACGGTGAGGTCTATTCGAAACTCGCCGGCGGAGTTGCCAAAATCCGCTATGGCTACAACGATCCTGAAAACCAGCGTCTGCGCGCGATTTTCGGCGACAACACGTTCTCAGACATTGTCGGTAAGCGCCGCGATCTCGCGCTGTTTCGTGAGAAGCTCATCAAGCGCTTCGATGCAGAATGGCTGACTCTCGGCAAAAAGCCGCGATGGTCGAAGGAGATGTTCGAGGCCAAGCTCAGAGCCTGGCGCAGAGAAATCATCGCCGAGATGCTAGGTCTCGATGACGAGGATACAGACGTCCGCGCCGACGCGATGGTCGAAGTAAAGACCTTTCCGACACCGTCGGTGAAGACGTTCCGTCGCGACTACAAGCGTTATCACGCCTGCGGCGGCGAAGTCCTCGGGATCGTCCACCGCCATCACGGTCCTGGCCTGCACCTTCGCAAGGTTGACGCGGATTCAACGGCGTTCGCCCACAAGCAAGCCCTCCATTACATGACGGACCGTAAGCCCACAATGGCGCAGGTCTACCGTGACTATCTGGCAGCACTGGAGAAGGTGAATGCGGAGCGCACCACGCCGCTACTGAAGGTCACACGTCACAAGTTCGAGACGATGATTTCGAAATTCGACGAGTTCGACAAATGGGACGGCCGCCACGGTCGTGCCTCGGCGCTCAAGCGCTTCGGCATGTCGAAGAGAGGTGGAATCCCCGCGTTGTTCGTCGGCGAGCGCATCGAGATCGACTTCTGGAACGTCGATCTCATGGCCCTCTTCGTTGAAACCGGGATGTGGGACATCCTTCCGCCATCGTACAAAGAGGCGGTGGTCGGCAAGCGCATCTGGTTCGTGGCGGCAATTGATGTTGCCACACGCTACATTCTTGCGTTCAGGGCGAGCGTCAACCCGAACGCCGTTTCGGCAGCGGCGGCCATCCGTATGATCATGTCCGACAAGCGGCACATTTCCGACTTCGTCGGGGCGGAGACGCCGTGGATCGGGATGGTACAGCCGCGCAACATCTTCAGCGACAACGGCACGGAATTTGCCAACGCGCTTGTCGAAGGCATCATGCGCGCGGCGAAGATCACGTTTAACCGGCCGCAGGCGGGCAATCCCAAAGCTCGTCCCTTCATCGAGAGCCTGTTCCACTCCATCGGGCCGCTGATCGCGTCGTTCTTCGACGGCAGAACGTTCGGGTCGATCGCCGAGAAGGGTGATTACAACCCGGAACATCAGATCAGCCTGCAGGTCGACGAGATGATCCAGCTCTTCACCCTGGCGATCTGCGACATCTACCACAACAAGCCGCACAGCGGCCTTGGTGGGGCGTCTCCGCATAACGCCTGGGTTCGCGCCACCCAGGAACACGACATCGAGTTCCCGAGCCAAGACCCCGAATTCATGCTGCATGTCTTCGGTACGAAGTTCAAACGCCGCATCGGGCAATACGGCATCCCATTCATGGGCATCCCGTACGCGAACGAGGAACTGGACCGCCAGCGCAAGAAGTACGGACAGATGGAATTCGAGATCAAGGTTGACCCCGAAAACCTCGAACACATCGCGGTCCGCGGCGACAAGGGCTGGTTCGTCGTCGAGAACAAGGTCGGTATTGCGCGCAACCTGACGCTGGCCGAGTGGATTGTCGCCCGCGCTGACCTGCGGACGCAACACGCCGCGGAGGCGGAGGCAGGTCTGGCGGCGATGTACCGTACCATCAATCGTCTCGCCGAGAGCGGCAGGGCAGCGGCGCTGCGTGCGAACCTGACCCCGCGCAACATGACGGCCGAACACTATGAGGCCCTCGAGGCCGAACTGTTCGGCGCATGGGTCGCCGTGAAGGCGGCGGACACGCCGACCCTTACGCAGGCCTTCGCGCTTCCCGCGGACCCTCTCCGCGAGGGATCGGTATCCGATTCCCGTCTGATCCCCGAATTCCACGCGGAACGCGAACGCGATGCGCGGAAGAAGAAGCGTGCGGCCGCCGTCGACCAGACGCCGCCCGCCGAGACGCCTGCCGAAACCACTGACAACTACTACGAGGAGTACTGAGTATGGAAAACGCCACGAACGTCATCGCTTTCGACGCGATCGCCGACAAGAAGGCTGAAGTCTACAGCGGCTACATCGAACACGCACGCGACACGCGGTTGGGAACGATGCTGCGCGACCTGGTCGAGAACGTGGAGGCTTGCCGCCGTGGCGTGGGATCGCGCCGGCGTGCATTGTTCCTCATCGGGGCCTCGGGCAGCGGTAAGTCCTTCGCGTTGCGCCATCACTTCAGCCGTATCCCCGAATTCCAACCGTGGAAGAACGAGTTCGACGAGACCGTCCGGCCGCTGCTGAGCATCGAGGCACCGAAGCCGTGCACGACGAAAGACTTCGCCATCGCGATCCTGGACGCGATCGGAGTGCCGTCGAAGGCCAAGATGACGGAGGGCCAGCTCTTCGCGACCGTGAAGGCCCAGTTGCGCGAGCGCGGGATCATCTATCTTCACGTGGACGAAGCCCAGCACTTGCTGCGTCACAGCAGCAGCCGCGCGATCCTCGACCTCCAGGACCGCCTCAAGAGCCTGATGCAGATCGAGGACTGGCCGTTGCATACTATCTATTCCGGAATGCCGGAGCTCGCGGAACTGCTCACGGGGGATCAGCAGTTGGCCAACCGTTCGATGGTCATGCGCTTCATTCCTTTGAGCCTGCCCGGAGACAAGGCCAGCATCGCGCAGGTGTTGGCCGACATCGTGGAAGGCAAGTGCGGACTTAACCTAACCGATGAGCTCCGCACCGACGACTTCCTCGGCCGCCTGTGCGCCGCCAACAGCGGGTGCTACGGGAAGATCATCGAGGCAGTCCAGGCGGCGTGCTTCCTCGTCATGCATAAGGGAAAGGGTACGGTGGATCGCCGCGCCTTCGCCCACAACTACCAGCGCGACAGTGGTTGCCTTCCGAGCGATAACGTGTTCACCGCCGCGCGCTGGAGCGAAATCGATCCCGGCAACGCGCTGGCCGACTTGGCTACCGCTGGCAAGGGAGGCAAGTAATGGTTCTGCCCGTAACGCTTCTCCATCATGACGACGAGGCGGCGATCGATCTGGTCGCTCGTCTTGCTAGCGCCAACGGATACCCGTCGCTGCGGGAGTTTCTTGCGCATACGGATACCACGGCCAATGCCATCGTCCACGGAGATATGGATGCCCTGTCGTTTGTCAGCGAGTGGTCTGGGGTGCCAGTCGCTGCGCTGGGAAAACTGGCCGCGAGGGCGTCTGGGGCCGGCGGCACCTGGCAGATGGGCTGTGCAACCCTCAGCAAGGACATGCGGCCGGGCCGAATGCATCGCTTCTGCGCCCAATGCGTGCTGGAAGACCGAGAAAGGGAGGCGGGACGTTTGGCGTCCCGTGCCTATCGCCGTGCGTGGTGGACCATTCGCGGGATCGAAGGATGTCCAGTTCACGGCTGCCGGCTAACGGAAGTGGCAGTGGATGCCGCCGAGGACATCCACGACTTCCCGCAGTTCGTGAATGCCAATCTCAGATTGATCGAGGACGCCGCGGCGGCTTCAGTACCGAGCCGCCAGCCTCGACTGGATGCGTATCTGCGCGACAGGGTGTTCCTGGTCGGAGGGGATGGCTTCCTCGGCAGGCTCGACGCACATGTCGCTGCCGAGCTCTCTCGATATCTCGGTGACTTTCTGGTCCTTCACGACATCAAGGCGTGGATGCACGACGGGACCGACCTTCGCGAATGGGGATTCAATCTCGCATTAGCGGGCGAAGGTGAAATCCGTCGCATCATCGGGAAAGTCATCGATGATAAGCGCCCGAAAACGCAGCATGTCGAGTTGGTTCTCGGGCCTATGGTGAGGTGGCTGCGCCGCAACCTCGTCAAGGAGGCGTATGGGCCTGTGATCGATCTCATGCAGGATATCCTCGAGCGCAACATGCCGTTCGGAGAGGGGCAGACCATCTTCAAGCCCGTCAAAACCCGGCACTTCCATAGTGTGAGCTCCGCGCACGCCGAGTATGGTCTTACCCACGATCGGATCAGGGCTTTGATGAAGGCAAACGATCCTGACTTTCGTGACGGCCTATCTGACGCTTCCACATACTTCGATGCTGCCGCCTTGCGGCCGATCCTTCAAGCGGCGCGCGATACGCTGAACAGCAGGGAGGCAGGAGACGTTTTGGGTGTCAGCGAAGAAATGGTACACGGTCTTTTGACCGTCGGTGTCCTGACGCAAGTCGAGAAGCGAGCCGACGGCGAGCGAGCCTTCGTGAGAATCGAAATGAGTGCGTTGGACGCTCTGGTTCAATCTCTCGAGGACAAATCGACCGCTGCAGTCGGCACAGAGGGTTTGGTGTCGCTTGCCTCAGCCGCTCCAGTGTTTCGCCAACCGTTCAACCGACTCGTGGAAATGGTCCTGGATGGAGGTGTCGAGGCATTCATCGTTTCCGGTGGCGGACCAATCTTCGAACGGGTCCATATTGCTTCACCGACCCCCGCGTCCGCAGAGGCCCGAAAAGAACAGAAAAAAGGCACCCCCTTGGCCGGAGGCGACGACGAACTGATGCGGCTCAAGGAGGCTGAACTCGCGCTCGGCACAACGACCATGACGGTCGCGGACCTCATCAAGCGCGGTTACCTCCGTCAGCAAACCGTCCGCCGGAAAACGGGGCATGTTGTGAAGTTCATTGAGCGGCAGTCCCTGGCAGAGTTCCATGCGGCGCATGCTTCCCTGACGGAGATCGCCAAATCTCGCCAAGGCTACAGGGCCGCGATCAAGGTTGAATTGGAGAATGCCGGCATCGCACCGATCTTCGAACCCGAGGGGTTCATCGCACGCTTTTACAGAAGATCAGACCTGATCCAGGCTGGCATTCGTCTCTAGCGAAGTCTTACATTTTGACACTTTGAGGCCCGCTCCGGCGGGCTTTTTTGCGCCCTATCTGGAAATGTGCCCAAATCAAACGCAGCGGAATGCCCGCATCTGTTTAGAAGGTCAAAAAATTCCCATGTGAATTCAATGGGGTCTTTTTGCAAAATGGACAAACCAAGACCGCGTAATCATACAGTCTGCTTGTTGATTCCTAGCGTCGTTTCTTAATTTTGCAGGTTGACTAGGCCCCGCGCTCACTGAGGCCGTGTATTTGATGTCTTTCAAAAACGGTGAGTTATTCTCTATCCGTTTGAAATTTCTCCTTTTTTTACTCTCCCGTTTTCCCCAGCCCACAAACACAATATCATGTGGTTAAAAATAGGTTTCAATATATGGCTTGACCTTAAGCCCTTTGGGTATGCATATCGTCATTGTGGTGCCAGCGAATATTTTTAGCTGGAGAACCCTATGAAGAACTTCCTCAAATTTAGACACGGTAACACCGAAGGTGAAGCTAGCGGCATTCTCGGTATACTCCTTTTGTCCGCTCTTACACTAGCCTTCAGATACCCGTGGACGGTGAGCTTTATTTTGAGCCTTGCTGGTGGCGGAGCCAGCTACCTTTGGATGCCACGCTAACAAACCCGTCAATTAGGCCACTTCCCTGTGTTAGCATCAGTGAGATTGATACGGGCGCAAGAATTGCCTACGTCATCACTAGACCACCGGAGTGTACATTTTTAACAGAATGCACCGCCGACGATCCATATACACGCTGGACTGCGCCTCGCTACCCCTGCCCCATCAACGTGAAATACCCCCACACCGCCACAAAAAACGCAATGATAGCCACAATCGTCAGAGCCTTTTTTGCTTTTGGCCCCAGCGGTTCGCGCGGTTTTTTCGGCGGCACCGGTTTGCGGAACTTCACCACATTGTCGTTCATTCTATCTTCGTCCTGCATGTCGCTGCTGAAACCGGTGCCACATCAATGGCATCGACCTTTACGGATTCCTATCTACCAGACCAGAGCTATCATAAATATTACCAAGTTTTCACTTCCTCCTTGGGGCAAGCTATGTCACTTCCCACAATCAGAGGAATACAAACAGCGACAGACGGACCGGAAAACAGGGTTGGCGACAATCCCCTGTGGTATTTTGAATTTTGCGGGTGACGAGAATGAATGATGCCAACACCAATGGCCGCGACACGGAAAACAGTCAGCCCGATCTGCGGGAGATTCTGGGCACGAACAGGTCCGGCAGGAAGAAGAAGTCGCGCCGGTATCTCTATGCAGCAGCAGCCATCGTGTTGATCGGCGGCGGACTTGGCTATTATTACCAATCCCGCGCAGCAGGCGTCGCCTATAATTACACCACGGAAGCGGCGCGTCAGGGCGATCTTTCCGTCATCGTCACCTCCACCGGTTCGGTTCAGCCGACGGATCAGGTCGATATATCGAGCGAATTGTCCGGCACGGTGCGCAAGGTCAACGTCACCTATAACAGCCCGGTCAAATCAGGCGATATCCTTGCCGAACTCGACACCAACAAGCTGGAAGCCGACGTGCAGAGCGCCCGCGCCAAGCTTGCCTCCGCCAAGGCCAATGTGCTGAAAGCACGCGCCGATCTCGGCTCGGCAAAGACATCCATGGAGCGTCTGAGATCACTGGTGCAGAACCGGGTCTCCAGCCAGCAGGATCTCGACGCCGCGCAGTTCAGCCACGATGCCGCCGCGGCCACGCTTGAAGTCAACGAGGCCACCGTGCTTTCGGCGGAAGCGGATTTGAGGCTTGCCGAGGTCAATCTCGGCAAGGCCAAGATTGTCTCGCCCATCGATGGCGTCATCCTCACCCGCAGCGTCGATCCCGGCGCCACCGTCGCCTCCTCGCTCAATGCCCCTGTTCTCTTCACCATCGCCGGCGATCTGCGCCACATGGAGCTGCAGGTCTCGGTGGATGAGGCCGATGTCGGCAAGGTCGAAACCGGCCAGAAGGCCAATTTTAACGTCGATGCCTATCCCGACCGCAGCTTTCCGGCTGAGATCGAAACCGTCCGCTTCGCCTCGGAAACCGTATCCAACGTGGTGACCTACAAGGGCATATTGACCGTCGACAATGAGGAGTTGCTGCTGCGCCCGGGCATGACGGCGACCGCCAACATCATCGTCGAGGAAATCAAGGATGCCCTGCTGGTGCCGAATTCCGCGCTCCGTTATACGCCGCCGCGCGAATCCGCCTCCCGTGGTGGCGGGTTGATGAGCCTGTTCCGCCCGCCGCGCATGGGCCGCTCGCAAAACCGCGACGCCGGCCCGGCGGCAACGGCCAAAAGAACGGTCTGGGTGCTGCGCAACAACAATCCGGTCTCCGTCGCCATCGAAACCGGTTCCACCGACGGCCAGCATACCGTGGTGAAATCGGGCGAGTTGAAAGCCGATGATCAGGTGATTACCGACGCCACGGCCCGCAACGCCGGCTGACGGAGGACAAGCCCATGCAACAGCCGCCGCTCATCGAATTCCGCAATGTCGTCAAGCAATATGGCCGCGGCGAAGCGACGATCCGCGCGCTTGACGGCGTCAGCCTGTCGATCCGCGAAAAGGAATTCGTCGCCATCATGGGACCATCGGGCTCGGGCAAATCCACGTCGATGAACATTATCGGCTGTCTGGATGTGCCCACAGCTGGCGAATATCTGTTTCAGGGCGTGCCGACCAGCGGCTTCGACAATGAACATCTGACGCTGCTGCGCCGGCACATGCTCGGCTTCGTGTTTCAGGGCTTCAATCTGCTGTCGCGCACCTCGGCGGTGGAAAATGTCGAGCTGCCGCTGGTCTATCGCGGCATGAAGGCCTCGGAACGGCGCGCTCGCGCCATGGAGGCGCTGGCGCAGGTGGGTCTGAAAGGCCGCGAGGATCACACCACGCAGGAGCTTTCCGGCGGCCAGCAGCAGCGTGTGGCCATTGCCCGCGCCATCGTCACCCGCCCTGCCCTGCTTCTCGCTGACGAGCCGACCGGCAATCTCGATACGAAAACCAGCGCCGAGATCATGGATCTTATCACCTCCCTCAACCGCGACAGAGGCATCACGGTCGTTATGGTCACCCATGAAGAGGATATCGCGGCCCATGCCGGGCGTCTCCTGCGTTTCGTCGATGGCCATCTTGCCTCCGACAGCGCAACGGACAAAAAGGAGACCGCCGATGTTCTTTGAAACGTCGCGTCTTGCGCTGCGCGCCATCAGCCGCAACCTGCTGCGCTCCTTCCTCACCGTGCTCGGCGTCGTCATCGGCGTGGCCGCCGTCATCGCCATGGTCACCATCGGCAATGGCACGACGGAACAGGTGAAATCGGAACTGTCGCGACTCGGCACCAACATGCTGTTCGTGCGCCCCGGCCAGTTCGGGCCCGGAAGGGCGAGCACCGAAGCCAAGCGCTTCGATGATCGCGATGTCGAGGCCATTCGCAACCAGATCAGCGGTGTGCGTGCCGTGGCGCCGCAGAACCGCAGCTCCGCCGCCACCGTCATTTTCGGCGGCAAGAACCACCAGACAAGCGTCATCGGCACCACCAACGACTATCTGATCGCGCAGGACTGGACCATTGCGCTCGGGCGCGATTTCCAGCCCGCCGAAGATCGCGGCGGCCAGATCGGCTGTATCATCGGCGAAACGGTGCGGCAGGAACTCTTCGGTGCAGAGAACCCGGTGGGGCAGACGATCCGCGTCAGCAACATCTCCTGCCCCGTCATCGGTGTGCTGGGCAGGAAAGGCCAATCAGGCCTCGGCGACGATCAGGACGACACGGTCATCATGCCGCTGAAAATCCATCAGCGGCGCATCGGCGGCACCACCACCATTTCCTCGATCATGGTCTCGGCGCAGGACGGGGTTTCGACTGCGAAGGTGCAGAGCGACCTGCAGAACCTTCTGCGCGAACGCCGCCGCATCGGCATCGGCCGCGAGGATGATTTCACCGTCAACGACATGACACAGATCGCCTCGGCCATGACCGGCACGACGACACTGCTGACCGGGCTTTTGGGCGCAGTCGCAGCCGTCAGCCTGCTGGTTGGCGGCATCGGCATCATGAACATCATGCTGGTCTCGGTGACGGAACGCACCCGCGAGATCGGCATTCGTCTCGCCATCGGCGCGCTGGAGAAGCAGGTCCTGACGCAGTTTCTGGTGGAAGCCGTGATGCTCTCCGCCTTGGGCGGCATCGTCGGCATCCTGACCGGCCTTGGTCTGGCTTACGGCGTGGTCAGTTTTCTCAACGTGCCCTTCGTCACCAGCCCGTCGATCATCTTCCTCGCCTTCGCCTTCTCGGCGGCCATCGGGGTGATTTTCGGCTATTTCCCGGCGCGACGAGCAGCAAGCCTGAGCCCGATCGAGGCTTTGCGGCACGAGTGAGACAAGCCGTCGAGGCTGCAACGGCTTCGACGGAACAGGTTGATGATTTACGGAGGGCTTCGATGTTCAAATCGGTATCGGACAGCGCCGCCGCCGCGGACGGCGGTTCACTCGCGCTCTTCGTGGAACGAATTGACGGACAGACGGAGGTGTTTGTGATCAATCGCTCCCTCGCATCACGCGGAACGCCTGACTATAACAAGGTCAGCTCAAGCCTGCGGTCACTTGCCGATCAGGATTGCGCGATGATCGCGGCGGCTCTCGAGCGGCTGTTGACAACGACGCCATCGGTTCATCCGCTGGCGGATTTCATCGATACGCTGAAAAAGCAATCATGATCCTTCGAAAGCTGATTTGCGCGTGGCGCAGTTTGCAGAAAAACAATCTGAAACCTCTCATCCGTCATCCTCGGGCTTGACCCGGGGATCTACAAACGTCTCAAGGGATTTTACGGGGATGGATCCTCGGGTCAAGCCCGAGGATGACGTCGTGTTTGTGGGAGCGCTGTGTGCATAGGAAAGGTCTGTCTTTCCCTCGCAGAGATAGCGTAACCAATCAAACGCTGGCTTCAGCCTCACGCTGCTTTGCCAGCGCCGCCAGATCGGCCGGCTTCAGCTCAACCGATTCACCGCAGCCGCAGGCGGATGTCTGGTTCGGATTGTTGAAGGTGAAACCGGAGCGCATCTTGGTCACTTCGAAATCCATCTGCGTGCCGAGCAGATAAAGCACGGCGGAAGGCTGAACCCAGACCTTTGCGCCTTCGAATTCAACCAGATCGTCCTTCGCATCCGGCTCGGTCACGAGGTCGATGGTATATTCCATGCCCGCGCAGCCGCCCTTCTTGATGCCGACGCGCACGCCCCTGGCATCCGGTCCGGAATTTTCGACGATTGCTTTAACGCGCGAGGCAGCAGCCCCGGTCATGGTCATGATCGCAAAGCCCATGGGCTTAATTCTCCTTCGACAATCGAGTTCAAGGCTCGATGCTTATGGATTTCAATTTAGTAGCGCCTGAGAGTGTCATCAAGGGATGACATCAGTCAAATCACGTCAGTACCAACCGACAGCGACCTGTGCTTCTTCCGACATGCGGTCCGGCGTCCATGGCGGATCGAAGGTCATTTCGACCACGACACCGGAGACACCCTCGACGGCGCCCACGGCATTTTCCACCCAGCCTGGCATTTCACCGGCCACCGGGCAACCGGGCGCCGTCAGCGTCATGACGATCTTGACCATCCGGTCATCCTCGATGTCGATCTTGTAGACGAGACCGAGTTCGAAAATATCGGCCGGAATTTCCGGATCGTAGACGGTCTTCAGCGCCGCGATCACGTCATCGCTGAGGCGCGCCAGTTCGTCAGGCGGGATAGACGACGGCTTTGCCGCGTCTTCGGTCGTATCCTGGGTCTTTGCAGTGGCTTCGGCAGTCATGGTCTTAAACCTCAATCCTGATCTCTTATCCCGATATCAGGCGAAAAATTTGCGCGCATATTCCAGCGCCTCAACAAGAGAGTCTACTTCGGCGCGGGTATTGTAAAGGCCGAACGATGCCCGGCATGTGGAGGTGACGCCAAAGCGTTTCAAGAGCGGCATGGCGCAATGGGTGCCCGCACGCACGGCAACGCCGCGCCGGTCGATCACCATCGAGACATCATGGGCGTGAATACCCTCAAGCTCGAAGGAGAAGATGCCGCCCTTGTCAGGCGCATTGCCGATGATGCGCAGCGAATTGATCTCGCGCAGACGCTCGGCGGCGTAAGCGGCAAGATCGGCCTCATGCGCGGCAATCGCGGCGCGGCCGAGATTATCCATGTAATCCAGCGCGTAACCGAGGCCGATGGCCTGCACGATGGGCGGCGTACCGGCTTCGAAACGGTGCGGCGGCTCGTTATAGGTCACATTGTCTTCGGTAACGTCGAGGATCATCTCCCCACCGCCCTGGAACGGCCGCATCTCGCGCAAGCGGTCAGCCTTGCCATAGAGCACACCGATGCCCGAGGGACCGTAAAGCTTGTGGCCGGTCATCACATACCAGTCGCAATCGATATCGCGCACATCGACCGGCATGTGAACCGCGCCCTGCGAACCATCGATCAACACCGGAATGCCCCGCTCATGCGCGATACGGCAGATTTCCTTGACCGGCACGATGGTGCCGAGCGCATTCGACATATGGGTGATGGCAACGAGCTTGGTGCGCTCCGTCAGGCTCTTTTCGAAAGCCTCGATGTGGAACGCGCCGTCATCATCGACTGGCACCCAGACGAGCTTTGCGCCCTGCCGCTCGCGGATAAAATGCCATGGCACGATGTTGGAGTGATGCTCCATGATCGAAATGACGATCTCGTCGCCTTCGCCGATCTTCGGCATGCCGTAACCGTAAGCGACCGTGTTGATCGCTTCCGTTGAGGATTTGGTGAAGACGATTTCGTCCACCGAACCGGCGTTCAGGAAACGGCGCACCTTTTCGCGCGCCGCCTCATAGGCGTCGGTTGCGGCATTGGAAAGGAAATGCAGGCCGCGATGCACATTAGCGTATTCGTTCGCATAAGCATGCGAAACGGCGTCGATCACCACCTGCGGTTTTTGAGCGGACGCGCCGTTGTCGAGATAGACCAGCGGCTTGCCATAGACCTCGCGCGACAGGATCGGGAAATCCTTGCGCACGGCCTCGATATCATAAGGGGCCGCCAATGCGGCGCGTTCGCTCTCAGGCATGATGTTCCAGCCAGCCGGAGATGATCGTCTCCAGCGCCTCTACCAGATTTTCTTCTTCCAGTTCCTCGACGATCTCGGCAACGAAGGCGTTGACGAGCATCGCCCGTGCCTTCGCCCGCGGCACGCCGCGCGCCATCAGGTAATAGAGATGATTGTCGCTGATATCGGCAACCGTCGCACCATGGCCGCACTGAACGTCGTCAGCGAAGATTTCCAGTTCCGGCTTTGCCGAGAATTCGCCATCGTCGGACATCAGAAGCGTATTGCACGCCATCTTCGCGTCGGTCTTCTGGGCATCGGGCGCCACCCGGATCATGCCCTGGAAAATACCCTTTGCACGGTCGAACACCACGTTGCGGAACACTTCCGTCGAGGTCGTGTTCGGCACGTTGTGGCCGAGAACCATCGTCACGTCGGTATGGGTTTCGCCGCCCAGAAGGTTAACGCCGCGAACGATGAGGTCAGTGCCCTCGCCTTCCACATCGATGCGCAGCTCCTGACGCACCAGCTTGCCGCCGGCATTGACAATGAACAGGCGAATCTTGGCGTCCGCAGCGATTTTCATGCGCAGCTGGCCAAGATGGATATCGGCCGCACCCTGTTGCTGCAGGATGATCCAGGTCACTTCCGCACCGTCTTCAACGACGATGTCGCTGACGGAGGAAACGAAGGCTGCATCCGAAGTCACCGAAAGGTGACGCTCGATGACGGTTGCCTTGGAACCCTTGCCGAAACGGACCGGGAAGCGGCTGTGAACCTGGCCTGCGCCATGGACCGCCTGCAATTCGATCGGCTTCTCGATATCGGCATCGGCCGGGATCTCGAGCACCAGACCATCGCGCACGAAGCTGCCGTTGATGCGGCCGATCGCGTCATCCTTGCTGGCTTCCGCAAGGCCTGCGGCCGCGGAACCGTCAGCCAGGCTTTCGGCAAAGCGCGACACGCGGATGTCTTCGATCTTGCCGATATCGGCCGTCCCGTGCTGCATATAGGCAACCAGAGAGCCGGCAACCGTTGGTGTCTGCTTTTCAATAACAGGCGCGGGCCGGTCTTCCGGAACGGCGCGCAGCAGGCTTTTCAGATCGGTATAGTGCCACGCCTCGATGCGGCGGGTCGGAAGACCACCGGTCTTCAGATCGTCAAACAGCACGTCACGCGCGGCGACAACAGCGCCGTCGCCCGGCAATTCGCTGAACTTGGCGGTGTAAGCGTCGACCAGCGCGGTTTCCGCTGGCGTCAGCCGGTTGGTAGCTTGAATGTTCATGGACATCACCTCCTGGCCCGACTTAGGCCGCTTCACCGATGATGTCGGCGTAACCGTTGTTTTCCAGTTCCAGCGCCAGCGCCTTGTCACCCGAGCGGATGATCTTGCCCTTGTAGAGAACGTGAACGCTGTCAGGCACGATGTAATCCAGCAGGCGCTGATAGTGGGTGATGACGACGGTAGCGCGATCCGGCGACTTCAGCGCATTGACGCCATCAGCAACGATCTTCAGCGCGTCGATGTCGAGGCCGCTATCGGTTTCGTCGAGAACGCAGAGCTTCGGCTCCAAGAGCGCCATCTGCAGGATCTCGGCGCGCTTCTTCTCACCGCCGGAGAAGCCGACGTTCAGCGGACGCTTCAGCATCTCCATGTCGATCTTCAGATCGCCGGCGGCTTCCTTGACGCGGCGGATGAAATCCGGCGTCGTCAGCTCGGACTCGCCGCGCGCCTTGCGCTGCTCGTTCATCGCAACCTTCAGAAACTGCATGGTGGCGACGCCGGGAATTTCGACCGGGTACTGGAAAGCAAGGAAGATGCCCTTGGCGGCGCGCTCGGCGGCATCCAGTTCCAGAATGCTTTCGCCGTTATAGAGAATGTCACCAGAGGTGACTTCGTAATCTTCGCGGCCCGACAGGATGTAGGACAGCGTCGACTTGCCGGAACCGTTCGGGCCCATGATGGCGGCGACTTCACCAGCGGCAACCTTCAGGTTGAGGCCCTTGATGATCTCGGTTTCGGTATCGGCGATCTTTGCGTGCAGGTCGATGATTTCAAGCATGTTCAATTCTCTCGATCTTGTTTTCTCTTTCTGGAAGAGAAACGTTCAAATATCTCTGGTCTCAGTGCATCGGTCAGCCAGAATATCGCTGCCAACGCCAGACCGCTGCCTATCAGAAGAGGCTTGGCGAATGTCCACCCCGCCAGCAGCCCGCCAACTCCCACAAAAACTCCGCACATCGATACGAATATGCAAAGTAATATGAGGAGCGCAGGGCCGCCGAGTCGGGATGTCTCCATCAGCCGACCGAACCTTCCAGCGAAATGCCGATCAGCTTCTGCGCTTCCACGGCAAATTCCATTGGCAGTTCCTGAATGACTTCCTTGACAAAGCCGTTGACGATCAGCGCGATCGCCGCTTCCTCGGGAATGCCGCGCTGCAGGCAGTAGAACAGCTGGTCTTCGGAAATCTTCGACGTCGTCGCCTCGTGTTCGAAATGCGCAGAGGAGTTCTTCGCTTCGATATAGGGCACGGTATGCGCGCCGCATTTGTCGCCGATCAGAAGCGAGTCGCACTGCGTAAAGTTACGCGTGTTGGTCGCCTTGCGGTGGGCCGAAACCTGGCCGCGATAGACGTTTTCCGAAAAGCCGGCGGCAATGCCCTTGGCGATGATGCGGCTCGACGTGTTCTTGCCGAGATGGATCATCTTGGTGCCGCTGTCGATCTGCTGATGGCCGTTGGAGACCGCGATCGAATAGAACTCGCCACGGCTGTCATCACCGCGCAGGATGCAGGACGGGTATTTCCAGGTGATGGCCGAGCCGGTTTCCACCTGCGTCCACGAAATCTTCGAACGGTTGCCGCGGCAATCGCCACGCTTGGTCACGAAGTTGTAGATGCCGCCCTTGCCTTCCTTGTCGCCCGGATACCAGTTCTGGACGGTGGAATATTTGATTTCGGCATCATCAAGCGCCACCAGTTCGACAACCGCCGCGTGAAGCTGGTTCTCGTCGCGCTGGGGAGCGGTGCAGCCTTCCAGATAGGAGACGTAAGCACCCTCTTCGGCGATGATCAGCGTGCGCTCGAACTGGCCGGTGTTCTTTTCATTGATGCGGAAATAGGTGGAAAGCTCCATCGGGCAGCGAACACCCTTGGGCACGAAGACGAAGGAACCGTCGGTGAAGACAGCCGAGTTCAGCGTCGCGTAGAAATTGTCCGTCGTCGGAACGACCGAGCCGAGATATTTCTTCACCAGTTCCGGGTGCTCGCGCACGGCTTCCGAAATCGACATGAAGATGACGCCGGCTTTCGCCAGTTCCGCCTTGAAGGTGGTGACGACGGAGACGCTGTCGAACACGGCGTCCACCGCAACCTGGCGCTTTTCGACGCCGGCGAGGATTTCCTGTTCCTTCAGCGGAATGCCGAGCTTTTCATAGACCTTCAGAAGCTCCGGATCGACTTCATCGAGCGACTTCGGGCCGGGCGTGCTTTTCGGCGCCGCGTAATAATAGAGATCGTTGAAGTCGATCTTGGGGTAGCTGACGCGTGCCCATGTCGGCTCTTCCATCGTCAGCCAGCGCTTGTAAGCCTCAAGACGCCATTCCAGCATCCATTCCGGCTCCTGCTTCTTGGCCGAGATGAAACGGATCACCTCTTCCGAAAGGCCCTTCGGGGCCTTGTCGACTTCGATATTGGTTTCGAAGCCATATTTATACTGGTCCACATCGATCTGGCGGACCTGATCGATCGTTTCCTGAACCGCTGCCATGTCGTTCTCCAATCTCGCCGGAGCCAAGGTCCGGTGGCTTGTCAACGTATCAAGGCGGAAAGCCGCCTTATCCATCTTCGGGCAATGTCACCGCGCCGTTAAGCGGGGCGGAGCTTATACCCATGTAAGTGCGGGATGGCGCTTTTCACACATCCCGGCAAGCGGAAAATTGCTATTCCGCAATTCTTTGCCGCATTTTAAGCGGCCTGACCGGAAAGCCTGCGCCGCCCGGCAATTTTCGTGAACGCCGCAAGCGTCCGTTCTATATCGGCCTCATCAGTCGCATGGCCAAGGGAAATCCTGAGTGCGCCAAGCTTGGGATCACGCCCCATAGCCGTCAGCACATGGCTTTCCCCCACCTTGCCGGATGAGCAGGCCGAACCGGCAGAGAGCGCAATGCCTTCAATATCGAAAGCGATCTGCCCCGTTTCCGCCTTCAGGCCCGGCAGGGTGAAAAACGTGGTATTGCCAACGCGGGCAACGTCCTCGCCGTGAATGATCACGTCAGGCGCACTCACCCGCATGCCGTCTTCCAGCCGCGACCGCAGAGCGGCAAGACGCGCCGCTTCAATCTCGAGATTCAGGGCAGCCACAGCGGCAGCGGCACCAAAACCGATGACAGACAGGGTATTTTCCGTGCCGGAACGATGCCCCTTCTCCTGCCCGCCGCCATGGATAAGCGGCTTCGGCATCATCACCTCGCCGCGCGAGACCAGCGCGCCAGCCCCTTTGGGGCCACCGAGCTTGTGGGACGAGATGACCAGGAAATCGGCATCGAGCGCATTGATATCGAGCAGAACCCGGCCTGCCGCCTGCACGGCGTCGACGACCATCAATCCGCCTGCCGCGTGCACCAGCCGCGCCGCTTCCGCCACCGGCTGGAGGATGCCGGTTTCGTTATTCACCAGCATGCAGGCAACCATCGGCAGGCCGGTGGAAGCATCATGCGAAGACAGCAGCGCCTCAAATGCGGCAAGATCGATGACACCCGCTGACGTAACGGGAATTTCCGTAACGTCAGCCTTGCCGAACCGGCCGCCTTCGCGAAAGGCGGGGTGCTCGATTGCGGAGACGTAAAGACGGCCATAGCGCACGGGAGCGCGCCCCATCCTGAACTCAGGTGTCAGCACCAGATTGGCGGCTTCCGTCGCGCCGCTGGTAAAGGTGACATGGGCGGCCTGCGCACCGGCAAGCGCTGCAACCTCGCGGCGGGCGGCCTCGACGGCAGCGCGTGCCGCACGCCCTTCCCGATGAACCGAAGACGGGTTGCCGGAAAGATCGAGCGCCGACACAAGGACATCACGCACGGCGGGCAGAAGCGGCGCCGTGGCGTTCCAGTCCATATATGTGCGCGTCAAACCCGTCATGGCGATGAGGCTTTATCCAATCTTCAATGCGCAAAAACGCATTTTTCTTGAAATTACAGTTGCGCTTGTCTTATGACACCACCCGAGTGCTTAAGCACACGCAAAGTTTCGAATTATTCTAAACTGCGTTCTAGAAAAGATGACACAGTTCGTCAAGTCTTCTCATCGGAAGAATGCGGTTGGAGAATGAAAAAACACGACCGGAGTACCAATGCCCGAAGTCATCTTTAACGGCCCTGCGGGTCGCCTCGAAGGCCGTTATCAACCCTCCAAGGAAAAGAGCGCGCCGATAGCGATCATCCTTCATCCGCACCCGCAGTTTGGCGGCACGATGAACAACCAGATCGTCTACCAGCTCTTCTATCTTTTCCAGAAGCGCGGCTTCACGACGCTCCGGTTCAATTTCCGCTCCATCGGCCGCAGCCAGGGCGAATTCGACCATGGCGCCGGCGAGCTTTCCGATGCCGCCTCCGCTCTCGACTGGGTGCAGAGCCTGCATCCCGATTCGAAGAGCTGCTGGGTGGCCGGTTATTCCTTCGGCGCCTGGATCGGCATGCAGCTTCTGATGCGCCGCCCGGAAATCGAAGGCTTCATGTCGATTGCGCCGCAGCCCAATACCTACGACTTCTCCTTCCTTGCTCCCTGCCCGTCGTCGGGCCTCATCATCAATGGCGATAGCGACAAGGTTGCACCTGAAAAGGACGTCAACGGCCTGGTGGAAAAGCTGAAGACCCAGAAGGGCATCCTCATCACCCACCGCACGCTTCCCGGCGCCAACCACTTCTTCAACGGCAAGGTGGATGAGCTGATGGGCGAATGCGAGGACTATCTCGACCGCCGCCTCAACGGCGAACTGGTGCCGGAACCGGCGGCCAAGCGTATTCGGTGATTGGCTGCGCCTCTTGGCGGGCGGCTCGATTTTTCTAAAATGATCGCCGGTGGGTGCGGTTTACCCCCCTCTGCCCTGCCGGGCATCTCCCCCTCAAGGGGGGAGATCAGCAAGAGGCTTGCTCTTCGCCTCGGCTGCGACGTTCAAGATGGTCGAAAGGTCGCCACGCTTCGATCTCCCCCCTTGAGGGGGAGATGCCCGGCAGGGCAGAGGGGGGTAAGCCACAACCGCCGTCTTCTACTAAACCCTCGCCAAAACCCCACCCGTTACCGGCTCCCTCACCCCCGTCGTACCGGGATAGGTCAGCGGCAGCCCCTTCAGCGAGCGCACGGCCAGATAGGCCCAGGCCTCCGCCTCCATCGCCCCGCCGTCGAAACCCGCCTCCTCCGCCGCGATCACCCGTGCGCCGACCTTTTCGGCAAGGTCCGAAAACTCCGCCATGATCACCGGGTTCAATCGACCGCCGCCACAAACGACATAGGTCTTCGCCGCTTCGGGCAGATAACTCGCCGACTTCAGAATCGCCGCCCCTGTCAGATGCGCCAGCGTCCGCGCCCCATCCGCCAGCGAGACTTCCCCTTTTTTCGGCGGCACAAAATCACCGCGGTCCAGCGATCGGCGAATATTCGCCGAAAAGAACGGGCTTTCCATATAACGCGCCACCAGCGACACGACGACGCTGCCGCCCGCCGCCGTCTTGCCGCCTTTGTCGAAGGCCTTTCCCGTATGCGCCTCGATCCACTGGTCGATCAGCATGTTGCCGGGGCCGCTGTCGAAGGCGGCAAGCCGCACTCCCTCGCCAATATAGGTCAGATTGGAAATGCCGCCGATATTGACGAAAACGGCGGGCGTTTCGAACCCATCAGGCAGATTGGCGGAGAGCGCCATGTGATAGGCGGGGATCAGCGGCGCGCCCTGCCCGCCATGCACCATGTCGTTGGCCCGCATGTCGTAAACCACATCGATGCCGGTTTCGGAGGCCAGCAGTGGTCCGTCACCGATCTGCACGGTCAGCGCCTCATCCGGCCGGTGCAGCACCGTCTGGCCGTGAAAGCCGATCACATCGATATCGCCTGGCTGGAGCCGGTGACGATGGAGAAAGGATTTGACCGCCGCCGCATGGGCAAGCGTCAGCTTGCGCTCGGCCTCACCCAGATCGCCGGGACGTTCGCGCCGTTCACGAATGGCTTTGGCCGTGACCAATGCCTTCTGCCAGATGGCGCGCAGGCCCGGATCATAGGGGAAATACCCACTCGGCCCATGCCGAACCACGCTCTCGCCATCCGTGCGCAAAAGGGCGATATCAATGCCGTCCATCGATGTGCCGCTCATCAGCCCGATTGCCGTTTTGACCTCGCCCACCTGCCGCTCCCCTGTAATCACGAATCATCATGGAGTGAATCCCGACATTCATGGCCGAAACGGGTGCACATTTCAAAAAACAATGATAAAGGCGCGATGGTCATTGGTTTTCGATGGCCGCAAAGATCAAACCAGAAAGAAAAAGGTTATGTCCAGGTTCAAGTCCGATTTCCTCCGCACGCTCGATGAGCGCGGCTTCATTCACCAGATCTCCGATGAGGCAGGTCTCGACGAACTGTTCGCCAAGGAAACCGTGACCGCCTATATCGGCTATGACCCGACGGCTTCGAGTTTGCATGTCGGCCACCTCACCCAGATCATGATGCTGCACTGGATGCAGAAGACCGGCCACCAGCCGATCTCGCTGATGGGCGGCGGCACCGGCATGGTCGGCGATCCCTCCTTCAAGGAAGAGGCCCGCAAGCTGATGACGATCGACATGATCGAGGACAACATCACCTCGCTCAAGCATGTCTTCGCCAATTACCTCGATTATGACCGCGCCAACAATCCGGCGCTGATGATCAACAATGCCGACTGGCTGCGTGGCCTCAACTACCTCGAATTCCTGCGCGATGTCGGCCGCCATTTCTCGGTCAACCGCATGCTGTCCTTCGACAGCGTGAAGACGCGCCTCGACCGTGAGCAGTCGCTGTCCTTCCTCGAATTCAACTACATGATCCTGCAGGCCTACGACTTCGTGGAGCTGAACCAGCGCACCGGCTGCCGCCTGCAGATGGGTGGCTCGGACCAGTGGGGCAACATCATCAACGGCATCGATCTCGGTCACCGCATGGGGACACCGCAGCTCTACGCGCTGACTTCGCCGCTGCTCACCACCTCTTCGGGTGCGAAGATGGGCAAGTCGGCTTCCGGGGCGGTGTGGCTGAACAAGGACCTGCTGCCGGTCTATGATTTCTGGCAATACTGGCGCAACACCGAAGATGCGGATGTCGTGCGCTTCGCCAAGCTCTTCACCACCCTGCCGATGGACGAAATCGCCCGCATTGCGGCGCTTGGCGGATCGGAGATCAACGAAGCGAAGAAGATCCTCGCGACCGAAGTGACCGCCATCCTGCATGGCCGCGCCGCTGCGGAAGAAGCGGCCGAGACGGCACGCAAGACTTTCGAGGAAGGTGCGCTCGCCGAAAACCTGCCCTCCATCGAGGTTCCGACATCCGAACTCGATGCCGGCCTCGGCGTTCTCTCGCTCATCGTCCGTGCGGGTCTCGCCGGCTCGAACGGCGAGGCCCGCCGCCACGTTCAGGGCGGTGCGGTGAAGATCAACGACGTCAGCGTTTCGGATGAGCGCCAGACGGTTGGTTCCGGTGAAGTGACCGGCGACGGCGTCATCAAGTTGTCGGTCGGCAAGAAGAAGCACGTTCTGGTTCGCCCGGCGTAAGACTTACAAAAACATCGTGTCGAGGACTGCGAAAGCGGTCCTCGATGCGCCGATACCCTCACTTCCGTCATGCCGGACTCGATCCGGCATCCAGCCACGGTACGTCTGCGCCGTGAAAGGGCTCTCACGCGATCAAGGACTTGATCGCACTGGACCCCGGATCAGGTCCGGGGTGACGAAGCGCGGGTGCACCCGTTCTCGCCAAACAGCCGCTTGCGCCAAGCTTTGCGACGCTCCATTCACTGAAATTCGAAAATCTGCCGGAACACACCGGGCGCGATCAGCGACAGCGGATTGATCGTCAGTTTCGGCTGGTCCGTCTGGCCTGATAGTTTGAAGGTAATGCCGAGCAGACCCCGGTCGCGGCCATTGCCGAGGAAAATGCCGATGAAGGGCAGCTCGCCGAACAGCCGGTTCAGGCCATAGGCGGGCATGAAGGTGCCGGTCATGTCCATGCGGCCGCTCTGGTCCTTCAGCAGGCCCTGGAAGGTCGCGCCGATCTGCTCGCCGCGCACGACGCCGTTTTCCACCGCAACCGAGCCGTTGACGTAAACGACCCGCGCAAAACCGCGCTGGAACTTCTCCGAGCTGACATCGATATTGCGGCGCACCGCATTGTTGAGGCTCCTGCCATCCTCACCCGTTGGCGTGGCGACGATATCCTGCAGCTTGGCTTCGTTGACGACGGCAAAATTGCGCAGGTCGAGCGATCCGCTCCAGTCGCTGCCATTGGAGGTGGTGAGCGCAAGGTTGAGAAGGCCGCCGCGGATACGACTGTAGATATTGGCAAAACGGGCAAGCGACCCCGCATCGCTGCTGGTCAGCGTCACCGTTCCCGTTGCCCCGCGATTGACGGTCTGCGCCACGACCGCCTGGCCGTTGCCGGTGACGCCGCGGAAATCCACCGAGCGCACCTTGCCGTCGCGCACGCTGATATCCGAGCTGACATTGGCGAGGATTTCGTCGTTGAATCCGTAAACCTTGTCAAATTGCGTCTTGATGGCAAGGGATGGCTGCGCGCGCGATGTCCCGTCACCACCGCCGGAAGAACTGCGCAGCTTCGAAAGGAAAGGCCTGACATCGGCGGATTTTCCCGAAGCATTGATGCTATAGCCGTTTTTCGAGGCGGCGACCGAAACGGCGTAATTGTCGGAAGGCGACAATTGCACGCGGCTGAGATCGGCTGAAATCAGCCCGTTCTTGCTGAAGGCAATATCGCCGGCAGCGCCGAAGCCATCGCCATCGAGGGAAAAATCACTGATCGTCGTGCGGCCATCCACCACCTCCATGGTGAAGGCGGCTTTTGCCGGAATGCCGATACCCTTGCTCCAGCCAAGCCCCGGCAGAATGATCGATGCCTTGTTGAGGTCGAGCCGGACATCCTGACGTTTGGGATCGGCCCCTGAAATTTCCATCACCGTCGTGCCGCCAAGGACTGTCGAAAGCTCCGGCGCAAGCTTGGCAACCTGCGACTCGTTCAAGGTTGCCTTCAGCAACAGTGTCGGAGAGACGTCGCTGTTCTTGCGCACAGGTTCCGTCATTTCGATGTCCATCGGCACATCGTCCACCCGGCCTTTGCCCTCAAGCCTGAGCTGCCGGTCGTTCAACGCCATGAAACCATCGAGCGCGGTCACCTTGTGTCCGGCGAACGGCTTTGTCAGCGACAGGTTCTTGAGATCGAGATCGGCCGTCCATACCGGCGGCGGCGGGTTTTGGCTGGAGAGCAGCCCTATGGTCAGCTTCGCATTCGCCTTCACATCGCCGGTGAAATCGTCCGGCTTGAACTGCGTATCCTTGAGGGCATTGATGGGTTTCAGCGTCGCAAGCTCCGCCACGGCATCGGCTGCGCCCGCAACATTCAGCTCAAGATTTCCAAGCAGCGGCTTGTCATAGACATCGGAGATCAGGAAACGGCTGTTCTCAAGCGCAAGCGAGCGATTGGACGGGAAATAGGATGTCGCCCGCTTGATATCGACACTCATCTGGCCGCCGACGAGATTGAAATGCGCGTCGACATCGCGCAGCGGCGGAATGTCGCCGGTCGTATTGAGCCGCGTATCGTCAATATCGAAGCGGATCTGCATTTCGCTCTCGCCAAGCACCAGCGGGCAACCGGGACCGCACATCCGCCCCTGCGGAATGAAAACGGCAATCGAGCCATTCGTGATCGTCCCGCCATAAAGGTTGGAAACCACCCATTCGCGCGGCTTGTGCGCCATCCAGAACGGCCAGAGCTGCTTGACCGCCGTCGCCTCCATCTTCGGAATCTGCCCTGCGAAACTGATTTCCGGCGATCCTTCTCCAAACCGGATTTTCAGCGATCCCGCCATGTCTCCAAGTGGACCGCTGACATAAAGCGAGGGAACCTCGAGCTGTTTCGTGGCCGCCGTAAATTGCCCATCCGCCTTCAGGCTGAAGGGAACGGGCTCCTCACCCGAGGCTTCGGCGGAAGCCACCGCATTGTCGATCCGCAGCGAAAGACCGAAGCCCTCTTCGGTGTCCCTGATTTCGCCAACGACCGGAACGACCGTCCGCCCCAGCTCCACCCGTGAGTTTTCGATCACGAGCGTGCTCTTTTGAAAATCGTAACGGGCATTGACCGTGCCGGCGGTAAAGGGCTGGGCCTCGCCCCCAATCAGAAGCGTTCCATTGCCCATGCCGACCGAAACGTCCAGCCGTGGCTCGTGCCCTTCCATGGCGCGGCGGGCAACGATGCTGACACCGGTCTTGACGTTAAGCCCCTCATGAATATTGCCCTGCGGATCGTATTTTTCCAGAAACGGACCTATATCGAAACCGTCTATCCGGGCCTGAAAGCCATCGATCACGCCGCCGCCGCCCGAGGTCTTCAGCGACACGCTGGCAATTTCACCGTTAAACAAGGTTTCGCCATCAAGCGCATAGCCGCCCTGCTGGTCAGGCGTCAGCGACAGTTCCCGCACCTCGATGGTGCGCGGTTTGCCCAGTTCACCGGGCGGCAGATGAACCGAAACGCTGGAAATATCGATTTCCTCTGTTCCGCTGCTCAAGAAAGCCTGCGCAAGCTTGTCGAGCTGCCCGAAAGCCTCCTGCAATTGCTGCGGCACCGCATCGAGCTTGACACTGGAGAGATCGAAACCGTTGCCCTTGGGCAAAAGCGCCGTATCGAGCTCCATGCCGTCGGCCTCGAGGCTCTGTACCGAGACGCGGCCAGCCAGAAGCGCAAGCGGATCGAGCGCCATGCCGATCGCCCGCGCCCGGCTCAGATGCTGGCCGGATTCCTTCTCGACAATGTCCACATCCTGCGCCACCAGCGCCAGCCGCAGCCCGGTCGAGAATCGGATGGCCGATGAGCCTATCCGCGCGCTGTAGTGAGGCCCGAGCGCCCTTTCCAGCGCCTGCTGCGCCTGGCTGGAAAGGGTCTTGTCGATCGATCCAGTTTCAACGGAGACGATGATGCCGCCGATCGACAGAAAGGCGAGCACGAAAAGAGCAGCGAAAATCTTGATGAAGGCGCGCGCCATGGAACGCGGCGGCGGGCAATGCACGATGATGGGATCTTCCGCCTGCGCCGAAGGGAGATCGTGCAGCGCAATGATATCGCGCTTGCCGAACGTAACCTTTTCACCCCTGACTTCAGCCATACGCCCGTGTTTGCCCCTGAATAGCTTTTGTTTCGCCCCAACACTGGACGACGCGCCGTTTCGCTATATATCGAATGTGGCGACTTTCACTCAACATCCCGGCGAAAGAAAGGTGGATTATGACAGACTTGACGATTGGCAGCCCGGCTCCGGATTTCACTTTGCCCCGTAACGGCGAAGGAACGGTGACATTGTCCGGCCTGCGAGGCAAGGCGGTCGTTCTCTATTTCTACCCGAAGGACGATACATCCGGCTGCACCGCCGAAGCGATCGACTTCAGCGCCCTTGGCGGAGAATTCGAGGCGGCCAACACGGTCGTCATCGGCATTTCCCCTGACAGCGTCAAGAGCCACGACAAATTCGCCGCAAAACACGCGCTCAGCGTCATGCTCGCCTCCGACGAGGACAGGAAGGCTCTCGAAGCCTATGGCGTCTGGAAGGAAAAAAGCATGTATGGCAAAAAATACATGGGCGTCGAACGCACCACCTTCCTCATCGCACCCGATGGCACAATCGCCGAGATCTGGAACAAGGTGAAGGTTGCTGGCCACGCACAGGCCGTCCTGGAGGCCGCAGGCAAACTCTGAGAGACGGCCCCTGTCGTGACACCCCCGTTCAAAATCATGTCGCTGCGCGGCGGTGCCACCGAGGCGATCGCCAGCGCCGATATCGACAGAAAAACCGCATTGGCGCAGGAGACGGCGACGCGATGGTTCGAACGCCGCCTGTCGCTGCGCTCCCCTCTCGATCCGCCCCTGCCCGAACGTCCGGGCAGGCCGGAAAAGCCGCAGCTCGTTCCGCCGACCGCCGTCGAGCGCCGCTCCCTTCACACCGTCAAGGGCCGCATAGCGCTGCTGCATGCCATTGCCCATATCGAGCTGAACGCCGTTGACCTCGCTCTCGACATCGTTGCCCGTTATGCCAGCGAGCCGGTGCCGCATTCCTTTTTCGATGGCTGGATGCAGGTCGCCTTCGAGGAGGCGAAACATTTCCGGTTGGTGCGTGACCGGCTGCGGAGCCTGGGCGCGGACTATGGCGATCTGCCGGCCCATGACGGGCTCTGGCAGGCAGCCCACTCGACCCGCAACGACCTGACCGCACGGCTGGCGGTCGTCCCTCTCATTCTTGAAGCGCGCGGGCTGGATGTGACGCCCTCCCTACAGGCAAAGATGCGGGAAACCGGAGATCTGGAAAGTGCCGCCGTTCTCGATGTCATCTACAATGATGAAAAGGGCCATGTCGCCATCGGCGCCAAATGGTTCCGGTTTCTGTGCGCCCGCGAAAAGAAGGACCCGGCAGCCACTTTCAAACAGCTGGTGCGCACCAATTTCCGCGGTCCGCTGAAGCCGCCCTTCAACGACCTCGCCCGCGCCGAAGCAGGTCTGACGCCATCCTTTTATCGCTCGCTCACCGCCGTCAGCAACAGCTGACGCCGCTTTCGGCCCTCAGAGCCTCTCCGGCAAAACTTCGTTAACCTTAACGAATTATGATTTCCTCCAGTGCCCCGTGCGTCCGGTTGGACGCGCGAATGACGCTCCAAACTGTTGAATCTACGCGTCGTGCTTTGCGAAGCCAGCCCGGAGAGAGATTTTGACTGATACAACGGAAAACCGGGTATTCGGCAAAAAGCGTGAGCCACACGTCCTCATTCTGGCGCGCGGTGACAAGGTGCGGCATCTGACGATCCGGCCGTGGATGTCGGCACTTGCCGGCTGCACCATCGGTCTTCTTTCACTCGGTTATCTCGGGGCTACCGGCTATCTCATCCTGCGCGACGACCTGATCGGCGCAACCATGGCGCGCCAGACGCGCATACAGAACGATTACGAAGACCGCATCGCAGCGCTGAGAGCGCAGGTGGACCGCGTTACTTCACGGCAATTGCTCGACCAGCAGGTGGTTGAAAAGAAAGTGGAAAAACTGCTGGAACAGCAGGCCGCCCTCACCTCCAGGCACGGACGCATGAGCGAATTGCTGGAACGCGCGGAAAATTCCGGCATCGCCGCTTCGCCGGCCTCACCTTCCTCTCTCTCGAATGCGATGGCACCGGAAAAACGCGCCGATATGTCCGGCGGCCTTTCCGCTATCGAAAAGCTGATGGCGCCCCGGAAATTGCAGCCGGAAAATGCCGAAACCGACAAGCGGGCGTCCTACGTTCCCGAAGCCGGCGAAACACCTTCCGACCGGGCCGACCGGGTGTTCTCCAAGGTGACGCTTTCGCTGAAGGACATCGAGCGCCAGCAGATATCGCGCATAGCCAGGCTGACCAGCGACGCCGAGGACAAGGCGAGCGCAATGCAGGACATCATCCGTCAGGCCGGCCTGAAAATCGACGAAAGCGGAACGGACGATGTTGGCGGTCCTTATGCCGATCCTCAGCGCAGTGAAACCGATCCCTTCAATCTTTCCCTCACCAATCTCGACAATGCGCTCAACCGTCTGGATATCGTCAAGGAAAGCGCAACCGCCCTGCCCTTCGGCAATCCGGCTCCCGGCAGGACGATCACCAGCCGATTCGGCAACCGGATGGATCCGTTTCTCGGGCGGCCCGCCTTGCATACCGGCATCGATTTCCGTGCAGAAACCGGCGCGGACGTGAAGGCAACCGGTGCCGGCAAGGTGACGGTGGCGGAAAATTCCGGCGGCTACGGCAATATGGTCGAGATCGACCACGGCCAGGGCGTGTCGACGCGATTCGGCCACCTCTCCGCCATTCTGGTCAGGGTGGGTGAGAAAGTGGAGGCCGGCGACGTTATCGGCCGGGCCGGCAGCACCGGCCGCTCGACCGGTCCGCATGTGCATTATGAAGTACGCCGCAACGATACGCCTGTTGATCCGATGCGGTTCCTGATCGCCGGGGCAGAGCTTAAAACCTATCTTAAATAGTCGGCCGAATTTAACGCTTTTTTTGCGCTTTTTACGATAAATCGCGCAAAACCACGCCGAAGGCTAAAAAGCCTCGCCCGAACCGCGACGTTTCGCGTGCATTTCCCGTTGTTTCCTTGACTTTCCGGCAATTTGGGCATATCCCCGCGCCAAGTCTTTGCAAGTGTCGCAGCGGCACGCAGGTGTTCTTACCGAACCAGAACGGAAAAAGTTCTTCCTTTGACAACATTCTCTGATCTTGGCCTGAGCCAAAAAGTTCTTTCCGCTATTGCAGATGCCGGCTACACGACGCCGACACCCATTCAGGCCGGCGCAATTCCGCCCGCGCTGGAAAAGCGTGATATCTGCGGTATCGCACAGACGGGCACGGGGAAAACCGCTTCCTTCGTTCTGCCGATGCTCACCTTGCTCGAGAAGGGCCGCGCACGCGCCAGAATGCCGCGCACGCTGATCCTCGAGCCGACCCGCGAACTCGCAGCGCAGGTCGCCGAAAACTTCGAGAAATACGGCAAGAATCACAAGCTGAACGTCGCCCTTCTGATCGGTGGCGTTTCCTTCGAAGATCAGGACCGCAAGCTTGAGCGCGGCGCCGATGTTCTCATCTGCACACCCGGCCGTCTCCTCGACCATTGCGAGCGCGGCAAGCTGCTGATGACTGGCGTGGAAATCCTCGTCATCGATGAAGCCGACCGCATGCTGGACATGGGCTTCATTCCGGATATCGAGCGTATCGCCAAGATGATCCCCTTTACCCGGCAAACGCTGTTCTTTTCGGCCACCATGCCGCCGGAAATCCAGAAGCTCGCCGACCGGTTCCTGCAGAACCCCACCCGTGTCGAGGTTGCCAAGCCCTCCTCCACGGCAAAGACGGTCACGCAGCGCATCGTCGCCGCGCACAACAAGGATTATGAGAAGCGCGCCGTGCTGCGCGATCTCGTCCGTGCCGAAGAGACCGAACTCAAGAACGCCATCATCTTCTGCAACCGCAAGAAGGATGTGGCAGACCTGTTCCGCTCGCTGGATCGTCACGGCTTTTCCGTCGGCGCCCTGCATGGCGACATGGACCAGCGTTCGCGCACCACGATGCTGCAGAATTTCCGCGATGGAAATCTGACGCTGCTGGTCGCCTCCGACGTTGCAGCACGCGGACTGGACATTCCCGATGTCAGCCACGTCTTCAACTTCGATGTTCCCATTCACGCTGAAGACTATGTCCACCGCATCGGCCGCACCGGTCGCGCGGGCCGTTCGGGCAAGGCCTTCACCCTCGTCACCAAAAGCGACGCAAAATATCTGGACGCGATCGAAAAGCTGATCGCCGAGAAGATCGAGTGGCTGAATGGTGATCTGTCCTCGCTCCCCGCCCCATGGAAAGCTTTGAAAGCAATTCCGGCCGCCGGGGTAGCAAGGAACGTGGCGGCAGGGGCCGCGACAGGAACCGTCGCGATGCACCCGCATCGCCGGTCGAAAACATCAATCAGGTTGCACAATCCGCTGTGGACACGGACATCCCGGCTCATGGAGACGACAAGGTGAAAGCAGAACGCAGACCGGAAAAGACCCCGCGCAATTCGGAGCGCAACAACCGCAACCAGCCGCATGCCAATGACGACAACCGCGACCGCCGTCGCCACTATCGCGACCATGATGACGGCCCGACGCCCGTTGGTTTCGGCGACGACATTCCTGCATTCATGCTGATCGTGGCAAACGCCAAGGCCTGAGCCCACCAGACTGCCGCGGGAATGAAAACATGACGCCGACCATCAAGCCAGGACAGGATTTTCCAGGCGTCGGCGTTGGCCTCGCCATATTGCGCGATGGCCAGCTTCTCCTCTGCCGGCGCATGAAAGCGCCGGAGGCAGGATACTGGAATATTCCAGGCGGCAAGGTTGACCATCTGGAATCCGCCCTCGCCGCAGCACGGCGAGAGGCCGAAGAAGAGACCGGGCTGACAATCGGCAAGGTCGAGTTTCTCTGCCACAGCGAATATATCAATCCGGAAGACCGCCATCACTGGGTCTCGCTGATCTTCATGACGCGTGACACGCAGGGTGAACCGTCGCTGACGGAACCGGACAAGCTTTCCGAAATCGGCTGGTTCGACCTCGATGCCCTTCCAGCACCCATCTCCGCCTTTGCGAAAGACGCCTTGACCGCGCTGAAATAAAGCCGGGCAACAAACAGCGAACCGCCGCTCTGCCGACGCAAGGACGGCATTTTTCCGTCTCAAGGAGAGATTTGCGGGGGATCGAACATGCTCACGCCCGCGCCAGAAGACCCGCTTTCATGCGATTTATTTTCAGCAAACATAATTATAGAAGAATGTTTTTGCGCGAAGCTTTCCAAATACAATTTAAAATTGCTTAAATTAGCACAATGTAAAAAACCGCCCCAGTTGCCTGAAGCGGTTTATACGTGATGAAATAAATAGAATAAGAACTGTAATATAGTCTGGCAGTGCTTATAATCGGAACACTTCCGAGGCCTTTTAAAGCCAATTTCAGTCGTCCCCTGAAACACGGATATCTAAGCTAAACATTTACTTTCCGTCAAGCAAATCTTCTCGCAAATGCGAAAAAAACATGGCAAGAAGCAAATGGCAGGCAAAAAAATCAGAATATTATCTTTGCATATCAATGAATTGAAGAGATGAAAATTAAATGTGCAGTCTATCGCGCTGCACTTAAAAAGTGCAGAATGAGATATTAATCTGCATAAAATTTGCTTATAAGCTCGGCATGTTACAGCATTATAAAGTAAAGAGCCTCTCGTAGAGCGCAGGCGATACTTCTTTTTGCACTCTGCGGAAATTCCATTAGCTTTCGAGCAACGATAATCGGCAGATCGCCCATAATTGCGCCAAACACCAACAACCAGGACGTGTCGTCGTCCTCCCGCCTTTCGAATCGGATAAGTTCCACCACAACCATCGCGAAGGGCGGTCGATGTGCGATTCTGCGGGGGTGTCAGTGATTTTTCCTTTGGAAAACCGATTGTTGCCGATAAACATCAAGCCGGGACAACAGGATTTCGATCACGTCATGCTTTCACTTCGCCTGCTAACGATTATCGCCGGTTTTGCCCTTGCGGGCTCAGCAAGTGCGGCATCGATCGGCATCGTTGCTCCACAGAACGGCCCCTACGAGCTTTTGGGACAGCAGCTACGGCAGGGCGCGAAGGCGGCCGCCGCCAAGCTCGGGCTGGACGTCGTCGAAATCCATGAGAGCTGCGAAGACGGCAGCGGCGGTGCGATTGCCGACGGCTTGGTGGCCGCCAAAGTCAGCGCCGCAATCGGGTTCCTGTGCACCGAGACACTTCAGGGCGTTCTGCCGCCCCTCAAGGCGGCGGCCATTCCGGCGATCACGCTCTCCAGCCGCGCCCCGATCCTGATGGAAGACGCCCTTAAATATGGCTGGCCGCTCTTCCGCCTCACTCCGTCGGACAGGGCCGAGTCGGACAGGGCGGCGGAAATCATCCTGCGTGACTGGAAAGGGCATTCGATCGGTCTTGTGGATGACGGCACGATCTTCAGCCGCGACCTGATCGACCGCATCCGCTCGACGCTGGAGGAAAACGGGCTGAAACCCACCTTCGCCGACACGATACGCCCCGGCCAGGAACAGCAGGTGGCGCTTGTGCGCCGGCTGGCGCGAACCGGAATTACCCATGTCTTCATCGGCGGCGAGCGCAATGACATTGCGATCATCGCCAGAGATGCCGCTTCGGAAAACATTCCGCTTACCATCATGGGCGGCGATGCCATGAATGCGGCGAACAATCCGGTTGCGCTTGCCGCCAATGTGCTGGCGATCACCCGCCCCGCCTATGACACGCTGCCCTCGGCACAGGCCGTTGCCGGTGAATTGCGCGCCGCCAACATCGAACCGGAGGGATACACCCTGCCCGCCTATGCGGCGACGGAGTTGACCGCAGCGCTCGCCGAAGCGGCGCAATCGCAGGGAAAACCCGCACCCGAAATATTGGCAGGCGGTACCGTCTTCAAAACCGTCATCGGCGATATCGTTTTTAACCCGTCGCATGAGCTTGCGGACAATCCCTATCGCCTGCAGCGGTGGAACGGCCAGCGCTTCGAACCGGCGGACAAGGCCGAACGACAGTAAGTGAAGCCGGCGTCACCGGAAATTCAACAAGTCGCGGCTGAGGCCGTTTCAAACCCGGATACACGATGCTAAAGGCAGCGTTGAGCAACGCGTCGAGAGGAGTTTGCCCCATGTCCCTTCCCATCCGGATAGCACCGTCCATCCTGGCTGCCAATTTCGCCAAGCTTGGGCAGGAAGTCGCCGATGTGACGGAAGCAGGCGCGGACTGGATCCATCTCGATGTCATGGACGGCCATTTCGTGCCCAACATCTCGTTCGGACCGGATGTGATCAAGGCGCTTCGCCCGCACAGCAATGCCTTTTTTGATTGCCATCTGATGATCGCTCCCGTCGACCCCTATCTGGAGGCCTTCGCCAAGGCCGGCTGCGACGGCATCACCGTGCATGCGGAGGCGGGGCCGCACCTGCATCGCTCGCTTCAAACCATTCGCACGCTCGGCAGGAAGGCCGGTGTGACGCTCAATCCCGCCACACCGCTCTCCGTCATCGAAAACGTGCTTGATGATGTCGATCTCATCCTGATCATGAGCGTCAATCCCGGCTTCGGCGGGCAGAAATTCATTCCCGCCATGCTCGACAAGATCCGCGCGGCAAAAGCGATGATCGGCGACCGGCCGATCGAACTTGAAGTGGATGGCGGCGTGACGGCGCAGACCGCCGGCGCGATCGTTGCCGCCGGCGCCAATGCACTCGTGGCCGGCTCGGCCATCTTCAAGGGAGACGGCGTCGAGGATTATCGTAAAACGGTCTCGCTGCTGCGCACGACGGCGGAAGCCGGGCAGTCCTGATCCGACACCAAACGCGGAGACGCCGGAAACGAGACTGCAGGCGTTTGGGTGGGGGCTTTGATGGACAGCGAAACGCAGGATTTCCGTAAGATAATACCGGCCTCTCTGTTTCCGCTCCTTGCCCCGCTCGTCTGGGCCGCCTCTTCGGCAGCCAGCGCCGCCCTCGGCCTCTATCTCAGAAACCGGTTCGAAACCGACCATGCTGCCGACATCGTAATATTGTTCTTTTGCGGTGGCCTTCTGGGCTGGCCCTTGGCGATGGTCGCCCTGCGCTTCCTCCCCGCATCCGTCAACCTGCCGCTGCGCCTTGCGGCAAGCTGCCTTGCCATCGCCTTCTTCACCATAGCGGTCACGGCAGCTTTTTTCGCTTTTCAGTACCGCATCTTTTATGCGCAGTGGCACGCACCGGCATTTTCCCGCATCTGGTTTTTCCAGCAGCTCTTCACCTCGCTCGGCGCCATCTACCAGTTCTGCATTCTGGGCCTTCGCCTCTATTTTCCATTTGCCGCCGTTCCGCTGCTGCTTGCAGGCCTTGTCCTTTGCAGACGGGCACATGGCGCGCCGCGCATCCGTTCAGACGCACAAAGGACGCCCTGACACTTTGAATATGCGCATCGGGCCGATGCGCAGGCCTGATAGCTGATTGAGATTACCGGAACACTTTGCTAAACGGGCAGCAAAATTCCTCCACAGAGAATTCCACACAAAGAAAGTCATTGCCATGATCCCTCGTTACTCCCGGCCGGAAATGGTCGCCATCTGGTCGCCGGAAACAAAGTTCCGCATCTGGTTTGAGATCGAGGCGCATGCCTGTGACGCATTGGCCGAACTCGGCGTCATCCCCAAGTCGGCTGCCCAGACCATCTGGGAAAAGGGCGGCAGCGCCACTTTCGACGTCGCCCGCATCGACGAGATCGAGGCCGTCACCAAGCACGACGTCATCGCTTTCTTGACGCACCTCGCCGAATTTGTCGGCCCCGATAGCCGTTTCGTCCATCAGGGCATGACCTCCTCCGACGTGCTGGACACCACGCTCAACATCCAGCTCGTCCGCGCCGCCGATCTGCTGCTCGCCGATATGGACCGGGTGCTCGCCGCACTGAAGACCCGCGCCTTCGAACACAAGAACACGGTGCGCATCGGCCGCAGCCACGGCATCCATGCCGAGCCGACCACCATGGGCCTGACCTTTGCCCGCTTTTATGCCGAGATGCACCGCAACCGCGAGCGCCTCGTCAATGCCCGTGCGGAAATCGCCACTGGCGCGATCTCCGGCGCCGTCGGCACCTTCGCCAATATCGACCCGCGCGTGGAAGAACATGTTTGCGCCAAGCTCGGCCTCATTCCCGAGCCGGTCTCCACGCAGGTCATCCCGCGTGACCGTCACGCCATGTTCTTCGCCGTCCTCGGCGTCATCGCCTCTTCGATTGAAAACGTCGCCATCGAAATCCGCCACATGCAGCGCACCGAAGTTCTGGAAGCGGAAGAGTTCTTCTCTCCCGGCCAGAAGGGTTCCTCCGCCATGCCGCACAAGCGCAACCCGGTGCTGACTGAAAACCTGACGGGCCTTGCCCGTCTGGTGCGCATGTCGGTCGTCCCGGCCATGGAAAACGTGGCGCTCTGGCATGAGCGCGATATCAGCCACTCCTCGGTGGAGCGCGCCATCGGCCCTGACACCACCGTTACCCTCGACTTCGCACTGAACCGCCTTGCCGGCGTCATCGAAAAGCTGGTGATCTACCCGGACAACATGTTGAAAAACATGAACAAGTTCCGTGGCCTCGTGCATTCGCAGCGCGTTCTCTTGGCGCTGACGCAGGCCGGCGTTTCGCGTGAGGACGCCTACCGCCTGGTGCAGCGCAACGCCATGAAGGTCTGGGAACAGGGTGCGGATTTCCTCGAGGAGCTGTTGGGCGATGAGGAAGTGCGCGCCGCCCTTCCCGAAGATGCCATCCGCGAGAAGTTCGATCTCGGCTACCACACCAAGCATGTCGACACGATCTTCAAGCGCGTCTTCGGCAACGCCTGAGCAAATACCCTGAAGTTAATGCCGTCGCGGCCTTGATCGCGGCGGCATCACGACACAGATATGGGCGCATGAAAGTTTCAGAAGCAGATATCCTCATCGTACCGGGTTACACCAATTCCGGCCCAGACCACTGGCAGACGCGCTGGGAGCGCAAGCTTTCCACCGCGCGCCGTGTCGAGCAGGCCGAGTGGACAAAACCGGTGAGGCACGATTGGGTGGCGCGGCTGGTGGAAGAGGTCAACGCCTCGACCAAGCCCGTCGTTCTCGTCGCCCATTCGCTGGGTGTTCCGACCGTCATCCACGCCATTCCGGAAATCGGCAGGAAAGTTGCAGGCGCACTTCTCGTCGCCCCGCCGGATGTCGCCAATCCGGATATCCGGCCGAAACATCTGATGACCTTCGGCCCCTATCCGCGCGATCCGCTGCCGTTTCCGGCCATCACCATCGCCAGCCGCAACGATCCCTTCGGCTCCTATGAACATGCCGACGATATTGCCGCCGCTTGGGGTTCGCTGCTGATCGATGCCGGCATGTCCGGCCATATCAACGCCGAGTCCGGCCATGGCCCATGGCCGGAAGGCGGCATGGTGTTCGCCCAGTTCCTGAGCCGCCTGAAGGCAAACGAGCCCTGAGAGATACGAAGGGCGAGACCCGCCCCGCCCCTTGCCGCTCGCGCCGGTCGATTTTCAGCCATGGGACATTGTCGGCCCGACATAAGAATTGAAGGGAAGATATGCGCGCTGCATTGTAGAATGCACTCTTTTCCTTTATGGGACCGCTCAAAGACAGAAACGTAACGCCACCAGAATCGGCGTCAACCAAGAGACCTGCCATTATGAACCGTCGCCGCCGTATTTACGAAGGCAAGGCCAAGATCCTCTACGAAGGTCCGGAGCCAGGCACGCTTATCCAGTTCTTCAAGGACGATGCGACCGCCTTCAACAAGAAGAAGCACGAAGTCATCGACGGCAAGGGTGTGCTGAACAACCGTATCTGCGAATATGTCTTCACGCATCTGAACAAGATCGGCATTCCCACCCACTTCATCCGCCGCCTCAACATGCGCGAGCAGCTGATCAAGGAAGTGGAGATGATCCCGCTCGAGATCGTCGTGCGCAATGTCGCCGCCGGCTCTCTCTCCAAGCGTCTCGGCATCGAGGAAGGCGTGGTTCTACCGCGCTCCATCATCGAATTTTATTACAAGTCGGATGAGCTGGAAGACCCGATGGTCTCCGAAGAGCACATCACGGCCTTCGGCTGGGCCAACCCCGCCGAGCTTGACGACATCATGGCGCTTGCCATCCGCGTCAACGACTTCCTGTCCGGCCTCTTCCTCGGCGTCGGCATCCAGCTCGTCGATTTCAAGATCGAATGCGGCCGCCTTTTCGAAGGCGACATGATGCGCATCATCCTCGCCGACGAGATTTCGCCAGACAGCTGCCGTCTCTGGGATATCGAGACCCAGAAGAAGATGGACAAGGACCTGTTCCGCCGCGACATGGGCGGGCTTCTCGAAGCCTATTCCGAAGTTGCGCGCCGTCTCGGCATCATCAATGAAAACGAACCGATCCGCGGCACCGGCCCTGTCCTCGTGAAGTAATATCGGCCTCGTGAAGTAATATCGACACCGCAAGGGTAAAATCAGGAGAAGATCAGGTGATCAAGGCACGGGTGACTGTTACGCTGAAGAACGGCGTTCTCGATCCGCAGGGCAAGGCAATCGAAGGCGCGCTCGGCAGCCTCGGTTTCGGCGGCGTCGGCCATGTCCGTCAGGGCAAGGTCTTCGACCTGGAGCTGGAAGGTGCCGACAAGGCCAAGGCCGAGACCGACCTGAAGGCGATGTGCGAAAAGCTTCTGGCCAATACGGTTATCGAAAACTACTCTATCGCCATTCTCTAAAAGCCGCAGGAGCCGCCGACCATGAAATCCGCTGTCGTCCAACTTCCCGGCCTGAACCGCGACCGCGACATGATCGCGGCGCTCACGAAAATCTCCGGAACGGCGCCCGTCACCATCTGGCAGACGGAAACGACACTTCCGGATGTTGACCTGATCGTCATTCCCGGCGGCTTCTCCTACGGTGACTATCTGCGTTGCGGCGCCATTGCCGCCCGCATGCCGGTCATGCAGGCCATCCGCGAAAAGGCCGAAAAGGGCGTCAAGGTTCTCGGCGTCTGCAACGGCTTCCAGATTCTCGTCGAAGCCGGCATGCTGCCGGGCGCGCTGATGCGCAACGCCTCGCTGAAATTCGTCTGCCGTGAAGTGAAGCTCGAAGTCGTCAATAACGACACCGAATTCACCCGCGCCTATGACAAGGGCCAAGTACTGCGTTGCCCCGTCGCCCACCACGACGGCAACTACTTCCTCGAAGCGGATGAGTTGAAGGCCGTCGAAGGCAATGGCCAGGTCGTGTTCCGTTATGCTGACGGCACCAATCCCAATGGTTCGTTGAACGACATTGCCGGCGTCATTAACGCTCAGGGCAACGTTCTCGGCATGATGCCGCATCCTGAAAACCTGATCGAGGCCGCCCATGGCGGCAATGACGGCCGCGGCCTCTTTGCCTCGGCGCTCGGCGTCATCGCAGCCTGACAAGCGGGCGGGCATGTGCCTGCCCTCTTCTCGATGCCACTTCCGGCTCCAGTTTGGCCTTTAATTTGGATGACGCGATGAACCGCCTGTTCCGATCCCATGCCCCGAAGGCCGCTGGATTGCTTTTCGCCGCCGCAGCGCTTGCCGCATGCCAGCCCAAGCCCCAGCCGGTATCATCCGTGTCGCGAGCGGCATTGCCGACCATGGAACGGGTCGCGCTGGGCGCGAATGCCTGCTGGTTCAAATCGGGCGATCCGGCCTTCAAGGCCTATCGCCTGGCGCCGGAACTGAATTCCTTTTCTGGCCGCCCGCGCATCCTGCTCGTGCCGCGCAACAGCCCGGAATCCCGCCCCATGCTGGTGGTTCAGGCCGAGGGCAACCCGGCAAAGCTCGACGCTTTCGGTCCGGTGATGAACGACGCCGTTGCCGGCCGCATCGCGACCGACGTAAAACGCTGGGCGAATGGCGGCAAGGGTTGCTGATTTAGCGACCCTGATGTGTTCTGTTAAAGATTTGACGACAAGGCCGCCCCGCTCGCGACGTCATCCTCGGGCTTGACCCGAGGATCCACGGCCGAATGAAAACGGGTCCTCGGGTCAAGCCCGAGAACGACGGAGGGTGGAAGATTCAATACAAAAAGACCCGCCGCGCCGGTTGGGACTGGCGTGGCGGGCCTGCCGAATGGCTATCAGGCACCGGGGAAAGATGGCGCCGCTCTCCGGCAGAAAATCAAAGCGGCCGCGTTGGCCACGAGAAAAGCTGCGACTTTGCGGCCTCCTTCAAGGCCTCGTCGCGCGTCACGCCAATATCCTGCAGAAGATCGTCCGACAGTTCCCGCAAAGCGAGCCGTCCCTGTCGTTTATCGTGCCAATTGAACAAGCCCGTAATCAGGCGACCAATAAGCGTGCGAGCGATCTCAGCCGGATACGGCGCCGGTGCGACCATGTCGCCGGCATCGCGGAACACGCGTTCCCGTTCGTAACCGTCAGGATAAATTGTATCCGTTGTCGAAAGGTATTGATCCATCTTGCGCATATTGCACCTATTGTCTCCGTGCGTTCAGCCTCAGTTAATGCATCCAATAAATACAATTGACTTGCACGTAGATACAATGCATAAATTGTCACCATGACAAATTGGCTTCCCGACATTACCGAGGGCAATGGGCCCATTTACCTGCGCCTTGCAGACAGTATCGAAGGTGCGATTTCGGATGGCATTCTGAAGGCCGGTTCAAAATTGCCGCCGCAACGCAATCTCGCTTATGATCTGGGTGTGACAATCGGCACAATCAGCCGCGCCTATGCGCTCATCCACGAGCGTGGTCTCGTCAGCGGCGAAGTCGGGCGTGGCACCTATGTCAATGAGAGCAAGACCCCCGCCCCGTCGTCACGTATCGAACCCGCAGCGTCCGCATTCGGCGGCACACGCCACCCGATCGAGACCAGCGCGGAGTTCCGGCTGAACACCACTGCCGCACCCGATGTCGGCCAGAGCACGTTGATCACCCGGCATATCGAGGCCGTCACCCGGGACCATCCCTTCGAAGTGACCAACTACACCCGCGCGCTTCCAGACAGCTGGTGTATGGCGGGCGTTCGCTGGCTTTCCCAGAACGGCTGGTCGCCAAAGCCGGAAAACATCGTTTCGACGCTCGGCGCCCACGCCGCGGTGATGAGCGTGGTGACGGCGATGACGGCGCCGGGCGACCGGATCGTTTTCGAGCCCCTCACCTATTCCCATATCAGCCGCAGCGCCGCATTGGCCGGACGGCGGGTAACGCTGGTGGAAGCGGATGAGAAGGGTATTGTCCCCGACGATTTCGAACGCGTCTGCGCCCAGCAGCACCCCAAGATGATCTTCCTGATGTCGGCGGGCCAGAACCCGACCTGCGCCACCCTGCCCGAAGAGCGGCGGCGTGCGATCGCCGATATCGCCCGTAGATACGGCGTATGGATTGTCGAGGACAATCTCTATGGCGCCATGACCCGCGAGGCGATCCCGCTGATTGCCGAATTCGCGCCCGATATCACCTTTGTTGTCGGCGGCCTGTCCAAATCCGTTTCCGCCGGTGTCCGGGGCGGCTGGGTCGCCTGCCCGGCGCAGTTCTCGTCTAGGATACGCATTTCGCATTCGATGATAACCGGCGGTCTGCCCTTCATGCTGGCCGAACTGAATGCACGGCTCGTCAATAGCGGCGACGCCGATGACATCCGCAAGGATTGTATTGCCGAGATCAACCAGCGTGAGGCGATCGCCAGACGCGTTTTTGCCGGGCTGGAATTCAATTCCCTGCCGGATATCGCCTTCTTATGGCTGCGGCTGCCCGAACCCTGGCTTTCCGGCACGTTCCGCAATGCCGCCATGAAGGAGGGCGTGCTGATCGACGACGAGGACGAGTTCAAGGCCGGGCGCACGGAGAAGGTTTTCCACCGTGTCCGCATCAGCTTTTCCGGGCCTCCCAAACGCGAGGATCTGACCCATGCCTTCGGCACCTTGCGGCATCTGCTCGACAATGGTTCGGCCGGTTATGAAAGCGAGGCGTGAGCGGGAACGAGTCTTTCCTGCAACACGACCTCTAATTCAGTAACTCATCATTTACCAAACCGGCGAATCTGCCATCCTTTCCCTACTTCGCAGCGGGGAATGATTCGATGGCAGCATTCGGTTCCACTTCCGCCAGGGCATTCTTCGCTCTTGTGATGGTTTTCGCAGCATATGTGTTGACTGATATGACGCCGGCCATCGCCGCAGATGGGACCGTTTTCGATGAATTGCGTTTCGGGGTCACAACCTCGCTCGCCAATCGCGATGACGGCGGCGAAGACGGCGTTTTTCCAGCCTTCACCGCCTATTTCGATCCCTTCGCCAGTGCCTCGGCCGTCACCCTTGGCGAAAAGCTCGCTCGCCCACGACTGCATCTGGGTGCGGAAATCGGCACCGAGGGCGAAGCGAATACCATTTACGGCGGCGTCAACTGGACCTTCGACCTCAATCCGAAGATTTTCGTCGATCTCGGCTTCGGCGGCCTGTGGCATGACGGCAGGCTGAGAAACGGTCCGGGCGAAACCGGCGCGGAATTTGGCTGCCGCGTGCTTTTTCATGAATATGCCGCCATCGGATATCGCTTCAACAGCAACTGGAATATCTCGACCCAGATCGAACACGCCTCACATGCCAATCTGTGCGACGGCCCCAATGACGGGCTGACGCGTGTAGGACTAATGGTCGGCTACAAGTTCTGAATAAGCCAACAAAGCAGCGCTTTGCCGGCAAAACGGCGCATTTTCCTGTCGCACGATCAAGCCTCTTGCGCTAAAGAACCGGAAACTTTCCTCGGCTCGAACCGCGTGAGACCTATGTCTATCTCAAATTCCATCAAGATCACCCCGGAACTCGTTGCATCCCACGGGCTGAAGCCCGACGAATACCAGCGTATCCTCGACCTGATCGGACGGGAGCCCAGCTTTACCGAGCTTGGCATTTTCTCGGCCATGTGGAACGAGCACTGCTCCTATAAGTCTTCCAAGAAGTGGCTGAAGACCCTGCCGACAACAGGACCGCGCGTCATTCAGGGCCCCGGCGAAAACGCCGGTGTGGTCGATATCGACGATGGTGACTGCGTCGTCTTCAAGATGGAGAGCCACAACCACCCGTCCTATATCGAGCCCTACCAGGGTGCGGCAACCGGCGTCGGCGGCATCCTGCGTGACGTCTTCACCATGGGCGCACGCCCGATCGCGGCCATGAACGCCCTGCGTTTTGGCGCGCCGGATCATCCGAAGACCCGCCACCTCGTGGCCGGCGTCGTCGCCGGTGTCGGCGGTTACGGCAATTCCTTCGGCGTGCCGACTGTCGGCGGCGAAGTGGAATTCGATCCCCGTTATAACGGCAACATCCTCGTCAACGCCTTTGCCGCCGGCCTTGCCAAGTCCAACGCGATCTTCCTCTCGGAAGCCAAGGGCGTCGGCCTGCCGGTCGTTTATCTCGGTGCGAAGACCGGCCGCGACGGCGTCGGCGGTGCGACCATGGCGTCCGCCGAATTCGACGAATCCATCGAGGAAAAGCGCCCGACCGTTCAGGTCGGCGACCCCTTCACCGAAAAGTGCCTGCTGGAAGCCTGCCTCGAGCTGATGAAGACCGGCGCTGTCATCGCCATTCAGGACATGGGCGCCGCCGGCCTCACCTGCTCGGCCGTTGAAATGGGCGCCAAGGGCGATCTCGGCATCGAACTTGACTTGAACGCCGTACCGGTGCGCGAAGAGCGCATGACGGCTTACGAAATGATGCTGTCGGAAAGCCAGGAGCGCATGCTCATGGTTCTCGAGCCCTCCAAGGAAGAGGTCGCCAAGGCGATCTTCGTCAAATGGGGTCTGGATTTCGCGATTGTCGGCAAGACCACCGACGACCTGCGCTTCCGCGTGCTGCACAATGGCGAGGAAGTCGCCAACCTGCCGATCAAGGAACTCGGCGACGAGGCTCCCGAATATGACCGCCCATGGACGCCCGCCAAGGTGCCCGCGCCGCTGGCAGAAAACGACGTCCCCGCCGCCGATATCGCCGATGCGCTGGTATCGCTGGTCGGTTCGGCCAACAATTCCTCGCGCCGCTGGGTTTACGAACAATATGACACGCTGATCCAGGGCAATTCGCTGCAGCTTCCCGGCGGCGATGCCGGCGTGGTGCGCGTCGAAGGCCATGACAAGAAGGCGCTCGCCTTCTCCTCCGACGTCACACCGCGTTATGTCGAGGCCGACCCGTTCGAAGGCGGCAAGCAGGCCGTCGCCGAATGCTGGCGCAACATCACCGCAACCGGCGCTTTGCCGCTGGCGGCCACCGACAACCTCAATTTCGGCAACCCCGAAAAGCCTGAAATCATGAGCCAGCTGGTCCATGCCATCAAGGGCATCGGAGAAGCCTGCCGTGTGCTGGAATTCCCCATCGTTTCTGGCAACGTCTCGCTCTATAACGAAACCAATGGCCAGGCGATCCTGCCCACCCCCACCATCGGCGGCGTTGGCCTGCTGAAGGATTGGGGCCGCATGGCGCGCATCCGTTTCGCCGCCGCTGACGAAGTGGTGCTGCTCGTTGGCGCCCCTGCCGGCCTCGGCACGCATATCGCCCAGTCGGTTTACATGCGTGACATTCATGGCCGCATCGATGGTCCGGCACCGCATGTCGATCTGGCCGCCGAAAAGAAGAACGGCGATTTCGTCCGTACGCTCATCACGGATGGTCTTGCCACCGCGGTTCATGATTGCTCTTCGGGCGGCCTCGCGCTTGCAGTTGCCGAAATGGCGATTTCGTCGGGCATCGGCGCAACCATCGACGCGGTCGAAGGTCACAACCCGGTCCTCACCTTCTATGGCGAAGATCAGGGCCGTTACGTTCTGACGGTCAAAAAGGCCGATCTCGACGAGGTGCAGGCAGCAGCGAAGGCGGCGGGCGTTTCCTGCCCGGTTATCGGCGTTACCGGCGGTGCGAGCGTAAAGCTGGGCACGGCGCGGGCTGTCGAGATTAAAGAATTGCACTTGGCCTATGAATCGTGGTTCCCTAAATTCATGGACGGCGAAACTTTGCTCGCCGCAGAATGAATTAAGGAGAAACACCATGCCCATGAAACCCGGCGACATTGAAGACATGATTAAGGCGGGAATTCCCGGGGCAAAGGTCACGATCCGCGATCTGGCCGGTGATGGCGATCATTACGCGGCTGAAGTCGTTGCGGAAGCATTCAAGGGCAAGACCCGCGTGCAGCAGCACCAGATGGTCTATGACGCGCTGAAGGGCAATATGGGCGGCGTTCTGCATGCGCTTGCCCTGCAGACCTCGGCTCCCGAATGATGGCGCCCGTGAAAACGGTTCCGGCAACGGCACGTCTCTGTCCCGCCTGCGGCAGAGCGTGAAACTTGCGGAATAAATCAAGGCCCGCGTGATACTCTCACGCGGGCCTCTTCATGTCCGGCCGAGTGGATCAGCGCCGCTTACAGGACTGGCGGCGTCTGCGAATCCAGATCGGCAAAGGAGGCGGCAGGCAAAGGCCCCGCCGTCAGCAGGGTAAAATCGTAACCGGATTTGCGATCCGGCCCCAGAACATATTGCCGGTGCATGCGCAGGAAGTTGCGCTTGTTCTTCTTATAACGCTCCGGCGAAAGCGAATGCTTGAAGCGGATCGGCACGATCTTCGGCTGCGGCGCATCTTTATGGCCGGTTAAGCCCACGGTATTGCACCGGTAGAGGTGGATAGGATCGGTCAGGCACTGGATATCGAACCATGTCACCTCCGGGTGACGGGCGATCGAGCCGACGCTTTCGCGAAGCCTGCCCGCACTCGTCAGGAACGCACATTGCAGCGCCGCCCCGCCCAAGGTCGCGAAGGACAGTTTCCGGCCATCCAGCGCATCCGGCTTCAGTTCCAGCACACGGCCGATCACGGCGAGCGCAAGGCTGGCGCCCATGCTGTGGGAAACCACCAGAACCTCATCCGCGGGCTGCTCCAGCGCCGTCAGAACAAGTGCTGCCCTCTCCTCGATCCAGTCACGGGCAATCGGCTCATCGCGGCCAACCGCGAGCGCGAAGCGCCAGTCCGCATAAAGATGCAGGGTGTGAAACCGCTCCGCAAATGGCAGGAACACCTTTACGAAAAACAGGGCGGCGGCGGGAAGGCTGATCGCGAGAAGCCAGAGCGGCAAACCAAAAAGCCATGGTGAAAGCGCAATGCCGACAGCAAGTGCACCGCCGACAAGCATCAGCAAAAACGGGAAGATGAAGAACAGGCCAAAACGCCAGGCGTGGCGGAAATAGCGCGCAGCACCGCCCTCACTGACAATGCCCGCCCCGGCCTTGAACCCGAGCAATGTCTGGCGCCAGACCGGCGCATCCCGCAACTGCGAGATAACGTCGTTATGGTCATAGACAAAAATCTCCGAACGCGTCCGCCAGTCGCCCGCCGAGGCCTCTACCGTGAATGTCTCACCCGCCGGCGAAGTCTCCAGCGCTCCCACCTTATAATCGACATCCCATGTCTTGCCGGCCAGCGCCGCTGCCCGCTGGTAACGCAGGTGATGGGCCGCCGCATCGAGCGGATCGAAACCGGGGAAATAAAGAACAAGTCGTGACTTGACGGTCGGCATGCATAAACCTTCAGGCTAGAGACACCCGAAAGGATCGCTTGATACAGTGGGCGATGCACGTATAGTAAAAAACGCGACGGAAATGTGATTTATTTATTGGCGAGGGAAATTTGTCTGGCATCGTCGATCAAGTGCTCAACGGCGTCGTCAAGGGCGCGCTGTCTGAAATCCTCACCAATACCGGCATCCGCAAAACGCGCCGGGCGCGCCGAACGAAAAGTACCGGCTCGCTTGCCGGCGGCATCGTCGGATCCGTCCTCGAAGCAGCACTCAACGCCGCCGTCAAACCCAAGCCAGCCAAGAAGCAGGTGAGCAAAAGACGCACAGCCGCTGCCCGCAGCCGGCAGAGATATAAATGATGCGTCGTCTCCGCCTGCTCCCCATTTTTTTGCTGCTGGCGATTTCCGGACCGCTGCAAGGCACCGCAGAGGTTGAGGACGGCAAAGACATCAAAGTCGGCTTCATCGTGACGCTCGCTAGTGCTGACAGGATATCCGGCACAGCCTTCTGTAAGATAGGCGAAACCTGCCGCCTCGTAGAACAGGAAAGTCCTAAACTAATTATCGATATTAAAGCGGGTCGCTTCACCAGCGAGATAAAAATCGTTTGCGAGGATGACTGCTCACTGAATAGTGGCGGGGACACGTTGCCGTTCGAGAACAAACAAGAGCTCAATATTTATAATGGCAGAACAGGTCCGATAATAAAACCAGTCTTCACGCGGCGCGAGCCAATCGGAAAAATAGTTCTCGACTTTTCTTACCCGAAGAGAACGACGCGCTGGTAACCGGAGTTTCGACCCGCAATCAGCGATGCCACACCCGCAGTTTTTTACGCTTTCCGGGTGGAAATCGCGCCGCGACATGTTATTTAGGAACAAACAGAAAGCAGCGGCCTTGAACCGCATGTGAAAGGAATAGGCCTATGAGCGGCATTCACGACATGATCGACATCGAAGTGAAGAGCAACGATATCGTTCTTTTCATGAAGGGCACCCCGCAATTTCCGCAGTGCGGTTTTTCCGGCCAGGTGGTACAGATCCTCGATTATCTCGGCGTCGACTACAAGGGCATCAACGTGCTTGCCGATGCAGATATCCGCCAGGGCATCAAGGACTATTCCAACTGGCCGACCATCCCGCAGCTCTACGTCAAGGGCGAATTCGTCGGCGGCTGTGACATCGTAAGAGAGATGTTCCAGTCCGGCGAACTTCAAAACCACTTCCAAGAACAGGGTATCAGCGTCCGCGGCGCGGCCTGATTTCGGCCGGTTCATCCGGCCCACCCTGATTGTCAGAAATTTATGCCAGGCGTTGCTTCATGCAACGCCTTTGCCGTTCTTTTTGGGGCAATCCTGTGACAGAACTTTCACAATCCACCGCTTCGCGCGCAGGCTCGATGGGGCGCACGGAATTCATTGCGCTGGCCGCAATGCTGATGGCGCTGAACGCGCTCGCCATCGACATCATGCTGCCCGGCCTTCAGGAAATCGGTGCATCGCTGGGCGTGGTCAATGAAAACCACCGCCAATATGTGATCTCCACCTATCTCCTGGGCTTTGGCGTCGCCCAGCTTCTATATGGGCCGATCTCGGACCGTTTCGGACGCCGCAAGCCAATGCTTGTCGGGCTTGCGATCTACATCGTTTCAGCCCTCGCCGTTGTCTTTGTACCGTCCTTCTCCGGCCTGCTGCTGCTGCGTTTCATTCAGGGCATCGGCTCGGCGGCGACACGCGTCATCACCATCTCGATCGTGCGCGACATCTATGGCGGCCGCCAGATGGCGGAAGTCATGTCGCTGATCATGATGGTCTTCATGGTCGTTCCGGTCATCGCGCCCGGCACCGGCCAGATCGTGCTGTTTTTCGGTAACTGGCACCTGATCTTCGCCTTCATGGCGGCAATTGCCGCCGTGGTGACGGCCTGGATGTATTTCCGCCTGCCGGAAACGCTGCATCCGGACGATGTCCGCCCTTTCACCGCCCGTTCGGTGCTTGGCGGCTTCAAGATCGTTCTCACCAACCGTATCGCGCTCTGCTACACGCTCTCCAGCACCTTCATCTTCGGGGCACTGTTCGGCTTCATCAACTCGGCTGAACAGGTCTATAAGGGCATCTATGGCCTCGGCGCATGGTTTGCCGCCGCCTTTGCGGGCGTCGCCCTGTTCATGGCCTTCTCGTCCTTCATCAATGCAAGGCTGGTCGGCAGGTTCGGCATGCGCAAGCTGTCGCACGGATCGCTGCTCGGTTTCATCGCCATCACCTTCGTCTGGCTGGTGGTGCAGGTGCTGGGACCGGAACCGATGCCTTTCGCGATCTTCATCGTGTTCTTCGCGCTCGCCATGTTCCAGTTCGGCTGGATCGGGTCGAACTTCAATTCGCTCGCCATGGAGCCGCTCGGCCATGTCGCCGGCACCGCCTCCTCCGTCATCGGCTTCATGGGTACGGTCGGCGGCTCGCTCATCGGTGCCGCCATCGGCCAGGCCTTCGATGGCACGGCGCTGCCAATGGTGGCAGGCTTTTTCGTCGTCTCCATTATCGGCCTGATCTTCGTGCTGATCGGCGAAAAGGGTATGCTGTTTCAGGCGCACAACAAGCCGACACGGTAAGGGCGGTTAGAAAAATAAAAGGGCGCGGAATTTTGTTCCGCGCCCTTTTTTATTTGTCTGCCAATTGCGCTTCGCTTTCAACGTCATCCGTTCTCCGCTCTCGGCGTCATCCTCGGGCTTGACCCGAGGATCCATCGCCTCAACCACCTGTGGATCCTCGGGTCAAGCCCGAGGATGACGGATGTGAGACCGGTAAACTTCATCGAACCGCAACGTGGTCGCGCAACTCAAACCGTGAAAATCTTCTCGCGCAGCAATTCCCAGGTCTCCTGGTCCGGCGCAAGCAGCAGTCCGCCATCCACATGACGCGGCAGATAGGGCGAGCCGTCGAGACGGGCCGCATAAGCGCCCGCTTCCTGCGAAAGCAGCGTGCCGGCCAGATGGTCCCAGGGCATCAGCTTGTTATACATCAGGAAATGCATGTGGCCGCCGCAGAACAGGCGGTATTCATGCGCCGCGCAGCGATAGCTGGTGAAGAGCCGCACATCGGCGAGGTTCGTCAGAATCTTGCGGCGGGTCTCCACATCGAAATAGCCGGTATTGGCGATGCCAACCATCTGCGACAATTCAGGCGCCGGTACCACGGACATCTGCGTCTGCGCGCCATCGGCGCTGCAAAGCCACGCACCGGAGCCCTTTTCGGCAATCGCCCAATCATTGCCCATCGGGTCGAAGATGAGGCCCGCGACAGTCTCACCCTTGGAGATGACACTCATCATCACGCCGAAGAGCGGCAGGCCGGAAGCGAAATTATAGGTGCCGTCGATCGGATCGACCACCACGGCAAGATCGGCGTCGGCAAGCTTGCCAAGCAGCGAGGCATCCGCCGCCACCGCCTCTTCGCCGATGAACAGCGCCTGCGGCATGATTTCCTGCACGCGGGCGCGGATCAGCCGCTCGGCGGCCTCGTCAGCCTCGGTGACGAGATCGATCGCCTCGCTCTTGATCCGCACATCGCCTTCGCCCAGATTGCGGAACCGCGGCAGGATTTCCACTGCCGCCGCCTCCTGAAGCGCGTTGGCAAGAGAGGCGATGTCGAGTTCGATAGCCATGGGCGAGATCCTTCTGTCTAGGCGTAAAACTTATAAAGCCACGATTTCCCGGCGCAGCATCTTCCAGCTCTCCTTGTCGGGGGCCGACAGGATGCCACCCGTCGTCTGTCCCGGCCGGTAGGGCGTGTTGTCGAAACGGGCCGTATAGCCGCCCGCTTCCTGATGGATAAGAACACCGGCGAGATGATCCCACGGCATCAGCTTTTCATGGCCGATGAAATGCAGCTTGCCGGCCGAGGCGAGCCAATATTCATGTGCCGAACAATTCAGCGAGAGCGCCATCTTGATCTTCGCCATATTGGCGGCAATCACCGGACGGCGATCCTCGTGGCTATGGCCCCAGGAAAAGATGCCGACCATTTCGGATAGTGGCGCGGGATCCGCGACCTTGAGCTTCGCCTGCGAACCGTTCTTGCGGTTGAGATAGGCCCCCTCGCCCTTGAGAGCGACGATGGTATCGCCCATGACAGGATCGTGGATAATGCCCGCCACCGTCTCACCGTTAACGGTGACCGCGAGCAGCGTGCCGAAAGCGGGAAAGCCGGCAGCATAATTGAAAGTGCCGTCAATGGGATCGATCACGAAGGCAAGCGGCGCATCGGCAAGCGCGGGAATGACGGACTGATCCGCGTCATAGGCCTCTTCGCCGACGATATGGGCCTTTGGAAATCGCTCAAGCAGCGCGGCGGTGATCGCCTTTTCCGCCAGAACATCGGCCTCGGTAACGAGATCGACGGCAGAGGTCTTTTCGGAGATTGCGCCGGCGCTCAGGTTTCGGAAGCGGGGCAGAATTTCATCCACACCGGCAGCAGCAACGGTGGAAACGAGGAAGTCGATATCTTTGTCGGAAAGGGTCATCGCGCGGGGCACTTCTTCATAAGGGAGGGCGGGCCTCCGTACGCTCTTCAGGTGACGCGCCGGTGACAGCGAGCGCGGAAAAATCAAAAAGCTTCGGATCGAGCAGATGCGACGGATTGACATGGGCAAGCGCCCTCAGCATCACATCCTTGCGGCCGGGCATACGCCTTTCTATGTCGGCCAGCATCTCCTTCATCGCATTGCGCTGAAGCCCGTCCTGCGAGCCGCAGAGATCACAGGGAATGATCGGAAATTCCATCGCCGCCGCGAATTTCGCCATATCTTCCTCGGCGCAATAGGCAAGCGGGCGCATGACCATCAGGTCACCCTCATCATTCAAAAGCTTCGCCGGCATTCCGGCCAGCCGGCCGCCATGGAAGAAATTCATGAAGAAGGTCTCAAGAATATCCTCGCGATGATGGCCAAGCAGCAGCGCGTCGCAGCCCTCTTCCCGCGCGATGCGGTAGAGATTGCCGCGCCTGAGCCGCGAACAGAGCGAACAGTAAGTGCCGCCCGAAGGCACCTTTTCCTTCACCACGGAATAGGTGTCGCGATATTCGATGCGATGGGGGACACCGATCTTCGCCAGATACTCCGGCAACACGTGCTTGGGAAAATTCGGCTGGCCCTGATCGAGATTGCAGGCAACAAGTTCCACCGGCAAAAGGCCACGCCATTTGAGATCGAGCAGCAGCGCCAGCAGCCCATAGCTGTCCTTGCCGCCGGAAAGGCCGACAAGCCAGCGCTTCTGGCCATTCAGCATGCCGAAATCGGTAAAGGCCTGGCGCACATTGCGCAGCAGCCGTTTGCGCAGCTTGTTGAACGACACCGAACGCGGTGCATTGTCGAACAGGGGATGCGAGCTGCCGTTTTCTTCGGACGCTTCCTGATCCGCCCCAATCTGGTCGGCCCCGGCCTGATCTACAAAATCATCGATCTTGGTGAGAATGTTCATCATCAGCTCGCTCCGGCACGACTGCCGTTCTACATGCAGGCAATGCCCCCATCCGCCGGCAATATCAAGCCCCGAATACCGACCAGCCGGTTTTCGTCGCCAGCATTTCCAGCGCATGTGACCCAAGCGCCGAATTGCCGACCTTGTTGAGGCCCGGTGACCAGACGGCGATGGACGCGTTCCCCGGCGCCACCGCCATGATGCCGCCGCCCACACCGCTCTTGCCCGGCAGACCGACATGATAGGCGAAATCACCCGATCCGTCATAATGGCCACAGGTCAGCATTAGCGCATTGATACGCCGCGCCCGGCGGTCCGAGACGACCGTGTGGCCGGTCAGCGGATTGCGGCCGCGATTGGCGAGGAAGAGGCCGGCGCGGGAAAGCTGCGCGCAGGTCATGGAAAGAGCACACTGATGGAAATAAACGCCGAGCGTATATTCCACGGGGTGGTGCAGATTGCCGAAGGACCGCATGAAATTGGCAAGCGCGAAATTGCGGAACCCCGTCGCCTGCTCGGATTTTGCCACCGTGTCATCAATGCTGATCGTATCGTCATCGGCGAGATAACGGACGAAGCGCAGAAGCTCGCCAATCGCCTCGCGCGGCTGATGGCCGGAAAGAACGATATCGGTGACCACGATGGCGCCGGCATTGACGAAGGGATTGCGTGGGATTCCGTGCTCGTGCTCCAGCTGGACGATGGAGTTGAAGGAAGAGCCTGAAGGTTCGCGCCCCACCCGGTTCCACACCGTTTCCCCCGCCTTGCCGAGCGCCAGCGTCAGCATGAAGACCTTGGAGATGCTCTGGATCGAAAACGGCGTGAGCGCATTGCCGGCCGTATAGGTGGTTCCATCGACAGTGGTGATGGCGATGCCGAACTGGTTGGGATCGACCTTGGCAAGTTCGGGAATGTAATCCGCAACCTTCCCCTCGCCGAGCCTCGGCGCCATGCTGTCATAGATGGAATCGACGATCGCCTGAATGTCCTGCATGCAAAGCCTTCCCCACAAACAAAAAAGCCGCCCCGAAGGGCGGCTTCCTGAATACTGAAACGCGTCGATTAACGCGAGTAGAATTCGACGACCAGATGCGGTTCCATGACGACCGGGTACGGAACGTCGGAGAGAGCCGGAACGCGGGCGTAGGTCGCAACCATCTTGTTGTGGTCAACTTCGATGTAGTCCGGAACGTCACGCTCAGCGAGCTGAACGGCTTCCAGAACGGTTACGAGCTGCTTGGACTTCTGGCGAACTTCGATAACGTCGCCCGGCTTGCAGCGGTAAGAACCGATGTTGACGCGAACGCCGTTAACCGTGACGTGGCCATGGTTGATGAACTGGCGCGACGCGAAAACGGTCGGAACGAACTTGGCGCGGTAGACGATGGCGTCCAGACGCGACTCGAGCAGGCCGATCAGGTTCTCGGAGGTGTCACCCTTGCGACGGTTTGCTTCGTCGAAAGTGGCGCGGAACTGCTTTTCGCGCAGTTCGCCGTAGTAGCCCTTGAGCTTCTGCTTGGCGCGCAGCTGCGTGCCGAAGTCGCTCATCTTGCCCTTGCGGCGCTGGCCGTGCTGGCCCGGGCCGTATTCGCGGCGGTTAACCGGGGACTTCGGACGACCCCAGATATTTTCGCCCATGCGGCGGTCAATTTTATACTTAGCCGATTCGCGCTTGCTCATCGTATTTCCTTCTCAAAAGGTTATGCCGGTTGTTGCCAAACCGGTTCAAGGAAACACGCCCTCCTCTGAAGCCCGTTTCAGGGCCTCTGACAGGCTTCTCACATGCAAATGGAGAAACCACGGGACATGTCGGTGATATTGACCGCCGAACGTCAGCTATTACACTGCAAGGCAGTCAACAAAACACACCGGACATCACTGCCCGGCGTTGGGGCGGCTTCTATAGTCGTTTTACAAATTTGTCAAACAGCGCCTGCCGATTTTTTTCTTGGACCTGCCCTTGAAAACATCGAGCGGCCACCCATTTACCCATCGTGATCAGAACTCGGGCCCCTCTGACGTGTTACCGGACAACACGTGATGTCGAGTTTCTTTAGGTTGGGGCCCACGTATATTCTTGACACACGTTCCCCATCCGCAAAGCCAACCTCGTCCGGCTAAAGGTTGACTGATGGAGTTCCTCCTCAACGATTTTCTCGGTACCCCCACATGGATGTGGGCGGTCTTCATTTCTCTCGTCCTTGGCCTCCTGGCGCTCGATCTCGGCGTGCTGCACAAGAATTCCAAGGAAATCGGCATTCGTGAAAGCCTGCTGATGTCCGGCTTTTACATCGCCATCGGCTTGGCCTTTGGCGGCTGGATCTGGTACCAGTCCGGCCAGCAGTCGGCGATGGAATATGTCACCGGCTTCGTGGTCGAAAAAAGCCTGGCGATGGACAATATCTTCATCATCGCCATGATCTTCTCCTATTTCGCCATTCCCCGCCAATATCAGCACCGTGTGCTGCTCTGGGGTATCCTCGGCGTCATCGTCCTGCGCGGCATCATGATCGCCGGCGGCGCGGCCATCGTCGAAAACTTCCACTGGGTGCTTTATCTCTTCGCGGCCTTCCTCGTCTTCACGGGCCTCAAGATGCTGTTCTCGTCCGACCATGACGAATCGGACATCGGCAATAACCGCATCCTGAAATTCCTGCGCAGCCGCCTGCCGGTGACGGAGAAGCTGCATGGCGAAAAATTCTTCGTCAAGGAAACGGATGCGACCACCGGCAAGCTGAAGACCTTCGTGACGCCGCTCTTCCTGGCGCTCATCATGGTCGAAATCGCCGACCTGATCTTCGCGGTCGATTCGATCCCGGCAATCTTCGCGATCACCACCGATCCGTTTATCGTCTACACCTCGAATATCTTCGCAATCCTTGGCCTGCGCGCCCTCTATTTTGCGCTCGCCGCCCTGATCCACCGCTTCGCTTATCTGAAATATGCGCTGGCTGCGGTTCTGGTCTTCGTCGGTTCGAAGATTTTCGTCGCCGACATGCTGGGCATCGCCAAGATCCCGCCCGCCGTCTCGCTCGGCGTCACCGTCGCCATCCTCGCAACCGGCATCATCGGTTCGCTGATCGCGACACGGAAAGAAGTGAAGGCAGTCGAGTAATGATGAGCAAGGAGGAGGCGATGACGCCTCCTCTTTCTTTTTTGATAGTGAAAATATAAACTTCGGACTATTGCTGCCGAGACGAAAATCTATTTGCTCCAATATAGAAACTCATTGCGTTAAGATGACCTTTGAACTCGTAGATCAGGCCATTTCCGAACAGAAATTCTGGCGCACGAAGGAAATCCTTCAAGGCAGACTCAGCCATCCTGAAATCAATCTGGCGCTCTTTCAAAAATATGGCGAAGTGCTGCTTGAGATGAATGATCTCATCGAAGCGGGGCGTATGTTGTTCTGCTCAGGCGCAAGGGACGAGCGCTTCCGGGAAGCGATTGATATCTTCCTCTCAAGAAATGACAGGCGCGAACCGCAACGCTTTCTGGCGCAGTTGCCCTCTTCCATGAGACGGCAATGGCATCTGGCGGAGTTTATCGCTTCACCGGAATTCGAACGCAGCGGATGGACCGCGGCGCAGCTCTCCCACATCCTTCCAATACAAACGGATATTGGCGCTCGTCCCTATCAACGGTCGCATCGCATGACCTCGATATTGGTGATCGTCTCTTTGGTCTGCGTCCTGGCCCTCAGCCTTGTCGGCCTCTACACGACAATCGGCTCCGCAATGCGGCTTTTTGCAGAATAGCGATTACTCCGCCGCAAGCCGCGTATCATCCTCAGCCGCATCCGCATCGCCGGGTGCGGTTTTTGCATCGAGATCGGGGAAAGCCACTATGCGCTTGCCGGAGAAGTCGGCATGCACCACCACAAGCTCCTTCTCTTCGAAGTAACCGAGCAATCGCCGCGCGCGGCGGGCGGAATGGGTGCCATAGGCCCGGGCAATGCGGGCATCCGATGGGCAGGGTTCTTCACCCAGCGCCGCCTTGACCAGCAGCAGGAAGACCCCCTGCAGATCGTCGGAAACCGACATGGACAGTTCCAGCGCCTTTTCCCAGCCTTCGCTCGCCGCCATCGCCGCATCCACACCGGAGCGGGCAATCGCCACCTGTCGGCGGAATTCCGCCAGCGTCATCGGCGTGCCGGGAATACGGCGCATGCGGGCGCGCACCAGAAAATCCTGATAAAGCACCGCATCGGTGCGGTAGGCCGATTGCGGATCGTCGAGAATTTCAACGAGAACCGCACCGATCTTTTCCTCACGTTCTTCCGGCGTCAGTTCCGGCTGACCTGCGCGCGGCGATTGCTCCGGTGAAGGACCGACGGCGGCGGGTGTGGAACGGGAGAGCTCTGCCAGAATATCCGTGGTCGGACGCGGCGCGGGCGGCGTGCGGCGCACGGCGGCGCGCGTAAACTCTTCCGGATCCGGCGTGAAGATCAGGTCCTCCACATCCTGCGGTGCATCCGGCAGCGGCATCAGCTTCGGCGACGAGGAGCGCGCCGAGGTCTCCACCGCTCCAATGACGATGGGCAGCGGGCGACGCGACAGCGCCGGGCCGAGCGCCACGAAATTGCCGCGCTGCAGATCGCGAAACATTTCCGCCTGTCGCCGGTCCATGCCAAGAAGGTCAGCAGCGCGCGCCATGTCGATATCAAGAAAGGTGCGGCCCATCAGGAAGTTCGAGGCTTCCGCTGCCACGTTCTTGGCGAGCTTCGCCAGACGCTGCGTGGCGATGACGCCGGCAAGCCCGCGTTTACGCCCACGGCACATCAGATTGGTCATGGCGCCGAGCGACGCCTTGCGGGCATCTTCCGTCACCTCGCCGCCGACGGAGGGCGCAAACATCTGCGCCTCGTCCACCACGACAAGCACCGGGTACCAGAATTCACGATCCGCATCGAACATGCCGTTGAGGAAGGCGGCGGCGGCCCGCATCTGCTGTTCGATATCAAGGCCTTCCAGCGTCAGCACGCAGGAAACGCGGTGCTGGCGAATGCGGTTGGCGATACCTGCAAGTTCCGCTTCGGTGCGCTCGCCATCCACCACCACATGACCGAACTTGTCGGAAAGCGTGACGAAATCACCCTCGGGATCGATGATGACCTGTTGCACCCATTGCGCCGATTGCTCGAGCAGCCGGCGCAGAAGATGCGACTTGCCGGAACCGGAATTGCCCTGCACCAGCAAACGTGTCGCAAGCAATTCCTCGATATCGAGCTTGGCCTGCTGCCCGCCCGATAGAGTTCCCATGTCGATGCCGACCTGCAATGTTTCGTTCCTTGTCCTGCATGTCATCCGGCCGATTCCCGTGGCGGCGGCCGAACATGCTCTTTACCAAAAAATCGCCGATTGCGTCTGCCCCATGCCGGTAATGCACAGGCAATTACGCCCCATCTATGCGGCTCCGGATGAGACCCGCAAAAATGCAAGCCGTCTGCCGAACACATTCAGCATCAGCCCGATGATGACCAATGCGGCGCCGACCACTTCAAAGACGGTGATATGCTCTGCGAAAGCAAGATAGGCGCTGATGAAACCGACAATCGGCACCAGCAGTGAAAACGGCGCCACCGTTCCGGCCGGATAACGCAGAAGCAGGTAACTCCAGATGCCCGCGCCAACGATGGTCGCGCCATAGGCCATGTAGATCACCACCAAAGCCATCGTCGGCGTCGCGTTGAACAGCCCTTCCGCAATCGCATCAGGTCCTTCCACCACCAGCGAAAGCAGGATCAACGGCAGAACCGGCACAAGGCTCGTCCATGCAACAAAGGAAACCGCATTCACCTGGCCGATGCGGCGGTTGACGATGTTGCCACAGGCCCAGGCAATGGCCGAGCCGACCCCCATCAGGAGCGGTATCAGCGCTGCCGCCGTCATGCGCTCCACGCCAATGACCGCCAGCCCGCCGAAAGCAATGATCGCGCCGACGATCTGCGAGGGCAACGGCCGCTCGCCAAGAAACACCACGGCAAGCGCCAGCGTGAAAAAGGCCTGCGACTGCATGACGAGCGAAGCAAGCCCCGCCGGCAGGCCAAGCTTGATGGCCGGGTAGAGCAGGCCGAACTGCACGAAACCCATCGCCATGCCGTAAACGATCATATGCCGCCACGGCACGTTGGGTTTCGGCAGGAAGAACACCAGGGGCACGGCCGCAAAGAGATAACGCACCCCCGTCAGGAACAATGGCGGCATATCGGCGACGCCAACCTTGATGACGACGAAGTTGAAGCCCCACAAAAACACGGTGATCAGGGCGAGAAGTATATGCGGCAATGCCATTTTGTTGTGTCCGAATTTCAGGTGATCGAGGCGCTTTACGCCGAAACCGCCCTCTTCCAGCCGAAGGCTATGAGACCGGCACCGATCAGGAGACCGCCGCCCGTGCGGTTGACGATGCGCTGAACCTTCGGCTTGCGGATCGTATTGCGGGCAGCACTTGCCAGAAGTCCATAAAGCGCCGCATTGACAGTGGCAAGCACCAGGAACGTCACCTCGAAAATCAGCACCTGCGGCCAGAAGGGCGATGTCGGCACCAGAAACTGCGGCAGGAAGGCCACGAAGAACACGATGCTCTTCGGGTTCAGCGCGGTGACGATATAGGCATGCAGGAAAATCTTGAGCGGCCTTTCGCGACCGGTCACGCCTGTCCCTTCCGCGCCCTCGCCGCTGACCGGTGAACGCCACAGCTTGATGCCGAGATAGATGAGATAAGCCGCACCGATCCATTTCAGCCCGGTGAAAAGCGCCGCCGATGTGGCAAGCAGCGCGCCTAGCCCCAGCATCGAGGCCGTCATGGCGGTAAAATCACCAAGCGCCACGCCCGTCACCGTCGCCGTGCTCGCCTTGCGGCCATGGCCGAGCGCGTAGGAAATCACCAGCAGGATCGTCGGTCCCGGAATGGCGAGCATGATGGCGGATGCGGCCACGAAGGCCAGCCAGTTTTCCAATGGCATGATGGGTCTCCTCTATCCCGAGTCTTGAGCAAGCCACGGAAAATGTTTCGCTTCAAGCCGGATTTTACAAACCGTGCAGCACGCTTGTAACAACCCGAAAACGTCCCTGTAGTATCTTCCCCGCCGCCGGCGGGCAAAGTTCGATACGGCCCCTCCCGCATCTCTGCACGGGAGAGGCCGTCACATCAAAACCGGGGCGCCCAATGAGGAACCTCCCAATCCCGCCGTCGCTTTACGCGCGAGGGGTCAAGGCCGATATCGACCAGAAGGCGCTCCGGCAGATCGGCAGGATCAGTCGGCGGCGCACGCGGCACCAGTGCGGCAACGAGAACCGCCTTCAGGGTTTTCCAGACGCCGAATGTGACGAACAAGCGATCGACCGCATCCGGCAGCGCATATGCTACCAATGGTTGATTTTTCTGCATGGGAAATCCATCCCGGCGCGGCAAGGCGGCCAGGTCCTTTATCGATGGAAAACGACATGCCGGAAGCGCGGACGCAGCAGCAGGGGCCACGCGGACGCACGATCACATGTCGAACGAAGTGAAAATGCCAAACGGCAAGGAAATCAGGCTTTAAGCCTTATCGGAGGGAGATGCCTCGGGTCACGTAGCCGCAGGACATCATGCCGGAAAGGCCTGACATGCCGTTAAGGCGTATATTCATATGATCAGTCATTCCACGCCTCCATTTATAGCGGTTACAGACGATGAGCATCTTACACAAGAAATACGGCGCGACAAGTGGTCGCAATCTCGAATTGCAAAAGACGGATAAATTAGATGCAAAAATACAACAGGCTTCAGACCAACGACACACTGAGGCCAAACCCCTGCATCAGCCGCCGCGTGGCGAAGTCGGGCTTGCCTGAGGTGAAGACGGCAAAGTCAAAACCATCGGGATGTTCCGCATCCTGTGGCAGCGGCACCAGATGGCGGGCGCGCCGGGCAATCGCCTCGGCAGGGTCGAGCCAGTCCACCGGCCAGGGGGCCAGCCTGCGAAACACATTGGCCATGAAGGGATAATGGGTGCAGGCAAGAACGACGATGTCGGTGCGCTTGCCATCGCTGTCGATGAAGCAGGGTTCGATTTCGGCAAGCACGGCTTCGTCCGAAACCGGCTCACCCCTGATCCAGCTTTCGGCCATGCGCGCCAGATTTTCCGATCCGACGAGCCGGACATGGCACTGGGTGGCGAAGGACTGGATAAGATCACGCGTATAGGCACGCTTGACGGTGCCCGGCGTCGCCAACACGGAAACGAGGCCGGAACGGGTGCGCTCGGCGGCGGGCTTGATGGCGGGCACAGTGCCAACGAAGGTCATCTGCGGAAAGCGGGCGCGAAGGTCGGCCCCGGCCAGCGTGAAGGCGGTGTTGCAGGCGATGACGCAGACTTCGGGACTATAGTCTTCAAGCAGCTTTTCGAAGAGCGAAAGGATGCGCTCCTTCAACGCCTCCTCTTCCCAGCCGCCATAGGGAAAACCCGCATCGTCGGCCACATAGATGAAACCGCGCTCGGGCATCAGCACCCGCGCCTCGCGCAGCACGGTCAGCCCGCCAATGCCGGAATCAAACACCAGCACCGGTTTCAGCACATCGGCTGCGGCCTCACTCGTCTTCAGCATTCTCCCCGGTTCCTTTCGGCAATGTTCCCTCTGCCGTTCCCGCCCGGCCTGCCTGCTTTGGCCATTGCCGGGGAAAACGGTCGAGCGAATTGATCACGCCACGGACAACACTGATTTCCTGCTCGGAAAAACCGCGTCTCGACAGCACTGCGCGCAGGTTGTCGACCATTTTCGGCTTTTTTTCGGGCGGATGGAAATAACCGCGCGCATCGAGCGCCTCCTCGATATGCTCGAACAGGCCAAAGACCTGTTCCTTGGTCGAAGGCCGCTGCTCGACAGACTGGAAAAGCGTTTCGCCCAGATCGTCCATGCCGGATTTCATCCATTCATAAGACATCAAAAGCACGGCCTGCGCGATGTTAAGCGAGGCGAAAGCGGGATTGACCGGAAATGTCACGATCTCGTCGGCCAGCGCCACTTCCTCATTGGTAAGACCCCAGCGCTCGCGCCCGAACAGGATGCCGGTTCTTTCCCCCGTCTTGAACTTTGCACGCAACGTCTCGGCGGCGGTGACCGGAGCGCGGACCGGCTTGAACCCGTAACGCTCACGCGCGGTCGTCGCATAGACGAAGTTCAGGTCCTTGATCGCCTCTTCCAGCGTCTCGAACACCTTCGTCCCGTCAATGACGTGATCAGCCTTGGAAGCGGCGGCGCGGGCCTTCTCGCTCGGCCAGCCATCGCGCGGATTGACCAGGCGCAATTCGGCGAGCCCGAAATTGGCCATCGCCCGCGCCACCATGCCGATATTTTCGCCGAGCTGCGGTTCGACCAGAATGATCGCCGGGCCTTCCGCCACAAGTTCAAGCTCGCTGTTTGTGCCTGCCATCGTCGTTTGTCCGTGTGTTGAAGCGTCGCATCGGTTTTCGAGCCGATGCGCTAAAGCGCGCTTCACTGGCACAGATCGGCGCTAAAATCAAAGGCGGAGGGATGCAAGCACCCCTCACTCCCCCTTGATGATCGTTGCCATCTCTTCGCGCAGCGAATCCCTGCCCTCATCGCCAACGCGATGAATATCGCTGATGACCGGCCGGCCATCTTCCTCGACGACGTCGAAATGCACTTCGTCAACCGTCGCCTTCATCTCGGCCTCGTCCATGCAGGCCCAGAGCTTGAACTTTGCAGTCACGTCGGTCACACCGTCCTTGACCGCGCCCGGCGTCACCGACACATCCTCGAGCGGGCAACCATCCTGCGAATTGGTAACGACATCGTAACCGAAGGGGTCGCCCTTCTCGCCACTCTCGGCCTCATAGGCGGGCTTCTTGGAGGCTTCGCGATATTGCGCGACGAAATCCTTGCTGAACAGGCTGGTCAACATGTCCTCGTCGAAGATGTATTTCCAGTTCTCGGCATCGCCGGACCAGTTCTTCACGGTGATATCCATCACCTTCTGGACGGGATCGGCAGGGCCTGCCGCAAGGGCGCTGTGGGAAAAGAGGACGGCGGCAGTCAGAAGCAGAAAATTCCGCATGATGTGATCCCGGGATTAGCCAAAAAGGCGGGCGAAGCGATTCGCCTGACTGTATTCCGGCATTATGGTTTGGCAATGCGCAAAGCGTTATTGCGCTGCGCCAAAAAAGCGCCCCCCATGGCTTTGCCTCAGGCGCGTGCGATGCTATAGCCGCACCGGATATTTTTCCGACTATTGGCGTCAACAGGCGCCACAGCTTCGAAGGTGAGGAATTCATGGCAAAGATCAAGGTAGCCAATCCGGTCGTCGATCTCGACGGCGACGAAATGACCCGTATCATCTGGCAGCTCATCAAGGACAAGCTGATCCTGCCTTACCTCGATCTCGATATCGAATATTACGACCTCTCGGTTGAAAACCGTGATGCCACCAACGACCAGGTTACCGTTGATGCGGCGCACGCCATCAAGAAGCATGGCGTCGGCATCAAATGCGCCACCATCACCCCGGATGAAGCCCGCGTCGAGGAATTCGGCCTGAAGCAGATGTGGAAGAGCCCGAACGGCACGATCCGCAACATTCTGGGCGGCGTCATCTTCCGCGAGCCGATCATCTGCAAGAACGTTCCGCGCCTCGTTCCCGGCTGGACCAAGCCGATCGTCGTCGGCCGTCACGCTTTCGGCGACCAGTACAAGGCAACCGATTTCAAGTTCCCCGGCAAGGGCAAGCTGACCATCAAGTTCGTCGGTGAAGACGGCCAGGTCATCGAGAAGGACGTCTTCGACGCCCCGAGCGCCGGCGTGGCACTTGCCATGTACAACCTCGATGAATCGATCCGCGAATTCGCCCGCGCCTCCATGAACTATGGCCTGATGCGCAAGTGGCCGGTTTACCTCTCCACGAAGAACACCATCCTCAAGGCCTATGACGGCCGCTTCAAGGATATCTTCGAAGAAGTCTACCAGAACGAGTTCAAGAAGCAGTTCGACGAAATCGGCATCATCTATGAACACCGCCTGATCGACGACATGGTCGCTTCCGCGCTGAAGTGGTCCGGCGGCTACATCTGGGCCTGCAAGAACTATGACGGCGACGTGCAGTCCGATACGGTTGCGCAGGGCTTCGGCTCGCTCGGCCTGATGACCTCCGTTCTTCTGTCTCCCGATGGCCGCACGGTCGAAGCCGAAGCCGCACACGGCACGGTGACGCGCCACTACCGCCAGCACCAGAAGGGCCAGGAAACCTCGACCAACTCGATCGCATCGATCTTCGCCTGGACCCGTGGCCTCGCCCACCGCGCCAAGCTGGACGACAATGCCGAGCTGGCGAAGTTCGCTGCAACGCTTGAAACCGTCTGCGTCGACACCGTCGAAAGCGGCTTCATGACCAAGGATCTGGCGCTCCTCATCGGACCGGACCAGCCCTGGCTCTCCACCACCGCCTTCCTCGACAAGATCGATGAAAACCTCAAGAAGGCGATGGCGGCTTAAGCCCCCTCACTCGGCAGTTTTAAAACCCGGCCTCAGCGCCGGGTTTTTTCATGCGCGCCGCAGAGCCGGAAAATCATCGTCGCTGCGCGTGCCGATCGAACCCTTATCTCCGCTTCCGCCGGAAGGCCGATAGCGCCGGTGGCGCGCCTGATCTGCAAATCCCCCACCAGAAGCGACAGCCAGATTTCCGCAGGCTCTTCCGAAGCGTCGGTGCATTTGACACCCTGTTTTTCCAACGCTTGAAAATAAGCGGCGAGTTTCGGCATGACACGGTCACGCCCTTTCTCCGCCAGAAACGCGCCAAGCGCGGCATCAACGCCCGCTTCCGCCGCCGCAACACGATTGAGCAGCACGGCCCGCTCTCCCAGCAGCATCGACAGGAGATCCGCTCCGAAACGGGAGAGTTCCGCCACGCCATCCGCCGCTTCCGCCGATGGCAATATCAATCTCGCCGCATTTTCTTCGACCATGGCTTCATAAAGCCCGGCCTTGCCGCCGAACCAGCCATACAGCGTCTCCTTGGACGACCTGCTCACCTTTGCCAGCGCCTGCATGGAAAACGCGGCATAGCCGTCCTCGGCAAGCATGGCGAAGGCATGCTCGATAATTTCACGCCGGCGTAATTCCCTGCTCTCGCTTCGCATTCGTGCTCCTTGACAAAAACCGTACATATGCGTACGGAATAACCGTACACATATGTACGGTTATTCTATGGAGATTTTCATGTCCAGCTCATTTCTGCATGCCATAACAATAAAGCACTTTCCCGCGCTGGGGCCGGCAAGAAAAGCGGCATGTTTCGCACTGCGCCTCTTTGCGCCCATGACCCTTGGCATAATGGCCGGCTTCTTCTTCGCCTTCAGCAATCCCGTCATGATGGCGTTCCAGCAACTGGAAGCGGATATTTTCATCCAGGCGTTTAATGGCATCAACGTCAGCGTCCGCAACGGCATCTTCTTTGCGACCTTCTTTGTTCCGCTCGCCGCCCTTCTTGGTGCGTCGCTTGTCGACCGCGACAGCCGGCTGCTGTGGGTGTGGGCCTTGATCATCTACACAATCGTCGTGATCCAGACCCGGTTGGTCAATGTTCCCATCAACGAGTTTTTCAAGACGGTTTCGGCCGAGATACCGAGCGACTGGCAGGAGCTGCGTGACCGGTGGGCGCTTTCCAACCTCATCCGCACCGTACTCACGGGCATAGCCTTTCTTCTCGCATTGCTTGCCGCCACCAGACATGGCGAAAGACGCACGGCTGATTGACCCACCACAAACCCGGCACTTCGCGATGCATTGCTGAAAGGTACCCCACGGTCCAGCGGGCAGCGAGAAATAGCAGACAACAAAAACCCGGCCGCAACGCCGGGTTTCTTTTTTGTTCACAGTATCTTGATTAGACGTTGCACTAGGCGCAAACTTCGATTCCGCACAGTGCCGCGGCCAGCATAACAATAAGACAAAGCTGAAACAGCATTTACTCACGTATAACTTGCCCGGCACAGTCAGAATTTCATCGGAGCGTCGACGCAATCTTGAAAGACGCGCAAATGACGCTGCGGACTATAAAAATGCACCGTGACAGCAAGAAATCCGCACCGGTTTCTCATGATGCTTCGGCGATTTTGCTTGGGGAGGCAAAGCCATGAGTGAGTTGATCTTCTACACCAATCCCATGTCGCGCGGTCGCATCGCGCGCTGGATGCTCGAGGAAGTCGGCGTTCCGTACAAAACGGAAATACTGGGCTTCGAAACCTCGATGAAGTCGCCCGCCTATCGGCTGATAAATCCGATGGCCAAGGTGCCCGCCATCAAACACGGCGATACCATCGTCACCGAGGCGGCGGCAATCTGCGCTTATCTTGCCGATGCCTTTCCCGGCGCCAACCTCGCACCGACACCGAAGGCACGCGGGCTCTATTACCGCTGGATGTTCTTCGCCGCCGGCCCGCTGGAAATGGCGGCCAGCATGAAGGCAATGGGTTTCGAAGTGCCAAAGGAAAAACTGCGCATGGCCGGCTGCGGCAGCTATACGGATGTGATGAACACGCTGGAACGCGCCGTCAGCGAAAACCGTTTCATCGCCGGTGACCTCTTCACCGCAGCGGATGTCTATGTCGGTGCCCATGTCGGCTGGGGCCTGCACTTCGGCACGATCGAAAAACGCCCGGCCTTTATCGACTACATGTCGCATCTGACAGATCGCCCGGCCTTCAAGCGGGCAGCCCAGCTGGATGAAGAAGCCGCGAAGGATTTACAGGCAACGGGATAAACCACCCGCCCCTGTTGCAACGACTGAACCATAACCGGTCCGGACCTCGCCTGTCGGATCGGTCTTGGCAACGGATCACGCCCCGGATTGGCTAAGCGGCTCTCCGACTTCTATCGCATGCCCATCCGGATCGTAAAAGCGAAACACCCTCTGTCCCCAGGCCTGCCGCTCGAGAGGGTGGATAAGCTCCACATGCGGTGCGATATTTCGAAAAGCCGCATCGACATCCGCATGTTCGAAATAAAGCAGCATGTTTCGTCTGCCATAGGGTTCCTCCGTAGCCAGCGATGTCCGCCAGACCGTCTCCTCAAGCGACCGCCCCTCATGGATCGCAAAGCCGCTTTCAAAGAGAACGAAGTTCCCGAAATCCTGCAATACGGCCAGGCCGATCCTGTCACGATAAAACTCTTTGGAGCGGCTGATATCGCGCACGAAAGGAATGGGATTTACAAAACGCATTGCATTCCCTCCGTCATGTCCCCGGCGCTCAAGATTCCGGGCCCTCTGCTCCCAGCCCTTGAGGGCCGAAACAAAAAGGCGGGGTAAAACCCCGCCTCTTCAACTCTTCCAGATCATGCCGCCAGCGCCGCGGCCACCGCTTCGATGGCCTCCTGCGCCTTGGCGCCATCAGGGCCGCCGGCCTGCGCCATATCGGGGCGTCCACCACCGCCCTTGCCGCCAAGGGCTGCGGAAGCGGTGCGGACAATGTCGACGGCGCTGAAACGGGCCGTCAGATCTTCGGTCACGGCAGCGACAGCGCTTGCCTTGCCATCATCGGAAACGGCAATCAGCAGCACGACGCCCGAACCGAGATTGGCCTTGGCTTCATCGGCAAGACCCTTGAGATCCTTGGCATCGATGCCGGACAGGGATTTTGCGAGGAAATTGACGCCCGCAACCTGCTGGACATCATTTGCACCGGCATCCGAAGAACCGCCACCCATGGCAAGTTTCCTGCGGGCATCCGCAAGCTCGCGCTCCAGCTTCTTGCGTTCGTCGAGAAGGCCCTCGACACGCGACAGCACATCGCCCGGCTGCACCTTAAGCGACGAGGCCAGCGCCTTCACCCGCTCATCCTGCTCGGCAAGATAGGCAAGCGCACCCTGCCCCGTGACGGCTTCAAGACGGCGCACGCCCGCACCAACGGCGCTTTCGCCGAGAATGCGAATAAGGCCGATCTGGCCGGTGGCCGCAACATGGGTGCCGCCGCAAAGCTCGACAGAGTATGGACGGTTGGCCTTCGCCCCCTGCACGCCGGTGCCCATGGACACGACGCGAACCTCATCGCCGTATTTTTCGCCGAACAGCGCCATCGCGCCCTCGGCGATGGCGTCGTCAACGCTCATCAGGCGTGTGACAACCGGCGAATTCTGCAGCACGATCTCGTTTGCCATTTCCTCGACGACCTTCAGCTCCTCGGCCGACATCGGCTTTGGATGCGAAACGTCGAAACGCAGGCGCTCGGGCGCAACCAGCGAACCCTTCTGGGCCACATGGGTGCCGAGCACTTCGCGCAACGCCTCATGCAGCAGGTGCGTGGCGGAGTGGTTGGCGCGCAGACGGGAGCGACGCTCATGATCCACCGTCAGCTGCACGGCCTCGCCGAGCTTGAAGCCACCCTTGGAAACGGCGCCCGTATGCACGAAGAGACCTTCGCCCTTCTTCTGCGTGTCGGAAACGGCAAAGGTGCCATTGTCGGACGAGATCACGCCGGTATCGCCCATCTGGCCACCCGACTCGCCATAAAACGGCGTCTGGTTGACGACGATCTGCACCGTCTCGCCATCGGCGGCGCTGTCAACCGACTTGCCATCCTTGACGATCGCCTGAATGACGCCTTCGGCGGTTTCCGTGTCATATCCCAGGAACTCACTCGCGCCGAATTTTTCCTTCAGCTCGAACCAGACGGTTTCGGTCGCCTTGTCGCCGGAACCGGCCCAATGCGAGCGAGCTTCCGCCTTCTGGCGCTCCATGGCATCGGTGAAACCGGAAATATCGACACCGATTTCGCGGGCGCGCAGCGCATCCTGCGTCAGATCGAGCGGGAAGCCATAGGTGTCATAAAGCTTGAAGGCGGTCTCGCCATCCAGCATGTCGCCCTTGTGCAGGGTCGAGGTCGCGTCGGACAGAAGCGACAGGCCACGCTCCAGCGTTTTGCGGAAACGGGTTTCCTCGAGCTTCAGCGTTTCGGAGATCAGCGCCTCGGCGCGCACCAGTTCCGGATAGGCGCGGCCCATCTGCTGCACCAATGCCGGCAAAAGCTTGTAGATCAGCGGCTCGCGCGCGCCGAGAAGCTCGGCATGGCGCATGGCGCGGCGCATGATGCGGCGCAGAACGTAACCGCGACCTTCGTTCGACGGCAGAACACCATCGGCGATCAGGAAGGCGGACGAGCGCAGATGGTCGGCGATGACCCGGTGGCTGGCGCGCTTTTCGCCTTCGGCCGGAACGCCGGTCGCCTCGACGGAAGCGGAAATCAGCGCGCGGAACAGATCGGTGTCGTAATTGTCGTGCTTGCCCTGCAACAGCGCGGAAATACGCTCAAGACCCATGCCGGTGTCGATCGACGGGCGCGGCAGGTCGATGCGCTCTTCCTTCGTCAGCTGCTCATATTGCATGAAGACGAGGTTCCAGATTTCGATGAACCGGTCGCCATCCTCTTCCGGCGAGCCGGGCGGGCCGCCCCAGATATGGTCGCCATGGTCGTAGAAGATTTCCGAACAGGGACCACAGGGACCGGTATCGCCCATCGCCCAGAAATTGTCGCTGGTCGGAATGCGGATGATGCGGTCGTCGGAGAAACCGGCAATCTTCTTCCAGAGGTTAAAGGCCTCATCGTCGGTGTGATAGACGGTGACCAGCAGACGGTTGCGGTCGATGCCGAATTCCTTGGTGATCAGGTTCCAGGCATGGGTGATCGCCTCTTCCTTGAAATAATCGCCAAAGGAGAAATTGCCGAGCATTTCGAAGAAGGTATGGTGGCGGGCCGTATAACCGACATTGTCCAGATCATTATGCTTGCCGCCGGCGCGCACGCATTTCTGCGCCGAGGCAGCCGTGGAATAGGGACGGCTTTCGAGACCGGTGAAGACGTTCTTGAACTGCACCATGCCCGCATTGGTGAACATCAGTGTCGGATCGTTGCGCGGCACCAGCGGGCTGGAGGGCACGACCTCGTGTCCGTTCTTCTTGAAGTAGTCGAGAAAGGTCGACCGAATTTCATTCACACCGCTCATGCCCACACACCGCTCACAGCTGGAGTCCATCATTGCCATCGGAAACGATAGCTTTATTGCAAAATCACTGGCTTTTATCGTTCGCACCCTGCCCTGTCCAGCCATGGAGGCGAAGCAAGACATATAGGCAAATAAAAAGGGCCACGCGAAGAAAAATCGCACGACCCTTTTTGATCTATACAAGTTCAGGAAAGTCTGCGGGCGGCGATGTCCGAGACTTCACAGGAAGGCATCAGCCTTCGTCGCTGCCGTCGTCGCCTTCGCCGGCGTCCGGGCCGCCATTCTGCAGGAAGCGGTCGGCGATCAGACCGGCATTCTGGCGCAGCGCCAGTTCGATCTCATTTGCCGTTTCCGGATTGTCGCGCAGGAAGGTCTTGGCGTTTTCACGCCCCTGCCCCAGACGCTGGCTGTTATAGGAGAACCAAGCACCGGATTTTTCGACGATGCCGGCCTTGACGCCGAGATCGACAAGCTCACCAGTCTTGGAAACACCCTCGCCATACATGATGTCGAATTCCACCTGCTTGAAGGGCGGCGCCATCTTGTTCTTGACGACCTTCACACGGGTCTGGTTGCCGACAACCTCTTCGCGTTCCTTGACGGCGCCGATGCGGCGGATGTCGAGACGAACCGAAGCGTAGAATTTCAGCGCATTGCCGCCCGTCGTCGTTTCCGGCGAACCGAACATGACGCCGATCTTCATGCGGATCTGGTTGATGAAGATCACCATGCACTTGGACTTGGAGATCGAGGCTGTCAGCTTGCGCAGCGCCTGGCTCATCAAACGCGCTTGAAGACCCGGCAGGCTGTCGCCCATCTCGCCTTCGATTTCGGCCCGCGGCGTCAGCGCCGCAACCGAGTCCACGACCAGCACGTCGACGGCACCGGAGCGTACCAGCGTATCGGTGATTTCCAGAGCCTGCTCGCCCGTATCCGGCTGTGAGATCAAAAGGCCCTGCAAATCCACACCGAGCTTGCGGGCATAGACCGGATCGAGCGCATGTTCGGCGTCCACGAAGGCGCAGATGCCGCCCTTCTTCTGGGCTTCGGCAATGGTCTGCAATGCCAGCGTCGTTTTACCAGAGCTTTCCGGGCCATAAATTTCAATGATGCGCCCCTTCGGCAAACCGCCGATTCCGAGCGCGATATCCAGGCTGAGCGACCCCGTCGAAACGGTCTCCACTTCAACCACATTTTCATTGGAACCGAGCTTCATGATCGATCCCTTGCCGAACGACCGTTCGATCTGGGAGAGCGCCGCTTCCAGTGCCTTGCTTTTATCCACCGATTTATCCTCTACGAGACGCAAAGAATTTTGTGCCATCCGAACCACCTTTAGGTTATTGAAGCCGCACAGGCAATGAAGCAGTATGGAAATGGTATGTACTCTATTTGTTCTCATTCCGCAAGGCTGAGCCAGCACATTGAAAACAAATAGGGATAAGTCGTTTGTTCTGCTTTCGTTTTTCCGTGCGCGGCCCATCGCCGCAAACCGGATGCGAGGTCAGGAAGACACCATTTTAGGCCGAATCGTCCGGTCTTTCCATCCGCCAGAGAGGGAAACGCAAGCGTGAAGAAAATACTCGTTCTGGGCGGCGCGCATATCGACAGGCGCGGCATGATCGAGGCGGAAACGACGCCCGGCGCCAGCAATCCCGGCTCGTGGATGGAAGAGGCCGGGGGCGGCGGTTTCAATGCGGCCCGCAATCTCTCCCGGCTCGGTTTTCAGGTCCGCATCATTGCCCCGCGCGGTGGCGACGTCACCGGCGAAGCCGTGGCGGAGGCAGCAAGGCAGGCGGGTGTGGAAGACACGCCCTTCACCTTCCTCGACCGCCGCACGCCAAGCTACACCGCCATTCTGGAACGAGACGGCAATCTGGTCATCGCGCTTGCCGATATGGACCTCTACAAGCTCTTCACCCCGCGCCGCCTGAAGGTGCGTGCCGTGCGCGAGGCGATCACCGCGAGCGACTTTCTGCTCTGCGACGCCAATCTGCCGGAGGATACGCTGACGGCGCTCGGCCTCGTTGCCCGCGCCTGCGAAAAGCCGCTTGCGGCCATCGCCATTTCGCCCGCCAAGGCGGTGAAGCTGAAAGGCGCGCTCGCCGATATCGATATGCTTTTCATGAATGAGGCCGAGGCCCGCGCCCTGACGGGGCAAACGGCCGCCAATGTCCGCGACTGGCCGGAAATCCTGCGCAAGGCCGGCCTTGCCGGCGGCATCGTTACCCGTGGCGCCAGCGAAGTCGTCGCCTTCAAAGGGACGGAAACCGCGATCCTCCACCCGCCCCTGATCCGCGAGGTCAAGGACGTAACCGGCGCCGGCGATGCCATGGCCTCCGGTTATCTCGCGGCGATTGCCGGTGGCAAAACGATCGCAGAAGCATTGCGGCTGGGAGCCGCGGCGGCAGCCATCACCGTGCAATCGCCCTTCGCCACTGCCCAAGACCTATCAAAAGACAGTGTCGAGGCCATGTTGGGGCTTGTCCCCGAAGCCGAAATGCTGGCATGAACCCGTTTTAAGAACCTGGAACAGACAGAATGACCCGCCCCATCTCCCCGCTCCTGCCCATCGTTTATTCGCAAGAAGTCGCCGCCGCCAAGCAGCGCGGCGCACCGATCGTGGCGCTCGAATCGACCATCATCACCCATGGCATGCCCTATCCCGGCAATATCGAGATGGCCGAAAGCGTCGAGCAGATCATCCGCGATCAGGGTGCTGTTCCCGCAACCATCGCCGTCATTCACGGCACCCTGCATATCGGCCTTGAGAAGAACCAGCTGGAAGCGCTGGCAAAGACCACCGACGCCATGAAGGTCTCGCGCGCCGACATCGCCTTCGCGATTGCCGAGCGCCGCACCGGCGCCACCACGGTGGCCGCCACCATGATCGCCGCCGCCCGCGCCGGTATCCGCGTTTTCGCCACCGGCGGCATTGGCGGCGTGCACAAGGGTGCGGAAGAGACCTTCGACATCTCCGCCGATCTGACCGAACTTGCGAAAACCGGCGTGATCGTCGTCTGCGCCGGCGCCAAGGCGATCCTCGATATTCCGAAGACGCTCGAGGTTCTCGAAACCAATGGCGTGCCTGTTGTCACCTTCGGCTCGGAAGAATTCCCGGCTTTCTGGTCGCGCTCCTCCGGCCTGCCGAGCCCGCTTTCGCTCAACAGCCCGGCGGCCATCGCCAATTTCCAGGTGACCCGCGAACAACTCGGCATCGATGGCGGCATGCTGGTGGCCAATCCCGTACCGGAAGAGGATGAGATTCCGCGCGAGGAAATGGAAATCTACATCAACCGCGCCATCTCCCATGCCGAGCGCGACGAGGTCACGGGCAAGGCGGTCACGCCCTATCTGCTCGGCGATATCTTCCGCCTGACGGATGGCCGCAGCCTTGAGACCAATATTGCGCTTGTGCGCAACAATGCGCAGCTGGCCGCCGAGATCGCGGTCGCGCTGAACTGAGGACACACATCTCCTCTTCCTGCCGTTCGGCAGCGGACCCCAAACGGAGTGCTTTCGTGGCTTTCGAGGCTGGAACAAACACGTGCCCCGTCATGCTCGGGCCTGTCCCGAGCATCTACTACGTCTCGACTGGAGGAAACGTGATTAGATCCTCGCCTCAAGGGCGAGGATGACGTCGCGTATTTGGAAAACTTGCATCAACAAAAAGGCCCGGAGAGCTTGCGCTTCCGGGCCTTTGTTTTTCCTGTCGAACCCGATCAGTTCTGGGCGACCGGCTTCACCAGCGGCGTCACGCGGCGGATGGTGACACGGCGGTTCTGCTGTTCCGGGCCGAGCGTCTGAACCTTCAGGTAACGCTCGCCATAACCTTGGGTCGCGAGGTTTTCCGGCGGAATGCCGTAAACATCGGTCAGGACATTGGCGACGGAAGCGGCGCGTTCGTCGGAAAGAACGAGGTTGCTTTCATCCGAACCGACCGCGTCGGTATGGCCTTCGATGAGGAAGGTTTCACCGGGGTTCTTGTCCAGCGCCTTGTTGATCGCATCCGCCACCTTGCGCAGCGAACGGGCCTGCGCCATCGGAATTTCGGCGCTGCCGGTTGCGAACGTGATCGTATCGAGGTCGATACGGCGTACCTTGTCGCGGATACGGGCCGAATAACGCACTTCATCCAGCGAGTAGACACGTTCCACGGGCTCGACCGGCGGCTGCTCCAGGAAGCGATAATAATCGCGGTCGGGATCGCTCGACGTGTCGATGATGTAGTCGCGAACGGGAATGCGCAGGCGCATCGGCGGCAGGTCGAGACCCGGATCGCGATAGACGTAATCACGGTCGGGATCGTCCATCAGATCGGGCGCATAGAACAGCACATATTCCCGGCCACGATCGTCGATTCGCGAGCGCTGAATCACGTCGCCATAGCGGTTGCGGATCGTCACAACCTGCGTGCCATCGCGGCGCTCGACCGTTTCGCGGACACGGCCGCCGGGCAGACGCTCGTAATAGGGCTCGCCGCCATCGCGGATGAAGCGCTGGTTGTCGTCGCCGCGCACCACAACGCGATCACCGAATTGCAGAATGATCGGTGCATCGCGGTCCCGGTCACGCGGACGGCCTTCACGCGGCTGCCATTCGCGCACGCCTTCCGGCCGTTCATATTGCGGGCGACGATCGACACGTTCGCCCTGCTGGGAGGTGATGGCCTCCATCTTGACGGGCGGCGGCGGGGCCTTGCCTTCGGCCGCACCGGCGCGCTGCGCCTCGGCATCGGAGGTCGGAACCTTTACGTCACCGGCCTGTTCGCGTTCACGACGGCGCTCCTCGCGGGTCTGGCGGTTGCCGGAACGTTCCACTTCCTTGTCACTGTCGAGAACGGCGGCACCCTTGTCGACAGGCAGGATAACGGTGTCAGCAGTCTTGGACGGATCCTTGGCGATCGCCTTGGCCTTGTCCAGCTCCTCCTTCGTCATAGCAGGCGCTTCGGTCTGCGGGATGGCGACCTGATTGGGAACGGGTTCACCAGCAGGCGCCTGCCCGGTCGTCGCACCGCTTGGCGGCGGTGGCGTCGGCGTGCCTGGCAGCGGAGCCGCAGGCTCGGTCTTGCCCTGGCCTTCTACCGGCGGCTTTTCGGAGGGCTGCTGGCCCGGTGCGGGGTTGGGCTGCGCCTCCGGTGCCGGCGGACGTGCGGGCGTGGGCGCTTCGGTCGGAACCGGTGCTTCCTTCGCGGCAGGTTCCGGGGCTGCCGGTTTTTTCTCCGGAACGGGTTTTTCAGCCGGCTCGGCTTTCTGTTCCGGGGCCCTTTCCTCTACCTGCAGCTTTTTGCCGGGCGCCGGTTCGCGGGGCTTGGCCGGCTGCTCGGCATTTTCGGGGCTTGCTGCAGGCTGTTCGGCCGCCGGCTCCTTCGCCCGTTCCTTGCGCGGACGTTCAGGGCGCTGCTCGCCCTCGCCCGCGGGCTGTTCGGCCCGCTCCGGTTTGCGCGGGCGCTCCTTCGGCTGCTGTTCGGCCGGTGCGGCCTCGGGAGCTGCCTCCTTCTGGCGGGCGGGACGCTGTTCGCCCTCACCCTGCGGCTCCTGTGCGCGGCGGGGGCGCTCCTGCGGCTGTTCGGCTGGCGCAGGCTCCGGGCGGGCTTCGCGCTGCTGCGGCTCGCGCTGGGGTTCCGGCTGCGCTTCACGCTGGGGTTCGCGTTGCGGCTCGGCTTCGGCCTTCGGCTCCGGCGGGCGCTCACGCGGCGGTTCCGGCGCCTGCTCCTGCTTCTGCGGCTCGGCCTGGGGCTGCGCCTCCTCGGCCTGCTTGCGCTGCTTGCGCAAAAGCTCTTCCGGATTCTGCTCTTCCGCAGGCTGCCCTTCCGGTTGCGCCTGCGCCAGAATCAGCGGGGTCTGCGACTGGAGAGCGTGAGACTGGGGCATCTGCGTCTGCGCCCGCGCGGCGCCGGCAAAACCGGCCGCGGCCGGTTCCACCGCAATCGCCAGCGACATGAGGGGGAAAACCACCCCCGTCAGCAATGTGTTCTTCTTCAGCATCGGTGCTTCCTCATCTGCCAATCGTTATGCGTCGCTTATACCGCGACATCGTAAAATCCGGCCGCGCGTGCAGGCGCTGGTCAACGCCTTGCACACGCTTAGGTTCCCATGATGACCAAACCCTTCTGTACCGGAAATGAACAGATCAAGGCGTTTTCGTGATAGCTTGGCGACGGAATCGCGATCACTAATATTGCGGTTGCATTTTTTGACCAACCGGATGAATAATCTGAGCCGCGCTGAAGGCCGCAGCCGGTATAATCCGTTCTGCCGCGCCCTGCGCTCAAGGCGTCCGCACTGACAACAACAACAGACTGCGGATGAACGACCAAAAGAGAGGATCGAAATGCCTATTTCCACCCGTCTGCTCGCAGCCGTATCGATTGCCGCCATCTCGCTGTTTTCCGGCGCCGCCCTCGCGCAGGACAAGATTGTCATCGGCACCGAAGGCGCCTACCCGCCCTTCAACAATCTTGAAGCCGACGGCACGCTGACCGGCTTCGACATCGACATCGCCAAGGCGCTCTGCGTCGAAATGAAGGCCGAATGCACCTTCGTCACCAATGACTGGGACGGCATCATTCCGGCCCTGCAGGCCAAGAAATTCGATGCCATCATCGCATCCATGTCGATCACGCCCGAGCGTCTCGAGAAGGTCGACTTCTCCAAGAAATATTACAACACGCCGCCGGCCATCGCCGTACCGAAGGATTCGCCGATCAAGTCCGTCGATGATCTCAAGGGCAAGTCGCTCGGCGCACAGGGCTCCACCACCCACTCCAACTATGCCGAAAAGCATTTCCCGGGTTCCGACGTGAAGATGTACCCGACCGCCGACGAATATAAGCTCGATATCGCCAATGGCCGTATCGATGCCGTTATCGACGATATCGTTGTCCTGTCTGAATGGCTGAAGACGGATGCGGGCAAGTGCTGCAAGATCCTGACGCCGCTTCCGGTCGATGTCGAGATCAACGGCAATGGCGCGGGCGTTGCCGTTCGCAAGGGTGATACGGCGCTTGCCGACAAGTTTACCGCCGCCATCGCCGGTATCCGCGCCAACGGCAAATATCAGGAAATCAACAAAAAATACTTCGATTTCGACGTTTACGGCCAGTAACAGGCACAGTGCTTGTTGAAATCTCGTGGCGGAAGGCTTGCCCTTCCGCCATTTTTGTTTGAAAACGTAATCATAACAATCACGGCGGCTTAAGACCGCGGGGGAAAACTGGCATGAGCGGAGCATTTTCCGCCATAGGTGCGTTCTGGACCTATGTCTCGACACTTCTCGACCCCTTCTGCGGGCCGGTCGGTCTCTTCTCGCTTTTCGGAAACGGCACACTCGTCGCCTGCGGCGATGCGGGTTGGGGCGATGAAATCGCCTTCGGCGTCAAGGTCACCATCTCGCTGGCGCTCGCCACGCTGCCCGTCGGGCTGCTGATCGGTTTCCTCATCGCGCTTGCCGCGCAATCGGAAGAGAAATCGCTGCGGCTCGCCGCCGGCATTTACACCACCATCTTCCGCGGCCTGCCGGAACTGCTGACGCTGTTCATCGTCTATTACGGCATCCAGATGCTGCTGCAATCGCTCGCCGGTTATGTCGGCATCACCGGTCCCGTTGAAATCAATGCCTTCGTGGCAGGCATGGTCGCACTTTCGGTGGTGTTTTCGTCCTACGCCTCCGAAGTGCTGCTCTCCGCCTTCAAGGCCATACCCAAGGGACAATATGAGGCAGGCGCGGCGCTGGGACTTTCACGCAGCCGCACCATGCTGCTCGTCATCATTCCGCAGCTGGTCAGGATCGCCCTGCCCGGCATGACCAACCTCTGGGTCATCCTGCTGAAAGATACGTCCTATGTCTCGATCATCGGCCTTGCGGATATCGTCCGCCAGACCGGCATCGCAGCCCGTGTCAGCAAGGAAGCCTTCTTCTTTTACGGCATCGCCTGCCTGCTCTATCTCATCCTTGCACTTCTTTCCTCCGTCGGCATCGGTTTCATCGATCGCTGGTCGCGCAAGTCGGAGGCAAGCCGATGAGCCACATTCAGGAACTCATTCCCCCGCGCGCCGCACCGCCCGCCGTCGACAAGCCGCTCAATATTTCGCGCATCGTCGGCATCGGCGTCATCACGCTCTGGCTGCTGCTCGCCGCCGGGCTGGTCTTCGCGATGATCGAAGGTTGGGACTGGGCGAAATTCGAACGTTACGGGCCGCGTTATATTGACGGTCTCATCACCACCATCACTCTGGTCGGCAGCTCGATCATCCTCGGCGCCATTCTCTCGGTGCCGATCGCCTTTGCCCGCATGTCGGAAAACCGCGTCATCGGCGCACTGGCCTATGCCTATGTCTATGTCTTCCGCAGCACGCCGCTTCTGGCGCAGCTTTTCCTGATCTATTACGGCCTTGGCAGTTTTCGCCCGCAACTGGAGGCGGTCGGTCTCTGGTGGTTCTTCCGTGAGGCCTGGTATTGCGGCCTCCTGTCGCTCACCCTCAACACCGCCGCCTATCAGGCCGAAATCCTGCGCGGCGCGATCCGCAGCGTCCCGCGCGGCCAGCATGAGGGCGCCGCCTCCCTGGGCATTTCGAAATTCATCACCTTCCGTAAGATCATCCTGCCGCAGGCGCTGATCGTGGCGCTGCGCCCCATGGCAATGAGATCATCCTGATGATCAAGGGCTCCGCGGTGGTCTCCATCGTCACGGTCTTCGACCTGATGGGACAAACCCGTTACGCCTTTTCCCGCACCTTCGATTATCAGGCCTATCTCTGGGCCGCGATCTTCTATCTGACGATCGTCGAGACGCTCCGGCATGTCTGGGCATGGCTGGAAGCCCGCCTGACGCGCCATCTGAAACGCTAGGGGCCAAGTTGGCAGCACTCATCAATAGAGGCTGCCAACATTTTGAAAAATATAACTATTTTGTGACAATCCATGCTTCTGGCAAGCTTGGATTAACCATGTCGTGTTCCCATATTCGATACAGCGGCAATGCTGTTATCGGCAATCATGAAAATCGGAACCGCCGTCATGAACAAGGACATGGAAATGATGCTGAGGGGCTACGGCCTCACCACCGCCCAGATTTTTTACCGCATGCCGGACCATCCGCTGGTTCTCCAGACCTATGTCTGGCAGGACTACGATCTCGCCCCGGACTTCCCCGAAATGCACGGTTTCCTCAAATTCTGGCAGGAAAAGCTCGACGGGCCGTTACACTCCGTCCGCTACGTGCATCGGCAGGTGATCTCGGCGCAGGAATGGCGCGCGCTGAAAGGAGAGTTCATCCTTCACTGAGCTGTCGCGCCACATAAACATTGCGCCCGTCCCCGTTGCGGCTTACAGCAAAGTCAACCAGAGACGTTATGGATACCGCACGATGACGAAGAACCAGAAAATCGACGAAGAGGCGCTTGCCGAAGCCTATAACCGCGCGCTTGCGCTTGAAAAAGCCGGCGATGTGGACGCGGCGGTAAAGGCCTATGAGGAAGTTCTGGCCATCGACCCCGACGATCACGGCGGCGCGGCCGTTCGCATCGCCGCCATGGGCCGTGGTGAAACGCCGCCGAAAGCGCCCGACGCCTATGTCGAGACCCTGTTCGACCAGCACGCCGAAGCTTTCGAGGATATTCTTGTCGAGCAGCTCGGTTACGCCGTGCCGATGATGGTGCGCCAGCGGCTGCAGGCGTTGAACCTCGGTCCCTTCAAGCGCCAGCTCGATCTCGGCTGCGGCACAGGCCTGACCGGCGAAGCACTGCGCGACATGGCCGACGATATCACCGGCATCGATATTTCCGAAAACATGGTCGAGATCGCCCATGAAAAGGACCTCTACGAGACGCTTTATGTCGCCGAAGCGGAGGATTTTCTTGAGGACAATGACGACGAGGCCTTCGACATCATCACCGCCACCGATGTGCTGCCCTATCTCGGCGCGCTGGAGCCGCTGTTTTTCGGTGCCGCCGAAAACCTCAATCCCGGCGGCCTCCTGATCTTCTCGTCGGAAACCTTGCCTGAAGCGACCATGGCCGGACGCCCCTATATCGTCGGCCCGCACCAGCGCTTCGCCCATGCGGAAACCTATGTGCGCGAAAGACTGGCCGCGACCGGCTTTGAAATTCTCGAAGTGACCGACATCAATGTGCGCATGCAGGACGGCAACCCCACACCGGGCCATCTGGTGATCGCGAAGCTCAAGGGCTGATACGGCATAAGAGGCTTATTCCCCCGACGTCTCGGCAGTTTTCTTCTCCCCGCCGGGGAGAAGGTGGCC
>LT009756.1:1838456-1902051 GCA_900012615.1 Agrobacterium genomosp. 13 str. CFBP 6927
ACGTACGTACGTACGTACGTACGTACGTACGTACGTACGTACGTACGTACGTCGTCGTCGTCGTCGTCGTCGTCGTCGCGCGCGGAGAGAGCAGGCAACGCCGGCGATAGACCGAACCCTCGCCCCCTCATCCCGCTGCCGCGACCTTCTCCCCCTCGGGGAGAAGAAATATGCGGCATACGCTCGCCCTCCATGTAACCCACATGGCTCCCACCTGAATCAACCTCTCAGCAACACCCGCCAGCGGGTTGAAGAGACTCACCTTTTCCGGCCCGCTCAGCTCGCCTTCGGTCGCCAGACGATATCCGCCACCTTGAGTTTCTTCGGCACGATCTTCAGATCGTAGAACTCATCCGCAAGCGCCTGCTGATAGGCAATGGCCTCATCCGGAACCAGCGAAACCCGCCCGAGATTGGCCCCGGGACGCGTCAGCGAGACCTTGGTGACATCAAAGGGAACGCCTGTGATGGCCGCCAGCGATTTTGCCGTCTCGTCGATATTGGCCTGCGCCTTCGTACCCACATTCGCCAGTTCCTTGAGGATCAGCGGCACGAGATCGGGATTGCTTTCGACGAAGTCGCCATTGGCCAAAAAGTAGCTCCACGGGTCGACAATACCGTCGGCGGTCGCAAGAACCCGTGTTGTCGGTTCCTTTTCCGCCACGGCGAAATAAGGGTCCCAGATCGACCAGGCATCGATGCTGCCGCTGCGGAAGGCAGCCGCCGCATCCGGCGGGGCAAGATCGACGGGCGTAATGTCATTCAGCGTCAACCCCGCCTTCCGCAATGCTTTCACAATGACATTATGGGCGCTGGAGCCACGCTTGAAGGCGACTTTCTTCCCCTTGAGGTCCTCCAGCGTCTTCAGCGGCGAATCCTTCTGCACAAGGATTGCCGATCCGCCGGCCGCCGCCTTGTAGGTGCCCACATAGCGAAGATTGCCACCGGCTGCCTGCGCAAAGAGCGGCGGCACATCTCCCGTCGGGCCAATATCCAGCGCACCTGCGCCAAGCGCTTCGAGAAGCGGCGGGCCGGAGGAGAATTCCGACCATTTGACCTCGATACCGCGATCCTTCAGCAGCGCTTCCAGCGCGCCCTGGCTTTTCGCGAGCGCGATCACGCCATTTTTCTGCCAGCCGATCCGCAATGTGGTGGTGGCGGCACTCGCCCGCCGGATATGCGGCAGAAAGGCCGCCCCGGTCGCACCTGCAATCAGTCCCAATGTTCCGCGTCGTGTAAGCATATGGATATCCCTCGCTATTCCATCCTTCGACAGTAAAAGCGTAGATATTCGAGAGATTTTATCAAAATCCCGCTTTGCGCGGAGACGGCGCGGAGAGAATTGAATGTGCGAATTTGCCGGTGCAGGCGAAATAAGATTGTCGCACCGCATCGAAGCGCCCTAGGCCATGCCCCCGTTTGGGCGGCGGTCAGATAACGCGCTCAGGCGTCCGGGCAAGCCAAATCGCAGAACGAAAAATGCCCTTCCCGGCCGCCGGAAAGGGCATTGATCAAGCCTGATCAGCCTGGGATCACTCCTCGCCCGACTTCGGATTGTCGAGAAGCATATAGTCGAGCGGCAGCTCGGTCGTATATTTGATCTGCTCCATCGCGAAGGCGGAGGATACGTCGCGAATTTCGATCTTGGCGATCATCCGCTTGTAGAAGGCGTCATAGGCCGCAATATCGGGCACGACGACGCGCAGCAGATAATCGACATCGCCGCTCATGCGGTAGAACTCGACAACTTCGGGAAACTCGGAAACCACCTCCGAAAAACGCTTCAGCCATTCGATGGAATGGGAGGCCGTGCGGATGGAGACAAAAACGGTGACCTTGGTATTGACCTTGACCGGATCGAGCAGCGCCACGCGCCGACGAATGACACCGTCCTCCTCCATCTTCTGGATGCGCCGCCAACAGGGCGTCGTGGAAAGGCCGACCTTTTTCGCCAGATCGGCAACGGCCAGCGTGGAATCCTCTTGCAGAATGCGCAAAATCTTACGGTCTAGGCGATCCAATGCGTCTACCCTCCTGAATTAATTTCCTTTCAATACACTAATTTTTAGAGAAAAACAGAAAATTGTTTCACTAAAGCCGCATTTCCACATGTTGGCGAAGAACCGGCAACAGCTCCTGTGTGAACCACGGGTTCTTTTTCAGCCAGCCGGTATTGCGCCAGCTCGGATGCGGCAGCGCGAAGATGGCCGGGCCTGAATTTGAGTAAAAATAGCTGCGCCAGTCGCGCACCGTCTCGGTCATGGTTTTTCGCCGTCTGTCACCAAGGTGGAAGGCCTGCGCATATTGACCGATGGCAAGGATCAGCTCCACCTGCGGCATTGCCGCCATTACCCGCTCACGCCATTGCGGCGCACATTCTCGCCGTGGCGGCAGATCGCTGCCCCTGTCGTCGTAACCGGGAAAACAGAACCCCATCGGCACGATGGCAAAACGATCCGGGTCGTAGAAAGTCTCCCGGTCCACATCAAGCCATTGGCGAAGCCTGTCGCCGGAAGCATCGTTGAAGGGCAGACCCGTTTCATGCACGCGCAACCCCGGCGCCTGCCCGGCTATCAGGATCCGCGCTTTCCTCGATATCACCACCACCGGCCGGGGTTCGTGCGGCAAGCGATCGGCCGCCCCTTTTAGCGGCGTGTCGCGACAGATGCGGCAGCGGGCGACCCCGTCGCGCAGCCCGTTAAGCCCGTCGTCGCCCATGGGTGCAGACCGACCTGTCTCAGCCATTTTTCCACCCCAGAAGATGACGGATGATGGTCAGAAAGCCGGCAGCGGGCGTCTCGATATCCGCCGCCCGGTGTTCCCGCCGCCATTGCGACGGTTTTTCGAATTCACCCGCCCAGATACCACGCGCCTCGCGGCGTGCGGCCGCCTGCTCGCCGGAGAACTGAAAATAGCCGGAAGCAACCGCGAAGCCCGCCGCCACCATTGCCGCAGACACATCCTTGCCGCCAGCGGAGCAATAAACCAGAAGCCGCCCATAACGATCCTTAGAACTGCCGGAACAGGAAAAATCCGCACCCGCGCTCAGCCCTTGCAGAATACGGCGCGCCTCCTCGCCGCACGGCCAGCTTTCGCCGCCGCGCTCACATGTTTGCGAGAGCTCCGGCGCATCGATGCCAAGCAGCCGGAACCTTTCTCCGCCCTTTGCGAGCGTATCGCCATCGATCACGAAGAAACGGCCGCTATGGGTTTCGCTGTTGATCTGATCGAGCTTGGCGGCAATCAGAATGCCAAGAAAAACCGTGGCAAGAAAAAGCCCGCCGTCGCGGAACGCTGAAAAACCCCGGCGCCTGCCTCCATTTCGTCCCATGTAACAACAAACCCTTGTCAGAAATGGCAAACAAATCCTTTCACGGCAGCATCTTCTTAAGATTTTGCGCGTAGCCTGCAAGGGTTCATGTCACCCCACGTTGTAACAATGAGTAAAAGCGTCAGCACGTCCACGGACAAGATCATCGTCGACCGGTCGAAAAAACACCGCAACAAGGCTGTTTTCGACACGGTAAAGACGACACGCGAACGCCTGCAACAGGGCGCTGGCGGAAGTGACGCCTATGAACGCGAAATGCTGACCATGCACATCGCCGAAGCCCTTCAGGGCGCGATGATCATGCCGCTTTTCATCGTGCTCGCCTCCATCATCGGCTTGTACATCACCCTTGATATAGGTCTGATCCTCTGGTCGCTCATCGCGCTGAGTGTTCATGCCATATCCCTGCTGCTGGCCAAAAAGGCGGCAAAACAGGGGATCACGGCGGAAAATCTCCAGCATTGGCGCAATCTCTTCCTCAGCATGCAAATCCTCATCGGCTGCGCCTGGGCCATGTTCGCGCTCGCCGAACCGGCACGCAACGATCCAACGCTCGTACTCTTCTTCAAGGGCGCGACGCTGTTGATCGCCCTATCGCTGACAGCCATGGCCAATTTCATGCTGCGGCGGGCGACATTCATGACCTTCCTGCCGGTGCTGGCCGCTCTCTGCGTCACATCGGCCATATCGCGCGATCCCTTCGATGTGGGCCTTGCCCTGATGTTCGGCATGGCGATCCTTTTCTGTCACCGCATCACCAGCCGGCTTTACCAGACCAGCGTCAAGCTGCTCTCGTCGCAGACCGAAAAGGACGACCTGATCGCCGAACTCGAAGTCGCCAACTCGGTCTCGGACGAGGCCCGGCGGCGTGCAGAAGAAGCAAATCTGGCAAAATCGCGCTTTCTCGCCTCCATGTCGCACGAGCTCAGGACCCCGCTCAACGCCATTCTCGGCTTCTCCGAAGTCATGGCCTCGGAAGTGCTCGGCCCCCTCAATAACCCGCTTTACAAGGAATATTCCGGCGACATTCATCGCTCCGGCCAGCATCTTCTGGATCTGATCAACGAAATCCTCGACCTGTCACGCATCGAGGCCGGGCGTTACGACCTCAACGAGGAATCCATCTCGATGCTGGAAATCGCCGAGGATTGCATCGGCATGATCCAGCTTCGCGCCCGCGCCAAGAATATCAGAATCTCGCAGCAGTTCGAAAGCAGCCTGCCGCAGGTCTGGGCCGATGAAAAATCGATCCGTCAGGTGATCCTGAACCTTCTGTCCAACGCCGTGAAATTCACACCCCAGGGTGGTGAGATTTTCGTCAAAGCCGGCTGGACGGCGGGTGGCGGGCAATATGTCTCGATCAGGGATAACGGCCCCGGCATTCCCGAGGACGAAATCCCCATCGTCCTGTCGGCCTTCGGCCAGGGATCGATTGCGATCAAGAGCGCCGAACAGGGAACCGGACTTGGCCTGCCCATCGTTCAGGCCATCCTCGCCAAGCATGACGGCCAGTTCATATTGAAGTCGAAATTGCGCGAAGGCACCGAAGGCATCGCGATCCTGCCGGCAAAACGCGTGCTGCAAAGCCTGCCAGCCGTGGAAGAGACCCACGCGGTCCAGCCGCGCCGGCGATCCTTCGCCTGAGACGCCTCAGAAGAACAGCGTCGTCACCAGCGAATAAAGCACGAAAAATCCGTTCGCCGTCAAAAGGCAGAAGACGGCGAAGGAGCCGAGATCCTTGGCATGCCGTCCGACCGAGGAGATTTCCGGTGAGATGCGATCCACCAGCTCCTCAATTGCGGTATTCAGCGCCTCGACCGCAAACAGAAGCAGCATCAGCACCGTGAAGACAAGAAGATGCGCAAAGGGCGCACCGACGACCAGAAGCAGGGCAAGCCCGACGCCGAAGGCGAGAACTTCATGCCGAAAAGCCGCTTCCTGCCACAGCCGCCCCAGCCCCTGCACGGAGTAGCGCGCGGCGGCAAAAAGATGCCGCCAGCCCTTTTCCTTGCGGAAGGCGGGCTCGGATTGCTTTTCCTGCGGCGTCGCGTCCATCTGTGACCTCAATGGCTGATGCGGGTTTCCACACCCGCCGCTTCAAAGGTCGCCATGCCGGAATGGCAGGCGGCGGCAGCCTTGACGATGCCGGCGGCCAGAGCGGCACCCGTGCCTTCGCCAAGCCGCATGCCAAGCGCCAGAAGCGGCGTCTTGCCAAGCTTTTCAACGGCGGCCAGATGGCCGGGCTCGCCGGACACATGGCCGATCAGGCAATGGTCGAGCGCCGAAGAATTGGCCGCCTTCAGGAGCGCGGCGGCGGCCGTCGCCACATAGCCGTCGATCAACACGGGAATACGCTGCACGCGGGCGGCAAGGATGGCCCCTGCAATCGCCGCGATCTCGCGTCCGCCAAGGCGGCGCATGATTTCCAGAGGGTCTGACAGATGATCCCTGTGGAACTCCACGGCAGCTTTCACCGCCGCGATCTTGCGTGCCATGACATCGCCTTCCGAGCCGGTGCCGGGACCGGTCCACTCTTCCGCCGTACCGCCGTAAAGCGCCAGATTGATCGCCGCCGCGATGGTGGTGTTTCCGATGCCCATTTCGCCGACGCAGAGAAGATCGGTACCGCCGGCAATCGCCTCCATGCCAAAAGCCATGGTCGCGGCGCAATCGCGCTCCGAAAGGGCCGGCTCGCAGGTGATATCGCCGGTCGGGTAGTCAAGCGCCAGGTCGAATATCTTGAGACCGAGATCGTTGGAGACGCAGATCTGGTTGATCGCCGCACCCCCTGCCGCGAAATTCTCCACCATCTGCTGCGTGACCGAAGTCGGATAGGGCGTGACCCCGTGACGCGTAACGCCATGATTGCCAGCGAAGATCGCTACCAGCGGACGGGTGACGGCAGGCGAACGACCGGACCATGCGGCAAGCCACATGGCGATTTCTTCCAGACGGCCGAGCGAGCCAGCAGGCTTGGTCAATTGCGCATTGCGCTCCTTGGCCGCCACAAGCGCATGCGTGTCCGGGCCGGGAAGCTCGCGCAGCAGCGCGCGGAAATCATCGAAGGGCAATCCGCTCATGCTCATGATATCAGTCTCTTTCGTAGCCGGGTTGGCTTTCGCATCGGCTCATGCGTCCGGAAACTTGTGTTTTCCGGCAAATCGGTCTTTGTTGCGCCTCTCATAATCGCGGATGCGCCGCGGAACAACCGGAAATGCAAGGACTGCAGCGGAGAGAGCATGAAGGCCGGAGATTTTATAACAGATGTCATGCATTCCCTTGCCTTTCTCAGCCGCCTGCCGGTCCCCTCGCGCTTCTTTAATAGTGCTGACGATATCTCCATGCGCCGCACCGCCCGCGCTTTTCCCGCCGCCGGCCTGTTGATCGCCCTGCCTGCCGCTTTCCTCCTCATCCTTCTCGCTACCTTCGACGCCTCGCCTCAGCTCACGGGCTGGCTCGCCGTCGCCCTTATCGCGCTCATCACCGGCGCGCTGCACGAAGACGGGCTGGCCGACATGGCTGACGGTTTCGGCAGCGGCAAGGAAAAGGCGCGAACGCTTGACATCATGAAGGACAGCCGCATCGGCAGCTATGGCACGATCGCCATGATCCTGTCCTTTGCGCTGCGCGCAACGGCACTCGCATCATTGATCGAGACGCTGCCCGCCAAAACCGCCGCCGGCTGCCTGATTGCCGCGCTGGTGATGAGCCGTGCCCTCATGGTGTGGCACTGGCAGGCGCTGCCCGCTGCAAAATCCTCCGGCATCGCCGCTGCCGCCGGGCAGCCCGGGACAAGCGAGCGCAACATCGCGCTGGCGACCGGCCTCCTGCTGTTCGTGCTCTTCACGCTGCACGCCCTGCCCTTTGTGTCGATCGTGATCGTGGTCGCCGCAGCCTGCCTGGCGGCGGCGCTTTTCGGCAGGCTCTGTGTCAGCAAGATCGATGGCCACACCGGTGATACCATCGGCGCCTGCCAGCAGATCACGGAGATCGTGATTCTCATCGCCCTTGCCCTCGCAGCATGACGGCCTGATATAGATCACCATGGAAACACCCTGCATTCACATCTGCTCCCTTGATGCGACCAACAGCCTCTGTATCGGCTGCGGCCGCACGCTGGAGGAGATCGGCGGCTGGGCGAGCTATAGCGACGAGAAACGCCGGAAGATCATGCAGACGCTTCCGGAAAGACTGGCAAAAGCAGGCAAGGACGCCGCCAAGGAGACGCGCACCGCATGAACAGGCTGACCATCGTTCTCCTCCTGCTGGCCGTCGGTCTCGGCCTGCTTCTCGTCAATCACGACAGCGGCCGCACCTTCGGCATCGACAACGACAAATTCGGACAGATGATCTATTTCCTGCCGATTGCCGGGCTCCTGTCCGTCGGCATTCTGGCGGGAAGACGCGGCAGCTTCGGCACCGTCATGCGGCAGCTTGCCGTATGGCTCGTCATCATCCTCGGCCTCGTCTCGGTCTATCTTTACCGCTACGACCTGCAATCCTTCGGCGACCGGTTGCTGGGCGGGCTGATGCCGGGCCGCGCCGTTGTGGTAACGACATCCGGCGGCGAACAGGAGATCGTCCTGCACAAATCGATGAGCGGCCATTTCGAGGCTAATGTTAGCGTCGACGGCAAGACCATCCACATGCTCGTCGATACCGGCGCAAGCTCCGTGGTGCTTGCAAATGCGGATGCGGCCGAAATCGGCATCGATACGGCGAGCCTGCGTTACACCGTGCCGGTCATGACGGCGAACGGCCGCACGGCGGCGGCTCCCGTCACCCTGTCGGAAATCGGCATCGGCCCCATCATGCGGCGCAACATCCCGGCCCTTGTGGCGCAGGATGGGCAATTGGGCCAAAGCCTGCTCGGCATGAGCTTCCTGTCGACGCTTGGATCACTGCAAATGCAGACCGATGAGCTGAGATTGAGGGATCGGTAAAACCCACGGCGCAAGAGGCCTTGCCGCGCGATCACAAGGCTTCAATTGTACAGTGACATATGTGTCAGAGAAACGTCTGCCACTCGGCAAGCATTTGACAGACCAATGGCAGCATGAGATAAGAACGTCAGGTCTAACGCAGGAGCTGTTGACATGATTGGCCCCGATCCCATCCTACTCTGATCTGAGCACCGAACACTTTTCAAAAGCGAAGCGTCAAATCATGGTTTTGGCGCTTTTTGTTTTTTCGACACTCCCAGCGAACGAACCTTCCGCTTGAGTTGGTATCTTTTGTATTTCCGTTCCATAGTTCGCAGAAGCGTCTCTCCAGTTTTCTTTGCTTCTTCCGCGTGCTCATAAAGGCTTCGAATGGCAGCCTCGCGACCTTCCAGTGAGATATTCGTGAAGCTCTTCAAATATATGCCATCGATCTTTGCGCGGATTTTGTCGAGGACGCCGTAAAAATATACGACATCGCCGACATATTCACGCCCAGTGGCGGATATGGAATCTATGTTCTTCATATAGATGTGAGTGTGGCGAGCATCCGTTATATGCGGAACAAAATCGTTGTTTTGTTTGACCCGTTCCCTGAAGGTTACATAAGAAATAGGGGCATCGAGAAAGATCGCCATGTCTGCAGTATTGAAATCGATTTCAGCATATAGTGATCGAATGAATTTCTCCTTTTCCTTGGCCCTCTTCCAGAATCCCGCCCCCATCGCCACTAGCTGAGTGAGCATCCAAATCGTGAACGCTGCTAATGCAGCCATGAGTGCGGCAAACAATTGCGGCGTGTCGAATATTTTCGATAATTCTGGCATCGATCAATTCTCTTCACAAATACGAAAATATAAAAAACAAACCAAATAAATAATATTTAGTCGAAACAATGTAAAAAATAGAGAAGTTAGGAGATAAATCGAAAAATAGGCTGACAATATCCATCTATATTATGATGCGAATAATATTTAAACAAAATTTTCGATTTCGAATCCCTAGAACAGAGTTTACGTCTGCCGCTACCGCAGCGCAAAATTTAAATGCCGAATTGACCGTCGCGGGAGATATTCTTTCTACGTTTCCCGGATTTGGCAGTTCATTGCCCCTTGATTCCCTCTCGATTGATAATTTATGTTGGCAATGTTCTCAGGGCGGGGCGCAATTCCCCACCGGCGGTATCGGGATTTTCCCGGAGCCCGCGAGCGCTTCCGGTCTCCAAGCCGGAAGGTCAGCAGATCCGGTGAGAGGCCGGAGCCGACGGTATAGTCCGGATGGAAGAGGACAAGGCATAGGACACCCGCGCGCTGCGGGCTTCGCATTGCATTGTTCGCCCAAGGGATATTTGGCGCTTCTCGAAGCGCGAAAATGCCGCAAAACGGCATAACCCTTGAAAGGCCAGAAAGAAAATGACCATTGCTAGAATTGAAGACGCCATCGAGGCCATATCCCGTGGCGAGATGGTGATTGTCGTCGACGACGAGGATCGCGAAAACGAAGGCGATATCATCGCCGCTTCCGACAGCATCACACCCCAGCAGATCGCTTTCATGATGAACCATGCGCGCGGATTGATCTGCGTCGCCATGCCGGGCGAGCGTCTTGACGCGCTCGACATTCCGCTGATGGTGTCGCGCAACACCGAATCCCTCAAGACCGCCTTCACCGTTTCGGTGGACTATATTCCCGGCACGACCACCGGCATTTCGGCGGCGGACCGGGCAACGACGGTGCGTGCGCTGGTGTCGGAGGGTTCGCGCCCGGAAGACTTCGCCCGTCCCGGCCACATCTTCCCGCTGCGCGCCAATCCGCAAGGTGTTCTCGGCCGCACCGGCCACACGGAAGCCGCCGTGGACCTCTGCCGCCTCGCCGGGAAATTTCCGTCCGGCACCATCTGCGAAGTTGCCAATGACGACGGCACCATGGCCCGCCTGCCCCAGCTCGAAGTCTTCGCCGAACGCCACGGCCTGCTCGTCGTCACGATCAAGGACCTTGTTTCTTATCTCAAGGGCGAGATTGTCGAGGAAGTGGCGCAGAAGCAGGTTGCGTGAGCTGTTGCTTGCGTTGCGAATACGAAAAACGCCCGGCACAGACCGGGCGTATGCCTAAAACTGGACGTCATCCTCGGGTCAAGCCCGAGGATGACGTTGCGTGTGAGGAGCACTCACCGATTCGTGGCGCGCTGAAACCTCAGTTCCGCAGCCGGTAACCGGTCTTGAACATCCAGCTGACGACGCCGAGGCAGATTGCGAGGAACAGCGTGATCATCGCAAGGCTGATGACGGGATTGACGTCGGCGATCTCGTAGAAGCTCCAGCGGAAACCGCTGATGAGATACAGCACCGGATTGAAATGACTGACCGTCTGCCAGAAGGGCGGCAGCATGTCGATGGAATAAAAGCTGCCACCGAGGAAGGTCAAAGGCGGCACCACCAGCATGGGGATGAGGTTCAGCTGTTCGAAATTCGTCGCCCAGATGCCGATGATGAAACCGAACAGGCTGAAACTTACCGCTGTCAGCACAAAGAACAGGATCATCATGAACGGATGGGCAATGGTGATATCCACGAAGAAGGATGCCGTTATCAGGATGATCGTGCCGATCATCAGGCCCTTGGTCGCCGCCGCCCCGACATAACCGGCGACAATTTCCGTCATCGACACGGGCGCCGAGAGAATTTCGTAGACCGTGCCGGTGAATTTCGGAAAATAGATGCCGAAGGAGCCGTTGGCGATACATTGCGTCAAAAGCGTCAGCATGATGAGGCCGGGCGTTATGAACGCGCCGTAGGAAACCCCTCCAACCTCCTGAATCCGCGACCCGATCGCGGTTCCAAACACGATGAAATAAAGCGACGTGGAAATGACCGGCGATACCACGCTCTGCAACAGGGTGCGGCGGGTGCGCGCCATTTCGAACAGATAGATGGCCTTGATGGCTTCGAAATTCATTTCTGGCCTCCCACCAGCGAAACGAAGATATCCTCAAGCGAACTCTGCCGCGTTGAAATATCCTTGAAATGGATGTTGGCGGCGGAAAGAGCGCCGAGAAGATCGGCGATACGTCCCTGCTCGCCATTATCCTCGATTTCATAGGTGACTGTGCAACGGTCGTCCGAAAGCGTCAGGCCGAAAGGCGCAAGACTATCGGGCAGTTTCTCCACGGGTTGGGCAAGTTCGAGGAAAAGCTGCTTGCGGCCGAGCTTCTTCATCAGCGCCGTCTTTTCTTCCACCAGCAGCAATTCGCCACCATTGATCACGCCCACACGGTCGGCGATCTCTTCCGCCTCCTCGATATAATGCGTGGTCAGAATGATGGTGACGCCCTTGGCGCGCAGATCGGAAACGACATTCCACATGTCGCGGCGCAAGGCCACATCGACGCCGGCTGTGGGTTCGTCCAGGAACAGAACCTTGGGCTCATGCGCCAGCGCCTTGGCGATCAGCACACGCCGCTTCATGCCACCGGAAAGCTCCCGCAGCATATTGTCCTTCTTGCTCCAGAGCGACAGGGACTTCAGAACGCTCTCGATCAGCTCAGGGTTCTTCTTCTGCCCATGCAGGCCGCGCGAGAAGCTGACGGTGTTCCACACCGTCTCGAACTGGTCGGTCGTCAACTCCTGCGGCACAAGGCCGATCAGGGCGCGGGTCTGGCGAAAATCCTTCACCACGTCATGCCCGCCGACAAACACCGAACCCTCGCCCGGATTGACGAGACCGCAGACGATGGAGATCAGCGTGGTCTTGCCGGCACCGTTCGGCCCGAGAAGGGCAAGGATTTCACCCTCTCTAATATCGAGGCTGACACCTTTCAGCGCCTGAAAGCCATTTGCGTAGGATTTGGTCAGATTCCGTATCGAAACAATGGCATTCATCGCGAATCTTTCGAAAAACCGAGTAAGATGCACGCCATATAGGCCGTGAAACGTGCAAATGCCAGCCCGAGAGCCTGAACACTGCGTTCCACGGAGAAGGAAAATCAGCCGTAGACACTATAGAAAAACTGCGCTGCAACGAAGACCAGAAACACGCCGAAGGCCCGTTCCAGCTGCTTCTTGCTGAGCGCATGCGCCAGCCGCGCGCCGTAGGGCGCGACCACAAGCGTGATGGGGATCAAGAGCACCACGGCGACCCAGTTGATGAAGCCGGTGGAAAATGGCGGCAGGCCCGCATCGCCCCAGCCGGCCCAGATGTAACCCAACAGACCCGGCAGCGAAATCAGCACACCGACACCGGAAGACGTGGCAACCGCCTGATGGATGGTGCGTCCGTAGAGCGTCATGAAGGTATTGTTCATCACCCCGCCGCCAACGCCCATCAGGCCGGAAAAAAGCCCGATGCCCGTGCCCACCAGAAAACGGCCCGGATTATTCGGCAGGTCTGAACCAAGATGCCAGCTCGCCCGGTTGAAGATCATCCGGAAGGCGAGCGCGAGCGCGATGAAGGCGAAGATCAGCCGGAGCGCGACGCTGGAGGCATGGGCGGCCACGACAGATGCGAGGATGGTGCCGAGCGGCACGGCGACGATCCAGCCCTTCAGCAGATCGATATCGACGGCGCCTTTCTGGCGATGTGTCAGAAACGAACGGATCGATGTCGGCACGATGATGGCAAGCGACGTGCCGAGCGACAGATGCATGCGCACCGCCTCCGGCACATCCAGCAGGCCGAAGACCTGGTAGAAGACGGGCACCAGCACCGCACCGCCGCCGATGCCGAACAGCCCCGCCAGAAGACCGGCGATCACGCCAGCCGCCGCAAGCGCCGCGGCAAAGACCATTATCTCTGAAACAGGGGGCATGAAGGCGGGCTCCCGGGGTCCGTTGTCACAAACATGTGACCCTCATAGCGTATCAGAGACGGGCGGCAAGCCATGTTGGCCGCAGGTCAGTACGGCGCGATGTCTTTTGCCGCCTATCCCGCGCCGGATGGACCGCTTCTTGGGACCATGTCCCATTGCATGCCCTTGCAAAGACGCCGATATCCCCCCGATAAGGCAGTCTTCTTCACCGGCCTTCGGGCCGGTCTTTTTTTGCGCCACCATGCTCAGGACAAGTCCACTCTTTACTGTCTGGTTTAAATTCCGGACAACCCGCATCCCCTTTGAAATCGGTGACGGAGGGGAAGGGTTACCATTCTCTCGGCGTCATCCTCGGCCCTGCGCCGAGGATCTAATCACGTCGAATAAAATCAATCGGTAGCAGATGCTCGGGACAAGCCCGAGCATGACGCAGGAGAGATTTCAAACTTTGTCGCGAACCTCGACAACTTTCAAATCTGCCCGGCAGTTCGATTTAATCGCAATGCCTGTAACCTGACTTGCGGGTGCGCAGGTCGAAGTGAAAGTGGTTCCAGTGATTGGGATCGCTGCCCGGCCCGAGAACGGTCGAGAAATATTTGCAGCTATCGGACCGCACCGCCTTCAGCAGCGCTTTCTCGCGGAAAGCGAAGAAGCTCTTGCTGCGAACATCGATCTCCTTGCCATTCTTCAGCGTGATGGTGCCGATGTCGATGGCGTTGCCGCGCGCATGTTCGGACCAGGGATTGCTGGAGCGCGAATTCATCTTGCGGCAGGAATAACCGCCCATCGGCGTGATGCGGCCGACGCCCGAGAGATAACGGAAGCGCGAGGATGGCACGAGTTCGAACTTCACCCATTTGGCGAAGGCAAGCGTGACCTGGCAATTGAGCTTCACCGCCGGGCGGATCGCGACGCCGCTTGCCAGACCACTGAGTTCAATCGGATAGTCGATACCGCAGGTCGGACCATCGGCAATGCGGGCGACGTCGCGGAAAGCGACGCCGAGGCGGCGTAGTTCGGAGCGGCAGGCGACTTCAGAGGACGGCATGACGCCGGGTGGCATGGAGCGGTCGCTTTGCGGCCCACCCCGCGCCACGGGGTCGTTTGGCATCAACATGGCCACCTCCTCCACCGGCTGGCGGCGGGAAGACGCGCCAACGGGCGGCGGCGGTATCAGCCGCGATTGCCCGGCGCTCTGCTGCCGGCGCGGCGGAGCGACGGCGACCGGGTTGTCGGTGCCGATACCATCCACCACCGGCTGCTCCGAAACGCCCTCGGCAATATCGGCATCCTGCTCTTCCGCGAGCCCGCGCACCGGCTCCACGCCCAGCATGGAATCCATGTTCACCCCACCCTCGCCTTCGGCGATCTGGCTGGAGGCGACCTGCTGGTTGGGCATGGCCTGGCCTTGCATGGTCTGATTTTGCATGGTCTGGCTTTGCATGGTCTGGGTCGGCACGCTGTGGCCGCTTGCCGCCATGCGCGCCTGATGCTGGGTATCAAGCGTTGAGTAACCCTGCCCGCCCTGCGGCGATTGCAGCAGGGGGTCCTGCGAAGCGTAAGGCTCCGGCATCGGCTGCGACACGGCCGCTGGATAATCGGTGGACTGCCCGACCCGCTCGGCCTGATAGACCGCGCCTGATGGTGCGCTGTAGCCCTGCTGCCGCGATGACCGGATGGCGCTGACACGCGTGGTGCCATCAACCTCGGCCGGCGGCACGAGACCCTCCGCCGAACACGACACCATAACCGTGGAAATCATCAGCAACGTCACAAGACGACGCGGAAGGGAAACATACGCCATACGAGAACCTGTACCTTCAGCGGCCGCTACTCGCGGCAATACAGGATAAATTTTAAAGAAATGAGGTAAACGAAACCTTATTGGTTGCGGGAAATAACGAATGGTCGACTATGGCATTCAAAAAAGAAAGGGCGCAGTCAGGCTGCGCCCTATCGGCCTCGGCATTCATCTGCACGGCCTAGCTTATTTAAGCGACGCTCTCATCCTCCGTCATGCCGGCCTTGAGCCGGCATCCAGCCAGCCCAAGTCCTTGGGCTGAAAAGAGTCGTTTCGCCACGCAGACGCGTGGGCTGGATTCCGGCTCAAGGCCGGAATGACGGTAGGAAATGCCCCGATCAGCCCCGTATGACGAAAATCACGCCGCCAGCGAGACCGCGCGCCCTGCCCCGTTTCCGAGTTCGAAGCGTGACAACAGTGAGCGCAACTGGTGGCTCTCCTCGGCAAGCGTCTGGCTGGCTGCCGTCGTCTCTTCCACCATGGCGGCATTCTGCTGCGTCATCTGATCCATGTGGTTGACGGAGGTATTGATCTCCTGCAGGCCCGTCGCCTGTTCCCGCGCCGCCGTGGCGATGGAGTTGACGTGGCCTTCGACGCGGTTGACCAGTTCCACGATCTCGTCCAGCGCATCGCCCGTGGAGCGCACGAGCGCGACACCGCCGCCCACCTCTTCCGCAGAGCGGTTGATAAGGGTCTTGATCTCCTTGGCGGCATTGGCGGAACGTTGCGCAAGTTCGCGCACCTCCTGCGCCACCACGGCGAAACCACGCCCCGCTTCGCCAGCTCGAGCGGCCTCCACGCCGGCATTCAGCGCCAGAAGGTTGGTCTGGAAAGCGATTTCGTCGATGACGGAAATGATCTGCCCGATACGTTTGGACGAGTCCTCGATACGGCCCATGGCATCGACGGCGTTGCGCACGATCTCACCGGAGCGTCCGGCGCTGCTTTTCGTGTCCTGCACCATCTGCCGCGCCTCATTGGCGCGCTCCGAGGCGGTGCGCACCGTGGCCGTGATCTCGTCGAGAGCCGCTGCCGTCTCCTCCAGCGCCGCCGCCTGCTGTTCTGTCCGGCGCGAGAGATTGCCGGTTGCCCCGCTGATATCGGCAGCGCTGTCATTCACGACATCGCCGGTTCTGGCAATCGCCTCGATGGCGCCATGTAGCGCGCCGACGGCCCGGTTGAAGTCCGTGCGCAGCTTTTCATATTCGGCGCCGATATCGGCAAGCTCGACGGTCAGATCACCATTGGCGAGCGCTTCCAGCGAGTTGCCGAGCGCATTCATGGCATGGGCCTGGCGCTCTGATGCGGAACGCAGGACCATCTCATTGCCGTGCCGAGCCTCTTCCAGCGCCCGCTGCTGATCCGCCTCGCGGGCCTGCAGGGCGCTGCGTTCATTGACGCTGTCTCGCAGCACCAGCAGTGTTTTCGCAATCGCGCCGATTTCGTTGCGACGGTCTGCGAACTGGATTTCAGCCGCACCGTCCCCGTCAGCGATACGCTTCATGCTCTGGCGGATGAGATCGATCGGCCGCGTCACGCTGCGCACGACGGCGGCGGCCACGCCAATCACCAGCAGGCCCGACAAAACACACAGCCCGATGTTGAAATAGGCATCGTTCCAGAAAACCGCCTCGAGATCATCGACATAAACCCCGGTGCCGACGATCCATCCCCAGGGCGCGAAACCGGCGACATGGGAGAACTTCTCGACGGGATCCGGCGCGCCGGGCTTCGGCCAGTAATAATCAACAAAACCCTGACCGCCCGCCTTCACCGTATTCACGAATTCGACGAACAGCGCCTTGCCGTTCGGATCCTTGTTGGCGGTGAGATCGGTGCCATTCATCTCGGGCTTGATCGGATGCATCACCATTTTGGGATGCATGTCGTTGATCCAGAAGTAGCCGCTGCCATTGCCATAACGCATCGCCGCGATCGTGGTCTTGGCCTGCTGCTGCGCTGCCTCCCGGGTCAGGGCGCCGCTCTGTTCCAGACGATAATATTGTTCGAGAATAGCAACGGCCGTTTCGTTCATGGAGGCGAGACCGGCTTTGCGCTCGCGCTCCATTTCACGGAAGGTTTCGAAGAGGCTGAACGTCAGCGCCGCGATCAATATTGCCAGAAACAATGCAACGAGCGCATAAAGGCGCATAGATATCGTAACGTTTTTCATATTCCCCCCAACGCCGCTGACGGCACTTCGACCAGCCGATGTTAAGGTTGAAAAATTTATTATCATTAAATACGCATATTATACGTTAGTATTATTCCATAACCGCTTCCTGAGCCCCACCGAATACTCTTCGCAGGCTGCCAAGATCGGCACGGCAACCCGAAATCCGACAACAGCCCTGCGACTTTAAAGGGCTCGTTAACCCTGGCGGCCTATCCTTGTCTGCCAAAATATACGGTATTGGGAGGCGCGCGATGGCACGGCCGAATTTCCGCTTTACGCATTACGACCTGAAGGAATTGCGGGCTGGGACGACCATTGAAATATCCCTGTCGGCCGTCAACAATGTGCGGCTGATGACGGGCGCGAATTTCCAGCGTTTTACCGAATTGCTCGACTTCAAATATCTCGGTGGCGTCGCGAAAAAATCACCGATCCGCATCAGCATTCCCGAGACAATGCACTGGCATCTGGTAATCGATGCGGAAGGGCATAGCGGCCTGGCGGAATCCTCGGTCAAGATGCTGCCAGCGCCGGCGCAGGCCGTGCAACACCGCAAAGCTTCATGATTTCCATTTAAAAACAAATGGATGGCGCAGCTTTGCGACTCACTTTGCCAAGCACCTGATTCTCTTTATGAAGAACGGCGCATCAAGCAGTTCTGGAAAATGCGTGGCGGCCTCCGTCCGAAACTGCACAAAAGCACTAACGCGATCCGCGCTCGCGGCGCAGCTTCGCCCACCAGTCGAGGCGCTTGCGGATTTCCCGCTCGAAACCCCTGTCCGGCGGATCGTAAAACGTCGTTCGACCCATTTTCTCCGGGAAATAGTCCTGACCTGAAAAAGCATCCGGTTCGTCATGGTCGTAACGGTAACCGTCGCCGTAGCCCTCACCCTTCATCAGCTTGGTCGGCGCGTTCAATATATGCTTCGGCGGCACCAGCGAACCGTTTTCCTTTGCCGCCCGCATCGCCGATTTGAAGGCGGTGTAAACGGCATTCGATTTCGGCGCGGTGGCCAGATACACGCAGGCCTGCGCCAGCGCCAGCTCGCCTTCCGGTGAGCCGAGATAGTCATAAGCGTCCTTGGCGGCATTGCAGACGGCAAGCGCCTGCGGATCGGCAAGGCCGATATCCTCAACCGCCATACGCACCAGCCGCCGCCCCAGATAAAGCGGGTCTTCGCCGGCATCGAACATGCGGGCGAGGTAATAAAGTGCCGCATCGGGGTCCGAACCACGCACCGATTTATGCAGCGCTGAAATGAGATTGTAGTGGCCGTCCTGGCTCTTGTCGTAAACCGGGGCGCGGCGCTGCACGATGCGCGTCAGCCCTTCGGTATCGAAAGTCTCATCCTTGCGCGCGGCACGCCAAACCTCTTCGGCAAGCGTCAGCACGGCGCGGCCGTCGCCATCGGCCATGCGGATCAGGCTCGCACGTGCCTCCTCCGTTAGCGGCAGGGGCTTGCCCTCCGCCTCCTCGGCGCGCTTCAGAAGTTCGCTGAGGCTGTCCTCGTCATGCGAGCTGAAGGTCAGGACACGCGCACGCGACAAAAGAGCGGCATTGAGTTCAAAGGACGGGTTCTCGGTGGTGGCGCCCACCAGAATGATGGTGCCATCCTCCATGACCGGCAGAAAGCTGTCCTGCTGGGCGCGATTGAAGCGATGAATCTCGTCGACGAAAAGCAGTGTCTGCCGCCCATTCATCCGCCGCGTGCGCGCCGCTTCGAAAACCTTCTTGAGATCGGCGACACCGGAAAAAATCGCCGATATCTGCTCGAAAGCCAGACCAGCCTCGCCGGAAAGCAGGCGGGCAACCGTCGTCTTGCCGGTTCCGGGCGGCCCCCAGAAGATCATCGACCCCAGCGAACCGCTATCGATCATGCGGCGCAGAACGCCCTCCTCGCCCGTCAGATGCGGCTGCCCGCTCACCTCCCCCAGCGTTTTCGGACGCAGACGATCGGCAAGAGGCCGCCGGTTGGCGACCTCGACAGGCACTTGCGGGGCGAAGAGGTCGTCACTCATCGCAGGAACTGCCGGATGCGCTGCCCGTCGCGCAGGATTTCCACCCGCCAGAAGCCGGGATTGTCGTCCAGCGCCTTCTCGACCGCCGCCGTGGAGGCGATATCCGCGCCGTTCAGCGACAGGATGACGTCCTTCGGCTGGAAGCCGACACGATAGGCCGGCGAGCCGCGCTTCACATCGGTGATGACAACGCCGGTCACCTGTGAAGGCATGCGCAATTCATCGGCAAGCTTTGGCGAAAGATTGGCGACCGTCGCGCCGGCGAAGGGATTTCGGCCTTCGATCAGCCGCTCGTCACGCGGGGCGGTTTCCGGCGCGGTATCGAGCGCGATGGTCACCTTCTTTTCTTTGCCCTTGTCCATCACAGTCAATTCGGCGGATTTGCCGATGCCGGCGGTCGTCAGGCGATAGCCCAGCGCATCCGGATGTTCCACCTCAAAGCCGTTGACGGCGGTGACGACCTGACCCGGTTCGATGCCAGCCTTCTCTGCCGGGCCGTCCTTGACGACGCTGACGACGAGCGCCCCGCGGGCGCGATGCAGGCCGAGCGCTTCGGCGACATCGGAGGTTACAGGATCGAAGGTTGCGCCAATGTAAGGTCGCTGGAAACTCGCATCCCCGCGCTCGGCGGCAGCCACGAAAACTCGGACCAGATTGGCGGGGATGGCAAAACCGATGCCGTTCGAACCACCGCCCTTGGAAAAGATGGCGGTATTGATGCCGATCAACTCACCCGCCATGTTCGTCAGCGCACCGCCGGAATTGCCCGGGTTGATGGAGGCGTCCGTCTGGATGAAGAAGCCGAAATCGCCCTGCGTTACCTGATTGCGCGCCAGACCCGAAACGATGCCGCTCGTCACCGTCTGACCGACACCGAAGGGGTTGCCGATGGCAAGAACGAGATCGCCGACCTCGATGGCGTCAGAATTGCCGAGCGACAGCACCGGAAACTGCTCCTTGGCATCGATCTGCAGAACGGCGAGATCGACCCGGTCATCCTTCAGCAGAACCTTGGAGGAAAATTCGCGCCCATCCGCCAGCGCCACCTTGATGTCATCAGCACCGTCGATGACGTGATTGTTGGTCACCACGAGGCCGCCGGCGGTGACGATCACGCCCGATCCGAGCGATGACTGTTTTTCCGTGCGGTTCGGCATCTGCTGACCGAAGAACTGCTCGAAGAAAGGATCGCCGGCAAAGGGCGACAGACGCCGCTGCACGACACGCTCCGCATAGACGTTCACCACGGCGCCCGCGGTACGCTTGACCAGCGGCGCGAAGGAAAGCTGCATTTCCGTCTGGCTCGACGGTACGGCCTTGTCCTGCGCCCGCACGCCGACCGGCAGGAGAATGAGCGCGGCGAGAAGGCCGGTGGACAGATACTTCAACACGCTTCGCATGTGATTCCTCATCGTCATCAGTATGATGGAGTTATAACGCCAAAGCCTGTAAAGCAAAGAGCGGCAAGATGATGACCAGTCTTTTCCAGGCATGGATCGGCTGACCCCATTGGAACCAACAGCACCCCTTTTCGGTTTCACCGGCACCAGACTGTCCTCAAAAAGAGACGATCCATGCATCTGAAACCGACCCTCCTTGCCTGCGGCATCCTCTTCGCCCCCTCCTTCATTTCGCTGGCCAGCGCGGCGAGCTTCGATTGCACCAAGCCTGATCTCGCGGCAGACGAAAAGGCAATCTGCGACAACCGTGCCCTCAACGACCAGGATGTGAAGATGGCCACCACCTTCGACATCCTCACCCAGCTGATGGCCATGGGCGCCCGTGACACGCTGCGCGACGAGCAGAGCAAGTGGCTGAAGAAACGCCAGGAATGCGCAGCGGACATTGCCTGCCTCACCGGCGCCTATGAGGAACGCATGAAACGTCTGAGCGAAGCCTTCCAGAGCATCAATCGGCCGCTGTAACGCAAATCCGATATTGACAACATATTGTCAAAATGGCAATATGTTGTCATGAAAACGGACAACGCGCACATTCTTTCCGCCCTGGCGGTGGCCATCTTTCGAACCAATGGCGCGTTGATCGCCGCGGGCGACGCCCTGTCTGCACCCTTCGGCCTGTCCAGTGCACGCTGGCAGGTTCTGGGAGCTGTGGTGCTTGCCGGCCAGCCTTTGACCGTGGCGCAGATCGCACGGAACATGGGCCAGACCCGGCAGGGTGTGCAACGCCTCATCGATGAGATGGAGCGACAGGACATTGTCTGCTTCGAAAACAATCCGCACCACAAGCGGGCCAAGCTCATTCGCCTTACCGAAAAGGGCGAGAATGCCTATGCCGCCACCATGCAGCAATGGAATGAACTCGCCGGCCGTTTAGCGACGGATATGCAGGCGGAGCAACTGAGTAACGCCATAGACTGCCTGAACCGGCTTTTCGCCGGGCTGGACGCCGATCCGCCGCAAGGCTGAACCGATCTTCTAAAGGACTATATCGATGAGAACCCTTCATCCCGTCGCCGGCACGCTGGCGTTGGCGATCATATTCGCCTTTTGGTTATCCACCGCGGCCACCGAAATCTCCGGTTCCAGCGAAGCGATCCGTACCGTCAAGCTCGCCATTCCCTGGGGGTTCCTGGTGCTTGCACCCGCGCTTGCGGTCACGGGTTTCAGCGGCTTTCGCATGGGCGCCAAATGGAAACATCCGCTGGTCGCAGCCAAGAAGAAACGTATGCCGCTCATCGCACTGAACGGGTTGCTGATCCTCATCCCCTGCGCGCTTGTGCTTCGGCATTTCGCCCTCTCAAACGATTACGGCGGGGTCTTCTACGCCGTTCAGGCGCTGGAACTTTGCGCCGGAGCGCTCAATATCACCCTTCTCGCAAAAAGCTTCCGCAATGGCCTTCAGCTAAAACGCCGTCTGGCCGCCTAGCTCGGCGTTTTGCGCATGAGGTTATACCGCCCGGATGATGCTCTCCATCAGCCCATGCAGCTGGTCGCGATAACCGGTTCTGGCCGACGGCGCATCCTCGCGTGAGGTCATCACCACGGAAAGCCGTTTGGCCGGTACGATGTAAAGCATCTGCCCGCCGTACCCCCAGGCATAATAGACTGTCGACCCCGCCATCTCCTTGATGAACCAGCAATAGCCATAACCATCGCCGTTAAAGACGGAATTGGTACGCTGCTGCCAGGATTGGTCGATCCAGTCTTGCGAGATCAGCCGCTCGCCGCCGGGCGTCACCCCGCCCAGCCGGTAAAGCTCGCCAAAGGCCAGGAGCGACCGCGCCGTCATCGCCATCTGGTTGCCGCCGAGATAGATGCCCTGCGGATCTCGCTCCCAGCCGCCAATGGAAAATCCCTCGAGCGGCCGGAACCAGTCGCGAGCGAGCGACAGCGTCGAACGGCCGGAAGCTTTTGTCAGGATCGCCGAAAGCAGATGGGTGGAGCCGGTCGAATAAAGCATGCCGCCGCCCGGTTCTCCGGCAAAACCGGAACCCAGCGCCATTCTCACCCAGTTGCGGCTGGCGACCCAGCGGCCATAGTTCGGGCCCGACATGCGTTCCAGGCCGGATTGCATGGACAGCAGGTTGCCGATGGTAACCCTTTCCAGCCGTGGGTCTGGGTTCTGCAGAAAATCGCTGCGTAGAACGGTTGCGATTGGCTGATCGGCGCCCGACAGTATCTTGCGGTCGATCGCCATGCCGACCAACGCCGAAATAACCGATTTCGATGCCGACTTGATATTGGTTGAACCGTTCAGGCTGGCACCATGATAGGCGCGGCTCGCGACCTCCCCGCCATCGATGCTGACGATGACGGCCTTGAGGCTGGAAAGCGCATCCGCCTCCCGTAGCAACGGGTCGAAACGAATGCCATCGCCACTGCTTTGCGCGCGGGCAAGCGGGGCTATAGGCAGGGACGCGATAAGGGCAAGTGCGGTTCGTCTTTTCATGTCACTGAACTAGGAAGCCATACGGCGATGAAAAGAGGAAACGCTGCCAATCACTCCAATGTGACCCTACTTAAATCACCGAATTTCCACGCCCCAATTTGATGATCTCGCAGAATCTCCATGAAAACAGGGCGTTGGCATGAATTCCGGAATCGAGATGCGAAGCGCTTGAATCAGTTTGTGATCTTGAGGACTATTGCCCTGCCGCAAATGCAAAAGACGGGAAACGATGTCACAACTGAAATCATCACGCCTTGTCCTGCGGCCATTTAAAATGACGGACTCGCCGCCACTCGCCCGGTTGACGAACGATCCGCTCATTTTGCGCAATCTGCTGCGCACGGCCTACCCTTTCGAACCCGACGATGCACGGCGTCTGATCAGGCGCATTGCTGAGCGTCGGCTGCCGGTATGGGCGGTGGATGATGGCAGGCTGGTCGGTCTCATCGGCCTTTCGGGCGAATTCGGCCTTTGGCTTGATCGCCGTGTCTGGGGCAAAGGCTATGGAGAAGAAGCCGGACGCCTCGTCATCGATTATGCCTTTCAGCACATGGGCATCAGAACCCTGCATGCCAATCCCCTGTTTGATAACAGGGCGTCGCACCGTCTGATGCACAAGCTGGGCTTTGTTGCAACCGGCCGTGCAAATGCCTTTTGCAGGCAAAGGGGAGAAATCGTGCCGCTTCGACCTTATCGGCTCGATAAAGAATGAACGGCACAAAAAAGCCGCCGTTTATCAACGGCGGCTTTATCATCTCGCAAATCCGGAAATTACTCCGGCAAAATCCGCACTGCGCCCTTGTCGGCGCTCGAGGCAAAGGCCGCATAGGCCTTCAGCGCCGTAGTGACATTGCGCTTGCGTGGCGCTTCCGGCTTCCAGCCAAGCTCTTCTTGCTCCGCGCGGCGCGAAGCCAGCTCCGCATCGGTGACCTTCAGGTTGATCGTACGGTTCGGAATGTCGATCTCGATGAGATCGCCCTGACGCACGAGGCCGATGGCGCCGCCCTGCGCCGCTTCCGGCGAGGCGTGACCGATGGAGAGGCCCGAAGTACCGCCGGAGAAACGACCATCGGTGATCAGCGCGCAGGCTTTGCCGAGGCCCTTGGATTTCAGGTAGCTGGTCGGATAGAGCATTTCCTGCATGCCCGGACCGCCCTTCGGCCCTTCGTAACGGATGACGACAACGTCGCCCGCCTTGACCTCGTTGCCGAGAATGCCCTTCACCGCCGCATCCTGACTTTCATAAACCACTGCCGGGCCGGTGAATTTCAGGATGGATTCGTCGACACCCGCCGTCTTCACGATGCAGCCATCAAGCGCGATATTGCCGTAAAGCACGGCCAGACCGCCATCCTTGGAGAAAGGCTTCTCAACCGAACGAATGACGCCGTTGTCGCTATCCGTATCCAGATCATCCCAGCGCGAGGACTGGCTGAAGGCCACCTGCGTCGGCACGCCGCCCGGCGCTGCCTTGAAGAACTGCCGCACCGTCTCGCTGTTGGTGCGGGTGATGTCCCAGCGGTCGATGGCGTCGCCCAGCGTCGCCTCATGAACGGTATAGGTATCACGATTGATGAGCCCACCGCGTTCCAGCTCACCCAGAATACGCATGATGCCGCCGGCGCGGTGAACGTCTTCCATATGCACGTCCTGCTTGGCAGGCGCGACCTTGGAAAGGCAGGGAACCTTGCGGGAAAGACGGTCGATGTCTTCCATGCCGAAATCGACGCCGCCCTCATGCGCGGCCGCCAGAATATGCAGCACCGTGTTGGTGGAACCGCCCATGGCGATATCCAGCGACATGGCGTTTTCGAATGCCGCCTTGTTGGCAATGGTGCGCGGCAGGACGGTTTCATCCTCCTGCTCGTAATAACGGCGCGCCAGATCGACGATCAGATGGCCAGCCTCGACGAAAAGCCGCTTGCGATCCGAATGGGTGGCGAGCGTCGAGCCGTTACCGGGCAAGGACAGGCCCAGCGCCTCGGTCAGACAGTTCATGGAATTGGCCGTGAACATGCCGGAACAGGAACCGCAGGTCGGGCAGGCGGAACGCTCGATGATCTTGACGTCCTCATCGGAAATCTTGTCATCGGCGGCAGCCACCATGGCATCGACCAGATCGAGCGCAACGGTCTTGCCGTGCAGGACGACCTTGCCCGCTTCCATCGGACCACCGGAGACGAAGACGGCGGGAATGTTGAGGCGCATCGCCGCATTCAGCATGCCGGGCGTGATCTTGTCGCAGTTGGAAATGCACACCATCGCATCGGCGCAATGGGCATTGACCATATACTCCACCGAATCCGCGATGATCTCGCGCGACGGCAGCGAATAGAGCATGCCGTCATGGCCCATGGCGATACCGTCATCGACCGCGATAGTGTTGAATTCCTTGGCAACGCCTCCGGCCGCCTCGATTTCGCGGGCGACCAGCTGGCCGAGATCCTTCAGATGCACGTGGCCCGGCACGAATTGCGTGAAGGAATTGACCACCGCGATGATCGGCTTGCCGAAATCGCTGTCCTTCATGCCGGTGGCGCGCCAAAGGCCGCGCGCGCCCGCCATGTTGCGGCCGTGGGTTGTCGTTCTGGAGCGATAGGCTGGCATGGTGTTTTCCTCGATCTCTTGGCGACGAGCGCATTGCCGCAGCGCGGTCAAAACAGCTCCTGCCCTATTTTGCGGTTTTTCTAGCGCAAACCGCAAGCCCTGTCACTGTCACCTTCAGGCAAAACAGTACGGTTCGGTACGGTACGCTCTTTCTCCACATGGCCGTTCGGGCGACATCTCATCACAAATGCGCGATTTTTACCGTGCGGCCGTTGTTTTTCCGCACGGCGCTGAAACATATCTGTGCAGCGGTCGTATTGGCTATCATAGTCGATTTATTGCCGATACACCCGGCTTTTGTGGAGGTTGCAATGCCCGCCTATCGTCCGCCCGTCATCGCGGCAACAGAAATCACGCCAAAGAACATCTATCTCTCCAGACGCGGTTTCCTTGGAACAGCGGCCGGGCTCGCGGCAATCGGACTGGCTGGCCCTGAGGCGATCGCCGCACCGCTTGCGGCGAACCCCGGCGCCTACAAGCTGGATGAGAAGCTCACTCCGCTTGATGCCGTCACCAGCTACAATAATTTCTACGAATTCGGTGTCGGAAAATCCGACCCGAAGGAAAATTCCGGCAAGTTCAAGCCCACCCCCTGGACGGTGAAGGTGGATGGCCTCGTCTCCAAACCACAGGAATTCGGCATTGAAGAGCTAATGAAATATCCTCTCGAAGAGCGCACTTACCGCATGCGCTGCGTCGAGGGCTGGTCGATGGTCATTCCGTGGATCGGCTTCCCGCTCGCCACCCTTCTCGACAAGGTGGAGCCGCTTGGCAGCGCGAAATATGTCGCTTTCGAAACCGTGGTGCGGCCAGACGAAATGCCGGGTCAAAGCGGCCTGTTCCAGCCTCTCTCCTGGCCCTATGTCGAGGGGCTTCGCCTTGATGAAGCGCGCCATCCGCTCACCATCCTCGCCCTCGGCCTCTACGGCGAGACGCTGCCGAACCAGAACGGCGCGCCGATCCGCCTCGTCGTGCCGTGGAAATACGGCTTCAAGGGCATCAAATCCATCGTCCGCATTTCGCTCGTCGAACAACAGCCGGAAACGACCTGGAAAAATTCCAATGCCCGCGAATATGGATTCTATTCCAACGTCAATCCGCATGTCGACCATCCGCGCTGGAGCCAGGCAACGGAGCAGCGCATCGGCGAAGGCGGCTTTTTCGGCACCCAGAACCGCCCTACCCTGATGTTCAACGGTTATGACGAGGTCGCGAGCCTTTATACCGGCATGGATCTGAAAGCGAATTACTGACCATGGCCTTCGCCCTGCCCCTTCCGTCGCTGCCGAAGCGTTACCAGCCGGCGGCCATCTGGTCGCTTTATGTCATCGGCCTCTGTCCGGGCCTCTGGTATTTCTATCTCGCCGCAACCGGCGGCCTCGGCTTTAATCCGGTCAAGGATTTCGAGCACCTGCTCGGCATCTGGGCGCTGCGCTTCCTGTGCCTCGGCCTTCTGGTGACGCCGCTGCGCGATCTCTTCAACATCAACCTCATCGCCTATCGCCGGGCGCTGGGGCTGATCGCCTTTTATTACGTGCTGGCGCATTTCACCGTCTATCTGGTGCTGGATCGCGGCCTGATCCTCGGCTCCATCGCCGGCGATATTCTGAAGCGGCCCTATATCATGCTCGGCATGGCCGGGCTTCTCATGCTCATTCCGCTGGCGCTCACCTCCAACCGCTGGTCCATCCGCAAGCTCGGCAGCCGCTGGAACACGCTGCATAAACTCGCCTATCTCGTCCTCATCGTCGGCGTGCTGCATTTCGTGCTGGCGCGGAAGTCGATCACGCTGGAGCCGGTGTTTTATATCAGCACCATGGTGATCCTGCTCGGTTATCGACTGGTAAGGCCCTCGATCATGTCGATGAAGAGAGCGAAACGCGCAAGACCCGTCCGGCCATGATGGCGGCGGCCCCGATCCCTGCAATGTAACAGCCTATATTCCACAGCGAAAAAACACGGCCGAGCAGCAAAGCGCCGGCCGTCGTAGCACGAAACGCATCCAGCGCCGGGAAATGAACAAGCCGGATGAGCTCCACGAGAATGACGGCAAGAATGGCGATGTGAACCTCATAACCATGCCAGCGGGATGGGAAGAAGGCTGCCAGCAGCAGATAGATCATCGCTCCCCAGAGCACGGATCCGCCATATTTCACCGCCACGAACGGCAGTCCCACGTCGTAACCGAACCTGCGCAGGCAAAGGCCGCAGACGATCACCGCCATCGCCGCCGCCAGAAGCCGGATGCGGGTGAAATAAGATGGGGATACGCGCGGCAGGCCCATACGGCTTCCTTCGGGTTTTCGTATGAAAGGTGACGAAGTGAGATCGGGGACGGAAATGAGCACATCAACAAGCCCGGCCGCAAGCCGCCTCTCCGTCCTGGACAATCTGCTCTGCGATACCTATCCCTGGGGCGAACTCAAGGGCATCAGGCGTTTTATCGTCGAGTTTCTGTATTTCGGCATCAAGGAAGCCCGGGCCTGCATGTTTGCGGGCTTGTTCTTCGTCTCCATCTTCGTGGTACCGCATGGCGGCGTGCTCGGCATTCCCCGCTATGACGTGCTGCTGATCATTGCGCTCGCCATCCAGTTCTTCATGATCTGGAGCAGGCTCGAAACGCTTGACGAGGCCAAGGCCATCCTGCTGTTCCATATCGTCGGCTTCGCACTGGAAGTGTTCAAGACATCGAGCGCAATCCAGTCCTGGTCCTATCCGGATTTCGCCTATAGCAAAGTCCTCGGCGTGCCGCTGTTCTCCGGTTTCATGTATGCCGCCGTCGGCAGTTACATCATTCAGGCGTGGCGGCTGCTGGATGTGCGCATTCGCCACTATCCCACCTACTGGATGGCGACCCTGATCGGCATCGCCATCTACGCCAACTTCTTCACCCATCACTTCATCGGCGATTACCGCTGGTACATCGTCGCCTGCGCCATCGGCCTCTATTCCCGCGCAACGGTGATCTTTCGTCCCTATGACCGGGACCGAAAGATGCCGTTGCTCCTCGCCTTCATCCTGATTGGCTTTTTCGTCTGGCTGGCGGAAAACATCTCCACCTTCTTCGGCATCTGGAAATACCCCGATCAACTCGGCGCCTGGTCCGTCGTCCACATCGGAAAGTGGAGTTCATGGTCGCTGCTGGTCATCATGACTTTTACGATCGTCGCACATCTCAAGCACATCAAGGCCCGCATTCACATTCCGGACTGAGAAAGATGAATTACTCCAAGGCATCTTCAAGTCGCGCAAGTTTCACAACTGAGCGCGTAGGCCTGAAATCCAACAAGAAAACTGGCGGCCCTATATTCGCATTCCTAATAATCGCTTTGGCCGGTTGTGGTGTAGATTCACCTGATCGTTTGCGCAGCGATATCCCAGACGGCATCCCCGCTGGCGAGACGATCTATTACAATACCAGATGGTTTGAATGCGCTGTCGCCATTTACAAGCTCGACTCCGTTTTCATGGATGAGGTCCGTCGGAACGGATTGCTTTCTCTAAACAAAGCAACATCCGAGCCCTGGGCTGAGGCGCCGGTACTGGGGGCGACCTACGCCATGGATCGATGGATCGCTGATTTTGCAAGTAGTTTGGATTGCATCCAAGACCAGAAGCTGCAGACGCTCTTTGAGCGAGCATCAGCCAGCAGTGGCTATTTTCAAGTCCAGCGAACAAACTCGATAACCCTAATCGCGCCTGATGAGGGTTTAATGATGGTTGGTGGATACGAGTAGTAGCATCCCTGGGGTATGGATTTAACGATACCCTCCCCAACCTTTCGCCGCGACTGCAAAACCTTAATCATTGTGTCGGTTAAGATCTGAACGCAAAAAGCCGGGCGATCTCTCGCCCGGCTTTTTAACTCACGACGCCTGAAACGGCGTCAGACCTTATGCGGCTTCGGCAGCAGCAGCTTCAGCGGCAACGCGAGCCTTGTCGGCTGCGCCCTTGGCGTCAACGTCGCGCTCGACGAATTCAACGACGGCGAGAGCCGCGTTGTCGCCCTGGCGGTAGCCGGCCTTCATGATACGCAGGTAGCCGCCATTGCGGGTTGCGTAACGCGAAGCGATCGCGTCGAACAGCTTGCGAACAGCGTCCTGATCCTTGATCTGCGAGATCGCCTGACGGCGAGCGTGCAGGTCGCCGCGCTTGCCGAGGGTGACGAGGCGCTCAACGATCGGGCGAATTTCCTTCGCCTTCGGAAGCGTGGTGACGATCTGCTCATGGGTGATGAGCGAAGCAGCCATGTTGGCAAACATTGCCTTGCGGTGGCTGGCGGTTCTATTGAGCTTGCGGCCTGAATTTCCGTGGCGCATTGCTATTCTCCTTCTTCGCAGGTTCCTTCTCTAAGGCCTGCCGTTTCCTGGCACATGCAGATGACTTATCTGCTGTTTGACGGGGAAAGGCAGTCTTTAAAGGGTCTGCCTTTTTGATTGTTAGTACTGGTCTTCGTAACGCTTGGCGAGATCTTCGATGTTCTCTGGCGGCCATGCCGGTACTTCCATACCGAGGTGCAGACCCATGGAAGCGAGAACTTCCTTGATTTCGTTCAGCGACTTGCGACCGAAGTTCGGCGTGCGAAGCATTTCGGCTTCGGTCTTCTGGATCAGGTCGCCGATATAAACGATGTTGTCGTTCTTCAGGCAGTTTGCCGAACGAACGGACAGCTCGAGCTCGTCCACCTTCTTGAGAAGCGCCGGGTTGAACGCAAGTTCGGTAACCGATTCTTCTTCTGCTTCCTTCTGCGGCTCGTCGAAGTTGACGAAGACGCCGAGCTGGTCCTGAAGAATGCGAGCGGCGAAGGCAACGGCGTCTTCGCCGGAAACCGAACCGTTGGTCTCGATCGTCATGATCAGCTTGTCATAGTCGAGAACCTGGCCTTCGCGGGTGTTTTCCACCTTGTAGGACACTTTCTTGACCGGAGAATAGAGGCTGTCCACCGGAATGAGGCCGATCGGGGCATCTTCCGCGCGGTTGCGCTCAGCCGGTACGTAACCCTTGCCGTTGTTGACGGTGAATTCCATGCGGATTTCAGCGCCATCATCAAGCGTGCAGATCACGTGGTCGGGGTTCAGGATCTCGATGTCGCCAACCGTCTGGATGTCACCAGCAGTTACGGCACCCGGACCCTGCTTGCGCACGACCATGCGCTTGGAATCGTCACCATCCATCTTGATGGCGATTTCCTTGATGTTGAGCACGATATCCGTCACATCTTCCCGAACGCCGGGGATGGAGGAGAATTCGTGCAGGACACCGTCGATCTGCACGGCCGTTACAGCGGCGCCACGCAGAGAAGACAACAGAACGCGACGCAGCGCGTTGCCGAGGGTAAGACCGAAACCACGCTCCAGCGGCTCGGCAACGAGCGTTGCCTTGGTGCGGCTGGACGAGGTGAACTCGACCTTGTTCGGCTTGATAAGTTCCTGCCAGTTCTTCTGAATCATCTTTAAACCTTCCGTTCGCCGCCACCATCCAATCGTGACGGACCGAGCATGAAAACACCGAGAGGAACCTAATTCAGTGGTTCATCAGTGGGTTCTTGAGCGCAAGTCCGTCGATCGAAATCGACGCGCACACGCCAGATACACGAAAATTCCGCCAGACCTGAGGTAAGGCGGAATTTCCGAACCACGGTCGCGTCAGACGCGGCGCTTCTTGCGCGGACGGCAACCATTGTGCGGGATCGGCGTCACGTCGCGAATGGAAGTGATCATGAAACCGGCAGCCTGCAGAGCGCGAAGTGCCGATTCACGGCCGGAACCCGGACCGCAAACTTCAACTTCAAGCGACTTCATGCCGTGTTCCTGAGCCTTTTTCGCGCAATCTTCAGCAGCGATCTGGGCAGCAAACGGGGTCGACTTACGCGAACCCTTGAAGCCCTTGGCACCAGCGGACGACCAGGCAATGGCATTGCCCTGTGCGTCGGTGATGGTGATCATCGTGTTGTTGAAGGTCGAGTTGACATGCGCAACGCCCGACGTGATGTTTTTACGTTCGCGACGGCGAATACGTGCGGCTTCCTTGGCCATTTTATACCTTTCATTGATCTCTTCACCGCCGTAACACCAGCGGCTACACCGGCGATCAGCTCCACTGGAGCTTCACGCCAAACTCAGAAAGGCTGGCGCGGACTGCACCAGCCTCCCCATTCCGGAGAACCGGAAAATTACTTCTTCTTACCAGCGATAGCCTTCGCCGGACCCTTGCGGGTGCGGGCGTTGGTGTGCGTGCGCTGACCGCGGACCGGAAGGCCACGACGGTGACGCAGGCCGCGGTAGCAGCCAAGGTCCATCAGACGCTTGATGTTCATCGAGGTCTCGCGGCGAAGATCGCCCTCAACCTGATAATCGCGGTCGATTGCTTCGCGGATCTGAAGAACTTCAGCATCCGTCAGCTGGTGAACGCGCTTGTCAGCCGGAAGACCGACCTTCTCCATGATTTCCTGCGCGAATTTCGGACCGATCCCGTGAATGTAGGTCAGCGCAATAACAACGCGCTTCGCGGTCGGGATGTTGACGCCAGCGATACGTGCCACGTCTCTTCTCCTTGGTTCCAGTTGCCATCCGGCAAGTGGTGATTCCATTCGAGCGGCCGACACGACCGCCAGTTCAAAATTGATGTCCGTGACAAGTCAAAACGACCGAACCCGGATCTCCCTTCCCTAAGGGAAATCCGCGCCAGTCGCTTGGGATGTCGCGAGTTGGCGCGGTGTTTAACGGAATCAGCGCAAAAAAGCAACCGGCTCCGCCAAGATTCTTTTGCGATCCAAAGGATCTGCTCAACCAGAAGAGCGGGATATCGGACAAAACCAATAAGGCTTAACCACCCGCACCGGCCATCAGGCCGAGGCCTTCTCCAGAACGCGTTCGATGGCTTCAGTAACGGCATCGACGTCAGCCATGCCGTCGAGCGTCACAAGCTCGCCCTGTTCGCTGTAATAGTTCGACAGCGGTGCGGTCTTTTCGCGATATTCCGTCAGCCGCTTGCGGAAGGCTTCCGGATTGTCGTCGGAGCGAACCGTGCCGCCGGCGGCGACGGTTTCCGCGACGCGGTTTTCGATTCGGCGAATCAGCGCCTCTTCGTCCACCTTCAGTTCAATAACGGCATCAAGGGCAAGATTCTTCTTGCGCATGTTGTCGGCAAGCGCCTTGGCCTGCGGAACGGTGCGCGGATAGCCGTCGAGAATAAAGCCCTTGGCACAGTCAGGCGCTTCGATGCGTTCGGAAACGATCTGATTGACGATATCGTCGGAAACAAGCCCGCCGGCATCCATGACGGCCTTGGCGCGTTTGCCGATTTCGGTGCCCGCGCTGACCGCAGCGCGAAGCATGTCACCGGTGGAAAGCTGCGGGATCCCGTATTTGTCAGTCAGGCGCTTGGCCTGGGTTCCCTTGCCCGCACCCGGCGGACCCAAAAATATCAGTCTCATCGTCCCCTCTTTCCTCCACGCAACTTCGACTTCTTGATCAGACCTTCATACTGCTGCGCGATCAGGTGACCCTGGATCTGCGCAACGGTATCAAGAGTTACACTGACAACGATCAAAAGCGAAGTACCACCAAGGGCTAACGGAATGCCCGTACGTGCGATAAGTGTCTCAGGAAGGATACACACGAAGACCAGATAAATCGCGCCGACCACCGTGATGCGGGTCAGGACGTAATCAATGTACTCCGCGGTGCGCTCACCCGGACGAATCCCCGGAATGAAGCCGCCGTGCTTCTTGAGGTTATCGGCCGTGTCCTTCGGATTGAAGACGATAGCCGTGTAGAAAAACGCGAAGAACGCGATCAGCAGGCCATACAGCGCCATGAACAGCGGTTGGCCATGCTGCAGCGACGCGATGATGGACGTTGCCCAGGACGGCAGGTTGGTGTTTCCGGCGAAACCGGCAGCCGTCGCGGGCAGAAGCAGCAGCGAGGATGCGAAGATCGCTGGAATGACGCCGGCCGTGTTGAGCTTCAGCGGCAGGTGCGACGTATCGCCCTGGAACATGCGGTTACCGACCTGTCGCTTCGGATATTGTATCAGCAGGCGACGCTGGGCGCGCTCCACAAAAACAATCAGCGCGATGACGCCGATGGCCACAACGACGACCATGAGGATGAGCGTGGTCGACAGCGCGCCGGTACGGCCGAGTTCCAGCGTGCCGGCAAGCGCCTTGGGCAGACCTGCGGCAATGCCTGCGAAGATGATCAGCGAAATACCGTTGCCGATACCGCGCGAGGTGATCTGTTCACCCAGCCACATCAGGAACATCGTGCCGCCAAGCAGCGTGATGACGGTGGAGACGCGGAAGAACCAGCCCGGATCGACCACAAGGCCAGCACCGCTCTCAAGGCCGACCGCGATGCCATAGGCCTGCAGCGTGCCGAGCAGCACCGTGCCGTAGCGCGTGTACTGGTTGATGATCTTGCGGCCGGCTTCGCCTTCCTTCTTCAACGCTTCGAGCGACGGCACGACCGAGGTCATGAGCTGCACGATGATCGAAGCGGAGATGTAAGGCATGATGCCGAGGGCGAAGATCGCCATGCGCTCGACGGCGCCACCCGCAAACATGTTGAAAAGACCGAGAATACCGTTGGCCTGGCCACGGAAGGCCTGCGCATAGGCTTCGGGGTTCAGACCCGGAAGCGGAATATGGGTGCCGAGACGGTAGACGAGAAGTGCGGCAAGAGTAAACCAGAGACGCTTTTTCAGATCCTCCGCCTTAGCGAAGGTCGAAAAATTCAGGTTCGAAGCCAGTTGTTCCGCTGCTGAAGCCATAAATTTCTCCGAACGACCCTTGCCGGCCAGAAAACCGGCCAATGCGGAAAGGTCTAAAAGATACCGGTTCAAAAACCGGGCTTCGGACGAACACGGCTTTGCGCCGCCATCATGCCTCACCCTGTTTTTTTATGTCCTATCCCCTCCCCTATGGAAGTTCAAGAACTGTGAGGCTCTCCCTGCAGCACTTTATGCCGCATGCGGACCGCTTGAAAGCCGAACCGCGAAGAGTTTGCCTTGATGCCTGTATAAATCGATTTAGATCGAAAGCACCAGTGGCCAGGGAGCGCAAACGCCCGGAGCGACGATGCTCCGGGCGTCTGAAGTCTATATATTACTCGGAGGCTTCTGCTGCAACTGCGAGAAGCTTGATCGAGCCGCCAGCCTTTTCGATCTTTTCGATTGCGGGCTTGGAAGCACCGGCAACTTCGAAAGCGACCTTGGCCTTCAGTTCGCCGTCCGCGAGAATGCGAACGCCGTCCTTGGCGCGACGGATAACGCCGGCAGCCTTGAGAGCGGCAGCATCGATCGTTGCGGAAGCGTCGAGCTTCTTGGCGTCGATGGCGGTCTGAATGCGGCCGAGCGATACGACAACATATTCGGAAGCGAAGATGTTGTTGAAACCGCGCTTCGGCAGACGACGGTAGATTGGCATCTGACCGCCTTCAAAACCGTTGATGGCGACGCCCGAACGAGCCTTCTGACCCTTCACACCGCGACCACCGGTCTTGCCCTTGCCGGAACCGATACCGCGACCTACGCGGATACGGTCCTTGGAGGCGCCTTCGTTGTCTCTGATTTCATTGAGTTTCATGATAGGTTACTCCGTCTCACTTCTCGTCAACGACGCGAACGAGATGCTGGACCGCACGGATCATGCCGCGAACCGCAGGAGTATCTTCCAGGGTACGCTGACGATGCATCTTGTTGAGACCCAGACCGACCAGCGTCTGACGCTGGATTGCCGGGCGGCGAATAGGGCTGCCGATCTGTTCGACCGTAACAGTCTTCTTGGCTTCAGTAGTCTTCTTGGCCATGATCCAGCTCCTTATTCTTCAGAAGCGTTGCCGGAGGCGGCACGGCGAGCCTGAAGCGTTGCATACTTGAGACCGCGCTGTGCAGCGATGTCCTTCGGATGAACCTGATGCTTCAGAGCGTCGAACGTTGCGCGAACCATGTTGTACGGGTTCGAAGAACCGGTCGACTTGGCAACAACGTCGTGAACACCCAGGGTTTCGAAAACGGCGCGCATCGGACCACCGGCGATGATACCGGTACCGGCCTTGGCCGAACGCAGCAGAACCTTGCCTGCGCCGTGACGGCCATTGACGTCGTGATGCAGCGTGCGGCCATCGCGCAGCGGAACGAAGATCAGATCGCGCTTGGCGCTCTCGGTAGCCTTACGGATGGCTTCCGGAACTTCGCGAGCCTTGCCGTGACCGAAGCCGACGCGGCCCTTCTGGTCGCCAACGACGACGAGAGCGGCGAAGCCGAAGCGACGGCCACCCTTAACAACCTTTGCAACGCGGTTGATCGCGACCAGCTTGTCGACGAATTCGCTATCGCGTTCTTCGCGGTTCTGGCGATCTTCGCGAGAACCTCTTTTATCCTGTGCCATTGTCCTTGTCCTTTTTCTTTTACGGGTGGAACGGCAAACGAAAAGACCACCGGCCTCTTTGAGGAGACCCGCATGGCCCGGTGAAATTCCGCCCGGATCGTTGTCCGGGCGGAAAAAAATCAGAAGTTCAGACCGCCTTCGCGGGCAGCTTCAGCCACGGCCTTGATGCGGCCATGATAGATGAACGCGCCACGGTCGAATACGACATCCTTGACGCCAGCCTTGACGGCGCGCTCGGCGACGAGCTTGCCTACGACAGCTGCTGCTGCAACGTCGGCGCCGGTCTTGAGCGAGCCGCGCAGATCGGCTTCGAGCGTGGAGGCAGACGCAAGCGTCTTGCCAGCAACATCATCGATGATCTGGGCGTAGATGTTCTTCGACGAGCGATGAACCGACAGGCGCGGGCGGCCATTGGCAACCGCCTTGATCTGGCGGCGCACACGGCTCGCGCGACGTGCAAGTGCTTCTTTCCTGCTAGCCATTTCGCGTGATCCTTACTTCTTCTTGCCTTCTTTGCGGACGATACGCTCTTCAGCGTACTTCACGCCCTTGCCCTTGTAGGGCTCGGGACCACGGTATTCGCGGATTTCCGCGGCAACCTGGCCAACCTGCTGCTTGTTGATGCCGGAAACGATGATTTCCGTCGGCTTCGGAACGGCAATGGTGATGCCGACCGGAGGCTCGTAAACAACGTCGTGGGAGAAGCCGAGAGCCAGCTGCAGGTTCTTGCCCTGCATGGCGGCACGGTAACCAACGCCGTTGATTTCGAGCTTGCGCTCATAGCCGTCCTTAACACCCTTGAAGATGTTCTCGATCATCGTGCGGGACATGCCCCACTTAGAACGAGCTTCCTTGGTGCCGTTAGCGGGCGTTACGGAAACGCCGTTATCTTCGAGCTTCAGCTGGATTTCATCGTTTGCGACGAAAAACAGTTCACCCTTCGGGCCCTTCGCAGTGACCTTCTGGCCGTCGACATTGGCCGTCACACCTGCGGGAACCGGAACGGGCTTTTTACCGATACGAGACATTATTCAATCCTGTCTGTTCGTTATGGAGATCTCTACCCGGCCTTAGAAGACCGAGCAAAGAACCTCGCCACCAACGTTCTGTTCGCGAGCCTGGTGATCGGCCATCACGCCCTTCGGAGTCGAAAGGATGGTGATGCCGAGGCCGTTCGCGACCTGCGGAATGGACTTTACCGAGACATAAACCCGGCGGCCCGGCTTGGAAACGCGGCCGATCTCACGGATCACGGATGCGCCTTCGTAGTACTTCAGCTCGATGGTGAATTCGGACTTGCCGTTTTCGAAATCGACCTTGGAATAACCGCGAATGTAGCCCTCAGACTGCAGCACGTCGAGAACGCGTGCGCGCAGGCTGGAAGCGGGCGTGCTTACCGACGACTTGCGGCGAGCAGCACCATTGCGGATGCGGGTGAGCATATCACCCAAAGGATCAGTCATGGTCATGTGCCCGTCTCCTTACCAGCTCGACTTGACAATGCCCGGCACCTTGCCGGAATTGCCCAGCTCACGAAGCGCGATACGCGACATCTTGAGCTTGCGATAGAACGCGCGCGGACGGCCCGTTACTTCGCAGCGGTTGCGGATACGCGTCTTCGAGCCGTCACGCGGCAGCGAAGCGAGCTTCAGAGTGGCCTTGAACCGGTCTTCGATCGGAAGGGACTGGTTCATCACGATCGCCTTCAGTGCAGCGCGCTTGGTGGCCTGCTGGGCGACCGACTTGCGGCGGCGCTTGTTCTTTTCAACTGCGCTTGTTTTCGCCATATCGGAGTTCCTTTTCTACGCTCGTCGTTACGGTTAGTGACGGAACGGGAAGTTGAACTCTGTAAGCAGAGCCCGAGCTTCGTCGTCCGACGTCGCCGTCGTGCAAACGATGATGTCCATGCCCCACATCTGATCAACCTTATCGTAGTTGATCTCAGGGAACACAATGTGTTCCTTGATGCCCATGGCGAAGTTGCCACGGCCGTCAAAGCTCTTGGGGTTCAGACCCCGGAAGTCGCGAACGCGCGGCAGCGCGATGTTGACCAGACGATCAAGGAATTCGTACATGCGGGCGCCACGAAGGGTAACCTTCGCACCGATCGGCATGCCTTCGCGTACCTTGAAACCTGCGATCGAGTTGCGAGCGCGGGTAACGACCGGCTTCTGGCCAGCAATTGCAGCCAGATCGCCGGCAGCAATGGTGGGCTTCTTGGAATCGGCAGTCGCTTCGCCAACACCCATGTTGATCACGATCTTTTCAAGCTTCGGGATCATCATCACGTTGGCGTAGGAGAACTTCTCCTGCATGGCGCCACGGATACGGGAAACGTATTCCGTCTTGAGACGCGGCTCGTACTTATCAGCCATCGATCACTTCTCCCGAACGCTTGGCCACGCGGACCTTCTTGCCATCCACAACCGAGAAGCCAACGCGGGTCGGCTTGCCATCCTTGTCGACGATGGCGATGTTGGAGATGTGCAAGGATGCTTCCTTGTTGATGATGCCGGCTTCCTGGGCCTGGGTCTGGCGCTGGTGACGCTTCACCATGTTTACGCCACGCACAACGGCACGGTCTTCCTTCGGCATCACCTGGATTACTTCGCCGGTACGGCCCTTGTCCTTACCGGTCAATACGACAACCTTGTCGCCTTTACGAATTTTCTGCATCGCCATTGCTCCTTATAGTACTTCCGGAGCCAGCGAGATGATCTTCATGTGGTTCTTGGCGCGAAGTTCGCGCGGAACCGGTCCGAAGATACGGGTGCCGATGGGCTCTTTCTTGTTGTCGATAAGAACGGCTGCGTTGTTATCGAAACGGATGACGCTGCCGTCAGCGCGGCGGATGTCCTTGGCGGTGCGAACGACAACCGCCTTCATCACGTCGCCCTTCTTGACGCGGCCGCGCGGAATAGCTTCCTTGATGGAAACGACAATGATGTCGCCAACAGAAGCATATTTGCGCTTCGAGCCGCCCAGCACCTTGATGCACATGACACGACGTGCGCCGGAATTATCCGCCACGTCGAGGTTTGTTTGCATCTGAATCATGTCAGGTCGCCTTCTTGTTGTTACCGGAACGGTTGGGCAAACTCTCCCGAGCGAGCCCCCTGCCCCAGCTTATGAATATCTCTTTTTTTGCGCGGAAATGTCGTGACAGGGTGGTTTCCCAAGGGACCTTCCGTGCGCATCAAAGCAAAAGACGCTCGATTCACGAGCGTCCTTGCGGTGCTTCATACAGGATTTCGCGCCAAGTACAAGAGACCTGGCGCGATTCTGATGAAATTAAGCCTGGGCGGATACAACCGTCCAGCGCTTGTCCTTGGAGATCGGTGCGCATTCCTCGATGGAAACGACATCGCCGACCTTATACTGATTGTTTTCGTCGTGCGCCTTGTACTTCTTCGAACGGCGAACGGTCTTCTGAAGCAGCGGGTGAGCGAATCGACGCTCAACGCGGACAACGACAGTCTTCTCGTTCTTGTCGGACACTACGACGCCCTGCAGAATGCGTTTCGGCATATTATTTTTCCTTAGGCCTTGGCTTCTGCCGCCTTCTGGCGGGCAATGGTTTTAACGCGGGCGATGTCCTTGCGGACTTCGTTGATGCGCGAGGACTTCTCCAGCTGACCAGTTGCCTTCTGGAAGCGCAGGTTGAACTGCTCCTTCTTCAGATCGGCGAGCTTGTCCTTGAGCTGGTCGGCGCTGAGGCCGCGAACTTCATCGGCTTTCATGTGCCTTGCTCCTTACTCTGCGATGCGCTGTACGAAGCGCGTCTTGACCGAGAGCTTGGCAGCGCCGAGACGAAGCGCCTCACGGGCGATCTCCTCGGACACACCGTCGATCTCGAACATCATACGACCGGGCTTGACCTTGCATGCCCAGTAATCGACCGAACCCTTGCCCTTACCCATACGAACTTCGGTCGGCTTTGCCGTAACCGGAACGTCAGGGAATACGCGGATCCACACACGACCTGCGCGCTTCATGTAACGCGTGATCGCGCGGCGGGCCGCTTCGATCTCGCGTGCGTTCACGCGGTTCGGTTCCTGCGACTTCAAGCCGAATTCACCGAATGCCAGGTCAAAGCCGCCCTTGGCGACGCCCTTGATGCGTCCCTTGAACTGCTTACGGTACTTAGTACGCTTTGGCTGCAACATTTTCTTACTTCTCCGAGCTTATCTTTCGCCAGCGTCAATCAAGCGTTTTCGCGACGACGATCGGGACGATCGCCACGCTCACGGCTTGCAGGGCCCTGTGCGTCGCCTTCGAGACCGCGACGCTCAGAAGCCATCGGATCGTGCTCAAGGATTTCGCCCTTGAAGATCCAGACCTTGATGCCGCAGATGCCGAATGCGGTTTCAGCTTCTGCCGTGCCGTAATCGATGTCCGCACGCAGCGTGTGCAGCGGAACGCGGCCTTCGCGGTACCATTCGGTACGAGCGATTTCAGCACCGCCGAGACGGCCGCCGCAGGTGATCTTGATGCCTTCGGCGCCAAGACGCATTGCGGACTGAACAGCACGCTTCATCGCACGGCGGAAAGCCACGCGGCGCTCGAGCTGCTGAGCGATCGACTGGGCAACCAGCGTCGCGTCGATTTCCGGCTTGCGCACTTCAACGATGTTGAGGTGCGTTTCGGAGTCGGTCATCTCGGAAAGCTTCTTGCGAAGCTTCTCGATGTCCGCGCCCTTCTTGCCGATGATCAGACCCGGACGAGCCGAGTGGATCGTGACGCGGCACTTCTTGTGCGGACGCTCGATGACCACCTTGGCGATACCGGCCTGCTTGAGTTCCTTGATCAGGTAAGCCCGGATCTTCAGGTCTTCATGCAGAAGCTTGCCGTATTCGGCAGTGTCAGCGTACCAACGGCTATCCCAGGTACGGTTGATGCCGAGGCGGAAGCCGATCGGATTGATTTTCTGACCCATTATGCGGCCTCCCCTTTTTCCTCAACTTCACGAACAACGATCGTGAGGTGAGAGAACGGCTTTTCAATGCGAGATGCACGACCACGGCCACGGGCGTGGAAACGCTTCATGGTGATGGACTTGCCAACATAGGCCTCGGCGACGACGAGAGCGTCGACGTCGAGGTCATGGTTGTTTTCCGCATTGGCAATCGCAGATTCGAGCGTCTTCTTGACGGTGCCTGCGATGCGCTTGCGGGAGAATTCGAGCTCGGCGAGAGCGCGATCAACCTTCTTGCCACGGATAAGAGCGGCAACCAGGTTCAGTTTCTGGGGGCTGACGCGGAGCGTACGGGCAATGGCCTGAGCCTCATTGTCCTTCAGCCGGCGTTCGGTCTTAGCCTTCGCCATGATTACTTCCTCTTTGCCTTCTTGTCCGCGCCGTGACCGTAATAGGTACGGGTCGGAGAGAATTCACCGAACTTGTGTCCGACCATGTCTTCGTTGACGGAGACGGGCACATGCTTGCTGCCGTTATAAACGCCGAAGGTCAGACCGACGAACTGCGGCAGGATCGTGGAGCGACGGCTCCAGATCTTGATTACTTCGTTACGTCCGCTCTCGCGCACCTTCTCAGCCTTGGTGAGAAGATAGCCGTCAACAAACGGACCTTTCCATACTGAACGAGCCATTAGTGACTACCTCTCTTACTTCTTACGCTGATGGCGCGAGCGCATGATGAACTTGTCGGTCGACTTGTTCGAACGGGTGCGCTTGCCCTTCGTGGGCTTGCCCCACGGAGTAACCGGGTGGCGACCACCCGACGTGCGACCTTCACCACCACCGTGCGGGTGGTCGACCGGGTTCATGACGACGCCGCGAACGTGCGGACGCTTGCCACGCCAACGCGAACGACCAGCCTTGCCATCGTTGATGTTGCCGTGATCCGAGTTCGAAACAGCGCCGATCGATGCGAGGCACGAGCCATGCACCAGACGCTGTTCGCCCGAGTTGAGACGCAGGATGGCCATACCGGCATCGCGGCCGACGAGCTGGACATACGTACCGGCGGAGCGAGCGATCTGACCGCCCTTGCCCGGCTTCATCTCGACGTTGTGGATGATCGAACCGACCGGAATGTACTGAAGCGGCATGGTGTTGCCGGGCTTCACGTCCACTGCCTTGTCGGAGGCGATCACCTTGTCACCGGCAGCGAGACGCTGTGGCGCGAGAATGTAAGCCTGTTCGCCGTCGGTATACGTAACCAGCGCGATGAACGCGGTGCGGTTGGGGTCGTATTCCAGACGCTCAACGGTGCCTTCAACGTCGAACTTGCGACGCTTGAAATCCACCAGACGATAGGTCCGCTTGTGACCGCCACCCTGGAAACGGACGGTGATCCGGCCCTGGTTGTTGCGGCCACCCTTGGAGCTGAGGCCCTGGGTGAGAGCCTTTACCGGCTTGCCCTTGTAGAGCGAAGCGCGGTCCACGATAACCAGCTGGCGCTGGCTCGGCGTGGTCGGATTGAAACTTTTCAATGCCATATTCTTGTTCCCTTTTGGGTCTTTGCCCGCTTGGGCCTAACCTTTAGAGTCCGGTGGACACGTCGATGGATTGACCTTCGGCGAGCGTAACGACGGCTTTCTTGACGTCCTTAAGCTTACCGGCGAACCCACGGAAACGACGGGTCTTACCCTTGCGGATAAGCGTGTTCACAGCCGTGACTTTGACACCGAAGAGAGCTTCCACGGCAGCCTTGATTTCAGGCTTGGAAGCGCTCTTGGCGACGTTGAATACGACCTGGTTCTGTTCGGATACCAGCGTCGACTTTTCCGTGATCGAAGGAGATACGATCACATCGTAGTGGCGAAGATCCGTCATTTGAACCGCTCCTCCAGAGCCTCTACAGCAGCCTTGGAAAGCACCAGCTTGCCACGGCGCAGGATGTCGTAAACATTGATGCCCTGTACCGGCAGAACGTCCACATTCGGGATGTTCTGGGCTGCGAGCTTGAAGTTGCCATCAAGTTCAGCGCCACCGATAACGAGAGCGTTGGTCAGGCCAAGCGAAGCGAAGCTGCCCAGCAGAGCCTTGGTCTTTGCTTCGGACGCAACGAGCTGATCGACGATGATCAGTTCTTCAGCCTTCAGCTTTGCAGACAAAGCGTGACGCAGAGCAAGCGCGCGAACCTTCTTGGGAAGGTCGTGGGCGTGGCTGCGAACGACCGGGCCGTGGGCCTTGCCGCCGCCGCGGAACTGCGGTGCGCGAGCCGAATGGTGACGAGCGCGGCCCGTACCCTTCTGCTTGTACATCTTCGCGCCGGTGCGGGAAACTTCCGACCGGTTCTTGGACTTGTGGGTTCCCTGCTGCTTCTTTGCAAGCTGCCAGCGAACCATGCGGGCCAGGATGTCCTGGCGGGGGTCGAGGCCGAAGATCTCATCCGACAGAGAAACCTTGCCGGCGTCTTTTCCCTCGAGGGTCTTGACGTTCAATTCCATGATAAGGCTCCCTTACTTCGCAGCCGACTTGACGGCGTCGCGGACGATGATCCAGGAACCCTTCGAGCCGGGAACTGCACCCTTCACGAGGATGAGGCCACGGTCTTCATCGGTCGAAACGACTTCGAGGTTCTGGGTCGTAACGCGCGTCTGGCCCATATGACCAGCCATGCGCTTGCCCTTCCAGACGCGGCCCGGATCCTGGTTGTTACCGGTCGAACCGTGTGCACGGTGCGATACGGAGTTACCGTGCGAAGCGCGGCCACCACCGAAGTTGTGACGCTTCATAGCACCGGCAAAGCCCTTACCGATCGTGGTTCCAGTGACGTCGACCAGCTGGCCGGACTGAAAATGATTTGCGGTCAGTGTTGCACCGATGTCGATCAGGTTCTCGGGGGAAACCCGGAACTCGACGAGCTTAGCTTTCGGTTCGACATTGGCAGCGGCAAAATGACCGCGAAGCGCCTTCGTCGTGTTCTTGACCTTGGACTGGCCGGCACCGAGCTGAACTGCGGTATAGCCATTCTTGTCTTCCGTGCGCTGGGCAACGACTTGTACGTTATCCAGTCGCAATACTGTTACAGGGATATGTTCACCTGCGTCATTATAGACGCGTGTCATACCCACTTTCTGTGCAATCACACCTGAACGCATTGGTTCATCCTCTTGCGAGCCTTGAAGGGAAAACCCTCTCTGGCCTTTGTTAAGGAGTGCCCTTCGACATCTCACGATGTTTCCGGTCTCCGGTTTGGAAGTCGTTGGATTGCTCCACGTACCTTCCTTGTTATTTCAGCCCTCACCTTGGATGGATCGGGCCGGGTCTTAGAGCTTGATTTCCACGTCAACGCCAGCAGCGAGGTCGAGCTTCATCAGAGCATCGACAGTCTGCGGGGTGGGGTCAACGATATCGAGAAGACGCTTGTGCGTCCGCATTTCGAACTGTTCACGGCTCTTCTTATCAACGTGGGGAGAGCGGTTGACGGTAAACTTTTCGATGCGGGTGGGGAGCGGAACCGGGCCGCGAACGCTGGCGCCGGTGCGCTTTGCGGTCGACACGATTTCACGGGTAGAGGCATCGAGGATCCGGTGATCGAACGCCTTGAGGCGGATACGGATATTCTGGCCGTTCATTCGTCTTGTCCTTGTTCTTTGTTATTCGTTTCCGCACGCGGAAACACATGAACTTCTATTGATCGTGGCGCCGCAGATTTTCAAAAATCGAGAGAGATGCGCGTCGCACCCCAATCATTTCGGTAGTCTGTATTGCTAAAAAACACCGCGCTTCGCAATCGCTTGCGAATCCAGCGGTGATTGTGAGTGCGCGTTTACGCGCTTTCACCGAATTTTTCAAGCACTAAAAATGCAACGCCGCCAGGCTTTTTATGAAAAGTCCGGCGGCGGTGTTATTCACACCGCCGACAGTCAGAATTTCAACAGTCGAAATTACTCGACGATCGAAGCCACGATGCCGGCGCCGACGGTACGGCCGCCTTCGCGGATAGCGAAGCGCAGCTTTTCTTCCATCGCGATCGGAACGATCAGCTCGACTTCAACCGTGACGTTGTCGCCAGGCATAACCATTTCCGTGCCTTCCGGCAGCGAAACGATACCCGTCACGTCCGTCGTGCGGAAGTAGAACTGCGGACGGTAGTTCGTGAAGAACGGCGTATGACGGCCGCCTTCTTCCTTCGTCAGGATGTAGGCTTCTGCCATGAACTTCTTGTGCGGCTTGACCGAACCCGGCTTGCACAGGATCTGACCACGCTCAACGCCGTCACGGGTAACGCCGCGAACCAGCGCACCGATGTTGTCGCCGGCCTGGCCCTGGTCGAGCAGCTTGCGGAACATTTCAACGCCGGTAACCGTCGTCTTCGAGGTCGGACGAATGCCGACGATTTCGACTTCTTCACCAACCTTGACGATACCGCGCTCAACGCGACCCGTCACAACCGTACCACGGCCAGAGATCGAGAACACGTCTTCGATCGGCATCAGGAACGGCTGGTCGATCGGACGCTCAGGCGTCGGGATGTAGGCGTCAACAGCGGCCATCAGCTCGCGGATCGCGTCTTCACCGATCTTCTTGTCAGAATCTTCAAGAGCGGCAAGAGCCGAACCCTTGATGATCGGGATATCGTCGCCCGGGAAGTCGTAGGACGACAGAAGTTCGCGAACTTCCAGCTCGACGAGCTCGAGAAGCTCGGCGTCGTCAACCTGGTCGACCTTGTTGAGGAACACGACGATTGCCGGAACGCCAACCTGACGGGCAAGCAGGATGTGCTCGCGGGTCTGCGGCATCGGGCCGTCAGCAGCCGAGCAAACCAGGATCGCGCCGTCCATCTGGGCAGCACCGGTGATCATGTTCTTCACGTAGTCGGCGTGGCCGGGGCAGTCAACGTGCGCGTAGTGACGGGCAGGCGTCTCATACTCAACGTGGGCCGTCGAAATCGTGATACCACGTGCCTTTTCTTCAGGCGCGGCGTCGATCTGGTCATACGCCTTGAACTCGCCGAAGAACTTCGTGATCGCGGCGGTCAGCGACGTCTTGCCATGGTCAACGTGACCGATCGTGCCAATGTTGACGTGCGGCTTATTGCGCTCAAACTTGCTCTTTGCCATTAGTGGCTCTCCATTCTTGTCCCTTGACGGGAATAATCTTCAAAATTCGGTGGGGCGTACCCCGATCACTTCTGACCGGAGTACTTAGCCTGGATTTCCTGCGCCACGTTCGACGGAACCGGCGAATAGTGATCGAACGTCATCGAGTACTGAGCGCGGCCCTGCGACATGGAGCGCAGGTTGTCGACGTACTTGAACATGTTCGCGAGCGGAACATGCGCGTTGATGACAACGGCGATACCACGGCTTTCCTGACCCTGGATCTGACCACGGCGGGAATTGAGGTCACCGATAACGTCACCGACGTAATCTTCCGGCGTAACGACTTCGACCTTCATCATCGGCTCGAGAAGCTGTGCACCAGCCTTCTTCGCTGCTTCACGGAAGCAGGCACGCGATGCGATTTCGAAGGCGAGAACCGACGAGTCAACGTCGTGGAATGCACCGTCGATCAGGGTCGCCTTGACGCCGAGCATCGGGAAGCCAGCGAGCGGACCGGAAGACAGGACGCTTTCGATACCCTTCTGAACGCCCGGGATGTATTCCTTCGGAACAGCACCGCCGACGATCTTGGATTCGAACTTGAAGTCTTCGCCTTCGGGGTTCGGTTCGAAGATGATCTTCACGCGAGCGAACTGACCGGTACCACCGGACTGCTTCTTGTGCGTGTAGTCTTCTTCGTGCTGACGCGTGATGGTTTCGCGATAGGCAACCTGCGGAGCGCCGACGGTGGCTTCAACCTTGAACTCGCGACGCATACGGTCAACGAGAATGTCGAGGTGAAGTTCGCCCATGCCCGCGATGATCGTCTGACCGGATTCTTCATCCGTCTTGACGCGGAACGAAGGATCTTCAGCAGCCAGACGGTTGAGCGCGAGGCCCATCTTTTCCTGGTCGCCCTTGGTCTTCGGCTCGATCGCGATCTGGATGACCGGCTCGGGGAATTCCATGCGCTCGAGGATAACCGGCTTCAGCGGATCGCAGAGCGTATCGCCAGTGGTGGTTTCCTTGAGGCCAGCCAGAGCAACGATGTCGCCTGCAAAGGCTTCTTCGATGTCTTCACGGCTGTTGGAGTGCATCTGCAGCATACGGCCGACGCGCTCGCGCTTGTCCTTGACCGTGTTGATGACAGACGTACCCTTTTCGAGCTTGCCCGAGTAGATACGTGCGAAGGTCAGCGAACCGACGAAGGGGTCGTTCATGATCTTGAACGCGAGCATGGAAAGCGGCTCGCTGTCGTCGGCATGACGTTCGATTTCGGCTTCGGTCTTGAAGTCGATACCCTTGATCGCCGGAATGTCCAGCGGAGAAGGCAGGTAGTCGACGACGGCGTCGAGAAGCGGCTGAACGCCCTTGTTCTTGAACGCGGTACCGCAGAACATCGGGTGGAACTTCACGTCGATGGTGCCGCGGCGAACGAGCGCACGGATCTTGTCGTTGTCGGGCATGATGCCGTTCAGGTAGTCTTCCATCGCTTCTTCGTCGATCTCGACAACGGTCTCGATCAGCTTTTCGCGATATTCGTCAGCCTTGGCCTTCATATCATCAGGGATTTCGACGACGTCCCACTGAGCGCCGAGCGATTCGTCGCGCCAGATGAGTGCGTTCATCTCGATCAGGTCGATAACGCCCTTGAACTCGGTCTCAGCGCCGATCGGCAGCTGCATGACAACGGCGATGGCGCCGAGACGGGTCTTGATCATTTCTACCGAGCGGTAGAAGTCAGCACCGGTCTTGTCCATCTTGTTGCAGAAGATCATGCGCGGAACATGATACTTCTCGGCCTGGCGCCAGACGGTTTCCGTCTGCGGCTCAACACCGGCGTTGGCGTCGAGCAGCGCGATGGCGCCGTCGAGAACGCGCAGCGAACGCTCGACTTCAATGGTGAAGTCGACGTGGCCGGGGGTGTCGATGATGTTGAAGCGGCGCATCTTGCCGTCGCGACCCTTCCAGAAGGTCGTGGTGGCTGCGGAGGTGATGGTGATACCACGCTCCTGCTCCTGCTCCATCCAGTCCATGGTGGCAGCGCCATCGTGAACTTCGCCGATCTTGTGCGACTTACCGGTGTAATAAAGGATACGCTCGGTGGTCGTCGTCTTGCCGGCGTCGATATGCGCCATGATACCGAAATTGCGGTAGTCTTCGATTTTATATTCGCGAGCCATAATGGACTGCCTTTCGATATGCGACCGGTTAAGATTACCAGCGGTAATGCGAGAATGCGCGGTTGGCGTCAGCCATCTTGTGCGTGTCTTCGCGCTTCTTGACAGCGGAACCGCGGTTGTTCGCAGCGTCCATGAGTTCGCCGGAAAGGCGATCGACCATGGTCGTTTCGTTGCGCTTGCGGGCAGCCGTGATCAGCCAGCGGATGGCGAGGGCCTGACGGCGCTCGGGGCGAACGTCGACGGGAACCTGATACGTGGCACCACCGACGCGGCGCGAACGCACTTCAACGTGCGGAGCAACGTTGTCGAGGGCGGAGTGGAACACGCCGAGCGGCTCCTGCTTCGTCTTGCCCTGAACGACGTCGAATGCGCCGTAAACGATGCTTTCTGCGACCGACTTCTTGCCGTGAAGCATGATGGCGTTCATGAACTTGGTGACGACCAGATCGCCGAACTTCGGGTCCGGGTTGATCTCACGCTTTTCTGCACTATGGCGACGGGACATATTCTTTGTCTCTCAATGTTATTGACGCTAAACCACGCGGAGAACCTCGCGCAGCGCCGGAATTTGTTAAACCCGAATTACTTCGGACGCTTCGCACCGTACTTGGAGCGGCGCTGCTTGCGGTTCTTGACGCCCTGGGTATCGAGAACACCGCGGATGATGTGGTAACGCACGCCCGGCAAGTCCTTTACGCGGCCGCCGCGGATCATGACCACGGAGTGTTCCTGAAGGTTGTGACCTTCGCCCGGAATGTAGCCGATGACTTCGAAGCCGTTGGTGAGGCGGATCTTGGCAACCTTACGCAGAGCCGAGTTCGGCTTCTTCGGGGTCGTCGTGTAAACGCGGGTGCAAACGCCACGCTTCTGCGGGTTTTCCTGAAGAGCAGGAACCTTGTTGCGCTTTACCTGTGCCTGGCGAGGCTTGCGGATCAGCTGGTTTACGGTAGGCATATAACCATCCCTTGCAAAAACTACTTTAGCCACCCTCACGGGTGGCGGCTATGCCGTTGCCGGCGACGATGCACGCATATATCCTCATGCGCAAAACGTGGCCCGATCCGTTTTCACGGATGGACCACCAAGAGCAGAGGACACCGGATGAGGCGTCTTGCGTGCAACATTCGTGTCTTCTACGTGCAATGGAGACCCGTTTGAGATGATGTTCGGGAAAAAGGTTACCGAACGGCCAGCACCCACAGAGGCTCCGATGGCGGGCGTACTACTGTTTTAGCCAGCTTTCGTCAAGGGTGAATCCACATTTTGCGGGGGCACCCGCGGCCACAAAGCCCGCGCACGGGCCATTTCTCCCCGCTTCTAACATAAGTCATCGTCGCCAACAGCGATTTTGACCTCCGGCCTTTGGCTTTTCATAAAATCCGTCTATTGATTCCCTCAGGCGGACCAAAGACTTCACCCGCCGCGCGCAAGACCGAATCCGGCCGACCCGCGTACTCACAACGACACATCAAGGAACCGCGTCATGAGCACCCTCCCCGACAACGACAATGGACGCGACGAGCCGATGGTCTTCATCGTCATCGGCAAGGCTTACGAGAACGACAATTCCGAGGGCATCGACATCCACGTCATCCTGCGCGCGCCGGATGATGACACCGCCGTCCGTGAAACGCTGAACGCGCTTTCCGAGGAAGGTTTCATCGAAGCCGATCTCGACCAGATCGGCATGCTGACCGAAGTGCCGGATGAGGAGCCGCATGCTTCCGCCTATCAGGGCGCATTGGAAGGCGAAGTCGCCATCATCCGCTTCGCCTGAGAGCCGGCCAGATGACGGTCATACGCATCGTCGCCAATATAGCGACACCCGACCTGACAAAAGCGGGTGTCTTTTACCGCGATATTCTTGGCATGAGCGTCGCCATGGACCACGGCTGGATCGTCACCTATGCAAGTCCTCTGGAAGCCATGGTGCAGATCAGCTTCGCCAGCGAAGGAGGCTCCGGCACAGCCGTTCCGGATCTCTCCATCGAGATCGACAATTTCGACGAGGTTCACGCCAAAATCCTGAAGGCGGAACTGCCGATCGAATACGGCCCCGTCTCCGAGCCCTGGGGCGTCCGCCGCCTGTTTCTGCGCGATCCCTATGGAAGACTTGTCAATATATTAAGTCACTCATAGAATATATACTTTACATACAATAGTATTAATTACATCATCTATTGAACAACACGAAAACATCAGCTTAAAGTGGTCCCGGCGCAATATTTCGGTGGCGGGTTGAATAATATATCGTCGGCAGACATCCTTGATGACATCTATGAAGCGGCACTCTTCCCCAACCGTTGGGCAAAGGTCATAGCCGCAATCGGCCACCGGCTGGATTTCTGGGGCGGGGCGCTCACCTGGGGCAAGGGCGAGGAAGAGGCCTGGCTCTTCACGCCGAATTTCCAGGAACTGATGCAGGCCTTCATGGAGGGCGGCTGGAATCATCGCAATGACCGGCTCACCCGCGCCGTCCGCGAGGGACAGTTTTCCTTTGTGCATGATTTCGATGTTTTCACCCACGATGAATGGGCCGGGCTGCCGATCGTGCGTGACTTCCTGATGCCGCGCGGACTCGGATATGGTGTGGCGACCCAGGTCGCTCCACCCGATCATCCAGAAATGACGGTGATTTTTGAACGCAAGCTCGACAGCGGTATCATCGGACCGGAGACGATGGCGGCGCTCGGCGGACTGAGACCGCATATCGCTCGCAGTCTCACGCTGGCGACCCGGCTGCAGCGTCAGAAAGCCGATGCGATGACGCTTGGCCTCAACGCCGTCGGCGCGCCGGCGGCGGTGCTTCAGGCAAGCGGACGCATTCTCTCCGCCAATGACCTGTTTCTTTCACTTCAGAAATGTATCTCCACACGCGCCCGTGACAGGATTCTGATTTCCGATGAAAGGGTCAACCGGCTGCTTTACAGTGCACTTGCAGGACATAGCGTCGGTTCCTTCCCCCTGCCGACCGAAGACAGGGCATGCATACTGCACGTCATACCGCTACGAAAGGACGCGCTGGACCTTTCCCCGAACGGCTCGGCCATCGTATTGATATCCCAGCCCTCAGACACGGTCTTCGACGCCACGCCGCTGCTGAAGGGGCTTTATGACCTCACCAAGGGCGAAGCCCGTGTTGCGCTGGAAATCATGAAGGGGCTTTCCCTTCCCGCCGTGGCAAAGCAATTGCGCATCTCTCATGAAACGGTGCGCAGCAACGCCAAGTCGATCTATGCCAAAACCGGCAGTACCGGCCAGACCGATCTCGTCCGCCGCCTTTCCGTTCTGACGCGCTACACCATCGGCGGACAGGGCTGAGAACACGCCGGCACTGATGATCTGAAAGATCAGATCAGCTCTCCCACCCGCCAAACAAAAAAACGCCCGGATCACTCCGGGCGTTTTCGTTACTGAACTTCGGCGGGGCTTCGTAAAGCCCCTGCCCTGACCTTATTCCGCAGCCGGAACCTGATCCGTCATGTCCTGCAGCATCTGGTTCGCAGAACCTGCACCCGTACCCTTGCGGCGTTCCTCGAGGATGAGGTCGTCGCGCGAGGTGGCGATGCGGCGGATCTGCGTCATGGTGCCGCCAGTACCAGCCGGGATGAGGCGGCCGACGATGACGTTTTCCTTGAGGCCCTGCAGCGTGTCCGTCTTGCCAGCAATCGCAGCTTCCGTGAGAACCTTGGTGGTTTCCTGGAACGATGCGGCCGAGATGAAGGACGGCGTCTGCAGCGAAGCCTTGGTGATGCCGAGCAGAACCGGCTCGCCATAGGCAGGCTTCTTGCCTTCTTCGATCAGGCGGTCGTTGTTGTCGTCGAGCTCGATGCGATCGACGTTGTCACCAACGATGTACTGGCTATCGCCGGCATCGGTGATTTCAACCTTCTGCAGCATCTGGCGAACGATCACTTCGATGTGCTTGTCGTTGATCACAACGCCCTGCAGACGGTAGACTTCCTGAATTTCGTTCACGAGGTAGGAAGCCAGAGCCTCCACGCCCTTGATCGCCAGAATGTCGTGCGGTGCCGGGTTGCCGTCGAGAATGTACTCGCCCTTCTCGATGTAGTCGCCTTCCTGAAGATGGAAGGGCTTGCCCTTCGGGATCAGGTATTCGACCGGCTCGACGCCATCTTCCGCAGGCTCGATCATCACGCGACGCTTGTTCTTGTAGTCGCGGCCGAGGCGGATCGTACCATCGATCTCGGCGATGATGGCGTGATCCTTCGGACGACGGGCTTCGAACAGTTCGGCAACGCGCGGCAGACCACCGGTGATGTCCTTCGTCTTGGCGCTTTCCAGCGGCGAACGTGCAAGCACGTCACCCTGGGAGACCTTCGAACCCGGCTCGACCGACAGAATGGCGTCGACGGAGAGCTGGAAGCGGGCTTCGCCACCACGGGCAAGCTTCGCGACCGCGCCGGAAGCGTCCTTGATGACGATCGCGGGCTTCAAGTCCGAACCGCGCGGCGTCGAACGCCAGTCAATGACCTGACGCTTGGTGATGCCGGTGGATTCGTCGGTCGCTTCCAGAACGGAAAGACCGTCGACGAGGTCTTCGAAGTGAACGGTACCTTCCACTTCCGTCATCATCGGACGGGTGTAGGGGTCCCACTCTGCAAGACGCTGACCACGCTTAACCTTGTCGCCATCATCCACGAAGATCTTCGAACCGTAAGCGACACGCTGCGAGGAACGTTCCGCGCCGCGCTCATCAAGGATCGTAACGGACATGTTACGGCCCATGGCGATGAGAACGCCTTCGGAGTTCCGCAGGATGTTGCGGTTCTTGATCTGGATCGTGCCTTCATACGACGCTTCGAGGAACGACTGGTCGACCACGTTCGCCGTACCACCAAGGTGGAACGTACGCATGGTGAGCTGCGTGCCCGGTTCACCGATCGACTGTGCGGCGATGACGCCAACGGCTTCGCCCATGTTGACAGGCGTACCGCGTGCAAGGTCACGACCGTAGCAGACGCCGCAGACACCGATCTGCACTTCGCAGGTCAGAGCCGAACGGATGCGGACGGACTGGATGCCAGCCTTTTCAATGGCGGCCACATCGGCCTCATCGATAAGCGTGCCGGCCTTGACGATGTTCTCGCCGGAAACCGGATGATCGATATCATCAAGAGCCGTACGGCCGAGGATACGTGCGCCAAGCGAGGCAACGACCTGACCGGCATCGACGATGGCGGTCATGGTGAGGCCCTTGTCAGTGCCGCAATCCACGGAGTTGACGATGCAATCCTGTGCGACGTCGACGAGACGGCGGGTAAGGTAACCCGAGTTCGCCGTCTTCAGGGCGGTGTCTGCAAGACCCTTACGGGCACCGTGGGTCGAGTTGAAGTACTCGTTAACGGTCAGGCCTTCCTTGAAGTTCGAGATGATCGGCGTCTCGATGATTTCACCCGACGGCTTCGCCATCAGGCCGCGCATGCCGCCCAGCTGACGCATCTGGTTCGGAGAACCGCGGGCGCCCGAGTGGGACATCATGTAGATGGAGTTCATCGGCTTCTGGCGGCCCGTTTCCGGATCGAACTCGACAGCCTTGATGCGTGCCATCATCTCTTCGGCGACCTTTTCGGTAGCCTTGCCCCAAGCGTCGACAACCTTGTTGTACTTTTCGCCCTGGGTGATGAGACCGTCATTATACTGCTGTTCGTATTCCTTCACCAAGGCTTCGGTGTCACCGACGATCTTCACCTTGCTGTCCGGAATGACCATGTCGTCCTTGCCGAACGAAATGCCGGCACGGCAGGCATGGGCAAAGCCGAGCTGCATGATGCGGTCGCAGAAGATGACCGTGTCTTTCTGGCCGCAATGACGGTAGACCGTGTCGATCATCTTGGAGATGTTCTTCTTGGTCATTTCCTGGTTGCAGACGTCGAAAGGCACGTTGACGTTCTTCGGCAGAAGTTCGCCGATGAGCATACGGCCTGGGGTCGTTTCATGGATCTTCGAAACCGGCTTGCCATCGGCATCCACGGTCTTGAAGCGGCCGCGGATCTTGGCATGCAGCGTCACGACCTTGTTTTCAAGCGCGTGATGCAACTCGCCGATATCCGAGAAGGCCATGCCTTCGCCCGGCTCGTTCTGGTTCATGATCGACAGGTAATACAGGCCGAGAACCATGTCCTGCGAAGGAACGATGATCGGGTGGCCGTTTGCCGGATGCAGGATGTTGTTGGTCGACATCATCAGCACGCGCGCTTCCAGCTGGGCTTCCAGCGAGAGCGGAACGTGAACAGCCATCTGGTCACCGTCGAAGTCGGCGTTGAAGGCCGTGCAGACGAGCGGGTGCAGCTGGATGGCCTTGCCTTCGACCAGCATGGGTTCGAAAGCCTGGATACCCAGACGGTGCAGCGTCGGTGCGCGGTTCAAGAGAACCGGATGCTCGCGGATGACCTCGTCGAGGATATCCCAAACTTCGGGCTTTTCCTTTTCAACCAGCTTCTTGGCCTGCTTGACGGTCGAGGAATAACCCTTGGCGTCGAGGCGGGCGTAGATGAACGGCTTGAACAGTTCGAGCGCCATCTTCTTCGGCAGGCCGCACTGGTGCAGCTTCAGTTCCGGACCGGTCACGATGACCGAACGACCGGAATAGTCGACGCGCTTGCCAAGAAGGTTCTGGCGGAAGCGGCCCTGCTTGCCCTTGAGCATGTCGGAGAGCGACTTCAGCGGACGCTTGTTGGCACCCGTGATGACGCGGCCGCGACGACCGTTGTCGAACAGCGCATCGACGGATTCCTGCAACATACGCTTTTCGTTGCGGATGATGATGCCAGGCGCACGAAGCTCGATCAGGCGCTTCAGACGGTTGTTACGGTTGATGACGCGACGATAGAGATCGTTAAGGTCAGACGTCGCAAAACGGCCGCCATCCAGCGGAACCAGCGGACGCAGGTCCGGCGGAATGACCGGAACGACCTTCATGATCATCCATTCAGGACGGTTGCCCGACTCCATGAAGTTCTCGACGATCTTCAGGCGCTTCATCAGCTTCTTCTGCTTGAGATCAGACGTGGTCTCAGCAAGTTCGGCACGCAGGTCGCCAGCGATCTTTTCGAGGTTCATCGAAGCCAGCATCTCGTAGATGGCTTCAGCGCCGATCATGGCGGTGAACTGGTCTTCGCCGAACTCGTCGACGGCAATCATGTACTCTTCTTCGGACAGAAGCTGGTTCTGTTTCAGCGAAGTGAGGCCGGGTTCCGTGACGATGTAGTTCTCGAAATAGAGAACGCGCTCGACATCCTTCAGCGTCATGTCGAGCAGGGTCGAGATACGCGAGGGAAGCGACTTCAGGAACCAGATATGGGCAACCGGCGCTGCGAGCTCGATATGGCCCATGCGCTCACGGCGAACGCGCGACAGCGTGACTTCGACGCCGCACTTTTCGCAGATGATGCCCTTGTACTTCATGCGCTTGTACTTGCCGCACAGGCACTCATAGTCCTTGATCGGTCCGAAGATGCGCGCGCAGAAGAGACCGTCGCGTTCCGGCTTGAACGTACGGTAGTTGATGGTTTCCGGCTTCTTGATCTCGCCGTAGGACCACGACAGGATTTTTTCCGGCGAAGCGATCGAAATCCGGATGGAATCGAAATGCTGCGCAGGCACCTGAGGATTGAAAAGATTCATGACCTCTTGGTTCATGCCTTGTCTCCTTGAGAGGCTAGCTGCTGCCCCTGTTTGCATCTGGACCGGCTTCTTCCCGGGTCACCGTCCAGAGCTTTAAATACGGATTTAACCGCACAATGCGGCGAAAGTGTCCCACACCGGCCTGGCCGATGCAGGAGCCGGCAGGCGCCCAAAAGGCGCCCGCCTCTCTCATTTTTATTCCGCCGCGTCGGGCAGCTGGTCTTCGGGCTGGTTCTCGATCTTCGAGTTTTCCAGTTCGACCGAAAGACCGAGCGACCGCATTTCCTTGACGAGAACGTTGAAGCTCTCCGGAATGCCGGCCTCGAACGTGTCGTCGCCACGGACGATCGCCTCGTAGACCTTGGTACGGCCCGCCACGTCATCCGACTTGACGGTGAGCATTTCCTGCAGCGTGTAAGCCGCGCCGTATGCTTCCAGAGCCCAGACTTCCATTTCCCCGAAGCGCTGTCCGCCGAACTGCGCCTTGCCGCCCAGCGGCTGCTGGGTAACGAGCGAGTAAGGACCGATCGAGCGAGCGTGGATCTTGTCGTCGACAAGGTGGTTCAGCTTGATCATGTACATGTAGCCGACAGTGACCTTGCGGTCGAACGGCTCACCGGTACGACCGTCATAAAGAACGGACTGACCGGATTCATGCAGACCTGCCTTCTTCAGCATCGCGGCAACGTCAGGCTCATGCGCACCGTCGAAGACCGGGGTCGCGATGGAAACACCGCGCTTGGCTTCTTCGGCAAGCTTGACCAGCGATTCGTCATCGAAGCGCTGCACCTCATCATGCGATTCACTCGCATAGATTTCGGTGAGCTCGGTGCGAAGCTCGCTGATGTCCATCGTCTTGCGATACTCTTCGAGCATCTCGCCGATCTTCTTGCCCATGCCTGCGCATGCCCATGCGAGGTGGGTTTCGAGGATCTGACCGACGTTCATGCGCGAGGGCACGCCGAGCGGGTTCAAGCAGATGTCGACATGCGTGCCGTCTTCGAGGAACGGCATGTCCTCGACCGGAACGATACGCGAGACGACGCCCTTGTTACCGTGACGGCCGGCCATCTTGTCGCCGGGCTGGATCTTGCGCTTCACAGCAACGAAGACCTTGACCATCTTCATGACGCCAGGAGGCATTTCATCGCCGCGCTGGACCTTCTCGACCTTGTCCATGAAGCGCTGTTCAAGGCGCGACTTGGATTCGTCGTACTGGCCGCGAAGCGCTTCCAGTTCGGACTGGGCCTTCTCGTCTTCGACTGCAAACATCCACCACTGCGAGCGGGGATATTCGGAGACGACGGCGTTGGAAAGCTCGACGCCCTTCTTGAAGCCCTTCGGACCGGCGATGGAAACGTGACCACGCAGCATGTCGATCAGGCGGCCGTAGACGTTACGGTCAAGAATTGCCTGTTCGTCGTCGCGGTCCTTTGCCAGACGCTCGATCTCTTCGCGCTCGATGGCCATCGCGCGCTCGTCCTTCTCCACACCGTGACGGTTGAAGACGCGGACTTCAACGACCGTACCAAACGTGCCGGGAGGCATGCGCATGGAGGTGTCGCGAACGTCGGAAGCCTTTTCACCGAAGATGGCGCGCAGAAGCTTTTCTTCCGGCGTCATCGGGCTTTCGCCCTTCGGCGTGATCTTGCCGACGAGGATGTCGCCCGGCTGAACTTCCGCACCGATGTAAACGATACCGGCTTCGTCGAGATTCTTCAGCGCTTCTTCCGAAACGTTCGGAATGTCGCGCGTGATTTCTTCCGGACCAAGCTTCGTGTCACGCGCCATCACTTCGAATTCTTCGATGTGGATGGAGGTGAACACGTCGTCGGAAACGATACGCTCCGACATCAGGATCGAGTCTTCGTAGTTGTAGCCGTTCCAGGGCATGAACGCGACGAGCGCGTTGCGGCCGAGTGCCAGGTCGCCGAGGTCGGTCGACGGACCGTCCGCGATGATGTCACCCTTGGAGATCAGATCGCCGACGGCGACCAGCGGACGCTGGTTGACGCAGGTGTTCTGGTTCGAACGCTGGAACTTCTGCAGACGGTAGATATCAACGCCCGACTTGCCGGCATCGAGGTCTTCCGTGGCGCGGATAACAATACGGGTCGCATCCACCTGGTCGACAACACCGCCGCGGCGAGCCGCGATGGCAGCGCCGGAGTCGCGAGCGACGATCGGTTCCATACCGGTGCCGACGAACGGCGCTTCCGCCCGCAGAAGCGGAACGGCCTGACGCTGCATGTTCGAGCCCATGAGAGCGCGGTTGGCGTCGTCGTTTTCCAGGAACGGAATGAGAGCCGCCGCGACCGAAACGAGCTGCTTCGGCGAAACGTCCATCAGGTTGATGTTGTCGCGCGGTGCGAGCATAACTTCGCCGGAGTGACGGCAAACAACGAACTCTTCAACGAAGGCGCCTTCGCCATCGAGTTCGGCATTGGCCTGTGCGACGTAGTACTTGGCCTCTTCCATGGCGGAGAGGTAGATCACGTCCGTCGTCACCTTGCCGTCGATGATCTTGCGGTACGGGCTTTCAATGAAGCCGTACTTGTTGACGCGGGCAAAGGTGGCAAGCGAGTTGATCAGACCGATGTTCGGGCCTTCCGGCGTTTCGATCGGGCAAATACGGCCATAATGGGTCGGGTGAACGTCGCGGACTTCGAAGCCGGCGCGCTCACGGGTCAGACCACCCGGTCCAAGAGCCGAAAGACGGCGCTTGTGGGTGATTTCCGAAAGCGGGTTCACCTGGTCCATGAACTGCGACAGCTGCGAGGAACCGAAGAATTCGCGGACCGCGGCAGCTGCCGGCTTCGCGTTGATCAGGTCCTGCGGCATCACGGTGTCGATTTCGATCGAGGACATACGTTCCTTGATCGCACGTTCCATGCGCAGAAGGCCCAGACGATACTGGTTTTCCATCAGCTCGCCGACAGAACGAACACGGCGGTTGCCGAGGTTGTCGATGTCGTCGATTTCGCCCTTGCCGTCACGCAGTTCGACCAGCATCTTGACGACAGCGAGGATGTCTTCCTTGCGCAGCGTGCGCACGGTGTCTTCCGCGTCGAGGTCGAGACGCATGTTCATCTTCACGCGGCCAACAGCCGAGAGATCGTAACGTTCGGCATCGAAGAACAGCGAGTTGAACATCGCTTCCGCCGAATCCATGGTCGGCGGTTCACCCGGGCGCATGACGCGGTAGATGTCGAACAGCGCTTCCTGGCGGTTCTGGTTCTTGTCGGCCGAGAGCGTGTTGCGGATATAGGCGCCAACATTGACGTGGTCGATGTTGAGAACCGGAATCTCGTCAAAGCCGGACTGAAGAATGAGACCGAGCGTCTTCTCGTCGATTTCGTCGCCGGCTTCGAGATAGATCTCACCCGTCGAGTAGTTGACGATGTCTTCGGCGAGGAAGTTGCCGTAGAGGTCTTCGTCGGTCGCCTTCAGGGCCTTGAGACCCTTCTCCGTCAGCTGACGGATAAGGCGCGGGGTCAGCTTCTTGCCGCCTTCGACAACGACTTCGCCGGTATCGGCGTCGATCATGTCGGTGATGACCTTGGCATTCTTCAGCGCTTCGGGCTGGAACGGAATACGCCAGCCGTCGCCGGAGCGCTCGTAGGTAGCCTTGGTATAGAAGGTCGACAGGATTTCTTCGCCATCCATGCCAAGCGCCATCAGGAGCGAGGTCACGGGCAGCTTGCGGCGACGGTCGATACGCGCATAGACGATGTCCTTGGCGTCGAACTCGATGTCGAGCCAGGAACCGCGATACGGGATCACGCGTGCGGCGAAAAGCAGCTTGCCGGAAGAATGGCTCTTGCCCTTGTCGTGATCGAAGAACACGCCCGGCGAACGGTGCATCTGCGAAACGATGACGCGCTCGGTGCCGTTGACGATGAACGTGCCGTTATTGGTCATGAGCGGCATGTCGCCCATGTAGACGGACTGTTCCTTGATGTCCTTGATGGACTTCGCGCCTGTATCCTCGTCGATATCGAACACGATGAGGCGCAGCGTCACTTTCAGCGGCGCTGCATAGGTCAGATCGCGCTGACGGCATTCCTCGACGTCGAACTTCGGGGCTTCGAATTCGTAGGATACGAATTCGAGCATGGATGCGCCCGAGAAATCGGTGATCGGGAATACGGATTTGAATACGGCATTCAATCCCTCGTCGGGACGGCCACCCTTGGGCTCGTCAACCATGAGAAACTGGTCATACGAAGCCTTCTGAACCTCGATGAGGTTCGGCATTTCCGCTACTTCTGGAATTTTGCCGAAAAACTTGCGTACGCGCCTACGACCGTTAAACGAAAGGGTCTGAGCCATCGTCGCTCCTTTAAAATTGCATCCGGGCCTGCAACGGACGGGAACCGATGGCCAGTCGACCCCGTCAAGCAATGGGTATCATCAATCTCGTTCCACATCCCGGATCGATCAGGCCGGATTGCCTAGATGAGCCGGTTCGGAACCATTCTCTTGAAGAACCCATTACCCAAAAGCCGTTTTCAAGCGGCTTTTGGGTAATAAGTTTTAAAAACGATAACGACGGAAAGGGGCTTGAAGCCCCTCCCCGCCAGCAATCGCAAGATTACTTAACGTCAACCTTGGCGCCTGCGTCCTCAAGCTTCTTCTTGAGATCGGCAGCTTCAGCCTTGGAAACGGCTTCCTTGACCGGCTTCGGAGCGCCTTCAACGAGGTCCTTAGCTTCCTTCAGGCCGAGGCCCGTGATAGCGCGAACTTCCTTGATGACGTTGATCTTGTTGGCGCCAGCGTCAACCAGGATCACGTCGAATTCAGTCTTTTCTTCTTCAACAGCAGCAGCAACGCCAGCACCGCCAGCAGCAGCAACAGCTACCGGAGCAGCAGCGGAAACGCCCCACTTTTCTTCAAGAAGCTTCGACAGTTCTGCAGCTTCCAGAACGGTCAGGGTGGAGAGGTCTTCAACGATCTTTGCGAGATCAGCCATTTTGATAGTTCCTTTTGTTCAGTTCGAACCAGTTTGAATATTTACAGCGAAAAACCGCCTTAAGCGGCTTCGTCCTTCTTGGCGTAAGCCGAGAACACCCGAGCCAGCTGGCTTGCAGGTGCGGCGACAACCGTAGCGACGCGAGTTGCCGGGGCATTGAGAAGGCCCAGCAGCTTTGCGCGCAGCTCGTCCAGCGAAGGCAGGGTCGCAAGCGACTTGACTGCTTCGGCGTTGAGCGTGGTTGCACCCATGGCGCCACCGAGAACAACGACCTTGTCGTTGGTCTTGGCGAAATCCATGACGACTTTCGGAGCGATCATCGGGTCGACGCTGTATGCAATCAGCGTCTGGCCCTTGAAGAGATCTGTCATCCCTTCCGACTCCGTGCCCTGAAGAGCGATCTTGGCCAGGCGGTTCTTCGCGACCTTGACGGTGCCTCCGGCAGCGCGCATCTTCGAACGGAAGTCGTTCATCTGCGCAACGGTGACACCAGCATAGTGGGCCACGACAACCGAACCGGAAGCCTTGAAGACTTCGTTCAGCTCCGTGACGAATTCGCGTTTTTCCGCTCTTTCCACTGTCTGTCTCCAGTAGACGGGAACACAACATGTGAACCCGTCGGGTTTGCCTTTGCCCCAAGGGACCTTTTTACAAAGATCCCGAGCGACGCTCGAGGATCCTGTCCCCCGCTCTGTCGCCGCAAACGGCTTCAGGCACAGGCACACCAGGTTCGAACCGGACAGTCAGGCATCGTTTCGATGCCTCAAATCCAGCCTCACCCGTCTCATGCAGGTTGAATGATTAAGGCCAGGCCCCGAAAGACATGGCCACCCGCAATCTCGGACAGGAGTTCCGGGTTTCCCCGGAAATCTCCGGCTCCTGGGAGCCGGAAATTCTTGTATTCACACTTCCCTTGGGAAGCGCGAGAATTGATTAAGCCGTAACCGACGAAGGGTCGATCTTGACGCCCGGACCCATGGTCGAGGAAATCGCGACGCGCTTGACGTAGTTGCCCTTGGCACCGGTCGGCTTTGCCTTGATGACGGCATCGGCGAAAGCCTTGATGTTTTCTTCAAGAGCCTTGGCGTCGAACGAAGCCTTGCCAACGCCAGCGTGTACGATACCGGCCTTTTCGACGCGGAATTCGACAGCGCCGCCCTTGGATGCCTTGACAGCACCGGCAACGTCCATGGTCACGGTTCCGACCTTCGGGTTCGGCATCATGCCACGCGGGCCGAGTACCTTGCCGAGACGGCCGACGAGCGGCATCATGTCCGGGGTCGCGATGCAACGATCGAAGTCGATCTTGCCGCCCTGAACGATTTCAACCAGTTCTTCTGCACCAACAACGTCAGCGCCAGCAGCCGTGGCTTCATCAGCCTTGGCGCCACGGGCGAAAACGGCGACGCGAACGTCACGGCCGGTGCCGTTCGGCAGGTTGACGACGCCACGAACCATCTGGTCCGCATGGCGCGGGTCAACGCCGAGGTTCATCGAAACTTCAACGGTTTCGTCGAACTTGGCGACAGCACGTTCCTTGACCATCGAAATGGCGTCGGTGAGAACGTAAAGCTTGTTGGGATCCACGCCTTCGCGGATCTTCTGAATGCGCTTTGCTACCTTGGCCATGATCAACCTACCACTTCCAGGCCCATGGCGCGGGCAGAGCCCTCAACCATTGCCATTGCGCCTTCGATGTCGGCTGCGTTCAGATCCTTCATCTTGGCTTCAGCGATCGTCTTGACCTGAGCCTTGGTGATGGAGCCGACCTTGGCGCCCTTGCCAGGCGTCTTGGAACCAGAGGTGATCTTTGCTTCCTTCTTCAGCCAATAGGTCATCGGCGGCTGCTTCATGACGAAGGTGAAGGACTTGTCCTGGTAATAGGTGATGACGACCGGGATCGGCATACCCTTTTCCATTTCCTGCGTGGCGGCATTGAACGCCTTGCAGAATTCCATGATGTTAATGCCACGCTGACCAAGTGCCGGACCGATCGGCGGGGACGGATTGGCCGCCCCGGCCTTTACCTGCAACTTGAGCTGGCCTGCAACTTTCTTAGCCATATCTCTCTGCCTTTCAATTCAAACCGGTTACCCGGCTTCTCTTAAGCCGGATTGCTCCGGCGGCTGCGGTTGCGTGGTGCGGCGCCCTGCCCCGGCTTAAAGAGCCAGTTAGCCTTCCACGCGCTTGGGGCTTCGCCCCGCCAATCAGACCTTTTCGACCTGATTGTATTCCAGCTCGACCGGCGTAGCGCGGCCGAAAATCGACACTTCCACCTTCAGGCGCGAACGCTCTTCGTCGACATCCTGAACCACGCCGTTAAACGACGCGAACGGACCGTCGGAGACGCGAACCTGCTCGCCGATCTCGAACGAAACCGAAGACTTCGGACGCTCGACACCTTCCTGAACCTGACCGAGGATACGCTCGGCTTCATAATCGGGAATCGGAACAGGCTTGCTGTCCGAACCGAGGAAACCGGTCACCTTCGGCGTGTTCTTGATGAGGTGATAGGCCTCATCCGTCAGGTTGGCGCGCACCAGCACGTAACCTGGAAAGAACTTGCGCTCGCTGTCAACCTTGCGGCCGCGACGCACCTCGACAACCTTTTCGGTCGGCACGAGGATTTTCTCAAAAAGATGATCAAGACCCTTCTGACGGGCCTTCTCTTCGATCGACTCGGCGACCTTCTTTTCGTAATTCGAATAGGCGTGAACGATATACCAGCGCGCTGCCATTTTATTCTCGTTCATTCGTTACCGACCGCGTTCAGCACGAGGCTGAGCAGCCAGCCGATGAGC
>LT009756.1:1904317-1905239 GCA_900012615.1 Agrobacterium genomosp. 13 str. CFBP 6927
CACCCCTTGTGCGCAAGGCCGATGTGGCCGCGTAATAACTTCGTATAGCATACATTATACGAAGTTATACGACATTTTTTATTCTCCGTTTCAATTCGTTACCGACCGACGTTCAGCACGAGGCTGAGCAGCCAGCCGATGAGCTGGTCAGCAGCAAAAAAGAACAGAGCCGCAAAAATGACCATCACCAGCACCATTGCCGTCGAAATCATGGTCTCGCGGCGCGACGGCCAAGTGATCTTTGACGCTTCGGCGCGAACCTGCTGCAGAAACGTAAACGGATTGGTTTTGGATGCCATTGACTGCCCACACAATTACGGCGCGTAAAGCCGATACTGATCAGCCCCACGCACCGCGTGTCTGTTTTGACCTTACATAAACGCCGATTCCCTTTTTAACAAGAGGAAATCGACATTCGGCGAAATTCGCCGGAAATCCGGCACCCATCTGCCATGCAGCGAGGATCCGCGCTTGCGAATGGAAAGTGGCAGGGGCAGAGGGGCTCGAACCCCCGACCTGCGGTTTTGGAGACCGCCGCTCTACCAGCTGAGCTATACCCCTTCAAACCAGAACCGACCGCGAAAATCGCTTGGCCAATTCGGTATGCGCTCCTTTAAGGTGCAGGGAAAAGAATGGCAAGTGTGTTTTTTGTTTTTTCACATTGTCTGGCAAAATACACCGACACGCCCCCTACCCCACAAGGCACAATGCCTATTCCCTTGATCTCTTTGACGCTCTCGACAGGAAATCTCATGAGTATTTATCTGGTCCGTCATGGCCAAACCGAATTTAACGCCGTCCAGCGCTGGCAGGGCCAGGTCGATTCGCCTTTAACGGAACTGGGACGCCAGCAGGCGGCCCGCGTGGGGCACCGGCTCGCCGCCATGACAAGAACCGATGAAGTGCATATTTTTTCCAGCCC
>LT009756.1:1906735-1970392 GCA_900012615.1 Agrobacterium genomosp. 13 str. CFBP 6927
GTGAATTGCTTCCTGTGAACGTGAAGTAGTTTCCCCGGCGTACCGGTTTGGTGTCGCCGTTTAAGGCTTTGTAAGCGAATGCGCAAGACTTAATTGTGAAAGCGCCTGCGCGCGCGCTTCAAGCGTGCCCCGAGGCCCGTATATGGTGTGTTGTTTGCGACATTCAAACCCTTGGGAGGATGACGTGGATGCAAGCCGAGGGGAGCGCATTCCCACCATTGCCGATCACTAATTAAGATATTTCCATCACAACTTCTTTACCTGCGCCGTCATGATGGCTTAAGGACAGTCCATCGCCGGGGGAGACGGGCGATAGCAATGCGGCGCTGGGCGCGCCATCCCATGCCATATCTCGATCCGTCGCTTTCCCGCGCGACCTTCATATGCGTTTCAGGACATCCCATGGAAATCTTCACAGCCGCCGGTTTTACGGCATTCTTGCAGGTCATCGCGATCGATCTGGTTCTGGCGGGCGACAATGCCATTGTCATCGGCCTTGCCGCAGCCGGCCTGCCCGCACATCTTCGCCGCAAGGCAATCCTCGTCGGCATCATCGCCGCCACGGTGCTGCGGATCGGCTTCGCCGCCGTCACCGTACAACTTCTGTCCATTGTCGGCCTGCAACTCTTCGGGGGCCTGCTGCTCGCCTGGGTTTGCTGGAAGATGTGGTCCGAACTGCGCGAAGCCGCCGGCTCCATCGAAGATGAGGTGACGGATGACGAGGCCGACCTGACCAAGGGTCACAAGACCTTTTTCCAGGCGGCAACGCAGATCGTCATCGCCGACGTTTCCATGTCGCTGGACAATGTTCTCGCCGTCGCCGGCGCCGCGCAGGAACATGTCACCGTGCTGATCATCGGCCTTGTCGTATCGATCGCCCTTATGGGTCTGGCCGCCAACTTCGTTGCCAAGCTGCTGCACCGCTACCGCTGGATTTCCTATCTCGGCCTGATGGTCATCATCTATGTGGCGCTCAACATGCTTTACCACGGCGTGATTGAGGTCCTGCCCTACATCAAGCCTTATTTCGGCTGAAGCCGACCAAAGCGACGCAGAAGCAAACGGCCCGGGAAACACGGTTTCCCGGGCCGTTTTTGTGCCATCGGCACCCCTTTTCCAGCGGCGGGGAATCAGCGGCCGCAGGCGCTGCAACATTCGGAGAAGACAGGGAAATCGCGATTTTTTGCCCATGCATTCTGGCAATTGAGGTCAGCCACAGGCAAGCCTAGGGAGCTAGTAATAAGTCATAATAATAACAAGAAAGGTAAAGCTGCCAATGGCTTATGACTGGACCGGCGGTCGTACCCGCCGTCTTCGAAGGGTGAAGCTTGGCGTTGTCGCAAGCTCTCTCATCCTGCTGGCGCTTCTTGCGTCGCTCGTTCTTGGCTGAACGCGCCGCACGCCCAATTCAACGCTGACCGGCGGCATGGCAAGGTTTTCAAAACCGCCCTGCCGCCGCTCCTTTCAGGGCAGGCGTCAGCGATCAGGTTTTCTTCACTTCCACGCAATGAACCGGCTGTTTCATGTCCGGATCCGCCATCAAATCGTAGAGATCGGCCTCGTCACCTTTCGACCACCAGACATGGGTGCCACCCTGATATTTGGCGCCCGAACCTGAAATGACGTTCGCGGCAACGATGACACCATCCTTCAGCCCCAGCCTTACGAGGCTGATATCACCGGCATTGAAATAGGTCGCGTCCACTGTGTCGGTGGCGCATTGATAAACGGTTTCGACCTTTTCGACCGTCGTATCGTTCGGCAGCGGAATCACCATGTCTTCGGCCGAAGCGCTGGAAGCAGCCGCCAAAGACAAGGCGGCGAAACACATGGAGGCGAGAGATTTTTTCATGATGGCCCTTTCCTGATTCGACCTGGCCATAGGGACATGTCAGAAAAGCCAAAATGGGGCCGCCCAACGCCGCACGCGCGAAATTTACGGGCATGTCAGCCGCTGAAACAGCTGATTGTTGATTTCGGTCGAAACGCTACGGCAATTCCTATCGAAAGAGCCAATAAACGACGCCAAGGATAACCGTCCACATCAGCAATGATATGGCAAGCACGGCGAGATAGTTTCGAAATCGTCTGGTCATCCGCCCACATTACCGGCCGGCTATCGCGCGACAGCCTCAACCGTTGAATTGCTGGATGCGGGTCAAACCGCAGGATCAACTCTTTCTATCAAGATGCTGAATCGCAGACCATTCGCAGATTTTACCCGCCCGAAAACGGGGTTGCCTGCGGCAAACCCCGCCTTTCCCGGCAGGGTTTGCAAAGCCGTCGCGCCCTGGCGAGCTGACGACGATCAGCCGTCGCCAGGCCGGATCAGCTCTTCAGTGCGGTATTGCACAGGCTCCAGTAACCGCCGCCCTTCTGGATCCACTTCAGATCACCGAGCGTGCCGTCATTCTTGTTCTTGTGATAGGAATCGACGCAGGTTTTCAGGCGGGCCTTTCCGGGGGTCTCGCTTGAGTATTTCTTATCGACAGCACTCGGAAAAGCGACGCCCTTCGGGGCCTTGATCGTCGCTTTTTCGGGTTCTTTGTCAGTGGTGGCCGCGACCTGCTTATCGTCGGCGGCATCTTCGGCGGCCGCTTCGCTGCCGCAGAACTTGGCGCGATAGTCGTTCCACTTGACGTCCTTGGCGGATCCATCCGCTTTCGCCGCCTGATATTTCACGCTGCACTCCTTCATGGTGAGTGCGGCTGCGGGGGAGACAAACGCCGCCGATGCCAGCAGCGCAAAGGATGAGAGAATGACAACCCTGTTAATCATTGAAGACTCCCGTTTGCATGATTGCCGGGCGACTATCCGACCGGATTTTCCTGTTGTCAACGAGCAGTGCGGTAGGGGCCAGACACCGAATTAACGCAACGCGGAATCGCTCGCGAAGCCTTCGGTCTTCTCGGGCATGGAAGCGTGGTGCCGACATCGCTTCAACCTTAGGTCAGCCCCTCAAAGAATCACGTGTTCGTGTGGCGTCAATAGCCAGCGGGAACGAATTCCCTAAATTTTCGTTAGCATCTCGAACGACTAACGAGGATTTATCGATGTTGAGGATGCCGAAGACTATGTCCGCGCTCGCTCTTGGCGTCGCATTATCTGCCGCTTCTGTCATTCCCGCTCAGGCACTGAGCATCATACAGCCGGCCGGAGACCTTCAGGAAAAGACGCAGCCCGCCTACCCCGCATCGGCCTTTGCCGCGGGCAAGGGTGAGGAAGGCGCACCGAATGGATATGCCCTGTCGGAAGGGGAAGTCAGCCACATCAAATGGTGTGCCGCGCGTTACACCTCCTACCATCCGACTGACAACACCTATATGGCGTCGGCAGGCACGCGGGTGCAGTGCCGTTCACCCTACTGATACAATCTCGGATTTTTCGGTTGGGGCTAGACCACGGACTCGATTGTATCAAACGCGCCTGGCAAGCTAGGCAGGCGTCATGAGATAGTGGCCCACGCCCCAGACCTCGCCATCGTCATGTCCGAAAAGCCCGGCCGTAGCGAGAAAGAACAGTCGCCAGCGGCGTTCCCATAATCTTGCATCTGCTCCATAGACGCTCTGAAGGATCGGCCGGACGCGATCTATCTCCCGATCGAAATTTGCGAGCCAGTCGAGAGCTGTCCGGCGATAATGAGACCCTGACCAGCGCCAATCCTGCTCCACGCTGAAAAGCCCGCCAAAACGATGCGGAAGATCGAAAGCGGGCATGATCCCGCCGGTAAAAAAATGCTGTGCGATCCAGTCTGCCGGATTGGCATGGTCGAACCGATAGGATCGGTCGCGGTGATTGAAAACGTGAAGGAAGAACTTGCCTTCCGGCTTCAGCCAGGAGCGGACGCGCTCGAACAAGGTCCGCCAGTTCGACATATGCTCGAACATTTCAACCGATACGACGCGGTCGAAATGGCCGTCAGTCGAAAAATCATTCATATCCGCTGTTATGACTGACAGGTTGGAAAGCCCACGCTCTTTCGCGCGCTCGATTATATATTGGCGCTGCGACGCGGAGTTCGAAACGGACGTAATCCGCGCCTTGGGAAAACGGCCAGCCATATAAAGCGAGAGCGAGCCCCAGCCGCATCCGAGTTCGAGAATATCCATGCCGTCCTGCAATCCGGCATGTGACACCGTCTGCGCCAAAGCAAAGGTTTCGGCCTCGTCGAGCGTTGTCTGCACATCGGGATAAAAGCAGCAGGAATATTTTCTCTGCGCGCCAAGAACGATCGCGAAGAATTCCGCCGGCACTTCGTAATGCTGCCTGTTCGCATCCGCCGTATGGGTGGCAACGGGAAATTTCATCATGTCTGCCGCGAATGCAGGCTCGGCATCCACCGGCAGGCTGGCAAGCCTGCGCTTGGTGCGTGCGCAGAGCAGGTCGATGCCGGCAAGGGTGATGCTGTCGCTCAGCGGCGCGCGCTCGGCGGCATTGATGGCGAATGCGAGCATGTTCATGGCATATCCTCGTTTTTGCGGGGTCCCGGGAAAAAGGCATTGACGCGGTTTTGCAGGGCGCGGAATCTATCCCCGCGCGATTTCAGCATGTGTTCCTCAAGCGGCGGAATGCCGGAGACATGGACCAGCAGCCAGTACATCATGGCCGGCGCAGCCAGCGACACCCACGACCAGGGTTGCGCATCGATGGCCAGCAATGGAAAGCCGCACCAGAAAAGCCATTCGAAGAAATAGTTGGGATGACGGGAGTAACGCCACAGACCCGTCTCGCAGACGCCGCTTTTGGCCTCCGGCGTTTTTCTGAACCGTGAAAGCTGCCTGTCGGCGACGGCTTCGCCGGCAAGGGCACCGGCCGCGACGAGCAGGGCAATCACATCGGTGAAGCGTGGAAAGGCCTGAGGATTGCTGGCTGCAAGATAGACGGCAAGAACCAGTACGAAGGCGGCAACGGCCTGGATCTGGAGAAAGCCGAAAAGCCGGATCGAGGCCTTGTCGCCCCACTGCTCGATGAGCTTAGCATAACGCGGGTCCTCTCCGGCACCCCTTGTGCGCAGGCCGATGTGGCCGGCAAGCCGAAGCGACCAGATGATGACAAGAAAAACCACGGCGCCGCCGCGCCAATCGTCTCCATCGGCAAATACCACAGCGACAACACCACCAAGCCCGACGCTCGCCGACCAGACAGTATCGATCCAGCCGCTCGATCCCGTCAAACGCTGCAATCCCCAGGCAGCCGCCATAAGCAGCGACATCAGAGCAGCAAGGGCCACCACGACAGACATCATCACCATTCCGCTCGCCATATTCGAACAACTTGAGACCGCGTTTCGTGATGGCAACTACGGTCGAGATGGCAAAAGAGTTTCAGGCAACGGAAAAAATTCCGAAAAATGGTCGCGCGTGTGAAACTTATCGATCCGCTCCCTCGTATCTGTCGCAGTCCGCAAGGCTGAATTGTGAATGCGATAGCGAGGAAACATGTTCGACACCGAAGCGAAGCGAAAAGACAGCCGGCGAAACATCGCCGTGATCGGAACAGGCATTTCCGGTCTATCGGCCGCCTGGCTCCTGTCGCAACGGCATGACGTTACGGTTTTCGAGGCCGCAGGCCGCGTCGGCGGGCACAGCAACACGGTGACCTTCACGACCGAAAAGGGACCTGTTTCCGTCGACACCGGTTTCATCGTCTATAATGAAGTGACCTACCCCAATCTCACAGCGCTTTTCAAAACACTTGATGTGCCGACTGCGGCATCCAACATGTCCTTCGCCGTTTCGCTGGATGAGGGCGGTTTCGAATATTCCGGCGGCACCGGCTTTGGCCTGCTCGCGCAAAAGAGAAACGCCATCAGGCCACGCTTCTGGGCGATGCTGTCAGATCTTTTGCGCTTTTATCGCAACGCCCCGCGCGATCTGCCCGTCATGGGCGATATCTCGCTCGATGATTACCTGTCGCGCAATCATTATGGGCCGGCGTTTCGAGATGATCATCTCTACCCCATGGCGGCGGCCATCTGGTCCACGCCGGCAATGGAGGTGGGCCGTTATCCGGCCGCACATTTCATAAAATTCTGCAGCAACCATGGTCTGCTCCTGCTGCGCAACCGTCCCGTCTGGCGCACCGTCGTCGGTGGCGCCCAGGAATATGTGAAACGCATCACAGCCCCCTTCGCCGACCGCATTCGGCTGGCGACACCGGTGAAAACGATCAGCCGTATCCCGGGTTACATCGAGATCGCCGGGGAGAGCGGTAGATTCGAGCGTTTTGATGACGTGGTGATCGCCACACATGCCGATCAGGCACTGGCGATGCTGAGCGACGCGACACGCGCCGAAAAGCGGATTCTCGGCGCATTCGCCTATACGAAAAACAGGGCTGTGCTTCACAGCGACAGCAGTTTCATGCCGCGCAGGCGTGCTGCCTGGTCGAGCTGGAATTATGTGGCCGATACCCGAACTGGCACCGGCCAGCCGAGCATCACCTACTGGATGAACAGGCTTCAGCCTCTGGGCGACACCCCTGACACCTTCGTCACGCTCAATCCGGTGCGGGAGCCGGAACACGCAAAGATCATCGCCGAGGAAACCTACCATCACCCCGTTTTCGACGCCGGCACCGAGCAGATGCGGCAGGAACTCTGGGCCTTGCAGGGACTGCGAAATACATGGTTCTGCGGCGCCTATTTCGGCTCGGGTTTTCATGAGGACGGCCTTCAGGCAGGCCTTGCGGTCGCGGAAGACCTTGGTGGCGTGAAGCGGCCATGGCAGGTCGCCGAAGACAGCGGCCGGATTATTCGTCTGGATATGACGGCGATTGCAACCGACTCCGAACTCATAGAGGCGATAGCATGACGCCTCCCCTCGCCTCCGCCCTCTTTCCCGGACATGTGACCCATGCGCGCTTCAAGCCGAAAGCGCACAGGCTGGCCTACCGGATTTATTCCCTGCTTCTCGACCTCGACGAGCTCGATGCGCTCGACGGCAAGCTGCGGCTTTTTTCCGTCGACCGGTTCAACCTGTTTTCTTTCCATCGCAGAGACCGCGGCGACAAAAGCGGAGCCGGACTGCGACAGCAGATCGAAAAGGCGATGCTGGCGGCAGGCGTGACGGTGGATGGCGGGCCGATACGCCTTCTCACCATGCCGCGTCTGCTGGGTTGGGCCTTCAACCCGCTGAGCGTGTTCTTCTGCTACGGCAGGGACGCCTCGCTCAGGGCCATTTTCTGGGAAGTCGACAACACTTTCGGGGAAAGACACTCCTATCTGATCCCGGTCGAGACGGACGGGGCAGCGGAAATCGTCCAGCGCTGCGACAAGGCCTTTTATGTCTCACCCTTCATGGACATGGACCTCCGTTACGTTTTCCGGGTTATGCCGCCCGGCGACAGGCTGAAGATCGTCATCGATACCTTCGACAGCGAAGGACAGGTTCTGACCGCCCGGCATCTGGCGCGTCGCGTGGAGTTGACGGACGCCGCCCTTCTGAAAGCATTCTTCGCCATCCCCTTCCTCACGCTCAAGGTGATCGGCGGCATTCACTGGGAAGCGCTCAAAATATGGCTGAAGGGCGTGCGGTTCCGGAAGCGGCCGCTGCCGCCCTCTTCACCCGTCTCTTTCGTCCATCCTTCATCGTCACAAATCGAGGCCAAGATAAATGACCCCGTTTGACAATCTCACGGAAATATCGACGGAAAACACACTTTCCAACCGCAGCACCGGACCCGGCGGCTGGCTCATGAGCAGGCTGCTGAACAAGGTCTCAAGGGGAAGATTGCGCGTCATTCTTCCCGGCGGCGGCATCGTTGAAAAATGCGGCGAGAAAGACGGCAGCGAGGCGACCCTCATCCTCCATCGGTGGCGCGCGCTGCGGCGGCTGATCCTCAACGGCGATATCGGTTTCGCCGAGGGTTTCATCGAGGGCGACTGGACAACGCCGGATCTTACCACGCTGATCCGTTTCGCGGCCCAGAACCGCGAGGCCTTCACGGCTTCGATGCGCGGCAGCCCGCCGATGCGCCTTCTCAACTGGCTTGGTCACAGGCTCAACGCCAATACCCGGCGCGGCAGCCGCCGCAACATCGAGGCGCACTACGATCTCGGCAACGAGTTCTACCGGCAATGGCTCGATCCTTCGATGCTCTACTCGTCGGCGATTTTCGACGACACGACACCGACACTTGAGGCGGCCCAGCTAAAAAAACTCGACCGCATCGCAGACAAACTGCAATTGAACGGCGGTGAAAGCATATTGGAGATCGGCTGCGGCTGGGGCGCACTCGCCATCCACCTCGCTACCAAGGCCAATGCCGACGTGACCGGCATCACCCTTTCGCCGTCGCAATTGAACTGGGCAAAAGCGGCAGCCGAAAAAGCGGACAAGGCGGCAAGCATCGATCTGAAACTGGAAGACTATCGTGATGTCGACGGCGAGTTCGATCGCATCGTTTCCGTTGAAATGTTCGAGGCGGTCGGAGAGGCCTATTGGCCGAGCTATTTCGAGACGCTGAAACGCTGCCTGAAACCCGGCGGTCGCGCCGTGCTGCAAATCATCTCCATCGAACCTGCCCGCTTCGACGATTATCGGCGCAAGGCGGACTTCATCCAGAAATACGTCTTTCCAGGCGGCTTTCTGCCCTCTGACGAAGCACTTGAAAAAGCGATCGGCAAAGCCGGCCTGAGCCTCACCGACACCGAGCTTTTCGGCCAGTCCTATGCCCGCACGCTGGCGGAATGGCGGCAGCGTTTCCATGCGCGATGGCAGACGATTTCGCTCCTCGGTTTCGACGACCGCTTCAGAAGGCTCTGGGACTATTACCTCTGCTACTGCGAAGCCGGCTTTACCGAGGGAACCATCAATGTCGGCTTCTATACGATTGAACACCAATAAAGGCGGGGCGATAACTGCGGAGAAAGACGATGAAAATCAAGAAATTGACAATCGCATTCGCCCTGTGTCCGACGCTGGCGGTCTTCGCTGCCGAAGCCGCCGATATCGACGGCAACTGGGCGCGCGGCGACGGCAACGCCAAAGTGCTGATCGCGCCCTGCGGCGACAATATCTGCGCCACCAACACCTGGATCAAGCCGGGCACCCCGAAGGAAAAGACCGGCGATCGGCTGGTCATGGATATAAAGCCCGATGAAAACGGCGTCTATTCGGGCACGGCCTTCGATCCGCAACGCGACAAGTCCTACAGGATAACGGTGACGGTTGACGGCAACAGCATGACCACCAAGGGCTGCATCGTCGCAGGCCTCCTGTGCAAGGGCATCAGCTGGACCCGGATCGAATAGAAAGGTAAGACGATGAAGACCTATCTCGCAGCCTATTTCTTCACGCTCATCGCCTTTCTGGTGATAGATTTCATCTGGCTGAGCACCATGGCCTCGCGCCTCTATCGCCCGGCCATCGGCGATCTCCTGGCTGAAAACTTCCGGCTTGCGCCGGCTGTCATCTTTTATCTCATCTACGCGGCTGGATTGACCTTTCTTGCGGTTCGGCCTGCCCTGATTTCGGGCCAATGGACGACGGCGCTGCTGTATGGTGCAGCCGTCGGTTTCATGGCCTACGCCACATATGATCTCACCAATCAGGCGACATTGAAAAACTGGTCCACGACATTGACTATCGCAGACCTCCTGTGGGGAACCTTCGTTTCCGCAGCGGCCGCCATCATCGCTTACCTCGTCACCGTGCGGCTGGTCGGTCCGCTGGAAAATCCGGCAGGTGTATTATGACCACGGCGACCCCTGCCGATTTTTTCCGCCCGGCCATCATATGGGATGGACGACGCGAACTTCATTTTGCGCTTGTCTTGCCTTCCCGCAAAAGACAACCCTATAAAGGAAGCGCAGCAAGGGACGTTCGAATGCAAGGCACAGAGATCGCAAGCCTTATCAACCGCGTCGGCATGGGCGATCGTTCGGCATTCGTCTCGCTTTATCAGGCCACGAGCCCGAAGCTTTTTGCAATCTGCCTGAAAATCCTGCGTGACAGGACCGAAGCCGAAGAGGCATTGCAGGAAATCTATATCAAGGTCTGGCAGCGCGCCCGCACATTTGCCGCAAGCGCCGGCAAACCGGCCACATGGCTTGCCGCCATCGCCCGCAACCATGCGATCGATACGATCAGGGCGCGCAAACCATCAACCGACGACATTGACGAGGCTTATGACATTGCCGACGACAGCATCCGTAACCCGGAGCAGCAGATCGTGCTGGCGGATGAGGGTCGCAGGATCGATGAATGCATGCGTGAACTCGAAACGGTTCATGCACAGGCGATACGCCGCGCCTATGTCGAGGGCTTGAGCTATCTCGAGCTCGCCGAGGAATTGCGGGTACCGCTCAACACGGTCAGAACCTGGCTGAGACGCAGCCTTCTCAAACTCAGAGAGTGCATGCAGCGATGACGACGGGCGAACAGAGCGATGGCATGCATTCGCGCGACGAGGTTCTCGCCGGCGAATATGTGCTTGGCGTGTTGCCGATCGAAAAGCGGCGCGAGGTTGAACGCCGCCTGCAGGATGACAAGGCCTTTGCGCAACTCGTCCAGCGCTGGGAGATGGAGTTCTCCGACTTCAACGCCGATTATGAAGAACAGATGCCGGGCGCAACTGTTCTTGCCCGCATAGAGGAACGGCTGTTCGGCCGCAGGGATATCCATGCCAATGGCAGCCTGTGGAGTTCGGCATCCTTCTGGCGCTGGATATCGGTCGCCACAAGCGCAACCGCCGTTGCCGCGGTCGTTTACGCCGCCTTCCCGGACAGATGGCAGGGGACTACCCCACTCGTCGCCGAACTCGCGACAACGGACAGCCAGGTCAATCTCCTCGCCTCCTACGATGCGGAATCGGGACGGATGCGCATCGTTCCCGTCGCAACCGGCAAGATCGATGAAAAGTCGCTGGAACTGTGGCTCGTAATGGATGGCGGCAAGACACGCTCGCTCGGCGTATTCCAGCCCGGCGCAAACGGCGATCTCATCATTCCCGCAGATATGCGTGGCAATATCGGCGAAGGCACGACCTTCGCCATCAGCGTCGAGCCTTTCGGCGGCTCACCAACCGGTCAGGCGACCGGTCCCGTCATCGCCGTGGGCACCGCACGCCACCTGTGAGACGATTGAAAGCCCATTCATGAGTTTGCCACTTCATGCGCAAACAAGAAAAGATGCACAGGCTCCAATCGCCGCAGAAAGAACGTTCAGCGGCGGCTCTCATTCATTCCCCATGTCGGCTGCCGCGATGCAACCATGGCATCTCCACCGGTGAGACAAAGTATGTGATGCCGTGGACATCATCTTTCCAAACCAGATAAACGGACATGCAGCGTGTCTCCGGGAGGAATCCGATATGGGGCTCGACGAGAAACCGTCCCTCTGATCCGGCGCGACGTCCAGCATCGAGCGCTTCCCAATAAAAATCCTCAAATTCCTGGAGATCGGCAAGGCGGGAACGCCGAAGGGAGCGTTCATTCTCTTTGCAGAAGACAGTCGCCAATTTGGCCCTGTAATCGTTACACGGCGTCAACGTCTCCCAATCAACCTCAAGCGTCTCTATGCTGTAGGCAAATAGATCAGTACTCATGCTCAGCCTTCACTTAACGGACAACCGCGTAAATTGCGGGCGCAACGACGAGAAAAATCGATCCAGATACGACTACGCCCAAGACAATAAATTCCCACAGAAAGCGTGCTATCGATCGTTGCTGCATCGAGATCGGTATTTTTGGTGACATATCGTAACCTCAGATTCTAACCGCCATCCGACTTGATACGGTCTCGATTAGTGCGTTGTTTTTTTGCGACTGAAGACGTCTCCAACCTCGAGGCGCTCCTCTCCGGTCAAAGACTGAATCTCGTCAGCACTGGCATTGCCCTCCATCTTCGCAAAACGCAGCGCGGCTTCTTTGTCGATAAAAAGCCCCCCTATGAGACCGAGTTTGTCGGAAACGAGCCAGCAGCCTGTCCTGTTTTGACCCACGGTGAATCGAAAGATGTTGCGCCGCTTGGGTTGAGACACTTTCATTTTTCGTTGCATGATCGAGTCCTGTCGGGAAAAGGTTTTTTCAATGCCGGTTGGCAGAAGGTTGCAGCTTCTTACTGAACCGACTGCATGATCAGCGACACGGCCAGCAGCAGCCCGCCGACAACCGCCAGCAGGCGGAAAAACATTGAGACATCGGTGGACGCTCTGCGTCGGATTGGCGGCACCCGCGGATTGGTTTTGTCTGACATCACTCTCCTGCGAAGTTCCGCCTGTAATCGATAATAAAGACCCAAGGGCTGGTTCATTTCCAAAACTCCAAAAGCGATTGAGGGTTGTGACGGGAAAGCAGTTATTGACGAGAGAAGGCGGAGCGCTGGTCGTTGGAGTTGTCAGCCACCCATCCATCAGCCCGGGCGACCTTTGCTTCGTAGATCAGGTTGCTTTGATTGGCGCTCGTCGTGATTCTCCGCATCGACTTAAGCGCCAGCAGAATGTTTTCTGCCGTCTCCCCATCAACGCCGGTCAGCGGTAGTCGCACCCCATCGTTGATGCCTCGCAAGCAAGACAATGCGGACTTGAGGACAGCGGCCTGGCTCTCATGCGCAAATGCTTTTAATAGCAATTGCAACTGCCGATGCACCTGACGTGCCTGCTCCAGATCGCCGCGTCTTATCGCGCGGTGCATGAAGACCACGGCTGACGGGCATATGTTTGCCACCGCCGAAATGGAACCATCGCAACGTGCAATGCTTTCGAAGGACGCGCTCTCATCTTCTATAAACTGGGCAATGTTTTCGACGCTTCGATCCTTGCCGATGGTCGCAGATGACGAATCCCAGGCGTCGTCTACAACACCAATGACGGCGGGTATTCGCAGCAGAAGACGAAGTGTCTCCGACTTGATTTCCACACCCGCATGGTAGGGGTCGTTGTGGATGACAATCGGTATCGTCGTTGCCATCGCGACCCTTTCAAAATGCTGTATGATCCCCTTCTGGCCGGGACGGTTGTAGTATGGTTGCACAATCAGAGCGGCATCCGCGCCGAGTTGTTCCGCTTCCGAGGTTCTCTGGCATGTGGTGTCCGTGCTGCAGGTGCCCGTTGCCGCGATGATCGGAATGCGTCCTCTGGAAATGTGCACGGCGCGGCTTATCAGGCTCCGGCGCTCCACGGCTGACAACGTTGGTCCTTCCCCGATCAGGGAATTGACCACAAGCCCTTCAACACCTTCTTCTATCTGCCATTCCACGATGTGATCGAAGGCTGCGTAGTCTACCTGTCCTTTGAGGAATGGGGTAACGAGAGGCGTCATCACGCCGCCGGGCAAAAGCCTTTTCGCTGTCATGTCAATGACCCTTCCTTTTTTGCGATGTACTTGGGTTCTGCAGCCTCTTCGAGAGCGTGATCAGCGCCAGGAACAGAGCGCTTTCCAGATCCTCATGGAGGGCGGTCGACTTTCTCCGCGATCCTCCCAGCATGACGGAGGTGGAACAAAACCAGCCTCGATCGGTACGCCGCAATGTCTCAAGACTTACGGGCGGGCTTTGAGCAGATATCGCGAGCAGCAGCGCATCGAAAATTGCGTTGGCCTGAAGCAAAACCCGAAACCGCCTCCCGGTGGAATTATCCCGAGAACAGAGTTCAGGCAGCGCACCCTTCATGAAAGACCAGACGTGCTCTTCACGGACTTTCGAACCATTCAGGATACGATTTTGGAGGCTTGCGGTATCTGGACAATCTTGGTGCATTGGAGCTGCTTCATCTGAACATGCTCCACCCTAGTGCCAATCATCATAGGATTTCGATTGGCCTGCGCCGTCTAAGAAATAAAGAAACCATAAGAACACCGGCGGACATTCCGTCCGGGTGTCTCCAATGCCGCGCACTGGCGCGGTTTCCATCAACGCTGGAGAATACAGTGATTTTTACGGCCAACACTGCTTGATGTCACCGCATGCGATTACACGGAGCGCGCGCGGAAAAACGCGGCAAAATAAGCGTATGCTGGACGTGAATGATTGTTCGGGAAAAAGTGGAGCGGGTAGCGGAAATCGAACCCGCGTATTCAGCTTGGAAGGCTTCCATATTGTTCAATGATGTCAATGGTGCCGTGTCACTATGTATTTTTTACGTTCCTCTCCGAACATGAATAGAGGACACGTTTTGTTCACGGTGTTGACTCCCTCCCCACCTATCCCATAATCAGGTTCAGCGCAGGGCGGCGCGCATCACAACATCAAGGGAAAACGAAACTCTGTCACAGGAGGGAAAGCCCGTGCGCGAAGATGAGAAATACCAGCCTAAGCTTGAATGGAAATTGATGTGGCCCGATCTGGTTTGCCCAACTACCGGCGGCATCGTGCAAATGTATACCGCCAAGATAGAGGGTATACAGGCCGCCGCGATCAGAAGAGAAATGGCCGGCCAGAGTAAGGGCATGTGGGTGTGGTCTGGATGCGATGCCGTTCCATTTAATCGTCTGAGCGACGGGCGCCTTGACCAGGGAATGGAGAAGACCGCCCGGCTTGCCGTTCAACGAGCGGAAGAATACTTCTTCGCGCTGATGCCTTCCCCGATACGGGCGAAATGCCGTGTGAAGATCAACAATAAATGGGATCCGGACAATGAGCGACCAGACCAATAAGGCCGGTGACGGCATCCACGAGAACCATTGGTGCGAGCATCCGGGGTGTAAGGAATGGGGCGGCTTCGGGTATTCTCGATCGAAGGCCGACAAGTCATCCTGGCATTGCTGGGTGCATTGTCCGTACAAGGAGCCGCCCAGATGATAACTCGCGTCGCTCGACAGAAGCGCGAGGCCGAAGCATTGGCCGTTAGGGCGAATCCCCGTTACCAAATATTGCCACCATCGCTACCGAGGCAACTCGTCCTATAATCGTCGTGCGCACTGGAAATGTCCTCGACCGTCGCAAGCCACAATTGAGCATTCACCCCTGGTTAAGATCGCAAACGTCATTGTCCATGGAACTGCGACGCTTTGTCGACGTTAAGTCACTCATCGGGAGTCGAAATCATGAGACTATTAAGCGTAGCAATTGGTATGTTGTCCGTCGGTATCCTCTCTGGATGCGTGGATGACAGCGGATATCAATCGGGCGGTTACTACGCGTCGAGCGTTCAGTATCGTTCCAATGAGCGTGAACGATACTACCGCGACTACGACCGGCGCAATTACAATCGTCGCGACTATGTGCGTCGTGACCGTGACCGCCATGATTATGTTCGACCGGAGAGGGGACCGCAAAGAGATCCTTCCGGAAACAGCAGAGAATGGATCGATCAAGGCGGTGGCAGAGGGTACGAGCGAGCCGTCGTCAACGGGCAGGTCATTTACAGGACGGGGAAACACGTCCAGCCGGGCAACTAAAAGCACGCCGCCAGGTGCTGCAGATCGAAGGGCGAACCATCGACTTGGCGCTTTCTGGGCGCACTACCCGCACGAGGATACTGTCAAGGTTGGGGGCGTTCCAAACGGTCAAGCCGATGCGAAATGATCTCCCACATGCGCTCCTGCTCAGATCGGGGCACTATGTCATTCCGGATGGCGGCGATGGAGCTTTCCATTCTTTGCCGATCTTCCGCGCCTCGTGCTTACCGCCAATCCATCTCTTGGCGCGAAACAGTCTTATCGGAAAACAGGCTAAACGTGCATTCAATGCAGTCTTGGCGGTTACTGAGCGTGCAATAGACGAATGTACCGGCGGCGATAAGCATCGCAGAGCACACGCCGGCCGCCTCGTGATAGATGAAGACTACGGAAAGCCCTACTGGGATAATCGATACACCGAGAAATTTAAGAAGGTGAGAAATGCTGCCGGCGTTCCATCAAACGTGTGGTCGATGGACTCTCACGCCGGTACTGTTTCAGAAACAGTCGAAGCGACAGGATCGCTGGAAGCCGCAAGAGATTTGGCAACGCACACGACGACAAAGACGACTAGGCGCTACAGCCGTGGCGATGGTTTGGAAACGAGCAGGAAGATAGCCGAAGCCAGAGAGCAAAACAGAACCTGACACGTTCTGACACGAGTGACACGGCATTGATGTAAGTTGTTGAAAATATGGAGCGGGTAGCGGGAATCGAATACGTCTATTTTTCACTTAAATATCATACACCTATTTATATAGGCGAAGCATTATACCGTTACTTATACCGCTTACGGGAGTGGATGTGGCTGTCCATAAATGATATTATTAGACACTCGCAACTCCCAAAAGGATGAAACAACTTACGAATGCAGTTAGATACAAAGGATGTCTCCCGTCTTCGGGCGCAAAGCCTCAATCATGGAAAGCACGTTGAATAAATTAGACCACTTATATCCACGAGTTGATGACCTCGTTCAACCTTTAGCGGTGGGTACAGAAACGAAATCATTAGTGCCTCTGCGAATTGCTCTACAACGCGCAAAAGAAGTCTATAAAAAAAATGGGTTGAGTAGTCTGTTCGAGAAAATCGAAACTCGGGAACTGACGATTTTTGCTCGACGCTCAGAAAGATTGATTTCCTCTGAATGCTACGAGTTCAACAAGAGTAGACCACCAATTATTCATAAAGATGAGCATTACAGGCAACGGGAAACTCTCGCCTATACCCTCGCTTTTCATTTACGCGAAAAAAAACATAGCGTGCACGCGGTACATGATGGAATAGAATCCATCTTCAGTTTCTTAGACATGGAGCGTGACACGGACCTAGAAAATTCGAATATTACTCTCCGCCCGGGAGAACAGGCGATAAATTTTAGAATAAACGAAAAAATTTCTAGTATATTTTTCTCATCTACATTAATTAACAGCCATAAATCGATAAAAGAAAGCAAATATTGGCGAGACATAACGTACAGAACGTACAGATGTTATGACGTATCATTTGATCAACTTGAAATTGATCGCCATTTTCCTTATTCGCAGCAATATGCTAGTAAAAAACCAAGGGGACGGACAGAAACCTACTCGCAATCGGAACTCGACGCCGCTTTGGATAAAGTCTTTTCCGATGTTAACGTCCAGCCTGAACTCAGAGAGGTCATGGCGGCCGCACGCGATTTTTACGCTGAGAAAGCGGAAGATGGTCCCGTAGAGAAGACGCTCAGAAGGAAAGGTCAGCGGTGGCTTGCCAACCATAAAAAAACTTCGGGACATAAATAATTTCACAGTTGTGGGACGACACCCTCGAAATTCAAGTTCACTTATTTGGCCGCCATAACATTGAAATGGAGGTTATTAAAATGAACGAGTTTTTAAAATCCCGCCGCTTCTATCGCCTCAACGAGATTTTAGCCCCGGGCGGGCCCATCCCAATTAGCAAATCTAGCTGGTGGAACAAGGTGCGCACGGGTGAATTTCCGCAACCGGTTAAATTGGGCGGACCGCGTTCAACCGCATGGAAATCGCAGGACATAGAAGATCTAATCCGCCGGTTCGAGGGTCAGGAGAACTTCGATGTCTAAGACTGCCACAAAGGTAACGAAAAAGACACCCGTCGAAAAGCTTCTCAAACTCCGCACAAAGATAACCGGGCTTGCCAGTCTCGATGAGGCAGCGACGTTTGACATCGCAGTGAAGCTGTATTGGATCGCGCTGTATTTGCGTGATGACGTAGATGACTGGCAGACATTTTGTGAACATGTCGATTGGGTGGCAGCTTCGTCGAAGCCTCAACCGAGGGCGGAATCCCGTAAAAAGGCGTTGCATTTTGCCATCAGGTTTGCCGTCGGTTTCAAAGATAAGGCAAATGGCAACCGGGTTAGAAAACTCCAGGATCTCCTCAGTGCTGCATGGGAGAAAGGCACGAAAAAAGCTGAAATCGAAGCCCACGTCAAAAATGTGCAGGACGCGAAGCGGTTGAAGGCGTCAGAAAGTCGCGCGAAGCGTCGTGCTGCAGAGGCTCGCTCCATCAAACTGCTTCCGTCGGACGCCTCGCGGCTTCTAATGGAAAACATTGGAGACTACGAGTTGAAGGGCAAATTCAAGATCAGCGGCGTTGGGTCGCGCAGGATGTCACTGCAAATTAAATCGCTCAGCAAAAAATCTCTCACGAAGCTTGAACTCGTGAAACCTGTAACTGCAAAACCCGCAGGTAAGTGATCGCGAGTACCGGATGGGGTGGGCAATGTGTGTGTGTAGTACACCCCCACCCCCCGAACATAAATGATAACCCGAAATTCAAATTACACAGCAGGTGAACCCCCAATCACCTGAACGGTTGAGGTTTGCCTGCTGTCAGAGGTGAATGATGTATCGCATAGAAGGGAAATACGGCCGAGCGCCGATACGGAGCCTGAAGGCCCTAGAGGTCTCACAACTCGATCTGGACGGAAGGATAAAGCGATATCTGGTGTCTCGGAAACCAGATATCAGCAATGATGTATGCAAGGCCTTGGAATTGCGGGCTTCACGAGACCTGAATGCTGCAAACCTGTTTTCGAGAATTCAAGTTGCAACATGCCTTGAACGCGACCTGAAAATTCATTTTGCGGAAAACGGAACGCACTCCGTTTTCTTCGTAACGCTGATCTCCGAACTGCATGCGGTGAAGGTAAGGGAGCAAAATGGATATGATCTGGTCGCTCATCGCAAGTGGATCGCGTCACTTTTAAAGGGATGCGACTACGTGGGGGTGATCGAACCCGCCTATTATCCCGAGGCGGCGTTTGTCGCGCCCCGCGAGGATTGGATATCGTGGCATGCCCATGTGATCGTCTGGAACAATGGCGCGCCCGCGATGAAAAAGCTGAAAGACACGGTGAACCAAATCGAGGTTGCGTTTCGCCCAGATGGGTCGGCTTTTCACTACCGGAAAGCGCAGCATGCAGAGATTGAGGCCGAGGTTGCCTATATGTTCAAGAGCCCTCGAAGCGAGTATCGGACTTACAACGCTAGCCCCGTAGCCGAAGACTCGCAGGCCCCTGCACGATCTAGGCAAACTACTATAAGCGGCATCAAGCAGAACAAGCGTGAAATCAGGACAGGGAAGCTTTTGGCGGTACTGTCAGCATTGTCGGACAAGTCCATTAAATCGATCACCGTCGCTGGTGGTGCAGGGAAAGCTATACGCAAGCATTCACTAAAGGCTGCACGGCAAGCGCTTGTGGATGAACACGCAAAGCGAAAACGGCTCTTGCTCAACCTGTAGGCTTTGCCATCGCCTTGAGGCAATGGAAATGGTCGGGCTATCGGCGTGGGCGGCGGGTTCTAGACGGTTGGGCTCCCCTCTCACCCGGTTCTGCTGCAGACGTCAGTCGCGCTTTTCCATCACATGCGGGGTAGCGAACGCAACTGAGAAATTTTCCATATTTGCCACTCCGCTCAACCATCCATCCGCTTTGGCATTCATGGCATGCGGGGTAGACTTGGCCGCAACGGCAATGCGCTACAGCTGATCCATTACTCCTTTCGGGGATCGCGCTGCCGCAAGCGGAGCAGGCAGGAAGCCGGTTTTCACAATGAATGGTATGCTCGCAGCTATAGAAAGTGCGGCCAGCCTGACTCTGAGACGATATTAAACGGCCCCCACACTCTCGGCAGTCATACACAACGGCTTCTTCGCCCGAAACTACGGTGGAGGCATATGCCGACTCTTGCATAAGCTCCATGACGAATGAGGATGGTTTTGCCTCGGATGCAAGGATCGTCAACGTGTGGCGGGCGCGCGTCATTGCGACGTACATTACCCGTCGCTCCTCCGCATACTCGAATGGCTCCTGCTCGGGGGAAACCAAGCTGAGCAGAGGATCATCGACCATTTCCGATGGGAAACCCATTCGACCCCTATCTGCTTTCAACAGAATTACATGGTCAGCCTCAAGACCTTTCGACGCGTGTATCGTTTTAAAGCTGATGCCCAGCTTTGGAAACTGACGTTGCAGGGTGGCGATATCTGGCTTGATCGAACGATATCGACCCAGCAGCAAGACACTGGTCTGAGCTTCAAAGGAAGCCTTTCCAGATATGTCGGAAAGCAAGTCGCTAAGCGCTTTGTCCTCTCCGTTCTTCTGCGTCATCACGATCCTAATGGCAGGTTCTGTCGCCTTACCCGCCGGTATGATGTTTTTTGATATCTGCGCAGGATTCTTCAATACAAACGTTTTTGCCGCCAACGCGATCTGGTCAACGGAGCGAAAGGTGCGACCAAGATCAACGGTCCTATGCACGCCAGTCTCACCGTCGAATTCTCCGCCGAACTCATGGCCGAAATGCCGCATGAGATGAATATCAGAGCCCGCGAAGCGGAAGATCGATTGCCAGTCGTCACCGACCGCGAAAATACGCGCGTCTGGATGCTGAGCTTTCAAAGCCGTCACCAATCTTGCGCGACCTTGTGAGATATCCTGAAATTCATCTACGAGGATATGACGAAAAGGACTGACGTATCGGCCTGTCTCAACATAGCGTGCCGCGCGCAGGACCATGTCCTCGAAGTCGATACGCCCATCAAGTCGCCTCTGGTACTCCTGAAAAACCGGTTCAAAGACCGCAAGAAAAGCTTTTGCTCGAGGGGCAAACTTCATCCGAACGGACTTGGCTTCGCAATCCGTTACACTATACCCTCCGCCCTTGAACTTTCGCAGAAAGGTGGTGAGAAGCTGGGAAAAGCTATCGACTTGCCTCAACTGGACGACGCGATCAAATATCGTTTCAGGTGGTCTGGGTTGCAGGGTTACGTGCGGCAATAGCTTTGCTGCAAGCCCGGTTAACAGCGTGCCTTCCTGCCGTTCATAACTGTAGGTTTCTATGAGCGTCGTTTGATTTTCGGCATGGACCTGCCGTTTCCACATCATTCCACGGAGATATTCGTCGCAATCGATAAAGGGAGCGGTGAAAAGCCGGTCGTTGCCATCAGGCATTCTCTGGCGTCTAACACCGAAATGCTCGATGTAAACGCCGCTTTCCGTCAATCGAAAATCCGGACAATAATCTCGGCGACCTCCAGTGGGAACCTTGTGCTCGTAATTGGGCTCATATTCGTACTCTACCCCATTTTCGTAGAGCCAATTGGCGATCTGCAATTCCTCATAACTTTTGACAGTTTCGCCTTGGAGTGTTCGAAGGTCCTGCTGCTCGATGTGCTTGTAGAAGTCATGCTTCGTCTTGAAATCCCATTCCGTCTTGGGCTCGACCAAGAAATGGGAGAACCATTGAATGACGGCCTTTGCGACCTCTGTCAGCTTGAAAAACAGTTCCATGAGGATCTGCTTGATGACATTGACGAAAAGTAAATCGTCGCTGGCTTGAGGGGCTAGGGCGGGTTTTGATCCCTCCACCTTGCCGATAATTCCATACGCAAGAGCGTGAAACGTCTGTGCCTTGATTGGCACGCCGGACCTCTCGCTTACGCGTTTCGACATTTCCGCCGCCGCATCCTTGGCAAATGCCAGGAGCAGGATTTCGTCCGACCGTCGTATATCTGCTTTCACGAGATATGCCGCCTTGGCGGTGATGACGCTGGTTTTGCCGGAGCCGGCCCCTGCAAGGACCAAAGTCGCATCTTCATCAACGATAACAGACAGGCGCTGCTCAGGCGTCAACGGTTTGCTCTCGATAGAGTCGAAAAATTCTTTCCAGTGCTCAAGACTGGACGCGACAAAGGTTTCGGCTGCGGCCTTCCGTAACGCCGCGGGGTTTGCGGCAAACCGTCTTACAAGCTCGACCCGAGCAGCCGCTACCGGGCCTATTGCCTCGGGCTGGAGCTTCGACAAAATGTTCGCATCAAGCGCCTTTGCTTCATCCAGAAGGGGAGAGAGAATGCATGCAGCGGGATAATAAGTTGGCTGGGACAAGCCGACAATGGCGTCATGAATTCGGGCAATGCGCGCTTCTTCCGCCTTGAGTAGATCAAGATTGATCGCAACCCAAGTCTTTCTAACCTCTTCCGCAAAGGCCAGAGCTTCGAAATGCCTAGCACCCTTGAGAACAGCATCTTCTGAGCCAGATATAGAGATGCTTAAACTAGCTCCGAGCCAATTCTTGTGAACGACTGGTGGTGATGTGATTGTTTGCAGGGACACTGACGACATTTGACCGCGCCTGAAGAGCGATAGATCCTGCTTGTTCAGCTCCAAGCCCCCGATGTTTTTGCCAAAGGGATTTGTAAAGATCCCGAGTAAGGGACGTTGCTGCAATCGGGCCAATGGTGGAGCCTTACTTCTCGCTCTGAACGCGGCAATAGTTAGAAAATGAATTCCGCTGAAAGGACTCGTATATCAGCTGTTGTAAATTTTAGGTTGCCACTCTCAAAAAGCGCATCATTCGGAAAATTTGACAATCTTTAGTTGTAATGATATACCATTACACAGCCGGTGCTGTGCCGGTGTGAGGGGCCATTTGGCCCCTCTTGTTGTTTTGGAGAGCTGCAACCATGAACCTTTCAATCGCCACACCTGCGACCACCCCTACCCCCAGCATTACCCTGCCGTGCCCTGTCATCATCCTTGGCCGCGACGACAATGGCAGGCCACACGCTTCGTTCTTTCCTGCGACCGATACACGCGCTGCCGAAAAGGCTGCTGAACTGATGAGCATGGCAGCGCTCAAAGTGGAGGGCGACGAACTCAGGGCTTTCCTGGGCCGGTTGCCGCAGGGCAAGCTGTTCGACAGCGGCAAGGCTTTCGTGCCGTTCGTGAAGCAAGACCTCTATCAGGCGATTGCCGCGCACCTGTCCAACGAAGCGCGCGAACGGCTGGAGAAGCCGCGCGTAGTGCCCGAAAAGCCCGCTGCCGAGGCCGAATACCCTGTTCCGCCGAAGAACATGCCGGAGAGCTGGGACCAGTTGACCGTGGGCAGCCTCGTACTGGCGACCGAAGGTCCGCTAGAAGGCTGGTTTGAGGCCACAGTCATCAAGATCGAGGGCGATACAGGGGTTCGCCTCAAATGGCGTGATTATCTCGACATGCTGCCCTTTAGCCGTCGTGTCGATCAGGTCGCCCTTATTCACCCTGCCTATGTCGAGAAGTGATCGCTATGAGCTGCGCTCTGCAACAGAACATCAGCGAGGATGCGGCCGGACGGGCCGCATCCATCCGCGACAAAAACGATGCCTTTCGAAAAAGCCTCTCCGGCGGGCGGGTGCTGCTGACGCCGGGGATCACAAACCTCACTGACGATCATCAGCGAGCGGTCATTTCGGGGGTGAAAGCTTTCGATGATTTCTCGACGGATAACGACCCGTACGGCGAGCATGATTTTGGCGCGGTCACGGTAGAAGACGCGGTGTTCTTCTGGAAGATCGACTACTACGACCTCGACCTGCAATTCGGTTCATCCGATCCAACGGATGATGACGTGACCTGCCGGGTGCTTACTGTGATGCGGGCAGATGAGTATTGAGGCGTGTGAGCAATCTTTTCATCGGCACGCACCGTTTTCGGCTCGGATGCTGGCGATCAGCGTCCCCGCTTGCGACCCGCCTTCAACGGCTCGGGCGGTGTGGCCTCAGCAGGAATTTCGAAGAACAGCGAAATATCGATGGCGAGCGCGTCGGAAAGCCGTGCGAGCAAATCGACCGAGGCATTAAAATCGCCTCTTTCGATACCGCTGATGGTGGTTCGGTCCACCCCAGCGTCAACAGCAAGATTCTCTTGCGTAACGCGCTTAGCGGTCCTGACCTTCCTGAGATTCCAACCAATGCGTTCACGATGTTCCATGCCGGCATGGCGACCATCTTGCCGGGCATTAATCCATCGAATATATACGACATATTTCCTGTTAACGACTTACGGTTGCCTACTGGGCATCAAATTGGGGGTACTATGAAAATCGCAGTTGGAATTATCGGACTCTTTCTCGGCTTATTGGTGCTGCTGCAATCCTGCGCGGTCACGGCGGGAAGCGGTCTGCTGAACGATCAAGCAACCGGCAGCGCCGGGGCAGTCGGTATGCTGACAGGCGTGCTGCTGGTGATCGGTGGCGCGTTCTCCTTCGGCCTGCCGCTGGTGGGTGCCATCATCTTCTTCGTGTCAGCGCTGATGGCCTTTATCGCGTCTTCGCAAGGTACCTTCGGCGATATGTCGGTTTGGGGAGTGATTGCTCTCGTGCTTGCTGTCATGGGATTCTTCACGTGGCGCTCGGCCAAGCGAAAGAAAAGCCAGCCAGCGGCGTGAAAGCGTTACGGCCTAAATCACGACAACAGCCATACACTGGGGAGTATTCATGAGCGCCTACCTCGACGCCATGCGCCGCTACGCCACGTTTTCAGGCCGATCCACACGAAAGGAATTTTGGTACTACCACCTTGTGTTGCTGGGCTTAGCCATCGGCGGGCTGATCATCGACGTGGCCATTGCCGGGCCACGCGAGCCGCAGCCTGTCGTTTCCGCATTGATCATCATGAGCCATTATGTCCCGTCGCTTGCTGTCATCGTCAGGCGCCTGCACGACCTTGGGAAAAGCGGCTGGCTTGTGCTGTCCTGCCTTATCCCGCTGATCGGGATCGTTGCATTCATCGCGATCGGCAGCACCCCATCAAAGCATGCCGCGACTGACTTTCCCGAGAGCAGCGAGCAGCGCCCTGCCCCACTTTTACCCCCTTCTGGCTCAGACCAGCAGATTCAACGCATCGAAAAGCTTGCGGCGCTGCGGTCTTCAGGCGCGATCACCGAGGAAGAATTTCAAACGATGAAAGCAGGGGTCATCGGCAGCGACCAGTTTTCTGAAGAACGCCGAACCGCCGCCTACCCCGTGGAAAGACCATCATGACCAAGAATGCTAGAATACTTCTTGCCGTGCTTAGCCTCAGCGCTGCTGTTGCGGGTTCAATCTCAACACCTGCCATCTCCGGAGAACACTCCTACCACAAGGGCAACAGCTGGCAGGTCGTGTTGAAGACACCAGACCCTTTCGGTGATGAAGCATTTTGCGGTTTCCGCAGCACGGCATGGTCGGGAAAGTCGGTCGCCATCGAATACACACTCATCGGCATCGACAAAATCGTTCCTAGACTGCGCGTCACCAAGCAAAATTGGAGCCTTCCGGCCGGCCAGACAACCAATGTGAGCATCGGAACCGAATGGGCGGGTAACATTCAGTTCGTTTCGAAGGTGGTCAACGGCGATGAACTCTACGGGGAAATCCCTGAGGACTTTGCTGAAGATGGCGGTGGCTTCAAGGTTACGACCATTCTGGGCACCGCAATCTCGACAAACAAGCCAGCGCCATTAGCAGTCACCTTCCAAGGAAATGAGCCGCCATGGCTCGTGCCGGTGATGAGCTATACAGAGGCAATAGCGCTGGGGACTGGCTTCGATACTTGCATATCCACTTTAACCGGGCTTGGCCCATCATTGTTCAAGGCCCCTCAGGCTTCGTCCACGTCGCCATTTGCCCAACCGTCAGGCGAAGGTGCCGGAACAGCCGCGCAAGCGCCTGCAAACCGCAGTGTAATGCTTCAAAACCCGCCACCGAAGTCAGCCGCAGCCAACGCCGCCTCAACATCACCGTGGACCTTTGAACAACGCGAGGAGGATTGGGGCGATACGTGTTTTGTGGAAGCGAAGCAGGGCGACGTAACGGTTGGCTTCATGGGTGCACCGGGCAAGGATTTCGTGGCGTTCGTGGACAACGGAAACTTTCACCGTTCTGTCAGCGCATCTTGGAAAATCGATGATAAGGCACCTCACATGTCCAACGGCCATCTCGATAATTATTTCGGCTGGCACAGCTTCTACGAGCTTTCGCCGGAAATTCTTGATGAAGGTAAAAACGGCAGGGAACTGACGATTGCCGATCTCGACGGTAAGACGATAACCATCAGCCTCGCCAGCGCTGCAACGCCCTTCTCACAGTTTCAAATGTGCTTCAACAAAGCGGCTCCAAAGACGGAAAAGGCGAGCAACCATCCTGCGGCGACGCAAACACCTCCGAACGGGAAAGGCTGCGTTCTGGAGGTCGGTGGGATCAAAGCGATAGATGGTGCCTGTTACTGGGGGCCGTACAGCAGCGAGACTGGCAGCTTCGTAATGGAGGCAAACGGCTACTTTGCCATCATCGAGATCGACGACAACGTCGCCGACGGCTGGTGGAATGACACGCCGGGATCAATGCACGCTCACACGCGACTGGGGGAAATGAAGCGTGATGGAAAGTGCTGGAAAAGCAAAAGCGTCCGCGTTTGTACCGGTACAAAATGAGCGCACATTGAGCTTCCCTGGCGACGACTGCTTGCGGCCACGAGCGTAATATCGACTTTTGCTTTGAAGACGGTTGGAAGCCGGCTGCCGCAAATTTTCCAGGAAAAAAGTTAATAAGGAGCTATTCTTTTCGGTGGCCACCACTCGAGTGCCGCCGACTACGGGATAAATCGGGATTGAGCGACACTTCGGCCATCCAGATATTCATCCAATAGTAATCTCACTTATTTAATTACAACCGGATGCTGCTTTGCTGGCAGAATGTGAGCGTCGAACGTGAGGACTGTGGGATATCCCGCACGACAGAAAAGATGTTGCACATTGTTCAGTTGAACATGTTTTAGACGCGATATTTAATTCCGGGATTGGGGGGCTACAGCTTGAGACTAAAGGATATTAATTTTGGTGATGTAGATGCCAAAAATGAAATTTTAAAGCAGATGAGATTTGATGAGGGGCTTTTCTTCGAATCTTACTCGATTCCTCGACATGTAGACGTGATGGATTTTTTTCGCGGAGCCAAATACTTTATCTTCGGTCTGAAAGGCACGGGGAAAACGGCATTGCTTCGATATCTGCACGACCGCGCTAAGAAAAACACATGGCCTTCCGAAATTGTTCTATTCAAATCTCATATTTCTGAAGAGGACCGTCAGAATTTATCTCGCGGTGCTGGATATCAAATTATTGCCAGTGAAAGCCAGAGCCTAATTGTTCAAGATTTCAAAGAGGCTTGGAAATGGTTGATATATCAACGCATTGCTATGCTTTTGAAGAATACTGAAAACAACTCAAAAGCCGCGAAGCATCTCTACACTGTAACAGGCGTAGGCAAGGGAGCCGTTTTTTCATCAATTGCGTCTTTGTTTTCATCAATAAAGGGAGGCAACGTAAAGCTGTCAGGCGAGGTATTCGGCATAGGAGCCGAAGTTGGCCTTGATGTCCAAGCTGAAGGAAATGGTGCGCGAGCGTCCTTAGCGGACCTTAACCGCACTTGTTCTGCATTACTAAGCCAGATCGAAATTTTACAACCTGTTTACATTTTCTTTGATGAGCTTGAGCTATTTCACGAAACGCCTGATCAGTTCGATCGTGACAGACGAATTATCCGTGATCTGATATTTGCAATTTCGAGCATAAATTCAGATTCTGCGGAAAAGAGACGTCAAATATATTTATTGTCCACACTTAGATCAGAGGTTTTGCATTCCGTCCTAGAGCTCGGCCACGAGATAGGGCGGGATATCGACGATTATGGCTTAAAATTAGATTGGTCAGAAAGCAAAGATGCGATTGATAACCCATTAATGAACATGATTAGAAAAAAAATCTCTGTATCAGCAAAGTTAGATGAAGAAGATGTCTGGAAGGCCGTATTTCCTAGTAAAATAAACAATCAGATTTTTTATAAATTTATACTTAACTCTTCGTATTATAGACCAAGAGATATCGTAAGACTTCTTAGGGTAGCAAGAGATTTTCGCGACACTGATCAATCATTTACCACTGAACACTTTGATAGAACAGCGACGGAATACTCTAAGCAAACTTGGTTAGAGGTGACCGAGGAGCTTCTGGCGGTCTATTCCACCGATGATATAGCAGCCCTTCAGAAGCTATTCCTGGGTTTTCGTACGCATTTTTTCAAGCGTGACCTCGAGGATAGAATTTATTCAAGGCATAGGGATGACAGGTCAATCAATGAGTTGATCGCCAAGCACGATGTTGGAAAAATTCTCTCGGATCTTTATCGTATTGGAGTTGTGGGAAATGATTTTCTTGCAACTGACAGCAAAGGTAGGCGTCGTATCAGGCACCGTTGGATTTTCCGTGGAAATACTACGCTCAACGATTCCGAACGGATGTCGTTCCACAAGTCCCTCTGGAAGCATCTCAGCCTAGTTGGAGGGGGATAATTTTTTTGGGGGCTGCAAAGGCGACGAGCTTTTATACATCCTCTTTCAAAATACACGGGCCGCTTCGAGGCAGTCTAGTGGTTGCAGCGCAGGGGCAATAGAATCAAGGAACGCGTTTAGTCGCGCGCGTCTCCTTGACTTCAATTGGCGCCTGAATGTGGCTCTCGAGCGAGTGGCTTCCCCTGCGATTTAGGAGTGATTGCACCATCGCCACAACGCTGATCGAAACAAAAAATTTTCGCGAGGGGATTTAACACCCCGGCTCAAGCTATTTCAGAATGGGGCGTCCGTTAGTGCGCATCTAAGCCATAAACTGGCAAGGAGAACTAGCTTTCATTCCCGCTTCAAACTTCTCCCCGAACATAATCACGGACTAGGCGGATGTCCGCAGGGGTATATCTTTGCCACCATTGTTTGTTTTGGCAATTTCGCGTCCGCAAATCTCGACGTCTTTCAGCACCGGACACTCAAGCGAAAGGACGGCACCCTCTTGGGCGCCAATTGTTCATTACGCCAGCAAATGCCTCGCCATTTCCGATGCATTAGGTTGTCCGAGACGTATGGCAATTTACAATGAATATGAACGGCAGGAAGGAAGGCGCAAGGCCGTAAGCCTCGCAATTGAACGGATACGACCTAGTGCTGCAAGGGCTTCTCTTACCTATTCAAGGAACAAGGTGCGTAGCAGGGCTCCACGATTCTTCAATCGTACTGCCCGCCATAAGATTCCACTTTGCGGGGCTTATTTCGATGTCGTCTCCATTTGCGGGGCGCCCTCAAACTGGTCAATGCCCCAGACGATCGCCATTGAAAGCCCCAACGATATTGCCGCGACCACGAGGGAGACAGTGAAGCGGCCCACTGCATGAGCCTTAAATCCGCGAAACTCGATTTTTAGGGAGTTATTGTCGTCTGCCATGCGCGCACCTCTGCTTAAAAAAACAAATGGTGCTGCTGCTGCTGCGCATATTGCCAAAACTGGAGTTGGACGCAAGTCCAGCAGGATCGATTTGATTTGTTCTACTAATGTTTCAGTGGCCACTTAACCAATATAAACAACCTAAGATATTGTTTATTATGATTATTTTACAACACATGCAACCGAACGCCGATAACCCTGCATCCTTCCCCCATAGCAAGTAAGCCAGCTCGGAAACATACTTTGGCAATCACCTACGGCAAGCTATTGTTAATACTGCATATTGTTTGTCGTGCGATACACGATTCGGATCTTTTGGCCTGACTATTTGCGTCCCTCTCCATTAGGTCGACAATCTTGAGGTCGGCAGGCCTGGTTTAAACAAAGTAACTCAGTCTCAAGCTTGGCCGGCGTAGCCGCTCCGAACCTATAGTCAGGTTCTCTTCCAAAGCCAGACCTCCAGCAAGCATAAGCCTACCAACACCTTTTTGGACAATCGCTCACGCTGTCGCAATAACGGGAATCGGAACGCGAAATACCGTATGTTGAACGAGCCAAAAGCTCGCAAGATATCGGGAAACGGGTCACATCAGGGTATACCTTGACGTGAATATAAAAGGTTACGGCCCGGTGCGTAACATCTGGGTTGACAGCGGCTATTTGTGACAGGGTAGCTTCAAGCCTAAAGCTTGAGGTGACACATGGCCCGAATTGGTTACGCACGCGTTAGTACTCTTGATCAGGATCTTGAAATCCAGCGGGAGCGGCTTAGAGTCGAAGGTTGTCAAATCGTAAGGTGCGAGAAAGTATCTGGCGCAAGTCGCGAGGGGCGCACAGAATTAGCGACCGTGATCGAGTTTCTTCGCCAAGGTGACGAGTTGGTCGTCACCCGGCTTGATCGATTGGGGCGAGATACACGAGACGTGTTAAATATCGTCCACGAGTGCCAGCAGCGCGCTGCGTTCGTGACCGTCCTCGATCCGCATGTGTCAACTCGCGGGGAGATGGGACATATCATTCTCACCGTACTTGGCATGGTCGCGCAGATGGAACGACGATTCATCAAGGAGCGTCAGCGGGAGGGCATTGAAAAAGCGAAAGTTAAGGGTCTTTATCAGGGCGGGAAAAAACGCATTGATAGTAATCAAGTCCGCCTCTTGAGAGCGCGAGGCGCGTCACCCACAGAGATCGCGAGATCAATGCGCTGCTCGCGTATGCAGGTATATCGAATTTTAAAAATACAAGATCCATAAGCCCGCTAATCGTATGTTGGCAGGTGGCGGCCAGTTAAGTGAAATCTAAATGTGCATAGTGATTTATGTCGATTGCGAATTATAGCGAATTATAAGACAGTCAGTCACGACCACAGATTGAAAGCTCTCGTATTGCATTCACTATCTCCGCCCATATCACCCCTAATAAGATGGGCTGGAAGCAAACGGGCCTCTATAACTTCTATTGCTGCATTTTATCCTGGCAATCACTACGAATACGTCGAACCATTTTGTGGATCTGCTGCCCTTTTCACAGCAGTAAATCCTACGCGCTCTATACTATCCGATGCAAATCCTAGACTTATAAACTTTTACGAGCAAATAAAACAAAACCCTTCAGAACTACACGATAGATATTCAAAAATACAATTTTCTAAAGAAAACTACTACGAAGTAAGAAATTTATACAACAAATGCTCAGAAAAAATTGATCAAGGCGCTTATTTTTTGTTTCTCAATCAATATTGCTTCAATGGTCTATATAGAACCAATCTTAAAGGGGAATTCAACGTCCCATTTTCTGGTGTAAAGAACGCAAAACACATCAGCAAAGATCGGATATTACAACACAGCCTCAAACTTCAAGGGGCAACGTTACGCACAGGCGATTTTGAAGCTATCATTGATGACTATATCAGCGAGAAAACCTTCCTCTTCGTTGATCCTCCATACGCGAACCGAGATGGCACTATTTTTACAGAATACGGCTCTACGCTGTTCGGCTTGACAGACTTAGAGCGCCTGATGAAGCAACTGCGGAAACTTGATCGCAGAGGCGGCAAATTCGTTTTGACATACGACTCATCTCTCCCCGCCTTAGTCCACCTTGAAACATCATGGAGGCGGGAGCTACTTACAGTCCGCAGAAACGTCAGTGGCTTTGCCTCCGCCCGGAAAACCGTCGACGAAATCCTCGTGAGCAACACCTAATGCGTAAGCTTCTCATATTGAGCGACCTTCATGCGTACCGTGGGACACCAAGTGGATCGCCTCCATCACATCTGAAAGTAGACTCGAGTCACGCACTTGCGAGCATGTTTAGTGGCATAGTAGGAACCCTTCAAAAAGAAGGAATAACGCCAGATCTCATCATTTGCCCCGGAGATCTGGCAGATAAAGCGGACCCGGTTGCACAAAGTAACGCTTGGGCACAGATGGAGGAACTGAAAACAGTACTCGGTGCATCACAATTGATCGGCACTGCCGGAAATCATGATGTAGATTCCAGGCTTGTTTTTACGGAGTTTGACCCCAAAGGCGTGCTACAAAGTCTCCAACCTGCATTTCCTGGTGGGACCGAAATAGAAGTTGACCGTTATTGGGCAAGAAATTTTGTGATTTACGAGTTTGGCGACCTGCGTATAGTCAATCTAAATAGTGCCGCTTTTCATGGGATAGCGTCTGATGAGAGGGACACCTCTACCCACATTTCCGAATACAAACGTGGCCGGGTAAGCAAGTCAACAGTTTCCTCTATCGTGAACTCTATAAAAAATAAAAGTTTTAAACATAATGTACTGCTCACACATCATCATGTTCGTAAGAATGACATTTATGAGCGCGACGATAGCGACATGATTGGTGCTGCACATCTCCTTAGGCAACTGGAAGACAATTCGGACACCCCATGGCTCGTCATTCATGGGCATCAGCACTATCCTGAGGTTGAGTATGCCTCTGGCGGCTCGGAGGCGGCCATCGTATTTTCCGCGGGTTCGTTTGCCGCAAGGATAGAAGCAACCTTCGCCGCACGGGCGCCAAACCAATTTTACTTTATTGAAATATGCGACGACGCAACTGAAACTGGTGACTGGTCACCCTGTGGCACAATCAAAGCTTGGCACTGGGTACCTCACGAGGGCTGGAGCAGGTCACCCGCAAATTACAATATTCCTTATGGATCGGGTTTTGGCTGTAGGGAAAACAACCAAACCCTCGCGACCAAAGTCGTCACGGAGATCAACGGCTCTAGTGAGAAATTTCTCACGCTTAAGCAGGTTTTGGACAGAGTTCCACAGCTTAAGTTTGTTCTCCCGTCAGCACGACGGCGAGTGCTTGAGCGCGTCGAAAAAAGCGGCATTGTGGTCGCCCTGACGGACGACGCGGATATAGAGAAATCCACTCTGAGAAAGAGTTCATAATGAGCGCTTTATTTGACAGCAATAATGCGCGTTGGCTTAGCGCAGACCAAGTTGCGAAGACCTTTATTCTACGAAAAGATGAGTTTGATATTCTTAGCCTACCAACAAACACTTTGATGGTAGGCCCCAGAGGTAGCGGCAAAACAACTCTCCTCAAAATGCTGACAATAAGAGGTCTCAGCGCCTGGAGTGCCTCCGCCGCGAAAGAGCTTGTGGACAGAGTTGACTACCGAACCGTGTTTCTGGGGGCAGACAAGCAATTCGATCTTTTCGTTAGAAGCTTGGGCGGTGGTCGCCTCGATGCTTTTCTCGAGTCGTTGTCTAAGACCTTAGTGAGCTTACGCATCAAAGCCGCGTTAATAGATACCGTCCGTCAAGCACGTGACGCGGACGTCGCGGAGAATTCAAGAATTAGCAAGCTCCACATCGAGCTGACGTCTGATCAAGAGTATGCCATCAGCAAATTTCTATCCACCGCATGGGGTTTGGAAAAAGAGGCTCTTACTTTCTCTGAACTCCGCGCGGCCATACATCTAGCAGTGATTAAGATAAATCAGTTGATCGACAGATTTATCCAAAACAAAAGAACAATATCAGATTTCAGCACATCGCTTGAATATAAGCAATTATTACTGTCTGCGTCCGAATTTAGTAAGGATCCTATTACCTCGATATATGCATTCATCGACGCCGTTGAGGACGTGACTCGGTCGACGGCGAAGTGGTGCCTCTGCGTCGATGAAATGGAAATTTTACCAGATTTTCTTCAGACTTATTTTTTCAGCTTTTTGAGATCTACCGATCATCGCCTCATATTGAAACTTGCGACGAGCCCGTTTTCAGCAACTGTTGGCGCTGCCAGCGACACTAAAGGGCCAATGCCCGATAACGACTATCGCGTCGTAAACCTTGGTTTCCCAGACAAGCCGTCTGCAATCGAATTTTCTAAACAGATATTTTCTGCGATTACTGCTGAATTAAACGTGGCTACAGCGACCTTTGAAGATGTACTCGGCTCATCTCCACTGTCTTTCAGCGATGAACTTCAAGCGGCAGAATCTGGTTCTGAACGCTACATGTCACCAACGGGCGTGCACTATAAGCGCTTCAGCAGATTAAAGGAAATCGATCCAAAATTTGCGGAATTCTTACGCGAGCGAAACATCAATCTGGATGCCTATTCAGACCTCCCCGAAAACCGCCGTGCAATTATTCGCAAACATATTTGGCCAGCAGCGTTGCGCCTCGAGCGAGGGAGTCACCAAGAGTACGCTCGTGGAAATAGTGGCGACACCGTTTTCAGAAGAACTTCTCCCAAACGGATATCCGACCTGTATCTCGGCGCTGAGTCAATATTTACGCTTTGTGAAGGAAACCCAAGAAACGCGATTGGTATATTGAGACCTCTAATTAAGGCATACGCTGACAATGGTCAGAAGCAAGCCTCTTTCCCTGCACAAGCGGAAATCGTGTCGCAGACAATTGCCAAATACCTGTCATTACTTTCAGCAATTCCGGTCGGACGTCGCAAGAGTGCATACGGCGCACTTTCAGTCGTCAAAATCATTGACGAAATTGGAAATTACTTTGCTAGGAGGGCTTTAGGCCCGGATTATCCGACCGAGTACGCGAGCACGATCACGGTTCCGAGAGTTATAAATGACGACATAGCCGCTGCAATCGGCGCTGCAATGAACCAAGGGGCGTTTGTGATGGTCAGTGACGCTACTAAATTGTACGACTTCGGTGCGATTTACGGATCCAGACTAAGACTGTCTTACCTTTTAGCACCAAGATACCAACTTGCTCTTGTATTTGGGGGCGCTTTATCACTGAGGAATATTCTAAAAGACACAGAACTCTTGCAGCATGGTCCGGTGAAGATGGGAGATCTATTCCAGCCATGAGTTATCAATCGCGGTTTAGCCTAACATCACTATCAGAAAGCGCAGCGGCAGTTCTAAGCCGGTGCTCCATCTTTATTTACACAGTTGGCTATGAGCAGCGCTCATCGTATTTTTCTGATATTTTATGTAACGAATCCGCTTTTTGCGGAGCGTTTATTTATGAGGACAGCACAGATCTCGGGGAATTCAAAGATAACCTCCAGAAATTTAAAAATAACGGTCACACCTCTATCGGAACAAACATCGAAGCGATGAGAAAATCTCTTCTGATCGCTTTTGAGAATAGGGCACTACCTAGGACAATAGTTGTTGATATTTCCTGTATGGACAGATCTCTTTTGGCAAGTCTGTTCCTAACCATCTTCGAGATGATGAATGTCGACGATATTTTGCATGTTCTTTATACACCGAACGAATTTTCCGAACCCGACTTTACATTTCCTACACTTAATTATTTCGGCCCAGCCGTGCCGGAATTGAACGGTAGAGTTGGAGACTTTTCCCGAGAGTGCTGCCTTATCATGGGATTGGGCTACGAGTACGGGGCTTCTTTGAATGTTTTGGAACGCCTTGAGCCCGCAGTTTCATATCTTTATCTCCCAGCGGGCCATGATGATCGCTTTTTACCTTCCGTCAAACAAGCAAATTTTGATTTTGATTTTGGTATCCGGAACTTACATTTCAACGATTTTTATCTCGCGAATGCGGATGAGGCGTATCGAGATATCTCCTCGATCGTTCTCGCCTTGAAACACTCAATGGCAATTGCTTTGGTTCCATTTGGTCCGAAATTATTCAGCTTTATATGTCTGCTTGTCGCGATGGAAAACGCAGGGGACGTATCCTTTTTGCGGTACTCAGTTAACAACGACCGGCAATCAAGTACATTGAAGGCTTCTGGAACAACTTACGGCGTGACGCTTTCCGGTATTGAACGAAGCCGATGGACAAGAGCGCTTACAAATGGGTAGACGCCGTCGATTTTGAGCGTTCTGTGTCTAGCACATCAGCCCACCATTGCATTATCCGCACGCGCTCATCCCAATAGACAGCGCGGTTGTAAACCCTGCGAACCTTGGATCCGTCAAGATGCGCTAGCTGGGCTTCAATGGCATCGGACTTAAACTCGCCAGACTCGTTCAGGAGGCTACTTGCTGACGAGCGAAACCCGTGTGCGGTATGCTCAGTCTCTGTTACCCCCATGCGCCGTAGAGCTGAATTCATGGAATTTTCGGAAAGAATCTTCTTGCCGGACATCATTGACGGGAAGACATAGGGCTTATCGCCAAACAGCTCCTTCATCTCCGTGAGAACTTCTACTGCTTGTGTCGAAAGCGGCACATGATGCTCTCTGCGCATTTTGGTTTTCTGTGCGGGTATGGTCCAAACTAACTTATCAAAATCGAGCTCGGTCCATTCCATCGATCGCGTCTCACCGGGACGGGCAAAACACAAGGCTTGGATTTTCAATGCGGCAACCAAAGAAGGCCAGCCCTCGTAACCGTAAATCGCCCGCATGAGGCCACCCATCTCAGCCCTAGTCGTCAACGCAGCGTGGTTGACCGGCACATGGCGTTGGAGAGCCCCACGTAGTGCCGACGTCGGGTCATTCTCGGCCCTCGCTGTCGCGATGGCGTAGCGAAACACGCGACCGATGGCAGCGCGAGTAGCCAGTGCGCTCTCCACACGGCCGCTCTTTTCAATGCTGGTCAACACCGCAAGGACATCACGCGCCGTGATTTGGGTGACCGGATAAGGTCCAAGCTTCTCGGCGAGGTCCTTCAACATCCACTTGTTCTTCGTGATGGTGGGCTCTGCGCGCTTATCGCGTTTCAGCTTTTCGATAAATTCGTCCGCAACGACGCCGAACGTGTTTCCGGCGGTGGCTTTGGCAGCAAGATGTTCGCGTTTCTTCGCCAGTGACGGGTCCAAGCCCTCAGAGAGTTTTTTCTTGGCCTCATCACGCAGTCGTCGGGCGTCCGCCAACCCCACCATCGGGTACGTCCCAATCGTCAGCGTTTTTCGCTTCCCGAAAAAGTCATAGTCGAACCGCCAAGACTTGCCGCCAGCAACCGATATGTAGAGGTAAAGCCCCTTCTCATCAGACAGCTTGCGCGGTTTGCTGTCGGCTTTAGCGTTCTTAACCTGAATGTCTGTCAGTGCCATTTTACGGTATCGGCTTCCCGCCACGTTGATGAATACCGTGATTTTTACCGACAAAATTGCTGGATGTCACTGCATACCGTTGCACAACCTTACGCGCGCGCGAGGCAAAAACGCTGAAAAATCAGCGCTTGTTGGACGTGAATAATCTTGTTGGAAAGGTCACTGGAGCGGGTAGCGGGAATCGAACCCGCGTATTCAGCTTGGAAGGCTGCTGCTCTACCATTGAGCTATACCCGCGGTGGTGATTTCGATCCGTGCAGAATGGTGGAGGGAGTTGGATTTGAACCAACGTAGGCGTAGCCAACGGATTTACAGTCCGTCCCCTTTAACCACTCGGGCATCCCTCCAGCTTTCTGCTAGGATCGAGCGACCAAGCTCTTTCAGATTTCGCTGCGGCGAAGCGCCGTTGCGTCGTCTGTGGCGCGTATATGACGGCCTCGTTCGTTTCTGTCAACACGCCCTTTCACGAATTTTCGGGAAAAATTCAAACATCTTTACCGCCCTGTGGATTATCGCGGGGGCTGGTATACGCCTCTTCCCGGAGATATAAGGCGCCATGAGCAAAGACGATCCCAACAACAAATCCACCCGCGACACGCATTACGCCACCTTGCGCCGTGCCGTACGCGATGCCAAACGCGAGCGGGGCGAAATTCCAACCCCGCAGCAGCCGAAGCGCAGGAACCGCGGTGCGGATGACTGGAAGCCGCCGCAGCTGGCACCCGATCAGGTCCATCTTTACGGCCTGCATACCGTGCGCGCAGCGCTTGCCAATCCCGAGCGGCAGCTGATCAAGCTGTCCGTCACCCAGAACGCCCTTGCGCGCCTGGATATCGGCGAAGCGGATGCCCAGCCCTTCCCGGTCGAGATAGTTTCGCCGCAGGATATCGACAAGGTACTCGGCCCCGAAGCGATTCATCAGGGCGTGATGCTGGAAACCAAGCCGCTGCCGGTCAAGAAGCTCAACGCCTTGCAGGACAGCCCGCTCATCCTCGTGCTCGATCAGGTGACCGATCCGCATAATGTCGGCGCCATCATGCGCTCGGCAGTCGCTTTTAATGCCGGCGCCGTCATCACCACCATGCGCCACAGCCCGACCGAGTCAGGCGTGCTGGCGAAATCCGCCTCCGGCGCGCTGGAACTCATCCCCTATATCCAGGTCACCAATCTCGCCGATGCGCTGGGCGAATTGCACAAGCTCGGTTTCTTCTCCGTCGGCCTGGATTCGGAGGGCCCCGCCCCCATCGAGCAGACCTTCAGCGGCAAAAAGATCGCGCTGGTGCTGGGAGCCGAAGGCAAGGGACTGCGCCAGAAAACACGCGAAACCGTCTCCGCGCTCGCCCGTCTCGATATGCCCGGCGAGATCAAATCGCTCAACGTATCGAATGCGGCGGCCATCGCCCTTTACGCAACGCAGCAATTTCTGGGCAAAGCCTCGTCCTGAGGCTTTCCCTTCCTTGCGAAATCGCAAAGCGCAACGCATGCTGCGCCTCTGACATTCGCAAGGAGCAAATTGAGACATGACCGACCTGCCCATCAAACCGACCGGCGAGCTGACGCTCAGAACGCTCGCCATGCCGGCAGACGCCAATCCGGCCGGTGATATTTTCGGTGGCTGGGTCATGTCCCAGATGGACTTGGCGAGCGGCATCCGCGCGGCGGAGCGTTCGCGCTGTCGCGTCGTTACGGCGGCGGTCAAGGAAATGGCCTTCGAACTGCCGGTGAAGATTGGCGACACGCTCTCCATCTATACCGATATCGCCCGTGTCGGCCGCACCTCCATCACGTTGACCGTGGAAGCCTGGGCCCAGCGGTCGCGTTATGACAAGCTGGAAAAGGTCACCGCCGGCACCTTCATCATGGTGGCGATGGACGAACACGGGCAGCCGACGCCCATTCCTGCGGCAGAGTAAGGCACCATGGAGGCCGCCGTCAACGCCGCGGAAGCCTATTCGCACATCCGTGCCGTCATGGGCATGGTGGTCGGCCTCAGCCTCGCCCGCCTGCTGACCGGTCTCGCCGGTTTCGTCCAGCATCCCAAGAAGGAGCGCATCTACCCATTGCATATCGGCTGGGTGGCGTTTCTATTCCTGATGCTGGTGCATTTCTGGTGGTGGGAACATCGGCTTTCCGCTACCGGCCACGTGCTGGGCTTCGGCGCTTTCCTCTTCCTCATCCTGTTCTGCTCGCTGTTCTATTTCCTCTGCGTGCTGCTGTTTCCGACGGAGATGAAGGAATATAAGGGATATGAGGATTATTTCTTTTCGCGCAAAAGCTGGTTCTTCGCCTTTCTGGCAGCACTTTTTATTACCGATGTCGGCGACACGCTGCTGAAGGGACAGGATTACCTCTCCTCCCTCGGCGCGGAATATCTCATCCGCACAGCCATTTACGTCATTCTGTTCACGCTGGCGGTCTTCATCGACAATCGCCGCTTTCACCGGTTTCTTGTGGTTTTCGCGCTGATCTATCAGATCGCCTGGATTTTCCGCACCTACGACCTGCTGGCCTGAAGAAAGACTTCCCCACGCCCGTCATTGTGTCGCGGTGACAATTCGCCGCAAATATGACATTTCGATTCCATGGGATTCATTCGCAGGATCATGCAGGACAGGAGTTCGGCTGGCGCCATCGCCATGCTGGCGGTTTTGCTTTTCCTTTTGCAGGGTCTCGCCAATGGCCTGACCAGCGGCAATATGGCGATGGCCGCGCTTGCCGCGGATGAGATCATCTGTTCCAGCCATATGCCTGAGGGCGGCGGCAAGCAGGACCCGGCCCCAAATCCTGCGAGCAAGATTGCCGCGGACTGCTGCGGCACGCTCTGCCGTCTGGCATCGGCCACGATCGCCACTCTTCCAGTCACGCCTGTCGAACGTGCGGACAGAATCACGCCGACGGACGAAGTCGCTTTTGTGAACTTCGACGCGGCCTTGCCGCCATCACCACCCAATCGGGAATCGCGCCCGCGCGCGCCGCCTTCCGCTCCGCAAAACTAAGACCTTCCCGGCTCGCCGGAAAATCAATCTTCTTGCGGAGACATTCATGTCCGTTACGACCTCTTTCGAGGGCGAGCGCGCGCCTGCGCATTCCTCGTCCGTCAATCTTTATCGCGCCGTATGGCGCTGGCACTTCTATGCCGGCCTCTTCGTCCTGCCTTTCATGATATCGCTCGCCGTCACCGGCGCGCTCTATCTGTTTCGCGACGAAATCGACAATCTCATTCATTCGGATCTGAAGCGCATAGAGGTGGTGCAGGACGCCCCCAAAGCACTGCCTTCCGAGATCGTGGCGGCAGCCCTCGCAGCCGTTCCCGGTACGGCGGTCAAATATACGACACCTGCCGATCCGGGCGCTTCAACGGAAGTCACCGTCAATACGGCGGATGGGAAACGCGCCGTTTACGTCAACCCCTATACGGTGCAGGTAACTGGCTCCCTGCCGGATCGCGGCACCGTCATGTGGACGATCCGTTACCTGCACAGCCTGAAATATTTCGGCACCTACACCCGTTATCTCATCGAGATCGCCGCCGGCTGGTCCATCCTCCTCGTCGCTACCGGCATCTATCTCTGGTGGCCGCGCAAGCAGACGGGCGGTGTCGTCACGGTGCGCGGCACACCGAAAAAACGGGTGTTCTGGCGCGATACCCATGCCGTCACCGGTATCTTCGTCGGCTTTTTCATCGTCTTCCTCGCCGTTACCGGCATGCCCTGGTCGGGCGTGTGGGGTGCGAAGGTGAATGAATGGGCAAATGGCAGCAATTTCGGCTATCCGGCGGGGGTGCGCACCGATGTTCCCATGTCGGGCGACCATCTCGATCACGTGGCAAAAACGAGCTGGTCGCTGGAACAGGCAAAAATTCCGGAATCGACGGCCGCTGCCGAAAGTCGACCGATCGGAATAGATGAGGCAATCGCCCGTTTCGACGGACTTGGCCTTGCCCCCGGTTATGCGGTGGCGCTTCCGGGAAAACCGACAGGGGTCTATAGCAGCTCGATTTATCCGGACGATCTGGCGCAACAGCGCGTCGTCCATCTCGATCAATATAGCGGCGAACCCCTGATCGACATGAGTTATGCCGATTACGGCCCGCTCGGCAAGGCGCTGGAATGGGGCATCAATGTGCATCTGGGCCAGCAATATGGCCTCGCCAATCAGATCGTACTCGTGATGGCCTGTATCGGCATCGTCCTGCTTGCCGTATCCGCTGGCATCATGTGGTGGAAGCGTCGCCCGAAAGGTTCACTCGGCGTGCCGCCTTTGCCCCAGGAAAAACGCGTCCTGCGTGGCCTGATCGCTCTGCTCGCCATCGGCGGCATCCTGTTCCCGCTGGTGGGCGCGAGCCTGCTGGCAATGCTGGCGCTGGATATGGCCTTTCAGGCCCGCCAGAGGCGGCGCGCGCTCTGAAAAGACAAACCGGCCGGGAGCAATCCCGGCCGGTTCCATGCTTTTGGCCAGAGGGCGGAAGCCGCCTCAGAACATGGTATTGTTGTTCGCCGCCTTTTCCGGAACCTCCTGGATCACGTCCCAGTGCTCGGTGATCTTGCCGTCGGTGACCCGGAAAATATCGACGATGGCCCTGCCGCGATCACTTTCATTTTCCGTCGAATGGATGTGCAGATAGACCAGATCGCCATCCGTTGCGCTGCGAACGATCCGCGCTTTCGACTGCGGATTCTCCTTGAAGAAGCCGGTAAAATAATTGACGAACGGCGCCTTGCCGTCCGGCACCATCGGGTTGTGCTGCTTGTAGCTGTCGACGAGGACAGCGGCACCCTTGTCTACCTCATGCTTGTTGAAGACCGTATCGTAGAACTCGATCACCAGTTTGCGATTGGCTTCTTCCTGCGCGAAATCCCGCGTTGCGGTTTGCGCCAGAACGGGCGCAGCCATCAAGGCGGGCACGAGGGCGAAAGCGGCGATGGCAAGACGGCGTGTTACGAAATTCATGGGTGATACCTCTCAATAACCGATGGTGAAACGCTGGCGGGAATGCTGCGGCTTCTCGATTTCATCGACGAGCGCGATGGCATAGTCTTCGAAGGAAATACGGCTGCCTTCGTCATTGCTGAGGAGGCTATCCTTGCCGAGACGGAATTTGCCGGTTCTCTCACCCGGCACGAATTCGGCTGACGGCGACAGGAAGGTCCAGTCGAGCTGCTTTTCCTGCTTCAGAATATCCAGAAACTCCGCACCCTTGGTGGCCTCGGCCTTGTAGGCGGCCGGGAAATCCGGCAGGTCGACCACACGCTGACCCGGTACGATTTCGAGACTGCCAGCCCCGCCGACGACGAGATAGCGCTGAACGCCGGAAGCGCGCACGGCCTCGATCAGTGTTGCCGGATCGCTGGCGGTGAAATGCACCGAGCTGATCACGGCATCGTGACCCTTCAGCAGTTCCGAAAGCCCTGCCTGATCGAAAACATCGCCCTTCTTTGCCACCACATTCGGCAGGCTGGCGATCTTTTCGGGATTGCGGGCGATTGCCGTCACCTGATGTCCCCGGTCGGAAAGTTCCTTCAGAATACGGGACCCGGCATTGCCGGAAGCGCCGATGAGCGCGATTTTAGCCATGGCTTCTTTCCTCTTGTCACTATCGTTACCGGTCTAGATTATAGACCGCGAACAAGAGCTATGGTATCGCAGCCATAGCCGCAAGAAGTCAGCGGCGGCTGATCTGGTCACATGGCGATGACCTGCAAGGGTAAAAAGGGCAAGGGGCAAGGACATGGCGGATACGCAGACGAAAGAAGTTTTTGCCTTCGATCAGCCCTGCCCCATCCGCGACGTGCTGGACCGGATCGGCGATCAATGGAGCCTTTTGGTTCTGGAAGCGCTGCAGGGCGGCGTGCTGCGCTTCAACGAGCTGAACCGCAGGATCGACGATATTTCCAAGCAGATGTTGTCGCGCACCCTGAAGCGGCTGGAAGAAGACGGCTTCATCCGCCGCACGCTTTATGCCGAAGTGCCGCCGCGCGTGGAATATGAACTTACCAATCTCGGCCGTTCATTCCTGGTGCCGATGCAGTTGCTGGTGCAATGGGCCGATGAAAACCACGTCCGCATCTGCAGGGCGCGTCAGCAATATTCCGAAAACGACAATCGCAGCTGAGCGCCGGCTGGCAGGACGTCGGCTCGCAAACGATGACTAAGCGAGCCGGTAAACCTTGCAGACCAGCCCTTCCGGCTGGCGATAGGTGGTGAAACCCATCGCGTCATAATAATTCTGCCCGAGCAGATTGTCCGCGCCGATGCTGGCGTCGATATTTTTCAGGCCGCAAGCCTCCGCCGCCTCTCGCGTCGCCGCAAAAAGAGCGGATCCCACGCCTCTTCGCGCCGCATGCGGGCTGACATGGGTGCCGATAATGCCCCAGCCTTCCGCAACGTCGTAAGGGTTGTCGGCCTGCGCGTAACGCAGCGACTGAAACCCGAGAATGCGACCGTTTTCATCCTCGGCGATCGAACATTCGATGCGGTCCGTGTGCTGAATGTAATTTGCCAGCACCGTATCAATATCCGTTGGCGCTTTTCGGAGACCGGCGGCGAATATCTCGTTCTGAACCGCCGCCATTCCAGCCGCGTCATCAAGTTTTGCAGATCGTATTTTCATCGACACATAACCTCGGTTGTTGCGGCTGGCAGACGGGTGGCAGTTGCCCATTCAAGACCGGAAGATGAAAGAAGCGCCGAAGGCGATCAGTGCGAAACCGATCACATGGTTGATGGTGATGCTTTCCTTCAGCCAGAAGATCGAGAACAGCGCGAAGACCGCAAGCGTGATGACCTCCTGAATGGTCTTGAGCTGCGCGGTCGAATAGACCTCAGAGCCGATGCGGTTGGCGGGCACGGCGAGCATATATTCAAAGAAGGCGATACCCCAGCTGGCGACAATCGCCAGGAAGAGCGCGCTGCCCTTGTGCTTGAGATGCCCATACCAGGCGAAAGTCATGAAAACATTGGAGGCGATGAGCATCAGGACAGGCCAGATGTGGGCGGGGCTGATCGAGAACGGCATGATGGTTCCTGAAAATAGGGAGGGAGGTCATGAAAGGCAGTTTGAAAACGCAACCATCATTCTGCCCATATGGATTTGCTCTAGCGCATCGGCGCGAAAACCGGAATCGATTTTCGATACGTTTCGGTAAAGCTGTATTCAGCCGCTACGCAACGCATCCGCCCTGATTTTGTTCCGCAGGCTTCGTTTCCTTTTTGTACTCATTTTTTCACGGCCTCCCCTTCCCTTTGCGCGTGACTCCCTCCATATTTCGCCCATGGCCAGATCACCGAAAAATCCCTCGCCCTCGAACTCCGGCTTCGAGGAAGCCCCGCAATCGTCGTTTGAAGGCGCGCCGCTCAGCGGCAGCGTCGCCGACTGGGTGAAGCAGCTTGAGGCGGAGGCAGAGGCGGGTTCGGTGGAAACCCAGCGCGAAATCGCCTCGAAAGCGGGCAAGCACCGCAAGAAGATCGAGATCGAGGCCCGCAAGGAAGCGGAAAAGGCAGCCTCCAGGACAGCGAAGAACACCACCGCATCAAAAACCGCGCGCGGTGTTTCCATCGGCGCGTCGAGCGATCCGAAAACCCGCGCCGCCGCCGGTCTCAATCCGGTTGCCGGCATGGACGTATCGCTGGAGGAAGCCGCCAATCTCGCGCCTGGCGCCGTCACCGCCACGGTGGATGCGCTGTCGAAACTGATCGAGAGCGGCAATCCGCTGTTCAAGGACGGCAAGCTCTGGACGCCGCACCGCCCGGCCCGGCCGCCGAAATCGGAAGGCGGGGTCGCTATCCGCATGGCCTCGGACTACAAGCCGGCCGGCGACCAGCCGACGGCCATCAACGACCTCGTGGAAGGCATCAATTCCGGCGAGCGCAGTCAGGTCCTGCTCGGTGTCACCGGCTCGGGCAAGACCTTCACCATGGCCAAGGTGATCGAGGCCACACAGCGCCCGGCCGTCATCCTCGCCCCCAACAAGACGCTGGCCGCGCAGCTCTATTCGGAGTTCAAGAACTTCTTCCCCGACAATGCGGTGGAATATTTCGTCTCCTATTACGATTATTACCAGCCGGAAGCCTATGTGCCGCGCTCCGACACCTTCATCGAGAAGGAATCCTCGATCAACGAACAGATCGACCGGATGCGCCACTCCGCCACCCGCTCGCTGCTGGAGCGCGACGACTGCATCATCGTCGCCTCGGTGTCGTGCATCTACGGTATCGGCTCGGTGGAAACCTATACGGCCATGACCTTTCAGATGCAGGTGGGCGACCGGCTGGACCAGCGCCAGCTTCTGGCCGACCTCGTGGCCCAGCAATACAAACGCCGCGACATGGATTTCCAGCGCGGTTCGTTCCGGGTGCGCGGCGATACCATCGAAATCTTCCCCGCCCACCTTGAGGATGCGGCCTGGCGCATCTCGATGTTCGGCGACGAGATCGATTCCATCACCGAATTCGACCCGCTGACGGGCCAGAAGACCGGCGACCTGCAATCGGTCAAGATTTACGCCAATTCACACTATGTCACCCCGCGCCCGACGCTGAACGGCGCGATCAAGTCGATCAAGGAAGAGTTGAAGGTCCGCCTCGCCGAACTTGAAAAAGCAGGACGCCTGCTGGAAGCCCAGCGGCTGGAGCAGCGTACCCGCTACGATATCGAGATGCTGGAAGCGACCGGCTCCTGCGCCGGCATCGAGAACTATTCGCGTTACCTCACCGGCCGTAATCCGGGCGAGCCGCCGCCGACTTTGTTCGAATATATCCCCGACAACGCCCTGCTGTTCATCGACGAAAGCCACGTCTCCGTCAGCCAGATCGGCGGCATGTATCGCGGCGACTTCAGGCGCAAGGCGACGCTGGCCGAATATGGCTTCCGCCTGCCTTCCTGCATGGACAACCGGCCGCTGCGCTTCGAGGAATGGGATGCGATGCGCCCGCTCACCGTCGCGGTTTCCGCCACCCCCGGCTCATGGGAAATGGAGCAATCGGGCGGCGTCTTCGCCGAACAGGTCATCCGCCCGACCGGCCTCATCGATCCGCCGGTGGAAGTGCGTTCCGCCCGCAGCCAGGTCGACGACGTACTCGGTGAAATCCGCGAGACCGCCGCCAAGGGTTACCGCACGCTCTGCACCGTGCTGACCAAACGCATGGCCGAGGACCTCACCGAATATCTGCATGAACAGGGCATTCGCGTCCGTTACATGCACTCGGATATCGACACGCTGGAGCGCATCGAGATCATCCGCGACCTGCGCCTCGGCGCTTTCGACGTCCTCGTCGGCATCAACCTGCTGCGCGAAGGCCTCGATATCCCCGAATGTGGTTTCGTCGCCATCCTCGATGCCGACAAGGAAGGCTTCCTGCGCTCGGAAACCTCGCTGATTCAGACCATCGGCCGCGCCGCGCGTAACGTCGACGGCAAGGTCATCCTTTATGCCGACAATATCACCGGCTCGATGAAACGGGCGATGGAGGAAACCTCCCGCCGCCGCGAAAAGCAGATGGCCTATAATGCCGAACACGGCATCACGCCGGAATCGGTCAAGGCGAAAATCTCGGATATTCTTGATTCTGTTTATGAGCGCGATCACGTAAGGGCCGATATTTCTGGCACTTCCGGCAAGGGCTTCGCCGATGGCGGCCATCTGGTCGGCAACAATCTGCAGGCCCATCTCAACGCGCTGGAAAAATCCATGCGCGATGCCGCAGCCGATCTCGACTTCGAAAAGGCCGCGCGCCTGCGCGACGAAATCAAGCGCCTCAAGGCCGCCGAACTGGCGACCATGGACGATCCCATGGCCAAGGAGGAGGCCCGCGCCGTTGAAGGCGGCGGAAAAAACAACAGACGCAGCCACTTGTCGATCTCCCCACCTGAGGGTGAAACGTCCGGCAGGACAGAGGCGGGTGCCGCAGAGAACGAAAGCGGCAAATCCCTCTTCGCCAAACCCTCGCTGGATGAAATGGGCCCCGGCTCTGACGGGGGGAAACCGCTGTTCCGCAGGAACACACTGGACGAGATGACGGTGGGCAGGACCGAAAAACCCGTGCGCGGCGCGGTGCCCGACAAGCCCGAAACCGAACCCGGCAAACGGTTCTCACCGCTTCTCGAAGGTCAGCCCGAACGGGCCACGGATGACCCGCGGCCGCTGGTGCGTGGCAAGATCGGCGCGGGTTCGTATGAGGATGCCGGCGAACAGAAGCGCAAGAGCCGGACCAAGGGCAAGACGGGCCGGCCGGGGCGGTGAAGGCTGGGTGCCGCCGCAGCTCACCATCGCTGCGACCGTCCTTGGCATTTATAAAATGACCAGCAGGGAGACATGGCATGGATCGAAAAAATCTGGCGACCCTATGCCTCTTCCTTTCCTGCAGCACCGCCTTTGCCGGAGAGATCGAGGACGCCACGTTCCACAGTGCCGCCCTCAACGCTCCCTTGCCCGTTAACATTTATCGACCGGATAGCGCGCCGCCCGAAAACGGCTGGCCAGTCCTTTATCTCCTGCACGGCCATGATGGCGACCAGAACAGCTGGCGGGATCTCGGCAATATCGGAAAGACGCTGGACACGCTGATCGCCGCCGGCACCATTCGCCCGCTGGTGGTCGTCATGCCGGGCGTTAAAAACAGCTGGTATGTGGATTCCGCCGCTGTTGGCGGCCCCGGCGACTACGAGACCGCCCTGACCGGCGATCTGCGCCACCAGATCGAGAAAACGCTGCCGGTGCGGAAGGATCGCGAGGGCCGCGCCATTGCCGGCCTCTCCATGGGCGGTTTTGGCGCCCTGCATCTGGCCTATGGCCACGAGGACCTGTATGGCGCGGTCGCCAGCCTGTCCGGCGCAATCTGGCAGAACGTTCCCGCCTCCGATCTCGACAAGACGCCTGCCGAATTAAAGCTCATTCAGGACAGCGCCTTTTTCCACCGGGTCGACCGCACCACCGTCACCAGCGGCATCGTGCTGCCATCCACCGGCGATCATTTCTCAGGCGCCTTCGGCACCCCTTTCGACGCAAGACTGTTTAATGAAAAAAACGTCTTCACGCTCGTCGCACAACACGTCGCCGAAAGCCAGGATTTGCCTGCCACCTATCTGACGGTCGGCGACGATGACGGCTTCTTCCTGTGGCGCGGCGCCATCGCCCTGCACGAAACGCTTCAGGCCGACAAGCGCAAATCCGAATTGCGGATCACCGATGGCGATCATGTCTGGTCCGTCTGGAAGGTCTCGATCATTGATGCACTGAAGTTCATCGATAGCGAGTGGGACAAGACAACCGACGTCGCGAAGGATTGACCCGCCCGATGGCGCTATCCAGCGCGACTACCGGCCCGTTTCTTCCCGGCTTTCCCCGCCAGGTTCAATGCCACGGCTGCCCGGATCAGCCCAATCAGTGCATCCTCGTCAATCTCATCTCCCTCGTGAAAGTCGATCGCCCGCCGTGTATTGCCCTCAAGGCTCGAATTGAACAGGCCGGCAGGATCCGCCAGCGAGGCCCCCTTCGCGAATGTCATCTTCACGGCGTTCTTGTAGGTCTCGCCGGTGGAAATGATGCCCGCATGCTCCCAGACCGGCACACCGCGCCATTTCACCTCTTCCGTCACATCCGGATCGGCCTTCAAAATCAGTGCGCGGATGCGTGCAAGCGTCGCGCCCCGCCAGTCCCCGAGCTCCGCGATTTTCCGGTCGATGAGAACCGACGGCGCGGTCTCCTCCGCATCTTTTTCCACCGTGTTTTTGACCATGACGTCCTCCAGATTTCGCCGCACCTGCGCTCCCGGCGCCAGCATAGACCAAATTTTCATTTCATCCCATGCGGAACCAAATTCGCGCTTCGCCGTTTCTTCACCGAACGCAAGGTTCAGCATACAAAGGGAAGAAACATCATGAAAATCAAGGTCATCGCTCTCGCTGCCGCAGCAGCGCTCTCCTCTTCCGTGGCTTTTGCCCAGACGGCCACCACGGCTCCTGCTGTCGGCGCTGACGCAACCTTGTCCGGTCCCGGCATCACCATGGGCACCAAGGCCACCGGCCCGCTGAAGTTCGTCAATGTCCAGAAGACCGACCTCACCGCCTCCCAGCTCGACGGCCTGGATATCTATAACGCCCAGAACGAAAATATCGGTGAAATCGAAGACGTCGTCATCGGCGATGGCAAGTCTGTGATCGGCCTAGTCGCCAGCGTTGGCGGTTTCCTCGGCATCGACAAGAGCTATGTGGTGCTCGATCCGGCTTCGGTCGCGGTTCATAACGACAACGGCACCTGGAAGGCCTATGTCGACACCACAAAGGAAGCGCTGCAAAACGCGCCCAAGCTCGACTACGACAAGCTGGACGACTGATTCCCCTGCAGTCGCAAGCTTGACCCCCGCGATCCGTCATCGCGGGGGTTTTTCTTGAGTGGAGTTTCAGCGGCGCAACCGTCAATCCTGCGCGCACGGCGCTTGCCTTGCCGCCCGCCTCTCGCCTATCTTCGGCGCGAAAGACACCAAGGATCGATGCGTGCCCGCCAAAAATCTCTCTTCCTTCGCCATCCTCACGACCACGATATTGCTGAGCGCCCTTCCGTTGTCGGCACAGGCGGCCGACTGGAAACCCGCCGAGCAGATAAAAACCTATGCGATCAGCGGCGATACCGGCGGAGCACTTTACCAGTCCATCGGCGAGCGCGGCCCGACCGCAGGCGTGCAGGCCATTGCCCACACCACCTTCAAGCTGACATGGCGTCGGGATTATCGCCCGCAGCCGGATGGCGCCTGCGTGCTGGCGACGGCCCGGCCCAATCTCACCATCATCTATACCTGGCCGAAAGCGCCGGCCAAGTTACCGCAAGCTGTGGCCGCCAGCTGGAAAACCTTCATTTCCGGCGTGGAAACCCATGAACGTGTGCATGGCGAACACATTCTCGACATGGTGAGGAAGATCGAGGCCTTCAGCACTGGCCTCAGGGCGGAAAACGATCCGAACTGCCAGAAGGTCCGCGTTGTCCTGCAGCAGCGGCTGGGCGAGCTTTCCAACGAACAGCGCCAGCGTGGACGCGATTTCGACCGGGACGAGCTTTCCCCGGGTGGCCGGGTGCACCAGCTCATTCTCGCGCTGGTCAACGGTCCCTGACAGAGCAGCGAAGCGATTGCAGCGCGAAAGCTACTCCGCCGCCTCGCCTTTCAGCAATGGTTCGGCGAGTGTTATACTCTCCAGCTCGTAGGAATAGCCTTCCAGCATCGTGTAGGCCTGCTCGATCGCCTCGATCTGTGCTTCCGCATTGCGGATGGCTTCGGCGATGGACTGGCTGCGGGCGCGCAGCATGGAGCTGAGCACATCGGTCTCCGGCTTCCTGCCCAGCCGGTCCATATGTTTGCGGACCCGGGTACGGTGGCGTTCCAGCTCAAGAATATGGAAGCGGCTTTTCAGAATATCGTCGGTCAGCTTGCGACGCATGGCGGCCACGGGGTCGAAGCTGCCGGGCTCGCGCTCGTCCAGAATGAATTCATTGACCAGCGTTTCGAGCATCAGCAGACCCTTGAGATCCTTGGCATCGGCCAGCTGAGGATCATAACCGGTATCGTCGAACACCTTGCGCCGCACCGGATCCTTCAAAAGCTCGTAAGCCGTCTGCAGGCGGGCGAACTGCTCGCCATCGCCGCCGCTGTCGGGATGGGCGGCCTTGGCAACCTTCCGATAGGCCGACTTGATCGCCGCCTCGTCGGCATCGCGTTCCACGCCAAGCAAAACATAAGGATCGATCACAAAAACACCTTCAAACGCAAACTGTTACCCGCGTGCCTTACACCATCCCCGTACGGCGCACGGGCGGATCATAAGCCAAATCCACCCTCACGGCACCCCGCCCCGGCGCTTAAACCCACAACAGCCACACAAAAGCCTTGCGGCATGCGCCGTCACGACCGGCGGAAAAGCCCTTGATACCGAAATTTGTCGGACCCAAGGCGACTATAATCACGGGCGAGACAAAATTGTGGAAAGCGACGACGAAACATGATCCGCATCGCGTGCTGCATGTCGCAACTCATCGCGACATGCATCGCACGGGGCGTAACCGGCGTGTTTTCAGGGGGTTATGGTGGAACGTCACCAACGGGTGTAAGCTTAACTTTTGGATCTGAAGGGAGGAATGATCCGATGCCGCAAACCATTACCCAGACCGTCACGGACTATGTGCATGCCATGGCCTATGCGGATGAAGGCCTGATGCGTGATGTTTTCGATCCGCGCGCCAATATCGTCGGCACTTTCGAGGGCGAGACCGAATGGCTGTCGCTCGAGGATTTCGTCGACCAGATGCGAAAAAGCGACCGCGGCCTGCCGGACCACGACCCCACCTTCGAAATCCTCGGCATCGACAAGGAAGGCGACAGCGCCTCGGTGAAGCTGGAGACGCGTTTCGACGGCATGGATTTCTACGAATATCTGTCTTTGCTGGAACGCGACGGCAACTGGTCGATCGTGCACAAACTTTACCACATCAAGCCCTAGGCGTTGAGGCAGACGGTTACAGAATACTGATGGGGGAAGGCCAAGCCGTTGAAAATACTGGTGCCCCCGGCAGGGTTCGAACCCGCGACCCCCTGATTACAAATCAGGTGCTCTACCAACTGAGCTACAAGGGCAATCCAGTGCCTTGCCAACTATCAGATTCTGACTTCGTGTAAAGCGAAAATTGTCCGCATGCCATCGGTGGACATGTTTTCCACACAAGGCCCGCGGGACGGCTGGCATGACCGCAATCGCAGCGAAAGGCCTGCGAAATAAGCGAAGTATTTACGTGCTGCGACTAGAATAGCGATAACCCATAACCATCCCAGCGGGAATAACGCATCCGATGCGCGCTAGCATACAGAAAATACAGCTGACAGGCACGATCATCATCGCCGTGAGTTCCATCCTGCTGGCCACACTTGCCGCGCTGCCGAGCGTCTCCAACTATCTGCGTTATCGCAACAATGCCGAGCAACTGAGCCGCTTCGAAACCGCTCTCCATTCCGCCTGGCTGGTATCGGCCGAACGCGGACCTGCCAACAATCTGATGGGAGCATCTTCTGCGGATGCAAAGCTGGTGCAAGGGCTTGCTGCTGCGCGCAAAGCGACGGACGACAGGCTGTCTCAGCTCGAAGCTGCCTTCGCCGAGGAAATGAGGGCTCAGCCCGAACTGGCGAAAGCGCTTGCCGAAACCCGCAGAAAATTGGCGCAATCGCGAGAAGCGGTGGATCAGGTAGCCGCACTTGCACCCGATGCACGCAGCTACAGCGCCATGTCCAATGCCATTCAATTGATGTTCAAGGCGGCGGATAGCGTCAACCTGCTTCGCGGCAGGGCCGCGCGCGCCATCATCATGAAGACGCCTGATGTAGCGATCGACATCGCAATGACCGGCACGGCCGGCGTGATGCGGGACAGGATCGGCCGCCTTGGCTCTTACGTGGTCATGAGCCTGCAGGCAAACTCGCAGGACAAATTAAGCTATCGCGCAAAATTCGACACCGAGATGCAGAGCCTCATGCTGCTGAAATCATCGCTGTGGAACTATACAGCCGCTTATCTGTCGACACCGCGCCTAGACAAGGCATTTCGCGATTTTGAAACATACTACTTCGGCCAGGCCCTTCGCTACGCGCAGAACACGATCGCGATCGTCATGCCATCCGCCCGTCCAAGCGTTCGCGGATTCTCGGAAAATTACATTCTCGGCATGCGGTCATCGGATACGCTGCGTGACCTTATTCTCGCTGAAACCCGGGCCAGAATCGAAAAGAAGAAGCAGGAGGCGCTGATCTATGGCGGGGTGTCGCTGTTCATCGCCTGCATCGCGGTTTTGGTCCTGCTACGGCTCGCATCGGTCTACAGGACAGCGCTGTTCCAGCCAATGCAATCCGTCCGGGCGCAGATTGCCGCGATTGCCGATGGCGATCTCTCCGAAGCGAGCTATCAGGACAGGGTTGCCCCGGAAGTGAAGAAGATGTTCCAGGAACTCGATTTCCTGCGCGAGCAGCTACGCCAGAAGGGGGAAATGGAGAACCAGCAGCGGGCGCTGGCCGAACAGTTGCGCACGCTTTCCGAAACCGATGCCCTGACCGGCGTATTCAACCGCCGCGCATTGGAAAAAGCCGTTCGCGCGATGCTGACCGGCGAGGACCAGTTTCAGGCTCTTGGCGTGATGATTGTTGACATCGATCATTTCAAATCCATCAACGACAGATATGGCCATGCCATGGGCGACCTCGCGCTGCAAAAGACGGCGGGGTTGCTAAGGGGCGCGTTGCGCAAGCACGATATTCTGGCGAGGTATGGTGGCGAGGAGTTTGTTGTCGTCCTGCAGGATGTCAGCCATGCCACGGCGACAGCCACCGCCGACCGGCTTCGCCGGCTGATCGAAGCCCAGATTGTCGATGAACAAAGCGGATTGTCGCTCACGGCAAGTTTCGGCGTTGTCTGGCAGGAAGCACGCACGATCAACAGCTGGGACGAGCTGATCGCCATTGCCGACGACCGGCTTTACGAAGCCAAGCGCGCCGGCCGAAACAGGGTCTGGGCCACGTATTTTCCGAAGGTCGCCAACGGCTAGCCGGCCGAGCCTCAGGCTAGATCAAATCCAGTGTCATCACCACCGGGCAATGGTCCGAGGCCTTGGGGCGGTCCCAGCCGGTGCGCGGATAACGCTCCACCTCCTGCCCCGGCGGAAACGCGGTGCGATAAGGCTGGCCGGCGCGGATGATTTCGGGAACCCTTGTGGCGTTGATCTGTGCAAGATGCGGGGAAAGCCAGATATAATCGAGCTGGCACAGGTGTTGTTCCTGCGGCCCGCGAGAATGATAAAGCGTCCAGCGATCCATCACGTCGCGGCGCGACATCGGATTGGTGACAAACCCGTCAGCCGTGAAGATATCGAGCGCGCTCCTCGCCTCTTCGACGGGGTTGAAGCTGTAGCCATTGCGCCTGTCGCCGGAAATCACGACGCGCTCCTGATAATCGTTCATGTCGCCGCAGATGGCGAAATTCTTGTTGCGGGTATTGCCGGCGCCCCAGCGGTTTTCAATGATGCGACGAACCGCCATGGCTTCCGCCTCACGGATCGGCATGGTGGCGAGCCGGGCATCGACCGGATCGCGGGAATTGGTCATGGATTTGAAATGCGTGACGTAAAGCGTCAGCGGCTTGCCACCGATCCTCAGATCGATTTCCAGGCAATCCCGTTTGAAGATCTTGTCGTCGATCTGGTTTGTGGCCGCAAGCGCAGGATTGAAGAGATCGAGATTGCGATAGGTCAGCGCCGCATGGCTCTTGATGTCGACCACCTCGATCCTGTCGCCGTCCCGCGTCTCCTCGCGCATGACAACGGCGACATCGATGCCGCGGCTGTCATTGCCCTCGACCAGATATTTCTGCAGGTAGCCATTGCCGACCATGCGATAGAGATAGCCATATTCGAAGGCCTGCAGCGCGGCCATGTTGTCGACCTCCTGCAGGCAGAGAATATCGGCATCCGCATCGGCGATGGCGAGCGCCGAAAGCTGGCGCGTATCGTCGGTGGAAGACACCATCCGCGCGCTTTCCAGCGCCTGATAGGTCGCCTCGTCTCTGATATCGAAAAGCTGGATCGCCCTGTCGCGCCGCGTCTGGTTGCGAAAGCCGGTGAAATCGAAACGGGTGAGGAGATTTTCGATATTGAAGGTGGCAAGCCGAAGCGACATGAATGATCCCTGTTTTGAATACCGAGATTAGCGATTCCAGACCCGTTTCGCCAGTGGAGTGTTCTCGCACGAGTGCGGCGCTGCCTACCTCTTTCCCATTGCTGAATTTCTCTCCGTCATACCGGCCCTGAGCCGGTATCCAGCCAGCCCAAGTCCTTGGGCTGAAAGGACTCTCTCGCCGCGCAGACGCGCGTCGGCTGGATTCCGGCTCAAGGCCGGAATGACGGGGAACCCCATAAAATGGGAGAAGCGCGATCTGCCGTATTATTGCATCGACAGGTCGCCCGTGACACCACCTCTAAAGCCGCCACGCCGCGCGAATGGCCACCGGCAGACGGTCTCCGACGTCAACCGCTTCGCGCGAATAGGCCCTCAGCGCCTGCCCATCCGGCAGGTCGAGACGCAGGGCATAACGCTCGCCCTCATAAAGAACCGACGTCACAGTGCAGGGAATGCCGTCCGCATCCGGAACCACATCCTGCGGCCGCACAAGAATATCCGCCTGTGGTGATCCGGTTCCGCTCTCCATAGCCGCCCGAAGTCCCTCCCAATCAAGGTCGCGCGCGGCCACTTCCGGCACCGGCAAGGTCAAGATCGCCCCCTGCCCCACCAGCGAGCCGACCAGCCTGCCTTCGGGCCGCGCATAAAGCTCCGCCGGTGGCGCGACCTGCAGCAGCTTGCCCTGCGACATCACGGCGACATCGGTCGCAAGCGCCATGGCTTCCGCCTGATCGTGGGTGACGTAGATCATCGTCGCGCCGGAGCGGATGTGGAACTCGCGGAACGTCTCCTCCATCTCCTGCCGCAGATGCCGATCGAGATTGGCGAGCGGCTCGTCGAGCAGCACCACGTCAGGCTCGGTAACAAGGCAGCGGGCAAGCGCCACACGCTGCCGCTGGCCACCGGACAATTCGGCAGGACGACGATCGGCGAAGCTCTCGAGGCGGACGGCGGCAAGCGCCTGACGCACCTTTTCGCGATATTTCTCCCCCGAAATGCCGCGCACCTTCAAGGGATAACCGGCATTGTCGGCAACCGACATATGCGGCCACAGCGCATAGGACTGGAACACCATCGCCATGTTGCGCCGCTCCGGCGGCACCATGCTGCCGGCATCGGCCAGCACCCGCTCACCGAGCAGGATGGAACCGTCAGTCGGCTGTTCAAAACCGGCGATCATGCGCAGCACCGTCGTTTTGCCGCAGCCGGAAGGCCCGAGCAGAGCGAGAAAACCGCCGTCACGTACCGTCAGCGACACATCGTCCACGGCTGGTTTCGAACCGGCACCGAAACTCTTCGACAGGCGGTTCAGGATCAGTTTCGCCAAGGGACCACTCCTTTCGGCAGATAGCGCCCCAGAATTTCCAGCAGAGCCATGAGGAAAATCACCATGATGACGACAAGCACCGAAAGTGCGGAGGCAAGATCGAAGCTGCCGCTATCATCGAGATTGTAGATGAGCACACCGAGCGTCTGGGTGCCGGCCGACCACAGCAGCGCCGAAACCGTCAGCTCGTTGCAGGCGATCAGGAAAACGAGGATGACCGATGCCCCCGCCGCAGGCCCGACCAGCGGCAGGATGATATCCTTCAACCGTCGCCAGAAACCGGCGCCGGAGAGCCTTGCTGCCTCTTCCAGTGACGGATCGAATTGCAGGAAGGCGCTGACCATGGGTTTCAGGCTGACGGCGAAGAAGGAAGAGAAATAGGCGAGGAGAATGATCCAGATCGTGCCGTAAAGCGTGATGCCGACAAGCGGAATGGGAGCCGCGAAAAGCAGCACGAAGGAGACGGAAATCACTACCCCCGGCAGCGCATAGGGAATATCCACCAGCGCCGAAAGCAGGAACATGAAACGGCTCTTGCCGCGCACCAGAAAATAGGCCGTCAGCACCGTCACCGCCAGCAGGCAAAGCGAGGTGGCCGTCGCCAGAAACAACGAGTTGCGGAACGCCGTGCGCGTCACGCTCTGGCGGTAAAGCAATTCTTCATAGGCATGCAGCGTCGCGGTCTTGAGGTTGAGCGGCACGCCATAGGCGGGCGCGAGCGAGCTTGCCACCAGCGCCGTCAGCGGCGCCACAAGCATGAAGAACAGCACGAGCCACAGGGCAAGCTCCGCCGGCACCCGCCACAGCCCAAGCCGGAAGGTCGCCGCCTTGCCGGAAAGACCGATGATGCGATAATCCCTGCCCTTCATCGCCCGTTCCTGAAGCGCAAGCCCGGCGACGGAGATGATGGCGATCATGGTGGAGAGAATGGCAATATCGCCGAATGTGCTGGTGCCGAAACTGGCAAAACGGCTGTAGATCAGTGTCGGCAGGGTGAAGATCGAGGCGGGAATGCCGAGGATCGCCGGAATGCCGAAATTGCCGACACTGGAGACGAAGGAGATCGCCGCCCCGGCGATCAGCCCCGGCGTCGACAGCGGCAGGATGATATCGAACAGCACGCGGCGCGGCGACGCGCCGGAAAGCTTGGCTGCCTCGATGCCGTCCTGCGGCAAGGCGAGCAGACCGGCGCGCAGCGACAGATAGACGAGCGGCGCATGCTGCACGCCGAGCAGAAGCGCGATGCCCGCAATCGAATAAAGCGGCTGCGGCGACCCCATCGCCGGCGCAAGGCCAATGGCCTTCAACAGCGTACTCGAGGGACCGGTCATGCCGATCCACGACAGCGCCGTCACCTGCGGCGGGATCATCATCGGCAGCATGAACAGGAAGCTCAGGATCGACTTGCCGCGGATGTCGCAAAGCGTCAGCGCAAGCGCGAAAGCGCCGCCGATCAAAAGCGAAATCAGCATGCCGAAAAACGAGGTGGAGAGCGTGTTCAACGCCGCATCCCAAAGGGCAGGATCGGCGAGAAGCCGCCATATGTCACCATTAAGTGACGATATGATGCCAGTATAGGCGAGCCGCCCGAGCGGCAGGGCGCTGAGCGCAAAAACAACGCTGACCACAAAAGGAAACAGCCAGCGCGGCTGGCTGCTTCCATAGGCATTCGAACGGGTCATTCCGCTTTATCAGCCCTTGGAGCCGAAAATATCGGAGAAAGTCTTCAGGTCCTGTTCGGAATTCTTCAGCGCATCGGCAGCGTTGAGCGGCAGAACCTTGATCTTGTCGCGGGCCGGGAAACCTTCCGGCATGCCGGCATCGGCACGCACGGGAATGTAACCGAGCTTGACGAAGCCCTGCTGACCCTTTTCGGACAACACATAATCGACGAACTTCTTCGCGGCTTCCTCGTGCTTGGTGCCCTTGATGATCGCGACCGGCTCGGTGACGGCCGAAACGCCCTCTTCCGGGAAGACGAACTCAACCGGCGCGCCCTTGGCCTTTTCGCGGATCGGCATGTAATCGACGACCACGCCATAGGCCTTTTCGCCCGATGCAACGGACTTCAGAACCGCACCGTTGCCACCGCCTGCAATGGCTTCATTGGCCTTAAGCTGCTTGTAATAATCCCAGCCGAGATCCTTAACGGCGGCAAGCGTCTGCGCATGGATCAGCGCCGCACCCGAGGTCAACGGGCTCGGCATGGTGACGAGACCCTTGGCTTCTGCCTTGGCGAGATCCTTCCAGCTCGTCGGCTTCATCGCAGCTGCAGTGTTGTACATGATGCCTGTCGTGATGAGCTTGGTGGAATAATAGAAGCCGTCCGCATCGTAGAGCGAAGCGTCGATATTCTTGGCTTCCGCAGACTTGTGGGCGAGAAGCTGGCCAGCCTGCTTCATGCGCTCCAGCGTTACGGTATCGGCGATCAAAAGCACGTCGGCAACCGGATTGCCGGCATTGATCTCGGCCATCAGCTTGGCCATGATCTTCGGCGTTCCGTCACGCACCCATTCAACCTCGAGACCGGGATTGGCGGCCTTGAAACCATCAACGGTCGCCTGCGCGTCCTCGTTGGGCTGGCTGGTGTAAAGCACCAGATCGGCGGCATTGGCGGCGGTGGCGATGAAGCCGAGCGACACGATGGCGGTGAAAGCGGAGAGCAGCGTTTTCATGGGTCCAGTCCCTGTTGTTTGGTGGGACCGCTAAAACATGATTGCATAACATGTATGTGACAGGCAGGATTTTTGGGTGTGATCTGTTGGGGTCAGCGGGATTGAGGGGAACAACGCCCCTTAGCGCTTGCGGCTCACCCCCCTCTGCCCTGCCGGGCATCTCCCCCTCAAGGGGGGAGATCGGCAAGAGGCGCTGACACCACTTCGGTCTCAAACATCGAGATGGGCGAAACCTGCCCGCGAGTCGATCTCCCCCCTTGAGGGGGAGATGTCCGGCAGGACAGAGGGGGGTGAAGCCACAACCTCCGTCGTTGCCGCAAAGCCCCTCAAATCGCCGGCAGCGCCTCGCCCGTTTCCGCCTGCGCCGTTGCGATCAACCGGCCAAGCCGCTTCATGCCCTCCTCGATCATCGCCTCGTTGGCGCAGGAGAAGCTGATGCGCAGCGTATTCGTGCCGGAGCCATCAGCAAAGAAGGCTCGGCCGGGAACGAAGGCAACCTTTTCCGTGGCGATGGATTTCGCCAGCAACGCTGCGCCATCCATTCCCTCAGGCAGCGTCACCCAGATGAACATTCCGCCTTCCGGCTTTGTCCAGCGCGTACCCTTCGGCATGTATCTGTCGAGCGCAGCCAGCATCGCGTCACGGCGGGCGCTATAGGCTGCCTTGATCTTGGCGACCTGCTTTTCGAAGCCGCGCGAGGCGACACGTTCGATGGCGATCTGGTTGATGGTCGAGGAATGCAGGTCGGCGGCCTGCTTCATCAGCACCAGCTTGCGGATAACCGGCGCGGAAGCGACGATGTAACCGACACGAAGGCCCGGTGCGAGCGTCTTGGAGAAGCTGCCGCAATAGATGGTACGGGTGTTCTCGATGCCGCCCGAGCGGGCGATGTCGAGCGCCATGATCGGCGGAACAGCCTCGCCATCGTAACGCAGCGACTGATAGGCGGCGTCTTCGATGACGGCGATATCGAGTTCATCGGCCAGCGCCAGAACCTTTTCGCGGCCGGCCAGATCGACGGTTTCGCCGGTCGGATTGGAGAAATCGGCCGAGAGATAAGCGAACTTCACCGCACCGCCGAGCTTGGCGGCATTCTCACGGTAGGTCTCGGGCGTGCGGTTGCCGCCGGGGTTCAGCTGGTCGTAATTCGGCTCATAGGCGTTGAAGGCAGAAAGCGCGCCGAGATAGGTCGGCCAGGTGACCAGCGCCGTATCCTTCGGCGACAGGAACAGCTTGCCGAGATAATCGAGACCCTGCTGCGAACCGGAAACGATGAAGACGTTATCGGCGGTGCAGTCGATGCCGATTTCGGCCATTTCGCCTGCCAGCCATTCGCGCAGCGGCTTGTAACCTTCGCTCACCGAATATTGCAGCGCCGAGTTTACCTGCGAACCCGAAAAAATTTCCGCATAAGCCTGCTGGAATTCCTCTGCGGGGAAAAGAGCCGGGTCCGGAATACCACCGGCAAAGGAGATGATATCGGGCTGCTCGAGCAGCTTCAGCAACTCACGGATTTCGGACGCTTTCATGCGCGAAGAGCGCGTGGCGAAAATTTGTTCCCAATTGAGCATGGGTACGTTTCCTCTTGTGTCGTTTTTATGCGTGCATCTTTACAGAAATGTCGATACGTCAGCAATACTGACTTATCAGTTTTTCGAATTATTTCTGCCTCCCTGCACCTTGCCCGCAACCGACCTGCCTTAAGGCCCGATTTTGCGGACAAAGCCAAATACACCCTTGCGCAAAGCTTCACAATCACACCTTTGCGATTGACGCGGCATGGTTTTCCAGCTGGATTGCGCGCGCGCCGCAACGCGGCCAAAGCATCATGGGAGTTTGACGACATGCTGAAAAATATCGACCCGGCGTTGAATGCCGATGTCCTGCACGCGCTGCGCGCCATGGGGCATGGCGATACGCTGGTGATCTCCGACACCAACTTCCCCTCCGATTCGGTTGCCCGCCACACGACCGTCGGCAAGGTGCTGCATATCGACAACGTCTCCGCAGCCCGCGCCATGAAGGCGATCCTCTCGGTCCTGCCGCTCGACACGCCGCTGCAGCCTTCCGTCGGCCGCATGGAAGTGATGGGCGCGCCGGATCAGCTGGAGCCAGTACAGGTGGAAGTGCAAAAGGAAATCGACGCCGCGGAGGGAAAATCCGCGCCCATGTACGGCATTGAGCGCTTCGCCTTCTACGAGCAGGCAAAAAAAGCCTATTGCGTCATCAGCACGGGCGAAACCCGATTTTATGGCTGCTTCCTTCTGACGAAGGGTGTCATTCCACCGGCGAAGTAAGGCCAAAAACGGGAAAATTGCGCCGGCCGCCCACCTTCATTACAATTTCAAGTTGTTATGGCAAAAACTTCCACTAGGCTTGAAAAACCAACCGGAGGTGTGCGGATCATGACCCAATATGTCCTGGCGTTCTGGAATGTCGAAAACCTGTTTGCGCCGGAGGGTTATCCGGCGCGAGAACCGTGGATTGCCGAGCGGCTGAAGAACGATCTGAAAGGCTGGACCGAGGACCTGTTCAAAACCAAGGTCAAACAGCTCGGTCTGATCATAAGCCAGATCGGCGGCGCGGGACCGGATCTGCTCGGTGTCTGCGAAGTCGAGAACCGTTTCGTTCTGGAGACGCTGGCGGAACATCTGAACGACCTCATGCCCGCGCGCTCCTACCGGGTCGTGCATGCCGATTCCAGCAAGGATCAGCGCGGCATCGATACCGCCTTCATCTATGACAGCAAAAAGCTACTGATCAACGAGAACGAGATTTTCAGCCATTTCGTGATGCGCCGCACCGGCACGCGCGACATTACCCAATGCACCTTCATCACCAAGGGCGGCCGCCAGCTTATCGCGCTCTCCAATCACTGGCCGTCGCGCTCTGGCGGCGCGGTGGAAAGCGCCGGTTTTCGCATGACCGCCGGTGAGACGCTGGGCTACTGGCACCAACGTATCAGGGAAGAGAAAGGCAACGACATCGCCGTCATCGCCTTCGGCGACTTCAACGACGATCCTTCCGATGCCTCGCTGCGCTACCACGCCAATTCCACCCGCGAGCGCGACGATGTCGAGAACTCGCAATCGGCCATGTTCTACAATCTCACATGGAATTACCTGCGCCAGCCGGTGGTCGATTCCGTCGGCACGGCAAGGACTATCTACGGCACGCTCTATTTCAACGGCGATGCCAATATCTTCGATCAGATCCTCGTTTCCCGATCGCTTCTGACCGGTAGCAGCGGCTTCACGGCGCGTGAGGAGACGGCAAAAATCGAAGCCATTGCCGCCATGGTCAGCCACAGCAAGAATGAGGGGCCGATCCGCTTCGGCCTGTCGAAAGGCGATGCGGTCAAGAACGTCAATCTCGGTGGGTTCTCCGATCACTTCCCGGTTTCGGTGGTTATCGAAGAAGAAGACGCCATCGTGTGATCGAGCACCGGGCACAATGCAAAAAGGCCGGAGCTTTCGCCCCGGCCTTTCAATCTTCTGCAAGCAATGAAGCTTAGTTGACGGCCTTGTCGACCAGCTTGTTCTTGCCGATCCAGGGCATCATGCCGCGCAGCTTGGCGCCGACTTCTTCGATCTGGTGGGAGTCGTTGTTGCGACGGATACCCTTGAAGCGGGCGCCGCCGGCCTTCCATTCCTGCATCCACTCGGAGGTGAACTTGCCGGTCTGGATGTCGTGCAGAACGCGCTTCATTTCAGCCTTGGTGTCGGCAGTGATGATGCGCGGACCGGTGACGTATTCGCCCCACTCGGCCGTGTTGGAGATCGAGTAGTTCATGTTGGCGATGCCGCCTTCATAGATCAGGTCGACGATCAGCTTCACTTCGTGCAGGCACTCGAAATAGGCCATTTCCGGTGCGTAACCGGCTTCGACCAGGGTTTCGAAACCGGCGCGGATGAGCTCGACGAGACCGCCGCACAGAACGACCTGTTCGCCGAAGAGGTCGGTTTCGCACTCTTCCTTGAAGTTGGTTTCGATGATGCCCGAACGGCCGCCACCAACGCCGCAGGCGTAGGAGAGAGCGAGTTCAAGGGCGTTACCGGAAGCGTTCTGGTGAACGGCAACGAGGCAGGGAACGCCGCCGCCCTTCTGGTATTCGCCGCGAACCGTGTGGCCGGGGCCCTTCGGTGCGATCATGACGACGTCGAGCGATGCCTTCGGCTCGATGAGGCCGAAGTGAACGTTGAGGCCGTGTGCGAAAGCAATTGCTGCGCCATCACGGATGTTGCCGGCGATGTCGGCCTTATAGATGTCAGCCTGGAGTTCGTCCGGCGTCGCCATCATCAGAAGGTCGCCCCACTTGGCGGCTTCGGCAACGGTCATGACCTTGAAGCCATCGGCTTCGGCCTTCTTGACGGTCGGCGAACCGGCCTTCAGAGCGATGACGACGTTCTTGGCGCCGGAATCCTTGAGGTTCAGCGCATGGGCGCGGCCCTGGGAACCGTAGCCGACAACGACGACGTTTTTGGACTTGATGAGATTGAGATCGGCATCACGATCATAATAAACGCGCATTTTATGGTCCTTCCCTAATGCTTGTCTCTCAGTTGTCTGAACCGGAATGTCAGGCGGGTTTGCCGCTGAGTTCCGAATGTACCTTTTCCGTGCCGTAGAGGGTCAGAAAGGCGACGACCGCCTTCTTCGCCCGGGCGGAAAAATCCTTGTCCGGCGCCTCGCCCAGCAGCATACGCACATGCAGATCCGAAACGATGAGGCCGTAAAAACTGCGATATGCCTCCTCGGCATCATCGAAACGCAGATAGCCGGAACGGCGACCCGCCTCGATTAGCCCACGCGCCCGCCGGTCGATCTGGCGACGGCCGCGTTCCAGCAGCAGATCACCGAGCTTCGAGCCGTCACGGCTCGCCTGCCCTATCGCCAGACGGTTAAGCGCCAGTGACACGTCACCCGCAAGCACATCCAGCAGATCATGCGCGAAAACCTCGAGGTGATCGGCGAGCTGCGGTGCGGAAACGCGGTCGCCCGCCTTTTCGAAGGTGCGGACCTTGCTCTGCTGAAAGGTGATCATCGCCGCCAGCAGGCCGTCGCGATCGCCGAACCACTTATAGAGGCTTTCCTTGGAACAGTTGGCGGCGCGCGCCAGACCCGATGTGGTGAGCGCTTTCTCGCCGCCCTCGACCAATAGACGCAATGCCTGGTCCAGAACGGCGTTCTGGCGCGGCGAAAATTCCTGCGCTGTGATCGGGTCGGAAGCCAAGTCTTTCCACTCCAGGGGCTCGATTAATGTACCGTACGGTACGGTTCGAGCGCCATTTAAGCGGAGGCAGCGTTGGGGTCAAGCGGATTCTTCAGGCAGGATGAGAATTGACGCGGTGCGGTGCAGCGTGAATGCCGGCTTGGGGAGCTTTATCAGGAGGCTTTGTGTTGGTGGCAGATCGATGGTGGGTGGGGCTTACCCCCACTGCCTCGCGGCGACTCTCCACGGAGGAGCGACACGTGTGGTCGTCGCCGACCTCACGTTCGTCGTAGTAGAGCGACTGAGGCGTCCGTCGCGCGCTCCCTCCGT
>LT009756.1:1970483-2193397 GCA_900012615.1 Agrobacterium genomosp. 13 str. CFBP 6927
TGCGAATGGAGCCATGGTAGGGCCTCCTGCCGATCTCCCCCCTTGAGGGGGAGATGCCCGGCAGGGCAGAGGGGGGTAAGCCCCACCCGCCACGATCCACTAACCGACGCACAACCTTCCCAACTACCCAGCCGCGCTGATCTCCCGCGATGCATCGATATCCCGCGACGGCGACAGTCCGTAAAAGCGGCTATATTCACGACTGAACTGCGACGGGCTCTGATAACCGACGCGGTGGCCGGCGGTGCCCGCATCCAGCCGCTCCAGCAGCATCAGCCGCCGCGCCTCATGCAGGCGCAGCTGCTTCTGGTACTGAACCGGTGTCATGGCCGTGATCGTCTTGAAGTGATGGTGGAAGGACGAGACGCTCATGCCGATATGATCGGCCAGATCCTCGATACGCAGCTGGCGTGCGAAATTCTCGCGCAGCCAGGCGATGGCGCGGGCGATGCGGTTGCCATGGCTGCCGGCCGCGATGATGTTCATAAGCTGCCCGCCCGCCGGTCCGGTCAGAATGCGATAGAGGATTTCCTGCTCGATCAGCGGCGCCATGGCCGCGATGTCCGCCGGACGGTCGAGCAGGCGCAACAGGCGAATGGCCGCATCGAGAAGTTCCGGCGTGGCCGTATTGACGACGATGCCGCGCTGCGCATTCGCCGGCTCGGCGGGCGGATCGATGGGCACGCGCCGCATGAGATCGAGCAGCTTTTCGCTGTCGATGGCAAGTGCGATGCAGAAATGCGGCACCTCCCTGCTCGCCTCCACCACCCGCCACGCAACCGGCAGATCAAGCGAGGTCAGGAGATAATCCCCCGCGCCGTAATTGATGGTGTCGGTTCCCAGCTGAACGCTTTTCGAGCCCTGGATCACCATGGCGAGACAGGGGCGATAGCTGCCGTGGCATGGGGCGCTGGGCGTCGTGCGCCGGCTGATGCCGAGGGAGTCGATTGCCGTCTGCACCTCGCCGTCCTCGGCGGTATGCCGCGCGGCGATGGAGGCGATCTCCTGATAGACATTGAACGGCAAGGACATGGGGAAAATCCCTTAACTGAAAGCAGAGATGCGGCTGATGCCTTTTATCTAGAAAGCCGCGCGGCCCGCGCAAAGAGTGCCCCACCATATTTTTGCAGGATCGTGCAAAAAGCTTGGAGGATCGCTCTAACGCCGCGTCGCGCTTCCATCGCATATTCCGCCGTCCCCAACTCCCGAAAGGATATTCAGATGGCTATTGCTAGAGGTTACGCTGCGACCGATGCGTCGAAGCCGCTTACCCCGTTCACCTTCGAACGCCGCGAGCCGAATGATGACGACGTCGTCATCGACATCAAATATGCCGGCATCTGCCACTCGGACATCCACACCGTCCGCAACGAATGGAAGAACGCCGTCTACCCGATCGTTCCCGGCCATGAAATCGCCGGTGTCGTGAAAGCTGTCGGTTCCAAGGTCACGAAGTTCAAGGTCGGCGACCATGTCGGCGTCGGCTGCTTCGTCGATTCCTGCATCGGCTGCGCCACCCGCGATCTCGACAACGAGCACTACATGCCCGGCCTCGTCCAGACCTATAATGACGTCGATCCCTTCACGAAAACCGCGACCCATGGCGGTTACTCCGACTCGATCGTCGTCAAGGAAGGTTATGTCCTGTCGATCCCGGACAACCTGCCGCTTGACGCTTCCGCACCGCTGCTGTGCGCCGGCATCACGCTCTATTCGCCGCTGCGCCGCTGGAATGCCGGCCCCGGCCAGAAGGTCGCAATTGTCGGCATGGGTGGCCTTGGCCATATGGGCGTCAAGCTCGGCGCCGCCATGGGCGCGGATATCACCGTCCTTTCCCAGACCCTGTCGAAGAAGGAAGATGGCCTGAAACTCGGCGCGAAGGACTATTACGCCACCAGCGACGCCTCGACCTTCGAGAAGCTGGCCGGCACCTTCGACCTGATCATCTGCACTGCCGGCGTCGCCATCGACTGGAACGCCTATCTCGGCCTCCTGAAGCCCAAGGGCAGCATGGTCGTCGTCGGTGCGCCGGAACATGCTATCCCGGTGCACGCCTTCTCGCTCATCATCGGCGCGAAGAACCTGTCCGGCTCGATGATCGGTTCGATCAAGGAAACCCAGGACATGCTGGATTTCTGCGGCGAGCACAACATCGTCTCGGAAATCGAGACGATCAACATCCAGGACGTCAACGAAGCCTATGAGCGGGTGTTGAAGAGCGATGTGCGGTATCGTTTCGTCATCGACATGGCATCGCTCGACGCGTGAGCGTTGGATTAGGCACACACGCCACATCCACACGCCGTCACCCCGGACTAGATCCGGGGTCCAGCCAACCCAAGTCCTTGGGCTGAAAAAACTCTTCTCGCCGCGCAGACGCGCGTCGGCTGGATACCGGATCAAGTCCGGCATGACGGAGGAGTAGTTTGGCGCAGCTGTCATAACACAAGGGCGGGAAGCCATGCTTCCCGCCCTTGTCATTTGCCCGCCCGACCCTCAGGCCTCGTCCTTCAACGTCTCTTTCTGGGTGATTAGTCGCGCGCTGTGCTGGCCGCTCAGGTAAATCCACAGCCAGCTCCACGCCACGGCAAGCCGCGATCGCGTTCCAATCAAAAAGTAGATGTGGGCAAGCCCCCATATCCACCACGCCAGCACGCCCTTGAGCTTGAACCTGCCGAAATCGATCACCGCCGCTCGTTTGCCGATGGTCGCCAGATTGCCCTGATGGCTGTAGCGGAAGGGCGGTGGTGACGGCTGGCCGGCCAGCCGCGCCTTGATGACCTTCGCGACATAGGCGCCCTGCTGCTTTGCCGCAGGGGCTATACCCGGCACCGGCTTGCCGTTCTCCTGATTGACGGCGGCCGTATCGCCAATGACGAAGATATTCGGATCGTCTTCCAGATTGAGATGAGGTCCGACGATGGCCCGCCCTGCCCGGTCGGCGGCGGCGTTGAGCCATGTCGCGGCTGGCGACGCCTGCACGCCGGCGGCCCAGACAACGGTGCGGCAGGGATAATAGGTCTCGCCGACCGTCACGCCCTCATCGCTGCACGCCGTCACAGGCGTACCAAGCAGAACCTCGACGCCGAGTTTTTCGAGCGCTTCCTTCGCATAGGCAGAAAGGTCTTCCGTGAAGACCGGCAGAACGCGAGGGCCGGCCTCGACCAGCAGCACCCGGGTCTTTCTGGTATCCACATTACGGAATTCCGCCGGCAGCGCCTTATGCGCCAGTTCGGCGATCATGCCCGCCATTTCCACGCCCGTCGGGCCTGCGCCGATAATGACGAAGGTCAACAGCGCCTGCCGTTCCTCTTCGCTGGTGACAAGTTCGGCCCGTTCGAAAGCCAGAAGCAGGCGGCGGCGGATTGTCGTCGCATCTTCGAGCGTCTTGAGGCCGGGGGCGGAACGCTCCCACTCGTCGCGGCCGAAATAGGCGTGGCGGGCGCCGGTGGCCAGCACCAGCGTATCGAAGCCGATGACCTGACCCGAATTCAGATGCACGGTCCGCGCCGCCCGGTCTATGCCGTTCACCTCCGCAAGCAGGGTCGTGACCTCCTTGCGGTCGCGATAGAGATGGCGGATCGGCCAGGCGATTTCGGATGTCGCCAGAGCCGTCGTCGCAACCTGATAAAGCAATGGCTGGAACAGGTGGTGATTGCGGCGGTCGATCAGTGTGATGCGGACAGTGGCTCCCTCCAGCCCATGTACCAGTTGCAAACCGCCGAAGCCTCCACCCACGACGACAACATGATGTTCTTGCATATGTCTCTGCCTTCATAAGCTCGCGCACGGAGCATGCGCCGGCAAACTATAGGCAAAAAAATTGACTTTGGTTATGAAATAGCCTGACCGCAGGCCTGACAAAAACGCCGGACTGTTTCAGCCATGCCATATTCAAGCGCATCCGCCGTCAGCCCGTGACCGATGGAAACCTCGGCCAGATAAGGGATACGTTTCATCAGCCTGGGCAGGTTTGCGACGGTGAGGTCATGGCCGGCATTGACGGCAAGCCCGAGCGCTCTGGCATGATCCGCCGTCTGTCCGAGCTTTTCGAGAAGCACCTCGCCCTTTTGCGGATCGTCAAAACAGCCGCCATAGGGGCCGGTGTAAAGTTCGATACGCGCCGCGCCCGTTTCCGCCGCCAGTTCCACCGGCTCGCGCTCCCCATCGCCATCGGCAAAAAGCGAGACGCGCATGCCGCCAGCCTTCAGGCGCCCCACAACGTCTTTCAGGAAAACGCCGTGCTTGCGGAAATCCCAGCCGTGGTCGGAGGTCGCCTGCGACGGATCGTCCGGCACCAGCGTCACCTGTTCCGGCTGCGTCTTTTCGCAAAGAACGAGAAAGTCCTCGGTCGGATACCCCTCAATGTTGAATTCCGCGCTGGGGAAGCTGTCATCGATCAGCGCGCGCAGGACGGGCAGGTCCGAAAAGCGGATATGGCGCTGGTCGGGACGAGGGTGTACAGTGAGCCCGCTTGCACCCGCAGCGAGTGCCAAATGCCCGAAATGCGCGACATCCGGCCATGGAAGATCGCGACGGTTGCGCAGCATGGCAATTGCGTTCAGATTGACGGAAAGTTTCGCGGGCATGACATCGGGCTCCGGTTCGGAATTGACATCCTGTTTCACGCAGGTTGACGCCAACCGCAAGGAGGCCGATAAAATTTTTTGGAATACGGGAACGAAAACACACAATACACGTTACGGTTCTTATGTAGCGTTTGGCATGATGTCTTGATCAGAGGGGTCATCGCAGGGGAACACGCGATCGACGCCAGTTAAAAAACGGGCACACTGTCAAAGAGCGCAAAGGGGGAGACGATGCAGGATGGCCGTATGCCGTTTGAACACGGCGACGAGGACAAACCCAATTCAAGAAACAGCGGTTTCCTTCCGGATATAAGTCTGCCCTCCTCCCTGCCCGCGGAACCAGTCCCCATCGCCGACATGGCCAATATCTTCGGAGTAACGCACCGGACCCTGCATTTTTATGAGGAGAAGGCGCTGCTGACGTCGAAGCGCATCGGACAGATGCGGGTCTATACCCACCGCAACGTCAAGCGCATGGCAGTCATCAATGTCTGTCGCGAAGTGGGCATTTCCGTCGCCGCCATTACCGAGATCATGGAAAAACTGGTCCGCTCGCTCTCGCAGGAAGAAGCGGACGACGTCTTCCACGCGGCGCTGAGGCAGCGAAAGAGGGAATTGACGGCCGAGCTTTCCACCCTTCAACGTCAGGCGCAGCAGATCGAGGAACTGCTGGTCACCGATAGCGATGCGGACGGACTGGATGCCGGGGAACGGGCGCCAACCAGGGACATCGCGCTGACCGACGCCGAGCGGAAATGCCTGGAGCTGATGGCGGAGGGTTATGCACCGGTGCGGCTTGCCCGCGCCCTTGGTATTTCAGGCAGCGACCTCAATGTGCTGGAAGCGAAAATCATCGGCAAGTTCAATGCCAGCAACCGCTTTCAGGCGGTCGCCAAGGCGGTCCTGCTCGGTGTCATCCGCGCTTAGTCACGATCAGCGAACGATTGTCAGTGTCTCTGCCGCGCGGGTAATGGCGGTGTAAAGCCACCTTTCGCGCGAGTCCCGGAAGGCATAGCTCTCATCAAAGAGAACCACATTGTTCCATTGCGAACCCTGCGCTTTGTGCACTGTCAGCGCATAGCCGAAATCGAACTCGTCATAACGCTTGCGCGTGGACCACGGAATTTCCGTCTCCACATCCTCGAACGCCGCCTTCAGCAATTTGATCTTGGCCGCACCGCGATCCATATCGTCATCTTCCGGCCGGATCATCAGGTTGATGCCGGGCTTCACCGTCTCGCGCGACGAACTCATGACCTGCCAGAGCGAGCCGTTCAGCAGGCCCTTGGCCGGATCGTTCCTCAGGCAAACCAGCTTGTCGCCGGATTGCGGATAATCGGCCGTAAAGCCCTTCAGCTCGCGAAGCCGCTGGTTGTAACGGCGGCGGGTACGATTGGTGCCGACAAGAACCTGATCGGCATCGAGCACCAGCGACTGCGTCACCTCGGACTTGGAGATCACCTGTGCTGCGCCGTAATCGCCACGCATGATCTCACGGCCCTCCCGCACATCCATGGCAAGATGGATGATGGGATTGTCCTTGGCCTGACGATGGATTTCCGACAGCAGATAATCGGGCTCCTGCTCGGTGAAGAAACCACCACCCGAAACCGGTGGCAGCTGGCCGGGATCGCCAAGCACGAGGATCGGCGTGCCGAAACTCATCAGATCCTTGCCGAGCTGCTCGTCCACCATGGAACATTCGTCGATGATGATGAGTGCCGCCTTGGCAAGCGGGCTCTGGCGATTGATGGAGAACATCGGCGCGATGGATGTCTTGCCAGTTTCCTCATCTTCCACCGTTTCTTCGCCGCGCGGGCGATAGATCAGCGAATGGATGGTGCGGGCATTGGTCGCCCCGCGTGAGCGTAGCACCTGCGCCGCCTTGCCGGTGAAGGCCGCAAACAGCACCTCGCCATCGACATTTTCCGCGAAATGCTTGGCAAGCGTCGTCTTTCCGGTTCCAGCATAACCGAACAGCCGGAAAACCGGCGTCCGGCCTTCCTTCAGCCAGCGGGAAACAGCCTTCAGCGCTTCGTCCTGTTGCGGTGAAAATAACATGCGCCCTCATCGCAGGATTCGAGCACCATGCGCAACAGAAAAAGAACGAAAGATGAATCGCCGCGGGAGAATGCGGCAATAAAACACGGCTGGTTTTTAAGCCGTGGTCGCTATCATCCCTCGTATGAAGATATTGATTCTCGGTGCAACAGGTTTCATCGGTTCGGAGGTTCTCAAAAGCCTGAACCTCCGCGGGCATGCCGTGACGGCGCTGGCGCGTTCGGTCACCCGCGCCCGCGACAAATGGCCTTTCGCCAACTGGGTCTCAGCCGATCTTTCCAGGATGAAGCACGCGACAGACTGGTCATCGCTCGTCCATGACCATGACGCCATTGTCAATTGTGCGGGCGCGCTGCAGGACGGCCTGTCGGATGACCTTGCCGCGACGCAGGAAAAGGCGATGATGGCGCTTTATGAAGAAGCGGCACAGACGGGCGGCAGACGGATAATCCAGATATCGGCCCGCACGGCGGGGGCCGCATCCGGCCTGCCCTTCCTCGCCACCAAACGCCGCGCCGATGAGGCGCTCGCCGCAAGCGGTCTGCCTCACGTCATTCTGCGCCCCGCACTAGTGGTTGGGCGAAACGCGCATGGCGGCACGGCACTTGTGCGCGCGCTTGCAGGCTTTCCCTTCGTGGTGCCGCTCGTCAATGGACAAATCGCCGTCCGGACGGTCGCGGTGGAGGATGTGGCAGCCGTGGTATGTGCGGCGATCGACGGCGAAATCCCGTCGGGCAGCGATCTCGAACTCGCCGCGAAGGAAACGCTGACATTGCAGGACGTGGTCGCCAGACACCGGCAATGGCTGGGCCTGCCCCGTTCTCCGATCATAAATCTTCCCGCCGCCTTCATGCGCCCCGTCGCCCTCGTGGCGGATGCCGCAGGCAAACTCGGCTGGCGGTCGCCGCTGCGTTCGACCGCCATGACGGTCATGTCGGAAGGCATCGTAACGGAGAATGAAGCAGGACCGGCGATGGCCTCACTCAAGACCCTGGAACAGACGCTGGCCGCCCACCCTTCCGGCGTGCAGGACCTGTGGTTTGCCAGATTATATCTGCTGAAACCCCTGATCGTTCTCTGCCTGTCTTTATTCTGGCTGCTGTCCGGCCTCATACCGCTGCTGAATATCACTGGAGCAGCGGCGCATTTCCTGCCCTTCATGCTGCAGACGTCGGCCATCGCCCTCACACTCGCCACCTGCCTCATCGATATAGCCCTCGGCATCGCCGTCCTGCTGCGGCCGCTCGCCAGAAAGGCGCTTGTCGCCATGCTGCTGGTCAGCGCCGCTTATCTGGCCGGCGGCAGCCTGCTGGAACCGACCCTTTGGCTCGATCCGCTCGGTCCTCTGGTCAAGGTTCTGCCTTCTGTCGCCCTGACGCTCGTTGCCCTCGCCACCTTGGATGAACGCTGATGACACTTGAGGAACTGCTGCGGCTTGCCCATGTCATCGGCGCGACGGTGCTGTTCGGCACCGGCGCGGGCATTGCCTTTTTCATGGTGATGGCACGGCGGACGGCCAGCCCGGCGCTGATCGCCCATGTCTCAGGCACCGTCGTCATCGCCGACACGGTCTTTACCGCCACCGCCGCGATCATCCAACCGGTCACCGGATATTTTCTCGCGCGCATCATCGGCTGGCCGCTGACCGAGGGCTGGATCGCCCTTTCGCTAGGCCTCTATGTCTTCACCGGCATTTTCTGGCTGCCGGTGGTGTGGATACAGATCAGGCTGCGCGATATCGCCCGCGACTGCGCCGCCACCGGACAGGCCCTGCCGGCGCAATGGTTCCGCCTTTACCGCATCTGGTTCGCCTGCGGTTTTCCCGCCTTTTTCGCGGTTCTCGGCATCATCTGGCTCATGCTCAACAAGCCGGACATTCCCCTGTTCGGCTGATGCGGCTCAATGGACCGCCTGTCGTTCGACAAGCTGCGCCAGCTGCTCGGCAACAGTGTTCCAGCCGTCAAAGAAACCCATCTCGGCATGCCTGTCGCGATCTTCAGGATTTCGGTGCATGGCATAGGCCACGTATTCCATACCGTCAGGGTGGTCGCGAAATGTCATGACGGCGGTAAGAAACGGACGGGCGGATGGACGAAAGCCTTCGGTCAGCGCATCGGTGAAGACCAGACGCTCCTCATGATCCACCGCGAGAAAACATCCGCTTATATGATCGCCGAATGCCTTGCCGTCCTCACTGTAGCGCGTCTCGAACGCACCGCCGGGGTAAAGCTCCATTTTCTCGACGCGGCATTGGCCGGGATGCGGCACCCACCATTGTTCAAGGCTGGTCTTGTCGACCCAAGCGTTCCAGACGAGCTGGCGCGGCGCCCTGATAATGCGTGAAATCTTCAGGTCGAGATCGGGATTGAAACTCTCGGTCATTGGTCATTCTCCCCTTTGCTGGACAGCCTGTCCTGTTGCGCCATGACGAATTGTTCGAGCCTGTCGGTGCGGCCTTCCCAGATGGCGCGCTGTTGCGACAGCCAGTCCTCGAGCATCGAAAACCGCTGTTTTTCCAGTGAGCAGAACCGCACCCGCCCCTGCTTGCGCGTCACGATCAGCCCGGCCTCTTCCAGCTGGCGGATGTGTTTCATGAACGACGGCAAGGCCATGGCGAAGGGTTCCGCAAGCGTGCCGATGCTCGCATCGCCGTCCCCCAGCCGCAAAAGCACGGCCCGCCGGGTCGGATCGGCGAGAGACTGGAAGATATCGTTGAGCGCTTCTGAATAGTTTTCCATAAGGCTAACTATCACGACAAAACACTTAGCTCAATGGATAAGTTTAAAAAACGCAAAAATCGCGATGCAATGGGGAATAAACCGGCATCATGCGGTGTCTCTTGATGTGCTGGCGGCAGAGGCCGCCCGAACCAAGGAGGATATGTCCATGAAGATCCACTTTATCGTTCCCGCCCTCGTTCTGGCTTTTGCCGGAACGGCCTATGCGGCCCCTGCGGTCGAAACGGTCAAGACCGAAAAAGGCAATGTTCTTGCCGGCGACAAAGGCATGACGCTCTACACTTTCAAGAACGACAAGAAGGGCGTATCCAATTGCTATGACAAATGCGCGGTGAACTGGCCGCCGTTTTTTGCAGCCACAGGCGACAAGGCCGAGGGGGCCTATTCGATCGTGACGCGCAAGGACGGCAAGATGCAATGGGCAAAGGACGGTATGCCGCTCTATTACTGGGTCAAGGACACGAAAAAAGGCGACGCCACCGGCGACGGTATGAACGGTGTATGGGATGCCGCAAAACCCTGATGGCATGAATGACGAAAAGCGGGGGAGCCTCTCCCCCGCAACCGGCAGCTTCGAAACGGAGATGCTGGCGCTGATACCCATGCTGCGGCGTTATTCCCGCAGCCTTTCCCGTTCCGACGCCGATGGCGAAGACCTTCTGCAGGATTGCGTGGAAAAGGCGCTGACGAACAGGCGGCAATGGCGCGGAACGGCCCTGAAATCATGGGCTTACACGATAATGACGAATCTTTATCGCAACCGCCACCGCGCCGAGAAACGTCACCCGTCCGAGAGCCTCGACGGCCATGAGAGCATCGCCATTGCCGACACCCTCGGCGATACGCTGGAGAATGACCGGCTGCACGGCGCTCTGGCGCTTCTTTCACCCGACATGCGCGCCGTGCTGATGCTGGTGACGGTGGAAGGTTACAGCTATCAGGAGGCGGCCGAGACGTTGTCGATACCGGTCGGAACCGTCATGTCCAGACTGTCCCGCGCCCGCGAAACCCTTCGCCAGCATCTGGCGGCGGATAATATCATTCCCCTGCGGAGACCACGATGAAAAGGCTAGAGGCCATAACCGAAGACGATCTGCACGCCTATGTCGACGGACTTTTGTCCGACGATGACCGCGCGGCTGTCGAGGCCTGGCTGACCGAGAGGCCGGAAGAGCAGAGCCGTGTGGAGGACTGGAAAAAACAGGCAGAAACCCTGCGACAGACATTCGCCGCCTATGCCGCTTCGCATCCGCACGACATGTCGATGCTTGCTGCCAAGAAAACCAGGCCCGCATGGCGGCTGAAACCGCTTCTCCTGCGAACGGCAGCCGCCTTGCTGATCTTCACCGCAGGTGCCGTGGCCGGCAGGCTTTTGCCGCAGTCCTTCTCCACACCGCAGGACGTGGTGCTGGCAGCGCTGCCGACGGATATTCCCGCACAGGCAAAATCTGCCTATCTCATCTATGCGAGCGAGGTGCGCCATCCCGTCGAGGTCGGAGCCGGAGAGCAGCAGCACCTTGCGACATGGCTCGGCAAGCGGCTCGGTTATCCCTTCGCCATCCCCGATCTTTCCAAACTCGGATACGACCTGGTTGGCGGGCGCCTCATTCCCGTCAGCGGCAAGCCCGGCGCGATGCTGATGTATCAGGACAAGACCGGCCGCCGGGTGACGGTTCTGATCGGCCATAATGAGGAAAACCGCACCACCAGCTTCCGCATGGCCAGCGCCGATGGCATCGAGACCTTCTACTGGATCGACAACGAACTCGGTTACGCCGTGTCGGCTGAACTGACACGCGACGAAGTGCAGGCGATCGCAGAGGAGTGTTACCGGCAGTTTCCCGCTTAAACCTATTTCAACATCGGCCAGAGGCTGATGACGAGAAGGACCGCCATGGTGATGTTGAACCATTTGAGCCGCACGGGAACGGACAGCCAGTCGCGCAGCGCCGAGCCGAAGCCCGCCCAGCTTGAAACACTGGGCAGATTGACGGCGGCGAAAACCACACCGACGATTAGAACGGTGATAAAATATTGTCCCTCATCCGTGTAGGTCGCCATGGCGGTCACGGCCATTACCCACGCCTTGGGATTGACCCACTGAAAGGCGGCAGCGGCAATAAAGCTCATCGGCACCGAGGCCGCCGTCCCCTCGTTCAGGCTGCGGGATGTGCCGATCTTCCAGGCGATCCAGACAAGATAAAGCCCGCCTGCGAATTTCAGCCCGGTATAAAGCAGGGGCACGGAATGCAGCAGCGCACCGAGCCCAAATCCGACGCCGATCAGCAGCGACAGGAAACCGGCTCCGATGCCCAGCATATGGGGAATGGTGCGGCGGAAACCGAAATTCACGCCGGAGGCAAAAAGCATCATATTGTTCGGGCCGGGCGTGATGGAGGTGGTGAACGCAAACAGCACCAGCGCGATGAGGGTTTCGAGATTCATGATTTCTCCTGTGAAAAGACCCTATCCACTGGCCCACCATCAAACCAGCCCGATCACCCGATCGGCGAAGTCAAATTTTTTGATGGATCGATCATTCCCATGCCGGGTTTGAGAAGTCGGAACAAAGGACTATTGTCCCATCAACAAGCGCTGGAGCAAACCGATGTATGACGACATTCCTTCCGTCACCCTGCCATCCGGAAATGAGGTTCCAGCCCTTGGCCTTGGCACCTGGAACATGGGTGATAGCCGATCATCCGCGGCCCGGGAGGTTGAGAGCATTCGCAAGGCGATCGATCTCGGCATGACACTGATCGACACGGCTGAAATGTATGCGGACGGCCGATCTGAAGAGGTGGTGGGCAAGGCAATCTCCGGCCGCCGCGACGAGGTGTTTCTGGTCAGCAAGGTCTATCCCTGGAACGCCAGCGCCCGAGGCACGGTGGAGGCCTGCGAAAACAGCCTCGCAAGGCTCGGCACTGACCGTCTCGATCTCTATCTGCTGCACTGGCGCGGCGAACATCCGCTGGCAGAAACGGTTGCGGCTTTCGAGAGGCTGAAAAAAGACGGCAAGATCGGCAACTGGGGTGTCTCGAATTTCGATACCGATGACATGGAGGAGCTTTTTGCTGTTCCCGACGGCAAAAATTGCGCCGCCAATCAGGTTCTTTACAACCTGTCCCGACGCGGGCCGGAATTTTTGCTTCTGCCCTGGTGCCAGCAGCATGGCGTGCCTCTGATGGCCTATTCCCCCATCGAGCAGGGCCGCATCCTCAACAACCACGAACTCATCCGCATCGCCAAGGCCTATCAGGCAACCCCGGCACAGCTGGCATTGGCCTTTCTGCTGGAAAGAGACGGCGTCATCGCCATCCCGAAATCCGCCAGCGTCTCCCGAGTCGAGGAAAACCGTGGCGCCACGGACCTTGAAATAACCGACGAGGACTGGGCCGCGCTCGACGCCGACTTCCCGCCGCCGACGCGCAGGATACCGCTGGAAATGCTGTGATCTAACAGGGCATTGAGAGGTTTTTCGGAATCAGGCAATCAAGCCTTTGAATCGAAATGTGAGCTTCTTGGGGGGTACTTTGGCCACCGGGGCAATCGCGCCCATTGGATACTCGCTGTAACCGCAAGAGACGGCGCGGCCAACCGCGCCGCCATGCCTTGGAACAAACCGTATTTATTACGGTATGCGCTGCTCATATTCCTCTTTCAGCCCCAGCCAGCTATCCCAGAAGGGTTTGGGCTCCTTTTCCTGAAGACGGGCGGCGAGAATATCGAGATGCGCGTGCCAGCCAGCGCTGACATTGAGCTTGGTCGTCCGGTCCACCAGCCTGCGATGGACCAGTGTCAGAAGCACATCCTTGCCCAGAGCCTGAAGCTCGATCGACACCTCTCCGCCCTCGCCCCAGCTGAAGACGAGGCGATGCGGCGGAATGACGGTGATGATGCGCGAGGCCATCCTGTTCTCTTCGGAAAACCCTTCCGGACGGTGGCCAGGCGGATCGGAAAGCTCGTCGTTGCGCCAGACCAGTTCGAAAGGCGCATCAGGCGCAAGCCGCATTTCCCCCGATGCCAGCCAGCGGCGGCGAAGCTCGCTTTGTGTCAGATAGGCCCATACCCGGTCGATCGGCCCCGGCAGGAGCCGTTCTATCTTCAGGGTAGTCGGCTCGACGAGACGGCCATAGGTGTCAGGCATTGCAATATCAGCCATTGTCATTTCCTCCATCTGCAGGGGATTTTCCCTGATCTTCCTCCCTGAGCATCTGCTCAAGAATATCGAGGGGGCTGTTCCACAACTGCCGGTAGAAATCCAGCCATTCATGCGCGTCTGCCAACGGCTCCGGCGCAAGGCGGCAGACATGTGTGCGCCCCCTCACCTCACGGCGGATTAGCCCGGCATTTTCCAGCGCCTTGATGTGTTTCGAGGCCGCCGCAAGCGATATGTCGAACGGCTCGGCCAACTGGCTTACCGTTCGCTCCCCACGGGAAAGATCGCGCAGCATCGTGCGCCGCGTCGCATCGCCAAGCGCATGAAAGACAGTATCGAGATGTGGAACAGATAATTCAACCATGTTGTTGAATATAGGCCATCAGCAAGGAAAGTCAACCATATGGTTGAATATAAATCCATCGAATGGAAACGCGCGGGAATGGCTACGACAGAGCGCGGGCCGCGCGACAACGCATCATGCTTTCGGACCGGAATCGGATTTGTAGAACCTTCATGCCAACCGGACGCTCTTTGAAATGTAAGCGTTGAGGCGAAAAGAGAGAAATATGGGCGCCGGCGCATATAAACATACAAACATGCTAATAATCACAATCGCAGGCAAATAAAATTTGACATTGATTAAATAACGCCAGTTCTATTTACGATAGATCAACCCGGATTTGTGAATATAATTGTAAATTAATCGGGATCACTAGTATTATGATCGGAAAATATACAAACCAGATGCAGGCAGCCATCCTTTTGGAAGGCAACACCACCTCCTCACCATTGCCGGACCTGGTCAAACAGTTCCAGACCGTGTTCAACCGGCTCGGCATCGGCCTGACATGCCCGGCAATATCTCCGGCTTATGTTCAGATGTTCGGGCCGAACGATCTCCAGATCGCTATCGAGTTTATGACGGGGCCGGCGGATCATGGCGTTTTCGCCCCCACTCTTGGCTCGCCGATCTCGATCATGCTTGTGCCCGATGCCGCAGAACGGATCCGGCGTCACAAATCCCATATACTGGTCTATGTCCAGCACGGTGTGTTTGGCGGAGTGATGCAGGAAAAAGGTATTGCGGACCTGTTCAACCAGATCGGCATGCACCAGCCTGGCCATTCGCTTGGCGAATTTATCGAGCGGATCAGGGTCCTGTCGATCGCCTGCGAAACGATCTGCGCAAACACGCCGGCAGGCTTGGTCCATTGGACCCAGAGCAACATGGTGTTTCCCGCGGAGAATTTCACGGCATTTGCGGAAGAGCCGATAGGCCCGCTGACGGTTCATCCCCGCATTTACAGTGAAACGCCGCCGCCGGGCACTACGGAACAATGCATAGGCATCCACACGCTGGGGGCCGCAGATTATATCGGGCGGGAAATCCACGTGGAAGCCGCGCCGGTTCCCTGGACGGAGCTATATGCGGGCGCCCTGAGTTTCATCAAAATTGCTACCCACGAAAACGGATATATTATCCCCGATAATGACACCTTCGGGGTAGAGGACGATTCCGTTTCTTTCCGGGTTCGCCATGTCGAAGCGAATGCCGAGCAGGGCTTGCCGGATCACTACCAACTAACCCTTCGCTACTCCCGTGAACATGGCTATACGACACAGGATGCCAAACGCCGGCTGACGGTTCCCGGTGGCGTCAACGGCGTTGAACAGCTGATCGGCACGGAAACGCCGGAAGCCCGGGCCCGGCTTCGCAAAATGCGCGAAAGCGAGGCGCTGGCCGAAGGTATTGGCGGCCGTCTCGTCGTGACACGACCTGCGGATGAGCCACCACAGAACCCCGGCCGGACCGGAAACGCACGCGTCGTTCCCTTTGGAAAACGCACCGGACTGTAGGTGGAAAAAGACAAGCCCGCGACGTTGCGCGGGCTTGATATTCAACGGCACTGACTTTGCTAGCGGAGATTACATCCCCTGCGAGCCACGGTTCATCGCGGCAATACCCGTGCGGCAGATCTCGATCAGGCCGAGCGGCTTGATGATGGCGACGAACTGGTCGATCTTCGACGACTTGCCGGTGATTTCGAAGATGAAATGCTCAACGGTCGCATCCACCACCTTGGCCTGAAACGCATCGGCAAGGCGCAGCGCTTCGGCGCGAACTTCACCTGTGCCAGCGACCTTGATGAGCGCCACTTCGCGCTCGATCGGCCGTTCCTGCCCGAGTTCGCGGGCGCGAACGGTGAGATCGAGAACGCGGTGCACCGGAACGATGCGTTCCAGCTGCGCCTTGATCTGCTCGAGCACGATCGGCGTGCCGCGCGTGACGATGGTGATGCGCGACAGATGCGCCTCATGCTCGGTTTCCGAAACCGTCAGGCTTTCAATGTTGTAGCCACGGCCGGAAAACAGGCCGATGACCCGGGCAAGTACGCCCGGCTCGTTGCTGACGAGAACCGACAGCGTGTGATTTTCGACGGCAGCCGTTTCCTTCTGGATGAAATAGGCGGAGCCGGTGGGTTGTAGGTGTGCGTTCATGTCCTTTTCCTCTCCCGGCTCAGACTAGCTGACGGCCCTTGGCGTCGATGGCGTTGGCAACAGCTTCATCCGTCGCCTCATCCGGCAACAGCATCTCGTTGTGAGCCTTACCAGACGGGATCATCGGGAAGCAATTGGCAAGATTGGCAACACGGCAATCGAAGATGACCGGTCGGTTGACCGCGATCATTTCTGCAATCTTGTCGTCCAGCTCCTTCGGATCGTCGCAATACATGCCGACCGCGCCATAGGCTTCCGCCAGCTTGACGAAATCAGGCATGGCTTCGGTATAGGAGTTCGACAGGCGGTTGCCGTGCAGCAGCTGCTGCCACTGCCGCACCATGCCCATATACTGGTTGTTGAGGATGAAAATCTTCACCGGCAGACCGTACTGGATGGCGCAGGACATTTCCTGAATGCACATCTGGATCGAGGCATCACCGGCAATGTCGATAACCAGCGCTTCCGGATGCGCGACCTGTACGCCGATGGCCGCCGGCAGGCCGTAACCCATGGTGCCGAGACCGCCCGAGGTCATCCAATGGTTCGGCTCCTCGAAGCCGAAGAACTGCGCCGCCCACATCTGGTGCTGGCCGACTTCGGTGGTGATGTAGGTGTCGCGTCCCTTCGACGCCTCATAAAGCCGCTGCAGGGCATATTGCGGCATGATGACATCATTGGAGTTCTTGTAAGCGAAGGAATTGCGGGCGCGCCAGCGCTCGATCTGCGCCCACCAGTCGGCTGTCTGCGATTTTTCCGGCTTCTTCGGCAAGGCGCGCCACAGGCGGACCATATCCTCCAGAACGTGGCCGACATCGCCAATGACAGGCACGTCAACGCGAACCGTCTTGTTGATCGACGACGGATCGATGTCGATGTGGATCTTCTTGGAATTCGGCGAAAACGCGTTGATGCGACCGGTAATTCGGTCATCGAAACGCGCACCGATGCAGACCATGACGTCGCAATCATGCATCGTCATGTTGGCCTCGTAGGAGCCATGCATGCCCAGCATGCCGAGCCAGTTCTTGCCGGAAGCCGGATAGGCGCCGAGACCCATCAGTGTCGAGGTGATCGGGAAACCCGTCAGCTCCACCAGCTCACGCAGCAGCCGGGTCGCCTCCGGGCCGGAATTGATGACGCCGCCGCCGGTATAGAAGATCGGCTTCTTTGCCTTCGACATCAGTTCGATGGCCGCGTGAATGGCATTGAGATCGCCCTGGACCTTCGGCTTGTAGCTCTTCTGCTGAATGGCGGCGGAAGGCGGTGTGTAGGTGCCGGTGGCGAACTGGATGTCCTTCGGAATATCGACAACGACGGGACCGGGACGGCCGGTCTGCGCGATACGGAAGGCCTCATGGATGATGCCTGCCAGCTCGTTGACGTCCTTTACCAGCCAGTTGTGCTTGGTGCAGGGGCGCGTGATGCCGACGGTGTCGCATTCCTGAAATGCATCCGAGCCGATCAGCGATGTCGGAACCTGGCCGGACAGGCAGACGAGCGGAATGGAATCCATCAGCGCGTCCTGCAGCGGCGTCACCGCATTGGTGGCGCCGGGACCGGAAGTGACGAGCATGACGCCGACCTTGCCGGTGGAGCGGGCATAACCTTCGGCCGCATGGCCGGCGCCCTGCTCATGGCGCACGAGAATGTGCTGAATGTCTTCCTGCTGGAAAATCTCGTCGTAGATCGGAAGTACGGCGCCGCCGGGATAACCGAAGATGTGCTCGACGCCGTTGTCCTTCAGCGCCTGCAGAACGATCTCCGCACCTGTCATGCGATTGCTGTTTTCCGTATTGTCCTTATCCGTCATTGCCTGTTTCCATCCCGCTTTGGCTTTGGATATCGAAGAGCCCGAGGGCCTGTTTGAAGACATAAAAAAAGGCCCCTTAAGGAGCCTCGTTCAGCGCATGGGTGCTTTCGCCGGATGGTTACACCATCCTGCCCATGCGCCGTCCCACCACGATAAGTACGTTAAGATTTTTCATGGGCCGGAGTGTTAGCCAGAAATGCGCCAGCCGTCAACGCATATTGCAGGAAAAAATCGGAGTCGCCTTCTTTTATTACCAGAAAGGCCGCTTCCACGAAATTTTCGAACGCAGCTGATACACCGGTTGTTAAGTATAATCGTTTAATATTGAAAACGCAGATGCTGCCCGAACCACCGCGATCATCCGCATGTACCGGGATAAGACGTGAGTAACGACGAGTTTCATAAGGCGTCCCGTATGGACGACAACGAACGGCGGTCCGGCCAGCAGCCGGCTAACCGCATGCTGGGCCGCGTCATCGCCTGTGATGGCGCCCATGCGACCATTGCCGCCGAAACCGAGATCGGCTCAACCGATGTCGCCCAGCTCTGGTCCGTCGGCCGCCTGATTTCCATCGAAATGGGAACGAGCCGGGTCGCAGCGCTGGTATATGCCATGCGCACCGGCGAAGATTCTTGGTCATCGGACAGGCCGAACAGGCTGTTGATCGACGTGGAACTCGTGGGCGAAGTTTACCGCACCGAGGACGGCAGCGAACGCTTTTCCTCCGGCATTTCTCGTTACCCCTATCTGGGCGCAGTGGCGCATCGCATCCGCACCGGCGACCTTGCCAAGATCTATGATGGCGGCAAGCGTGACAGCTGCGTCATCGGCAAGCTGACACAGGACGACACGATCGGCGCGGCCATCAACATCCCGCAAATGCTGGCCAAACATTTCGCCGTCGTCGGATCAACGGGTGTGGGAAAGACCACGGCGGTTACCCTGCTGTTGAACAAGGCGATCGAGACGGACCCCAAGCTGCGCGTCCTCATTCTCGATCCGCACAATGAATTTGCAGCCGCGTTTCCCGACCATTCGGTTGTTATCGACACCGATACGCTCGACCTTCCCTTCTGGCTGATGCGGCTCGAGGAATTCGCAGAAGTGATTTTCCGCGGCCGCAAGCCAGTTCCGGAAGAGATGGATGTTCTGCGCGAGATCATTCCGGAAGCGAAAAAGGCATTTCGCGGCACAGATGGCTCCGCCGTGCGCCGGACAACGGACAAGAGCGCGATCACGCCGGATACGCCGGTTCCTTACCGCATGGCCGACCTCCTGGCCCTTGTCGACGAGCGTATCGGACGGCTGGAAGGGCGCGGGGAAAAACCGGTGTTGCGTTCCTTGAAGGGCCGCATCCTCTCGGCCATCAATGACACGCGCTATAATTTCATGTTCTCCAGCAATACGATCAGCGATAATATTCTGGAAACGGTGGCGCATATCTTCCGTATTCCCGGAGAAGGCAGGCCGATTTCGGTTTTCCAGCTGTCCGGCATCCCCTCCGAGGTGGTGAACTCGGTGGTTTCCGTCCTCTGCCGCATGTCCTTCGAGCTCGCAGTATTGGCGCGCGGTTCACTGCATATGCTGGTGGTTTGCGAAGAAGCGCACCGTTATGTTCCGGCAGACCCCGAGCGTGGCTTTTTCCCTACCCGTCAATCAATCGCCCAGATCGCCAAGGAAGGCCGTAAGTACGGCATCTCCCTCGGCGTCATCAGCCAGCGGCCGAGCGAACTCGACCAGACCATCTTGTCGCAATGCTCGACCGTTTTCGCCATGCGGCTGTCGAACGAGATCGACCAGAAGATCATTCTGTCCGCCGTACCGAATGCATCGACCTCAACCACCAGCTTTTTGTCGTCCATCGGCAATGGCGAGGCCATCGCCTTTGGCGAAGCGGTGGGTGTGCCAATGCGCATGCGCTTCGACCGCGTTCCCATGGCCAAATTGCCGAAGGCAAGCGGCGCGGTCAGCCACACGCCCCATGAAACGCCCGATACGGTCGACCTGAACAGCATCGTCACCCGCATGCGCGCCACGGCCAAACCGGTCATCACTGGTTTTCAGCAAAGTGTCGAGGCAGCCTTTTCCGATCTGCCGGAGCCCATCGCTGGCCTCAAAGAAACGGACGACATGGATCGCTGGAAACGCGAATTGGGGACTGCCGCGACGGAAGGCTACGAGCCTTACCGTCCGGACATGCTGCCCGGACGTGCGCCGTCAGCACCGCAAGATCCGCCGACAGGGGCCGACACCGCCTCCGACGCCGTCAACGACCTGCGCAGGGCCGGTTTCCAGATGCAGACGCAGAATGGGCCGCCTCCCGGCGATACACGCCCGTCGCTGAGGGAAAGTCTGCTGAAGAAGCCGCTCGGCAGCCTCTACCGCAAGGATTGACACCGGCGTTCATGGCTTGAGCCGCGCCCAGTCTTCCCCCATCTGATTACGGAACCAGGTCATCTGCCGCTTGGCATATTGGCGGGTGGCAGCCGCCGATTTTTCGATCACCTCCGCCTCGCTCATGCGGCCGGCCAGCATATCGGCAATCTGAGAAACGCCGATCGCCTTCATCGCGGTCGCATCGGGCGCAAGACCGAGGGAGAGAAGAGCTTTCACCTCTTCCACCGCGCCGCTCTCCATCATGGCTTCAAACCGCCGGTTAATGCGCGCATGCAGCACCGGCCTGTCCGGTAAAACGACGATTTTTTGCGCCCTATCGGGATCGATGATCATCGGACCGCTCGCCTTCTGGAAATACCGGATCGACTTTCCGGTCGCCTCGATGACCTCCAGCGCCCGGACGATCCGCTGGCCGTCCCCCGGCTGAAGCCCTTCAGCCATAGCTGGATCAAGCCGCGACAATTCCGCGTAGAGAACCGCAGGCCCCTCTTCAATCAGACGGGACCGCAGCCTCTCGCGTATATCGTCCGGAATGGCGGGCATGTCGGACAGGCCGCCCGTCAGCGCCTTGAAATAAAGCCCCGTGCCACCGACGATGACCGGAAAGCGTCCCTGCTTGCGCAAATCGGGAAGCAGGGCCGAAATCTCACGCAGCCATTCGCCTGTCGAATAGAGGCTGCTTGCCGGTACATGGCCGTAAAGCAGATGCGGTACGCCCTCCATCTCGTCTTCGGATGGCCGGGCGGTCAGCACCCGCAGCGTGTCGTAAACCTGCATGCTGTCGGCATTGATGACGACACCGCCCCGCTCCCGCGCCAAACGAAGCGCAAGCGCGGACTTGCCGCTTGCCGTCGGGCCGGTTATCAGGATCGCATCAAAATTCTCATCAAGGTTTTTCATCATGGCTTTCGTTGCCACGCTTATCGCCAATCCGTCAAATCCTGTTCTGACACCGGCCCTCGGCGAAGCCGCCGCAAAGGCCGTCAACGCCTCCGGCCTTTATTGGCTGGCCGATGGCATTGCCTGCGATATTGCACTGCCCGAAGGAACGGACATGGAGGCGGCGGATCGTCTTCTGCGAATGACAATCGTTGATCGGAAAATCGACATCGTCATCCAGGAACAGGATAAACGCCGCAAGAAGCTCCTGATCGCCGATATGGATTCGACCATGATCGGCCAGGAGTGCATTGATGAGCTGGCAGCCGAAGTCGGCCTCAAGGAAAAGGTTTCCGCAATCACCGCCCGTGCCATGAATGGCGAGATCGCCTTCGAACCGGCACTGCGGGAACGTGTGGCGCTGCTGAAGGGCCTGCCGGTTTCGGTGATCGATGATGTCATCGAAAAGCGCATCACCCTCACCCCGGGCGGCAAGGAACTGATCGCCACCATGAAGGCGAAGGGTTATTATACCGCCCTCGTTTCCGGCGGCTTCACCGTCTTCACCGGCCCTGTGGCCGCCATGCTCGGTTTCGACGAGAACCGCGCCAATCTGCTCGGCGAAGCCAATGGCGAGCTTGACGGCACCGTTGCCGAACCCATCCTCGGCAAACAGGCCAAGGTGGATGCGCTGAACGATATCGCCACAAAGCTCGGTATCTCGCCCGAAGAGGCGATGGCGGTCGGCGATGGCGCCAATGATCTCGGCATGCTGCACCTGGCTGGTGCCGGCGTCGCCCTGCACGCCAAGCCGGCTGTGGCCGCCGAGGCGCAGATGCGCATCGACCATGGCGATCTCACCGCACTGCTTTACATTCAGGGCTACCGCAAGACGGATTTTGTCATTCCATGATCATCCGTGAGACACAAAGGCTCATTCTGCGCGAGTGGAAGGAGAGCGACCGTAATCTGTTCCGTGAAATCAATGCCGACGAAAAGGTGATGGAATTTTTCCCCTTCCGTCGCAGCCATGCGGAAGCGGACGCGGTTCTGGAAACCATCAATGGCATGATCCGTGGCAGCGGCTACGGCTTTTATGCCATGGAACTGCGCGAGACCGGTGAAGTCATGGGCTTTTGCGGTATCTCCCCCGTGATGAACCTCGATCCGCCCTTCCCGATCGGAACAATGGAAATCGGCTGGCGGCTCGCCACCCGCTACTGGGGCCATGGCTATGTCACCGAAGCCGCGCAATCGCTGCTCGTCATGGCTTTCGATGAAAAGGAGACGCCGGAAATCGTCTCCTTTGCCGTCCATGATAACCAGCGTTCGACGCGCGTGATGGAGCGCATCGGCCTGAAGCGTGACCCGTCGCGCGACTTCGACCATCCGCGCGTGCCGGAAGATACCCATCCGCATCTGCGTCCTCACGTCACCTATGCGCTGACGCTGGAGGAATGGCGGGCACGACAGGCGCAGTAACGCCCCCCGCCCGCCAGTTCGGCAATTATTTTACCGCCGCATTGCCGCCATCGGCAAACAGGGCCGATCCGGCAACGAAGCTCGACATCGGGCTGGAGAGAAAAAGGGCGGCCTGCGCCAGCTCCTCCGGCTCCGCAATGCGTTTCATCGCATGCAGCCCCGCGGCCCACTCCTTCTGGGCTGCATCTCCCGCCATCGGCGTATCGACGCCGCCCGGAAGCAGCGCATTGGCGCGAATGCCCTTGACGGCGTAATCGGCAGTAATGCCTTTCACCAGCCCCATCAGCGCCGCCTTCGATGTGCCATAGGCTGCCATGCCGGGTATGCCGGCGCTGGTGCCGACGAAGCTGGAGATGAAGACGACCGAGCCGCCTCCCCGCTTCAACATCGCGGGGATCTGGCTGCGCACGCCGAGAAATGCGGAAGTGAGATTGGCGGCGATCACATGATCCCATTCCTCGACCGAAATCTCCGCAAGCGGCTTCATCGCCCCAACCGCACCGGCATTGTTGACGGCGATATCGAGACCGCCAAAGATGGTCATGGCCGCCTCCGTCAGGCGGGCATGGGTTTCCGCAATGCCGACATCACCCACGACGGTGTGAACGCGACCACCGGCCTGGCGAATGGCGGAAGCCACATCCTCAAGTGCCGCTGCGCCACGCGCGTTGATGATGACGGCTGCACCCTGTTCGGCAAACAGCCTTGCCGTCGCCCGGCCAATGCCGGATGACGCGCCGGTAACGATCGCAACCTTGTTTTCGAGTAATTTCATATCCTTGGCCTCCGTTCGATGGAGACCAAGAATTAAAGAGCAGCCGGCATCACAACCACCCGATTCCTGACGAACCGGGCGAAAGGCGCTTTATTCCAGCGGCAGCGCCACGACGCGCAGATTGCCCTGGGCATCGGCAACCATCATATGGGCATTCTTGCGACCTTCGGATTTCAGGCCGTTGATACGCACCAGCACGTCGCCCGGAACTTCCATGAAATCCTGCCCGACTTCGACGATGATGTCGCCGGGCTTCATGCCCTTTTGTTCGGCCGGAGAGCCCTGATCGACGCTGGCGACAAGCACACCTTCGACACTTTCGGCAATGCCCTTCTCCGTCCGCAGCTCGTTGCTCAGAACAACGAGGTTCATGCCGAGAACACTCTGTGGCGCTTCGCGCACCTCAGGCGTCTGGTCCTGCGCCTGATCGTCGCTGCCGCCATCATCAGGTGTCACCACGCCGCCGTCGCCGTCCTCGGCCTGCGGATCATCCGTCGATGCCTTTTCGTCCGGCGTATCGAGCAATTGGCCGAGCTTCACCTTGAGGGTCTCTTCCTTGCCGTCGCGCAGGACAACCACGTCGACTTCCTTGCCAACAGGGCTTTCCGCCACGATCCGCAGGAGGTCGCGCATCTCGTGAATGTCCTTGCCGTCAAACTTCAGCACGACATCGCCGGCCACGATCGGGCCGTTTTCCACCGGACCGCCCTTGGCGACACCGGAAATCAGCGCACCCTTTGCGCTTTCCATGCCAAGGCTTGCGGCCACGTCATCCGTGACAGGCTGCACGCGAACGCCGAGCCAGCCACGACGCGTCTCGCCGAATTCAATCAGCTGCTGCACGATATTCTGCGCAAGCTCCGTCGGAACCGCGAAACCGATACCGATCGATCCACCGCTCGGCGAAATGATCGCCGTATTGATGCCGATTACCTCACCCTTCATGTTGAAGAGCGGACCCCGGAATTGCCCTTGTTGATCGCCGCATCCGTCTGGATGAAATTGTCGTAGGGACCGGCATTGATATTGCGGCCGCGCGCGGAAATGACACCAACCGTCAGCGATCCGCCGAGGCCGAAGGGATTGCCGATGGCCATCACCCAGTCGCCGATGCGCATGCTGCGCGAATCACCGAACTTGACGGCTTTCAGCGGCGCTTTCGGCTCCACCTTCAAGACGGACAGGTCGGTCTTCGTATCGGTGCCGACCAGCGTCGCCTTGAGCTTCGAGCCATTCGGGAAAATCACCTCGATGGCATCCGCACCCTCGATGACGTGATTGTTGGTGACGACATAACCGGCCGGATCGATAACGAAGCCGGAGCCCAGAGAACTGACCTTTTCGCCGCCTTCAGGCTTCTGGCTGTCGAAATAATCCTTGAAGAATTCCTGAAAGGGAGAACCGTCCGGCAGCTTCGGCGGCACAGGCCCCTTGCCGTCGGTCTTGACGTTCTGCGAGGTGGAAATATTCACCACCGCATCCAGAAGCGGCTCGGCAAGATCGGCCACCGATTCCGGCCCATGGCTCTGCGCTCTCGCAGCAACCGGAGCCGAAAGGCTACCCGCCACAAGCGCGATGCCCGCGACTGCGGCAATGCTGCTGCGAAAAGGCGAAAGAAGGGTCACGGCCATAAGCGTCCTCGCGTTTCAAATAGTCTCGCCTTGCATATATCGACAAAGCATAAGGCGGAATGATGAAGTGTAAAAATACCTTTTCGTGAACAGGCTGGTGACGCCTTGCCCTGCCCACAGCATTGGCACGAAAACCGAGTCAAAGGAAAGGGCTGGCCAAAACCAGTCCCGCCAAAAAGAAAGGGCCGGTCAAAACCGGCCCTTTCAACATCGGTTGATCCGCTATCAGTTCGCCGGTGCCGGCGCAGCAGGCGCCGTAGACGGCGTGCCGTTGATGTCGTTGAAATAACGGAAGAAGGTCGAATCCGGGGACAGAACCAGCGTCGTGCCGTTTCCGCTCAGCGAATTGGCATAGGCAGCCATCGAACGATAGAACTCGAAGAAGCTCGGATCGCGCTGGAAAGCCTCACCGAAGACCCGGTTCCGTTCCGCATCGCCCTCACCACGCAGCACTTCAGACTGGCGACGTGCATCGGATTCGAATTCCACCACCTGACGGTCGGCAATAGCGCGGCGGCGCTGCGCCTCTTCATTACCGCGGGCGCGGATCAGTTCGGCTTCGGCCAGACGTTCCGACTTCATGCGCTCGAAGGTCTGCTGGGACACTTCCTGCGTCAGATCGGTACGGCGGATGCGGACATCCACAATGCTGATGCCAAGCGATTCCGCATCGGGACGCAGATCGTCGCGCACTTCCTGCATCATCGATGCACGCGCATCCGAGAGTGCGGATTCAAAGCCGCGCAGACCGTAGACCCGGCGCAGCGACGCGTCGAGACGGGTGCGAAGCCGTGATTCCGCCGACATCTGGTCACCCGAGACCGTCTGCCGGAAACGGCGCGCATCCGTGATGCGATAGACGACGAAGGCATCAACCTCGTAGAACTTGCCGCCGGAAACCTGAACACGGATATTGTCGTGATCGAAGCGCAGGGCCCGGTTCTCGACATATTGCACCCGGTCGGCATCCATGAAGGCGAAGGGCAGCTTGAAATAGAGGCCCGGCGCGGTTTTCACATCCTGGATCTGACCGAAGCGCACGACGATGGCCTGCTGGCGCTCGTTGACGACGAAGATCGAGGAATAGCCGAAGAAAAGCAGAACGGCGAGACCGACGAGAACGGCCGTAAGACGGTTGCTCATATCAGTTGCCTCCCTGCTGTGCTGCGCCGGCATTGCCGCGCATGATCTCATTCAGAGGCAGATAAGGCACCACGCCCTGCTTTTCGTCGATGATCACCTTGTTGGAGCCCTTCAGGACCTGTTCCATGGTTTCCAGGAACATGCGCTGACGGGTAACATCCGGTGCCGTGCGATATTGGTCATAGATGGAAACGAAGCGCTGCGCTTCACCCTGAGCCTCGTTGACGACACGCGATTTGTAAGCATTCGCCTCTTCGACGATCTGCGCTGCCTGACCGCGCGCGGCACCCAGCTTCTGGTTGGCGTACTGATTGGCTTCCTGAACGAAACGATCCTCGTCCTGTTCGGCACGCTGCACTTCATCGAAGGCGTCGGCCACTTCGCGCGGCGGCGCCGCATCTTCAATGGCCACGGCATTGATGGAGATACCGGCGCCATAACCGTCCATGGTGGACTGGATGATGGTGCGCACGTCTCCCGCAATCGCCTGACGGTTATCGCGGAAAATATCCTGCGCCGGACGACGGCCGACGACTTCGCGCATCGCGCTTTCGGAAACCTGTTGCAGGGTCTCGGCCGGGCTGTCGACGTTGAAGAGATAGGATTTCGGATCGGAAACCGTATAGAGCACCGAGAACTGCACGTTGACGATGTTCTGGTCGCCCGTGAGCATCACGCCGCTCGACGAGGAAGACGAAGCGCGCGAACCGATATTCTGCTGCTGTTCGGTGACCTTGACGATTTCAACCGTCTCGATCGGCCACAGATGGAAATGCAGGCCGGGCATCGAGATTTCGTCCTTCGGACGTCCGAAACGCAACTCCACGCCGCGCTCGTCCGGCTGGACGGTATAGATGGACTGGATTCCGAGGAACACCAGAACGACGAGAACAACAATCGCAACGGCGCCGCCATTAAAGCCGCCGGGCAGGACATTCTTGAAACGGTCCTGGCTGCGTCGGATGATCTCTTCCAGATCGGGCGGGCCGCCATTATTGCCGCCGCCGCCACCGCCGCGAGGCCGGTTAGGCCCCTGCCCCCATGGGCCGCCACCGCCGCCCTGGTTGTTTCCTCCACCGCCGCCACCCCAAGGGCCGCCGCCGCCATTCTGATTGCTCCAGGGCATCAATACCTCTTTATAAAAGCCTCTCCCGGTTCCGTTCGTAAGCGAATGCTCGCGTGCGGCGGGAATATCGACCCGTTATAGGAAGGAGAAGCGTCCGTTTCAACGCAGAGGTGGTAACTAAATACCCAATCAGGGTAAATAGTTCACTTTGACGCGGCTCTTCGCAAATAAGTGGTGAACAGAACCGGATAATTGTCCCTTTCCCCTGCGGGAGCGGCACTTTCCTCGATTTTTTCAAAGACGGCCGGATCGATTTCCGGGAAAAAAGTGTCGCCATCGAGCTTTACCGCCACATGGGTGACGGAAAGTTGATCGGCAAAGGGCATGGCCTGACGGTAAATCTCACCCCCACCGGCCACAAAAACCTCATCCACGCCCAGTTCCGCGGCCTTGGCTTTTGCAAGCTTCAGGGCCTCATCCAGCGACGAAACAACATCCACACCCGCCGGCCTGTAGTCGGCATTGCGACTGACGATGATATGCGGCCGCCCCGGCAGAGGGCGCTCGCCGACGGACAGGAATGTCTTCCGACCCATGATGAGCGGTTTGCCCATCGTCATCGCCTTGAAGCGCTTGAGGTCGGTGGAAAGCTTCCACGGCATGTCGAGATCGCGGCCGATAACGCCGTTTTCCGAGACCGCGACGATGAGGGTAACGCGCGGCTCACTCATACCGCGATCGGCGCCTTGATGCTTGAATCGGCCTCGTAATTCTCAAGCGTAAAGTCTTCGAACTTAAAGGCGAAAAGGTCCTTGACGTCAGGATTGAGGCGCATTGTCGGCAGGGCCTTCGGCGTGCGCGTCATCTGCAGCTTCGCTTGCTCGAAATGGTTGGCATAGATATGCGCATCGCCGAGCGTGTGGACGAAATCGCCAGGCTTCAGGCCGGTGACCTGCGCCACCATCAGCGTCAGAAGCGCATAAGATGCGATGTTGAAGGGCACGCCGAGGAAAATATCGGCCGAGCGCTGGTAAAGCTGGCAGGACAGCCTGCCGTCCGAGACATAGAACTGGAACAGGCAATGGCAGGGCGGCAACGCCATCTCGTCCACCAGCGCCGGGTTCCAGGCCGAGACGATGTGACGGCGGGAATTGGGATTGGTTTTGAGTGCCTCGATCAGAAGCGCGATCTGATCGATATGGCGGCCATCAGGGGCCGGCCATGAGCGCCACTGCGCGCCATAGACCGGGCCGAGATCGCCATTCTCGTCGGCCCACTCGTCCCAGATGGAAACGCCGTTTTCCTTGAGATAGGCGATATTGGTGTCGCCCTTCAGGAACCAAAGCAGTTCATGGATGATGGAGCGCAGATGCAGCTTCTTGGTGGTCAGAACCGGAAAACCTTCGGAAAGGTCAAAACGCATCTGGTAACCGAAGACAGAGCGCGTGCCCGTGCCGGTGCGGTCTCCACGGTCGGAACCGGTTTCCATCACATGCCGGAGAAGATCGAGATATTGTTTCATGCGTTCTGCCGCCGATTCCCTGATATCCAGCGAATATAATAGCACAGGGCGGCAGAACCAATCATCTAATGCGGGCTTATCCCCGTTAAATCAAAGCGACTGGAGTTTGCCCAGTTCCTTGGCGACAAGGTAATAGAAGGTCACGCGCGACTTGGAGCGGTCTGCGGCCATGGCCTTGGCGACAGCATCGATCGCCTGATCGGCGCTGCCATCGGTCACGCCGAGCTTCTTGCCGCACCAGCTCGCCTTCACACGCGCAAGCTCTTCCGGATCGGAAGCGGACACCAGCGAGGAATCCCGGTTGCGCAAGGCAATGCCGAGATGTTTGACGATCTTGCCGACAATGGCTTCGTCGGCTGCTGCATCGTATTTCTTCACATCTGCGAGATAGTCGGTCATGTCCACTCCTTCGTGTGTCCCCGGCCCGGTGTTGCTTCTGGTGACCGGTTGCATGGAGAATGTGTCAGCAATCTCCCGTCGTCAAGAATAGTCTAAATTGCCGGGGCCAAACACGAAACCTTTTCATGGAATTGTCATCGCCCCCCTTTTCTCGGGGACGGGAAACGCCTATATGAGCCTTGCCGGGGCAACCCGGCTATGGCGATAAACGGTCGGTGTAATAAACCTATTGGACCCGGGGGCGGTACCCGGCGCCTCCACCAAAAACCGACGGGCTTTGCAAGATCGAGGCCGGCTTTTGATGGGGGCGAAATAGGATCGACAAGGGCGTAAAGATCGAACTTTTGCTCGGCATGATACCGCCGTTATCGGGTCACAAGTGTAGTTGCAAACGACAACAACGCTAAGGAATACGCTCTCGCTGCCTAATGGCGGTGCGGGAATTCCGCTCTAAGTCCTCACGGTTAGCCCCGTGAGGCGGGGTTCGGAGGTACCTGGCAACAGAAACCTCCACCTTCTCCATTTTGCCTGAATTGGTTATATGATAGCTGACTTGTGATCGGCATCGGCTTTTCCGTTGCTGCCGTTCAGGACATTGCGTATACTTGGGCAACGCGTAGCCGTCAGGATCGAAATTGATCCTGGCTCAAGGATTACGCAAAAATTCAAAGTGTTACAGCGTCCCTGGCGCGCATGACGCGCCGTGCATTAAAAGACGTTCGAATAAGGGAAAGACAGGACCGCATGGGGCAGGATCATATCCGTTACGACATTCTCGCACAGGATGCCCTTCGCGGCGTTATTCGTAAAGTTTTGGGTGAAGTGGCCGCAACCGGCCGCCTGCCCGGCGACCATCATTTCTTCATCACCTTCCTGACCGGCGCGCCCGGGGTGCGGATTTCCCAGCACCTGAAGGCAAAATATGCCGAGCAGATGACCATCGTCATCCAGCATCAGTTCTGGGACCTGAAGGTTACCGAAACCGGCTTCGAAATCGGCCTGTCCTTCTCGGATACGCCGGAAAAGCTGGTCATTCCCTATAATGCCATTCGTGGCTTCTATGATCCTTCCGTCAATTTCGAACTTGAATTCGATGTGCCCCTGGCCGACGAGGAAGAGATGGAAGACGCCGAAATCACCGCCTACCCCGTTTCCAATGAAGCAAAGCCCGCTTCCACTGCGGAAGCGCCCAAGGCCGGTGAGGAAAAGAAGGAAGGCTCCGTCGTCTCGCTGGATGCTTTCCGCAAGAAGCAATAACAGCCTCCTGCCCCACCGCATGAAACTCAAGGAGACATATCCGCATGGCCGCCGATATCGTCAATCTGCGTCAGTTTCGAAAGCAGAAGGCCCGTAGCGAAAAGGAAAAACAGGCGGAACAGAACCGCCTGTCTTTCGGCCGCACCAAGGCGGAAAAAAACCTCACATCCGCCCTCAATGAGAAAGCCGAGAAGGCGCTGGATCAGGGACGGCTCGAAAAGGACGATGACAGGACCGACAGGGACTGATCATCCCGCTGACCGGAACTCCTCCCCGGGAAAATCAGAAGAGAATCACAAAACAGGGACTTACCGGCAAGACATGATTCAGATTTCCAGCCGGAGAGCGATGTGATGATCCGCAAACATTCCACGACATTGCATGGCCACCGGACCAGTATTTCGCTTGAGGATGCCTTCTGGGACGAGCTGAAAATCATCGCCGAAAAGCGCAAGATCAGTTTCGCCGCCCTGCTTGCGGAAATCGACGACAACCGGCCCGCCGACAGCAATCTGTCCTCATCCTTGCGAGTCTATGTATTGAGCTGGCTCAAGACACGCTGAGCATTTCTGGCAGCGTGTGAGATCGAAGCCAGCTCCCGGATTCCGCTTTATGGCGACTACTAATATTCCTGCTGAAAACTCGTAACGCCGTGAAAGCATTCATTAAACATTAGCTGATTAATCTGCGCTCCAAGGCATCCCCGTATTGCGTAGCCTTGCTTTCAATTTGTGTTTCAGACCTTTCCCTTTCCCTTTCACACCTCCGCCACGAGGCGACCCATGGTTTCTGCCGTTTCGGGAACGAACATCGCTGCTTCCGTTCTCTCGTCCTCAACCTCGTCTTCAACCGTCTCCGAACTGAAATCGCAGATTGCCGCAAAGCAGTCGGAGCTCGCCCAGACGACCGAAGCGAAAGCCCAGGAAGAGCTGAAGAGCACAATCGCATCGCTCCAGGCTGATCTCGAAACCCTCGAAAACAGTGCCGGTAAATCGTCCTCCTCGGGCGAAAGCGCGGATAGGCCCAGCCTGTCTGGCGAAAGCAGCAGGATTGGTACCAAAAATTTCGACGCCGACACGCCCTTCGGCGAGCGCGAAAGCTGGATTTGACGGGCTGTCTGAGCTCGCACGGTAAAGTAGCTGAAAGGGCAGACTCCAGAGCGCGTCGAAATGTGCCCTGAGACAGGGTTGCGTGCCTCAACTTCTCTCCTAAACGCACCGTCATCCTCGGGCTTGACCCGAGGATCCATGCTCGCGTCCGGTTGTGGATCCTCGGGTCAAGCCCGAGGATGACGGCGGGTTTCAAATGCGCGTTTGGGAGAGAAGTTCAATACTTCTGCAACCGGCGGAACGATTGCTGCCCGTCGCGAGAAACTTACGGATTAGCCGGCGCGTTTTCCGGCGCCAGTTCCCTGATGGCGTTCTCCGTTGGCGGCACAATCAACACCGGTGCGGACTGCGGCTCGGGAACGGGTTGTTGCTGTTGCTGTTGCTGTTGCAACCGCTCCTGCTGTTCCTTTTCCTGCCGAAGGCGCTCCTCGGCCGCAGCCTTCAGCCGCGCCTCCTCCTCCGCTTTGGCCTTGGCCTCCGCCTCCAGGCGATCCTTCTCCGCCTGACGTTCCGCCGCCTCAAAACGGTAAAGCGCCACTTCACGGCGCAGGCGCTGCTTTTCAAGAACGCTCGCCTGCATGGCCTCCACCCGGCGGCGCTCCTTCTCGAAAGCCCTGAGCGACAGATAATTGCTGAGCGCCGAAACATCGGTCGTCAAAGCCGGTGCGGCAAGCGGACCGGTGTAGTTCAGGCGCACTGACGGTTCGGCCCCGGCAACCGTCTCCGTGCCGGGATTGAAGAGAAGATCCAGGTCGCCATTCACGGTCGAAGCAGCAATATCCACCGTCGCATCAGCCGTCAGCTGCACCGGATCGATGCCGGCGCGCAGGTTCTGGAAGTGAAGCGCGCCGCCATTCAACGAAAATGGCAGGGCCACATCGCCGAGCGCTATTTCGCCCTGCCACAGATTCTGGTCCACCAACGGCCGCACCTTGGGTGCGTCGATAGGCTGCTGCAGGCCGTCTGCCGATTGCAATATCGGCGGAAAGGCACCGGGATTGAGGCCCTTCAGCGCGAGCCCGCTGGCACGGATTTCCCCCGAGCCGCCCGCCGATTTCAGGATTTCGGCAAGGCTTTTGCCCGTCGATTCGGCCGTAAGATCAAGTGCGACCCGCCCCGTTGCGACCGGCCCATTGGCGTTCGCCCACAATATCGGCTCCGGATTGGCATCAACTACCGCGATCTTGGTGCGGAAAATGCCTGCACCCCCGCCCGTCGACATGGCGAGCCGCCCCGTCAATTTGCCACCCATGAAGGTGCCGGCAACATCGTCGAGCGCGAGGCTGCCCTCATCATGCGTGACCTTGGCCGAAAGACCCGTGACCGTACCGAAAGGACCAGCCTCGAAACTCTCCGCTTTCAGCGACAGCGACGCCTTCAGCTGCGGGAAAGCCGGCATGGCCAGAGGCTTGGCATTGAGTGCGCCGGTTTCCGGATCGATCACCGGTCCATAGATCGCATCTCCCAGCCAGGCGAGATCGGCGGTTCTGACGGAAAGAGCACCGGTGATGGGATAGGGAGCCGCGCGGTCAACCGTCAGATTGCCGGAGAAAGGATTACCGCCCGCCTGCCCGCCTATGCCGGAAAGGGCGATCTTTTGCCCATCCACAGCCACCTTGCCGTTGGCCTTCAGCGCCATGCCGCCGCCAAGCTGCGGCAGGCCGACCGCATTCATGATGAGATATGGCTCGATATCAGCGCTTTCGAGCGCCACATCCGCACTGCCTTCACCGAAATTGGCGGCCGAAACGGCAAAGGAGCCGTTCATCGAAAAATGCGTGCGCTCGGTCGAAAAGCGGATATCGGTCTGCGCGGGTGAACCGAGCGTGCCGTTGAGCTTGACGGAAAGAAGCCCTTCCCCATCCGCATCGAACGGCAGCGGATCAAGCCCCGCCTGCCCGAACAGGATCGCGGTCGACTGGTTTTTCAACACCGCTTCCAGCGACATCGCCGTATCGTCGGTGATCGACAGGAAATCCGGCATCTTGGCGACGGCCGAAAGCCGGCTGCCATTGACGGTGCCGGAAACCGCGACATTTGCGCCGCCATTATCGCTATTGACCGAAACATCCATGGCAAGGTCGGAATTGGCGTACCAGGGCGCACTAGCCGCCAGACGCCTGAGGAACGGATGATCAGGCAATTTCTGCTGCAGCATGGTGAAGAAAGGCTGCATGTCCGTTGCATGCAAATTCACCGTGCCCTTGCCGGCATATTTCAGCAGCGAGCCCTGCAACTGTCCCTTGGCGCGTACTTCCGCGCCGGCAATATCGCCGGCCGTCATGTTTTCAAGCGAAAGAACGCCACCCGCCATCGTAAAGGCGGTTTCCACATGATTTGCGGTTACACCCGCCATATTGAACCGGTCGGCCTTGAACTTGGCATTGATGCGATGGTCGAGAACCGAACTTCCCACCTGATCGCCGAGCGCGAGGCTACCGAGCGCTTTCAAGGCATCGAGGTCGATCTCGTTGCCGGCAAGATCGATGGAAAGATTGGAAGTCTTGCCATCGGAGCGCCGCTCCAGCTCACCCTTCAGCGAGGCATCGCCGATGGCAAGCTCCAGATTGTCGAAACGCTGGTTAAGCGTCGTTAGCGAGACATCGGCGGAAAAACCGGCGGCATTCAACTGGCGGATCGCCGGGTCGACGGAACCGGAAAGCCAGTTCGCCAGCCCCGAAGGCTGGTTGGAGGCAAGCAGCAAATTGCCGTTGAAGGCAGGGCCGCCGAGAAGTGTCAAAGACCCCTTGGCTTCCAGCTGCGTCCTGCCGGGCAGCGTCGCAACCGCATTCACCACCTGCCAGCCGCTCCCCTCCGGGCGCACATCCAGGCGGATATCGCGAATGGTCGTATCATCTGAAACGAGCGCCGGAAGGCTGATGCTCGCCTTGCCCGGCACCGGCGGCACCGGAATGCGCGCAACCATGGCCGCAAAGGCCTCGATGCGCTGGCGCACCGAGGCGGTGGGCTGGCGCGAGGTCTTGCCCGTCTGCACGACAGGTGGCGCGAAGCGGGCGACATCGATCTGCTGGCCATCGGCCGTCAGCAGGAATTCCGGCTTGGCACCGGTATCGAGCGTCGCTTCCCCGGTGACGACATAGGGATTTTCGCTGCCGCCGAGTTCCATGCGGTAGCTCGGGATGCGCACACTCTCATTGGTGAGTTCAAAACTGCCGCGGGTGCGCGGCGAGGAAAACAGCGATTGTCCGGCCTGCTGCTTCTGCTTTTCGTCCTCACGGAAACTGAAGGAGAAAGAACCGCTATAGGCCGGCTTTCCCGCTGTTGCGGCAATCACGCCATCGAGATCAACCTCGACCGGATGTTCGTCCGGCACCAGCCGCACCCGGAGCCCCATGCGGCCGGCGGCATAATCCGGCTCGCTGCTGGAAAGCGAGAACGAGCCCGGATGCCCGTCAACGGCGGCGCGTCCCTCGGCCTTCCACGGCCCGGCCAGCGAATTGGCGGACATGTCGGCATTGAGACCGGTCACGACTCGGTTGCGGCCGGATTGCTCGTCGATGAATTCGATCTGCCCGCCTTCGATCTGCACGCTTTCCAGAACCACGGTGCGCGCGGGAATTTCCGCGCGGCTGCCGCGCATCCAGTCCAGCGTGCCGTCCTTCAGCAGCCTTATCTTGGCTTTCGGTTCCTCGATGCGCATGTCGAAGATGCGCGCTTCGCCGGAGAGGAAAGGTGCAAGCTCGGCATCCATGGAAAAACGGGCGACCTGAATGAGCGGCGATCCATCCGCATCCGTTCCGGCGCGCACATCATGCAATGTCACCGAAGGGAAAGGCAGGATACGGGCTTCGACGCGGCCATGCACCACCACCTTCTTGCCGAGGATACGGCTTGCCTGATCCTCGAAATCGCGGCGGAAATCCGTCCAGTCGACGAAATAGGGAATAAGCAGCGCCGAAAACAGCACCACGGCCAGCAGTCCGCCCAGAAAAACCAGAATACGCCCGAGCACTGACCTGCATCTCCCTTCGCGAACGCTGCAAACCTATTCTTTTCTGCCTTAACGGCAAGCAGCCTTTTGTACCAATCAAATATGAGAATGATCAGACAAGACGGAACAACTTGCCCGGATTGAAGATGTTATCGGGATCGAGCGACGTTTTGATGGCACGCATCATATCGAGCGCATTTCCCGCCTCTTCGGCCAGAAAACTCATCTTGCCCTGGCCGATGCCATGTTCACCGGTGCAGGTGCCGTCCATGGCGATGGCGCGGCGGTTGAGGCGGGCGACGAAGGCTTCGGTTTTCGCAACGCTTTCAGCGTCCTTGCCGTCGAAGAGGATGAGGACGTGGAAGTTTCCATCGCCCGCATGGCCGACGATCGGTGCGAGAAAGCCGTTTTCCTTGATATCCTGCTGCGTTTCCACCACGCAATCCGCCAACCGCGAAATCGGGACGCAGACATCGGTGGAAAGCCCGTCGAGATGGGGCGCAAGCGCGCGGGAAGCCCAATAGGCATCGTGCCGCGCCTTCCACAGCTTGTTGCGCTCGGCCGCGTCACTCGTCCAGCGGAAATCGACGCCGCCGCATTCGGCGGCGATCTCGGCGAACTGCTGCGATTGCAGCGCCGCCGTTTCCTCGGTGCCGTGGAACTCCACGAAGAGTGTCGGTTTCTCCGCATAGTTCAGGCCGGAATAGGCGTTGCAGGCCCGCACCTGCACTTCGTCCAGCAATTCGATGCGGGCAACCGGAACCCCCATCTGGATCGTCATGATGACAGCATCGCAGGCCGCCTTGACGCTGTCGAAGGTGCACACCCCGCCGGCGATTTTTTCAGGAATACCCTGCAAGCGCAGCGTTACGGAAGTGATGACGCCCAGCGTCCCCTCGGCACCCACGAAAAGCCGCGTCAGATCGTAACCCGCAGATGATTTGCGGGCGCGGCGGGCGGTGCGGATTTCCTCGCCATTGGCAACGACGGCGGTAACGGCCAGCACATTGTCCTTCATCGTGCCGTAACGCACGGCATTGGTACCGGAGGCCCGCGTCGAGGCCATGCCGCCGATGGAGGCATTGGCACCGGGATCGATGGGGAAGAACAGGCCGGTATCGCGCAGATAGACATTGAGGTCCTCGCGCGTCACGCCCGGCTCCACCGTCACGTCAAGATCTTCGGCATTCACCTCAATGATGCGATTCATCCGGCTGAAATCGATGCAGATTCCGCCGTTCGGCGCATTCACCTGCCCTTCCAGCGAAGAACCCGTTCCGAAAGGAATGACTGGCACCTTATATTGCGCGCAGACCTTCACCACGGCCTTCACATCATCGGCGCTCTCGGCAAAAACGACACCGTCAGGCGCCTGTAGCGTCAGATAGGTGGTCGTGTGGCCGTGCTGTTCGCGAAACGCCTGTCCGGTCTGGAGCCTGTCGCCGAGCTGCTGCTTCAGCACCGCGAGTGCCGACGCGATGCCCTCTTCGTTCCGCTTTCCCGCCACCACATCTTTCAGCGCCATCGTCCGTCTCCACCGCAACATCTGCCCGTAACGGATTCGATCCGTTACGAAATTCCGTCAGGTGGTATGGGATAAGGTTAACGCTTTGTCCAGCATCGCGATTGCGCCAAACACTGTTTGGCGGCAACCGTTTTTATTCCGCCGCCAGCAGCGGCTTGTCCTCTTCCAGCGCCTTGCGGCGGGCGGCAAGTTCAAGCTCGCGGTGAAGGCGGATTTCCTCGTCCGCCTGCGGTTTGGCGAAGCGGGCGATCAGCAGGTAGGAGACCGGCGTGATGTAAAGCGTCACCAGCGTCGCAAAGCCGAGGCCGCCGACGATGACCCAGCCGAGCGCGATGCGCGCTTCCGCGCCCGCCCCCTGCGCCAGCACCAACGGCACACCGCCAAGAATGGTGGCGATCATCGTCATCATGACGGGGCGCAGGCGGATGCTCGTTGCCTTTTCAATGGCTTCCCGCACGGTTGCCCCCTGATCCCGCAGATGATTGGCGAATTCGACGATGAGAATACCGTTCTTCGCCATCACCCCGACAAGAAGCACAAGCCCGATCTGGCTATAGACGTTGAGGCTCGAGCCGGTGACAAGCAACGCGATGACCGCGCAGGCAAGGCCGAGCGGCACCGTCGTCATGATGATGACCGAGCTCAGTACGCTTTCGAACTGCGCGGCCAGCACGAGGAAGATGATGGCAATGGCGAAACCGAAGGTCAGCAGCATGCCGCTCGAATTTTCCTCCAGCGTCGCCGCTTCACCGAGCGGCAGCAGGCGTGCGCCGGCCGGCATGACGGATTGCGAAAGCTCATTCACCTTTTGCAGCGCCTCGCCCAGCGAAACGCCGTCCTTGAGATTGGCGGTAAAGCCGACGGAGGGAAGTTGCTGCTCGCGGTTGAGCTGCGGCGCAACCGCATTTTCCTTCAGCGTGGCGATGACCGACATCGGCACGATCTTACCGTCGCCCGTCTTCAGGAAGACGTTTTCCAGATCGGTCGGATCGTTGATCGGCCGGGTGGAGGACAGGAGACGCACCGGGATCGCATCGCCATCCACGAAGACGTCGACAATCGAGCGCCCTTCCAGCAGCGACTGCATGGCGCGCGACAGGCCGGTGATATCGATGCCGAGATCCGACGCACGCTCGCGGTCTATAGAGACGGAAATCTGCGCCTGATTGGGTTCATTGTCGAAACGAGGCGTGTCGAACAGGCCGCTTTCCTCCATGGAAAGCAGCAATTTCTGGGTTGCCTCGGTCAGCGCCGCATAATTGCTGCCGACCATCGCCATCTGCAGGCCGTTGCCGGCACCGCGAATTCTGAGGCTGTTCGGCTGCATCGCATTGCCGCGCAGCGCCGGCACCCTGTTGGCGGCGGAGGTGACATCAGCGGCAATCTGATTCTGCGTGCGCTCGCGGTCGGCCCAGGGCGCCAGCGTCAGCACCATGAAACCGGTATTGGACGAGCCGTTCATGCCGGTGATGGAGTAGATATTGCGGATCTCACCGCTGTCGCGCAGCGGCTGCAGGTTTTCTTCGATCCGCTGCAGCTGGTCTCGGGTATATTCGAGGCTGACGCCCTGTGGTGCGGTAACCCGCATCATGACCGAGGCGCGGTCCTCGCGCGGCGTCAGCTCGTTCTGGATCATGCCGAAGGCGATCCACGACAGGCCGGAAAAGATGAGCGCAACAACGATGACGATCAGCGGATTGTTAAGGCAGGCGGAAAGCGTCGTTTTGTAGGTGGAGGCAAAGACATTGCCGAACCAGGCAAGCGGCCCCGTCGGTTCCTTCAGCCCCTCCTTCAGCATGCGCGAAGCGAGCATCGGGCAGAGTGTCAGCGCCACGATGGAGGACAAACCCACCGCGAAGGCCAGCACGAAACCGAATTCGCGGAACAGGCCGCCAAGCTGGCCCGGCAGGAAAGAGAGCGGAATGAACACGGCGGCAAGCGTCGCCGTCGTCGCGATGACCGCGAAAAACACTTCCTGCGTGCCGAGAACGGCGGCGGCGCGCGGCCCCATGCCCTCCGCCCGGCGGCGCACGATATTTTCCAGCACCACGATGGCGTCGTCGACCACGAGACCCGTCGCCAGAACAATGGCGAGCAGCGTCAGGATATTCACCGAGAAGCCAACCATGTAGATAGCGACGATGGTACCGATCAACGCCACCGGCATGGTAATCGCCGGAATAAGGGTGGCGCGCCAGTCGCGGAGGAAGAGATAAAGCACAACGACCACGATCAGCGCAGAAAGACCAAGCGCCAGTTCAACCTCGTGCAATGCGCCTTCGATGAAGACGGCGTCATCGCTGGTGATGACGATGCGCGTGCCTTCCGGCAAGTTGGCCGACATGGCATCGACCGCGGCCTTCACGCCGGTGGAAATGTTGAGCGTGTTCGATTGCGCCTGCCGGATGACGCCGAGACCGACGCCCTGCACGCCATTAGAACGCAACGAGGTGGATTCGTCGTCCGCCCCCAGCATCACGGTCGCAACATCACGCAGGCGGATATTGTCCTTGATGAGGAGGTTGGAAAAATCCTCAGGCTTCGTCAGGCTGGCCGTGGCGCGCACGACGATGTCCTGCGTCGTGCTTTTCAGCGATCCCGCCGGCACATCGAGGGCAGCACTGGCAAGCGCATTGGAAACATCGGTCACGGTCAGACCACGGCTGGCGAGCGCCGCCTGATTGAGATCGACCCGGAAAACCTTTTCCTGGTCGCCGTAAAGCTCCACATCGGCAACGCCATCGACGGCGGCGAGACGGTCGATGATTTCGTCATCCACCAGCTTGGTCAGGTCTTCCATGCTGAGCGTGGAGGAAGTGACGGCAAGGCGCATGATGGGCTGGCTGTCGGAATCCGCCTTGATGATCTGCGGTTCGTCGGCATCATCGGGCAACTGGTTGGTGACGCGGCCGATGGCGTCGCGCACGTCGTTGGCGGCAACCGCCAGATCGACATTGTCGCCGAATTCCAGCGTCACGCGGCTGGTGCCGAATTGCGAGTTGGACGAAATGGACTTGACGCCGCTGACACGCGCCACCGCACCTTCGATAGTCTGCGTCACCTCCTGATCGATGGTTTCCGGCGCAGCCCCCTCATAGGTGGTCCTGACGCTGATCGTCGGCCGGTCGACGTCAGGCAGTTCGCGCACTTCAACGCCCACCAGCGCGGCAAGGCCGGCAACGACCAGCAGCGTATTGATAACCGCCGCCAGAATGGGCCGGCGCACGAACAGTGCCGTAAAGGCGAGCTTGGAATCCTTAACCGAGGGCGGCTGCGTCGTCATTGGCTGGCGACCTCCTCGGGCTTCGGCTGGTTGCCGACGCGGACCGCGCCGCCTTCCCTGACACGCTGAAGGCCCTCGATCACGACAGGCTCACCATCCGCCAGTTCCGCCTTGACGAGAACCGCATCGGGATTGCGCTGCACGATCTGCACCCGCACCTTGTTCGATTTATTGTCGGTCACACGCCAGACATAGGAGCCTTCCGCATCCCACTGCACGGCCAGCGGATCGACCGAGGCATAGGTTTCCCCGGCAAAACGCATGGTGACGCCGAAGGACATGCCGGCCCTCAGCTCGTCTTCCTCATTGCCGAACTTCGCCCGGATGCGGATTGTGCGGCTCGCCTCATCGACGCGGTTGTCGACGGCCTCGATCTCGCCCTTGAAGGTCTCACCCGGCCGGGAAATGGACGTGGCCTCCACCGGCATGCCGACCTTGATTGCGGTTGCAAACCGCTCGGGAGCCCAGAAATTGACGAGAATTTCGGACCGGTCGTCGATGCTGACGATGGTGGACTGCGTGGTGACATTATCGCCGATATTGGCGGCGACAATACCCGCCACACCCTCTATCGGCGCAACGATGTCGCGGCGCTTGAGATTGAGTTCGGCGGTGCTCAGCGCAAGCTTGGCGGCTTCTTCGGCAATCTGCGCATCCATCACGTCAAGGCGGGAAACGGATTTCAGGTTCTTGTAGGAATTGGATTTTTCAACGGCGCTGCGCAGCACCACCTGTGCCTTGTCGCGCTCGATCACCTGTTCTTCATCATCGAGCCGCGCAAGCACCTGCCCTTTCACGACACGTGCGCCGGAAGAGGTGCGGATTTCGGAAAGCGTACCGGAAGCCTGCGGCATGACAACGACGGACTGGATCGCCTCGCCATTGCCGATGGCATTCAGCCGGTCATTGACGGTGCCTTTTTTGACGGGAGCAGTCACGATCAGGGTCGCATTGTCATTACGGCGTCCACCGCCGGCGTTTTGACCCGAACCGGGCGTGGCGGCAGCAACCTCAATGGCGCCGGCAGGCGTTTTGCCGATCCCGATGCTGGCCAGCACATTGCGGGCTTCGGGCGAATAGAAGCCCCAGAGACAGAGCCCCGCTCCCACCACGGCAACACTGACACCCACCTGTTTCCAGACCCGCATATATTTCTCCGGTTGATCCGCGCAGCACGATATATTCCCGAAAACGACACGTTCCGGGACAGGTGCAGTATTCCCGCTTGGCCAAGGCAAGGCAACGCACAAATCCGTTCCTTACGTAATTGTAATTTGGGCGCAATTGCCGCCAGAAGCAGCCAATCCGCAATCCATCCGTGCATTCCTGTCGTAAATATCCGCCATTGGGCTAATCTGCGCCACCGCGAACCACAATGAGAGGAAGCCATGAGTACCGTGACGAAAACCGAAAACCCGGAAACCGACCCGCGCGTGAAAGCGGTGTTCGATGATATCCGCGCCACCCGCAAATCGGATTTCATCAACAATATGTGGCTCTACCTCGCTTTCGATGCCGATCTGCTTGAAAAGACCTGGAGCGAGGTCAAGGCGGTGATGGCAACCCCTTCAGCGCTCGATCCCGTGGTGAAGGAAATGCTTTATATCGCCGTTTCCGTCACCAATGGCTGCTCCTATTGCGCCCATTCCCACACGGCAGCCGCCAAAGCGAAAGGCATGACGACAGAGCAGCATGCCGATTTGCTGCGCGTCATCGCGCTTGCCGCCAAGACCAACCAGCTTGCGGTGGCGCTGCAAGTGCCCGTTGACGCCGCTTTCGACGCCGACAGGCAGGCATGAAGTGAAAAAATGCCTTGGAATAGGCGTTTTGACTGACGATACCGGAATAAAAGCAGAACACGGTTCTGGCCTTTATATCCCGAATCACTACATTGGGCCGCATGAGCAACAGTTTTGACGATATGCCGTTCTTCGATGAGGAACCCGTGGCGCCACGCAAGGCGACGAACAATGCCGGTGCGGAAAGCGGCGGCGGGCTTGGCATTGCCGCCCGCGCCATGGCGGCGCGCGATCAGACGCGTGCTGCGCCCGACTATCTTTCCGGTCTCAACCCGGAACAGCGCGAGGCAGTGGAGACGCTGGATGGTCCCGTTCTCGTGCTCGCCGGCGCCGGCACCGGCAAGACCCGCGTTCTGACGACCCGTATCGCCCATATTCTGGCCACCGGCCGCGCCTATCCAAGCCAGATTCTTGCCGTGACCTTCACCAACAAGGCCGCCCGCGAGATGAAGGAACGAATCGGCGTTCTCGTCGGCGGCGCTGTCGAGGGCATGCCCTGGCTCGGTACGTTCCACTCTATCGGTGTCAAGCTTTTGCGCCGCCATGCCGAACTCGTCGGCCTGAAATCGGACTTCACCATTCTCGATACCGATGATGTCGTGCGGCTGATCAAGCAACTCATTCAGGCCGAAGGTCTTGATGATAAGCGCTGGCCGGCAAAACAGTTCGCCGGTATGATCGACGGATGGAAGAACAAGGGCCTGACGCCGCCGGATATTCCGGAGGGCGACAGCCGCGCCTTCGCCAATGGCAAGGGCCGCGAGCTTTACACCGCCTATCAGAACCGCCTGAAGACGCTGAACGCCTGTGACTTCGGCGATCTACTGATGCATCCGATCAGCATCTTCCGCCGCCACACCGATATTCTGAAGGAGTATCACCAGAAGTTCCGTTACATTCTGGTGGACGAATATCAGGACACCAATACGGCGCAATATATGTGGCTCAGGCTGCTTGCCCAGCGCGCCAAGGGCGAACCGCAGAATGTCTGCTGCGTCGGTGACGACGACCAGTCGATTTACGGCTGGCGCGGCGCGGAAGTGGACAATATCCTCCGCTTCGACAAGGACTTCCCCGGCGCCAAGGTCATCAAGCTCGAACGCAACTACCGCTCCACCGAGCATATTCTCGGCGCGGCCGGCCATCTGATCGCGCACAATGAGGGCCGTCTCGGCAAGACCCTGTTCACCGAACGCAGCAGCCCTGATGACGAAAAGGTCGTGGTGCATGCGGCCTGGGATTCCGAGGAGGAAGCCCGCGCCGTCGGCGAGGAAATCGAACAGCTCCAGCGCAAGAACCATAATCTGAACGACATGGCCATCCTCGTTCGCGCCTCCTTCCAGATGCGCGAATTCGAAGACCGTTTCGTCACGCTTGGCCTCAATTATCGCGTCATCGGCGGCCCGCGCTTTTATGAGCGCCTCGAAATCCGCGACGCCATGGCCTATTTCCGCCTTGTCTGCCAACCGGCCGACGATCTCGCCTTCGAGCGGATCGTCAACACGCCGAAGCGCGGTCTTGGCGATACGACGATCCGCAATCTGCACGACTATGCCCGCGCCCGCGATATTCCGATGCTGGCGGCGGCCGCCGACATCATCGAGACCGACGAACTGAAGCCGAAGGCACGCAAGGCGCTGTTCGATGTGGTGCAGGATTTCCGCCGCTGGCAAGGCCTCCTGGAAAACACCGAACACACCACGCTTGCCGAGCAGATTCTCGACGAAAGCGGCTATACCGCCATGTGGCAGGCCGACAAGACGGCCGAAGCGCCCGGACGGCTTGAGAACCTGAAGGAACTCATCCGCTCCATGGAGGCCTTCGAGAGCATGCGCGGCTTCCTTGAGCACGTCGCCCTCGTCATGGATGCCGAACAGAACGAAAATCTCGATGCCGTCTCCATCATGACGCTGCATTCCGCCAAAGGTCTGGAGTTCGACACCGTCTTCCTGCCCGGCTGGGAAGAAGGCCTGTTCCCGCACCAGCGGGCGCTGGACGAAGGCGGGCGCTCCGGTCTGGAGGAAGAGCGCCGTCTTGCCTATGTCGGCATCACCCGCGCCAAAAAGCTCTGCCATATCTGGTTCGTATCGAACCGGCGTATCCATGGCCTATGGCAATCCACCCTGCCCTCGCGTTTCCTCGATGAACTGCCGCCCGCCCATGTGGACGTTGCGGCATCCGACAGCAATTACGGCGGTTATGGCGGACGCGGCGGCTACGGCCAGTCCCGTTTCGACAAGGCCGAGCCCTTCGCCAATAATTATTCCACCCCCGGCTGGAAACGCGCGCAGCAGAACCGCTCCGACGCCACCCGCGACAATTGGGGCACGCGTTCCGGCCATGCGGTCGAGCGGATCGGTTATGGCGAAAGCGGCCCACGCACCCGCACGATCGATGGTGAACTGGTGGCGAAATCCGTAGCCGACACACCATCGAAGTTTTTTGTCGGTGACCGCGTCTTCCACCTCAAATTCGGCAATGGCAACATCTCCGCCATCGAAGGCAACAAGCTGACCATCGACTTCGACCGCGCCGGCCAGAAGCGCGTGCTGGATGGATTTGTGGAAAAGGCCTGATTCGACAACCACGAGTGCCCGGGCGCGCGCTTTTTCCATGGCACCCGTCATGCTGTTGCAATAAAGGAGTTGCAACAGGGTGTGAAAACCGGGTGAGGACTGCTTTGCATATTTTACCGAAAAGCCAGCGCAAGCTCGCCGTTTTTCTGATCAACATGGACAGCGCCACCAAGCGCCTTGAAGACATGAACACTCGCCTAGACGCCATCGGGCTGAAAGCGGAGCGCGTTCCCGGCGTCAATGGCAGGGAGCTGAACTATCCGATCCCGGAATTCAGCGAGATTTCCTACATGCTCATGCATGGCCGCCGCACCTCGCCGCCGGAAATCGGCTGTTATCTCAGCCATGTCGCCTGCGCCAACCGGTTCATGGACGGCGATGCCGACATCGCCCTCATCCTCGAAGACGACGTCATCTTCGACAATGATTTTATCAACGCGATCGACGAGGCTGTGCTGAATGGCAGCGACTGGGATCTGCTGCGGCTGACGACCGTCAGCAACGGCCGGAAATTCGCCTTCCGCCCGCTGTCCAATGGCCGCTCGCTCGCGATCGCATTGACACGGGAAAAGGGTTCGGGAGCCTATCTCGTCAACCGCCGCGCCGGCAAATGGATATCGAAACTCATTCCCATGCGGCTGGCTTACGATATCGCATTCGATCTGGAATATCTCGCGGGCCTGAAGGGCGCCTTCATCTACCCTCTCTGCGCCACGCAGGATGCGGACGGGGAAAGCCAGATCCAGAACAATCTGCGGATATACCGCCTGCCGCGCTGGCGTTATTTCACCGTGCTGCCCTATCGCGCCTATCTGGAAACCAGCCGTTTCCTGCTGCGTGGCATCCGCCTGGCCATCGCCAAGCTGAGCGTCGCGCTGCAGGGCGGCAAGGGCAAGGCTGTTCCGGCCGGCAACTGAACTCGCTGGATCACACCTCTCCGGGTGTAAAGCCGACCAGATAGACTGCCGCGATCACGGCTGCGAGAATGAAAATCGAAATGACGAAAATCGTCATCCGGTTCAATGGTTTGCGCGTCGTTTTCTTCATGATGGAATAATGCGTGGCCGCATCGCTTGTTCCGCAGCGCACAGGATATTGTCGGCTAAAACAGTGAAACCGTGTAATTCGATTCCGCTTCAGGCACATATCGGCTAAAGCTCGGTTTCCTCTTCAGCTTTGCCGGCCCGCCATGACAGACACGACGCATCCACGCCTCAACCCGCTGCATCTTGCCGCCGCTTTCGCCAGCGGTTGCCTTCTGACGCTGATGGTGCATTTCAACGGTCAGCTTGCCCATTACGGCAACGCGCTATTTTCCTCATGGACAGCGCATGGCACCGGCACGGTAGCGGCGCTGATCTATCTCGCCATCATGCGCCCGAAGAAAGATTTGGGCGTGGCAGAGAAGCCGAAGGCACCGCTCTGGGCCTATAGCGGGGGCGTCGTCGGCGCCGCCATCGTCATCCTCACCTCCACCGCCGTCAATTCGCCGCTGGCGCTTTCCGGCACCATTGCGCTGGGTCTCGGTGGGCAGGTGATCTTCAGTCTGCTGGCCGATCTCTTCGGCCTTTTCGGCCTGCCGAAACGGCGGCCGGACCTGCGTGACATGGCGGCGGTAGCGCTGATCCTCTGCGGCAGTGCCCTCATTATTCTGGTCGGGAGAACGGCATGATCGTCTGGATCGCCATGGCTTTCACCGGCGGCGTCTTCGTTGCGCTCAGCCGGCAGATCAACGGCCGCCTCAGCCTGTCGAACTCGCCGCTCATCGCTTCCTTCTGGAACCACATCGTCGGCTTCGCGGTGCTGACCGTCATCGGCCTCATCGTCGGCGGCCTCATCCCGCCGGGTGCGGCCGATGCGCCCTGGCTCGCCTTTATCGGCGGCCCCATCGGCGTCGTCTTCATCGCCTCGGGCAGCTGGCTCATTCCCCGCATCGGCGCGGTCAATACAGCCCTTCTGGTCATCAGCGGCCAGATGGTGTCAGGCGTCGTCCTCGATCTTTTCAGCGATCATCCGCCGAAAATCTGGGCGAGCGCGCTCGGCATTCTGCTCATCCTCGGCGGCATGGTGCTGACGCAGCGGCGTGGCCGCTAGAGCACATCCGGGAAGACAGTGTAAAATCAGGAATCGCTGCCGCGCGAGAACATGCCGAGCAGGGTCTTGCCACCACTTTTCCCACCGCTGCTGGCGAGTGTCGGACGATTGCCGTTGAGCTTCGGCACCACCACCATGCGCTTGACTTCGCCGCGCTTGAAGGCTGCGAGGAAGCGGGGATAATCCCGGAACACGACGCAGCCATTCGATTCACCGCGTTTCGCCAGCATGTAGGTATGGGCCAGAAGGCCATCGCGGCCATGCGGATTGACGCCGTTTTCCGGTGTCAGCCGAATGGCCTCGACGCCATGGAAACGGGCCTCGCGCATTGTCAGCCTGTAGCTGGAAGGCGGTGTCGAGCCGCGCATTCTGACGTGAACATAATCCGGGTTGTCGCGCATCTTGCCGATACCGGAATGGGCCTCGAGCTTCTCCCCATTCGGCATGTGCACAAGGCCGGAGGAGATATCGTAGATCGCCGTGCCATTGCCGCGATCCGGCCACGGAACCGCATCCATCTTGCTCGGCTCACGTATCGGATTATCAGGCTTTGCAAAGGCGAGCATGGCGCCGGTGCCCTGTTTCGGCGGCTGCGGCGCACGCAGCGGAACAGGGGCGTCGAATGCGGGCGCGGAAGCAACGTCGGCCTTGGAGAGGGCGGGACGCGGCGACGGCTCCACGGTCTCGGCAGCCGCCACCTCGGGCCTGAAGCTCGGAAGCGGCACGTCATCCGGAAGCAGGCTGCTCGCCTCTTCCTCGATCTGCGGACGCGCCAGCGCCACTTCGAATGCCGGATGCGAAGCAGCACTCTGATAGGCAACCTCGGTGGTACGCCCAAGCGCGGAATCGACAATTGCCGAAGGCCGGAGCGCAGCAAGCTCCTTGACCGTCGCCTGCCCTTTCGCATTCGCAGCCGCACCGAAACGCTCGCCAAATTCCTTCGCGCCGATCTCGGGCATCATGCCGGCAAGGCGGACAGCCTTCTGCTGGCCATGGCTGTGGTCGCTCAGGCGGGAAAACTTGCGGACATGAATATCCCGTGCGACCGCTCGGTCTATCGCCGTCTCCGCGGAATCGAGCCTGGCCACCAGCGTCTTTTCAAACTGTCCGACGCCATGCGAAGCAGCCGCCATGCCGTGAAGCGAGGCGAAGGCAGCAAAGGCGAAAAGACCGGCAAAGGCACCGCCGCCAAGCAGCGCCGACATTCGGCCAAGCGAAAAGGATTTGCTCTTCTTGAGGCAGGACGACCGGGCAGGACCGGCGCCATTATAGGCCGCAGCAGAAAACGCCATGATACTCGTTACTCGAACCGTTCACGCACAACCGGGCAACGCCGGAGGGATTTTGGGGCATCCGAACAGCGGGCAGACACCACGCCTGTTTCGGAACTGACTGGTTCGAAGCATGACGAATTATGGTAACCAAAGTGTTTACGAGTCCCTGCAAAAATAATTCGTTAAGGTCTGCGCATTATCGGGCGAAGGCAAAACAATGACTTGCGTGGATAAGGCGTGCATCCGCACCGCCTTGTCCCGGAAAAATGCCCTCAAGGGCGTCATCGGCCTTTAAAGTTTCCGTCGCCGCATCGTCAGGTAAATTCCGACTTGGCCGGAAATTTGCTGCAAATGCGGCAGGAAAACGACCGAGACCGCTTTGCCGTAACGCCGTCATGCCGGCACAAAGGTTGAATGGGCACTTGATCCGCCAGTGCCGGCTTGGCATCCTGCTCGCAAATTTGGGAGGCAAATCATGAAGGCGCTGCTGCTCATCGATATCCAGAACGGCTTTTGCCCGGGCGGCAATCTGGCCGTTGCCGAGGGTGACAGGGTCGTGCCGGTCGCCAACGCCCTGATCGACAATGGCGGTTATGACCTGATCGTCGCCTCGCAGGACTGGCACCCGGAAAACCACGGCAGTTTCGCCTCGCAGCATCCCGGCAAGAAACCGTTCGACATGGGCGAACTCTCCGGCAAACCGCAGATGATGTGGCCGGACCATTGCGTGCAGGGCACGCCGGATGCGGAATTTCACCCTGACCTCAAGACGGATGCTTTCGACTACATCCAGCAGAAGGGCGAAAATCCCGCTGTCGACAGCTATTCTGCCTTTCGCGACAACGACCAGGGGGCGACAACCGGCCTTGCCGATTATCTGACCCGCCAGGGCGTGACGCAGCTCGATGTCTGCGGCCTCGCCACCGATTATTGCGTCAGTTTCTCGGTGCTCGATGCGCTCGACATGCTGCCCGGCGTCAAAATCCGTTTTATCGAGGACGCAAGCCGCGGCATCGATCCACAGGGCATAAAGGCGTCGATCACCGCCATGCGGGAAAAAGGCGTGGCCATTCTCAGGAGCCGCGACATATTGCGCGACTGAGTAACCTTCAGCGCAGCCTCGGCTTCTCCAGCACGTCGATATCGCCTGCCGCGTCTTCCAGGCGCCTCAGGATCGCGGCATGCGCATCCTTGAGCCCCTGATTGTAAAAGACATACCCGACTTCCTCAGCCAGAAATTCCACGAAAATCTCTGCCTGCAGCAGCCCCATCTCGGTTTCGGTCTCCCTGGCGAGATAATCCTTGATACGCGCGGCCAGGACCGCCTTTTCCTGCTTCTCAAGCATTCATTATCCGCCATGTCGTGATTTGGGCGCCGATGCGCCGGGATGCAGCTAACGTAACGGATGCTTCAAGGGAATCAATCGATCCATTCATGCAATTTGTTTGCCAGCCAGACGGGACGGCGATAGAGCGGCGGCAAGGAGTTCCCAAAAATGTCCAAAACAGATTTTCGCGAGGGATTGAAGGCCGGCTTTCCGATCGCCCTTTCCGCCGCCCCCTTCGGCGCGCTGTTCGGCGCGGTCGCGGTCGATAACGGGCTGAGCATCGTCGAGGCCACGATCATGAGCGGCACGGTCTATGCTGGCGCCAGCCAGCTGGTCGGCATCGAATTATTCGGCCAGAAGGTCGCGCCCTGGCTGATCGTTCTTTCGGTCTTCGCCGTCAATTTCCGCCATATCCTCTATTCGGCCGCCATCGCCAGAATGATCTCCAACTGGTCTTTCCTGCAAAAGGCAGCGGGCTTCTTCGTGCTGGTGGATCCGCAATTCGCCGAATCGGTCAGGAAATACGAAAATACCGGCACGGTCGGTTTTGCCTGGTATATGGGCTTTGCCACACCGGTCTATGTCCTGTGGCTGGCCATGACGATTGTCGGCGCGTCGCTCGGCAACATGGTCGGCGATCCGAAAGCCATCGGTCTCGATGTGCTGCTGCCGATCTATTTCATGGGTATGGTCCTGAGTTTTCGCCAGCGGGAAAATTTCTACCCGGTGATGCTGGCAAGCGCGATTGGCGCAACGGTCGCCTATCACATCGTCGGTTCGCCCTGGCATGTCAGCCTCGGCGCGGTTGCCGGCATTCTCGTTGCAGTCCTCTATCCGCCCAAACCGACCGGCGAGACCAATCCTGAAAGCAAGGTGGAAAAGCCATGAGCGATTTTCTGCACGCCGATACACTGATCCTGATCGCACTCGCCGCCGTCGCCACCTATCTCACCCGCATCGGTGGTTATGTTCTGATGACGCGGATGAAATCCATCCCGCCGCGCATGGAGGCGGGACTGAACGCGGTTCCCGTCGCGGTCTTGACCACGCTCGTCGCACCCGCCTTTTTCGAAGGCGGATACGAGGTGAAGATCGGCATGGTGGCAGCGCTTCTGGTCTGCCTGCGTTTTCCGGGCCTGACGATGCTGGCCATCGGCTGGGCGATCGTCATCGCGATAAGGCACTGGCCGCTGTTTTAAGCCACCCGCGTCAAGGGAAGCGTGGCCGCGACAAGCCACGCCTTCACATCCTCATCCGCAATCAAGGGCGAAAGCTTTTCCAGAACGCCGGCGTGATAGGCGTTGAGCCAGTCAAGCTCGTCATCGGTCAAAAGTGCGGCCACGATCAGCCTGCGGTCGATGGGGCACCAGGTCAGGGTCTCGAAGGACAACATCGGCTGATCGCCGCCCGTAACCGCTTCCGCCTCGCGCACATAGATCAGGTTTTCGATGCGAATGCCAAAGGCACCGGGTCGGTAATAACCCGGCTCATTCGACAGGATCATGCCGGGCAGCAGCTCCTGCGTCGAAAGCCTTGCGATACGCTGCGGTCCCTCATGCACCGAAAGATAGGAACCGACACCGTGGCCGGTGCCATGGGCATAATCCGCCCCGGCCTTCCACAGCGCGATGCGCGCCAGCGGATCAAGATCGCAGCCACGCGTACCCTTCGGAAACCGTGCGGCACTGATGGCGATCACACCCTTCAGCACCAGCGTGAAGAAACGTCGCTGCTCTTCCGGAACATTCCCAATCGCCACGGTACGGGTGATATCCGTGGTGCCGTTGACATATTGCGCGCCGGAATCGACGAGGAACATCTCGCCATCCGCAAGCGTGCGGTCCGTGTCGGTGGTGACGCGGTAGTGGATGATGGCGGCATGTGCGCCAGACCCTGAAATCGTGTCGAAAGACACATCCTTTAACGGGTTTTGCAGCCCCTGCCCCACCTTGGCGCGCGCCGCCTCCAGCGCCTTGACGGCCGCGATTTCGGTAACGCTGCCCGGCTGCTGCCTGTCCAGCCAGCAAAGATATTCAACCATCGCCGCGCCATCCTGCACATGTGCTGCGGCAGAGCCGGCAAGCTCCGCCTCATTCTTGCAGGCACGCGGCAAACGGACAGGATCCGCCTCCTCGATCAGGGTGCCACCCGCCGCCGTAATCTCCCCTGTCAGCGCCACGGGTGCCAGATCGGCGTCCACCATGATGCGGCCCTTGGCGCTGGCAATGGCGTGCAGGCGATCGGCGATCTTCGACGGCGGCAATTGGGTCGCCAGCTGCGCCAGATAGGCCTCGGCCTCGATCCCCGTCTTGCGTTTATCGAGAAAAATATCCGCCCTGCCATCCGCATAGATGATGGCGCGCGCAAGCGGATGCGGCGTATGCGGCACATCATTGCCGCGAATATTGAAAATCCAGGCGATGGAGGACGGATCGGTGACCAGCAGGGCGTCCGCTCCCTTGGCTGACACCGTCTCGGCCAGCGAAGCGATCTTTTCTTTCGCCAGCTTGCCCGTAAAGGCCTCCGGCTGGATGACGACCGGTTCCAGCGGTTCGGAAGGACGATCCTGCCACAGGGCGTCGAGCGGGTTGTTTTCAAGCAGGACAACGGAGCCGCCCCTGGCAGCAACGGCCTTTTCCAGCCGCTTCAGTTCAGCGCCGGTATGCAGCCATGGATCAATGCCCAGCCTGAAGCCCTCGGTCGCATGTTCGGACAACCAGACGGAGGGCGGCGCGCCGACCAGATCGCCGCCGCTGAACACCGATTGGTCGACCTGCGACTTGAGCTGCGTCGTATAACGTCCATCGACAAAAACCACCGCCTCCGTGCGCGTCACCAGCGCAATGCCCGCAGAGCCGGTAAAGCCGGTCAGCCAGGACAGGCGCTCGGCGCACTCAGGCACATATTCCCCCTGATATTCATCGGCGCGCGGCACCAGGAAACCGTCGATACCGAGGGCCTCGAAACTGGCGCGCAGCGCCTCGACGCGAGCCTTGCCGAATTGCGGCGCGGATTTGTTTTCGAAGGTCTGGAACATGGGTGTCTTTCTGGAACTATCATGAGGAAAGCTGTTCGGTCACGCCATCAAATCATTGGCGCGCAACGACAATGCCATGCGGACAAAGCCGGTTTCAAGCCAGATATGACAGATCCTATTTCGGCGATAAATTGTGCATATTTTACAAAATAAGTAATACTGAAAACGTCAAGCCATGCGTATTGCGCATATCAACCCTGAAGCATTACCCCTAACCAAACAAAAACACATCGCTTATCTTTGGATCAACACAGCGAGAGAGACACTCTCCTGGCAAACAAGGATTTGAAGCAATGGCAAAATCTTTCCTCCGCACCGCCTTCGATCGCGTCGTTGAAGCACGCGAGCGTCAGGTCAGCCGCCATGTCAACGCAGCCCTTCTGAACCTCGACGACAAGTCGCTGGAAGCGCTCGGCATGAACCGCGCCGATCTGCGTCGCAAGGCAAAGTCCAGCTACGTATTCTGATGACGTCCGGCGCGGCGATCCTCCCTCCACCGTGCCGAACAGGAATACGTCGACCCGCTTGAGCAAGCTCCTCCCATGCTCGCGGGTTTCCAGGCGGCGCGAAAGCGCCGCCTTTTCTTTTGGCCGAAAGGAATATTGCCGCTGGTTCAGTCTTTGCGCAGATGCAACGTGACCCAGCCATTGCGCCAGATGGTGCGGATATGGGAAAGCCGGGCGCCATTATAGGCGGAAAGCACCTTCCAGCGCTGTGACGCCAGAATGCCGGACAGGATGACGGTGCCGCCGGGCGCCAGATGCGTGACGAGCTGCGGCGCCATCTTGATGAGTGGCCGCGCCAGAATATTGGCGATGATGAGATCGAACGGACCGTGCTTGCGGAAGGCGTCCGAGTGGAAGCCCGGCGCGGTCTCCAGCGCCATCCCGGAGACGATGCCGTTCAGCCGCACATTCTCCTTCGCCACCTTTACGGCGATGGGGTCGATATCCGTCGCAAGCACTGGGATGGGACGCATCTTGCGCACGGCAATCGCCAGAACACCGCTGCCGGTGCCGAGATCGAGCGCATTGCGCACGGTCCGCGCCCGCAGAACCTCCTCGATCATCTCAAGGCATCCGGCCGTCGTGCCGTGATGGCCGGTGCCGAAAGCCTGTCCCGCCTCGATCTCGATTGCCAGATCGTTCGCCCGCACCTTGTCCCGATCATGCGCCCCATGAACGATGAAACGCCCTGCCCTGACCGGCTTCAGCCCCTCGAGCGACTTGGCGATCCAGTCGACATCAGGAACGATTTCCTTCTCGATGACCAGACCGGGAAAGGCCGGAGCGAGCAAGGCTTCGACACGCTCGCGAAACTCCTCTTCCTGCTCCGCCATCAGATAGACGGAGGCTTCCCAGATGTCGCGCTTCTCATCCACCTCGGTGGTAGCAATCGCGACATCCTCCTCGCCGAAATAGTCCGACATGAGATCGAGGATTTCACCGGCCTTGATTTCGGTCGTGGTGACGTAAAGTCGGATTTCGCTCACGGCGGGCTGCTTTCTCTGGATGAGGTTATTGTTCTTGCCTTTGCCACAAAACCTCGGTCAGTCCAATAAGCCCGGCGCAATTATGCCGCCTCTATCAGCCCTTCAGAAGATTCTGAAGCTTCTGCTCGGCAACTTCGGGGTTTTCGCCATAAGCGATGGTGCCGGAAAAACGGCCATTGGCGTCGAGCAGGATGACGGACGCGGTGTGATCCATGGTGTAGTCGCCATTCGGATCCTTCTCGTCCACCGGCACCTTCTTGGCATAGATGCGGTAGCCCTTGAGCGTTTCGGCGATCTTGTCGGCCGGGCCGGTGATGCCGGTGATGCGCTTCGAGACGTTGGAGACATATTGCTGCATGATTTCAGGCGTATCGCGCTCGGGATCGACGGAGACGAAATAGGCCTGCAGCTTGTCACCGGCCGGGTCCACCTTCTCCATCCAGCCGTTCAGCTCGAAGAGGGTTGTCGGGCAGACTTCCGGGCAATGGGTGAAACCGAAGAAAAGCGCTGTCGGCTTGCCCTGAAACGCCTTTTCGGTGATCGGCTGGCCGTTTTGCGCCGTGAGTTGGAAGGGCACGCCATAGGCGGTCTCCACCATCTCCTCACGCGTCTTCGTCATTTCGATCGTCAGCCAGCTGACGACGCCGGCGAGAACGACCACCACGGCCCACAATACGATACGAATATTTCTCATTGTCCAATCCTACCCCGAAGGCCGGCCTGATAGCGCGGGCTTTGGCCGACAGATAGCGAACGGCGACGGGGACGGCAAATCAACTGGGCGGTATTTGCGGGAACCGCGCTGATTTGTCACAAATCCGCAGCCTGAAAACACGTCACAGGCACCAGGCGATGCCGCTCTGTACCGTGGACAGGAAAATATCCGTGCCGTGCCGCACCCAGCCATCGAAGGCAAGAAGCACGATGGCAAGCGAAGCCATGGCTGCAAGACTTGCCAGAATAAACTTCAGCGGATTGGAGACGAGCCCGTTCATATCACCATCATAACCTGTTTGCGCGAGCGCGAAAACCGCCAAAACACTGGGTTTTTGGGGTGGAACAGCGCAATTGTTAGGGAAAGTTTAAAATCTTGCTGTGCATTATGACCATAGCGGTTTTTAAAGCCTCGACATGATGTCTCCCGGTCCATTCTCCGGCCACCGCATAAAGCTCAATCCTGCGCGGGCCTGTTAGAGAGCCATCAGAGGAAACCTGCCGTCATGTCCAACGCCATCAAGCAATCCGGCGCATATCTCGAAATCGTTTCCTTCCATCTGGGCGATCAGGAATTCTGCATCGACATCATGGCGATCCGCGAAATCCGCGGTTGGGCGCCGGTTACCCCGATGCCGCACACCCCGCCTTATGTTCTCGGCCTCATCAACCTGCGCGGCGCCGTCATTCCCGTCATCGACATGGCCGGCCGCCTCGGCATGAAAATGACCGAACCGTCCGAACGCTCCGCCATCATCGTCACCGATATCGGCGGCAAGCTGGTCGGCCTCCTGGTGGAACAGGTCTCAGACATGATGACCATCCGCTCCGAAGACCTGCAGCCCGCGCCCGATATCATTCCGGAAGAACAGCGCAGCTTCTGCCGCGGCATCGTGGCGCTGGAAAAGAGCATGGTCTGCTTCCTCAACCTCGACACCGTGATTGCGGACGAGCTGGCACGCGAAGCAGCCTGATCCAGGCATCTATGCGAAATTGAGAGGGGCGAGCCTTAAGGCTTGCCCTTTTGCCATGTGACCTGCTGGTTATAGAGCGGCACCGTGGAAATCGCCATCTTCGCCGAGCCGTCGGTCAGCTCCCGCGCATGCACCAGATAGATCAGCGTGTCATTGGCCTTGTCATAAACGCGGCTGACGACGAGCTTCTTCCAGACCAGCGACATGCCCTGCCGGAACACTTCTTCCCCGCCCTTCGACAGATCGATATCGCCGATCTCCACAGGCCCCGTCTGGCTGCAGGAAATGGCATTGTTGGAGGGGTCTTCAAACCAGTTACCGTTCTTCAGCCGGTCGATGACGCCGCGCTCGAAATAGGTCACATGGCAGGTCACGCCCTTGATCTTCGGATCGGCGATCGCCTCGATGACGATGTCATTGCCGATCCAGTCGACGCCGACCTCACCGACCACCTGCGAATGCGCCGCTGTCACCGGAAGCAGCGCCAGAAAGCCCGCAAACAAACCCGACAGAGTTTTCATCGTCATCGCATCTTCTCCGTTACGCTGCTTCAAACATAAGTGCGCGGAACGGTTACGCAACCCGGGAAACGGCGCGTTTTTTCATGCTGCAGGGCTGGTAACCGGTGGAGGTGAGACGCCCCGCGACCATGCCGATCTTTTCCGGCAGTTCGCGAATATGGGCGACGCGCAAGGCCTTGGCCGCCGCAATCGAAGCGGCTGCGCAGACGACGGCGTCTTCGGCGGCATTGTGATGCACGAAACGCAGCTGCAGGTGATGGGCGATGACATTCAGCTTGTGCGACGCCAGATTGGGCCAGACATGCCGGGCGATCTTGACGCTGCACAGATAGGAAAGATCGGGATAGGATTGCCGGTATTTATCGAAAGACGCCCGCATGACGCTGAAATCGAAGGCGGCATTATGGGCGATCATGGTGGCGCCGTGGAAGTCGTCGATGAACTCCTCCATCACCTCGGGAAATTCCGGCGCATCTTCGACATCGGCCGGGCGGATGCCATGCACCGCGATGTTAAAGGGCGAAAACCGCATGTCCTTCGGCCGGATCAGCCGTTCCTCGGCGCGAACGATCTCGCCGCCCTCTATCCATGCAAGCCCGACGGAGCAGGCGCTGCCCCGTTCCTCATTGGCGGTCTCGAAATCGATGGCGATGGTTTTCAAGAGTGATTCCCGTTGTTTCATTCCGGCATAGACCGGATTGACGTCAAAGAGAACCGGCCTCGGCGGAGCCCGCTTCCGAAAGCATCCAGTCGATGAGCATCACCAAATCGGGATTATCAAGCATGCGCCGCGGATAGACGAGGAAATAAGCAAGCGTGCTGGCCATGTCCTTGCCGAAGGGCGCAATCAATGCGCATTCCGCAAGCTCGCGGGAAACCAGCGAACGCCGGGTCAGCGCAATGCCGTGCCCGGCCTTGGCAGCATCCAGCGCACCATTGCTGTCGATGAAGACAGTGCCGCCGGAGGCATCCACGTCCGATGCTCCCGCCGCCTCCAGCCAGCGCCGCCATTCATTGCGGTTTTCATCGTGCAGAAGCGGAATGGATTTCAGGTCCCCCGCTTCCTGAAGCGGCCCATATTTCTCCAGAAGCTGTGGCGAGCAGACCGGCAGGGTGCTGTCATCGATGAAGCGGATGCTCTCCAGCCCTTCATAACGACCGAACCCGTGCCGCACCGCCAGATCGACGTCGTCCCTCGAAAAATCCACAAGCCGGTTCGTCACGCTGATGCGGACATCCACATGCGGGTGTTGCTGCTGGAAGGCAGGCAATCGCGGCATCAGCCATTGCACGGCGAAGGTCGGCGTGCAGCTCAGCGTCAACACTGTAATCTCGGAGCGCGCCGTCAGTTCCGCCGTCGCCTCCCGCATCATCCGAAAGGCGGTGCGAAGCGCGCCGTAATAACGCTCCCCTTCACGCGTCAGCTGGATGCTGCGCGGCTTGCGGAAAAACAATTGCACGCCAAGGCGCGCCTCCAGTTCCCGGATTTGCAGGCTGACCGCACCGGGCGTGACATTCAACTCATTGGAAGCAAGTGTGACGCTGCGATACCGCGCTGCGGCCTCGAAGGCCTGCAACCCTTTCAACGAAGGAAGTTCGGTCGCCATGGTTTAGCTTACCTCAATTATCGCACGAGAAACTATCGTTTGAAGACACCATAAAACAAGGAGTAAATAGAGACAACACGACATGAAATGCAGTGAGAGACACACATTATCAGCTTGAGCCAAGCTCAACCGATATCGGGTGGATGGCGGCGACCCCATCTGCGATCATGTCGATACTCATGCTTTTGGGAGATGACGATGACGATACAGAAACAGATGGATGCCGGCGAATGGGCGATGCTCGTCGCGCTCTCGCTCCTGTGGGGCGGATCGTTCTTTTTCATCGGCATCGCCGTCAAGGAACTGCCGCCGGTCACCATTGTCACGCTGCGCGTCAGCCTGGCGGCCATCGCGCTTCTCATCGTCTGCCGCATCATGGGCCTGCGTCTGCCGCGTGAATGGGCCGTGTGGCGCGCCTTTTTCGGCATGGGCCTGCTTAACAACATCATCCCCTTCTGCCTGATCGTCTGGGGCCAGACCCATATTGCCAGCGGGCTGGCCTCGATCCTCAACGCCACCACGCCCCTCTTCACAGTCATCGTCGCCCATTTTCTCACCGCCGACGAGAAGATGACCGGCAACAAGCTGGCCGGCGTCCTCATCGGTTTTGGCGGCGTGGCAACCATGATCGGCCCGGCGGCCTTTTCCGGTTCGTCGGGTCTCTGGGGCCAGATTGCCGTTCTCGGTGCCGCCATCTCCTATTCCTTCGCAGGCATATTCGGCCGGCGTTTCAAGGCCATGGGCGTACCGCCGCTGATGACGGCGACTGGCCAGATATCGTCTTCGACGCTGATGCTGATCCCGGCCGCACTCCTCATCGACAAGCCCTGGACGCTGGCCATGCCCAGCCTCGGCACCTGGGGCGCACTCATCGGCATCGCCCTGCTATCGACGGCGCTGGCTTATCTCATCTTCTTCCGCATCCTCGCCACCGCCGGCGCCACCAACCTCGCACTCGTCACCTTCCTCATTCCCGTCAGCGCCATCCTGCTCGGCTCGCTCCTTCTTGGAGAACAGCTGGAGGTCAAGCATTTCGCGGGCATGGCGATGATCGCGGCCGGCCTTGCGGCGATCGATGGCAGGTTGTTCAGACGCTTTCGAACTGCATAAGGCCGGGAAGATTACATTGACAAGCTTCGCGACCCCGGCCAATCTGCCAGCCATGATCGCACAGTCGCACAACATCATGCTCATCAATACCACCTCCGGCAAAGCCGGCGGGCGGTGGAGCATTGTCGCGATAGACTAGCGATCCTTGTCCACCATGCCCTGCCGCAAGAGCAGGGCGAATGGTCCCCTGCTCTCCGGCCACAAAGGAGAACAGCCAGTGCCCCAGCCGCAAAGCGAATTACCGCCCTTTCAGGATTTCAAGATCGATGACCTGCTCATCCGCGGCATCACGCCCGATGACGCCGAAGGTTTGACGCGGGTGCTCAACATGCCCGGTGTGCGTTGGGGAACATTACGACAGCCATTTCAGAGCGTCGCACTCACCCGGAAATATCTCGAAGGCCTCTCCCCTTCCGATATCGTGGTGGCGGCGGAATGGCGCGGCGGGATTCTGGGCAATGCCGGGCTGCATGCCAGAACCGGACGTCAGAAACACATCGCCACCCTCGGCATCGGCATCCATGACGATTTTGCTGGCAAAGGCATCGGATCGAGGCTTCTGGCTGCACTCATTGATGCCGCGGACAATTGGCACGACATTCGCCGCATCGAGCTCAACGTCTTCACCGACAATCTCGCGGCCATCCGGCTTTATGAAAAATTCGGCTTTGAGCATGAGGGCACCATGCGCAACTATGCCTATCGCGATGGCAAATATACCGATTCATACGTGATGGCGCGCCTGCGCTGACGGTTCAGGCGGACAGGCAATGATCCGCAAACACTTCCCGAATGGTCCGGCGCGACCATTCGGCCATTTTCCCGTTGCGATCCCGCTCCGCGGCAAGCACGATCAACGCCTTCCAGAGCACCCAGCCGCGCCCGCGCTGCCAGGTGGCATCATCCAGATTCAGCGCATGACGAAAAACGACGCGGCTTTCCTTATCCAGCACATTCCATGCGAGAATGAGATCCGAAGACGGGTCGCCGACGCCGGAACTGCCGAAATCGATGACCGCTGAAAGGCGACCGTCTTTGACCAGCAGATTCCCTTCGGCAATATCGCCATGCACCCAGACACCCGATCTCGGCCAGCGGCTGGAAAGGGCAAGCTGCCATATCTCCATGGCGAGCGCCTGATCCACCTCATCAGCGACATGCAGCGCCGCCGCCCTCGCCTCGTTATCATAGACGGCGAGCGACCCACCGCGATGGAAATTGTGTTCGCCCGCAAGCGGGCCATCCGAAGCATCGATGCCGTGCAGGGCCTTCAAGAAAGCTGCCACATCCATGGCTATTTGCGACAGATCGATATGATCGAGATGCCGGGCAAGAGGTTCGCCCTCAAGCCAGCCATAAATGGACCAGAAGAACGGATAATCCCCTCCCGGTTCACCGAGCGCCAATGGCACCGGGATCGGAAGCGGCAGAAGAGGCGCCAGTTTCGGTAGCCACCGGTGCTCCTTCTCCACCTGCGCCACATAGCGGCCAGCGCTCGGCAGGCGAACGAGCATATCATCGCCAAGGCGGAAGCTGCGATTATCCCAGCCACTCAGTTCCACCGGCCTGACATCGAGCCCCGCCCATTGCGGAAACTGGCTCGCGATCAGCCTGCTTACCTGCTGCGTCGAGATGACGATGCGATCATCCATGGCCCGTTCCCCATTCCAGGATGAGACCTGTAGCCGTGCAAAACAAAACGGCGATGACGGCGCCTCAGCTGCCGATCAGCGCCAGCCACTCATCCTCGTCCATGGTCTGCACGCCAAGCTCCGCCGCCTTGGCAAGCTTGGAGCCCGCCCCGGGCCCTGCCACCAGAATATCCGTCTTTTTCGAGACGGAACCGGCCACTTTTGCGCCGAGGCTTTCGGCCCGTGCTTTCGCCTCCTCCCGCGTGAATTTTTCCAGCGAGCCGGTAAACACCACCGTCTTGCCCGCCACCGGGCTGCCTTCGGTAGAAGGCTTCTCCGCCTCCTTCGGCTGCAGCTCCCGTATCAGCCGATCGATGACATCGAGATTGCGCGGCTCCTTGTAAAACTCGATGATGGCGCGGGCCACCACCTCGCCGATGCCGTCGATGCTGTTGAGTTCCGCCCAGGCGTCGCTTGCCGGATCCGCCGCCGCCTTCATGGCCTCTTCGAAATGGTCGTAGGTGCCATAGGACCGTGCCAGAAGCTTCGCCGTCGTCTCGCCGACGTGACGGATGCCGAGCGCGAAGATCAGCCGGTGCAGATCGATCTCGCGGCGGGCGTCGATGGCGTCGAACAGCTTCTTGACGCTGACCTTGCCGAAACCGTCGATATTTTCGAGCTTGGTGAGATGAGACGCCTCCTGCCGCGCCTTCAGTGTGAAAATGTCCGGCGCGGTCTTGATCGACAAAGCGGGATCGTCGCTTTCAAAGAAGAAATCGATCTGCTTGGTGCCAAGCCCTTCGATGTCGAAGGCATTGCGCGAGACGAAATGTTTCAGATGCTCGACCGCCTGCGCCCGGCAGACGAAACCGCCGGTGCAGCGTGTGACCGAATCAAGCTTGCCCGTCTTTTCATTGCGCTCGCGCACCGCATGGCTGCCGCAGACCGGACATTTTTCCGGGAAGGCATATTTCACCGCGTCAGTCGGGCGCTTTTCCAGCAGCACGTCCAGCACCTGCGGAATGACGTCACCGGCGCGCTGCACGATGACGGTGTCGCCGATACGAATATCGTGATCTTCCGGGCGGATGCGCTCGCCGCTATTGCCGATGCCTTCGATATAATCGGCATTATGCAGCGTCGCATTGGTAACGACGACACCGCCGACGGTGATCGGCGTCAGACGCGCCACCGGCGTCAAAGCGCCGGTGCGTCCCACCTGGATTTCGATATTTTCAACCGTGGTAAAGGCCTGCTCAGCCGGAAACTTGTGCGCAGTGGCCCAGCGCGGGCTGCGCGAGCGGAAACCAAGCCGCTCCTGAAGATCGAGCCGGTCGACCTTATAAACCACGCCGTCTATGTCATAATCGAGATCGGGTCGGGCGACGCCGATTTCATTATAATGTTCAAGCAATTGCTCGGCAGAGGTGAATCGCTTCATCAGCGGGTTGACCGGAAAGCCCCAGTCCCGGAATTTCTCCACGATGCCATATTGCGTATCCGCAATCCGTGCCGGCTGGCCGCCATTCGAGACCTCACCCAGCGCATAGGCAAAAAACCTCAGCTTGCGTTTTGCCGTCACATTGGCGTCGAGCTGGCGCAGCGAACCGGATGCCGTGTTGCGCGGGTTCACATAGGTCTGCTTGCCGTCCGCCTCCATCTGGGCGTTGAGCGCCAGAAAATCGCTCTTGGCCATATAGACCTCGCCCCGCACTTCCACCACATCGGGCGCATCGGCGGGCAGCTCGTTCGGAATTTCCTTGATGGTCTTTATATTGGCGGTGACATTCTCGCCGGTCGTGCCGTCGCCGCGTGTCGCCGCCGTCTTCAGCTTGCCGTTCTCGTAGCGGATGGACATGGAAAGACCGTCGATCTTCGGCTCGGCGGTAAAGGCAATGGAATCGTCAGGCAGATGCCCAAGAAAACGATAGACGGAACTGACGAAGTCGCGCAGGTCCTCTTCCGAAAATGTATTGTCGAGCGATAGCATCGGCCGGGCATGCACGATGGGCGCAAAGGTCGGAAGTGGTGTGAAGCCAACTTTTTCGACGGGCTGTCGGCCCGCACCAACGCCGGGAAAGCGGCTTCGATGGCATCATTACGCCGCTTCAGGGCGTCATATTCCGCATCCGAAATCTCCGGTGCATCCTTGCCATGGTAAAGCGCATCGTGGCGCGCAAGCTCGGCCGCCAGAAATGCAAGCTCGGAAGAGGCTTCAAGCTCGGTCAGGTTTTCGACGGGAATCTGGTCTTTCGACATGGAAGAAGCCTCACGGATGAATCTGCAATGCTTTTAGCGAATTATTGCCAAACGCAAAACCATCCTCGCTTTTCAACAGGCAGGAATCCGTTATTCTGAACATCCGGATGAAACAGATGCCGGAGCCTTCCAATGGACGTCATGACCCTCATTGCCTTTGCGGCAGCCTTTTTTGTGTTCGCAGCCAGCCCCGGACCGGACAATATGACGATCGTTGCCCGCACGATCACCCATGGCGCCGCCTCCGGCCTCGCCTATGGTGCGGGAACCGTGGCCGGAATTTTGATCTTCCTCACGCTTGCAGCCTTTGGCCTGTCCATCCTCGCCACCGAAATGGGAACCCTGATGACGATACTGCGCTATGGCGGCGCGGCCTATCTGGTGTGGATGGGCATCAGGCTCTGGACGGCGGAACCTATCGTTCCCGATCTGCAGCCGGTGAGTGCCGGGCGTAGCCTCATCTCGCTATTCGCGACTGGAACCGCGCTCAACCTCGGCAATCCGAAAATGCCGCTCTTTTACGTCGCGCTGCTGCCGAACATTGTCGGCGCTTCGCTGACGATCGATCACCTTGCTGCCCTGGCAACGGTCATCATCGCGGTGGAGGCGATTGTTATTGGTGGTCACGTTCTTCTCGCCGTACGGGCGAGAAAACTGCTGCGGGAGCCGAAAATCATCCGTAGGGTGAACCGGGCGGCCGGCGGGATCATGATCGGCTCCGGCGTCGCGGTGGCCGTCAGCCGTTAATCCTTGGCGGCAAGCAGGCGAGCCGCCGCGGCCCTCGCCTCATCGGTCACCGACGCGCCGGCAAGCATGCGGGCGATTTCTTCGGTGCGGTGTTTCGGCTCCATCGTCGCCACACGTGTGGCGATGCGTTCGCTGCCGTCGCCCGAGGGGCCCTTGGAAATTAAAAGATGGGTTGCCGCCCGAGCCGCCACCTGCGGCGCATGGGTGACGGATAGCACCTGAACGGTCTTGGACAGGCGGCGCAGCCGCTGGCCAATGGCATCCGCCACAGCCCCGCCGACGCCCGTATCGATTTCGTCGAACACCAGCGTCGGTGCAGAACCGCGATCCGCCAGCGCCACTTTCAGCGCCAGCAGGAAGCGGGACAATTCGCCACCCGAGGCCACTTTCATGATCGGCCCCGGCCGTGTACCCGGATTGGTCTGAACGTGGAATTCCACCGTATCGATGCCCTCGGCCGTCGCCTGCTCGGGATCGGAAGTCACCTCGACGGTGAACCGCGCCCGTTCCAGCTTCAGCGCCGGCAATTCTGCCATCACCGCATTGGAAAGCGCATCCGCCGCATGGCGGCGTTTGTCGGAAAGCGATTGCGCGGCACGGTCGAAATCGGCCTTCACCACACCGAGATTAGCCTCGAGCTTGCCGAGCTTTTCCTCGCCGGCATCGAGATCGGCAAGATCGGCCACCATTTTTTCGGCAAGGGCCGGCAGATCAGGCACGGCGACATTATATTTACGTCCGGCGGCACGCAGCGCGAACAGCCGCTCCTCCACCCGCTCCAGCTCACGCGGATCGAACTCGGTGCGGCGCAGCGCCGCCTCCACTTCCATCTGCGCATTGGAAAGGCTGTCCAGCGCGGCATCCAGCAATTGCACGGTGTCTTCCAGCAATCCCGGCGCTTCGTGGCTCTTGCGCTCCAGACGCCGCATCATCGAGGCGATGACAGGCACAGGCGACGCATTGCCGTTCAGGAATTCGCTGGCCTCGGCAATATCACCGGCAATGCGTTCGGATTTCTGCATCACCGCCCGGCGCTCGGCAAGCTCCTCCTCTTCGCCGTCACGTGGCGAAAGCCCTTCCAGTTCCTCGACGGAGGAGCGAAGGTAATCCGCCTCGCGCGCCGCTGCCTCCACCTTGGCGCGGTGGGTCTTCAGGGCGCGCTCGGCATCCTTCCAGGTGCGGTAGAGGCCCTGGACACTGCGGGCTTCATCGCTCAGCCCGGCAAAGGCATCCAGCAGCGTGCGGTGGGCATCGGTATCGACAAGCGCGCGATCATCATGCTGGCCGTGAATTTCGACCAGCAATTGCCCGAGCTGGCGCATCATCTGCACACTGATGGCCTGATCGTTGATATAGGCTTTGGTACGTCCATCAGAGGATTGCACCCGGCGGAAAATCAGGTCGCCATCGTCATCGAGGCCGTTCTCGCGCAGGAGAAGCCGCGTCGGGTGACTGTTCGGGACTTCGAAAGTGGCAGTCACCTGCCCCTTTTCTTCCCCATGGCGCACCAGACCACCATCGCCGCGACCACCGAGGGCGAGCGACAGACTATCGAGAAGGATGGATTTGCCCGCGCCGGTCTCACCCGTCAACACGGAAAGGCCCGCCTCAAAACCGAGGTCGAGCCTTTCAATCAGGACGATATCGCGAATCGAGAGCTGGACCAGCATGGCCTATGCCCCGTCTCAGGCGCCGATAAGCTTCTTGCCGGCGCGCGAAATCCAGGACCCCTTGTTTTCCCGCGGTTCCAGCCCCTGACCCTTAAGCAGCTTGTAGGAATCCGCATACCATTGGCTGTCGGGATAGTTGTTGCCGAGAACGGCCGCCGCAGTCTGCGCCTCATCCGCCAGACCCATCGCATAATAGGCTTCCGTCAGACGCGCGAGCGCTTCCTCGATCTGGTTGGTGTTCTGGTACTGCTCGACGACGATGCGGAAACGCGAAACGGCGGCGAGATACTCCTTGCGCTCAAGGTAATAACGACCGACCTGCATTTCACGGCCGGCGAGCTGGTCGCGGGCGAAACGGATCTTGGCCTGCGCATCGGCGACATATTCCGAATCGGGATAGTCGTTGACGACCTTGTTCATCGCCTCGACGGTGCGCTGCGCGGCGCGCTGGTCCTGCGTCACGTCGGAAATCTGCTTGGAATAGGCAAGGCCGATCATGTACTGAACGTAAGCGGCATCCTTGGAGCGCGGATATTGGCGCAGGAACCGGCTGCCGTTGGTGATGGCCACATCGTTCTTGTTGGTGCGCGTGGCAATGAAGGTCTGCATGACCAGAGCCTTCTGGCCCCATTCGGTGAAGGGATACTGCTTGTCGATCGCCTCGAACTTGCGCGAGGCTTCCGTCATGTTGCCGGCGTTCATGTTGGCAAGCCCCTGCTTGTACAGAACGTCAGGCGGATCCGACTCGAAGCCAAGCTTGGTGATGTCGATATCCGGATCGGACTGGCAGGCAGTCAATGCCGCACTGGCACCGACCAACAACAACGAAACGGCGATCCCCCGTATCGTACCCTTCATCGCACCAGACCCTACATGCTTCATTCGACAGTTCCCACTTCCCGCGCAAATACATAAGCATCGGCTTTGCACTGGCGTTTCTAGCCATAAAAGCATCCGCAGGGCAACGCAATGATGACGCATTAACGCATTTTTATGGCATCCGCCCGCGCAATCGCATGAATATCAGGCGATATGAAGAAACATATCGCCCCTCACGACGAAAAAGCCGCCCCGAAAGGAGCGGCTTTTCCTGTCAATCAATAGCCTGCGAACAAACTCAAGCCGACCAGGGTGCAAATTCGGGCATGTTGACCGCAACGAATTCGCGAGCGCGCACCATCTGGTTTCGGGCGGCCGGAGCCTCGACGATCTCATAGGCCGAGCGGTCGCTCAGGAGAGCCTTCAGCGCATTCGCATTGACCTTGTGGCCGCCGCGATAGGAGCGATAGCAACCGATGAACTGCGCGCCGGCAAGCGCCAGGTCGCCCACGGCGTCCAGCGTCTTGTGGCGGACGAACTCGTCCTTGGCGTAGCGCAGGCCTTCCATGTTGATGACGCTGTTGTCGTCGGAGATGACGACCGAATTCTCAAGCGAGGAGCCAAGCGCATAACCGGCAGCCCACAGGCGCTCCACGTCGCGCATGAAACCGAAGGTACGGGCACGGGAAAGTTCGTTCTTGAAGCTGTCAGCCGTCAGATCGCCCTTCCAGGACTGCTTGCCAATCAGCGGCGTGTCGAAATCGATATCGACCTCGAAGCGCGTGCCGTCATAAGGGCGGAACTCCGCCCAGGAGGCACCCGAATCGATGCGCACCGGCTTGGTAACGCGAATATAGCGGCGCTTCGCACCGAGGTTCTTGATGCCAACGGATTCGATCGCTTCAATGAAAGGCGCGGAGCTGCCATCCATGATCGGCGCTTCCGGACCGTCGACCTCGACGATGAGGTTGTCGAGACCCATGGCGTAGATGGCGGCCATGACGTGCTCGATCGTCGCCACTGACTGGGATAGCGAACGGCCGAGCACGGTGCACAGATCGGTATTCCCGACATTGGCCGAAACCGCCTTCAACTCGGTTACACTGCCATTCTCATGAAGGCGGTGGAACACGATGCCCGTTCCGGCTTCTGCAGGCTGGAACGTCATCGAAACCGGATTGCCGGAATGCACGCCAATGCCCTTAAGCTGAACAGCATTTGCGATAGTTGTCTGAAATCCGAGCAGTCCGATAGTCATGCGTATATGCCTTGTTTTGCAAACCGCGCCGCCTGGGCCAGCGCCGTTCAAGTTTTCAAGCCGGTTTTGGCAACCGGCATAGTCGTATTTCCCTTTACCCAGCCTCATACATACGCACATGTAGGTGCCACGACAAATCACTGTTCGTTTCGGATTGTTACACGCGTAAACTATTGAAAAAGCGAATTAATTTAGTGTTAATCACGCAAAATAAACAAAACGCCCGGGTCGTGAAACCCGGGCGTTTGAAGAGGCGGATGGAATCGCCTTTAGTTGGATTGGCGACGCAGGAAGGCCGGGATTTCCAGCTGGTCGTCGTCGTGGTGGCTGGCCGAAGAAGGCGTTGCACGGCCGTGGTCGTCAAGCTGGCCACGACGCGGTGCGTAGAGGCTGGCTTCCGGCGAAAGCGGCGCGCGGCGCTGCGGAGCCATGCTCGGCGCATCCATCATGTCGGACGGAACTTCTTCTTCTTCGCGACGGCCAAGTGAGTTGGTGATGCGCTTCAGAAGACCCATCGGGCCACGCTCTTCCTGAGCAGCAGGAGCGGCGTGGGTGCGATGTTCCATCTCGGCCTTCACGACCGGCGGGAAGTCTTCGACCTTCGGCATGCGTACCGGCTCGGGCTGGCGGGCAACCGGTGCGGGTTCTTGGTAGACAGGAGCCTGCGGCTGCTGCATGCGCGGTGCCGGAGCAGCAACCTGTTCCGGAGCATGGTAGACGGGCGCCGGAGCGACCGGTGCCGGAGCGGCCTGCTGAACCGGCTGGGCCGGACGGAGAGCCGGTGCTTCAGCCGGGGACGATGCAAACAGCTTGCTCTGCGGACGGAAATCCTGGGCAGGCTGCTGGTGCGCGGCGAAACCGAGTTCGCGTTCCATTTCGGCTTCCGCCGAACGGATGGTCTGGGCGATCTGGTCTACGGTCTTGGGTGCCTGCGATACTGACTGGGCAGGCTGAACTGCGGCCGGAGCGGGAGCAACGGCCGCGGAAGGACGGATAAGCGGCTTGGCGGCAGCTGCGGCGCGCATATCGGCAACATTCTGTTCGCCGATACCGGCAACGCGGTCGATGCCGGTGGCCACGACGGAGACGCGGATGAGACCTTCCAGGGCTTCGTCGAAGGTTGCGCCGAGGATGATGTTCGCATCCGGATCGACTTCTTCGCGGATACGGGTTGCAGCCTCGTCGACTTCGAACAGGGTAAGGTCGCGACCACCGGTGATGGAGATCAGCAGGCCCTGTGCGCCCTTCATCGAGGTTTCGTCGAGCAGCGGGTTGGCGATTGCCGCTTCCGCAGCCTGCATCGCACGGCCCGGACCGGAAGCTTCGCCGGTGCCCATCATTGCACGGCCCATTTCACGCATGACCGAGCGAACGTCGGCGAAGTCGAGGTTGATGAGACCTTCCTTCACCATCAGATCGGTAATGCAGGCAACGCCGGAATAGAGAACCTGGTCGGCCATGGCGAAGGCGTCGGCAAAGGTCGTCTTGTCATTGGCAATGCGGAAGAGGTTCTGGTTCGGAATGACGATCAGCGTATCGACGGACTTCTGCAGTTCCTCGATGCCCTGTTCGGCAAGACGCATGCGGCGGCCGCCTTCGAAGTGGAAAGGCTTGGTAACGACGCCGACCGTGAGGATACCCTTGTTGCGGGCGGCCTGTGCAACGACCGGGGCAGCGCCCGTGCCGGTGCCGCCGCCCATGCCGGCGGTGACGAAGCACATATGGGTGCCGTTCAGGTGATCGATGATCTCATCGATGCATTCTTCAGCGGCGGCGCGGCCGACTTCCGGCTGGGAACCGGCGCCGAGACCCTCGGTGACGTTGACGCCGAGCTGGATGACCCGATCTGCCTTCGTCATGGTCAGCGCCTGCGCATCCGTGTTGGCGACAACGAAGTCGACGCCCTGGAGGCCGGCCGTGATCATGTTGTTGACAGCGTTGCCGCCGCCACCGCCAACGCCGAAAACGGTGATGCGTGGCTTCAGCTCGGTGATATCAGGCTTTTGCAGCTGTATCGTCATTTTAGCATTCCTTCTTTCTCTGGCCGCATCGCCCCGCTGGCCGATTCTTGAAAACTCAACTCTGAAACCCCCGGCTTACGCCACGAGGCCACTCAAAAACTCTCTTTCAGCCATTGCCCCACCCGGGCTATCCGGCCGCTACCCGTACCAAACGGCGAGAACATTCCGCCTTGCGCCGCATGAATTTCGATGTCCGCCACCTGCGGATAGATCATCAGTCCGCAGGCGGTTGAAAATGCCGGTCCCTTCGCCGCTACCGGAAGACCAGCCACACCCATGGGGCGGCCGATGCGAACGTTGCGGGCGAGAATGCGCCGTGCCGTTTCCGGCAGCCCCGTCAGCTGGCTTGCGCCGCCGGTCAGGACGACACGTTTGCCGACGATGGGGCTGAAGCCGGACTTCTGGATACGATCACGGATCAATTCCAGCGTCTCTTCGATACGCGCCCGCACGATGCGGGTTACAAGTGCTCTTGAAACTTGCGATGGTTGATCGCGATCATCTTCGCCAATCGGCGGGATCGAAATCATGTCGCGCTCATCCGCGCCATTCAGCAAAGCCGAACCATGCACCACCTTCAGTCTCTCCGCATCTTCGATTCGTGTCGAGAGGCCACGTGCAAGATCTGTCGTCACATGATGGCCGCCAAGGCCGATTGCGTCGGTGTGAATGAGCCGACCTTCGGCGAAAACCGAGATCGTCGTGGTGCCGCCGCCCATGTCGATGGCCGCACAGCCGAGTTCGACTTCATCGTCCACCAGCGCCGCAAGACCGCTGGCATAAGGCGTCGCCACCATGCCCTCGACCGAAAGATGCGCGCGGTTGACGCAAAGCTCGAGGTTCTTCAGCGCCGTGCGCTCTACAGTCACGACATGCATGTCGACGCCAAGAAGGTCGCCATACATGGAGAGCGGATCGCGAATGCCGCGCTCGCCATCCAGCGAATAGCCTGTCGGCAGCGAATGCAGGATCGCCCGGTCCTGACGCATCGACTGCTGGCTTGCCGCCACCAGAACCTTGCGCAGATCGCTTGCTTCCACTTCCTGCCCGCCAAGATCAATGCTCGCGGTATAGATATCGCTCGCCAGCCGTCCTGCCGAAACATTGACGATCAGGCTGTCGACGGTAAGCCCCGCCATGCGCTCGGCCGCATCGACAGACAGACGGATCACGCCTTCCAGCGCATCGAGATCGGCAATCACGCCGGATTTCACACCGCGCGAGCGCTGATGACCAATACCGATGATTTCGACCTTATGGGTACGACCCGGAAGGATTTCACTTTCCTGACGCGGCGTCAGCCGGCCGATCATGCACACGACCTTGGTCGAGCCGATGTCCAGCACCGAGACGATATGGCTGCGCTTGGAGGAAAGCGGCTTCAGACGCGGCAGGCCGAAATGGGAAGAACCAAAAAAGCTCATGTGTTCTTCTCCGCTTTCTTGAGTGCCTTCGTGCGTGCGTCCACGGCGGTCTGGCGACGTGCCGTCGCGCCTTCGGTCAACTGGATCGTGGTGCGGTCCGCAAGCCGCAGATCGACGGCGGCGACATCACGAGACAGAACCTTTTCCTCGAGGTCGAGCCGCGCCAGCAATTGCAGCGCCTGCGGCAGGTTTTCTTCCGGCAGCTTGACGACGATGCCATTATCGAGATGCAGATCCCAGCGACGACCGGCGATACGCACATAGGCGCGGACACGGTTGCGGATTTCCGGCCAGTCGGCCAACTGCTCGACGAAGCCGGCAGCCCCGGTTTCCGCGTCACGTCCGACGAAGAGCGGCAGGGTGGCAAATTTATTGTCGCGCAGCGGCGCAATCACGCTGCCGCTTTTTTCAATCAGCGACAGTTCCGAGCCATGCTGCCAGATACCGAAGGCCTCACGCTCCTTCAGCCGGACTTCCACGGTCTTGGGGTACACCTTGCGGATATCGACATCCTCCACCCAGGGAAGCTGCACCAGCTTGCGGCGCGCCGCATCGATATCGAGCGCGATCAGCGAGGTGCTGCCATCGAGGCCGAGAAGCTGGAAGACTTCGATTTCCGAGGTCTGCAAATTGCCCGAAACCTTGACGTCCTCGACTGCGAAGCCAGCTGCCGATGTCGTGGTCTGGGTGACGATAGTCGTGTGGCCGCCGAGCGACATGCCGTAAAGCCCGGTCACCGCGTAAAAGGCGACGGCCGCAATCGTGCCGGTATGGGCGGGAATGTGGATGCGCCCGGTCGCGAGGCTGACGCAGAAGCGCACGACGCGACGCATCGGACGCGGCAGCACCCTGCGATCGTCGGCATTGGCCGCCACCGCATATTGCTCGCGCTTTTTTGCCGTCGACTTTTTGCCGATCACCGCAAACACGAAGCGTCCTCCACCATCCAGCTGACAAGGTTACCAAAGGAGCGGCCAGCATGGGCCGCCATTTCCGGCACCAGGGAGGTCGGCGTCATGCCCGGCTGCGTATTCACTTCAAGCCAGATAACTTCGCCATCTTCTGAGAAGCGGTCGTCGTAACGAAAGTCTGAACGGCTTACGCCACGGCACCCGATCGCCTGATGTGCCATAACCGCCAGTGTTTGAATTTTTTGGTAAATTTTCGGTGAAATTTCCGCCGGAATGACATGCTTTGAGCCACCGGCAGCGTATTTTGCGTCATAATCATAGAAATTGTGACCGAGCGGCACCACCTCCGTGACACCCAGCGCCTCGCCATCAAGTACACCGCAGGTCAGCTCGCGGCCGTGAATATAGCGCTCCACCATTACCTGATCGCCATAACGCCATTCGGACGAGGTGAGGATTTGCGGCGGATGCGACTGGTCTTCCTTGACGATGACAACACCGAAGCTGGAACCTTCGCGCACCGGCTTCACCACATAGGGAGGCGAAAGCGGATGCTCGCTGGTGAAATCGAAGCGGTTCATGACGCGCTCGACGGCAACCGGAACACCGGCAGCCGCGGCCACTTTCTTGGCCTGCGCCTTGTCCATGGCGAGCGCCGAAGCGAGCACGCCGGAATGGGTATAGGGAATGGCAAGATATTCGAGAATGCCCTGAATGGTGCCATCTTCGCCGAAAGGGCCATGCAGAGCATTGAAGGCAACATCAGGGCGCAATTCGTCAAGTACGGCGGCGACATCGCGGCCCACATCGACGCGGGTAACCTTGTACCCCTCACCCTCCAGGGCGAGCGCGCAAGCGTTCCCCGACGACAGGCTGACCGGCCGCTCCGACGAAAACCCACCCATAAGAACAGCTACGTGCTTGCCGCTCATCGATACCTCTGACACCAACTCTCCGTTACGAACCACGCCCGAACCGCCGAAATTGACGAACGGTGATTCTGGCACATGATCCTTGAGATCAGTTAAACGCCATTAAGGTTAATGAATCGTTTACTTTCGTTAACCGCCGCGCCCAACATGCCGAGTTCCGTTAAAGAATCAGCATCGATCCGGATTCCCTCCTTGGAATCAGAGAGTTGCACGGATTGCAACATGCAGCTTTTCAATGATCGGAAATAAAATCGCCGCGCGGCCTCCACCTTGCTCCGCAGAAGACAAGTCTGAAACGTTAACGAGAGGCGCTTTTCCCCAGCGAAAATTATCTGGCGTTTCAGCGTTTTAAATCCGCGACCTGAATCAGTCTCTCATCAGCCGAGCGCATGCCGAATGCCCGACACCAGGCCCGTCGCATTCAAAGATCACATTATTTGCATTATTTCTTTTTTAGCATTCCATAGGAACAAAAATTGCGTTAACGCAGTCCTTGCCTCCCAAGGCATGACATTCCAATCATCTGAAATGGAACCCAAACCATGACTGACGCGGTATCTCAGGTATCGTCGACAGCTGGCAATTCGAACGTTGTAAAGACAAATTCGCCTGCACGAGTTCTCACTGCCAGCCTGGTCGGCACGACCATCGAGTTTTTCGATTTTTACGTTTACGCCACGGCCGCAGTGCTCGTGTTCCCGGCATTGTTCTTCCCGAACAACGATCCGATGACGGCGCTTCTGGCATCCTTCGCCACTTTCTCCATCGCCTTTTTCGCCCGCCCTCTCGGCGCCGTCGTTTTCGGTCATTATGGTGACCGTGTCGGCCGCAAGACCACGCTTGTCGCGGCCCTTCTGACGATGGGCGTATCGACAGTCGTGATCGGCCTTCTGCCGACCTATGAGACGGCAGGCGTTCTGGCGCCGCTGTTCCTCGCACTTTGCCGTTTCGGTCAGGGCTTCGGCCTTGGCGGCGAATGGGGTGGTGCCGTTCTGCTCGCCACGGAAAATGCCCCTCCCGGCAAGCGCAGCTGGTACGGCATGTTCCCGCAGCTCGGCGCGCCCGTCGGCCTGTTCCTTTCCTCCGGCGTCTTCTGGATCCTGCTGCACTTCATGTCGCAGGAATCACTTTTGAGCTGGGGCTGGCGCATTCCCTTCGTCGCTTCGATCATCCTGATCGCTGTCGGCATGTGGGTTCGCCTGTCCATCACCGAAACACCCGATTTCCAGAAAGCGATCGAAAAGGAAGAACGTGTGGCCGTGCCGGTCGCGGAACTGTTCCGCAACCACAAGCGCAGCCTCGTGCTCGGCACCTTCGTGGCGCTGGCCACCTTCGTGCTTTTCTATATCGGCACCGCTTATCTGCTCTCCTACAACGTCAAGGTCCTGAAAATCCCGTTCCTCGACGCGCTGGAAGTGCAGATACTCGGCTCCATCGTCTTCGGTATCTTCATTCCGATCGCCGGCAAGCTTGCCGAGAAATTCGGCCGTCGTGAAATCCTGATCCTGACGACGGTGCTGATCGGCCTGTTCTCCTTCCTGCTGCCAAGCCTGATGACCGGCGGCGAAGGTTCGATCTTCGTTTTCGCGGCTCTGGCCATGATGCTGATGGGCATGACCTACGGCCTGATCGGAACGGCGCTCGCCGCGCCCTTCCCGACCCGCGTGCGTTACACCGGCTCGTCCATCACCTTTAACATGGCCGGCATCTTCGGCGCATCGCTGGCGCCTTACATCGCCACATGGCTGCAGGTGAATTACGGCATGGGATATGTCGGTTATTATCTCTGCGTATCCGCCCTCATCACGCTGGCCTGCATTCTTCTGTCCCGCAAGGACGAAGTCTGATCCGAACGGATTGCAAGACGTTGAAAAGCCCGCGAAACCTTCGTTTCGCGGGCTTTTGTTTGCCTGCTTCGACGCTTACGCCACGGCCTGGCGCCGCTCCACATGACCCGTCACACAGACGCGATTGCGCCCTCCCCCTTTCGCCCGATAGAGCGCCAGATCGGCATTATGCATGACCTTGTCGAAAATGTCGGCGTCACAGCGAAAGGCTACACCAATCGAAATCGTCACCGTGATCCGCTGATCCTGATGCTCCACCGGCGTGGTCTCGATAACCGCACGAACCTTCTCGCACATCTGCAGAAAGGCAAGTGGGCTAGTTTCCTGCACGACGACAAATTCCTCACCACCCAGACGGGCGACATGGGCAGAAGGATCGAAATGCTCCATTATCCTGCGGGCGACGCTCGAGATGACGAGATCGCCGACGAGATGGCTGTATCTGTCATTCACCAACTTGAAATGATCGATATCGAGAAAGGCGACGCAATAGTCACTGCCGAGTTCGGCGCATGCAGCATAAAGGCCGAGCCGGTTGCTCAGGCCAGTCAGGGCATCCGTATGGCTCAGATGCAGGAAGCGCTCGTGGGATTGCACGAGAATTTGCACCTCCCTGGCATTTAGCCAGCAGACCAGCAACGTCACCGTAAACGCAACGGCCCCGCCGAGCGTCGTGCTCAGCATGATCCCGTTGAAGAGATCGGTCACCAGCCCGAACTGCGCCAGAAGCACCAGACCACCCGTGCACATCAGGATAACGACGAGCGTCACGAGGCATGCGATACGAATGGAGAATTCCAGCGGCTCAAGCCGGCGACGGCCCTCCGGCGTGGCGACCGAAAAACTTATCATTTCGATCGCTTTTTTCCAAAGACCCAACATCATGTTCAAAAGTGCCCAGTCGCGTAATGTCGTTGGTATTTCCAAATAAAAAAAACATTTATTGCTGAAAGAGCGAGACGTTATATCGTCCGCTCACGTATTTCCCGGAAACAATATAGGAAAAACCGTTGATCGACCGTTACGATACACGAAACGGCCGATTCAACGGCAGAATTTTCTTGCGGTAAAGGCGTTCGTCGGGTTTATGCCCCTAGAAACGGTTCCACCTCGCGGCCCGGCATGAACAGCCCCAGCCGCTTGATTTCCCATTCCAGCCGGATGCCCGACTTCTCGAACACGCGCTTGCGAATGGTCTCACCCAGATATTCCAGGTCATAACCGGTCGCATGGCCGGTATTGATCATGAAATTGCAGTGCAGCGACGACATCTGCGCCCCGCCGATGACCAGACCGCGACCACCCGCCTCATCGATCAGTTCCCAGGCGGAATGACCTTCGGGATTCTTGAAGGTGGAACCGCCCGTCTGCTCGCGGATAGGCTGCACGGTTTCCCGGTGATGACGCACGGCATCCATATCGGCACGGATTTTCGCCTTGTCTTCGGGATAGCCCTCAAACAGCGCGCCGGTGAAGATCAGGCCCGCATCCGCGCCGGAGTGGCGATAGCTGTAACCCATATCGGCATTGGAAAGCACATGCTGGTTGCCCTGACGGTCGACCGCATAGACCTCCACGACACGCTCACGCGTTTCACCGCCATTGGCGCCCGCATTCATGCGCAGCGCACCGCCGATGGAGCCGGGAATGCCGTAATAGAAATGGAAACCGCCGATGCCATTATCCATGGCCATGGCCGCAATATGCTTGTCCGGGCAGATCGCGCCCGCCTTGATGCGGTTTTCACCGGCAAGCTCTACCTGGCCGAAGCCCTTGGCCGACAGACGGACGACGACGCCAGGAATACCACCATCGCGCACGAGAAGGTTCGAACCGACGCCGACCACGGTCAACGGCACGTCTTCCGGCAGAATTTTCAGGAAGGCAATCAGATCGTCGGCATCGTGCGGCTGGAACATCACCTCCGCAAGACCACCGGCTCTGAACCACGTCACGCGGTCCATGGGCGCATCCGGTGTCAGACGTCCCCGCAATTCATTTACCCCGTCGCCGAGCCTCCCCAGCAATTTAACCCCATCGACCTGTCTCATTCAGACTTTCCTGATATGCTCTTCAATTCCGAAGGCAGCGCTGCTGCCCATTGCGTGATATTCCCAGCCCCCAAGAGAACCACGAAATCACCCGGATTCGCAATGCCTGCAACCACTGAGGCGAGATCTTCCCGTTTTTCGAGAAAACGAGCGTCGCGGTGGCCGGCGGCCTTGATGGCCGAAACCAGCGCTTCCGAGCTCGCGCCTTCGATCGGATCTTCGCCCGCGGCATAGACGGGAGCAAGGATAATCGTGTCGGCATCGTTAAAACAATGCGCGAAATCGTCAAACAGGCTCGAAAGCCGGCTGTAGCGGTGCGGCTGGTGCACGGCGATGATGCGGCCCTTGCAGGCTTCGCGCGCCGCCGCCAGTACAGCCTTGATCTCGACCGGATGGTGACCGTAGTCATCGAAGACCTGTACGCCGTTGGCTTCGCCCGTCAGCGTGAAGCGGCGCTTGACGCCGGCAAAGGAGGCAAGCCCCTTCTTGATGTCGGCTTCCGAAATGCCGAGACGATTGGCGACCGCAATCGCGGCCGTCGCATTCGACACATTGTGGCGGCCGGGCATCGGCAGGACGAGGTCCTTGAAGGAGAATATCTTGCCGGTGCGGCGGCGACGGATTTCCACGTCGAAGATCGACCGCGTGCCGTCAATGCGCACATTCGAAAAACGCACGTCGGCCTGCGGGTTCTCGCCATAGGTGATGACCTTGCGGTCCTCGATCCGGCCGACCAGTGCCTGCACTTCCGGATGGTCGAGGCACATGACGCCAAAACCGTAGAAAGGAACATTCTCGACAAACTGGCGGAACGCGGCGCGCACGGCATCGAAATTGCCGTAGTGATCCAGATGCTCGGGATCGATATTGGTGATGACAGCCACATCGGCCGGCAGCTTCAGGAACGTGCCGTCGGATTCGTCGGCCTCCACCACCATCCACTCGCCCTCGCCCATGCGGGCGTTGGTGCCGTAGGCATTGATGATGCCGCCATTGATGACGGTCGGGTCGAGATTGCCGGCTTCCAGCAGCGTCGCGACCATGGAGGTGGTCGTGGTCTTGCCGTGGGTGCCGCCGATGGCGATGGCATTGCGGAAACGCATCAGCTCGGCCAGCATTTCGGCACGGCGAACGATCGGCAGGTGTTTTTCCCGCGCGGCGATGAGTTCCGGATTGCTTTTCTTGATGGCGGTGGAAACCACCACGACCTCGGCATCACCGATATTATCCGCCGTATGGCCGACAAAAACCTCGATACCCTTGTCGCGCAGGCGCTGCACATTGGCGCTATCGGCCTGATCCGACCCCTGAACGCGATGGCCGAGATTGTGAAGCACTTCGGCAATGCCGCTCATGCCGATCCCGCCTATGCCGATGAAATGGACAAGGCCTATGGCTTTCGGCATCTTCATGCCCCAACTCCTTCATTCTTCTTCTTGAATTCCTGTACGGACTGGCCGGAAGCAATAGCCTCGACCAGATCGGCCAGCACATCCGCCGCATGCGGTTTGCCGGTCGCCTTTGCCGCTGCCGCCGTCGCGCTCAAACGGTCAGGCTCGGAAAGCGCCGACGACAAAAGGCTGGAAAGCTTCTGCGGCGATAGTTCCGCCTGCTTGATGACGCTTGCCCCGCCCGCCGCCGAAAGCGCTGCCGCATTGGCGGCCTGATCGTGATCCAGCGCATGCGGATAGGGCACGAGGATCGACGGACGGCCGATGACCGACAGTTCCGACACCGTCGAAGCACCCGAACGGCTGATGACCAGATCGGCCTCGCCAATACGTGAGGCCATATCGCCGAAGAAGGGCGAAACATCCGCTTTCACGCCGAGCTTCTGATAGGAGGCGATCACGCTGTCCTTGTCTTCGGGGCGAGCCTGCTGGGTGACGACGATGCGCTTGCGTTGCTCGTTCTTCAACAGGCAGATCGCTGCCGGCACGGCGCTGGAAAAGAATTGCGCGCCCTGGCTGCCGCCGAAAACGACGAGCTGAAACGGTTCATCCGTCTGCGAGGGCGTATAGGGTATCTCCGACGCAGCCAGCACCGCCGGGCGAACGGGATTGCCGGTGGCCACCGTCTTGTCGGAATATTGGCCGTTGGCGGGCGGCAGGAAACCGCCGGCGATTGCTTTCACCCGGCCGGCCAGCGCCTTGTTGGCGCGGCCCATCACCGCATTCTGCTCGTGAATGATCGACGGCACGCCAAGCCCGGTCGATGCCAGAAGCGGCGGCACGGTGGGATAACCACCGAAGCCGACGACCGCGACCGGCTTCAGCTTCGTGACCAGCCGGCGCGCTGAACGCAGCCCTGTCCATAGTTTCCACAGCGAACGCGCCACGGAAATCGGGTTCTTCGAACCGATGGTGGCAGACGGCACCACATGAATTTCATCCGCCGGAAACTTGCCGGCATAACGCTCGGCGCGGCTGTCGGTGACGAGATGCACCTGATAACCGCGTTCTTTCAGCGTATGCGCCAGGGCCTCGGCTGGAAAGACATGGCCGCCGGTTCCCCCGGCGGCAAGAAGAACAATACCCTTGCTCATGATACTTTACTCCGCGGGAACGCCGGAACCGACGCGGAAGAAACTCCGCTCCTGCGCCCGCTTTTCGGGTCTGTGGCGTGTCAGCGCCAGAAGGAAGCCGGCGGTCACGCAGATCGCCATCATCGACGAACCGCCATAGGAAATCAGCGGCAGCGTCATGCCCTTGGCGGGCATCAGTTCCAGATTGACGCCGATATTGATCATCGACTGCATGCCGATCTGCAAAACGAGGCCGGCCACGGCGAAGCGGCAGAAGTCGTCCTTTTCCTTGAAGGCGTGCGAGAGGCCGCGCAGCACGATGAAGGCGAAGATCGCCACCAGGAACATGCAGAAAACGATGCCGAATTCTTCCGCCGCCACCGAGAAGATGAAGTCGGTATGGCTGTCGGGAATGATCCGCTTGACGATACCCTCGCCCGGTCCCCGACCGAACCAGTCGCCGCGAATAATCGCCTCACGCGCCGTATCCACCTGGAACGTATCGCCTTCGCCCGTCCAGAAACGGTCGATACGACCGGCAACGTGCGGCAGCAGCAAATAGGCGGAGATGATGCCGCCGACGCCAAGACCGCCAAGCATGATGATCCAGAACCACGGCACGCCCGCCATGAAGAACATGCCGCCCCAGACCACGGAGGTCAGGATGGTCTGGCCGAAGTCGGGCTGGGCGATCAGCAATGCAGCCACAATGCCGAAGGTGATGATGGCAAAGAGGTTGCCCGGAATTTCCGGATGACGTGCCCGCTCGGCGAAAAGCCAGGCGCAGACGATCACGAAGGCCGGCTTCATGAATTCCGATGGCTGGATGGAAAAGGTGCCGATGGAAATCCAGCGTCTCGCACCCTTGACCTCGATGCCGAAGAATAGCGCGAAGATCATCATCAGCAGCGAAGCGATGAGCATGAAGACCGCGACACGACGCACCTGCCGGGGCGACAGGAAGGACAGGCCGACCATGATCGCCAGCGACGGCACCATGAACATCGCCTGACGCTCGACGAAGAAGAAGCTGTTGAGACCGATACGCTCGGCAACCGCCGGTGACGCCGCAAAGGACAGCATCAGTCCGATGCCCATCAATGCGATGAACGCCGCCAGAAAGAAACGGTCGATGGTCCAGAACCATTCCGCGACCGGACCGCGATCAACTCGGCTTACCATGGCCTTCACCCCCTTTTCCAGAGTCAACCAGCATCGTCATGCCATCGAGCGCCGCAACCTGCGCGACGAACGAATCACCTCTGATCTCAAAGTTCTTATATTGATCGAAGCTTGCGCAAGCCGGGGATAACATCACGATATTGCCGGCCGTCGCATCTTTTTCCGCATCCGCCGCCGCATGCTGGATCGCTTTGTCCAGCGTGCCGGATATTTCATAAGGTACTGCCTCGCCCAGCGTCGCCGCAAATTCGGCTGCCGCTTCGCCGATCAGATAGGCCTTGGCGATGCGGGGGAAGAGCGGCGAGAGGCTGGTGATGCCACCCGCTTTTGGCAGGCCGCCGGCGATCCAGTAGATGCGGTCGAAGCTTGAAAGCGCCGGTGCAGCAGCATCGGCATTGGTAGCCTTGCTGTCGTTGACGAAGGTGACGTTGCCACGGCGTCCGACAGGCTGCATGCGATGCTTGAGGCCCGGGAAGGATTTGAGACCGGCCCGAATCTCGTCTTCGGTAACACCGACCGCAAGGCAGGCGGCAATTGCCGCCGCCGCATTCTGCGCATTGTGGCTGCCGCGAAGGGTCTGGATGCCGTCGAGATCGACCAGCAGCGCGGACGTGCCACCATGCGCCCGCAGGATGCGGCTGCCCTCAGCATAAAGACCTTCGGAAACGACATTGCGTTTGGAAATGCGCTCGACCTTTACCCCGGCACGCTCGATACGGTCGGCGATCAGTGTCGAATGACTGTCATCCACACCGACAATTGCCGTGCCGCTGCCAGCCACCAATCGCTCCTTGACGTCAGCATAGTGCTGCATCGTGCCATGCCGGTCGAGATGATCGGGCGTCAGATTGAGAAGAATTCCGGCGGTCGGATTAATCGTTGGCGCGAGATCGATCTGGTAGGACGAGCACTCGACAACATAGAAACGTTGCGCCTTCGGCGGATCGAGGCTCAGCACCGCCGTACCGATATTGCCGCCCAGCTGCGTATCGCGGCCGGATGCCTTGAGAATATGCGCGATTAGCGCCGTCGTTGTGGACTTGCCGTTGGTGCCGGTAATCGCGATGAAAGGGCAATCCGGCGCATGAGCGCGGCGCTCACGGATGAAAAGCTCGATATCGCCGATGATCTCGACACCCGCTGCCTTGGCAAGGTCCACCGACCAGTGCGGTTTCGGATGCGTCAAGGGCACGCCGGGCGCCAGCACGAAGGAGGAAAAGGAGGGCCAGTCTATCGTCCGCAGGTCCGCCGTCGTAATGCCTTCGGCTTCAGCCTTGGCGACGCTATCGGGATTGTCGTCGAAGGCGACGACCTCCGCCCCACCCGCGACCAGTGCGCGGGCGGTGACGAGACCCGAACCGCCAAGCCCGAAAAGCGCGACCTTCTTACCTCTGAACGACGTGACCGGGATCATCGCTCACCTCAGCTTCAGGGTGGCGAGGCCGAGCAGCGCGAGGCCAACGGAGATGATCCAGAAACGGATCACCACCTGGCTTTCCGTCCAGCCCTTTTTCTCGAAATGGTGGTGGATCGGCGCCATAAGGAACACACGCCTGCCGGTTCGCTTGAACCAGAAAACCTGGATGATAACCGACAGCGTTTCCATGACGAAGAGACCGCCGACGATGACCATGACGATCTCGTGCTTGGTCGCGACAGCGATGGAGCCGATGAGGCCGCCAAGCGCCAGCGAACCCGTATCGCCCATGAAGATGGCGGCAGGCGGCGCGTTGAACCACAGGAAGCCGAGGCCCGCGCCGATGACCGCGCCGACAATGACGGCGAGTTCACCCGTGCCGGGCACGAAATTGATCTGCAGGTAATTGGCGAAAACCGCGTTACCGGCAAGATAGGCGATCACCCCGAAGGTAGCAGCCGCGATCATAACGGGCACGATGGCGAGACCATCGAGACCATCCGTCAGGTTCACGGCATTGCCCGCGCCAACGATGACAAAAGCACCGAAGAGCACAAAGAAATAACCGAGATTGATCACGAATTCCTTGAAGAACGGAAACGCGATGGAGCTGCCGAGCGTGCCGCCATGCGGGGCGGAAGCAAGCGCCATCTTCATCATGAAGAACACTGCAATCGCCGCGATCAGGAATTCGATGCCAAGACGCGCCTTGCCGGAAAAGCCCTTGTCGCTCTGCTTCGTTACCTTCAGGTAATCGTCGTAGAAACCGATGGCTCCGAAACCGAGTGTCACCATCAGCACGGCAACGACATAGACGTTCGACAGGTCACCCCACAGCAGCGAGCCCCCGAGAATGCCGGCAAGGATCATGAGCCCGCCCATGGTCGGCGTGCCGGCCTTCTTGAAATGGGTCTGCGGCCCGTCGGCGCGGATCGGCTGGCCCTTGCCCTGGCGCACGCGCAACGAGTTGATGATCGCCGGTCCAAACAGGAAGACGATCAACGCAGAGGTGAACATCGCCGCACCCGCCCGGAAGGTGATGTAGCGGAAGAGGTTGAAGACTTGAACTTTATCCGACAGTTCGACGAGCCAGATCAGCATAATTGCCCTTTCAAAAGGCTATTTCAGACTTGGCGTTCCGTCTCGGGGAATGCCGGATACTTGTCAAGCAGGGCGGCGACAATCTTGCCGAAACCGAGGCCAAGTGACGATTTTACCATCAGCGCGTCTCCCGGTTGCACCCATTGCAGCGCAAAATCGGTGAGTTCCGCCGTCGTCGGGAACCAGATGACGGTGACGCTGTCCGGTAGCGCATCGCGCAGCGCCGCCATCGCCTCCCCGGCCAGCCAGACATGCTCGATGCCGGCCGCAAGCAGCGGCCCGGCCAGCTCTTCATGCAGCTGCGCGGAAAACTCGCCCATCTCAAGCATGTCGCCAAGAACGGCAACGCGCCGGCCGTGGCCCTGCGTTTCCGTTTCCGCCAGCACGGCAATCGCCGCGCGCATGGAAGCGGGGTTGGCGTTATAGCTTTCATCGATCAGCAGGAACGAACCGCTTTCAATCGTCAGACGGTGGCGCTGACCGCGCCCTTTCACCGCCTCGAGCGTTCCGAGCGCTTCAAAAGCGCGGTCGAGATTGGCGCCGGTCACGGCGACGGCACCGAGCACGGCCATGGCGTTGTCGGCGATGTGACGTCCGGGAACATTGAGATGCAATTCGCTGGTCTCGCCGTTCAGGATCGCCCAGATGGTCGAACCCGCAGGCGTACTTTCAAAGTCGGCGAGCCGGAAATCGGCCTTGGCGTGCTGCCCGAAGGTCAGGATGTGCTCTATACCCTGTTCCTGTGCGGCCTCTTCAAGCTGCTCGAACTGGGCATTGTCGCGGTTGAGGATGACGGAGCCGCCCTCCTCAAGCCCTTCGAATATTTCCGCCTTGGCCGCGGCGATCTCTTCAATATTCTTGAAATTGCCGAGATGGGCGGGAGCAATGGTCGTGATGATCGCCACATGCGGACGCACCATCTTGACCAGCGGGCGAATTTCGCCGGAGTGGTTCATGCCGATTTCGAAAACGCCGAACTCGGTATCCGCCGGCATACGCGCCAGCGTCAGCGGCACACCCCAGTGATTGTTAAAGGATGCGACCGCTGCATGAACCCGGCCGGACGGCTCCAGAGCCTGCCGCAGCATTTCCTTGGTGGTCGTCTTGCCGACGGAGCCAGTCACCGCGATGATGCGTGCCGAAGTTCTCTCGCGCGCCGCAATGGCAAGTTTGCCGAGTGCGGCAAGCACGTCCTCGACCACGATCATGGGCACGGTGAGCCGGCCGAGAGCCGGCAGCTTGGCTTCGGCAACGACCAGGAGACCGGCCCCATTGGCAACAGCAAAACTGGTGTAATCATGGCCGTCGACCCGATCACCCTTGATGGCAAAAAAGGCTTCGCCTGCCTTGACGGTCCGGCTGTCGATGGAAATGCCGGTGATTCCGGTCGGCAGGTTGCCAACGGGGCGTCCTGCCGTGATGGCGATCATGTCGGCGACTGTCCATAACCAGCTCAAATCTTCAATCCTTCCAGCCCTGCCAGCGCAGCGCGCACCTGTTCATGATCGGAAAACGGCAGCGTCACGGAACCGACGATCTGCCCCTCTTCATGCCCCTTGCCCGCGACGATCAGCGTATCGCCGTTGGAAAGCAGCGACACCGCATGGTGGATCGCCTGCGACCTGTCGCCGATTTCCACTGCACCCGGCGCCGCCGCCATGACCTCGGAACGGATCGTTGCGGCATCTTCCGAACGCGGATTGTCGTCGGTGACGATGACGATGTCTGAAAGCCTCGTCGCCACTTCGCCCATGATCGGGCGTTTGCCCTTGTCGCGGTCGCCGCCGCAGCCGAAGACGGTAATGATGCGGCCCGAGGTGAAGGGCCGGACCGAGGTCAGCACGTTTTCCAGCGCATCCGGCTTGTGCGCATAATCCACATAGGCAAGCGCGCCGTTCTTCGTCTGTCCCACGAGTTCCAGACGACCGGCAGCGCCGATCAGCTTCTCGAGCGCCTTCAGCGCGGTCGCCGCGGGAACGCCGGTGGACATGGCAAGACCGGCGGCGACGAGAGCGTTCGCAACCTGAAAATCACCCGCCAAGGGGATGTCGACTTCATAAATCTCGCCGTCATGGTGCACTTCGATCATCTGCTTGTGACGGAAGTGCTCAACACGCTTCAGGGCCAGATAATCGCCCTTGCGACCAACTGTGCGGACATCGAGACCCGCTTCGCGCGCCGCGCGGATTGCTTTCTCCGACCACGGATCGTCCGCAAAGATAATGGCGGGCGCGCCCTTTTCCATCAGCGTATCGAAGAGCCGCATCTTCGCGGCCATATAGTCCTCGATTGTCGGGTGATAATCCATGTGGTCGCGGCCGAGATTGGTGAAACCGGCCGCTGCAAGCTTCACGCCGTCGAGACGGCGCTGATCGAGGCCGTGGCTGGACGCCTCCATGGCCGCATGGGTCACGCCTTCGTCCGCAAGCTCGGCCAGAAGCGCATGCAGCGTCACCGGATCAGGCGTGGTGAGCGCGCCGTAGTCTTCGCGGCCAGGTGCAATCACACCTGTCGTGCCGATCTGTGCTGCGGCATGGCCCGCGAAAGCCCAGATTTGGCGTACGAAGGAGGCAACGGAGGTCTTTCCCGCCGTGCCGGTGACGGCAACCATGGTCTCGGGCTGTTTTCCGTAAAAACGGGAAGCGGCAAGGGAGAGATAAAGGCGCGGGTCCGTCACCGAAAGCACCGGCACGTCGGCATCCACGGGATGCCCGGAAACGACGGCGACCGCACCCTTGGCAACCGCATCCTTCACATAGGCCGCGCCATCCGCCTTGGTGCCAGCAACCGCCACGAACAGGCTGCCGGGCTGCGCCCTGCGGCTGTCTGCGGTTATCCCCCCGATTTCGATCGCCCCGATCTCAGACAGGAGCAATTCATTCAATTCCGGAAACGCGTTTCCGGATATATCTCGCAAATTCATCGACTGTGTCCGTCTTGTCCCCCCGGCGCGAATCGCCGGAACATCATAAGCTCTAACAATCAATAAGACACGAGCAAGGCCGAGCCATCCTTGCCGAACTTCGGCTTCACGCCCAGCACCGCCGCCGTGCGGGTGATGATATCGTGCACCATCGGCGCGGCGGACGTGCCGGCAAGTGCCGCGCCATTGCCCTTGTCCGTCTTCGGTTCATCGATGAAGGTCAACACCACATATTGCGGATCGTCGATCGGGAATGCCGAGAGGAAGGCGTTGAAGTTCTTGTCACGCACATAACGGCCGTTGACGACCTTGTCCGCCGTGCCGGTCTTGCCGCCGACGTTGAAACCATCGACACGCGCATTACGGCCGGAGCCATTGACCCCGTTCCATTCGAACAGGAAGCGCATATCCTTGCTGGTGGTGGGCTTCAGAACCTGCTTGGCCACCAGATCCGCCTGCTCGCGGGTGCGTGGCAGGAAGGTCGGCTCGATCAGCTTGCCGCCATTGACAAGCGCCGCACCGGCAACCGCCGTCTGCAGCGGCGTCGTCGAAACACCGTGACCGAAGGAAATGGTAATCGAGTTGATCTTCTTCCATTCACGCGGCTGCGAGGGCATTGCCACTTCCGGCAGTTCCGTCTGCATGCGGGTCAGAAGCCCGAGCTTCGTCAGAAATTCCTTGTGACCTTCGGTGCCCACCGTATCGGCGATCTTGGCCGTGCCGATATTGGACGAATATTGGAAGATTTCCGGCACCGACAGAACACGGTTCTTGCCGTGGAAATCCTTGATGGTGAAACCGCCGATCCGGATCGGATAACGGGCATCGAAACTGTCGCCCAGACGCACGCGACCCGAATCGAGGCCCATGGCAATTGTGAAGGACTTGAAGGTGGAGCCCATTTCGAACGTGCCGTTCGACATGCGATTGAGCCAACCCTCTTTCGCGCCCTCGGCCGGATTGTTCGGATCGTAATCCGGAACCGAGGCCATGGCGAGAATTTCGCCGGTATGCACATCCATCACCACGGCGCCGGCGCCGATCGCCTGGAATTTGGCGATCGCTGAGGTCACGACTTCGCGCACGATGGACTGTACACGCAGATCAATCGACAGCTTTATCGGCTCCAGCGGCTGGTCGCTGGTCATGCCGAGAGCCGTCAGGTCGGCAAGCCCCTGATTGTCGACGTAACGTTCCATGCCGGCAACGCCGCGATTGTCGATGTTGACGTGACCGACAATATGGGCGGCCGTCGGCCCGCCGGGATAAAAGCGACGCTTTTCCGGGCGGAAACCGACGCCGGGAATGCCAAGCGCCAAAATCTGGCTCTGCTGCTTCGGCGTCAACTGACGGCGCAGCCACTGGAAGCGCGAATTGGACGTAAGCTTCTGATAGGTGCCACGCTGGTCGAGGTCCGGCAGGACGGTGCGCAGCTTCTCGATGGCCTCATCGATATCGACGATGCGATGCGGTTCGGCAAACAGCGAGACGGTGCGGATATCGGTGGCCAGAACCTCGCCGTTACGGTCGAGAAGGTCGGGACGCGACGCCATCAGCCGGTCTGCGGGCGCGATGCTCGAGACCGTTTCCTGTTCCGCCATGCCATATTGTACGAGACGCCCGCCGACGACACCATAAAAGGCGACGAAACCGAAGATGATGAGGCCGACCCGGCTCTTAGCCTGGGCCGCCCTTTTCTTGCGGGCGCCCTCAAAGGCGGCATGGTCCGTATAGACGCCGGTGGTGCTGGCGGAAAAGTGAGCCTTGCTCTTCAAAACCATGACACGGGAGAGAAAAGACATTAGCGGTTCACCGATCCTGTTATCGTGTCATCCATATCGTCGGCTTCATCGCCCGCGACGGCGGAGACGGCCGGAGCCGCCGGGGGACGGGAAACACGCGCCCTGGGCGTCGGTATAGGCGCACCATTGGCGGCGATCTGGCCGGCCGGCGGCGACTTCGGCTTGGATGCTCCACCGAGCGTGGCGCCGGGCTTCGAACCGTTGACGGCCGCGGCGATGACATCTTCCACGCTCATGCCTTCAGGCTCGGGCGGCTGCGGCAATTGCGACCGCAGCATCGGAAGTTCGCGCGGCTGCGCCAGCTGCGTGGGCATCGTCGGCGAAAGGCCGAGCTCATTCTGATAGGCATTGACGAGACGATGGAGGCGGTTGGGCTGCGTCAGCAACGCCCAGTCGGCCCTGAGAAGATCGATCGTATCCTTCTCGAGCTTGATTTCGGCCTCGAGCTTGCGGACCTCTTCCAGTTTGAGATCGGCCTTGTGCTTGATTGAATAGGTCACGACAGCCGCCGCGACCATGACCCCCACCAAGACGATATCGAATGTACGCAGCATATCAGCCTCCCATCTTTTCAAGGCTGGCGAGATCAGGAAGCTCGAAAATCGAAAAATCCGCAGCACGCGCCGGCGCTGAGGTCCGCAGACCGGCGCGCAGCTTGGCCGAACGGGCACGCGGATTGAGCTCCGCCTCCTCGTCACTGGCAGCAATCATCGGCTTGCCGATAGTGTCGAAAATGGTGGGCCTGTCTTCCACCATCGGCAGGTGCCGGGAACCGGCGGCTTTACCCGACCGATCCGCGAAAAATTTCTTGACGATACGGTCTTCGAGCGAATGGAACGTGACGACGACAAGCCGGCCGCCGGGCTTCAAGGCCTGCTCGGCGGCGAACAGGGCCTGCGCCAGCTCACCCAGTTCGTCATTGACGAAAACGCGAAGCGCCTGAAACACGCGGGTTGCGGGATGGATCTTGTCCTTCGCCTTGCGCGGCGTGACGATCTCGATCAGACCTGCCAGATCGCGCGTGGTGCGGAAAGGCTCTTCCGCCCTTTTCTTCTCGATGGCGCGGGCGATGCGGCCCGGCTGTTTTTCCTCACCGAGAAAGCCGAAGATGCGGATGAGATCGCCGACCTTGGCGCGATTGACGACATCCGCCGCCGAAACGCCCGAACTCGACATACGCATGTCGAGAGGGCCGTTCTTCTGGAAGGAAAAACCGCGTTCGGCCTCGTCGATCTGCATGGAAGAGACGCCAATATCGAGAACAACACCGTCAAGGCCACCTTGCGGCGCATGTTTGGCCAGATCGGAAAATTGCGATTGAATAAGCGAAAGCCTGCCGCCATTGGCGGCCACCATGGCCTGACCGCCGGCAATCGCTGTCGGATCGCGGTCAAGCGCGATCACGCTCGCGCCCTGGTCAAGAATAGCCTGGGTATAGCCGCCGGCCCCGAAGGTGCCGTCAAGAATGATCTTCCCGGATGCGGGCTCAAGCGCGGCGACCACTTCGCGAAGAAGAACCGGGATGTGGCGTTGAGGTCCGCCACCGGCATCAGAAGATCGTCCGCCAGAATTCGCCGCCATCCCGTGTCCCCGTCCTATGCGGGGCGAGCAGCCGAAAAACCGCGCCCCGCTCTTGCTTCCGCCTGCGCCGCCAAAAACGCATTCGGTTGCCAAAGCTGAAAATGATCCGCCCGTCCAACGAAGGTGACGTCGGTGGATATGCCGGTAAATTCCCGCACGAAATCCGTCACCATCAACCGACCTTCCTGGTCGAGCTTCATGAAAACGCCGCCGCCGTGAACCAGCAGCGACATTGCGTTCGCCTCCGGCGAGAAGGCATCCATGGACGCTATCTGCCGCTCGTAGCGCTCCAGCAAATCCGGACCGCCAACGCTGATTGCCGGAAAGGCGAAATCCTGAAGGCAATAAAGCTCCTGAATGCCGCGCCTGGCCAGCACCGAACGAAACGGAGACGGAACCGAAACGCGCCCCTTGGCGTCGATCCTGTTCGTCACGTTCGATAAAAAGCGGTCCATTACTCAACTCGCCAAAACCGCACTCCGCAAAGCAAACCATCCACTTCGCAGACGACACCGGTACGCACGACACATCGCCAAGCGCCAGGGCGACATGCCCTGCAGCAGCCCCTCGCAGGCTCCTCACTCGTTTCAGCGATTGCGGGTCAAAAACACGACCCAATGTGGTGTGCATTTGGGATACCATGGGACACTATGGGCGTCAATGGGAGAAGCCGGCACGATGCCGACTTCGCATCGGAAATTCATAAGCCGTTAAGTTTAACGAATGGTTTACTTTGCGAGCTCATGTGCCCGCAAAGACAATTAAAGCTTGGGCCGATATGCCTATTTTCCGCTTGAGAAACAGATGCTTGCCGATCTTGGTCAGATACACGCAATTTAAATCGCATAAGGCGCTCTGACGCCGCTGCGGCAACGGCAGCCTGATTGGCATCACGGCCATCTGTATGATTGCGCGACAGACCAGTTGCAGCGGATTCGATTTGAGGCCGAAGCAATGCACATCTTGCATCTCAGCCAGAACCGTCATTGTCAGCAAACAACAACGCTGCGGCGGCTTGACTTTTTAAACTTTCGATTGATTTTGATTTTTGAAGTTGTGTTTTTCATTGCGAGATAATGATGCCGAATTATGTGGCGGGCTTGCCTGCCTTCTTGAGTTATTTTTTGATTGGCCTGGTCTGCCTGGCAGCTTTTTCCACTATCTACACCCGCCTCACACCCCACCGCGAAAGGGAGTTGATCAAGGCCGGCAACATCGCCGCCGTAGTCGCTTTTTTAGGGGCTTTGAGCGGCTTCAGCCTGCCGCTGGCCTCGGCGGCGGCCAACTCCGTCAGCATCCCCGACTACGTGATCTGGGCGGTGATCGGCCTGCTGGTTCAGGTCTTCGCATTCTATATCGCCAAGCTCACCATGACCGACCTGCACCTGAAAATCACCGAGGGTAATGTCGCGGCCGGCCTCTGGAGCGGCGGCATCGCCGTGGTCATCGGGACTTTGAACGCCGCCTGCATGGCGTATTGAGGAACAGACATGTACTTGGACGTGACAGAACATCCGCGTCTTGCCCTCGGTACGATTGCCGCAATAGGCCTTTTTTTCGCATTTTCATCGGAGGAAGAGGTCCTTTACACCTCCGTTGACAAGTGCCTTGCCTCAGGGGTCTATCCCAAGGTTTGCCAGGCGGCATCCGAAGACGCCAGCCAGCATCACCTTGCTACTGCGCCGCGATTTCGCAACATGGTTGCATGTGAAATGGAATACGGCGCGGGAAACTGCTCTGAGCTGAGACAAAATCTCAATTCCAATAACGCGACCGGCACGAGCGCCTTCGCACCGTCACCGGTCGGATTTGTGATGCCTCGGAACATCGAACACTTTGCAGACTATAGCGACTATCGCCGCCGTCAGCAAAACAGCAAGGCGGGTTCCGCGGGCGCGATGTCGGCCTATCGAAAACGCAACGGTGACCTCGTCACGCCGGATGTGAGCGCCGGCGAACAGAGCGGCGGCTCATTCGTGGGCGGTCCAGGCGGCGCGCTGACGAGTGACGTAAAGCAGCTCAACGCCAAAACGAACGTCAAGGGCCGTGGCGGGTTCGGCGGCCACTCCTTTTCCGGAGGGTGACATGCGCCGCATCACAGTCCCACCACGCCCGGATTGGCGCGAAAAAGCCAATGCCGTGGGTTTCTCCTTCCATGAAATGCATGGCGAGCCTTACTGGGTGGACGACGCGGCCTATTGCTTCGGGCTCGATGAAATCGAGCGCGACATCGAAGAACCGAGCCAAGTCCTGCATGATATGTGCATGGATCTCGTCGCAGATATCGTAAACAGTGAGGCGGCGCTAACCCGCCTTGCCATCCCGCGCGATTATCACGACATGATCCGAAATTCCTGGCAGCGGGGCGACCGGCACCTATATGGCCGCTTCGATCTTGCCTATGACGGAAATGGCCCGGCGAAGCTGCTCGAATACAACGCCGACACGCCTACTTCCGTCTTCGAAACGGGATATTTCCAATATAACTGGCTGACGGATCAGGTCGCCCTTGGAACGCTACCGGCGCAAACCGACCAGTTCAACTCGGTTCAGGAGGCCCTGATCGAGGCCTTTGGGCAATTCTCGCGGGACAGGATTTTCCATTTCGCGGCGATTAGCGACGACCCCGAGGATTGCGGCACAACGATATATCTCATGGACTGCGCCATTCAGGCTGGCCACCGCGCCCAGTTTCTCGATATCAGGGACATCGGCATCGATGCGAGCGGGCGTTTTGCTGACCTCCAAAGTCGCGTCATCGAGCGCTGCTTCAAGCTTTACCCCTGGGAATTCATGTTACGGGAATCCTTTGCCGCGCATCTGCCTGCGCAGAATGGCATTTTCATCGAGCCAGCCTGGAAAGCCGTGTTATCGAACAAGGGCCTGCTGCCCATGCTTTGGCAGCGGCATCCCAATCACCCGAATCTGCTCCCGAGTTTCTTTCCCGACGACCCTGAAATATATGAGTTGCGGGATTACGTGGTGAAACCGCTTCTCTCGCGTGAAGGCGAAAATGTCAGCCTTTACCGAAACCGACGCGAGATTTTATCGGCCCCAGGCAGTTACGGCGAAGAGGGATATGTTTTTCAGGCATACGCGCCCTTGTTCAAGAGCGAGTTCGGATATGCCGTGCTTGGAAGCTGGATCGTCGCCGATCGACCCTGTGGACTTGGCATTCGCGAGGACGCGTCACCCATCACCGCAAATCTCTCCCGCTACGTTCCCCATATCATCGAGGGCTGATGCCCGCCGAAAAATCGGCAGGAAAATTCGCCAGTTGGCCTGTAAGCCGGGTTCTGTATGGCCCCGGTTTGACCCGGAACGTGGCAGCCATTCATCTGGGACGGCATTTGCATGCCGCCTCGCGCAACCCACCCGGATGACGGGCCCGGAAACCGGCTGTAAACGGGCTTTCGCCCGTCCCATGTCATCCCTATTCGGTCTTGCTCCCGGTGGGGTTTACCTTGCCACCACTGTCACCAGCGGCGCGGTGGGCTCTTACCCCACCCTTTCACCCTTACCATGCAAAGCATGGCGGTTTGCTCTCTGTGGCACTTTCCCTGGGGTCGCCCCCGCCGGACGTTATCCGGCACCGTATTTCCGTGGAGCCCGGACTTTCCTCACCTTACCGTCTTTCGACATTGGTAAAGCGCGGCTGCCCGGCCAACTGGCATGGGCTGCATAACCATGTTCAGAGGCGAAAGCCACCGAAAAGCGAAGACAAAGATCAAAGAAATGCCGGTTTGAAATCCGTGGCATAGGCTTCGTCGCCAATTTCTCCATCAAGCAGCAGCGCAGCACCCAGCCGCCCGATCTCGTCGGAGCTCTTGGCCGCCGTGCCATTGCCACCGGTCAGAACCGCAATGCGTGGTGATGAGGCGAAGCCGATGGCGGGGTAGCCGCCCGGCGTCTTGGACACGACGCAGGCAGCCATTGAAATACGCGCACGGTCGATGGACGGCAGCAATGTCCCGATGATATCGGAGAGATGGTCGCGCACGCTTTCGCATCCACCGGAACGGAACCAGGCGCGAATTTCCGGGTCGCTACTGACAGGTTTGTCGTCGGGATCGCCGCCGATTTTCAGGTAGAACCTGCCATCGGGATAGCGCACGGGCGGAAGCAGATAGATATGTTTCGTCGTGTCGCTCGGCTCATAGATCAGCGACGGCATACCCGCATATTGCCCCAGATCCGCTTCATCGACCTCGAAAAAGGCGACCGTGCGTGCATAGACATTGAGAGCAACCGGCTGCGGCAGCAAATCCTTCGTAATCGAAAAACCGCCCGCCGCCACCAGCACGCGATCTGCAGTGTAAACCGCACCCGAGGCCGTCTCTACCCGTGCGCGACCATCCTCTTCCCGGGTCGAAACAACGATATCGTCGATAAGCGTCACACCGGCCTTGTCTGCCAGAACGCTCTGGGCCTTCACCAGGGCGCGCGGATTGACGTAACCCGCATTGTCTCTTTCGAACACGCCCTCACAGCCCGGTTCGAAGGAAAAATAGGGAAAGTCACTTTTCAGGCTCTCATCATCCATCAGTGCCGTGGAGACGCCAAGCCGTTCCGCCGCCTTGAGGACATTGTCGATAAAGGGATTGTCGCCTCCCCGTTCCGGCCCGACGATCAGGCAGCCGACAGGCGCATAAAACTCCACCCCGCTCCTTGCCGCTATATCGGCGTAACGCGCAATCGAGCGATTGGCGAGCAAAGCCCAGTCCGCATCGCCGTCGATGGTGCGGGTAATACGCGCTTCATCGTAATGGCTGGCAAAAACACCCTGATGCGACGTGATATCGGCAGGCTCGCCGGGGCCGATCAGCGCGACGCCGTCCACCTTTTCCGCCAGATGGCGGGCGGCGGCGGCACCCATCATGCCGCGACCGACGACGATATATTTGAAATGCCCCGACATGCCGCCCTCTTCATCCGCTCTGTTCAGTCGCAATCTTGTAGCCGCTCCACAGAAGGATGTCAGATAAAAACCGGCGACATTTCGGCGGCAAAATCATTCTCGGTCAGCTGGCCATCCAGAAGCAGCACCGCACCCAGCCGTCCGATCTCGTCCGACGACTTGGCCGAAACGAAATTGCCGCCGGTGAGAACCGCAATATTGGAGGATTGTGTATAGCCGATATAGGGATAACCGCTGCGGGTGATAGAGGCGACACAGGAACCGGATGTCACGGGGCAACTTGCAAGTTCCGGCATCAACGACAGCGCCCGTTTTTTCAGAAACTCGACCTCGTCTGGCATGCCGTCCGAATGGAACCAGTCGACCGCCTCGGCCAGCGTTTCGAGCCTGCCCTTTTCGCTTTCACCGCCGATCTTCAGATAGACCTTGCCGTCGGGGTAGCGCACGGGCGGAAGAATATAGACGATATCGTCCTCAGTCTCCGCCAGCACGATGGTCGAGGGCATGCCGCCGAAAAGGCCCTGCCTTGCGTCATCAAGTTCGAAAAAGGCGATGGTGCGGCCCGTCGCCGCCATATCGACTGGCGACGGCAGAAGATCGGCCATGTTGGTGAAACCGCCCGCTGCGACGATGACCTTTTCAGCGGTGTGCACGGCCCCTTCCCGGGTCGAAACCTCCACACCCTTGGAGGTATCGCGAATATGCGCCACCGTCTCGCGCACCAGCCGCGCGCCCTGTGCCCCGGCAATGGTGCATTGGGCCTTCACCAGGGCGCGTGGATTGACGTGACCGGCATTGCGCGCCTCGAAATAACCGTTGTGATCAGCAGGCAGTGAAAACATCGGGAAGCGACCGGCAAGCCCGCCGCTGCCGATCGTTTCCACACCAAGATCAAGACGGCCCGCTGCGGAAAGCGCGCGCGACACATAGTCTCCGGCAAGCCCCTTGCCGTTTCCGGAAAACAGGCAGCCCGCTTCGGTGAAGAAACGGATGCCGCTTTTTGCCTCGATTTCCGCATAGCGCCGGATGGAGCGTTGCGCGAGCTCTGCCCAGACCGGATCGCCATCGAAGCCACGCGTAATCCGCGCCTCATCATAGTGGCTTGAAAATACACCGGTATGAGCCCTGCGATTGGCGGGCTCGGCAGGTCCGATCAGCGCCACGCCATCCGTTTGCGCCGAAAGGTGCCGCGCCGCCGCCGCACCCATCATTCCAGCCCCGACCACGATATATTTGAAATCCGGCATGCCATGCTCCGTATCAGATTTATTCCTGACTACAGCATGCGGGCATGAACCGGAATCGATTTCCGCAAGTCCGAACCATGTGGCGCGGGAATCTGAAAGATTGCGGCGGGCTTGGCAAAGACCTCAGCTGGCCAGAAGCGCCTGCACCTTGCCGCAATAACGCTTTGACACCGGGTTCATGCGCGTGGCGCCATGGCCGGCATTGTAACGCAGGATCGTGCTGCAAACCTCGCCGCCGCCCAGCTGATGGGCGGTCGCCAGATATTGCATGCCCCAGCGAATATTGGTCTCGGGATCATAAAGAGCCTTGGTCGTGCCACGAAAGCCCATCATGCGCGCCGTTGCCGGCTTGATCTGCATCAGCCCGACCTCGCCTGCGCTGCCGCGGGCCTTGGGATTGAACTTGCTTTCCACAGAAACGACCGCATGCGCCAGATTGGTGGGAACGCCGTAACGCTTGGCATATTTGACGATCAGATCGGAATAATCATTCTTGAGCGACGAAGGCAGACTCTTTTCCGGAATGGGATAACCGGGTTTGCGGAAGAAGGTCTCCAGCGTCACGGTCTTGGTCTTGACGTCCTCGTCTTTGGCAAAAGCAATCCCCGCCTGCGAAACGAGCATAGCAACGCCCGCTGCGACAGCAACAAAAACTCTGTTCATATGCTGAAAAAGTCTCCAGATCGGATAACCGGAACAATGAAACGATACAAATGTCCAGCGTGCGGAAAGTCGATCACGACCTTCCGAAGTCCAGTCTCCTTGATTGATATTGACGGTAAGTTCCCCTGAAGAACAGCACCGCGTCCAGTGCTGTTCTTAGACTTCCTCAATGCGGATTAACTGTGGCACGACAAAAAAAGCGACTTGAAGGGCCCGAAAGCAGGGAACTATTTTCCAGAATTCGCGTTTAAGCGGCCGAAAATTTCGGCAGGCTGGCAATCAACCGGTGAAGCGTGTCGATGGTGGAAAAATCCGCTATGCCATCCACCAGCGCCGGGCGGAAATGCCGCTGGAAGGCGGCAACCGCACCCTCCGTCTTCTCACAATAAGCGCCTGTTATTTCAACGCCGTATCCGTATATGGACAGCATCGATTGCAACGCTTCCACCGGCTGGCCATGATCACCGCGCTGGAAAAAGCGTCCGCCGCGTATCGGCGCGGGTTCAACCCAATGGCCGACACCGTGCTGCGACAGGATGTCCCACGGAAACTTTTCACCCGGATCGACCTTGCGGATCGGCGCTACATCCGAATGCGCAAGCACCCTTTCAGGGGCGATATTCCAGCGCTGGCCGCAATCGCGACACAATTCAATGACGGCGGCCACCTGTTTTTCCGGAAATTCCGGCAGTCCGCCGGGATGACCCTGATTGGCGATTTCAATGCCGATTGAGCGGGAATTGATGTCTTCATCGCCCGCCCAGGTGCTTTTGCCCGCATGCCAGGCACGGCGGGTTTCAGCAACCATCTGAATGACGCGCCCGTCCTCGAAGACGAAATAATGGCTGGAGACCTGGCTTTCGGGATTGCAGAGCCACGAAAGAGCGCCATCGGCGGTCGTCATGCCGGTATAATGCAGGAGAATGATATCCGGGCCTGCCACGCCTTGTCTTTCGCCATGGTTGGGCGAAGGCGCAACGGCTGCGCCCTTGAAATCCGGCAGAAATTCACTCATGCGACGCGGCGTTCTTTCTCGATGGCCGCATAGGCGGCATTGAGAGCCGCCATACGCTCATTCGCGGCGGCATGCAATTCCATCGGCACGCCGCGTGCGATGAGCTTGTCCGGATGATGCTCGGCGACCAGCGAACGGTAACGCTTGCGAATATCCAGAAAGTCGTCCGAGGGCGAAACGCCAAGCACGCGGTAGGGATCGCGCCCATCCATGTGAACGTGCCGCGCCATGATCGTTTCGAAGTGATCGTCGGTGATATGGAAGATTTCCGCGATACGGCCGAGGAAAGCCAGTTCCCGCTCGTGGATCAGCCCGTCAGCCTTGGCGATGTGGAACAGACCGTCGATGACGCTTTCCAGCATCTCGCAATTGTCATGGCCGGAACCGCAAAGACCGGCAAGACGCTCGGCATAGGCCTCATAACCGGCAACGTCCTGTCGCGCGAGATTATAAAGACGCGCAACGTTTCTCGCTTCTTCTTCGGGAAAGTCGAAAATCTGCCGGAAAGCGCGCACCTCGGCATCGTTGACGACACCATCGGCCTTCGCCATCTTTGCGGAGAGTGCGATGATTGCAACCGAGAATGAAACCTTGCGGCGGGTCTCCGGATCTCCCTCGAAGAGGGTGCGGATAGCTTCCACCACGCGTCCGAGCGCGCCACCTGCCGCGTCGCCGATTGCGCCGAGCAGTCGCTCCCACAGGGATGAAATTTGCAGACAGGCGAAATCGAACATCATGACGCCAAGCATGACGGCATATCGCCGTGAATGCAATATGTCCGGCAACGCCGCGGCATTAACTTTTATTCATCTTTGCGACAGTTCTGCTTCAGGAACAAGAGCGCGGCAAACGACGCGGCCTCGGTTTTCCACAGGCTGGCAGGACACGGCGCCTGCGATGCGGATTGAAACGATTATATTCGACCTCTTTCCTCAAGCCGCTGAAAAACCGCGAGAAATCGCCGTTTTTCTTGATAAATTCACTTTACACCTACACGCTGCTGTCGCATCCATTTGCCAGACATGTCTTTGGATTTATGCAAAAGGAGAGCCATGATGGCCAAACAGAAAGTCGCAATGCTGACCGCGGGTGGCCTTGCTCCCTGTCTCTCTTCCGCCGTTGGCGGCCTGATCGAGCGCTACAGCGACATTGCGCCTGAGATCGACATCGTGGCCTATCGCTCCGGTTATCAGGGCGTGCTTCTGGGCGATCGCATCGAGATCACCAGGAACATGCGCGAAAAGGCCCATCTGCTGCACCGTTATGGCGGTTCGCCGATCGGCAACAGCCGTGTCAAACTGACCAATGCCGCCGATTGCGCCAAGCGCGGTCTGGTCAAGGAAGGCGAAAATCCGCTGCGCGTGGCCGCTGAACGGCTGGCCGCTGACGGCATCACCATTCTTCACACCATCGGTGGCGACGACACCAATACGACGGCCGCTGACCTTGCCGCCTATCTCGGCGCGAATGGTTATAACCTCACCGTCGTCGGCCTGCCAAAGACGGTGGACAATGATGTCGTGCCGATCAGGCAGTCCCTCGGCGCCTGGACCGCCGCCGAAGTCGGCGCTTCGTTCTTTGACAATGTCAGTAACGAACAGAGCGCTGCCCCGAAGACCTTTGTCATCCACGAAGTCATGGGCCGCCATTGCGGCTGGCTGACGGCTGCGACCGCGCGCGCCTATATCCAGAAGACCAGCGGCAACGACTATGTCGAAGGCCTGATGATGAATACGCAGATGAAGAACATCGACGGCATCTATCTGCCCGAAATGGCCTTCGACATCGAGGCGGAGGCCGAGCGCCTCAAGGAGATCATGGACAGGCACGGCTATGTCACGCTGTTCGTTTCCGAAGGTGCGGGCCTTGATTCGATTGTTGCCGAGCGCGAAGCTTCCGGCGAAGCGGTCAAGCGCGATGCCTTCGGCCACGTGAAGATCGACACCATCAATGTCGGCGGCTGGTTCCAGAAGCAATTCGCCAGCCTTATCGGCGCGGAACGTTCCATGGTGCAGAAGTCAGGCTATTTCGCCCGCTCCGCCCCCGCCAATGGCGATGATCTGCGCCTCATCCAGGGCATGGTCGATCTCGCCGTCGAAAGCGCGCTCAACAAGGTCTCGGGCGTCACCGGTCATGATGAAGACCAGAACGGCAAATTGCGGACCATCGAGTTTCCGCGTATCAAGGGCGGAAAGCATTTCGACCTTTCTGCAAAATGGTTTACCGAAGTGATGGAACACGTCGGTCAACCGTTCACAGCGGCCTAATTTTACGATAGGCTAATTAATGCGGTGACAGGGAGGGCAAGGAGGAAGAGAATGTCTGGACAGGCCTGGCTGATTTTTTGTGCAGCATGTGCCGTTGTGTTCGCACTTCCCTCTCCCCTTGTATTCTCTGTCGCTTCCTATGCCTGCGTCCGCGGCAGGAAAACGATCCTCGCCTCCGTCAGCGGCGGAGCGCTCGGTATCGTCACGGCCATGACGATTTCGGCCATTCCCGTGGCCGGGCTGGCTTATTTACCGCAATCCTTTCTCGACATCGTTCAATGGGCCGGTATCGGCTGGCTGATGCTGTTCCTGTTATGGACCTTTGCCACGCCGGCCGCACAGGCCGCCAATGCCGATAACGACAACCTGCCAGGCAAATCATGGAGCGGTGTTTTCCGTGACTGTTACGCCATTGCCGCGTTGCGCCCGCGCTATTTCGCATTGTTTCTGGCGCTCTTACCCCAGTTTGTTTCGACCTCCGGCAATGCCATCGAAACATTCGCCACCGCGCAGGCCGTAATCCTCGTGATGGCCATTGTCGTTCTGGCGATGCAGGCGCTGTTTTTCGGCTCCACGCTGGCACTGGTGCGCCGTATGTCCGGCAATAAAAAAATCCGGCCGAAATACCGCACCCACTTCATTTCCGGCCGCGCCGTCAGCGCCGGATACAGGCGAATCGCGGCCTGAAAAACCGCCTGGAAACCGGGGTGCCACGTCCCGGCTTGCCGCTATCCTTACAATAGGTTAATGAAGGCTCGACGGGACACTGCCTGCTTCGCTTGACGCGGGGGTATCGAGAGACAGGCATAACGAAGGCGGCAACATGCGAAATTCGGGCAAATTCCGCGGAAGAAGTGCAGTTCTTCTGTCTTCCACCGTGGGCCTCGCACTGGCATTGGCTGGATGCACAAGTGTCGAATATACCGCCAAGGAAGGGCCGGATGGCCCAAAAATCGCGGCAGTAAACCCCACTGCCACTCCTGCACAGGCATCGACTCAGCCGGTAACGGCCGACGCGGCAGCAGGCGTGACGCCCGCCGTACCGACAACACAGACGGCAGACACCGCAACCGCTCCACAAGCCGCTACGCTTCCCACCGCCGTCGCCGTCAAGGGCGGCCGCGTGGCACTGCCGCCGGCTTCTGAAATCGCCGCGGCGGCGGCAATCGCCGCCCAGATGCAGCCGCAACAGCAACCGGCAGAGATGGCGCAGGCGACGGTGACGACATCCGCGCCGACCACGGCTGCTGCTCTCGCACCGCATGCCACGACACCGGCAGCCGCCGCCATCGAGACAGCCGGAGCCGCAGCGCAAACGCCGGCCCACAACGCCGCCGCCGATCTGCCCCAGGTCGTCGCCGTCAAGGGCAGCTTCCCACCCGCACCGCCGCCACCCGGTACACCGTCGATCGGCACCGAGCTGACGGCTGAACGCAAGGTCATTCCGCTGCCGAAACCTGACAGCACGGTTCTCGCTTATGCCGCCGGCCCCACCAACGCCGCCCTTGCCGCCATCCGGCAGAATGAAACGGTGACGGCGCCTCTCAAGTCGGCACCGGCCGGACGCGAAAAGCTGAGCGGCCTGATTTCGAAATATGCGGTGATGTATAATGTGCCGGAAGATCTGGTGCACCGCGTGGTCCAGCGTGAAAGCATGTACAATCCCGGCGCTTATAATGGCGGCCACTTCGGCCTGATGCAGATCAAGCACGCCACGGCCCGCTCCATGGGTTTTGATGGCCCCGCTTCCGGCCTGTTCGATGCCGAAACAAACCTCAAATATGCCGTCAAATATCTTCGCGGCGCATGGCTGGTGGCCGACAGCAACCGCGACAATGCGGTTCGGCTTTATGCACGCGGTTATTATTACGACGCCAAGCGCAAGGGCATGCTGCACGTTCTGCGCAAGTGACTGCCTAAGAACCCCGCTGGTTCAGAAAACACCTGAACTTTCGATGCAGGTGCAAAGCTCTCCACCGTCATGCCGGACTTGATCCGGCATCCAGCCACGGCGCGTCTGCGCCGTGAAAGGATTGTCCTGTGATCAAGGGCTTGATCCCGCTGCCCCCCAAATCTAGTCCGGGGTGACGGAGTGGGGTGACTTCATCAAATAGATCGGCACCCACAGCCCCTGTCATCAAACTGTAGCGTCACGGCTGTAGACGCCTCTCAATCGACTGAGAGGTGGAACATATGACGAGTGCGGCACCCAAGACCGGCTTCAGCAAAAACACAAAACTGAAGTCCGCACTGCTCCAGCACAAGGCACTCTCGAAAAGCGGTCTCTCCGAACGGTTCTTCGGCGTTCTCTTTTCCGGCCTCGTTTATCCGCAGATCTGGGAAGACCCGGAAATCGACATGGAAGCGATGGAGCTTGGCGAAGGCCACCGCATCGTCACCATCGGCTCGGGTGGCTGCAACATGCTGGCCTATCTCTCCCGCAACCCGGCAAGCATAGATGTGGTGGATCTGAACCCGCATCACATCGCTCTCAACAAGCTGAAGCTGGCTGCCTTCCGCCACCTGCCCGCCCATCAGGACGTTGTGCGCCAGTTCGGCCGCGCCAATACGCGCAGCAACAGCCGTGGTTATGACCGCTTCATCGCCGAGCATCTCGACGACACCACCAAGGGCTACTGGTCGAAGCGCACGCTGTCCGGCCGTCGCCGCATCGCGGTCTTCGACAGGAATATCTACCGTACCGGCCTGCTTGGCCGTTTCATTGGCGCCGGCCACCTGATGGCGCGCCTGCACGGCGTCAAGCTCACGGAAATGGCCCAGAGCCGCTCGATTGCCGAACAGCGCCAGTTTTTCGACAGCAAGGTTGCTCCCCTGTTCGACAAGCCGGTGGTGCGCTGGCTGACGAAGCGCAAAAGCTCGCTTTTCGGTCTCGGCATTCCGCCCCGGCAATATGACGAACTGGCAAGCCTTTCGAATGATGGCACGGTTGCCTCCGTGCTCAAGGAGCGGCTGGAAAAGCTCGCCTGCAACTTCCCGCTCAGCGACAATTATTTCGCCTGGCAGGCCTTTGCACGCCGTTATCCGGAGCCGCATGAAGGCGCCCTGCCCGCTTATCTCAAGCCGGAATATTACGAGACGATCCGCAACAACACCGCCCGCGTCGCTGTCCATCACGCCACCTATACCGAGCTTCTTTCCAAGAAGCCGGCAAGCGCTGTCGATCGCTATATCCTCCTCGACGCGCAGGACTGGATGACGGATGTGCAGCTCAATGAATTGTGGTCGCAGATCAGCCGTACCGCCGCTCCCGGTGCGCGCGTCATCTTCCGCACAGCCGCCGAAAAGAGTGTCATCGAAGGCCGGCTTTCTGCGGATATCCGCAACCAGTGGGTCTATCTCGAGGAGCGCTCCCAGGAGCTGAACGTCATGGACCGTTCGGCCATCTATGGCGGCTTCCATATCTATCAGAGGGCCATGGCATGAAAACCGTCGGCGAGAATGTGAGCCTTGCAGATGAAGCCCATGCGGGCCTGATGGACCGCATGTACCGCCACCAGCGGCATATCTACGACATTACCCGCAAATATTATCTTCTGGGCCGTGACCGAACCATTTCGAGCCTGGACGTGCCGAAAGGCGGCACATTGCTCGAAGTCGGCTGCGGCACCGGCCGTAACCTGCTTCTGGCCAGCCGAAAGTTTCCGCAGGCGAGACTGTTCGGCCTCGATATTTCCTCGGAAATGCTGCTGACCGCATCCGAGAATTTTGCCGGCAAGGCGGAGCGCCCCATTCTGCGCGTGGCCGACGCCACCGCCTTCCGCGCCGCCGAATTCGGCGAGCCCGATGGTTTCGACCGCGTCATGATCCCCTATGCGCTGTCGATGATACCGGATTGGGAAAAGGCGATTGAACAGGCGCTTACCGCGCTCAAGCCCGGCGGTTCCCTGCACATCGTCGATTTCGGCCAGCAGGAACAATTGCCGAAGTGGTTCCGCTCGCTGTTGCAGGCATGGCTCACCCGTTTTCACGTCACGCCCCGCGCCAATCTTCGCTATGTCCTCGCCAATATGGCCGGCCGCTTTGATGGCGATCTCGAATTCGAAGAGATCGCCCGGGGTTATGCCTGGCGGGCCGTCATCACGCTCCCGGTCGCAGAAACACAGCCGAAAATCAGCCGCATCCTCGCCGACGCCTGATTCTCCTCAGAAATTTCCGCGCCTCCGTTAGAGCAGGCGTGGCGCTGCCAACGCAGCTCCGCATGTCGAGCGCCTTGCTGTCTTTGCAGCCAGAGAAGCCTAAATCGCTTCAAAACCAGCAGCTTGCAGAGCCGAAAAGGGCCATTGCCCCTTGCCATATCAGTTTGTTTACCATGTTATGGGTAAATCGGGAGATGCGCCGCGCCATTTTGCGGTTGCGGGATGGGCAACAACACTTTCATCAGGGTTCCAATGCGGCTGCGTTTATCGGCACTACTGTCGGCTTTGCTGTTGATCGGCGGCTGCACGTCCACGAGCTACGACCTGCTTGAAACCGCGTCCGTTTCCAAGCCGAAATTCGCCGATACCGACCCGCAGGATTTCGGCATGAACAACCCGCACCGCCATGAGGTGCACGGCATCGACGTCTCCAAATGGAATGGCGATGTCGATTGGCGCACCGTGCGCAAATCCGGGGTCTCCTTCGTCTTCATCAAGGCGACGGAAGGGTCCGACCGTATCGATCCCAAATTCGGTGACCATTGGCGCAGCGCCGCAGCGGCGGACATCCTGCACGCGCCCTATCATTTCTATTATTTCTGCTCGACGGCGGACGCGCAGGCCGACTGGTTCATCAGCAACGTGCCGAAGGAAGCCGTCACGCTGCCTCCGGTTCTCGACGTGGAGTGGAACCCGTCCTCTCCAACCTGCAAGACACGCCCGGCACCTGGTATCGTTCGCGCTGAGATGCAGCGTTTCCTCGACCGCCTTGAAGCGCATTACGGCAAGCGCCCGATCATCTATACTTCGGTTGACTTCCACCGCGACAATCTCGTCGGCCAGTTCAAAAATTACCATTTCTGGGTGCGCTCCGTCGCGGCCCATCCGGCAAAAATCTACGAAGACCGGCAATGGGCCTTCTGGCAATATACGGCCACCGGTGTCGTGCCGGGCGTCAACGGCCCCACAGACATCAATGTTTTTGCCGGCTCGGAGAAAAATTGGCGCAAATGGATCGCTTCCGCCAAATAAACACGGCCAAGAAGCAACACATTCGAAAAATCGGCGTTGTTCTGCAACGTCAGATCGCTCGGTCCGTTTTTTTGTCGCAAACATATGGGTAAAGCGGGCCAACAACCTATTGAGGAAATTCCCATGCCCACGTTCCGGTCGCGCAGCATCCTTTTTGCCGCCGCTCTCTCCCTTCTGTCTTCCAGCTCGGCTTTCGCCACGCCACCCGTTGCCTCGCCTGAGGATCCCAAGCAGGTGGCCTGCGGCGGTGATCTCGGCGCATTTCTCGAGGGCGTGAAAGCAGATGCCGCGGCCAAGGGCATTCCAGCCGACGCCATTCAGAAGGCGCTTGCCGGCGCGCAGATCGACCCGAAAGTGCTTTCGCGTGACCGCGCCCAGGGCGTCTTCCGCCAGACCTTCCTGGAATTCTCCCAGCGCACCGTCAGCCAGGCCCGTCTCGATATCGGCCGCAAGAAGCTTCAGGAGCTGTCATCGACCTTTGCCCGTGCCGAAAACGAATTCGGCGTACCGGCCGGCGTCATCGCCGCCTTCTGGGCGATGGAAACCGATTTCGGCGCCGTTCAGGGTGATTTCAACACCCGCAACGCGCTGGTGACCCTGTCGCATGATTGCCGCCGTCCGGAACTCTTCCGTCCGCAGCTGCTGGCGCTGATCGAAATGGTCCAGCATGGCGACCTCGACCCCGCCGCCAATACCGGCGCATGGGCCGGTGAAATCGGTCAGGTGCAGATGCTGCCCAAGGACATCATCGCTTTCGGCGTTGATGGTGATGGCGATGGGCATATCAACGTCAAGAGCAGCGGGCCGGATGCGATCCTGACGGCCGCAAAGTTCATCCAGCATCTCGGTTTCAAGAAGGGTGAGCCCTGGATCCAGGAAGTCTCCGTGCCGGAAAATCTGCCCTGGGAAAAATCCGGCCTCGGCGGTCCGCTCACCGCCGGTGACTGGTTCGCGCTGGGCGTCACCCCGCGCGACGGCAACAGGAATTTTGCCGCCCTGCCCGCAGCCCTCATCATGCCGCAGGGACGCAAGGGACCGACCTTCATCACCTATCCGAATTTCAACATCTATCTGGAATGGAACCAGTCGTTCATCTACACGACCTCCGCCGCCTATTTTGCCACCCGCTTGATGGGCTCCCCCGTCTACAACAAGGGCAATCCAGAGCCCGGCTTCGATGACGCGACGATGAAGGAGCTTCAGACCAAGCTCGAAGCGCGGGGCCACAATGTCGGCAAAGTGGATGGCATCCTGGGTTCCGGTACCCGCGTCGCCATCCAGAAGGAACAGCAGCGCCTCGGCATCCCCGCGGATGGCTGGCCGTCGACTGCCCTTCTGCAGGCGCTTTAACCTGTCTTAACGTCCCATACCGGCCCTTAATCTATCGGCCGGAATCAGGGCGAAATCGTTAATCTCGACCGGATGACTGGGGATAACACCCCGGTCATTTACTTTTTTTAAAGATATGAAGCACTGCGTGATTGGAAAATAAATATTTATTTTCAATAACTTGCAGAAATTACTTTTTTACTCCGCCGCAAACCGTGCTGCACCGCATCACAGAAACCGCTTTTCAACTGCCACAAAACGGTCATATTATCGAACCTGTCAACAACAGGAGGCACCCATGGGACTTACAAAATCTCTCAATGCCTTGGCAGTCGGTTTGGCGTTTTTGTTCGTAGCGATGATGCTTTTCATCTGACGAGACGTGAAGACCAAACGCAATTAAGAACCGTAGATGACACGAATTTAAAAAGCGCAGGCCCCACGGGACCTGCGCTTTTTTCATGTCGGTAATCTGCTGTGTGAAGTCAGGCTGCGCTGCGGCGCAGACGCTCCAGACCGAGATTTTCAAGCACCGCATCGACCAGCGGCGCACGGTTCATGGTGTAGAGATGGAATTCGTTGACACCGCGCCGCTGAAGATCGGCGATCTGCTCGGCAGCGACCTCGGCCGCCACACGGGCGCGCCCTTCAAGGTCGTCGTCATAGCCTTCGAAACGCTCATCCAGGAAACCGGGAACGCTCGTACCACAGCGGCCGGCGAAACGCTTGAGCTGGGTGAGGTTCTGGATCGGCATGATGCCCGGAACCACCGGAATGGTGATGCCCGCAGCCGTCACCCGCTCCATATAGCGTTCGAACACGTCATTATCGAAGAAGAACTGTGTCAGCGCCCGGGTCGCGCCATTGTCCGCCTTGCGCTTCAGCATGTCGATATCAACAGCCTCGCTTGCACTTTCCGGATGCTTCTCCGGATAGGCCGATACGGAAATTTCAAAATCGCCGATCTCGCGCAGGCCCTTCACCAGAGCCGCAGCGTTCTCGTAACCTTCCGGATGCGGCTTGTAGGCCGTGCCGATGCCGGTGGAGGGGTCGCCACGCAGCGCCACGAAATGGCGAACGCCGGCATTGCGAAACTCTTCAATGACCTGATGCACGTCGTCACGGCTGGCATCCACGCAGGTCAGATGCGCAGCAGTCGACAGATGGCTGTCACCGATCATCCGCCGCACCGCATCCAGCGTCGGCGCCTTGGTAGAACCACCGGCGCCATAGGTGACGGACACGAAATCCGGATTCCATTTTTTAAGCTCGGCGACCGTTTCCCAGAGGTGGGTTTCCATCTCGGGATTCTTGGGCGGAAAAAATTCGAAAGATAACCGGATATCGCCATTTTGGCGCGCGGTTTCCGACCTCAACATATCATGCCCTCCCGGCAGCAAGTAAAACGGCCTCTTGCACCACATCGTCTGCCATCAGCAGCCGCTGGTCACGGGCAACCCAAATCGTAACATCCAGTGCTTCGTCGGACGCTTTTTCAGAATGAAGATCGACAGCGCGCTCCAGAGAAAGCCCGGCCTTCTTCAGCCACTCTTCCATCAGCGGATGCGAAAAGCCCAGCCGCACATGCGCATGCTCGTCACGCAGATATTCGAAGGAATGCGGCGCCAGATCGATGACGATCAGCCGCCCGCCCGGACGCAACATGCGCGCGGCTTCGGAAAGCGCAATCTCCGGCTGGTCGAGGAAATGCAGAACCTGATGGATAACGATCAGATCGAAATCCTGGCCTTCCAGCGGCAGATTGAGAATATCGCCATGGCGCACGGATGCATTGACCACGCCCGCCTTGTCGAGATTGGCGCGCGCCACCGAAAGCATGTCGCGGCTGGCATCAACGCCGATCGCCCGGCGATAGATGCCGCTCAGAAGCTGCAGGATGCGCCCGGTGCCGGTGCCGAGATCGAGAAGCGAATCGATGGGCGTCGTGCCCACCAGCTTCAGGAGTGCACCTTCCACGGCCTCATCGCTGACATGCAGGCGGCGAAGCTCGTCCCAGGCGGAAGCGTTGCGGCTGAAATAATCCTGCGCCCGCTCCGCCCGCACCCGCTTGACGGTTGCAAGCCGCTCGCTGTCGCGCTGGAGAACGGCATCGGAGGGCGACGCGGCGCCAAGAAGCTGCCGGACAACAATGGCGGGCTCGCCATCCTGCCGCAAACGGAAATAGGCCCAGGCGCCTTCCTGATAACGCTCGATCAGCCCCTCTTCCGTCAAAAGCTTGAGATGACGGGAGATACGCGGCTGCGACTGGCCGAGAATTTCGGTAAGATCGGTGACAGTCAGATCGCCGGCCGCCAAAAGCGCCAGCAAGCGAAAGCGCGTGGGCTCACCCGCCGCCTTCAGAAGATCCACCAATTTGTCCAGACCGAACGCCACTCTGCCGCGCCTCGCAAGCTAATCAAGATATAAAGATATCTTTATGTCGATGTGGCGTTCGATGCAAGCGTAAAGTGTCGTTGGACACGATCATGTCTACTTATTACACGGAAAAAGGCCCGCTTTGCGGCGGGCCTTTCTGAGAGATCTGGAAAGGGATCAGCGCGTCAGGCGCTTGTAGCTCACCCGGCCGGGCTTGATGCTTTCCGGGCCGAGGCGGCGAACCTTGTCCTTTTCGTAGTCTTCAAAGTTGCCTTCGAACCATTCCACATGGCTGTCACCCTCGAAAGCGAGGATGTGGGTGGCCAGGCGGTCGAGGAACATGCGGTCGTGGCTGATGATAACGGCGCAACCGGCGAAGGCTTCCAGCGCTTCTTCGAGCGCTGCCAGCGTTTCCGTATCAAGATCGTTGGTCGGTTCGTCGAGCAGCAGAACGTTGCCGCCGGCCTTCAGCATCTTGGCGAGGTGTACGCGGTTACGCTGACCACCCGAGAGATTGCCGACCTTCTGCTGCTGATCGCCGCCCTTGAAGTTGAAGGCGCCGCAATAGGCGCGCGAGTTCACTTCGAACTTGCCGAGCTTGATGATGTCGTTACCGCCGGAGATTTCCTCCCAGACGGTCTTGTCACCCGCCAGCGTATCGCGGCTCTGGTCGACATAACCCAACTGTACCGTCTCACCAACCGTGACCGAACCGCTATCGGGCTTTTCCTGACCAGTGATCATCTTGAACAGCGTGGACTTACCCGCACCGTTCGGACCGATGACGCCGACAATGCCGCCGGGCGGCAGCTTGAAGGATAGGTTTTCGATCAGTACGCGATCGCCATAGGACTTGGTGAGGTTCTCGGCCTCGATGACCACGCGGCCGAGACGCTCGGCAACCGGAATAACGATCTGCGCATCGCCGGGACGACGGTTTTCCGCTGCTTCCACCAGCTCGTCATAGGCCTTGATACGCGCCTTGGATTTCGTCTGGCGTGCCTTCGGGCTGGAGGCGATCCACTCGCTTTCGCGGCTGATGGCCTTCTGGCGCGAGGCGTCTTCACGGGCTTCCTGCTGCATGCGCTTGGCTTTCGCCTGCAGGTAAGCGGAGTAGTTGCCTTCGTAAGGAATGCCGCGGCCACGGTCGAGCTCGAGAATCCAGCCCGTGACGTTGTCGAGGAAGTAGCGGTCGTGGGTGATCATCATCACGGCGCCGGGGTAATCGCGCAGGTGCTTTTCAAGCCAGGCGATGGTTTCCGCGTCAAGGTGGTTGGTCGGTTCGTCGAGCAGCAGCAGGTCCGGCTGCGACAGCAGCAGACGGCAGAGCGCCACACGACGGCGTTCACCACCCGAGAGACCGGTTACGGCCGAGTCACCGGGCGGGCAACGCAGCGCGTCCATGGCCATCTCGACCTGGTTTTCGAGGTCCCAGAGATTCTGGCTGTCGATGATGTCCTGAAGCTTCGCGCCCTCATCCGCCGTTTCGTCGGAATAGTTCATCATCAATTCGTTGTAGCGGTCGACGATGGCCGTCTTGCTCGCCACGCCTTCCATGACGTTTTCCATCACGGTCTTGTTTTCGTCGAGCTTCGGCTCCTGCTCGAGATAACCGAGCGTAGCACCTTCGGCCAGCCAGGCCTCACCGGTATATTCCTTGTCGAGACCGGCCATGATTTTCAGAACAGTCGACTTACCGGCGCCGTTCGGGCCGAGGATACCGATCTTGGCGTCGGGGTAGAAGGAGAGATGAACGTTCTCCAGAACCTTCTTCGCGCCATAGGCCTTGTTCAGCCCGGCCATGTGATAGATGAATTGACGTGCCATTGTAGCGAATGCTCCACATCGGATTTTTAAGAGTACGTATCGGGAAATTTGCCGCTATGTAGGGTAAATAGGACCTTGGGGCAACCTCTGGCACGATTATGACCCCATGATTATGACAAGGGACATTATGGCAGGCGCGATAACGAACGACACGACGGACGACTTCGCCTTCGGCCGGATTGAAAGGCTGGAGCCCCCCTCCGGCGCTTCCATCGCCTTTCGCCACCAGCCCTCCGCTCTTACCCCGGCGCGCGGCGTGCTGATGATCTGCCATGGGCTTGTGGACCATGCCGGGCGTTATCGCCGTCTTGCCGACGTCATGTCGAAGCAGGGCTTTGAAGTCTATGCGCACGATCACCGTGGCCATGGCCGCACGAAGGCTGCCGACGCGCCTCTCGGTCGCTTCGCCTGGAAAGACGGGGCCAGCAAGGTCGTCGCCGATGTCATGGCGATGCGGCGGATGGTCGGCGAAAGACATCCCGGCCTGCCGGTAATCCTGTTCGGCCATTCCATGGGCGGCCTTGTGGCCCTTAACACCGCCGTCAGTCACCCGGATGCCTTCGATGGCCTCTCCATCTGGAATTCCAATCTCAATCCCGGCCTCATGGGCCGTGTCGCGCAGGTTCTGCTGCGTCTCGAAAAGATGCTGAAAGGCTCGGATGTGCCGAGCGCCATTCTGCCGAAGGCAACCTTCCGCGTATGGAATGCGAAAATGCCGGAAAAACGCACCCATGCGGACTGGCTGAGCCACGACAGGGCGGCGGTGGACGCCTATGTGGAAGACCCGCTCTGCCAGTTCGAGGCGAGCGTTTCCCTGTGGCAGGATGTCTTCGAACTCTCCTATCGCGCACCAAAACTCATCGAGCGCCTGCCAAAAGCCTTGCCGCTTCTGCTCGTCAGCGGCGACCAGGACGCGGCGACCAATGACGGCAAAGAGATCGTCTGGCTGGCGGAGCGTTTCCGCGAGGCGGGTTTCAGCCATGTCGAGCACACGATCTACAAGGGCATGCGGCACGAGACGCTCAACGAAATCGGCTGGCAACCCGTCGCGGCGGATTTTGCCGCCTGGTGCGGCCGCATCGTCGGCGATTGAGGGGCCTTTGCCGAAACGGAATAAGTCCATGAGATAAAATCACATGCGGCGGGGCAAGCAGCGGTCTATAAACCGGCAGACACAAAATACCGGGGGACCGATGACCGACATGCCGAACAGGAAACCGCCGCTATCAGGCATTCGCGTCATCGAGCTGGCGCGTGTTCTGGCCGGTCCCTGGGCTGGGCAGATGCTGGCCGATATGGGTGCTGACGTTATCAAGGTCGAAAACCCCGAGGGCGGCGACGATACCCGCGCATGGGGACCGCCCTTCGTCGAAAGCGATGATGGAGAAAACCTCTCCGCCGCCTATTACCACGCCACCAATCGCGGCAAACGCTCCATCGTCGCCGATCTGAAAACGCCCGAGGGCTGCGAGCTGGTGCGCCGGCTGGTGCGCACCGCCGATGTCGTCATCGAGAACTTCAAGCACGGCGGGCTTGCCAAATATGGCCTCGACTACGAGAGCCTGAGAGTGCTCAATCCGAAACTGATCTATTGCTCCATCACCGGCTTCGGCCAGACCGGGCCTTATGCCGATCTCGCCGGATATGATTATATCGTGCAGGGCATGTCCGGCTTCATGTCTATCACGGGCGAAGCGGATGGCCAGCCGATGAAGGCGGGCGTGGCGGTTGCCGATATTTTCACCGGCATCTATTCCGTGTCAGCCATTCAGGCGGCGCTGATCCACGCCATCCGCACCGGCGAAGGCCAGCATATCGACATGGCGCTTCTCGATGTGCAATCGGCCGTGCTCGCCAACCAGAACATGAATTACCTGATTTCCGGCAAGCCGCCCGTTCGGCTCGGCAACGCCCACCCGAATATTTCCCCCTATGAGGTGGTGCCGACGGACGATGGTTTCCTGATCCTTGCGGTCGGCAATGACGGCCAGTTCCGCCGCCTCTGCACCATTCTCGGCATCGGCGCGATTGCCGATGACGAACGTTACGCGACGAACAAGGCTCGCGTGGCCCACAAAACGGAAGTCCGGCAGATCGTTTCCACCGAAACGCTGAAATGGCAGAAGCGCGATCTTCTGACCGCCTGCGAAAAGAACGCCGTCCCCGCCGGGCCGATCAATTCCATCGAGGAAATGTTCGCCGACCCGCAGGTGAAAGCCCGTGGTCTTCGCGTCGATCTGGAGGCGGAAGACGGCACCGTCATCCCCGGTGTCCGCACACCCATTATCATGTCGCAAACGCCGCTGCGCTATGAACGCCCGAGCCCCAAGCTCGGCGAACATCAGGCGCAGGTGCTGGCCGAACTGGAAAACATCGAAAGGACCACGACGCCATGACTGCAGCCGGAATGAAAAGAACAGGCGGGCAATTGATCGTCGAAGCGCTGAAGGCCAATGGCGTCTCCCGCGTTTCCTGCGTTCCGGGCGAAAGCTATCTCGCCGTGCTGGATGCGCTTTATGAAAGCGGCATCGAAACCGTGGTTTGCCGCCAGGAAGGCGGCGCCGCCATGATGGCCGACACCTGGGGTCGGCTGACCGGCGAACCCGGCATCTGCATGGTGACCCGCGGACCGGGCGCAACCAACGCCTCGGCCGGGTTGCACATCGCAAGGCAGGATTCCATTCCGATGATCCTCTTCATCGGCCAGGTGCAGCGCGAGGCCCGTGAGCGCGAGGCGTTTCAGGAAGTGGAATATCGCCGCGCCTTCACCGAATTCGCCAAATGGGTGGGTGAGATCGACGACGCCCGCCGCATTCCCGAATTCGTCACCCGCGCCTTTGCCGTCGCAACCTCCGGCCGCCCCGGCCCGGTGGTGCTGACGCTGCCCGAAGACATGCTGGTGGAAGAGGTCGAAGCGCCCAAGGCAAAGCCCTATACTCCGGTCGAAGCGCATCCCGGCCCGTCACAGATCGCCGCCTTCGCAAAAATGCTTGATGAGGCGAAGCGCCCGGTCTTCATCATCGGCGGCACGCGCTGGTCCGAGGAAAGCGTCGCGGGCTTCAAGGCTTTTGCGGAAAAAAACAAGCTGCCCGTCGGCTGTTCCTTCCGCCGCCAGATGCTGTTCGATCACCTGAGCCCCTCCTATGCGGGCGATGTCGGCATTGGCATCAATCCGGCGCTGGCGAAGGAGATCAAGGAGGCCGATCTCGTGGTGCTTCTCGGCGGTCGCCTCTCCGAAATGCCGTCTTCCGGCTATACGCTGCTCGACATCCCCTACCCGTCGCAGAAACTCGTCCATATCTATCCGGAAGCCGAAGAGCTTGGCCGCGTCTATCGGCCGGATCTGGCGATATGCGCCGCACCGGATGACTTCGTTGCCGCCCTCTCCTCGCTTACGCTTTCCGCAAATGCATGGGCGGATCGCACCGCCGCCATGCATGCGGCCTATCTCACCTGGTCCACCCCGCCGAAGACCGGCCCCGGCGCTGTGCAGATGGGTCCGATCATGGACTGGATCGAGGCCAATGTGCCCGAGGATGCGATCTTCACCAATGGCGCGGGCAACTATGCCACCTGGGTCCACCGCTTCCACCGCTTCCGTCGCTTCAACACGCAATCGGCCCCGACATCAGGCTCGATGGGTTACGGCCTGCCGGCGGCGGTCGCCGCCAAGCATCTGTTCCCCGAGCGCGAGGTGATCTGCTTTGCCGGCGACGGCTGTTTCATGATGCATGGGCAGGAATTCATCACCGCCGTGCGTTACGGTCTGCCGATCATCACCGTGCTGGTCAATAACGGCACCTACGGCACGATCCGCATGCATCAGGAGCGGGAATATCCCGGCCGTGTCAGCGGCACCGATCTCGTCAATCCGGATTTCAACGCCTTTGCCAAAGCCTATGGCGGCCACGGCGAAACGGTGGAAAGAACGCAAGACTTCGCCGCCGCCTTCGAACGGGCACGGGCCAGCGGCAAGCCGGCCATCATCGAGGTGAAGCTGGATGCCGAAGCCATCACGCCGACACGTACCCTGACGCAGATCAGGACCGGAAGCTGATATTACGCATGGACACGGCTCCGGCATGGTGTAAATCCTGACTGAAACACACAGCTTAGGAAACGACATGCCGGATGCAGCCTCTCCCGTCATCACCCCGCGCGGCGCAAAGATCGAGCCCTCGGCCGGTGCGCCTTTCGAGGCCGTGCGCGTGGCCCGCGAAGTGCTGCACACTTCCCGCACGGCAGCGCTTGCGACCCTCGATCCCGTCAGCGGCTATCCCTATACGACCGCCACCAATATCGGCATCGAGCCGGATGGCACGCCTTTCTTCTTCGCGGCGGGGCTGACGCTGCACGCCCGCAACATGGAGGCGGACGCGCGCATCTCGCTGACGCTCGCCCCCTTCGGCAAGGGCGACGCGCTGACGCTGCCGCGTCTGACACTGGTGGGCAAGGCGGAACAAATCGGCCCGGATGAAGTGCCGCTCGCCATCGCGCGCTACATTGCCCGCTACCCCAAAGCGAAACTTTATCTCTCCCTTCCCGACACGCGGCTTTACCGGCTGCGGACGGAAGGCGTGCAGATCAATGGCGGCCCGGCCCGCAATGCCAGCAACATCACCCCGGCCGATCTGCGCACCGATCTATCAAGCGCAGACGAACTGATGGCGGCGGCGGAAAGCGAAGCGATCCGCCTCAACGCCATCAAGGGCGAAGCGGCCCGGCTCGCCGTTCTCGCCGGCGCAAAGACTGGTCGCTGGGCAATCACCTCCATCGACCCTGAGGGCATCGATCTCGCCTCGGCGAGCGATCTGGCCAGGCTATGGTTTGCGGAGCGGGTGACGACGTTGAAGCAGCTTGAGAAGGCGCTTGCTTAGCCGGTGAGGCGACGGACGCAAGCGATTCAAAAACCATGAAAATTGCTTCTACTTGGCATTTTGTGGCCATGTCGCCATTACACGCCGTCACCCCGGACTAGATCCGGGGTCCAGCGTGATCAAGTCCTTGATCGCAAAAGATCTCTTCACGGCGCAGACGCGCCGTGGCTGGATGCCGGGTCAAGCCCGGCATGACGGGGAGAGTTTTTTGACCCCATCCATCAAAAAAGGCCGGGCCGCTTTCCGCGACCCGGCCTTTTCTTAAAAACTCAGACGGATGCTCAGAGAGCAGCGGTCACGATGAACTCAACCTTGTAATCCGGCGTTGCCAATGGTGCACCGCTGGTGGCGCGGGCCGGCGGGTTTGCCGGGTCGATCCAGCCTTCCCAGACGGCATTCATTTCGCCGAAGGTGGACATGTCGGAGAGGTAGATGATGGTCTGCAGGATCTTCGACTTGTCCGAACCGGCAGCAGCCAGCAGGCGGTCGACTTCAGCGAGAGCAGACTTGCTCTGTTCCGTAACGCTCGTGCCTTCGCCAACCTGGCCGGCCAGATAAACGGTATTGCCGTGAACGACGGCGCCGCTCATGCGCTTGCCCGGCTCGATACGCTTGATGGTCATGGAAAACTCCTGTTGATTGGCATTTAAAATAGAATGATGCGCGGAAAATCAGCCGCGCAGGTGATGGGTCTTTTCGTAGATCGCCGTCGAGCGCGCGCCGGAACGGCAATAGCCGAGCATCGGGCGCTGCAATTCGTCCAGTGCATCCACCATACCGGTAACGGCATCGGCATCGACGCCATAGCGGCCGACCGGCACATGCATGATGGTGAGGCCAAGCTGTTCGGCACGCTCGGCAATATCGGCAAAAAGCGGCTGGCCGTCTTCTTCGCCGTCAGGGCGGTGGCAGACGATCGACTTGAAGCCGAGCGCCTTGATCTCGTCGAGATCGGCGACGCTGATCTGTCCCGTTACCGAATATTCGTCGTCTATGCGCCTGATATCCATGTCATGCCTCCGCTGAAACCGGCGTCCGCGCCGCTGGCTGTCACCCTTGAAATCCGCATCCGATGTAAGCGGTCAAACCCCGTGCGTCAATGATGGCGCACCGTCATTCGCTACAGTTCAGAGGATGGAAAAGCGCAGGCCGAAGGAACGGCTTTCGCCCGGCTGGAGAATATTGAACTCACCGGAAGCCTCGAGATCACTCCGCCCCACCCAGCGATGCGATACCGGCTCGATACCGAGCACATTGGCCGGCGCCTGCTGGTTGCGCCACATCTGCAGATAGGGCAGCGTTTCCGTGCGAAAACGCACGGTCAGCGTCTTCCCGCCGATGGCCGCAATCGGTCCGAGCGATAGTGATGCCCACTCGTCATCACCGGCGGGAACGCAGAAAACGGTGCCCGGCTCTTCGCCGAAACGCCAGCCGTGGCCGCCACCGTCGAACATCGCGCCTTCAAGCCGCACGGCATCGTCGAAGAGACGCGCGCCGATATTCATGTGATACATCAGGAACACCGGGATGGGCCGCTCGGACGTGTTGACGATCCGGTCATCGAGGCTGACTTCGCCGCTTTCCCCGTCGATACGCCATGTCCGTTCCAGAAGGGCCGTACCGCCATCGGCAAGCTTCACGGGAACCTCGACGCGCGCCAGTGCATTGGACTCGTGAACGTCGAACGCGATGATCGTCGCGGGATGGGAGGAAAAGGATCCATGCAGCGGATATCGACGCCCCTCACCGTCACCATCGATCGGCGCGGGATGGCGGATATGGTCGGGCCCGCAGGTGAACAGAAAGCCTTCCAGCGAATGGTCGATGCGCGCATCGCCATCGTCGGGAATGGCGCGGCCGGGCGCGATGTCGATACCATCGACGACGCAGGCGCCGATATCGAAAACGGAGGTTTCATCGAGGAAAATGCGTGGCGATCTGCCAGCCTGAAACGAACGCAAGACAACCTCCCTGTGACCCTAAAAACGCATGCTTCACGGAAACGCTACTAACCGTGACGGAAATTAAGATTGCATTAACCGCGAATTCACCTTTTTCACAATAGGGTCAAGATTGCGGTGTGTTTATCGGTGAACAAGCAAGGGATAGCAGAATCGTGAAACAGTTTCTTAACGCAGCTCTGGGTCTGACAGTCGCGCTGGCGGCAGCTATCGCCCCGCTACAGGCTGGCGCGCAGCAGCGTTATGGCGATCAGCAGACGATGCTGGTGACCCCGGACGGTCGCGTGCTCGACTTCATGCCGGAGCGCGGCGATATCGTCATCAGCCGCGATTCCATGGGACGCACGGTGTTTTACGACCAGTACGGCAATCTCCTCGCCACCGAAATGCCCTCCGGCTATCAGCAGCGGCAGCAGGCGCGCCAGCGCGACACCACCTATTATCCACCCGCCCCCGGCGGCCAGTATCGTGAACCGCAGCGCGACTACGGCTATCAGGACAATGGCAGCGTGCGCGATTACCGCGAATATCGCGGCGACGGTTCCGACGAGAATTTCTACACCGGCTCCGTTCCCGCACCCGGTGCGGTTGAAAGCGGCCCTCTCGGCCAGCCGATGCCGGGCGAAAGCACCACGGCCGCCGTTCCGCAGCCGGACCACCTGATCGAGCGCCATACACCGGTAACAACGCCGGTCAATCGCTCGCGCCAGGAAATCGTTGCGCTCCAGACATTCCTCGACCGTGAAGGCATCTCGCCCGGCGTGATCGACGGCAAGATGGGCGACAACGTCAACAAGGCGATTGCCGCCTGGCAGGACATGACCGGCGAAAAGCTCGACCCCAACAATTCCGATGACATTCTGGAGCGTCTGCGCGCTTCCGGCGGCATGCCGATCGTCGACTACACCATCACCGCCGCCGACGCCGCCGGCCCCTATGTCGCCTCCATCCCGGACGACTACGCCGAGAAATCGCAGCTGCCTGCCCTCTCCTTCACCTCGACTTCGGAAGCGCTCGCCGAACGCTTCCACATGGATGAGAACTATCTGAAGGAACTGAACCCCGGCATCGATTTTTCCGTTCCCGGCACCATCATCAAGGTCGTCAATCCGGGCGAGACGAAAAAGGGACAGGTTGCCCGTATCGTCGCGCATAAGGGCATCAAACAGGTCTTCGCCTATGGTCAGGACGGCAATCTGATCGCCGCCTATCCCGCCACCATCGGTTCCACGGACACGCCCTCGCCGAGCGGCACGCACACGGTGGAGCGCATCGCGCTCAATCCCGGCTACACCTATAATCCGAAGATCAACTTCAAGCAGGGCCAGAACGACAAGATCCTGCAGATTCCGCCGGGTCCGAACGGCCCGGTCGGCACGGTCTGGATTGCGCTGTCGAAGCCGACCTATGGCATTCACGGCACGCCGGAACCCTCGAAGATCGGCAAGACCAACAGCCACGGCTGTATCCGCCTGACCAACTGGGATGCGACCGAACTGGCGAAAATGGTCCGCCCCGGCGTGGTGGTCGAATTCGCGGAATAGGATCGACAGAAAGAAAAAAGAAAAAGCCCGGCGGTTTGGTCCGCAGGGCTTTTTTTCATTTGGTGGTGTTTCCGTCGCGTTTTTCCGTGAGGAAATAAAGCAGGGCTGCCACCGGCAAGGCGAAGCCGATCCACGAGGCGGCTTGCCATTCGCCGACGGCATAGGCCCAGCCGCCGACGGCGGAACCGATTGCGCCGCCCATGAAGAATGTCGCCATATAGATGCCGTTCAGGCGGCTGCGGAATTCCGCTCCGAGCGTGAAGATGGCACGCTGGCCAAGCACCAGATTGGTGGTGACGCCGAAATCCAGAACGATAGCAGCGACGACCAGAATGGCAAGCGCGAGATGCGAGCCTTCGGGCGCAAGATGCGTGACGGCGAAGGAGAGCGCCACAGCCACCAGGGCAAAGAAGGTGGCCGCACGCGTCCAGCCACGATCCGCCATCCGCCCGGCAATCGGCGCGGCCACGGTGCCGGCCGCACCGGCGAGTGCGAAGAGCGCGATCTCACCCTGGCTCAGATTGAAATGCGGTCCGCTCAGATAAAGCGGCGTCGTGGTCCAGAACAGGCTGAAGGCCGCAAACAGGAAGGCGTGATAGATCGCCCGCCGCCGCAGGATCGGCGTGTGCAGCGCCAGCCGGCCCATCGAAGCCATCAAGGCCCCATAGCTCAGCCGCGCATCGGGCATGCGGGCGGGCAGAAGCCGGAAAAGCACCACGGCAAGAAGCGCCATGACGGCCGCCGAGGTCAGAAACACACCCCGCCAGGAGACCACTTCCGACAAAAGGCTGGAAACCGGCCGCGCCAACATGATGCCGGCCATCAGCCCGCTCATGACATTGCCGACCACCCGCCCGCGAATGGCATGCGGCGCCATGTGAGCGGCATAGGGAACGATGACCTGCACCGCCACGGAACTGACGCCGACCAGAAAGGCCGCAACCAGAAACGGGGCCGCATGCGGCGCGAATGCCGCTGCCACAAGAGAAAGCACCGCCATAGCGACAGCGCTGACCACCAGCTTGCGGTTTTCAACGAGATCGCCGAGCGGCACGACAAACAGCAGACCGATACCGTAACCGATCTGGGTCAGGGTCACGATCAGTCCGGTCGCACCGGCAGAAAGACCAAGTTCCGCCCCGATGATGCCGGCAAGCGGCTGGCCATAATAAAGATTGGCGGCAATCAGTCCGCAGGCTGTCGCCAAGAGGAACGTCAAGGCCGGGGAAATGGATGTTGCCTCGACATCATCCCCTTCAATTACACGCGTCGTCATCATTTTCTCCAATATGGAAACAATCATTTCCTAAATAGTCACAAAATCAATCGGCAAGCTTCATGGCGATATCCACCACGGCCACCATGTCTTTGAGGCTGCGCCCCGTCTTTCCCACCACGCGCATGCCGTACATCATGCACAGCATCGCCCGGGCGAGATCGTCGGGATCGGCCTTCGAACGCACGGAACCATCCTTCTGCCCTTCGGCAACGAGGCGGGCGACAATTCGCTCCCTCGCCTTCACGGCCCGCTCGACCACGATTGCAATATCGTCATCCAGCGCCGCCAGATCGGCAGCAGCACCAACCACCAGACATCCATCGGAACCGACACCGCCATGCGACCGTTCCGCATAGAACATCAGACCTGCCCTAACGCGCTCATAACCGGTATCGAAACCAGCCACCGCCGCCTCGAAACGCTCGGTCTGCACGATCCTGTAGCGTTCCATCGTGGCGATGAAGATGGCCTTCTTGTCCTTGAAAGCCTTGTAAAGACTGCCCTGCGCCAGTTCCATCGCATCGGTGAGATCACCGACGGAAGTGGCGTGATAACCGCGTCGCGAAAAAACGCGGATCGCCCCATCGAGCGCACGGTCGACGTCAAACTCGCGCGGCCTGCCGCGATGACGCTGTTCCGGTGAATTGGTGTGGTTGATATTGCTCATGGCGGGAATATAGGAAACGATCATTTCCAAATCAAGCGAATATTGAAACCGGGGCGGAAAAGCGTCGACCGATGCCCGGACAAGCTCAACGGAAGTCAATGGTCCAAGACATTATCATCCGTCTGCGGTGATGAAGACCGCAGACGGATAGAACGCCGAAATCAATGTTTCAGGCAGCCTTGCGGGTGAAAAGGCGCGCAGGTTGCGTGCCGAGCCGCAAAAGGCGTTTCGGCAGCAGGCCGACGACTTCGGTGGCGAAGGCTTTCGCGTTCTCCACCGCCTTGTCGATATTGCTGACCTTATCCTTATCGAGACAGAGAAGCGTGCCGCCATAGTCGAAAATATCGCGATAGGCCGCTCTCTCGACAATCGGCGTATTGAGCACCGAGACGTTCTTTTCCGCCAACAGCATTTTGACCAGCAGCAGCGAGCGCGTCGCCACCATGGCATTCACCCGCGTCAGCACGATCGAATGGGCGATGGCCTTGCCCATCTTGCGGTTCAGGAATTCGATGTGATCCAGAACCTCGGCAGCGCCGCGCGCATCCATGGCTGAACCCTGCACCGGGATCAGCACATGATCGGAAATACCGAGCGCCATGGTCAGCAGAGGGCTTTTCGACCCAGGCAGGTCGATGATGAAACAGTCGGTATTGGTTTTATTCTCGCGAATATGGCCTTCAAGCGAAGCCATCGTCACATGCGAAATCACCGAGAGATTTTCGATCTCGCCGGACAAGTCGTGCCAGCGGGAAATCCACAATTGCGGATCGGCATCCAGAACCGTCACGCGGTGGCCGCTGCGGGCGAGTTCGGTTGCCAGAAGCAGCACGGCGGTCGTTTTTCCGGCGCCGCCCTTGGTGTTGGCAAAAGTAATGACAGGCATGATATCCCCGATTGATCAGAGCCATTTCATGCTCATTCACGCACCGAGCCAATCATGGTGCTTTCCATAACCTTAACGAACATGGTTAAGAAAAGACTAAGATCGTTTTTGGGGACAACAAAAAGCCCGCATAAATCGCGGGCTTCTGCCATTTGATTGATCACACCAGCTTTCGGCAGGAACCCACATCGTCCGCACGCAGGCGGCCGGCTTTAAGATCTTCGTACTTCGGTAAATTCAGGGAACTGCCCAGCCTTTTCTCAACGGTCGCGCGATCAAGCGTGATCATGCGTCTGGCGCTGGTGAAGGATACCATGCCATTCTTTCCGGAATACGCCATAGTCGCGCGCATTTCACAGAAATAGCGGCCGGAGCCCTTGGACAAATTCCATCCCCGGATTCCCGCCTTGTTGCTCGATAGGGCTCCGACTTTGTAACCCTGACCGGAAAGCTCCTTAAAAGAAGCGGCCTGCGCCACAAAAGGCAAACTTAAGAACGCCACTGCCAGCAATGGCGAAAATGCTGAAAATCTCATGGTTACCACAACGACCCTTTAAAAGCAGTCCTCGAACAGCTTCTTGGTATTCTCGAGCGTCATCGGCACCGGATTACCACCGCAGCTCGGGTCCTTGATCGCTTCCGCCGCGAGTTCGTCGATACGATCCGGCTTGATGCCCATGGCGGTCAGGTTTTCCGGCACGCCGAGTTCCCTGCGAAGCTCCAGCACATAGTCATAGAAGCCATCGAAACCGCCGGAGATACCGAGATAGGCGGCCGCACGGGCAATCTTGTCTTCGATGGCCGGACGGTTGAAGCGCAGCACCGCTGGCATGACGACGGCATTGGTCATGCCGTGATGGGTGTTGTAGACCGCCCCAATCGGGTGCGAGAGTGAATGAATGGCGCCGAGACCCTTCTGGAAAGCAACCGCTCCCATCGCTGCCGCTGCCATCATATTGGTGCGCGCTTCGATATCCGTGCCGTCTCTATAGGCACGCGGCAGGAATTCCTTGACGAGGCGCAGACCCTCCAGCGCCACGCCGGCGCTCATCGGATGGAAGAACGGCGACGAATAGGCCTCGAGGCAATGGGCAAAGGCATCCATGCCCGTGCCCGCCGTGATAACCTTCGGCATACCGACCGTCAGCTCGGGATCGCAGATGACGACGCCCGGCAAGAGCTTCGGATGGAAGATGATTTTCTTCACATGGGTCTGCGAATTGGTGATGACGCTGGCGCGGCCGACTTCCGAACCGGTGCCCGCCGTCGTCGGCACGGCGACGATCGGCGCGATCTTCGACGCATCCGCCCGTGTCCACCAGTCGCCGATATCCTCGAAATCCCAGACCGGACGGGTCTGCCCGGCCATGAAGGCGATGGTCTTGCCGAGATCGAGGCCCGAACCGCCGCCGAAGGCGACAACGCCGTCATGGCCGCCATCGCGATAGGCTTTCACGCCGGCTTCCATGTTGATCTCGTTGGGGTTCGGATCGACATCGGCGAAGATCGCCCGGCCGAGGCCTGCCTCTTCCAGCACATCGAGCGCATGCGCGGTGATCGCCATATTGGCAAGGCCGCGATCCGTCACGAGCAGCGGCTTCCTGATGCCGAGCGTCTTGCAGGCTTCCGCCAGTTCCTTGATCCGGCCACGGCCAAGCTTGACGGCGGTGGGATAGCTCCAGTTGGCGACGATATTCATTTCGTGACTTTCTTCAGATGGTAGGATTTCGGGCGGGTCAGGTTCTGGAAACCGAGGACGGAAAGCGAACCGCCACGGCCGGTTTCCTTCACACCGGTCCAGCAAAGCGCCGGATCGAGATAATCCGCACGGTTCATGAACACGGTTCCGGTTTCGATTTCGCGGCCGATGCGCCCGGCCCGGGCGGCATCCTGCGTCCACAGCGAGGCGGTGAGGCCGTATTTGCTGTCATTCATCAGCGCAATGGCTTCATCGTCGTTCTTGACCTTCATGATGCCGATGGCGGGACCGAAAGTCTCTTCGGTCATGAATTCCATGGAATGATCGACATTGACGAGGATCTGCGGTGCGACATAAGCACTCTCGCCATCATCGGCCGGGAAAAGCTTCTGATCGACCAGCGCCTTGGCGCCCTTGGCAACGGCGTCGGCAATCTGCGCCCGCACCACCTTGGCAAACCGCTTGTTGGCCATCGGCCCGAGCGTGGTTTCCTGCTCGAGCGGATTGCCGAGCTTGTAGTTCGAAACCCACGCCACGGACTTCTCGACGAATTCGTCATAGAGGTTTTCATTGACATAGATGCGCTCGATACCACAGCAGCATTGCCCGGAATTATAGGTGCCGCCATCCATCAGCGTATCGACGGCGGCGTCGAGATCGGCATCCTCCATCACGTAACCTGGGTCCTTGCCGCCGAGTTCAAGCCCGAGGCCGGTGAAGGTGCCGGCCGCGGCGCGCTCTATGGCACGGCCGCCTTCGACAGAGCCAGTGAAGTTGACGAAGTTGAAGAGGCCTTCGGAAATCAGTGCCGACGTCGTGCCATGGTCGAGGAAGACATTGATGAAAACGTCTTCAGGCACACCGGCCTCAACGAAAGCCCGCACCATCCGCTCGCCCACCAGCAGCGTCTGCGCCGCATGTTTGATGACGACTGTATTGCCCGCCATCAGAGCAGGCGCGACAGTGTTGATCGCCGTCATGTAAGGATAGTTCCACGGCGCAATGACGAAGACCACACCATGCGCCTCGCGCTCGATGCGGCGTTCGAAATTGCCGCTTTCCTCGATGACGAGGGGTGCCAGCGCATCGGCAGCGATGGAAGCGACATAATTGGAGCGCTCGTTGAAGCCTTTGAATTCGCCGCCGTAGCGCACCGGACGGCCCATCATATGCGCCAGTTCCGGCACCACCTCCGCGACCATTTCATTGAGGCGGGCGACACCCTTCAGAACCAGCTGAACGCGGTCCTCAAGCGGACGTCGCGCCCAGTCCTTTTGCGCCTTGCGTGCCTTCGAAACGGCGGCCCGCGCCGCCTCCAGCGACATCGCCTCCCGCTCGGCATAAACCGAGCCATCGATGGGCGAGATATTCTGGATCATGGTCATGATGTTTTCCCGTAATGATTAGGCCCGTTCGAAACCGCGCGCCACTTCCCAGTCGGTCACGCGGCGGTCGTATTCTTCCTGCTCCCACCGTCCGGCATGGACGTAATGATCGATCACATCGTCGCCAAAGGCGTTGCGCAGCATTTTCGATCCGTCCAGAAAGGCCGTGGCGTCACGCAGTGTCTTGGGTATCTCGCGCACGTCCTTGCCGCCATAGGCATCGCCGACAAAAGCGGGCTCAAGTTCGAGTTTATTTTCGATGCCGTCAATGCCTGCCGCAAGCAAAGCCGCCATGGCGAGATAGGGATTGAGATCGGAGCCGCCGACGCGGCATTCGATGCGGATACCCTTGGTGCCTTCGCCGCAGAGACGGTATCCGGCCGTGCGGTTGTCGAGGCTCCAGATCGCCTTGGTGGGCGCAAAGGTGCCGGCCATGAACCGCTTGTAGGAATTGATATAGGGCGCCAGGAAATAGGTGATCTCGCTGGCATGGGCGAGAAGCCCGGCAACATAATGCCGCATCAGCTCCGACATGCCGTGCTTGGCGTCCTTGTCGAGAAAAGCAGGCGTCTTGCCATCGGCGCTCCACAGCGACTGGTGAATATGCGAGGAACTGCCGGCGGCGTTGTAATTCCACTTGGCGAGAAAGGTCACGGCCTTGCCCTTGGACCAGGCGATCTCCTTGGTGGCGTTCTTGATGATGGCGTGCCGGTCGGCCATGGTCAGCGCCTCGGCATAACGCACATTGATTTCCGCCTGGCCGGGAGAAGCCTCGCCCTTGGAGTTTTCGACCGGAATGCCGGCGCCCTGCAGGCCCTTGCGCAGCGCCCGCATCACATCCTCTTCCTTGGTGGTCTGGAAGATATGGTAATCCTCGTTGTAACCGCTGGCGAGGTTCAGCCCCCTGTAGCCGCTGGCGCGCGCCGCATCGAAGGTCTGGTCGAACAGGAAAAATTCCAGCTCGGTCGCCATATAGGCCTTCAGCCTCATGGCCTCCAGCCGCGCCACCTGTTTTTTCAACAGTGCGCGCGGCGAATGCGGCACTTCTTCATGGGTGTGATGATCGAGCACATCGCACAACACCAGCGCGGTGCCTTCCAGCCACGGCACGCGCCGCAGCGTCGAAAGATCGGGCTTCAGCACATAGTCACCATAGCCCTTTTCCCAACTGGAGGATTTATAGCCGGGAACGGTCTCCATCTCCATGTCGGTGGCAAGCACGTAATTGCAGCTATGGGTTTCCTCAAAGGCGCTTTCAACGAAGAATTCCGCCTGGAACCGTTTGCCCATCAGACGCCCCTGCATGTCGACAAGGCAGGCCAGAACCGTGTCGATGCGCCCCTCGGCGACATCCATTTTAAGCGCGTCGAATGTGTAGCTCGTCATTTTGTCCGTTCCCTCTTATTGTGGCGACCGGGCGGCCGGGATGCGGCCGCCCGTTTCGTTTGAGCATCAGGCCTTTGCAGCCGCTGCGGCAATCGCAGCCTGCTTGTGCTCCAGCGCGAATTCCTCTTCCGGCGACAGGATGAGGCGATGGCGTCCGACAAAGGCGAAATAGGCGATCGCCACGGCAAACCAGACGGCAACCCAGAGCACGCCCTTGGTGAAGTTCGGATCCTGGATCTGGTAAAGCAGCGTGACGATGGCGATGATGACCGTCAGCACCGCGCCCGGAATGCCGAAGGGCGAGCGGAACGGCCGCTCGATGTGCGGCAGGTTCTTCCGCAGCAGAATGAAGGAAATCGCCTGCATGATGTACGAGAACATGGCGCCGAACACGGCCATGTTCAAAAGCACGCTGCCGATGATGCTGCCGCCCTCTTCCGCACCCAGCGAGAACCAGATGACCAGCATGACCGCGAGACCGACAATCGCGCCGGTGATATTGGCAACGTATGGCGTGCGGTATTTGGAATGGGTGATCGACAGCACGGTCGGGAAATAACCCGCACGCGACAGCGAATAGATCTGCCGGCCCTGTGCATAAAGGATCGTGTGGAAGCTGGCGATCAGGCCGGTCAAGGCAACGAGACCGAGCACCACCACGCCGCCATCGCCATAGATCGCCTTGAAGCCATCAAGCAGCGGCTCGAGCGAGGAGCTGAGATGGAAGGCGCCGACGCCCGGCAGGGACGGGTTGAGCAATACGATCATGAAGGCCGAAACCATCAGCGTCACCATGCCGAGGATGATGCCCTTCGGCATGTCACGTTTCGGATCGACCGATTCTTCCGCCGCGAGCGGCAGCTGCTCGATGGCAAGGAACAGCCAGACCGCAAAGGGCAGCGTGGCGAGAACGCCCGAGAACCCGAAGGGGAAGAAGGAACCGCCGCCTTCCGGCAGCTCCACCGCCTTGCCGTCAGGGCCGACACCGATATTGAGCGCAAAACGCGAAAAATCGATGTTTGGAATGGCGCTGATCCAGAAGAACACCAGAACGGTGAGCGAGATCAGCGTGATGACCAGCGTGACCTTGAAGGAAAGCTCAAGCCCGAAGACGTTGAGCGCAAGGAAAATTGCATAAAAGACTATCCACACGAAAGGTGAATAGGCCGGATCGAGCCCGAGAATGGAGTTCACATAGGCCGTGATGAAGGTGACGACGACCGCCGGCGTCAGCACATATTCGACATTCTCGCAAAGCCCGGTAATGAAGCCGCCCCAGGGGCCCATGGCGGTGCGGGCGAAGGAATAGGCCGCACCGGTATGCGGCAATGCCGGGCTCATTTCCGCGATCGAAAATGTCAGCCCGAGATACATGATGGCGATGATGATGCCCGCCACCAGCATGCCGCCCCAGCCGCCAGTGGAAAAGCCGAAATTCCATCCGGAAAAATGCCCGGAAATAACCGCGCCGACGCCGAGCGACCAGAGCGACCACACGCCCGCATAACGGGAAAGTCCGCGTTTTTCGAAATAGGATGCGTCAGCCTTCTTGTAGCTGACGCCTGATGATGAACTGTCCATGCCCTTCTCTCCTGATAAGAAAAAACAAGCCAGTCAGCCATTATTGGCCGATTGTGCCCCAGTTTTCAGCACCTTCGCGAGGTTTCCCGCACTGTGCCGCACGCACTTGCTGTTCCCTTGCCGCTGCATGTCTTTTCGGCTTCATGGCCGGCTTTTATTCGATGGCAGCAGTCTCGTTTTGACGGCCGGCCGCGGTGTTTTCACCGTCGGCCGACCCTTGCTCCCTCACTCATCGATTGATGAGAGCGCCTTCCCCATAAGTTCGTGTAGAAAGCCGGCAATTGCCGACTGGTCCTGTTCGTTGGCGACCAGATCGTTGCGGATTTCGATCATGACATTCAAAAGTCCGTCCGGCAGCGCGTGCAACCGCAGCGTATGCGTCACCCCGTCTTCCGGACCATAGGGATCGTTGCGTCTGACCGTGAGCGCGGAGCCTTCAGCATCCGAAAGCATCGCATCGGCCAGCCGGCTGTCGGTATCGTGCAGGACACCGATTTGAACCTCGCGGAATTTACCGTGATAGACCGGCGTAAAACTATGAATGGTCACCACCACCACTCGGCGACCGGCCGCCTGCCGTTCGGCGATGATCTCGCTGACACGGTCGTGAAACGGCACGTAAAGCGCGGAGGTACGGGCGAAACGCTCCGCTTCGCTCAGATCGAAATTACCGGGAATATCATAGATTTCGCTTTTCACCGGCATGGCGGAAGGTGATTCGGGCGGACGGTTGCAATCATAGACGAGCCGCGAAAACCTTTGATGCACGAGTGTTGCATCAAGGCTTTGCGACAGCAGCGTCGCAACGGCCAGAGCCCCCGGATCCCAAGCCGCATGGCTGGAAAGAACCTCCTGCGAAAGACCGAGCGTGCCGAATTTTTCCGGAATGGTGGCGGATGCGTGCTCGCAGACAAGAAGGACGTCGCCCTTCGCTGCGGCGTTCTCGACGCCAACCGCCTGCCCTTCCGCTTCTGTGAAAAACCGTGAACGCACCGTCATGCACGAACCCCACCCGGAACCCCGTCGTCCCGCCAATGACGAAAAGAATTCTTCACATTATTGCGAGTGTCAAATGGAATTTTGAAATTTTCTCTTCATTTTGCCATTGACTCTATAGCTGGCGCAGATGTTTATTTTAGCCGATACACCGGCAGAAAGACCGGAAGGGGAAAGACTTGCGCAACGCGACGGCGACCGTGTCGGATGTCATCCATGCCCATTACGACGCGCTGACCCGTTCGGAAAAACGGCTGGCGGAGAGCCTGCTTGGCAACTACCCCGTCTCGGGTCTCGGTAGCATTACCACCATCGCGGAAAATGCCGGCGTCTCGACGCCGACGGTGGCGCGCATGGTGCAGAAGCTCGGTTACAAGGGCTATCCGGAATTTCAGGCGCATCTGCACCAGGAACTGGAAGCGACGATATCGGGCCCGATTGCCAAACACGACCGCTGGGCCACCAATGCACCCGGCTTGCATATTCTCAACCGCTTCGCCGACGCCATCACCGGCAATCTGCGCGATACGCTTGGTGATCTCGACACCGCCGTCTTCGACAATGCCGCGGCACTGCTTTCTGACCGCAAGCGCAGCATTTATTTCGTCGGCGGGCGCATCACCGGCGCGCTCGCCGAATATTTCTTCACCCATATGCAGGTGATCCGCCCGAAAACGACGCTCATGTCGTCGAATTCCAGCGCCTGGCCGCAATATATGCTGAATATGAGCGCCGGCGACGTGCTGGTCATCTTCGACATCCGCCGTTACGAACACGACATGACGACGCTTGCCGAAGTGGCGAAAGCAAACGGCGTGCAGATCATCCTCTTCACCGATCAATGGACATCGCCGGTGGCGCGTCACGCGCTTCACACCTTCCGTGTGAAGATCGAGGCGCCGTCGGCATGGGATTCCTCTGTTGTCACCTTGTTTGTCGTCGAAGCGCTGATCGAAGCGGTGCAGAGCGGCACATGGGATGAAACGAAGGAGCGCATGAATGCGCTGGAGGGTCTGTTTGAGCAGACACGCCTCTTCCGCAGGCCGGACCGAAGTTGAAAACTATATAGCCGGCATCTTGCTTGACGCGGATGCCACTCGCTGATTGGATACCTGTAATCGCTACCAGCACGATAAAACAGGATAATAAACCAAGCTGGGGAACATATCTGACCAATAGGATGATGAGGGGATTCTCCCGCAATTGCAGGCATAAAGCCTGACGATGGCGGAAAATGGGCGTAAAGTGACGGAATCCGGATAAATAAATTGCAATCCAACCGTCACATTAGCTTCATCTACAATCCGTATCAGCGTCCGCAATATGAGAACACGAAGAGGAGAAAAAAGTGATCTCTCACTGCCGCCGACTGCTTGCTACCACCACCGCACTGGTCATCGCCTCCACCGCGATCGCTGCTGCTGAGCCGAGCGCCGAACTGATCGCTGCCGCCAAGAAGGAAGGCATGCTGACGACCATCGCGCTGCCGCACGACTGGTGCGGTTACGGTGACGTGATCGCCTCCTTCAAGGCGAAGTATCCGGAAATCACCGTCAACGAACTGAACCCCGACGCCGGCTCCGCCGACGAAGTGGAAGCAGTGAAGGCAAACAAGGACAACAAGGGTCCGCAGGCTCCTGACGTCGTCGACGTCGGTCTCGCCTTCGGTCCGCAGATGAAGGCCGAAGGCCTGCTGCAGCCTTACAAGGTCTCCACCTGGTCGGAAATTCCTGACAACGTCAAGGATGCCGACGGTTACTGGTACGGCGACTATTACGGCGTCATGTCGATGTTCGTGAACAAGGACCTCGTCAAGAACACGCCGAAGGACTGGGCCGACCTGCTGAAGCCGGAATATTCCGGTCAGGTAGCGCTCGCCGGTGACCCGCGCGCTTCCAACCAGGCTATCCTCGGCGTTCTCGCCGCCGGTCTTGCCACTGGCGCGAAGTCCGGCAAGGAAGCCGGTGAAGCTGGCCTGAAATATTTTGCCGATCTCAACAAGGCTGGCAACTTCCTGCCGGTCATCGGCAAGGCTGGCACGCTGGCGCAGGGCGCGACCCCGATCATCGTTGCCTGGGACTATAACGCGCTGTCCTGGAAGAAGACGCTGAACGACAACCCGCCGACAGAAGTTGTCGTTCCTGAGAAGGGCGTTCTGGCCGGCGTTTATGTTCAGGGCATCTCCGCTTACGCCCCGCATCCGAACGCTGCCAAGCTCTGGATGGAACACCTCTACTCCGACGACGGTCAGCTTGGCTGGCTGAAGGGCTATTGCCACCCGATCCGCTTCAACGCCATGGTCAAGGCCGGCAAGGTTCCGCAGGAACTGATCGACAGCCTGCCGCCGGCAGCAGCCTATGAAAAGGCAATCTTCCCGACGCTCGAGGAAGTCGATGCCAACAAGGCTGCCGTTACCGGTGGCTGGGACAGCGTCGTCGGCGCAAACGTCAAGTAAACTGTTGAAAACGCACCCCGGCCGGTCAAAAGCCGGGGTGCTTCTTTTATGATGTAGACCTTTATATACAGACCGTTTGAAAACGGCGTTTGGGGACAAGGATGCCATCAACCAACACCGGCGGACCATCCGACGCGGGCAGGAAACTGCCGCTGCACTGGATTGGCGTCGTACCTTTTGCCGTTTTTGTTCTGCTGTTTCTGATTATGCCGACGATGAAGATCGTCATCGGCGCATTTCAGCGTACCGATGGCAGCTTCACGCTGGAAAACATTGCCGGACTTTTCACCTCTTCCATTCTCGCGGCCTACTGGATTTCGATCAAGATCAGCCTCGCCTCGGCGGCCCTCGGCTGCCTGATCGGCTTTGCCGTCGCCGCCGCCGTGGTGCTGGGCGGATTGCCGCAGCGCATTCGCGGACCGCTTTTGACCTTTTCGGGCGTCGCCTCGCAATTCGCCGGCGTGCCGCTCGCCTTCGCCTTTATCGCGACGCTCGGCCCGGTCGGCCTGCTCACCGTATTTCTGAAGACGCAGATCGGCATCGATCTCCGACTGCTCGGCTTCAACATCCTGTCCTTCTGGGGCCTGACCGTCACCTATCTGTTCTTCCAGATACCGCTGATGATCCTCATCATCACGCCTGCGCTGGACGGGCTGAAGCGCGAATGGCGCGAGGCGGCGGAAATTCTCGGCGCAACCGGCCTGCAATATTGGCGCATGGTGGCCTTCCCCATCCTGCTGCCGTCGCTGCTCGGCACCATGTCGCTGCTGTTTGCCAATGCCTTCGGCGCGGTGGCCACCGCAATCGCGCTTACCGGCTCCTCGCTCAACATCGTGCCGATCCTGCTCTTCGCGCAGATCCGTGGTGACGTTCTCGGCAATCCGCATCTCGGTTACGCGCTTGCCTTCGGCATGATCGTCGTCACCGGCATTGCCAATGCGCTCTATATCTGGCTGCGCGCCCGCAGCGAAAGGTGGCTGAAATGAAGCGTTTCTTCGCCTGGGGCGCGCTGGTCTTCGGCCTTCTTTATTTCGCCCTGCCGCTGATCGGCATGACCAACTTCTCGCTGAAAATGCGGCGCGGAGAATATTCCTTCGACGCCTATGGCAAGGTGCTCACCGACCCGCGTTTTCAGGAAACATTCAGCTATTCGGTGGTGATGGCGCTATTCACCATCGTCTTCGGGGTTTTGCTGGTGGTGCCCACCGCCTATTGGGTGCGCCTGAAACTGCCGCATCTTCGCCCCTATATCGAGTTCATCACGCTTTTGCCGCTGGTCATCCCGGCCATCGTCATCGTTTTCGGTTACATCAGGCTTTACAACACCTCCAGCTGGCTGCCGCTGACCGGCACGACCTTCGGCACCAACCTGCTTCTGATGTTCGGTTACGCCACGCTCGCCTTGCCGTATATGTACCGCGCGGTCGATACCGGCCTCCGAACCATCGACGTCGCAACACTGACGGAAGCGGCGCAGAGCCTCGGCGCGGGCTGGACCACCATCCTGTCGCGCATCATCCTGCCCAATGTTCTGGTCGCCGTGCTGTCTGGCGCGTTTTTGACCTTCGCCATCGTCATCGGTGAATTCACCATGGCAGCCCTTTTGAACCGCCCGGCCTTCGGCCCCTACATGCAGCTGCTCGGTGCAAACCGCGCCTATGAACCGGCCGCACTTGCCGTGATTTCCTTCGGCATCACCTGGGGTTGCCTGGGTCTGATCCAACTCGTTTCACGCTACCAGAAGGGCGCGCCTCCCAAGGCCTGAGGACAATATTTTCATGAGCTTTTTGACACTTAGCAACATCAAGAAATCCTTCGGCTCCGTGCAGGTCGTGCATGATTTCAACATGGCCATCGAAAAGGGCGAGTTCGTCTCCTTCCTTGGGCCGTCGGGCTGCGGCAAGACCACCGTGCTGCGCATGATCGCCGGCTTCGAGACCCCGAGCGGCGGATCGATCGTCATCAATGGCAAGGACCAGACGGCGCTCAGACCGAACCAGCGCAATATCGGCATGGTGTTCCAGGCCTATGCGCTGTTCCCCAACATGAATGTCTATGAAAACGTCGCCTTCGGCCTCAAAGTCGCCGGCAAGCCCAAAGCCGAGATCGACGCCCGCGTGAAGGAAATGCTCCAGCTCATCCATCTGGAGCATCTGGCGGACCGTTACCCCTACCAGATGTCGGGCGGCCAGCAGCAGCGCGTGGCGCTTGCCCGCGCGCTCGCACCGAAGCCGGAAGTGCTTCTGCTGGACGAGCCGCTCTCCGCGCTCGACGCCAAGATCCGCGTGTCGCTGCGCGAGGAAATCCGCCAGATTCAGCAGAAACTCGGCATCACCACCATTTTCGTCACCCACGATCAGGAAGAGGCCCTGTCGATTTCCGACCGCATCGTCGTCATGAATGGCGGCCGTGCCGACCAGATCGGCTCCCCCTTCGATATCTACAACAAGCCCGCGACCCGCTTCGTCGCCTCCTTCGTCGGCACCCTGAACCTCATCGACGCCACCGTGGTCGATTCCTCATCCAACACCATCCGTGTCGGAGAGCAGCAGATCACCCTGCACAAGCCGGTCAATGCGGCGAACGGCGAAAAAATCACCCTTGCCCTGCGCCCGGAAGCGGGCGCGCTCGGGGCCGATGCGAAAGGCGATGTCGCCATTTCCGGCCTCGTCACCTCCAGCCAGTTCCTCGGCTCCGTCATCCGCACCCGTCTCGATCTCGGCGGCTCGACCCTGTCTTTCGACATGTTCAACGATCCCGGCACAGCACCGCCCGCCGTCGGTGAGCAGGTGACGCTGAAATTCGCAGCCGGCGACCTGATGGTCATCAAGGACTGAAGCGCTTTTCCAGACGCAAAACCGCTTCGCCCATTTGCGGGACATGGTAGAGAGCAGGTATGACTTCGAACCTGCATACCAACCATGTGAGGCCATGATGCGCGCGCTTTTTTACGAACTGTTCGGCGAAACCCCGGTTGTTGCGTCCCTGCCAGATCCGGAACCGACCGATGGCGGCGTGGTCATCGAGGTAAAGGCGACCGGCCTCTGCCGCAGCGACTGGCACGGCTGGATGGGGCATGACCCGGATATCCGCCTGCCGCATGTTCCCGGCCACGAATTCGCAGGCGTGATCGCCGCTGTCGGCAAAAACGTCACCCGCTTCAAGACCGGCGACCGCGTTACCGTGCCCTTCGTTTCCGGCTGCGGCCATTGCCATGAATGCCGCTCCGGCAACCAGCAGGTCTGCGAAACGCAGTTCCAGCCCGGTTTCACCCATTGGGGTTCCTTCGCCGAATATGTCGCCATCGATTATGCCGATCAGAACCTCGTGCATCTGCCTGAGACGATGAGTTACGCCACCGCCGCCGGCCTCGGCTGCCGTTTCGCCACCTCCTTCCGGGCCGTGACCGATCAGGGACGCCTCAAAGGCGGCGAATGGCTGGCGGTCCATGGCTGCGGCGGCGTCGGCCTCTCCGCCATCATGATCGGCGCTGGCCTCGGCGCGCAGGTCGTCGCCATCGACATCGCCGAAGACAAGCTCGAACTTGCGCGGCAACTCGGAGCAACCGCCACCATCAACAGCCGCTCGGTTGCCGATGTTGCCGAGGCGGTACGCGAAGTGACGGGTGGCGGCGCGCATGTCTCGATCGATGCGCTCGGTCACCCGCAGACCTGCTGCAACTCCATCAGCAACCTGCGCCGGCGCGGCCGCCATGTGCAGGTTGGGCTGATGCTGGCCGATCACGCCATGCCCGCCATTCCCATGGCCCGTGTGATCGCACATGAACTCGAGATTTACGGCAGCCACGGCATGCAGGCCTGGCGTTACGAGGACATGCTGGCGATGATCGAAAGCGGCAGACTCGCGCCTGAAAAACTGATCGGCCGCCACATCAGCCTCTCCGATGCAGCCACCGCCCTGCCCGCCATGGACAGCTTCAGGGAAAGCGGCATCAGCATCATCGACCGGTTCGAATAGTGCAGACTCCTGAGACCGTTTGAGGTTTAGGGATTGCGCACCGCTCAGGCGCTCCTGCGTCCGAATGTCCGGACCGGAGTGGTTCCTCGGGCAGACGCATGGGCCGGCGATGCTGCCGGGATACGCGCCGCGTGATCCGTCTGGCTATCGCTCCATTGACGGTTTACCAGCTGTTTCTTGCGGACCTCCAGCGGGTCGGGGGTGTCCTCCTCCTCCTGCCGCTTACTTCCCGCAACTGCGGAGGTCGTCGCCAATCGCGAAATCCATCGCACTAGCTGCATGCCCTTGTGAACAAGCACAAAGATACCAGCAATTGCGACCGCTATGATAATCACGAGGTTCCAGGGCGCGTCGCTGTCCCTCGCCGCCCGCTCCATGCGGTCTTTTGTCGTCGGATCAAAACCAAGCGTCGCCTTCAGCCTGGCGATATCCGCATCGCTGAGCCTGCTGTACCGCTCGCCACGATACAGCACGTAACCGCTCCTATCCCCGCTGTTGAGATAGCCAATGTCGAATGCTTCCCCGTCGCGAAGAAAAGGCGTGTTATCCGGCAGATCATAAACGAGATCGATTGTCTCGCCGCCGCCGAATCCGGGGATGGCAAAAAACCGAGACTTCCGCGCCTCAGCTTCGCTCACGAATATCGCGGAAAATAGAAACCCGACCGAAAAAAGCGCAATATGCTTCATTCACTCTCTCCAACAACAACGAGAATGACAACAACTGGCATTACTGAATTAATTTGAAGTTTATACTTGATATAACATCTTAAATTTAAGATATATATTGCATATACCTAATATTGATCGATTTATTACAATAATTAACAGTGCTAATTTATAATAAAATGAACTTCGAACGATGCGGCATGACGTATCTCCGCCGACGCTGCAAACCATTGGCGCGAACAGCGCCCCACGTTAAGCCGCAATCACACGCAATTGCTTTGAGCATAGCGCCGCGATGATGCGACAGAGCGCAACGTCGGCGAACATGACGGATTAGATGCAAGGAACGCGACATGCTGTTTCTCGATAGCGTAACCATGAAGGAAACCCCGGATGGAGAGAAAGGATATCCCTTCTCCGTTCCGGCGCTGCGCCATCTGGAACGCCTCGAATTCAAGACGCCGATCACCTTTTTTGCCGGCAATAACGGCTCTGGCAAATCGACGCTGCTGGAGGGGCTGGCGGCGGGAATGACGGCCTATGCCATCGGCAATCACGGCCAGGTTGCCGGCGACCTCTACCTTCAGCATGCCGAGACCGTAGCGAAGTCCTTCTATTTCGCCCGCAAGAAATATCCGAAAATCCGCATGTTTATGCGCGCGGAAGACGTGCTTGGTTATATCCGCCGGCAGAACGAGGACGCGCTGGACGATTTTCGCTAGGAGCGGGAAAAGGCGCTCAAGAAGGGCGAAGACTTTCCGGAAGAAACCCCGGATACGTTTCGCAGGATCGTCAGGAACAATGTCATCGACCGGCGTTCGCATGGCGAAGGATTTCTCGATATCATGCAACAGCGGCTGCATGGCGCCGGCCTCTATTTTCTCGACGAACCGGAAAGCCCGCTTTCGCCGCAAAAGCAGCTCGAACTGGCAGCCCTTATCCGTGACGCCGCCGATAGCGGCGGGCAATTGATCATCGCCACCCATTCGCCGGTGCTTTTGGCCATTCCCGAGGCGACCATCTATCATTTCGACGCAGACGGCATCACCGAGCGCCTTTATGACGAGCTGGAAAACATCAGTTTCCTGCGCCGCTTTCTTGATCGTCCCTCGAAATACCTGAGCGATTGAGCGTCGATAAGGCTTGAAATCGCGCCGCTCTTGCCGCATGCCCATAAGTAATACGTAATTTAGAAAAGAAGCAGCCTCATGTCTCCCACCACCACACCGGCGGCAGCCCGGCCCCTCAACGGTCAGGATTACAGAACTCTTGGCCTTTCGGCTCTCGGCGGCGCGCTGGAATTTTACGATTTCATCATCTTCGTATTTTTCGCCACCGTCATCGGCCATCTGTTCTTCCCGCCGGAAATGCCGGACTGGCTGGTGATGATCCAGACTTTCGGCATCTTCGCCGCCGGTTATCTGGTGCGGCCGCTGGGCGGCATCGTGCTGGCGCATTATGGCGACCGTTACGGCCGCAAGCGGGTTTTCGCCTTCTCCATCCTGCTGATGGCGCTCTCGACCCTCGGCATGGCACTGATGCCAACCTATGCCACCATCGGCGTGGCCGCCCCCATCCTGCTCATTATCCTGCGCATGCTGCAGGGAGCGGCCATTGGTGGTGAAGTGCCGGGCGCATGGACCTTCGTTGCCGAACATGTGCCCTTCCGCCGCGTTGGCCTCGCCTGCGGCTTCCTCACATCCGGCCTTTCCTTCGGCATCATGCTGGGTTCGCTGATCGCCTTCGCCATCAACTCGCTCTTCACACCGGAGGACGTGGCCGGTTACGCCTGGCGCATTCCCTTCCTGCTCGGCGGCATTTTCGGCCTCATCGCCGTTTATCTGCGCCGCTGGCTGGAAGAAACGCCGATCTTCACCGAGATGAAGAAGTCGAAATCGCTGACGGACAAGCTGCCGCTCGGGCTGGTGCTGAAACACCATATGCGCGGCGTGGTCATTTCCGCCCTGCTCACCTGGGTTCTATCGGCGGCCATCGTCGTCACGACGCTGATGACGGCCACCTTCCTGCAGAAGCTTTACGGTTATACCCCGACACAGGCGCTGGCCGGCACCAGCTTCGGCACGCTGTTCCTGATCTTCGGCGTCATCATCGCCGGCGCGCTGATCGACCGCATCGGCTCCGGCATCTTCTTCATGGGGGCCAGCATCTTCTTCGGCATCGCCACCTTCATCTTCTACAGCTATGCCGGCACATCGCTTCAAACCATGTTCGTGCTCTACGGCGTCATGGGCCTGTCGGTCGGCATGGCGGGTGCGGTGCCCTATGTCATGGTCCGCGCCTTCCCGGCCTCGGTGCGCTTCTCCGGCCTCTCCTTCGCCTATAACGTCTCCTATGCCGTCTTCGGCGGGCTGACGCCGATTGGCGTGACGACCGCACTTGCCGTCAATCCCATGGCCCATGCCTGGTATCTGGTCTTCATCGCCGTCCTCGCCTTCGCGATCGGCCTCTATCTCTATCTGCGTGGCAGCGAGGTGGAGAGCCATGTCGGCATCGAGGAACTGGCGGCGTTACGGTCTTAAACACCGACTAAATGCAAAAAGCGCGGGCAAGACCCGCGCTTTTTTATTGAATGGCAGCACACCGGAACATCAGGCCGCGCTGTCGATTTCCTCCACGCCGTTCGTCGGCACGTAGTTGAGGACAGGGCCGAGCCAGCGCTCCACCTCTTCCACCGGCATGTCCTTGCGGCGCGCATAATCGAGAACCTGATCGCGCTCCACCTTGGCGACACCGAAATAATAGCTCTCGGGATGGCCGATATAGATGCCGGAGACGGAGGAGCCCGGCCACATGGCATAGCTTTCCGTCAATTCCACGCCCGCCGCATTGGTGGCGTCGAGCAGGGCGAACAGCGTCTTTTTTTCGGTATGATCGGGCTGGGCCGGATAGCCGGGCGCAGGGCGAATACCGGCATAGGCCTCGCCAATCAGCTCCTCGCCGGCAAAAGCCTCGTCCGGTGCATAACCCCAGAACTCCTTGCGCACCCGCTCATGCATGCGCTCGGCAAAGGCTTCCGCGAAACGGTCGGCCAGCGCCTTGACGAGGATTGACGAATAGTCGTCATTCGCCCGCTCGAAGCGCTCGGCAATCGCCACTTCCTCGATACCCGCCGTCACCACGAAACCGCCGACATAATCGGCAACGCCGCTATCGACAGGTGCCACGAAATCGGAAAGCGCCACATTGGGACGCCCGTCGCGCTTGGAAAGCTGCTGGCGCAGCGTGAAGAAAGTCGCAAGCTCTTCCTTACGGTTTTCATCGGTAAACAGCCGGATATCGTCGCCCACGGCATTGGCCGGCCAGAAGCCGATTACCGCCCGCGGACGGAACCAGTTTTCCTCGATGATCTTCTTCAGCATCGCCTGCGCATCGCTGTAAAGCTGCCGCGCCGCCTCGCCCTGCTTTTCGTCATGGAGAATGGCCGGGAAACGACCCTTCAATTCCCAGGTCTGGAAGAACGGCGTCCAGTCGATGTAACGGGAAAGCTCTTCAAGATCGTAAGTCTCGAACACCCTCGTGCCAAAGAATTGCGGCTTGACGGCGCTGTAGCTCGACCAGTCGATCTTGTGCGCATTCTCACGGGCGCGGGAAAGCGGCAGACGCTGCTTTTCGCGTTCGTTACGGGCGTGCGCCTCCGCCACCTTGGCATATTCGCTGCGAATACCGTCGATATAAGCGGGCTTCTGCTCGGCGGAGAGAAGGGCCGATACGACGCCAACCGCACGCGAGGCGTCGGTGACATAGATTGCCTGCCCCGCCTCGTAACGCGGATGGATTTTCACCGCCGTATGCACGCGGCTCGTCGTCGCGCCGCCGATCAGGAGCGGAATGTCGAAACCCTGCCGCTCCATTTCGGCCGCCACATGCACCATCTCGTCCAGTGACGGGGTGATGAGGCCGGAAAGGCCGATCACATCCACCTTTTCGGCAATCGCCGTTTCAAGGATTTTCGTCGTCGGCACCATGACGCCGAGATCGATGATCTCATAATTGTTGCAGGCGAGAACGACGCCGACGATGTTCTTGCCGATATCGTGCACATCGCCCTTCACGGTGGCCATCAGCACCTTGCCGGCGGCACTGCGCTCGGAGCCGCCATTCAGGCGCTTTTCCTCTTCCATGTAAGGAAGCAGCACGGCAACCGCCTGTTTCATCACACGGGCGGATTTCACCACCTGCGGCAGGAACATCTTGCCCGAACCGAAGAGGTCGCCGACCACATTCATGCCGGCCATCAGCGGCCCTTCGATGACGTGCAGCGGACGGGCAGCCTTCTGGCGCGCCTCTTCCGTATCGGCCTCGATATAGTCGGTGATGCCATTGACCAGCGCATGTTCCAGCCGCTTCTCGACGGGCAGTTCGCGCCAGGAAAGATCCTGTACCTTGGTGTCCTTGGCGCCCGTGCCACGGAAACGCTCCGCCACTTCAAGCAGACGCTCGGTCGCATCGTCGCGGCGGTTCAGCACCACGTCCTCGCAGGCCTCACGCAGTTCCGGATCGATATTGTCGTAAACCGCAAGCTGACCGGCATTGACGATGCCCATATCCATGCCGACCTGAATGGCGTGGTAGAGGAACACGGCATGCATCGCCTCACGCACCGGCTCATTGCCGCGGAAGGAGAAGGACAGGTTGGAAACGCCGCCGGAAATATGCGTCAGCGGCATGGTTTCGCGGATGGTTCTGGTGGCCTGAATGAAATCCACGCCGTAATTATTGTGCTCCTCGATGCCGGTCGCAACGGCAAAGACGTTGGGATCGAAGATGATGTCTTCCGGCGACAGGCCCGCCTTTTCGGTCAAGAGCTTGTAGGCGCGCGAGCAGATCTCGACCTTGCGCTCATAGGTATCGGCCTGCCCGACCTCGTCGAAGGCCATGACCACGACCGCCGCACCGTAATTATGGACGAGCCGCGCCTGCTGGAGAAACTTCTCCTCGCCTTCCTTCAGTGAAATCGAATTGACGATCGACTTGCCCTGAACGCATTTCAGGCCGGCCTCGATGATCTCGAACTTGGATGAGTCGATCATCACAGGCACGCGGGCGATATCCGGCTCGGCGGCGATGAGGTTCAAAAACTCCACCATCGCCTTTTCGGAATCGATCAAGCCCTCATCCATGTTGATGTCGATGATCTGCGCACCGTTTTCCACCTGGTCGCGGGCGACAGCCAGCGCGGCCGTATAATCACCGGCGGTGATGAGCTTGCGGAAACGGGCCGAGCCGGTGACGTTGGTGCGTTCGCCGACATTGACGAAAGGAATGTCCTTGGTCAGCACGAAAGGCTCGAGTCCCGAAAGCGACATGAACGGCTTGTGCTCGGGAATTTCGCGCGGCTTGTAGCCTTTGACAGCCTCCGCAATCGCCCGGATATGCTCCGGCGTCGAACCGCAGCAGCCGCCGACGATATTAACGAGACCGTCGCGAACAAAACCCTGAACCTGACGCGCCATCATCTCCGGCGTTTCGTCATACTGGCCGAATTCATTCGGCAGGCCGGCATTCGGATAGGCGCAGACGAAGGTGTCAGCCACGTCAGACAGTTCCTGAAGATGCGGACGCATGGCGTCGGCGCCCAGCGCGCAGTTCAGGCCGATGGTGAAGGGGTTGGCGTGGCGCACCGAGTTCCAGAAGGCCGAAGGCGTCTGGCCGGAAAGCGTGCGGCCGGAAAGGTCGGTAATCGTGCCCGAGATCATCACCGGCAGGCGGATGCCCTTGGCTTCGAAACGCTCCTCGCAGGCGAAGATCGCCGCCTTGGCGTTCAGCGTATCGAAGATCGTCTCGATCAGAATGATATCGGCACCACCGTCGATCAAACCGTCGATCTGCTCGCCATAGGCGATACGCAGATCGTCGAAGCTGACGGCGCGATAACCGGGATTGTTGACGTCAGGCGAAATCGAGGCCGTGCGGTTGGTCGGGCCGATGGCGCCCGCCACGAAACGGCGGCGGCCATCTTCGCGCTCGGCGCGCTGGGCGGCGCGGCGGACAATCGCGGCACCCTCGCGGTTGAGGTCGTAGACGGCATTTTCCATCTCGTAATCGGCCTGCGCGATGCGGGTGGACGAAAACGTGTTGGTTTCGAGAATATCCGCACCCGCCATGGCGTAGCGATAATGGATGTCTTCGATGGCATCCGGCTGGGTCAGGATCAGAAGGTCGTTATTGCCCTTCTGGTGACAGGCACAGCCGATAAAACGATCGCCACGGAAATGGTATTCGTCAAAACCCAGCCCCTGGATCTGCGTGCCCATGGCGCCATCGAGAATGAGGATGCGTTCGCTGGCGGCCTCGCGCAGCGCCTTGAAAATTTCCGCGCCGTCGCGCTTTGCCCCTTCAGGGCCAAACAGGTCGTCAAACACGGGCATACTCCTCATTTCGATTTGCAAGATCGCAGGCCGTCAAGTCACATAAAGATATGTTTATGTCAATATATCTTCAAGGGACAGACATGGCTTTGCGTCGTTGCGGCAGACTACGAAATTTCACTGACAGATGACAGGTTTATACGGCAAGGATATAAGCCGAAGCAGCAAACCGCATGGAGGACGAGAATGCCCGAGGACGATCACAACAGCCGCAACTGGAACACCCTGCCCTGGCATCGCCAATGGCTGGTAAAACAGGCCGAGGGACTTTTCGATTTCTTCCAGTATCGTGCCCTCAACCCTGCCGGCGGCTTCTTCGATCTCGATGCCAAAGGCGCGCCGTTGCAGCCAAACGACCCCGTGCGCGGCATTCACGCTTCCGCCCGCATGGTCCATTGCTTCTCCATCGGCCACCTGCTTGGCCGCCCGGGCTGCGGCGATATCGTCGACCACGGCATGACCTATCTCTGGAACAGGCACCGCGATGGCGAGCATGGCGGTTATTTCTGGCAGGTGAACGATGCCGGCCCAGTGGACGCCACCAAGCAGGGTTATGGCCATGCCTTCGTGCTTCTCGCCGCCTCTTCCGCCAAGACCGTCGGCCACCCGCTGGCCGACAAGATGCTGGCCGACATTACCGAGGTTCTGGAAACCCGCTTCTGGGAAGAAAAACACGGCGCCATCGCCGAGGAATTCCATCGCGACTGGTCGCCCATCGAGAATTATCGCGGCCAGAACTCCAATATGCACCTGACCGAAGCGCTGATGGCCGCCTATGAGGTTACAGGCGACAATAGTTACCTTAGCAAGGCGGAGCGCATCGCCGACCTCGTCATTCGCCGCCGCGCCGGCGAGCTGGACTTCCGCGTGCCGGAGCATTTCGACGAGAACTGGACGCTCGACAAGGAGTATCGCGGCAACGAAATGTTCCGCCCCTCCGGCTCCACCCCCGGCCACTGGCTGGAATGGGCCCGCCTCATCCTGCAATTATGGGTGCTGGGCGAGCGCCGCCATGACTGGATGCCGGTGGCCGCAAAATCGCTTTTCGTGCAATCCATGGCGCTCGGCTGGGACCGGGAAAAGGGCGGCTTCTTTTATACGCTCGACTGGAACGACAATCCCGATAAGCGGTCAAAGCTGTGGTGGCCCATGTCCGAGGCGGCGGGCGCCGCCCACTTCCTCAACGAGAACCTGCTGGCGGACAACTTCTATGAAGACAGCTATCGCCGCATCTGGAGCACCATCGCCAACAACTTCATCGACCATGAGAATGGCGGCTGGCACGAGGAGCTGACGGAAGATCTGGTTCCCGCCCACACGCTGTTCCCCGGCAAGGGCGATATCTACCACGCGCTTCAGGCCTGCCTCATCCCGCTTTTCCCGGCGACGGGAAGCCTGACGAAGGTGATCAAGGAAAGCGGCGGGGATTATTGAGGCGCGTTGCGCGCCAATAGCCCCTCTGCCGTCATGCTCGGGCTTGTCCCGAGCATCTGCAACCTGTCCGCTGGACACAACGTGGTTAGATCCTCGGCACAGGGCCGAGGATGACGCCGCGTATAAAGCAATCCTCAAAAGCCGATGGTTTCCTCATAATCATCCCAGGACTGGTACATTTCATACCGCCCGATACCGGGGATCGGCACATGCCCGTAATAGGGTGAAAGCTGAAACTCGGCCGCCGCCTCGCTCTTGCCGGCCACGGCAGCCACATAGATCGCGGAGGCGAGCCCGGTGCGGTTGGCGCCATGCTCGCAATGGATGAGGATCGGTTTTTCCGCATTGCGCAGCACGGCCGCCAGCGTTTCCGAATCTTCCACCGAGACCTTTTCGCTTGAACTCAGCGGATAATCGACAAGCCGGATGCCGTTGTTTTTTGCCGCGTGGCTTTCGGCGTCATACCAGCCTTCGCGCTTTTCATCGCGCAGGTTGATGATCGTCTTGATGCCGTAAGCCTTGGCATAGGCCGTAATGTCCTTACCGCTAGGCTGGGCCGAACGATAAAGTTCACCGGGTATGACCTCATGAAAATTTCCGGTCAGCTGACCGATGCCCATATGGGCGCCCGCCAGAACCGGCAGCGCGACAAGGCCGATGGCCGTGATTTTCAAAAACTTCAGAACAATACGCAAAACGTCAACCCGCGATAGTCTTCGGACGGGTTGGCAGATGGCATCGCAAACGGGCGAAAACAAGTCGGGCATCCACCACTGCCATATGGGCGCGCCCCACAGGAAACACCTCAATGGCGGCGCCCCCCTGCGTAGCAGGGCTTTTCAGACGGTCGCGCAACGGCGCGGAAATTCTCAAAATACCGTGATAGCCGCAAGCGGCGTGGACCTGCTCAGTCGAACTCGGCGGAAATGACGGTGACACGCCATTCCAGCCGTGGCGGCTCTACCCTCTCATTGTTGCGCAGCCGGAATGCACGGCATGCGGCGAATGTTTCGCCAGCCTCGATCCGCCTTTCGCTCACCTGATAGGGATCGAAAGCGACGGAGGCGCGGAAGGCAGGCTCGAAGCCCTCAAGCGTATAGGTCAGGCGCTGCACGGCGACATTATTGTCATTACGGAAGCTGACGCGAATGGGCAACGCCGTATCCGGGCAGGTCGCGTCGAAGCTCGCTGTCGCAACAATATGGTCGAGCCTCTGGCTGCCGCGCCACCAGTCATAGATGACAAGGGCGGCGGTGGTCGCCCAGATCAGCAGCAGGCAGATGACGACGGGTTTGAGATGCCGCGGAAATGCGATGAGAGTAAGAAGAAGAATGGCACTGAGAACGGCTCCGACGATCACGTCGTCCCTCCCCGGTAAAAACTAACCCTCATGCGATCCTGTCCTCCCTTGCGCGTCTGCCCGGCAAAATACCGTTTCGGGCGCGGCGCAATTGCCGCGCCGAAGCAACCGCATCGCGGCAGACATGCACAACTCTATGGTCGTGCCCCCCTCTGTCAAGACAACCAAGCGTGACACCAACTAACCACGCCGACGGATATTCGGCGAAACCGCAAAGGGAACCAAACACCGCCCAACACGTTCGCCGCATCAGAACACCATGACGGGGCGATAAAAAACGCCGCGATCAAGGCGGGATTGGCCGGCATTCAACGAGGACAGGACACCTCTTGGAACCGCTGAACCCCAACCCATATTAAATGCACCTAATATATGCTATGAAGGTCAATCAGCTCAGGGAGAAACACAATGAAAACGCTGATCGTAACGTCACTCTTGGCCCTTTCGGCCAGCACCGCAATGGCTGCGGATGCCGTCTACGAAACGCCGGCGCCTCCGGTTGCGCAGGAAACCCTGCCGGTCTTCACCTGGTCTGGTCCCTATCTTGGTATCCAGGGCGGCGCAGGCTGGGCGAATGGCGATTTTTCGGCTGGCGGCCCCGTCGCGTCGGATAGTTTCGACGGCGGCGTTCTGGGCGCCTTTGCCGGTTACAATTACCAGTTCGACAATAATCTGGTCCTCGGTATCGAGGGCGACGTCGATTATAACTGGAACGACAATGACTATGCCGGCGTGCAGATCGGCACCGACTGGCAGGGCTCCGTCCGCGGCCGCGTCGGTTACGCCTTCGACCGTGCGCTGCTCTATGGTACCGCCGGCTGGACAGCCACGCGCGGTTTCATCGAAACGCCCGGCGCCGGCAAGGACAGCACCACGTTCAACGGCTATACGGTTGGCGCGGGTCTGGACTATGCTTTCACCGACAATGTGTTCGGCAGGCTGGAATATCGCTACAATGACTATGGCGACAAGGACATCTTCGGCGTCAACACCGATTTCGACCAACACACCGTCAAGGTGGGTCTCGGCGTGAAATTCTGATCCCGACCAAGCTATATAATCCCCAAAAGCCCGGCCATTCGCCGGGCTTTTTCACGCCTGGAAGCTCGTACCGTTTCAGACAAATTGATTTTAGCGCGACGAAAAATATGAACCCCGCAGAAATGAAACATTCACGGACCGTTCAGCAGGCCCATGCCATCATGCGGGCATAATGAGCCTCTATTCCCAAGGCAGGCTTATGGAGTAGCCCTCGATGAAAAAGATAATTCTTTCCACCATTGCCGCGCTGGTCGCCACCGGCAGCGTCTTCGCTTCCTACGGCACCGCCGCCGCGCAGGACTATCCCTATCGTCCGCGCTATGACCGTGGTTACGACCGTGGCGGCCCGCCCCCGCCGCCTTACCGCGAACACCGCCGTCACAATGATGGCGCAGCGATTGCCGGCGGCCTCGCCGCAGGCGTCATCGGCGGCCTGATCGGCGGCGCCATCGCCAACAGCAATAACGGCCCCCGCTACTACGAACCACCACCGCCGCCCCGCCCGCGCTGCTGGTTCGAAGACCGCCGCGTTCCCAATTCCTATGATGGCGGCTGGCATACAGAGAGCATGCGGGTCTGCAACTGACCGCATCGCTGAAAATTCGAAATGGATGATCCGATCAGTCGAAGGCTGGTCGGATTTTTTATGGGATGCGCGAAAGAGAAATCCCGAAGACGGCAATGATCGGAACGCCGGCTTGCCGTGCCGAATCGCCTTAATTCACTCGAAACATGAAGGAAATGGTGGGCCCGGAGAGACTCGAACTCCCAACCAAGCGGTTATGAGCCGCCGGCTCTAACCATTGAGCTACAGGCCCTTATCGGAACAAGGTGGTCCGAAACACCGGCTTCGCAATGGTTCGAATCCGGTGGGTCACGCTCTAACGTAATTTTTTGAGCCCGACAAGCCATTGATGCTATCGCGGGTGGGTGCTGCCGTATTAGCTACACAATCTAAGGCAATACCCTCTAAAGGGACACAATCAACGAGGAAACACCATGAAGACAAAACAGGCCCGCCTTTTCGCACTCACAGCTTTGGCCGCAGCGGCAATGATACCGCTCTCCGGTCAGGTGCTTGCGCAGGACGCCACCCCGCGCGAAGCCACCATCAGCGTTACCGGTGAAGGCCAGGCGGCCATCGCTCCGGATATGGCGATCCTGTCCTTCAGCGTCGTCAAGCAGGCGGAAACGGCGGCTGCGGCTCTGACTGAAAATTCCAAGGCACTTGCCGATGTTCTGAAGGCGCTGAAAGAAGCGGCCATAGAAGACCGGGACCTGCAGACCAGCAATTTCTCCGTGCAGCCGCTTTACAAGCATTATGAGCCCAAGGACGGCGTCTATGTCGCGCCCGAGATCACCGGCTACCAGGTTTCCAACGGCCTGACCGTGCGCGTGCGCGACCTGAAGAAGCTCGGCGCGATCCTCGATACATCCGTCAAGCTCGGCATCAACCAGGGCGGCGATATCAGCTTCACCAATGACAAGCCGGAAGCAACCGTCACCGAGGCCCGCAAGCAGGCCGTGGCCGACGCGCTGGCCAAGGCGAAAACGCTGACGGAAGCAGCAGGCGTGAAGCTTGGTCGCGTCATCCAGATCAGCGAGAACATGCAGCGCCCGATGCCCGTGCCGCAGGGCATGATGCGCGCCGCAATGGCGAAGGAAGCCGACAGCGTGCCGATCGCCTCGGGCGAAAACAGCTACAGCGTGGTCGTCAACGTCACCTTCGCGCTCGGCGAATAAATCGAAGCGGGCGGCGGCATTGCCCGTCGCCCTCCATCTGCCGCCAAGGTGGTGTAAATCTGCCGGGGCAATGCACAAAAAGAAACGCCCCTCGCCTGTCTTTCCGGACGAGCGAGGGGCATTTTTTTGATCCGCCAGAAGGGCGGGGGATTTCGGCGGATCAATATCGGCCGTTTTTAGCGACGGATTACCGGGCAGCCGCGCTCATTGGCGAAAACGATTCGGTCGCGACCGTGACGGTCGAAACCTGCAACCACGACACGGCGCGGCGATACATCGACGACACGCGCGCGGCGCAGGCCCATGCGGCTGGCTTTTTCTTCCGCAAACCGCGGCGAGCAACCGAAACGCGGGCGATCCGGGCGACCCCAGCCGGGACCGCGACCTCTGTCATGGCCATATCCATCCTGAACCTGCACTCTGAACTGAACATCCGAGCCGGCGGAAGCGGCAGGAGCCGTGACGGAAACGCCACCAAGCGCGATGAGGGCAGCCAGGCCGGCTTTTGCAAAGGTGCTGAACATGAACTCACTCCGTTTGTTTCTGCGCCGGCAGGGAACGTCCCCCGGCGATTGACGAGACCCTAGACCCGCCCGCCTGAACGCGGACCGAACCGCATATTCAGCATAGGTTCATGGATGTTAACGGGAAATCAGGCGGAGATATGCAGCACGATTTCACGACGATGCGGCTGGTCACGGTGTTCGAAAAGATAAAGACCCTGCCAGGTGCCGAGTGTGAGCCTGCCCTCGCTGATCGGCACACCGATGGAAACCGTCGTCAGCGCCGATTTAATATGGGCGGGCATATCGTCGGGACCTTCGAGCGTATGGATCACCCAGCGCATGGAGGGATCGTCCGATGGCGGCACGAGGCGGGAAAAGAACATCGTGAGATCGCGCCTCACATCCGGATCGGCATTTTCCTGAATAAGCAGGGAGCACGACGTGTGGCGCACGAAGACGGTAAGCAGGCCTTCATCCACACCGGCGTCTCTCACGAAACGACTGGCTTCGGCTGTGAATTCGTAGAGGCCCTGCCCTTGCGTGGCGATGGTCATTTTCTTCTGCGGCACATTTTTTCCTTCAGATAAGCTGGAACAAAATCGTCCCTGCGACCGTTACAACATGTCAAATTGCGTGCGATGACGATTAGGAATACGACAAACAGATGATTGCGACCTATAGAGCAGAACGGAATACCGGCGTCACGGTTGCAAGAAACGGGGAAGGGTTGACACTATCATAATGAACTATTCAGGCTCGCCCATCCCCCCACAGAGAAAAGACTTGCATCGCAAGACAGGCACAGGGTGCGAAAGACTGTTTCATGGCGCCCAGTGACTATCATGTCGACCTGACGAATTGCGACCGCGAACCCATCCATATTCCAGGCTATATCCAGCCGCATGGCTGTCTGATCGCTTGTGATAACGCCTTGCGCATGATCGTGCGGCATTCGGAAAACTGTCTCGATCTTTTGGGCTTCGAAGGCAATATAAACGGCAGGACCGCCGAAGAGGTTCTCGGCAAGGACCTCGTTCACGATCTTCGCAACGCGCTCACCGTAACCGGCAGAACCACGCGTCCCGCCATGTTGCCCAACATGGAAATGCGTGACGGCCGCAGCTTCGATATTTCTCTCCACCGCTACAAATCCACCACGATCATCGAATTCGAACCATCCCGCAGCGAAACGCAGCCGCTCGGCACGGCACGCAAGATGGTGGACCGCATTCGCGAGGCGGACAGTGTCGAGAGCCTGATTTCACGAACGACCCGGCTGATAAAGGCGACTTTGGGTTACGACCGGGTGATGATTTACCGCTTCGAGGAGGACGGTTCCGGCAAGGTCGTCTCAGAGGCAAAACAGCCGGAACTGGAAAGCTTTCTCGGACAATATTTTCCCGCCAGCGACATTCCGCAGCAGGCCCGCGCACTCTACCTCAAGAATACGCTGCGCATCATCTCGGACGCCAGCGGGGCACGGGTGCCGGTGCTGCCTGCACTCGATGCTTCCGGTGAACCGCTCGATTTGTCCTTCGCGCATCTGCGCAGCGTCTCGCCCATCCATTGCGAATATCTGCGCAATATGGGCGTTGGCGCCTCCATGTCGATTTCGGTGATTGTCGATGGCGCGCTCTGGGGCCTCATCGCCTGCCACCACTATTCGCCGCGCGTTCTGACGATGCCGGTCAGGATCGCCGCCGAAATGTTCGGAGAGTTTTTCTCCATGCATCTGCAGGTGCTGAAACAGAAACGCCGGCTCGATACGGTCAACCAGGCCCATGCCGCCCTCGACCGTTTCCTCCGACTTGCCGCCCATCACGCCAACATAGAAGAACTGCTGATAGACAGTTTCCAGGATTTTTCCGATCTCATGCCCTGTGATGGCGTCGGGCTTTGGGTTGGCAATAATTGGCATGGCCACGGCGCGACCCCGCCGCACGACGCCATTCCCCGACTGGCGCGCTTTGTCGCCACGGCGTCCGAAGGCAAGGTCTGGGCGACCCATGCCCTGTCGCAAGCCATACCGGAAGCGGAAATCTATGCCGACACGGCAGCCGGCATGCTCGCCATTCCGCTTTCGCAGGTCACGAACGATTATCTCCTGTTTTTCCGCAAGGAGATCGTGCAAAGCCTGAACTGGGCCGGCAATCCGGAAAAATCCTATGAGACCGGCCCTATGGGCGATCGTCTCACCCCGCGAAAAAGTTTTGCGATCTGGAAAGAAACCGTTCGCCTGCAGGCGCAGCCATGGTCGGAGGCCGACCGGGAAATAGCCGAAGCCGCGCGAATCGCGCTCGTCGAAGTCGCGTTCCACCACAGCGAGCTGATGGCCGGCGAAAGGGAGCGCGCGGAAGTGCGCCAGCGCATGCTGAACGAGGAGCTCAACCACCGCGTCAAGAATGTTCTGGCCATCATCAAGTCGCTGGTCGGCAATCCATCGCAGGAGGGCAAGACCCTGCAGGAATATGTGACCGCGCTGAAGGGCCGCATTCAGGCATTGTCCTTTGCCCATGACCAGATCATTCGTGGCGAAGGCGGCGGCGCGCTGCGCGATCTTCTGGATGCCGAACTCTCACCGCATCGCTCGCCCGAAACCGTGGTGAAGCTCGCCGGACCGCAGGTAACACTCGATTCGCGCGCATTCTCCGTCATGGCTCTGGTCCTGCATGAGCTGGCGACGAATGCGGCCAAATACGGGGCGCTGGCGCAGACCGGAGGGGAATTGCATGTCCGCTGGGAAATCAACGAGAACGGCGACTGCGAAATGCAGTGGCGCGAAATTCTCCCCGCCAAACTCCTGACACCGTCGCGCGCGGGGTTCGGCACCGCGCTCATCAGCCGCAGCATCCCTTATGATTTGGGTGGACGCAGCACGATGCGATACCTGCCGGACGGGCTGGAGACGGAAATTCTCCTGCCCGCGCGCCACGTTTCAGCAATGATGACGGCCTCCGACGCAAAAACCGAAGACGAAACCGCGCCGCAGACCAGACGTTACGACCGGGAGGAACCCTTGAAAATATTGCTTGTCGAAGACCAGATGCTGATCGCCATGGATGTCGAGAACATGCTGGAGGACAACGGCATCAAAATGATCGAAACGGCAACCTCATCGGCCATGGCCATTGAAAAGCTGAAAAGCTACCTGCCGGATGTGGCCATCCTCGACATCAATCTCGGTTCCGACACCTCCATCCCCGTCGCCCGGGAGCTTCACCGTCGCGGCGTCCCCTTCCTCTTCGCCACCGGTTATGCCGATGGCAGCATGGTGCCGGATGAATTCGGCAACGTGCCTGTGATCAGGAAGCCCTATGATGAGGATGCACTGATGGCGGGGATTGGGTTGCTGGTGGGCGATACCGAGCGGGCTTAAACGCGCGGGCGTCGGTGACAAAACGTTCGCTAAACGCCTCTCCATACTGGACGTCATCCTCGGGCTTGACCCGAGGATCCACAACCCAGCAAGACTATGGATCCTCGGGCCAAGCCCGAGGATGACGTCGGAGAGATTGGAAGCCATGCGGACGCAGCACTTAATCCCTCACTGAAATCTCGTGAAACCCCGCTTTCTCGCGTCTTCGGGCGATATCGCGTTGCCGATTTTAAACCGGAACGCCGTCACCGCATAGTTTTCCAGATCGACCTCACACTGGAACGAGACATCATGCCAGCCATTGCCCGTGTTGAACGCGCCGCCGGAAGCATCGATCGAATTTCCCGAAATCCTGCCTCCCGTATCCGAATAGGGAATCATGCCTCTGGCGGCAAAACCCGCCCCCTGAATTTGGGCCAGAGCTTCAGTACTGCAAAGCTGAACAATGCGACGACGCGGTGGCAGATCACCAAACATCTGGCGTCGCTGGGCAGGCGAAAGAACCGTTGAAGACAACAGGTTTTTAGCGGCTGGAAGCTTCGCGGGTTTCTCGTCCACCACTTCGGCAGGTTTGTCTTCAGCTGGCTTCACCTGCGGCACAGGCGCCTGATCCGGCTCTTTCTCTTCCTTGACGGGCGAGACCGCAATCTCCCCCTGCTCAGCGGAAGCCTGAAGGTCGCTATTTGCGGCAGAAGGCGCGGGTTTGTCTTCCTCGGTCTTTTCAGGTTGGCTTTCGGGTTGCTCAGAAGGCTCTGTTTTCTCCGCCTCCTCCACCTTGCCCGGCTTGTCTTCAGGGTCCGCCTGTGTCTCCTCAGGTCGCATGGCGATAGCGGGTAGCGTCGCCTGCAAAGGTGGTGAAGGCTTTGTTTCCTCTGCCGGAGGCGCGGGCGGCGGCGGTGGAGGTTGCGGCTTTTCCTCTTTCGCCTCTTCCGCTGCAGGGGGCTTGCCCTCCTCCGTCTTCTTCTCCTCGGGCGGCGGCACCAGATCGACGCTGATGCTTTCCGGCTCCTGCGGTTCGGCTATCCGTTCGGGTAGTTCGAAAAGGAAGATCGCGACAACGGCAAGATGCAGCAGCACGGAGACGGGCACAGCCCATCCTTTCCCACGCCATCTGCCTGCCGAAACCTGTTGCATCTCATCGAACCAAATCGAACCGGAGGATTTCCAATAAAAGCGGAATACCTGTTTTCACACATAAGGCTTGTCGCAGAGTTCGCCAGTGCGGGAAACAAAAAACCCGGCCAGCGCAAACTGACCGGGTTCAATTTTAAAGGAAACAAACAGCTTAGCTGTCGAGGAAGCTGCGGAGCTTTCTGGAGCGGCTCGGATGCTTCAGCTTGCGCAGCGCCTTCGCTTCGATCTGACGGATACGTTCGCGCGTGACCGAGAACTGCTGGCCGACCTCTTCCAGCGTATGGTCGGTATTCATGCCAATGCCGAAGCGCATGCGCAGAACACGCTCTTCACGCGGCGTCAGCGACGCCAGAACGCGGGTGGTCGTCTCACGCAGGTTCGCCTGAATGGCGGCGTCGATCGGCAGCAGCGCGTTCTTGTCTTCGATAAAGTCACCGAGATGCGAATCCTCTTCGTCACCCACGGGGGTTTCGAGCGAGATCGGCTCCTTGGCGATCTTCAGAACCTTGCGCACCTTTTCCAGCGGCATGGCCAGCTTTTCGGCCAGCTCTTCCGGGGTCGGCTCACGGCCGATCTCGTGCAGCATCTGGCGCGAGGTGCGAACGATCTTGTTGATCGTTTCGATCATATGCACCGGAATACGGATCGTGCGGGCCTGATCGGCGATCGAGCGGGTGATCGCCTGCCTGATCCACCAGGTCGCATAGGTCGAGAACTTGTAACCGCGACGGTACTCGAACTTGTCGACCGCCTTCATCAGGCCGATATTGCCTTCCTGAATGAGATCGAGGAACTGCAGACCACGGTTGGTGTATTTCTTCGCAATCGAGATCACGAGACGCAGGTTGGCCTCAACCATCTCCTTCTTGGCGATACGCGCTTCACGCTCACCCTTCTGCACCATCGAAACGATGCGGCGGAATTCGGCGATGGAAATGCCGGTTTCTGTCGAGAGGTTCTGGATTTCCTGACGGATTTCGCGGATCGTGTTGCTTTCCTCACGGGCGAATTCCTTCCAGCCGCGCGCGGCCAGATTGGCAATCGACTTCATCCAGTTCGGATCGAGTTCCGCACCGTGATACTGCTCGAGGAAGCTGTCGCGCTTGACGCCATAGGATTCGGCAAGGCGCAGCAAACGGCCTTCGTTCTGCATCAGACGCTTGGAAATGTCGTAGAGCTGCTCGACAAGGCTGTCGATACGGTTCTGGTTCAGCGACAGCGACTTTACGGCCGTGATCAGCTGATCCTTCAGTTCCTTGTAACGACGCTCCTGACCGGAAGACAGGGTACCGGTGCAGGCAAGGCGCGCCTCAACCTGCTGGTCCTGAAGCTTGCGAAGCTTCTTGTAGGTGTCAGCGATGGTGTCGAGCGTTTCCATGACCTGCGGGCGCAATTCGGCTTCCATCGCGGCAAGCGAAAGATTGGACTCGTCGTCGTCCTCTTCTTCCTCTTCCGGCGGCAGGCCATCGCCGCCCACATCCGTCACATCCTCGTCGCCGGTCGGTGCACGCAGCTTGCGGGTCTTTTCCTTCTCTTCGGCGGCCTTGCGGTCCGCCTCGATCTTTTCCGGGCTCTGGAACTGCGGCGCCGCCTTGGCTTCCGGGCCGGAATAGGTGGTTTCGAGATCGATAATCTCGCGCAGCAGCGTCGTGCCTTCGTTGAGTTCGTCGCGCCAGATGATCAGCGCCTGGAATGTCAGCGGGCTTTCGCACAGGCCCGAAATCATCGTTTCGCGGCCGGCCTCGATGCGCTTGGCGATGGCGATTTCGCCCTCGCGCGACAGAAGCTCGACGGAACCCATTTCGCGCAGATACATGCGCACCGGGTCGTCGGTACGGTCGGTCGGTTCTTTCTTCTTTGCGGTCGCAAGCGCGGTGCCGCCGGAAGGGGCCAGTTCACCGCCTTCGGAATCGTCGCTGTCGGAATCGCTGTCGTCGTCGCTCGCGGTCGCCTCTTCGGCATCCTCGTCCTCGATCACGTTGATGCCCATATCGGACAGCATCGCCATCGTGTCTTCGATCTGCTCGGAAGTCACCTCTTCGGACGGCAGGACGGAATTCAGCTCGTCCATCGTCACATAGCCGCGCTTCTTGGCGGCCTTGATCATTTTCTTGACCGCGTCATCCGAAAGATCGAGAAGCGGACCGTCCGTCGCACCGTCGCGTTCGTTTTCTGCTTCTTCGTTTTCTTTGACTTTGGTTGCCATCTATCTCGTCGCTTTCCCTGACGCTAACACCTGTTCCGCCGCATCGCCGTCCGCTCCTTGAGCATCCGGCGCATTGCCGCGAATCACTGTCAGACACCTAACGGAGTGATCTTTAATTGCCGATTAACCACGGCAGCCTCAGGCAGAATGCAAAGACAGTGCACCCGGAAATGCTTGCTCATGCAATTTCTATCCGCCAAGGCTCATTCCACCTTACTTTTCCTGAAATGGTGATTCCCGCTATTTCCCGTCGCGTCAAGCCTTTAGGGGCGAGACAGCCACGGAAATTCGTAAAAAAGGCCGCATTTTGCGGGTTATCACCAGACTACCCCCTATTTAGGACGCCTGCCGCAAAAGGCAACCCCACACGCCTTTCAATTATTCCCGGCCGCCCCTACCCATGGCCGAAGGCAGGCCCCTTCACCCGCCCGGACATGACCCCGAAACCGTCGATAATCGCCTCCTGATTTTCCATGCGGCCGATTTCAAGCTGAACTTCGGCCAGCGCCCGCACCAGAAGTGTGCCGTCCCCTTTTCCTTCTATAATCTCTCTTTCAAGTTCACGCTCGAGTTCACGCTTCTGCTGGAGCAATGATTTTGTTCTTTTATGAAGCGAAAGGGCCTGTACATATCCTTCGCGAGCGTCCTCCATGGCAGCCTGCTCCGTGGCAGTCCAGAGCCGAGCATTGCGCACCTGCTGATCCATTGCCTTCAAGAGAGCCTCGAAACCGTGCTGAGACAGACGCTCTAAAAGGCCTTTCCGCGATATATCTGCCGCACATTCTGCAGCATAAGTCAGCACTGAGGACCAAAGCCGCTGTAAATCGCGGTTTTGGTAGTCAATGGCAGCGATCTCATCATATTCTTCGAGCAACAATTCGGGATGATTGACGATGGTAATAGCAAGCACACTCTCCCTGAGCGAAGGGGTGGTCAAATAGCCTTTAACAAGACCGGAACGCGCCAGTCGCTCATAATTGTTGCCTGGAGGCGCCGACATCGCCCCACCCCGCTCCGACGCATTGCGCTGGAAGCCCCGCCCGGCTCCCTGTCCGCCATCGCGACGGAAGTTACCGCCCTGCTGAAAACGCGGCTGGAAGAAGCCGTTCAACCTGTCGCGCATATCCTGCTGGTAAAAACGCCGCACCGCCTCGTCACCGATGACGGCAACGATCTGTCGCAGGCGGCTTTCAAGCTGGGCGCGCTTTTCCGGCGTATCAAAGGTGACGCCGGCGGTCTCCCGGCTCCAGATCATCGCGGCGAGCGGCTTTGCTTCCGAAAGCACCCGGTCAAACGGCGCGCGCCCCTCCAGCCGCACGAGATCGTCCGGGTCCTTGCCGTCAGGCAGAAGCGCGAAGCTCACCGAACGGTCCGGCTTGATATGCGGCAGAGCCAGATCCGCCGCGCGGTTGGCGGCGCGAATGCCGGCGCCATCGCCATCAAAGCAGAGGATCGGCTGTGGCGACATCTTCCAGAGGAGGTCGAGCTGGCTTTCCGTCAGCGCCGTGCCGAGCGGCGCAACGGCATTTTCAACGCCCGCCTGATAGAGCGCGATGACATCCATATAGCCTTCAACGGCAATGACAGCGCCGCCGGCCGCCTGCGAGGCACGCCGGGCACGGGCGAAATTGTAGAGAACATTGCCCTTGTGAAAAAGCTCGGTCTCGTTGGAATTCAGATATTTCGCCACCGCATCCGCCGCCATGGCGCGGCCGCCAAAGGCGATCACCTTTTCGCGTGACGACAGGATCGGGAACATGATGCGGTCGCGAAAGCGGTCGTAGGAGACGGGCACATTTTCATGCACCACCAGCCCGCAGGCTTCCATCTGTTCCCGCGACACGCCCTTGCCTGCCAGGTGCTCCTTGAGCGCATTGCGGCTATCAGGCGCAAAACCGAGCCGGAAGGTCTCGATGGTGCGCCCGGTCAACCCACGATCACGCAGATAGGCCCGCGCCCGCGCGCCAAGCGCCGTCTGCAGCTGGTCCTGAAAGAACAGCGTCGCCATTTCCATGACGTCCTGAAGCGAGGTGCGCTCACGCTCACGCTTTTCCGCCTGCGGATCGGGCTGCGGCATCGCGATGCCGGCCATGTCGGCGACCTGCTGCACAGCCTCTGGAAAACTCAGTCCTTCGAGTTCGGTCAGAAACCGGAAATGATCGCCGGAAACACCGCAGCCAAAGCAATGATAGCGCCCCTTGCGGTCCTCACAATGGAAACTGGGACTTTTCTCGCCGTGGAACGGGCAGCAGGCCCAATAATCACCGCGTGACGTATTCGTCTTCTTCTTGTCCCAGGACACACGTCGGCCAATCACATCGGAGATGTGCACGCGGTCGCGTATCTCATCGAGAAAAGAATTGGAAAAGCGCATGGGTTACCCGTTTGAGGCCAGTCTTTCATATAAGCGCAGAACGGCCGCAATACAAAATGGATAGGTAAAGAATACCCACTATTCACAGGCGGCGTTGACATTAATGTATATACAGACGAATATACGCGAGCCGTACATGAGTGCCTTTGAACTGGAATCGGTTTCAGGCGGCTCATGGACATTGTGACGAGAGATTTCATTTCCTTTGAATGGGATGAAAACAAGCGGCTGAGTAACATTCAGAAGCACGGTATCGACTTTCCGAGGGCGGCAAGAGCGCTTTCGCAACCGCATCTGGAAAGTCGCTCCGATCAAAACGGAGAGAGTCGCATTCTGGCGATATGCCCGGAAACAGACGATCTGATCGCAATCATCTATACGATGCGGGGAGATATCTGCCGGATCATATCAGCGCGGGCGACGAGGAAAAATGAGCGAAGAACGTATCGTCAGATATTCTCTGGATGAGATCCGGGAAAAGATCGCCAAGGGCGAAGATCGAACCGACTGGGCGCGTGTCGATGCCATGACCGACGAGGATATCGAACGCGCCACACGCGACGATCCGGACTGGGCAGGCTTCGACGATATCGACTGGTCGAAGGCTGAAGTCGTTTTTCCCACAGCCAAACAATCCATTTCCATCCGCGTTGATCAGGATGTGGTGGACTTCTTCAAGTCCACCGGCAAAGGCTATCAGACACGCATGAATGCGGTCCTGCGCCATTATGTGCATGAACAGAAAAAGCGGCAGGGCTGAAGGCAGCAAATCGCCATTGCGCCTGCTTCCGGCAAATTTGTGGCAGTGCACCATCACCAAAAATTATGTTTTTGTAATTTGAGCCGCCCGCTGCGGCAATGTAAAAACATACCTGAAGGCAGCACTTGATCTCCGCATAAATCTGCCGACGCCCACAGGCACGTCCCCCGAAAAAAGCCTGTGAAGGACCGCATTTTGATCCGCCGGAATGCGCATTCGTCGGCAGAAAAAAGGCAGGGTAGCCATGGCTACCCTGCCTTTACTTTTTCCAACCCGGAAGAAACCTACTTCAGCAAATCCTTGACGACGCCTGAAGCCTTCGCAAAGTCGATCTGGCCGGGATAGCGCTCCTTCAGCGCATTCATGCACTTGCCCATATCGCGCAGGCCGGAGGCGCCGGTCTCGGCGATGACGGCCTGGCACAATTCGCGCACCTTCTCGGCCGGGATTTCCTCCGGCATGAATTCCTTGATGATGACGATTTCCTCACGCTCCTGCGCGGCAAGCTCAGGGCGGCTGGCACCGTCATAGATGGCGGCGGATTCTTCCCGCTGCTTTACCATCTTCGTCAGAATCTGCATGATATCTTCATCGCTGACAGGGTCCTTGCCCACGCCGCGATTGGCGATATCACGATCCTTGATGGCCGTCTGGATGAGGCGCACGGTCGATGTACGCCGGGCGTCACGAGCCTTCAGCGCCTCTTTCAAAGTATTTGCGAATACATCGCGCAGCATTTCTTTTTCTCCTTGGGAAAGCGCATTCCGCAGCTTCTTCATACGGAAACTTTCCACCTTATTTTTCGCAACGACATAAACGAGCAAACCCGCTCAAGCAAATCAAATGCATAAGCCCTTGAATGTACGAAGGTTTAATTCCGCGTAAATCTTGAGCCTGCGGTTGACCGCTTGGGCAGCTTTCGTTATTTTCCGGCACCTGCACGAGATTTTAACGAAGGGTCGGAACGCGAGTTTATCGCGCGCCCCTTTATGTCACGAAGCCTGCGACAAAAATGGCCCCTTACCCCCTGCCTTTCAAGAGGCGGGCTGCGAAGCGGCAGAAACGGAACGAGATGACCGAGACAGCGCCCTGGACTACCCGCAAACCGACCGCAATGCTTGTTCTTGCCGATGGCACAGTGATCGAGGGCACAGGCATTGGCGCAACCGGCAAGGTACAGGCCGAAGTCTGTTTCAACACCGCGCTGACGGGTTACGAGGAAATCCTCACCGATCCCTCCTATCTCGGCCAGATCGTCACCTTCACCTTCCCGCATATCGGCAATGTCGGCACAAACGAGGAAGACATTGAAGACCTGACCCCCGCCGCCCGCCGCGGCGCCGTCGGCGTCATCTTCAAGGCAGACATCACCGACCCGTCGAACTTCCGCGCCGTCAAGCATCTGGACGCCTGGCTGAAGGCCCGCGGCGTCATCGGCCTCTGCGGCATCGACACGCGCGCGCTGACGGCATGGATCCGCGAAAACGGCGCGCCGAACGCGGTGATCGCCCATGACCCGAACGGCGTCTTCGACATCGAGGCGCTGAAGGTGGAAGCAAAGGCATGGAGCGGCCTTGTCGGCCTCGACCTCGCCATCGAAGCCACCTCCGGTCAGTCCTCCACCTGGACGGAAACGCCGTGGGTCTGGAACAAGGGCTACGGCACGCTCGGCGAAGCCGATGCGAAGTATCACGTCGTCTGCGTCGATTTCGGCGTCAAGCGCAACATCCTGCGCCTCTTCGCCGGTCTCGATTGCAAGGTCACGGTCGTTCCGGCCCAGACTTCGGCCGAAGACATTCTGGCGCTGAAGCCGGATGGCGTGTTCCTCTCCAACGGTCCGGGAGACCCGGCCGCGACAGGCGAATATGCCGTGCCGGTCATCCAGAACCTCATCAAGAGCGAACTGCCAATCTTCGGCATCTGCCTTGGTCACCAGATGCTCGGCCTCGCCGTCGGCGCAAAGACCGAAAAGATGCATCAGGGCCATCACGGCGCCAACCATCCGGTCAAGGACTTCACCACCGGCAAGGTGGAAATCGTCTCGATGAACCACGGTTTCGCTGTTGATACCAAGTCGCTGCCCGAAGGCGTCGAAGAGACCCATATCTCGCTGTTCGATGGCACCAATTGCGGCCTGCGCATCGTCGGCAAGCCGGTCTTCTCCGTCCAGCACCACCCGGAAGCATCGCCCGGCCCGCAGGACAGCCACTACCTCTTCCGCCGCTTCGTCAACCTGCTGCGCGAGAGACAAGGCGAGGCAGCGCTCGCCGAGCGCTGATAGGCCGTTCCCATACTCCACGTCATCCTCGGGCTTGACCCGAGGATTCATCGAGACCGGGATGACCAGAATTACATGTAAGAACCATCACGGCCCGCTATCAGCGGGCCGTTCGCATTTCACGCTTCACCAGAATGACGAAGCGCACGGTCAGGAGAACGGCCGCCGTCGAAAGGCCGATCACGAAACCGAACCAGACGCCGCGCCCGCCAAAGCCGAGCGGAAAGGCCATGGTCCAGGCAAGCGCCAGCCCGATCGGCCAATAGGAAATCAGCGCCAGCATCGCCGGAATGCGCGCATCCTTTAATCCGCGCAGCAAGCCTGCGGTGACGGCCTGAATGCCATCGACCAGCTGGAAGATGCCGGCAATCACCACCAGGCTGCTGGCATAAGCAAGCACTTCCGCCGCTTCCGGCAGTTTCGCATCAAGGAACCATTTCGCCAGGAATTCCGGAACCGCCGCAAACAGGATGCCGCCGCAAACCGCAATGCCGCACGCAATCGCATAGACCATGATGGAAGCACGGACGAGGTTTTTGAAATCGCCCTGACCGCGCGCTATCCCCACCCGAACGGTTGCGGCCTGCGCCAGACCAAGCGGGATCATGAAGGCGATGGACGCAAGCTGCAGGGCAATGCCGTGCGCCGCCAGCTGCACGGTGCCGATCTGTCCCATCAAAATGGAAGCGGCGGCAAACAGCGTCACTTCGGCAAGGATGGTGATGCCGATCGGCAGCCCGAGGCGCAGCACTTCGAACAGCGCATGCCAGTCCGGCCGCCAGAAGCGCACGAACAGCTCGTACTTCTTCGTTTCCTCACGCGTCTGCACGTAAGCGACAATGAAGATGAAGCTGAAGGCATTGACGATGACGGCAACGACGGCAGCACCATTCATGCCCATCGCCGGCAATCCGAAATGGCCGAATACCAGCGCGTAGGCGAGCACGCCATTCATCAACAGCATGATGATGGTGACATAAAGAATGATGCCCGCACGGCCGATGGCACTGACAAGTCCGCGCAGCACATAGAAAAGCAGCGCCGGCAGAAGGCCGAATTTGGCGATGGCGAGATAGTGGCCGGTCAGCGCCGCGACATCAGGGTTCTGCCCGAGATAGATCAGGATGCGCTCGGCATTGAAGAATATCGGCAAAGCGAGCACCCAATAGGCGATCGCCACCCACATGCCCATGCGCAATGAGCGGCGGGCCGCCGTCGCGTCCCCCTGCCCGTAGGCCTGCGCCACCATCGGCACCACGGCCACGGAAAATCCCGAGCCGAAAATGAAAACGACGAAGAAGAACTGCCCGGCCAGCACCATGGCCGCGAGCTTTTCGGCACCCAGCTGGCCGACGATGACCATGTCAGTGGTATGGATGCCAAGCTGCGCGAGCTGCGCACCGATAAGCGGAATTCCCAGCGCAAGCGTAGCCCTGAAATGCGAAAGCCACGACCCCGATCCGGTGGGAACGGTTTCTGCAACAACCGACGAAGACATTGTAATTCACCTGAATTTTGGCCGTTGCCCGCGAATTGCGCAACGGCAGCAGGTCGATGAATAAAATATTCCCCTCCTGCACGCAACCTTTGCGGATCAATGATCAAAATTTACGCAAATGACCGTCCTGGGTGCGACATCCGTTCAAGATCGACCGAAACAGCATGACATAAAACAAATTTAGCCGAATTTTACCATTTCACTTTACCCATTAGAACATCGCGAAGTTCTTTAAAATCATAAGCTGCATGATGCAGAATATTCCCGCCATTGAGGCATGTCTTTCCCATCATTTTCCAAGATGAACCGAACGGGCATCTGGTTCCAAGGACGTGTAGCTTGCCAAAAAAAACCAATCTCATGACGCGCATTCTGTTTGCGGCGTCGTCGCTTGTCGTCGCCGCCTTTGCAGGCTTTTCTTTCTACATCGATAGCCTCCAGCATCGGGTGACGACGGAAGCCGTGGCGGAAAACATTGATTCTTCCGGCAAACAGGCCGCCCAGAGCATCGCCAACTGGCTGAACGGCCGCATCATGCTGACCGACACGGTGGCGAAAACGCTTGCCAAGCTTTCCGATGACGACGCCAAGGTGCAGTTCCTGCAGAACGATGTTCTGACGGCACAATTCATGTCCACCTATTTCGGCAATGCCGAAACCGGCAGCTTCACGACCTTCCCGAAACTGCCGCTGCCGGAAGGTTACGACCCGCGCAAGCGCCCCTGGTATCTCGATGCCGTCAAGGCCGGCAAGCCTGTGCTGACCGAACCCTATAGCGATGCCTCGACCGGCGGCCTCATCATCACCGCCGCCATTCCCGTTTCCATCGACGGCAAGCTGGCCGGCGTTACCGGCAGCGACTTCTCGCTGGAATCGCTGGTCAACATGATCAAATCGGTCGATGCCGGCACGGATGGATATGCATTCCTCGTCAGTAAGGACGGCAAAATCCTTATTCATCCCGATCCGAAATTTGTCGACAAGCCGATTACCGATCTCTTCAAGGTCGACACACCGGCGATTTCCTCGGCGATTTCGCAGACGGAGATCGACGGCAAGGGCAAGATCACCAGCTTCATCCCGGTCGCCGGCCTGCCTTCGGTGGACTGGTATCTCGGTTTCGTGGTCGATTCCGATGTCGCCTACAGCGCAATCGGCCAGTTCCGTCTGGCGGCAACCATAGCCACCATTCTCGCTGCCGCCATCATGATCGGCCTGCTAGCCACCGTGCTCAGCCGTTTCATCGTTCGCCCGGTCACGCAGATGACCGCCGCAATGGAAGGCCTTGCGGCCGGCAATCTCAACGTCACCATTCCGGGCCAGGAACGCACCGACCAGATCGGCTCAATGGCCGCGGCAGTCGCCGTATTCAGATCGAACGCCACGGAGCGTCTGCGCCTCGAAGGTGACGCCGAACAGAACCGCACGCTTTCCGAACAGGAACGCAACGACCGCGAAAGGCTGGCGGCGAAAGACGCGGCAGACATCCAGTTCGCGGTCGATTCGCTCGCCAAGGGGCTGGCGCATCTTTCGAACGGCGATCTCAACTACCGCATCGACACGCCTTTCGTGACCCGCATCGACCGGCTGCGCGATGATTTCAACAATTCCGTCGCCAAGCTCAATGTTGCCTTGAGCACCGTTGGCCAGAATGCGCGGGCAATCGATGCCGGTGCAGGAGAAATCCGCCAGTCCGCCGACGATCTGGCGCGGCGCACCGAACAGCAGGCAGCCTCCGTGGAGGAGACGGCAGCGGCCCTTGAGGAAATCACCACAACGGTCAAGGATTCCGCCCGCCGTGCCGAAGAAGTCGGTCGTCTGGTTGATCGTGCGCGCAACAATGCCGAACAATCCGGCATCATCGTCGAAGACGCCGTTCGCGCCATGGAAGGCATCGAAAAATCATCCTCCGAGATCAGCAACATCATCGGCGTGATCGACGAGATCGCCTTCCAGACCAACCTTCTGGCGCTGAATGCCGGTGTGGAAGCGGCACGCGCCGGCGAGGCCGGTAAGGGTTTTGCCGTCGTCGCCCAGGAAGTGCGCGAGCTTGCCCAGCGCTCCGCCAATGCGGCCAAGGAGATCAAGACGCTGATCAACGCCTCGACGTCGCAGGTGCAGTCCGGTGTCGATCTCGTCGGCAATGCCGGCAAGGCGCTGGAAACCATCGTCCGCGAAGTGCAGGAGATCAACCGCCACATCGACGCCATCGTGACCTCATCGCGCGAACAGTCCACCGGCCTTCAGGAAATCAACACCGCCATCAACACCATCGATCAGGGCACGCAGCAGAATGCCGCCATGGTCGAGGAACAGACGGCGGCAAGCCATGGCCTCGCCTCGGAAGCGGCGGCGCTGAACGATCTGCTCGCCCAATTCCAGCTCGCCACGGCAACGCGGCGGCAGGCTGAATATGGGCGCGCTGCGTGAGGTGAGAATAGCTCACAGGCGAGACCTACAGACTCCGTCACCCCGGACTTGATCCGGGGTCCACGATCAAGTCCTTGATCGCAAAAGACTCTCCTCACTGCGCAGACGCGCCGTGGCTGGATGCCGGATCAAGTCCGGCATGACGAAAGAGAGGTTTCCGCACTTTTCCGCAATATGATGGCCGGAGCGATCCGGCCATTTTTCTTGCCCATCCCGCCAATAGCCTGTTCCCGCCACCCGCACGATCCGATAGAGCTTGATCGATCATGATTTGCGGAGGGATCCATGCTGGAACTGATTTGGCGCGGCATTGCCATGGGCATTGGCGGCACCGTGTTTATGGATATATGGGCGATCGTGCTGCACCGGTTTTTCGGTCAGTCCGCCCCGAACTGGGCGCCGGTCGGCCGCTGGTTCTGGCATGTGCCGAAGGGCACGATATTTCACGACAGCATCGCCACGGCCGCATCCTACGAACACGAACTGGCACTTGGCTGGATTTCACATTATGCCGTCGGCATTCTCTACGGCGTGGTTCTCGCCCTGATCGTGCCGGCCTCGTGGTTTTCCGAGCCGTCCTTCGTCCAGCCATGGATCGTCGGCATCGTCACGGTCGGCGCAGGCTGGTTCCTGCTGCAGCCGGGCCTTGGCATTGGCTGGGCAGCATCGAAGACGCCCAATCCCACCAAGGTTCGTGTCCTCAACCTCGTTGCCCACACGGTCTTTGCGCTCGGCATGTATGCCGTGGCGCTTTTGCTGCGCTGAATAAAAAAGGGGGCTGAAAAGCCCCCTTTTCCGTCTGCTCAGATATTCGCCGAGAAGGTGTCGCAATCTTCGACACGGCCACTCTGGAAACCGCGCTTGAACCATTCCATGCGCTGCGCCGACGTGCCGTGGTTGAAACTATCCGGCACCACATAGCCTTGAGTCTGCTTTTGCAGGGTGTCGTCGCCGATCTGGTGGGCGGCATTGAGCGCTTCCTCGAGGTCGCCGGTTTCGAGAATGCCCTTCTGTTCGGTGAACTTGCCCCAGATGCCGGCATAACAATCCGCCTGAAGCTCCACACGCACCGACATCTTGTTGGCATCCACCTGGCTCATCGACTGGCGGCGGCGGTTGAACTCCGGCAGGACGCCAGTCAGGTTCTGGATGTGGTGGCCAACCTCATGCGCAATCACATAGGCCTGCGCGAAATCGCCGGCTGCGCCAAAACGCTGGTCCAATTCCTTGAAGAAGCTGGTGTCGAGATAGACCTTGCGGTCACCCGGGCAATAGAACGGGCCGCTGGCGGCCGAAGCATAACCGCAGGCCGACGATACCTGGCCCGAAAACAGCACCAGCGTCGGTTTCTGATAGGTTTCGCCAGCGGACTGGAAAATGCCGCTCCAGGTATCTTCGGTCTCGGCCAGAACAGTGCGCACGAAAGCCGTCGTTTCATCGGACGACTGACCCTGCGGACGGGTGCCGGACTGCTGGGTGCCAGATTGCTGCGAGGTGCCGCCATCCAATGAAATATCGCCGCCGGAAAGCAGCGTCAGCGGGTTGATGCCGAGCACCCAGCTGATCAGGAGAATGACCAGAATACCGCCGATGCCAATACCGCCACCGCGACGCCCGATCGGCACGCGCATTCCACCACGGGAAAAAGGATCGTTACCCGAAGGCCCCGATCCCGCTGACATGCCGCGCCGGTCCTCGATATTGTCCGACTGGCGACGCCCTCTCCACTCCATGCTCTTCTCCCGGCGATATCGCCTCAACAAGCTGCCTTATAACGGCACTATAATACATCTTGTTCCGGAAGAAAGCAGAGGCGGCAAATGGAGTCTTTCATACGGTTCTGCGTCTTTGCCTCAACACAGTCAGAAACAGGAAGGCGAAGACGAGTGCGACGGCGGAAAGAGTTGCAAGACCGGCTTTCCCGTCGCCGAACGCAACCTCATGCATGATGCGTCCGGGAACGAAGGTGAAGCCGCCGGCAATCACGATACCACCGAGATAAACGCTCTGCATGATGCGCATATGGCGTGCGATATCGCCACGGCGCGCGAAATAGACCGATTGCAGGCAGCCATATATGGTGAAAATGGAAAGCAGGTGGATCGGGCTAAAACCGTAAAAAATCCGCAATTCATGAATGAAGAAGGTCGAAACGGACGTTACGATCATCAGCGCCACCCAGACCTTGCCCAGCAGCCGGTGAACGGCGGTGCCCTTGGGGCGAAGAAAAACAAAGGCCCCGAGAAACGCTGCGGGCACAACGGTCAGGACATGGAATTGCACGGCAAGCGGTGCATCTAACAAAGGCTGGAGTGACATGGGTTTACTGTTCTGGCCTGGTTGAAATCACCGGCAATTTCGGCAAAACATGCGCGAAAGAAAAATCGATTGGCGTCAATCGCAGGAAAACTTCGTGGATCACCCGTATCTGCAATCCACGCTTCGTGAAATGCACGCCGTCCTGCAATCCCGCAGGCTGTGGCTGACATTTCTTGCCATATTGGCGATCTTCATTCTGACCGGACCTTTCGGGACCAGCGAAACCATGAGCTTCGCCGACCGGCTGCTTTACTGGACGATCGTTCAAACCGGCGCCTGGGCAATCGCCATAGCCTTTTCGATCATCGCCAATGCCGTCCTCGCGGCGAGTATCGAGAGTATGCTGACGCGAATGATGATCGGCTCGCTGCTCTCATCCCTGCCGATCGGATTGTTGCTCGCCCTTACGAACCATGCCTTTTACGACAGGAACATCGGCTTCCTCCCCATAATGAGAGGCAGCCTCACCGCCTTGCCGCTCTGCGCGATCTTTTGCCTGCTGAGCTACCTCACTGCGCGTCAGGCTGTCGAAGCGGCAAAGGACATGGAGGAGGATGAAGACCGCGGCATAAAAAACACCGCACCGCTGCTGGAGCGGCTGTCGCCGCAAAAGGGTGGTGAATTGTTACGCCTTTCCGTGCAGGATCATTATACCGAAATCGTCACCACGCGCGGACGCCAGCTCGTTCTGTTACGCTTTGCCGATGCACTGCGGGAAATCGGCGATACGCAGGGCTTGCAGGTGCACCGTTCCCATTGGGTGGCGGATGCGGGTGTGGTCTCGCTGCTGAGAAAGACGGGACGTCTTTATGTGGTGATGCATGACGGTACGGAAATTCCCGTCAGCCGCTCTTACAGTGCAGCGGTACAGGCCCGTTTTGCCGCCCTTGTCCCTGCCCGTTAAGAGTTTCTGTCGATTCCGGAATTTATGGGGTTCCGTTCTCAAAAACATTTGCCTATAAGCCGCTTCTAGCCTGAAAACATTTGAATTGCGCTCCCCGGCCGGTGATCTTCCACCCTGGCCGGTGTTTTGCGCAACCAAAAAGCGGAACGAGAGAGCCATGCCGAAGCGCCAAGATATCAAGTCCATCCTCATCATCGGCGCGGGACCGATCGTCATCGGTCAGGCATGTGAATTCGACTATTCCGGCACACAGGCCTGCAAGGCGCTGAAGGAAGAAGGGTACCGGGTCATCCTGGTCAACTCCAACCCGGCGACCATCATGACCGATCCGGGCCTTGCCGACGCAACCTATGTCGAGCCGATCACGCCTGAAGTCGTCGCCAAGATCATCGCCAAGGAACGTCCGGACGCACTGCTGCCGACCATGGGCGGCCAGACCGCGCTCAACACCGCGCTGTCTCTCAAGCGCATGGGCGTTCTCGACCGCTACAACGTCGAAATGATCGGCGCAAAGCCGGAAGCCATCGACATGGCCGAAGACCGCGCCCTCTTCCGCGAAGCCATGGCGCGCATCGGCCTCGAAACGCCGAAATCCATGCTGGCCAACGCCACCGAGATCAAGGACGCTGACCGCAAGAAACACGAAGCCGCCCGCACCGAGCTGAAGGGCAAGCTTTCCGGCCCCGATCTCGACAAGGCGCTGGACGATCTCGAAAACCAGTGGAACCTCGGCGAAACCGACCGCAAGCAGCGTTATATGGCCCATGCCATGGCAATCGCCGCCCAGGCCATCGATCACGTGGGGCTGCCGGCGATCATCCGCCCGTCGTTTACGCTTGGCGGCACCGGCGGCGGCATTGCCTATAACCGCTCTGAATTCTTCGACATCGTGTCGGGCGGCCTCGACGCCTCGCCGACCACGGAAGTGCTGGTCGAAGAATCGGTTCTCGGCTGGAAGGAATATGAGATGGAAGTCGTCCGCGACAAGGCGGACAATTGCATCATCATCTGCTCCATCGAAAACATCGACCCGATGGGTGTCCACACGGGCGACTCGATCACGGTTGCACCGGCGCTGACCTTGACCGACAAGGAATACCAGATCATGCGCAACGCCTCCATCGCGGTGCTGCGCGAGATCGGCGTTGAGACCGGCGGCTCGAACGTTCAGTTCGCCGTCAACCCGAAGGACGGCCGCCTCGTCGTCATCGAAATGAACCCGCGCGTCTCGCGCTCGTCTGCTCTCGCTTCCAAGGCGACCGGCTTCCCGATCGCCAAGATCGCCGCCAAGCTCGCCATCGGCTATACGCTGGATGAGCTGGAAAACGATATCACCGGCGGTGCGACACCTGCTTCGTTCGAGCCTTCGATCGACTACGTCGTCACCAAGATCCCGCGTTTTGCCTTTGAGAAGTTCCCGGGCGCTTCGCCGATCCTCACCACCGCCATGAAGTCGGTCGGTGAAGTCATGGCCATCGGCCGCACCTTCGCCGAATCGCTGCAGAAGGCGCTGCGCGGCATGGAAACCGGCCTCACGGGTCTCGATGAAATCGAAATCCCCGGCTTTGAAGAAGGCGAAGGCTCCAAGAACGCCATCCGCGCCGCAATCGGCACGCCGACGCCAGATCGCCTGCGTATGGTCGCCCAGGCGCTGCGCATGGGCATGACCGAAGAAGAAGTTCACGAGAACTCGAAGATCGATCCCTGGTTCATCGCCCAGTTCAAGGCCATCGTTGATACGGAAGCCCGCATCCGCGAGCACGGCCTGCCGCAGGATGCCGAAAACCTGCGCATGCTGAAAGCCATGGGCTTCTCCGACGCCCGCCTCGCAAGCCTGACGTCCAAGCGTCCGAAGGAAGTGGCCGAACTGCGCAACAGCCTGAACGTTCGCCCGGTCTTCAAGCGCATCGACACCTGCGCGGCCGAATTCGCTTCGCCGACCGCTTACATGTATTCGACCTACGAAATCCCCTTCGTCGGCGCTGCCCGCTCGGAAGCACAGGTTTCGGATCGCAAGAAGGTCGTCATCCTCGGCGGTGGCCCGAACCGTATCGGCCAGGGCATCGAGTTCGATTATTGCTGCTGCCACGCCGCCTTCGCGCTGAAGGATGCCGGCTTCGAAGCGATTATGATCAACTGCAACCCGGAAACCGTCTCCACCGACTACGACACCTCCGACCGCCTCTACTTCGAGCCGCTCACCGCCGAAGACGTAATCGAGATCATGCGCGCCGAGCAGGAAAAGGGCGAGCTTGTTGGCGTCATCGTGCAGTTTGGCGGCCAGACCCCGCTGAAGCTTGCCGAAGCACTGGAAAAGAACGGTATCCCGATCCTCGGCACTGCGCCTGACATGATCGACCTTGCCGAAGACCGCGACCGCTTCCAGAAGCTGCTGATGAAGCTGGACCTCGCCCAGCCGAACAACGGCATTGCCTATTCGGTCGAGCAGGCCCGCCTCGTCGCCTCCGAAATCGGCTTCCCGCTGGTCGTTCGCCCCTCCTACGTTCTGGGTGGCCGCGCCATGCAGATCATCCATTCGGAAGGCCAGCTCCAGACTTATCTGCTCGACACGGTTCCGGGCCTGGTGCCCGAGGACATCAAGCAGCGTTACCCGAACGACAAGACCGGCCAGATCAACACCCTGCTCGGCAAGAACCCGCTGCTGTTCGACAGCTACCTGACCAACGCCGTCGAAGTCGACGTCGATGCGCTGTGCGATGGCGAAAACGTCTTCGTCTCCGGCATCATGGAACATATCGAGGAAGCCGGCATCCATTCGGGCGACTCGGCCTGCTCGCTGCCATCGCGGTCGCTCAGCAAGGAAACCCTCGACGAACTGGAACGCCAGACGACGGCGCTTGCAAAGGCGCTTAATGTCGGCGGCCTGATGAACGTTCAATATGCCATCAAAGATGGCACGATCTACGTTCTCGAAGTCAACCCGCGCGCCTCGCGCACCGTGCCTTTCGTTGCGAAAACCATCGGCGCACCGATTGCCAAGATCGCCGCGCGCGTCATGGCCGGCGAGAAGCTTGAGCCGGCGATTGCTGCCTATGGCCAGAAGCCAGATCCGCGCAACCTTAAGCACATTGCCGTCAAGGAAGCGGTCTTCCCCTTCGCCCGCTTCCCCGGCGTCGACATTCTGCTCGGACCGGAAATGCGCTCGACCGGTGAAGTCATCGGCCTCGACACGGATTTCGCGCTGGCCTTCGCCAAGAGCCAGCTCGGCGCGGGCGTCGACCTGCCGCGCTCCGGCACGGTCTTCGTCTCGGTACGTGACGACGACAAGGAAGGCGTTCTGCCGGCCATCCGCATTCTGGTGGAGAGCGGTTTCAAGGTGCTGGCAACCGGCGGCACCCAGCGTTTCCTTGCCGAGCAGGGCGTGAATGCCGAAAAGATCAACAAGGTGCAGGAAGGCCGCCCGCATATTGAGGACGCCATCCGCAACCGTCAGGTCCAGCTCGTCATCAACACCACAGACAGCAACAAGGCGATTTCGGACAGCAAGTCGCTGCGTCGCGCAACGCTGATGCAGAAGGTGCCCTACTACACAACGATGGCCGGTGCGGAAGCCGCAGCCCTCGCCATCCAGGCGCTGAAGGCCGGCAATCTGGAAGTGAAGCCGCTACAGAACTATTTCCAGTAAGGACAGGCGCGGAAGCCCCGAAGGGTTTTCCGGTGCGGACATAACAAAACGTCGCGGGTCACCATGCCCGCGGCGTTTTGCTTTGATCATAGAAGACTGGCAGGCCTCACGCGGCCAGCGCCTCGCGAACGCAATTGCGTCCTTCTGTCTTGGCCCGATAGAGCGCGCGGTCCGCCATTTCCGCCAAAGTCTGGAGATCGCAGCCCATTTCGCCGGTGGTCGCAACGCCGATACTGATTGTCACGCCGACACGCAAACCGCCGCAATCGACCTCCGTCACGGAAACCGCATCGCGAATGCGTTCGCCGATCGTGCAGGCCTTGTGGACGCCGGCGCCCGGCAGGAAGATGATGAATTCCTCGCCGCCATATCGCGCCAGGACATCGCCGCCACGGATGCTGCCGCCGATGCGCTTCGCCACTTCCTGAAGAACGCTGTCGCCGACGGCATGTCCGAAGCGGTCGTTGATCGACTTGAAGTGATCGATATCGAGCAGCATGGCCGCATCGGCGGGATCGGGAACCGCCGGCATGGTCTGGAAAAAGAAGCGCCGGTTCTTCACCCCTGTGAGTGGATCGGTATGCGCGAGAACCAGCAATTTCCGCTCGGACCGTTCGGCCACCAGCACCATTACGAACAGGGCAATGGCAAAATTCAGCGTGATTATGAAGAAAAACGCATTGACCAGGTCGATGGTGGCGTATTGGGGGAAAAGCACGCTCTTCACCACCGAAAGCGAAATCAGGCCGGAAATGCCGGAAATTGCGCCGAGCGCCAGACGGGACAGAAGCGGTTCCCTGTGCCACCGGGCAAAAAGCCCGCCTGACCCTGCAAGATAGGCCAGAGCTGCGCAGCCGTTGAACAACGCCGCGCGATAAACATTATTGTCCGCCACCTGCTGCGCGAGAACAATCGCCAGCAGGGCGATGAGACAGACTGCCACTATGGTCCGCTTGCTGGCAGAACGTCCGTCGCTCAGGATTTTCAGGCCGAGCCAGATCAGCGCATAACCCACAATACCGAAGACGATACTGCCCAACTGCCACAGGACCGGCGACATGATGCCCCATTCGCCGTAACCGGCGAGCGTGGAGCCGATCGTCATGGAAGCAAAGCCAGCCGCCAGGGCAGCCGGTCCACGCAAACCGCGATTTGTGAGCTTCAGATAGATAAAACTCAGCAACCCAACGATGTAGGAACACTTCTGCATCAGTATGACGGTTGCAAGATCAAGTTCGCCCAGCATAATAGGTCCGCGCATTGAATAAATAGAATAATTGCAATTATAATGTTAATTATAAAATTTCAATAATAATGACAAATAATAAAAGGCAAAATATAGACAGAACATCAAGTAAAAATAAATAATAATATACGAATATAAGAAGAAATCTATTAGAATAAATTTATTAACTCGATCTCCTTTCTGAACATCAGCATTTCCCGTTCTTTCTCCTGCACATCGGGGAGCCGCAGGAGATAGGAGGGATGCACGGTGATAAAAAGCGTCCGCCCTTCCTGCATCGGTATCGGGCGACCCCGTATCTCCGATATCTTTTCCTTGCCGCCGGTCAGCGCATAAAGCGCCGTCGCGCCCATGGCAACGACCAGCTTCGGTCGCACCAGCGCAATTTCGCGGTTGAGCCACCAGCGGCATTGCTCCACTTCACCAGCGTTCGGTCGCTGGTGAATGCGCCGTTTGCCGCGGGTTTCGTATTTGAAATGTTTGACGGCGTTGGTGACATACAGCTTTTTGCGGTCAATGCCGGCTTCGGCCAGAACCCGGTCTAACAGCTGACCCGCGGGACCCACGAAAGGTTTTCCGGCAAGATCCTCATGATCACCGGGCTGTTCACCGACAATCATGACTTTCGCATCCTCCGGCCCCATGCCGAAAACCGTCTGGGTCGCCTTGCAATGCAGGGCACAGCGCGTGCATTGGCTGGCCTCCCGCGCCAGCGACGCCAACGTCCCGTCCGGCACCGGCTGCGGCATTTCCCGCGCCGAGGCGGCGGCCTGCAGGCGGTGGTGGAATGGCTGCGGCTGGCTTGCCGCCTTCGCCGCCATCTCCAGCACCCGCGCCTCGGCACCCAGAACGAGACCGGGAATAAGGTCCGCTTCCGGCAAATTTTTCCAGTATTTCTTCGGCATCTCCGCCGTCATCGCCTTTATCTTCAGCCGCGCCGGATTGAATATATTGGCATAATAGGTTCGCCACAGCTCGTCCGTCTCATCCGTCAATTCCGGCTTCGGAAGCGCCTGCCGCGATGTCCTGAGCACATCTCCATCCCATTGTGCAGAGCCGTTCGGCGTCGCAATCAGCCAATCCATGTCGGTGAATCGCCGCTGGAAAAACGGGGCCGTTCGCTCGACGATGAAATGATCCGGCTCGAACCATGCCACGAAGCGCCGCCGCCCGCCCTGCCCCTGCGGCAGGGGCAATTCCTTGAAACGGACGAAGGCCGTCATCTTGTGACAATCCCGGCGCACTGATTTCTCAAGCAGCCGAACCTCTGAAACATCCGGATCGGACTTGAACTGCAACAGGGCCCGATCGCGCTTCAGCCGCCACAGCAACCGGTAAAGCAGCGCGAAACGGCCCGGATCGCTGTGACAGATAATGGCTTGCGCCAGAGCCACGAAGGAGGCCGGAACGGACACTTGCGCGCCACGCGCGCCCGGAACCGGCAACGCCTCTCCGGCAAAATCGAAAAGCCCGGCGCCGTCATTCCGCAACCGCCAGTCAATCATGTCAGGCGGAATATCGGCGGCAAGCGCCGCACGCGCGGCATCCCGCCACTCGCTGAAGTCGCCCCGCCCTTCCAGAACCGTGCTGTACATCACAACAGCGACAATTGTTCGGGCTGCGGTGCAAACATCGCCCGCAGATCGGGCCGCTCGGTCAGCTTGCCCGGCGTCCAGCCTTCCGCCACGATAAAGGCCTTCACCTTTTTGAGGGAAACGCCAAAGCGGGCGATATCCTCCAGCCGCAACCGCCGGAAGCGGCGTGACGACAGGACTGAAGCCACGGTCTTGGTGCCGAAGCCGGGCACGCGCAGCAGCATTTCCCGATCCGCCACATTGACATCCACCGGAAAGCGCTCGCGATTTTTGAGCGCCCAGGCCAGCTTCGGGTCGATATCGAGATCGAGCATGCCATCGCCGCCGATCGCGGTTATCTCGCCAATATCGAAACCGTAAAAACGATAAAGCCAGTCCGCCTGGTAAAGCCGGTGTTCCCGCATCAAAGGCGGCTTGATGAGCGGCAGGTTCTTCGACGAATCGGGAATGGGGCTGAAGGCCGAATAATAAACGCGCCGCAAACCGTAACTGCCATAAAGCCGGGCGCTGGTGGAAAGAATGGTGCTGTCATCGGCCCCGTCAGCCCCCACGATCATCTGCGTGCTCTGCCCGGCGGGAGCAAAACGTTTGGTCTTGCGTGTCCGGACGGTCGGCTCCCCCGCCTCCTCGATCTTCAGCCGGATGTCGGCCATCGAGCGGCGAATATTGGCAGGCTGCTTTTCCGGTGCGAAACGATTGACGCCGCTATCCGTCCGCAATTCGATATTGATCGACAGCCTGTCAGCGTAAAGCCCCGCCTCCTCAATGAGCTTTGGCGATGCTTCGGGAATGGATTTCAGATGGATGTAACCGCGAAACCCATGTGTGACGCGCAGTTCCCGCGCCACCCGCACCATTTCTTCCATCGTATGATCGGAAGAGCGGATGATGCCGGAGGACAAAAACAGCCCCTCGATATAATTGCGCCGGTAGAACTCCAGCGTCAGCCACACCACCTCCTCGGCAGTAAACCGCGCCCGCTCGACATTGCTGGAAGAACGGTTGATGCAATAGGCGCAATCATAAATGCAGAAATTGGTGAGCAGGATTTTCAGCAACGAAATGCAGCGCCCGTCCGGCGCATAGGCATGGCAAATGCCAGACCCCTCTGTGGAACCAAGCCCGCCGGACGCGGCAGAGTTGCGTTTCGTCGTGCCGCTGGAGGCGCAGGACGCATCGTATTTGGCCGCATCGGAAAGAATGGCCAGCCGTTGCCTGATTGACTTCTTCATGATTATGTTCACTATATGTTCTATTGAAAAATGTCAATCTTGTCGGTTAAGGCGCTGAATAAATGAAGAAATATTCCTGCCTCAAATTTGCTGGCATTTCGCTGTCGTCTTCTGATATAGTCGGCTCAGTTATGATTTTGGCATGGTTCCGGAGTTCCTCTCCGGAACCTGTTTCTTTTTGTGTCTGCAAGTAAAGCGACAGGACTGCGAAGGATAAAAAAATGGTAGAAAAAGTACCGATGACTCAGGGTGGGTTCGTCAAGCTGCAGGAGGAGCTGCGTTGGCGCCAGCAGGAGGAACGTCCCCGTATCATCGAGGCGATTGCGGAAGCGCGCGCCCATGGCGACCTTTCGGAAAACGCCGAGTACCATGCTGCCAAGGAAGCGCAAAGCCACAATGAAGGCCGCATCACCGAACTCGAAGACCTGACCGCACGCGCGGAGGTCATCGACCTTTCCAAGATGTCCGGTTCGAAGATCAAGTTCGGCGCCACCGTGAAACTGGTGGACGAAGACAGCGACGAGGAAAAGACCTATCAGATCGTCGGCGACCAGGAAGCCGATGTGAAGGCCGGTCGCATTTCCATTTCCTCGCCGATCGCCCGCGCCCTCATCGGCAAGGAAGTCGGCGACAGCATCGAAGTCAACGCCCCCGGCGGCGCCAAGGGCTACGAGATTCTCGCGGTACAGTGGGGCTGATGCCCTCACGCGCAATGCGCCCCAGGCGGGCGCATTGCTTTTTTTGACGTCTTCAATCCCCCCGCATTAGCCGCAAAGACGGAAGCCCATCTTGTCCCACGTCAGTCTGAAAGATGTGCAGGTGCTTGCGCCGAACTTCAAACGCAGGCTCTCCGGCGTCACCTCCACCATCGTTCAGCTCATTCCGGTGCAGAACCGGCTGGGGCAGAAAGTGGCCGTCATCGGGCCGGGCCTGCCGACGCATCTGCCGCATGTGCGCTTCCGCGATCTGTGGCGGCTCTGGCAAAACGGCCCGCAGGGCGGCCCGCGCATCTGGCATGCCCGCCGCAATCTTGAAATGTTGCCGGGTATTTTCATGCGCGATGTGCTGCGCATGAAGGTGAAGCTGCTGTTCACCTCGGCAGCGCAAAGGCGGCATTCCGCCTATACCCGTTTTCTGATTTCGAAAATGGACGCCGTGGTCGCGACCAGCACCCGCTCCGGCTCGTTTCTGGAAGTGCCCCATCGCGTCGTGATGCATGGCGTCGATACAGACCTGTTCCATCCCGCAACCACAGCCGAGGACAGCATCGCCGCGACGGGTCTTCCGGGCCAGTACCTGATCGGCTGCTTTGGACGGGTGCGCCACCAGAAGGGCACCGATCTCTTCGTGCGCGCCATGATCGAACTCCTGCACGACTACCCGCAATGGACAGCCGTGGTTTCCGGCCGTGTGACGGCGGAACACAAGGCTTTTGCCGAAACACTTGAGGCCGGCGTCAAGGCCGCCGGCCTTTCGGACCGCATCGTGTTTCAGGGTGAGGTGGACGACATCAAGCCGTGGTACCGGCGGCTGACGCTCTATGTCGCGCCGTCGCGCAACGAAGGTTTCGGCTTGACACCACTAGAGGCCATGGCGTCGGAAACGGCCGTCGTCGCCAGCACTGCCGGCGCCTATGAGGAAATGATCGTCAAGGGCGCAACCGGCGCAGTCGTTGAAGCGGATGACTATGCATCGCTCAGGGATGCGATAAGGACCTATCTTGCCGATCCGGCTCTGGCCGAAAGCCACGCCCGTGCCGGTCTCGCGCATGTGCGCAGCACATTCCCGCTTGAAAAAGAGGCGACAAGTCTCGGCGAAGTCTATGAGGCTTTGCGGCGCGGGTAATGCACCTCAAGGCAAGAATAAAGCCTGCCGATCAGATTTCCACCAGACCGACCCGCTTGACCTGCCGGATGGTGAGCATGGTGCGCACCGTATCGACATTTTCGTCCGCCGTCAGAACCTCGATGACGAAATCCTGAAACTCCGTCAGATTTCTGGCAACGCAATGCAGCAGAAAATCGCTTTCGCCTGACACCATCCAGGCCTGCCGCACCAGCGACCAGCCGGCGGTTGCCGCGGCAAAGGCCTTCAGATTGCTGTCCGACTGACGCTTGAGACCGACCATGCAGAAGGCGACAAGATCGAAACCGAGCTTCGGCGCGTTCAACATGGCGTGATAACCCTCGATCACGCCCGCCTCTTCCAGCTTGCGGACGCGCCTGAGGCAGGGCGGAGCGGAAATACCGACCCTTTCGGCCAGTTCCACATTGGTCATGCGCCCGTCGCGCTGCAATTCGCGCAGGATTTTCAGATCGATGGCATCGAGTTCGACGCTGGTCACGGAGACGTTCCTCGTTAAGCTGGAGAAGTTCCTTGTACTATTCGGCGCGGGATTCGCAAGAATATGCCGCCGGCCGGTCACAAAATTGCGCGCACATCCACAACTGCCTTGTTGGTAACGCAAGGCTGCCCTTGAATAAAGGCACTAGACAACCTTAAATACCGGGCAATGAAGGGGTGTTGCCCGTCCGCCGTCATGCGGCTGGAAGGCTCGGTGCAAAAAGGCACCGTTGCGAAAGACCCCGCTATTGAAAGGAATGTTTCCCATGTCTGCCCGCCACACGAAGGTATTGATCATAGGCTCTGGTCCCGCCGGTTATACCGCGGCGATCTACGCGGCCCGCGCAATGCTCAAACCCGTGCTGATTGCCGGCATGGAACAGGGCGGTCAGCTGATGATCACTACCGATGTCGAAAACTATCCGGGCTTCGCCGATCCGATCCAGGGCCCCTGGCTGATGGATCAGATGCTGAAGCAGGCGACGCATGTGGGCGCGGAAATCGTCAGCGACCTCGTCACCGAAGTTGACACCACGACCCGGCCTTTCGTGGCCAAGACCGATTCCGGTCAGGTCTGGACCGCCGACACGCTGATCATCGCCACCGGCGCCAAGGCCAAGTGGCTCGGCATTGAGAGCGAGCAGCATTTCCAGGGCTTTGGTGTTTCCGCCTGCGCCACCTGCGACGGTTTCTTCTATCGCAACAAGGATGTGATCGTGGTCGGCGGCGGCAACTCCGCCGTGGAAGAAGCGCTGTACCTTGCCCATATCGCCAAATCGGTCACCGTCGTGCACCGCCGCGACAGTTTCCGCTCGGAAAAAATCCTGCAGGAACGGCTGTTCGCCAAGGAAAACGTCAAGATTCTCTGGAACACGGAGATCGCTGAAATTACCGGTGCGCCCGCAAAGCCGCCAATGCCACCCTCCGTTTCCGGCGTGAAGCTGCGCGACACCAAAACCGGCACGATCAGCGAATTCCCCATCGACGGCGTCTTCGTTGCCATCGGCCATGCGCCGGCGGTTGAACTCTTCAAGGGCAAGGTGAAGCTGAAGGACAACGGCTACATGTGGACCGCCCCCGATTCCACGGCAACCGACGTGGAAGGCATCTTCGCAGCCGGCGACGTCACCGACGACATTTACCGTCAGGCGATCACCGCCGCCGGCATGGGCTGCATGGCCGCGCTGGAAGCGGAACGTTATCTCACCGCGCAACAACCGCTCGCGGTCGCAGCGGAATAACCGAAAGGCAGGATAGGCATGGCAATGCCCTTGGACTGGGATAAACTGCGCATTTTTCATGCGGCTGCCGAAGCGGGGTCCTTTACCCACGCTGCCGACAAGCTGCATTTGTCCCAGTCGGCCATCAGCCGTCAGGTCAGCGCGCTGGAGCAGGATGTCGGCGTCAAGCTGTTCCATCGCCACGCTCGCGGCCTCATTCTCACGGAACAGGGCGAGTTGCTGTACCGCACCGCCCATGACGTGCTGCTGAAGCTCGAAACCGTCAAGATGCAGCTCACCGAAACGACGGAGAAGCCGAGCGGCAAGCTGCGCGTGACAACGACGGTCGGTCTCGGCCAGGGCTGGCTGACGGACAAGGTGCAGGAATTCCTGCAACTCTATCCGGAAATGTCGATCCAGCTCATCCTCGACAATGAGGAGCTGGACGTGAACATGCGCCATGCCGATTGCGCCATCCGCCTGCGCCAGCCGCAACAGTCTGATCTCATCCAGCGCAAGCTGTTCACGGTGCACATGCACGTCTATGCCGCACCGTCCTACATCAATCGTCACGGCGAACCGCAGTCGATCGAGGATCTGGACAATCACCGCATCATCTCCTTCGGCGAACCGGCGCCCAACTATCTGCTTGATGTCAACTGGCTGGAGAATGCCGGACGCTCCTCCGACAATACGCGCACGCCGCATCTGCAGATCAACAGCCAGACCTCGATCAAGCGCGCCTGCCTGCTGGGCATAGGCATCGCCTGCCTGCCGGATTACATCGTCGGCCGCGACCCCGGATTGATTCAGCTGTCACTCGCCGCCGATATTCCCTCGTTCGATACCTACTTCTGCTATCCGGACGAGATGAAAAACGCTGCAAAGCTGAAAGCCTTCAGAGACTTCATCGTGGCAAAAGCCCGAAACTGGAATTTCTGACGTTTAAATAGGCCAACGCCACAAAACATCATACTATTTCATGGAGTTGGCCTGTCCGGCGCAGCCATGCGCCGGGTGCGCTCCATGCCAGCTTTGCACAGAAAATATACCGGAAATATGCAGACCTGCGTGATACGCATGCCTGACCTGCACAAAAAAGAGTTGTTTCGTGCACAAAAAAGCACCATATCGCTCTCAGCTGATGCACACGGTGGCTTTTCCTCCCAGTTCCACCGCATCAGCTGTTCCCCTCTGGAGGTTTTTGACCTTCACACTTAAAGGGCCCTGGATCTATCCGGCGGCCCTCTTTTTTTACCTGCAAGAATTTTCCCCAATTTCGCGAAATATCGCATGATGCAACCTTGTTTTGCATTATTGCCGCTCCCATATTTCAATCAGCTGTCACGCTTGCCTATGCACGCGACAGCTGTTCCCCTCTGGAGGTTTTGACCTTCAAACTTGTCAGGCCGCGGAGAAATCCAGCGGCCTTCTTTTTTGGAAGCTGCATGGCAACGGTCGATAGCCTTCACGGATACGTGAATTGTATATCGGGAATTATCGATATAAATATCGAACCTACCAGATATTAGAGAAGCGCAGATGAACCCGGAGGAAATCCTCAAAGCCCTTTCCCACCCTGCAAGGCTGAAGTTCCTTGAATGGCTGAAGTGTCCGGAAAACCACTTCTGTCAGGATCATCCGCTCAGCATGGGTGTATGCGCCAACCAGTTCCAGATCAGCGGCCTGTCGCAATCGACCGTGTCGTCCCATCTGGCGGTTCTGCAGGCAGCTGGCCTTATAAGGTCGAAGAAAGTCGGGCAATGGGTGTTTTTCGAACGTAACGAGGAAACGATCGACGCCTTCCGCAATTATCTGCAAGCCAATCTTTGAGCCTCCCAAGCTTCAAGACCAGGGCATCGAACCGAAGACGGTAATCCGGGTTTCACAGGGTTCGATGCCCGAAACAAACAGAGAGCGCGTCCCCCGCGCAATTTCGCCAACCGACCAGAAAGTGAAGTCGCATGACCAGTCTTTTCGAACCGGCACAGGCCGGCGATATCGCACTCGCCAACCGTATCGTCATGGCCCCCCTCACCCGCAACCGTTCGCCGGGGGCAATTCCCAATAATCTCAACGCCACCTATTACGAACAGCGCGCGACAGCCGGGCTGATCGTCACGGAAGGCACACCGATTTCCCAGCAGGGTCAGGGTTATGCGGATGTTCCCGGCCTCTACAAGCAGGAAGCGGTCGAAGGCTGGAAAAAGATCACCGACGGCGTGCATTCGGCAGGCGGCAAGATTGTCGCGCAGATCTGGCACGTAGGGCGCATTTCCCACACGTCGCTCCAGCCGCATGGCGGCCAGCCTGTCGCCCCTTCGGCCATCCCCGCCAAGTCGAAGACCTATATCATCAATGATGACGGCACCGGCGCCTTTGCGGAAACCTCCGAGCCGCGTGCACTGACCATCGACGATATCGGCCTTATCCTTGAAGATTACCGCACCGGTGCACGCGCAGCGCTTGAGGCCGGTTTTGACGGCGTCGAAATCCATGCCGCCAATGGTTATCTGATCGAGCAGTTCCTGAAATCCAGCACCAACCAGCGCACCGATGAGTATGGTGGCTCCATCGAAAACCGCGCCCGCTTCCTGCTGGAAGTCGTGGATGCGGTTGCGGAAGAGATTGGCGCCGGTCGCACCGGCATCCGCCTTTCTCCCGTTACCCCCGCCAACGACATTTTCGAGGCCGATCCGCAGCCGCTTTATAACTATGTGGCGGAAGAGCTTGGCAAGCGGGGTCTCGCCTTCATCCATGTTGTTGAAGGTGCAACGGGTGGTCCCCGCGACTTCAAGCAGGGCGACAAGCCCTTCGATTACGCCGCCTTCAAGGCCGCCTATCGCAATGCCGGCGGCAAGGGCCTGTGGATCGCCAACAACGGCTACGACCGCCAGAGCGCCATCGAGGCGGTGGAAAGCGGCAAGGTCGATGCCGTGGCCTTCGGCAAGGCCTTCATCGCCAATCCGGATCTGGTGCGCCGCCTGAAGGATGACGCACCGCTGAACGAGCCGAACCAGCCGACCTTCTATGGTGGCGGAGCTGAAGGCTATACCGACTATCCGGCTCTTGGCTGATAATCATCGACAAATCCAAAACGCCGCACCGCTCCATGGCAGTGCGGCGTTTGCCGTTTCAGGACAGGCTGCGCGCCTGCCGCGCGGCAAAATCGGAAAACGCCCCCATGACGAAGGCATTGGCCACATGCAGCGCCTGCAGCAGGCCACTTCCGGTTTCCCGCCCGATGCTCATCAGGGCCACCTGGAAGCAGTAGAGAGCCAGCAGCGCGACCGCGCGGGCAAGGTTGGGTCGAACCTCGTCGTAGCGCAGGGCAAGGACCACCAGCGACACGATGGGAATGGCGATCAACATGCCAAGCCCCTTGTGCAGCGAAATCAGTGATCCGTCATAATAGATCGACAGTCCGGCCAGCAGCACCTGCGCAAAAATCAGCACCGGCACAATGGCCGAAATCAACGCGAATAGTCGGCGCCGAGCGGACATCCCGTTCACCGCGGTCGCCATCACACCCTGCCCCCGGCATCGGCCGGATGATGAAGGCCCGCCGCTTTCGGCACCTCTTCAAGGCAGCCGAGGCTCGCCAATGTCGTGGATACCGCCACATCGATCGGCGTTTTCGGTTCCGTTCCGAGAAAATCCGTGAGGTTGCGGTTGCTCATCCGGATCGGCATCTGCCAGAGATATTGCATTTCCAGCACCTCCCGGAACAGGGGAACGAAGGGCGCCGCCAGCTTTATGCCCAACCAGGATAGCCGCCGCCGCTTGACCGGATGGCCAACGGCCCGTTCGATCGCACCGACCAGCTGCAACCCATCGAAATCCCAGAAACCCTCCATGTGATAGACCGCAAAGGTCGAGAGCTCCTCGGCGCGATCAAGCAGTCGCCCGATCGTCTCGGCCACATCAGGCAGGTACGCCCATTGATGTCCCGCATGGGGTGCTGCGGGATTCTGGACGCTGCGGACCGGCTTTCCCGGCCGCACCAGCATCTGCGAAAACCAGTTGTTTTTTGCATCCGGCCCGAAAAAATCCCCGGCGCGGACAATCAGCACCGGCACGCCGCGCATCGACGCCATTTTCAGCCGTCGTTCCATCTCCACACGCAGCGTGCCCTTGCGGGTAAAGGGCTTTTGCGGGCTGTCTTCCGTCAAAAGCGGAAAGGCGTCCGGGCCGAAATTATAGACGCTGCCGGGAAACACGATCCTCGCTCCACAGGCTTCAGCAGCGGCAATGCTGTTGTCCAGCATTGGCAGCACCTGCCTGTCCCAGTTGCGATATCCGGGAGGATTGACCGCATGGACGACAAGCTGCGCGCCTTTTGCGGCCTCCACCACATCCTGCCGGTTCATGGCATCGCCGGTCACGCGCTCGACACCATCTGTCGCTGAGGCGGACACCGGCTGACGTGTCATCGCCCTCACCCGCCAGCCGCGCAGCAGCAGCATCTTCGAAATCTGGCTGCCGACACCGCCATTTGCCCCGACGATCAGGGCCAAAGGCCTGGCATTCTCAGCCGTATTTGCCTGGTTTTCATATATCATCGCCGTACTCCTTGTTATGGGCTGGAGTATCGTCCCGTTCCGCGGTATACGAAATTATCGAAATCAGTGGAGCGGCTATACAAAATATTATGACCAGAAGCCGCGACATCAGCTGGGATTTTTACCGCACCTTCCTCAGCGTGCTAAGCGACGGTTCGCTTTCCGCCGCCGCCCGCGAACTCGGCATCACCCAGCCGACGGCGGGACGCCATATCGGCGCGCTGGAAGAGGCTGTCGGCTTTCCGCTCTTCATCCGCTCGCCGCACGGGCTGATGCCGACTGAGGCGGCCCTTGCTCTCCGGCCCTATGCGGAAAATCTGGCGGCGACGACCGCAGCCCTCATGCGCGCGGCCTCGGGTGAGGTGGGCAAGATTGAAGGCACCGTGCGTATCAGCGCATCGGATATTATCGGCGTGGAAATGCTGCCGCCGATCATCGCAGCCATGCAGGAAGTTCATCCGCGTCTTGAAATCGAGCTGTCGCTCTCCGATACGCTGGAAGACCTTTTACGGCGTGAGGCCGATATAGCCATTCGCATGACCGAACCGCAGCAGGATGCGATCGTCATGCGCTACATTGGCAATTTTCGCCTGGGATTTCATGCGACGCGCGATTATCTGGCAAAAGCCGGCGCCCCGGAAAGCATGGAGGACCTCAACCACCACCGCATGGTCGGTTTCGACCGCAAGACGCCCTTTATCCGGGCGGCTATTCAGCGGATGCGTTCGCTCGATCCGGAAATACCCGATATTGAAGAGATTTCCTTCGAAATCCGCGCCGACAGCAACCTCGCCCAGCTTGCCATGATCCGCGCCAGCGCGGGCATCGGCGTCTGCCAGATCGGTCTGGCGCGCAAGGATCCGCGTCTCGTCCAGGTCCTTCCGAAAATCGACATTCCGCTACACACCTGGGTCGCGATGCACGAAAACCTCAAGACCTCACCGCGATGCCGGGCCGTGTTCAGCGCCCTTGTCGAAGGCCTCAAGCTCCATCTCAAGGAAACCGATCCGAACGCCCCGCCGCAACGGCGCTAGGACTGTTCACGCCTGTTTTTCAAAAAGGTCTGGCCGGAGATGAAGTCTTGTCGACCACCTCGGCTTCCGGCCGATCACCGCCCTGGCTATATTCCTCGTGCCATTGGCCGCGCTCGTCCTGATAGCTGATTTCCTCGTCATCACCCTCCACCTGCTGCTCGGCAGCAACGATGCGTGCAGCCTCGACCGCATCGGCATAGGAAGGGAAGGTTTCTGAATAAGCGCCATTCATGCGGTAGGCAAAGCCTCCGTCATGCTCGACGATTTCATAGACCACTTTGGTCATGCATGTTCCTCCTGTTTCAGTAGGCGACATGGCAACCACAACCGCGTTTCAAGCATTGCATCCGACGGGAACACCACGGCATGAGCAGCATGTCCTGCAACACCACTATCCTACCAAAAGCACTCAAGCGCAAATCCTGCTTGATCTGAAGGACGATACGTCACAGCCTTGGACTGGCACGGGGAAGGGAAATCGATGGCGGGTTCTATTCTGAAGCAGGAGCGCATGCTGCTCCTGGCAACACCGGCGGCAATCGTCGCCTATATGGCCGAACATACAATATTCGAGGCTGGCAAAACGGCGTCTCTCATAGCCGCCATCGCGCTCATCGGCATGATCATTCTGGTGTCGATGCGGGTTGCCCATCACGCCGAAATCCTCGCCGCCAAGGTCGGCGATCCCTATGGCACCATGATCCTGACACTGTCGGCGGTGGCGGTGGAAGTGCTGATCCTTGCCATCATCATGAGCGAATCCAGCTCGCCAACCCTTGTGCGCGACACGATCTATTCCGCCGTGATGATCGACATCAACGGCATTCTGGGTCTGGCCGCCCTGCTCGGCGGCCTGCGCCACGGCGAACAGCCCTATAATGACGATTCAGGCAAGACCTATGGCGTCATGATCCTGACTGCCATGGGTATCTCGATGATCGTGCCGGAATTCATTCCCGATGAAAGCTGGCATGTCTACTCCGCCTTCACCATCGTCGCCATGATCGCGCTTTATGCATTGTTCCTGAAAATGCAGGTAGGCCCGCACAGCTATTTCTTCAGCTACGCCTATCCCCGCAAGGCGCACCCGGCCGGTCAACCTTCCGACAGCCACGCAGAAGAGGAGGAGGAAGGCAGCGTCTCCCTCTCCATCGGCCTCATCATCGCCGGTGTGGTGCTGATCGGCGTGCTGGCGGAATTCATGGCGGCCTTCCTGAGTGAGAGCCTCGAAGGCACGAGCGCGCCACCGGCACTGATGGCGGTCGTGGTAGCGACGATCTCTGCCTCACCGGAAATCCTGACCGCACTCCGATCCGCATTGCGCAACCGCATGCAGGCCGTCGTCAATATCGCCATGGGCGCGTCACTGTCGACGGTCATCCTCACCGTCCCGGTCATGGAAGGCATCGCGCTTTACACCGGCCAGCCCTTCATCATGGCGATGACGCCAGTTCAGACCGTCATGGTCTTCATCACCCTCATCGCCGCCGCCATCAATCTCAATGACGGTGAAACCAACGCGATCGAGGGAATGACCCATTTCATTCTCTTCGCCACGTTCATCATGCTGCTGTTTCTTGGGCTTTAGAGTCTGATCACCGGTCGATATGCGAGCAGCAAAGGCATCGAAAAATATCAGCCGCGAAGCTTTGACGTTTTCGACTGGCCAGCGACGATACATGCTCACCTATCTTGCGGCGAAGACTGGCGCATTGAAGTACGGGTAGTCCTCATTGCTCCCCAAAATGACGGCGACTGGACGCGACAGTACATCGCGAGGCGCACAATCCCGCAATGCCAAGTATATCAAAACGACGATATAGCACGCCCCCAACACTCTTGCGGTTTGCGATTCCGGTTCGGTGATCCCCTTCAATAAATAAACGGCGCCATAGAGGTCGGAAATGCCGTTGATCTGGACTGTGTCGTCAATCTCCTCAAATCCCCCTTGCCAAGCGCATGAGTATTGATCGTATCCCGAAAGAAGACCGGCGCGGTCGGAAGTAGAGAAAGGCCATGTGTCGTCCGAATAGAAGTTCGTCTCGATGACGGGATCAAGCAATCCGTCGTCGTTCGGCTCTAGCCCTATATGCCCTGGCCAGCTTAGATCGATTCCGATCGCACTAATCTCGTTGTCACCACGATCGTAGTCCGTGATGCGCGCTGGCAAATTTGACCACCCGATCAACTCAATGCTTTTTGGGCTGACGCTTAGAAAGCGTGAAGGAAGCGGGCGGCCTGGGCCGCAAACTGCGCTAAGCAGCGACTTGAGGCGATCGGCAGCCACATCAGCTTCGTCTCCTCTGAGTAGATCTTCAATTTCCTTACAGAATTCTCTCTCAGGCAGCCCGTCAACAACTAATTCGTCAAGCATCATAAAATACTCTTTTTTAGAAAAAATCGAAATACAAATACGATTATTATTCAACTATAAACAAAATAACAACAATTATAATCAATAAATAAAATCAGTAATTATTTAGAATTAATACCAAATTATTCTAATTTATAGTTTTGCAAAATGCGAAAGACGCTAGTTATTAAACAAAAAAGCCCGGCATCGCTGCCGGGCTTCCTTCAAAATCGCAACAACCGATCAGCGGCAATCGGCGCAGAAGCGCTGGATGCGCTTGCAGGCCTCTTCCAGCAGCGCTTCCGACGTGGCGTAGGAAATGCGGAAGTTCGGGCCAAGGCCGAAGGCCGATCCCTGCACGACGGCAACGCCTTCGGCTTCCAGAAGCTCGGAGACGAAATCCACATCCGACTCGATGACCTTGCCCGACGGCGCAGTCTTGCCGATCATGCCGGCGCAGGACGGATAGACGTAGAACGCGCCTTCCGGTGCCGGGCAATTGATGCCCTTGGCCTGGTTGAGCATGGAGACGACGAGGTCACGGCGACCTTCGAAGATCTTCTTGTTGGTCGGAATGAAATCCTGCGTGCCGTTCAGCGCTTCGACAGCCGCCCATTGCGCGATGGAGCTGGCGCCCGAGGTCTGCTGGCCCTGGATCATGTCCATGGCCTTGATCAGCGGCAGCGGGCCAGCGGCATAGCCGATACGCCAGCCGGTCATGGCATAGGCCTTGGAAACGCCGTTCATCGTCAGCGTGCGGTCATAGAGCGAAGGCTCCACTTCGACCGGCGTGACGAATTTGAAATCGCCATAGGTCAGGTGCTCATACATGTCGTCGGTCAGCACCCAGACATGCGGATGCTTGACCAGCACGTCCGTCAGCGCCTTCAGCTCGTCATGCGAATAGGCAGCACCCGAGGGGTTGGACGGCGAGTTGAACACGAACCACTTGGTCTTCGGCGTGATCGCCTTTTCCAGCGCTTCCGGCTTCAGTTTGAAATTGTCTTCCAGAGTGGTGTCGACGAATACGGGCGTACCGCCGCAGATCGCCACCATTTCCGGATAGCTGACCCAGTAAGGCGCGGGAATGACGACTTCGTCACCCGGGTTGAGGGTGGCCATGAAGGCGTTGAAAAGGATCTGCTTGCCGCCCGTGCCGACAATCGTCTGCTCCGGCTTGTAGTCCAGGCCGTTTTCGCGCTTGAACTTGTCGGCAATCGCCTTGCGCAGTTCCGGAATACCGGAAACGGGCGTGTATTTCGTCTCGCCGCGCTTGATGGCCTCAATGGCCGCTTCCTTGATGTTTTCGGGCGTATCGAAATCCGGCTCGCCCGCGCCAAGGCTGATCACATCACGGCCCTTCGCTTTAAGCTCGCGGGCTTTCTGGGTAACAGCGATGGTGGCGGATGGCTTTACGCGGGAGAGAATGTCGGCAAGGAAGGCCATTTTTAATCGGTCCTGTTGTGGTTGACATCGGCAGAGGCAGAAAATCCCATCTTCTGCGGCATTTTCTATGTCGAAAGACAGACGCTCTTTCAAGGCCAAAAGCGGCATATGTGACATAGCGAAGAATTTAAAGCTTGCTTAACCCGGAAGTAACGCTTGATCCGCTACATTAGCGAGCCTAGGGATCGTGTCTCTATAGCTGGTTGAAAAATGGCGCCCAAAAGCATCTTTTCCAGTCTTGTCCGCGAGGTCGATGGCACATGGTCCACGGCCTATAGCCCCTTCAACCTGAAATCGGCCCTGCAGCCCATTTTCCGCCGAACGATGAGCGGTGCGCTCGACATCGATTCCTTCGAAGGTCTGGTGCGACCCCACCGCAACGGCGAACCGGTGACGCCGGGTGAATTCTTCTCGCTGGTGGCGCCTGAAGATATCGAAAATATCGACAGCATCCTGCGCACCATCCATATCCTCAATACCGGCAGGCTCAATCGTTCCCGCGCCCGCATCTTCGTCAATTTCCATCCCGGCCTGTTCCAGACACCTGCCAAGATGCGGCAGGAGGTGGAACGCATGCGGCTGGCCGCCCACGAGGCCGGCATGACCGCAGACCGCATCGTCTGCGAAATCTCCGAGAAAAAGGCGTCTGACACGCAGATAGTCGCCGATTTCGCCTACCACATGCATGATATCGGCTTTCGCGTGGCGCTGGATGACTATGGCGCCGGCGATTCCGACATCGACCGGGTGAAACTCATCAAGCCCGACTATGTGAAATTCGAGGCGGGCTGGGTGCGTGATTTTATGCAGAATTCGGCGGGCGCCGCCCTTCTGCGCGTCATCGTCAGCCAGTTCCGCAACGATGGAATAGAGCCAGTCTTTGAAGGGCTGGAAACCAGCTGGCAGGTCGAACTGTGCGAGGAACTGGGCGTTCTGCTGATGCAGGGTTACGTTCTGGCGAAACCCGAGCTCGCGCCGACAACATTCGACGCACGCTTTCCCGAACTTGGCAGCGAGTATTTTTCCCCTTCGCCGAGAGCGGACAGGAACGCGGCCGCACCGGCATTTTCCCGGGACGAACGAACGCCTGAAGCGCATCCGCTGCGCCAGACCCGGACCTTCGGAAAACGCGGCCTCTGACGCCGCCATTGGCGGCGGCAATGGCCCCATAATCGGCCTCGCCCAAATATCGCCACAATAAATACTCTGGAACGCCAGAATTCGGTCTCCAAGCCGTCCATTTCGAAGCCTCTTTTATCCTTCAGGAACAGGGACAAGAGGCAATCGCCATGTTTACCAACGATCGGACTTCCGTTGAAAGGTTGAGGGCGCAGAGAACGCTGTTCTCGCTCTGGATGGCGGTCGCGGCGTTTCTTGTCATTGTCACCATGGCAGCCGGCATTGCAACCTCGGCAAATGCAGCGGCTCAGGCGGTCGATACCCTGCACACATCCGCTATCCCGCAGGTGGCGACAACATCGCAGGCCGGTCCTCACATCCTGCTTATCATTCTGTCGGCCGCAGCCTTCATCGGCCTCGGAATAAGCGGCCTGACACTCACCCGGCGAAGCCTGAAGGACGAAGCCCGCCGCTTCAAATAGGCCGCCACCATAAAGGGCGGCATCGGCTTCCGCACTCGCTATGGCCATCTCCCCTGACTTGCGGCATCGGCAGCTTGCTGCTAAAGCACCAGCGAAACCGTCGGATCGACATTTCAAAAAATCCCCGAATTTCCAAGGCCGTGACTGAATGATCTTCCGGCCCCTGCTGTGCTGGTGCCAATCATGACGCGTATTCAGGCCAATATGCTGCTTCTGCTCGCCGCAGCGATCTGGGGAGGCGGCTTTGTCGCGCAATCCTCCGCCATGGCCTCGATCGGCCCGTTCTGGTTCGTCGGCCTGCGTTTCGCCATTGCCGCAATCGCCGTACTGCCCTTTGCGATGATGGAAACCCGTTCGAAAAAGTCGCCGCCGCGCCGCAAGGAGATCGGCAGCTTCATTCTCGTGGGACTGGCCCTGTTCGGCGGCGCCACCACCCAGCAGGTCGGGCTTTTGACCACGACCGTCACCAATTCCAGCTTCCTCACCGGGCTTTACGTCATCTTCGTTCCGGTCATCGCCGTCATCCTTTACCGGCGTCATCCCCACTGGATCGTCTGGCCCTGCGCCCTGATGATGCTGGGCGGCATATTCCTGCTCTCCGGCGGCGCGTTCGAGACGCTGACGCGGGGCGATATTCTCAGCATCATCTGCGCCTTCTTCTGGGCGATCCAGATCACGCTCGCCGGCCGTTTCGTTTCCGAAAGCGAGCGTCCACTTGCGCTCTCCTGCACCCAGTTTGCGGTTTGCTCTCTTTTGAGTTGCATGATCGGGGTGTTCTTCGAACCCATCAGCCTGGCTTCGATAGAGGCGTCGATGGCGGAAATTCTCTATGTCGGCCTTGTTTCCTCCGGCCTCGCCTTCGTGCTGCAGGTCATCGGCCAGCGTTACACGACGGCGCCGCAGGCTGCGATATTCCTGTCCTCAGAGGCGCTTTTCGGCGCTTTGCTGGCCTCGGTTTTCCTGAAGGAGACCATTTCAAATGCCGGCTATATCGGCTGCCTGATCATTTTCGTCGCCATATTGATCGTCGAACTGGTGCCGGAACTGACGCGAAAGCGGCAAAAATCCATGGCTGGAGCGGCCTGACGCCAAAAGAACGTATTTTTCTCATTCGCTGAAAAATCAGGGTTCGATATTCAAATTTTGCCCGGAAAACCAAAGGCGAACGGCAATTATTTCATCAATAATCGATTATGCGGAAAAAATATGCGATTCCACGCAGTAATTCTACCGCAGGTTTTTTATCTGACAAAAAGCCCGTGAAAACTTTTGCTTGCCAATTTTCGATAAACGCATCACTCTACCGCGGTTCGGGCAATTTGCGAGCATGGGAAGGCCTATAAATTTGCGCACTGGGGACGCTATAAACCTCGGGCGGTGGGACGAAAAACGTTGGATGAGAACGCCATTACTTCCCGCTGTGAAGGTCCTTTTTCTCAATAGTCAAGAACTGCCTGCCAACGCCCTCGCGGGGCAAAACTGTAATGCTGCCTGTAGCTGAACGCGGGCAGAGCGAAAAGGACCTGATGCATGGCCGAAACTGGCACCGTAAAATTCTTCAATACAGACAAAGGCTTCGGCTTCATCAAGCCAGACAATGGTGGCGCTGATATCTTTGTTCACATCTCTGCTGTACAGGCTTCTGGCCTGTCCGGACTTTCAGAAAATCAGAAAGTGAGCTTCGACACGGAACCGGATCGTCGCGGCAAGGGCCCGAAGGCAGTCAATCTGCAGATTGCTGGCTGACCCTAAAACGGCTTTCTTTTCTAGTTGAAGCCCGGCAGGAATGCCGGGTTTTTTTGTGCCTGCCCGACGCGGGCAGGCGTCACAACACGGGAAACTCAGATACCCTTGAGATAAGGATTGGTCCGCCGCTCCTCTCCAAGCCGGCCGCCGGGACCGTGACCGCAGATGAAACCGACATCATCTCCGAGCGGCAGAAGCTTGTCTCGAATGGACGCCATCAATTGTTCATGGTTTCCACCGGGCAGATCCGTACGGCCGACCGACCCCGCAAACAGCACATCGCCGACATGGGCGAATTGCTGGTCGCGATTATAATAGATGACATGGCCCGGGGCGTGGCCCGGGCAATGATAGACCTCGAAGACATGATCCCCGAAAGAGACTTTGTCACCCTCCTTCAACCATTGGTCCGGCAGGACGTTGCGAAGACCGGTGATCCCGTATTTTTCGGCCTGCGTCTCGATCCTTTCGAGCAACGGCCGGTCGTCCTCGTGCGGGCCAATGACCGGTAAAGAGAGCTTTTCGCGCAATTCTTCAGCGCCACCGGCATGATCAAGATGCCCATGCGTCAGCCAGATTTCCTTGAGCGTGATGTCGTTTTCGGAAACCACCTGGAGAATGACGTCCACATCCCCGCCGGGATCAACGACGACACCTTCCTTTGTGTCCTGATCGAAGAGAATGGTGCAGTTCTGCTCGAACGGCGTGACCGGGATAATGCCCGCCTGTAACTTTCCCATTTCCCGTATCTCCCTGTCTGACAAATCCTGCCTCCTATAGCCCGCGACCGGTTTCGACACAATGGCGACGGAAACCAATCGCCTCCCAACGGTTTTAATGGCTCTAAAAATCGGATTTAATTTCAACAAGATAAAGGATAAACGCGGGTGAGTTTCAGGAGCCCGCCGCGAAAAATGTGGAACGCCCGGAAGGCTGCGACGTTGTAGCTCCAGTCTTGAAAGGAGTGAGACACATGGACAAGACGCTTAAAATGCTCATGGCTGGCGGCGCTTTCGCCCTGATGGCCGGTTATGCAAACGCCGCCATGGTCGCCACCACCGCATCGGACATTTCTGTTCGTTCAGGCCCGGGTGAAGACTATCCCGAACTCGGCCTCGCCACCCGTGGCAGTAACGCGGTTCTGGACGGCTGCATGGAAGGCAGCAGCTGGTGCCGTATCGAAGTCAACGGCCTGCGCGGTTGGGCACATGCCGATTATCTGAACGTCATGTATGAGGGTTCTCCTGTCATTCTCGAGCAGCGACGCACGGATATTGAAGTGCCAGTCGTGACATACGAAAAAACCGCGAGCGTGCAGGCCGAACCCAATCCCGGCGATCCAAACCTCGGCCGCGTTGGTGATGTGGACATTACCCCGCCCGAAGCGGTCATCACCTATATGGACGAGCACCCTGCGGACACCGTCACCTTCGATGGTGACGTCGTGGTCGGCACCACCCTGCCCTCCGACACCCGGCTGGTCGAAGTACCCGACTACCAGTACCGTTATGTCCGGGTGAACGACGTGCCGGTTCTCGTCGAACCATCGACGCACCGGATCGTCTACGTCTACCAGTAGACCCAGCCGGTATTCATCAGACCGGATAGATGGCATCAAACCATTGAAGAGCGCGGGCATTCCGCGCTCTTTTCTATTTGCGGTAAAGGTCGGTCAGGATTCCAGTTGCACCCGCACCCGCAGCATATTATCCACCGCAACAGAAAATGATCGGCGGCATTCTCCCGAGCGGACGCATTTTCGGCTATGTTTACAGAATATTGGCGCATCGACGCATGTCAGCCGCAGAATATGAAGGAACCGCAGTGCCACCGCAATCGCTCAAAACCGCAGCCGCCAGGCAGACACCGGCACTCCCGAAGGTTGACGACGGCAAGATCGACTTCGATACGATCGAGGCGCTGTTCTTCGCCTATCGCGATTTCGTGTCCGATCCCGACGTCATTCTGTCAAAACTGGAATATGGCCGGGCGCACCACCGCGTCGTCTATTTCGTCAGCAGACAGCCCGGCATGACGGTCGCGGATTTGCTCGACACCTTGCAGATCACCAAACAAAGCCTCGCCCGCGTGCTCAAGCAATTGATCGACGACGGCTATATCCGCCAGATGGCGGGCCCGGAAGACCGCCGCCAGCGCAGACTCTATCCGACGCTGACAGGCCGAGAACTGGCGCTTGCGCTGAGCGAGCCGCAATCGCGCCGCATCGACCGCGCGCTGGAAGGCTTGGGGCCCGAGGCCCGGGCCTGCGTGCGCCAGTTCCTGGCGCAGATGCGCAGCCCGACAACCCCGGAAGGCGATTGATCATGGCGACAGCGACGACAAAACGCCCGCCGGCTGATGACGACGCCGCCCACCTCCTGATTGTCGATGACGACGCCCGCATCCGCGATCTCCTGCAGCGCTTTCTTGGCGACAAGGGATACCGCATCTCCGTGGCCGCGGATGCGGCCGAAGCCCGGCGCAAGATGATGGGCATCCGTTTCGACCTCCTCATCCTCGATGTGATGATGCCGGGGGAAAACGGATTGTCGCTCACCCGCTCTTTGAACGAGAACAAATCCGTGCCGGTCATCCTCCTGACCGCCCGCTCGGAAGCGGATTCCCGTATTGCGGGACTGGAAGCGGGCGCGGACGATTATCTGGCCAAACCCTTCGATCCGCGTGAGCTTGTGCTGCGTATCAACAATATCCTGCGGCGCAACACGTCGCCCGATACGCCCAAGATCGAACAGATCATGTTCGGCCCCTACAGCTTCTCCATTCCCAAAAAGGAATTGCGGCGCGGCCCGGAAACGATCCGCCTCACGGACCGGGAGCAGGAAATCATGCTGCTTTTCGCGCTGCGCGCCGGCGACACCATTCCGCGGCACGAACTGGTCGAGGCAGAATCCGAGGTGGGCGAGAGAACCATCGACGTGCAGATCAACCGTCTTCGTCGCAAGATCGAGGACGACCCTGCCAATCCGGTCTATCTGCAGACAGTCCGCGGCATCGGCTACCGGCTGAGTGTGGACTGACAAGCAACAGAGCGCCGCGCATCTTTGGACACACAAAGGGCGCTCTGCCACGTTAAATCCGTGCATCGTCCCGTCGACAATCGGTTTCGTTTTTCGACAGGACGCGGCACCAGCGAAAGGCGGGCTGACGGCATGGCGAGCCTCGATTTTCTCGGCACGGTCAGAAAAAGCGGCATAGCGAAAGCCTGGCGCACCTCCGGCAGGTGGCTGCGCCACTGGTTGCCCACCGGGCTTTATACCCGTTCGCTGCTCATCATCATCCTGCCGATGATCCTGCTTCAGGCCGTGGTCGCGGCCGTCTTCATGGAGCGACACTGGCAGCTGGTGACGGAACGCCTTTCCACCGCCGTGACGCGCGACATTGCCGCAATCATCGAGCTTCTGCAAACCGACCCGGAAGAAGACGATTATCAGCGCGTCATCCGCATCGCCCGTGAAAGACTGGATCTCAGCGTCTATATCGAACCGAAGGCGGACCTGCCCGCCCCAAAACCCGAGCCGCTGTTTTCCATTCTCGACAGGATCCTCGCAGATCAATTGACCCAGCAGATCGGCAGGCCGTTCTGGATCGATACCTATGGAAATGGCTCGCTGGTTGAAATCCGTGTCCAGCTGGAAGACAAAACCCTGCGGGTCTTTACCAGCCGCAGCGCTGCCTATGCATCCAACACCCATATTTTCCTTGTCTGGATGGTCGGCGCGTCGCTGGTCCTGATCGCCATTTCCATTCTGTTCCTGCGCGGGCAGATAAAACCCATCGAATCGCTCGCTAAAGCGGCTGAGAATTTCGGCAAGGGACAAAAGGTCAGCGCCTACTCTCCGCGTGGTGCAGACGAGGTCCGGCGGGCGGGCCTTGCCTTCATATTGATGCGTGAACGCATCGAACGGCAGATGGAACAGCGCACCGCCATGCTGAATGGCGTCAGCCATGACCTGCGCACCATCCTCACCCGTTTCAAGCTGCAACTTGCCTTAGCGGGCGACAATCCGGACCTCGAAGGGTTGGACAAGGATGTCGAGGACATGCAGTCGATGCTGGAGGCCTATCTCACCTTCGCCCGCACCGACGTCGAGGAAGATGTCGGCACACTCGAGCTTCCGGCGCTTCTCGAAAAGATCGGCCATGATTTCGAGCTTCACGGCAAGACATTCAGCTACGAGCTCTATAATATCGAACGGATCATCGCGCGTCCGAATGCCCTCTCCCGCCTCGTCGCCAATCTGGCCGAAAATGCGCGCCGTTACGCCACCAATCTCCATATCGACATACGCAAGGCGCCACGCTCGATCATCATGACCTTCGATGATGACGGGCCTGGCATTCCGGAAGCGTCACGCGAGGATGTCTTCAAGCCATTCTTCCGGCTGGATGAGGCGCGCAATCTCAACGCCTCGGGCACGGGACTTGGCCTTTCCATCGTGCGAGATATCGCCCGCAGCCATGGTGGAGACGTATCGCTGGATCAAAGCCCGATGGGTGGATTGCGGGTAATCGTCAAAATCCCGGCCTAGGCCATCCAATTGAAGAGGGTAATGCGGTTCGCCTACCCCGTCATTCCACCTTGAGCTGGAATGACGGAAGCAAAGTCACCTTCATAATCTTTGTGCTGCGCGCCGTTGTGCCCTATCAGCACATTTTCTCGCCATTCGGCACCGGCCGCTCCACGGCGGCAAGCACGATGTCGCCATTGCCATCGGCAAAGCCCAGTGTCAGAACCTCGGAGCGGAACGGGCCTATCTGGCGCGGCGGAAAATTCACCACGCCCAGAACCTGTCGGCCAACAAGGCTTTCCAGCGTATAATGCACGGTGATTTGCGCGGAAGATTTCTTGATGCCGATCTCCGGCCCGAAATCGATCTTCACCTTGAACGCCGGCTTGCGCGCTTCGGGAAAAGGCTCTGCCTCAATGATCGTGCCGACACGAATATCGACCCTCTCGAAATCGGCATAGGAAATTTCGCCGCTCATGCCCCGCCCCTTTAACCCGCCAGCTCTTCGGCGCGTGTTTTCGCCGCAGCGACTGCCTTGTCGAACAAGGGCTGCATCCCGTCTTCGGCCATCAGCACCGAAAGCGCCGCCGCCGTCGTGCCGCCCGGGGATGTCACGTTCTGGCGCAGACGCGCGGCCTCATCGGAGGACTGGTGCAACAATTCGCCTGCACCGGCCACGGTTTCGCGTGCGAGACGCATGGCCACATCGGCCGGCAGACCGGCCTTGCGGCCCGCTTCCGCCATGCATTCCACCAGATAAAAGACATAGGCAGGACCACTTCCCGAAACGGCGGTCACCGCGTCGATATCACCTTCGGTCTCCACCCATTCCACCGGGCCGCTGACCTTCAGCAAGCCGTCCACCACAGCCTTCAGCTCCGGCGTCACCAACTCATTGGCATAGGCCCCTGTTACGCCACGGCCCACCATGGCCGGCGTGTTGGGCATGGCCCGCACGGCGGCAACGGCACCGAAATGCGCAACGAAAGTGCCGATTGTGGTGCCGGCGGCGATCGAAACGACGACCGTATCCGGCCCCAACAGGGGCTTGAGAGACGGCAAAACGACGTCCATCATCTGCGGCTTCACCGCGACGAACAGAATCCCCGCCTTGACGCCATCAGGGACGCTTTCGCTATGGGCCGCGCCGGCTTCAGCAATCGTCGTCCGCATGGCGTCGGAGGGGCGTGGATCGACGACAATCACCTGAGATCCCGGCACGCCCTTTTTCAGCCAGCCCGAAAGCAAAGCGCCGCCCATATTGCCCGCGCCGACGAGGACGAGCGGACCGGAAGCCTTGTACACCATCTTCACGCTTCTCCGACGGTCTCGAACATGACCGCTTCGATTGCACTTTTCGCATCCAGCCCCGACCAGACGACGAACTGGAATGCCTGGTAATATTGCTCGCAGGCCTCCAGCGCGCTGGAAAGCAGCACTTCAACCTGCTGATTGTTCGGTTCGGCGCCGCCTGCCAGCAGCAGTGACTGGCGGAAGATCACCACGTCTTCCTGCCGCCACAGATCGAAATGACCCATCAGCACCTGACCGTTGACCTGCGACAGCAGGCGAATGACTTCGTTGACGCGTTGATCGGGAACCTTGATGTCGAAGGCGCAGGCCAGATGCAGCGCCTCGAATTCCTCCATCCACGAAAAGGAAACGTGATAGTCGGCCCAGTGACCCGCCACCGTCATGGCGATCTCGTCTTCGCCCGAACGCTCGAACGACCAGTCGTTCGAGGCAGCGACAATCTCGATCATGTCCACGGGATTGGACTGACGCTCAATTTCAAATTCCATCAGGCTCATGCGGCACCTTCTCAGCCGGTATTGAATGTTCTGTTTTGAACGCCGGGCACAAAACGCACACACAAACCGGATTCAACACTTGAGACGATTGCCCGACACCAAAAGAGTTACACATTCACCCTGTCTGGAGCTTACCAGGTTCGTTTCGAATCATCATTTAAAATCAGTGTATAATGGCCGAGTCCTGCTGCCACCCCTTGGGGCCCATTTTTGCTTTTTGAGCAGTGGATATCTTCTCCCCCATCACCTCAGGCGAGATACATAAGCGACTCTGGCGATTGCGTTTTTTGAAAGTGTCCACAGGCCTCAAAAAATTCGCGGGCGGAGGCCGGTTTCGAACAACCGGGGACTATTTCGAGTTGCATGGCCCGCAAACAAAAAAGCCCCGGAATCGCAGGCGATCCGGGACCCATCAGGAAAAAGCGCTAAAATCAGTCCTTTGCAGCCGAAAGCTTTGCTTCGAGGGCCTCGATTCGGGCGCGCAGCGCATCGTTTTCGTCACGCGCCTTGATGGCCATTTCGCGCACCGCGTCGAACTCCTCGCGCCGCACCACATCCAGGCTGTTCAGCCAGCGGTCTGCCTGCGCATGAAAAGCGGCCTCCGCTTCCTTGCGCACACCCTGCGCCGCGCCCGCCGCATCGGTCATCAGCTTGGCGAATTCATCCAGAAAACGATTGGTGCCTGTCGTGCTCATGGCGCTGTTCCTTCGTCGGTTCGGGGAGCATTCCTTATCCCCGCTATTGATGCCTTTCAGGTAGGCACTCGACAGCCGCCTTGCAAGCGAAATCGAAAAATGGCGGCCTTTCCCCGGGGCGCCCGGCATCGCAATCCGCTCACGAAGATTAGCCTTGACCACCGCCGCCGCAATCGCCATTTTCCTTGGCGTCAGGGAGACCGGTGAGCATCATCGCCCGGCCCCTTGAGGCAATGGATCATTCTGTTGTCCGCCCAGCAACGATGACGGAATATACGGATTGATAGCCGCTCCCACCCAACTTGCCATCATGCCATTTCCCAATATCGATCCCGTTGCCCTGTCCATCGGGCCTCTGGCGATCCATTGGTATGGCATTGCCTATGTCGCCGGCATCATGCTCGGCTGGTTTTATGCCCGCCGCCTCGCCCGTACGGATCGCCTCTGGCCGAATGATACCTCGCCGATCTCGGCGCAGCATCTTGACGACTTCATCCTGTGGGCGGCCGGCGGCATCGTCCTTGGCGGACGCATCGGCTATATCCTGTTTTACGATCTCGGAGCGGTCGCCGCCAATCCCATAAGGGCGCTGGAGATATGGAACGGCGGCATGTCGTTCCATGGTGGCCTCATCGGCACTACCATCGCCATGATCCTCTTTGCCCGCAAGAACGGCATCCCCGTCTGGAGCATGTTCGACGTCGTCGCCGCCGTCGCGCCCATCGGCCTGCTGTTCGGGCGCATCGCCAATTTCATCAATGGCGAATTGTGGGGCCGTATCGCCGATGTTCCGTGGGCGGTCGTGTTCCCCACCGGCGGCCCGTTTGCGCGGCACCCGAGCCAGCTTTATGAAGCCGGACTCGAAGGCCTCGTGCTTGTCGTCATTCTGGCAATCGCCATCTACGCCTTCAGGGCGCTGAAGACACCCGGCATCGTCACCGGCATCTTCGTCTGCGGTTACGCGCTGTCGCGCATCTTCGTGGAATTCTTCCGCGAGCCGGATGCCCAGATCGGTTATCTCGCCGGTAACTGGCTGACCATGGGCATGGTGCTTTCCACGCCGATGTTCCTTCTGGGCCTCTGGGCCGTCCTGCGCGCACGCAGCGCGAAAATAAGCGCCTAAGCGGTATGGCCTGCCATGACGACACCGCTTGCGCAACGCATCAAATCCCTTATCCGGCTCAACGGTCCGCTCAGCGTCACCGATTACTTCTCGCTTTGCCTCGCTGATCCCGAACACGGTTATTACAAGAGCCGCGAACCCTTCGGCCGCTCGGGCGACTTTATCACCGCGCCGGAGGTCAGCCAGCTTTTCGGCGAAATGCTCGGCGTTTTCGTGGTCCATGCCTGGCAGCGCCATGGCGCGCCCGCGCAGACCCGGCTGGTGGAAATAGGCCCCGGCCGCGGCACGATGATGTCGGACATGCTGCGCGTCATCCGCCGCATCGCGCCGCCGCTCTACGAGACGATGCGGGTCCATCTGGTGGAGACCAGCCCTCGCCTTTCCGCCATCCAGAAGGAAACGCTTACCGCCCATGCTGACCGGCTGACATGGTATGAGAGCTTCGACGATGTGCCGGAAGGCTTCCTGCTCGTCGTCGCAAACGAGCTTTTCGATGCCATCCCGATCCGGCAATTCGTCAGGACGCCGCAGGGCTTTCGCGAACGCGTCGTCAGCCTCGATGTTAATGACGAACTCGTCTTCTCGACAGGCCTTGCCGGCATCGATCCGACGCTGCTACCGCCCCTGCCCGAACGGCAGCCGGTCGGCACCATATTCGAAATCTCTCCCGCCCGTGAAGCCGTCATGACGGCGATCTGCCAGCGCCTGTCGATCCATGGCGGCACGGCGCTCGCCATCGATTACGGCCACCTGGTTGCCGGATTTGGTGACACATTGCAGGCCATGCGCGACCATGCCTTTGATCCGCCACTTGCCCATCCGGGGCAAGCGGATCTCACCAGCCATGTCGATTTCGAAAGCCTCGTCAGGACTGCCGAGGCAACCGGTGTACATGTCAATGGCACCTTGAGACAGGGCGACTTTCTTTATGGTCTTGGACTCAAGGAGCGGGCAGCTGCGCTTGCCGCAAAGGCGACGCCCGACCAGACGCTTGAAATCGCCGAAGCCGTAAACCGTCTCGCCGGCGAAGGCGCCGGCAAGATGGGGGAACTTTTCAAGGTCATCGCCGTTTCAAGTCCCGCGCTCCATCTCCTGCCGTTTCGCGCGGTGGATTGACAGCGCAATAACCTCTGGGCCAACATCGCCGCGACACACGAAGCAGGCACACTGCATCACACGCGCCGCGCAACGAAGCGGCAACAGGAAACATCTCGCTTGACCCATCCCACTGGCCAAAAGCGATATTCTCCAAGGAACTCCCGCACCATGCAGAACGACACCTTGCCGCTCCCGATCCAGAGCCCCCTGCTCGCCGCCTTCAGTGAAAACCGCGTCCGCCACGGTTTTTTCACCCGGCAGGGCGGCGTCTCCGAGGGTCTTTATCAGGGTCTCAATGTCGGCCTTGGCTCCAATGACGAGCCGGAGCTGGTGCAGGAAAACCGCCGGCGCGTCACGCAATGGTTCGGCCTGTCCCCGGAACGCCTCGCCACCGTACATCAGGTCCATTCCCCTGATGTCCTCGTGGTCGATGAAAGCTATGACGGCAGCCGCCCGCAGGCCGATGCGATGGTGACGTCGACGCCGGGCTTCGTACTTGGCGTGCTGAGCGCCGATTGCGGCCCGATCCTCTTTGCCGATGCGGAAGCCGGTGTCGTGGGCGCCGCCCATGCCGGCTGGAAGGGCGCCCTCTTCGGCGTGCTCGAAAACACCATCGAGACCATGGTAAAGCTGGGCGCCAACCGCGACCGCATCGCCGCCTCGCTTGGCCCTTCCATCAGCCAGGCGAATTACGAGGTCGGACCGGAATATAAGGCCCGCTTCACCGATTTCGATCCCGCCTATGCGGCCTACTTCACCGCCTCCGAAAAAGACGGCCACGCCCTGTTCGACCTCAAGCAGTTTACGGTGGACCGTCTGGTCAAGACGGGTGTGCGGGCGGAAAATCTCGGCCTCTGCACCTATCCCGACGAAGAACGTTTCTATTCCTACCGCCGCACGACCCACAGAGCCGAGCCCGATTACGGGCGGCAGATTTCCGCAATCGCAATTCTGGAGGACTAAATGGCCCTGCACTTCGAGCTCTCGGAATTCGATGCCCGCCGCGAACGGCTGATTGCGAAGATGGCGGAAGAGAAGCTGGACGCCATGCTGCTTTTCGCGCAGGAAAGCATGTACTGGCTGACCGGTTACGACACTTTCGGCTATTGTTTCTTCCAGACACTGGTGGTCAAGTCGGACGGCTCCATGACGCTTCTGACCCGTTCGGCGGATCTGCGTCAGGCCCGCAATACCTCGACCATCGAAAATATTCTCATCTGGGTCGACCGGCCCAACGCCGACCCCACACTCGATCTTAAAAACCTCCTGAGCGATCTCGACCTGCTCGGCGCCAAGATCGGCGTTGAATACGACACCCACGGCATGACCGGGCGCGTCGCCCGCCTGCTGGACAACCAGCTTGCCAGCTTCTGCCAGATGATCGACGCCTCCTATCTGGTCAGCACCCTGCGGCTCGTCAAAAGTCCCGCCGAGATCGCCTATGCCAGAAGGGCCGGCCAATTAGCGGATGCGGCTCTGGACGCAGCCCTGGAACTCATCAAGCCGGGTGCCGACGAAGCCTCCATCCTTGCAGCGATGCAGGGTGCGGTTCTGGGCGGCGGCGGCGACTATCCTGCCAATGAATTCATCATCGGCTCCGGCGCGGATGCGCTTTTGTGCCGTTACAAGGCCGGCCGCCGCAGGCTCGACGACAAGGATCAGCTGACACTGGAATGGGCTGGCGTTAGCGCCCATTACCATGCCGCCATGATGCGCACTGTGGTGATCGGCGAACAGGATTTCCGCCAGAAGGAGCTTTACAGCGCCTGCCTGCAAAACCTCACCGCCATCGAAGAAGTATTGCAGCCGGGCAAGACCTTTGGCGATGTCTTCGACGTGCATGCCCGCGTCATGGACGAACGCGGCTTGACCCGTCATCGGCTGAATTCCTCCGGTTATTCGCTGGGCGCACGTTTCTCGCCCTCCTGGATGGAGCACCAGATGTTCCACACCGGCAATCCGCAGGAGATAACCAGCGACATGACGCTGTTCGTGCACATGATCGTGATGGATTCCGATTCCGGCACGGCGATGACGCTCGGCCAGACCTATCTGACCACGGACGGCGCTCCCGAGCCGCTCTCACGCCATAGTCTCGATCTTCTCACAGCTTAAATCGCCACCGGGTTTGACAGAGCGGGAAAACCGGCCCTACATTGCCGCCACCTTGGGCAAGAAGGAGCGGAACATGAGAGGGAACATCGCATGAGCCGGAAGGGGTTAGGCCCCCTTTTCCCAGCCCTCGTCGTCCCGGCGCTGGTGCTGGGCCTGTCGGCCTGTAACACGACAGAGGCGCTGACGCCGCAGGTGGATGTCGGCCACAACGGCTCACAATCGGGCCCGGTGACACAGGGCGATCTCGACCAGATGGCCGCTGCCGCCGACCGCGCGCCTGCCGGCGCTCCGGCAACGGCGTCTTCCGTGCCCGCTTATGCACCGCAGAATTCCCTGCAGGCGCAGGCACAGGCGCTTTCCAACGGCAACCAATATGGCGAGCCTCTCAGCCAAAGCCAGCCACCTGCCCAATCCTTGCCTGCCAGCCAACCACAGCCGGCGCAGCAGACGGCAGCGCTGACCCCCGCCGCTTCCTCCGGCAACACCATCCGTTTCCTGCCGATCATCGGCGCCCCCGTTCAGGCCGTCACGCCGCTTTCGCGTCAGCTGGGGGCCGAGGCACGGGCAAAGGGACTGACAATCCGCGCGTCCAACGACAATTCGGCTGAGAACATCCTGAAGGGATATTTCTCCGCCTTCGCCGATGGCGGCAAGGTCAATGTCATCTATGTCTGGGATGTGCTGGACGCCAATGGTGTCAGGCTTCACCGCCTGCAGGGGCAGGAAACCATAGCCGCCAGGGGCAGCGATCCATGGGCCGCCGTGACCGACAGGGTCATGCAGGATATCGCCGCAAAAACGCTGAACGACTATTCGTCATGGAAGCAGTCTCAACGCGGATGAGGTGAAACGACGGGAGAAGTCACAGAGATTTCACGAAAATCATTGCGAAAGCGCGGAGTCCTCTTGCAATCGGAAGCAACAGCGCTATTAAGGCGCGCATGGCAACAAGGCGTATCCGGCAAAGGCTTTTCGGCCGGATGTTCCTCCCCTTGAACGACGCTTGGTTACGGCAAACACTTTTCCGTGGCGCAAGGCGATGGCATGGAAACAGGCGGCCGCAATGAAGGTTTTCGCAGGCAATTCGAACCGGCACCTTGCCGAAGCGATCTGCAAGTATCTCAACGTTCCCTTGGGAAATGCCACCGTAAAGCGGTTTGCTGACCAGGAAATTTTCGTAGAAATCAGTGAAAATGTGCGCGGCGAGGACGTTTTCCTCGTCCAGTCCACGTCGTTTCCGGCAAACGATCATCTGATGGAACTGCTCATCATGATCGATGCCATGCGCCGCTCCTCGGCAAAGCGCATCACGGCGGTGCTTCCCTATTTCGGTTACGCCCGCCAGGACCGCAAGGCCGGCCCCCGCACTCCGATTTCCGCCAAACTCGTTGCCAATCTGATTACCGAAGCCGGCGCCGACCGCGTTCTCACCCTCGATCTCCATGCCGGCCAGATCCAGGGTTTCTTCGATATCCCCACCGACAATCTCTTCGCAGCGCCTATTCTCGCCCGCGATGTGAAGGACCACTACGACACCAATAACGTCATGGTTGTTTCGCCCGATGTCGGCGGCGTTGTCCGCGCCCGTGCGCTGGCCAAGCGCCTCGACTGTCTGCTGGCCATCGTTGACAAGCGCCGTGACCGTCCGGGCGAATCCGAAGTCATGAACGTCATCGGCGATGTTTCCGGCAAGGATTGCATCCTCATCGACGATATCGTCGATTCCGGCGGCACGCTCTGCAATGCGGCGGAAGCACTTCTCAAGAAGGGCGCCACCAGCGTCACCGCCTATATCACCCACGGCGTGCTTTCCGGCGGCGCGGTTGCCCGCGTGGCCTCCTCGAAGCTGCGCGAACTCGTCATCACCGACAGCATCCAGCCGACCACCGCCGTCCAGTCCGCGCATAATATCCGCGTGGTCAGCACAGCCGGTCTGCTCGGCGAAGCGATCAACCGCACAGCGCAGGAACAGTCGGTTTCCGGCCTGTTCGACTGATACGCTCTCGGTCCCTGTATGCTCGGGCCTGTCCCGAGCATCTGCAACCTATTGATTTTGAGCCACGTTGGTGAATCCTCGGTACAAGACCGAGGATGACGTCGAGTATCGAGACAGGGTCGTCAACAGCCTGAACCTCCGCCAAATACAAACGCCTTTCAAGCAAACGCATGAAATGTTTGATCAAGGCGACGCTGGATATAGCGGTGTTCCACCGAGCAATGCGTGTCCCTGAAAGACAAGGCTCTACCCTCGTCCCCGGAAACTCGTGCAAGCGTCCAGGGCGCCAGCAGCAGCTACGCTTGATTGCCGCTCAGGACGATGCCGTCCCCGCACCCGGAGGCCCTTGCAGGCGTGTGGCGGCGGCTTTGATTTTCGGCCACCAACGCCGGAAGCGGGCACGGACAGCATGGCTGCCATTACGCCACAGGCTGATTGCGTCGGCTGTAACGGCATCGCCGGTAAACACCTGGCGGTGGCGGGAGATCGCCAGCACCCGGTAGAGAAACAGCGTTGTCAGGGCCGAAAACAGAACCGACATCACGACATCACTGAGGAAATGCCCGCCGGCTGCAATGCGCAGGCCTGACATGAGGATTGTTGCGCCGGCGGCGGCACTGCCCATGATAAACCGCCCGCGCCATTGCAGGCGATGCCAGACCAGCACACAGAGCGGCAGGAAAAAACTCGCGATGAGTGCGGTTTCCCCCGAAGAAAACGAACAGTTCGAATAACACTGCGTACTGAACTGGAAAGGCGGCGTGAACAATTGCTGCCCGCCAAAATCGCTGACGCTGAATGGCCGGGCACGGCCAATATTGGCCTTCAGCACCCCGTTCACCAGCAGCCCGGCGCAGAGAACCACCGGCCCCCAGAGAAAGGCCCAGACCCGCCAGCCCGTACGCTGCAAAGCGCCCAGCCGGATATTGCCGACAAAGACGATGAAGGCCAGAAGAGCGGCGAGTTCCGTCAGCTCGCGTAATGTGTCGCGAAGCCATTCGGGAAGTGGCTCGCGACCTGCCCACAGACGCCCTTCGGGAGAAAAGAACAGCGACGAGACCGCAAGATCGATCGACGGGAAGGTCGCGAACAGGATAACGAGCGCCAATGTGGCGAACATCACCCAGATCGTGATCCGCATATGCGAGAGATCATCGTCCATTGGCGCTCCCCGGAATGCATTGCGGGAGCAGGCGCCAGATTCCGATTTCCCTGCCTTCCAGAAAACCCGGCCCGGCAACCCAGCGGGAAAGCGGTGCCTCACCGGCAAGACAAGCCGGCAGGGCGTCCGAAATCGCCAGAAATACCGGAGTTTTCGCCTCGCCGGATTTCAGCGGATAAAGAAGGGCATAGTGGCTGGAAGGAACACCGGTTTCCGGCAGCGCCAGCAGCATGATCCCCTTCTCGTCCCGCAGCTGATAAAAAAGCTCGGCCAGAATGGAGCGATCAGAGGCAACGATGGCATCCGCCCCCGCCTCACGCGCCCGCGCGAAACCTGTAGACACCAGCTCGGAGCGGCCAAGATAGCGCTTCATCGCCAGTTCACCGCTCGGCAGACGCAATTCGGTTCCGGCAATCGTCATCACAGGCAACGCGATGGCAACGATGCCGCCGAGCACAAGGGTGGAAATGGTAAGCCAGCGCCGGGATGCCAGGACGGGCACCGCCAGAAGCACGCCCGCCGCATAGGCCCCCACGGCCCAATTGGCAAGCGCCCGCGACATCAGCCCCTGTGCCGTTATCAACAGCACAATCGGCACCGAAAGGGCGACCAGCGCCCGGGTTTCAGCGCTCTTCGCGCGGAAGGTCGCGATGATCATGGCGACGAAGACGAAAGGCCCGACAACGCCCGCCTGCGAGAAGAAAAACTCAAGCGCCGGGCCGATTTTCAGCTGAACGCCGTGCCAGTTCGCATTATCCGCCGTGTGGCGCGCCGTCATGAAATCATGGGCCGCATTCCACCACAGATTGGGAGCGATGACGGCGACGCAAACAAGGGCGGCGATGCCCGCGTCACGCAGCCGGATGCGCCATGCCTCGCAAAGCCAGCCGGCGGCGATGAAACAGGGCAGAAAATAGATCATCGCATATTTCGACATCAGGCCGAGGCCGAAACAGAGACCGAGAGCAAGACCCCAGCCCGCCGCCGGTTTGCCCGCGCTTCGGGCCAACGCCAGCTTGCGCATGCAGATCATCGACAGCACGATGAACAGCATCATCGGCGTATCGGTCGAGATCAGCAGGCTGCCCAGCGTCACGGCGGGCAATGTCAGATAGATGACCGCAGCCAGCGACGCGAGCCTGACATCATAGATCATGCGCCCGAGCACAAGAATGGCCGCTGCCGCCACACCATGGACCACGGGTGCGGCAAGCCGCACCTGAAATGTGCCCTCGCCGCCGCCCAGAATGCTGAATGCGCGAATGAGCCAGCCGATCAGAGGCGGCTTGGAATAGGCGCCGAGCGCCATCTCGCGGCCCCATAACCAATATTGCGCCTCATCAACGAAGAGGTCAGTCCGGTTGAGGGCAAGACCGAGGATGCGCAGCACCGTCACAAGCACGATTGCCGCAAGCGCAAGCGTCATCCACCGGCGCTGCTCGCTTGCCTGTAAATGGGGCAACGCCGCCACATCATGCATGCTGGCGGCGTTCTGCATGGATCAACCAGAGATTACGGGCATAGATGAACAGGCCAGACGCCTGCCCCATGACGAACACCGGGTCGCGGCGCCAGACGGCATAGGACAGGAGCACCAGACCGCCGAGAACGGAGAAATACCAGAAGGCCACCGGTATGACCGAACGGTTCGCCCGTTCCGACGAAATCCATTGAACCAGAAAACGCATGGTGAACAGCATCTGGCCCATGAATCCGATGCAGACCCAGAGAAATTCCTTCCAGCTGTCCACATGCAGCATGGACCATAAGGCCGGTGTATTCACGGCGATGTCTCCGTTTTGAAAGTTTCAGCCCAGCTTGCCCGCTTGCGCCGCCGCAACAGCCAGGCAACGCCGATCAGATCGTGGATGCCCACAAGCGCGCGGCCGATATTGGTGTAGTGGGAATTGCCATGCAGGCGCGCTCGATGCGTGACGTCGACATGGGCGACCTGCCAGCCGTCACGGTTGAACAGCGCCGGGAAATAGCGGTGGTGATGGTCGAAATAGGGCAAGGCGAGATAGGCGTCGCGGCGGAAGGCCTTGAGGCCGCAGCCGGTGTCCCGCGTGCCGTCTTTCAATATTCGCGCCCTCAAGCCGTTGGCGAAGCGGGAGGAAAGGCGTTTTCCAAGCGTATCACGCCGGCCAACGCGCTGGCCGGCAACGAGCCCGAGCCGGCTCGGGGCACTGGCGGTAAGAAGGGGTGCGAGAAGTGCCGGCAGATTGTCCGGCGGGTTCTGACCGTCTCCGTCAAGCATGCAGATGATCGGTGCACGCGCCGCCTGCACACCGCTATGGATTGCCGCCGATTGCCCGCCCTGACGGTCGTGCCTGACCAGCCGCAGCATGGGATAACGCCCGCCAAGCGAAAGTGCGACATCCGCCGTGCGGTCGGAGGACGCGTCATCCACCACGACGATCTCGAACCGGCCGACCGGCTGACAGGCGGCCACAATCTCCGCCACGAGTGTTTCGACACTCGCTTCTTCATTGTGCATGGGCACGACAACGGCGAAATCCGGGGTCGGTCTCAAGGTGGCTCCGTCATATCCGTCTGCGCGAGTTCCGCAAACATCGTCGATAGTGGCGGGAGAAGGAGCGCGAAAAGCTTGCATGAATATGAACAGCCGTTGAACTTCGCACGGTATGCGCCCGTTTTGTTTCAGTTTTATTACGGGTTATCACGCCTCCGGGGTCGGCAATTTTCTCGCGGTATGCGGGAAATAATCATACAATTCTCCGGCTCCTTAACGCGACCGTAAACAATTGTTGCGACGCTGCGGCAACGTTTTTTTGGGGGGAGGAAACAGGATGCCGGGTGCAAATCCGACTGCTGTCAAAGCTAAATCATTGTCTATAAAAGCTAAATTCGCAGCGCTCGTCACGGGCGCGACGCTGGTTTCATGCCTTTCGGTAGGGCTGCTGTCATATGAGATGGGCAAGTCCGGCCTGATCGACGCCAGCGAAATCAGGCTCGAAACGGTTGCAGGAAATCAGTCCAAGCAGCTTGATGCCTATACGCTGCGCGTCGAACAAAGCATTTCCGAGCTGTCGCAGAATGCCGCGATCGCACAGGCGCTGGAAACCATGACCACCGTTGTGCCGACGGAAAAGGAAGCGATCATCCAGGCCTTCCGCCGCGAAAACGTATCCGAGGAAGAGCGCGCCTCCTTCAGCGGCGAAGGATTGCGGCTGCTTTACGCCATCCGTCACGCGACAATCAACGCGGCCATTGCCAGCGTCTGGCGCAACACCCGGGTCAGCGACATCTATGTGATCGACAAGGCCGGTCTCATTATCTATTCCGTGACCAAGGGCAAAAACTTCCTGACCAATGTGTCGGAACCGCAAAACAGCACGATCAAGGAATTGTTCGACCGTATCGAAGCGGGCAAGGATGGCGTCGTCAGCACCACCGGGTTCGGCGTTGGCGGCGCTAATGATTCTGCCTTGGTCGGCATGCCGCTCGCGGTCTCGAACTGGGGCCAGCTGCAGCGCAAGGGCGCTGTCATCATGCGCATTTCACCCGACCGGATCGGCGCAGTAGTCACCCCCGAGGAAACAGGCAAGTCGATCGATGACGCCGTTCTTCTGAGCGCGGAAGGCAAGCTGCGGGCAGGCGTTCTCTCGGCCGGCGCCGATGCCGCCGTTTCCGAAAGCCTTGTGGCCCTTTCGAACACCAGCGAAGCCGGAACGGTGATGGCGCAGACACCTGCGGGCAACATCTTCTACGCCTATCGCCCGGTCACCGTCTTCGGACAGAAGCATCTTCTGGCGATCGGCCAGCAGGAAAGCAAGGTTCTCGCCGCCGCCAACGATCTGGCCTTCTGGGCGACACTGGCCACACTGGCTGTCCTTGCCGTCATGACCCTCGTCGGCATCTTCGTTTCCGCCAGCCTGACCAAGCCACTGACCGGCCTCGCCGGGCTGATGGAGCGCCTGAACGGCGGTGAAAACGATATCGAAATCAAGGCGGTCTCCCGTGGCGACGAGATCGGCACCATGGCGCGCGCTTTGGAATCTTTCCGCCAGGGTATTCTCGACAAGCAGCACATGGAAGCCGAGTCCCATCGCAAGAGCGAGGAGCTGGACGAGGAACGCGCCCAGCGCGAAATGGAAAAGGCAAGAAGCGCCAGGGAACTGGAAGAGGCTGTCGACGCCCTTGCAACCGGTCTCGCCAATCTTGCGGCTGGCAGGCTCGATCTTCGCATCGAAAAATCCTTCGTGCCGTCGCTCGACCATCTGCGCATCGATTTCAACAACTCCATCGCGGGGCTGGACGCGACGATCTCCAGTATCGGCGAAAGCGCCAATGCCATCCGCTCCGGCTCGGGCGAACTGAAAAGCGCCTCGGAAGACCTGTCGCGCCGTACGGAACGCCAGGCTGCGGCACTTGAAGAAGCCGCAGCGGCACTCGGAGACATGACGCAGGCCGTCAATGTCTCCCTGTCACGCTGCAACGTCGCCGTCGAGGCAACGGCGGGCACGATGCAGGACGCCCATAAATCCACGGCCGTCGTGAAGGAAGCGATCGTTGCCATGGAACGCATCGAGACCTCATCGGCCAAGATTCGCCAGATCATCGACGTCATCGACCAGATCGCCTTCCAGACCAATCTGCTGGCGCTGAATGCCGGTGTGGAAGCCGCCCGCGCCGGCGAGGCCGGCAAGGGCTTTGCGGTCGTGGCGCAGGAGGTTCGCGAACTCGCCCAGAAATCGGCGGCCGCCGCCCGTGACATCACGACGCTGATCGCCACGTCCGCAGGCGATGTGGAAAGCGGTGTGGCGCTGGTGCTGAAGACCGGCGAAAGCCTCGAGCAGATCCAGAAACGCATCCAGTCGGTCAACGACCAGATCGGCGAAATCGCCACGGCGTCGCGCGAACAGTCCGGCCGCCTCAGCGAAATCAATGCCTCCGTCAACGAACTCGACCATGTCACCCAGCAGAATGCGGCGATGGTGGAGGAAACGACGGCTGCTGCCTTCTCGCTGGCGAACGAGGCGGACGGCCTGACCGAGCAGGTGGGACAGTTCTCGGTAGGCGAAACCCGGCAGCGGGACCAGCGCTACGCGGCCTGATCGGAACAAAAAGAGCGAGGATGACGGAGGGGAGGTTTTCCGCTCCCCGTCATCAAAAAGGCCGGAGGCAAAACCTCCGGCCTTTTATTTTGCCTGAGAACCCGATCCGGGCTCCCAGGGGCCGAAGCCCCTGGGAACACGCCGGCGGCGCAGGATCACGATGATCCGTCGCCGGCTTCCGGGGAGGAACTCAGAAGAAGCCAACCTTGTTCGGGCTGTAGGATACGAGCAGGTTCTTGGTCTGCTGGTAGTGATCGAGCATCATCTTGTGGGTCTCACGACCGATACCCGACTGCTTGTAACCGCCGAAAGCCGCACCCGCCGGATAGACATGGTAGCAGTTCGTCCACACACGGCCCGCTTCGATGCCCCGGCCCGCCCGGTAGGCGACATTGGTATCCCGGCTCCAGACCCCGGCGCCCAGACCGTAAACCGTGTCATTGGCGATTTCGAGCGCTTCCTCCACCGTCTTGAAGGTGGTGACGGAAACAACCGGGCCGAAGATTTCTTCCTGGAAAATCCGCATCTTGTTGTTGCCTTCGAAGACCGTCGGCTGGATGTAATATCCGTCTTTCAGGTCGCCGGTCAGCGTCTTGCGGTCGCCGCCGGTCAGAACCCTTGCGCCTTCCTTCTTGCCGATATCAAGATAGCTCATGATCTTGTCGAACTGTTCCTGCGAGGCCTGTGCGCCAAGCATGGTCGACGGATTGAGCGGATCGTCCTGGCTGATGGCCTGAACGCGCTTGATCGCCTTCTCCATGAAGCGGTCATAGATCGATTCATGCACCAGCGCACGCGAGGGGCATGTGCAGACCTCACCCTGGTTGAGCGCGAAGAAGGCGAAACCTTCTAGCGCCTTGTCGAGGAAGGCGTCGTCTTCGTTCATCACATCGGCAAAGAAGATGTTCGGCGACTTGCCGCCCAGTTCCAGCGTGATGTTGGTGACGTTGTCAGCCGCATAACGCATGATTTCCTTGCCGACCGAGGTGGAGCCGGTGAAGGCGATCTTGGCGATGCGATTGCTCTGCGCCAGCGGCTTGCCGGCTTCAAGACCGGTACCATTGACGATGTTGAGAACGCCGGGCGGCAGCAGGTCTTCGATAAGCTCCATCACGACGAGAATGGAGGCAGGCGTCTGTTCGGCCGGCTTCAGCACGACGCAATTACCGGCGGCAAGAGCGGGCGCGAGTTTCCAGGCGGCCATCAGGATCGGGAAGTTCCACGGTATGATCTGACCGACGACGCCGAGCGGTTCATGGAAATGATAGGCGACCGTGTCGTTGTCGATTTCGCCGATCGTGCCTTCCTGTGCGCGGATGCAGCCCGCGAAATAACGGAAATGGTCGATCGTCAGCGGAATATCCGCATTGGTTGTTTCACGCAGCGGCTTGCCGTTATCCCAGGTTTCGGCCCGCGCGATGAGGTCGAGATTGTCCTCGATACGCTGGGCGATCTTGAGCAGGATGTTGGAGCGTTCCGTAACGCTCGTCTTGCCCCATTTTTCCCGTGCCTTGTGGGCCGCATCCAGTGCGAACTCGATATCGGCCGCATCCGAGCGCGGAACCTCGCAGATCTTGTGACCCGTCACCGGTGACAGATTGTCCATGTAGCGGCCGGATTTCGGCTCCACCCACTTGCCGCCGATGTAGTTGCCGTATTTCAGCTTGAAGGGCGCTTCGCCGGCTTTCTGCTGAACCTGAATATTCATGATTTCATCCTCCCTGATGAAAACGATCCGCGACGGACCGCATGGGAGAAAGGTGGGCCTAGATGGCGGCGGCCGGTAGTGGGGCGTCGTGGTTCCGCATCGCACATTGTCTCACATCTGCGACAAACCCGCGCGACAGATCGGTTTAACGGCAAATGAGGCCGGTTTCTGCGTGAAATGAGGCCTGAACTCGGTCTGAAACCTCTATTTCAAGGGTTCTGCCCTCAGTGCACGGCAAGCTTCTTCATCTTGCGGTGAAGCGTCGCCCGGCTGATACCGAGCAGGGATGCGGCCTGCGTGACATTGCCATTCGTGCGGGAAAGAACGCGGCGCAACGCCGAGCGCTCCGCTTCCGCAAGATCGGAACCGCCATCGTGACGCTGCTCCTGCAAAACATCCGAAGCTGGCACCCCCTGCGCGATGGCATGGTCATCGAGCTTCAGCGCCAGACGCGCCGCACGTGTCGCCCCCAGAACAAGATCGTCCTGATCCACGGCAAGCAGCGAAAGAGCCGCGCCAAAGCTCGTCGGCACCACAACGATGCGTGCGCCGGGAAAGGCGCGGCGGAAAAGATTGCCCTCGATGCGCTGCGCCGCATCCCTCACCGCCTGGGTGACGAAGGAGAAGGTCATCTCATTGATGTCGTCGCGGCAGGTGGAGATATCGAGCGCACCCGTCACCCTGCCCGTGTGGTCGCGGATGGGCGCCGTGGTGCAGCAGAGTTCCGTATTGGATGTGAAAAAATGCTGATCGCGATAAACCACCACCGAACGCTCGTCGACAAGCGCCGTACCGATACCGTTGGTGCCAACGCTTGCCTCGCTCCAGACCGCACCGGACCAAAGGCCGAGCGCACGGAAATCGCGGTCATCACCGGCGGCACCGCGCCGTTCCAGCGCAACGCCCTGCGCATCGGTCAAAAGCAGGCAGCAGCCGGACTTGCCGACGCTGTGGAAAATACGGTCGAGTTCATCGCTGCTTTCGGCGATCAGCCCGGCAGAGCTTTCGCGGGCGCGGCGAAATTCAAACTCGCTGAGGAAGATCGGCTTGCGGTTTTCCTCTGGCGCAAGGCGATGCTTGACCATGCAGCGGCGCCATGAGGCGATGATCGGGGAACTTGCGGCTGCGGAACGCTGGCGTGCTGTTTCATACACGCGTTCTGCATGGGCGATGTCTGTCGGCATTCGCTCCTCCCAAAGCTTTTCGGCGATGGTGCGCTGGAAGCGTTCCCGTTTCAACTAAAAACTTCGCGACCAGCATTCCTCGGCGCAACCGCGGGCTGCGCCGGACGATCAGACAGCCTTGAAGTAACGCCGCCCTGTGGTGATTTTCGGCTCGTCTTCCACCGTCAGGAAGGTATCGTCCACAAGATTGGCGATGGAGGTCAGCGGCCCGGGTCTGCCGAAGAAGAAGCCCTGCACCTGCAGGCAGCCTTCCCGTCGCAGGAATTCGATATGGGCCTTGGTCTCCACCCCTTCCGCAAGCACGGGAATATTGAGGCTGTGCGCCAGAATGAGCGTCGAGCGGACAATCGCCTCCGACTGTACGTTGGTCGACAGGCCATCGATGAAGGCACGGTCGATCTTGATCTTGTCGAAAGGGAAGCTTTGCAGGGTCGACAGGGAGGAATAGCCGGTGCCATAGTCATCCATGGCGATCTTGACGCCAAGCGCCTTGAGCTTGCGGATGGTGACGAGCGCATGGCGGTGGTCGGCGATAATGCTGCCTTCCGTGATTTCCAGTTCCAGCCTCTCCGGCGCAAGCCCGGTATCAGCGAGAATTCTCTCGACCTTCTCGGGAAAATCATTATCCGCAAGCTGCTGCGGCGCGACATTGACAGCAATGGAAAGCGATTTCTTCCAGAGAGCCGCCTGCGCGCAGGCTTCACGCAGAACCCATTCGCCCAGATCGACGATGAAGCCGGTCTGTTCGGCGATCGGAATAAATTCGGCAGGCGAGACCATGCCGCGCTCCGGATGGTTCCAGCGCAAAAGCGCCTCAAAACCGACGATACTGCCGCTCCTCGTATCGTTCTGCTGCTGGTAATAAAGCTCAAACTCATTACTGGCGAGGCCGCTGCGCATGGCAATCGCCAAGACGTTGCGCGCGCGGGCCGCCTCGTCCATGGACTTATCGTAGAAGCAGATCGTATCCGAAGTCCCGCTTTTCGCGCGATACATGGCGACATCGGCCTGCGCCATCAGCGTATCGGCATCGATGGCGCTGGTATTGCGCACCGATATGCCCACGCTCGCGCCCACGCAGAATGTCTGCCCGTTCCATTCGACCGGCTTGCTGATCTGTTCGATCAGTCGCTGCGCAAATTCCGCGCCATCGGCACGGGTGTAATAGGAATGGGTCATCGCCACGAACTCGTCACCGCCCATACGGGCCAGAAACTCGCCGGCTTTCAGGACAGAACTCGCCCGGTCGGCGATGGCGCGCAACACGGCATCGCCCGCCGCATGACCATGCACGTCATTGATTTCCTTGAAACGGTCGAGATCGATGGAGAGGAGCGCCGTATGTGCACCCATGGAGAGATAGCGCGTGCGGCGATTGAGATGCTCAATGAACGCCGCCCGGTTGGGAATGCCCGTCAGCGGATCATGCAGCGAAAGATGGCGATAGCGGGCAACCGCCTGCTGGGTGGACTGGGCATCGATGACATAGGTGGAAAGCCCGAGCGCCAGAAGCAGAAGCGTCACCGCGATGGCGCCGCCACCCATGACGGCCGGCGGCAGGAGATTTTCCGGAATGACAATGCGCGGATCAAACGCAAAGGACATCGAGGCCATGCCGGTATAGTGCATCGAGGCGATGGCAAGGATGAGAAAGGTTACCGCGCTGTACTGGCAGAACCAGTTGACCGGACGCGCGACGCGATTGATTGCAATGGCGCCCAGCATCGCTCCCAGCACCAGCGAGGCGATGACATAGCCCTGGTTCCAGAAAATCATGCCCTGAACATTGTAGGCAGCCATGCCGGTATAATGCATGGCGGCAATGCCGAGGCCGAGTATCAACCCGCCCGCTTCCACCAGCACGCTGCGCCCGCCATAGGCTGAAATGCCGAAACCCGCCGTTGTGGTTACAATGGCGATAAGCAGCGACAGTCCCGTCAGATAGGGATCATAACCCACATCGCCGGCAGCGACATAACCCAGCATTGCCACAAAATGGGTTGTCCATATCGCCGCACCGCCGTTCACGCCCGCCAGAAACAGCCAGTTGATCTTCTGTACACCCGTCGCCAGACGCGCCCTTGAAAAAAGACGTATGGTAACGAAGCTTCCCAGCATGCAGACGAAGACCGCTGCGGCGGTATATCGATAGTCGTGATCGACGGCGAGGCATTGCAGAACTTTGAGCATTGTCATCTACACAATTGGAATTCCGGGATGCTTTATCATTTGCCAAGTTTGCAGCGGGTTTATATGCATGGATAAGCATAGATTAAACTTTTCACCGCCTGCTTGAATTAGAATAATCTAATTAAATCAAGGCATGATATTCCGGCGAGAGACGCGGCCCTTGTCTTTATGTGCCGTTTGTATTATAGCGCCCGCACCCGTGTAGACACCCTTGGAGGCAACGCGGGCGGGATGGCCTCAAAGCCTCTCCAGTTCAGGCCGCTCTGTTCGGCGTGAACTCTCCATATAACCTCGAAAGGAATTGCCATGAGCAAAGAATCGTATGAGCTCAAGGCCGAGGCGCGCGAACGAGTTGGTAAGGGGTCCTCTCGTGAACTTCGCCGCAACGGTTTGATTCCCGCTGTCATCTATGGTGACAAGCAGGCCCCCATTTCCATCGCCCTGTCGACCAACGAAGTCACCAAGCGTATCCACGCCGGCGGTTTCATGACGACGGTTGCGATCATCGACGTCGACGGCAAGAAGATCAAGGTTCTCCCGAAGGATTACCAGCTTGATCCGGTCCGCGACTTCACCATGCATGTCGACTTCCTGCGCGTTTCGGGCAACACGCTCGTCAACGTTGAAGTTCCGGTTCACTTCGTCAACGAAGAAAAGTCGGACATCAAGATCGGCGGCGTTCTGAACATCGTTCGTCACACGGTGGAATTCCACTGCCCGGCCAACGACATTCCGGAATTCATCACGGTTGATCTCTCTGGTCTGAAGATCGGTGACAACGTTCACATTTCGAATGTGAAGCTGCCGAAGAACATCACCCCTGTGATCGCCGACCGTGACTTCACGATCGCAACGATCGTTGCTCCGGCTGGCGGCGTTGCAGAAGAAACGGCTGAAGAAGCTTCCGAATAATAATCGGCGGCCGCAAGGCCGGACAGCTCCAGACATTTAAGCCCGTTCCGTTTTCGGAACGGGCTTTTTAGTTTTTATGAACTTTAAAGACAGAAACCCTTCTGCCCCGTGCATGATGCCGGACCTGTTTCAGCGTCGATTAACAATTCCATGAAACGATACCCCTGCGCTGTCATGAAAACACCGGACGGGTGGAAAATGGCGCGCAGCAATTCAGGGGCAAGGGTAACTGCAATAGAACATGGCTCATTCCGTCGAAAGCCGCTTCATCGCGATTGTTTCCGGCGCACTTCTTACAGTGGTCGCTCCGCTATTCACGCTTTTGCTGACGCTCTCCTATCACGAGGCTATTCGCAGCCAGCGTAATCACCTTGAAATTCTGCTCTCAACAAATGCCCAGGCGCTTGCCCGCCCCCTGTGGGATCTCGACGACGACACGATAAACCAGATTACCGGGACCCTCGTTTCCGACCCCATGATCAAGATGGTCGAGGTCAAGGACACCTCCGGTCAGCTCGACATCGTTCAGACAGCCGGCAGCGACTTCATTCAGGACGCCTCCTCGACGACGCGCGACGTCGCCTACAAAACCACCAAGGGCTCCGTCAAGGTCGGGCAGCTGACGATCTATTATGACGATGTCAGCCTTCTGACATCTCTCAGCCGCACCGAATTGTCGTTCATCACGATTTTCATCCTTGCCATTCTCACCATTGTGCTGGCGGCCATTGCCGGCAACCGCTTCATGGTCATCCGCCCGCTGATGCGGCTTGCAGCCGCCATTGAGGCGACACGGCGCCTCGGCTCGCGTCACCACGTCGACTGGCGGTCGAAGGACGAGATCGGCAGGCTGGCGAAGAGCTTCAACGAGATGCAGACCCAGCTCGAAAAGGAAGAGCTGGAGATCAAGAACGCCCATGAGCGGAAGACGGAAATCTACAACCGGACGCCCGCCATGCTGTTCTCGCTCGACAGGCACGACCGCATTGCCGCCGTCAGCGACTATTGGGTGCAGGCGACCGGTTACGACCGCGCGAAGATACTTGGCCTGAATTTCGCCGATCTCATCCACCCGGATGATCGCTCCCTGTTCCAGAAACGCAAGGCTGCCCAGCAGTCGCCGGACGCCGCGCATACCGGCATCACCGTCCGCTTCCATTGCATGGATGGCGACGTCATGGACGCGCTTATTCTCGAAAAAGCCCTCGATTCCGGTGATGCTACACAGCAGAGCACATGTCTCTGCGTCATGACTGATGTGACCGAGCTGCGCCAGTCGGAAAAGCGCAACCGCCAGCAAGCCATTTCCGACCATCTGACCGGCCTTTTCAATCGCCAGGGTTTTGAGGCGATCCTCGACCTGCAGATTCGCGATGCGGACCGGAACGGCAGCGAACTGGCGTGCCTGTTCATCGACCTCGATCGGTTCAAGGCCATTAACGACAATCTCGGCCATGCGGCGGGCGACGCGGTTCTGCGGGAATTCACAATGAAGCTCGAGCCGTTGCTGACGCCGCTCGACAGCGCCTCGCGCCTGGGTGGCGACGAATTTGCCATTCTGCTTGCCGGCGACAAGGTGGAAGAGCGCGCCCTGCAGTTCTGCGAACGCGTCTGCACCATGCTGGACACACCCTTCGAGATCGAGAACAACAGCATCCGTCTCAGCGCCAGTATCGGCATGGCCGTCTATCCTCTGCATGCTTCCAGCGCCTCGGAGCTTTTGCAGAATGCCGACATGGCCATGTATACCCGCAAAAGAACCGGCAAGAACGGTTCGCAGGTCTTCGACAGCTCGATCATGGACCGGGCGCGCGAGCATGCGGAACTGGAACGGGATATAGCGCAGGCACTCTCCGACGACTGGTTCGAGGCTTATTTCCAGCCGATTCAGGACCTTGCAAGCGGCCGAACGGCGGGTTTCGAGGCGCTTTTGCGTCTTAACCACCCGGAAAAGGGTCTGCTCTCCCCCGCCGCCATCATCAGCCTTGCGGAAGAAAACGGCACGATCCACCGCATCGGCAACGTCATCCTCGATCAGTCGATCGCCAATCTCGCACGGCTGTCGCGCCTGCCGGGTATGGAGCAGACATATGTGGCGGTGAATTTTTCGCCGTTGCAGTTCGAGCCGGGATTGCCGACGCGTATCGCCGGTGTGCTGCATCGGCACGGCATTCTCCCCAAACGGCTGGTCATCGAGATCACCGAAGCTGTGATCATGAAGGACGACCCGCAAATCCGGGCGATCCTCAACGCCATTCATCAGCTGGGCTGCCGCATCGCGCTGGACGATTTCGGAACAGGTTACTCGTCGCTCAGCTATCTCAGCCGTTTTCCGGTCGATATCGTCAAGATTGACCAGTCTTTCACCCGCTCGATCTGCGACGACGCAATGGAGATAAGACAGCGCAACCGCATGCTGGTGGAGGGCATCGCCGCCATCTCCCACAAGATGAACTGCGCCGTCATCGCCGAAGGCGTTGAGACGGAAGAGCAGAAGGAGCTTCTGACGGCGATAGGCGCGGATTACGGACAGGGCTACCTGTTTGCACGTCCCCAACCCATCGGAAGACTGATGGATGCATTGGACGCGGCTTCCGGCGCAAGCCACCCCGCGGCGCGACAAGCCTGAGCCGGTGGGAGCAACGATGAGATTGATCCGCTTCTGTCTGATCTTTCTTGCTCTCGCCAATCCGGCCTGTGCGGCCAAGCTTTTCCTGACGACCGAGGTCTATCCGCCTTACAATATGCAGGCCGGCGACGGCAGCGTGCGGGGCGTCTATATCGACCAGCTCAAGATCGTGCTTGAGGAAACCGGCACGGATTACGAAGTCGCCGTCATGCCCTGGGCACGCGCAATCGCCATGGCAACAACGCAGCCCATGCATTGTGTCTTCGCTGCGGCAAGAACCGCCGAACGTGAAAAGCTCTTCAAATGGGTCTCGCCGATCCACAGCGACCGCAATATTCTTGTGGCGCGTCGCGAGGCGGATATCGATGTTTCAAGCCTTGAGGACGCCAAGAAATACCGGGTCGGCACCCAGCGCGGCGACTATACCGAAAGCCTTCTGGAAAGGCTCGGTTTCCCGCAGGTCGACGTCGGCTCTGACTTCCAGATCACGCTTCATAAGTTGAGAGTTGGAAGAATCGACCTGATGCCCATGTCGGAAAGCACCTTCAAAAGCCTGCCAGCAGATACATTCAAGGAAGTGATAACCTTCACGCGGCAACAGCTGGGTCTTGCATGCAATAAAAGCGTTCCCGACGCAGTGATCGCGAAATTGCAGGCCCGGCTGGACAGGCTGATCGCCGATGGAACACAGCAGCGCATATTCGACCGCTACAATCTCGTCAGCCCCTGAACTGATAAAATGATTGACAGCCGACGGATTTCGGGGTGGTGACAACAGCATCGTCAGGCAAAACGCGGACATGCCCCATGAAGATCATCGCAGGACTCGGTAATCCCGGCTCGCAATATGCGGGAAACCGCCACAATATCGGTTTCATGGCCGTCGATGCGCTACAGCGCCTGCCCTCCTTCTCGCCCTGGGCGAGAAAGTTCAAGGCGGAGATTTCCGAAGGCGAGATCGGCGGCGAGAAAGTTCTGCTGATGAAGCCGCTCACCTATATGAACCTTTCCGGCGAATCCGTCGGCGAGGCCATGCGCTTCTTCAAGCTCACGCCGGCGGACATCATCGCCATCCATGACGAACTCGATCTCCCCGCCGGCCGCGCACGCATCAAGACCGGCGGTGGCCATGGCGGCCATAATGGCCTGAAATCGCTCGATGCCCATTGTGGCAAGGAATATCGCCGCCTGCGTCTCGGCATCGGCCATCCCGGCGACAAGGAGCGCGTGCATGGCCATGTACTCGGCGATTTCGCCAAGGCCGACCGTGTCTGGCTGGAGCCGTTGCTGGACGCCATTGCCGACAATGCCGCCATGCTGGTGAAGGCGGAGGATTCGCAGCTGATGAACAAGCTGGCGCTGGCCACCGGCAGCAAGCCGGAAACGGAAAAACCTGCTAAGGCGGCCAAACCCGCGGCACAGTCCCACATCCATCAGGCCCGCAACAGCGCCCAGCCGAAAAAGCTGCCTGAAACCGGACCCATGGCCGAAATGCTGAAGCGGATGTTCGGCAAGAAGGACTAGGTTTCGCATGTCTTCAGCAACCCTCGTCCTGCGCGAAGCCGGCTCCGCCGACCTGCCCGGCCTGCTTGAGCTTTATCGGGCGCTCAATCCGTCCGACCCGCAATTGACGGCACAAGAGGCAAGAGCCGCTTTCACCGCAATGCTCGGCCAACCCGGCCTCACCGTGTTTCTGGCAACCGAGGCCGGAGAACCGGTCGCGACCGCCACGCTTCTGGTCGTTCCGAACCTGACACGCGCCGCCCGCCCCTATGCCCTCATCGAAAACGTGGTGACGCTGGAAACCCATCGCGGCCGCGGCTATGGCCGCGCGGTGGTGCGCCATGCCATCGAGGCCGCCTTTGCCGCAAATTGCTACAAGGTGATGCTGCTGACCGGCCGACAGCATCCCGAGGTTCACGCCTTTTACGAAAGCTGCGGCTTTGTCCAGAACAAGACCGGTTTCCAGATCCGGCAGGATTGACGCTCACTCCTCCGGTTCGGTGGTGAACATCAGCGGAAAACCCGCCTCCTTGCCAAGATCGGTCGCCTCCTTGGCCTTTGTCTCGGCAATGTCGCGCTCGCAGACGACGACGACCGCGCTGCCGAAGCGATGCGCCGTCATCATGACGCGGCGGCCGGTGTCTTCGCTCATGCGGAACACGGCTTTCAGCACAACGGTTACGAATTCACGCGGCGTATAATCGTCATTCAGCAGGATGACCTTGTAAAGCTTCGGCCGTTCCAGCTTCGGTTTGACTTTCGGTTTCGGTTTGAGATCGACAGGACTGTCACTCATTATTGTCGCCCGTAATTGTCACTCAGATATTGCGCATGGGGAACCCCCCATTGATGACGAAAGATCGGTCGCTCGACCGGCGCATATTGCGCCGCAACCGCAGCATCGACAAGCCCGGCACGCCGGCCGCGCGAAATTCCGCACCATTCGCAGGGCTTTGCTCGCCCAAATCGGCCCACGGGCTTGACCTTGCCCTGCCCTTTCCTCAAAAGGCTCCTCAACGAATTCTTTCAAACGGACAGGTTTCAAGCCATGGGCTTCAAATGCGGTATCGTTGGATTGCCAAATGTCGGCAAGTCCACCCTCTTCAACGCGCTGACGAAAACGGCCGCCGCGCAGGCCGCCAACTATCCTTTCTGCACCATCGAGCCCAACACCGGCGAAGTGGCCGTGCCGGACCCGCGCATGCAGCAGCTTGCAGCCATCGCCGGCTCGAAGGAGATCATCCCGACCCGCATTTCCTTCGTGGACATTGCCGGCCTGGTGCGCGGCGCGTCGAAGGGTGAAGGTCTCGGCAACAAGTTCCTGGCCAATATCCGCGAAGTCGATGCCGTCGTGCATGTCCTGCGCTGCTTCGAAGACGACGATATCACCCATGTGGAAGGCCGCATCAATCCGGTCGGCGATGCTGACACGATCGAGACGGAGCTGATGCTCGCCGACCTTGAAAGCCTGGAACGCCGCGTCGAGCAGACCCGCAAGCGCGCCAGCAGCAAGGACAAGGAATCCCTCGCCCAGCTGCCTGTCATGGAAGCCGTCATCGCGCTGCTCAACGACGGAAAGCCGGCACGCCTGCTTTTGAAGACGCTGGCGGCGGAGGAGATCGAAATCCTCAAGGGCCTCAACCTTCTGACGTCGCACCCGGTGCTTTATGTCTGCAACGTCTCGGAAGCCGATGCATCGTCCGGCAACGAGCACACTGAGGCCGTCGCAGCGATGGCAAAGCAACAGGGCGCCGAATGTGTGATCATCTCGGCGGCAATCGAAGCCGAAGTCGCGCAGCTCCCCGCCGATGAAGCCGAGGAATTCCTCTCGGCGCTGGGGCTTACCGAAGCGGGTCTCGACCGGTTGATCCGGGCCGGCTATCACCTGCTCGACCTCATCACCTATTTCACCGTCGGCCCGAAGGAAACCCGCGCCTGGACGATCGTGCGCGGCACCAAGGCCCCTGCCGCCGCCGGCGTCATCCATACCGATTTCGAACGCGGCTTCATCCGCGCCTTCACCATCAGCTTTGACGACTACATCGCCTACAAGGGCGAAGTCGGCGCCAAGGAAGCCGGCAAAGGGCGCGACGAAGGCAAGGAATATGTCGTTCAGGACGGCGACGTCATCCATTTCCGCTTCAATACCTGATCTGGAGCGGAGCCTGCTTGCGGTCAGGTCACTTCCTTTGAAGGCGATAAGTGGGCGCAGATCTGGCCGCTTGTTTCTTCTCACCGCCGGGGAGAAGGTGGCCCGAAGGGTCGGATGAGGGGGCACCCTCCCCCGAATATCTCGACGCTCG
>LT009756.1:2193451-2266355 GCA_900012615.1 Agrobacterium genomosp. 13 str. CFBP 6927
GCGTCGCGCGCGCGCGCGCGCGTCGCGCGCGCGCGCGCGCGCGCGCGCGCGCGCGCGCGCGAGAGAGAGAGCGAGAGAGAGAGAGAAAAAAAAAAAAAACACCCTCCCCCGAATATCTCGACGCTCGCCCCCTCATCCCGCTGCCGCGACCTTCTCCCCGGCGGGGAGAAGGCGAAAGACGCGCCCACTCGCGCCACAACATATCCCTGCTCCGCGTCGCATCCTAGATTTGACCTTTACGTAAAGGGAAAAATCATTTTAGATGCCGGCGATATTGACTGTGCGAAGGGAGGAAACCATGGCGCCGGTCGCGACATATGCCTACGAAGATTTTTCCGCCGGGCGGGAATTTCCACTTGGACCGCAATCGATTTCCGCGGAACAAATCATCGCTTTTGCCAGTGAGTTTGACCCCCAGCCCATGCATCTTTCAGAAGAGGCGGGCCGGCAGAGCATTCTCGGCGGACTGGCGGCTTCCGGCTGGCACACCTGCAGCCTGCTGATGCGGATGATGGCGGACAGCTACATCTCCGATTCCACCTCGCAGGGCAGCCCCGGCATTGATTATGTCGACTGGAAGAAACCGGTTCTAGCGGGAGATACGCTCTCTGGAAAATCCATAGTGCTGGAACAGCGCACCTCTGGCTCCCGCCCCGGTATCGGCCTCGTGAGATTCCGTCACGAACTCTATAATCAGCGCGGCGTTCTGGTATCGCATGGAGAAAACACCGTGATGTTCCGCATGCGCGCGGATGGAGGCGTTACAGCATGAGACTGGCAGAACTCTCTCCCATCGGCGAACGCGTCACCCTCGACACGCTGCATTTTTCCGCTGAAGACATCGTCCGTTTCGCCCGCGATTTCGACCCACAGCCCTTTCATCTCGATGCCGAAGCAGCAAAGGAAAGCGTTTTCGGCGCGCTATGCGCCTCCGGCTGGCACACCGGCGCGGGCTGGATGAAATGTTTTCTTTCCCATTGGGCGAAAGAGGTCAAAAGACTGAAACAACAGGGTCTTGAACCGCCGAAACTTGGCCCCTCCCCCGGCTTTCGTGAACTCAAATGGAAGAAACCGGTATTTGCCGGCGACGATGTAACCTATTTCGTCACCCTGCTTGAGACCCGCCCGCTGGAAACCCGCGCCGGCATCTGGCTCAACACCACTTTCAATGAGGGTGTGAACCAGTCAGGTGAAACTGTGCTGACTTTCCGCAGCGGGGTTCTGGAATTCGAATAGGTGCTGGCCGACATCACTCCGCCGCGATACCTTCGAAACAGGAATCGCGGTGGGCAGGTCAATATGGATGATATTCTCGAAGGGTATGCTGCGGCAGCGACACCGGAGCTGATTTCCAGATTCGACAATCTGGACTGCGGGGAGATTTACGCACCCGTCATCGATCTCCTGCCAGCGACACCGTGCCGGATCGCGGATATCGGCAGCGGCACCGGGCGCGACGCCGCCTGGTTTGCCGCGCAGGGCCATGATGTTCTGGCCGTGGAGCCGGTTGAAGAGCTTCGTGAACCCGGCATTCAATTACACCCATCGGACAGAATAACGTGGCTGGATGACGCTGTGCCCGAATTGGCGAAGGCTCGCCGCTACGGCGTCTTCGATCTGGTTGCCCTGTGCGGCGTCTGGCACCACATCGATCACGGGGCGAGGCAGACGGCAATGCAAAGCCTCTCGGAAATGACGACGATGGGCGGATTGCTGATCATGTCGCTGCGTCACGGCCCCGCACCCGCAGGCCGCCGCGCCTTCACCATTTCACCGGCCGAAACCATAGACCACGCCACCCGCCTCGGCTTCACCCTGATCCGACAGGTGGATGTTGGCTCTATTCAGGCGGGAAACCGCGCCCTCGGCGTTCGCTGGACATGGATCGCTCTGGGAAAGACCAGTTAAAAGAGCGGGCTGCCGCAGCAGCCCCGACCCGTTCTTTCGGCCTCAATGGCCTGAAAATTCCACCAGCGTCCGCACCTCGACGCCGAGGTCTTCCAGCTTCTTGCGCCCACCGAGATCGGGCAGATCGATGACGAAGCAGGCGGAAACGATTTCCGCCCCCATCTGCCGCAACAGCTTCACCGCGCCTTCGGCGGTGCCGCCGGTCGCAATCAGGTCATCGACAAGAATGACCTTCTCGCCGGGCTGCACGGCATCCACATGCATTTCCATTTCATCGACGCCGTATTCGAGGCTGTAGGCGACGCGCACGGTGGTGTGTGGCAGCTTGCCTTTCTTGCGGATCGGCACGAAACCGGCCGAAAGCTGATGCGCCACCGCTCCGCCCAGAATGAAGCCGCGTGCTTCCATGCCGGCGATTTTGTCGATCTTCGTGCCCGCATAGGGCTGCACAAGCTCGTCCACGGCACGGCGGAAAGCGCGCGGATTGCCGAGCAGCGTCGTGATGTCCCGGAAGATGATGCCCGGCTTCGGATAGTCGGGAATGGAGCGGATGGCAGCGGAAAGCTCCGAAGCGATAACGGTCATGGTATTTCCAGTTACAATGGGAAATGGATCAGAAGGTTCGGGGCACCCTATCAACTTGGCGGCTGCGGACCAACAAAAAAGGACCGGCGAAACCGTCAGCGAGCGAAGCCACTGGCAGATATCGAGATGCGGATCACCGTCATGACATCCCTCAACACATGAAAAGGCCCCCAGGGTAAGACCATGGGGGCCAGTGATTGCAGCCATTTAAAACCGGCTCAATGTTCCTTGCGGGCGTAGACCGATTTCTTGGTGAGATAGATCAGCGCCGTGAAGATGAACAGGAACACCATGACCATGAAGCCGGTGCGCTTGCGCTGTTCCAGATGCGGCTCTGCGGCCCACATCAGGAATGCCGACACGTCCTTGGAATATTGATCCACGGTCTGCGGCGCACCGTCATCATAGGTGACCTGATCGGCACTGATCGGCGGCGCCATCTTCAGCGCCACGGCGCTGACGAAATACGGGTTGAAATGCGTGCCTTCCGACACTTCAACGCCGGCAGGTGCATCCTGATATCCGGTCAGCAGCGCATGGATGTAATCCGGGCCGCCTTCCTGATAACCGCCGATAATGGGGATCATGTCGATGATGAATTGCGGGAACCCGCGTTCAACACCGCGTGCCTTGGCAAGCAGCGACATGTCGGGCGGGGCGGCTCCGCCATTGGCGGCGGCTGCCGCCTCATGGTTCGGGAACGGCGAGGGGAAATGATCGGAAGGCACGGCCTTGCGATTATACATTTCGCCTTCGGCATTCGGCCCGTCCTGCACTTCATATTCAGCGGCGAAAGCCTTTACCTGCTCTTCCGAATAGCCGAGATCCCCGAGCGTGCGGAAAGAAACAAGACTCATCGAATGGCAGGCGGAGCAGACTTCCTTGTAGACCTTGAGGCCTCGCTGCAGCTGGCCCTTGTCGTATTTGCCGAAAGGTCCGGCAAAGGACCAGCTCTGCTCCTCGGGCTTGATGACCGGGAAGTGACCGCCGGCGATCGCGTGTTCCGTCTTGGTGGCGAGATCATGGCTCTCCTCCGCCGCAAAAGCGGCGGCGGAACAGCCAATGGCGGCGATAAGCGCGATGCTCGTGAGAAGCGTCTTCATTGTCGTCATCCTTCCTTCGCGCTCAGATCTGGGCAGCCGCTGGCGCGGCACCCTTCTTGGCGGCGTTCTTTTCAAGAACGGCCTCGGTAATCGAATTCGGAATACGCCGCGGCGTTTCGACCAGACCGAGGATCGGCATGATGACGAGGAAGAAGCCGAAATAGTAGAGCGTGCCGATCTGCGACATGACGACATAGAGGCCTTCCGCAGGGCGCGAACCCAGCCAGCCGAGCAGGATGGCGTTGACCACGAACAGCCAGAAGAACATCTTGTACCAGGGACGATAGACGGCGGAGCGAACCTTCGACGTATCGAGCCAGGGCAGGAAGAACAGCACGATGATCGCGCCGAACATCACGAGAACGCCACCGAGCTTGGAATCGATCGGCCCGATATTGAAGGTGATGGCGCGCAGCATCGCGTAGAACGGCAGGTAATACCATTCCGGCACGATATGCGCCGGCGTCTTCAGCGGGTCCGCCATGATGTAGTTATCAGGGTGGCCGAGGAAGTTCGGCATGTAGAAGATGAACCACGCATAGGCGATCAGGAACACCGAAACGCCGAGCGCATCCTTCAGCGTCGCATAGGGCGTGAAGGGAACCGTGTCGGTCTTGCTCTTCACTTCCACACCGGTCGGGTTGGTCTGGCCGGTCACATGCAGCGCCCAGATATGCAGGATGACGACACCCGCGATCATGAAGGGCAGCAGGTAATGCAGCGCAAAGAAGCGGTTGAGCGTCGGATTGTCCACCGCAAAGCCACCGAGCAGGAACTGCTGGATCCATTCACCCACGAGCGGGAAAGCCGTGAAGAAGCCGGTGATGACGGTGGCGCCCCAGAAGGACATCTGACCCCAGGGCAGAACGTAGCCCATGAAACCCGTCGCCATCATCAAAAGATAGATCACGCAGCCGAGAATCCAGAGGATTTCGCGCGGCGCCTTGTAGGAGCCATAATAGAGGCCACGGGCGATGTGCAGGTAAACCGCGATGAAGAAGAAGGACGCACCGTTGGCATGCATGTAGCGCAGCAGCCAGCCATGGTTGACGTCACGCATGATCTTTTCGACGGAATTGAAGGCAACCGTCGTTTCCGCGGCATAATGCATGGCAAGCACGACGCCGGTGAGGATCTGCACGATCAGCATCACCGAAAGCATCGCACCGAAGGTATAGGCGTAGTTCAGGTTACGCGGGACAGGATAGGCAACGAAGCTGTCATAGATCAAGCGCGGCAAGGGAAGCCGCGAATCGATCCACCTCTCGATGCCGGTGGACGGCTGATAACTGGAATGGCCACTCATGAATATCTGTCCCCTTATCCGATCTTGATCACGGTATCGGATGTGAATGCAAATGTCGGGATGGCGAGGTTCTGCGGCGCCGGACCCTTACGTATGCGGCCCGCCGTATCGTAGTGCGAGCCATGGCAGGGACAGAACCACCCGCCGAAATCGCCGGCCTGGCCGAGCGGAACACAACCGAGATGGGTGCAGGAACCGACCATGACGATCCAGTTCTCCTTGCCCTGACCGGCGGAACGGTCAATATCCGTCGCCTGCGCGTCTGCGGCGATATTGGCATTGCGTGCCACCGGATCCTTGAGATCGCCAAGAGCGACGGCCTTGGCTTCGTCGATTTCCTTTTCCGTGCGGTTACGGATGAAGATCGGCTTGCCGCGCCACTTCACGGTGAGTGACATGCCCGGCTCGACCGCCGCCACATCCACCTCGATGGAGGCGAGCGCCAGCGTCGATGCGTCTGGGCGCATCTGGTCGATAAAGGGCCATGCGACGGCGGCGGCACCGACGGCGCCCGCCATTCCGGTTACTAGATATAGAAAATCGCGACGGGTCGGTTCACCCGAGGCGTCGTGATTGGTTACGTGCTCGCTCACCGCTACACCATCCTCTGCGCTGTTTTTGCCGTAAATCGCATGAGTCCTCCCGCTATGATTTGATCCAAGACAAACTCCGTCCCATCGTCTCGGTCATTCTCGCGGCGTTTGAGAAACCGCGTCATTCTGTTTGATCGCAAAATATTGACTGACTTGGCAAGAGCAAAGCACACAAAGCTGCCGTAATTCTGCCTGAGGGGCCCGATTTGTTTCTCATTTTTTCACAAGGCTTGGCAGGCGGGCAACATTGTGCGCACCCCGGCGCCGTGTTAGGAGACGCGAAGGGAGAGCTTGGAAAGCAGGGATTCGGATGACGGCGAAGCTCGCTTGCATGGTCTCCACCGTGGTGGCTGCCGTTCTTTTTATCGCCAGCCTGCGTTATGTGACCGATTTCTGGCTTTTAGCCTTCGTCACAAGCTTTCAGCTTCACATCGCCATTGCCTGTATCCTGCTGTCATGCCTGATATTCTGGCTCACGCGCGACGCGATTTCCGCTGTTCTGGTCGTCTGGTCGCTTGCGCTCGCCATCCATGCCATCGCCATGCTCATGGAATTTTCCACCTCCGCCACCGCTGCACCCGGGGCCAAGCCTTTCCGGCTATTGTCCTTCAACGTGCTGATGGACAATGCCGCCAATGCGGATGCGATTGCCGATACCATTCTCGAATCGGGCGCCGACGCGGTCTATCTGTTCGAGGCAACGGCGCTGCAATCGGTTCTGCCGCGCCTGCAGCAAACCTACCCATACAGGCTCGGCTGCTTTTCCGGCACGCCGACCTGCGACCTGTTGATCCTGTCAAAGCGGCCTTTGCTGGAAGGCCGTTTCCACAGCCTCAGCGATCTGCGCCGCGACCGTTTCGCCATTGCCAGCATCGACTTTGACGGCACGGAACTGACGCTTGCCGCCGGCCACATCACCAAACCCTATTTCGACGATTATCACCGCGACGAGCTGGACGAAGTCAGCGAGATTCTCTTTCGCGTCACCGGGCCGCTCATTCTGGCCGGAGACTTCAATTCAGCGAGCATCGCTCCCGACATGCGTGATTTTCTTGCCGCCAACGATCTGAAGAAAGCGGTCTGGGAACCTGCCACATGGCCAACCAGGGCGGGCCTCTTCGGCATCGCCATCGACCACATCTTCGCCCGCGAACCGGCGACGCTGATGAAAACCACCCGCCTGCCCGACCGCCTCGGCTCCAATCACTATGGGCTGGTGGCCGATTTCATGATCGGAAAATAATCGCCGGTCCTATTGGGCGGCCTCATCGGCGGCAAGAAAACCGCCCGACTGCCGTGCCCAAAGCTCCGAGTATAGACCGCCCTTCGAGACCAGATCGGAATGGTTGCCCTGTTCCACGATCCGACCCTGATCCATCACGATCAACCGGTCGAGAGCGGCGATCGTCGACAGACGGTGGGCGATGGCCAGCACCGTCTTGCCATGCATCAATTCGTCGAGATTGCTCTGGATCGCCGCTTCCGCCTCCGAATCGAGTGCCGAGGTTGCCTCGTCGAGCACGAGAATCGGCGCGTCCTTCAGCATCACGCGGGCAATGGCGATGCGCTGCCGCTGGCCGCCGGACAATTTCACCCCGCGCTCGCCGACATGCGCGTCGAAGCCCAGACGGCCGCGCTGGTCCACCAGCCTGGCGATGAAATCATCCGCCTTTGCCCGGCGCGTCGCCTCCAGCAATTGCGCTTCGGTGGCGTCGGTGCGGCCGAACATGATGTTGTCGCGGATGGAACGGTGCAGCAGCGACGTATCCTGCGTGACCATGCCAATATGGGCGCGTAGCGATTCCTGCGTCACCCTGGCGATATCCTGCCCGTCAATCAGGATGCGGCCTTTCTCGACATCGTAAAACCGCAGGATCAGGTTGACGAGCGTGGATTTGCCAGCACCGGAGCGACCGACGATGCCGACCTTTTCCCCCGCTTTGATATCGAGATTGAGATGATCGATGACGCCATTCGCCCGCCCGTAATGGAAGCTGACATTCTCAAAGCGAATGCTCGGCTTCTTCACTTCCAGCACCGTTGCATCGGGCGCGTCGACGAGACCGATCGGCTGCGAAATCAGTTCCGCGGCATTCTGTACCGTGCCGAAATTGCGCATGATGCCGTTGAACTGCGTCATCAACCGCCCGAGCAGGAAATTGAGGCGCAGCACCAGAGCCAGCGTAAAGGCGACCGCACCGGAACTGATCCTGCCGGACAGCCATAGGTCGATGCAGAGGGCGGCCATTGACGTGATCATCACGCCCGACAGCAGCGCCATGGAGGCGCGCACGCCGGTGATGAACCGCGTAAACGTCATGGTGGCGTTCTGGAAAATATCGAAGCCCTGCCGCATGTAGCGGTCATTGGCGTCGTCGCGCCCGAACAGCCTGAGTGTCTGGATATTGCTGTAGGCGTCCACCATGCGGCCGGAGAGCATGGAGGCGGCTTCGGCCGTCTCTTTCGAATGGTAGCGAATGCGCGGCACGAAATAACGCGCCAGCGCCGAAAAGATTAGCACCCAGACAAGCACGACGACCGCAAGCCGCCAGTCCAGCCCGCCGATCAGAAACAGCATCGAGACGGAATAAATCCCGACGAACCAGACGCTTTCCATCAGCGAGGTGACGAGATCGCCCGCCGCCTGCCCGCCCGACCAGACCTTGGTGACGATGCGGCCGGAAAAATCGTTCTGGAAGAAGGTCAGCGATTGCCGCGCCACATGCATGTAGGATTGCCAGCGCACCAGATTGTAAAAACCGGGTGTAATGATCTGCTGGTCCACCAGCGCGGTGATCATCGTGACGATGAAGCGCACAACGCCGATCAACACCAGCATGCCGACAAGTTCGCCGCCATGGGCGGCAAGCAGGCCTGCCCAGCCTTCATCGGGCTTCACGGTCGAGAGAATATCCACCAGCCGCCCGACGAACCAGAACAGCGCCGCCTCAATGGCCGCCGTCAGCCCGCCCAGCACCAGCATCGCGAAAAACGGCGCCTTGGCTTGAGAAATATAGAACCAGATGAAGGCGAATGTGTTTTCGGGCGGCCGCAGGTCGTCCTTTCGGGCGAAGGGCTTGATCCAGTTCTCGAAGAACTCGAAGATGCGCGTAATGACCATGATCCGGATATAGGCGGATTCCCGTTGGGGGAACAGCCGCCGAGCCTTGGGGAAGAGATTATATTTCGGTAACGTTGGGGGAATGAGAAAGGGCGGGAAATGTTCCCCGTCCTTAAATCAACCTATCGATATTTTACGCATCGGCAGCATCCTCACACCGTCACCCCGGACTGGATCCGGGGTCCAGCGTGATCAAGTCTTTGATCGCAAAAGATTCTTCTCACGGCGCAGACGCGCCATGGCTGGATGCCGGCTCAAGGCCGGCATGACGGGAGAGAGGCTTTAAGCCCTCAACGAAAAGGGCGGGGAATACCCCCGCCCTCACATTATCCTTACTCCGCAGCCACATCGGCCTCGTGATCAGCAATGAAGCCACCGGACTGGCGCCGCCACAGATCGGCATAAATGCCGCCCATTGCCACCAGTTCCGCATGGCTGCCGGCCTCGACGATCTGGCCCTTGTCGAGGATGATGAGCCGGTCCATCTCGGTCAGCGTCGAAAGGCGGTGGGCGATCGCGATCACGGTCTTGCCTTCCATCAGCGAGAACAGGTTTTCCTGGATCGCCGCCTCGACTTCACTGTCGAGCGCCGAGGTCGCTTCGTCCAGCACCAGAATCGGCGCATTCTTGAGGAACACACGGGCAATCGCGATGCGCTGACGCTGGCCGCCGGAAAGCTTCACGCCGCGTTCGCCGACCTGCGCATCGAGGCCCTGGCGACCATGCATGTCGACAAGCGTTTCGATGAAGTCCCAGGCATTCGCCCGCTTCGCCGCCGCAATCACCTGCTCGTCCGTGGCCTCGGGATGGCCATAGGCGATGTTGTCGCGGATCGAACGGTGCAGCAGCGAGGTATCCTGCGTCACGACGCCGATCAACTCGCGCAGGCTATCCTGCGACACCTTGGAGATGTCCTGCCCGTCGATGGTGATCCTGCCCGCTTCCAGATCGTAGAAACGCAGCAGCAGGTTCATCAGCGTCGTCTTGCCCGCGCCCGAACGCCCGACCAGACCGGCCTTCTCGCCCGGCTTGATATCAAGCGTCAGCCCGTCAATCACGCCCTTGTTCTTGCCATAGTGGAAACGGACGTTGTCATAACGGATGGCGCCCTGCGGTGCCGCAAGCTGCGGTGCCTTGGCGACATCGACGATATCGTGCGGCTTCGTCATCATCGACATGCCGTCATAAACCGTGCCGATATTTTCGAACAGCGAGGTGACTTCCCACATGATCCACTGCGACATGCCGTTGACGCGCATGGCAAGGCTGATGGCGATGGCGACAGAACCGGCGGTCACCGAACCCTGCATCCAGAAATAAAGACCGAGCGTCGCCGTGGAAAACAGCACCACGGCATTGTTAAGGTCGATCAGGATGTTGAAGCCGGAAATCTTGCGCATCTGGCGGTGAACGGTTCCGAGAAACACATTCATACCCTCACGCGCATATCTTTCCTCGCGGCCCGCATGGGAAAACAGCTTGATCGTCGAGATATTGGTGTAGCTGTCGACGATGCGGCCCGTCATCATAGAACGCGCATCCGCCTGCTCCTGCGCCAGCCGGCCGAGCTTCGGAACGAAATAGGCAAGGATGCCCATATAGATACCGAGCCAGACCAGCAGCGGAATAACCAGCCGCCAGTCCGCAGCCGCGACCATGAACAGCATCGAGACGACGAAGCTGATCGCATAGACGAAGACGTCGATGACCTTCAGCGCCACTTCGCGGATCGCCAGCGCCGTCTGCATAACCTTCGTGGAAACGCGGCCGGCAAACTCGTTGGCGAAAAAGTTCATGGAATGGCGCAGCAGGAAACGGTGCATCTTCCAGCGCGCGATCATGCCGAAATTACCGGCAAGCGTCTGGTGCATCGTCATGGTGTGGATCGCGCCCATCAGCGGCAGCACGAAGAGCACCAGTCCGGCCATGACAATCAGATGCCAGCCCTCATCGGCAAAAAACGTCTCGCGATTGGCCGTGGACAGCCAGTCGACGATATTGCCGAGGAATTTATAGAGCATGGCTTCCGCAACGGCGATGCCCATGGACATCAGGCCAAGCAGCAGCAGCCAGGGCCATGCCGGTTTCACATAGTGCCACAGGAACGGCAAAAGCGTCTTCGGCGGCACGGACGGCGTCGAAGAGGGAAAAGGATCGAGGCGTTTTTCAAACCAGCCAAACATAGGCCAAGCTCCGGCAATCAATCGCTCCATCGTGACATGGTGAGCGGACACAAATATGGCTCACGACGGAACGGAAAAGTCTTTGGATATGGCCGTGACAGCCACATGACGAATCGAGAAATGGGAAACGCGGGCGAACCGCGGAGTAACACCTAGGCCAGCAGCGGCACTACTGGGGCCGGGAGGCGAAAGCGAACGTAAATATCCATGATAACCTCCCTGAGCTGGTGTTGAAGATGTGGCCTTGTAGCGCAAAAATTAATCGTTGACCAGTCGGAAAGACCAGGATGCGCTAGAAAACTCCCGATTGTGGCGAACATCGCCAAATGGGTGGATTTACCCGCAGGGGTTTCCACCCATCACCGGCCTTGAATGTATCGCCTTACTCGGCAGCATCCTGTGACTGCTCACCTTCATATTCCGCAACCAGCTCGGCCATATCCGCCTGCGTATGACGTTTGAGTTCCCGGCGGTCGCTGGGCTGAGGCGCGAAAGTGACGGTCAGGCCCGTATCCCGCACCGTGCCGATGGCGAAGGATGCACCCGACAACATGCGCACGCCCGCATGCAGCCACAGGGGATCGGTGGCGAAATGTTGGCCGATGCCGACGACGACGGGAATACCCTGCCAGTGCGAGATACGGTCGTAGTGGATATGGCCCGCAAGAATACCGATGACATCATGCTCGAACAGCACCTCGTCGAGGGCCTCGGTATCGTCAAAGGACAGGGATTCCCACTCCGCATCGAGCCGGTCGAAATCGAGCGCCGGTGCATGGTGCATCACCAGAAGCTTCGGCAGGTCAGGATGGTTTTCGAGCTCCTCTTCCAGCCATTCGATCTGGCCCGGCTCGAAAGCGCCGCCGACCTTGCCCGGAACGCTGGTATCCATCACGATGACATGGAGACCGGCAATCACTGCGGCATGGTCGTAGGGCGCGTCCAGCTCCTCGTTACGGCCGAGCATGACAGGATAAAAACCATCACGGCGGTCATGATTGCCAAGCGCGAAGAGCAAAGGCACATCGAGTTCCGCAGCGTCCAGCAGACGCTTCAATTCCTCGTAGCTGCCGGCATCGCCCCTGTTGGTCAGATCGCCGCTGACAACGATGAATTCGGGCGCCGGCTCCAGCGCCTTGATCTGCGCCAGCGTGTCGGCGAGCCTCGTCGACGTATCGGAATAAAGATCATCATCCTGCACCTGCGGATTGCCCACATGCAGATCGGTCAAATGGACGAAATTCACCCGTTCGGACATGATATCTTCCTGTTTTTGCGGTACGGAATATCCGGCCTGAAAGCGCGCCGTCACAACTCATGCCGGCGTTCGGACAGCCTCACGACCCATTGGTTAATGGGTAGCCTGCCTGTGTGTCATGCGAATGAATACGGCGCTCTTCGAGACCGACTTTTCATGCTGCATCTGTCACAGGCCATCCGCCCGTGCTAATCGCTCCAGCATTCCAACTGCGACGGGAAGACCATGTCCGACATCAAGCCTGAAATCGGGCCCAATATCAGGCCAAGCATCAGGATCGCCCTTTACCAGCCCGATATTCCCGGCAATACCGGCACTATCCTGCGGCTGGCCGCCTGTCTTGGCCTTGGCGTCGACATCATCGAGCCGGCCGGCTTCGATATTTCCGACCGCAACCTGAAACGGGCGGGCATGGATTATATCGCGGCGGCGGCGCTGACACGCCATGTCAGCTGGGACCGTTTTGAGGAATGGCGCGCAACCACGGGCCGCCGCCTTGTTCTCGCCTCGACCAAGGCCGCCCTGCCCTATACGCAAATTGCCTATCGCGAGGACGATATCCTGCTTTTCGGCCGTGAAAGTGCGGGTGTACCCGACCATGTGCATGAGAAGGCGCAGGAGCGAATCATCATACCGATGGTTGCGGGACAGCGTTCAATCAACGTGGCCATGTCGGCGGCGATGATCACCGGCGAGGCTTTGCGTCAGACCGCATGGGCCTGAGCGCCCTTTTTAACGCCATTTTTTCGGGCAAATACAAAAATTGACCGTTTTTGCTTCAAAACTGTCGCAACCCGGCCTGTACCGAAGGCGTTCAGGCTCCTATACTCATTAGCCGGACAACAAAAATCACCCTCGCCGGAACCGTCCGCCGGCGGGTGTGAGGAGACGTAGCATGCAATCCACCATTGTCATCGTCAACCTTCTCGGCGCAGTCGCGCTGCTGCTCTTCGGCCTTGCCCAGGTGAAGGACGGGGTCACCCGTGCCTTCGGCATGAAACTTCGAAGCGTGCTGGCGACCGGCACCCAGAACGGCCCGCGTTCGTTCTTTTCCGGCTTCTTCGCCACCGTCGCATTGCAAAGCTCGACGGCGACGGCACTGACCGTCACCTCCTTCGCCGAGCGTGACCTCATCAAACCGCGTATGGCGCAGGTGGTGCTGCTTGGCGCCAATGTCGGCACCGCCGTCACCGCCTGGATCGTGGCCGCCGGCGTGGAATGGCTGTCGCCTCTTCTGATCCTTGCGGGCATTATTTTTAAAAAGGGCAGTTCCAATGCCAGACAGGGCGGCGGAACCGCCTTGATCGGCATCGGCCTGATGCTTCTTTCCCTGCATCTGCTGAGCGGTGCGACCGAGCCGATGCGCGCCTCGCCCGCTCTCGGCGTCTTCATCGGCCTGCTGGATGGCGCATGGCCCGTGGCGCTGATCTTCTCCGCCGTACTGGCCTTCGTCTCCTCCTCCAGCCTCGCCGTTGTCGTGCTGATCCTGTCGCTGGCGGCCACCGGCACGCTGTCGGCCGGCCTCATCATCGTTCTCATCCTGGGCGCCAATCTCGGCGGTGCCATTCCGCCCGTCATCGCCACCCTGTCGGGCCCCGCCTCGGCGCGGCGCATCACCATCGGCAACCTCCTCGTGCGCACCATCGGCTGCCTCATCGCCCTGCCGCTCGCCTCCTATGGCGCGACGCTTCTGCAGCAATTGCCGATTTCGCCGGCCAAACTGCCGGTCGACGCCCACCTGATCTTCAATGTCATCCTCGCGGCGCTGGCCTGGCCCTTCTCCGGCCTGATATCCGATCTGATGACAAAGCTTGTGCCGGGCGATCCGAAAGCCGAAGACGGCCCGAATTTCCTCGACCAGCAGGCGCTGGACATGCCGGTCGTGGCGCTCGCCAACGCCACCCGCGAGGTCTTGAGCGTCGGCGACAGCATCGAGCGCATGCTGATCCGCGCCGAAAACGCCTTCAAGCACAATGATCTGGCACCGCTTCAGGAAGTTTCCCTGCTTGAAAACAAGGTCGATCGCCGTCAGCAGGAGGTGAAGGTCTATCTGTCGCAGCTGGGGCGCAAGGGGCTAACCGACGAGGAAGCGCGCCGTTCAATCGCCATCATCGATTATGCCATCAACCTCGAACATATCGGCGACATCATCGAAAAAGGCATTTGCGAGCAGATTCGCAAGAAGGTGCTGAACAGCTTCAAATTTTCCGACGACGGTTATGAGGAGCTGAAGACCCTGTTCGACATGACCATCGAGAACCTGCGTGCCGCCCAGAGCATTCTGGTGACCGGCGATTTCGATCTTGCCCGCCGGCTGATGGAAAGCAAGGTGGATATACGCCGGCTCGAAAAACAATCCTCCAACCGCCATCTCGAGCGCCTGCGCGACGGGCTTGCGGAAAGCATGCAGACCAGTTCGCTGCATCTCGACATGCTGCGGGATCTGAAGCGCATCAACGCCCACATCGTCACGGTGGCGCATCCCATTCTGGATGAAAGCGGCGTGCTGATCGAAAGCCGCCTGCGTTATGCTGAGCCCCGCGCCTGAAAGCATTTTCAAGGAAAAGCGGTTCCCGGTTCCGTCCGGAAGGGCGAAAACGCTCTAAACTTCAATCGGCCGAAGGAAGCCGCCGCATGGTGAATTCGATGCGGTCGCCTTCCAGTTGCCGCCAGCTTTCCACTTCCGTCCAGTAGGCCGCTTTCGGAAAGCTGTCGAACCATTCGCGCGCCTTGGCGCGGGCTTCCTCGCGCCCGAGACAGAAGGTCTGCCGCACGAACATGCCATTGCGCGTCTTGTCGTCGCCTGAGCCTTCACGCGCCTTGCGGTGATTGGCGATCCTGCGCTTCAGCCCGTCCAGGGGCGGCGGTCCGGTAAATTTCGTCATGATATTCACCTCTGGCACCTACATCGATAAAGATAGTGCCCGCATGTGAACTTGGCGAGTCGAATTTGTGCGCGGGGCCTGCACCTGCTAGACGCGACAGGGAATCGACTTCACCTAAGGAGAATACGCATGGAACGGCCAATCTTGCCGAAGGGCTTGCCCGACGACATCGAGGACAAGAAGGCCCTTGCCCAAGCCTGGTTCCAGCATCTGCGCGATACCATCGTCGCCTCCTTCGAGACCCTCGAAAACGACCTGACCGGCCCTCTTTCCGACCAGGAGCCCGGCCATTTCGTCCAGAAAGACTGGCTGCGCGACAATGGCGAGGGCGGCGGCGGCAAGATGTCGATGATGGAAGGCCGCGTCTTCGAGAAGGTTGGCGTCCACACCTCCACCGTCTATGGCGAATTCTCGCCGGAATTCCGCAAGCAGATACCGGGAGCGGAAGAAGACCCGCGTTTCTGGGCCTCCGGCCTCTCGCTGATCGCCCATCCCGTCAATCCCAATGTGCCGGCGGTGCACATGAACACCCGCATGGTCGTCACCACCAGCCACTGGTTCGGCGGCGGCGCGGATTTGACGCCGGTGCTGGGGCGCAGACGTGACGAACAGGACCCGGACACCCAGCTTTTCCACCGCGCCTTCCAGATCACCTGCAACCGCCATCCGGTCGCCGATTATCCGCGCTACAAGACATGGTGCGACGACTATTTCTTCCTGAAACACCGCAACGAGCCGCGCGGCACCGGCGGCATCTTCTTTGACTGGCTGCATCCCGAAGAAGAGAAAGGCGGCTGGGACGCCAATTTCGCCTTCGTGCAGGATGTCGGCCGCGCCTTTAATCTGGTCTATCCGAAAATCGTCCGCGCCAATTTTAACCAGAACTGGACGGAAGAGGACCGTGACGAGCAGCTCATCCGCCGCGGCCGCTATGTGGAATTCAACCTGCTTTATGATCGCGGCACGATCTTCGGCCTCAAGACCGGCGGCAATGTCGAATCGATTCTTTCCTCACTGCCGCCGGTGGTGCGCTGGCCTTAAAAAACCTCACGTAAATTTGACGCTCATCAGCCATTTGGTCGCAAATAGCGCAAATTAGGACTTATGGAAAAATCAAGGCAATGATAGTCTCCTCCTCGCAGACGTACTGGAGGAGCTATCGTCATGATTACTTCGAACAGCATGCCTATCTCTGCTTCCCCCGAGGAAGCCCAGCATTCCATTGATACCCCTGATTTGATCGATCGCCTGGCAGCGGAAATGCGTGCCACGGGTGATCGCGAACTGCCGCATTCCTTTTATGTCGAACAGGTAAAACGCACGCTGGCCGGAAAAACGGTGAAGCGGGCGGACAATGACGAAATGCCTCGTACAAAAATTCCGGCAGCCGGCACATCCTCTGTTTTCCAGTGCTGGGCGATGCCCGAATAGGGGCCTGAATAAGGTCGAAGGACGCCGCTCTGGAACATAAGCGGTGAACATTCGTTTCTTGTCGGAGGGACAGCAGGCAATTGAATTGCTGTCCCTCACTCTCGCACATTCTCCCTGTCGAAAATCGATTCCGGTTTTCGACAGGGAGAATGTGCAGACTCAAAATGTTAGAGTGTCCTTTATGCGTCCGAACGGACGCATGGCGCTCTAAAACAGGGAGGCAAGACCATGAGACTGTTTGAATGTGGAACGCTCCTGCCCGGCTGTGCCTGGCACACGCGCGCAGATGACGACGCCGAAGTTGTGCGTCGCACCGTGGAACATATGCGATCGGCGCACGGCGAAACCGTCATACGCGAGAACATGATCGAAAACATCAAATCCCGCATTCGCGACGAGGCAAATGCGGCCTGAGCCGCAACGCCGCCGTCGCTGACCTCAATTTTCCAGCATATCCTTCAGCCGGGCGGTCAACGCTGCCCGGTCGAGTGAGAAATTGACGTCGATCCACTTTTCCTCGAGGCTTTTCAGCACTTCGCCCACCTTCGGGCCGGCCTCAACACCTGCGGCCATCACATCCGCACCGCTCAGCGGAAAGCCGGGTTTGTGGAATTTTTCCGCCCTCGTCAGCAAAGTCGAAAGCCGCGCAACTTTCTGCATTGCTGTGTCGCCAGCGGAAAGATCGGCACGGGCCGAGGCAAGCGCCAGTTTCAGCCGCGTCTTCACGCCCTCGACGCCCTGACGATAGAGCAGCCGGTCTAGCGCCGTCTCCTTCAGCTCCGGGTCAGCTGCCGGAGCCGAAGCCCAATGGGCAAGATAAGCCGCTTCGGCTTTCGACAGCCGGAGGCGCGCGGCAAGGGCAGCCAGCCTGTCCCTGTCCGGCGGTACGATGGCGGCAAGCCGCAGCATCGGGTCTACCGCCCAGCCCAGAGCCTGCTCCGTCGCCACCAGCCCGTGAATGGCGTCGATGCCCCATTTTTCCGTTTCGGGAAGAATTTCCGCCAGAACGCCCGATTGCCGCATCCACAAAAGGGCCCGGGAAGGATCGCGGGCGGAAAGCAGCTTTTTCAGTTCGCTCCACACCCGCTCGGCCGAAAGGGTGCCCAGCTTGTCCTTGGCCCGCGCGCTTGCCCGCAAGCCGTCCGCATCCGGGCGGCCGGAACCGTAATGGGCGAAAAAGCGGAAAAACCGGAGAATCCGCAGGTAATCTTCCGAAATCCGCATCGCCGCATCGCCGATGAAGCGCACCGTGCCGGTCTCTATATCGGCAAGACCATCGATAAGGTCGATGATCTCGCCCTTTTCATCGGCATAAAGAGCATTGATGGTGAGGTCGCGCCGCTCGGCGTCGGTCTGCCAGTCGGTTCCGAAAGCCACCTGTGCGTGGCGGCCATTGGTTTCGACATCGCGGCGCAACGTCGTCACCTCGAAACCTTCGCCATCGATCACCAGCGTTACCGTGCCGTGTTCGATGCCGGTCGGCACCGCCTTGATGCCCGCAGCCTTGGCCCGCGCAACAACCACGTCAGGGGTGAGCGTCGTCGCCATGTCGACATCGACGACCGGCAGGTCCATCAGCGCATTGCGCACCGCGCCGCCAACGATCCGCACCTCGCCGCCATCGGCATTCAGAAGCGTAAAGATGCGCTTGAGCGCCGGTTTTTGAAACCAGTCCCGCCCGGCAAGGCTGCTCATGAATAAAACCTCTCGTAAATCGTCCTGACGATGCCCGCCGTAATGCCCCAAATGTAACGTTCGCCATAGGGCATTTCGTAGAAAAACCGCTCCTTCCCCTGAAAGATGCGGCTGCCGCGCCCGTGATTGGCCGGGTCCATCAGAAAGGACAGCGGCACCTCGAAAACCTCATCCACTTCCGTCGGATTGAGCGTCAGGTCAAAGCCGGGCCGAACGATGGACAGCACCGGCTTGATGCGGAAACCCGTCCCGGAAATATAATCCGGCAGGCGCCCGACCGTTTCCACGAAAGATCGCGAAAGGCCGATTTCCTCTTCCGTCTCGCGCAGCGCCGCCTCTTCAGGCGTCCGGTCCTCGGCATCGATGCCGCCGCCCGGAAATGAAATCTGGCCGGAATGTTTGCGCAGGGTGGCCGTGCGCTGGGTGAAGATCACCCGCGCATCGTTGCCATCGTCAATGACCGGCACCAGCACGGCGGCGTCCTTCAGCCTGATGCCGTTTCCAGACAGCACCACGCCCGGATTAAGCACATGGTCGCCATGCTCCCGTTCCGCCACGCCCTCGCCTTCCTGCAGCACGCGGCAGCGGAAATCGGCGGCGGTAAAAGTCTTGAATGCCGTTGTCGTCATTGCGAAAGCCGTTCCAGTTCCTTGGCGGGCATCACCGCAAAAGTCACCCCGCCCGAGCGCACCGCAAACATGTCGACGCCCTCCACTTCGATCACCTCGCCAAGTGCGACGAGATCATACATCACCGCCCGCGACACGAGCGCTTCCAGCCTGCCGCGCACCAGAAGATAGGGCTTCAATTCCCGGTTCTCACCGAAAACCTCAAACCGCAACGGATGCTCCGGCCCCGCCTCCACCACATCGCCGACATTGGTGCGAAAGGTCAGCAGCGGCTCGCCATCATCCTCACCCGCCGTCAGCTTCATTTCCACGGCGACGAAAGGCGCGTCCGCGACGCGGATGCCGACTTTTTCCACAGGAGTTACGAGATAGGTTTTACCGTCCTCATCCTTGCGCAGAACCGTGGAAAACAGCCGCACCAGCGGCGCCCTGCCGATGGGGGTGCCGAGGTAGAACCAGGTGCCATCGGCGCGGATTTCCATGTCGAGATCGCCGCAAAAGGGCGGATTCCAGCGTTCAACCGGGGCCGGCCCGCGTTTGGCGTCGCCGCTCTGTTCGGCGGCGCGGGAAATCATCGCCGCAAGCCCCGCCGCATCATCAGCCGAATTTATCGTCTCCGCTGCCATATTCGAGTCTCGCTTTGCCGATAAGGAAATACTAAGTCACGACATAGTCATTCGAATGGCGCTTGTCAGCGGCCAAGAGAGCAATAAGCTATATGCAGCGCAAAATCCGTCCCGGCCAGCGGCCAGCGAAACCGGGATGTGACTGTGACAGCGGCGAAGGTATGAGGAGAGCGACATGGGCGTGATGAATACCGGCGAAACCCTCGATGAAAAGGCCATCGTCGCCGCGGCTGAAAAGGCGCTTTCCGATATCGCGGCCATCCGCACGGAAGTCTCCAAGGTCATTTTCGGCCAGGAAAAAGTGGTGCAGAACACGCTTCTCGCCATCCTCTCCGGCGGCCATGCGCTGCTCGTCGGCGTTCCCGGCCTCGCCAAGACCAAGCTCGTCACCACGCTCGGCACCGTGCTCGGCCTCGATGCCAATCGCATCCAGTTCACGCCGGACCTGATGCCCTCGGACATCCTCGGTTCCGAAGTGATGGATCAGGACGAGAACGGCCGCCGTTCCTTCCGCTTCATCAAGGGTCCGATTTTCGGCCAGCTGCTGATGGCCGACGAAATCAACCGCGCCAGCCCGCGCACGCAGTCCGCCCTTCTGCAGGCCATGCAGGAATATCACATCACCATGGCCGGCCAGACCTATGAGCTGCCGAAGCCGTTCCACGTTCTCGCCACCCAGAACCCGCTGGAGCAGGAAGGCACCTATCCGCTGCCCGAAGCCCAGCTCGACCGCTTCCTGCTTCAGGTCGATGTCGGTTATCCCGAGCTTGCCGCCGAACGCCAGATCCTGCTCGACACGACAGGCACCGCCTCGGGCGAAGCGCGCGGCGTGATCGATGCCGGGCGCCTGATGGAAATCCAGGCCCTCATCCGCCAGATGCCGGTCAGCGACAAGGTGGTGGATGCGATCCTCTCGCTCGTCCGCTCCGCCCGCCCCGGCCATGGCAACAAATTGACCGACAAACACGTTGTCTGGGGTCCGGGCCCGCGCGCCGGCCAGTCGCTGATGCTGACGGCCCGCGCCCGTGCGCTTTACGAAGGCCGGCTCGCCCCGTCGCTGGACGATGTCCATGCGCTGGCCGAACCGGTGCTGGAACACCGCATGGCGCTGACCTTTGCGGCCCGCGCCGAAGGCATGTCGGTGCGCGATGTGATTGCGGCCCTCGTGGAGCAGGCGAAGAATTAAAAGACGCGTGCCTAACCTTTCGCGAAAGGAGTGCCTGTGGCATCCATCGGCCAGATCGTAGACAAGACGCCGGGTAGCGAAGTTCTGGCGCGCGCGCGCCAGCGTGCCGCACTGGTGCCGGACTGCATGGTCGAGGCAAAGCGCATCGCCAACACCGTCACCGCCGGCTGGCACGGCCGCCGCAAGCGCGGCATCGGTGAAAATTTCTGGCAGTTCCGCCCCTATGCAGAAGGCGAAAGCCTGTCGCGCATCGACTGGCGGCGCTCGGCCCGCGACGACCATACCTATGTACGCGACCGGGAATGGGAAGCCGCCCACACCATCTGGCTCTGGGCGGACATGTCGCCGTCGATGATGTTCAAATCCACCCTCGGCTCGGTCTCCAAGGAAAGCCGGGCGCTGGTGCTGATGCTGGCGCTGGCGGAAATCCTTGCGCGCTCGGGCGAGCGCATCGGCTGCCCCGGCATCATGGAGCCGGTTTCGGCCAGAAACGCCGCCGAACGGCTGGCCGCCGCCATCATGCACGCGCCGCTGACCACGGGCATGCCGGAAACGGGCATGATCCGCGGCGCGAGCGACATCGTCCTCATCGGCGATTTTCTCGATGATGCCAAAGCCGTGATGGAGCGGATTTCGCCTCTGGCGCGGCGCGGCCTGCGCGGCCATGTGGTGGAAATTGCCGATCCGGCGGAAGAGACCTTCCCCTATTCCGGCCGCACCGAGTTCACCGACCCGGAAACGGGAGAAAAACTGGTGTCCGGCCGTGCCGAAACCATTCGCGAGGATTACACCCGCGCCTATCTCGCAAGGCGTGAGGCGCTGTCCTCGTCGCTGCGCCGTCTAGGCTGGAACTTCGTGTTCCACCGCACAGACCATCTCGCTTCCGAGGCGCTCGTCGCCATGCACATGTATCTTTCCGGCGCGCCGGCACAGGGCGGTGGGCACAGATGAGCGCATTGCCTTTCGTCTTCACCAGCCCCTATATCCTCTTCGGCCTCTTGGCGCTGCCCGCCATCTGGTGGCTGCTGCGGCTCACCCCGCCGCGCCCCAAGGCGGAAGTGTTTCCGCCGCTGAAAATATTGGCGACTGTGTTGAAACGCGAGGAAACGCCCTCGAAAAGCCCATGGTGGCTGACCCTGCTGCGCATGGCGCTTGCCGCCGCCGTGATTTTCGCGCTGGCCGATCCGGTGGTGAACCCGCGCAACAACAGCATTGCCGGCAGCGGCCCGCTGGTGCTGGTGGTCGACAATAGCTGGGCCGCTGCGCCCGACTGGGAAAGACGCGTGGCCACCGCTCAGGCCCTGATCGGCGATGCGGAGCGCGCCGACCGCCCCGTCTCCATCAGCTTCACCGCCGATGCGGAACATGACGCCGTACCGGGAACGACAGCCGTTGCATTGGAAAAGCTCGCCGCAGCAAAGCCGAAGCCGCTCGTTCCAGATCGTATCCGCACGGCGGAAGCCATCACCGAGGCGCTGAATGGCACGGCCCCCGGCACGATCGCCTATATTGCCGATGGCGTTCAAACCGCGCAGGATGAAAGCGCGATGAGAACGCTTGCCAGCCTCTCCCCCGCCGAATTCCGCATCGTGAAGGGCGACGGCAAGGCGATCGCCGCCATTACCGGCGCCACCAACAATGCCGATGCCATGAGCGTCACACTGTCGCGCCTCGATACCGCCGAAGCCACCCGGCTGACCGTCAATGCGCAGGACAGCCAGGGCCGCATCCTCGCCAACGGCATCGCGAACTTCGCGCCCGGCGCGGCCGAAACCACGGCAACGGTGGAAGCACCTTTCGAACTGCGCAATGATTTCGCCCGCCTCTCCCTCGAAGGCGTGTCGACGGCGGGTGCGGTGCATCTTCTGGATGACGGTTTCCGCCGCCGCCGCGTGGCCCTGCTCGCCGGCGAAACCGGCAATGATTTCCAGCCGCTGCTGCAGCCGCTTTATTACATCAGCCGCGCGCTTCAGCCTTTCGCCGATCTCATTCCGCAGCGGCAGGCCGATCTGGCGCAGGCGATCCCGGAAATCCTGCAATCCAATCCTTCGGTCATCGTCATGGCCGATATCGGCCGTCTGCCGCAGGAAACCTATGAGCCGATGCAGCGTTGGCTCGCCGGTGGCGGCACGCTGATCCGTTTTGCCGGACCGCGCCTTGCCGCAGCACCCGCAGATGACCCGCTGGTGCCTGTAACACTCAGACAGGGCGAACGCGCGCTTGGCGGCGCGCTCTCCTGGGCCGAGCCGCAGCCGCTTGCCGATTTCCCGAATTTCGGCGCTTTCGCGGGCATGCCGAAGGCCGATGGCGTTCTCGTCAAGCGTCAGGTTCTGGCCGAACCGACACCGGATCTGGCCGAACGCACCTGGGCAAGCCTTGCCGATGGTACGCCGCTCGTTACCACCCGCACTGTCGAGGCGGGCCGCATCGTGCTCTTCCATGTCAGCGCTGAGGCAAGCTGGTCCGACCTGCCGATCTCGGGCCATTTCGTCGATATGCTGCGCCGTATCGTGCAATTGTCGAAGGCGGGCGGCGCTTCCGCCAACGCCAATGCCCCGGCTGCCGCCCTTCCGCCCTTCCGGCTACTGACGGCGGAAGGCGCGCTTTCAGCAGAAATCGGCACTGCCCGGCCGCTGGAAATGCGCGCCGGCCAGCCGCCGCGCACCGGTTTCGACAATCCCCCCGGCCTCTATGGCACAGAGGATGGTTTCGTGGCTCTCAACCTCCTGCCCGCAGGTGCGACGCTGCGCCCGCTCGACGCATCCGTCGCCGGCGTCAGCACCACCAGTGAAGCCCTGATCGGCGAAACCGCGAAATCGCTGCGCCCTGCTCTGTTCATCGCCGCCTTCCTGATGTTGATTGCCGACAGCCTGATCGTGCTCTTCATGAACGGCGCCTTCGCACGCCTGCCGAAAGCCCGCAGCGCCACGGCCGCCGCCGTGCTTCTGGCGTTTGGTGCCTTTGCCGCCATGTCGCCAACCGACGCCCGCGCCGACGACCCCAAACCCGGAGACGAGCAAATCTTCGAACGGCTGGACACCACCCATCTCGCCTATGTTCGCACCGGCGAGGACGACGTCGACCGCATTTCCGAGCAGGGTTTGCAGGGTTTAAGCGAATTCCTGACCTGGCGCACGACGCTGGAGCCCGGCCAGCCGGTCGGCCTCGACATCTCCAAGGATGAGCTATCCTTCTATCCCATCATCTACTGGCCGGTTTCCGCAACGGCACCCATGCCCTCAAGCGCCGCCATCTCACGCATCGACGCCTACATGCGCGCCGGCGGCACCGTGCTGTTCGACACACGCGACCAGTTCTCGTCGCTCGATACCGGCGCAACCAGCCCTAACGGCGAACGCCTGCAGGCGATCCTCGCCAATATCGATATCCCACCGCTGGAGCCCGTGCCGGAAGATCACGTTCTGACGCGCTCCTTCTACCTGCTCACCAATTTCCCCGGCCGTTACAACGGCTCGCCGCTCTGGGTGGAATCGCGGCAGGGGGCGGCGAAGACTACCTCCGGCCTCTCCTCCTCCGGCGATGGCGTGACGCCGATCATGATAACGGGCAATGATTTCGCCGGCGCCTGGGCCGTCGATCCGCAGGGCGCGCCGGTTCTGCCAACAGTGCCGCCGGATGAGATGCAGCGCGAGCATGCCTTCCGCTCCGGCGTCAACATCATGATGTATATGCTGACCGGCAACTACAAGGCCGATCAGGTCCACGTTCCCGCACTTCTCGAACGGTTGGGGCAGTGACATGACATTGACCTTCTCCCCCTTCCTGCCGTGGATCGTGATCGCCGTTCTGGCCGTCGCCGCTCTTGCGCTCTCCTTCATCGGCCTGTGGCGTGGCGTGCGCGGCGCATGGCTGCGCGGGCTGGCGCTTGCCGCTTTGCTTGCGGCGATAGCCAATCCGCTTCTGACGCAGGAGGAACGCGAGCCGCTCTCCACCATCGTGCCCGTCATCGTCGACCGTTCGCAGAGCCAGGACGTGCAGGACCGGCCGCAGATGACCGATGCGGCGCTGGAGACGCTGAAAGACCGGCTGTCGCGCTTCCCGCGCATCGAACCGCGCATCGTGGAAGTGCGCGATAATGGCGAGAGTGATTCACCCTCGACCCAGCTTTTCTCGGCCCTTTCCTCCGCCGTTTCCGATGTCTCGCCATCCCGCGTCGGCGGCGCGATTTTCCTCAGCGACGGCCAGATCCACGATATCCCGAATGCCCTGCCCAATGCCGAACAGGCGCTCGGCTTCCGCGCGCCCGTGCATGGGCTGATCACCGGCAAGGCCGATGAATTCGACCGCCGCATCGAGATCGTCCGCGCCCCCCGCTTCGGCATCGTCAATGAGGAACAGCAGCTGACACTGCGTGTCTTCGATGACGGCCGCCCCGCCGGCGGCGGTTCGGCGGAAGTGACCGTGAAGATGAACGGCGAAGAAATCGCCACGCTGCAGGCCACACCCGGCCAGCCGACGCCGTTCAGTTTCAAGGTTCCGCGCGGCGGCAACAATGTCATGGAATTTTCCGTCGCCGAACTTCCGGGCGAAGTGACCCCTGCCAATAACCGCGCCGTTCACCTGATCGAAGGTATCCGCCAGAACCTGCGCGTGCTGCTGGTCTCCGGCGAGCCGCATGCCGGCGAACGTGCCTGGCGCAATCTCCTGAAATCCGACGCCTCGGTCGATCTGGTGCATTTCACCATTCTGCGCCCGCCGGAAAAACAGGATGGCACGCCGATCAACGAACTCTCGCTGATCGCCTTCCCCACCCGTGAATTGTTCGTCGAAAAGATCGAGGACTTCGACCTCATCATCTTCGACCGCTACCAGCATCGCGGCGTGCTGCCGATTCTCTATTACGATTACATCGCCCAATATGTCGAAAAGGGCGGCGCGCTCTTGATTGCCGCAGGCCCGGAACATGCCGGTCAGGATTCGATCGCCATGACGCCGCTCGCCTCCGTGTTGCCGGCGCAGCCGACCGGTCAGGTGCATCAGGCCGCCTTTTATCCGCGCCTTTCGGAAGCGGGCAAGAAACACCCCGTCACCCGTGGGCTGGAAGGTTCGGGCAACGAGCCGCCGCAATGGGGCCGCTGGTTCCGCACCATCAGCGTTGACCCGCCGCAGGGCCAGACCGTGATGCTCGGCGATGGGCAAGACCCGCTTCTGGTGCTCAACCGGCAGGGCGAAGGCCGTGTCGCCATGCTGCTGTCCGATCAGGGCTGGCTGTGGGCGCGCGGTTTTGAAGGCGGCGGCCCGCATGTGGCGCTTTACCGTCGCATCGCCCACTGGCTGATGAAGGAACCCGAGCTTGAAGAAGAAGCGCTGACGGCCCGCGCCAATGGCCGCACCCTGCAGATTACCCGCCAGACCATCGGCGACGATCCCGGTCAGGCGAGCGTGCGTTTTCCTTCCGGCAAAACGGAAAACATGGCCTTCACCAGCACCGAGCCTGGTCTTTACAGGATCGAGCGCCGCATGGACGAAACCGGCCTGTTTGAAATCAGGAACGGCGATTTCACTACCCTCGTCCATGTCGGCGCGGTGGATGCGCCGGAATTCAAGGCGATGATCTCGACCACCGAAACGCTGAAACCGCTGGCCGACGCCACCAAAGGCAGCGTGCACCGTGTCGCCGATAATTCCGGCCGTATCGCGCTGCCAGATATATTGCCCGTGCGCGGAGATATCAGGGTTGCCGACGAGGATCGCATGCTGATACGCGTGACCGACGAGACGGTGCTGAAAGGCGTCAACACCCTGCCGCTCTTTGCCGGTTTTGCCGGGCTTGCCGCCCTGCTGCTCGCCTTCTCCGCGCTCTGGTGGCGTGAGGGCAGATAAGGGCGTTTCCAGCGAAGAGCTTAAGGCGCTTCACGTCTCGGATTGGAAACGAGGAAACGGCCGCCGCCCGGCAGCCCGGGAAGATGAACATGAATTTCATTTTGAGCGACGTCGCGGATGCAGAGGCCGAAAAGGCCATTCGCGATCCGCTGGTGGCCTATAATCTCGCCCGTTTCGGCGAAAGCGACAAACGCGAACTCAACATTACCATCCGTGATGACGACAATACCGTCACCGGCGGTCTGGTGGGCCACACCGCTCGCGGCTGGCTTTACGTCCAGCTTCTTTTCGTGCCGGAGGCCATGCGCGGTCAGGGCACAGGCCCGAAGCTGCTTGCCATGGCGGAGGCGGAAGCCAGAAAGCGCGGCTGCATGGGCGCCTATATCGACACGATGAACCCGGATGCCCTGAGAACCTACGAACGCTTCGGTTTCACGAAGATTGGCTCGCTTGCGCCGCTTTCCACGGGCCAGACGATCACATGGCTGGAGAAACGTTTCCAGGCGGTCGATTCATAATCGCGCTGCTACGGCCCCATCGAGGCGCATTGGACCATGGCCACCGTACGGTAAACGCGCAAATTCGGGCGGCTGGTTACCCTTGCGCCGCCTCAAGGATGAGCGCAGTGACTTCAACCGGGTGCGAAGCCAACGATGCATGGCTGGCTTCAAGTTCGATCTTCTTCATCGGCTTCATTCGATCGGCCATCATCTGTTCGTTTTCCGGGTTAATCATCCGGTCGTTGGTCGAGACCTGATAATAGCTCGGCTTCTTCCGCCAGGCGGGCGCCGTAACATTATCGCCAAAAGTGCTCCCGACCGGAGCCTTTTGGGTCACGGCCATGACTAGCGCTTCCTCTTCCGACAAATCCTGACAGAAGCTCTCCCGAAACTTCTCGGGCTTGATCCACAAGAAGCCGTCGCTGTCCGGCGCGATATTCGCAAAGGCCGCCGGCGGCTTGGCCTGCGAAATCCCGCCCGCGCTCTCACCGGCGTCCGGTGCGAAGGCGGCGATGTAAACGAGCGCCTTCACATTGGGCATGTCGCCCGCTTGCGTAATCACCTTGCCGCCATATGAGTGCCCGACCAGAACGACGGGACCTTCAATCTGAGCAACCATCTTGCTGGTGCGCGCCACATCGTCCGCGAGAGACGTGAGGGGGTTCTCGACCGCGTGGATATTCTTGGCCCCATAGCCATTCTTGCTTAACTCATTGATGACCTTGGCCCAATGGGCTGCGCCGCCCCAAAAACCATGTACCAGTACGATGCTTGGCTTGTCAGGCATGTTTTCCTCCCAGGAAAGGCGTTAAAGGCTGCGGGAACGATACAATATGTTGCCGTTCAAGACACGCACATTGTTGCCAGACCGCTCATCTGAGGCAGCTTTTGACCCAACGCGGCAATCCCGCATTATGGGTTCGCAACCTTGGAATTCCCACCTAGGCCGCGATACCCGATATCCCGCAATCAACGGTTCGGCCCATAGCCTCGCGGATTTGCTGGCGAAGCCACACGGCTCCGGCATCCGCATCTGTCTGCAATGTCCAGACCATGGCGACGGGCGGGAAACTCAGCGTCACCGGCACCGGGCTTATTTCCAGTCCCAGCATTGGCGCATAACGCAGCGCGATGCGTGAAGATACGGTCGCCAGCACAGCAGAGGATCGCGCCGTCGCCAGCACCGAGAGGAAATCCGGCGCGGCGGCGACGACGTCTATTTCCAAACCGCTCAGTTCCAGCGCATCCTTGATGCAGCCATGCAGGCTGTCCGTTTGCGATATGACCGCATGTTTGGCCTCCATATAGGCGTCCAGCCCGACGGGATTGGGCAGATCGAGCAAGGCCGGATTGAAACAGCAGAGCACGCTGGAGGAATAAAGCGACTCGCAATGGTGGCGTTGTTCCTTCGAATAGGCGCATCCGACAGCCATGTCGATCACGCCCGTATCGAGCATCGCGGTGATTTCCTGCTCCTGCCCGCTGCGGGCGAGAATGCGGATGCCGGGCGCGATCTCCCGCAGCCGCGCCGTCAGATCCGGCAAAAGCAACAGCTCCACCTCGCTTGACATGCCCAGTCGGAACGTGCGGCGCTCGGTGGCCGGATCGAACACATCCGCCGTCAGCACCGCCGCCTGCGCCTGCCTCAGCGCCTGCCGCACCGGGCCGGCCAGATTAAGCGCCCGCGCCGTTGGCTTCATCTCCTGCCCCACGCGGATGAAAAGCTCATCCTGAAACAGGGTGCGCAGGGTGGAGAGATTATGGCTCATGGCCGGCTGCTGGATTTTCAGCCGACGCGCGGCGCGCGTAACGTTCATCTCCTCCATCATCGCATCGAAAGCGATGAGAAGATTGAGATCGAAGGAACGGAGATTGAAATGATCGATAGTTTGCATAAGTCACATCGATTTGATTGCTGGCCTGCCTACACTTAGCTGGAGTGCGGAAAGTTTCAAGACATTCCCTCAACCCAGGAGCTCCCAATGCCGTCCCGTCGCTCACTTCTCAAAGGCGCCGCCAGCGCCATCTTCGCCGCCCCTTTTGTTGCACCCGCCGTCGCATTCGCCAAGGCGCCGCTTGCCGCCACGCAGGCACCCGGCTTTTATCGGCTGATGGTCGGCAAGGTGGAAGTCACCGCCCTTTCGGACGGCGTCATCGCGCTGCCGCTCGCCAAAATCTACACCAACACGACGCCGGAACACGCCTCAAAGGTCTTGCAGGACGCCTTCCTGCCGGAAGAGACGCCTACCTCGGTCAACGCCTTTCTCGTCAACACCGGCGACAGGCTGGTGCTGATCGACGCCGGCACCGGCGCTTATCTCGGCCCGTCCCTCGGCAGGCTCGTCGCCAATATCGAGGCCTCCGGTTATAAAACCGCGGATATAGATGACGTTGTCCTCACCCATATCCATACCGACCATTCCGGCGGACTGTCAGCCAATGGCAAACGCGTCTTTGCCAATTCGACCCTGCACGTCAACGCGCGCGAAGCCGCTTTCTGGCTCGATGCGGCAAAGGCCAAGGCGGCCCCCGAAGCGCTGAAGAAGGGTTATGCCGAAGCGAAGGAAAGCATCCAGCCCTATATTGATGCCGGCAAGTTCGAGACATTCGGCGATAATACTGCGCCGGTTCCCGGTCTCGGTTCTATCCTTTACGCCGGCCACACGCCCGGCCACAGCGCTGTCGTTCTCGAAAGCGACGGCCAGAAAATCGTTTTCTGGGGCGATATCACCCATGGCGATATCCTCCAGTTCGATGAGCCTGACGTGGCCATCGAATTCGACGTCGACCAGAAGGCCGCCGTCGTGGCGCGCGATCTGGCATTCCGGCAGGCGGTAGAAGGCAGATATCTGGTGGCCGGCGCCCATATCGCCTTCCCCGGCATCGGCCATGTGCGCACCGACAGCACCAATTACGATTGGTTGCCGGTCAACTACACGGCGCTGTAAGCTGCGAAACAGCCTGGCCTGATCCTCAACGGGTCAGGCCTTTGCGCGGGAACGACGCGTCAGCTCAACGCCACCTGCCGCGTTTCCGCATTGATCATCGTCGCGGCAATGGCGGCAAGCACCAGCAGGCCGGCGAAAATGCCGATTGCGACGCCAAAACCCTGCGCTATGGCATAACCGAGCAGAGACGGCGCCAGCAGGCCGCCGAGCCTTGCCATGGCGCCTGCGGCCCCCATGCCGGTCGCCCGCGATTCCGTCGGGTAGAGTTCCGGCGTATAGGCATAAAGCGCTCCCCAGGTACCGAGCAGCGCAAAGCTCATGATGAGAAGCGAGGCGGCGATCATCGCGCCCGCCGAGGCCAGCGTGAAGAGCAGGCAACCGAGCGCGGAGAGCAGGCAGAAACCGATCAGCGTCGGCTTGCGGCCCCATTTTTCGACGCCATAGGCGGCAAGCGCATAACCGGGGATCTGCGCCAGCGCCACCAGCACCAGAAAACCATAACCGCGCACGAAACCAAACCCGTCTCCGGCCAGTTTCGCCGGCATCCACGTAAAGACGCCGTAATAAGAAACGGAAACAAGGAACCAGATGGCGAGGATCATGATGCTGCGCTGCCGGAGCGCCGGCGAAAATATCCCCTGCCCCTTGCCCACGTCAGGCTGGAAAAGCCCGGTCCCGGCATCGAGCGGCGCACGCCCATTCGTCACCAGCATGCGGTTGACGACGGCCTTGGCTTCCTCCAACCGCCCGCTGCGCAGCAGGTAAAGCGGCGATTCCGGCACCAGAAAGCGCAGGCCAAGGCCGAGAACCGCCGGAAATGCCGTCACGGCAAAAATATAACGCCAGGCATCGGCGACGCCGGCGAGGCTGGCGCCCCAGGCCGCCAGCGCCACGATCAGCGTCCCGACAGCCCAGAAGCCCTCGAGAAAGACCAGCCAGCGGCCGCGATTTTTGGCAGGCAGGAACTCGGCCATCATCGCATAATCCACCGGCAGCGTGCCGCCCACGGCAGCACCGGTGAGAAAGCGCAGAATAAGCAGGATGGTGAAATCGGGCGCGAACACCGAAAGCACGCCGAACAGCGCATCGCAGGCCACGGTGACGATCAGCACACGACGGCGCCCGTAACGATCCGCCAGCCGCCCGAAGCCGGCAGCACCCAGCAGCATGCCGAAAAAGAACGCCGTGCCGGTCTGCAACGCCTGCGGCACCGTCAGGCCGAAGGTTGCGGCGATAGACGCGGCGGTGAAGCCGACGGCCAGAACCTGCATGGCATCCGCGGCCCAGACGAGGCCGAATATGCCCATCAGCCGCCGCTGATAGGCGCCTGCGCCCGCGCGCTCCAGCGCATCATTCATGGTGATAGCCGTCATGCCCCGCCCCTTTGCAGAAATCGACTTTTACTTGCTATCGTATAGGGGGAGGAAACGGAATTGAATTCTGTGGAAGGAGAGGCGTTGTTTCGAGACAGACCATCGGAAGAAGATTTTACCACATAAAAAGACGTGCACGGCAGTCTCGATGTTTGCCATAGCGCGCAACGCCCCTTCCGTCATGCCGGACTTGATCCGGCATCCAGTCACGGCGCGTCTGCGCCGTGGGAAGAGTCCTTTCAGTCCAAAGACTTGGGCTGACTGGATTCCAGCTCAAGGCCGGAATGACGGGGTTTATGTCGCGCTAAAAAACACAAAGCCCCTTCGGATAACCCCTCAGCCGTAAACCCTGAGCGGCTCCTCAAAACCCTCATCTTCCACCGTAGCGGCCGGCATCACGGCCTCGCATTTGCGCCAGCCGATCTTGCCCTTCAGCCGCTGGTGCACGTCATCGCCAATCGGCACGACCAGCACCCGGTTCGGGTCGACCGGGCCGGGAAAATCGAGCGCCGCATAAGCGACCTTCTCGAAACCGAGCGGCATGTAATAGGGCGGATCGCCGATCAGGATCACCGCTTCCGAGCCCTTCCGCCGGGCGGCGGCAATGGCGATCCGGACAAGTTCCCGGCCGATGCCCTTGTTCTTGTGCGAGGGCCGAACCGCAAGCGGCCCGAGCATATGGCCCTTCACCCCGCCCGCCAGAACCGGCGTCATGCGCACAGAAGCGATCGTCTCGCCATCGTCAGCGCAGACGAAGGACAGCGACCGGTCATGCGGCCCCTGCTCGCGGATGCGGGCTGCCGCACGGGTGTGCCGGCCGGGACCGAATGCTTCTTCGTTGATGACGTCGATGATGGCGTCGTGCGACGCGTCCTCGGTGAGGTAGACAAGATCGTGCTTGGACATGAAGAGACCGAAACTTCCAGAATGCGGATGCGACAATAGATGACGGCTGCGCCGGTAAGGGCGTTCAGGAGCGTCAGCGTCGTCGGAGCATCCGTGGTTCGATCATAGTCAGCAATTTCCTCAGAATTGTGAAAATTGCAGTTATCAGGAAAATTCTCACCCGTCCAGAACAAATCTCTGCCCTATCCCATTCAGTTTCCACAGGACCGGAAACGCATTGTTCAACGCCTTGCGGGTTCGCGGGAGAGTGCAGAACGGTTAGGATCGCTCAAAAGGAAACAATCAAGGAGATCATCATGGGCATGCTGGTGGAAGGCGTATGGAAAGACGTCTGGTATGACACCAAGGAAACCAAGGGGCACTTCAAGCGCAGCGCCTCGCAATTCCGCAACTGGATCACAGCGGATGGCGCGCCCGGCCCTTCCGGAGAAGGCGGGTTCGAAGCCGAGAAGGACCGCTACCACCTCTATGTCTCCTTCGCCTGCCCATGGGCACACCGCACCCTGATCTTCCGCAAGCTGAAAAAGCTGGAGGACCTGATTTCCGTTTCCGTCGTCGACCCGCTGATGCTGGAAAACGGCTGGGAATTCAGGCCTGAAGGCGAGCGTACGCCGGGCGCGACCGAGGATCACCTCTTCGGCTCCTCGACGCTCTGGCAGGTCTACACCAGGGCGGACCCCAAATATTCGGGGCGTGTCACCGTGCCAGTCCTGTGGGATAAAAAACGCGCTACCATCGTCTCCAATGAATCGGCGGAAATCATCCGCATGTTCAATTCCGCCTTCAACGATCTCACCGGCTCGCAGGCCGATTATTATCCCGAAGCGCTGCGCGCCGAGATCGATGCGCTGAACGACGTGATCTACGACACCGTCAATAACGGCGTCTACAAGGCCGGTTTCGCCACCACGCAAGATGCTTATCAACAGAATGCCGTGAAGGTGTTCGAAGCGCTCGATATGCTGGAGGATCGCCTGAAGGACCGGCGTTTCCTGTTCGGTTCAGAACAGACGGAAGCGGATTGGCGCCTGTTCACGACGATGGTGCGGTTCGACCCCGTCTATGTCGGCCATTTCAAATGCAATATCCGCCGCATCCACGACTATCCGCACCTGACGGATTACCTGCGCGATCTTTACCAGACGCCCGGCGTGCCTGACACGGTGGATATGCGCCACATCAAGGAGCATTATTACCGCAGCCACCGCACCATCAACCCGACCGGCATCGTGCCCGTCGGCCCGGAACTGGATCTGACCATGGCCCATGGCCGCGAGGCGTTCTCCTGACGGAGAGCAGCCGCCGTTACCAGTGATCGGCGAGCGCCGCTTCGCCGGCAAGCTCGGCAAGGCGGCGGCGGGTTGCGGCCGTCACCCCTTCCGGCAGCTCCGACAGATCGAAAAAGCCGCTTTCGGCAATTTCATGATCCGGCTTTTTCGGTTTGGTCTGAGTGACGTCAAGCCGGTACAGCGCCACATGATCGCGATTGCTGCCTTCCAGATTGAGATAGACATGGATCAGCTCCGGTTTGGAGGCAGCTTCGAGATTGCCTTCTTCGCGGATTTCCTTGTGAAGCGCCATCAGCAGGGTTTCGCCACGTTCCACCCCTCCGCCCGGCAGATACCAGCCCGGCAGATAGGTGTGCCGCACCAGAAAAATCCTGCCTTTTTCATCGAAACAGGCCGCACGCACACCAAGAGTTGCGCCGCGCGTGAACAGAAAAACGAAATGCAACAGGCGAATGAGGACGCGCATATGGAACGGACGGGCCTGCCGCCCGGTTGTTTCGTCATTCACCCTGGTTTCTCCCCGCCTGCCGGCTTTTATTGGACGCGCGGCATATCATAGGTTATCTCTGCCGCCATGTTCAAACTTGCGCATATTTCAGACGTCCATTTGGGGCCACTGCCAAAACTCACTTTCCGGGAACTTGCATCCAAGCGTATCACCGGTTTTGTCAACTGGCACCGCAACCGCCGCAAGCATCTCTTCACCGATACGCTGGAAAAACTGCTCGACGATCTGGAGACAAAGTCACCGGATCATCTGGCTATTACCGGCGATCTCGTCAATCTTGCGACCGGCATTGAAATCCGCGCCGCTGCTGACTGGCTGGAGGAGGTGGGCGATCCCGAAAAAACCTCCGTCGTTCCCGGCAATCATGACGCCTATGTTTCCGGCGCGCACGACAAGGCCATGCAGGCCTGGTATCCTTACGTGCGCGGCGATGGCGACCCGCTGGAATGGGACGACGACCGCAAGATTTTTCCCTATATGCGCGTGCGCGGTCCCGTCGCACTCATCGGCTGCTCCACCTCGATTGCGACGCCGCCCTTTTCGGCAACCGGCTACTTCGGCAACCGGCAGGCCCGCGCCACCGCCGAGCTTTTGAAAAAAGCCGATGAACAGGGCCTTTTCCGCGTTGTGATGATCCATCATCCGCCGATCCGGGGTGCCACTGCCGCCCATAAACGCATGTTCGGCGTTCGTCGCTTTGCCGCCGCTCTCGGCGTCGGTGGCGCGGAACTGGTGCTGCACGGTCATACCCATTTGAATACGGTCTACTGGCTGAACACCCACCATGGGGAAGACCACATCCCGGTCGTCGGCATTTCCTCCGCCAGCCAGGGACCGGGCGGTGAAAAACCGCGCGCGGCCTATAATCTCTTCCATATTTCCGGTGGCCCCGGCACCTGGAATGTCGCCTGTGAGCGCCACAGCCTCAATGAGACGGGGACGGGTGTGGCGCTGGAGGATGTGCGGGTGTTTTATGAAAACGGGCGGCCACTGGGGTTTTCGCTGCCGAAGGAATAGCGTCCGGAGCGGTTGTGTCGGTGGGTGGGGCTTTACCCCCCTCTGCCCTGCCGGGCATCTCCCCCTCAAGGGGGAGATCGGCAGGAGGCGCTACCGCCACTTCATTTGCAAATGTTGAGATGGGCGAGACCCAACCACGAGTCGATCTCCCCCCTTGAGGGGGAGATGCCCGGCAGGGCAGAGGGGGGTAAAGCCCCACCCTCAAGGCAAGCTTACCTCGCCCGCTCTTCCAGCACCCGATTGGCCGCCGAAACAATCGCCTCCAGCGACGCCGCCACGATATTCGTATTGACGCCTGCCCCGAACAGCTTGCCGCCCGGATGCTCCATCTCGACATAGGCGATGGCCGAAGCATTCGAGCCATGCTGCAGCGAATGCTCGGAGTAATCATTCACCGACAGGTCAATCCCGAGATAAACCGACAGCGCATTGATGAACCCGTCGATCGGGCCGGTTCCCTTGCCCTCGATACGCTTCACCTCGCCATTATCGGTAATTTCGGCAGCCACGATGCGCACGCCCTTGAAATCGCCAGCCGGATAGGTGTGGTGATCGACGAATTTGATGCGCGCATTCGGCTGCGTCACGTAACGCTCGATAAAGCGCTCATAGATGCGCTTGGCCGGCAGTTCCACACCCTCTTCATCGGTGATGCGCTGGATATCCTCGCGGAATTCCACCTGCAGGTTGCGCGGCAGGTTGATGCCGTAATCCTGCTGGAGAATATAGGCGATGCCGCCCTTGCCGGATTGCGAGTTGATGCGGATGATCGCCTCATAGGAGCGACCGACATCCTTCGGATCGATCGGCAGATAGGGCACTTCCCAGACGGGATGATTGGCGACCTTGATCGCCTTCATGCCCTTGTTGATCGCATCCTGATGCGAGCCGGAAAAGGCGGTATAGACCAGTTCGCCGACATAAGGATGGCGCTCGGGGATCGTCATCTCGTTGGAATATTCGTAGACGTCCTTGATGCGCTCGATATCGCGGCAATCCAGCTCAGGGTCCACACCCTGCGTATACATGTTCAGCGCCAGCGTCACGACATCGACGTTACCCGTGCGTTCACCATTGCCGAACAACGTGCCTTCCACGCGGTCAGCACCGGCCATCAGGCCCAGCTCGGTCGCGGCGATGCCTGTGCCGCGGTCATTATGCGGATGCAGCGAGATGATGACGTTTTCACGATTGTCGATGTTGCGGCACATCCATTCGATCTGGTCGGCATAGATGTTTGGCGTCGCCATTTCCACCGTCGACGGCAGATTCAGGATCAGCTTGTTGTCGGCCGTCGGCTTCACCACCTCGACCACGGCGTTGCAGATTTCCAGCGCCACTTCCAGCTCTGTGCCGGTAAAGCTCTCGGGCGAATATTCGAAGCGGTAGCCGCCGCCGGCCTTCGCCGCCATATCGGTGATCATCTTGGCGGCATCGACGGCAATCTGCTTGATCCCGTGCACATCCTTGCCGAACACCACGCGGCGCTGCAATTCGGAAGTGGAATTGTAGAAGTGGATGATCGGCTTGTTGGCGCCTTCCAGCGCTTCAAACGTGCGGGTGATCAGCTCCGGGCGGCATTGCACCAGCACCTGCAGGGAAACATCATCAGGCACATTGCCTTCTTCCACGCACCAGCGGGCGAAATCGAAATCCGTCTGCGAGGCGGAAGGGAACCCGATCTCGATTTCCTTGAAACCCATTTCGAGCAGCAGCTTGAACATCCGGGCCTTGCGGTCGTGGCCCATTGGGTTGACCAGCGACTGGTTGCCGTCGCGCAGGTCCACCGAACACCAGATCGGCGCCTTGTCGATGGTCTTGCCCGGCCAAGTGCGGTCGGGGATATTGATGGTCGGATAAGGGCGATACTTCACGCTCGCGTCAGCCATGCCCTTGGAAATATTGGTGATCTTGCCGTCCATTTCGCTTCCTCCTTGCGCAGTCCGCGGGCTTCTTCAAGCCATCGGCGGATGCGCGGCCCTTGAGAGCCTAAATCCAGTATAAAATGAGATTTCGAGATGAGGAGCGTTAGCGCCAGCGGGCTTTCGGCCGCCGGGCGCTCCTCACTGGACCCGGCAACCGCGTGTAAGGTCGAGGCTAAGAAGCGAGAGTGCACCGCACAGCGAGGCCATCGCAGAAATCTGCGCGCTCATGCCGGAAATGGTTGCGATGCTGTTGCTCATGGCGATGTGTATAAACAGCGGCTGGCGGTCTGACAAGTGATCTTGTGCCGTGCGCCGGTTATTTTCCCGGCCTGCCGCTCTCCAGCCTTTCGGCGATCCATTCAGCCATCAGGGATTGACGTGTCCTGCCAAGGCGCGCCGCTTCCGCATCCACTCTCCGCAAAACTTCTTCAGGAAGATCAACATCGACATGCACCAACTCCAGCCCGGGACGAGTTGCCTTGGACCAGTCGACATAGTCATCCAGATCTTCGCCATCATCGAATTTTTTGTCGAAATCTTCAGCGCTGATCGTCTTCATAACGCTGCTTCTCCTTGTCTCTGGAACGCCTGACGGAAATGATCCGCAACCGGTCATTTCTATAGGTATAGACGGCGCTCCAGCACTTTCCGCGCAACTGAGCGATCATAATATACCGCTCTTCGGAGGTGGTTTCGAGAGGAACGACGAGTCTTTTCTCGTCCAGCCAAAGCGCTCTTGCCTCGACGAAATCTATTCCGTGTTTGTCTTTGTTACTTTCACTTTTGGCAGGATCGAATTCGAAATCCATAAATAATATTTCTTTAAAACAATAAGCTCCCTATCTAACCACGCTTCACCACCCGCTGCAACGCCATCATCAGCCCGCCGCCGATCAGGCCCCAGAAGGACCCGGAAATACCACCGAAGGAAAGGCCGGATGCCGTGATGAGAAAGGTGATGGCCGCCGCCTCGCGGGTTTCCGGCTCCTTGAACGCTGCAACTGCGGAGCCGGAAAAGGCGCCAACCAGTGCCAGCCCCGCCACCGCCTGAATGAGGATGGGCGGCGCCAGCGCCACGAAGGCGGTGACCACGCCCGCCAGCAGGCCGAAAATAATATAGCCGACACCGCCGATGATCGCCGCCCAGTAACGCCGCTTTGGATCAGGATGAGCATCCTCGCCAGCACACATGGCCGCCGTAATCGCCGCGAGATTGACCGCATGGCCGCCAAACGGTGCGGAAAGCAGCGAGAAGAAGCCGGTCGAGGCGAAAAGCGGTCCGGGCTGCGGATCGTAGTGATTGACCTTCAACACCGCGATACCGGGAATATTCTGCGAGGCCATGGTGACGATGAAGAGTGGTAGCGCGATGGAAACAACCGCGTGGAGACTGAAGACGGGCGTTACCCACTCCATCGGCGGCGTCAGCGATTGCGCCACGCTATCAAGTGCACCCGCCGGAATTTCGACGCCGAAAATCATCACCAGCACGAAGGCGGCAAGGGCAGCGGGCACGGCGAACAGTCGTTTGAAGGCTCCCACCACGATCCAGGCGAGGATGATGGGCAATCCGAGCGCCGGGTTGAAGCCGATCGCCTTGATCGGTGCAAAACACAGGCCGATGATGACGCCGGAGAGCATGGCATTGGCAAGCGGCGCTGGAATGGAGGCGACCGCCTTCCCAAGCGGCCTGAACAGGCCGGCGACGATGATCAAAATGGCGCAGATGATGAACCCGCCGACGGCCGCCGGAAAGCCGCCCTCAATGACGCCGGTGGTCGCAAGCAGCGCGGCGCCCGGCGTCGACCATGCGATGCTGATGGGAAGCCGGGTGGCGACGGAAAGAGCGATGGCGCAAACCCCCATCGCCACCGAAAGGGCCATCAGCCCGGATGCCGCCTCGAAATCCGTCGCGCCGACAGCCTTCAGGCCCTGCAACACGACGGCAAAGGAACTGGCGAAGCCGACAAAGGCGGTCAGGCACCCCATGAACAGGCTCTGGACGGAAAAATCTCTCAGCATAAAAGCACTCTGCGGCCTGCTGCCCGTCGCGGAAGACGCACAGCGGCTGCACTGGCGACAGGCGGAAAACAAAACTTGAAGCATGCTTGCGTGCATCCGGGGATGGCGACACGCTTTGGATGAAGCACTGATCTATTCAGAATCAAAAAAGAAGCGGCTTGGCAAGATGAAGCACCGGACTTCAGGTACGGCGGCATGGAAAACGTCATCAAAGTTTAGCGGCAGGGCGCTAATCCTCTCGGCAGTTGTCATTACAGGGCATCCGCCACAAAAGGGGTCGTCTCCATGCTTCGCATCGTCACCATCGCCGCTTTCTGTTTCGCTGCCCTTCCAGCCGCAGCGCAAACCCCGCCAGCACCGGCCTTTCTCGGCCAGATCGTCGTGCCTTCGGGCCTCTCCATCAATGGCGTCACCTTCGGTGGCATTTCCGATCTGAGCTTCGACAGCCAAACCGGACGTTATCTCGCCATCTCCGATGACCGTGTCGAAAAAGGCCCGGCCCGGTATTACGAACTGGAACTGGCAGTCACGGAAGGCGTCGTCACGCTGAACATCGCCGCCACGCGGGAATTGAAGGACGAGACCGGCGCCGCTTTCGCCGCGAAGGGCATCGATGCCGAAGGCATCGCGCTCGACCGCAAGGGCGGCAAGCTCTACTGGTCCTCGGAGCGCGACCTGAAGAACCAGCCAGCGCTTTATGTCTCGGACCTCGATGGCAGCAATGTGAAGCGGCTGGAACTGCCCAACGCCTATCTCGTCGATGACGCGAAGACCAGGGGCGTGCAGAACAATCTCGGCTTCGAGGGGCTGACACTGGCATCCGGAAAGCTCATCGCCGCCACGGAAAATGCGCTGACACAGGACGGTCAGAAGGCCACCCCGCAGGCCGGCAGCCCCGCGCGCTTCCTCGTGATCGATACTGCAACGCTGAAACCTGTCGCGGAACATGTCTACGTCACGGAAGCGATCTCCAAGACCCCGACTTCCGCCGAACCGAAATATAACGATAACGGTCTCTCAGCGCTGGCGGCCATGCCGGATGGCCGTTTCGTCGCCGTGGAACGTAATTTCGCGTCCGGCGTCGGCAATCATATCCGCTTTTTCATCGTGGACCTTTCCAAAGCGGAGAATATCCTCGGCAAAGACAGGATCGACGTGGCAAATCTGCGTCCCGTATCGAAAACGCCGTGGTTCGAAATCAACGAAGGCGATTTCGGCCTCGATATCGACAATATCGAAAGCTTCGCCTTTGGGCCGGTCGTGGATGGCAAGCAGATATTCGTCATCGCCTCGGACGACAATTTTAATGCGGGCAAACAGTTCACCCAATTCGCGGCTTTCGCAATTCCCGCCAATCTGGGTCAGTGAGTAACATCGACCAAAGCAAAATGCCGGCCGGACGACGTCCGGGCCGGCATCGGCTAATAGAGGCGCTGCAGGCAATGGATGCGCCCTTTACCAGCGCAGAAGACGTGCGCCGGCAAAAGCGCCGATAAAGCCGGTCAAGAGAATGCCGAGCGAATACCAGATCAGCACGAATGCCATGCCGTTTTCGGTGCAGAACCACGAATAGACCCAGGCTCCCGCCGCACCTGCCGCGATGCCTGCGGCAAAACCCGCAAGTGTCGGATCGGCGGGGGCGGAACGCTTGAGAACCGAAAAATTCGCCAGAAAGATGGGAAGCGCAAAAGCAACGATCAGAAACGGGCAATGCAGCGCCGAAGATCCCATGATCAGGGCACCGTAATTGCCCGGCAAGGCGAACCCCAGTTGAACGAGCGCTATCGCCGCCATTGCAACGAAAATCACCGCGAGCCACACGAAAAGACGGCCGCTCTCGCCATCGGGCCGGGCAAGGCGTCTGACAGCAAAAAAAGCAGCCACGGCCAGCAAGGCATTATAGGCGGACTTGATCCAGAAACCCACTTCGGTCATCGCATCGCCCATATCGCCGCGCAGCCCGAGAATGAAGAGCAGCAGCAGCAGCGAAACAACAATCCCCGCCAGGACGGCAAGCGCCAGCCTGCGCTCCAGCGCAAAAGCGGGGACAGGCTTCAGATCGCCTGCCAGTCGGTCAATGATGTCATCCGTCTTTCTCACGTGTCTCCCCGCAACTTTGCCGCCAGGATTTTCAATGTCCTGTGAATGCCGACCCTCGCTGCAAGCTCGGTCTGGCCGGATTTTTCTGCCGCTTCGGCGATTGACTGACCTTCGAGTTTTACCCGTCGAATGAGGTCGCGTTGCCGCTCCGGCAAATCATCGAGCAACCGCTCGACATCCATGCGCGCCGTGACCGCGTCGACGGACGATTCCGCCTCCAGCGTCTCATCCAGCTCGACTTCCGCCAGCCTGCGCGCGCCCCTGCCCCGATAGTGGTCGATGAGCTTGTAGCGCGCTATCGAAAAAAACCACGCCGTAAAGGGTCGCGCACGGTCATAGGTCTCCCGCTTGGCGTGGAGCGATAACAGCGTCTCCTGCACAAGATCCTCCAGATCACCTCTGGAGGAGGACGCCATGCGGCGTCCGTAATAGGCGATCAGCAGCCTGCGCAGGGCATGAAGCAAATGCCTATAGGCGCCTTCGTCCCCGTCAAGGGAACGCAGCATCAGCATTTTTAATGTTTCTTCCGAAAGGCTGCCTGTCATCGTCACTATCAGGTTATTCGCAGTCCGCAGGATATTGTTACATAATGGTCTGAAAAAAATCTCGCCCGAATATCTCGTCACAAGCGCGTGAAGCTGTAACGATGGGCCACTCCCGACCGAATGGACAAGAGTGAGCCCCCGGCACAATGCCGGCGGACATAAAACGACGTCCAGAGGAGACCCTTCATGACCCGCATTTTTGCCGCCATCGCCACCGCCTCGATGCTGTCAGCACTGTCTTTCGCAGGCATTGCCCAAGCCGACAGCATGAAAACCGATGCGATGAAGAAGGATACCATGCACAGCGACACCATGAAGACGGAGACGATGAAAAAGGACGGCATGTCCATGGCCAGCAAGAAGGACTGCATGCACAAGGCCGGCATGGAAATGGACAAGATGAAAAAGGCCGACATGATGAAGGCCTGTGACACCATGAAATGACACCAGAGCATTTCCGCTTTTCTCCGAAACGCGAAAACACTCTGTCTCTTTGTTTTTACGCATTGTCCTGACGTAAAGGCGATCCCGCTTTTACTGGAAATGCTCTAGCCTGAATGGAAAAAGCCCGCGCCGGTTCTCACCGGCACGGGCTTTTTCAACGGAAAGTCAGAAACTTAAAGTTCCGACTGGCTTTCGACGATCTTGCCGACGAGGCCGTAATCCTTGGCTTCTTCCGCGCTCAGCCAGTAGTCGCGGTCGATATCCTTGGCGATCTTTTCTTCGCTCTGGCCGGTAGCCTTGGAGAAGATCTTGATCAGGCGCTGGTTCATCTTGATGATTTCGCGAGCCTGGATTTCGATGTCGGATGCCATGCCGCGCGTACCGCCGGAGGGTTGGTGCAGCAGGAAGCGGGTGTTCGGCAGGCAAAGGCGGCGTTCCTTCGGCACCGATACATATATCAGCGCGCCGGCGGAGGCGACCCAGCCCGTGCCGATGATATAGACCTTCGGCTTGATGAACTTGATCATGTCATGGATGGAATCACCCGATTCGACATGGCCGCCCGGCGAATTGACGTAAACGCGAATGTCGTCGTCGCTGGCGGCGGCAAGGGCCACGAGCTGCGTGCAGACCTTCTGCGCCAGTTCCTGCGTGATGCCACCATAGATGAAGATCGAACGCGACTTGAAAAGATTCGCTTCCGTTTCCTTGCCGATCGGCAGTTCCTTGCTCTTGTCGTCTTCGTCTTCGTTCATCAACGGCTCTCTCCAGCGTAATTCGTGCATGCCCTTCGGACATAGTGCGACTTGTTACGTAAGGCAATGAGAGAAAAAGGCAAGGTTTGCGCCTGAACAATAAACATTACCCCCGGCAGATGACGCATGGACAGCCTCTCGCCATTCGCGATATCGTCGGCCCCTCATTGCAGTGCCGCTGTTGCGGGAAACCCCAAGATTCCCATGCCGGCGGCGACAATCAAAAGAGGGAACCATGCTGAAAAGACTAAGCCTCACTGCCGTCGCACTGGGCATTACCACCCTGCCCGCTTTCGCCCATCTGAACCCGGAAGAACACGGTTCCTTCATGGCCGGTGTTTCCCATCCCTTCTTCGGTGCGGACCACATTCTGGCGATGGTGGCCGTCGGCATCTGGGCCTCGCAGATCGCCGTGGCGCAGAACGACCGCAAGGCATTGTGGATCGTGCCTTCCGCCTTTGTCGGCACCATGGCCGCCGGGTTCGTGATGGCGGTCTACGGCATCGGGCTTCCCTTCGTCGAACCTGCCATTCTCGCTTCCGTCATCGGCCTCGGCCTGCTGGTTGCCATGGCGGCAAGGCTTCCGACGGCCGCCGCCGCTGCGGTGGTCGGCGCTTTCGCCCTTTTCCACGGCCACGCCCATGGCGGTGAACTCGGCAGCGCAGGCGCATGGCAATTCGGCATCGGCTTCATGATCGCGACAGCCATCCTGCATGCGGCCGGTATTGCACTCGGCCTCGGCATTGCGCGTTTCGGCACAGTCGCAAGCCGCACCGTCGGCGCGCTGACGGCGATAGCGGGCCTGTCGCTCGCCTTCGGCGGCTGACGATCATTACCGAAATTTAAAATTCGGACCGCTTTGAAAAGCCGGAATTGAGGCCTACCTCCTTATCGTGGATTTTCGCTTCACGGTAAGGAGGCATCATATGTCACCGGAAGAAAGCCAGCTTCTCAAGGCCCTGTTCGACAGGACCAGAACCGCATCCGCCACCCCGCGTGACCGCGAGGCGGAAACATTGATCGCAGACGCCGTGCGCGATCAGCCCGCAGCCCCCTATTATCTCGCCCAGGCGGTGATCGTTCAGGAAAAGGGTCTCGAAGCGGCGGCAGCCCATATCAAACAGCTCGAAGACCGCATCCACGCGCTGGAAAGCGGCAATGCCGCCCCGCAGGCGGCCGCTCAGGGTGGTTTTCTGAGTTCCATCTTCGGCACCGGCCAGCCACAGCCGCCTGCCCCGACGCCCGCCCCTGCCCCACAGACATCCTGGCGTAACGATACCGCCGGCCAGACAGCCGGTCCCTGGGGATCGCCAGCCGGTCAACAGCAACCCGGCGGCCCCTGGAGCCAGCAGCCCGGCGCAGTCGGCCGTTCAGGTGGCGGCTTTTTGCAGGGGGCGCTCGGCACCGCCGCCGGCGTCGCTGGCGGCATGCTGCTTGCCAATTCGCTGAGCGGAATTTTCGGCAGCCACATGTCGTCACTCGGCCTGGGGTCGCCCTTCGGCGGCGGGACTGCCGCCGGCAACGCCCCCGTCGAGGAAACCGTCATCAACAATTACTACGGCGACAGCAACAACCCGCAGAATAACGACGATGACGATATCCAGCAGGCCGACTACGATGACAGCGCTGACGATGCGGATTCCGATTCAGGCGACGACGGTTCGTTCGCCTGAATCTTCGTGACTTTAAACAGCCGGATCAGCCGCGACCGCGATAGGGCGCAACACCCTGATCCGGCAGCCACACGCCTTCGGGCACCGCTCCGGTCTGCCAGAAAACATCGATCGGAATGCCGCCGCGCGGATACCAATAAGCGCCGATCCTCAGCCATTTCGGCTGCAACAGGTCCACAAGCCGCTTGGCGATATAGACGGAGCAATCCTCGTGGAAAGCGCCGTGATTGCGGAAGGATTGCAGGAACAGCTTCAGCGACTTGGATTCCACCAGAAAGTCACCCGGAATATAGTCGATGACGATATGGGCGAAATCCGGCTGGCCGGTCATCGGGCAAAGCGAGGTGAATTCGGGCGCGGTGAAACGCACCACGTAATCGGTGCCGGCATTGCCGTTCGGCACTTTTTCGAGAATGGCCTTTTCCGGGCTCTCTGGCGTATCGACCTTCGTGCCCAGCTGCGACAGGCCGGAAACATCCGTCACGGACATGGAAAACTCCTGACTATTCAAACAATCACTTTGACGCCATGCGCCTTTTCGCCTTCCGGCTCGACGTGAATGGCAAGGCTTGCGCCCGGTATGACGTCCCTTATGGCATCTTCAAGGCGGTCGCAAATATCATGCGCCGCCCGCACCGTCATCGTTGCGGGGACAACGACGTGAAAATCGATGAAGGCGGCCGCGCCGGCGCGGCGCGTCCTGAGGTCATGTACGCCAATGACGCCGCCGGAATGTTCGGCGATGGCCTTCTTGATCGCCTCGTCCTCTTCCGGCTCCACGGCCCGGTCCATCAGCCCGCCAAGCGAATGCAGAATGACCTTCGATCCCTGAAACAGGATATTGATAGCCACCAGAATGGCGAGCAGCGGATCGAGAATGGCGTAACCCGTCACGAGAGCCAGAATGAGGCCGACGAGAACACCCGCCGAGGTCACGACGTCGGACATGATGTGGTGGCCATCAGCGGCAAGCGCCGGCGAGGCATATTTTCTGCCGACGCGGATCAGGGTCGTTGCCCATACCGCATTGATGACAGCTGCAAACGCGTTGATGGCAAGACCCAGAACCGGCGCTTCCGGCAGCCGCGGGTTGAACAGACCGCCCCAGGCCTCCTGCACGATCAGCAGTGCGGCAACGACAATCAGCACGCCTTCCACCACGGCGGAGATATACTCCGCCTTGTGGTGGCCGAACTGGTGATCGTCATCGGCAGGCTTCTGCGCATAACGAATGACGAAATAGGCAATGAAGGCCGCGACCACATTAACGGTCGATTCCAGACCGTCGGACAGCAGCGCAACCGACCCCGTGACCCACCAGGCCACGAGCTTGAGACCCAGCACGCCGAAAGAAAGCGGAATGCCCCAGAATGCGAGCTTCCTTACCAGTGCATTGCCTTCACTGTTCATTTTTTGCCCCCGTGCGGATGCGAACGAATTGCAGAACCGACTGCCAAAACGCACGAACCGCGCGCACGGGTTTTCCGTGCGCGCGGTTCGCTATTTGCGTTTTCTATCGTTCAAACCGCAGCCGAGGTCAAGACCCTCAAGGCCGCGCCAAGGCTGTCACGCCTCGCTTTTCTGTTCGCAAAAACGGATTCGGTTGCCGAACGGGTCGATGACTTCCATCATCTCGCCCCAGGGCAATGCCTCAACCCCCGGCTTCAGGAAGCGATAATCCTTGCCCGCCAGTTCCTGCTGAAAGGCTTGGACGCCCCGCATGGTGACGAAGACGTTGGAGCCCGGCGTCGCATCGCCGTGATGACCGCTGAGGTGAAGCGCCATTCCGGCCCGGGAAACCTGCATATAGAGCGGAAAGTTTTCGCCGAAACGATGTTCCCAGTCGATCTGGAAGCCGAGAAAATCGACGTAGAATTCCCGCGCCTTGGCTTCATCGAAAATTCTGATGATCGGGAATATCTGGCGGAAGCCGATGTCCGGAAGGTCCTCCGCGCCTGCGGCGCTCACATCCGGGGCATTAAGATCGTTGCCCATTCTGCATTCCCTTTTCCAGACGTTTGGAAACGGTACCGGCCGCAGCGGGTGCGGCCGGTACTTATCGCCTTATTCGGCGGCGACGATCTTGCCGTCCTGCCACTTGTAGAGCGAGAAGGCCTGCGACGTCAGGTCGCCGTTTTCGCCATAGGTGACCTTGCCGATTGCGGTTGCGAAAGCATCGCCGCTTTTCAGAGCAGTGGCGACCGCTTCGGAATCCTTGGCGCTGCCAGCCTTCTCGATGCCTGCTTTGAGCACTTCGACGGCGGCATAGGCGTTAAGCGTGAAGGCTTCCGCGGGAATATTGGCGGCCTTCAGCGCCTCGGCGGCGGCCTTGGAATCGTCATTCTTCAGCGCGTCGGAAGCATTGGTGAAGATCGTGCCTTCGCCGGCCTTCGAGCCGATGTTCCAGAACTCGCTGTTCGAGAGGCCGTCACCGCCGATAACGGCAGCCTTGGCGCCGATATCGTTCAGCTGGCGCACAAGAAGACCGGCTTCCGGGTGGTAACCGCCGAAATAGACGATGTCGACATTTTCAGACTTCAGGCGGGCCGTCAGCGCGCCGAGGTCCTTTTCGCCGGGCGTCAGGGCATCGTAGAGAACTTCGGTAACGCCGCCGGCATTCAGCGTCGTCTTGAAGGCATCCGCCAGACCCTTGCCGTAAGCGCCCTTGTCGTGAATGATGGCGATCTTCTTGTCCTTGAGGTTGCCAAGCACGTATTTCGCTGCAACCTCTGCCTGCTGGTCGTCACGGCCGCAGGTACGGAAAACATTGGCAAGGCCACGGTTCGTCAGGCCCGGCGCGGTCGCCGTCGGCGTGATCATCAGGACGCCGTTTTCAGCAAAGACATCCGATGCAGGAATGGCGACGCCGGATGTGACCGGACCGACCACGAAGTGGATGCCTTCGGCAACGAGCTGGTTGGCAGCGGAAACGCCCTGCTTCGGCTCACCGCCGTCATCGGCGAGCTTCAGAACAACCTGTTCTCCGAGAATGCCGCCCTTCTTGTTGATTTCATTGACTGCCGTCTGAGCGCCGTTCTTGACCTGGTCGCCATAGGCGGCGACAGGACCGGTCAGGGGCGCAATCAGGCCGATGACGATTTCGGCATGGGCAAGTGGTGCGAATGCGAAGGACGCTGCGAGCGTCACGCTGGTCAATGTCTTCAGTTTCATCCTGGTGTCTCCTTGGATAGGGGGTCGCGGACCCGATGAGCGCCTTGGGCGTCGACCGAGTGAAACTTATCGGACGCCTCCCGGCGAAAACCCGTTCCATGTTTGAATTCCGAGCCTTCAACTCAACTCATACGGAAGGTTTGATGATTTATGCAAGTCACCTTTGCTGGATAAGGTCTATTCGCGGTAAATCAATCGCGAAGCTGGCCAAGATCGCGTCATCGAAACGAATGAGGGACAGCGTAAATCCTTTGCGTTTGGCCGCGGCTCAGGGATAATACGCCATGATCGCAGCAGACGACGAATTTCTGACGGGCCTGCCCGTCTTCCAGCATTTTGAGGACGTGGCCGACCCGGCGCTTTATCGCGCCCTGCCGCCGGGATGGGGGCTGGCCATTGCCGACATCATCGATTCGACCTCGGCAATCGGCACCGGCAGATACAAGGCCGTCAACATGGCGGGCGCCGCCGTCATTTCCAGCATCTCCAACAGCCTCGGGCGCCACGACCTGCCCTTCGTTTTCGGCGGCGATGGCGCCGCCGTCGCAGTGCCGCCAGACGGGCTATCTATTGCGGGCATCGCGCTTTCCAACGTGCAGCGCTGGGTCAAGGACGACCTCAGCCTCGCAATGCGGGTGGCGCTGGTTCCCATAGAGGATATCCGCGACAACGGCTTCGATATCAGGGTCGCCCGCTTCCAGGCGAGCGAGGATGTGTCCTATGCGATGTTTTCGGGCGGCGGCAACAGCTGGGCGGAAGCGCGGATGAAGGAGGGGCAATATGCTCTCCCCGCAGCAACGACAGGCGGGCGGCCAGACCTGACCGGGCTCTCATGCCGCTGGAACCCCATTCCAGCAACCCATGGCAAGGTGGTGTCTGTCATCGCCGTGCCCGGCCCCTCACGGGATATGCCGGCATTCCGCCAGCTCGTCATCGATCTTGTCGATCTGGCCGAACAGGATCCAAGACATGGCCACCCTGTGCCGGAGGATGGGCCGAAACTCGGCTTCGTGCGGGAGGGGCTCGGCCTCGAAGCCCGGGCCGGGGCGGCATATCACGATAGCTGGGGCAAGATACGCCGTTCGCTCCGCATCCTCGGCGAAAGCTTTCTCGTCAATCTCCTCGGTTTGACGGGACTGTCGCTCGGACGATTTAATGCGGATCGTTACAGGCGCTCGGTTGCCAGCAACACCGATTTCAGGAAATTCGACGACGGCCTGAAGATGACGGTGGATATAGACGCCATCAGGCTCGAAAAAATCCGCGCGCGGCTGGAATCGGGACGTATCTCCGGAACCTGTTATTTCGGCCTGCACGAGCAGGACGCCGCCTTGATGACCTGTATCGTGCCTTCCCCGCTGTCGAAGGACCACATGCATTTCGTGGACGGCGCAGACGGCGGTTATGCAGCCGCGGCAAGCCGGCTCAAGCAGCAGATATTGGCGGCGTCACAACCCTGAAGACCGTCCTTGGCGTGATCTGTTCACCCGGTCGTTTTTACCAATCAAAATGGACGATGGGCCAGAAAACGAAAAACCGGCGTCGTGCGCCGGTTTCAACGGATTAGGGCCGCCGGGCCTTTAATGATGGCCGTGGGATCAGGCGGCAGTCTTGCTGCTCTTCTGCGCCTGGCAATAAATTTCCTCGAGTGAAGCGAGGATCTTTTTGACGGATTCGGAATTGCTGGAATAATAAATGGTCTGCGCGTCCCGTCGTGTCTTTACCAGCCGCTGCGCACGCAATTTCGAAAGATGCTGCGAGAGAGCGGACTGGCTGAGACCAACCTGTGAGGCGAGAACACCGACCGGCACTTCCGTATCCACCAGCGTACATAAGATCATCAGGCGCTTGGGATTCGCCATCGCTGAGAGCAAGTCTGCAGCGGCGATGCTATGTTCCGACAGAGATTGGTTATCCATACGCTCAAGTCTCCTGATGACAGTCAAAAAGACGGTCATGGTGGCTATTATAGGTGTTCCAAAAGATGTTTTTATAATTCGGTTGATACGTTGTATATACCTAAATCTTGCTTATATCGTGTCCCTTTCAAAGACTATTCTTCACTGGTTATTTACTTAAGACACTGTGACCAAATTATCAGCTTTTTGCCTGTTTTTTGTCAATTCAGCAATAAAGATATGTATTAGCGGCAGTATTTATAAGCAACAAACGATCAAAAGTTGAGCGTCGAAATCTGATTCCCAATGCCGGATTTTAAGGCCACAATCTTTTACCACCTTAAATTTAGCAGCGAGCAACAGAATCTAGATTAACTTTGCGCAATTTTCTCTAAGTTTGCAATATGATTTTTATTAGCAATTATTTTAATGCATAACTTATGCCGATAAAAATATTCTTTGCTACTGTGGGAAGGTATAGCTTGCGCAGCAAGAAACACCTGAAACACAAAAAGGGGCCTTCCGTTATGGAAGGCCCCTTTTTGTGTTTCAGGCTGGATGCAATATTATTTTTTGCGGTGACGGGTCAGTCCGGCCACAACTTCATCGGCTGAAATCGTGCCGACGATAGCACCGTTGTCGACGATGCCGATTGCGCCGGAATGTTTCGCAAGTGCATCGAGAATGTCGATCAGCGGCGATGATGGGCGGGCAGTGGCAGCCACATTCAGCCGGCCGTTTCGCTCATCCACACCCGGCTTCATCACGTCAGCCGCGGTCAGCATCGAGATCGGGTTCATGTTCTGCACGAAATCCGCGACATATTGCGTGGCGGGCTGCCTGACGATCTGCTGCGGTGTGCCGCACTGGATGATGCGCCCGCCTTCCATCATGGCGATGCGGTTGCCGATGCGGAATGCCTCGTCCAGATCGTGGCTGACGAAGAGAATGGTCTTCTTCAGCCGGCTTTGAAACTCCAGAAGCTCGTCCTGCAGGCGGCTTCTGATGAGCGGGTCGAGCGCGGAGAACGGCTCGTCCATCAAAAGAATGGGCGCGCCGGTGGCAAAGGCTCTCGCCAGCCCCACACGTTGCTGCATGCCGCCGGAGAGCTCTCCCACCTTGCGGTCGGCCCAAGCGGACAGGTTCACCAGTTCCAGCTGCTCGGCCACCATGCGCTTGCGCTCGGCTTCCGGCACGCCGGAAAGCTCGAGCCCGAAACCGACATTGTCGGCCACATTGCGCCAGGGCAGAAGGCCGAATTGCTGGAAGACCATGGAGACCGTGTGCATGCGCAGGTCGCGTAGCGCTTTCGCCGTCGAGCGATAGGGATCGACATAGCCTGACTTGGTCTTCACGCCGACATTGCCGCGCACCACCGGCGCAAGCCCGTTGACGGCCCTGAGCAGGGTCGACTTGCCCGAGCCGGAAAGCCCCATCAGCACGAGTATCTCGCCCTCGCTGACCGAGAGCGAAGCATTGGCGACACCGAGAACCAGTCCGGTTTCGGTATTGATCTCGTCACGCGTGCTGCCCTTGTCGATCAGCGGCAGCGCCGCGTCGGGCCGGTCGCCGAAGACGATATCGACATTTCCGAAGATGATGGCGTCGCTCATAGATCATCCTCCGCGCCGGGAAGACGGAAAAGCCGGTCCAGAACGATCGCCAGTATGACGATGCACAGTCCCGCTTCGAAGCCCATGGCGATGTTGACGGTATTCAGGGCGCGCACCACGGGTACGCCGAGACCATTGGCGCCGACGAGGGCGGAAATCACCACCATCGACAGCGAAAGCATGATCGTCTGGGTAAGGCCGGCCATGATCTGTGGCGCGGCGAAGGGAAGCTCCACCTTGCGCAGCACCTGCGATGGCGTGGCACCGAAGGCGACGGCCGCCTCCACCAGCGCCGGCGGCGTCGAGACGATGCCGAGACGGGTGAGCCGCACGGGTGCCGGAATGGCGAAGATGACGGTGGCAATGAGACCCGGAACCATGCCAAGACCGAACAGCACCAGCGCCGGAATGAGATAAACGAAGGTTGGGATCGTCTGCATCAGGTCCAGTACCGGGCGCATGCCGGCATAAATCCACTTGCGCCGCGCCGCCAAAATGCCGAGCGGTATGCCGATGATCATGCACACGGCGCTCGCGGCAATGACCAGCGCCAGCGTTTCCGTCGTCGCCTTCCAGTATCCGAGATTGATGATGAGCAGAAGGCCGAGCGCCGTGAAGACCGGCATGCCGACGGAGCGGCGCGTCCAGGCCGAGAGAGCCGTCAGGATCGCGACGATGACAAGCGGATGCGGCGCCTGCAAAACGAAAAGCAGGGCATTGATGACGCTTTGGAAAATGAAGGAAAGCCAATCGAAGAAAAAAGCGAGATTGCCGGTCAGCCAGTCAATGGCCTCCTTGGCATATCGGCCGACGGGCAGGCGGTTTTCAGGAGCGCTGAGCCATTCCACGGTAAGAAAAGACCTTTCGTGAACTAAAACAATTCCGGCAAAAGTGCAGAGCGGTTTTGCGTCCGGAATTGCGCAGACAACAAAGAAACGGAGCATCGTCATCCCGTTTCACCGGAATTGCTCCAATGCAGAAATGACGGCCGGCAGCGGAACTGCCGGACGCGGTGCTGGCGCATGACCTTCAATGTCTGAAAATTCACAGGCAAGGTCATGCATGGGCATCGTTATTTCCCGCTGATCCGGCCCGCCGCGCAGGCCGGATACAGTCATGCATCGTCTTGCAGCTTAGAGGCCGAGAGCCTTCTTGGCAGCAGGCAGGGCGTCAGCGCTGCCGTCCTTGGTCTTGACGTTGGCGAGCCAGGGCTCGATCGCCGCCGGATTGGCCTTCAGCCAGGCGGTTGCAGCCGCCTCGCCTTCAAGGCCGTCATTCAGGATCTTGCCCATGATCTCGTTTTCCATGGGCAGGGAAAATTGCAGGTTCTTGAGGAAAGCACCGACATTCGGGCATTCCTCGACGTAACCCTTGCGGACATTGGTATGGATCGTCGCACCGCCGAGATTGGGGCCGAAGACGTCGTCACCGCCGGTCAGATAGGTCAGCTTGAAATTCGCATTCATGGGATGCGGTTCCCAGCCGAGGAAGACGATGGGCTCACCGGATTTTTCGGCGCGGGCCACCTGGGAGAGCATCCCCTGTTCGGACGACTCGACCACCTCGAATGACTTCAGACCGAAACTGTCCTTGGACACCATGTCAAGGATCAGGCGATTGCCGTCATTGCCCGGCTCGATGCCATAGATCTTGCCGCCGAGATCAGCGCTATGGGCGGCGATGTCCTTGAAATCCTTGATGCCGAGTTCGGCACCCTTGGCATTGGTCGCAAGCGTATATTTCGCACCCGTCAGGTTTTCACGCAGCGTTTCAACCGACTTGTCGGCACGGTAAGGCGCGATGTCGCCTTCCATGGTCGGCATCCAGTTGCCCAGGAAGACATCGATGTCCTTGTTCTTCAGCGAAGTGTAGGTCACGGGTACCGAAAGAAGCTTGACGTCGGTTTCATAACCAAGGCTTTTCAGGAGTACCGTGGCGGTCGCCGTCGTGGCGGTGATGTCGGTCCAGCCCACATCGGAGAAACGCACCGTGCCGCAACTTGCCGGCTCCGCGGCACCGGCCGCGCTGAACGTCATGACGGAGATTGCTGCGGCCAAAGCCAGACAGCGACTTCTATTTGCAAACATTCGCTTGCTCCCTGTTTTTTCGTTCCCTTGCCATTATCAATATCTGCCGGACACAATCAACTCGCGTGCATTTGCGTGCTTTGGCGCACCGTTTGCGACAAAACGCGCAAATTAGGCGGTTTCAGCCCGATGATGCGGGAAATGGCAGGTTGCGGAAATCTGTGTTTTTCCTGCCTCGGCACTTTTCAACCCGCTTCTTCGCCGTCAAAAGACGCTCAATACAGCATCGGCTTATAGACTGGCATCGATTCTGCGGAACGCGATGTGCCGATTGAAGAGGTTGGAGCAGCCCTGCAAGGCGCTCCGGGAGTGGATAATGGCAAAACTCTATTTCAATTATGCGGCGATGAACGCCGGCAAATCGACCATGCTGCTGCAGGCATCCTATAATTATCAGGAGCGCGGTATGCGCACCCTGATTTTCACGGCCGCCTTTGACGACCGGGCGGGCGTCGGCCGCGTCGCCTCACGCATCGGCCTGTCTTCCGACGCCCGCACCTTCGATGAAAACACCGATATTTTTTCCGAAGTATCGGCCCTGCACGCCGAAGCGCCGGTCGCCTGCGTTTTTGTCGATGAAGCCAATTTTCTGTCCGAACACCACGTCTGGCAGCTTGCCGGCATTGCCGATCGGCTGAACATCCCCGTCATGGCCTATGGCCTGCGCACGGATTTTCAGGGCAAGCTCTTCCCGGCCTCCAGGGAACTGCTCGCCATTGCCGACGAGCTTCGCGAAATCCGCACCATCTGCCATTGCGGCCGCAAGGCGACGATGGTCGCCCGCTTCGACAATGAAGGCAATGTGGTCAGGGAAGGCGCGCAGATCGATGTCGGCGGCAACGAAAAATATGTCTCCTTCTGCCGCCGCCACTGGGTGGAAACGGTCAAGGGCGAATAGAGTATTTCCACGCAAAGTGCCCCCGGTCTTCCGCCCGGAAGTGCGACTAACAAAGAGTTAGAGTGTTTTCTCGATTCGAAGAAAAGCGAAAACACTCTGACCCTGCGTCCGGTTGCCGCATTTGATTTTTCGCAAGGATGACCCGCCCGCTCCCGCGCTAAGACCGCAAAGACACATTCGCGTGGATGTGCCTTCTCCCAGGAGCAAAAGATATGCACAACAAAACTGCCATTATAACCGGCCTCGTCATCGCAGCCGGCCTTTTTGCCTTTCCCGCCCTCTCGGCGGACATCGAGGTGAAGATGCTCAACAAGGGCAGCGACGGCCAGGCGATGGTGTTTGAACCGGCAAGCATCAAGGCGGCCGTCGGCGACACCATTACCTTCGTCCCCGTCGACAAGGGCCATGATGCGGCAGCTATCAAGGAAATGATCCCCGAGGGTGCTGCTGACTTCAAGGGTAAAATGAACGAGGCCGTGAAGGTGACGGTGGAGAAGGAAGGCGCCTACGTCATCAAATGCACGCCGCATCTCGGCATGGGCATGGTCGCGCTCGTCGTTGTCGGTGATGCCGCGCCGGCCAATCTGGACGCCCTCAAGAATGGCAAACTGCCGAAAAAGGCACGCGACCGGCTGAATGCCGAGATCGCCAGGCTCGGCCTCTAAGAGCATCCTCAACTGTCCGCGGCCGGTGATGTTCGGTTAAGCCTGCTGTGAATACCGGAACGGCTGGCGCGGACCACAGGTTGAGAAAAGTTTCGCAATCATGTTGTATCCCGGGTGAGCGGGACATATCTGCAAGGCAGTAAATGACCGCGGTTTGATGAAATGCCGGGAACGCGCGGCGAGGATGCAGCTTTTCCGGGCGGTATCCAGCCCCACGGGCAGAGGAGACTATGACGACATGATCGACCGGATCACCGCTTTGATTCAGGCAGCCTTCAGCGCCATCGGCAGGGCCGCCGGTCTCGTCGTCGCCTGGCTTTTATGGCCTTTCATGGCCGCCCATGGCTGGTATAGCGGCCGCAACTGGATCGTAAAGGGCCCAATCGCTCTGGTGCTCATTCTCCTTGCCGGCTTCTACGGATATTTTGTCTGGCAAACGCAGGTCTGGAGCAATTTCGACCCGGATTACATTTCCCGTTACAAGCTTGCCGAACGCACCGTGCCGCCCGGACAGGAATTGCCGGCCGCGAACCCCGCTGCACCCGCCGGTGCAACCGGCGCTGCCGCAAACACCTCAGCGCCAGTGTGCCAGCGCTCGGCCATCGTCGATGCCGCTGCCGATCTCACCGATTTCAACGTCAACCAGAACGCATGGATTTCCTCCATGCTGCTCTATCGCCTCGGCCTTTTCGGCATGGACTGGGACAGCACGCCGTTTCTCGACAACAAGGCGTCCTTCCAGCGCGGCGTGAACCAGGCCGTGCGCCGCACCTCGGTGGAACTGGTGGATACGCTCGGCCGCGTTCGCGGAACCTCCGGCATCAACAACAATCTCCAGGAAGCGCGTGGCAACATGCAGTTCAGCGAATATTCCTGGTATTTCGGTCTTGATCCCTTTGGCCCGAAGACGCCAACGCCCAGCTATTATCGCGCCGCCATCCGCAGCTTCCAGGCCTTCAATGGCGAACTGACCGCCTGCAAGGCCGTCTTCGATACCCGCGCCGACAACCTTATCCAGTTTATCGATCGCATTGCCGGCGATATCGGTTCGACATCCGCCATTCTGCGCGAGCGGTCGGAAAACTATAATGGCGGCTGGTTCGATACCCGTGCCGATGACCGTTTCTGGTTCGCCTATGGCCAGCTCTATGGCTATTACGGCGTGCTTTCCGCCGCCGGATCGGACTTCGCGCAGGTTATCCGCGAACGCAACCTGACCAATCTGTGGAACGACACGCTGCTCCAGACCCGTGCGGCGCTGCGCATCCAGCCGGCGATCATTTCCAACGGCGAGGAAAGCGGCTGGATCATGCCATCGCATCTCGCCACCATGGGTTTTTACGTTCTGCGGGTTCGCTCGAACCTCGTCGAACTCCGCTCGGTTCTCGACCGCTAACGGTGCCGGCCCTGCGGCCGGCTCAATCTATCAGGCGCTGGCGTATGGCCTTGGCCACCAGTTGCGTGCGGTTGACGCAATCCAGTTTGCGCATGGCGTTGTTCAGATAGGCGTTGACGGTGTGTTCCGAAATGGACAGAAGCTCGGCGATTTCCACCGACGTCTTTCCCTGCGCCGTCCAGCGCACCACCTCGAGCTCCCGCTTCGTCAGCGGTGACGGGCCTTTGAAGCCGCTTCGGCAAAGGCGGTCATAGGCTTCGAGCGCATGCAGGGCGATCATACCCAGTTCGTTGAGCGAGGCCTGCGACAGGGCATCGCGGTCGCCGGCGAAATTCATCAGATGACGATATCCGTTCATGCCGTTGACCGGCACCATGAGACCGGAAGTGATGCCTATGCTGCTGAGCGAGGCCCCCGCCTCCGCCAGCGACTCACAGGCAAGCTCCGCATCATCGAGCGACCAATATTGCGGCATCATCGAAGAGGCGCCGCGCTTGATGACCGGGCAATCGCCAAGCGCACCGTTCTTGGTCATCGCATTCACGACCCAGACCGGCAGACTGCTTTCCACCACCGTCGGCAAGGCCTGGGCGTTGCCGAAGCCCGGCAATCTGAGAAGGGTCACATGGGAATAGCCGAAAGCCTGCATCACCGCCTGGAGCGCCACCAGCCATTGCTGCCTGTCGGCGGCAGCCGACAGATCCCGGCAAAGGCTGGCCTGGCGCTCCGTCTTCGGCATTCAGGCACCGCCACCAAGGGGGGCCGGGATACGCCGAAGCATGGGACATACGGCGCGGGCAGACACGGTTTCGACCTTCATATTCAGCGGACCACCTTCATCAAATGACCTGTTTCTCAGATTTGTCCTTCGGCTTGGCCATCAGTTTTTCCAGGAAGCCGAGCATGACCGCCGAAACAACAAAAGCCAGATGGATGATGGTGAACCACATCAGCTGGCTGTCCGTATACTGGCTGGCATTGAGGAAGATCTGCAGCAGATGGATCGACGAAATCGCCACGATCGACGAGGCGACCTTGATTTTCAGACTGCCCGAGTCGAGCTTGCCCAGAAACGAAACTTCGTCATCCGCCTGATCGAAGCGGCTGACGAAATTCTCGTAGCCGGAGATCATCACCATCACGATGAGGCTGGCGACCAGCGCCGCATCGATCAGCCCGAGCATGGCGAGGATCATGTCCGCTTCATCGTAGGTGAAGACGTTTTTCGCAACCTTCAGGAACTTGAGCGTGAAGGAGAAGGCGTAAACCGCCAGCGCCGCGACAAGCCCGAGATAAAATACAACGAGCAGCCAGCGGCTGGAGAGAATGATCCGCTCGACGAGCAGTTCAAGAGACTTCATTTCCGTATCCGATTAATGATCTGTTTATTGTTAGGGCATTCTTTATGTCGCCATCTAAACTGGCTGCGAATATCCTAGCAAGCGGCAATGTCGGGACTTTGGCCGCATGGCGGCGTTTTCGCCCCTATCTGCCGCTTTGGATGCGGCATGGTGAAGCGTCACATTTTTGCAACGTACTGTTATGCTTTAAAACATGATGTAAAAAGTCATATATAATATGTTGACAGTTATCGTCATGTTTTTTAGTCCTCGCTTATCGGCTTGCCCGTAACAAATCAAAACAGTTTCAGCCGCGACAGAAGGCGCGGCGCGTTTTTGCGCGCCGTGGTTTATGCGCGCGCCTATCCGGGGGTATTTAATGTCCATCTCGCGCAAGCATTCCACGCTGCTTTTGTGCACCGCCATGTCTCTTCTACCGCTTGCCGGCCCAGCATTTGCCCAGGATGCCGCTTCGCAGGCGAACGGCGCCACCACGCTCGAAAAGATCGTGGTCAAGGGCAAGCGCGTTAAAAGCGCCAATGCCGCTGCCGACACGCCGCTGGCGAGCCAGACCACGGCCGAAGACATCCGCGAGAAGGACATCGGTAGCATCAAGGATCTCGGCAACTCGACCGAGCCGGGCGTCGATTACGTGGATTCCAAGCCCGGCCGGCCCGGCGGATTGTTCATTCGCGGCCTCGGCGGCGCACGTGTCGTAACGCTGATCGACAATATCCCCGTTCCTTTCTTCGAAAACTTCGCCCGCCAGGGTCAGGCCACCACCACCTTGAGCAATACGAATTCAAGCTTTGATTTTTCATCGCTTTCGACGGTCGACGTGGTGCGCGGCGCTGATTCCAGCCGCATCGGCTCCGGCGCTCTTGGCGGTGCGCTGGTGCTGCGCACGCTCGAGCCGGAAGACCTGATCGGCGAAGGCAAGGATTGGGGCGGCGTTGCCAAGACCACCTATGACAGCGAAGATAGAAGCGTCGGCGGCTCGCTCGCCGTCGCCAAGAAGATCGAGAACACCTCGGTCCTGTTCCAGGGGTCCTACAAGCGCGGCAACGAGACGGACAACAAGGGCAGCGCCGACATTTACGGAACACGCCGCACTAAGCCCAACCCCGCCGACACCTATGAAAGCAACCTGATGTTCAAGATCCGTCAGGATCTGGAAGGCGGCCACCGCATCGGCCTGACGGCCGAGCGTTATTCGCTGAGAAACCGCAGCGACATGAAGACCCTGCAGGGCGTTAGCGTTTCGGGATCGACCTACCGGATCGGTGATTACAGGGGTTATGAGGACACGGAACGCGACCGCGTATCGCTCGACTACGAATATGAGGCGCCCTCGACCGACGGCTTCATCGATGCCGCCAATCTTTCGCTTTACTGGACACGCCTCTCCAAGGAATCCGGCGCGGGCGATCGCCTGACCAACAATTCGCTCTATATTCGCGAAGACAGCATGCGCAACAGCGCTTTCGGCATCGTCGGCGGCCTTGAATCCGGTTTCGAACTCGGTGGTGTGCAACATACGGTGCGCTTCGGCGGCAACGCCATGACCACCGATTTCAGCCAGGAGCTTTTCGCCAACACGGCCGGAGTGACCTCGTCCTCGCAGTCGGACATGCCTGACGTCAGCGGCAAGAGCCTCGGCCTTTATCTCGATGACGAAATCGCATTTGGCAACGGCTTCCGCCTCACCCCCGGCCTGCGCTTCGACTCCTACGATTACGATCCGGATGGCTCTGTATCCAGCAACAGCGGTTACAACACCTTCGGCCTGCCGAGCGGCAATAGCGGCTCACGTTTCTCGCCGAAACTGCTTGCTACCTATGACGTCACGCCGGAACTCCAGCTCTTCGCCCAATGGTCGATGGCCTATCGTGCGCCGACGATCAACGAATTGTACCTGAACTTCTCGAACATCAGCTCCGGTTATGCTGTGGTCGGCAACTCTGCTCTCAACCCCGAAACCAGCAATGGCTTTGAAATCGGCGCGAACTACGCATCTGGGGACCTCACGGGAAGCATGACGCTGTTCCACAACAAATACAAGAACTTCATCGAGCAATACACGACCTCGACCACCCTCTTCCCCGGCTTCGGCGGCAGGGGCAACGGCTCGCTCTTCACCTATCGTAACCGCGCCAATGTCGAAATCTCCGGTGTGGAAGCCAAGGTCCGCAAGGAACTCGCAAACGGCTTCTTCGCCCATGCCTCGCTTGCTTATGCCTATGGCAAGGATACCGACACCAACGAATTCATCCGTACGGTCGCGCCGTTCAAATCCGTCCTTGGCGTGGGTTACGCCCAGGAGACATGGGGCACGGAATTTACCGGCATCTTCTCCTCGGGAATGCGCGACGACAAGGTGGCGACCACCTTTGACGCACCCGGTTACGGCATCTTCAACCTGACCGGATGGTGGGAGCCCGAACAGACCAAGGGTCTGCGCATTCAGGCTGGCATCTACAACCTGTTCGACAGGCAATATTGGAATGCGGTCGGCGTTCGCGACGTCAATCCCAACACCGTCAGCAGCGTCAACCAGCCAGTCGACTTCTACACGGAAGCAGGCCGCACCTTCAAAATCTCCCTGACCCAGAAGTTCTAAGACGGGTCAGAAACATCATCTCCAGTCGGGGCGGCCTTCGGGTCGCCCTTTTTTATCAGCGGCAATAGAGATAGCCGCCCTTCCGTTCCAGCACGTCGAGATGCAGGTGGTCCTGATGGGTGGCGTCACTGCCGGGGGAAAGAACGGTGCGGAAAAACAGGCAGGCGGCTGCCGTGATGGCGCGCTGGAAAGCGCCTTCGGGCGTTCCATCCTCACCGCGCGGCTTCATCACCAGCGGCTCGCCCTTGTCGAAGGCAATGGTAGAAATATCCACGGCATTGCCCTTTGCGTGCTCGGAAATCTTGCCGTTTTCAGCACTGTTGCGGTTGCGGCAAATATAGGTCGAGGCATTGGCAATCGCCGTCACCTTCTTCTCCGGCAAAGCGAGAGCCGCCGCCGGCAGCATCATCTCCCTGGTCCAGCGCGATAGTGCAAGGGCGGTTTCACAACGCATGGTGCCCGATGGCTCGAGCTTGATGCCCGGCAGGACCACGGAAAGCTCGATCGGCGCTTCAATGCCGCAGCCCTGCTCCTCATCCCGGATCGGTTCAAGCTGCTTGAACTCCGCACCGATCTCCTTCAAGGCACCAAGGCAGGCCTGCAGCGCGGCCGGATCTTCCGGCTTCACCGGTTCGGCCTGTTTCTCCTCCGGTTTTGCCGCCTCCTCAGCCGGCTTCTGGCGCTCTCCCTCTTTGTCTTCCTTGCGCTCCCCCTCATTCTTCGCACCGTCGGAGCCCTTCCCGGCTGGCAACTCCTTGCCATCGGGTTGCTGCTCTTTCGGCATCTCCGGTTTTGGGGCGGGCTTTGGTGCTTCAGCAGGCTTTTGCGTATCCTCTTCCATCGGTTTTTCCGCCCCGGCGGGAGCTTTCCCCTCAACCGGTTTCGGTTGCGGCACCGGCACCTGCGGCGGCGGTTCGGAAGCGGAAATCAATGTGAGGCTGATCACCAAAAGACACAGACGATGAAGCATTTTGCGGGGCACTCCTGACCGTTTCGGCAGGGCAGGAACGCGACGGCGCCCGGTAAGGTTCATTCCGCCGTCGGAATCCCCTTGCCAAGGCCAATTGTGCACGCTAACAATTTTCCCATGAACATCGTGTCTATGAACATTGCTAACTGGTGGTGGAGCAGCTTTACGCGGCCTTGACCAGTCATGTCTTCAGACAAAGTCCAAGCCGCCCGAATTTTCAGGCGGCTTTTTTGTTATTCTGCCGCCTGTCATCGGGCCTGAACAACGGGAAGTGCGAAAGAAATGGTAACGATCATTCAGGATGACGGAGCGGAAACCTACGAGACGAAAGGCGGCATCAAGGTCAGCCGAAAGCGCCGGCCCGCCGATTACACCAGCGCCATCGATAACTATATCGAAAAGCTAGATTCCCATCGCGGCGCGGTTTTTTCGTCCAACTACGAATATCCGGGCCGTTACACACGCTGGGATACGGCCATCGTCGATCCACCGCTCGGCATTTCCTGTTTCGGCCGCAAGATGTGGATCGAGGCCTATAATGGTCGCGGCGAAGTGCTGCTTTCCTTCATCACCGAAAAGCTGAAGGGCACGCCCGATCTTACCCTCGGCGCTTCCGCCACGCGCCGTCTCGATCTCACCGTCAACGAACCGGACCGCGTTTTCACCGAAGAAGAGCGTTCGAAAATCCCGACCGTCTTCACGGCGCTGCGCGCCATCGTCGACCTCTTCTATTCGAATGCGGATTCGGCCATCGGCCTGTTCGGCGCCTTCGGTTACGATCTCGCCTTCCAGTTCGATGCGATCAAGCTGTCGCTGGCGCGCCCGGAAGACCAGCGCGACATGGTTCTGTTCCTGCCCGACGAAATCCTCGTCGTTGATCACTATTCCGCCAAGGCCTGGATCGACCGTTACGATTTCGAAAAGGCCGGCGTGACGACGGACGGCAAATCCTCGGAGATCACACCCGACCCGTTCAAAACCACCGATACCATCCCGCCCAAGGGCGATCACCGTCCCGGCGAATATTCCGAACTGGTGGTGAAAGCCAAGGAAAGCTTCCGCCGCGGCGATCTATTCGAAGTCGTTCCCGGCCAGAAATTCATGGAGCGTTGTGAAAGCAATCCGTCGGCGATCTCCCGCCGCCTGAAGGCGATCAATCCTTCGCCCTATTCCTTCTTCATCAATCTCGGCCATCAGGAATATCTGGTTGGCGCCTCGCCGGAAATGTTCGTACGCGTCTCCGGCCGCCGCATCGAGACCTGCCCGATTTCCGGCACCATCAAGCGCGGCGACGATCCGATTGCCGATAGCGAGCAGATCCTGAAACTGCTGAATTCGAAGAAGGACGAATCCGAACTCACCATGTGTTCGGATGTGGACCGTAACGACAAGAGCCGCGTCTGCGAACCGGGTTCGGTAAAGGTCATCGGCCGCCGCCAGATCGAGATGTATTCGCGCCTCATCCACACGGTGGACCACATTGAAGGCCGCCTGCGCGATGACATGGACGCCTTTGACGGTTTCCTCAGCCACGCCTGGGCCGTCACTGTCACCGGTGCGCCGAAACTCTGGGCCATGCGCTTCATCGAAGGCCATGAAAAGAGCCCGCGCGCCTGGTATGGCGGCGCAATCGGCATGGTCGGTTTCAACGGTGACATGAATACGGGGCTGACGCTGCGCACCATCCGCATCAAGGACGGCATTGCCGAGGTGCGTGCGGGCGCGACGCTGCTCAACGATTCCAATCCGCAGGAAGAAGAAGCCGAAACCGAGCTGAAAGCCTCCGCCATGATATCAGCCATTCGCGATGCCAAAGGCACCAACGCCGCCGCCACCAAGCGTGACGCCGCCAAGGTGGGTAACGGCGTCAAGATCCTGCTGGTCGATCACGAGGACAGCTTCGTTCATACGCTGGCGAATTATTTCCGCCAGACCGGCGCAACGGTGTCGACAGTCAGAACGCCGGTTGCGGCAGAGGTCTTCGATCGCTTCCAGCCCGATCTCGTCGTGCTCTCTCCCGGACCGGGCAGCCCAACGGATTTCGACTGCAAGGCGACGATCAAGGCGGCCCGCGCCCGCGAACTGCCGATCTTCGGCGTCTGCCTCGGCCTTCAAGCCTTGGCGGAAGCCTATGGCGGCGAGCTTCGCCAGCTTGCGGTGCCGATGCACGGCAAGCCATCGCGCATCCGCGTGCTGGAACCGGGTCTCGTCTTCTCCGGTCTCGGCAAGGAAGTGACCGTTGGCCGTTACCACTCGATCTTCGCCGACCCCTCCACCCTTCCGCGTGATTTCATCATCACGGCGGAAAGCGAGGATGGCACGATCATGGGCATCGAACACGCCAAGGAGCCGGTGGCCGCCGTTCAGTTCCACCCGGAATCGATTATGACGCTCGGCCAGGACGCCGGCATGCGGATGATCGAAAATGTCGTGGTGCATCTGACCCGCAAGGCGAAGACGAAGGCGGCCTGAACATTCTGCATCGGCGGCGTTGCTTCAGCGTCGCCGATCCTCCCCTGATAAAGGCAGCCTGCGGACTTCGTGTTTTTACGGTCGCCTACCCCCTCGGCAGCGAGGCGGAAATGCACAGGGCGAATTTCTTCAGAAGCTGCGTGTCGAAATGGCCTTCCCGGCGCAGCATCCAGGTCAGGGCATCATTCGCCGTCCATGGCTTCTTGTAGGGCCTGACCGAGGTGACGGCGTCATAGACGTCGCAGATTGCCGCGATCCGCGCGTAAAGGCTGATTTCGTTTCCGACGCGCCCGCTTGGATAACCGCCGCCATCTATCCGTTCGTGATGATTGAAGCAGACGTCGAGAACCATGGCCGGCATCTGTTCATTGCGTGACAATATATCCCGTCCAAAAGCCGGGTGAAGATTGATGATTTCCCGCTCACTGGCGCTCAGCCCTTCTGCCTTGTTGAGGATCGACGAGGGAATTTCCACCTTGCCGATATCGTGCAATAGCCCGCTAATGCCGAGCAGATCGACGGTTCCCCTGTCCAGCCCGAGATAATTTCCAAAATGGATCATCAAACCGCTGACGGAGACCGAGTGCACGAAGGTCGTCTCGTCTTTCGATTTCAAACGGGTGACGCCGATGAAGATCGCCGGGCTCGACTGCACCGCATCGGAAATCTTGCCCGCCGCGGACGCCATGCCCTTCAGCGATACGCAGCCGCCTGCTTCGGCGACCGCAAAGGTCTCGGCTATAGCGTCGGCGGCCGAACGCACGGCATGGGTTACGGCGGCTATCGTTTCCGGGCAATTCTCCGGTTTCGGCGGAATGGTCGCGCCCGAGCGCGGCCTGCCGTCAACGTCGCTTCCCTTGGCCGTGTTGATGATGATGGTTTCGGCGCCGCTCAGTTTTAATTGCCGCATCAATTCCTCATGCCGCAAAAGGAAACGGTGCCGCCGTAAAAAATCATTGTTCGAAAGCGCTCCTTCGACCGCTTCGATAAACATGCCAACAGTCAATTGCTGGGTGGAAATTCGTTTGAGCATCAGACGCTTTTATTTTCCTTCCCGGGGATGGTAACCTCAACCGCTATCTTGGAAACGCCAGCACAGGACCGGCCCGCCCTTAAAGATGAAGTTACACTTTCCCAAAATTATTCAAATGCTGAACTTTAAATATAAGATAACACAAATATGAAAATTTTTTACTCTCGTTATATTTAAAACACAAAGAATCAACATGAATAAATCAAGAAACAACCCAAGAATGTAAATACTGTAAATTCTCGCATACGATGTAAACCAGGAGCCGAAGAAAACCCGCATGAATTCGAAAATTGAAACACGCATCGATCAGGGTACAGGCCGTGAACCGGCAGATATTGTTCTCAAAGGCGGGCGATTCTTCGATCTCGTGACCGGGGAACTAGTTGCCTCCGATATCGCCATCTGCGGCGATACCATCGTCGGAACCTGCGAAAGCTACAGTGGCCGCCGGGAAATCGATATTTCCGGTAAAATCGTGGTTCCAGGCTTCATCGATACTCATCTTCATATCGAATCGTCGCTGGTCACCCCACATGAATTCGACCGCTGCGTTTTGCCCTATGGCGTCACCACGGCCATCTGCGACCCACATGAAATCGCCAATGTATTGGGCGCGGAAGGGCTTCAATTCTTCCTCGACAGTGCCATGGAAACCATCATGGACATCCGGGTGCAGCTCTCCTCCTGCGTGCCCGCAACCCATCTGGAAACCTCCGGCGCCGACCTGCCGATCGAAAAGCTGCTGCCATTTCGCGATCATCCAAAGGTTATTGGTCTTGCCGAATTCATGAATTTCCCGGGCGTCATCCACAAGGACCCGGTATGCATGGCAAAGCTGGAAGCTTTTCAGGGCCAGCATATAGACGGGCACGCACCGCTTCTGTCGGGAACGGCGCTGAACGGCTACCTCTCGGCCGGCATCCGTACCGAACATGAATGCACGAGTGCCGCCGAAGCGCTGGAGAAGATCCGCAAGGGCATGCATATTCTGGTGCGCGAAGGCTCGGTCTCGAAAGACCTGCATGCCCTGATGCCAATCATCACCGAGCGCCTTTCGCCCTATCTGGCGCTCTGCACGGATGACCGCAACCCGCTCGATATCGCCGAACAGGGCCATCTCGATTACATGATCCGCACGGCCATCGCCAGCGGCGTGGAGCCGCTCGCCATCTACCGCGCCGCCTCGATTTCCGCCGCAAAAGCCTTCGGCCTGCGCGATCGTGGTCTCATTGCGCCCGGCTGGCGCGCCGATCTCGTGGTGGTCGACAGCCTGCAGAACTGCAAGGCCAGCATGGTGCTTTCCGGCGGCCGGATCGTCGATGACGCGCTGTTTGCAACCCGCAAACCGGTCGCCCCCGTCGGTCTGGACAGCGTCAAGGCAAGACCCGTGCTCGCCTCGCATTTCGGCGTGCCGGTCACGGAAGGCGAAAGCCCGGTCATGGGCGTGCTTCCCGGCAAGATCATTACCGAGCACCGCCGCTACAGGCTGCCGACGGATGGCAACCAGACCACCGTCGATCTCGAGAACGACATCATCAAGGTCGCCGTCATCGAACGCCACGGCAAGAACGGCAACCACGCCAACGGCTTCGTTCAGGGTTTTGGGCTGAAGAAAGGCGCCATAGCCTCCACCGTCGGCCATGACAGCCACAATATCTGCGTCGTTGGCGTGAACGAAGACGACATGGCGCTGGCCGCCAACCGGCTCGGCGAAATCAAGGGCGGTTTCGTCGTGGTGGAAGATGGCAAGGTGACGGGCGAAATCCCGCTCCCCGTTGCCGGCCTGATGAGTCTGGAACCTTACGAAGCGGTGCGCGACACGCTGCACACCCTGCGCAAGGCAGCCTATGCGCTCGGAACGACGCTTGAGGAGCCCTTCCTGCAGGTCGCTTTCCTGCCGCTGCCTGTCATCCCGCACCTCAAGATTTCTGACATGGGCATGGTGGATGTGGACCGGTTTGCGCTGATCTGATTGGCGGAAAATGCCTCGGCGGAAGACGGTAAAAGCGCATAAGACGCGCCGACCTCCTCATTCCTGTGCTTGTCACAGGAATCTAGTCGACGCGCGTCTGCGCGGCGAGAGAGTCTTTTCAGCCCAATGACTTGGGCTGGCTAGATTCCTGTGACAAGCACAGGAATGAGGGAAGCAGGATGCGTAATCAGCAGAGATCGCTGCATCTTCTGCTGTGCCCATACCCTCAATCCGGAGGCAGAGACTTGCGAAAATAAACCACCCGCTGCGTTTCCTCAAATCCCAGCGCCGCATGCATGCGGTGTGAATCGACATTGGAAATATCGGCATCGGAAGCAAGCTCGCTCACACCCTTGCTGGTCGCCCAACGGGTTACTTCGGCAATCAATGCAGCCGCAACGCCCTGTTTGCGAAACGCCTCCTCCACATAAACGCCTTCGAGAAACGCCACAGGCGAGGTGTCGCATCCGTTGACATAATCATGCCGCAGGCTGGCTTCAGCGAAACCGATGGCCATGCCCGCCGGATCATGGGCAATAAATCCAACCTCATTGTTGGAGACGTCCTGCAATTCCGCCCGGTGTTCGGCGGGTGAAGCATCGGGCCACAAGCGGTGCCGCAGAAGGGACCACTCATCGAGCGATGCTTCGTCAGCCGTCTCGATGACAAATTGCCCGCTCATGCAACGACCCCACAAAACACATCCAGCCCCTCGAGCTTCACGATCCCCGCATCGAATAACGGTGCGAAACCCGGCATCGGCAGTATATCGGTGACCCGCATGGCCTTCGGTATCGGGAATTCCACCGGTTCGCGGGTGAGGTTGAAAACGAAGAGCAGTTTTTCATCGCCCTTTTGGCGCGTGAAGGCCAGCACATCGAGATTGGTCTTGATGAAGTGCATGTCGCCATCGCGCAGCACGCCGTGACCTTTCCGGAAGGACAAAACCGCACGATAGTGGTTCAGGACCGAGTCCGGCTTGCGCTCCTGCGCATCCACCGCCTGCATGGCGTGGGCATAGGGCACCGGCAACCACGGCTTTTCTGCGCTGGAAAAACCGGCATTCGGCTTGCCGGTCTCCCACACCATCGGCGTGCGGCATCCGTCCCGCCCCTTGAAGGCGGGCCAGAAACGAATGCCGTAGGGATCGCGCAGATCCTCGAAGGCAAGTTCCGCCTCGGTCAGTCCCAGTTCTTCTCCCTGATAAAGGCATATCGAGCCGCGCAGGCTGGCGAGAACGCAGATGGCAAGCTTCGCTACCCGCGTCTGCTCTTCAGTGCCTTCGGAAAACCGGCTGAGGTGGCGCACCACATCGTGATTGGAAAAGGCCCAGCACACCCAGCCATCCTTGACTATTTTGCCGAAAGTTTCGACCGAGCCACGAAGGTGTTTTGCGCTGAAATCAGGCCCCAGCAGATCGAAAGTATAGCACATGTTGAGCTTGTCGTTGCCGGACGTATAGGCCGCAACCGTTTTCAGCGACCGTGCCCCGTCGCCCACCTCACCCACCGTGGCGCGGCCCTCATAGTCGTCAAGCAGCGCGCGAAAACGCTTCAGGAAAGCCACGTTTTCCGGCCGTGTCTTGTCGTAGAGATGGTCCTGCATGCCATAGGGATTGACGTCGGAGGCATCGAGACCAAAGCTCTCCTCGTCGAGAAGCGGCGGGTTGTCGCGCAGAAGCCTGTCGTGGAAATAATGGTTGACGGTATCGAGCCGGAAACCGTCAACGCCGCGATCGAGCCAGAACCGCACGGTTTCCAGAAGAGCGTCCTGCACATCCGGATTGTGGAAATTGAGATCCGGCTGCGAGGCGAGGAAGCTGTGCATGTAATATTGCTTGCGCAAGCCGTCCCATTCCCATGCCGGCCCGCCGAACACGGAAAGCCAGTTGGTGGGTGCCGTGCCATCCGGCTTGGGATTGGCCCAGACATACCAGTCGGCCTTGCTGTTGGTGCGGCTGGCGCGGCTGTCCACGAACCAGGGATGTTTGTCAGACGTATGGGAGATGACCTGATCGATGATGACCTTCAGCCCCAGCCGATGCGCCTCGGCCATCAGCGCATCGAAATCGGCAAGCGTGCCGAACATCGGATCGACATTGCAATAATCGGAAACGTCATAGCCCATATCGGCCATGGGCGAGGTAAAGAACGGCGAAAGCCAGATGCCGTCCACGCCGAGCGAGGCGATATAGGACAGCCGTTTCGTCACCCCGGCAAGATCGCCGTAACCATCGCCGGTCGTATCCTGAAACGAGCGCGGATAGACCTGATAGATCACCGCCCCCTTCCACCAGTCCGATTGCGCTTGAGGTTTGTGGGCCGGGGCATGGGGTAGCGTCATCGGCAATCTCCTGATGTGTCTGGCGGGAGAATATAAAGCCATCGCGGCGGCGTAAACCGGAACTTCGCACATGCACAAACGGCCAGAACCGCCCTTGTCAGCGGCGCGCACTCGTCGTAAGCCGCATGGCTGGAAAAAACGGGAGGATGACGGCGTGGGCGGACGGTTTCTGTCGATTGGCGAATGTATGGTGGAACTGTCGCAGGCCGGCAACGGGCTGCTGCGCAAGGGTTTTGCCGGTGATACCTTCAATACCGCCTGGTATGCGCGCGCCTGCCTGCCCGAAGATTGGTCCGTTGATTATTTCACCGCGCTCGGCGACGATCCTCTCTCTGAAGACATGCTCACCTTCATCGCGGATGCCGGCATAGGCACGGAAAAAATCCGCCGCATCAAGGGCGGCACGCCCGGTCTCTACCTGATCAACCTCAAGGACGGCGAACGCACCTTCAGCTACTGGCGCAACGCCGCCGCCGCAAGGCAGCTGGCCGCCGATGCAGACCACCTGCGCAGGACGGTGGAAAGCGCCGATGTCATCTATTTCTCCGGCATCACCCTCGCCATTCTCGCCTCGCCGCACGATGTAGATACTTTCCTTGCGGAACTGCGCCGGGCGAAAGCGGCGGGCAAGCCCGTGATCTTCGACCCGAATATCCGCCCGCGTCTGTGGACGGACAAGGGCACGATGCTGGAGACGATCACCAACGGCGCGCGCGCCGCAACGCTTGTCATGCCGAGCTTCGATGACGAAGCCAGCCATTTCGGCGATACCACCGTGGAAGCCACCATCGACCGTTACCGAGCGCTCGGCGTCGCCAATGTCGTCGTCAAGGACGGCGCCAAGGGCGCAACGCTCGATTTCGGCGGCAGCCGCAGCCATGCGCCGGCGGTGGAGGCCGTGGAGGTGGTGGACACGACGAGTGCGGGCGACAGCTTCAACGGTGCCTTTCTCGCCCGTTACGTGACAGGCAGTTCGCCGCAGGAAGCCGCCGTTTTTGCCGCAAGGGCAGCCGCAACCGTCATCGGCCATCACGGTGCGCTGATCAGCCCCGAGCTCCTTCCGCTGGTGGGATAGCCCCCTCCGCCCCTCATTCCTTTGCCTGTCACAGGGATGAGGAAAGAAGGAGCGCCGTTGACAACCGCAAACTTCTGCGCGCAAACCACGCTTCCCCGCCGTCACACACCCTGACATGATCCTGTAACACGCACGCCGCATATACGGGCAGAAGCCGGGCAATGGGGATTCGCCCGCGCGCAGATGAGCAGGATCAGTGTTTCATGACGAGAATCACGATTGTCACAGATGCCTGGCACCCGCAGGTCAACGGCGTGGTTCGCTCCATAGAAAACACCAATACCGAACTCGCGCGGCTCGGCGTCGATGTGCGCATGGTCACGCCGCAGAGTTTTTACAGCATCCCCTGCCCCACCTATCCGGAAATCCGCCTCTCGGTTGCCGGTTATCGCCGTGTGGCGGCGGAGATCGAAAAAAGCCAGCCTTCCTTCGTGCATATTGCGACGGAAGGGCCGCTGGGTTTCATGGCGCGGCGCTGGTGCGTGAAGAACCGCATGCGTTTTTCCACCAGCTATCACACCCGCTTTCCCGAATATGTGGCGGCGCGTTTCCCAGTGCCGGAAAGCTGGCTTTACGCCTTCGTGCGCTGGTTCCACAATGGCGGCAACACCTGCATGGTGGCGACGCCGAGCCTTGAGACCGAACTGGAAGCGCGCGGCGTGCGCAACCTGAAGCGCTGGAGCCGCGGCATCGACGCCGAGCTTTTCCATCCCCGCCCGAAAGCAAAGCTGCCTTTCGACCTGCCGCGCCCGATCTTCATGACGGTGGGACGTGTGGCGGTGGAGAAGAACCTTCCGGAATTTCTGGAACTGGACCTGCCCGGATCGAAAGTCGTTATCGGCGACGGGCCTGCCCGCCACGAGTTGCAGGAGAAATATCCCGGCGTGCTGTTTACTGGCGTCAAGACCGGTGAGGAACTGGCCGATGCCTATGCGCAGGCCGATGTCTTCGTTTTCCCCTCCAAGACCGATACTTTCGGCAACACCATTCTGGAAGCGCTGGCAAGCGGCGTGCCCGTGGCAGCCTTCCCCGTCACCGGACCGATCGACATTCTCGGCGGCAACCCTGCCGCCGGTGCGCTGGATGATAATCTGCGCGATGCCTGTCTCGCGGCGCTTCATTGTTCGCCGCAGGAGGCGCTTGCGCTTTCCAGAAGCTACAGCTGGGAAAAGGCATCGCGTCAATTCCTCGACAATGTCATCCACGCGGCGGGAAAATCCCTGCCGCTGCTGTCGCGTTCTCAACTTGCATGAGGCGATCCCCGAGATTCTGTTCGGGAACGGTGGACGAAACGAAGCGGGAATGTCACAAGGCAATCAGGACGCGACCGCCGTTATCTTTAGAACGGGGTCGGGCTGCTGATTGACGTCAGGCGGCTGCCGCGAGAACACGCTGGCCGTCCTATTTCCGGACGATCCCGCTATTTTCAGATGCCGCGTCAGGATAACGGAAGCAGCTCTTTCTGCTGGGCTGCGGACCAGTGATTGATCTTCTCGATGATGTCCTTTGCAGCAATCGGCAGGGCGCTGTTGGGTATGACAACCACCGTCCCGTGGAAAACCAGCACCAGACTGTCGGGCGGCGTGAGTGCGAGATGGTAGCGCGCCCAGCTCAGCTGCACGGTGTCCAGTCTTGTGACCTGCTTGTAACCCTCGGGTCCTATCTCGACCTCCGTGTGAGGCGAATACATCCGATCATTGGCAATATTCCAATGTGCCAGGACCTCGTAGTAGGATTTCATCTCCTTTCTCGAGCCCCGCCAGATAATGAACCATATGGCGAGGGCCACAAACGGTGCGGGTGCAAACACCCAATAACCGACCACCGGCCAGACGCCCGGAAACCACGGCAGGCTTAAGGAATAGATGAAACCGGCAGCAAGTCCCGCAAACGAGGATAGATGCGCTCTGGCCGAGGCAAAATGCCGCTTCCAGGACTTGTCGAAAATCATGCTGTAATTTTCATAGGCCTGATGTTGATAACCGTGGACATAGTCGGGAACATGTTTCGGATCGGGCGTGAAGCTTATTGAAATGGTGTCATCGGCCATAGGAACACGTCAATCCCGTCGCTGTTGAAGCCCAGTCTGCGTAGCAACATTGCCCCTATAAATCAAAAGACCTTTTGCTGACAAAACCTTCGGGATCGACACTGCGCGGCGTAATCTGCCTTCACCATGCTCCGGTGAGCATCTGGCCGGAAAGCGGCACGGTCCGCGCCTTGCCGTCGCGATCCGTTACCGAAAGCGATGCGGCCATCTGTTTCGGTGACTTGCGGAACCAGTTAGCGGCAACGCTCGCCATATCGCCGATCATCGCCTGCCTGTGCCAGTCGGCAAAGCGCTTGGCCGTGGCTTCGGGTTCGGAGCGATAGAAGAAATCGCCGGATTGCCCGAGATCGTTGATGGATGCCGCCATGGCGGCAAGCGGCCGCTGGAACATTTTCGCCGGCACGGAAAGCCCACCGGCACCTTCCGAAAATGCCGGGGCCATGAAATCGATCGCCCAGCCATCCGCCTCGATCCAGCAATGGAAATTCTCACCCGCACCCGTCACATAACCGTCTTCACGGTGATCGGCGAATAGCAGGACCGTTCCACCGAGATTATAGGCCGCAAGCCCGCCCTTCGGCACGGCCTTCACCTTGTAGTGCTGCTGCAGGATAAAGGCGCCGAAGGTGCTGAAATACATGGAGGCCGAGGCGGGATCGGCATTCTGGCTGATGAGCAGGCTGTTGATGACGCGGTAAATCCGGTGATAGTCGGTCTGCTTGATCAGCATGGTCTTTTACTCTTCAAAACCGTGAAATTGGGACGAGCGGATGCCGCTTGTTTCTTCTCCCCGAGGGGGAGAAGTCCGCGGCAGCGGGATGAGGGGGCGACGGTCGAGATATACGGAGAGGGTGCCCCACACACACACACCCACGCGTACGTACGACGACGTACGACGTACGTACGTACGTACGTACCGTACGTACCGTACCGTACCGTACCG
>LT009756.1:2266440-2273664 GCA_900012615.1 Agrobacterium genomosp. 13 str. CFBP 6927
CGACGGTCGAGATATACGGAGAGGGTGCCCCCTCATCCGACCCTTCGGGCCACCTTCTCCCGAATGGGGAGAAGAAATACGCGGCGACCCTTCACGTCAAAATCAACGCCGCTTCTTCGCCTTGCTCTCGAACGGATTATCAGACCCACGATAATGCACACGAATCGGCACACCCGGCATGTCGAAATCCTTGCGCAGACCGTTCACCAGATAACGCGTATAGCTTTCCGGAATAGCTTCCGGCCGCGTGCAGGAAATCATGAATGCCGGCGGGCGGGCCTTCACCTGCGTCATATATTTCAGCTTGAGACGACGACCGGAAACGGCCGGTGGCGGATGCTGCGTCGTCTGCGAATCCAGCCAGCGGTTCAGCTTGGCCGTGGAGATGCGGCGGTTCCAGATCTTGTCGGTATCGATGATATTCTGCATCAGCCGGTCGAGGCCATAACCCGTCTGGCCGGAAATCGGCACGGCGCGGATGCCGCGCGCCTGCGGCAGCAGACGCTCGGTCTTTTCACGCAGATCGGCCAGATAGGCCTGCGGGTCTTCCACCAGATCCCATTTGTTGAAGGCGAGCACGGCGGCGCGGCCTTCGCGGATGACGAGGTCGACCAGCTGCAAATCCTGCTTTTCGAAGGGAATGGTGCTGTCGAACACGATCACCACGGTTTCGGCAAAACGGATGGAGCGGAGTGAATCCGCCACCGAGAGCTTTTCCAGCTTCTCCGTCACCTTGGCCTTGCGGCGCATGCCGGCGGTGTCGAACATCTTGATGGTGCGGCCGCGCCAGTCCCATTCGACCGAAATACTGTCGCGGGTAATGCCCGCTTCCGGGCCGGTCAGCAGCCGGTCTTCACCGAGGAAACGGTTGATGAGCGTCGACTTGCCCGCATTCGGCCGGCCGATAATGGCGACGCGCAGCGGCTTGGTCTCGTCATAAACCGGCTCTTCGTCTTCCTCGTCCTCGCTGCCCGGCTCGCTGCGCGGCAGAACGATATCCGTTTCCGCCTCATCCACATCAGGCGGGAAAGCGACGTCTTCGCCGATTGCCTCAACAATGGCGTCGCGCAGATCGATCATGCCCTGACCGTGTTCGGCCGAGATCGGGCAAGGGTCACCGAGGCCGAGCGTGAAGGCATCGTAGAAACCGGCATCGGAACCGCGCGCTTCGGACTTGTTGGCCACCAGCACCACCGGCTTGCCGCGACGGCGCAGCATTTCGCCCAGCGTCTCGTCGGCGGGCGTCAGGCCGGCCTTGGCGTCGACGACGAACAGCGTCACATCGGCTTCGTCGATTGCCGCTTCGGTCTGCGCCCACATGCGTCCCTGAAGCGTTTCCGGCCCGGATTGCTCCAGACCGGCGGTATCGATGATGGTGAAACGCAGGTCGACAAGCTTCGCATCGCCGGGGCGGCGGTCGCGGGTCACACCCGGCGTATCGTCCACCAGCGCCAGCTTCTTTCCGACGAGACGGTTGAAAAGCGTGGACTTGCCGACATTGGGGCGCCCGACTATGGCGACGGTGAAGCTCATTGATCCTGGTTCCTTGAAGCAAGTCTGCCCAAAACGTTACCTGTTTTGGGCAAAAGACATGCGTAAAATAAAGAGTTGGATCGCTTTGGCAATGCGAAGAAATGCCGGGGCGATCTCGCGTGGCGAAGCGGCGTTAAGCAGCTTTGCCCGAAGCGGTGATGTTGTCGAGCATGATCTGTGCGCGGTTCGTGACGTTGCGCGGCGCCTGCGCGTCGCCAACGATCTGCTCGAACCATTGTTTGGCCTTGACGAAATCGCCGGCCTTGTAGGCGGCAAGACCCAGCGCCTCACGGGCTGACGCCCGCATGGTCTGGCCCTCGGCGCTCAGCGGCTCGGCCAGTGCGACGACCTGGTCATAGGTGCCGTTATCCACCAGCAGCCACGCCGCGCGCACCTTTGCGGTATCGCGGAAGACCTGCGGCGCGGATGTGTCGTTGCCGATGGCGGTGAAGGCGGCGATGGCGCCGGCCACATCGCCCTTCTGCGACAACAGCGTGGCGGAACGGAACTTCGCCAGAACCGGATAATTGCCGTGGCCGGAGGTTTCCAGATCGGCAAAGGCCTTCAGCGCATCGTCCGTCTTGTTTTCAGAAGCAAGCTTCAGCGCCGCAAGGAACTGGTCCCCGGAATTCGAAGCGCGGCTGGTGTTCCAGTATTCGTAGATGCCGGCGCCGGCAGCGCCGACAACCACGAGAATGGCGGCGCCAACGACCACGATACCGTAACGGCCCCAGAAGCGCGACAGCTGCTCGGAACGGATCTGCTCGTTCACTTCGCGGATAAAGGTATCATTTTCGTTTGCCATCAAATTCTCCGTTACCCGCGCGGAGATCGTCGCCGATCCATCCGTTCGCGGACATACCAAGCCGCTTACCCGGGTCAGCAAAAGTCAGGCCAACCGGGTCATGGTCGGCCTTCTAGCCTATTTTGCCTGATATGTAAGGGGGAAACGTTGATTTCCTACATGGCGATGGGCTGAACGCCGATCAACCATTCGTGCAGTTTCAGGATGAATGCACCCCACAGAACGATGCCGCCGACAATGGCCACCAAATCGTAGCGGCTTGAAACGAAGTCCCGGACCACTTTTTCGCCCGCTCGTTCCCGGCGCTTCAGCGAAATCCGCATCACCACGCCCCAGGCAAGGAACGATGCGAAAAGAAGGATCGAAGACGTCTCGCCATTGGCCAGAAGATGCGCAAGCGCCCAGATCTTGACCGAAAGGATGAGCGGATGTTTCGTCTTCGTCGCGATGTGGCCAGCCGGTATGAGGCTGGCGATAAGACAGATCATCGCCGGCAGCATCAGGGTCACGGCAATGTGGCTCATCCACACCGGCGGATACCACAACATTCCGGTTTCCTGCCTCGCTTCACCGAAGGCATAGATGACAAGGCCAAGCGTGATGAGGCTGACGAGCGAATAGACGCCCTTGAAAGGCCCCTCTCCCATCGCCGCGATCATCCGGGTGCGAAACTGCGGTGCGACCACCTTCAAAAGATGCGTCAGCAAAAACAAGGCAAGACAGAGTGCGAGAAAAATCATGAAACACGGTCCCCCGGTGGAACGAAGCGGCCTTATCACCGCAAGCTGCAACAGGAATTAGGCCGAAAGTCACGAAAACGCCAGACTATTCAAAGCTTCGCCTTATTCCACCCGCAAAAGGCCAGGATGTTTCATATGACGGATGACTGATGTTTCGCTCACTTGCCGCTTTTTCCCTGTCGCTTCTTACCGCCCTTCCCGCTTTTGCCGAAGAGGCTGAGAAGCCGAAGCAGCTCGTCATCGTGTCCTTCGACGGGGCGGGCGACAATTCGCTGTGGGAAAGAAGCCGTGCGACGGGCAAGCAAGTCGGCGCGCATTTTACCTATTTCCTGGCCTGCACGCTGGTGATGGACCGCAAGACCAGCGCCAAGACCTATCAGGGGCCTGGCCAGAAGGCGGGTCGTTCCAATGTCGGTTTCGGCCAGTCACCCGAAGAGGTGGAGGCAAGGCTGAGGAACATCTGGGCGGCCTATCGCGAAGGTCACGAGATCGGCAACCACACCTGCGGCCATTTCGATGGCGGGCAATGGACCGCCGAACAATGGGACGGCGAATTCACCACCTTCACCAGCACGCTGGAAAACGCCTGGCAGATGATCGGCAAAAAGGGCGAGGAACCCGAAGGCTGGCGCAACATGGTGAAAAAGATCAACGGTTTTCGCGCGCCCTATCTCTCACAGGGGCCGGCGCTGACCGCCGCGCAGAAAAAGCACGGCTTCATTTATGACGCCACCAGCATCACCAAGGGGCCGGAATGGCCGGTGGAGCGCGAGGGCATAGAGCATTTCGGCCTGCCGCTCATTCCCGAAGGTCCGGAAAACCGCCCGATCATCGCCATGGACTACAATCTCTTCATCCGCCACTCCATCGGCGTCGAAACGCCCGATCGTTCGAAGGAATTCGAGGAACGCGCCTATACGGCCTTCCGCAAAGCTTTTGACAGGCAATATAATGGCGAACGCATTCCGCTGCAGATGGGCTTTCACTTCGTGAAGATGAATGGCGGCGCCTATTGGAACGCCTATGAGCGGCTGCTGCGCGAAGTCTGCGGCAGGCAGGATGTCGCCTGTGTGAGCTATGCCGAGGCGATGCCGATGATCGAGGCGCGGAAGAAACAAAAGACCGAGGGGTAAACTTCCTCATACTCTCCGGTTCGTGACAAAGGTCGAACACCCCTCCTGCGTCATGCCGGGCTTGACCCGGCATCCAGCCACGGCGCGTCTGCGCCGTGATAAGAGTCTTTTGCGATCAAGGAGTTGATCGCGCTGGACCCCGGATCTAGTCCGGGGTGACGGGTGCGGATGAGGCAGTTCACCAAACACATCGTCTCCGTAGGACGTGCTCAAGACCTGAAGGCGGCCAATCGGCCGCCTTTTTTGTTCTCCATCAGGGCTTGTTGGCCGCCAGCTCTCCGGCTTCCGCTTCCCGCTGAAGATAGCGCTCGTCAATATCCGGCAGGGGCTTGTCGTCGATTGCAGCCTCGAAGGCCACAAGACGTTTGTGGATGGACAGCAGCTCGATGATCGTGGTCCAGGAATTGACCAGATACTGGAACGAATTGCTGACCTGACCGAAGGCCGTGGCGATCTGCTGGTAGATACCATAGGTGATCTTGCCCGCCACGATGGTCGGAACGAGCATCAGAAGCAGGAACACCGCATCGGCCTGAATGTAGAAATATCGCGCGACGTTGAAATAGAGATAGTGCCAGTACATGCGGAAATAGTTTTTCCGCACATTGGAGTAGAGTTCCTTGACTGTCGGCGGCTGGGCGCGGTCGGCGTGGTCCTCGCCATAGACCAGTTCCTTGCGATAGGCGGCTTCCACACGCTGGTTGCGGAAGTTCAGGCCGGGCAGCTTGATGCCGACTGTCGCCAGAAGCACCGTACCAAATACCGACCAGACAATCGCCAGCCAGAACAGCGCATGCGGCACTTCACCGAGGATCGGCAATTCCGAGACATAGGACGACAGCGCAAACAGGATCGGCAGGAAGACGACGAGCGTCATCACCGAGTTGATAAGCGTAATACCCAACCCCTCAAGCGTTGAGGAGAACCGCATCGTATCTTCCTGAACACGCTGGGAGGCACCTTCGATGTGGCGCAGCTTTTCCCATTTGGACATGTAGAAGTCGTTCATCGCGGTGCGCCAGCGGAAGATATAATGGCTGGTAAAGAAATCCGTCAGGATCGAAACCGCCATGCTGAGGAAGGCGATCTTGGCGAAGACGATCTGGAGGCTGTAAAAATCCCAGACCTCGATCCCCGGCTGTTTCGACAGGGCATTTTGCAAAAGGTCGCCAAAAGGCCGCCGGAAATTGTTGATGACGACGGAAATCTGAACGCCGAAATAGGTCACCGCGATAATCAGCAGCGATCCCCAGATGGACCAGAATTTCCAGGGATGATCCTTGGCGATAACGGTCCACACGCCGCCGAACGCCGCCAGACACAATGCCAGATAGCCGTAAAAGAACAGGTTAGCCGGGACCAGGAAATAGCTGAGATCGTAGGGTTCCTGTTCAGGCATTACATAGCCCCAAGACCGACCTAACCCTTCAACGATGAAGTACCATCCGAGAATGGCGAAAAAAGCCCAGATAATGGCCGACGTGAAGAAGATTTTCGGTTTGGGAAAAAAGGAATGAAACACGTTTCGAACTCACGCGCGTTTGAAATCAGCCATTATTGGCGAAGCACTAGATGGCCCGAACCTAGGGCAGAAATTTGTGCACAGCAATGAAGAAGCGCTGACCTTAACAAGATGTAAGGCGCAGATGGTGGCGCGATCCCCGCAAAACAGCGTGAATTCGGACCGGTCAGGACGTCGTCAGAGACTTAACGCCGCCGCTCCGTGGCAAGCACCGGCAACATCAGAACAATGCTGACGACGAGCACGGCGGAAGCGAGAATGCTGGGCGCGGTGAAACTGCCCGTTACCTCGGCAATCCAGCCGGCGGCGAGCGGCCCGACGATCTGGCCCGTGCCGAAAGCAGCCGTCATCAGCGCAAAGGCACGACGCGGGCTCGGCCCGGCAAATTCCCGGCCGAGCTGCAGGCCATAAGCGGTGATGACCATGAAGGTCAGCCCGAGAAGCATGCCTCCGGCGAGAACACCCGGCACCGGCGGCAGCATGACGGAAGCGAAAACACCGACGGCTTCGACGGCAAGAACGATCACGAAAGCGCGTTTCAGCCCCTGCGATTTCAAGACAGGCTTCCAGAGAAAAAGCGAAATGGCAGCCGCGCAGCCGGTGATGAACCAGGCCAGAAACTCCACGAAAGCACCGGCGGCGGCCATGCGGGCGATCGCCACGATGAAGGTGGCGGTGATGACGTAACCGAAACCGAAAAGCCCATAGGCCAGCGTCGTCAGGAAGAGCGGCCGCGTCCAGTGGAGCAGCGGCTCCGCCACAGAGGATGCATGTCGCGGCGGACCTGCGGGCAGCACCCGCCAGACGAGAATGAATGTGATGAAGGAAAAGACAGCGCCTGCGATCCACTCCTCCCGCCATGAGGAACCGCCGCCATCAAAAACGACGCCGATCAGATACACCGCAAGCGAGGAGATCGCGATGCCCGCACCGACGCCGCCATAGTGCAGCGCCTGAACGCTGTCCCTGCCCGCCTTGACGGCATGGCCGATAACGATCTGCGAGGTGAAGATCATAGTCAGCGCGCTGGCAACACCGGCCAGAAACCGGATGACGGTGAAGGCCGCGACGGAATTGAAAGCCGCCATGGCAAGCAACAATGCCCCGGTGGAAAACAGGCCGCAAAGCGCCACCAGCCGTTCCCGTCCCGAACCCCACGAATAGGCTGCGAGAACCGCCCCGGCCAGATAACCCGCGAAATTCCCAGCCGCCACGATCCCCGCATCCCCCGCCGAAAGCGGAACATCCGCCATCATGCCGGGCAGAATGGGGGTGAAGGAAAAGCGGCCGAAACCCATGGCGGAGGCCATCATCAGCGCCCCGGAAAATCCAAGTGCGGTCAGATGTTTGGCGGAAAGTGGCTTGTCGATGCTCATGCATGGCTTATCGCAACGGGGCGGATAAGGGACAAGCGAGTTATTTTGATCGGCGTTATAAGCGGTCGTTATCTGTCATGCGGCGAGCATCGATGCGTTCCGAGGGTGCCGCGTA
>LT009756.1:2273684-2286136 GCA_900012615.1 Agrobacterium genomosp. 13 str. CFBP 6927
CAAGGGGCACCCGCTCGCCTCACCCAGGGGCCAAGACGAGATAATGGACGTTTGTAATTTGCCCTTGATGAACGGAAGCCAGTCCCCGACCCTCACTCAGCCAGCGTCAGCACCAGCGGCCCATTCTTGGTCGCAACCACGGTATGCTCATACTGCACCGTCGGCGCGCTCGGATCGCTATAGAGCGTCCAGGGATCGTCATCGCCATCCTCGGCCCAATAGGCGCCCGTCGAGAGAAACGGCTCGACGGTGAACACCATGCCTTCCTGCATGATGCGCCGCTCATCCTTGTCCGGCCAGGTCGCCAGTTCCTTCGGCTCCTCATGCAGCGAGCGGCCGATACCGTGGCTGGCGAGATTGGTGATCAGCGTATAGCGGTTCTTTTTCGCAAAGGCGCCGATGGCATTGCCGATATCGGCGAAAGGCCTGCCGGTCTTCACCTGCTGCAGGCCCGTCCACATGGCGCGCTTGCCATCGCGGCAGAGGCGTTCGATGTCCTTCTTCACCGGCGGCACGGCGAAAGACGAGCCCGTATCGCCGAAAAAGCCATTCTTCACCGCCGAGACATCGATATTGACGAGATCGCCCGCCTTGATGATGCGGCTACCCGGAATGCCGTGGGCCACTTCCTCGTTGACGCTGATGCAGGTCGCACCGGGAAACTTGTAGCAGAATTCCGGCGCCGATTGCGCACCGTTATCCTCCAGCACCTTACGGCCGATGGCATCCAGCTCGGCCGTGGTGATGCCGGGTTCCAGCGCGTCCGCCATGGTCTGCATCGCGACGGCGCACAAACGGCCGATGTCCTTCAGCAGAACCAGTTCTTCTTCGGTGGAAATGACCATGTCTCTGTCCGTCGTTCTGTATGGCGGGTCTCAAAACGCCCGCCTTGGCAATCATCAGGCCGTGGCTTTCACCGGATCGGCGCTCCCCGTCAATTCTTTTCTGACGATAGGGGCGACTTTCGTACCATAAAGCTCGATGCCGCGCATGATCTGATCGTGCGGCATCAGGCCGATGGCCATCTGCAGCAGGAAGCGGTCATTCCTGAACACGCCATGCGCCTTGATGATCTTTTCCGCCACCAGCTCCGGCTCACCGAGGAAGAGATTGCCCTCCGGCCCGCGTGCGGCGTCGAAATGCGCGCGGTTCGTCGGCCCCCAGCCACGCTCGCGGCCGATGCGGTTCATCACGTCCGCCTGCGGGCCGTAAAACTGGTCCGCCGCCTTGTCGGTGGTGTCGGCAATGAAGCCGTGCACATTGATGCTGGTGCGCAGCTTCGTCTTTTCCTGCCCGGCGCGGCGCGCAGCCTCATGATAGAGATCGAACAGCGGCGCAAAGCGGCGATATTCGCCGCCGATGATGGCAAGCGCCACCGGCAGACCCATGGCGCCTGCCCGCGCCACCGATTGCGGCGTGCCGCCAACCGCGATCCACACCGGCAGACGCTCCTGCAAGGGCCGCGGATAAACGCCGCGCCCGTTAATGGCGGGGTGCTTGGTGCCGGACCAAGTGACGATTTCCTGCTCCCGCAGCGCCAAGAGCAGATCGAGCTTTTCGGCGAAGAGCACATCGTAATCCTCGAGATCGTAACCGAACAGCGGGTAGGATTCGATAAAGGACCCGCGCCCCGCCATGATCTCGGCGCGGCCGTTCGAGAGAAGATCGACGGTCGAAAACTGCTGGAACACCCGCACCGGATCATCCGAACTCAAAACCGAAACGGCGCTCGTCAGGCGGATATTCTTCGTCTTCACCGCCGCCGCCGCGAGAACGGTGGAGGGCGAGGAAGCGACATAGTCGGGGCGGTGGTGCTCGCCCAGCCCGAAAACATCGAGCCCGACCTGATCGGCAAGCTCGATTTCCTCCAGGAGATCCTTAAGCCGGCGTGCGCCTTCCGGGCCACGACCATCGGCAGGATTGGGATTGACATCGGCGAATGTGTAAAGACCGAGTTCCATAACGATACCTCTGTTTGCTTGCCTGAGAGATAGGAACGGAAGGCCCCGCACACAAATGCAGAATCTGGATGCTTAGCTTCGAAAAATTGGATGGCCGCAGCCTGTTTCGCCGCTCCACTGTGCTCCCCCGAAATGGGCGATTGCCAGCCCGCCCCCTTTGGGCATACGCTGCTTAAATATGTGCGAAGTAATGCAAAAAGGGGAAAGCATGCATCGGACAGTTATCGTGACAGGCTCCACAAGCGGTATCGGCCTCGGCATCGCCCAGCGATTTGCGCGGGAGGGCGCCAATATCGTGCTGAACGGCTTTGGTGACGAGGACGAGATTGAGAAGCTTCGTCTTCTGCTGGAGGCAGAAAGCGGCGGGCGTGTGCTTTACCACCCGGCGGATATGACGAAACCGGACGAGATCGCCGACCTCATCAATTCCGCCAACGAAAAACTCGGTTCCGTGGATGTGCTCGTCAACAATGCCGGCATCCAGCATATCGCACCCATCGAGGAATTTCCGCCGGAAAAATGGGACTGGATCATCGCCATCAATCTGACCAGTTCCTTCCATACCATGCGGGCTGCGATACCGCTGATGAAGAAGGCCGGAAAAGGCCGTATCATCAACATCGCATCCGCCCACGGTCTCGTCGCCTCGCCGTTCAAATCGGCCTATGTGGCGGCCAAGCACGGCATCATGGGCCTGACGAAGACGGCGGCGCTTGAGCTTGCCCAGACCGGGGTTACCGTCAACGCCATCTGTCCCGGTTATGTGCTCACACCGCTCGTCGAAAAGCAGATACCGGAAATGGCGAAGGTGCGCGGCATCAGCGAAGAGGCGGTGAAGAACGACGTGATGCTGGAACTGCAGGCGACCAAGCAGTTCGTCACCGTCGATGACGTCGCCGCCGCCGCGCTGTTTCTGGCAAGCGATGCCGCAAGCAACATTACCGGCACCCATATTTCCGTGGATGGCGGCTGGACGGCGCAATAATTGCCGGATTTTCTTTCCGCTTTGGAAACAAAGAATTGCCAAAACGGAAATCGATATACGCCTGCGGGCGTGCATATGATGCGCAGGGACAATGACAAGAAACCGGCTCGGCAGCCGGTCAAAAAAGCAGGGCATTGCATGAACGACGCGATCAGCTTCATCCTCAACAGCGAAACCATCTCGCTGAAGGATTTCGGACCGACAGACACGCTTCTCGATTATCTCCGCATCAGCAAGCGGTTGACCGGGACAAAGGAAGGCTGCGCCGAAGGCGACTGTGGCGCCTGCACGGTATTGGTCGGGCGGTTGCTGGATGGTTCGCTGCGTTATGAAAGCGTCAATGCCTGCATCCGCTTTTTAGGTTCGCTGCACGGCACCCATATCGTGACGGTCGAGCATCTGGCCGCCCGCGATGGCACGCTGCACCCCGTGCAGCAGGCGATGGTGGATTTCCACGGCTCGCAATGCGGTTTCTGCACGCCGGGCTTCATCATGTCGCTTTACGGCCTCTGGCTTGCCAGTGAAAACCCCGGCCGCGCCGACATTGAAAAGGCGCTGCAAGGCAACCTCTGTCGATGCACGGGCTATGAGCCGATAGTCCGCGCCGCCGAAAAAATCGCCGCTGCCCGCCCGAGCGCGCTCTTCGACCCGCTGCAACGCGACCGCACCGACATCATGGCAAGGCTCTGGGCCATTCGCGCCAATGAGACGATCATCGTCACCCACGGCGATGACCGCACCATCATTCCGGCGACACTGGCCGAACTGACCGAGATTTACGCTGCTGAGCCGAAAGCGACCATCGTGGCCGGCTCCACCGATGTCGGCCTGTGGGTGACGAAGCAGATGCGGGCGCTGAACCCGGTCATCTTCATCAACAATCTCGGAGATCTGCAAACCATTACCGTGGATGAGGACGGCGTGACACTCGGCGCAGGCGTCACCTACAGCCAGGCCTTCAAGACCATTGCGGAACATTTCCCGCCGCTTGCCCGGCTGTTCGACCGCCTCGGCGGCGAGCAGGTGCGCAATATGGGCACCATCGGCGGCAATATCGCCAACGGTTCGCCCATCGGCGATACGCCTCCGGCGCTGATCGCGCTCGGGGCGACGCTGACCTTGCGATCCTCCTCCGGTAACCGCAGCCTGCCGCTGGAAAGCTATTTCATCGATTACGGCAAACAGGACCGGCTGAGCGGCGAATTCGTCGAAAAGCTCTTCATTCCGTTCCGGACGCCGGAAAGCAGCTATGCCGTCTACAAGATTTCCAAGCGCCGCGACGAGGATATTTCCGCGCTCTGCGGCGCTTTCAACCTGACGCTCGATGCCGATGGCGCGGTCGAAGACATCCGCATCGCCTTCGGCGGCATGGCCGGTACGCCCAAACGCGCCGCGCATCTGGAGGCAGCCCTTCTCGGCAAGCCCTGGCGCCAAGAAACGATCGATGCGGCGCGCGATGTGCTGGACGAGGATTTCACCCCGCTGACCGACTGGCGGGCGACTGCCGAATATCGGCAGCTGACGGCCAAGAACCTGCTGACGCGATTTTTCCTCGAGACTTCGGGACAAAAGCAGGAACTTATGCGTTTTGCACTGGAGGAGGCTTGAACCATGGACACCACAAGCTTCGACAAGACCAAGACCGAAATCGACGGCCCGATGCACGCTTCGCTCCGGCACGATTCCGCCCATAAGCATGTGACGGGCAGCGCCGAATATATCGACGATATTCCCGAACCCGCCGGACTGATCCACGGCGCGCTCGGCCTTGCCGAGCGGGCGCATGCCGAAATCGTCTCGGTGGACCTCTCGGAAGTGGAAAAAACACCCGGCGTGCTCTGGGTCATGGTTGCCAAGGACGTGCCCGGCGAAAACGACATCTCTTCCGGAGGCCGTCACGACGAGCCGTTGCTTGCCGAAACCAAGGTGGAATTCCACGGACAACCGATCTTCGCGGTTTTTGCCGAAACCCGCGATATCGCCAGAAAGGCGGCCCGCAGGGCGAAGATCACCTATAAGGACCTGCCGCATTTCACCGATATCGACACGGCGATTGAAAATGGCGGCGCGCTGGTCATCGATCCGATGACGCTGAAGCGCGGCGATGCCAAGATCGAAATGGATGTCGCACCGCGCCGCCTCACCGGCACCATGCGGATCGGCGGACAGGAGCATTTTTATCTCGAAAGCCACATCGCCATGGCCGTGCCGGGCGAGGATGACGAGGTGACGCTGTGGAGCTCCACCCAGCATCCGAGCGAAATCCAGCACATTGTCAGCCATATGCTTCAGGTGCCGTCCAATGCCGTCACGGTGCAGGTGCGCCGCATGGGCGGCGGTTTCGGCGGCAAGGAGACGCAGGGCAACCAGTTCGCCGCCCTCTGCGCCATCGCCGCCAAGAAGCTGAACCGGGCCGTGAAAATCCGCCCCGACCGCGACGAGGACATGACAGCGACCGGCAAACGCCATGATTTCCGCGTCGATTACGAGCTTGGTTTCGATGAGGAAGGCCGCATCCACGCCGTCGACGCCACCTATGCCGCCCGCTGCGGTTTTTCCTCCGATCTCTCCGGCCCGGTCACGGATCGCGCGCTGTTCCATGCGGATTCCAGCTATTTCTACCCGCATGTGCATCTCACCTCGCGGCCGCTGAAAACCCACACCGTCTCCAACACCGCCTTTCGCGGTTTCGGTGGCCCGCAGGGCATGCTGGGCGCGGAACGTTTCATCGAGGAAATCGCCTATGCGGTGGGCAAGGATCCGCTCGATATCCGCAAGCTGAATTTCTACGGCGAGACCGGCTCGGGCCGCACCACGACGCCCTATCATCAGGAGGTCGAGGACAACATCATCGCCCGCATCGTCGAGGAGCTGGAAACCTCCAGCGACTACCGCGCGCGACGTGAGGCGATCATCGAGCTCAACAAAACGAGCCCGATCATCCGCAAGGGCATCGCGCTCACCCCTGTCAAGTTCGGCATCTCCTTCACCATGACCGCCTTTAATCAGGCGGGTGCGCTGGTACATATCTATAATGACGGCTCCATCCACCTGAACCATGGCGGCACCGAAATGGGCCAGGGCCTTTACACCAAGGTGGCGCAGGTGGTGGCCGATGCCTTCCAGGTGGATATCGGCCGGGTGAAAATCACCGCAACGACCACCGGCAAGGTGCCGAATACCTCGGCCACCGCCGCCTCCTCCGGTACGGACCTGAACGGCATGGCGGCCTATGACGCCGCCCGCCAGATCCGCGAGCGGCTGGTCAAGTTCGCCGCCGAGAACTGGGACGTCCCCGAAGAGGAAGTGGTTTTCCTGCCGAACCGGGTGCGCATCGGCCTTGAGGAAATCGCCTTCAACGATTTCATCAAAAAGGCCTATTTCGCCCGTGTGCAGCTTTCCGCCGCCGGTTTTTACAAGACGCCGAAAATCCACTGGGACCGCGCCGCCGGCCGCGGCACGCCGTTTTATTATTTCGCCTATGGCGCGGCCTGCTCGGAAGTGTCCATCGATACGCTGACCGGCGAATACCTGATGGAACGCACCGATATCCTCCACGATGTCGGCAAGTCGCTGAACCCGGCCATTGATATCGGCCAGGTAGAAGGCGCCTTCGTGCAGGGCATGGGCTGGCTGACGACGGAAGAATTGTGGTGGGATGGCAAGGGACGGCTGCGCACCCACGCGCCTTCTACCTACAAGATCCCGCTCGCCTCCGACCGGCCGAAGAGTTTCAACGTCAAGCTGGCGGAATGGGCGGAAAATGCCGAACCCACCATCGGCCGCTCCAAGGCCGTGGGCGAACCGCCCTTCATGCTGGCGATCTCGGTTCTCGAAGCCCTCTCCATGGCGGTCGCCTCCGTCGCCGATTACAAGGTCTGCCCTCGCCTCGATGCGCCGGCAACGCCTGAACGGGTTCTTATGGCGGTGGAACGGTTGAAGAAGGTGTGAGGGGGCCAACAAATGCCTGACACCTCCCTTTCCAACTTCCTCGCCCGCTTCCCCGCCGCGATCCTCGTGGAAATCGAGGCCGTCAAGGGCTCCTCGCCGCGTGAAGCCGGAATCTTCATGCTGGTAAGTCAGGATGCGCTGTGGGCAACAATCGGTGGCGGACAGTTCGAATATATGGCGATGGACCATGCCCGCGCCATGTTGAGGAGCGGTGCGGCCGAAGACCGTATGGATATTCCGCTCGGCCCGGAAATCGGCCAATGCTGCGGCGGCCGCACCCTCATTCGCTTCCAGCGGGTGACGAAGGAGATCGCGGTCGCTCTTGAGACGCGGCTGAAAGGCGAAGCCGAACAGCAGCCCGCCGTCTTCATTTTCGGGGCGGGTCATGTCGGAAAGGCATTGGCGGAAGCGCTGTCGCTGCTGCCCCTGACGCTGACAGTGGTGGAGACCCGGGAAACGGAGTTGCACGATCTTCCAGCCGATGCCACATCCGTGCTCACTCCCATGCCGGAAGCGCTCGTCGCGAAAATCCCGGCAAACGGGGCAGCGATCATCGTCACCCATGATCACGCGCTCGATTTCCTCATAGCCAAGGAAGCGCTTGCCCGCGACGATCTCGCCTATGTCGGCATGATCGGTTCAAAGACCAAACGCGCCACCTTTTCCCATTGGCTGGAGCGGGAGGGCGAACCGCCTTCCCGCCTTGCAAAACTCACTTTGCCTATCGGTGGCAATAGCGTCAGGGACAAGCGCCCCGCCGTCATAGCGGCCCTTGTGGCAGCCGAGTTGTTGCAAGCATTTTCCGCTGCCGAAATCCGTCGCAACGAAAATCGACACGGCCATCCTCAAGGCCAAGATCACGCCTGAGCCCGTCGGGCAGGCTTTCATCCGCCAGATTGTCCGGCGCAATGCTTTCAAGGGCAAACCGTTCCGCTGTCCGCAGGCCCGCGCGCAGGCGGGACCACGCGCGCAAGAGTGCTGTGCGCATGTTCGTCTCCATTCAAAAATGTCAGAAGCTCAGTTGATGAGTTGGGCTAAAAATGCTCTGATTTATGAGTAAAAACCAATGAAACCTTTGGCGATTAGCATAAAGAGAACTTATCCATGAAAATGTCTCGCCAGTTCCCGCTGAATGCCTTGCGCGTGTTCGAGGCCGCTGCCAGGCATCTGAGTTTCACCAGGGCTGGCGAGGAACTGGGCATGACGCAGACGGCGGTCAGCTATCAGGTGAAGCTGCTGGAGGAGAATATCGGTGAGCCGCTCTTCATACGCAAAGCGCGCCAGGTTCAGTTGACCGAGGCCGGGCAGAAGCTGGCGCCAAGAGTGGCCGAGGCCTTTAACAACCTGCGGGAAGCCGTCGACAATGTGCGTGATACGTCAGACACGACGCTGACCATTCATTCCACCGCCACATTCGCGTCACGCTGGCTTTCACGCCATCTGGGGGCTTTCCAGCTTGAACATCCTTCGATCGCCGTCCGGCTGGAAACCTCCAACACCTTGATCGATTTTGCGCAGTCCGATTGCGATGTCGCCATCCGCTGGAGCAACGACGATGGCAAGGGGTTGATTTATCACCGGCTTGTCAGGGGCGTTTATACGCCGATGCTGCATCCCGACCTTGCCGAAACCATCGGCGGATTAAAAAAGCCGGAGGATCTTCTGCGCCTGCGCATCATCGATCCCGGCGACATCTGGTGGAGCCAATGGTTTCAGGAAGTAGGTGTCGAAAATCCGGGCCTCGACCGTTATCCGCGCAGCCGCCTTAACGTCCAGGCATTCGAAGCCGCGGCGGCCATCGCCAGCCAGGGCGTGGCCATGCTCACCCCTGAGCTTTATGCGGACGAAATTGCACTCGGCCGACTGTATCAGCCCTTCGAGCATCTTAGCAGCGAAGGACAGAACTATTGGCTGGTCTATCCCGAAAACCGCAGGAACATTCGCAAGATAAGACTGTTTCGCGACTGGATATTGCAGCGGATCGAGGAAAGCCGGCCGCAGCCATCTCAATACCCCATGTCCGGCGCATAAAAACAGCGCGGCGTGTCTTCATCCGGGAAGAGGCAGAGGTGATATTCGCCATCCTCAGACCGTCTTGCCTCGCGTTGCGACCAGTTGAAGACATGCCGCCGCGTGACCATGCGATGATCGCCGGGGGCCAGCGACACCTCATAACCATCCGGCGTGACACGAACGCTTCGCGTGGGGATCATCTGGCAATCTCCCGTCTGGGCATCGCCGTTGCAGCAATAGCTTTCATATTTGAACCCCTTATGGGATTCATGGGCAAGCGCTGTGGCGGTGAACGCCAAAAGCAGGAAGAGAACCGTCAGAACAAGGCGCATCGGCATGGTCTCCGTTGAAACAACGGCGGTTGCCGGAAGGTCATTGCGTCCCTTTATTCAAATTCCACACATCAACACGCACCCGGACGCGATGGCACCGGGAACTGCAACACCTGCCCCCTGAACTGCCCCCGCCCCAGGGTTCGCAGCACCCGCTTTCGGCATGAACCGCCAGCGAAACATGTCATGGGAGCCCTGCGCATCGGCTTGAAAATCGAGACCGATTTTCGACAGGAACGATGCGCCACTTAAAAAGTTAGAGCGTCCTCTGCCGCGTCCTTTCGGACGCAGGGCACTCCAAAGCTCCGCAGCCTTTTATTTTAGCACATTGGCAGGCTGCACAAAGGATAATAGCTGAGTCGCGTTAGCCAGCTAAGCACAAACTATGCGACAGCAAATCTCCGCTGCAACTTTACCGGGCCTGCCACCAGAGGCGAGCCACTTCGACCGATGTTGTGGACACAAGCGAACCGGATTGTGAACAATCACCTCCCGCCCTCTGCTTTTCCCTTTCCTAACGGTCAAATTTCTCGCAAGGTGCGCTGCACAAGGATCAGGGGAACCGCATGTACGAATATGCCATTGCGTGGGAATGGATGGCCTTTGCCGTCCGCTGGCTCCACGTCATCACCGCCATCGCCTGGATCGGCTCATCCTTTTATTTCATCGCGCTCGATCTCGGGCTGGTCAAACGGCCGCATCTGCCACCGGGGGCCTATGGCGAGGAATGGCAGGTGCATGGCGGCGGCTTTTATCACATCCAGAAATATCTGGTCGCGCCTGCCCAGATGCCCGAGCACCTGACATGGTTCAAATGGGAAAGCTACGTCACCTGGCTTTCCGGCTTTGCCATGCTCTGCATCGTTTATTACGGCGGCGCGGATCTCTTCCTCATCGACCATTCGGTGCTGGCGCTTACGCAGTTCCAGGCCATCTGTCTGTCGCTCGCCTCGCTTGCCATCGGCTGGCTGTTTTACGATTTCCTCTGCAAATCGCCGCTCGGCAACAATACCTGGGGCCTGATGATCGTGCTTTATGTCGCGCTGGTGGCGATGGCATGGGGTTATACGCAGGTATTCACCGGCCGCGCCGCCTTCCTGCATCTCGGTGCCTTCACTGCCACCATCATGTCGGCGAATGTGTTTTTTATCATCATCCCCAACCAGAAGATCGTCGTTGCCGACCTGATTGCCGGGCGCACGCCGGACCCGAAATATGGCCGCATCGCCAAGCAGCGCTCGCTGCACAACAACTATCTGACGCTGCCCGTCATCTTCTTCATGCTGTCGAACCATTATCCGCTGGCCTTTGCCACGCAGTTTAACTGGATCATCGCGGCACTCGTCTTCCTGATGGGCGTCACCATCCGCCACTGGTTCAATACCACCCATGCCCGCAAGGGCAAGCCGACTTGGACCTGGCTGCTGACCGCCCTCATCTTCATCGTCATCATGTGGCTTTCCACCGTACCGAAGGTGCTGACCGGCGAAGAAGAACAGAAGGCCGCGACGCTGTCGCCGATGCAGCAGCAATTCGTCGCCGACGCCCATTTCGCCAAGGCGCGCGATGTGGTTCAGGGCCGTTGTTCCATGTGCCACGCCGCCGAGCCGGTGTGGGAAGGCGTGCCCTTCACGCCAAAATCGGTGAAGCTCGAAACCGACGAGCAGATCGCCGCCCATGCGCGCGAAATCTATTTGCAAGCCGGCCGCAGCCATGCCATGCCTCCCGGCAACATCACCGCCATCACCCCGGATGAGCGCAAGGTGCTGACCGCATGGTATGAAAGTGCGGTTTCCGGGGCTGGAAAAGCCGAAGGAAAGACTGAATGAGCATGGTTCTGCTGCGTGGCCGCCTGCTGAGCTTCCGCCGCGCGCCGCTCGCAATCGACGATACGCAAAGCTATCTTTACATTGAGGATGGTGGCCTGCTGGTCGAAGACGGCCGGATCGCCGCCATCGGCGAATACGCCGATATCCGCAAGCAGGCCCCCGAAGACATCGAGGAAAAAGATCACCGGCCGCATCTCATCGTGCCGGGCCTGATCGACATGCACCTGCATTTCCCGCAGATGCAGGTCATCGGCTCCTATGCCGCCAACCTGTTGGAATGGCTGAACACCTATACTTTCCCGGAGGAATGCCGCTTCGTCGAAAGCGCCCATGCCCAGCGCATCGCCACGCATTTTTACGACGAGCTCCTGCGCCACGGCACCACCACGGCGGCTGCCTATTGCTCCGTGCACAAGACCTCCGCCGACGCCTTCTTCACTGAGGCCATGAAGCGCAACATGCTGATGGTGGGCGGCAAGGTGATGATGGACCGCAACGCCCCGCAGGGCCTGCTGGACACGCCGGAAACCTCTTATGACGAAACGCGCCAGGTGATTGCCGACTGGCACGGCAAGGGCCGCAACCATGTCGCCATAACACCGCGCTTCGCCATCACCTCCACCCCGAAGCAGATGGAAGCCGCCCAGGCGCTGGCGCAGGAATTCCCCGATCTCTTCATCCAGACGCATCTCTCGGAAAATCTCGACGAGATCAAATATACCTGCGAGCTTTACCCCGAAGCGACCGACTATACCGATATCTATGTGCGCTACGGCCTGATGGGCAAAAAGACCCTGCTCGGCCACGCCATCCACCTCTCGGAGCGCGAGGCGGACGTGCTCTCGGAAACCGGCGCGGTGGCCGTGCATTGCCCCACCTCGAACCTCTTCATCGGCTCCGGTCTCTTCCCGATGAAAAAACTGCAGCGGCGTGAAAAGCCGGTGCGCATCGCGGTTGCGACCGATATCGGCGGCGGATCGAGCTATTCCATGCTGCGCACCATGGATGAGGCCTACAAGATCCAGCAATTGCTGGGCGAGCGCCTCAACCCGCTGGAAAGCTGGTATCTGATGACGCGCGGTAATGCCGAGGCCCTCTCGATGGTCGACCGCATCGGCACGCTGGACGCCGGCACGGACGCCGACATCACGGTGCTGAACGCTTCCTCGACACCCGCCATGGCGCTGAAGATGGAAGTGGTGAACAGCCTGACGGAAGAACTCTTCCTGATGCTGACCATGGGCGACGATCGCACGGTGGTGGAAACCTATGTGGCCGGCAGGGCGATGAAGAGCGTGCTGGCATAGTTCGGCTGAGGCCGAAACATAAAGCCGCCGACTCACTTACACAGTCATATATTGAATCGAGCGGGTGCCTCGCC
>LT009756.1:2286498-2383273 GCA_900012615.1 Agrobacterium genomosp. 13 str. CFBP 6927
CGCGTCCGCTCGCTTCTAACGACAAGCTGACGCCACACCGGCCGAAATGCAAATGACCTCTGGAGTGCGCCGTGCCGGATTTAGACACAACCACCATGCTGATGGTTTTTGCCACCTTCACCGTCGCGGGCATCGTCAAGGGCGTGACCGGCATGGGACTGCCCACCGTCGCCATGGGCGTGCTCGGCCTGTTCATGCCGCCCGTCCTTGCCGCAGGGCTGCTGATCCTGCCCTCCTTCGTTACCAATATCTGGCAATTGCTGGCCGGGCCGGATTTCAGGGCCATCGTCGCGCGGCTGTGGCCGATGATGATCGCCATCGCCGGCGGCACTCTCATCGGCATCCGGCTGATGACGGCAGGCACCGGCATCTGGACCACCTCGGCGCTCGGCCTGTGCCTTGCTGCTTATGCGGCCTACAGCCTCTTCGCCAAACCCCTCTCCGTTCCGGCACGGCTGGAATCCAGCCTCTCGCCGGCCATCGGGCTGACAACCGGCCTGCTGACCGGCGGCACCGGAATTTTCGTCGTGCCCGCCGTGCCCTATATCCAGTCGCTCGGTTTCAACCGCGACGATCTCGTGCAGGCGCTCGGCCTTTCCTTCACGGTTTCGACCATTGCACTTGCAGCCGGCCTTGCGTCTCAAGACGCCTTCCGCGTCGAACATCTGTCGCTTTCCGCACTCGTCGTGTTGCCCGCGCTTCTCGGCATGTGGCTCGGACAGAAGATCCGTAACATCGTCAGCCCGGCAACATTCCGGCGCTGGTTCCTCATCTGCCTGCTTTTATTGGGAGCCGAGCTGTTTTTGCGGGCTTTCTGGTGATCCACCCCGTCGATTTTGATGTTGCAGCCGTCCCATTCATGTTATGTGAAGCCATCATTCAAATGTGAAGGCTTTATCCATGGGCAAAATCCTGACCATAGCGGACCTGAAGCAACAGGCTCAGCGCCGTGTGCCAAAAATGTTTTTCGACTATGCCGATAGCGGCGCGTGGACGGAAAGCACCTACCGCGCCAATGAGGATGATTTTTCCAAGATAAAGCTACGCCAGCGCGTGCTGGTGGATATGACCGACCGGTCGCTGGCCACCGAAATGATCGGCCAGAAGGTTTCGATGCCGGTGGCGCTCTCCCCCACCGGGCTCACCGGCATGCAGCATGCCGATGGCGAAATGCTGGCCGCAAAAGCAGCCGAAGAATTCGGCGTGCCTTTCACGCTTTCCACCATGAGCATCTGCTCCATCGAGGATGTTGCCTCCGTCACCTCGAAACCCTTCTGGTTCCAGCTCTACGTGATGAAAGACCGGGACTTCGTCAATAATCTCATCGACCGCGCCAAGGCCGCCGGCTGCTCGGCGCTGGTGCTCACACTCGACCTGCAAATTCTCGGCCAGCGCCACAAGGACCTTCGCAACGGCCTCTCCGCACCGCCGAAATTCACCCCGAAACATATCTGGCAGATGGCGACCCGGCCGAAGTGGTGCATGGACATGGCTCGCACCAAGCGCCGCAGCTTCGGCAATATCGTCGGCCACGCCAAAAATGTCTCCGACCTCTCCTCGCTCTCCTCCTGGACGGCGGAGCAGTTCGATCCGCGCCTGTCGTGGAAGGATGTCGAATGGATCAAGGAACGCTGGGGCGGCAAGCTGATCCTCAAGGGCATCCTTGACGAGGAAGATGCACGCGCCTCGCTCGATACCGGCGCCGACGCCATCATCGTCTCCAACCATGGTGGCCGCCAGCTCGACAGTGCGCACTCCTCCATCGCCATGCTGCCGAAGATCGTCGATGCCGTCGGCGATAAAGTCGAGGTGCATATGGATGGCGGCATCCGCTCCGGCCAGGACGTGCTGAAAGCCGTGGCGCTCGGCGCCAAAGGCACCTATATCGGCCGACCCTTCCTCTATGGCCTCGGTGCCGACGGCAAACAGGGCGTGACCACGGCGCTCGAAATCATCCGCAAGGAGATGGATGTCAGCATGGCGCTTTGCGGCAAAAGGCTGATTACGGATGTGGACCGCAGCATTCTGGCGTGATGTTGGACAAGGCAGAAGGCGCTGCGGCGATACGTCGGAGGTCGCTCCATTCTTTGCCGTCATGCCGGACTTGATCCGGCATCCAGCCACGGCGCGTCTGCGCCGTGAAGAGCGTATTATGCGATCAAGTCCTTAATCGCTGGACCCCGGATCAGGTCCGGGGTGACGGCGTGCGGATGTTATCCTCGCGAAGGACCTCAGCAGCCAGTCTCAATGCCCCACCGTCTTCGAAAACACATTCACGATCACCACCCCCGTCACGATAAACCCGAGACCAACCACGGCGGCGAAATCCAGCGTCTGGCGGAACACGAAATAGCCGATGCCGGAAATCAGCACGATGCCGAGCCCGCTCCAGATCGCATAGGCCACGCCGACCGGCATGGCCCGCAGCGTAAACGACAGCAGATAAAAGGCCGCGCCATAAAACAGCGCCATCAGCACTGTCGGCAAAAGCCGGGTGAATTGCTGCGACTGCTGCAGGAATGAGGTCGCGATCACCTCGCAGACAATGGCCGCTACAAGCGCTCCATAGGTAAAGACAGCCGCATTCATCGTTCCATTTCCTTTTTCGTCTGGGCGATCATCTGCGTCTTGAGAGCCGCCCTGTCACCACCTGCCCTGCCATCATCGGCCAGAAGATCGGCAAACCAGATGCCGTCAGCCGCAAGCCGCACCAGTTCCAGTACCACTCGGTCATCCGTTTCTTTATGACGGCTCAGGCGCCCCTCGAACCAGCTGGTCCACATGCGCCGAAGCGACGGTTCACCGACCATGGAAACCGACAGCGCGGCCCATTGCCTGCCCGAATCCCGGCCGCGATCGGCAAAAACCGCGTTCACATAGGCCCGCGTGAAGCATCCGTAAGCTTCACAATCCTGTGAGATGAGCGCATCGATTTCCGCATCCAGCGCCGAAATCAGGTCCGCCATCACCGCTTCCAGCAGAACCTGCTTGGAGGCGAAATGGTGGAACAGTCCGCCTTTCGTCACCCCGGCCGCATTGGCCACCGCCTGCACCGAAAGTGCGGCAACACCCTGATCAGCAGCAAGTTTCGCCGCGCAATCCAGAAGATTGCGACGCACGACCTCGGGTTGCTTCTTACGTTCATGTGCATTTGTCATGCTTTTAAACATACCGGATGGATGGTTTCTTTTCAAGGAAATTGTGGAGGCCGCGTGCGGGTTGAAATTCATTCTTAATTAAGCATGAAAGCGATCTCTAAAGTTTTAGCGGTTTTGCTGCCGGAAAGTGTCAGTAAAACTTCGCTCATTGCGGCGATCGAACAAAAGGGGTGGATTATGTCGGGAACGGTCAAACGGGGAATGGCGGGTGCATGGGTCTTCGCACTCACCTTCTTTTGCGCGATCCTCTCATTGCAGGCATCGCCTGCGCAGGCCGGCTACGCCCACTTCATCATGGATGCCAATACTGGCAAGGTTCTGGCAGCCCGCAATGCCGATGTGCTGAACCACCCCGCTTCGCTGACCAAGATGATGACGCTCTACATGACCTTCGAAGCGCTGCATGCCGGCCGGCTTCGCTGGGACCAGAAGATCACCATGTCCAAGAACGGCGCAGCCACCATCCCCTCGAAGCTTTATGTGCGCCAGGGCCAGACCTTCACCGTGCGTGAGGCCGTTTATGGCATGATCGTCAAATCCGCCAACGACATGGCAGAAGGCATGGGCGATCACCTTGGCGGCTCCGAGGCAAGGTTTGCCGAGATGATGACCCGCAAGGCCCGCCAGCTGGGCATGACGAAAACGGTGTTCCGCAACGCTTCCGGCCTGCCCAGCAAATCGCAGGTCACGACGGCGCGTGACATGGCCAGGCTCGGCCTTGCGCTGCAGCGCGACTTTCCCAAGGAATATGGCCTCTTCGCCATGGAATCCTTCAGTTTCCGCGGCAAGCGCATCCGTGGCCACAATAATCTGATGTATCGTTATCAGGGCATGGACGGCATCAAGACCGGTTACACCAACGCCTCCGGCTTCAACCTTGTCAGCGCCATCAATCACAATGGTCGCCGCGTTGTCGGCGTCGTGCTGGGCGGCAAGACGGCACGCAGCCGCGATGCGCAGATGGCCGCGCTTCTCGACAAGGCCGTGCCGCAGGCATCGAAAAGCCGCAACACGGAACAGCTCGTCGCCAGCGCCAATGTCAGCCGCACCTTCGATGTGCCGCCCGCAGCCGTACCACTGCCGATGTTCGCCGAACGCCGCTCCGACCCGGTCGCCATGCAGATCGCCACGGCCAATAACCAGATGGCGGATATGATCCAGGTCTCGGCCATTCCGAAACCCGCCCCCGCCGCTGCCATCGGCCAGCCCACCGGCCAGAGAAGCCGCTGGGAAGTACAGATTGCCGCGACCGACAGCGAAGCCGCCGCCCGCTCGCTGCTCGCCAATGCCCGCTCCAACATCGGCAGCTATGCCGGGATCGCCCCCTATACCGAAGCCGTGCAAAGCGGATCGGCGACGCTCTACCGCGCCCGCTTCACCGGCTTTGAAGACCAGTCCTCAGCGGTTTCCGCCTGCAAGGAACTGAAGGCGCAATCCTATGCTTGTGTGGTGATGACCAGCGAGGGGTGACCTCTACCGCTTCAGCCAACCGCTCGCCAGAGCATCGGCCAGATACGGAATCCCGTTGGCCTTCGCCATCTCGGCCATGGCCAGATTGTCGTAGCGGATGTTCCGGAAATAGACCTGCCAGCCGCGCGCTGTCTCTTCCAGCACGGCATAGGTCGCAAGCGGATGGCCCGCCTCGACGTGATGGTCGAAAGGCATGTCGTCCTTCCAGCCGGGGCAACCGACGCTGCCGGGATTGACGATCAGCCGGCCGTCGGAAAGCTGTACCGCACGAGGAATATGCGTGTGACCGCAGAGCATCAGCGGCTGGGTGATGCCGTCAGCGATAGCTTCGATCTCCGCCAGCGGCCGCAGTTTCAGCACGCCTTCCGGCGAAAGCGTCTCCAGCCAATATTCCAGATCGCCGCGCGGCGAACCGTGGCAGCAATAAGCGACATCCTTGAAAACCATGCTGAACGGCAGGGTGCGCAGCCAGTCCAGATGGGCGGCGCTCAGCTGCGCATGCGCCGGTCTTTCCCAGCTTCCCATCTCCTCCGGCGCCCGCTCGAGCAGTTCCCGGTCATGATTGCCGCGAATGCTGGGAATCCAGTTGCTAACAAGCACATCGCCGGTAAACCCCGCTTCCAGCGGGCCGCTGAAACAATCGCCGAGATTGACGATGTCCTTGATGCCAAGCCTGGCGATATCCTCAAGCACAGCCTCGAGAGCGGCGCAGTTTCCGTGAATATCGGCAATGGCGGCAAAGATCATGGCAATCAGCTTCCTCGATAGGTAGAATAGCTATAGGGCGAAAGCAGGAGCGGCACATGGTAATGGCCGCTTTCATCGGCAATGCCGAAACGGATGGGAATAATGTCGAGAAAGGCCGGCTCCGCCAGTTGGACGCCCCTGCCGCGCAGATAATCGCCGGCGTGGAAAACCAGTTCATATTCCCCGGCCTTGAAACTCTCACCCAAAAGCAGCGGCCCGCCATCCACACGGCCGTCGCTATTGGTCTTTACCGTCTTCAGCTTCTCGCGGCGATCACCGGAAAGCCGGTAAAGCTCGATGGTCAGCCCTTCGGCGGGCGTGCCATGGGCGGCGTCGAGGACATGAGTAGTCAGACCGGTCATGGATTGGGCTCCGCGATCATATAGGGCTTGTCGAAAAAATACTCTTCCAGATTGTTACCCGGCCCATCGCGGTCGGCAACCAGAAAATCCGAAACCGCCTGCAATGGCATCAGCGGATAATGCCAGACATTGCGGCGGTAATTCACGCCCTGATCGCCACGCGCCAGAAACACCTGCGGCCGCGCGGGCCGGCCGCCGTCATCTTCCGCAACGACGACGAGGAAAGGTCTGCCGGAAAGCGGCGAAAAACTCTGGCTGCCGAGCGGATGCCGCTCCATCATCTCTATTGCATGGGGAAAAGCGCGCGGCTGTCCACGGAAAATGTTGAGAATGATACGCGCGCCCTCACCCGCCGCCTCCGGGGCTGCGAGCGCATGATGCCGCTCGGTCTGGCCGCCATTGATATGCCGCATGGAAGAGGGTGTCGTTTCGATCACATCGCCGAAGGATGCGAAAGCCTCTTTGGTGAGAGGTTTTATGTCAAGAAAATCAGTCAAATGTCATTCACCTTGGGCATGCCAGTTTCGGAGGAGGGAGAGTCTATCCAGAAGATCCGGTATCGCCGTCTGTGTCGTATCCCAGACCGTTTCCAGATTGATGCTCATATAACCATGCGCGATCCTGTTTCGCATGCCGCGCATCTTAACCCACGGGATATCGGGAAAATCCGCCACGAAAGCGGGGAACTCTTCCATTATCCTCGCGGTCGTTTCGCCGATAATCAGAAGGTTCATAGCGACTGCCCGTTGGCGGACGAGATCAGCCAAAAATTCATCCTTCGTTTTTAGTCGAACGAAGTCGATGGTTTCCGAAGCAACTTGCCTGATATCCTGAAGATAAACGTGCAGCCGCTCGACGCTCATACAGGCTTCGCTTCCTGCAGAACCTTCACACGGACGCGCTCGGGAAAGTCCCCCGGCGTCAACAGATGAATTTCTGTGCCGCGCATGATGGCCGATAGCTCTTCCAACAGGCCGCCCAGATCGAACAGAGTTGCCCCCGGCAGCGCATCCACCAGAATATCGAGATCGCTGTCCGGCCGGTCCTCGCCGCGGGCGACGGAGCCGAACACGCGCGGGTTTGCCGCGTTGAAGCGTTTCGTCGCTTCGCGAATCGCTTCCCTGTTCCTTTCCAGCACCTCGGAAGGTCTCATGGTCTCAATCTCCAGACGGCGCGATTCTAGCAGAACGGCCACCACTCGCCAATTCAGCCTTCCGGCAGCATCGCGGAAAGGCGCAGCCAGGCAATCTTCTCCACCTGCGCCGTCGCCGTCTCAAATTCTTCGGCCGCATTGTTGCCGATGCGCGTCTCGAAGGCGGAAAGAATATCGTGCCTGTTCAGCCCCTTGACCGCAATGATGAAGGGAAAGCCGAATTTTTCGGTATAGGCGCCGTTCAATGCGGTAAAACGGGCGTGCTCTCCCGGGGTAAGCCGGTCTAGCCCTGCACCGGCCTGTTCATTGCGACTATCGGCGGTCAGCTCCCCCGCAATCGCCAGCTTGCCGGCAAGATCGGGATGCGCCCGCAATACACCAAGCCGTTCGGCCTCTGAAGCGGCGCGGAATTGCGCGGTGAGCGCGGCGTGAACCGCCTTTGCCGTCAAGGCAGCACCGATCCCGCCAGCATCATAAGCCCGTTCGGCGATAAAGCGTGAATGTTCGAACACGCCGCCGAAACGGCTGACAAAGTCCTCACGCGTCATCAAAGCGTCTCCGGCTTGTGATGTTCATGCCAGTGACGCGCGATCTCGATGCGCTGCGGGATCCACACCTTCTCGTGGCCAAGCACATATTCGATGAAACGGCGAAGAGCCGCCGCACGGCCGGGACGGCCGACAAGACGGCAATGCAGGCCAATGCTCATCATCTTCGGCGCACCTTCGGCACCTTCCTGATAAAGCACGTCGAAAGCATCCTTCAGATAGGTGAAGAACTGGTCGCCGGAATTGAAGCCCTGCGGCGTGGCAAAACGCATATCGTTGGTTTCAAGCGTATAGGGAATGATCAGGAACGGCTCGTCTTTCACGCCCTTCACCCAATAGGGCAGATCGTCCGCATAAGAATCCGACGAATAGAGGAAACCGCCTTCTTCCATGACAAGGCGCAGCGTATTGTCCGAAGGTTTGCCCTGATACATGCCGTAGGGACGCTCGCCGGTAACCTCCTTATGCAGGCGCACGGCTTCGCTTATGTGCTTGCGTTCCTCCTCCTCGGAAAAATCCTTGTATTCCAGCCAGCGATAGCCGTGGCTGGCGATCTCCCAGCCCGCTTCCTTCATCGCCGCAACGGCTTCCGGATTACGGGCCATGGCGGCGGTCACGCCATAAACGGTGGTGGTGACGCCGAGACCGGTGAACATGCGCCACAGCCGCCAGAAACCGGCGCGCGAACCATATTCATAGATCGATTCCATGTTCAGGTTCCGCTGGCCAGGCCAGGGCTGAGCACCGACGATTTCCGACAGCAGCGATTCCGACGCCTTGTCATTGTCGAGAATGCAGCTCTCGCCACCCTCCTCGTAATTGATCACGAATTGCACTGCGATACGCGCGCCACCCGGCCATTTCGGGTCGGGAACATTGCGACCGTAGCCCACCAGATTGCGGGAATAGTTCTCGGAAATCATTCAGCCACCCAAAACATCTCTCCCAAAGCGGAAACCGCTCTCGGGAAGCAAACAAGCCTCTGAAGAGCCCGATCCCGGAAACGGGAGAACTCGACACGCTTCAGACATGCGATGCGGCGACGGTAGCATCCGCATCCGGAATGTCGAGATGAATTTTGCCGACATTCCGATGCTTTTTTGTGTACGATTTCTGTGCGGCGTTTGTCAGGCGATCCTGCGGGCGGAAACGCGGCCCATGGGATGAAGCGAGTGCACCCGGAAAGGCGCACCAGGTTCATCCTCGATGAACAGCGCGAGGCTGGAAAACGGCAGCGTCCGCGTCAGGAGCGGCTCGAAAACCTTGCGCACGGCGCGCTCGATCCTCTGGCTGCTGGAGGGTTCGACGCCACCCGTCAGCGACATCTGAAAGCGGAACTCATCCATCACATGCGGGCTGCCCCAGCGATGCAGATTGGTCAGCTGCGAAGCAGAAAGCCGGTCGGGATCCGCCCGCTCTATTTCCGCTTCGGAAAGCGGCGCGCGGTAACGGTCGAATTCCTGCACCACCCGGGCGGCAAAAAAATGCAGCACTTCGCAAGGACGCTCGGGAACGAGGCTGAAAACATTCTCCTGCCTTGCCACCACTAGTTGTGGCAACACGAAGGGTTCCTGCTTACCGGAAAAATACATCAGGTCGCGCAGAAGCGCGGCTTCCGAATGGCCTTCGGCAAGCCGGAAAGGCGCCTTTATCGTGCCATGGAAACCATAACGGCGCGGCAGTGCCGTATGGTAGGAAATCTCCTGCATGCCGAGATCGATCATGCCGGGCGGCTCCACCGCCTGACCGGAATAGGCATCGCGCCCCAACCACGCAGCTGCCGCCTGCGTCAGGGGGTCATTGGGGGAAGGCGTGAAATGAATGGCGTATCGCATGCGCTGTCACCTCGACGCAAAACGGCCAAAACGGCCTCGTTGCAGGCCAGCAGATAAGTGATTTGCGTGACAGATTAACGACGTGGCGGGCCTGATCAGGACTTTCTAAAGTCCGCAACGGCAATACTCACGTGTTCTTGAAGACGGAACCCGGAAGGGATGACAGGTGTGTGACCGCACACGGTTTGCAGCGCCGCATCGGCAAGAAAATGGGCAAGGCCGAAGCTGACCTTGAAGCCGCCCGACAGCGCAACAAGCGTCGGATAGCCGGCAACCGACCCAACCATAGGGTCCCTTCCAATCGCCTTGGGCCGCAGACCGGCCCAGCGCTCCAGCACTGGCGCATGGGCAAGCGAGGGCACCACCCGACAGGCCTCGGCAAGTAATTTTTCCAGCTTTTCATCGGTACTGAAAGGCTCGGAAAAACAATCTTCGCTGGTACTGCCAATGGCGACGGTGCCGTCCTCATGCGGCACGATATAAAGCCCATTCAGGAACACGACAGGCATGGCCGGATCGGCCGCCGCGTCAAGAAGGGCCGCCTGCCCCTTCACCGCCTGACCAAGCCCGACACCGGCTTCGAGACCCAGCGCATCGCGGATCATGGGGAAAGAACCATGCCCATTCGCGACGATGACATGGCCAAAGAGCAGCTCGTCTCCCGACGACAGCATTGCCCGTCCGCTATGCGGATCGAGCGAAACAACACGGCACTGTTCGACAACGCTGACATGCCGGGCCTTACCCAGGAAAGCCGAGAGAAGGGTGATCATGGCGCGCGGGGCAACCCTCGCCGCCAGCGTATCGAGCACGAAGCCCGCCTCTCCCGCCGCATCATCCACCCATCCGGCAACGGAAGGGCTGTCACCGACATGCCAATGGAACCGATGCTCTCCGGATATCCAGTTTTCCCCGGCATCCCGCTGGTGCCGTTCGGCAATCGTACGCAGATGCGGTTTCGGCAGGGGAATGATCCGACCGCACCGCCGATAGCCTGCGGAAAGCCCGGTCTCAGCCTCCAGATCGGCGACCTCTTTTTCGAGCGCGACAAGGGCATCGAACTGGAACTGCTTCTTGTCCGACCAGCGGTCGGGCATATGCGGCATCAGCGCGCCCAGAAGCCCGCCGCTCGCCCCGCCGCCAGTCCGGTCCGCTTCCACCAGCAGGGCATCGATACCGAGCCGTTCCGCCTTGATGGCGGCCCACAGGCCCATGATACCGCCGCCGACGATGAGCAGCGGCACGGAGCCCTGCAATCTTGGCGATTGACCCTGTTCGAAAGCGGGATTATCGGCTTTAGCCATGAAACATTCCAACGAAACTATCGCAGAGACCGGCCCGGCTACAGGTTCGGCAACCGGAAAAAACCAGACGGCCCTCGACTGGCGTGAGGGGGATATGCCCTATTCGCTGGCCTTTGACGATCATTTTTATTGCCAGACGGATGGCAGGCTGGAATGCGGCCATGTCTTCCTCTCCGGAAACGGCCTGCCGCAGCGCTGGCTTGAGCGGGAGGGCGTCTTCCGCATCGGTGAACTCGGCTTCGGCACCGGCCTCAATCTCTGCGAAACCTGGCGCCAATGGAAACAGGCCCGGAAAGAAGCACACAACGGCCGTTCCACACTGCATTTCATGTCCTTCGAACTATACCCCATGAAGGCCGACGAGATCGACCGGGCGCTTTCCCGCTGGCCGGAAGTGGATGCCGAACGCAGGGCGCTGGTTGCCCGCTGGCCCGAGGAACCCAAAGGCGAAGTCGAGATCGAGCTGGACGCAGACACGCGCCTGACGGTGGTGTGCGGCGAAGCGCTCGCCGGCATTGCAAGCCGAACCGAAAGCTTCGACGCCTGGTTTCTGGATGGTTTCGCGCCTGCCCGCAATCCGGACATGTGGTCGCTGGAAATCATGCAGACGCTGTTCGGCAAGACAGCACCGGGAGGCACATTCGCCACCTATGCCGCCGCTGGCTTCGTCCGCCGCAATCTCATCGCTGCCGGTTTTGACCTGGAGCGCCGCAAGGGTTTTGCGGGAAAGCGGGAAATGCTCTGCGGCACCAAGCGGTCCGGCTAAGTTGCCCGCGTTGCCGGATCATCAGACGCTCGGTGCGTCGCGGCGCGCACCGCTGTCTCCCAGCCATTGCGCGATCTTGTCCTCAAGGATTTCAGGACTGATGGGCTTCGACAGATAATCATCCATGCCGGCCGCAAGGCAGAGCTCGCGATCCGCGTCCTGCGTATGGGCGGTAACGCCAATGATCGGAACATGCCGGCCGTCGGCGGCGACCTGTTCGGCGGCCCGGATCGCCAGTGTCGCCTGATGCCCGTTCATGACAGGCATGGAAACGTCCATGAGGATGACGGCGGGATTATACTCTTCCCAGGCCTGAACAGCCTTCTTGCCATTGCCGACGATCAGGAAGCGCAAACCGGCCTGCTGCAATATCTGGGTGAAGACGATCTGGTTGACGTCATTGTCCTCGGCAACCAGCACATCGACAAGACAGGGCCGACGCCGGCTGGATGCCGCCGCCGGGACAGCCTTCTGCTTCTTTTCGGCAGGGCCGCTTTCCGGCCGGACAGGCGCAGTGCCGCCCTCTGCCCCGCCCGGTGCGGACGGATGCTGACGGGCGCGCTTCAACCGCACATCCCGCACCACATCGAACAGGGTCGAGCGTAAAAGACGCGCCCGTGCCGGTTTCATGAGATGCGCCTGCACGCTGAGATCCGTAAACAGCGTTTCGTCACCGACGACATCCATTGAGGTCAGGAACACGATGGCGATGTCGTCGAATCGACGATCCGCCCTGATCCTCTCGACCACATCCAGCCCGTTCATAACGGGCATGTGATAGTCGAGGATGATAGCATCGATGGCAAAGCCGAGGGCGGCGGCCTCCTGCAGCACGGCAAGGCCGGAAGGCCCATCCTCAACCGCATGGCCGTCGATACCCCATGTCCTCAGCTGCTCGGTCAATATGCGGCGATTGACATCGTTGTCATCGATGACGAGCACCCTGATATCGTCGATCGCCATGACCGGAAGCGGAACATCGCGCCGTCTTTCGATGAGCTGGAAAGGAATATTGACGTCGAAGGTCGATCCTTTACCGATCTCGCTCACGACATTGATCACGCCGTCGAAAAGACCGACGAGGCCGACGGTGATCGCCAGCCCCAGTCCCGTTCCCTCATGCCGGCGCGTCGCTGAACCGTCCACCTGGCTGAACTTGTCGAAGATCGTTTCCAGCTTGTCGGCCGGAATGCCGATGCCGCTGTCTTCCACCCGCAACGACAGGATCGCCTCGGACGCCTCCGCCGACTGCGCCGAAAGCTCGATCAGCACATGCCCCGTTTCCGTGAATTTGACGGCGTTTCCAACAAGGTTGGTGACGATCTGGCGGAACCGTCCGGCGTCACCCATGACCTTGCCGAAAGCCGAAGGATCGATCCGGACGACCAGTTCGATGTCCTTTTCCAGCGCCGCCGAGGATAGCAGGGAAACCACGTCCTCCACCGCCTCGGCAGGATCGAAAGGCACGCTGCGCAGCCGCATCTGCCCGGCCTCGATCTTGGAGAAATCGAGAATGTCGTTGATGATCGTCAGAAGCGCATTGCCGGATTTGACGATAATATCGGTGAAGGTCTTCTGGCGCGTATCGAGATTGGACTTGGCCAGCAGCTCCGCCATGCCGAGCACGCCGTTCATGGGCGTGCGGATTTCGTGGCTCATATTGGCCAGGAACTCCGATTTGGCGCGGTCCGCAGCCTCCGCCCGCGAGAGCAGCCGCTGCAATTCTTCCTCACGCATCTTCATGTCGGTTACGTCGGTGACGATGATGAGCCAGTAATTGCCGGAACTGTTTGTCGCCTCCAGATTGAGCCAGGTCTTGCCGGCGACATGAATGAGCCAGGAGAACGGCCTGTTGGCGGCGATATTCTCTCTCCAGGCGGCGAGCGTCCCTGCTGCCGCCTCGTCGCTGCCGAAATCCCCGCGCCCGGCGCAATGGGCAAAGAAACCAGACCAGTTCCTGCCTTTTTCCAGCAAATGTGGCGGCACGTCGAACATTCGCGCCATGGCCTCGTTGGACATGATGATCGTGCCCTGCTCGACAAGCACAAGCCCCTGCGCCATGGCGCGCGTCGCGCCCTGCATATATTCGCCGACACGCTCCAGCTCGGCCTTCGCCTTGCTGATCTCGGCGTCGCGCATGCGCACATCCGTCACATCCGCATAGGTGCTGAGGATTTTCCCACCATCAAGACGGGTTTTCGAAATGACGGTCACCTTGCCGCTTTTGCTGCGAACCTCGCGCGGCGTGAAAACCTCTTCCTTGAGAAGCCGCTCCGCGCGCTGGTTATAAAGCTCCTCGAAGGGCATGTCGCCATAGTCGTAAAGGCCGCTGTCGAAATTCATCTCCATGAATTCCCGATAGCTTTTGCCGACGAGCGACTTCTCGCCGCCGATTTCGCCCCAGACTTCATGGAAGAACGGATTGACATATTCGATGACGAGATCGGCGTTGAGGAGCAGCACGCCGACAGGCAGGGCGTGGAGAACCGCCTCCAGCTGGCGGTGCAGCGCCTCAGCCTGCGCCTGTGCGGCGATCAGCGCCTTTTCCCGCTCATCAAGCAGGCTGACATCGGTGATGGAGCCGACCAGATAATATTCGTCGTCGGGTGTCGCCACCCGGCCAACCCGGGTTATCACGGGAACGGAGCCGCCATCCGGCAACGGCAGGGTCTCTGCTTTCTCTATCGCTTCGCCGGTTGCAAGAAGCCGCTCGTTTTCGATCCGGAACCGTTCGCTGTCATCCGGAAACATCTCGCTTTCGGTCATGCCGATATAGCGGGTGAGATCGCCTCCGAGGAATTGTTCGTAAGCCGTATTGGCAAAGGTCAGGCGACGCTCATCGTCCCGCAGGAAGACCGCCACCGGCAATTGCTCCAACGCCGCCCGTAGCAGCCAGGTCTCGCGGATCTGTGTGCTGAGAAGCGCCTCGTGCGCCTTGAACTCCGTCACATCGACGCGCAGCCCGACCAGCATGCCGTTTTCCAGCCGCTTGTTGACCATGCGCACCCAGCGGCCGTCGGCAAACTGCTCTACCCTTTCGAGATAGGGCAGGGAAAAATCCCGCAATTGCTCCCGCATCCACCCTTCGAATGCGGAATCGTCTTTTTTCCCGCTGCTGTAGCCGCTCGAAAAATAGACCGCCTCCATCAACGTCTCAAGCCGCACGCCAGGCTTCAGCTCGACGCCGAAGGCGCTGTAGAATTCCGCAAAGCGCGTGTTGCAATAGATCAGCCGGTTGTCACGGTCATAAATCACGATGCCGGCATCGATGAGATCGATGACGCCGCTGCCGAACAACAGGTCAAAGGCACTGCCGCCACCGCCCGGAAAACCTTCAACGATTGCAGACGGCATTTCCTCGAACACTTCAAACAGGAACAGATTGCCATCGTCGCCGATAAAGCGCTCGCAGCGAAGCCTGTGAGGACCGGAGGATGCCGCGCCATGGCAGCTGATCACCTCGTCCGTAGCAAAGACCAGCGAGCGGCGCTCCCTGTCCTCACGCTCGGCGTCGTAAATGTCGGCGGAAAGGGAAAAACTGGTATGGCCCGGAAACGCCGCAGCCGGTCGCCCCATGACCCGGGCATAGGCTGAATTGACCATGAGATAGCGAAGCTCGCTGTCCTTGATGCACGCGGGCAGGTCCAGAGCCGCAACGGCCCTGTAAGCTTTTTCCAGCAACCCGCTGCCTTCGGTCAATCGATACTCCACACCGTGCAGTTCCATCCCTGTCGAATCAAATATTTCCGGACGTCGTTGCAAAAAACGTTATGTGAGAAAATCGCTCTTTGCTATGTACGAGACGGAACCGTTACCCTTTTTTAACCATAATTATTCACCCCGGCCGCACCATTCCGACCGTAAACGACCGACCTTGCGCATGGCTGCCATGCGCCGCCGGGCAACGGCGTTACAAAACTATTGCTTGACTTTAACCGACAAAACGCCCACATGCCGGTCAAGCTTTCACCTTCGGCAGCCGCGTGAGCTGCAGCGTATGATCAGGAAGACCTGGCCCGCATGAAGGAAAAGCGCAACGAATACAGAAGACGGCATTTGCCGCACTGATGCGCAGAAAGTTATTCCAACCCACAAGTTCCCAATTCACGCGGGGTTCTTGACGCCGAAACCACCGGACAGCAGCCCTGTTCCGGCTGAGTTTGTTTTGGCGCCCCGAAAGGCACTATATTGACCAGTTTTAGCGAACTCGGCCTCTCCGAAAAGATCGTGGCCAGCGTTACCCAGCTTGGCTACACCACTCCCACCCCCATTCAGGCAAAGGCCATTCCGCTGCTGCTCGAAGGCCGTGACCTCATCGGCCTCGCACAGACCGGTACGGGCAAGACGGCCGCCTTCGGCCTGCCGATCATCGAAATGCTGATGAAGCAGGCCGACCGTCCGGCAAACCGCACCGCCCGCACCCTCATCCTCGCACCGACCCGCGAACTGGTAAACCAGATCGGCGACAACCTGCGCTCCTTCGTGAAGAAGACGCCGCTGCGCATCAACCAGGTTGTCGGCGGCGCGTCGATCAACAAGCAGCAGCTTCAGCTCGAAAAGGGCACGGATATTCTGGTGGCGACCCCCGGCCGCCTGCTGGACCTCATCGCCCGCAACGCCATCTCGCTCTCCAAGGTGACCTATCTGGTGCTTGACGAAGCTGACCAGATGCTCGACCTCGGCTTCATCCACGACCTGCGCAAGATTTCCAGAATGGTCCCGGCCAAGCGCCAGACGCTTCTGTTCTCGGCCACCATGCCGAAGGCGATCGCCGATCTCTCGCACAGCTACCTGACCGATCCGGTCAAGGTGGAAGTGACCCCTCCGGGCAAGGCTGCCGACAAGGTCGAGCAGTACGTGCATTTCGTCGCCGGCAAGAACGACAAGACCGATCTCCTGAAGAAGTCGCTGAACGAGAACCCGGATGGCCGCGCCATCGTTTTCCTGCGCACCAAGCATGGCGCGGAAAAGCTTTACAAGCATCTCGAACATATCGGCTTCAAGGTCGCCTCCATCCATGGCAACAAGAGCCAGGGCCAGCGCGAGCGGGCGCTGAAGGGCTTCAAGGATGGTGACATCAAGGTACTGGTCGCAACCGACGTCGCCGCCCGCGGCATCGACATTCCGGCCGTAACGCATGTCTTCAACTACGACCTGCCGGAAGTGCCTGATGCTTATGTTCACCGCATCGGCCGTACCGCCCGTGCCGGTCGCGACGGCATCGCCATCGCATTTTGCGCACCGGACGAAACCCGCCTGCTGCACGACATCGAAAAGCTGATGAAGATCGATATTCCGGTTGCATCAGGCGAACGCCCGGCCGGTCTCGCCAGCCCGACGCGCCCGAACAACAACCGCGGCCGCAACAACAATGGCGGCCACCAGCAGCGCGGTCCCCGCGAAGGCGGACGCCACAATGGTGAATCCCGTCCTTCCCGCAACCACGCGCCGCGTGATGCCGATAACGATCTGGAAGTCACGTCGGACTTCAAGCGCGTGAAGCAGGCTGAAGGCGACGCAGGCCGTCCCGCCGGCCCCCGCAAGCACCGCCGCCCCGCCCGCAAGCCCGGCGGCAACGGCGCCAACCGCCACGCGCCTGCTGGCGGCAACGGCCAGGAAAAACGCGCTTCCGGCAATGGCAATCGCGGCCGCAACCGCTAACTTGCCCTGCCTGGGAGAAGGCGACAAGACGCAATCGCTCGCTCACCAATCGAACCCCGCTGGCCACCGCCAGCGGGGTTTTTCTTTTCCTTCAAACGCCCTGCACGACAAAGGGCGCAAATCTTTCCGGGCGCGGCGTTGTCGCGCGTTTCTCCTCCCCGCCGGGGAGAAGGTGGCCCGAAGGGTCGGATGAGGGGTGCCCTCTCGGTATATCTCTACCCTTGCCCTCTCACCCGCCCTGCACGACCGGGCGACGCCGCGATGGCAAGGTCATGGCCAGCACACCGGCGATCACGCAGACGAGCCCCGCCCACATGGCGGTCGTCGGCACTTCACCCAGAAACACCATGCCGATGGCGACACCCACCGGGACCCTCAAATAGGCCTGCGAGGTGGTGCCGACCGAACCCAGCGTCTGCATCAGCCGGAAATAGATCATGAAGGCAAGGGCGGTTGAAAAGACGCTGAGGCACACAAGCGCGATAAGCGACGCGGATGAAGGCGACAATGTCCAGGGCCGGTCAACGATCAGGCTAACCGGCAATAGCAGGACCGCACCGCAAATCATCGAGCCGGCAGCCGGCATGATCGGATCGAGCCCCTTGAAGTTCTTGCTGAAAATGGCGGCGCAGGCATAGGAAAAGGCTGCTGTCAGCATCGCAAGCTGGCCCCATAGCGCCTCGCCCGCACCACCAAGCGCATCCAGACCGATGATCAGGCACACACCCGTCATGCCCGCAATGGTGCCGAACAGCTTTCGCCCGCTGACCTGTTCGTGACGGATGACGAGGGCCGTGAGAAGAAAGGTGAAGATCGGCGTCGTCGCATTGAGAATGACGGCAAGACCGGCATCGATGCTCTGTTCCGCCCAGGCGATCAGCGTGAAAGGCAACACGCTGTTGATGCAGGCCTGAATGAAGAAAAGCCGCCAGGTCGCAAAATCCCTCGGCAAACGCAGCCCGCGCAGCCGGATGACCGCCAGCAGCAAAAGCCCGGCGATCAGGGTTCGCGAGGCGATGAAGGTGATCGGCGGTATCGTCTCCACCCCGATCTTGATGAAGGTATAGGATGCCGCCCACAGCGTGGACAGCAGGGCGAGTAACAACAATTCGCGGGCAATGGGATTTTGAGAGGTCACGGATCGATTTTTCCAACAGCGTTCAGGATGAACCGTTCCTACTCCGAAAACAACCATCTATGCTTCGGCGACGGCCGAAGTTTTCACCCTTTGAAAACATGAAACCCCGCATGGCCATCACCATGCGGGGCTTTGGTAAAAGAGACCGGTGAACAATGGTCGCAGATCAGGCCCGGCGTTCATCCGCCGAGAAAGCGCCCGGACCGGCAAAGACCAGATAAAGGAAGACAAAGCAGAACAGGATGGCAGCGTCACCGCCGTTCAGGGCCGGGAAAAAGCTGCTTGGCGCATGCGCCATGAAATAGGCGACAGCCATCTGGCCGGAAAGAATGAAGGCGACCGGACGCGTGAACAGGCCGATCAGCACGAGAATGCCGCCGACGAGTTCCAGAAGCGCCGCCACCAACAGCATTGTCGGCAGCGAACCCTGCATCTGCGATGCCGGGAAGCCGAAGAGCTTCTGTGTTCCGTGCTCGATGAAAAGCAGCGCCGCGATGATGCGCAGCGCCGCAAGGGCGTAAGGTCGGTAGCGGGAGAGATTGTCGAAAGCTGCCATGTTGATGTGTCCCCGTTGAAGTGATGAAGCGCCTGTCAGAGCGCGCTGGCACGTTTATGGATACACGTCCCGAAGAGCGGAAATCACGTTTCCGATATTGCAGGACTACCTAAAATAAGCAAAAGTCGATTTTCAACAAATAGTTGATTTCACCGTATAAAACTCACATCGATCCGGAAAAATCAACTCAGGGCTTCAGACATTTTTTCGTGTGGCAAAGGCGGAAAAATCCGCCTCTCCCTCAAGCCTGCAACACAACCACCTTAGAGCCGACCGGCACACGGCTGTAGAGATCGATGATGTCGTGGTTGAGCATGCGGATGCAGCCGCTCGACATGGCGTGGCCGATGGATTGCGGCTGGTTGGTGCCGTGCAGACGGAACATCGTGTCGTTGCCGCCGCGATAAAGATAAAGGGCACGCGCGCCGAGCGGATTGTTCGGGCCGCCCGCCATGCCGCCGGCAAATTTCAGGTTGCGCGGATCACGACGCATCATGTTCGCGGTCGGCGTCCAGGAGGGCCATTCCGCCTTGCGGCCGATATAGGCATCGCCCTTCAGCGCTAGACCCTGACGACCGACACCCACGCCGTAACGCATGGCCCGGCCATCCCCCAGCACATAATAGAGCCGCCGCGCCGGCGTATCCACAACCACCGTTCCGGCCGGATGCGCAGTGTCATAGGTGACTTCCTGCCGGCGCAGCTCCGGCTTGACCTTGTCCAGATGCATGGCGGGAAGCGGGAATTTCTCCTCCGGCTTCGCCCCATAATTCAGCCTCTGCTGGCCGATGCCGGTATTGGCGCAGCCGGCCAGAAACAGCGGCAATCCGAACAGAACACCACGACGTGAAATAGACATGTAACCCCCGCCAAATCTCTAGATTAACGAGAGGTATAATTTTATGGTTAACAAACCCCTAATATGAGGTTGTGGTAATTAACGTACCGCAACCGCTGCGGCAGGCTTGCGATTGGCGAGGTAAACCCCCGTCACCGCCAGAACCGTGCCGGCAATCATGGCCGGCGTCAGCGTTTCGCCGAAAAGCAGGGCGGCTTCCACGGCCGCAAGCGGCGGCACCAGATAGATCAACGAGGCGGCCCGCGAGACCTGCCCGCGCCGGATCAGGTAAAGAAGCAGCGCCACCGCGCCGATGGAGATAGCTCCGACAGACCAGGCAAGCGTGGCGGCAAGCCCGAGGCTCCAGTCCACATGCCCATCCTCCAGCAGCAGCGCAAAGGGAACCGTCACCAGAAGCGCGCCGACATATTGCAGTGTGGCCACCGCCATGATGTTTCCGCCATGGACGTATTTCTTCTGGTAGAGCGTGCCATAGGTCACCGACGTCATGCCCAGCACATTCACCGCCACCGCGTAAAGCGGCACCGACAGGCCAAGCGCACCCGTCGCCATGACTTTGGGGAGAACCGCGATAGCGATGCCCGCAAAGCCGATAAGCAGGCCAGCCCTCTGCAGCGGCGAGATTTTTTCGCCGATCATGTAACGGGCGGCCACCGCCGTCATCAACGGCTGCAAACCGGCGATGATGCCGCCAATCGCCGCCGGCACGCCCTGCCCTATCGCCCACCAGATCATGCCGAGATAAAGGCCATGCAGGAAAACGCCGGACAGGATCGCCCGGAAAACGTCGGCCCGCCGCTCCGGCCACGGAATGGAGGAGAGCCGGCAGATCCCCCACAGCAGCGCACCGGCCAGGATGTAACGCAGACAGAGGAACGTCAGCGGTCCGGTATAATAGACGGCATATTTGGCGGTGACCCAGCCGGTCGACCACAGAAAGACGAAGATGGCCGGAGCCAGACGGTCGAGCGACATGGGACATCCCCTGTGCCGCATGACATGGTCACCGGACATGGCCCGGACGATAAGACATGCGGAGAATTGATACTTCTGCGGCTTCGGCAAACCGGAAAATGAGCGGGCCGGGTGCCGGGCAAACACCCCGCGGAGAAACCGGAGCCATCTCTGCAAGGCGATATCTCTACCCCCGCAAAAGGTCAAAGGCCTTTTCGTGATACCATCTTTCAGATTTTCTGATGCAGCTCCAGCAAGCCATCAACCGAAAGCGAACGAACAAAATTTATGCATTCGCCCATGGCGCGCACAACGCCACCACCCGGTTACGCCCCGCCACGCCGCGCAACCAATTTGCCGATGCCGCATTTATAGGCTGAAACTCAAAAAACGCTTCTTTTTTAAAACTCTAGGGCGCTGAAAAATCTTCACGACGGCCTCCGCATAGTTCTTGCATTGCATTTGGCGTTGTATTCATATGGTAAAAAAGGGGACATCGAAGTTGGCATTTGACGAAATGATAAATGCGGACGAAACGCCGCGAAGCCCATATGAAAACTATAACGAGTGGTACAGCCGGCAGGACAGGGCACACCTGATCCAGAAATCAAAAGACGCGGAAAACATCTTTCGAAAAACCGGCATTACTTTCGCAGTCTATGGCCATGCCGACAGTTCAGAAAAACTGATCCCCTTCGATATCATCCCACGCATCATTTCCGGCCGTGAGTGGCGCAAACTGGCCCAGGGCATCGAACAGCGCGTTCTCGCTCTCAACGCTTTCCTCGACGATATCTACCACAAGCAGGAAATAATCCGCGCCGGGCGCATTCCCCGCGAAATCATCGAGAAAAACGAAGCCTTCCTGCCGGAAATGATCGGTTTTACTCCGCCCGGCGGCGTTTATACCCATATTGTCGGCACGGATATCGTCCGCACCGGCGAAGACCAGTTCTATGTTCTGGAAGACAATGCCCGCACACCGTCCGGTGTCAGCTACATGCTGGAAAACCGCGAAACGATGATGCAGATGTTCCCGGAACTCTTCCACGAAAACCGCGTGCGGCGGGTGGAGGACTATCCCTATCTACTGCGCCAGTCGCTCGCCTCGCTCGCACCGCCCGGCTGTTCCGGCAAGCCGCGCGTCGCCGTGCTGACGCCCGGCATCTACAATTCCGCCTATTACGAACATTCCTTCCTCGCCGACATGATGGGCGTGGAGCTGGTGGAAGGCTCCGACCTGCGCGTCATGGACGGCAAGGTCAAGATGCGCACCACCCGCGGCTATGAGGCCATCGACGTGCTTTACCGCCGCGTCGACGACGACTTCCTCGATCCGCTGACCTTCCGGCCGGATTCGGCGCTTGGCGTGCCCGGCATCATGGATGTCTACCGCGCCGGCAACATCACCATCGCCAACGCCCCCGGCACCGGCATTTCCGATGACAAGGCGATCTATTCCTATATGCCCGAAATCGTCGAATTCTATACCGGCCGCAAGCCGCTTCTAGAAAACGTGCCGACCTGGCGCTGTTCGGAGCCGGACAGCCTGAAATACGTTCTCGACAACCTTGCCGATCTCGTTGTCAAGGAAGTTCACGGTTCAGGCGGTTACGGCATGCTGGTCGGCCCCACCGCGACGAAAAAGGAACGGGCGCTGTTTGCAGACAAGCTGAAAGCCCGCCCCTCCAACTACATTGCGCAGCCGACGCTTTCGCTTTCCACCGTACCGATCATGGTGAAGAACGGCATCGCGCCGCGCCATGTCGATCTGCGTCCCTATGTGCTGGTGTCGGACAAGGTGAAGATCATTCCGGGCGGATTGACCCGTGTTGCCCTCAAGCAGGGCTCGCTGGTGGTCAATTCCAGCCAGGGCGGCGGCACCAAGGATACCTGGGTACTGGAGGACTAAGCCATGCTGGGCAGAACGGCAAACGGGCTCTACTGGATGTTCCGGTATATCGAGCGCGCTGAAAACATCGCCCGGCTGATCGATGCGGGCCTGCGCGTTTCGCTGACGCGCTCAGGCAGCGGCGATGAGGACTGGGACGGCGTGTTGCAAAGTGCAGGCGTCCATGAAGCCTTTCTCGAAACGCGCGAGAAGGTAACGGCGGCCAATGCAATCGATTACCTCCTGCGGGACAAGGCGAACCCTTCCAGCGTCATGTCGTGCATCGAGGCGGGCCGCAACAATGCCCGTATGGTCCGCACGGCGCTGACGCGCGAAACGTGGGAAGCCACCAATGAATTCTGGATCGAGCTGAAGAACATTCTCGGCCGCAAGCTCAACCATGCCGAACTGCCGCAGACCATCGATGTCATCAAGCATCGCGCCGGTCTGGTGCGCGGCGCCTTCCATGGTTCGATGCTGCGCAACGATCTCTATAATTTCTCCCGCATCGGCACCTTCATCGAGCGTGCCGACAATACCGCCCGCATTCTGGACGTGAAATATTACGTGCTGCTGCCGGCGGTGGCCCATGTCGGCTCCTCGCTCGACAATGCGCAGTGGGAATCCATCCTGCGGTCGGTCTCGGCCCACCGCTCCTATGGCTGGGTCTATGATGCGGAATACAAACCGGCCAATATTGCCGATTTCCTTATTCTCAACGGCCGCATGCCGCGCTCGCTCGCCTATTGCTACGAAAAGATCGCCAGCAACCTCAATTACATCGCCGAGGATTACGGCGAGCGGCACAAGGCGCATGACACGGCCGAGAGCATTCGCGACAGCCTGCGCGCGACCACCATCGGTCGAGTGATGGATGAGGGCCTGCACGAATTTCTGGAGAGATTTGTCAACCGCAACGGCCAATTGGGACAGGAAATCACGGAAGGCTACCGCTTCTATCAATAAGCGCGTGGACGGGGACAGCTTATGCGCCTGAAAATCACCCATACGACGGAATATGTCTATGACGAGCCGATGCCCTATGCGTTGCAGCGGCTGCGCCTGACGCCGCAGACCGGCCCCAGCCAGACGGTGGAAAACTGGGATGTCTCAATCGATGGCGCCACCGTCGAAGTGACCTATGACGACCATTTCGGCAACCGCGTCGCCCTTGTGGAAACGGAAGGCCCGCAGCAGCGTGTCAAGCTGGTGGCGAGCGGCACCGTGAGCACCGAGGACAAGGCCGGGGTCTTCGGTCACCATATAGGCAATGCGCCACTCTGGCTTTTCCAGCGGGAGACACCGCGCACCAAGCCGGGAAAACTGGTACGCGAACTGGTGAAGGCAAGCACCGGCGACAGCGAGCTTGCCCGCCTGCATGACCTGATGGAAAATATCCACCGCAAGGTCGAGTATGTGCCGGGTTCGACCGACATTGAAACGACGGCGGAAGCAGCACTGGAAGCCGGCAAGGGCGTCTGCCAGGACCATGCCCATATACTGATTGCCGCCGCCCGGCTGATCGGCCTGCCTGCCCGTTACGTCTCCGGTTATCTGATGATGGATGACGTGGCGGAACAGACGGCGACCCATGCCTGGGCCGAGGTGCATCTTCAGGGACTTGGCTGGGTCGGCTTCGACGCCGCCAACAACATCTGCCCGGATGATCATTATGTCCGCATCGCATCCGGCCTCTGCTACCGCGATTGCGCGCCGATATCAGGCATGCGCATCGGCCCGGCCGGCGAAACGCTGAGCGTTTCGGTGACGGTGCAGGAAACACAAAGCCAGAGCCAGTCGCAGAGTTGAGACAATGACCGCCAGAGACGACGATACCATCGGCTTTTACACCGATAATGCCGGCGCCTATACATCAAGGGGACAGGCGCCGGACCGGCCTCATCTGGATCAGTTTCTGTCGCGCCTGCCGGTTGGCGCAAGTATCCTCGAACTGGGATGCGGCGGCGGACAGGACAGCGAATTCATGCTGGCTTCGGGTTTCGACGTCCACCCGACGGATGGAACACCCGATATCGCCAGGGCTGCGGAAGCCCGGCTTGGCATTCCCGTCAAAACATTGCTGTTCGAGGATATTGGCGACAGGGACCGTTATGACGGTATCTGGGCCAATGCCTGCCTGCTGCATGTGCCCCGCCCCGCCCTCCCCGGCATCATCGGCCGCATCCATGCGGCGCTGAGGCCGGGCGGCGTTTTTTACGCCAGCTTCAAGGCGGGAGAAGCAGAAGGCCGCGACACATTCGGCCGTTATTACAACTATCCTTCGAAAGCCTGGCTGGAAAACCTGTACGGGCAGCTTGGCTGGACAAGCCTGGAGATAGAGGCCCGGCAGGGCAGCGGATATGACAAGGTCCCGACCGACTGGCTGCATGTCACGGCAACGAAGTCCTGATCTTTTTTCAGGAACTCGCAGGTTGCGAAAGCGCGTCTCGACCGGTTAAATCACGGCATTGATTTACATGGCATGGTCCGGCTTCAGCCCATGGGCGAGAAGACGGCCGGGAGACAATTTTGTACAGGATTTCCGACTATCGGGACTGCCAGTCCCATGCGCCCATCATCGCTGAACGGGTCTGGACGGCATGGTGGCAGGATAGCGGCCTGCATGTCGGCGATGTTGCGGAACATCTGAAGGACATGACCAATCCTCATGCCCTGCCAACCGGCTTCGTCGCCCATGATGACAACGGCTACGTCGGTTCCGCCTTCCTCATCCATTGCGATCTGGAAGAACGTCCGCAATATCTGCCATGGGTCGCCGCCCTCTGGGTGGAGGAAGACCGCCGGCGCTCGGGCGTCGCCCGGGCGCTGATGCAAGCCGCGACGAAAAGGGCGGCCGAACTCGGTCACCACATCAGCTATCTGTGTTGTGAACGCGATCTCGAAACCTACTATATCAATTGCGGCTGGACCGTCCTGGAACGCGGTGTCGGCAAACACGATCTGACCGTGCTGACCTACAGCACGAAAACTTGAAGCCGTCTGTCCCGCGCCGGACAGCCCATGGACGACCGGAGGAAACCATGCGCCCGCCAGCCGCCATTATGGAAACCGCGATCTACGCGGATGATCTCGACGCCGCCGAGGCCTTTTACCGTGATGTCTTCGGGCTGGAGGTGGTGCGCAGGCTAGTCGGGCAGTTCGTATTCTTCAAATGCGGCCGGCAGATGCTGCTGATCTTCGATCCGCAACAATCACGCAAGGCCACGCCGGACAATCCGATCCCGCGCCATGGCGCAACCGGGCAAGGCCATTTCTGCTTTTATGCGAAAGACAAGGCGGAAGTGGACGGCTGGAAGGCGCGCTTCGAAGAGCTAGGCATCGCCATCGAACACTATCACCATTGGCCGAATGACAGCTATTCCGTCTATATCCGAGACCCGGCGGGTAATTCGGTTGAGGTCGGTGAAGGAAAGCTTTGGGGGGTCTGATCCCTCCCTGCCGTCAGGCAGCAACGGGTGGGGGAACCAGAAGACCCCTCCCCCGTCATCCTCGGGCTTGACCCGAGGATCCATGGTCACGCCGGGTTGTGGATCCTCGGGTCAAGCCCGAGGATGACGCCGAGGGAGAGAGCAAGGCGCCTCCTCGACCAACTTCACCCGACCCGCAGATCAGATCTGCCGAACGGCGATCTCTTCTTCCGCCTGCAACGCCAGCGGGTTCTTCAGCGGCAGGCCAAAACCGGCGGCCTCGATCTCGAACACATCGCCCGCTTCCGGCTTGATACCATCGGCAAAGGAGAGTGTGGCCGTGCCGAACATGTGCACATGCACGTCGCCCGGCGCGCGGAACAGGCCGTATTTGAAGTGGTGATATTCGAGATTCGCGAAGGTGTGGGACATATTGTCCTCACCCGAAACGAAGGGCTTTTCGAAGATGACCTTGTCGCCGCGACGGATGCGCGAGGTGCCGCGAATATCGGACGGCGGGGCGCCGACGCGGATTTCCGGGCCGAAGCTTGCCGGGCGCAGCTTGGAATGGGCGAGGTAGAGATAGTTGATCCGCTCGGTGACGTGATCGGAAAATTCGTTGGAGACAGCAAAGCCGATACGAACCGCTTCGCCCTTGTCGGAGATCACGTAGATGCCGGCCATTTCCGGCTCCTCGCCGCCATCGAGCGCGAAGGACGGAGAGGTGAGAGCCGCACCGGGCGCTGCAGCCACATGGCCGTTGCCCTTGTAGAACCATTCGGGCTGAACGCCCTTTTCGCCAGCCTTCGGCTTGCCGTTTTCGAGACCCATGCGGAACATCTTCATGGAGTCCGTCAGGCTTTCTTCCGCCGCTTCCGTGGTCTTCTTATGCATGCTGTCGCGGGTCGCGGCGGAACCGAGATGGGTAAGGCCCGTGCCGGTCAGATGCAGATGCGCGGGATCGGGATGGGTGATCGGCGGCAGGAAACGGCCTTCGGCATAGGCCTTTTCGAGATCGACGGCATCGCCGAGACCATGGGCGGAAATGACATCGGCAAGGCTCTTGCCGCCATTGGCGGCTTCCATGGCGAGGGCGTAAACCGACTGGGCACCCTTGACGGCGCGCGCTTCGCCGCCCTCTTCGCGAACGGCCACGACGATCGCGCCGCTAGAATCCTTGATCTGTGAAATGAGCACGGGATTTCCTTCCTCTGGCGCCACGCGCCTTATCTTCTTCGGCGATTGCGCCTGCACCTTATGAAAGTGGCCGGAAACCGGCCACTTTTTTGACTTGCCATGTGGTTGAGCGATCAGCCCTTGTTCTTGTTGTAGACGTCGAAGAACACGGCGGCGAGCAGCACGAGGCCCTTGACCATCTGCTGGAAGTCGATGCCGAGGCCGACGATCGACATGCCGTTGTTCATGACGCCCATGATGAAGGCGCCGATGACCGCACCGGTGATCTTGCCCACGCCGCCGGATGCCGAAGCGCCGCCGATGAAGCAGGCCGCGATCACATCAAGCTCGAAGCCCACACCCGCCTTCGGCGTCGCCGAGTTGAGGCGGGTCGCGATGATCATGCCGGCAAGACCGGCCAGCACGCCCATGTTGACGAAGGTGAGGAAGCTCAGGCGTTCGGTGTTGATACCGGAAAGCTTGGTCGCCTTCTCATTGCCGCCCATGGCGTAAACGCGGCGGCCAATGGTCGTGCGGCGCGTCACGAAGCTGTAGAGCGCGATCAGCACCAGCATCACGATCAGAACGTTGGGCAGGCCGCGATAGGTCGACAGCTGGTAACCGAGGAACAGAATGGCAGCGGCGATCAGAATATTCTGGCCGATGAAGAAGCCGAAGGGCTCGACATCGATGCCGTGCTTCACGTTCACGACGCGACGACGCCATGCGAGATAGAACAGCACGACCGTGATCAGCACCGTCAGGATCATCGACGTGGTGTTGAGACCTTCGATACCGCCGATATCGGGCAGGAAGCCGGTGCTGATGATCTGGAAATCGGTCGGGAACGGACCGATGTTCTTGCCGCCGAGCACGAAGAGTGTCAGGCCGCGGAACACCAGCATGCCCGCCAGCGTCACGATGAACGAGGGAATGCGGTGGTAAGCGATCCAGTAACCCTGGGCCGCACCGATGATGCCGCCAATGACGAGACAAATCAGCGCCGCCAGAAACGGGTTCATGCCCCATTGCACGGTCAATATCGCCGCTATCGCGCCAACGAAGGCGACGATGGAACCGACCGACAGGTCGATGTGGCCTGCCACAATGACGAGCAGCATGCCAAGCGCCATGATGACGATGAACGAGTTCTGCAGGATGAGGTTGGTGAGGTTGACCGGACGGAACAGGATGCCGCCAGTATAGAACTGGAAGAAAACCATGATGGCGACGAGCGCGATCAACATGCCATATTCGCGGATATTGGAGCGAATATAGGACGCGACCGAGATGACGTTACTTTCTTCGCTTGTTGTGTTTGCCGAACTCATGAGTTCTTCTCCCCTGAGCGCATGATAGCGCGCATGATGCTTTCCTGGCTCGCCTCTGCCTTCGGCAATTCAGCGACGATACGGCCTTCGTTCATGACGTAGATGCGGTCGCAATTGCCGAGCAGTTCGGGCATTTCCGATGATATCATCAGAACGCCTTTGCCGTCGGCAGCGAGCTGGTTGATGATGGTGTAGATTTCATATTTCGCACCGACGTCGATACCGCGTGTCGGCTCGTCGAGGATCAGCACGTCGGGATTGGAGAACAGCCATTTGGAGAGCACCACCTTCTGCTGGTTGCCGCCCGAGAGGTTGACCGTTTCCTGGAAGATGCCCGAGGAGCGGATGCGAAGGCGTGTGCGAAAATCGCTCGCCACCTTCATTTCCTTGATGTCGTCGATGACGCTGGCATTCGACACGCCAGCCAGATTGGCAAGCGTGGTGTTGTGCAGGATGTTGTCGTTGAGCACGAGACCGAGATGCTTGCGGTCTTCCGTCACATAGGCGAGACCGGCATCGATGGCCTTGCGCACGGTGCTGACATCGACCGGCTTGCCGTCGATCAGCACTTCGCCGCTGATCTTGTGGCCATAGGACTTGCCGAACACGCTCATCGCAAATTCGGTGCGCCCTGCGCCCATCAGTCCGGCAATGCCGACGACTTCGCCCTTGCGGACGGTAACGTTGATATCGTGCAGAACCTTCCGGTCGCGGTGCTGCTGGTGATAGGCGTTCCAGTTCTTTACTTCGAGAATGGTCTCGCCGATCGGCACGTCGCGCGGCGGATAACGATCCTCGAGATCGCGCCCCACCATGTTGCGGATGATGACATCCTCGCTGATTTCTTCCTGATGACAGTCGAGCGTCTTCACCGTCATGCCATCACGCAAAACGGTGATCTGGTCGGCCACCTTGCGCACTTCATTGAGCTTGTGGGTGATGATGATCGAGGTCATGCCCTGCTTGCGGAATTCGATCAAAAGGTTGAGCAACGCCTCGGAATCGCTTTCGTTCAGCGAAGCCGTCGGCTCGTCGAGGATGAGCAGCTTCACGCTCTTCGACAGCGCCTTGGCGATTTCCACCAGCTGCTGCTTGCCCACACCGATATCGGTAATCAGCGTCTCCGGCGATTCCTTCAGGCCCACCTTCTTTAAAAGTTCGCGGGTCCGGTTGAACGTCTGCTGCCAGCTGATGACGCCGTTCGAAGCGACCTCGTTGCCGAGGAAGATGTTTTCCGCAATCGACAGGAGCGGCACCAATGCCAGTTCCTGGTGAATGATGATGATACCAATATCTTCGCTATCATTGATGGCGCGAAAATTCCGCACTGCGCCTTCATAGTGGATTTCGCCCTCATAGGTGCCGGCGGGGTAAACACCGGAAAGGACCTTCATCAAGGTCGACTTTCCCGCGCCGTTCTCACCGACGAGTGCGTGGATCTCACCCTCTTTAACCTTGAGGTTGACGTTCTCAAGCGCTTTCACGCCCGGAAACGTCTTGGTGATGTTCCGCATTTCGAGAATGGTATTGGCCATATCGCAATCCAGCGCCCGATTAATTTCGGCGTTTTTATTTTTATGGAAAAACGGGGATGACGCCAAGTCATCCCCGCATGTGTCTTCAGGCTTATTTCAGCTGGTCTTCTTTGTAATAACCGCCGTCAACGAGAACCTGCTTGTAGTTCTCCTTGGTCACGGCAACCGGCTTCAGCAGGTAGGACGGAACGACCTTGACGCCATTTTCATAGGTCTTGGTGTCGTTTACCTCAGGCTCCTTGCCCTGCAGAACGGCGTTGACCATGCCAACAGTCACCTTCGCGAGTTCGCGGGTGTCCTTGAAGATGGTGGAATACTGTTCGCCGGCAATGATCGACTTGACGGAAGGAACTTCAGCGTCCTGGCCGGAAACGACCGGCAGCGGCTGGTCCTTCGTGCCATAACCAACGCCCTTCAGCGAGGAGATGATGCCGATGGACAGACCGTCGTAAGGCGACAGGACGGCGTCAACCTTGGCGTCGGTGTAATAGGCCGACAGCAGGTTATCCATACGGGCCTGGGCCGTTGCCGGATCCCAACGCAGCGTACCGACCTTGTCCATGCCGGTCTGGCCGGACTTTACGACCAGCTTGCCGCTGTCGATGTAAGGCTGGAGAACCGACATCGCGCCGTCATAGAAGAAGAAGGCGTTGTTGTCGTCCGGAGAACCACCGAAGAGTTCGATGTTGAACGGGCCCTTGCCGTCCTTCAGGCCAAGCTTGTCGACGATCGAAGTCGCCTGCAGAACGCCAACCTGGAAGTTGTCGAAGGTGGCGTAGTAGCTGACGTCGCCGCTGTTGCGGATCAGGCGGTCATAAGCGATGACCTTGATGCCCTGCTGGCCAGCCTGCTTCAGAACGTCCGACAGCGTCGTGCCGTCGATCGACGCGATCACGAGGACCTTGACGCCCTTGGTGACCATGTTTTCGATCTGGGAAAGCTGGTTCGGAATATCGTCGTCGGCATATTGCAGGTCGGTGGTGTAACCGGCTTCCTGCAGCTGCTTGACGATGTTGTTGCCGTCATCAATCCAGCGAGCGGAAGACTTGGTCGGCATGGCGATGCCGACGGAACCCTTGTCCTGCGCAAAAGCCGGCGCTGCGAAGGAAGCAGCACCGATGGCACAAGCCGCCATCAGCGAAATAATGGACTTCATTAACTCTCTCCCTTGAACCCTTCTCTGGTGCCGCTTGCTGCGGTGCACCATGAAATTCATGCCGTCAGAGGAAGAAGCCGCATTTAGCCCGCTCCAATCTCGCAGATGCGAAATGGAACAGATGCCGCTCCTCCCCGGCATTTCGCAAATTGTTCTGAATCCATATAACTGTCAAATAGAATATATCGGCTTACATATATCAATTGTGATATATTAAATCGATACAATAACCATAGAGGGGTATGAGGTCGCGCATGAACAACCAGAAAGTGTATGAGCAGACGCAAACAGCGGACGCGCTTTTTGTCTTTGAAGACAACCCGCTTCTGCGTGCCGGATTGAAGATGAGCCATCTTCGCATGCTTGTCATGATCGAGGAGCACGGACAGGTCAGCGCGGCGGCGGCAGCCATGAACATGACGCAGCCGGCGGCGTCGCGCATGCTCTCGGAAATGGAAGCGATCGTCAAAAGCCCGCTCTGTCAAAGAGCCTCGCGCGGCGTGGTGCTGACGAAATTCGGTGAGGCGCTGGCCCGCCGGGCCCGTACCATATTGCTGGAACTGCGCGAGGCGAGCCGCGAACTCAACCAGATGAAATCCGGCAGCGGCGGATCGGTCTATATTGGCTCCGTCACCGCACCGGCCGTCAGCCTCGTTGTTCCCGCCATAAAACGGGCGATGGACACCTATCCCGGCATCGAGATCAACGTGCAGGTGGAAAGCAGCAACGTGCTGGCCCGTGAACTGCTGGTCGCACGGCATGATTTCATCATTGGCCGCATTCCGGATGATTTCGATCCCGGCCTGTTCTCCGTCCATGAAATCGGCATAGAGCGCGCCTGTCTGGTGGTGCGTGAGGGCCACCCCCTGCTTGGCAGCGAACCCGTTACCCTCAATGACCTTTCCGCCTATGACTGGGTGTTCCAGCCGCCCGGCGCGCTCTTGCGCAGAACGATGGAAGACGTGTTTCTCACCCATGGCGTCGCCATGCCGCGCAACATCATCAACACGCCCTCCATGCTCCTGACGCTCGCCCTCATCTGCAACACCGATGCGATAGCGCCGATCGCCCAGGATATGGCCGAGTTCGTGACGGGCCAGCAGGCCGATATCGGCCGCACGCGCATCCTGCCGACGGAGTTCGAACTCGTGGTCAAGCCCTATAGCATCATCACCACCAAAGGCCGCGTTTTGCCGCCCAGCGCCCGCCTGCTTTATGATCTGGTTCTGGATGAAAGCCGTAAACTCACTGGAATCTGACGCGGCAAGCCAGACGCCAACTTCATTCTATATAAGGCCGGATTTATTCAGGCTGATGCAGGGAAAAGCCGCATGCTCTTCGGACAATCCGTCTTCCAGTCGGTCGTCGAAAGACTGAAACAGGAAAAAGAAGACGAAAGCGCGGAGCAGCCGCCGCCCGCCGGCCATCGCATCGCCGGTTTCAGTTCGGGTTTCGTCGCCGACACGCATCCTGAGGCGCCGCCACCCGGAAACGGCAATCTCGACGCCTATCTCGCCTTTCTGCCGGATCCCGCTCCGCCACCGGAGCCGGAAAGCGAGCCTGAGCCCGAGCCGATGCCGGCTTATCTCGAAAAGACGTCGCTCGCCGACGTCTCAGTGGAGCTGGCAATCGATGAAACCGATACGGCAGCAACACTTGCGGAAAAACGCCGCGCTTTTGCCCGGCTCAATCATCCCGATGGGGTGAAGCCGGAATTCCGGCACAATGCGACCTTGCGCATGACCGCGGCAAATCTCCTGATCGACCAGGCGATCCGAATGCTGCGGACGCGGGCGCATTTCCGGTAAAAATATCCCGCGTCAGGCCCCGGAAATGTGCAGGCCAGAGATAAGGAGTGTCTCAGCCGGCATCGTTCCTCTCCGCCGGCGCGCTTTCGGCGGCATCATCCGATGCAGCCTTCCCTGCGTCATCCTTGCTGACATCGCTGCTATTCGCTGGTTTGAACTTCACCAACAGCTCATAGGCCGCATAGGCCGCAACGCCGCCGACGATCGTTCCCCAGAAAAACTCGCGATTGACGAATTCGATGACGGCCCATGCCGCACAAAAGCCGACGATCAGCAGCCTGACCCACAGCGGGCGATAAAGCGGATGGCTCGTATCGATATTCAGCATGGCGTCCCCCGTCCGGGCCTTCCCATCACGTTACATTGCATTGCCATCGTGCGGCGCGTCAGGGCGCAGACAGGCTAGTGCGTCTTGGCCGTTTCACAGGCAAATTGCAATGTAAATCAATCCGCAGCCGATCAGGCTGTCGTGAAAGCTGAAGATTGGCCTGGCGCCGAAAGCCGCAACAGGTCAGAAACGGCCCAAAGACGGCACTGTGCGAGGCACACTCCGTGATTGCCAACTGCGTCGCGTGATCGATGTTTTAGTCCCGCAGGCGTCCGAGCAGCGCCAGCAACTGGTCACGGGCTTTCTTGCCGCCAATCCGGTCGATCAGCTTTTCCTCACGGTCCCGCCATGCGTCAGACAGGCGGTCAAGAAGGCGACCGCCTTCATCTGTCATATCGAGAAAATGAACGCGCCTGTCCTCTTCCGATCTGCGGCGGACAAGCAGCTTCTTCTCTTCCATGCTGTCAACAATCGCGACAAAGTTGGCACGCTGGATGCCAAGCGCTTCGGCGACATCGCTCTGCTTGAGCCCCGGATTGCCGCCAACGATGACGAGAACGGAAAAATCGGCCGGCCGCAATCCCAGTTCCGCCAGCACATCGGAGAACCCGTTTGCCACGGCAAGTTGAGAGTGCCGCAAATGATAACCGATCGCAGTCGTCAGCAACCCATAGTCGATTGCCGCAGGATGCGCCGCCTCCGTGCCACCGCTTTCAGCCTTTTCCGCTCGCGGCCCGTTGCTATGTGCCAATCGCAAAGCCATCCGATCCCCCGCCTGATTCGTTCCTTTACCCTGCCGAAATCATAACCGACAATGTTGCGAAACTGTATCCCAAATAAATGTAGATGATACTAATATTGTATAATAATTTGACAGTTAATCCCCGGATAACTGAACTCTGCCAGCAGATCAACATCTCGCGAATAAGAAAAGTATGACTATTTACCCGCCGATTTTAAGGGGCTGAATGCATTTCACCCGCCTTGTTTCAAAGGCATTGCATCAATTCGGCCACCTGCGCACGACCGTGCCGAAAGCGCCGCCGGATTTGGCGATAACATACTACTTAAAAGGGAAAAAAATTTTCCACAAAAAACGCAATACGTCAGACAACACATCGCCACTTTCAGGCAACGACCAATGCCTCGACCCCGAAACAGGCCCCAACCTCACCCTGCAGAAAAACAGGCACCCTTTCGCAAATCTTTGATTTTTAGACATTGATGCAAAAAGAAAGCTGGGGTATGAACCAACCGCTGCACGCGATTCAAGCGTGACCGCTGCACCCGTAGCTCAGCTGGATAGAGTGTTGGATTCCGATTCCAAAGGTCACAGGTTCGAATCCTGTCGGGTGCGCCATCAATTTCCTAGTACATTGAAACGCCAAAACATCTAGGGTTTCAGGACCTTAGGGATAGCCGTCTGGCACACAACGCTATCACAGGGGCCGCACAGTCTTTGGCAGGAATCACCTACATGCAGCAGCGAAGCTCTGGCATCTAGGGATTCAGAAAGTGCCTCCCAAAAGGAGCTGGCAGAAAACCCGCACCCAGGCATACCAAACAGCACGTCCCCGGGCTCATCAATACCGAGACTGGACGCTTTAAAGCGTGCGTGTCAGCGCCAATGGCGCCAAGCGCAAAGACCTTGTGGAGACACTCGGTACAGCGGGACTTTTCTAGAAAGCCACCCTGCTCATCGCTGAAGGCCCATTGCGAAGCTGTTCACTCTCACAAGGCCTTTCTTGCAACTATCGAAAACACGATTGAAACGTAGAGAAAGGCGCGTCAACCAGACGGCAGATTATCTCCTCGCCTCGGCCTCCGGCTCAGCGGCTTCGCTTATACGCTTCAGATCGGCGAAAACATGGGCATTTCCCGCCCAAATTGGTCCCGGATCCAAAAGGGTTCCGGTAAATTCCGCCTGCCCTCCAGCCTCCCGGATAAGAAGCAGGCCCGCCATGCAGTCCCAACTGAAAAGACGTGGATCATAATAGCCGCACAAGCGGCTGGCCGCGACATAGGCGAGCATCAATGCACCGGAGCCGACGCGGAAAATCACGCCACCCTCACGATAAAGCCTGGTCACGAACTCTCCGGCCTGATCGGCGTCCGCGCGTTCCGTCGCGCCGAAGCCAACGGGGATCGTGGCGATCGCCCAATCGTCCCGCATAAGGAGTTGCCGGCCATTGAGCCAGGCGCCCTGCCCCCGCATCGCATGGTAGATTTCCCTGAGAACCGGCGCAAAAACGACCCCGGCGACAAGCTCGTCTCCCTCCAGGACGGCGATTGAAACCGTCCAGTTGGGCTGGCCCGTCAGAAAGGCCATCGTTCCATCGATCGGATCGATAACCCATTTGAAGGCGGAGCGGCCGTCGGTCGGGGCGTTTTCCTCGCCGATAATCGCATCATCAGGAAAATGGCTGGAAATCTGGTGCCGGAGATAGGCCTCGACCGACCGGTCCGCCTCGCTGACCAGATCCTGCGGCGAGCTTTTGACCTGGGCGGTCAACCGCCTCGGATGGGAGAAAAGGCGCTTTGCCTTGCCACCGGCGCGCCGGGCGATCTTGCGCGCGAATGCCGCACGAACGCCGATCTCATCTGTGGAATTGCGCTTCGGAAGCATCTTTTACCATTCCTCCCCCTACCGCGCTCTGATGCCATATTTTTACGATCGATGCTATTGCAAATTTTAAAATACAAATGTATCGAATAGTGGAAATGTGAAGAATGCATTTTTATAAACAACTGAAATTCATAAACTATCCGTCTTTTGCGGAGGGCGGAGCTTTGCTCCGCATCAGACGAAACCCAACCATGGACTGCTTTTGAACGGTGCTTCCGCAGGATTAACGCCCTGCAAAAAATGCCGCGCAGCATCAGGTTGAACTGACAATTACCGGAGAGAAAGCCAGGCCAGCCCGAAAGCAGCCGGCACGAAGGAGGAAAGAAATGAAAGCAAAATTTAGCACCATTGTGAGCGCTCTGGCGATTGCCGTCGCGTCTTCGAGCCTGCCGTCCGTCGCGTCCGCGGCGGACTGGCTGGAAACGGCGGCGGCGCCGCTCAAGGGCACCGAAATCAGCGGCATTTTCCTGGATCGTCCCGGCTACCGCGCCATCATCAAGCTACTTCCGGAATTCGAAAAGAAGACCGGCATCAAGGTGAACTACGAGATCGTTCCCTATGAGAACACCCGCGAAAAGCAGGTGCTGAACTTCACCTCACGCGGGGATTTGACCCTTGCGCTGGTCGACCTCGTATGGATCGGCGAATTTGCCGAAAGCGGCTGGATCGTGCCGATCGACGATCTGACCAAGGACAAATCCATCACCGACCCGAACCTCAAGCTCGATGGCTTCTTCCCGCTGCTGCTCGACGCCTTCGGTTCATGGGGCGGCACCACCTACGGTCTGCCGTTCGACAACTATTCCGGCCTGCTATTCTATAATTCGTGCAAGCTGAAGGAAGCGGGTTTCGACAAGCCGCCGGCCACGTGGCAGGAACTGAAGGACGTCTACGGCCCCAAGCTGACGGACGCTTCCAAGAACCAGTATGCCTATGCCCTTCAGTCCCGTCGCGGCGAAACGCAATCGGCCGACAGCTTCATGCGCTTCCTGTGGCCATTCGGCGGCTCGCTGCTTACCAAGGAGTTCAAGTCCAATCTTCTGAGCAAGGAAAGCCAGACCGGCCTGACCTTCCGTCAGGATCTGGCCAAGTACATGCCGCCGGGCGTCGTAAGCTGGGATCACGCGGAGGCGGTCAACGCGCTTGCGCAGGGCCAGGTATCGATGATCACCGAATGGTCGGCGTTCTACGGTACCTTGGTCGATCCGGCGACATCGAAGCTCGGCGATTGCCTTGCGGTTGCGCCCGAACCCGCCGGCCCGGCCGGTCGCCTGCCTGCGCTTGGCGGCTTCTCTCTCGCCGTCGCCGAACAGGCCTCCGAAGAGCAGAAGAAGGCAAGCTGGCTGTTCATTCAATGGGCAACGTCGGAAGCCATCGCCAAGGACTATGTTGAAGCTGGCGGCGTTTCCGGCCGCAAGGCTGTCTATGACGACCCGGCAATCAAGGCGAAGTATAAGTTCGTCGACCCGATGGTCGCCTCCTGGCAGGCCGGCGTCCCTGAGTTCCGTCCGCGCTTCCCGGCCTGGCCTGCCATTTCCGAAGTCGTCGCCGAATGGGGCTCAAAGATGCAGCTTGGTGAAGTGACCGTGGAAAACGGCGCCAAGGAAATCGGTACGCGCACCGAGGAAATCCTTGGCAAGGATGGTTATTACGACGGCAAGAAGAAGCTGCTGCAGTAATCCCGACCTCCCGGAGGACGGCGGGTCTCATCCCCCGCCGTCCTTTCCTCCTTCTTCACGAGAGTTCCGGTTGACCCGCAATGCTAGAATATTCCCGACAGGCCCTTGAAGAAATCGCCGAAAGCCTCGAACGGATAAATCCCGCCGACTTCGACGCCAGCGTCCGCGAAATTGCCGATGCCCGCAGGATCGCGCTTTACGGCGTCGGTCGCGAAGGACTTCAGATCAGGGGGCTGGCCATGCGGCTGTTCCATCTCGGCCTTGCCGCATCCGTCGTCGGCGACATGACGACGCCGAGCCTCGGCAGCGGTGATCTTCTGGTCGTTTCGGCCGGTCCGGGCGACTTCTCGACAGTTTCCGCCCTGATGGGCGTTGCGCATGAGGCGGGTGCCCGCATCCTGCTCGTCACCGCGCAGGCAGACGGCAAGGCCGCGCGCCGCGCCGACACCATTCTCACTGTTCCGGCGCAAACCATGGCGAACGACCAGGGCTCCGACATATCGGTGTTGCCCATGGGCTCGCTCTATGAGGGAGCACTTTATGTGCTCTTCGAACTTCTGATCCTTTCGCTTCGTGCACGCCTCGGCATTTCCGCCGACGCCATGCGGGCGAACCACACCAATCTCGAGTGACTTCACCGATGCGGCCGCACCCGGTGCCTGAGAGGACGTTATGATTCCAACCAAACCAAACCGAGGATATGGACGCTGGACGCCGGCATGGTTTCTGGCGCCCGCGGTTGTCGCGCTGTTCCTGATCGGCATCTACCCCACGCTCTTTGCGCTCGTCACCTCGTTCCGGCGATACAACATCGCTCGCCCGCGTGAGGGCTTTCCCTTCATCGGCTTTGAAAACTACGCCTCGGTTCTGACGGACAGCACCTTCTGGGCAAGCCTCTTCCTCACCGCCAAATTCTACGTGACGGTGCTGCCGATCCAAATCGCGCTTGGTATGGGGGTGGCCCTGCTGCTCCACAAGACCGGTCTCGGCCTTCTGAAATCGCTGGCCCGCGTTACGCTCGTCGTGCCGCTTGCCACCACCTATGCCGTCGTCGGCCTTATCGGCCGGTTGATCTTCAACCGCGATTTCGGCGTGGCGAACCAGTTTCTCGGCATGTTCGGTTTTGAAAGCTTCGACTGGCTCGGCTCGCCCGGCGGCGCCTTCGCCGCCATCGTCATCATGGATGTATGGCAGTGGACACCGTTCTGCGCCCTCATTTTCCTGGCCGGCCTTTCCATGGTGCCCGGCGAAATCGAGGAAGCGGCGAGACTTGAGACCTCGTCGAAACTCTCGCTGCTGCGCTACGTGCAGCTGCCTTACCTCATGCCCGGCCTCACCGCCGTGATGATCCTTCGCTCGGCCGACGTCCTCAAACTGTTCGATATGGTGTTCGTGATGACGCGCGGCGGGCCGGGTTCCGCGACCGATCTCGTGTCCATCTACATCCAGCGCGTCGGCTTCCGCATCTTCGACCTTGGCACGGCCTCGGCGCAGGCGATCCTGCTGCTCATCCTCACCGTGCTGATCAGCCGTCTCTATATTCGCGTATTCTACAAGGAGGTTAACTGATGCGTCTCTCATCCGGCACCATCCTGCATGCCATCGGCCTGACCGCAGTTGTCCTCTTCTCGCTTTTCCCATTCCTCTGGATGGTGGCTGCGAGCTTCAAGACGCAATCGGATATTCTCGCCTCGCCGCCAATGTGGTTTTTCACCCCCACTCTGGAGAATTACGAGGCCATCTTCGCCGATTCCAAGGTGCTCGGCGCGGTGGGGCATTCACTGCTGATCGCCTCAGCCACCACCATTCTTGCGGTCATTCTCGGTGCGCCGGCCGCCTTCGCGCTGGCCCGTTATGAATTTCGCGGCAAGTCGGACCTGTGGTTCTGGTTCATCTCGAACCGCATGACGAGCCCGATTGTGCTTGCGCTTCCGGTCTATCTGCTGGCGATGCAGGCCAATCTGCTCGATACCCATATCGTGCTGATCCTGATCTATCTGACCTTCAACCTGCCGATCGTCGTATGGATCTGCACCGACCAGTTCAAGTCGATCCCTTCCGACCTGGAGCAGGCGGCACGACTGGACGGCGCCGATCAGTTCACCATCTTCCGCAAAATCTACCTGCCGCTCGGTGCGCCGGGGATTGCCGTCTCGGCCATCTTCTCCTTCATCTTCTCGTGGAACGAGCTGCTCTACGCGCTGGTGCTGACCCGCCGCAACGTGCAGACAGCGCCCGTAATCGCGACCAGCTTCATGTCCGGTTACGAGTTGCCCTGGGGCAAAATCATGGCCACCGGAACGGTGATCGTGCTGCCGGTCACGATCTTTGCCCTCATCGTATCGCGCCATATGGTGCGCGGCCTGACCATGGGGGCGACCAAGTGACGGATCCCATCGCCTTTGGCCTCAACCTTTCCTTCTGCGTCAAGCGCTGGGTTACATCCGGACTTTGGGCTCCCTTGGTGCGCGAGCGCATGGGAGCCGATCTCGTGCAGTTTTCGCTGGATCTCGTCGATCCCATGTGGCCATCCGCCGTGCTGGACCGTCATGCCGATACGATCCGCAGGGATGCAGCCGTCACCGGCATCACCATCCATAGCGCCTTCATCGGGCTTGCGCATTACACCTTCAACCAGCTGCTTCATCCGGATCCGGATGTACGCGACTATGCCGAAGCGTGGCTCGGTCGTGCCTATGCCTTTGCCGCCAGGGCCGGAATAAAAAGCGTCGGCGGTCCGCTCGGGGCGACGGCCTCGCGGATTGACGGCAGGGAGGCGGATGCGATCCCCGACGCGGACTATGCCGACCTCATCGCCCGCATGATACGTCTTGCGGATCGGGCAAAAACCGAAGGCCTGACCCGTCTTTATGTCGAACCGACCCCCCTGCGCCGCGAATGGCCGTGGACGGTGGCGCAGGCGCGGCGGATGATGGACGACGTTTCGGCAAGCGCCGTAGCCTGGAACTATTGTCTCGACTGGGGCCACGGAACTGTGGAGCCGCTCTATGGCAAAGCCGGCGCAGACATGGAGCCGTGGTTAAGCGGCCTTCGCGATGTCGTCAGCGCGCTGCACATCCAGCAGACCGATTTCCAGTTCGATCGCCACTGGGATTTCACCACGCAGGGCCGGGTCGATCCGGCGGAGGTGGCGTCGCTCGTCCGCAGAACGGGGCTGGCGGGTGCGCCCGTCTTCCTCGAAGTGTTCTATCCTTTCGAACAGGATGACGCTTCCATCCTTGACGCCGTCGAAAAATCCGCGTCGCTTCTCCGCAACGCTTTTGCATGAGAACGGAACCAGACATGGACGATGGCAACAATAATTTCGACGCAAACACCGGCACCGTGCGGGACATGGAAGCCGAGCAGCTCAAGGCGCGCGTGGCCTGGTTCTATTTCGTCGGCGGCCTGACACAGCAGGAGATCGCCGACCGGGTGGGCGTGACGCGCCTGCGCGTGAACAAGATCCTCGGCCAGGTTCGCTCCGATGGATCAGTCGTGGTGGATATACGTCTCCCGCTGGTCAATTGCGTCAACCTCGAACAACAGCTCAAGACCCGCTTCGGGCTGGATCACGTCACGGTCGTGCCCACCCTGCCCGACGCCGGAGAGCAGCAGCGGGTGATTGGCGACGCCGCCGGCACTCTGCTCGACAGCCTTCTCGAAAACGGCATGGGTCTCGGCGTCGGCTGGGGCAAGACGCTTGCCGCCGGCCTGCGCCGCATGACGCCCCGTTCGCTGCCCGATAGCTGGGTAACCTCGCTGATGGGCGGCGTGACACGCGGCTCCGGCTCCAGCACCTTCGAAGTGGCGACAGGCTATGCGCGGATCATCGCGGCGGATTGCTATTACCTGGTTGCGCCGCTCTACTTCCCGACCGTCGAAAGCCGCGAAATCCTGCTCTCGCATCACGGTATTCGTGAAACCATGCGGCGGGCCAGGGCAGTTGATGTGGCGCTTCTGTCCTGTGGCGACATGACCGAGCGCTCGCTGCTGATCAAAGTCCCGACGGTGGCCGAAAATGTCGACGCTCTGATCGCGGCCGGTGCAGTCGGCGATCTGCTGGGGGTCTTTCTCGACGCGGATGGCAATCCGGTCGATCACCCCCTGAATGAGCGGGTTCTCTCGCTCAGTCTCCTCGAACTCAAGAACGTGCGGCATTCCATCCTTGCCTCGGGTGGACTGCACAAGGTGCCCGTTATCCATGCCATCATCAAGGCCGGCTACATCAGACGGCTCGTGACTGACGAAGAATGTGCGGCAGCGCTGCTGGAGCGCGCGGGCGAAAACCCGCGCCTTCCCGCCGGCGATGTGCCGTAACGCCAAGTGATCCGGAGTTTGAAATCCATGACGTTCCTGCAACTCAATAATATTCAGAAGAAGTTCGGAGAAATCTCCGTCATCAAGGGCGTGAGCTTTTCCGCAACGAAAGGTGAATTCGTCGTTTTCGTCGGCCCGTCCGGTTGTGGCAAGTCAACGCTCCTGCGCATGATCGCGGGGCTGGAGGACGTCAGCGACGGCGTTCTGACCATCGACGGCAAGGACGTCACCTATGAGGAACCCGCCAAGCGCGAGGTATCCATGGTGTTCCAGTCCTATGCGCTCTACCCGCATATGAGCGTGTTCGAGAACATGGCTTTCGGCCTGCGGATGGCAAAGCTACCGGAAAACGAGATCAAGGCCCGCGTTGCCGAAGCAGCCCGCATCCTCCAGCTCGAACAGCTTCTGGAGCGCAAGCCGCGCGCCCTTTCCGGCGGCCAGCGGCAGCGGGTGGCAATCGGCCGGTCCATCGTTCGCAATCCGAAAATCTTCCTGTTCGACGAGCCGCTTTCGAACCTCGATGCTGACCTGCGCACCCAGATGCGCGTCGAAATTGCCAAGCTGCACCGCAATCTCGGCGCAACCATGGTCTATGTCACACACGATCAGGTGGAAGCGATGACGCTGGCCGACCGTATCGTGGTTCTGCGGGCGGGCCTGGTCGAGCAGATCGGTACGCCGACCGAACTCTATGACCGCCCCGCCAACACCTTTGTCGCAGGTTTCATCGGCTCGCCGAAGATGAATTTCATCGCAGCCAGCGTGTCGGCGGTCACGGATGGCACGCTGACGCTTGCCCACACCGCCTTCATCGGCGGCACGCTAACGGTGCAGCGCGCCACGCGCGCCAAAGTCGGTGACACCGTAACCGTCGGCCTGCGCCCCGAACATCTGGTGATCAATGGCGGCACGGCGATTCTCGCCCTTGAGGCGGATTTTTCCGAAAACCTCGGCGGCGCTACGCAGATCTATGTCAAGGCGCATGACACGCCGATCATCATCGTCGCCCCCGGCCGGCCCGACCTTGCTGTCGGCACCAGCTTCACCGCCGGCATCGAGGCGGGCCACATTTATCTTTTCGACGCCGAAGGCAAGGCGCTCTGATCTCCGGAAGAATGGGCGGATACACCATGATTGCTCTTGTACTCGAACGTAAAGGCGAATTGTCGCTCCGGGACATCGATCTGCCGAGCAGGGTCGGCCCGGATGACGTCAAGATCGCCATCCATACAGTGGGCGTCTGCGGCAGCGACGTGCATTATTACACCCACGGCGCCATCGGCTCCTTCGTGGTGCGCGAACCGATGGTGCTCGGCCATGAGGCGGCCGGTACGGTTACGGCAGTTGGCGACCGGGTGAAAGGATTTGCGGTCGGCGACCGCGTCTGCATGGAACCGGGCGTACCCAATCTCTCGTCGCGGGCCGCCAAGCTCGGCATCTACAATGTCGATCCCGACGTGCGTTTCTGGGCAACGCCACCGATCCATGGCGTGCTGACGCCGGAGGTGGTCCATCCCGCCGCCTTCACCTACAAGCTGCCGGACAATGTATCCTTTGCGGAAGGCGCCATGGTCGAGCCCTTTGCCGTTGGCTTGCAGGCGGCGACCCGCGCCCGCATCACCCCCGGCGATGTGGCTGTCGTCATCGGCTGCGGCCCCATCGGCATCATGACGGCGCTGGCGGCGCTGGCGGGCGGCTGCTCGCGCGTTATCATCTCGGACCTTTCCGTTCCGAAGCTGAAAATCGCCGCGCAATATGATGGCATCGAGACGGTGGATATTACGCGGGCTTCGCTGCCCGAGGCCGTAAAGGCGGCAACAGACGGCTGGGGCGCCGATATCGTGTTCGAGGCCAGTGGCAGCCCAAAGGCGTATAGCGGCATCTTCGATCTGCTTCGTCCGGGCGCTGCCGTGGTACTGGTCGGCTTGCCGGTGGAACAGACGGCCTTCGATGTCGCCGGTGCCATCATCAAGGAAGCACGCGTCGAGACCGTGTTCCGCTACGCCAACAATTTCGACCGCGCTGTCAACCTGATCGCATCCGGCAAGGTGGATTTGAAACCGCTGATTACCGACACCTTCGCATTCAAGGACAGCATCGCCGCATTCGAGCGGGCCGCCAAGGGGCTGCCGGAAGATGTGAAGCTGCAGATCCGTTTCTGAGCGGGAACGACCGGGGGGATATCGAGAAATGGCTGAGATCATGAAAGGCAAGGTCGCCGCAATCACCGGCGCGGCTTCGGGTATCGGGCTGGAATGCGCCAGAACACTGGCGGCGGCAGGGGCAACCGTCGTCCTGATCGACCGCGCCGGCGAGCGGCTGAAAGCGCTTTGCGACGACATCGGCGAACGGGCGGTGCCGCTGGTCGCGGACCTGCTCGACACCGCGCAGTGTTCGGGCCTTCTGCCCCGCATTCTCGACCGTACCGGCCGGCTCGACATTTTCCACGCAAATGCCGGCGCTTATGTCGGAGGACCGGTCACGGAGGGCGATCCGGACGCCTGGGACCGGATGCTGAACCTCAACATCAACGCCGCCTTCCGTTCCGTGCACGCGGTTCTGCCTTACATGGTGGAGCAGAAATCAGGGGACATCCTTTTCACCAGTTCGGTGGCGGGGGTGGTCCCTGTCGTCTGGGAGCCTGTCTATACCGCTTCGAAATTCGCGGTGCAGGCCTTCGTCCACACCACGCGCCGACAGGTCTCACCCCATGGCGTGCGGGTCGGGGCAATATTGCCGGGCCCGGTGGTAACGGCTCTTCTGGACGACTGGCCGAAGGAAAAAATGGCCGAGGCTCTGGCCAATGGCAGCCTGATGCAGCCCGTAGAAGTCGCGGAGGCCGTGCTGTTCATGCTGTCGCGTCCGCGCAATGTCGTCATCCGCGATCTTGTCATCCTGCCCAATAATGTAGATTTATAGACGAAATGGAGGTTTCGGCGGCTGCGTGCCGCCGTCAAGGCAGGGTCGGGCAGGATTATGGTGACAGGAACGACGGACAGCGCCACCGGCGCCCCCTGCTTTATCGGTGTGGATGTGGGTACGGGCAGCGCGCGCGCCGGTATTTTCGATACGGCCGGCGTCCTCCTCGGCACGGCGAAGCACGACATTCCCCTCTATCGCGAGGGCAGCCACATCGTAGAACAATCGAGCGCAAAAATCTGGCATGCCGTGTGCCGATCGGTTCAAGGAGCATTGCAGGCAGCCGGCCTGAGCGCGGATCATATCGGCGGCATCGGTTTCGACGCCACCTGCTCGCTCGTCGTGCTCGATCAGGCCGGCAATCCGCTTCCGGTCGGCCCGTCGGAAGACCCCGACCGCGATGTTATCGTTTGGATGGATCATCGCGCCATTCCACAGGCGGCGCATATCAACAGCCTCAAACATCCGGTGCTCGATTATGTCGGCGGCCATATCTCGCCCGAAATGCAGACGCCCAAACTTCTATGGCTGAAGGAAAATCGACCCGGAATTTTCAAGGGCGCCGGTGCGTTTTTCGACCTCACCGACTTCCTGACCTGGCGCGCAACCGGCAACGACGCGCGCTCCGTCTGCACCGTGACCTGCAAATGGACCTATCTGGCCCATGAGAAGCGCTGGGATGCCAGTTATTTCAGGGCCATCGGTCTCGGTGAACTGGCGGACGAGGATTTCAGCCGCATCGGCACGACGATCCTGGACGCCGGCGCTCCGGTCGGCGACGGGCTGAGCGAAAAGGCCGCCGCAGAACTCGGATTGCGGGCAGGCATCCCCGTGGGCGCTGGATTGATCGACGCCCATGCCGGCGGGATTGGCACCGTTGGGGCAGAGGCCGAGGGCGCAGGTCCGGCCCAACGCATGGCCTATGTCTTTGGCACCTCGGCCTGTACCCTCAGCTCCTCCGTCGAACCCAGTTTCGTTCCGGGTGTCTGGGGCCCCTATGCCTCCGCAATGGTGCCGGGCCTCTGGTTGAATGAAGGCGGCCAGTCTGCCGCCGGTGCGGCGATCGCTCACCTCCTGAAAATGCATCCGATGTCAGCCGAAGCGAATGCCGAGGCCCGCACGGCCGGAAAGTCACTGCCAGCCTGGCTGATCGACCGCATCCTGGAAAGGGTCGATAACCTTTCCGAAGCCCCCCTGCTGGCGGGTGAGATCATGGTAGTGCCGGAGTTCCTCGGCAATCGCGCCCCACATGCCGATCCCGATGCACGTGCGATTATTGCCGGTCTTGACCTCAACGACGGTCTTGAGAGCCTGATCGGGCTTTATGTTGCCGGGCTTTGCGGCCTCGGCTACGGCCTTCGCCAGATTCTCAGGGCACAGGCGGAAGCAGGCCTGACGGTCGATACCATCGTCATCAGCGGTGGCGCCGGGGAAAGCGATCTCGTCCGGCAGGTCCTGGCAGATTCCTGCGGCCTGCGCATCCGCGCTGCGGGCACCGCCGAGCCGGTACTGCTGGGCTCCGCCATCCTCGCTGCCGTTGCAAGCGGCCACCAGCCGGATCTCGTTACCGCAATGCGAAGGATGTCGGTGCTCGGCAACGCCTACAATCCTTCCGCACCGTCCGCCGCCTGGCACGACAGACGCTTCGCCATGTTCGAGGGTTTTCAGAACCTTTACCGTTCCAGCGTGCCGTGAATGGGGGCCAGCGAGAGAGTAGCGGCTTTGGCGATGGCGGAGACTGCCGGACGTTTCACAAAACTATCTGGAGACGTTGCTCGCCACGCGATGCCAATGTCCGCAACGCTCCTCATCACTTAAGCCTATCGCGAAGCGAACCGTCGTTTGTCTGCGAAGAATAATCGAAAGACAAACACCGCCCACTCTCCTATGCTGCGCATGCGGACGACGTGTCCGTCACATGCTCAATCATCGAATAAAACGTTCAAGACATGCTCCGACCGACGAAATCCCAGATTGAAGCCGAGATTATCGACTGTGCTGCCGGACTGTTTGCGAAGCATGGCTTCGCGCATACTTCGGTTCAACAAATCGCGGACACGGTCGGCTATTCCAAGACGGGGTTATTGCACCATTTTCCCAGCAAGCAGGCGATGTATGACGCCGTTGTCAAAGCGCTCCGGGAACATGCGCAGGAAGTCCGTGACAACGTCAAATCCCTGCCTGTCGGCCGGGAACGCGATCTCGCCGTCGTGGAAGCGGCTGTCGATTTTGCCTTTCGCCAACCGGGAGTGTCGGCACTTTCCAACCGCATAGCGCTGGATCCCAATCCGGAAGACGTACAGATGAACGAAATCGGGTTCATGATGTATGAGGCGCTGGGCATCGATATGGGCAAGCTCGACATGGAGCGGTTGATCCGGGTCACCAGCGCATTTTCTGGCCTGGGCGTCTGTGCCAGCCTGGCGGTTGGCACAAAGCTGACCCAGGAATGGCGCGGGCTGATCGTCACTGCGGCAATGGATGCCTTGGGCCACCGCGCCGCATAAGCCCAGACCTACCGGCCACCCTGCCTGACCGCTGACCATTCCCTGTCTGCAGCGGGATTCTGCGTGTGCGAAACCACGCAACCTTGCTGTGCGCGGCCGACACTATCCGCCTGTCCCACACCGGTTTTGCGGAAGGAATGGCGTTGCCCCTTACCGGAAAAATCCCACCACAAAGAGAAAACCGCGGCTTTCCTCCCGGAAAAAAGCGCCAGCGCGCCAGACTTGACGGGCAAAAAAATCCCATATAGACCAAAATGGTCCATTACAGACCAATATAGTCTGTATGGGCCCTATCATATGGCCGTAACGGCCGTTCCGGTCTCTCGCTTGAAAATCAATGGAACCTCCAATGGACGTCTTACATGGTCCCGTCGCCGTCATCAGAAAGCACAGGAGAGCTTTTCTCACACTCAATATAGCTTTTTACGGCCTATTCGCCGTCTCGATGCTGATGACGATGCTGCTGCCTGAGATACAGGCCTATCTGAAAACCGGTATTGATGAGGCTTACCTGCGCCCAGGTGTCTTCAATACCGTCGCCGAAGCCTATGGCACCCAGAATCTTCCCAAGGCGATGGGCATGACCTTCATCATCAACCTGTTGGTCGCCTTTGTCATGACGACTTTGCCGTCGCTGATCATCCCCTTCATCGGCATATTGGCGACGTTACATCGCGGTATCCTGTGGGGCATCATGTTCGCACCCCTCGGCCCCCATACGGCCATGCTCATACCCCATTCCATAACCCTTCTGATCGAGGGGCAGGCCTATGTGCTGGCCGCTTTCGGCGCCTATGTGCATGGACGCACATTTCTACGGATAAGCGAATATCGGGTCAGCACCCGCTGGGAAGCCTGGAAAGCCGGGCTTGTTCCCCTTGCCAATATATATTGCCTTGTCATCCTCGCCCTTGCGGTTGCCGCGATCTACGAGGTTCTGGAAGCAATATACATCATTCCCCGCATCATCTGAGCGGGCGGCCGTCGCGGCCACATTACCCACTGATCATTCCCTCGACGAAAACGAAGTCGCACTCCCGGTGCGCTGCCGATCACCTGCGCCTTCCACATCGTCATCGACCTGCGGCGGGCTTCAGCAACAATCACAACCAAGGATCAAAAACCAAATGGCCAATCTTGAAATGAAGACGCTTACCCGGACGACACTCGGCCTGCTCGCCCTCACCCTCGCGCTCACCGGATGCATGTCGCCCGAAGAGCAGCGACGGGCAAATCTGTACCAGGACGGAAACACATGCGCCAATTTCGGTTCGCATTATGGTTCGCAGTCTTATACCCAATGCATGCTCCAGCAGCAGCAGCGCCGGGACCAGCAAGGTTTGATCGCCATGGAAACCATGCGCGCCACGTCGGAGACGTCACTCAACAACATGGAAATGATGCGGAGGCTGCGTGAGGGTAATAAGAGGTGACCTGCGAAAACTGCCATGCCGGCAAGCAATCGCATGCAGCGGTCAGACTTGCCGGAAGGCATGAAAATGCCAACATGCCGCACAAGAGATCAGGTCTTGTGCGGCATCTTGCTGGTTACCGGCCAGAGATCAGCTCCACCGGCATCTTATAATCCTGGCAGACGGTCTTAAAATTCCTGCCAGTCGTCCTTCGACGTATCGACCGCGGCACTGCCCGAGAATGCCGAGGCGATCTTGCGGCCAAGGGCGCGCACGGGCGATGCCACATATTTGTCGTTGCCACCGGCACTGCGAACCGGCGCGGGCTGGCTTCTCTGCTGATAGGCGGTATCGGCAAGCCTGAACTGCGAGAGCAGCTGGTTGAGCGAAGCCACCTCCTTGGCGAGGTTGTGGCTTGCGGCATTGGTTTCCTCCACCATCGCCGCATTTTTCTGGGTGTCCTGATCCATCTGGTTGACGGCCGTATTAATCTGCTGGAGACCCGAGGATTGCTCCTGCGCGGATTCCACGATCGAGACGACATGGCGGTTGATTTCCTGCACTTCGAGCACGATGGTTTCCAGCGCCTTGCCGGTATCGCCCACCAGCTGAACGCCCTGCTGTACCTGATCGTTGGAGGTGGTAATCAGCGCCTTGATTTCCTTGGCCGCATTGGCGGAGCGCTGGGCAAGCTCGCGCACTTCCTGGGCGACGACGGCAAAACCCTTGCCGGCCTCACCGGCGCGGGCGGCTTCCACACCTGCATTCAGCGCCAGAAGGTTGGTCTGGAAGGCGATCTCGTCGATCACGCCGATGATGTTGCTGATCTCATTGGCTGATTTGGAGATCTGCTCCATGGCGACCACGGCGCGGCGCACCACTTCGCCCGACTGTTCGGCGCCCGCCTTTGCGCGGCTCACGATCTGGCCGGCCTCCTGCGCGCGCTTGGTGGAATCCCTCACCGTCGTGGTGATCTCCTCCAGGGCGGCGGCAGTTTCTTCCACGGCCGCAGCCTGCTGTTCCGTGCGCTTGGCCAGATCGTCGGCGGCCGACTTGATCTCATTGGCACCAGCACCAATGCCGCCGGCATTCTGCGCAACCTTGGTCAATGCGGCCTGCAGCTTTTCAGCGGACATGTTGAAATCATTGCGAACGGCATCGAGCGTCGCGGTAAACGGCTGGCCGATGCGGTAGGAAACATCGCCTTTCGAAAGCTTCGAGAGACCGGCGGCCAGATTGTCGACGGCGAATTTGACGTCGGCCGCTTCCCTTGCCTTCTGTTGCTCGCGCTCGATGCGCTCTTTTTCCGACAGGCTGCGATTGGCTTCGGTTTCCTGTTCCAGACGAATGCGCTCGATGGCGCTTTCGCGGAACACCTGAACGGCTTTTGCCATCTGGCCAACTTCGTCCTTGCGGCTGGTGCCGTCGATCTCGGCTGACGTCTCGCCGGCGGCGAGCGACACCATGCGTCCGCGCAGGCGGGCGATGGGCGCCGTAATGCCGCGGGATGCGACGAACAGCGTAAGAATAATGCCGATTGAGAAAACAACCCCAATCACTGCCAGTGACGTCAGGATCGTCGAATTGGTCTTGTCCGTCAGATCGTCACTTCCCTTGATGACGCCCTTGGCCAGCTTGTCCAGAAACGCCGCCATATCATTGGCTGTCGGACGAATGGAGTTATCGGCCTTCAGCATCTCCGCCGCCGCTTCCGCATTGCGATCGGCGACGCCGAATTCCACGGCCTTGTCGGTGACTGCGACGATCTCCTGCGATTTGGCGATGAAACCGTCAATGGTCGCCGCTTCTTTCGGGAAAGCCGCTTTGACATTGTTCAGACGCACCGCCAAAAGCCGTTTGCTTTCGGTGTAGAATTCCCTGGCAACCTTTATATCCGGGCCGTTCGCATCATAGGCCATCACCTGATAGGCGCCATAAGCCACCGCAGCGAGGTTTCGGTTGGCACGCGAAAGCTCCACCAGACCGGCATTATCATTGGCGATGAAGAACGAATAGGCCGTGTCCGCTTCCTTGAAGCGGCTGGACATGAACGCGGTGGCGCCGAGGCCGACAATACAGAGCGGCAGAATGAGCGACAGGATCTTGGTGCGGATGCTGGCATTTTGAAGAAAAGACACGGAAAACCTCACGTCAATGAAAAACCGCTCCTTCCCCGTGCCGGAGGTGTTCGGCAAGACTTACATTGCACGTCGAACACCTCGATCATCAAGGCTTCGGTAAGCCGCTCATCGGCTTTGGTCGCGGCCGCATCAAACATGCGCCGAAGACAACCTGCCCCGCCCTCCAAATAATGGCGGACCACTCTCCCCCGGCCGTGCGGCACTATCGCCAGCAAGCTGAAATGCCGAGCCAAGTTTTCAGGGAAAAGAGTGCAGCAACGGGTTTCCACCCACGCCTCAATTCATTGCCCTGCAAAATCATTATGATTAAAAACTTTATAATTCCTTCATGCCCCGGCGGGCGGAAAAAATATGACCCAGCAAAATGGAAAACAGAGGCTGCTTCCCCGTCCCGAAGCATTGCGGATCGTCACGGCATGCCATTCTGCAAAGGCTGGCGAAGCCGCGCGCAATGTGCAGGCAGCCCGAAATCCAGCCATGGGAAATGAAGCACCGGCTTCAGATGCAGCCGCGCCGTCGAAATATCATCTGGGGTGGATGGCCTGGGATGGCTGGTGCCGAATATGTTCGGGCACCATATCCGCCCCCGCAGCAGTCGGGGCCGGCTCCAGCTCCGCCTCATCCTCGACGAGGCTGGCATTCGCCTGCAAACGCAGACCCATCACGGCAACGACGAGGAAAAACCAGACGAAACCCGTACTGAGGAAAAAAATCGTTTCCAGAAAACCGAAGAGCAGCACATAGAGCCACACACCGACATAAAGCCTCGTCAAAGGACTGTTGCGCGTGGCGTCATCCATTTTGCCGAGATAGTGGAGCGGCAGCAGATAAAGCCACATCAGCACCAGCACCAGGCCCGGCACACCGCCCGCAAGCAGAAGGTCGAAATAGCCATTGTGCGAATCCGGCGCCGTCGTCGCCCAGGTATTGTTCTCGGTGAAACTCGTCATCAACGCGTCGCTTCGCCAGAACGCCTGGTAGCCATAACCGATGAACGGGCTTTGGCGGATATAATCGATGGCGACGGTCCAGATGTCGGTTCTCCCGGTGAAGGTTGCGTCGATCTTCATTTTCGTCAGCATCTGCGAAAAGACCGGATCGACCGTGGTGCCGACGATAATCACGGCGAAGACGGCGAGAAGCAGGGTCACCACCGCGTAGCGCCAGCGGGGCCAGCGCATGATGAACCAGCCCGTCGCGATAATGATCGGCAACAGGCCGAGCGCTGTCTTGCCGCCCGACTTGACCAGAAAGACCAGCGATAGCAGCAACAGGGCCAAGCCGCCGACAAAGGACCAGCGCTTGCAGAGATAAATCGCAACGATGATCAGCACCGTCATGACGGAGGCGGCCTCGTTCTTGTGCCGGAAAACCCCGCGCCAGTTACCCGCCAGAAGCGGCTCCAGCGCGTCGCTCGCCTGATGGATAGACCGTGAAGGCAGGACAACGACGCCGAAATAGCACAGGAACAGGATGATGATCGTGCAGGTGGCAAGCAGCGTGGCGAAGTGGCGTTCCGTGCGCGGCAGCTGTAAAAAGCAGTCGGCGAGCACGCAGATGATCGCGCACATGAACAGCCGCCGCAGCGAAAACATCGGCGCTTCGCCCACCAGCGAGGTGAATACATACCAGCCGAAAATCGCCACCATGAGCAGACGCGGCGTGAAGATGATGGAGAAAGAGCGTTCCTTTGCCATGAACGCCACGAAACTGAACAGCAGAATGATGGCGGTGAGCTGGTTGAGCAGGTTGGATCCGGCCGCCATTGCGGACCCCATATAGGTCGACGAGAGCGAGACATAGGGCAAAAAGCCGACCGTGAAATAAAGGAACGTCACATAAAACAGGACGTCCCGCCAGTAGCCACGCCCCTGCTGTTCGTGCGCTGCATCCATAAGGGGTTTTTCTCTTCCTTTTTCCATGCCTGCCCGCATCGTGACCGATGCGTCATTTCGATAATATGAATATCCCGCCAAAATCCTATTTTTTAGTTATACATAATACACGGAAGAATAGTATTTACGCGATCTGTCCCTGCCCCGAAAGAACGGAGCCGAAGACGATACTTGAAAGTAATCATATGGAAATACATAGAATTTCCATCGTGATCCATCTTCATCTTCCAAATTTAAGTTGCTGATTTCCCTATTGTTTGATAAACACAGGCCACTGAAAGAGGTCGCCTGCCTCTGTTTAACGGCGACGACATTTTGCTGTATTACGAATATACTAAAGTAATAATCCGAAACTCTGTTTAGCGTATATTAACAACTAACGATATATCTTTGGCTTGTTGATTTCATAAACGCAAAGGGCTGGAAACCTAAGGTGGACGTTCCGATACACACCAATATGGACGATAGCAACAACGATCAGTCAACACAACGCCCGGTTCAGACGGGTGCAACCGGTGTTCGCCCCATGCTCAGGGAGGACGTCCCGGCCGTCGAGGTCGTGCTCGATAGCGCTTTCAAGAAGACCGGACGTGAAGGAAGCTTCGACTTCCGTTCTTACATCGAGACATTGTTTTTTGGCAGCCCCGCCTTTCACCCTGATCACGGCAGCGTCGTCTACGACGCGGGCGAAAACGGGGTCACAAGCGTCATCCTTGCCATACCCATGCGATTTGTCGCGAACGGAGAAACCATAACGGCGAGATTGCTGTGCGCTTTCGCGTCGAAAGGAAAACTCGGGGCGCTTGGAGCCGCGCGCCTGTCCCGCGGCATGCGGGCGACGAAACACGATATGCTGTTTTCGGACACCGCTTCCCCCGTCAGTGCCGATCATTGGATCGCGATCGGCGGCAATATGCTGCCGATGGAAAGTCTGCAATGGCACAAGGCGCTGAAGCCTTTCTGCGCCATAGCGCTGGGCATGCCCCGTCGTTCGCAGCTGGCCAAATCCACGCCCGCTCTGATGGTGCTTGGCTTTGCCGACCGCATCCTGCGCACATGGAAAAAAGGCATCAGACCGCAGGAGGTCGCCGGCACCAAAGTGAGACCGGTGGATTTCGAAACGTTCCGCTGCACGGCGCTGACGATGATCGAGCGCTTTTCCGTTCGCCCGGAATGGTCCCACGGGGAATTCCACTGGCTGATAGAAATGAGCAGAGCCAACGACACGCTCGGCGAATTGAGCAGCGTCGCGATTGAAAACGCCGAAGGCCAGGCCATCGGCGCTGCCCTGTTCTTCGGACAGGCGGGACGGACCGCCTATGTGCTGAACCTTGTCTGCGACGCCGGCCGCGAAAACGACGTGCTCAACGCCCTGTTCCGGCATTTCGACGATCAGGGCTATGCCCATGTCACGGGCATGTCACAGCCCTTTCTCATGAACGCGCTTTACCGCCAGAACCACATGACGTTCCGTCATCGCGGTTATTTCTGCATGGCCACCCGGGACGAAGCGCTGAGGGAAAGGGCGCTTGCCGGCGATATCTATATTGGCGGGCTGAGTTCGGAGAGCTGGAGCAAGCTCATCACCGACTATTGAGGCCTGCGCCTCCGCGCCGATGATGAAGTGCCCGGTTTAGGCCTTGGTAAAACGCTGCACATTCGCCGAGAACAGATGGCGCAGCGCCTTCGCATAACGTTTGGAGCGCGTCTTGGCGGCAAGCGCGCTCGTCCAGTCCACCATCGATCCGTTGATGTCGAAATCGCCAAGCTGGCCTTCGGGAATATCGCCCTTTTCGATACGCTCGACAATGGAGCCCAGCGCCGCGTAAAATTCAGGCGAGCGATAGGGCGGGTGCAGCGAATACATGCCCTTTGTGGTGCCGAGAAAATCCAGCCGGTGAACGCCGACGCGCATCATATTGGTGCTCAGCACCTCTTCGGCGGGCATCGAGACCGGTTGCTGGTTATAGGCATAGGAACGGATACGCCGTTTGACATCCGGCCTCAGCAATTCGAGCGAACCGATACGCTTTGCGAAACGGTCCATGTCGATCATGAAAAGACGGGTGGAAACGGTGGCAAAGCGCCATGTGGGAATGCGTGACGGCAGCTTGCGCGGTTCGGGAATGTTCCGCACCCCCGGCATGCCGACATGGCGCGAAACATCGAGATCGCCGCGCACGGTCGGCGGCCCGGAAAAGGGCGTGATGCAGAGCGCGTCCGGATTGGCTTTCTGAAGCGCAATGGCTTCATCGAACCAGCTCTGGCTGCCGCCACCAAACATCATGTCGCTGTCCATATGCATCACATAACGGGCATTGGCGCGTTTCAGACCGTGGAAATAGACATGGAAAGGGCCGCCGTCGAAGGCCTTGGCGGGATAGGGGATCGGCGAGCGCGAAAAGAACGTCTCCGTCACGGCATGTCGCGCAGCATCGCTGTAGTCGACGACATCCACATGGAGATGCGGATAATTGGTCTGCATTTCCTCCAGCATGTCGAACAGACGTTTGCTCGCCGCCGCAAAGCCATTGCCCTTGTAACGCCCTGCCCCCACCTGGCCGGTATCGACCGTCAGGAGAATGCGATCCACCTGCCCGCCCCAGACCCGCAGCTGATGCGGAAGGGTAAGGGCGGCATGCGGCGCATCGAAGGGATGAAGATTGATTTGCAGCGCCTTTTGTACGGGAGGAAGCGGCATTTCAGCACTCATAGTCATGCACCACGGTTCCGGAATTCATTGATGACGGCCATCATCGGCTTTTCGTTGAAGCTCCAGTCCAGCGGCAGCGGCCGGTTCACGGTGCCGTCCCGGCGCGGGTAAGCCCAGCGGATCCAAGTATATTGGTCCGAAATGCCCCATGTGGTGATGGAGGAAAGCGGCCCGCCTTCTGAAGCCGCTTCGAGAAAATCACGGACCTGTTGGTTTATCAGCATGTCACGTTCGGCTTCCGGCGCGGGCAGCGTCTGGTCCATCACATCCAGTTCCGTCACCAGAACGGCAAGACCGTAACTGCGCATTTCCTTGGTAAAGGCGGCAAGCTCGTCCTTGGCGATGGGCCAGCCGCCGCGCAGATGCCCCTGCAGGCCAACGGCGTTGATGGGCGCGCCCTTCTCGAGCAGTTCGAGAATGAGGTTACGGAAGGCCCCCCGCTTGGCCGGCGATTTTTCGACCGAAAATTCCACATCATATTCGTTGAGGACCAGCTGGGCTTTCGGATCGACGGCATGGGCGATCTCGAAGGCCTTTTTGATCGCGTCCGGACCCGCGCCGTAATACCAGGCGTCGCGCCGCGAACGGACATTGCCGGGCACGTCGGGGATCGGCTCATTGACCACATCCCAGCTATGGATCACATCCTTGTAGCGCTCCATCACCTTGACGATGTGCGTTTCCATCAGCTTCTCGACCTTCGCACCGCGGACGCCGGCGAGCCAGGGCGCGTTGGAGGCGTACCAGATGAGCGGATGGCCGTGCATGGAAAGATTGTGCTGGCGCGCAAAATTGGCGAGCGCATCGGCGGCGGCAAAATCGAACACTTCTTCGGAAGGTCGCATGACCTCCCATTTCATCTCGGTAACGGGGGTGATGCGTGAGCAATATTTGACCACCGCCTCGCCGATACGGCTATCGGCGGTAAGGTCAGGAAGATAAACGGCCGCGCCATAGGGAGCTGTTTTAACCGGCGCTTTCTTCTGCGCGGCAAATCCCTGGCCGGCCATGCCATGCAACAGGCCGACACATGCCGCACCACCGAGAAAATTCCGTCGCCCGATCCGCATTTACCCGCCTCCGCAACCCCGGCGCATCGGTCGAAAATCGGACTGGATCCTCGACAGGAACGATACGCAGATCAAAAGTTTCAGAGCGTCCTGATACATCCGGAGGGACGCAGGGCGCTCTAATTCTCAAAACATAACATCTCAATCATGCCAAAAGGATATTAAAGATTTGCAAGGTTAACTGACGCTATACCACGTCATAATTGGCGCAAGCCCGCTTAATCGGGTAGTAACTTCGCTGTGCGAATTCTTGGCCCACGCCCCATGGAGTTTAAAGTCTTGGTTTCCGTCTCGATTGTCATTCCCGTTCGCAACGGTGAGCGTTACATCGTGGAAGCGATCGAAAGCGTGTTGTTCCAGGGCGAAACCGTTTGCGAAGTGCTGGTCGTCGATGACGGCTCCACCGACGCAACGGCGCAGAAGGTGCAAGGTTTCTCCGATCCGCGCGTCAAACTGCTGGCCCGACCCCAGGGAAGGCAGGGCGTTTCCGCCGTGCGCAATTTCGGTCTTTCGCAGGCGCGCGGCGAGTGGACGATGTTTCTCGATGCCGACGACCGCCTGAAAGCGGGCGCCATCGCCGCCCTTGGCGCCGGTGTCTCCGGACCGGATGTCGTTGCGGTTTATGGCGACTACGAGCGTATAGACGAAAATGGCGCCAAGATCGGCCGGCGCAATCTCATCCGCCGGCGGGAGAAGCCTGATGGTTTCATCCTGCAGCCGCTTTTGGGCGGAAACTTCATCGTCAATGGCGGCATCATGCTGGTCCGAACCCGCATCTTTCAGGATTTCGGCGGTTTTGACGAGACGTTGCGCTACGCGGAAGACTGGTATGGCTGGTGCAGGCTGGCCGCCGCCGGCCGCTTCGTCTATCTGCCGGGCCAGCATGTTCTCGACTACCGGGTGCACAGGACAAGCGTGATGATGAACCGTCTCCTGACGTTCCGGGATTGTGAACCGGCGATCGAGGCGGTGTTTTCCGACCCTGCCATCGTCGCCGCCATAGCGCCGCAGGAACTGAGGCGGCTGCGTCGCAAATCCGAAAACCACATGAATGCCTATACGGTGGCGCAGGCCTTTCGCGCCCGCCGTTATCGCGAGGCCGTTTCGGCGCTTGCCGATACATTCCTCAATCGCCCGCGCCAAAGCCTCAGGGCCGTCGTTTTTTCCGCCGCAGCGCTTGCCGGTATTTAGGAGTTTCCATGTCCGAAATCATGCCGGAAGCGGTGGTGTGCATTCCCAGTTTCCGCAGGCCCGAAGGCTTGCGGAAGACATTGGCGTCGCTTTTGGCCCAGAAGGTCGATTTTCCCTTCGCCATCGTCGTGGTCGACAATGATGGCGCAGGCCAGGCAGGCCTTGCCGTTGCGCGCTCCTTCTTTGCCGAAAATGAAGTGACGGGTCAGGCTCTGGTGGAGCCGACACAGGGCAATTGTTACGCCATCAACACCGCATTCCGCACCGCCCGGCAGAGTTACCCTTCCGCTGAGTGGTTCCTGATGATCGACGACGACGAGGCGGCCTCCCCGGTCTGGCTCGCCGAGATGGTCTCGGCTGCAAGGTCTTTCGGCGCTGATATCGTCGGCGGTCCGGTCAACCGCGAATTCGACGCACCCGCATCCAAGGCGGTTCTGTCGCATCCATTATTCGGCTCCATCGAATCCCCAACCGGCCCGGTCGATCAGATTCACGGATCGGGCAATTGCCTGATCTCCAGACGTGTTTTCGAAACGCTGGCAAAACCGGAATTCGACGTGCAATTCAATTTCCTCGGCGGCGGCGACATGGATTTCTTCACCCGCTGCCGCAAGGCCGGTTTCAAATTTGCTTGGAATGCCCAAGCCCTCATCATCGAATATGTGCCGGAAAACCGCATGGCGCCGCGCTGGATCATGGAGCGCTCGCTCAGGACGGGCATCATCAACTACAGCATTGACCGCGCCCGACGCCCCGGCCTGAAGGGCGGGCTGCTGCTAACCGCCAAAAACGCCGTCAGCCTATGTCTTTCAGTGGTCCGCGCCGTTTCCGCATTCTTTAAAACCGGATCGCTGCTGCCCGCCACCCATCCGCCGCTCATGTCCATCGGCCGTGTGCTGGCAAGCCTCGGCATTACGCTGACCCCCTACAAGGCGCCGGCGAAAAAGGCCTGAAACGGACGAGTTCCGTCCGCAGCGCCAATCTCGGCTCGCAAGTCTCAGCTCAGGGTTTTTTCCCTGTGCAGCGAGACAGGATTCAAATGCCGTTTCTGGAAGCCGAATGACGAAAACACAGCCGCGAGAATGAGAAGCGGCACCAGAACCGGCCAGAAGAAGCAAAGGATGATACCGGTGACCCGATAAAGGTCCCAATCCCTGTCACGGCGGGCGCCTTCTATATAGGTCATGGCGAGAGAGGTAACGGTACCAATTCCATATATGAAAAGAGAAACGGACGTAATAACCATCGCTGTCCTCAAATATCTCTGATTCGAATAAATTTCTAATATCCGCCTAATGTAGCGCCGTTGCGCGCAGTTGCAACGAATTTCGGCACGGGGACGCATTCATTCAATAAGTTAGAATGGCCTTAAGTAAGGTGCGGGAGGCGGGAGCAGCGTGAGACCTTGCCGCGGCAAGACCCTACCGGTTCTGACCGGAAGCGCTATAGCGATGTTTCAGCAGTGAATAAATGGCGATCGGATTGGTCAGCAGATAACGCTTGCCGAGACGTTTCGGCTCGAGCATGGCCCTGTAGAGCCATTCCAGCCCCATATCCTGCATCCATTGCGGCGCCCTGCTGTTCTTGCCAGCGAGAAAGTCGAACAGGCCACCACAGGTCTTTATCACCGCGATGCCGGAGAGCCCGTCGAGATTGCGCGAAACGAAACGTTGCTCCAGCGGTATGCCGAAGCCAACCCAGAGAATATCCGTCCGTGATGCGGCGATATCGGCGAGGATCGCCTGCTCTTCATCCCGCTTGAAATAACCGTTGCGCCGACCCGAGAAGACCAGACGCGGATAGAGCCTCTGCATTTCCTCAACCGCGGCGCGGTTCACGTCTTCGGAGCCGCCGAGGAAATAAAACCGCGTACCCGTCTCTTCGGCCCGGCGGGCCACCGCATGAACGAGATCCGTGGTCGCGACGCGTTCCCGTAGCGCCGTGGTGCAGAATTTGCGGGAAAAGATCACCAGCGACATGCCATCGGCATGAATCTGGTCCGCCTGCCGCAGCATGGCGTCGAATTCCTTGTCCTGATGGCAGAGCGCGATCACCTGGCCATTCGCCGAGGTCGAATAGAACGGCCTTGAGCCGGCCGCGCGCTCGCCTTCCGCGCGCAGGATGAAATCCTGTGCCGTCTCGTCGATCGTCGCGTCAGTGATGGGCAAAGCCGCAAGCGGAATGACCGGCCAGATTGTGCCAGGTCCTTCCGAATCCGGGATGTCTCTCCCTGTCATATTCTGTCCGGTGTCCAAGATAGGCATCGTTTCATTGTTATATTCACGCAGATGCTAGGCCATAAGGCTTCAAACACTACGAAGAACTATCATTAATATTTTTATAAATCCTGAGCTTGAGGCAAGCAATTTATACGCCTGAAGGTTGAGTTACCCGTGCCATTCCCTCTCCGTCCTATTCCGGTTTTGCTACCGATGGGTTAAGGGACGACGAAACCAAACCAGAGGAAAGGTCCCGGCCATGGAAACCATATCGATCGACAACCGCGGCGATTTCGGCCTTTGGGCGATAGAGCGGGCGAAAGAAATCGTCGCAAACGAAGCGTCCGATCTTGCCGTCTCCGTCCGTGACGGCGACGAGGCTGGCATCCGTGATGCGGGCAATGCACTGGGCGCTGCCATCGCCGCTGCCCTGCTCGAGGTTTATGACGGCCTGATTTCCGAGGAATAATCGGACCCGGCCGCTCCCACTGGAGCTAGCGCGCCGCGATGTCCGCATGATCCTTGCGGCGCAGATAACCCAGAAGCCCGAGCGCTATGGCAATGCCAAGACCGAGGAACAGACCGCCCACGCCGCCGGCGATCAGGAAGATCAGCTTGCCCGGCGGCCAGCTTCTGGAATTGGGGGCCACCGGCTGCGAAATCACCCGCACATTGGTGGCATCGATCGTCTGCTGCTCGGCGATCTGCCGCGAGCGGTTGAGATAGGTCTCGTAGATCGCCGCGGCCGAATTGGCGTCGCGTTCCAGATCGCGCAGCCGCACCTGCGCCTCGTTGTCGGTAAAGACATTGGCGCGCTCCGCCACGGCTTTCAGCCTGAGAGCGTCGAGCGAGGAACGGGCCTCGGCGACATTGGTCTTGGCCGCCTGCAAAATGCGCCGCGCCTCGTCCGCCATGCCGCGCTCCAGCATGTCGCGTTCCGCCCCCGCCGTCGCCAGACGGGGATGGCGCGCGCCATAGGTCAGCGTCATCGCGCCGATCTGCTGCTGCAGGGTGCTGTATTGTGCGCGGATGGTGTTCATGGTCTGGCTGTCGAAGATGGCGTCGCTCTGCGTGCGGTTCTGCGCAATCGCCGCCTCCATCTGCTTGAGGCGTGACTCCTCCTGAATGACACGCTGCTGCGCCGCCAGCACCTGCGCATTCAACTCACCGGATGCAAGATTGCTGACCAGCTGGCCGTTATTTTCCTGCAGGCCGTTTTCGCGGCGGAAATCCGCGACGCGCTTTTCGGCCACAGTCACGTTCTCACGCATTTCCTCCAGCCTGGTCCTCAGATCATCGACGATGCGCTGGCTGCTGTCGGACGTCGTCTGGAACAGCTCGCTTTCGAAAGCCTTGACGATGGCTTTCGAGACCATGACGGACTTTTCCGCGTCATTGGTCCAGACCGAAAGCGTCACCACGAAGGAACGTGGATCGCGTTCCGCCGCCACCCGGTCTCCGAGCGAACGAAGCGCGCCGACCCTGTTGTCGCCATCCTCCGGTTTCGATGAAAAAATCGCCTTCAACCGCGCAAGCGGCGGCGGCTTGATGAATTCGGCATCCTGGTCAAGCTTCAGCTCATCCACCACCCGCGCCAGCACATTGCGCGAGGTAATGGTGCGCAGCTTGCTCTCCACCTCGAGAATCTGGGTGTCGCGTTGCTGGTTCGGGGAGAACACCCCGTCGCTGACGACGTTGAGGTTGGAGGGGTTGACGACGATATCCGTATAGGCCGTGTAGCGCGGCGGTGTCATATAGGCATAGGAAAGTGACGCGGCGACGCAGAGAATGATCGCAAGCACGATCCACACAATGCCGTTTCGCAGCCAGATGAGCACATCGTCCAGGCCGATCCTGTCGATATATTTCAGACCTGGCAGCGCATTCGCCAGACTGGCGCTCGGCGAGGTCGCATTGACGGATTGCGCAGCCGGAGCTGGTTCGGCAATGGCGGCCGCCGGCTTCGGCTCGAGATGCTCTTTCAGCACCGTGCGTTCGAAAACCTCGTCCTCGTCCGCCAGATCGTCCAGCAGGGAACCATGGGGTCTGGCGGCGGGCCCCGCTTTTTCATCCAGCGGACGTGCCTGCTTATGTCCCGCCTTTTGAAGCCTGTACATCAGCCAATCCAACTCGAACGAACCACAAAAAGGCCGGCAACGGATTGTTTTCACCGTCGCCAAGGCCGCTATCAACGGGCAAGTTTAAATATGACGGGTGAATTTTAGGTTACCCGCCTCATGCCCACCATCATTGCCTATTCGCGACCACCATGAAAGAGACGATTGACTTGAATGGATCGATACGGTTCTTTCAGGCGTTATATTTTTACATTATCCATTTGAACCTCAAAGATTTTATCGAAACGGAGTTTGGCATGAGCCTGAAATTTGGAACGAGCGGCCTTCGCGGCCTCTCTGTCGATCTGAAAGGAAAAGCCTCTGCCGTCTATGCCACGGCATTTGCAAGACACCTTCTCGCATCGGGCCAGGCAAAGGCGGGAGACCCCATTCTTGTGGCCCGCGATTTTCGCGATTCGAGCCCGGATGTGTCAGCAACCTGCATCGCCGCGCTGAAAAAGGCCGGCCTGACACCGCTTGATTGCGGCACGGTGCCGACGCCGGCGCTGGCGCTTTACGGACTCTCCCTCAAGGCCGGAGCCCTGATGATCACCGGCTCGCATATTCCGGCCGACCGCAACGGCATCAAGTTCTATCGTCCCGACGGCGAAATCGACAAGCAAGACGAAACGGCGATTGCCGCACTCGCAGCCAAGGTTGAGGCTGAAGGTATCAGCGACGAGGCCGCAACGGCAGAGGATCATTCCGCAATCGCCGCCGAACTTTTCTACGAGCGCAATATCGCGCTGCTGCCGGAAAAGGCGCTGTCGGGCCTGAAGATCGGCGTTTATCAGCACAGCACGGTTGCGCGCGATCTCTTCGTCGATGTTCTCGCCCATTATGGCGCAGATGTCGTGCCGCTCGGCCGCTCCGAGACCTTCATTCCCGTCGATACCGAGGCGGTCTCACCGGAAACGCTGGCGCTTCTCAAAGAATGGGCGCCGCAACACGGTCTGGACGCCATCGTTTCCGCCGATGGCGACGGTGACCGTCCCCTGCTCGCCGATGAAAACGGCGTGCCGCTGCGCGGCGACCTGATCGGGCTCATCACAGCCAATTTTCTCGATGCGGGCGTGGTCGTCACCCCCGTCACCTCCAATTCCGGTATCGAAGCAAGCGGTTCGTTCGAAGTTGTCCGCACCAAGGTCGGCTCGCCTTTCGTGATCGCCGGCATGGGTGAGGCGCTTGCCGAGGGAAAGAACGGCGTCATGGGGTTTGAGGCCAATGGCGGCCTGTTGACCGCCTCCGCCTTCACCCTCAACGGCAGGCCGCTTTCGCCGCTGCCGACCCGTGACAGCTTCCTGCCTGTCCTCGCCGTGTTGCTTCTGTCCGCCGATCAGAAAAAACCCCTATCGCAAATCGCAGCCGCCTACAGGCTGCCGGTTGCCGCCGCCGACCGTCTGGAGAACTTCGCGCAGGAAAAGAGCGCCGCCCTGATGGCGCATCTGCGCGCCTCCCGCAGCAATCTCGAAACCTTCCTCGCCCCGGTCGGCGCGGTGAAGACGCTCAGCGACATAGACGGCCTGCGCGTGGCGCTGACCGACGGCAGCACCATCCATTTCCGCCCTTCCGGCAACGCTCCCGAAATGCGCTGTTATGTCGAGGCCGCCAATCAGGATGAGGCCGAAACGCTTCTGAACAAGGGGCTCGATCTCATCCGCAATTTTGGGTGAGTGGAGCGCGCACGTGAGATGATATAAGCGGAACGCATGCCATTTCCCATGCGATCCGTAACTTCACATTGAAGCGTCACTGGTTGTCTGAAGCTGTCCTCCGTCATCCTCGGGCTTGACCCGAGGATGACGTCGAGTTTCAAAGCACTCGTCAGCAATCCGAATCGTGTCGGCATTCCGACTTTGAGACGACAGCCGAGGCGTCGTCGCACAGTGTCGCAAATGTCGCACCCCGCCCGTGCCCTGTTGCTCTTCCGGCTCCATGGAGCGATAAGGACCGGAGGGCCACAAGAGGCGGATTATGAGCGGCGAGACCATTACCCTTTATGAAGCGATCGGTGGCGATGCGACCGTCAGGGCGCTGACCCGGCGTTTCTATGAATTGATGGACACCCTTCCCGAAGCGGCGCGCTGCCGCGCCATCCATCCCGCCGATCTTTCCGGCAGCGAGGCGAAGTTTTACGATTATCTGACGGGATATCTTGGCGGACCGCCCGTCTATGTCGAGAAACACGGCCACCCGATGCTCCGCCGCCGCCACTTCGTCGCCCCTATCGGCCCCGCCGAGCGAGATGAATGGCTGCTCTGCTTCCGCCGCGCCATGGACGAGACCATCGACAATCCGAAGTTGCGCGAGATCATCTGGACGCCGGTCGAGCGGCTGGCCTTTCACATGCAGAACCAGGAGGCGGACAGCCAATGACCACGCAGAGCGCGACCATCGCAAGCCTGCCCCGCGAAAGATTGCGGGCCTTTATTCTGTTGCTGGGCGGCCTCACGGGCGCGGCCGGCGTGATGCTCGCAGCCGCCGCCACCCATACCGGCGAAACCTATATGCTCGGCAATGCTTCGGCCATGGCGCTGGCACATGCGCCGGTGCTTGTGGCGCTTCATATCGGCGCGGATCGCATCAGAACCGCCATTCCCGCAGGCCTGATCCTCGGCCTCGGCACGGCGATCTTTGTCGGTGATCTCGTCACCCGCCATTTTTCCGGCCACAACCTGTTTCCCTACGCCGCACCCACGGGCGGCCTCGGCATGATTGCCGGATGGCTGGTGCTTTGCGCCGGAGCATTTCTAAGGCCGAAGGGCTAAGCTTTAGCCCTTACGCCGCGTCCAGCGAAACGACAGGATATTGCGGCCCTCTTCGGCCGCCGCGCCGATTTCGAAGGACGGCGTTTCACCGGGCTGGCGGGTGCGCAGATAGGGAAAGTTCACGACATTGCCGCCGCTTCCGGCAAGGCGATTGCGCCTTTCGCGTTCACCGATGATTTCATAGATGTCCAGCAAAGCCGGATCGGCGGCCTGTTCGGCCATCTTGTGCAGTTCCACACGGCAGGCTTCCGCCGCCGCTGGCACCCCATCCTTAAAATTATTGCGCTCGTCGCTCATCGTTCGAGTTCCGTTCATTCATGGTCTGCAGCGCCCGCTCCAGACTGGATTTGCTGCCGTTGCGCAGCGGAATGAACGTCTTGCCGAATTTCTTGCAACCGGACTTCACCCGCAGACACGCATCGTGGCTGATACAGTCGATGGGGCAGAAAACGCAGTCGACGGAGGGAAGCACGGTATCGATGCGCGAGACGGCCTCACGCAGGCCGCCATCGTGATGAATGAGCTCCGCGCCGAAATTGCTGGCGATCTGGCGAAGATGCGCAACCTGACAGTCACGGCCGCCGACATAAAGAAAGCTTTTCGGACCGGAAAGCTGCTGTTCGGCCACGTCCCGCTCGGTCTGGGGAGCGCCCTTGCCCTGCTTGCCGCCGCGTTCGGCCTTCTTCTTTTCCTTGCGTGCCATTCCCTCACCTGCCGGTTGATTTTTCAATGCCCCGACGTTGGGGATGCCGGCACCATAATAAAGATGAGTTTTGGAGTAAAGTATAAAGGTGATAATTTTCCTCATGTTTTGACATAAAGAATCGATCACATATTCGAGAGAATGGTTCCGTTCAGCCGTTTATGCGCAATCCGCCCATGAAAAGCTGCTCCAGATGCCGGGCCGCATCCTCGAAACGGCCTTCACCGCCATTCTTCTCACCCAGCACCGCCCGCACCTGCACATCGAAATCCGCATAATGCTGCGTGGTCGACCAGATCGAGAAAATCAGGTGATAGGGATCGCATTTGGCCATCCGCCCCGCCTTCACCCAGGCGCGGATGACCTCGGCCTTTTCATCCACCAGTTGTTTCAGCGGCCCCTTCAGCTCGTCCTCGATATGCGGCGCGCCCTGCAGGATTTCATTGGCGAACAGGCGGCTTTCGCGCGGGAAATCGCGCGACATTTCCAGCTTGCGACGAATATAGGAGCGGATCTCGCTTTCGGGATTGCCCTTGGCATCGAAGGCGCGCAGCGGGTCAAGCCATGTGTCTAGCACCCGCTCGATCAGCGCGCGATGCATCGCCTCCTTGGTACGGAAATAATAAAGCACATTCGGCTTCGACATGCCGGCCGCCTCGGCAATCTGGTCGATGGTGGAGCCGCGAAAGCCGTTGATGGAGAATACACTGAGCGCAGCCTCGAGAATCGCCTCCTGCTTTTCTTCCTGAATGCGGGTCCGCTTCTGTGTTTTTGCTGCTCGCGGTATGGCCATTCTCAGCTCTCTGTTTCTTTTCGATGCAATTGCCGTTACAGTATGCTTAAAAAATAATCGCCGCGTACAGTTTAGGCAAAATTACTGCGATTCGTCACGAAAATCCCTTGCTGACGCCATGGCGAATTTGCAATGTTTACCAGCCGGTCAATTTATCCCCCATCGCCATCACAAGGCAATGGCTGTTATCTTAACCGGCAAAAAAGGGAACGGCACAAGCTTTGCTTCGATAAAAACAAAACAGGTGAGGACGACACTTCATGGCGGCGGGTAAGAACTTGACGGTCAATGGCGACCGTCTGTGGGACAGTCTGATGGATATGGCGAAGATCGGCCCCGGCATTGCCGGCGGCAATAATCGCCGCACGCTGACGGATGAGGATGCGGAAGGCCGCAGCCTGTTCCAGCGCTGGTGTGAAGCGGCCGGGCTGACGATGGGCGTCGACCGCATGGGCACCATGTTCGCCACCCGCCCAGGCGAGGACCCGGACGCGCTTCCCGTTTATATCGGCAGCCACCTCGACACCCAGCCGACCGGCGGCAAGTTCGATGGCGTGCTCGGTGTGCTGGCCGGGCTGGAGGTGGTGCGCAGCCTGAACGACCTCAATATCAAGACCAAACACCCGATCACCGTCACCAACTGGTCAAACGAGGAAGGCGCGCGCTTTGCCCCGGCCATGCTGGCCTCCGGCGTCTTCGCCGGCATTCACGATCTCGATTATGCCTATAGCCGCACTGATACCGACGGCAAGACCTATGGCGAAGAGCTGAAGCGCATCGGCTGGCTGGGCGAGGAAGAGGTGGGCGCGCGCAAAATGCACGCCTATTTCGAATATCACATCGAACAGGGGCCGATCCTGGAAGCGGAAGGCAAACAGATCGGCGTCGTCACCCATTGCCAGGGCCTGTGGTGGCTGGAAGTGACGCTGACCGGCAAGGAAGCCCATACCGGCTCCACCCCGATGGCCATGCGCGTCAATGCCGGCTTAGCTGCCGCCCGCATTCTCGAAAAGGTGCAGGAAGTGGCCATGGCCCACCAGCCGGGCGCGGTGGCCGGCGTCGGCCAGATGATCTTCACACCCAATTCCCGCAACGTGCTGCCCGGCAAGGTGGTCTTCACCATCGACCTCAGAACCCCCTCACAGGCAAAACTCGACAGCATGCGCGCCATCTTCGAGCGCGAGGTGCCGCAGATCGCCGAAGAACTCGGCGTCGGCTGCTCGATCGAAGCCATCGGCCATTTCGATCCCGTCACCTTTGATCCCGTTCTGGTCGGCCGCGTGCGCTCTGCCGCCGAAAAACTCGGCTACAGCCACATGGACATCATTTCCGGCGCCGGCCACGATGCCTGCTGGACGGCAAGAGTCGCCCCCTCCACCATGATCTTCTGCCCCTGCGTGGACGGGCTTTCCCACAACGAAGCCGAGGAGATTTCGCCGGAATGGGCCGCCGCCGGCTGCGATGTGCTGCTACATGCGGTGCTTGAGACTGCGGAGATCGTGGAATGACCGCCACCATCATCAAGAACGGCACCATCGTCACCGCCGACCTCACCTATAAGGCCGATGTGAAGATCGAAGGCGGCAGGATCGCCGAGATCGGGCCCGATCTGAGCGGCGGCACGGTACTCGATGCCACCGGATGTTATGTCATGCCCGGCGGCATCGATCCGCATGTGCACCTGGAAATGCCCTTCATGGGCACCTATTCCGCCGATGACTTCGAGAGCGGCACACGCGCGGCGCTTGCCGGCGGCACGACCATGGTGGTGGATTTCTGCCTGCCGGAGCCCGGCCAGTCGTTGCTCGATGCCCTGCAAAGATGGGACAACAAGGCGACCCGCGCCAATTGCGATTATTCCTTCCACATGGCCGTCACCTGGTGGGGCGAGCAGGTCTTCAACGAGATGAAGACGGTGGTTCGGGAAAAAGGCATCAACTCGTTCAAGCACTTCATGGCCTATAAGGGCGCCTTGATGGTGAATGACGACGAGATGTTCGCCTCCTTCTCGCGCTGCGCCGAACTGGGCGCCATTCCCTTCGTGCATGCGGAAAACGGCGATATCGTCGCGCAGATGCAGGAAAAACTGATGGCGGAAGGCAATGTCGGGCCGGAGGCGCATGCCTACTCCCGCCCGCCCTCGGTGGAGGGCGAGGCCACCAACCGCGCCATCATCATCGCCGATATGGCGGGTGCGCCGCTTTATGTCGTCCACACCTCCTGCGAACAGGCGCATGAAGCGATCCGCCGCGCCCGGCAAAACGGCATGCGGGTCTATGGCGAACCGCTGATCCAGCACCTGATCCTCGATGAAAGCGAATATGCCAATGCCGACTGGGATCACGCCGCGCGTCGGGTGATGTCGCCGCCCTTCCGCAACCGGCAGCATCAGGACAGCCTCTGGGCGGGCCTCGCCTCCGGCTCGCTGCAATGCGTGGCGACCGACCATTGCGCCTTCACCACCGAGCAGAAACGCTTCGGCCTTGGCGATTTCCGCAGGATTCCGAACGGCACCGGCGGGCTGGAAGATCGCATGCCGCTGCTCTGGACCCATGGCGTGGCGACCGGCCGGCTGACGATGAACGAATTCGTCGCCGTCACCTCCACCAACATCGCCAAGATCCTGAACATCTATCCCAGAAAGGGCGCGATCCTCGTCGGCAGCGATGCCGATATCGTCGTCTGGGATCCGGCGCTGGAAAAGACCATCAGCGCGGCGAGCCAGCAGTCGGCCATCGATTACAACGTGTTCGAAGGGCAGAAGGTCAAAGGCCTGCCGCGCTACACCCTGTCGCGCGGTCTCGTCAGCATCGAGGAGGCCACCATCGAAACGCAGCCGGGCCACGGCCAGTTCATCGCCCGCGATCCCTATCCCGCCGTCAGCCGGGCGCTTTCCACCTGGAAGGAACTCGTTGCGCCGCGCAAGGTGGAGCGCAGCGGCATCCCGGCATCGGGTGTATGACCGTGAGCGCCGGGCCGAAACGCGAAATCGTCATCGCCGCAGCCGTTCTCCTCAATGAGCGGCGGCAGATGCTTGTCGTGCGCAAGCGCGGCACCACGCAATTCATGCAGCCGGGCGGCAAGATCGATCCCGGCGAAACGCCGGAACAGGCGCTTCACCGCGAACTTGCCGAGGAAATCGGCCTGACGCTTCCCGAAAATGCCGCCCGTTATGAAGGCGTCTTTCGCGAGGAGGCCGCCAATGAGACGGGGGCCGACGTCGTCGCCCACACATTCATCGCGAGGCTTCACGCCAATGTCGCCCCGCAGGCGGAAATAGAGGAAGTGCGCTGGCTCGATCTCGACCGCCACCCCGGCATAACGATCGCAAGGCTCACGGAAACCCAAATGCTGCCGCTGGCGCGCGCGGCCCTGACGGAAAGCGAAACCAAGCCCAGATGAACCAGGCCTCCCCCTATTCCGTCGTTTCCGCCAGAAATCTCGGCCTTACCTTTGAAACGGGCGATGGCCCGGTGCACGCACTCTCCAATGTCGACCTGGAGGTCGGCAAGGGCGATTTCGTCTCCTTCATCGGCCCTTCCGGCTGCGGCAAGACCACCTTTCTGCGGGTCATCGCCGATCTGGAAAAACACACGTCCGGCGATATCACCGTCAACGGCACGACGCCGGAAAACGCCCGCCGGGACCGCTCTTACGGTTACGTTTTCCAGGCCGCCGCCCTTTATCCCTGGCGCAGCATCGAAAAGAACATTGCGCTACCGCTTGAAATCATGGGCTATACCAAGGCCGAGCAGCGCGAGCGCATTGAGCGCACGCTCGATCTCGTCAACCTCAATGGGTTCGGCAAGAAATATCCATGGCAGCTTTCCGGCGGCATGCAGCAGCGCGCCTCCATCGCCCGCGCACTCGCCTTCGATGCCGACCTGCTGTTGATGGACGAACCCTTCGGCGCGCTGGATGAGATCGTGCGCGATCACCTCAACGAACAGCTTCTGAAACTCTGGGATACGACCGGCAAGACCATCTGCTTCGTCACCCATTCCATTCCCGAAGCGGTCTATCTCTCGACCAAGATCGTCGTCATGTCGCCGCGGCCGGGCCGGGTGACGGATGTGATCACATCGACGCTGCCACGGGAAAGGCCGCTCGAGATTCGCGAGACGCCGGAATTTCTGGCGATTGCGCATCGGGTACGTGAGGGGTTGAAGGCAGGGCATAGCTATGAGGGGTGAGGTCATCGCAAGCTTTACCCCCTCTGCCCTGCCGGGCATCTCCCCCTCAAGGGGGGAGATCGGCAGGAAGCGCACTCCCCTCTTAATTCTCGAGCTTTGAGATGGCCGAGACCCAACCACGAGTCGATCTCCCCCTTGAGGGGGAGATGTCCGGCAGGACAGAGGGGGTAAGCCGCACCCTCGGAGTAAGCGGCGGAGCGAAAACCCATGACCCTCCTCCGCCACCGCATCCTCCCCATCCTCACCGTCCTCCTCGCCATCCTCATCCTCTGGCACCTCGCGGTCGTCTACCTCAACATGCCCTTCGCCCGCGATCAGGCCACCCGCGCCGGTCAAACGCCGGGCTTCTTCGAACTCCTGCCGCAAACCTTCGCGCAGGAGCGCCCGGTTCTCCCCGCCCCGCACCAGATTGCCGCCGAACTGTGGGGCACCACCGTCAACAAGGCCATCACCTCCAAGCGCAGCCTCATTTACCACGCCGGCGTCACGCTCTCGGCCACGCTGCTCGGTTTCGCCATCGGTGCTGCGCTCGGCATCCTGCTGGCCGTCGCCATCGTGCATAACCGCGCCATGGACCGCTCCGTCATGCCGTGGATCATCGCCAGCCAGACCATCCCGATCCTTGCCGTCGCGCCGATGATCATCGTCGTGTTGAATTCCATCGGCATTTCCGGGCTGCTGCCGAAGGCGCTGATCTCCACCTATCTTTCCTTCTTCCCCATCGTCGTCGGCATGGTGAAGGGCCTCAGAAGCCCGGAGACGATCCAGCTCGACCTGATGCACACCTATAATGCCTCGCCTGGCCAGATTTTCTGGAAGCTGCGCTGGCCCTCCGCGCTGCCCTATCTCTTCACCTCGCTGAAGATCGCCGTCGCCATTGCGCTGGTCGGCGCCATCGTTGGTGAATTGCCGACAGGCGCTGTTGCCGGGCTCGGCGCGCGCCTGCTTTCCGGCTCCTATTACGGCCAGACGGTGCAGATATGGGCGGCGCTGTTCATGGCCGCCGGTGTGGCTGCCCTTCTCGTATCCATCATCGGCATCGCCCATGCCGCCGTCCTCAAGAGAATGGGAGCCCGACCATGACCCATCCCGGCTGGTTTTTCGGCGCGATCCTGTTCTGGCTTGCCGCCTGGGCCTTCAACGAGTGGCTGGTGCGCCGCCACGTCTCCACGCCAGCGGCAAAGCGTATTGGCCGCATCGCCGTGCCGCTCCTCTTCGGGCTGGCCATCCTCGCGCTGTGGGAAGGCGTGGTGCGCGGTTTTTCCGTGCCGCCCATCCTGCTGCCGGCCCCAAGCGCCATCCTCGCACGGCTTGCCGGCTCCCTGCCGATCCTCTGGGCGGATTTCCGCCAGACCTTCATCAAATCGGTGCTGACGGGTTATGTGCTCGGCTGCGGCCTCGGCTTTGCCGTCGCCATTCTCATCGACCGCTCGCCTTTCCTCCAGCGCGGGCTGCTGCCCATCGGCAATTTCGTCTCGGCTCTGCCTGTCGTCGGCATCGCGCCGATCATGGTCATGTGGTTCGGCTTTGACTGGCAGTCGAAAGTCGCCGTCGTCGTCATCATGACCTTCTTCCCCATGCTGGTGAACACGGTTCAGGGGCTTGCCGCCTCCAGCCACATGGAGCGCGACCTGATGCGCACCTATGCCGCCGGCTGGTGGCAGACATTGGTGAAACTGCGCCTGCCCGCCGCCTGGCCCTTCATCTTCAACGCGCTGAAGATCAATTCCACGCTGGCGCTGATCGGCGCCATCGTCGCGGAATTTTTCGGCACGCCCATCGTCGGCATGGGTTTCCGCATCTCGGCGGAAATGGGCCGCAGCAATGTCGATATGGTCTGGGCCGAAATCGCGGTCGCAGCACTCGCCGGCTCCGGCTTTTATGGTCTCGTGGCGCTCGCGGAGCGGGCCGTCACCTTCTGGCATCCGTCCGTCCGTGGGGGACGAACGTAATAACGAAAAAGGGAACAGCGATGAAAATGAAACTTGCATCCATGCTTCTTGCCGGCGCGTCACTCCTGACCGCATTCGGAGCGCAGGCCGCCGACAAGATTACCCTTCAGCTGAAATGGGTCACCCAGGCGCAGTTCGCCGGATATTACGTCGCCAAGGACAAGGGTTTTTACGAAGCCGAAGGCCTCGATGTCGATATCAAGCCCGGCGGCCCGGACATTGCGCCCGCGCAGGTTCTGGCCGGCGGCGGCGCTGACGTCATCGTCGACTGGATGCCATCCGCACTCGCCACCCGCGAAAAGGGCGTGCCGCTGGTCAATATCGCCCAGCCGTTCAAATCGTCAGGCATGATGCTGACCTGCCTGAAAGAAACCGGCATCACCAAGCCGGAAGATTTCAAGGGCAAGACGCTGGGCGTCTGGTTCTTCGGCAATGAATATCCGTTCCTGTCCTGGATGGCGCATCTGAAAATCCCGACCACCGGCGGCGCCGATGGCGTGACTGTTCTGAAACAGGGCTTCAATGTCGATCCGCTGCTGCAGAAACAGGCCGCCTGCATTTCCACCATGACCTATAATGAATATTGGCAGGTCATCGATGCCGGCATCAAGCCGGAGGAACTCGTCACCTTCAAATACGAGGCGGAAGGCGTGGCGACGCTGGAAGACGGGCTTTACGTTCTGGAAGACAAGCTGAAGGACGCCAAGTTCAAGGAAGACATGGTCAAATTTGTCCGCGCTTCCATGAAGGGCTGGAAATGGGCGGAAGAAAACCCTGACGACGCCGCCGATATCGTTCTCGAAAACGACGCCTCCGGCGCCCAGACCGAAAAACACCAGAAGCGCATGATGGGCGAAGTGGCAAAACTCACCGCCGGCTCGAAGGGCGCACTCGACAAGGCGGACTATGACCGTACCGTCAAGACCCTGCTTGGCGGCGGTTCCGATCCGGTCATCACGAAGGAACCCTCCGGCGCCTTCACCACCGAAATCACCGATGCGGCGCTGAAATAGTAAAATCGAACCCGAACGCATGGAACGCGCGGCACCGTCCGCGCGTTTCTTTTTTTCGCTGGTGACGTATTTAACGAATTACAATATCCCGACCTATACAAAAATGTATATCAAGCATCGCGGCTATGCGGATTGATTTGTACGACAACAACAATTAGAGTCCCGCCCACAAGACTGCCAAATTTGATCTTGTAAGAAAAGCACGACGGCAAAGTGCTGAAGATTCGCGTTGAGGGGCGTTCGAATCGGGAGGATCGAAAAGGAAGTATTGTGATCCCTTGTTTCACATTCGTTTCAGCATGACCTTCTAATATACGCCGAGAGGCTGCAGGACATGCGATCGAATATTGCGCGAGCCAAGACACATGCAGCATAAAGTCACGTTTAACCGCTTTGTATTCCTCCTTCTTTCCGCAACGGCCCTGCCCTTTTCGGCAGCAGCCGAAGGGGAGACGCAGGCACCGGTCAAACAGCAGAACCTCCCCTCGATCATCGTCGCACATGCCGCAAAACGCGATCTTGTGGACCGCATCATCGCCACCGGCACGATCCGCCCCGTGGACGAGATTTACGTCCAGCCGCTGGTTGACGGCCTGTCGATCGACACGCTGAACGCCGATATCGGCGACCGGGTGGAGGCGAATGCGGTTCTGGCCGTGCTGTCCTCCGATAGTCTTGTCCTGCAAAAGAGCCAGCTCGAAGCCAACAAGGCCAAGGCCGAAGCCTCCGTCACCCAGTCCAAGGCGCAGGTTCTGGAAGCGCAGGCCAATCTGGCCGACGCCCTTCGCCAGCGCGACCGCGCCGCCAAGCTCGGCCAGAGCGGTTCGGGCTCCGTCTCCGAGACGGAAAAGACCGAAGCGGCCGCTCAAGTTGCGCAGGCCCGCCTCGATGCGGCCAAGCAGGCCGTTTCCGCCGGTGAAGCCGACATCAAGGTGGTTGACGCGCAGATCGACGACATCGATCTGAAGCTGACGCGGACGGGTGTGAAAACCCCCGTCACCGGCATCGTATCGGCCAAGAACGCCAAGGTTGGCGCCATTGCCAGCGGCGCGGGCAACCCGCTTTTCACCGTCATCAAGGATGGCGCGATCGAACTCGTCGCCGATCTTTCCGAGACGGATATCCTCAAGGTCAAGACCGGCCAGAAAGCCTATTTGACGGTTGCCGGCGGAGCTGAGAAAATAGAGGGCAAGGTGCGCCTCGTTTCACCCACCGTCGATCCGACGACGCGCCTCGGCTCCGTACATGTGGTGCTGCCGGAAAACAGCCCGGCGCGATCAGGCATGTATGCCAGCGCGGAAATAGTCGTCGAGCAGACGAACGCGCTCGCATTGCCGCTATCGGCCGTCACCTCCGGACGCGAAGGCTCGACCACCCGCAAGGTGGAAGGCGACGTCGTCAAGCAGGTGAAGATCGAGACCGGCATAGAGGACGGCGGTTTTATCGAGATTGTCAGCGGGCTTGCCGCTGGTGACAAGGTTGTCGAGAAAGCTGGAGCATTCGTGCGTGATGGCGACCGGATAAGACCGGTTGAAGCCCAGACGGCTGCGTCCAACTGACTGAGGGAATGAGATGAACTTTTCCGCATGGTCAATCCGTAACCCGATTGCGCCGCTGCTTGGCTTCGCGCTTTTGATGGTCCTTGGCATGCAGGCTTTTAACGCCCTGCCAATCACCCGTTTTCCCAATATCGACGTCCCCGTCGTCGCCGTCACCGTGACCCAGAGCGGCGCTTCGCCCTCCGAGCTCGAGATGCAGGTGACGAAGGAGATCGAGGACGCCGTCGCCGCCATCAGCGGCGTCGACGAAATCCAGTCGACCGTCACCGACGGACAATCGCTTACCACCGTCGTCTTCCGCATCGAGAAGCCGACGGAAGAGGCCGTTCAGGACACCAAGGACGCCATCGACAAGATCCGTAGCGATCTGCCCGCCGATATCGAGGTGCCTGTTGTCAGCAAGATCGACGTCGAAGGACAGGCAATCCAGACATTTGCCGTCTCCTCGCCGAACATGACGCTGGAAGAGCTGTCCTGGTTCGTGGATGACACGATCAAGCGCTCGCTCCAGGGTCAGTCCGGCATCGGCAAGGTCGACCGCTATGGCGGTGCGGACCGCGAGGTGCGCGTTTCGCTCAGCCCCGAAAAGCTCGACGCTTACGGCATCACCGCCACCGAGGTGAACAGCCAGCTGCGCGGCACCAACATCGATCTCGGTTCCGGCCGTGGCCAGGTTGGCGGCAACGAGCAGACGATCCGCACGCTCGGCGATACGCGTGACGTCACCCAGCTCGCCAACACCACCATCGCGCTCTCCAACGGCCGCTTCGTGAAGCTCTCCGAGCTTGGCACGGTCAAGGACACCTATGAGGAGCAAAAGTCCTTCTCGCGCTTCAACGGCAACCCCGCCGTCACCTTCGCGGTGTTCCGCTCCAAGGGTGCAAGCGAGGTTTCGGTGGCCGAAACCGTGGCGGAAAGCCTGGATCAGGTCCGCAAGGATCATCCCGACGTGTCGATAGAAATGGTCGACGACGCCGTCTATTTCACCTATGGCAACTACAAGGCGGCGCTCGATACGCTGATCGAAGGCGCGATCCTCGCCGTCATCGTGGTCCTGCTCTTCCTCAGGAACTGGCGCGCGACCCTGATCGCCGCCGTCGCCCTGCCGCTCTCCGCGATCCCGACCTTCTGGATCATGGACCTGATGGGCTTCTCGCTCAACCTCGTCAGTTTCCTGGCGCTGACGCTCGCCACGGGTATTCTCGTGGATGACGCCATCGTGGAAATCGAGAACATTGCCCGCCATATCAAGATGGGCAAGACGCCCTATCGGGCGGCACTCGAAGCGGCGGATGAAATCGGCCTCGCCGTCATCGCCACCAGCTTCACCATCATCGCCGTCTTCGTGCCGGTGTCGTTCATGCCCGGCATTCCCGGCCAGTACTTCATCCAGTTCGGCCTGACGGTCGCCTTCTCGGTGTTCTTCTCGCTGGCGGTGGCCCGCCTCATCACACCCCTGATGGCGGCCTATCTGATGCGCGCCGAAGATGCGATGGACGACCATGCCGACAATGACGGCTGGCTGATGAAATCCTATACGCGCATGGTTTCCGCCACCACCCGCAAGTGGTGGGCGCGTTACCTGACGCTCATCGGCGCCATCGGCTTTCTGGTCGCATCCGTCTATCTTCTGAGCCAGGTGCCGGGCAGCTTCCTGCCGCCGGACGATGCTTCCCGCGTAACGCTTTCGGTGGAACTGCCGCCCAATGCGACGCTGGACGAAACCGACCGCACGACGACCGAAATTTTCCATGCCATCCGCGATATTGACGGTGTGGAAAGCGTCTTCATCCTCGGCGGCGCTTCGCCCAAGGGCGATCTGGAGCTTCGCCGCGCCACGGTCAACGTCATCCTTCAGCATATCGATCACTCGCTGCTGAAAACCCTGGTCAACAAGGGTCTCGGCTCCCTTCCGCTCATCGGCCAATATCTGCCGAAGGTGGAAGAAAAGGGCCGCCTCCGTCCGCAATGGGATGTGGAGCGGGATATTTTCGCCAAGGTCCGCACCATCCCGGATGTGCGCATCATCAAGCTGAACGACCGCGCGGAACGTGAACTGAGCTTCAACTTCCTCTCGTCGAACGAAAAGGATCTGAACGACGCCGTCGGTGTGCTCGAGAGCCGCCTGCGCGCTTCGCCGATCCTTGCCAATGTCAGCTCGGAAGGCGCCCTGCCCCGTCCGGAACTGCAGATTCGCCCGCGTAAGGATGAAATCGCCCGCCTCGGCATCACGCCACAGCAGATTTCGCAGACCGTGCGTGTCGCCACCATCGGCGATATCGACGCGCAGCTGACGAAGATTTCGCTGGATGACCGGCAGATCCCGATCCGCGTGCAGGCATCGCTCGATACCCGCCGCGATCTTGCCACCATCCGCGCGCTGAAGATCAAGACCGCCTCCGGGTCGCTGGTGCCGCTCTATAGCGTTGCCGATATCGACTATTCGGAAGGTCCAAGCTCGATCAAGCGCAACGACCGCAACCGCGTCGTCTCCATCGGCTCCGACGTGCCCTTCGGCACGGCGCTCGACACCTCGACGGCCGAGTTCAAGCGCATCGTGGCCGAAACCGACCTGCCGGCAAGCGTTCGCCTTGCCGAAAGCGGCGACGCCAAGGTGCAGGGCGAAATGCAGCAGGGCTTCGTCAACGCCATGCTGCTTGGCCTGATGCTGGTGCTGGTGGTGCTCATCCTGCTGTTCAAGGATGTCATCCAGCCCTTCACCATCCTGTTCTCGCTGCCGCTTGCCATCGGCGGCGTGGCGGTCGCGCTCATCATAACGCAGAACGCGCTGTCCATGCCCGTTCTCATCGGCATCCTGATGCTGATGGGCATCGTGACGAAGAACGCCATCCTGCTCGTGGACTTTGCCATCGAAATGCGCCGCCACGGCATGGAACGGGTGCATGCCATGGTCGAGGCCGGCCGCAAGCGCGCCCGCCCGATCATCATGACCTCCATCGCCATGTCGGCGGGCATGTTGCCCTCGGCCCTCGGCGTCGGCGAAGGCGGCTCGTTCCGCGCGCCGATGGCGATTGCGGTGATCGGCGGCATCATCGTCTCGACGGTGCTGTCGCTCATCGTGGTGCCCGCCTTCTTCCTGATCATGGACGACTTTTCGCGCCTGCTCGCCCACCTCTTCGGCCGCTTCGTCGGCAAGAAGGAAGAGGAGGAAGAGGCCCTCTCCAACGAGAAACTCTCGGAGATCGCCCGCGAAAACAGCCTGGCGCTTTCCTCGCTCGAGGCGCGGGTCGCCAGCATGGAAAAGGGCACCGGCGAAAAATCCGGCGACAAGGGCAGCAATATATTGCGGCTGCCGCCGCTCGCTGCGGAGTGAAGCTTGCAAAATAACGATTCAGACGCCGGGCCCTGTGCCCGGCGTTTTCTTTTTGTGGCAAAATCCCTCTTCCGTCATCCTCGGGCTTGACCCGAGGATCCATGACGCCGCCAGTTTACGATCGAGGGATAGATCCTCGGGTCAAGCCCGAGGATGACGTCGAGCAAGTGGAAATTTTCCACGACTGAAGCTGGGGCACAACTGCCGCCCGGCTGCATCTCTCGCCCGACCGAACAAGACCAGAACCCATTTGATCGAAATCAATTCGCTTTTCAGGTGAACTGCTAATCTCCCTCGCATCGGGAGTTGCCGGTCGAAGGATAATGCGATGAGCTCTTTTCAGATAGGCGTGAGGGAAAAGGAACATCCCCGGTTTCGTATCGCTTCGGACAGCCCGGCAAAAGGTTTGAGCGGGAGCCGGATGGACGTGAACAAGACCGTGAAGCTGAGCAACAGGGACAGGAACATTCTGCTGCGCGCACCCCTGATCGGGATAGCGGATGACGCGGCTGCATTGAAGCTGATGGAGGCGGCCAGCGTCATCAATGTGAACGCCCGCCACGTGCTCTTCAAGGAAGGCGAGACGGCGCAATATTTCTACTGCGTTCTATCCGGTTATGTCAGGCTCTACCGGCTGGACCGGCACGGGCGCGAGGCGGATGTGCGCGTCAGCGGCCCGGGCGAAACCTTCAATGAATGCCTGATCTTCGGCAGCGACAGCTATCGTTACAGCGCGCAGGCAGCGGAAAACTGCACCGTGGCGCGTTTCGAACTGACAAGAATCCGCAGCCTGATCGATCAGGAGCCGGCAATCGCCAAGGCCGTCATGCGCTGCCTGTCCAACAGCCTGCTCGGAACCATGGATTGCATCGCCAATGACCGGCTGCAGACAGCGCCGCAGCGTGTCGCCCATTACCTCATCAATCAGGGCCCACGCGACGCGACATCCTTTTCGCTGCGGTTGCCGTTTCAGAAAAGCCTGCTCGCCGGCAAGCTCGGCCTTGCGCCGGAAGCGCTGTCGCGCGCCTTCTCGACCTTAAAAAAGCCGGGGTCACCGTGCGCGGCCGCATCGTCCAGGTCAATGATGTCTCGGCGCTGAAGCAGATATGAAGCCAATACCGGGGGAAGGACGAGGACGGGACACCTGCCGGTATCCCGTCCTCGAATTTTCCTGCACCCGGATATCAAAACGGCTGTGGCACGAAGCGAAAACTATCGCCCTCTCGCTCAACACGGAAAAATCCGCCAAGATGGCCGCCGGAAACCAGCCAGTCATTATCGGCAACTTCGCCCAGCGCCTTTAGACGCGTCGAATAGGCAAGTTCGGAATCGATATCATAGACGAAGCCGATACCCGGATCCTGTGCCTGCAACGCGCTCACATGCAGCACATCGCCCCATAATAACAGCCGTTCATCGCCCTGGCCGATAAGATAGCCTATATGTCCGGGCGTGTGGCCCGGCATGGCGATGGCCTCCACATCACCCGCTATCTTTCCCGTCGGGATCGGCCGCAGCATGGCGCCGCAAATATCGAGCAGGCGCGCGGCGAGATCGAACCCGCCCTGCCGGGCGGGCGGCAAGGTCTTTCGCGCCACCTCGCTGGTGAAAAAGCCGAGATCGGCCTCGGGAACCCATATGTCCGCATTGGGAAAATAAGGCTGGTCGCCGTCGATGAGGCCAAGCGCATGGTCGCCATGAATATGGGTGAGGATGACACGCGTCACATCGGCGGGCTGTATCCCGGCGGCGATCATCGCCGCGCGGGCATGACCATAGGCTGCACCCCAGGCCGTACCGCATCCGGCATCGATCAGCCAGATGCCTTCAGGCCCAGACAGCGCAAAGCAGTTGACATCCATATCCACCGTTTCGCCCTCATGCCCGGCAAGGGCCGCCGCCAGCGCTTCTGCACCCTGGCGATGGATGAGATGGCCGACCGGCGCCTTGTAGACACCGTCGACAAAACGGGAAACCTCGTAAGCGCCGAAACGGCGGGAGATAGCCATATTTCAGAGACCGCCCTGTTCTTTCAGGAAACCGACGATGCGCTCCACGCCATCGCCCCGTTTCATGTCGGTGAACACGAAAGGCATGGCGTTGCGCATGCGGGTCGCATCGCTGTCCATGACGGTGAGGTCAGCGCCGACATAGGGCGCAAGGTCCTTCTTGTTGATGACCAGCAGATCGGAGCGGGTAATGCCCGGCCCGCCCTTGCGCGGAATTTCCTCACCCTGGCAGACGGAAATGACATAGATCGTGATATCGGCAAGATCAGGTGAGAAGGTCGCCGCGAGATTGTCGCCGCCGGATTCGATGAAGACCACATCGAGATCGGGAAACCGCGCATTGAGCCCGGCAATCGCCTGCAGATTGATCGTCGCATCCTCACGAATGGCGGTGTGTGGGCAACCACCCGTCTCGACGCCGACGATACGCTCGGACGGCAACGCCTGCATGCGCACTAGCGCCTCGGCATCTTCCTTGGTGTAGATATCATTGGTGACGACCGCGACCGAATAATCGGCGCTCATCGCCTTGCAGAGCTTTTCCGTCAACGCCGTCTTGCCAGAACCGACCGGCCCGCCAATGCCGACGCGCAGCGGCCCATTACCCGATTTCATCACTCTGTTCCCTTCGATATGCTTTGGTCTTGTTTCACCATAGTCCCTCAACGGGACGCTTCAATATATGCAAAGATCGTGCCGCGCATTTCTTCTCCCCGCCGGGGAGAAGAAATGCGTAGCGCGCCCTCGCCCTTTCATGACCGGAAAAGCCGCGTGCCCTGTGTTTCATGGCGCATGGCTGCCGTGTCGGCGATGATCGTTGCGCTGCCGAGATCGTCAAGCGTGGATTGCGTTGCCCGCGCCGCCATCTCCGCGATGATCGCCTCACTTGCGGCGAGAATGGTGACGCCATCCTTCTGTCCCGCAACCCCGAGGCGGATGCCCGCTGAAACGAGCTGTGAGACGCCGGCGTGCAAAAAGGCGGCAATCGTTTCCCTGAGCGGCACCGCATGACCGGCAGCGACCGCGCCGACAGCGACGGGATAGGGAACATCCTTCGGCAACAGGTCCAGAACCGCATGCGGCCAGGCCCCGGCGGCGGCAACGAAGGCATCACCAAGAAGCACCGTCTCGCGATAGCGCTCCGCCGAACCGGCCAGCGCCCGCGCCAGATCGGCCGTTTCGTTTAAGACAGCGGCGTCATCACCATTGCGCCAGGCTTCCGCCAGAAATAGCGCGTCGTTCCATAGGCTGCCGTGGCGCAGAAGCGTCTCCACCCAGCCGTGAAGCGCGGCGGCATCGCGCACACGCCGATCCTCCACCGCCTTTTCAAGCCCGCCGGAATAGGAAAAACCACCGACGGGAAAGGCCGGCGACAGCCAGGCCATGAGCCGCAGCAGCGCGGCAACGCCGCGATCTTCACTCACGGCTCAACCGTGATCGTGATGGTGGTGACCGTGATCATGCCCGTGACCATGGGAGTGGCCGCCATGGGCGTGATAGGCGCCGCGGGCCGGCTGGAATGGCTCCTCCACCTCACGCACGGTGGCGCCGAGACCTTCCAGCATGGCGCGGATGACGTGGTCGCGCAGGATGAGAATACGCTCCTCCTCGATCTGAGCCGAAAGGTGGCGGTTGCCCAGATGCCAGGCAAGCTCGATCAGGTGAAGGCGGTCCTTCGCCTTGATTTCAAAAAGCTTTTCATCCGCTGCGCGAACCTCGATCAAGTCGCCGTTCTCCACCACCAGAAGATCGCCATGGGCAAACAGCACGGCTTCCTTCAGGTCCAGCATCACCATCTCGTCATTTTGCAGATGCAGCAGCTTGCGGCGCAGATGCCGCTGGTCATGCGCCAGGGTAACATAACCGGAAGCTTCGTCGGCAGGGGTTCCGGCCGGATGATAGGAGGTGACGCGCAGCATGGAATGATCCGTTTCAGAAACTGTCTTGGGGGCCTGATTTTTGCCGGATAGGCGGGGTGATTTCAAGGTGAATGAATGCAAGGCGGGAAAAAGGTCGGCATTGCCGGCCGAAAGACTTGAGGCGTCCGGCAACTTCTCCTCCGTCATGCCGGACTGGATCCGGCATCCAGCCACGGCGCGTCTGCGCCGTGAGAGGAGTCTTTCGCGATCAAGGACTTGATCGCACTGGACCCCGGATCTAGTCCGGGGTGACGGTGTGCGGATGAGGCGGCACCGCGAAAGACAATCACGTCCCAGAAAACGAAAAAAGCCCGGCATTGCCGCCGGGCCTTCGTAAAAATCTTGAAACCAAAATCAGGCCGCAGCGCGTGCCTTCAGGTTTTCCAGAATGTTCTGCGGTGCGGAAACGCCGTAAGGATCGGATTCGCAATTGTCCGAATAACCCTCTTCCTCGAACCACTGCTCCACCAGACCGTCGTTGATGACGGCGGCGTAACGCCAGGAGCGCATGCCGAAGCCGAGATTGTCCTTGGCGACCAGCATGCCCATCTTGCGGGTGAACTCACCCGAACCATCCGGAATGACCTTGACGTTTTCCAGGTTCTGGCCCTTTGCCCAGGCATTCATGACGAAGGCGTCATTGACCGACAGGCAATAAATGTCATCCACGCCGAGCGCGCGGAATTCACCCGCCAGCTTTTCGAAATCGGGAAGCTGGTAGGTCGAGCAGGTCGGCGTGAAGGCGCCGGGCAGCGAAAACAGAACGACCTTCTTGCCCTTGAAATAATCGTCGGAGGTCATGTCCTGCCAGCGGAACGGGTTGGGGCCACCAACGGCCTCGTCGCGAACGCGCGTGCGGAAGGTTACGGCGGGCACTTTTTTGCCGAGCATGTCTTTTCTCCTGATCAGGTGTTTTACGCGGATCGCTTGGGATCGATCCGCGCGGAATTCTTTTGCGGTTTCCATAACGCAAGACGCGCTGCGGTGCAGCATAAAAATCGGATTGAGGTCGTTGAATGTATGAAATGCCGCATCGGCGGAGGATCAATTGTGGAGATCGACCGACCAGCGCAGCAATGGGGGCAAGGGCGTCCACCAGCCGGTGCGAATTCCGGCTTGCCGCAGCATGGCGGCCGACCATGTGTTGCAGCCGGCAAACGCATTGAACCAGCCATTCGCCTCAAAAAACGCGTCATTGAAACCATAGGCGACACCGGGGATAAGCTGAACCTTGCGGTCTCTCCTGACAAAACTCCCCCCGATACCAGCGAGAAGGCGCTGATACCCCGCTTCGGAAATGCGCAGGCGTTTCACCCCGGCCAGATCGGCGGGAAAATCCCCGGTCACATCCACATGCATCACCGACTGATCCAGCGTAAACGAACGCAGGACCGGCATGGGTTTCAGATCGGCCCAGGTAGGCGTCTCGGTATAAAACGACCGGCCGCCCCAGCCGAACACCAGATAGGCCGCCGCCGGATGGTTGACCGCAATACCGTCTTCCTGCAATTCGGCAAATGTCCGCCGCAGATCCTCATCGACCGGCAGGGCGATATCGGTGTGGATCGGATTGGATAATAGCAATATCTCGCGATCCCTCGGGCCGCCTGCACCATCGGCGAAAAAGGGGCGCGGCACGATGGTGCCGAACACAAGGAGCAGGACGATCAGCAGCAGGCCGCCGCCGATCCACCTTCTGATCGATCTCAACACGAGGCGCCGTTAAAACAGGAAATAACGCTGTGCCATTGGCAGCACCGTCGCCGGCTCGCAGGTCAGAAGCTCGCCATCGGCGCGCACTTCGTAGGTTTCCGGATCGACCTCGATATGTGGGGTGAGCGAATTGTGGATCATCGACGCCTTGGAAATACCACCGCGCACATTCTTCACCGGCAGCAGCTTCTTGGCGACCCCGAGGCGCTGGGCAAGGCCCGCATCCAGCGACGCCTGCGACACGAAAGTGACCGAGGAATTGGTGCGCAACTTGCCATAAGCGGCAAACATCGGCCGGTAATGCATCGGCTGCGGCGTGGGAATGGAAGCATTCGGATCGCCCATCGGTGCGGCGGCAATCGAGCCGCCGAGCAGCACCATCTCCGGTTTCACCCCGAAAAAGGCCGGGTTCCACAAGACGAGATCGGCGCGCTTGCCGACTTCGATGGAGCCGATCTCGTGGCTGACACCCTGGGCGATGGCCGGGTTGATGGTATATTTGGCGATGTAACGGCGGACACGGAAATTGTCGTTTTCGCCGGTCTCTTCCTTCAGGCGGCCGCGCTGGCGCTTCATCTTGTCGGCCGTCTGCCAGGTGCGAATCGCCACTTCACCGACGCGGCCCATGGCCTGGCTGTCGGAAGAGATGATCGAAAACGCGCCGATATCATGGAGAATATCCTCCGCCGCGATGGTTTCCTTGCGGATGCGGCTTTCGGCAAAGGCGATATCTTCGGGAATGGACGGCGACAGGTGGTGGCACACCATCAGCATGTCCAGATGTTCGGCAAGCGTATTGACGGTATAGGGCCGCGTCGGGTTGGTGGAAGACGGAATGACGTTGGGATTTCCGCAGACCTTGATGATATCAGGCGCGTGCCCGCCACCAGCCCCTTCGGTATGGAAGGCATGGATGGTGCGGCCCTTGATGGCGGCGACCGTATCTTCCACGAAGCCGCTTTCGTTCAGCGTGTCGGTGTGGATCATCACCTGCACATCGTATTGATCGGCCACCGTCAGGCAATTGTCGATGGCGGCCGGCGTCGTGCCCCAGTCCTCATGCAGCTTCAGCGAGGAGGCACCGGCAAGGATCATCTCCTCCAGCGGTGCGGGCAGCGATGCATTGCCCTTGCCTGCCAGCGCCAGATTCATCGGAAAAGCATCGAAGCTTTCGATCATCCGCTCGATATGCCACGCGCCGGTGCAGGTGGTGGCGAGCGTGCCATGCGCCGGGCCGGAGCCGCCGCCCAGCATGCAGGTCACGCCGCTCATCAGCGCTTCCTCGATCTGCTGCGGGCAGATGTAGTGAATGTGCGCGTCCATGCCGCCAGCCGTCAGGATCTTGCCTTCGCCGGCAATCGCCTCCGTCGAAGGGCCGACGATGATCGTCACGCCGGGCTGCGTATCCGGGTTGCCCGCCTTGCCGATGGCGTGGATGCGGCCGTTCTTCAGGCCAACATCCGCCTTGTAGATGCCGCTATGGTCAACGATCACCACATTGGTGATGACGGTATCGACAGCGCCTTCCGCCCGTGTCGCCTGGCTCTGGCCCATGCCATCGCGAATGACCTTGCCGCCGCCGAATTTCACTTCCTCGCCATAGGTCGTGTGGTCCTTCTCGATCTCGATGAAGAGTTCGGTATCGGCAAGACGTACCTTGTCGCCGACGGTCGGGCCGAACATGCCGGCATAGGCGGCGCGGGAAATCTTGTAAGGCATAGGCTCAGGCTCCTTCGGACGCGGAGAAAATCGATGTGGGAGAAATTCGTGTCAGCCTGCCCTGAGACGCCAGGGCCTCGACCAGCTGTTGTTCGGCGGCAAACGGATGCCCGCTCCAGCCCTGATGGCCGAAACCGGCAATCGCCACCTCGTCACCATCGTCGCTCACGCTCTCGAGGACATGGGCGATGGCGAAAAGGCCGGTGCTGGGGCAGACATAGGGCGCGGGCGCATAGGCTTCGAGCGCGGCATCAAGCCTTTCATGCACACCGCGCGGAATGACGATGTGAGCCTTGCCGGCTCCTCGTGCGATGGCGGCAAAGCCGGCGGTATAATCGGCGCAGAAATCGGTCAGTTCCGGCCAGCGCGCGCGGATATCCGTCTCCATTTCGGCAAATTTCGCCGGATCGCGCACAGACCAGATGGCGGAGGCCTGCCGCACGCCGTCACTCTCGCGCCATTCGCTCCCCTCAGTCATCTCAAGGCCCGGCCGCCCGGTATTGCACACCGCCACCACATCGGTGCGTGTGCCGCCTGGCCCGAGCGACCGGCAATCATTGAAGCGGATGACGATATCGGAACAATCGATGAAATCAGCAGCACCCTGCGGCAGTTCCCCGTTTCCAACAATCGTGATGCGCCGCCCCATGCGTTCAGAAACCTTCCGACAACTGACGCAGCTCTTCCGCCCGCTTGCCGCTCATCTCGGCAAGGCAGGAGGAAATCAGCATCGGTTCCATCGAGCCGCCGCGCGCCTGAAAGCCTGAAAGCGCGCAATTGGCGTCACGAAACGCCACCCAGGCGCGCTGGGCAGTCACCAGCGCGTCGGTCGCACCCTTGCCATCTGCATCCGCCGCCTTGTCGCGCTCGGTGAGCAGCTTGCGCAGCTTCTGATATTCGGCGTTCAACTGCTTGTCGGCCTTTTCGTAATCCTTGCCGGCGCAGATGGTCATGTCCGCCTGCGTCTGCGGGGCCTTGCAATCCGGCTCGCCCTGCGCAGCGGCCGGCATGGACAGGCCGGCGGTCGCACAAAGAAGCACGGCCGCCAGAAGGACGTTTTTTCGGCTCATCTCCATCGCTCAGGCCGCCGCGCCATCGAAAGCCTGCGGCTTCAGCGCCCGGGGATCGACACCATCGAGACAATTGGCGTTTACCGCCACCATCGGCGTTCCATCCGGCCCATCGGCATAAGCAAAGCTTTCGATGCCGCAGGTGGAGCAGAAAAGATGATGGATCTTGTGTTTGTTGAAGAGATATTCCGCCAGCTTGTCCTCGCCGGAAAGCAGCGTGAATTTCTCACGCGGCGCGAAGGCCAGCGTGGAACCCAGGCGCTTGCAGCGCGAACAATTGCAGATGACGGTATGGTCGAGATCGGCATCGACCTCGAAGCTCACATCGCCGCACTGGCAGCTTCCATGATAATGCGCCGTCGCCATTTCATAACCTCCCCATGACCTGTTGACGGAAACCGTAAACCTCGCGCTTGCCGGAAAGCGGCACCAGCGTCACCTCCCGTTTCTGGCCGGGTTCGAAACGAACCGCCGTGCCGGCAGGAATATCGAGGCGCATGCCGCGTGCCTTGTCGCGGTCGAACAGGAGACCCGCATTGGTCTCATAGAAATGATAGTGGCTGCCCACCTGCACCGGCCGGTCGCCCGAATTGGCGACTTCGATGGTCACGGTCGGCTGGCCGGCATTGAGTTCGATGCTGCCCTCTGCGGTAATGATTTCGCCGGGTTTCATGGTGCGACTCCGCAACTGCTGTTTTTCAACTGATCTTCCTGTAGTGCGAGTTGACGATCCATCTTCTGCTCCAGCACGGAATAGTCGCTGTTGATGGACACAAGGACCTGCCTCAGATCCGCAAATATCGCTCTGATCGCGGCAACATGTTCCCGTTCCCTGCACTCGAGAAAATTGACCTTTTTCGATATTTCCGTAAGCGGCAGCGATGCCAAACGCGCGTCGATATCATCCAGACGGTTCTGAAACGTCGCGTAAGTGAAAGTCGCTGCGACGACCGCTGAAACAATCGCGATGCCGGTGCCGATCGTTGTTGTGATGGCATAGTCTTTGGTTAAAGGCGCCCTCTTCGGAGAACTCAACTCAAACTTTATCGCATCAATCTGATCCTGCAGACTTTTCTCCGGCATAGGCTCCCCCCTTTACCGTATCGGTTCGTGAACGGTCACCAGCTTGGTGCCATCGGGAAACGTCGCTTCCACCTGCACATCATGGATCATTTCGGCGATGCCTTCCATCACCTGGTCGCGGGAAATGACATGCGCGCCGGCTTCCATCAGCTCGGCCACGGCACGGCCGTCGCGGGCGCCCTCGACCACGAAATCGGTAATCAGCGCAATCGCTTCGGGATAGTTCAGCTTCACGCCGCGTTCCAGCCGACGGCGCGCCACCATGGCGGCCATGGAAATCAGCAGCTTGTCTTTTTCTCTTGGGCTAAGGTTCATCGTGGTCCCGCAGCTTTCGCACCTGCCCCGCAAATCAAAGCGTTTCCGGGGCCAAATTCGACTTGTTTGACAGACCCCGAAGGACGCCGGTTGCCGACGATCCGAAGGGTTTACAGATTCCAGACTTTCGGCACTGGCGCGCCGTTTCGCAAGAGCGAAATGATCGGAAAAAGTAATTTTCTCAAGGAGAAACCATCTTCGGCAGAGACGCGAACAACAAGCTTGCCCTGCCATTCGCTGGCGCCGCCGCTTTCCCCGGCAATAGCCCGGATTTTAGGCAGAAGCGCCTCGGCCAGAGGCCCGATATAAAGCAGCGTCGCAAAGGCGACCTGACCGGCCAGAACCGCCGGTTTCGCGGTCAGCGCCGCTACCTCGCCTTGCAGCAGAAGCTCTTCGGCATGCACCAGCTTACCCCCGTGGCGAATACGCCAGCGGTCGCGGAAAAGGCCATGCGCCATCGCCTCGCCCATGGCCTGGCGACCGAGCAGCACGGCTTCGACGGCGATGAATTCGGAAGATTGGTCGAGATCGGCTTCCAGCCGGCGGGTCAGCGACGCCCGGTCGAAGAGAATGGTTTCCTGCGGCAGCCAGTGCAATCGGGCGTTCGGCCCGGCGGAAACCCGGGCGGTAACGGTGGCGGTTCCGGAGGATGCCTTGTAAACCTTCTCGCAGGCCTGCGTGGTCACCACCAGCGATGTGCCGGCGCCGGCCACCGCCTGCCATTCAAGTTCGTCTCCGCCGGTCAGGCCGCCGGAGGAATTGATGAGAATGGCTTCGGCTTCGTTCGAAAAGGTTTCCGGCAGGCGGATTTTGGCGCAGCCTTCCTGGAACAGTTCCTCCAGCCGGCTGCGCCCTTCAACCGCTTTGGTTACAATGCGTCCTCTGCCACGGGCGCGCTGCTGCCGGACAGGTTGAGCGTCTTGGCGACCGGAAGGGCCGATGGCTTGCTGTTCTGGCTGCACGCGGTCTCCGAAGCGGTTGCGGAAGCGGATGAGGCCTTTGCGCCGCAATCCTTCTTGACGACGGCATCCACGACCAGCTGCCCTTCCGTATTGCGGAAGAAATCCCACATTCTTTCCGCCGCATCAACCGTGCGCGTCACTTCGCCTGTGGGCATCTTGCGCTCCACGGCCGGTTCCGCCTTCGGCGTCTGTTCGCCGCCCGGCTTGCGGGTGACGACGGCGCTCGCCGCCAGCACTTCCGCCTTCATGGTGGCGCGCGGCCAGGCGTGGTCCCAATCGTTGATGACATAGGACTGAATGCGTGCGCCGGCCTTGCAGACGTCATAAGAATTGACGGTGAAACTTTCGCCCACCTTGCTTTTGGCAGCGCCCTTGCAGCCGTCCATCTCGGCCCAGCGCTTCAGCGCCGTCTCGCCGCCATATTGCCAATAGGATTTGCCGCCGCCCTGATAGGGGTTGGCGGGATCCTTCAGCCCGGCAAAGGCGATGATGGACATCGGCCGCGCCGGCGTGCAGCTTGCCGCATCCGGTGCCCATTTGCCCTCGGTCTCCAGCGGATAACCCGCGCGCAGCGAGGCGACGAAACCGGCAGCGGTGAAATCCGCGCTGCCATTGCAGATGAATTGCGACAGCATGCGCCCGCCGCCGGAATAACCGGAACCGTAAAAACGCTCCTCATCGACGCAGAACTTGCCCTTCACCATGGTGATGGCATCGCGAATGAAGCCGACCTCGTCCAGCCCGCCCGGACGCTTGGTGACGCCGGGAACATTCCAGGCATGGGTGCCGGGCAATTCGCCATTCAGGCTGCCGGCCAGCGCCACGACCACCAGACCGTCACGCTCGGCCAGCTTGTCCCAGCCGCTGCGGTTCAGCTGGCCATGCGGATTGCTGTTGGAGCCATGGAAATCGAACACGACAGGCAGCGGCTTTTTTCCGTCATAGGCCGAGGGAACAAAATAGACGCCGTCGCGTTTTTCACCGTTGGAGAGAATGGAAAAATCATGCCTGCCCGGTTCCATGCCGGGTCCGGGCAACTGACCGCAGGTCGATGCCGACGCTGCGACACCGGCGCTCGCGCACATCGCAAGACCCAGAAAGAGGGTGCGGGCGGAGCGGAACAGCCGGGCGGCCCGGCCAATGGCAAAGTCTTGATTCATTGACACGCCTTTATTGGGCACGGTTTCCCCGACGATACGTCGGACGTGCGTGGAATGTAAGGGATCAACTGTCGCGGCGTGCGAATAGACTTTTCCTGTGTCTCGCATGCAGCATTTGCGCTGCCAATATCACAGGCTTTTATTCAATGAAATGCTAAAATTACGCATGAAAGCCATGTCGAGACGCATAGGCTTTCAAAATATTAATCGGCCGTTTGCACGCCGTGATCGGCGCACAGGGGTTTTAGTCTCGATTTATACTGTCAGGTGACGCCGCGCTTCCGGCGTATCCAGCGTTTCGGCCAGCCCCTGATGCACGATTTCACCCCGGTCCATGATGTAGACGTAATCGGCAAGCTCGCGGCAGAAATCCAGATATTGCTCGACCAGCAGGATCGCCATGCCGGTAGAATCGCGCAGATATTTGATCGCCCGGCCGATATCCTTGATGATCGACGGCTGAATGCCCTCGGTCGGCTCGTCGAGAACGAGAATTTTCGGCCGCGTCACCAAAGCCCGGCCGATGGCGAGCTGCTGCTGCTGTCCGCCAGAGAGATCGCCGCCGCGCCTTCCCAGCATGGATTGCAGCACCGGAAACAGGCTGAAAATATCGTCGGGAATGAACCGTTCCTTACGCGGCAGCGGCGCATAGCCGCTTTCGAGATTCTCCTGCACGCTGAGCAGCGGAAAGATTTCCCGCCCCTGCGGCACGTAACCGACACCGCGCTTGGCCCGGTGGTAAGGCGCCAGCCCATCCAGCGACGCCCCTTCAAAGCTGATCGTCCCGGCACTAATGGCGTGCTGCCCGGTAACGGCCCGCAGCAGCGAGCTTTTGCCCACCCCGTTGCGGCCGAGGACGCAGGTGATCTTGCCCATCTCCGCCGTCAGCGAAACGCCACGGAGCGCTTGGGCTGCGCCGTAATGGAGGTTGATGTTGTCGACGTTCAGCATGGTGAGACTCCATTGGCGCATTGGTGGGAGGCGTTACCCCCCTCTGCCCTGCCGGGCATCTCCCCCTCCAAGGGGGGAGGATCGGCAAGCGGCGAAAACTCTGCCCATGGAACGGGCGGGTGCGGCATCTGATCTCCCCCCTTGAGGGGGAGATGCCCGGCAGGGCAGAGGGGGGTATCACGAGCGCAAACACCACCATCACCGCCCCAGATAATTCTCGATCACCTTCGGATCGTTCGACACGAAATCAATCGACCCTTCGGCCAGCACCGAGCCTTCGGCAAGGCACGTCACCTTCACCCCTAGTTCGCGGATGAAACCCATGTCATGCTCCACCACCACAACCGAACGGGTCTTGGCGATTTCCTTCAAAAGCACGGCGGTTTCGGCGGTTTCCGCATCCGTCATGCCGGCCACCGGCTCGTCCACCAGCAAGAGCTTCGGCTCCTGCGCCAAGAGCATGCCGATTTCCAGCCATTGTTTCTGGCCGTGCGAGAGGTTGGCGGCGAGATCGCCGCGGCGGTGGCTCAAGCGCACGGTGGCGAGGATTTCCTCGATGCGGGCCTTGTCTTCCTCCGTCAGCCGGTAAAACAGCGTCGCGAACACGCCGCGCTTGCGGTTGAGCGCCAGTTCCAGATTGTCCCAGACGGTATGGCTTTCAAAGACCGTCGGTTTCTGGAACTTTCGTCCGATGCCGAGCTGGGCGATATCCGCCTCGTCCTTTTTGGTGAGGTCGATGCTGTCTTCGAACAGCACCGTGCCGGTATCCGGCCGCGTCTTGCCGGTGATGATATCCATCATCGTCGTCTTGCCAGCACCGTTCGGGCCGATAATGGCGCGCAGCTCGCCCGGTTCCACCACGAAGGAGAGGGAATTGAGCGCCCTGAACCCATCGAAGGACACCGAGACGCCGTCGAGATAAAGCAGGCTTTTCGTTCTGTTTTCGGAAATCGTGTTCATATCCGTCTCACTCCGCCGCCTGTTGCGCCACTGTTGCGGCGCTGTCATTGCCCGGCTGTGTGCCGCCTGCCGCAAGCGCGACCCGCTTTTCGCGCCGCCGGACCAGATAGTGTTGCAGCGTGCCGACGATGCCCTTGGGGAAGAACAGCGTCACCGCGATGAACAGCCCGCCCAGCGCAAACAGCCAGAATTCGGGGAAAGCGCCGGTGAAATAGCTCTTGCCGCCATTGACCAGGACAGCGCCGATAATCGGCCCGATCAGCGTGCCGCGCCCGCCCACCGCCGTCCACACCACCACTTCGATGGAGTTGGCGGGCGAAAATTCGCCGGGATTGATGATGCCCACCTGCGGCACGAACAGCGCGCCGGCAATGCCCGCCATCATGGCCGAAACGACGAAGGTGAAGAGCTTGATGTTTTCCACCCGGAAACCGAGGAAACGCACCCGGCTTTCGGCATCGCGCACGCCCACCAGCACCTTGCCGAATTTGGAATTGACGATGCCGGAGGCGATCAGCAGCGAGAGCGCCAGCATCACCGCCGTCATGGCGAACAGCACAGCGCGCGTACCATCCGCCTGCACCGAGAAGCCGAGAATATCCTTAAAATCGGTCAGCCCATTATTGCCGCCGAAACCCATGTCGTTGCGGAAGAAGGCAAGCAGCAGGGCATAGGTCATGGCCTGGGTGATGATGGAGAGATAAACACCGTTGACACGCGAGCGGAAAGCGAACCAGCCGAACACGAAGGCCAGCAGCCCCGGCACCACCAGCACCATCAGCGCCGCAAACCAGAACATGTCGAAGCCCTGCCAGAACCACGGCAGTTCCTTCCAGTTGAGGAACACCATGAAATCAGGCAGCACCGGATGGCCATAAACCCCGCGCGTGCCGATCTGTCGCATCAGATACATGCCCATGGCATAACCGCCGAGCGCGAAGAAGGCGGCATGGCCAAGCGAGAGAATGCCGCAATAACCCCAGACGAGATCGAGCGCGAGCGCCAGCAGCGCATAGGCCAGATATTTGCCGAGCATCGACATGATATAGGTCGGGATGCGCAACGCGCTGTCGGCCGGCAAAAGCAGGTTGGAGGCAGGCACCAGCACGGCGATGGCCAGAATGATGCCGATGGCGATGGAGATGCGGCGGTCGAGCGCGCGCAGAAGGAAGCCGGTAATCATGCTTCGATCGCCCTTCCCTTGAGTGCGAAGAGACCGCGCGGCCGCTTCTGGATGAACAGGATGATGAGAACGAGCACGAGGATCTTGCCGAGCACGGCGCCCACCGTCGGCTCAAGGAACTTGTTGAGCACGCCGAGAGACAGGGCGCCCACCAGCGTTCCCCAGAGATTGCCGACGCCGCCGAACACCACCACCATGAAACTGTCGATGATGTAGCTCTGGCCGAGATTGGGCGAGACATTGTCGATCTGCGACAGCGCCACGCCGGCGAGACCGGCAACGCCCGAACCGAGCGCGAAGGTGAAGGCATCCACCCACGGCGTGCGAATGCCCATGGAAGAGGCCATGCGGCGGTTCTGCGTCACGGCGCGCATCTGCAGGCCGAAGGCGGAGCGCTTCAGGAGAACCAGCAGCGCGAAGAACACCGAAAGCGAGAAGCAGACGATCCACACCCGGTTCCAGGTGAAATTGAGATAACCGACGCTGAAGGAGCCGGACATCCAGCTCGGGCTGCCGACCTCACGATTGGTAGGCCCGAAGATGGAGCGCACGCCCTGTTGCAGGATAAGCGAGATGCCCCAGGTGGCGAGAAGCGTTTCCAGCGGCCGCCCGTAAAGGAAACGGATGACGCCGCGCTCCATCACGAGGCCGACAAAGGCCGTCACCAGAAAGGCGGCGGGCAGAGCGATGGCGAGCGACCAGTCGAACAGGCCGGGGAAATGCGTGCGGATCACCTCCTGCACCATGAAGGTGGAATAGGCGCCGATCATCACCATCTCGCCATGCGCCATGTTGATGATGCCCATCACGCCGAAGGTGATGGCAAGGCCGATGGCGGCCAGCAGCAGCACGGAACCGAGCGACAGGCCGTACCAGACATTCTGCGCATAGTCCCAGAAGGCAAGGGAGCTTTCGATGCTCGATATGGCGCTGTCGATATCCGGCTTCAGGCTCTGATCCACCGACGAGGAAGCCGCCATCAGAATGCCGATGGCATCGCGCCCGCCAAGGCTCTTGATGGTGGCGATTGCTTGCCTCTTCTCTTCGAGCGACCGTTCGGAGGAGAGCAGCGAGACAGCCCGCGCCTCCTCCATCCGGGTCCGCACCTCAGTATCGGCCTCCTTGGCGATGGCCGCTTCCAGCAATTCGAGATTTTCCGCGCTCGGCGCTTTCAGAACGGCGTCTGCCGCGGAAAGCCGCACGGATTTTTCCGGGCTGAGCAGGGTCAGGCCGCCGAGTGCGGCGCGGATGACCCGGCGCAGATTATTGTTGACCTTGATCTTGCTGACAGCCGCCTTCGGCGCTTCACCCGCACTTTCGCCCGTCAGCGGGTCGATCAGCGTAAAATTGGAACCTGCCGGCTTCGTCATGAACACCAGATTGTCGGCCTTGCGCACGTAAAGATCGCCCGCCGCAAAAGCCTCGAGCGCCGGCACGACACGCGCATCGCCCGTGGCGGCAATCTGCCCGATCAGCACTTCGGCCTGCTTGAAATCCGCCGTGCCGAGCTGGTCGATCAGCGCCTTCGGCTCGCTTTGCGCGAAGGATTGGGCTGCGATCCCCAGGGTGAGCCAGAGGAAAATGGCTCCGAGAAAAGATCGGATCGTCATGTCGGGTTCCTTGGGCGTTTTAATTTTGTGCGACCTGAATATGCCGCTTACCCCCCTCTGCCCTGCCGGGCATCTCCCCCTCAAGGGGGGAGATCGACCTGTGGCGAGGTCTCGCCTATCTCGATGTTTGAGAATGAAGCGGCGAGAAAGCGTCTTGCCGATCTCCCCCCTTGAGGGGGAGATGCCCGGCAGGGCAGAGGGGGGTAATTCTTGCTCAGTTTCCAATGAGAAAACCGCCCCCAACAACGGGGGCGGCACCCACCTCGCTAATCAACTACCCTTGCCGCCGCACTTCCCACTGGCCACATTGAAGTTGCCGCAGGACATCGGCTTCCTCCAGTCCGAGATCAGATCCTTCGAATCCGGCAGATAATCCGACCATTCGTCACCCACGACCTGCGGCGTCTGCTGCACGATTTCGAACTGGCCGTCGGCCTGGATTTCGCCGATCAGCACCGGCTTGGTGATGTGGTGGTTCGGCATGACGGTGGAGTAACCGCCCGAAAGGTTCGGCACGGAAACGCCGATAATCGAATCGAGAACCTTGTCCGTATCCGTCGTGCCGGCAGATTCGACGGCCTTTACCCAGGCGTTGAAGCCGATATAGGCGGCTTCCATCGGGTCGTTGGTCACGCGCTTGTCGTTCTTGGTAAAGGCATGCCAGGTCTTGATGAATTCGGCATTGACCGGCGCATCGACGGACTGGAAGTAGTTCCAGGCGGCAAGGTGGCCGACCAGCGGTGCGGTATCAAGACCGGCAAGTTCTTCTTCGCCGACCGAGAAGGCGACGACGGGAATGTCTTCAGCCTTGATGCCCTGGTTCGCCAGTTCTTTGTAGAAAGGCACGTTGGCGTCGCCGTTGATGGTGGAGACCACGGCGGTCTTCTTGCCGGCAGAGCCGAATTTCTTGATATCGGACACGATCGTCTGCCAGTCGGAATGACCGAACGGCGTGTAGTTGATCATGATGTCCTCTTCCTTGACGCCCTTCGACATCAGGTAGGCCTTCAGGATCTTGTTGGTGGTCTGCGGATAGACATAGTCCGTGCCGGCCAGAACCCAGCGCTCCACGCCTTCGGTATTGGCAAGGTAGTCTACGGCCGGAATGGCCTGCTGGTTCGGCGCCGCACCCGTATAGAAAATGTTGCGCGAGGATTCTTCACCCTCATACTGAACCGGATAGAACAGGATCGAATTCAGTTCCTCGAAGACCGGCAGCACGGATTTGCGCGAGGACGACGTCCAGCAGCCGAAAACGGCGGCGACCTTGTCCTGCGAAATCAACTGGCGGGCCTTTTCGGCGAAAAGCGGCCAGTCGGAAGCCGGATCGACCACTACGGCTTCGAGTTTCTTGCCGAGCACGCCGCCCTTCTTGTTCTGCTCGTCGATGAGCATCAGCATGGCGTCCTTCAGCGTCGTTTCTGAAATCGCCATCGTACCGGACAGCGAATGCAGCACGCCGACCTTGATGGTGTCGTCAGCGGCAAAAGCGCCGTGGAAGGCGGTGGTGGACAGGATCGCGCCAAGCAGCGCAGCACTAAGCGTCTTGCGGAATATCATCGGAAGAACCCCTCTCCTTGTTTGGCCTCTCGTGGAGGCTCAGCGGCATCTGCGGCCGCTGCTGGGAGGGACTATCGATCTCGTGAGAGCGAAACCGTATACGTCAATTGACGTAGGCGGGGTGGCGAAAGATGCATGAGGGGTTGGGAATAAGCTGAACCTGAAGGTGCTTGTCTGTGAAGCAGGAGGCCTCAGCTTGTTTCTTCTCCCCGCCGGGGAGAAGTCCGCGGCAGCGGGATGAGGGGGCGAGCGCCGCGATATACGGAGGGGTTG
>LT009756.1:2383293-2390578 GCA_900012615.1 Agrobacterium genomosp. 13 str. CFBP 6927
CGAGCGCCGCGATATACGGAGGGGTTGCCCCCTCATCCGACCCTTCGGGCCACCTTCTCCCCCACGGGGAGAAGAAATGCACGGCACGGTCTCACATCAGGAATGCGACCATCAGGAATGCGGCTTATCGTTCCGCTCTTCGTCGCGGATCGCATCGTCGTGATACCACGAACCGAAATCGATATGCGGCTCCTGCGCCTGACGCTCGAGGTCGCTGAGGCTGCTGTTGCGGAACTTGGAAAGACCCGCGCGCCCGCCGACCGGGAATTGATAGATCGTTGCCGTCTCGCGATGAATGCCAGTTGCCATTTCGATCATCTCACTCTGTTTGCATCGAAGCACTTTATGTCTGGAGCTAACCCGCAAAGGCCAGATTCGCTCCGTTTGATTAAAAAAAAATCACCTTGCGAAAAATATAGGCATTAATCGTCTCATCTACAAGAAAAACCATTCCGAAAGCGCCGGTTTTTGGGGCAAATGCCAATCCCTCGCGCGCAACCGAAATCATTGCACCGCAGCAGGGCATTTCGCCGGGAGACGCCAGCTATCTATCAGGATTCAATGATGAAACATGAGGGGTGAATTTGCCTGCCGCAGTGCAGCAGAACCAGCCACGCGCGATATCCAGGCTCCTGCGCGACAGGGGGCCTGAAAGATTTTTCGAAAAAATCGCCTGATATCGCCAATCTGGCACGCGGCATGCATCTAAGGGGTCAGCCCTTGAACGCGAATGCGCTTCGGTGGCCAAAGCCACGGGAGGCCTCAAGGCTTCGCATTGTTACCTATGAGAGGTTCGTAATGACTAAGTTCAAACTCGAGTACATCTGGCTGGACGGATACAAGCCGGTCCCCAACCTGCGCGGCAAGACCCAGATCAAGGAATTCGACGAATTCCCCACACTCGAGCAGCTGCCGCTTTGGGGCTTTGATGGCTCGTCCACGCAGCAGGCCGAAGGCCACTCGTCGGATTGCGTGCTGAAGCCCGTCGCGATCTATCCCGACCCGGCCCGCTCCAACGGTGCACTCGTCATGTGCGAAGTCATGATGCCCGATGGCGTCACCCCGCATGCTTCGAACAGCCGCGCAACCATCCTCGACGACGAGGACGCATGGTTCGGCTTCGAACAGGAATATTTCTTCTACCAGGACGGCCGCCCGCTCGGCTTCCCGGAACAGGGTTACCCGGCTCCGCAGGGTCCTTATTACACCGGCGTCGGCTTCAAGAATGTCGGTTCGGTTGCCCGCGAAATCGTTGAAGAGCACCTCGACCTCTGCCTCGAAGCCGGCATCAACCACGAAGGCATCAACGCCGAAGTGGCCAAGGGCCAGTGGGAATTCCAGGTATTCGGCAAGGGCTCCAAGCGCGCCGCCGACCAGATCTGGATCGCCCGTTACCTGCTGCTGCGTCTTTGCGAACAGTACGGCATCGACGTCGAATTCCATTGCAAGCCGCTCGGCGATACCGACTGGAACGGTTCGGGCATGCATTGCAACTTCTCCACCAAGTTCATGCGCGAAGTTGGCGGCAAGGACTATTTCGAAGCCCTCATGGCCGCTTTCGCCAAGAACTGGAAAGAGCACATCGACGTTTACGGTCCGGACAACCACCTGCGCCTGACCGGCAAGCACGAAACCGCTCCGTGGAACAAGTTCTCCTACGGCGTTGCCGACCGTGGCGCCTCGATCCGCGTTCCGCATTCTTTCGTCAACAACGGTTACAAGGGTTACCTTGAAGACCGTCGTCCGAACTCGCAGGGCTGCCCTTACCAGATCGCTTCCGTCGTTCTGAAGACGATTGCAGAAGTGCCGCTCGCAAAGTCGGCTGCTGCCTGATAACCCAAGACATGGCGTCGCCCGCAACCGGGCGACGCCATTTTTATGTCCACCGAACGGCCGGACCGGACAGGCGACCTTTCGCCCTCTGCCCTGCGTGGAATATTCTTGCCTATGCGCAAACTCGAAGACGTTGCGTGGCTTTGACCAACCGCATCGGCTTTTCCGAACCGAGACACGGTTTTCGGTCCGATGCTCTAAAGCAAGAAGGTGAGCGATGGGCATTCTCAAAAAATTCTCTCTCGAAAACCGCATCGCCATCATCACCGGCAGCGGCCGCGGTCTCGGCTTCGAAATCGCCAGGGCCTTTACCGAGGCTGGCGCCCATGTGTGGCTGACCGGCCGCAACGCCGAGGCGCTGGAACAGGCAGCAGGCACACTTCGGCAAGCCGGCGGAAAAGCCGATTATGCCGCTTTCGACATTGCCGACACCGCCGCCGGAACTGCCCTCGTCCACCGCATCATGGACGAATTCGGCCATCTCGATATCCTCGTCAACAATGTTGGCGCACGCGACCGCCGCCCGCTTTCCGAATTCAGCGACGAGGACGTGCTGGAGCTTATCCGCACCGACCTCACCTCCTCCGTCTCGCTGTCGCGAGACGCCGCGCAAGCCATGAACACCAACGGTTACGGCCGCATCATCACCATCACCTCCATTCTCGGCCACATCGTCAGGCCGGGCGATGCGATCTATCCCGTTGCCAAGCAGGGGCTAACCGGGCTGATGCGCGCAATAGCTGTCGAATATGGTGCGCGCGGCATCACCAGCAACGCCATTGCACCCGGCATGTTCGCCACGGAAACCAATGCGGCCCTTGCCGAAAACCCTGACATGGTCGCCTTTGCCAAGCTGCGCGTGCCGCTGGAACGCTGGGGCAGGCCGGATGAAATCGCCGGTGCAGCCCTGTTTCTGGCCAGCGACGCATCCTCCTTCGTCAACGGCCATGTGCTGACGGTGGATGGCGGCATGTCGGTGCGGCTGTGAGAGGCCCGTTGCGGAAAGGCGCTAGATAGGCATGGCCGCACGGCAACGCATCATCCCCGTCAGGCGCGAATATAACCGCTGGGTCGCCAACCAGACGCTGGAAGATTATGCGCTGCGCTTCACCGCCAAGAGCGCCCGGCAATTTTCCTCCAACCGCATTTCCCACACCGCCATCGGCGCGATTTCCTTTCTGGCGCTGGAAGCCATCGGCGGCGCCATCACGCTCTCCTATGGCACCACCAACGCCTTTTACGCCATCCTCGTCGCCGCCATCGCCATGCTCGCCGTCGGCCTGCCGATCAGCCGTTACGCCATCCGTCACGGTGTCGATATCGATCTTCTGACGCGCGGCGCGAGCTTCGGTTATATCGGCTCCACCATCACCTCGCTGATCTATGCCGCCTTCACCTTCATGCTCTTCGCCATCGAAGCGTCGATCATGTCCGGCGCGCTGGAACTGGCGCTCGGCATTCCGCTGTGGATCGGCTACATCATCTCGGCCGTCATGGTCATTCCGCTGGTCACCCATGGCGTGCGCCTCATCAGCCGTTTCCAGATCATCACCCAGCCCTTCTGGATCATCCTCAACGTCCTGCCTTTCGTGTTCATCGCTTTGTTGGACTGGGAAAAATACGATCTCTGGCGCGCCTTTGCCGGTATTCACCACGCCTCCGGCCCGCCGGGAACGGTCGCGGATTTCAATCTGGTGGAATTCGGCGCGGCCTCCGCCGTCATTCTGGCGCTGATGTCGCAGATCGGCGAACAGGTGGACTTCCTGCGCTTTCTGCCGGCCGAGGGGCAAAGCCGCCTGCGCCACCGCATTGCGGTTTTCCTGGCGGGCTCCGGCTGGGTCGTCGTCGGCGTGCCGAAGCTGCTCGCCGGCTCCTTCCTCGTGGTGCTCACCTTCAGCTCCGGCGTCTCGGTGGATCGCGCCGCCGATCCGGCGCAGATGTATCTCACCGCCTTCGGTTACATGATCCCCAACGAGACGGCGGCCATGCTGCTGATGGTCGCCTTCGTGGTCGTCTCGCAGCTGAAGATCAACGTCATGAACGCCTATGCGGGTTCGCTCGCATGGTCGAACTTCTTCTCGCGCCTCACCCACAGCCACCCCGGCCGCGTCGTCTGGTTGGTCTTCAACGTGGCGATCGCGCTGCTTCTGATGGAGCTCGGCATCTACAGGCTACTGGAAGAAACGCTCGGCATCTTCTCCATCATCGCCATGGCGTGGCTCTGCACCATTTCCGCCGATCTCTTCATCAACAAGCCGCTCGGCCTTGCCCCGCCCGGCATCGAATTCAAGCGCGCCCATCTTTACGATATCAACCCCGTCGGCGTCGGCTCCATGGCGCTTTCGGCCACCATTGCGCTGATGGCGCATTTCGGAGCCTTCGGACCGCTCGCCGCATCGCTCGCGCCCTATCTGACGCTGATCGTCGCTTTCACCGCCTCGCCGCTGATTGCATGGGGCACGAAGGGCAAATTTTATCTCGCCCGCAAACCGCGCCAGAAGTGGCGTGAGGAAAGCAGCATCACCTGCTCCATCTGCGAACACCCTTTCGAGCCGGAGGACATGGCCTGGTGTCCGGCCTATGCCGCACCGATCTGTTCGCTCTGCTGCTCGCTGGACAGCCGCTGCCACGACATGTGCAAGCCGAAGGCCAAGCTGAACTATCAGGTCGCCACCGTCGCGAAATCCTTCCTGCCGGATCAGCTGGTGGCGAAACTCGCCACCCGGCTCGGACGTTACGGCATGGCGGCGGCGATTGCCGTCACCGCCATCGGCGGCATTCTCGCGATGATCGCCCATCAGGTCGGCACCGCCTCGCCAGAAACGGCCGATGTGGTGAACCGCACCATCCTCATCGTGTTTTTCGTCTTCGCCGTCATTGCCGGCATCGTCTGCTGGTTCCTCGTGCTTGCCCATGACAGCCGGGTGGTGGCGGAAGAGGAATCCTCCCGCCAGAACACATTGCTGCTGAAGGAAATCGCCGCTCACAAGAAGACCGACGCCGCCCTTCAGGACGCCAAGGAAACGGCCGAGGCCGCTAACCGCGCCAAGAGCCGTTATGTCGTCGGCCTCAGCCATGAATTGCGCACGCCGCTCAATGCGGTTCTTGGTTATGCCCAGATTCTCGAGCGCGACGACACCATTCCCCCGCCCCGGCAATCGGCAATCAAGGTCATCCGCCGTTCAGCCGATCACCTGTCTGGCCTGATCGACGGGCTTCTGGATATTTCCAAGATCGAGGCGGGCCGTCTGCAGGTCTATTCCAACGAGATCAATATTCAGGATTTCCTCGACCAGATCGTCGACATGTTCCGCCCGCAGGCGCAGGCCAAGGGGCTGGAATTTCGCCACGACCGGTCGCGGGCCCTGCCGCAATATGTCCGCACCGATGAAAAGCGGCTGCGCCAGATCCTCGTCAACCTCATCTCCAACGCCATCAAATTCACCGATGAGGGCGCCGTCACCTTCGATGTCGGTTATCGCAGCCAGGTGGCGAGTTTCACCGTCTCCGATACCGGCCGTGGCATTGCCGAAAAGGACCTCGCCCGCATCTATGAGCCCTTCCAGCGCGGCGAGGCAGACAGCGTGCGCCCCATGCCGGGCCTCGGCCTCGGCCTGACCATCACGAGGCTCCTCACCAATACGCTCGGCGGCGAAATTTCCGTTTCCAGCGCAAAGGATGAAGGCTCCACTTTCCGCGTGCGCCTCATGCTCTCTGCCGTGCACCGGCCAAGCACGGCACCGGCGGCGGAAAAGACCATTCGCTCCTATTCCGGCCCGCGCCGCACCATCGTCGTGGTCGATGACAATGAGGATCATCGCGAACTGATGCGGCAGGTGCTCTCGCCGCTGGATTTCGTAGTGCTGACGGCGCAGAGCGGGCCGGAATGCCTGACGCTCATCGAAGGCGTGAAGCCCGACCTTTTCCTCATCGATATTTCCATGCCCGGCATGACCGGCTGGCAGCTTGTGACGAAACTGCGTGAAGCCGGCCAGACTGCCCCGCTCATCATGCTCTCGGCCAATATCGGCGACGGGACAGTGGCGGGCGCGGGCGAGGACAACCACAATGACGCCATCGCCAAGCCTGTCGATATCCGCCAGCTTTGCGACAGGCTTGCCGTGCATCTCGGCCTGAAATGGATCTACGAGGCGGATATGCCGCCCCCGCCATCGCCGCCGCCCGTGGCGCAGATCGTCCATCCCGGCGCAATTCACATTCAGGATTTGCAGCGGCTCGGCGAAATAGGCTACATACGCGGCATCGAGGCGAAACTCGCCGATCTTGCCCGCAACACGGAAAACCTGCCCTTCACGCAGGAGCTCGGCACCTATGTGCAGGCCTTCGATCTGGCCGGTTACGCGCATTTTCTTAAACGGTTTGCGGATAGTGACACGGGAGACGGCAAGGCATGAGCGGTCAGGCGGCGGCAGCCCCGAGAGACATCGTATTGCTGGTGGATGACAGCCCGGAGGCACTGGGGTTCCTCACCGATGCGCTGGAACAGTCCGGCTTTTCCGCCCTCATCGCCACCTCCGGCCAGGCCGCGCTCAACATTGCCGAACGCATCACGCCCGATATCATCCTGCTCGACGCCGTCATGCCGGCGATGGACGGTTTCGAGACCTGCCGCCGCCTGAAGGCCAATGCGGCGGTGGCGCAGGTGCCCGTTATCTTCATGACCGGGCTGACCGAGACCGAACATGTGGTGCGGGCGCTGGAATCCGGCGGCGTCGATTATCTGACCAAGCCGATCAACATCGACGAGTTGCGCGCCCGCATCCGCGTGCACCTTTCCAATGCCCGCTCGGCCCAGAGCGCCCGCGTCGCGCTTGATGCCGCCGGCCGCCACCTGCTCGCCGTGCGCGCCAATGGGGCGATCCACTGGTCGACGCCGCAGGCGACGCGGCTCGTCAACGCCGCCACCGGCCGCGATGACGGCATGGAAATCGTCACCAGCCATATTGGCCGCTGGCTCGCAGAACGGGCGGCGGCGGAAACCGGCCGCGACGTGCCGCTGACGATCACCGAGGCCGGGCGGCCCGCCCTGCAACTGTCCTTCCTTGGCGCCATGGGGCCGGATGAATTCCTCTTCCGCCTCACCGCCGCCAATGAGAAATCCGGCGACCACCTGCTGCGCGAACATTTTTCCCTCACCGCGCGGGAATCGGAAGTGCTGCTGTGGATCGCGAAGGGCAAATCCAACCGCGATATCGGCGATATCCTCGGCCTTTCCGCGAGAACCGTGAACAAGCATCTGGAACAGATCTATGTGAAGCTCGGGGTGGAAAACCGGGCATCGGCGGCTGTGAAGGCGGCGCATATATTGCATCAGGGGTGACGACTGCCATTATTATGGTAGGTTGTTCGACATATTCCGCTTGAGTTCACGGCGTCCGCTTATTGGGCGAGCGTCCGCCGCTTGTTTCTTCTCCCCAAGGGGGAGAAGTCC
>LT009756.1:2391091-2421638 GCA_900012615.1 Agrobacterium genomosp. 13 str. CFBP 6927
CCGCAACCCATTCCCTCAAACATACCCCGCATCCCCCAACAAGGAGGACGTTCCCATGGACCGTTTCATCATCCTTTCCGGCTGCTCCGGCGGCGGAAAATCCACGCTTCTCGCCGAGCTTACCCGACGCGGTTTCGCCACCGTGGAAGAGCCCGGCCGCCGCATCGTCATCGAAGAAACCCGCAATGGCGGCACGGCCCTGCCGTGGATCGACATCGAAGCCTTCGCCCGCCGCGCCATCGCCATGGCACTCGAAGACCGGCAAAAGACCCCGCCGGACGGCCTCGTCTTTTTCGATCGCGGCCTGATCGACGCCGCCTCGGCACTTCGCCATGTCAGCGGTGACAGCTTTATCGATACGCTGCAAAACACGCACCGCTATAACCGGCTGGTTTTCCTCACCCCACCCTGGCCGGAGATTTACCGGGGAGACAGCGAGCGCAAACACGGTTTGGATGCGGCGGTGGAGGAGTATGAACGCCTGCTGCGTAATTACGCCCGGCTGGATTATGAGACTGTGGTGCTGCCGAAAGCTCCGGTTTCGGAGCGCGCCGATGTCGTGCTGGCGAGGGCCGCGGAGAAAGCGGGCTGAAGGCGTATCCCGAGTGTATTTTGCCTGCCAACACAACCCACACTCGACGTCATCCTCGGGCTCGACCCGAGGATCCATTCCTCGCGCGGCGGTGGATCCTCGGGTCAAGCCCGAGGATGACAAAACCATAAAGGTGTCAGCAGGTCACTTGACCCTAAAAACAAAAAGCCCGGCATCGCTGCCGGGCTTCGATAGGCAATTATCCAGTAAGACTCACGTCCCCTGCTGGAAGTAGCTGAACTTGCCGTCCGGGCCCTTCTTCCACTCGTACATGACGTAACCGGGAAGCTTCGGGTCGCCCTTCTCGTCGAAGGAGATGTCGCCGAGCGCGGTCGGGAAGGTGCCCTTCTTCAGAGCTTCAGCAACCTTTTCCGGCTCAACCGAACCGGCAGCCTTGGCAGCGCCGGCAATAGCCTGCAGGGCGGCGTAGGAGTAGAGGGTGTAGGCTTCCGGGTTGAAGCCGGCGGCCTTGAACTTCTCTACCAGTTCCTTGTTTTCAGGACGCAGGGTCGGATCGGGACCGAAGGTGTTGAGCGTGCCTTCGACAGCGTCGCCGGCGATGGAGGCGAGTTCGTTCGAGACGATGCCGTCACCCGAGATGAGCTTTGCCTTCAGGCCCTGATCGGCCGCCTGGCGGATGATCAGACCGGCTTCCGTGTGCAGGCCGCCCCAATAGATAACCGTGACGCCGGCTTCCTTCATCTTGGAGATCAGCGCGGAGAAGTCCTTGTCGCCGACATTGACGCCTTCATACATGGCTTCCGTCAGGCCAGCCGCATTGGCTGCCTTCTTGGTTTCATCGGCAAGGCCCTGACCATAGGGGGTCTTGTCGTGAATGATGGCGATCTTGGCGTCCTTGTAGTGGTCGGCCAGATACTTGCCGGCGATGCCGCCCTGCTGGTCGTCACGACCGCAGGTGCGGAACGTGTTCCACAGGCCGCGCTCGGTGAAAACAGGGTTGGTCGCGGCAGGCGTTACTTCGAGAATGCCGTTTTCGGCATAAACTTCGGAAGCAGGAATGGAAACGCCGGAGTTGAAGTGGCCGACGACGAATTTCACGCCATCAGCAACGAATTTGTTGGCAACCGAGATACCCTGCTTGGGGTCGGAAACGTCATCGCCCAGCACGATCTTGATCTGTTCGCCGTTGATACCGCCGGCAGCGTTGATGTCTTTCGCAGCCTGCTCGGCACCCTTCTGAAGCTGAGCACCGAAAGCAGCGTTCGGGCCGGTCAGCGGGCCGCCGACAGCGATCAGGACATCGGCCCAGGCCGAACCGCTGAAGGCGACCATGGCGGTCAGCGCAACGGCGGAAAGAAGAGACTTCTTCATTACTTTACTCCCAGTTCCTTTGGATGGGTTGGTTACTAGGGCCTGTTCAGTACCCACCTTCACTGAACAGGAAACTGTTCCACTCTGACGAGCATTGTGCAGCCGGACGAATCCGACTGTCAATCCTTCTTCTTATAGGAGAATGCCGACGTGCGATCGTAAAGCCAATAGTAGTTATTGACCATCTGGTTCGTCCGGCGCATGCGGAAACCGATGCTGGAAAAGACCAGAAGAAGAACGACGTCAAACACATAGTAAAAACCGTTTATGAACGGTCCGTTGAAGAGCGCGTGATGCAGAAACCGCATGACGAGCCCCAATGCCAGCGTGTAGATGACCACACGTGGGTAACCACCCCAGCCATCGGCGACGGATTTTCCCGCGCGCCAGGCGGTCCAGAAACCCAGAAGAACAACCAATGCGCGCAGAATATAACGCACGCCGCTATCGGTCTCGAAAAAAAGGCCCTGCATCTCTTTCCCCATCAGTGCCGGGCGCGATGCGCCAGCCCTGCCTTGTCTGTCGTCCCGCCGTTTTCCCGGAGGGCATTTTATTGTTTACATCCCGCCGTTTGCCCGAAGGCCCGGCGGGATGCCGTTTGCAATCTTGCGCCGCAAAATTTTCGGCGCAAGTAAAATCTTTCAGTGCCGGCCGCCTTCCAGATAGGCGGCGCGTACCTGCGGATCGGCCAGCAGCTCCCTGCCCGAACCGCTCATCGTCACCTTGCCGTTGACCATCACATAGGCGCGGTCGGAAAGCTTGAGCGCGGCAAAGGCGTTCTGCTCCACGAGGAAGACCGTCAGCCCCTCCTCCTGGTTGAGTTTTTTGATCGCTTCGAAGATGCCCTTGACGATCAGCGGTGCGAGACCCAGCGACGGTTCGTCGAGAAGCAGAAGCTTCGGCCTTGCCATCAGCGCGCGGCCGATGGAGAGCATCTGCTGCTCGCCGCCGGAAAGCGTGCCGCCGCGCTGGCTCTGGCGCTCTTTCAGCCGCGGGAACATGACGAAGATTTTTTCGACGTCCTCTTTGAAATATTTGAGATTGTCGAGATTGGCGCCCATCTGCAGGTTTTCCAGCACCGTCATGCGCGGGAAAATCCGGCGGCCTTCAGGTGACTGGGCAATGCGTTTGCGGGCGATCAGATGGGTGGGCAGACGGGTAATATCCTCACCGTCGAAAGTCACCTGGCCGACACGCGCCTGCGGGCTGCCGCAGATGGTCATCATCAGCGTCGACTTGCCGGCGCCATTGGCGCCGATCAGGCTGACGATCTCACCCTTGTTGACTTCGACATCGACACCCGCCAGAGCGCGGATATTGCCATAATAGGTTTCGACACCCTGAACTTTAAGAAGCGGTTCACCAGACATCAGGCCGCTCCTCCGTCGAGTTCTTCCGCAATCACGTCTTCCACTTCATCATCCTCGACACCCAGATAGGCGGCGATGACCTTGGGGTCGTTCTTCACATGGTCAGGCGAACCGTCGGAAATCTTCTGGCCATATTCGAGAACCACGACATGGTCCGAAATCTGCATCACCACCGACATGTCGTGCTCGATCAGAAGCAGAGACGTCCCCTCGTCGCGGATACCGCGCAGCAGCGCGTTGAGGGCCAGCGATTCCTTCGGGTTGAGACCCGCCGCCGGTTCATCGAGGCAGAGGAGTTCCGGCCCCGTGCACATGGCGCGGGCGATTTCCAGACGGCGCTGCGCGCCATAGGGCAGATCGCCGGCCGGATCATCGGCCCGGTCGGTCAGATCGGCCTTGTCCAGCCAGTATTTGGCTTTCTCGATCGAGTTGTTGACCGCCTTTTTGTAGGCCGGCAGGCCAAGAAGGCCGAGAATGGTGTAACCCGACGCCTTCATCAGCGCATTGTGCTGCGCCACGAGCAGGTTTTCCAGAACCGTCAGACCCGAGAACAGGCGGATGTTCTGGAAGGTGCGCGCCACCTTCGCCTTCTTGGTGATTTCGAAATCCGGCAGCCGCTCCAGAAGATGCGCCTCGCCATTTTGCTGACGCATGGTGATCATGCCCATCGTCGGCTTGTAGAAGCCGGTGATGCAGTTGAAAACCGTGGTCTTTCCCGCACCGTTCGGGCCGATAAGCGCCGTGATCTCTCCGCGCTTCGCCTCGAAGGAGAAGTCGTTGATGGCCATCAGGCCGCCGAAGCGCATCGAGAGATGTTCGACCTTGAGGATCGTATCATTTGCCATTGTTGTCGTTCCGGAAGCCATCAACCGTGACCTTCCTTGGTAAAGCTGCCGGAGACGGCCTTGCGTTCTTTGAGGAAGGCCGTGGGTTCACGCGAGCCGACGAAACCGCGCGGCTTGAACAGCATGACGATGACCATGGCGAGACCGAACAGCAGCATGCGGTAAAGTTCCGGCGTGAAATCGGGCCCGAAGACATGCTTCAGGAATTCCATTTCACGCAGCGCCTCGGTGCCGCCGACCATGACCAGCGCCGCAATGGCGATGCCGGTGAGCGACCCCATGCCGCCGAGAACGACGATGGCGAGGATGACGGCCGATTCCAGGAAGACGAAGCTTTCCGGTGACACGAAACCCTGACGCGCGGCGAAGAACGAGCCGGCGAAACCGCCGAACATGGCGCCCGTCGCAAAGGCGGTGAGCTTGGTGATGACGGTATCGATACCGAGCGAACGGCAGGCGATTTCGTCCTCACGCAGCGCCTCCCAGGCGCGGCCGATCGGCATGCGGCGCAGCTTGATGGTGACATAAGCCGTCAGCATGCAAAGAAGCAGGATCACGTAGAACAGGAAGATCTTGTAATAGGCGGACGACATCGACAGGCCGAAGGCCTTGGCGAAATTGTTCGACGCGCCGACATCGAAGGACCAGATGCCGAAGACGGACGCCTTGGCGATGCCGGAAATGCCGAAGGTGCCCTTGGTCACTTCCGTCCAGTTGAGCAAGACAAGGCGGATGATCTCACCGAAGGCGAGCGTGACGATCGCCAGATAGTCGCCGCGAAGCCGCAGGACCGGGAAACCGAGAATGATGCCCCAGAAACCCGCAAGAATGCCGGCAACCGGCAAAAGCACCCAGAAGGACAGGCCGAAATGGCTTGAGAGCAGCGCATAGGAATAGGCGCCGACGGCATAGAAGGCCACGTAACCGAGATCGAGCAGGCCGGCGAGGCCGACGACGATATTAAGACCCCAGGCCAGCATCACGTAGATCAGGATCTGGATGCCGAAATTGTCGACGAATTTCAGCGAACCCTGAAAGCCGAACAATTGCACGGCGATCACGGGATAAAGCAACAGCAGAACCAGCGCCAGCTTCAGGAAGTGCTTGTGGAAAAAGCCTTTTTCCTCGGAAATTTCCAGAATGCCGCTTTTGGCCTTGGCAAGCTTGCGGCGGTCCAGTGACGGCTTGATGAAGCCCACCATCAGGAAACGGCCGACGGCGGCAACGCCCACGAAGACCGCCAGCAGGCCCCAGCGGGTGCCCCAGATGAGCTGGTTGTTGATGTCCTGATAGGTGACGATGCCGACGTAGAGAATGAACATGCCGAGCGAGACGATGCCCGCAAAGATGCCTTCCTTCACCGCCGTTGCCATCAGGCTCGGGTTGGAAGTGTCGTGTTCGGAAGCGATATTGGTCATGGTTTCACACCTTCTCGACTTCCGGACGACCGAGAATGCCGGTCGGCTTGAAGATCAGCACGAAAGCCAGGATGCCGAATGCCGCGACGTCCTTGTAGGCGATGGAGAAATAGGCCGACCAGAGCGACTCGATGAGGCCGATCAGCAGACCGCCGAGAACAGCGCCCGGAAGCGAGCCGATGCCGCCGAGAACGGCCGCCGTGAACGCCTTGACGCCCGGAATGAAGCCGTCATTGAACGAGGCGACGCCGTAATACATCAGATACATCGTGCCTGCGACCGAAGCGAGCGCCGCACCCATGATGAAGGTGATGGAGATCGTCTTGTCGACATCAACGCCCAGAAGCGCCGCCATCTTGCGGTCCTGTTCGGTGGCGCGCTGCGCCCGCCCGAGCGGTGTCTTGTTGACGATGTACCAGAAGGCGAAGAGCAGCACGGATGTCACCACCATGATGATGAGCTGCTTCAGCGAAACGGTGATCGCACCGAGATGGTAGCTTTCCGTCACCAGCGACGGGATCGGCTTGTTGCGCGGACCCTGCGTGACCTGGATGAAGTTGGACAGCGCGATCGACATGCCGATGGCGGTGATCAGCGGTGCCAGGCGGAACGAGCCGCGCAGCGGCCGGTAGGCGACGCGCTCGATGACCCAGTTCCACAATCCGGTCATCAGCATGGCGATGACCATCATCAAAAGCAGAAGAAGCGCCACCGGAATGCCGGCGACAAAAGATGTCACGACCAGAAAAACAATCAGCGCGGCGAAACCGCCAAGCATGAAAATATCGCCATGGGCGAAGTTGATCATGCCGATGATGCCGTAGACCATCGTATAGCCAATTGCGATGAGGCCGTAGATCGATCCAAGAGTCAGCCCGTTGATGAGCTGCTGGATAAAATACTCCATGTCTTTCCCCTGGGCATGACCTCTGATGAGCCACGCCTCGTTATGTTAATTATAGGGGAGCCCTCGCAAGCTTACCCCCAACACCAAAATGCATATCGTGTTCGTTAAAAATGTGAAGTCAAAAACGGGCGATCCTGCACAAAATTTGGAATTTCCACACCAGTTGCCCGTTTCCCGATCAAAAGAGCCATGATTTCGGCAGGAAGTGCTAAAAAAATAGCGACTGAATGCCTATTTTAGCCCTGTCGGCCGCCATTGTTTGACGGATGACGGCCAAAGGAGTAGCCAGGTTGTATAGCAAGGTCCCGCCACGGGGTGGCGATGGGATGGCAACGGCAAAGAGATGATCGACATATTGACGAAAGCGGCGCTGGACGCCGGGCAGGCGATCATGGCGGTCCATCGCGCCGGCCCGAACGTGTCCTATAAGGATGACTGCTCGCCGGTAACTGAGGCCGACCAGCGCGCCGAGACGATCATTCTTCAGGCGCTGGCCGCCAATTTTCCCGAAATTCCCGTTGTCGCCGAAGAGGCGGTCTCGAACGGCATCCTGCCGGAAACGGGCAAGGAATTTTTTCTGGTCGACCCGCTGGATGGAACCAAGGAATTCATTTCCGGCAAAGACGATTTCACCGTCAATATCGCCCTGATCAGAAACGGTGTTCCGGTCGCAGGCGTGGTTTACGCCCCCTGCCGCGGCCAGGCATGGACCGGCAAGGACGACAGCGCTGAAAAACTCGCAATATCAGGCGAAGGCGCGATCCTGGCGCGCCATCCCATCCGGGCCCGCCAGCGCGGCGCATCGCCCGTGGCGCTGATCAGCCGCTCGCACTGTACGGCAAAAACGGAAGCCTTCGTCGCCGAACACGGGCTGAAAGACTGCATTTCCGTCGGCTCCTCGCTGAAATTCTGCATGCTGGCGGAAGGCGCGGCCGATATCTATCCCCGCTTCAGCCGCACCATGATGTGGGATACGGCCGCCGGCGATGCCGTGCTGCGCGCCGCCGGCGGCAGAACGCTGGATTGCGACGGCCAGCCGCTTGCCTATGAGGTGAGAGGCGACGGCGAGGATGCGCTGGCCAATCCGGATTTCATCGCCGAAGGGGCGATGGCGGGGTAACCCCGAGAATACTTCATCTCTGGGAACTACCGCGACGCGCGGTATCAGATTTCTGTTTTGGTAAGCTTCGCGTATGCGGCTTCACCCCCCTCTGCCCTGCCGGGCATCTCCCCCTCAAGGGGGGAGATCGACCCGAGGTTGGGTTTCGACCATCTTCAAGGTTGAGATAGAAGCGGCGATAGTGCGTCTTGCCGATCTCCCCCCTTGAGGGGGAGATGCCCGGCAGGGCAGAGGGGGGTGAAGCCGCATACGCGAAGCCAGGACGCAGCCTCTCCTGCTTGCCGAAAAATGCCGTTTCCCGCAAACACAGAAACCACCCCAACCCCCATCAAACCGAAATAATCTCATCCCCGCTCATCCCCGCCCTGCCCCGCCGCATCAAAATCACGGCAGACGACACGAGCGCGGACAAACACCATGACGGAACAGACGGCGAGACTTCGGCTTCCCTACATCCTGCCCTCCCAGGCGCAGAAACACGTGACCCATAATGAGGCGCTGCAACGGCTGGATGCGATCGTCCAGCTGGTCGTCAGGGGCGTGGTCGCCGCACCGCCCGAAACCGCGCCGGAGGGAAGCTGCTTCCTGCTGTCCCCGGACGCCACGGGAGACTGGGCGGGCAAGGGCGGAAGGCTCGCCTTCCGGCAGGATGGCGCGTGGCTCTCGATAATGCCGCAGCCCGGCTGGACGGCATGGTTTATCGACGAGGGAAAATATCGTGTGTTGCGGGAGGGCGCATGGCAGGACATGCCGCTGCCCGCAACCGGCACGTTCCAAAGGCTGGGCATAGGCACCGAGGCCGATGCCAGCAACCGCCTGGCGCTCGCCGCCCCTGCCAGCCTTTTCACCCACGGCCAGGAGAATGGCAGCCATCGCATGGCGATCAACAAGGCAGCGAAAGCCGATACCGCATCGCTGCTGTTCCAGTCCGGCTGGAGCGGCCGGGCGGAAATGGGCCTTGCCGGCAGTGACGGCTTTGCAATCAAGACCAGCGCCGATGGCGCCACTTGGCATATAGCGCTTTCATGCAGCGCCGACGGCCGCGTCTCGCTGCCCAACCGGGCCGTGGTGCTGGCAGGACTGCCGGCGGGCACGACAAAACCGGCCAACGGCTCGGCAGCGGGTTTTTCCCTGCTCTTCATCGATGAGGGCGGTTTTGCGCTCGGCGACCCCGTTGGCACGGGCGGAGGAAGGGAACTGATCGTTCCTGCAAAGGGTCTTTATCTCGCCATTCTGTCGCTTGCCGTAGCCTCCTCCTCCGGCCACCGGGTCTCGCTGTCGGTCAACGGCGCGGCGGGCAATTGCAGCATTGCCGGAAACGCCTCCAGCGCCGGCGCTTCACAATCGGCCACCTTCATTCTTCCGCTCAATGCCGGCGACCGCCTGCGGCTGCAGCATGAGGGATCGGCGGAATTTACCCATGGCAGCGGAAAAACGTGCCTTTCGCTTGCGGCACTGTGAGGGAAACAACCGATGGACGATAAAAAATGCGATTTCTGGAAAAATTTTTCCCCCGCAAAATAAGGCGACTCGAACAAATCAGGCGAAACCGTTCAAATTCTTAATAAATTGTCTAGAGCTGCTTAGGCAATTTTTAAAGGTACGGGGCTAAAGTTCCCGTCATATGGTCTTGAGTTTGTATAGAGTGTCCAATGACCGAAATGATACGCCCACGAGTTAAATATGTCATCGGCCCCGATGGCAGCCCTCTGACGATTGCGGATCTTCCGCCTGCCAATACCCGTCGCTGGGTCATTCGCAGAAAGGCGGAGGTGGTTGCAGCGGTTCGCGGAGGACTTTTGAGCCTCGAGGAAGCCTGCGAGCGTTATACGCTTACTGTTGAAGAATTCCTGTCCTGGCAGTCCTCGATTGCCGATCATGGCCTTGCAGGCCTGCGCACTACGCGCATCCAGCAATATCGCCACTGATATTGCGTCCGCGCGGCAACGCGCCAAAGCCGAATTCTCAAAAACGCCCCGCCGGATTATCGACGGGGTTTTCGGTTTGATTTCGGATTTCTCCCCGCAAGGCCTGTCCTGCTTCGGTGAACCCCTCCTTCAGTAAAACCATTGTCGCCGGTTTGTGTCCGCTGCGTTCTCTTTCCCGCTGTTTCAATTCGGGCGCGAGCCGTTAGAGTGGAAACAACGAACGCAGCAAGGAGGCGAAAACCATGGACATTCTCAGCACCGAAACCGGATCGCACGGCGAATATTCGGCAACCGTCGAAGGCCACAAGGCCGAGATGACCTATTCCCGCACCTCCCCTTCGCTGATCATTATCGACCATACCGGCGTGCCCGATGCCCTGCGCGGCAAGGGCGTCGGCCAGGCGCTCGCGGCCCACGCCATCGACGAGGCCCGCAAGGGCGGCTGGAAAATCATTCCGCTCTGCCCGTTCTTCAAGGCCCAGACGCTACGCCATCCTGAATGGGCGGATGTTATCAATGGGTAAGGGCGCTTAATTCTGTAAAAGGGCAGAATATTCGCAAACGTCGCGGCATATTTCTTCTCCCCCAGGGGGAGAAGGTGGCCCGAAGGGTCGGATGAGGGGGCAACGTTGCCGAATCCCTCTACCCTCGCCCGCTCATCCCGCTGCCGCGGACTTCTCCCCGGCGGGGAGAAGAAGCAAGCGGCATACGCCCCGGTCTCTCGCAACCCCTTCACATCTTGCGTCATTCATAAGTACGCGTCGGTCCTCCCTTCACGCCACCTTCAGCGGCGGCATTCCGGCATGCATGCTCCTGCGGATTTCCTCGCGGAATTCAGCCGTGTCCTCGGCGCCGTGCACTGCCACGGCATGCTGAACGGCCGCTTCCATCAGCTCCTCCGGCGTATCGGCGGAGATGGCGATGGTGCATTTGCTGTCACTGGGGAATTCGCGGCAATCGATATATTGGCGAGCCATTTCTTCCTCCCTGCTGTTACCGCCCGTGCCCACCCGCGCGGGGATATTCGGGACGCGCGCGTAAAACCTCCGGTTCATGATCGGAACCCCGTTAAATTACGCCTTTCCCCCGTCCCGGACAATTGAAAACACCGAAATGCCCGCCCAGGGCCCCCGGCGAAAACCTGACCGGAAAAACCAGGTGCAGGAAAAACAAAAGGCCGCCTCAAAGGGCGGCCTTTTGTTAAAAAATGCATGGCGTCGCGTCATTGAAAGCCGCCTCCTGATCCACCGGCAGCCTTCAATGAGGACGATCGTTCAACGAATTTGCGCCGGTCGTCAGGCGCGGGCGCGGATCGCTCCGTCGCGGTTTTCCAGTGCCGCGGCCTTTTCATATTCGGCCTGCACCTCTTCCAGCGAAGCTTCGGCGGCTTCCTGCTGGGCCTTCAGCTCCCGGATCGAGACCTGAAGATTATCGGCCCGCTGGCGCGCGGCCTTGGCGAAGGTCGGATAGGCGAAATGCGTCGGATCGGTAATGCCCGACTTGCTCTCTTCCAGAGATATCTGATGCACCAGTTCCTTTGCCATCCGCTCGAACTCGGACATCATCTGCTGCAGCTGGTTAAGCTGCCGGCGTTTTTCATTAACCTGAAATTCCTTCAGGCGAACCAGGCTGTCACGCGACTTCATACGCAATACTCCATGGATAGCGAGACCCGGATCAAAAAGGCACTATGCCCCCCTGATCGGCCCGTTTAACCCGCCCGTTCAACCGGCCGGGTTAACCCGTTGTGCCGGAATGATTCCCAAAAGTTACCCGGCGTTAATAAAAAACCGCCGCCGTTAACCTTTCGTTTACGGGCATCGTTAATGATAAACACGATCATTTAAGGGTCGGTAAATGCCAGGTCCAAAAAAACGGGCCAGACGATGTAAGAGTCGATTGAATCACTTAGCGGGAAATCCTCACGTTAAGCTTCAATTTTGGCGATGGTGGATTCACGTGCAAAAACAGCGAAATGCCTACTTTGCTTAATAAATTCGATACACCTTGCCAAAGGCAATTAGAATTTGTTAACCATTTGGTGGCAGCCTGCAAATCAGGCAACGTCTGGATCCGCATCGCGCGAGGCAATGTTTTACCGGTTCGCGGGCGGCAAAGGGGATAATTATGCGGGTTCTACTTATTGAAGACGACAGCGCGACAGCGCAGAGCATTGAACTGATGCTCAAGTCGGAGAGCTTTAACGTCTACACGACCGACCTCGGTGAGGAAGGCGTGGACCTCGGCAAGCTCTATGATTACGACATTATTCTTCTCGATCTCAACCTGCCCGACATGTCGGGTTACGAGGTCCTGAGAACCTTGCGCCTTTCCAAGGTCAAGACGCCGATCCTCATTCTCTCCGGCATGGCCGGCATCGAGGACAAGGTTCGCGGTCTCGGCTTCGGCGCTGACGATTACATGACAAAGCCCTTCCACAAGGATGAGCTTGTTGCCCGCATTCACGCAATCGTCCGCCGTTCCAAGGGCCACGCGCAATCGGTCATCGCCACCGGCGAGCTGATCGTCAATCTCGATGCCAAGACGGTTGAAGTGGGCGGCCAGCGCGTTCACCTGACCGGCAAGGAATATCAGATGCTCGAGCTGCTTTCGCTGCGCAAGGGCACGACGCTGACCAAGGAAATGTTCCTGAACCACCTCTATGGCGGCATGGACGAACCGGAACTGAAGATCATCGACGTCTTCATCTGCAAGCTGCGCAAGAAGCTCGCAAATGCCGCAGGCGGCGCAAACTACATCGAAACCGTCTGGGGCCGCGGCTATGTTCTGCGCGAGCCGGATGGCGCCACGGAATTCCTTGAAACCGCCTGACCCCTCAAGGACAGGACAGTTTTTAAAAGACCCGCTGGCGACAGCGGGTTTTTTGTTGTGATTTCAAGGGAGAAGCGACAACGTCATCGGCATGTAATGACAAGGGCCTAGCTACGCTCCCAAAAAGGACGAAGGCACATGAACCACCCTATCCCCACGCTTAAGACTGAACGCCTGACATTGCGCCCATTGGTCATGGAAGACTTTCCCGCCTATCAGGACTTCATGGCGTCGCCGCGCTCCATTGGTGTCGGCGGGCCATATGACCTCTGGAAGACATGGGGCGTTTTCTGCCACGATCTGGCCAACTGGTACTTTTTCGGCCACGGCGCGCTGATGATCGATCGTGGTGACACGGGTGAATGCATCGGCCAGATCGGCATCAATCACGGCCCGCTCTTTCTCGAAAAGGAACTCGGCTGGCTGCTTTACGATGGCCACGAAGGGCGCGGTTATGCTGCGGAAGCCGCTGTGGCAATGCGTGACTGGGCCTTCGAGACCCTGAACCTGCCAACCCTCGTCAGCTACGTCTCGCCGCAAAACAGCAAATCAGCGGCTGTCGCCGAGCGCATCGGTGGCGCCCTCGATCCGTCGGCACCACGCTCCGACCCCGAAGACCTCGTTTATCGCTATCACCCGGCCAACGCCGCTTGAAAGATCGGGACGTCTCACGACCATCACGCCGCGTGGAGACGTCCCGGACACCGGTGTTAACGCATTTCGACTTTCAGGAAGCCGATAATTGCTTCCGCGATTTGCACGTGGATGGCTGTGCGGTCTCGGCCTCCCCCGTCGCGGCAGACGAAACCTTCCCCTGGCGAAAGCTCTTCTACGATTTTTTCGCCATTCGGTTTGCAAATCTGCATGAAGCTGAAATGGCTGGCGTCCGGTATTTCCCGATAGAGGGTCGTCGCCTTCGGCAAATGGCGGGCGATATAGTCGGAATCGGCCTTGATGGCGGCAATCTCGGGTGTCTCGACACCCGCAGCCAGAACCAGAACCGGAACCTCCACACCTTGCAGCGTCTCCGGCAGAAAACCGGAAGCCGGCCCGAGATCGAGTGCGATGGCCGCCCGGATGCGAACATCGCTCAAATCCATCGAAAGGCGCGGATCCGCCTTGCCATCGCCGACGATCCCGACCTTGGCCAAAAGCCGGGGCGCCTTGCATTGCGGTGGCGCTTTCTCTCCATGGCAGTCCCTTAAGGCAAGTTCGGCGCTATAGCGGGCCCCGACCAGCTCCATCGCGGTCCAGCCTCCGAGAGAATGCCCGATCACGGCAATACGCTTGCTGTCGATCTTGCCCGCAAGCTGATCACCGTCGAGCAGCGCCGTCAGCGTCCTGCTGATGTCGCGCGGCCGCTCCCAGAGGGGAACGATCTCGGTCGCATTCTCTTCGGTAAATGATTCGCCGTTATGATCCGGCGCGGCCACGACATAACCCTGCTGAACAAGTTCGCCGGCAATCCAGTTCAGATTGCGCCAGCTGCCGCCAAACCCGTGCGACAGCAGCACGAGAGGACGCGCGCCGGCCAGGAGAGGGGCGGACGGCTGAACGTCGAGACCGTAAAAGGCCGCGTTCTCGCCCACGACCTCGCTTTTGCCCGAAGGCGCCGCCAGATACCAAAATGAGACGGCAAGCGCTCTCGCGCCGGCCCCGTCAGGCAATTCTATCTGCCTGAAACCGATGGCGCTTTGCGCCACTGCCGCCGGAGCGGTGAAAAAAATGACGATTGCTGCCAGAAGAGAGTGACGCATGGGATGCTCCAGAAGTTGATCTGGGCCAACCCCTGCCGCAAAACGCCTCCGCCTGAGACCTCAAACAGGTTTCAGGACGCCCTCAAACGCGATCGAGACAGCATCTTCACCGGACCGCCCCAGGAGTAAGAGCGCTAGGCCGCAGACAACCGCTCGAAAAGCCGCACGGGACTGTTCCGAAACATCGTATCGCGAAACGGCTGAAAGCCGAATCGGGCGGCAATGGCCAGGGAGGGGCTGTTCAGCGGATCGATCATGCAGACAGTCCGCTGCGAAATCCCGCGACTGTCGAACCATCCGGTTGCAGCCGCCACCGCTTCAGTCGCGGCACCCTTGCCGGCCAGTTCCCTGTCGATTTTCCACATCGCCTCCGGCACGCCGTCAAAATCCGCCCCGTTTCCGCGGCGCATATGGGCAAAACCCACCTCGCCCACGATGCGCCCCGTCTTTGCCTCCTCCACGACAAAGGGACCGAAGCCGAAGGCGGACCAATGGCCGATGAAGCGCAGGAGACGGGCAAAAGCGAGTTCCGCATCCAGCGGAGTAATCGATTTGACACCATCGATAGGCAGGACATCCGCGCCCCAGAAGGCGCAATAAAGCGCTTCATCCCCGATGGCATGCGGCCGCAGGATGAGGCGGGCGGTTGTCAGGCGTGTCATGAACGTGCTCCCCAAAACGGAAAAAAGGCCGGTGCGTCGGCAGACGCAGCCCGGCCCTTTCCTGAAAAATCATGCCCGCAATTGAACGGTCACTCGGCAATCGTTTTCGCGGTGAAGACGATGCGATCCTCATGCACCTTGTATTCCACCGCCATATTGGCCTCTTCGGCCAGAAGCAGCGTGTAATAGGGCTGCACGGAATGGGCGTCGACGGCCTCTTCCAGCCTGCCTTCGTAAATCTCGGCGAATTTGGCCGGAACGCGCATCATCCGGCCCTTGACGGTGATTTCGAACTTGGCGTCACCGTCGGGGCTTTCCAGCAGCACATCCACATTGCCGCCGCGTGGGATCGCTCCATAAGCGACGAGGAAGAGGTTGAGCAAGAGTTTGACACGATTCTTCGCAACGATGGCGCGTGGACCGTTCCAGCTGACTTCGGCCTTCTTTTCGGCGGCGGCGAAATCCTTGGCGGCTTTTTCGGCCTCGCCCGTATCGATCGAAGCGCCGGCGGAACCCGACGCACCGAAAGCAAGGCGGGCGAACTTCAGCCGCACGGATGCGTTAAGGGCTGACGTGCGGATGAGATCGAGCGCATCGTCATCCGTGCCGCCCTCGTCCAGCAGTTCGAGGCCGTTATTGATGGCGCCAACAGGAGAAATCACATCATGGCACACACGGCTGCACAGAAGAGCCGCCAGATCGGGACCGGACAGCGTGATATTGAGTTTGCTCGTCATAAAATTCTCTCCTGCGCAAGGGAGGCGCGGACGGTGTGGAAATTGTTAAGCCATAATGACACCATATTTGGTAAACCGATTGTTAATAGGATGGTTTCAAAATGCCAAATGCCTTAACAGGCCACATTGGAGCCCCGTGTATCCGCTAGGACGCACGACAGATGCTGTAGAACTTTGACTCTACGCGCCGGCCCCTGCGAAAACCGATTCGGTTTTTCGGGCTGATGCGTTAACAAAACAGACGGACGGACATGACGATGCGCCTTACGAAAACCCGCACCATTGCACGCCTCGGACTGGGAAAGATTGTCGCGCTCCTTGCGAGCCTCCTGATGTGGGTCGCACCGGCAGCGGCCCAGAACAGCGATCAATATTCCATGCAGGAAGTCGTGGATGCAGGCCACGGATTCTTCGGTGAAACCACCGGCGGCCTTGCCAAGGTGGTGGAGCGCGCCTTCCAGCAATACGGTCTTCCGAACGGTTACATTCTCGGCCAGGAAGGCTCCGGCGCCTTCGTTGCCGGCCTCACCTATGGCGAAGGCACGCTTTACACCAAGAATGCCGGCCAGCACCCCGTCTTCTGGCAGGGTCCGTCGCTCGGGCTTGATTATGGCGGCCAGGGCACCCGCGCCATGATGCTGGTCTACAACCTGCCCTCGGTCGACGCGCTTTACCGCCGTTTCGGCGGCGTCAGCGGCTCGGCCTTCATCGTCGCCGGCGTCGGCATGACTTATCTGAAGAGCAGCGATGTCACGCTGGCACCCATCCGCACCGGCATCGGCGCGCGCCTCGGCATCAATGTCGGTTACCTGAAGCTCACCCAGCAGCCGACCTGGAACCCCTTCTAATAAGACGGGACGGTGCGGCATCTTTCTTCTCCCCGAGGGGGAGAAGGTGGCCCGAATGGTCGGATGAGGGGGCAACCTTGCCGTATCCCTCTACCCTTGCCCCCTCATCCCGCTGCCGCGGACTTCTTCCCCTCGGGGAGAAAAAACAAGCGGTGCCGACGTCGCCTGTGCAATTGCCGGGAGCCCCCTCCCCACGGTTGCAATAATAGCGTAACGTGCTTTCGCGCCCCTCTTTCCGAATGCGCGCGTATCTGAGTTTCGGAGACTGTCCCGCGTGATCGAATATGCCATTCTTTTCGGATTGGGTTTTCTCACCGCAACCCTGCTGGCCCTGTTGATCGCACCCGCGATCCATCGCCGCATCGTCGCCTATACGGAAAACCGCCTGCGCGCGACCATGCCCATCAGCCCGCAGGAAGTGCGCGCCCAGAAAGACATGGCGCGCGCGCTTTACGCGGCTGAAAACGCCAAGGTCCGCCAGGAACTGGACACCGAACGGGAGAAGAACACCTCGCTGCGCCTCGCCAACGAGGCTGCCTCCAGCGATGCCTACCGCCTTGGCGAGCAGAATCGCGGCTTTTCCCTGAAAATCGAGGAACTGACGCTGGAGATCGGCGAATTGCGCGCCGCCCTCGATGCCAGCGAGGAACGTGCCGACACCATACAATCGAACCTTCTGCAGCAGGAACAGGCCGCAAACGAGCGCGCCACGCAGATGTCGGACCTCACCGCCCGCCTGACCAACCTGACGCGCGAACTGGATGATTCGAAAATCACCGCCGCGACCCGCGACCTTGAGGCGGAGCAGGCGAAACAGAGCGCCACGCGGTTCCGCAAGGAAGGCGAGACCGCGACCCGCGAATTGCAGGACGTGGCGGCGCGCAACAAGGAAGCCATGACGGCGGTTGCCCGCGAAAGCCGCAAGGTCACCCGGCTGGAAGAACAGGTCGCGACCGTCATGGCGAAAAACGCCGATCTCGACACGATGCTGACGCTGCGCAACCAGGAGGTCGCCCGCCTGAAGGAACAGCTGGCCGCAACGGGTGGCCGCAGCAACGACATGATCATTCGCCTGCCGAACCCGGCCGAGCCGGTTGAGAAAACGGTTAACCCGCCGCAACCGGCGGCCGCTGCCCCAGTCGCCGCGCTTGAAACCGCACCCGCCGCTGAAGAAGAGGCGGCACCGGCAATGGCCGCAGAGGAACCAGTCCCCCCCGTCGTGACGGAACCAGCGGCGTCGCAAGGTCTGGAGCAGGAAATCGAGGATATCCGCAATCAGGGCACCGCGCTCACCGAACGCCTGCTGAACGTGCGCGGCACCGGCAATGACGAACCGATCCGCCGCGAAATCGCAAGGATTGCCGCCGAGATGATCGCGCTCACCGCCGCGCAGGAGGGCGAAAAATCGCCCATTCCGGCGCTGCTGGCCAAGGCCTCTGGCTCATCGGGGCGGGAGAGCCTTGCGAAGCGGGCGAAGGTGGTGATGGAGAAGCGGAAACACTAGGCCCTCGGCGGGTGTAGTTTACCCCCCTCTGCCCTACCGGGCATCTCCCCCTCAAGGGGGGAGATCAGCTGGGAGCTAACCCTCGCTCATTCGCAACGTTAGAGATGGTCTGAAGAGTGCTGCATATCGATCTCCCCCCTTGAGGGGGAGATGCCCGGCAGGGCAGAGGGGGGTAAGCCGCATACGCCTCGGCATCACACCCGCCCTATCGCCCCCGCCATCTGATAAAGCGCCAGCCCCGAAGCCGTCCCCGCATTCAGGCTATCCAGCTGCGGCGACTGCGCAATCCGCGCCGTGTGAAACCGCGAGAGCACCGATTGCGGCAACCCCTCGCCTTCCGTGCCGATCACCAGCGCCATGCGCGCGGATCGGGGAATGTCGCGTATTTCGGTCTCGCCATTGGGCGAAAGGCTCCAGATCGCAAAACCGGCCTCCGAGAGCCGCTCCAGCATCTCCACCGCGCCGCCGCCGCGATGATAAGGAACCGACAGAACCGAACCGACGGACACCCTGTGTGCCTTGCGATAAAGCGGATCGCAGCAGGTCTCGTCCAGAAATACCGCATCGGCATAAAACGCCGCCGCGTTACGGAACATCGCACCGAGATTGTCGTGGTTGGAAATGCCGCAGCCCACGAGCACCAGCGACGAGGCGGGAAGTGCCGCCGTCATCTCCTCCAGCCCGCGATCCTGAACCCGCCGCCCGAGCGCCAGAATGCCGCGATGCAGGTGGAACCCAACAATGCCATCCAGCACCGGCGCTTCGGCCACATAAACAGGAACATCATCAGGGAAATCGGCAAGGATATCGGCGACACCGGCAAGCCGGTTGCGAAGGATGAGGATGCTTTCCGCCGCAAAGGCGCCGCCCGCTTTATGGGCGGCGGCCAGCATGCGCAGCACCACCGTGCCTTCGGCAATGAAGCGGCCCTGACGCCCGGTCAGGTCGCGCTCGCGAATATCGCGAAAGGCGGCGATGCGCGGATCGGCTGGATCATCGACCGGGATCAGCGCCCGGCCGTCCAGCAGGTTATTGGCCTCACTGGCCATCGACCGTTACATCGGCGAGGAACCGGCCGGCCGCGACGTTGAAGACCAGCGCCTTGCGGGTGCCATTGGCCAGCCTGCCGTAAAACAGCATGTCGCCGCCGGAATAGCTGACATTGTCGATGACGAAGCCCTGCGGCAGGCTGGCGGTGACGGCCAGCGGCCCATTGCCGGTGGGAACCGCGAGGTTCGGCGCTTCGCTCTGCGTCTGGACGGCCTTCGACGGCCCCATCGCCTTGTAGACAACCGCACCGAAGACGGCCATAAGGCTGATAAACATCACGGAGCCCGACACGATCTGCAAACGGATCATCTTGCGGCGAACTTTTTCCATGGCCGGATCAAGCGGCTTGTCTTCCTGTTCGTCTTGCTCGATCTGCGTCATCGGGTTCCCTGAAATGCTGATGGATCGGAAAAATAACAATGAACGACCCCTTTAAACAAGGCGGAGACGCAAGGAAAGTCCTGATTGCCGGGGAAGACGCCGAAGGCCGCCTGGATTCCTGGCTGGCGGGCGAAGTCGGCGGCGATCTGTCACGCAGCCGTATCAAGGCGCTGATCGAGCAGGGCGCGGTTCTCGTCAACGACAAGCCGGTGACGGAGCCGAAAAAGAAGGTGCATCCGAAAGACCGCATCGAGATCGTCATGCCGGAGCCGGAAGACCCCGAGCCGCAGGGCGAGGATATTCCGCTCGACGTTGAATATGAAGACGAAGACCTGATCGTGCTCGTCAAGCCGGCCGGTCTCGTCGTGCATCCGGGCGCCGGCAACTGGACCGGAACGCTGGTCAATGCCCTCATCCACCATTGCGGCGACAGCCTTTCCGGCATTGGCGGCGTCAAGCGGCCGGGCATCGTGCACCGGCTGGACAAGGAAACCTCCGGTGTCATGGTCGTGGCGAAAAACGACAATGCCCATCGCCATCTCGCTGCGCAATTTGCCGATCACGGCCGCACCGGACCGCTGGAGCGGGCCTACAAGGCCGTCGTCTGGGGTCGCCCGCGCACCCTGCGCGGCACCATCGACGCCGCACTCGGCCGCGGGGCCGACCGTACCAAACGCGCCGTCAAGCGTGAGGATGCCGATGATGCCCGCGAGGCGATCACCCATTACGAGGTGATGGAACGTTTTCATGAACGGTCCGACGCTTCCTGCCTCGCCTCCATGGTGGAATGCCGGCTGGAGACGGGCCGCACGCACCAGATCCGCGTGCATATGGCCCATATCGGCCATCCGCTGATCGGCGATCCCGAATATGGCGCGGCCTTCCGCACCAAGGCGAACCTGCTTGAAGAACCCGCCAGAAGCACCGTCAACCGCTTTCCGCGACAGGCGCTGCATGCCTATCTTCTGGCCTTTGAACACCCCCGTACCGGCGAAGTGATGGAGTTCGAAACCGACATGCCGGATGACATGCAGGAGTTGCTTACCGCCCTGCGCAGCTGAAAACCTGCATGGCGCGGTCAAAAAAACCGCGCCTCCCATCTCACCGGAAGCCCCGGATAATAAAAAAAGATTAGCGGATAGCGATATGCCGCAGTCGGTCCTTTTTATAGACCGCCCCAATTTCGCTTCAATCATCGCACCTCCTCGGCCCCCGCAAGGCTTGAAACCTGCCAAGCAACAGACGCCGCAGGGGGACGCCTTTCGTTCGATCCGCCTCCCCTCGAACGGAACCGGCATGATGACGGGAATCTATCGCGCATGAACATCGATGAACGCCGGTTTATATTTCAGGATTTGCGCAGCGTCGAAGGCTATATCGATCCGCCCGATGCGCTTGTCTTCAAGGCGCTGCTGCAGGCGCAGACCAGAAACCACCTTGAAGGCGGCATGGCGGAAATCGGCGTTTATTATGGCCGCTCCTATTTCCTGCTGCGCAAATTCGCGCAGGGGCAGGAGAAGGTTCTGGGCGTCGACCTGTTCGAAATGGACCCGCCGGAGGATGGCAGCCTCGACCAATATGACCGCCTGATGGAAAACGGCCGGCGGCTGGGCTTTGCGATGGATGAGGACCTGATCATCAAGGGTGACAGCACCCGGCTCGCACCGGCCGACATCACCTCGCGGATCGGGCCCGTGCGCTTCTTCAGCATTGATGGCGGACACCACCTGCACCATGTTTTGGCGGATGCGAAGCTGGCGATGGAGGTGATCGCCCCGCATGGCGTCATCGTCTTCGATGACACTTTCAATCCCGCATGGCCGGAAGTGACGGTGGGGGTTGCCGATTTCCTGCGCACCCATGGCCACAGCCTCGCCTGCTTCGCCATGACCAAATATAAAACCTATGTCTGCCGCCGCGAGTTTCACGCGGTTTACGCAGGCGCGATTGCCGAGGAACCCGACTTGCGGGCGCTTGGCCATGCCGAAACGCAGTTTCTCGGCTCTGCCGTCGTGCGTCTGCATAACCCCATGCGCAGGCGGGTAATGTATGAGCTGATGATACGCTCTGGCCTCGGTGGATTTTCGGAACGAATCTACCGCTCGAAAGTTAAACAGGTCAGAGATAGTTTCGCCGGAACATAACGTATGTGTGAACGCAGCGTTCGCTTGAAACGCGGCGGGTGCATACATATCTGTCACATGGGTTCGTGCGGGGTCGGTAACGACCCGCAGCTTACGGTGTGCCTCGGGCGGGCGATTTGCCAGGCCAAAGAGGGTACCGTTCCAGACCATAGATAAGGGGGTGCTTTATGGCCCGCAATAGTTTGCCTACGATTACCGCCGGCGAAGCCGGTCTCAATAGATATCTCGACGAAATCCGTAAATTTCCGATGCTGGAGCCGCAGGAAGAATACATGCTTGGCAAGCGTTACGCCGAGCATGGTGACCGCGACGCCGCCCATAGGCTTGTCACCAGCCATCTGCGTCTCGTCGCCAAGATCGCCATGGGTTACCGCGGTTACGGCCTGCCGATCGGCGAAGTCGTGTCCGAAGGCAATGTCGGCCTGATGCAGGCGGTGAAGAAGTTCGACCCGGAACGCGGTTTCCGTCTGGCCACCTATGCCATGTGGTGGATCAAGGCCTCGATCCAGGAATATATCCTGCGCTCCTGGTCGCTGGTGAAGATGGGTACCACCGCCAACCAGAAACGCCTGTTCTTCAACCTGCGCCGGCTGAAAGGCCGTATCCAGGCGATTGACGATGGCGATCTGAAGCCGGAACACGTCAAGGAAATCGCCACCAAGCTGCAGGTGTCGGAAGAAGAAGTCATCTCGATGAACCGCCGCCTGCATGGCGACGCCTCGCTGAATGCGCCGATCAAGGCATCCGAAGGCGAATCCGGCCAGTGGCAGGATTGGCTGGTGGACGACCATGACAGCCAGGAAGCCGTGCTGATCGAGCAGGACGAGCTGGAAACCCGCCGCCGCATGCTGGCGAAAGCCATGGGCGTGCTGAACGACCGTGAACGCCGCATCTTCGAGGCCCGCCGCCTCGCGGAAGACCCGGTAACGCTGGAAGAACTCTCGTCCGAGTTCGACATCAGCCGCGAACGCGTCCGCCAGATCGAGGTTCGCGCCTTCGAAAAGGTGCAGGAAGCGGTGCACAAGGAAGCGTTGGAAGCTGCGCGCGCATTGCGCGTGGTGGATGCGTAAAGCATATCCAGCAAAAATGCGGAGCGGTTTGCGTCCGTGCCATGGATCATCCTCGGCCCTCGGCCGGGGATTTTTTGTTGGTAAAAGGCTGACGACTGGAAATGGCCTGCCATCCGAGACCGGCGATTGCGCTGGAGGAAAACCGGCAGGAAAAATATCCATGCTTCGGGGGATGCCGCTTACCCCCCTCTGCCCTGCCGGGCATCTCCCCCACAAGGAGGGAGATCGGCAAGACGCTCTACCTCCGCTTCATCCTCGTCCGTTGAGTTGGTCGAGACCTCGCGGCATATCGATCTCCCCCTTGTGGGGGAGATGCCCGGCAGGGCAGAGGGGGGTGAGCCACACCCACCGGCACCAACTAACCCACCCATCACCCGACAAACGCAAAGACACCGCCGTAGCCATATAACGAAAAGGGCGACCCGAGCCGCCCTTTCAATCCTCACTGTCCGCCGGCAGCCGGCGTTGCAGCGGCCCATTCGCTGAGCGCCTTGTCGAAGGCGGCGATGCCGTCATTGCCCTTTTGCAGGGTCAGCAGTGCGCGCCGGCCGTTGCGATAGGAAACCGGAATATCGATCCAGTTGCGGCTCTTCAAAAGCTCCAGATTGGTCTTCATCGCATCCGGGAAGTCGTTGAGCGCGATCATGTGGAAATCGTCAGTGATCTTGGCCGGAACCGCGATCAGGGCGTTGCCACGATCCTGCTCCGTGCTCTTCATCGCGATGCGCTGGACGCTGTCGATCGCGCCACCCTCGAAGCCGGGCGAAACCGAGAAGACGATCTCGATCAGATGGCTTGCGGGCAGAGACGGGTCGGTGTTGCGCTTGAAGGTGATCAGCGCGCTGAGGCCACGGCCGGGAACGGTGATCTGGCCCTGCACGGTCGGCGAGGGTTTGCCGTCCGCGTCGTTTTCCTGCTGCAACGACCAGGAAACGCTGCCCTGAATGGCGGTCGGAACCGTCTGGCCCAGCACTTCCTCGTAAAGGAACATGCGGTCGCCGGTGGCGGCAGCGGCGGGCTGCTGCGCCGGCGGCGTGCCGGCAGGCGTTCCCGCGGGCGCGCCCGCAGTATTGGCCGGAGCCTCACCCGCAGGCGGCGGCGCGACGTTCTGTTCGTAGACCGACTGGCCTTCCGCCGTCACCGGCTGGCCATTGGCGCCGGGAGCAGGCCCTTCGTCACGCTCTGTGCCGTCGGCCAGAAGCCGCTGGGTGAATTTCGTACCGGTAACGGAACCGTCGTCACCATGCGGCTGCGCCTGGTGGTTGGTCGGATTTGTCGCGGGTTGCTGCCCGGTCGCCGGCGGCTGCTGGCCGGCCGGCGGCGTGGATGTCTGCGTCTGCGCCGTATCGGGCGAAGGTGTCTGGGTTTCCCCGCCCTTCTGTGCCGATTGCACCAGGCCGCCAACCATGTCGTTCAGCGCGTCACGGTTTTGCCATAGCGCATAACCGCCGCCGGCAAGAAGCCCGACACCGACAAGGGCAAGCACCAGCGACGCATAGTTGCGGCGCGGCTTCTTCTTGACCATGTAGGCCGGTGTTGTGGCCCCTGCGCCCAAAGCGGGCGGTTCATCCGCAGTCGCCCGGTTGGAGGAGGACGCGCCGTCGTAACCGATCAGCTCGTCCAGATCGTCCCAGGGGGTGCGCTCCTTGTTTTCCTTGGCCGCGGCCCGGTCATCGAAGGGATCATTATCGGCGCGCGGCAGCGCCGGCGCGTCCTTCGCGGGAATGGCAATATCCGTGTCCTGGAAATAGGACGAGAAATCCTCGACGACGGCCGCTTTTTTCGGAGCCGTGTCTTCCGTCTGACGGGGTTCGGAAAAATCGCCCTGTCCGCCGAAAATGGGATCGTGATCAATACCGGCACGATGGCCGGCATGCTCTTCCTCATTGCGCCTTTCAGGCTCGAAGCTCACATCCGGGGCCTGATAATGCTGCGCGGCATAACCGGCGACGACAGGACGTTCATCCCGCTCGTTGCGGACTTCGGCATAGTCCTCAGCGGCCGGGCGGACTTCCTCATCCTCGGCTTGGTCAAGCTTGCGCCAATCATCCTCGTCAACCGGCTGCGCCCAATGGGGCGGCACGGAATCGTCGGCATGGACAGGCGTTTCAGGCGCGATATCGCGCTCGGCTTCCGGCTGATAAGCCGGCTCCTCTTCCGCGCGGGTAAAATAGGTGCCGACCTCTTCATGGGAAACGGCAGCCTGAGCCACATGAACGGGTTCCGGCGCGTCGTAAAGCTCTTCCGGCTCGCGCTCCGCATAACGTTCCTCGTCATGCGAAGGAGCGGTGGAAACGGGCGTCTCGTGGAGAGGCTCTTCCTCACGGGCGGGTTCTTCATAAACCGGCTCGGGCTGCGCGGCCACAACCGGGGCAGACTCTTCCTCAACCGGCTCGTACCGTTCCTCCTGCCGCTCATGGTGCGGCTCAGCGGCATGGTCCGGCTCGGTGGCGTGGGCTGCGGGTTCGTCGGCAACATCCTGTTGATAATAGGATGTTGCCGTCTCTTCGGCCGCCGGCTGGAGGGCATCATCGTCCTCCAGCGCCGGAAGCGCCTCGGCATATTCGCTGTCCACCTCGGCAATGGCGGCGTCCAGCTTGGCGATCTGCCGGCGCAACAATTCTTCCGGCGGACGTGGCTTCATATTCTCGAGTTGGCGCACAACCGCACTGCGCGCCTTGTCGTAAACCTTCGCCCGGTTTTCGGGAGTATTGTTCGCCAAGCCATCCACGGCCTTGCGAATGACTGCTACAAAATCCGCCATAAGCACTTTCTCGTCGTGACCGGCGACGTACCGGCCCGATATGGTTTATGAATCTAGATCGCCGAGGACATTAATCCTCAAACGGATCAGTCACAAGTATGGTGTCGTCACGCTCCGGACTTGTCGACAGAAGTGCGACAGGCGCCCCGATCAACTCCTCGACCTGACGGACATATTTGATTGCCTGAGCAGGCAAATCCGCCCATTTTCGGGCACCGACGGTGGATTCTTTCCAGCCTTCCAGTGTGACGTAGATCGGCTCGACCCGCGCCTGCGCGCCCTGGCTTGCCGGAAGATGGTCGATTTCCTGCCCGTCAAGCTTGTAGCCGACGCAGATTTTCAGCTCGTCGAGACCGTCAAGAACGTCGAGCTTGGTCAGCGCGATGCCGGTAATACCATTGGTGGCGACCGACTGGCGCACCAGTGCGGCATCGAACCAGCCGCAGCGGCGCTTGCGGCCGGTGACGGTGCCGAATTCATGGCCCTTTTCGCCGAGGAACTGGCCGATCTCGTCATTCAGCTCGGTCGGGAAAGGACCTTCACCGACGCGGGTGGTGTAGGCCTTGGTGATGCCGAGAATATAACCCAGCGAACCCGGACCCATGCCCGAACCGGCAGCAGCCTGGCCGGCAACCGTGTTGGACGAGGTCACATAGGGATAGGTGCCGTGGTCGATATCGAGCAGCGAGCCCTGCGCACCTTCGAACAGGATGCGCGCACCGGCGCGGCGCTTCTTGTCGAGCAGCAGCCAGACGGTTTCGCTGAAGGGCAGGATGCGCTCGGCAATCGAGCCCAGCTCTTCCATGATCGTCTCATGCGAGACTTCGGCAGCGCCGAAACCGCGGCGAAGCGCATTGTGATGCGTCAGAATGCGATCAACCTTGACCGAAAGCGCTTCCATGTCGGCGAGATCCATCACACGGATGGCGCGACGACCGACCTTGTCTTCGTAAGCCGGGCCGATGCCGCGACGCGTGGTGCCGATCTTGGTGCCGCTGTTGGAGGCAGCGTCTTCGCGCATGCCGTCCAGCTCGCGGTGGAGCGAAAGAATGAGCGTGGCATTGTCGGCAATGCGCAGGTTTTCCGGCGTGACCTTGACGCCCTGAACTTCCAGACGGCCGATTTCGGCGATCAGCGCATGCGGATCGACCACGACGCCATTGCCGATGACGGCGAGCTTGCCGGGACGCACAACGCCGGACGGCAGAAGCGAAAGCTTGTAGCTGACACCGTCGATGACAAGCGTATGGCCGGCATTATGGCCGCCCTGATACCGCACGACGACATCTGCCCGCTCGGACAGCCAGTCGACAATCTTGCCTTTGCCTTCGTCGCCCCACTGCGAGCCGACCACCACAACATTCGTCATTTCTTGCTTTCCTGCTCATGGCGCTCGCGCGCCCGATAACCCGATGGGAAACCCAAACCCGCGAATGTATACTGTGTTGTTTTACGGAAAGCGACCCTGTTTCTTATGGTGAATTTTGCTTTTTCCGTGACAAAACGCCGAATTCCGCATTATCTCGCCCCGTGGGGGGACAAGCGCAAGCGCAAGGCCCCGTTCACCCGCCTTCATTTTCCCGCCCCTTGAAGAAGCGAAACATCAGCGTGCCTTCGAAAGCCTACATCGCCCTCATCATCGCCACGCTCTGCTGGGGCGGCAACACCGTTGCCGGAAAGCTGGCCGTCGGCCACATCAGCCCCATGGCCTTCACCTTCCTGCGCTGGGTTTTGGCCGTCGCCATCATCTTCGCCATTTCCGTGCCGCAGCTGATCAGGGACTGGCCGGTGGTGAAAAAGCGCCTGCCCTATTTCTTCGTGCTCGGCAGCGTTGGTTACACCGCCTTCAACGTCTTTCTCTACACGGCCCTGCAGCACACCTCCGCCATCAATGCCGCCGTCATCCAGGCGGGCATTCCCATGGTCATCTTCGTGCTGAACTTCATCCTGTTCCGCACCCGCGTGCTGTTCGGCCAGATCGCCGGTTTCTGCCTCACCATAGCAGGCGTGGCGCTGCTTGCCTCCCATGGCGATCCGGTCTCGCTGCTGCAACTGGAAATGAATGCAGGCGACGCCATCATGCTACTCGCCGTCTTGGTCTATGCCATCTACACCGTCATCCTGCGCTGGAAACCCGCCGTCGACTGGCGCACGCTGATGGCGATACCTGCCTTCTTCGCGCTCCTCACCTCGGTGCCGCTGGTCTTCTGGGAAATGTCGCGAAACAGCGTCGTCTGGCCGGATCAGAAGGGCTGGGTGCTGGTGGTCTATGCCGCCATTTTTGCGTCGCTCATCGCGCAGATCCTGTACATCAAGGGCGTGGAGCAGATCGGCGCCAACCGCGCCGGCCTCTTCATCAACCTCGTGCCCGTTTTCGGCACGCTTTTGTCCGTTGTGGTGCTCAGCGAAACCCTGCACACCTACCAGATCGCGGCGCTGGTCATGGCGCTGGCGGGCATTGCCGTTGCCGAACGAAAAAAATCGCCGGCTCCCTGATCCCACAAGGATCAGGAGAAACCGGCGCAGTCTGGCAGGCATGAAAAGATGGGCTTAAAGCGCGGTTTCGCGCTCAGCCGGAGAAAAGACGGCGTTACCGAGCACGATATCGCCCTTGTCGGTGGTGACGATCAGCACTTTTTCGAGCGATCCGTCATCATTCAGGGCGAAGGCAAGGCGCAGCGCAGCGGAAGACCAGCCGGCACCGGCAAGGGCCGTGCGCTTGATCGCGGCGCAATCGCCACAATCCTCAGCGCTCAGCGAGGGCGTTGCCGGGACACCGGCTCCGAAACCGGAGAAATAATCATCAAGCGCGCCCATGGTGGCGTTCACATCGCGGTTGACGCGCAGCAGTTCTTCACGGCGCTCGCCGGTCAGCGGCGCGGCGATCGTCGAAACACATTGGCCGGCGGAAAGAACGCAGCCGTCAAACCCGCCCGGAGCCGAAACGCCGATCTGCGTCACCGCGCTCTTCTCGACAGCGGCAAAACCACGGGCAAAACCGGCGGCACCGGCCGCATCGGCATGGGTGGACATGGAAGCGATGGCAATTCCGCAGATGGCGGCAGCAATAATCTTCTTCAGCATTTCATACCCCGTTTGGCGATCCGCCGGCTTGGGCCGGTCTCGATTTCTGTTTTGTGGAGCCCCTGTCTGCGCAGGATGTCCGCTCCTTGTCTGTGATCCCACAATGGCACAGCACTGTTTTCAGCCGCTTTAAGCCGATTGCTACAATTTTATCGGTTTTCATTTTTGTACAGCGGACGCTTTTTTTCGAATATGCGCCGATATCACCGCGCCGAATTACGGCGCAGCGTTGAGAGGCGATAAATGGGCCGCATCGCTGCGGGGGTATCAAAGGGTAGTGCAGGGTTTTGCAGACGATGCGGCCCCGGTTTCAACATATGATCCGCCCGCCAAACCGGTTCCTGTTTGGAGGATGGACATATGCCGGCCGCCTTGACCGTGACATTGGGAAACTCCCCGGTTTCGGCCGCCTGCCCCACCCACCTTGCGCCGCGCGCACGCTCGATGACCGGGATGGAGCAAGTGTAGCGGACCCGGCTGGACCGGGGACGCGCGGGGATAGATGCATTTCAAAAAAGGCGCGCAGGAGAGGCACGGCACACGCTTTCGCCCCATCCCGGACACAGGAATTTTCAGCGGGTTAACAAGCCCTTGATCGGCGGCATTTGAATTAACCTTGTCTTAAAACCCGACGTTAATGGTTAGCAATTTAAGAATAGCGGAACGAAAGGGTTCCGTTATGCGTGGCGTATTTGCCGTAGTTTTTCTGATGCTCGTTCTGGCTGGCTGTGCCACCGCACCGTCACAGGTCACCAATGCCTGTGCGATCTTCGAGCAGCGGAACGGCATCTTCAACAACTGGCGTCGCGATGCGAAAGCGGCCGAGCGCGAGTTCGGCGTGCCCGTGCCTGTGATGATGGCGACGATCTACACCGAATCCGCCTTCCGCCCCTATGCGCGGCCGCCGCGCACCAAGCTTCTCGGCTTCATTCCATGGAAACGCCAGTCGACCGCTTACGGCTATGCTCAGGCGCTGGACGGCACATGGGGTGTTTACCAGCGCGAAACCGGCCGCTGGTCGGCAAGCCGCACCGATTTCACCGATGCGATCCATTTCGTCGGCTGGTACCACGCCAAGAGCCGCCGCGAAAACGGCATTTCACTGAACGACCCCTATAATCTCTACCTCGCTTATTATTCCGGCCATGCCGGTTATGCCAAGGGCAGCTGGCGCAACAATTCCGCGGTCCAGAAGGCCGCCCGCCGCTCCGCCAACATGGCGCTGCGTTACGAGGCGCAGTTGCAGCAATGCGGATATCGCTGAAGGTGGAGTAGCAGGACCATTTTGTCTGCATGCGACGTGGAAAGGCAGATCACCTACCCTCTCCGTCACCCCGGACTAGATCCGGGGTCCAGCGCGATCAAGTCCTTGATCGCAAGAGACTCTTTTCGCGGCGCAGACGCGCCGTGGCTGGATGCCGGATCGAGTCCGGCATGACGGTGAAGAATGAGGTCGGGCAGAAAGCTACCCTCCATAAGCCGCCAGAAAACCCCTGATCGCATCGATCTCGCCCGAGCGGATTTCATGCCCGCCCGGATGCCACACCGTTTCCACCGTGCCGCCCTGCGCCTGAAGGCTCGTTTCCAGCGCCTTCGTCAGCGGCACCGGGCAGATCGGATCGCGCTCACCCGCCGTGATAAGCACCCGGCGCGTTGATTTGGCGGGGGAGATCTTCGGCTCGAACGGGATGAGCGGATGCATCAGCACCGCGGCATCGAAAAGCTCGGGCTGTTCGATCAGCACATTGGCGAGAATATTCGCACCATTGGAAAAGCCGAGACCGATGACCGGGCCGGCCTGATAATGCTCCCGGTTCGCCTTGATGAAATCCGCCATCTTGCCGGTTGCCCGTTCAAGGTCGGCCATGTCGTAGACGCCCTCGCCCGTGCGCCGGAAAAACCGCGCCGCGCCATGTTCGGAAACGTCGCCAACGGGCGAGAGAATGGTAGCCTCAGGCAGCAGGCGGGAGCCGAAATCGAAAAACTGGTTCTCATCGCCGCCGGTGCCGTGCAGCAAAACGAAAAGCGGAGCACCGGCAGAACCGGCGCGGGATTTGTGGAAATAGCTGTCCTTGGTCATGGAACAATCCTTTCTGGAAGGAAGATGGTCAAAGGCTTCCGCAAGGTCTCTTCGGCCAAGCGGAGGAATCATATGGAGTGAGGGGCTTCCGCTGGTTTCTTCTCCCCGAGGGGGAGAAGGTC
>LT009756.1:2421749-2481945 GCA_900012615.1 Agrobacterium genomosp. 13 str. CFBP 6927
TCCCGCTAAACGCTATCGAGAGGTTAAACCGCCTTCTCATCCCCCAGCGGCTCCAGCTGCTTTTCCAGCACGGAGCGCAGATGCGCATGCTGGGTCGGCAATTTCAGCGCTTCGCCGAGATGGGCGGTGTCCTCGTCCCGGTCGAAACCGGGCTCGTTGGTCGCAACCTCGAACAGCACGCCGCCCGGCGTGCGGAAATAGATCGCCCAGAAATAGTCGCGGTCGATCACCGGCGTCACCTGATAGCCCGTATCCATCAGCGCCTTGCGCACTTCCAGCTGCTTTTCGCGGTTTTCGACCGCAAAGGCGATGTGGTGCACGGACCCCGCACCCAGGCGTGCGCCGGAAATATTCGGCATGGTTTCGATGTCGATAAAGTCAGCACCGTTGCCACCGGGAATACCGAGGCGCAGAACGCCGTCCTGACGATCCACTTCCTGATAACCCATGAATTTCAGCAGTTCGGCCGTCGCCCCTTCATCACGAAGTCGCAGCGAGGCACCCTGAAAGCCGTGGATCGCCTGATCCGCACCGACGCCATTGCCGATCCACTGCGCGCGGCTGTCGTCCCTGACCTCGACCAGCGCGAAACCGTCTCCGTCCGGACCGGCAAAATGCACGCGCTTGTCGCCGAAGGCCTCGTCGGCCTTCATGCCATCCACGCCGGCCTTCGCAAGACGCTCCTGCCAGTAGCCGAGCGATCCTTCCGGGACGGAAAACAGCGTGGTGCCCACTTCACCGGTGCCGGGACGGCCACGGGCGATATGCGGGAACGGGAAATAGGTCATGACGGAGCCGGGTGTGCCGAGCTCATCGCCATAATAAAGATGATAGACGTCAGGCGCGTCGAAATTGACGGTCTTCTTCACCCGGCGCAGCCCGAGCGTATCGGTGAAGAAGCCATTGTTCTGCCGTGCGCTCGCCGCCATGGAGGTGACGTGGTGCAGGCCCTTGATCTGGTTCAGCATGGTAAACCCCTTTCGCACTGGCAGGCCTCGCAATCGGGCCCACCCTGTTCATGGCGTAAAGATGGGGTAAGAGGCGCGGCAGGCATAGACCGGCAACAGGAACGGATTGTTCCCGATTGGTGAACGATCAAACCTACTGTTCAACCAAGCCTAAAGGCACAGATCAATGATCGTCGGCAAGGCCCATGGTCCAGTAACCGACGGCGCGCAGCGACGCCTTGGGGAAGGTGATCTCGTCGGTGAGGAAGGATTTCGCCGCCCTCGCCTCGGATTTCTCGCAGGCGACGAAGACATGCAGGCCTTCGTGTTCACCCGTCCATGCATGGCTGCGCAGCGCCTGTTCGATCAGGCCGGCGGTGCCGGCGGGCTTGCCGCGACGGTAAAGCCATGTCCATTCGACATCGGCGGCTGAGACGATCTCCTGCCGTTCCACCTCGTCGTCGATTTCAGCGTAAACGCTGAGCTTTTTGCCGGCCGGCATTTCCGCCGCCATGCGCAGCATCACCGGCAGCGCTGTCTCGTCACCGGCAAAGACATAACGGTCCGCCTCCGGGCAAGTGCCGCTCGGACCGATGATGCCGAGAACGTCGCCCGGCTTTGCCGTGGCGCCGAAATTCGCGCCCGGCATGTCATCGCCCTCATGCATGACGAAATCGATATCCACCTCGCCGCGACCGACATCTCCGGAGCGGATGGTATAGACGCGCCGGGTCAGAAGATCGTCACCCGCCGGCCAGACGATGGCGCCGGTGGGGGCGAGATAAGGCCAGACCGGTACACGGGCCTGATCCGGCACCAGCAGCAGGCGGACATGCATGCCGCCGGTGACGAGCCTTTCAATGCCGCTTTCAACGGAAACCACGAGCCGGCGCATATGCGGCGTCAGATTATAGGCGCGGGCAACCCTGCCGACGAAAAGATTGGGCAGCTCGCGCTGATAGGCGCCGTGGCCGCTCCAGCGGAAATCGAGCCCCGTCTTGCCGGAAAACTCGACAATATGCTCGGCCACCATGGCCTTCACTGACATCAATATATGTTCGGACACGCAGCTGACCCGGGCGGCAAACCGGCCGCCTTCGGCGCTGAAGCTGCCATGGCCATATTCCGCCTTGAAACGCACGGTCGTCCCTTCCCGCTCCATCTCCATATGTTCGGAGAAATGATCCTCGAAAGCATCGACAATCGACGCGGGATCGGGCAGCGAGACAGAAGTTTCGGCAGACAGAAGAGACACGGGCATAAATCCTTCACTTTGTAGTCGAGTATTCTTAAACCGGACGCGACTACGCTGTAAAGATGTTTGCTGCACTCCCCGTCATTCCGGCCTTGAGCCGGAATCCAGCCAGCCCAAGTCCTTGGGCTGAAAGGACTCTTCGCGGCGCGCGGATGCGCGCACCTGGATTCCGGCTCAAGGCCGGAATGATGGAGGGGCTGGTAAAATCGCTTAAGCCGTTTCCGGCAATTGCCAGTCGATCGGCTGACGGCCGTTGGAGACGAGAAAGGCGTTTGCCTTGGAAAAATGGCCGTTGCCGAAAAAGCCGTTATGGGCCGAAAGTGGTGACGGGTGCGGCGAGCGCAGCACGAGATGCTTGCGCTGATCCACGAAGGCCGCCTTCTTCTGGGCATAGGAACCCCAGAGCAGGAAAACCACATGGTCGCATTCGTCGTTGACGGCGCGGATGACGGCATCGGTGAATTTTTCCCAGCCCTGCCCCTGATGCGAGGCCGCGCGTGATTCTTCCACCGTCAGCACGCTGTTGAGCAGCAGCACGCCCTGTTTCGCCCAGCTTTCCAGAAAGCCGTGATTGACCGGCCGGATGCCAAGGTCGGCCTGCAATTCCTTGTAGATATTGACGAGCGAGGGCGGAATGCGCACGCCAGGCTGGACGGAAAAACACAAGCCATGCGCCTGCCCGTGCCCGTGATAGGGGTCCTGCCCCAGAATGACGACCTTGACCTGGTCCAGCGGCGTCAGATCCAGCGCCCGGAAATATTCCGCGCCCTTGGGAAAGATGCGCTTGCCGGCGGTTTTTTCGGCAAGCAGGAAATCTTTCAGCTTGAGCATGTAGGGGCTGGCGAATTCGGTGGAAAGAACGCGTTTCCAGCTATCTTCGAGTTTGACGCCTGCCTCTGCCATGATGTGCCTCTTTTTATTTGAACCGGTTGCCGCGCTGCAGCACTTCGATCTTGTAGCCGTCGGGATCGCAAATGAAGAAATATTTCGCGAAAGGCTGGCCCTTATAGTCGGCTTCGATGATCTTGCCCGGGGACAGGCCAAGCTCGATGAAACGCTGATGCTCGCCATCCACATCGGCAACGCTGACAGCGAGATGGCCATAGCCGTCGCCCAGCGCATAGGGCACTTCGCGACCACGGTTGACGGTCAGTTCCAGCTCGAAATCGCCTTCGGCATTGCTGAGATAGATCAGCGTGAAGTTTTCGAACTCGGCGCGTTCCGCAACCTCGAGCCCAAAAGCCTGCGTGTAAAATTCCACCGAACGCTTTTCGTCCAGCACCCGGACCATCGAGTGGATCAACTTGGCCATGGTGTTTCCTTCTGCTTCTTACCTCGTCGTGGCCCGGTTATCTTCCGGGCATGCGGACCAAGGGGATAAAGACAGAGCGCCGCGCTTTCAACCCTAAAGGCGCCTTGCCACGGCGGGCAACGGTTCGATCACGGCAAATGTGATGGTGAAAGCCGCCGGTTTTCCCTTGCGGCCAAGGGCCTGCGGCAACACGGCACAGAGTTTTCACCACGCCGCTCTATCATGAGTAGAGAACTCATGATACCGGCATATCCATGCGCCTTCTTTACCTCTGTCTTGGCTGGCTTATGGTCGCGACCGGCATCGTCGGCGCGTTTCTTCCCGTTTTGCCAACCACGCCGTTCCTGCTTCTGGCGCTCTGGTGCTTTTCCCGCTCTTCGCCGAAACTGGAGGCATGGCTTCTGGCCCATCCCAGATTTGGCCCCTCGCTTCGCCGCTGGCGCGAGCGCGGCGCAATCGCCCGCAAGGCGAAGATCGCCGCACTCTCGGCAATGTCGGTAAGTTATGCCGCCTTCTGGTTCCTGAGCGACCCGCCGCTTCTGCGCGCAGCCATCGTCGCCGTCGTCATGCTGGGTTCCGCACTCTTCATCGTCACCCGGCCGGAAAGCTGATCGCGACCCCGCCTCAGCGGTGCCGCGATTGCGGCAGCACGTAAGGAATATGCCGCGCCGGCAGCCGGCCGACGACGCCGCCAATGCCATAGACCCTTGCGATCATCTCGTCGCTGATGGTTTCCAGCGACGGCCCGCTCGCCGTCACCCGGCCGCCATGCATGACGATAAGTTGATCGGCAAATTCCGCCGCAAGGTTGAGATCATGCAGGATGGCAAGCACCAGACCCCCGCCAGCGGCGAAATCGCGCGCCGTTTCCAGCACCGCTATCTGGTGGCCAATATCGAGACTGGCCGTCGGCTCATCCAGAAACAGCGCCCTTACCTCGCCGTTTTCCACGGGATGCGGCACCTGCGCGAGAGCGCGGGCAAATTGCACCCGCTGCTGCTCGCCGCCCGACAGCATGTTGTAGGAACGCTGCTCGAACCCGCGAAGCCCGGCCTTGGTGAGCGCCCGGCGGGCCTGCTCTTCCGGCGCACGCGACCCTTGTGCAACAGCGCCCATGCGCACGATTTCAAGCGCGGTGAAGGGAAAGGCAAGCTGGGTATTCTGCGGCAGCACGGCCCTGAGGCGCGCAAGCTGAACCGGTGTGAACAACGGTAGGGCGATGTCATTATAGGTCACCGACCCGGCCTCGGCGCGCATCTCGCCTGAGAGAACCTTCATCAGTGTCGATTTTCCGGCGCCGTTCGGGCCGATGATGACATTGACCTTGCCCGGCTTCAGATCGACGTTGACCGCGTCGAGCAGGCGGCGGCCGGAACGGATGAGGGTGAGGTTTTCGGCCCGGATCATGGCATGTTCCGCATGGAAAAGCTGCCGCGGCCAAGCAGCAGGAACAGGAAGACCGGCGCGCCGATGAGCGCCGTGACGACACCGATGGGCAATTCCGCCGGTGACGCGACGGTGCGGGCGAAACTATCGGCCAGAAGCAGAAGTGCCGCGCCGCCAAGCGCCGAGGCGGGCAACAGGAAGCGGTGCGACGGGCCAATGGCAAGCCGTAAAAGATGCGGCACGACGATGCCGACAAAACCGATGGAGCCCGCAGCCGCCACGCTTGCCCCGCAGGCGGCGGCAACGGCCAGAATGACGACCCGCTTCAGCCGCTGCACGGGAATGCCCATGTGAAAAGCGGCGGCATCGCCAAGGATCAGCGCATCCAGCCCCCTGGCAACGAAGGGAATGATGGCGAGCACGACGACGATGAACGGCAGGGTGGCAAGCACCTTGGCGGGTGTGGCCCCGCCGAGCGAACCGAGCGACCAGAAGGTGATGTCGCGCAGCGCCCGGTCGTCGGCCACGAAGATCATCAGGCCCGTCAGCGCACCGCTGATTGCCGCCACCGCGATACCGGCCAGAATGAGCGTGGTGGTGGAGGTCGCCCCGTCCTTCGTGGCGATGAGATAAAGCACCCAGGTGTTCAAAAGCCCGCCGAAAAACGCCATCAGCGGCAGGAAATGCGGGCCGAAAAACACGGCGACCGTGGCAAGCGCGCCTTCCCCGAGAGAAATGGCCGCAACCGCAAACAGCGCGGCACCCGAAGTGACGCCGACAATGCCGGGATCGGCAAGCGGATTGCGGAACAGCCCCTGCATCATCGCGCCCGAGACGCCAAGCCCCGCGCCGATCAACATGCCGAGCGCCGTGCGCGGCAGGCGCACCGCCTCGAGAATGACCCTGTCGCGCGCATCGAGTTCCGCAGCACCGCCGGTAAGATAAGCCCAGAGTTCGGAAATGCCGACACCCGTGGGACCGCTGACAAGCGACACACCACAGGCAAACAGCAGAATGCCGACAAGCACCGCGAGGGTGATGGCACCCTGACGGGACCTGTCACCCGGTGCGGCGCCTTCGGTGGAACTCAAGACGGCGAGGCTCACGGCTTCACCGCCTCCGGGTAAAGCTTGTTCGCCAGTTCACGGCCGGCGGCCGGGGTGCGTGGGCCGAAACCGATGAGATAAAGCCCGTCCATGCTGATGAGTGCCTTGCTTGCAGCAGCCGGCGTGGACTGGAAGGCGGGAAGTGCGAAAATCTCGGCCGCCTTGGCGGCATGGTCGCCACGCGCCATGGTCAACACCACATCCGGTGCTGAGGCAATGACTGCCTCATCCGTGAGCGGCTTGTAACCGCTGATTTCCTGCGCGGCATTGATGCCACCGGCCATCTCGATGATTGCGGCTGCTTCGGTGTCCTTGCCTGCCGCCATGATGCGGCCGCCGGCGCTGGAAAGCACGAAGAGCACACGCTTCCTGTTCTTTTCAGGCACGGCCGACACGTCCTTGGCCAGCGCGTCCAGCCCGGCTTTGGTCTCTGCGGCCAGCGCCTTCGCCTTGTCGGAAAGACCGACCGCCACACCGACATCCTCGATCTTCTTCGCAATAGCATCGCCGCTCGGCGGGGTATCGACGGTGACGAAAGGCACCGCGCTGGCCTTGAGGATGGCGATGACATCCGCCGGGCCGGAACCGTCTTCCGACAGGATGAGATCGGGCTTCTGTGACAGAATGCCCTCCGACGACAGCGCCCGCATATAGCCGATATCGGGCTTCGAAAGCGCATCCGCCGGATAGCTGCTGGTGCTGTCGCGCGCAACGATGCGGTCTTCAGCGCCCAGGGCATAGAGAATTTCCGTCACCGTGCCGCCGACGGCAACGATGCGTTTCGCCTCCGGATTGCCCTTGTCAGAGGCCTGCGCACCGGGCGCGGCAACCGCGATCACGGCAGGCACGAGGGCGGCGAAAACGAACGGACGAAGGCGAAAGTTCAACATGGCGCTATCCTGAAACACAAGCTGGCACGGGCAGATATGGGCCTGCCCATCTTATTTAACTTGAGTTATTTGCACATGTTTATAGAAGGCGCAATCGATAAGTGGAGTAATTTTGTTCGCTTTGCCGTGAGCCTCTTTCCAACTTGGCCACGGCTGGATATCCTGACTGAAACTGGAAACTTAAAGGGAGAATTTCATGTTTATCGCAATGAACCGTTTTCGTGTCGTGCCGGGTTACGAGGAAACCTTCGAATCCATCTGGCGCGAGCGCAAATCGCACCTCAGCGAATTGCCGGGTTACATCGAATTTCACATGCTGAAAGGCCCGAAGGCGGATGACCACACGCTTTATGCCTCGCACACCGTCTGGGCCACCAAGGACGATTTCCTCGCCTGGACGAAATCCGAACAGTTCCGCGCCGCCCACGCCAAGGCCGGCGAAAACCGCGGCAAGGTGGAATATCTCTCCGGCCCGCATTTTGAAGGTTTTGACGTCATCATCCACGAAGACAAGAATGGCGAACGCCGTTCGATTGCCGCCTGAGGCCGCCCGATGAGCATCGCAGCCCAAAAAAACGACGACGACAGGCAGGCTCGCGCCGCCGCGGCGCTCGCCGAAAAGCCTGATGGCATCGTGGAAGCCATCGCCGCCAAGGCCGAGGTGACGCCTGCCGAGATTCTGGCGATCCTGCCCGAGGGTGCGGCCGTTTCCGCGCCCGCCGACCGCTTCGACGCGATCTGGAACGAGATGCGCGGCTGGGGCGAAGTCCTGATGATCGTCCAGACCGGCGATATCGTGCTGGAAGTGCCGGGCGAGTTGCCGGAAGGCAGCGAAAGCCACGGCTGGTTCAACATTCATGGCGACAGCCCCATCGGCGGTCACATCAAGAAGGACAATTGCGCCGGCATCACTTTCGTCGATCGCGGTTTCCACGGCCGGCGCTCCTGTTCCGTCTGGTTCATGAATGCCGCGGGCGGCGCCATGTTCAAGATTTTCGTCCGCCGTGACGAGAACAAGGAACTGCGCGGCGATCAGCTGGCGAAGTTCGAAGCGCTGCGGGACGGTTTGCGCGGCTGAGGCCAGCGAAAGTAAAAAACCGCCACCTCTGGCGGCGGTGCCGCTGTTGATGAAGAACCTTTCCTCCGTCATCCTCGGGTCAAGCCCGAGGATGACGTCGAGGATATGGAAAGCTTCCTCAACACCCCGCCCGCGAGAAAAAAACTTGTCGTGAGTGGAAACATCTCCCTGACGCCCCCTCCACCGGTTCATCGCCCGTTCAGTGCCGTTTTTTATGATCCGCTGAAATTCGACCAGCACCAGCACGGAGCAAGCATCATGAACGACCGCCAGCCACTTCTTTCGCGCCGCAGTTTCGCCGGGCTTGTCGCGCTTGCACCGCTTTTTGCAGCGGGCGGCGCAGCTGCCGCACCGGCAAGCCTGCGCGGCAGCGTATCCTATCGCGAGCGGATCGCCCTGCCCCCGGGCGTGACCGTCACCGTGCGCCTTATCGATGTGTCGCTCGCGGATGCGCCTTCGCAGACGATCGCCGAAACGACCATCCGCCCGCGCGGGCAGGTGCCCGTGCCCTTCGTGCTGCGTTATGACGACCGCGATATCCGCGCCCGCCGCTCCTATGCGCTGAGCGCCGAAATCCGCGACCGCGACCGGCTGCTTTTCACCACCACCCGCCGTTATTCGGTGCTGACCGGCGGTCGCGACGATACCGACCTCGTGCTTGAGCGCGTTGGGGCAGGCCCGGGCAGGCCGGAGCCGGAAGCCGGTATCGACGGACGCTGGCTGGTGCAGGACATTCGCGGCGAACGGGTTCGCGGCCGCCGTGAGGCGACGCTGGAAATTTCCCGCGAAGGCCGCGTTTCCGGCAATGCCGGCTGCAACGGCATCGGCGGTGAAGTGAAGATCAGCCGCAACCGCGTCAATTTCGGCCGGATGATTTCCACACAGATGGCCTGCGCACCCGATATCATGCGCCAGGAACGGCAATTCATCGAAGCGCTGGAAGGCGCGCGTTCCTTCAGGCTGGAGCCGCGCCGGGGCACGCTGGAGTTGATCGACGGCCGCGGCCGCGCGGTCATGCGGCTGCGCCGCGCCTGAGGCGGCCGCGGCTCGCCGCAACAACGCACACCGCCGTGCTGGCAGTGGAACATTCCATGTCGCTTCCGGCACGGCGCGCACCCATTTCCCGTCCTATGACTTTGGCTGCATTCTTCTTGGCGCTTTGCTCCGCCGCAGAGCTGCGCTATGGAACGCGCCAATTACGCCGGCTCATCCGGTGCAAAGTCTTTGAGGGAAAACGATGACATCCTATGTTCTGACAGTAGCCTGCAAATCGACCCGCGGCATCGTCGCCGCGATTTCCGGTTATCTGGCGGAAAAGGGCTGCAATATCATCGACAGTTCGCAGTTCGATGACCTCGAGACCGGCAAGTTCTTCATGCGCGTCTCCTTCATTTCCGAGGAAGGCGCCACGCTGCAGGCAATCACCGAGGGCTTTCAGCCGGTGGCCGAAAAATTCGGCATGGAGGCCCGCATTTACGGCGACGGCCAGCGCATGAAGACAATGTTGATGGTGTCGCGCTTCGGCCATTGCCTCAACGACCTGCTCTACCGCTGGAAGATCGGCGCGCTGCCCATCGATATCGTCGGCGTCGTCTCCAACCATTTCGAATATCAGAAAGTGGTGGTCAACCACGACATTCCCTTCCACCACATCAAGGTGACGAAGGAGAACAAGCCCAGGGCCGAAGCGCAGCTGATGGACCTTATCGAGACGAGCGGCACCGAACTGGTGGTGCTCGCCCGTTACATGCAGGTGCTCTCCGACGACTTGTGCCGCAAGATGTCGGGCCAGATCATCAACATCCACCACTCCTTCCTCCCCTCCTTCAAGGGCGCCAACCCCTACAAGCAGGCCTATGAGCGCGGCGTGAAGCTGATCGGTGCCACGGCCCACTACGTCACCGCCGATCTCGACGAAGGCCCGATCATCGAGCAGGACACGGTGCGCATCACCCACGCCCAGAGCGCCGACGATTATGTCTCGCTCGGTCGCGATGTCGAAAGCCAGGTGCTGGCCCGGGCCATCCACGCCCATATCCACCACCGCACCTTCATCAACGGCAACCGCACCGTCGTCTTCCCGCCAAGCCCGGGAAGTTATGCTTCCGAGCGGATGGGGTGAAACCTTCGTCATTGACGAAATGACAACCACAGTTTACATTCGGCCATGCTCACGATCCGGGAAACAAGCGAGTTTGCCGACTGGCTGGCGGGTCTGCGCGATGTGCAGACGCGCGCCCGCATCGCACGCCGCATTTACCGGCTGGCGGACGGCAATCCCGGAGACGTGAAACCGGTTGGCGAAGGCGTCAGCGAACTCAGGATCGACCTTGGACCCGGATATCGGGTCTATTTTGTCCAGCACGGCGATGTCGTCATCATATTGCTGTGTGGCGGCGACAAGGCGTCACAGTCCCGCGACATCGCCAGAGCCAAGAAACTGGCCAGAGCGCTCAAGGAGTGAGACCATGCCACTTGTGACACGCGATTACGATGCTGCCCGTTATCTTGATAGTGACGAAGCGCTTGCCGCTTACATCGCCGACGCCACAGAGAGCGGCGACGCACAGGAACTTGCGCATGCGCTGGGCGTCGTGGCGCGGGCCAAGGGTATGACCGACCTTTCGAGACAAACCGGCCTTCCCCGCCAGACCTTGTACAAGGCGTTGAGCGGTGAAGGAAATCCGGAACTGGCGACGATTGCCAAGGTCGCGGACGCGCTGGGCTACAGGCTCTCGCTGGTGGCGAAATCGCCTGCAGACACGGCCGCCTGATAAACCGACGGGTTATGGCGCCTTTTCCACGCCACCGAACACCACCCGCGCCCTCAGCCCACGCCCCTCCGCGCCATCCTCCAGCGTCAGCCGCCCGCCGAACAGCCCGGCGATCTCTTCGATGATGGCGAGGCCGAGGCCGGCGCCGGGGGCGGCGTTGGCTTCGCCACGGGCGAAGCGCTGGCGCACCATGGCGCGTTTTTCCGGTGGAATGCCGGGGCCGTTATCCTCCACTTCCAGCCAGACGGTGCCCGTCTCCCTGCCGACACGCACGGTGACTTCCGCCCCGCGCCCGGCGTAATTGATGGCGTTGGAAACAAGATTGCCGATCAGCTCGCCGATGAGGAGTGGTTCGGCGAGAATGGCCGCCTCGCCCTCGCCTTCGAAACCGAGATCGATGCCGGCCTCCGCCGCACGCGGCACGAAATCGGCCGTCACATTCTGCGCAACGGCCACGAGATCGATCGCGGAAAAATCATGCTTTTCGCTCGAACCGGCGGCATCGATATTGGCCATGCGCAGCAGCTGCGCGAGGATATGTTCGGCATGGGCCACGGACGCCCCGCCCTTCAGCGCCGCCGCCTGCGCTTCCTCTAAACTTCCCGCACGGGCTGAAAGCGCAAGCTGGGTGCTGATGATGGCAAGCGGTGTGCGCAGCTGGTGGCTGGCATTGCCGGTGAAATGCCGGAGGGCATCGAGCGCCGATTGCAGCCGCACCATGAAGGAATTGACCGTTTCCACCAGGTTTTCCACCTCCACCGGCACGGATTGGCGGATGGGGTGCAGGTCGTTCGGGCTGCGCTCGGCAATGGCTTCGCTGAGCCGGTAAAGCGGGCGCAGCGAAATCGTCACCGCGATCCAGACGATGATCGCCGCCCCGACGATCATCAACAGCAGGCGCAGCGCAGAGCGCAGGATGATCGCCTGCGCCAGCTGGCTGCGGGCAATGGTGGTTTCGGCAACCGTTACGGAAAAAGGTACGGAATTGATGCCGGTGGAAGCGAAACGCCTGATCGCAGCGATGCGGATCGGCTCGTCGCGGAACACGGCATCGCGATAGGCGGGGGTATCACCTGCCGGGTTCTCCACCGTCGGCAGGTTCTGGTAGCCGGTGAGGAATTGCCCGTTCGGCCCGTCGACACGGTAAAACACCCGGTCCTGTGCGGCCGATGTCAGCATTTCCAGTGCCACATAGGGAATGTCGACTTCCAGCGAGCCGTCTTCTGCAACCACCACACGCTCGGCGATGGCAAGTGCGGAACCTGATAGCACCCGGTCTGAAACGACATTGGCGGTATTGACCGCCTCGCGCCATGTATCGGTCAGCGCAACACAGCCGATGATGGCGGTGGAAATGAGAAGCCAGCCTAAAAGTCGCCGCCTGAGCGAATAGGCGGCCTGTCTCATTCAGCCATCTCCGGCAGCTTTTCGAGATAATAACCAATGCCGCGCGCTGTCTTCACCGTCAGCCCGTGAGGCGCGAGCCGCTTGCGCAGGCGGCTGACATATTGCTCGATGGCATTGGCGGAAATATCGTCGTCGAAGCCGGTCAGCGACTGCACGATGGCTTCCTTGGCGACGACCTTGCCGGCCCGCATGAATAGCACTTCGAGCAGCGCCACCTCGCGCGCCGGAATATCGAGCGGGCGCCCATCCGCCGAAAAGGTGCGGGAATTGAGATCGAACAGCACCTTGCCGAAACTCAGCGCCGAGGAGCGCAGACCGGCATTGCGGCGCAGCAGCACCCGTACCCTCGCCTCGAATTCGGTGATGTCGAAAGGCTTGATCATGTAGTCGTCAGCGCCAAGATCGAGCCCCTTGACCTTTTCCTCTGGCGTGCCGCGCGCCGTCAGGATCAGCACCGCCGCCTTGTCCTGGCGCGAGCGCATGGAGCGCAGCACCTCGATACCGTCCATTTCCGGCAGGTTGAGATCGAGAATGACCAGATCGAAGCTTTCAGCCGCAATCGCCGCATCGGCGGAAGCGCCATCGGACACCACATCCACCGCATAACCGCTGCCGCGCAGAAGTGCCGACAGCCCCTCCGACAGCACCTGATTGTCCTCGACCAGCAAAATACGCAAATCTTCCCTCCCACAGCATTGCCGAGTTTAACCAGACCCTTACCGCTTGTGAATGGCCAGCGCCTGCTGCATGATCTTTTCCATGCGTATCTGCCTTCTCCTCTGTCTCTGTCTTTGCATGGCCTCGCCCGCCCTTGCGCAAGTCGCCATCTTTCCGGCACCCTCCGGCAAGGCGGATGCCGAGACGCTGGTGGTCTATTCCTCGCTGGATGAACCACTGGCGACGCCGATGATCGAGGGTTTCCAGAAGGCCAATCCCGATATCGCCGTCCATTATGAGGATATGCTGACGGGCGAGATTTACGACCGCATCGTGAAGGAAACCGATGCCGGCAAAAAGACCGCCGATTTCGCCTTTTCCTCCGCCATGGATTTGCAGGTAAAACTGAGCAATGACGGTTATGCCCAGCGCTCGGATCTCGCCATGAGCGCCCGCTGGCCTGCCTGGGCCAACTGGCGCAACACCGCCTATGCGCTGACCTTCGAACCTGCAGTCTTCGTTTATCACAAGCCGAGCTTCACCACCGAAAAACCGCCCGCCACCCGTGCCGAATTCGTGGATTATCTCGAGCGTCATGCAAAGGAAATCCACGGCCGCATCGCCACTTACGACATCGAACGCTCCGGTGTCGGCTTCCTGTTCATGTCACGGGATCAGGAACAGTTCGGCGATATATGGAGCGTCATCAAGGCCATGGGCGCGGCGGGCGTGAAGGTCTATTCCACCTCCTCGGCCATTCTGGAACGTGTTTCCGACGGTCGTTTCGTGCTGGGCTACAATATTCTCGGCTCCTATGCGGCGGACTGGGCCTCGCGCCACCCCGATGTCGGCATCGTGCTGCCGAAAGACTATACCGTCGTCATGTCGCGCATCGGTCTGGTGCCGGAAGCCGCCGCCAACCCGGCGCTCGGCCGCCGTTATCTGGAATTCTTCATGTCCAAGGAGGGCCAGACGATCATGGCCCGGCAGTTGCAGATCCCCGCCGTCAGCCCGGAAGTGGCGGGCGAGAACACCGCCAACACCATGCAGGCCATCCACGGCGCGCAATTGCGCCCGGTCCCGGTCAGCCCCGGCCTGATGGTCTATCTGGATCAGGTCAAACGCAGCCGCCTGATCGAGCGCTGGAACGAGGCGTTGCGGTCGCAGTAGGTTTGAGCGCCCCACCATTCCTCATTCCTGTGCTTGTCACAGGAATCCAGCCAGCCACAGTCTTTGGGCTGAAAGGACTCCTCTCGCCGCGTAGACGCGCGCCGGCTGGATCCCTGTGACAGGCACAGGGATGAGGGAGCGGCAAACTTTGAAACCGCCATCCCACACGCCACAGTAGACGTCCGATACAAATTAATAGAGAGTAAATGCGCAAGGACTTGCGTAGCGTCAGTTAGATGACAGCTTTTTGTGATGCTCTGCAATCCTTCTTCATTCCGTGGAGGCGGAAGAAGATGCGGGAGGAAATCCAGGACGGTTGCAAGGCCCCACGCTGAGCATTCAGCGCCGGTACAGACGCGTCCGAAAAGCCCCCCGCATAAACGAAAAACGACGCCCAAAAGGGCATCCTGAGGAGGGTTTTCCAAGTGAAGCATTTTCTTATCGGCACATTTCTGGCGGGCGTGATCGCTCTTCCGGCGGTTGCAGCGGATTACACCATCATCGCGCCGGCCAATCCCGGCGGCGGCTGGGACCAGACCGCGCGCTCCCTGCAGAGCGTGCTGCAGGAAGAAGGCATTTCCAAGAGCGTTCAGGTGCAGAACGTACCGGGCGCCGGCGGCACCATCGGTCTTGCACAATTCGCCAGCCAGCAGAAGGGCAACCCGAACGCCCTCATCGTCGGCGGTTACGTGATGGTCGGCGCGATCCTCACCAACAACGCGCCCGTCACGCTTAAGGAAGTAACACCGATCGCCCGTCTGACCGGCGAATATGAAGCCATCGTCGTTCCGGCATCCTCGCCGCTGAAGACCATCGGCGACCTCGTCGACCAGCTCAAGAAGGATCCGGGCAGCGTTTCCTGGGGCGGCGGCTCTGCTGGCGGCACCGACCACATCGCGGTTGGCCTGATTGCCAAGGCGGCCGGCGTCGATCCGACCAAGATCAACTACATCGCTTATTCCGGCGGCGGCGAAGCGCTTGCCTCGATCCTCGGCTCGCAGGTGACTGCCGGTATTTCGAGCTACGGCGAATTCGAAAGCCAGGTAAAGGCCGGCACGCTGCGCCTGCTCGCGGTTTCCAGTGAAGAGAAGCTGGAAGGCGTTGATGCGCCGACACTGAAGGAAAGCGGCCTTGATGTCGTCGTCCAGAACTGGCGCATGGTCGCCGCTCCTCCCGGCCTGACGCCGGAACAGGAAAAGGCCGTCAATGCCGACATCGAAAAGCTGGTGAAGTCTGCCAAGTGGCAGGAAACCCTGAAGACCAAGAGCTGGATGGACACCTATCTCGCCGGTGACGAATTCAAGGCGCAGCTCGCCAAGGATACCGACGCCACCGCCGCCATCCTCAAAGACATCGGACTGGTAAAATGAGCCAGGGTTCTAACCCTTCGCAGCATCAAAAGCGCCGCCCTGACTGGGCGGCGCTGGCGATCGCCATCTTCCTCGTCATCATCGCCTCGGTGATCTTCTGGGACAGCGCGCGTCTCGCCAGCGTCACCGGTTATTCGCCGGTCGGCCCGGCAACGGTGCCTTACGCTATCGGCTTCTGTCTTATCGGCCTGGCGCTGTGGACAGCCATCGAGGCCTGGCGCGGTGATTTTCCCGAACGCGACAAACAGGAAATCGCCCCGGTTATCTGGGTCGTCGCCGGCCTTGCCGCACAGATGCTGCTGCTGAACATTGCCGGTTTCTCCATCGCCACCGGCCTGCTCTTCGCCTTTACGGCGCGCGCCTTCGGCAAACGCAAGCTCTGGTATTCGATCCCCATCGGCATCGCCCTGAGCTTCTTCATCTGGTTCATTTTCGCGCGGCTGCTGCAGCTTTCACTGCCCGCCGGGCCTCTGGAACGGCTGCTCTTCTAACAGCCATTCCGACCAAAATTCGAGATCACAGGAACAATTGGCGCGTGATGACGCAAAAGCCAGCCGTTCCGCCCGACAGGGGGACATCTGTCCATGAGTACCTTTGAATTCCTGCTGCACGGTCTTGAGGTTGCCGCCCAACCCATGAACCTGCTCTATGCGCTGATCGGCGTCACGCTCGGCACCGCCGTCGGCGTCCTGCCCGGCATCGGCCCTGCGCTGACCGTGGCGCTGCTTCTGCCCGTCACCTATAGGCTCGATCCCGCCGGTTCGCTCATCATGTTCGCCGGCATCTATTATGGCGGCATGTATGGCGGCTCGACCACCTCGATCCTGCTCAACACGCCGGGCGAAAGCGCCTCGATCGTCACAGCGCTCGAAGGCAACAAGATGGCCCGCAAGGGCAGAGGCGGCCCGGCGCTGGCCACCGCCGCCATCGGCTCCTTCGTCGCCGGCCTCATCGCCACCATCGCGCTGGCCTTCGTTGCACCCTTTATCGTCAAGCTGGCGCTGGTTTTCGGCCCGCGCGAATATTTCGCGCTGATGGTGCTGGCTTTCGTCACCGTTTCCTCCGCCTTCGGGGATTCGGCGCTGCGCGGTCTCACCTCATTGTTCATCGGCTTTGCGCTCGCCATCGTCGGCATCGACCAGCTTACCGGCCAGACGCGCATGAGCTTCGGCATTCCCGACCTGCTCGACGGCGTCGAAGTGACGACGCTTGCGGTCGCCATGTTCGCCATTGGCGAGACGCTTTTCATTGTCGCGCAGGGCCAGACTGGCGACGACAAGGTCGAAGCCGTCAAGGGTTCGGTCTGGATGAGTGCGCAGGACTGGGCGCGTTCCTGGAAAGCCTGGCTGCGCGGCACCCTGATTGGCTTCCCCATCGGCGCCATGCCGGCGGGCGGCGCTGAAATCGGCACCTTCCTGTCCTATGCCACTGAAAAGAAGCTGACCAAATATCCGGAAGAATTCGGCCATGGCGCCATTGAAGGCGTTGCCGGTCCGGAGGCGGCCAACAACGCGTCCGCCGCCGGTACGCTCGTGCCGCTCCTGACACTCGGCCTGCCGACGACGGCGACCGCCGCCATCATGCTCGCCGGTTTCCAGCAGTTTGGCCTGCAGCCTGGCCCGCTGCTGTTCGCCACCAATCCGCAGCTCGTCTGGGGTCTGATCGCCAGCCTGTTCATCGCCAACCTGATGCTGCTGGTTCTGAACCTGCCGCTCGTCGGCCTGTGGGTGAAGCTGTTGACCATTCCGAAGCCCTGGCTTTATGCGGGTATTCTGCTGTTCGCGACGCTCGGCACCATTGGCGCCAACCCGTCGGTATTCGAACTCGGCATGCTGCTCGCCTTCGGTATCCTCGGCTACGTCATGCGCATCTTCGGTTATCCGATTGCGCCTGCGGTCGTCGGCCTGATCCTCGGCCCGCTTGCTGAACAGCAGCTTCGCCGCGCGCTCGCCATCGGCCAGGGCGATCCGACGGTGCTGTTCACCTCACCCATCGCCGTCGGCCTGTTCGCTGTCGCGGCAGCCGCCTTCATCATCCCGCTTATCATGCGTATCCGCGGCCGTGGCGAGGTGCTGACGCAGCTTGCCGCCAACGAGGACTGAGAAACCAAAAGCCTCCCAAGGCAACTGGCCCCGTATCTTCGGATGCGGGGCTTTTTTATTCACGCCAACGGGATGTGTGGCGCAGGCGCGGCCATGATATGATTCCGCCCCAAACGCAGGAGAAAAACATGCGCACGATCGCGATCATGATGGTTCTGGCGCTTACCGGCTGCACCACCGCCACCGATGTCGAACCCATTCCCGGCAGCATCACCTATGGCGGACAGCCGCGCACCAAACTGACCAAATCCCCCATCGGCAGCACGCTCAGCAATGAATTCGTCATGGGCGACGGGCGGCTGGCCATCGAAACCTACCGCGTGCAACCGGACCGCTCCCTGAAACTGGAGAGACGCGAAATCGTCGGCGACTGGCCACCGGAGTGAGGGGAACCTGCTTACCTGTTGCTTCCATTGAGACCCCGTCATGCCGGACTTGATCCGGCATCCAGCCAGCCCAAGTCCTTGGGCTGAAAGAACCCTCATCGCCGCGCAGACGCGCGTCGGCTGGATGCCGGATCAAGTCCGGCATGACGGATGTCGTGGCTAGGCTGCGTCCTACGTCCGGCGATCACAACGAGTCTTGCTACGCGCGGCCCCCCTTTCCCGCTCACGGCAATTCAGAACCGTTCTAAAACATAATTTTGATTTCCGCCGACCTTGCCAATAAAGCTGATCGCCAACATCAAGTTAACCCGGGGGGATCGCTTCCGCCGGCTCGGAACCATATTGCAAGGGACATATCAGTGGCCATCAACTTCACCTTCCCCGTTCGGCTGCTGGCGGCAGCCGCCTTCAGCCTCGGCGCGATGACGGCAAGTGCCGAAGAAATGACGATCAGGCACGCGCAGGGCGAAACCGTGCTGAAGGCCGCGCCGAAGAAGGTTCTGGTTCTCGATATTCCCTCGCTCGACAATCTCGATGCGCTCGGTGTCGAGCCCACAGGTGTGGTCAACTCCAACCTGCCGACCTATCTGCAGAAATATGCCGATGGCAAATATCTGAAGGTCGGCACGCTGTTTGAGCCCGATTATGAGGCGATCAATGCGGCCGAGGCCGATCTCGTCATCGTCGGCGGCCGTTCGCGGGCGAAATATCCAGACGTTGCGAAGATCACGCCCGCCATCGACATGTCGGTGGATTCCAAGGAATTCATCGGCAGCGTGAAAGCCAACATCACCAAGCTCGGCGATATCTTCGGCAAGCAGGAAGAAGCCAGGAAGCTCGACGCCGCCATTGATGAAAAAGTGGCGAAGCTGAAGGAAATCGCGCCCAACTCCGGCACGGCGATGATCCTCCTCACCAATGCCGGCAAGGTCGGCGTTTATGGCCCGAGCTCGCGCACCGGCTGGCTGCATACCGAAATCGGCTTCAAGCCGGTTGCCGCCGACATCGACGACCGCTTCGACCGCGGCGATGTCGTCTCCTTCGAATATCTGGCCGAGGTCAATCCCGAATGGCTATTCGTGATCGACCGCGACGCCGGCATCGGCCGCGCCACCGACCCCGGCAAGGCCGCCGCGCAGGTGCTGGATAACGAGCTGGTGCACCAGACCAATGCCTGGAAGAAAAAGCAGATCGTTTATCTCGATCCGCAGGCGGCCTATATCGTCAGCAGCGGTTATACGGCGCTCTCCACCCTGCTCGATCAGGTCTACACGGCCGTCTCCGAGAAGAAGTCGTAAAGACTGCCGGGCATCCGATCCTGAAGGCTGCTCCACACCCGACGTCATCCTCGGGCTTGACCCGAGGATCCATCACGCGTCAGGTTGTGGATCCTCGGGTCAAGCCCGAGGATGACAAAGGAGAGGTCGAACAACTGTTTCGACAGCCTGCCAAGCCACCGGGAGCTTTCACCATTTTCGAAAAACCGCCGAAGTGAAATCCCTGTCTCTCATCCTTGCCCTTCTTCTGGCCCTGGTGCTCGCCATCACCAGCCTGTTCGTCGGCGTCAGCAATGTCTCACTCGCCACGCTCTTTTCGCCTGATACCAGCGCGGACGCGCTGCGCGTGCTGCTCGTCAGCCGCATTCCGCGCACGCTGGCGCTGATACTGGCCGGAAGCTCAATGGCGATTGCCGGGCTCATCATGCAGATGCTGGTGCGTAACCGCTTCGTGGAACCTTCGACGGCGGGCACCACCGAATCCGCCGGCCTCGGCCTTCTCACCGTCACCCTGCTGGCGCCGAACACGCCGATCTTCGGCAAGATGCTGGTGGCCGCCGTCTTCGCGCTCGCCGGAACCGCGCTGTTCCTGCGTATCCTACGGCAAGTCCCGCTGCGCGATGTGCTGCTGGTGCCGCTGATCGGCATCATGCTGGGCGGCGTCATTTCCGCCGTCACCACCTTCTTCGCTTATCGTTTTGATCTGCTGCAATCGCTGGGCGCATGGATGACGGGGGATTTTTCCGGCGTGCTGCGCGGCCGTTATGAATTGCTGTGGATCGGCTTCCTTTTCGCCATCGCCGCCTATCTCGCCGCCGACCGCTTCACCGTCGCCGGCATGGGCCGCGATTTTACCACCAATCTCGGCCTCAACTATCGCCGGGTGATGGCGCTCGGCCTCACCATCGTCTCGCTGGTGAGCGCGGTCGTCGTCGTCACCGTCGGCATGATCCCGTTTCTCGGCCTGATCGTGCCGAATGTCGTCAGCCTGATGATCGGCGACAATATGCGCCGCTCGGTACCCTGGGTGGCGACGCTGGGCGCGGTCTTTGTGCTTTCCTGCGACATCATCGGCCGGACCGTGCGTGCGCCTTACGAAATACCCATCGGAACCGTGGTCGGCGTCATCGGCAGCGCGCTGTTCCTCTATCTTCTGCTGCGGAAACGCCACCATGCGTGAGAGACATCCCGACCGGCGTGCAAAGACCGTTCTGCTGGTGCTTGCGGCATTCGCACTCATCTCCATGGCCGCCTTCATGACGCTGGGCGCCAAGGGAAGCTGGAGTTTCGTGCTGCCGTTTCGCGGCATCAAGCTTCTGTCGCTCTTGCTGGTGGCCTATGCGATCGCGGTCTCCACCGTGCTGTTCCAGACGGTCACCAACAACCGCATCCTCACCCCTTCGGTGATGGGTTTCGATTCGCTTTATGTGCTGATGCAGACCGGGCTGATCTTCGTCTTCGGCTCGGCAACCGTCGTCATGATCGATCCGCAGCTGAAATTTCTCGCCGAAACCAGCCTGCTCGTCGCCTTTTCCGCCCTGCTCTATCGCTGGCTTTTCGTCGGCGCGGAACGCAGCCTGCATCTTCTCGTGCTGGTCGGCATCGTTTTCGGCGTCTTCTTCCGCAGCCTCTCGGGCTTCATGCAACGCGTGCTGGACCCCAATGAATATACGGTGCTGCAGGATGTGCTGTTCGCCAGCTTCAATTCCATCGATCCGACGCTTCTTGCCGTCTCCGCCGTCATCATAGGCGTGGTGACCATCATCGGGCTCAGGCTCATGCACACGCTCGACGTCCTCTCGCTCGGCCGCGCAACGGCCATCAGCCTCGGGGTCGAATATAAGCGCACGGTCACCATCATCCTCGTGCTGGTCTCGGTGCTTGTCGCCGTCTCCACGGCGCTGGTCGGCCCGGTCATGTTCTTCGGCCTGCTGGTCGCAGCCCTTGCCCATTATCTCACCGGCAATGGCAAACACGCCTATGTGCTGCCGGCCGCAATCCTCATCGCCGTGATCTGCCTCGTCGGCGGCCAGGTGGTGCTGGAGCGGGTCTTCGCCTTCGATACGGCGCTCTCGATCATCATCGAATTTCTCGGCGGCATCGTCTTTATCGGTCTTATTTTGAAGCGGGGTGCGCGATGATCATCGCCAGTCAGATCAGCAAATCCTATGGCGACAGCCTCGTCGTCGATGGCGTCTCCGTCTCCATTCCGGCAGGCGGCGTCACCTCCATCATCGGGCCGAATGGTGCGGGAAAATCGACGCTGCTCTCCATCGTCGCAAGGCTGATGTCGATGGATGCCGGAACGGTGACGGTGGACGGTCTGGATGTCACGAAAACCCCTTCCGATACGCTGGCCAAGCGGCTCTCCATATTGCGGCAGGACAACCACATCTCTTCGCGCCTGACAGTGCGCGATCTCGTCGGTTTCGGCCGTTACCCCTATTCCAAGGGCCGCCCCACCATTGAGGACAAGGTCCATATCGACCGGGCGCTGGAATATCTCAATCTCGAAGCCCTTGCCGGCCGGTTTCTGGACGAGCTTTCCGGCGGCCAGCGCCAGCGCGCCTTCGTGGCCATGGTTCTGTGCCAGGATACCGATTACGTGCTGCTCGACGAGCCACTCAACAATCTCGACATGAAACACGCCTCCGGTATGATGAAGATCATGCGCAAGGCCGCCGACGAGCTGAAGAAGACCGTGGTTCTGGTGCTGCACGACATCAACTTCGCCTCCTGGTATTCCGACACCATCATCGCCATGCGCGAAGGCCGCATCTGCCATCAGGGGCCGGCGGAAGAGATCATTCGTCCGGACGTCCTCAAGGACATCTATGACATGCCGATCCGCGTCAATGAGATAGACGGCCGGCGCATCTGCCTGTTTTACGAATGACATGATGATTGTGCAGGATTTTTGTCGTCGCGTTCCCTAACATGGAACAGGGCCTCAGGCCAGGACGTTAAACGACGGACTTTTCCAAAGCGGCATTCCGTCCGCAACTTCAGGAGACATCGATGAAGACGCACAAGACGAAGAACGACCTGCCTTCCAACGCCAAGTCGACCGTGATCGGCATTCTCAACGAATCGCTGGCCTCGGTGATCGACCTTGCACTCATCACCAAGCAGGCGCACTGGAACCTCAAGGGCCCGCAATTCATCGCCGTGCATGAGCTTCTCGACACCTTCCGCACCCAGCTCGACAATCACGGCGACACCATCGCCGAACGTGTGGTCCAGCTTGGCGGCACGGCGCTCGGCAGCCTGCAATCGATTTCCTCGACGACGAAGCTCAAGGCCTATCCGACCGATATCTACAAGATCCACGACCATCTCGAAGAACTGATCGAACGTTATGGCGAGGTCGCGAACATGATCCGCAAGGCCATCGACGATTCCGACGAGGCCGGCGACCCGACGACGGCTGATATCTTCACCGCCGCCTCGCGCGATCTCGACAAGTCGCTGTGGTTCCTCGAAGCGCATGTTCAGGAGAAGAGCTGAGCCGGAAGCGGCCGCCACAACACACACGAAAGCGCCCGAGATGCTCGGGCGCTTTTTTATTGCGATATGGCGCAATCAGTGCCGACGTAAAACCGCAAGACCGATATCGCGCAACATCTCGTGGTCGAGAATGCCGCGCTGGGCGCTGCGGATCAAAACCGCCGCGCACTCATTGGCAACATGGCTGCTGCGGTCTTGAAAGCATTCGAAACATACGCCATCGAAAATAGTCTGCAGATCGGTGATCTGCTCTGGCGACAATTGTGCGCCAACCCGTTCAAAAGCTGCGTACGACAAGGCTCATCCTCCCGATGATGATATGCCAAGTATCGTTCCCAATATCGTTTCGATTTTTCTTGTGGACAGGGAATTTGTACACCCGAACGAATCACTTGTCGAATCAGATTTTAACCAAATGTAAATAGGTGATTTTTTCTGTTACACGACATGTGCCAGCCAAAGACAAAGCTGCAAAGATCAATTTTAACAATGGCTTCACCGGCAAGCCCGGTATTTTGGACGGCTTCGCTCACCATGCCCGGATAATGATGTGCGACAGAGGAATTTCCGCCAAAACCGCAAAGAAGCTATTGCATTCCAAAATCGATTGAGCGATATAGCACCCGTCGCCGCTTCGGCGGCCCGCAGTCCAGCGAACTACCCCGGACCAGCGGTTTTTGAGCGGGTGTAGCTCAGGGGTAGAGCACAACCTTGCCAAGGTTGGGGTCGAGGGTTCAAATCCCTTCGCCCGCTCCAGTTTTCCAGATCAGACGGACAATTTCTCTCCAAATGTCTCAGTGATGCGCAGCCGCGCAAGCACTCGCACGCCGTTTTCGCCGGCAATGAACACATGGCCGCGCATGTTCGCGTGCTGCCATTAGTTTTGTCGCCGCAAGGACCGGGCGGCAGCTGATCTCAAACCATGCCGTGAACCAGCTTTGCCAGCCAGTCGACAAAGACCCGGACTTTGTTGGTGACGTGCCGTGTCTGCGGATAGACCACATAAATCGGCATCGGTTCGCGCCGCCATTCCGGCAGAACCGGTACCAGTTCGCCGCGCGCCAAGGCATCCTTGACCATGAAAACCGGCAATTGCACGATGCCCATACCCGCCAGCGCCGCATTGAGATAGGTGCGACTGTCATTTACCGACACGACGTAATTGGGCGTAAGCTCAACACTTCGAACCCCATTGTCGAAGGAGATCGGCATGATCTGGCCCGTGGTGGCATTGAGGTAGCCCACGGAATAGTGGCCGTTCTCCAAATCCTCTGGTTTCTCGGGCATGCCGAAATTTTCGATGTAAAAAGGGGCTGCGAATGTCTCGAAGCTGAGCTCGCCGACTTTACGGGCAATCAGCGACTGATCGCGCAGCACGCCGACCCGGAGCGCGCAATCGACATTTTCCGCGATATAATCGACCAGACGATCTCCGACACCCAGGTCGAGACGGATTTGCGGATAACGCTGGTAAAATTCGCAGAGATGTGGGATAACCACCAAGTCCGCGAAGACACCGGCCATCTCCACCCGCAATCGGCCGGAGGGTTGAACCTGAGCGCTGGACATGCTGCCATCAAGTTCTTCGATTTCCGACAAAATCTGCGAGGCCCGCTCATAATAGAGAGCGCCGTCCGTCGTCAGCATCACCCGCCGCGTGGTGCGGTTGAGAAGCGTTGTTTGCAGATGCGCCTCCAGCGCCTGCACCATATTGGTGACGGTGGTTTTGGGCATGTTCAGCGCGGTGGCGGCACGGCTGAAATTGCCGGTTTCGACGACACGTGTGAAGACCCGCATGGCGGAAAGCTGATCCATGAAGCTATTGTCCGTTAATTTGGAATAGTGAATTCATTTTGACATACTTGATCGTTTTCGTCCGAACAATAATATGCATTTCAGATTTTGCAAATATGGTGAGCTGCCAACGGCGGCTGACGGGACCGGATCAGATGAAAGCGCATTGGGAAAATATCGAAAGCTGCGGAGGCTCCGCATCGGGGCTTTCGGTGCGCCGATATGAAAGCGCCGGCCTGTGCAGCCACCCGCCCGTCGTCCTTTATTTGCGGGGCGGTTCGTTTCTGGAGAAGGGCGGCAATTGCCCGGAGCTTCCCGTGGCCCGCGCCCTGGCGGAATGTGGTGCGATCGTTGTCGAGGCTGACTATAGCAAGCCTTCCGGCAACGAATTTCCGATGGTGATCGATTGCGCCTATGAGGCGCTCGATCATCTGAGCCGGGATCGCAAGCATTATGGCGGCGCGAAATCGCTGCTGTTCGTGGCCGGTGAAGAGGCAGGCGGCAATGTGGCGGCGGGACTTGCGCTCAAGGCCCGGGACCGCATGCCTGGCAAGCTTGCCGGTCAGATACTTCTGTCGCCCATGATCGACCCGATGATGACGACGGAATCCTTCCGCGACGCGGACAGGATCGGCATGCGCCAAAGGTGGGCCGATGGCTGGAGCCATTACCTTGCCAAGGCCTGCGGGTTTTTCCACCCCTATGCCGCGCCCTGCCAGTGTACGCGGCTGAACCGGGTGGCGCCGGCGCTGATCTTTACCGCCGAGGACGACCCTCTGCGCGACGAAACGGTCGGTTATGCCGACAGGCTCATCGCCTCCGGTGTCGGCGTCCGGCAGCATGTTTTCCCCGCCGGCATCGGCTGGACGGGGCTTTATCAAGGAGAGGGCGGCGGATGGGTCTCATCCGTCTGTTCGGAGTTCAAGACCTTCGTTGACCAGATAAGACACTGAATACCGTATTTTGAGCATGTCCCGTAAAAGTGCGTAGCGGTTTTACCTCCGGATCATGCGACAAAACAAAGAGATAGAGAAACTGATCGGCTCCTGATCGGAGCCAAGGAGAAACCCATGACGCTGACCACAAAGCGCCGGGCCCTGACGGGCGCCGGTATCGGGCTTGCTATGTCCGTTGCAGCCGCAGCACTCATTTTCGACCTCCCCGCCAGCCGCGATGCGACAGCTGCCTCCACGCCTGCCGAAACGCCCGCAATCCCCGTTACCGTCGCCAAGGTGGAAAGCCGTGACGTCATGCGCTGGGAAGAGTTTTCCGGCCGTCTGGAAGCCGTCGACCGGGTGCAGATCCGCTCCCGCGTCGCCGGCCAGATACAGGCCGTGCATTTCCGCGAAGGCGCGCTGGTGAAGGAAGGCGACGCCCTCTTCACCATCGATCCGGCCCCCTATCAGGCTGCCGTCGCCGGCGCCGAAGCGCAGGTCGCCTCGGCCGAAGCCAAGGTAAGCCTTGCAAAGACCGAACTCGACCGTGGCCGCAGGCTTTCCGACAATCGCACCATCTCCCAGAGCGATCTCGACCAGCGGCAAAGCTCGTTTGCGGATGCCGAAGCCCAGCTTCGCGCCGCCCGCGCCGCTTTGACGACGGCTGAGCTCGATCTCGGTTATACCGAAATCCGCGCCCCGGTTTCCGGCAAGGTCGGCCGCATCGAAATCACCGCCGGCAACCTCGTCGCCGCCGGCTCCACCTCGCCTGCCCTGACGACGCTGGTATCGGTCAACCCGATCTATGCCAGCTTCAACGCCAGCGAAGGCGTCGTGGCCAAGGCGCTTGCCGAACTGCCGCAGACGGACGGCGCGCTGCCCGCCCTCGAACAGATCCCGGTGGAAATCGGCACGCTTTCGGATGAAGGCACGCCGATCAAGGGCACGCTGCACCTGATCGACAACCAGGTGGATTCGGCAAGCGGCACCATCGGTGTCCGCGCGGTCTTCGAAAATCCTGACGGCAGGCTCATTCCGGGTCAGTTCGTGCGGGTACGCATGGGTGAACCCAAGCCGGAAAACCGCATCGTCATCAGTGATCGCGCCATCGGCACGGATCAGGACAAGCGCTTCGTCTTCGTGGTCGATGCCGAAAACAAGGTGAGCTACCGCCAGATCAAGCCCGGCGCACCGGCCGATGGCCAGCGTATCATCGACAGCGGTCTTGCCGCCGGCGATACGATCGTCGTCAACGGTCTGCAGCGCATTCGCCCCGGCGCCACCATCGCCCCGCAGGCGGAAGACAAGGTCGCCGCCTCGCAGTAATCCCGTCCCGCTCCCCCGCGAGACGCACTCTACACAGAACCGGCCAGAACCGGCGGCATAAAAGCCGCCGGAACGGCCTTTGCATTTCCAAAATATACCCGGAGAGGGACTGGATATGAATATTTCCAGATTTTTTGTCGACAGGCCGGTGTTCGCCGGCGTGCTGTCGATCCTGATCGTGGTGGCAGGCCTTCTTGGCATGCGCGCCCTGCCGATTTCCGAATATCCGGAAGTCGTTCCGCCATCCGTCGTCGTCCGCGCCACCTATCCCGGCGCGAACCCGGCCGTTATCGCTGAAACCGTCGCGACACCGCTTGAAGAACAGATCAACGGCGTCGAGGACATGCTCTATATGGGCAGCCAGGCAACCTCCGACGGCGTGCTGACGCTGACCGTTACCTTCAAGCTCGGCACCGACCCCGACAAGGCGCAGCAGCTGGTGCAGAACCGCGTGTCGCAGGCCGAACCGCGCCTGCCGGCGGAAGTCCGCGCACTTGGCATCACCACCGTCAAGAGCTCGCCCGACTTCATCATGGTCGTCAACCTCGTCTCGAAGACCGATGCCTATGACATCACCTATCTGCGCAACTATGCGACGCTGAACGTCAAGGACCGGCTTGCCCGTATCGAAGGCGTAGGTCAGGTTCAGGTCTTCGGCGCAGGCGACTATTCCATGCGCGTCTGGCTCGACCCGCAGAAGGTCGCCGAGCATGATCTGGCCGCCAGCGACGTTTCCGATGCCATCCGCCAGCAGAACGTGCAGGCCGCAGCCGGCGTTATCGGTGCCTCCCCAAGCCCGAACGGCGTCGATCTGCAGCTCAACGTCAATGCCCAGGGCCGTCTGACGACGCCGGAAGAATTCGGCAACATCATCGTCAAGAGCGGCGCCAACGGTGAAATCACCCGCCTGCGCGATGTCGCCCGCATCGAACTCGGCGCTGCCGACTATACGCTGCGCTCGCTGCTCGACGGCGAACCCGCCGTGGCTGTCGCCGTGTTGCAGGCTCCCGGCTCCAATGCCATCGAAATCGCCGACAATGTCCGCGCCACAATGGACAATCTGCAGCTCGCAATGCCTGACGGTGTGAAATACGAGATCGTCTACGATACGACGAAATTCGTACGCTCCTCCATCGAGAAGGTTGTCGATACACTCCTCGAGGCCGTTGGCCTCGTGGTGCTTGTCGTCATCCTCTTCCTGCAGACCTGGCGCGCCTCGATCATTCCGCTGATCGCCGTTCCGGTCTCGATCATCGGCACCTTCGCCGTCATGTATGCCTTCGGCTTCTCCATCAACGCGTTGACGCTGTTCGGGCTCGTGCTCGCCATCGGCATCGTGGTGGATGACGCCATCGTGGTCGTTGAAAACGTCGAGCGAAACATCGAAAACGGCCTCTCGCCACGTGACGCCACCTATAAGGCGATGCGCGAAGTGTCCGGGCCGATCATCGCCATTGCGCTGGTTCTGGTCGCCGTCTTCGTGCCGCTCGCCTTTATTTCAGGCCTTTCCGGCCAGTTCTACCGGCAGTTCGCGCTGACCATCGCCATCTCCACCGTCATTTCGGCGATCAACTCGCTGACGCTGTCGCCCGCTCTGGCAGCCCTGCTGCTGAAGGAACACGGCGCACCGAAAGACTGGCTGACCCGCGTCATGGACCGGCTTTTCGGCTGGTTCTTCCGTGGCTTCAACCGCGCCTTCGGGGCCGCCTCCAATGGCTACGGCAAAACCGTGGGCGGGCTGGTGACGCGCAAGAGCCTGGTGATGATCGTCTATATGGCGCTGGTCGCAGCCACCTACAGCATGTTCAGCACCGTTCCGAGCGGCTTCGTGCCGGCGCAGGACAAGCAGTACCTGATCGGCTTCGCACAGCTTCCGGACGGCGCAACGCTTGACCGCACGGAAAGTGTCATCAAGCGGATGAGCGACATCGCCATGGAACAGCCGGGCGTCAGCCACGCCATCGCCTTCCCCGGCCTGTCGATCAACGGTTTCACCATCGGCTCCAATTCCGGCATCGTCTTTGCTGTTCTCGATGACTTCGAAAACCGCAAGACGCCGGAACTCTCCGGTGGCGCCATCGCCATGCAGCTGAACCAGAAGTTCGCAGGCATTCAGGATGCCTTCATCGCCATGTTCCCGCCGCCGCCGGTCAACGGCCTCGGCCAGACAGGCGGCTTCAAGCTGCAGATCGAGGACCGCGCCGGCTACGGCTATCAGGCGCTCGATGAAGCGACCAAGGCGGTCATCGCCAAGGCCTATCAGACGCCGGAGCTGGCGGGCATCTTCTCCAGCTACCAGATCAACGTGCCGCAACTCTTCGCCGATCTCGACCGCGCCAAGGCCGAGCAGCTGGGCGTTTCGGTCAGCGACGTCTTCCAGACGCTGCAGATCTATCTGGGTTCGCTCTACGTCAACGACTTCAACGCCTTCGGACGGACATACAGCGTGCGTGTGCAGGCAGACGCGCAATTCCGCGCCCATGCGGAAGATATCGGCCGCCTGAAGGTGCGTTCGGCAACGGGTCAGATGATCCCGCTTTCCACGCTGCTGAAGGTGGATGCAACGACAGGACCGGAGCGCACCAACCGTTATAACGGCTTCCTTGCGGCCGATATCAACGGCGGTCCGGCACCGGGTTACTCCTCGGGACAGGCGCAGGCGGCGATTGAAAAAATCCTCGCTGAAACCCTGCCTGCCGGCATTGACTACGAGTGGACGGACCTGACCTACCAGCAGATTCTGGCCGGTAACTCCAGCATCGTGGTCTTCCCGCTGGCGTTGCTGTTGGTCTATCTGGTTCTGGCCGCGCAATATGAAAGCCTCACATTGCCGATCGCCATCATCCTGATCGTACCACTTGGCGTACTTGCAGCCCTGACAGGCGTCTGGCTGACGGGAGGGGATAACAACATCTTTACGCAGATCGGCCTTGTCGTCCTTGTCGGTCTCTCGGCGAAAAACGCGATCCTGATCGTGGAATTCGCCCGGGAGCTGGAATTCGAAGGACGAACGCCGCTTCAGGCGGCCATCGAGGCAAGCCGGCTTCGCCTGCGCCCGATCCTGATGACCTCGCTCGCCTTCATCATGGGCGTGGTGCCGCTGGTCGTCTCCACCGGTGCGGGTGCGGAAATGCGCGCCGCCATGGGTGTCGCGGTGTTCTCCGGCATGATCGGCGTGACGTTCTTCGGCATCTTCATGACACCGGTATTCTATGTGCTGGTTCGCAAGCTGGCGGGCAACCGTCCGCTCATCCAGCACAAGCAGGAAGAACCGGCCAATTCGGACTACAAGCTCGAAAAGGCCGGCTGAAACCACACTCCCATCCACCGCAACCTTCGACGCAAGCCCGCCGCGCATCCCCCCGATGCGCGGCGTTTTTCATGACACAAAACGTTCATGCGATTTTTCTGAAATAGAATCCGTTTCAAATACTTAAGCGACAACAATCCGGACATTGCATCTCAATAGAAGCTCCGGGAATTTAATATATTCAGCCGCATTGACGAAAATCAAAAGAAACAATGCTATTTTATGCTTTGTATTTTGTGGTAATTTCCAAGAACAGGGTGATTCGGACTAAATGATTTAGTTCAGGGGCTACATGATGGAGCAGGATTACGAATCCTGGGCGACAACCGTTGCCTATTCGATAGTGATGCATGAAGGTCTGGACTTGGCGCTTTCCGCGCAGAATCTGGACAGGGGCAAGACCAGAAACAACCGCGAGCGGCTGATGGAGGCCATTCGCATATCGTTGCTGGAAGCCCGTTCGCGCAGCCACCTCACAGCAGCGCACAGGCTCTGAACGCTTTACCTGATATTGCGGGAACTTAGGTCGGAAGAAGGTCGGTCCGGATCGCCGCTTTCAGTGGGAGGTGGTCCGAGGCGACACGCGCCAGCGCGCTGTCATGCGCTTCCACCTGCTCGATCAGCCCTTCGCGATTGGCGATGATCCTGTCGAGCGCCAGCACCGGCAGGTTGGATGGAAAACTCGGCACCGCGGGCGGCAGGCCTCCGAAGGCGTCCCTGAACGTATTGAGCGACGAGCCATTGCCGAGCCGCCATTCATTCAGGTCTCCCATCAGAATGGTCGCGCATTCGTTGCGCGCTTCCAGAAGGCCGATAAGCGCCTTGGCCTGCTGGGCGCGGGAATGTCTCAGAAGACCGAAATGCGCGGCGATGATGCGCAGCGTGCCGCCGCTCTTCAGGTCGAGTTCCACCACAAGCGCACCGCGCGGCTCGAGCCCCGGCAATTTCAACGTATGAACATCCCGCACCGCGCCTTCCCGGAACAGCACGACATTGCCGTGCCATCCATGCGCCTTGACGCCAGCCTGTACCGGCACGGGAACGAGCCCGCTTTCCCGCTCCAGCCGGGCAAGATCGAGCAGGCCCGTTCGCTCGCCGAAACGGCTGTCAGCTTCCTGCAACGCGATGATGTCCGCGCCGATTTCCTGAATGACGCGGCTGGTGCGATCCGGATCGAACTTGCGGTCGCGGCCCACACATTTATGCACATTGTAGGAAGCGATGACGGGGAAGGAATGATCTTTTCCCGCCTGCACCGCATTCTGCCGTTGGCGACGGTCGCGGAGCGACTGCATGACGAAGGCGGGCAAACTGCTATTCGCCGCCAGAGCCGTTTTTTCGCTGTTCAGCAAACCGTTTTTCTTCACGCTGCAATGCCTCCGACTAAAGATAGGGCGAAGCGAGCCAAAGGACACGCTCCACTAAACGGACAACGAATGGCCGCGCATTCAGTTCGCTCAGCCGGACAGGTAAAGCGGTTGCCCGCGCATCGCGGATGCGGTTTCCGATCGTCGCGGCGAATTCCTTATCCATGACTTCAAGATCGATCTCGAAGTTCAGCCGCAGGGAACGCGGATCGAGGTTGGAAGAACCGATATAGGTCCAGCACCCGTCGATCACCAGAAGCTTGGAATGGTTGAAAGCTCCCGTTGCCCGCCAGATGCGGCAGTAATTCTTCAGCATCTGGTCGAACTGCGCCGTCATCGCCCTGTCCACCAGCACCAGATTGTTGCTTTGCGGCACGATGATATCCACCACGACCCCCCGCCTCGCTGCGGTAATGAGTGCCGAAATAAGCTCCCGATCGGGGAGAAAATAGGGCGACATGATGAGAATGGAGGAGCGGGCGACGGAAAACGCACCCATCAGCATCTTGTGACTGGTCTCGATGCTCCTGTCCGGCCCGGAGGAGGATACCCGGGCGACGATCTGCGATCCCGGCACACCATCGGGAATGGCAATGTCCCAGACGGGCGTATCAAGAAGCTCCCCCGTCGTGAACCGCCAGTCCTCCGCCGCGATGGAGAAAAAATCCGATACCACCGGGCCGCTGATCCTGAAATGGGTGTCGTGCGACTGTTTTTCGCCGCCGAATTCCAGTGTGAAACCCTCGCGGATATTCATGCCGCCGCTAAAGGCAATGCGTCCGTCCACCACGAGAATCTTGCGGTGGGTCCGCAGATTGGCATAGGGCAGCCGAAGCCCCATGATGACATTGCCGTTGAAGACATCGGCGACGATGCCCTTTTCCCTGAGCGTCGGCAGAATGCTCGGTACGGAATAACGCGCACCCACGGCATCGATGAGCACCCTGACTTCAACGCCGCGAAACTTCGCCCTTTCCAGCGCCGCCACAAAGCGCGCACCGATCCTGTCATTGTCGAAAATATATGTTTCGAGAATGATCGACCGCTTCGCCTCCCCGATCGCTTCCAGCATGGCGGCATAAGCGGCATCACCGGTCACAAGCGGCTCGATTGTGTTTCCCGTTGTCAGCGCATGGCGCGTCACCCGGTCACCCAGCGTCTTCATCGCCTCGAAACGGCGTCCGAACCGCGCGGCGATGAGTTCGCCGCTCGCATCGAGACGCGCCACGCGATCCATGATCTCGTCCAGCATGAAGGATCGCTGCTGGGTGATGTTGGACCGGCGAATGCGGTTGATGCCGGCAATGGCATAGATGACGGCACCGACAATCGGCGACAGGACGATGACGCCGACCCAGCCAAGCGCCGAGCGGACCTCCTCCTTCGTCATGGTTGCATGCACGGCTGCCACTGTTCCCATCAAAATGGAGAGAACGGCAAGGATATGCGGCCAATAGGCGATGACGAGATCGAGCATGATGCAACTATAGGGCATCGGGCCGAAAAGTGTATCGCGGTTTTCGGAAAACCCGATGCCTAAACGGAATGGTTGAGCGGTTTGCCTGTCCAGCGATCCCAACCCGGCGATGCAGACGCGGTCGGTGAGCGGAACCCAAGCTTCCCGCCCATCCTTTTGCGGGACAGACCCTTGCGGGATTAACGGTGGAAACCGGCCTTGCGATATGTCATGAGAGCGCATCTTGATCTTTAGGCAGGGGTTCTTGCGGGCTTTCTGCGATGTTTGAAAGCAAGAAGGCCGTGATGCAGGAAAATACCCAAGGCGCCGTCATCGTCATTTCCAGCCACGTCATGCGTGGTTCCGTCGGCAATCGCGCAGCGGTCTTTGCGCTGGAGACGCTGGGTTATCCGGTCTGGGCGGTGCCCACCATCGTCATGCCCTGGCACCCCGGCCACGGCCCGTCCACGCGGATGCGCTTTCAGGACGACGACTTCGACAAGGCCATGACCGATCTTGAAAACGCCAAATGGATTGGCGAGGTCAAAGCCGTTCTGACCGGTTATTTCGGAAGCGCCGCACAGGTCCGCGCCGTCGCAAGGCTGATCCGCAATCTGAAGGAAAAGAACCCGGCGCTGATTTATGCCTGCGACCCGGTTATGGGCGATCTGGGCGGCCTTTACATTCCCCTTGAGACCGCCGAAGCCATCCGCGATCACCTCATCCCGCTTGCGACCGTCGCGACACCGAACCGCTACGAACTGGCCTGGATGAGCGGCGCCGAGCTTGAAACCAACAATGCCATCATGGATGCGGCGCTCGCACTCGGGCCGCCGAAAATGCTGGTCACCTCGGCCGTGCCGATGATGGCGGGCGGCACCGGCAATCTTTATCTCAGCGGCCGGCACGCCCTGCTTGCCGAACACCGCGCCATAGAGAATGCGCCGAACGGACTTGGTGACCTCATGTCCGCGCTGTTCCTCGCCCGCCTGCTCGAAGGCCTGGATGATGAAAAGGCGCTGCAGCTGGCCACCGCCAGCGTGTTCGAAATTCTGGCCCGCACGAAAAAACGCGAGATGAACGAACTGACGCTTGAGACCGATTCTTCAAGTCTTTCCACACCCATGGCCATGGTGCAGATGCGTCATCTCTTGCATCCTTCACGCAGCAAGCGCAAATAGCGCTTCAGGAATTGGTCTTCAACGCACCAGGTTCGCCCCGTGATCTTGGTCCAAGCATAACGGTACTGCGATAGATGAAAGATTTTCCGGAAACCCTTCTCAACGGCTACAAGAACTTCATGAGCGGTCGCTATGTCGATGAACGCGAAAGATACCGCGTTCTGGCCGATACCGGACAGAAACCGCAGACCCTGTTCATTGCCTGTTGTGACTCCCGCTCGGCGCCGGAAACCATTTTCGACTGCGGACCGGGAGAGCTTTTTGTCGTCCGCAACGTCGCCAACATGGTGCCGCCCTTCGAGCCGGACGGGCAGTACCACGCCACGTCGGCGGCTATCGAATATGCCGTTCAGGTTCTGAAGGTGAAGGATATCGTTGTCATGGGCCATGGCCGCTGCGGCGGCATTCAGGCCGCGCTCGATCCCAATCTCGAACCCCTGTCGCCGGGTGACTTCATCGGCAAGTGGATGAACATGGTCAAGTCGGCCGCCGAGCAAATCCAGAGCAACGATGTCATGACCGCGTCGGAGCGCCAGACGGCGCTGGAACGGGTTTCCATCCGCAACTCCATCGCCAATCTGCGCGGCTTCCCCTTCGTCAAGGCGCAGGAAACCGCCGGCAAGGTCAAGCTGCATGGCGCTTGGTTCGATATTTCGACCGGCGAATTGTGGGTGATGGACGGCAAGACAGGTGATTTTCGTCGCCCGGATCTGTGATTGAAACAGATAGAGAAAGCGAGACGGTCCTGAGTTGCCATCAACCTGCCTGGCAATCAAACCTCTCCTTCGTCATCCTCGGGCTTGACCCGAGGATCCACACCTGACGCGCAATGGATCCTCGGGTCAAGCCCGAGGATGACGTCGATTATGCGGGAGACTTTTGCCGGACGCACCGTGGCTGCGTGCCGGATCAAGCCCGGCATGACGGAAGTGAAATTTTAGTTCGTAGAAAGCAGCCTTATTGGCCGTCGATCGCCTTGCCGATGAAGGCGATGGCCTGCTGATAGACGCTTGCAGCGTTCCAGCCCTGGATGGCCGCATAATTTGCCTGTCCCTGCTGATAGCCAGCGCCGCGCTGCCAGCCGTGGCCGACAAGGAAATTGGCCGTGGAAGCCAGCGCGTCGGCGCGCGAACCCACGAGATCGATCCGTCCGTCGCGGTCGAAATCGACGCCGTAACGGACAACGTTCAACGGCAGGAACTGCGTCTGGCCGATCTCACCATGGGCTGCACCCTTGGCATTGACGTTCAGCGAGCCGCTGCCAACCAGCTTCAGGGCTGCATAGAGCTGCTCGGTGAAATAGTCCGAACGGCGGCAGTCGAAGGAAAGCGTCGCCACGGCGGAAAGCGTGTGCTGGTTACCCATGAAGCTGCCAAAACCGGTTTCCATGCCCCAGATGGCGAGCAGCGGACCGGCCGGCACGCCGTAAGTCCTTTCGATCGAGGCGAAGAGAGAGGCATTGTTCTTCTTCATGGTCTTGCCGCGCGAAATGATCGTCTGACCGCCGCGCTTCTGCATGAACTGTTCGAAGGACAGCTTGAAGCTGTGCTGACCGCGGTCGGCGCTGATGGTGGCCCGGTTGTAGGAAACGCCGGAGAAGGCGCGATCAAGCACCGAAGCGCTGACGCCGCGGCCCGCCGCTTCCTGTTTGAAAGCGCCGACCCAGGCCTCGAACCCTGCCGAAGTATTGCCGCATTGCGCAGCCAGAACCGGCGTCGCTGCCAAAACCGAGACCATGGCCACACCAGCCAGAATTGCCTTCATTGCCCGCATCAAAATCTGCCTTCGATATACTTTCGGGAACTCATCCCGAGAACAAAACGTCACCGCTGTATGAATTCAGGTGCCAAATTGCCTTTTGGCGGCCTAAATTGCCTTTCGGCAGCTAGGCCTGCAAATAAACTGGCCGTGATCATCGCCAATCAGGAAACCCGCCTGCCCCACACAGAACAGACGGGTTATACTTAACGAACCTTAAAAAATCGTATCAGGCTGCCGCCTTGCGGGGCTTGATGAGACCACGATTGACCAGGAGTTCGGCGATCTGGACGGCGTTGAGAGCCGCGCCCTTGCGCAGATTGTCGGAAACCACCCACAGGTTGAGGCCGTTTTCGACCGTCGCATCCTCACGGATACGCGAAATATAGGTCGCATCCTCACCGGCGGATTCGACCGGGGTGATGTAACCGCCATTTTCACGCTTGTCGATGACAAGGCAACCCGGCGCTTCACGCAGGATGTCACGTGCCTGATCGGCGGTGATCTCGTTTTCGAACTCGATATTGACCGATTCCGAATGGCCGATGAAGACCGGAACGCGCACGGCCGTGCAGGTTACCTTGATCTTCGGATCGAGCATCTTCTTGGTTTCAGCCAGAACCTTCCACTCTTCCTTGGTGTAGCCGTCTTCCATAAAGACGTCGATGTGCGGAATGACGTTGAAGGCGATGCGCTTGGTGAACTTCTTGGTTTCGACCGGATCGGCAACAAAGACGGCGCGGGTCTGCTGGAACAGCTCGTCCATGCCTTCCTTGCCGGCGCCGGAAACCGACTGATAGGTGGAAACGACGACGCGCTTGATCTTGGCGAAGTCATGCAGCGGCTTTAGCGCGACGACCAGCTGGGCCGTGGAGCAATTCGGGTTGGCGATGATGTTCTTGCGGGTGAAGCCCTCGACCGCATCGGCATTGACTTCCGGAACGATCAGCGGAACGTCCTGATCGTAGCGCCATGCGGACGAGTTATCGATGACAACGCAGCCCTGCTGGCCGATCTTCGGCGACCACTTCTTGGAAACGTCGCCGCCGGCCGACATCAGGCAAATATCCGTGTCGGAAAAATCGTAGTTTTCGAGGTTGGAAACCTTCAGCGTGCGATCGCCATAGGAGACTTCCGTGCCCTGCGAACGGGCGGAAGCGAGCGGCACGATCTCATCTGCGGGAAAACCGCGTTCGGCCAGGATATTGAGCATTTCGCGACCGACGTTGCCGGTGGCGCCTGCAATTGCAACTTTGAAACCCATGATCAAGCTCTCTTTCTGTCTCTCCTCTTTTGGGTGAGGTGGGAACCCGCATCGCATTGCGGCTTCCTCGATCCCCAGCCAAACCGGGGAGAGAGCGGTGGCCAGAGACGTTAGACGGTTTTAATCGTCGTTTTGGCCGTAATTCGGATAGAATAAGAAAGACGCGGATCATCGCCGGCGGATTGTGCCGGTCCTTCCATGACAATCATGTCTGCAACATGCCTGCGCAAGGTGATGCTCCTTCTTCGCGAGAAGCTATTAGAAGGTTTCTCTGTTGTGTCAAGAAAAAAGGCATGTCCCGGGCCACCCGGCGCGAAGATGCAAAAACCGCCCTGCGACATTTTTGCACGTTATACATTAGACTAAAGTCATAATCCGAAAGCATCGCTCTTATTGGGGTTAATTTTCTGTCACTCTGATGTCATGCGCATTGCACCCTCAAGGGGGAGTCCGGAGGAGAGACAGGGCTCCGCAGTGCGCTCATTTGACATCTGTGGAGGACAGACAATGGCAAACGTTGCAGCCGTGAGCGGCGCCGCCCGTCCCATGACGGGTGAGGAGAAGAAGGTGATTTTCGCCTCTTCTCTCGGAACAGTCTTCGAATGGTACGATTTCTATCTGTACGGCTCGCTCGCGATCTATATCGGCGCGAACTTCTTCAGCCAGTATCCGGAAACGACACGTAATATCTTCGCGCTTCTGGCCTTTGCCGCGGGCTTCCTCGTGCGCCCCTTCGGCGCGCTGGTGTTCGGCCGTCTGGGTGACATTGTCGGCCGCAAATATACCTTCCTGATCACCATTCTCATCATGGGCGTTTCGACCTTCCTCGTCGGTGTCCTGCCCGGTGCATCCCAGATCGGCATCGCAGCCCCGATCATCCTGATCGTCCTGCGCATGCTTCAGGGTCTGGCGCTCGGCGGCGAATATGGCGGTGCCGCCACTTACGTGGCCGAACACGCCCCGAATGGCCGCAGGGGTTATTACACCTCCTGGATCCAGACGACGGCAACGCTTGGCCTGTTCCTGTCGCTTGTGGTCATTCTCGGCGTGCAGTTCGCACTGGGCAAGGAAGCCTTCGCCGCCTGGGGCTGGCGCATTCCCTTCCTCGTCTCGGTTCTGCTGCTCGGCGTATCGGTCTGGATTCGTCTGAAAATGAACGAATCCCCCGCCTTCAAGAAGATGAAGGAAGAGGGCAAGACCTCGAAGGCCCCGCTCAGCGAAGCCTTCGGCCAGTGGAAAAACGCCAAGATCGCCCTGCTTGCCCTCGTCGGCGCCGTCATCGGTCAGGCCGTCGTCTGGTACACAGGCCAGTTCTACGCGCTGTTCTTCCTGCAGAGCATTCTGAAAGTGGACGGCCAGTCCGCCAACATCATGGTCGCGGCAGCGCTCATCCTCGGCACGGGCTTCTTCGTGCTCTTCGGCTGGCTTTCCGACAAGATCGGCCGCAAGCCGATCATCATGGCCGGCCTCGTTCTCGCCATGCTGACCTACTTCCCGCTGTTCAAGGCGCTCACCTGGGCGGGCAACCCGGCACTTGCGCAAGCACAGGCCAGCGTTCGCGCCACCGTGACTGCCGCTCCGGGTGACTGCAAGTTCCAGTTCAACCCGACAGGCACGGCGAAATTCACCACATCCTGCGATATCGCCACCTCGTTCCTGACACGCAACTCCGTTCCCTATGACGTCGTTGCGGGAGCGGCCGGCGAGCCGGCGAGCGTCAAGATCGGCGACGCCACCATCGCCAGCTACGACGCCATCGCAGCCGGCGCGGATGCTTCCGCGAAGGACAAGGCCTTCCAGAAGCAGGTCAACATCGCATTGCACGACGGCGGCTACCCGCTGGTGCGCGGCGCAGCACAGGTGCCGGATGCGAAACTGGATGCCTTCATCGCCGCCAACCCGGAACTCAACCTCAATGCGGTAGCCGTTCGTGCCGCCGACAAGAAGATGGTTGCGACCGACAAGCTGGTGGCGGACAAGCTGCTGACGCCGGCCGAGACCGCCGGAGCGGCGGAAATGGCCGTCTACACGATTGCCGGCGGTGGCACCTTCGCCATGGTCGCCGATCCGGCTGCCGTGAACTGGGTCGTCATCATCGCCGTTCTGACCGTCCTCGTCATCTATGTGACGATGGTCTACGGGCCGATCGCGGCGCTCTTGGTCGAACTGTTCCCGACCCGCATCCGCTACTCCGGCATGTCGCTGCCCTATCACATCGGCAACGGCTGGTTCGGCGGCCTTCTGCCCGCCACCGCCTTTGCGATGAGCGCGGCGAAGGGCGATATCTACTATGGTCTCTGGTATCCGATCGTTTTTGCAGGCATCACGCTGGTCGTCGGCCTGCTGTTCCTGCCGGAAACCAAGGATCGCGACATCCACACCATGGATTGAGCCACGTCCTGACGGACATTTTTGGAACCCGGCGCGCAGGCGCCGGGTTCTTTTATTGCGCCACACGCCGCAATATCGAATGAACTGTCGCAGGGGGCTGTCATTGCGTCGCAGGCAAGACAAAATCAATATGGAGACAAAGCCCCCCTGAATAGGTTATGACCCCCCTGTATTTTCAGGCAGAGGGAGAGCCATTTTGAAGATCGGGACGCCTAAGGAATTATATGAGGGCGAAGCGCGCGTCGGTATGACGCCCGACAGCGCCCAGGCATTGCAGAAACTCGGATATGATTGCATCCTCGAAACCGGAGCAGGCAAGGCGGCGGGATTTTCCGACGACGCCTATCGCGCCGCCGGTGTAACAATCGTCGAAAGCGCCGATGCGCTTTACGCCGGTTCTGACATCATCGCCAAGGTTCGTCCGCCGGAAACGTCGGAGATTGATCGCCTGTCTTCGGACAAGACGCTGATCTCGTTCTTCTACCCAGCCCAGAACAAGGACCTTCTGGAACAGGCGAAGGAAAAGGGCGCAAATGTCATCGCCATGGACATGGTGCCGCGCATTTCCCGCGCCCAGAAGATGGACGCGCTGTCCTCCATGGCCAATATCGCCGGTTATCGCGCGGTCATCGAGGCCGGCAATAATTTCGGCCGCTTCTTCACCGGTCAGGTCACCGCCGCCGGCAAGGTGCCGCCCGCCAAGGTGCTCGTCATCGGCGCAGGTGTTGCCGGTCTCGCCGCCATCGGCACGGCCACATCGCTCGGCGCCATCACCTATGCCTTCGACGTTCGCCCTGAAGTGGCCGAACAGATCGAATCCATGGGCGCTGAATTCGTCTATCTCGATTTCGCCGACCAACAGCAGGATGGCGCCGCCACCGGCGGTTACGCCGCCCCCTCCTCGCCGGAATTCCGCGAGAAGCAGCTCGAAAAATTCCGCGAGCTTGCACCGCAGATCGACATCGTCATTACCACGGCGCTGATCCCGGGCCGCGACGCCCCGAAACTGTGGCTCGCCGACATGGTGGCAATGATGAAGCCGGGTTCGGTCATCATCGACCTCGCCGCCGAGCGCGGCGGCAATTGCGATCTCACGGTTCCCGACCAGCGTGTCGTTTCCGACAATGGCGTCATCGTCATCGGCTACACGGATTTCCCGAGCCGCATGGCCACGCAGGCCTCGACGCTCTATTCCACCAACATCCGTCACATGATGACCGATCTGACGCCCGGAAAAGACGGCAAGCCGGTTCACAACATGGAAGACGATGTCATCCGTGGTGCGACGGTCACCTATCAGGGTGAAATTACTTATCCCCCGCCGCCGCCGAAGATCCAGGCCATTGCCGCGCAGAAACCAAAGGAAAAAGCAAAGGAGCTGACGCCGGAGGAAAAGCACGCCAAGGAACGTGCCGAGTTCAAGGCGCAGACGAAAAGCCAGGTCGGTCTGCTCGTCGCCGGCACGGCGGTCCTGCTTCTCGTCGGCCTTTATGCGCCGGCAAGTTTCATGAGCCATTTCATCGTCTTCGTGCTCGCCTGCTTTGTCGGCTTCCAGGTCATCTGGAATGTCAGCCACTCGCTGCACACGCCGCTGATGGCGGTGACGAATGCGATTTCCGGCATCGTCATCATCGGCGCGCTGCTGCAGATCGGTTCCGGCAACTGGCTGGTGGTGATCCTCGCCTCGCTTTCCGTCCTGATCGCGACGATCAACATCGTCGGCGGTTTCCTCGTGACACGGCGCATGCTCGCCATGTTCCAGAAGTCCTGAGCCGTGTAGGGGACAGTTTATGACCATTGGTATCGTTTCCGCGGCCTATGTTGCCGCAGCCGTTCTTTTCATCCTTTCTCTTGGCGGCCTTTCCGGACAGGAAAGCGCAAAACGCGCCGTCTGGTACGGCATAACAGGCATGGGCCTCGCCATTGTCGCCACCGTCTTCGGCCCTGAAATCAGCAAGGGCGTCGGGCAGTGGCTCGTTGTGCTGCTGATGCTGGCGGGCGGCTCCGTTCTCGGTTATTTCGTCGCAAGCCGCGTGCAGATGACCGAAATGCCGCAGCTTGTTGCAGCCCTTCACTCCTTCGTCGGCCTCGCCGCCGTCTTCATCGGCTTCAACGCCCATATCGAGGAAGCGCATGTCGCCTCGCTCGATGAGACCGCGCGTTCGTTGCTGACCGGCTTTTCCGCCATCCTCGCCCACAAGACGCCAGTTGAACTGGCGATCATGAAGGTCGAGGTCTTCCTCGGCGTCTTCATCGGCGCGGTCACCTTCACCGGCTCCGTCGTCGCCTTCGGCAAGCTTGCCGGCAAGGTGGACGGCAAGGCGAAGAAGCTGCCCGGCGGACATCTGCTCAATGCCGGCGCTGCAATCCTGTCGCTCGTGCTGCTTATCATGTATTGCAACGGCGCGGGCGCATGGACGCTGGTGCTGATGACACTGGCCGCCTTCTTCATCGGTTATCACCTGATCATGGGTATCGGCGGCGCCGACATGCCTGTCGTCGTTTCGATGCTGAACAGCTATTCCGGCTGGGCGGCAGCCGCCATCGGCTTCACGCTCGGCAACGATCTGCTGATCGTGACAGGCGCGCTGGTCGGCTCCTCGGGTGCGATCCTCTCCTACATCATGTGCAAGGCCATGAACCGCTCCTTCATCTCGGTCATCCTCGGCGGCTTCGGCGGCACGACGGGTCCGGCGATGGAAATCGAGGGCGAGCAGGTGGCGATCGACGCCGAAGGCGTTGCCGCAGCGCTGAATGACGCCGACAGCGTCATCATCGTTCCCGGCTACGGCATGGCGGTCGCGCAGGCGCAGGCGGCAGTCTCCGAACTGACCCGCAAGCTGCGCGCCGACGGCAAGACCGTGCGCTTCGCCATCCACCCGGTGGCAGGCCGTCTTCCCGGCCACATGAACGTGCTGCTGGCCGAAGCCAAGGTGCCCTACGACATCGTACTGGAAATGGACGAGATCAACGACGACTTCCCCAATACCGACGTCGTCATCGTCATCGGCTCCAACGATATCGTCAATCCGGCGGCCCAGGACGATCCGAACTCGCCGATTGCCGGCATGCCGGTTCTGGAAGTGTGGAAGTCCAAACTGGTCATCGTCTCCAAGCGTGGCCAGGGCACGGGTTATTCCGGTATCGAGAACCCGCTGTTCTACAAGGACAATACCCGCATGTTCTACGGCGACGCCAAGAAGTCGATCAACGACCTTCTGCCGCTGATCAAGTAAATGAAAAGGGCGTTTCCGGGAGGCCGGAAACGCCCTTTTTTGGTTTCTTCTCGACGTCATCCTCGGGCTTGACCCGAGGATCCATCGCGCGTCTGGTTGTGGATCCTCGGGTCAAGCCCGAGGATGACGACGGTGAGGTTCGAGCTGGTGCTCGGCCAAAACGGCCGCCTCAAAGCACCCGGTAACGCCGGTTGAAATACATCAGCGCCTCATCACCTTCATTGATCTTCATATCCACAACCTCGCAGATCAGAATATCATGCGTACCGCCGTCATGCGCCTCGCGGATGCGGCAATCGAAGGAAACGAGCGCGTCCTCCAGAACCGGGGCACCGGTTTCAAGCACACCCCAACTCCCGGCGGCGAAACGCTCTTCCGCCGGCGTCTTGCCGCCGAAGAGGGTGCTCAGCACCTCGTGTTTTGAAGCAAGCGTATTGATGCAGATGACGCCGTTAGCCTTCACCACCTTGTACGCGGAGGCATTGCGGTTGAGGCAGACGAGAAGCGTGGGCGGATTGTCGGAAACGCTGCAAACCGCCGTCGCGGCAAAGCCCGCCCGGCCTGCCGCACCATCCGTGGTGACGATATTGACCGCCGCACCGAGCCGCGCCATGGCGTTTCTGTATTCGAGGCTGCGCTGCTGTGCAGTCTTCGTCTCCATATCCGCTTCCTTTTCAAGAGACATCATCTGCATCTAAACTATCCTTCCTTAACAGGCCCTCAAGCCAGGACACAGGCCTCTTCAAAGCCAAGGCGCGGCAGGCGACCGAAGAGTTTCGACGGATCGCCATAGCCGAGATTGATCAGGAAATTGGACTTCCACGTCGTGCCTGCGAAAAACGCCGTATCCACCTTGCCTTTGTCGAAACCGGACATTGCCCCGGTATCCAGTCCCAACGACCGGGCTGCTAGGATGAGATAACCCGCCTGCAACGTGGCATTGCGGAAGGCCGTTTCCTCGGCCACATCAGGGCTGGAGGTGAACCACGAACGGGCATCGGCATGCGGAAACAGCATCGGCAGTTTCTCGTAAAATTCGCGGTCGATGGCGGCGATCACGGTGACGGGTGCTGCCATGGTCTTTTCGAGATTGCCCGAAGAAAGCGCCGGCCGCAGTTTTTCTTTCGCTTCCTGGCTGCGCACGAACACGAAACGCCCCGGCGAGCAATTGGCCGAGGTCGGACCCATCTTCGTCAGATCGTAAAGCTCTCTCAGCGTCTCGTCGCCGACCGGCCTGTCAGCCCAGCCATTATGGGTGCGCGCCGCGGTGAAAAGTGCTGCAAGTGCCTTGTCGTCAAGTGCTGTCGTCATTGTCTTAAAAATCCCGTCAGAATGTTCGTATTGCCGGTAGCAGAAACTGCAAAAGCCGAGCGTTGAAAAGGTCAGCTTCGGTAATATTGACCGCATGCGCCCCAAAATCGAGAAGGCAGAGTTCGCCCTGCGGCAAACCCTCGGCGAGACGGAGAGAGCGGGTATAGGGCACCAGAAGATCGTCCTTCGTGCCCACCACCAGAACCGGATTGCCGACCTCGCCAAGTCGACCATCAACATCAAAACCCCTCAGCGCCGCGATGCGCCGAAGCACATTCGCCTTGCCCTGAAAATGCGCGACGCCATGGGCATCGTCCCGCGCCAGCCGCTCCTGATGTTCCGACATCCAGGCAGCCGGATAGAGAAACAGCGGCTGGGCTTTCACGAAAGCCTCGACACCGGATTTCTCCAGAAGCTCGATCCGCACATCGAAGCAGCGCCCGGAATGCGGATCGGCCTTGCTCCATGCATTGATCAGAACAAGCCTGTCGATAAGGCCGGGTTGGCGCAGCGCGATATCGAGCCCGATCAGACCGCCAAGCGCATGACCCATGAAGTGGAATTTCTCGAGGTTCAGCGCAGAGGCGATTTCCAGCACATCATCCGCCATCGCCGATATGCCGCCATCCAGCGGCACCTCGCCGCCAGTCCTGCCGGTTCCGCGATGATCGTAGGTGACGATCCGGAAATGATCGGAAAGGGCTTCGATCTGCGGCGCCCAATAAGAGCCCGATCCGCCCAGCCCGGATGACAGCAGGATTGTGGGCGCCTCAGGATCAGTCCGGCCATGAACCTCGAAATGCATCATCTGCCGTTTCGCCCTATTTGCCGATATGGGCGACGGTAGCGATTTCCACCAGCGCGTCGGGCTTCACGAGGCCGCACTGGATGCAATAACGCGCCGGCTTGTCGCCGGGGAAATATTCGGCATAGACCGTGTTGACGGCCTGGTAATTCGCCCAGTCGGTGATGAAGATATGGTTCATCGTCACGTCCTCCATCGTGCCGCCGGCGGTTTCGATGACGGACTTGATGGTCTCCAAAACATGACGGGTCTGCGCGCTGGCATCGCCCACATGCACGACATTATTGTCCTTGTCGAAAGGCAGCGTACCGGAAACGTAAACCACGCCATCGGCAAGGGTTCCCGGCGAAAAGGGAGCGATGGGTTTGCTGGTGCCGGCGGGCACGACAATCTTCTTCGGCATTTCGTTCTCCTCTTGTGGTTGGATATCAAGCGCTGACGGGTGCGGCCTGCGAGATGACGCCGCAGAAATCATTGACGGTGGCGACCCAGCCGAAAAATTTCTCGACATTGTAGACCGTCGCCTGCTGGATATAGTCCGGCCCGAGATGATGCGTGGCATCCTCCAGCATCACCCCGAAATATTCGAGATGGAAGGCGTCGCGCAGCGAGCTTTCCACGCAGACATTGGTGGCGATGCCGACGAAGACCAGATTGCGGATGCCGCGGGCGCGCAACACGCTGTCCATATTGGTATTGAAGAAACCGCTATAACGCGTCTTCGGCACCAGAATATCGCCGGGCTGCGGCTGCAGCTCGTCGACAATGGCATAGTCCCACGTGCCCTTGGCCAAGAGCTGGCCCTGCAGCTCCGGCCTCTTGCGCATGGTCTTCAGGGCGTTGGACTTATGCCAGTTGGGCGAACCCGGCCCGCCCGCCTCGACATAGTCCTTGTCCCAGCCATTCTGGAAATAAATGACCTGAACGCCAGCCGCCCGCGCCGCATCCAGCGTCTTTTTGATGTTGGCGATGGTGCCCTTGGCCCCGGAAATATCGAAACCGGCCAGATCGACATAACCGCCCTCGGTCGAATAGGCGTTCTGCATGTCGACCACGACAACGGCGGTCTCGCTGGGTTTCAGGGTGATCGGCTCCGGTCGGGCGGGAAGCGTCACGCTTTCCGAACGGCTTTCCGGCCCCTTGTAACCCGCCACAACGGCTTCACTCATTCCGCAGCCTCCAGTGCAGCCTGAACATGCGCGCGGCTCTTCATCAGCGGCTGCACATATTTGCCGAATTTTTCGACGCCTTCGAGGAAGTCGTCGAAGGTCAGCATCACGCCGCCCGTTCCCGGCACTTCGCTCATCTCGTCCAGCATCGCCGCCACTTCCTCATAGGAGCCGATCAGCGTTCCCATGTTGATGTTGACCGCCGAGACGGGATTGGACATGTGCCGGACATTGGTGTCGGAGCCGGATTTGGTATCGACAGCGCTTTGCAGACCGAGCCACTTGATCGCATCCTCATCCGCACCCGCCTTGTAATGCTCCCATTTCGCCCAGGCATCCTCGGATTTTTCCTCGGCAAGCACCATCGTCAACACGACGGATTTAACCTCGCGGCCGGTCTTTTCCGTTGCCGCCAGCAGCCGCTCATTGGTGGGGGCGAAAGCTTTCGGCGTATTAACGCCGACGCCGAAGCAGAAGCTGTAGTCAGCGAACTTGGCCGAAAACGCCATGCCGGAATTGGAGGAACCGGCGCAAATGAGTTTGACGTCGCCCTGAGGCACCGGCTTCATGCGGCAATCGTCCATCTGGAAGAACTTGCCCTTGTAGTCCGATTGTCCGTCTGTCAGCAGCTCTTTCAAGATGGAAGTATATTCGCCGAGATATTCGTAGCGGTCGCCGAAATAATCGTCACCCGGCCAAAGCCCCATCTGGCTATATTCCGGACGCTGCCAGCCGGTAATCAGGTTGATGCCGAAACGGCCGCCGGAAATGGAATCGATGGTCGTCGCCATGCGGGCAACAATGGCCGGCGGCATGACCAGCGTTGCGGCCGTGCCGAACAGCTTGATCTTGGAGGTGACGGCGGCAAGGCCCGCCATCAGCGTGAAGGATTCCAGATTATAGTCCCAGAACTCGGTCTTGCCGCCAAAACCGCGCAGCTTGATCATCGACAGCGCGAAGTCGAAACCATATTGCTCCGCCTTGAGCGTGATCGCCTTGTTCAGGTCGAAGCTCGGTTTGTATTGCGGCGCGTTTTCGGAAAGAAGCCACCCATTGTTCCCGATCGGGATAAAAACACCAACTTCCATTTTGCTGTTCCCTTTTTAGCGTCAGGTGTCTCCTGACTTGACAAAAGAGTAGCAGGTTCTGTGCCAGACCAAATAAAATAATTTTATCAAATGGATAAAATTTTGAGGCGCATCAAGCCTTGACCAAAAGATAAAATTTTTATCATTTGGTAAAAATATTTGCCTGTTTATTCAGCAAATACCGAACACAATCTGCGGGAAATGGGAGACCCTCTAAACGGTCGCAGAGCGTGGCACGGCATCCGAAATGCTCACCTCCGTCATGCCGGACTTGATCCGGCATCCAGCCACGGCGCGTCTGCGCCGTGAGAGGAGTCTTTCGCGATCAAGGACTTGATCGCACTGGACCCCGGATCAAGTCCGGGGTGACGCCGCAAGGATTTTACGACTCAATCGAACACACCCGCGCAACGGGGCACGTCTGCGCGATGAGGACAACAATCGCAAAGCTATGCCAAAACCTCAGACGAGGCGCTGCTGCGCATAAGCATGCACAGCCCGGAAGGCAGCCTCGGCGCCCGCGACAACCCGCTCTTCCTCTTCAACCGTCAGCGAAATTTCATCGAGCGCGGCGGTGAAGGTGCGCCAGTGCAGGCCGCGTCCTTCCGGAGCGCCGGCCAGATGGCGCGCGCCGAATTCTTCGCCAAGCCCAAGCTTCGCCGCATCCTTCAGCAGGAAAGCAGCGCCCAGATTGGAGCCTTCGACCACATAAAGCCAGCCCATGGCCTCGGGCAGATCGAACGGCGTTTCACCGGTGAAGCGCGGTTCGGCCGTTTCGGGAATGGCAAGACCGAGATCGGCGAGGTCCTGCTCGATCATGGAGAGGCGGCGGCGGCCCTTGAGATCGGGAAGCAGGCCGTCAAGCGTCGCATTGGAGAAGAAGACATCGAGGTCACGATGGAAAAGATACTGCGTTTCCACGAATTTGCCGAAGTTCTCCCGGCTCTCGAACGGCTTGGACGCCATGATAAAGGCATCGAGACCGCCATGGGCGCCGCGCGTTGCCGCCTTGAGGCGCTTGACACGGCTCTGCTCGATCTCTGCTACAGGCGCTGACGGCTCCGCAATGGTCATGATGATAGTCCCTTTATCCCTATATTCAGACTGCCTGATAAAAATCTTTACTCCAACAGTCAAATTTTATTTTCGCATTTATCCGCTTGCCTCCGCAAAGAGGATAGACCAACCGACCGTCTGATAGAACAGCACCCACTTCGACCGATGGCGCGGTTCCATCCCCAACCTCGCAGGCTTGCTCCTCAACCGGATTTCAAGGCGAGTTCCGTCATCGCCACCCCTCGATCAATCAAACTGCAATCACCTCTTTACAACTAACATGTCAGTGCGCTATCAATTCGCGGTCACCTTGGAGGAGCATCTTAATTGACCCAGAAATTCGGCCTTTCGGCAGCCTTGACAACCCCTTTCAAAACGGACGGAACGGTCGATATCGACGCCATGATCGCCCATGCTCGCCGCTGCCTTGAAAATGGCTGCGACAGCGTAACGCTCTTCGGTACCACGGGCGAAGGTTGCTCGGTCGGCAGCCGTGAACGGCAGGACATTATCTCCCGCTTCATCGCGGCAGGCATTGCGCCCTCCCGTCTGGTCACCGGCGTTCTGGTGGATTCCATCGAGGACGCGGCCGAGCAATCGGCCGAAGCCCTGAAGGCAGGCGCCCGCAATATTCTTCTCGCCCCGCCCTCCTATTTCAAGAATGTCAGCGATGACGGCCTGTTTGCATGGTTCTCGGCGGTCTTCGAAAAGATCGGCAAGGGCGCGCGCGATATTCTCGTCTACAACATCCCCTCCGTGACCATGGTGACACTGTCGGTCGAGCTGGTGGGACGGCTGAAAAAGGCATTCCCCGGCATCGTCACCGGCGTGAAGGACTCCTCCGGCAACTGGAGCCATACCGAGCGTCTGCTGAAGGACCATGGCGATCTCGCCATCCTGATCGGCGATGAGCGCGATCTCGCGAGAGGCGTCCGCCTCGGCGGCCAGGGCGCCATTTCCGGCGTCGCCAATTTCCTGACGCAGGAAGTCCGCGCCATGGCCGTCGATGGCAAGGACGATCAGCGCATCGTCGATCTTGTTGTGGAACTTCTGAAATTCCCGGTTACGCCCGCCGTCAAGGTGCTGGTATCACACACGACAGGCGAAAATATCTGGGCGGACGTGCGCGCGCCGCTCGTCGCCATTTCACCGGAGGACCGGCGGCAGATCGAAGGCGCTTTCGATGCGCTGTTTCGCAAACAGGCCGCCTGAACAGACCTTGAAAGGTTGAGCATGGAAGATACCGGCGAACAGACATTGCGGGAACGGGCGTATGAGAGCTTTACGCATCACCTTCTCTCGCGCGACGTTCGCCCGGGGCAATTCATCTCGCAGCGCCGCCTCGTGGAATTGACGGGTCTACCGCTCGGCGCGATCCGGGAGGCAATTCCACGGCTGGAGGCGGAGGGCCTGATCAAGACCGTACCGCAACGGGGGTTGCAGGTCGCCCATATCGACCTCAACCTCATTCGCGAGGCGTTCCAGTTCCGTATCTTTCTCGAAAAGGAGGCCGTGGCGCTCTTTACCCGTTCGGCCTCCGACGAAACCATCGCAAAGCTCCTGAAACAGCATCGCGATATCGCCGAAGCGGCTGAAAACGGCGGGGAATCACCGGAACTGGACCAGCATGCACAGCAGGTGGACTGGGGCATGCACGATGCCTTCATCGATGCGCTCGGCAATTCGATCATCTCGAACGCCTATCGGGTCAATTCCATCAAGATGCGCCTCATCAATCAGGAGCGATTCCGCATCGCCGGCCATGTGAAATCGGTGATGAAGGAACATCTCGCCATTCTCGAAGCCATCGAGAGGCGATCCGTCGAAGACGCCGTGGAGCGGCTGACCGCCCATATCCGCAACGCAAGGGACAGGGCGCTGGCGGTTTAGGGCAATGCCGGCAGGGACTGAAGAGGGTTCTGCGCCGGGATTGCATGAAAATAAGCAACAAGCCGGGGTGAGGAGAATTTCCGGCTAATCTGGAGGAGAACTGACATGACGCATTCATTGCTCAACCCCACGCGTCGCGCCTTTCTGGCAGGCACGGCGGCGCTTGGTGGCGGCGCGATGCTCGGCATTCGCCCGGCATCGGCAGCGGTGAACTGGAAAAAACACGCCGGCACCACGCTTGAGGTCAATCTCGTCAAAAGCCCGCGCAGCGAAACGCTGATCAAATATCTCGGCGAATTCGAAGAGCTGACCGGCATCAAGGTCAATGCCGAGGCAACGCCGGAGCAGCAGCAGCGCCAGAAAGTCGTCATCGAGCTTTCCTCCGGCAAGCCAAGCTTCGACGTCGTGCATCTGAGCTATCACGTGCAGAAGCGCCAGTTCGAAAAGGGCAAGTGGCTGGCCGATATCAGCGGTTTCCTGAAAGATCCGTCACTGACCGATCCGTCGCTCGTCGAAAAGGATTTCGCCGAAGCCGGCATGTTGTTTGCCAAGGATAGTGACGGCGTGCTGCGCTCGCTGCCCTTCTCGGTGGATTACTGGATCGTTTACTGGAACAAGGAACTCTTCGAGGCCAAGGGCCTGAAATACCCTGAAACCTTCGAGGAGCTGGTAACGGCGGCGGAAAAGATCACCGATCCCGCAACCAACACCTATGGTTTCGTCGCCCGCGGCCTGAAGAACGCCAATACCCCCGTCTGGACCTCGCTGATGCTGGGTTACGGCGCAAAGCCGATCGGCGCGGATGGAAAGATCGACACCGAATCCAAGGAAGCGGTGGAAGCAGCAGCGCTTTACCAGCGCCTGATGACCAAGGCAGCCCCTCCCGGTGTCTCCGGCTTCAACTGGGCGGAAGCGCAGTCGGCCTTCCTGCAGGGCAAGATCGGCATGTGGTTCGATGGCGTCGGTTTTGCACCGCCAATCGAGAACCCGGAAAAATCCCGCGTCGTCGGCAAGGTCGGTTACGGCGTCATGCCGAAGGGCCCTGCAACCCAGGCCGCCGGCACCTTCGGCGATGGTCTTGGTGTTGTCGAAGCCAGCAGCAAGAAGGAAGCCGCCTATCTCTTCTGCCAATGGGCGATTTCGCATGAAATGGGTGCGCGTCTGTTGCAGGCCGGCGCCGGCGTTCCCTTCCGCCAGTCCATCCTCGAAGACCAGAAGGTGCGCGAAGGCGTGAAGATGCCGGCTGCCTGGCTGGATGCGGTCGTCGGTTCCGGCAAGGTCTCGCAGCTTGCGCTGCCCGTCATCATTCCGGTGACGGAATTCCGCGACATCTACGGCGTCGGCCTCACCAACATGATCGGCGGCGCGGACCCGGCAGCCGAACTCAAGAAGGCGACGGAACAGTTCGCACCCGTTCTGGCGCGTAGCGAGGGATAATGGCCTCCGTGAGCATCGAAAACACCAAAACAGGCGTCAGTCGTAAAGAAGGGAGCAGGCCGGCAAGGCTTGCTCCCAACTACTGGCCCTTTGTCATACCGGCACTTGTCGTCATATCAGCCGTGATCGTTTTTCCATGGGTGTTCACCCTCTGGATGAGCGCACATCGCTGGACGCTCGGACAGGAGCAGAGCTTTATCGGTTTCGAGAACTACATCCGGCTCGCCAGTGACGGACGGTTCTGGGAATCGCTCTGGCACACGCTCATCTATACCGTGCTGTCGGTCGTCGCTCCGCTGTTCCTCGGAACATTGGCGGCGCTGGTTTTCGATGCGCAGTTTCCGCTGCGCGGTTTCCTGCGCGGCGTCTTTGTCATGCCGATGATGGCGACCCCGGTCGCCATCGCGCTCGTCTGGACCATGATGTTCCACCCGCAGCTCGGCGTCCTGAACTATCTGCTCTCCTTCGTCGGCATCGGCCCGCTGGAATGGATCTACAACCAGTCCACCGTCATTCCTTCGCTGGTGCTGGTGGAAACCTGGCAGTGGACGCCGCTCGTCATGCTGATCGTGCTTGGTGGTCTCGCTGCCGTGCCGCGCGAGCCCTATGAGAGCGCCGAAATCGACGGCGCCAATGCCTGGCAGAAGTTCCGTTACCTGACCATGCCGATGATTGCGCCGTTCCTGATGATCGCCGTCATCATCCGCTCCATCGACGCCGTCAAAAGCTTCGACATCATCTATGCGATGACGCAAGGCGGACCCGGCACGGCGTCCGAAACCATCAACATCTATCTCTACAACACGGCATTCGCCTATTACGACATCGGTTACGGCTCGGCCATGGCCGTCGTCTTCTTCATCATCATCGTGGCGCTGTCCTTCGTGCTTTTGATGGTGCGCCAGCGCTCGCAATGGAACGAGATGGAGGATCGCTGATGTCTGGAAAAATCCTGAAACGCAAGACGCTTGATCGCATCGGCCTGTTCTTCGTGGCGCTGGTGATGATCTCGCCGGTCATCCTGTTCTTCATGTGGATGATCTCGCTGTCGCTAAAATATGAAATCGACAACGGCGCCTATCCGCCGATCCTCATTCCCGAACGTTTCGCCTGGTCGAATTATGTAAAGGTGTTCGAGGAGAATAATTTCTTCCTCTATTTCTGGAACTCGGTCCTCGTCACTGGTGCCGCCACCATTCTGGCGCTCGTCATCGGCGTACCCGCCGGTTACGGCATCGCCCGGCTGAAGGCGGAAAAATCCGCCGTCGTCATCATGATCGCCCGCATGACGCCCGGCCTCTCCTTCCTCATTCCGCTGTTCCTGCTGTTCCAATGGCTGAACCTCTTGGGCACACTCTGGCCGCAGATCATCATCCATCTGGTGGTGACGGTACCGATCGTCGTCTGGATCATGATCGGTTATTTCGAGACCACGCCGAAGGAATTGGAAGAGGCGGCAAGCATCGACGGCGCATCCTCCTGGCAGGTGTTCCGGCTGGTGGCGCTGCCGATTGCCAAGCCCGGCATCGTCGTCTCCTTCATCCTTGCGGTCATCTTCTCGTGGAACAACTTCGTCTTCGGCATCGTGCTGGCCAGCCGTGAAACGCGCACCCTGCCGGTCGCGGTCTACAACATGCTGTCCTTCGAACAGGTGAGCTGGGGGCCGCTGGCCGCAGCCGCGCTGATCGTGACGCTGCCGGTGTTGCTGCTGACCATGTTTGCACAGAAACAGATCGTGGCGGGCCTGACCGCCGGCGCCGTCAAGGGCGGCTGAACCAACAAATTATAACGGGAACCTTTACAATGGCACCGGTCAATATCCTGAACGTCCAGAAGCGCTTCGGCGCGGTCAACATCATCCACGGCATCGATATCGACATCAAGGATGGCGAATTCGTCGTGCTCGTCGGCCCTTCCGGCTGCGGCAAATCCACCCTGCTGCGCATGATCGCCGGACTGGAAGAGCTGAGCGACGGCGAAATCCACATCGGCGCGCGCGAGGTCAGCCACCTGCCCGCCCGCGACCGCGATATCGCCATGGTGTTCCAGAACTACGCCCTTTATCCGCATATGACGGTGAAGGATAATATGGGCTTCGCGCTGAAGCTGAAGAAGGTGAGCGCCGAGGAAACCAGGGCGAAGGTCGACAGGGCCGCCGCCATTCTGGGGTTGGAAAAGCTGCTCGACCGTTATCCGCGGCAGCTTTCCGGCGGCCAGCGCCAGCGTGTCGCCATGGGCCGCGCGCTGGTGCGCGATCCGCAGGTGTTCCTGTTCGACGAGCCGCTTTCCAACCTCGACGCCAAGCTGCGCGTGCAGATGCGCGGCGAGATCAAGGCCATGCACCAGCGCATCGGCACCACCACCATTTATGTCACCCACGACCAGGTGGAAGCCATGACCATGGCAGACAAGATCGTGGTGCTGCATGATGGCGTCATCGAGCAGATCGGCGCGCCGCTCGAGCTTTACGACAATCCCGCCAATCTCTTCGTTGCCGGCTTCATCGGTTCGCCCGCCATGAATTTCATTCGCGGCCGCGTCGAAGAAGGCGTTTTCCGCACCGCAAAGGGCCTCAGCCTGCCGCTGCCCGCCAATGCCGATATCGGCACGCTCGGCGGCCGCGATCTCGTTTATGGCGTGCGGCCGGAACATATCCGCGCCGCCGAGACCGGTATCGAAGGACGGGTCGAACTGGTCGAAGGCACGGGCTCGGAAATCTACGCCAAGCTCAATTGCAAGGGCGACGAGATCGCCTGCCTGTTCCGCGAACGCCTCAATGTCCGCTTCGGCGATACGATCCACATTGCCATCGATCCTGCAACCGTGCATCTGTTCGACAAGGACAGCGGCAAGCGTATCTGACAGATCACGGGAGTGAACAGCATGGCAGACAAACAGGGCGGCAAGCATGTGCTGTGCGTCGGAGCCGCCGTGCTTGATACCCTGTTTCGCGTGCATGAGATGCCCAAGGGTGAGGGCAAGGTTTTGCCCTACGAGATGTTGCAGATCGCCGAAGGCATGGCGTCGAGCGCCGCCTATGCCGTGCATCTCATGGGTGGCCGCGCCAGCCTGTGGGGTGCGGTGGGCGATGACGAGACCGGTACCCGCATCCTGCGCGATCTCGCCGAAAGCGGCATCGATGTTGCCGGCATGACGATCGCTTCCGGCGCGCGCTCGGCACTCTCGACGATCATCATCGACGACCGGGGAGAACGGCTGATCGTGCCTTTCTATGATCATCGGCTGCATGAGAAAAAACGCTCCTGCACGCCGGAAGATATTGCCCCTTTCGACGCCGTTCTGGTGGATGTGCGTTGGCCGGAACTGGCGCTCGATGTTCTGACTGTGGCACGCACTCTGGGCAAACCAGCCATTCTGGATGGCGACGTTGCACCCATCGAAACCCTTGAGAAGCTGGCCCCTGCCGCAACCCATATCGTCTTTTCCGAACCCGCCGCCGCCGGGCTGACGGGCATCGAAACTGTAAAAGACATGCTACCGGTGCTACACGCCCGCTATCCGCAAACCTTTATCGCCGTCACCGCCGGACCGGCAGGTTGCTGGTGGACAGAGGCCGGCGATCCGACCGTGCATTTCCAGACGACGATGCAGGTTAAGGCAGTGGATACGCTGGCGGCGGGCGACATCTTCCACGGCACCTTTGCGCTGGCGATGGCTGAGGGTATGGAAAGCCGTGCGGCCATCCGGCTCTCCTCCGTTGCCGCCGCGCTGAAATGCACGATCTTCGGCGGCCGCATCGGCGCACCCACGCGCGAAGAGACTGAAGAAGCCTTGCGGCAATGGCTGGAGCGTGAAGACGAACCCACGCAACGCGCCTCCTGAGCGCATCCATTGCCCGCATAAAACTATTCCATTTTTGCGATGCCGTTTCGCGGAGAACTAGGCTAACGTTCGGACAGGCAAAGCTTTTCGCAAGCCGCGCCCGCTCCAATTTCAGCCTGCATTCCGCAAAAGTGATCGCCCGATGCATCAGACGACCCGCCCGAGACTGCGCGATATCGGTTTCCGGCCCGGCCATTTCGAGACCGGCCCGCTCAACGCCATCACCGATGTCGAAGGCGTGACCATCGGCCATTCGACCGTCATCGAAGGCGACACGATCCGCACCGGCGCAACCGCGATCCTTCCGCATGGCGGCAATCTCTTTCAGGACAAGGTGCCCGCCGCCTTCGCCGTCTATAACGGCTTCGGCAAATTTGCCGGCTCGACCCAGATCGAGGAACTCGGCGAACTCGAAACACCTGTTATCCTCACCAATACGCTGGCGACAGGCCGGGCCATCGAGGCGATCAACCATCATACACTGGCGCAGCCGGGCAATGAAAAAGTGGTGTCGATCAACTCGGTCGTCGGCGAGACCAACGATTCCCGCCTGAACGACATCCGCGCTGGACGCCCGAACGTCGAGGAAATCTCGGCCGCGCTGAAAAACGCCGCGACAGGCCCCGTGGCCGAGGGCGGCGTTGGCGCCGGAACCGGCACGGTGGCCTTCGGCATGAAGGGCGGCATCGGCACCGCATCCCGCATCGTCACCATCGCCGGGGCGACCTATACGCTCGGCGTGCTGGTGCAGTCTAATTATGGCGGCCATCTGCTGGTCTGCGGCACGCCTTATGCCAGCCCTGATCATAAGGACAAGGACGGCTCGATCGTCATCATTGTCGCCACCGACGCGCCACTCTCCTCCCGCAACCTGAAGCGTCTGGCGGCCAGAAGCTTCGGCGGGCTGGCGCGCACGGGTGCAGCACTCAGCAATGGCTCCGGCGATTATGCGCTGGCATTCTCCACCGATGAGCGCCTTCGCCGCACGCCTGCGCGCCGCAAGGCCGTCGCAGACTATCCAGAGCTTTCCAACGATGCGATTTCGCCGCTCTTCGAAGCCGCGATAGAGGCGACGGAGGAAGCGATCCTCAATTCGCTCTGCGCGGCCAATACGACAACCGGCTTTAATGCCGGCACCGGCAAGGCCTCTAGGGTCGAGGCCATTTCCATCGACGCCCTTAAAACCCTTCTTTCAGCCTGACTTTTCCAGACGGAGTTTTCATGACTAGCCCATCCGGTCGCATCGTTTACGTCAACGGCGAATTCCTGCCCGAAGCGGACGCCCGCCTTTCCATCTTCGACCGCGGTTTCCTGTTCGGCGACGGTATTTATGAAGTCACCTCGGTTCTGGAAGGCAAGCTGATCGACAGCGACCTGCATATGGCCCGGCTGGAGCGCAGCGCCCGCGAAATCGACGTGCCGCTGCCGGTCACCACGAAAGAGATCGTCGAGGCCGAGCGCCGCCTGATCACAGACAACAACCTCGTCGAAGGCATGATCTACCTGCAGCTGACGCGTGGTGCCGAAGACCGCAATTTCCTTTTCTCCGCCGATCTGAAGCCGACGCTGGTCATGTTCACCCAGGCCAAGAAGCTGATCGGCACCCCGGTCGAAGAAGCCGGCATCGCCGTCAAATCGGTTCCCGACCAGCGCTGGGAACGTCGCGACATCAAGACCGTCTGCCTGCTGCCGCAGGTCATGGCGAAACGCATCGCCAAGGCCGAGGGCTGCGACGAAGCCTGGATGATCGAGGATGGTTTCGTCACCGAAGGCGCGTCCTCAACCGCCTATATCATTACCGGCGACAAGAAGATCATCACCCGCGGCAACAGCAACAAGACCCTGCCCGGCTGCACCCGCCTCGCCGCCCTGCAACTGGCCAGGGAAGCCGGCTTCACGCTGGAAGAGCGGCCCTTCACGCTGGAAGAGGCGTTGAATGCCGATGAGGCCTGCCTGACCAGCGCCTCCAACTTCGTGGTCTCGGTGACGAAGATCGACGGCAAGCCGGTGGGTAACGGCAAGCCCGGCCCGCTCGTCAGCCGTCTGCGCGCGCTCTATCTGGAAAACGCCCGCCGCACCGCGATTTAAGCAAACATCAGCCTTCGAGAACCGCCCATATACGCTCGACCACAGGCCGGCGGTTCTCCTTGGAACGATAAAGCCGGATATCGACGGCAATATCGAAACTGTCATCGGCCGCACGCACCAGCGCGCCGCTGCCCAGCTCCTGCCGCATCAGGCTTTCCGGCACCCAGGCGACACCCCAGCCGGCCATCGCCATGGCTTTCAGCCCCACCGACATGCTGCCCTCATGCACCCGCTCGAATTGCGGCAGGCGCGCGCTCAGGAGATCGCGCAGCAACGGCCCGAAGAAAGAGGCCTTTTCATAATCCAGATAGGCGAAGGGCTTTCGCGCATTTTCCACGAGTTCATGCAGCGGTGAACCATCTTTCGCCGGCGCGGAAACGGGAATGATGTTTTCCGCACCCAGCACGCGGAACTCGAAGGTCTGCGCATCGAGCAGCATCGGCACTTCGGGATGGGCATAGGTCAAAAGGAAATCGCTCTGCCCGTCCACCAGCGAATTGAGGTTTTCCTCCATGCTGCCGGAATCAGGCCTCAACACTGAAAACAGCGGTCCCGCCTTTTCGTTCACCCGCTTCAGCCAGTCGGGAAAGAAGGTGAAAGACAGGGTATGCAGCGCCGTCAGCCGCACCGTTCTGGCGTCCGCCCCCTCTTCCTGAAGAAGCGTGCGCCGGGCATGATAAAGCTGCTTCAGCGTTTCCTGCGCCACCGGCACGAATTTCACGCCCGCTTCGGTCAGCCGGGAAGGATAGGAAGCGCGATCAACCAGCGTGGCACCCACCCAGGCCTCCAGCTGCTTGATACGCCGGCTGAAAGCGGATTGCGTCACATGCCGCTCATCCGCCGCCTTCGAGAAATTGAGCGTTCCGGCCAGCGCCAGGAAATCCTCGAGCCATTTGACTTCCAAGGGCCTGTTCTCCCACAAAGATGTTGTCCCGGCCTGTCGGGAACACGGGTCTTTATTAGGAGCAATGGAAGCCGATTGAAACCCTTTAGAAAGCTTCGGGTCGTTTAGCAAACTGACTAGAGCCCGCTTACGTCATCCTCGGGCTTGCCCCGAGGATCCACAACCACGCGCGACAATGGATCCTCGGGTCACGCCCGAGGATGACGTCGCGTTTGCGGGACACGATGGGATCGGTTTCAGACCGTTAGCGGCTTCGCGAATATTCAATCATCCGCGCCCGGCTGGAAACCAGCTCGATCCGGTCATCGCCCAGACGATTGAGGCAGACGCGCTTCGTCCACGGCCCATCAATCAGCGTGAAGAGGAAACGGCCATTGCCGAGCGCCTTCAGAGGCATGCTGCGACGCGTGGGGCCGATGCCCATCGTCAGCAACGTGCCGCTGATCGAAAATTCGGCGCCCTCATCGGAGCGCCATGATCCCGAAAGATCATCCGGCACCGCATGATCGCCGACCGGCAGGAAGCGGCGAGCGGCGTGACCGGCCTCACCGACAATCGCGTCACCGTCTAACCTGAGACGCATCGGAGAAGATGCGGAGCGGGAAGAGACCCAGCCATCGACATCTTCATAAAGCGTGTCGTCGCCATCGATAAAGGTGGATGTGCTGCCCTTGATTTCCAGCCACCACGGCCCGCTTTCGGTCACGTAAAGGCCTTCCGGCAGGCTGGCGGCCGGCTTGGGCAAAGGCAGGCCGGTGAGGGCCGCCATGCTTTCAAGCGCGATCTTGAAGCCGTTGGTGTCCTCTCGGTTCGACACCACGACAAAACCCGTGCCATTTTCCGGATCGAGCAGGAAATAGGTCTTGTAGCCCGGATGCGAACCGCCATGGCCGACGAAGCGCCTGTCTCCCAGATGCGACCAGCGCAGGCCGAGACCATATTCGCTCATCCGCCCATCCGCGAGCGGCCGCTCGGCCGAAAGCGCGTCAAGAACACCCGCGAAGCTGCCCTCGCCGCGCATCAGACCCTGCAACCAACGGGTAAGTGCTTCGGCGCTGCCCGCAAGGCTACCCGAAGCGGAAATATGCAGGCCGGCGGCCGAAAGCTGCCAGTTGTCTTCGGCTTTCCAGTAACCCGGCACCAGCCCGTCGACTGGATCGTTCCAGACATCCGGCGCCTTCAGAAACACGCCAAAGGGATCGGCAATCTGTGTCTGCACAAAATCATCGAAACGGAAACCGCGACGCTCCAGCGCCGCCTCCACCAGCCGGTAACCGGTATTGGAATAGGACACCTCGCTGCCGGCCGGGAAATTCAGCCGGTTTAGCCGCGACAGATAGTCGAGAAGCGGTCCGGCCTTCGTTTCCGTATAGACGGAAAGGCCAAGCAGCGAGAGGCATTCACGCGTATCCGGCAGGCCGCCACTCATATCCAGCGCCTGCCCCACCGTCACCTCGCGAAGCGGTGATTGCAGCTCCGGCAGATGTTTGCCGAGTGGGTCGTCGAGGCCGATCAGATCGGAATGCGCAAGCACCATGGCGCAGAAGGCATGTTTGGTAACGGAGGCATAACGCACCACGCTCTGCGGCGTGAAAGGTGCGAATGTCGAAAGGCTCTCGACACCGCCCGCATGGGCGAAGCGAATGCCATCGAGATCGAAACCGATGACCGCCCCGCCCGGCTCGTTGCCCGCCCATTGCGAGGCGAAGCTCTCTGAAAGGGTTGAAGCGGCGTTCCAGTCGAATGGCTGTGGCATGGTTCGGTCTCGTGTCTTTTCGTCTTTACAGAAAGCCTCGGCATCGCCGCTTGTTTCTTCTCCCCGAGGGGGAGAAGGTGGCCCGAAGGGTCGGATGAGGGGGCAACGCCAGCGATAGACCGCACCCTTGCACGCACACACCACGCGCGCGCGCGCGCGCGCGCGCGCGCGCGCGCGCGCGCGCGACGTCGCGTCGTCGTACGTCGT
>LT009756.1:2481965-2544465 GCA_900012615.1 Agrobacterium genomosp. 13 str. CFBP 6927
ACGGTGGAACTGAGCGCGGCGCAGAAAAAATCGAGACGCGGGCGCAATATTGCGCTCGGCGTCCTGCTCGCCGGTCTGGTGGTGCTGTTCTACGTCATCACCATCATCAAGATCGGTTCGCATTGACGGCCTGACGGTAAGGTGGCCCGAAGGGTCGGATGAGGGGGCAACGCCAGCGATAGACCGCACCCTTGCCCCCTCATCCCGCTGCCGCGGACTTCTCCCCCTCGGGGAGAAGAAGCGGGCGGCACCCGCTCGATCCATGTGTAACGGAGGCTAGGTGACCGGCCGTTAAGCCGGTTCTTCCAGCCGGATGCTCAGGCTGCGCAGCTCTTCCGTATGAGGATGTTTGGTCCGTCCCTTACGCAGATCGCCCGCACTCAGCTGCTCCACCATTTCCCCGTTGAGCATCACACCAACCTGCGGGCACAGATGCGCGATAACAGCCAGATTGTGGCTGACGAGAATATAGGTGAGGTTGCGTGCCGCACGCAGGTCCTGCAACAGGTTCAGGATTTCCGCCTGCACCGACACATCAAGCGCCGAAGTCGGCTCATCGAGCAGCAGCACCTGTGGGTCGGCGATCAGCGCGCGGGCAATCGCCACGCGCTGGCGCTGGCCGCCGGAAAGCTGGTGCGGGAACCGGAAACGCACGGCCTGCGGCAGAGCCACATCCGAGAGCGCCTGCTGGATGCGCTTTTCGATATTGTCCATGCCGTGCACCAGCGGCAATTCGCTGAGAATGCGGTCGATGGTCTGGCGCGGATGCAGCGAACCATAGGGATCCTGAAACACCATCTGTACCTGCCGGAAGAATTCCGGCGTGCGCTTCAGCGGTGCATCCTTGCCGGCAAAGGCGATGCGCCCTTCCCAGCTTTCATTAAGGCCGGCCATGGCGCGCAGGATGGTGGACTTGCCCGAGCCACTTTCGCCGACGATGCCGAAGCTGCCGCCCTTTTCCACCGAAAAGGACACGCCCTTCACCACTTCGCGGTCGCCGAACTTGATACGGAGATTATCGACGTCGATCATTGGCTGGACCACGCTGCATCACGGTTGAGAACGGGAAGACGCTCGCGCGGATGCGTCAGCGAGGGAATGCAGTTCAGAAGTCCCTTTGTATAGGGATGTTCGGCTTTCAGGAGTTCGGAAGCCTTCAGCTCCTCCATGACCCGGCCGGAATACATGACGGCCACGCGGTCGCAGAAATGCGAAACGAGCGGCAGGTCGTGGCTGATGAGGATAAGGCCCATACCGCGTTCGGATACCAGCTCCTCGATCAGCCGCAGGATTTCCGCCTGTACCGTGGCGTCGAGCGCGCTGGTCGGTTCGTCAGCGATCAGAAGTTCAGGATCGGGCGCGAGCATCATGGCGATCATTACGCGCTGGCCCATGCCTCCGGAAACCTCATGCGCATAGGACGAGGCAACCTGACGCGGATTGCGGATCTTCACCTGATCGAGCAGGGCAATTGCCGCTTCCATCGCGGCACGCTTGCTGCCGCCCTTATGGGCGCGCCAGGCTTCCGCGATCTGTGCGCCCATGGTCTTGACCGGATTCAGCGAATATTTCGGATCCTGAAGAATGAAACCCGCCCGTTTTCCCCGGATCTGGCGCATCTGCTTTTCACCGGCGGAAAGCACGTCGATGCCATCGAAGGAGAGCTTGTCGGCGCGGATATCGGCATTGGAAGGCAGAAGCTTCATCAGTGCCCGCGCCGTGAGGCTCTTGCCGGAGCCGGATTCGCCGACGATGCCGAGCTTTTCTGTGCCAAGCTTCATGGAAACACCACGCACCGCCTCGAAACGGCTGGTGCGGGTCTGGAATGCGATCTTCAGATTTTCGATTTCGACCAGCATGGCTCAATGTCCCTTCGGGTCGAGAACGTCGCGCAGGCCATCGCCAAGGAAGTTGAAGGCAAGCGAAACGAGGAAGATGGCGATGCCGGGAATGGTGGCGACCCACCATTGTTCGAAGATGAAGCGCTTGGCGGTGGCAATCATCGCACCCCATTCCGGCGAAGGCGGCTGCGCGCCCATGCCAAGGAAGCCGAGGCTGGCAGCGGTGATGATGATCGAGCTCATGTCGAGCGTGATACGCACGATAAGGCTCGGCACGCAGAGCGGCGCGATATGGCGGGCAATGATGCGCCAGGCGGAAGCGCCGGTCAGGCGATAGGCCGCAACGAAATCGCTGCCGCGCACTGTCATGGTTTCAGCGCGCGCCAGACGCGCATAGGGCGGCCATGCGGTGAGCGCGATGGCGAGAATGGCGCTTTCAACGCCGGGCTTCAGCGCCGCGACGAAGGCAAGCGCGAGGATGAGGCGCGGGAAGGCCAGGAATACGTCCGTCACCCGCATCAGCACCGTATCGACGATGCCGCCGAAATAACCGGCGATGCAGCCGATGGCGAGGCCGATGGGCGCCACGAGAACGACGACGGCAATGACCATGCCGAGCGTGACTCGGCCGCCATAAAGGATGCGCGAAAGAATGTCGCGGCCAAGCTCATCCGTGCCGAACCAGTGCTCGGCGCTCGGGAAGGCAAGGCGGTTGCCGAGGTTCTGCGCGGCCGGATCGTAAGGCGCGATGAACGGCGCCAGCAGCGACAGCGCGATGAAGACGACGATGATGGTCAGGCCGATCACCGCCAGTGGGTTGGACTTGAGGTTGAGCCAGATGCGATACCGGTTTCCCCAGGCAGCCTGTGTGCGGGAATGCGGCGTCTCATCCAGAGCCCAGTTTCTGAAATTAGCTAACATCATCGAACGCGGGGATCCATTACTCGGTAAAGCACGTCTGCGAGCAGGTTGAGGCCAACATAGATCAGGCCGATCAACAGGGTTGCTCCGACGACGGGGTTCATGTCCGCGTTCATGAGCGAGACGGTGAGGTATTGGCCAAGGCCCGGCCAGCTGAAGACGGTTTCCGTCACCACGGCGCCTTCGAGAAGGCCGGCATAGGTGAGCGCCAGAACCGTAACGAGCTGCACGGCGACCGTCGGGAAGGCGTGCCCCCAGATGACGGTCATGGCCGAAAGCCCCTTGGCGCGGGCGGTGATGACATATTCACCCTTCAGCGCGTCGATCATGAAGGCGCGCGTCATGCGGGTGATATAGGCCATGCTGAAATAGGCGAGAATGCAGACCGGCTGCACCATATGGGCGATGGCGTCGTAAAAGGCGTCCCAATCACCGGCAAGCAGCGTGTCGACCGTCATCAGGCCGGTGACCTGCGTGATCATGCCGTCATAGATGATGTCCTGCCGGCCTGGCCCCGGTGCGACGCCGAGGGTGGCATAAAAGACGAGCAGCGAAATCAGCGCCAGCATGAAGACCGGCACCGAATGGCCGGCAAGGCAGACGACGCGGATGATCTGGTCCGTCAGCTTGCCCTGCTTCACTGCGGCCCAGACGCCGAGCGGAATGCCGATCAGGGCTGCAAGAATGAGCGCTGCCGTGGCAAGTTCGAACGTGGCGGGGAAGACACGGGTAATATCCACCCAGACCGGATTGCGGGTCAGGATGGAATTGCCGAAATCACCGTGCAGGACCTGCGAGACATAATGGAAGAACTGCACGACCAGCGGCTGGTCGAGGCCCATTTCCGCACGCACGCGCACGATGACGTCTTCAGGCGCGTTGTCGCCAACCGCCGCGATGACGGGATCGACAGGCATGACGCGCCCGATCATGAAGGTGATGACCATCAAACCGAACAGCGTCAGAATGACGCTGCCCAGTATCGACGATATGCTTTTGACGCGCTTGTTCAATGTCACGCTTTCTTCGCATCGTGGTAGGAATTGCCCTCGGAGAGAACACCGAGTTCGAAACCGGATACGCCCTTGCGGAAGGCAGCCGTCTTCGTGGTCTGGAACATGAACACGAACGGGCTGTTCTGCATGTGCTCGCGCTGCAGGGCTTCATAAAGCTCCACGCGCTTTGCCGGGTCCTTCTCGTCACGGGCGGCTTCCGCCTTGGCGGCGAAATCGTCGTTCTTGAAACGCGAACGCCACAGGAAGGGCTTCGACTTGGCGTCGTCGCCATTGTCCTTGTTGATGTTGAAGACATCGGCGTTGGAATGCGGATCGAAATAATCCGTGCCCCATGCGGAAAGCGCCATCTGGTGTTCGCGGGCGCGCATCTTGGTCAGAACCTGACGGTTTTCAGCCGACTGCAGACGAACCTTGATGCCGATATCGGCAAGGTTTGCCTGGATGGCCTGCGCCAGATCCGGGTAAGGCTGGGCGGAATAGTGATCCATGCTGATTTCGAAACCGTCGGCAAGGCCGGCCTCGGCCATCAGTGCCTTGGCCTTTTCGACATCGCGCTGGAACGGGATATCGTTGACGGCGCCCGGGAAGCCTTCCGGCTCGAAGCTCTGGTGCACTTCATGCGTCAGCGGCACGATGTTTTCCTGCATGCCCTTGTAGTCCAGCGCCCACTTGATCGCCTGCCAGACCTGCGGCTTGGCGAGGTTCTCATTGCCCTGGTTGAGCGAGATCAGAACCAGCGAAGCGATGCTCTTGCGCTCGAGTTCGATGTTCTCGTCGTTCTTGACGGTACGCAGCTGTTCCGAGGTCAGGTCGCGGGCAATGTCGATATCGCCCTTCTGCAGCATCAGAAGCTGGGAAGACGGATCGGTGACGTGGCGCAGCACGATGCGCTTGATATTGCCCTTGTAGGGGCCGTTCGGGTTGACTGTCAGCGCGACGCTTTCGCTCGGCTTCCAGGCCTGCAGGACGAAATCGCCGGAACCGGCGCTGTTCTTCTGCAGCCAGCCATTGCCAAGGTCTTCGCCGGAAGCATTGGCGAGAACCGCCTTCTTTTCGACGATCGCGCCGATATTGGCGGAGAGGCAATACAGCAGGAAGGAGATGGCGGTCGGCTTTGCCGTCGTCAGCTTCACCGTCTTGTCGTCGGCGGCAACGATGGTTGTTTCGGCATTGTCGGGCGTGAAGCCGAACTGGCTGATGATGAAGGCCGGGCTCTTGTTCATCTTGATGGCGCGCTGCAGCGAGAAGGCCACGTCTTCCGCAGTCACTTTCGCGCCGCTGGAGAACGTCGCTTCGTCACCGATCACAAAGGTGAAGACCTTGCTGTCCGCATCGGCTTCCCAGGATTTCGCGATCACCGGATCTACCTTGGTGGAATCTTCGCGATTGGCGCGCACCAGCTTCTGATACATGTTGGAGATGATTTCACCGCCGACGGCTTCGAAACCTTCATGCGGGTCAAGGCTCGTCATATTGTCCAGCTGCTGGGCCACCACCAGAATATCCTTGGGTGTCGCGGCAAATGCCGGAATGCGCGCATAGGACAGGAACGGTACGGCTGCGCCGGCAATCAACAGGTTGCGTCTTGAAATCATCGAAAATCCCCTTTCGGACCTTATTTTTCGGAAAACGGTATGGGTCTGCCCCAATCCAGTCATTTTTTTTATGTTTCCCCGCGATTACCATGAGCAAACGAGGCGCGACCAATTCCAAATTTGGCAGAGCCTATGCACGGATTGCATTTGCTCCCGCCTTGACCTTTCCTCTACCAATTCCCACAAAGTCTGACGGACGCGCGCCCGCGCGGCTCCGCATATCCAAAGGTGAATGACCATGACCGATGAAAAAACCGTACCCGTCTTCGACGGCCACAACGACGTGCTTCTGCGGTTATGGCGATCGGGCAACGCTTCTCCCGAAACGCTTCTCATCGAAGGGGATACGGTCGGCCACATCGACCTGCCGCGCGCCAAGAAGGGCGGCCTGGCCGGCGGCCTCTGCGCCGCCTATGTGCCCTCGCCCAGCATGGACAAGGACGCCAACGGCGATTATTCGACACCCAACGAGGCGGATGCGCTGAAGGCGACGCTTGCCATGGCCGCCCTTTTGTTCCGGGCCGAGAAGCAGTCGAATGGCGCTCTGAAGGTCTGCCGCACGGCCGCCGATATCCGCAACGCGATAGCCGAGGGCGCTTTCGCTTCCGTCTTCCATATCGAAGGTGCGGAGGCGATCGGCGCCGATCTGGATGCGCTCCACGTTCTCTACGAAGCGGGCCTTCGCACGCTCGGGCCGGTCTGGAGCCGCCCGAACATCTTCGCTTACGGCGTGCCTTTCCGTTTCCCCTCAACCCCGGATATCGGCCCCGGTCTCACGGACGCCGGCAAGCGGCTGGTGAAGACCTGCAACGAACTGAACATCATGGTCGACCTGTCGCACATGAACGAGCAGGGTTTCTGGGATATCGCCAAGATTTCCGATGCGCCGCTGGTGGCATCGCATTCCAACGCCTATGCGCTGTGCAATCACAGCCGCAACCTGACGGACCGCCAGCTGGACGCCATCCGCGACACGGGCGGCCTTGCCGGCATCAATTTCGGCGTTCTGTTCCTGCGTCAGGATGGCGTGAAGAACCCGAATACGGACCTGAACGAACTGGTCCGCCACGTGGACTATATCGTCAATCGCATCGGCATCGATCACGTCGCCCTCGGTTCGGATTTCGACGGAACCACCATTCCCGCCGCCATGAAGGATGCGGCCGACCTGCAATTGCTGGTCGAGGCGCTGCGCAAGGGCGGTTATGACGACGAGGCGCTTGCCAAGATCTGCCACGGCAACTGGATCCGTGTGCTGGAAAAGACCTGGGGCGCCTGAGGCATAAATTGAGATTCATCTCCGGCGCAGAAACGCCGGAGACATAAAGCGGCAGGCCTTAAGCCTTCGCCGCTTTTTTCTTGCCCGTCGCCCGGAAGGCAAGAAGGCCTGCGACCAGAGCAAACATCGCCCATTTCATCGGCAGCACATCCGCCGTTTCACTGCGGATCGGGCGAACGGTCACGGTGCCCGGACGCGATTCATAACCGGCCTGCCCGCTGGCCCTGGCGTCGTCGATCTGCTGCGGCGAAACGACCCATTCGGCACCCCGCATCTTGTCATAGGTCATGAAGCCGCCGCCCGCCACGATGGCGGCGACGAGCGAAAGCACTATTCTTGTGGGCATGTTCATTTGCATTCTCCTTCAATTGAAAGGAGCGTGTAGTCGCATCAAACCTCACCACCAAGCAACCGTGACGGTCAATTGGCCGCCTTTCGGAACAATCCTGCAGATCATGCATTCCATAGTTGCATTTTTGCCTTTAGACTTAGCGCAATTCAGGGATAATCGGTCACAAACTTCACATCGACACTTCATGCTTTTCTGCTAATCACATTTCCTCAACCGAAACGAATTAGCGACACATTCCTGTGGTTCGCCAACCTTGGGAACGGGCGCTGGATAAAGCACATGGCAGACAAGAGCGAAATCACACAGACCGACCTCGCAGAATCCGCGGTTGAAAGCTTCTTTGCCAGAAACCGACCCTATCTGACCGCGATCGCCATCACGCTGGTCTTCGTGATGATGACCTTTGCCATCTACCACCTGACGTCGGAAGTCCGCTATGACGATGTCATCGACGCGCTGACGCAGACCTCGACCTCCGCGGTCCTGCTCGCCATCGTCTTCACGGCGCTCAGCTTTTTCGCGCTGATACTCTACGACGCCAATGCCATCGAATATATCGGCCGCAAGCTGCCGTTTCCGCCCATGGCGGCAACCGCCTTTGCTGCCTACGCCATCGGCAATACCGCCGGTTTCGGACCCTTGAGCGGCGGCGCAATCCGCTTTCGCGCCTATTCGCGGCTTGGGCTTTCACCCGGCGAAATCGCCCGCGTCATCGCCTTCGTCACCCTGTCCTTCGGGCTTGGTCTGCTTTCGGTCAGCGCCATCTCCACCTTCATCGTCGCACCGCGCATCGCCTCCATCATCGGCGTCGATGCCCTGATCCTCAGAGGGGCCGCGCTGGCCGTCATCGCGGCGCTTGTCATTGCGGCCTATATCGGACGCAACGGCCACACGATCAAGCTTGGCGCCTGGCGTCTGCGCCTCCCGGACAGCCGCACCTCTTCCCGCCAGTTCCTCGTCTCGGCCTTCGATATCGCCGCCTCCGCCTCCGTGCTTTATGTGCTCCTGCCCGACACCCATCTCGGCTGGCCGACATTCTTCGCGATCTACGCCACCGCCGTCGGCCTCGGCGTCCTCAGCCACGTGCCGGCCGGTCTCGGCGTTTTCGAAACCGTGATGGTCGCAGGGCTCGGCAACGCCATCAGCGTTGACCAGCTGCTCGGAAGCCTCGTGCTTTACCGCGTGATCTATCACGTCCTGCCGCTGGTGGTCGCCATTCTGGTGATGCTCGTCTCGGAGATGAAGCAGTTTGCGGCAAAGCCTGTTGTCTCCGACATCAGCCAGCTTGCCGTGCGCCTTGCCCCGCCATTGCTGTCAACCTTCGCGATGATCCTCGGCACCATGCTGATCTTCTCGAGCGTGACGCCGACGCCGGACAGCAATCTGGATTTCCTGTCCAATTTCGTGCCGCTGCCGATCATCGAGGCGGCGCATTTTCTCACCAGCATTCTCGGCCTCGTGCTCGTCGTCGCCTCGCGTGGCCTCGGACAGCGGCTGGACGGCGCCTGGTGGATCGCCCTCGTGGCTGCGTCGCTGGCGCTGGTTCTGTCCCTCCTCAAGGCCATCGCGGTTTTCGAAGCGGCCATTCTCGGTGTCTTCATCGCCGCCCTTGCCGCCAATATGCGCAGCTTCAATCGCCATGCCTCGCTGGTGAAACAGGCGCTGGGCCCGAGCTGGCTTGCGGCCATGGCGGTCATCGTCGCGGGTGCGGCAACCATTCTGCTCTTCGTCTATCGCGATACGGATTACAGTCAGACATTGTGGTGGCAGTTCGAATTCTCCGAGGAAGCGCCGCGCGGATTGCGCGCCCTTCTCGGCCTCGTGCTCGCCTCCTCCACAATCGCCATCTTCAGCCTCATGCGGCCGGTGGCCTACAGGCCGGACGCAATCGAGGCCGACGACGTGGCAAGCGCCACCGACATCGTGCTGAAACAGGACGCGGCCGACGCCAATCTGGTGCGTATGGGCGACAAGCACGTGATGTTCTCGGAAAGCGGCAATGCCTTCATCATGTACGGTATTCAGGGCCGCTCCTGGATCGCCTTCGCCGACCCGGTGGGCGACGAAGAGGATTTCCCTGATCTGGTCTGGCAATTCGTCGAAGCCGCACGTTCGGCGGGCGCACGCGCCGCCTTTTACCAGATTTCGCCTTTCTTGCTCTCCCATTGCGCCGATGCGGGCCTGCGCGCCTTCAAGCTTGGGGAACTGGCGCTGGTCGATCTCACCGCCTTCGAGCTGAAGGGCGGCAAGCTTGCGACCCTTCGCCAGTCGCTGAGCCGCGGTGCCCGGGACGGGCTGAGCTTCGAGGTCGTCGAAAAGGCGCATGTGGCGGATATTCTGGACGAGCTGAAACAGGTCTCCGACAGCTGGCTTGCGCATCACAACACACGGGAAAAGCGCTTTTCGCTTGGCGCTTTCGAGCCGGATTACATCCTGTCGCAGCCCGTCGCCGTATTGCGCAAGGATGGAAAGATCACCGCTTTCGCCAATCTGATGGTGACGGACACGAAAAAGGAAGCCACCGTCGATCTCATGCGTTTTTCGCCGGATGCGCCACGCGGCGCGATGGATTTCCTCTTCGTCAGCATCATGCAGCATCTGCGCGAGGCTGGATATGAAAGCTTCAACCTCGGCATGGCGCCCATGTCCGGCATGTCGAAACGTGATGCGGCGCCGGTCTGGGACCGCATCGGCAGCACGCTGTTCGAACACGGCGATCGTTTTTACAACTTCAAGGGCCTTCGCGCCTTCAAGGCGAAGTTCCACCCGAAATGGGAACCCCGTTACCTCGCCGTGCAAAACGGTGCGGACGCCGCTCTGGCGTTGATGGATGCGACGGTTCTGATCAGCGGCGGCGTCAGAGGAGTGATCGGAAAATGAGAAAACCCACCATGTTGAAGGCCGCGCTTGCCGCTTCCGCCCTGTTCGCTTCCTCGCTGTTCATGTCCAGCGCCGCCTTTGCGCAGGATAAGCCGGCCTATGAGACCGGCATGATCCCCTCCGAGCATATCATGGTGCCGGATGGCGAAATTCTCGCCAGCGTCTTCCTGATTTCCGATGCTGACGGATGGACGGCTGCCGATGAGACCCGCGCCAAGGCGCTGGTGGAAAAAGGTGCCGCCGTGGTCGGTATCGATTTCAAGGAATATCTGAAGGCGCTCGAGGCCGATGAGGACGAGTGCATCTATATGATCTCGGACATCGAGTCGCTCTCGCAGCAAATCCAGCGCACCGCCGGCACCAGCAGCTACCGCCAGCCCATCCTCACCGGCATCGGCAAGGGCGGAACGCTGGCGCTGGCGATGATCGCGCAAAGCCCGGTCTCCACCGTGCGGGAAGCCATCGCCGTCGACCCCAAGGCGGGCCTGCCGCTTGAAAAGATACTTTGCACCCCCGCCACCAAGGACAAGGTGGATGGTGAAACGGTCTATGGCCTGACCGACGGCCCGCTGCCTGCGCCCGTCAGCGTGCTTTTCACCCCCGCTGCGGACCAGAAGGGCCGCGACCACGTCAATGCGCTTGTGAAGCTGCATCCCGATATCGACGTGACGGACGTGACCGACAAGGCGGACGAGGTCCTGACCCAGACCCTGTCCGATCAGGTCGATGCCGCCGGCGATACCGACAGCCCGCTCGGCCTGCCGATCAAGGTTCTGGAAACAAGCCCTGTGATGGACACCATGGCGGTGATCTATTCCGGTGACGGCGGCTGGCGCGATCTCGATGAAGAAGTGGGCGGCGCATTGCAGAAGCAGGGCATACCCGTGATCGGTGTCGATGCCCTGCGTTATTTCTGGAAAGAAAAACAGCCACAGGAAGTCGCAGGCGACCTTGCACGCATCATCGACACCTACCGCAAGGAATGGAAGGTTCGAAACGTTGTGCTGATCGGCTATTCCTTCGGTGCCGATATCATTCCGGCGACCTTCAACCTGCTGCCGGAACGCGCGAAATCGCATGTCGTGCAACTCACGCTCATGGGGCTGTCCACGGAGGTGGATTTCGAGATTTCCGTTCAGGGCTGGCTCGGCGTGGCCGGCGAAGGCAAGGGCGGCAAGACGGTGGACGACATCGCCAAGATCGATCCGAAACTGGTGCAGTGCATTTACGGCACGGAGGAAGAGGATGAAGACCCCTGCCCCGGCCTGAAGGCGAAGGGCGTGGAAACGCTCGGCATTGAAGGCGGCCACCATTTCGACGAGGATTACGAAGCGCTTGCCAACAGGATCGTGACATCGCTGAAGACCCGGCTTCCCAAATAAACTGACCAGACTGACCGTCCCCGACTGGCGGCTTTCAGGCATCGCCGAATGGCCGATGCGGTTCCAATACCTTGCCTGATGGTCCCCGCTTCGCGGCCCTGCTTGCGGAATCGCTTAAAGTATTATTCAAAAGAAACCGGCCGGCGCTGGATGTTCATGGTATTCCCGCAACCATGCTTCTGTTGATTGCCAACCACAGATTTATATTTCCCGACCGGTTCAGGGAGCCGCCGCATGTCCACGTCAAAAAGAAAGACAAAAACACCAGTTCTCGTGGAACGGATCGATCAATTCGTCGGCCGGGTCAGGGAGGCGATGAAAAGCGACGACACCTTGCGAAACCGGAAAATCCGCGATCTGTGGGACGCCGAGGTTCGCTACCATTTCGACAATGGCCGCACGGAAAAAACGCTTGAACTTTACATCATGAAATATCGCTATGCCCTGAAGGCCGAGTTCGGCCCAAAGAGCACGCCGCTTGCCATCTGCAACATGAAAAAGCTGCGCGAGCGGCTGAACGCCTATATCGAGCGGGCGGACTATCCGAAAACCGGCGTGGCGACATCCATTGTCGAAAAAATCGAACGGGCGGAATTCAACACCGCCGGTCGCAAGCCGACCGTTCTTCTGCGCATCGCCGATTTCATTTCGGCAATGAACGGCATGGGTGCGAAAGAAGAGATGCAGGCTTTGTGGAACGCTGAAATCGACACCATGAAGGGCCGGGCGCAGACGACGATCATTTCCTACATCACCAAATATCGCAACGCCATCCGCGAAGCCTTCGGCGACGATCACCCGATGCTGAAGATCGCCACCGGCGATGCCGCCATGTATGAAGACGCCCGCCGGGTGAAGATGGAGAAGATCGCCAACAAGCATGGCGCGCTGATCACCTTCGACAATTACCAGCAGGTTCTGAAGATTTGCGCCGATAAACTCCTGTCCGCCGATCCCCTGATGATCGGCATCGGCCTGATCGGCATGACGGGGCGACGCCCCTATGAGATTTTTACCCAGGCCGAGTTTTCACCGGCGCCCTATGGCAAGGGCGTTTCCAAATGGAGCATCCTTTTCAACGGCCAGGCCAAGACGAAACAGGGCGAAGGAACGAAGTTCGGGATTACCTACGAAATTCCGGTTCTTGCCCGCTCCGCCACCATTCTGTCCGCCTATGAGCGCCTGCGCACGAGCGGGCAGGGAAAACTGTGGCACGGCATGTCGATCGACGATTTTTCATCCGAAACCCGCCTGCTGCTGCGGGACACGGTCTTTAATCTGTTCGAGGATCTCTGGCCGCGGCAAGAACTTCCCAAGCCCTATGGCCTCAGACACCTATACGCCGAGGTGGCCTATCATAATTTCGCGCCGCCCCACGTCACCAAGAACAGCTATTTCGCCGCCATTCTCGGCCACAACAACAACGACCTCGAAACATCGCTATCCTATATGACCTACACGCTACCGGAAGATCGCGACGATGCGCTGGCACGGGCCAAGCGCACGAATGAACGGACATTGCAGCAAATGGCTGCCATCGCGCCCGTCTCCAGGTAAAATCCCGTAGCGCGGCAGCCGGTCATCGGTAATGCGCGCTTGAGGCACTGTTTTCGCCCCTGCTGGCCGCAGGTTTCATCCCGCGGCCAGCAGGGTCTCCGTCAAGCTCGTCCGTCGTTGGACGTCCGGTAAAGCAGGGTCAGGACGGTCAGCGCCAGCCCCAGCAGCGCCACCGAGCCGAAAATGTAGAAGTTCCACTCAGGCGCCAGCCCCCGTTGCAGGACGAGGCCACCGATCATGGGACCGGCAATGCCGCCCAGCCGCCCGACTGCCAGCGAAAAGCCGAGACCCGTGCCACGAATATGGACGGGGTAAAGCCGTCCAACCAGAACATTGGCAAGAATCTGGGTTCCAATCGTTCCGGCACCGGCAAGGGCGACGAAGAAATAGAGAAGCGGCCCCTTGTTGACTGTCAGAGCCCAGATGGAGGCGGCACCGATGGCGAAGAGAACCGCCACGACCACCTTGACGTTCCCCTTATCGGCAAAGCGTCCGCCCACGAGAATGCCGATTGCAGCCCCGACATTGAGCATGATCGAGAAGCTGAGTGCCGAGCTGATATCGTAGCCCATCTTGTTCATGATGGTGGGCAGCCAGTTGACCATGCCGAAGGTCAAGAGCAGCGAGCAAAAGTGAATGCCCCAGGCATTCAGTGTCGAAAGCAGCCGGCCTTCCGAGAACAGGGCACCAACGCCGCCTTTTTGAATTTTGGCATGCGGCACGATGCGTTGCAGGCCGTAGGTATCGCAAATTCCGTTAGCTTCCGCCTGCCGGCCCTTGCTTGCCAACCATTCCGGCGATTCCGGCAGGAACCGCATGAACAGCGGCAGAAGAATGAGCGGCAGGCCGCCGATCAGCATCAGCGGACGCCAGCCATAGCTTTCCAGAAGAAAGATGCCCATGAGGCCGGAAATGATGCCGCCGATAAGGTAGCCGAGGAACGACAGGGAATTTGCCTGCGCTCTGCGTTTGGGCGGCGAGAATTCCAGCACCAGCGCCGTCACCGTCGGCAGGAGAGCGCCGAGCCCCAGACCGGCGAGAAACCGCGTGATTTCAAAAGCGAGGAAGTTCGGCGTCATGGCCGAGGCGATCATCATTGCTGAAAATCCGGCGAGGCTGATGAGAACGACCTTCCGGCGGCCGATACGGTCCGCCATGGTGCCGGCGAATAATGCGCCGAGCAGCATGCCGAACAGCGTCAGCGCCGCGGCCCGCCCAACCATGGCGGGATTGAGCGCCCATGCGCCTTCTTTCAGCAATGCCGGTGCAACCGCGCCGTAAACGACCAGATCGTACCCATCGAACATGATCATCAGACCGCATGTCGCGATGACGCCGGCCGGGTTCTTCGTCCGCACTGAAGCGGCGCTCATATAATTCGTGGACATATTCCTCCCTTTCACGCATGACCGCGCCATCCGGAATGGATCGGCGTCTTCCCGTTCTTGCGATTGCTCCGTGGGTACCCGGCTTGCTCCACCCTGATGTGTGTCCCGCTCCTGTCAAGACACCTATCGCCGATATCACCCGTCTTCGATTAAATGTTGCGTTTGCAAAAATTGCAATTGAAATATTAACGCCCATTAGCTGCCATGACTGACGTGGGTTTCAGTCGCGCTGGAGCCCTGAAATCCTCGATAGCGTCGGCGTCCAGTTCAAAATACGGATGCGGTTATAGACGCCGTGGATGACAAAAGGATCGGCGTCGCTGAAAGCAATCACATCCTCGATGCAGAGAGCTTCGGCAATGATGAGGGCGGCTGCAGAACCGCCGCTCTCAGCCTGCATCGGCCCGGATGCAAGAATTCTGAACCCTTGCGGCAAACCGACCTCGTTACGCAAATGAGCCTTGTGGGCATCCATCTGCGTCGCCCGTTGCTCCACGGCAGCGGGATCGCTTTCGGCAAAACGTACGTAAAACCTCGGACGATCACTCGCGCCGGTCATCTGGCGAGCACGAAATCGTGGTTCACCGACCAGAACCAGTCGCCGGTGAAACCCAGATCCCCAGCCTTTTCCGCATCTTCCACTCGCTGGAAATCGGCCAGCAAGCTTTCCTTCACGCCGAAAACCGCGTCCGAACGGATATAGGGATCATCGGGGTCGAAAATATGGGTGACAAGCGTGGTGAAGCCCTGCGCCGAAACGATATAGTGCAGATGCGCCGGCCGGTAGGGATGACGCCCCATGGCCCGCAGCAACTGCCCGACAGGGCCGTCATCCGGTATCGGGTAATATTTCGGTTTCGTGGCGCGGAACCAGTAGCGCCCGTCCTCGCCGGTGATGAAGACGCCGCGCAGGTTGAAATCGGGCTGAATGCCCTTCTGCTGCACGTCGTAGAAACCTTCATCATTGGCCTGCCAGACATCGATGCGCGCACCTGCGACCGGCGCCCCGTCAGTATCCAGAATGAGGCCGGTCACCACCATATCCTCGCCCTTGCCATCAAGGCAGATATTGGCGCCCATCGGCATTTCCGGCGCATCGGCCACATGAAAAGGCCCAAGAACGGTGGATTCGGACGCGCCGCTGGGCTTGCGGTGATTGATGGCGTCGACCAGCATGGAAACGCCGAGAATATCGGAGAACAAGATCCACTCCTGCCGCCATTCATTGCAGATCTGGCCAACCTCGGTCAGAAAATGGATGGCCTTCATCCATTCTTCCTCGGTCGGCTCGATCTCTTTCACCGCCTCGTGGAGCTTGCGGGTGACAACCGCCATGATCTCCTTGAGACGCGGATCATCACAGTCCCGCATACGGGCAATCACGGTCTCGGCCGACCGTTCCTCGACGAAATAACCGTCGTCACCGGTCGTTTTCATGTCCATAATCTTCTCCTCCCATCATTGCCGCGCCCTGTTTGCCGGATCACTCCGGCCGCGCACCATCGAAGGCGCGTTGCAACAGGGTGCGGATCGCGGTTCTTTCGATTGGCCGCGGGCACCAGTAAGGATTGGCCGTTGCAAGCTCGGCCATGGGGTCGAGATCGTCCGGCCGCACGCCGAGGGCTGCGAGGCTGGCCGGCGCACCGAGCCGGGCGGCGAAGTCGTAAAGCCCCGCTCCCGCCCTGCCGCCAACCAGTGCCGCCAGCGGCGCCAGCAGATCCGGCACCGCCTCTTCCACATAGGCGATGGTGTGCGGCAGCAGCACCGCGTGGGTTTCCGCATGCGGCAGATCGAGACTGCCGCCAAGCGTGTGGCAAAGCTTGTGATGCAGCGACATGCCGACGGCACCCAGTACCGTGCCGCATAGCCATGCCCCATAAAGCGCGCCTTCACGCGAACTGATATCCCGCGGCGCAGCCCTCACACCGGGAAGCGCCTCGACCATCGCCCGCAGCCCTTCCACCGCCATCAGGCTGGCGATGGGATTGCGATCCCGAGCATAAAGGGCCTCGGCCGCATGGGCCATGGCGTTCAATCCGCTCGTCACGCTGATGGCAACCGGCAGACCAAGTGTCAGCTCCGCATCGTAAATCACCACTTCCGGCAGGATTTCCGGCCCGCGCATGGTGGTCTTCACGCCATTTTCCGTCTGGCCGAGAATGGGCGTCACCTCAGAGCCGGCATAGGTCGTCGGAATGACGATCTGTGCCGCATCGGTGCGCAAGGCGATCGCTTTGCCAAGACCAGTGGTAGAGCCGCCGCCGAGCGACACGACACAATCCGCACCGGCGGCGCGATAAGCATCGACCGCGCTTTTCGTCACCTCGACCGGCGTGTGCATCGCCGCATCGGAGAAGACACCTGCGGCAAGCCGGCCAAGCCGGGCCGCCAAAGCCTCCGCATCCCCCTTCTGCTGCGGCGTGGAAAGCACCAGCGCCCGAGACAGGCCAAGGCGACGGATTTCCTCCGCCACGCCCACCGAACTACCCGCGCCGAAGACGATGCGGGCCGGGGCCGCCATATAGACGAAGGGCTGCATGGCTCAGGTCCCGTCGAGCTTGAACAGGCGGCGCGCATTGGTGCGGCCAATCTTCACCCGGTCGGCCTCGGCGATGCTCGTCGCGTTGAACCAGTCGGAGGCGTGGTCGATATTCTCGAAGGGCCAGTCGGTGGAAAACAGGATGCGGTCGGCACCGATTTCCAGAATGGCGTCGATCAGCGTCTGGGTGCGGAAATTGCCCGAGGTGGTGATGTGGAAATTCTCGTTGAAATAATCCACGAAACGGCGCTTGGCCGGATAGCGCGGTGGCAGCTTCACCCAGGCATTGCGGTGGTCGATGCGCCACATCATGTAGGGCAGGCCCTCGCCCATATGGCCGAGAATGATGTTGAGGCGCGGATGCTCGTCGAACAGGCCGGACGCCATGAGGCGCAGCGCATGGACCGCCGTTTCCTGCGCGAATGCCCAGGTGGGACCAAGCAGCCAGGGGTGGCCGTCATAGATGCGCGAATCCTGCGGCAGCGGGTTACGCGGGTGCAGGTAGAAAGGCACGTCGAGCTTTTCGACCTCGCCCCAGAACGGACGATATTGCGGCAGGTCGTAATAAAGCGGCGTCTGGCCGTCACCTTCCTGGCTGAAGCCGTTGACGAGCGCACCGACAAAACCCAGATCGTTGATACAACGCTGCAATTCCTCGGTCGCCGCATCCGGGTCCTGCAAAGGCAGCGCTGCGAAGGCGAGGAAGCGATCCGGCCGCTTGGCGCATTCCTCGGCCAGAACGTCATTGGCGCGTCGCGCGATCTCGATCGCCTTTTTTGTATCGGGAATGGCCTGCACCGCCGGCGCGTTCAGCGACAGGATCATGGTTTCGATGCCATGTGCATCCATCAGCTTCAGGCGCGTATCCTGAATGTCGAGCAGGCGGTGCTGCAATTCCTTCCAGTAATCGCCGGGCACGAACCCGGCCGAATCCTGAAGTGTTTCCGGGATTGCGAAATGCTCCTCGAGAGCGACCTTGCCTTGCATGTTGTTTCCTCCGAAATCGCTGTTCATGTGCCGCCAGATATGCGGTCAATATTGGCCCTTGGGTTCGAGACCCAGCATGCTCTGGCCGATCATGGTGCCCACGGCATCCCAGTTCATGCTGATATGACGGCCGACCGCATTCGCATCCCGCCAGGCACGCTGCACCGGATTGGAAAGATCAAGCCCGACGCCGCCGGTGGAATCGTTGAGCGCCTGCACGGCGCGCAGCGCCAGCGACACCGAAAAGGACTGGCCACGACGGCTGAGAAGGCGGTCATCCACCGTGAATTCCGCCCGGCCCTCGACCCTCGCCTGCGAAAGCGCCTGTGCCCGGGCAACATCGCGCAGCAGGATTTCGCAGGCCGCGTCCACACTCGCTGCCGCTTCCGCAACACGCAGCTGGATGGTGGGAAATTCAGCCATGCGGTTATTGCCGCCCGCCACTGCACCGCGTGTCACCCGGCCCCCGACATGGTCGACATAGGCGGCAAGAGCGCCCTTGGACGCGCCAACGCCGGCCGCCGCGAGACAGGAGGGGATGCCGGTCAGAAGCGGCATGTTGAAGAGGCCTTCCTCGGCATAATATTGCCCGCCGGGCGTCTTGCCGCTAGTGGCGTCGGGAAAGGTCAGAACCCGATGCTTGGGAACGAAGACATCATCAAGAACCAGCGTCTTGGAACCCGTGCCGGCCAGTCCCACCACATGCCAGGTATCTTCAATGACATATTGGCTGGCGGGAACCAGAAGAAAAGCGGGAACCGGCTTGCCCTCGCCCTGCGGCGGCAGGATGGCGGCGCAGAGAGACCATTGGGCATTCTCGCAGCCCGAGGCGAAGGCCCATTTGCCGCTCAGGCGATAACCGCCATCGGCTACCTCCGCCATCTTTACCGGCGCATAGGAACCGCAAAGAAGCGCGTCAGGATTTTCACCCCAGACATCAGCCTGCGCCTCCGCAGGAAACATCGCCAGCAGCCATTGATGGGCGGAAAGCAGGCCGGCCACCCAGCCGGTCGACGCACAGGCAGCTGAGAGCTCGATATTGGCTTCGACAAGCTCGGCGAAGTCACCGCCTCTGCCACCGAAAGCCCGGGGCTTGACGATATCGAAATAGCCGATGCCGCGCAGCGCCTCGATATGTGCGGCGGGAACGCGCCGCGCTTCCTCTGTCTGTCTGGCGCTGGACCGGAAAAGATCGGCTATGCCGGCAACGCGGCTGGCGAGGCGAACACGCGGGTTCGTTTGCGCCGGCTGCGGCGCATGGCTCATATCGTTCATGATTGTCTCCTTCCGGAAATGACTGGGCCGGGAATTATGCGGCCGAAAAATATCAGGCGGGCACGTGTGCCGGGCTTGCGGCGCAATATTGCGCGTTCTCGTAAAGCAGTGGCCGCGTCGTTTCGCTGACATCGGCCGAAACCACCTGCCCGATGAAGACCGTATGTGTTCCATAGGGCATCGCCGCGACACGGCGGCAGGCAATGGCGGCATGGGCCTGGGGCAGATAGAGAACGCCGTTGTCATGGCGCTGCCAGTTGCCATCGCGGAAACGCTCCTCCGGCGAAACCTTGCCGCTGAAGGCATCCGACAGCGCGATTTGATCCTGCGTCAGCACATTGACGATGAAATCCGGCCGGCAGAGCAGCAATTCGTGCAGCAGCGTGCGGTTGTTCAGGCAAACCAGAAGAGAGGGCGGCTCCATCGAGACGGAGGTGACGGCCGTGACCGTCATGCCGTGATCGCGCTGATCACCCGAGGCACAGGCGGTGATGACCGTCACGGTCGCCGGAAAACGGCGCATCGTTGTACGGAAATTCTGGCCGACACCTTCAGGCGCAAGATTGTTCAGGCCAAACAATGCTGATGTCATGAGATCCTCCCAAATCCTGCATTCTTAGTTATTTTCATTTGCAACGTTTGTCAATGCAAATGTTTTTCCACTGTTAAATGCCGCGAATTTGCCTCGCATCCCCCCATCTTCTGGAGCGAAGCTATTGAAACTGATGGATTATGCCGGTACAGCCGATGGGTGCGCCACATCATCTGCGCACGTGGTTCTCAAACGGGGTTTTGCTTGTGTCCTATCAGTTCACTGACTCGGTACCCTACCTGCTCAACTGGGTGGGCGTTCGGCTTGGAGAGCGCTTCTCCGTGAGGCTGGCATCCTACGACATGACCCTGCCGATGTACCGTGTGCTGGCGGCGTTGAGACAGGATGAGAGCAAAACGCTGACGGAGCTTTCCGACATGGTGTCGGTGGAGATTTCCACGCTCTCACGGCTCGTTGGCCTGCTCGTCAGGCGCAACCTCGTCAGCCGCGTCAGGCCGGCCGATAATGCCCGCATCGTGCGTATCACGCTGACGCCAAAGGGCGAGGAACTCGCCGACGAACTCATGCCCATCGCCGCCATGTTCGAAAAAACCGCAATCGAGGGCCTCGACCCTGCGGAAGTGAAACTTTTCAAAAGCATCCTGCGCCATATCGGCCGCAACATCGCCAGTCTCTGATCACCCGGAAACTCACTGCCCGCATCGCGGTCTTCACGTGCAATGTACTTGTAATGGCTGGTTCCTATCCCTGTGGAAACTTACCGCAGCGGAGGAGAATTACCCATGTCCGACAGACCGTCACCCGCCTTCCCGGCGGCGATCGCCCTCGTCACCGCGTCGATCCTGCTTTCGGCCTGTGCCTCGACAGTCATGAAAAGCTACATCGGCGCGCCCATCAGCAGCGTGATGCTGGATTACGGGCCGCCGGACAATATTTACAGCCTCGGCGCAGGACAGCAGGCCTATCAGTGGCGAAAAAACAAGACGCAGGCTGTCGCGGGATCGTCGAGTGGTGAGGTACGGACAACACGGCGTGGCGAGCGTTACGAAGTGTCCGAGACGCCGGGTTATGTGGAGCGCATAGAGTGCTTCTACACGTTCTTCACACGCAATTCCGGTGGAGAATGGTATGTCACGAGTTTCCGGCAGCCTTCGCTAGAATGCGAATGACCGTTTCGGGATTTTAAACTCCAGCCTGTTTGACCGCCGCTTTGATACTTGAAGCGGCGGCGTTCTTTTGAACATTCTCCCTGAAATCTGTCATCGGATGAACCGGTCAGAAGCGATAGTTCAGGCCGGCCTTGATGACATGATCACTCACATCGGTCTTCGACCTGCCGCTGGCTGTCGTTGTCGACACATTTCCGGTGCTGACATAATTATATTCAAACTTGGCCGACAGGCCGCCGCCGAAGCTCTGCTCAACACCCGCACCAACCAGATAGCCCTGCTTCCAGCCATCGGGACCCGTGACGCCATTTCCATCCTTGAACTTCGTGGTGGTCAGGCCGGCGGTGCCGTAAACAAGCGTGCGGTCCAGCGCCACGCCGGCCTTCATCTTCGCCGCACCACGGAAACGCTCCCTCAACCGGCCGTTCGGCACGCGCGCGTCGTTCCCGAGGTAAGAACCTTCGATTTCAGCGCCGACAACGCCGGAGCCGAACTGGAAATTATAACCGGCCTGCACGCCCCCTGTCAGTCCACGGCCGCTGGCCAATGGGTTCAACCTCGGGGAGGCGACGCCGCCATGCGCACCGACATAGGCGCCGCCCCATGAGAAGGCGGGCTGATTGCCGTAATCAAAGGATTGCTGCGTATTGTAATTCGTAAGATCGGCGGAATAGGCGCCTGTTGCAGCCGCAATGGCGATGGTCACGGCGACAAGCGATTTTTTGATGATCGACATGAATGACTCCAGGGGAAACCGATGCGCCACAGGCGCTTGCAGGGTTTCAGTTCGCGTTGAAGAACCGGAAACCGGCTCCCGTTAGCCTGCTTGCGCAAATCAGCAAGAGATGCGGATGAGCTCAGCAGATAAGGGCATTTTCCCCGCGAGAGTTACGCCTGCATTGCACGCCGTAAATTTTAATCAAAATAAGTGATTTATTTAATATACTTAGAAGAATTTCTTTAACTAAATCGTAAGGAATTTCATTGTCGCTGACGCGATTCATCGCGCCGTGCGCAGCCTATTCGCTTCCAACTGCAACGTTTTTCGATGAGACGGATCGAATTTCCAGCCGCACACAAAAACCGGGATCGAGATCGACAAACAGCACGCGTCCGCAATGAAGCTCGGCCGCTTTCTGGACCAGGTTCAAACCGAGGCCTGCTCCCGGCGAATTCGTGTTGATGCGGTGAAACGGCTCGAACACCTGCTCGCGCTCGGAGACGGGAATGCCCGGGCCTTCATCGCAAACATCAATGAAGCCCGCAGCACCAACCCGGATCATGATAGCGCCCTTGCCGCCGCCATGATCGATGGCGTTGCGGACGAGGTTGACGACCGCCATCTCAACAATCGACGTCTGCATCGTCAACACGACATGGCTTTCGCTCGGTTCGAAATCAAACTCGTAACCGGCATCCATCGCGATCGGGGCAAGATCGGTCGCGATGCGCTCGACAAGTGTGTTCAGATCCTGCTGCACGGCAGGCAATTCCACCGCGCCGACCGCCTGCATCTCCAGCAGCTGATGGGCGACGCGTGTGAGACGATCAATATCGGCCCGGAGCTGCCGGCTCAGCGCGTCGTCGGGCAAAAGGTCGGCCCGGACACGCGCAATTGCAATCGGCGTTCGCAACTCATGCGCCGCATCGGCAAGAAAGCGGTTACGGCGATTATATCCCTCATCCAGCTTGGAGAGCGCGACATTGAAGGCGTCCACCAGCGGAATGATTTCACTGGGCACCTTGGAACGGTCGATACGGGCGGAACGGTTTTCGAAATTGATCGACTTCGCCTGTTTGACCGTTTCAATCAGACCACTCAATGAACGGCCGACCGCTCTCGGGGTTACGAGCAACGTCGCGATGCCGGTCAGGATCAGCATGGGCACGACGACGATAAGGATGATGAAGCCTACACCCGGCAGCACGGTAAGCCAGCGTATATCGCCATTGGCATCCTTTTCCAGATCCAGCTGGATGTTGATCCAGAGACTGAGGCCATCATTCGGGAAGCCTTTCTCCGTCCCGGCAATGAATTGCAGCCGCCCCGCAGGCGTATCGCGGTTCTCCATGGTGGCCCGGACTGTTTCCCCGGCTTCCACGCGCGCCCTTTCAATGCTCCGGGGGAATGCCGCCGCCAGGGCCGGTGCCGGGATTTCCCCATATTGCAGGACGATTTTATCGGCATCCCGCACCACGAACCACAGATTTGGATACCGCTGTTTCAGCGCCATCAATCCGGGCGTGGCCGACACCTGCGCCCGGCCCTGCGCATCCTTTGTCACACTTTCCGCAATAATGCGGGCAGCCTCTTCATTGGCGCCCTCCAGCCGTGGATCGATGATCCAGATCCAGCCGACGAGGAGGATGACAAAAAGAACGAGCAGGAACGCCTGCAAGGCGAAAAGGCGCTTCATAAGCGCCCATCGCAGGGATCGATTGCGTCTTTCCTTCATGTCGTCGACCGGATGAGATAGCCGATGTTGCGCACGGCCCTTATCTCGACCGTGGCTTCGGCCTGTGCAAGCTTCTTCCTGATCCGGGAGATATGGGCATCGAGAGCATTCGACTCGATCTCGTCGTCCAGTGTGTAGACCGCCTCGATCAGATTGGATCGTGTCACGATACGGTTCGGCCGTCGCATCAGGGCTTCAAGCACCAGATACTCCCGGCGCCGAAACTCGATGACGGAACCGGCAATACTGATTTCGTTGCTTTTCGGATCGATGCTCAGATTCCCGAAACTCACATATTTATCGGAAAGTGAAGGGCCGCGCCTGTGCAGCGCGCGAAGGCGAGCCAGCAATTCCTCGATTGCAAAGGGCTTGGCGAGATAATCATCCGCTCCGGCATCGAGCCCATCAACGCGGTGATCGACACTGCCAAGCGCCGTCAGCACAAGGATCGGCACGGAATGTTTGCGTCGACGAAGCGACGACACGAGGTTCAGCCCCTCACCATCAGGAAGGCGGCGATCCAGAACGAGCACATCATAGGCCCCGTCGCGGGCAAGAGCATCGGCGTCGCTGATGGTGCTGACGTGATCCGCAAGCACATCGCGCCGGCGCAGGGCCTCGAGCAGTGCTCGCGCCATTTCGGGTTCATCCTCAAGCAGCAGGATTCGCAACGACTTTTCCTCAAAGGTGAGTTCTTGCAGCCCACCACTGGTCGGTGAATATTGCAGTTACATTGCAGGCGGGAGCCGGACTCTTCTTTAGCACCTTGCCAGACACAAGCCGACCGGCATCGCGCGACTTCTCAGAAAGCGTCTGCCGAACACATGCTAGGTATTTGGCCCGGACCTGTATCCATGCCTTGCATAAAATCGGTCAAGCTCGCGCTGCTGCGGCACCTCGCCGGTATAAATCGCAATATAGTCCGGAATCCTTTTCATCCGCACGGCCACATCCTCCTCCGATTGCATGGAGATATAGCCGATCTGGACGAGATAGGTGGTCCGGGCGCGCACATCCGCCATGGTTTCGGAATGGCCAAAACGCATGAACATGCGCGAAAGCGCATCCATCCTCGTCTGGTCGGCTTTGCGCACCTCGGCAAGAATATCATCCGACTGAAGCGCCCAGCTGCGAACCGCGAACTCGAACTTGCTGTCGAAAAGGCCGGGATCCAGCCAGCAATCGAAAACATTCAGCATCGCTTCCGCTAATGTTTCCGCATAGGCCTCCGACTGCCTGACGATGCTTCCGGTATTCTTCTCGCGCCAGCGGGATACAAGTGCTGCCAGCAATTCCTCCCGATCCCGGAAGAACCAGTAGAAACTGGTACGCGACAGGCTCAGCTTTTTCGCCAGCGGCAGGATTTTGACGGAGTCCACACCGGACTCGAGCAGAGCCTGATAGGCAGCCTCCAGCCACCCCTCCTGCGATCCGCGCCAACCGGTTTCGTTCAATGTCGCTTCCATGGTGATTTCCTATCAAATAGGCCTGGTTGCGACAAGCCGAATGTCCACCCCTGTCGAAACCATAAACACCTGTGTTTTATTAATTGACACTTATGTACATTTCCACCTAGCCTTCTCCCATCAGCACCATCCGGAGAATGGCAATGTCGAATGATCCCCTTCTTCAGCCCTACCGGCTAAAGCATCTCACCCTGCGCAACCGCATCATCGTCACCTCGCATGAACCCGCCTATCCGGAAGACGGCATGCCGAAGGAACGTTACCGCGCCTATACGGTCGAGCGGGCGAAAGGCGGGGTGGCGATGACGATGACGGCCGGTTCCGCCGCCGTCTCGAAGGACAGCCCACCCGTCTTCAACAACCTGCTGGCCTATAAGGATGAAATCGTTCCGTGGATCAGGGAAATGACCGACGCCGTGCATGAAGAGGGCGCGGCAATCATGATCCAGCTGACCCATCTTGGCCGCCGCACCCGCTGGGACAAGGGTGACTGGCTGCCCATCCTCGCCCCCTCCCATCACCGCGAAGCTGCCCACCGGGCTTTCCCGAAGAAGATCGAGGACTGGGATATCGAGCGCATCATCAAGGATTTTGCCGATGCCGCAGAACGCATGAAAGCAGGCGGCATGGACGGTATCGAGTTGGAGGCCTATGGCCATCTCATCGACCAGTTCGTCTCACCGCTGACAAACGAGCTGGACGGTCCCTATGGCGGTTCGCTGGAAAACCGCATGCGCTTCTGTTTCGACGTCTTCAAGGCGATGCGCGAACGCGTCGGCGACGATTTCATCCTCGGCGTGCGCTATACAGCCGACGAATGTCTTGAGGGCGGCACCGGAAAGGCAGAGGGCCTGGAAATCTCCAGACGGCTGAAGGAGAGTGGCCTGATCGACTATCTGAACGTCATTCGCGGCCATATCGATACCGATCCCGGTCTGACCGACGTCATTCCCATTCAGGGCATGGCGAATGCCCCGCATCTGGACTTTGCCGGTGAAATCCGCGCCGCGACCAGCTTCCCCACCTTTCACGCCGCCAAGATCCAGGATGTCGCCACCGCCCGATATGCGATCGCCTCCGGCAAGGTCGATATGGTCGGCATGACGCGCGCCCACATGACCGACCCGCATATCGTGCGCAAGATCATGGAAAAGCGGGAGGACGACATTCGCCCCTGCGTGGGCGCCAATTACTGTCTCGACCGCATCTATCAGGGCGGCCTCGCTTTCTGCATTCACAATGCAGCAACGGGCCGCGAGGAAACCATGCCGCATGAGATAACCAAGGCGGCGCAACGGCAGAAGATAGTCATCGTCGGCGCCGGCCCGGCTGGCCTCGAGGCCGCGCGTGTCAGTGCCGAGCGTGGCCATGAGGTCATCGTCTTCGAGGCCGCAAACAATTCCGGTGGCCAGATCCGCCTGACCGCGCAAAGCGAACGCCGCCGCGAAATGATTGGCATCATCGACTGGCGCATGAGCCAGTGCGAAAGGCTCGGCGTCACCTTCCATTTCAACACATGGGCGGAAGCGGACACGGTTCTTTCGGAAAATCCCGACGTGGTGATCATCGCCACCGGCGGGCTGCCGCATACAGACGTACTTTCAAAAGGCAACGATCTCATCGTCTCGGCATGGGATATCATTTCCGGCGACGTGAAGCCGGGCACCAATGTGCTGGTTTTCGACGATGCCGGCGACCATGCGGGCCTGCAGGCCGCCGAATGTCTCGCGAAGACAGGCGCGAAAGTGGAGATCATGACGCCGGACCGCGCCTTTGCCCCTGAGGTCATGGCGATGAACCTCGTTCCCTACATGCGCTCGCTGCAAAAACGCGACGTCACCTTCACCGTCACCTACCGCCTGGAGGCCGCGGAAAGAAGCGGCAACCAGCTCATTGCCCACATCGGCAGCGACTATGGTGGCGTGACGAAATCGAGGACCGTGGACCAGATCGTCGTCAATCACGGCACGATCCCGCTGGACGATCTCTATTTCGAACTCAAGCCGGGCTCGAAGAACCTCGGCGAAATATCCTATGACGCCCTGCTTGGGGGCACTGCCCAGACCGTCGAGCGCAATCCTGCCGGAACCTATCGGCTGTTCCGCATCGGCGATGCGGTTGCCGCGCGCAACACCCATGCGGCGATCTACGATGCGCTGCGTCTCGCAAAGGACCTTTGATACAAATGGGAGCCACAGCATCGCGGCTCTCGTTTCAAACCTCCAGAGACACCGCAAACCGTTGATCGAATCTCAAGAACTGCAATCGCCCTCCCAGACGGTCGACGGCCATCTTGACGATCGCAAGCCCAAGGCCGCTTCCGCCCGGTTCCGATCGCGGCGAACGGTAGAAACGCTGCAGCACACGCTCCTGCTCCTCCACGGCGATCCCCGCCCCTTCATCGATGACAACGACGTTGACCTTGCCGCCGATCAACTCGGCGCGGCATTCGACTGTCGAGCCCTTCGGCGAGTGCTGCACGGCATTCTCCATGACATTCCTGATGGCAAGCCGAAGGAGCGAGCGGTCCGCCTCGACGAGGATCGTATCCGCCTCTTCCGGGAGCTGGCAGGCAATATCCACCTCTCGCAATCGTCTCAGCGGCTCGAGTTCCTGAATGACATCCAGAATGAGCCGGGGAACATCCACGCCGGTTTTCGCCGTCCGCGTTTCGGTGGCATCGACGGCGGCCAGATCGATAAGCTGCTTCGCCATCCGGCTTGTCCGGTCGACGCTCTGCTCGATGCGCCTGAGCGCCTGTTGCTGAACCTCGGGATCGGTCGAGCGCATGGCCACCTGCGCCTGCGTCTTCAGGCCGGCAAGCGGTGTCTTCAACTCATGGGCCGCATAGGTCGTGAATTCACGCTCCCTTTCCCGCGTTGCCTGAACGCGCGCAAGAAGGCTGTTCAAGGCGTGGATCATCGGCCGAAGCTCCGATGGCGTTCCCCTGTCGGCGAAGGCATGAAGCTCGGTTGCATCGCGTGCTTTCAGACCGTTCGCGAGCTTCTGCAGGGGAGCAAGACCCCGCGAAACACAGAACCAGATGAGGCCGGCCATCAACGGCATGATGAAAAGCGCCGGATAGAGAAGTCCCTTGATCACATCATCGACAAGACGGTCGCGGACCTGAATGCTGTCTCCCACCAGAACCCTGACGCCGAGATCGGGCTTGACCACGGCATAAACGCGCCATTCGACACCATTGATCACTGTGTTCTGAAAACCCGAGACATGTTCAGACAGGGAAGCGGTGGGCGCACTGTCCGATTTGCTCAGGAGACGACCGTTGACCGACCAGATCTGGCAGGCAAGCTGGCGTTCATAAGAAGGTATCGACGCGACCGCATCGTCATCCGCATGACCATCCGTGGCGGGCATGTGGCCGACAACGCCAATATCGACCGGACGGTGGCCGACGAGAGAAGCGACCATGCTTGCCGATTCCATCAGACGCGCATCCAGAACATGCTCCAGCCGCGCCTTCGTGCTGGTATAGATCCACACGCAGCCGGACAGCCAGACGACGCCCGTCATCAACAGCAGCACGGTGAACAATCTTGCCCGAATGGACATCACGCAGCCCTCCCGACACGGTAGCCCACGCCCCGCACCGTTTCGATGAAGCCGGCACCCAGCTTCGAGCGAAGCTTGTGGATGTGAACCTCGATGGTGTTGCTTTCCACATCCTCCTGCCAGCCATAAAGCTTCTCCTCGAGAACCGGTTTGGAGAAGATCATGCCGGGATTTTGCATGAGGGCATGGATGATCGCGAATTCACGACGCGACAGGGGAATGATGCTGTCGGCCCTCTTCGCCACCATCTTCGCCGGATCGAGCGTCACGCCCAATGCGGACAGCGTCCCCTCCGAACGGCCTTCGCCGCGGCGGATGATGGCCCGCAGGCGGGCGGCGACTTCGTCCAGATCGAAGGGCTTGCCCAGATAATCGTCGGCACCGGCATCGAGGCCGCAAATCTTGTCCGTGGTCGCGTCCTTCGCCGTCAGCAGCAGGATCGGCACCCGATTGCGCTCATTGCGGGTGTGACGCAGAAGATCGAGGCCGGAACCGTCGGGCAGCATCAGGTCGAGAACGACGGCGTCGAAACGGCAACTGTCGATGGCCGTTTTTGCATCTTCAAGGGTCGTGACGGCATCGACGGTGAAGCCGGCAAGCTGCAGCCCGACACGAAGACCATCCAGCAGGACATCATCGTCCTCGACCACTAACAGACGCATAAACTACTCCATCATTCCGGTGCACGGATGTTTTGACGTGCGGGAACCTGAAAAACGAACCTTAAGGCTGGCTTAAGCTTGCCACCGGAAGCCTGCGCCACTCATGGACTATCCCGTAGGCCTCTCCTAAAAGGCCTATCCCATAAGGAAAAAGAATGCGTCTCAATTTTTCGTTCGTGCTCCTCGTCTTCTTCACCGTCTGCGGACCCGCCTTCGCGCTCAATCCCCCGATGGACATGGCAGATGCGTTCAAGCTCTCGATCGACCGCACGGGAACAGCCGCCACCTTCCGCTGGCAAATAGCAGAGGGATATTATCTCTATCGAGACGCCCTCAACGCCACTGACAACGACGGAAAACAACTCGATCTTCAGACATTACCCGGCGAGATGAAGGACGATCCCGGCTTCGGCAATACGGAGGTCTATTTCGGGCAGGCGGCCGCCACGCTCGCCGATGCGCCCCAGACGATGAAAATGACATTTCAGGGATGCCAGGATGGCGGCATCTGCTATCCGGTGCGAACCGTCACCATCACCGGATCGCGGATCGAGGTGGATGCGCCGTTCGGGATGAACCCGTCACCGCCGCCGGCATTCCAGTCCTTCATCCCCATGTCCCCCGCCGCACAGTCGGAAAAAATAGACCGGCCTGTGCCCGCCGCCGAGCCGGGAATGGTGGAGGGGATGCTGGATCAGGGCGGCACAGCGCTTCTGCTCGTCTCCTTCATGGGCCTCGGCGTGCTTCTCGCTTTCACGCCCTGCGTCTTTCCCATGTACCCGATCCTTGCGGCCACGCTGGGTCGTCAGGGAGCCTCCCTGTCGCCTGGACGCAGCTTCATGCTGTCCTCAACCTATGTCGTTGCCCTTGCCGCCGCCTTCAGCCTGTTCGGCATCCTTGCCGCATGGTTCGGCCAGAGCTTTCAGATTGCCCTTCAATCGCCGGTGGCCATCCTCATCACCGCCGCTGTCTTCATCCTCCTTGCCATCGCCAGTTTTGGGGTGGTCGAGGTACAGCTTCCATCGGGGCTGCGGGATCGGCTGGCGCGGTCGCAACGCTCGCTCGGCGGATCCTTCGGCTCGACCGCCATTCTCGGTTTCAGTTCGGCGCTGCTGATCGGCCCCTGCGTGACGGCGCCGCTCGCAGGCGCTTTGCTCTATATCGCCAAGACCGGAAACATGCTGCTCGGCGCGGCGGCGCTCTTTGCACTGGGCATCGGCAAAGGCATTCCGCTCATCCTCATCGGTACCTCCGGCGCAGCACTCCTGCCGCGCGCGGGTGCCTGGATGGCGCAGGTCCGCTGGCTGTTCGGCTTCATCTTTCTCGGCACGGCCATCTGGTATCTGGACCGGCTCATTCCCGCACCCGCAACACTTGCGCTTTCCGCAGCACTGCTCGTGACCCTTGGTGTCTTCTTCGGCGCTTTCGATACGCTGTCACCACAGGCGGGTGTCGGTCGCCGGCTCATGAAATCCGCAAGTCTTCTTTCCGTGCTCTATGGTGCGTTCCTCGCTTTCGGCGCGGCAAGCGGCGGCACGAACATGCTTCAGCCGCTCCAGGGCTCCCCAAATTCTGTCATTGCCTCTTCCCCGACCGGCCTGACAAAGGCAAGCTTCAGCACCGTCGCTTCGGACAATGAACTGAGAGCCGCGGTAAGTGAGGCGGGAAAGCCAAGCCTCGTCTATTTCACCGCGGACTGGTGCGTTTCCTGCAGGGTCATAGAGCGCTCGGTCCTTGCCGATCCGCAGGTCGCTCAAAGCCTTGCGGATACGAACCTCGTCTCCGTCGATCTTTCAGACCTCACGCCCGAAAAACAGCAACTGATGAAAGACAACAACGTTATCGGCCCGCCGACCATGCTGTTCTTCGACAGAAGCGGGACGGAACTCTCCTCGGCCCGCATGGTGGGCGAGATTTCGGTGCGATCCGTCATCGATGCGGCCACGCAGACGCAGCAAGCCTCCGTGAAACCCGCAATTACCAACATCTCAGGAATTCGCCAATGACCCTCACACGCCGAAACCTCGTCGCAATGGCCGGCCTTGCGACCATAGCGCCGTCATTCGCTGCCGCCAAAAGCGACCCGACCAGCCGGGAAATGGTGCTGCACGATCCGCAGGCGCCGGTGCTCGGCAATCCGAACGGCGACGTGACGGTCGTGGAATATTTCGATTACCAGTGCCCCTACTGCAAAACGTCCTACGAGATGGTCCGCGACGTGGTGGAGAAAGACGGCAAGGTCAAGCTTGTGCTGAAAGACTGGCCGGTCTTCGGCGGTGCATCGGTCATGGCGGCGCAGGCGGTGCTTGCAAGCGCCAAGCTCGGCAAATACGAAAAAACACTTGATGCAATGTTTCATACACCGAATAAATTGCAGCAGGACGATGTCGAAAACGCCCTTGCAAAGGCAGGCCTCACCTTCGAGGACGTCGGCAAGGCCGTGGTCCAGCATCAGGCATGGATTTCCGGCCTGCTGGATCGGAACTGGATCCAGGCCGCCGCCTTTAAATTCGTCGGCACACCCTCATTTGTCGTGGGATCAACAAGCTTTGCCGGCGTCCTCGACCGCAAGGGCCTGACGGAGGCAATCGCAAAGGCGCGAGGCTAGCGAAAAACGCAGATGCTAGATTGGCAGAATGGTGGCGTCATATCCGACCGGACCTGAAACCACCATTATCCGGCAAAACTAAACCTGCTCGCGTGCCTTCTCGAAAAGGCTGGTGAATTCCTCTGCGCTCCGAATAGCGCCGGGAACGAGAAACTTGCCGATGATGAAGGCCGGTGTCCCGGTCAGCTGCAGCGACATTGCCTGTTCATGATTGCGCTCAATCAGCGCGTTGATCTCCGTCTCCCTGGATTTGAGATCACTCTCAAGGCGCGCAAAATCAATGCCTGTCGCGCGCACGGCAGCGCGCATCTCTTCTGCTTCCGCCCTGCGGGCTTTGATCGCCATCAGCGCATGATGCACGATCTCGTAACCGCCCTGGTAATTTGCCGCCAGCGCCAGACGGGCGCCCTCGACGGAATCTTTCGTAATGATCGGCCAGTCCTTGTAGACCACCCTGATATCCCCGTCCTTCAAGACCGCATCGCGCATGGGAATGGCCGTCTTCTTGCACCACGGGCAATTATAATCGAGGAAGGTGACCATGTTGAGTTTGCCGGCGGGATTGCCGGAAACGGGTGCCGCGGGATCACGCAGGATCATCTCAAGCCTGAGGCTGTTTGCGGATGCGGCAGCCGGAAAAGCAGCGGCGGAAACAGCCGAAAGCGAGCCAAGGAGAAAGGCGCGGCGTCTGAGGCCGGCAAAGCCTGCCTCATCCGCGCGGTTTCGAATGTCATTCATGGTGATAGGTCTCTCGTTCATATGCCGGCAGTCAGACGCCGAGTTGCGAGCGCTTCGAGGGATCGGGGATAACCACGATGGGGCTGCCATCCCTGACATTGTTGAAGAGATCGATGACGTCCTGATTCAGCAGACGAATGCAGCCCGAGGATACCGCCTTGCCGATGGAGAAGGCCTCCGGCGTTCCATGCAGGCGATAAAGCGTGTCCCTGCCGCCCTGATGAATATAAAGCGCACGCGCGCCCAGAGGGTTTTTAAGACCGGGGGGCATGCCGCCATTCGCGATGCTATAGGGCTGGAGTGCGGGTTGCCGCGCCACCATCTCGTCCGGCGGCGTCCATTTCGGCCACGCACGCTTGTAGGCGACCGTCGCCCGGCCGGACCATGAAAAGCCGTCACGCCCGACGCCAATCCCGTAACGCGTCGCCTTCCCGCCGGGAAGCACGTGGTAGAGAAATTTGTTCGGCGTATCGACGATCAGCGTGCCGGGCTTCTCTTCGGTCGGATAATCAACGACCTGCCGCCAGTATTTCGGATCCACCTGCTTGATGTTTACCGCCGGGATAGGGAAGGTCTCGTCCGGCATCGCCGCATACATCGCCGGGGTCACCGGCGTTGCGGCCTCTGGCAAAGGTTCGTCGCTCTTTACCGGCGTTGCCGTCATCGGCGGCTGGCCGGATGTGGCGCAGCTTGCCAGAAGACTTGCGGCTCCCAGAGCGAGAAGATTTCTGCGGCTGATGAATATTGGTCTGTCGTGCATTCTGCGGCATGTCTCCTGTTTGGCGACACACAGTCAGCCGGCACCTTAAGCCAGTCTTAAGGCGACCCGGTGAGACATTTATTTGACATGACCGGACGGAAAAATGCCGGGGGCAGAACCACGCCTGCCCCCTCCCTGGGTGAGATCGGTGAAAAACTCAGGCCTGAATCAAGGCAATGCCACGGTTCCTGAAACCGAGCGTGACATCGCTTGCCGGCGGCAGACTGGTCTCAACCGCATGGTCGACGATGAAGAGCGTGCCGATATCGGTCTCGACTTCATATTCGACATGACCGCCGAGATAGGCGCTGTGCAGCACCCGCCCCGCAAGCCCCTGCCCGCCCGGCTGGCCGATGGAAATCGAGCCGGGGCGAACCGCAAGCTTTGCCGGGCCAGGCCGGGCGTTGCGTGCTGCAACCCTGTGATCCACACCGCCGACGCGGATGAGCGCATCTGGCCCCTCAAGGCTCAACACTTCACACCCAACGACATTCGCCTCGCCCATGAAATCGGCGATGAAGGCGGAGGCCGGTGCTTCATAAAGGTCGCGTGGTGCACCCGACTGGGCGATCTCGCCATCCTTCATCACGATGATCCGGTCGGAAACCGCCAGCGCCTCATCCTGATCATGCGTCACATAAACGGCGGTAAAACCGAGCCGCTGCTGCAATTCGCGGATTTCGGTACGGACCCGGCGGCGAAGGCGGGCATCGAGGTTGGATAGTGGCTCATCGAGCAACAACACCTGCGGCTCCAGCACCAGCGCACGGGCAACCGCGACGCGCTGCTGCTGCCCGCCGGAGAGTTCGGCAGGCAGGCGGTGGCCCATGCCGGCGAGGCCGACGAGCTTCAGCCCCTCTTCCGCCTTTTCCCGCGCTTCCGCCTTGCGCAATCCCGAGGATTGCAGGCCATAGGCAACATTGTCGAGCGCGGTCATGTGCGGGAAAAGCGCATAGGACTGGAAGACCATCGAGACATCGCGCTCATTGGCCGGCAGCATGGTGACATCCTTGTCACCGATGAGGATGCGGCCGGAGGTGGGGTGTTCGAGGCCCGCCAGCATGCGCAGCGTCGTCGTCTTGCCGCAGCCGGAGGGGCCAAGCAGGGTCACCAGCGTGCCGGGCTCGATGGTGAGCGAGAGGTCGGGAATGGCGGTGAAGGCCCCGAAAGTCTTGCGGACATTCTGAAAGGTGACGGAACCGGGCTTTACGGAAATCATGCGGTTTTCTCCTGAGCGAGAGGAACGGAGGAAGCGGACGGCAGGCCGGCGACACGGTTTTCGCGACGCAGACGGCGCTCACCCACGAGAAGCTGGAAGCCGGTAATGACCGTGATCATCACAACGATCAGCATCGAGGAATAGGCGATCGCCACACCGTATTCGCCGTTTTCGACGAGACCGACGATATAGGACGTCGCCATGTTGTACTGCGCGCTGACAAGGAAGATGACGGCGCTGATTGAAGTGATGGCGCGCACGAAGGAATAGACCAGTGCGGCCGTGATTGCGGGCCTCAAGAGCGGCAGGATGACCTTGCGGATGGTGCGGAAACTATTGGCCCGCAGCGTCAGCGAGGCTTCATCGAGGCTCTTGTCGAGCTGGCTCATCGCCGCAATGCCGCCGCGCACGCCGACCGGCATGTTGCGGAAGACGAAGCAGGCGATGAGGATCAGCGCCGAGCCGGTCATTTCCACCGGCGGCAGGTTGAAGGCCATGATGTAGCTGACACCGATGACCGTGCCGGGAATGGCAAAGCTCATCATCAGCGCGAATTCGAACAGGTTCCGCCCGGCAAACTTCTGCCGCACGATGATATAGGCCGTCAGAAGACCGACGGCAGCGGTCAGCGGTGCCGAAACCAGCGCGATCTCCATGGTCGTCCAGAACGAGTTCCAGGCAACACCCGTCCAGGCGATCGAGCCGTTCGAGAAGCTGACGGAAAAGGCGCGGATGTAGTGATCGAAGGTCAGGGAATTATCGAGACCCCAGGTCTTCACGAAACCACCCACAAGGATCATGCCATAAACGACGATGGTGAAGACCATCCACGGCACGACGATGGCGTGAACACCAATGGACAGGCCGCGCGGCAGGGCGATATGCGCGCCGCTGTCGCCCTTCCCCGTCACCGTCGCGAAATTCTTGCCCGCCAGCCAGAAGCGCTGCGCAAGAAAGGCCGAAAGCGTGAAGCACAGGAGGATGATCGCCAGAACCGCCGCACGCGAGGGATCGTTTTGCGAGCCGACGACAGCGAAGAAGATTTCCGTCGACAGCACGCCATGGGTGCCGCCAAGCACCAGCGGATTGCCGAAATCCGCCATGCTCTCGATAAAGCCGATAAGGAAGGCATTGGCGAGACCGGGTTTCATCAGCGGCAGCGACACCCGCCAGAAGGTGCGCCAGCGGTCGGCACGCAGCGTCTGCGAGGCTTCTTCCATCGACGGGCTGACGCCTTCGACCACGCCGATCAGCACCAGAAACGAAATGGGCGTGAAGGAAAGAACCTGCGCGATCCAGATGCCGGTCATGCCATAAAGCCAGCGACCCGGCTCAATGCCGAAGAGATAGGAAAGCCACTCGGTGACGACACCGGCGCGACCGAAAAGCAGCGTCAGGGCAAGGCCGATGACGAAAGGCGGCGTGATGATCGGCAGAACGGTGAGAAGCCGCAGGCCTTTCTTGAAGGGAAAGCGGGTGCGGGTGGCGATCAGTGCAAAGCCGAGACCGAGCACGGTCGAGCCGAAGGCGGTCATCAGGGCGAGCAACAGCGTGCGCCAGGCAACACCGCAACGCTCTTCGCCTGTGACACAGCCAAGGCTCCAGATGCCGGGATCCTGAATATTACGAATGAAGCCATCGGCATTGAAGGAGCCGTCGAAATCCTGAACGGAAGCGACCAGCATGCTGCCGATCGGATAGAAGACAAAAACCGTGACGAGGAAAACCAGAACGGAAATGGCGCCGACGACGAAGGCGTCGCCTTTCATGACGCCGCGTTCGGCAAGCCCGAAGGCGAAAAGCAGCACGAAGACGAACGACATGACGACGGCCCCTGCCCCCATGGAGGGCTGACCATCGGCAAGCATGCCGAAGAGGTTTTCGCTCACCGTCCAGCTCCAGCCGGTAAAGCCGATGGCCAGCCCCTGCAAGGCGAGGAAAACGAGGCCGGCGGCGCCGATAATGGCAAGCAGCCTGCCGCGCCGCATCGGTTCGCCGATAGGCCGAACAAGACACGCGGCGAGGAAAAAGACAACGATGCCGACCAGCCATGGTTTTCCATAGGACAGGATCTGCAGCACACCGGGCGCATTGCTGGCCGACGAGAAAAATCCGGAAAGCCAGCGAAAGCTGAAAAAGCCGCCTTCGATGCGATACCAGGGAAGAAGAATGAGGGCAAAAGCCCCGAGCGCCAGGACGATGTCCAGCCTGCGATTGCCACGTGTCATGGCCGACCTCGCTTGTTTCATGCCGATGAAAGAGTGGCGGACACCCCGGCTTAAAAAGCCGGGATGCCTGTCGCCGGAGTTAAGATCAGTGTTTCAGATCAGTTGGCGACCGCACCGACCTCGCGGTCCCAGCGTTCCAGCAGCGCCTTGCGCTTGGCCGGATCGCCATAGGTCTTGAAGTCATAGTCGATGAGCTTGATGTCCTCGAACTTCGGCGCTTCCTTCGGCACTTCCGCCGTCTTGTTGGAGGGAAGCTGGAAGGACTTGGCGTCCTTCATGCGCGACTGCACTTCCGGCGTGAGCGCCCAGTCGTACCAGGTCTTCGCATTGTCGAGATTGCGGGCGCCCTTGATGATCGACATGGAGCCGATTTCATAGCCGGTACCTTCGCAGGGCGCGATGGACTTGACCGGGAAACCTTCTGCCGTCTGCGCTACCGCATCATGCATGAAGACGATGCCGAGCGCCGTTTCGCCACGTGCCGCCGCCTTTACCGGTGCCGAACCGGACTTGGTATATTGCGAGATATTGGCGTTGAGCTTTTTCAGATAGTCGATCGCCTGATCTTCGCCCATGATCTGCACGAGCGAGGCAAGCGCTGTATAAGCTGTGCCCGACGAGTTGGGATTGGCGATCTGGATTTCACCCTTCAGTTCCGGCGCCAGCAGGTCAGCCCAGCACTTCGGCTCCTTGTAACCCTTCGACTTGAAGATTTCCGTGTTGTAGCCCCAGCCCAGCGCACCGGCATAAACGCCGACAGTCCTGTAACCCGTGCTTTCGGCCTGTTTCACGGCCCAGTCCTGCAACTGGTCGAGCATTGGCGACTTGTATTCCAGCGTCAGGTTTTCGGACGCCGCCTGCATGTGCGGATCGCCGGTGCCGGCCCACCAGATATCGGTCTTCGGGTTGCGGGCTTCCGCACGCACCTTGGCATAGGTTTCGCCGGAAGACAGGCGCACCATATTGACCTTGATGTCGTGCGACTTTTCGAAATCGCCCTTCATCTGCTCGCAGATGACGACATCGGCCGAGCAGATGAGGTTGAGTTCTCCCGCCGCCTGTGCGGAAACGGCGCTCAATGCCGTGCCGGCAAAAAGCAGGGTAGAAAGTATCGTCAGTCGCATGGTTATCCTCCTGTAGCTTGCGTCTGAATTCTTGGGCGGCGCGCAGACATGGCGCTGCCGGTCGCGGCGCCCTGCGGCGCGCGCTGTCTTTTTGAGGTGCTGGTTTCTGACCCTACTGGGTCTGGCTCGGGTGGATTTCGCTATCGAAGCGGCTCAATAACCGACTTCGCTCTTCCGGCTGTCCGAAGGTGGCGAAGTCGTAATCCACCATCTTGATCATCGATATGTCAGGCGCCGTCAGCGGCAATGTCGCCCGGGCGTTTGATGGCACCTGATTTTGCCCGGCCTTGGCCCCGGTCGCCTGCCCCTCCGGGCTCAGCGCGAATTCAACGAAGGCCTGTGCCAGCGCATCATTGTGGTTGCCCTTGACGATGCTGACCGCCCCGATCTCATAGCCCGTCCCCTCGCAGGGCGCGACGATCACCAGCGGGAAACCTTCGATCTTCTGGGTCACGGCATCATGCATGAAAGAAATGCCGATCACGATCTCGCCCCGCGCCGCCGCCTTGACCGGCGCTGCACCAACCTTGGTATAGCTCACGACGTTCTGATTGAGCTTCGCCATGAAACCAAAAGCCTCCTCCTCGCCGAAGAGCTGAACAAGGGTGGCCAGCATGGTGAAGGCCGTGCCAGAATAGTTCGGATTGCCGGTCAGGATGTGGCCGCGATAGATATCCTTCGCGAGGTCCTTCCAGCAGGTCGGTGCAGGCAGGTTGTTCTTCGCGAGCAGTTCCGAATTATAGGCAAAACCAAGTGCACCGGCATAGATGCCAGCCGATTTCGAGCCGGACATCGCATAGAAATTCTGCGCCCAGGGCAGCAGATCCCGCTGATGCACGGGCGTGTACTCTTCCAGCAGGCCTTCCGAGCCGGCCTGCAAATGGGTATCGCCAGTACCGCCCCACCAGACGTCGACGGTGGGATGGGTTCGTTCGGCACGAATCTGGTCGAGAATTTCGCCGGTGCTCTTCCTCACCATCGAAATCTCGAGACCTGCCTTGGCTTCGAAAGCCCGCTGCATGGTCAAACACCAAGCCTCGTCGACGCCGCAAAGGACGTTCAACTTCGGCTCGGCCATGCCATGCCCTGCGCCGCACAGCCATAGGACCATGCTCGCCGCAAGTGCGGTCAATGCTTTCAATTAAGCCTCCCTGCCTGGAACCTCCCCGTTCCAGTCTCCACCAACAGCATGTCACATCCTGCCCGCGCCGCAATCGAAGAATGGTTACCAATCTTTCACCGCACCGCCGAACAAGATTACAGATATTACAATTATGACAGGAGAGATAACCAGCGAGCCTTTGAAGATCGCCGTCACCGTGCCTATGATGATGGCGGGAGGAAGATACAGTGCTTAATCAGAAGGTTCGCATTCTGATCGTCGAGGACGATCCGGATATGGCAGAGCTCATCTCGGACCTTGTCGAGGCCGAAGGCTGGCTGCCCACCTGCGCCCGGTCCGCCGAGGAGGCGGACGAGATACTGGCGAAGGACGTGATGCAGCTTGTGCTGGTCGACCACAATCTGCCCGGCACATCAGGTCGGACCTTTGCCCAGAGACTGCGCAGCAAGGCCGACATCGACATCGGCATCGTCATGGTAACAGCTGCCGGCAGCGCCGCCGACCGGGTTCTGGGCCTCGAGACGGCCGCCGACGATTACGTGGTCAAACCCTTCGAACCCATCGAACTCACGGCCCGGATCAAGGCCGTTCTGCGCCGGACGATCCCCTCGCTGAAACAGGAAAAGGATAGCGAGCGCGATCATGGCCGCGCTACACTCAACCTCGGCGACTGGGCGATTGATCTCGATGCGCGGCGGGCGGTCTGCCTCAGCGATCGCAGCAAGACGCTGACGAGCGCCGAATTCGCGCTTCTGGAGATTCTGGCCGAAACGCCCAACCAGCCCGTCAGCCGCTCGCAAATACTCGACAGACTGGGTTCCGAAAGCGACCGCTACATCGACAGAAATGTCGATGTGCTGGTGCTGCGGCTGAGGCGCAAGATCGAGCGTAATCCGGACCTGCCGCGTCACATCAAGACGCGGCGCGGCAAGGGTTATGTGCTGCATACCGACGAGGGCGAGCTTTCCCCGTGATCAGCCGCTCCTTCCTCTCATCCATCGCCTTTCGCCTGCCCTTTGCGATCGTCTTCATCTGCATCCTCGTTTTCAGCCTCTCGGCCATCGCCATTTACGGCCTGCAGCGCGCCCGTGATGAAATGGCGGCCTATGGGTTGCAGGCCTTTTCCAGCCTCGCCAAGGCGTCCCTGGTCTCACGACAGGTCTCGGACCTCGTCTCCAGCGCCCCCTTCCTGATGAACGCCGCCTCTCCCTATCGCGTTTCCAGCGAGAGCCGGTCCGTCGTTCAGCAGGTTGATATTCTGCTGGAAATGACACGGCCGGGCAGCGACGATCGGGTCACACGCGGCTTTTCCAACGACCGCATTGTCGAACTTCTCCAGCTTATCAGGGCGCAGACGCTGGATCTGGCAAAGGATGCCGATGCGGCGCAGGGCCACAAGGCGGACGCGGCAGCGGCGCTCGGCGAAATCGCCACCGGCCGGGGTATCGTCGATCCTGAACTGCGCCGGCGAATGAACGGCATCGTGCAGGCCGCATCCGCATCCGACAGCCTCTTCCAGCTGGGCGAACTGCGCCGCCGCTACGTCGCCGAAACCACGGCACGTCAGGAAGGTTATCCCGGCGAGCGGCTTCCCGTGGCGGAAATGCAGCCCTATGAGCGGGTCTTCGAGGCCCAGAGCCGCTATCTTCTTGAAATGTTCGCAATCCGCGCGTCGGTATCGCGGCTTCACACCGTGTCGCGCGATCTCTCCCATGTCACGGAAACCCAGGGCGACGCGGTTGCCCGCAGCCTGAACGAGGACCTGATCTCGACCTCCGATGCCCTTAGCCGGCTGCTGGTCATCGTCGCCGTCGCATCGCTTCTGGTTCTGGTGGTGGCGATTTTCTCGATCCGCTCGGTGATGCGCGTCTCGCGCGGTATCGCCTCTCTCTCCAACGGCATGAACGCGCTTGCCAAGGGAGAGAAGGATGTCGGCCCGCCTTCCTACACCGGGCCCGAGACGGAGTTGATCCGCCTGCTCGATGCCTTCCGTGCCTTCCATGACAGCGTCGACCGGGTCTCGCGCCTCAGACGCACGGCGGAAGCGGCGGCGCGCACCATCCGCTCGACCTTCCGCAACATGAATGAGGGAATAGCGCTGTTCGATCCGGCTGGCCGGCCGATCACCATGAACCGCCGCATCATCGAGCTTGTCGGACGCTCCGGCTCATCGCGAAAGCTGCCGCTTCGCCGTTTTGTCGAACCGATCCCGGAAATCGACCCCGCATTATTGCCCTTTGAAAGCGGGCACGGCGAGTTGATGGACCGCGCCGTCGTGCGCCATCGCACCGCAGATCAGCTGGTGATCGAAGTCTCGATGTCACGCCAGCCGGATGGCGGCATCGTCCTGCTCGCCCGTGATGTGACGGCTCTCGATCGCCAGGAAGCAGAAGCCGTAAAGGCCCAGCGACTGGACGGTATCATGCGCATGACCCACCAGGTCAGCCATGAGGTGGGCAACATGATCGGCATCATCACCGGCAGTCTCGGCCTCCTGGAGCGGGAAGCCGGTTTCAACGACCGCCAGAAACGGCACATCGCCCGTATCCGCAAGGCGGCGGATCGCGGCCGGTCTCTCGCCAGCAGCATGCTGACCATCGGCAGCCAGCAGCCGATCCATGCCAGCCACATCAACGTCGCAAACCTGCTGCGCGGCATGGCCGATATTCTCGAGATCGCGGTCGGCCCTAAATGCCGGATCGCGCTTGATCTCGATGACGACCTTCCGTCGATCCAACTCGATCCTGCGCTCTTCGAACAGTCCATCCTCAATCTCTGCCTGAATGCCGCAGCGGCCATGCCGGACGGCGGCCTGATCTTGATCGAGGCCACGGCCGAGAAGGATGTGCTGGTCATTGCCGTTACCGACGAGGGCATCGGCATGACGCCCGAGGCCGTGGACAAGGCATTCGAACCCTATTTCACCACACGCGAAGAATATGGCGGCGCGGGTCTCGGCCTCGCCATGGTCTACGGCTTCGTCCGCCAGAGCGGCGGCGAGGCGCATATCCGTTCAAAACCCGGCGAAGGCGCAAGGGTGCAGCTGACTTTTCCGGCAGGCACCGACCACATGAAATAGGGTGCCGGCCCAGCTATTGCCTAGCTGGCTGCCGTGCTCTGCGGCACTGGCCGATCATCGACAGGATGACGCAGGAGATTGGCGTGCTTCGATGGCGGCATTCCGAAAACCCGAACATATTCGCGCGAAAACTGCGACGGGCTTGAATAGCCAACCTGAAACCCCGCGCTTGCCGCATCCAGCCCTTCGCTGAGCATCAGGCGTCTTGCCTCCTGCAATCGCAGTTCCGCCCGGAATTCCAACGGGCTCATCAAGGTGATCGCCTTGAAATGAGCGTGAAAGGTGGAGCGGCTCATTCCGGCTATTTCGGCCGCCGTCTCGATGGGGCAGGCTTCGCGGAAATGGCCTCTGATCCAGACGATTGCCCGGGCAATCTGATGGAGATGGGTACCCGCCTGCGCCATGTGCCGGACAACGTCACCGCCCGGCCCGGTCAGCAGCCGATAAAGTATTTCCCGCAGCGCCAGAGGCGCAATCGCGTCAATATCGTCAGGCGTATCCAGAAGGCTCAACAGGCGTGCCGCCGCATCGAGCACCCCGGGATTGGTCGCATTCAGCAGCAGACCGGCCGGCGGTCGGGATTTTCCGGGAGATTTCGACGGATAGCGGATCGCCAGTTCCGCCAGCTCGACCGTATCGAGATCGAGCTGCATGCACAGATATGGCTCTTCCGCGCTCGCCTCGATGACGGAGCCCATGACGGGAAGATCGACGGAGGCGATCAGATAACGCGATTTGTCATAGATGAAGGCCGATTGCCCCAGCATAGCCTGCTTGCGGCCCTGCGCCACAAGGCAAAGCGTCGGCTCATAGATCACCGGCATGGGGAGGGTCGGGTGGGAGCAGCGGATGAGCTTCACCCCCGGTAACCGGCATTCAAAAGTGCCGTCTCGCGGCGCGTGTCGGGTGATGATATCGACGATATGGTGGTCCGGGGTCATTCGCCACTTATCTCATATGCGTCCGCGCGACGAAAGTCTGAACCGCGCTTCTCGGACAATCGTGCAAGAATAACGGACAATATTTCGGTCCGACAAGGCAGTCCTGGCCTGCCCACTTGAGATAATCGTGCAAGAATTCCGGAAATCCGGTCTACCGCCCTCACAGGTCTTTCGCGGAAAAAGGTGTCACCCACCCGGCGCATCCCAGCGCTTCAACGAAGACCAATGGAGTATACCAACATGGCTGAAGTGAAATCACTCGATCAATACAGACTGCTAGGCCGATCCGGGCTGCGTGTCTCGCCGCTCTCGCTTGGCACGATGACCTTCGGGTCTGACTGGGGTTGGGGAGCCGACGCTGACGAGGCGAGGCGCATTTTCGATGCATATGTCGACAGAGGCGGCAACTTCATCGATACCGCCGTCAACTACACCAACGGAGCCTCGGAACGCCTTCTTGGCGGCTTCATCAAAGAAAAGCGCGATAATATCGTGCTTGCGACCAAATTTACGATGGCCCGCGATCCGGCGAATATCAATTCCGGCGGCAACCATCGTTTCAACCTCGTGCGGTCGGTAGAAACGAGCCTGCGCCAACTGGACACGGACCGGATCGATCTCCTTTACCTGCATGCCTGGGATTTCACGACATCGCCCGAAGAAGCCATGCGCTCGCTCGATGACCTCGTGAGAGCCGGCAAGATCCTCTATGTTGGCATTTGTAACACGCCCGCATGGCGCGTGGCGCAGATGCAGACCCTTGCCGATCTCCGCGGCTGGTCACCCTTCGTGGCGCTTCAGATCGAATACAGCCTGGTCGAGCGGACCGTCGAACATGAGCTTATGCCCATGGCCAAGGCGCTGGGCCTCGGTGTTCTTCCATGGTCCCCGCTCGGCGGCGGCATCCTCACGGGCAAATATGGCCGCGCGGATCTGAGCGACGAAAATGGGGCGAATGTCGCGGCAACCCGCAAGGGCGTGATCGCATCGACCGGCCACCTCAATGAACGCTCGCTCGCCGTCGCCGATGTCGTCGGCGCAGTCGCGGAGGAACTCGGCGTTTCGCGATCGCAGGTCGCCCTTGCCTGGACGCTGATCAATCCCGCAGTCGTTTCCCCGGTCATGGGCGCACGCACCCTTGAGCAGGCCGAGGATAATTTCGGCGCCTTGAGCATTTCCTTCACGCAGGATCAGCTTGAGCGACTGAACAGGGCCAGCGCTCCACAGCCGATCTTCCCGGAGCGCTTTATCGGCCGGCCGATGGCGCAGCAGCTCATCTTCGGAACGAACACCGTCAGCAAACAGGCATAATCTACGTAACCCTGCCTCTCGCCGGCGTTTGCGGACACCGGCGAGAGGCAAATCACGACTGCGGCAAACCTAGCCGGCCTTCTGCGCCGCTTCGATTGACGACGCCAATATCTCCAGTCCAAGATCGATCTCGGCATCCGAAACGGTCAAGGCCGGTGCAATGCGGAAGACGCCGCCCATGCCGGGCAACTTGACGATATTCATGCTCATGCCCCGCAGCATCGCCTCCTGCATGATACGGGCGCCAAGCTCGAAACCGGGGGCTTTCGTGTGCCGGTCGGCGACAACTTCCAGTCCGAGCAGAAGCCCGCGCCCGCGCACATCGCCGACACATTCGAACCGCTGTTGCAGCGACAGGAGACCGTCTTTCAGACGGTTTCCACGGACGATCGCCTGCTCGACCAGGCCATCGCGCGCCACGACATCGAGAACCGTCACACCGACAGCCGCCGGCAGCGGATCGGAAACATGGGTGGTATAGAACAGAAAGCCCCTCTCGAATGCCTTCTGCTCGACCTCTGCGCTGGTCATGACGGCAGCAAGCGGCAGGCCGGCGCCGAGCGTCTTCGACAGGGTCATGATATCAGGCGTCACGCCGTCGCGCTGAAAGGCGAACATGTGCCCGGTACGGCCGACGCCGGTCTGGGCTTCATCGAGGATGAGCAGCATGCCGCGTTCCTCGCATTTCTTTTTCAGGGCGGCGAGATACCCGAGCGGGAGTTCGAGAATACCGCCGCTCGACAGGATGGGTTCGGCGATGAAGGCAGCCAGGTTGCCGGTCGACTGACGGTCGATCAGCTCGAAAGCATCGTCCAGTTCCGCCTGCCAGTCGTTCGATCCATCGGGGTTCTTGAAGCGCGGGCGATAGGCATTCGGGGCCGGTATGACCAGCGAGCCGGCCGTGGCCGGGCCATAACCCCGCCGGCCGGCGCTATAGGTGGCCGAAGCCGCAGCGCCCGTCATGCCATGCCAGCTCTGCGCGAAAGCGACGATCTCGTGACCGCCGGTGACGAGCTTTGCCATGCGGATCGCCGCTTCATTGGATTCGGCCCCCGTCGTCAGCAATTGCACGCGGTCCAGCCCCGGTGCCAGAGCCGCCAGCCGCGTCGCAAGCTCGACCACCGGGCGTGACAGCATGCCGGAAAAGAGATGCGCGACCGAGGCCATCTGCCGGTTGACGGTAGTGACAATATCCGGGTGGGTGTGTCCGAGCAAAGCGCTCATCTGGCCCGAAGTGAAATCGAGAATGGCGCGGTCATCCGCATCATAGACAAAACTGCCCTCGGCGCGCTCGACAATGATATCCTCGAAGGCGGGTCCGTAACGGGTCAGATGTTTGTTGGCGGCCGCCCAGAAGGCCGGGTCTTCATTGAGCGAGGCAAAGCTTTTTGCGAGATTGTCCATGATGCGTTCCCCAATTTATCTTCCCGGAGAATAACAAGCGCTTGCCGTCCCAGTCTAATTGATAGTATTTTACTCAGATATTGATAATTTTGATATCGCCATGCTCGACCTGACACTCCTGAAGAACTTTGTCATCGTTGCCCGTGCCGGCTCCATCAGCGTGGCTGCGATGCAGGTTGGGCGCACGCAATCGGCGCTGAGCACGCAGATGCAGCGGCTTGAAGAACTGGTCGGCCACACCCTGCTTCAGCGAACGGGCTCCGGCGTGCGGGTGACTGCTGCCGGCGAGAAACTTCTCGCCCATGCCAGCGCGCTCCTTGCCCGGCACGACGAGATCCTTGCCGACATGAGCGGGGAGACATTGCAGGGCGCCGTAAGCCTGGGGTGCCCTGAGGATTATTCGATTGCCTTCCTGCCGGAGCTGCTGCGCGGCTTCTGCGCCAGCCACCCCAAGGTCGAACTGCGCATGGTTTGCGCACCGACAATAGAATTGCGTCCACTCCTCCAGCGGCGGCAGATCGACATCGCGCTGGTCTCGCAATCCGATCCGGACCATGACGGCGTCCTGCGCAGGGAGAGCTTCGTCTGGGTTGCGGATAAGCCGGAACCGAATCTGCTTGCCAAGGACATTCTGCCGCTCGCTCTCTCGGCACCGGCGACACTTGACCACCGTGCGGCCTGTGATGCCATGGAAGCTGCCAATCGCCGTTACCGTGTTGCCTTTGCCAGTAACAGCCTTGCCGGCCTCATCGCCATCGCCCGCTCCGGCCATGCGATCAGCGTCCTGACAAGGACAGCCGTTCCGCCCGATCTTCATATCGTGGAAAAGGGGCTGCCGCCCCTGCCGACCATCGGTATTGCGATGGAATTTGCCGATCCGCAGACATCCTCGACCGTCCGAGTTCTCGGCGACCATATCCGCGCCGTTCTTCCGGGCTTGAACACCGTTACATCTTCCGAGCGATCCACAGCAGGATCATTGGCGAGTTCCTGATGTAAGTCAGCATCCATCGCCTTCACGTCCAGACCTGTCCAGCGCGCGGCAAAAGCCCAGAGATGGGCCTGCTATGAACCAGCCCCCAGAAAAGCCAGACGGGTCAGGAGCGTGTAGTGGGATTCCGAGACCATCAAAGCTGTGAAAACCAGAACGAGGACGGGGGGAAGAAGGACGGCGTAGATCAAGATCAGCCGTTCCCAGGCCATATGCATGAAAATCGCAATGATCAGCCCGGCCTTCAGCGCCATGAACAGGAGGATCAGCGACCATCTGGGATAGCTCTGTATGCCGAGATAGTCGACGAGATAGGAGCAGGCGCTGAGGATAAAAAGCAGTCCCCAGACCACCATATAAAGTTTTATCGGATGCTGCTGTCCCTGTTGTGACTGTTGCTGCGCCATGATGCCATGCTCCCTCACCACAGATAGAAGAATGCAAAAATGAAGACCCACACCAGATCCACGAAGTGCCAGTAAAGCCCGGTTATCTCGACGATCTCGTAATTGCCTTTCCGGCTGGTGAAAAATCCTCGTCTTTCCTGATCGAAATCTCCCCGCCAGACCTTTCGCGCCACGATCAGAAGGAACACCACCCCGATCGAAACATGGGTGCCGTGAAAACCCGTGATCATGAAGAAGGACGAACCGAATTGCGCGGCACCGAAGGGGTTTTCCCAGGGGCGAACACCCTCCCCGATCAGTTTCGTCCATTCGAATGCCTGCATTCCGACGAATGTCGCGCCGAGGGCGGCAGTCACCAGCATCAGCGCGGCGGTTTTGCGCCGATCGCGGCGGTATCCGAAATTGACGGCCATGGCCATCGTGCCGCTGCTGCTGATGAGGACGAAGGTCATGATCGCAATCAGGATCAGCGGAATCTCCTTGCCACCGATCGTCAGGGCGAAAACCTCGCTCGGATTGGGCCAGGTGGCGGTGGTCGACATGCGTGCGGACATATAGGCCAGAAGAAAGCAGCCGAAAATGAAGGTGTCGCTCAGGATGAAAATCCACATCATCGCCTTGCCCCAGGAGACGCTCTTGAACGCCCGCTGGTCCGATGACAGATCAGCGGCCACGCCGCGCAGTCCCGTGGGCCGCAGATGTGGATCGCTTAAGGGTCTTTCCGTGGATGCGGTCATGATCGACACTCCTCACGTGACCAATTGACGGCAGAGATCGACAAAACTATTCGCCCAGCCGGCGAAGATTGCAAAAAGGATCAGCCAGACGACGAACATGAAATGCCAGTAGATGGCGCAGAGATCCACGCTCAGGCGAACTCCCGCAGCAGCGCCGATCCGGGCGCGGATTGCCGTGCGCCCGAGCACGAAAAGCCCGCCCAATATGTGCAGGCCATGCAATCCGGTGATCATGTAGAAGAAGCTGTTCGATGGGTTATCCGCCAGCACATAACCCGCGGACGCCAGTTGCCGCCACGCCAGACCCTGCCCGGCAACAAAGAGAACAGCCGTAACAAACGCCACGGCAAGCGCCACGTCCAGCATTTCGCGCCGATCTACGCGGGCTTCGGTTTTCGCCCATTGCAGCGCGACGCTGCTGGCGGCAAGGGCCACCGTATTTACCCACAGCAACCGCGGGATCGGGATACCCCACCAGTCGGCACCGCCCATGCGGCCGAGATAGGCGCTGATGAACAGTGTGAACAGGGCGCCGACGACAGCAAGAAAAATGCCGAGCCCAAGTTTCGCGATTGTTTCCGATGAGCCCCGCATCCCCTGCGCATCGTCTGACACGCCCGCTTCCAGCCAGGGCTTCGAGGTTAACCGCTGGCTGGCCATCCACCAGCCGATAATGCCGGCAATACCGGCCATGAAAATGAGAATGGCGCTCATGACAACGCCCTCTCGGACGGTCCCGCCGCAGCCGGCTGGTTTTGCGGCAGGAAGTCCTCAGCCGCGCCAGGAACGCTGTAGTCATAGGGCCAGCGATAGACGACCGGCAGTTCCTTGCCCCAGTTTCCGTGAACCGGCGGCGTTTGTGGCGTCTGCCATTCCAGTGTCGTTGCCCGCCATGGATTGCCGCCCGCCTCTTTGCCCCAGCGCAGGCTCCAGGCGAGATTGAACAGGAACAGCAGTTGCGCCGCGCCGACGATCAGCGCGGCGACGGTGATGAACATGTTGAGCGTATGCGCCGAGGGCAGAATGAATGCAGTCTCGCCCAGTTCGTAATAACGGCGCGGTACGCCCATCAGGCCAAGATAATGCATCGGGAAGAAGATGGCATAGGCGCCGAGAAAGGTGATCCAGAAATGGATATGCCCCATCGCCGCATTCAGCATGCGGCCGGTTACTTTCGGATACCAGTGATGGATCGCGCCGAAGACCACCATGATGGGCGCAACCCCCATCACCATGTGGAAATGGGCGACAACGAACATGGTATCCGAAAGCGGCACGTCGACGACGACATTGCCGAGGAAGAGACCGGTCAAGCCACCATTGATGAAGGTGACGATGAAGGCGAGCGCAAACAGCATCGGCAAATTCAGATGGATATCGCCGCGCCAGAGCGTCAGCACCCAATTATAGACCTTGATCGCCGTCGGCACGGCGATGATCAGCGTCGTGGTAGCAAAAAAGAACCCGAAATTCGGGTTCATGCCGCTGACATACATATGATGCGCCCAGACGACAAAGCTCAGCGCCGCGATGATGACGATCGCCCAGACCATCATCCGGTAACCGAAGATGTTCTTGCGCGCATGGGTGCTGATCAGATCCGAGACGATGCCAAAAGCAGGAAGCGCGACGATATAGACCTCCGGATGGCCGAAGAACCAGAAGAGGTGCTGGAACAGGATGGGACTGCCGCCGCCCTGCTTCAACTGTTCGCCCATTTCGACGATGGCGGGCATGAAGAAACTCGTGCCGAGCAACCGGTCGAACAACATCATCACGGCGGCGACGAAGAGCGCCGGGAAGGCAAGCAGCGCCATGACGGTCGCCGTGAATATGCCCCATATCGTCAGGGGCATGCGCATCAGTGTCATGCCGCGCGTGCGCCCCTGCAACACGGTGACGACGTAATTCAGCCCGCCCAAAGTGAAGCCGATGATGAACAGGATCAGCGATGACAGCATCAGGATGATGCCCCAGTCGCGCCCGCCCGGCGTTCCCGAAAGCAGGGACTGCGGTGGATAAAGCGTCCATCCGGCACCCGTTGGCCCGCCGGGTGCGAAGAAGCCGGCGACCAGCACGAGCACGGCGAGCAGATAAAGCCAGTAGCTCAGCATGTTCGCATAGGGAAACACCATGTCGCGGGCGCCGAGCATCAAGGGGATCAGATAATTGCCGAAACCGCCGAGAAACAATGCTGTCAGCAGATAGATCACCATGATCATGCCGTGCATGGTGATGAACTGATAATAGTGCTCGGCATCGATGAAGGAGAAATAGCCGGGAAAACCGAGTTGCAGGCGCATCAACCAGGAAAGCACCAGCGCCACCATGCCGATTGCTGTCGCGGTCAGAAAATACTGGATGGCGATGATCTTGGCATCCTGACTGAAGACATATTTCGTCCACCAGCTTTTCGGGTGATAAAGCTCGACATCCTCGACCTCGGCTGGCTGGATGACCTGCCCCGCGCCGGACCCAATTTCGACCATCTCCTGTCCTCCCTGTTTCCTCCGACGCGGTTTTTCCTTCAACGATGCATGGCGCTCATCTGGCCGCCGACTTTTCCGCCAGGGCCAGCGATTTCGAGAAAGTCGGCTGCTGCTGTAACCAGGCCTGATAGTCGGCCTCGGTATCGACAACGACGGTGCCGCGCATCTGCGGATGACCGACGCCGCACAGTTCCGCACAGAGAACCTCGAAGGTTCCGGTCCGTGTCGGCGTGAACCAGTAATAGGTGACCGAACCGGGGATCATGTCCATCTTGGCCCGGAATTCCGGCACGTAGAAATCATGCACCACGTCGACCGCGCGCAGCAGCATTTTCACCGGCGTGCCGACGGGCAGATGCAACTCGCCGCCCTCGACGATGACATCGTCCATTCCGGCAGGATCGTTTCTGTTCACACCGAGCGGATTGTCAGGCGCAATGGCGCGCGTATCCGCACGTCCGAGCCGTCCATCCGCCCCCGGCAGCCGGAAACTCCATTGCCATTGCTGACCGACGACTTCCACCTCACCCGCACCATCCGGAACAGTGACGAATTGTTTCCACACAAAGAGGCCCGGCAACAGCATCGCGGCCACCCCGACCCCGGTTCCACCCGCCAGCCACCATTCCAGGCGCTTGTTCTCTGGCTGATATGCGGCCCGGTTTCCGGGGCGGTGCCTGAAGCGGAACACGCAATAGGCGACAAACAATACGACGGCCGAGAAAACGAAGCCGGTGATCCAGAAGGTGATGGTGATCGTATTGTCGATATAGCTCCAGTTCGACGCGATTGGCGTCCACCACCAAGGGCTGAGAAGATGGAATATGATCGATCCCACCACCAGTAGAACGAGAACCACAACGACAGCCATCGCCTCCTCCCCTGACACTTCCCTGACACGGCCGCGAATATTTCCACAATCCTGTCGCGAAATGTATTAGCATTATCTCATGAACACGTCGGGCGGGCAATTGCGACGGCAATGGCGGTTCGCCCCTCTTTCGGCCTTATCACGTCGGTCCGACCCGGCTCTTCCACGCGTCATCCCGCTACTTGGAATATTGCTTAAGATAGGCGATCAGATTGGTGATCTCGGTGTCATCCTTCAGCCCGACAAAGGCCATTTTCGTGCCCTTAACCTTCGCCTTGGGGTCGTGCAGATAATCGCGAAGCGACGTCTCGTTCCACACCAGCCCGGCCTTGCCGGCATCCTGCATCGCCTGTGAATAGGCGAAATTCGGATGTGTGCCGGCGGTTCTGCCGAAAAGGCCGTTCAGCGAGGGCCCCACCTTGTTCTGGTCCGTTTCGGCCACATGGCAAATGCCGCATTTCTTGAAAATGGTGGCGCCTGCAGCAGGGTCGCCCTCCTGCGCGCGCGCCTCAAGCGGAAGGGTAATGGCGAAAAGCAGACAGACGGCAAGAAATCGATACAACATGACATCCTCACGCGCTCCATCGCCATCCCGGCCGGCACAGCTCCCTTTGGGGGAAGCCGCAACGGCGGGAAGGATGATCGACAACTAGGTTTCGTTATGAATTCAAGGCTTACGGTTTGGATAAACGGGAACGATCAATTTCCGATAGAGATGCCAGGTCGAATGTCCGAGGATGGGCATAACGACCGCAAGGCCGATGAAAACTGGGATCGTGCCGACGACGAGCAGCGCTGCGACGATCAGCCCCCAGAGCGCAACCGGAACCGGATTGGCAAGCGTGGCGCGTATGCTCGCATCCACCGCCGCGACCGCGCCGACATCCCGGTCCAGCATCAGCGGGAAAGCCACCACCGTTGTCGCCAGCACAATGACCGCGAAAACGAAACCTGCCAGGTTACCCCAGATGATGAGGGACAGCCCTTGCGGGGTCGTCAGAACGTCTGACACAAATGTTGACAACGAGACCGGGCCAACCGCCTCGAAACTCGTGGTGTAGATGTGCTGCGCGACAATCAGCCAGACGACGAAAAGCGCAAACAGCATGACACCGACGGCAATGATCGACGGCAACGCCGGAGAGTGCCGAACCTCCAGTGCGTGACGCCAGGAGCTATCCAACCCCTGCTCACGGCGTCGACTGATTTCATAAAGACCGATGGCCGCGATCGGCCCGATCAAGGCAAAACCTGACATCAAAGGATAAATCAGCGGCAGCAGATTAGCGCCGGAACTCCACATGATGAGAAAAACACCCGCGATCGGATACATAAGACAGATAAAAACGTAATGGGAGGGTTTCTCTCGAAAGTCCTCAAGCCCCAACTTCAGGGCATCCACAAGATCCGCTACATTTATCTTCCGGACTTCGGGGCGTGCAAATTCGCCGCTCGCGCCGGCCATGACATGGAATGCCGTCATAGCATCTCTCCTCCTGCGCCATGATCCGGCTGGCGGCATAGGGACGCCCGGTGACTTTTTATCCATGCGTCAAACCGCAACCGGTAACTTTGAATCTATCAAATATTCTCGTATTTGTCGCCTATTCTTTAAATTAGAAAAAATAGATGTTTGCCGTCGGCATGACCGGCGAGTCCCCAAACCGACCCTATGAAGACGATTCTCACCTTCACGCTCCCTGAGCTTGGCAGCGTGACACGTCATGGGGAGTGAAACTGCCTGCGGGATCGAAAAGAAACGCAGTCATACGAAGCCCTGCATCTTCTCGTCAAAATCCGCGCGATAGCCATAGATTAAATTCAGAATTATACTTTGCTGGATAAGCATGAAATAAGGCATATTGCGGATTTAATCAAATTAAATATGCAAATATATTAATTTATATGAAAATAAAATTATGATATTTAAGTAGATTATGCTTTGTAAATATATAGAATCAAAAATATAAAAGAATTAAATTTACAATTATCAAGTATTAACTCGACTTTAAATGTTTAAATGATATGAACCTCATATCGCAACAATTCTTAGGCGATAGAAATTATTGAGCGGCATTCGCACAAGCTAGCGTGGAAAATCCGGGCCAATTCTCCGGCTCGAATTGCATGATGCTTTTCCGGCGCAGGTTCACATGAGCCATGTTCTTCACAATTTCGCTTTATTTGCAGATGTCGGACCGTTGCCGTCAAGAACGGTGTCTGGCGGCAGATAGGCGTGACCAGTCGCCATCCGGTTAAAGGGACACGTTCATGACTTCAATTCTCTCTTCACTGTCTGCTGTGCAGATTTCCAGGCTTTCCACGTCCACAATCGCCGGCCTGACCTCGGCGGACGTCAATGCCCTGGATAGCAACAGGATCAAGGCACTCACCTCGTCTCAGATCGCCTCTTTGAGCACAGATAACCTTGCTCTTTTCGGCTCCGAAGACCTTCGCGCCATCTCGGTAAGCGCCGTCAAGGGACTGACCCTGTCCCAGATCGCAAAACTGAGCTCCGCTCAGATCAACAGCCTGTCGGCATCTCAGGTCACGGCGCTGTACGTCAGCCAGATTGAAGCCCTGTCGACCGAACAGATCAAAGCGCTGAATTCTACTCAGATTGCCGGCCTCAGCTCCGCGCAGATCGGTACCCTGAATAGCGACGAGCTTAAGCTCTTCTCGACCGACGAGATCAAAGCCATCAGCGTCAACGCCATCGCCAGCCTTTCCGCGGCCGCCCTCTCCGGTCTCAGCACCGAAAACGCGGCGGCACTGACGAAGACACAGATCGCAGCGCTGTCTTCGACACAGCTTGGCGCCCTGTCGACTGACAATCTGGCCGCCTTCTCCACCGATGAGATCAAGGCCATCAGCACCAGAGCCTTTGCCGGCCTCGATGCCAGCAAACTGACCACCGGTACCATTGCTGCCCTGAGCCGAGCGCAGGTCGCAGCGCTCTCCTCGACACAACTCGAAGCCCTCTCGACCGATCGGATACAAGCGCTCACCTCGGATCAGATCGCCGGTCTCAGCTCCGCACAGATCGGTACCCTTAGCAGCGCCGAACTCGCGCTTTTCTCAACGGACGAGATCAAGGCCATCAGCGTCAATGCCATCACCGGCCTTTCCGCAGCCGCTCTCTCCGGCCTCAGCAGCACCAACGCTGCGGCCCTGACAAAAGCGCAGATCGCAGCCCTGTCCTCCACACAGCTTGGCGCTCTGTCCTCCGAGAGCCTCGCCACCTTCTCCACCGACGCGATCAAGACAATCAACACCAGAGCTCTCGCCGGCCTCGATGCCAGCAAGCTGACCACCGGCGCCATCGCTGCCCTGACCCGAGCACAGGTCGCAGCACTCTCTTCGGCACAACTCGAAGCCCTCTCGACCGATCGGATACAGGCGCTCACCTCGGATCAGATTGCCGGTCTCAGCTCCGCACAGATCGGTACACTCAGCAGCGCCGAACTCGCGCTCTTCTCGCCCGACGAGATCAAGGCCATCAGCGTTAATGCCATCACCGGCCTTTCCGCAGCCGCCCTCTCCGGCCTCAGCAGCACCAATGCCGCGGCACTGACGAAGACACAGATCGCAGCCCTGTCCTCGACGCAGCTTGGCGCATTGTCGACCGACAACCTCGCCACCTTCTCCACCGATGAGATCAAGGCCATCAGCACCAAGGCCTTTGCCGGCCTCGATGCCAGCAAGATGACCACCGGCACCATCGCCGCCCTGAGCAGAGCACAGGTCGCAGCACTCTCCTCGACGCAGTTCGAAGCCCTCTCGACCGAGCGGATACAGGCGCTCACTTCGGACCAGATCGCAGGTCTCAGCTCCGCGCAGATCGGTACCCTCAACAGCGACGAGCTCAAGCTCTTCTCTACCGATGAGATCAAGGCCATCAGCATCAATGCTATCGCCGGTCTCACCACAGCCACCCTCACCGGTCTCGGCAGCACCAATGCTGGAGCGTTCTCGTCCCAACAGCTCGGGGTGATGAACGATGGACAGGTCGAGGCTATCATCAAGGCCTACAAGACAGTGTAAGGCCCGAAGAAACCAGACAATCTACGACGCGGCTCAAGGTCGCGTCGTAGCATGGATGCATTTTAATTCCAGAATGCGCCCAGAGGACATCGAGTTTCCATCATGACAAAGATATCCGTCATCATTCCGGCCTTCAACATAGCCAGTCTCATCGGCGAGACGCTCGACAGCGTTCTGCGCAATGAAACCGATATGGATATCGTCGTCATCGACGATGCCTCCACCGACAATACTTGCGACATCGTTGAGCAATATGTGGCGCAATACGCCAATATAAGGCTGATGCGCAATGAGATGAACACCGGGCCGGGCGTCGCCCGCAACAGGGCGCTGGCGACCATCGACAGCGAATATTGCCTGTTTCACGATGCCGACGACCTCCTGGCTGCAGGAGCCATCGATACCGTCCTGCCCCTGATGGATGAGACGAATGTCGATGTCGCGGCATTCAGATATAATGTGCTCAGAACGGCCGATGGCCCACCCGGGGAGATGCCCCCTATCGACAGGAATATCTGGGACGACGTCCTCGGTAAGCGCGACAGGGCACTGATCGATCTCGATACGGCCGTACAGTTCCTGGTGACGATCAATTACCCATGGAACAAGATTTTGCGGACGTCATTCATCCGCAGGACAGGCTGGCGTTTCTCCACGGCACGGATCAACGAAGACATCCTGCCGCACTGGGCAGCCTATATGAATGCCGGACAATTCCTGGCCATTAACAGCAGCCTGACGACACACCGTCTTGTTCCTGGTCGCGAGCAGCACACGAGTACCTTCGACGAGCGCCGCCTGGACATGTTCGCGGCCCTGAAGGACGCCGAGAAGCTTTTCAACGATAACCCGATCTTCAGAGCGAAATATTATCCGATCTTCATCATCTTCAAGGCGGGTTTGCTGGAATGGGCAAGCCTGCAGATGCGGCATGATCTGCTCGGCCTTTTTCGGGAACATGCCGCGCATTCCTACCAATACTTCACGGATGAAGACTTCGACAGCGTCTATCAGATCAATCCATCAATTGCGCTGGCAAGCTACAGGATGAAACATTCCCATCGCTAGAACATGTGAAAAGCCTGGGCCCGTAATAACAGCGTCAGCGGTTCAAAATCCGGGAGTCTGACTGTCAAGAAACTTCCACGCGCGAGCCGTAAGCTTGGCACGACATTGATGCTGACAATAATACCGCCGCAACACATCCAGCCTCAGGCAAGTTATCTACTATAACTAAAAATGACCCGTCTGGGCCGCTTCTACTTTCGACCTTGTCGTTTTGCCGCAGGATGCCATGACCGCCAGCCACGCCTCTACTTCAAACGACGATGCTCCGAGCGCACTTGATCTGGCACGGAACCAGCAACTCAGTCTTCTGGATCTTTTGCGTCTGGCCGAGGCTCTTGGTGCCGCCGGTCAGCTAACCGCCGCCGGAGAACTCTACAAAACCTGGGTCGCATTCAACGACAATAATCCCGCAATCCATGTCGCCTACTTCAACTACGCTGTCGTGCTAAGCCAGCTTGGCGATCGCGCAGGCGCCGTCCAGGCGTTTCACGCCTGCTTAAAGGCCAATCCGCAATTCGCTCCCGGCCACATCAATCTCGGTCGCGTGCTTGAAGATGCCGGCCTGATCGGTCAGGCGGTGGAGCAGTGGTCGCAATATGCCGAGGCCACGAAAAATCTCGATGCCGAAGCGGTTGGGCATCGGCATTTGGTCCTGCAGAACATTGGCCGGGTCCTCGAAAGTGCCGGAAAACTTGAGGAGGCTGAAGCCGCTTTGCTGCAGGCGTTCGAGCTGCGGCCGGAGGCGCCGGAATCAGGCCAGCACTGGGCAGCGTTGCGACAGCGCCAATGCAAATGGCCGGTGCTTGAACCCTCGAGCCACGTCCCTGCCCGCAAGATGCTCGACGCCATGTCTTCGCTGACGTTGAGTTGCTACGCTGACGATCCAATGTTCCAGCTTGCCAAGGCATATCGCCTGAGCAAAACGCTGATTGGCGCACGTCCGGACCTCACCCGCTTTCCGCGCAGATTGCCGAAACACAAGTCCGGGACCGGTCAGCGCCTGCGCGTCGGCTACCTCTCATCGGATCTTCGTGATCATGCCGTGGGCTTCGCTCTCTGCGAGGTTCTGGAGTTGCACGATAGGAACAGTCTTGAGGTCTTCGCCTATTATTCCGGCAATGTACGCAATACGGACAGCACCCAGCAGAGGATAAAAGCTGCGGTCTATTGCTGGCGAGATATTCACGGCCTGGATGACAGCTCTGCCGCATCGCAGATCATCTCCGATGAAATCGATATCCTGATCGACGTGAACGGCTACACCAAGGACGCACGCGCAAGAATTTTCGCCTATAGGCCTGCGCCGGTCATCGTCAGCTTCTGCGGCTACCCCGGATCGATGGGAAGCCCGTTCCATCAGTATCTGATCTCCGACGGGTATATGATCCCGGAGGAGAACGAAATCTATTACACCGAAAAGGTGCTGCGCATCGCGTGCGATCAGCCGCTCGACCGCAAGCGGCCCATCGCGGAGCGACCGAGCCGAGCAGACGTCGGACTGCCGGAGGACGCATTCGTTTATGCCAGCTTCAACGGCATGCAGAAGATCACGGAAAACTGCTTTGCACGATGGATGACGATCCTGTCGCAGACGCCAGGCAGCCTATTGTGGCTGCTGACGGGCGATGAAGACGTCAATCAGCGCCTGCGAGATGTCGCGGAACGGAACGGCGTTGGACCCGAACGGCTCGTATTTGCACCGAAATTCCCGAACCCGATGCATATTGCCCGTATCGGTGTCGCCGATCTGTTTCTGGACACCTTCCCCTATGGCGCACATTCCACTGCAGCCGATGCGATAACATCCGGCCTGCCCGTCCTCACCATGTCAGGCAAGACATTTGCCGCGCGTTTCTGCGGCAGCATCGTCACCGCAGCCGGTGTCCCGGAGATGCTCTGCTCTTCGCCAGAAGACTATGTCGCCCGCGCCGTGGGTTTTGCCCACGACAGGAAGAGCCTTCTCAAGGTGAGAGAGTCGATCGCCCGGCAACGCGAGACAAGTGTATTGCGCGATATTCCCGCCCTGGCACGGCGTCTGGACCAACTCTTCTGGCAGATGCAGGGCGAATGCGAACGCGGCGAGACGCCTGTGCCGGATCTCAGCAATCTCGATCTCTATTATGACGTAGGTGCGGAAGCCGTATTGGAAAATATCGAGTTTGAGGACGAACAAAGCTACCGCAGACGCTATCTCAAGAAGCTCAATCAGTGGCACGACTATGCGCCGATCCCATATGACCGTCGCCTGTGGCAGACACCAAAAGACTGAGCGAGAAACCGAACGGCGCGAGCCGGATATCACTATTTCCCGCTGACCATCGATATTCTCGCCTGGCCGAAACTACCCGCAACACCACCTCTTCAATGCAAATCTTTACCGCCCCCGCCGGCGGCGACATATGAACAGGACGAGTTCTCAATGAGCGCGGATGAAAGAATTGTCATTGTCGGCGCCGGGCTTTCCGGTGCGGTCATTGGACGGGAACTCGCCCTGGCAGGCCATATGGTCGAGATCATCGATGCCCGCAATCACATTGCCGGTAATTGCCACACCGCACGTGACAGTGAAACCGGCGTTATGGTCCATGTTTACGGCCCGCATATCTTCCATACGGACGACAAGGAGGTCTGGGACTATGTCAACAGCTTCCAGACGTTCATGCCTTACAAGAACCGGGTCAAAACGACGAGCGGCGAGCGTGTCTATTCCCTGCCGGTCAATCTGCACACGATCAACCAGTTCTTCGGCAAGAATTTCCGGCCCGATGAAGCGCGAACCTTCATAGAAGAGAAGGCCGACAAATCGATCATCAATCCGCAGACTTTCGAGGAGCAGGCGCTGCGCTTTGTCGGCCCGGAACTCTACGAAGCCTTCTTCAAGGGATATACGGAGAAGCAATGGGGCTGCAGGCCAGCCGACCTGCCCGCATCGATCCTGAAACGCCTGCCCGTACGCTTCAATTATGACGACAACTATTTCTTCCACAAATATCAGGGCATGCCGGAAACCGGATATACCGATATGATCGAGCGTATCCTCGATCATCCGAACATAACGGTGAGGCTCGGCACACAATTCCACCGTTCCGATGCAGGGAATTGCAAACACGTCTTTTATTCAGGGCCGCTCGATGGCTATTTCGACTTCGAACTCGGCCGACTTGCCTACCGAACACTCGACTTCGAACGTTTCACCTATGATGGCGACTATCAGGGCTGCGCGGTGATGAATTATGGCGACGTTTCCGTGCCCTTTACCCGCATCACCGAGCACAAGCATTTTTCCCCGTGGGAAGAGTCTGCAGGCTCCGTTTGTTATAGGGAATTTTCCCGCGCGTGCGGCCCGCGTGACATTCCTTATTATCCGGTTCGATTGGTCAAGGATAAGGAGCAGCTTGCCGAATACGTGGCGCGCGCCGAGCGGGAAACATCCGTCACCTTTGTCGGCCGCCTCGGGACCTATCGCTATCTGGACATGGACGTGACCATCCGGGAGGCACTCGACACCGCCCGCCTCTATCACGCCAGGCGATCAGAGGGCGGCTCCATGCCTGCATTTCTGCATTCACCCGTTTAGGGGCGGCCGGCTTGGCTGCTTGAATGACAATTTCCGCACAACGCCAAAAGGGCCCTGAGCTTCCTCGGGCCCTTTGATAAGTCTTGAATGTCTTATGAGATATTGGTTGCGGGGGCAGGATTTGAACCTGCGGCCTTCAGGTTATGAGCCTGACGAGCTACCGGGCTGCTCCACCCCGCGTCCAGCGCATTCGGTGAAGCCGAATGTCGCGACTACGTCGTTGCTTTAGCGACGACGGATTTCTGGCGGAGTAAATTGCGGAGCAATTTATCTCCTGTAAGAGGCGCACATGATTTTTGTACGCTGTTTTATTGCTTTTAAAGCTTTGTCTTAAACTGCAAAAGGCCGCGTAAGCGGCCCTATGTATCGGCTGGGCCGAAGTTTGCTTAGAGAAGATAGAATGTTGCGTTTTGCAGACCTGGCAGCGACCTACTCTCCCGCGTCTTGAGACGAAGTACCATTGGCGCTGGGGCGTTTCACGGCCGTGTTCGGAAAGGGAACGGGTGCAGCCGCCCCGCGATAACCACCAGGTCGGCAAAACGCAACATTGAACATGTTTTCACATGCGTGTTGTTTCGAGAAGCTGGGAAGCTTGCGCTTCGTTTTAATTTACACGTCTTTCTTTGACTGGTCCGTTTGCCTGCCTTGCTCGATGTTGAGTTTGGCAGCCATACAGGACGCTAGTCCGTCGCCAATCGTTTGGCGCGCCGTCCGCAGGGCCTTGTGGCCCGTGAGGACAGAAGATGATGTCATCAAGCTTTGCTTGATGAACATATTCAATGGGAACGAAGAAGTCGATCGAGCTATTAGTAACGGTAAGCTTCACATGTTGCCATGCTTCCACACCCGTCCTATCAACGTGGTCGTCTTCCACGGCTCTGATAGGGAACACTCGTTTTCAGGTTGGTTTCCCGCTTAGATGCCTTCAGCGGTTATCCATTCCGTATATAGCTACTCTGCTATGCCCTTGGCAGGACAACAGATCCACCAGAGATACGTCCATCCCGGTCCTCTCGTACTAGGGACAGATCCTGTCAATATTCCTACACCCACGGCAGATAGGGACCGAACTGTCTCACGACGTTCTGAACCCAACTCACGTACCGCTTTAAATGGCGAACAGCCATACCCTTGGGACCTGCTCCAGCCCCAGGATGCGATGAGTCGACATCGAGGTGCCAAACAACCCCGTCGATATGGACTCTTGGGGGTCATCAGCCTGTTATCCCCGGCGTACCTTTTATCCGTTGAGCGATGGCCCTTCCACACGGGACCACCGGATCACTATGACCGACTTTCGTCTCTGCTCGACTTGTCAGTCTCGCAGTCAGGCGGGCTTATGCCATTGCACTCGACGACCGATTTCCGACCGGTCTGAGCCCACCATCGCGCGCCTCCGTTACTCTTTCGGAGGCGACCGCCCCAGTCAAACTACCCACCATACACTGTCCCGGATCCGGATAACGGACCGCGGTTAGACATCCACGAAGATAAGGGTGGTATTTCAAGGATGGCTCCACAAAGACTGGCGTCCCTGCTTCAAAGCCTACCACCTATCCTACACATGCCTTGGCGAATGCCAGTGTAAAGCTATAGTAAAGGTGCACGGGGTCTTTCCGTCTGACCGCAGGAACCCCGCATCTTCACGGGGAATTCAATTTCACTGAGTCTATGTTGGAGACAGCGGGGAAGTCGTTACGCCATTCGTGCAGGTCGGAACTTACCCGACAAGGAATTTCGCTACCTTAGGACCGTTATAGTTACGGCCGCCGTTTACTGGGGCTTCAGTTCAGAGCTTGCACCCCTCCCTTTAACCTTCCAGCACCGGGCAGGCGTCAGACCCTATACGTCGTATTGCTACTTCGCAGAGCCCTGTGTTTTTGATAAACAGTCGCTACCCCCTGGTCTGTGCCACCCCATCATAGTTGCCTAAAATGGGGTCACGCTTCTTCCGAAGTTACGCGTGCAATTTGCCGAGTTCCTTCAACATAGTTCTCTCAAGCGCCTTGGTATACTCTACCTGACCACCTGTGTCGGTTTCGGGTACGGTCTATACGGTGGAGCTATTTCCTGGAACCTCTTCGCCGCACATTCAATCCAATAAGAATGTACAACACACGAGATCCGTCACTACCACCAGGCCCACGAATATTAACGTGGTTCCCATCGACTACGCGTGTCCGCCTCGTCTTAGGGGCCGGCTAACCCTGCTCAGATTAACTTTAAGCAGGAACCCTTGGTCTTTCGGCGAGGGAGTCTCTCACTCCCTTTATCGTTACTCATGTCAACATTCGCACTTCCGATATCTCCAGCAGCCCTCACGGGTCCGCCTTCACAGACTTACGGAACGCTCCGCTACCACATGCCTTACGGCATATCCTCAGCTTCGGTGCATGGCTTTAGCCCCGTTACATTTTCGGCGCAAAGACCCTTATTTAGACCAGTGAGCTGTTACGCTTTCTTTAAATGATGGCTGCTTCTAAGCCAACATCCTGGTTGTTTTGGGATCCTCACATCCTTTCCCACTTAGCCATGACTTGGGGACCTTAGCTGGAGGTCAGGGTTGTTGCCCTTTTCACGACGGACGTTAGCACCCGCCGTGTGTCTGCCGACTAGTACTCCTCGGTATTCGGAGTTTGGTTAGGATCAGTAAGACGGTGAGTCCCCATAGCCCATCCAGTGCTCTACCCCCGAGGGTATTCGGTCGACGCTCTACCTAAATAGATTTCGCGGAGAACCAGCTATTTCCGAGTTTGATTGGCCTTTCACCCCTAGCCACAAGTCATCCCAATCTATTGCAACAGATACGGGTTCGGCCCTCCAGTTGGTGTTACCCAACCTTCAGCCTGCTCATGGCTAGATCACTCGGTTTCGGGTCTAATGCAACTAA
>LT009756.1:2549465-2701899 GCA_900012615.1 Agrobacterium genomosp. 13 str. CFBP 6927
CGTCTTCGAACAGATCGGCGTGTTCGAGCGGGACATTCGGCCGCTCGACAAAAGCCATGCACCGATTTCAAGGCTGCGCCATCTCACCCACACCCTGATGGAACAGCACCATCAGGATCTCAACGACAATCCTTACATCTTCGAAATGATCCTGATGACGGCAAAGCAGGACATGAAGTGCGGCGACTATTACAAATCCGTCATTGCAAACCTTCTGGCCGACATTATCCGTGACGGTATCGATGCGGGAATCTATGCCCCCGCCGATATTCCGCCTCTGTCGAACACCGTGCTCCACGCGCTTACAAGCGTAATCCATCCCGTCCTCCTGGCACGGGAAGACATCGGCAATTTAGCAACACGTTGCGATCAACTCGTCGATTTAATCGATGCGGGATTGCGCAATCCGCTTGCTAAGTGACGATTCCCAATTTACGTCACCTTCTCGCAATTGCTTGCGAAGCGCTAAAGCCTGCGCTTCTATGCGCTTGGCGGTCCGGACAGAATGAGCGAATCGGGTCCCTGTAAGACCTTCGCCTGTCGTGTCTGTTTCCGGGACGCGCATCCGCCGAGCGACATTGCGCTTAAAGTTGAATGCGACCCATACGCAGGGAAGAACAATGAGCCGACGTATTTTACCCCTATTTGCTTCTCTGTGTGTAACCGCGGTTCTGGCGGGATGCAGCGATGGCGGCGAGAGCGGCCAGGCCGCTGGCCAGGGCGCCGAGCGCCCACCTTCTCCGGTCAGCATCATCCTGATGAAGACCAGCGAATATCCCCTGACCACCGTTCTTCCCGGCCGTGCCAGCGCGTTCCAGACGGCGGAAATCCGTCCGCGCGTCACCGGCATCATCCGCGAAATTCCCTTCAAGGAAGGCAGCGAGGTCAAGCAGGGCGATGTTCTGTACCAGATCGAGGACAACACCTATCTGGCGGAAGTGGCGCAGGCCAAGGCAAGCGTGGCGAAGGCCGAAGCAAGCGTTCCAAGCGCCGAGGCGAACCTTGCCCGCTACGAGCGGCTGGTCAACAGCGGCGCAACGCAGATCGAATATGAAAACGCCAAGGTGACGCTGCTGCAGGCTCAGGCCGATGTGGCCCAGACCAAGGCGGCGCTGGAAACGGCTGAAATCAACCTCGATCTCACCAAGGTCCGCGCGCCCTTTGACGGCATTACCAGCGCGACCGCCTTCAGCATCGGCAACGTCGTGACGGCAAACCAGACGACCGCCTTGACGACGCTGCGCCGCATCGATCCGATCTATATCGATCTGATGGAATCCAGCATCAATCTCCTGCGTCTGAAAAAGGCGATCTCGTCGGGCCAGCTTGGCGGCGATACGAAAGAAACAGGTATTCACCTGACCCTGGAAGACGGCACCGAATACAAACATGACGGCAAGATCGACATGTCCGACATGGCCGTGAGCGAAACCACCGGCACCTTCTCCATCCGCGCTCTCTTCGAGAACCCGGACGATCTCCTGCTTCCCGGCACCTATGTCCGCGCCACGCTGACCATCGGCAAGGAAAAGGGTTTCCGCATTCCCCAGCGCGCGGCAAGCCGCAACGCCAACGGCGAACTGACCGCAAAATTCGTCTCGGCGGAAAACAAGGTGGAAACCCGCACCTTCCCGTCCAGCCAGCAGTCGGGCAATGCCTGGCTGGTAACGGAGAACGTCAAGGATGGCGACAAGCTCATCGTCGACGGTTTCCAGTGGATTGCCGACGGTGCGACGGTCGCACCGGTTGAAGTGACCATCGACGATCGCGGTATCGTCGTTCTGCCGCAGCAAGCTCAGCCTGCCGCCGCCCCCACGAAATAAGCATGAGCACGAAACCCCAGGTCGAAGCTCGTAAAAGGTAAGGCAGGACTGCCATGGCCCATTTCTTCATCCGGCGCCCCGTGTTTGCATGGGTTATCGCCATCGTCATCATGCTGGGTGGCGCCCTTGCGATCTGGACGCTTTCCATTTCGCAATATCCCGATATTGCCCCGACGACGGTACGCGTCAGCGCGACCTATAATGGCGCGAGCGCCGAGACCGTCGAGAAATCGGTGACGACGATCATCGAGGACGGCATGACCGGCCTTGACGACCTCACCTATATGACCTCGTCATCCTCCACCGGCAGCGCCGAAGTGACACTGACCTTCGGCAACAGCATCATGCCTGACATCGCGCAGGTTCAGGTGCAGAACAAGCTGCAGCTCGTCCAGTCGCAATTGCCCGATACCGTGCAGCAGCAGGGTATCCAGGTCAGCCGCTCCACATCGAGCATTCTGATGGTGGGTGCGCTGATCTCGACCGACGGCAAACGCAATTCGGCCGATCTCGGCGACGTCTTCTCCTCGCGTGTCGAAGACCAGATCAAGCGCCTCGAAGGCGTGGGCAGCATCAACGTCTTCGGTTCCGAATATGCGATGCGCATCTGGCTGGATCCGTTCAAGCTCAACAAGTACCAGCTGACCACGGCCGACGTGACAAGCGCCATCGAAAGCCAGAATACCCAGGTTTCGGTCGGTTCTCTTGGCGCCGTGCCCGCCGTCAAGGGCCAGCAGCTGAACGTGACGGTGACGGCGCAGAGCCAGCTCACCACCGTGGCCGATTTCGAATCGGTCATCCTGAAAGTCGAGAAGGACGGCGCAACCGTTCGCCTGAGCGACGTGGCGCGCATCGAAATCGGCCAGGAAACCTATGGTGGCGATTCCCGTTCGAACGGCCGTCCCTCTGCCGGTTTCGCGGTCAACCTCGCCACGGGCGCGAACGCGCTCGATACGGCAGCGCGTGTAAAGTCGGCGCTTTCCGCCGTCGAGGGTTCGCTGCCCGAGGGGGTTTCGATCGAATATCCCTATGACACGACACCCTTCGTGAAGCTGTCGATCGAGAAAGTGGTGCATACGCTGATTGAAGCGATCATTCTCGTCTTCGTCGTGCTTCTGGTGTTCCTGCAGAATCTCAGAGCCACCTTCATTCCGATGATCGCGGTTCCCGTCGTGCTTCTCGGCACTTTCGGTGTCCTTGCACTGACAGGATATTCCATCAACACGCTCACCATGTTCGCCATGGTTCTGGCCATCGGCCTTCTCGTCGACGACGCCATCGTTGTTGTCGAAAACGTCGAGCGCATCATGTCGGAAGAGGGCCTGTCGCCGGTCGAGGCAACCGAAAAGTCGATGGGTGAAATCACTGGCGCGATCATCGGCATCGCGCTCGTGCTGACGGCCGTGTTCATCCCGATGGCATTCTTCGGCGGATCGACGGGCATCATTTATCGCCAGTTCTCGATCACCATCGTTTCGGCCATGCTGCTTTCGGCAGTGGTCGCCATCGTTCTGACGCCGGCGCTTTGCGCCACGATGCTGAAGCCGATCGATCATCACAAGAAGCAGCGCGGACCGGGCGCTTGGTTCAACCGCGGCTTCGGCAAGACGACGGACGGTTATGTTTCCTCCATCGGCTACCTGCTGAAGCGGCCTCTGCGCGTGATGATTATTTTCGCGATCGTGATCGGCGGCTGCGCCTGGTTCTTCAGCAAGCTGCCCAGCTCATTCCTGCCGCAGGAAGACCAGGGCGTGCTGCTGACGATCATCCAGACCCCGACGGGTTCGAATATCGAACGCACAAACGAGGTGGTGAAGCAGGTCGAAAACTACTTCCGCGAAAAGGAAGCCAACAATGTCGAATCGGTTTTCGGTGTTCTGGGCTTCAGCTTCAGCGGTTCCGGCCAGAACAACGCCATCGTCTTCACCAAGCTCAAGGATTTCGCCGAGAGAACCGCGCCCGATCAACACGCAGGCGCCATTGTGCAGCGTGCGATGGGCACATTCTTCGGTTTCCGCGATGCGCAGGTGTTCCCGCTTCTGCCGCCGGCCATTCAGGGTATGGGCACATCGAGCGGTTTCTCGATGTATCTCGTGGATAGCGGCCGTAATGGCACAGAGGCACTGACGGCCACGTCCAAGGAGCTGATTGCGCTTGCGACCAGCAATCCGAAGGTCAGCTCGCTCAGAAGCGACAGCCAGGACAACGAAACGCAGATGAAGATCATTCTCGATCAGGAAAAGATGGGAGCCATGGGGGTCGATCTTTCCTCCGTGAACCTCATGCTGTCGACGATCTTTGCCGGCCGGGATGTCAACGACTTCACCCTCAACGGTGAACTCAAGCCGGTCTATGTCCAGGGTGATGCGCCTTATCGCATGCAGCCGGACGACCTGAAGTTCTGGTATGCCCGCAATACCAGCGGCGAAATGGTGCCCTTCTCCTCCTTCAGCGAGGTGAAATGGGTCAATGCGCCGCCGTCTCTCGCCCGTTTCAACGGCACGGGTGCGATCTCGCTTGAAGGCACCGCCGGCGCGGGCGTCGCGTCCGGTGATGCTATGGACGAGATGGAACGCCTGACGGCGAGCCTGCCGGGCGGTTACACCGTGGCATGGCAGGGCATCTCCTATCAGGAGCGGCTTTCGGGTTCACAGGCTCCGATGCTCTACGCGCTGTCGGTTCTGATCGTGTTCCTTTGCCTTGCAGCCCTTTATGAAAGCTGGTCGATCCCCTTCTCGGTCATCATGGCCGTGCCGGTGGGCGTCCTCGGCGCTCTGACCGCGGCCCATTTCTTCGGCCAGTCGAACGACGTCTACTTCAAGGTGGGCCTGCTCACGACAATCGGCCTTGCCGCGAAAAACGCGATCCTGATCGTCGAATTCGCCAAGGAACGGCAGGAGCACGGCTTGAGTCTGCTGGAAGCGACGCTGGAAGCGGCGAAGCTTCGCCTGCGTCCGATCATCATGACATCGCTCGCCTTCATCCTCGGCGTCGTACCTCTGGCGATTGCAACCGGAGCGGGTTCTGCTGCACAAAATGCAATCGGCATTGGGGTGCTGGGTGGTATGCTTTCTGCAACACTGCTCGGAATTTTCTTCGTTCCGTCCTTTTTCGTCATCATTCGTCGCCTTTCAAGGCGTTAACAAAACAAAAATGGGCTGTGCCAACCGTTAATACGCTGCTAGAAATGTTGCCGATTTGGCAAATGCACGTTTCTACGGCATATCGACCGCGCAGCCCATTTGTCAGCAAGCCGCGCTCGGTAAGCCAACCAGAGAATTGGGAAAACTATATGCTGTCTATTCGCGCTACTCTTCCCCTGACAATGCTGCTGCTTTCAGGCTGTGTTGTTGGACCCGACCACAAGACGCCGGAAATCCAATTGCCGGGAAAGTTTGCGGAAGCCGGAAAAACCAGTAATGGCGACATCAGCAGCGTTGCATGGTGGACTGCTTTCAACGACAGCCGTCTGAACGGTTACGTTTCCACCGGCCTCGCACAGAACCTCACCGTGATGCAGGCTATCGAGCGCATCAATCAGGCGCAGGCCCAGGTGATCGTGGACGGCGCCGGCGGCCTGCCGAGCCTGACGGGCAGTGGCAGCCACACGACCAGCGAGACCAAGGGCAGCTATCGTGACGTTCCCGTCACCAACGTGTCTTCCGGCGGCCTCAGCGTTTCCTGGTTCCTCGACCTCTTCGGCCGCTATCGCCGGGCAACGGAAAGCGCCAATGCATCGCTCGATGCCGCTTACTCCACCGTCGACGTTCAGCGCCTGACGCTGATTTCATCCGTCGCCGCTGCCTATATCGACGTGCGCTATTATCAGGAACGTCTGGCGATTGCCCGCCAGAACCTGGGCTCACGCCGTGAAACGCTCGATCTGACCAAGCTGCAGCTCGAAGCGGGTGCCGCCTCGCGCCTCGATGTCGTCCAGTCCGAAGGTCTGGTCAATTCCACGCTGTCACAGATCCCCGGCCTCGAAACCAGCTTCCGCAAGGCCGCGCATCGCATCGCGACCCTGCTCGGCATGCCGGCCTCGTCGCTCATCGCTGAACTTCAGAAGGGTGCACGCCAGCCTGTTGCCCGCGCAGTTCCCCGCACCGGCATCCCGGCTGACCTGATCCGCAACCGTCCGGACATCCGCGTCGCCGAACGTAATCTCGCCGCTGCGGTCGCCACGATCGGTGTAACCGAGGCGCAGCTTTATCCGAGCATCGAGCTTGGTGGCGCGATCACCCCGAGCTACAATTTCCTGAGTGGCGGCGGCAGGGGAACGGCCAATAGCTGGTCCTTCGGTCCGAGCCTCACCCTTCCGATCCTCGACGGTGGCAGACTCCGCGCCAATGTTGACATCGCCAACTCACAGGCACGCGAGCAATATCTCGTCTGGAAGGCGACCGTTCTCAACGCGGTGGAAGAAGTCGAAAACGCTCTGGCCGCCATCAATCGCGACCAGCGTACCGTCGACGCTCTGAGAAAGACCGTCGCCTCCTACCAGGAAGCACTGCAGCTCTCGACCGCCAGCTATCGCGATGGCGCATCGTCTCTGCTCGACGTTCTGGATGCCCAGCGCTCGGTCTCGGATGCGCAGGCAAACCTTGCCACGGCGATCCAGACGACCGCGCAGGACTATGTCTCGCTCAACGTGGCTCTCGGTGGCGGTTATGCCGTTGGCCAGCCAGCCCCGAAGAAGTCAGCCGGCCCGACCGTGGCCGCCGCGAAGGGCATGTAAGAACGGCCCAAAAAGGCAAACAAAAAGCCCGCGTCTTTCGACGCGGGCTTTTTGCTATTCAGGGCATAAAAAAAGCACCGGTGACCCGGTGCTTTTTGTTTAACCAGCCATCAGGCTCAGCTCTTGGCGCGCTCGACGTAGGAATTGTCTTCCGTCGCGATGACCACGCGAATGCCGGCATCGATATGCGGCGGAACCATGGTGCGGATGCCGTTGGAAAGGATTGCCGGCTTGTAGGAAGAAGAAGCCGTCTGGCCCTTAACGACCGGTTCCGTTTCCATGATTTCCAGCGTCACGTGGCGCGGCAGTTCGACAGCCAGCGGATTGCCTTCGTGGATGGAAAGAACGCAGGTCATGCCTTCCTGCAGATAGGCCTTCTGGTCGCCCATCGTGTCGACGTCGACAACAACCTGATCGTAGTTTTCCGGGTTCATGAAGTGGAAGCCTTCGCCATCTTCATAAAGGAACTGGAAGTTCAGGTCTTCGACGAAAGCGCGCTCGACCTGCTCGGTGGTGCGCCAGCGCTCGGAGACCTTCACGCCGTCAACGATGCGGCGCATGTCTACCTGCGTGACCGGCGTGCCCTTGCCGGGGTGAAAGTTCTGCGCGGTAAGAACGACGTAAAGCTTGCCGTCCACGTCGAGAACATTGCCCTTGCGGACGGATGAGGCGATAACCTTGACCATATGACTTCCTTGTAACTCGATGAAATGCGTCGTAAAGGACTGCGCGGCAGCACCGGCCCCGGCAGACGTTTTGTCTTTTTTCTGGGGCGCAACTACCTTAAATCCGCGCGAATTGCCAGCCTTCTACAGCAATTCGCGAAAGAGTGCCTAGCGGTTTTCCGCCCGGAATTGCTTTAAATGATGCGATCAGGCGTTTTGCGGGCCGTTTATCCGCAACAGGGCCCGCAGGGAAGACGGAAAAGAAAAGAGAAATGGGCTCGAACAACGAGACAATGTCGCCATGGTGGACGCCCGATGTTCACGCAGACCGCCGCGCTTTCCTGCTTGGACGCAATGCGATCCAGTCGGCGTTTCGCAGCCATTTCGCGCGCGCCGATTTTCTCGAAGTCGACACCGCCACGCTGCAGATTTCCCCCGGCAACGAGGCACATCTGCACGCCTTCGCCACCCAGGGCCTGACATCAGGCGGCGAGGCCGCCCCGCTCTATCTTCATACCTCGCCGGAATTTGCCTGCAAGAAGCTGCTCGCGGCCGGTGAAGAACGCATCCTCTGTTTCGCCCATGTTTACCGAAACCGGGAGAGAGGCCCCCTGCACCACCCGGAATTCACCATGCTGGAATGGTATCGGGTCGGTGAGACCTACGAGACCCTGATGAAGGATAGCGCCGACCTTCTGGCACTGGCCGCCGAGACCGCCAAGACGAAAAACTTTACCTATCGTGGCCGCAGCGTCGATCCCTTCCTCGAGCCGGAACGCCTGAGCGTTGCCGAAGCCTTCGAGCGTTACGCGGCAATTGACCTCCTCGCGACCATCGGCCGAAACGGTGAAACGGACGAACGGCATCTCGCCGCAAGCCTCACCAATGCCGGCATTCGCGTCGCCGATGACGACACCTGGGCGGATATGTTCAGCCGCGTGATTGTCGAGCGGGTGGAGCCGGAACTGGGCTTTGGCCGTGCAACCATTCTTGACGAATATCCGACCTGCGAAGCGGCTCTTGCCCGCAAATCGCCTGATGATGCGCGGGTGGCGGAACGTTTCGAGCTTTATGCCTGCGGCGTGGAACTTGCCAATGCCTTTGGCGAATTGACCGACGCCGCCGAGCAGAGGCGGCGTTTCGAAATGGAAATGGCCGAGAAGCAGCGGGTTTACGGCGAGACATATCCGCTGGACGAGGATTTTCTCGCAGCACTGGCGATCATGCCGCCGGCAAGCGGCATAGCGCTCGGCTTCGACCGGCTGGTCATGCTGGCAACCGGCGCGCCACGCATCGATCTCGTCATGTGGGCTCCCGTCGCGGAATATGGTCGATGACAAGACTTGAAACCATCAAGACACCTGAAGCGCTTCTCGAGGCCGGGCTGATCGAGGCCGAGGCGCTCGAGAGCCTTCGTGCTGTCACGCAGCGTTACGCGCTCGCCATCACGCCAACAATGGCCGGACTGGTGGACAGCCGGGACCCGCAGGACCCCATTGCCCGGCAATTCGTGCCGGATGCCGCGGAACTCGTCCATCTCCCCGAGGAGCGGGACGATCCGATTGGCGATGATGCCCATAGTCCCGTCCATGGCATCGTTCACCGTTATCCCGACCGGGTCCTTTTAAAGGCAGTGCATGTCTGCCCCGTCTATTGCCGTTTCTGTTTCCGTCGCGAGATGGTTGGGCCGCAGGGCAACGGCATGATGAGCCCGGAAGAGCTGGACGCCGCATTCGACTACATAAAAGCCAACCCGGCCATCTGGGAGGTCATCCTCACCGGCGGCGATCCGCTGGTGCTCTCCCCGCGACGCCTTTCCGATCTGATGAAGCGGCTGAAAGACATACAGCATGTCAAAATCGTCCGCTTCCACACCCGTGTGCCGGTCGTCGATCCCGACCGCATCGACGGGCCGCTGATCGAGGCGCTGAAGGCCAGCGGCAAGACCACCTATGTCGCCCTGCACGCCAATCACGCGCGCGAACTCGGTCAGGAAGCCCGAAGCGCCTGCGCGCGGTTGATCGATGCCGGCATCGCGATGGTCAGCCAGACCGTGCTTCTGAAGGACGTCAACGACGATCCGGCAGTTCTGGCCGATCTGATGCGCGCCTTTGTCGAAACCCGGATCAAACCCTATTACCTGCACCATCCCGATCTTGCGCCCGGAACCAGCCATTTCCGGCTGACGATCGAGGAGGGTCAGCGAATCGTTTCCGCCCTGCGCGGACATGTCTCCGGTCTATGCCAGCCGACCTATGTTCTCGACATACCGGGCGGCCACGGCAAGGCCACGATCGGCCGAAATGCGGCCGAAAAAACCCGCGATGGCTGTTATTCCGTCTCTGATTTCAACGGAAACGATCATATTTACCCACCGCCTGCATCTCGCGGCGATTAAAACAGGCATAAAAAGCCCGCCGCGCCGGGCTTTTTGCGGCGGCCTCTAGCGAAAACAAAAATTTCACATTTCCGCCCCTCTCCTGTCATCATAAAGAAAAATATTCTACCTATAACAATCAGCATTGATTTTAGTGGTGGTCTGGATTATCAGTGTGGAACTGGAGAACGAGTCTCCTGATTCTGGGCCAACACCAATACAGGGAGTGTGTCATGTCAAAACATATCAACATCAACGCAATCCTTGGTCTTGAGTCCTGGAATGCTGGATTTAAATCCACGTGTTCCCGCTGCTGTCGAATGTGACCTGACGGTCTCAATTTCCTGAAAATCAGTTCGACAACATGCTGTGTTAATGAGCCACAGCGGGAGTATATCTATGCAAAAGCAAGTTATTGAATTCGCTGGCGAACCCGTCGGCATCGTCATACCGGACAACGACCGGCTGAAGTTCATCGCGGTGAAGTTCCACGTTCACGATCTGGACGAACAGAAGTTCGACAGCGCAGACGACGTGCGGATTGCAATTCGCGATCTCGTGCGCAACCGGAACCTGGCTGCAGTCGCCTGATGCGGGAAAAATCTCGCCCGCTCGCAGCCCCGTCAAAACCAAAGCGCGCCACATATCAGATCCCGAATATCGGGTCGATGGCGCGCTTTTATCTTGCCTGACAATCCGTCTACTGGTCTGTCATAGGCCACCTGGGGTGTATCAATACGCCCGGCGCTGAGTTGAAATAGCTTTTCCAAATCCGAATTAGAGTGCCAAACGCCAAGCGCGCGCTCTCGAAGCTCCCACCTCTCCCATTCCTGTGCTCGTCAACAAGGAATCTAGCCAGCACAAGTCCTTGGCTGGAAAGGTCTCTCCACCATGCAGACGCGCTTAGGCTGGATTTCCGTGACAGGCGCAGAATCAGTGCCGAGCGTGTGATTTCGAAACGCGCGTCAGAACGCGGTGAAGGTCAGCGTCGTCAGCGAACGAACGATCCCCGGAATATTGACGATGTGCTGGTTGATGAACTTACCGATATCCTCTTCCTGCGGAAGATAGATTTTCAGCAACAGATCATATTCGCCGCTGGTGGAATAAAGCTCGGAAACCAGTTCCGTTTTATAGATGGCATCGGCGACATCGTAGGTCTTGCCGGGCTCGCATTGAAGCTGAACAAAAATGGGCTTCACGGACATCTCCCGTATTGGAACTTGCGGTGCATGGCGCTGTCGGCCACACGTCATGGCGCACTATTGGCTTAGCCGCGCCGGTCTTGCAATACCGCCTACCGGTTTAGGCCGAAAAGTCTCATCCGCCGCCGCCTGTCCCGACAGCGGCCTGCGCAACGATCCAGCTTCGGAAACTCTCAAGCGGAGCATACCCGGCGCGATCCGGCATGCAGGCGAGATAATAGGCCTCTTCGCTCTGCACTTCCCCCGCAACCGCCGCGACAAGCCGGCCGCTTCGCAATTCCTCCTCGATCATGAAGGAAGGAATGAGCGATACCCCAACGCCGACGCTCGCTGCCTCGGCAATCGTCGTGAACTGATCGAAAAGCATGCCATGCACATTGTCGAAACGCACATCATGGCTGCGAAACCATTGCTCCCAGGCATCCGGCCGGGTCGTCATGTGTAAGAGCGGCACATGCAGCAGATCAGCCGGCTGTGAAAGCCCGTGGCGCTGCCTGAAAGCCGGGCTGCATACCGGAACGACTTTTTCATGCATTAGAAACACAAGCTCGGTTCCCGGCCAATGCGGCAACCCGAAATGGATCGCGGCATCGACGGTATCGGTTCGGAAATCAAATAGCGATGACCGCGTCAGAAGATTGACCGAAACACCCGGATGACTGGCGATGAAATCGGGCAGGCGCGGCACCAGCCAGCGCGTACCAAAACTTGGCAGAACCCCGAGATTGAGCGTGCCGCCATCCGGATTGGCACGCAGATTAAGCGAGGCCGTTGAAATGCGCCGCAGCGCCTCGCGGATTTCCCGCGCATAACCTTCTCCCGCCCGGGTGAGCCGGATTGTCTGCCGTTCGCGCAGAAACAGCGCCACACCGAGCTGCTCTTCAAGTGCCAGGATTTGCCGGCTGACCGCCCCTTGCGTCAGGCCAAGTTCCCTTGCGGCGGCGGTTACGCTGCCGGTGCGCGAAGCGGCTTCAAAAGCCGCCAGAAGCGAAAGCGACGGCAAAAAGCGGCGCGGCGGAAGAACCATATTCCCTCACGGAATGAACTCTTGACGATATGTCGATATTCAACAGGAGTTGCAGCTTGTAAAGTCTCATAAACAAGGGCTTGCCACTCATACGAAAAACAAATGAGCTCGCCCGGGAAATGGTGGAACGATGTATAATGATACCCGCTCGCACGGTCTCTGGGAAAAGACCGCGCCGCAGCCGCCGATAACGCCCGCATTGGAAGGCGCTGCGGTTGCCGATGTCGTGATTGTCGGCGGCGGCTTCACCGGACAATCCGCCGCCCTTCATCTTGCGGAAAAGGGCGTGGACGTCGTTCTTCTCGAAGCAAAAGAAATTGGTTTTGGTGGCGCGGGCCGCAATGTCGGCCTCATCAATGGCGGCATGTGGGTCATGCCAAAGGAGCTCCCCGGCGTACTGGGTGAGACCTATGGGGAACGGCTTCTCGGTCTTCTCGGCGATGCGCCATTGCTTGTGCGTGAACTGGTGGAAAAACACGAGATCCCCTGCGAGATCGAAAAGAACGGCACGCTCCATTGCGCCGTCGGTGAGAAAGGGCTCAGCGAAATTCGCGAGCGCTGCGAACAATGGGCAGCGAGGGGCGCGCCCGTCCGCGTCCTAAATGCTGACGAAACGGCAAGGCGCACCGGCAGCACCGCCTATTCCGGCGCGCTTTTCGATACGCGCGCCGGCACGCTTCAGCCGCTTGCCTATGTACGCGGACTGGCTACCGCCGCACAGAAAGCCGGCGCGCGGCTGCACACCGCAAGCCCCGTTGTGGCGACCGAGCGCAGCGGCGGAAAATGGGTGGTCAGGACGCCTAGAGGGTCGGTGACCGCAAACTGGATCGTCGTCGCCACGGAGGCCTATAGTACCGGGCCATGGCAGATCGTCCGTGACGAGCAGACCTACCTGCCCTATTTCAACTTCGCGACCAGACCGCTCAGCGACAATGTGCGAAAGAGCATTCTGCCCGGCCGTGAAGGCTGCTGGGATACGAAGGAAATCCTGTCATCGTTCCGCATGGACAAGGCCGGCCGGCTGGTCTTCGGCAGCGTCGGCGCCCTGCGTGGCACGGGTGCCGCCATTCACCGAGCCTGGGCAAAACGGTCGCTTAAGCGGCTTTTCCCGCAGCTCGGCGAGGCGCAATTCGAGTGCGAATGGTACGGCCAGATCGGCATGACCGACAATGCCGTGCCGCGCTTCCATAAATTCGCGGAAAATGTCGTCGGTTTTTCAGGCTATAACGGCCGGGGCATCGCACCCGGCACGGCCTTTGGCAAGGTGATTGCCCACCACATTCTTGGCGACATCCCTGAGAACGAGTTACCCCTGCCCCTGACGGAGCCGAAAGCGCAGGCCTTCCGTGCGGTGAAGGAAGCCTATTACGAGGCGGGCGCGCAGATCGCTCATTTCGCTGGTGAACGCTTCTGATTCACAAGCCGAAAGCCGCCAGTGAAGGCGGCTTTTTCTTCGGCATCGATATATTCTTGAAAATATAATGATTGCCCTATAGGCCTATCGATATATTCATCAGGATATCTCGAACCCGGGGGGACACACCATGACACTCTTGCGTCGCAACTTCTTCAAAACCATCGCCGCGGCGACATCTTTCTGGATGGCGGCATCCTTTGCGGTCGTTCCCGCCCACGCCGCCGAAAAAGTCACGGTTTTTGCAGCCGCGAGCATGAAAAACGCGCTTGATGCCATCAATGCCGAATGGGCAAAGGAAAGCGGCAACGAAGCGACCGTGTCCTACGCCGCAAGCTCCGCCCTCGCCAAGCAGATCGAGCAGGGTGCGCCGGCGGACATCTTCATTTCCGCCGACCTTGCATGGATGGACTATGTCGCCGACAAGAAATTGATCGATAGTGCAAGCCGCTCCAATCTGCTCGGCAACCGCATCGTTCTCGTCGCTCCTGCCGACAAGGCAAAGACAGTCGACATCAAGCAGGGTTTCGATCTCGCCGGACTGGTCGGCGATGGTCGCCTCGCCATGGGCGCGGTCGACTCCGTTCCAGCCGGCAAATACGGCAAGGCGGCACTGGAAAAACTCGGCGTCTGGTCCTCGGTGGAGAGCAAAGTGGCCGGCGCAGAAAGCGTGCGCGCAGCGCTCCTGCTCGTATCGCGCGGTGAAGCGCCCTATGGCATTGTTTATCAGACCGATGCTGCCGCCGATCCGGGCGTGAAGATTGTCGGCACCTTCCCGGAAGACAGCCATCCGCCGATCATCTATCCGGTTGCCGTTCTTTCCGAGGCGAAATCGCCGGCGGCAAAATCCTATCTGGACTTCCTGAAGTCCGCGAAAGCGACGCCTTTCTTCGAAAAGCAAGGCTTTACCGTTTTGAAATAAGCTCCTTTCAGGCCCGCTTCCCAGCGGGCCATGAAACATGACGATTGCAGGATATGGCATTGCATTGGTGGACACTCAGCCCTGAAGAATGGACGGCGATCAGGCTCAGCCTGTGGGTGTCCTCCATCGCCATGTTCGCCAGCCTGCCCTTCGGCATCGCGGTTGCCGTGGCGCTGGCCCGCGGCCGCTTCTGGGGCAAGTCGCTGCTCAACGGCATCGTCCACCTGCCGCTCATTCTGCCACCCGTCGTTACCGGCTTTCTGCTCCTGGTCCTCTTCGGCCGCAGGGGCGCAATCGGCCAATTTCTCGATAGCTGGTTCGGCATCGTCTTTTCATTCCGCTGGACAGGGGCGGCCCTTGCCTGCGCCGTCATGGCCTTTCCGCTGATGGTCCGCTCCATTCGCCTCTCCATCGAAGCGGTGGACCGCAAGCTGGAGGAGGCCGCGGGAACATTGGGGGCGAGCCCGTTCTGGGTGTTTCTCACTGTCACCCTGCCCCTGACACTACCGGGCATCATCGCGGGCATGATCCTCGCTTTTGCCAAGGCCATGGGCGAATTCGGCGCGACCATTACCTTCGTTTCCAACATTCCCGGAGAAACCCAGACGCTGTCTGCCGCCATCTACACCTTCACGCAGGTTCCTGGCGGCGATGCAGGCGCATTGCGGCTGACCATCGTTTCGGTGGTGATTTCCATGCTGGCTTTGCTCGTCTCGGAGTTTCTGGCCCGTATCATCGGAAAACGGGTAAGCATGGAATGACGCTCTCGGTCACCACCCGCCATCACCTCGGTTCCTTTTTGCTGGACGCATCGTTTAGCTCTGAAGGCGGCGTCACGGCCCTGTTCGGGCGTTCCGGTTCCGGCAAGACCTCGATGATCCGCATCATCGCGGGTCTGCTGCGGCCCGATGAAGGGCAGGTCTCGCTGGATGGCGAATTGCTGGCCGACAACCAGAAACGGCTGTTTCTGCCGGCGCATAAGCGTCGTTTCGGCTATGTCTTTCAGGAAGCACGGCTGTTTCCCCATCTCAGCGTTGTCCAGAACCTGCATTACGGCAAATGGTTCGCCACGGAAAAGGCGAAGGACGCGAATGAAAACCGCATTGTCGAGATGCTGGGCATCGGCCATCTTTTGCAACGTCGCCCGGACAAACTTTCCGGCGGCGAAAAACAGCGCGTCGCCATCGGCCGCGCCCTTCTGTCATCGCCCCGATTGCTCTTGATGGATGAACCTCTCGCCTCGCTGGACGAGGAACGAAAGGCGGAGATCATCCCCTATCTCGAACGGCTGCGCGATGAGACGAAAATCCCGATCGTCTACGTCAGTCACTCCATCCAGGAGGTCGCCCGCCTCGCAGACCGCATCGTGGTGATGAAGGATGGCAAGGTGGAAGCACAGGGAAAAGCCGCAGACGTGCTGTCGAGACCGGATTTCAGTACTCACCTCGAAAGGCGTGAAGCGGGCAGCATCCTTTCCGGGCGCATCGAAAGTTTCGATGAAAGACATGGGCTTGCCGCCGTAAGGCTCACCTCCTCACTCCTGCAGGTTCCGGCAAAAAGCGGAAAACCGGGAATGGCGGCCAGGGTGCTGATACCAGCACGCGATGTGATGCTGGCTTTGGTAAAACCGGAAGGACTGAGCGCGCTCAACATTCTTGAAGGCCAGATTGCCGGCATCTCTGCCAGCGAAGACGGCATGGTGACCGTTCAGGTGGATTGCGGCGGCGATATCATCCAGTCGCGCATCACCGATCTGTCACGCGAACGCCTTCAGCTGGACGTCGGAAAACCCGTGCATGCGATCATAAAGTCGGCGGCTCTCGATCCGTATTAAAGGCGGCATCCGGATTGCGGTTGGCCTCGAGCCAGTCGATATCCGGGCGCAAAGCCTCGTTCATCCGCTTTTCCATGCCGCGATAGCGCCCAAGCAGTTCGGTGCCGAATGCAGTCAGGGCAGCACCACCCCCCTGCTTGCCGCCCCGCTGTGATTCGATGACCGGCTGTTTGAACATATGGTTCAGCGCGTCGACAAGCAGCCATGCGCGGCGATAGGACATATCCATCGCCCGCCCGGCGGCCGAGATCGAGCCGGTTTCGACAATCAGTTCCATCAACTCGATCTTGCCGTGCCCGAGACGCTCGCCGGGCGGAAAATCGACACGGAGAACCGGTTTCAGCGGTGGGAGTATCTCACTCATCGTTCAAAGACCCCCGCCATGCAGATCGCGATAGGCTTTCTGCGCACCGTGCTGCGGCAAAGCCGTCGCCTTATAGACACCACGTGCCACAGCCCGCGCCATGACAATGGTGGCCAGATGGCAAAGCTCGGCAAAATGGGCGCCGCCCTCGAGCGGCTTCTCGCCAGTCGCGGCCGCGAACATGGTGTCGCCATCGCTCGGCAGATGGGCGGGCAGAACGGCCCGCGCCAGCCCGTCATGGGCCATGATGGAAAGGCGGTGCGCCTGCGACTTCGTAAGAACGGCGTCTGTCACCACCGCACCGATCGTCGTCGCGGTCAGGTTCACGCCCTTCAGGCGCAAGGCAGTATGATCCGGCTCGAAACGGTCCGGAAAACGGCAATCGCCGAACTCACCCTGCACTTCAAAAGGCGCAGACCAGAAATGGCGGCTGGTTCCAACAGTTGCAGAACCGAGCGCATTGACGGCGACGATGGCCGCCACCTTATAACCGCCGGAACTGACAGCGCTTGCCGAACCAAGACCGCCCTTGAAGGTGGCGGTCGTCGCCCCCGTTCCCGCACCGGCCGTTCCAAATTCGAAGGGCTCCGCACGCGCCGCCTTGAACGCCGCATATCCCATCTCGCGATAGGGCGAATGCAGCCCCCAATCCTTGTCGCCGCCATTCAGCAGATCCATCAGGATCGCCTGCGGCACGATGGGAACGCGGGTGGACCCAACCTGCAGGCCACGGCCGATCTCGCGCAGCCCGGCCTGAACGCCGCCCGCCGCATCCAGCCCGAAGGCTGAGCCGCCCGAAAGAACGAAGGCATCCACGGCTTCAACCGTCATCGCCGGGTCGAGCAGGCCGGTATCGCGCCCGCCGGGCGCACCGCCGAGAACCGAACCGGAAGCGATAGCGGGCTTTTCAAAAACAATGGCGGTGACGCCGGAGCCGAGGGAAAGATCGGTCACATTACCAACCGAAACGCCATCGATATCCGTCAGAAGATTGTTGCGTGCCGCCATGCCGTTCCCCTTTTCTCCCGGTATCCCGCCGCCACGGGACACTGTCAACGCAAAAGGTGACATGTCCGATGACGGCGGCAGACCGCGATCAGGAGAAAACCGCCGTCCCGATAACGGGTGTCGAGGGAATGGCCATGTCTCTCGGCTCCAGCGGACCGGACAGGAATGCCTGATGGCCAGCCTCTATGGCGCGCGCGAAAGCCTCCGCCATACCAACCGGATCACCCGCGCCCGCAACCGCCGTATTGAGCAGAACGGCATCGTAGCCAAGTTCCATCACCGTCACCGCATGGGACGGCCGGCCGATACCGGCATCGACGATCAGCGGCACATCCGCAAATCGCGCCCGCATCGATTTCAGCGCCGTCAGATTGAGCGGCCCCATGGCGCTGCCGATCGGCGCGCACCAGGGCATCAGCACCCTGCAGCCAGCATCCAGCAGCTTCTCAGCCACGACAAGATCGTCCGTCGTATAGGGAAATACCTCGAAACCATCGTCACAGAGAATTTTTGCCGCTTCGACCAGCGCAAAGACATCGGGCTGCAACGTGTCGTGATGGCCGATGACCTCCAGCTTGATCCAGTTGGTCTGAAAAACCTCCCGGGCCATCTTCGCCGTCAGCACCGCTTCCTTGACCGTGTGGCAACCGGCCGTGTTGGGCAGGATGCTGCGATCCAGCTCACGGATCAGCTCAAAAAACTGGCCGCCCTTCTTGCCGCCCGCCGTCTCCCGGCGCAGTGAAATCGTCAGAATATCCGTCTTGCTGGCCCGCACAGCATCGGCAAGCACCGCCGGAGAGGGATACCGCGCCGTGCCGAGGAGAAGGCGGGAGGAGACCTCGCGGCCATAAAGCGTCAGCATGATCTCAGCCTCCTTGCATCGGCGAGAGGATTTCGACACGGTCGAACGCCTTCAGCTGATAATTGGCGCGCTCTTCCGAATGCACCAGATCACCGTTCACCGCTGTCGCCAGCCAGCCGCCTTCATAATCGAGGCTGGCGAGCAGGCCGGCCAGCGTTTCAGCGGCGAGATCAAGCTCGTCGCCATTCACCAGAAGTTTCATGATCCTGTTCCTTTTGAGAGAGAGTTTGGCAGAGGATTTCAGCCGTCTGCCGCGCCATCGCCGGCGACAGCAAAAAGCCGTGCCGATGCGCGCCGTTGATGAAAATTGTCCGACCGTCTTCAATGACTTTCGGCAGATTGTCCGGGTAGGCCGGGCGTATGCCTGTGCCGGTTTCGATGATTTCAGCTTCCAGAAAGGCCGGATGAACGGCATAGGCGGCGTTCAGGAACTCCATCATCGAGCGGGCGGAAATCGCGCCCGTATCCTCTGTTTCGATCATCGTCGCACCCACCATGAAGCGGCCGGGCTCGCGCGGCACGATGTAGAGCGGAATACGCGGATGCAGCAGCCGGACGGGACGGGACAGGGAAATTTCTGACGTGGCGAGATAAAGCATCTCTCCCCGCACACCGCGAAGTCCGGAAATCGCGCCCACCGCCGCAGGGCCGGTGCAATCCACCACCCGGTCGAAAGACTGTTCATTCACCGGAACGCCCATGTGAAACCGCACGCCCAGGCCGCAAAGCCGTTCGTGCAGCGATTTCAGCGCCAGGCGCGGATCCAGATGCCCCTCGCCCGGAAAATAAAGCCCGGAGCGAAACCGCCCTGCAAGATCAGGCTCCAGGGCAGCGATTTCCCCCTCATCCACCCAACGATATCCGCTGGTCCTGGATGCGAAACGTGAAAGCTCCGCTTTGTCGCGGGCGGTTGCGACAACCAGCGTGCCATTGCGGACGACAAGGCCGGGGGTCGCCTCGTCCCACCAGTCAAGCGCCGCCTGACCGAGCGATAAGACCGCCTCCGCCGCATTTTCACGCTCGCACCATGGTGCCAGCATGCCGCCGGCATAAAAGGATGCGCCGCGAGAAGGTTCGGCATTGCGCTCCGAAACCTCGACGGAGACACCGCTCCGCGCCAGTTCGAAGGCCGCCGTTAAACCGGCGACCCCCGTTCCCTTGACAAGGACGCGCATTTTATTCGGCATTCGCGGGCGTTGCGAGCGGCATGTAAAGCTCGCCACCCTCCTTGAAACGCGCCGCCATGGCTTCCAGCCCCTCCTTCTGCGCCTCGGCGCGGATATCGTGGGAAATCCGCATGGAGCAGAATTTCGGCCCGCACATGGAGCAGAAATGCGCGACCTTATGCGCCTCTTTCGGCAGGGTCTCGTCATGGAAGGACCGCGCCGTATCCGGGTCGAGCGACAGATTGAACTGGTCTTCCCAGCGGAACTCGAACCTTGCACGCGACAGTGCATCATCCCGCACCTGCGCGGCCGGATGGCCCTTGGCGAGATCGGCGGCATGGGCGGCGATCTTGTAGGTGATGACGCCGACCTTCACGTCGTTACGATCAGGCAGGCCGAGATGTTCCTTGGGCGTGACATAGCAGAGCATCGCCGTGCCGAACCAGCCGATCATGGCAGCGCCAATACCCGAAGTGATATGGTCGTAACCGGGCGCAATATCGGTGGTCAGCGGTCCGAGCGTATAGAAAGGCGCCTCGCCGCAGGTCTTCAACTGCTTGTCCATATTTTCCTTGATCTTGTGCATCGGCACATGGCCGGGGCCTTCGATCATCACCTGGCAATCCTTCGCCCAGGCGATCTGCGTCAGCTCACCCAGCGTTTCCAGTTCAGCGAACTGCGCGGCGTCATTGGCGTCGGCAATCGAGCCGGGCCGCAGGCCGTCACCCAGCGAGAAGGAAACGTCATAAGCGCGGCAGATATCGCAGATCTCCTCGAAATGCTCATAGAGGAAACTTTCCTTGTGGTGATGCAGACACCACTTGGCCATGATCGACCCGCCACGCGAAACGATGCCGGTGACGCGGTTGACGGTGAGCGGAATGTAATGCAGCCGAACGCCGGCATGGATGGTGAAGTAATCCACACCCTGCTCGGCCTGTTCAATCAGCGTATCGCGGAACACTTCCCAGTTGAGGTCTTCGGCAATGCCGTTGACCTTCTCTAGCGCCTGATAGAGCGGCACCGTGCCGATCGGCACCGGCGAATTGCGGATGATCCATTCGCGGATATTGTGGATGTTGCGGCCGGTCGAAAGGTCCATGACGGTATCCGCGCCCCAGCGGATCGCCCAGACCATCTTCTCCACCTCCTCCGCCATGGAGGAAGTGACGGCGGAATTGCCGATATTGGCGTTGATCTTCACCAGAAAATTGCGGCCGATGATCATCGGCTCAAGTTCCGGGTGATTGATGTTGGCGGGGATGATGGCGCGGCCAGCCGCCACTTCCTGACGAACGAATTCCGCCGTGACGAAATCGGGGATTTGCGCACCAAAACTCTCGCCGTCGCGGATCAGTTTCTCCTTGGCCGCTTCGCGCCCGAGATTTTCGCGGATAGCGATGAATTCCATTTCCGGTGTGATGATGCCGGCCCGCGCATAGGCAAGCTGGGTTACCGCCTTGCCGGCTGTTGCCCTGAGCGGCTGGTGGCGCACGGAAAATTCAGGCGTCAGGCGCTCGCCGGTGGCAAAGCCGTTATCCTCCGGCTTGACGTGCCGCCCATCATAAGCCGCAACATCGCCACGGGCCACGACCCAGTCATGGCGAAGGCGCGGCAGGCCCTTTTCGATCAGAACGGGATGTGATGGATCGGTATAGGGACCGGAGGAATCGTAAACCGTTACCGGCGGTTCGCCCGCCGTCGGATGAACGGCGATCTCGCGCATCGGCACGCGGATATGGGGATGTAAAATGCCGGCTTTGTGGATTTTGGTAGAAGCGGCATGCGGCCCGGTTGTGACCGAAAGCGGGATAGTCTTGGCAGCGATATTCATCATGAGGCTCCAAAGTTTGACAGTGGAGACCCAGTTCGAGCCGGAATGATGGAAAATACCGAAGTGCCGACACCAGGCGCCTTGACGCCAGCCGGCCTTCGGTCTTTGCACCGTCCCTACGCCAGTATGAACTGGATCAGGTTCAACGGGTCACTGCGCATAACAGCAGAATCTCAGCCCCTTGGCGGGACACCCCTGGTGAATGGAAGATAGCAAAAGACACCGCCCGGGATTTGTCAAGGGCGCGGATCAACGCTTGGCAACGGTGCGGGAATGTCGCATGCTGCCGTTAGTTGTAATTAACCTAACGGTTTAGGCGAATATTATCGTTTGCAACGTAACGATAAGCACAAACCGTCCTGATATGAAATTCATGGGAGATACGTCGGAATGAATGCGACTATTCGTGAAATACTGGCGAAATTCGGCCAGCTTCCCACCCCCGTCGATACGATCGCGAATGAAGCGGATCTTTATGCAGCAGGCCTTTCTTCCTTTGCATCGGTGCAATTGATGCTGGGTATTGAGGAAGCTTTCGATATCGAGTTTCCCGACAACCTGCTGAACCGCAAGTCCTTTGCCAGCATCAAGGCGATCGAGGATACCGTTAAGCTCATTCTGGACGGCAAAGAGGCTGCCTGATGAACGTTACCGTAGCGCCGCAGGATGAAACGCTGTCCGCGCGCGCGGGCCGTGTTGCGACAATTGCAGCTAAACACGCAGACGAGGTGGATGTCACCGGCCGCTTTCCCGGGGAAGCCGTCGACGCCTTGAAGCGAGAGCGCCTGCTCGGCATTCAGGTTCCTTCTTCCCTTGGCGGCGAAGGCGCCTCGTTGCAAGAAATCGCCGATATCTGCGCCCGACTTGGCCAGGCCTGTTCGGCAACGGCAATGATTTTCGCCATGCACCACATCAAGGCATCGAGCCTTGTGGAACACGGCGAGACAAGCGCATGGCATGCGGGCTTCATGAGCCGCATCGCCAGCGAACAGCTTCTGCTCGGCTCGGCAACGACCGAAGGCGGCATCGGCGGCAATCTGCGCAACTCCATCTGCGCCATCGAGGTCGAAGGCGACTTCTGCCGGCTGGAGAAGGACGCCACCGTCATTTCCTATGGCAGCAATGCCGATGCCATTCTCATTACCTCGCGTGCGCACAAGGATGCCGCGCCCGCCGATCAGGTGATGACCGTCTTTCTGAAAAACCAGTACACGCTCGAAAAAACCCATGTCTGGGACACGCTCGGCATGCGTGGCACCTGCTCGGACGGGTTCCTGTTCCGCGGCGAGGCGCCGGCGGTGCAGATCTTCCCGAAACCATTTGCGGAAATCGCCGCCCAATCCATGCTTGCAAGCTCTCACCTGCTGTGGAGCGCCGTCTGGTACGGCATTGCGTCCGATGCGGTGCTGCGCGCCCAGTCTTTCGTCAGAGCCGCGGCGCGGAAATCGCCCGGCACCGCACCTCCGGGCGCGATCCGCCTTGCCGAGGTTTCCACCAAGCTGCAGGTGGTCAAGTCCAACATCATTGCCGGCATCAAGGCTTATGAAGACACCAAGAGCGATGCCGAAAAGCTGATGTCGATGGCCTTTGCAGTCGCTATGAACAATGTGAAAATCTGCTCTTCGGAAACCATTCTGGAGATCATCGATCATGCCATGCTGGTCTGCGGTATCATGGGTTACAAAAACGGCACACCCTACAGCCTCGGCCGTCACCTTCGCGATGCGCATTCCGCCCGCCTGATGATATCCAACGACCGCATTCTCGGTAATTCCGCCAATCTCCTCCTGGTTCACAGGCAGGACACCAGCCTCTTGGGATAAGACCATGGACATGCAAACATCCTTTCTCGATCGCCTGTTCGAAGAAGGCCTGCTGATTGAAACGGGTGTAGACGGTCTTTACGGTCGCAGCGGCCAGTTCGAGGACGTCATTGCCGCATTCGAACGGCTGATCGACCGCACGGGTGGTGCCGACGGCGCAGAAGCGATCCGTTTTCCGCCGGGCATCAACCGCGCTTATTTCGAAAAAAGCGGCTATATGAAGAGCTTCCCGCAGCTTGCCGGCACGGTCCACTCCTTCTGCGGCTGCGAGCTCGACCATGTCAGCCTGCTGAAAACCATGGATGAGGGCGGCGACTGGACCAAGGATCAGAAAGCCACCGACATCGTGCTGACGCCGGCAGCCTGCTATCCGCTTTATCCGACCATTGCCAAACGCGGCGCCTTGCCTTCCGGCGGCGGTCTTTACGACATCCAGTCCTATTGCTTCCGCCATGAACCATCCAAGGACCCCGCGCGCCAGCAGCTTTTCCGCATGCGTGAATATGTGCGCATGGGCACGGAGGCCGATGTGACCGAATTCCGCCAGATCTGGATGGATCGTGGCGTGGCGATGATGGAAGCTGTCGGGCTTGATGTGACCATCGATGTGGCCAACGATCCCTTCTTCGGCCGTGCGGGCAAGATGCTGGCCAACAACCAGCGCGACCAGAACCTGAAATTCGAATTGCTGATCCCCGTTACATCCGCCACCAATCCGACGGCCTGCATGAGCTTCAATTACCATCAGGACGCCTTTGGCCAGAAATGGGACTTGAACCTCGACAATGGCGCCGTGGCTCACACCGCCTGTGTCGGTTTCGGCCTTGAGCGTATTGCGCTGGCGCTTTTTGCCCATCACGGTCTCAATGTGAAGCAATGGCCTTCGAAGGTCGTGGAAACGCTCTGGGGCTGATCATCCATGCGGCAGATTTTCCCCGGTCTCGGTCCTCAAAATTATGTGCAGCATCCGCTTCATTCCTCAGAGAGAATGTGGCCGGAAACCAATTGCTACATTGATCTGTGGATCGAGGTGCTGGCCGCCAGGGGCCTGCCGCCGGAAGCCATGTTCGGTTTCACCCTGACGCAGGATTTCGAAGGCGACCAGTTCACCTTCTTCAAGGTGCCGCTGGAAGATCTCGAAGCGCTTTATGGCGTTCGTGCCACCGAGCTTGCGATCTTCGACCGGGTGGAAAACCACATCGAGGCGCAGCTGGAGCGCGGCCGCATCTGCCTGATCGAGATGGATAGCTTCTATATGCCCGATACCCACGGGGTGGGCTACCAGAAGGAGCACGGCAAGACCACCATCGCCATCAACCGGCTCGATCTGGCGAAGCGGGAACTCGACTATTTCCACAATGCCGGTTTTTTCCATTTATCGGGCGAAGACTTTGACGGCCTGTTCCAGCACCATCTGCAGGAAACCGACCCGCCATTCCTGCCCTATACGGAATTTGCAAAATTCGCGGACACCAATCCTTCACCGGCCCATATCCGCAAGACAGCCGAACGGCTGCTGAAGTTTCATTTTTCAAGACGCCCTTCCGCCAACCCGGTCAAGGCTTTCGCGGCCGTGTTCCCGGCCCAGGTGGAGAAGGTCGCCGACAGGCCTTTCGGCTTTTTCCATAAATATGCCTTCAACACGCTGCGCCAGCTCGGCGCCAATTTCGAACTGGCGGCAAGCCATCTCGAATGGCTGGACAAGGACGGCTTTTCTGAAGCCAGAGACCATGCATTGCGCATTTCCGAGGTCGCCAAGACCGTACAGTTCCAGCTTGCCCGCGCCGTGACGCGCCGCAAGTTCGATGCGCTCGCCTCCGTGCTCGATCCGGCTGCGGAAGCATGGGAAGGCCTGATGGAGAGCCTGGCCGCAGAACTGTCGAACGCCAGCGAGGCCGCGTGAGGACTTATCTTCCGGGTGAAAGCGTGGAATTGCTGAGCGAAGGCTGGACGCTGACGCTGACGCCGGCCAATGCCTTTGAGACACCGTCCGATATTTCCGCAACCCTTGAAAGCCTCAACGTATCCGTTCCCGGCACGGTGGCGCAGGCGTTGGAAATGGCCGGAAAATTCGACCGCCTTGCCCCGGTGACCCTGAACGACAAGGACGCCTGGTATCGCCTGACCATGATTTCCGATGCGCGAGAGCGGGCGATCCTGCGCTTCGATGGTCTTTCCACAATTGCCGAAATTTTCTTCAACGGGGAGTTGATTGCAGCCAGCCAGAGCATGTTCGAAAGGCTGGAGGTCCCAGTCAAGCTGACCGGTGCGGACGAGCTGTCGATCTGCTTCCGGGCGCTTGCGCCGAGGCTGGAGAAAACCGGACCCCGTGCCCGCTGGCGGCCGCAGATGATGAACACGCAAGGGCTGCGGCTGATCCGCACCACGGCGCTTGGCTATATGCCCGGCTGGTGCCCGGAAATCCATGCCGCCGGCCCATGGCGACCCATCAGCCTGATAAGGCAGGAGGGTGTACTCTGCACGGTCCGGTCCTCGCTGGATGAAACCGGCACGGGAACCGTCGCTATTGCCGTGGAAATAGGCCGTACCGTGGTAACGGCGCGGCTGACCTGCGCCGGTTACAGCACCGATCTTTCGAGCGCCGAAAACGGCAAATTCTTCGGTGAACTCCAGATACCCGGCATCGAAACCTGGTGGCCCCACACGCACGGCCGACCGGCGCTCCACGAAATCTTTCTGGAGCTGGACGGCGAGCAACACCGGCTTGGCCGCACCGGCTTCCGAAAGCTGGAGATCGATCAAGGCGAAGACGGCGACGGTTTCGGGCTCAGGATAAACGGACAATCCGTCTTCTGCCGCGGCGCGGTCTGGACAACGGCAGATATTGTACGCCTGCCGGGATCGAGGGCGGATTACAAGCCGTGGCTCAAAAAAGCGGCCGAAGCCGGCATGAACATGATCCGTGTCGGCGGAACCATGGCCTATGAGACGCCGGAATTCTTCGCGCTTTGCGACGAACTCGGCATCATGGTCTGGCAGGACGCCATGCTCGCCAACTTCGATTACCCGGCAAAAGATGAGGCCCTCCACCAGCATATCGTCACGGAAATCTCGCAGTTCCTTGAGGCGATTGCCCTTTCTCCCTCGCTCACCGTTTTTTGCGGTGGCAGCGAAATGTACCAGCAGGGCGCAATGCTCGGTCTGCCGGAGCAGATCTGGAAGGGAATGCTCACCGAAGAAATTCTGCCGGACGTGGTGGCCGAGAAACGGCCGGACGCGGTCTATGTCGCCAATTCACCCTCAGGCGGCGCATTGCCGTTTTTCCCCAATGCCGGGATCGGCCATTATTATGGCGTCGGCGCCTATTGCCGCCCGCTTGAAGACGCCCGCCGTGCCGATGTGCGCTTTGCCGCCGAATGCCTCGCCTTCGCCAATATTCCCGAACAGGAAACGCTCGACAGACATCTTCCCGCACTGGCGGTGCATGATCCGCGATGGAAGGCCCGCGCGCCACGCGATCGCGGCGCCTCCTGGGATTTCGAGGATGTCCGCGACCACTATCTAAAACTGCTTTACGAGGTCGAACCGGATGTGTTGCGCCGCGAGGATGGCGGCCTTTATCTCGACATGTCCCGCGCCGCCACCGCCGAGGTCATGGAAGCAACCTTCGCCGAATGGCGACGCGACGCCTCCTCCTGCCGGGGCGCGCTTGTCTGGACCTTGCAGGATCTGGTTCCCGGCGCGGGCTGGGGTGTCATTGACGCCACCGGCAGGCCAAAATCCGTCTGGCATGCGCTGAAGAGAGCGTTTCGCCCGATGCAGGTCAGTCTTTCCGATGAAGGCACCAACGGGCTGGACATTCATCTGATCAATGAAACCGGCAATGGCCTCGAAGCCATGCTGGAACTGACCTGCCTGCGCGACGGCACGCAACCCGTTGTCCACGCCAAACGGCCGCTTAAGCTCCTGCCACGACAGGGCCAGACGATCGCCGCAACCGATTTGTTCGGCGCCTTTTTCGATACGACCTATGCCTATCGTTTCGGCCCGCCATCCCATGATGTCACGGTGGCGCGGCTTCGTGATGTCGCGACCGGGCTTGTCATCGCCGACGCATTCCATTTTCCGCTCGGTCGGAAAAAGGCGCTGCATGCTGCCAATCTTCAGCTGGGAGCAAGTGAGGAAAAAGGGGTGTGGTCGCTCGAGATCGGCACCGACCGGTTGGCGCAATCCGTCCATATCACGACGGAAGGGTACCGCGCCTCGGAAAACTGGTTCCACCTCGCCCCCGGCGAGAGCAAAAAAGTCACCCTTCTGCCGGATACCGCGACACCCGAAACGCCACCGACGGGCGAGGTGATGTCACTCGGGTCAAGCCGGCGTTTTTCCTTTTAGGGCCAGCCGCTTCACCGTATCGATATAGATTTTTTTCGCTTCGGGCGTAGAAAGATTGTGATCCGCATCGGGAATAATGGTCAGCGACACATTCCTGTAATCCGATAACCCCTTGCCATCGGCATCGAAATAATACCGGAAATGCTCAAGACCGTCGTCATTGTCGCTGTAAAGCAGGCTGATGGCGGTGTTCTGCGCCTTCAACTTCTCAAAAGCGCCATAGACGGCACGCCCTTCCTCGCTCCCCTTGCGGAAAAGCCTCGCCGTTTTTGTCGAAAGCTTCTTGAGTGTCGCCTTGCCGATGTTCAGTCCGGCGCTCATCACATCGACATCACCGCTGATGAGGCGCCTGAATGTCGCGCCCTGGCGAAAACGCTGGCTGTACTCACCGAAGGAACGCGGCCGCTTGTGCAGCGCCTCATCCACCGAGCGCCCTTTCTGCCAATGGAAGACAACCGGATTGACCGCAACCACGGCGCTGATCCGGCTATCGGCAAGCGCACCGTTAAAGGCAAGATAGGCGCCGCTGCAACGGCCCGCCGCAATCAAAGGTCCATTGCCACGCCGGTCAAGGAAATCGAGCGCGGCGGACACGTCATCATTCTGCGCAAGATCGTAGAGAACCTGATCCGGCACGTCCTTGACTGGAGGGCTGTCGGCAATATTGGCCGCGTCGAAGCGGAGCGAGGCGATGCCTTCGCGTGCAAGCGCGCGGGCCGTCTGGACGGATAGCCTGCCCCAACCCGCGTGCCGGTCATAGGCCGCACCGAGAAGAAGAACCGATGAAACACTCTCCCGGTCGTCCGGCTCACAAAGGACGCCGAAAAGCCGCCCGCTTTCGCCAAATTGCACCGGCTGTTCGTAAAAGTCGCGACCGCGATGCGAGGCGTTGACGGCAAAATCCTCCTGCGGCCCCACCGCGTTCCCGGCGCGGATCTGCGACAGGACCCAGCCCACCAGCCGGTTCACCACATCGTCGGATATTTTCGAAAGCGTGGGACTGGAGACGAGATCGTCATAGCCTGAAAATTCCGCCTCCTCCACCTCGCTCCCAATCGTGGCAAGGTGTCTGGCAAAATCGCTGTCGGTCACCCGGCCCGGTCTCGACAGGAGCAGAACCGTATGTGCCGGGGCGGCATCCATATTTGAAAGATTGACCTTCTTGATGCTGTCCGCAATGCCTGCCGGCATGGCCATGCCGGCAATGGACCCCGGCTGCGCCATGCGCTGCGCGGGGAGAAGGCCAAGGCCATCGTCGATCATGGACGACCACATGGCCAGTTCGCGAAGATAGGCGCGTCCGGAAACGACAGGCGCCAAAAGCGCCATAGAACCGACGGCCGCCGCATCGGCAAGTGCCTGTATTGCGATTAGACAACCGAGGCCCTGAGCGATGACCACCACCCCGGAACAGCCGGAAAGACGCTTCAGATAATCGAGCGCCGCCCGCGTATCGGAAAGCCAGTCCGCCGCGCGGCCGGTATCTTCCGGATCGAGCGCATCGCCTGCACCATGATAGTCAAAGCGAAGGCTGGCGACGCCGGAGGCGGCCAGCCGCTCGGCGATAACGCGCTGAAACTTGCGGCTGCACAGCTCTTCCATACCCCAGGGGCTGACGAAAAGAACCGCGTGACCCTGTTTGACGTCTTTGCGTGCCGGATGGAAAATACCCGTACACCCTTGAAAAGAAACCGGGTGTGCCATCGACCCATCCGATGCAATGCCGAAAAGCGACAACGTATCAAGGGAAGGTTCACTGCCTGCACGCTCAGAAATATCTATTGCCATTGACCTTGCCATCATTGCGCCAGTGTCTGGCTCAACCATTTACGGGATCACTATACCGAAGCGTCTTAACGCCTGTTCTACAATAAAAATAGTAACATTAGAAAAATCTAAACATATCGCGGCCTTTACAACTATCAAAAGACGCGCGGCAACATGATCACGGCAAAGGCCGGCAAGCGCTCGACACGAACGCTATTTTGCTCGAAACCGCTTGAATATACTGATAAATAGCGAGTCCCGTACCTATTTGCAGGAGGAGGTTCCGCCGCCCGGCAGCCTGACCGTCTTGACACCGCGCAAACCAACACGCCGGGCCCGGCCCGACAGGTCATAGAAGTTTTATATGGAACAAAGCCTTACGCGTTACATCTGGTCGCATACGAGGCGGCAGCAGCTTTTCATCCTGCTGATCGTCGCCCTGTCCATGATCCCCTATTTCCTGGCTTTCGATCTGCCCAAGCAGATTGTCAACGGCCCTATTCAGGGGGACGGCTTCGAAGGGGCAAACGCGACGCAGCTTTTCATGCATCTCACGGTGGATATTCCCTATTGGGGAACCGTGACACTGTTTCCGGGACTCGAACTCAACCGCATGTCGATGCTGATGGCGCTCAGCCTTACCTTCCTTGCGCTTGTCATCATCAACGGCCTTTTCAAATATTACATCAATACCTACAAGGGCCGCCTCGGTGAACGGCTGCTCCGGCGCATCCGCTTCGAGCTTATCGACAAGATCCTGCGGTTTCCGCCCACCCACTTCAAGCGGGTCAAGGGCGCCGAAATATCCAGCATGGTAAAGGATGAGGTCGAGCCGCTGGGCGGGTTTACCGGCGACGCCTTCGTACAGCCGGCGCTTCTCGGTGGTCAGGCGCTTTCCGCGCTCTTCTTCATTCTCGTGCAGAATTTCTGGCTGGGCCTGATTGCGGCTTTCATGGCCGCCATTCAGGTGGGCATCATCCCCAAGATGCGCCGCCGCCTCATCGAACTCGGTCGGCAGCGGCAGCTGAGCGCGCGCCAGCTTGCCGGACGCATCGGCGAAATGGTCGACGGCATCGGCACCATCCACGCCTATGACACCTCCAATTTCGAGCGAGCCGACGCCTCCCACCGGCTGGGCGACATCTTCAAGATCCGCTACGATCTCTACCAGTGGAAGTTCCTGGTCAAATTCATCAACAACTTCCTCGCACAGCTCACCCCCTTCTTCTTTTATGCGCTCGGCGGTTATCTCACTCTCAAGGGCAGCCTCGATGTCGGCCAGCTGGTCGCGGTCATCAACGCCTACAAGGAACTGCCCGGACCGCTCAAGGAACTGATTGACTGGGATCAGGCGCGTCAGGATGTCCAGGTTAAATACGAACAGGTCTTCGAACAGTTCGACGCCCCGAACATGATCGACGAAAAAGTGCAGAAACTGTCGCCGGGAACGGTGGCGGCAATCACCGCGCCGATCGTGGTCACCAATCTGACGCTCGAAGACGATAGCGGCAGCCGGCTTCTGGAGCAGGCATCGCTGAAAATCGAACCGGGCGAGGTAATCGCCATCGTCGGCGGCTCCGGGGCAGAGGCGCTGGCGGATGCGATTGGCCGCACGCTGTGGCCGACCTCCGGCAAGATCAGCATCAACGATGTCGACATATTGGAACTGCCGGAATCGCTGACGGGACGACGCATCTCCTATGTGTCCTCCGACAGCTATTTTTTCCATGCCAGCCTGATGGATAACCTGCTTTACGGCCTCAAACACGCCCCGCTTGCGGATAAGGACTATCAGGGTGCGGCGCTCGAACATCGCAAATGGGAGATCCGGGAAGCCAAGATGGCCGGCAATCCGCTGATCGACATCAACAGCGAATGGATCGACTATGCCGCCAGCCCTGCGGGTGACGGCAGACCGGAAAACCTCATCAAGGCCATTCTTGCCGTTCTCGATAGCGTCGAGCTCTCGCAGGATATTCTGGAATTTGCGCTGCGTTCGTCGATCGACCCTCTGACCGACCTGCACCTTGCCGCCCGCATCGTGGAACTGCGGCATGTCCTGCGCGCCGAACTGGAAAAGGAGAATCTCAGCGGCCTCATCGCGCCCTTCGAACTGGAGAGCTACAACAGCGAGGCGACGGTTGGCGAAAACCTGCTGTTCGGCACCATGCGCGACTCCACCCAGACGATCAGGACCATCATCGAAAGCGACTATTTCCGATCCTTGATGCGCGAGACCGGCCTTGTCAAAATCCTGTTCGAGATGGGTTACACGATTGCCGAAAACATCGTGGAAATCTTCGCCGACCTGCCGGGGGACCACCCGTTCTTCCAGCAGCTCACATTCATGACGCCTGACGATATTCCGGTCTATCAGCAAATGCTGCAACGCCTTCAGGGCCGGGGTTTCGACGACGCCAATGAAAGCGAAAAGCGCGCGATGCTGCGGCTGAGCTTCTTTTACATCGAGCCCAGGCAGCGTTTCGGCCTTCTGTCACCGGAAATCATGAACCGGATCGTCGAAGTCCGGCACATGTTCCATGAAAACCTGCCCGACAGCCTGAAGAACGTGATCGAAATCTACGATCCGACAAAATACATGAGCGCCACCAGCCTCCTGGACAATATTCTCTTCGGCAAGGTCAGCCACCGCTATACGGACGCATCGCGGCGCATCACCCGCATTGTCGCGGATGTCATGCGCAAGCAGGGCGTTTACGAGCGTGTTCTGGCAGTGGGTCTGGATTTCAACCTCGGCGCCGGCGGCAAGCGGCTCGGGCCGCTCCAGCGCCAGAAACTCAACCTTGCAAGGGCGCTGATCCGCAAGTCCGATTATTATGTCTTCAACCGCCCTCTTCCCGGCCTTGATCCCCGACAGCAGGAGGAAATCGTCGAACGGGTCATCACATTCCTGAAACAGAACAACAATAACCCCTCGATCGTATGGGTTCTGTCGAATGCAACGCTTTCGCGCATGTTTGGCCGGGTTATCGTTGTCCACCAGGGCCTGATCACCGCCGACGGAAGTTACGAGACTCTCGCTGAGGAAAACGGTACATTCAAGGAAATGGTCGCAACATAAATCCAAGAAGTGGCCGAGGTGGAACAGGAACAGGGTAAGACGATGCTATTCAAAGACGAAATTCAAATGCTGAAACGCGTACCATTTTTCTCGGAAATGGAACCGTCGAAGCTTAAACTACTCGCATTCGCATCCGATCGGGTGTCCTATCACACTGGCGACGTGTTGTTCCGGCAGGGCGATGTTGGAGATGCCGCCTATGTTCTTTTGACCGGAAAAGTCGATGTTCTGGTCGATTCTCCATCGGGCACGCTGAAAGTGGCCGAAATGACGGGCAATGCCATCGTCGGCGAAATCGCCATCCTCTGCGACAGCGTCAGAACGGCAACCATCCGCGCTTCGACCGATGTGGAAGCCCTGCGGATCGGCAAGGAGCAGTTCTTCAAGCTCATGTCGGATTTCCCTGACATTACCATCAAGGTCATGCGCGTTCTTGCCGAACGCCTCACCCAGACGACGACGGAACTGAGCAAAGCGCGCGCAAACGCCAGAACATGAGCAGCAATTCCTTGCTACCGTGACGGGCGATATTGGAAAAATAAATGTCGCACCATTGCAATATAAATGAAATGCTGACTGAATAAGGGGTAAAGGCATCCGCCAAAAAAGGGCGGATATAAGAATCTTTAGAGACAACGGGCTTCATGGGAGGAAAGCGTGCAAGATTCCGTTGTTATTGGGGTGTGTCATGGCGTTCGATTCCGACACAGCAAGTCGGGAAAGTAATAGAAATTTTCGGGTAAAGATCTGGGGTGCGCGGGGAACGCTTCCTGTTTCAGGTGAAAACTTCCGAAAATACGGCGGAAATACCATCTGCATCGAGGTACGATGCGGAGATCACGTTCTTTTGTTCGACGCAGGATCGGGGCTGCATCCCGCCGGTCTGGCCTTGCGGGCGGAAGGTGTGACCGACGTCAACCTGTTCTTCTCACACTGTCATTACGACCATATTGTCGGCTTTCCCTATTTCAAGCCGTTTTATAACAGCTGCAACGATGTCGCCATCTGGTCTGGCCACCTCGCAGGTGCCATGACAACACGGCAAATGCTCAGGGAATTCATGAGTCCGCCGTGGTTTCCCGTGCCGCTGGAGGTTTGCTGTGCAAAAATGGCGACGCGGGACTTCATGCCGGGCGACGCTCTGGATGTGCATCCGGGACTCTCGATCAGAACCGGAATGCTCAATCATCCCGGCAACGCCATCGGCTACCGCCTGGATTGGGAAGGAAAATCCTTCGCCATCATCACCGACACCGAACATGAGCCGGGCAGCACCGACAACAATGTCCTCGACCTTATCAGGGACGTCGATCTATTTCTCTACGACGCCATGTTCACCGATGAGGAAATGGGCCTTTATCGCGGCTATGGTCACTCATCCTGGCAGGAGGCGATCCGCCTCGCGAAGCTCGCGGGCGCAAAGAATGTCGGCTTCATCCACCATGCCCCAAGCCGCAGCGACGAGGAGCTGGACGATATCGAAAAACAGGCAAAAGCCCTGTTCAGCGGCGCGTTCGCGGCCATGGACGGCCAGATCATCCAGCTTTGAGCATGATTTGACGTCGCCTGCGGCCTGATCTGCCCGACGGTTTTTCGAAATCCTGATCAACATCCTTCGCCATGCGGCGGGCATTCGAACACGCACAATTGACCGGTCCGGATCAATTGCTCCACGATATTGCCACGAGACGGCCTGCACTAAGGGGATTGCCACCACATATTACATGATGATTCTACGCCGAATGACCATCTGATGGGATTTGCATGATCCGTTTCTTTTCGGAGACCAATTTGAGACGCGCCCGGATTTTATCCGGCCTCATCATATTTGCTTTCGTCTTTTCCCATCTTTTCAACCATTCCCTTGCACTCATCTCCATCGATACCGCCGAGCGGGCGCGAAAATGGTTCAGCCTGATCTGGCTCAATCCCGTCAGCAGCCTGCTTTTTTATGGCTCGGTTGTGGTGCATGTCTGTCTTGTTCTGCGCTCGCTTTATCAGCGTCGAACCCTGCGCATGCCGCTTCGTGAAGCGCTCCAGGTCATATTCGGCCTGTCCATCCCATTTCTGATCATCGGCCATGCCGTCAATATCCGTGTATCGCATATGCTTTATGGCATTGATGTCGGCTACTACTCGGTCATCCGCCGGCTATGGATCAACAACCCTATACAGGGCATGTGGCAGAGCCTCGCACTGATCGTGATCTGGGTCCACGGATGCATCGGCCTCTATTTCTGGCTGCGATACCGGGACTGGTATCCACGCATAGCCGGTCTGTTCATGACGGTAGCGGTGATGCTGCCGCTTCTGGCACTCCTGGGCTTTAGCGATGCCGGTCGCTGGCTGGCGGAGATTGATGAAAAATACGCCCTTCCTCCCGGGCTGACCGACAATACAATTCAGAAAGACGAACTGCCGCTGCAACGGGAAATGGAGACGCGGATCCGCTTCATCACCGGCGCGACGGAGACCCTGTTCGCCGGCGCGGTGATGCTGGTATTCGTGTTGCGCGGTGTGCGCAGCTTCCGGCAACGGCTGACGGCCATCGAAATCCGCTACGAACATGGCGCACAGGCGCGTGTGCCGGCAGGGCTCAGCATTCTGGAAGCCAGCCGGCTTGCGGGCATCCCGCATTATTCCGTTTGCGGCGGCAAAGGACGCTGCTCGACCTGCCGTGTCAGAGTTGTCGGCAGCAAGGGCCCGCTTCCGCCTCCCGGAGATATTGAGCAAACCACGTTGAGACGTATCCACGCCGATTCGGATGTGCGCCTCGGCTGCCAGTTGCGGCCCACCCACGATCTTGGGGTGGCGCTTCTCGTATCGCCGCCGCAGCAAAGCGACCTGCCGCCGGATGCCCAACCCGCCCGACCCGGCACGGAAGAGGAGATCGCCATCCTCTTTTGCGATCTGCGCAATTTCACCACGCTTTCCGAAGCCAAGCTGCCCTATGACGTCGTATTTCTCCTGAACCGCTACTTCACCATCGTCGGTCAGGCCGTCGAACAGGCTGGCGGCCATCTCGACAAATTTATCGGCGACGGTGCCATGGCTCTCTTCGGACTTGGCGATAACGCGGAAAATGCCTGCCGCAATGCCATGAAGGCGGCCGCGATCATCCTGCGGGAACTTTCGATCCTGAACGAGGGTCTGGAAAAGCAGTTTGCCGTCCGGCTGGATGTGGTGGTCGGCATCCATGCCGGCCCAACCATCGTCGGCGTCATGGGCTATGGCGCCGCAAAAACCCTGACGGCTATCGGCGACACCGTGAACGTGGCAAGCAGGCTGGAGTCCAAGGCCAAGGAATTTGGCGCCGCCATTGTCGTTTCCGAGCCCGCCATTCTCCAGGCGGGGCAGGAGATTGCCGATCTGCGAAGCGAAAAAATCGCCATTCGCGGGCGAAACTCGCAAATGAGGGTCTTCCTGCTGTCGAAGGAAGAGAGCGAGCGCTATCTATAGGACAATCGGGCGCGCTCGCTGCCGGGCGGCGCGGCCTCAAATCTTGCGATAGAGAAAATAGCGGTCGGTCGGCACGCTTTCCGGCACCGGCAACGGTTTCAGCATGGGATGATCCAGTGGCAGACCACTGACCGCAACGCCGCCTTTCGCCAGCATAGCCGCGGCAAGATCAGGCAGCCACGTCAAGGTGATCGCATCCTTCTCAGGGTAGCCGGTACCGATATCGGCATGGACCAGAGCCGCTTCGGCGCCGATGAAGGCGGGAGCGGTTTGCGATATTTCGCCGATTACGAGATCTTCTTCCGGCGGGACGGACGAGGCATGTGCGCCCATGGCCCTGTCAAAGGCGACGATACGGCGTTCCGGAAACAGTTCCCGCAAATGATTGAACGTGCGGCCGTTTCCAAGCCCGATTTCCATAATCGCGCCTTCATTCGGGAGATCGAGATCGGCCTCGACATGGTTGAGGATATCCCGCTGCGCGGTCAACCGGCGAATGAAACTGTCCAATCTGCTCATAGTCCGTCCATTCATGAATGCCGGGCATTTCCAGTAAAAGCATGCAGCGATTTTGCTGGAAATGCCTGATGAAGCCGATCAGGCCTTGATGATGTGTTTTGCGGCTATATCCCGGCGTGCAAAGACATTTCGCGTGTCGATGATCAGCGGTGCCCATTCGCAGAGAGCGGCGTAGTCCACATTGTCGTGATCGGTCGCCACGAGAACGGCATCGAAGGTGCCGACCGTCTGCTTGTCCCATGCAACGGATTTCATGCCCATCAAGTGGCTATATTCCCGGGTTTTGGGGATTTCCGCCACATGAGGATCGAAATAGGCCGCTTCACCGCCGCGCTCCTGGATGAGCTCGATGAGCTTCAGCGAGGGGCTTTCGCGAATATCGGGCACATTTTTCTTATAGGCGAGACCAACGACTAGCACCTTCGAGCGGCTCAGCGCCTTGCCGGAATGAATGTCGAGCGCTTCCGCGACGCGCCCGATGACATGGCGCGGCATGCCGGTGTTGATTTCGCCGGCAAGCTCGATGAACCGCGTCGGCAACTCATATTCCCGCGATTTCCAGGTGAGGTAGAAAGGGTCGATCGGTATGCAATGGCCGCCGAGGCCCGGGCCGGGATAAAACGGCATGAAACCGAAAGGCTTGGTTTTCGCCGCGTCGATCACCTCCCATATGTCGATGCCCATGGCCTCGTAGACGACCTTGAGTTCATTGACGAGCGCGATATTGACCGCACGAAAGACGTTTTCGGTGATCTTCACAGCCTCGGCCGTGGCGTTTGTCGAGACCGGAACGATCTTCTTCACCACCGCACCGTAGAAGGCGGCCATCAGTTTTCCGGCAGCCTCGCCATCACCGGCAACAACCTTTGGAATGGTCGAGGTCTCGAAATCGCGATTGCCTGGATCTTCCCGCTCGGGCGAAAAGCCGATGAAGAAATCAACGCCGGAGACAAGCCCGGTGCTTTCCAGAATGGTCTTTACCACCCCATCGGTCGTACCGGGATAGGTAGTCGATTCCAGAACGACGAGCTGCCCCTTGCGAAGATGGGCGGCAATATCCCGGCAGGTCTTTTCGACATAGGAAAGGTCCGGCTCGCGATATTTCGTCAAGGGCGTCGGCACGCAGATGGCGATCACATCGCATTCTGCCAGTCGGGAAAAATCGCAGGTGGCAACAAAGCCGTCATCACGCCTGACGTCTGAAAGCACCTCATCCGACACAGCCTCAATATAGCTGCGGCCCACTTCGATCGCGGTAATTTTGCCGGGGTCTATATCGAAACCGACAACCTTGAAACCGGCCCTGGCGATCGTCATGGCAAGCGGCAGGCCCACGTAGCCAAGGCCGATCACGCCCGCTTTGGCGCTTTTGTTTTCGATGCTGGAAAGCAGGTTTTGGGAAATGTCTGGGGAAGTCAAAGCGTGTCACGCTCCGCGCATGTGCAAAAGATGCCTTTCAGTTGGGCAAGAATGGCCGGGCTGTCAAGACTGCGCCCTTTCAAATTCCGGTTGACGCCGCAGCCGCGACCAACGCACAACCATCGGCATGAAGATCGCCTTTTATTCGCCGCTCAAATCGCCCAACCATCCCGTTCCCTCCGGCGATCGGCTGATGGCCCGTCTGCTGATGACGGCGATGACCATGGGCGGCCATGAGGTTTGCGTCGCCTCCGAGTTGCGCAGCTTTCTGAAACAGGCGGATGATCCGGCGCGCGCCTCTCTCACCGATGCCGCCGAACACGAGACCGAAACAATTGCAGAGCTTTGGCGGCGGCAGGGCGTGCCGGACCTCTGGTTTTGCTACCACCCCTACTACAAGGCCCCGGATCTGCTCGGGCCGGAACTCAGCAGGCGTTTCGATATCCCCTATGTCACCGCCGAGGCCTCCTATTCACCCAAGCGCAACGGCATGGGCTGGCAGGCCGTTCAGGACGACCTGCTGGCCTCATTGACGGCCGCCGCGGTCAATATCTGCTTCACCGCGCGGGATCGCGATGGGCTTCTGCGTGCCTCTCCCGCCATCCGCCATGCGACCTTGCAGCCCTTTATCGACGCCGGCGCCTTTCTCGAAAACGAGCCTCGCCCGACGCCGGCAAGGCTGATCACCGTCGCCATGATGCGGGCGGGCGACAAGCTTGGCAGCTATCGCGCGCTTTCCCAGGCACTTGCCCTCCTGCCGCAAGATCTGGACTGGACATTGGATATCGTCGGCGACGGGCCGGAACGCGCGACCGTTCAAGCCATGTTCGGCTCTTTTCCCGGAAACCGCCTCGTCTGGCACGGGGAAAAAACCGCAGCCAAGATCGCCGCTCTTCTGTCCCGCGCATCCCTTTATGTCTGGCCGGGGCATGGCGAGGCCTATGGTCTTGCCTATCTCGAAGCACAGGCCGCCGGGCTGCCCGTGGTGGCCGAAGAGGTGGCAGGCGTTCCCGAAGTGGTAAAATCCGGCACCACCGGATTACTGACACCGGAAAATGATACAGCCGCCTATGCCGGTGCAATTGAAACCCTGCTCGGCAATGACAGGCGGCGTGAAGAACTGGCAAAGGCGGCCCGGCAATTCGTCAAGGATGAACGGTCTCTGCAAAACGCCGCGAAAGAGCTGAACCATATTCTGTTGCGAGCAAAGGCACGAACACCATGAGTCTGGAAAAACTCGTAACGGCATTGGACGAATGCGCGCAGCGCGGCATAACCGCCGATCTCTGGCTGAGAGACGACGACGCGGTGGAGCCGACGCCGGCGCTCGACACGCTGCTCGCTCTTTGTGGCAGCTTTTCCGTTCCGGTCACCCTTGCGGTTATACCCGAGATGACGACGGGCAGGCTCGCGCAATATCTGGACAAAGCCGACATTGCCCATGTCGCCGTCCATGGCTGGTCGCACACCAATTATGCCGGTGAGAAAGAAAAGAAACGGGAACTCGGATTGCACCGCGATCTGTCCATCGTTCTCGACGAGTTGCAATCCGGGCTGGAAAAACTGCACGATCTGCATGGCGAGCGTCTGGTACCGATGCTGGTGCCACCGTGGAACCGTATCGATGCCGGTGTCGTGGAGGGACTGACCGGCCTCGGTTATCGTGCATTGTCCGTTTTTGGCCCGGAGAAAAACACCGTCCCGCCCTGCCTGAATACCCATGTCGACGTGATAGACTGGCACGGCAGCCGTGGCGGCCGCGAAGACGACAGTCTTTTCGCCGAAACGGCCACCCGTATGCTCTGGGCCGCGGACCATGGCGGCTCTACAGGCATCCTCACCCATCATCTCGTTCATGACGACAATGTCTGGCGCTTCCTGAGACGGCTTTTCGAGGTAACCGCCAACCATCCCGCCGCCCGCTGGCGTTCCTCGGCAGACCTCGTCAACGAAATCTCACCATGACTTCCAGGCAATCAGCAATCCGTCCACCCCGGCAGCTTGTTCGCGCCTGAGTGCCTCCACCGCCTCAAACGGCGCACGATCGGGAAGAGAGGCGGCAACAAAGGATGCAGGCGCAAGGCTGATGCTTCCCGCCCGGGCGATGACGGTGAAGATCAGCGGGCCCGTCGACCACCAGGCCGGCGCGCGCGGCATATCGGCCATGATCCCGGGAAAAGCCTCCAGCATTCTTCGAAAGACGGGATGGCCGGCCGGAGCGGCAATGAAGGAATTGGCGAGAAGCATGCTGCCCTGCCCGGTATCACGCGGCGTTTTTTCATCGAACGCCGTCAGCCCCGTCAAGGGCAGGAAAGCGTCGAAACTCAGATCGTCCCTGGCCGGATACCAGTCACAATCGAGATAGATACCGCCGAAACGTTCCAGCAGAATGTAACGGGCCACATCCACCGCGCCCGGATAATCGCCCTGGTCCAACATCGTTCTGAAGACATCGTTTGCAAGCACGCCTTCCCGCTCAAGATCGGCCTCGCGCCAGAGGCGATACTCGTAACGGTGTGAGGCGGCATGGGAAGCCCAGGCCTCAATCGATACCGGCGGGGCTTTTCCCCCGATCCATATCTGGTGAACGAGCCTCGGCACCTCCTCCCTGTTTTTCAGGTTGATCGTGCGGCGTTCGTCCGGAGAAAATTGTGCATATTTTGCCAGCGCCCGTGGTGGCGGAACCAGCGTATATTGATAGCCGATTTTCGCGACCAAATCGCCTTCAGCCTTGGCGAGACGCAGCCGCGCCGCGTGCAGCCGACGCGGCAGGCCGAGCACTGTTTCCTCGCCCATGAGATGCCTGTCTTTTACTGCAACCAGCGATAAGAGAAGCGCATTCGCTTCCGCATATTGCCCTTCATTTTGCAACTGCCGGGCTCTGTCCAGCTGGGCATCGTAATATTTCTTGTCGGACATGGATCCTCATCCAGAAACGCTCGTTAACATATCGTCAAACAGAAGCCGTCGCGCAAGCCGTCAGGTTTCAGAAGCCGGCTTTGAATTTGCTAAACAATTCGATGTTTCAGAAGCATAGACAGACAACAAACCCTGCGATAACGTGAATTTAAGCCCTCCTGAGCAAGTTGTCACAAGGCAACGATAAAGAGACGGCAAGGAACCCTTTGGCATGAGCGCAGGCGCAGATTTGCTCCGTATTGAAAACCTGCGGGTCTCGTTTTCTCTTATGGGTGGTACGATTGATGCCGTGAGGGGCGCCAGCCTTCGCATTCTTCCGGGAAAAGTAACCGCGCTGGTCGGAGAGTCCGGCTCGGGAAAATCCGTCATCGGCCAGACGATCATGGGCATCCATCCCAAGACGGCGCGCGTGAATGGCCGCGTGCTCTTCACCGATCCCCAAAATACCGCCGCCGGCCCCGTCAATCTGCTGCAACTGCCGAAGGACGGCCGGGAAATACGGGCCATCCGCGGAAATCGCATCGGGCTGATTTTTCAGGAGCCGATGACATCTTTTTCACCGCTGCACACCATCGGCAACCAGATCGACGAGGCGCTGCGAATCCACAGCATCCTGTCGCCGGCCGAGCGCGCGGAAAAAATGCATGAAACGCTCGATCTTGTAGGGTTTTCCAACCCGAAGAAGGTCGTGAACATGTATCCCTTCGAATTATCGGGCGGCATGCGCCAGCGCGCCATGATCGCCATGGCGCTGATCTGTCGCCCGGCCCTTCTGATCGCTGACGAACCGACGACGGCGCTTGATGTGACCATACAGGCGCAGATCCTCAAGCTCCTGCGCGATCTGCAGAGCCGGCTGAACATGAGCATGCTGCTCATCACCCACGATCTCGGCGTGGTGGCGAACATCGCCGATGAGGTTGCCGTGATCTATCAGGGCGAGATCATGGAGGCAGGCACCGTCGACGACATCTTCAAGTCGCCGGGCCATCCCTATCTCAAGGGCCTGATGGCCGCCGTGCCGCATTTCGATATGAAGCCCGGCGAGAGACTGAAGGCACTGCGCGAAATCACGGTTGATCATGAAAGCCTTGTCGGCAAAAAAACCGCCGCGGTGAACAAGACGCCCGGACCGCTTCTGACCGTGGACAACATCAGCAAGACCTTCACCACCCGCAAATCCAGCTGGTTCCGCAAAGGCGACGCACACGCCACCAAGGCGGTCAACAGCGTCAGTTTTGAAATCCGCCGGGGCGAATGCCTTGGGCTGGTGGGAGAAAGCGGCAGCGGCAAAACCACCGTCAGCAAGATCCTCATGCGCGCCGTCCGCCCCGACGAAGGTTCTGTAACCTTCCACCGGCCGCAGGGCGATATCGACGTCCTCAATGCCAGGGACGGCGATCTCAAGGAATTGCGTTCGAAGATACAGATGGTCTTTCAGGACCCTATCTCGTCGCTTTCTCCGCGCATGACCGTGGGCAACATCCTGAGTGAACCGCTTGAAATCCATGGACGCGGCGACGCGAAATATCGCGCTGAAAAAGTCCGCAATCTCCTGAAGGCCATCGGTCTTGGCGAAAGCGCCCTGAACCGCTACCCGCACAGTTTCTCCGGCGGCCAGCGGCAGCGCATTGGCATTGCGAGAGCGCTGGCGCTCGGTCCTGAATTGCTGATCTGTGATGAACCCGTTTCCGCCCTCGATGTCTCCGTGCAGGCGCAAATTCTCAACCTGCTCAAGGATTTGCAAAAGGACCTCGGCCTCACTTACCTCTTCATCTCGCATAATCTGGCGGTCGTGGATTATATGGCCGACCGCGTGGCAGTGATGTGCGAGGGCCGCATCGTCGAGTTGGCACCACGGGAAGTCCTGATGCGCTCCCCCGTACATCCCTATACCAAATCGCTGCTGGCGGCTGTGCCCTTTCCCGATCTCGATCGTCCACTCGATTTCCGCACCATCGGCAAGATCAGCGCGACGGGCAAGTTCGACTGGGGCAGGCAATTCCGCGACGAGGGTGATGGTGCGATGATCTCCGCCGATCTGGGCGAAGGCCATTTCGTTCTTGCCAACGGCAATGCCGACATCCGGGAGCTTCGCCCTTGATCACGCGCCGCACCACCCTTGCCCTGCTCGCATCCGTCTTTTTGCCGACCTACGCACGCGCCGCATATACCGATCCCGACTACTTCAAGGAAAAGCGGGAGAAGGGCGAATTGCCTGATGTGGCGGAACGTCTGCCGAAGAACCCGCGCGTCATCGATATGAAAGCGCTTGGCCGCGAGCCTGGAAAACACGGTGGCTCCGTGCGGATGCTGATTGGCGGCCAGCGCGATATCAGGCTTATGCCGATCAGCAACTATGCCCGCCTTGTCGGTTATGACGAAAAATTCGAGCTGCACCCGGACATTCTGGAAAGCTACGATGTCGAGGAAGAACGCATCTTCACCTTCAAGCTGCGCGAGGGCCACAAATGGTCCGATGGCAGCGATTTAACCTCCGAGGATTTCCGTTATTTCTGGGAGGATGTCGCCCTCAACAAGGAAATCCACAAGGGCGGTCCGCCGATCGAACTTCTGGTCAACAATAAGCCACCCCTGATCGAGGTCATCGATCGGTTAACCGTGCGTTATACCTGGGAAGGCCCCAATCCGGATTTTCTGGCGAAGCTCGCGGCCGCCTCGCCAGCGCGGCTGTTCCTCCCCGCCGCTTATATGAAGCAGTTCCACGTCAAATATCAGACGGCGGAAAATCTCGCCAAGCTCATCAAGAAGAACAAGGCGGATGACTGGAGCGGGCTGCATATCAAGATGTCGAGACAGGTCCGGCCGGAAAATCCCGCTTTGCCGACGCTCGACGCATGGCGAAACACGACTTCGCCGCCGGCCGAACAATTCGTGTTCGAACGCAATCCCTATTATCACCGCGTCGACGAAAATGGCCTGCAGCTGCCTTATCTCGACCGGTTCCTGCTGAACGTCACCTCGTCCGATATCATCTCGGCGAAGACCGCGTCAGGCGACAGCGACCTGCAATATTTCGGCCTCGACTTCGCCGATTACACCTTTCTGAAAGATGCCGAAAAGCGCTTTCCCCTGAAGGTGAACCTCTACAAGCGCTCCCAGGGATCACGCATCGCGCTTCTGCCCAATCTGAATTGCGCCGATCCTGTCTGGCGTGGCTATTTCCAGGATGTGCGCGTGCGCCGGGCCTTGTCGCTCGCGATCAACCGGCATGAAATCAACATGGTCTGCTTCTACGGGCTGGCGAAGGAAAGCGCCGACACGGTTCTGCCGGAAAGCCCGCTTTACCGACCCGAATTCGCCGAAGCCTGGAGCGCCTTCGACCGTGCGGCAGCCAACAGGCTGCTCGATGAAGTGGGTCTCGACAAGCGCGACAACGCCGGCATAAGGCTCCTGCCGGATGGACGCCCGGCCTATATTATCGTCGAAACAACAGGCGAAAGCACGCTCGAGACCGACGTGATGGAACTGGTGACGGATCACTGGCGGCATATCGGTATTGCGGTTTCCGTTCGCCCCACCCAACGCGATGTCTTCCGCAAGCGCGCCATGGGCGGCGAGGTGCTGATGTCGGTATGGATGGGCATGGACAATGGCGTACCGACCCCGGATATGCTGCCATCCGGCCTTGCCCCCACCGGCGACGACCAGTTGCAATGGCCGGTCTGGGGCATCCATTATCTGTCCGGCGGACGTGAAGGCAAGGAACCCGATCTGCCAGAGGCGGCGCATCTGCTCGATCTCCTGAAGAAATGGCGCCGAAGCGTCACCGAGGAAGAACGCGAAGCCATCTGGCTGGAGATGCTGGGAATATATACACAGCAGGTCTTTTCCATCGGCATCGTCAACGGCGCACTTCAGCCCGTCGTCCATGTCAAACGCATGCGAAATGTGCCGGAAAAGGCGCTTTTCGGTTATGAACCCACATCGTATCTCGGCGTCTACCTGCCGGATGCCTTCTGGTACGACGGAGACGCCTGATATGCTGCGGTATATTTTGAAGCGCATCCTCGTCATGATCCCCACGCTGATTCTGATCTCGATGCTGGTTTTCACCATCATCGAACTGCCGCCGGGCGATTATTTCGAAAGTTATGTCGCCGAACTGCGCGCCATGGGCGAGACGGCGAACCTTGCCGAAATCGAGGAGCTGCGTACCCGCTATGGCTTCGATCAGCCTGCACCGATCCGCTACTTCCGCTGGGCAACCGGCATGCTGGTCGGCGATTTCGGTTATTCCTTCGAATATCAGCTGCCCGTCAGCGACGTGGTGGGAGACCGCCTGTGGCTGACGGTGCTGGTATCCTTCGTCACCATCATCGTCACATGGCTCCTCGCCTTCCCGATCGGCATCTATTCCGCCACGCATAAATATAGCTGGGGTGATTACGGGCTCACCTTCCTCGGCCTGCTCGGCATCGCCATTCCCAATTTCATGCTGGCGCTGATCCTGATGTATTTTGCCAATATCTGGTTCGGAATCTCCATCGGCCATCTGATGGACCGGGAATATCTGAACCAGGCAATGAGCTGGGCGAAGTTCAAGTCGATCCTCGAACATATCTGGATACCCGTCCTCATTATCGGAACGGCAGGCACGGCCGGCATGATCCGCCGCCTGCGCGCCAACCTCCTGGACGAATTGCAGAAGCAATATGTCGTAACGGCGCGTGCGAAGGGGCTTCACCCCTTCAAGGTGCTGATCAAATATCCTCTGCGCATGGCGTTGAATTTCTTCATTTCGGACATCGGCTCGATCCTGCCTGCCATTATTTCCGGCGCGGAAATTACCGCCGTCGTGCTGTCGCTCGAAACCACCGGTCCGATGCTCATCAGGGCTTTGCAGAGCCAGGACATGTATCTGGCCGGTTCGTTCCTGATGTTCCTTGCCTTCCTGACGGTGATCGGCGTTCTGGTCTCGGATATCGCCCTTGCCGTACTCGACCCGAGAATTCGCTTTGGAGGTGGTAACGTCAAATGACTTCATCCATCCCGAACTCGGGCGAAGCGCTGCCCCATTACGTCTCGACAGCGCCATTCGACCCGTCGCTCATCGAACCCAACACGTCCGGAATGGCGGCCTTCAGCAAGGCATCGCAATTGCGGCTCATGTGGTGGCAGTTCCGCCAGCACAAGATCGCGGTGTGGTCCGGCGCTTTTCTCGTGGTGCTTTATCTCTCGATCCTGATTAGCGAGTTCCTGGCGCCGTATAATCTCCACACCCGCAATATCGAGCATATCTACGCTCCGCCGCAGGCTATTCATCTCTTCAATGACGGCAAATTTGTCGGCCCTTTTGTCTATGGCCGGGAGATGACGCTCGACATGGACAATCTGAGGCGCGTCTACCGTGATGTACCGACGGATATCCAGCCGCTGCGCTTCTTCTGCAAGGGCGATACCTACCGTTTCTGGGGCATGTTCGAAGGCAGAACCCACCTCGTATGCCCCGCCGAAGGCGGCGAAATGTTCCTGCTCGGCACCGACCGGCTGGGACGCGATGTGCTGTCGCGCATCATCTATGGCGCACGCATCTCGCTGACCATCGGCCTTCTTGGCGTCGCCATGAGCTTTGTTCTCGGCATTGTGATCGGCGGTTTAGCTGGCTATCGCGGCGGCACCTTTGATCTGATCGTTCAGCGCATCATCGAGGTCCTGCAATCCATCCCAAGCATTCCGCTGTGGCTGGCGCTTGCGGCGATCATGCCCGTGACCTGGAGCCCTATTCTCGTTTATCTCGGTATCACCATCATTCTCGGGATGCTGGACTGGACGGGACTGGCGCGCGCCGTGCGCTCTAAATTGCTGGCGCTTCGCGAGGAAGACTATGTTTTGGCTGCGCAATTGATGGGTGCAGGCACGCCGCGCATCATTGGCAGGCACCTTATTCCCGGTTTCATGTCGCACCTCATAGCCTCGGCCACACTGACGATACCGGGCATGATTCTTGGCGAAACCGCGCTGAGCTTCCTCGGTCTCGGCCTCAGGCCACCGATCACAAGTTGGGGAATTCTGCTCACGGAGGCGCGCAGCGTCAGCGTCATTGCGCTATATCCGTGGCTTCTGCTACCGACGATCCCGGTCGTTCTCGTCATTCTGGCCTTTAATTTCTTCGGTGACGGACTACGTGATGCTGCGGATCCCTTCAGATAAAATGGAACACCCTTTGATAAACTGCTCTTCCGCCATCGCCTTTTTTCTGAAAGGCAAAAAGAGGTGTGGCCTTTGACCTCCCGTTTGAACGACGCGCGTATCCTCATGTACAGCCACGATTCCTTCGGCCTCGGGCATCTGCGGCGGTGTCGCACGATTGCACATGCGCTGGTGGAGGATTATCGCGGCCTCAACGTTCTCATCATTTCCGGCGCGACGATTGCCGGCGCCTTCGATTATCGCGCCCGCGTGGATTTCGTGAAAATCCCGAGCGTCATCAAGCTGCGCAATGGCGAATATACCTCGATGGACAGGCATATCGATCTTCAGGAAACGCTGAAGATGCGCCGTTCCATCATCTATCATACCGCCGAAAGCTTTCAGCCGGATATCTTCATCGTCGACAAGGAGCCCATGGGCCTTCGCGGTGAGGTGGAGGAAACGCTTGCCTATCTCAAGGGTCAGGGAACCAAGCTCGTCATCGGCCTGCGCGATGTCATGGATGCGCCGCAACTGCTTGAAGCGGAGTGGAAGCGCAATAACGTTATGACCAAGATCGGCCAGTTTTATGACCATGTCTGGGTCTATGGCCCGCCGGATTTCCACGACCCGCTGACGGGACTGGATGTTCCCGAGACCGTGCGCGACAAGATGGATTTCGTCGGCTTCCTGCAGCGCTCGAAAACCCAGGCGGAAACCGTGGCGCATCGTCCGGAGGGGGACTATCTTCTCATCACCACCGGCGGCGGCGGCGATGGCAGCGAATTGATCGACGACGTCATCAACGCCTACCGCCATGACAGCGAACTGACGCACAAGGCACTTGTGGTGCTCGGCCCCTATATGCCGGCCGATCAGCGCCAGCGCTTCATGAGCAGCGTTGCCGATATTCCGCATATAGAGATCATCGAATTCGACAATCGCATGGAAGATCTCGTCGCCGGTGCACAGGCCGTTGTATCGATGGGCGGTTATAATACCGTCTGCGAGATATTGTCCTTCGACAAGCCCGCCCTTGTCGTGCCGCGCACGGTGCCGCGGGAAGAGCAGCTTATCCGCGCCAGTCGCGCGTCCGAACTCGGTCTTTTCGACATGCTTCTGCCGGAAGATGCCGAGAACCCCGCCAAGATGGCGGCGGCTCTCAAGGCGCTGCCGAACCGTGCACCGCCCTCCGTCAATTCGCGGGAGTTGAAACTCGACGGTCTGGAAAACATATCGAAACGGATCGCCGAGTGGCTGCCGCCCGAGGGCGAAAAGGCGCCAATCCCGCTGACCGCGTGACTTGCTCCCCGATAACCACCACTTTAAAAGAGACACGCGCAACGTGACCGATACAAAAAAAATCGTGGTGCTCCTCAAGGGCTATCCGCGCCTGTCGGAGACTTTCATCGCCCAGGAACTTCTGGGGCTGGAGAAAGCCGGGCTGCAACTCGAACTCATGTCCATGCGCCGGCCGACGGATAAAAAACGCCACCCCGTTCATGATGAAATTCGCGCACCCGTCACCTACCTGCCGGAATATCTGCATGAAGAACCGCTGCGCGTTCTAAAGGCATTGTGGGCGTGCCGCAAAAAGCCGGGCTTCACCAGGGCGCTCCGCCGTTTTTTCAGCGATCTGCCGCATGATCTCAGCCGCAACCGGTTCCGCCGTTTCGGGCAGGCCGCCGTCCTTTCGCATGAATGGCCGGCGGATGCCGAATGGCTGCATGTCCATTTCATCCACACACCCGCCTCGGTCGCTGCCTATACCCATCTCATTACTGGCACACCGTGGACGATTTCGGCGCACGCGAAGGACATCTGGACCTCAAACGACCGTGACCTTGCCGCCAAGCTGCAAAGCGCCCGCTGGGCCGTGACCTGCACTGCCGGCGGCTTCCAGCATCTGCAGACCCTTTCCGGGGCCAGGCAGAATGTGCATCTGAGTTATCATGGCCTCGATCTCACCCGCTTCCCGCATTTCGAAACGCCACGCCCGGCGAGAGACGGTTCAGATGCCGGTGACCCGGTCAGGATTTTAAGCGTCGGCCGGGCGGTCAAGAAAAAGGGCATCGATATTCTCCTGCGCGCGCTGGCTTCACTCCCGCAGGATATCCATTGGCGTTTCACCCATATCGGCGGCGGTGATGAACTGGTCGCGCTGAAAAAACTCGCGGACGAGCTTGGCCTCGCCGACAGGATCGTCTGGACCGGGGCCATGGACCAGAAGCAGGTGCTGGAGAATTACCGGGAGGCGGATCTCTTCGCCCTTGCCTGCCGCATTACCAGCGATGGCGATCGTGACGGCCTTCCCAATGTGCTGGTCGAGGCCGCGAGCCAGGCGCTGACCTGCATCTCCACCAAAATCTCAGGCATTCCGGAATTCTTCGTCGACGGTGAAAACGGACTGCTGACCGAGCCGGAAAATCCGGCCGCTTTCACTGAAGCACTGCGTGCGGCCATCACCGATCCGCAATTGCGCCAGCGTCTGGGTGCTGCCGCCGAAAACCGCGTTCGAACCGCTTTCGATCATCGCACCAGCATTGCCGAACTGAAGGCCCTGTTCGAAACCGAGTGGGAAAAGACGCCATGAGTGATACGGAAAAGCGCCCTTCAGTCTTCTTTTATGTCCAGCATCTTCTGGGCATCGGCCATATCGCCCGTGCCAGTCGCATTGCCAATGCCCTGCAGGCGGATGGTTTCGATGTCGTTCTGGTCACAGGCGGCACTCCGGTTCCGGGCTTTCCGGGCGATGGTATCCGTCACGTCGAATTGCCGCCCATCGCCGTCAGCGACGGCAGCTTTTCCGGCCTTGTCGACAGTTCCGGCAAACCGGTGGATGACGACTTCAAAAAGCTTCGAACAGACATGCTGATCGGCGCTTACCATGGCGCAAAACCGGACATCGTCATCATCGAGGCTTTCCCCTTCGGCCGCAGGCAGGTGCGTTTCGAATTGCTGCCGCTTCTGGATGAGATCGAGGATAGCGAACCGCGCCCGCTCGTCATGACGTCGCTGCGTGACATTCTGCAGGAAAAAACCAAACCCGGCCGGGACGAAGAAACCGTGTCGCTGGTGAAGAAACATTTCGATGCGGTGCTGGTCCATGGCGATCCGGAATTTGTGCGACTGGAGGATACCTTTCCTCTTGCCGGCGAAATCAGCCAGCGCATCATCTATACGGGCCTTGTTGCACCGCTACCGCCCCCCGAACCGGTGGAGAAATTCGATATCGTCGTTTCCGCAGGCGGTGGCGCGGTGGGAGCAACGCTCGTGCGAGCGGCACTTGAGGCCGCCCCGCTGCTGGACGGCATCAAAAGCTGGTGCCTCGTCACCGGCCCCAATATGCCTCAAGCGGATTTCGATGCGATCTCGGCTGAGGCGGCGGACAATGTATCCGTCTTTCGTTTCCGCAAGGATTTCGCAAGCCTTCTTGCCGGCGCGCGGCTTTCCGTTTCACAGGCCGGTTACAACACCGTCTGCGATATTCTTCAGGCAAAATGCCGTTCGCTCCTGATCCCCTTCGCAGCCGGTGGCGAAACGGAACAGAGCGCCCGCGCCGAACGACTGGCGCGGCTGGGACTGGCGCAGGTTCTGGAGGAGAAAGATATCTCTGCGCACTCCATGGCCGATGCCATCAGGGCCGCATTGGCTCTGCCGGCCCCGGATAAGATCAAACTCGATCTCGACGGCGCTGCCGGAACGGCTAGAGCCTTGCGCCGCCTTTTTGATGAGCGGTGAGGATCGCCTTTAACTCGCGAACCGCCGCTTCGTCCGTTCCCTTGCGCCCATCGCCGGTAAAACCGAGCTTCGCCACCTTGCTTTCCGGATCATAAAACGGAACGGCGGAACAGGATGCGTGGATTTCCGTGATCGGAAAGCGGTCCAGCAATGTCTGCACGATCTGCGGACGCACGCCCGCACCTGGCATGATGACGATCCGGCCAGCGGCCTTCTCGGATAATCGCGCCAGCGTCTCCATGCCCTCAAGCGCCGAACGTGCGCCGCCGGAGGTCAGAATTCTCGGGAAACCGAGCGCGATGGCGGCCTCCAAAGCCTCATCCATGTCGGGAACGACATCGATCGCCCGGTGCAGCGTCAAATCCAGCCCATCGGCGTGGCGGCGCAATTCCTCGAGCAATGGAATATCAAGCGATCCGTCGCCAAGCGACGCGCCGAGCACCACGCCGGAAAGCCCCGCAGCACGCGCCGCATCAATATCGCGTTTCATCACATCGGCTTCGTCACGCGTGAACACGAAATCACCGGCGCGCGGTCTGATCATCACACTGACCGGCAATCCATAGGCCGCCGCCCGCTGCATGAAACCCGCAGACGGTGTAACGCCGCCACCGGACAATGCCGCGCAGAGCTCGATACGATCGGCACCGCCCCTGACCGCCGCTTCCAGCCCGGCCACATCGTCCACGCAAATCTCGAGAATCATCGTAACCTCTTTCATTCGAACGTGCTCTGTTCACGCACCGGGTTATCCGAAAGCCGCCCACACTTTTCGGCCCGACGCTCTACCTGCGGCGCCCCGTCCCATCAAGCGCATAGAGCATGTAAACGCCGCCGAGACCCACAACTGCTCCCAGAATGGAGGTTCCCGAATAGCTTGTGACAAATGTGCCCAGGGCGAAAATCAGCGCACCCAGACCGGCACCAAGGAAGATATTGACGGCGATCAGCGAGCTTCCAAGCCCTGGCCGATCCGCGATCAGTTCCTGCAGATAGGTAATCGGGATACTGATGATGGCCGCCGCGCCCAGCGCGCTGATGACGGTTTGTGCGTAAATGTGCCATGGCGCGGAAGCGAGCCCCTGCAGGATGAGATAGATGGCATAAAGCACCGCTCCCGCCGCCAGCGTCAGCGTTTGCGGCACCTTTTTTTCGATCCAGCCCCACAGGAGAATGAAAACGATTTCCAGCGCCGCGACGATGCCCGCCACGATGCCGATATCCGCGACCGTGCCCTGCGCCTGACCCGTTATGATCAGCGAACGTATGGAATCATTGAGATGCAGCATCGAGCAGATCAGGGCTATGGCGATGATCCGCAGCAGCACCCGCCGCGACCCGACTTCCGCAAGCGAAGCGCGGAAACCGAACCGCGCCTCGGTGTTCACGGTCGCCGGCGTGGCGGCGCGCGGCAGGCAAAAGGCCACGAGCAGAAAGCAGATAAGCGCACAAATACCCGAGAAAAGGAAAGCCAGCAGCATATTGCCGGAATTCACCAGAAAGATACCGACGATGCCCGGCACCAATACCCAGGAGAGAGAAATCGTTGCCCGCATGATCGAATTCACGGCGATCATGTCGCCCGTGGAAAGATTACGTGCATCGGCACGCACATGCGCAAAAATCAGCGAATTCATCGCCCCGAAGATCGGCAGAAGAACGAGCTTGGCGCTCACGAAAGCCGTGGCGTTGCCGACGAGATAGACCAGCATATAGCCGCTGACGCCGAAGAGTGCGATGAACAGCATGGGCTTGCGATATTCGCCCAGCCTGTCGGCGACGATGCCCATCAGCACGCTGGCGCTGACATTGATGACAGCAGCAAACAGCATCAGCAGGGAATAGACGGTGTTGCTGAGCCCGATTTCGCGAATGCCGATGACCGCCTGATAGGGAGCGGTCGCCGCATTCGAAAACCCGAAAAACAGAATAGCGAGCGCCCCGATGCGGATCGACGGATTATTGATAACGATGGAAAGAGCCGACGGCATGGATATTCGCCTGAGATGATCCGGCATCGCCGGATCGCTTGATAAAACCTATCGAACCGCCGTCATCGCCAGCGGGCAGAAAGGATGGGTTTCGGGATATAGTCGAAATGCGGCTTCCATGGGTAAAAATCGCCGTCCCGGCGGCGATTGGGAAGATTTTCGATATCCTGATTGATAACCCCCTCCGTCAGCGCCATCAGATTGGGATTGGCGATCGGCGCAAGCTCCGGCGAAAGATAACCTGACTTGACGACCAGCAGCCTCACCGTCTTCGGATCGAAGCCCAGACGGGTGAAATCCGAAATCATGTGATAGGGCCTGCGCCTGGCGGCCAGAATAACGGTAATGCCACCGATGCCGACCACCGCCTGCCGCTGATCCGCAGCACCTGGATCGTCCAGTTTCAGGACCCTGGCTTCGGCGGTGACGGATGGGCTCTCGGGATCGAGACTGCCGCCGATTTTCAGGGAAAGCGTCGCATCCTCGCCCGCCGCAAAACAGGCTTCGACCGCTGGCCCGTCGGTGATGCCGCCCAGCAACGCGCCCTGCCAGTTGCGCGCAATCAGCGCCGCCAGAACATCGGCGCGATCGCCCACCCCGCCTCCGGTCGGATTGTCGCCCGAATCCGCGAGAATGATCGGACCGGTGGTCGTTTTTGCCGCAATATCGAGAATGGCGTCGAGCGGCTCAGTCACCGGCCCGAAACGGAAATCCTGCCGGGCATTCCAGTAGGATTGCGCGATCTCACTGGCAACCGCCTGCGCGGCCTCCCTGTCCGTCCCCGTCACCACCGCACAGGACGTCGCCCTTGGTTCGTCGGCCCAGACGTAGCCGATCATGAAATTCGCATCCCATATGCCGGGCCGGGCATCATGATCCGGCAGAACGGCATAGAGGCTTTTTGTGGGTTCATCTTCCGTGGATGTCTTTTCACCCGGCAGCAGAACGGGGATTTTCGCCCAGGCCACACCAGGCTTCTCGCCCGTTTTCAGCGCCTTGAGCAGCATCGTCCACGCCCGCACCATCGTCTCGCGCACATCGATATGCGGCGCAGTTCGGTAGCCGGCGAAAATATCGAGCTGGTCGATGATCGTCTGGCTGACATTGCCATGCAGGTCGTAGCTCGCGGAAATAATCACATCCGGCCCGACCACGGCGCGGGCGCTGGAAATCCAGTCGCCCTCGGCATCGTCCATACCTTCGACATTCATCGCACCGTGCATCGCGAGATAAAGCCCGTCAAGCGGCAACGAGGCCTTCAAGCGTTCGAGAAACTCCGCCTTGAACGCCTCATAGGCCACACGCGACACGGGGCCGCCCGGCACCGCCCGCGCATGCAGAAGCGGCAATACCTCCGCCCCGCTCCCGCCCAGAAAATTGAAATACTCGGCTTCCAGCAGCTCCGCGCCGCGAAAAACGCGAAAGTCCTCCTGGCGCATCAGCACCGGCGAGTAGGTGCTGCATTCGGTATGAACACCACCAACGGCAATACGCATCACACCTTCTCCTCAATAAACCGGATTGAGGGGAACGATGGCGGAAAACCTCAGCCAGTCTTTCTGCGCTTTCGGCGTCCATGCCGCCTCGGCGATGGCCGGCAATCTTGGGAAAACAAGATGGTTGAAATAGGCGCGGTTGAGGAAATGTTCAGACCAGATGCAGGCCTGAACGCCCTTCATCCGCTCCTTCAATTCCTCTGGAAAATCGCCGACCGCCTCATAGGCATAGGTGTGCGAAGGCGGAACGGTGCCGGCCCAGCTTGCGCCAGGCTCCTGCCAGGCCTCATCCTGCACCATGTCGAGATAGTATGCCTGTCCCGGCGTCATCACCACGTCATAACCCTGCTTTGCAAGCTCAAGGCCAACTTCCGGCTTCTGCCAGGCCATCAGCAATGTTCCCGACGGATCCACACCGCCGCCATGCGAAACCTCGTCCCAGCCGGCAAGCTGGCGGCCACGCTCATGCAGCATCCCCTGGATGCGCTTCATGAAATAGGACTGGATGCCGAAGGTGCCGTCGAGCCCTTCCTTTTCAATCAACGTTTTGGCAAGCGGCGAGGCAAGCCAGGAGCCATCCGCGACCTCGTCGCCACCGATGTGGATCAGCCGCGAGGGGAACAGCTCCACCATCTCGTCGAATATCTTGCCGAGGAACTCATAGGTCGGCTCGATGGCAGGATTGAGTGCATTATTGGGATAGCCCTGCACCGAGCGGTAGCTGTCCGGCGCTTCCTGCCCGTCCGTCAGATCCGGATAGGCGACGAGAGCCGCCGTGCTGTGGCCGGGTATATCGACCTCCGGAACGATTTCGACATTCAAAGCCGCCGCATGGGCAACGACCTTGCGTACATCCTCCTGGCTGTAATAACCGGATACCGGTTCGGCGCCGTTGCCGAGCTGCGGCAGGAGCGGCCCATCCGGCCCGCGTGTCGCGCCCACGGTGGTCAGCAGCGGATAGGCCTTGATTTCAAGCCGCCACGCCTCGTCATCCGTGAGGTGCCAATGGAACCGGTTCATGCGCAGCCATGCGAGTATATCGATAAGCCGTACGACATCGCCAGTCGGATAGAATTGACGCGAGACATCCAGATGGCAGCCGCGCCAGCTGTAACGCGGCGCATCGCTGATGCTGCCGGAAGCCGGGAAACGGAATTTGGGATCGACACGCGCACCATGCAGCAATTGCGCCAGAACCGTCAGGCCATATTGCAGACCGGCAGCGGCCGAATATTCCACGACGACGGCCTCATCCGAGAAAGACAGGCGATAGCCTTCCGCTTCCAGCCCGCTATGCTGCTTGAAACGAAGCGGTTTTCCCTCATGAACCGGCGCAAGGCTGAAAGGCACGTGTCCCACGGCAAAAAGCCTGCGGAACAGCGAAAGCACGGTTTCCACCGCAAGCACTTCCTCAGCCTTCGCATTATCCGCCGGGTAAAGCGCGACGGGAAAGCCCTCGCCCGGTTCGGCATCAATTTCAGCAGGCCAGGGCTGGATGGCGAAGGGCAGGTCGAGCTTTCCTTCCGGAAGCAGAACCGGTGCCGGCTCGCTGTGACGCCCATCCAGCATCAGGTCACCGACATCGACCGCACGATGCGTGCCGTCGGCAAGACTGATATAGGCGGATTTCGCACCATCCGTGCGGTGGCGGGCTGGCCTCAGCAAGCCATCGACGGTGAAACGCCAGGATTTACCGGCCTCGAGCACGAAACCGGGCGGCGGCGCAAATTCGTGGAAATTGGCATTGCGGCGCAGATAAACGGCATTGCCGCAAACCGGCTTGTCCACCGTCCGGGTAAGGGATGTGTAGACGATGCGAAAGTCCTTCAGCGGCTCGCGGGAAAGATTGACCAGCGTGAACGTAAAGCCGCCGGATGCGGACTCTGCGAGCGGATGCCATGAATTTTCAAGACGATAATGTGCGAGCGCCATAATGCTCCCCTTTATTGCGCATTGAACCCGTAAGAGGGTCTCGGTCAGTAGTGTTCGGATTGCGAGAAAGTACGGGCAAGCGGCGCCTGCCCCGCCGTCAGCCCGCAGTCCACGGGCAGGCACACGCCGCTGATGGCGGCCGCCTGTGGGCCGGCCAGAAAGGCGACGGCGTTGGCCACATCTTCGGGTCTCACGATGCGTTGCAACGGATACCAGTGCTTGGCTTCCTCAAAGACCTGAGGATTGACCGCCGCCCGCGCCTCCCACGCCTGCGTGCGCACGGTTCCCGGCGCAACGGCATTGGAACGGATGCCGAATTTACCGTATTCGACGGCGATCAGCTTCGTCAGATGGATCAGCCCCGCCTTCGCGGCGCTATAGGCCGGATGGCCAAACACCGACATGCCGTTGACGGAGGTGATATTGGTGACAGATCCCTGCGTCCGTTTCAGCGCCTCTTCGAAAGCCCTGAAGCAGAGAAACGGTGCTTCCAGGTTGAGGGTATTGTCCTTGCGCCATATCTCGGCGGTCGTGTCGTGCAGGCTGACCGCCCTTGCAGCGCCCGCATTGTTGACCAGGGTCGCGACATCACCCAACTCCGCGACCTCCAGGGCCAGTCTCGCGAGGTCCTGCGGATCGGTCACATCGCAGGTTTTCGAAACGAAGGCGGAACCGGAAAGCAGGAAAAGCGCATTGGAAAGGGCGTCGGCATCGATATCAACCAACACCACCTTTTCATGGCTTTCAGAAAGCGCCACGGCAATTGCCCGGCCTATGTCACCTGCCGCCCCCGTTACGACGGCGACCCGGTCTTTCCTGTCCTGCATCTCATGCCACTCCTTTAAAGCTTTCCGACCAGTTCCAGAGCGGAATTTCAGGTAAACCGCTCACACTTTTCCCATCCCGCTTTCAGTCACCCAGCAATTGCCGGTCATCCGGATCGCGATGTTCCACGAGTTGCTGCTTGATGTGACGCAGGGTCACCATCGACCTTTGCCGATGGTGATAGGCAGCAAGGGTCGCCAGAATATCGACGGCAGCCAGATAGGCGTAACGCGACGAGGTCGGGCGGAAGATATTGTTTCCCTCAGGTACGTTGACGGCCACCACCATATCGGCGGCCATGGCGACGGGCGTGTCGCTCTGGGTCAGCGCGATGGTGGCCACACCCATTTCCCGTGCCAGCCTGAAGCATTTTACCAGCTCCATGTTGCGGCCGGAAAAGGAGGAGCCGATGATGACGTCCTCCTTTCGCGCGGCAGCCGTCATCATCAATTGCATGCTGTGGTCGGCGCTGGTCGAAACACGCAGGCCCAGGCGAAACAGCCGGTTCTGGATTTCTGACGCGATCATCGAAGAGTTCCCGCCCGCACCGAAGGCGTAGATCATGCCGCTATTGGCGATCTTGATCGCCGCTTCACCGGCAAGGGCGGGATCAAGCGTCTTGTGCAACAGGAAGAGTGCCTCCTGCGCCTTGGCAAGCACCTCCTCGGCGACATCCGACGGGCCGGTGCTGGTGGGCTCGGAAGTGAGATAGCGAATGCCCACATAGGCGGTCTTGGCAAGGCTGACCTTGAAATCCGAAAAGCTCTGGCAGCCGAGACGGCGGCAGAAACGCGTCACCGTTGGCGGGGAAACTTCTGCACGCGCGGCCAGCTCGATGATCGACGCATTGACGGCGAATTCGAAGTCCGAAACCAGAATCTCGGCGATCCGTCGCTCCGATTGCGAGAACTGCCCCTTGTCTTCCTGAATCCTTGCGAAAATATCCATGCTCACCGGTCTCCGTTCCGCCAAAACTTAAGGCTTGGCCCCGTTACCGATGCACTCTAATCCGAGACGCCCGTCAACTGTACATACCCATGAATCGATCATGCTTCGTCCCGTTGACGACACGGCGGACACCTTTGATTTGAAAATTATTTTCTCTGTTGATTGCGAGATGAGCATATGCCAACAATATTCGCCAGCGAAATTTCCAAATCCTGAAAATAATTTCAACAATGGACCCAGATCATGCGCGATCCCTTTAAAAACCCCTTTCCCGAAACAGACGTCGCCCGCCATTCCATATGGGAGATGCTGGTGACGCGGGATATCGACGCGTTCCTCGCCGCCGACTGGTCGAAGGTCGCGGGTGATTTCGTCGAAGAGGGCTTCCTCGGCATCAATGCCAACCGGGATGCGAACCCGGACAACTGGCGTCTGTCCTTCCCGTCGCTCGTGGCCTATCGCGATGAATGGCTGCGACAGGCGCAGGATTTCCAAACCCAGCAATTCGCCGAAGACCCGCGGGGTGCGATCTTCGCAACCACCACACTGGAAGAAATCGAAGTGGAAGGTGAAACCGCGCTGGTTCGCAAGAAGTTCGATGGCGGGCTTCGCAAGGCCGATGGCAGCTTCGACGTCATGCAATGGCAGACGCTCTATTATTGCCGGCTGCATGAGGGCCGCTGGAAAATCAGCGGTTTCACCGGCTACATGCCCAACCCGATGCCTTGATCCAACGCTTCTGCAAGAAATATTCGAGCGCCGGGCCGAAAGCCCGGCGTTATTTTTTCGTCCGGAAAAGGCGGAAGAAAACCGCCGGGAATGGATCGCGTCAGGAAAAACCGGGCATGGCAATACAGATTTCATGGCCCGGTTCCTGCCCTTTATTGTATCAGCTTGAGGACTGAAAGGTCGACGCGCCGTTCCAGCGCGATACCGCTCTCGTCAAACAGATGGCAATCCGACGCCTTGATGCCGGTCACGATAGGCTCGTCGACGACAACCGGCGCGGAGCCGGAAAGCAGCGCGCAATAATTCTCGCCCGTCGGGGCAACGCCATAGGCGATCGTGTTCACCCCCAGCCGCTCGATGACGCTCGGTGCAACCTTCACATTGAGGTCAGCCGCTTCAAGACCGGTGTGTTCCGGACGGATGCCAAGCGTCAGCTGCTTGCCTTCCAGACCGGCACGCGGCTCCACCGGCACGGTGATCGTCTGCCCCTCATATTCAACGGTCACCCCATCGGCGCTGGCGGATTTGCAGGTGACCTTCAGGAAGTTCATTTTCGGGTTGCCGATAAACCCGGCAACGAAGAGGTTCGCAGGCTTATGATAAAGCTCCAGCGGCGCACCGACCTGGGCGATTTCACCGGCATTCAGCACAACGATGCGGTCGGCCATGGTCATGGCTTCCACCTGATCGTGCGTCACGTAGATCATCGTCGCCTGCAGCGTCCGGTGAAGATTGGTGAGCTCGATACGCATATCGGACCGAAGTGCCGCATCGAGGTTGGAAAGCGGTTCGTCAAACAGGAATATCTTCGGCTCGCGAACGATGGCGCGACCAATCGCAACGCGCTGGCGCTGGCCACCGGACAACATGCCGGGGCGCTGCTGCAGGCGCTGGTCGAGTTGCAGGATCTTGGCAACCCCCTCAACCTTTTCCTTGATCTTGCTCTCTTCCATCTTTTCGACGCGGAGCGGAAAAGCGATGTTTTCGAAAACCGTCATATGCGGGTAGAGCGCATAGGACTGGAAAACCATGGCAATGCCGCGTTTGACCGGCGGCAGTTCATTGACCTTCACGCCGTTGATGACGACGTCACCGGCGGTAATATCCTCAAGGCCGGCGATCATGCGCAGCAATGTGGATTTGCCGCATCCCGAGGGGCCGACAAAAACGACGAACTCGCCATCCCTGATGTCGAGCTGAACGCCCTTGATGACTTCGAAATGTCCATAGTTCTTGCGGACGTTATTGAGATAAAGCTGACCCAAAACTTGCCTCTCCCGTCACCAGCCGACATCAGGCTGCGTTCAGAGACGTTCCGCAACATGGAATAAACCGTGTCGGATCGGAACCGTTAAAAAACACGGGATGGAGCGGCCATAATGGCGGCAGGCATTCCCGCGGCGAAATATGCCGGTTGCGGGCGGTCTTCGCCCGCAACCCTGTTAATGTGGATTACTTATACTGCTCGAGAGCGGACGAGGCCTTCTTCGCGGCATCCTCCGGCGTAGCCTTGCCGGTAACGACAGACTGCACCATCTCGATCATCGTGTCCTGGAAGCCCTTGTAGTCGGTGAAGAGCGGCTCGGGACCACCATAGGCGATACCGTCGATCAGCGGCTTCCAGAAGGGGTCCTTGGCGATGAATTCATCAACCTTCGGCGACGGACGAAGCGGGGTGAGGCCAGCGCCGCCCTGCAACTCGTATTCGCCCTGCGGGCCGGGCGAGGTGATGAACTTGGCGAATTCGGTCGCCTTTTCTTCCACACCCGTTCCCTTGAAGATCGCGAGGCTGTCGGTGATGAGCAGCGTGCCGGGACCCTTGGCTTCAGGGCCGAGCGGCAGGGTCGCGATACCCCAGTTGATCTTGGTTTCCTGCAGGCGGGTTGCGGCACCCGAACCGGCCTGGATCATGCCAACCTTGCCATCGAGGAAGATGGCGCGGATTTCGTTCTGCTCATAGGCGGTCGGACCTTCGACGGAATAAGGCGTGATGTCCTTGTAAGCCTTCAGAGCCGCGACAACCTGCGGGCTGTCGACGGTGATCTTGTCGCCATCGATGACCTTGCCGTTATTGGTGTAAACCCAGTGCATGAACTGGTGCATGGTGTTGTCGAAGGTCTTCGCGGGCAGGCCGTAACCGGCGATGCCGGTCTTTTCCTTGATCTGCTTGGCGAAGGCGATTTCTTCAGCCCAGGTCTTCGGCGGTGTTTCCGGGTCGAGACCTGCCTGCTTGAACAGGTCCTTGTTCCAGTAAAGCGCCTTGGTCGAGAAAGCGACCGGCACGCCCCACTGCGTATCCTCGAAGGTGACCGTGTCGACAATGTTCGGGTAATAGGTCTTCTTTTCGTCTTCCGTCATCGGCACCGGAACGATGAGATCGTTCTGCGCGAACTGCTTCAGCGTGCGCGAACCGACATAGGCCATGGCGACCGGGGTGCCGGCAGCAGCGAGCGTGGTTGCCTTATCCTGGCACTGCGCCCAGCCGACGACTTCAGGCACGACCTTGAAGCCGGCATTCTTGCCTTCCCATTCCTTGATATACTTCTCATGGATAGGGTCCATCTTGTCGCCGCAATAGATCCAGCTGATCTCCTTGTCGGCAGCGTGCGCCGTCACCGTGCCAAGGGCAGTGGAACCGGCAAATGCGACAGCGCAAAGCGCCAATCCGTAATGTTTCAGTGCCATAGGTAGTCTCCCATTTTCTGGTGGTCGTTCCGATTGTTGATTATTTCACCGCGCCGGCGGTCAGACCGCTGACGAGATATCGTTGCATGAAGAAGATGACGACCATGGCCGGCGCAATGCCGACGAAGCTGGCTGCCATCAACTCATTCCAGATGACTTCCTGACGACCGAAATAAGCGAACAGACCAATGGGCAGCGGCATATATTCGGTCTTGGAATTGAAGGTGAGCGCGAAAATGAACTGCTGGGCATAGGCGCCGATGAAGGTGGTGATGGAGACGACCGCGATGCCAGGCATCGCAAGCGGCAGGATCACCCGGCGGAAGGTATAGAAATAGCTCGCACCATCCACATAGGCCGCTTCTTCCAGTTCGCGCGGAATACGCAGCATGTAGGTTCGCAAAAGCCAGATGGCGGTGGGGATCAGGAAAGCTGCACCGGGAATGATCATCGCGAAATAAGTATTCAGCACACCCATATTGCGCATCAGCCGGTAAAGCGGGATCAGCAGCACCGCGCCGGAGAACATGTTGATCGCCAGAAACGCGCCGAGCAATTGCCCGCGACCGCGAAACTGGAACCGCGCGAAAGCATAGGAGGCCGGCACCACCAGAAGCAGAACGATGATCGTCGAGATCGTCGAAATGAAGAAGGAGTTGAAGACGTAGCGGGCAAAGCCGGGAACGCTGACCCACATGGTCCGATAGGCCTCGAAGGAACCGTTCTCCGGCCAGAATTTATACGGCGAGGAAAACAGCAGGCTGAGCGGTTTCAGCGAAACCAGAAACCCTTCCACGAAAGGCGCCAGGACGAAGGTCAGGAACACGGCGATGCCGCAATAGATCCCGACCATTTCATACCACCTGTAGCGGTTGATCATCGCATTCTTGTCGGTCATCGGCTGGCCTCCTGCGAGATACGGCTGGTGATGCGGAAGTAGAAATAGGTGAAGATCGACAGGAAGATGCAGATCAGCACGGCGCGGGCAGCACCCTCACCGTATTTGTAAGAGCCGATCGCCGTCTTGTACGTGTCGATGATCATGGTCGTCGTCTGGCCGGTCGGACCGCCCTGCGTCAGGATCCAGATGATGTCGAACGAGTTGAAGGTCGAAATCAGCGAGATCATCGACATGGTGATCATGGCGGGCAGCATCAGCGGCAGCGTGATGCGGCGGAAGCGGTAAGCACGGCTTGCCCCATCCGTCCAGGCCGCCTCATAGAGGTCCTGCGGAATGGCCTGAATGGCGGCCAGCAGATAGAGCGTCACCATCGGCACGCCGATCCACACGTCAGTGATGATCGTCGCCCAGAAGGCCGTGTTGCCATAAGCGAGGAAAGCGACCGGACCATTCACCAGGCCAAGGTTCTGCAGCACGCCGGAAATCATGCCGAACTGGCCATTATACATCCAGCCCCACATGAAGATGCCGATAGCCATCGGCACGATCCATGGCGGCATGGTCAGGATGCGAAACAGAGCGCGGCCGGGAACGGCGGAGTTCAGAAGGACCGCGCCAAATGTGCCGATGATCATCTTTATCGAGACGGAAAAGAACGTCCAGATGAAGGTCCGCGTGATGACATCGGCAAAAGTCGCGTTGAAGATCTTGTCGTAGTTGATGAAGCCTACCCAATTCGTCGTTTTTCTGAGCGACGCATCGGTAAACGACAGGATGAAGGTATCGACGAGCGGATAAGCAACGATAACCGTGATGTATAGAAGTGCCGGCAAAAGAAGAAGCCAGGCAAAGACGACCGCGCTGCGTTTCGCATCCATCGCCGCGCCCCCTTAAGCCGATTTCGCCGCAGGCGTCTTCGGCTGCCCGTGAAGCGCCAGATCGTATTCCTCCCACACCGGCTTGAGATCCACCACCTTGCGGCCGTGGCGCGCCTCATCCATGGCAAGCGCCAGAATGCCGGCCTCGATGGCATCAAGTGCGGAAACCGGCAGCGGCGTGCCCTTGACGATATGGTCGATCACGTCCTCGGCCATCTGCTCATCCGCACCGTAATGCTGGGAGAGCGCAGTCGCCGCCGAATAGGTCTTGGCGACAGTCTTTTCGTTGGTCCGGGCATTGTGCACGTTCAGGAAACCGCGCACGAAATCGCCCTCCGCCATGCCTTTGGCGCCAATGACACAGAAACGACGGAAATCGTCGGGAACGTTGAGATTGGTATGGAAAGCAAGCGACGCGCCGTTCTCATATTCGACGATCGCCGTCTGGTAATCGATGATGTCGCCGTCGCTGTCGAACACCTTCTCGGAGCCCATCCAGCCGCTTGGCTTGCGATGGTAGACCTCCATGTCGTTGATACCGTCATTTTGCGGGGCATTCGCGGGCGTGAAGCTCTTGCGTCCGCCGAAACTCGACACGAAACGCGGCCGCGCACCGACAACACCATTATAGAGATCGAGGTCGTGGCAGCATTTTTCCAGCATGAAGGAGCCGGAATAATTCTCGTAACGCCGCCAGTCGCGCATGAAGAATGCGCCGTGATAGGGCGGGATATGTTCCGAAGCCTCGATGGAAACGACATCGCCCAGCTTGCCTTCAGCCTGTGCGGCGCGCAGATCGCGGTAAAGCGGCGAATAACGCAGGACCAGACCCACCAGCAGCCGCTCATGACCATGCTTGTTGAGCAACCGGGCGAGTTCGAGGCTTTCCTCGATGCTGACGACGATGGGCTTTTCGGAGAAGATGGTGCAACCGGCTTCAAGCCCGATGCGGATATGCTCAAGATGCATATGGTTCGGCGAGCCAATCATCAAGAGGTCGAATTTCTCGCTGGCGATCAGCGCCTCGGGGCTGTCATACGCCTTGCCAACCGAAATGCCCTTTTCCTTGAGACCGGGCAAACCAGCCGGCGCGGGATCGACGTAACCGACGATCTCGAAGTCCTTGTCAATCTCATGAAAAACGTAGCCCAGATAACCGAGACGGAATCCGAGTCCGATAATTCCCACCTTCATGAACTTTGTTCCCTGTTCATTCGTAATTCATTTTCGCAGAAGCAACCATTTCTGTGCTGGCCGTTCACATATCTGCGATAATTTCCTGCCACGATGAAATTAATTTTCACAACGGTCAAGCTAAATTCGATTTCGCAAACCCCGCTGAGGACCGCAAATCGATTTTTCCGCCGACGCGCAAGCGAAACAAGACCGCTGCGGCCATCGACGTAAAAAACAATACCAAAAAAATGCCAATCGTCTAGAGCAATTCCTGTTGCGGGAAATTTTTTTTGGTTAATGCGAAAATATCAAGCACATGGCCTTATTATTTGGCAAAATATCGAAAAAAACACCGATTTATCGTACAAATACACCAATGGTTCTATTTTGGTATTGCCGATTGTGATGCGTATGGTATAGCGAAAATTCGCCACATCGATTGTGACAGAGGTTATGCATGAACGGCGCAGCGCTTAATCTGGACGACCTGCAATCGGGAGGCGGTGGCCCGCTTTACCTGAAACTGCGTCAGACGATTGAAGATGCCATCAATGCCGGCCGCCTGAAACACGGCGACGCCTTGCCGCCCGAGCGCGACATTGCCGAAAGCGCCTGCGTCAGCCGTGTCACCGTGCGCAAGGCGGTGGACGATCTCGTCCGTGATGGGCTTCTGGTGCGCAGGCACGGTTCGGGCACCTTTGTCGTCAAGCCCATCACCCGCATGCAGCAGCCCTTGACCAAGCTGACCTCGTTTACCGAGGACATGCGCCGCCGCGGCATGGCCGCGAGCACGCGCTGGCTGGACAGGGGACTGTTTTATCCGACCGGTGACGAGATGATGGCTCTCGGCCTGTCCCAATCCGCCATGGTTGCCAGGTTGACACGACTGCGCCTTGCCAACGACCAGCCGATTGCGCTCGAAGTGACGAGCCTGCCCGGCGATCTTCTGCCCGACCCGCAACTGGTGGAAAATTCGCTCTATATGGAGCTCGAAAAAACGGCATTCGCCCCGTTCGCGCCATCCAGCGCATCTCCGCCCGTAATCTGACGGATGAGGAGACCCTGCTGCTGGGCGTTCCGCCGGGCTCGGCGGCGCTTTCCGTGCAGCGCATGGCCTATCTGGAAAGCGGACGCCTCATGGAAATATCCCGCGCCCTTTATCGCAGCGACGCCTACGACCTCGTCGCCGAACTGACGATGACCTCCGAATAAACACACCGACCAAGGACAGAAAACGATGACAACCCTGATGCGCCAGGAAATCAACGAGATTCCCGATGCCGTCGCCCGTCTGCTGGACAATGCGAAAAATGATTTCCACGAAGCCGGCAGCCAGCTGAAGGCCCGCGATCCGGCGGTTATCGTCACGATTGCGCGCGGCTCCTCCGACCACGCTGCACATTTTCTGAAATATGCGATCGAATTGCAGACCGGCCTTCCGGTGGCCTCTCTCGGCCCCTCGCTCGCTTCCATCTACCAGACAAAACTGCGGCTGGAACGGGCGGCGGCCTTCGCTGTGTCGCAATCGGGTAAAAGCCCTGACATCGTTGCCCTGACACAAAGCGCCCGCAAGGGCGGCGCACTCACCTTCTCCCTCGTCAACACCCTGCCCTCCCCGCTTGGCGATGCGGCCAATCAGGCGATCGATATCCAGGCAGGACCGGAAAAAGCGGTTGCCGCGACCAAGTCCTTCGTCAATTCCATCGTTGCCGGCCTTGCGATCCTGGCCGAATGGACGGAAGACAGCCTGCTGGCCAAGGCCGTCAGCGCCCTGCCGCAGAATTTCGCCAAAGCAATCGCACTCGACTGGAGCCAGATCGCTGAGGCGGTGAAGGGCGAGGAATCGCTTTATATGCTGGGTCGCGGTCCCGCCCTTGCGATTGCCGCGGAAGCCGCGTTGAAGTGCAAGGAAACCTGCGAGCTGCATGCGGAAGCCTATTCTTCGGCGGAAGTCATGCACGGCCCGGTCTCGCTGGTCGCACCGAAATTTCCGGTCATCGCCTTTGCCGCGCGCGACCGCGCCGAAACCTCCGTCACGGATATTGCCGCAAATCTCGCTCAAAAAGGCGCGAATGTTTTCGTCACTTCCGCCAAGGGCAGCCCGGCCAAGCCGCTGCCCTTCGTAGAAACCAACCATCCGCTGACGGATGCCTTGCTGCTGATCGCGCCGTTCTACGGTTTCATCGAGCAATTGTCGCGTGCAAGAGGCTTCAACCCGGATGCGCCCGTGGCGTTGAAGAAGGTCACGGAAACCCAATGAGCGGCATCAGGGCATTTATCGGCGCGCGCATTTTCGACGGCGTCACGTGGCACGATGACAAGGTGCTTCTGACCCGCGACGGGCATGTTGCCGCAATTTCGGACAGCGTACCCGCCGACGCCGAGACAATCGATGTGAATGGACTGCTGATCGCGCCGGGCTTCATCGACCTCCAGGTCAATGGCGGCGGCGGCGTCATGTTCAACAACCAGCCGGATGTGGCGGGCATTGCCCGCATCTGTTCCGCTCATGCGCAATTCGGCACCACGGCGCTGATGGTCACGCTCATCACCGACCGGCCGGACGTGACCGCCATAGCGGCGCAGGCGGGCATTGCCGCCAGCAAGGCGCAGGTGCCCGGTTTCCTCGGCCTGCATTTCGAGGGACCGCATCTTTCCATTGCGCGCAAGGGCACGCATGATCCGGCGCTGATCCGCAAGATGGAGACGGCCGACCTTGCAGTCCTGACCGGCTGCAAGGCGCAACTTCCCTTCGTGCTGACAACCATTGCCCCCGAAAACGTGACGGCCGAACAGGTTGCGGCCCTCAGGGACGCCGGCATCGTCGTCAGCCTCGGCCATACCGATACCGGCCTTGATGTGGCGACGGCCTATGCTGAAGCCGGCGCATCCATGGTGACCCATCTCTTCAACGCGATGAGCCCTCTTGGCCACCGCGAACCGGGGCTGGTCGGAGCCGCGCTTTCGAACGGTGGACTGGATTGCGGGCTGATCGCCGATGGTTTCCATGTCGACCCGGCTGCAATCGGCATTGCGCTTCGTGCCAAGAATGGCCCGGCCCGCATTTTCCTCGTCACCGATGCCATGTCCACCATCGGCACGGATGACGACGGTTTCGAACTGAACGGCCGGCAGGTCTATCGCAATGGCGGCCGATTGACCCTGGCCGACGGTACGCTTGCGGGTGCGGATATCGACATGCTTTCCTGCATCCGCTTCATGCATGAGAAGATGGAAACACCGCTGGAAGAGGCGTTCAGAATGGCCTCAGCCTATCCGGCGCAGGCAATCGGCGCCTCCGGCAAGGGTAAACTTCTGCCCGGTTTCGATGCTGATTTCGTCATGCTCACACCCGACCTCCAGATGCATTCGACATGGATATCAGGAGAAAAAATCTATGATGCCAAACGTTCGGGAGTGTGAACCATGATCGTTTGTTTCGATATCGGGGGAACGACCATCAAGGGCGCCATTGCCCATGCCCCGGACGATATTCGCCCCGTTCCGCGCATACCGACACCGAAAACCAGTTTTGAAGACTTCGCCGCCGGCCTGAAATCCGTCATCGATAAGAGCGGCGGCACACCCGGCTGCGTCTCGCTGTCGATTGCCGGCGTCATCGATCCGGAAACGGGCAAGGCCACCGTTGCCAATATTCCCAGTATTCACCGTACCGTCTTGAAGGACGAGCTCGAAAAGGCGCTCAACCTTCCCGTCATCGTTTCGAACGACGCAGATTGCTTCGTGATCGCCGAATCGGAGATCGGCTCCGGACAGGGTCATCGCGTCGTCTTCGGTGTCATCCTTGGAACGGGTGTCGGTGGTGGGCTGGTGATCGACGGCAAGCTCATCAACAGCGATGGCGGTTTTGCCGGTGAATGGGGCCACGGGCCAGTGGCCGCGACATTGGCGGGCAACCCGCCGGTCTCGCTGCCGCGCTTCGAATGCGGCTGCGGCCTTACCGGCTGTGTCGACGCGATCGGCAGCGCCCGCGGCATGGAAAAGCTGCATCTGCATCTTCACCGGCAGGATATGACCAGCGAGGATATTATTGCCGCCTGGCAGGCGGGGGATGCGCAATCCGCCAGAACCATCGATGTCCTCGTCGATATTCTCGCCTCACCGCTGGCGATGGTGATCAACGTTACCGGCGCGACCATCGTGCCGGTTGGCGGCGGACTTTCGAATTCCAGGGAACTTGTGGGCGCTCTGGACGAGGCCGTGAGGAGCCGCATTCTCAGGCGCTTCAACCGCCCGCTCGTCGTGCCCGCCATTTGCCGGATCGAGCCGGGGCTGATTGGCTCGGCCGTTATCGGTTTGAAATATGCCAGGGAGATCGAAGACGCCGCCTGAGCGGCGTCATACGGTCTCGATCTTTTCCCGACGAAATCCCAGCCCCACCAGCCGGCCCGTCAGATGGGCAAAAAGCGGAAATCGCATGATCGCCAGCACAAAGGCGGGCGGACCTTTCGGCTTTTCCGCCGCACCCGTATCCGCCTGCTCCTTCTTGCGACCGATACGCATCATCCGCTGCAGAAACTGCGTGGCCTTGGTCGGGAAGGATCGACGTTTCTGGATTGCGGCGAGATCGTCATCGGTAACAGCCCGGCCGGACGAGAACACGGGCACGAGGACATTGGCTGCGGCCACGGCGTCCTGAACAGCGAGATTGATGCCGACACCGCCAACAGGCGACATGGCGTGGGCCGCATCGCCGATGCAGATGAGACCCGGTTTCCACCAGCGCTTCAACCGGTCGATACGAACGGTCAGGAGATGCACGTCGTCCCAGCTCATGATTTCGTCAAGCCTCTCGCGTGGGAAAGGGCAGATTTCCGCAACCCTGTCCCGGAAGGCTTCAAGTCCCTCAAGTTTTATGTCCGCGAAGAAGCCCTTGCGCACCACGTAACCGCATTGCCAGTAATCGCCACGATTAATCATCACGAAACCTTGCCGCGAGCCGGCATGACCCATGGTTTCAGTCGAATCCCCCGGCTGCCTTGAAAGACGCATCCACAGCACTTCGGTCGGAATGCCGAAACGCTGCACTTCCAGCCCCGCCGCTTCGCGGACGATGGAATTACGGCCATCCGCTCCCACCACCAGATCGGCCTCGATTTCGATCGCGCCTTCCGGTGTGTTGACGGTGAAACCGCCGACACGCCCGTCGCGCTCGATAAGACCCGTTACCGGCGCATTCATCAGCAGCCGGAAATTCTCGTATTGCCCGGCCTTGCCGACGATAAAATTGAGAAAATCCCATTGCGGCATGAAGGCAATAAAACGATGCCGGACCGGCAACCGGGAAAAATCAGCGATCGTGACGCGCTCGCCGCCGATGACCCCGTTCAGCCGTGGCGCGCGCGTATGTGGCAGCCTCAGGAACTCCTCTATGAAACCCAGCTGCTCCATCAGCTCAAGCGTGGAAGGGTGGATCGTATCACCGCGAAAATCGCGCAGGAAATCCCCATGCTTCTCGACCACCGTCACATCGACACCGCTGCGGGCAAGCAGCAGGCCAAGCATCAGGCCGGCAGGCCCGCCACCGGCAACCGCGACGGCGGTGCGGATGTGCTGAACGGCCTTGCCTTCATTTTCCGGTGAGATTTTCGCTTCTGCCATCACCTTCCCCCGTTTCAGTCCCGTCACACGTCTCTATCGCGCATCCGCCGCCGGGAGGTTTGCATTTTTCGGCTGCGGCCAACCATGCGCATCGAAGCGAAAAAGCATTTCGGACCGGGCGAAGATAAAGGCGAAGGCCATGGCAGTCCACAAGCCAAGCAGCAGCCCGGCGGCAACGTCGCTTGGATAATGCGCGCCAACAATGACGCGGGAAACACCGATGGCAAGGGCAAGCAGAAGGAACACCCAGCGGAAGCGCGGCATCAGCATGGCGAAGACGCCGAAAAAGGCGCCGGCAGCGGTTGAATGGCCGGAGGGAAAACTTTCATAGAGATTGTCGCCGGTAAAAGGCGTGAGGCTATAGGCGCCCATTTCCAGAAGAAGCTCTGGCCGCGCCCGCCCGATCAGGAATTTCAGCGTATGGACGAGAATGCTGGCCGTACCGATCGTCAGGAAAAAATAGGCAAGAAGCCGCCACGCCGTTCTCAATCGCCCAGCATAGGTGCGCGCCTGCAAGACCCGCGCGGCAATATAGGCAAGGATGGCGAGAGCGCCCGTGGAATAGAGCATCCAGCTGAACGTTCCGAAATCGGTAATGGAGCGATTGAAGGATACGATCGTTCCAGGCAGGGCCTGGGCACGTTCCGAAAGACGCGGGTCGAAAGGAATAAATACCAGAACCAGCACAAGGCTTGTCGCAAAAATCCAACCGCTGGAAACCAGAAAACGTCGCATCAATATCCTCTCATCGTTTTTTCAGCATATGGCTTTGCCTTGGAGAAAAACAATAGCAGGGCTTTATCCTTGTTATGGCTGATTTTCGCGAGTAGAGGCTAATGCATGTCGCCCGAAAGCGCGCAGCGGTTTCGGGAGAACGGCATGCGCCAAAAGGTGCAAACCGCAAACGACCGACGGACTGAAGATGACGACTGCCAGTGAAACGCCACGCAAACTGACGATATTGGGCTCGACGGGTTCGATCGGTACGAACACGCTGGATGTCGTGCGTCAGCTGGGTGGGCGTGGCCAATTCGAGATCATGGCGCTCACCGGCGCGGGCAACATCGCGCTTCTGGCGGAACAGGCGCGCGAATTCGGCGCTGAGCTTGCGGTGACAGCCGAGGATGACAAATACGAAGCGCTTAAATCCGCCCTTGCCGGCACCGGCATCAAGGTTGCGGCGGGCAAATCCGGCCTCGAGGAAGCGGCCTCGATGGAAGCAGGCTGGGTGATGGCGGCGATTGCCGGAACACCTGGTCTCGCACCCACATTGACGGCCGCGCGGCGCGGCGCGGATATAGCGCTTGCCAACAAGGAGTGCCTCGTTTCGGCGGGCGATGTTTTCCTGCGCACGGTCAAACAGGGCGGCGGCAGACTGATCCCGGTCGACAGCGAACATAGCGCAATCTTCCAGTGCCTGACGGGCGATCACAAGCAGGCCGTGGAGCGCATCGTGCTGACCGCATCCGGCGGACCGTTCCGCACCTGGTCGCGTGAGCAGATGGCCAATGTCACGGCGGATATCGCACGCGCCCATCCCAACTGGTCCATGGGGCTGAAGGTCTCCATCGGCAGCGCTTCGATGTTCAACAAGGGGCTGGAAATGATCGAGGCGAAATATCTCTTCGATCTCAGGCCCGATCAGGTCGAGGTGATCGTCCACCCGCAGTCGATCATCCATTCGATGGTGGGTTACACCGACGGCTCCTATATTGCCCAGCTCGGCTCCCCCGATATGCGCACCGCCATCTCCTATGCTCTCACCTACCCTCAGCGCGGCAATCTGAATGTCGAGCGGCTGGATTTCGCAAAACTGGCGCGGCTGGATTTCGAAGCACCGGATGAAGCCCGGTTTCCGGCGATCCGTCTGGCACGCACGGCGCTGGTGCGCGGCGGCCTGCAGGGTGCGGCCCTGAATGCAGCCGAAGAGACCGCTTTTCACGCCTTCGTCGAGGGCGGCATCGGATTTCTCGATATGGCCGACATCGTCGAAACGGTCATGGACCGCATGCATGACGGCCGATCCGCGGCCACGATTGAAGATGTGTTCGCGGCGGATGAGGAAGCCCGAAGCCATGCGCTGGAATTGATCGCCACCAAAGAAAAGGCCGCGTAAACGCGGCCCGGTCTTCTTTTATTTAAATCCCGGCTTCACGCCACCGCCCGCGCCAGCGCACAATGCGACCAGAGCTGGTGCAGCGCGCCGACCAGATGTTCGATATCGGCATCGCTATGCAGCGGCGTCGGTGTGATGCGCAGGCGCTCGGTCTTGCGCGGCACGGTCGGATAATTGATCGGCTGCACATAAACGCCGTGACTATCGAGCAGAATATCCGAAATCCATTTGCACTTAGCGGCATCGCCCACCATGACCGGCACGATGTGGCTTGGATTGTCCATGTGTGGAATGCCGCGTGCATCGAGAAGACCGCGCAGCTTGCGCACCCGGTCCTGATGGCGCGCGCGTTCGAAGGGGCTTGCCTTCAGATGCTGGATCGAGGCAATCGCGCCAGCGGCAAGCGACGGCGGCAGGGCCGTCGTGAAGATGAAACCGGAGGCGAAAGAACGGATGAAGTCGCAGACCGCCGTGGAGCCGGTAATATAACCGCCCATCACGCCGAAGGCCTTGCCAAGCGTTCCCTCGATGATCGTCAGGCGATCCATGAGACCTTCGCGCTCTGCAATGCCGCCGCCGCGCGGCCCATACATGCCGACAGCGTGGACCTCATCCAGATAGGTCATGGCGCCATATCGATCGGCGAGATCGCAGATTTCCTTGATCGGCGCGATATCGCCATCCATCGAGTAGACGGATTCAAAGGCGATGAGCTTCGGCGCGTTCGGATCAGCGGCTTTAAGCTTCGCCTCGAGATCTTCGAGATCATTGTGCTTCCAGATCACCCGTTCACAACGGCCGTAACGGATACCCTCGATCATCGAAGCATGGTTGAGCGCATCCGAGAAAATGATCAGGCCCGGAATTTTCTGGCCGAGCGTTCCGAGGGTCGCCCAGTTGGAGACATAACCCGAGGTGAAGATCAGCGCCGATTCCTTGCCGTGCAGATCGGCAAGTTCCTGTTCAAGAAGGACGTGGTAATGGTTGGTGCCAGAAATATTCCGGGTGCCTCCCGCACCCGCGCCACAGTGATCGATGGCGGCCTTCATGGCTTCGATGACTTTCGGGTTCTGGCCCATGCCGAGATAGTCGTTCGAACACCAGACGGTGACGTCCTTGCGCTCGCCATTGGCGTTGTACCGTGTCGCACGGGGAAAATTGCCCTGCTGGCGCTCGATATCCGCAAAAACGCGATAGCGTCCCTCAGAATGCAGGCTTTGCAGTTCCGCCGTGAAAAATGCCTCGAAGTCCATGCCATGCTCCAGAATTGACCAGATCGTTTTCTGCCCCGACACCGGGGCCGTCAACCCTTGCGGGTCACTTTAACCGCGTCTGCGTCAATTCGCCGTTGTTTTGAACCATTCCAATAAACCGTTTATAGATGCCGATGAAAAGTACAAAATTGATTCACATCAAAAAACCACGAAATTTGGAACCTTTTTCGCAACGCGCCGTTGTTTGGGACGCAATCGATTTACGCTCGGGAGGAATGCCTGAACTGGAGGCTTCCCTAAACGACATCGAATTGTTAGTTATCTGTGGCGGTCGGAGGTAGCAGTCGCCGCAGATAAATATGGGACGCCTACCGAGCCGAAGAGCTCATTGTAACGTTGGAGAGAGTTTCATGAAAAAGGCAATCATATTTGCGCTCGTCGGCCTGTCGCTCGCAAGCTGCACGCAGACGGAAAAGGGCGCTTCGATCGGCGCCGTTTCCGGCGCTGTTATTGGTGGCGCCATTACGGGTAACGTTCGCGGCGCAGCAGTTGGCGCAGCAATCGGCGGCGTAGGTGGCGCGTTGATCGGCAATGCTTCCGAGCCGGGCTATTGCTACTATCGCGACCAGTACGGTCAGCGTTACACGGCGCGTTGCCGTTAATCGCACCGCGAAATACCGTTGCACAGAAGCCCCGGTCACCCGGGGCTTTTTGCGTTTAGGGCGGCAAAACACCAGTCGAAGGGTCCTCAAGGCCGTTTATTTATGATTAAATTGCAATGTTAACGGACAGGAAACGGGTTAGGGCGACAATAAATGCTCAACCATAAAGCAGCTTATGCGAAGAACACGAACTAACCCGAAGACAGGTATTGCGTATCGGAAGGCTGGCACCGCGCTTGCGGTCGCTGTCACGTTCGCCCTGTATCCGGCGTTTACCCGTGACGCCTTTGCCTTCAAACTGTTCGGCATGCGCCTCTGGGGTTCGGAAGAACCGGAGGTTGAGGTTATCAACCCGGTCAAATATGCCGTCACGCTCAATGCCCCCGAAGCCGACAAATCGCTGAAGGGCAGCCTCGAAAACAGCTCCCTTCTTCTGGCCGACAAGGACAAACCCGCCTCGGGTGACCTTGGCCTTCTGATAAAGGCGAGAGACGACAGGGACAGGCTGATCGCGGCGCTTTATGAAAACGCCCGTTATGGCGGTATCGTCAATGTCACCGTCGCTGGCAAGGATGTGGACGCTCTGCCGCCCAATCCGGTATTCGATCACAGCGCACCCGTGCCTGTGGTCATAACGGTGACGCCTGGTCCCAAATTCACGCTCGGCAGCGTCCGCCTCGAAGGCGATGTGACGGGCCGCAACCTTGAGGAATACGGCCTCATCACCGGCGGCGATGCCGGGTCTCTGGCAATCATCCGCGCCGGCAACAAGCTCATTGATGATCTAAAGGCCGAAGGTCGCCCGCTTGCCAAGCTGACGAAACGCGAGGCGGTCGCAAACCACGCGACGAACACGGTCGACATTACCATGGCAGCCGAAGGCGGGCCTGTTGCCCCCCTCGGAGAGGTGACCGTCACCGGTGAAAAAACCGTCGATGGGGACTTCATCCGTCGTTATTCGCGCCTCAATGGCGGCGAGCCCTATTCGCCGGAAAAGCTGCGCAAGGCCGCAGACCGGCTGCGCCAGCTCGGAGTCTTTTCCAGCCTGACGATCAAGGAAGCAGGAACGCTTTCGCGCGACGGCTCCATTCCGCTCACCATCGAGGTGTCGGAGGGCAAGCACCGCTATTTCGGCGTCGGCGCCCAATATTCCACCACCGAAGGCATTGGCCTCCAGGGTTATTGGGGCCACAGGAACCTGTTCGGGCAGGCGGAATCGCTGCGCATCGAAGGCTCGGTTTCGCGCATCGCCGAAGCATCCAGCGTCGAAGGCATGGATTATTCGGCGGGCATCACCTTCACCAAGCCCGGCATGTTCAATCCGCGCACCACCTTCAAGACCAGCCTGATCGCCAAGACCGAACATCCCGATACCTATGAGGCGAAGACGCTGACGGGAACGGCCGGTTTCAGCTATGAGCTGAACGATACCGACACCGCCGCCGCCGGTCTCGAGGTGCAATGGGCCGATACCGAAGACGCATTCGGCAAGAATGAATATCTGACCACCTCCATACCGCTGGAATTTGTGCGCGATACCCGCGACGACAAGCTCAACCCCACCGAAGGCTTCCGTGCCTCCCTGGCCGCCAAGCCAAGCTATGAGGCGCTGAACGGCACGTTTTTCTCCTCTTTCGAAGGCTCCATTTCGGGCTACAAGGGGCTTGGCGCCGAGGACCGGCTGATCATGGCCGGAAAACTCTCAGGCGGCGTGCTGGTCGGCGGCAGCGACCTGCAGGACATACCGACGACCCGGCGCTTCTATGCCGGCGGCGGCGGATCGGTGCGCGGCTACAGCTATCAGGAAATATCGCCCTATAATGCAGCTGGTGATGCAACCGGCGGCCGCTCTTATGTGGTAGGTTCCGTTGAGGCCCGCATCAAGGTCACCGATACGATCGGCATCGTGCCTTTCATCGATGCCGGCGTGGTTTCGGATGAAGTGACCCCGGATTTTTCCGATATCCGGGCTGGCGCCGGTATCGGTCTGCGTTACGCGACGCCCTTCGGGCCTCTGCGTCTCGATGTCGCCATGCCGCTTGATAAATATGATGGTGGCAACAATTTCGGCATTTATGCCGGCATCGGCCAGTCATTTTAAACGCCGCTGTCGAACACCCTTGTAACAGAGTGTAGATTACCTTTGATGAGAACGTTGATTCGATTGCTGAAATGGCTGGGCTACGTCGCTTTGTGCGGCGTTGTGCTGGCGTTGCTTGTGGTTCTGTTCGTCGGTTTTACACCGATGGGTGCCAGAATTGCCGCAAAACAGATTTCATCGCTCGTATCCACGCCCGATCAGACGATTGAAATATCCCCACCCAGCGGTCTTTTGACTGGCCGCCTGCGGCTCGACAACGTCACCCTCTCGGACCGGCAGGGAGCCTATGCCCGCGTAAACCAGATTGCCGTCGACTGGTCGCCGCTCTCGCTGCTTGCCGGCACCTTCCATGCTGACCGTGTGTCGGCCGGATCGATCGATGTCGAGCGTAAGCCGCTTCCCGCACAGGAAACAGCGACGAAAAGCGCCGGCAATTCCTCGCTGCCAATCGAAATCGCCATCGATAATTTCAGCTTTCCCGATATCGGCCTCGGGCAGTCGCTCCTCGGCCGCCCCTTCGACCTGACGGCCGAAGGCAATCTGAAGGCGGCGCAGGACGATATGCGGCTGTCGCTCACGGCCAACCGGCTGAATGCTCCCAATGCCTCCGTCAATGCGGATGTCGCATTTCTTCCGAATGAAAATGTGCTGAAGCTGAAAGCGGAGATGAAAGAGCCGGAGGGCGGGCTTCTCGCCACGCTGCTTTCGCTTCCCGGTACGCCAGCCGTGGCTATCGACGTGAACGGCGAAGGGCCGCTTTCCGACTGGACCGGCACCTTGCGCGGCAATGTCGCAGGCAACCAGATCCTCAATGTCACGGGTCGCCATCTTCTTGCCGACGACGGCACACGCCGCATCGAGATTGCCGGCGGCGGCCAGCCGGATCTGCTTCTGCCCCCTGCCTTCCGCCAGCTTTTTGCCGGCGAGACGAAACTCGATGCGAACGCTACCCTATCGCCGCAGAACCGCATCGAAATCGGCAGCAGCACGCTGGAAACCGGCACCCTGCTGCTGACGGCCTCCGGCATCGTCGATCCAAACGGTCAGAACGATCTTAGTGCGAACCTGATCGGCACAGCGGGTCCGGTCGATTTTCGCTGGCCGCTTAACAATGGCGAGGTTCAGGCCCTTATCAACGGTCTTGATCTTTCGCTGAAAGGCAACGCCGATGCCGCACATCTCAAGACCACGGCGTCATTGCGCAGCCTTTCTTTGCCGCAAGGCAAGCTTGACGATATCAAGCTGACGGCGGAAAGCACCGATCTCAATATTGCCAACCAGAGCGGCACTATCCAGACCGTCCTTTCCGTCGCGCAATCGTCTTTCGTCAGCCCGGATATCGACCGGCTGGTGCGCGCACCCGTCACCGTCAAGGCGCCGCTCCGCCTCACTTCTTCCGCCATTGGCTTTGATGGCGCGACGCTGGAAAGTGCCAGCGTGGGTGGAACGCTGAACGGCAGTTTCGACCTCGCCAATAATCGCCTGACATCCAGCGTGCAGCTCTTCGCTTTGCCCGCCACCCTGCCGCCGGCGCTTGCCGAAAAATTCGATACCACCATTGCTCTCCAGGGCAATATCGACCTGATCATTGGCGGGCGCACCAGCGTTCAGAACCTCGTGGTCAAATCAGGAACGATCGAAGCGGCCGGCGATGTCAGCCTCGAAAACGACGCGTTGAGTGCCAATCTGACAGGTAAATTTCCGGCGCTCGAAAAGCTGACGCCGCAGGCCAAAGGCGTTGCCGATTTTGCAATCGAAGCCAGCGGCGCGCTTGCCGCACCCGATTTCAATGTCACCTTGAGTTCCGAAAGTGCGATCCTTGCCGGACGAAAACTCGAAGCACTGAAGGTCAACGCCTCAGGCAAGGCCGATCCCAAAGCTCCACAGGCGAAACTGACGGCCAGCGGCAGCCTCGACCAGCAGAAAATTGACGCCAACGCCAATGTCGTGCAGACCGAAAACGGCACGGCGATCCCGGAATTTCACGTCGCGGTGGGCCGTAACATCTTGGACGGGCAGCTGCAATTCTCGCAGCAATTCCTCCCCTCCGGCAATCTTTCCTTCAACTTCCCCGATCTAGCCCTGCTGGCCGCACTGGCCGCGCAACAGGCGGAAGGCGATGTTGCCGGCGATATAGCGCTGAGCAATGCCAATGGCCGGATTGCCGCAACGATAAAGGCCAATGGCAACAGCATCCGTCAGGGTACGACGACGATCTCCAAACTCGCCGCCGATATCTCCATAGACGACCTGCAGGCGCTTGCTATCAATGGCAAGGTCAGTGCCGATAGCGTTAATGCCGGCGCCGCCTCGATTTCCGGCCTGAACGCCACCATCGGCCATTCCGGCACCACGACACAATTCGACGTCAACGGCCGTTACGACAATGCACCGCTGGTGGTGAAGGGCAGCGCCGATACCGGCGGAACGCCGATGACGGTGAGGCTCGACGCCTTTTCCGCCGCTCCCAAGGGCATCGCCGTGCGGCTTGAAAAACCAAGCACCATTGCCATCCAGAATGGCACGGCGCGCATCTCCGATCTGACCATCATAACCGGCGATGGACGCATTGAGGTCAACGGCACCGCCGGATCGGCGCTCGACATCAATGCCGATATCCGTTCGCTTCCCGCCAGTCTTGCAAACGCCTTTGCTGCCGGGCTGGATGCGGCAGGCAGCATATCCGGCACCGTCAGCGCCAAGGGGGCGGCATCCGACCCGTCGGTTGATTATAATCTGAACTGGGCGAATGCCGAGGTCTCGCAGACCCGCGCCGCCGGGCTTGCAGCGCTTGGCATCAAGGCGAACGGCCGTTTCGCCGGCGGCACGCTGCAGATCGACACCAACGTGACCGGCCAGGGCGGCATGGCGCTCTCGGGCGGCGGTTCTCTCGGCATCGCCGGCAATCGCCCGCTTTCGATGGCCTTTACCGGCAGGTTACCCTTCTCCGCCGTTGCGGCGCAGACCGCCGCCCAGGGTCTCGATGTGGACGGCACGGCTGCCATCGACGTGAAAATTTCCGGCAGCGCCACAGCACCTGTTGTTACCGGCAGCATCACCACCGATGGCACACGCTTGACCGACGTGCGCCGGAACCTGACCGTCAACGGACTGGCTGCAACCATCACCTTCGATCGCGACCGCGCCGTCATCTCCCGATTGACGGGTAAGCTGGCAGGCGGCGGAACGATTTCGGGAACAGGCAGCGTCGGCATTGCCGGCGGATCGGGCTTCCCGGCCGATATTTCGATCACGCTGGATCGTGCCGGCTATAATGACGGAACATTGGTGACCACGGTAGTGAGCGGAACGCTGACGCTGAAAGGCCCGCTGCTGAACTCGCCAGTTCTGGGCGGCAACCTGACGCTGGATAGAAGCGCCATCACTATTCCTGAGAAACTCCCTGCCTCGCTGACGGAAATCGACGTCAAGCATAAGAACGCCCCGCCCAAGGTACGTGCGCAGGCGAAAGCGCTAGGGGGCGATCAGGGCGGCAGCGGCAGTTCCTCCACCATCAATCTCGATCTGCAGGTGAATGCACCGAGTGGCATCTTCGTGCGCGGTCGCGGCATCGACGCGGAACTGACTGGCAATCTGACCATCCGCGGCACGGCGGCCGTTCCGGTCATTTCCGGCGGCTTCGAAATGCGCCGCGGTCGGCTGGAAATCCTCACCCGTCGTCTTGATTTCACCACCGGCAACATCAGCTTCGGTGGCGGCCTCATTCCGGTTCTCGATATGAAGGCGGACTCGACGGTTGGTTCAACCACCGTCACGGTTGCGGTTTCCGGCAATGCCAATGACCCGACATTCGCCTTCTCCTCGGCCCCTGCCCTGCCGCAGGATGAAGTCATGGCGCAGCTGATCTTTGGCCAGTCCATGTCGAAACTCTCTGCCTTGCAGATCGCCCGACTGGCAGATGCCGCCGCCCAGCTGGCCGGCGGTCGCTCAACCTCGCTGTTCGACAAGCTCAGAAGCAATCTCGGCGTCGATGATCTGGATATTTCCACCGATTCAGAAGGCCAGGCCCGCGTTTCCGCCGGTAAATATCTCAATGAGAGAACCTATCTCGAACTGCAGCAGAGCGGTGAATCCGGTGCCAAAGCAATCATCAACCTCGATGTCGGGCGCGGTGTGAAACTGCGCGGTGAGGCGGGCGGCGATGGCGAAGGTGCAGCCGGTATATTTTACGAGAAAGAATATTAAGCACGCCAGTAAAAATGCGTAGCGGCTTTACGTCCGGACAATGCGTAAATCAAAGAAGAGAGTGTTTTCGCGCTTCGAAGGAAACGAAAACACTCCAGAGCCGTCCGCATTTAGGTTTGCGAAACCATCTCATGTTACGAATCCTCCATTGAAGACGGAAATAGTATTTCCGGCTGTTCAGGCACCAGGCAGAACGCCAAATCCGCATATGCAAGTGTCGGTGCACTTGCGCCGGCCTCCACAGCGAGCATTGGGAAGAATTCTGATGGCAATGATTAACTCTACCAATTTTGGCGGTGAGACGCTGGAAATCATCGCGTTCCGTCTGCACGATCAGGAATTCTGCGTGAAGACGACGACTATCCGCGAAATTCGCGGCTGGGCGCCTTCCACGCCCATTCCCCACGCGCCGAAAGACGTCATCGGCGTCATGAACCTGCGCGGTTCGGTCATTCCGATCATCGATCTGGCTCACAAGCTCGGCATGAAAAGCACCGTTGCAAACGAGAGAAGCGCCATCGTCGTAGCAGAAGTGCACAACATGGTCATCGGCATGCTCGTCGACCGCGTGTCCGACATTCTGACAATCCCGGCAAATCAGGTCCAGCCGGTTCCGGAAATTTCGGCATCTTTCGACAAGTCCTATTCGGAAGGCATCATTGCCAACGAACATGGAATGATCTGCTTCCTGAACCTCGCAAAGATGTTCAAGGGTACCGAAGCAGAAGATCTCGCGGCCTAAGCCGAGAAGACAGGTCCGACGACGTTCGCACCTGCTTTTATCCCCGTCAAACCATACCGCCGGTGCTTATGCCCGGCGGTTTTGCTTTTCCTGCTGCGCGACTTCGCTAAATAAGAACATTTTAATATTATAGATATCTAATATTAAAGCCGAAGATCAGTACCTCACCGCAACGATACCTGACCAAGGCAGAAAAGTCGCAAGTGCCTGAATTGCTGCTTTCAGCAGCAAAACCTGTCCGATGTTCAAAGTAATACGGCGTGAACCGCATATACTGTGTGGTTCGCCGCACCATGGACCGAAATTTGGGGGACGTCCAATGCTGGGGTTAGGGAAAAGCGCAGATAACCGAAACATCCTCGATGCGATATCCAGATCGCAGGCGGTTATAGAATTCGATCTCAAAGGCAATATTCTCACGGCAAACAGCAATTTCTGCATGGCGCTCGGTTATGAGCTCACCGAGATCGTCGGCAAACATCATCGCATCTTCTGCGACCGGGATCTCGCATCATCGCGCGCCTATCAGGAATTCTGGGAATCCCTTGCCCGGGGCGAGTTTCAGGCCAAGGAATACCGCCGCATCCGCAAGGACGGCTCGGTCATCTGGATCGAAGCCTCCTACAACCCGATCTTCCGTTCGGGCAAACCCTATAAGGTCGTCAAGATCGCGACTGACATCACCGCCAAGAAGATCAAGGCTGTGGAAGATGCCGGCAAGCTGGAGGCGCTGTCGCGCTCCCAGGCGACGATCGAATTTTTCCCCGACGGCACGATCATTACCGCCAATCCGAATTTCTGCGCCACGGTGAATTACGACCTCAAGGAAATTGAGGGCAAACACCACCGCATGTTCTGCGATCCCACTTACGCGGCGTCGCCGGCCTATGCCAATTTCTGGCAACGGCTGGCATCGGGAGAATTCATCTCGGACGAGTTCGTTCGCTACGGAAAAAACGGCAAGGAAATATGGATTCAGGCCGCCTATAATCCGGTGCTGGATGAAGCGGGCAAGGTGGTGAAGGTCGTAAAATTCGCAACCGACGTCACCCCGCGCATGAGCGCGATCACCGTTCTTGCCGAAGCCTTGCAGGCGCTTGCCGAAGGCGATCTGGTCCAGCGCCTCGACAATAGTTTCGTACCAAGCATGGAGAAGTTGCGGCACGACTTCAACGACGTGGTCGGCAAGCTTCAGACCACCATGCAGACGATCGCCCACAATGCGTCGACAATCGCATCCGGCTCGGGCGAGATACGCATAGCCGCGGATCAGCTCTCGCAACGCACCGAACAGCAGGCCGCCTCGCTGGAGGAAACCGCAGCGGCACTGGAGGAAATCACCACTACGGTTAGCGATGCCAGCCAGCGCGCCGGCGAAGCCGGAAAGCTGGTGCTGCGCACGAAAGATCACGCCGAACATTCCGGCGAAATCGTTCAGCAGGCAATTTCCGCCATGGACGCCATTTCGCGCTCCTCAGGCGAAATCACCAACATTATCGGCGTCATAGATGATATCGCCTTCCAGACCAATCTCCTTGCCCTGAATGCGGGCGTCGAGGCCGCCCGCGCCGGGGAGGCGGGCAAGGGTTTTGCCGTCGTGGCGCAGGAGGTCCGGGAACTCGCGCAACGATCCGCCGTTGCCGCCAAGGAAATCAAGTCCCTCATCAACACCTCGCGCGAACAGGTCGCCAATGGTGTTGATCTGGTCGGCAGAACCGGCGGCGCCCTGCGGGATATTCAGTCCCAGATGGGTGAAATCGATGCCAACGTCTCGGCCATTGTCGAGGCATCGCGCGAACAGGCGAACGGGCTGAGAGAGATCAACCAGGCCGTCAACGTCATGGATCAGGCGACCCAGAAAAATGCCGCCATGGTGGAGGAAACCACCGCTGCCAGCCATGGTCTCGCCAATGAAGCTGAAACACTGCACGAATTACTGCGCCAGTTCAGAATATCGCGTGACGTGCCCCTTTCCTCCACCCAGCCGAACGACAGGAAGCCAGCCGCCGTCACCAGACTGGCAGCGCCGCAACAGCGATATGCCGCGGTGAGATCGCATGGAAACGTGGTGGCAGAATGGGCGGAGTTTTAGCCGCGCAGACCAGGTCGAAAGACCACGGGCAGATATAGGCCCTCGGCGCTATAAAATAATACGATCTGCACGGGTGAAGATTTCAAAATCTTCACCCCGCACCAGCGCAACAAGCGTGATGCCCGCTCTCTCGGCAGTTTCGATGGCAAGTGCGGTGGGAGCCGAAATTGCCGCTAAAACGGGACTACCGAGGATCGCCGTCTTCTGGACCATCTCCACCGACAAGCGGCTGGTAACGACGACAATGCCCGCCCCCGCGGATATGCCGGCATTGACGACCGCACCGGCAAGCTTGTCGAGCGCGTTATGGCGGCCGACATCCTCACGCGCGGCAAACAGGCCTTTTCCAGGATCATAAAAACCCGCACCGTGAACGGCCCTTGTCTCGCGGTTAAGGCTTTGCGCATCGTTGAGCGCTTTCATCGCGGCAACAATCCCATGGCCGTCAATGGACATTCTCGCACCGCTTAGATCCGGCACAACCCGCACGGCCTGCTCGATGGATTCAATCCCGCACAGGCCGCAGCCGACAGGGCCTGCCATGTGCCGCCGCCTCGCGCGCAGCGCCTCTGCTTCAGCGTCCCGCAGATCCACCTGAACATCATAACCTTGCCCTGCCTCGACCACCTCGACTGAGAGGATTTCAGAACGCATCGATATGATGCCCTCCGTGAGACTGAAGCCGACGGCGAAATCGACAAGATCGGCGGGGCTTGCCATCATCACCGCATGGGTGCTGCCACCGTAAGAAAAGGCAACGGGCACCTCTTCCGGCACGGCCCTCTCACCTGCGGTTACGACACCCTGTTGCAAAGCGGTTCTCGCAACCCTTCGGTAACTTACCTCTGCCGACACCGCATTACTCCTCCAGTCTGGAAATGCGCCTCGCCTTGCCCAATCGGCGGAAGCGGCATCTCGTCTCAGCATCACATCTAGCCCATGCCCCTGAAAATCGGAATCTATTTCGGGCAATAGCGGCAGTCGACCAAGAGAGCGACCCTCACGAGAACGAATTTCTTTCCTCAGATGACAGACGCGGGCTGAAAACAAAAAAGCGACCGAGGCGGCCGCTTTTCTGGTTTGAAATTGTGTGGGCAGTCATTCTTTCGAACCCGCCCGGTGCTTTCAAGCAGCGACGAGAACCTCATGCAGGTTCGTCAGTTCGTAGAGATGCTTTTCAAGCTTGGTCAGATGCTCGTGGTGATGATTACCCTCCTGGATTTCGGCCTTGGCCGCATCGATACGCTTCTGCAGCGTGTCGGGGGACATATCATCGGCCGAAACGGCGGATTCTGCCAGAAGCGTGCAACCCGTCGGGAGAATATCGGCAAAACCGCCGAAAACGACGTATTTATGCGTTTCGCCGGAGGCGAACTTCACCGTCACCAGGCCCGGCTTGATCGTCGTCATGGTCGGCGCATGATTTGCCAGCACCGTCATCTCACCCAGCGTAGCCGGGATGACGACTTCCGTAACCGTTTCGGAAACGAGCAGACGTTCCGGGGAAACGAGATCGAATTTGAAACTGTCAGCCATGGCTATTCACTTCTTTTCAATTACGCGGGCGTCACGGACTTGTCTTCTACAATGCTGGCAAAGCCATTCCGGTTTCGCCGCCATTGCCGGCAAGGCGCGCGGTTGATCCACGCGCCTGCAATTCATAATCAGGCAGCTTCGCCAGCCAGCTTCTTTGCCTTTTCGATGGCTTCTTCCATCGAACCGACCATGTAGAAAGCGGCTTCCGGCAGGCTGTCATATTCGCCGTTGACCAGGCCCTTGAAGCCCTTGATCGTGTCTTCGAGCGCAACGAGCTTGCCCGGCGAACCGGTGAAGACTTCAGCGACGAAGAACGGCTGCGACAGGAAGCGCTCGATCTTACGGGCGCGGGCAACCGTCAGCTTGTCTTCTTCCGACAGTTCGTCCATGCCGAGGATGGCGATGATGTCCTGGAGAGACTTGTAGCGCTGCAGGGTCGACTGAACCTTACGGGCAACCTCGTAGTGCTCTTCGCCAACGATCATCGGGTCGAGCATACGCGAGGTGGAGTCGAGCGGGTCAACAGCCGGGTAAATACCCTTTTCAGCGATCGAACGCGACAGAACCGTCGTTGCGTCAAGATGCGCGAACGAGGTTGCAGGAGCCGGGTCGGTCAAGTCGTCGGCGGGAACGTAAATAGCCTGAACCGAGGTGATCGAACCCTTGTTCGTGGTGGTGATGCGTTCCTGCATCTGGCCCATGTCGGTTGCCAGCGTCGGCTGATAACCCACGGCCGAAGGAATACGACCGAGCAGAGCCGACACTTCCGAACCAGCCTGCGTGAAGCGGAAGATGTTGTCCACGAAGAACAGAACGTCCTGGCCTTCATCACGGAAGTTTTCAGCGATCGTCAGACCGGTCAGAGCAACGCGAGCGCGGGCGCCCGGCGGTTCGTTCATCTGGCCGTAAACGAGCGCAGCCTTGGAGCCTTCGCCGCCGCCGAGCTTGTTGACGTTCGATTCGATCATTTCGTGGTAGAGGTCGTTACCTTCGCGGGTACGTTCACCCACGCCGGCGAACACCGAGTAACCACCATGCGCCTTGGCGACGTTGTTGATCAGTTCCATGATGAGAACCGTCTTGCCAACGCCGGCGCCGCCGAACAGGCCGATCTTGCCGCCCTTGGCGTAAGGAGCCAGAAGGTCGACGACCTTGATGCCGGTGACGAGGATCTGTGCTTCGGTCGACTGCTCGACGTAAGACGGTGCATCCTGGTGGATGGCGCGCTTCTTGGCCGTGGTGATCGGACCAGCTTCGTCAACCGGCTCGCCAATGACGTTCATGATGCGGCCGAGCGTTTCCGGACCGACCGGAACTTCGATCGGTGCACCGGTGTTGGCGACGGCCTGACCGCGGACGAGACCTTCGGTCGAGTCCATGGCGATCGTGCGAACGACGTTTTCACCGAGGTGCTGCGCGACTTCCAGAACGAGGCGGTTGCCGTTGTTCTCGGTTTCGAGCGCGTTCAGGATCGGAGGCAGTTCGCCTTCGAATGCCACGTCGACAACAGCGCCGATAACCTGGGTAACCTTGCCCGCGCCGTTCACCGCTGCGGTTTTCTTGGGGGTAGCTGCCTTAGCCATTATCCTTACCCTCTTTCCTTACCTCAGAGCGCTTCCGCGCCCGAAATGATTTCAATGAGTTCCTTGGTGATCTGAGCCTGACGCTGACGGTTGTAGGAAAGCGTCAGCTTGTTGATCATCTCACCGGCATTGCGCGTTGCATTGTCCATCGCGCTCATCTTGGCGCCCATTTCACCGGCAACGTTTTCGAGCAGAGCCCGGAAAACCTGAACCGAAATGTTGCGCGGAATAAGGTCTTCCAGAATAGAAGCCGCATCCGGCTCATATTCGTAGACGGCGTTCTGCGTCGTCTCATCCGCTTCCACGACAGGCGTAGCGGCCGGAATGAGCTGCAGGCCGGTCGGGATCTGGCTGATGACGGACTTGAATTCCGAATAGATCAGCGTGCAGACGTCGAATTCGCCAGCGTTGAAGAGCGAGATCACCTTCTTGGCGATCTGGTCGGCATTTTCAAAACCGACCTTCTTCACGTCGCGCAGTTCGACGCGCTCGATGATGTTGGCTGCAAATTCGCGGCGAAGGCTGTCGTAACCCTTCTTGCCAACCGTGATGATCTTGACCGTCTTGCCTTCCGAAATCAGCTTGCGGGCATGATCGCGGGCAAAACGGGAAATCTGCGAGTTGAAACCGCCGCAAAGACCACGTTCAGCCGTGCAGACGACGAGCAGATGCACGTCGTCCTTGCCGGTGCCGGTCATCAGCGCCGGAGCAACGTCCGCCTCAACCGCCGTGGCGATGTTGGCAAGAACGGCGCTCATGCGCTGAGAATAAGGCCGGGCGGCCTCCGCAGCTTCCTGGGCGCGCCGAAGCTTCGCCGCGGCGACCATTTTCATCGCCTTGGTAATCTTCTGCGTCGCCTTCACCGAGGCAATGCGGTTTTTCAGATCCTTTAGTGAAGGCATCCGTTATCCGTCCGAGTAAAAGAGCCCTGATTACGAGAAAGACTTGGCGAAGTTATCAAGAGCGCCCTTGAGCTTGCCCTTGGTATCGTCGCTGATAGACTTTTCCGTGCGGATGGTGTCGAGGATCGCCTTGCCTTCCGAGCGGAGGTAGGAGAGCAGACCCTGCTCGAACTTGCCGACCTGTGCGACCGGGATCTTGTCGAGGTAGCCGTTGACACCGGCGAAGATCACCGCGACCTGTTCTTCCGTCTTGAGCGGAGAGAACTGCGGCTGCTTCAGAAGCTCGGTCAGGCGGGCGCCGCGGTTGAGCAGGCGCTGCGTGGAAGCATCGAGGTCCGAACCGAACTGGGCGAAGGCAGCCATTTCGCGATACTGGGCGAGTTCACCCTTGATCGAACCGGCAACCTGCTTCATCGCCTTGATCTGAGCGGCAGAGCCAACGCGCGAAACCGACAGACCGACGTTAACGGCCGGACGAATGCCCTGGTAGAACAGGTCGGTTTCAAGGAAGATCTGGCCGTCGGTGATCGAGATCACGTTGGTCGGAATAAAGGCCGAAACGTCGTTACCCTGGGTTTCGATGACAGGCAGAGCCGTCAGCGAGCCAGCGCCCATTTCGTCGGAGAGCTTTGCAGCGCGCTCGAGAAGACGGGAGTGAAGGTAGAAAACGTCGCCCGGATAAGCTTCGCGGCCCGGAGGACGACGCAGCAGAAGCGACATCTGACGATAGGCAACGGCCTGCTTGGAAAGGTCGTCATAACCGATGAGAGCGTGCTTGCCGTTGTCACGGAAGTACTCACCCATGGCGCAACCGGCGAACGGAGCGAGGTACTGCATCGGAGCCGGGTCGGAAGCGGTAGCAGCAACGATGATCGAATACTGCAGCGCGCCGCGCTCTTCCAGAACCTTCACGAACTGGGCAACGGTCGAACGCTTCTGACCGATAGCGACGTACACGCAATAAAGCTTGTCGCCGTCAGGGCCATTGTCGTGAATGGCCTTCTGGTTCAGGATCGTGTCGAGAATGATGGCGGTCTTGCCGGTCTGGCGGTCGCCGATGACGAGCTCGCGCTGGCCGCGGCCAACCGGGATGAGCGCGTCGATGGCCTTGAGGCCGGTCGACATCGGCTCATGAACCGACTTGCGCGGAATGATGCCGGGAGCCTTGACGTCAACGCGCGAACGCTTGGCGGCATTGATCGGGCCCTTGCCGTCGATCGGGTTGCCAAGCGCGTCAACGACGCGGCCGAGCAGTTCCGGACCAACGGGAACGTCAACGATAGCGCCAGTCCGCTTTACGGTGTCGCCTTCCTTGATGTCACGGTCCGAACCGAAGATAACCACACCGACGTTGTCGGCTTCAAGGTTGAGCGCCATGCCGCGAATGCCGCCGGGGAACTCGACCATTTCGCCGGCCTGAACATTGTCGAGGCCATAGACGCGGGCGATACCGTCACCGACGGAAAGCACCTGACCGACTTCCGAGACTTCCGCCTCGTTGCCGAAATTTTTGATTTGATCTTTCAGAATTGCGGAAATTTCCGCGGCGCGGATATCCATCAGCCAACCTCTTTCAGTGCAAGCTTAAGGGTGGAAAGTTTGGTGCGAAGAGACGTATCGATCTGGCGGGAACCGACCTTGACGATCAGGCCGCCGAGGATCGACGGATCGACGGTAACGGAAATCGTCACATCCTTGCCGGTAACGCTCTTCAGCGCCGCTTTCAGTTCAGTTTCCTGCGCCTCGTCGAGCGCATGTGCCGAGGTAACCTCGGCGGTGATTTCGCCGCGGTGGGCGGCGGCAATGGTGCGGTAGGCGCGGATCATGCCGGGAACGGCAAAGAGACGGCGATTATTGGCAACGACCTTGAGGAAATTGACAGCAAGACCGGCGATACCGGCCTTCTCGCAGATTGCGGTGATTGCCTTGAACTGATCCTCGGCGGAAAACACCGGGCTCGCAACCAGACGCTTCAAATCGTCGCTTTCGTCCAGAAGTGCGCCGAACTTATCCAGATCGGCCCCAACCGCTTCGACCGCACCCGCTTCCAAAGCAAGCTCGAAAAGCGACGACGCATACCTTTCCGCTACACCGGATGTTCCATGGGAGGTGTCTGCCACGGGCACTTTTTCCCTGCTAATCGTCCAAGATTATCAACGGTGGCGATCCACCGCATCAAATTCTTGAAATCGTTTCAATTTCCCCGAAAAAGACCGGAATTCCCCCCTGCCTTTTCCCAATTTCGCGGTCCGTCTAGCATAGGACGCCGGGACTCGCAACACGCGTAATAGCGGAAAGCGCCGTTTGGGCAAGGGGGAATGCGTTTAAATTTTCCGATTTCGCTCAGGATGCGGGTCTGGTGCGGCACAAAAGCCAAAAAGCCCGGCTTAGACCAGTCCGAAGACGTAGCTCAACGACAATGCGGCCAGGACAAAATGCACAACCATGAGTAAGCAATTCCGCATGGTTGCGCCTCCATCTGACAGAATGGAGAGGATGCCGCCGAACACGCTGAGAGAAAAGGCCGCACCGAAAGCAAGATAGACCATGGGCTGCGCCAGAAGCAGCGTTGCCGCGCCGAGACCGAGATAGAACCCGGCAAGCGAGGAGCGCACCAGCGCATAACCATCCCTGCTCTCGCCAGCCGGCTGCAGGCCGAAGGCGCGAAGGGTAATGCCGGGTGCAAACATGAAAAACAGACCGATCGCGGCCGATATCACCGCGGCTCCAAAGGCCAGTTGCTCGCCGAATTCGGCCGGAAAGTAAAACTCCATCTCGTTCCCCAAATCGTTCTTTTCGCCTGCTGCGTTATGACACGGCCATGACAGCGGGAAAACGCCTTCATTGACAATGTTCAGAGGAAACTTTGCGGATCGATATCCAGCTGAACATGGACGCTGCCCCGCTCCTTCGGGCCATTGGCGAGAAGCGTCCGGAGAAAGGACTGCATGTCGGAATTGCGCCGCCCGTGCACCAGCAACCGGAAACGATGACGGCCGCGGATGAGTGCGAGCGGCGCTTCTGCCGGGCCGAGCAGCATGATGCCCGTCACCTGCGGTGCCGCCGCCCTCAAGCCCCGCGCATGGGTTTCGGCCTCCGCACGCGTATCGGCGGAGACAATAACCGAGGCAAGACGCCCGAAGGGCGGCAGGACGGCTTTTTCCCGCTCGACGATCTCCCTTTCGTAAAAGGCCGAGGCATCACCTGAAACGATTGCCTGCATCACGGGATGCTGCGGCTGATAGGTCTGCAGCAGGCCATGGCTCTTCAACCCCGTGCGCCCTGCGCGCCCCGTAACCTGCGACAATAGCTGAAACGTTCGCTCCGCCGCACGCGGATCGCCATTGGCAAGGCCGAGATCGGCATCAACGATGCCCACCAGCGTCATCAGCGGAAAATTATGTCCCTTGGCGACGAGCTGCGTGCCGATCACGATATCGGCCTCGCCCTTGACGATCGCCTCCAGCTCCAGCCGCAGGCGCTTGACGCCCATGAGATCGGAGGAAAGCACGATGGTGCGGGCCTCGGGGAAATGTTTTTCCACCTCCTCGGCGATGCGCTCCACACCCGGCCCGCAGGCCACCAGATGATCGAAGGTGCCGCATTCCGGGCAATGGTCGGGCGTCGGCTCGCTGTGGCCGCACTGGTGGCATTGCAATTGATTGCGGAAACGGTGCTCCACCAGCCAACTGGAACATTGCGGGCACTGGAAACGATGGCCGCAGACCCGGCAGAGCGTCAGCGGCGCATAACCGCGGCGATTGAGGAAAAGCAGAGCCTGCTCGCCTTTCTCGATCGTCTTGCCGATGCCGCGCAGCAGGACGGGTGACAGAAACCCTCCCCTTTCCGGCGGATGACGGCGCATATCGACAAGGTGCAGATCGGGCATAGCCGCATCGCCGAACCGCGTGTGCAGGTGAATGGTGTTGTAACGCCCCGAACTGCCGTTGACCTGGCTTTCGACCGATGGCGTGGCCGACACCAGCACGACAGGGAATTCCGCGATCCGCGCTCTCACGACCGCCATGTCGCGGGCATTATAATAGACGCGGTCCTCCTGCTTGTAGGCCGGGTCGTGCTCTTCATCGACGATGATCAGACCGAGATTGTCGAAAGGCAGAAAAAGTGCCGAGCGCGCGCCCGCCACCACCTTCACCTCGCCCGTCACCGCCTGCCGCCAGACCTTTTCCCGCATGCGAGGCGACAGGTCCGAATGCCACTCCGCCGGTTTGGCGCCGAAACGATCCTGAAAGCGTTCAAGAAAGGCCGCCGTCAACGCGATTTCAGGCAACAGGATGAGAACCTGCTTGCCCTGACGGAGCGTCTCGGCCACAGCTTCGAAATAGACCTCGGTCTTGCCAGAGCCGGTCACGCCATCGATCAGCGAGACATGAAACCCGCCCTTGCGTACATCTTCAAGGATTTCTGAAGCGGCCTGTTTCTGCGGGCCTTCAAGACGCGGCTCGACATAGTCAGGATCGGGCTCGGCCACGACAGGCGGCGCCGGCAGAAACACCGTCTCGAATACGCCCTGCTTGACAAGGCCATCGATGACGCTGGTTGAAACGCCGGCGGCATGGGCAAGCCCGCTCTTCGTCCAGCCATGCCCCTCTGCCGCCAGTTCCATCACCCGCTCGCGGGCGGGGGTAAGGCGCTCCGGCCTGCCTTCGGTCAACCGAAGGCCCTCGATCATCGGTTCTGGATCGAAGGCGGCGGGCGCTCGAAGCGCCATGCGCGCCACGAGACCGGGGGGCGAAAGCGTATAGGCGGCGACCCAGTCCACGAAACGGCGCATCTCCGCCTTCAGCGGCGGGCACTCGAAACTCTTGGAAATGGGCCGCAGTTTCTTCGGGTCGACGCTCTTCTCTCCGGCATCGTCCCACACCACGCCGAAGACCTGCCGCGGGCCGAGCGGCACCTGAACGACGGAGCCCGTCTCCACCACCATATCTTCAGGCACGGCGTAGCTATAGGGTCCCGGCGCCGGCATGGGCACGAGAACGGGCACCGTGCGCGTGGGCGACGGCGGGTCGAACAGAGCCCCAAACAGATCGGACGAATCTTTTGCCATGATGTGGCGACCATGCCCCGGCGACAGGAAAAAGGAAACCGCCCGGATGTAGTGGGCGCGCCTTGCAAAGTCCACCTCTTAACCAAATGCTGACCATAAGGGCATAGCTTCGAGTTATGGAATGGAGCGCCGTGTGACCGAAATCCTGACATTTGCCCAAGCCGATCTTTTGAACGAACGCCAGTCCTGGCTCGCCGCCCTCGCCGGCGAACGCCGGCTTTCCGACAATACCGTCGAGGCATATGAACGCGACACCCGCCAGTTCCTGACCTTTCTCACGGGTTACATCGGCAAGCCCGCAGCCATCGCCGATATAGCTGATTTGCGCCCGGTCGATCTTCGCGCCTTTCTGGCCAGCCGCCGCAAGGAAGGCGCCGGTGCGCGGTCACTGGGCAGACACCTGGCAGGCCTGCGGTCGCTTCTTCACCACCTCCAGAAAAAAGGCCTCGTAAATGCCGCCGGTGCTACCGCCATGCGCGCGCCGAAACAGCCGAAATCACTGCCGAAACCGCTCACCGACCGGCAGGCGCTGAAGATCACCACCACCGAGGCGCAGTTGAACGAAGAGCCCTGGATCGCCGCCCGCAACGCCGCTGTCCTTTCACTTTTATACGGCTGTGGCCTTCGCATTTCCGAAGCCCTTGGGCTGATCCCGGCCGATTTTCCACCCGGCGCCCGCAGCCTTCGCATCACCGGCAAAGGCAACAAGACCCGGATCGTTCCCCTGCTGGCGGTGGTGACGGAAGCGGTCGAAGCCTATAAAAAGCTTTGCCCCTATCATCTGGCAGCGGACGAGCCGCTATTCCTCGGTGCGCGCGGCGGCAAGTTGCAGCCCGCCATCATCCAGCGCGAGATGCAGAAATTGCGCGGCGCTTTCGGTCTGCCGGAAAATGCGACGCCACATGCCCTGCGCCATTCCTTCGCCACCCATCTTCTGGCCGGCGGCGGCGATTTGCGCACCATTCAGGAACTGCTCGGCCATGCCAGCCTTTCCACCACCCAGATCTATACCGGCGTCGACACCGCAAGATTGCTGGAAATCTACGATAAAGCCCACCCCCGCGCATGAGATGAGAAATGGTTAACCATAACCATTAACCAGACATCCAAGCCACCGTTCTATAAGCAAGCAAGAACCGGATGGTACCTATGCAAAGCCTTATAAAGCCACAAAATCTCACCGCCACCCTGATGGGCAAGACCGGCGACGCCATGCTCTGGTTGCTCGCAGCCATTCATGTCACAGCCGTTGCCATCCTGCTCGCGACGTTGCTGTCGCTGGGTGAGGCGCAGGCCGCCGAACAGGAGATAAGCTGCACCGGCAACGACATCCTCGTGGAAATGCGCAAAAGCGATCCGCAGGGCTTTGCGAAGATCGAACAGGAAGCAGCCGCAATCCCCAACGGCAAGGGCAATTTCTGGCGCATCGAAAAAGCCGGAACGGAACCCTCCTTTCTTCTCGGCACCATGCACATCACGGATCCGCGCGTTCTCGGCATGCCGACCGCTGCCGCACCCGCTTTCGAGACCTCCGCGACGGTCATCGTGGAATCGGACGAAATCGTCGATGACAAGAAGATCGCCGCATCGCTGTTGACCCGACCCGAGCTCACCATGTTTCTGGACGGCAAATCAATCACCGACATCCTGTCGCCCGAAAATGTCGCCCGTCTTGAAAAGGGCCTTAAGGAACGTGGCATTCCGTTGAATGCCGTTTCGCGCATGAAGCCCTGGATGCTGTCGAGCTTCGTGGCCCTGCCCGCCTGCGAATTCGCCCGCAAGGCCACCGGCCTGTCCTTTCTCGACAAGAAGCTGGCCGAAGATGCGCTCGCAGATGGAAAACGTCTCGTCGGGCTGGAGACCATGGTTGAACAGCTGACGGCCATGTCCGAACTGCCAATGGAATTTCATCTGCAGGCGCTGATTGAAACGCTCGAACTGGGCGACCGCATGGATGACATCATGACGACCATGACCGATCTCTACGTCAGCGGCGATATCGGCATGACGATGCCGATGCTGAAAAGCCTCGACACCAAAAAGCCGGCAGAGGGCGACCAGGGTTACGCCGCCTTCGAGCAACGCATCATCACCGACCGCAATCATGTCATGGCGGATCGGGCGGCCCCGGAGCTTGGAAAGGGAAATGTCTTCATGGCCGTCGGCGCCCTGCATCTGCCGGGCGAGGAAGGCGTTGTCGAACTCCTGCGCGCGCAGGGATTCACACTGACACGCGTCGACTAAAACCTGCGTCTACCTGACGGGCTGGATATCCCTGCAGAGAGGTCGCATTGTCGCTGGCACGATGCGGCGGTGAAACGGCCCGACGGCAAGAAGATACAGCCTTCCGAACAGGTTCTTGCGTCTGACGATGGTCGTGACATTGACCAGCTGGTGCTTCCCTTTGTCTTCAAGGTCGATGATGATCCGGAAATCGAGATGACGGTCATCGAAGCCCAGCACCGTTCGCTCGGGCGTGGAGGACAGGACGGGAAACCCGCCCGCTGATGTGCCTGCCGCCAGCTCGACCGTTTTTAAACCGAAAAACGAAACGATACGGTTGCGAAGCACCATGAGACCGCTGATCCACGCCGGAGGATGATCGAGAAGAAGTCTGCTCACGTCGAGTGATGACGATTGCGGCCTTATCATCTCTCCCTGAAAGCAATCCCGCCAGTCAGCGCCCGGCAATATGTCTTCGCAATCCCGCATCCTCGATCCCCGACCGCCTGATGCGGCAAGGCTCATCATCCGCCTTTTCCGGCGGCAGAAAACGCGACAAAGCGCCGCCGCTCGCCGAAGGAGCGGCAGAACCTGAAGCGGCTAGCCGTGCGTCATGCGCTTCAGGACATTGGTGCGCCAGTAGAACTGATGAACCAGAACGGCTGCGACATGGCCGACGATCAACACCCACATCAGCGCCTTGAACGGGCCGGAATGCAGCTGCCCGGCCGCCTGAGCACCGAAATAATAGGCCGCGATACCGGAGAGAGGCAGGGCAAAGAACAGCGCATAAAAGGTGAAATGCGCCACTTTGGCGGCGATCTGAAACGGCCGCGGCTCCGCGGCGGCATGCGGCGGCACACCCTGGAAGAAGCGCAGACAGAGGCGCAGAAGCGCAAGCAACAGAATGGCAAAACCAACATAGGCGTGAATATTGGCCGAGGAGATTTGATCCGGCGTCAATGTTTCGCCCCGCCGCATCAGCCGGTAGGCATGGGCCATGGCATCGGGAAACAGCAGATTGAAGAAGATCAGAAGTGCCATTGCCCAGTGAATGACACGCTGCGGAACAGAGAAGGAAACTTGACTGGAATATGCCATTTTATTGCCTTTTATCAAAAGGTTAGATTGGCTATGGCATAAGTATGGAAAACCCCGGCCTGCATGGCAAGCCGGGGTTAAGCAGATGACTGAAATTTAATATTGGAGCGCCTGGCTCCAAAACCAATCACATATGGATCGGCTTGAAGAAGGTCGCGAGCGCTGCTTCCTTCACCGCTTCCGACATGGTCGGATGCGCATGGCAGGTGCGGCCGAGATCTTCCGAAGAACCGCCGAATTCCATCAGCACGGTGATCTCGTGGATCATTTCACCAGCGCCGAAACCGACGATGTGGCCGCCGAGAACCCGGTCGGTTTCCTTGTCTGCAAGGATCTTCACGAAACCATCCGTCACCTGCATGGCGCGGGCGCGGCCATTGGCGGTGAAGGGGAACTTGCCGACCTTGTAGGCGATACCAGCGGCCTTCAGCTCCTCTTCGGTCTTGCCGACGGAAGCGATTTCAGGCTGCGTATAGACCACGGCCGGAATGACATCGTAATTCACATGGCCACGCTGGCCGGCGAGGATTTCCGCAAGCGCAACGCCCTCGTCTTCCGCCTTGTGCGCCAGCATCGGACCCTTCACCACGTCGCCGATCGCATAGATGCCGTCGACATTGGTCTTGTAGTGACCGTCGATTTCGACACGGCCACGGCTGTCCAGCACGACGCCGGCTTCCGCAAGGCCGAGACCTTCGGTGTAGGGCTTGCGGCCGGTGGAGATCAGCACGACATTTGCTTCCAGCGTTTCGGCAGCGCCGCCCTTGACCGGTTCGAACACAACCTTTGCACCGGCAGCGGTCTTTTCAACGGCCGTCACCTTGGCGCCGAGCTTGAAATCGAGACCCTGCTTGGCGAGCAGACGCTGGGCCTGCTTGGAAACTTCGCTATCCATGCCGCCGAGAATATTGTCGAGATATTCGACGACGGTCACCTTGGCGCCGAGGCGCGACCAGACCGAGCCGAGCTCGAGGCCGATGACACCGCCGCCGACGACGATCAGCTTTTCCGGAACCTTGGAAAGAGCGATCGCGCCAGTGGAGGAGACGATGACGTTTTCATCGATATCAACCTGAACGCCGGGAATGCCGGCGACATCCGAACCCGTGGCGATGACGATGTTCTTCGCCTCGATCTCCTGCGTCTCACCCTTGTCGTTGGTGACGGAAACCTTGCCGGCGGAAACCACCTTGCCGGTGCCCTGGAAGGCATCGATCTTGTTCTTCTTGAACAGGAAGGCGACGCCGTCGACATTGGCCTTCACCACGCCGTCCTTGTGGCCCATCATCTTTTCAAGGTTCAGCTTCGGAGCGGCAACTTCGATACCGAGCGTATCGACGCCATGGGCGACATGCGCGAAGGTTTCTGACGCATGCAGCAGCGCCTTGGAAGGGATGCAGCCGACATTGAGGCAGGTGCCGCCATAGGTCGCGCGCTTTTCGATGACAGCGACCTTCAGGCCGAGCTGTGCCGCCTTGACCGCGCAAACATAACCGCCGGGACCCGTACCGATTACAACTACATCATATGCCATGTTTCTGTTCCTGATTGATATCGGGCAGGATTTTGAACCGCCCTGCTTCCGTTTGACCTGAAACTCAGGCCGCTTTTTCCGTTGCTAGTTTTATACCGAGTGCGATGAAGACCACGCCGCTGGTGCGGTCGATCCATTGGCTGGCGCGCTGAAATGCGGCGCGCATGCGGGGCGTCGTCATGAACAGGCTGACCCCGACGAACCACAGGATAAGGCAGCTTGCCATGACGAGGCCGTATCCGAATTTGATGGTGACGGGCGTATGCGCATGAACCACCGTCGAAAAGATCGACAGGAAGAAAAACACCGGCTTGGGATTGAGCGCATTGGCGGCAAAACCGAGCGTGAAGGCCTTGAGCGCGGTCTGCCTGCTTTTGACCGGCACGACACCATCCGCACCGACCTCCGGCAATTCGGTCTTGCCGGCGCGCAGCGCCTTGATGCCGATATAGATGAGATAGGCAACACCCAGCCATTTGACGATATTAAAGAGATAGATCGACTGGGAAATGATGAGACCAAGTCCAAGGATCGTATAGGTGACGTGGAACATCAGCGATGTGCCCACGCCGAAGCTGGTGATGATGGCCTGTTTTCGCCCATGTACCATGGCCTGACGCATGACCATCGCCAGATCGGCGCCGGGCGAGACGATTGCGAAAGCGAAGATCGCCATCAGGGATGCAAGTTCGATCAAATACTGATGCATCGGAAACCAGCCTCTAGAACATCAACACGAAGAGCATCAGCAGCAGGCCGAGCATCGAGCCGAGCCAGACCAGCGAACGAATATAAGGCACACCGGCCAGATAAAGTGGAATATAGGCCACCCGGCAGATCAGCCAGATCCATGCGCCGGTAAGTGCCAGCCCGGACGGATCGCCGGCCATGATGACACCGAAGGCGAGCGCGATGAAAGCGGGATAGGTTTCCCGGAAATTTTCCGAGGCGCGTGCTGCCCGGCCGGTGAACCTGCCTTCAGGCTTCCTCTCCGCATCTCGTGGGCCGGCATTCCAGTCCATCCCAAATTCCCGCGTCGCCGTCATGGCCTGCAGCATGATATGCACCACAAGCAGAAGGACGCTGAGACCGATCAGCGGTAGAAAGGGTGAAGCGGCAAGAAATGTCGGCTGCACGTTCGCTCTCCTGATGGAATTTCAGCGGGGCCTCAATTGAAACCCCGCCGAAACGAAAAGCAAGACCGATCAGAGATCGAGAACCAGGCGTTCCGGATCTTCGAGGCTTTCCTTGACGCGAACGAGGAAGGTCACGGCTTCCTTGCCGTCAACGATACGGTGATCGTAGGAGAGCGCGAGATACATCATCGGGCGGATGACGACCTGACCGCCGATCGCAACCGGGCGTTCCTGGATCTTGTGCATGCCGAGGATGCCGGACTGCGGCGCATTGAGGATCGGCGAAGACATCAGCGAACCGTAGACACCGCCATTGGTGATGGTGAAGGTGCCGCCCTGCATGTCGGCCATGCCGAGCGAACCGTCACGGGCTGCCTTGGCGAGGCGACCCAGTTCCTTTTCGACGCCGGCGATGGAGAGCTGGTCAGCATCGCGGATAACCGGAACAACGAGACCCTTGTCGGTGCCGACAGCCATGCCGACGTGACAATAGTTCTTGTAGATGATGTCCGTGCCGTCGATTTCAGCGTTGACGGCCGGCAGTTCCTTCAGCGCGTGGGTCACGGCTTTGGTGAAGAAGCCCATGAAGCCGAGCTTGACGCCATGCTTCTTCTCGAACACGTCCTTGTAGCGGTTACGCAGGTCCATGACGGCGCTCATGTCCACCTCATTATAGGTGGTCAGCATGGCGGCGGTGTTCTGCGCGTCTTTCAGGCGACGGGCGATCGTCTGGCGCAGGCGGGTCATCTTCACGCGCTCTTCGCGAACCTGATCCTGCTCGGCGGAAACCGGACGGGGAGCAGCAGCAACCGGAGCCGGAGCGGCGGCAGGTGCCGAAACGCCCTTGGCGACGGCAGCGAGAACATCGCCCTTCAGAACCTGGCCGCGCTTGCCCGAACCGTCGACCTGATCGGCAGACAGGTTGTTTTCAGCAAGCAGCTTGCCGGCGGCAGGAGCCGGCGGCATGGAGCCCGTTGCCGGAGCAGCGATTGCCGCAGGGGCCGGGGCAGCTGCGGCGGCAGCAGGCTTTGCCGGTTCGGCAGCAGGTGCGGAGGTCGCAGCACCGGCAGCACCTTCGGCGATCTGGCCGAGAAGCGCGTCGAGACCGACGGTTTCGCCATTCTGCGCGACGATTTCGGTCAACACGCCAGAGGCGGGTGCCGGGACTTCGACGGTAACCTTGTCGGTTTCCAGTTCAACGAGCGGTTCGTCGGCCTTGACGGTATCGCCGACCTTCTTGAACCAAGTGCCGACGGTCGCTTCGCTGACGGATTCGCCGAGGGTTGGTACGCGGATTTCAGTGGCCATGATCTAGTTCCGTTATTCAGGTGTCTTTTTTGCGGGGCGATGCGGGAGAGTTCTCACTCTCCCAGCGCGTCTTCCAGGAACGCAGCAAGCTGCGCCAGGTGCTTGGACATCAGGCCGGTCGCCGGAGAGGCGGCAGCCGGACGGCCCGTGTAACGGACCTTCTGGTACTTGGCGTCGATATGCGCCAGAACCCATTCAAGGTAAGGATCGATGAACGACCACGCACCCATGTTCTTCGGCTCTTCCTGGCACCAGACCATCTCCGCATTGCGGAAACGCGAAAGCTCGTTGATGAGCGCCTTGGCCGGGAACGGATAGAGCTGTTCGACGCGCAGCAGGTAGATGTCGTCGATACCGCGCTTTTCACGCTCCTCGAGCAGATCGTAATAGACCTTGCCCGTGCACATGACGACGCGACGGATCTTCGAATCCTTCTGCAGCTTGATCGGGCCGTCCTTGATGACTTCAGCATCGTCCCACAGGAGACGGTGGAAGGAGGACTCACCCGCAAGCTCCGCCAGCGACGAGGTGGCGCGCTTGTGACGCAGCAGCGACTTCGGCGTCATCAGGATCAGCGGCTTGCGGAAGTCACGCTTCATCTGACGGCGCAGGATGTGGAAGTAGTTGGCCGGCGTCGTGCAGTTGGCAACCTGCATGTTGTCTTCGGCGCACATCTGCAGCCAGCGCTCCAGACGGGCGGACGAATGTTCCGGACCCTGACCTTCATAACCATGCGGCAGAAGGCAGACGAGGCCGGACATGCGCAGCCACTTGCGTTCACCCGAAGAGATGAACTGGTCGAACACCACCTGCGCACCGTTGGCGAAGTCGCCGAACTGGGCTTCCCAGAGCGTCAGCGCATTCGGGCGGGCCAGCGAATAACCGTATTCGAAGCCGAGAACCGCTTCTTCCGAAAGCATCGAGTTGATGACTTCGTAACGGGCCTGCGTTGGCGAAAGGTTGGCGAGCGGGATGTAACGTTCTTCGGTTTCCTGATCGTAGAGAACCGAGTGGCGCTGCGAGAAGGTGCCGCGTTCGCAATCCTGGCCGGAAAGACGGATCTTGTGGCCATCGGCGACAAGCGAACCGAAAGCAAGTGCTTCCGCCATCGCCCAATCGATGCCCTCGCCCGTCTCGATCATCTGCGAGCGGTTTTCCATGAAGCGCTGGATCGTGCGGTGGGCGCTGAAGCCTTCCGGAATGGTCGACAGCTTCTTGCCGATTTCCTTCAGCTGCTTCATCGGCACGCCGGTCTTGCCGCGACGCTGCTCATCGGCATTGTCGGCGGCACGCAGACCCGACCACTGGCCGTCCAGCCAGTCGGCCTTGTTCGGCTTGTAGGACTGGCCCGCTTCGAATTCCTGCTCGAGATGCGCGCGCCAGTCGGCCTTCATCTTCTCGAATTCGCCTTCGTTGATCAGGCCTTCGGCGATCAGACGGTCGGCATAGATGCGCGCGACGGTCTTGTGACCACGGATGACCTTGTACATCTTCGGCTGCGTGAACGCCGGCTCGTCGCCTTCATTATGGCCGAAGCGGCGGTAACAGAACATGTCGATGACGACAGGCTTGTGGAATTTCATGCGGTATTCGGTGGCAACCTTTGCCGCATAGGTCACCGCTTCCGGATCGTCGCCATTGACGTGGAAGATCGGTGCCTCGATCATCTTGGCAACGTCGGACGGATAGGGCGACGAGCGCGAGAAGGCCGGGTTCGTCGTGAAACCGATCTGGTTGTTGATGATGAAATGCATGGTGCCGGCAACGCGGTGACCGCGCAGGCCGGAAAGGCCGAGAATTTCAGCAACCACGCCCTGACCCGCAAAAGCGGCATCGCCGTGGAGCAGCAGCGGCAGCACCTTGGCGCGTTCGGACAGCGGAATGATGTCGCCGTCCCATGCCTTGGCAAGCTGGTCCTGCTTGGCGCGCGCCTTGCCCATGACGACGGGGTTGACGATTTCAAGGTGCGACGGGTTGGCCGTCAGCGACAGGTGAACCTTGTTGCCGTCGAATTCGCGGTCGGAGGAGGCACCGAGATGGTACTTCACGTCGCCGGAACCTTCGACGTCGTCAGGCTTGAACGAACCGCCCTTGAACTCGTGGAACACGGCGCGGTGCGGCTTGCCCATGACGTTGGTGAGAACGTTCAGACGGCCACGGTGGGCCATGCCGAGCACGACTTCTTCCAGGCCGTCCTGGCCGCCGCGCTTGATGATCTGTTCGAGCGCCGGGATCAGCGATTCACCGCCGTCGAGGCCGAAACGCTTGGTGCCCTTGAAACGCACGTCGAGGAACTGCTCGTAACCTTCGGCTTCGACCAGCTTGGAAAGAATGGCCTTCTTGCCTTCCGGCGTGAAAGCGACACCCTTGTCCGGGCCTTCGATGCGTTCCTGGATCCAGCCCTTTTCTTCCGGGTTGGACATATGCATGAATTCGACGCCGAGCGTCGAGCAATAGGTACGCTCGAGAATATCGACCATCTCGCGCACGGTCGCATATTCGAGACCGAGAACGTTATCGATGAAAATCTTGCGGTCGTAATCGCTTTCCTCGAAGCCGTAGGACTTCGGCGAAAGCTCGTTGTAATCCTCAACGGCGCTGGCAATGCCGAGCGGGTCGAGCTTGGCGTGCAGGTGGCCGCGCATGCGATAGGCGCGGATCATCATGATGGCGCGGACGCTGTCACGGGTCGCCTGAAGCACTTCAGCCGGGCTGACGGCCTTGCCGGTGTCGGCGCTCTTCGCCTCGGCCTTCGCCTGAACCTTCTTTTCGATGGCCTTCTCGACCGTGGCCCAGTTGCCGTCGAGAGCGGATACCAGGTCGCCATTGGCCGGGATCGGCCAGTTGGCGCGCTTCCAGGAGGCGCCCTTGGCCGCCTTCTTCACGTCTTCCGGATTATCGGACAACGCCTTGAAGAAGCTCTGCCACTCCGGCGACACGGAAGAGGGATCCTCTTCGTACCGGGCATAGAGCTGCTCGATATAGGCTGCATTCGCGCCGTCCAGAAACGACGTGATCTGAAACTGCTCGTTCGCTTCTTGCCTTGCCATTGTGTTCTTGCGGACTTGTCCGTCCGCCTCCTCGATGCCGTTAGGGCTGTTTGACCAGCCTGCCGCTTTGATTATTGCTGTCTGCCGCCGGGGCGGTATGCCGTTCTGTCTGTCGTTCTTGCGGCATCGGGCAGCGCAGCGATAAAGCCGCGCCGCCCGTTACCGGTCTCATGTGGTCTCAGCCCTTGAGGACTTCAACCAGCGTCTTGCCGAGGCGCGCCGGAGAGGGCGATACCTTGATGCCGGCTGCTTCCATTGCTGCGATCTTCGACTCTGCGTCGCCCTTGCCGCCGGAAACGACAGCGCCGGCGTGGCCCATGGTGCGGCCCTTCGGAGCCGTACGGCCCGCGATGAAGCCGGCCATCGGCTTCTTGCGGCCCTTCTTGGCTTCGTCGATCAGGAACTGCGCCGCATCTTCTTCAGCCGAGCCGCCGATTTCGCCGATCATGATGATCGACTGGGTGGCGTCGTCGGCGAGGAACATTTCCAGGACGTCGATGAACTCGGTGCCCTTGACCGGGTCGCCGCCGATGCCGACAGCCGTGGTCTGGCCGAGGCCTTCGTTGGAGGTCTGGAACACGGCTTCATAGGTGAGCGTGCCCGAACGGGAAACGATACCGACCGAACCCTTGCGGAAGATGGAGCCCGGCATGATACCGATCTTGCATTCTTCCGGCGTCAGGATACCCGGGCAGTTCGGGCCGAGCAGGCGCGACTTGGAGCGGTCGAGGCGAGCCTTGACGCGCACCATGTCCATGACCGGGATACCTTCGGTGATGCAGGTGATGAACGGAATTTCCGCATCGATGGCTTCGATGATGGCGTCTGCTGCACCTGCCGGCGGAACATAGATCACGGATGCGTCTGCACCGGTCTTTTCCTTGGCTTCGGCAACCGTTGCGAAGATCGGCAGGCTTTCGCCCTTGGAACCGGTCCAGGTTTCGCCACCCTTCTTCGGGTGAATACCGCCGACCATCTGCGTGCCGTAATAAGCAAGCGCCTGTTCGGTGTGGAAGGTTCCGGTCTTGCCGGTCAGACCCTGAACAAGGATCTTCGTGTCTTTATTAACAAGAATAGACATTATTTCCGGTCCCTCAATTAGCCGTTGATCGCCGCGACGATCTTCTTGGCTGCGTCGTCCAGATCGTCAGCAGCCGTAATCGCAAGGCCAGATTCGTTGAGAAGCTTCTTGCCAAGTTCGACGTTGGTGCCTTCTAGGCGAACAACGAGCGGAACCTGCAAACCAACTTCCTTCACCGCGGCAATCACGCCTTCGGCGATGACGTCGCACTTCATGATGCCGCCGAAGATGTTGACGAGGATGCCCTCGACCTTCGGGTCAGCGGTGATGATCTTGAAGGCTGCCGCAACCTTCTCCTTGCCGGCGCCGCCGCCGACGTCGCAGAAGTTAGCCGGCTCTTTGCCGTAAAGCTTGATGATGTCCATCGTCGCCATGGCGAGACCGGCACCGTTGACCATGCAGCCGATGTTGCCGTCGAGAGCAACGTAAGCGAGGTCCCACTTGGAGGCTTCGATTTCCTTGGCGTCTTCTTCGGTTTCGTCGCGCAGCGCCTTGACGTCGTCGTGGCGGAACAGCGCATTGCCGTCGAAGGACATCTTGGCGTCGAGAACGCGCAGATGGCCATTTTCCATGACGATCAGCGGGTTGACCTCGAGGAGAGCCATGTCCTTCTCGTTGAAGGCCTTGTAGAGGATCGGGAACAGCGCCTTGGCGTCTTCGGCAGCAACGCCATCAAGCTCGAGAGCCTTGGAGATCGCGGCAACGTCAGCGTCGCTCACACCCTTTTCCGGGTTGATGGCGATGGTGTGGATCTTTTCCGGCGTGTCGTGGGCGACAGCTTCGATGTCCATGCCGCCTTCCGTAGAAACCACGAATGCGACCTGGCCGACGGAACGGTCAACCAGCAGCGAGCAGTAGAGTTCGCGGGCAATGTCGGCACCGTCTTCGATGTAGAGACGGTTGACCTGCTTGCCGGCGTCGCCCGTCTGCGCCGTTACCAGCGTGTTGCCGAGCATGTCCTTGGCATGGGAAACGACTTCGTCGATCGACTTCGCCAGGCGAACGCCGCCCTTGGCGTCGGGGCCGAGTTCCTTGAACTTGCCCTTGCCGCGGCCGCCGGCGTGAATCTGGCTCTTGACGACGTAGAGCGGGCCGGGAAGCTGCTTTGCGGCAGCTTCGGCTTCTTCGACCTTGAGGATGGCGACGCCTTCAGCAACCGGCGCGCCGTAGCCCTTCAGAAGAGCCTTGGCCTGATATTCGTGAATATTCATGGAATAATCCCTGTTTGGAGCCGCTAGAGGCTATTACTTCAGCGACGGAGCAATGTTGATGCAGGCCTCGCAAAGACCGGCGACAGCGCCGACGGACTTGCGGAAAGCTGCTTCTTCTTCCTTGTTCAGCTCGATCTCGATGATACGCTCGATACCGCCGGCACCGATGATGGTGGGAACGCCGACATACATATCGTCAACGCCATACTGACCCGAAAGATGGGCAGCGGCGGGCAGGACGCGCTTCTTGTCCTTGAGGTAGGATTCAGCCATTTCGATCGCGGAGGCGGCCGGTGCGTAATAAGCCGAACCGGTCTTGAGCAGGCCGACGATTTCCGCACCGCCGTCGCGGGTGCGCTGTACGATCTCTTCGAGACGCTCGGCGGTAAGCCAGCCCATCTTGACGAGGTCGGTCAGCGGAATGCCGGCAACCGTGGAGTAGCGTGCGAGCGGCACCATGGTGTCGCCGTGGCCGCCAAGAACGAAGGCGGTGACGTCTTCAACCGAAACATTGAATTCTTCGGAGAGGAAAAGACGGAAACGGGCGCTGTCGAGAACGCCGGCCATGCCGACGACCTTGTTCTTCGGCAGGCCGGAGAACTTCTGCAGCGCCCACACCATGGCGTCGAGCGGGTTGGTGATGCAGATGACGAAAGCATTCGGGGCATATTTCTTGATGCCGGCGCCGACCTGCTCCATGACCTTGAGGTTGATGCCGAGAAGATCGTCGCGGCTCATGCCCGGCTTGCGGGCAACGCCAGCGGTGACGATGCAGACGTCAGCACCTTCGATGGCGGCGTAATCAGAAGCGCCGGTGAGCTTTGCATTGAAGCCTTCAACCGGGCCGGACTGGGCAATATCCAGACCCTTGCCCTGCGGGATGCCGTCGGCAATATCGAAGAGGACGATATCGCCCAGTTCCTTCAGGCTGGCGAGATGCGCCAGCGTGCCGCCGATCATGCCAGAACCAATAAGTGCAATTTTTTTGCGAGCCATCGAATGCTTCCTCTTGAGCTTCAATTCAATTTCACCGCGCCAAACCGGCAGCCAAATTGTCGGACTTCGATTAGCCCCATTGGCCAAAATTGGCAACAGATTCTTTTGTGATGAATATTTTCAATCGTTTAGATCATTATTTTCTTACGTAAACGTAAGAAAATACGTCACGAAAGTGTCAAACTTTCTGCCGTTTTTCGTGATGCAGCGCCAGATAATCAGCGCTGCGCATCTCAAACAGCCGCGAGGCAGTGCGATCAAACTCGAAGCCTTCGGTTCCCTTGCGCTTGCCGAGCAGGTCTTCCGGCATGGCTGCAGCGGAGGCAAAAAGCCGGACGCTGTGGTCGTAAAGCGCATCGATGAGGATGATGAAACGCTTGGTTTCGTTGCGCTTGTCCGCATTCAAGAACGGGATATTGTCGATGAAGACCGTATCGAAACGATTGGCGATGGCAAGGAAGTCGGAAGCCCCGAGCGGCTTCTCGCAAAGATCGGAGAAGGAGAAGCGCGCCACACGGCCACTGGCGCGCGGCACCAGAATGGAGCGGCCCTTCATCGGTATTTCAGTTGGCGCGACAAGATGGCCACCGGTCATGTGCCGCCAGGCCATATCCATCGCCTGATCCGCCGAACCGTCGAGCGGCGTGACATAGACCGGCAGGCTTTCCAGCTTTTCCATCCGGTAATCGGTGGGGCTGTCCAGCGTCACGACCTCAACATATTTCTTCAGCAAGTCGACGAAAGGCAGGAACAGGCCGCGATTGAGCCCGTCCTTGTAGAGATTGTCGGGAACGACGTTGGAGGTCGTTACCAGAGTGCAGCCATTGGCGAAGAGTTCGCTGAACAGCCGGGCGAGGATCATCGCATCGGCAATATCCGTAACGGTGAACTCGTCGAAGCAAAGGAGCTCCGCTTCCGCCAGAAGCTGGGCGGCGACAGGCGGAATGGGATCTGCCTGTTTGGTTTCGCCATTCTTCAGCTTCTGCCGATGCGCATGCACGCGATTATGCACATCCGCCATGAACTCGTGAAAATGGCAGCGCCGTTTGGAAGTGACGGGCGCCATCTCATAGAACATGTCCATCAGCATCGTCTTGCCTCGGCCGACGCTGCCATAGACATACAATCCCTTGACGGACGCAGCTGGACCGGCCTTGCGCGCGAACATCCAGCCGAGCGCGCTTTTTTTCTTGGCGGGCTTGCGTGCCTTCAGATCGGCAAGGATACGGTCGAGGTGAGCCGCCACGCCGAGTTGCGCCGCATCCGCCTGCAAGGTGCCAGCTGCCGTTAATGCGTTGAGCTGTTCAACGACACTATGATTGTAATCGGGCAATGGCTTCATGGAAAAGCGCTCCGGTCGCGGACGCCGACAGGCATCCGCGACGAATGGAATGGCTCAGAACAGGCAGGGCGATCCGGATACACCGGAAATGCTCTATCGGCTGAGGCTGAGCGGCTGGCCGCTATTGGTCGTGCCGTCAAAGCGCGCATCGGCGCTCTTGTAGACGCGGCCGATCGTATCGCCCGAACGGTTCTTGAAGAGGACCATCTTGCCGGACACTTCCCAGGAGCCCATCGCCGTCAGCTCGCCGGAGCATCCACGCGTGCCGCCACGCGAACCGCTGCCGAGATTGGTGAGCGTCAGGAACATGTCGCAATTGGCGCCGCCATTGGAAACACGCCAGTTGCCGACCATGGATTCCTTGGTGACATCGAGCGCCGTTGTCGGCGGGGCGGCAGAGGCCACATCGGTGCCGCCAGGCGTCGCAGAAGCGGGCGCCGAAGGGAACTGACTGCCCGAAGTACCGCCGGGTGGCGGCAGCGCGCCAGACTGAACGGACGGAACCGGCTGAGCCTGCAGCGGCGGCGTATAACCGGGATTACTGCCGCTATTGTTGTTGTAATCGTAGGAGGTACGTTGGCAACCGGCAAGGCTCATTACAACCGCAAGGCCCGTCACCACATATCTGAATTGCATATCAAGCTCCCGATTCTCTCGCTTCCGGAAAGACCATGATCAAACAAGAAGGCTGAATTATTACCAAAGCCTTATCTTGCGCAAGCGATGGCCGGGATAATTACAATTTCGGTCGATTTTTACCGAAATTTCCCGCACCCGGTTGTAAAAAAGGGCCGCAGTCCACACCGCGACCCGATAGATTTTCGGTCCAGGCGAATCGCCTTCAGACGCGACGCTCAACCATCATCTTTTTGATTTCCGCGATCGCCTTGGCCGGGTTCAAGCCCTTCGGGCAAGCCTGCGCGCAGTTCATGATGGTGTGGCAGCGATAAAGACGGAACGGGTCCTCGAGATTGTCGAGGCGTTCGCCCGTTGCTTCGTCGCGGCTGTCGATCAGCCAACGATAGGCCTGCAGCAGAACGGCCGGACCGAGGTAACGGTCGCCATTCCACCAGTAGCTGGGACAGGAGGTGGAGCAGCAGGCGCAGAGAATGCACTCATAAAGGCCGTCGAGCTTCAGGCGGTCCTCGTGGCTCTGTTTCCATTCCTTGGCGGGCGTCGGCGAAACCGTCTTCAGCCAGGGCTCGATGGAGCGGTGCTGGGCATAGAAGTTCGACAGATCAGGAACGAGGTCCTTCACGACGGGCATATGCGGCAGCGGATAGACCTTCACCGTGCCGTTGATCTCTTCCATGCCCTTGGTGCAGGCGAGCGTATTGGTGCCGTCGATGTTCATGGCGCAGGAGCCGCAGATGCCTTCGCGGCAGGAGCGGCGCAGCGTCAGCGTCGGGTCGATATTGTTCTTGATGTAGAGAAGCGCATCGAGAACCATCGGCCCGCAATCGTCGACATCGATATAATAAGTATCGATGCGCGGGTTCTGGCCGTCATCCGGGTTCCAGCGATAGATCCGGTATTCGCGGACGTTCTTGGCACCGTCAGGCTTCGGCCAGACCTTGCCTTCGCTGATCTGGGAATTCTTGGGGAGAGCGAGTTCAACCATATCCAGTTCCTCAAATCAGTAGACGCGCGCCTTCGGCTCGATCTTTTTGGGATCGATGCCGTCGGCGATGAGGTCGGTGTGAACAGGGCGGTAGTCGAGCTTGACGTCGCCCTCCGGGCTGACCCAGGCAAGCGTGTGCTTGCGCCAGTTCACGTCGTCGCGACCGGCGAACGGACCGTCGACGAAATCCTCGCGGGCGTGCGAGCCGCGGCTTTCCTTGCGCGCTTCCGCGCCATAGACCGTGGTGATCGCGTTGGCCATGAGGTTGTTCAGCTCGAGCGTTTCGACCAGATCGGAGTTCCACACCATCGAACGATCGGTAACCTTGACGTCAGGCAGTTCCTTCCAGATGGCGGAAAGACGCTGGCAACCGCTTTCCAGCGATTCCTGCGTGCGGAACACGGCCGCATCGTCCTGCATGGCGCGCTGCATCTTGTCGCGCAGCACCGCCGTAGGCGTCGAGCCATTGGCGTAACGCAGGCTGTCGAAGCGTTCCATGATCTTGTCGCAGGCAGCGATATCGAGCGCAGGAACCGCCGCATCGCGGTCGATGACCTGGGCGGCGCGGATAGCAGCGGCGCGGCCGAAGACCACAAGGTCGATCAGCGAGTTGGAGCCGAGGCGGTTCGCGCCGTGCACCGAGGCGCAGCCGGCTTCGCCGACGGCCATCAGGCCGGGTGCGATGCGTTCCGGGTTGTTGGCATCGGCATTCAGCACTTCACCCCAATAGTTGGTGGGAATACCGCCCATATTGTAGTGAACCGTCGGCAGAACCGGGATCGGCTCGCGCGTCACGTCGACGCCGGCGAAAATCTTGGCGCTTTCGGAAATGCCCGGAAGACGCTCATGCAGGATCGCAGGATCGAGGTGATCGAGATGCAGGAAGATGTGGTCCTTGTTCTTGCCGACGCCGCGGCCTTCACGGATTTCCATCGTCATGCAGCGCGACACGACGTCACGCGAGGCAAGGTCCTTCGCGGAAGGCGCATAACGCTCCATGAAGCGCTCGCCTTCGGAATTGACGAGATAACCGCCTTCGCCGCGTGCGCCTTCGGTGATCAGGCAACCCGCGCCGTAAATGCCGGTCGGGTGGAACTGCACGAACTCCATATCCTGAAGCGGCAGGCCGGCACGGGCAATCATGCCGCCGCCGTCACCGGTGCAAGTGTGGGCCGAGGTTGCCGAGAAATAGGCGCGGCCGTAACCGCCGGTCGCCAGCACCACCATCTTGGCGGAGAAGCGATGGATCGTACCGTCATCGAGGTTCCACGCGACGACGCCGGTGCAGCGGCCATCTGCCGACATGATGAGGTCGAGCGCGAAATATTCGATGAAGAATTCCGCATTGTTGCGCAGCGACTGGCCATAAAGCGTGTGCAGAATGGCATGGCCGGTACGGTCGGCGGCAGCGCAGGTGCGCTGTACCGGCGGGCCTTCGCCGTAGTTCTGCATGTGACCGCCGAACGGGCGCTGGTAGATCTTGCCTTCGGCATTGCGCGAGAAGGGCACGCCGTAATGCTCCAGCTCATAGACCGCCTTCGGCGCTTCCATGGCGAGATATTGCATCGCGTCAACGTCGCCCAGCCAGTCAGAGCCCTTTACGGTGTCGTAAAGGTGCCACTGCCAACAGTCGGGCGTCATATTGGTGAGCGATGCAGCGATGCCGCCCTGCGCCGCGACCGTGTGCGAGCGCGTCGGGAAAACCTTGGTGATGCAGGCCGTGCGGAAACCCTGTTCCGCCATGCCGAGCGTTGCGCGCAGACCCGCGCCGCCGGCGCCCACCACGATCACGTCATAGGAGTGATCGACATAGGTGTAAGCCTTGCCATTCTGGGAAGGTGAACTGATCGATGCCATGGCGGAATTATCCTGCGAATGCGATTTTCAGAATGGCGAAGATGCAAAGACCGCCAATGAGAACCGCGAAAAACGTATTGAGCATCAGAAGAACGAGCTTCGAAACCTCGGCGTGAATATAGTCTTCAATGATGACCTGCATGCCGAGCTTCATGTGGATGAGGCCGGAAACCAGCACCAGACCCATGATGACAGCGACAAGCGGGTTCGACAGCGCGGCGACGACTTCCTGATAGGGCGCGCCGGCATACTGGATGAGGAAGACCACGAAGAAGATCAGCAGCGGAACGTTGGCAACCGCCGTCAGGCGCTGGCGCCAGAAATGGTCGGTGCCTTCCTTGGCGGAGCCGAGGCCACGAACCTTTCCGAGAGGGGTACGCATATCCATGATAAATCTCCTCAGCGCACGATCAGGGCGACAACCCAGATCAGCGCGGTCAGACAGATCGACACCACCCACGAGGCCTTTGCCAGCTTGGTGGTAAAATGCTTTTCGAAGCCGTATCCCAGATCCCACATGAAGTGGCGAAGGCCGCCCAGCAGGTGGTGAACGAGAGCCCAGGTATAACCGATCAGGATAAGCCTGCCGATGATCGTGCCCATCGCCCAGTTGACCCAGTCGTAATAGGCCGGGCCGGAGGCAAGCGCGATCAGCCACCAGGCAACCAGCAGCGTTCCGAAATAAAGTGCACCGCCCGTGATGCGGTGCACGATGGATGAGACCATCGTCGGAATCAGCTTGTAAACTTGAAGATGCGGCGACAGAGGCCGGTTATTTGTCAGATTCGCCATCAGAACCTCGCGGCGTTTTCCCGTGCGCCCATAGATAAGGCGCCCCCAAGCAACAGCACATGACGAAAGAATGTGCATTGCACCAACCGCGACGTTTAATCACATGGAAGCATCACGACAAGCACATTTCATGACCGATTCCAATTTAATCGATTGGTTCACGAATTTTTTTTGGAATTTTTTTGCTCGAAAATAAAAAATCGAGCGTTTCCAAGATTTACACCCTCAAAATATTTACCTTTACGTAAGTCATAAATCGTGTAATTTACTATTCGTTAACTGAAAAAATCCGGAGAATGAGGCTCATGTTACAGCGTCGAATCGCCACTCTGGTCATGCTGTCAACAGGCGTCGTTTTCACCGCCGTGCCTGCTGCAACGGCAGAGGATTTTAACGGACGCCACCATTATCAGCAACGGCAGTCGCAGGTCAGTTTCTCCACGGACGGCCTGCCGTCAACCCTTTCCGGCGGTACCTATGTGGGTGCGATATCGGCCTTGAGGGTTCGCGGAAACGGCAATTATTTCGCGATCGGCGGCGGTCTTTCAAAAAGGGTTACAGGTGCCACGACAGGCATGCAGCTGGCACCCAAGGCAAAGATCATCAACGTCCGTGCCGCGACCACCGGCAACGCCTGCGCCTATGAGCACGGTGTCTGCGTTATCCGGCCCTAAATCAAAATGTAATCAGACGAAGCGCCAGACGGTGGTCCTTTTGACTTCACTGTCCTCAAGAGCCCGCGTCACCGGCACCTCATAGGTCGCCTCGGCGAGAAGGCGCTGTTTGGGTAGATAGGCGCGCCCGGGATCGCCGATGAGCACGCTCACGCCCTTCTCCGTCAGCTCCAGAAACCATGGCACGAGAAGATCGGCAAAAGCGCGGTCATAAAACACGTCGCCCGCCAGCAGAACATCTGCCTCAACCGGCTTCCCAACCAGGTTGAGCCCAGTAAAATCGACAGCCACGCCATTAAGCGCCGCATTCAGCCGAATGGCCGTCTCCGTCCAGGGATCGATATCAGCCGCCAGAACCGCACTGGCACCCGCTTTTGCCGCAGCGATGGCGACCAGCCCGGAGCCACTGGCAAAGTCCAGCACGCGCTTGCCGCAAACACTTTCGGGATGATCGAGAACATAACGGGCAAGCCCCTGCCCACCCGCCCAGGCAAAGGCCCAGAAGGGCGGCGGCAGGCCAATTTCCTGCAACTCCTCCTCCGTCTTCAGCCACAGCTCATGGGCTTCGGTGGCAAGATGAAGACGCAGCTCCGGCACATGCGGCGGATGCATGATGGCAGCGTTGTCGAGGATGAAGCGCTCGGGGTCTGTCCTCACTGGAGGATCAGTCCGGTGACTTTGGCGGATTGGCAAGGCCGCCCATACGGCAGACTTCGAGATATTCCTCTTCCGTCACCGGCTGCACGGAAAGCCGCATCGAGGTGACGAGAGACATTTTCTCCAGTTTCGGATTAGCCTTCACATCCTTCAGCGAAACCGGCTGCGGCATGTCACAAACGGCGCGGATATCCACGCAATCCCATTTCAGATCGCCTTCGGCGGTCGAATCCGGATGCGACAGCGCACAGACTTCGACGATGCCGACAACATCCAGCCCCTCATTGGAATGGTAGAAGAAACCCTTGTCGCCGATTTTCATGGCGCGCATGTTGTTGCGGGCCTGATAATTGCGCACGCCGGTCCATTCTTCGCCGGCCTCACCCTTGGCCTTCTGCATCTCCCAAGACCATTTGAACGGCTCGGACTTGTAAAGCCAGTAATTCGCCATGACCCGTCACGCTCCCGGATTGTTGAAGACCCAATTATAGGGCTTCACATCCACGCTTTCGAACAGGCCGGCCTTGGCATAGGGGTCGGCATCGGCAAGAGCCTTCGCGGCCTCGATATCGGCAGCTTCCACGATGACGAGGCTGCCATTCGGCTTGCCTTCGGCGTCAAGAAACGGGCCGGCGATCTTCAGCGTGCCTTCGGCATTCAGCCTGTTCAGATGCTCCAGATGCGCCGGGCGCGTTTCCATACGCACGTTCAGATGGCCGGGCTTGTCCTTGCAGATAAACGCAAACAGCATTCTCGTCTCCTCGTTAAAACATGTCCTCCAAAAGCGTCGGCGATTTGGAGCGAAGGCCCCACCTCATTCGGTGGTGATGGGCCGTGTCATCAATTGTTGCATGGCGCTCGCCACATCCAGATTGCCGTCGATAATGGCGGCCACCGCCTCGGTCACCGGCATGTCGACAGCATGATTTTCACCGAGCCGGGCGGCAACGGCTGCCGCAAAAGCGCCCTCCACCAGCCCGCCGGACATATCCTTGCCCTCACCCCGGCCGAGCGCGATGCCGAAACGCAGGTTTCGCGACTGATGGCTGGTGGCGGTCAGGACCAGATCACCAAGGCCTGAAAGACCGCGCACCGTATCCGCCTTGCCGCCCATGGCGACGACCAGACGCGACATTTCGGCCAGCCCGCGCGAAATCAGCGCCGCCCGGGCGGAATCACCCAGCCCCGCGCCTTCGACAATCCCGGCGGCGATGGCGAGCACGTTCTTCAACGCGCCGCCAAGCTGCACGCCGATGCGGTCGGTCGAAGCATAGAGCCTGAAGGTTCTGCCGGAAATCGTTGTCGCCAGCCGCTCGGCAATCCCCGCATCTTCCGCCGCAATCGCCATGGCCGTCGGCAATCCGCGCGCAATATCGGCAGCGAACCCCGGACCGGAGAGAACGGCAATCGGATGATGCGGCAGTTCTGCTTCCAGAAGTTCCGTCAGCAGGCGCCCCGAGCTGCGGTCGATGCCCTTGGCGCAGGTGACGATGATGCAATCATCAGCCAGATAGGGGCCATAATGACGCGCCGCATCCGCATGGGCCTGCGAGGGCATGGCGAACAACACGATGCCGGCACCGGCCAGCACCTCCGGCTCGACGGAAAATTCAAGCGCATAGGGCAGGTCGACACCCGGAAGAACGGCCTCGTGGATGCGATCCACCTTGAGATCGGCCATCAGGGACGCATCGCGGCCGAGCAGGGTCACGTCATGGCGGTTTTCCAGCGCGATGACGACGGCGAGCGCGGTTCCGAAGGCGCCAGCCCCGATAACGACGATTTTCTCCCGCTGCATCAGGCCTTGGCTCCCCTTTTGCCGAAACCGATCAATGTCTCCGCGCTGCCATCAAGAGGCCAGCGTGAGCGCGGCGGAATTTCCAGCGGGTCGGCTTGCCTGCCATCTGCCATCCGCTCCAGCCCGGCCCAGGCAATCATCGCAGCATTGTCGGTGCAGAGCCGGTGCGGCGGCGCAACAAAGCGGAAGCCGTGCGTGTCGCAAAGCGCCTGCAGCGTCTGGCGGATTTCCTGATTGGCAGCAACGCCGCCAGCCACGACCAGCGCAGGCCTGGTTTCCAGATGCGGAAACTCCTGGCTGAAACGGGCAAGGCCGCGGCCGATGCGATCCTTGAGGGTGCGTGATACCGCCTTCTGGAAGGAGGCGCAGATATCGGCAATATCCTGATCCGAAAGCGGCGCGATGGCGGTCGCGGCCTGCCGCACCGCCGTCTTCAGGCCGGAGAAGGAAAAATCGAGCCTTGCCTCACCCACCATCGGGCGCGGCAGCGCAAATCGGTCCGGATTGCCTTTCGCTGCTGCCTTTTCAACCGCAGGCCCACCGGGATAGGGCAGCCCCAGAAGCTTCGCAGTCTTGTCGAAGGCTTCCCCCAGCGCGTCATCGATGGTGGTGCCCCAGCGCTCATAGTCACCCACGCCGCGCACCAGCACGAGCTGCGTGTGGCCGCCGGAAACCAGCAGCATCAGATAGGGGAAAGAAAGGCCGTCGGTCAGGCGCGCCGTCAGCGCATGGCCTTCCAGATGGTTGATGGCGTAAAGAGGTTTGCCCGCCGCCTTCGCAATGGCCTTGCCCGTCATCAGACCCACGAGGAGGCCGCCGATGAGACCAGGGCCGGATGTGGCCGCTATGGCGTCGACATCGGCAAGGGTGACACCCGCCTGCTCAAGTGCTTCTTCCACCAGCGTATCCAGCGCTTCGACATGGGCGCGCGCAGCAATTTCCGGCACCACGCCGCCATAGGCGCTGTGTTCCTCAAGCTGCGACAAAACGACGTCGGAGACGATCTCGCCACGCCCGTCCGCATGCCGAACCACAATGGATGCAGCGGTTTCGTCACAGCTTGTCTCTATGCCGAGGATACGAAGAAAGGGGGTCATCAAATCTGTTCGTTCATTGCGATCATGCGCTGAGTTGGTCTAAGACAACTCCGGTAACAATGGATAGACGCGGATGCAAACAAAACCTTTCCGAATCGGCACGCGCGGCAGCCCTCTGGCGCTTGCACAGGCTTACGAGACCCGTAACCGGCTGATGTCGGCGCATGGTCTGCCGGAAGATATGTTCGAAGTCGTCGTGCTGTCCACCAAGGGGGACCGGATTACCGACCGGGCTTTGTCAGAGATCGGCGGCAAGGGGCTGTTCACAGAAGAACTGGAGAGCCAGCTTCTGTCCGGCGAACTCGATATTGCCGTGCATTCCTCCAAGGACATGCCAACCGTTCTGCCTCAAGGTCTGCATCTCTCTGCCTTCCTACCGCGCGAAGACATGCGCGATGCCTTTATCGGCCGCACCGCACCGAAACTTCTGGAACTGCCGCAGGGTGCCGTGGTCGGCTCGGCATCCCTGCGCCGCCAGGCGCTGATCCGCCGCCTGCGGCCGGATCTGAGCGTCATCATCTTTCGCGGCCAGGTGGAAACCCGCCTGCGCAAACTGGAAGAAGGCCAGGCGGATGCCACGCTTCTCGCCTTTGCCGGCTTGAAGAGGCTGGGCATGGACAATGTCCCGACGGAAATCCTCGACCCGAAGGATTTTCCGCCAGCCCCCGCGCAGGGCGCGATCTGCGTCGAGAGCCGCGTCGGTGACACGCGCATGGACGAGTTGCTGTCATCCATCAACGACATGCCCACCTATGATGCGGTCACCTGCGAGCGCGCCTTTCTGGCAGCCCTCGATGGTTCCTGTCGCACCCCGATTGCAGGCTATGCCACCTGCGACAGTGAGGAGCTGCATTTTTCCGGCCTGATCCTGACCCCGGACGGACAGACGAGCCACAGCGTCGAGATTTCCGGAGCTCGCAAGGATGCCGAAGCTTTGGGTCGCAAGGCCGGCGAGGACGTGCGCGCCCGGGCCGGCAGCAACTTCTTCGATGGCTGGAGCTGAGCCGATGCGGATCGTCGTCACCCGGCCGCATCGTTCGGGCGAAAAGACGGCCGCAAAGCTTGAAGCCCTCGGCCACGAGCCGGTGCTTCTCCCGCTGTTTCATCCTGTCCACCACGGCCAGCGCGCCATCCCGGCATTGTCGGACCCGCTATCGGCCATTGCGGCCACCAGCGCCGAGGCCCTGCGATCGCTGGAGACCCTGCGCGACCGACTTGCACCCCATTGGTCAAAACCGCTCTTCGCCGTCGGCGAGGCGACGGCGGAGGCGGCAGGAAAAATCGGCTTCACGAATATCTTCACCGCCTTGGGCGATGCGGTGGGTCTCGCCGGGCTCGTCGCGGAGCATCGCTCCCTTTTGAAGAACGAGGGCCCCCTGCTTTATCTCGCCGGTACGCCACGAGGCACCGTGTTCGAGGACGGCCTTGCTGCTGCCGGGATTCCATTCCGGGCAGTCGACTGTTACGAAATGCAGCTGTCAGATCTTTCGGACGATATGCTTGAAACGGCGCTTCTGAAGAGAGCTGCCGATGCGGTGCTGCTCTATTCATCGGAAGCGGCAAAGGCATTTTTCCGTCACGCGTCGGCGGAAAAATATGTGGCGGCGCTGGGCTCTACACAATTCGTCTGCATCAGCCGCAATGTGCTTTCGCTGGTTCCGGAAATCTTTCGCGAGAATGCAGCGGCGGCGGAAAGCGCGAACGAGGCAGCGATGTTTGAACTTCTTCATCGCAAGTCGGGAACCTAATTCGGGCTCGCCCCTTTCCTTTGCCGCCGTCACTGACTAGGTTTAGACTATTGCAGGCAGAAATGAGGTTGTCATGGTATCGGGAAAGCCGCCACGCCACTCCAAGTCCAAAGCCGAACCGGTCACCATCGACCTGGACGCAAAAGACGTGAAAGCAATTTCCGCCGACGTGGACGCTGCCAAGACTGACGACCGGACGAGCGAGAAGGCCACAGCCGGAGAACCCGGCGTTTCTGAACAAAAGCCTGCGGCAACCGCAGCGACGAACCCTGCCCCGGTTTGGGACCAGCCACACAAGACCCCGATCGAGCCCGAACCGAACGTCCACAAGGCAGAGCCCGCAGCCGAACGGCCACAGGGGGAGAAGCCCGCGGACAAGCAGACAGAAGCCGTTTCGACGACCCCTGTTCCGCCTAAAACCGATGCGAAGCCCACGACAGGTACCATCGGGGCAAGCGCCTCTTCCTCCGCCGCAACCGGCGCAAAGCCTGCGACTTCTGCTTCCACATCATCGGCCTCTCCCGCATCCGGAAGCGCGACTGCCAGCGCAAGACCCTCGACCAGCACCCCATCGTCGGGACCGGTCAAGCCCTCCACGCCGCAGCAACCCGAAAGCAAACAGGCCGCAACCTCAGGCCTCATCGCGGCCGGTATCGTTGGCGGCCTCGTGGCGCTCGCCGCTGCCGGCAGCATGCAATATGCCGGCATCCTGCCGTCCTTTAGTGCCGGCAGAACCGGAGGCGATGAGATCGCGGCACTGAAAACCGATCTCGGTAGTCTGCGTCAGCAACTCGCCAACGTTCCGACCAACACCGCAGACACCTCGGCGCTGGAACAACGCATCGCCACCCTCGAGAACGCAAAGGGCGAGGCGCCGCAGGTAGATGCACTTTCGGAAAAAATAGCAGCGCTGGAATCCACGCTCCAGTCGGAGCGATCCGCGCAGGCTTCAGCGACGGCGGATTTGACGCGTCGACTGACCGATGCGGAAGCGAAGATCAACGAACCGCGTGACGATATCGAAGTCGCCCGCGCCATCGCATCGGCCGCTCTGAAGGCCGCGATCGATCGGGGCGGACCGTTCTTGACCGAACTCGATACGCTCTCCAAGGTGATCCCTGACGATCCCGCCATCGCATCGCTGCAATCCTTTGCCGCAACCGGTGTGCCATCGCGTTCGGAATTGATGCAGAAGTTTCCGGACGTTGCCAATTCCATGCTGTCCGCCATCAATCAGCCCGATCCCAACCAAGGCATCGTTGAGCGCCTGACGGAAAGCGCCTTTTCGCTGGTGAAGGTGCGCCCGGTTGGAAATATCGAAGGCGAGACACCCGACGCCATGATCGCGCGGATGGAGAACAAGCTGCGCAATGGCGATCTTCAGGGAGCGGCGCTCGAATGGAATGGACTTCCCGAGGCCGCCAGGACGGCATCCGCCGATTATAAAAAATCTCTGGATGCACGGATCGAGGTTGAAAACCTGGTGGGTGGCACCTTGACCCGCGCCATCACCAGCACCGGTAAGCAGGGGTGAGGGCATGACCAGAATTCTGACTTTCGCCCTTATCGTTCTGGCGCTCGGCTTCGGTTTCTCGTGGCTGGCGGATAGGCCCGGCGTGCTTTCCATCGTCTGGCAGGGCCAGCTGATCGAAATGAGCCTGATGGTCGCCGCCTCGATCATCGCGGCGCTGGTTGCCGCCGTCATGCTGGTCTGGTGGATCGTCAACGCCATATGGACGTCGCCAAACGCCGCCCGGCGTTATTTTCGCGCCCGCAAGCGCGACCGTGGTTATCAGGCGCTCTCCACCGGCCTCATCGCCGCCGGCGCCGGCAATGCCATCCTCGCCCGCAAGATGACGGCCCGCACTCAAGGGTTGCTCAGCGCCGACCAGGAGCCGCTTATCCACCTGCTCGATGCACAGGCTGACCTCATTGAAAGCAAATATGACGAGGCGCGGCGCAAATTCGAAGCGATGGCCCGCGATCCCGAGACCCGGGAGCTTGGTCTTCGCGGCCTCTATATCGAGGCCCGCCGTCAGGGAGCCTATGAGGCCGCCCAGCAATATGCCGAGGACGCGGCGGAAAAGGCCCCTTACCTGCCATGGGCAGCGCAGGCGACGCTGGAAAACCGCTGCCGCAATGGACAATGGGACGACGCGATCCGCCTCCTCGACCAGCAGAAGGCGGCAGGCGTCATCGAACGCGGTGAGGCGGAACGCCTGAAAGCCGTGCTTCTCACTGCGAAGGCCGGTGAAAAACTGGAAAGCGATCCGGTGGGCGCGCGCGAGGACGCCAAACACGCCCTCAAGCTCGCGAAAAGCCTTGTGCCGGCAGCATTGATCGCCGCAAAATCCTATCTGCGCGAAGACAATCTGCGCAAGGCCGCAACGGTTCTGGAGCCGGTCTGGAAGACAGATCCGCATCCACAGATCGCAGAGCTTTACGTGCGGGCGCGCAGCGGCGATACGGCTATCGACCGTCTGAAACGCGCCGAACGGCTGGAAAGCCTGAAGCCCAACAACATCGAATCCCTCTTCGCCGTGGCGCAGGCCGCACTCGACGCCAAGGAATTTGCCAAGGCGCGAGCCAAGGCAGAGGCCGCCGCCCGCATCGAGCCACGCGAAAGCATCTTCCTGCTGATGGCCGATATCGAGGAGGCTGAAACCGGCGATCAGGGCCGGGTGCGCTACTGGATGGCGCAGGCCTTGCGCGCGCCGCGTGATCCGGCCTGGGTGGCCGATGGCATCGCCTCGGAAAAATGGCTGCCCGTTTCGCCCGTTACCGGCCGTCTCGACGCCTTCGAATGGAAAGCGCCTTTCGGCCAGCTCGAAGGCCCCGTCGAAGATCTGACCATCGAAAATGCGATTGCCGCAGCACCGGCCCGCGCCGAACCCGCTCCCGCAACCATCATTGTCGACAAGGCCGCCGAGCCTGTTCTCGAGCCGAAACCCGCTCCACCGGTTGCGCCGATCGAGGTCAAGCCGGTCGTATCGGGTCCCAAGGAAAAAGAACCGGCGACAATTGAAGCACCGGAGGAAGCGGACATGGCCGACGCGAAGGCCGAAGCGGTACCCTTTTTCGGCGGCGCGCCGGATGATCCGGGCGTCAAGAAACCCGGCGCGGAAGCCGAACCCAAGACCCGGCTCAAACTCTTCTGACGAACAGGCTATCGATGTTCAACCAAATACAGTCGTTTATTCAGAACCTCGTCGGCCAGCACACGGATGAATTCGGCCCTGATGATCTGAGGGTAGCAGTTGCCGCCCTCTGTTTTCAGGTGATGGAAGCCGACGGCACAGTCTCGAAAAGCGAACGCGACCGTCTTCGCGAAATCCTTCAGGATTATTATCATCTCGACGCCGGCAAGCTGGACGCGCTTCTCACCGCAGGCCAGGAGGCCGGCAAGGAAGCCGTCGATTATTATCGTTTCACCACCGATATCCGCCGCCATCTCGATGAAGATCAGCGCGTGGAGCTTATTGGCATACTCTGGGATATTGTTTACGCTGACGGCCAACGAAGCGAAATGGAAGACCATGTGATCTGGCGTGTCGCCGATCTGCTTGGCGTTTCAGTTCGCGACAGGGTTCTGCAACGTCAGCAGGCCGCCACGAGGTCCGGGCCCGCTGAAGAAAGCGAAAACAAAGACGATGCTGTTTGACCCCTCCAGGCAACAGAGCAGACAACCTTCCCTGCTCGTGGTCCTGCATCAGGAACGTTCCACGCCTGGCCGCGTTGGCCAGATGCTGGTGGAAAAAGGCTATCGTCTGGATATAAGACGCCCCGCGCTCGGCGATGACCTGCCGCAAACGCTGGAAAAACATGCGGGCGCCATCATCTTCGGCGGCCCGATGAGCGCCAATGACCCGCATGATTACGTCAAAGCCGAAATCGACTGGCTGAAGGTGCCGCTGAAGGAAAACAAGCCCTTTCTCGGCATCTGTCTTGGCGCGCAGATGCTGTCCAAACATCTGGGCGGCAAGGTCGAGGCCGACAGGGAAGGCAAGGTGGAGATCGGCTGGTATCCGCTCCACGCCACCGAACACGGACGGCTCCTGATGCCGCATTGGCCGAAGATGGTCTATCATTTTCACCGCGAGGGTTTCGAACTTCCCCGGGGAGCTGAGCTTCTGGCGTCAGGCGAGACCTACCCCAATCAGGCTTATCGATATGGAAAAAATGCCTGGGGCCTGCAGTTTCACGCCGAATTGACGCGCGCCATGATGCATAGCTGGGTGGTGCGCGGCGCACAGCGTTTCGGCATGCCCAATGCGCAGGTCGGCAGCCAGCATCTGGAGGGCCGTATGTTGTTCGACACGCCGCTCCGGTCATGGCTCGGCAATTTCCTTGATCTGGTTTTTGAAGGCAAAGCGCAGCGCTGAAGCAATCCGCCGTCAGTGCGGCGCATCCAGATTGTCGATCCTGCGCAGCTTTGAAAAGCTGAGTGCCCAGATAACCGCGACAGCAAGCGTGCCCGCTCCGCCGATGACGACGGCCGGCACCGCACCGACCACATGGGCCATGGTGCCGGCGCGGAATTCCCCCAGCTCGTTGGAAGCGCCGACAAACACCATGTTGACCGCATTCACGCGCCCGCGCACCTCATCCGGCGTCCAGAGCGCGATCAACGTCTCCCGCACGTAAACGGACACCATGTCCGATGCGCCCATGACCACCAATGCGGCAATGGACACCCATGCCGTTTCGGAAAGCCCGAATACCACGGCGGAAATACCGAAGAGGCCGACGCCAACGAACATCAGAAGGCCGGCGTGGTGGCGGATGGGCCTGAACGCCAGAATAACCGCAACGGTGATGGCGCCGATACCGGGAGCTGCGCGCAGAAGCCCAAGGCCCCATGGGCCCAGCGTCAACACTTCCTTGGCGAAAATCGGCATCAGGGCGACAGCGCCGCCGAGCAGGACGGCAAAGAGATCGAGCGAAATTGCGCCGAGAACCACTTTCTCCTGCGAAATGAATTTGAACCCGGCCAGCATTGTCTCAAGGCTGATGGCTTTCGCTGGACCGCGCTGTTCTGGTTTACGGATTGTCACGGCCAACGCCGCCGACACGATGAAGAGAACGAATGCGACGCTATAGGCGACGGACGCGCCAGCACCATAAAGCAGGCCGCCGGCGACGGGGCCAAGAATGGACGCCATCTGCCAGGAGGAAGAATTCCAGGCTATGGCGTTCGGCAAATCCTCGACTGGTATGAGATTGGGGGCGAGTGACTGAACCGCAGGCCCCATGAAGGCACGCTCGATCCCGAACACGACGAGAATTGCGAAGACCGGCCAGGGAGAAAAATTGTGCGTCACCGTCAAGCCAAGCAGGGCCGCGGCGCAACCGGCCGCGATCACAAGACATATGGCCATGATGCGCCGGCGATTGTGCCTGTCGGCGACAGTTCCCGTGACGAGTATCAAAAGCAGCGACGGCAGAAACTGGAAGAGACCGATCAGACCAAGATAAAAGGCATTGCCGGTGACCTCATACATCTGCCAGCCAACGGAAACGCTGACGATCTGGATGGCGAAGGCCGAAAAAAACCGGGCGCTGAAAAAACGACGATAGGAACTGTGCCGGAATGCACCGAAGCGGTTTTCGGCAGAAGGCAGGGACATCGGCTGGGCGCTCTCGAGACAATATGAGAAGTTTGCAATAGATCGATATCACGGGAAGCGCCAGCCCTTCCGTTCAGGGGGATGACGAAAAATATGATCGGTTTCCGTCTGAAATCCCGCTGCAAATCCATGAACCGGATTATGGTGATCGACGGTCGATCCGACCAAAGATCATTACGATCTGGCGCAACACTTGCCGGTTCACGGTTCAATGTCTAAATGTCTAGCAACCAAGATACGGAGATATTGATGCTTGCCCTGTTTCAGACCATCGATCTGGCCTTGAACCTCTATACGTGGGTGCTGATTGCCAGCGCTATTTTTTCCTGGCTTTACGCCTTCAACGTCATCAATTCCCGCAACCAGTTCGTGAACGCCATCGGGAGTTTCCTGGTCAACGTCACGGAACCGGCCCTGCGCCCCATTCGCCGCATTCTGCCCAATCTCGGCGGTATCGACATTTCGCCGATCATCCTGCTGCTGATCATCTTCTTCATCCGCTCCTTCATGTGGAACACGCTCTATCCGATGACCGTTTGAGCAGCCCCTGGCAAAAGCACCATGATCATGTCCGCCTGCCTGTTCGCCTCACACCGAATGGCGGGCGGGATGCGATTGACGGCGTGGAACAGGATGCGGACGGAAACGCGCATCTGAAGATACGCGTCAGCGCCGTGCCCGAAGGCGGCAAGGCGAACAAGGCCCTTATTGCTTTGCTGGCGAAAAAGCTTGGCCTGCCCAAATCTTCCATCACCTTCATTTCAGGCGAAACGGCGCGCAAAAAAATCCTCCGGGTCGATACCGACCCGGAGGATTTCGAAAAGCTTTTTAAAAATCTGTAGGCATCGACCCGATGCTTACACAAAGCTCAGCGCTGATCAGCCCTGCGCCTTGTAACGCTCGATGGCTTCAACGATCAGCTTCTTGGCAACGTCGACATCCTGCCAGCCGCCCATCTTCACCCACTTGCCGGGCTCCAGATCCTTGTAGTGCTCGAAGAAGTGTTCGATCTGCTTCAGCGTGATTTCCGGCAGGTCGGTGTAGTTGTGGACCTTGTCGTAGCGGCGCGTCAGCTTCGGAACCGGCACGGCCAGAATCTTCTCATCCTTGCCACCGTCATCTTCCATGATCATGACACCGATGGGGCGAACATTGATCACGCAGCCCGGAACCAGCGGACGGGTGTTGCAGATGAGAACGTCGATCGGGTCGCCATCGTCAGACAGCGTGTGCGGCACGAAACCATAGTTACCCGGATAGGTCATCGGCGTGTAGAGGAAGCGATCGACGACCAGCGCACCCGCATCCTTGTCCATCTCGTACTTGATCGGATGGCCACCGACCGGCACTTCAACGATGACATTCACGTCATCCGGCGGATTCTTGCCTACGGAAATTGCATCGATACGCATTCGCTTCCCTCAATTCGACGGGTTGGATTTGGTTTTCGATACTGGGAAAGTCGCCGCATTGCAACACGGCTTTGGGCGGATAAGGCAGAATGCGGGATTTGAGGGTATCGCTATTGCGCATGGCAAAGGCGGAAAGATCAAACGGGCTTAAAATCCACCCGCAATTTTTATCAGTTCCAGACGAAACCGACTTTGCGCAGTGACTTGCCGCCGAAGTCTTCCATGCCTTCTGCAATATCGCGGCCGCCATGCGAGCGGAAAAAACGATTGGCGACATCGCTGTCTTCGAGGCACCAGACGACGATGCCGTTGCAGCCGAGCGACGTCAGCAGCCTGCGCGCCTCCGTGAACAACAGGGAGCCAAGCCCGATGCCCTGATATTCCGGGCGCAGATAAAGTTCGTAAATCTCGCCATCATGCGGCAGCCCGCGCGCACGGCTGAGGCCCAGTGTCGCATATCCGGCAACCACGCCGGCCACTTCCACCACCAGCATGGTGGCGGATCCTTTGGTCGCCTTCTTCCACCAGATTTCGCCGCGGCGCTCCAGCATCTGCGTCAACGGCCTGTGCGGGATTAGCCCGGCATAGGCCTGTTGCCACGACAGACGGTGCGCCTCGGAGATGGCGCGCGCATCATGCGGTTCAGCACGGCGAACATCGATGGATAACGTTTTCATAACGCGATTCTGGCCCCGGCCACGGAAACTTACCAGTCATAAAGGTTAACGCCGGCAAGCTTACCCACAGCCTATTCATGTGGACGACCGATAAAAATTAACGCATCCTTAACCTTTGGCACAAGCACCTTTCGACTCATGCACACATAAAAACGAACGCATAAAAAAAACCCGGCTCGAGGCCGGGTTCTTTCAAATTCATAACAACAAGCCGCAATCAGACAGCGAGCTTGGCCTTTTCAAAACGCTTGCGATCATTGGCATCCAGGAACATCTTGCGCAGACGGATGGACTTTGGCGTCACTTCCATCAGCTCGTCGTCCTGAATCCAGGAAAGCGCGCGATCAAGCGTCATGCGGATCGGCGGCGTCAGCTTAACGGCTTCATCCTTGCCGGCAGCGCGGATGTTGGTCAGCTGCTTGCCCTTCAGCACGTTCACTTCGAGATCGTTATCGCGAGAGTGAATACCGATGATCATACCGGCATAAACCTTTTCACCCGGCTCGATGATCATCGGGCCGCGATCTTCCAGGTTGAACATGGCGTAGGCGACAGCTTCGCCCGAACCGTTCGACAGCAGAACGCCGTTGACGCGGCCGGCAATCTGGCCCTTGAAGGGCTGATAGTCGTGGAACAGACGGTTCATGATCGCCGTGCCGCGGGTGTCGGTCAAAAGCTCCGACTGGTAGCCGATGAGGCCACGGGTCGGCGCATAGAACTTCAGACGAACGCGATTGCCGCCGGAAGGACGAAGCTCGGCCATTTCAGCCTTGCGCTCGGACATCTTCTGGACGACGACGCCGGAATGTTCTTCATCAACGTCGATCACAACTTCTTCGATCGGCTCCAGCAGGGTGCCGTTCTCATCCTTGTGCATGACGACGCGCGGACGCGAAACGGCAAGCTCGAAGCCTTCGCGACGCATGGTTTCGATCAGAACGGCCAGCTGCAATTCGCCACGGCCGGAAACGAAGAACGAATCCTTGCCTTCGGCTTCTTCGATCTTCAGCGCAACGTTGCCTTCGGCTTCCTTGAACAGACGGTCACGGATAACGCGGCTCGTGACCTTGTCGCCTTCGGTGCCAGCCAGCGGGCTGTCGTTGACGATGAACGACATGGTAACGGTCGGCGGGTCGATCGGCTGCGCGGTCATCGCCTCGGTGACGGAGGGGTCACAGAAGGTGTCGGCAACAGTACCCTTGGAGAGGCCTGCAATGGCGACGATGTCACCGGCATGGGCTTCTTCGATTGACGTGCGCTCAATGCCGCGGAATGCGAGGATCTTCGAGATACGGCCGTTTTCAATAACCTTGCCGTCCTGGCCGAGAACCTTCACCGCCTGGTTCGGCTTGATGGAGCCGGAAGCAATGCGACCGGTGATGATGCGGCCGAGGAAGTTGTTGGCTTCAAGGATGGTGCCGATCAGACGGAACGGACCTTCTTCAACCTTGGGCTCCGGAACATGTTCGAGAACCAGATCGAGCAGCGGCGCAAGACCCTGATCCTTCGGGCCTTCCGGGTTGACGTTCATCCAGCCGTCACGGCCCGAACCGTAGAGGATCGGGAAGTCGAGCTGCTCGTCGGTGGCATCGAGGTTTGCGAAGAGGTCGAAGACTTCGTTGATGACTTCTTCGTGGCGGCCATCCGGACGGTCGATCTTGTTGATCGCGACGATCGGGCGAAGACCAACCTTCAGCGCCTTGCTGACCACGAACTTGGTCTGCGGCATCGGGCCTTCCGAGCTATCGACCAGAACGATCGCACCATCCACCATCGACAGGATACGCTCGACTTCACCGCCGAAGTCGGCGTGGCCGGGGGTGTCGACGATGTTGATGCGGACACCCTTCCACTCCACCGAGGTCGCCTTGGCGAGAATGGTGATGCCACGTTCCTTTTCGAGATCGTTGCTATCCATCACGCGCTCGGCGACACGCTGGTTGTCGCGGAACGAGCCGGACTGCTTCAGAAGCTCGTCCACGAGCGTCGTTTTTCCATGGTCAACGTGCGCGATGATCGCGATGTTGCGAAGTGCCATTGTTCAAAATCTCTGAGGTTGGGCGCCACTATCGTGAGATGCGCCAATTTAGTTTGGCGCGCTCATAACCTTTTTTTTGCAAATGCGAAAGGGGGGGCCTTGTCATAAGGCCCCTGCGCTCAGGTTCTAGCTCAGAAATATGACAGCCTTTTATACCGGACTCTTACACGAGGCCTCGCTTCAAAAGCATGGCATCCGGGCTCGGCATCTTGCCGCGAAAAGCAAGATAGGCCTCCTCCGGATCGATGGAGCCGCCGACGGAGTAGATATTGTCCTTCAATTTGCGCGCCATTTCGCCATCGAAGGGATTGCCGGTTTCCTCGAAGGCAGAAAAGGCATCGGCGTCCAGCACTTCCGACCACATGTAGGAATAATAGCCGGCCGAATATCCGTCCCCCGAAAACACATGCTGGAAATGCGGTGTCGCATGCCGCATGACAATGGACTTTGGCATGTTGAGCGCGGCGAGCACCTCGCCTTGCACAGCCATGGGATCGTTCACGCTTTTCCGGGTATGGAACGCCATGTCGACAATTGCCGAAGAGGTGAATTCCACGGTGCTGAAACCGGCATTGAAGGTCTGGGCCGCAAGCACCTTGTCCAGCAGTTCTTTCGGCATGGAAGCGCCAGTTTCGTAATGCAGCGCGTATTTTTCCAGAATTTCCGGAACGGTCAGCCAATGTTCGTAAAGCTGCGACGGCAACTCCACGAAATCACGCGAAACGCCCGTTCCCGAAACGGAAGGATAAGTGACATCAGACAGCATGCCGTGCAGGGCGTGGCCAAATTCATGAAACAGCGTGCGCGCATCATCAAGCGACAGCAGCGCAGGCTTGCCCTCGGCCGGTTTTGCGAAATTGCAGACATTGTAGATGATCGGTATTTCGCCAACGGTGCCGTTCTTCAGGGGCAACTTGTGCTGCGACTGGAAAGAACTCATCCACGCGCCGGAGCGCTTGGAAGGACGGGCGAAATAATCGCCGAGGAACATCGCTTTCAGATCACCCTTGGCATCGCGGATTTCGAAAACCCGCACATCCGGATGATAGGCAGCGACATCCTTGATCTCGACGGCGCGAATTCCGAAGAGCCGGTTAGCCACATCGAAACAGGCCTCGATGATTTTTTCCAGCTGCAGATAGGGCTTCAATTCAGCCTCGGAGAAGCTGAATTTCTGCGCTCGCAGCTTTTCCGCATAATGGCGCCAATCCCAGGGCATAACATCGTGGTTCTTGCCCTCCTGGGTGATGATGGCGGCAAGCTCTCCCTCTTCCTCGCCGGCGCGTGCCACGGCCTTTTCCCAGACCTGCCCCAGAAGGCTGTTCACGGCATCGGGCGTTTTCGCCATCGTGTCGTCCAGTTTGTAGGCAGCAAAATTCGCGTAACCGAGAAGCTTTGCTTTTTCCTCACGCAGTTCCAGCGTGCGATGAACGGTATCGCGATTGTCGGTTTCGCCGCCGTTTTCGCCACGCGCCACCCATGCCTTGAAGGCCTGTTCACGCAAATCACGACGCTCGGAAAAGGTAAGGAAAGGTTCGATGATGGAGCGGGAAAGGGTGACGGCAAATTTGCCGTCCTCACCATGCTCGCGGGCGGCACCCGCCATCGCATCACGCAGGAAACCGGGAATGCCGGCAAGTTCCTCTTCCGCGGAGAGCAGCAGCTTCCAGCTCTTTTCATCCGCCAGCACATTCTGCCCGAATTTCGCACCGAGACCGGCAAGTTCCTCATTGATCGCCGCAAGACGCTCCTGACGGTCTTTCGGCAGCTTGGCGCCGGAGCGCACGAAGCCCTTCCAGTGTCGCTCGAGAACCCGCTTCTCCTCGCCCGTCAGGCCAAGCGCATCTCGCTCGTCCCACAGCGTGTCGATACGTTTGAACAGGGCCTCGTTCATGCCGATCTTCGAATAATGCCGTGACATTTTCGGCGCGATTTCCCGCTCCAGCGCCTGAATGGCGCTATTGGTGTGCGCCCCTGCCCTGTTCCAGAACAGGGCTGAAATACGGGAAAGCTCATCGCCCGCGATTTCGAGTGCGGTGACGGTATTTTCGAAGGTGGGCGCCTGAACATTACCGGCAATCGCATCGATTTCCTGTTCGTGAGACAGAAGCGCAGCATCGAAGGCGGGGCCGAAATCCTCATCCTTGACCGCATCGAATTTTGGCAGACCGTTATGACCGTTCCAGGTAACGAGTGCGGGATAAGCGACGGTCTTGGCTGGCATTTCATCTTCCTTGTACAATTCCGGTTTAAGCCCATATGGGCACGCCTCCACCGCCAATTCAATATGCCGGAATTTGGTGTGGAATACGCAGGTGCCGCCATCGCGAAGTATTGACCGGTCGGGCGACGGCGTGGTCTGATTCATCGCAATAATATCCCATGATGGAGATATGTATTATGGAGATTTATTCTTTAAGGGCCTCTAATAATTTCCTTTTCAGAGACAATTCCAGAAACGCCAGACCTGTAGACAGCACCGATTTCGGCAAGGCAGTCCAGCCCGACGCAGCGACCGGCTTCGAAGAGACGATAAATCGCATCGATTTCACCCGCATCAGCCCCCGCGAACTGCGGGAAATCGCACAGGAATATTACGAGGCCGGGAAAATCAGCCACGATACCTGGCTTGAGCTCTCGTCCGAACTACCGGCACAGACGCTGAACGCCAATGGCGAGGTGATCGATACAGCCGATCTAACCGATGATACGGATTTCGACTTTGTGACCTATTTTTCCGACAGGATGGAGATTGCCCGTTCTATCGGCACCGCAGATGAAGTGGAGAAAATGCAGGATGTGCTGTCTTTTTTAGCTTCGACGTGATGACTATCATTATGTTGCGGAGCGTCCCGCGACCGAACTGACAAATACTTTACTCGATTTTCGACAATATGATTTGCTTACCATTGCTTATCGCCCGGAATTTAGTAAGGCTGGCTTACGAAAAGGCGAAGCATGGGCACTAAACGCGAAAAAGATTCATTGGCATTTTTGCTGAACAGCGGCGCACGCCTGCTGAACAGTGCATTTGAGCGCCGTATTTCTGAGGCCGGGCTGGGCCTGACCCCCGGCGAGGCGAGAGCCTTGCTGACGGTTGCCGTTGTGGATGGCAGCAAGCAGTCGGACATCGCCGCCCGTCTCGGGATCGAACCCATGACAATCTGCGCCTATCTCGACAAGCTGCAATCTCTCAACCTCATCGAACGCCAGCAGGACCCTCAGGACAGGCGTTCCAAGCGCATCGTGCTGACGGAGACCTCCACCGACATGCTGGAGGCCGTGCGCCAAGAGATCGATGAGCTCGTTCGCCATGCCACGCAGGGCCTGAATGAAGAGGAAGTCGCGCTCTTCCGCAGCTTCCTGCAGACGCTTCGCAACAATCTGCAACCGGAACAGCCGGGCCAGAACGGCTGATCGCAATGTCGTCAAAAACGATCATGTCAACAAGGCGCACGGCAATTCTTGGAGCGTTGCTGACGGCGCTGGCCCCCATTTCCATGTCGATCTACACGCCGGCCATGCCGGAGCTGACACGGGTTTTCGCCACCACCGAGTCCGCCGTAAAACTCAGTCTCTCCCTCTATTTTGCCGGTTTTGCCATAGCGCAGCTGCTTGCTGGGCCGGCGTCCGACGCCTTCGGGCGGCGCAAGGCGAGCCTCGTCTTCCTGTCGATCTTTCTCGGCGGCGGCTTGCTCGCCATCCTTGCCCCGACAATTGAAGTGCTGCTTTTTGCCCGGCTTGTCCAAGGCATCGGCGCCTCCGTCGGCATGACGGTGGCGCGCGCCGTGGTGCGGGATCAGTTTGCCGGCGCGGAAGCCTCCAGCATCATGAACCTCATCGGCATCATGCTGGCCGTCGGTCCCGCCATGGGCCCGACAATCGGCGGGCTTTCACTTGCGGCTTTCGGCTGGCAATCGGTGTTCTTCCTGATGGCCGGCCTCGGCGCCATCGCCATCTTCTCTGTCGTGGTTTTTCTGCGCGAAACGACGGTCCCGGACAGAAGCCTGATCCGTCCCCGTCGGCTTCTCTCAGCCTATGGGACGTTGTTGACCGAGCCGCGTTTTCTTCTCGCCGCATTGGTACTCGGCGGCTCCATAGGCGCGCTTTATGCGCAGGCGACCATGCTGACCTTCATCCTTATCAACGAAGTCGGCATGTCCCCCACAGCCTTCGGCGTTGGCATGCTGATGCAGACCGGCGCTTATTTCTTCGGCTCCATCGCCCTGCGTTATATCGCACCGCGGCTGGGCGACCGCCGTTCGGTCATGCTCGGCCTCTGTTTTTCCGGCACGGGTGGCCTTCTCATCATGCTGTCGGTGTTCCTGGTGCCGCCGTCCTTCCTCTCCATCATGGGCCCCGTGGCGGTAGCGACAGTCGGCATCGCCTTGCTGACGCCCTCGATGGTGACGGCCGCGCTTGCGCCCTTCCCGCACATTGCCGGTTCGGCATCGGCCATGATGGGTTTTATCCAGATGGGATCGGGTTTTGCGGGCGGGGCCGCGGCCTCGCTGGTCGGCTCGCCTCTCACCGGCTTTGGCATCATCATCCCGGTGATGGAGTTTACGGCAGTCGCAAGCTATATCGGCTTCAGGATCGTGTCCAAAAGACAGACGTGAAAAAAACCCGCAGGGCGTTCCCGCCTGCGGGTTTTTCTTATCTGTACCTCAGTGAAAATTACTTGCTGAGGTTACGCTTGGCGAGGGTGCGCAGGCGCAGCGCATTGAGCTTGATGAAGCCTGCCGCATCCTTCTGGTCGTAAGCGCCGTGGTCGTCTTCGAAGGTTACCAGCGCGTCGGAATAAAGCGACTTGGCGCTCTCGCGGCCGGTTACCATGACGTTGCCCTTGTAGAGCTTCAGCGTCACTTCGCCTTCCACATGTTCCTGGCTCTTGTCGATCAGAGCCTGCAGCATTTCACGCTCGGGCGAGAACCAGAAGCCGTAATAGATCAGTTCGGCGTAACGCGGCATCAGCTCGTCCTTGAGGTGTGCTGCACCCCGGTCAAGCGTGATGGATTCGATCGCGCGATGCGCGGCCAGCAGGATGGTGCCGCCGGGCGTCTCGTAAACGCCGCGAGACTTCATGCCGACGAAACGGTTCTCAACGAGATCGAGACGACCGATGCCGTTCTCACGACCGTAATTGTTCAGCGTTGCAAGAAGCGTGGCCGGCGACATTTCAACGCCGTTGATGGAGCAGGCATCTCCCTTGCGGAAACCGACCTTGATGACGGTTGCCTTGTCCGGGGCCGCTTCCGGCGAGATAGTGCGCATATGCACATATTCCGGAGCTTCCAGTGCCGGGTCTTCCAGAACCTTGCCCTCGGAGGAGGAATGCAAAAGGTTGGCATCAACCGAGAAAGGCGCTTCGCCCTTCTTGTCCTTGGCAACGGGGATCTGGTGCTGTTCGGCGAAGTTCAGGAGGTCGGTACGGCTCTTGAACGTCCAGTCGCGCCAGGGGGCGATGATCTTGATATCCGGGTTCAGCGCATAAGCCGAAAGCTCGAAACGGACCTGGTCATTACCCTTGCCTGTGGCGCCATGCGCAATGGCGTCGGCGCCGGTCTTCTTGGCGATCTCGATCAGGTGCTTGGAAATCAGCGGACGGGCAATGGAGGTGCCGAGCAGATAGACGCCTTCATAAACGGCGTTGGCACGGAACATCGGGAAAACAAAATCACGCACGAACTCTTCGCGGACGTCCTCGATGAAGATTTCCTTGATGCCCAGCATCTCAGCCTTCTTGCGTGCCGGCTCAAGCTCTTCGCCCTGGCCGAGATCGGCGGTGAAAGTCACGACTTCCGCGCCGAGTTCCGTCTGAAGCCACTTCAGGATAATCGAGGTGTCGAGGCCGCCGGAATAGGCGAGAACGACTTTCTTAACGTCTTTCGGGAGTGCCATAATGATGTCCATCTGCATGATGACGGCATCGGGGTACCGCCATTTCCTTGGGATTTCGGCACTTTTACAGTGCAACCCCAAAACTGTGAAGCGATTTTCGGAAAAGATGCGCGACAAAACAACGAAAGGCACGAAAGGGCAACGCGCATTTGCGAAAGGCCAAATGCAGGCGACCGGCTCTTCATGACTGGAACGAAGGGATTGTCACATGCATTATGGAATTTCGCGCTTTAACATGGAGCGTCTCGATCGACTTGAAGACCGTGAATGAAGCCACTCAGGGTTCAGGCAACGTTGCAAACGGCTGGAAACAGCACAAAACGACGCGAAGGAGAAACCTATGACGACCATCCACCCCGCATTCAAGGAAGATAATGTCGCCGTCATCACCGGTGCGGCATCCGGCATCGGACTTGCCGCCGCGCGCAAATTCGCCGGTTTCGGCATGAGCGTCGTGCTCGCTGATCTCGATGGCGACAGGCTCGCCGCAGCGCACGCGGATATTCTGGCCGTCGCAAAGGACGGCGAGGCGCAGATCGTCGCAATCCCCACCGACGTGTCGAAACTCGATGAGCTGGAAGCGCTGGAACGTGCCGTCATCCAGCGTTTCGGACGGGTTCATGTGCTGATGAACAATGCCGGTATCCAGCCCGGAAGCGCCATTTTCGGCCCGCAGACCAATTGGGAAAAAGTCATCAACGTCAACCTGATGGGCGTGGTGAATGGCAGCCGCGTCTTCGGGCAGGGCATGATCGCCCATGGCGAGGCCTCGCTCATCATCAATACTGGCTCGAAACAGGGCATAACCACCCCGCCCGGCGATCCCGCCTATAATGTCTCGAAGGCGGGTGTCAAAGCCTTCACGGAAGCGCTCCAGCACGAACTGCGCAATATTCCGAACGGCGCAGTTTCCGCCCATCTCCTGATCCCTGGCTTCGTCTTTACAGGCCTGACAGCGCATGGCAGGACGGAAAAGCCGGCAGGGGCGTGGACCGGCGAGCAGACCGTCGACTTCATGGTCGACAGTATCGGCAAGGGTGATTTCTACATCCTCTGCCCGGACGGGGAAGTGGATCGCCCGACGGACGAGAAGCGCATTCTCTGGGCGGCTCAGGATATCGTCCAGAACCGTCCGCCGCTGTCGCGCTGGCACACGGAATATTCCGCCGCCTTCACCAGCTTCCTGAAAAACTGAATGTCTGGAGCCACCGCGATTTGAAAATTGCGGTGGCTTTCGTCATGACCGGCTCGGCTTTGCCCGCCATTTCATCGGCATGCAAAAACATTGGCAGAAACGCGAAATCGCGTTAAGCAACGGCAACCTCAAGATTTCACGGGTGCCGCGATGGATTTCGTTCCAAGCCTGCCAACACTTGCCGCCTTCACCATTGCCATATTGCTTCTGGCGGTAACGCCCGGACCCGACATGACGCTGTGGATCAGCCGTTCGCTACGCGAGGGCCGCACAGCGGGTTTCATGACGCTTCTGGGAACAAATATCGGCATCACCGTACATACCATGCTTGTCGCTTTCGGTGTTGCCGCGCTCATCGTCGCCTCACCGACCGCCTTCATGATCCTGAAGACCGGCGGCGCCGCCTATCTGGTCTGGCTCGCCATTCAGGCGATCCGCAAAGGTTCAGATTTCGTGATGGTCAAGACGACCGACGAAAAACCGCAATCTTCCCTGAAGGGGGCCTTGCTGAACGGTATCTGGGTCAATCTGTTGAACCCGAAGATCATCATCTTTTTCATGACCTTCCTGCCGCAATTCGTCAGCGCCTCCGATCCGCACGTCACCGGCAAGCTGATTTTTCTTGGGCTCTGGTCCATCATCGTGGCGCTGCCGATCGGCATCGGCATCGTGATTGCCGCCGATGTTCTCTCCGCCTGGCTGCAACGCAACAGGAAGGTTCTGCGCGGGCTGGACTATACGATCGCCGGCGTCTTTTCGATTTTCGCTTTCAAGATTTTCTTCACGCAAGCGCGCTGACGGAAAACGAAAAGGCGCCCGAAGGCGCCTTTTCAAACAATCAGCCGATCAGCAATTCGTCATCGTCGAGCGTCTGGCCGCGAATTTTGCGGAACATGTCGATCAGATCCTCGACCTCCAGACCCTTGCGGCTTTCACCGGATACGTCGAGCACGATTTCACCGGCATGCAGCATGATGGTGCGGTCGCCATAATCCAGCGCCTGGCGCATGGAGTGGGTGACCATCAGCGTTGTCAGCTTGCGCTCGGAGACCACCTTGCGGGTCAGTTCCATCACGAACTCCGCCATACCAGGGTCGAGCGCTGCCGTATGTTCATCGAGCAGCAGCACATCCGAGCCGGAAAGCGTCGCCATGACAAGCGAGACCGCCTGTCTTTGCCCACCGGACAACAGGTCCATACGGTCCTTCAGGCGATTTTCCAGGCCGAGATTGAGCGAAGCGATCCGCTCCTTGAAGAAATCCCGCCTGCCGCGCCCAAGCGCCGGCAACAAACCGCGACGCTCTCCGCGTGATGCCGCAAGCGCCAGATTTTCCTCGATCGTCAGCGCGCCGCAGCTGCCCGCCAGCGGGTCCTGAAACACGCGCGCCACGCGTCCAGCGCGGCTCGCGGTCGGCTTGCGGGTTACATCGGCGCCGCCGATCGTCACCTTTCCGGCCGTCGGCAGGACATCACCGGCCAGAACGCCAAGCAGCGTGGATTTTCCAGCCCCGTTCGAGCCGATGACCGTCACGAAGGAACCGGTCTCAATGGTAAGATCGATCTTGGCCAGCGCCTGCTTTTGCAGCGGCGTTCCGCGCCCGAAGACGACCTGGATATCGGAAAGGGAAATCACGATGTTGCTCCCCCGCGGCGCAGTCGGGGCAGGATCAATGCGATGGCCACCAATACCGCCGTTACGAAATTGAGATCGGATGCCTTGAGGCCCAGCACATCGCTCGACAAAGCAAGCTGGATGGCAAGGCGATAGGCGATGGAGCCGAAAACACAGCCGATCAGCGCAATCAGAATGCCCCGTGCGCCGAACAGCGTTTCACCGATGATGACGGCCGCAAGCCCGACGACGATGGTGCCGACACCCGAGGTCACATCCGCAAAACCGTTGGTCTGCGCAAACAGTGCGCCGCCGAGAGCCACCAGCGCATTGGAAAGCGCCATGCCGAGATAGATCTGGTTGCCGGTCTTCACACCCTGCGCCCGCGCCATGCGCGCATTGGCACCCGTTGCCCGCATGGCAAGGCCGGCATCGCTTTCAAGGAAACGCCAGACCAGAATGACCGCAATCACCACCAGTGCGCCGACAAAGAGCGGCCGCACGAGATATTCGGAAAGGCCAAGGCCATAGAATGGCGAGATCATCGTATCCTGATTGAGCAGCGCCACATTCGGTTTCCCCATCACACGGAGATTGACCGAAAACAACGCGATCATCGTCAGGATCGACGCAAGCAGGTTGAGTATCTTGAAGCGGACGTTCAGCGTGGCCGTAACGATGCCGGCGGCAGCGCCCGCGACCATCGCAATCGCCGTCGCGACCCAGGCATTGAGACCATAAATGATCAGCACGGCCGCCACGGCAGCGCCGAGCGGAAACGAACCGTCAACGGTCAGATCAGGAAAATCAAGCACGCGGAAAGCGAGATAGACGCCGATCGCCACGAAAGCGAAGACCAGTCCCAGCTCCACGGCACCCCAGAAGGCGATTTGGCTCACGGTAATGTCCTTGTTATTGCCGCCATGTCGGCGGATGCGGGCATTGTTTTCGTGCCGCGCAAAGCGGGCGGCGGGTTTGCCGCCGCCCGAAGTTCGGTTGTTAGTCGATGACCTTGGTGGCGCGCTTGGTCACGCTTTCCGGGAAGGTGACGCCTGCTTTTTCAGCGGCCTTCTTGTTGATCACCAGATCCGTGCCGACAGCAACGGTGGCCGGAATGTCGCCCGGCTTTTCACCCTTGAGGATACGGACAACCACGGCGCCGGTCTGCTTGCCAACGTCGAAATAGTTGAAGCCGAGGGCAGCAACCGCACCGCGCGCGACGGAATCCGTATCGGCGGCATAAAGCGGGATCTTGGCTTCCGCTGCAACGCCGGCTGCCGCCTCAAAAGCGGAAACGATGGTGTTGTCGGTCGGAACGTAGATCACGTCGGCCTTGCCGACCAGCGCGCGTGTTGCGCCCTGAACTTCAGCGGACTTGGTGGCGACGGATTCGACGATCTTCAGGCCGGCCTTTTCGGCTTCAGCCTTCAGCAGTGCGAGAGTGGAAGCGGAGTTGGCCTCGGCCGAGTTGTAGATGAAGCCGATGGACTTCGCGTTCGGCGAAATTTCCTTGATGAGCGCCAGATGCTCGCCAACCGGCAGCATGTCGGAAAGGCCGGTCACGTTGCGGCCGGGCTTTTCCATGCTCTTGACGAGCTGTGCACCGACCGGATCGGAAACGGCCGTGAAGACGACCGGAATATCGCGCGTCGCCGCAACGACGGCCTGTGCCGACGGCGTGGAGATCGGCACGATGACATCAGGCGCATCGCCGACGAACTGGCGCGCGATCTGCGCTGCGGTGCCGGGATTGCCCTGCGCGGACTCGTAGAGGAACTTGAGGTTCTCGCCTTCCTTGTAACCGGCTTCCGCAAGGGCGGCCTTGACGCCATCACGGGCGGCGTCAAGCGCCGGATGTTCGACGATGGCAGTGACGGCAACGGTGACGTTTTCAGCCTTGGCCGGCAGAACGAGGGCGCTCGCGGCTGCGAGCGCCAGAATAAATGCGCGCATGGGTATCCTCCAGTTGGTTTCTTATTGCCGTCTTATTAGAAACAAGACAGCCCGAAATCAATCGTAGAACCGCCGCAAGCCAAGCTTTCTGGCGCAGTTGTGACTTATTCAGTCATCAGCGCCGTGGTTGGCGATCATCATCGCCTCGAAAGCCAGCCGCTCCGTCTTGCGCATGCGCTCCGATTCCGACTTCAGCTGACCGCAGGCGGCAAGAATGTCGCGGCCGCGCGGCGTGCGGATCGGCGAGGCATAACCCGCCTGATTGATGAAATCGGCGAACTTCTCGATCTGCGCCCAGTCAGAGCACTGGTAATTCGTACCCGGCCATGGATTGAACGGAATGAGGTTGATCTTGGCCGGAACGCCCTTCAGAAGCTGAACCAGCATCTTGGCGTCTTCCAGGCTGTCATTCACATCCTTCAGCATCACATATTCGAAGGTGATGCGGCGGGCATTGGAAAGGCCGGGATATTTGCGGCAGGCCTCGATCAGCTCCTTCAGCGGATATTTCTTGTTGATCGGCACCAGCATGTCGCGCAGTTCATCACGCACCGCATGCAACGAAATCGCCAGCATCACGCCGATCTCATCCCCGGTGCGGAAGATTTCCGGCACAACGCCGGAGGTGGAGAGCGTGACGCGACGCTTGGAAAGCGACAGGCCGTCGCCGTCGGTCGCAATCAGCAGGGCCGTCTTCACATGCTCGAAATTATAGAGCGGCTCGCCCATCCCCATCATCACGATGTTGGAGACCTTGCGGCCTTCGCTCGGCACATAAGCGCCAACCGGTGTCGAACCATCGGGAAAATCGCCGAGCCGATCGCGGGCCAGCAGAAGCTGGGAGAGGATTTCCTCAGCCGTCAGATTGCGCACCAGGCGCTGGGTGCCGGTGTGACAGAAGGAACAGGTCAGCGAACAGCCCACCTGGCTCGAAATGCACAGCGTGCCGCGACCCTCTTCGGGAATATAGACAGTCTCGATCTCGACGGGACGTCCCGCACCGCGCGGCGGAAAACGCATCAGCCATTTGCGGGTACCGTCATTGGAGATCTGCTCTTCGACGATTTCCGGGCGGGCGATGGTGAAGGCCGCCTTCAGCTTCTCGCGAAGCTCCTTGGCGACATTGGTCATATTGTCGAAATCCGAGACCCCGCGCACATAAAGCCAGTTCCACAACTGGCTGACGCGCATTTTCACCTGCTTCTGCGGCACGCCGATTTCGGCCAGCGCCTCGCCCATGTCCTCACGCGTCAGGCCGATCAGTGACGGCTTGCCGGACATGAGATCGCTATTGGCGATCAGCGGGGTTTTGACTGCCAGGCCGGCAGGGGCTTGCATTACGGACATCACGCTATCCCATCATTCCATGCATCGCACGACCGGCCTGTCGGATAGGCGGAAAATCGTCTGCATGTCGAGAAAATCAAAGGCGGAGCACTTTTCGCGCATCCGCCTGTCAATGTTGCCGCGCGTTTAGCATCAAACTGGTAAAAACGCAAATGGCCGATCCATGATCGGCCATCCACCAAGCTGACAGAGTGTCAGTATTACTTGCAGCTCTCGATCTGCTTGAGAGCGGCCGAAATGCCCGAGAGCGAATAGGAATAGGACGTCGCGGTACCGCGGCCGGAGACGGCCTTGACGGTCATCGACTTGCCGCCCTTCATCGCAGCCACGAGAGCCGGTTCTTCGGCAGCATTTTCAACCCAGGCAGCCTTGTCCTTGGTGAACATGACGAAGTTCTTGTTATCGATCGTCACATTGACCTTGGAACCCTGCTTCAGCGGGTAACCCACCATGGCCTGCGGCTCATAGGAGATGTTCTGGCCCGGACGCTGCGACACGATGAAGAAGATATCACCGTGATCGACGCTTGCCGGTTCCTTGGCGGTCGGAATGGAAAGAACGTAGCAGACGGTGCTGTTGCCCGATTTGTACGAATAGGCACCCCATGCATTGAACTGCTGGATGCGCGTGGGCGACTGTGCAGATGCTACGCCGACGCTGGTCAGCAAAATGGCCACTGCGGTTGCTACACTTCTTACAAACATAGAATTTCCTGCCGGGTTATTGTCTTCCATTGGCCCGAAGCAGCGGCGGGCTCCATTTTATGGATCGGCCACGTTCAGGTGCGGATCGTCTTTTCTCATTGTGGTCAGGAAGCGGTTACCAAACCGTCAACAACACGCATAAAATGCCGAAAACGTCTTGCAGTGTTACAGATCGGCGACTCCCAGCACCCTGAGGAGAAGGGCGAGGCACGTCCTTCCGTCATGTGTATGACACACAAATTCAGGCAAGAATTTGTCACCTGCCGGGCTCGACCGGGCAGGCACATCACAGACACGTTACCCGGCTTCCTGCTGTCTTTTCAGCATGGCGTCCGCGGCGTCGTAATGTTCCATCTTGATATGGGCGCGGATCATGGCAAGGGCGGCGGTGATAACCGCGATGTCGTCGGTAAAACCGATGACCGCCAATACATCCGGCACGGCATCCATCGGCATGATGAAATAAGCGAGAGCAGCGAGAATGATGCCCTTGGCGCGCAGCGGCGTGTCGCGGTCGATCGCGCAATAATAGGCAGCCGCCGCGTCGCGCGCAAACGGCACCTTCGTCATCACGCGCTTCAGCTTCGGCCAGAATTTGGCACGCACGACGCTCTCGCGCTCTTCCTGCCTGTCGTTTTCGCCGGGCAGAAGAATTTCACCGATTTTCACATCATCCATGATCGACGGTCCTCCGGTCACGGCTATTATATGGGACTTATGGCCCAGCGTTCAATTCCCCCGGCCGGCGGCAGCCTTCTGCATGGCACCGGCCAGAAGAAAATCCTGCTCGGTCACGCCCTGCGAATCATGCGTGGTGAGGCAGACCTTCACCCGCGAGTAGACATTGGACCATTCCGGGTGGTGGTTGAGCTTTTCCGCCACAAGGGCGGACTCCGCCATGAAACCGAAAGCCTCCGCAAAACTCGAAAACTTGAAAGATCTGACGATTGCCGCGCCATCTTCCCGCAGCGACCAGCCTTCAAGTTTTAAGAGCTCCTGCCGGATGGCGTCCTGCTCAAGTCTGGGATATTTCATGTTTTCACCTCCGCGTGACAGGGCGCCTGCCGTACCGGCACAACCATGGCACGCTTGAATTGCCGGAGCGACCCATAATCCTCATGAAACGCACATCCGTTCTGTTTGTTTGCATGGGCAACATCTGCCGTTCACCCCTCGCCGAAGGCGTTTTTGCCCATCTTGCCGAACTGAAAGGTGTCGCAGACCAGCTCACCGTCGATTCCGCCGGAACGGGCGGCTGGCACGCGGGCAACGCCCCGGACCGCAGATCGGTTGCGGTGGCCCGCAAGCATGGCATCGATATTTCCCGGCAACGGGCAAGGCAGGTTAGTCAGGCCGATTTCGAAACCTTCGATCTCATCCTTGCCATGGATACGAGCAACCTGGCGAAGCTGCTCCAAAAGGCGCCGGAAAACCGCAAGCACAAAATCCACCTTTTTCTGGACTATGCGTCGGGACGCCGCGATAGCGTCCCCGATCCATATTTCGGCGGTGAAGACGGCTTTCTGAGCGTCTACAACATGCTTTTGGCGGGATGCAGCTCGTTGCTCGAAAAGATGGAGCTGGATCGCGCCTCGTGAAGCGGGAAGGCCTCTTCGACGATGTAAGGTCCACCGCCCACCGATTCCTTCGACGACATCAGCACGAAACGGCCGACCGTGAAGGGCGAGGTGCGGAAGTTGCCGCGTCCGGAAAGATAATGCACCACATCGTCCAGACGCGAGGAGCGCAGTCGCGCCAGCGTCACATGCGGCATGAATTTGCGCGGATCGGGCGGGAGACCGATCCTCTGACAAATTCTCTCGACCTCGGCCTGCAGCGCATGCATTTCCGGTGAGGGGGAAACCCCTGCCCAGATGGAATGCGGTTTCTTGGAACCGAAGGAACCCATGCCGGTGAGATTGAGCTGGAATTCCGGCCTTTCGATCCGATCCAGCCGGTCAACGACCTCATCGGCGGTCCGCCCGTCGATATCACCGATAAAACGCAGGGTTATGTGATAATTCTCCACATCGATCCACCGGGCTCCCGGCAGACCACCGCGCAACAATGAGAGGCTCATAGCCGCATTGCGCGGAATTTCGAGGGCGGTAAACAGTCTCGGCATGGCGAGCTCCCCGAATCTCTTGGCAGAACAAGCATAGCGAATCACGCAATGCAGGCGGGCGCAAGTGCTTATTTTTTTTGCGCACCGATTGTCTTGATGAAGCTTTCAACAGCCGGCAAAGATTTCTCGACCATCATGGCAACTCCTTGCGTATTGGGGTGCATCTTGTCATCCAGCTTCAGCTTGTCATCTGTAACCACGCCATCCAGAAAGAAGGGATAAAGCGGCAGGTTGTATTTTTCCGCAAGCTGCAGATAGATCGGATTGAAGCGCTTGGCATAATCTTCGCCCATATTCGGCGGCGCCATAATGCCGACCAGCAAGACGGCTATATTGCGTTTCTGAAAACCGGAAATAATGGCGTCGAGGTTCTTTTCCGTTTGTTCCGGCGCAATACCACGCAATGCATCGTTTGCCCCGAGTTCCAGAATGACCCCGTCCGTACCGTCAGGAACAGACCATTCCGCCCGCGCCAGACCGCCGGAAGAGGTATCTCCGGACACACCGGCATTGGTAACGGTGACATTCATGCCCCTGGCTTTTAATGCAGCCTCAAGCTGTGCAGTGTAGCTGTCGGTTGGGGGCAACTGATACCCGGCCATGAGGCTGTCGCCGAGGCCGACCAGTTGCAATGTCCGCTCCTGAGCCGTGGCCACGGAGGCAGAAAAGGCGGCTGCAAAAATGACGATGAAGTGAAACAGGGCGGCTTTAAATCTCATCTCGGCTTTCCTAACTTGTTTCGCATTGCCCGAAGTACCGACCGCATCGACTGCGCCATACCGCTTTCATCATATATAGGAACGAGAATTGTGACGAAAAGCATCATAGAGCTGAAGAAAGCCGACCTCACGCTCGGCAACGCCGCCGCCTCCGTTCACGTTCTCAAGAACATTGATCTTGCCATCGGCGAAGGCGAGGCGGTTGGCATTGTCGGCCCGTCCGGCTCGGGAAAATCGACGCTTCTCATGGTGCTTGCCGGGCTTGAGAGGCTTGATAGCGGTGAGATCGTCATCGCGAACACGGAGCTGCACAAGCTCGGCGAAGATGCGCTCGCGGATTTCCGCGGCAAGAATATCGGCATCGTTTTCCAGTCCTTCCATCTCATCGCAAACATGACAGCGCTGGAAAACGTCGCCGTTCCGCTGGAACTGGCCAATGTTCCGAACCCCTTCGAGATCGCCAAACGGGAACTCGTGGCCGTCGGTCTGGGCGAACGCCTCAACCACTATCCCGGTCAACTCTCCGGCGGCGAGCAGCAGCGTGTCGCCATCGCCCGCGCGCTGGCCCCCTCCCCCGCCGTGTTGATCGCCGATGAACCGACGGGCAATCTCGATACAGATACCGGCAAGCAGATCGCCGATCTTCTTTTTACAAAACAGGCCGAACGCGGCATGACCATGGTCCTCGTCACCCATGACCCCTCGCTGGCTGCCCGCTGCTCACGGCAGATCAAGGTGCGCTCAGGCGAAATAGAGGGTGACAGCGCCAAGGCCCAGATGGCGCGGGCGGTCTCGGCATGATCGGCTCCTTTCTCCCGTCTTTCGCCAATATCCGGAACGCCGCGAGGCTCGCGCGGCGGGAAATTCGCGGCGGCCTGCGCGGCTTTTACATTTTCCTCGCCTGCATCGCGCTCGGAACCGGCGCCATTGCAGCCGTCAATTCCGTGTCACGCGCCGTCACCAGCGCCATCGCCACGGAAGGCCAATCCATATTGGCGGGCGATGTGCGTTTCGAACTGCGCAACAGGGAGGCGACCGCAGAGGAAAGGGCCTATCTCGACGGCCTCGGCAAGATCGCCGTTTCCACCGGGCTGCGCTCCATGGCACGCCTTGCCGACGGTTCCGAACAGACCTTGACGGAAGTGAAGGCCATCGATGGCGCCTATCCGCTCTACGGTACCTTCGTGGCGGATCCCAATCAGCCGCTGAGCGAGCTTCTGGCCGCGACCGGTGACACCTATGGCGCAATCGCTGCGCCGCTTTTGCTCGAACGGCTCGGCATCAAGGTCGGTGATGAAATCCTGCTTGGCAATGCGAAGCTTAAACTGACCGGCACCGTGGTCGACGAACCGGACGCGCTGTCCGATGGCTTCGGTTTTGCACCGAGGCTGATGGTCAGCCGCGATGCCCTTTTTGCCTCGGGTCTCGTTCAGAACGGCAGCCTGGTCGAACATGCCTATAAAATCCGGCTGGACGACCCGGCAGCACGCACAACGATGACCGACGCGGCCAACAAGGCGTTCCCCGATGCGGGCTGGTCCATCCGCACCAGCGACCGCGCAGCCCCCTCGCTCACCGAAAACGTCAACCGCTTCTCGCAATTCCTGACGCTGGTGGGGCTTACCGCCCTCATCGTCGGCGGTGTCGGTGTCGCCAACGCCGTTCGCGCCTTTCTCGATTCCAAACGCACCACGATCGCCTCGCTGAAATGCCTGGGCGCCCCGGCCTCCGTGGTCACCATGACCTATCTCTTCCAGATCGCCTTCATTGCCGTTGTCGGCATCGTCATCGGCCTTGCGGTGGGCGCCATCGCGCCGCTGGTCGCCATGCGCTTTCTGGAAGGCGTGCTTCCGGTGCCGGAAGAACTCGCCTTCTATCCCGGCGCACTCGGCCTCGCTGCGCTGTTCGGTCTGTTGACGACGCTTGCCTTCGCCATCGTGCCTCTTGGTCAGGCACGCGAGGTCCCCGCAACGGCGCTTTTCCGCGAACAGGGTTTCGAAGAGGGCAGCTGGCCCTCCTGGCCCTATCTGGCCGCCACCGGCCTGCTGCTGGCAGCGCTCGCAGCACTTGCGATATTTTCGGCGGAAGACCGTTTCATCGCCTCGGTTTTCCTCGCCGCCATCGCCTTCGCTTTCGTGGTGCTGCGGCTCGTGGCGTCCGGTGTGAAGGCCATCGCCAAACGTAGCCCGCGTGTTCATTCGGCCGCCCTCCGTCTGGCGATCGGCAACATCCATCGCCCGGGCGCACTTACCCCCTCGGTCGTCCTTTCCCTTGGCCTCGGCCTCACCCTGCTTGTGACGCTGACGCTGATCGACGGCAATCTGCGCCGCGAACTAACGGACAGCCTGCCGGACCGCGCGCCGAATTTCTTCTTCGTGGATATTCAGGGAAGCGAGCTGCAGGGCTTCCGCGATCTCCTGAAGCGGGAAGCGCCGGAAGGTACGCTGACCGAGGTGCCGATGCTGCGCGGGCGGATTCTCGCGCTCAACGGCGAAGATGTGACAAAAATGGATGTGCCGCCGGCCGGTCGATGGGTGCTGCGCGGCGATCGGGGCATTACCTATTCGCAGGATGTTCCCGAAAACGCGACACTGACAGAAGGAACGTGGTGGGGACAGGACTATAGCGGCGAACCGCTGGTCTCTTTTGCGGCGGAAGAGGCGCGGGAACTGGGCCTCAAGATCGGCGACAGCGTCACCGTCAATGTGCTCGGCCGCAGCATCACGGCGAAGATCGCCAATCTGCGCAATGTCGAATGGGAATCCCTGTCGATCAATTTCGTCATGGTGTTTTCGCCAAACACGTTCCGCGGCGCACCGCATGCCTGGCTCGCGACACTCGCCGACCCTTCCGCATCCGCAAGTGATGAAGGCCAGATATTGCGCGCCGTTACCAACGCCTACCCGACGATCACCAGCGTGCGTGTGAAGGACGCCCTCGATGTCGTCAACCGGCTTGTCGGCCAGCTTGCCACTGCCATTCGTGCCGCAGCGGCCGTAGCCCTGATAGCATCCGTTCTCGTTCTCGCCGGCGCTCTTGCCGCCGGAAACCGCGCCCGCACCCATGACGCGGTTATCCTGAAAACGCTGGGCGGCACGCGCAATCTGCTCATCCGCGCCTTCTCCTACGAGTACATGATGCTCGGCCTCGCCACCGCCGTTTTCGCACTTTTCGCCGGCGGCGTCTCGGCATGGTTCGTGATTGCCCGCATCATGAAACTGCCCTCCACCTTCCTGCCGGATGTGGCGATCGGCACGCTCGTCGTCGCCCTCGTCATGACGGTGGGTATCGGCCTCATCGGTACCTGGCGGATTCTCGGACAGAAGGCCGCTCCGGTTTTGCGGCAAGCGGGTGAATAATCATCGGTTGTGCGCTGCTTAACTTTAACGATTAATTCTTTGTAATGATCGCCGAAACGTGAGCGCTTTTCGCGCATATGGTGTCTTTTCGACCGGAAAAGGCCTTGTATCGGACACGTTCTGCCATCATATTCTTGGGCAGGCTTGCTGAAGCTCCGCAGCGGCGCCCGGGAGGTATCCCGACACCGTAGCAATTACGGAGCTCAAAAGAGGAAACAATGGCTGACTTCAATAACTACCAGAACCGCATGGCGCAGACCCGTGCACAGACTGGTGCGATGATCGATGAAGGTCTTCGCGCCTACATGCTCAAGGTTTACAACCTGATGGCGCTGGCTCTGGTCATCACCGGCATTGCGGCGTTCGCTACCTTCACGCTCGCGACCACCAATCCGGCCTTCGCACAGTTGCTCTATGCGTCGCCGCTGCGCTGGGTCGTCATGCTCGCACCGCTCGGACTGGTGTTCTTCCTTAGCTTCCGTATCCAGAACATGAGCGTTTCCGCCGCCCAGATGACCTTCTGGGTCTATGCGGCGCTGATGGGCGTGTCTCTGTCCTCGATCTTCCTGGTCTATACCGGCCAGAGCGTTGTACAGACGTTCTTCGTGACCGCTGCCTCGTTCGGCGCGCTCTCGCTTTACGGTTACACGACGAAAAAAGACCTTTCAGGCATGGGTTCGTTCCTGATCATGGGTCTGTTCGGCCTCATCATCGCGTCCATCGTCAACATCTTCCTCGCTTCCTCTGCGCTGCAGTTCGCGATTTCCGCGATCGGCGTACTAATCTTCGCCGGCCTCACCGCCTACGACACGCAGAAGATCAAGGAAATGTATTTCGATGGTGACGAAGTTGCCGTGGCTGGCCGCAAGGCAATCATGGGTGCGCTGACGCTTTATCTCGACTTTATCAACCTGTTCATGTTCCTCCTGCAGTTCATGGGCAACCGTGACAAGTAAGGGTAGGAACCCTACTGGCAAACATGCGAAAGGCGGCCCTTCGGCCGCCTTTTTATTTACCCGCATCGGAAGCTGAAGGCCCTCGGCCTGTTTGCCCGCGTCCCGCAATGAGCAGGGTACGCCCCCCTCAAAAGCTCACTCGAAGAGCTTCAGGACCTTGTCGAAAACCTTGAGAACCTGCGGAAGCTCATGACCGCGTTTGAGAATGCGGCCATCTGTATTGACCACGCTATAGGCCCCCTGTTTCGTTGCCAGCTTGGGGTTTTTCTCGATCCTGTAGAGAGGCATTTCGCCCGAGCGCTTGAAGACGGAAAATACCGCCTTTTCCCGTAAGTGGTCGATGGCATAATCGCGCCACTCGCCCTCTCCCACCATGCGGCCGTAAATTCGCAGGATCGCATCCAACTCGCGCCGGTGGAAAGTGACCGGCAAAGGGTCCTTGTTCTTTTTATATTCACGGAGATCGATAACGGTGGAATTGTCGCGTGAAGCGGTCTGCACCTGCTGCACATCCGGTTGATCGGTCATCCAATACCTCCGATTCCACCCAAATCATCTAGTCAATGTGAGCCTGTGAAGGTGAAATTGCAAGCCTCGCGCTCGCCTTAAGAGACGGCGTCAGGCAATGACACGAAGGCATTTGACAATATTGGAACGACAGGAAAATCGAAAGGCGGCTACACAAAATGGCTCCCACCAAAGCCACTGCGGAGGCTGCCCTCGGCAAAAGCAGGGGTAAAAAATGGTAACCATTTAGGCAGCCATTTTGGCATGGCCTGCCGTATTTCGGTCAAACCATGGCCCGAATTGGGTGGAATAGTCCTATTGTCAATTGATGCCTAGGCACCAAGATGACCCGGTCCGGTGCATTGACCCTTTACCCCCAGCCCCCAATGCCCGGACCGGATCTTCAATCGCCCGATGGGCGATTAGGGGGTTTCATTTCCCAAAAGAATACTTGCGCCGACGATTGCCGCCGGATCGCCGCTGGCATTGGCCGTCTGCAGCAGAACGGCGCAGCCGCCCTTCTTCACCTTTGCCACCACGCTTGCTGGAAGTTTCACCGTCATCGGCGAGCCATCCCACATGCCAACGGTCTGCACATCATAGACGCTGTGCCAGTAGGACATTTTTTTCCCCTGGTTCTCGCCCTTCTGCACATCCACCGTCTGCTCACGCGTGAAATAGGCGACCACAACATCGGCCTTGCCGCTGCCGGCGCCAATATCGATCTCCACCTCATCGCCGGCAAATTTTGACGAAACCGGCACGTTCAGCCCCTGCCCCTCGCGCTTGAAAGCATCAAGCCGGTCGTAAATGCCGCGGACATCGGCGCCTTTGACATGATCGCGACCGTTCAGAATGGCCTGCGGCGTGTAGACCCCGTTGCGGCCAAGCGCGCGCATATAGCCATATTGCCGTTCGGTATTTTCCTTCGATGCCAGCGAATCGGTCCAGCCGAGATAATTCCAGTAGTCGACGTGGTAGGAGAGACCAACGACATCGCCCTTCTGGATCATCTTGCGCAGGGCCTCATCCGCCGGCGGGCAGGAGGCGCATCCCTGCGATGTGAACAATTCGACGACGCCCTTCACGGCCTCCTGCGCATGCGCGGATGTGACGAGGAACGTGCCGAGAAGACAAATCGACAGGCGGAATTTCAGTGGCATTACAAAAACCTTTGTCCGGCAAGATATCCAGACGAATTGATGCGATCAATCCCGCCGGGATGCAAACCGGAAAATAACGTCTATTCCCCTTCAATAGAAAGTCACGAAGGGGTGAGCGGCAATCACAAAAAAAGAGACAAAGAAACGGGAAAGACGCCGGGATTTCTCCCGGCGTCTTTTATTGGCCTTTGCTTGATCAGGCAGCCAGATCACGAAGAACGGTCTGCAGAATGCCGCCATTGTTCATATAGATCACTTCATCCAGCGTATCGATGCGGCACAGAAGCGGAACTTCCTTAACCGAACCGTCGCTGTAGGTGATCTTGGCGATCTTCTTTTCACGCGGCTTGATCTCACCTTCCAGACCATCGATCTCGACGATCTCGTCACCCTTGAGATCAAGGCTCGCCCAGGTCGTACCCTCTTCGAAAACGAAGGGAACGACACCCATGCCCACGAGGTTCGAACGGTGAATACGCTCAAAGGACTGTGCGATCACGGCCTTGACGCCGAGCAGGTTGGTGCCCTTCGCCGCCCAGTCACGGGAAGAACCGTTGCCATATTCGACACCGGCAAAGATGACGAGCGGAACGCCCTCCGCCTTGTATTTCATGGCGGCGTCATAGATCGACATCTCTTCCTTGGACGGATAGTGGATGGTGTAGCCACCTTCCTTGCCGTTCGGGCCGAGCATGTGATTGCGGATGCGGATATTGGCGAAGGTGCCACGCATCATCACTTCATGGTTGCCACGACGCGTACCGTACTGGTTGAAGTCGGCAACGGCCACGCCATTCTCCGTCAGGTAAGCGCCGGCAGGAGAAGCGGCCTTGATCGAACCGGCCGGAGAAATATGGTCGGTGGTGATCTTGTCGCCGAAGAGACCAAGAACGCGCGCGCCCTTGATGTTCTTGAGGCCGGTGCCCTTTTTACCCATTCCGACGAAATAAGGCGGGTTCTGAACATAGGTCGACTTGTCGTCCCAGGCATAGGTTTGACCCGGAGGAACCTGAACGGCCTGCCAGTTCTCATCGCCCTTGAAGACATCGGCGTACTTCGATTCGTAAAGCTCGCGGGTGACATATTTCAGGATGAATTCCTGGATTTCCTTGGAGGTCGGCCAGATATCCTTGAGATAGACCGGATTGCCGTTCTGATCGTCGCCGATCGGCTCCTTCGTCAGGTCCTTCTGGACCGTGCCGGCAAGCGCGTAGGCCACGACGAGCGGCGGAGAGGCCAGATAGTTCGCCTGAACGTCCGGCGAGATACGGCCTTCAAAGTTTCGGTTGCCGGAAAGGACGCCAGCCGTGATCAGGCCCTTATCGTTGATCGTCTTGGAGATCGCCGGTGGCAGCGGACCGGAGTTACCGATGCAGGTCGTGCAGCCGAAACCGACGAGGTTGAAGCCGATTGTGTCGAGGTCCTTCTGCAGGCCGGACTTGTCGAGATATTCTGCGACCACCTGCGACCCCGGCGCGAGCGAGGTTTTCACCCACGGCTTGGACTTCAGACCCTTGGCAACAGCGTTGCGGGCGAGAAGGCCGGCGGCGATGAGAACCGAGGGGTTGGAAGTGTTGGTGCAGGAGGTGATGGCGGCAATCGCCACATCGCCATGGCCGAGATCGAAGTCCTCGCCCTCAACCGCGTAGCGGCTGTGGAGCTGGCCGGGCTTCTTGTAGTCGTTTTCGAGAGCCGTTGCGAAATTCGGTGCAATGGTTTCGAGCGGCAGGCGGCCTTCCGGACGCTTCGGGCCGGCCATGGAGGGAACGACATCGCCGAGGTCGAGTTCCAGCGTGTCCGTGAAAACGAGGTCCGAACCATCGCCGGTGCGCCACATGTCCTGCGCCTTCGAATAGGCTTCGACGAGCGCAATGCGGTCCTTGGTGCGGCCAGACATGGTCAGGTAGTTGATGGTTTCGCCGTCAACCGGGAAGAAGCCGCAGGTCGCGCCATATTCCGGGCCCATATTGCCGATGGTCGCGCGATCGGCCAGCGACATCGAATCAAGGCCGGGGCCGAAGAATTCGACGAACTTCGAGACCACGCCCTTCTTGCGCAGCATCTGTACGACGGTCAGCACGAGGTCGGTCGCGGTCACGCCTTCCTTTACCTTGCCGGTCAGCTTGAAGCCGATGACCTCAGGCAGCAGCATGGAAACCGGCTGGCCAAGCATGGCCGCTTCAGCCTCAATACCACCAACGCCCCAGCCGAGAACGCCGAGACCATTGATCATCGTCGTGTGCGAATCGGTACCGACGCAGGTATCCGGATAAGCAATCGTCTCGCCATCCTCTTCCTTCGTCCAGACGGTCTGGCCGAGATATTCGAGATTGACCTGGTGACAGATACCCGTACCGGGCGGCACCACGCGAAAATTCTTGAATGCCTGCTGGCCCCACTTCAGGAAGCGGTAACGTTCGCCATTGCGCTCATATTCAAGCTCGACGTTGCGGGCAAAAGCGGTCGGCGTGCCGAATTCGTCGACGATGACCGAGTGGTCGATGACGAGGTCGACTGGAACGAGGGGATTGATCTTTTCCGGGTCGCCGCCGAGCGACACCATGGCGTCGCGCATGGCCGCAAGGTCGACTACCGCCGGAACACCGGTGAAGTCCTGCATGAGAACGCGGGCGGGACGATAAGCGATTTCGGTTTCGGTCAGGCCCTTGTTGTTCAGCCATTCGGCAACGGCCAGAATATGTTCCCTGGTGACGGACTGGCCGTCCTCGAAGCGAAGGAGGTTTTCCAAGAGAACCTTCATGGAATAAGGCAGCTTGGATACGCCCTTCAGGCCGTTTGCCTCGGCTTTGGGAAGGCTGAAATAGATGTAATCCTTACCGTCCACGGTAAGGACGGAACGACATTGGAAACTGTCGAGTGATTTGGCCACGGTTTAAAACCCCGCATAATCTGATAGCCAACACGCGCGTGCGGACCCCCGTGCCCTAAGGCACATCAGGATGCGGGTACGGCCATTTCCGCTGTCCGCACGTGAAAGTTACTCCTCGTAACATTCAGGTCCGGCGCAAGATGATGATCACGCCGGCCGCTGGCGTGGTTGACACCCATATAGATAATTTCGGAGAAACGTGCCAGACCATTCAACGAACCTAATCGATTTTTTTATCGAGACCACGAAATCTTGTACGGAAACGCGGCATGGATTTGACGGCGGAAAATCTTGGCGTGCGGCGCGGTGAAGATTTCATATTCATGAATGTTTCCTTCAAGTTAAGTAATGGCGAAGCGCTGGTGCTGACGGGCCGGAATGGCTCGGGCAAATCGACGCTTCTGCGCACGGTGGCCGGCCTGCTGCGGCCGGAACAGGGACGGATAACGATAGCCGGCAAAGAGATAGAGGAGGGCATGCGGCCCTCGGAGGCCTGCCATTATCTCGGCCACCGCAATGCGATGAAAACGGAACTGACCGTTTCGGAAAATCTCGAATTCTGGAAAAACTTCCTTGGCGATTTTTCCGGCGGCTCGGGCGTGGAGATCGATGAGGCGGCGGAGATCGTTGGCCTTGCCGGCATCGCCCATCTGCCTTTCGGTTATCTGTCTGCGGGCCAGCAACGGCGTTTTGCCATGGCGAAGCTTTTGATCGCATGGCGGCCAGTGTGGATTCTCGATGAACCGACGGCGGCGCTCGACAAGGCTGCGGACGGGATGTTTACCGATCTCGTGAAAAACCACCTTGGGAAAGGCGGCATCGTTCTGGCTGCGACCCATCAGCCTTTGGGGCTGGAGAGTGCACGGGAATTGCGAATGACGGGGTTTGCGGGTGTGGAGGCTTGGGCATGAGGGCGGTGCGCGTGTGGCATACCCCCCTCTGCCCTGCCGGGCATCTCCCCCTCAGGGGGGGAGATCGGCAAGAAGCTTACCAGCCGCTCGATTTTCAAGCTTCGAGATGGGCGAGACCTAGCCGCAGATCGATCTCCCCCCTTGAGGGGGAGATGCCCGGCAGGGCAGAGGGGGGTAAAGCCGCAAAACTCGAGGACGGCGCCCCGATGACCGCCCTCTTCCTCCGCGAC
>LT009756.1:2702324-2929893 GCA_900012615.1 Agrobacterium genomosp. 13 str. CFBP 6927
CCTCCGCGACATCAAACTTTCCATCCGCGCCGGCGGCGGTGCCTTGATCGGCGTGCTGTTCTTCATGACCGTGGTTGCCGTCATCCCCTTCGGTGTCGGCCCCGATCTCAATCTGCTCGCCCGCATCGGCCCGGCGATTGTCTGGATCGGCGCGCTTCTGTCCGCCCTCCTCGGCCTCGACCGGCTGTTTCAGGCAGAACGGGACGATGGCTCCCTTGATCTGATCCTGATGCAGGAAACCCCGCTGGTCCTGACCGTGTTCGTCAAATGCCTGGCGCATTGGGTGGCGACTGGCCTGCCGCTGGTGCTGGCCTCGCCGCTGCTCGGTCTTTTCATGAATATGGACGAAGTGGCAATCGGCGCCGTTATGTTGACCCTTCTCGTCGGCTCACCCGCCATCACCTTCATCGGCGCGGTTGGGGCGGCTGTTGCCGTCGCCCTGCCGCGCGGCGGGCTTCTGGTCTCCATCCTCGTCCTTCCGCTTGCCATTCCTGTCCTGATCTTCGGCGTCAGCGCCTCTTACGCAGCAGTGCAGGACCCGGCACCCTTTATGCCGCCATTTCTCATTCTCTGCGCGATCACGTTATTTTCAGCCGTGACCGGCCCTTTCTTTGCCGCTTTGGCATTGCGCAATGTTATGGATTGATGAAACCGGCCTGACGATCCCCGATTGACAGGGATCAATTGCGGGATGGCCATTCTCGGGTTACACAAACGGCATGAACGAGCAGACTTTCGCCATCACCAAATTCAGCGATCTCGCCAATCCCACGCGGTTTCTGGCGCTGGCATCACGCATCCTGCCCTGGCTCGCAATCCTGACAGCGCTGGTGCTGGCCGCTGGCCTCTATCTGTCCTTCACAACGGAAGGCGATTATCAGCAGGGTTACACCGTGCGCATCATGTATGTGCACGTGCCCTCCGCCTGGCTGGCCATGATGTGCTACACGGTGATGGCGGTTTCGGCCATCGGCACCCTCGTCTGGCGTCATCCGCTGGCGGATGTCAGCCACAAGGCCGCCGCCCCCATCGGTGCCGCCTTCACGCTGATTGCGCTTGTTACCGGCTCGCTCTGGGGCAAACCCATGTGGGGAACCTGGTGGGTCTGGGATGCGCGGCTGACCTCCGTTTTCGTCCTCTTCCTGATGTATCTCGGGCTGATCGCGCTCAATCGCGCCATGGACGACCCGTCCAGAGCCGCCCGCGTCAGCGCCGTGCTGATCCTTGTCGGTTTCGTGAATATTCCCATCATCAAGTTTTCGGTCGAGTGGTGGAACACGCTGCACCAGCCGGCAAGCGTCATCCGCATGGGCGGCTCCGCCATTGATGCGGAATTCCTCTGGCCGCTTCTGACAATGGCAATCGGCTTCACGCTGCTGTTCTTCACCTTGCATATCGCCGCCATGCGCAACGAAATCTGGCGCCGGCGCGTGGCCGCACAGCGGCGTCTCGCCGCCCGCATGGCGAACCGGGAGGGCTGAGGTGATGACGCACGCCTTTTATATCGGCATGTCCTATGCGGCGACCGGTCTTGTCGTTCTCTGTCTCATCGCCTGGGTCGTCATGGACGGTCAGGCACGCAGACGGGAACTGAAGGAACTGGAGGCATCCGGCGTGCGCCGCAGGGCAAGAGCCGGCTCCGCAGGTGACGCGCAATGACGCAGGCCAGCCAGGAACAGGACGCCAAAGCAAAAACAAAGGGTCGCGCACGTTATGCGCTGGCACTGCTGCCGCTTCTGCTTTTCGGCGGCTTTGCCCTTGTCGCCGGCAAGATGCTCTATGACCAGGATGTCAACGGGCTGGATATCAGCGCCATTCCCTCGGCGCTGATTGGCACCAAGGCGCCATCGTTGTCTCTGCCGCCGCTGGAAGGCTCGAACCTGCCGGCGCTCACCGACGCCGCCATCAGCGGCAAGCTGACGCTGGTCAACGTCTTTGCTTCCTGGTGCATTCCCTGCCGTCAGGAGCACCCGCTGCTTCAGGAACTGGCCAAAGACAGCCGCATCACCGTTGTCGGTATCAATTACAAAGACAAGCAGGACAATGCTCTGCGCTTCCTCGGCGAACTCGGCAATCCTTTTGCCGCCATCGGCGTCGACCCGAACGGCAAGGCCGCTATCGACTGGGGCGTCTATGGTATTCCAGAAAGTTATCTCGTCGGTGCCGATGGCACGATCCTTTATAAAAAGGTCGGCCCCTTCGATGCCCGCAGCGTCGAGCGCGATCTTCTGCCGGCCATCACGGCCGCAGCCGGAAACTAGCCGGCCGGCCGCGATACCTCACCCCTTGGAAATTACCCTCAGCGACGGGCCTTCAGCGATCGTCGGAAGACGCGTGCCCTCTAGCACGACCTGATCGCGGCCACCGCGCTTTGCGGCATACAGGCTGTCATCAGCCCGCTTGATGGCGTCGTGGATGGAATGATCTCCCCTCGCGACGGCCGAAACGCCGAAGCTTGCGGTGATCTGTGTCGCCACGCCCCGGTTGCGCCAGTCGAGCGACGAAAGGCCAAGTCGCATGCCATTGGCAAGCTGGCCGGCCACTGCAGCTGTCTGACCGGGCAAAAAGACCACGAATTCTTCACCGCCAAAGCGGGCCACTAAGGCATCCTCGGGCGCATTTCGCCTGAGAAGATCGGAAAGGCCGATAAGGACGATATCTCCGGCGGCATGGCCGTAGACATCGTTGATGCGCTTGAAATGGTCTATGTCACAGACAATGACCACGCCCTGCGGTGTATCGTTACGAAAATCGAGAACGCGCCGGTCGAAACCGCGACGGTTCAGCACATCCGTCAGCGGATCGTGCTCCGCCGCATGCAGGTGCCGGTCAACGGTAACGGAAATCTGGCTCGCAAGCACGGAAAGCGCCAGCAGGAAGCCGAATATGCTCGCGGCAAGCTGCATGTAGAAAGCATAGTCAGATTCGAAGAATTCGCCGAGCTCGACCATCGAGCCGTTCGGCGTCATCACCAGCAGCATCCCGATGCGCACCAGGGTTTCCAGCACCACAAGCGAAGCGATCGCCACCATCAGCCTGTCGGAAAGCGTCACGGGCCGGTTTCGAACGAACCAGATCGGGATGGCAAGCAGCAGGGCACAAACAAAATCACCGACCACCAGTTCGCGTTTCAGATCCGGCGTGATGAAGACATGGAACGATACGAACAAAACCGCCGCAGCCACGATAGACAGTCGCACCGTCGAATAGAGCGGGCGCTCGAAATGAATGAGCAGCGCGTGTCCGTAGAGAAAAAAGGCGGAAAAGAACAACAGGTTCGAGACGATTGCCTGAACTTCAAAAGGCAGCGCACCAAGCACCAGAGGCGTCGCGAAACCGAAAGCCGCCGAAAGATATCCAAAACCCCAGTATCGCGCCGAAGCGTGGCCGATCCTCTGCAGGAACAGGAACACCACACCAAATGTCAGCATGATGAAGGGGAGAAGATAGGCGAAATTATCTTGCACAGTGTTCTGCCGGACGAAAAGACGAGCCTTTGAGCCCGGACACTACCCCAATGCCATTAAGAAAACTTGCATATAGCGCAGGGTTTTCGTGCCTCTCCGGCGAAAATCCCGGCAGGCATGTTCACATTTGCGGGAGCGCGTTCTGCCATTCCTTTATCGCCTCGACTGGCCAGACCAGCATCACGACGTTCAGCGTCAGATTATCGCGGATCAGCCATCCCGTGAAGATTTCGAAGAAGATGGCGATCACCACCGTCAGCCACACCGGCACACGGGCGGCGAAAAGGAAACCCAGCACCATGAAAACCGTATCCATCGCCGAGTTCAATATGCTGTCGCCGGTGTAACCCAACGCCATGGTCGCCGTACGGTAACGATCAATGATAATGGGCGAGTTTTCGAGGATTTCCCATGCCGCTTCCACCAGAACTGCAAGCGAAAGCCGCATGGAAAGCGGCCTGTTGCGGAACAGCAGCCAGGCGAACCAGTAGAACAGGAAGCCATGTATGATATGCGAGGGCGTATACCAGTCGGCCAGATGCTGGGAATTGCCCGGCGTGTTCACACCCGGTTCGAACAGCTTCACATAACCGCATTCGCAAATGGGAATGCGGCCCATGAAATAAAGGATGACGATCTGCAGGAGAAGCAGCCCGGCGGCCACGCCGAACCATTTAAGCGAGCGCGAACGGGAAGCCGACATCTCCGCAATGGTCATTTTTCGTCCTTGTTGAGCGGTTCCAGCGAATGGCGCATGACGAGCGGCATCTGGGCCATGGTGAAGATGATGGTGATCGGCATCGTGCCCCACACCTTGAAGGCAACCCAGGTGTCGGTGGTGAACATGCGCCAGACGACCTCGTTCAGCACCGCAAGAAAGAGGAAGAATACGCCCCAGCGCAGCGTCAGCTTGCGCCAGCCCTCATCCGTCAGCTTGAAGGCCGAGTTGAAGACATAACCCAGCAGCGACTGGCCGAAAAACAGGCCGCCCAGCAGGATGACGCCGAACAGCGTGTTGACGATGGTCGGCTTCATCTTGATGAAAGTATCGTTCTGCAGCCACAGCGTCAGCGCGCCGAACACGAAGACCACGATGCCTGATATCAGCGGCATGATGGGCAGCTTGCGCGTCAGCACCCATGAGACGGAAAGCGCCAGGGCCGTTGCGATCATGAAAAGACCGGTGGCGATGAAGATCGGCCCGCCGAATTCCGTCAGAACAGGGAAAGTGGAGGCCAGCCATTCGCCGCGGGAATTGGCGAAGAAGAACACCATGAGCGGGCCAAGCTCGAGCACGAATTTCAGGAGCGGGCTGATTTCCGCCACCATCTTTTCGCTTTCCTTGGAATTGCTTTCAATATCCATACTCAAACTCCCGCAATGGCCTTGGCGAAATCTTCCGCCTCGAAGGGCTCCAGATCATCAACACCTTCACCCACACCGATAAAATAGACCGGCAGCTTGTGTTTGGCGGCAATGGCAACGAGGATACCGCCCCGCGCCGTGCCATCCAATTTTGTCATAATCAGGCCCGAAACACCCGCGACATTGCGGAATATTTCCACCTGGTTCATGGCGTTCTGGCCGGTCGTCGCATCCAGCGTCTGCAGCACGGTGTGCGGTGCGTCAGGATCGAGCTTGCCGAGCACGCGCACGATCTTTTCCAGCTCCGCCATCAGTTCCGTCTTGTTCTGCAGGCGACCGGCCGTATCGATGATGAGAACGTCGCTTTTCTGCGCCCGCGCCTGTTCATAGGCGTCATAAGCCAGACCCGAGGCATCCGCGCCGAGCTTGGTGCCGATGAATTGCGAGCCGGTGCGGTCGGCCCAGATCTTGAGCTGCTCGATGGCCGCCGCGCGGAACGTATCGCCAGCCGCCAGCATCACCTTGAGGCCGGAGCCGGAAAGCTTGGCGGCAAGCTTGCCGATGGTCGTCGTCTTGCCCGTACCGTTGACGCCGACAACGAGAATGACATGCGGCTTGTGTGAAAGATCAAGCTCCAGCGGCCTGGCCACAGGCTTCAGGACCTTGGTTATCTCGCCGGCCATGATGCGAGCCACATCCTCGCCGCTCACATCCTTGCCGTAACGCTCGGAAGACAGGGCGCCAGTGATGCGCATGGCGGTCTCAACGCCGAGATCGGACTGGATGAGGAGATCCTCCAGCTCGTCGAGCGTATCCTCATCGAGCTTGCGCTTGGTGAAAAGCGCAGAAATCTGTGTGGTCAGCTGCGACGACGTGCGGGCAAGCCCGGCACGCAGGCGCTGAAACCATGTCAGCTTGGCCTGAGGCACTTCCGGAACCGGCTCTTGCCGTTCGCTCGCCGATGAGAAGCCCTTGGGCAAGGATGGTGAAACCACAGAAGGCTCGGCAGCGGCAGCCTCCGCCTCCTCGAGCAGTGCATCCATCGCATCCGCATCGAGCACGCCATCCACAACGTCTGGCAAAGCTTCGACCTGCTCTTCGGCAGCGGCTTCCGCCTGCAACAGCGACAACGGCACGACACCCATATCGCCGGAAAGCTCGGCGCCGGGCAGAAGCGGAGCATCTTCTTCCTCGCCATCATCGGAAAGGACCTCGTCCGGGGCTGGCCCGCCGGCCGTCTCCATCTCCAGTTCGGAAACCGGGTCCTTGTCGACAGGGCCATGCGCTTCGGCGTCGCTCAGCGCCGCTTCGAAGGAGGCGTTTTCATTGCCGCGTTCAGGCGCGGCGTCCTCTTGCGGCCGGTCGTCCGTTTCGGCCTTGTCCTTGCCGAACGAAAAGACTTTTTTGATGAAGCCGAGGGCCATGGTTGTTCCCGTGTCTTTATCTCGTACCGCTTCAGGCCGCGTCAGCCGCCAGAAGCTTCATGTTCAGATGTTTGCCGTTGTGGCCGGTAATCGCAACCTGCGCAAGAGTGCGCGGGGCAAGATGCAGCGCCTCCACCAGCGTGAAATTGTCGGTATGCGCAAAACCGTTGTTTTCAACGAGGATCGTCTGCACCGACCCCACCATATTTTGCAGATGCGCCAGCTTCAGCGCCTCGCCGCGCTCACGGAGCCTTGCCGCCCGCTCCTTCACCAAAGCCCGGTCAAGCTGCGGCATGCGCGCCGCCGGCGTGCCCGCACGTGGGCTATAGGGAAAGACATGCAGGCTGGAAATGCCGCATTCTTCCGCGAGCGTCGCGGCGTTTTCGAACATGTCTTCCGTCTCGGTCGGAAAACCGGCGATCATATCCGCCCCGAAGGCGATATCCGGCCGCAGTGACCGCACCTCGTGACAGAAGCGAATGGCATCTGCCCGCAAATGGCGGCGTTTCATGCGTTTCAGGATCATGTCGTCGCCATGCTGGAGGGACAGGTGCAGATGCGGCATGAAACGCGGCTCATCGGCAATAAGATCCATCAGATGGTGGTCGGCCTCGATACTGTCGATGGAGGAAAGCCGCAGCCGCAGGATGTCCGGCACCTGCTTGAGCAACGTCTTCGCGAGGTAACCTAGGGAAGGCTCGCCCGGCAGGTCCGCGCCATAGCTCGTGGCGTCTACCCCCGTCAGAACGATCTCGCAATAGCCGCTTTCCGTCAGCCTGCGCGCCTGATCCACCACGGCACCCATCGGCACGGAGCGGGAATTGCCGCGCCCATAGGGAATGATGCAGAAGGTGCAGCGATGATCGCAGCCGTTTTGCACCTGAATGAAGGCGCGCACATGCCCGTCTATGTGCTTCACCATCTGCGGCGCGGTCGCCTTGATGCTCATGATATCGTTGACGCGCAGCTTTTCTTCCGCCGAAACACCGAAATCCGGCAGCGCGCGATAGGAAGCACTTTTCAGCTTTTCCTCATTGCCGAGCACCGCATCCACCTCGGGCATCTCGGCAAAGGTCTGTTTTTCCGTCTGCGCGGCACAGCCGGTGACGATGATACGGGCATGCGGATTGTCACGCCTTGCCCGGCGGATGGCCTGGCGCGCCTGGCGCACCGCCTCGCCCGTCACCGCGCAGGTATTGACCAGCACGGCATTGTTGAGCCCGGCCTTTTCAGCCTCCGCCCGCATCACTTCCGATTCATAGGTGTTGAGACGGCAGCCGAAGGTTATGACCTCGACGCCGCTCATACGGCCCCCTGCTCCGCCGCAACATCCCGCGACCATGCGCCGGTGACGGGATCGACGGAACCGGACCATTCCCATTCGGCCGGGCCGGTCATGATGACGTGATTGTCCGCGCGCCAGTCGATGGTCAGCGGCACACGGATGGGGCTGGAGGCGACATCGATGGTAACCTTTCTGCCGGTGCGGCCCGTGCGCGCCGCAGAAACCGCCGAAGCGCAGGCGGCCGAACCGCAGGCGAGTGTCAATCCAGCGCCGCGTTCCCAGGTGCGGGTGCGCAGCGCGCTGTCGGAAATCACCTGCGCCAGCGTGATATTGGCCTTTTCCGGGAACATCGGATGGTTTTCGAGCAGCGGTCCGAAACGTTCAAGATCGAACTCCATCGGATCGCGATCCACCCAGAAAACCGCATGCGGGTTGCCCATGGACATGGCGGCCGGCGAATGGAGGATCGGCGCATCGATTGGCCCAATCTGCAATTCGATGCGGCTGGTATCGTGGAACTCTTCCGAAAGCGGAATGTCGTTCCAGCGGAAACGCGGCAGGCCCATATCGACGGAAATCATGCCGTCGTCATGTTCGACGGCGTTGAGGATGCCAGCCACCGTCTGGAAGGTGAAGCTGGTCTTGCCGGTTTCGGAAGACAGAGCCTGCACCACACAGCGCGTGCCGTTGCCGCAGGCCTGCGCCTTCGTACCATCGCAATTGAGAATATCGATAAATGCATCCGTGCCACTGACACGCGGATCGTGAATGGCCATGATCTGGTCGAACTGGGTCGAAGGATCGGCGTTGAGCGCAATCGCGGCTGCCGGCGTGACCATATCCTTGCGGCCGCGCATGTCGATAACCAGGATCTTGTTGCCAAGCCCGTTCATCTTTGCAAATTCGACCGTATCCGCCATTGCCCTAAACCTGAAAACTGCCTGAAAATCGGATTGCATGGGGGATTTCCCCGCGCTTTCGCCCTATATGGCGGAAAGGCCGGCAAATTACCAGACTGTTACGGCGCAAACGGGGCAGCGATCAGGCGGAAGGCGCGTCAAAAACCTCGCCGGGGCGCATGGGCTGAAAACGGCTCTCATCCACCCCTTGCTCCTTGAGTGCCGCCTTGAGCGCCACGAGCGGGGCGTCCACCGCCTCATCGGTCAGCTGCACGGTGCCCCAGTGATGGCCGCAGACATGCGCCGCACCACAGAGCTTCATGCCTTCCACGGCTTCGGCCGGGTTCTGGTGCTGGCCCTTCATGAACCAGCGCGGTTCATAAGCACCGAAAGGCAGGTTTGCGAGGCGGAAATCGCCGTGCTTCTTGCGCGCGGCGTGGTAGTTGAGGCCTTCGTGGAAACCGGTGTCACCGATATGGTAGATTTTGCCGCCGGGCGTTTCGATGACGAAGGCTGCCCATAATGCCATGCGCCGGTCGTTCAGACCGCGGGCTGACCAATGGTGGCAAGGCTCGAAGTGAATTTTCACTGCGCCCACCTCAATCACATCGTCCCAGTCACCCACTTCGATACGCGCCGCTTCGACACCGGTGCGGATGATGGCATCATTGCCGAGCGGTGTGATGAAGAGCGGCTTGTGCGCCACATGCAGACGCTTCAGCGTTTCCATATCCAGATGGTCGTAGTGATTATGCGTCACCAGCACCAGATCGATGGGCGGCAGATCCTCGAAACGGATGCCGGGAGGATTGACCCGTTTGGGACCGACGAAACTGAACGGGCTGGTCCGCTGCGACCAAACCGGATCGATGAGTATATTCAGCCCCCCCGTCTGGATGAGGAAGGAGGCGTGGCCAATGAAGGTGACACGGATGCCTTTGCCCTCAACCCGGGTTTCCGGCTTCGCAAAGGGAAATGGGCTTGGATAGCTTTCCGGCCAGGTGGCACGCTCGCCATTGAAGCGCCATTTCAGCAGGCCCATGAAATTGCCCGGCGGCGAACCGCCGGGGTTGAAGAAGCGCACTCCGTCGAAATGATCGGAGATCGGGCCGCTATAATAGGCGCTGGCGCTCGAACGACGGGCATAGAGAGCGCCGCCCGCTAAAGCGAGCAGTCCAAGCGTGGAAAAGCGAAAGAAGTTTCGACGGTTCATGCTAAAGGTATAGGGAGCGGAATGGCACCGTTCAAGCGGCACCAATCGCGGCTTGCAGCCGATCACGCAAAGATGAAATGCAGGCTTTGTCGAGCGGACAGCGGCATCGCCTTGACTTTTCCTGCACTTTCCTGTTTATCCCGCCCATCAGCCGGCAGTTTCACGACTCCAAGCCGCCGACCGGGACCCGCAAAGGTATAAAGAGATCCCGGAGGTCAACACCCGACAGCGCGATGCGCCCTCGGGTGCTTTTTGGCTTTGCGTCTTGTTTTTGCCAGCGAAAGCACCGACGTTTCGGAGACCCCGGAACGAAGAAGGAAGAAACGATGTTTGAAAACCTCCAGGACCGCCTTGGTTCCATTCTGAATGGACTGACCGGCCGTGGCGCGCTGACGGAAGCCGATGTTGCCGCCGCTCTGCGCGAGGTTCGCCGTGCGCTCCTGGAAGCGGACGTGGCGCTCGAAGTCGTGCGTTCCTTCACCGACAGAGTGCGTGAAAAGGCTGTTGGTGCCGCCGTCCTGAAGTCCATCAAGCCCGGCCAGATGGTCGTCAAGATCGTTCATGACGAGCTTGTCGAGATGCTCGGCACTGAAGGCGTCTCGATCGACCTGCATGCGGCCGCCCCGGTCGTCATCATGATGGTCGGTCTGCAGGGTTCTGGTAAAACAACCACGACAGGCAAGATCGCCAAGCGCCTGACGGACCGCGAGAAGAAGAAGGTGCTGATGGCATCTCTCGACACGCGCCGTCCCGCCGCACAGGAACAGCTTCGCCAGCTCGGCGTGCAGACCGGCGTCGACACGCTGCCCATTATCGCAAGCCAGTCGCCGACCGATATCGCCGCGCGTGCCGTGCAGGCTGCAAAACTCGGCGGCCATGACGTCGTCATTCTCGACACCGCCGGCCGTACCCATATCGACGAACCCTTGATGCTGGAAATGGCCGACATCAAGAAGAAGTCCAACCCGCATGAAATCCTGCTGGTCGCGGATTCGCTGACCGGTCAGGACGCCGTCAATCTGGCGCGCAATTTCGATGAGCGCGTCGGCATCACCGGCCTCGTGCTCACCCGTATGGATGGCGATGGACGCGGCGGTGCGGCCCTCTCCATGCGTGCCGTCACCGGCAAGCCGATCAAGCTGATCGGTATCGGCGAGCGCATGAACGAACTCGACGAGTTCCATCCGCGCCGTATCGCCGACCGTATTCTCGGCATGGGCGACATCGTCTCGCTGGTCGAAAAGGCCGCCGAAAACATCGATGCGGAAAAAGCCCGCGCCATGGCCGAAAAAATGGCCAAGGGCAAGTTCGACCTCAACGATCTCGCCGACCAGCTTGGCCAGATGAAGAAGATGGGCGGCATGGGCGGCATCATGGGGCTGATGCCCGGCATGGCCGGCATGAAGGACAAGATGGCTTCGGCCGGTATGAACGACAAGATGTTCGACCGCCAGATCGCCATCATCTCCTCCATGACCAAGGCGGAACGCGCCAATCCCGATATTCTGAAGCACAGCCGCAAGAAGCGCATCGCCGCCGGTTCCGGCACGGATGCCGCTGAAATCAACAAGCTTCTGAAGATGCATCGCGGCATGGCCGACATGATGAAGGCCATGGGCGGCAAGGGCAAAGGCGGCATCATGAAGCAGATGATGGGTGGCCTTGCCGGCAAGATGGGCCTCGGTGGCCTTGGCGGCGGCATGCCTGATCTGTCGAATATCGATCCGAAGCAGCTCGAGGCGCTCCAGAAGCAGGCGGAAGCCGCCGGTCTCGGCAAGCCGGGCGCAATGCCCGGTCTTGGTGGTCTGCCGGGCGGATTGCCGGGTCTGGGTGGCGCCAAGCTGCCCGGTCTTGGCGGCATGCCGGGCCTGCCCGGCTTTCCGAAAAAGAAGTGAGGGGGACACCAGTGAACAATGCAGAGGTGAAAGCCCAGCTTTCCGAATACCGCCAGTCGATCGACAATATCGATGCCGCACTGGTTCACATTCTTGCCGAACGTTTCCGCTGTACCAAGGCGGTGGGCGTGCTGAAGGCAAAGTACAATTTGCCGCCGGCCGACCCGGCGCGCGAGGAATACCAGATCGAACGCCTTCGCCGCCTGGCGAAGGATGCCAATCTGGACCCGGATTTCGCCGAGAAGTTCTTGAACTTCATCATCAAGGAAGTCATCCGGCATCATGAAGCAATCGCCGCCGAACATGGCGGCACCGAAAAGACCGCCTGAACGGCGGACAAGCCATCCTAAGGAGTAAATTACATGGCACTGAAAATTCGTCTCGCACGCGGTGGTTCCAAGAAGCGCCCGTATTACCAGATCGTCGTTGCTGACGCCCGTTCGCCCCGCGACGGCCGTTTCCTCGAGAAGGTCGGTTCCTGGAACCCGATGCTCGGCAAGGACAACCCGCAGCGCGTTGAGCTGAAGGCTGACCTCATCAAGGAATGGATCGCCAAGGGCGCACAGCCGACCGACCGCGTTCTGCGCTTCCTCGCTGAAGCCGGTCTTGCCGAGCGCGCCGCTCGCAGCAACCCGGAAAAGGCAAAGCCGGGCAAGCGCGCTCTGGAGCGCGTTGCTGAAAAGAAGCAGAAGGCTGAAGATGCAGCCGCTGCTGCTGCGGAAGCCTCTGCTGCAGAATAATCTGCACGGAAACTTTTGAAGAACGGGTGGCGTGGTTTTCCATGCCGCCCGTTTTTTGTTTATTTTGGCGTCAACAAACCTTAAAGCTGACGCAACCAACACCAGAAGACGGACGGCCCGATGGCAAAGCTGGAAAACCCGGTACTCATGGCAAAGATCGGCGGCGCACAGGGCCTGCGCGGCGAAGTCCGTGTCAGCACCTATACGGCCGATCCGATGGCGCTCGGCGATTATGGCAATCTGGTTACCGCCGATGGCCGCATCTTCGAAATTCTGGAAGTCCGCGAGGGCAAGAATGTCGTCGTTGTTCGTTTCAGGGGCATCAATGACCGCAATGCGGCGGAGAGCCTGAACGGTCTGGAACTGTTCGTCGACCGCGACAATCTGCCTGACGACGAGCTCGACGATGACGAGTTTTATTATGCCGATCTCGAAGGGCTGGAAGCCGTCGATGCGGAAGGCAAAAGTTATGGCGCCGTTAGCGCCGTCTATGATTTCGGCGCGGGTGACCTGCTGGAGCTGAAAGGTGCAGGCCGTCGCCCTGCCCTCATTCCCTTTTCGGAAGCAGCCGTGCTGGAAATCGACCTCGAAGCTGGTCGCATTCTCATCGATCCGATGGCCGCCGGCCTGATCGATAATCCTGACGACAAGGACGAAACCGGCGCATCGCCGTTCGGCAAGAAATAAAGTCATGACCTTCAAGGCTACCGTTCTGACGCTCTACCCGGAAATGTTTCCGGGGCATCTCGGATATTCTCTGGCGGGCAAGGCGCTCGAGCGGGGGCAATGGTCGCTGGACGCCGTACAGATCCGCGAATTCGCCACCGACAAACACAGAAGCGTCGATGACACGCCGGCAGGCGGCGGTGCCGGCATGGTGCTGAAACCCGATGTGCTGGCAGCCGCCATCGACCATGTTTCGGATGGCGGTGCACGGCCGCGCCTGCTGATGAGCCCGCGCGGCAAGCCGCTGTCGCAGAACCGCGTGCGCGAACTGGCAGCGGGTGAAGGTGCGATCATCGTCTGCGGTCGCTTCGAAGGCGTCGACCAGCGGGTGATAGAGGCGCGCGGGCTGGAGGAAGTGTCGATCGGCGATTACATCCTCTCCGGCGGCGAGCCGGCGGCGCTGACGCTTCTTGACGCCGTCGTCCGTATCCTGCCGGGCGTCATGGGCAACGATCTTTCCGGCGTGCATGAAAGCTTCGAGGGCGGGCTGCTGGAACATCCGCATTATACCCGCCCGCAGGTCTGGGAAGGCCGCGATATTCCTGCCGTCCTCACCTCCGGCAACCACGCCGTCATCGACAAATGGCGGCACGAGCAGGCGCTGGCGTTGACCAAGGAAAGACGCCCCGACCTTCTTGAGAAGGCTCAGGCCGAGAAGAAATAATAGGCGGTCAGCACCAGCCCGACCGCAATCACCAGCCAGCGGATGATCCATTGCGGCACCCGCCGTGCCGTATGCACCCCCGCATAGCCGCCAAGTGCGGCCGCGGGGAACATGATGAGCGCTGCCCACCAGGACACAACGCCGCCGCTGACGAAGATCGTGATTGCAATGACGGCAATCACGACTGACAAGAGGTTCTTCAGCGCGTTCAGATGATGGTAGCTGCCACCCGAGGTTATTCCGAGGATGGCCAGCATCATGATACCCATGCCGGCGCCGAAAAAGCCGCCATAGATGGAAGCAAGCCCCTGAAAGACAAGGCTCGGCAGATTGCCGGGCGAACGTTCCGCACTCGCCTTCGGTCGCAGCCATGGGCCGGCGGCGAAAACGGCGGTGGCTGCCAGAAGCAGCCACGGAACCAGCTGACGGAAGGAAGGATTGTCGAGCGACAGCAGCAGAAGCGATCCGGCCAGCCCGCCAACAACGGAAACGACAGACAGGAGGATAGCCTCCCGCCAATGGGCGCGGATTTCCGGACCATAGGCGATTACGGACGTGATGTAGCCCGGAAACTGCACGATCGCCGATGTGGCATTGGCGACGATGGGTGGCAGGCCGGCCAGCGTCATCGCCCCGAAGGTCAGGAAGGTGCCGCCACCGGCAATCGCATTGACGACGCCCGACAGAAAGCCTGTGGCAAACAGCATGACAACGATGAATATGGACATGGCCCCTCCCAAGGTTCCCATGCCATATCCGGCAGCAAGCCGCTTCGCAACCGCCTGAGCACGGCGCATAATTGATAAAATATTGTCATGAAAGGGATGACAAATGGCGCATCCTCGTGTATGTGCCCGCGTGGAAATGGGAAATATCCCAACCGAAAGCAAAGAATGGCGAACCCGCTCCTGCCGCAAGGCATGGTCTGAAGGCATTGACCGACAGACGAAACGTTGAGCGCTCTGGCTGTTTCAGAAGAAATCAGAGGTTAACATGACCAATATCATTCAGCAGCTGGAAGCCGAACAGGCTGCCAAGATCGAAGCAAAGCGTACCCTGCCTGAGTTTTCTCCGGGCGACACGCTGCGCGTAAACGTGCGCGTTACCGAAGGTAACCGTACCCGCGTTCAGGCTTACGAAGGCGTTTGCATCGCCCGTTCCGGCGGTGGCCTTTCCGAAAGCTTCACCGTTCGCAAGATTTCCTACGGCGAAGGCGTCGAGCGCGTATTCCCGATCTACTCCCCGCTGGTCGAAGGCGTTGAAATCGTTCGCCGCGGTAAGGTTCGCCGCGCGAAGCTCTACTACCTGCGCGACCGTCGCGGCAAGGCTGCCCGTATCGTTGAAAACACCGGTACCCGCGCACGCAAGCTGAACGAGTCCGAGCGCCAGGCCGTCGCCGAAGAAAAGGCACGTCTGGAAGCCGAAAAGGTAGCAGCAGCACAGGCTCTCGCCGCCGAGAAGGCAGCAGCCGAAGCCGCAGAAGCCAAGGCAGCGGAAGAAGCAGCAAAGGCTGCGGAAACCGCAGCGGAATAAGATTTCCATCTAGATGGATTGACGGAAAGGCGGTTCTCGGGCCGCCTTTTTTGTTGTCCCGAAATGTCGGGGCGATCAAGAAAGCGGTGTAGCGGGACCATCCCGCTCAAGCCCATTACCCATCAAAATACATCGGCCAACCGAGTCCAAAAAACAGATTGCTTTAGGTCATACTCGAACAGCATTGCCTAATTTCACTTATTGTGCAATTTTCATGCAGTTTTAGGTGTTGATATGCTTTTTTTTAATTCTTTTTTAACAAAAAATAAGAGAGCTTTTTTTGCTGTTGGTCTTGCCAGCGCATTGATGAATATACTTCATCTTTCAGGTTCTCTCTTCATGCTGGAGGTCTATGACCGCATCTTGCCGAGCAAGAGTATTCCGTCTCTTGTGGCTCTGGTCGTCCTCCTTGTGGTCCTCTATGCCTTTCTGATGGGCTTTGATGTTTTGCGAGGCCGGATATTGGCGCGCATCGCGGACAATATGGATGACGCGCTCAATCAAAAGCTTTTCAGAGCCTCGATCAGTGCACCGCTTGTCGCCTCCGCCAAAGTCGACGGGCTACAGATCGTCGGCGATCTCGATCAGATACGGCAGTTTCTTTCAGGTCCGGGGCCCGGCGCTTTTTTTGATATTCCCTGGCTGCCGATCTATCTGCTGATCTGTTTCGCCCTGCATCCCTGGATCGGCTTCGCCGTGCTTGGCGGCGCGGTGGTCCTTGTCATGCTGACGCTTCTGACCAATTGGCTGACCGAAAGGGCGACCAAGCAGGCTTACGCCGTGCGTGGACAGAGAAACGCACTGGTCGGCAGCAGCCAGCGCAACATCGAATCCGTCAAAACCATGGGCATGATGGGGGCCGTGACATCGATGTGGGACGAGCTGCATTACCAGTATCGCGCCGTCACCCTGTCGACCTCCGATACCGCAGGCATGCTCGGCGCCATTTCCCGAACATTCCGGCTGCTGCTGCAATCCGGCGTCATGGCCATCGGCGCAGTGCTGGTCATCGACGGCAATGCATCCGCGGGCAGCATCATTGCCGGCTCTATCCTTTCGGCAAAGGCGCTCGGCCCTGTCGAACATGTCATTGCAAACTGGCGCAGCTTCATGACTGCGCGGCAAGGCTGGAAACGCGTCAACGAATTTCTTGAAATGACGCCTGAGCCCGCTCCGCCGCTTTCCCTGCCGCGTCCGCAATTCACCGTCGCCGTCGACCGGGTGACCGGCGGTCCGCCCAATGGGGCACGCGATACCGTTGCCGATATTTCGTTCACATTGAATGCGGGCGATGGTCTTGGGATCATTGGCCCCAGCGCCTCCGGTAAATCGACGCTGGCACGCCTCATAACCGGTATCTGGCCCTATGAGCGCGGCTCCGTGCGCTTCGATGGGGCGGCATTGAACCAGTGGGATTTCGAAGTTCTCGGCAAATCCATCGGTTATATGCCCCAGCAGGTGGAACTGATGCCGGGAACGGTGGCGCAGAATATTGCCCGCTTCGATCGCAATGCAACGGCGGAATCCATCGTTGCCGCCGCCAAGGCCGCGCAGGTGCATGAGCTGATCCTCAACCTGCCCAATGGCTACGATACCTATATTGGCGACCGCGGAGAGGCATTGTCGGGCGGGCAGAAACAGCGCATCGGCCTTGCGCGCGCACTTTTCGGCGAACCTTTCTTCGTGCTTCTCGATGAGCCGAACTCCAATCTCGACAGCGAAGGCGAGGCAGCCCTGCGCAATGCCATCGCGGACATCCGGGCGCGCGGCGGTATCGTTGTCGTCATTGCCCATCGCCCGAGCGCCATCGAAAGCATCAATCTTGTGATGGTGATGAGCAATGGCCGGATGTTCCGTTTCGGCACCAAGGAAGAGGTGCTCGCGCAGATCCTGCGACAAAACATCCATCAGGTACCGGCAGCAGAGGAAGAAACACGCAAGATCGAAAACCGGGTGAGCGAAAATGGCTGAGATGAAACAAGCCAATACGACGAATGCGTCTATCCTCACACACTCGGCAGCAGTGATCCTTCTGGCGATAGGCCTTCTGGTCGGATTGGGAAGCTGGGCGGCTCTGGCGAAACTTGCTGGTGCGGTTGTCGCAAGCGGCCGGGTTGTTGTCGAAGGCAACTCCAAAAAAATCCAGCATCTCTCGGGCGGTATCGTCAGCGAGATCGATGTCGCCGAAGGCGACAGGGTGGAGGCTGGCCAGGTTTTGCTACGCCTCAGCTCCACGATCGTTCAGGCCAACCTGTCCATTGTCGAGAACACGCTGGCGCAGCTCTATTCACGCCGGGCGCGTCTGGGGGCGGAGCTTGCCGAGGCATCATCTTTCACTGTCCCGGAAAATCTTGAGGCCCTGACCAATTTAAAGGCTGCAAAGACTTTCATCGATAGTGAACAGAGCCTCTTCAACAGTCGTCGCAACGCGCTGAGCGGCATGAAAAAACAATTGGCGACACGCAAGGATCAGCTCGCCGACGAGGCGCGCGGTCTAAGCGTTCAGGTGGAGGCAACCGACAACGAGCTTGCCATCGTCAAGGAAGATGTTTCCAAGACGCAGGAGCTTTACAAGAAGGGGCTCGTCACGCTTCAGCGTCTCAACCTGCTAAAGAGGCAGCTTTCCAATCTCGAAGGTCAGCAGGGCCAGTATATGGCCGCACGTGCCCAGACGGTCGGCAAGCTGAGCGAACTGGACCTGCAATTGCTTCAGCTTGACGAGGACCGCAAGTCCGAGGTGACCAAAGACCTGACCTCGATCGAAGCGACCGTGGCGGAATATGAAGAGCGACTTGCGGCAACACGCGACCAGCTGGATCGCCTCGATATTCGCTCACCGATCGCAGGGCGCATCTATCAGCTCTCGGTACACAACATAAACGGCGTCATCCAGCCGGGTGAAGTTCTGATGCTGGTGGTGCCGGAGAAGGAAGAACTCGCAATCGAAGCCAACATAGTTCCCAGAGACATTGACCAGATCTACGTCGGACAACCGGTGACCATTCGGTTCACGGCATTCAATCAAAGTACCACGCCGGATGTCAGCGCGGAGGTCGCCGTCGTCGCTCCCGACCTGCAGACGGATTCCCGAACCGGAACGTCGTATTACTCGCTGCGCATCAAACCAAGCAAAGCTGGAATGGAGCATATACCAGGCGGAAGATTATACCCCGGCATGCCTGCTGAAGTATTTATACAGACAAGCGAAAGGAGTGTTCTTTCTTATTTTGTAAAACCATTCCAGGACAGACTTAAGAAGACTTTTGTTCAGGAATAAATAATTTACATATACGCAATAATTTGATAAAAATTTATCGAAAATACTGATAGTATTTATTTTTCTAAAAAATGAATTAATATATTGTACTGTTATTTTTTATGGATTAAATATCACATACATTTTTGTCCAAAAGTAAATTTCACATCATTTCATTCTTAAAAATTTATAGGAGAGTAACATGGCATTGAAGGTAACTTTCGGTAACGGCGGTGCTTCCACAGTTTCATCGCTTACCAGCCTGGTTGACCAGGAAGCTTATAAGCTCCTCACGGAATCCACGGCACAGATCAAGAACGGCTCCTCGCTCGACTCCGGCATTGTCAATGTCGGCGCCGTCTCGGTTCCCGGCAGCGGCGCAGGCGGCACGGTGGATGTCGGATACGACGCCAGCAAAAACGGCTTCACCTTCGACGTATCGTCGGCATGGAATTCGGTGAAGAATGCTCTCGCCCAGTCCGACACCTCTGAAAACCTTACATTCAAGGATTTCGTTCAGGTCGACGTTCACCTTGGCGGCTCGGGTTCTTCCAATGTTGAAGTTCTCAATGCCAAGCGCGGCAACATCACGACCGGTGCCGGCAACGACACGGTCACGCTCTCTGTCGTATCCAACGACAAGGCCTGGGTAAACGCTTTCAACATCGACACGGGCGCCGGCAACGACACCATCGTGGTCAAGGCAGGCACGGCGTTCGACGGCGGCGTTGCTGCCGGTACCAATGTCGTGAACGGTGGCGCTGGCGTCACCGACGGTAGCTTCACCTCCGTCACCATCAATGCCGGCGCCGGCAACGACACCATCGACCTGAGCGGCGTGAACCTCGCATCGTCGCTGGTAACAGGCGGCAAGGGCATCGACCACATCATCGCAAGCGGTGGCGCCGATACCTTCGTCTTCAATCTCGGTGACATGGCCAAGAGCTTCGCCACCGATACCATCGAAGGCTTCAACGCCGCCGTGGACAAGCTGAAGCTGGTTGGCACGGTAATCGATAACTGGGCGGTGTCGACAATCGATAACGACACCATCCTCAGCTACAACGTCACTGGCGAGCACAAGGGTGAAAAAATTATTGTTTCCGGCGTTCACCTGACCGGTAGCGATTGGTTCACCGCATAATTCTCTTGAAGAGAATACTATTTAGCGTGGTTTAAAATGATCGTGGCCCGGAAATATCCGGGCCACGATTTTTATTATACGCGGACAGTCGGCAATCGTGCCGGCTGCCGCAATCTTCCAAGATCAGGCCGCATTGACCTGATTGCCCATTTTACGCGCTGCGATGATGACCAGCACTCCGGCAAGCGCCAGGCAGAAGGCAAGGAAGAACATCGGCGCAATCGTGCTGCCGGTCTGATCCTTGATCCAGGGGACCACGTTCTGCGCCACGAAGCCACCCAGATTGCCGACGGAGTTGATGGCGGCGATGCCGGCGGCGGCACCCGCACCCTTGAGGAAGCGGCCGGGCAGGCTCCAGAACACCGGCTGGCCGGCGAAAATACCGGCGGCAGCGATGCAGAGGAAGGCGAACTGCAGCACCGGGTCGCTGAGCAATGCAGACATCAACAGGCAAAAGGCACCGATGAAGGCAGGGCCGACAATATAGGGCGTCTTGTTCTTTGCCTTGTCGGCGGCCAGAGGCACGACGAACAGGGCAATGGCCACAATCACCCAGGGGATGATGTTGATGAAGCCGTTGGCGGTGTTGGAAACGCCGAAGCTCTTCACGATTGTCGGCAGCCAGTAGCTGAGACCATAGGCCGCCAGCGGAAAGCCGACATAGCAAAGCGCCATGAACAGCACGCGCGGATTGATCAGCGCCTTGAAGCCGTCCTCCGCATGGTCTTCCATGCCCTTGTTTTCTTCAGCCAGACGGTTCTTCAACCAGTCCTTCTCAGCCTGCGTCAGGAACTTCGCCTTTTCCGGCGTATCATCGAGATAGAAGAAGGTGGCGATACCGGCGATAACGGCGGGAATACCTGTCGCCAGGAACACCCACTCCCATCCAGCATAACCGAGGAAACCATCGAGATCGAGCAACATGCCGCCGAGCGGCGCGCCGATGGCGTTGGCAAGCGCACTGAAGATCATGAACAGGCCGATCATGCGGCCGCGATAATCACGCGGGAACCAGAGCGTCATCAAAAACAGCACGCCCGGGAAGAAACCGGCTTCGCAAAGCCCCAGCAGGAAGCGCAGGATGTAGAACATCGTGGCGTTCTGCGTATAGGCCAGCGCGATGGTGACGGCACCCCATGAAACCAGAATACGGGCGAACCATTTGCTGGCGCCGAAACGGTTGAGGAACAGGTTGCTCGGCACTTCGAAGATGAAGTAACCGATGAAGAACAGCGAGGCGCCAAGGCCATAGGCATATTCGCTGAGGCTCAGCGCATCGACCATCTGCAGCTTGGCATAGCTGACATTCTGCCGGTCGATATAGGCGATGAGATAGAGAAGGCCAAGAAACGGCATAAGCCGCCAGGTGATCTTCGAGATAAGGGATTTTTCCGATACCATATGCTTTTCCCTCCCTTCGATTGCTCGTCGAAATGCAAATGATAAGGGGACCCATCTATATGTGCATCGCAAAATACGCAAGTTGCATTGCATCATAACCATTGGGAAGGCGCCGGAAGACAGGCCCTTTACGGGCTTTCCCTCATGATGCAGCGCATATAGAAATGTCCTGCCACTGCCTTCCGCGGCTCTGTGCATTCATATTGCCGTAAAACCGGCGATCTGCTATGAAGGTTGCCATGGGATCTAAATTCGGATGTCTCGCGCAGAATGTTTATGTGCTGCAGGACCACAAGCGTCTGCCGGCACGCTTCTTTGCGCGCGTTTCCGGGGCGCTCACAAGCCGACTTAGGCTCGCCTGACAGCATCCGCTGTCCACCGCCTTTCTGAACCCTGATTACCCTTTTCCATGACAAGGCATAGAGCCATGAGCGCACCCCGCACCCTGTACGACAAGATCTGGGACGACCACGTCGTCAATCGTGACCCGGACGGAACCTGTCTTCTCTACATCGACCGTCACCTCGTCCATGAGGTGACGAGCCCGCAGGCCTTCGAAGGCCTGCGCATGGCCGGCCGGCCAGTGCATTCGCCTGCCCGCACGCTGGCCGTCGTCGACCATAACGTTCCGACCACGGCCGACCGGCTGGAAGGCATCAAGAACGAGGAAAGCCGTATTCAGGTGGAAGCGCTTGCGCAGAACGCCAAGGATTTCGGCGTCGAATATTATTCCGAACGCGACAAGCGCCAGGGCATCGTTCACATTGTCGGCCCCGAACAGGGTTTCACCCTGCCGGGCATGACGATCGTCTGCGGCGACAGCCACACCTCCACCCACGGCGCTTTCGGCGCGCTGGCACATGGCATCGGCACGTCCGAAGTCGAGCACGTTCTGGCCACCCAGACGCTGATCCAGAAGAAAGCCAAGAACATGCTGGTGCGTGTCGATGGCAGGATCCCCGATGGCGTCACCGCCAAGGATATCATCCTCGCCATTATTGGCGAGATCGGCACGGCTGGAGGCACCGGCCATGTGATCGAATTTGCCGGTGAGGCGATCCGGTCGCTTTCCATGGAAGGCCGCATGACGGTCTGCAACATGACCATTGAGGGCGGCGCTCGTGCGGGTCTAATCGCACCTGACGAAACCACCTTCGATTACATCAAGGACAAACCGCGCTCACCAAAGGGCGAAACGCTGGAACAGGCCATCGCCTATTGGAAAACGCTGAAATCCGATGAAGGCGCCCACTACGACAAGGTCGTTGTGCTCGACGCGGCCAATCTGCCGCCTATCGTCTCCTGGGGTTCTTCGCCTGAAGACGTCACCTCCGTTGAAGGCATCGTCCCCAATCCGGATGATATCGAAGAGGAAAACAAGCGCACATCCAAATGGCGTGCTCTGGATTACATGGGCCTGAAACCCGGCACGCGCATCACCGATATCGCCATCGACCGCGTCTTCATCGGCTCCTGCACCAATGGCCGTATCGAGGATCTGCGCGCCGCGGCGAAAATCGTCGATGGCCGCAAGGTGGCTCCCACCGTTTCTGCCATGATCGTGCCCGGCTCCGGCCTCGTGAAGGAACAGGCGGAAAAGGAAGGCCTCGACAAGATTTTCCTCGAAGCCGGTTTCGAATGGCGCGAGCCAGGCTGCTCCATGTGCCTTGCCATGAATGACGACCGCCTGAAGCCCGGCGAACGCTGCGCTTCCACCTCGAACCGCAATTTCGAGGGCCGTCAGGGCTATAAGAGCCGCACCCACCTCGTCTCCCCAGCCATGGCGGCGGCGGCGGCGATCGCCGGTCATTTCGTCGATGTGCGTGAGTGGCAGTAAGTTCCTGAGGCCATCATTTCAGGAAAGCCACCCGTCCCCACAAGGGCGGGTGGCTTTTTATTATAGCCCCTGCAAACGCCGCTGCGGCTGCGTGCCGTGCAGAAACACGGCAAAAGTATCCCAGGGTGGCGCGATGGAGAGCTGGCTCAAAATACGCGCGACCTCGCCTCTGTGAATGCCCGCATGCAGGACCATATGTGAGATCATTTCAGCACGGGACATGTAACCCTTGTCCCCATCCGTGAAGGTGAAGGCGACAAATTCGCCAAGCGATACCGGCGATGTTTTCTCGAGATAATCGAGATACCAGCCATCGAGAGCGGCGACATCCTTCGCAAGATCATCCAGTTGCGGCGTTGCCTCGGTATTATCCGAGAGAAAGCCATGTGCCGTTCCCGTGAGGTGACCCGAAAAAATCCTCGCGACGACGTAATAGTGATTGATCAGCCGGATTGCCGTGTGCCGTTCGGATGCATTTTGGACGGGATCGAGGTGTTTCAGCTTCTCGAACAAGTCCCTGTTCGCCCATTGGTGATAGCCGAGCAGGCTCCTGAGCAGATCCCTCATAACAATATCCTTTACATCTGAAAAATGTGAGCACTATGTTTATATTTTCGCCATGGAGGAGCCTTGTCTACTCGCATTGCAAAGCGGAAGACCGAGATGCGCAAGGAGCCGCGTCAAGAGCGTTCGCGGGCCACGGTCGACGCCGTCATTCACGCAGCGGCTCGCATTTTGAGCGATCATGGCTGGGCGGGTTTTACCACGAACAGGGTCGCCGAAATGGCCGGCGTCAGCATCGGCTCGCTCTATCAATATTTCCCGGACAAGATTTCAATCGTGGAAGCGGTGCGCCATCGTCACCTCGAGGACTGTCTCTCTGTCATGAAAAGCGTCTCGCAAAAGCGGCAATCGCTTGAGAAATTCGTGGAAGAGCTCGTGACCGGCATGATTGGGGTACACAGCGTCCATCCCGGTCTTCACAAGGTCCTTCTGGACGATGCACCCCGCCACGAAGGGACGAACGATCCCAACAGCGTTTTCGAACAGGAATATCTCGGTCTCTACGCTGCAGCGATCGCGGCACATATGACAGCCGGCACAAAGGTCGAAAGCAGAACAGCGGCGCTGATCGTATCCGATGCCATTGACGGCATCATTCATAATGCCGCCCGCCGCGGAGAGTTGCAGTCACCCAAAGTCAGACGGGAAATGATTGTACTCGTTCACGCCTACCTGTCTCAAGCAACCGGTGAATGAGAGGCCGTCAGCTCATTCCGAAATAATCTTCACCCGCTGGCCGGGCTGAAGCGTGGCGGTGGCGCTCATCGCATTGATCATGCGGAACATGTCGAGCTTCCGGTCGGTCCCCATCATCCGCGCGGCGATCGTCGCCACGGTTTCGCCGGGCTTGACCGTCACCACCCGCACCCGCAGCGGCTTCAGTGAAGCGATCTCCGGCGGCGTCATCTTGCGGAAACTGGTGCGCAGCACATTGGCGATGGAATCAAGCTGCGTATTGCCCTTCGGCACCGCCGTCAGGAAACGGAATATCTGCTGGCCGACACGGATGACGGTCACGTCGAAATCCCATTTATCCGCGCTTGCCCGGGCTGTCGCAGCCTCCAGACCGTTGATCTGCGTCTCCCTGACAGTTTCCGGCAACAGGCCGGCAACCCAGCCGCTGGTCAGGTAATTGGCAAGGGTGGTCTGTTTCGGATCGGCCACACCGTCGAAACGGATGGCCATGTCACCCGGCCCCGTCGCCAGAACCGCCTCAACCTTGTTGTCGATGACGAAACCTTCCGGCACGTCGAAACGGATACCGAGTGTTCCGTGCAGGAACGTCTGGCCCCGGACGTAGCCCTCCTGCGGGCTGTCACCGTAAAGCAGGCCGTCTATGCCATCCAGAAACCAGTCGCGTCCGCGGTCCCCAACCTGGCCTTCCTGGCCAAAAGCACGGGCATGACGGCGCGCAAGCTCGATGCGCTGCGGCGTGTTGGGATGGCTGGAAAGAAAGTCGAGGCTCTGGTCATTTTCGGGATCGGCCGAGGAGAACCGCGCATAGGCCGCCATGGAATCCAGAAAACGCGGCGATGCGTAGGGGTCATAACCCGCCTCGCCCAGCATGCGCACGCCAATCACATCCGCCTGCAATTCCTGCTGGCGCGAGAAAGCCGCAAGTCGCAGCTTGCCGCGTGCCAGCGCCTGCTTGCCGGCAAGATCGCTCGACAGCACTTCGGCAACCACACGGCTGGCAATCACCTCTGCCTCCTCCCGGCGCTGGCGCTCGATGCCGTGGTTCGCCGTGACATGGCCCATCTCATGCGAAAGCACGGCTGCCACTTCCGAAGCGTCGTTGGCAAGCGCCAGAAGCCCACGCGTTACGTAAAGATAACCGCCCGGCAGCGCAAAGGCGTTGATCGCAGGGGAATTGAGGATGGTAATGCGATAGGATTGCTGCGGATTTTCCGAAACGGCCGTCAGCGCACCGGCAATGCGGGCAACAAGTCGCTCCGTCTTGGCGTCACGATATTCGCCGCCATAACTCGCCACGATGCGCGGATGTTCGCGCGCACCCATCTGCGCACGGGGATCGTTCTTCTGCACCTCTTCCACGGTCTGCGGATTGTCCGAGGGGCGCAGGGTGGACTGGTAGGCCGGGCTGAAAAGGGACTGGCACGACGACAGGAACACGGCAGACGCCGTCAGCACGGAACACGCGGCCGCCATCCTGCCCGAACGGCGAAGGCCTGAACGGGAGAAAAGACTCCACTGTGCAGTCATGCTATTTCTCATTCTCTATGCCTGCCCCTAACGTTCCTGATCATCCGTTAATTGCAGACCAGAATAACAGATTCGCCCCAACGAGCCATGAATGCCGAAACGGTAAAAACGATCCATCAAGTCCGGAATATTCCTGAAGAACGCAATAATTCTCGTCTTTTCTCGGGCAACAACTTGAAACTGGCAAGTGCAAATTAGCGCCATTGAAGTCATCTAAAGCGATTGCCAGCGGCACGCGTCGAAAATAAGGCGATCAGCCGTTCAGAAAACTGTCCACCGCCTTCACATTTTGTGTGGCGAAGAAATCTGCGGTCGAGCCCGCATAAACAACACGGCCGCGATCAAGAAAAACCACCCGCTGCGCCAGCTTTTTTATGTCTTCGGGGTGATGGGTGACAATAATCACCGTGTTTTTTGTTTCGCCATGCAAGTCGAGAAGCAGGGATGCCATGCCCGCCCGCAACCCCGGATCGAGCGCCGCGAAAGGTTCGTCGAGCAGCATGACAGGTTTTTTCCTGACCAGTGCCCGCGCCAAAGCGGCTCTTTGCCTTTCCCCACCGGAAAGCGTGCCCGGCAGACGTTTGTCAAAACCAGCAAGACCCACGCGTGTAAGCGCCACGTCGATCCCCTGCCGGTCTTCCGCCCGCAGCTTCAGCCCGGGGCTGACGCCGAGCGCAATATTGGTGAAAATATCGAGATGGGCAAAAAGATTATTGTCCTGGAAAATCGATGAGACCGGTCTTTCGGAAGGATCGCGCGCCTTCATATCCTCTCCGCCGATCAAGATGCGACCGGAATCGGGATCCTCAAAACCGGCGATGAGATTAAGGAGCGTCGACTTGCCCGAACCGGATGCGCCGACAACGGCGGTCACCTGACCTTGCGGGAATACGCAATCGAGATCGAAATCCTGCGTTCCGAGCCGCAGCCTCACCTTGTCCAGCTCCACTGCAAAATCCGTCATATGCTCGCCCTTGCCGATTGCGATTGCCGGGAAACACCGCCTGCGGCAAGCAGCAGGCAGACGATACCAAGGATGAACGCATATCCGGCGGCATCATTGGTGCGGTAACTGCCCATATTGCTGTAAACCAGCCATGGCAGCGTGACGAAGTTTTCCGATCCGAACAGGGCAACCGCCCCGAGATCACCAAGCGACAGGGCCATGGCGAAGGAAAACGCCATGAGCAGCGGCCGCCACAGGACCGGTAGATCGGCAAACCGCAGCCGCGCCAGACCCTGAAGCCCGACACTGGCAGACAGCCGGCCTGTGCGCAAAAAGTGACTGTTGAAGGCAGGTTCCAGCACCCGCATGGCCAGCGGCAGGGCCATCAGCATGTTGATGAGCGCCACCAGAACGGGAGCATAAAAGCTGACATCTCCAAAGGGCCGCAACAGCAGGAACCACCCGCTTCCCAGAACGACGGGCGGCACCAGAAGCACAAGCGAAGACCCTGCCCCAAGCGTGGTGGACAGAAATCGTAGCGGTCGGGCCGTATGTCGTCCGGAACCCACGGCCTGGCGCGCGCTGATGATCGCGAAGCAGCAAAGCACGACAAGGGCTGCGGAAAGCATGGCGATCGCAAGGCTGGTCGCGGCCGCGCGCAGAAAGATCGGCGCGGACAGAAGGCGCAGCAGATCGGCGCTCAGCCCTGATACTGTTATGGCGACAAGCGGCAGACCAATCAGCAGAACCGCAAGAACGATTGCCATTCCATCCCAAAGACGGGCGCCAATACCCCTGCCGTCAAAACGGCGAAGGGGGCGGCCAAGCGAGGCAATTTCCGCTTCGGGTGCCGGCAAAAAAGCCAGAAGGCCGAGCAGGGTCGCTGTGAGGACGATCTGCAGAACCGAAAGCGCGATCGCCCGCTGCGGATCGAAATCGAACCGCAGCGCCTGATAGATCGCCACTTCCAGCGTCGTTGCCGCCGGCCCGCCGCCCAGCAGAAGCACGAGCGTGAAGCTGGTGGCGCACAACATGAAGACAAGCCCGGCAATGCCGGGAACAAGCCGCGAGACCGCCGGCCATTCAATGAAGCGGAACACGGAAACCGGCCCCATTCCGAGGCTCGCCGCCATCCGCCAATATTCGCCCGGAATACGCTCCAGCCCGGCCAGCATCAGCCGCACCGCCAGCGGCAGATTGAAGAACACATGGGCAATGAGGATGCCGGAAAGGCCATAAATACTGAAAGGCTCATCCGCGCCGGCAAAAACGAGTGCCTTGTTCAAAACACCCTGCCTTCCCCAGATGGCGATGATGCCGAAAGCGCCGACAATCACCGGCAGCCCCATCGGCACCGCCATCAGCCGGATGATCCAGATACGCCCTGGAAAGTCCTGCCGACGGGAGAGCGCCAGTGCCACCGGCAGGCCGAGAACAATGGAGAGAAGAGTGGAAAGCGTTGCCTGATAAAGCGTGAAACGCAGGATGCGCAGCGTATAGGCATCCATGATGCCGGCAGCGGAAGCCCCGGCATCGAAAAATAGAAGGGCCGCGATGGCGAGCGCCATGAACAGGGAAACGGCGGCAAACGCCGCCGTTCCGAAAATGATCGACCACCTGTAGTCGCGACGCAGCATCATATGCGGGCGTGCCTCTTCCTCAATTCATGCTCATGGCGGCAAGCCATTCATCGATCCAGGCCTTGCGGTTTTTTGCCACCTCTTCCGGATCCATCAGGAAAGTCTTCTGCGGCACGACGAGCTTTGAAAAAGCCTCGGGCAAAGGCTTGGATGTTGCCGCGACCGGCATCATCCAGTTGTTTTCCGGAACCGCATCCTGAAAACCTGATGTCAGCGTGAAAGCGAGGAACTGTTTCGCCAGTTCTTTATGCGGCGCGTTTTTGAGAAGGCCGGAAACCTCGATCTGGATGTAATGCCCTTCGGAGAAAGCGGCCGCCTGGTAACGGTCGGTCTTTTCCGAGACCATGTGATAGGCGGGCGACGTGGTATAGGAAAGCACCATCGGCACCTCACCCTTGGTGAAAAGACCGTAGGATTCCGACCAGCCCGGCGTGACGGTAAGAATACGCTTCCGGAGCTTCGCCCAGGCTTCCGGAGCCTTGTCACCATAAACCGACTTCACCCAGAGCAGCAGGCCAAGCCCCGGCGTGGAAGTGCGCGGATCCTGAATGGCGATCTTCTGCGAGGGATCGCCTTCCACCAGCTCCTTCAGGCTCGTCGGCGGGCTTTTCACCGTCTGCGTGTCATAGATAACGGCGAAATGACCGTAGTCATAAGGAACGAAAACATCGTCCGTGTAGCCGCCCGGCACCTTGGCCGCCGATGCATCGATGCCGCTGACATCGAAGAGACCGGTCTGTTTCGCTTCCGCGACAAGATTGGTGTCGAGACCAACGACGACGTCGGCCTTGGACCCCGCCCCTTCAAGCTTCAGACGATTGAGCAGCGCCACGCCATCCGCCACACCGACGAAGTTGACCGTGCAATTGCAAACCTTCTCAAAGGCCTCCTTCACCCTGGGACCGGGACCCCATTCGGAAACGAAGCTCTCATAGGTATAGACGGTCAGTTCCTGCCTATCCTGCGCGACGGCAAGACCGGGCAGAAACAGCGACGCGGCAACAAGGGAATTCAGGAAAAGACGACGGCGCACGGGTACCTCCTCAAAACAAAAAGGGAAATAGCCGCTTGCCTTGAAGCCGTCTAATCCCTCCGCCGGTATGAACCGGATCAGGTTCTTCGGGTTGGCAAGCCTCTCAGCCTTTTGCACGCTAGCACAAAAGACACCCCGTTAGATCATGATGATGATGTAGTCCCGCAGTCGTTGATTGGCAAGATGGCCGAGATCAGCCCTGCGCCGTCATATGGACCAGTTCCCAGACGTGACCGTCGGGATCCTGAAAGCTGCCAGCATACATGAAGCCATGGTCCTGAACGGGTTTCCAGCCGCTTCCGCCGGAAGCAAGCGCCGTTTCGATCATCCGGTCGATTTCTTCGCGGCTTCCCGCCGTAAGGCAGGTCAGCACCTCTGTGCTGCGCGTCGCATCGGCTATATCGCCATTGATGAAATCGCGGAAACGCTCTTCCTGAAGCAGCATCACGAAGATGTTCTCCTCAACGATCATGCAGAGCGTGCGGTCATCCGAATATTCCGGATTAAAGCTGAAACCCAGAGCCGTAAAAAAGCTTCTCGATGTCTCGATATTCTTGACCGGCAGATTGACGAAGATCATGCGCATTTTCTGAACTCCTCCGAACCGGAACAGGAAACGGCAATTCCGCCTTCCTGTCAAAGGCGGATGAGATATCAATCAAGAAATCGCAACCGCCATCAGCCTTCGATTTCCTCGCGCAGCATCTCCAGCTCCAGCCATTCCTCTTCCATGGCTTCAAGCTTTTCGCGCAGCTTTGTCATTTCCTGCGCCAGCGTGTTGAAGGCGGCCGGGTCCTTGGCAAAGAGATTGGGGTCAGCCATGCGCTGCTCGCGTTTTGCAATTTCGCTCTGCGCCTTTTCCATCTCCTTGGGAAGGTTTTCGAGCGCGAATTTCTGCTTGAAGGAAAGCTTGGCCTTGGCCTTTGAAGGGTCCTGCAATGCGGAGGCGGAAGGTGCGGCCTTCGCCTTTTCCTGCTTCTCCGCCTTGCGTTTTTCTTCCGCCGCACCCTTGCGCTGCGCCATCATGTCCGAATAGCCGCCAGCATATTCGATCCAGCGTCCGTCCGGCTGATCCGGATTGGCGGGCGCGATGGTGGAAGTGACGGTACGGTCGAGAAAATCGCGGTCGTGGCTGACGAGGATGACGGTGCCCGAAAAGCCCGCGACGATTTCCTGCAACAGATCGAGCGTTTCGATATCGAGATCGTTGGTCGGCTCGTCCAGGATCAGGAGGTTGGTCGGCCTTGCCAGAATACGCGCCAGAATAAGACGGGCGCGCTCGCCGCCGGAAAGATTTCGGATCGGCGTTCGGGCCTGTTCCGGCTGGAACAGGAAGTCTTTCATGTAGCCCGTCACATGCTTCAATTCGCCATTGACCAGCAGATTATCGCCGCGTCCATCGGTGAGGTAATGCGCGAGCGTATCGTTTGGATTGAGATCCTCGCGCTTCTGGTCAAGCGTCGCAATCTCCAGATTGGTGCCGAGCTTCACCGTGCCGCTATCGGGCTCAAGCTGACCGGTCAGCATCTTCAGAAGTGTTGTCTTGCCCGCGCCGTTCGGACCGACAAGACCGATGCAATCGCCGCGATGGACGCGCAGTGAAAACGGCGCGATGATCACGCGCTCGCCGTAAGACTTGGTGATGGCTTCGGCCTCGATGACCAGCTTGCCAGATTCCCGCACGTCCGAGGCCGTCGCCTGCACCGCGCCCTGCGGTCCCTTGTGGCCGCGATATTCCGCGCGCATGGCCTGAAGCTCACCTACGCGGCGCATGTTGCGCTTGCGCCGCGCGGTCACACCATAACGCATCCAGTGTTCTTCACGCTCTATGGCCTTGCCGAGCTTGTGCTGCTCCAGTTCTTCCTCTTCCAGCACCTTGTCGCGCCATTCCTCGAAATGGGCAAAACCGCGGTTGAGACGACGGGACTGGCCGCGATCGAGCCACACAGTGGAGGTCGACACTTTCTCGAGAAAACGCCGGTCATGCGAAATCAGCACCAGCGCGCTGCGCGTCTGCTGCAACTCGCTTTCAAGCCATTCAATCGTGGGCAGATCCAGATGGTTGGTCGGCTCGTCCAGCATCAGAATATCGGGCTCGGGCGCCATGACACGGGCAAGGGCCGCGCGCCGCGCTTCGCCACCGGAAAGACTTTCCGGATGTTCCTGTCCCGTCAGGCCGAGATGCTCGAGCAGGTAGGTAACGCGATAGGGATCATCACCCGGCCCCAGCCCCGCTTCGGCATAGGCCTGAACGGTATCGTAACCGGCAAAATCCGGCGCCTGCTCCAGATAGCGGATGGTGGCAGCGGGATGACGGAAAACCTCGCCCGACTGCGCCTCGACCAGACCGGCGGCGATCTTCATCAGGGTTGACTTGCCCGAACCATTTCGCCCGACAAGGCAGATGCGATCGCCCGGTTCCACCTGGAGATTGGCACCATCGAGCAGCGGGGTCACGCCGAAGGTCAGCTTGATGTCATCGAGTTTCAAAATAGGGGGTGCCAAGGCGTCAGGCTCCGGTCAGATCATAAGGGCGGGCGAGCACGATGGCTTTGCCGCTTTTCAGCGAGAAATGCACGAGCCCGCCATTCGCGACATTGGAAATAGTGCGGGAAGAGCCGAAAGCAAGCGCGAAATCCTTGAGCGGATAACGCACATTGCGGATATCAAGCCCCGCAAGGGCAGTGAGCCCGGCAACCGAAAACAGAGAAGCGGACGGTAGATCGATATTCAGTGACCCGGCAAGCAGCGGCCGGGCCTCCTCTTCACCGGAGGTCAGCGTGACCTCGATACCCCGTTCGGCAAGCGCCACAGCGTAAAGAAGGTGCTGCAGCGCATGGTCACTTCTCGCGCCCCCAAGCGCACCGACAAGCACCAGCGAACCCGCGCCACGGGCAAGACCCTCCGAAACCGCAATCTCACCATCGGTCACAGCCTTTGCGGCAGGGTAAGGTTGCCGCTCCACATCGGGCCAGGCGTCCAGCAGCTCCTTGCTGGCGGAATCGAAATCTCCCACCCAAAGCTCTGGCGTGAGCCCAAGCGGCGCGGCATGGCGCATGCCGCCATCGGCCGCAATCACACGGCTGCCCGCAACCGCCAGCTTCAGGCGGTCGGTAACCGTGACATCGCCGCCAAGCAAAATGGTGAAGCGTTCTTTATCCATGCCCTGCCTTACCGCACCTCGGCCAAAAATGGAAAGCCGAAACCCGATGAAAACCGCCGATATTGATTTTCGTCGGCTTCGGGATTATGAAACGCCTCAGTGGTGATTTGCCGACCGGCTTGCAGCCACTTTAAAGAAGTCGCTAAAGGGTCGAGGAAAAAGGCAATTTCCTGGGACCGGCTGCGATTTCGCTGCCGGTTTTTTTGTTTTCGCAGCGTTCTTTACGTCATCCGAAAAGAGAGTTCGACATGCCGATCAAGATTCCCGATACGCTTCCCGCCTTCGACACCCTCGTTCATGAGGGCGTGCGGGTCATGACTGAAACGGCGGCCATCCGGCAGGATATCCGCCCGCTCCAGATCGGGCTCCTCAATCTCATGCCGAACAAGATCAAGACGGAAGTACAGATGGCGCGCCTCGTCGGTGCATCGCCTCTGCAGGTGGAGTTTTCGCTGATCCGCATCGGCGGCCATCGCGCCAAGAACACGCCGGAAGAGCACCTTCTGTCCTTCTACGAGACCTGGGAGGAAGTGCGCCACCGCAAGTTCGACGGCTTCATCATCACCGGCGCGCCCATCGAAATGCTGGACTATGAAGACGTGACCTACTGGAACGAGATGCAAAAAATTTTCGAGTGGACACAAACCAATGTCCATTCGACGCTGAATGTCTGCTGGGGCGCGATGGCCGCCATCTACCATTTCCATGGCGTGCCGAAATACGAGCTGAAGGAAAAGGCTTTCGGGGTCTATCGCCACCGCAATCTTTGCCCCTCCTCCATCTATCTGAACGGTTTCTCGGACGATTTTCAGGTACCGGTCTCGCGCTGGACGGAAGTACGCCGCGCCGACATCGAAAAACACCCCGACCTCGAAATCCTGATGGAGTCAGAGGAAATGGGCGTTTGTCTGGTGCATGAGAAAGAGGGCAACCGGCTTTATATGTTCAACCACGTCGAATATGATTCGACCTCGCTTTCGGATGAATATTTCCGCGATGTGAACGCCGGCGTTCCAATCAAGCTGCCGCATGATTATTTTCCGCACAATGATCCGGAGCTTGCCCCGCTCAACCGCTGGCGCAGCCATGCCCATCTGTTTTTCGGCAACTGGATCAACGAGATATACCAGACGACCCCTTACGATCTCGGGGCCATAGGCGAACTGGCCGCCTGAATTACGGGATTGCGAATTGCCGGAAAATGACGCAACGTCCGCCGGCAATTCACGGCAATCGGGAGAATGACGCAATGAGCGAAGCGGCGGCACGGGAGAATTTCGGTTTCACGGCGACCGGCGAAAAGGTCGAACGCGTCACCATCTCGAAGGGCGGATTGACGGCCAAGGTCATCACCTGGGGTGCGGTCATTCAGGATCTACGCCTTGAGGGTCACCAGCCGCCACTCGTTCTCGGCTTCGATAAATTCGAGGATTACAAATACTCCTCCTATTTCGGCGCCACCCCCGGCCGTAATGCCAACCGTATCGATGACGGCAGGTTCTCGATCGACGGACACGAATACCAGCTGGAACTGAACGAAAAAGGCGTGACACACCTGCATGGCGGCAGCGACGGCATGGGCAAACGCAACTGGATGCTGATGGAACATGGCGAAAGCCATGCGGTTCTGCAGACCATCGATCCCGATGGCCGGGCCGGTTATCCCGGCAATTGCACGGTTACCGCCACCTATACGATCCGCGACGGCGGCGTGCTTTCAGTCGTCTATGAAACGGTGACCGACAAGCCGACCATCGCCAATGTCTGCCAGCACTCCTATTTCAATCTCGACGGTGCGGATACCGCACTTGGGCATGAGATCAGCATCGCCGCGGACTTTTACCTGCCGACCGACGACAGACAGATACCGACCGGCGAAATCCGCTCCGTCGAAGGCACCGTCTTTGACCTGCGCCACCCGACGCCGATGCGGCGCAAGGAGGATGGCGAACAGGTTCTCTACGACCATAATTTCTGCCTTTCGCCCGAGCGCCGCGCCAAGCGCAAGGTCGCCCGCGCCTATTCGCCCGCCTCCGATATCGCTCTGGAGGTTCACACCACCGAACCCGGCGTACAGCTCTATTCGGCCTTCAAGCTGAATGTCCCCGTTCCGGGTCTCGATGGCCGCCACTACGGCCCCTTTGCTGGCTTTTGCCTGGAAACGCAGATATGGCCTGATGCCGTCAATCACCCTGATTTTCCGCATGCGATCCTGCGCCCCGGCGAGACACTGCGTCAGGAAACCGATTATATTTTCAAGAAGGGTTGAGGCGACGGGCCAGTATCAGTCCAGCACACAGCCGACATAGCTGCCTGAGGCGCGTGCGCGCCGCTCGATAAGGCCAGCGAGACGTTGCAGGCCACGCCCTGGCTTGCTGGCAACACGATCAATGGGATTGGGCAGGGAAACGGCAAGCAGCGCCGCCTGACGCGAACTGAGTTTTGCGGCCGGCACCTTGAAATGATGCTGCGCGGCGGCCTCGATGCCGTAAATGCCGGGTCCCCATTCGGCAACGTTGAGATAAATCTCCATCATCCGTTTTTTGGACCAGACGAAATCGGCGGCAATCGCCAACGGCAACTCCAACCCCTTGCGCAAAAACGAGCGGCCGTTCCATAAAAACAGGTTCTTGGCCGTCTGCATCGGAATGGTGCTGGCGCCACGGGTAGAGGCCCCGTCAAGCGCATTGCTGACGACGGATTGCATCTGGTTCCAGTCCACGCCGCCATGGGAACAGAATTGCCCGTCCTCGGACATCATCACGGATTGCACAAGGCGCGGGGAAATATCCTCGAGCGGCACCCAGCGCCGGTCATATCCCTGCAGGGTTACGAGATCGGCAAGCATCAGCGTCGAGACCGGCCGGAAGAACGGCAGCGCATAGACCGGGATCAGCAGATAGGGCAGGATCAGCAATGCCAGCAAGGTCATGACGATACGCTTTGCCAACGTGCGAAAATCCACCTTCGGACTGCTCCGGTCTTCCGCCAGCACGGCGTAATCTGCGTCGCTTTCAGGCGTACTGCTCAATATTCGTCAAAGCCCCGCACCAATCGAAGCCTTTCATATTCCATTGCCGCCTTCAAGGCGAGTCCGGTCAAACAGTTACGGCTCTGGAATCACGAAAAGGTTGCCTGGCCCCGCGCGGCATGCCAAAGAGCGCGGCATGGACGCTCAGATGACGAATTTCGAAACGAGGCTGCGCGATAACGCGGCAAAGACCGAAGCCTTGCTTGGCCGCCTTCTATCCGGTGAAGCGCGCGCGGATGAGATCACACGTCCGCAAAACCTGCTCGACGCCATGCGCCATGGCGTGCTGAACGGCGGCAAACGCCTGCGGCCCTTCCTCGTCATCGAAAGCGCTGCTCTACTGGGTGGAGATGCCGATGCCGCCCTTTATGTCGGCGCAGCACTTGAGTGCCTGCATTGTTATTCGCTGGTACACGACGATCTGCCAGCCATGGACGACGACGATCTGCGCCGCGGCCAGCCGACAGTACATCGCAAATTCGACGAGGCGACCGCCATTCTCGCCGGCGACAGCCTGCTGACGCTCGCCTTCGATATCATCGCATCTGACGAAAATCCTCTCCCAGCGGATCGCAAGGCCGCACTCGTGCTGTCCCTTGCCCGCGCGGCGGGTATCGGCGGCATGGCGGGCGGGCAGGCGCTTGATCTCGCTGCGGAAAAGAAGGCTCCGGACGAAGCCGGTGTCGTTACATTGCAGGCTATGAAAACCGGTGCGCTGCTCCGTTTCGCCTGCGAGGCGGGCGCGATCATCGCCGGCAGCGATGGTTCCGAAAGGCAAAGACTGCGCCTCTTCGGTGAAAAGATCGGCCTTGCCTTCCAGCTTGCCGACGATCTCCTCGACCTGACGGCCGATGCCGCCACCATGGGCAAGGCAACCGGCAAGGATGCTGCACGCGGCAAGGGAACGCTGGTCGCGTTGCGCGGTGAAGACTGGGCACGCGGCAAGCTTCAGGAACAGGTGGCGGAAGCCAGCCAACTCCTGGCACCCTATGGCGAAAAGGCCGCGATTCTCATCGCGGCCGCAAGGTTCATCGCCGAACGGAAAAGCTGACAAGGTTCTCGTAGCGTCTTCCGTCATGCCGGACTAGATCCGGCATCCAGCCACGGCGCGTCTGCGTCGTGACGGGAGTCTTTCGCGATCAAGGACTTGATCGCGCTGGACCCCGGATCTAGTCCGGGGTGACGGTAAGAAAGCTACGTGCGCTTTATCCCTTGAGCGGCGAAATCAGCACTTCGACGCGGCGGTTCTGAGCACGGCCATCCGGTGTCGCGTTCGAAGCGATCGGTTGCGACGGACCAAAGCCGAGCGTCGAAATACGGCGCTGGTCGAGACCGCGCGCACCGAGATAATTGGCAACCGAGGCGGCACGACGTTCCGAGAGGCCCTGATTGTAGCCAGGGCTGCCGGTGGAATCGGTATGGCCGTTGATGTCGATCAGCGTGCGGTTGAACTTGTTCAGCACGATGGCGACGGAATCGAGGGTCTGATAGAACGGCGGGATGACCTGATCCTGATCCGTCGCGAAGGTGATGTTCGACGGCATGTTGAGAACGATGCTGTCACCGCGGCGGGTAACCGAAACGCCCGTACCCTGAAGCTGGGCGCGAAGCTCGGCCTCCTGACCATCCATGTAGTTGCCGATGGCACCACCGGCGAGCGCACCGATGCCAGCACCGATGAGGGCTGCGTTGCGGCGACCGACCGGCGAACCGCCCACAGCCAGACCACCGAGAGCACCGACAACAGCGCCGATGCCGGCACCGCCCGCCGTGTTCGACATTTTCTGCTCACCCGTATAGGGATCGGTGGTGGTGCACGAGGAAAGATAGGTCGCGCAAAGGGCAACGATCGCAATTTTCTTGATCATGTAGTTTGATGCTCCGAGGGGTTCAGGAGGTATGACAGTGGAATTCCGGCCTTTTCACGGTACGCATTACTCCGCCGCATCTTTCCGGCCAAACCGCTTTTCGATGTAATCGATCACAAGTGCTTCAAAATCGGCGGCGATATTGGGACCACGCAGGGTAAGCGCCTTTTCGCCGTCAATGAAGACCGGCGCGGTGGGGCTTTCGCCGGTTCCGGGCAGCGAAATGCCGATATCGGCATGTTTGCTTTCGCCGGGACCATTAACGATGCAGCCCATGACGGCAACATTGAGCGCCTCGACGCCGGGATATTTTTCACGCCAGAGCGGCATGTTCTTGCGAATGTCGTTCTGGATGTTCTGCGCAAGTTCCTGAAAGACGGTGGACGTGGTGCGCCCGCAGCCGGGACATGCCGCAACAACCGGAATGAACTGGCGAAAACCCATGACCTGCAGCAATTCCTGCGCCACCTGCACCTCGCGGGTGCGGTCGCCGTTCGGCTCCGGCGTCAGCGAAACGCGGATCGTGTCGCCGATGCCGTGCTGCAGCACGTAACCCATGGCGGCAGAAGAGGCGACGATGCCCTTGGAACCCATACCCGCCTCGGTAAGACCGAGATGCAGAGCGTGGTTGGACCGTTCCGACAACATGGAATAAACGGCGATCAGGTCCTGCACCTGGCTGACCTTGGCGGAGAGAATGATGCGGTTGCGCGGCAGGCCGATCTCTTCGGCAAGTTCGGCGGAGATCAGCGCCGACTGAACGATGGCCTCGCGGGTGACCTGACGGGCGGAGAGCGGAAAACCCTCCTCCTTGTTCCTGTCCATCAGCGCGGTCAGCAATTCCTGGTCAAGCGACCCCCAGTTGACACCGATGCGAACCGGCTTGTCATAGCGGATCGCCATTTCGATGATTTCGCCGAACTGTTTGTCCTTCTTGTCCTTGAAACCGACATTGCCCGGATTGATGCGATACTTCGCCAGCGCCTCGGCGCAGGCCGGGTGATCGGCCAGAAGCTTGTGGCCTATATAATGGAAATCGCCGATCAACGGCACATCCATACCAAGGCGCAGCAGCCGCTCGCGGATTTTCGGCACGGCTGCGGCGCTCTCATCCCGGTCGACGGTAATGCGCACCATTTCCGAACCGGCGCGGAAAAGTGCCGCCACCTGCTGCACGGTGGCATCTATATCCGCCGTGTCGGTATTGGTCATCGACTGTACGACAACGGGCGCACCACCCCCCACGATGACGCCGCCCACGTCGACAGCGACGGATGCGCGGCGGGGCTTTGGATCGTAATCGGCATGTGACGTCATGGCGGTCTCTGGAGCTTGCGGCAAGGTCTGGCAATTGAGGTGAAACAAGGGGGCCTGCTTGTCAACACCCAACGCATAAGAGCTTCTACTTTACCGCAATCATGGCAAAATTCGAGACGCCTATTCCTTGCCCGCACCATCCGCGTGCCGGGCGAGCCGCGAAAGCAGCAAAACCACCACATGCAGCAACGGCAGAGCGAGAAAGACGCTGGCAAGCCCGGTATGTTCGGCAATGAAGCCGATAGCCGAGGGCGCCACCAGAATGCCGGAATAACCCATGGTGGTGACGACCGACAGGCCGATGCCAGGCGCCAGTCCCGGCATATTGCCGGCCGCCGAAAAAGCGATCGGCACCATGTTGGAGATACCGATGCCGGCAATGGCGAAACCGATGATCACAAAAGTGGAATTTCCCGCAAGGCCGGCAATCAGAAGACCGGTGATCGACATGACCGAGCAGAAACGCAGGGTTCGGACGGCCCCGAACCTGTCGCGCACCAGATCGCCGGCAAAACGCATGATCGCCATGGTCATGGAAAATGCGGCGAAAGCGAAACCGGACTGCGAGACGGAAGCACCGAGTTCATTACGCAGATAAAGAGCGCCCCAATCGAGGATCGCACCTTCCGGGATCATCGAAAACAGCGCCATCAGGCCAATGATCCACGGCAGGGGTGTCAGCGGCAAGCCGCCCTTCGGGCGCTCTTCCTCGGCGTGCGGACGATCCGCAAGAACACGCGGCCACGCAATAACCAGCAGGATAAGGGCGATAATCGTCAGCGCGATCGCATGCCCCTGAACGCCGATGGCTGTGATGAGGTAACCGCCAAGACCGGCGCCGATCAGGCCGCCGAGGCTCCAGAAGGCGTGGCACGACGACATGATGGCGCGGCGCATGTCACGCTCGACAGCCACGGCATTGGCGTTCATGGCGACATCCATGGCCCCCGTCAGTCCGCCAAACAGGAAAACCGCAATCACCCCCGCCCAGATCGTGCCCGCCCAGGAGATGAAAAGCAGTGTCGGCAGAAAGATTGCCGCAGTCACGAGGCTGACCGTGCGCGATCCGAAACGGGCGATCTGGGAACCGGCGATCGGCATGAAAACCAGCGAACCAATACCAAAAACCAGAATGATCAGGCCAAGTGCACTCTCGCTGAGCGATAAACGCGCCGCAAATTCCGGAATCTTCGGAGCCCAAGACCCCATCATGAAACCGTTCATCAAAAACAGCAGGGACACGCCAAGCCTGTGACGCGTCAGATAGGATGAGCGCTTCACCGTCGGCGAAAATGTCGTGGGGCCATTCATCGGCAATATCCTTCAGACTTGACCATGGGAAAATCGAACGGCGTCATCATCGCCGCAATGAAGCTGTACGCCTCTTGCCGACAGCGCCTCGATCAGTGCCGGGTCGGCATCATGTTCGAGCACCAGGGAAAGAGGCGGTGAAAAATCATGCACGTGAAAGGCCGCGCGGTGGCCAAGCTTTTCCGTGGTAACGGCGGCGACAATCCGCTGGCTGGCGCTGCAGGCAAGCCGCTTGAACACCGCATCCTCGAAAACATCCGCCGACAGGCCGGTCTCCTCCGCAACGCCGCAAACGCCGAGAATGCACAGATCAGGCCGCATCAATTCCAGTTGCCTGAGCGCCATGGCGTCGATCGCAGCACCAACCGCCGGATCGACCTTGCCGCCGATCAGCACCAGATCGATATCGGCCCGCCCCGTGAGTTCAGCGGCAATGGCGGGCGTGTTCGTCACCACGGTCAGGTTGATACCGGCGGGGATAGCTCTTGCAATGGCCAGATTGGTGGAGCCGGCATCGATGAAGACAACCATGCCTGGCTCGAGAAGCGGAACGGCTGCGCGCGCCAGAGAGGCCTTGCGGTCGGCATCCTCGGCAATCCGCGTCTTCAGCGGCACCGTTTTGCTATCTGAAAGCAGTGCTCCGCCATAAACGCGCAGGCATTCGCCACGTGCCGCCATCTCGCGCAGATCCCGGCGGACCGTATCTTCGGAAACGCCGAAATTCTGGGCCAGATCCTGCGCAAGCACACGACCGCTTTGCCGCAGCTGCGCGAGAATGAGCGCCTGCCGCTCGCTGACAAAATGATCGCTCATGGAAACTCATGCATAAACAGGAATAAACGTGCACGAACAGGCATATTCGAGTTTCGACGAATACGCAACAGCAAAACGCCCGCCGAAAGGCGGGCGTCTAACTCGTAACTGACGATGGCAAACGCCCTTATTCGGCGTATGATATCAGCAGATCCTTGGCGTCGATCTGATCGCCTGGCTTGACGAGAACTTCGGCGATCTTGCCCTCGCGCTCGGCATGAAGCGCCGTTTCCATCTTCATGGCTTCGATGGAGAGCAGCACGTCGCCGGCCTTGACCTCCTGTCCCTGATTGATAAAGACGCGGCTGATCACGCCCGGCATAGGCGCACCGATATGCGTGCCGTTGCCGAGTTCCGCCTTGCGGCGCACGGCGGAACCGGAAGCGCCATGGGCACGGTCCGGCACCTTGATTCGGCGGGGCTGACCATTGATCTCGAAGAAGACTGTCACCATGCCCTTGTCGTCAGTGCCGGATGAAGCCTGATTGACGATAACCAGCGTTTTACCGCGTTCAATATCGGCAAACAGCTCCTCACCGTCCTCCATGCCGTAGAAGTAGGCATCGGTAGGCAGCACGGAAACGGGACCATAGGTCTCGGCGGTAAGCGCGAAGTCGGTGAACACCTTCGGATACATCAGATAGGACGCGAACTCGAAATCGTCGACCTTGCGCTCCAGCTTCGTCTCGATCGTCTTTCTTTCAGCATCGAGATCGGCATCCGCCAGCAGCGAACCAGGACGAACCGTGTAGGGAGCCTCGCCTTTCAGCGCCTTTTTCTGGAGGGCCTCCGGCCAGCCACCCGGTGACTGCCCAAGATCGCCCTTCAGCATCGACACCACGGAGTCAGGGAAAGACACCTCACGGTCGGGATTTTCAACATCGGCAACCGTCAGATCCTGGCTCACCATCATCAGCGCCATATCGCCGACGACCTTGGAAGACGGCGTTACCTTGACGATATCGCCGAACATCCGGTTGGCATCTGCATAGGCCTGCGCCACCTCGTGCCAGCGGCTCTCGAGACCGAGCGAGCGGGCCTGTTCCTTGAGATTGGTGAACTGCCCGCCCGGCATTTCATGCAGATAGACTTCCGAGGCTGGTCCCTTCAGATCGCTTTCAAAAGCCGCATATTGATTGCGCACGGCCTCCCAGTAGAAGGAAATGCGGCGGATCCATTCGGTATCGAGACCCGTATCCCGTTCCGACCCCGCCAGCGCCTCCACGATGGAGCCGAGGCATGGCTGCGACGTGTTGCCGGAGAAGGCATCCATCGCCGCATCCACGGCATCAACGCCCGCGTCCACGGCCGCAAGAACAGTCGCGGCGGAAATGCCTGACGTATCATGGGTGTGGAAATGGATCGGCAGACCGGTCGCCTCACGCAGCGCCTTGAACAGGACCTTCGCGGCCGCCGGTTTCAACAGGCCCGCCATATCCTTGACGGCGATGATATGCGCACCGGCCTTTTCCAGCTCAGCGGCGAGGCTGGTATAATATTTGAGATCGTATTTCGGGCGCGCCGAATTCAGCAGATCGCCGGTATAGCAGATGGTCGCCTCGCAGAGCTTGTTCTCCTCGGCGATCGCATCCATCGAGACGCGCATATTCTCCACCCAGTTCAGGCAGTCGAAGACGCGGAAAAGATCGACCCCGCCCCTTGCTGCCTGACGAACGAAATATTTCACGACGTTGTCGGGATAGTTCTTGTAACCGACGCCGTTTGCGCCGCGCAGCAGCATTTGCAGCAGCAGGTTCGGCGCGCCTTCGCGGATCAGGGCAAGGCGCTCCCATGGGTCTTCAGTCAGGAAGCGCATGGAGACATCGAAGGTCGCGCCGCCCCAGCATTCCAGCGACAGAAGCTCAGGCAGTGCCTTGGCATAAACGCTGGCGACGCGGGCGATATCATGCGTGCGAACGCGGGTGGCCAGAAGCGACTGGTGCCCGTCGCGCATGGTCGTGTCGGTGACCAGCACACGCTTTTCATTGCGCATCCAGTCCGCAAAGCCTTTCGGGCCGAGCTTGTCCAGCAGCTGCTTGGTGCCGTCGGGCGTCGGCGCATCGATATAGGGCACGACGGGCTTTGCCGCCTTTTCGGACGGCCTGGCGCGACCCTTGGTTTCCGGGTGGCCGTTGACCGTCACATCGGCAAGATAGGTCAGAAGCTTGGTGGCGCGGTCCTGACGCTTGACCTGTGCGAAGAGCTCCGGCGTCGAATCGATGAAACGCGTCGTATAGGTATTGTTGCGAAAGCTGTCGTGACCGATGATGGCTTCGAGGAAGGTCAGGTTGGTGGCGACGCCGCGGATACGGAATTCGCGCAGCGCGCGGTCCATGCGGTTGATCGCCTCATCCGGTCGCGGCGCCCAGGCCGTCACCTTGACGAGCAGCGGATCGTAATAGCGAGTAATGACAGCACCGGTATAGGACGTGCCGCCGTCCAGACGGATGCCGAAGCCCGAAGCGGAACGGTAAGCGGTGATACGGCCATAATCCGGAATGAAGTTGTGTTCCGGATCTTCCGTGGTGATGCGGCACTGCAGCGCATGCCCGTTGAGGCGGATATCTTCCTGCTTCGGCACGCCCGATTCCGGCGTGCCGATTGCGGCCCCTTCCAGAATATGGATTTGCGCCTTGACGATATCGATACCGGTCACGACTTCGGTGACGGTATGTTCCACCTGAATGCGTGGATTGACCTCGATGAAGTAGAATTTGCCGGTATCGGCATCCATCAGATATTCGACAGTGCCGGCGCCGATATAATTGGTCGCGGCTGCGATCTTCAGCGAATAGGCCGCCAGTTCCTGGCGCTGCGCTTCGCTGAGATAAGGTGCCGGCGCACGCTCGACTACTTTTTGATTGCGACGCTGGATCGAACAATCGCGCTCGAACAGATGTACGACATTGCCATGGGTATCGCCGAGAACCTGGCTCTCGACGTGGCGGGCGCGCTCGACCAGTTTTTCGAGATAGACCTCGTCCTTGCCGAAGGCGGCCTTCGCCTCGCGCTTGGCCTCGGTCACCTCACGCGCCAGGTCTTCCTTTTTGCGGATGGCGCGCATGCCGCGGCCGCCGCCGCCCCAGGAGGCCTTCAGCATGACGGGATAGCCGATTTCCTCGGCCATGCGCTCCACTTCGGATATATCGTCCGGTAGCGGATCGGTGGCGGGAACGACGGGCACATCAACAGAAATCGCCAGATTGCGGGCAGCCACCTTATTACCGAGCTGGCGCATCGTATCCGCGGTCGGTCCAATGAAGGTTATGCCGGCCTTGTTGCAGGCCTCCACGAATTCCGGGCTTTCCGACAGAAGGCCGTAACCGGGATGGATCGCGTCGGCTCCGGAAAGCTTGGCAACGCGGATAACCTCTTCGATCGAAAGATAACTTTCAATCGGCCCCATATCCTTGGCGAGATGTGGCCCTCTGCCGACCTGATAGGATTCGTCCGCCTTGAAGCGGTGCAAAGACAGCTTGTCCTCTTCCGCCCAAATCGCAACGGTTTTAATCCCAAGCTCGTTGGCTGCCCGGAAAACGCGGATCGCAATTTCGGATCGGTTGGCAACAAGTATTTTCGATATTTTCAAGACGGTCTCCCCACACGCCAAAACAAAATTTCTGCTGCACTGCGGAATTAAGCAGCAAAACCCGGTCTTGGAAAGGGCAATTCGGGAGAGAACCGTCCTGTCGCCGCTAGCTCAGCAAGCCATGGCGAAAAGCAAGCGCGACCGTATGCTGCCGGTTCTTGGCGCTGAACCGGCGCTGGATTCCGTTGATATACCAGTCGACCGTGTGGTTGGAGATCGATAGCTGGCGTCCGATTTCCGTCGAGGTCATGCCGTCCGCCATCAGCGTCAGCACTTCCATTTCCCGTTTTGTAAGCTCGAGAGCGGAAACGTCCGGGCCATTGTTGAGGCCATGGGCCTGACCCGAAAGGTCGAGCAGGCGCCAGAACACGGCACGCGTGGCCGCATCCAGCAGCTCCACCTGAAGCAAAGGCAATTGCCGGTCCTGGCCGCCAATGAACACCGCGCCGATAAATCCCGCGCGTCCGTGCACGGGAAAGGCATAACCGCCCTGCAGGCCATATCGACCGGCATCGTTAAAAAAGACGCTCGCCCTTTTTCGATGCATGGCGCGGGGCAGGCCCTCCAGGGCCTCTTTCCACTGGAACGGCTTGTGGACCATGCCGATCACTTTACGGACGGGATCGACGAGATTGTATTTCTTGGCCCTGTAGACCTCGATCCAGCCTTCCGGCAGATGTTGTGCGAGAATCTGGCCGGTGGAGGCAAGCTCCCCGGTCATCCGCCTGCTGACAAGGAAGTATTCGAAACCATATTCGCGAATAAGGGTCACGAATTCGGAACGAACGCGGTCGGCGCTTCCCGCCTGGTAACATGCAGAGATGAAGTGAAGAATATCATGCATAAAGACACATGGCCCGGAACTTGGCTTGAAAGGAATGACCGAAGGACATGGTCCCGCGATGACGTCATGTTACTCGGGCGCCGGTCGGATGAGATTGATCATGTCATCGTTAGCAATCCCTGAAACGAACATGCAAAATCTTGTGACGGCGTCCCCTGGAGATATCGGGTTCGTTTTTTTCGGTTCGCATGCGCGGTCAGTTTGTTAAGCCGCCATTCAGACAGAAAGAGCGATAATTACACAAATTTCGCCGTCTCATGCAACCTTGCTAAAGAAGCATTGCCTTGAGACCGAACAATCAACCGCTCGAAAAAGATGCCCGGACTGGATTGAAAATTTGACTTTGTTTCAGGTTTACACACGCGCTCTGCGCTATCTGACCGTACATAAATGGCGTGTGACGGTGGTTGTCATCGCCAACGTCATTCTTGCGGCGATCACCATTGCCGAACCCGTGCTGTTCGGCCGGATCATCGACGCCATTTCTTCCGGCACCAACGTCACGCCCATTCTCATTCTCTGGGCGGGTTTCGGCGTCTTCAATACCGTCGCTTACGTTGCTGTCGCCCGCGAGGCGGACCGGCTGGCGCATGGCCGCCGCGCGACGCTGCTGACGGAAGCCTTCGGGCGCATCATTTCGATGCCGCTCTCCTGGCACCATCAGCGCGGCACGTCCAACGCCCTGCATACGTTGCTGCGCGCCAGCGAGACGCTGTTCGGCCTCTGGTTGGAATTCATGCGCACCCATCTGGCAACCTTCGTGGCACTCGTGCTGCTTGTCCCGACAGCCATGTCCATGGACCTGCGCCTCAGCTTCGTTCTGATTGGCCTCGGCATCGTCTACTGGTTCATCGGCAAATGGGTGATGGGCCGCACCAAGGACGGCCAGGCTTCGGTCGAAGAGCACTATCACAGCGTTTTTGCCCATGTCAGCGATTCCATCAGCAACGTGTCGGTGCTGCATAGCTACAACCGCATCGAAGCCGAAACGAAGGCGCTGAAATCCTTCACCGAGAAGCTGCTGAGCGCCCAATATCCGGTGCTTGACTGGTGGGCTTTCGCCAGCGCGCTGAACCGTACGGCCTCCACCGTTTCAATGATGATCATCCTCGTCATCGGCACGGTATTGGTGAAGAACGGCGAGTTGCGCGTCGGCGACGTCATTGCCTTCATCGGTTTTGCCAATCTCCTGATCGGCCGTCTCGACCAGATGCGCCAGTTCGTGACGCAGATTTTCGAGGCCCGCGCCAAGCTCGAGGATTTCTTCGTGCTGGAGGATTCCGTCAAGGAACGGGAAGAGCCGGGCGATGCCCGCGAATTGTCCAATGTCTCCGGCACGGTGGAGTTCCGCAACATCAATTTCGGCTTCGCCAACACCAAGCAGGGCGTCCACGACATCTCGTTCACCGCCAAGGCCGGACAGACCATTGCAATCGTCGGGCCGACAGGTGCGGGCAAGACCACGCTCATCAACCTTCTGCAGCGTGTCTACGATCCGGATTCCGGCCAGATTCTGATCGATGGAACCGATATTTCCACGGTGACCAAGAATTCGCTCAGAAACTCCATCGCCACCGTGTTTCAGGATGCCGGCCTTTTGAACCGTTCCATCCGTGAGAACATCCGCCTCGGCCGCGAATCGGCCACGGACGCGGAAGTGATGGAAGCGGCAGCCGCCGCGGCAGCGACGGATTTCATCGATAGTCGCATCAATGGCTACCTGACGCAGGTGGGCGAACGCGGCAACCGCCTGTCCGGCGGCGAACGCCAGCGCATCGCCATCGCCCGCGCCATTCTGAAGAACGCCCCCATTCTGGTTCTCGATGAGGCAACCAGCGCACTGGACGTGGAAACCGAAGCACGCGTGAAGGCCGCGGTGGACGCGCTCAGAATGAATCGCACGACCTTCATCATCGCCCACCGTCTTTCCACGGTTCGCGATGCCGATCTGGTGCTGTTCCTCGATCAGGGCCGTATCATCGAAAAGGGCACATTTGATGAACTCAGCCAACGCGGCGGACGCTTCACCTCGCTGCTGCGCACCAGCGGCCTTTTGACGGAAGACGAAGGCCAGCCACGGCCGAAAGCCATCGCTTCCTGAGACTTTGGCGAACGGAATGCAGAGAGGGCGGACACCGTGTTGTTCGCCCTTTTTCTTTGTCCGCTTTGTGAGTGTTGCGCTGCGGAGGACATGGTCTCTTCATCCGAGCGAACAATATTTGCCCCAGACTGGTCCCACAGACATTCCGTCATGCGGCAATTGATGTCCCCTCCCACGATAATCACTTGGGGGAAGTCTCGGCTTATAATAGCGAAGGGAGAGCGGCGCGTGCCGTGATAGAAGCGCACGAGTGACACAAAGGTCATCGGACGCTACGCGCTCAAAGATTGCTGACAAAGCCTTGCCGGCTAGGTTCGCCATGCTCGGCCCTGTCCGGCCATCCGCGACGTACTGATGTTATCGTATTTGATTACATCCTCGGAAGAGGACGACGTTGCATTTTTCAAAAGGCTGGGGTCCCACGCGCCCATGCAAAACCAAACAAATATCAGAGGCGAGGCAGTTCATAAAAATTCAGGCCCCTACGTCACCGCAGGAGCCTGGCTTTAAAAGCGCGGAAAATCGGTCGTCTCAATCGAAGGGGATCACCCGATCATCTGCCGACAGCGGCTTGCCATCGACGGATACGGAGACGTCCGCTGTGCCGGCCTTGCGGCTGACGGCAATGTCCTTCGCCTTTCCGTCGAGCGTGATCTTCACCGAGAAACCGCTCCAGTCCTCCGGCAGCGATGGCGAGATGTGAAGCTTGCCGTCGGTGCGGGTGATGCCAAGAATACCTTCGACTGCCGCACGGTAGAGCCAGCCGGCGGAACCCGTGTACCAACTCCAGCCACCACGGCCCGCATAAGCGCCTTCACCGTAGACATCCGCAGTCACCACATAGGGTTCGACCCGATAGGTCTCCGACGCTGCCGCATCGAGCGCATGATTGACGGGGTTGAGCAGCTTGAAGCAGTTCCATGCTTCCTGCGCCCTACCCTGCTTGGCAAGGGCGAGAACCACCCAGGTTGCCGCATGGGTATATTGTCCGCCGTTTTCGCGCACACCCGGCGGATATCCCTTGATATAGCCCGGATCATGCGGCGCCTGCGAGAAGGGCGGCGTGAACAGCCGGATAATGCCGGTCTTTTCATCGACCAGATGCTCCATGACGGCATCCATTGCCTGCCGCGACCGAGCCTCTTCACCTTCGCCGGAGAGAACGCTCCAGCTCTGGCCAAGCGAATCGATCCGGCATTCCTCGCTTTCGGCGGAACCGAGCGGCGTGCCGTCATCGAAATAACCACGCCGGTAATAGCTGCCGTCCCAACCCGCCGTTTCGAGAACATTGCGCAGCTTTTCCCGATGCGCCGTCCATTTGCCGACACGGTCAGCATCGCCACGCTTCTCGGCGATGCCGATGAAATCACGCAGGGCCCCGGCCAGGAACCAGCCGAGCCAGACGCTGGTGCCCTTGCCGCCAACGCCGACACGGTTCATGCCGTCGTTCCAGTCACCGCCGAGGATCAGCGGCAGACCGTTTTCGCCGGTGCGATGGATGGCGAGATCGAGCGCCAGCGCCGCATGTTCGTAAAGTGTGGCGGACCTGTCGCTCGTCTCCGGCTGGAAGAAAGCATCATGCTGGCCAGGCATCAATGCCGGACCTTTCAGGAAGGGAATGCTCTCATCGAGGATGGCGGCATCACCCGTGGCCGAGACATATTGGTTGATCGCATAAGCAAGCCAAACCACGTCGTCCGAAATGGTGGTGCGAACACCGGCGCCCGTCAGCGGCAGCCACCAATGCTGCACATCGCCTTCAGGGAACTGGCGGCCAGCCGCGCGCAGGATCTGCTTGCGGGCGAGGTCCGGCTGGTAGAGCAGGAAGGCCAGCGTATCCTGAAGCTGGTCGCGGAAACCGAAGGCACCGCTCGACTGATAAAAGGCCGTGCGCGCCAGAATGCGGCAGGCAAGCGCCTGATAGGGCAGCCAGTTATTGACCATATGGTTGAAGCCGGCATCCGGCGTGGAAACCTGCAACTGCCCGGTAAAGCCCGTCCAGAACGCCTTGCTTTCGTCCAGCACCGTCTGGAAGTCCGCCTGGCGAACATCCTTCACCAGCGCTTCGGCCTCTTCCGCATTGTCGGCATCGCCGAGAATGAAGGTCATGTGCCGTTCTTCGCCGGGCTTCAGGTGGATTTCCTGCATCAGCGCAGCACAGGGATCGCCGTCGACCTCGGTGCTGCCACTAAGTGCGGCACCGGACACGATGCCCTGCGGCGCCTGCGCCGACCCGAAGCGACCGATGAATTCCCGGCGGCTGGTGGTGAAGCCGCTCGCCTCACTGTCGAGCGTGAGGAACGCGGTGCGGGCGCTATAGTCGATGCTGTAGGGGTTCGACGCGAAGATGGCGTTATTGCCGGCATCGTGCCTGCTCAGGATGAACGGCGCGGATTTCTGGCCGTTATTGCCGAGCACCCATTCCACATAGGCATAGACCTTCAGGCGGCGGCTTTTCGAGCCCTTGTTGCGAACGATGACCTGCGAGAGCTTGACAGGTTTTTCACGGTCCACGGTCTGCGTCAGCTCCACCTCCAGCGTGTCGGCCACGCCCGTCAGCACGGAGTAACCGAGACCATGGCGCGTTTCGAACATGGCTTCGGGATCGCGCGACAGCGCGGCACAGGGCGTATAAAGCTTTCCTGTCTCCACATCGGCGACATAGAAGGCCTCGCCCGGCCGGTTAATGACCGGATCGTTGCTCCAGGGCGTCAGCTGATAGTCGCGCGAATTGCGGCTCCAGCTGAAACCTGCGCCTTCAGCCGAAATATGGAAGCCGAAATTCTCGTTCGAGATGACGTTGATCCACGGATGCGGCGTGGACTGCCCGCCATTGAGGCGCACGACATATTCCTGACCGCTTCTGGCAAAACCGCCGAAACCGTTCCAGAAATCGAGATCACCCGCATCCTCCACCGGCTCCGCCACAGGGAAGACCGGCACAGGCAGACGGGCCTGCGCGGCGTCGCTTGTGCCGTCAGGACCGCGATGGGCCGCAAACAGCGATACCGCACGGTTGATCTGGTCAACGATCTTGCCGTTACGCACATGGAGAACGACGCGGGAAGCGGCGAGAAGCGCGCTCCAGGTCTCTTCATCCATCAGGTCGCGGCGCACGGAGAAGACGTGCGGACGTCCGCCATCGGCGGGATTGATGCGGCGCTGCGCCTCGGAAATATGATCCAGCGCATGCTGCATGTCCTGCGCATAGGACGCAGCCCGTTCGTTGACGATGACGAGATCGAAGATCACGCCGCGTGAACGTAGATATTCATGGGCGCTCAGCGCCTCACGGGCGATATCCATGTCCATATCGTCGTTGATACGCAGGCTGAAGATCGGGAAATCGCCCGAAATCGCCAGCGGCCACAAAGCGCGCTGCGAGGCAAGGCCGGTTTTCAGCGTTTCCGAATCCGCCCGCAAATGCATGTCGGGATAGGTCAGATAACGGCCGAGATGCTGGAAGGCGGCCGCCTGCTGCGAGGTGACGCCGACATGTCGCATCTGCACCTGCGTGCGCGTCCAGGCATGCACGAGTTCATGCGCGAAGGCGTCCGGATGACGATAACGGTCGATTGCCTTGTCGACTTCCTCGCGGCTTGGCGCGGCGATCGTCCAGAAGATCACGCTCACCTTCTTGCCCGCCGGCACGCGCACGGTGCGGCGCAGCGACAGGATAGGATCAAGCGTGAAGCCGTCGGTGCTGGAAAGCGTCGCACCGGCATCGAAAGCCGCCGCTTCACGCAGCGAACGTCCGCGACCGATGAACTTGGCGCGATCCGTCTCGAATTCCGTCGGCCGCGACGGGCCGGCATTGTCGGCGGCAAGATGCGCAATGACAGTGCCAGGCTCGTTCGGACTGCGGCGATTGCGCCAGGCGCGGATAACGTCGCCGCGCCGGCCAATCTCCGTCTGCACGAACATGCGCGAGAACAACGGATGGGCGTTGTCGTCATCCTCCGACGCAATCACCGGCTCCATATAGGAGGTCACTTCGATATAGCGATCCTCGGAACCGACATTGAGCAGGGTGACGCGGCGGCCCTCGGCATCATGCTCGGTGGCGACGATGCATTCGACCACGCTCTGCAGATCGCCGGTGGTCTTGTGGAACTCGGCCTTGTCGTCGGTGAAGATCGTCTTGGTCTTTTCACCTTCGATGACGCGCGGCTCCGCCGTCGCACTCCACCATTGTCCATTGGTGGTGTCGCGCAGGAAGATGAAGGTGCCCCAGCGATCCTCCGTCGGGTCGGCCTTCCAGCGGGAAATCGCCTGGCCGTTCCACTTCGAATAACCGGCACCCGTGGAGGTGAGCATGGTCGAGTAATGGCCATTCGACAGGAACACCACTTCGCGGTCGCGCACGGCCGGATCGGCAATGGAGCGCACTTCCGCACGCAGGAGGTCGGCCTGTTCCTTGCCGGGAGTTTCCGGCTCGTATTTGGCGCTCATGACCGGCACTTCGCGCGGCGCCTTCTCCTGCAGCAGCAGTTCGGCTGCCTCGATCACCGGATCGGAATGGAAGAGTTCGCGCAGCACGCCATCGAAGGCGACGTTGGCGACGGCCGCAATCGACATGCCATGGTGGTGAGCATAATAATTGTAAACCACTGCGCAGACCTTGCCGTCAGGCACACGTGTCGGCGTGAAATCCACCGCGTCGTGGAAACCGTACTGGCCGAGAGCGCCAAGCTTGCGCAGCTTGTCGAGGTTTTCGAGCGCACCATCAGGATCATACTGGCTGGCGAGGATCGATGCATAAGGCGCGATCACCGCATTCTGGCCAAGGCCGCGCTTGAGGCCGAGCGTCGGCACACCGAAATTGGTGTACTGATAGTTCATGTTGTGATCGCGGGCGTTGAATGCCGCTTCGGAAATGCCCCATGGCGTGCCTAGACGACGACCGTGGTTCATCTGTTCCTTGACGATCAGATTGTTGGTCTGGTTGAGAATGCCACCCTGACGCTCCTGCATGACGAGCGGCGGCATCAGATATTCGAACATCGAGCCGGACCAGGAGACCAGCGCACCCTGCGCGCCGATCGGCACGACCTGGCGGCCGAGACGGTACCAGTGCTCGGTCGGCAGATCGCCCTTGGCGATGGCGAAGAGGCTGGTCAGGCGGCATTCGGAAGCCAGAAGGTCGTAGCAGGCCTCATCCAGCTCCTTGCTTTCGACGCGATAGCCAATCGACAGAAGACGGCGATCCTTACGATAAAGGAAGGTGAAATCCATCGAGAAGGCGAGATTGCGGCTACGGTCGCGCAGCGATGCGAGACGCTGGCGCAGCGGCTCCATATTGGTGAGATCGATGGCGCTGTCGGAAATATGCGCCTCGCAGGATTCCACGAGCAATTGCGCCCAACGGGTCACTTCCGCGCTCTGCGCGGACTTCACCTCATGATCGACATTGGTGGCGAGCTTCTGGATGTCGCGCGCCAGCACCGCAAGATTGATAACGCGGATGGAAGCAAATTCATGCTCGCGCTTGACCGAGGCCAGAGCGTTCGAGAAGCCGATGATGCGCTCCTCAAGGCGACGATGCAGCGGACGCAGGTTCTTGCGGTCGTCGGGCAGCGCCTTCAGCGTTTCACGCAGAATGCCGGCGACATCGCCGATACCGTCAAGATTGCCCTGAAGATGCGCGGACGGCGCTTCTGCCCAATCACGGCAGGCGGACGAAACCGCGATCAGGTGGCCGGCGAGATTGCCGCTGTCCACCGCCGAAACATAGCGCGGCCCAAGCGTCTGCAAGGTGTCGGTATGATACCAGTTGTAGAGATGGCCACGATGCTTTTCCATCTTCTCGACGGTCTGGATCGTGTTCTCGATCCGCTCCAGCGTATCGGCAAAGCTGATCCAGCCGAACTGGCGGGCCGAAATAATGGAAAGCAGATAAACGCCGATATTGGTGGGCGAGGTACGCGAAGCGACGATCGGCTCCGGCGTTTCCTGGAAGTTATCCGGCGGCAGGTGGTTTTCCTGCGGCGTCACGAAGGCCTCGTAATAACGCCAGGTGCGGCGTGCGATCTTGCGAAGCTCGAAAGAAACGTGTTCCGAAACGAACAGCCGGTCTTCGGTTTCAGCCGACTGGCTGACATACCAGGCAACGGCGGGGGACAGAACCCAGAGCAGCGTGAAGGGAATGCCGATCAGGAAAGCGTTATCGCCCGGCAGCGCCGCAAACAGCAGGCCAAGCATCGCCACCACGGGCGCATGCCACATCTGGCGGTAATAATCGATGATGCTGCCCTGCGCGCTCGACTGCATGCTGGCGGCGGTACGCCATTCCAGCATCAGCTTGTGGCTGACGAGCAGGCGGTAAAGCGAACGGGCAATCGCATCCGTCATCATGCAGGCGGCATCGGCGATGAAGACGATACGCAGCGCCACCTGTGCATTGGTGGCGCGGATTTCCGACCAGATGGTATGGAAATGCGCCTGTGGCACGATATCAGTGGAGCGCGGCACGAGACCGGACAGCAGGGAAAGCGTGGGCGCGACGAACAGCGAGAAGATCAGCAGGATCTGCCAGATCAGCGCACCGAGCGGATCCATGAAATACCAGCCGAGGATCGAGGCGAAGAACCAGGCGATCGGCGTGAGCGAGCGACGCAGATTGTCGACCATCTTCCAGCGGCCGATGGCGGTAACGCCGCGGGCACGATCGAGGATAAAGGGCAGAAGCTGCCAGTCGCCACGCGCCCAGCGATGCTGGCGCGACACTTCCACTTCATAGCGGGTCGGAAAGTCCTCCACCAGCTCTACATCGGTCACCAGCGCACAGCGCGCAAAGGAGCCTTCGAGCAGATCGTGGCTGAGGATGGAGTTTTCCTCGATACGGCCCTTCAGCGCCGCCTCGAAGGCATCCACATCGTAAAGACCCTTGCCGGTGAAGGTGCCTTCCGAGGTCAGGTCCTGATAGACGTCGGAAACGGTAAAGACGTAAGGATCGATACCGCGGTTGATCGAGAAGACGCGCTGGAAGACGGAGGCGTCCTTGCCGGTCGTCAGCGAGGGCGTTACCCGCGGCTGCAGCAGGCCGTAGCCTTCGACAACCCGTCCGGATACCGGATCGATCACCGGACGGTTGATCGGGTGATGCATCTTGCCGACGAGCTTGGTCACCGCATCGCGCATCAGGCGCGTATCGGCATCCAGCGTCATGACGTATTTGACATCGGCCGGGACGATGTTCGCACCGCCGAGGAAGGTCGTATCCTTGTCGCCGCGCAGCAGCATGTTCAGCTCATGCAGCTTGCCGCGCTTGCGCTCCCAGCCCATCCAGCAGCCTTCGGCCGGATTGTAGATGCGGCGGCGATGCAGCAGGTAAAAGCGCGTCTTGCCATCAAAGGCATAACGGCTGTTCAGCGCCGCAAGCTCGCGCTTGGCATAGTCGAGAATTTCAAGGTCATCGTCGGACTGTTCATACTGCGCATCACGCCAGTCGCTCACCAGCGAGAAGTAAATCTCGCCATGCGGATTTGCGAGATAATGCACCTCGATATTGCGCATCATCTCATCGACGCTGTCGCGGCTGGTCAGCATGCAGGGCACGGCGACCAATGTGCGGGCATCCTGCGGAATGCCGTTCTTGAATTCGTATCCGACCAGCCGGAACGGTTTCACGAAGAAGGTGACGAGGGTGTTGAAGAGGCCGGTCGCGCCTTCGGATGCCGGCAATGCGAACATCAGCAGGAACGCGGTCACGACATACCAGGGCATGCCCGCCTGCGCCAGGAACCAGCCGACAGCGAGCATGGCGAGCGCGGTGATGAGAAGCACCGGCGCGGCGATTGCCAGCCAGTTGAACTTGCGCATCGAGCGCACGATGCGCTGCGACACCAGCGGCCGATAACCCAAAGCCTTTTCAAGCTCGAAGCGACGCTGGCCGACAAGCACGGAGCCGACATTGACGCGATGAGTTTCATCCGCACCAGCCGGCGTCTCCGAACGCGCCATTTCGACGGCGGCGCGCGCAACCTCCACTTCGGTCTTGGGAGAACGGCGCGCCAGAAGTTCAATCGTATTGCGGTAGGTGTTGCGCGAACCGAAATCGAGAACCTCGTAGTCGGTCTCTTCGCGCAGAACCTTGTCGATATGGCTGACTTCCTCGAACCACACCGACCACTCGGTATCGTCGATCTCGCGCAGGCTCTTGACGATGTTGCCCATCGTCACATTGCCGGATGCCAGGCGGTTATGTTCCGACATCATGACGTTTTCAGCGTCGGTGCCGGCAGCGTGAAGACGCTCTTCGAGCCAGGCAACGGCAAAACCGGAGGTCTGCGAACCGTTCCTCAGACGATAAAGGAACTGCGTCGCGAAAGTCGGGTCGTCCACCAGCGAATCGACCTGCTTGAGAAGCGCCGCCGACGCTTCCGCATCGTTCAGACGGATGATTTCATCGACGACCTCATTCGCCTTCTGGCGCATGCGGCGCGAACGCTCGACACGGATGGAGATGCGGCGAAGATTTTCGATGAGAACGAAACGGATGATCGACGGCAAAGCCCACAATTCGCCGATCTGCAACGTCTTCGAGGTCTGGTAGCCATCCACCAGCGCCGTCATGTTCTCGCGCGAAACCGTGCTGTGGGTATGGGCGACATAAAGCCAGCCGAGCGCCATGACCCGCGGGATCGTAACACCGCCCACCGTCATCGTCGGCAGCTGGCGGTAGAACTTGCGCGGAAAATCACGGCGGACTTCCTGGATCGCCTCTTCGATGACGTAGTGATTGTCGAGCAGCCATTCCGCCGCCGGCGTTATCGTCGCGCCATTTTCCGCGTCGACGGCCGTCGTGCGATAGACCCTGAGGATTTCCTTCTCGTTCTCGCGATGACGCTCGAAGAAATCGAACTCCATGAAGCCGGGAAGACTGTCGGCGCCATCGCGCGAAAGCGCGGCGCCCGCATCATGAAGTTCCTCAACCGTCATATACGACGCGCGGATCGAATCATTGTGATCGATCTGCTTCGTCTCGGAATCACGGGCGGCGGCGGTCGGGGTAATATGAAATGACATCGGGCTCGTATTCTGAACTTTATGGAGACTTGTTCGACTTGACCGGCATTTCGTCCGTGGCGGGAACACGCACGAAAATCGGGCCACGCTATATTTATGACTTATCCTGAACCTTCGGTGAACCGGACCGGACGCTGTCCGGAACGGATCGTCATGAGCAGCACATCCACAGGCGCATCATGCTGCGGTATAATTAATCCGGAATGTTCGCGAAGCTGGAGATCGGTACGGCCATCGTGTTTTCGATAGGCGGAAGAATATGCCGTCCTGCGGCCCGGCAACGCCGTTCCGACCGGATTTCGCACCCTCCCCGATGGCGAAAATTGTTCGCACAACGTCCGATAATCCCCCGTTGACAACCTGAAGGGCAACACGAACCGAGAGGCCCGCGCTACATCCGAAAGAAGCTAATGCCCCAGGACGTCAATAGTTCCATGCCACCTGTCGCGGCACGATGCAAGCGCTGAATTTCGGGGCATTTCCGGGCAGGCACGCCCCTTACGCATGGCTGCATATGCTGCTATGTCATTTACAAAAGACGCCGGAAAAAACGGCCGAACTCGGGACTTTAAAAATGACCAGACAGACCGCAAATCTCGCATCTTTTGCCAACCATATGCCGGATGTGGTGGCCATTCGCCGCCACCTGCACCGCAATCCCGAAATCGGCCTTTCGGAGTTCAAGACGTCGGATTTTATTGCCGAACAGTTGGCGGCAATGGGTTATGAAGTCACGCGGGGGCTCGCCGGAACCGGTGTCGTCGCCACGCTCAGCAATGGCGACAGCACCCGCACGCTCGGCATCCGCGCCGATATCGACGCCCTGCCGATCCACGAGGAGACGGGGGCGGATTATGCGAGCGCCAATCAGGGCGTGATGCATGCCTGCGGTCATGACGGCCACACCGCCATGCTGCTTGGTGCGGCAAAGATCATTGCCGAGCGCAAAAATTTCGACGGAACCCTGCATCTGATCTTCCAGCCGGCGGAAGAGAATTTCGGCGGCGCCCGCATCATGATCGAGGACGGGCTGTTTGACCGTTTTCCCTGCGATGCGGTTTTTGCCCTTCATAACGATCCCGGCGTGCCTTTCGGGCAATTCGTGCTGCGCGACGGGCCGATCCTTGCCGCCGTCGACGAGTGCAAGATCACGGTCAACGGATATGGCGGCCACGGCGCCGAACCGCAGGATGCGGCCGACCCCATCGTTGCCGGCGCAAGCATCATCATGGCACTGCAAACCGTGGTCTCCCGCAACATCCATCCGCAATTGTCTGCGGTCGTCACCGTTGGCGCGTTCCATGCCGGTGCTGCCAGCAATGTCATTCCCGAAACGGCGGAAATGCTGCTGACCATCCGCTCCTTCGATCCGGGCGTGCGCGACGAGCTGGAAAAGCGCATCCGGGCGATAGCCGAAGGCCAGGCGGCCAGCTACGGCATGAGCGTCACCATTGATTACGAGCGCGGTTATAATGCAACCGTCAACCACAAGGCGGAAACGGATTATGTCGCCGATCTCGCCCGGCGTTTTGCCGGACCTGAAAAGGTAGCGGAGATGCAGCGCCCATCGATGGGTGCGGAAGACTTCGCCTATATGCTGGAGAAACGGCCCGGCTGTTATTTCTTCCTCGGCACCGCGCGCACGGAGAATGACCCACCGCTGCACCATCCGAAATTCGATTTCAACGACGATATCCTGCCGATCGGAACCGCTTTCTGGGTTGATCTCGCGGAAGATTACCTGAAGGCGTGAGCGGTCATGAAAAAGGCCGGTCGGAGGAGCGACCGGCCTTTTATTCTCAAATTACCTGATGAGAAAATCGGGAGGATCAGGGAACGAGACCGAAGATGACGGCAGCGACAAAAGCCACGCAGACGCCGACAAGAGCCGCATGAACCGAATCTTTCCAGTTGCGCGGCGACTGGGGCTGCGAGACAAAGTCTTTTACTTTTCCTGCCTTGGAATAAGACATTGTACACTCCCTTCCTGCTCGGCCCTTCAAAGCGGGCATTGCTTATTTCACTCGTAGAATAGCTTTATTCCCCACTGTTTCAGTAGAGATAAAATTCCATAAGATTGGCGCATCGGGAAAAATACCGATTGCGACTTGCCCACCGGCAAGCATCAATCTACCCATGGCTCGGGATTAACGCGGTGGAGGGCATTTCCGTTCAAAACCAGTGGCGGGCACGGAAAAGACCATGACTGACATCGACGCCATCATCATCGGAGCCGGGGTGATCGGGCTCGCGACAGCGCGTGAACTGGCGATGCGTGGCCTCTCAGTCATCATCCTCGAAAGCGGGAAGGAATTCGGCTCTGCCACCTCCTCCCGTAACAGCGAAGTCATCCACGCCGGGCTCTATTATCCGGCCGGAAGCCTCAAGGCCCGACTTTGCGTGGAGGGCAAGGAACGGCTCTATGCCTTCTGCCAAAGCCATGACGTGGCACATCGCCGCTGCGGCAAGCTCATCGTCGCCACGAGCGATGAAGAGGTCGCCATGCTCGCCACCCTGCGCGAAAAAGGCAAAGCTAACGGCTGCAACGACCTTGAGCTGATCGATGCGCGGCAGGCGAGCCTGCTCGAACCCGCGCTCGCCTGCGTCGCAGCCCTGATATCGCCCTCGACGGGCATCATCGACAGCCACGCCTATATGCTGGCGCTGCTTGGAGACGCGCAGGATCATGGCGCAGCCCTCGCCCTGAATGCACCCTTCGAAAAGGCAGAGGCGATGGGCAATGGTTTCCGCGTTCATGCTGGCGGAGCGGAGCCCACCAGCCTGACATGCCGGCTGCTCGTCAATTCCGCCGGGCTTGTAGCACCCATGGTGGCGAGAAAGATCGAAGGATTGCCGGAGGATGATATCCCGCAGGCGCGTTTCGCCAAGGGCAGCTATTTTTCGCTGGCCGGCAAGTCGCCCTTTTCACGGCTGATCTACCCCGCGCCGCACACCCATGGCCTCGGCGTGCATCTCACCCTCGATCTCGCCGGCCAGGCCCGTTTCGGGCCGGATGTGGAGTGGGTGGACACCATCGACTATGCCGTCGATCCCCGCCGCATGGAGGGGTTTGGCGATGCGATCCGTCGTTATTGGCCGGGCCTTCCCGATAACGCGCTGATCCCGGCCTATTCCGGAATCCGGCCGAAGATTTCCGGCCCGGACGAACCGGCCATGGACTTCCGCATCGATGGGCCGGAAACGCATGGCCTTGCCGGCCTTGTCAATCTTTTCGGCATAGAAAGCCCCGGCCTAACCGCCTCGCTGGCGATTGCCGATGAGGTCGCTGCACGGCTAGACGCCCAACCTTAACCTCAGCCGAAACGGGACAAGGCGCCGGCCATGATCTCCAGATCGACATTGCCGCCGGAAGCGACTGCGATCACCGTTTCGCTTTCCAGTTCATCGCCGTGGAAGAGGGCCGCCGCCAGCGCCACCGCACCACCGGGTTCGACAACGATCTTCAGCCGGTTGAAGGCGAGAACCATAGCCCGCAGCGCTTCCTCCTCGGTCACGGCAATGCCTTTTCCGCACAGCCCGGCCATGATGGGGAAGGTGATGTTGCCGGGCTGCGGCGTGACGATAGCGTCGCAGATCGAGCCCGAGGTCGTGGCGTTACGCTCGATCTTACCCGCAGCAAGGGAGCGCGCCACATCGTCGAACCGCTCCGGTTCCGACGTCCTGACCTTGTAGTCCGGTGCTTTCGCTGCGAGTGCCAGGGAGATGCCGGAGGTGAGGCCGCCACCACCGCAGGGCACCAGAACCTCGGCCGCACCGATGCCCAGCTCCGCGCCCTGTTCGGCAATCTCCAGCCCCACCGTTCCCTGCCCGGCAATGACCAGCGGTTCGTCATAGGGCCTGATCAGCGTCAGCCCACGCTCGCGAGAAATGCGATCTCCGATGGCATCGCGATCTTCGTTAGCACGGTCATAGAGCACCACCTCCGCGCCATAGGCCCGGGTATTGTCGATTTTGATCTTCGGCGCATCCGACGGCATGATGATGACGGCGGGAACATTGTGCAGCCGGGCGGCAAGCGCCACGCCCTGCGCGTGGTTGCCGGAGGAAAAGGCGATCACGCCCTTGGCGCGCACCTCCGCCGGAAGGCCGGAGACGGCCGACCAGCCGCCACGAAACTTGAAGGAACCCGTTCTCTGCAGGCATTCGGCCTTTACGAACAGCTTCCGCCCGGCAATCTCATCCAGAAAAGGCGATGAGAGAAGCGGTGTGCGAACCGCATGGTTGCCGATGCGCCCACGCGCGGCTTCTATCATCGAAATATCTGTCATGTCCTGCCCCTGTGATGCGGATTTGCGGGTACATTAAGAGGTCGCAATCAATTGCGAAACCGCCCGGAAAAGAAAAATCCCCGGACGTGACCGGGGATTTTGTCCTATGTGATCAATGATTGTGCCGGGGCATCTTCTCGGCAATCCGGCGGAAATCCGCGGCCCCTTCCAGAACCGCGCCATCCGAAAGCTGGGTCACCGACTGGCGGTAGATGCGCTGCCATGGTGTCGCATCCGCGGGAACGGCTGGAATCCCATCCGCCTTGCGGGCGGCAAGCTCCTCATCCGGCACCAGCGCATTGCATTGACCTTCATTGAAATCGATGCGGATGACATCGCCGGTTCGGAGCCATGCCAGTCCGCCGCCTGCGGCACTTTCCGGCGAGGCGTTGAGGATGGACGGGCTGTCCGCCGTTCCCGATTGCCGGCCGTCGCCGATCGTCGGCAGGCTGGTGATGCCCTTTTTCAACAGCGCATCCGGTGGCTGCATGTTGACGACCTCTGCCGAACCCGGCCAGCCGAGCGGCCCCGCACCGCGAATAACGAGAATGGTGCGCTCATCAATATCGAGGGACGGATCGTTGATACGGGCGTGATAGTCTTCCGAACCATCGAACACCACGCATTTGCCCTCGAAAATCCCCTCGCGGCCCGGTTCGCTCAGATAACGCTGGCGGAATTCCGCCGAGATCACGCTCGTCTTCATGATGGCGAAATCGAACAGATTGCCCTTGAGAACGAGGAAACCGGCCCGTTCCTTCAGTGGCTTATCGTAAGGCAGGATCACGTCGCGGTCGGTCGATTCCCGCCCTTCCAGATTTTCCGCCATGGTCTTGCCGGTTACGGTCGGACAGTTTCCCTCGAGCTTGCCCGCCTTGAGAAGCTCCCACATGATGGCGGGCGTGCCGCCGGCGCGGTGGTATTTCTCACCCAGCCATTTGCCGGCCGGCTGAACATTGGCGATAAGCGGAATGTCGTAACCGTGGACCTGCCAGTCTTCCTCGCGAAGCTCCACGCCCGCATGTTTGGCCATGGCTGCCAGATGCGGCTGGGCATTGGTGGAACCGCCGATTGCCGAGTTGACGCGGATCGCGTTCAAAAACGCCTCTCGCGTCATGATGTCGGAAGGCTTGATATTTTCGACAACCAGCTCGACGGCGCGGCGGCCGGTGCGATAGGCCATCTGGCCACGTTCGCGGTAAGCGGCAGGGATCGCGCCGCAGCCGGTAAGCGACATGCCGAGCGCTTCCGCCATGGCGTTCATGGTGGAGGCCGTGCCCATGGTGTTGCAATGGCCAACGGAAGGCGCAGATTCCAGCGCCGCCTGCAAGAATTCCTCACGGGTGATTTCGCCAGCGCCGTATTTGCGGCGCATGCGCCAGATGACAGTACCGGAACCGACCAGATCGCCATCATGGTAGCCGTCGAGCATTGGCCCGCCGGACAAGACGATGGCCGGAATATCGACAGTGCTTGCCGCCATCAATGCCGAAGGCGTGGTCTTGTCGCAGCCCGTGGTCAAAACGACACCGTCGAGCGGATAACCGTAAAGCACTTCCACAAGGCTGAGATAAGCGAGATTGCGGTCAAGCGCCGCCGTCGGGCGCTTGCAGTTTTCGAACATCGGATGGGTCGGAAACTCGATGGGAATGCCGCCCGCATCGCGGATACCGTCCCGCACCCGCTTGACCAGTTCCACATGGACGCGGTTGCAGGGCGTCAGGTCGCTGCCGCTCTGGGCGATGCCGATGACCGGCTTGCCGGAACGCAACTCTTCCGGCGTCACGCCGTAATTCATGAAGCGCTCCAGATAGAGCGCCGTCATGTCGAGATGGTCGGGATTGTCGAACCAGTCCTGCGACCGCAGGCGGCGCATCGGTGTCTTCTCGTCGCTCATGAACCTGCCTCAGCCCTGTTCCCGGTTGTTCAGTTTTTCGAGGTAAAGCAGGATGCCGCTATGGTCGATATCGGCACCGCCGTCACCGACGAAGTCATCGAATTCCCGCGTCACCTGCTGGGTAAGCGGCAGGTTGAGAGACAGATCCTTCGCCGTCGCAAGCACGCCGTTCAGATCCTTGAGCTGGAACTTGGAGGGACCACCCGGCACGAAATTGCGCTTCACCATGCGGTCGCCATGCAGTTCCAGGATCCGGCTTTCGGCAAAACCGCCGCGTATGGCGTTGCGGAACCCTTCACGCGATGCGCCGCCCGCTTCCACCAGCATCATCGCCTCGGCAACCGCGCCGATGGTGATGGCGACGATCTGCTGGTTGGCGAGCTTGCAGAGCTGGCCCGCGCCAGAGGGACCGACATAGGTGAGGCGGCCCATCGGCGCGAAAACATCCGCAAGACCCGCGATCAGCGCCTCATCGCCACCCGCCATGATAGCAAGCGTACCTGCGGTCGCGCCCGGCACACCGCCGGAAACCGGCGCATCGACGTGATGAATGCCAAGCGCCTCAAGCCGGGAGGAATGTTCCCGCGCAATCGGCGGCGCAATCGAGCTGCTGTCGATAACGATCGCACCCTCTTTCAGCGCTTCGGCCACGCCGGCCGCAAACAGCACCTCGCCCACAGCCTTGCCGTCGCTCAGCATGGTGATGACGATATCGGCGCCCTTGGCGGCCTCCGCCGGCGATGCCGCGACGACCGCACCATCGGCAACCAGTGCCTCGGCCTTATCGACGCTGCGGTTCCAGACCGTGACCGAAAAGCCGGCGCCCAGCAGGCGCCGGGCCATCGGCCCGCCCATCAGGCCCGTGCCGATAAAGGCAACGGACCGCTTCTTCTCCTCCCCGTCGACACTCATTTCAGTGAACCTCCCAGTTCGTCCTCGATATGAACCTGAATGATCTCTTCGAACGAGCTTTCAGCCGTAAAGCCGAGTTCGCGGGCACGCTTGGCTTCGAAACCGGGGGCCCAGCCTTCGCACATGCGCATGATCATCTCGTTCGGCTCGCGGCGGATAAGGGCAACGGCCTTTTCACCAGCGACCTTGCGCAGCGCCTCGATCTGTTCTCCGACGGTGGCGCTGAGGCCCGGCATCGACAGGTTGCGGCGCGGGCCGACCTTTTCGACGTCAATCGTTGCGCCATGGATCAGGAAGCCAACGGCGGAACGTGGCGAGGCGTGCCAGTGGCGAATGCTTTCCGGCACCGGCAGAACCGCTTCCTGGCCGACCAGCGGCTCGCGCAGGATATTGGAGAAGAAGCCGGAGGCAGCCGCATTCGGCTTGCCGGGACGAATGCAGATGGTCGGCAGACGAATGCCGATGCCGTCAAAGAAACCGCGACGGCTGTAGTCGGACAGCAGCAATTCGCAGATCGCCTTCTGCGTACCATAGCTGGTCAGCGGCGTGGTGTGGAACTCGTCCGGAATCGGATAGGGAAGCGGCGCACCGAAGACGGCGATCGACGAGGTGAAGACCACGCGCGGCTTGTAACCATCCTTGCCATTGGCGATGCGGATGGCATCGAAGAGATAACGCGTACCGTCGAGATTGATGCGATAGCCCTTGTCAAAATCGAGCTCGGCTTCACCGGAGACGATGGCAGCGAGGTGAAAAATGGCATCGGGACGGGCTTCAACCAGCTTTTCGGCCTCGCCCGGCGCGGAGAGATCGGCGGCGCGCGCATCGACTGTACCGGAAAAACCGGCAGGCGCTTCGGGCTGGAACACGTCGATAAGCGTGAACTTGTCGATCGGCTTGCCGCCGAGCGATCCATCCTTGACGAGACGCTGCGTCAGCTTGCGGCCAACCATGCCTGCGGCGCCGATGATTGCGATATGCATGTCTTCCTCCTCTTTGTCCCGGCCATTCTCCCGGGACCGAAAAAACATCATCGGCCAGTCGCCGATAAATTAGCTTGTAAGGTTGTCTGATAACCTTATATGATCGGATTGAAAATAGTATTTTTTCACAAACCGGCAAAAGCAAGGGCGAAAGAGCCCTGTCCGGAAATTTAGGGCGGATTGGACGGAGAGGGTGGAATGACGATCGTGAGCGAAACCGATATCGAGGAATTGCGGTTCTCGTTGAAGAACAGGCTCGGCGAGGCTTTGCTGCTGACATCGCAGGAAGACATGCTGCGCTATTGCCGCGACTGGCACGGCGATGTCACCAGTTCGGCCGTGGCCGTTATCCGCCCCCGTTCAACCAAGGAAGTCTCCGACACTGTTCGCGCCTGCGCGGAACTCGGCCTTGCCATCATCCCCCAGGGCGGCAACACCGGACTGGTGCTCGGTGGCATTCCAGATGCCCCCAAGCATCAGGTCGTATTGAGCCTCGAGCGCATGAACGCCATCCGCACCATCGATAGCGACGATTTTTCCGCCGTTGTGGAAGCCGGTTGCATTCTCTCGGAATTCAAGGATGCGGTTCAGGACAAAGGCATGTTCTTCCCGCTGTCGCTCGGTGCACAGGGCAGCTGCCGCATCGGCGGCAACGTCTCCACCAATGCCGGCGGCATCAATGTCCTGCGCTACGGCATGACCCGCGAACTGGTGCTGGGTCTGGAAGTGGTCCTGCCTGATGGCACCATCTGGAACGGGCTGTCGACACTGCGCAAGGATAATCGCGGCATCGATCTGAAGCAGCTCTTCATCGGCGCGGAAGGAACGCTCGGCATCATAACCGCCGTTGCCGTCAAGCTTTATCCCAATCCCGAACATGTCGAGACGGCGCTGCTCGGCCTCAATTCACTTGACGATGCCATCAAGCTTTACCGACGCGCCCGCCGCGAATGCTGCGATCTCATGTCCGCCTTCGAATTCATGCCGCCCGTCGCCTTCACACTGGCGATCGAAGCCATACCCGACCTCAAGATGCCGATCGCCGGCGATTACCCTGCCTATGTGCTGATGGAAATTTCCGGCTCGGGTCTGGTCGATACCGCCGACCTGATGGGACGCTTCCTCGAGGGTGTGATGGAAGACGGTCTGGTACTGGACGGCGTCATCGCCTCCTCACGGGCACAGGCGCAATCGCTCTGGCTTTTCCGTGAGGGCATGAACGAAGGCCAGGCGCTGCGCGGCAGCCATATGCGCACCGATATTTCGGTGCCGCTGTCCAAACTCGCGGCTTTCGTGGCCGAAGCGGAAGCGGAACTGGCGGAAAAGCTGCCGGAGTGCCTCGCGGTTTCCTACGGCCATGTTGGAGACGGCAACGTCCACCTCAACGTGCTGCCGCCCGATGGTTCGACGCCGGAAGAGCGCGACGCCTTCATCTACAAGTCCAAGACACTGGTTAACGAGGTGCTCGACCGCTACGTCGGCAGCATCAGCGCCGAACACGGCATCGGCCGTCTGAAGCGCTCCGATTTCGAAAGCCGGCTATCTGATGTGCAGCGCCGGATGATCACAGGGTTGAAAAACGCCTTCGACCCCGATTTGCGAATGAATCCAGGTTGCCAGATAAGCCTGCAACCGGATAGCTAATCAGGAAAAGGCAAAGGCGGCCAAGCTGCCGACTTTGAAAAACCTGCTGGCAGCGGAGGAGGAAGCCGCTGCCGCGGGAAAAACGAACCAATCGTTTCTGTGGAACGGGAGCAACCATGACGCTGGAGTTCAATCAGATACATCGCAACGACCATCTTCCCGGCCGGATCGCCGCGGAGATCGCCCGCGAGATCAATGATTCGAAACTCGGGCCGGGCGACAGGCTGCCGACGGAACATGTTCTGGCGAAAACCTTCGGCGTCAGCCGCTCGGTCATCCGCGAGGCGATCGCGCAATTGCGCAATGAGGGTTTTGTCGAAACACGGCAGGGCGTGGGCGCATTCGTCACCGATCCCCGGCAGCGACTGTCCATCCGCATCGAGCGCTCCCGTCTTAACGACCCGGAAAATTTCCGCGATCTTTTCCAGCTTCGCATGCCGCTGGAAATCGAGGCGGCGGGTCTGGCAGCACTGCACCGCACGCCACAACAACTGACACGGCTCGCTGCGGCGCTGGAAAAGATGAAGACCGCCGACGACTGGGCGACAGAGGGCGTTGCGGCCGATCTCGACTTCCACCGCATTCTGGCGGAAGCGACGCAGAACGAATATTTCCTGATGTTCCTCGGCTTTATTGCGGAACGCATCAGCTCCGCCATCAACATCGCTTTCTCCCGGGCTGTTTTTGGTGAAATTCTCGAGGTGACGATCGCCGAACATGTCGCCATCTACGAAGCTGTCGAAAGCGCCGATGCGACTGCGGCCAAGAATGCCATGCGCAAGCACCTGATGGGTGCGGCAAGCCGGGTCAACCTCGAACTGGATATATTCTGAGGATAGAATAAAGGCCTCAACCGCAAAGCTATAGGACAGGTTTCACAGCTTTCCGGTAGTCCAGAGGCGAAACACGATAATTTTGTCCGCGACACCGCTAGACTCGTCAGAAAAGTCATACTAAGAAGAATGGGATTTGGTTGTCAGACATCCAGACAATAAGACCGCAGGAGGCGGATTGTCTGGAGACTGAAGGGGAGGACTACATGGCCGGTACAAGGTCCATCGACGCTGCCGCAATTTTGCCTGAAGATTTCGAGAACGCGCTGCTCGTTGGCCGCGTCTGGTCGAAAAGCGAAGGTGGCCCCTGCCCGGTCCTGCTCAAGGGCGGCGTCCTTTACGATCTCACCTCCGTCTCGCCCACCATGTCGGAGCTGCTGGAAAAGACGGATCTGGTTGAGCGGCTTGCCGACACCGGCACTTTTGTCGCCTTGGGCGCACTGGAAGCATTTCTGGACGGTTCCGCAGGCGAACTTCTTGCCCCCAATGATATTCAGGCCGTCAAGGCCGCAGGCGTCACCTTCGCCGACAGCATGCTGGAGCGTGTGATCGAAGAACAGGCCAAGGGTGACCCGCTTCGCGCGCAGGAAATCCGCGGGAGGCTGGCGCCGGTTCTCGGCGACAATCTCAAGGGACTTGAAGCCGGCTCCGAAAAAGCGGCCGAAGTGAAGAAACTGCTTCAGGAAATGGGCCTCTGGTCGCAATATCTGGAAGTGGGCATTGGCCCGGATGCGGAAATTTTCTCCAAGGCGCAGGCCATGGCTTCCGTCGGCTGCGGCGCGCTGATCGGCGTTCACCCGAAATCGCAATGGAACAACCCGGAACCGGAAGTGGTGCTGGCCATCGCTTCCGATGGCCGCATCGTCGGCGCGACACTTGGCAACGATGTCAATCTGCGCGATTTCGAAGGCCGTTCCGCCCTGCTCCTCAGCAAGGCGAAGGACAACAACGCTTCCTGCGCCATCGGTCCTTTCATCCGCCTGTTTGACGGCAACTTCACCATCGAAGACGTGAAGAAGTCGCAGATATCGCTTCTGGTCGAAGGCGAAGACGGCTTCACCATGACGGGCGTCAGCCCCATGGAAGCGATCAGCCGCACACCGGAAAACCTCGCTTCGCAGCTCTTGAACCGTAATCACCAATATCCTGACGGCGCCGTCTTTTTCCTTGGCACGATGTTCGCGCCGGTGAAGGATCGCCATGGCCCAGGCCTCGGCTTCACCCATTCAAAGGGTGACCGTGTCGAAATCTCCACGCCCAAGCTCGGTAAGCTGATCAACTGGGTCACCACGACCGACGAATGCCCGGAATGGACATTCGGTACCGCGGCCCTGATGCGCAACCTGGCGAAACGAGGGCTGCTCTAGATATTTCTTCGGGAGGGGAAAATGCAAAAGACCATCAATCTCTTTTACCGGATTCTCGAAATCATTCTCGTCCTGCTGCTCGCCGGCATGTCGATCATGGTCTTCGTCAACGTCGTCATGCGTTATACGATGAACTCCGGCATCAACATCTCGGAAGAATTGTCGCGATATTTCTTCGTGTGGCTGACCTTCATCGGCGCCGTGCTGACCTTCCGCGAAAACAGCCATATGGGCATCGAAACGCTCGTGATGTTCCTGTCGCGCCGTGCCCGCGTCGTCTGCATGATCGTGTCGAACATCATCATTCTGGCCTGTTCCGCCATCTTCTTCTGGGGAACCTGGAAACAGTCCGGCATCAATGCCAGCATGCATGCTCCCGTCACCAAGCTGTCGATGATCTGGGTCTATGGCATCGGCATGTTCACCGGCGGCCTGATGTTCATCATCGCACTGGAGCGCCTGTACCGTTATTTGACGGGCCGCGTGACAGAAGACGAAATCGCCCAGTTCGCGGGCGAGAATCTGACGATCGAACAGCTTTCGGAGCGCTGATACCATGACACTTCTCGTTTTTGTCGGCTCTCTGCTGGGAGCCATGGCTATTGGCGTTCCCGTCGCTTTCTCGCTGATGTTCTGCGGCGTCGTGCTCATGTGGTACATGGGCATGTTCAACACCGCGATCATCGCCCAGAACATGATCTCGGGCGCGGACACCTTCACGCTGCTTGCCATCCCCTTCTTCATTCTGGCCGGCGAACTGATGAATTCCGGTGGTCTTTCCCGCCGCATCATCGACTTTGCAATCGCACTCGTCGGTCACATCCGTGGCGGTCTCGGCATCGTGGCCATCGTGGCGGCCATCATCATGGCCAGCATCTCCGGTTCGGCCGCAGCCGATACCGCAGCCCTTGCCGCAATCCTCATCCCGATGATGGCGAAGGCCGGTTACAACATTCCGCGCTCCGGTGGCCTCATCGCCGCAGGCGGTATCATCGCCCCGGTTATTCCGCCGTCCATGGCCTTCATCGTTTTCGGTGTTGCCGCCAACGTCTCGATCACCCAGCTTTTCCTTGCGGGTATCGTTCCCGGCATTCTCATGGGCATTTCGCTAATCGTCGCCTGGCTGATCGTGGTCCGCAAGGATAACGTCAAGCCGCTGCCGAAGACCTCCGCCAAGGAACGTCTGACCGCCACGGCCCGCGCCGGCTGGGCGCTCGGCATGCCTGTCATCATTCTCGGCGGCATCAAGGCAGGCATCATGACGCCGACGGAAGCTGCCGTCGTTGCGGCTGTCTACGCGCTTTTCGTCGGTATGGTGATCTATCGCGAACTGAAACCGGCGGATCTGTTCCACGTGCTTCTGCGCGCCGCCAAGAGCACGTCCATCATCATGTTCCTGGTTTGCGCGGCGCTCGTCTCCGCATGGCTCATCACGGCAGCGAACATTCCGAACGAAGTCGCAGGCTATATCGAGCCGCTGATCGACCGCCCGATGCTTCTGATGGCCGCAATGATGGTACTGGTCTTCATTGTCGGAACGGCACTCGACCTGACGCCGACCATCCTGATCCTGACGCCTGTTCTGATGCCTATCGTCAAACAGGCGGGCATCGATCCGGTCTATTTCGGTGTTCTCTTCATCATCAACAACGCCATCGGCCTGATTACGCCTCCGGTTGGCGTCGTACTGAACGTCGTCAGCGGTGTCGGCCGCATTCCGCTCGGCAAGGTCACGATCGGTGTCTGGCCGTTCCTCGTCGCCGAAACCATCGTCCTGGCGCTGCTGGTGATTTTCCCGGACATCGTCCTCGTACCGCTGCAGTATCTCCGTTAATCCGCAACCTGTTTCTCGAACATAATCCAAGGGAGGATATTATGAGAAAGCTTCTTCTGACCACCACGGCTATCGCTTTCGCCGTTGGCGCCGCAGCTCCGGCAATGGCCGAATTCAACAGCCGTAACATCCGTGTTTCGAACGGCATCAACCAGGATCACCCCGTCGGCAACGGCATCAAGGCCATGCAGGCCTGCCTCGACGACAAGTCCGGCGGCAAGCTGAAGCTGACGGCATTCTGGGGCGGCGCTCTCGGCGGTGACCTTCAGGCGACGCAGGCCCTGCGCTCCGGCGTTCAGGAAGCCGTTGTGACATCGTCATCGCCGCTCGTCGGCCTCATCCCATCGCTCGGCGTCTTCGACCTGCCGTTCCTCTTTGCCAACGACAAGGAAGCCGATGCCGTCATGGACGGCGCCTTCGGCGACATGATGAACAAGAAGCTGGAAGAGCAGGGTCTCGTGAACCTCGCTTACTGGGAAAACGGCTTCCGCAATCTCTCGAACTCCAAGCATGCCGTTACGAAGTGGGAAGACTTCTCCGGCCTCAAGGTTCGCGTGATGCAGAACAACATCTTCCTCGACACCTTCCAGAACCTCGGCGCCAATGCAACGCCGATGGCTTTCGGCGAAGTCTTCTCCGCGCTTGAAACCAACGCGATCGACGCGCAGGAAAACCCCTATGTAACGATCGACACCTCCAAGTTCTACGAGGTGCAGAAGTACATCACCGAGACGAACCACGCCTACACGCCGTTCCTCTTCCTCTTCTCCAAGCCGATCTTCGACAGCTACACGCCCGAAGAACAGACGGCCCTGCGTGAATGCGCAGTCGTCGGCCGCGACGAAGAGCGCAAGGTCATCCGCGATCTGAACCAGAAGTCGCTGGAAAAGATCAAGGCTGCCGGTCTCGAAGTGAACGCGCTGTCTGCGGAAGAGCAGACCCGCATTCGCGAAAAGTCGATGGTCGTCTACGAAAAGCACAAGGCTGAAATCGGTGCCGACGTCGTTGACGCCGTTCTGGCGGACCTGAAGAAGATCCGCGGCCAGTAAGCCCATCAGGTTGAAACGAAAAACACCCGGAGGTTCCGCCTCCGGGTGTTTTTGTTTGTAAAAATAGCCGACAGAAAAGGCTGCCGAAGCAGCCTTTTCAAAAGATCACGCCGTGCGGTTCTGCCGGTTGGCGATCAAATCTTCGACCACCGCCGGATCGGCAAGCGTCGATGTATCCCCCAGCGCACCGAAATCGTCCTCGGCGATTTTCCGCAGGATACGCCGCATGATCTTGCCCGAACGGGTCTTCGGCAGGCCCGGCGCGAACTGAATCTTGTCAGGCGTCGCAACGGGTCCGATCTCGTTGCGGACGTGCTTTATCAGCTCCTCCCGCAGCGCATAGTCGCCATTCTGACCCGCCATCAGCGTGACATAACAATAAATGCCCTGCCCCTTGATGGGATGCGGATAACCGACGACTGCCGCTTCCGAAACCTGGTGATGCGACACCAGCGCGGACTCCACCTCGGCCGTGCCGAGGCGATGGCCGGAGACGTTCAGGACATCATCGACGCGGCCGGTGATCCAGTAATAGCCGTCCTCATCGCGCCGGCAGCCGTCACCTGTGAAGTACTTGCCCTTATAGGTCGAGAAATAGGTATCGATAAAGCGCTGGTGATCGCCATAGACGGACCGCGACTGGCCCGGCCAGCTGTCGATGATGCAGAGATTGCCATCGGCCGGCCCCTCCAGCACCTTGCCTTCGGCATCGACCAGCTGCGGCTGCACGCCGAAGAACGGCCTTGTCGCCGAACCCGGCTTAAGGTCGGTCGCGCCCGGTAGCGGCGAGATGAGAATGCCGCCGGTTTCCGTCTGCCACCAGGTGTCGACGATGGGGCTCTTGTCCTCACCGACCACATGGTAATACCACTCCCAGGCTTCCGGATTGATCGGCTCGCCGACCGTGCCGAGAAGCCTGATGCTGGAGCGCGAGGAGCGCTGGACGAACTGGTCGCCGGCCCCCATCAGCGATCTGAGCGCCGTCGGTGCGGTATAGAAGATATTGACCTTGTGCTTGTCGATGACTTCCCAGAAACGACCCTGGTCCGGGAAGTTGGGAACGCCCTCGAACATCAGCGTCGTCGCGCAGTTCGCAAGCGGCCCATAGACGATGTAGGAATGGCCCGTGACCCAGCCGACATCGGCCGTACACCAGAAAACCTCACCGTCCTTGTAGTCGAAGACATATTCATGCGTCATCGACGTATAAACGAGATAGCCGCCCGTTGTGTGCAGCACGCCCTTCGGCTTGCCGGTGGAGCCCGACGTGTAAAGAATGAAAAGCGGATCTTCCGCCCGCATCTTCACCGGCGGGCAATCCGGTTTCACGGTGGCGATTTCCTGATGGTACCAGATATCGCGGCCCGGCGCCCAGCCGGTCTTGCCGCCGGTGCGGCGCACGACCAGAACCTTGTTGACGATGACATATTGCTTGGCGGCAATATCGATCGCCTTGTCGGTGTTTTCCTTGAGCGGGATCGGTTTACCGCCGCGTACGCCCTCATCGCAGGTGATGACGAAAGTGGACTGGCAATCGACGATACGGCCCGCCAGCGCTTCCGGTGAGAATCCGCCGAACACGACGGAGTGAATGGCGCCGATACGGGCGCAGGCGAGCATGGCATAGGCCGCCTCGGGTATCATCGGCATGTAGATGGTGACGCGGTCGCCCTTCTTCACGCCGTGCTTCTTCAGCACGTTCGCCAGGCGGCAGACATAGTCATAGAGCTGGTTATAGGTGATCTTCTTGTCGATATAGGGATTGTCGCCTTCCCAGATGATCGCCGTGCGCTCACCATGGGTCTTCAGATGCCGGTCGATACAGTTATAGGAGACGTTGGTCAGGCCGTCCTCGAACCATTTGATCGGCACCCTTCCCTTGAAGGAGGTGTTCTTGACCTTGGTATAGGGTTTGAACCAGTCGATCCGCCGGCCGTGCTTGTCCCAGAACTTTTCGGGATCCTCGACGCTCTCCTGATACCATTTCTGGTAACGCTCATTGTCGATGAGCGTGCGGGCTTTCGCCGATTTGAGCACCGGATAAATCTTGGCAGACATAAACTCCTCCTGAAACCATAAATGTCTTGTTCTAAACGGGCGCCTTGAGACTCCCACCTCAGGCATGTGGTGAATTCATAGCAGGTCGATCACGCACGGCAATTAGACAAAGGCATTTGTTTTGCAAAGAATTGCAATTATGATGCAATCCGGTTATAGAGCGCCAATATCCCGGAAATCAGTGGTTGATACCACGCCCGCGACACCGGCGCGGACGGACAGAAGGACTGTATCTATGGCTCAACAATTGCTCATGCCAAAGGCTACGGCTGTATGGCTGGTTGACAACACCGCGCTGTCGTTCGATCAGATCGCCACGTTCTGCAAACTGCATCCGCTTGAAGTCAAGGCGATTGCCGACGGTGAAGCCGCGCAGGGCATCAAGGGCCTCGACCCCATCGCGACCGGACAGCTTTCCCGCGACGAGATCGCCCGCGCTGAAGGCAATCCGAACCACAAGCTCAAGCTCTCCGAGCCGAAGGTCCGCGTGCCGGAATCCAAGCGCCGCGGCCCGCGCTATACGCCGGTTTCCAAGCGTCAGGATCGTCCGAACGCCATCCTCTGGCTGGTTCGCAACCATCCGGAACTGAAGGATGCACAGATTTCGCGCCTCGTCGGCACGACCAAATCCACCATCGAGCAGATCCGCGACCGCACCCACTGGAATTCCGCCAACCTGACGCCGATGGACCCGGTAACGCTCGGCCTCTGCAGCCAGATCGATCTCGACCTCGAAGTTGAACGCGCCTCTCGCGGCCGTCCGCTGCCGACCACCGAAGAACTCGGCAACACGCTGCAGCCGGCAACGGCAACGGAAGGTCTGGACTACAGCTTCCAGCGCGAAGAAGAAGAACAGATCGATGCAGACGCGGTCTTCAAGAAGCTCTCTTCGCTGAAGTCGACACCGAAGGACGAAGACGAGGACGATCACTACTGATCGAAAGTCTCGCGCTGTTTGAAAACCCGGCCGAAACGCCGGGTTTTTTGTTTTATGATTTATCGAGCGCCGAAGATCGCCGAGCCGACGCGCACGCTCGTTGCGCCGAATTCGACTGCGGTTTCGAAATCGCCCGACATGCCCATGGAAAGCTTCTCGAGGCCGCATTGTTTTGCAAGCTTCGCCAGAAGCGCAAAATGCGGGCCGGGATTTTCCTCCGCCGGCGGAATGCACATAAGCCCCTCGACCGGCAATTTCAGCTCATCCCGGCAAAAAGCAACAAAGGCAGCCGTCTCGCGCGGATCGATGCCGGCCTTCTGCGGCTCAAGCCCGGTATTGACCTGCACATAGAAACGAAGGCTGCGGCCCTGCTTGACGCATTCTTCGGAAAGCGCGCGGGCGATCTTTTCCCGGTCGATGCTCTGCACGACATCGAATAATGCAACGGCATCCGCCGCCTTGTTGGATTGCAGCGGGCCGATCAGATGCAGCTCGATGTCAGGCGTCTTTTCCTTCAGGGCAGGCCATTTGCCCTGCGCTTCCTGTACGCGGTTCTCGCCGAACACGCGTTGGCCACCATTGATGACCGGCTGGATCGCCTCCGCGTCGAATATCTTCGAGACGGCGACCAGTGCCACCGTCTCTGCCTTGCGGCCGGATTTCTCCGCAGCTTCCGCGATCCGCTGCCTGACATCCTCAAGACGTGCTTCGATTTCCATCACAGAACCTTTATTTGAACCATTCGCAAGCTAACTAGACGCCGATTGCCTTGATGCCAAGCGGGTTTAGCACCATTTGAGGCACGCTGGCCAAGATTGAACGCCCGGACGCCCCGCCAAACTTGACGCCCCGGTCGTTTCATGGTGAAGGTCAGCGCAAATTTTTCCCCTCGATACCCGGAATTCAGAACAATGGCCATCGAACGTTACAATCCTCGCGACGCCGAGCCGCGCTGGCAGCAGAAATGGAACGAAGACAAGGTTTTCGTGACCGACAACAGCGATCCGCGCGAGAAATATTACGTTCTAGAGATGTTTCCCTACCCATCGGGACGCATTCACATGGGCCATGTCCGCAACTACGCCATGGGCGATGTCGTCGCGCGCTACAAGCGTGCGCGCGGCTTCAACGTCCTGCACCCGATGGGCTGGGACGCCTTCGGCATGCCGGCGGAAAACGCGGCCATGCAGAACAAGGTCCACCCGAAGGACTGGACCTACCAGAACATCGCCACCATGCGCGGCCAGCTGAAGTCCATGGGTCTGTCGCTGGACTGGACTCGCGAATTCGCAACCTGCGACGTGGAATATTACCACCGCCAGCAGGCGCTGTTCGTCGATTTCATGGAAAAGGGTCTGGTTTACCGCAAGCAGTCCAAGGTCAACTGGGATCCGGTCGACCATACGGTTCTCGCCAATGAGCAGGTGATCGACGGCCGCGGCTGGCGCTCCGGCGCACTGGTCGAGCAGCGCGAGCTGACGCAATGGTTTTTCCGCATCACCGATTTCAGCCAGGACCTGCTGGACGAGCTGGATACGCTCGACCAGTGGCCGGAAAAAGTGCGCCTGATGCAGAAGAACTGGATCGGCCGCTCCGAAGGCCTGTCGCTGCGCTGGCAGACCGTTGCGTCCACCGCACCGGAAGGTTTTTCCGACATCACCGTCTATACGACGCGTCCGGATACCCTGTTCGGCGCATCCTTCCTGGCGATCGCCGCCGATCATCCGCTCGCGAGAGAATTGTCGGCGAACAACCCTGATATCGCCGAGTTCTGCGACGAATGCCGCCGCCATGGCACCTCCCTGGCCGCGCTGGAGACGGCAGAAAAGAAGGGCATCGATACCGGCGTCAAGGTCGTGCACCCGCTCGATCCGACCTGGGAACTGCCCGTCTACGTCGCCAATTTCGTGTTGATGGATTACGGCACCGGCGCGATTTTCGGTTGCCCGTCGGGCGACCAGCGCGATCTGGATTTCGCTCGCAAATACGGCCTGCCGGTCGTAGCCGTCGTCGCACCCGAAGGTCCCGATGCTGCAAGCTTCACCGTCGAGGACACAGCCTTCACCGATGATGGCGTGATGATCAATTCCGGCTTCCTGAACGGCATGAAGACGGCTGACGCCTTTGAGGCGGTCGTGCAGAAGCTCTCCGCCGAGATGCTGGGCAATGCGCCGCAGGCTGAGCGCAAGGTCAATTTCCGCCTGCGCGACTGGGGCATTTCCCGCCAGCGCTACTGGGGTTGCCCTATCCCCGTCATCCATTGCGAAGTCTGCGGCGTGGTGCCGGTTCCAAAGAAGGACCTGCCGGTCAAGCTGCCCGATGACGTGACCTTCGACGTGCCCGGCAACCCGCTGGACCGGCACCCGACATGGCGTCATGTCGCCTGCCCGCAATGTGGCCATGATGCGCGGCGCGAAACCGACACGATGGATACCTTCGTCGATTCCAGCTGGTATTACACCCGCTTCACAGCACCCTGGGAAGACCAGCCGACCGATCCCAAGGTCGCCAATCACTGGCTGCCGGTTGATCAGTATATTGGCGGCATCGAGCACGCCATTCTGCACCTGCTCTATTCGCGCTTCTTCACCCGCGCCATGCGCGAGACCGGCCATGTCGGCGTCAAGGAGCCCTTCAAGGGCCTGTTCACGCAGGGCATGGTGGTGCACGAGACCTACAGCCATGGCGAGGGCACAGGCCGCGAATGGATAGCACCCGCCGACCTGCGTATCGAAGAGGCGGACGGCGCACGCCGGGCATTCCTTTTGTCTTCCGGCGCGGAAGTGAAGATCGGCTCAATCGAGAAGATGTCGAAGTCGAAGAAGAACGTTGTCGACCCTGACGATATCATCGCGTCCTACGGGGCGGATACCGCACGCTTCTTCGTCCTGTCGGACTCTCCGCCGGATCGCGACGTCATCTGGTCGGAAGCTGGCGTGGAGGGTGCAAACCGTTTCGTCCAGCGCGTCTGGCGCATCATCGGCGAAGTCGCCGGGGAACTGAAGAGCGTCAAGCCGAAGCCTGCGACCGAAGGCGAAGGCCTGGCAGCCTCCAAGGCCGCCCACAAGACGCTGAAGGCCGTCCAGGAAGATCTGGACAAGCTCGCCTTCAACAAGGCGATTGCCCGCATTTACGAGCTGGTCAACGCCTTGGCAGGCCCGCTTGCCGATGTCGCGGCGGGCGGCAGGTCGGATGACGTGAAGGCTGCGGCACGCGACGCCGTCGAAATCCTCATCCGCATCATCGCCCCCATGACACCGCATCTGGCCGAAGAATGCTGGTCGGCACTGGGTAATACAGGTCTCGTCGCCCAGACGCCGTGGCCAGCTTTCGTCGCCTCGCTGGTCGAGGAAAACGATGTGGTCATGCCCGTCCAGGTCAACGGCAAGAAGCGCGGCGAATTGACAATCGCGCGCGATGCGGATCAAGATGCGGTCCGCACGGCCGCCCTTGCGCTGGATGCCGTCAAATCCATTCTTGCCGGTGGCGAGCCCAAGAAAGTCATCGTGGTTCCGCAGAGGATTGTGAACATTGTTGTCTGACGTTTTTTCGAGATGGAGCCGCGTCGCGGCGGCAATTTCCGTCGTGATGATGGCTGGTCTTCTGGCGGGTTGCCAGGTGCGCCCGCTATATGGCGAAGCTTCCGGAACCAAGGAGAGACTGGCGGCCGTCAGCATTTCCGACGTCGGTGGCAGAGTTGGGCAGGAAGTCCGTAATCAGCTGATCTTTCTGATGGCCGGCGGTGCAGGCCAACCGGCAACGGCGCAATATAACGTCAAGATTTCCGTCAGCTCGAGCTCCTCAACGACGGAAGTGCAGAATTACGACCTGACGACCCGCGCGAACAACAATTACGACGGCCCCTACCCCGGCCGTGTGGTGATGACCGGCAACTACGTTCTGACCCGTATTTCCGACGGTCAGATCCTGCGCTCCGCACGCCGCAGCGTAACGGCGCAGGTCGATCTGCCGCAGCAGGAGTTCGCCAAGATCAGGGCAACCCGCGACGCTGAAAACCGGGCAGCACGCGAACTGGCTGAAATCATTCGTACCGATATCGCCGCCACTCTCGGCCGCTGAGAGCCGGGGCCGTGGCAGAGATAAAATCACATGAATTTGAGCGCTTCGCCGAAAACCCGGCGGAGCGCTTTCGCATTTTCGTACTTTACGGTCCGGATCGGGGCCTCGTGTCGGAGCGTGCGAGCATCATCGCGAAGAAAACCGGTATCGATCCCGACGACGCTTTTGCGTCGCTGAAGCTGACCGCATCCGATCTGCAGGGTGACCCGGGCCGTCTGCTAGACGAGGTGAATGCCATCGGCCTTTTCGGCGGTGAGAAACTCGTCTGGGTCAAAGGTGCTTCGGCCGAAAAGGCGCTGGTGGATGCCCTCCAGCTATTGGCCGAAACGCCGCCGGAAGCGAGCTTCCTGATCATCGAAGCCGGCGATGTCAAAAAGGGCACGGGGCTGCGCAAGATAGCGGAACCCGCGCGTTCCATCGCCGCAATCCCCTGTTATGCCGACGATGCGCGCTCATTGAACGCACTGATCGATCAGGAGCTGTCGGCCGACAATCTGCGCATCGCGCCGGCCGCACGGCAGAGACTGATCGAATCGCTCGGCGGCGACCGCATTGCCTCGCGAAACGAAATCCGCAAGCTGGCGCTTTATTGTCGTGGCGCGGAGGTGATCGAGGAAGACGACGTGCTGGCGATCATCGGCGATGCAAGCACTGTTTCCGCTGACGATGCCGTCGATGCCATCCTGAAGGGCGACAGAAACGCCTTTTTCCATGCGACCCAGAAGATCGTCGCCTCGAAGACGCCGATTTTCCTGGTGCTGCAGGGATGCCTCAAGCAATTCCAGCTGCTTGATCAGATGCGGGCAGAAATGGATGAAAAGAAGCAGCAGGCCGGACAGGTCATGCAGACGCTTGGACGCCACATCCACTTCCGCAGAAAGCCGATCATCGAAAGAGCGCTGCGCACCTGGCAGCCTGCGGCGATCGCCCGCGAGATGAACCGCCTGCAGGCGGCCATATTGCAAAGCCGCCAGCGGCAAAGCCTGGAAGAAAGCGTGGCCCTTCTGACCCTGCTTTCGACCACGCTGCAATCCGGCCGAGGCGGCTGAATTCCAGCAAAAAGCCCTCGCGCTTACGCTGCGAGGGCTCTTAAAATCATAATACGTAGACAACAGGTCGTCGAAAACTCAGTCGCCCTGACCGGGTTCAGCGGAAAAATAAAGGTCCAGCTTACCCTCGACGCCGTCCATTTCCTTGGCTTCGGGCATCGGATCACGCTTTATCGTGATGTTCGGCCAGATCGCTGCATATTCCGCATTCAGCTTCAGCCACTTGTCGAGACCCGGCTCCGTATCGGGCTTGATCGCCTCGGCGGGACATTCCGGTTCGCACACACCGCAATCGATGCATTCATCGGGATTGATCGCGAGGAAATTTTCACCCTCATAAAAGCAGTCGACGGGGCAGACTTCAACGCAATCGGTATATTTGCAGCGAATGCAATTGTCGGTCACGACATATGTCATGATGAACTCCAGAATATGCAGGCCGGGTCTTTGGGCTTCGGAACACAAGCCGTCGCCCGGAATTCAGACAGGGCAATTTCGCAAGTGACGTAATGCCTTTGCCTTCAGATAGCAAGGATAAACAATTCTGAAAAACCGGCTCGACTTGGAGGTTTATTCTAATCTGTATTTCCGTCACTGTCTGACAGAAACTTGTCGAGCGCTCTGCGCTCTTTTTTGGTCGGACGACCGCTGCCCGGCTCTCGCATCGCCTGCTCCAGGGGGCTCAGCCTGTCGGAAGGCGCCCGTGGCGGCGTCAGATCGTCATAGAGAAGCCTGGCCTCTTCATAGGGCCCGCGCCGCTCGCCGCCGGACTTGACGACGAGTACCTTGTCCATGCGCTCGAAACCGATATCGAGCCTGTCACCCGCCTTCACCGCATGGCTTGGCTGACGGATAGTGACACCATTGACCTTAACCTGGCCAGACTGGATATAACCTTGGGCAAGGGAGCGGGATTTAGCCATGCGGGCAAAGAACAACCACTTGTCCAGACGCTGACGCGTACTCTCCAATAGCTGTTCTTTGCTCCCCATAGGCTTACTTCTTCAGCTGCTCCTTAAGGGCAGCGAGCTTTGCGAAAGGTGAATCCGGATCGAGCGGCTTCTCCTTGCGGGGAGGCTTGGCTTCGAAACGCTGCTGACCCTGCGGTTTTCCGCCGCGGTCATTACGGTCCGGCCTGTCCTTGCGCTCGCCGCGATCCTGACGATCGTTGCGATTGCCGCGGTCAGGGCGTCCACCATCACGCTTGCGCTCACCCTCGCCACCGCGATTGGCGGCTTCGCGATTTGCGCCGTCACGATTATCGCGACGGCCTTCACCACGACGCTCGCTTTGCTCGCGCGCACCATCACGGCCTTGACCGCGATTGCCCGGACGACGGTTTTCGCTACGCTGGTTCTCGTTGCGGCCACCCGGGCGCCACAGAAGAACGGGCTTGGGTTCGGCAACCTCAGTGCTTTCCGCAGGCACGGTCTCACCAACCGCAGCTTCGTCGCTGACGGCTTGCGCGACCGGCGTTTCCTCGACGGTTTCAACAGCCGCCGTTTCGGATGCCTGTTCTTCCGAAGCGGGCTCATCCTGCTCGGCCTCAGCGCTTTCCTCTTCCGCCACCGCCTCAGTGGCGGCCGGAGCAGCAGCGCCGGTCTGGCTGGCGAGGAAGGCCTGCGCCTCTTCCGCCGTCACCTGGTCGGCACGGTAGCCGAGACCCTTGAGAATCTCCTCCATGTCGTCGAGCGTCGCGCCGAGAATGGAGAGCATCGCGGTCGTTGTCGTGAAGCGACGGCCATCATAGGCGCCTTCCGGGCGCGGCTGCTGGCCGGGCTTCCACTGCAACAGCGGACGAATGAGATCAGCCAGACGCTCGAGAATGTCGATACGGACCGCACGCTTTCCAAGGAAACGGAAACCGGCAAGCTTGTAGAACATGCGCTCAAAGGCGGGGTCCGTTACCACGGAGGTGCGGCCGGCAGCCAGCACCGGAATGAGATCGCCATAACCCGGCTTGCCGAGGCCATCATTCTTCAGCGCCCAGAGCAGCGTCACAAGCTCGGCCGGAGCCGGCTTCAGCAATGCAGGCAGGAAGACGTGATAGGCGCCAAAACGCACGCCGTAGCGACGCATGGAGGCGCGCGCGTCCTGATCCAGAGACTTCACGTCTTCGGTGACGTCGCGGCGGAACAGAACGCCAAGATTTTCGACCAGCTGGAACGCCAGGCCCTTTGCCAGACCCTGAAGGTCTTCGGCGCGTGAAATATCGTCCAGCGGCTTCAGCACCGTCGCAATCTGGTGATTGACGAAACGTTCGACGCGCGCCAGCGCGTGATCGCGGGCATTGCCGCTCAACTGTTCGTCGGCAAGCAGGATCACACGCGGCTTCATGATGTTGTCACCTGCCGAAAGGCGGGCCACCGGCTCGCCCAACCAGCGAACCAGACCATCGGAGCCCAAAGCAAGATCGCCATTTCCACTGGCGTGCAGACGCGCGGCACGCGCCTCGTATTCGAGCGCGAGCGCCTTTTGCGCCGCAGCCTGCACGGCCTTCTGATCCGGCCCTTCCATTCCCGGCACCGGCGTGAACCGGAACCCGGCCAACTGGCCGACGTGATGTCCTTCTACGAAGACATCACCATTTACACTGATTTCAGCTTCAAGCATCGCATTCTCTCTCAGGCGCCTCATGAGCACAGATGTCCTGCGATCAACAAAGCGTTTCGTCAACCTTTCATGTAGCGCATCGGACAATCGATCTTCGATTTCCCGCGTCTTTTCTTGCCAGTGTGTCGGATCGGCAAGCCATCCTGGGCGGTTCGATACATAAGTCCATGTTCTGATCTGCGCAATCCTTGCAGACAGGGTATCGATCTCTCCATCCGTGCGATCGGCGCGGCGCACCTGCTCTGACATGAAATCTTCGTTCACGGCACCGCGTTTTACGAGGTCGAAATAGAGCGTCGATATCAGGTCGGCATGCTGGGCAGGCGCGATACGGCGATAGTCGGGAAGCGCGCAGGCCTCCCATAGTTTTTCCACCCGCGCATCGCTCGTCGTCACGTCGATGATTTCAGGATAACGCGACAGATATTCCAGCGCCTGCTGGTCGATTGCGGGCAAGGCCCGGGAAAGCCCCTGGATCGTGGGTGCCGCATCAAGGCTCGCGCGCAGATTGGCGATGGAGGAAAAATCGAAATTCTTCGTCCGCCATTGCAGCACCTTCACCGCATCGAACTGATGGGTTTCGATACGTTCCACCAATTCGTCGTCAAAGGGATCAACGCGCCCCGTCACGCCAAAGGTGCCATCGCGAAGATGTCGGCCGGCGCGGCCGGCGATCTGACCGATCTCACCCGGATTGAGATTGCGGAACTGGTAACCGTCAAATTTACGGTCCTGCGCGAAGGCGACATGATCAACATCGAGGTTAAGCCCCATGCCAATGGCGTCCGTCGCGACAAGATATTCGACATCGCCGGACTGGTAGAGCCCGACCTGGGCATTGCGCGTTCGCGGCGAAAGCGCGCCCATCACCACAGCCGCACCGCCGCGCTGGCGCCGCACCAGCTCTGCGATGGCATAAACCTCTTCGGCCGAAAAGGCGACGATGGCCGTGCGTTGCGGCAGACGGGTGATCTTTTTCTGGCCCGCATAAAAAAGCTGCGACAGGCGCGGCCGCTCGACCACGGTAATTCCCGGCAGCAGCTTCTCAAGGATCGGGCGCATTGTGCCTGCACCGAGAAGCAGCGTTTCCTCCCGCCCGCGCAAGTGCAGCACGCGGTCGGTGAAGATGTGGCCACGTTCCAGATCACCGGCCAGCTGCACCTCGTCGATCGCGACGAATGCGGCCGTCGTCTCGCGCGGCATGGCTTCCACCGTGCAGACCGAATATTTGGCTTTGGGAGGGGAAATCTTTTCTTCGCCGGTAATCAGCGCCACATTCGGCGCACCCACCTTTTCAACGAGACGGGTATAGACCTCCCGCGCCAGAAGGCGCAGCGGCAGGCCGATGACACCGCTGCCATGCGCCACCATCCGCTCGATCGCGTAATGGGTCTTGCCGGTATTGGTGGGGCCGAGAACGGCCGTGACACCGCGGCCGCTCAGGATCATGGGGCGAAAATTCAACGTACTATCCGCGAATCGACTTCATCTGCTTGTCGTGCCGGCCGCCATTGCTGGTGCGGTCCGCACGCACCACACATGGCAATGCCCGCCGACAAAGGCAATAGGCCTTGCCCGTAAAGTGGGTCGCGGCTGTTGCTGCACCAACTTTTCCGTTCAGATTCAGCTGGTTGAGAGGACAAAAAGAATCCGGCGAAAACGAAATCGATTCGGTTGCGGAACAGTCTGCGAACGAATCGAATACGAATCGCTGACTCGGTGGGATTCAGCTTTTGTTCCCCACAGCATCTGGTTGGCAAACCGGCGTCCCATACCAGATTGTGAATCCGGGTAAGTCCTTGCCCGGATTCAAGTTTGCAGCACCGACTTTTGACCCAAAATACCGGAATCGGCTGTCAAGCCGCAATCGCGGTATCAGAGCGCCTCGCCGGCGAGCAAACGTGGCGCGTTCGCATCTGTCGTTCCGGCGGCCTGCCCGATGAAATAGGATTTCAGCGCCGGCAAACGATCCACAACACCAAGACCGAAATCCCGCATGATGCGGATGGGACCGACATCGTTGGAAAAAAGCCGGTTCAGCACATCCGTCGTCACCCCCATCCGCAAGGTGTCGAAACGCCGCCACGACTGATAACGCTCCAGAACATTGAGCGAGCCGATATCGAGACCGAGACGGTCAGCCTCGACCACGGTTTCGGCCAGGGCCGCGACATCCTTGAAGCCGAGATTGAGGCCTTGGCCCGAGATCGGGTGAATTCCGTGCGCCGCATCGCCGGCAAGCGCAAAACGCGGCGCGACGAAGGAGCGCGCCAGCGTCAACCCCAGGGGAAAGGCACGGCGCGGACCGACGGGTCGGACAGGGCCGAGCTTGTGACCGAACCGGCGCTCGAGCTCTTCCTCGAACACCAGATCGTCGGAGGCGACCAACCTGTCGGCATCGGCCGTCCGTTCCGTCCAGACCAGCGACGAACGGTTTCCTTTCAGTGGCAGGATGGCAAAAGGCCCAGAGGGCAGGAAATGCTCCTCCGCACAGCCCTCATGCGGCCGCTCATGTTCAACGGTGGTAACGATACCGGACTGGTCATAAGCCCAGTGCACTGTCTTGATGCCCGCCATATCCCTGAGCGCCGAGCGAACGCCATCGCAGGCGACAAGCAGCCGCGCTTCCAGCGCCGAACCGTCGGAAAGCGAGATGGATGTCGATTGCGACCCCGCGGTAAACCCGGAAACACTGAGGCCATGGCGGATGTCTATGCCAAGGCGCTCGCACAGGCCGCGCAGCGCACCCACCATCGCCACATTCGGAACCATATGGGCGAAGGGCCTGCCCTCTTCCACCACACCGTCGAAGGTGAGAAATACCGGACGGACCGGGTCGGCAGTCTTCGAATCAGTAACGATCATCTTGTTGATCGGCTGGGCTTCCGGCTCGATTTCGCTCCATATCCCGAAAACATCGAGCATGCGCGTGGCCGCCGCGATGATCGCAGAGGCGCGGACGTCCTTCTTCCAGACATCCTCTGGAGCCGCCTCAACCACCTGCACGTTAAGATGCCGGGCCGCCTGCTTAATTGCGACAGCAACGGAAAGACCGACATATCCGCCGCCTGCAACCACCACGTCGAGCATCGCGCTTCTCCTCAAATCTTGTGCACGCATCATCGGCGCACTATAGACCATGTGACGTCTTCCTACAGCCGGAGCAGGCCGAAAAAATGTCGCATCCTTTGCAAACGTCAGACCCGATGGCCAATCTCATCGCCACGCTCGATCTCGAAAAGCTGGAAGAGAACCTGTTCCGTGGCGAAAGCCCGCAAATCGGCTGGCAGCGCGTCTTCGGCGGCCAGGTCATAGCGCAAGCCCTGATCGCGGCACAGAGAACCGTGGATGACGACCGCCTCGTGCACTCGCTGCATGCCTATTTCATGCGCCCCGGTGATCCGCTCGTCCCCATCCTCTACCAGGTGGAGCGTATCCGCGACGGCGCCAGCTTCTGCACCCGCCGTGTGGTCGCCATCCAGCATGGCAAGGCGATTTTTTCCATGTCCGCGTCGTTTCAGATATTCGAGGACGGCTTTAATCATCAGATAAAAATGCCTGACGTGCTGCCGCCCGAAAAACTGATGAGCGAGGAGCAGATGCAGGCAGCCTTCCTTGCCAATGCACCCGCTTCGATCCGCAAATACTGGAGCAACAAGCGCCCGATCGAGATAAGACCGGTGTCGCTGACCCATTATATCTCGAAGGAAAAACTCGAACCGCAACAGGATATATGGGTTCGCGCCGTCGGCGAAGTGCCCGACAATCCGCGGTTCCAGTCGGCCATTCTCGCCTATCTGTCGGACATGACCCTGCTCGATACATCGCTCTACGCCCATGGAACGACGATCTTTGATCCTTCCATTCAGGTGGCGAGCCTCGATCACGCCATGTGGTTCCACCGCCCCTGCCGGCTGGATGACTGGCTGCTATATACGCAGGATAGCCCCAGCGCCTCCGGTGCGCGCGGTTTGACGCGTGGCAATATTTTCACCAGACAGGGTGAGCTGGTCGCCTCCGTCGCACAGGAAGGTTTGATCCGCAAAAGGGCAAATGATTAAATAATGTGCTTTTCTAGAAAATCGCACATTTAATAGACGCAAATTTCGTCGACAAATGCCCCTTTTTCAGACGAATTTCATATAAGTTTTATATTTCAATAACTTATATCCACCCATCAAAACTGGCACGCCCTTTGAATGTATGTCCGCAGTCGCTGTTACTGATCTGCCAGCGGCAAGGAGAGTCGGCTCCGTGCCGAGGACAAACAAAGGATGGGAAACCAGATGAAAATTGTGATGGCCATTATCAAGCCGTTCAAGCTGGATGAGGTGCGCGAAGCGCTCACCGGCGTCGGCATCCAGGGCCTGACCGTGACCGAGGTTAAGGGTTACGGACGCCAGAAGGGACATACCGAGATTTATCGCGGCACGGAATATGCGGTGAGCTTCCTTCCAAAACTGAAGATCGAGATCGCGGTTCCATCCGACGTCGTCGACAAGGCCGTTGAGGCGATCGCATCTGCGGCAAAGACCGGGCAGATCGGTGACGGCAAGATCTTTGTCTACTCTATCGAACAGGCCGTGCGCATTCGTACCGGCGAAACCAACACAGAAGCGCTTTGAAGCACGGCTGACAGGGGAGTTTTCTAGCTATGCAACTCAACAAGTTTTCAACGCTCGGCAAGCTGGGCGCCGGTGTGGCGGCCCTGATGGCACCGGCCATCGCCTTTGCCCAGGAAGCCGCGCCGGCAGTAGCGGCGGCGGCGCCCGTTCCGGAAAAAGCCGACACCGCATTCATGTATGTCGCGACGATCCTCGTGCTTTTCATGATCATTCCGGGTCTCGCCCTGTTTTACGGCGGTCTCGTCCGCACCAAGAACATGCTCTCCGTCCTCATGCAGTGCACGGTCGTCGCTGCAGTCATGATGCTCGTCTGGGTAATCTACGGTTATTCCTTCGCCTTCGGCGGTGGCACCGGCCCCTATTTCGGCGGCTTCGGCAAGCTGTTCCTCTCGGGCGTTTCGCTTGACAGCACGTCGGCAACCTTCTCCGAAGGTGTGGTGATCTACGAATACACCTTCATCGCCTTCCAGATGACCTTTGCGGCCATCACGCCTGCGCTGATCGTCGGTGCCTTTGCGGAACGCGTGAAGTTCTCCGCCGTCATCCTCTTCACCATCCTGTGGGCAACCTTCGTCTATTTCCCGATTGCACACATGGTATGGGATGCGAACGGCCTGATCTTCGGCATGGGCGCTCTCGACTTCGCCGGCGGCACGGTCGTTCACATCAATGCCGGTGTGGCAGGCCTGATCGGCGCGATCATGGTCGGCAAGCGTACCGGCTTCGGCAAGGACATGATGGCACCGCACTCCATGACGCTGACGATGGTCGGCGCAGCCATGCTGTGGTTCGGCTGGTTCGGCTTCAATGCCGGCTCCAACCTCGAAGCATCGGGCGGAGCGGTTCTCGCAACCATGAACACCTTCCTCGCAACCGCAGCAGCCGTCGTTTCCTGGTCGCTGGTTGAAAGCTTCACCCGCGGCAAGGCCTCCATGCTGGGCGCTGCTTCGGGCATGATCGCCGGCCTCGTCGCCGTCACGCCTGCGGCCGGCTCGGTTGGACCGATGGGTGCGATCGTTCTCGGCCTCATCGTTTCGCCGATCTGCTACTTCTTCGTCTCGGTCGTGAAGAACAAGTTCGGTTACGACGATACGGCTGACGTCTTCGGCGTCCACGGCATCGGCGGCATCATCGGCGCCCTCGGCACCGGCATCTTCACCTCGCCGCTGCTTGGCGGCACGGGCAAGCCGGACTTCTCCATCGCCTCGCAGGTCTGGACGCAGTTCGTCGCCGTCGCCATCACCATCGTCTGGTGCGCCATTGTCTCGGCAATCCTCTACAAGATCGTCGACGTCATCGTTGGCCTGCGGGTTCCGGTCGAAGCGGAACGCGAAGGTCTCGACCTCGCAACCCACGGCGAAGCCGCCTACCACTCTTAAGATCCGGGAAAAGGGGTTCTCCATCCCCTTACCCAAAAGAAGGCCCGCTCCGGCGGGCCTTTTTCTTTGCCGTAAATGCACATGCAACTGCAAAAAACCGCATGGTTAACACGACATTAACCAGCAAGCGGTTAGTTTTCCCTGTCAATCCGGGATCAGGTCACCTGCCGGATCTTGCCGAAACCAGGAAAAACGACGGGTTCAGGGACATGGGCAGAATGCAATCTCCGACATTCGATGGTCGTCACACGCGCTTCGTGCTGACGGCGTTTTTCGTGCGGCAGATCATGGCTCTCGCCGGTTTCGCTTTGCTGGCCACGATTTCACTGGGTATTGCGGCCCTCGCCACATGGAATGTGGCGGATCCGAGCCTCTCCTATGCCACGGGAAACCAGCCTACCAATCTTCTGGGTTACAGCGGCGCCATCTTCGCCGATATCGTGATGCAGTTCCTCGGGCTCTCCGCAATCATCTCGCTTTTGCCGGTCATTGCCTGGGCGATCGCGCTCATCGCCGGACGCAGGTTCAACCGGATACCCGCCCGCCTCGTTGCCTGGGTTGCCGGCGCCATCGTCTGCGCCGCTTCGCTCGGCTGTTTTCCAGCACCCGTAACCTGGCCGCTGCCAAACGGCATTGGCGGCGTTATCGGTGATATGATCCTGCGCTTCCCCGCCCTTTTCATCGGCGCTTACCCAACCGGCACCATTGCGACAGTACTGGGCGTTATATTTGCGGCTCCCGCTGCCTGGCTGATGCTCTTTGCCGCCGGCCTCATGGGAAGCCCGGAAGATAGCCTGGAACTGGAAGAACGCGCGCCGGTGTCGAACAAGGCACGCGCCGTCCGTGAGGCTGAAGAAGACGATGACGACGGTGAAGGCTTCTTCGCCAATATCCTCGCTTTTGGCGCCATGGCACATTACTGGTACATCACCCAGGCCCGCCTTCGCCGCCTGTTTGGCATCAAGTCCAAATCCCTGCATGACGAATTCGAACATCCCTATGATTTCAACGAATATGAATTCGGCACGTTGAACGAACCGTCCCGCCTCAAGACGGCGATCAACCGCCTCGACCAGCGCGCGGAACCGTCTTTCGAGGAACGCGCCGCATCGCGCCGGCAGATGTCGCCTCCCTCCATCGCACTCGATCATGATGGTGACATGGATGACGAGCTGCATTTCGATACGGACGGGCGACGCCTGCCAAACGGTATTCTCTCGGACGATGACAGTGCCGACGAATCCGACCCGAAGTTCATTGCAAGACAGGCACCGGGACGCGGTCAGCCCAGAATAACCGCCCCCTCCGCACGCCCAAAGCCGAGCGAGCGCGTGGCACGCGAGGCGCAGGCCTCCTTCATCGCCGCCGACGGTTTCCAGCTGCCCTCCGTCCATCTTCTGGCGGAGCCGAAGAATATCGTGCGCGACAACACGCTGAGCGAGGAAGTGCTGGAGCAGAATGCCCGCCTGCTCGAAGGCGTTCTCGAGGATTTCGGCGTCAAGGGCGAGATCATTCATGTTCGCCCCGGCCCGGTCGTGACACTCTACGAACTGGAACCGGCACCCGGCATCAAATCCTCGCGCGTCATCGGCCTTGCGGATGATATCGCCCGCTCCATGAGCGCCATTGCCGCGCGCGTTGCCGTCGTTCCCGGCCGCAACGCCATCGGCATCGAGCTTCCGAACCAGACCCGAGAAACTGTGTTCCTGCGTGAACTGGTTGGCAGCCGCGATTTCGAAAACAGCAAGGCCAAGCTTGCCATGGCGCTCGGCAAGACCATTGGCGGCGAACCCGTCATCGCCGATCTCGCCAAGATGCCGCATCTGCTCGTTGCCGGTACAACGGGTTCGGGCAAATCCGTCGCCATCAACACCATGATCCTCTCGCTCATTTACCGCATGTCGCCGGAACAGTGCCGCCTGATCATGATCGATCCGAAAATGCTGGAACTGTCGATCTATGACGGCATTCCACATCTGCTCTCCCCTGTTGTGACCGATCCGAAAAAGGCCGTTGTTGCCCTGAAGTGGACGGTGCGCGAGATGGAAGAGCGCTACAAGAAAATGTCGAAGATCGGCGTTCGCAACATCGACGGCTTCAATAGCCGCGTGCAGCAGGCTCTCGACAAGGGCGAAATCCTCACCCGCACGGTGCAGACCGGCTTCGACCGCCAGACCGGCGAGGCGATGTATGAAACGGAAGAGTTCGACCTGAAGCCCCTGCCCTATATCGTCGTCATCATCGACGAAATGGCCGATCTGATGATGGTAGCAGGCAAGGACATTGAAGGCGCCGTACAGCGTCTGGCGCAGATGGCCCGCGCCGCCGGCATCCATGTTATCATGGCGACCCAGCGTCCGTCCGTCGACGTCATCACCGGCACCATCAAGGCAAACTTCCCGACCCGCATCTCCTTCCAGGTGACGTCGAAGATCGACAGCCGCACCATTCTGGGCGAGCAGGGCGCCGAACAGCTGCTCGGCATGGGTGACATGCTCTATATGGCCGGTGGCGGCCGCATCCAGCGTGTGCACGGCCCGTTCGTCTCCGACAACGAAGTGGAGGAGATCGTCGCTTATTTGAAGACCCAGGGATCGCCGGAATATCTGGAAGCGATCACCGAGGAAGACGACGAGGAAGGTAATGCCGGCGGCCCGGCCGGGACAGGCAATTTCTCCGATTCGGAAGACCCTTACGATCAGGCCGTGGCGGTCGTGCTGAGGGACGGCAAGGCATCCACCTCCTATGTGCAGCGGCGTCTGGGCATCGGCTACAACCGCGCCGCCTCGCTGATCGAGCGCATGGAACAGGAAGGCATTATCGGCCCCGCCAACCATGCCGGAAAACGCGAAATCCTCGTACCGACGGAATCAGACATCATCGAGCGATAACGTCCGCAACCAAGCGGGGTTGAGAAGCGTTATTACACGCTTTCAACGTCATGAAGCCGCCGCCTTTTATGCGGACAATCGCTGCGATGAAGGAGAACAGAATGAACGACCTCACCACCGGCGAAACTGCAGCCGCAAACGCACCGCAAAACGGCGTGACGCGACGCGGCGTGCTGACGGCATTTTCCATGGCAGCCGCCATGGCCGGCCTGTCGCCGCTCAACGCATTTGCGCAGGCCGCCGGCAATGGCGCGACCGCGCAGAAAATCGCCAACCACTTCTCGTCTGTCAAAACCATGATGGGTGAATTTGTACAATTCGGTCCCCGTGGTGAGCAGACCGGCGGCAAATTTTACATCGAGCGGCCGGGCAAGCTTCGCTTCAATTATGAGGACCCCTCGCCCATGCGCGTCATCGCCGATGGCAAGAATGTCGTCATAGGCAACATGAAGCTGAAGACATGGGATCTCTATCCGCTGTCGAAGACCCCTCTCAGCCTGCTTTTGTCCGACAAGATCGACCTCGGCAACCAGAAGGTCCGGGACGTGAAGGAAGAGTCGGACCTGACCACCATCGTGCTCGGCGACAAGAGCATTTTTGGTGATTCCACCATTACCCTGATGTTCGACCCGAAAACCTTCGATCTGAGGCAGTGGACGACGACCGACGCCCAGAACAAGGACACGACCGTCATGATCTTCAACGTCCAGACGGGCGTGAACCTTGACGAACGCGTCTTCAACATCAATTACGAGGAAGTCCGCAAACGCGGCTGAGGTTTCGAACCTGCGAGAATTCTTCTAAAGGCGGCCTTGCGGCCGCCTTTTTATTTTGCCGCTAAAGTCCATTCCCGTTTTCGTCGTGATGTTATAAGCCTGCGCTCCGGAAACATGCTCCGAAACAACGGGCTTCGGGGCAACAGCGCATTTCCAGGAAAAGTGGCCATCGGTTTTCCGTCCGGACATGCGACAAAACACTCTAGAAGCGGAGCACATGCATGTCGTTTTCGATAACAACCTGGAACATCAACTCGGTCAGGCTCAGAATGCCGATCGTTGAGCAGTTTCTGGTGCGTTACAAACCCGACATTCTCTGCCTGCAGGAAACGAAATGCCCGAATGGCGAATTTCCGATGAAGCCGCTGAAGGCGCTCGGTTATGAGCACGTCATCATCCACGGCCAGAAGGGCTATCACGGGGTGGCCATCGCCTCGAAAATCCCCCTCACCGAAGATCATCGGCAGGACTATTGCGGGATTGGAGACGCACGGCATATTTCCGCGATTTTTCAGGTGGGATCGCGCCGCGTTCGGCTGCACAATTTCTACGTTCCCGCCGGCGGCGACGAACCAGATCGTTCGATAAATCCCAAATTCGGCCACAAGCTGGATTTCATCGAGGAAATGAAGGCGCTCCGCGCCGATGGTGTGCCCGGCACCTCTTCCATTCTCGTCGGCGATCTCAATATCGCACCGCTTGAAAATGACGTCTGGTCTCACAAGCAGCTGCTGAAGATCGTCAGCCATACGCCGGTGGAAACCGACGGCATGCTCGACATCATGAAGAAGGGCAACTGGCTCGATCTGATGCGGCTGAACGTGCCTGATAGTGAAAAGATTTATACCTGGTGGAGCTACCGCGCCAAGGATTGGGAAGCCGCAGACCGTGGCCGCCGTCTCGACCACATCTGGTCATCTCAGGATCTAGGTCCCTCGCTTGAAAAAATCGACATATTGCGCGAGGCCCGCGGCTGGAACCGGCCATCGGACCACGTCCCGGTTACGGCCCATTTCCGTTTCTGAGCATGTGGTTTGAGCGGCGTCAGGCGAAGCGGTTCTGCAAACGGGCCGCACCTGTTGCCAGAGCCGCGATATTGTCGCGAATGCGCGCCGATACGATATCGGCAACCTCCGGAAACTCCTCTACCAGCCGGTGAAAGAGGATACGCGTGATGCGGATGACCTCGGAATCCTCCGCGGCCACAGCGGTGAATTTCCGTTCGCAGAGCGTAAAAAGCGCCAGTTCGGAAAGCAGGGCACCCTTGCCGGGCGTCGCCTGCAGCACGGGCTTGCCGTCCCTTCCTGCCGTAAAAAGCTCGAAATGGCCCGATGTCACCGCAAAGGCGCATTCAGCCGGCGAATGTTCCCGAAACAGTGTCTGGCCTGCCGAGACGCGGCGACGCTCCGCGCCGAAGGCAATCAGCCGCAGCTGGTCATCGCTGAAGCCCGCAAACAACGGCACTTGCCCCAGAAGCATGATATCGTCCGTCAACGCCATGTTTGATCGCTACTCCAGAAAGCCGCCTGCCCTACTATAGCGGTTTTCCAATATCGGTCTTCAAAATACAAGCAGTTAGAACGCCGTGCGTTTTTTTCAAACGCACGGCGCCAGCTTTAGAATACGGATGTAATACCTAGCGATCAGACTATCCCGGTTCAGGGAACGATCTTGTAGCCGCCGTTCTCGGTCACCAGAATTTCAGCGTTGGAAGGGTCACGCTCGATCTTCTGGCGCAGGCGGTAGACATGCGTTTCGAGCGTGTGCGTGGTCACGCCGGAATTATAACCCCAGACCTCTTCCAAGAGGACATCGCGTGTAACGACGGTGCTTCCGGCGCGGTAAAGGTAACGGATGATCGCCGCTTCCTTTTCCGTCAGCCGGATTTTCTTGCCGTCTTCCGTCGTCAGCAGCTTCTGGCTGGGCTTGAACTGATAGGGACCAACGGTGAAAACCGCGTCCTCACTCTGTTCATATTGGCGCAGCTGCGCGCGGATACGCGCCAGAAGAACGGCAAAACGAAAAGGCTTTGTCACATAGTCATTCGCGCCGGCTTCAAGCCCGAGTATGGTATCGGAATCGGTGTCGTGCCCGGTCAGCATGATGATCGGCGCCTTGAAACCGCCCTTGCGCAGCAGCTTCACCGCTTCACGCCCATCCATATCCGGAAGACCGACATCCATGATAAGAAGATCGACCTGGGCGCTCTTGGCGGTCTGCATTGCCTGTGCGGCGTTTGCGCCGCTGAGCAGCGAGAATTCCTCATAAGGAGACAGTTGCTCGGTCAGCGTCTCCCGAAGATCGTCGTCATCGTCCACCAGAAGGATAGTGCGAGCCGTCATTCGGATTCTCAGCCTTTCTTACTTTAGCGCACCAGCCCGGAAATCGCGTTCGATTCTCGGAAAGCACGATGCGTAGTTTAAAAGAGTTAGAGCATCCTTTGTGCCTGCTAAGGGACGCATGGTGCTCTAATTGTCAGCCAATTCAGCGGTTTGCCGATAAAAGGTCAACCCATTGCCATGATATTACGAAGTGCTATGACTTCACGTTAGATAACCTGCAAAGCAAAATCTCGTGAAAAACATGAGCAAACAGCCCGTAAAGCAACATAAACGCGCATTGACGCTCATGGTTCGGCCGGCGCCTTCGAAAATAAGCCGGGCGATCGTTCAGCTCGGACATCTCACCTTTCCCGCCGCAATCGGACGCAATGGCCGCACCGCGCTGAAACGCGAGGGAGACGGAAAATCCCCCATTTCCACCACCCGCCTGCTGCACGGCTTTTATCGCGGCGATCGCAACACCGCCATCGCCACGGCATTGCCGATGCAACGGACGCGACCATCCATGCTGTGGTGCGACGAGCCGAGCAACGCCAATTACAACAGGCTGGTCAAAGCACCCTTTGCATCAAGCCATGAAGAGATGATGCGAAAGGACGGTCTTTACGACGTCTGCCTGGTGCTCGACTGGAACATCACCACCAGAAGCCGCAACCGCGGCTCGGCGATCTTCATGCACCTGATACGCCCGGGGTATGAACCGACCGCAGGCTGCGTCGCTCTCCGTCCCCGCGATATGCGGCGTATCCTGCCGCACCTGCGCAAGGGCACAAAAATCCGCATCCTGTGAAGCGCGCCCTGCAGCCGGGCAAAAAAAACCCGCCATCAAGGCGGGTTTTTTAGACGGAAAAGGCCGGTTATTAAGCGGCTTCGTCCTGAGAATCGTCTTCTTCAACGGTCTTGCCGCGCTTGGGGCCTTTGGCAAGGTTGACTTCCACCAGGCGGACAGCCTCGGTTTCAGACATTTTGTTGACGGCGGCGATTTCGCGCGCCATGCGGTCGAGAGCAGCTTCGTAAAGCTGACGCTCGGAATAGGACTGCTCCGGCTGGTTTTCGGCACGGTAGAGATCGCGCACCACTTCCGCAATCGCGATAAGATCGCCGGAATTGATCTTTGCATCATATTCCTGAGCGCGGCGCGACCACATGGTACGCTTCACACGCGCCTTGCCCTGCACCACTTTCAGTGCCCGCTCGACAAAATCGCCTTCGGAAAGCTTGCGCATGCCGATGCTCACGGCTTTTGCGACGGGAACTTTAAGACGCATCTTGTCTTTTTCGAAATCGATGACAAAAAGCTCAAGCTTCATGCCGGCGACTTCTTGTTCCTCGATGGCAGAAATGGTACCGACACCATGAGCGGGATACACAATCGCTTCACCGGTCTTGAAACCGTGATGTGCTGGAGATTTCTTCTGCTGGGTCGTCATTCGTTCTAAAAACTCCCTGTTACATACCCGGCAATGCCGGGGTTGGGTCGGTCAGGCCCTGATGAGACGGGGGAACCGTCAGGTGACTCCGCACTGGTCCAGCCGTGCACGCAAAAACACACCTTCCCGTCTTGCGGGGTTCGATAACGTAAACGCTCGATATGTCACGGAAACCGCGTGCAAAAGAGGTGTTGCTTTCGTGGTGTTTTTGGGCACACAAATGCCACGCTGTGGATCAGTGTCGTTGGTGTACCACAAAAATAGGCGCAAATCAATAATTTGCTTCGACCGTGGCCGCAACATCACATGGCAGTCCAAGAACCGCCTAAAAATTAGCCGCAAAAATACTGTCGAATGCTTTGAGACAGACCCTCATGGCAAAAGAAGCAAAAAAATTTCACTTACCGACTGAAGAAACACGAAAGCCTCTTAAACTCTTCGTAATTCCACGCCAATATCCGATTCGACTGAAAAGGCAAAATCCGTAAATTGGCGGTGCTTTTTTTAAATTAAAGTGTGATTTTTGGAGGAATCCACGTCAAATGGGCTACAGAAATAATCCAAAACGCGAAAAACAGATCGAAAAAGCGCGTCAGCAGGCAATTGCCGAAAATGTCCAATTTCTTGATCCAGGTATTCTTTATGGAAGGGCAAGCGCCGACGATATAGAATATTATTCCGCAGAGATGCTGGCAGCGAGCGCCGCTCACAGTTTCGGCGCGCTGTCGCACTGGACCGGAGAGGCGCCCCATATCAGCATCACGCAGGTGGAGGGCGTTTCCCCGCGGGATATTCCTGTAACGGTTCTCACGATTATCGGCCGCAACATGCCGTTCCTCTATGATTCCGTCATGGGCGAAGTCACAAGCAGCTATCGTGGACTTTATCTTGCGGTGCATCCGATCCTCGTTCGCGACGACACCGCCCAGGCAGGTTACCGCCTTGCGGAGCCCGAAGATGATCCCACCGAGAATATCAGCCTCATCCAGCTGCATATCGCGCCGCTGACCGCGCAGGCCGCCGCAACGCTGGAAGAACGGCTGCGTTTCGTCCTGGCGCAGGTCCAGTTCGCCTACCGCGACTGGCGGCCCATGCTGGCAAAGCTCGATGAGGCGCTGGACGAGCTCTCAAAGCGCGGCTCGTCGCGGCGCAAGACCGAGCGGACGGAAGCCGTCGAATTCCTCAACTGGCTTCGCAACGACAATTTCACTTTCCTCGGCATGCGCGACTACACCTATTCCGGCAAGGGAAAGAACGCGAAGATCGAACGCGGTGACGGCGTCGGTCTCGGCAGCCTCAGCGATCCGGATGTGCGTGTTCTGCGCCTCGGCAAGAATGCCGTGACGACGACGCCGGAAATTCTTGCCTTCCTCGATGGCCCGGATTTCCTCATCGTCACCAAGGCGAATGTGAAGTCCATCGTGCATCGCCGCGCCTATATGGATTATATCGGCATCAAGCGCTTTGACGAGGACGGTAATGTCATTGGCGAATTGCGTATCGTCGGCCTGTTCACCGCCACGGCCTATACGCGTTCGGTCAAGCAGATACCGCTGCTGCGCGCCAAGGTGGCCGATGTCGAGCGGCACTTCGGTTTCGATCCGAACAGCCATTCCGGCCGCATCCTGCAGAACACGCTGGAAGCCTATCCCCGCGACGATCTCTTCCAGATCGAAACGGATTTGCTGATCCGCTTCATCGAGCAGATCATGGAATTGAGCGACCGTCCGCGCGTGCGTGTCCTCGCCCGCATCGACCGTTTCGACCGCTTCGTCTCGGCCATCATTTTCGTGCCGCGCGAGGAATACAATTCCTATGTGCGCGAGAAGATCGGCGACTATCTGAGCAAGGTCTATGACGGGCATATTTCCGCCTATTATCCTGCCTTCCCAGAAGGGGCTGTCGCCCGCGTCCACTTCATCGTCGGCCGCACGGAAGGCAAGACGCCTCGTATCGCCCAGGATAAGCTCGAAGATGCCGTCAGCGATATCGCCGCACGCTGGATAGACCATTTTGTCACCCTCTCCGAGCCGGGTGCTCCGGTGCTGGAGGTGGATCAGGCCTATCAGGAAGCCTTCACGCCGGAAGAGGCGATCGGCGACATGACGGATATCCTGGCCGCCGTAAAAGGCGAGCCAGTCCGCATTGAGTTCTACCAGCAGGAAGGCCAATCGGCCGACACTCTTTCGCTGAAGATATTCCATCGCGACGGCCACCTGCCGCTCTCGCGGCGCGTGCCACTGCTCGAAAATCTGGGCTTCAACGTCATCAGCGAGCGCACCTTCGACGTTGGTGTCGTTTCGGATGGCGAAAAGCGCGACATCGTGCTGCATGACATGGAACTATCCGTCGCCAAGGGCACGACGCTCGATCTGCCGCATTATGGGCAGAAACTGGAAGAGGCTTTTCTTGCCGCCTTCTCCGGCAAGGTGGATAACGACAACTTCAACCGCCTGATCCTCGCCTGCGGCCTGACCGTGCGTGAAGTGTCCGTGCTGCGCGCCTATGCCCGTTATCTGCGCCAGACCGGCATTGTCTATTCGCAGGAGCATATTTCCGAAACGCTCTTCAAATACCCGGCCATTTCCCGGAATATTTTCGCGCTTTTCAAGGCTGGCTTCGATCCATCCATCGAAGAAAAGAAGCGGCTGAAGAAACTCGCGGAGATACACAAGGCGATAGAGACCGCATTGAGCGGCGTTCCCAACCTCGACGAGGACCGTACGCTGAGGCGCTACGTCAACGCCATCGACGCGACACTTCGCACCAACTACTTCCAGAAAAATGCCGACGGCACGCCGCGTGACCTATTGGCGTTCAAGTTCGATCCGAAACATCTGGATGGCCTGCCCGATCCGCGTCCCTTCCGCGAAATCTTCGTTTATGGAACCGAGGTTGAAGGCGTGCACCTGCGCTTCGGCAAGGTCGCGCGCGGCGGTCTTCGCTGGTCGGATCGCGGCCAGGATTACCGCACGGAAGTGCTCGGTCTCGTCAAGGCGCAGCAGGTCAAGAACGCGGTGATCGTACCAGTCGGCGCCAAGGGCGGCTTCTTCCCGAAGAACCTGCCCGTTGGCGGTTCCCGCGACGAGGTCTTCAACGCCGGCCGCGAAGCCTACAAGACCTACATCCGCACCCTGCTCTCCATCACCGACAATATCGTCGACGACGCCATCGTGCCGCCGGCCGATACGCTGCGGCTGGATGGTGACGACCCCTATTTCGTCGTCGCCGCCGACAAGGGAACGGCAACCTTCTCCGATACGGCGAACGGCCTTGCCCACGACGCCGGCTTCTGGCTGGACGATGCCTTCGCATCGGGCGGCTCGGCCGGTTACGACCACAAGAAGATGGGCATCACCGCGCGGGGCGCATGGGAGACGGTGAAACGCCATTTCCGTGAAATGGATACCGACATCCAGACCACCCCCTTCACGGTGGCGGGTGTGGGTGACATGTCCGGCGACGTTTTCGGCAATGGCATGTTGCTGTCGGAAAAGATCAGGCTGATCGCCGCCTTCGATCACCGCGACATCTTCATCGATCCGGATCCCGATACCGACAAATCCTTCGCAGAGCGCAAGCGGCTTTTCGAACTGCCGCGTTCCAGCTGGCAAGATTATGACCGCTCGACGCTCTCCGACGGCGCCATGATCATTTCGCGTTCCGAAAAATCTGTGACGCTGACGCCGGAAGCCGTGGCCGCCATCGGCCTCGACAAATCCGTCGCCACACCCTTCGAGATCATGACCGCCATCCTGAAGGCGCCGACCGATCTTCTGTGGTTCGGCGGCATCGGCACCTACATCAAGGCGGCGGTGGAAACCAATGCCGAGGTGGGTGACAGGGCCAACGACCCCATCCGCGTCAACGCAACGGAGCTGCGCGCCAAGGTCATCGGCGAAGGCGCCAATCTGGGCATCACCCAGAAGGGCCGCATCGCTTATGCGCTGGCGGGTGGGCGTTGCAATTCCGACGCTATCGACAACTCGGCTGGCGTGAACTCCTCCGACGTCGAGGTCAACATCAAGATCGCGCTTGCCTCCGCCGTCAATAGCGGTCGCCTGACGATGCCGAAGCGCAACCAGCTTCTCGCTTCCATGACACCGGAAGTGGCGCAACTGGTGCTGCGCAACAACTATCTGCAATCGCTGGCGATCTCGCTCACGGAGCGGCTTGGGCTCGCAAACCGCGAAGAGCTCGGCCGCCTCATGAGCGCGCTCGAGGCAACCGGGCAACTGAACCGCAAGGTTGAAACCCTGCCGAACAATGCCGAACTCAGCGAAAGATACGCCACCGGAAAGCCGCTGACCCGGCCGGAAATCGGCGTACTTCTCTCCTATGCCAAGCTGACCCTGTTCGACGCACTTGTGGCAAGCCCGCTTCCCGACGAGCCCTATCTCCAGCATCTCCTGGTCGACTATTTCCCGGCCAAGATGCAGAAGAACTATGCCGACGATATCAAGGCGCATCGCCTGCACCGTGAAATCGTCGCGACTGCACTCGCCAATGCCGTGGTGAACCGCGGAGGTCCGGGTTTCGTGCAGAAACTCGCTGACGCAAGCGGCCTCCTGGCGGCCGATGTCGTTAAGGCGGCGGTGATCGTCGAGGATGGCTTCGGCCTCAAACGCCTGTGGGGCGAGGTTGACGCGCTTGACGGCAAGGTGGGCGGTGAAATCCAGAACGGTCTTTATGCCACGATCACCCGCATCTTCTCGGATGCGAGCCGCCTTTACCTGCAAACCGGAAGCGCGGGTGCGGGAACGAGTGACATGGCGACCGAAATCGAGCGCCTGAAAACCGCCATCAAGACGCTGTCGCCGGCAGCGGCGAAATATCGTCGCGAACTTGGTGTCACGGAAATCGACGGCGTTCCCTCCGGCCTTCTGGAAGAACTGGATACGCTTTCCCTGCTGGTCTATGTGCCGGAAATCATGCGCATTGCCGAAAGTGCAGGCACAACGCTTGCCCGAGCCGCCGAAAGCTATGCCACCGTCTCGTCGACCTTCCGTGTCGCGCGTCTGCTGGATGCCAGCCAGCGCATCACGCCGGTTGATCACTATGAGAGCCTGGCCCTCCTGCGCAGCCAGGACCAGATCGCCTTGTCGAGACGCCGGATCGTCATTTCGGCGCTCACCGAGCATGCGAAGGAGAAGGATCCGGTTCAGGCCTGGTATGCGGCAGACCGCGTGCGCGTCAACCGCATCGTTTCCGAACTCGGCGCGCTCAGCGAAAGCGGCGATACCAACCTCGCCCGCCTGACAGTGGCGGCAGGGCTGCTTGGCGATATCGTTCAGGCGCGCTGATCGACCATCCGAAAAACGCCATCCGGGTTATTGGCCCGGATGGCGATAGATGGCACGATGCGCCAACATCCCACCTTCTATCCTCCCCCTGATATCCGATAGGACGATGAATGACTGTCCCCACCCCGAATGCGGAAACAGTGGTTGCGAAACGCGGCATCTGGGGCTGGGTCATGTTCGACTGGGCGGCGCAGCCCTTTTTTACGGTCGTCACAACCTTCGTTTTCGGCCCTTATTTCGTCGCCCGCCTCACCGATGATCCGATTTCGGCGCAGGCGACATGGAGCAACATGGCGACGGTGTCGTCTATCATCATAGCCCTCTTCTCCCCCATTCTCGGCTCCATCGCTGACCAGTCCGGCGCGAGAAAGCCGTGGATCGCCTTTTTTGCGGTCATCAAGATCGTAAGTCTCTTTTTCCTTTGGTTCGCAGCACCAGGCTCACCGCTCATCCTGCCGATCATCTGCATGATCCTCGCCTCCATCGCGGCGGAATTTTCTATCGTCTTCAACGATTCCATGATGCCGCGGCTGACCAATCCGCAGAATGTCGGACGCATTTCCAATCTCGCCTGGGGTCTCGGTTATCTCGGCGGCATGGTGGTGTTGATCGCCGTGGTGACACTTCTGGCCGCCAACCCGCAAACCGGACTGACGATCGCCGGCATCAAACCGCTTTTCGGTCTCGATCCGGCAACCGGCGAGGACGCCAGAATAACCGGTCCATTCGCGGCACTCTGGTATCTCATCTTCATTCTGCCGATGTTTCTGCTGACCCCGGACGCCGAAAAGGGCCTGCCCTTCGGAGCCGCGATCCGCTCGGGACTGGGGGAACTCAAGATAACCCTGCGCGAATTGCGCTACCGCCCCGTGTTGTTGCGGTTTCTGATCGCGCGCATGCTTTATCAGGACGGCGTCAACGGCGTGCTCATTCTGGGTGGCGCCTTTGCGGCCGGCATGTTCGGCTGGGCGACGATGGAAATCGGCCTCTTCGGCATTCTCCTCAATGTCGTCGCCATCGCAGGCTGCTTTGCGGCCGGACGCGTCGATCAGAAACTCGGTTCTCGCATCACCATTCTCATCAGTCTGGTGCTCCTGCTGCTCGCCACGCTCGGCATCGTCTCCACGGAAAAGGGCTCGACCCTGTTCGGCTGGATACAATTGTCGACGACGGATAATGGCGGCATCTTCGCAACCGGCGCGGAAAAAGCCTATCTGCTTTATGGCGTATTGATCGGCCTCGCCTTCGGCCCCGTCCAGGCCTCGTCGCGCTCTTATCTCGCCCGCAATATCACCGTGGCGGAGGCGGGCCGCTATTTCGGCATCTATGCGCTCTCCGGCCGCGCCACGAGTTTCATGGCGACACTATCGTTTTCCATAGCAACCTATGTAAGCGGCTCTGCCCATATCGGCATGGCCACGCTCATCCTGTTCCTGGGGGCTGGATTTCTGCTGTTGCTGCGTGTGCCCGAACGGGCCGCAAACTGAAGAACCTGAAACTTATAAGACGCGCGAGTGATGATAAATCGCTCCGCATATTCGACGTCATCCTCGGGCTAGACCAGAGGATCCATTGATTTCTGCATGTTGTGGATCCTCGGGGCTAGCCCGAGGATGACGGCGGAGAGGTCTGAACACCTTGGTCAACAAGCTGGAAGCTGCATCGCGGATATAGGCAAGCGAAGCGCACCGCTTCTGAATTCCACGGCCTTCATCACAGCTGGTCGAGTTTTTGCTGCAATGCGCGCAGCTGCGCCTTCAGCTCATCAATCTCGGAGGCATTCGGCTTGCGGGTTTCCTTGGGCGCCTGCGGCATTGCGAAAGGTGTGAAACCCTGCATCGCCTGCCGGAAGAGTTCCGTGTTGCGGCGGATCTGCTCTTCCATCATCTGCAATGGCGCCTGAAAATTGCGGGCGAGCGAACCGTCGCCGAAAGCCTTAGCCATATGCTCCTGCATCTGGCTCTGCTGATCGGAAAAGGTCTTCATCGAATGTTCGAGAAATGTCGGCACGACCATCTGCATCTGGTCGCCGTAATAGGAGATCAGCTGCCGCAGAAATGCCGTCGGCAACAGCGTATTGCCGGTTTTGGCTTCCTGTTCGACGATGATCTGCGTCAGCACCGCGTGGGTAATGTCTTCGGAGGACTTGGCGTCCTGAACCTTGAAGTCCTCACCACGCTTGACCATCTGCGCCAGGTCGTCGAGCGTCACATAGGTGCTGGTGCCGGTATTATAGAGCCGCCGGTTGGCATATTTTTTAATGATTGTTTCGCCGTCGTGTTTCGCCATGCCCGCCTCCTCGCGATGATGGTATTTTTTGTTTTTTGGTGTTATTGCTCTTCCCGCTGCAAAGTGTATGCGCAAAACGAGCCCTCTGACAAATGTTTTGTGCATCGCAACAGTTTGTTTTTTGCGCAGCAATTTTTCGCAAGATTCCAGCTTGATTTAGCAACATCTTTTAAAGCAACTTTCGGCATTTGACTTGTATTGAAAGCTTTGCCAGTCTCCGCCCGCATGTGAGGAGAAACAGATGACATTGCCTTCAATCGTGATTGCCAGCGCTGCCCGCACCGCTGTCGGCTCTTTCAATGGCCACTTCGCCAATACGCCCGCCCACGAGCTTGGGGCAACGGTCATTGAGGCCGTGCTGGAACGGGCTGGCGTTGCGGCGAGTGAAATCGATGAAGTCATCCTCGGTCAGGTACTCACCGCAGGCGAAGGGCAGAATCCAGCGCGACAGGCGGCCATGAAGGCCGGCATTCCGCAGGAAGCAACCGCTTTTGGCGTCAATCAGCTCTGCGGTTCCGGCCTGCGCGCCGTCGCACTCGGCATGCAGCAGATCGTGACGGGCGACGCGGCCATCGTCATTGCCGGCGGACAGGAATCCATGTCCATGGCGCCCCACTGCGCCCATCTGCGCGGCGGTGTGAAGATGGGCGATTTCAAGATGATCGACACCATGCTGAAAGACGGCCTGACCGACGCCTTTTACGGTTACCACATGGGGATAACTGCCGAGAACATTGCCCGCCAGTGGCAGCTTTCCCGTGATGAACAGGACCAGTTCGCCGTTGCATCGCAAAACAAGGCCGAAGCCGCACAGAACTCCGGCCGTTTCGCCGACGAGATCGTGGCCTTTACGGTTAAAGGCCGCAAGGCCGATATCGTCATCGATGCGGATGAACATATCCGCGCCGGCGCCTCTCTCGAAACAATGGCAAAACTGCGCCCGGCCTTCGACAAGGAAGGCACGGTAACGGCAGGCAACGCCTCCGGCCTCAACGATGGCGCAGCCGCCACGCTCCTGATGTCGGAGCAGGAAGCGGCAAGGCGCGGCATCAAGCCGCTGGCGCGTATCGCGTCCTGGGCGACGGCCGGCGTCGATCCGCAAATCATGGGAACCGGTCCCATCCCCGCCTCTCGCAAGGCTCTGGCCAAGGCCGGCTGGTCGATTGGCGATATTGGCCTGGTCGAAGCCAACGAGGCCTTCGCCGCCCAATCCTGTGCGGTGGTGCGCGAACTCGGCCTCGATCCCGCTATCGTCAACGTCAACGGCGGCGCAATTGCCATCGGCCATCCGATCGGCGCTTCCGGCGCGCGCGTCCTCAACACGTTGATCTACGAAATGCGCCGTCGCAACGTGTCCAAGGGTCTTGCAACGCTCTGCATCGGCGGCGGCATGGGTGTCGCCATGTGCATCGAAGCGCTCTGAAGGCCGCAACGCCGTTTTCCAGAAAGCAATTCCGGTTCAGCGAACAATAGGGTAGAAGCAGCCTCCCATTGGCCGCATTTCTATGGCCGTTGAGCACGACACGAATTTCAGCAGGATGAAGCATCCTCGCACATATGCAGGCGCTTCAATGACAGGTCATGGAGGCCTATATGAGCCGGGTTGCGTTGATTTCCGGCGGGACGAGCGGCATCGGCGCCGCTATCGCCCGCGCCTTGAAAGCTGCCGGCTACCGGGTGGCCGTCAACTACGCCTTCACGACGGACAGGGCGGAAGCATTCCAGAAAGAAACCGGAATTCCCGCCTTTCAATGGGACGTCCGCGACTATGATGCCTGCGTGAATGGCATTGCAAAAGTGGAAGAAACCTTCGGTCCGGTCGAGGTGCTGGTCAACAATGCCGGCATCACCCGCGATGCAATGTTTCACAAGATGACACCGCAGCAGTGGCGTGAGGTGATCGACACCAATCTCACCGGCGTCTTCAACATGACGCATCCCGTCTGGCCGGGCATGCGCGACCGCGGCTTCGGACGCATCGTCAATATTTCCTCCATCAATGGCCAGAAGGGGCAGGCGGGGCAGGCCAACTACTCCGCCTCGAAGGCAGGCGATATCGGCTTCACCAAGGCGCTTGCGCAGGAAGGTGCCAGCCGCAACATCACTGTCAACGCCATCTGCCCCGGCTATATCGGCACGGAAATGGTGAGAGCTATTCCGGAAAAAGTGCTGGCCGAACGGATTGTGCCGCAAATTCCCGTCGGCCGTCTGGGCGAACCGGAAGAAATTGCGCGTTGCGTCCTGTTTCTGGTGTCAGACGAGGCCGGCTTCATCACCGGCTCCACCATGACGGCCAATGGCGGGCAATATTTCTCCTGACAACGGTGCACGTAGCTGTCGCGGCAATCGAAAGCGGTAAACTTTTCGTGATAATTGCTGCTGCGATTTTGCGGAGCACAAAAACTTGAACATAAAACACCGCAATAATGAAACCGCTAAACCGATGAAAACACGATAGTTTTCGTATAGTTTAGAATGAGTCTAGAAATCTGCCGGGCTTTTGGAAGGAGGTTTTTCTTGACATTTGGTGTCCTGTTTTGGTTTAAGAACGAAAACAACGTGTTGCGTCATACAGGCAGTCCATCATGCTGGTTTGCAGCTGCAATTACATCACCGATCACGATATCCGGGACGTCATCAACGAGCTCCTGGATGAGGACTGTTGGCAGCTGATCGTCCCTGCAAAAGTGTATCACGCCATGGAAAAACGCGGTCGCTGTTGCGGCTGTTTCCCGACCGTTGTCGACCTGATCATCAAAACCACGGAAGAATATCACGCCCGTCGCCACTCGACTGAGGCCGATGTTTTTGATTTTATGTCCCGCCTGAAGCGATTCCATGAAGAGAACAGGAGAGCGGACATTGAAAGGCGACAAAAAAGTCATCGAGCGGCTTAACGAGGCCCTTTTTCTCGAACTCGGTGCAGTAAACCAATATTGGCTTCACTACCGGCTTCTGAACGACTGGGGCTACACCAAGCTTGCAAAGAAGGAGCGTGCAGAATCCATCGAAGAGATGCAGCACGCCGACAAGATCATCGATCGTATTATCTTCCTCGAAGGCCATCCCAACCTTCAGACCCTGGCGCCGCTGCGCATCGGCCAGAACGTCAAGGAAGTGCTGGAAGCGGATCTCGCCGGCGAATACGACGCACGGACCTCCTACAAGAAATCCCGTGATATCTGTTCCGAGGCCGGAGACTACGTCTCCATGAAGCTTTTTGAAGCTCTGCTGATTGACGAGGAAGGCCATATCGACTTCCTCGAAACTCAGCTTGACCTGCTCGGCAAGATTGGCGCGGAAAAATACGGTCAGCTCAACGCCGATTCCGCCAACGAAGCGGAATAAGCTTTCGCAATAGATCAGAGAAAAGGCGGCCACAGGCCGCCTTTTTTATTTGCCGGAAAGATGCTGGAACTCCGCCACGACCTTCTCGTAAACCGCACGCTTGAAAGGTACGATCAGCTCGGGAAGGCTTTCCATTGGTTTCCAGCCCCAGGCGTCGAATTCGGCCGTATGCCCGGTCGGGGGCGGGTCGATCTGTATTTCGCTTTCATCGCCATCGAAGCGGAACGCGAACCAGCGCTGCGCCTGCCCACGATATTTGCCCCTAAGGCCGATACCGATCAATTCGGCCGGCAGGTCATAGTGAATCCAGTCGCTCGCTTCCGCAAGCAACGTCACCGATTTCATGCCTGTCTCTTCGTAGAGTTCGCGAATGGCGGCCGTCAAAGGCCGCTCTCCTTCGTCGATGCCACCCTGCGGCATCTGCCACAATTGCGGTGAGCCATCATATTCTGAGTTACCTTCCCTGATACGCCGGCCGGCCCAGACCAGGCCTTCGGCGTTCAGAACCATTATTCCCGCACAGGGACGGTAAGGCAAATCTTCTGCTTTGATTGTCATTGGAAACCCGCATTGTCTGGGCGCCTGAAAGGCGCGGAAATGGCCGCCCGGAAGGTTTACTGTCCCGCCTGCTGCGAAACAAGCGCAGAAACACCGACAATCTCGATACCCCGCCCACCGGCTTCCCGAGACCACTTAGAAATGGCGACGATGCTTTCGTCGAAAGCCGACGCCACACCGATCGCCTGGCCGTTACGGCGCGCGATCCGCTCCAACTCGTCCAGCTTGCGTAAAATCGCAGCTTCGGTCACGTCACCGTCGAGCAGCACATCGGCAAACCCCTGTGGCGCGGAGATGGCCTTGGCAATCCCGCCGCTCAAAGACTGCGCCGACGAGGCATCATCCAGAAAAAGCAGCCCGCGCTTGCCTATGTCACGCATAACCGGCTCCAGCGCCGCCTGCTCGGAAAGGAAGCGCCCGCCAAGATAATTCATGACACCGGTATAATTGGTGATTTTTGCCATGGAACGGTGCAGCCGGTCCATGTTGACCTTCGCCGGATCGCCCGCCAGCAGCGTGTCCGGACCGGGATTGGTTCCGGGATAGCCGAAAGGCTCCAGGGGTATCTGCAGGAGGATTTCATGTCCCTCCCTGCGTGCTTCCTGCATCCACCGCTGCAGGCTGTTGCCGCTCGCGGCGAAACCGAGCGTCACTTCCGGCGGCAGTTCCCGGATCGCTTTTTGCGAACCTGTCTGGCTGAGACCGAGACCGCCCACTACGATTGCTACCCGGGTGCCGCGTGCGCCGGACCAGGGCCTTGCATATTGCTCCATCGGCCGCAAACCGTCGGCACCGATGATTGGCAGCCGGCCAAAAGCCGTCTCTTCCAGCAATTCGTCATTGGGCCGCATCGCCATGCGCGGGTCCTGACCATAGGTCTGGCCGCTCATCAGGACCGGTCCGTCGGCATCACGCGGACGAGGAGAATAGACCGATACGACGTTGCCGTCCGGCATGGTCGACCGGTTGATATTGGCGCCGGAACGTCCGCTTTCCGGCTGCAGACCGGCCGTTACGCCGGAACCCGCACTGTCGGTCGCCGCTGTTTCCGGTTTATTTTCAGGAAGCTTGGGCTGAGTATCCGGCTCAGCCGCCGTCCTCTGCAAATTACCCGTAGACAAGGCCGTATAGACGGAAAGCCCGCCGATCGTCAGAACGGCAAGTGCAGACAGAACCATAATGACGGAAAAGCGCCGGTTGATACCGGCGCTTTTTTTCTGACGACCCAGAAGCGGTTTTCGCAGGTCCGAAGACAATGAACAATCCGTCCAAACGGTTGGGCAATGGAGACAACGCGCCGGCTGACCGGCGCATCCATCTTACTGCTTGTTGACCACAGCCTTTTCCGGATTCGGCGGGAAAGACGGATCCGTCTTGGTGCCGCGCAACAGGTCCAGCGCATAGTTGAGCTGGATGTCATCCTTGGCTTCCGGCGGAACGTAGGCGGAGGAACCCGAACCTTCGTCCGTTTCGCTCTGGCCCTTGATGTGGCCGGAAAGACCGGATTCACCTTCGGTGGTCACCTTGCCCTGCAGTTCGGGCGGCAATGGCTGTTCGACCTTGATATCGGGCTCGATGCCCGTGCCCTGGATCGACTTGCCCGACGGCGTGTAATAAAGCGCCGTGGTCAGGCGCAGCGCACCTGCCTCGCCGAGCGGAATGATCGTCTGGACAGAACCCTTACCGAAGGAGCGGGTGCCGACCACGGTCGCGCGACGCAGATCCTGCAGCGCACCGGCGACGATTTCAGAGGCCGAAGCAGAACCGCCATTGACGAGCACGATCACCGGCTTGCCATCGGTCAGATCGCCTGCCGTCGCATTGAAGCGGCGGGTCTCGTCCGGGTTGCGGCCACGGGTCGAAACGACTTCGCCACGCTCAAGGAAGGCGTCAGAGACATTGATCGCCTGATCGAGCAGACCGCCCGGGTTAAGGCGCAGGTCAAGCACATAGCCCTTCAGCTTGTCGGCAGGCACATCCGCCTTGATCTTCTTGATCGCCTTTTCGAGGTCGTCATAGGTCTTTTCGGTAAAGGAGATGACACGCAGATAACCGACATTGTCGCCTTCAACACGGGACTTCACCGCACGAACGGCAATGACATCACGCATGACGGTGAATTCGAGCGGCTTGTCCGCGCCCTGACGGATGATCGTCAGCTTGATCGGCGTCTTGACCGCACCGCGCATCTTTTCGACAGCCTGCTCCAGTTTCAGGCCGCGAACCGGCGTACCGTCGATCTCCGAAATGAAGTCACCCGAAAGAATACCCGCGCGGGAAGCCGGCGTGTCATCGATCGGTGTAATGACCTTGACCAGCTCGTTTTCCATGGTCACTTCGATGCCGAGACCGCCGAACTCACCCTTTGTCTGGGTGCGCATATCGTTGGCATCCTTGGCATTCATGAAGCTCGAATGCGGATCGAGCGAGCTCAGCATGCCGTTGATGGCATTTTCCACCAGCTTCTCGTCATCCGGCGGCGTCACATATTGTGCACGCACACGCTCGAACACGTCGCCAAAGATCGACAATTCCTTATAGGTCGAAGGCCCGGCCGCCTGTGCCGGCATGCTCGCCGAATAAATCACGCTCATCGCCGTGGCGCCCATAAGCCCACCGATAAGGAGAAGCGAAACCTTACGAATCATTGTGCGCCCTTCCGGTATTTTTTGCGGTCCACCACGGTTGGGAATCAACCGGCACACCATCTTTCCTGAACTCAATGTAAAGCGTTGGCCTGTCGGTTTCCAGCGCCAATGCTGCTGCACTCGCTACTCTTTTTGCACCCATGGAGGCGATGGGCTCTCCGGAGAACACAAACATTCCCTGCCGTGTCCTCACATTGTCCATGCCCGTCATCACCACATGATATCCATCACCCGTATTGAGGATGATCATCCGGCCGTAACTGCGAAAATCTCCGGCAAACACCACAAAGCCGTCTGCAGGCGCCGTCACGATGGCTTCCGGTCCGCTCGCAACGACAATTCCCTTGGAAAAGTGGCCAGTACCATCCGCATCGCCGAAGCGCCGAAGCACCTCGCCCGCAACCGGAACCTCCAGCTTTCCCTTCAAACTTGCGAAGGGATATGCGGGCGCAATACGGTTTTTATCAGGCATTCCCGCCTCGGCCGCAGCACGCTCTTTTTCGCGCTCCGCCTCGGAAAGACGGGCCAGCCGCTGCTCTTCCGCCCGCGCCTTTTCCATCGCCTCCCGCACCGAGGTAATCTCGCCTTCAAGCGAACTGACCAGCCCCTCGAGGCTCGTCGCCTTGCTCGCAAGCTCTTCAGATCGCTTGCGTTCCGCCTCCAGCTCCGCCGCCGTCTGGGTGTTCTTGCGACCGTTTTCAGCCAGCAGCAGGTCGAGGCGTTTTTCCTCTTCCAGACTTGCCGTCATCATACCCGTAAGATCGTCCTTTTCGCGAGCGATTGCCTGCCTGAGATCGGTCAATTCTTTGAGAGCGGAAATCAGCTTGTCAGTTTCACCGCGAATACCTGGAACAACGGCGCCGAGAAGAATGGCGCTGCGCACCGAAGCAAGCGCATCCTCCGGCGAGACCAGAAGGGCAGGCGGCGGATTTCGTCCCATGCGCTGCAGCGCGGCCAGAACCTCGGCAAGCACACCGCGTCTCTCCCGCAAGGATGCCTTGACGCCATCTTCGCGAACCGAGAGCTTCGCCAGACGATCTTCGCCGTCGCTGATCTTGGTTTCGAGGGCCTTGCGCCGGGCAGCCGATGCGATCAGCTCCTCCCGGATACGGGCACTGTCCTGATTGAGGGATGCGATGCTCTCCTCGAGATTGCGGGTCTTGTCTTCGGAAAGGCCGATGCTGTCGACCAGTTCCTCCAGATCCTGTCGGTTCTGGTCCCGGCGCTTTTCCAGCGTTTGCAGCGCATCCGGCGACGAATCATCGCCTGCGGCGGGAACGGCGCCCGCATCGTCCCGCGAATAGGTCGGACCGATCCCCATGACGAAAACAGCAATAACCGCGCCCGCAAGGGCAGCGTGCCGTTTTCGTTGAGACCTGTTGTCCATGTGAACTTTCTTTGATGCCGAAGCAGGAGCGCCGATATTAGGGATTTTGCCGCGATCTTCCAAGAGGCCCTGGAAAAGCCGCCGCCAAAGCCGTGCGCTGTCAGCGGTGTCGCGGAGCTTCATGTTGAAATTGAGACAATTCGCCGAATCGAAACCCGTTCAAACGCGATGATAGGGATGGCCGGAAAGGATCGTGACGGCCCTGTAGAGCTGTTCGGCGATCAAAATACGAACGATCTGATGCGGCCATGTGAGCTTGCCGAGATTGAGAACGGCGACCGCCCTGTCGTAAAGGGCCGGGTCGAGACCGTCGGCGCCACCGATCGCGATCACGAGATCGCGCTTGCCGCTATCGCGCAAATCACCAAAAAATGTCGCAAAACCTGGGCTGTCCAGCGCCTTGCCGCGCTCATCCAGAAGCACGAGAACCGCCCCGTCGACCAGATGTTTTTCAAGCATCGCCGCTTCTTCGCGCTTGCGTGTCTCGGCATTCGACGCACGGCTTTCCGCGACCTCTATCACCCGCGAAAACTCCAGCCCGATCGCCGGGCCGGTCTTGGCTAGACGCTCGATATAACGGGTCGCAAGATCCTTCTCCGGGCCGGATTTAAGCCGCCCCACCGCAAAAATCGAAATCCGCATCGCAAACCTGCATTCGTCGTGACCCAACAGGGTCACGCTCTTAACAGCATAGCCTGCGGATTCCTATGCGGCCGGTTCGCTTTCCGGCCAGACGCACCGGCCCGACATCAAACGAGATAGTCGGGAAGCTCGATGCGCAACAAGGCTCACCGCGTCAATGCAGCGTTTCTTCCGGCATATCCGGCGTCGCCCACATTTTTTCAATGTTATAGAAGGCGCGGGTTTCCGGACGGAACACATGAACGATGATATCGCCGGTATCGATCAGCACCCAGTCTCCGGTCTCGAGACCTTCGACGCGGGCGTTTCCGAACCCTTCACCCTTCATATCTTTAAGAAGATGCTCGCAAATCGCCGAGACATGCCTGTTCGATCGCCCGGAGACCACAACCATGTAGTCCGCAAGCGCCGATTTTCCGGCAATGTTGAGAGATACGATATCTTCGGCCTTGGAGTCCTCGAGGCTCGCGAGGACGGTTTCAAGGGCGTGGTCGGCGGCATCGGCGCCACTGTCCTGGCCCTTCGGGATAGCAACAAATGCTCTTCCCTTGGCGTGTACTGTTGTCAGAGGTTTTCCCTTTCCAAGAATGACAAAACAGGTACTGGCGACGCGATTCTCTGCGTCGCTCAATAAAGGTGGCACCAAAGCATTAACTTTTCAAGATATGGAGGCTTCGGCTTCTGGCGCATACATCATTTGTGATCATGCGTGTCATTTGTGACCATTACGCAATGCCGTGGAGCTGAGCGTGGAGCGCGGGCCATGGATGAAAACCCAGGCAGGGGCGCGTTTCTTCCACAGGACCCCCGCATCGTCCTCATCTATCCGCGCCTGACTGAAGGCCTGCGCCATGGTGGAGGAGAGATAGGAGAGGGTGGAGCCCGGCCGGTCAATCACCGCAATCGGAAAAGTCTCGGCAATCTCCCGCCATTTCTGCCAGCGATGGAAGCTTTTCAGATTATCGGCGCCCATGATCCAGATGAACCGGACATGCGGATTTTTCGCCTTCACCTTGGCAAGCGTATTGGCCGTGTAGCTGATTCCCAGCGATTTTTCGAAGGCCGTCACCTTGATGCGCGGATCGCTGACCAGCCTTTCGCACGCAGCGATGCGGTCCTCCAGAGACGCCAGTTCCGAGCGGCTTTTCAGCGGATTGCCCGGTGTCACCATCCACCAGAGCTGGTCGAGACCCAACCGGCGCAGCGCGATTTCAGCAACGAGGGCATGACCGGCATGCGGCGGATTAAAGGAGCCGCCGAAAAGCCCGACAACCATGCCGCGCTCCGCATGCGGCATGGTGAGATAACGTCTGTCGAGGCGTTTCTCGGTCGGCAAAATCAGGTCCGTGTCTGGCCGGTGCCATGCACCCGGTATTTGAACGAAGTGAGCTGCTCGACGCCGACAGGGCCCCGCGCATGCATCTTGCCGGTGGCGATGCCGATTTCCGCACCCATGCCGAATTCACCGCCATCGGCAAATTGCGTCGAGGCATTGTGCAGCAGAATGGCCGAATCGAGTTCGTTGAAGAACCGCTCCACCACATCAGGATCCTCGGCGATCACCGCTTCGGTATGATTGGATGAATAGGTGCTGATATGATCGATGGCGCCGGATATACCGTCAACGACAGCAACCGAAATGATCGCATCGAGATATTCGGTTCGCCAGTCTTCTTCCGTCGCCGCTTTCAGGCCCTCAACCGCATTGCGAACGGCCTGTGAACCACGCACTTCACATCCGGCCTCGATCAGACCCTTGATGAGCGGTTCCAGATGCGTGGAAACGGCAGCGGCATCCACCAGCAGGGTTTCGGCCGCCCCGCAAATGCCGGTACGGCGCATCTTGGCATTCACGACGATGCGTTTCGCCATGTCGAGATCGGCCGAGCTGTCGACATAGATATGGCAAATACCTTCCAGATGCGCAAAGACCGGAACACGGGCTTCAGACTGCACCCGCGCAACGAGGCTTTTACCCCCGCGCGGCACGATCACGTCAACAGTGCCATTCAATCCGCCAAGAAGCGCACCCACGGCAGCACGATCTGTGACCGGCACCAGCTGAATGGCATGTTCGGGAAGTCCGGCGATCTTCAGGCCCTCAACGAGGCAGGCATGGATAGCACGCGATGAATGTTGCGAATCCGAGCCGCCCCGCAGGATCACGGCATTGCCGGCCTTGAGGCAGAGCGCCCCGGCATCCGCCGTCACATTCGGGCGGCTTTCGTAAATCACACCGATCACGCCAAGCGGCGTGCGCACACGCTCGATCTTCAGCCCGTTCGGACGATCCCAGGCGGCAATGACTTCGCCGACGGGGTCGGGCAGCCCGGCAACCGAGCGAATGCCTTCGGCAATGCCGGCTATCCGCGCATCGTTTAGCGTGAGCCTGTCGATGAAGGAGGCGGCAAGGCCGGCATTATCCGCCGCGGCCAGATCTTTCCTGTTGGCCGCAAGGATCGTTTCTCTGGAGGCCTCTATCGCGGATGCCATCGCAAGAAGCGCGCGGTTCTTCTGTTCAGTCCCTGCAATGGACAACGGTCGCGAAGCAGCTTTTGCCTGAGCGCCGATGGTCATCATCAGCGCATCGATATCATGGCTCTGCTTCACGGCCTGTTCAGGCATGGACCTCATCCTTCTTCGCATTTTTGACTTTGACGGCAGCACCGGTCATCACCAGATCGTCGCGATGGATCATCGCCGCACGTCCGACATAACCGAGGATCGCCTCGATCTCGTTCGACTTGTGGCCGATGATGAGACGCGCTTCTTCCGCATCGTAACCCGCAAGACCACGCGCGACCTCGCGGCCCTCCACGCCGATGATGGCGATGGCATCACCACGACCGAAATTGCCCTTAACCACCCGCACGCCCGCGGGAAGCAGGCTTTTACCGGCATAGAGGGCTTTTTCCGCGCCGGCATCCACATGGATTTCACCGGCCGGCTGCAACTGCCCGGCAATCCAGGTCTTGCGCGCCGTCACCGGTGTGCCTGATGGCGCAAACCACGAGGAGCGGGCACCGTTTTCGATCGCCTTCAGCGGATTGAGCGTCTTACCGGAGGCGATGATCATGCCGCAGCCCGCAGCCGTCGCGATCTTGCCCGCATCGATCTTGGTGCGCATGCCGCCACGTGAAAGCTCGGAGGCCGCACCGCCTGCCATGGCCTCGATCTCAGGTGTGATATCCGCAATCGTCTCAAGGAATTTCGCATCCGGATCGAGATGCGGTGGTGCAGTATAGAGCCCGTCAATATCCGACAGCAGCACCAGAAGATCGGCACCCGTCATGGTCGCGACACGCGCCGCCAGACGGTCATTGTCGCCATAACGGATTTCGGTGGTCGCGACCGTGTCGTTTTCATTGATGATCGGTATGGCACCGATCTTCAGGAGCTGGTTGATGGTCGCCCGCGCATTGAGATAACGGCGGCGCTCCTCGGTATCGGAGAGCGTCAGCAGAATCTGGCCCGCGACAATCTCATGCCGCGACAGGCTTTCCGACCACGCCCGCGCCAGGGCAATCTGGCCGACTGCGGCGGCCGCCTGACTTTCCTCCAGCTTCAATGCGCCGGAGGGCAGGCCAAGCACGGTACGGCCGAGCGCGATGGCGCCCGAAGACACGACCTGCACATCCGCGCCGTTTTTCTTCAGCGCGGCGATATCCTCGCAGATGGCGTCAAGCCAATCCTTCTTGAGCCCGCTTTTCCGGTCCACCAGAAGTGCCGAACCAATCTTGATGACGATCCGGTGATGGCTGGCCAGCGGTTTGCGGGTCAGGCTCATAGGCGATCGTCCTCTTCCTCAACCTCGCTCTCGGCAGGCATCGAACGATCGGGAAGGGCGGTTTCGCCGCCATGGCTCGCCGAGACAATGATATCGCGAAGGGCACGCAACGCTTCCGTCATGCCGATATGGGCGGCAGCAGACAACAGGAGCGGCGGACGACCACAGGCCTTCTCCAGTTCCTTGGCCTTCTTTTTCAGCTCTTTTTCATCGAGCACGTCGATCTGCGACAAAGCCACGATTTCCGGCTTGTCGGTCAGCCCGCCGCCATAGGCATCCAGCTCGGCCTTGACCGTCTTATAGGCCTTGCCGACCTTTTCTTCCTGCGCCGAGACGAGATGCAGAAGAACGCGGGTACGCTCCACATGACCGAGGAAACGGTCACCGATGCCCACACCTTCATGCGCGCCTTCGATGAGGCCCGGAATATCGGCCAGCACGAATTCACGGCCATCGATGGTCGCGACGCCTAGGTTCGGATGCAGGGTGGTGAAGGGATAATTGGCAATCTTCGGCCGCGCACGGGTGACAGTCGCGAGAAATGTGGATTTGCCCGCATTCGGCAGACCAACAAGACCGGCATCGGCGATCAGCTTCAGGCGAAGCCAGACCGTCTTTTCCTCGCCGGCAAGACCCGGATTGGCATGGGTGGGCGCCTGGTTGGTGGACGACTTGAAATAGGCGTTGCCGAAACCGCCATTACCGCCGGCGGCGAGACGAAAGCGCTGACCTTCCTTGGTGAGGTCGACAATCAGTGTTTCATTGTCTTCCTCGAATATCTGCGTACCGACGGGTACCTTCAGCACCACATCCGAACCCTTGGCGCCGGTGCGGGTCTTGCCCATGCCGTGCTGCCCGATGGAGGCCTTGAAATGCTGCTGGAAGCGGAAATCGATCAGCGTGTTGAGGCCGTTGACCACCTCAACCCAGACATCGCCGCCGCGTCCGCCATCGCCACCGTCAGGACCGCCGAATTCGATGAATTTTTCGCGCCGGAAGGAAACAGCGCCTGCGCCACCATCACCGGACTTGATATAGACTTTTGCTTCATCGAGAAATTTCATCGGACTGCCGTTCTGTCGGTTTGCGGGCGCATTCGTCAATCGCGTTGCGCCAAACAAAAATATCGTCGTTTCGAATACAAGCGCTTCTTCACGAGGTCAAAGACTATCGTGCGGGAAGCCCCTGCGTGAGACAAGGTCGGTTTGGGATAAACCGGCCCTGTTCAAAGCATCGGGCCGAAAACTGTAATGGTTTTCGGCCCGATGCTCTTCAGGTGTCAGCGATGCGGCGGAATGAAATCCTCAGCCGTGATCACCGTATCGATATGCGCCACCATGGCGGCACGCGCCGTGGCATAGATCTGGTGGCAGCCGGTCACCCGGAAGCCCAGTTTCTCCTGCACACGCAGGGATGCAGGGTTATCCGCGAACACGCCGGAATGGAGAACCACCCCCGGCATGCGGCGGAAGAACCGCTCGACCACAGCAGCCACCGCCTCGGTCATGTAACCCTTGCCCCAGTAGAAACGGTTGAGCCAGTAGCCCAGATGCCACTCGCCGTGCCGCAGCTCGATCGAGACAACCCCGATCAGGGTATCGTCACCACTGGTGATGGCGAAATCCCAGTCGGGCAGGGTGCCGGAGGTGCGCAGAACCAGCCATTCCAGCGCATCCTGCCTGTGGTAGGGTGCGGGAACACGAGCCAGCATCCTGGTCACGGCGAAATCGCCAAGCGATTCCGCAATGCTGCCAGCGTCGGAAAGCCGCTGCGGGCGCAGCACCAGACGCGACGTCTCAATGACAGGGCAGGGGCCGGGCGGCGCTGCGGTTGCAGCTGCACGGCGACGGGTAAGCTCGAGCGTGCTCATCCCATATCCCCCCAGCTCTTCAGCGAAACCCAGGTCTTGCGGTCCAGCCGGTACCATTCAACCGGCACCATGCCGCCCAGCGCCAGCGAACCAACCATGCCGGAGCCCTGGAACTGGAAACCGCACTTCTGGATGACGCGACGCGAGGGAATGTTGGTGACCCGGCAACGCGCATCGATCTGGTCGATTTCACGCGTGCGGAAGGCCATGTCGATCAGCGCATGCGCGGCTTCCGTCATGTAACCCCGGTTCCAGTAGGGTTCCCCCAGCCAGTAACCGATCTCCAGCGTCTTTTCGTCTTCCTGGGGTTCCAGCGCGCAGCAGCCCAGAAACTCGCCATTGTCCATGCGGGTAATCGCATAGACGCACTTGCCAATCTCGCCAGCTTTGGTGCGTCGCACGAAGTCCGCGGCGTCTTTGGCCGTGTACGGGTGCGGCATACGCGACACCATGGTCGCGATATTGGCGTTGTTGGCAAGATGGGCAAGGGCGTCGATGTCTTCTTCGTGAGGCTTGCGCAAAACCAGCCTCTGCGACAGTAAAACGGGGCAATCGCTCCTCGACCGATCGGGCCTCGGCCGTTCCTCGGGTGACCGTGATTGGTCAACCCTCAACAATTCAGCTTGCATGGTTCAGTCCCTCCTTGGGGTTAAAGAAAAAGGGGAGTTGGGTGGTGCCCCATCTCCCCTGTTTTCTTGACTGAACCTGATACGTCTCAGCCGGGTCGATGGGACACCGGCTGCATATGACGCTTACCGGCTTATTCTGCGGCTTCCGCTTTCGGAGCCACGGATACGAACACGCGGCCGTTGGCCTTCGTGCGGAAGTTCACGTTACCTGCGGTCAGTGCGAAAATCGTGTGGTCCTTGCCGATGCCGACATTGGCGCCCGGATGCCACTGCGTGCCGCGCTGACGCAGAATAATGTTGCCTGGAATGACGGCTTCGCCGCCGAACTTCTTTACGCCAAGGCGCTTGGATTCGGAATCGCGACCGTTACGCGAGGAACCGCCAGCTTTTTTGTGTGCCATTGGAGTTCTCCTTTAAACCTTGTTTCCCGTGTCGCGCCGATCAGGCAGCAACGATGTCCGTGATGCGGACGACAGTGTGATGCTGACGATGGCCGCGCGAACGCTTGGAGTTCTGACGACGACGCTTCTTGAAGGCGATGACCTTCTTGCCGCGATTGTGCTCGACAACTTCAGCCTTGACGATGGCGCCCTTGACAAAGGGTGCACCGAACTTGGCGTCGGCGCCTTCGCCAACAACGAGAACTTCGGTGAATTCTACAGTTGCGCCTGCCTCTGCTTCCAGCTTTTCGATGGTCAGCACGGCGTCGGCCGCTACGCGGTACTGCTTACCGCCGGTCTTGATGACTGCGAACATTTTTTATCCTTTCATGTTCGTTCCGGCTCTGCCCGCATATGCAAGCTGGCCGTCTTTTTATCAGTCGGAGTAGCGGAAATCCGTCAGGACTGAATGCCCCTTTGAATGTCTGCCGGTGAAGCCGCCTTTTGAGGGGCGGAATAAACAGAAGGCGCACTACGCCATCAATTTGGGTGCCGATTACGCGAGACGTCAGTTTATGTCAAGATGACGACGGCTTGAAAAGTAACTGTAACGCCAAGAATTTCATGCTTTTTCGGCAGGTGAAGCAGTCGGGTCTCGAAATTTGTGCAGCAAGTGTTTATATGGGCCTACCAACAAGGAGCAGAAATGGCCCGCATAGACCAGACCGACGATTGGCGGGACCGCCATGCGCCGACACTTTCCGCCTTCGAGTCGCTTGCGATCGAGGCGTATGGCCACCTGCCAGAAGAATTCCGCGCTTTAACGAAGGATCTCATCATCGAGATCGCCGATTTTCCGACCGATGACGTGTTCGAAGACATGGCACTCGAAACACCCTTCGATCTTCTCGGACTGTTTGAAGGACGCGGCATCTCCGAACGTTTCACCATGGAAACGGGCGAAATGGTGAACCGCATCACGCTTTATCGCCGCCCCATTCTCGACTACTGGGCCGAGAACGAGGAAACGCTGGGCGACATCATCACCCATGTCCTCATCCACGAGATCGGCCACCATTTCGGCCTCTCGGATGATGACATGGAGCGGATCGAGGAAAGCGCTGACGAGGCCGCGGCGGAGCGATAGCCCCGCCGACGGCGCGTCTTATTGCTCGCCGAGCTTCATATCCGGATGGTATTCCTTGCCCTCGACCACCTTGGTCACGGCCTGGCCGCAATGCATCACGCCGCTTGCGGCGTTGAAGGCGTAGCTCGGCGAACCGGCAAGCTCCCATCCCTTGTTCAGCGCCTCGGTGACCCGATGGCAGAACTTCGAGTCATCGGGACCAGTTATGAAACGATAGACCTTCACGTCTTTTTTGCCTTTCTCTGTGCGATGATATCGGCCATGGCAACCAGCCTCTCGGCCTGCCCCACATGCAGCCGTTCGATCATCCGCCCGTTCATGTTGATGACGTTCAATTCCATAGATTCAGGTTTTGCGAAAGCGGCAATAATCTCTCTCGCATCCGCAACAGCGGCATCATCTGGCGCGAAGCGCCGATTGGCCGGCTCAATCTGTGCCGGGTGGATCAGCATCTTGCCATCGAACCCCATGGCGCGACCCTGTTCGCATTCACTGTCAAAAGCTGCAATGTCTCGAAAATCGTTGGACACGCTGTCGATGACATCAAGGCCATAGGCGCGGGCGGCGAGCACCACCTGCATCATCCAGGGCACGAGATAGGTTCGCCCGGGGAGGACTGGAACACGCGTTTCCTTGCGCAGATCGTTGAGCCCGATTACAAAGGCGGCAAGCCGCGCATCCGGCGTATGGGCAGCGTCGGCGATGGAGGCGGCGTTCAAAACACCCAGCGGCGTCTCAATCATTGCCCAAATTTTCAGGTCCTGGGGCGCATCGGCCTCCGCCAGAAGGTCGGCCACATCATGAATATCTGCGGGCTGCTCCACCTTCGGCAGTAAAACCGCATCCGGCCGGCAGGAAAGCACAAGCTTCAAATCCGCCGCCCCATCAGGCGTGGAAAGCGGATTGATACGGATAATGGTCTCGCGTCCGGCAAATGGCGCGTCCGAAAAAAGCCTGCTGAGATTTTCCCGCGCTGCGCCCTTCATCTCCGGCGCAACGGAATCCTCGAGATCAAGGATTACCCCATCACAATCGAGATCGCGGATTTTTTCGAGCGCTCTGGCATTGATGGCCGGAACCGACAGCAGCGAACGGCGCGGTCTCACAAGAATATTTCCGAAAAAATTAGTCATGCCGCACTTGTGTCAAGCTTTTGTGACATCTGCAACCTGACAATCCACCGAATCCTCTTGCAAGCCGGAAGAAGAAGGCCCACATTCGTCTAGAAAGAAAGGTTGAATCATGCAAGGCATCCGTTCATTTTTCATAGCCGCCTCCGGCATCGCAATTCTGGCGATTGTCGCTCTTTTCACGGCGTCGCTCACTGTCGCTTTTATCGGTGTACTCGCCGTTCTTAGCGCTGCCCGTCTGCTTTCGGCGCGTCTGAAGCCGGCCCCCATTCCGGTCAAGCCCCGCAACCAGCGCGATATGCGTGTCTGGAACGACGGCAAAGGCACGATTATCGATCTCTGAGATCGTTTGATCCGGTCAAAATGCGCGGGCGCCGTACGAGGCGTACCGAAGAACGCGGGTTTGCGCTTCTAAAGCGCCGAGTTTTGCAGTATTTCCCGGCAGAGAACATGCGGCAGGTTTTGGCCAGTGCCGGATTTTGTTCAAGGGAAACACGGGAAGCGACAGATGGAAAAGTTCACGAAGCTGACGGGCGTTGCGGCGCCCATGCCGGTTGTAAATATCGACACCGATATGATCATTCCGAAAGACTATCTGAAGACCATCAAGCGCACTGGCCTCGGAAAAGGCCTTTTCGCCGAGTCGCGTTATCTTGAGGATGGATCGCCAAACCCGGATTTCGTGCTGAACAAACCCGCCTACCAGAACGCCCAGATCCTTGTCGCCGGCGACAATTTCGGTTGCGGCTCCTCGCGCGAACATGCGCCATGGGCGCTTCTCGATTTCGGCATCCGCTGCGTGATTTCCACCAGCTTCGCCGATATCTTCTACAATAACTGTTTCAAGAACGGCATCCTGCCGATCGTCGTCAGCCCCGAAAACCTCGAAAAGCTGCTGGACGATGCGTCGCGCGGATCGAACGCCGTTCTCTCCGTCGATCTGGAAAGTCAGGAAATCAGCGGCCCCGATGGCGGCACGATCACCTTCGAGATCGATGAATTCAAGCGCCATTGCATGCTGAACGGTCTTGATGATATCGGCCTGACGCTGGAACATTCCGGCGCCATCGACACGTTCGAAAAGGCAAATGCCTCGGTCCGCCCCTGGGCCTGACCACATTTCCGCTCTTCAAAAAAGCCGATCCTGTACCAAACAGTACCGGATCGGCTTTTGCTTTGCTTGAAAAGCCCTTGAGGCGGAGATAAGAAGCCTCCGATCCCGTCCGGCCGCGATACGATTTGCCATGTGCAGGACGGAATGAGTTTGACGCCGCGCTCGCCGCAATCGAAAACCCTTCAGGATGTTTTTCGGCGCGCCGCCCAAGGAGGGTTTCTCATGACAGTCCGTTCGCTTTTCCTGCTGCCCGGTGACGGTATCGGCCCCGAAGCCATGGCTGAAGTTCGCAAGCTGATCGATTATATGAACAGCGCGCACAATGCCGGTTTCACCGTCTCGGAAGGTCTGGTCGGCGGCTCTGCCTATGACGCCCATGGCGTGGCGATTTCCGATGCGGATATGGAAAAGGCGCTTGCCGCCGATGCGATCCTGTTCGGCGCCGTCGGCGGCCCGAAATGGGATGGCGTCCCCTACGAGCACCGCCCGGAAGCCGGTCTGCTTCGCCTGCGCAAGGATCTCGAACTCTTCGCCAATCTGCGCCCCGCCATCTGCTACCCGGCGCTTGCCGCCGCCTCTTCGCTGAAGCCGGAACTGGTCGAAGGCCTCGATATCCTCATCGTCCGTGAACTGACGGGCGGCGTTTATTTCGGTGAACCGAAGCAGATCATCGATCTTGGCAACGGCCAGAAGCGCGGCATCGATACGCAGATCTACGATACTTTCGAGATCGAGCGCATCGCCAGCGTCGCTTTCGAACTGGCCCGCACCCGCGACAACCGCGTCTGCTCGATGGAAAAGCGCAACGTGATGAAGTCAGGCGTTTTGTGGAACCAGGTGGTCACCGAAACCCACGCCGCCAAGTTTAGGGATGTTCAGCTGGAACATATGCTGGCCGATGCCGGCGGCATGCAGCTGGTGCGCAAGCCCAAGCAGTTCGACGTGATCGTCACCGACAACCTCTTCGGCGACATGCTCTCCGACGTCGCCGCCATGCTGACCGGCTCGCTCGGCATGCTGCCATCCGCTTCGCTCGGCGCGCCTGACGCCAAGACCGGCAAGCGCAAGGCCATGTATGAGCCGGTACACGGTTCGGCCCCTGACATCGCCGGCAAGGGTATCGCCAACCCCATCGCCATGATCGCGTCCTTCGCCATGTGCCTGCGTTACTCGTTCAACATGGTGGATGAGGCAACGAAGCTCGAAGCAGCGATCGCAAACGTGCTCGACAAGGGCATCCGCACCGCCGACATCATGGCCGAGGGCAGCCGCCAGGTCGGAACCTCCGAAATGGGTGATGCGGTTCTCGCCGAATTCAAGGCGCTTTCGGCGTAACGCTCGACGAAACCGGTTGGGCAGGCGGCGCGTTCGCCTGCCCATCTTCCTTCGGCAGAAGATGCTCATATCTTTTGTCAGTCAGCGTCTTCAGAAAGGCGACGATGGCGTCCACACGCTTGTCGTCCAGCGCAGGCGCGGATGTCAGTTCCGCCATGGCGATATTTTCAGGCACTTCCGGCGCATCCCACGTCTTGCCCGTTTCCGGATTGATCTGGCGGCTCGGCTTCTTGCTTTTATATTTCACATAAAACAGCACCACCGTGCGCAAATCCTTGAATACGCCATTGTGCATGTAAGGACCGGTGACGGCGACATTGCGCAGCGTCGGCACCTTGAACTTGCCGCGCTGGGCGACATCGCCGGCAACTTCAGGATTTTGCGCCAGCCCCAGATCGATCGCGCCCGGCTTGGAGCCGTTCACAGCCCGAACCGATATATTGGCGGGAACGCCGATGTTGAAATATTTATGGTTGGTGAAGAGGCCGTCTTCCAGGCCCTTGGCGCCGCGGATTTCATGGCAGGTATTGCAATTGGTGAATTGCGTCGAGGAGATCAGAACCCGACCCAGCTCTTCCTGATCGGTCAGCTTCTCCTCGCCGCGCAGGAAGCGGTCATATTTGGAATCGAAGGTGGAGAACTCATCCGAGCGCTCAAAGCTCGCCAGCGCCTTCGTCATCGCGGCATAGGCGGTATCGTCGCTCGCAAAAACATCCTTGCCGAACTGCGTGCCAAAAGCCGCGACATAATCCGGGTTTTCCCTGAGCCGTTTGACGACCGCGGCCTTGTCCGGCATGCCCATTTCGAGGGGATTGAGCGGCGGACCACCCGCCTGATCTTCAAGCAGGGAGGCGCGGCCATCCCAGAACTGCCCGCCGACATATTCTCCCGCCGCATTCCTGCCGAAAGGCGGCGTGAAGCGGGCATAAGCTGCAGTCGGCGCGTTGCGGTCGCCCAGTGAAATACCGTCATCGCCAAGCGATACGTCCCGCCCCACCTTGTCGCTCTCCCGCGCATCGGAAAACCCGGCGGCCTGCATGTGGCAGGTGGAACAGGCCATGGTGCGGTTCATGGAAAGACTGGGATCGTCGAACAGCGCTGCACCGAGCTTTTCCAGCGTTGCATAGTCTTCACCGCCGTGGGCAGCCATACCATCGACACCGGTGCCCAAGGGGGCCAGCAGAATGGAGGCGGCGAGAGCAGCAGAGACAAAAAATCCGGGTTTCATCATCGGTAGGCACGCTCGATATAAATGCGCGAGAGCAGGTTCGGACCGGGACATATGAAGCGGCTTTCAGTCCCACCGCGCTTCACCGAACATGGATCACGGGAGATAACTCCGCTCTTCCATGCCCTATAGAGAAATCTATAGCACTTTCCCGTGATCCAGGCCTACAAACTTTCGCAGCTTGGTCCACTTTGCCGCAGGTCCACTGACCAAACCCGGAAACGATCAACCGCCTTTGGCGATGGCGTGGAAAAAGGTGCCCGAGACAAAACCTCTCCTGCCACCGGATGGCCCGAGCGGACGACCCTGCCCGTCAGCAATCTGTGCGAAGGGCTCATCGCGGCCGGCATCGGTAACCCGCGCATAGTGGAATTCATGGCCGCGCAGAACATCCCCCGCCGTGCCGAGCGGTCCGGTTGCCGCGATCGTCGCCTGCCGGTAGCCGAGATTCATCTTGCGGGTCGCAAAGCTGGTGGCATGGGACAGAAGCCCGGTCATGGCATGAGTCACCCCATCCGCATCTTCCAGCGCCTCTCCGAGCACCATGTAACCGCCGCACTCGCCATGAACGGGCTTTGTCGCGGCAAAGCGGGCAAGGCCAGCCTTGAAGCCAGCCGCATCCGCAAGCTTTCCGGCAAAAAGCTCGGGATACCCACCCGGCAGCCAGCAGATATCGCAGCTCCCGTCGGGCGCCTCATCCGCGAGCGGGGAGAACGGCACGATCTCGGCCCCGGCCGCCTGCCAATGCTTCCTGAGATGCGGATAAAGGAAAGTGAACGCCGCATCCTCCGCCAGCGCAATGCGCTGGCCGGGCGGCGCAATCGCCGTGTCCACCGAGCCGGAGGGCACATTCACCGGCGCGGCGAGTGAAAGCAGGGCATCGAGATCGATGGATTTTTCCATCGCATCCGCCAGCCGTTCGATATGCACGTCGATTTCGGGATGTTCGCTGGCCTGCACCAGCCCCAGATGCCGTTCAGGCAGGATGAGCGAAGGATCACGCAGCACACAGCCGGCAACGGGAAGGCCGATTTTTTCGATGGCTTCCGTGCACAGCGTCCGGTGTCTTTCGCTGCCCGCCCGGTTCAGCACCACCGCCGCCATGGTAACGGCCGGATCGTAGTGGGCAAAACCATGGGCGACGGCAGCGGCCGTCTGCGACTGGCCGGATACGTCCAGCACCAGCAGCACGGGAATGCCGAACAGCCGCGCCAGATCCGCCGCCGAACCTGTGCGATTTTCCGCAACCGGAATACCGTCGAACAGGCCCATGGCGCTTTCAATCAGAACAAGTTCCGCATCTTCGGTCTGCTGCGAAAACAGATGCCGCAACAATTCCGGCCGCATGGCCCAGCTATCCAGATTAAGACCCGATGTGCCGGTGGCGAAAGCGTGGAAACCGGGATCGATGTAGTCGGGGCCCGTCTTGATGCCGCGCACCTTGATACCGCGTCGGGCAAAGGCCCGGAGCAGGCCGATAGTCACGCTGGTCTTGCCGGAACCCGAACGTGGCGCACCGATAATGATCGCCCGCGCCGTCATGAACCGGAAACTCCAAGACGCGCCCGCATCGAAACAATCTCGCCAATGACGATCAAAGCCGGTGCTTCGAAATTTTCCCGCTTTGCATCGTCAGCTATGCTTTCCAGCGAGCCGATGAAAATCCGCTCCTGCGCCGTCGTTGCCGACATGATGACGGCGACCGGCGTTTCGCCGGAACGGCCACCTTGCATCAAAAGGCTGGCGATCGTGCCTATATTCTTCAGCCCCATATAGACGACAATAGGTTCCCGTGTTTTCGCCAGCGCCAGCCAGTCCAGATCCTCTTCGGTGCCCGCAGCGTGGCCCGTGGCAAGAGTTACGGCGCGGCTGATGCCGCGCATCGTGGCGGGGATGCGGGCCGAAGCAAGCGCGGTGAACGACGAGGTCATGCCCGGCAATATGCGAAACGGAATGCCGGCTTGGACAAGCGCCTCCGCCTCTTCGCCGCCGCGCCCGAAAATAAAGGGATCACCGCCCTTCAGCCGCAGCACCTTTTTGCCTTGGCCGGCGAAATCGATCAGTGAAGCGGTAATATCGTCCTGTGTTGCGGAGGGCTTGCCACCCCTTTTGCCCGCAAAAACAATCTCCGCCTGCGGACCAAGCGCTATGACTTCGTCGCTCACCAGCGCATCACGCACGATGATATCGGCCTGAGACAGCGCGAGCGCCACTTCCAGCGTCAGATAACGTACATCGCCGGGCCCTGCGCCCGCGAGCCAGACGTGACCGGCCTCGAAGACCGGACCTTTTGCGGCAATGCTGTTCAAAATCTGCGCTATCGACATTCTTCTTGGCTGCTTTTTAACGATGACGGAAAAAGCCGTCCCGGCTATAGAAATTCATATGGATACGGATGGAAAGACCCTTCGCCGCGGCTGGACCACGGGCACCTGCGCGGCAGCCGCCACGAAGGCGGCCTGCGCCGCCCTTCTGACCGGCGAGTTTCCTTACCCTGTCGAGGTCGAACTTCCAAGCGGCGCGAGGCCGGCATTTTCCCTTGCCACCGAGGAAAAGGGCGAAAACTTCGCGCGCGCCGGCGTCGTCAAGGATGCCGGAGACGATCCGGACGTTACCCACGGTGCGCTGATCGAAAGCACGGTGCGGCGAGGTCAACCGGGAAGCGGCATCACCTTCAAGGCCGGAAAGGGCGTCGGCACCATCACCCGGCCGGGCCTGCCCCTGCCGCCGGGAGAACCCGCCATAAATCCCGTGCCGCGCAAGATGATCGAAACCGCCATTCGCGAGGTGGCCGGAGAAAGTGCCGATTTCGAGGTAGAGATTTCCGTCCACGATGGCGAGAAACTGGCGGAAAAAACCCTGAACGGCAGGCTCGGCATCGTCGGCGGTATTTCCATCCTCGGCACCACCGGCATTGTCATTCCCTTTTCCTGCTCGGCGTGGATCCACTCCATCTGGCGCGGCATCGATGTGGCGCGTGCCACCGGCTGCACCCATGTGCTGGGCGCCACCGGCAACACCTCCGAAAAAGCCGGGCAGGCGCTTTACGATCTGCCGGAAACCGCGCTGATCGACATGGGAGATTTCATCGGCGGCATGCTGAAATATCTGCGCAGCCACCCCGTCGAGCGGGTGACGATTGCCGGCGGCGTCGCCAAGATGACCAAGCTTGCCCAGGGCATGCTCGACGTGCACTCCAAGAAGGGGCTCGCCGATCTCGATGCGCTGGCGGCACTGGCGACGGAAGCCGGAGGAGATGAAAATCTCGCCATTGCCATTCGTCAGGCCAATATGGTCGCGCACGCCTTTGAGTTGGCCGAACACGCGGGGATAGACCTCGGCGCGATCGTGGCGGAAAAAGCCTGGGTAACCGCAGCGGCGGCGCTGAAGACGCCAGCCATTGCGCTCGATATTCTGGTGTTCGATCGTCAGGGCGCCCTCAAGGGGCGCACCGCCTCCACGCCGTCGCATCAGCCCTTTGCATCTTCCTTCGGAGACCGGAACCGCCTGACGTAGTCGGTGCTATAAAGCGCGCTTTCACGAAAATCCGTCGAGGCAAGTCCACGCCCGACGAAGATCAGGGCCGTCCGCTCCACCGGTTCGGCGGCGAGCTTGTCCTCAATGTCGAACAGCGTGCCACTGATAACCCGCTCATCCGGCCAGGACGCGCGAACGACGATGGCGACCGGGCAGTCGGAGCCGTAAAGCGGCGTCAGCTCTTCCACCACCTTGCCGATGGCATGAATGGCGAGATGGACGGCGAGCGTTGCACCCGTCGCACCGAAAGCCTTCAGCGTCTCACCGTCAGGCATCTTCGATGCGCGCCCGGAAATGCGGGTCAGCACAAGGCTCTGCGCCACTTCCGGCACCGTCAGCTCCCGCTGCAAAGTGGCGGCCGCAGCGGCAAAGGAGGGCACGCCGGGCGTGACGGTATAATCGAGACCCAGCCGCTCCAGCCGGCGGATCTGCTCGCCCATGGCGCTCCAGACGGAAAGATCACCGGAATGCAGCCGCGCCACATCCTTGCCGGCCTCTGCTGCGGCCACGAATTCCGCCTCGATCTCGTCAAGCGAAAGTGCTGCCGTATCGACGATGCGGGCGCCCGGCGGGCAATATTCGATAAGCGCCTTCGGAACCAGCGAGCCGGCATAAAGACACACCGGACAGGCGGCGATAAGATCGCGCCCGCGCACCGTAATGAGATCGGCGGCGCCCGGACCGGCGCCGATAAAATGAACTGTCATTGTTGTTCTCCATATTCGATGGCGCAGCCGCTATCGCGTGGGGCATTGTCAGTTGTTGCGATGGCCACCGTGACATTGCCAACCACAAGACGCGGCGCGACCAGCCTTGCATTCTCTCCGGCGACGGCAAGCGCCGCCGCTTCGCTCACGCTCGGCGAGCCGGCATGATCTAGGCTTGCCTGTGAAAATGTCATAGTTTTCGAAGCAACCGCCTCGAGCCGCTCCTGCGATACGATTTCAAGCGGCAGCGACAGGCTTTTCGCCGCTTCCACAAGACCGGCTTCATCGGCTTTGAGCGGCGCAGTCGCCAAGCATTCCGCCCTCATACCCACAGCATGCTCCGCAGCACGCACGGCGGCAATAACAGCATCTGAACCCGTACCTCTGCGACAACCGATGCCAGCCACGGTCACCATGGCTTGTTCCAGCTCCATTGCGTCACCGGCATTGCCGGACGCCAACCAGACATGGAACCGACAGCCGTCACCCGCGACACATCCAGACGGATCATCGAGCCGCCGTGCCGCGCATGGGCGGCAAGCAGCACCGCCTCCATTTCCAGCGTCACCGCATTGGCGACCAGCCGCCCGCCGGGTTTCAGGGCCTCCATAGCTCCCTCTAGCACGCCCGCTTCACTGCCGCCGCCGCCGATGAAAATCGCGTCCGGCTGAGGCAAGCCTTCAAAAGCCGCAGGGGCCGCACCGATCATCACCTCAAGCGCCGGCACACCGAAAGCTTCGGCATTACGAGCGATACGCTCCGCCCTTTCCGGGTGTTGTTCTATGGCGATGGCACGGAGCGAGGGATGCGACAGCATCCATTCGATACCGATCGAACCCGAACCGGCACCGATATCCCACAGCAACTCGCCCCGCCGTGGGGCCAGAGAGGAAAGTGTCACGGCGCGGATTTCGCGCTTTGTGATCTGCCCGTCATGTTCGAACAGGCCGTCATCAAGCCCACATGTGAAAGGCAGAATACGCGCACCCTCATCAGCCACAACATCAATCGCCACCACATTCAGCGGATCAATATCAGCAAACGCGAAATCAGCCACCATGGCCTGCTGCCGCCGCTCCCGCTTTCCACCCAGGGCTTCGAGCAAAATGAATTCCGACTGGCCGAAACCCAAATCGGACAACAATTCCGCGATCAAGGCCGGGGCGTGGGCATCCGAGGTAAGCGCGATGATGCGTGCGCCGGCATGGAGATGCGGCCGCAGGAGATCGATAGAACGCCCGTGCAGCGAAACGCAGTCGACCGCTTGCAGCGCCCAACCGAGCCGCGCGGCAGCCAGCGAGAAAGCGGAGGGCGAGGCATAACAAACTGTCTCACCCGCTTTGATCCGCCGCAGAAGCGTAACACCGACGCCATAAAAGAACGGATCGCCGGAAGCCAGCACGCAAACCCGCTTGCCGCGCAGCGCCACGACATCGCCCATATCCGTGTCGAACGGCACCGGCCAGCGCCGTGCTTCACCTCGAATGGCCGCGGCCGCCAGTTCCAGATGGCGTTTGCCGCCGAAAACCACCTCGGCCGCCTCTATCGCCTCTATCGCGTTCCGGCCCAGCCCCTGAAGCCCATCCTCGCCAATGCCGACGATGGAAAGCCACGGCTTCTCTTTCTTTTCTGTGGAAGCATCGCCCGTTCCGGAATATTCAGACGTCATGACACGCTCCATACTCATCCTTGGCGGCACGGCGGATGCCCGCATTCTGGCCGGCAGGCTGGCCGAAGAACCCGGCTACCGAATTCTGCTCTCCATGGCCGGCCGCACGCTCTCGCCGGTCGAACAGCCGGTGCCGATGCGCAGCGGCGGTTTTGGCGGCGCAGGCGGTCTCGCGGATTTCATTCGCACCGAGAATTTCAATATTCTGGTGGACGCCACCCATCCCTATGCGGCGAAGATTTCCGCCAATGCCGTTGAGGCGGCAGGGCTTGCCAAAGTTCCGCTGGTCGTCCTTTCGCGTCCCGCCTGGCAGCGCCAGCCGGATGACAGGTGGCATGGTGTCGACACTGTCGAACAAGCTGTCACCGCGCTCGGCAGCGAAGGCAGACGCGTGTTCCTGGCTTTGGGACGGCAGGAGCTTCTTCCTTTCGAAGCCGCGCCCCAGCACAACTATCTCATCCGCAGCGTCGACCCGGTGGAGCCGCCACTGAAACTGCCGCATGCGTGCTATATTACCGCGCGCGGCCCCTTTGCGTTGGACGACGAAATCCGCATGCTGGAAGAAAACCGCATCGCGACGGTGGTCTCGAAAAACTCCGGTGGCAGCGCGAGCTATGGCAAGATCGAAGCCGCAAGACGGCTCGGCCTGCCGGTCATCATGATCGACCGGCCGCGACAGCGGAACGACGCGCCCCTGAATGACGTGACGGTGCCGGATATTGCCGCTGCACTCACCGCCATTCACCATCAGCTCTCTCTTCTCGAAAAACGCGGCGAATAAACCAGCGGTTCTTTGCCGGCACGTTCGATCAGACGGGTTTCAACCGAGCCGACGATGATGCAGGTAGCCATATCCGCCATATCGCTCGAGGCTTCCGAAAGAGGCACGACCCGAATACGCTCATCCGCCCGGCCTGCCGCCCGTCCGAAGATTACGGGCACTGAGGCTGGCAAATGTGCCCGCAACAGAGCAAAAGCGGTACCGAGCTGGTGCGGACGCGCCTTGCTGACGGGATTGTAGAAAGCCATTACAAAGCCTGCTTCCGCCGCCGCGATCAGCCGTTTTTCAATAATGCCCCAGGGTTTCAGATTATCCGACAGCGAAATGGCGCAAAAATCATGGCCAAGCGGCGCGCCGGCCTTTGCGGCTACGGCCAGCATGGCAGTCACACCCGGCACGACGGAGAAATCGATATCGCGCCATTCGGCGGGGCCGCTTTCGATCGCCTCGCAAACCGCCGCCGCCATGGCGAAAACGCCGGGATCGCCACCAGAAACCACACAGACCTTGCCGCCTTGGGCCGCAAGCCGCAGCGCCTGTTCGGCGCGGGAGATTTCCTCACGATTGTCCGAAGCATGGCGGCGTTGATCGGGTCTCAGCGCCAGCCGGTCGAGATAGGGAATATAGCCGAAGAAATCCTCCGACGCCTCCACGGCGGCAAGCGCCTCCGGTGTCACCTGCGCCGCACTGCCGGGGCCGAGACCGACAACGACCAGCCTGCCGGTCATGGCTTTTCACCTGCAGAGGGTCTGGTTTTCCAACCCGGCACCAGAACCAGCGAAAAATACGGCGCAGGCGATGTATCGCGTTCGATGAGCCGCACCGCATGGCTGTTGGCCATGGTGCCGCGCTCGACATAAAGCGCGTCTTCAAGCTTCCCGGCTTTTTCCAGCGCCCGGCGAATTTTCGGAAGGTTGCGCCCCACCTTCATGATTACGGCACCATCCGTGCCGGACAGACGTTCCGTCAGCACATCTTCACCAAGCGTGCCGGGAAGCACGCTCAAAATATCATCGCCCTGCACCAGCGGCAGCCCGGCCATGGACCAGCAGCCGGACATGGCCGTGATGCCAGCAACGACCTCCGCCGGGTAAGATGGCGCAAGCCGCAGATGAAGGTGCATATAAGAACCGTAAAACAGCGGATCGCCTTCCGACAGCACGGCGACATTGCGCCCGGCTTCGAGATGCACAGCGATGTCCTTCGCCGACTGATCGAAAAAGGCGGCGATGGCATCACGGTAATCGTTGCCGTTTTTATCGCTTTCGATGGTTACCGGATAGACCAGCGGCATTTCCAGCGTTCCGGGCCGGATGAAGGCTTCGACAATACCGCGACCGTTGCCGCTACTGCCTTTCTTGCAGAAGAAGGCAAGCACATCGGCATTTTCAATGGCGCGGACAGCCTTCAGCGTCAAAAGCTCGGGATCGCCGGGGCCGGTACCGACGCCCACGAGTTTACCCTTCGGATGTTCAAAAAGAGCCGCGCTCACAGGCCAGCCCTCGCAACCGCATTGATGGCAGCAGCCGTCATCGCCGAACCACCCATGCGTCCCTTGACGATGGCATAGGGAATGCCGAGCAAACTTGCCTCCAGCGCGTCTTTCGATTCCGCCGCACCGACAAAGCCAACCGGCATGCCGATGATGGCGGCCGGACGTGCAGCACCTTTTTCCAGCATCTCAAGCAGATAGAACAGTGCAGTCGGCGCATTGCCAATGGCAACCAGAGCGCCGTCCATTTTCTCTGCCCACAGGTCAAGCGCGGCGGCGGAGCGGGTATTGCCGATCTTTTTCGCCAGCTCCGGCGTGCGGGGATCGCGAAGGGTGCAGACCACCTCATTATCAGCCGGAAGGCGGGCGCGCGTTACGCCATGGGCAACCATTTCCGCATCGCAGAGAACCGGCCTGCCGGCGAGCAGCGCACCGCGTGCAGCGGCAACAAAATCCGGCGAAAAGCGGAAATGGCTGGCCGCCTCCACCTGCCCGCAGGCGTGGATCATGCGAATGGCGATATCCGCCTGCTCTTCGGTAAAGGCGGACAAATCCGCTTCCTCGCGAATGAGGGCGAAGGAGCGCTCATAGATCGCATTGCCGTCGCGAATATAGTCATAGTCAGTCATCGGTCATCCTGTCGAAGCGCCGCGCCGATCACCTGTTTGCCGAGCCGGGCAAAGAGGTTGGCAGCGTTTTCCCCGGGCTTATGTTCTTTTTCGTAAAGACGGGCAAGCCGCGAAAGCGCCTTCCTCTGCTGCTCAAAAGGTAAAATACCGTCCTGCGGGTCGCAGGCGCGGCCCGAAATCGAAAAGCCCAGGCCATCGGCGCTGCCGGAAAAAGTGAGAAGTGACGGGGCAGGATATGCGCAGCCCTTTCCGCAGCCGGAAATATGCAGCGTAAATGACCCATCGAGCAGAGAGACCAGTTCCTCCGACGCAAAGGCGGCGAGATCACGTGTGGGAAGGAAAGCCGAAGCGCACCCCGGCGCCCCGGGACAGACGGCAATGAAAGACCGCGCATCATCTGCCGCAATGATGAAACCGGAAGCCCTGGCCACTTCCAGCACCGCACTGCAAGCATCCCGTGAACCGAAGAATAGCAGGCTATGATTAAGTGACGGCCGCAATGTTTCTATACCGATTGCGCGCACCCGCTCGCAGAGCCGTGATAGATCGGAGGCCCGCACTTGTCCGAAGGCAGGCGCGATACCGGCGGCAAAAATACCCTTATCCGCCAGGATCAGCCCCAAAGGCGAAGAAGGCGCGAGCGCCTCTCTCTCAATTGCGCAATCCAGCAGACGATCGCCGCAGATCGCTTTTATCGTTTGCTGATCCAGATCACGGCCGCGGGCAGACACCCCTTGGCCGGCAAGATAAACAAGCAGCAGCAGGACAACATCAGCCGCTTTGTCCGTCTCAACCAATCCCGCGCGCAGCGCCCTGCTCTCGGGGCCGCCAACAAACAATTGCCAGAAAACCTGCCCGTCCTGCCGCACCGCTTTCAGGCGAATATCGGCCAGCAAATCCGCCATTGAGGGACGGCCGCCGCCATCGATGACAACGGACATTTTCGCTGCGAGCTTTTCATGCAGCGCCAGTGCGCCGACCTCTCTGCGAATCTCGTCAGCAAGAGAACTTCCATCGGCGATTTCCTGCGCGTCCCGGCCGGCAAGAATAGAAGCCTCGACGGCTAGCCCTTCCCGAAGCGGCAAACCGAGCGCCAGAAAATCATTCTCCAGGGCGCAGGCGCTTTCCGGCGTCAGGCCGCGAAATTGCAGGTTGCCGCGCGCTGTTATGTCGATCAGACCGTTGCCATGCCGCTCCGCGAGATCGCAAAGCGCCATCATGTCATGGGGCGTGATATCCGCCTCGAATGCGATCCGCGACAGAAACCCATCACCGGTGAGCATCGGTGTCGATAGGGCTGGACACATCCCACGGCGGCCGAATGGCTGAACCGGTTCGGAAACGGCCGTCCTCATGCGCTCACCCTTTCAGGGCGCGGGAGGATCAGCATTTCAAGCTCGGCATCGACCGCATTGCGCCGGCTATGCCACAGGCCGCGACGGCGAGCGGATAAAAAGCGCGCCGCCATCACCTCCGCCGCCTTCGGATTTTCCCGCAGGATGAAGTCGCGAACCTCCTCATTGCCGAAATAGGCGTCATAGACTGCCTCGATCAGTGAGGAGGAAACCGCATAGGTGGTTTCGGCAAAGCCGATCAGCCGGTCAACCGTCTCAGCAAATTCCGCCGCCCCGCGCGGGCCGTGCCGCATCTGGCCGGCAATGAAGCGTGGATTGATGGCACGGGCCCGAACAACCCGCGTCAGCGCTTGTGAAACGGATCGCGCGCGTGGACGCGCCGGATCGGTCGTATCCAGTGCGACAATATCGGCAAAGCCGCCAAGGGCGGCCTTTGCGGCAGAAAAACCACCCATGAAGGCAACATCGGAAGAACCATCAAGAAGATCGCGGCCGGGATCGTCGCCGGTGTGAACCAGAAGATCGGCCCGCCGTACCAGTTCCACAAAACCGGTATCCTCGAAAATCTCAAGCCCATCTTCGCCGCCGAAGGCATGGCTTGCCGCGTCCAGATAGGCCTGCCCCAAATCTTCGCGTTCGTCCCATTGTCCGCTGGCGAGTTTCTCTTCTATGCCCGCACCATAGGTGCCGGGCGCCGAACCGAAGATGCGCGCCGGTATATGACCGAGCGCGGCCGCTTCTTCCGAAAGCGGATTGTCGCCCGGCGCTTCGTGGCGCCGCGCGACCGCCTTGGCGGCAGCATCGAGAAGAGCGATAAGCGCCGGAAACATGTCGCGGAACAGGCCGGAAATCCGAAATGTGACGTCGACCCGCGGCCGCCCGATACTGGCTGGCGGCAGAACCTCGATGCCGGTAACGCGCCCCGTCGCAGGGTCATGGATCGGTCTGGCGCCCATCAGATGCAGCGCCTGCGCTACATCCTCGCCGCCATTGCGCAGGCTGGCGCTGCCCCAGAGATCGAAAACCAGATTTTTCGGCCAGTCTCCATGGGATTGCAGATGGTGACGCAGCACCTCTTCGCCCGCCATGCGGCCCAGTTCGAAAGCCGTCGGCGTCGGCATGGTGCGCGGATCAGCGGCATAAAGGTTGCGACCCGTCGGCAGCACGTCAAGCCGTCCGCGCGCAGGTGCGCCGGAAGGGCCGGGGACAACATGCCGGCCCGCGAGCGCTGCAAGCAGAGCTGCTTTTTCCGCCGCAGCGCTTTCGAGCCTCAGAAGATCGGTCTCGCCTTCGGGCGAACGACCGAAAATGTGCTGGCCGTCCTTGATTGCGAAATCCTTGAGGTCACAAAGAAACGCGTCGATGCGTGACAGTGCCGCATCGGCGTCATCCGTCGCCCCCACCCCAGCATCCGCCGCTAGCCCGGTTTCCAGCGCTTTTTCGACAATCAGTTTCGCCAGCCGGTCACGCCGGCGGCGATCCAGCCCGTCCGCCTGTGCATATTCATCGACCAGCTGCTCCAGCGCGGATTGCGCCGGCGAAAGCCCGGCATCTATCAGCACCGGTGGAACATGGCCGATGGTGACAGCGGCAATCCGCCGCTTGGCGACAGCCGCTTCGCCCGGATTGGAGACGATGAAAGGATAGACCGCCGGCAACGAGCCCGTGACGATCTCGGGAAAACAATCGCGGGAAAGCGCCACCGTCTTACCCGGCAACCATTCCAGCGTACCGTGCGCGCCCACATGCACGATGGCATGCGCGCCTGCGACCCGCTGCATCCACGCACCGAAGGCAACCAGTGCATGGCGCGGCGGCAAAGCAGGGTCATGATAATCCACCCGCCTATCCTCGTTTCGTCCACGGTCCGGTGCCAGCGCCACGAACACCTTCCCGAAGCGGGCGACGCGGAAACGGAATGCGCCATCGACAAGCGCATCGTCCTGTTCCGCCGAACCCCAGGTCGCATTCAGAGAGGCGACCACTTCCTGCGGCAAACCCGCGAGAAAATCCTGATAGGCTGAAAATTCGACAGTCGCTTCCTGCTGCTCGACACAATCCAGCAAGGCCCTTGCCGTTTCGGGAATATCCGAAACCGCATATCCCGCCCCATCAAGATCGCGCAGCATTTCCAGCACGCTCTGCGGCACATCGAGGCCGACGGCATAACCGGTGCGCCCCGGCGCGGCACCGGGATAATCCGGCATCAGAATGACGATGTGCCGCTCCTGCGGGGCAGATTGCTTCAACCGCAAAAAGGCGGCGATGCGGTTTGCCACCTGCTCCACACGATCCGCTTCGGGCACGTTCAGGAGACTGACACCGCCATCGGTCCGCACTTGCTTGAACGAAATCGCACCAGCAAGAATCCTGCCATCGAGTTCCGGCAAGACCACATGCATGGCAAGATCTGACGGGTTAAGACCACGCGCATTCTCCGCCCAGCCATCCCGTCGCGTGGTCGCCATGACCACCTGAAACACCGGCACCCCGAGACGATCGAAGAGTGTCTTGCCACCCTCATCCGTCTGACTGGCAAAGGCCGTGGCGGCAATGATCGCGGCGGGCTCCAGATCAGGTAGCACCGTTTCGAGAAAACGGATCGCTTCTCCATCCTTCAGGCCGCTGACAAAAATCGGCAATGGCGCAAAACCGCGCTGCAATAGTGCGTGAAAAAGCGCGTCCACGGGCGCAGCATCGCTTGCCAAAAGCATGGAGCGGTAAAAGAGAACCGGCAGGATGGCTGCATCGGCGGAGAAACCCGCCCTGGCTTCCCCCTGGTCCACGACACCTTTACCCGGCCGGTAGAAGCCGGCTTTCGGCAGCGGCTGGGCCTCGATATCTGGCCATGCGCCACCCCTTGCAAGCGCCGCAAGACCAGCGGCAAGCCGCCCCATATTCTCCCGCCCACCCTCGCGGAAGAAGGAGAGGACAGAGGCCAGAATTTGCCGATCAACGGTTGAGGCCGCCTCGAGTTTTTCGTCCCTCTCGCTGCATTCGCCCGGCAGGAGCAGCAGTTTTATGCCCCGCCGCCGGGCGAGAATGGCAAGCTGTTCAACACCGTAACGCCAGCGCTCCGCGCCACCCAGAATCCGGATAAGAATGACGCTGGCATGTTCAGCCGTCTTTTCGATCCAAAGATCGACCGACATCGGATGGCGAAGCTCGGAGAGGTTGGCGGCGGATAGCGACGGAAGGCCACGCTCCGCCTGCCGCCACGCCTGCTCCAGCCCGGCAAGATCACTCGTTGAAAAAGACATGACCACCACATCCGAACGGGGCTGGTTGAGATCAACCGGCTCGATCAGATCGTCCAGAGACGAGGATGTGGTGGCGAGAATATGCATGGGTCAGGCGGCCAGCATCTGTTCGATCTTTTCGCGGTTGATGCCCTTTTCGCCGATGACGACGAGGCGGCTGCGGCGCTCCTCGCCCGCCGCCCAGGGCCGGTCGTAATAGTGGTTCACGCGGCTGCCGACAGCCTGCACCTGCAGGCGCATCGGCTTTGAGGAAACCTCGATGAAGCCCTTGATGCGCAGGACATTTTCCGCAGCCGCCGTCTCGGCGATACGGACCGCCAGCGCTTCCGGATCGGTCACAGCCGGCAGATCGATGACGAAGCTGTCGAAATCATCGTGCTCGTGATCAAGTTCATCATCGTGATGGGTACGGCGATTTTCGATATCCTCTTCCACAGCAAGACCAAGACCGATCAGCACGGCGGGGTCGATGGCGCCATTCGAAGCGACCACGATCTTTGCGGCCTTCGGCAAATGCTCGAGGATATGCGCCTTGGCCTTGTCGAGGCCGGCAACGTCCAGAAGATCGGCCTTGGTCAGCACGATAAGATCGGCGCAAGCGACCTGATCTTCGAAAACCTCTTCAACCGGGTCGTCGTGATCGAGCGCCTCGTCATTGGCCCGCTGGGCAGCAAGGGCTTCCATGTCGTGCGCCACCTGCCCTTCGGCAAGGGCGGCACCATCCACGACGGTCACTACGGCGTCCACCGTCACGCGGCTCTTGATCGCCGGCCATTGGAAAGCCTGCACCAGCGGCTTGGGCAGGGCAAGTCCCGAGGTCTCGATGAGAATGTGCTCCACCTTCGGCTGGCGGCTCAGAATCTGTTCGATGGCAGGCTGGAAGTCGTCCGCCACGGTGCAGCAGATGCAGCCATTGGCCAGTTCGACGATGTTTTCTTCGGGGCAGCTTTCAATGCCGCAGCCTTTGAGGATTTCACCATCAATGCCGATATCGCCAAATTCGTTGACGATGATCGCCAGCCGCTTGCCGTCGAGTTTTTCGAGAAGGCCGCGCAGCAGCGTTGTTTTGCCGGCCCCCAGAAAACCGGTGACGATGGTGCAGGGAACGCGGTCCAGAAGGGTGCTCATGATCTCTCCTCGGTAAAATCGAATGGGGGAATGCGCGCCACCATGCCGCGCTTCAATGTGTCGGGGCGGCCGCGCCAGGGCATCAGGCCATCGGGAGCAGCAGCGAGCAGCCGTGCGCCGGTCAGCAGGTCTTCCGCGTCACCGGGTGTCAGCCCGCCGAATACATAGGACCAGCCATTGGCGCTGCGCAGCACCGCGCTAAGGCCGCGCTTGCAATTGGCAAGGCAATTGACGGAACGAACGATAGTGCCGGATTCTTCCGCCTTCGCTATGACGGCGTCGGCGAGACGCGAACCGGGGCGTGGTTCGGCATTGGGGTCGGCTTCATCGCGACAGCTTCTGCAAACGAAGACGATCACGCCGGACGCCTTTTCGTCTTGCGGATTCCCGCTCGAACATGAAGATGTCGCTGAAATATCCAAACCGTATCGTTTCCCGCGCCTAGCAAAAATCTCGGGGTGCGGATGTCGAAAACGGCTTACGCGTCGGCGCAAACCGGATGTTCGATCTAACCGACTGACCGGAGCACCCCGCCCGGCAGACGTTTTCCTGAAACGGCAGGTCTCCTGGCTCGCGGCTCTACACCCAGACACCGCCTTCCCGAACCATATTGGAGGTCCAGTGGCTTTACGGTGCGGGCTTACCGCTTACAGTTGCGGGGGCAGCCACGGAATGACCCTGTCAGGGTGGAACCGTGTTCCCTCTTAGCTTTTCCCGTTGCCGGGAAAAGACCGTCAGTGCCTTACCCTTAGGCTGAACGGGCGTGGGGGTCAATGCCGCGCCCCTGTCCCTCACGCATTGCCGGGTGCGGCAAATTGAGTATAGTCGCCGCTCCGAATGGCGGGGGCATCCGATCCCGCGCCGCTGGATAAAGAGGAAAACGCGATGACACGCGACATCAGCGACGGCGAAGCCGAACGTCACCGGCAGAAAATGGTCAATCGCAAGACGGTTCAGGATGCTGAAGTAGCCGGGAAGACCATCGAAAAAGGCCTGCTGATGATCAATACCGGCCCGGGCAAAGGCAAATCCACGGCCGCTTTCGGTCTCGCCTTGCGCATGCTCGGCACCGGGCGCAGGGTCGGTGTGGTGCAATTCATCAAGGGTGCATGGTCAACGGGTGAACAGCAGGCTCTGACTTTGTTCGGCGACAAGGTCGTGTGGCGCACCATGGGCGAAGGGTTCACCTGGGACACGCAGGATTTGAAACGCGACGTCGCAGCGGCGGCAAAGGCCTGGGAAGAAGCCAAGGTCCTGATGGCGGACAAGACCGTCGGCTTGCTGATCCTCGATGAGCTGAACATCGCGCTCCGTTACGATTACCTGCCGCTGGAAGAGGTGGTCGAAACGCTTTCCAGCCGCAGGCCCGATCTGCATGTCATCGTTACCGGTCGCAACGCCAAGCAACCGCTCATCGACGCGGCCGACATGGTGACGGAAATGACCCTCGTCAAACATCATTTCAAGGCGGGCGTGAAAGCCCAGGCGGGGATAGAATTCTAACATGGCTGCACGCGTGCTGATGTTTCAGGGAACCGGCTCCGACGTCGGCAAATCGCTGATGGTCGCCGGCCTCGCCCGCGCCTTCGTCAAGCGAGGCCTGTCCGTCATGCCGTTCAAGCCGCAGAACATGTCGAATAATGCCGCCGTCACCGCCGATGGCGGCGAGATCGGCCGCGCACAGGCGCTGCAGGCGCGTGCAGCGGGTGTTCCGCTCTCCGTTCACATGAACCCGGTGCTGCTGAAGCCGCAGAGTGAAACCGGCGCGCAGGTGGTGGTGCAGGGCAAAATCGTCGGCAATGCCAAAGCGGCCGAATATCAGCACATGAAGGCCGGGCTGATGCCGCGTGTGCTGGAAAGCTTCGAGCTCCTGAAAAATCAGGCGGATCTGGTGCTGGTGGAAGGCGCGGGCAGCGCATCCGAAATCAACCTGCGCGCCAACGACATCGCCAATATGGGTTTCGCTCGCGCCGCTGATGCGCCGGTGATCCTGATCGGCGATATCGACCGGGGCGGGGTCATCGCCAGCCTCGTCGGCACAAAAACCGTGGTCGAACCAGACGATGCCGCGATGATAAAAGGCTTTATTGTCAACCGCTTTCGTGGCGATCCGGCTCTGTTTTCGGACGGCATGCGGATGATTGCGGAAAAGACCGGCTGGGCGTCAATTGGGCTTTTGCCCCATTTTTCCGATGCCGCGAAACTGCCGGCGGAGGATGCTCTTGGACTTTCCGGCCCGGCTGAGCGAAAGCCCGATGCAAAGATCCGCATCGCCGTACCGATCCTGCCGCATATTTCCAATTTCGATGATCTCGATCCGCTGGACATGGAGCCGGAGGTGGAGTTGATCCGCATACGGCCGGGCGACACCATTCCCGCGGATTGCCATCTGGTCCTGCTCTGCGGCTCAAAATCCACCATTGCCGATCTCGCCGTGCTGAAAGCTGCGGGTCTTGATATCGATATCAAGTCCCATGCCAGACGCGGCGGCTATGTTCTTGGGCTGTGCGGTGGATACCAGATACTTGGAAAAACCATTTCCGATCCTCATGGCATCGAAGGACCGCCAGCGACGGTGGAAGGGCTTGGCCTGCTGGACGTGACGACGGTTCTGACCGGCGACAAGAGGCTTGTTTCCGTGCAGGGCAGAAGCTTCGACGGAATTAACTTATCCGGCTATGAAATGCATGTGGGCAAAACCGACAGCGCGGCGGGCGCCCAGCCGTTTTCGACCATAGACGGACGTGCCGACGGTATCATATCGCCCGATGGCGGCATCTTCGGCACCTACATACACGGCCTGTTCGCGGATGACCGCCAGCGCGGCGCATGGCTTGAACGGCTTGGCGGACACAGCACGAAACTGAACTACGAAGCGCAGGTGGACGACGTTCTCGACCGTCTGGCAGCGCATATGGAACAGCACCTCGATCTCGACAGACTGCTTTCTATAGCGCGATAAGGACCGCCAGCAGCCCGAACAACCCGATCAGCAGGAGGTCGGCGATCCGCGCCAGCCGCAACGCCTTGCGAATATCACCGGCGACGAGCGACGCCCTCCCGCCTTCGCCCATGAACCGCGCCTCGATCATCTGCCCACCATAGGAACGCGGACCGGCAAGGGCGAAACCGAGGGCACCCGCAAGCGCGGCCTCCGGCCAGCCGGCATTGGGCGAGCGATGATGATGCGCATCTCGCCGTATCGCGGCGATGGCCCCGCCCGGCGATGCGCCCTTCACAAAAAATGCCGCAAAGACAAAAAGACCGCCGCTCAACCGGGAAGCCGGCAGGTTGACCAGATCGTCCAGCCGGGCAGAGGCCCAGCCGAAGGCTTCATGGCGCGGCGAGCGATGGCCGATCATGCTGTCGGCTGTATTGATCGCTTTGTAACCCGCACCACCCGGAAGCCCCAGAAGACCGAGCCAGAGCGAGGGGGCGACGATACCGTCGGAAAAATTCTCGGCCAGGCTTTCGATCGCTGCCCGGCATATCGCCGCCTCGTCAAGCGCCTGCGGATCGCGGCCGACGATCATCGAAACGGCTTTGCGGCCTCCCTCTACACCCTCACGTTCCAGCGCGATGGCAACGGCCTCCACATGCTGTTCCAGACTTTTCTGCGCCGGAAGTGACGCGCCGAGCACCGCAGCAAGCAACAGACCGAAAGGAAGGAAAAGCAGAACGGATTGCGCAAGCCATGCGACAACCACTGTCAACCCCAGAAAAACCGCCAGTGCCATGACGCCTGCGACCTTACGCTGCGAAAATGACGCGCTCTCCCGGTTCCATTTTTTGTCCAGCAGCGCGATAAGCGAACCGATCCAGGTGACGGGGTGGCCGATGCGTTTGAATAGCCAGTCCGGATAGCCGGTCAGGCGTTCGATCACGAGCGACAGGAAAGCGAGAGCAAAGAACATGGGCGAAACAGTACCAGAAAAGGCGCAGGCTGCGATCCGTCACGGTGGCAATCTCGGCAAGGCGCGCCTGATGTTTCCTGAAGCGCCGGAACCGTGGATCGATCTGTCGACGGGGATCAATCCGCACTCCTACCCGCATTCGCCCGTTCCCGCCAGCGCATTCGCCCGCCTGCCGGAGCCTGCCGCCGCCGAAAAATTGAAAGAGATGGCAGCCGCCTCCTTCGGTGCACCTTCAGCCCGGCATGTCATGCTTTCTCCCGGCACCCAGATGCTGATGCCATTGCTGGCTCACATCGCGCTCAAACGCGGTGCTAAAAGCGGAGCCGTGCTTTCCCCCGCCTATGCAGAACACGCCCGAACCGCCCGCATGGCCGGATTGACTGTGACCGAGGTAGAGAACATCCACGATCTGTCGGCTCACGACTATGCGGTGGTTGTCAATCCCAACAATCCCGATGGCCGCATCACGGATCGCAACGCGTTGCTGTCGTTGGCCGAAGCGATGCGCCGCAAGGGCGGTCTGCTTGTCGTGGATGAAGCCTTTATCGAAACGGGAGGAGCAGAAAGCCTCGCGAGTGCCGCAGGGCACGATGCGCTGGTGGTCCTGCGGTCCTTCGGCAAGTTTTACGGCATGGCGGGTGTCCGGCTGGGTTTCGCGATTGCGCATCCGGATATCGCTGCTGAACTGGAGGCCAGGCTTGGCCCCTGGGCTGTTTCCGGCCCGGCGCTGCATATCGCGACGCAAGCCTTGGCGGACAGGGAATGGCAATTCTCCATGCGTCTCCGGCTCGCTGAAGAAGCGCAGCGTATGAATGGCCTGCTGCAAAAAGCCGGACTAACGATTGCGGGCGGCACGTCCCTTTTTACCCTCGTGCGTGACCATCGCGCCGCCGGGTTGTTCGACCATCTTGGCCGGCGCGGCATTCTGGTGCGCATTTTTGATGAAAGGCCGAACGACATGCGTTTCGGCCTTCCCGGCAGCGAAGTGGAATGGCAGCGCCTCGAAGAAGCGCTGTCATCCGTTTGATCATTCTTCGAACGTATAGGTCTCGATAGACTCCGGCTTCATTTCGATGGAGAAGCCCGGCAGCTTCGGCGGCATGTAAGCAGCGTTTCTGATATCGCAGGGTTCGATGAAGTGCTCGTGCAGGTGGTCGACATATTCGATCACGCGGCCTTCCTTGGTGCCCGAGACCACCAGATAGTCGATCATCGACAGATGCTGCACATATTCGCAGAGGCCGACGCCGCCGGCATGCGGCCACACCGGCAGGCCGTATTTCGCGGCGATCAGCAGAACCGCCAGCACCTCGTTCAGGCCGCCCATGCGGCAGCTGTCGATCTGCACCACATCGATGGCGCCCTCGGCGATGAACTGCTTGAACATGATGCGGTTCTGGCACATTTCACCGGTCGCCACCTTGACGGACCCGATGGCCGCACGGATCTTGCGATGACCGGCAATATCGTCCGGGCTGGTCGGCTCTTCGATGAAGAACGGCTTGGCAAAGGCGAGCTTCTTGACCCAGTCGATCGCCTGATCCACTTCCCACACCTGATTGGCATCGATCATCAGATAACGGTCGGGACCGATCACCTCGCGGGCGATGGTGAGACGACGAATATCGTCTTCCAGATCGCGGCCGACCTTCATCTTTACATGGTTGAAGCCGGCATCGATCGCTTCCTGGCAAAGGCGCCGCAGCTTGGCGTCGTCATAACCAAGCCAGCCGGCGGATGTCGTATAGCAGGCGTAACCTTCATTCTTCAGCGTCTCGATCCGCTCCTTCTTGCCGCTTTCGGCTTTTTTCAGGATCGCCAGCGCCTCGTCACGGGTGAGCACGTCTGTCAGATAACGATAGTCAACGATGTCGGCGATTTCTTCCGGGCTCATATCGGCAACGAGCTGCCAGACCGGCTTGCCCGCCTTCTTGGCCAGAAGATCCCAGACAGCATTGACGACCGCGCCGGTGGCGAGATGCATCGCGCCCTTGTCCGGGCCGATCCAGCGCAGCTGGCTGTCGCTTGTCAGATGCCGCCAATATTTGCCGGGGTTCTCGGTCACGGTCGCAAGATCGGTGCCGACCACCAGATGGCGCATCGCCTCGATTGCCATGCAGCAAATGTCGTTGCCGCGACCGATGGTAAAGGTCAGTCCGTGGCCTTTGAGACCAGGCTCATCGGTATCGAGAATGACGTAAGCCGCCGAATAATCCGGATCGGGGTTCATCGCATCCGAACCGTCAAGGCTCTGGGATGTGGGGAAACGCAGGTCGAAAACACGCAGATCTGTAATTTTGGTCATGGCCGTTCACTCGCGGTCAGTGTCAAAGGAAATCGTTCAATCGTGGTGGAAGGTTTCTTCCATCATTGCCCACCACTCGCCTTCCTTTCGGCTTTCGAGCGGTTGCTGGCAGGGAATGGTGAAGGACCACCATTCCTGGTTTTTGGGACTGGCGGCCATCTTCGCCATGTCGGCGCTGAAATCGCTGCCGTGATATTCCCAGTAGCCGAACAGCAGATTTTCCGGCTCACGCAGGAAAATTGTGTAGTTGCGGATATTGCAGTCGCTGATGAGCGCCAGAACCTCCGGCCAGACGGCAGCGTGCAGCCTTTTATATTCCGCGATCATCTCCGGTTTGACGCCTATGACCATGCCCATGCGTTGCATGAAAAACTCCGTTATTGCTTGATGGTGGCAAGCGCGGCGCGCAGCCGGTGCTGCGGCAGGCCCAATCCCAGCCGTTCCGCAGCAGCGATGATCGGGATGAATCGACGACGCTTCTTTTCATCATGATTGCCGGCGATATCAGCCAGCCGATGCGCGAGAAAGGGATTGCGCAAACGCTCCCGCAACACACCAATATAGGCCTGCGCCTCATCTCCCATGCCTTCCGCCGCAAAGACCGGCAAAACCTCGTCTCGCCAGAGCGTTTCCAGATCCGCAACAAGAGCACCGTCGGCCATTGCCTGACGCACCGTCTCGTCCTTTGCCCGCGCATCCTGCAACCAGCGTTCCGCCAGATAGGAATGGCCGAGATTGAGCAGGAACAGTTTCAGCTTTTCGTAGTGGTCAAGATCGTCAGTTAGCACCACTGCCGGGTGCATACAGGGCAGAACGAGACCTTCCTGCTTTTCGATCGCCCAAAGCGCATAGGGTTCGGCAACCGCACCAACCGGATCGATGGGCTCGGAGACGATGCGATCCACCAGGCTATTGGCGAAGCGGCATTTTTCATTCAGATAAAAGGCGAACCCCGCCGGCAACTGCCATTCATCTGCCAGCTGGCGAATGACTTGCTTCAACCGGTCACCATTGCGGGGAACAAGCTCGCAGGGGAAGATTGACAATGTCGCTTCCGGATTGGTCTGAAAACGCTCCAGCAGCAGCAGGCAGAGCTTGGCCGGAAAGCTCTTCGGCACGAGCGCCAAATCGTCGGCAAGCGCCGGTCCATCGGACGAATCCAGCTCATAACCGCGATCACCGGTATTGGACAGGATGACCTCGGCCACGCAGGCAATGCGCCGAACCTCGGTCCAGTCCGTATCCGCCGTCAGTGCCAGCGCAACAGCCTTGCCTTGAATTTCCTCGTCCACCTCCTGCCCGTCGCGAATTCCACGAATGCGCACGGGGTATGGCGCGCCGCTGTTCAGCGCCGCAACGCGCTTCAAGCTTTCCGCATTGCCCGTTGTCTGGACAATCGCAACAGGCCCGAGAGCCTCGCCCTTATCCAACGCCTGCGAAATAAACAGATCCGCATGCGCCAGTAGAAAGCGGCTGGTGCCGAATTGCAGGATGGGTGTACCAGCTGTCATGCGACCTCCACCATGCCTTTGATGACTCCGGCTTTCGGATCGGTCAGCCCGGCGAATTTGGAAGGCACATCGGCAAGTGTCATGCGGTGAGTGATGAGGGCTTCCGATACCTTGCCTTCCCGCAGCGCCTGCAACACCCGCTCAAAATCCTCCGGCGTGGCGTTGCGGCTGCCGAGCAGCGTCGTCTCACGCTTGTGAAATTCCGGATCGTTGAAGCTGATATCGCTGGCGACGATGGAAACCAGAACATAGGAACCGCCGTGGCCGACGAAGGAAAAACCGCGTTCCATGGCTTTGGGATTTCCGGTCGCGTCAAAAACCGCGTCGAAGAAATCGCCATCGGTAATATCCGAGAGGCTGTCCCTGTCGCCCTCGCCAAGCGTCACCGTATGGGCAACGCCCAGATGCCGTTTGCAGAAATCCAGCCGGTCGGTGCGCCCATCGATCATGGTCACCTCGCCGCCGTCAAGAACGGCGAAAACCGCCACCGCCATGCCTATCGGGCCGGCACCCACGACCAGAACCTTTTGTCCCTTTTCGACCGCGCCACGTCGCACGGCATGCGCGCCAATCGCCAGAAACTCGGTCATCGCAGCCTGATCAAGGCTAAGACCATCCGCTTTCAGCACGAATTGTTGCGGAATGCTCAGATATTCGACCATGCCGCCATCGCGGTGAACGCCGAGCACGCCGATATTGCGGCAGCAATTGCTCTTGCCCTTCCGGCAGGCGCTGCACGCGCCGCAGGAGATATACGGAATGACAGTAACAACATCGCCCGCCGCAAGCTGGCTGCCTTCAGGCGCTTCTTCCACCGTGCCCGAAAGCTCGTGTCCCATGATGCGCGGGTAGGAAAGATAGGGCTGATTGCCGGTGAATATATGCAGATCCGTGCCGCAGACGCCGATGCGGCGAATGCGCACCAAGACTTCACCTTCGCCACGCACGGGTTTCGGCAGATCCTTGGCGCTGAGTTGACCGGGAGTGTCACAGAAAATCGCCAGCATGCATCACCTGTCAGAAAGGGAATAAAAACGAATGGCGTTGCCACCAAAGACCGCCGCATGGTCCTCTACCGGGACGATATCGCGGCAGAAATCCAGCCATTCCTGATAATCGCCGGCCAGCCGCAACACCGGCCAGTCGCTGCCGAAGATCACGCGGTTGCCGCCAAACAGCTCCAGAATGGTTTCTGCATAGGGCCGCACCGCTTGGGGCTTCAGTTCGCCGCGCTCGGTCAACAGGCCGGAAAGCTTGCAATGGAGATTGGGAAGAGCCGCCAGAGCCGCCATGTCCCTGCGCCATTCACGATAGTGACCGCTGGCGATCAGCGGCTTCGCACCGTGATCGATGACAACAGGCAATTGCGGATGCCGGCGGGCGAAGGACAGGAGATGCGGCAAATTCGGTGGCAACACCAGCGCATCGAACACCAGACCATGGTTCACCAGCGCGTCCACGGCAGGGCCGAGCGCCGGATCGTCAATCCAGGCAACATCTTCCATGCCCTGCAACATCGGGCGCACACCCCTGAAGACAGGATGTTTTGCGCGGCGGGCAATTTCCACCGCCGCATCGGCCGACTTCATGTCCACCCAGCCGACCACACCCTTGATAAAATCCGTGTTCGCCGCCAGTTCCAGCATGAAATCCGTATCGGCCGCGTCTTCCATCGTCTGCACCAGCACCGTGCCGGAGACGCCGGCCTTGGCCAGCAGAGGCGAAAGATCGTCCGGAAGGAAATCCCGATAGATGGCAGCCAGAGATGGCGGCGGCCATTGCCCGGCACGATCCTTCATCAGCCAGAAATGCTGGTGGGCATCGATGACCATCGCCTCAGGCCTTTCCGCCCGGCACAGGTGTGCCTTCGGAAATCAGGCCGCGCTTTTGCAGCTCCGCCCAGAATTCATCCGGGATCGCCTGCTCGAACCATTCGATGTTTGACGCGAGCTGCTGCGCATTGCGAGCACCGGAGACGACCGTAACGGACGCCGGATGCCCAAGCGGAAATTGCAGCGCGGCTGCCTGCAGGGACACGCCAAGTTCGTCACAGACACCCTGCAGCGCATCCACGCGCGTGATGATGTCGGCAGGCGCATCGGCATAGTTGAATTTGCGGTTGCCGGCCAGAATACCGGAATTGAAAGCGCCTGCGACCACAATCGCGACGCCGGTTTGCGCGCAGCGGTTCATGAAATCGAGGCTCTGCTGCTCCAGCAACGTATAACGACCGGCAAGCATGGCGACGTCGATGTCGAAAACATCCATGGCATCCCGGACGATTTCCCATTCATTGACACCGAGGCCGACGGCGCCTGTCGATCCTTCCTCGCGCAGCTTGCCAAGCGCCCGGAACCCGCCGCCGGTGGTCAACTGCTCCCAGTAATGCTGTTGCTTTTCGCCATGCGTGTAGGAGCCGATATCGTGCACATAAAGAATATCCGGCTTCAGAACACCGAGCCGCTGCTGGCTCGCATCGAAGGAACGCAGGATACCATCATAGGAATAATCATAGACCGGCCTGAAGGGCAGGGGCGCAATATAGGCGTCCTCCTCCGGGCCAACTGTTGCATCCGGAACCATGACGCGACCGACCTTGGTGCTGAGCATGTATTCAACACGATCGTGCTCCGTCACCATGGTTCCAAGACGGCGTTCCGAGCGCGTATAACCGTAAAAAGGCGCGGTATCGAAATAGCGAATACCGCTTTCCCATGCCTTGTCGAAGGCGCCCTTGGATTCCTCATAGGGCGTGACGCGATAGAGGTTACCCATCTGGGCACATCCGAGGCCCATGACCGTGACTTCGACGGCGCGGCGCGGCAATTTACGTGTATCGGAAACTTTCATCGCGGAGCTTTCTGATTTGCAGAGCGGGATAGCGAAAAATAACACGCGGTTTTCGCCTGGGACCCCGCATCTCTAGATTTTGAGGCGCGCCGCCGGGGCGGCGCGCCGTCATGCGTCAATAAAGAACGTTCTTGGCTTCCGGCTTGTCGACATTGTCCTTGGTGACAACAACGACGCCGGTGTCGACGAACTTCTCAACCTTTTCCTTGTTGATGAGCTTGGAGATGGTCTCCACGCCCTTTTCACCCATCTGATAGGAACCCTGAACGACGATGCCGGCCAGCGTACCATCCTTGACGAAGCCCTGAAGGTCCTGGTTGCCGTCGAAACCGATTGCAACGACCTTACCGGCCTTGCCGCTCTGGGCGAGCGCACGGCCGACGCCGATTGCCGTTGGCTCATTGGCGCCGAAAATGCCCTTCAGATCAGAATTCGCAGCCAGAACGTCGGTGGTCTGGTTCAGCGCGGTCGCCATCTGCGACTGCGAATAGAAAGGACCGACAATCTTCAGGTTGGAATTCATCTGGATGTAGTCGGTGAAACCGCCAACACGGCCGATTTCCGAGCCGGCACCGGCCACGTAGGACATGACGGCAATCTTGCCTTCCTTGCCCACCTTGTCGATCAGTGCCTGCGCTGCCAGTTCGCCGGCTTTCTTGTTGTCGGTCGCCAGGAACGACTGGTAATATTGCTCCGAGCCCTTTGCGAGCTGCGAGTCGATCAGAACCACCGGAATACGGGCTTCCCAGGCCTTCTTGACGGCAGGAACCAGTGCGTCCGGATCGGAAGGTGCGAGAACAATGCCCGCGACCTTACGGTTGATGGCGTTCTCGACCATGTTGACCTGATCGGCGATGGCCGATTCGGCAGCCGGACCCTGAAAGGTCATGGTATTGCCGGAAGAATTCTTCATCGCCGCGTCAGCGCCCTTCTGGACGTTCTGCCAGAAGGTGGAATTCACGGTCTTGACGATGACGGCGATTTCGCCGGCCTGCACGGTGGAAACGCTCCACAGCGCAATTGCGGATGTCAGAAGGGCAGTCGCAATTTTCTTCATTTCTTCCTCCGTGATGTCGGCATACCGGGCCTCCCCTGCCGATCTTTTTTGCGGAAAGGGTCCGCAGCCCTTTGATCAGCGGCGGTTGCGCAGCTGGTCGATCCAGACGGTGACCAGAATGACGAGGCCGATGATGATCTGTTGCGTGAAGGCGGAAACGCCATTCATATTGAGACCGTTGCGCAGGATGCCGATGACGAAGGCGCCGATGGCCGTGCCGGAAATCGTGCCCACACCGCCGATCAGCGATGTGCCGCCGATAACGGCGCTGGCAATGGCGTCCAGCTCATACATCACGCCCTCATTCGGCTGGGCAGTGACGAGGCGCGACATCAGCACGCAGCCGGTCAAGCCTGCGAGTGTGCCGGACAGGATGTAAGTGAAATTGGTAACGCGGGCGACGTTGACACCGGAAAGGCGTGCGGCTTCGGCATTGGAACCAACGGCATAGATATGACGGCCGAGGATCGAGCGGTTGAGCATGAAGGAAACCGCAAGCGCAATCACCACCATCAGGATAACGGGGTAGGGGATGCCGGGAAACACAACATTCGGAAAGCCGTCGTCACCAATATTGACGATGCGGAAGAGGGCGCCATTGCCGAGTTCGCCGAAGGATTCACCGAGGCCGGAGACCGCGCGCGCGCCGGTGATCTGCAGCGCCACGCCACGGGCGATCAGCATCATGCCAAGGGTGGCGATGAAGGGCGGCAGCTTGAAACGCGTGACCAGAAGACCGTTGATGAGACCGCAGAGCGATCCGGTGAGAATGCCGAGCAACATGCCGATCGGCACCGGCATGCCGAGTTCCTTTACCGCAAGGGCGGCAACGACACCGGCAAGCGCAAGCACCGAACCCACGGACAGATCGATACCGCCGGTGATGATGACACAGGTTGCGCCGATACCGAGCAGGGCGATGGAGGTCACCTGCAGCGCGATCGTCATGCCATTATTGACGGTGAAGAATGCACTGCTGGTTGCGGAAAAGACCGCGACAAGCGCAAAGAGGCTGCCAAGCGCCGCAAATTTCTGGATAATATCCTTCTGGCGGTCGCTGACAGCGAAGCTCTTCTTGGGTTCTGCAATATTGGCCATGTCGTTCCTCACTGCGCGGCCCGGCCGTAACCGGACGCATAACGCATGATTTCTTCCTGATTGGTCTTGGCGGTTTCGAGCACGCCCGTGATGCGGCCCTGATGGAAAACGGCGATACGATCCGTCAGACCCAGAATTTCCGGCAGTTCCGAACTGATGAGAATGACGCCGATGCCCTGCGCGGCCAGCTCGTCCATGATCTTGTAGATCGCGAATTTCGCGCCGACATCGATGCCACGCGTCGGCTCATCGAAGAACAGCACACGCGACTGCCGGAACAGCCATTTGCCGATGATGATTTTCTGCTGGTTGCCGCCCGAAAGCAGCCGCACGGTCTGTTCGATCGATGGGGTGCGGATATTCAGAAGGTCGACATAACGCCTGGCGACATCGTCATGCTTCTTGAAATCGATCAGCCCGAAACGGTTGGACACTTCGCCTATATTGGCAAGCGTTGTGTTGGCGGCGACCGACATCTTGATGGCGAGACCATCACTTTTGCGGTCTTCCGAGAGATAGGCGATGCCTTCCCTGATGGCGTCCTGCGGTGAGCGAATGGAAAGCTCGCGGCTTTCAAATACGATTTTCCCGCTGTCCAGCGCATCGGCTCCGAAGATCGCGCGCGCCACCTCAGTGCGCCCAGCCCCCATCAATCCGGCAAAACCCAGAATCTCGCCGCGCCGCAGGGAAAACGAGATATCCTGGAATATGCCCGCCCGCGTCAGCCCTTCAACGGAGAAGATAACGTCTTCCGATGGCTTTGATGTGCGCTCGGGGAATTTGTCCTCCAGCGAACGTCCCACCATGCGCGTGACGATATCGTCAACGGTGATCGAGGCGAAATCATCGGTCGAAATATAGCGTCCGTCGCGCAAAACCGTTACCCGGTCGACGATCTCGGCCATTTCATCAAGGCGGTGAGAAATATAAACAATGCCGACGCCGGATGCCTTGAGGTCGCGAATGACCTTGAACAGGAGCCGTGTTTCCTGCTCGGTCAGCGAGGAGGTCGGCTCATCCATGATCAGGACTTCAGCATCGAGAGACAGCGCCTTGGCGATCTCCACCATCTGACATTGAGCAACCGAAAGACCGCGGACAATCTGATCTGGGTCGATATCGACGCCCAGCCGGTCGAGACAGCGCTTGGCGTCAAGGCGTAACTTTTTGCGGTCAACGAGGAAACCGCGGCGCGGCTCGCGCGCAAGATAAATGTTCTCGGCTACGGAGAGATGCGGAACGAGGTTCAGTTCCTGATGAATGATGGCGATACCGGCGGCTTCGGACTCCAGCGGCGATGCATATTGCACCTTGACGCCCTTGTGCAGAATGGTGCCGTCACTCGGCTGATAAACCCCGCTGACGATTTTCATCAGCGTCGATTTTCCCGCACCATTTTCACCGCAGACGGCATGCACTTCACCGCTGCGCAAATCGAAATGCACGTTGGACAGCGCTTTGACGCCCGGAAATTCCTTGCTGATATTGTCGAGACGCAGAAGAACGGAACGCTCGCCGCGCGCCTTCTTCTCAGGCGAAAAATCGCCCCGAATTGTCGATGCGCCCTGCGACATCTGAAAACCTCCCAGCCGTGCTCCCCGCTCCACCGGGGTATCATGAACAGGCCGAATGGTTAGGCCGGTTTTTTCGAATGGTCAAGCCAATTTGGTCAAAACTTGAAAAATGGCTTCGAAGGTGCGTAGGATTACCTAGCAGCGATATTCATAATAATACTTTAAATTCATATATTTAAGTAATTTCTTGCGTATTGACACGCTTGGCGTTACGGTAAGGCCAAATATAGATCGCAGACAGGGCTCATTAGAAAACACATGAATGGTCAGGCCAAAATAGCGGAACCACGCAGGCTTTATCAGCAGATTGCGGACCAGATACGCGAGCTCATCGATTTGGGCGAGTTTCTTCCCGGAACCCGGCTTCCGGCAGAGCGGGAGCTGGCGCAGAAACTTGGCGTTTCAAGGCCGTCCCTGCGCGAAGCGCTGATAGCGCTTGAAATCGACAGCACGGTTGAAATTCGCATGGGTTCCGGCGTTTATGTGTCGACAGAGGCCCTTCAGACGACCCATCACACCAAGTCACTGGGCGATAGCCCATCTGAACTGATGCAGGCACGGGCCGCACTGGAGGGCGCGACTATCGTTTTGGCGGCAGGCCGCATGACCGATGAAACAATCGCCAGCCTTCGTCAGATCCTGAACACCATGCAGAAGGAAATAGAGGCGGGACGCAAGCCTCTGGATCAGGACAGGCTGTTTCACGTCACTATTGCCGAGCAGTCCGGAAACAGCGTTTTGGCGCGGCTGGTGGCGAACCTCTTCGATGAGCGCCACAGCCCCATTTCGGCCCAGCTGCGCGTGAAATTCGAAGATCGCGACACATGGGCCTTTGCTCTTCAGGAGCACGAGGCAATTCTGGCGGCTCTGGAGCTGAAGGACCCGCTGCTGGCGCAGGCCACCATGCACATCCATCTGGAAGGCTCCAAGAGGCGCTGGGTGGATAGCTGAATCTAAAATATAGCAGGCAATATACCGGGAGGAGGAAAACCCGTGAGTGAGAATTTCGAGGCAACCATTTTGCTGAACGCCAACGACAATGTCGCGGTGGCGCGCCGGTCGATTCCGGCCGGTGGTGCGACGGGCAGGGGCGATCTGACGGCCCGTGAACTGATCGGGCGTGGACACAAGGTGGCCCTGAAATTCATCCGGTCCGGAGACGAGGTGCTGAAATACGGGCAGGTGATCGGTATCGCCACCCAGGATATCGAGCCCGGCAAGCACGTGCATCTGCACAATCTGGCCATGGTGCCATCTGAACACGCCCATCAGTTCAGTGTCGATATCGAAGAAAAGGGCATGGTGCCGGAAACCGAGCGCCGCACCTTCATGGGCTATGATCGTGGTCTCGGCGGCGTCGGCACGCGCAATTATATCGGCGTCATCGCTTCGGTGAACTGTTCCGCCACGGTCTCGCGTTACATCGCCGATTATTTCAACAAGCAGGGCGGACTTGACGGTTTCGACAATGTCGATGGCGTCGTGGCTCTCACCCATGGCGGCGGCTGTGCGCTCAATACCAAATCGGAAGGGTATCGCCTCCTGATCCGGACCATTCAGGGTTACGCGCGCCATCCGAATTTTGGCGGCATTCTGCTGATCGGCCTCGGTTGCGAAACCAACCAGATCGCCCCCATTCTTGAACATTACAAGATGGAAGAGGGTGAGCGGCTGCGCACCATGACCATTCAGCAGCACGGCGGTACGCGCAAGACGATCGATGCGGCAATTGCCGAGATCAGGGCCATGTTGCCAATGGTCAATGCTGCCAAGCGGACCAAACAACCGCTTTCAAAACTGAAAGTGGCGCTGGAATGCGGCGGTTCTGACGGTTACTCCGGCATATCCGCCAATCCGGCTCTGGGTTATGCCTCCGACCTCATCGTCCGCAACGGCGGCACCACCGTTCTTTCCGAAACCCCGGAAATTTACGGTGCCGAGCACCTGTTGACAAAGCGAGCCGTCACGCCCGCGGTCGCCGAAAAGCTTTTGCAGCGCATTGACTGGTGGCGGGATTACACCGCGCGCAACGGCGACGAGCTGAACAACAACCCGTCCCACGGCAACAAGCTCGGCGGCCTCACCACCATTCTGGAGAAATCGCTGGGCGCGGTCGCCAAGGGCGGCTCCATGCCGCTGAAAGCCGTTTATGAATTTGCGGAAACCGTGACCGAACAGGGCTTCGTTTTCATGGATACGCCTGGCTACGATCCCGTTGCCGTCACCGGCCAGGTTGCTGGCGGCTGCAACGTCATCTGTTTCACCACCGGCCGCGGCTCCGTTTCGGGGTTCAAGCCTGCGCCCTGCATCAAGATCGCCACCAATTCCGAAATGTATGAACACATGAAGGAAGACATGGACCTTAACTGCGGCGAGATCGTCACCGGCGCTGAGACCATCGAGGAATCCGGCGAACGAATTTTTGAACACATTCTCGCAGTGGCTTCGGGCGACAAGACAGTCAGTGAGATTTACGACTATGGTGACAATGAATTCGTGCCATGGCAGGTGGGAGCGGTGACCTGAAGCACTTCAGATAAAAAGGCAATGACGGGTTTACATTCGAGAAATCCCGATTGTCCCACGTGAAACAAAAAGCCCGGAAATTGCTTTCCGGGCTTTTCTATTTGTACTGACGATATTGGCTCAATGGCGGAAGTGGCGCATGCCTGTGAACACCATCGTTACATTATGCTCATTCGCCGCATCGATCACTTCCTGATCGCGCATCGAGCCGCCCGGCTGAATAACAGCGGTAGCACCAGCGGCAATCGCAGCAAGCAGACCATCGGCGAAGGGATAAAACGCTTCCGAGGCCACGGCGGAACCGCGTGTAAGCGGTTCGGCAAGCCCCAGCGCCTTGGCCGCATCTTCCGCCTTCTGAGCGGCGATACGGGCGGAATCGACCCGGCTCATCTGGCCAGCGCCAATACCAGCCGTCTGCCCGTCCTTGGCGTAGATCACGGCGTTGGATTTAACATGCTTGGCGATCTTGAAGGCGAATTTCATGTCTTCAAGCTCCTGCGGCGTCGGCGCACGCTTGGTGACAACCTTCAGCTCAAGATCCTCGACCATGCCATTGTCGCGGCTCTGCACCAGCAGACCACCCGAAACGGTCTTGGCTGTAATGCCCGCCGCGCGCGGATCGGGCAGACCACCGGCGGTCAGCAGGCGAAGGTTCGGCTTGCGGGCAATGATTGCCTTGGCCTCCTCGGTTACGTCAGGCGCGATAATGACTTCCGTGAAGAGCTTGACGATCTCTTCCGCCGTTTCCGCATCGAGCGTGCGGTTCAAGGCGATGACGCCACCAAAGGCAGATACGGAATCGCACGCCAGCGCCCGCCGGTAAGCTTCGGCAAGTGTGGGACCGGTTGCGACGCCGCAGGGGTTTGCGTGTTTGATGATCGCGACAGCCGGCGCATTTTCCGGCAGGAACTCCGCCACAAGCTCGTAAGCCGCATCCGTATCGTTGATGTTATTGTAGGAAAGCTGCTTGCCCTGAAGCAGCGTTGCCGTTGCGACGCCGGGGCGCTTTTCACCGGTCAGGTAAAAGCCGGCGCTCTGGTGCGGGTTCTCGCCATAGCGCATCTTTTCCTTCAGCGCGCCACCGATGGCTCGGTAATCCGGTGTTTCGATGGAAAGCGCCTCGGAAAACCAGTTGGAAATCACCGCGTCATAAGCGGCGGTGCGGGCATAGGCCTTGGCGGCGAATGTCTGGCGCAGCGCGTAAGAGGTCTGGCCATCATCGGCCTGCAGGGCTTCCACCAGAGCGGGATAGTCGGATGGGTCAGTAACAACAGTGACATAGGCATGGTTCTTGGCGGAAGCGCGGATCATCGCCGGGCCGCCAATATCGATATTCTCAACCGTTGTCGGATAATCGCCGCCCTTGGCGCGCACTTCCTCGAAGGGATAAAGGTTGATGACGGAGAGATCGATCGCCTCGATACCATGCGCCTTCATAGCCTCGACATGGTCCGCATCATCCCGGATCGCCAGAAGCCCACCATGCACGTTGGGATGCAGGGTCTTCACGCGGCCGTCCATGATCTCCGGAAAATTGGTCACGTCGGAAACATCCGTCACCGGCAGGCCCGCATCCGCGATGGCCTTTGCCGTTCCGCCCGTCGACAGGAGCTTGACGCCGAGCTTCGACAGAACCGTCGCAAGCTCGATAATGTCCGTCTTGTCGGACACGGAAAGAAGCGCCGTGCGGATTTTGACCTTATCGGGCGCGGGGATTTTTTTGGACACGACAGCCATCAGGCATACTCCGTTCAACGGGGAGGACAGGCTGGACTGGGATTGATCCAGCAATTGCCGCCGCGTTAACACAGCTTGCCGTATTAATAAACAGCGGTAACGAGGAACGGTGTAAACTAAGGGCGGTTTTTGCCTGAAACCCGCCCGGAATCGTCTAGGCCCTGCGTTCGATGAGCCAGCGGATTTCGCGCGTATTGGCGAGGTTAAAAGGCAGCTCGATCTGCTGCGAGGGCCGCATGCCGGAGGCATCGGCCATAAAGACATCCTCGGTGACGAAAAGCTCCAGTCCCGGTGCCGAAAACAGCCAGGTCGTTCCGTCCGCCGCCTCCAGATAAACCGACTCCTCATCCCGCTGATGCAGCTGGATATGAGGGTGGATATGGAAACGCGACACGGCCGAAACCGACTGCAATTGCGCTTTCACGGCATTTTCGTCGGCACGCAGCAGGTCGCGGCCCTTTATCTTCGTTCCCGCTGCATTCAATTCGATTTCCCGCTCGTGATAACAGCCGAAATTCTGCAGATATCCATCATGTGACGCCCACAGGACATCATTGCCGTTTCCATCCGCTCCGCGCCGGCTATCGACATGGCTGACACCGGAAACCATGATGGGTCCAAGCAGTCTCGAACGCGACAGCCTGCAAGACGAGGTGTCCGCCAGTGTCACGGTGGAGTGGGCGGCCGTCGACCGGCTGGCCCGCTGATATTCCGGTGCTGCATTTTTGGGAAAGCCGGAATTGACGATGAACCTGTTCTTGCCGCAGGACATCTCAAAAGACAGACACCCCGAATGGGCGTTGCGTGAAAGCTCCGCCGAACCGGGATAGCCCGTATCCACAATGATGACGGTATCATCGGTCGCAAGCCGATGATAATTCACATCGGGCAACACTTTGGAGGGCCGGCCCGCCGTTTCATCATAACGGAGCACGGAGACAAGTTCATTTGCAAGCGTGGCCGTCGCGCCGTTAAACAGCGCCAGATCCCCGCCCTGATGCCGGAAAAACCGGATTGCCGGAAACATGCGGTCTATCGCCGGCACAAGCCCGGACGGCAGGTCGTGGCCGAGATTGATATAGCTTTGCCGAAGCGGCAAAAGATCGAGCAGCAGATCCAGCATGACCCGCGGATTACGGGAAACATGACCGCCGTCGGGAAGAATCTGGCGTTCCATTTCCTGAGCCAGCTTCATTCCATGCCGGGTAATGCGGGAAAGGCGGGTGGGCATGGCGATGGAGGCCATGGCCAGAGCAATCCTGATCCGCAGCCTCGCTTCCCCATCGGGTGCGTGTTTCACGATCCTGTCGAGATAACGGACATGAAAGGCAAGGCTTTTCAGAAAGCGGCGGTAAAAGCCCGCGTCAGCCTCATATAGAACGACGGGGGAGTGGGACAGCCAGGCGATCAACCTCTGCGCCGCAATCTCCGGTGACCAGGCTGTGCCGGTGAGCCGCTTGCCATTGATGGCGATCCACTCGGCAACGATGCGGCGGGCGCGCTTACACGCCTCGCTCGATCTGTCGGAACGGATATGCCGCAACCAGCCGAACGCATGTAGCCGCTCTTCGAAAACCAGCGAAGGATAATCCACCTGAAATGGCGACAGGCCGCCGGTTTCAACCACGCGACCAGCAAGCGCTATGCGGCCGTGCAGGAGTTCCTCGGCAAAATAAGGGTCGATGGCCCTGAGATCGGTGGGCGCTGCCACCAGCCCATCGGGAACACGATTGGCAAACCGCGATAGATGCAGGCGCAAAGGAGTGAGGCCGACACACAGATGCCGATACGCCATCCGTGAAAGAAGACCGGCCGCATTCATGCTGCCTGCGAAGGACCCTAACAAGCTGTGTTTCCCGTTCACATGTTTTGTTTTTATCAGTGAACCGCGATGACCGGAACGTTATCGATAAATATCTAATGATTCGCGAAAGCTTCGCTTTTTTCTACTTCTTACGCAAGACACTGCTAAAAAACCCATCGACCCCACCGAACATATCCGGCGTCGTGCGAAGATCGCCCTCCGCAGTGATGGCGGCTTCCATTGCAGGCCAGTCCTCCTTGCGGACGGCGATACGCTCAATGCCGGGGTTTTCCGCCAGAACCTGCGCGATCATCATTTCCCCTTCCGAGGGATCGAGCGAGCAGTTGGAAAAGACAACAATGCCGCCGGAATCGATCATGGTGAGTGCATGTCGCAGCATCTGGCCCTGAAGAACTGCAAGTTTGGCAATATCATTTTCATCCTTGGTCCAGCAGACATCGGGATGTTTACGCAGCGTGCCGGTTGACGAGCAGGGCGCATCAAGAAGGACGGCGTCGAAAGGCTGTTCCGGCTGGTACTTCATCATATTGATCTCCACCGTTTCGGCGTGAAGGCCGAGCCGGTCGAGATTCTCCCTCAGGCGGCGAAGACGATTGCCGGACTGGTCAAGCGCGGTCACTTTCGCGCCTGCAAGCGCAAGCTGGGCGGTCTTGCCGCCCGGAGCCGCACAGAGATCGGCAACACGCTTGCCGGAAATATCGCCCATCAGCCTCACCGGCATACTGGCCGCGAGATCCTGCACCCACCACGCCCCCTCGGCAAAGCCCTGCAGCGAGGGAATTTGGCCGTCGAATTCCCCAAGCCGCACACTGCCATTTGGCAGGAGCGTGCCGCCCAGCTTCTCCGCCCACAGAGCCGGATCGGCCTTGACCGTGAGATCGATGGAGGACGGCGTCAGCTGCGCCTCGGAAATCCGCTTTGCAGTCTCATCGCCATAGGCCGAAACCAGGCGCGCATAGAACCAGTCCGGAAGCACCGGAACCTGCGCAATGGCCTGTTCGATGTCCGTTTTTCCCGACCCAGCCGTCGCAGAACCGCGTTCACAAGCTTGACGAAACGCCTGTTGCGCGGATCGCGATGGGCCTGTTCCACGGCCAGATCCACAGCGGAATGATCCGGAACGTCGAGATAAAGCATCTGCGCCGCACCGACAACAAGGACGTGATGCAGCGAACGGGCGCCCTGCGGCAACGGCCCGTCAAGCAGCATCGATAGCGCCGTCTCGATACGCGGGAGGTGACGAAGCGCGCTGTTGACGATGGCTCTTACCAACGCCCTGTCTGCAAGGGAAAGCGCGCGATAAACGGGATTACCGTTTTCACTGTCCAACATTCCGTCGAGCGAGGTCTTCTTTTCAAGAACGGCTGCGAGAATGCGCGTCGCGGCAATGCGTGCTGCAAGGCCCGGCTTATCCTGGAAAGACGAAGGGCCGTCTTCACGGCCCTTGCCATTGGCCGACCTCGGCTTTTTGGACCGCGCCGGCTTATTCTGCATATCGGATGTCAAGACCACGGCCCTTTGCGCTCGTTTTCATTGCCTCGGCCCCTGCCTGTTGTGGGAACCGAGCCTGATTTGCGCAGAGGCTTATCATTCGCTGGCGTCGGCGTCGATCCTCGCGGGTAAAACTCATGTGCCATTGCGTGCAAGGCCGCCACGCGGTTTTCCGTATTTGGATGGGTGGAAAAGAGATTGTCCATGCGCTCGCCCGAAAGCGGGTTGATGATGAACATATGCGCCGTTGCCGGATTGCGCTCAGCATCGTCATTGTGAATCTGCTGCGCCATACCGGAAATCTTCTGTAGCGCAGACGCCAGCCACAGCGGATTGCCACATATTTCCGCGCCTCGCCGATCGGCGGAATATTCCCGTGTGCGGCTGATGGCCATCTGCACCAGCATCGCAGCCAGCGGTGCCACGATCATCGCGACCAGAACGCCGATGAAGCCAAGTGGATTATTGTTGTTTTCGCGATTACCGCCGAACAGGAAAGCGAAATTGCCCAGCATGGAGATGGCACCCGCCAGCGTCGCGGTGATCGTCATGGTCAACGTATCCCGGTTCTGCACATGTGCCAGCTCATGCGCCATGACACCGGCCACTTCTTCAGGCGTCAGACGCTCGAGCAGGCCCGTCGAGGCGGCGACAGCGGCATTTTGCGGGTTTCTTCCCGTCGCGAATGCATTGGGCTGCGGGCTATCGTAAATATAGACCTTGGGCATGGGCAGGCCGGCATTATGCGAGAGATCGCGGATCATATGAAAGAATTCGGGCGCATTGGCCTCATCGATCTCCTTCGCGCGATAGGCGGAAAGGACCATCCTGTCAGAGTTCCAGTAGGAGAACAGATTCATGCCGGCAGCGATGAGGAAAGCAATCATCATGCCGCCTTTACCGCCGATCAGAAAACCGACACCCATGAACAATGCCGTCATGAAGGCCAGAAGCATTGCCGTGCGCATCATGTTCATCTGTCAAACTCTCCTCATCATCTATCAGGGAATATTCCGGGGGTTTATAAAGCCGGTTTGATTATATAATCTGGTAAACGGCAAACATATTTCAATATCCCGTCATAGGGAGGATTCTCATGCAGGATGCAGACAATGACAACGGCGCGGAAATGGCGAAGCGGCTTTCGCCGGCGGCGGAACGCGCATTGAAGGAAGCGGAAGAGCGCCGCAAACAGCAGGCGGATCTTCAATTACCACCGGAAACCGGTGGCCGCGGCGGCGCAGAACCCGTTCGTTTCGGTGACTATGAAATAAAAGGTCGGGCGATCGATTTTTGATCGGTAAAACAAAAAATACCCGCTAAAAGCGGGTATTTTTCAATAAAAACAGATGCTTACTTATTTCTGTTCCAAAAGTCGGCAGACCGCTTCCAGTTGCTCCAGTGTACGGTAGCCAATACGGATTTGTCCGGAACCGCCTTTGTGGCTGATCTTCACATCAAGACCAAGGGCGTCGGATAGGCTGCGTTCCAGCGCAATGGTATCGGAGTCCTTCTCGGCAGCCGGACGCTTCTCGGTAACATCGCCCTGCGACTTGATATCATTTTGCGCAAGACGTTCGGCATCACGCACCGAGAGACCCTTGGAGACGATGGTCTTCGCCAAAGTCGCCGGATCGGACGTCGACACCAGCGCTCGCGCATGACCGGCGGAAAGCGACCCGTCTGCCAACATATCGCGCACCGGATCGGGGAGCTTCAGCAATCGCAAGCTATTTGCAACATGACTTCGGCTTTTGCCGATGATTTCACCGAGATCGTTCTGGGTGTAACCATGTTCGGCAATCAGCTGTTCGTAACCCATTGCCTCTTCAAGCGGATTAAGGTCGGAACGCTGCACGTTTTCGACAATCGCCAGCTCCAGGGCCGTGCGATCGTCCACATCACGAACGATGACCGGCACATCCGTAAAACCAGCCAGCTGCGCCGCGCGCCAGCGCCGTTCACCGGCGATAATCTCGTAGCGGTTGACGCCAACCGTTCGCACCACCACAGGCTGAACAATTCCATGCTGACGAATGGATGCGGCAAGATCCTGCAGCTCATTCTCATCAAAATGACGGCGTGGGTTTCTCTGGCTTCGGGCAATGAACTCAATCGGAATGGTGCGATCAGCGTTGACGGCGCGCTGCGGCTCACCCACTGGCACCGGTTGATCCATTTCTCCGATCAGCGCCGCAAGACCACGCCCGAGCCGACGCTTGGAAAGATCATCACTCATAAGATATTACTCCATACATTCCGGTGAACGTCACGCGGCCTTGCGCAGACGCTCTCTCTGGATCACTTCAGATGCCAGCTGCAAATAGGCTTGGCTACCGGCACATTTGAGGTCGTAAAGAATTGCTGGCTTACCATAAGACGGCGCTTCGGAAACACGAACATTACGCGGAATAAGCGTGTGGTAAACCTTCTCGCCCAGATGCGTCCGCACATCGGTAACGACCTGTTGCGCTAGGTTGTTGCGCGCATCAAACATCGTCAGGACGATACCCTGAATATCCAGCTGCGGATTAACCGAGCCCCTTATCTGACTTACCGTATCCAGCAACTGGCTGAGACCTTCCAGTGCGAAGAACTCACACTGCAACGGCACCAGCACGGAGTGGGCAGCCGTCATAGCATTCATGGTCAGGAGGTTAAAAGAGGGCGGGCAGTCAACGAGGATATAGGAATAAGCTCTGGCCTCCGGCGTTTCCATGGCAGCGCGCAGCAGAAATACACGATTATTGACATTCGCGACCTGCATTTCGAAGCCGAGCAAATCCATCGTCGAAGGAACGATGTCCAAGTTCGGAACCGCCGTCGGAACCGCGACTTCGGTGATGCCATTATCACCCACCAGGAGATCGTAAGACGACAATTTGCGCTCTTTACGATCGATACCAAGCCCGGTGCTGGCATTGCCCTGCGGATCAAGATCAATGATCAACACGCGCTCGCCGATCGCCGCCAATGCCGTCGCCAGATTGATGGCCGTCGTTGTTTTGCCAACGCCGCCCTTCTGGTTTGCAACTGCGATAATCCGATTTTTCTCAAAGCTCATGCCGCACCCGGTCAGTTCGTCAGTGCCTTAAAATGAGGTTTCTGATTTCAAGAACAACAGAATCTGCCTCAATGACACTCTGATGTTTTACCAGATCAAACTGCCAGCGGCCATGCGCTTTCTGCACTTCGGAATCATAATCCCGGCCTTTATTAAAATAGGCCTTGAGATGCGGATTATTCTTCGCCCAAGGATGGATATAGTCGAACAGCAAATCCAGCTCCGCAAGTGCTCTTGCGGAAACGGCGTCACAGTCTTTTACCGATTGAGGCGCTTTTTCAATCCTGACTGGATGAACGGAGCCTCTTGCGCCGGTTTCCTTCAGCGCAATGCGCAGGAAAGCTGCTTTTTTATTGTTGCTTTCGACGAGATCAACCCAGCCATCGCCGAGCTCGGCCAGGAAAATCGCGGTGATGACGCCGGGAAATCCACCGCCGCTGCCGAGATCGATCCACTTTTTAGGTTCAGGGGAAAGCTGAAATATCTGCGCGCTATCGGCCACATGCCGGCTCCACAGCTCAGTAAGAGTCGAAGGCGCCACCAGATTTGTGGTTTTATTCCACTTCTTGAAAAGCTCGACAAAGTGCTCGAGTCTTTCCTGTGTTTCACGTGAAACACTCTGGCCGTTTATCTTCATAGTCCGACTCGCTATTGGTGCATGCGCATTTTTTCATTTCGCGTTGCAGAGCTTTTCCGCAGCAGTGCGAGTAGCAGCGATATAGCAGCAGGCGTCATACCGTCAACACGGGCAGCCTGTGCAATGTTTTCAGGACGCGCCTTTTCCAGCTTTTGTTTCAATTCGTTGGAAAGGCCGGACAAGGTCTGAAAATCAAAATCATCGGGGATTTTTCTATCCTCGTCTCGCTTGATATCGACAATATCTGCGCTCTGGCGCTGCATATAGACAGCATAACTGGCCTCAATTTGCAGAACCTCAGAAACTTTGCTGTCAATCGATCGCAACTCCGGCCAATGCACAGCAAGCGTCTCCAGGCTCATCTCGGGGTAGGCGAGCAATTCATATACCGTGCGGCGCTGGCCATCCTGATTCAACTTCAATCCCTGCTTTGCCGCCTGAGACGGGCTGATCGACATGTTTTTCATCAGCTCCCGCCCATTATCGAGATTCGAGAGGAAACCCGAGAAGCGCTCTTGCCTCTCACGACCAATGATGCCGGCAGCTTCACCAATAGGTGTTAGCCGCAGGTCGGCATTATCGACGCGCAGCGAAAGTCGATATTCCGCTCTCGATGTGAACATGCGATAGGGTTCGCTGACACCTTTTGAGGTTAAGTCATCGATCATCACGCCGATGTAAGATTCCGTGCGGCTGAAATAAATCGCGTCAGCATCGCCAGCATAAAGCGAAGCGTTCAGCCCGGCCACAAGACCCTGAGCTGCGGCTTCTTCATAACCCGTCGTTCCATTGATCTGCCCGGCAAGAAACAAACCCGGAATTTTACGGCATTCCAGAGAGGGTTTAAGCTCCCGCGGATCGACATAGTCATATTCAATCGCGTAACCCGGCTGAAGAATAGAAACTCTTTCGAGGCCCGGTATGGTGCGGATAAATTGTTCCTGAACGAATGCCGGAAGCGACGTCGAAATTCCGTTTGGGTAGATGGTATGATCGTCCAGCCCTTCCGGTTCCAAAAATATCTGATGGCCATCGCGTTCGCCAAACCGGGTGATTTTGTCCTCTATCGACGGGCAATATCGCGGGCCTACTCCTTCGATCTGCCCCGAATACATCGCCGAGAGGTGAATATTGTCCTGAATGATCTTATGCCCGGCCGGGGTCGTCCGGGTCACACCGCATTCGATCTGCGGATTGAGAATGTGATCCGTCATGAAGGAGAAAGGGATGGGATCCTCGTCAGCCGCCTGTCGATCCACCGCATTCCAGTCAATCGTACGGCCGTCGAGCCGGGCAGGGGTTCCCGTCTTCAAGCGGCCCATGGCAAGACCCAGACGCGAGAGCGTTTGCGAGAGGCCGAGAGATGGTTCTTCACCAACGCGACCGGCGGGAATCTTTTCGGAGCCGATATGAATGAGGCCACGCAAGAAAGTACCACTGGTAAGCACAACGGCGCCGCAATGAATCCGGCTACCATTTGCCATGATAACAGCAGAAACACGATCACCAGCCATTTCGATATCGAAAGCATCGCCTTCAATAATCGTCAAATTCTCTATTGCACTGATTTCGCGCTGCATGGCCTCGCGATAAAGACGTCGATCGGCCTGCGTGCGAGGACCGCGGACGGCCGGACCTTTTTTGCGATTGAGCATACGGAACTGAATGCCTGCAGCATCCGCAACGCGGCCCATCAGCCCATCCAATGCGTCGATTTCTCGAACGAGATGTCCCTTACCAAGACCCCCGATCGCCGGGTTGCAGGACATGACGCCAATCGTTTCGCGCTTATGGGTAACGAGAGCGGTTTTAGCGCCATGTCGCGCAGCCGCAGCCGCAGCCTCGCTGCCGGCATGGCCGCCCCCGATAACAATGACATCGAATGACTGGTGCATATCCCTGCGCCCTATCTTATTCATCAGCTTCGCCGCATCGCAGCCAATGTTTCACGTGAATCATTTTCCAATGCAGAATTCCGAGAAGATTACGCCAAGCAAATCTTCCACATCCACGCGGCCCGTAATACGTCCGAGCGAGGTCGCCGCGAGCCTCAAATATTCAGACCTTATCGCAAGGTCCATGGCTTCGGAATGGAGCGCATCACTAACATAATTCAGCGTCTCTTCAAGGCGTTTTTTATGGCGCGCACGCGCGGGAACCAATGTTTGTCCAGCGCCGACACGTTTCTCGATCTCACGCTTGATCGCTGCACGCAGCTCATCCAGGCCGAGCCCTTCCCGCGCCGAAATAGACAGGTCAAAGCTCGCTTCAGCAAAAGGAGAAAGCGCCGATTTGGTTCGCACCTGCAAAAGACGCTGGTTCGCGAAGGAGGTTAAGGATTGTTTCGGAATCGAATCGTTATCCCGCAACAACAGGATGAGATCGGCGGTTTCCGCCGTCAGAACCGCGCGCCTAACGCCCTCCTGTTCGACCACATCCTGCGTATCGCGGATTCCCGCTGTATCGAATATCCGAACCAGATAGCCATCCAGATTGATATCGACGCTTAGAACATCTCTGGTGGTGCCAGCTATGTCGGTCACAATGGCCACGTCACGGCCGCTCAAGGCGTTCAGAAGAGTGGACTTACCCGCATTGGGTTCCCCGACCAACGCCACCTTGAAGCCGTCACGGATGATCTCACTATTCCCGCCGCTCCGAAGATGAACGGCAATTTCATCCCTAAGCTCAGATACTGAGTGCCAGACCTGGGACGCGACGGAGTCCGGGATGTCATCTTCATCGGCGAAATCGAGTTCCGCCTCGATCAACGCGCGGGCGCGAGTCAAACGGTTTGCCCAGCCATCATAAAGGGCCGACAATTTACCCGTACTCTGCTCCACCGCCAGGCGTCGCTGCATTTCCGTTTCCGCCTGCAACAGATCCGCAAGCCCCTCGATTTCGAGAAGGTCCATCTTGCCGTTCTCAAATGCGCGGCGGGAGAATTCACCCGCATCCGCAGGCCGGAGCCCCCGATGATTTTCGAGTTCGGAAAAAATTGAAGCCATAACGGCGCGACTGCCGTGACTGTGAATCTCGACGCAGTCCTCACCCGTAAAGGAATTTGGGGCAGGAAAAACAACCGTCAGCGCCTGATCGATTATATCTTCATTTCGATCCCGAATCGAACTCAGCGTGACCTGTCGGGGAGCAGGAAGCGCACGGCCGGTCAATATTCCCAGAGCCTCAAAGGCTTTTGGTCCGCTGATCCTGATGATGGCGACACCAGCCGGCAAAGCGCCGCTTGAAAGTGCGTAGATCGTATCGGCGGAAGCTGACATCACTCACCTCGTTTAAACAGTCAAGCCGCATCCGAACAAACGGATGCGGCTTTAAAGTTTGGTCGATGAATCCGGCTAAACTCCGGATCAGGTATTCATGGACTCGAAGAAGTCCGAATTGGTCTTGGTCTGCTTGAGCTTGTCGATGAGGAATTCGATGGCGTCCATGGTTCCCATAGGTGCCAGAATTCGACGAAGTACGAAGATCTTCTGCAGGTCCTGACGCGGCACCAGCAGGTCTTCCTTGCGCGTGCCGGACTTGAGAATATCGAGCGCCGGGAAGATGCGCTTGTCGGCGACCTTGCGGTCAAGCACGATTTCCGAGTTACCCGTACCCTTGAATTCTTCGAAGATCACTTCATCCATACGGCTGCCCGTATCAATCAGTGCGGTTGCGATAATCGTCAGCGAACCGCCTTCTTCGATGTTACGTGCGGCACCGAAGAAGCGCTTCGGCCTCTGGAGCGCATTGGCGTCCACACCGCCGGTCAGAACCTTGCCGGAAGACGGAACGACCGTATTATAGGCGCGTCCGAGACGAGTGATGGAATCGAGCAGAATGACGACGTCGCGACCGTGTTCGACCAGGCGCTTGGCCTTCTCGATGACCATTTCAGCGACCTGAACGTGGCGTACGGCGGGTTCGTCAAAGGTGGAGGATACAACCTCGCCCTTGACCGAACGCTGCATGTCCGTGACTTCCTCAGGACGTTCGTCGATCAGCAGAACGATCAGATAACATTCCGGATGGTTTGCCGTGATGGAATGCGCGATGTTCTGCAACAGAACGGTTTTACCGGTGCGCGGCGGCGCGACGATCAATCCACGCTGGCCCTTGCCAAGCGGTGCGACGAGGTCGATCACCCGCGAAGACAGATCCTTCGACGTCGGAACATCGAGTTCCATCTTGAAGCGCTCGTTTGGATAAAGCGGCGTCAAATTGTCGAAGTGAACCTTGTGACGGATCTTTTCAGGATCGTCGAAATTGATCGTGTTGACCTTGAGAAGCGCGAAATAACGTTCGCCTTCCTTGGGTCCGCGGATCGGGCCTTCGACGGTATCGCCGGTCTTCAGCGAGAAGCGGCGGATCTGCGAGGGCGAAATATAGATATCATCCGGACCGGGGAGATAATTCGCGTTAGCGGACCGCAGAAAACCGAAACCGTCCTGCAGGACTTCGACGACGCCTTCGCCGATGATTTCGATGTCCTGGCTCGCGAGAACCTTGAGGATTGCGAACATAAGCTCCTGCTTGCGCATGGTGCTCGCATTTTCAACTTCCAGGGATTCAGCAAAAGTCAGCAAGTCGGTAGGCGATTTGCTCTTAAGTTCCTGAAGCTTCATTTCAGCCATGAAGGAAAGACCGTTTGATAATGTATTTGGGGGAGGGCGTGTTCGCGAATCAGATGCTGAGGGAGATACCGCAGATGACTGAATAATTCACATGCCACGAAGATGAGTGAAGCGAAAATAGCGATTGAACACGGCCGCCGCAAGAGGAAAGCACGAATTCCGCGAAATTTATCGTTACCCCGTCTTAACCAAAGGGTTTCACAACCACAAGTATGACGATGAGGATCATCAGGACGGTCGGAACCTCATTCATCAACCGCCAGTGACGGGCCGGTCTGGTATTTTCATCCCGCGCGAAACGTTTGGCGCTGCGGGTGAAATAAACATGGGTGATCGTCAAAATCACGACCAGTCCGATCTTCGCATGCAGCCAGCCGCCGGAAAAACCATAAACCGACCAGGCGAGATAAAGTCCCAGCACCCAGGATATCATCATCGCCGGATTCATGATGACCTTGATCAGCCGCTGTTCCATCACCTTGAAGGTTTCGGATTGCTGTGAACCGACCGGCGCATCGGTGTGATAGATGAACAGCCGCGGCAGGTAAAAAATCGCCGCCATCCAGGAAATCACCGCGATGATATGAAGCGCTTTGATCCAGAGATAGAGATCGGCTGGATCGGCGTAAAACAGCAAGGCGACAAATGCCGCAAAGACACCAAGTGCCACTCCCGCACGAAGTGCGGCCCTGTTTCCCGAACGGGCAGAGATCTGTTTCTCGTTGCTCATGCCCCGGCTCCGTGAGCGCGCACCCGCTGCACCAGCCGCGTGACGTTTTCCGGGTCGGCCTGCGGGGTAATTCCATGACCAAGATTGAAGATCAGCGGACCCTGTCCGAGCCCCTCTAGCACGGCATCGATGCCATCCTGCAACGCCTTACCGCCCGCCACCATCAGCATCGGGTCCAGATTGCCCTGCACCGGGCCTTCCTTCTGCAGATCGCGAGCAAAGCTGAGGGGCACAGACCAATCTAGCCCAATGGCGTCTGCACCCGTTTTGCGGCGATAATCTTTCAGAAGATAACCCGCCCCCTTGGCGAAAGCGATGATCTTTGCGGACGGACGGCGGGCGCGCACCGAGGCAATGATCCGCGCTACGGGCTTTACCGCATAGTCCTCGAATTCCTTCTCGCCGAGCACGCCGGCCCAGGAATCGAAAATCTGAACCGCATCCGCCCCGGCATCGATCTGCGCCACCAGATAGTCTGCGGAGATATCCGCGAGGAAAGCGAGAAGCTTTTCCATCGCAACCGGCTCCTGATAACCGAAGAGCCGCGCTGGCGCCTGGTCAGGCGTTCCGTGCCCAGCAATCATGTAGGTGGCAACCGTCCAGGGCGCGCCGCAAAATCCGAGAAGCGTCGTCTCATCCGGCAAGGCTGTGCGTAGCCGGGAGACGGTTTCGAAAACAGGCGAAAGATGTGTCAAGACATTCGCCGCATCGAGCTTTTCGATACCGCTGACATCGATCGGATCCATCGCCGGACCCTTGCCTTCGCTGAAGGATACGTTGCGATGAAGCGCATCCGGTATCACCAGAATATCGGAAAAGAGAATGGCGGCGTCGAGCCCGAACCGGCGAATAGGCTGAAGGGTCACTTCGGTCGCCAGTTCGGGATTATAACAGAGGTCGAGGAAACTACCGGCGGTCTTGCGCGTTTCCCTGTACTCGGGAAGGTAACGCCCTGCCTGCCGCATCAGCCATATGGGCGGCGGTGTGACCGTTTGCCCGTTCAACACCTTTAAAACCTTGCGCTCGCTCATGCCACCCAACTTCTCAAAAAATAAAATCAAAGAGATTTAAAAGATTTTCTATTTCTTAGAGTCTGTGGGTAGCAAGGATTAAAATCATTCCAGTCGAAATGCCGCAGTCGAGGAGTGCGACCGGTCTTTGCGGATATCATTTGATAGCCAGTTCTCCGATAATAAGGAAAACTAAGATTTATTGAATGATTTCATTTATTTAATGCCTATACGGAAAATATCCAGATCTGTGGATAGCCTGGGGAAAATTCTGGACAAGTCTTCATTCTTCCAACAATTCACAGGCACGCCGATGGTGATTGAAGCCACTTGCGGATTGTGGAAAAACACCACCTTATTCACGTCGCGGCTCGGCCTTCAGGACAATTCGGAAGTTTGTCCCGGTTTATCAACAGCGGGAGAAAAACAGCGTGGAGAACAAAAAAAGCTTCTTCCATTTGCACCTGATTTCGGACTCGACGGGAGAGACTCTCATGTCGGCGGGCCGCGCCGTCTCGGCCCAGTTTCATGCCTCCATGCCAGTGGAACATGTTTATCCGATGATCAGGAACCAGAAGCAGCTCGCCCAGGTGGTTGACCTTATCGACAAGGAACCCGGCATCGTCCTCTATACCATCGTTGACCAGCAGCTGGCTGAGTTCCTGGACTTACGCTGCCATGCGATCGGAGTACCCTGTGTCAACGTCCTCGAGCCGATCATCGGCATTTTTCAGACCTATCTCGGTGCGCCTTCCAGACGGCGGGTCGGAGCGCAGCATGTCTTGAATGCGGATTATTTCGCACGGATCGAAGCGCTCAATTTTGCCATGGATCATGATGATGGGCAGATGCCGGAAACCTATGACGAGGCCGATATCGTCATTATCGGGATCAGCCGCACATCGAAAACACCGACCAGCATCTATCTCGCCAACAGGGGAATAAAGACCGCCAATATACCCGTCGTTCCGAATGTGCCCCTGCCTGAAAGCCTTTATGCGGCGACAAGGCCACTGATCGTCGGTCTGGTTGCAACATCTGATCGCATATCGCAGGTGCGTGAAAATCGTGAACTCGGCGTTACCGGCGGATTTGACAGCGGGCGTTACACGGATCGCGCCACCATCATGGAAGAGCTGAAATATGCGCGGGCGCTCTGTGCCCGCAACAATTGGCCACTGATTGATGTTACGCGACGCTCCATCGAGGAAACGGCCGCGGCCATTCTTGCCCTTCGTCCGAGGACACGATAATCCGGATCGCACCATTCGGAGCAGACAGTCGATGAAACAAGAATTGATCCTCGCCTCGTCCAGCGCATCACGCCAGATGCTGATGCGCAATGCTGGGCTGACATTCTCGGCGATTCCCGCGGATATAAACGAGCGCGCGCTCGATGAAGAATTGGAAAGAAATGGCGCCAGTCCCGAGGACGTGGCACTCGAACTTGCCAGGGCCAAGGCGCTCGCGGTCAGTGCACTCTATCCATCAGCTCTGGTTCTTGGATGTGACCAGACCATGGCGCTTGGCGCCCGTGTTTATCACAAGCCTAAAACCATGCCGGAAGCCGAGGCGCACCTGCTGTCATTGTCCGGCAAAACTCACCGGCTGAACAGCGCGGCCGTTCTTGTCCGGGGAGGGGAAGTGTTATGGCAGACTGTCTCCAGCGCCGAGCTCTCCGTACGGAATTTGAGCACCGAATTTATCTCCCGCCACCTGCAACGGGTCGGGGGAAAGGCCTTGAGCAGCGTTGGCGCCTACCAGCTCGAGGGTGAGGGAATCCAGCTATTCACCTCAATCGAGGGAGATTATTTCACCATTCTTGGTCTTCCGCTTTTGCCCCTATTAACGAAACTGCGCGACATGGATGTCATCGATGGCTGATTCACGTGAAACATTAACCATAAATGCCTTCGTTGCCGGTTACCCGATCAAGCATTCCCGCTCGCCGATCATTCATTCCTACTGGCTGAAGAAACTTGGCATTTCCGGCTCCTATAAGGCCGTGGAGGTCACGCCGGACGATTTCCCGAATTTCATTGCGACAATAAGGGCGCAGGGGCCGGGATCCGCCGTCGGCGGAAATGTCACCATCCCGCACAAGGAAGCCGCCTACAGGCTCGCGGATAGCCCTGATGAGGTGGCTGAAGAACTGGGTGCCGCAAACACCATCTGGATGGAAGAGGGCAAGCTTCGCGCCACCAATACCGATGGTTACGGTTTCGTCTCCAATCTCGATGAGCGCCACGCAGGGTGGGATAAAATTGACCGGGCAGTGGTGTTCGGAGCTGGCGGCGCCAGCCGCGCCGTGGTCCAGTCCTTGCGGGACCGCGGCATTGCTGAAATCCATATTCTGAACCGCACGGTGGAACGGGCCCGGGAACTGGCCGACCGTTTTGGCCCAAGGGTCTTCTCCCATCCCCAAGGCGCACTTCACGAGGTCATGCAGGGTGCCGGCCTTTTCGTGAACACCACATCACTCGGAATGGATGGGACCGAAGCGCCAGACCTGGATTTCTCACCGCTCGCAGAAAATGCCGTCGTGACGGATATCGTTTATGTGCCCTTGATAACGCCCATCCTGCAGATGGCGCAAGCGCAGGGCATTGCGACTGTTGACGGGCTTGGCATGCTTCTTCACCAGGCTAAACCCGGCTTCAAGAGATGGTTCGGCCAGATGCCGGAGGTGGACGAAACCCTCCGCTCCCTCATCATCGCGGATATGGAAAAACATTGATGATTGTCATCGGTCTTACCGGCTCGATCGGAATGGGAAAAACAACGACGGCAAGGCTGTTTGCTGAAGAAGGCGTCCCGGTTCTCGATTCCGATGAGGTTGTGCACGCGCTTTATCGGGCGGAAGCCGTTGGCCTGATCGAAACCGTTTTCCCCGGCACGACCGTTTCCGGTGCGGTGGATCGCGAGAAGCTCAGCGAGGTTCTGCGGGAGAATCCGGCTAATTTTGGCAAGCTCGAAGCGATTGTTCACCCGCTTGTCCGGGAGAAACAGGAGGCCTTTCTCGCAAAGGCTAGGGAAGAAGCGCGGCAATTCGCCCTTCTCGATATTCCCCTGCTGTTTGAAACCGGAGCTGAAGAGAGGGTCGATAGAATAGTGGTTGTCAGCTGCGCCCCTGACATACAGCGCCAGCGCGTTTTATCCAGGCCGGGCATGACGGAAGAGAAGTTTGAAATGATCCTCGCCCGTCAGATGCCAGATGCTGAAAAGCGTCAACGCGCCGATTTCGTCATCGATACCGGAAATGGTGTCGAAGCGGCGCGGGATCAGGTAAGAGGAATCTTGCAAAGATTGGCCGCCGGTTCGGGCCACGGAGAAAACAATGCGTGAGATCATTTTCGATACGGAAACCACGGGCCTTGAATCGAAACTGGACCGTGTTATCGAAATCGGCGGGATTGAGCTGATCAACCATTTTCCAACCGGGAAAACGCTGCATCTCTACATCAGCCCGGAAGACCGCAAGGTTCACCCCGATGCGCTTGCTGTTCACGGCATTACCGACGACTTCCTGAAAGACAAGCCGAAATTCGCCGATGTCGTCGACCAGATCCGCGATTTCTTCGAGGGTGCTCGCTGGGTGGCGCATAATGCGACATTCGATATGGGTTTCATCAACGCCGAATTCGCCCGTCTGGGCATTGAGCCGGTCGCAGCCGATCTGGTGACGGACACGCTTTCGCTCGCCCGCCGCAAGCACCCGATGGGACCGAACTCTCTCGATGCGCTTTGCCGGCGTTACGGTATCGACAATTCCCACCGCACCAAACACGGCGCGCTCCTCGACTCCGAATTGCTTGCCGAAGTCTACATCGAGATGATCGGTGGGCGTCAGACGGCGCTCGGTTTCGGTTCGGCGGCCAAACAGGAAACGGTCGTCATCGAGGATGACGTACCACTTGAGCCGCTACAACGGCCAAGCCCTTTGCCCTCGCGACTGGATGCGGAGACCGTCGCGGCTCATGGCAAACTTGTTCTCGGCATGGGCGACAAGGCGATCTGGAACCGCTACCAGAATTGACGCCTGCCTGGACGCTGAAATGGAAAATGCGTCAAAGAAAAACCCGGGCGAATAACCCGGGTTTTGTTTTGTCAGAGATTCTGAAACGCAATAGGCGCCGTTCAGTTCGGTACAGCCTGAACCTTGGCTCTCGCCTGTTCTTCGGCAACGCGCTGAGCGAACATCTGCGCAAAATCGATCGGATCGATCATCAGCGGCGGGAAGCCGCCGTTGCGGGTGACATCCGCGATGATCTGGCGCGCGAAGGGGAACAGCAGGCGGGGGCATTCGATGAACAGCACCGGCAGCATATGTTCCTGCGGGAAACCGGCGATGCGGAACACGCCGCCATAAACCAGCTCGGCCGCAAACAGAACCTTGTCGCCATCCTTGGCTTCCGCATTCAGCGCCAGAACAACGTCAAAATCCGAACCCGAGATCGGGTTTGCGTTGACATTGACATTGATGTTGATCGACGGCGCGTTTTCACGGGCCTGAAGCGAACGAGGAGCGCCCGGATTTTCGAAGGAAAGATCCTTGATGTACTGGGTAAGAATATTCAGGGAAGGACTTACTGCGCCCTGTGCACCATTTTCAGCGGTCATTACGTTTCCTCGCGGCGTGAATTCGTGGAAGGCGGTCTATCATTTCGACCCGAGCCTTACAACCCTTCGCGAGCCGGCCCCGGCGTCGGTTCCGCCGCGCCTTCAGGGTTTGGGCAGGTCGCGATCATCCGGCTTGCTCGACCAGGGAGAATCCTTTGGCCCTTCGCGGTGAAACTCTTCCTCGTCGAGGTCTACGACCTTGGAATTCCCGCTCTGTCTCTGATCATTGCGGAAGCCGGAAAAATCGCCGGGCTGAGGACCGGACTGGCTGCCGGACTGGCGAAACGACCCCGCAACCACGACGCGCGGCCCGAAGGCTTTCCAGAAAAAGCGCCGCACCGTTTTCGACAACAGCAGAAGGCCGAGGATGTCGGTGATGAAACCGGGAATGAAAAGCAGGATACCGGCGACAACCCGCATGGCGCCATTGACCAGCTCATCCGCCGGCTGGGCACCGGTACGTCCGGCGGCCTGGAGATTTCTCACCATGCCGATGCCACCGAGACGCAGGATCAAGAGCCCGAGAAACGACGTGAACAGGACGAGCGCCAATGTCAGCCATAAACCAATCGCCTTGCCGACAATGATGAAGCCGGCAATTTCGAGGATGGGCATCATCAGGATGACGATGGGGAGAAAGGAAAAACGCATCTTCTAGCCTTGCGTGTGCATCTCTGGCAGATTGCCGGTTCGCGAGAACACCGATGATTGAATCTGCACATTTGAATGATGGTAAGATGCAGACTATATGATGGTGTGGTTTTCGAATTTAAATGGCGGTTTTGGTAAAAGATGGGCTTTAGCGACTTTATCACATTGTTTTTTCTCGTTGCAGCGGTGCTGATCTTCTTTCAGCTGCGTAGCGTTCTCGGCCGCCGAACGGGCAATGAGAAGCCGCCATTCGATCCCTATAGCCCGCGCGACGTCGCGAAAGGTCCCGTCACGGACGATAACAAGGTCGTGACCCTGCCGAAGCGCGGCGAGGCGGAGGATGAAAACCGCTTTGCCGAAGCTGATGCCCTTGCGCCCGCGGACTCGGCATTGAATACCTCCCTCAGAGAGGTGATGACCAAGGATCCGACATTCCGCCCGAAGGAGTTCCTGAACGGCGCTCGTATGGCCTATGAAATGATTGTCATGGGTTTTGCCGATGGCGACCGCAAGACGCTGAAGAACCTTCTGTCGAAGGAGGTTTTTGACGGTTTCGATGCAGCCATTTCCGAGCGTGAAAGTCGCGGCGAGATCGTGAAGTCCACCTTCGTCGGCATCGAAAAGGCCGATATCACCCAGGCGGCCGTCCGTGATTCCGAAGTGCAGATCACGCTGAGGCTGGTCAGCCAGCTCATTTCGGCCACCTATGATAAAGATGGCAAGCTGGTGGATGGCGATCCGGACGCGGTTGCGGAAGTGGATGACATCTGGACCTTCTCGCGTGACATTCGTTCGCGCGATCCGAACTGGAAGCTGATCGCTACCGAATCCGAGCAATGAGCACGCCTTTTTCAATCGACGAAGTGTCTTTCCGCGATCTGCCAGGGTGGCGGGAGGATGATCCCAGCGAGCTTTTTGCAGCCATAGGAACGATCCTGTCGCATCTGCGTAATGCGAAACCCTATAGGACCGGCGCGCTCGGCGTCACCGCTGGGGAACTGGTTTCACTTCTGGAAGCCGCCGAAGGCTTCGAAGCGGATAGCCCCGAACAGGCGCGCCGCTTTTTCGAAACCAATTGCGTTGCCTTCAAGATTTCTCCTGCTCAGGGAAAGAGCGGTTTTGTTACCGCCTTTTACGAACCGGAACTGGAAGTGTCTTCCACCCCGGACGAAATCTGGCGTTATCCAATCTATCGCAGGCCACCGGAACTGGTGGATATCGGCGACGATAATCGTCCCGCCGGTTTCGATCCGACCTATGCTTTTGGCAAAGAAGGCGAAGACGGGATTTCCTATTTTCCCGACCGTCGCGCCATGGATGAAGGATATCTGGAGGGCAGGGGTCTTGAGATCGCCTGGGCGAAATCAAAGGTCGACCTGTTCTTCGTCCACGTTCAGGGCGCCGCCCGTCTGGTGTTTCCAGATGGTGCGGTAAAACGGGTAACCTATGCGGCGAAAGCCGGGCATCCGTTTTCGCCGATAGGCCGGCTGCTTCTGGATCGCGGAGAACTCGATCCCAAAACCGTCTCGATGCAGACGATCCGCAAATGGCTCGCCGATCATCCCGACGACGTGGATGGCGTGCTCTGGCATAACCGCTCCTATATTTTTTTCCGGGAAGCGGATGTTGCCGAAGAGGATATGGGACCCATTGCCGCCGCCAAGGTGCCGTTGGTCGCCGGCCGGGCGCTTGCGGTGGACAGGCTCATCCACACATTCGGTTTTCCCTTTTTCATCCATGCGCCGTCATTGACCCATCTGGATGGTGGAAAACCATTCGCCCGGCTGATGCTGGCGCTCGATACGGGGTCGGCCATCGTCGGCCCGGCGCGCGGTGATATTTTCACCGGCTCCGGTTTCGAAGCCGGTGAACTTGCCGGTACGGTGCGCAACGACGCCGATTTTTATATACTGCTGCCACGTGTTGCTGCGGAAAGGTATCGGCGATGAAGGGCAGTCGAAAGCTTGGCAAGGAAGAACGCATCCTGTGGGGTAAGGTCGCACGCACAGCGCGGCCGATCCCAGGCAGGCTGGAGGATTTGCTGGCTTTCGACGATGTAGAGGAAACCCCGGCCGAGCCCGTGGTTCCGCAAACGGGCAAGGGTCTCTTTCCGCGCATGCTCGCAGAGCCGGCGGAGGTGCCGCCCGCTTCGCCGGACAAGAAACCCCGAATTCATCAGCCGCTGGAAAAACCGGTCAAGCGCAAGCTCACCCGCGGCAGGCTGCCGCTGGAAGGGCGGATCGATCTGCACGGCATGTTTCAAAGCGAGGCCCATGCGGTTCTGCTTGATTTTCTGCTGCGCGCACATGAACGTGGTCTCCGGCATGTGCTGGTCATTACCGGCAAGGGCCGTTCCATCGGCAGCGACGGCGCGCTGAAGAGGGCGGTACCCATGTGGTTCTCCAAACCCGAATATCGCCATTTGATTTCGTCCTACGAGGATGCATCTGCCAATCATGGCGGCGACGGCGCGCTCTACGTGCGGCTGGCACGCCGCAGGGGTGAAAAATCATGACACCCTTTGCGGAAGCCGTGCGACAGCTTCGCGAACGCAAGGGCGTAACGCAGAAGGAAATGGCGGCGGCCATCGGCGTATCGCCAGCCTATCTTTCGGCACTGGAGCACGGCAAGCGTGGCAAGCCGAGCTTTGATCTGCTTCAGCGCATTGCCGGATATTTCAATATTATCTGGGACGAGGCGGAGGAATTGTTCTTTCTCGCCGGCTCGTCCGACCCGAAAGTGGTGATCGACACGATCGGCCTTCCGCCGCAATATACGGCTTTCGCCAATCGTCTGGCGCGGGATATTCGCAAGCTGCCGCCGAGTATGATAGAGGAACTGTCAGCGGTGCTGCAAAAAAGCCGTTCTTGCGATTGAAACCCCTCTATCCCCTGCTTTATGCAGCATCCGGAAGCATGCGGCCTTTGGGATTGGGTGTAGAATTTCTATAGTCGCATGTCGGATTTGAGTGATTCGCTGGCTTCAGGCCTTCTCACTGAAAACTTGGCCAGGAAAACTTTGGAAAGAGTACTTATGACCGAAACATCGTCAAGCGAAGTCGGCGCAAACACGGAATATGGAGCCGATTCGATCAAGGTCCTCAAGGGTCTTGATGCCGTGCGCAAACGGCCCGGCATGTATATCGGCGATACCGATGACGGTTCCGGCCTGCATCACATGGTTTACGAAGTGGTCGACAACGCCATCGATGAAGCACTCGCGGGCCACGCCGATCTGGTGACGGTGACGCTGAATGCCGATGGATCAGTGACGGTGACGGATAATGGACGCGGTATTCCGACCGACATCCACTCCTCCGAAGGCGTTTCCGCAGCCGAAGTCATCATGACCCAGCTGCATGCGGGCGGAAAATTCGACCAGAACTCCTACAAGGTTTCCGGCGGTCTGCACGGTGTGGGCGTTTCGGTGGTGAATGCGCTCTCGGTCTGGCTGAAGCTCAGAATCCGCCGCAATGGCAAGCTGCACGAAATCGGCTTCACCCACGGTGTCGCCGATGCGCCGCTCTCGGTCATTGGCGAATATGAAGGCCGCTCGGGAACGGAGGTCACCTTCCTCGCCAGCCCGCAAACCTTCACCATGACGGATTACGATTACGGCACGCTGGAGCATCGCCTGCGCGAACTGGCATTCCTGAATTCCGGCGTGCGTATCCTGCTCACCGACAAGCGCCATTCCGATATCAAGCAGGAAGAGCTGCTATATGACGGCGGGCTTGAAGCCTTCGTCCGTTATCTCGACCGTGCCAAGAAGCCGCTGGTGGACAAGCCTGTTGCCATCAAGGGCGAGAAGGACGGTATCACCGTCGAGGTCGCGCTGTGGTGGAACGACAGCTACCATGAAAACGTGCTCTGCTTTACCAACAACATTCCCCAGCGCGATGGCGGCACCCACATGGCCGGTTTCCGTGCGGCGCTGACACGCCAGGTGACTTCTTATGCTGAAACATCGGGCATCCTGAAAAAGGAAAAGGTAAGCCTGCAGGGTGAGGACTGCCGTGAAGGTCTGACGGCCATTCTCTCCGTCAAGGTTCCCGATCCCAAGTTTTCCTCGCAGACGAAGGACAAACTCGTTTCGTCCGAAGTGCGACCGGTCGTGGAAAGCCTCGTCAACGAGGCCCTGTCTACCTGGCTGGAAGAACATCCTTCCGACGCGAGGATCCTTGTCGGCAAGGTGGTGGAGGCGGCCGTCGCCCGCGAAGCCGCCCGCAAGGCGCGCGAACTGACGCGCCGCAAGGGTGCGCTCGATATCGCCTCTCTGCCCGGCAAGCTAGCCGACTGCTCCGAGCGCGATCCCGCGAAATCCGAACTCTTCCTCGTCGAGGGTGACTCCGCCGGCGGTTCGGCCAAGCAGGGCCGCTCGCGCGAAACCCAGGCCATCCTACCGCTGCGCGGTAAGATACTGAATGTCGAGCGCGCCCGTTTCGACAAGATGTTGTCCAGCCAGGAAATCGGTACGCTGATCACTGCGCTCGGCACCTCGATCGGCAAGGATGAATTCAACGCCGACAAGCTGCGTTACCACAAGATCATCATCATGACGGACGCTGACGTCGACGGCGCCCATATCCGTACCCTGCTTTTGACCTTCTTCTTCCGTCAGATGCCGGAGCTGATCGAGCGCGGCCATCTCTATATCGCCCAGCCGCCGCTTTATAAGGTGACGCGCGGAAAGTCCGTGCAATACCTCAAGGATGAGAAGGCGCTGGAAGAATACCTCATTTCCATGGGTCTTGAGGAAGCATCGCTGACCCTCGGCACCGGTGAGGTTCGCGTTGGCGCCGATCTTCGCGAAGTTATTCTCGATGCGCTGCGCATGCGCTCGCTGATCGATGGTCTGCATTCCCGCTACAGCCGTTCGATTGTGGAACAGGCCGCCATTGCCGGCGCGCTCAACCCCGAGCTTTCGGCAAATGCGGCGCGTGCCGAGGAAACGGTTGCCGAAGTTGCCCGCCGTCTCGACATGATTGCGGAAGAAACCGAACGTGGCTGGACGGGTACGGTACTGGATGATGGCGGACTGCGCTTCGAGCGTATGGTTCGCGGCGTCAAGGAAGTTTCGACGCTGGATATGGGTCTCATCGGTTCGGCCGATGCCCGTCACATCGATCAGCTCGCAGCCCGCACCCGCGATATCTACGTGACGCCGCCGGTTCTGCAACGCAAGGACGGCACCATGGAACTGCCAGGTCCGCGTGCGCTTCTGGATGCGATTTTCGCCGCCGGCCGCAAGGGGCTTTCCATGCAGCGTTACAAGGGTCTCGGTGAAATGAATGCCGAGCAGCTTTGGGAAACGACGCTTGACGCCAATGTCCGCTCGCTTCTGCAGGTCAAGGTCAATGATGCGACCGATGCCGATGGCCTGTTTGCCCGCCTGATGGGCGACGAGGTGGAGCCGCGCCGTGACTTCATTCAGGAAAATGCCCTGAGCGTTGCCAACCTCGACATTTAATTCTGTGGGGCGTCTCACGTAACGATTCACGTGAAACGAAACTTTAACAAAAGGCCCGGCGGTCGTTTTCCGCCGGGCCTTTTTGTTGATATGGATGCTCGGATATCAATCGGCCTTACCGGTAAAACGCCCCTTGAAAGCGACGTCCGAAAGGGGAAGGCGCTTGCTCGGCACTTCCCGTTCCGCCAGATCATCGGGAAGAACGGTCTTGTCGGTCAGCGTGCCGATGGCAACTGCTGCCTCCACCTTGTACCCATCAGGAACATTGAGCTTTTCCACGATCTGGTCTTTGAATATGCCGGCCATGCCATGGGCATGGTAACCGAGCAGATGCGCCTGCATGGCAAGCGAAAACCATGCTGCACCCGCATCGAAGGAATGGGTCGCCGACGGTTTTTTCTCGCCTTCGCGTGAGACATTGTGGTCGCGGGAAATGACGAAAAGCAGCACGGAGGCATTTTTTGCCCAGCGCTGGTTCCCTTCCATCAGAAGTTCCACGAAGAGAGGCCAGTCCTGGCCATCTTTGTGTGCGTAGACAAACCGCCATGGCTGATGATTGGATGCTGAGGGCGCCCAGTGCGCCGCATCGAGAATGGTCAGCAGATGCTCTTGCGGCATGGCATTTCCGTCGAAGGCGCGCGGAGACCAGCGATCGAGGAAAAGTTGATCGACGGGATATTCTGATTGTCGGGAATTGCTGTTCGTCACGGGCCATGTCCTTTTGATTGCCGGGAAGGAAAAGGTATTTTTCGAAAGTCGGAGCAGTCAAGGGGTGACAAGTATGAATGCATCGTTCATATATGCATCACCTTGTCAGACAACCGGGAGAGAGTTCCATGAAATTGATGCGCGTTGGCCAGCCTGGCCAGGAAAAGCCTGCGATCCTCGACGCGGAAGGAAAAGTCCGCGATCTGTCCGCCCACGTGAAAGACATTGGCGGCGACGCCATCTCTCCCGAAGGCCTCAAGAAGATTGCCGCCATCGATCTTGGCACTCTTCCGGTCCTCAACGAAGAGCGCATCGGCGCCTGCGTTACGGGAACCGGAAAATTCATCTGCATCGGCCTTAACTTCTCCGACCACGCCGCTGAAACAGGTGCGACCGTACCGCCGGAACCCGTCATTTTCATGAAGGCGACCTCGGCGATCGTCGGTCCGAACGACGACGTCGTCATTCCGCGCGGCTCCGAAAAGACCGACTGGGAAGTCGAGCTTGGTGTGGTCATCGGCAAGACGGCAAAATATGTTTCGGAAGCCGATGCTCTCGATTACGTCGCCGGTTATTGCGTGTCGCATGATGTTTCCGAACGTGCCTTCCAGACGGAGCGTGCCGGGCAGTGGACCAAGGGTAAGTCCTGCGACACTTTCGGTCCGATCGGCCCCTGGCTTGTCACGAAGGACGAAATCACCGATCCGCAAAACCTCGGCATGTGGCTGAAGGTGAACGGTCAGACGATGCAGGATGGTTCCAGCAAGACCATGGTCTACGGTGTCGCCCATGTCGTTTCCTATCTCAGCCAGTTCATGTCGCTGCATCCCGGTGACGTCATCTCCACCGGCACACCTCCCGGCGTTGGCATGGGCCAGAAGCCGCCGCGTTATCTCAAGACCGGCGATGTCGTGGAACTTGGCATTGAAGGCCTCGGTTCCCAGAAGCAGACTTTCGTCGCCGACATCTGATCGCAAAGGCGTTCAACGGAAAGTGAGGCGCTGGCGGGAAACCGCCGGCGCCTTCGATTTTGTGCACCTGCGAAAAGCTGCTATGGTTGAAAAAAGAGCGTGATCGCGAGGGAGGCGTCATCAGTGTTCTACCACCTCTATGAAATGAACCATGCGGCCATGGCGCCGCTGCGCGCCGGTGCCGACATGATGCGCCAGGCCTGCAATAATCCGCTCAATCCGCTTTCCAGCACGGCTTTCGGAAGAAGCCTCGATGCCGGTTTTGAGGTCTTTGAGCGCATGACGCGCCGTTACGCAAAACCGGAATTCGCTCTCGGCAGTACGATTGTCGATGGCCAGACCGTCAATGCTGTCGAAGAGACCGTCTGGTCGCGTCCGTTCTGCAATCTGCTTCATTTCAAGAAGGAACTTGATCCAGCCCGCCAGTCCGATCCGAAGGTGCTGCTGGTGGCGCCGATGTCCGGCCACTATGCCACTTTGTTACGGGGGACGGTGGAAGCCCTGCTGCCTTCGGCGGATATTTACATCACCGATTGGGCCGATGCCCGCACGGTGCCGGTGAGTGAGGGCACTTTCGATCTCGACGATTACATCAGCTACGTCATCGAGATGCTGCGCGCGATCGGGCCCGGGGCGCATGTGGTTGCCGTCTGTCAGCCATCCGTGCCGGTGCTGGCCGCCGTCTCGTTAATGGAGACGGATGGGGATAAATTCGCGCCGGCATCCATGACGCTGATGGGCGGTCCGATCGACACCCGCATCAATCCCACAGCCGTCAATGATCTTGCCAAGGCGAAACCCATTGAATGGTTCCGCGACAATGTCGTCATGCAGGTGCCGTGGCCGCAGCCCGCTTTTGGTCGCAATGTCTATCCCGGCTTCCTGCAGCTGTCCGGTTTCATGTCGATGAACCTCGACAAGCACATGACAGCGCATAAGGATTTTTACCTCAACCTCGTCAAGAATGATGGCGATTCCGCTGAAAAACACCGCGAATTTTACGATGAATATCTGGCCGTCATGGATCTGACGGCAGAGTTCTATCTGCAGACGGTGGAAACCGTCTTTATCGACCATGCGCTTCCGAAAGGGAACATGCTGCACCGGGGCAGGGCGGTCGATCCTGCGGCCATTCGCAATGTCGCATTGTTTACGGTGGAAGGTGAGAACGACGATATTTCCGGCGTCGGCCAGACAAAGGCGGCCCATGATCTTTGCCGGAACATCCCTGAAGACAAACGCGCCCATTACATGCAGCCGGATGTCGGGCACTACGGCGTCTTCAACGGTTCGCGCTTCCGCAAGGAAATCGTGCCGCGCATGCTGGATTTTATCCGTAAACACCAGACGGCTTAAGGGCAGACGGCGGGCCATGCCGCGCATTTGCATGGCCAACCGACGGACGAATCGGTTATGAAGAGTTCATGTTTTCGCTCCTCAGAAAATCCCTGAAATCACCGGCCCCAAAGAAGGCGCTGCCCAGCCAGCGCACCGTTGCGGTGGCGGGCAGGCAGGTGCCGATTACGGTCAGGGAAAATCCGCGCGCCACGCGCATTACGCTGCGCATCGAACCGGGTGGCAGGGCACTGAAGCTGACGATCCCGATGGGCCTGCATCACCGCCAGGTGGATGACTTTCTCGAAAGGCATCAGGGCTGGCTGGAAGGCAAGCTTGTGAAATTCAGCCCAGACGACGGTTTGCGTCCGGGTGCGACCATCGATATTCGCGGCATATCTCACCGTATTGACCATACTGGCAGCCTGCGAGGGCTGACACATGTCACGAAAGACGCCGATGGGGTGGCCGTTCTGAAGGTCAGCGGCGCGCCGGAACATCTGAGACGACGGATAGCGACATTCCTCAAAAAGGAAGCGAAGGCGGATCTGGAACGGCTTGTGGCTGTTCATGCTCGCACCGCTGGCCGGCCGGTGCGCTCCATCAGCATGAAGGATACGCGCAGCCGCTGGGGCTCCTGTTCCCATGATGGAAATTTGAGCTTCTCATGGCGTATCGTCATGGCCCCCGAAAAGGTCATCGACTATCTCGCCGCCCACGAGGTTGCACATCTGAGCGAAATGAACCACGGCCCGAAATTCTGGGCATTATGCGAAAAGCTCTGCCCGCACACGGCAGAAGCCAAGAGCTGGCTGAAACGCCATGGTTCCAAACTCCACGCCATCGATTTCGATTGAAACCTGCAGCGCGGATCGCCATCTGGATTCACGTGAAACATTCCATCGGAAATGGATGCGATTTGGCTCGACTCTTGTCGCATTTCATGTCAGGTCGCGGGTATGAAACCGGATATCAAGATTTGCGGATTGAAGACACCGGAAGCGCTCGAGCGCGCCGTCAGGCGTGGTGCGTCCCATGTCGGTTTTATTTTTTTGAAAAAAGTCCGCGCAACATCGAGCCCGATATTGCCGGCAGGCTGGCGGAAGGTGCCCGTGGTGCCGCAAAGGTGGTTGCCGTCACCGTCAATGCCGATAATGATTATCTCGATGAAATCGTCGATCTCGTAAAGCCGGACATCCTGCAGCTGCATGGCAGTGAAAGCCCGGAACGGCTGCTGAACATCAAGGCGCTGTACGGCCTGCCTGTCATGAAGGCGATTTCCATTCGCGATGCCGCTGATCTTGCCAAAATCGACCCCTATATTGGAATAGCCGACCGTTTTCTGCTGGATGCCAAGGCGCCCGCCGGTTCCGCGCTTCCGGGCGGCAACGGCGTCTCCTTCGACTGGACCATCCTGCGATCACTTGACGGAGGTGTGGATTACATGCTTTCCGGGGGATTGAACAAGGACAATGTCGCTGAGGCGCTGGCGGAGACCAGGGCAAGCGGACTAGATTTATCGTCCGGTGTGGAAAGCGCGCCGGGCGTCAAGGATCTGTCCATGATCGACGCATTTTTCGATGTGGTGAATGATTGGTCGAAAGGCCCAAAGGGAGCTTGAAGTGAACGACGCGCCAACACCCAATTCTTTTCGCGCTGGTCCCGATGAGGACGGCCGTTTCGGCATTTACGGAGGTCGCTTCGTTGCCGAAACGCTGATGCCGCTCATTCTGGATTTGCAGGCGGAATGGGACAAGGCCAAGACCGATCCCGCGTTTCAGGCGGAACTCAAGCATCTCGGCGCGCACTATACGGGTCGTCCGAGCCCGCTTTATTTTGCGGAACGCCTGACGGCGGAACTTGGCGGCGCGAAGATCTATTTCAAGCGCGAAGAGCTGAACCACACTGGCTCGCACAAGATCAACAATTGCCTTGGCCAGATCCTGCTTGCCAAGCGCATGGGCAAGACCCGCATCATTGCCGAAACCGGTGCCGGCCAGCACGGTGTTGCCTCCGCTACCGTCGCTGCACGCTTTGGCCTGCCCTGCGTCGTTTATATGGGCGCGACGGACGTTGCCCGTCAGGCCCCGAATGTGTTCCGCATGAAGCTTCTCGGTGCCGAAGTGAAGCCGGTCACGGCCGGCCACGGCACCCTGAAGGATGCCATGAACGAGGCCCTGCGCGACTGGGTCACCAATGTCGAGGATACCTATTACCTGATCGGCACCGCGGCCGGCCCGCATCCCTATCCGGAAATGGTCCGCGATTTCCAGGCCGTCATCGGCGAGGAAGCCAAGGCGCAGATGCTGGAGGCGGAAGGCCGCCTGCCGGATCTGGTCGTCGCGGCTGTCGGCGGTGGCTCTAACGCCATCGGTATCTTCCATCCTTTCCTCGATGACAAGAATGTCCGCATCGTCGGCGTCGAAGCCGGCGGCAAGGGTCTTTCGGGTGATGAGCATTGCGCTTCCATCACCGCCGGTTCGCCGGGCGTGCTGCATGGCAACCGCACCTATCTGCTGCAGGATGAGGACGGTCAGATCAAGGAAGGTCATTCCATCTCCGCCGGCCTCGATTATCCCGGCATCGGCCCTGAACATTCCTGGCTGAACGATATCGGCCGCGTGGAATACGTACCGATCATGGACCATGAGGCGCTGGACGCCTTCCAGATGCTGACCCGCCTTGAAGGCATCATTCCGGCTCTGGAGCCGAGCCACGCCTTGGCGGAAGTCATCAAGCGCGCACCGAAGATGGGCAAGGATGAAATCATCCTGATGAACCTCTCCGGTCGCGGCGACAAGGATGTCCACACCGTCAGCAAGTTCCTTGGAATGGATGTATAAGATCATGACTGCACGTATGGACAAGCGCTTTTCCGATCTGCGCGCTGAAAATCGCCCGGCCCTGATTACCTATTTCATGGGCGGCGACCCGGATTTTGAAACCTCGCTCGGCATCATGAAGGCCCTGCCGGAAGCCGGTGCCGACGTCATCGAACTCGGCATGCCCTTTTCCGACCCGATGGCGGATGGCCCGGCCATTCAGCTGGCCGGCCAGCGCGCGCTGAAGGGCGGCCAGACGCTCAAGACGACGCTCGATCTTGCTCGCGAGTTCCGCAAGGGAGATGACGCGACGCCGATCGTGATGATGGGCTATTACAATCCCATCTATATCTACGGCGTCGAAAAATTTCTGGACGACGCAATCGCGGCCGGCATCGATGGCCTGATCGTTGTCGATCTGCCGCCGGAAATGGACGATGAACTCTGCATCCCCGCACTTGCGCGCGGCATAAACTTCATCCGTCTCGCCACGCCGACGACGGATGGCAAGCGCCTGCCTGCCGTCCTTAAAAATACCTCAGGTTTCGTTTATTACGTCTCGATGAACGGTATTACCGGTTCAGCGCTTCCCGATCCCTCGTTGATCTCGGGCGCTGTCGGTCGTATCAAGGCGCATACGGAACTGCCGGTCTGTGTCGGTTTCGGTGTCAAGACGGCCGATCATGCCAAGGCGATCGGCGCCGTGGCGGATGGCGTGGTGGTTGGTTCCGCCATCGTCAACCAGATTGCGGGCAGCCTGACCAAAGACGGGCAGGCGACCGCCGATACCGTACCGGCCGTTACAACGCTGGTAAAAGGACTTTCAACGGGCGTGCGTGCATCGCGCCTTGCCGCTGCGGAATAAGCGCGCGGCCCAGTCAGGAGTAGACAGTTGAACTGGATCACCAATTACGTACGGCCCCGGATCAATTCCATGCTTGGCCGCCGTCCGGAGGTTCCCGAGAACCTGTGGATCAAGTGCCCGGAAACGGGCGAGATGGTCTTCCATAAGGACCTCGAGGACAACAAGTGGGTCATTCCGGCTTCCGGTTACCACATGAAGATGCCTGCAAAGGCGCGTCTCGTCGATCTGTTCGATGGCGGCGTCTATGAAGCTCTGCCGCAGCCCAAGGTGGCGCAGGATCCGCTGAAGTTCCGCGATTCCAAGAAATACACCGATCGCCTGCGCGACAGCCGCACGAAGACCGAGCAGGAAGATACGATCCTTGCCGGCGTCGGCCTGCTGAAAGGCCTGAAGATCGTTGCCGTCGTGCATGAATTCCAGTTCATGGGCGGCTCTCTCGGCATCGCGGCAGGCGAAGCCATCGTCAAGGCATTTGAGCGCGCCATTTCCGAGCGTTGCCCGCTCGTGATGTTCCCGGCCTCCGGCGGCGCCCGCATGCAGGAAGGCATTCTGTCATTGATGCAGCTGCCGCGCACCACCGTTGCGGTGAACATGCTCAAGGAAGCGGGAATGCCTTACATCGTGGTTCTGACGAACCCGACGACGGGTGGTGTCACGGCCTCCTATGCCATGCTGGGTGACGTGCATATCGCCGAGCCAGGCGCCGAAATCTGCTTTGCCGGCAAGCGCGTGATCGAGCAGACCATCCGCGAAAAGTTGCCGGAAGGCTTCCAGACCTCGGAATACCTGCTGGAGCACGGCATGGTCGACATGGTGATCGATCGCCGCGAAATTCCCGATACGCTCGCCAGCCTTCTCAAGATCATGACGAAGGCGCCTGCGGCGGAAGCAAACGCGGTCGTTCCGCTTGCGGCTTCGGCCTGATAAAAATATCTCCCCCGAAGGCGACAAATCGCTTTGGGGGGATGTTATACGTTGCATGATTTCATCTCGAATGCGGCGGACAAAATGGCCAAGACAACGCCTGAAAGGCGGACAGAAGACATGACGAAGCCCGCAATCGGCGAGGCCGAAAAGATCATCGAAGAGCTGATGCAGCTTCACCCCAAGGGCTTTGATCTTTCTCTGGATAGAATTTCCCGTCTTCTCGAAAAACTCGGCAATCCCCACAAAAGGCTGCCGCCGGTCATTCATGTCGCAGGCACCAACGGTAAGGGTTCGGTTACGGCCTTCTGCCGCGCATTGCTGGAGGCCGCAGGCCTTTCCGTCCACGTTCACACCTCCCCGCATCTCGTCAACTGGCATGAACGCTATCGCATCGGCGTTTCCGGCGAAAAAGGCCGTTATGTCGACGATGCCGTCTTTGCGGACGCGTTGCGCCGCATCGAAGCCGCCAATGGCGGCCAGATGATAACGGTTTTCGAAATCCTGACGGCTGCCATGTTCGTGCTCTTTGCGGAGCAGCCAGCCGATGCGGCCGTTGTCGAGGTCGGCCTGGGTGGTCGCTTCGATGCAACGAATGTGATCAATAATCCCGCCGTGTCGGTTATCATGCCGATCTCGCTGGATCATCAGGCCTATCTCGGTGACCGTGTGGAGCTGATTGCTGCCGAAAAGGCCGGCATCATGAAGTCGGGTTCTCCCGTCGTCATTGGCCACCAGGAATACGACGCGGCGCTGGAAACTCTGGTTGCCACGGCGGAGCGGCTCGGTTGCCCGGTCTCGGTCTACGGGCAGGATTTTTCCGCCCATGAAGAATTCGGCCGCATGGTCTATCAGGATGAGTTCGGCCTGACCGATGCGCCGCTGCCGCGGCTTCCCGGCCGCCACCAGCTTGCCAATGCCGCCGCCGCGATCCGTGCCGTCAAGGCTGCCGGTTTTGAAGTGACGGAACGGATGATCGAAAAGGCCATGACCTCGGTGGAATGGCCCGGCCGTCTTCAGCGTGTCCTGACCGGGAAGATCGCCGAAATGGCACCGAAGGATGCGGAAATCTGGATTGATGGCGGCCACAACCCGGGCGCCGGCGAAGTCATTGCCGAAGCCATGGCAGGGTTTGAAGACAAGACATCACGCCCGCTCTTCATCATTGCGGGCATGATCAACACCAAGGATCCAGTGGGCTATTTCAAGGCTTTCGCCGATATCGCCGAATATGTCTTCACAGTGCCGATCGGCGGCACCGATGCGGCCATCGACCCGGTCGTACTCGCCCACGCCGCCTTCGACGCGGGCCTGGTGGCCGCGCCTACATCGTCCCTTACCGAAGCGCTGGATGAATTGTCACGCCGCTTCGATCCCGAAGGCCCGGCACCGCGCATTCTGATCGGCGGTTCGCTTTATCTTGCCGGAAATGCGCTTGCCCTGAACGGCACGGTTCCCCAATAAAAAAGCCCGGCAAATATGCCGGGCTTTTTTCATTCCATAGAAATTGCTTATGCGGCGCCGGAAATCCAGGCGGAAAGCGCTGTCTTGGGAGCAGCACCAACCTTGATATCGGCCACTTCGCCGCCCTTGAACATGGCGAGCGTCGGGATGGAGCGAACGCCGAATTTGGCGGCCAGTTCCGGGTTCTCGTCGATGTTGAGCTTTGCGACCTTGACCTTGCCGGCAAGCTCCGAAGAAATTTCTTCAAGGCTCGGGGCGATCATCTTGCAAGGGCCACACCATTCGGCCCAGAAATCCACCACAACGGGTTCGGCGGATTCGAGGACTTCGGACTGGAAGTTGGCGGCATCGACTTTTACGGTAGCCATATCTGGCTCTCCTTTCAGCTAAACTTTTCCGCTATGATGTGATGCGGGCGCGGCGAAATTTCAATGCCCCGGTATCTCACTTTGTCTTTATTGCGGCAAGGGCCTGCTTCATGGCATCGTCATCAACCGTCACAAAAGCAGCATTTTCCGTGTAGATCAACGCGCAGACAAATTCCTTGCCGGGATAAAGCGGTGCGAGGATTTCGCGATAAATGGCAAGCTGCGCCGTGTGGGAAAAGGGTATTTCGCGCGCCTCGCGCGGCGGGACGCGGTTGGTCTTGTAATCGACCAGAATGACCCGGTCGCCATCCACCGCCAGACGGTCGATACGGCCGGAAACGGCATAATGCTGCCTGCCGATCGTCATGGTTCCCATGATGGCAACTTCAGCGCGACTATTCGGCGAAAACGCCGGTTGCACCGCCGGTTCGGACATGACCCGCAAAACAGCCCGTATCAGGTGCTCGCGCTCCTTGGCCGGCCAGAAACGGGCCGCCCGTTCCGCATAACGGCGGGCTGCCTCTTCCCGTTCACTCTCGGCAAAATCGGGAAGGGCCTGCAGCATGCGATGCACAAGCCGGCCGCGTTGCAGCGCCAGCGAGGAGACATCGGCCTTTTCGCCGAACAGCGGCGAACGCACGGCAAGGTCGTCGGCGCCATCATCGATGATTGTGCCCGCACCGGAAGGGCTGAGCGGCCTCGGCAGTGGGGGCAGGGCAGGCAAGGGGGCAAGAAGTCCCGCCGGAAGAGCGTATTCTTCTTGCCCTTGTGGTTCCGGCGCTCTTTGCGGGGCAGATGCCGGGCGAGCCTCGGATTTGCGCCAGACAAGCCCCTGCCATTCCTCGCCGTCCGCCATGAACTGTTGCGGCTGGCAATGATCCTGATTATCAGCCAGCGCCGCCTTCACGATGGCATGCCAGCATTCTGGATTTTCTTTCTGTCCGCGATAGCCGCAAATCACCAGATGGTCGGCAGCACGCGTCATCGCCACATAAAGCAGCCGGCGATATTCGTCTTCGGCGGCCGTCTTCAGGCGGTCCTCGTCGGCGCGGATGAGATGGTTGGAAAAGCCGCTGCCGGGTAGCCATACGGGGAAGGCGTCCCCATCCGCTTCGATGAAGCGCAGTTTGGGCACATGGCTGTGGTTGAAGGCTTTCGAACCGCCATCGACGACAAAAACCACCGGCGCTTCAAGACCCTTGGAAGCATGCACGGTCATGATGCGTACTTCGCCGCGATCCTTGTCCTGCTCGCGCTTCACTTCCGGCGAATCTGTTTCCAGAACGGAGAGGAAGGCCTGCAGGCCGGGCAAACCGGTTCTTTCATGATCGAGTGCAAAGGACAGGAACTCGTCCAGAACGTCGCTCGCCTCGTTGCCGAGCCGGCCGAGAAACTTCTTGCGCCCGTCGTGCAGCGTCAGAACCGCGGCGAAGAAGTCATGCACCGTCGCCGTTTTTGAAAGCGCGATGAAGTTCTCAAGCTTGTTGACGACGACCGAGAAGCGGCTGTTTTCCTCCTGAGAAAGCGTTTGCAGTCTCTGCCACACGCTCTCCTTCTCGGATCGCGTGGCGGAGATGTCGAACACGTCGTCTTCGGAAAGATTGAAAAGCGGGCTCTTCAACAGCGCAGCGAGGGAAAGATCGTCCTCGGGCAACACGACAAAACCACCAAGCGCCAGAAGATCCTGCACGGCGATATGGTCGGTCAGGCGGAGACGGTCGGCACCGGCAACGGGAATGTTCTTGCGTCGTTTCAGCTCACGGGTCAGTGCGTTGACGAAGGCGTGCCGTTTTCTGACCAGCACCAGAATGTCGCCCGGCTCGACGGCGCGTTCAACGCCTTTCTCAATGATGGTCTCGTTCCCGATCATCCCCGCGATGCGCGCCGCGATCCGACGGGCGACGATGGTGGCCGGCGCGCTTTCTCTCAACGCATCGAAGGGTGCAGTCCAGTCATCTTCATCCTCGGCGGTTTCCGGCGCCACCATATCCCAGACTTCCACGGTACCGGGATGGCCGGCGCGGTTGGAACGGTGTTCGACAGGCTCGTTATCGGCGCTGAGGCCGCTGGCATTCTTGGGGTCGGAGAAGACCTGATCGACGGCGGCCAGCACATCTTCCGTGGAACGGAAGGACAGTGGCAGACGGATGCGGTGAAACGCCTGCTCCACCGAATCGACGCGCCTTTTTGTCTCGTCGCGTTCCTGGGAGAACCGTTCCGGCCGGGCACCCTGAAACGAATAGATCGACTGCTTTTCGTCGCCGACGGCAAAAAGCGTGCGCCGGCCCATGCGGGCGCTCTCGCCGGAAAAGAAATCCGCCGCCAGCGACTGGATGATCGACCACTGCACCGGGCTGGTATCCTGTGCCTCATCCACGAGAATATGGTCGATACCCTGATCGAGCTTGTAATGCACCCAGGCGCCTGCCGTATCGCGGTTGAGGAGGTTGGCGGCGCGTTCGATCAGATCTTCGAAATCGAGCTGGCTTCGCTGCTTTTTCAAATCCTCGAAATCGCCGATCAACCGCTCGGCCAGAACAAGGGCACATTTTGTCGCCGCCAGCATCCGCACCAGACGATAGCGGTTGCGGCAGGCGGCGACATGGTCCCGCGCCAGCGTCAGCGCGTCGAGGAGATTAGGTGCCGATTTCTGCATGCCTTTGTTGATTACATAGGCATCGGATTTTTTCTCACCCTTGGCCGTCAACAGCGCGGCCTCGATAAATTCCATACGCCGCACGGGATCCGCCTGCCGTTTCGCTTCCCTGAGCGCATAAGCGACATCGATGACGCGCGATCCGCCCACTTCATCGGCAAGCGTCAGATAGGTATCGAGGGGAAGCCCCGAAAGACCGGGCAGGGGCCAGAACGCCGCCGCCGCCGTTTCCTCGGTTTCGTCCCGTTCGATCTGCATTGCCTGCCGCAATCGCGCATCGATGCTACCGAACCGACTTGCTTCAAGCAGAAAACTTCGAAGAGCGCTACGATTGGCGATGATGGCGGAGAGGAGCGATTCCAGTCCGCTTTCATCCGCAAGATCAAGCACATAGGCGAGCGATTGGGCGAGTTCCGTGTCACCCTCCGTCGAAACTGCCGTCAGAAGAGAGCGGCGTGCCTCAGCCAGCAGGGTGGTTGCGGCGCGGTCATCGAGAACGGAGAAGTGGCCGGCGACATTGGCTTCCAGCGGAAACTGATGCAGCAGCGCCTCGCAGAAAGCGTGGATCGTCTGGATTTTCAGCCCACCCGGCGTTTCCAGCGCCTTGGCAAACAGCCGGCGCGCTTCGGCAAGCTTGAGCCGATCCGGTGCCTTACCTTCGATGGCGGCGATGCGGTCCTTGAGATCACTATCCGGCAATGTCGCCCATTCCGCCAGACGGTCGAAGACGCGGCTCGACATTTCGGATGCGGCGGCCTTGGTATAGGTGAGGCACAGGATCGCAGAGGGTCGACATCCTGCCAGAAGCAGGCGGATGACGCGCTGGGTCAGCACATGGGTCTTGCCGGAGCCGGCATTGGCGGAAACCCAGGCGGAACTGGCCGGATCGGAGGCGAGCCGCTGCCGGTCGCTTGTCCAGTCAATCCAGCTTTGAGGCGTGTCCGTGGCGGGCCCGTGATCGACAGGATCAATCATCGTCGCCATCTCCCGGTTCCGCCGTAGACCATTCCGAAACGCGGGCGAGGTGGTCATATTCCCCGCCGTAGGACTGTTGCTCCTCCGGGACCAGCCGCGAGGCAAAACCATTCTCGCCCTCGCGTAGCGAACGCACGAATTTGGCCAGCTGGTCGATGGATTCGGTCGCCAGTTCGATTGCCGATTTCGGTGCTTTCTTGCTGCCCCGGCTGGAATGCTCGTTATTCACCTGGTCGGCAAAAAAACGCTCCCCGGGACGCAGGCGAACATAGATCAGGTTTTCCGGCGTTTGCGAACCGGCCTCGCGGAAGGCGCCGCGCATCAGTGCTGCCGCTTCCAGCGCAAGCTGCGGGTCGAGCAGCGCGCGTGCCTGATTGACCGAAGGCGCAAGCCCCGTTTTGTAGTCGATAATATCCGCCTGACCACCGGTCTTGATGTCGATGCGGTCGGCAATGCCGGTCAGCCTTATACCCGCCTCGGGGATTTCCTGTCCGGCACGCGCTTCGAAAAAGCTGTGGCGTATGGATGGATAACGTTCCTTCTCCCAGTCGATGAAGGCGCGAGCCACGGCCTCGAAACGCGGCCGCCAGATGACGTCGATATGCAGGGGAAGGTCCTGCGCATCGAAACTGTCATCCAGAATACGCTGCATGGCTTCAAGCGAGGCCGGCGTGCCGGGAATATGGCCCTCGCGGGAATAGCGCTCGATGATCGCATGGTAGAGCGTGCCACGGTCAGCAGCGTTAGGATCGCGGTTGAACGGGTGGAGAGGATCGAGCCGCAGGATACGCCGCGCATAAATTGCGTAAGGGTCGCGGCGCAGCCTGCCCACCTCGCTGAAGGAATAGCTTTTCGGCTGCAACTCGGCCGGCGGTTTCGGGGCGGGGCGCTTTGCCGCTTCCTGGTCGATGCTGGCATCCATCAGGGCCGCCCAATGGCGATAGGTCTCCCCGCGCTTCTTCAGCTGGCTGGCAAAATCCTCGCCGCCCAGCGCCAGAAGCCGTTGCAGCCAGCGAGAGGCGACGGCAGGTGTGGAACCCTGCCGCAGGGCGCGGGTGTAAAAAATCTGTCGGGTGCCGTTCGCCATCTCGAAATCATGCGCCAGCTGGCCGATGCGTCGTTCCGGCGGCTCCAGCCCGATGGCTGTCTTCATGTTGCGGGATAGAAACGGATTATTTGCCGTCTGGCCCGGCCAGAGCCCTTCGTTGAGACCGCCGATGACGATGGTATCGACACTCTGCAATCTTGCTTCAAGTGCGCCGAAAATGAAAATGCGTGGATGGCGCATGGATCGCGGCTTGATCGATTCTCCCGCCACGAGTGCCGCAAATATATCGACCCATTGCGGTCCGTCGGCATCGAGAACGTCGCCGCTTTCCATTAATTCGCCAAACAAGCTGGAAAGTTTGTCGCCGGCCTCGCCGGACCAGAGTGCGGCAAGATCGTTGTTGTCATCCGCGCAGATGGCTTCGATCACGCGGCCCGTCCGCGCCGCCCAATCGGAAAGTGGCAATTTATCCGTGAAGGACCGGCCTGACCGGTCGCGGCGGATGAATGTAGCGCCGAGCGGGTCTATCGAAAGAGTGATCCTGCGCGCCAGATCGCGCGCGGCATCCACGCTTCCGTCAGGCAGTGCGAGCCGCCATGCGGGTGGGTGCCGGTCATCGCGCTGCGCCGCCAGTTGCGCATCGACAACCGCTTCCAGATTGCCGATTTCGGTTTCGACGCGGCCTCCCCTGAGTGCGATCAACTCCAGCGCTTTTGACGCTTTCGTAAATGCCGCCTCTGAAAGCCCGAAGCGGCTGAGCGGATGTTTCAGGAGGGAAATGACCGGTACCGGGTCTCCAGGTCTGAGGATCGCTTCCAGCACCAATTGCGTCAGTCCCGCTTGTGGCGTGGCGGATAGTGGCGTGCCGGCGGAATCGTCCGCTTCAATGTCGAATCGCTGCAACTCGGTCGCCACGCGCCGCGCCAGTCCGCGATCCGGCGTTATCAGCGCTGCCTGAGAGGGGCGGCCAGCGCCCGGTGTTTCAAGCGCCAGTCTGAGCGCTACAGAGATTGCGGTTGCCTCTTCGCGTTCGTTGGCCGCCTCTATAAGGGTCGCTGCTCCAAAGGCATCGTCGAAAAAGCCGGGTTGCCTGTCCTCGCGCCAGCGGTTCCAGTCACTTGTGGATTTGGCCGGTGCGAGTGCGGCCGAAAACACCGCCGCGCGCCTTTCGAGATCACTGTCGATGGCTCCGATCTGAATGACGTCGTCACGCAGGATGCCGAGCTTTTGCAACAGCATGTAGAGCCCATATTGCGAGTGGGTGCGGCTCGAAGGATCGGTGGGGTCCTCGGCAATCGCTTCCCATTGTTCCTCCGGCATCGAAAGATCGAGACCGGGAAGCACGACGACGCCCTGGGGCAGGGAGGCGACGGAGGCGATGAGGTCTGCCGCGGCCGGAATGGAACCCGTGGAGCCAGCCACGATGATCGGTCCGGTATCCGGCAAATTGGCAAGCCGGTTCGCTTCCGCCCTCAATATGCCGTTGCGATGCCGGCCTGCGGAAGAACGGTTGAGTTCGGCAAGGCGGGCTGGCCAGAAAATACTGGCGATCTTCAGGAAATCCGCGGTCAGCTGCCACCATTGGGCGTGATCACCGGTATCGAGATGCTGAAGAGCCTCCCATTCCTTTTCTTCCGTATCCATCGCATCGATCACTTCGCCAAGCGCGCGCGCCAGCCATATGGCGTCAGCGGGGCTGGCGGGTGCAACGAGCGGCGAATCCGAATGGATCGCCCGGATGGCATCCGGCAGGCTGTTGCGCCATGCCAGAATGAGGCGCGCCAGCTCGATGAGCCGGCCGGTGCCGGAAATAGGCGGCGCCAGATCCATGATTTCAGGGTTTTCGATCTCAAAGAAGCCGCTGTCGTCATCCGTTTCGCCGAGCGGCCGGATCAGCGGCAGAATGGCGGAGCGGCCACCCAGGAGATCGACGAATTCCGAGCGCAGCACGCGGGCGGAGCGCCGCGTCGGCACATAGATGGTCACCTTGGCGAGTGAGAGCGGATCGGCCGGGTCGTATTTATAGCCTGATGTCAGTGTCCCGTCACACAGCGTTTCCGCGAGCGTCTTGAGGAACGGTGTTCCCGCAGCGATCGTCAGGACGCGCTTTTCATGGTGGGAGAGCGTCATGCAGAGCGTTTTTCCCTGAATTGCCGGATGATGTTTTCGGCATCGTCAATCGCATCAGGCGTGCCGACGGTGATCCAGTGGCCGTCCAGCGAAAGCCCGAAAAGCCGGTCTTTTTCGATGGCACGGTCGAAATAGATATTGAGGTTGAAGGCGTCCGCCGGCGCATCATCGAGCAGACGTGAATCCATGGCGATGGCGCCGGCATAAACCACGGGGTTCGGGTCACCGTCGCGATATCGCGCCAACGTCGCGTTACTGGAGAGATTGAAATCCCTCTTGCCGTTATGCCCTGTGGTGCGGTCCATGTCGACGCAGAGCAGGGCCATATCCATGCGTGCGGGACTGAAGAATTGCCCGAGCTTGCGCAGATTGCTGACGGCGTTCCGCTGTTCACCAATCCAGAAAAGATCGGCATTCATAACTAAAACTGGACCGGGCTCCAGGAGCTTGAGACCCTTGGCAAGCCCACCACCGGAATTCATCAGCTGCAAGCGCTCGTCGGAAATAAGGATTTCTGCGTCGGTGCGGTTTTCGAGATGGGCAATCATCAGTTCAGCGTGGTGATGCACGTTGACGACGATCCTTTCCGCCCCGGCTTCGACAAGGGCGTCGAGTGCGTAGTCGATCATCGGCTTGCCGGCAATCTTGACGAGCGGCTTCGGAATTGTATCCGTAATCGGGCGCATCCGCGTGCCGAGCCCTGCGGCCAACACCATCGCATTCTTGATCGTCATCGTGGTCAACCGTTTTTCAGTCTTTAAAATTCCATGCCCATACGGACGCACCAGTCTCTGAGCGGCGCAAGTTCGGGATGCGAAAGCGCCGTAGCGAGATAGCGAAGCGTCCTCGGCATATGTTTCATATAACCGGGTTTTCCATCGCGTTCCAACAGCCTTACCCAGATGCCGGCCAGCTTGCAGTTGCGCTGCGCCGACATGATGGCGAAAGCCTTGAGAAAGGACGCCTCATCGAAAGACGGCTCGGTTCGCCTATTGTCGAGATAGCGCGAAAGCAGGCGTGCCTGCAGCTCGGGCGAAATGGTGACCCGCGCATCCTGCACGATGGAGGCGAGATCGTAGGCCGTCGGCCCGATCATCGCATCCTGAAAATCGATCAGGCCGACCTGTCGGACGCCGGAATTCTGCTGTTGCCAGAGAATGTTCGGCGAATGAAAATCGCGCAGCAGAAGCCCCGTTTCGCACCCGCCAAGCGCATCGATCAACTCGTCCCACAGGGCGTAATAATCGCTCTTCTCGCCATCGGACAGTGGTTTGCCGCGCTTGTGGGGCAGATACCATTCTACCAGCAGAGAGACTTCGATCTTCATCGCCTGCCGGTCGAAGGGAGGAACCTCGTAGGTGCTGCCGTCACCCAACTGCAGCACGTCAGGCTGCGGAGATTGATGAAGGGCGGCGAGGCAGGCGACGCTTTGCAGATAACGTTCCTCTATCGGCGCTCCGTCCGGCGCAAGCACGCCATCCCGCCCAAGGTCTTCCAGAAGGAGAATACCCTGATTGATATCCGCCGCCAGAATCTCTGGCGCGCAAAAGCCGCTGTTTCGCAGATAATTGCCGATCGCGACGAAAGAACCTGCATCCTGAGCAAGATGGGCGATTTCCGCATAGGTCTTACCGCCCGCAATGATCGCCCCTTTCAAGGGACGTCGCCAATCCATCAGGATGAGGTCCGGACCGTCGGTGGAAATGGTCTCATAGGCGCGTGTAGACGCATCGCCGCTCAGAAAACGGCGGGCCGCATCGCCTTTGCCGTTTTTAGCCAGGAATTCGCGAATGGCGAAAACACGCTCGAGCCGCGCTTTGAGTTTTGCCGGGGCCTCGATGACGGCCAGACGGCCTTCACCCGAATGTGTGAGTGTGAGTGTGATGGTCTGCTCTGGCGGCAGAACCTCGGCGGCGATATCCGGCCATTCGATCAGGCAGATGCCGTCCTCCAGCATCTCGTCGATGCCAAGCTCGTCCAGTTCCGAAACATCCGAAAGCCGGTAAAGATCGAGATGAGCGACAGGAATACGAGCGGAATAGGTCTGGATGATCGTGAAGGTGGGGCTTGGAGCCTCGAGATAGGGCTCATCCGCCATTGCCCGGATGAAGGCGCGGGCGAGAGTGGATTTGCCGGCACCCAAATCGCCGATGAGCGCGAGGCAATCACCGGCCTTCAAAGCCAGAGCGAGGTCCTCACCCAACCGGATGGTATCTTTTTCTCCCTCAAGGGAAATGGTGATCGGCAAGATGTCTTCGCTCATTCTGCAGCGATGGAATGCGGGCGTGTGCCGGAAGGGATGCGGCAGATGACGGTGGTGCCGTTGCCCGGCCGGCTGTCGATGCTGACGGTGCCGTGATGGAGGCTGACGAAGCTTTCCACGATGGAAAGGCCAAGCCCTGCGCCGGTCCGCCGCCCGCCATTACCGCGCGTCTCGAAGCGGTCGAATACGCTCTTCAGCATGTCTTCCGGAATGCCCGGCCCCTTGTCCGCCACCGAGAACAGGAAGTCACCTTCACTACGCTGGCAGGAAAGCTGAACGGCGGAGCCTTCCGGCGCGAAGTTGATCGCATTGGTCAGGAGCTTGATGAGAATCTGCTTCAGGCGCTGATGATCGGCCACCAGACTGCCAAGATGGGCAGGGGCGATGATCTCGAGCGAAATGCCGCTCTCCTGCAGCCGGTCGGCAATCTGCACCGAAACGTCTTCAAGCAATTCGTTCAGATCGTTTTCCGAATAATTCAGCTGCATGATGCCGGCATCGACAGTCGCGAGATCGAGAATATCGTTGACGATGGTGAGCAGAACCGAGGATGAGGTGGAAATATGGTCGAGATATTCCGCCTGCCGTTCCGTCAATTGTCCGAGACCCGGCGTTTTCAGGAGGTCGGTGAAACCGATGATGTTGGTTAGCGGCGAGCGCAATTCGTAGGAGACATGTTGCACGAAATCGTTCTTCAGCTCGTCGGCCTTGAGCAGCGCGTCGTTCTTTTCCTTGAGTGCCCGCTCGGCCCGCACGCTGTCAGTCATGTTGACGAAGGTCAGCATGGTCTGCGCATCCGGCAGCGGGATGATTGCGAAGTCGAGCACGAGACCGGAGAGCAGCTCCAGCGTACCCTGTTTGGACGGACGTTCATCGTCGAAGCTGGTGATGAACTGGCTGAAGGCGCGCCAGCCGTCCGGCCTGTCATAGGATGGCGTGCAGGCCGTCTCAATGGCGCGGATATGCGTGCCAGTCTCAGCCTGTTCCGCAGTCACGCCCCAGAGTGCCCGGAACGCCGGATTGGAAAGGCGAATGCGGCCATCCGCGCCGAACACGGCGACACCTTCTGCCAGATGGTCGATGGTTTCGCCCTGCACCTTTACCAGCGTGTTGTAACGCATCTGCAGATCGACCTGCTCGGTCAGGTTTTCGAATACCCAAGTTGCACCACCCTGCGGATGGGCGGTCGCGATGACCCGCAAGGTCTGGCCGTTAGGCAGATGCCAGAGATCGGTCTTGGTATCGAGTGAGCGGTAGACGGAGAGCGCCGTCTCCTTCCAGTTCTTCCAGTTCAGCTGCTCTGGCAATTTGCCGGCGGTCCGCAACCTGTCCAGGAGCTCGGAATTATCAGGCCCGGATTCGAGGAAAACCAGATCGAAACCCCACAGGGTGGCGAAAGCCTGGTTGTAGAATTGCAGCCGCTGCCGGCCGTCGAAAATGGCGACGGGCGTTGCCAGATGGTCGAGCGTTTCGGCGTGGCTTTTCAGAACCCGCTTGAGTTCTTCGCCGATCGTCTCCGCTTCGGTGGCATCAATGGCGATGCCGGCCGAACCGCCCGCCGTCTTGATATCGACGACATCGAAGAAGGTTCGGTTTCCGGAAACTACTGTCGAAATACGGTCATGATAGGGTGATTCCGGCGTCGCAGCCGCGCGTATCTTCTGCCGGGTGACAGTGTTCAGAAGCTCGCGTTTCTCGTGAACGGCCTGTTCGGCGTCGCGCGCATCCACGGCCTGCGCATAGGCGTGGTTGACCCAGGTAAGGTCGCCTTCGCCATTACGCCGCCAGACGGGCTGTTCGATCGAATCCAGAAGTTCCTGAAACGTGGAGACAGAGGCAATCAGGCGCTCGCGTTCCACCTGCAATTCGGCAAGCTCAGCACGCAGATTGTTAAGCGCGATGAAACGCGCAAAGGCGTTACCGCCGGAAACCCGGCCTTGAACTTCAACGACCTCGCCGCGCTGCGTCTCAATGGTCAGATCGAAACTCTGCGCATGGCTGCGCAACTTTTCCAGCGATTTTTCAAGCTGGCTTGCCGATGAGGGTTTCAGCCAGCGCCCGAAGGCCAGAAAATCATGGTCGGCCTGCGGTGCGCCCGTTTCCACGGGCAATTGCCCGAGAAATTCGGGACGCTTGTCAGCGCCGTCCCAGATGACGATGCGTCGGCTTTTGTCAGAAATCAGCGCTTCGTATTTCGCGATCTTGTGGTGGGACTGGGCAAGTGCCTGACGGTATTCGCTGCTTTCCGCCTCTATATTGCCGCGCTGGCGCACCAGCCAGACGACGGAGAACAGCGTTGCCGAAAGCATGCCGACAAAGAGCGAATAGGTGATGGTTTCCCCGGACGAAAACAGCCGTGCACCCGTCTTGGCTACAATGCCGTCCTGCGCCAGTGCCGCACTTGCCGAGCCAGCCAGAACCGTACCCGACATCAGGACGGGAAGCCATGAAAAGCCTGTCCGAACCGCACTGACGACCCGCTGGCAACGCGCAAGAGCCGCGCTCAATGCCACGCCAGCATGCGTGTTTTCAACGCGTTGAACTGTCTGCTCGCGCAGATCCGAATTGTGAACCGTCATCCCCGGTCTGTCTCCGTCCTATGTGCCGCATCTTCGACAAGACATCCCATTTCGTCCCCGCCGCCCTTTGGCGTGTCCGAATCAAGTCTGATGACAATACCGCCTTCATAAATCTGCGGAAAGGGAGCGCGCAAAAAAGATGCCGCGCGCTTTGTCAAGCGCGCGGCATCTAGATATTGTGTAATTTCAGTGGATATTAACTATGAAATTAATATCTGTAGTGTTCCGCCTTGAACGGACCCTGCTTGGAGATGCCGATATAATCTGCCTGCAGGTCGGTCAGTTCCGTCAGGCGCACGCCGAGCTTCTCGAGATGAAGGCGTGCGACCTTCTCGTCGAGGTGCTTCGGCAGCACATAAACTTCGTTCTTGTATTCGCCCTGCTTGGTGAAGAGCTCGATCTGGCCCAGCACCTGGTTGGTGAAGGACGCAGACATGACGAAGGACGGGTGACCGGTGGCGTTGCCGAGGTTCAGCAGGCGGCCTTCGGAAAGAAGAATGATGCGGTTGCCCTTCGGGAACTCGATCATGTCGACCTGCGGCTTGATGTTCGTCCACTTCAGGTTACGCAGCGATGCGACCTGAATCTCGTTGTCGAAGTGGCCGATATTGCCGACGATCGCCATGTCCTTCATCTCGCGCATATGCTCGATGCGGATGACGTCCTTGTTGCCGGTGGTGGTGATGAAGATATCCGCCGACGAAATGACGTCTTCCAGGCGAACGACTTCAAAACCGTCCATGGCGGCCTGCAATGCGCAGATCGGATCGATTTCGGTGACCTTCACGCGGGCACCGGCGCCCTGCAGCGATGCTGCCGAACCCTTGCCCACATCGCCGTATCCGCAGACCACGGCGACCTTGCCGGCCATCATCACGTCGGTTGCGCGGCGAATGCCGTCGACGAGCGATTCCTTGCAGCCGTATTTGTTGTCGAACTTCGACTTGGTGACGCTGTCATTGACGTTGATGGCAGGGAAGGGCAGCAGGCCCTTCTTGCTAAGGTCGTAAAGACGATGAACGCCGGTCGTCGTTTCTTCGGTAACACCCTTCAGCGCATCACGCTGCTTGGTGAACCAGCCGGGCGAAGCCTTCAGGCGCTTGTTGATCTGCGCGAAGAGGATCTCTTCTTCTTCGGAGCCGGGATTGGAAAGAACGTCCTCACCGGCTTCGGCGCGTGCACCGAGCAGGATGTACATGGTGGCGTCGCCGCCATCATCGAGGATCATGTTGGAGAGACCGCCATCGGTCCACTGGAAAATCTTGTCGGTATATTCCCAATATTCCGTCAGGCTTTCACCCTTGACGGCGAAGACCGGAATGCCGGCTGCTGCAATGGCCGCTGCCGCATGGTCTTGCGTCGAGAAAATGTTGCAGGACGCCCAGCGGATATCCGCTCCGAGTTCCTTGAGCGTCTCAATCAGAACGCCGGTCTGGATCGTCATGTGAAGAGAACCGGTGATGCGTGCACCCTTCAGGGGCTTGCTCTCGCCGAATTCCTTGCGGCAGGACATCAGGCCAGGCATTTCGGTTTCGGCGATGTCCAGTTCCTTGCGGCCGAATGCGGCAAGGTTGATATCGGCGACGATGTAGTCCTTCTCAAGGCTCATGAGGTTCTCCAGATCAGAAATGCCGCGCCTGTCAGCCCGGCTTTTAAACGTAGCAGGGGTTTAGCAGGCCACAAACGATCTGGCAATGATGATATAAAGAAGTCTTTATGTCTTTATATGGGGGATAGGTTAGGCTTCTTCGCCGAAGCGGTCGGCGACAAGTGCCTCGAGTGCGGCAAGCGCTTCTTCCGCCTGGTTGCCGCTTGCCTCGACATAGACGCTGCAGCCGGGGCTGGCCGCCAGCATCATGAGACCCATGATGGAGGTGCCGCCAACGGTCATGCCATCCTTGGAAACCGTAATCGTCGCGTCGAACCCCTCGACCATCTGCACGAACTTCGCGGATGCCCGGGCGTGGAGACCGCGTTTGTTGATGATCGGTAATTCCCGGGAGAATGGCGACATGGGCTGACTTCTCACTTGCCGCTCAAAACGCGGCTGGCGACGTTGATATATTTGCGGCCGGCGTCAGATGCATCCTGGAGCGCCTTGTCCATGTTGTCTTCGCTGCGAACGCCGGCGAGCTTTATCAGCATGGGAAGATTGACGCCGGCGATGACTTCGACATTGCCGTTATTCATGACGGAAATCGCGAGATTGGAGGGCGTGCCGCCGAACATATCCGTCAGGATAATGACGCCATTGCCATCATTGGCGCGTGTGACGGCGTCGATGATATCCTGCCGGCGCTGATCCATGTCGTCTTCGGGACCGATACAGACCGTCTCGATCAATTTCTGGGGACCGACGACATGCTCCAACGCATGGCGAAACTCCTCAGCCAGCTTGCCATGGGTGACAAGCACTAGTCCGATCATGAAATGCTCCCTTGCACACGCACTCTCATTGCCGACTATCGCAACGCGGCAATCCTGTCCATCGGTGGGATTTCATCTTGATGAGGAAAATGCGAATCGCAAGCCTAAAATCGCCCGAATCACGGTCGCTTCACATTCGTTTTAAAAAGATTTTGAGCAAGTGCAGCAAATTTTCCATAGGGCGTAAGACTGGAAAGCGGAATGCGCAGAAGCGGAAGATGCCCGCCGCAGGGTAGCAACACCACCTCGTCATCTTCGGGAAGTCTGGGGTTTTCGGGTGAAAGAACTGTCGTGACGGCGAAATCCAGTGGCGCACTCGCAACGCTTTTGAGTGAAACAATGCCGCTGCCGCGCAGTTCCAGCAATCCGGCGATCGCTTCCGGCCGCTCCGCAATGATGGTTTCGCCGTCGCGATACACGAAAATCTGATCGTCCGCGATCAGTGCTGCCGTCAATCCGCAGCGTTCCGCCTCGACCAGGAAACTGAATGCAAGCTCGCTTTTGCCGCTGCCGGAGGGTCCGGTGAAGAGGATGCCGGTGTTGTCTACGACGATGGCGGTTGCGTGCAGGTTGAAGCGTTCAGCGTTCATGGGTCTCGGCCGCCGGCAGCGACAGGGTGAAGCGCGCGCCGGAAATCACGCCGTATTTGTCGACGACATTTTCCGCCCTGAGGCTGCCGCCATGGGCTTCGGCGATCTGGCGGCTGATGGAAAGGCCAAGGCCGGAATTCTGCCCGAAGCCTTCGCTGGCCGGCCGGTCGGTGTAGAAGCGTTCGAAAATCCGGTCGATATCTTCTGCCTGAATGCCCGGTCCGTTGTCTTCCACCTGCACAAGGCAACGATCCTTGTGGCGGGAAAGGCGCACGGTGATACGGCCGCTTTCCTCTGCAACGAAAGAGCGCGCATTCTCGATGAGGTTAGTGACGATCTGGCCTATGCGAAGATCGTGGCCATTCACCACGAAAGAGGTCTTGGTGCCCGCCTTCCGGTCGACGACATAGTCGATCGTCACGCTTTTCTTTTTGGTGCTTATCTGGCGGGATATATCCACCAGACCCTTCATCAGGACATCGAGATCAAGCGGCGAGGCATCGGCGCGCGCCAGCTCGGCATCGAGCCGCGACGCGTCAGAAATATCGCTGATCAAACGGTCGAGGCGGCGCACATCGTGGAAAATGATCTCGGTCAGGCGCTGCTTGGACTCTTCGGTCTTGGCGCGCGGCAGCGTTTCAACAGCGCTGCGCAGCGACGTTAGCGGGTTCTTGAGCTCGTGGCTGACATCGGCAGCGAAACTTTCGATCGCATCGATACGGTCGTAAAGCGCGGTCGTCATTTCACGCAACGCTATCGAGAGGTTGCCGATCTCGTCCTGACGCGCTGAGAAATCCGGTATTTCCTCGCGGGTTCTTGCCCCACGGCGAACGCGGATCGCAGCAGCCGAAAGCCGTCGGAGCGGCGTGGCGATGGTGGAGGAGAGGAGCAGCGACAGCACGATATTGACGAGCGTGGCGATGCCAAACACGCGCATGATCGCAAGGCGTTCCGCATGCACGATCTTGTCGATATCGCCCGCCTGCGTCGAAAGCAGCAGCACGCCAAGCACGGCCCGGAAGCGCTGCACCGGCACGGCGACCGAAACGATCAGCTCGCCCTTTTCGGTCACGCGCACCACAGCACCACGAACGCCGGTCAGCGCATTCATCACCTCCGGATAGATGGAGCCGTCGCCGCCCGGCGCTTCCTTGTATTGCGGCAGGCTGCTTGGTTGCAGCATGCGGTTGAACATGCTGGTGAACCATTCGCCCCAGGTCTGGGTTTCCGGTGTCACCGGCGGCAGATCGAAGCGCAGGACCTGTCCGCGCGAATAAAGATGGCGGGAATCGAGAAGCAGGTTGGCATCGGCATCGAACAGCCGCGCGCGGGTGCGGGTCGGTGAAATCAGCCGGCGCAGCACCGGTGCTACTCGTTCCGGATTGATCGGAAAACTCAGGTCCTCGTCATTGGGAGCAGGAGTAATGCTCTGCCCAGCCTGCAATTCGAGAAGCTTTTCCGGATTGATGGTGATCGAGTTGGTGTCAACCGAGGCGGAGGCGGAAATGGCGCCGGCGATGATTTCGCCCTGCGTCAGAAGGCTTTCCACCCGCGCGTCGATCAGCCCCTCGCGGAACTGGTTGAGGTAAAGAATGCCGCCGACAAGAACGACTGTCGCTGCAACGTTGAAGAACAGAATACGGCGCGTGAGGCTGGAAAACACCGCATTGCCGAAAATGCGCCGGATGATCGTCAGCGGATGGATACGATGGCGGCGTTCGCTGCCGCGTTCTTCGGCATCGTCACTATCCGAGACGGTTTCCGGCGTTTTCTTCAACACGTATTTAAGTCCTCGCCACCACTTTTCGGGTGGTCTCTTCCGATTTGCGTGCCGATTCAGGCCGCTTCGCGGAAGCGATATCCTACGCCATAAAGCGTTTCAATCATATCGAAGTCGCCGTCGACCAGTTTGAACTTCTTGCGGAGGCGCTTGATGTGGCTGTCGATCGTGCGGTCATCCACATAGACCTGCTCGTCATAGGCGGCATCCATCAGCGCGTCGCGGCTTTTTACCACGCCCGGCCGCTGCGCCAGCGAGTGCAGGATGAGGAATTCGGTAACGGTAAGTGTTACCGGTTCGCCCTTCCAGGTGCAGGTGTGGCGTTCCTGGTCCATGGCGAGCTGCCCGCGTTCAAGCGTGCGCGCCTGCTGGTCCGCAGTCGGTTTCGCCGCGCCGCCACCGGCAACGGGGGAGGCGTCGCGGCTGCTGGCGCGGCGCAGGATGGCCTTGACGCGCTCCACCAGAAGGCGCTGCGAAAAAGGTTTTGTGATGAAATCGTCAGCGCCCATCTTCAGGCCGAACAATTCGTCGATCTCTTCGTCCTTGGATGTCAGGAAGATAACGGGAATATCCGATTTCTGGCGAAGACGCCGCAAAAGCTCCATGCCGTCCATGCGGGGCATCTTGATGTCGAAAATGGCGAGCTGCGGCGGGCGGGCGATCAGCCCGTCGAGCGCGGACGCGCCGTCCGTATACGTTTCGACCCGGTACCCTTCGGCTTCGAGCGCGATCGATACCGAAGTGAGAATGTTCCGGTCATCGTCGACAAGCGCGATAGTCTGCATGTAGTTGGTCTCCATCGTCATTTTCTCGTAACTCCCGACATTCACCCAGCCAAGGTTGTGCGCCGTGAGCCACTCTCTTGAGTATAAAGGTGGAACAAATTGTGGCAAAGGAAATCTCGCAGCCAAATCCGCAGCGCGATCAGGGGATTTCGATGAAAACGCCGCAGCCGGATTTTAATGCGTCTTCAACCGATTTAAAAAGAAATAAAATCTTTTAAATCGATTAATATATTGAAATCACTAAGTTTTTTAAAGTTCGGCTCTTGCGTTTCTAAAAGCCGCCACGTATTTTCCGAGGAAATTTCAACGTCCTTATCGTCATTAACAAGGAACGCGTCATGAACGAGCTTGGGGTTCATAATCCTGCCAATGGAGTTGCAGAACTCGGACTGGGCGAGGCCTCCCGCGTCTTTTATAACCTCAATGAGAGCGAATTATACGAAGAGGCGATCCGCAACGGCGAGGCTGAACTGACCATCGATGGTGCGCTGCGCGCCGTCACCGGTCAGCATACGGGCCGCTCGCCGAAGGATAAGTTCGTCGTTCGTGATGCCTCCACCGAGAACACCATCTGGTGGGATAACAACAAGCCGCTGTCGCCGGAGAATTTCGAGCTGCTGCGCAAGGACATGCTGGCTCACGCCGCCGGCAAGACCCTTTATGTTCAGGACCTGATCGGCGGCGCCGATGAGGAAAATGCGCTGCCGACACGCGTCGTCACCGAACTTGCCTGGCATTCGCTGTTCATCCGCAACCTGTTGATCCGTCCGAAGCGGGAAAAACTGGCGGGTTTCAAACAGAAGCTGACCATCATCAACCTGCCAAGCTTCAAGGCTGATCCGGCCCGTCACGGCGTCCGTTCGGAAACCGTCATCGCCTGCGATCTGACCAATGGCCTCGTCCTCATCGGCGGAACGTCCTATGCCGGTGAAAACAAGAAGTCGGTCTTCACGGTGCTGAACTACCTGCTGCCGGCCAAGGGCGTCATGCCCATGCATTGCTCGGCCAATGTCGGTCCGCAGGGTGATTCCGCCGTGTTCTTCGGCCTTTCCGGCACCGGCAAGACCACGCTGTCCGCCGATCCGTCGCGCACGCTGATCGGCGATGACGAGCACGGCTGGGGTGAACACGGCATCTTCAATTTCGAAGGCGGCTGCTATGCCAAGGCGATCAAGCTTTCGGCCGAAGCCGAGCCGGAAATCTACGCCGCGACCCGCCGCTTCGGCACGGTTCTCGAAAACGTCGTGCTGGACGAAAACCGCGTTCCCGACTTCAACGACAATTCGCTGACGGAAAACACCCGCAGCGCCTATCCGCTGCACTTCATTCCGAATGCGTCGGAAACGGGCATTGCCGGCCATCCGAAGACGATCATCATGCTGACGGCGGATGCCTTCGGCGTGCTGCCGCCGATCGCCCGGCTGACACCGGAACAGGCCATGTACCACTTCCTCTCCGGCTACACAGCAAAGGTTGCCGGCACGGAAAAGGGCGTGACCGAGCCGGAAGCCACCTTCTCCACCTGCTTCGGCGCACCCTTCATGCCGCGCCACCCGGCGGAATATGGCAATCTGCTGCGCGAGCTGATCGGCAAGCATGGCGTCGATTGCTGGCTGGTCAACACCGGCTGGACCGGCGGCGCCTACGGCATCGGCAAGCGCATGCCCATCAAGGCGACCCGCGCGCTTCTGACGGCCGCCCTTACCGGTGAGCTCAAGGGTGCCGAATTCCGCACAGATGCGAATTTCGGTTTCGCCGTGCCGCTGTCGCTTGATGGCGTCGACAGCACGATCCTCGATCCGCGTTCGACCTGGGCCGATGGCGCAGCTTACGATGCGCAGGCGAAGAAGCTGGTGTCGATGTTCGTCACGAACTTCACCAAGTTCGAAGACCACGTCGACAGCAAGGTTCGCGATGCTGCACCGGGCCTTTTGCTCGCTGCTGAATGAATGAAGCCTCATTTATGAGGAGGAGGGGACCCGGCCTTGTGCCGGGTTCTTTCGTTTGGCCTGCTGTTTTCATTTTTTGCGATCTGTGGCATCACCGGCGCGGAGAAAGATCATGGCCAGCGACGCGCTTTACATCAGTAACCGTATTACCATCGCCGGCTGGGAGCTGACGGAGCAATTTGTGCTGGCCGGCGGTCCGGGCGGCCAGAACGTCAATAAGGTCTCGACGGCGGTCCAGCTGTTTTTCGACATTGCCAATTCCCCCTCCCTGCCGGAGCGGGTGAAGACCAATGCTCTGCGTCTGGGCGGCAGGCGTGTTTCGAAAGACGGCGTGCTGATGATAGAGGCAAGCAGGTTTCGCAGCCAGGAGCGCAATCGCGAAGACGCGCGCGAAAGGCTCAAGGAACTGATCCTCGAAGCCGCCGCCCCGCCGCCGCCGGTGCGCAAGGCCACCAAGCCAACCAAGGGGTCCGTCGAGCGCCGCCTCAAGGCAAAGTCCGGACGTTCGGATGTCAAGAAAATGCGCGGCAAGCCGTCAGGTGAATAGGCTTCGGGCCGGCAAAATGTTTCGCCCTTGTCATAGAGCCTCAAATATCGTCTGGTAAGCCTCCCTACAACCAAGGAGGGTGCTATGGGTCTATTCAATTTCATCAAGGAAGCTGGAAAGAAGCTTGGTATCGGCGGCGGCGACGATGCTCCCGATGTCGAAGCTGTCAAGAAGGAACTCGCTTCTCACGATCTCGGCACGGACAAGGTTCAGGTCGAGGTGGTGGACGACAAGGTCGTCCTGAAGGGCGAAGTGGCCGATCAGTCGGTTTTCGAAAAGGCGGTCATCGCGGTTGGCAATACGCTTGGCATTTCCAAGGTCGAGGCTGGCGAGCTGAAGGTGACTGAGGCGCCGGCGAAGGAACCCGTCTTTTATACGGTCAAGAAGGGCGATAACCTCTGGAAGATCGCAGAGGCCCAGTACGGCAAGGCCAATGGCGCGAAGAACAATATCATCTTCGAAGCCAACAAGCCGATGCTGACCCATCCAGATAAAATCTATCCCGGTCAGGTCCTGCGTATTCCTGAGCTTGCGTAATAACGGGTTTTAACTATCGCAATGGAGATGCCGCGTTGCGCGGCATCTTTCACAATTTGCGAAGCGCCACCGTGTCGATCAGGTGGTTCTTTCCCTTGCGCAAGATAAGGTCTGCGCGCGGGCGCGTGGGCACGATGTTCTGGCGCAGGTTCTTCAGGTTGATGTTCTGCCAGAGACCCTCGGCAATGCTGAGTGCTGCTTCCTCGCTGATCGATGCATAGCGATTGAAGAAGGAATTCGGGTCGCGGAAAGCGGTTTGCCGCAGATTCATGAACCGGTTCACATACCAGTTGTGAATGAAGTCCTCATCCGCATCGATATAGATCGAGAAATCGAAGAAATCCGAAACGATCGGCACGATCCGCCCGCCTGCGGGTAGATCACGCGATTGCAGGACGTTGATGCCTTCGAAGATCAGGATATCCGGCTGATCGATGACGGTGAATTCGTTCGGCAGCACGTCATAGGTCAGGTGCGAATAGCGTGGTGCCTTCACATTGGGCTGGCCCGCCTTGATTGCCGAGAGGAAACGTAAGAGCGCACCGATATCGTAGCTTTCAGGAAAGCCCTTGCGCTCCATCAGGTTCTCGCGTCTCAGCACCTCGTTCGGGTAAAGAAAGCCGTCGGTGGTGATGAGATCGACTTTCGGGCTGGAGGGCCAGCGGGCCAGAAGCTCCTTCAGGATACGCGCCGTCGTCGATTTACCAACGGCCACCGAACCGGCAATACCGATGACGAAAGGCGTCTTGTTGACATCCCCCATGTTGAGGAAGCGGTTGCGCTGCTCGAACAGCAGCTGCGACGCTTCCACATGCGAAGACAGCAGGCGCGACAGCGACAGATAGATGCGCCGCACTTCGTCCAGATCGATCGGATCGTCCAGTGAGCGCAGTCGCTTGACCTCGTCGGCGGAAAGCGTCAGTGGCGTGTCGGCACGAAACTTCGACCATTCTTCCGAACTGAAGAAGTGGTAGGGTGAATATTCATCTGGTCGGAAATGATCGAGTGTGCTCGGCATGCCTCTCTCCCCGCTGCCTGCCCCGACATTCATGAGTTAGGCCTCGCTGCCTTTTCAGCAAGGCCGGTTTGACCCGTCCGGCGCTCCAGCTCGGCAAAAACATCGTCCAACGCAATGTCGGCGATCTTCAGCACCACCAGCAGATGGTAAAGCAGATCGGCGGCCTCGTTTTTCAGCCCGTCGCGATCCTTCGCGATAGCGGCGATAACGGCTTCGACAGCCTCTTCGCCCAGTTTTTTCGCCGCACGCTCCTGGCCGGCAGCAACCAGCTTGGCCGTCCAGGATTCGTCAGGAGAGGCAGCGGCGCGTGTCGCGACAATGCGTTCCAGATCGGAAAGGGAAAATGCGCTCATGGAAAATTCCTGCAATCAGTCGAGACGCATGGCGATGCCATGCTCGGCCATATAGGTCTTGGCTTGCCCGATCGAATAGGTGCCGAAGTGGAAGATGGAGGCGGCGAGTACCGCTGTCGCATGGCCATCACGCACACCTGCCACCAGATCATCCAGGGTGCCGACGCCGCCCGAGGCGATGACGGGCACGCGAACCTGATCGGCAATGCTGCGCGTCAGGCCAATATCGTATCCGCTCTTGGTGCCGTCGCGATCCATCGAGGTAACCAGCAATTCGCCGGCGCCGCGTTCGACCATCTTGATGGCGAATTCCACGGCATCGATCCCGGTCGGCTGGCGTCCACCATGGGTGAATATTTCCCAGCGGTCGATTTCTCTATCTTTCGACACCCGCTTGGCGTCGATGGAAACAACGATGCACTGGTTGCCGAACTTGTCGGCCGCCTGCGCCACGAAATCCGGATCCTTGACGGCTGCGGAATTGATCGAGACCTTGTCGGCGCCGCACAGAAGCAGCTTGCGGATATCCGCAACACTGCGAACCCCACCGCCAACCGTTACCGGCATGAAACAATGATCTGCGGTGCGCGAGACGACATCGAAGATCGTGTCGCGATTATCCGAGGAGGCGGTGATGTCGAGGAAGCAGAGTTCGTCCGCTCCCGCCGCATCATAGGCCTTCGCCGCCTCGACCGGGTCGCCGGCATCGACCAGGTCAACGAAGTTCACGCCCTTGACGACACGGCCGTCCTTCACATCCAGGCAGGGAATAACGCGGGCTTTGAGGGTCATGCGTTTACCTCCTTCGCAGCCTTGATGAGGGCAAGCGCCTCGGTGGGATCGATGCGGCCGTCGTAAAGGGCGCGGCCGGAAATTGCGCCTTCGAGCTTTGCGGCATCGGGCTGCAACATGCGCTTTATGTCATCGATGGATGCGAGACCGCCGGAGGCGATGACCGGGATCGACACGGCATTCGCCAGTTCCAGCGTCGAAGCCCAGTTGATGCCGGCCAGAATGCCGTCGCGATCAATATCGGTGTAGATGATGGCCGCGACGCCGGCACCTTCGAAACGTTTGGCCAGTTCGATGACGCCGAGTTCGGACGCCTCTGCCCAGCCTTCAACAGCGACTTTGCCGCCCTTGGCATCGATGCCGACGGCGACCTGGCCGGGGAAACGCTTGCAGGCTTCGATGACCAGAACCGGATCACGAACCGCCACGGTGCCGAGAATGACACGGGCAAGCCCACGGCTGAGCCACGCTTCGATGTGGTCGAGCGTACGGATGCCGCCGCCAAGCTGCACCGGGTTTTTCGTGGCTTTCAGAATGGCGTCGACCGCCTCGCCATTGACTGTCTGGCCGGCAAAGGCGCCGTTGAGATCAACGACATGCAGCCATTCGAAGCCCTGATCCTCGAAGGCTTTCGCCTGCGCGCCGGGGTCCTCGTTATAGACGGTGGCCTGCTCCATATCGCCGAGTTTCAGGCGAACGCACTGGCCGTCTTTAAGGTCGATTGCGGGAAAAAGAATCATGTCAGGGCTTCCAGCGCAGGAAATTGGAAATCAGGGCAAGGCCGAGCGTCTGGCTTTTTTCCGGGTGGAACTGTGCGCCCGCCATATTGTCGCGCCCGACGAAAGCCGTCATCGCGCCACCGTAATTGGTGGTGGCGATGACATCCGTCGAATGCTTGGCTGCCAGATGATAGGAATGTACGAAATAGGCGTGCAATCCGTCCGCGCCGGTCTTGATACCGTCGAATAGTGGGTGGGCGTGACGGATTTCCAGCGTGTTCCAGCCGATCTGCGGAATCTTCAGGCTCGGATCGGACGGCGTCATTTCCACGACATCGCCTTCGATCCAGCCAAGGCCCTTGCTGACAGTCTTTTCCAGCCCGCGCGAGGACATCAGCTGCATGCCGACGCAGATACCAAGGAACGGATGGGCCTTTTTCTCCACGGCTTCGATGAGCGCTTCATGCATGCCGGGAACGGCGTCAAGACCGGCGCGGCAATCCGCATAGGCGCCGACGCCCGGCAGAACGATGCGATCCGCCGAGGCGACATGATCCGGCTTGTCGGTCAGGTCGATGGTTGCATTGATGCCGGCTTCACGGGCGGCACGCTCGAAAGCTTTGGTGGCCGAACGCAGATTGCCCGAACCGTAGTCGATGATCGCGACACGCATGTCAGCGCCTTCCATTCAAGTCGAAAAGAAACGATCCGGCGGGATCGTTGACGAAGTTTTTGTCGCCGCTCTTTTGCGGCGAAGGGGTCCAGACCGGCTGGGACAGCTGTTCCGCCCACTCGGTGTTTTCGCCGAGACCGGAGAAATATATCTCTTCGGCACTCGAAAGATCAGGGGCGGAAACGATGGATGTCATCTTCCAGCCTTTACGGACAAGATGCCGGGCAAGGAAATTGCGTCCCTCCAGCGCCGTGATGAGGGCGATGGCGAAACCACACAAAATGCCCGCCGGTTCGAATCCGGGTAACATTGATGCCTGCCCGGCCAGAAGAAGGGCGATGAAAACGACGGTTGCGGCGAGCCACAGCCGGTTTATCGCAAGCCATAGCCAGGGCGCGATCAGCGCCAGCCAGACAAAACGGTCTGCAATGAAGCGGGTCGTCTTGTGGTCCCTGTCCGGCCCGTTGGGGGCTTCCAGAACGAGATAGCTTGTCATGGGCTTCCTGACAGCTTTGGCGTCAGGCCAGCATGCCCTTCGTGGAGGGAACGCGGCCTGCCTGCCGGGGGTCGATCTCGGTTGCCGTGCGAAGAACGCGGGCAACGGCCTTGAAGCATGTTTCGGCGATATGATGGTTGTTGGCGCCGTAATGGTTCAGGATATGCAATGTGATGCCGGCATTCTGGGCCAGCGCCTGAAAGAATTCACGCACCAGTTCCGTGTCGAAGGTGCCGATCTTCGGCGCGGAAAAATTGACGTTCCAGACGAGGAAAGGCCGGCCGGAAATATCGACGGCGGCCTTGGTCATTGTCTCGTCCATGGCAAGATCGAGCGAGGCATAACGGGTAATGCCGCGCCGGTCGCCCAGCGCCCTGGCAATCGCCTGGCCGATGGCGATGCCGGTATCTTCCACCGTGTGATGATCATCGATATGCAGATCACCCTCTACCTCGATCTCCATGTCGATCAGCGAATGGCGGCTGAGCTGGTCCAGCATATGGTCGAAAAATCCCACGCCGGTGGAAATTTTCGATTTGCCGGTGCCGTCGATATCCACGCGCACCGAAACCGAGGTTTCGTTGGTCTTGCGGATAATCTCGCCTTTACGTTCTGCCATTTTGGCCGCTCCGTGGAAATGTTGCCGTTCCTTATCAGCACGGGACACAAATATCCAGTTGTTCCATCGTCTTGTCTGGCCTGCATAAAACTGCGCGTGGCAAGGATGATTGCAATCGCGAAAAGCAAACTTACATAGAACTCGAGAAGGGCCGCATCCCGGTCCGTTAACAGCAGGCCCGGCAGGGCAGACAGGTGTTTGATGACAACGATTATTACAGTCAGGAAGGGCGGCAAGGTCGTCATGGCTGGCGATGGTCAGGTAAGCCTCGGCCAGACCGTCATGAAGGGTAATGCCCGCAAGGTTCGCCGCATCGGCAAGGGTGAAGTGATTGCCGGTTTTGCCGGCGCGACGGCGGATGCTTTCACGCTGCTTGACCGTCTTGAAAAGAAACTCGAGCAATATCCCGGCCAGCTCATGCGCGCCGCCGTGGAGCTTGCGAAGGACTGGCGCACGGATAAATATCTGCGCAATCTCGAAGCCATGATGCTGGTGGCCGATAAATCCACCACGCTCGCCATCACCGGCAATGGCGATGTGCTGGAGCCCGAGCACGGCGCGATCGCCATCGGTTCCGGCGGCAACTATGCCTTCGCGGCTGCCCGCGCCATGATGGACACGGACAAATCGGCTGAGGACGTGGCGCGCCAGTCGCTCGATATCGCCGCCGATATCTGCGTTTATACCAATCACAATCTCGTCGTCGAAACGCTCGACGCCGAATAAGCAACCCCATTTCTCACCCAAGGGTCCTGTGGGCCGGGCCGGAATGGCCGGCCGGAACAGGAAAGCCGAGAGGATAGAATGACCACTTTTTCTCCCCGGGAAATCGTCTCGGAACTCGACCGCTTCATCATCGGCCAGCATGAGGCCAAACGCGCGGTGGCGATTGCGCTGCGTAACCGCTGGCGCCGCCAGCAGCTCGATGAGAGCCTGCGCGACGAAGTCATGCCGAAAAACATTCTCATGATCGGGCCGACCGGTGTCGGCAAGACGGAGATTTCGCGCCGCCTTGCGAAGCTGGCCGGTGCGCCCTTCATCAAGGTCGAGGCGACCAAGTTCACCGAAGTCGGTTATGTCGGCCGCGATGTCGAGCAGATCATTCGCGATCTGGTCGAGATCGGCATCGGCCTCGTGCGTGAAAAGAAACGCGCCGAAGTACAGGCCAAGGCGCATCAGAGCGCCGAAGAGCGGGTGCTCGATGCGCTGGTTGGCGCAACCGCATCGCCCGGTACGCGTGAAAGCTTCCGCAAGAAGCTGCGCGACGGCGAACTGGACGACAAGGAAATCGATATCGAAGTGGCGGATAGCGGCTCGGGCATGCCCGGTTTCGAAATTCCCGGCATGCCGGGCGCCAATATCGGCGTTCTCAACCTGTCGGAAATGTTTGGCAAGGCCATGGGCGGACGCACCAAGAAGGTGCGCACGACAGTATCGAAATCCTATGCCGATCTTATCCGCGATGAATCCGACAAGCTGCTCGACAATGAAATGATCCAGCGCGAGGCGGTGAAGTCCGTCGAAAATGATGGCATCGTTTTCCTTGACGAGATCGACAAGATCGCCGCCCGCGACGGTGGCATGGGTGCCGGCGTCTCGCGCGAAGGCGTGCAGCGCGATTTGCTTCCGCTGGTCGAAGGCACGACTGTTTCGACGAAATACGGACCGGTGAAGACCGACCACGTTCTCTTCATCGCATCGGGCGCTTTCCATGTGGCAAAGCCGTCGGATCTTCTGCCGGAGCTTCAGGGCCGTCTGCCGATCCGCGTCGAGTTGAAGCCGCTGACCAAGGAGGATTTCCGCCGTATCCTGACGGAGACGGAAGCAAGCCTCATCCGCCAGTACAAGGCGCTGATGGCGACGGAAGAACTTGACCTCGACTTTACTGATGACGCGATCGATGCGCTGGCCGATGTGGCCGTTCATCTCAACTCCTCGGTTGAGAATATCGGGGCGCGCCGCCTGCAAACGGTGATGGAGCGGGTTCTGGACGAGATTTCCTTCAACGCACCGGATCGCGGCGGTTCCGCCGTCAAGATCGATCAGGAATACGTCAAAAAACATGTCGGCGATCTTGCTGCCGATACGGACTTGTCCCGCTATATTCTTTGAAGACTATAGAGACTAAAGATAAGGGAGTGCGGCCATATTTGCCGCACTCTTTTATTTTATCTGCCTCATCTCGCATTCAGCCCGCATTTTGTTTATGGGAAGGGCTGCATTCCGGTTGGAACCGCTTTCGTGGAATGGTCCGGTTTTCCTCACGTGTTTCGAAGGGAAGCCGCAGGCTTGAGAAAAGGCATTCGCTCGTGCGCAAAACTCTTCTGGCATTTGCCGCTGCTTTGACGTTCACCGTCGTCTCGTCTTCTTATGCCGAGGCTGCGACGGTCGTTCCACCGGGCAATCGCAATGCCGAACAGCCGGGCGTTCCTGGGGCTTCCGCGCGCAGGACCAAGGCGTCCAACAGCTCTTTCGACCGTAAATATCAGAAGGTGATCGACCTTCTGTCCTCTGACAAGGCGCTGATCGCCAAGATCAAGTCGACTGCCGGACGCTACGGTATCGATCCGATCCATATGATCGGCGCGATCGTCGGTGAACACACTTATAATGTCGACGCCTATGATCGGCTGCAGTCCTATTACGTCAAAGCGGCCTCTTATGCGGGCAACAGCTTCCGTTTCGGCTATAAGGACGAAACCATCGCGCAGTTTCTGGCCCATTCGCAATTTGCCAAGTGCCAGTCGAAAAAGGATTCCTACAGTGTCTGGAACTGTCGGGAAGATGTCTGGGAAGACAGTTTCCGCGGCAAGACGGTGGATGGCGTCGCTTATCCGAACAACCGTTTCAGCGCCGTATTCTTCCAGCCCTTTTATGCCGGCCAGACTTTCGGTCTTGGCCAGATCAATCCGCTGACGGCACTGATGCTGTCCGATATGGTGTCGAGAACGTCGGGCTATGAGAAGCTGGATGAGAATGACGCTACCGCCGTTTACACGGCGATCATGGATCCTGACCGCTCGCTGGCCTTCATGGCCGCTTCGATCCGCAAGTCGATCGACGATTACAGATCGATTGCCGATATGGATATTTCAAAAAACCCGGGCGTGACCTCCACCCTTTATAATGTCGGTGGTTCGCAGCAGCGCGCCGCTGCCCTTGCCCAGAAGAACCGCCAGCGCGCCTCGGGTGGGGAGCAGCCCCTATTGCCGGAAGAAAACTACTATGGCTGGCTTGTGAATGACCGCATCAAGGATTTGCAGGCGCTTTTGTAGAAAAAGACGATTATCGATCGTATTATTTCCAAAAAGGAAATAATATTTGGCTGCCTGCCGCAATTGACGAGCGCCCGCCTCAGCGTCCAATCTGGACGCATAGAATAATGAGGAGGCGCATATGAGCCGCACGGATAAATTCGGTCTTTCCATCGATGACAGGCTTTATGCCTTTTTGACGGACGAGGTGCTGCCGGGCACGGGTCTGGACAGCGAAACCTTTTTCAAGGGCTTTTCCAGCATTGTCCACGAGCTGTCCCCGAAGAACCGTGAGCTGCTTGCCAGGCGCGATTCCCTACAGGAAAAACTGGATGGCTGGTACCGGCAGAACGGCGCTCCCCTGGATTTCGATGCCTATGAAGGCTTTCTAAAGGAAATCGGTTACCTGCTGCCGGAAGGCCCCGGCTTCAGGGTGGAAACCGGCAATGTCGACCCGGAAATTGCCCTTGTCGCAGGCCCGCAGCTGGTTGTTCCCGTCATGAATGCGCGTTATGCGCTGAACGCCGCCAATGCCCGCTGGGGTTCGCTTTACGACGCGCTTTACGGCACGGACGCCATTTCTGATGCCGACGGCGCGGAAAAGGGCAGGGGCTACAATCCGAAGCGCGGCGACAAAGTCATCGCCTGGGCGAGAAACTTCCTTGATGAATCGGCCCCGCTCGAAACGGCGGGCTGGTCGGATGTGACTGGCTTCAAGATCGTTGACGGCGCATTGCAGCTTGCAATCGGGGACGGCACGACCGGCCTCAAGGACGCCGCTCAATTCAAGGGCTTTACCGGTGAGGCGGCAAAGCCGGCAACGATTCTGCTTGGCAAGAACGGTTTGCACACGGAGATCGTCATCGATCCGTCGACCGAAATCGGCAGAGGCGACAGGGCAGGTATCTCGGATGTCATTCTCGAATCCGCCCTCACAACCATCATGGATTGCGAGGATTCGGTTGCCGCCGTCGATGCCGAAGACAAGGTGCTGGTCTATGGCAACTGGCTCGGCCTGATGCGCGGCGACCTGACGGAAGAGGTTTCGAAGGGTGGCAAGACCTTCATCAGAAGCCTCAATCCGGATCGTTATTATACCGCCCCCGATGGGTCGGCGCTCACTCTGCCGGGGCGCTCCCTGATGCTGGTGCGCAATGTCGGTCATCTCATGACCAATCCGGCAATCCTCGACAGGGATGGTCGCGAGGTGCCGGAAGGCATCATGGACGCTGTCGTCACGGCTCTGATCGCGCTTTACGACGTCGGTCCGTCCGGGCGGCGGCAGAATTCCCGCGCCGGCTCCATGTATGTGGTCAAGCCGAAGATGCATGGGCCGGAGGAAGTCGCCTTCGCCAACGAGATTTTCACCCGCGTCGAACAGCTTGTCGGCATGGCGCCGAACACCATGAAAATGGGCATCATGGACGAGGAGCGCCGCACCACGGTCAATCTCAAGGAAAGCATCCGCGCGGCAAAGGACCGGGTCGTCTTCATCAATACCGGCTTCCTCGACCGCACGGGTGACGAAATCCATACCTCGATGGAAGCGGGTCCGATGATCCGCAAGGGCGATATGAAGCAGGCGGCCTGGATCGCGGCATACGAGAACTGGAACGTCGATATCGGGCTGGAATGCGGTCTCTCAGGCCATGCGCAGATCGGCAAGGGCATGTGGGCCATGCCGGACCTGATGGCGGCGATGCTGGAGCAGAAGATCGCCCATCCGAAAGCCGGTGCCAACACCGCCTGGGTGCCATCACCGACGGCCGCGACGCTGCATGCCACGCATTATCACAAGGTTGATGTTGCTGCCGTTCAGGAAGGCTTGAAAAGCCGCGGCCGCGCGAAGCTCTCCGATATCCTGTCCGTGCCGGTCGCACCGCGTCCCAACTGGACGCCGGAGGAAATTCAGCGCGAACTCGACAATAATGCACAGGGTATTCTGGGATATGTCGTGCGCTGGGTCGATCAGGGCGTTGGTTGCTCCAAGGTGCCCGATATCAACAATGTCGGGCTGATGGAGGATCGCGCCACACTGCGTATCTCCGCGCAGCATATGGCGAACTGGCTGCGCCATGGCGTGGTGACACAGGAACAGATCGTCGAGACGATGAAGCGCATGGCAGCTGTTGTCGATGCGCAGAATGCCGGCGATCCGGCCTATCTGCCGATGGCATCCGACTTCGACGGATCGGTCGCATTTCAGGCGGCTGTCGAACTGGTGCTGAAGGGCCGTGAACAACCGAACGGCTACACCGAGCCGGTTCTGCACCGCCGTCGTCTGGAACTGAAGGCAAAACAGGCGGCCTGAAGCCGTCAGCAGTCCTGAGAAACAAAAAAGCCGCCGGGGAAATCCACGGCGGCTTTTTCTTGTCAGGTATGTGATCTTTACTGGATCACGACGACCTTGGAGCTGCGGCCCGGACGGACGCGGCTGTAAAGATCCATGACGTCCTGGTTGATCATGCGGATGCAGCCGGAAGAGGCGGCGGTGCCGATCGAAGCCCATTCGGGCGAACCATGGATGCGGAACAGTGTGTCCTGTCCCTTTTCATTGAAGAGATACATGGCGCGCGCACCGAGCGGGTTGGTAAGACCCGGACCCATGCCTGCCTCGACATATTTCGCGACTTCCGGCTTGCGGTCCGCCATTTCCTTTGGCGGATGCCACATCGGCCATTCCTGCTTCCAGGCGACATAAGCCTCACCGGCCCAGGCGAAACCGGCCTTGCCGACACCGATGCCGTAACGAACCGCACGGTTGCCAGACAGGATATAATAGAGGTAACGGTCGCGCGTATTGACGATGATCGTGCCCGGCCGTTCGCTGGTCTGAAACTCGACGATCTGGCGACGGAACTTCTCGTTCACACGATTGATCGGAATGGCCGGCAGCGCATAACCCGCATCAGTCACGGGGCCGTAAACATCGTTGAAGATCTGCACTGTTTCGACCTTCGCCGGAACCGGGTCGGCGACCGGCACGGAGGCCGCGATCTTGCCGGATGTCGGCGCAGATGATTGGGAAGTGGTTTCGGCGCAGCCGGCCAGAGCCAGTGCTGCCGTCAGACCGAGTGCGGTCAATGGGGTACGGATGCGCATGTCGTTCTCGCGGAAAATTCGCCAAATTGTGCGAAGGAGTAGGCTTAATTGGATAAATCGGTTATTTTCCATTCAGCCGCTCTTGGCAAGCCGTTGCGCCGCCGCAAGACGGTTGTGCATTTAAAATTGCCGGTTGATTGCCTTTTTGCAACAATAGGCCAAACGCTTCAGCAGCCTTTATCCATGACTATTCTTTCCGTTACCAACAATAATCCGTTAATAGATGGTCGCCAGTCGGACAAAGCGATGCTGGTGCGCCGCGGCGTGCAGGTGCTTTTGCACGAGATGCGCCATTCGGTGCTGCCGGAACTTCCGCTTGCCAGCGGACGGCGGGCTGATCTCATCAGCCTGTCGGCAAAGGGCGAGATATGGATCATCGAGATCAAATCCTCGATTGAGGATTTCCGCGTCGATCGCAAGTGGCCGGACTATCGTCTGCATTGCGACCGGCTGTTTTTCGCCACGCACCCGGAAGTGCCCACCGAAATATTCCCCGAGGAATGCGGCCTTATCCTGTCGGATGGATATGGCGCGCATATGCTGCGCGATGCGCCGGAGCACAAATTGCCGCCGGCGACCCGCAAATCGGTGATGCTCGATTTCTCGAGAACCGCTGCAACCCGCCTGATGCTGGCGGAATGGACAACGGGCCGCAGTTTCGGTGAATAATGCCGGCTCTGGCCGCATTTTCCGGACGCAGAACCGCTTCGCATTTTTACTGGAAATACTCTACTTCGGCGCGCGTTTTGCCAGAATGCGCTGCAATGTCCGTCGGTGCATGTTGAGCCGGCGAGCCGTTTCCGAGACGTTGCGTTCGCACATTTCATAAACGCGCTGAATATGCTCCCACCGTACCCGGTCGGCCGACATGGGGTTCTCAGGAACTTCCGTCTTTTCACCCTTGCGCTGTGTGAGCGCATTAAAGACATCGTCCGCATCGGCGGGTTTTGCGAGATAGTCCAGCGCCCCGAGTTTCACGGCGGTGACGGCGGTGGCGATATTGCCGTAGCCGGTCAGCACCACGATCTGCGTATCGTCCCGGTTCTGCCTGATGGCTTCGATGACCTCCAGACCGTTGCCATCCGCAAGTCTCAAATCGACGACCGCATATTTAGGCGGCGCAGCCTTGGAACGGGCAATACCCTCGCTGACCGTCTCGGCGGTGTCGACGGCAAAACCGCGTGTTTCCATCGCCCGCGCAAGCCGGCGCAGAAACGGGCCGTCATCATCAACGATCAAAAGCGATCTGTCGGGTCCGATCGGATCTTCGTCGTCCGTCGGCGCGCTGGTGGATGGGTTCTGATCTTCTGTTTTCATGTTTCCGGCCTTCCGGCAACTTCGTCGGCTGTCTTCTTATCGCCGCTTCAACGTGGATGGTAAAGTCAACGGCTTCTTTTATCGTCCATAAGTGCCCGAGGCCAGACGATTGTGACCCGCGCGCCGGTTTCGCTTGAACCGCGATTTCCGAAAGTGACGGTGGCGCCGGACCTTTCCAGCAACGTCTTGGCGATGAAAAGCCCGAGCCCCAGCCCACCGGCCCGCGTGTCGTTGTGACGTTCGGTCACATAGGGCTCGCCGATGCGGGCAAGCACGTCATGGGCATAACCAGGACCGTCATCCTCGATGACGACGACGACATTCTGCGAATCGTAATCCACGGTCAGGGTCACTTTTTCTCGTGCATAGTCCACGCCGTTTTCGATGAGGTTGCCCAGCCCGTAAATAATCCCGGCGTTGCGGATACCGACCGGCTCGTCGGCCCGGCTGTTCTTTTCCACGAGTTCAAGGCGAATGCCGAATTCCCGGTGCGGCGCCATCACCTCCTCGATCAGTGAGGAGAGCGGCAGGCGGCGCATATGTTCTTCATTGTCGGCGGAAAGCGATGTCAGGCGACGCAGAATATCGCGGCATCTTTCGCTCTGACTGCGCAATAGCGCTATGTCCTCGCCATACCTGTCATCATTGCCGAGTTCTCGCTCCATTTCCTTGGCGACGACGCTGATTGTCGCCAGCGGCGTGCCCAGCTCATGGGCGGCGGCGGCGGCCAGCCCGTCCAGCTGCGACAGGTGTTTTTCCCGCTCCAGCACCAGTTCGGTCGCAGCCAGCGCATCCGCCAGCTGGTTGGCCTCGTGCGAAACGCGATAGGCATAAAAGGCTGCGAAGGAGGTGGTGGCAATGATCGCGACCCAGGTGCCGACATGCAGCAGAAGCTGGATCGGCAGCACCTCATCGGGATACCAGGGAACCGGAAACGGCGAAAACGCGATGGCAGTCGAGCAGATAACGGCAAAGGCAAGAAGAATAAGAGAATGCCGAAGCGGCTGCGAGGCAAAGGCGATGATGACCTGCACGCAGATCAGCGGCGCGAAAGGATTGGAAAGTCCGCCGGTAATATAGATCAGCGCGGTCAATTGCAGAAGGTCGAAAGCAAGCAGCAGCGTCGCTTCCCAGGGTTCGAGGCGATAGGTGGAGGGAAAGCGGGCGGTGAGAAACAGATTGGCAAGCGCCAGAGCCGCGATCAAAAGGCCGCAGGCCAGAAGCGGCAAAGGGAAATTCAGCCCGAAAGCGACGAACAGGATCGTGGCGGTCTGCCCCGCAACTGCCAGCCAGCGCAACCATACGATGGTTTGCAGTCTTATCCTGCGGCTGGCGCGGCCAAGCCTCGTGGTTTCGATCGGATGGCCAGCCACCTTCGTCTCCTTCACCTTTGTCATCGTCGTCATGTTCCGCGCGGTTTTGCACGGCTGGTCGGCAATGCCGATGCCGGATCCTCCGGCCAGGGGTGGCGCGGATAACGGCCCCGCATGTCCGCCCGCACGTCCTTCCACGATCCCGCCCAGAAACCGGGAAGATCGCGTGTCGTCTGTATCGGCCTGTGCGCCGGCGAGGTCAATTCCAGAAGCAGCGGCAATCGTCCCTGCGCGATGGCAGGGTGGGCCGTCAGTCCGAAAAGCTCCTGCACGCGAATGGAAAGCGTCGGTTCGCTCGCATCGTAACGAATGGGATGCCGCTGGCCCGTCGGCGCTTCGAAATGCGTCGGCGCGAGCCTGCCGAGATCGCGCGCCACTTCATAGGGTACCAGGGCTAAAAGCCCTTCTGAAAGACTTCCGGCGCGGATGTCCTGAAGGCTGCGTGCGCCGTTCTGGAAAGGCACGAACCATTCATCCAGTCGTAAAAGCAATGCCGCATCGCTGACATCTGGCCAGGGGTCACCGATGCTGGCGTGCAGAAACCCTATCCTGTCGCGCAGCTGCTGGGTTTCTTTAGACAGAGGAAGAATGCCGATGCCGAATTCCCGAACGCCGTTGGCGAGCGCCTGCGCTGCCTGTTCACCTTCCGGGCGGGGCAGGGGCGTCTCGTCCAGAATAATGGCGCCAAGGCGCGTGACGCGGCGCGCACGCGCCTGACCGCTCGCCTTGTCGAAGAGCAGTTGGTCCTGCTGAACGATGAGCTGCGGCATCCGCTCCTCTATATCAGTCCTTTCGATAATAGCTGCCGCCAGGATGCGCGGTTGTGCCGCCCGCCCGGTAATATCGGCTACGACCAGCATCCTGCTTGCCGCAAGCCGTTCAGTTTCGGCGAGTTCGGCACCCCGGCCATTCGCCATCACATAACGGCCGCGTGCTCCACGCTGAAGCGCAATTCGGTCCGGATAGGCGTGCAGCAGCAACGGACCAGCCTCGCTTGCCTGTTCGGTTGCCGCTTTCGCACCGCCAATCGTGTCGAACAGCCTCGATGCCAGCTTGCGCGCCGCCTGCGCCCTTTCGCTTCTGTCGGAAAGAAAGCGCCGTAGCCGTTCGTCGAGATCGGTATCGTTTCCGCCCAGTCCTTGTTCCGTCAGCATGACGGCAAGCATCGCCGCCTTTTTCCCCACACCCTCATCCGTTGCCGCTATCACCATGGCCGCCAGCCGCGGCGGCAGTGAAAGACCGCGCATCAGACGACCTCGCTGCGTCAGCGCACCGCCTTGGTCGAGCGCACCCAGATTTTTGAGAAGCGCGACCGATTCCTTCAGAGCCGCTTCGGGAGGCGCATCCAGAAATGCGAGCGCGGAAGGATCGGGAACACCCCAATGGGCGAGATCGAGTGCGAGGCCGGAAAGATCGCTCGCCAGAATTTGCGGCGGCGTAAAAGCGTTGAGCGCGGCCGTCTGTCCCGAATGCCACAGGCGGATCGCGACACCGGGTTCCGTTCGCCCGGCGCGGCCCGCCCTCTGGTCGGCGGAGGCCCGAGACACCCGTACCGTCTCAAGCCTCGTGATCCCGGTTGCCGGCTCGAAGACCGGCAGTCGCTGCAAACCGCTGTCGATCACCACACGCACGCCATCGATGGTAATCGAGGTTTCGGCGATTGAGGTGGCCAGCACGATCTTGCGCCGTCCGGCCGGTGCCGGCCTGATCGCCGCATCCTGCTCCTGCTGCGAAAGATTGCCGTAAAGGGGGATGATATCCGTATCATCGGGAAAACGTCCCTCCAGCCGCGTGGCTGTTCGGGTGATCTCCGCCTGCCCCGGCAGAAAGGCGAGGATGGAGCCCGTCTCCGATCCATGGGCTTCGGTAATCGCCTTTGCGACTTTCTCTTCAACCGGCACACCCGACCACCGGTCCTCATAGCGCGTGTCGATCGGAAATGTCCGGCCAAGGCTCTGAATGACAGGGGCGTCACCCATTAACGCGCTGATGCGTTCCACATCGAGAGTGGCGGACATCACGAGGAGGCGCAGATCGTCTCGCAATCCAAGTTGGACGTCGAGAGCAAGCGCCAGCCCGAAATCGCCATCGAGCGAACGTTCGTGAAACTCGTCGAAAATCACCGTCGAAACGCCGGCAAGCTCGGGATCATCAAGAACCATCCGTGCGAACACGCCTTCCGTCACCACTTCTATCCGTGTCCTTGAGGAGACGCGATTGTCGAGCCGCATGCGGTAGCCGACAGTTTGTCCTACATCTTCGTGAAGCAGCTCGGCCATGCGCCCGGCGGCGGCACGGGCGGCAAGCCGGCGTGGTTCGAGAAGAATGATCTTGCCGTCACCCCGCCATTCCTGATGCAAGAGATGAAGTGGTACGAGTGTCGTTTTACCCGCGCCCGGGGGGGCCGAAAGAACGGCGCGCTTCGCCCCAGCCAGGGCCTCGGCGATATCGCTGAGAACCGCAGTGACGGGAAGTTCGGGCAATTCGGTCTTTATGGGAACGGGTGTTGTGGTCATGCAAACAGGCCTGCGGCATCTGGGGTGGTGTTTGAGCGTCTCATAGGCCGTTTCTAATGCACGGCCCCGTGCTTTGACAGCCGTATATAAGGATCGGGCGAATGCTCCGCCGGCAAAATTGCGGTTCCTTGGGTGCCATTTGCGATGAGGCATGGAGCGGGGGCATCGAAGCGCCTGGCGAAACGTCGGAATATCCCGTCCATTTTCCCGCTTTCGCGCCAATTCACGAAACTACCCAATAAAATCAGTAA
>LT009757.1:0-108702 GCA_900012615.1 Agrobacterium genomosp. 13 str. CFBP 6927
CAGCCAATGCGTTTCGGAAAAATAGAGAGGTCCACCACAAACCAAATTCCATCTCTCCTCCAGTCATTGCCAGAGAACGTTCCCTGTCAGACCCCGAAATATCAGCGCGACGTCTTCCCTTACAATCGGCGCTGGTTCAGCTTCAAAACCGAGATTTCTCCGGTTCATCGCGGAACAGGGTTAGTGTAGGGCAAGACCGAAGGGAGGGGATGAATGGGTAAATAAATTCTTGGAAAGATATATAAAACAAAGAAATTTAAGAAAAAATACGCGCGTTGAATCGAACTAAGTCACCAAATGGCATCTAAAAAAAATCAAACCTACACCCTAGCGATCTGCGAAAATATAACTCTTCCGCCAGATTAGTATCCGTTTGTAAAGTCGTCGGTAATCGGCAACGGTAGCGCCCAGAACAAGTTAGCGCAATTGTGTGATAGGAGCACCGAAAAACGATCAGCTCGTAGGCGTCATGTCTTTGAGAAGATCACTAACTTCCCGCTTTATGTACCTTTTGAAAGTCTTACGTATTTTCTCTTCAGTCCAATCTCGAACTTCGTCAATACTTATTGCTTCAAAATCGGCGATAAACTGCATCATTTGATCGATAGTGTAATCATCAAAACGCGGAATATATTTTGTTTCTGCGACATTATATTTGATTTCATGGAAGGTTTTAACGAATGTTTTAGGCTTTCCATATTTTTCGAAACCCGCCTTCTTCCACAGTCGACCCACAAAGCGATCCAACCGCATAAGTTGCTCTTTATCATCCGTCATCGAAAAGTAGAACATGGAGCCGTACCGCTTACCATTGACGAAACATCCTGTGATTTTCAGGTTCAAGCGCCGAACTTGTCGACGGTCGGCCGACTTGTATTTGGCCGCCGTAACAACAGAGACCAGATTCTCCATAATATTTCGGTACGAACTCTTCCTAATTGAAACTTTGTCTGGCGTCAGGTGGTAGCCAAGATACTCCACCCCTCCAGAAAGCAGTTCAATCTTGGTTTTGCTGCCGGGTGTCGGAGAATGACAAATTAACCCAACCTTTGCCAATCTTCTCATCATAAAGTCCAGGTTAGTGCTAGCATTCTCCGTTTTGCATATGATGAGGATGTCGTCGACGTATCTGTAATATTCGTATTTACCGTGAGCCTCCTCATCAATCGGTATCATGTAGATCGATGAAAGGACATTAGAAATGCTCAGCCCCTGAGGTACACCTCTATTGTTAGTTCCGCTCGCCCCGGTCGACGTCCGGATCGCCGCAGATACAACCGATAAGAGTTTTCGGTACCGCGTCTTACGTCTAAGACGTTTGAGCAACTCCTCATGAAGCAAAGATGGAAAGAAGTTCTGCACGTCCAACTGCACGAACGAGTAGTCATCTGACAACGGCTTAATATAAGCTTTTATCTCCGCAATATACTGGTGAGCCAGAGCGGGCTTGGCTTCTGTGAAGATCGCGGACAGCGAATTGTTTAACGCGCGCAGACAAACTCGGTCTCTGACCCCCGCAATGGATATTTCACGAGGCGCTTTTCCCGCTCCCTTAAGCACTAGTCGCTGCTTGTATGTCGTGAAACGGTACTTTTCTTCGGCAATGTTTTTCCTGATCAATGCAATCTCTTGATCAAGATTTTTCTCGAATGCAGCAGGATGGATACCATCCCTTCCAACGGTGCCAGACTGCGAGACTCTGTCGTGGAAAATAGCGATTAAATTACTAGCAGAGAACTGTGCGTCAAAAATCTCTTTTGGAGTCATGATAGTAGCGATCCACAAAACAACGGTAAAAGCAGAAATGCTACTGGCCCCAAAAACAATATTGCAAGCAAACCCCAATAAATTGTCGCGCGTAGAAAGAAGGAAAACGCCATCAAACCTGTGTATTTTAGTTTCTCTCCGCCGTTGGTGAGAGTTTTTCCTTCCAGAAGAAGGTGGTTGATCAATAGGTCAGCATAGTCATTCGGCGCATGATTTGGGAAATCCATCATGATTTCTCGATATTTCTTCTTCTTCTCTTGATCCGCTAAATCTTCATCATGGAGGCTTTGGAGTTTCAAGTAGCATTCACGGAAAGCGGATGCTCTGGCTTCCAAACGGAAACCTGCAGCAACAAGCGAGGCTACGAGTACGATCACCGAGGAAGAGAGATTGATCTTATCAAGAGCGGGATAGGGCTTGCTGTAGAAATCGCCGAAGATAGAAAGAATGACGGAGAACAAAGAGTAATATGTGACAGCAAGGAAAGATACATTCTGGTTCCTAAGAGCTTTCCGCTCCGCAATTATACGAACCCTAGATGTGATCCAGATAGTGTCATTGATAGTAGACTTCGCAATTTCTTCCATGCTCTCCCCATCAAATTGGTGGTGCGGACGCAATATCTCAAAGCAACTAAACACTCACGAAGGAATGTAGCAAACGCCAAGGACAAGCCTTGCTCTATGACCGTGACCCATAAATGAGCCAGTGGTTTTACCCACTCCGCCCGCACCGTCTTCTATCTAATCCGGATCACGGAGAATTTCAACTTCTAGGAGTACATTAGAAGCGCGTTATCCAGCGCGAAACCAAAAACAGCATATCTTGCCGACAAAAGAGTTTGCCACGAGGAGTATATAACTGACCGACGTGGAGAGAGCAGTCGTTGCCTGCGTTTACTTAATACCCTTAAAATCTCCGCCTCGCTAGTGTAGCCACTCGCAACGATAGGCGAGGACCGGCTCGGCAAATCCTTCAGTCTGTAACGATCCCCATGCACGAGGACATCAGCGCTGCCAGGAGGCGCGCATGCCCTTCCGAACATTGTGCGATGCACAAATTTCGGAGGAATAGGCATGAAATTCGGATTTTTAGATACATATCATCCGAAAAAATTCGTCTAAAACTCTCCCAACTCAAGGAGAGAGACCATGACGGACACGACATCAGAATTTGATGGGTCAACAATTGCCCTGGAGGCCGCCGAGGAACCCGCGTGGACGGCTGCGACCTGGTTTGCGGTTCTTTCGATGGCGGCCACCAGTTTTGCGCTGGTATCGGCCGAGTTTCTGCCAGCGGGATTGTTGACGCCCATGGCGCGCGATCTCGGCATTACCGAGGGTACAGCCGGGCAGGTTGTGACGGCGACAGCTTCCGTGGGCGCCGTAACAGCGCTGCTGAGCAATGTTCTCATCGGCAAACTGAACCGCAAGACCGTGCTTGTCGGTCTTAGCGCGCTGGCGATCGGCTCCAACATTCTCGCATCAGTTGCTGCTGATTTCTGGCTATTGTTGGTGGGCCGGGCTGGACTGGGGATTGCGCTCAGCGGTTTCTGGGCGCTTTCGGTTGCGGTTGTGGCGCGGCTCGTTGGCGCGAATTCGACCGGGCGCGGCATGGCTATCGTCACCCTCGGCGTTTCGCTTGCCACCATCGCCGCCCCTTCAATGGGCGCTTTGATCAGCGACTGGCTGGGATGGCGCATCGCCATGTCGATGACGGCGGGACTCGCCATAATTGCCATGCTGCTGCAGATACTCAGCCTGCCATCGCTGCCGGCAAGTACGAGCAACAGTCTTTCCGATGTTTTCCGGCTGACGCGGCGGCGCAGCGTTCAACTGGGGATGCTGGCGATTCTGTTGCTGATGACGGGGCATTTTGCCGGTTCGGTCTATGTGCGTCCCTTCCTCGAACAGGTGACGCTGCTTGACACCACGCCGATTGCTCTCGCCCTGCTCGGCTTTGGCGTCGCTTCCGTGATCGGCAATGTGCTGGGGGGCCGGATGGCTGACACCAGTATCCGCCTCGCACTTATCGTTACCGCCGCCCTGATGGCATTTGCGACGATCGCCCTCGTTGTCTGGGGTGTTCATACCGGTGCCGCATTTGCTCTCGTCGCCCTTTGGGGTCTCGCCTTCGGCATGGCGCCTGTGGTGCTGCCGACCAACCTTTCCCGCGGCGCACCCGATGCGCTGGAGGCAGCAGGCAGCCTGATGGTCGTTTCCTTCCAGGTGGCCATCAGTATCGGTGCGGTTTTTGGCGGTTATATCGTCGATTCCTACGGGGCTACTGCTCCGCTGGCGCTGACCGCGATACTGGCTGCATCCACGGTGGCTCTGGCCCTGCTGCAGCGCCCAGAGTGATCACGGCCTTGCCGCCTTCCATCATCTGGAGGCAAGGCGTCTGATCAAGCGCAATTGTGCTGGCGTTGCCTGCGCCAGCACACGGGTTTCCACGCTTGCCGTTACCGGCAGGCGGTTTCGTCGTGATCGCATGTGGTGCGAGCACCCGTTATTAGTGCAGCCACTCGCAACGATAGGCGAGGACCGGCTCGGCAAAGCCTTTCAGCCTGTAACGATCCCCATGCACGAGGACATCGGCGCTGCCATATTCCTGCAGGGTCTTGTCCGATATCAGAATCTGATCGCTCTCGGCGGCGGCGCAAAGCCTTGCGGCCAGTTGCACGGTCGTGCCGAAGAAATCATTGCTGTCTTCGATTGGCTCACCACAATCCAGCCCGATGCGGATGTGGATGGGTTCGCCGCTATCGATGTTGTAGCGATGGAACTCGCGCTGGATATCAATGGCGCAATCCACCGCAAATGGGATGGAGGCGAACACGGCCATGATGCCATCACCGGTGTGCTTGACCTCCCGTCCCGAGCGCCGCCCCAGACAGCCACGCACGAGAGCATCGTGCGCCCTGATGAGTTCTGCCGCCATACGATCGCCGAGGCGGGCCGTCATTTCGGTTGAACCGACAATATCCGTGAACAGGATCGCGCGGTGGCCAGCATCCATTTTTTTCGTGGCGGCCACGACCGCCACGGGATCCTGTATTCGCCCGAGAAATGCTTCTACGGCCGACAGGGCGACTTCCACCACTTCACTGGCGATAAAGCCGTGCGCTTCCCGATGCACGCATTGCGCGGTTTCAGCATCCGGGGCATCGATGAGGCAAAAGGCGGTGCCGCGCCTTTCATCAAACCAGTAGGTCAAGAACCTGACGCCGTACTGATCCTGGATGTTGAGATCTTTAAGGTGTGCCGCGGCGATATCCGCCGCTGAAACTCCGGCAAGCTCGTGCCGGTCCATGAAGATAGGCATTGGTTTCCTCCCAAGAGTATATCGTTGCCTGCTCTTCCAGCCAGTTTACGACTTCCCCAAACCATCGTCTATCGCCCGCGTGGGTGACCCTGACATAAGGGCCTCACCGGAAAGGGCGATGGTCGTTCGCGTGACAATTTCGGGGCATTCGGCTATGTTACGTGGTCTACGAGCATTCACTGACGCAATCAATTTGCGCTCAGCCTTTGCCCGCCAACGAAGCGAATTGGGGGGAATGCGATGACACAGCTCGACGAAACCAAACTACATTCTTTTATTGGCAAAATGCTGGGCGACCTCGGAGGCGCCTTCAGCGTTCCAACCGTCAGGATCGGCTTGAGACTGGGTCTGTTCGATGCGCTGCATCGGGTGGGGCCGGTAACATCCGCAGGACTGGCGGCGGCCTCTGGCGGTCTCTCCGAGCGATATGTGAGGGAGTGGGCGCTGGCACAGGCGGCGAACGGCTACATCGACTATGACAGCGGTTCCGAGATGTTCAGTCTCTCACCCGAGCAGGCGATGGTGTTCGTCAACAGGGACAGCCCCGTCTATCTGGAAGGTGCATTCGATCTGGTGGCGGCGATGATCGAGGGAGAGCCGAAGGTTGAGCGCAGCTTCCGCACCGGCGGCGGGGTGCGGTGGGGAGACACGGCAGGTTGCCTGTTCTGCGCGACGGGTGCGTTCTTCCGGCCGGGATATGTGAACAATATCGTGCAATCCTGGCTGCCTGCCCTTCAGGGCGTGGAGGAGAAGCTGGTGAAAGGCGCCAAGGTGGCCGATGTCGGCTGTGGCGTTGGCTTCTCGACGATTCTCATGGCGGAAGCGTACCGCAACGCCAGCTTCATCGGCTACGACTTCCATGAGCCATCCATAGAAGAGGCGAACAAACATGCCCGAAACCATGGGGTGAGCGACCGGGTGACGTTCGTGGCGGCAACGGCCAAGGACATCAGGGATACGGATTTCGATCTCATCACCAGTTACGACTGTCTGCACGACATGGGTGATCCGCGTGGCTGTGCGGGACACATGTCGCGCATTCTCAAAAAGGACGGCACCTGGATGATCGTCGAGCCCATTGCGGGCGACCGCCCGGTGGACAATATGAACCCCGTCGGCCGCCTCTATTACAATGCATCCACCATGATCTGCGTGCCGACATCGCTTGACCAGGAGGTGGGTGAAGGATTGGGGGCGCAGGCCGGCGAAGCGAAGCTTTCCGAGGTTATCCGCTCGGGTGGCTTTAGCCATGTCAGGCGGGCCTTTACCGGGCCTTTCAACATGGTGCTGGAGGCGCGGGCCTAGGAGGTTATGCAGGGCCGAGCCCGGTGAAAATGGTCCCCGCTGGTGGTGGCGGGGCTCAGATGCGCCGGGCCTTGATCGTGTTCATGACGAAGCTGGTCTCGATGGTATCGACGCATTTCAGCTTGGCGATCTTCTCCTTGATGAAGCGCTCATAATCCTCCAGCCCGCCGCACATGACCTTCAGCATATAGTCCTTCGAACCGGTGACGAGGTGACATTCGAGAACCTCGTCCCAGTCCAGAACGGCTGCTTCGAACATCCGGATTTCGTCATCGTGCTGGCGGCTGAGGCGGATGGAGGCAAGGGCGGTCATGGTCCATCCCTCGATGGCCGGATCGACGACCGCGGAATAACCCTTGATCACCCCGATCTCTTCCAGCCGTCGCAGCCGGCGCAGGCAGGCGGATGCCGACAGGCCGACCCGCTCGGCCAGTTCATTGTTGGTGATCCTTGCATCGGCGGATAATTCTTTCAGAATCCGTCTATCGACCGTATCTGCAATTTTCTGCGACATAAATGGGAATTCTCCGCAATATATTGCTTTATCAGACATGGATGCGCTTCAGAATGCAAGGTATTTCGGCTGGATTGCATGTAAGCTGCGCAGAGTTCAAAGCCTGTCGAGGAGGATCTACCGGACATGACCGCACCACATCCGTCGAAAACCCATATCGGCAACCACGCCCTGCATCCCGAAACCCAGATGCTGAACTACGGCTACGATCCGGAATTGTCTGAAGGCGCCGTGAAGCCGCCGGTGTTCCTGACATCGACCTTCGTCTTCAAGTCGGCGGAGGACGGGCGCGACTTCTTCGATTATGTCTCCGGGCGCAAGGAGCCACCGGCGGGCCGGGGTGCAGGCCTCGTTTATTCCCGCTTCAACCATCCCAATAGCGAGATCGTCGAGGATCGTCTCGCCGTTTACGAGCGCACGGAAAGCTGTGCGCTGTTCTCGTCCGGCATGTCCGCCATTTCGACGACGCTGTTCGCTTTCGTGCGGCCGGGCGATACCGTGCTCCATTCCCAGCCTCTCTATGGTGGCACGGAGACGCTGCTCGCAAAGACCTTCCACAATTTCGGCGTTTCGGCGGTGGGTTTCGCCGACGGTGTCAGCGAGGCCTCGGTAGTGGCCGCCGCGGAAGAGGCGATGGCGAAAGGCAGGGTGTCCGTCATCCTCATCGAGACACCCGCCAATCCGACGAACAGCATTGTCGATATCCCGATGATCAGCCGTGTCGCCGACATGATCGGCCAGAAGCAGGGGCACAGGCCGATCATCGCCTGCGACAACACGCTTCTCGGCCCGGTCTTCCAGCGCCCCATCGATCACGGCGCCGACATCTCGCTCTATTCACTGACAAAATATGTTGGCGGCCACTCCGACCTCATTGCCGGGGCAGCGCTTGGCCGCAAGGATGTGATGAAGCAGGTGAAGGCGTTGCGCGGGGCGATCGGCACGCAGCTCGATCCGCATTCCTGCTGGATGCTGGGACGCTCGCTTGAGACGCTGCAGATCCGGATGGAGCGGGCAAACAGCAATGCCCAGCTGGTGGCCGAATTCCTGAAGGCGCATCCCAAGGTCGAGAAAATCCATTACCTGCCGTTCAACGATCCGGCATCCCCGGTTGGCAAGGTGTTCGCAGATCAATGCACCGGCGCGGGATCGACCTTCTCCTTCGACATAACCGGCGGGCAGGCCGCGTCTTTCAAATTCCTCAATGCCCTCACCATATTCAAACTCGCGGTCAGCCTCGGCGGCACGGAATCCCTCGCCTCCCACCCGGCAACCATGACACATTCAGGTGTTCCGGCGGATGTGCGCCAGCGCATCGGCGTGCTCGATTCCACCATCCGGCTGTCCATCGGCATCGAACATCCCGACGATCTGATCGCCGACCTCGCCCTCTCCCTGGATGCGGCCTGAGGAAGAGGCAAAGCCACATTCCCGTTGATTTCGACTCCCGAAGCAACCGATGGGAACGCCGAACAAAACGATGGCAAGGATGATATTTGCTTTGCTGTCGCCCCGCGCGCATGGTACCGGCATCAGCAATGGCCGACGGTATCGGAGGCGCGGGGCGATCCCGCAAAACCAGGGCCGTCGCTTCGCATAGTCTCGAATTCGGCACCGATTACAGATAATCGGCCGGCGACTGCATTGTTCGACAGACCGACTGCCCGGGATTTCGGGCAGGCAGGGTGTCGATGACCGGAAGGCAAGGCTCTTGAGTTGGGATCTGCAGGAATTGTTCCGGCTATATGCGAAAGGCATCGTCAGATCCCTGCGCAGCAGAGGCATAGATTCCGAAACAGCGTCCGATCTGGCGCAGGATGCGTTTTTGAAGGTGCTGGCATCACCGCCACCGGCCAGCGCCGCTTCCCACAATCCCAAATCCTACCTTTATACCGTGGCGCGCAATCTCAGCATCGACCACTATCGCCGCGAGCGCAGCCTGCTCCGTGTCGATCTGCCGCAAAATGCCTTCGATGCCATCATCGATCCGTCACCATCCGCGGAAACCATCGTTTACGACCGCCAGCGGCTGCAGCTGGTGGAGCAGGCCCTGGCGGAGCTGCCGCGCCGGGTGCGCGAGGCCTTCCAGCTGCACCGCATGGGGGGCCTGACCATAAGCGAAGTGGCCCAGAAGCTTGGCATGTCCACCACCCGTACCTGGGTTTTGATCCGCGACGCCTACGAACATATAGAGGACCGCCTGAACGGTCTTTAGAAGACGGAAACCGACCGTCCGGCCACCGGTTTTTTGAAAACCATCCCGGATTTCAAGGGCCTATGCTTTAAATTCCTCTTCACCCGGAAATATGCCGCCTCTCATTCGTATATATCAAAGGCTGTATTTTTTGACCTCCGGCAATTTCTGAAAGGCTCCCTATGAACGAAGTGTCGGAAGAACGGCGCCTGTTTCGTGAGGCTGCGGATATTGCCATTCGCCTGCAGAACGATCCCGGCAATCCCGTCGCCATCGAAACCGCGCGCGCCTGGATTGAGCGCGGCCCGGCCCATGCGGCCGCCTGGGCGAAGGTCGCCGCCATCCATGGCATGACTGGCCAGGTTCTGGCCGAAGAGGCGCGTTCGTCTCAACCGGGATTCGATCCGAACCGACGCCTTCTTCTGATTGCCGGAGGCGCGCTCTGTCTCGGTGCGGCCGCCAGCGGCCCATGGCTCGCACCTTATGTGGCGATGCGCGCCCGGGCCGACTATCTGACCGCAACGGCCGAGATCAGAAAAATTCCCCTCGCGGATGGCAGCGTGGTCACACTCGGACCGGACAGCGCAATCGCTGTCGAATTCGGCGAGCGGGCAAGACGGGTGAACCTCTTATCCGGCATGGCGTATTTCGATGTTACGCCCGATCGCTCACGCCCCTTTTCGGTCGCCTACGGGCCGCTGACGGCGACGGCGCTTGGAACCGCCTTCGACGTTTCCGGCGATGATCTCTCCATTTCCGTCTCCGTCGACAGGGGGCTTGTTCTCGCGACCTCGCCCGACCTGCCCTCGCCCCAGGGGGAAAGACTGGCGGCGGGCGATTGGCTGACCTACGATCAGACATCACGCCGCATGGATCGCGGCGTCCGGGAGGCTTCGGAAATCGCGGCATGGCGCATGGGCATGCTCATCGCCGAAAAGGAAACCGTCGCGGCCGTGGTAAAGCGCATCGCCCGCTGGCAGCAGGGAAAAGTGGTCATCGCCGCTCCATCCCTGAAAAACAATGTCGTCAGCGGCGTATTCGATCTTAACGACCCCCTGCGTGCCCTCGACGCGGTGGTGCGGCCATTCGGCGGAAAAGTGCGAACAGTCACGCCATTCCTGACCGTTATTTCCTCCGTTTGATAAAACTTGAGAAAAAGAGGAAAATTTTCGAACGCCATTCGTACTGTCCTCAGGAAGCCCGCCGACGGCATGCGCCGGCCGGTCTTCGGGGACAGATTTAACGGAGTGGTTTTCACATGGGGAATGGGTTCTCATCGGCTCATAGGGGTAACAACAGGGGCTGCAAGGGCCGTGGCGCGCTGGTCGCCGCCTTTCTGGCAACGACATCGGCGCTCGCCACGGGCATCGCAGCGCAGCCTGCCTATGCGCAGGCGGTTTATTCGGTTCCGGCCGGCCCGCTGAACAAATCGCTGGCGACATTCGGCAAATTGTCGGGAACGCAGATTTCCTATGATGCGTCGATCGCGCGCGGAAAGCTTTCACAGGGCGTAAACCGCGCAACGACCCGCGAAGAGGCAATCGTGGAGCTTCTGCGAGGGACGGGTCTGGTTTATTCCTTCACCGACGCCACCTCCATTGTCATCGCCGCCCCGGTCAGCGCCGCGAATGCCGCCGCCGGTGGAAACTCCACCCTTCTCGAAACGATCACAGTTCAGGGCACGGGGCCCGCTTCGGTGCTGCAGCAGGATGGGCTTGCGCGGGACGGCTACCGGACATCGACCCTGTCATCCCTTGGCCTGCTTGGACAGACCTCTATTCGCGACACACCGTTTTCCGTCACCGTTGCGCCAAGGGAACTCATCCAGAATATCCAGGCGCAATCCCCTGAAGATATCTACCGTGTCCTGCCGACCATCCGCAGCCAGACGCCGCAGATGTCCGGCTGGGCGCCGATGGCCAATATTCGCGGTTTCACCACCTATGACACCGCCGAAGACGGCTTCCGCCGCTCCTATAGCCACGCGACGGTGCTGGAAGACAAGGAGCGCACCGAGGTTCTCTCCGGCCTTTCCGGCTTCCTCTACGGCGCGGCCTCGCCTGCCGGCATGATCAATTACGTCTACAAGCGGCCGACGCAGGAACGTTTAAACAGCGTGACGGTTGGTAATTACGGCGGCGCACAGGCTTTCGTCCATGGTGATTTCGGCGGTCGCATCGATCCGGAAGGCGATATGGGCTATCGCCTCAACATCGTTCGCGCGGCCGGAGATGCAGCAATCGACGACCAGAATGTCGACCGTTTTCTGGCAAGTGGCGCTTTCGACTGGAACATCACCGACCGGCTGAAGCTGGAACTCAACGCTTCCTACAGCAAATACAAGCTGGATGCCGCCAACTCCTATTGGGCTTTCGCAGACGGCGTGCCGCATGGTGACGCGCCGGACGCCAGCAGGAACTGGAGTCAGCCCTGGATTCACGATGAAATCGAGAAAAAGCGGTTCTCGGCCAAACTTACCTATGATGTAAACGATGCCATCACCCTGCGCGGCGGCTATATGCGGGAATATATCAACCGGCCGGTTCAGGATCATACGATGAACTCCGTTGAAACGCCGGGTGAATATTCCCAGATCGCAATTCGCTCCGGCAGGACAAAAAACCTCTTCGATGCCGCGAATTTTTTCACTGACGTCAACTTTGATACCGGTGCTGTCTCGCACAAGCTGACCGCTGGATATTACATGTATCAGGGCAAGGACTGGGGCACGACGTATAACCCCAACACGGGCTGGCAGCCGTCCTTCCCCATGTCCTCTCCGCGGCATATTGCCGAGCCCGTTTTCCCGGTGAATAACGGCACGCTCTACAAGTCGGGTTATGTGCGCAATCATAACTTCGTCGTCGGCGATCAGATCGAATTCGATGAACAGTGGTCGGCCCTCGTTGGCGCCAATTACAGCATGATCCAGAGCCAGTCGCTGGATAGCAGCGGCGCCCGCTCCGCACCCGATTATGACGAGGGAAGACTGTCACCCTCCGCGTCGCTTCTGTTCAAGCCGGTGGAACAGGTCACCCTTTATGGAAGCTATATCGAAGGGCTTGAGCAGGGCGGGGTCGCGCCGGACACCGCCGTCAACAGCGGACAGATTCTGGCACCCATGGTCAGCAAGCAGAAGGAAATCGGCATCAAGGGCGAAGTCGGCGACATGCTGCTGACGGCGGCGCTGTTCGACATTTCCAAGGCTTACGAACTGACGACGGATGCCAATGTCTACACGCAGGACGGTCGCCAGCGCCATCGCGGCCTCGAATTCACGGCAACCGGCAAGGTGACCGACGACCTTACCATTCTCGGCGGCGTGACCTTCCTCGACGCCAGGGTCGAAGGTGGAACCTATGACGGCAAGCGCCCCATGAACGTCGCCAATGTTCTGGCCAAGGTCTATGCCGAATATCAGGTTCCCACCGTCGAGGGCCTCTTCCTGACTGGTGGCCTGTATTATACCGGCAAGCAATGGGCGACATCCGAAAACAACGACCGGCTTTCCTCCTATGTCACCGCCGATCTCGGGCTGCGCTACACCACCGAAAACTTCGGCAATCCGCTGACCTTCCGGTTGAACGTCAGCAACATCACCGATGAGAACTACTGGCAGAACAGCTATTATCTCGGTGCACCGAGGACCGTTTCCTTCTCGGTCCAGGCGAAGTTCTGATGATGCTGCATAGTTGCCTGTCCCGCAGAGCCCTGCTCTGCGGGACAGTATCCCTTTTTCTCACCCACCGGCCCTCATCGGCCGCCTGTTCCGGCGGCATCGTTGCCATGGACTGGGTAAGCGGGCAAAACCTGCTGGCGCTCGGTGTGCAACCCGTCGCCATGCCGGAGCTGGAGCGTTATGCCAGCCTCGTTGTCGAACCGGCCCTGTCGCCATTGGTCGCTGAGCTTGGGTTGCGGTCAGAGCCCAATCTGGAGCTTGTCGACCACCTTCGACCCTGCATGATCGTACACAGCGACGATTTCTCCATGGCCGCGGGCCGCCTCAACTCCATCGCGCCCATCCATTTTTTCGATGCCGGCGTAACAGCAGGCGAGGACCATTTAATCAGCGGCAGAAATGCGCTCATGACGCTCGCCGCGCGGATCGGCGATCCCGGCCGGTTTGATGCGTTTGAGGAAAGTTTCAACGCGGAAATACGGCAGGCACGCGCCCGGCTCTCATCCTATGACGGCCGGCCTCTCCTGCTGGCGACGGTCATAGATGGTCGCCGATTGCTGGTTTTCGGCAGGAACAGTCTTTTCCAGAATGTCCTCGACCAGTTCGGCATTAAAAACGCCTGGGACGGTTACACCTCGCAATATGGTCATACGACGGTGACGGCCGACCAGCTTTCGCGCTACCCGCAGGCACGGCTTCTATGCATCGGCGACACCAGCAGCGAAAAGCTGGATACGCTTCTGGCTGGGCCGGTCATGAAAAGCCTGCCCTTCATCCGCGAAAACCGGTTGGTGCGCATCGAGGATGTGCTGTTTTACGGCGGGCTGCCGCCAGCAAAACGGTTTGCCCGTCTCGTTGCCACAGCCCTTGCCGGTGAGGCATCGCAATGAGCAGGACGGAAAACATATCCACAATCGTGACCGCATCGCTCGCCATCGTCTGCCTTGGCCTTACCGGCCTCAACCTGTTTCTGCGCATGCCTGAGGGAACGCCGCTTGCGGCCCTGTTTTTTCCCGATCCCGACGTTACAGCGCAGGTACTGCTTCACAATACATTGCTGCCGAGGATCGCCGTTGCGCTGATGACCGGCGCCGCACTCGGGCTTGTCGGGGCGATCCTCCAGAACATCCTGCGCAACCCTCTCGCCGAGCCGGCGACACTCGGCATTTCAGCCGGTTCCTATCTTCTGCTAGCCATTGCCACGCTCTGGTTTCCGCAATGGATGGGTGCACGGGAATGGGTCGCCTTTGCCGGAGCGGGGCTGTCGCTTCTGGCGATCCTGGCGCTTTCCTGGCGCAACGGCCTCTCGCCCGTCACGGTGACGCTGGCGGGTATGATCGTCAGCCTCTATTGCGGCGCCGCGAGCGCCGTTCTGGTGTTGTTCAATCACGATTTTCTCGTCAGCATCTTCTTGTGGGGCGCAGGATATCTCGACCAGCAGGACTGGAGCGCCGTGTCATTTCTGGCCCCGCGCCTCGCGGTGCTCGTCGTCGCTGTCACATTGCTGCTTCGGCCCCTGACAATAATGGCGCTGGAAGATGCCAGTGCCAGAAGTCTCGGCCTGTCGCTGGCCGCCTACCGGCTTCTGACGCTCGTGGCGGCGGCGGCACTGACGGCGGTGGTGACGGCCTCGGTTGGTATTATCAGCTTTGTCGGGCTGGCCGCACCCGCACTTGCGCGTGCCTGCGGTGCAAGGCGAATGGCGGCGCAGCTTGGCTGTTCGGCGGCACTTGGCGCGCTGCTGCTGACCCTGACCGACCAGATCGTCCTGTTTTTTCCCGTTACCTACCGATTGTTCCCGACCGCCGCCGTCACCGCGCTTCTCGGGGCGCCCCTGATGTTTGCGCTGATCCGGCGGCTGAAAATGCCCGCTCCGCCGCAGCCGGGCGCCCAGGCGACACCGGCGCGCCTTGCCCGGCCCGTTCCAGCCTTGCTCGCCCTCGTCGCCATTCTCTGTGTCGCCGCCTTCATGGCCCTGTTCGTTGGAAAAAATACGGATGGCTGGTTTTTATCGGGGCTTGCCGATCCCGGTATTCTCGACTGGCGCTGGCCAAGGGCGCTGGCGGCCTTTAGCGGTGGTGCCATGCTGGCGCTCGCCGGCGCGATCCTGCAGCGTGTAACCGGCAACGCCATGGCATCGCCGGAAGTGCTGGGCGTGTCTTCCGGGGCAATGCTTGGCGTCATTGCCGTGCTTCTCACCCTTGCCGCACCCACCCGGGCCGCGCAGATTGTCACAGGGGCTGCCGGTTCGCTGACGGTTCTGCTGCTGATGCTGACCCTGTCGCGCAAGCCCGGTTTTTCTGGCGACCGGCTGCTGCTGATCGGCATCGCCCTCAGTTCCGTCTCCGGCTTCGTCATGGCGGTGCTGATGACATCACAGGATCCGAGGCTCGGCCAGCTTCTGGCCTGGCTCTCCGGCTCCACCTATGCGGTTGAACCCGGCGAGGCAATCATGGCGATGATGCTGCTTTTCTGCGGGCTCGTCTCGACGCCCTTCATCCGCCGCTGGCTGGAACTGCTGCCGCTTGGGGAAGACATTGCCCGGAACGCCGGCGTCCCGCTCGTGGCGAGCCGCAACATTCTCTATTCGCTTTCGGCCATTCTCACGGCAAGCGCCACAATTCTCGTCGGCCCCTTGAGTTTCGCCGGGCTGATGGGGCCTCACATTGCGCGTCTTGCGGGCTTTCAGCGCGCTGGCACCCAATTGCCGGCGGCGGCGCTGATCGGCGGCCTTATCCTTCTCGTCGCCGACTGGCTGGGGCGCAGCATTATTTTCCCTTTCCAGATACCCGCCGGCCTCCTTGCAACGGTGGTCGGCGGCCCGTTTTTTCTTGTACTCATGGGGAAGCGCGCATGAGCATTCTTGCGGACAGGAGTTTTCGGATTCTGACATTGGCCGACAGTCGCCGCATCGCGCCGGGCATGCAGCGCCTGCGATTCACCGGCAAAGAGCTTCATCGTTTCGACACGCTGAAGAACCTCCATGTCAGGCTCTATTTTCCAAGGCAGAACACCATCGGAGGCGGCCGCCTCCCTCCCGAAAACCATGGCGGCACATCCGGGTCGGAAGATGCTTTCAATGTCCGTTATTATACGATCCGGACGATGGACGCCCGCAGCGGCTGGATGGACATTGATTTTGTCCTGCATGAAGATGCGGGACCTGGATGCGCCTTCGCACTCAACGGCCGCCCCGGAGCAGTTTGCGGCATGTCCGGTCCCTGCGGGCTGGGAGTGAAGCCCGCGAAACACTATCTCCTGGCCGGGGATGAAACGGCCCTGCCAGCCATTGCCCGCATCTGCGAAAACCTGCCCGCGGACGCGATCGGTCAGGTCTTCATCCGCGCGGCAAGCTGCCAATATGACATCGTCGCGCCCGCCGGCATGCAGATAGGCTGGCTGCCGCGATCGGACGTGTCCGCTGCGGAGTTCGTTGAACGTGTTGGCGACGCAGCCGCGGAAACGGCCGCATCCACCGACGACTATTTCCTGTGGCTCGCCAATCCATTCTCACAATGGCAGGAATTCCGCGACAGGCTGTCGAGATTGCCCAAGAAGCGCTATCTCAACGCCTGCTACTGGCGAGATGATTGATTGGCCCTCACCTGTCCTGCGCAGGCCTTGCGAGACCCAGAAGATGGTAAAAGGCGATTGCGCCGATCGTTGCCGTGCCGATGCCATCCAGCGTGAAACCGGCGACATTGAGCTTGAAGTTTCCGGCACCCAGTACCAGCGCGATACCCACGGTGATGAGGTTGCGGGGCTCGGAAAAATCGACCTTGTTTTCAACCCATATGCGCCCGGCGGTCGCCGCTATCAGGCCGAAGACGACGACCGACAGGCCGCCAATGACGGGTCCGGGTATCGTCTGGATGAGCGCGCCGAATTTCGGCGAGAAGCCGAGAATGATGGCGACGAGTGCGGCGACGATGAACACAAGCGTCGAAAAAATGCGCGTGATCGCCATGACACCCATGTTTTCCGCGTAGGTCGTCATTCCCGTTCCGCCGAAGGCGCCGGAAAAGATGGTTGCGATGCCGTCACCGATGAAGGCGCGGCCGAGATAAGGGTCGAGATTGCGGCCGGTCATCGCCCCTATCGCCTTGATATGCCCAAGATTTTCGGCCACCAGAATGACAACGACCGGCGCGATCAGGGCAATGGCCGGCGCGGAGAATTCCGGCGTGGTGAATGTCGGCAGTCCAAACCAGGATGCCGCCGCAACGCCTGTAAAATCGACGGGTTTGCCGAGGTCGAAGCCATTGGCCAGAACAAGATAGGCAATATAGGCAATCGCGCCGCCGATGAGGATGGGCAACCGGCGCGCCATGCCCGGCGCATAGACCGCAATTGCACCGACAGATGCAACCGTCAAAATCGCAATCCAGCGGGATAGCTGGTCGCCATCGGGATTGCCCGGGCCGGTGCCGGAGGCGCTGGCTATGGCGATGGGCGCAAGTACGAGACCGATTGCGGCAACGATCGCGCCGGTCAGAACAGGCGGCATCAGCCGCTCGATCCAGTTATGGCCGACGATCATGACGATGACGCCGATCAGCGCATAAAGCACGCCGGCAGCAATGATGCCGCCCAGTGCAAGCGCGATGTTCGGGCTGGCGGCACCCGCGGCCGCGCCGGTCGCCACCAGCACGGGGCCGATAAATGCGAAAGATGAGCCGAGATAGCTCGGCACCCGGCCGCCCACGGCGATGAAGAAGATCAGCGTCGAGATGCCTGAAAATAGGATGGAAACATTCGGATCGAAGCCCATGATCAGTGGCGCAAGAACCGTGGAGCCGAACATCGCGACGACGTGCTGCAACCCGAGCACCGCGGTCTGCCCGGCAGGCAGCCGCTCATCCGGCATGATGCGCCCCTCGGTTTTCAATCGCCAACGCGGAAAATAGCCACCCGTATCGCTCATCATCGTCCCCCACGAACCGGCCGGCGCGTGCTGGACGGGATTTTCCGTTTCAGTCCACAGCCGGGCAAAAAAGATTTGTCTTTGCATGATATGCGCCCGTCGACCGAGATCGAATCGGTGGCCGGCGCATCTTTTCTCCGGTAGCGCGATTGCCTGCCGCTGTCATCGGGTCGAATACGGCCGAAAGGCGCTTTGACGCGGGAGAGATCAACTCCCACGCCGAAGACATGGAGCCCGGAATGCTGTCCCGATGCTTATTCTGCCCTGTCGAGCGCCGTCAAAATCTCATAGGCCGCAGAAACCCGCTCCTCATTAGGATAGTTTTTATTGGCCAGAATGACGATGCCCCGCTTCTGTTCCGGTATGAACGCGACATAAGCGCCAAAACCATTGGTGGAGCCGGTCTTGTTGATGAAGACATCCTGCCGCGGTTTCATCGGCGGCGAGATTTCGGAGACAGGCACTGTCTTGAGCAGGGCGCCGGAGTTCGCATCGGTGAGCGTCTTCAAGGCGGCCGGGTACGCATATTGCTCCCAGATCATATCCTGCGTCATGGCGCCGACGCTGAAATATCCCGTGTGGGTGTTGAGGATCGCCCGCTGGATTTTTCCGTCCAGCTTTTCCAGACCCATATTCGCGTTGACGAAACGGATCATGTCGTCGGCTGTCGATCTGACGCCATAAGCCTCTGAAGAAAGAATGGCGGGTGTCATGCGGGCCGGCTCGCCGGTTCTCTTATAGCCCTGCGCATAATTGGCCATCTTCGCCTTGGGCACGGTCGTGAAGGTGTTCTTCAATCCCAGCGCGGGAAACAGCGTGTCCTGCATGGCGCTGTCAAAACCTTTGCCCATGGCCTTTGCAGTGACATATCCAAGCATTCCAATGCTGGGATTGGCATAACTTCTATGGGTTCCGGCCTTGTATGAGGGCTTCCAGGCCTTGAGATAGGCCAGCAGCTGCTGCTCCGTCTTGATATTCTCGGGCACCTGAATGGGGAAGCCGCCGGCCGTGTGGGTGCCAAGATGCATCAAGGCGACATCGCCGAAGGGCTTGCCCTTCAGGGACGGCAGATAGTCACCCACCTTGCCGGAGAGCGATAGCTGGCCATTCAACTCCGCATAGGTGCTGAGTGCCACCGTGAATGTCTTGCTGATGGAGCCGAGTTCGAAAAGCGTTTGCGGGGTCACCGGCTGGCCCGTGCTTTTCGACATGACGCCATAGGTGAAGATGTGGTTTTCGCCACCGACACTGATGGCGACGGCCAGACCCGGAATGCCGTTTTTCTCCATGACCGGCTTGATCGCGGCATCCGCAATCGCCTTCAGCCTGGCATCATCAGCAGCGAGTGCCTGCGTAAACAGGCCAGCCGAGAGCAAGGCGGTCAGTGCGACATGTCTGCGATTAAGTTTCATCTTTCGCTTTCTCCAAAACCTAAGGTGGATTTTCGGCGCGTGCGCCGCCCCAGCGAAAGACGTTTAACCGCCCTACATTGCACGAACAAATCATGATATCTCGCAGCAGGCATAATAAAATCTAGGTCTCGAATGGTTCGGCAATTTCTTCCCCTGAATGGCTTGAGGGCGTTTGAGGCCTCAGCCCGGCACCTCAGCTTCACCCGTGCGGCCATCGAACTGTGTGTGACGCAGGCGGCGGTGAGCCAGCAGGTGAAAGGGCTGGAAAAGCGGCTCGGGGTTTCGCTTTTCCAGCGGCTTCCAAGAGGTTTGAAAATCACCGCCGAAGGCGAGGCCCTGCTGCCGACAGTCACCAGTTCCTTCGACCAGATGGCGACCACGCTTGACAGGATAGAGGCAGGACAGGTGCGCGAGCTGCTGTTTCTGGGAGTTGTGGGAACCTTTGCCGTCGGCTGGCTGCTGCCCCGCCTGAAGGCGTTTCAAAAGCAGCATCCGTTCATCGATGTGCGGGTTTCCACCAACAACAACCGGGTGGACATGGCCGCTGAAGGGCTGGATTTTGCCATTCGCTTCGGTCAGGGCTCCTGGCATGGCACGGATGCGTTCCGGCTTTTCGAAGCGCCCCTGTCACCTCTGTGTACGCCGAAACTGGCGGAAACGCTGAAGTCTCCCACCGATCTCGTCGAGGCAACATTGCTGCGCAGCTACAGGTCTGACGAATGGGCGACGTGGTTTGCGACAGCTGGCGTGGTGCCGGTGGCACAGGTGAACGCCGGGATCGTTTTCGACACCTCGCTCGGCATGATGGAGGCCGCCTTGCAGGGGCTGGGGGTGGCGCTGGCTCCGCCCTCGATGTTTTCGCGGCACCTGGCATCCGGGGCGATCGTGCAGCCCTTTCCCATCACCATATCACTCGGCAGCTACTGGCTGACGCGGCTGCAATCAAAACCGCAGACGGCGGCCATGCAGGCCTTTTCCGACTGGATCTTCGCCAATATTGGCCCGACGCAGGACGGCTTATGAAAAAGCGAGCAGAACGCCGCCAATTGCGCAGATGATCACCACGATCCATGGCGGCGTTTTCCACACCGTCAACAGAATGAAACCGATGAGCGCAAGCGCGAAATCCTTCTGGGTGAAGATGGCGCTTGTCCATACCGGATCATAAAGCGCTGCGGCGAGAATGCCGACGACGGCGGCATTGGCGCCACGCATGGCGGCCTGCGCCAGAAGGTGCCTGCGAAAATCTTCCCAGAATGGCAGCGCGCCGACGAGCAGCAGCATGCCCGGCAGGAAGATCGCGATGAGGGCAATGGCTGCCCCTGCAATGCCGTTCGGCTGCGGCCCCACCACCGCGCCGAGATAGGCCGCAAAGGTGAAGAGTGGGCCGGGAACGGCCTGGGTCGCGCCATAACCCGCTATAAATGCATCCTTCGTGACCCAGCCCGTTGCGACGACTTCCGATTGCAGCAAGGGCAACACCACATGGCCACCGCCGAAGACGAGCGCGCCGGCACGATAAAACGCATCGAACAGGGAGAGGCCCTGCGATCCGGCCATTGCTGCGATAACCGGCAGGAAAGCCAGCAGAAGCGCGAAAATGGCGAGCGCGATGTATCCAATGCTTTTCGGCACCCGGAATGCGAGATGGGCGGCCTGACGTGTGGCATCCGTGCGGCAGAAGGCAAGGCCCGCCATGGCGCCGACGGCAAGCGCCAGTATCTGGCCGAAGGCGCCGGCGAGAAACACGACGCAGATGACGCCGGCCAGCGCAATGCTGGCGCGCTCACGATCCGGCGCAAGGCTTTTTGCCATGCCCCAGACCGCCTGTGCTACCACGGCAACGGCGACGATTTTCAGACCATGCAACAGGCCGGTGCCGACCGGTCCTTCAATGGAGGCGGCGACCATGGCGAAGAGAAGGAGGAGGACTGCGGATGGCAGGGTGAACGCGGTCCAGGCGGCCAGCGCGCCGAGCGGCCCTGCCCGCAGCAGCCCAAGGGCAAACCCCACCTGGCTGGAGGCAGGGCCAGGCAGAAACTGACAGAGCGCCACAAGATCGGCGTAACCCGCCTCATCGATCCATTTGCGCCTGACGACCAGCTCGTCGCGGAAATAACCGAGATGGGCGATGGGACCGCCGAAGGAAGTGACCCCGAGCTTCAGGAAGGTCGCGAAAACCTCGCCGGGTGTGCCAGTTGGCGAGGTGTGGGCTTCACCTCGAATTGCATCCGCTGACGACTTCATGAAGGGGCTCCCTGAGCGTGCAACGGCTGTTCGTCAACACATATCGACCTCTAAAACGATATCGATATCAGACACTATTACGACAGGGATATGAAGGGGTGACCTGCATCAACGCCGGGAAGCTGAGCTAACTTCCCGGCGCGCTGTAGTGCTTGTCAGGTCAAAGAACGGTTATTTCGGAGGCAGCAATCCGGAGAAATGCGATATCCAGCCCTGATCGTCGGTGCCGCCCGAGAAGCCGGTCGCACCGAGAGTGATGTCGTGCCGGGTGCTCTTCTTATAAATGGTGACGGCGATCGCAATCGGCGTCGGAGCTGTCCAGGAAAAGCTGCGGTTCTTGCCGGGTGTCAGATGGCTGAGGGATTCAAGCTGAACATCGTCGAGAAACATGACGGTGCTCTTGCTGGTCTCGTAAAGATGCTCCCACCGTGCCTGGGCAACGGCATTCGCCGCTTCGGCGAAAAGATTGCCCTCGGTCTTCGGGTCAGCCAGGGCCGCCTTGCGCCATGCGGTGAAGATGGAGGTGATCTCATCCATATCAAGGCTCAGACTTGAGAGGAACTCGATGGTCTGTTTGTTGCCGAACGTGTTGTAACCGTCTTCGCTGAAGGGGCGGAGATGCTTGACCACGAAATCGCTGAGAATTGGCATTTGTGCCTCCTGCTGGGCAATGACCAGCCTGCTCCCGGACTTGCAAGCGCGGGATCGGTTGGCCTGATTGGATTGAATGAATGGGTGTGCGTGCCGGAAGCTGCCCGGCAGCGCCGCTATACGGCGTGATCGAAGATGATGGCGGTATGGGCAGGCGTTCTCAGGAATTCCTGCAGGCCGATCCGGGTTTTCGTGCCGCCCCGCCCGGCCGGCCATGGATCGTGAATGTGAAGCTCCAGATCCTTGCCATTCTCCGTATATCCATAAACGAGGTAATAATGGATATTCGTTCCGATCACGAAGACGCGGTTGTTGTCGATCTCGCGCCTGACGATTTCGGCCGTCAGGTCGGCGACGAACCGACCGCCGGTCGTCTCATGATCGAAAGAGTTCCACTGGCTGGAAACGAGCTTGACGACATCGCTGTTCTGATTGGCGCCACCCATTTCATCGAGGCCGGTGGACTGGTCCAGAACCTGCGCCAGCTCCCAGCGCTCCTGGACCTGTGGATCGGCACTTGCGAGTGCGGCGGTATTGCGCCGCGCAATCGCATATTGCGTGGCTGCGGGAAGCCCGTAATAGGCCCGCACCATTTCCTCGACGGCGGCAAAGCACCAGGAGGGGGTGCCTTGAGCGATCAGGGCGGGAAGATTGGTTACAGTCGGCACGTGATTTCTCCTTCCTAAAATGACGGTGCAGGCGTTGCCTTTGATGGCAATCCGAATGTCCGTCTGCGGGGTTGCATCGGGTGGTCAGGCTGTCGGTGGAGGTGGCCGTCCTGCCGGCACTTGCGCCGGCAGGACGCTGCCCATGATCGTGAGGCCAACGGGGACGACCTGCAGCCGCGATCATGGCGATGCTCTCCGTCTGGCCGGGACGGGAGCAGCAGTTCAATGAACATCAGGCCGTTTTGCTCAGATCCTGACGATAGGCTTGCAACGACGCGATTTTTGCTTCCGCCGCGGCCTCGCGTTCGGCGACAATGACCGAGACCTTTTCCGAAGCTTCCGCCAGATAGTTCGTCAGTTCAGTGCCGGTGAGATATTTCCCCTGCAGCTTGTTGAGCTTCGACCATCCATCCGCAAAGCTGCGGTTGAACCTTTCGCTGACGCTCGCGACCGCATACCATTGGCCGGTCTGCCTGACGAAGAACTCGTTGACGGAGCGGACGAGCTGGGCGAGACGGTTCTTGCGAATGACCTCCAGCTCGGCCACATTGTCGATCGCCTTGATCTGGTGCGCGGCATCGTCGGCCACCGCCTGCATGAAGTCGGCGAAGCTTTTAAAGAAAAAGGCGATTTCCTCAATGATTTCCTTCATGCGTTTCAGCGCCGTAATGCTGACATTGAGGGATTGGACCGCAAGCTTGATCTTGTCGTCCTCGGCCTGCTTTCCCTTGAGCAGCGCATTGATCTTGATGAGCTCGGCGGCCTGGGTGCGACGTTCGTTCTCATAGGCTTCCGCCTTGTCGATCATCTTCATCTGCATGTCGCGCAGGCTTGCCGCCTGTTGCTGCTGCTCGTCGGTGAGCTTGCCGAGCCCCTTGTCGAGCGCGTCGAGCGAAGCCTGGAGGCTGGAAATCAGGGTCTGCTGACTTGCGATCTTTTCCTCCTGCGTCTTCAGTTCCGCGGCACGGGCGGTGAGACGTTTGTCGAGTTCGGCAAGCTCCACGGCCTTGCTCGATTTCGGGTCACTGCCCTCGGCATCCTTCGCCAGCACCGACCTGCTGTCTTCCAGCGATTTGATATCCGTCTTCAACGTATCGCGTTTTTCCTCGCTCTTGCGCAGTTCGGCCTTCTGCTCGGAAAGCCTGCTTTGCGTGGCAGCCGCATCCGTCTTGTCTCCGCCGGTTGTGGGTGTGCGGGAACCGCCGCCCTGCCCCTGCCCATCGGCATCCTGGCCACCCCTGGACTGTCCCGAAAGCGCGCCGCCGACCGACGAGGCCAGCATGGAGGCCGGGCCGCCCGCCGCCATGGCGATTGCGGGAATAGCGCTTGAAATCATTTGTGCGCCAACCCGGACGATCGACATGATGAAAGCGCGCTGCTCGGCGGTATTGGCCCGCTTTTCATATTCACGGGCCTTCTTTTCGAACTCCGCAACCTGCACCTTCAGATCGTTCACAAGCGATTCCAGCTGTTGACGCCGCGCGTCAGCCTCGCGGATTTCCCGCTCCATCGTCGCCTTGTCTTCGAGACGCTTGCTCAAGACCATTTCGCTGGCATCGGTGATCTGTGCGGTCGCCTTGATGATGCCATCATAGGTGGCGGCGACCTCAAGCAGATCGTCCCGCACTTCCAGCGCCCTATCGCGGATATCTTTCGCAAGCTTGATCAAGTCGTTGGAGACGAAAGCCTTGATCTCGGCTTGATCATTCCCCTCGCGGACGTCCAGCCAGTCCGGGAAGAGATCGTCGACTGAAATACGGACGCGATTGGCAATATCCATCGCATGTCTCATGGTGATTTCACTGTTCTGCTGCGCCGTTATCAAGCTGTCCATGATGGCGCTGATGCGGCCACGAATTTTGCCTTCCTCCTGCGGCGTGGTGTTATAGGCGATGTAGAGCAGGTCGATCGCATTGTCGGTGTCGCGCTTGGCGCGCTCGACATCGTAGGTTCCCTGGATCTTGTCGACATAATAGCGGACGAGCGCCGTATCCGCTTTCGGAAGGCTGAATTCCGGCTTCGACACGATCGCCTCGACATCGGCGTCGATCGCGCTGTTCAATTTGGTTACCCGGCTTTCAAGATTGACGACATTGTTCATTTTCATGCTCCTGTTGATGGGTGGTTATGGAGAGTCACTGGGGTTGATCGTTCACGAACCGCACTGTTTCTTCGCGTCGTCAGGCAGACCGGCCTCGGTCGAGGAAATGAACTGCGGCACGTCGCTGGTAAGGCCGTCGATCTCGGCGGACAGCCGGTTGACCTGACGTATTTTCGCGTCGTCGGGATTGACTTCGCTCGCTTCCTTGAGAGCGTTGGTGAAGTTGCCGACCTGAATGTTGAAGTCCTGAACCTTGACGTTGATGGTGGAAATCGCCGCCTTGAGCCTGGTGATCTGCTCTTCAAGCGTTTTCACCGCATTCTCGTTTTCCGCGTGGCCCTGCTTTGCCGCCTCAAGCTGGCGGCGATTGTTTTCAAGCTGGTTGCGAACGCCGTCGAGAGCCGACCGGGCATTGTCCAGCCGCGGCAGCGCGATGCGGTATTCCCTCTCCGCATCGTTCATCCAGCCAAACGCCTTCACCGCGGCGTCACCGGCCTGGCAAATGCCCGGCAGGAAGAAGAGGACCCCGCTGCATATTCTTACTCGCTTGGCCTGTTCGTCCCTTTCCCTTCGGGCTTTTTCGAAGGTGGCCTGACGCGCCCTGACATTCTCGCTCTCGGACCGAACGAGATCCTCGTAGCCCTTCACGCTGGTTTCGGACTGCACCACCTGCCGTTCCAGCTCGATCTGCAGGTATTTGGCCTGCCCCAGCGCCTTTTCGCGGTCCGCGCTCAGCTGCTGCTGCGCCGTCAGATGCTCCATCAGGCACACGGAACGGCGGCCGAGCAGTTCGCGACCTGCTTCCGCCTGCTCCAGTTTCGACTGAAAGGCGGCCACCTGCTCGGCAGACAGGGTGGCCGCATCGGCAGGCGCCGCATAGCGCAGTGCCGGTAGATCGAACTGCGTCGCAATCGCGGCGAGGCCGGCAAAAATAACATGTCGAAGTTGCATTATCTCATCCTCCTTTGGAGAATTGGGGGTGGATAAAAAGGCATTGCAAAGCCGGCGGCCGCCCGGCATCGCTGCCGACCGCGCCATAGGCAGGGTAGAAACATTCGGAAGTCGGCGACCTTCGGGTGCATCCCTTGCAACGTCGTCAAGCCCAAAAAAACAACCATCAAAGATTGTATTTCAGAATATCCGGCGATATGGGAAGCGTTCGAAGCCGTATAAAATTATGCAATAAAAACAGGTATTAACGTTATCTTTCGTGTCACACTCATAAACCGTCTCAAAAGAGAACATATTTTAATGCGCCCTTTAACATTCAATTTATGAGAGTATTTTTTAATAACCCCCAATGGGACGGCGGGGGAGTGCAACAAATTGCACCTATCTCCACGTCCGCGAATTTTCGGCTGTCTTGCACTTAGCGAACGGGCGCAGCCGGCTCATGAAACCCACGCCTTGAATTTCGCCAAAAAGTAGTGACGACCTAGAAGCCCAAGGGGGAAAGGCATCTCGAAGAGAGATTTCGCACGTTTCGAAACCGCTCCCGGCGGGGAATTCCGTTCGGCCGCCGCCGGACATGCTTCTCGAGAGGCTGACCCCACTTGCGAACCGGATTTTGAACGATGAGGCTTTCGATGAATCGGTAACCTGCCTCTGTGCGCAGATATCGATCGTGTTTAAACGGGAACAACGCCTCGTCCGCGCCATCGGTGATTTCGGCGCATTCGCGACCGTCATCTGCGCTCTCGGTCCGGGTTCGGTCCATGAAGGGCAGTTCACACTGGCCGCGGTTCAGGCGGCCGTCGTTCCGAGGGGCTGGGCATCCAGCCGCAGGACACGCGCGCTGATAGACTGGCTGGAACTGGAGGGCACCGCACAGCGGCTTCCGCCATGCGGCGACAGGCGCGAACGCCCATGGTCATTGAATGGCTGGCTGGTTGATGCGGTGCAGACGCTGGCAGCCGCCTATCTGGCTGCGGCCTCGGCATGGCATGAACATCCGGGGATGGTGACGTCCGAAAAAACGGCGGACGGCGTAAGCACCCTTCTGGATGGCATGAACTGGCTTTTGAGGCATCCCCCGGAATTGCATCAGCTGTCGGAGGAAATGCGGATATTCCTGGGGCATGCGCCGGGATTTCCGTTGCTGCTGGATTTGCTGTCGGCGGCGACAGCAACCAGATCTGATGACACGGGATGCGAATTTTCCCGCAAGGCGGCCGCTCGCGCCTACGGGATCAGCCGTGCCCACGTCACGGCGCTGCTGGCCAAGGCGGAGCGACTGAATTTCCTGCAGAGAGACGGCTCCAGAATAATCCTGAGCGATCCGACGCTGCAAAATGTGCGACGCGATCTCGCCTATCAGCTCGCCTTCGTTGTTTTATGGTCGGAGAGTTCCAAACCGTGACGGTCGCCATGGCCGCCTGAGGAAGCCACGATGCGGTCCGGCTGGAATGTTTCCAGCAATCCGCGATAGGGCTTGACGACCGGCGTGGCATAGGCGCCGCGTTTGGCCGTCGAAAGACCCATGGCCACCAGCGCTTCGGCCTGCTTGACGGCAGCGGCGACGCCATCGATGACGGGCACGCCGAATTCGCTGCGCAGTTCGGCGGTAAGGTCCGCCATGCCGGCACAGCCGAGCACGATCGCCTCCGCCCCGTCATTCTTCAGCGCCAGCGAAATCTCTTCGCGCAACCTCTCGCGGGCATTTGAACCGGGCTCTTCCAGCGACAGGACGGGAATATCGGCGGCACGCACATTGCAACGGGAAGACATGCCGTAGCGATGGACGAGATGTTCGAGCGGCAGCCGTGAACGCTCCATCGTCGTGACAATGGTGAACTTCTGCGCGATGAAGGCGGTGGCGGAAACCGCGGCCTCGCAGATACCGATAACCGGTATATCGGCGAGCGCCCGCGCCGCATCGAGCCCGGTATCATCGAAACAGGCGATGATAGCGGCATCCGCACCGAGCGCCGGCGCCCTGGCAAGCTCCAGCAGCAGGCCGGGCACGGCGAAAACCTCATCGTAATATCCTTCTATGGAGACAGGCCCCATGGACGAGGTAACGGCCAGAATTTCCGTTTCCGGGTTGGATACACGGATCGCCGCATCGGCGATCGTGTCAGTCATGGAATGCGTCGTATTCGGATTGATGATGAGGATGCGCATGGTAAGTTTCTTTATCCGCGTGAATGGCGGCGGTTCAAGGTAACGATCAGGCCGAGCGTGCCTGCGATTACCAGGAAGGAGAACAGGGTCGTTACGGCTCCGAGCGCATAAAGCACCGGCGTCGTGACATTGGTGGTCATGCCGTAAATTTCCAGCGGCAGGGTGTTGTAGGTCCCCGCCGTCATCAGCGTGCGGGCGAATTCGTCATAGGAGAGCGTGAAGCCGAACAGGCCGACGCCGATCAGGCTCGGCGCGATCATCGGCAGCACCACATGGGCAAATGTTTGCCAGGAGGACGCGCCAAGGTCACGGGCTGCCTCCTCATAGGATGGCGAGAAGCGGTTGAACACGGCCAGCATGATGAGCACCCCAAATGGCAGCGTCCAGGTGAGATGCGCGCCAAAAGCTGACGTATACCATGAGGGTTCCAGCCCAAGCTGTTGGAAAAGAACACCAATGCCAAGCGAAATGATGATTGACGGAACCACCAGGCTGGCAACCGAGAGATAAAAAAGCGGTGTCGCGCCGATGAATTTTCGCCGGAAGGCAAGGCCCGCCAGAAGCGATACGAAGACGGTGACGATCATGACCATCAGGCCAAGCCCGAAGGAGCGGCGGAACGAGCCGCCGAAATCGCCCACCGCCTGCTGTTCGAAAAGATTGCCGAACCAGTGCAGCGAAACGCCATTCAGCGGAAAAGTCAGGCCGCCATTCGGTCCCTGAAAAGCGAGGATGAGGATGGCTGACAGCGGGCCGTAAAGGAACAGCACGAAGAGGGCGAAAAAGAAGGCGAGGATGTAGAATTCGCGACCGCGTTTTTCCTGATGCATGGGATTAGAGCTCCTTGCGGATATCAACGATGCGCAGGATGCCCGCGACCATCAGCAGAACGAGAATGAGTAGAATGACGGCGTTTGCGGCGGCCGCCGGATATTGCAGCAGCGACATCTGGTTCTTCATCATCAGCGCCACGGAAGCGCTTTGCCCGCCGGACATGACCTGAACCGTCGAAAAATCCGCCATCACCAGCGTCACGACAAAGATGCTGCCGATGGCCATGCCGGGTTTGGCAAGGGGAATGATGACGTTCCAGAGTGTCTGCCAGCCCGTTGCACCGGCGTCACGCGCCGCCTCGATCAGCGATTTGTCGATGCGCATCAGCGTATTGAAGATCGGCGTGACCATGAAGAGCGTATAAAGATGCACCATGGCCAGCACCACGGCGAAATCCGAATAAAGCAGCCACTCAATCGGTGCGGGCACGATGCCGGCGCTGACCAGCGTGCTGTTGACCAGCCCGTTGCGCCCGAGAACGGGTATCCAGGAAATCATGCGGATGATGTTCGATGTCAGGAACGGCACGGTGCAGATGAGGAAGAGCACCATCTGCATGGTGGTGGTGCGAATGTGAAAAGCCAGGAAATAGGCGACCCAGAAACCGCAGAACAGCGTGATGGCCCAGACGATGGCGGCATATTTCAGCGTGTTGAAATAGGTCTGCCAGGTGACCCACGAGCCGAGCGTTTCCAGATAGTTGAAGGTCACGAAATCGGGATACATCTGGGCGAAGTCATAGTCCCAGAAGCTGACGACGGCGATCATGAGGATCGGCAGAGCCAGGAAAAAGCCGAGGATCAGCAAAAGCGGAGCGGCCTGCACATAGGATACGAGCTTCTGCGGCAGGGCGAAGCTGCGGGGCGGCCTATCCTTTTTTTCGCTGACGCCGATAAGTCTGACCGTCACCATGGTGGAGCCTTTCGCTGGATTTAGAGATGCACCGGCGGCGAAAGCCGCCGGCAAGCTTGTTGACACTCTCGCCGTCATCCTCGGGCTTGACCCGAGGATCCATGGCCGCGCCAGATTGTGGATCCTCGGGTCAAGCCCGAGGATGACGGCGGAGGGTTTTCGACGCCTATGTGACTGACCGGCGGCCTTCACCGCCGGCTTCGTCCTTCAAAAACATCAGGCCGCGATGAATTCGTTCCAGCGGCGGACCATGTAGCGGTCCTCGTCCATGACGGAGTTCCAGCATGCGACCTTGCCCATGCGCTCCTCGAAGGAGCCGCCATCGCGCACCGCACCGGCCTTTTCCATGACCTTACCGTCAGGCGCGATGATATCGCCCTGCGCCGGCTTGCCTTCGACCCAGTAACCCCACTCGTCGGCGCTCATGTGTTCCTTCGCCGTTTCCATGGCGGCGGAATAATAGCCCTGACGGTTGAGATAAGCGCCGACCCAGCCGGAGGTGTACCAGTTGATATATTCATAGGCCGCATCGAGTTTCGCGCCCGAGAGGTGCTTCGCAAGCCCGAGACCGCCGCCCCAGGAGCGATAGCCTTCCTTCAGCGGCTGATATTTGCAGGCAATGCCCTTGGAGCGAACGGCGGCGACGGCCGGCGACCACATGGACTGGATGATGACCTCACCCGAGGCCATGAGGTTGACGCTTTCATCGAAGCTCTTCCAGAAGGCGCGGAACTGGCCGTCTTTTTTCGCCTTGATGAGGAAGTCGATCGTCTTGTCGATCTCTTCCTTGGTCATGTTGCCCTTGTCGGCATATTTGATGTTGCCCAGGGCTTCCATGATCATCGCCGCATCCATGATGCCGATGGAAGGGATGTTGAGGATCGAGGTCTTGCCCTTGAACTTCGGGTCCATGATATCGGCCCAGCTGGAGATATCGCGGCCGACGAGATCGGGGCGGATGCCGAGCGTATCGGCATTGTAGATGGTCGGGACCATGGTGAAATAATCGGTCTCGCCCTTGGCGAACTTCTTGTCGCCGGGCTTTTCGACGAAACCGACCGTGTGCGGGGCCGTGCCCTGCGCCACGACGCTGTCCGGCTTCAGCTTGCCGTTTTTGAACAGCGGCACGATCTTGTCGTAATATTTCAGCTTCTTGATTTCCATCGGCTGGATGACGCCCGCCGGATAGACCTTCTTCAGGATCCAGTATTCGATGTCGGCGATGTCATAGGAATTCGGCTGGGTCACCGCACGCTGGGCGGCAGCGTCGGAATCCGTCGCCGTCATTTCGAGCGTGATACCGAGATCGGCCTTGCACTTTTCGGCAATGGCATTGAGGTTCGACACGCCGGTGCCGAACTGGCGGATGGTGATCGGGTTCTGCGCCCAGATGGTCGGGAAGCCGGTGATGAGGCCGGAGCCGATCGCCGCACCCGTCGCCGCCGCACCGGCCTTGAGAAGGCCGCGGCGGGAAAGGCCTGTTTTGATCTTGGAGGTATCGGTCATTTCAAAGTTCTCCTCTGGTTATTTTTGGGGTCACTTCTCTACCCGGCCGAGCACGATGGCATCGGCCGCATTCCATGAAAGCGGTATGGCGTCGCCGGTCCTGACCGGCTTTTCAAAAAAGGCGGCATCGCTGAGGATGACGTTGAAATCCTCGATACCCGCGCCGCTGACGGCGATCTTCACGCTCGCGCCGCGATATTCGACATTCGAGACAATGCCGGTAAAACCGAAGCCCGGCTGATCCGCCTCCCCCACGCGCACGCGGTCGGTACGGATGGCGATATCCACCGCGCCGTCATCGGGAGCGGTGCCGTTGGCCGTGAAGGTGCCTCCACCCGCCACTTCCAGCATGACGAGATCGCCGGTCTTTTGTTTGAAACGCCCGGAAATGACATTGTGGTCGCCCATGAAACGGGCAACGAAAGCGGTGGCCGGGCGCTCGAACACCTCGCGTGGTGTCGCCGCCTGCTCGATACGGCCATCATTCATGACGACGATGACATCGGCCAGAGCCATCGCCTCTTCCTGGCTGTGTGTGACGTGGACGAAGGTGATGCCAAGCGAGGTCTGCAGCTTCTTCAATTCGGCACGCATGCGGATTTTGAGGAAAGGATCGAGTGCCGACAGCGGCTCATCCAGCAGCAGCGCCTCGGGATCGGTGATGAGCGCGCGCGCCAGCGCCACGCGCTGCTGCTGCCCGCCGGAAAGCTGGGCCGGACGTCGGCTGGCATAGGGTTCAAGCTGCATCAGCCGCAGCATATCGAGCGCCTTGGCGCGGCGCGTCTCCCTGTCCACCCCCTTCATCTTGAGGCTGAAGGCGACATTGTCGACGAGATCGAGATGCGGAAACAGCGCATAGGACTGGAACATCATCGCCGTGCCGCGCCGGGCGGGCGGCAGATCGGTGACCACCACATTGCCCAGCCGGACATCACCGCTGGAAATGCTTTCATGGCCGGCAATCATTCGCAGCGTCGAGGTTTTTCCGCAGCCAGACGGGCCAAGCAGGCAGCAATAGCTTCCCGCCGGAATCTTGAGGCTTATCGCATGCACGGCGGTGGTGTTGCCGTAAATCTTGGATACGGACGCGATGTCGATTGCTGCGGCTTTGCTCATGAACACTCTCCTGCGACAACCTTGTCATGCAGGAGGCGTGCCAATCCGCTTTGCCATTGATCTAAAAGGAAATTCCAGGGCGACCTATGAACCCGGCCGGCCGCCTGCCCAAATTTGCAGCGATTGTTTTCGATTGACTGTCGAAATTGTATGCGATCTTGGTGGGCGGGTTTGCGAGATCAGGCTGTTTGCGGGTTGCGCAGTTCTCGATGAGGCAACACCCAGCAGAATCTGTCGCCTAACCGGCCTTGAACCGATCGAACGCCGTGAGGCGCTTCACCATGGGATCGGCGTCCCAGCGGTAGATTTCGGTCCGGAGGAAATGCAGCTCTTCCTCGAGCTTTTCCTCCGGCAGCTCCACCCACCAGGATTTCGGCCGGCCATCCGACCCGTCCGACCAGCGGTAGCCGCGTTTTTTCAGATGATCCTTCATCTCGAACGGACTGTTTTCCGCGTAGATGCGGACCCTTGACAGCCGGCTTGCCTCGTGAAGCTCGGCAAAGGGCGTTCCTGTCTGGCCGGAACGCTCCTGTGCCAGCACCTCCAGCAACGCGAAACAATCATCGACAGCGCGGTGGCCATCGTGGAAATAGCCGGATTGGCCGATCAGATAACCAAGCTTGTTGCCTTCAAAGCCCCGCGCCCGCCAGTCTATCTCCTTTACGGAACAGGCCCAGGCCTTGTCCCGGAAGATCGGCGAGAAGCTCTCGCAAAAGGGACGGTCGAAGCCGGCATTGTGGGCAATGATGAGATCGGCATCGGCGACAAGGGACGTCAACCACTCGATGTCTATCGCCTGTCCCGCGACCATTTCATCGGTAATACCCGTCAGGCGCGTGATCTCTTCGGGAATGGCAATGCCAGGCTGGCGCAGGCCGCCATAGATACCGGTGACATCGCCAATCATACCCTGATCGTCGAATGTGAAGGCGATGACACCTATTTCTATGATCTCGTCGGCTCGATGGTCGAGGCCCGTCGTTTCCGTATCCAGGATGATACCCCGACGGGGAAATCCGGGTTTCGGCTGCTCGACGACGGCACGAGGCTGAAGCCTGCGCAGGATGCGGTAATTGCCGGTGGATTCGAGATGAGCGGCAAGCGTCTCGTCGTCAGCAACCGCCTTCTGCGTTGTTTCGCCACCACCCGCTTTTTTTCGCCCACGTTCGGCCTGGGCAAGCCGCGCCGCCGCGGGGGCAAAAAAATCCAACTGGGAGGTCATCGTGCTCCTGTCCGCCTTGGCCGGAAATCGAGATTGAGTAGTCCAGCATATGCGCAGAGGCTTAACGTCACAACAGCGGTTACCGTCATCCACAGAAACCGGGTCGCATCCGCCAGAGGGCTATTGCGAGGGGGCTGTCGCGAAGAGAACCATTTTAACATGATTATTTCAGTTAAGTATTGAAATAAGTCGCTGCGCGGGGTATCGCCTCAAACGCAATCCCCAGGTCGGTCATGACGCAACGCGACGACAAATTCCTCTCGGCATTCCTGAAAACGCAGTCGGACATCAAGCGATATCTGACGCGGATGACGGGTTCCCGGGAAGATGCCGAGGATCTTGCCCATGAAGCCTGGATCAAGCTGGCGAGGAACAGTTCCAATGCCTCCGAGGCCCCCGTTCCCTATCTCAAGCGGATTGCAAGGTCACTTGCCATCGATCATGGGCGCGGTCGCAAGCACCGCGCGACGACCGAACAGATCGAGGATGCGCTTTCAATTCGCGATGAACGTCCATTACCGGACCAACAGGTGATCGATCGCGACCAGATCCGGGAACTCATGCGGGTCATCGGCGAATTACCGGATCGGCAGCGAAAAATACTCGTCGCGGCGCGGCTGGAGTTTCGCCCCTATGCCGAGATCGCGGCGGAATTTCATGTCTCGACCCGCACGGTGGAAATGGAAATCAACCGGGCGATCAATTACTGCATGGAGAAAATGGGTCATGAGCGGCGCAGATAATTTTCGGATTTCCGGTTTTCAATCGTTAGAGCTAGTGAGGTTCATGTGAAATTCCCGTGCCCGGATGGACTTTTTGATAGGGGTTGAGTGTTGAACGACGGATCCGATGCGCTCAGAAAAAAGGCCACGTCCTTTATCGTCAGGCTGCACTCCGGCGCGGCTACGGTCGAGGATACGGAAGCGCTCAGCCATTGGCGCAATCTCAGTGCCGAGCACGAACGCGCCTTCATCGAGGCATCGGCGCTCTGGCGCAATCTCGGCCCGGCCTTGCAGGCCGAAACGCGAACGCGCGCAAACGTCGTCTCCAGACGGTTATTCATGATTGGCGGCAGCCTTGCAGCCGGTTTTGCCGGCGTCGCCGTGGCGCTGCCGCAACTCGGTTACATGCCCTCCATAGATTCAATGCTTGCGGATTTTTCAACGGGGGTCGGCGAGCAGCGACATGTGAACCTGCCGGACGGATCGACCGCCTTTCTGGATGGCGGCACGGCGCTGTCTCTCGACGGTGAACGGCGGTTCGATCTGACGGCGGGTGCTGCGGTCTTCACCGTCAGGCAGGCATCCGACATGCCATTTGTCGTGAATGCCGGTGCCGGTTATGTCGAAGCCTCCGGCGGCTCTTTCAGCGTGACACACAACGCCAGCGGCGTGACGGTGGAATGCCTGTCCAGCCCGCTTGCCGTGCACTGTCTCGGCAATGCCCAGCTCCTTCCCGGCGAGGCCATCACTTACGGACGTTCCGGCCTCAAGGAAAAATCCACAATCGACCTTGAAACCGCCTCCGCCTGGCGCGAAGGCCTGCTGGTGTTCAACAACCGCCCCCTTGAAGACATCGTCGCAAGTCTGAACCGGCACCGGCGTGGCAGGATCATCATCACGCGTGAAAGCCTGCGGTCCCTGCATGTCTCGGGCGTTTTCCAGCTCAACCGGCCACAGGATATTATCGCCCATCTTGAGGAAACGCTGCATCTGCGGGCAATCGGTGCCGGCGGAATACTGCTCCTCGTCTGACCCCGGCTCACACCCTCGCCCTGCCACGATATTGTTCGACCAAAAAAATATTACCAAAAAACTCCAGAAATCTTTTCGGGTTTCTGCGCCTCGGTCGTCCTTCCTATCAGAGGCCGCAGTGATGCGGCGAAACTGAAGGGGTTACGGGGATGAATTTATTGGCGACGGGACAAAAATCCGGTAGTCGCGCAGGGCGTTTGAGGCTGGCGGCATTCTGCGCATCGCTGGCGTGCTCCGTCTCGTTTTACGCTCACACCCAGGTTCACGCGCAGGAGCTGCGCCAATTCTCCATTCCCGCGGGATCGCTTGACGTGGCGCTGACGCGATTTGGTGCGTCAAGCGGCATACAGATTTTCTACGATGCGTCTTTGACAACGGGGCTGAAAACTTCCGGCGCGGCGGGAGCCCTTCAACCGCGCGAGGCGCTCGGCAAGCTTCTGGACGGCACCGGCCTGAGCTTTCGCTTTACTGCGCCCGATCGCGTGACGGTCTCCAACGCCTCACAGGCGCCGCAAGCGACCGCGGCGGATGGTACAGTCGCGCTGGAGACAATCACCGTCACCGGCAAAAGCGGGCGATACGGCAGTCCCGACGCGCCCTACGGAACCGACGCCCCCACGGCCTATATTTCGGGCGAGGACATCGACCGTTTTCGCGGCTCCAGCCCGGCTGACATGTTTCGCGGAACGGCGGGCGTCATGTCCGGCGAGGCGCGCAACGGCGCGGGCGCCATCGACGTCAATATTCGCGGCATGCAGGGAATGGGCCGCGTCGCCACGACGATAGACGGCGCCGAGAATTCCGTGACGGTCTATCAGGGCTATCAGGGCGTCTCTAACCGCACCTATGTCGATCCCGATTTCATCGCCGGCGTCGACATTACCAAGGGGGCAGACGCCGCTTCCTTCGGCAATGCCGGCTCGGTCGCGATGAGGACGGTCAGTGCCGATGACATCGTCAAGGACGGCGAGAAATGGGGCCTCAAGGTCAAAGGCGGTTTTGGCACCAATTCGTCAAGCCCGAAGGATGGCGCGCTGGGCGGCTACAGCTACCAGTCCGGCGTGGGCACCGCGACACCATCTGCCGACGGGATGGATCGTCCCGCCTTCCTCAAGCCGACGACCGGCTCAGGCAGTGTGATCGGCGCCTATAAGGGCGAGGACATCGATGTCGTTGCGGGTTATGCGCATCGTCGCCAGGGCAATTATCACGCCGGCAGCCACGGCCCCGTCGCCTCCCCGAAAAACATTGGCAACACGAAATATTGGGGCGGCATTCTTCCCAACACGATGATCAATGAAGGCCTGGTCAACTATCGCGGGGGTGAGGAAGTCCTCAACACCGAGCTGGAAACGCAATCTCTTCTGGCAAAAGTGACCGCACGCCTTTCGGACGACCAGACATTCCAGATCGGTTATATGGGATATAGAAGCGAGGCCGGGGACCGGCTTGCCTCGCGGCTGACCTCGAATACCGGACAGGCGCAGCAACAGGAACAGACGGTCAGCACCAGCCTCGACACGTTCACGGCGAGATACAACTGGAACCCCGAGGATAATGATCTCATCGACTTCAAGTCGAATTTCTACTTCAACCATCTCGAAGTCCGAAATCCCGTGCGCGGCGGGCGAGGACTGACGCCCGAAAAAATCGGCCTGCCATCCGGTTTCCGGGTCGGCACCGACACCAATATGTGGGGAGCCGAAATTACCAACCGCTCGCAATTCAGCTCGGATTACGGTGACCTCGATCTGAACTACGGCATTTCCTACCGGGCCGAGGACACCAATGGCAGCGAGCACGCCGCTGTTCTTGAGGGTTGGCTGACGCCGCGCGATGCCATTCGTCATGAAGGTGCCGCTTTCGCCAAGGCGGCCTACAAGCCCGTTGACTGGCTTACCCTCAATGGCGGCCTGCGATACTCGCATTATTGGCTCAAGGATCGATTTGACCCTTACGAAAAATATCAGGCCCAGGGCAAACCCATTGGCCTGACGGTGGATGACGGGGGATTCAGCCCGTCTGCCGGCGTGACCGTGGAACCGTTCGACAATACGCAGTTCTACGCCAACTATTCGAATACGCTCAGATCGCCATCCATCATCGAATCCGTCTCCGCCTTCAACAGCGTGATCGCCAATGCCGGCGTCCAGCCGGAACGGTCCAGCAACTGGGAAATCGGCACCAACATCATTCGCGACGGCATTCTGTCCGACGACGATACCGCCATGATCAAGTTCGGTTATTTCAATTGGGACGTGAAGAATTACATATCGCGCACGGTGGTGACCGAACCGGTGCTGACCCTCAATATCGGCAACATTCCCCGGGCTAAATTTTCAGGTCTCGAACTCTCCGGCCGTTACACCAATGGCGGCTTTTCGGCGGACCTTTCGGCCAATTATTTCCTGAACGTCGAATATTGCCGCACGACCCAGACCTGCGACAGCAAGTCCCTCTACGGCGACTATGCGACCAACCATGTTCAGCCGGAATATACGGTGGACCTGACGCTCTCGCAGAAATTCCTCGAGGACCGGCTGACGGTCGGCGGCCGCATCTCCTATGTCGGTCCGCGCGCCATCGGACATGGCGATGTCACGGCGCAGGGCGCCTCCGAATTCATCGCTCTCGTGGACTGGGAACCCTATACGCTTGTCGACCTGTTTACCGAATACAAGATCAACGACAACATGACCGCGAGCCTGCGCGTGGAAAACCTGTTCGATCGTTTCTATGTCGATCCTCTCGGCCTTGTCACGCAGCCGGGACCGGGCCGGACGATCTATGCCAGCCTCACGGCAACCATTGGCGGCGGTGAAGCCCTGCCCGGCCTTTCCCCCTTCAGCAGCCCGACGGACAGCGCCTTCGTTCGCGACTGGACCGGCTTTAATGTGGGTGCTCATGCGGGCGGCGATTTCCTGAATATCGCGGGAAATACGACCTCTCTGGATGGAACGTTCAGCGATGCAGCCGCGCGGGAATCTGCCGATTTCAACATGCGCGGCGGCGCATTCGGGCTGCATGCGGGTTATGACCGCCAGCTCGAAAACGGCTTTGTCGTCGGCGTCGAGGCCGATTACACCAAAACCTATCTTCGCGGCATCGAGAAGTTCGGTTCCACCGATGCCACATTGGCGAAAAACGGACATGTGGACGCAACCACCAGCTACGACATCGACTGGACTGCCGGGTTGCGGGCAAAACTCGGATATGCCGTCAACGACAGGCTGCTGGTTTATTCGACCGCCGGTCTGGCGCTTGCCCGGGAAACCCAAAGGCGCGACCAGTATGTCTCAGACAGTGCGAGCGCTACCAACCCCATGGGTTCCGAAACAACGGCATTCTTCGTAGAGAAGGCTTCGGGCACGCGAACCGGCTTCACCATCGGGCTCGGCGCGGAATATGCCCTGAACGAAAACTGGTCGATCAGGGCGGATTACAGCTACAGCCATTTCCGCGCCAAGTCCTTCAAGTTCAAGAATGCCCGCGCCGGCACCGGCAAGGACTACCAGACCAGCGAGCAGACCGGCACCGAGATGATCGACCCCGGTTTGGCCAATGATCCCAATATGGCCTGGCTTTGCGCCATCTATCCGGAAGTTTGCGCTCCCTATGAATCGCCGGTTTACGAATATGTCGACCACGCCGGCACTTCGGGAATAACAAACGGCCGCAACGCGTCGAATTCGCTGAACATGCATGCCATCAAGGTCGGGCTGAACTATCGCTTTTAAGCCCCCTTGCAACCTCCTGAGCTGCGTTCCGCCCCCGGAGCGCGGTTCAGGAGGCCGGACGATTTAGAATATTTTCGCAACTGGCCGGATTACCAATGATCTCGCTCGTCCTGATGGTGGAGGCGGCGTCCGCAGTGATCTTGATGATGCAGTCACGGCGGTGCTCCTTGATCTTCATGCCCTCGGTTTCCGATATCTGCGCCTGGCCATTGACGGTTTTATATTCGCGCCTGTTGCTGAGGCCCGCATAGGTCTCGACATCGACCTTCAGCCAATAGGATTCGGTTGCGCCGTTTTCGATGATGACCTTGTTCGGACGGCCAAGTCTGGCGATGGCGGCATCGCGGGGCTGTCCCACAAAGCCTGCGACGGTGCGGGAAATCTCCGTCTGCCCGGTGGAGGAACAGGCGCTGACGATTGCCAGCGCAGCCGTAAGGCATCCGGTTTCAAGCCATCTCATTTTTAATGCTTCCCCTCGTAAAATGCCTGTGGTCGCACAAGACGCGACCATGGCCCGGGCGCAAATCTAGGGTCGATGGTTTGCCGCTGGAAGGAGGCGCAAACGAAATGCCGATCAACTTGTTATGATCGGCTTAAAATGACAGTCGCCTACCTGTTGCGAAACACGGTGCAGGGAACGCCGGCCTGCCGGATTGCACCGCAAAGCTTATTGGCTTCACCACGTGTTTCGCGGCCGATGCGGGCGGCATAACGCGGGCGCGAACCGAAATTCCCGCCGCGTTGGCGCACGATCAAGGCTCGTTCAGCGTTAAGAGGCTCCGCCAGCTGACCTATCGCGCGGGTGAAAAGCCGGTTTGCCACCGCCGGATTATAATGCGCTGCAAGCTGCACGCCCCAGGGCGCCCAGTCGGCCGAGGAAATCAGCACGGGATCGTTCATGGTGCGGGTATCGGCCAGCTTCAGGCAGGCATCGATGAAGGACCTGTTGTCATCCAGCGCCGGGGCCGCTTTTTCCGGCGGATTGTCCTTCCAGCTTTCCACGGGGTATCCGGTAATCGCAAACACGTAATCCCGGGTTTCCATCGGCAGGCGGCCGGTGGCGATGAATGTCCGCAATCCCGCCTCGCCCGCATTATAGGCCGCCGCCGCGAGACCAAAATTGCCGAATTGCGTGTTCAGCTCCGACAGATAACGCGAGGATGCCTCAAGCGCGGCGATGATGTTGAAACTGTCTTCAAGGCCGCGCAGCCTTGCCGTGCCCGGCATGAACTGGGCGATACCCTCAGCGCCCTTCGGGCTCACCGCATCGGCCCGGAACAGGCTTTCCCGCCAGATCAGCCGCGCGAAATAATCCGGCGGAACGGCATGACGCCCGGCCAGAACCTCAATGGCATGGCAAAGATCATTATTGTAGCTGCCGACGCGGATGCACAGTTCCGGCGCGACATCATGGCTGTAGGCGCAGATTGTTTTTTCCTTTGCCGGCTGGTCAGCACCGGTCGGACCGGAGGTGACGGCCAGCAGACAGAAGGCAAGAGCCAGACGGCTTGTCGATATCCCTGCCAAGCGAAGGTCCCCGAAAACTCCAAACGCGATGCGCCGATTATCAGCCAATCGCAACGATATGCCCAGACCTTTGGCTGTTCTTCAATGGAAGTTTCGGTCGGGCCTCATTCCCGTGCCTGTCACGGGAATGAGGAAGCCCAGACCGGAAAGCGCGCATTCGCGAAGTGCTCTAGAAGTCCTGCCACTCTTCGCGATCGACGGCGACGGCGGCGGAACCGCGTGACGCAAGCGGGCGGGATGCGGGACGGCGGGCACCGGCCGGCGCGGTTTCCTGCGGGCTGCGCCGTAAAGAGGATGTCGATCGCGGCGTGTCATCGAAGCGGAACTGCCCGAGAAGTTCGAACAGGGCCGCCGCTTCCCGCGCGAGGCTGTGGCTCGCCGCCGTCTGCTCCTCCACCATCGCGGCGTTCTGCTGCGTTCCCTGATCGACGGTGTTGACCGCCTGGTTGATTTCAGCGAGTGCGGTGGACTGTTCGCGTGCGGCATCGACAATCGCCACGACATTGGTGTTGATATCGCGCACCTGCGCGGCGATTTCCTGCAGGGCGGAACCCGCTCTGGTGACGAGGCCGACGCCGTTTTCCACCTGCGCGCCGGATGCGTTGATGAGGCTCTTGATTTCCTTGGCAGCTGTCGCCGAGCGTTGCGCGAGCTCACGGACCTCCTGCGCCACCACCGCAAACCCCTTGCCCGCCTCACCGGCGCGTGCGGCTTCGACGCCCGCATTCAGCGCCAGAAGATTGGTCTGAAAGGCAATTTCATCGATCACGCCGATGATATTGGATATTTCCCGTGATGATTTTTCGATCTGGTCCATCGCGCCGATCGCATCGCGCACCACCTGGCCCGAATGCTCGGCATGGTCGCGGGCGCGGGCGACAATCTTTCCGGCCTCTTCCGCCCGCCGGCTGGAATCGTTGACGGCAGTGGTGATCTCTTCAAGGGCTGCGGCCGTTTCCTCGATCGAGGCTGCCTGCTGTTCCGTGCGTCTGGCAAGATCATCGGCCGCCGAGCGTATTTCATTCGAGCCGGAAGAAATGGCGCCGGCATTCTCCGACACCAGCGTCATGGCCTTTTTCAGCTTTTCCGAGGCGGCGTTGAAATCCGTCCGCAATCGTTCAAGCGAAGGGATAAAGGGCTTGTCGATGCTTTGTGAAAGATCCCCCTCGGCCAGTTCAGTCAGGGACTGCGCAAGCTTTTCGACATTTTCCACCCGGCCGGTCACGTCGGTCGCGAATTTGACGACCTTGAACACCCTGCCGTTCAAATCGAAGATCGGATTATAGGAGGCCTGAATGAAAACCCTGCGGCCACCCTTGCCAAGCCGCATGAATTCATCCGCCACGAGATCGCCGCCGGCAAGCCTTTTCCAGAATTGCGCATAGTCGGCAGATTGCGTGTAGGCCGGCTCGCAGAACATTGAATGATGCCTGCCCTGGACTTCGGCCAGCGAATAACCGAGTGCCGCCAGAAAATTCTCATTGGCCGTCAGCACCTCGCCGTCCGGCGAGAATTCAATGATGGCCTGCGCCCGCGACAGGGCGTCGATCTTGCCGGCATCTTCCGCCGCCATCAGCTCGCGCGCGGTAATATCGGTGGCGATCTTGACCACTTTCACCGGCTTGCCGCGACGAAACACCGGATTGTAGGAGGCCTCGATCCAGATTTCCCTGCCGCCCTTGCCGATGCGCTTATATTGCCGCTGGTCGAACTCGCCCGCCGCAAGCTTTGCCCAGAAGGCCTTGTAGTCCTGCGAAGATACGATGGCGGGCTCGACAAACATGCTGTGATGCCTGCCGACGATTTCCGCGAGATCATAACCGAGCGCACGGCAGAAATTCTCGTTGGCAGTGAGAATCTTTCCCGACATATCGAACTCTATGATGGCTTGAGATTTGGAAAGTGCGGTCAGAACCGCAAAAGCATTTGCGCCACGATCAAGAAAACTCACGTGCGATCCTCCGATGGCATCTAAATGGTTTCCACTGGAAATTATTCGTCAATAATGTTGTTTCATAATTAAATAATACTTAATAATAATTTGATGCTCGCCAAGCAAATCCGCCAGCTCATCGAAAGAGGCCCGACGAAAAACTTCACGGCCCGCGGATGAAGTCAAATTGATACATATTTGCATTTATATTCCGGGCCCTGAGCGAGTCGAAAAACGCTGCCCCTGACATCGGGACGGCAAGGCTCGCCGTCGTCTTTGGGGGAAATATGATCGATATTATTGCGACGCTCGTCGTCTGGGCATATGTGGCCGGATTTCTGTTTCTGACAGCGCGGCTGGCGAAACAAACGGGGGAACCGGTCTGGCTTTTTGCAAAGGGCCGCGAGCGGCAGACCCTTCCCGCCATGCTTTTCCGTCTCGCTTTTCTTCTCGGTGCCATTCTGCCGCTTGTCAGCCTGTGGCTGGGGCCGCAGCAATCCGGCTTTCTTCTGAACCGTTGCGAGCCTGGCCTTACAATCCGTATCGTCGGTGTGGTGATGGTGCTGGCCGGAGGTCTGATCGCACTTTACGCGCAGCACTACATGGGCAGGTCATGGCGCATCGGCGCGGCCGAAGGCCATCTCGGCGCCATCGTGGATACCGGCCCGTTCGGCCTTTCCAGAAACCCGGTCTTCGTCGGGCAGATCGTGCTGTTTGCAGGGCTGGTGCTGGTTTTCACGACGGTTCTGCAATTTGCAGTCGCCATTGCTCTCATCATCGCCGTGATGCTGCAGGTGAGGATCGAGGAACGGGTGCTGACCAAGGAACTCGGCCCCGCCTATGATGCCTATCGGCGCAGGGTCAGGCGCTGGTTGTAACGAGGACTGCGGGCCGGCGTCGCCGTCATGACCCACCCTGCATCCCCGAAAAATTGCGCGGTTGGCCGACCTTTCCGGAACGTTCGCCCGGCAGCTGCATTCTATGCCGGATGGGAAGCCGGCAACATCCGGCCATTTCCCTGCCGCTCTGAGGCGGGGCGAAAATCTGATTCCAATCTGGGAGGAACATGTAATGAAGAAGAATATGATCTGTATCTGGTACGACAGGGATGCCGAGGCCGCCGCCAGATTTTATGCCAGCACATTCCCTGACAGCGTTGTCAGCAACGTCTACCGGGCACCGAGCGACTATCCCTCCGGTAAGGAAGGCGACGTTTTGATGGTGCAGTTCACCGTTGCCGGCGTCGCCTGCATTGGGCTCAATGGCGGACCGGCCTTTAAACAGAGCGAGGCCTTCTCGTTTCAGATATCGACTGAAGATCAGGAAGAAACCGACCGCTACTGGAACGCCATTGTCGGCAATGGCGGCGAGGAAAGCGCCTGTGGCTGGTGCAAGGACAAATGGGGCATCTCCTGGCAGATCACCCCGCGCGTGCTGATGGAGGCGATGGCCGCCGGCGGTGCAGAGGCCAAACGCGCCTTTGCCGCCATGATGGACATGAAGAAAATCGATGTCGCCACCATTGAGGCCGCACGCCGCGGTTGACACAGCAACCCTACTCAGCATCAGGTAGAAAAATAATATAAAAACCGTAACGACATGAAAAATAAAAATAAAAACACAAATACGGCTTTTATTGCAGCTGTTTTACCGCGCAGGTTCCCCTGCGCGGCCAGTCATCATAAAACGTTCAACAAAGTGTAAGCCATCCGTCAAAGACGGCTGCTAGCAGAGCCCGTGGCTTCGTGCTGTGGACATGATGTCCTTGCCGATCATGCCATCAAATCCATCAACGGGGCTCAACACATGAAATCTTCCGCTCTGACTTCTTTTGTGGCCGGCGTCGCCATAGCGGCCGCCTTCGGCGCTACCGCCGCTCACGCAGAAAAGACCAAGTTCGAATTCTGGTACGGCCTCTCCGGCGATCTCGGCGACCGCGTTCAGGACACCTGCAAGAAATTCAACGATTCGCAGGCTGAATTCGAAATCGTCTGCACCTCGCAGAACGATTACGACGCCACGCTGCAGAACACCATTGCCGCCTACCGCGCCAAGAAGCAGCCCGCAATCACGCAGATCTACGATGCCGGCACCCTCGATCTGATGCTCTCCGGCGCTTTTGTTCCGGCCAAGAAGCTGATGGCCGACAATGGTTACAAGATCGACTGGAACAATTATTTTCCCGGCATCGCCAATTATTACGCGACGGCTTCGGGCGAGCTGAACTCCTTCCCGTATAATTCTTCCACGGCGATGTTCTATTACAATATCGACGCCTTCGAGAAAGCCGGTATCACCTTCAAGCCCGACACCTGGGAAGAAGTTGAAGAGGCCGCCAAGAAGCTGAAGACTGCCGGTTTCGAATGCCCGCTGGCCTTCAACTTCGACACCTGGATGCTGATGGAGCAGTTCTCCGCCATCCATAACCAGCCGATTGCCACCAAGGGCAACGGCTATCAGGGCCTTGACGCCGAACTGACGATCAACAAGACGAAATTCGTCGATCACGTCAAGTTCTTCAAGAAGATGCAGGACGAGAAGCTCTTTGTCGTCAAGACGAAGCAGCTCGGCATGGACATCCTGCCCGCTTTCACCTCGCAGACCTGCCAGATGTTCATGACCTCCATCGCCAATCACGGCACCGTCGGCAAGACCATGCCGGAAGGCGTGAAATGGGACGTCGCCATGCTGCCGGTCTGGAAAGGCACCGAGCGCCACAACTCGCTCGTCGGCGGCGCTTCGCTCTGGGTCATGGCCGGTCGCCCCGACGCAGAATATAAGGGCGCTGCCGCATTCCTGAACTTCATCGCCCAGCCGGAGATGGTTCAGTGGTGGTCCACGGTCACCGGCTACATCCCGGTCACCAAGACCGGCTTCGACGCCATGAAGGCCAACGGCTTCTACGACAAGGCACCTTACAAGGGCCGTGAAAAGGCGATCGAAAGCCTGACGTTTACGCCGCCTTCCGACTATACCCGCGGCATCCGCCTTGGCGGTTTCACCCAGATCCGCAAGGAAGTCGCCACCTCGCTCGAAGCCATCTTCATGCAAAACGCCGACGTCCAGGCTGAACTGGACAAGGCCGTCGAGCGCTCCAATGCCGCTCTGCGCCGCTTCGAAAAGACCTATGCCGGCGCCAAGCTGAACTAAGCTTCCCGCCCGACTTCGAAGGACTTGCCCGCGACGCCTCGCTTCACGGGCAAGTCCGCCCATTTCTCCAGTAATGCCGGTTTTTTCATGGAAAAGCGCGCCGTCTTCAAAAGCACGTGGTTGCCCGTGCTGTTCGCCCTGCCGCAGCTTCTGCTGATCTTTCTGTTCTTCTATTGGCCAGTGGCAGCGGTCATCAACTGGGCGTTCACGCTCGAACCGCCTTTCGGTGGCGCTGCGGAGTTCGTCGGTCTCGCCAATTTCGAGGAAACCTTTCTCGATCCGCTTTACTGGCATTCGGTGCTCGTCAGCATGGTCTTTGCCATTGCCGGGCCTGTCTTCACCATCCTGATCGGCCTCGTTCTGGCGCTTTGTGTCGATCGCGCGCTGCCCGGCTCCGGCTTTTTCAGGGTCTTGTACATTCTCCCTTACGCCATTGCCGGCCCCGCCGCGGGCATGGCCTTCCGCTTCATCCTGTCGCCGGAACGTGGTCTTGCCGCCTCGCTCAACGCCTGGTGGCCGGACATCTGGAACCCGGCCAAATACGGTGAACATGCGCTGATCCTCGTCATCGTCATCTTCATCTGGAAATGGGCGGGCTACACCTTCATCTTCGTGCTCGCCGGCCTGCAATCGGTGCCGCGCTCGCTGACGGAAGCGGCCGCCATGGACGGCTCCGGCCCCATTCGTCGCGCCATCGACATTCAGGTGCCGCTGCTTGCCCCCACTTTGTTCTTCCTCACCGTGATCATGATGACCGAGGGCTTCGTCGGAGCCGATACGTTCGGCATCGTCGCCACCACCACCGAGGGCGGCCCCAACCGCGCCACCGAGGTAATGGTCTACCGCATCGTCAGCGAAGCCTTCGAGGGCCTGAACTATTCCGGCGCTTCGGCGCAGAGCATCGTCCTCATCGGCCTCATCATGGTTTTCACCTTCATCCAGTTCCGCTTTGTCGAGCGGCAGGTCCATTACAAGTGAGGCGGCCATGATACAGCGCACACCCTTTGCCGACGCCCTGACCTATATACTGATGGTCGCCGGCTTCTTTTTGCTCATCGGCCCCTTCATCGTCGTGATTTCCGGCGCCAGCCAGTCGGTGCAGCAGGTCAACAGCGTACCGTTCAACTTCATGCCCCAGGGCGAGTTTTTCACCAACGCCACAACGGCATGGGAGCGCGCCAATCTCGGCAATGCCCTGTTGAACAGCATCATCATGGCCACGCTGGTCACGATCGGCAAGGTGGCCCTCTCGGCCTGCACCGCCTTTGCCATCGTGTTTTTCCGTTCGCCGCTCAAACACCTGTTTTTCTGGACGGTCTTTATCACGCTGATGCTGCCGCTCGAAGTGCGCGTGGTGCCGACCTATTCCGTGGCAGCCGATCTTTTCCAGCCGTTCCGCTCCATTCTTGGACTTTTCGGCATCGAAGTGACGGTCGAGTGGAACCTTCTGAACTCCTATTCCGGACTCACCTTGCCGCTGGTCGCCACGGCCACCGGCACCTTCCTTTACCGGCAGTTCTTCATGACGATCCCCGACGAGCTGGCGGAAGCCGCGCGCATGGACGGCTCGGGCCCGGTGCGCTTCTTCGTGGAAATGCTGCTGCCGCTTTCGCGCACCAATATGGCGGCGCTCACCACCATCATGTTCGTTTATGCCTGGAACCAGTATCTGTGGCCGCTGCTTATGGTCACCGACCCCTCCTACAAAACGGTAATGATGTCGCTGCGCGCACTTCTGCCCGCCGAAGACGGCATACCGGACTGGAACGTCACGCTGGCCGGCTCCCTCATCATCATCATGCCGCCGCTTCTCGTCGTGGCCTTCCTGCAACGCTGGTTCGTCCGCGGCCTCGTATCGTCCGACAAGTGACGTCGTCGCGTGGCTTTCAACAACAAGGTTCTCCTATCATGGCTCAGATCGATATTCGCCAGGTCCGCAAATCCTACGGCAAGACCCCGACCCTGCACGGCGTGGATCTCTCTTTCCAATCCGGCGAATTCGTCGTCATCCTCGGCCCCTCGGGCTGCGGCAAATCCACGCTGCTGCGCATGATCGCCGGGCTGGAGGAAATCACCTCAGGCGAGATCGCCATTGGCGGGCGCGTCGTCAACACGCTGGAGCCGCGTGAGCGCGGCTGCGCCATGGTGTTCCAGAATTATGCGCTTTATCCGCACATGACGGTGGCGGGCAATATCGGCTATGCGCTGAAGGTCGCTGGCGTGCCCAAGGCCGAACGCCTGCGCCGCATCGAGGAAACAGCAAAGATCGTCGGCCTTTCCGACTATCTGGAGCGCAAGCCCGCCGCCCTTTCCGGCGGCCAACGCCAGCGTGTCGCCATGGCCCGCGCCATCATCCGCGAACCGCAGGTGTTCCTGTTCGACGAGCCGCTGTCCAATCTCGACGCCAAGCTGCGCGTGACCATGCGTGCGGAAATCCGCAAATTGCACCAGCGTCTCTCCGCGACCTCAGTCTTCGTCACCCATGACCAGGTGGAAGCCATGACGCTGGCCGACCGGCTGGTGGTGATGAACAGGGGCAATGTCGAGCAGGTCGGCCATCCGCTCGATATCTACCATCGCCCGGCCAGCACCTTCGTGGCCTCTTTCATCGGCTCGCCCGCCATGAACCTGTTCAGCACAAGGGTGGAGGTGGAATCCCCTGCCGTGATGCTGGCAGGCACGCCGGTGAAACTCTTCCCCGAAACCGCGCTGGAACTGCGCGGCCGTGACGTGATGGTCGGCATCCGCCCGGAACAATGCGTGGTCAGCACGGATGGCGCCGGCGTACCGGCAGTGGTGGATTTCGTCGAAGAACTGGGCTCGGGCCGCATCGTGCATGCCGATATCGCCGGCGAGACCTTCTCCGCCGCCATTGGTGAGGACCTTTCGGTAAAACCCGGCCAGCGCATTTACCTGGACCTGCCCGCCGCCCACCTTCATTTCTTCGATCCAGCCACCGGCAAGCGGATCGAAACCGAGGGCGCCGTCGAGACCACCCGTATCGGCAACGAGAAACTGCTGGCGGTCTAGAACATTCCCCGTGAACGCGGGTTCGCGGGGAATGCCCTTTGTCTTAGCGCCTTGTCCAGACGTGAAGGCGATTGGCTTTCACTCGAAAAATGCTCCGGCGGCCGCGCAAGGCGCGTCCGCTGCGGGATCGACTGGCCGGCGGCCGTCACGAGGTCCCATCAAAACGGGATGTGGAAAGAGAGCGGCATGACGTGCGCGTCCTTCACCGGCAGGCCCAGGAAGGTGATCGATTCGGCGATTGCGACACCGAGACCCATGCGCGCCCGCGAAAGCTAAACATTGCTGTCGATCACGGAGGAAGGGTCGAGGCCGAGGCTGGAAAGCACATCGTTGATCCGCACGCGCAGGCGGAAGGAGTTTGCGAAAGCGATAAGCCGGTTTCCGGCAAGGTCTTCGGCGGAGATGACCGCCTTCCCGGCGAGCGGATGATTTTCCACCACCACGGCCACGCACGGCACTTCCCAACGGGATGCAAACAGGGCCGGCGCAGGTGACGGGATCATCGCCAAATGCAGAATTTCAGCAAAAATCTTTCGGTTCGCAAATCATAATCGGAATAGTCTTTGCCGCGCCAATCCCCCGGCGGGGATATCGTCGCGACGAGCAAGGGCCTGCCTGCGGCTGAAGCAATCCGCAACGCCCAGAACATCGATGAAAGTGAAGCCCAATGGCAAATGATCGCAAACTGCATCTCGGCGCCTTCATGCGGCCCGTCAGTCTCCACACGGGTGCATGGCGTTATCCGGGCGCCTTTCCGGATGCGAATTTCAATTTCGCCCATCTGGCGCGCTTTGCACAACAGCTCGAGGCAGCGAAGTTCGATGCATTCTTCATGGCCGATCATCTGGCGGTGCTGAACATGCCCACCGAGGCGCTGCGCCGCAGCCACACCGTCACATCCTTCGAGCCCTTCACGCTGCTTTCGGCGCTCGCCGCCGTCACCTCCCGCATCGGGCTGGTCGCCACCGCCTCCACCACGTTCGATGAGCCCTATCATGTGGCCCGGCGTTTCGCCTCGCTCGATCACCTCAGCAATGGCCGCGCCGGCTGGAACATCGTCACCACGTCAAATCCAGACGCCGCCCGGAATTTCGGCCGCGAGGAGCAGCCGGATCACGCCGAGCGCTATGGACGCGCGCGGGAATTTTACGACGTCGTCACCGGTCTCTGGGACTCTTTTTCGGATGACGCCTTTATCCGGGATGTCGATAGCGGGCTGTTCTTCGATCCCGAAAAGATGCATGTGCTGGACCACAAGGGACCGGAATTGTCCGTGCGCGGACCGCTCAACATCGCGCGCCCGGTGCAGGGTTGGCCCGTCATCGTGCAGGCCGGAGCTTCCGAGCCGGGCCGCCAGCTTGCCGCCGAGACGGCGGAAGTGGTTTTTGCCGCAACCCCCACGCTTGCGGCAGGAAAAGCATTCTACAAGGATGTCAAGGACAGGACCGTTGCGGCAGGCCGCTCCCGCGACAGCATTGTTATCCTGCCGGGCGCTTTCGTTCTCGTCGGCGACAGCGTGGAGGAGGCGAAGGCCAAACGCGCCAGGCTCGACAGTCTCGTCCATTATGACAGCGCAATCGCCTCGCTTTCCATTGCACTCGGCCACGATGTTTCCGGCTTCGATCCCGATGGCCCCTTGCCTGATATTCCCGAGACCAACGCCAGCAAATCCAGCCGTGAAAGGGTGATCGAGCTTGCCCGCAGCGAGGGCCTGACGGTGCGCCAGCTTGCCCAGCGGCTGGGCGGTTATGCAGGTCTCGCCTTCGTCGGCACACCAAAGACCATCGCCGACGAGATGGAGCAATGGCTTCATGAGGAGGGTTCGGATGGTTTCAACGTCACCTTCCCTTTCCTGCCGGCCGGCCTTGACGACTTCACGACACAGGTAGTTCCGGAACTGCAAAGGCGCGGGCTGTTTCGCAAGGACTATGAGGGGCCGACATTACGCGACCATCTTGGCCTGCAACGACCAGCCAATCGTTTTTTCAGCTGAATAAAGCGCCGTTGACCTCGGTGATGCCCAGGTGATCATGCGGAAAGGCCAAAACACGATCGTGTCAGCCGGGTTCAGTTCAGCGGCGGCTCGTGCAGCAGAACCTGCGCAAGCGGCCTGCGGCGCGAAACGGGAACGGAAAAGCTTTCGACCATGTGGCCGAAACCAATCAGTGTGATGATGACATGCGAATCGTCCAGTCCCAGAAGCCCGCGCATGGCGCGATCCTCCTCCATTGTCGCACTCCAGTTCAGCATGCAGGCCCCGAGACCTTCCGCATGCAGCCCGAGCGCCAGCGTCATGGCAAACATTCCGCCATCCACCCAGCCCTGATTTCGCTCCCCTATCGTGTTCCAGTTTCTAAGATCGACCGTCACGACGAAGACCCCGCCAAGCTGGTCTCCGAAACCGCGATTGCCCTGATGGTGCGAGAGGACGCGCCGGATAGAATCCTTGTCCGTAAACGCAAGAACTTTCGTGGTCTGGCGATTGCAGCTCGAAGGCGATTGCATGGCGGCCGTGACAGCCCGCTCGATCCGCTCCGCTTCAATCGGCCTTGCACGGTCATACTGACGAACACTGTGGCGGGCAGCCATGAAGCCCATGAAATCGCACGAGGCCGCGGCACGGATGGCCCTTGCCGAAACCGCCTCGCTTCCGGCGGCACAGGGAGAGGATGCGGCATCGGATGCAAGCAGGTCATCCAGAAGTTTCTGCGCCTCCCGGACATCCGCCCCATTGGCCGCATTATAGGCCACATAAGCGGCAAGCACGCCAAGCCCGTTATCGGTCGCTGCATCAGGACCGTAGCTTTCGATATAATGGGAGACTTCCGCCGCCAGCAAACGCACCTTGTCGATCCCGAAACCTGCACGAGGATCGCTGAGCGACAGGCCATATTCCAGCATATGGGACAACAGCCTGATATGCGCCTCCAGATTTTGACGCTCGCGCGGACCGTCAATGAAACTGGAGGCCCGGTATCGACGAAAATCATAGGCGAAATTCCGCACAAGCGTGACGAAGCTTTGCAAACGCGACAAAGCTCCGCCGCTGCCCGGCGCGCTTCTGGCGACTGGCATTGTGACCTCCGTGAAGTAGTCTCTCTTTGATGGAAACACCATCGCCATGGCCGGCCCCGCTGTCAAACCAGCCACGAAACGCCAAAATCGCCTTATTTTGCGACGTTACTCGTCCAATATTTAATCAAATATCGGAAACGCATCCGTTTTATGCAGCAACACCTATCCGAAAGGATAGGAAATTTGCTTCAAAGCCAGCCATACTACCCACCCGAAAGAGCGAAGACCCTATTCGCCAAAGCTCTTTCGTCAGACGGCACGCCGATGCACCGTAAGGCATCGGAACAAGCGGCGCAGGAAGCCGACGCCCAGAAGTGTCGGATGCGCAACGTTCAAGGCTTGGATTTGTCCCGCATACGCCGGTCGTAGCGGTGCTTGAAGGAGGTATCGAGAATGCGTAACGTCAATGTTCGTGTCGTGTCCCCCATCGTAACGCGCGGCTTTCGCAAGCTGGCGGATCTCAAGGCGCTGGAATATCCCGGCGTGAGCCTTTCCCATGCCGAGATAGCCACAGGGCCGGGTTCGATCGAAAGCGAGTTCGAGGCGGCGATGTCCGTTCCCGGCACCCTGCTTGAGGTCGCGCGCGCCGAGCGCGAAGGCGTCGATGCCGTCATCATCGACTGCATGGGCGATCCGGGCCTGCGGCCGGCCCGGGAAATTTCCGGCATGCTTATTGTCGGACCATGCCAAACCGGCATGCATGTTGCATCCATGCTGGGACATAAATTCTCGGTCATTACCGTCATGCGTCGCCTGATCCCGTCTTTTGAAAATACCGCCGCCCTATGCGGCCTTTCCAGCAAGCTGGCCTCGGTGCGCAGCGTCGACATTCCCGTCCTCGATCTCGAGGCGGATCTTGTCGCCACCGCCCGGCGGCTGGTGGAGGAAGGCAGGAAGGCTGTCGAGGAGGACGGCGCGGAAGCGCTGATCTTCGGCTGCACCGGCCTGATGGGATGCGCCGCCGGTCTGCGCGATGGGCTGCTTGCCGAAGGCATCGACGTTCCGGTCATCGATCCCATTCCGACAGCGGTGTCGATTGCCGCCGGTCTCGTGCGCGCCGGTCTTTCGCAAAGCAAGATGACCTATCCGGCCCCGCCGGAAAAGGAACTGATCGGTTACGACGCCTTGCACAGGGCCATGCTGCCGCAAGCGGCAGAATGAGGAGATCGGGCAACATGGCGGTATCCGCAATGACGACATCGGACAAACAGGTGAACGGCCTGCCTCTTTCTCAGGCTTCGTCGCTGCGAAGGCGCTTCGGCGAGGGGCTCGGCTTCTGGCTGCTTCTGCTGCCGGCCCTGATTTTCTTCATCGCCTTTTTCGTCGTGCCCACCGCTTCGCTTTTTGCCCTTGCCTTCAACAAATCGGTGGCGGGCGTCATAACCCTCTCAAGCGCGATCACCTTCGACAATTTCGTGCGCATCTTCACCCGCGCCATTTATTACGAGGCCATTTTGCGCTCCGTCGGCATTGCCGCCATGGTGGCGCTGGTCTGTCTGGTGCTCGGATATCCGCTTGCTTATGTCATCGCCAAGACGGTCAGCCCCGGCCGCAATACCCTGCTGATGATCCTGGTGCTGTCATCGATGCAGCTCGACATGGTCATTCGGCTTTATGGGCTGATGGTGCTTCTGGGCGATAACGGCCTCATCAACAGCACACTCATCCGCATCGGCATCATTTCAGAGCCCTTGCCGCTGATGTACAACATCTTCGGTGTCGTGGTCGGGCTGGTGCAGATCACGCTGCCTTTCATGATCCTGTCATTGATCGGCATCATCAAATCCATCCATCCTGCGCTGGAAGAAGCGGCCAGATCGCTTGGCGCTTCCCGTGCGAAGGCCTTCTTCTCCATCGTGCTGCCGCTTTCCATGCCGGGAATTCTGGCGGGTACGCTGCTGGTCTTCGCACTTGCCATTTCATCCTATGTCGTGCCGGCGCTGATGGGCGGCTGGAAGGTCATGGTCATGCCGATCCACATCTACCAGCAGGTGGCGGAAACCGGACGCTGGCAGTTCGGTGCGGCCATCGCCATCGTCCTCTTCGTCACCAGCCTGATGGCGATCGCCGTCTATCACCGCGCTGCCATGCGCACCACGGGAGGGCGCAGCTGATGCGTGAGGAATCATCCATTCCGCTTGTTTTCAGACTTCTGTCGGTGCTGACGCTGACGGTTTTGCTGGTCCCCGTCATCATCGTCATCCTGTCCGGCCTGAATGCCGGCGACTATCTGACCTTTCCGCCGCAGGGTTTTTCCCTGCGCTGGGTCTATGCCTTCCTGACCTCACCGACCTTTCTCTCGGCCTATGGCGTTTCCTTCCTCGTCGCCGGCATCTCGACAGCGATTGCGACGGTGCTCGGCACCATGGCGGCACTGTTCCTGACACGGTCGTCGAGCCGTCTTGTTGCACCGCTGCGCGCCTTCTTCATGATGCCCATCGTCCTGCCGGGGGTGGTGCTGGGCCTTGCGCTCTACGTGTTCTATGTCACCACCGGCATCGGGCTCGCACGGAGCATGACCGGGCTCATAATCGGCCACGTCATCGTCACCTGCCCCTTCGTCATCGCCACGGTCACCGCCGCCCTCGTCGGCTTCGACCGCAGCCTGGAAGAGGCAGCACGGTCGCTCGGGGCTTCTCCCTTTACCGCCTTTCGGCTCGTGACGCTGAAGATCATTTCACCGGCCATTTCGGCTGGCACCATCTTCGCTTTCATCATTTCCTTCGGCCAGTTCGAGGTGACGCTCTTTCTCTCGACGCCAAACCTGCAAACCTTGCCGATGGCCATGTATGTGGCGCTGCGTTACGCCTTCGAACCCACTGCGGCGGCAGCAGGCATATTCGCCATCCTCCTCGTCGTCGTGTCGATGGTGGCAACGTCCAGGCTCATCAATCTGAAGCGCGTTTTCGGCGGCTAGAGCACCGCCGGACATTTAATGAATGCCCGCATCCATAGGTTCAAAAAACAAGGGGAACATGGACATGACTGGAATGACATTCGATCCCAACCGCCGCAAGCTTCTCAAGATCGGCGCCGCAGCAGCAACCCTGCCGCTCTTCAACATCAACCATGCCTTCTCGCAGGACGTGACCTATGACGGCTCCGTCTTCGATGCCGGCGGGGCGGTGTTGCGGATAGGCGAATGGGGCGGGCCCTGGGGTGAGCTGGTCAATAAATATCTGCTGACCGACTTCGCGAAAGATTTCAACTGCAAGATCGAATATGATTCCACCTGGCCGTGGTTTCCCAAATTCGTCGCCAACGGGCCGAAAAAACCGCCGCTCGACATTACCAACTGGAACCTGCCGGAAATGTTCAAGACGGCGGCGGCGGGCGATTTCTTCCACACGATCGACGAAATCCTTCCCAACCTGCCGAACGGCAAAAATCTCTGGCCCTTCGCCACCTCGAACGGCGTCGGCGTCACCTGGGCCTTCAACCAGTATGTGCATGCCTATCGCACCGACCTCGTCACGCCGCCGCCGACCAGCTTCAAGGACATGTGGAAGCCGGAATTCGCCGGCAAGCGCGGCACCTACATCACCTCCAACACGCTGCAGATGGACTTCTTCCTCGTCGCCTGCTCGCTGTTCGGCAAGGATCAGTACGATCTCGATGCCGGTTACAAGGCGATGAAGGAATTGATGCCCGCCAAGATTTCGGATTTCACCGGCAACATGCAGACGCTGATGGATCGCGGCGAGGTGGTCATCGCGGTACAGAGCGACGCCGAACCCATGCAGGCCCGCGACAAGGGCGCGCCTTTCGCCGTCATGTACTGGAAGGAACTGCAACCGATCCTGACCCAGACCTATACGGTCAGCCGCTATTCCGAGCCAACCCAGAAGAAGCTTGCTTATGCGCTTCTCAACCGGGCGCTGGAGCCGTCCTTCATGACCAATATGGGCAAGGAATTCTACCTGCGCCCCACCGTCTCCAACGCCGCTCTGCCGGACAATCTCGTCAAGGCCGGCATCGTCAACAGCGCCGACGCCACCAAGGATTTCTGGCTGCCGGACTGGAAAGCCTATCTCGAAAACGAAGACGAGATCGTTGAGACCGTGAACGAAATCTTCGCGGGCTGACCCTCGCACCCACAGAACGTCGTGGCCGGTTCCGCCGGCCACGTCCCAGAGGGAAAGGACAACGGAAGCCGATGTCGGATATTCAACTGAAAAGCCTCGTCAAATCCTATGGCGACAATGTCGCGGTCGCGGGCATCGATCTGCATATAGAACAGGGCGAATTCTTCTCGCTGCTGGGACCTTCCGGCTGCGGCAAGTCCACGACATTGCGCATGATCGCCGGCTTCATCCGCCCATCGTCGGGGCAAATCCTGATCGGATCGGATGACGTCACCTATCTGCCGCCCGAAAAGCGCGACATCGGCATCGTCTTCCAGAATTATGCGATTTTTCCGCATATGAACGTGGCCGAAAACATCGCCTTCGGTCTGAAGCTGCGAAAGAAATCCAGGGAAGAAATCGACCGCTCCGTCGCCTTCGCATTACGCCAGGTCGGCCTTGCGGGATATGAAAACCGCTATCAGCGCCAGCTTTCCGGTGGCGAGCAGCAGCGTGTGGCCCTTGCCCGCGTGCTGGTTACCGAACCGCGCATCCTGCTTCTCGATGAACCGCTTTCGGCACTCGACAAATCGCTGCGGGAGGAAATGAAATACTGGATCAAGGATCTGCAAAAGAAGCTCGGCATCACCACCGTTTACGTGACCCACGATCAGGATGAGGCGCTCACCATGTCCGACCGCATCGGCGTGATGCAGAAAGCCAGAGTCGAGCAGGTGGGCACGCCGCAGGAAATCTACGAGAGGCCGAAGACGCTTTTCGTCACCACCTTCATCGGCCAGTCGAATGTCATCGACGCCACAGTGAGGGGCCGCCAAGGCGAAAGCCTGGTGGTCAGCTTCGGCGACACCGTGGCGCTGACACGTGTTCCCGCCGAAGACTTCGCCGATGGCAAAGCCGTCAAGCTCGTCGTCAGACCGGAAAACATCATCATCGGCGAGGCCGGCACCGGCGTTCCGGCAACCGTCGTCTCTGAAACCTATCAGGGCGCCCTTGTCCGGTACCATCTTTCGGTCGGCGGGCAGGATATCGTCGCCGAACGGCAGAACCAGTCCCATCTCGCTAGGCTGTCGCCCGGACAGGCGATCGGCGTGACATGGGACCCGGAACGATCCGAAGTCTTGGTGGCCTGAGACCCGGCCACCGGAACCAGAAAATCGGGAAAGGATGCAATGTGCGGTGAGCAACCGCGCAGGCGCCCTTCCCTTGTCAATCGACAGGAGAAAGACATGCGTATTGGCATTGATGTGGGTGGCACGAATACCGACGCCGCCCTTATGGATGGGGCAGCGGTCATCGGCGCCTGCAAAAGCCCGACAACGGCCGATGTCGGCTCGGGCATCGTGGCGGTGCTGAACAAGCTTCTGGGCATGACGGGCGTATCCGTCTCGCAAATTCAGGCGGTGATGATCGGCACGACCCATTTCACCAATGCCGTGGTCGAGCGCAAGCGCCTGCTGGAAGTCGCCGCCATCCGCCTCGGCCTGCCGGCCACCAAGGGCCTGCCGCCGCTGACCGACTGGCCGAAGGACCTTGCCGACACGCTTGGCCGACACACCTTCATGCTGCGCGGCGGACATGAATTCGACGGGCGCACCATCGCGCCTCTCGACGAAAAGGGATTGATGGAGGTTGCCGCCACCGTGCGCGAACGCGGCCTGAAGACGGCGGCCATCACCTCGGTTTTTTCGCCGGTCACGCCGGAAATGGAGCTTCGCGCCGCCGAAATCCTGCGCGATGCGGTTCCCGACATCGCCATCTCGCTCAGCCATGAAATCGGAAGAGTGGGTTTCCTCGAGCGTGAAAACGCCTCGATCATGAATGCCTCGCTGGCCGAGCTTTCCCGCAAGGTCGTCTCCTCCTTCCGCAGCGCGCTGAAGGAACTCGACATCAAGGCGCCCTTTTTCATCAGCCAGAACGATGGAACATTGATGTCTCCCGACTATGTCGAGCGTTATCCGGTCCTTACCTTCGCCTCCGGTCCCACCAATTCCATGCGCGGCGCTGCGATGCTGGCCGGTGTCAAGGAAGCCATGGTGGTGGATATTGGCGGCACGACATCGGATGTCGGCATGCTCGTGCACGGTTTTCCGCGAGAATCGGCGGTTGCCGTCGATATTGGCGGTGTGCGCACCAATTTCCGCATGCCGGACGTGCTGGCCATCGGGCTTGGCGGCGGCTCGCTGGTGCGTGACGAGGGTAAGCGCATCGGTCCCGATTCCGTCGGTTACGAGATCACCAGCAAGGCGCTGGTTTTCGGCGGCGATACGCTGACAACCACGGATATCGTGGTGGCGGCCGGGCTGGAGGATATTGGCGACCGCTCCCGTGTTGCGCATATTCCTGCAGAAACCATCGAAAACGCGCTCGACACCATGCATCGCATGGTCGATGAGGCCGTGGATCGCATGAAAACCAGCGCCGATCCGCTTCCCGTCATTCTGGTGGGCGGCGGCTCCATTCTGGTCTCGCGCGACCTGCCTTCGGCATCGAAGGTTCTGAGGCCACAAAACGCCTCCGTCGCCAATGCCATCGGCGCGGCGATCGCACAGGTGGGCGGCGAGGTGGATCGCATCTTCTCGCTGGAAGGCACCTCGCGAGACGCCGTTCTGGCAAGCGCAAAGGCCGAGGCTTCGGAACGCGCGGTGAAGGCAGGGGCGGCAGCCGCCTCCGTCAAGATCATGGATATCGAGGAAGTGCCGCTTGCCTATTTGCCCGGCAGCGCCACCCGCATCCGCGTCAAGGCGGTCGGCGACCTAGTGATCGGTTGAGGACATGGCGATGAAACTCACACGCGAACATCTTGCCGATCTTGCCGTCGGCGCGGCTTTTCTCGGAACCGGCGGCGGCGGCGACCCCTATGTCGGGCGCATGATGGTGCAGCAATGCCTGGACGAAGGCTGCGAGGTCGAGCTGATCGATCCCAGTGAATTGCCTGATGACAGCCTCGTCATCCCGACAGCCATGATGGGTGCGCCGACCGTGCTGGTGGAGAAAATCCCGTCTGGCGAAGAGGCCATCTTCTCGCTCCGTCGCCTTGAGAAACGGCTCGGCAAAAAAGCCGGCTACACCATGCCCATCGAGATAGGCGGCATCAATTCCACCATTCCGCTGGTCGTCGGCGCCCGGCTCGGTCTGCCCATCGTCGATGCCGACGGCATGGGGCGCGCCTTTCCCTTTCTCGAAATGGAAACATTCGGCGTTTACGGCATATCCGGCTCCCCCATGGCGGTGAGCAATGAGTGGGGCGATTGCGCGCTGATCGAGGCAGTCGATAACAGGCAGATGGAATGGCTCTCCCGCGCCGTCGCCATTCGCATGGGCGGCTGCGCCTATATTGCGGAATATGCCATGAGCGGCGCGGAGGTGAAGCGCACCGCCATTCCCAATACGCTGACACTGGCGATCCACATCGGCAAGGTGTTGCGCAAGGCGCAGGAGGACCACATCAATCCCATCGAGGCGCTTCTCGGTTTCCTGCCTTCCACGCTTTACCGTTACGGCCGCGTCATCTTCAAGGGAAAGATCGTCGATGTGATGCGCGAAACCAAAGCCGGTTTCACCATCGGCCGCGCCCGCATCGAAGCTGTCGCGCCATTCACCTCGCAGATGGAAATCGAAATCCAGAACGAGAACCTGATCGCCAGGCAGGATGGCCGGGTAAGAGCCATCGTGCCGGACCTGATCTCGATCATGAACACGGAAACCGCCGAGCCAATCACCAGCGAAAACCTGCGTTACGGCCAGCGCGTCACCGTGGTCGCCGTCTCCGTGCCCGAGATCATGCGCACTCCGGAAGCGCTCAACGTGTTCGGCCCGGCCTGCTTCGGCCTGAAGGAACCCTTTACCTCCATCGAGGAGATCGACTGACATGGCAATCATCACGGAGCAGGACATAGACGATCTGGCCGTCGGCGCGGCCGTTCTCGGCACCGGCGGCGGCGGCGACCCCTATATCGGCAAGCTTCTGGCCAAGGCCGCCATCGAAAAATACGGACCGGTCGATCTGATCGCACTCGACGCGGTGCCCGATGGCGCAGCCGTCGTCGCCTGCGGCGCGATGGGAGCGCCCACCATCCTCATCGAAAAAATTCCCTCCGGCGAAGAGGGCGACCTTGCGCTTGAGACCTATGAGGACCACACCGGCATCGATGTCGGCGCCATCATTCCCTTCGAGGCGGGTGGCATCAATTCCATGATACCGATCGTGCTGGCGGCCAAAAAGCGCGTGCCCGTCATCGATGCGGACGGCATGGGCCGCGCCTTCCCGCAGCTTGAAATGGAAACCTTCAACGTCTACGGCGTGCCGGCAAGCCCGGTGGCGGTGGCCGACGAACGCGGCAACCGCGTGCTGATCGAGACCGAAGACGCCGCAAAGGCCGAGTGGCTGGCCCGCGGCGTGACCATCCGCATGGGCGGGCAGGCCTATATCGTCAATTACGGCATGGATGGCGAAACGGCAAAACGTGTTTCGGTGCCCGCCACCATGTCGCTCGCCATCGGCATTGGCCGGACCCTGCGCGAGGCGGCCGCAGGGCATCTCGACCCGGTCCGGGCGCTTGTCGATTTTTTTGCGGGCACGCATTATGGCCATGCCGAAATCATCACCTCCGGCAAGGTCTGCGATGTCGCCCGCAAGGAGGAAAACGGCTGGTCGGTGGGGATCGCCACCATCGAACCCTTCGACACCTCGAAACCGAAAGTCAAAATCCGCATCCAGAACGAAAACCTCGTGGCGGAGGAAGAAGGCGGACGCGTGCTGGCGATCGTTCCCGATCTCATTACCGTGCTCGACATCGATACGGCCGAAGCCATCACCACAGAAAGGCTGCGTTATGGTCAGCGCGTGAACGTGCTTGCCGTGCGTGTGCCGCCCATCATGCGCACGCCGGAAGCGCTGGCTGTCTTCGGTCCCGGCGCCTTCGGCCTCACGCAGGCCTACCGTCCACTCGGCTCTTGACGAATGCCCGGCATCGGGCACTGATAATATCCCGCCCTTCCCGGACGCCACTCCGGCAGGGGCCGGTCGTTGAGTGACGAAAGAGGACCGATGCCGAGCCGTGTCTTGCGTGAAAAGCCGTCGCATGCCGTCAGAACCTTTACCGGTGCCGGGCTGCGCTTCAGCCCGCCCCGCATGCTTTTTTCCGGCATCGAGCGACCCTACCTGCTTTCGAAGCTGGCAGCGGGGCTTTCAAGGCAGATCGTCGTGCTGCGCGCGCCGCCCGGTTTCGGCAAGACCGCCCTGATGAAAGCGGCCTATGAGCGGCTGGTGGACGGCACGCTTACCTTGCCGGGCCTGCGGGAAACGGCGGTTTCCCATTGCTCCTGGCTTAACGCTTCGGGCATCGCCTCTCCTGAACGGTTCGTCGGCGAATTGCGTCAGTCACTCGGCCTTGCCGCAATGGCGGACATGCAGGACGCGCTGATGGACGCCATGGAAGCCGTGGCGCGGCGTGATGGCCTCACCATTCTCTTCATCGATAATATCGACGAAATCGACACGGGCGGCCAGCATCGGTTGCTGGAGCGGCTCATCCTTGCCGCGCCGGATACGCTGCGCATCGCCTGCTCTTCCTGCTCTCCCGCGCAATTGCCGCTTGCCCGGCTGAAGGCGCGCGGTGTGCTGGCGGAAGTGACCGCTCGGGAACTCGAATTCGGACGATCTGAACTGCGGCGGCTTCTGTCACGCGGCGCAATGTCGGCGCTTGTCGATCCTTTGATGGAGATCACCCGCGGCTGGCCGGCGCTGGCGCAGCTCGCCGCCGGCATCGTTACCGGCAACCCGACGGAAGAGGAGCGCCGTGTGCTCCTTGCCGGCACCCATCACGACCTGACCGACTACGTGCGTGAAACCGTCATCAACCGGCTTTCTCCGGCGCTTTTGTCCACATTGCGCCGTTTGTCGCCCTTTTCGGAATTTCGCCTCGATCTTGCATCCGATCTCGGTCTGCCCAGCCTGCCCGAGGAAGATCTGGCGATGCTGGAGGCCATGCATCCCATCATAGAAAACGGCGCGAACGGCTGGCTCTCCCTGCATCCCGTGCTGCGCACCTGCCTGGAACGGGACACCGCCTTCGTTTCGGACGCGGAGAAGAAGGCGCTGCATCGACAGGCCGCCGTCTGGTTCGCAACGCGCGCCCATCTGGAACGAGCGGTTTCCCACGCGGCCCAGAGCGGCGATTTCCACATGGCGGAAGAAATCATCGGCAAGGCGGGCGGCGTCGATATCTTCCTCAGGGCGGGACATCAGGTGCTCGAGCATCTGATCGATAATTTTCCGCCGGAAATCCTGCATGCCTCGCCGGGCCTGATGGTCTGTTATGCCGTGGTGCTCTCCAAGCGCGGCAATGCGGCGGCCGGGCGCGAGCGGCTCGATATTCTGAAAGAAAACGGCGAATGGTCCGCTGCCGCACTTGCCGTCGTCGACCGCAGCGTGCTCGATCATATCGACAGCCTGATCGACGTTTACGAAGATCGCCGCATGAGCGTGGCCGAGGCGCAACGGCTGGAAAGGGCGGCCGCTGCCCTGCCGCCACATGCCACATGGGAGCTAGCCTGGCTCTTCAACCATCTCTGTATCATTTACACCCGCACGGGCGACCTCGAAGAGGCACGCCGGGCGGCGCTCAAGGCTCTCGGCTATTACCGCGAGGAAAAAACGCCCTATGCCCAGGTCTTCATGCTCATCCACCTTGGCCTCGTCAGCACGCTGACCGGAGAATTTTCCGCGGCCCTGCAATTTTGCCGGGAAGCCGAGGAACTGGTGGAACGGGTGCACTGGACGGATCGAAACCTGCTCGCCATCGTGCGCCTTGCAACGGCCGATGTGCTCTATCAGCAGGGCGAGGTGCTTCATGTCGAGCAGACGCTGACGGAATGCGTGGAGCCGCTGATCCGCGGCGAAAGCTGGGTCGACCTGTTCATGCGGCTGTTCTGGCTGCTGGCCCGCAGCCGCCTTCAGGTCAGCGGCTTCGATGCCGCCGCCGCGGCAATCGACAAGGCCGAGGAAGTGGCTGTGGAGCGTGACCTGCCCCGGTTGAAGACCGCCGCCGGCATCATGCGTGTCGACCTGCTCGTCAGGGCTGGCATGATCGAATCGGCAACACAGGCGATGGAGCGGGTGGAAACACTCAAAGAGGCAGGCGGCCCCGACAACTGGACGTGGCGGGAGGCATATGATTTTGACATCGCAGCCGCCCGGCTGGCGCTTGCACAGGGACTGGCGCCACAGGCACTGCAAACGCTTGAAGCCCTGATCCTTTCCGCCAAGGCGTCCGGCCGCGCCTATCATCGCATGCTGGCCGAGATCATGGCGGTGCAGGCGTCATGGAAGACCGGCCGCCAGCAGCAGGCCTTCGCCTATCTGCAATCGGCCATCGCCCTTGCCCGCGCTCACGAAGCGACGCAGCTCTTTACCGATGAGGGCCAGGAACTGGCCACCACGTTGCGCGCCATCGTGCGTCGCTTCGGGCTGAAGGTGTTCAGCCCGAATGCCGTGGAATTCATGAGCCGCATTGTCGGACACGGTCTTGGCCGCCAGCCACGCACCATCGTGCCGCTGGGCGGCAACGAAGATGGCGCAGCACACGCCGCGGGCCTTCTGAGCGGCCGGGAAACCACCGTTTTGAAACTTCTCTCCGAAGGCCGCAGCAACAAGGAAATGGCCCGCGATCTCGGACTTTCCGAAGCAACCGTAAAATTCCATCTGAAGAACATCTATGCCAAGCTCGGCGTCAGCCGGCGCGGCATGGCCGTTTCCGTCAGCAAACATCTCAAGCTGACCGAACGCGAATAGGACCTGCATTTAAAAGGCAGGATCGGGGCACCGCCGCGCGGTTTCGACGCCGCGTGCGGTGCCCCCTTGTCGTCATCCGCGCTTGCGCAGGGTCCGCGTGCCGGTGTCGACAAGGTTTTGCGCCGCCTCGTCCACGCTGGCGCGGCCGAAAGCGAGCGAGTCGGCGATGGGGCGCATCACCCCACGGTCGAACTCATTGGCGCCAATCGGGGCAGGCTCCGGATAGGGATCGAGCTTGCCGGACAGGCTTTCAATGTAATCCACCGTCTTGCGTTCGGTCTCGTTGAGGCTCGGCAACACCGCTTCGCGCACTTTCTTCGCTGGCGGTACGCCACGCTCGACACCGAGAACCTTGCCGGCATCCAGATCGTTGACGAAGAAGTTGATGAACTTCGCCGCCGCTTCCGGATTGGTAGAGGTGGACGAAATGCACCAGATGAGGCCCGGCCGGTAATAATGCCCGGTCGGCTTGCCCGCCCCCTCGCCCGGCAGCATGCCGATCGACAGCGTCTTCTTGTTGAGCGCCTGGTAACCCACGAGCTGGTTGGAATAGGCAAAACCGATTGCCGAATTGCCAAGGGTCAGCGCGTTGGATTCGATGGTATTATCGTCACGCGTCTGGATATCGGCGGAGACGCAGAGCTTGTTCTCGCGCAGATCCTCCCAATAGGCGAACCATTCCTTGGCGTCTTCCTTGTTGAAGCCGATGGTGCCATCCTGGAACAGGAGCTTGCCACGCTGGCGCAGCCAGACATCGAAGACATAGTGATAACGCCCGCCATAGGGCACAGCCCAGTAGTTTCGTTTTGCCGGAGCGTTCTTCTTGAAATCGCGCGCCAGTTCCGCCAGCGCCTTCCAGGTGATCTGCTCCTTCGGCACGGAGACGCCCGCTTCCTTCAGCGTCTCGGCATCGTACATCATGCAGAAGGAATTCAGCCCGAGACCGACGCCGTAAAGCTTGCCGTCGATGCGGCAAAGATCGATCTCGCTTTTGCCGAAGCTGGAAAGATCAAGCGCCGAGCCGACGAACTGATCTAGCTCCATGCAGGCGCCACGGCCGGAATAATCGGCAATGGTGGAAGGCTCGAGCTGGAAGATATCGGCGACGTTGCGTCCCGCCATGGATGTCGCAAGTTTGGTCCAGTAATCAGAACCGGCGATCATCTCCCCACTGACCACCGTTTGTGGATCTGCCTTCTGATAAAGGGAGATCACCTCATTGGTACGTTTGTTGCGGTCAGCCGACCCCCACCATACGCAACGAAGCCGGGTTTCAGCCGCCATTGCGCGGAAACCGCCCGCCGCCGCGCCAAGACCGGCCAGCGCCGCCGTCACCAAAAATCCACGTCTATCGATAGTTTGCATCTGCTCCTCCCGCGTTTTGCAAATTTCTCACTTATCACTTAAATTCTTGCAAATTTTCCGTATTTGCAATATTTGCATCATAATAGAATTTTTTGCAAGCGCAGGAGACGACATGAACGATACGCCCGACATCAGCCGCCCGCGCCAGTCGGATATCGCCCAGCGCGCAGGGGTTTCCATCAGCACCGTCTCGCGGGTCCTCGCCGGGGAAAAAGGCATCAGCGCATCGATCCAGACCAAGGTTCTGGGTGTGGCGGCGGAACTCGGTTATCCGCTGCGGCCGGTTACGAGCCAGGCGGGCGGCGTATCGCTGGAGGGCAAGAAAATTCTCGCCCTCATGTCCGCCGAAAGGGCGACCGGCGATATCGGCGCTTTTTATCACGATATTTTCGACATGCTGCGCAGCCTTTCCCAGACGGATGGTTTCGAGCTCGATATCCGGCTGCTGCACCAGAAGCAGATCGATGACGCGCTCACGCAGCGGGTCTGCGAGGTTGATGGCCTTCTCGCCATTGGCCTTGACCCGGAAGAAGAGATTATTCACCACATCACGCAGGGCGTGCTGCAACCGGTTCTGGTCAATAGCGCCGATCCCTCGATGATGCTGGATTGCGTCTCGCCTTCCAATTTTTACGGCGGCGCTATGGCGGCGCGGCGGCTGCTGGAACTTGGCCACCGCAAGGTCGCCTATATCGGTCCGGAGCACCGCCACACCATCAGAGAACGCATGCGCGGCTTCCGGCATACGATCCTGGAGGATGAGGGAACCACCTATGAGGAATTTCTGCTTTCGACGGCGGATAGCGGCTTTGGGCAGGCCGGCGATGCGGTTCGTCAGCTTTTGGCCAAAAACCCCGATCTGACCGGTATTTTCTGCATGAATGACGCCATTGCGCTTGGCGCGCTGGGCGCAGCGCAGGAGCTTGGCCTCGCCGTGCCGGACGACCTTTCGATCATCGGTTTCGACGACCTGCCCTTTGCCGAACTCTCCACCCCGCGGCTCAGCACCATCCGGGTCGACCGCCGCGAGATTGCCCATGAGGCGGTGGAGCTGATGCGCCGCCGGCTGACGGAACCTTCGGCCAATGCCCGGCAGGTTCAGCTGGGTGTGCAGCTGGTGGAAGGACAGACGGCCGGCCAGGCGAAGAAGATGGAAAAGGCGATACGCAATGCATGATGCGGCAAATAATGATCCAATGACCCGTTTCAATCCGCTAAACGGCAATCCACTCAAGACCCGCGCCGACGTGCGGCGGGCGCTGGACGACAGTTTCGCACCTCTGCTTCCCTATTTTTCCGAAAGCGGCGCAAGGGGGACGCTGAGTGGCGCCGCCGCGCATTTCGACCGGGCGGCGGCCGATCTGGAAGGATTTGCACGGCCGCTCTGGGGAATCGCGCCGCTGGCGCTCAGCGGCGATACGTTCGCTCATTGGCCGCTTCTGGCCAAGGGCATCGCCAACGGCACCGATCCCGCCCATCCCGATTACTGGGGCGACGTGCGCCAGAAGGACCAGCGTCTGGTGGAGCTCGCCGCCCTCGGCTTTGCGCTTCGGCTTGCCCCGCAACATTTGTGGGAACCGCTGTCCGACGCACAGAAAGGCAATGTGCGCCGCTATCTGCTGACGGCGCGCGAGCGTGTCTATGCCGATAATAACTGGAAATTTTTCCGGATAATGGTCGACATGGCGCTCGATCATCTCGGCATCGAATTTGACCGCAGCCTGACGGAGACATTCCAGACGGAGTTGGATGGGTTTTACATTGCCGACGGCTGGTATCGCGACGGAAACTACCGCCGCATTGACCATTACATCGCCTTCGCCATGCATTTTTACGGCCTGATCTATGCGAAGCTCAGCAAGCCGGGCGATGCCTTCGCCGAGCGCTACCGCGAACGCGCGCGGCTCTTCGCAAAGGATTTCGCCAGCTGGTTCGACGAGGATGGCGGCACGCTGGCCTTCGGCCGCTCCATGACCTACCGTTTCGCCTGCGGCGGCTTCTGGGCCGGCCTCGCCTTTGCCGATGAGGAAGCGCTGCCCTGGGGCGAGATCAAGGGGCTGTATCTGCAGCATCTGCGCTGGTGGGCGAACAAGCCGATCGCTGACCGCGATGGTGTGCTTTCCATCGGTTATGCCTATCCGCAGCTTACCATGTCGGAAAGTTATAATTCGGCGGGCTCACCCTATTGGGCCTTCAAGGCCTTCCTGCCGCTCGCTTTGCCTGAAAACCACCCCTTCTGGCAGGCGGAAGAAAAGCTGCCCGAAACATCGCAAAAACCACGACCGCTCGTTCATCCCGGCATGGTGATGATGCGCAGCAAAGGCAACGTTACCGCGCTTTCCAGCGGGCAGGAAAACCTGTCGATGCGCGGCGGGCCGGAGAAATACGCCAAATTCGCCTATTCCTCCCGCTACGGTTTCGGTGTGGAGGTGGACGAGCGCGGCTTCAAGACCAATGGTTTCGACAATATGCTGGCCTTCTCCGAAGACGGCCTGCATTACCGGGTACGCGAAACCAATGAAAAGGTTCTGCTGGCCGGGGAAAGCCTGCGGGCGACATGGAAACCATTCTCGGATGTGACGGTCGAAACGACGCTCGTTGCGGCTGGTGACTGGCATGTCAGGCTTCACCGCATCACCTCCGCGCGGCCCCTATCGGTCATCGAGGGCGGTTTTGCGATCAACCGCAACGATGGTGACCGCGATGCCGTGAGCGAAGCGCCCGGCCGGGCGACGGCCGATTGCGGCACCGACATATCCGCCATCGTCGATCTCGGCTCAGGCATAATCCGCCAGGGCGTGGCGCTGAAGGCGCTGCCCAATACCAGCCTTGTTTATGCCAAGACCACGGTGCCGCAATTGCGGGGCGACATTCCGGCGGGCGAAACCCTGCTCGCCTGCGCCGTCTTTGCGGGATTGAGCGGGACCGAAAGCAAAAACGCTCTGGCCGCTGTTCCAGCACTTCCCGATATCGAGGCGCTCGACCGGCTGTTTGCGGAACACGGCATCCCGGTCAGCAGCATGGCGGCGGCGGGAGAACCGCAATGACAGGCCCGCTTGCGCGTCTCAGCCTCGCCATGGACCCGGAGCGGACGCAGCATGTGCTGACGCCACAGGCGCTCGAAAGGCTGTCGCAGAGCGTCGAAATTCTCGATACCCGCTGCATCCGCGACTTTCACGATCCATCCGTGAAAGAACAGCTGGCGTGCACGGATATTCTTCTGACCGGCTGGGGCTGTCCCGATATCGGCGCTCGCGAACTGGCGCTGATGCCGGAGCTGCGGCTGATTTCGCATGCGGCCGGCACGGTGAAATATTTCCTGTCGCAGGCGGTTTTCGAACGTGGCGTCACGGTGTGCAGCGCAGCCGAAGCGAATGCGCAGCCGGTCGCAGAGTTCACGCTGGCGATGATCCTGCTGTCCGGCAAGCGCACCTTCGGTTTCCGTCGCCTCTATGTGGAGGACCGCGGGCGGGACAATGTCGACCGCCTGCAATCGCAGGCCATCGGCAATCTCGGCCTCACGGTCGGCATTGTCGGGGCGTCGCGTATCGGGCGTCGGGTGATCAATCTGCTGAAGCCCTTCGATCTCGATCTCGTCCTTTTCGACCCTTTTTTAAACGTGACCGAAGCGCAGAAGCTCGGCGTGCACCTTGTATCGCTCGATGAGCTGATGTTGGTGAGCGACGTGATTTCCCTGCATGCGCCATCCCTGCCGCAGACCCGGCATATGATCGGCGCAGATGCGCTTGCCCGGATGAAGGACGGCGCAACCCTGATCAACACGGCGCGCGGCGCGCTGGTGGATGAAGATGCGCTTCTGGCCGAGCTGAAAACCGGACGCATCGAAGCCGTCATCGACGTGACCGATCCGGAAGTGCCGCCGCAGAATTCACCCTTCTACAGCCTGCCGAATGTGTTTTTGACACCGCATATCGCCGGCGCCGTCGGCCTTGAGCGCGCACGGCTCGGCGACATGGCGATTGCCGAGATCGAGCGTTTCTGCCGGGCGGAACCATTGCAACAGCAGATACGGCCGGAACATCTGGAACTGATCGCATGAGAATTTTCGAGCCGGGCCTCTGCTCCGTCACCTTCCGCTCTATGCCGACGCAGGTGGTTATCGAGCTTGCCGCCGCAAATGGCATCAAGGCAATCGAATGGGGTGGCGACATCCATGTTCCGCCCGGCGACCTCGACAATGCGAGGGATGTGGCGGCGCGAACGGCGAAAGCCGGCCTCACCGTTTCCTCCTATGGTTCCTACATCTTCGCGCCGGATTTCGCACCGGATGATGTGACCGCCACTCTGGATACCGCAAAGGCGCTGGGCACCAGCCATATCCGCATCTGGCCCGGCAGCCGCAAACGCCCATCTGCCGATTATTCCCCAGCAGAACGCCGCGCAGCAACAGAGGCGCTGGCGACACTAGCCCGCCGGGCGGACGACCATGGCATGACAATCGGGCTGGAATATCACCCCAACTCCCTGACAGATACGCTGCCTTCGTCCCTGCAACTCCTGCAGGACCTGCCGATACCAAACCTCTTTTTCTACTGGCAACCCGCCCCCGGCCTGCCGCTGGATGACGCACTTGCGGAAATATCGGCGCTCGGCTCACGCATCTGCCACCTGCATGTCTTCGCCTGGCTCAAAGACGCCAGCCGCCTGCCCCTTCGCGAGCGCGCGCACTATTGGCAGGCCTGCATCGATGCCCTGCCGGAGAGCGGCTGGACGAAGGCGAGCTATGCGATGCTGGAATTCGTTAGGGCTGACGATGTCAGCCAGTTCTCGGAAGATGCGGCGGCGCTGCGCGAGATTCTTGCCGGTTCGTAGAACCGCTTTTCCCTTATCTAAAACGGACGCGGCGGACTAAAATTCGCTATTGTTACAACGCGTTCTGCTGCCCTCATCCCTGTGCTTGTCACAAGGATCCAGCCAGCCCAAGTCCTTGGGCTGAAAAGACTCTTCTCGCCGCGCAGACGCGCGTCAGCTGGATTCCTGTGACAAGCACAGGAATGAGGGAGGGTTTGTTCCTCCCGCACCCGTTTCTGTCAGCTATATCCGCCGCCCATCCGCCCCGAACAGATGCGTCTTCGCCAGATCGAACGCAAACGGAATGGTCTCGCCGATACGGATCTGGCGCTGGCCGTCGAGAAGCACGGTGGCGGCCTGGCCGTCGGGTGTGCTGGTATAAACCACGGTCGAACCGCCGAGATGTTCGACGAGCTGAATCGAAGCTTCGCCAAGCGAGGATTGCGCCTGCGGGTTCACATGTTCGGGGCGCACGCCGAAGGTGAGCGGTTCGCCCTGTTGCGCCGCCACCGGCTTTTCCAGAACGATGCGCTGGCCGGCCACCTCGATGGTGCGGTTGGAGCTGTCGCCTGACGCCACCTTGGCGGAGAGGAAGTTCATCTTCGGCGAGCCGATGAAACCGGCGACGAACTGGTTGGCGGGATTGTTATAGAGATCGAGCGGCCGGCCGACCTGCATGATGCGGCCATCGCGCAACACCACGATCTTGTCGGCCATGGTCATGGCCTCCACCTGGTCATGCGTCACATAGATCATGGTGCTGCCGAGCGTCTGGTGCAGCTTGGCGATTTCGACACGCATCTGCACGCGCAGTTCCGCATCGAGGTTGGAAAGCGGCTCATCGAACAGGAAGATTTTCGGCTCGCGTACGATGGCGCGTCCAATGGCGACGCGCTGGCGCTGGCCGCCTGAAAGCGCCTTCGGCTTGCGCTGCAACAGCGGGCCGATCTGCAGGATATCGGCGGCCTTCTGCACCCGCGCCTCGACTTCCGGCTTCTTGTAACCCGCCGTTTCCAGCCCGAAGGCAAGGTTCTTGTAAACACTCATATGCGGATAGAGCGCATAGGACTGGAAGACCATGGCGATGCCGCGCTTGGAAGCGGCGGTTTCGTTGACCCTTTCGCCATCGATGCGAAGATCGCCCTCGGAGATTTCCTCCAGGCCCGCAATCATGCGCAGAAGCGTGGATTTTCCGCAGCCCGAGGGGCCGACGAAAACGGTGAACTCGCCCGGTTCGATCTTGAGATCGATACCGTGAACGACCGGAAAAGCGCCGAACCGCTTGACGATTTTTTCGAGCGTAATACTGCTTGCCATGCTGTTTCTCCCGACTGTCGCGCCGCGCAGGGGGCGGCCGCGACAGTGTTGATAGTCTGATATAATTCGTTCTCGATCCGGGTCCCGTTCAGCGTTTCATTCCGGTGGTGGCGATGCCTTCGATCAGCAGCCGCTGGAAGAACAGGAAGAACAGGAAGACCGGCACCAGCGACAGGTTGGACATGGCGAAAAGCGAGGTCCAGTCCGAGCTGCCGGTGGAATCCACGAAGGATCTGAGGCCGAGCTGCACGGTGTAGGTGTTGATGTCGTTCAGGTAGATCAGCGGACCGAAGAAATCGTCCCAGGTCCAGATGAAGGAAAAGATGGCGGCCGTGGCCAGCACCGGCAGCGACAAAGGCAGCATGATCTTCCAGTAGATGCGGAAGGGCGAGCAGCCATCCATGACAGCCGCCTCATCCAGCTCGCGCGGAATGCCGCGGAAGAACTGCACCATCAGGAAGATGAAGAAGGCATCCGTCGCCAGATATTTCGGCACGATCAGCGGCAGCGAGGTGTTCACCCAGCCCATTTCCAGAAACAGGATATATTGCGGAATGAGCACGACGTGATAGGGCAGCATGAGCGTGCCGAGCATCAGCGCGAACCAGAAATTGCGCCCGCCAAAACGCAGCCGGGCAAAAGCGAAGGCGGCGAGCGAGCAGCCGACCACGTTTCCTATGGTAGCGAGCACCGAGATGAAGAACGAGTTCCAGAAGAACTGCCCGAAACTCACCTGCAGCCCGGACCAGCCACGGATATAGCCGCCGAAATCGACCGACGAAGGAATGAGCGAGGATGAGCCGAACAGCTCGTCCTGTGGACGGAACGAACCCGAGATCATCCACAGGATCGGATAAAGCATCGCAAAGGAAGCGATGATCAGGGCCGTGTGCAGCAATACCGATTTCAGCGGCGTGCGTTGCGGGCCTTGTCCTGGCCGGGGAGCGGTAACAGCGTCAGTCATCGTAATGCACCCAGTATTTCGCGCTGAGGAATGAGAAGGCCGTAAACAGCGAGATGATGATCACCAATATCCAGGCAAGCGCCGAGGCATATCCCATGCGGAAGAAACCGAAGGCTTCCTGATAGAGGTAGAGCGTATAGAACAGCGTCGAGTTGATCGGCCCGCCGGTGCCTTCGGAGATGATGAAGGCGGGCGTGAAGGCCTTGAAGGCGTCGATCGTCTGGATCACCGCATTGAAGAAGATCACCGGCGTCAACAGCGGCAGGGTAATGCGGAAGAACTGCCGCACCTTGCTCGCACCGTCGATTTCGGCCGCCTCATACATGTCCTGCGGGATTTGCCTCAGCCCTGCGAGGAAGATGATCATTGGCGAGCCGAACTGCCAGACGGACAGGATGACCAGCGTGTAGATCGAATAATCCGGATTGGAAATCCAGCTCGGTCCTTCATAACCGAAAGCCTGCCACAGGATCATGTTGACGAGACCGTCCGAGGCGAAAAGCTGCCGCCAGAGAACGGCGATCGCCACGCTGGAGCCGAGCAGCGACGGCAGATAGAAGATCGCCCGGTAAAGCGTCAGGGCCTTTATGCCGCGATTGAAGGCGAGTGCGACGAGAAGCGCGAAGATGAGCTTCAACGGCACCGACAGCAGCACATAGGTGAAGGTCACCTGCATGGCGGCGGCAAATTTGGGGTCGTCGGTGGCGATGCGCACATAGTTCGCCGCCCCCACCCAGTCAGGAGATTGCAACAGGTCGTAATTGGTGAACGACAGATAAAGCGACGCCAGCGCCGGGCCGAGGGTAAGGCCAAAAAAGCCAATCAGCCAGGGCAGGAGAAACAGGTAGGCGTGAATGTTGCGGTCGAAAATCCGCTTCACGCCGCCCCGCTTCGGGAGAGCCGCGCCACGGCTCTCCTCAACGAGTGTTTCAGATCGAAAGGCCATACGCCATCACTTCCGTTTAATAACGGTTTCAGATTCCTTGACGAGCCGATCACCGCCCGCATCCGGAGTGATCTTCCCGAAGCCGACTTCTTCCGCCGTGCGCTTGAGGACGAAGGCGAATTCGCCCGCGCCCGGAGGTGGTGCCGGCGGCAGATCGCCGACGCCTGGGGTGATTTCGGCAATGTATTCCACCATTACCTTGCTGACCGCATCGAGCTTGTCGCTCAGCTGGTTACGCATGGCTTCCGATGCCGGAACGCCGCGTTCCACGCCGAGAATATCGACACCCTGCGGTTCGGCGACGAGGAAGTTGATGAAGCCCACCGCCTGCTCGATGCCAGCGCTGCCATTGGCGACGCTGATCAGCATCGAAGGTTTCAGGTAATGGCCGGAAGGACCATCCTTCTTGCTCTTCGGATAGGAGCTGATCGCCAGCTTTGACTTGTTGAGCGCCTGGTAACCCACGAACTGGTTGGAATGGGCAAAGGCGGTCGCCGCCTTGCCTGTCGTCAGCGGGTTCGTCTCGATATTGAGCTGGTCCAGAGCCTGCACATCGGCCGGCACACAGGCGCCGCTTTTGCGCAGATCCGCCCACATGGTGAACCATTTGGTCGCGTCAGTCGGATCGAAGCCAATGCCGCCATCCTGCGTGTAAAGCGATTTGCCGTTCTGGCGCAGCCAGTTTTCGAAACTCGGTTCTACACCGCTGGCATCGGCCGTCGCGTAATAACCGGGTTTCGGCTTGTTCTTGCTGAGCTTGGCGGCGTTTTCGGCAAACTCCTCCCAGGTCTGGCCGATCGACGGCGGCGTCGCACCGGATTTTTCCCAGGCAGCCCTGTCGAAGAAGACAGCGCTGGAATTGACCCCTAGATTGATGCCGTAAAGCTTGCCGTCGACCCGGCCGGAATCGATGTTCATCTTGCCGAAATCTTCGATCTTCAGGCCCTTGCCGATATAATCGTCCAGCGGCGCCAGCGCACCGCGACGGCCATATTCGAAGATATAACGATAATCCATCTGGATCAGGTCAGGCGCATTGCGGCCCGCCACCTGCGTGGCAAGGCGCGGCCAGTAATCGCTCCAGCCGGCGAATTCACCGGCGATATCGAGATCGGGCTTGACCTGCTTATAGGCCGATATGGCCTTGTTGGTACGATCCGCACGCTCCTGCGACCCCCACCACAACATACGCAGCCGCGCAGCCTGAGCCTGCGCCGAACCGCCCCCCAATGTTGCAAGTGAAAGGGCCGCAAGGCCCGCAGAAAGCACAGTTCTCCTCTGAAGCATCACGGACATTGGCAACTCCTCCCTATTGACTGCCAAATTGATGATGAGCGTAAACGACTATTGCCGTTTTATAACTAATTGGTTACATGGGAACACTGATCGCCAACATTGTCAAGCGGGTGATGAAATGGAAGAAACGACGAAAAACCATCAGCCTGATCCGGCTCCGGAAAAAGCGCCTGCCCCCAAGCGCAAGCGTGCCACCACACAGGTGCGAAACCCGGAAAGAACGCGCGCCGCCATCCTTGAAGCTGCCCGCCGCGAAGTAGCCGCCAAGGGGCTGGCGGGGGCTCGAATCGATGTCGTCGCCCGGCGCGCCGGCACCAACAAGCGGATGATCTACCATTATTTCGGCGACAAGGATGCGCTTTATCTCGCCGTTCTGGAAGACGCCTATCGCCATATCCGCCACACCGAAAGACGGCTTGACCTGGCCCGAAAGGCCCCTTCGGAGGGCTTGCGCGAGCTTGCGCTTTTCACCTGGCACTACTTCCTCGACCATCCCGAATTCCTCAGCATTCTGGCCACGGAAAACCTCAATAAAGCCCGATATCTCAGGCAATCCCCGACGATTACGGCGATGCATTCGAACTTCATTTCGGAGCTTGAGGACGTGCTGCGGCGCGGTAGCGACGCCGGTGAATTCCGCGACGGTCTCGATCCGATCGACGTCTATCTGACCATTGCTTCGCTCGGTGCTTTTTATCTTTCGAACCGGTTCACGCTGTCGACGATCTTCCAGCGCGACCTGACCGACCCCGCTGAATTGGAGCGCTGGGGCCAGCATATCGTCGATACCCTGCTTGCTGCAGTGCGGCCGGTCTGAGCCGGCCAAACCGAATTCCTCTTTAACAACAGCGACGACGCGCCATTCGCACCCGCGAAGCGCGTCGTTTTCTTTTGCGGCGCGGTGGAAACACAAAAACGCAACCGTCGTCACGACGTGAATTTTTCCTGTCAAAAACACCTTGACAGATCGCATCCTTCGCGACCACAAATAACCAAATGGTTACAAATTGCCATGTTTGACGGAAGCGGCTTTCGGGAAGAGGCCGCCTTGGGAGGAAATTCATGAAACGTATCGGCGTCATCATGCACGGCATCACCGGCCGCATGGGTTACAACCAGCATCTCGTACGCTCCGTTCTCGCCATTCGCGATCAGGGCGGCGTGCTGTTGAAAAACGGCGAAAGGGTCATGCTCGACCCCATTCTGGTCGGCCGCAACGGCGCGAAAATCGAGGAAATCGCCAGAAAGCACAATGTCGCGCGCTGGACGACCGACATCGACGCCGCATTGGCAAACCCTGATGATACGTTGTTCTTCGATGCCGGCACGACGCAGATGCGCGGCAGCCTGCTGGAGAAAGCCATCAAGGCCGGCAAGAACGTTTATTGCGAAAAGCCGATTTCCGACACGATGGAAGAGGCGCTGGCGATTGCGCGGCTGGCCGAAAGCGCCAGCATCAAGCACGGCGTGGTGCAGGACAAGCTTTTCCTTCCCGGCCTTCGCAAGCTGGCGATGCTGCGCGACAGCGGCTTCTTCGGCAAAATCCTCTCGGTGCGTGGCGAATTCGGCTATTGGGTTTTCGAGGGCGACTGGCAGCCGGCGCAGCGCCCCTCATGGAACTACCGTCTGAAAGATGGCGGCGGCATCATTCTCGATATGCTGTGCCACTGGCGTTATGTGCTCGACAACCTGTTCGGACCGGTGAAATCTGTCAGCTGCCTCGGCGCGACCCATATTCCGGAACGTTTCGATGAGCAGGGCAAAGCCTATAAGGCGGATGCTGACGATGCCGCCTATGCCACTTTCGAGTTGGAAGGCGGTGCTATCGCCCATATCAACTCTTCCTGGGCAGTGCGTGTGCGCCGCGACGACCTCGTGACCTTCCAGGTGGACGGCACGCATGGTTCGGCGGTGGCGGGCCTGACAAAATGCTTTACCCAGCACCGCACCAACACACCGAAGCCGGTATGGAACCCCGACCAGCCGCAGACCATCGATTTCTACAGGACCTGGCAGGAAGTGCCGGACAATGTCGTCTATGACAATGGCTTCAAGGCGCAGTGGGAAATGTTCGTCCGCCATCTGGTAGACAATGACCCGTGGCCCTACGGGCTGATCGAAGGCGTAAAGGGCGTGCAGCTGGCCGAACTGGGGCTGAGATCGTGGAAGGAACGCCGCTGGCTCGACGTTCCCGCTATTTCGTAAGGAGGCTGACGTGAGCGAACTCAAGCTTCCGAAGGACGACCGCAGCATTGAAGTCTACAGACTATCAGGCACGCCGGTCGCGGTTGAGAAACGCAGTGCGGAGGATTTCAACCGCGTCGCCTTCGCTGCCGCCCACGTGGTGGCCGATCCCCTTGCCGATAATGACCCGTGGCTGACGCCCGCCATCGACTGGGACGCGACGCTGCGTTTCCGTCACCGCCTGTGGGACCTTGGCCTCGGTGTCGCCGAAGCCATGGATACGGCACAGCGCGGCATGGGGCTCGCTTGGCCGCAGGCGCAGGAACTGATTTCCCGTTCGCTGAAGGAAGCGGCCAGCCGCAAGGATGCGCTGATCGCCTGCGGCGTCGGAACCGACCATCTGAATGGCGGCAATCATGACCTGAACCATATTGTCGACTCTTATCTCGAACAGCTTGATTTTGTTCAGGGAGAAGGCGGACACGTGATCCTGATGGCGAGCCGTGCACTGGCTGCGGCGGCGCGTTCCCCGGATGATTATCTCAAGGCATATGCGCGGGTTCTCTCCCATGCCGACCAGAAAGTGGTGATCCACTGGCTGGGTGAGATGTTCGATCCCGCGCTTGAGGGTTACTGGGGTTCCGGTGACCACATGCAGGCCATGGAAACCTGCCTTGCCATGATCGAGGAGAATGCAGACAAGATCGGCGGCATCAAGATTTCTCTTCTCTCCAAGGAAAAGGAAATCGTCATGCGCCGTCGCCTTCCCGCTGGCGTGCGCATGTATACCGGCGACGATTTCAACTACGCCGAACTGATCGCCGGTGACGAAAAGGGTCATTCGGATGCGCTGCTCGGCATTTTCGACGCCATAGCGCCGGCGGCTTCGAAAGCGCTCGCCAGCCTGAAGCGTGGGGCGGACAATGAGTTTTTCGACATTCTCGAGCCGACGGTGGCGCTGTCACGCCATATCTTCAAGGCGCCGACCCGCTTCTACAAGACCGGCGTGGTGTTCCTCGCCTATTTGAACGGGTTGCAGGACCATTTCACCATGGTCGGCGGGCAGGAAAGTACCCGCTCCACGCAGCATTTCGCCGAGCTTTTCCGGCTGGCGGACAAGGCCAATGTGCTCGCCGAACCGGATCTCGCAACGCACCGCATGAAGGCGTTTCTTTCGGTCCGGGGCATTGGCTGAGGCAGCAGAACTAGGGGAGATATCGATATGAGCCTTGAAGGCCTTTCCATCAATTTCGCCACCGTGCGGCAAGGCGGCGATTTCGGCGCCATCGTCGATGCCTGCCTTGCCCACGGCATCACCGCCATCTCGCCCTGGCGCGAGCAGGTCCATGGCGTTGGTCTTACGGAAGCCGCCCGCATCGTCGAGCAGAACGGCCTGCGCCTCAGCGGTCATTGCCGTGGCGGCTTTTTCCCCGCACCCGATGCGGAAGGCCGCCGCCGGGCCATAGAAGACAATAAACGCGCCGTCGATGAGGCCGCCGCCATGAAGGCAGACTGCCTCGTGCTTGTTGTGGGCGGCCTGCCCGCCGGCTCGCGTGACCTGAAAGGCGCACGGCAGATGGTGGAAGACGGCATGGCCGAACTTCTTCCCTATGCGCGGGCCGCCGGCGTACCGCTCGCCATCGAGCCGCTGCATCCCTTTTATGCCGCCGACCGCGCCTGCTTCAACACGCTGAAGCAATCGCTCGATCTCTGCGACCGGCTGGGGTCTGGAACCGGCGTCGCCATCGATGTCTACCATGTCTGGTGGGATCCGGAACTGGAGGAACAGGTGGCGCGCGCCGGCAGGAACGGGCAAATTCTCGCCCACCACATCTGCGACTGGCTGGTGCCGACCACCGATCCGCTCAATGATCGCGGCATGATGGGTGACGGCGTGATTGACCTGAAGGCATTTCGCGCCATGATCGAGGCCGCCGGCTTCCACGGCCCGCAGGAAGTGGAAATCTTTTCGCATCGCTGGCAGGCGCGGCCAATGGACGAGGTTCTGTCCACGGTGGTCGAGCGTTTCAAGACTGTTTGTTGAGATATCCGGGAGAGAGACAATGCCTGAAAGGGTGAAACGCAAACGCTATGCGCTGGTCGGCACCGGCAATCGCGGCACCACCATGTGGGGCCGCGAACTTCTGGCCGGCTGGAGCGATTATGTCGAGCTGGTCGGCATTTGCGACCTGAACCTGATGCGCGCCGAGCGCGCCCGCGCCATGATGGGATCGAGCGCGCCGCTTTACGATGATTTCGGCCGGATGATGGTGGAGCAACGCCCGGAACTGGTAATCGTCTGTACACCTGATGACACCCATGACGACATCATCATCCGGGCGCTCGAAGGCGGCGCCGATGTCATCAGTGAAAAGCCGATGACCACCACCCCGGAAAAGATCGACCGCATTCGCGCGGCGGAAGCCAAAAGCGGCCGCCGCGTCGATGTTTCCTTCAATTACCGTTTTTCGCCGACGGCGGCACGCATCAAGGAGCTGATCGACGACGGCGCGATCGGCACCGTTACCTCCGTCGACTTCCACTGGTATCTGGATAATCACCACGGCGCAGATTATTTTCGCCGCTGGCACGCCTTCACCGAACATTCCGGCAGCCTCTTCGTGCACAAGGCCACTCACCATTTCGATCTTCTGAACTGGTATCTGGATTCCGACCCCGTCGAGGTAAAGGGGTTCGGACAATTGCTGCATTACGGCAAGAACGGTCCGTTCCGGGGAACGCGCTGTCGCACCTGTCCGCACAAGGATGAATGCGATTATTTCATGGATCTCGGCGCCGATCCTTTCCTCGACGCGCTTTACGAGGATCCTTCGAGCATTGATGGTTATATGCGCGATGCCTGCGTCTTCCGCGAGGAGATCGATATCCCTGATACGATGAGCGCCTCGATCCGTTATGCGAGCGGCGTGCAGGTATCCTATTCGCTCAACACCTATATGCCGATCGAGGGCCATCACATCGCCTTCAACGGCCATAAGGGCCGCATCGAGATGCGCCAATATGAAAAGCAACCATGGACGGAACCGCCGGCCGATGAAATCCTGCTGGTCAAAAGCTTCGGCGGCGGCGTCGAGCATATCTGGGTGCCGCATGAGCCGGGCGGCCATTATGGCGGCGATAACCGCATGCGCGACATGATCTTCAAACCCGGCTCAAATGACCGTCTGCGGCAGCGGGCCGGTTCACGCGCCGGCGCCATGTCGGTCCTGACGGGTGTCGCGGCGCTGAAAAGCGCCCGCGAAGGCGGCGCGGCGGCGGTGAAATCCCTGCCCCTCTAGAGATTTGCGGCGTGCGGCCCATCCGATTCTGGCCCGCGCGCCGCAACTGCCAAAAAGAACGGACGACATTCCACAGATTACGCGCTTCTTCCCTCCCGCTAAGGTGACGGCCGGGGGAAGAAAGAGTTAACCATGTCCAGTCTTCAATCACTCGTTCCGCTCATCATCATCGGCGCCAGCCTTATCCTTTTCTTCAAATGGGTAGGCCGCGACATGAACAGGCAGGAGAAAAAACCGCGTTCCCGCCGCTGACGGCGAGAACCGCGCCGCAGCCGGCGCGACCATGGAACCTCGTCCTCTTTTCGCGCGTTTTCACGGCTGAAGGAGAACGCTCCATGACGAAGCAGAAAAAGCTGAAAACCAAGGACAAGGGACCGTCGAAAGCAAACGATATTCCGCCAGCTGGCCCGCACGCCAAGCCGTCCTTGACTGATTATGACAAGACGCCGGGAGCGGGTAGCCTGCCGGAGGACAACGCCAAGGACATTTCTCCCGGCGCAGGCTGATGGAAGGCAGAGACGGCGAGAACCTGGAAACCCGTGAAAATACCGCTGGAACAATGGTTTATGTGGAGGATCGTCGTGGGCTTAGGCATTTCCTGCAACGGGCCCATTGCAAAATCAAAAATTGAGCCTATATTCGCCAGATCGACCATTGCTTGTGACGTCGCTCCTGGGACACTTATGTTCCCGTCGGATTTCCTCTCAAATAATCGATCTAATCCCGCAAGGTATCGCGGGAACCACAACGATTGCTACGAAAGGAAATCGTTATGAACACTGGTACTGTAAAGTGGTTCAACGCCACCAAGGGCTTCGGCTTCATTCAGCCTGACAACGGCGGCACGGACGTTTTCGTTCACATCTCTGCTGTTGAGCGCGCAGGCATGCGTTCGCTGAACGACGGCCAGAAGATCACCTACGATATCGTCCAGGACCGCAAGTCCGGCAAGAGCTCCGCCGATAACCTTCAGGCAGCTTGATATTTGTCATTTGACCCCGCAGACCACGGATGTACTGGCTGCCGGTTCGAGTGATTGTGAGAGGTCGGGTTAAGCCCGGCCTTTTGTTTTTTGGCCATGGGAGGCCCTCATGCGCAAAAATCTATACCGCTCTGGCGATGCGATCGTTTTGAAGGCAGGCGTCCTTGGCGCCAGCCAGCCAAGCGGCACCGGCCGGATCATAGCGGTTCTGCCGGAAACACAGGGCCTGATTCGGTTCAGGGTGCGTTTCCAGCACGAGAATTTCGAACGGAATATAGCGCTCGACGAAATTGATGCGGCTTCCTCGTCATCGCGGGCCCGAGATGTGGAGAATTCAGCACCCCGTGCGCCGGGATCGAGCTGGATCAACACCAATACGATCAAGATCAGAAAATAGCAGCGGTGGCTGCGTTAAGGAGATATTTTGCAGGTACTCGTCCGAGATAACAATGTTGAACAGGCCCTTCGCGTCCTGAAGAAGAGAATGCAGCGCGAAGGTATCTTCCGCGAAATGCGCGCGCGTGAATCCTACGAAAAGCCTTCGGAAAAGCGCATTCGTGAGGAAGCCGAAGCCGTGCGCCGCCACCGCAAGATGGCGAAGAAGAAATTGCAGCGCGAGGGACTGCTTCCCTCCCCCAAGAAGGTTGCCCGCGCCCGCTAACCGTCAAAACAGCGCTTGCGCAAAGGAGAATGCCAATGGCTGCGACAAAAGAAGCCTTTTTCAAACCCGGCAAATTATCCGCGCAGGACAAGGCATCGCTGACGGACAGCGCGGCAAAGCAGATTATCAATGCTGAGTCCGCCCAGCGCGCCCGCAAGACGGAACGCCTTCGCCAGCTTCGCGAAGCACAGGAAGCGACCATCGTCGCCCCTGTGCCCGCACGCCCGAAAAAGCCCTCCGCGAAAAAATGATCCGGCTGCGTTTTTTGACGTGGCCGACCGCAGAAACTTCTTGAACCTGATACATAACAGGCGCAGGCTTCTCGTGGTCAGCAATCCGCTGAACGACGCTGATGATTGAGGGCTGAGTGTCCTCGCCCCGAACGAGAGAAGGATGAGATGTCTTCCGAGTTTTATTCATCAAGCCTCTCACGCAACCTCGTCCGCACCGGTGGCGCGGGCTACCGGGAAAACGCCTCGTTGCCTCTTCTCCTCGGCAAGGCCGAAGAAACCGCTGAGCGCGTGGACTACTATCACGGAGAATCTACAGGCTTTTCGGCCTTTCCAGATTTCAGCCGTCAGACCCGCATGGCGCGAAGCCTCCTCTCTGCAGGGCGTATCCGCCTGACCAACCCGGCCGTGGAGAAAAATCCACTGTCTGAACCACCTTCCCCGTGACGATAAAGCCGCTTGCCGCAATCGGTCTGCGGCGAGCAATCAATGCACGGACCGCATCCAATACCAGTTCAATATGAGGAGGACACCATGGCCAAGGGTCAAGTACGCAGCAACAAGGAAATCCGCAAGCCGAAGAAGGACAAGACCAAGGCCGCAGCAGCAGCGCCAGCCGGCTCGCAGGTTAAGTTCGCAAACGCCACGACAGCGGATGGCAAAAAGAAATAGGGCAAGGTCGAAGCCGGTCGCTGACAGGTGCCGGCGACGAAACATCTCCTGGTATACGGACTTGTTTTGGCCACATTGCCCTTCTATATAAAGAATGTAGCAGCTGCTGGTGAGCGCAAATGAAATTGTCGTTCGCAGCTGTTTTAGTCGCTCTGGGCTTTTGACCACGGATGTACTGGCACTGGTGTTAAGAGCGATATGAGGAAGGTCGGTGCAATATTGCCCCGGCCTTTTTTGTTGTCTTTAAAGGCCGTACCGAAAACTGCTCAATACAGCCGCTGGCGACGGAATTAACTTGCGTATTCCGTGCAAAGAGCGCACCTTTTATTGGCGGCAATTTTAAAGGGCGTTGCCGTCTTGAGGCTGATTGCCGCTTCCAGGCCCGTTTTACACATGCTTTCGATGGACCGGCCGCCCTTGCAATTTATCAGGGCACGCCGAAGGCATCGGCCCGAAAACCGGCTTCGGTCACGAACCGTGCCGGCATCGTTTCAAAATGTTGGAGCGTCCCCGTGCAGCCTTTTAAAGGAACGCGCGACGCTCCGGCTTTTCTGATCTCACAAGAAAGGAGGATTCAATGTCTTCCGCATCCCATAGCTGCCTGATCTCTTCTCAGGATCTCAAAATGCTTCAATCGGTCCTTGAAAATGTCGGCTTTAATTGCCGTGACGAGGATAATGACGAGAAACTTCACAACAGGGCAGCCCGCAAGATAATCGAATTGTATCAGGACGGCCTGACCGATCCTGTGGAACTGACGAAAGAAATGCGTTTCCTGTTCGGCGTCCAGAAGCACGACCGGATCAAACCATGGAAACCGCTCCCCCGTTATGCAATCCAGGGCCTCCCACTGCTTTACCGGCATTAAGGGAGACCACAGATGCGTGAATACATCATGGTCAGCACCGGCCTTTGGCTTGGGCTGTTCCTGACATGGTATCTCGTCACCCTGTACGATACCGATAAAATTGTTGCGCCGAACGTTGTTTCGGCGCTGCCGCAGCTGATGACGTCATCAGAATGCGAAGCCCAGTTCGGCATTCTCTTTTCGATGGGCGATAAGCTGTTGAAGGCCGGAGGCCCTGTTGTTCCCGAAGATTTGCGCCGAAACATTGAAAGCTGCATCTCCTCTGACGAGGGCAGCCGACTGAAACTGAAAGATAATCAACTCATTCGGCTTTTCCCCTGAGGCTCCGCCGACAATTAACCCAGTCCACCAGATTTAATAACCATCAAAATCACCGATGAAAATAACGGCTTGGCAAATTGGATATATCAGGAGACACTAAATCGACAGGACATCATGTCCGGGGGTTTGCGTCTGCGTGGAGGGTGAGTATGACGTATGACTGGAGCGGCCGCAGAATGCGCCGTATGCGCGCCGCGAAACTGACGATCATCAGCCTCGTCGCGGCCTTTGTCCTGACGGCTCCGATCTTCGCCCATTATTGAGCTTCGCCACTTACCGCTACACTGGCTGCCTGATCTCGGCGCGCTTTTTCAGGCGTGTCTTCAACCATTTCTGGAGCGGCTGATCGTAATGGACCGTCAGGTACCATGAGAGAAACGTGGTTGCGATCAGGAAAACGATACCGGCTGGCAAGGCGATATTTTCGCCGTGGACACCCGGGACCAGAAATTCCGTCCAGGCCAGAAGCGGAATATGCAGCACATAGACCGCATAGGACGCCGTTCCGAGAAATCCTGACAGCACGCCGGTCCAACGGCCCGGAACCGTCTTGCTGGCCACGAACAACAGTAGCGGCCAGACGAACAGAACGATCGCGAGATCGAAAAACGGCCGCAGCTCACGCGAGACCGGGACGGCGAGGACGACGCAGACCAGCGCGAGGCAAAGCACGGCCCGGATTGGTTTCAATTCCGGCAAGCGATTGCGGAACCGGTAAATCAGCACACCTGCAAAAAACGAAAAGAACACCCGTCCCATGCCGGCATACATTTCGTTCCAGCGAAAACCCGCATGCAGCCGGCCGAATTCGGCCGCCGCGACCATAAGCACAATGGCGCTCAAGGCCAGTATCATGATTGTCTGTCTTGTCGTCGCCTTGATACCCCAGCGGGCATAAACCGCATTCACCACCAGCTCGTTGAATAGCGACCATGCCGGGCTGACGAGAAACAATGCGCCGTTCAGCGTCAGCGTGAAGGGTGCGGGAAGAAACAGCAGCCCCGTCACCAGAGCGAAGGTTAATTCGCCGGGATCAATAAGGCGATGAAGATCGTCAATCGGCGTCGGCAGGCCCAGAACATAAAGACAGATGAAATAGGCCGTCATCAGGGCCAGGGCCAGCCCATAGAGCGGGTAGAGCCGGGCAAGGCGCGCCTTCATGAAAAAACCGGGCGTTATCGTCCGCTCGCGCAGTTTCATGCTATAGGCATGCGCCAGCACGAAACCGCTGAGTGCGAAGAACAGGTCCACCGCAAGATAGCTCGACGCCGTGCTTTTCCCGAACAATGCCTCGGCATGGCGATGCACGATGAAGAGTGCAGCCACACCCCTGATGCCATCAAGCAATATGAAGCGTTCCGGGGATGAGTGGGCCATTGGCGTTGATGCTCGACGGGACTGAACAATATTCTTCCACGAAAACGAGCTTTAACCCGCAGCGGTTCATCGCTTCCAGTCACAAACTGGTCAACGCGCCAAACGCCCCATATTTAGACAGGGCATTTACCGATATCCGACGCTCTTTCGCCGCTGCCAAAGGCGTGCTACGTCCGGATGTCATCGATGTTTTGACTTTATGACTCTATGCACCACGCCCCTTGGAAAACCGGCCTCGGTTTTTGCAGGGAGCTTCGGCGTAAATGGGAATCGGGTCTTTCGGCGGCAAGCAACTTTCGCGGAGTCCCACCATGTCCACCATCGCAGACCGTATCAAAAAAATCATCGTCGACCAGCTGGGTGCAGATCCCGCCACGGTTGTCGAAGAGGCCAATTTTGCTGACGATCTCGGTGCCGATTCCCTCGAAGTTGTCCAGGTCGTGATGGAAATTGAGGAAGAATTCGGCGTGGAAATTCCCGATTCCGCCGCCAATACGATCCTGACGGTCGGCGACGCCATCCGCTTCATCGAAAAAAACAAGGCGTGAAAGAAAGCGGCGGGCATCACCCCGCCGACAGTGCCGCAACCGGATCGAGTTTAGAGGCGTTGCGCGCCGGCAGGTAACCGAAAACAACGCCGATCAACGTCGAACAGACGAAGGCGGCAACAATGGGCGTCGTGGAATAGACCATTGCGAAATTGCCGCTGAAGGCGGAAAAGAGCAGGCCGAAGCCGAGACTGCTCAGCACTCCGAGAGTGCCGCCGATGATGCAGACCAGCACCGCCTCGATCAGGAACTGCCGCAGAATATCGGCGCGGCGCGCGCCCACCGCCATGCGAACGCCGATTTCCGACACGCGCTCGGAGACGGAAACGAGCATGATGTTCATCACCCCGATGCCGCCCACCAGAAGCGAAATCACCGCAATCGCCGCGATCAGGAGCGTCAGGGTCTGCGTGGTGCTGGTAATTGTCTGGCGAATATCATCGGTATTAAGAATGTAGAAATCCCGCGTGCCGTGCCGCTGGGTCAGGAGCGCGGTCACCGCCTGTTCGGCAATGGCGGCATCGGTATCGTCGCTCACCTGCACGGTGATGCTGCGCAGCGATAGACTGCCGAGGAAACGCGACTGGACGGCGGTATAGGGCAGATAGAGCGACAGGTTCTGGCTTGAACCGAAACCGCCCTGCTGCGCCTGTGTAACGCCCACGATGCGGGCCGGCACCTTGCCGATGAGGATGACCTGGCCAACGGGACTGCCGCTGAAATCCGCAAACAGCGATTTGCGGGTATTTTCGTCGATCACCACCTCCTGCGCCTTCTGCGCAACGCTTGCCGCGTCGAAAAACCGCCCCTGCGACAGCTTGGTGCCCTTGGCGACGAAATAACGCTCACTGACGCCGTTGACGAGCGCATTCGCTTCCTTCGCACCGAAACGCACCGTGCTGGAGGTCGACACCGTCGGCGTAACCGCCGCGACATAGGATTGCTTGGCGAGCGCATCGGCATCGGAGACGACCAGCGTGGTGATCTTGCCCGACCTGATGTCGCCGAAATCCTTGCCCGCGAAGATTTCCAGCGTGTTGGTGCCGAGGCTTGAAATATTCTGCAGCACGCGCTGCTGCGACCCCTGCCCCAGCGCCACGACGCTGATGACCGAGGCAATGCCGATGATGATGCCGAGCATGGTGAGGAAAGTGCGCAGCTTGTGCGCCCGCATCGACAGAAGCGCCATGAGCAAGGCTTCCCGCAGCGAGGAAACGACGCCAGAAATAGTTGAAGCCCGGCCGGAAACCGCGGCGGGTCGGGTCTCCTCCGGCAATATCGCCAATGCATCCGCCTTCCGGTCCGAAACGATGGCGCCGTCGCTTATTTCGATGATCCGCCCCGCGCGTCTGGCAATCGACATGTCATGGGTGACGATGATGACGGTGCGGCCTTCGGCATGCAGCTCGTCGAGAATGCGCAGCACCTCGTCGCCGCTCGCGCTGTCGAGCGCGCCGGTCGGCTCATCGGCAAGGATGACCTCGGCATCGTTCATGAGGGCGCGGGCGATGGAGACACGCTGCTGCTGGCCACCGGAAAGCTGGCCGGGACGGTGATCGAGGCGTTCCGCCATGCCAAGGCGGCCGAGCAGCCTTGCGGCATTGCTCCTACGCTCACCCTGCGACTTGCCGGCATAGATCGCCGGTATCTCGACATTGCCGAGCGCCGTCAGCTCCGCAAGCAGATGGTAACGCTGGAAGATGAAGCCGAGATTTTCGCGTCGGAGCGCCGACAATTCATCGGCATCGAGATGCGCCGTTTCCCGGCCCCTGATGCTGTAGCTTCCCGAGGTCGGCCGGTCGAGGCAGCCGAGAATATTCATCAGCGTCGACTTGCCGGAACCGGACGCGCCGACGATCGCCACCATCTCGCCGGCCTCGATGGCGAGGTCGATGTTCTTCAGAACGCTGATCGTGCCTTCACCGGAGGGATAGTCCCGCCGCACGGATTTAAGAGTGATCAAGGGATCAGCCATGGTTCAAAGCCCCATCGGCGGCCCGCCGGGGCCCGGCATGGCGTTCGTGGTGATGTCAGCGGAACGCTCGCCGGTCACAACGCGCTCGTTCTCGGCAAGGCCAGAGCGAATTTCCGCCGTAACCTTGTTGTTCAGTCCGACCTTGACCTTGCGCTCGGAAATCCTGCTGTCCGCAGCCACCACGCGCACCGAATAATCGCCGTTTGCGTCCACGTTACCGAGGGCTGCGGCGGGAACCGTCAGAACGTCCTTCGCTTCACCGAGAAGGATATGAACCTCCGCCGTCATGTAGGTGCGCAGCTTGCCTTCCGGGTTGGGCACCTCGAACACACCATTATAATAGATCGCCTCCGACGATGAGGTGCTGGAAGACGATGTGGTCGATGTGGACGAGGTTGAGGAACTGAAGCTGGAATCGCTGCGCACCGATTCAGGCGCCGGCTCTATCGAGGAAAGCGTCGCATCGTAACGCTGCTGCGGCTCGCCGAGCACCGTGAAATAGACCGGAAGATCCGGCTTCACCCGCGTCACATCCGCTTCGGAAATCTCCGTGCGCACCGTCATCCGGTCCAGCTGGCCAAGGATCACGATGGTCGGTGCGGATTGGGTGGCGTTGACGGTCTGCCCCTCCTGGCTGACGATCGACAGAACCGTGCCTTCGATGGGCGCGGTAATCTTCGTATAGCCAAGATTGGCCTCCGCAGTTTCAACCGCGACCTGCGCCTCCTCGATCTGGGCGTCGATGGATTGTATCTGCGCCTCGGTGACGGCGAGTGCCGCGGTGGCGCTTTCGAAATCGGCGCGGGAGGCGGCATTCTTGGAAACCATTTCCTGCTGGCGGGCAAGGCTCTGGCGGTTGAGAACAAGGGTTGCCTGTTTCTCCACCCGCTGCGCCTTCACATTGGCAAGCGCCGCCTGCGCGGTCCGCAGGCTGTTCGTCTGGGTGACGGAATCGATCTCGGCGACGAGATCGCCCGCCTTGACCGTGTCTCCCAGCGCAACCCTGACCGCGGTGATGCGGCCGGAAGCCTGCGCGCCAACGGCGACGAGCCGAACGGGTTTCAGCGTTCCGGTGGCCAGAACCGTCTGCTCTATATCCCCGCGTGTCACCGGTGCGGTGATATAACCAGGCGTGGCCGCACGCGTATATTGCGAGGACAGCCAGAACCCGCCTGCAGCCAGGGCCGTAATCGCCAGCAAAACGCCTGCCTTCCGTGCCGTTTTCATTTTAACGTCCTGTCCGGCCGGTTATGGGCGCCAGCGGTTTTTCCACGGCATCCTTGCGGCAGGTGTTACGAAGACGCCTGGAGCCCGCCTTCTCGCGCTGTTCCATCCTGCAAGCGGAATGCTGCCGCTTTTCCTCCTGCCGCGATTTCACTGTCGGCGTTTCCACCACCCGGTCTTTGGCCAGGGCGACCGACCAGACGAAGCTCAGGCCAAAGGCCGTTGCCAGCACCACATAGAAATATCTCATCATCGTCTTCCCGCTTGAAAATCACGCGGGGGATCGCAGGCGTGCGATCCCCCGGCTACAGCCGTTGCCGGCTGATTTCCTCCTCTACTGGGGGGCAGATTAAAGGAGGAAACTGCGAATGGTGGCGTCAGCCCCGCTCTGCCTGCGGGACCGGCGGCATTCTGCCGCCTTGCGGCGGTCCGAAACGACCGTCCTGCCCGGACCCATGGTGCGGAGGCGGAGGCGGTGGCATCAAGGCGCGCTCGAGTTCGGTCAGCTTCAGCACCTGCTGCGGTGAAAGTTTCGGCTTCAGTGCAGCCACCGCATCCTGCAATGCCTTCGCCTGCTCAGCCTTCTTCACCATGATGCCGGCCAGCTCCTCGCCGGCAAGACGCGGTTCCGCACCCTGCGGCGGTGGCGGATTGCGATCCGCACCGGGCGAAACGAGATCGATCAACGCCGTGGCATAGGCCCGCCATGGGCCGAGCTGTTCCGGCGTGACCCCGAGATAGATTTCGGCTGCCGAAAGTTTCGTTGCCAGCCCCAGAACATCAGGGCGCGGCATCCTGCCGATATGGGGCGGCGGCGCGCGATCCGGGCCGAGATCAGCACCGGCGGGTGGCATGGCCTGCCCGGCTGCCTGTGGTGCCGGCGCATTCTGCTCCTCGGCCTGCGAGGCAGCGGAACCACCCAGAATTGCTGTCGCGATGACGGCGGTGGCCAGTAGCGAGTTTCTCATCTTACCTTCCTTCCGTTTTCCAACATGAAAGGACGATAGGAGCGCCGGGTTTCCGGCTTTGGTCCGAATGTTTCTGATCGTCTTCCGCAGCGGGCCTATTTGTAACCGAATGTTGCCAGACCGGCCCCAGAAAGCTTTCGTTGCAAAAATCCGCCGCGTCCCTGCGCCGCTTATGTATAGTGGCATCAAAAGGTTGGACGATATGACGACGGTTTCGGTTACACATGTATTGATCGTTGATGACGATCCGGAAATACGCACATTGCTGGCGAAATATCTCGGCTCGCAGGGATTTCGCGTCTCTATGGCCGCCGACAGGCGCGAATTCGAGGAAAAGATCGCAAGCTCCGATCCCGATCTCATCGTGCTCGACGTGATGTTGCCGGATGGCTCGGGCCTCGATATCTGCCGCGACCTGCAGGGACGCCGGCCGCGCACGCCGGTCATTCTTTTGACCGCGCTCAAGGAAGATGTGGACCGGATCGTCGGGCTGGAAATCGGCGCCGACGACTATCTCGGCAAACCCTTCAACCCACGCGAACTGACAGCGCGCATCAAGGCGGTGCTGCGCCGTGCGACACCGCAGGAGGCTCCACGCACCGCATCTCCCGCCTATGGTTTTGCGCAGTTTACCGCAGATCCGGAGCAACGCTCCGTCATCCGTGCCGGCGGCGGGAAGATCGAGCTGACCGGGGCGGAATTCGATCTGCTGAAAGTCTTTCTGGACAGGCCCGGCCGGCTTCTCTCCCGCGACCAGCTTCTGGACCTGACGCAGGGCAAGGACCGGGGACCTTTCGACCGCTCCATCGACGTGCTGATGAGCCGGTTGCGCAAAAAGCTGGACGCCGACACTGACACCCCGATCTTCAAGACGGTGCGCAATGGCGGTTACCAGATGACGGTGCAGGTCAGAACCCTGCCGGTGCAGCGATGAACTCGCTCCGCAACCGCATCGCGGCCCTCCTGATCGCCTCCATCATCGCGGTCATCGCGCTTGCGACCGTGGTGGCCGACCGGACATTGCAACCGCCGCCGCCCGACACCACCATCGAACCCCTGGCGCGCAGCCTCGCCTTTGCCGTGACCATGGCCGAGCGGGATTCCTCCCTGCAGCAGCCGGGTTATTTCCGCATCGAACAGAAACCGCCTGAAGGCGATCCAGATGGCAGGCTTTCCGAATTCCTGGAGAAGGCGATGGCCCGAATTGGAGAGCCGCGCACCCTGATGGTTATCCGAACGCCCGGCAATCCCGCCCCCTTGGCTGTCATCGCGCTTGAAAAGGGCGGATGGCTGGTCGCGGAAATTCCACATATCGGCCCGCCACCCGGCGGCTGGAAGGTCTTCGGTATGTGGATTGGCCTCATCATTCTCGGCAGTGCTGCGGTTTCGATCTTTGCCGCCAGCAAGATCACCCGCCCGCTCGACATGCTGGAAAATGCGGCGGCCAGCATCGGGCCAGACGGTTCGCTGCCACGCCTGCCGGAAACAGGACCGGGCGAAATCCGCGCCACGGCACGGGCGCTGAACGAACTCGCCACGCGCCTGAAGGCGGCGATGGAAAGCCGGATGCGCCTCGTCGCCGCCGCCGGCCATGATCTCAGAACGCCGATGACCCGCATGCGGCTGAGGGCGGAATTCATCGAAAGCGACGAGGAGCGGGCCAAATGGCTGGCGGACCTGGAAGAACTGGACGCTATCGCCGACAGCGCCATCATGCTGGTGCGCGAAGAGGTGAACCAGGATACCGTCCAGACAATCGATATCGGCGCGCTGCTTGGCGAAATCGTCAGGGACCTTTCCGATCTCGGCCATGCCGGTGCGCTTGACTTTACGGCGCCGGAGACGGCCATGACGATCAAGGCTGCGCCGCTCGCGCTCAAAAGGGCCTTGCGCAACCTCGTGCTCAACGCCGTCACCCATGGGAAAAAGGCGCATATCGACCTGACCGAAGATGAAAACGAGATCGTCGTGACGATCCGCGATGAAGGCCCCGGCATTCCGCAGGAGCTGATCGGCCGGGTTTTCGAACCCTTCTTCCGGGTGGATCTCGCGCGGCGCAAGTCGATCCCCGGCGTCGGGCTTGGCCTGGCCATTGCCAAGGAAATCATCGAGCGTTTCGGCGGCACGATCACCATCGCGAACCACAAGAAACAGGGCCTGATCCAGACGGTGATCTTCGCCAGAGCGGCCGCCTGACAAAGGCCGGCACTATGCACCGGCCATAGCGCTTTTATTGACGGCAAAATACATGATAAAATTAGTCATGTTTCTTGCCTTCGGGTGATTTTTCACCTATTGAGCCCGGGATCGCTCAATCCTTCCGACCGGGAACCCGCCGCATGTGGAGCAAGCCCACGTCACGCGCACTCATCGATGATGCCGTACAGCTCTATTATGAGGAACTGTGCAAGGCCATGAACCGGCGTGGGCACACCACCGCCATCTCGCAGGAGATCGTCCACGATCTTTACCTGCGCTTGACCGGTAAACCCCGGCTTCCCGAAAATACCTCGCTCATCCGTGCCTTCCTGATCCGCGCCTGCGCCAATCTCGGCATTGATCGCCTTCGTCGCGAACAATTCGAGCGCAGGCTGTTTTCCGGCAGCATGGAGGAAGCGCTTGCCGCTCCGCAACCCGTCAGCGATGCGGACAGCCTCGCCGACAGGGAGCATCGGCTGAAGGTATTGCGACGCGCCGTGATGAGCATGTCGTTGCAGCGCCGGCAGGTCTTTCTTGCCAGCAGCATCGGAAATCTGAATTCGCTTGAGATCGCCGAGAGAAGCGGCATCAGCAAGAACATGGTCGACCGCCATCTTCGCAAAGCCTATCTCCATTGCCTGGAATGCCTGGAGGAAACGCTGTGACCGGGCTTGCAAAAAACGCCTCCATGCTGCGCGAGGAAGCTGTCGACTGGTTTCTGCACAAGCGCGAAAGACCGGACGACGCGGCACTTGCGGCGGATTTCGACGCCTGGCTGGCTGCGGATGAGAAGCATGCAAAGGCCTATGAGCGTGTCCGATGTCTCATGGGCGACGCCGGTGCTCTCCTCGCGGGCGACCGGGCGTTTCTGATGAAGGCGACACGCAAGCGCGGCGGCGGCAAAGGCAAGGCGGCAGCAGCGGCAATTGCCGGCGTCTCGCTGCTGGCCGGCTTTTATCTGGCCGATATGCCCATGCGTCTGCGTGCCGACCATATGTCCGGCACGGCGGAACGGCAGGTCGTCACCACGCCGGACGGTTCGACCATTACCCTGAACGCGCATTCCGCCATCGCGCTGCGTTTCTCCGCAAAGGAGCGGCGCGTCTTGCTGCTGCGCGGGGAAATTTTCGTTGAAGTCGCGCCCGATGCGGCGAGGCCGTTTTCGGTCGAGGCGGCGGGCGGCACGACCACTGCGCTCGGCACCGCCTTCGACGTGGATATGCGCAGCGAGGCAACGAGCGTGACGGTGCTGGAACACAGCGTCTCCGTGGAGACGGGCAAACGAGGCCAGAGCGGCCGGCTGAATGAAAACCAGCGCGTGGATTATGCCTCCGATGGCAAGATGGGCAGCATCGAGACCGTCGATCCCGCCTCCATCGCCGCCTGGCGCAACGGCCGCTTCATCTTCGAGGACAAGCCGCTTGCCGAGGTGGTGGAAACCTTTGAGCGTTATCTCCCCGGCCGCATCGTCGTGACCCGGGAGAGCCTTCGGAAAAAACGGCTGTCGGGCAATTTCGATCTTTCCAATCCGAGCGCCGCTCTCGCCGATCTGGCTGCCGCCCTTGAAATCGGTGCCGTGAGGGCCGGTCCCTATCTGACGGTTCTTTATTGAATGAAATTTTTTTGGTGAGGGTGTCCCTGAAACGAAGGGCCGTTCGTTCGTGGAGCAGAACACTATTTGCTGCCCCGGAGACGTGCCCGCCATGACAAGACCAGAACCGACTTTCCGCCACAGGACCCGCATTTCGCTATTGTCCGTTTTGCTTGCGAGTGCTGCGGTGGCAGCCATTCCCGCATCGGCTCTGGCACAGCAAACGCAGAGGATCGCAATCAATCTGCCCGCCGGCAATATGGCGACCGCGCTCAATCGTCTCGCCAGCCAGTCCGGCCTGCAGATGGTCTATGACGCTTCCGTTGCAAGGGGCCTCAAAAGCGTCCCTGTTTCGGGCACCATGACCCCGGCTGAGGCGCTGGAGCGGCTGCTTTCAGGAACCGGCATCCGTTATCAGTTCATCGGTGAAAAAACCGTCCGGATGGAAATGGCGAGCCGGGCGGCCACAACGGCCGGAAACGGCGACGGGACGCTTCTCGAGCCGATCACGCTGAAGGGTGGACGTGTGTTCAACGGCGATGCGCCTAGCGTTGTCGAGATCGATCAGGCTACCATCGAGGCGGCGCAAGCCACCTCCCTGCCGCAACTTCTCCAGAAAACGCCCGGCGTCAGTTCCAGCGGCGGCGTGCGATTGCAGGGCCAATCCACCGCCATTCGCGGCTTCGCCCGCCAATCCGACGTGCGACTTCTGCTCGACGGCGCCCCGAAGAATTTCGAGCGCTACGATCAGGGCACGGTCTTCATCGATCCGGAACTGCTCAAACGCGTGGAAATCCAGAAAGGCGCGACGTCCGTTCGGTATGGCAATGGTGGTTTCGGCGGCACCGTCATCATGGAAAGCAAGACGGCCTCCGACATGCTGAAACCGGGACAGACCTTCGGCGCCTGGGGCAAGACGAGCTATCAGTCGGCCAACAGGCAGCAGCTCGGATCGGCGGCCATTTACGGCAAATCGGATTTCGGCGGCCCCGTGACCTATGACGGACTTGCCTCGGTGATCTGGCGCAAGAGCGACAATGTGCGCGTCGGCGGCGGGCAGGTCTATGACGCTTCCAACGACAAGATCACCTCCTTTTCCGCCAATGCCGGCGCTGCCTATGACGGCCACGAACTGCGCGCCTCGGTCATCTACGGCAAATCGGCCGATTACGGCCCGCTTGCCGCCAATCGCGGCGATCTGGGTCTCACCGCCTACACCATCAAGACCTATGGTTACGATCTGGCGCGGCTGAGGGCGCTTGCCTGGCGTGACATGGAGGACTTCTCCTCGACGCTGAAATATTCCTATGATGGCGACAGCGATCTCGTGAATTTCAAGGCGATGGCGAGCTTCTCCGCCACCAGCCTCGACATGACCCGCCCGACCATTCCGGGTTTCGTGCCAAGCGGATCGCTGGGCGGCATGCAGGACGATACGAAATATACCGACTTCAAGCTGGAAGCGGAGAACACCTCCAATTTCGAACTGGGCGGATTGTCCCACGTAGCAAATTACGGCGTGCAATATATGCGCCACGACCGGGACTCGTGGATGTACGACATCGCCAACCGCACCAGTGCGCAATATAATTATGGCTACTATGCATCGTGGATCAAACCGGAAGGCACGCAGGAAACCATATCCGCCTTTTTCCGCGACGAAATCAGCCTGACCGACACCTTCAAGGTGACACCCGGCATCAGGTTCGACCATGTCCGCTCCGAGGGCGTTCCAAATGCGGCGCCGCGCTTTAACACTCCGGCGGCCGGGCACGATTATTCCGCCGTTTCCCATAGCGGTGCGACGCCGGCGCTCAGCATGCGCTGGGAAGCGGTTCCGGGCACCACCTTTTTCGCCGACTGGGCTTATGCCATGCGCGCGCCCGTTATCGACGAGCTTTATTCAAGCCAAAGCCTGGCAACCACGGCATCGGGAACGTCGCGCAACCTGAAAGTGGAGCGCAACAACAATTTCAACATCGGCGTCTCGCAGCAATTCGACGAGGTATTCCTGAAAGGCGACAGCCTGACGGCCTCGATCGGCGGCTTTTATAACAATGTTACCAATCCCATCACGCGCCGCTTCGGCACCGCCAACCTTGCCGGCGTCAAGAACGTGCCGTTTTACTGGAATACGCCTTCCTACAAGATTTACGGCCTCGACGTTTCGGCAAGCTACGATTCCGACCACATCTTCGGAAATCTCGGCCTTTCCTGGATGAACGGCTCGCGTAACGGCGCCATCAACAATGTCTATGGTCCAGATACCTATGCGAACGATCTTTCCCCGTTCACCGCCAATCTCCAGCTGGGTTACAAGCTGCCTGACTGGGATCTGGCGCTGAGCTGGAACGGACAATTTGTCGCCGCGCAGGAAAATACGCCCGCCAACCAGGGCGGCGCCACCTATGCCCGACCCGAAAGCCCCGGCTACGCCGTCCACGGCATTGCCGTCGACTGGACGCCGAAGGAAGGCTTGATGGCCGGGCTGGAAGTGCACGCCTCGGTCGACAACCTGTTCGACAAATATTACTTCCCCTATCTCAGCGACCGCATTGCCGCCATGCCGGGGCGCAATTTCAAGCTGTCGATCAGCCGCAAGTTCTGAGCGGAAGATGACTGAGCCAACGGGGGGCGGAGCTTTCCGCCCCGAACATCGATAAAGGGCATCCGAACCTGCCCTCACTCTCCGTCATCCTCGGGCTTGACCCGAGGATCCATTGATCGATCGACCGTAGATCCTCGGGTCAAGCCCGAGGATGACGTCGAGAGTGACGAGGGCTTTGCACTACTCAGTGGAGACCGCTTAGGCCCTCACCCCACTGTCATTTCAGAAGAAGCCCCTCGGCATAGGCCATCATCAGCGGCCCCACACCCTTGGCATCATCGGACACCACCGGCTCGGTCAGATAATACCCCGGCGAGCCATCGCGATAATTGCCCTCGAAGCCGCCGAGGCCCGCGACGTGGACGATGCCGGTAAGGCGGGTGATGCCCTCCTCGTCCACCTTGAGCCGCGTCTCCAGCAGCGCCTCAAGCGTTCGGCGGCCCGCCGAAACGGCGGCATCGGCCTCCTCGCCCTGCAAAAGTCCCAGCCGGGCAGCACGCAGCAGAGCGTAGGCGAACATGGCCGAAGCGGAGGTTTCCTCGTAATTTCCGGCAAGGGTCGAATTGTCGAGCACCTGCATCCAGAGGCCGGCTTCCGTCTGCCGCGCAACAATGCCGGCCAGAAGTAGACGTGCACGCTCGCGAAGCGGTGCTGTCGCGCCGTCATCCGGTAAAATCACCAATGCATCGACCAGCGCCATGGCAAGCCAGCCGACGGCACGCGCCCAGATGGCGGGCGACTGGCCGGTCGAGGGGTCGGCCCAGCGCTGGCTGCGGCTCTCGTCATAACCATGGACGTAAAGCCCGCCGGCATCTGCGGTGAGCGAAAGTGCGGACGAAAACTGCCGCAGCGCATCGTCGATCAGCTCGGTGCGACCCGTCGCCTGCGCATATTCGATCTGGAAGGGCAGCCCCATATAAAGCCCGTCCAGCCAGACCTGATGCGGATAACGCTGTTTGTGCCAATAATTGCCGGCGGCAATGCGCGGATGGGTGCGGAGCTGGCCCGCCAGATGATCCGCCGCGGCAAGGTAACGCGCGTCACCCGTTTCCACGGCCAGGGGAAAGAGAATGCGGCCGGCCAGAATATGATCGATATTATATTCTGCCGGCTTGTAGCCGGCGAGCGTTCCATCCGCCGATATCTGGGCGTCGGCCAGCCGATGGAGGTGGTGACGCCAGCGCTCATCGCCACTGGCCTCGAATAAAAGCTGTAGCCCCCGATAGACACATCCATCCTCATAACACCAGCTACCGGCCTTGTAGGGCCTATAGTGAATAGAGAATTGGTCAAAATAATCAGTGGCTTTCATGGATTTTCTCAATAAATTTCTGACAGATGAAATGGGTCTGCCTGCGCCGGACCCCATGCATCATGGCCCCGCCGGAATGGCGAGGCCTGTTTTTGAAGATCCCGTTGCATTCACCGGAAGAGCGACGGCAACCAAAGCGAAAGTGACGGGATATAGGTCACGGCAAGCAGCACCGCGATGCTTGCTCCAAAGAACGGCCAGATCGTCCGCATCGCCTCCCTGATCGATATGCCGCCGACCGCGCAGCCGACGAATAGCACCGTTCCGACTGGCGGGGTATTGAGGCCGATGCCGGCATTGAGGATCATCACCACGCCGAAATGCACCGGGTCGATACCGAAGGCCTTCACCACAGGCAGAAGCACCGGCGTGGAAATGATGACCATGGGCGCCATGTCCATGAAGGTGCCGAGCAGCAGCAGGATGACGTTGATGACCAGCAACACGATGATCGGATTGTCCGAAATCGCGCTGATGGCTGCGATCATCAGGGTCTGCACCTGCAGGAACGCCATCAGCCAGCCGAAGGACGCCGCCGTGCCGATGACCAGGAGAACCATGGCCGTCGTCCGAACCGCGCCCATCACCGCTTCCACGAAACCGCTCCAGTCAAGCTCGCGATAGACCAGCATGGCGACGAGGAAGGCATAGAGAACGGCGATGCAGGAGCTTTCCGTTGCGGTGAAGATGCCCGAACGCACGCCGCCGAAGATGATGCCGATCAGCAGGATGCCGGGGAACGACGCCAGAAGATAATACATCAGCTTGGAAAAGCCGGGGAATGGCTCGGAGGGATAACCCTTGCGCCGCGCAACGATGTAGGCGGTGACCATCAGGGCTGCGGCAAGCAACAGGCCCGGAATGATACCGGCGGTGAAGAGATCGGCCACCGAGACATTACCGCCCGCCGCGATCGAATAAAGGATCATATTGTGCGATGGCGGGATCATCAGCGCGATGATGGCGGCATTGACGGTGACATTGACGGCATAGTCCCTGTCATAACCGCGCTTGGCCATTTGCGGGATCATCAACCCGCCGACGGCGGATGCATCCGCCACAGCCGAACCGGAAATACCGCCGAACAGCGTCGAGGCGACGATATTGACCTGCCCGAGACCACCGCGCAGATGGCCGACAAGACCGGCCGCGAAACGGATGAGGCGATGGGCGATACCGCCGCGCACCATCAGGTCACCGGCGAAGATGAAAAACGGGATCGCCATCATCGCAAACACGTTCATGCCGGAATTCATCTGCTGGAACACCACGATGGGCGGCAGGCCGAGATAAAGCACGGTAACGAAAGAAGCGATGCCAAGGCAGAAGGCGATCGGCGTGCCGATCAGCATCAAAAGGGTGAAGACACCGAAGAGGATGGTGTAAGCCATTTACGCGGCCTCCTGCACGAGAATATCCGCCGCGATCTCCTCGCCGATGGCGAGATCGACAAAACGTTCGGCAGCAAATAGCGCAATGAGGAAACCGCCGCCCACGAGCGGGAAGAAATCCGTGCCGCCCGGCCAGCCGAGAACCGGGACCGTCGCCGTCCATGTTCCGATGGAAAGCGATGTTCCGTACCAGGCCATGCCGACACCGAAGAAAAAGATCAGGGCAAGGCTGGTCAGGTCCATTCCCTTCTGTATGCGCGGCGGCATCATGTAACGCAGAATATCCAGCCCCAGATGCACGCTCTCCCGCACACCGACCGCGGCCCCCAGCATGATGAACCACGACATGAGGTGAAGCGACAGCGGTTCCGACCAGCTGGGTGAATCATTCAGGATATAACGGGCAAAGACCTGCCAGCCGACGATAAGCGTCATGGCGACCATGCCGATACCGGCAATATAGAGCGACGCATGGCTGAGTGCGCCGAGAAATGGGCGAACCGCCCGCATGAAGTTTCGCATTTGCCTTCCTCCTCCTCCTTCAAACAAGACGGCTGCAAAAGAAAACCGGCCCTGTCGCCAGAGCCGGTTTCCCCTATGTCACTTGACCGCTTTGACCCGTTCCAGAAGGTCCTTCATCTTCGGATCGGTCACGAACTTGTCGTAGACCGGACCCATCGCTGCCGCGAACTCCTCCTTGTTGACCTTGATGACGTTGACGCCACCGGCACGCACCTTTTCTTCCGAGGCCTTTTCGCGGGCGCTCCACAGTTCGCGCATCTTGCCGACGGAATCCTTCGCCGCCTGGCGCACGAGCTTCTGGTCTTCCGGAGACAGCTTGTCCCAGGAGACCTTGGACATCACGAGGATTTCCGGGTTGAGGGAATGTTCCGTCAGCGAATAGTTTTTCGCGACCTCGTAGTGGCGAGCGGATTCGTAGGACGGCCAGTTGTTTTCCGCACCGTCGACGACACCGGTTTCAAGCGAGGAATAGACCTCCCCCATCGGCATCGGCGTCGGGTTGGCGCCAAACGCCTGCATCATCGAAATCCACAGATCCGATTGCTGCACGCGGATTTTCAGGCCCTTGAGGTCCGCCAGTTTTTCGATGGGCTTTTTGGTGGTGTAGAAGGAACGCGCGCCGGAATCATAAAAGGCAAGACCGACAAGGCCGTGCGGTTCGAAGGCCGCGAGAACCTCGTCGCCGATCGGCCCGTCAACGGTATTGTGCATGTGCTCCGTCGAACGGAACAGGAAAGGCAGGCCGAGAACGGTGGTTTCCTTCACCAGATTGTTGAAGGGCGCGGCATTGACGCGGTTCAGGTCGATGACGCCGAAGCGGGTCTGCTCGATGGTGTCTTTCTCACCGCCGAGAACCGAATTGTTCATGACCTGCACCTTGATGCGGCCCTTGGACCGCTCAGACAGGAGCTCGCCCATATATTTCACTGCTTCGACCGTCGGATAACCGTCGGGATGGATGTCTGCCGAACGCAGGGTGATTTCCTGCGCCTTGGCGGAAACGCCCGCGAGCGCGATCCCCATCGCGATGCACATCATGCTTGCAATCTTTTTCATGTCTTCCTCCTCCGTTGTAACAACGGTCCAGCCCCTCCAGGCTATAGGACCGAATTTTCACGCCCATCCGGGCCGGCATGCAAAGACCTTTCACTTGACAAGGACGATGGGACCTCCCTTTCCCAACCATCCCGGATTGACACTATGCCGCCACGAATGGCGGCAGCTTGAACAGGACCTCGGGGTTATCCACCAGCGCGCGCTGGCGCGCCGCCTTATCCGGCAGCCAGCCAAGAACCAGCTCCGCAAGGCGGGCATCGTCCGGATAGGCCGCAGTCTCGCGGATGGAATTATGCGGCCAGTTAGTGCCCCAGATGATGCGCTCCGGCGCATGGGCCGCGACTACGCGCGAAAAGGCGGCAACATCCTCATAGGGCCAGCTCTCACGCGAACTTTCATACACCCCGGCGAATTTGAACCAGAGATTGCCGCGATCGATGAGTTTCAGAAGCGCGGCCATTTCCGGGCCATCGGTTTTAATCCCCCTGAAGAACTTGCCATGGTGGTCGAACACCCAGCGCGAGCGGATTGTCTCAAGGCGCGGCAGATGATCGAGCAGCGTATTGCCGTCGAACTGCACCGCAACCATCCAGTCAGCCGCATGAGCACGCTCGTCCACCGCTTCCAGTTCGGAAAGGTTCACGGCACCGCCCGGCAGATCCATGATGCGCGCGCCGACAGCGCCAGCGGCCGCCAGTTGCTCCATGTCCTTTTCGGTCGTGCCGGCATCGATGATCACCACCGCACGCGCGGCCTCGCCCATCTCGGCAACACAGGCAAGCGTATTGGCATTGTCGCGCTGGTGGGCATTGCCCTGGGTGATGATGACGCGGTCTATGCCAAGCCATTGCATCAGCTGTCGGTACTCGGCAGGCCCCGGAAGCGAGCCCGGCGGCAGGCCTGGCCCGCCCGGCAAGGCGGGATATCCCGGCAGATAGAGATGCATCTGCGTGTCCACGGCACCCTTCGGAAAGGATGGCTTCGGCGGGGTGCCGGTCAGCTGACGTTCAAGGTCGCTCATGCGTCGGGCATCCTGAATTCGGTAAGCGCATCGCGATTGATCTCGATGCCGAGACCGGGACCATTGGGAATGGCGACAACGCCGTTCACCGCCTCGATCGGCTGCTTCAGCACGGCCTGGCGGAAGGGATTGGGCGTGCGGTCGAATTCCATGATCGGCTCGATGGGGTTGACCCGCACCGGGTCAGGTGTCATCGCCGCCATGAATTGCAGGGCGGCGGCAATCTGCACACCGGTGCCCCAGACATGCGGTACGATGCGCACGCCGTGCAGCGTGGCGAGCGTGGCGATCTTCTGCGTTTCGGAAAAACCGCCGCAGCCGCAGAGGTCGGGCTGGAGAATATCTACCGCACCGGCGGAAAGCGCCTGCCACATGCCATAACGCCCATGCCAGGTCTCGCCACCCGCAACCGGAATAGGCTGTCCTGCCCGCACGCGGGCATAGGCATCGAGCTGTTCGGGAACCACCGGCTCCTCGAACCAGTCGATGCCATAGTCAGCCGCACGGTTGCCGAGCGTGATGGCTTCCGTGACGGTATAACCATGATTAGCGTCGATCATTAGCCGCATATCCGGCCCGATCGCGTCGCGCACGGCGGCGATGACGCGAAGATCCTCCTCAATGCCGAAACCGATCTTGATCTTGCAGGCGTGGAAACCGTCTGCCCGACGTTCCGCCATCTCAGCGGCATTGTCGGAGACGCGGTCGACGCCGTCGCGCTTGAAGCTGCCGGTGGCATAGGCGCGGACGCTTTCGCGCCAGCGTCCGCCCAGCAACATCGAGACGGAAGCGCCGTAATGCTTGCCCTTGATATCCCAGAGCGCGATATCGATGCCGGACAAAGCGGTGAGGCTGAGGCCGCGCTGGCCCTGGTCGCGCAGGGCATTATAAAGCACGGCCCAGATCTTTTCGGTCTGGCGCGGGTCCTGGCCGATGAGCCAGCCGGAATAGGCCTGAACCACGGCGGCGTTCGGTCGCGCCGGACCGAGGCATTCGCCCCAGCCGACGGTTCCATCATCGCATTCGATCTCCACCAGAATATGGGCACGCCTATCAAAGCGCATGGAGGCGCTTTCAAACGGCGTATCCAGCCGATGTTCGAGCAGATGCGTGCGCACCGCCGTTATCTTCATCGCTCCCCTCCCGTTTTACCCGGATCAGACCTTGATCAGGCTTTGCGCTTGTGTGTGCCGATCAGGGCATCGAGCATGCCGATTTCCTCATTCGTCAGGTCCTTCAGCGGCGCACGCACCGGGCCCGCATCAAAGCCCTGCAGGCGAACACCGGCCTTGATGGCGGAGACGGCGTAACCCTTGGCGCGGTTGCGGATCGCCATGAACGGATAGAAGAACTCCGTCAGGATGCGTTCGCAGGTGGCGCGCTCGCCGGCACGCAGCGCCGCGTAGAATTCGTTGGCAAGACCCGGCACGAAGTTGAAGACGGCCGAGGAATAGGTGGTGAAGCCGGCGCCGAGATAGGCTTCGGCAAACAGTTCCGCCGTCGGCATGCCGCCGAGATACATCAGGCGATCACCCATCTTGGCGGTGATCTGGCGAACGAGACCAATATCACCGGTGCCATCCTTGAAGCCGACAAGGTTCGGGCATTCATCGCAAAGACGCGCCAGCGTATCCGCCTGGAGCACGGAATTGTCGCGGTTATAAACCATGACGCCGATACCGACCGACTGGCAGACCTTTTTGATATGCGCGTAGAGGCCTTCCTGCGGCGCATCGATGAGGTAGTGCGGCAGAAGCAGGATGCCATCGGCACCGACCTTTTCGACGGAACGGGCGATATCGACCGCAACCTCGGTGCCGTAGCCGCAGCCGGAAACGATTGCCGTTTCACCGGCCACTTCCTTGGCTGCCGAAACGATGGCGGGGATTTCATCCGGCTTCAGCGAGAAGAACTCGCCCGTGCCGCCGGCGGCAAACAGCACCGGCGCCTTGTAACCGGCGAGCCATTCGACATGCGCCCTGTAGCTATCGGCCGCAAAACGGCCCTCGGAATCAAAATGGGTGACCGGGAAGGAGAGCAGGCCGGAGCCGAGCGCCGCCTTGATTTGTTCAGGGTTCATGGACGAAATTCCTCTGCAAGTTCACTGACTGAAAGTCACCTAAACCGCTTGCCGTATATCTGTCAATAAGTCATCATACAAGTTATATGATGAATTTTCGAAACTGGCGCGGATCAACGCGCCAGCCAGCCGCCATCCACATTCAAAATGGCGCCATGCACATAATCCGCCGCCGGCGATGCGAGGAAAACCGCCGCCCCGGCAATATCTTCGGAATGTCCCCAGCGGCCAGCCGGGATACGCTCGAGAATAGCCTTGTTGCGAGCCACATCCGCGCGCAGCGCCTCGGTATTGTTGGTTTCGATGTAACCAGGTGCGATGGCATTCACGTTGATGCCCTTTGCGGCCCACTCATTTGCCAGAAGCTTGGTGAGACCGGCCACGCCGTGTTTCGCCGCCGTGTAGGAGGGCACGCGGATGCCACCCTGAAACGACAGGAGCGAGGCGATATTGACCACCTTGCCGGAGCGGCCTTTCGCCAGCAGCTCTTTCGCGAAAGCCTGCGTGGTGAAAAACAGCGCCTTGAGATTGACGTCCATCACCTCGTCCCAGTCGAGTTCGGAAAACTCCACGGAATCGGCACGGCGGATAATGCCGGCATTGTTGACGAGAATATCCAGACCGGCATCGGCAAAGCTGTCCTTCGCCGCCAAGGGATCGGCAAAGTCGATCGTGAGCGCACTGGCCTTGCCGCCATTCTTCGCAATCAGTTCCAGCGTTTCGTCGGGCGCACGACGGGCGGCGCAGACCACTTCCGCACCGGCCGCGGCAAGGCCGATGGCGATTGCCTGGCCGAGCCCCGTATTGGCGCCCGTCACCAATGCCTTACGCCCTTGAAGCGAAAAGGGATTTTTCATTTCAGATCCCCCGGCTGGATGAAGTCCATGTCGGTATAGTCGACATTGTCTCCCGCCATCGCCCAGATGAAGGTGTAGGAGCCGATGCCGGCGCCGGAGTGGATCGACCAGGGCGGCGAAACCGCACCCTCTTCATTCGAGATGAACAGATGCCGGGTTTCCTGCGGCTCACCCATCAGGTGCAGAACACGGGATTTCTCATCCATGCCGAAATAGAGATAGGCCTCCATGCGGCGATCATGAATGTGGGAAGGAATGGTGTTCCAGACGGAGCCGTCCTCCAGCGTCGTATAACCCAGCACCAGCTGGCAGCTTTCCATGACAAGCGGATGGATGAACTGGTTGATGGTGCGCTTGTTGGAAGTCTCTGTCGCGCCGAGCTTGACCTCCTTGCTATCGGCAAGGCTGACGAGCTTTGCCGGCAGGCTGCGATGGGCCGGGCACGACGTGATGTAGAATCGCCCTGCCCCGTCGAAAGTAACGGCACCGCTGCCCGCACCGAGATAAAGCACATCGCCACGATTGAGCGTGTAGCTCTGCCCGCCGGCGCTGACGGTGCCGGTCTCGCCGATATTGACGATGCCCATTTCGCGCCGATCAAGGAAAGACGGCGTCTTCGTTTCTTCTACCTTGTCCAGCGTCAGCGGTGCGCCATCAGGCACCGCGCCACCCATGACGAAACGGTCGTAATGGGTGTAGATCAGTCTGATTTCACCGGAACGGAACATGTCGCTGGCGAGGAAATGCTTGCGAAGCCCTTCGGTATCGAGCGTTTTAGCAAATTCCGGGTTGACGGCCTGCCTTGTTTCGACGGTCAGCATCAAACTCATCCTTCATGATTGTTGCGCATAGGACATAATATATGTTATCCGCTTTTTGTACGATCTGTATGATAAGGTCAAGAGGTGCTGAGATATCTCGACCACGCCGGAGAGGCTGGATGCGGGTTTTCCGCAGCTTCGTTGATCCGCAGCCCATTCGTTTAGGAGAATTGCAATGAAACGGCTTCTTGTTACCGGTGCGGCAGGCCAGCTCGGCCGCGTCATGCGCAAGCGCCTCGCACCGATGGCCGAGATATTGCGCCTTGCCGATCTTGCGCCGCTCGATCCGGCCGGGCCGAACGAAGAATGCGTGCAATGCGATCTGGCCGACGCCGGAGCCGTCGATGCGATGGTGGCCGATTGTGACGGCATCGTCCATCTTGGCGGCATTTCGGTGGAGCGGCCTTTCGAGCAGATCCTTCAGGGCAATATCATCGGGCTTTATAATCTCTACGAAGCCGCCCGCGCCCACGGCCAGCCGCGCATCGTCTTCGCCAGTTCCAACCACACGATCGGTTATTATTCCCAGACCGAGCGGCTCGGACCGGACGTCCCCTTCCGGCCGGATGGTCTTTACGGCGTTTCCAAATGTTTCGGCGAAAGCCTCGCCCGCATGTATTTCGAAAAATTCGGTCAGGAGACGGCGCTGGTCCGTATCGGCTCCTGCACGGCGGAACCGCAAAACCACCGCATGTTGTCGACATGGTTTTCGCAGGATGATTTCACATCGCTGATCGAGGCGGTTTTCCGCGCGCCGGTGCTTGGCTGCCCGGTCGTCTGGGGCGCGTCTGCAAATGATGCGGGCTGGTGGGACAATTCGCATCTCGGCTGGCTTGGCTGGAAACCGAAGGACAATGCCGAGGCCTTCCGGCAGCACATTGCCGAGACAATGCCGCAACCGGACCCGAACGATGCGGTGGCACGGTTTCAGGGCGGCGTTTTCATCGACAACCCGATCTTCAAGGCGAACTGAAATGCCATGCGAGGCCAACAGGCGCGACAACCGGCCTTTCCTGCGCGTTCAGCGGGATTGCAAGCCGGGCCGCGAATAACGTATCGAGGAATACCGGGCGCAAACCTGCACCCTTTTTTAGAACGGCGATGAAAATGATAAAAGCAACGACCTCCGAACCGGCAGCTCCGCAAGCAAGGACGCTTGTGGTCAAGGTTTCGGAGGAACTGCGCGGCCAGATCGCCAAGGGCCGTTACAAGACGGGCGAGCGCCTGCCTTCCGAAGCGCAGCTGACCCAGGAATTCGGCGTCAGCCGCACCGTGGTGCGCGAGGCGATCGCCTCGCTGCGCTCCGACGGTCTGGTCGAGCCGCGCCAGGGTGCCGGTGTCTTCGTGCTGGAGCCCGCACCTGTCGAGCGGCGGCCCTTCCACAATGTCGATCTTGCCCGGGTCTCGTCACTGATCGAAATGCTGGAATTGCGCACCGCCGTCGAGGGGGATGCCGCCGGTCTTGCAGCTGTTCGCCGCTCCCCGGCACAGGAGGAAAAGATCATCGAAGCTTTCGATGCTTTCCGCGCCAGTGCCGCCAGGGGTGTGCCAACGGCGGAGGCAGATTTCGCCTTCCACCTCGCTGTGGCCGAGGCGACCAACAATCCGCGCTTCAGCGAGTTTCTGCAGGTGCTTGGCCCCACCCTCATTCCGCGCCGCGCCGTTGCTGAGAACGGCACGGAAACCGTGCTTTCGCCCGCCGATCTCAATCGGCTTGTCGGCGAGCATGAAGCAATCCTGATTGCGATACAGGACGGTGACGAAGAGGCGGCCAGAAACGCCATGCGCCATCACCTGAAAAGCAGCCAGACGCGGTATCGCGCCATGCTGCGCGCACCACGCTGAAACTTCCCGCATATCCATATTGCAGACCGAGGAGAACAACATGCAGCAGCTTCCGACATTCCCGACCGTTTCACCCGACGATGGCGTTGAACGCACCGTGCTGTCCGAAGCGCCTGAACTGATGGTTGTTTCGTTCCGCTTCAAGACCGGTGCGGAAGGCAAGCTGCACAGCCACCCGCATGTGCAATCCACCTATGTCGCCAGCGGCAGCTTCCGCTTTTACCGCGACGGCGAGGCTTACGACCTGCAGAAAGGCGACAGTCTTGTCGTTCCCGGCCATATCGAGCACGGCTGCCTGTGTCTGGAAGAGGGCGAGCTGATCGACTGCTTCACCCCGCGCCGCGACGATTTCCTCTGAGGGACGGCAATCAGTCTAGAGACAAATCCCGCAGGGTGCGTGGCAAGCTGTTCATGCACTCTGTCCCTGCCGAGGTGACGAGGAACTGGTCCTCGATCATCAGCGCCCCCAGCCCTTCGCCATAAAACGGCGCTTCAAGCGCCACGACCATGCCGGGAAGAATGATTTCCGGATTGTCATGGGAAAAGAACGGCCATTCCTCGATACCCACGCCACCGCCGACGGAATGGCCGAAATGGCCGCGATAATATTCGCTGAAACCTTGCCTGCGCATCGAGGCCAGCATGGCGGCGTGCACCGAGCCGAATGTATTGCCCGGACGAATCGCTTCGAGCCCGCTGGCAAAGGCTGCCTCCAGCGCCTTGAAAATATCGGCAGCGAGCGGAGAGACCGGCCCCCACGAGAAACTCCGCGCGCCATCCGATGAATAACCGTCGACCAGCGTGCCGACATCGGCCTTGATGAGCGCACCCGGCGTCACAACCGCCGCCATATCCGATAAAGCGGGTCCGACGGATATGTAGTCCCAATGGCCGCTCAGCGAAAACCCGGATTTCATGGCATGGGCCTGCGCGCCGGCCTTCCAGGCAGTGGAAAGCCCGCCGAGCGGCGCGCCAGGCCTGACGGCAGCGGCCATCGCGACCAGCCCGGCCTCCGCCGCTGTCGCCGCGCGCCTCAGAAGCTCGATCTCGCGCTCGGATTTCACGGCGCGCAGACGGCGCAGCACGGCCGATCCGTCAACCCAGTCGACATCGGGCAGCGCCTGACGCAGCGCCAGAAAATCGGCGGCTGGCATGAATTCGAGGTCTGCGCCAATACGCGCCGCCGACAGCCCACGCTCCCGCAGCAGGTCAGCCAGCAGGCCGAAACAGGTGGCGCGGTCGAATGTCTCCGGCCTCGGGCCACCGGAATTGTTGCGGCGATAGGCATCGTCCACCTGCGTGATGGTTTCGGCGCCCGAAAGATCGACCATATCGATCCAGATGCGATGGCAGCGCAGATCGATATCCGGCGCGGCCCTCCTGACAAGCGGGGCGGCATGATCGCTGACGACAGCGGCAAGCCGCGCCCCGGCATCGGCCGGCACAAGCGCAATTGCCGAACCGGCCCTGCCCCACATGGTCGCGACACCGGCATGGGCGCCGACGGCATAACGGAAGGCTTCGGGCTGGAAAAGCACCAGCGCGTCGATGCCCGCTTCCCGCATCAGCTGCTGGGCACGGCTTCGGTCGATATCGCTCATGGGAACCCCGGTGATTGTTTGGCTGCAGGTTTATAAACCTACGCTTTAGCAGTCACCGGGAGAGGAAAGAAGGTGGAAGATGATGTCTCCATCCTGAGATTCGTCAGTTGGAGCGAGCGGATGCCCCTTGTTTCTTCTCCCCGCCGGGGAGAAGTCCGCGGCAGCGGGATGAGGGGGCAAGGGTCGAGATATATGGAGAGCTAGCCC
>LT009757.1:109120-114273 GCA_900012615.1 Agrobacterium genomosp. 13 str. CFBP 6927
CAAGGGTCGAGATATATGGAGAGCTAGCCCCCTCATCCGACCCTTCGGGCCACCTTCTCCTCGGCGGGGAGAAGAAAAGGGCGGCAAGGTCTTGCCCAATATCGTTGAGACGGCGGATAAACCCGCCGCCTCATTGTCTTTCACGCCTCCAGCCACTTCACCTGCTCGGCCGTCAGCCTGATATCCAGCGCCGAAAGACTATCCTCCAGCTCCGCAATCGTGCGCGGCCCGATCAGCGGAATGACCGGGAAAGGCTGGGCGATGACATAGGCGAGCGCGATATGGATCGGGTGGCGGCCGAGTTTCTGCGCAAGCTCGATTGCCCGGTCGCGGCGGACGAAGTTGCGGTCGGAATACCAGACGCGGACGATTTCTTCATCGTCATGCTTGTCGCGCCCTGCCCGGTCGGTGAAGAAACCGCGCCCCTGGCTGGACCAGGCGAAATTGGGGATCTGGCGTGATTGCAGCCAAGCCTTCCACTCGTCGTCCGATGCCGCGACGCAGCCCGCCCAGATGGGATCGAGCATTTCCGCCAGCGAGAAATTGTTGGAAAGCGCGGCCGGAGCCTGCTTGCCGTTCTTCGCAGCATAGGCGGCCGCCTCATCCATGCGCTCGCGCGTCCAGTTGGAACCGCCGAAAATGCCGCGAATGCGCCCGCGCCGGACTTCGGCATCCATCGCATCGACGAACTCGCCGACCGGAACCTCCAGATTATCGCGATGCATAAAATAGGCGTCGACATAATCCGTCTTCAGCCGCGTGAGCGACTGATCGAGCTGCTTTGCGATCATATCAGGATAGCAGAGCGGCGAATGTGCCCCCTTGCCGATCAGCACGATCTCTTCGCGCGGCACGTTGCGGCTGGTGTGCCAGTCACCGAAAATCGCCTCGGTCTTTCCTGCACCATAAACATAGGCCGTATCGAAGAGATTGCCGCCCGCCTCGTAAAAGGCATCCAGCGTCAGGGATGCGGAGGCGAAGTTGGGGAAGAATTCGAAACCGAGCGCGACCACGGAAGCGGGCTTGGCAAGGCCTGGTATCTGCCGCTTCGGCACTGCGTTTCCGGCCACGACCTTGCCGCCGGTAATATTGGCAATGCGCGACGTTGCTTTTTCAATGTTGTATTCCAGACCGACGGAAGCCCGCCACTGATCCATGACACGCAGGTTGCCGAGGCTGTCCGCCCAGGCCATGCCGGGTGCATCGAATTCCTTTTTACCCTGCCGGATTGCCTCGCCGGCCGCGTCGACCTCGAAGGAATAAAGCCAGCGATCCTCCGGCAGCTCGATGGCTTCCACCTTGTCGCCCCTGATGATATCGATCCGCCCGGTGCCGCCCTTGTGGCCGGCGGCGAACCAGAAATCCTTGACCTCGATACGGCCTTCCGAGCCGATGATGCGCAGCACATTGTCCTGCGCTGCCATGATCGAGCAAGAGACTTCGGCGACGATGCCGTTTGCGAATTTCAGCACGGCCGAGGCCCATTCATCAACGCCCGACTGGCCGAGATGCGCCGCACCCGCAACCTTTTCCGGCTCGGCAAAGGGTTTTCCATCCACGGCGCCGGCGATCATCCGCACCATGGAAACCGGATAGCCACCGACATCGAGAATGCCGCCGCCCGCCTTTTCATTGGCGAAAAGCCGGTGATCGGCCCGGAACGAGCCCATGTTGAAACCGAAGCTGGAGCGGATGATGCGGATATCGCCGACGGCGCGGGCTTTCACCAGTTCCAGCAGTTTCGCCGTCTGCGGGTGCAGGCGATACATATAGGCTTCGCCCGCGAAGACGTCGGCCTTTTTCGCCTCGTGGAAAATGGCGTCGGCATCATAGGCGGAAAGCGCAATGGGCTTTTCCACCAGCACGTTTTTACCCGCCCGGATTGCCTTGATCGCCCATTCGGCATGGCCGGTATGGGGTGTGGCGATATAGACGGCGTCGATATCGGGATCGGCAAGCAGCGCATCGTACCCATGGATGATGCGCGCACCGGCAAAGGCCTCGGCAAGGCCGGGCTTGTCCGGATTGCGGGTGGCGATGGCCTCTAACCTGCCGGTGCGGGAATGCGCGATACCATCGGCAAAAGTTCTGGCAATGGTGCCCGGGCCGATGATGCCCCAGCGGATCGGTTGTACGGTCGTCATGAAATCCTCGTCCTTCATATCAGTCTTGGGTGCTTGGGAAAGGGTTCAGCGCAGGCGGTCGCCCTTGCTGTCGAAAAGGAAAGCCCGGCGGGCGGAGAGGCCGACCGTCAGCCGGTCGCGATTGCCGACATCGCGCGATTCCGGCCGCTCGATGATGAGCTGCTCGCCGCCTTCGGTACGGGCATAGACATAGCTGGTATTGCCGAGATGTTCGGCGACATCGACATGAACGGTGAGATCGGCATCGCCCGCGCCCGCATCGGCAAAATGTTCAGGCCGGATGCCGAGCGAGACCCTGGCTCCCTCGTTCAAACCGGCCGTGACCGGCAGGCTCAGCCGCACCGCAGGATCGCTGTCGAGGGAGAGCGTAACGCCTTCCGCGCCGCTGCCGACGATGGTGGCTTCCAGAAAATTCATCTTCGGCGAACCGACGAAACCGGCAACGAAGCGGTTGGCGGGATCGTCGTAAAGATCGAGCGGCGCGCCGACCTGTTCGATATTGCCGGCCCTCAGCACCACGATCTTGTCGGCCAGCGTCATCGCCTCGGTCTGGTCATGCGTCACGTAGATCATCGTGGTGCCGAGCTGCTTGTGCAGCCGCGAGATTTCCACGCGCATCTGCACCCGCAATTCCGCATCGAGGTTGGACAGCGGCTCATCGAACAGGAAGACCTGCGGTTCGCGCACGATGGCGCGGCCGATGGCCACGCGCTGGCGCTGGCCGCCGGAAAGCTGTTTCGGTCGGCGCTGCATCAACTCGTTTATCTGCAGGATTTCGGCGGCGCGGTTGACCCGCTTTTGCGTATCGGCCTTGGGGTTACCGTTCATTCTGAGACCGAAGGAGAGGTTTTCGGCCACCGTCATATGCGGATAAAGCGCATAGGACTGGAACACCATGGCAATGCCGCGATCGGCCGGATCGGCATCGCTGACCGTCTTGCCGCCGATCACGATATCACCGCCGGAAATATCCTCCAGCCCGGCGATCATTCTGAGAAGCGTGGATTTGCCGCAGCCGGAGGGGCCGACGAAAACGACGAACTCCCCGTCCTTTACCTCCAGATTTGCGCCATGGATCACTTCCAGCGCGCCGTAACGCTTGACCACGTTGTTGAGCGAAAGTTCCGCCATGCGGCCTCCTTACTTGACTGCCCCGGCGGAAATGCCGGCGATGAAGTGGCGCTGCAAAGCCACGAAAACCACGAGAATGGGTGCGGTGAGCAGCACCGCGCCGGCCATGATGCCGCCCCATGACACTTTGGTGAGCCCGATGAGGGTGCCAAGCGCCACGGGTGCGGTCATCATTCCTGGGCGGGAATTGATGAGAAGCGGCCAGAGATAATTGTTCCACGAGGCCAGAAAGAGAATGATCGACAGCGCCGCCATGGTGGGCCGTGCGAGCGGCAAAGCGATGCGCAGGAATATCTGCCACTCCTTGACGCCCTCCACTCGCGCCGCGTCAAAAAGTTCCGTCGGCATCATCGAGAAGGATTGCCGCATGAACAGTACGCCGAGCGAGTTGAACAGCGGCGGCACGATCAGCGCCACCCAGGTGTTGGCGAGCTTGAATTCCCGCGCCACCATGATGAATTGCGGAATGACAACGACGGCAAAAGGCAAAGTGATGGTGCCGAGAATGATGGCGATCACCACCCCGCGTCCCGCAAAACGATAACGCGCCAGCGCCCAGCCGGCCATTGACGTCAGGAACACCGAAAGGGCGGTGTAAATGACGGCGACGGTGATCGAGATGAACATGGCCCTGAGGAAATTGGTATCCGCCTGCAGATTGTTGAAATTCTCGACGAAATTGGTGGATGGCACCAGAACAATGTCCGGGCTGAAAATGCCGTAATCCGGCATGGTCGAGAACACGAACATCATCCACAGCGGAAACAGCCAGATGATGGCAAGCGGCGTCAGCGCCGCATGCAGCGCGATCTTCTGCCAGAAAAGCGATCTCGATTTCGATCTCATTTTGGCTCCCTCCCGACCCAGAGATTGAGGAGTGAAATGGCGATGGCGAGCGCCGCCATGGTGTAGGCAATGGCCGAGGCGTAACCGAAATTGAGCGAGGTGAAGCCCTGCCGGTAAAGGAACAGCCCCAGCGTCTCCGTGCCGCCGCCCGGCCCACCCCTGTTGGTGATGAGGAAGGGTTCGGCAAACAGCTGCATGGTGCCGATGACCGACAGGACAACGCAGAAGAGGATGATGGGTTTGAGGAGCGGCAGGGTGATGTGGAAGAACTGCTGGCGCTTGCTCACCTTGTCCAGCGTCGCCGCTTCATAGACGTCGCCGGGGATCGATTGCAGCCCGGCGAGAATGATGATGGCGTTATACCCCGCCCAGCGCCATGTCACCGCAATGATGACCAGCGCCATCGCCGCGTTGGCATTGTCGAACCACGAGATGGGCGAAAGGCCGACTGAGGTGATGAGCTTGTTGATGATGCCGAAATCGGCGCTGAACATCAGCCGGAACACCGCCGCATAGGCCACCTCGCCGACGACGACAGGCGCAAAAAAGGCAAAGCGATAAAGCGGCCGCGCCTTCAGGAGCGGCGAATTCAACAGCACCGCCATGACCGTGGCGAGCGCGATCATCACGGGCACCTGAATGACCAGAATGATCAGCGTATTATAAAGCGCATTATAAAAGGCCGGATCGGAAACCAGCCGCCCCCAGTTCATGGAAGGCGCAAACCGCCACGGATTGATCCGCGTGTTCTGGAACGACAGCATGAACGAGCTGATGATCGGCCAGACCCAGAAGGTGGCGAAGATCAGGAGATAGGGCGCAAGGAACGCATAAGCGATCCTGTTCCTTGACGGCATGACGACCTCCATGTGCCGGACGATGGCCGGATAAATGGAAAAGCTTCAGAAAGAGCGCGCCCCTATGTGGGGAATGCCTTTGCAAAACGGTGCGGCCTATTTCTTCTCCCCGAGGGGGAGAAGGTGGCCCGAAGGGTCGGATGAGGGGGCTAGCTCTCCGGATATCTCTACCCTC
>LT009757.1:114293-247832 GCA_900012615.1 Agrobacterium genomosp. 13 str. CFBP 6927
CGTCCCGGAGGGGGAGAAGGTCGGCCCGGAAGGGTCGGAGTGGACGGGGCTAGCTCTCCGGATATCTCCTACCCTCCGCCCCCTCATCCCGCTGCCGCGGACTTCTCCCCTCGGGGAGAAGAAACTTGTGGCACCCGCTCGGTCCTAGCCGCTGGCTTACTGCGCGACGGGCAGCCCCGTGGCCGTTTCGATCTGCTTGGCCGCATCATCAAGCGCTGCTTTCGCATCGGGATAACCGCCGGCGAAATATTTCGTCTGCGTCGCCTTGTAGATCGCATCCGCATCCGACTGGAACGCCGTGCCGCGGCTCGGCACGATCTTCGGCAGGGTGGCCAGAATATCGGTCCACACCGCCTGCCCGCCCCAATAGGCCTGCTTTTCCTTGACGAAGGGATCGTCGATGGCTGAGAGCAGCGAGGGAACGAGGCCAAAGGATTTCAGCATCGTCACCTGACCTTCATTGGTGGTCAGCGCGTAATCGATATATTTCCACGCCGCTTCCTTGTGCTGAGACGTCGAGCTGATCGCCAGCGACGAACCGCCGAGATTGGCCGCATGCGGACCATCCGCCGTCAGGCTCGGCATCAGATAGACGCCCCATTTGCCGGAAAGATCAGGCGAGCCGGAACGAACCGTGCCTTCATACCAGGCGCCATACATCTGGCTGGCGGCCTTGCCGGCGGTATTGGCCTGGATTTTCTCATCCCAGATCGCCGCCGTGATGATGCCGGCGTCCTTCATTTCCTTGACCTTTTCAAGGGTCGCGACACAGGCGGGCTGGTTGATGGTGATGTTCTGGCCATCGGTCGAAAAGTAACCGCATCCCTGCTCATTGGCGATCATGCGAAACCATTCGCTATCGCCATTGAAATCGGCCTGCGCCATCACGGTGCCGGGATTGGCGGCCATGACCTTCTTGCCGGCGGCGATGAAATCATCCCAGCTTTTGATGGTGGCCGGATCGACGCCTGCCTTCTCATAGAAGTCGCGGCGATAAAATACCGCCACCGGACCGGAATCCCACGGAACCGCATAGGCGACGCCGTCAACCTCCAGCTCCGTGCGCTTGAAATCAGGGAAAAGCGCCTGTTTCTCAGGCGTATAGCCAAGCTCGGTCAGATTGGCGAAACAATCGGGAAAACGGCTCCAGAACAGTTCCGCTTCGAAATTTTCAATGGTGACGATATCAGGAAGACCATCGCCCCCGGCTGCGCAGGCGGCCAGTGTCTTGTCGAAAACCTGATTGTTTCCAAGGTCTTCAACGACGATCTTGATGTCCGGATTCTGCTTGTTGAAGCCCTCTACCGTGGATTTCAGCGCGGAAGCTGCGACGTTCCAGCTCCAGATGGTGACGGTTTCCGTTTGCGCGAAAGCCGGGGCTGCGAGAAGCAGCATGGCCGTAGACGCGCCAAGAAATTTCAAGCACATTGAAAACCTCCCTTTTTCAATTGCCGTTCTTCAGCGAACATGGGCACATTAGCGGCGACAGGAAATCTGTCTCGTAAAAAGGGAACATCGATTTGGCGGAAAGTAAGATTGCTGAAAGAGCCTTCTACCAGCCGGGTGCAAGCAGCATCGAAGGCATGCCGACGACGCTGCAGCTTTTTCACAATCATCCGCCCATCATGCTCAGGCCTCACTGGCACGCGCAGGTGGAAGTGAATTACGTCATGTCGGGATCGGTGCATTATCGCATGGGCGATCACGACCTGACGCTTAATGCCGGCCAGATGTGCATCTTCTGGGGTGGCCAGCCGCACCAGATGGACCACTCCTCCGACGATTCCTTTTACGCCGGCGCGCATCTGCCGCTGGTGCACTTCTTCCGCATGCGGCTGCCCGCCACCGTCTCCAGCCTGCTGATGGGTGGTGCTACGATGGTGAGCGCTGAGACCGACCGGGCAGATGCGGAAAATTTCGGCCGCTGGTTCCGTTACGTCACTTCGGGCGATCCGGCGAAAGCCCAGCACGCGGTGGAGGAATTGCTGCTCAGGGTCGAGCGGATGTTCCTTGAACCCTACTCCGTCATATCATCCGCCGCCAATGGCAAACGCAGGGAGGATGACGAGGGCATGGCGCCCTCCATCGGCGTGGTGCGCATGTGCGACTTCATCGCCGCCAATTTTCTCGACGATATCGACGCGACGGAGATTGCCCGTGCCGCCTCGCTGCACCCGAAATATGCGATGAACCTGTTCCGCAAATCCACCGGCATGACGCTGATCAAATATCTGACCCTGCTCCGGCTTTCCCGCGCGCAGGCGATGCTGATGACGGGCAAGGACAATATCCTGCAAATCGCCATGGAAAGCGGCTTCGGCTCCGTCAGCGCCTTCAACAAGGCGTTCCGCCAGATATCAGGCATGTCTCCTTCCGATTTCCGCCGCGACATGCGGGCGACTGCGGCTTAACCTTCGATCTCTTCGAAATCGGAAAAAGCAGCGCTGCGCTGCCGCGCCGCCTGCCGATAGGCCCTTGGTGAACTGCCCAGCATTCTTCGGAACATGGTGGTGAAAGCCGGTATGTTTTCATAACCGGCATCCAGCGCCACATTCGTCACCGCCTCCCCCGCCGCCAGCCGCGGCAGCGAGGCGAAGATACAGGCCTGCTGGCGCCAGGTGACGAAACTCAACCCCAGTTCCTTGCGGAACAGCCGCGTAAACGAGCGGCGGCTGATGCCCATGGCCGCCGCCCAGTCGTCAATCTCCACCCGGGCCACCGGCTTTTTCAGGAAATCGCGGCACAGCGCCGCCAGACGCTGATTATCTGGAAAAGGCAGTCCGAGCGGCCTTTCCGGCAGGCGGTTGACCTCGTCCAGCAACAGCGCCCGCACAAGGCCCTGCCGGTGAAAAGCCGTCGGCTGGTGTTCTTCACCCAGCAATTCCGAAATCAGGCTGGAGGCGAGATCGGTTATTTCCACCACGCGCGGTGCGCCCGCATGAAACAGGTCCGGATGGACGTAGATCGAATGCATCTCCACCGTCGAGATGGTTTCCGCCTCATGTTGCAGCCCGGCGGGAATGAGCAATCCATGACCGGGCGGTATCATCCAGCGACCATCCGCAGTGCTGACAAGCACGACGCCCTGACGGGCGCACCAGATCTGCACGCGGCTATGGCTGTGGGGCGGCGTCCGGTGCCCGGTGGGGTAAACGCGGCAAAGCGCCAGCACCGGCTCATTGGTGCCGTCGATCAATTTCAGACTGCGTTCATGCTCGTCATGCGTCAGTCCTGAAGGCTGCCGCGATTTGATTTTTGCCATTTGGCCCACTCACAAAGAAAATCGTCCAGAACACAAATGCAGGCCAGAAACAATATGAATAAAAGCGGGAAGAAATAAAGACATGTTTCCCGTCTTCCGCCGGGAACCCGAGAGGACTTCATCATGGCCACTGTTACCAGCGCCGGCAACAGCTTCAATCCGCAACGCACGGCGTTTTCGATCATCGCAGCCGCCAGCTTCTGCCACATGCTGAACGACATCATGCAATCGCTGCTGACGTCGCTTTATCCGCTGCTGAAGGCGAATTACGCGCTCGATTTCATGCAGATCGGCCTGCTTACCTTCGCCTTTCAGGTCACTGCCTCGCTGCTGCAGCCGGTTGTCGGCATGGTGACAGACCGCTGGCCCATGCCGTTCTCCCTGCCCGTCGCCATGCTGTCCACCTGCGCCGGCCTCATCACGCTTGCTTTTGCCCATAGTTTCGAGGTTCTGGTGATCGGCGCCTGCCTCATCGGCATCGGTTCGGCGATCTTCCATCCAGAAGCCTCGCGCGTTGCGCGTCTCGCATCCGGCGGCCGTCATGGTCTGGCGCAGTCCTTCTTCCAGGTGGGTGGCAATACCGGCACCGCCATCGGCCCGCTGCTCGCCGCCTTCATCGTCATCCCGCTCGGCCAGACGAGCCTCAGCTGGTTCTCGCTGATCGCACTCGTCGGTTTTGGCGTGCTTTCCTGGGTTGGCGTCTGGTACACCCGCCACCGCCGTGCAACGGTCGGCAAGGCGCCGGCCAGCCGCACGCTTCCCCTTGCCCGTGGCACTGTCATGATGACGCTTCTGGTGCTGGTGGTTCTGACCGCCACCAAGAATGCCTATCTCGCCAGCCTGTCCAGCTACTTCACCTTCTACACCATCGACAAGTTCGGTCTTGGTGTTCAGGACGCGCAAGTTCTGCTGTTCCTCTTCCTCGGCGCTTCGGCACTGGGCGTGTTCTTCGGCGGCCCGATCGGCGACCGTTTCGGCTCGCGCGTCGTCATCTGGTTCTCGATCCTCGGCGTCATTCCCTTCGCGCTGCTGCTGCCCTATGCGAACCTGTTCTGGACGGCCATTCTCGTCGTCGTCATCGGCTTCGTGTTCTCCTCTGCTTTCTCGGCCATCGTCGTGTTCGCGCAGGAACTGGTGCCGGGCCGCGTCGGCCTCATCGCCGGCATGTTCTTCGGTTTCGCCTTCGGTTTCGGCGGCATCGGCGCTGCGGTTCTGGGTGTTTATGCGGATAAGGAAGGCATCGAATTCGTCTACCGCATCTGCTCCTACATGCCGCTGCTCGGACTGCTCACGGTGTTCCTGCCGAAACTGCCGAGCCACCGCTAAAAGCCTCGCGTTCAACGCTTTTCAACACGGTGGTCACCTGTGATACTCAGGTGACCGCCGTGATCCGTTGAGCGAAGACTGAGCCATGCAAATCCCGATAAAATCGATCCTCGTTTTCCACGCCGCGGCAAGGGCGGGCAGCATTTCCCGGGCGGCGGAAGAATTGAGCGTCACGCCATCGGCCGTTTCCCAGCAGATCCAGTTGCTGGAAGGCCAGCTCGGCACGACCCTGATGGCGCGAACCGGCCGCAAGGTGACATTGACGGAAGCGGGCGAGCGCTATTTTTCAATGATCACCGCCCAGATCGAGCAGATATCGGACGCCACCGACAGCATTCGCGGCTTCCGCTCGGTCACCACGCTGACGATCCGGGCGACGCCGACCATCTCCAACAAATGGCTGCTGCCGCGTCTCGGCTCGTTTCTGGAAGAGCATCCCGAACTGGAAGTGCGCCTCGACGGCACCAACGAGCCGACCGATTTTTCGCAGGAACTCGTCGATATAGAGCTGCGCCATGGCGATGGCCGCTGGCCGGGCCTCTTCGTGGAAGGGCTGGTGGAGGAGGAATTCCTGCCGGTCTGTTCGCCAAATTATAAGGGCGCCGGTAAATTTCTGCCCGAGGAATTGCAGAACCAGCGGCTGATCCATTCGGTCAAGGCGCAGGCGCAATGGAACCACTGGTTCCCTCTGGCCGGTGTCACGGCTGAGAAGCGCTGGCGGCGGGTCCTGTTCGACCGCAGCCACATGGCCATCGATGCCGCCGTTCTCGGCATCGGCGTGGCGCTGGAAAGCACCTTGATGATGGAGCGGGAGCTGCAGGACAAGATGCTGGTGCCGGCCGTGACGGACGCGCCGCGCATCAAGCTCGTCACCCAATGGATCGTTTGCCCGCATTCCCATCTGCGGCAGAGAAAAGTCATGCTGTTTCTGGAGTGGATGCGAAAACAACGCGACGAGTGGCGTGCCCGTCGCGTTGTCTGATTTTTCAGTTCTGTTCTTCCCGTTTCAATAAAGCCCCATCAGCCGAATCGGCCCGAGCGTCAGTACCGGGAACAGCACCAGCGCGAAGATGGCAAGCGTCAGCACCGTCATCGGCGCCAGCGAACCGCGAATGACATCCTCGATCTTCATATTCGCCACCTGTGCCGCCGCAAACAGGCAGACCCCCACCGGCGGCGTCACCAGCCCGAGCGTCAGCGTCATGACGGTCACGATCAGGAAATGGATCGGATCGATGCCCAGGGCCTCGACCGGCGGCATCAGCACCGGGATGAGGATGAACATCGCCGGGATCGCTTCCATGAAGATGCCGATGATGAGCAGGAACACGAAGATGACGAGCATGCCGGTCATCGGTCCAAGGTTCATGGCCTTCAAAAGCTCGGCCACCTGTTCGGGCAGACCATCGAAGGTGAAGACCCAGGCGGCGAGCTGCGAGGTGGCGGCGATGAACAGGATGGTGCCGGAAATGCGCGCGGTCGAGATCAATATTTCCGGCAGTTCGCGTATCGGTAGCGTGCGGTAAACGATGACGCCGAGCACCGCTACGTAAACCACCGCGATGGCAGCTGCTTCCGTTGGCGTGAAAAGGCCGCTGGCAATGCCGATGATCAGGATCAGCGGTGTCAGCATCGGCAGGATGGCGCGCAGACCCGTGACGACCACCAGACGGAAATTGAACGGTGTCGGCGGATTGTAACCGTAATGCACCGAATAGAAGTGGTTGAAGACGAGGAAGGCGAAGGCGATGAAAAGGCCGGGCACCAGACCCGCGATCAGCAGCGTGCCGATCGACACGTTGGCGATGGAACCGGCAATCACGATCAGGATCGACGGCGGAATGATCGAGGAGAGCGTCGAGGTGCAGAGTGTCATGCCGACGGCATAACCCTTTGGAAAACCGTGGCGCTCCATGGCCTTGATCTCGATGGCGCCGACCGAGGCGATATCGGCGACGGACGAGCCGGAGACGCCGGAAAAGATCACCGATGAGATGACGTTGACGTGGCCAAGCCCGCCGGGAAGCCAGCCGACCATGGCCTCGGCGAAATCAAAGATGCGCTCCGCCACTCGCCCCCGCTCCATGACCGTGCCGACCAGAATGAACAGCGGCACGGCAACGAGCAGGAAGGAGTTCATCGACGAGAACATCGTCTGCGACAGCAGGTCCATGGGCATGGATGTGAAGAGCCAGAGCGTGCCGACACTGGCGAGCGCCAGCGCGATGGCAAGCGGCACGCCGAGCATGCTGAGACCGAAAAAGGCGACGAGAAGAAAGACCGACATGGCTCAATGTCCTGCTGAAATGGAGATATCGGCATGGGCGATCTCGTCCGCCGGCAGGCCAAGTTCGGGAAGCGCGATGAGCTCCCGGCGGCTGCGCAGCGATTCGATGATGGCCAGCACGGCGATGATGGCGGAAACCGGTAACACGATACCGATGGTCCACATGGGGATCGGCAGGGTGGCGGCGGTCTCGTTCATCATGATCTGCTGGCGCACCAGGGTCAGGCCCGTCCAGCCCATCATGCCGAAAAAGAACACCGAGGAACCGACATAGATCGGCACCGCCAGCCGCCGGAAGAAGCGGTGAAACAGCACCAGAAACACCACGACACGGGCGCTTTCAACGGTGCGGAAGCCCGCGGCAAGGCCAAGGAACACCATCCAGATGAAGAGGAAACGCGTCGCCTCCTCGGTCCAGGGAAGCGGGCTGCCGGCAAGGCGGCCGATGACCTGAAGAAGAACGACGATGAGAATGCCGGCACAGGCTGCCCCTGCGGCCACATCGGCGATGAGTTTAACGATGGTGCCGAGCACCGAAGGTTTCGTATCGTTCATAACAATACCCTTCCACTGCTGAAACCGGATATCCGGTAAAACGAATGCCGCACTGCCTCTGCGGCAAAGCAACCCTTGCTGACGTTGGGGAAGGCCGGACCGAGATCCGGCCTTCCATGCACGAAAACGTCAGTTCGTCTTGAGAAAAGCCTGCGTCTTGTCGAAGAAAGCCTGATCTTTCACCAGCGCGGAGAACTTCGCCGAAAGGCCGGCCGCCACCGCCACGAAAGCCTTGCGTTCGTCGTCGGTCAGCGTGTTCACCTCCATGCCGTTCTTCTTCAGCGTTTCGAGCGACTTGTCGATATCGGCAGCGTCGTTCTGCGCCTTCCAGGCTTCGGTCTCGGTGGCTGCTTCCTTCAGCGCGGTCTTGAAGTTCTCATCGAGACCTTCGAAGCGGGCCGGGTTCATGCCCAGCACCCAGGCGTCAGCAATGTGATTGCTGATCGTCAGATACTTCTGCACTTCGTAAAGCTTGGCGCTAACCGGCACGTTGACCGGATTTTCCTGTCCGTCGACGACCTTGAGCTGGAGAGCATTATAGACCTCGGCAAAGGCCATCGGCGTCGGAGCCGCACCCATGGCGCCGAAGAATTCGACCCAGAGCGGATTGTTCGGCACGCGCAGCTTCATGCCCTTAAGATCGGCCGGCGACTTGATCGGCGCCTTGGAATTGGTGATCTGGCGCAGCGGCCGCGACCAGAGATCGAGCCCGAGAATGCCGATCTTGCTCAGATCGGTGGAAAGCTCTTTGCCGAGATCGCTGTCGAGATAGACCCGGAGCTGGTCGATATCGCGGAACTGGTAGGGAATGGCGATGGCCGTGAACTTCGGATTGAAGGTCGCGTAAAGCGAGGTCGAGTTCAACAGCATGTCAAGCGAACCGCCGGCCAGCTGCTTGACGCCCGCCGAAGGGTCGCCGCCATAAAGCGTGCCGTTCGGAAACACCTTGATCTTGAGCTTGCCGTCGGTCTTTTTCGAAACGATCTCGGCAAACTTATTGGCGGCGAGCGTGATTTCGGAATTGTCGGCATCCGGCGTCGAAAGCGTCAGCGTTTCGGCCTGCGCGATGGATGCGACCAGCATGGTGGCGGCGAGAGCCAGCCCGTAAAGTTTCGAAATTTTCATGTGTTCCTCCCTTGTTATCTCTAGACAGTTTCGAGCGTTCCTCCGAACGCATTCATGCGCTTAATCTCAAGGATCACACCGCTGTGATCAAGCTCACCCGCGCCATGCTCGACCATGGAGCGGAACAGCCGGTCAACCTCCTCGCCAACCGGTAGTCTGAGGCCCCGGCTTCTGGCGAAGGCCAGCGCCGTGGACGTATCCTTCACCTGATATTTTGCCGGGCCACCGGGGCGGAAATCGCCCTCCACCATGCGTTTTCCGTGCTGGCGGAAGACGGTGGAATCGGCAAAGCCGCCAAGCAGGGCTTGGCGCACCTGCGCCGGGTCTGCTCCCCCCTCTTCCACGAGGGTCAGAGCTTCGGCGACGGCGCATATTGTCGAGGCGACGATCAACTGATTGGCGAGCTTAGCCAGAGAACCGCAGCCCACCGGACCGACATGGGTGACGCGGCCCAAACAACCAAGGAGCGGCCGCAGCACATCCACATCCTGTTGTTCGCCGCCGGCCATGATGGCGAGCGTTCCTTCGATAGCTCCCTTTTCGCCGCCGGATACGGGCGCATCGACATATCTGACCCCGCATGCCCTGGTTGTCTCCGCCTGTTCCATTGCGGTCTCGACGGGAATGGAACTCATGACCAGCAGCACCGCGCCGGGCTTCATGGCTGAAACGACGCCCGATGGGCCGAGCAGAACCTCGTTGCAGACCGGCCCGGAACTCAGCATGCAGAGCACGGCATCCGCTTCAGACGCGGCCTCGGCTGCCGTTGTTACCGCCAGCACGCCCTTGTCGGCCAGAACCGCAGCTTTTTCAGCGCTGCGGTTCCAGACCTTGACGGAAAATCCGGCCTCCGCCAGACGCGCCGCCATGGGAGCACCCATGATACCCGTTCCGATAACGGCGATCCGGCGAATGTCAGCCATTGTTTCCATCCTTCAGAGCCATTGCCGGTTCAGAAAACGCACCGGCAGTTCTTCTTCGATGAGGGCGGGAAATGCTTCCCGAAACCGGTCGAGATGCGGTGTTTTCAGATGGTCGTCGAAAGCCTGACGGCTGTCATAGACCTCGTAGAACACCACATTGTTCCCCGCTTCCGGCCGCACCACATCGAATTGCCGGCAGCCCGGTTCATCCTGAACCGAATGCCTGGCGTCATCGCGCGCCGCATCGAGAAAGGCATCCATCGCGTCGGGCTTCACCCGGAATTCTGCGATCACCACGAAAGCTCCGTTCGACATGCTCTCTGCCCCGCCCATCACGCCGCAGCGTCTTTTTGCGGACGGAAGTTGTTTTCCATGTCCTGGCGCAGCTTCACCACATCGAGATCATTGACCAGCTCCACATCGTCGAAGCTGACGATCTGGTCTTTCTTGATGGCGCGCTTCAGCTTGACATTATGGGCAAGGCCGATGGGCAGCGCCTTGATATCAAGGCTGCGGGTGGCCGGAATGGCGTTTGCCCAGACCGCGTAACCGCCCTCGCCGTCGAGCATCTCGCCGGGCTGCATATCCTTCTTCGCGGTTGCAACCGCATCGCCGCGGAACTCCTTCGAGCAACCGGTGGCTTCATTGCGCAGCACGGCGGACAGCACGCTGATCGAGGTTTCCAGCCCGATGATGTGGAACGGACGCCACATGGAAGCATACCAGCCGGAGGGATCAGTCAGCAGGCCATATTGTTTGAAGCAGGCGCGGGCATATTCATTATGCGCCTTGAAGGTGACGAACACGCCGTAACGGATGTTGTTGAACACCTCGCGCCCATCCGGCTCCTGGCTCGCGGCAATATCGACCAGACCGGAGCGCGACATGCGGCCGCCATCGGCAGCCGGGCGGAAGACGCGGGCGAGATCATGCAGGCCGGCGGGCGGGAAGGCCAGACCGTCATCCGGGCAATCCAGCCCCGTGCCGTTGGCGACGGCCGCCATTTCGATGGCCGCCTTGGTGCCGTCGGTGAAGGAATTGTACATTTTCGGATTGAAGTCGCCCTTGGCCACTTCCTCGTCGGTCCAGCCGAAATAACCCCAGACCGTGTCCGGCGTCGAATAACGGTAACGCGGCTCGAAATTCATGCCCTTGCCGGCGGAAACGACCTCGAAGCCGGTGGCTCGCGCCCAGTCCACCAGCTCGCAGATCAGCGCCGGCTGGTCGCCGTAAGCCATGGAATAGATCAGGCCCTTGGCCCGGGCCTTTTCAGCAAGGATCGGCCCGACCATGACATCGGCTTCGACATTGACCATGACGACGTGCTTGTTGTGCTCGATGGCGCCCAGTGCATGGCGCGCGCCGGCCAGCGGATGGCCGGTCGCTTCGATCACGCATTCGATCTCGCCGCAGGCGAAAAGCTCGTTCACATCGTCGGTCACATAGGTCTTGCCGCTCTTCAGCGCATCGGCGCAGCTTGTCGCGTCGTAACGCTCCTTCGGCCAGCCGACGCGGTCAAACGATTCCCTTGCCTTGCCGACATTGAGGTCTGCGACGGCGACCATGTGGAAACCGGCGATGCGCTGCGCCTGCGCCAGCACCATGGAGCCGAACTTGCCGGCGCCGATAAGACCAACCCGGACAGGTTTGCCGCCGGCTGCACGCGCTGACAGAAGAGAATAGAGATTCATGTTTTGACATCCTTCGCTGGGGAAATTGCTGGCGAGAATGTCCAGACTGCCCGGCGAAGGCCATGCGATACCGAGGCTGCGAAGGTTCACCCCTCGCGGCGCTGGCCACATGACGTTTCTGCGTTCCTCCCGGATCCCGGCACGCCTTTGCGCCGGCTCTCGCGGTCGCCTCCCAAAGCAACCTTGAGACCAGAGTAGGAGCGTTCAGATATTAGTTCTATTTAGAAAATCAGATTTTTCGTTTAGTTTATCTAACAAGCTATCAGGCCGATTTGCGTAGCATCAGATCGGCGCTGAGCAGGATGCGTTCACGCATCCGTGTCGTGTCATCCGTCTCATCATCCAGCTTCTGCAGCAGAAGCTCGATCGACAGCCTGCCGATCTCGTTATAATTCTGCGCCACCGTGGTAATCGGCGGGCAGGCATAACGCGACAGCGGATGATCGTCATGGCCGGCAACCCTGAGGTCGTAATCGGCGCCATGGCCAACCTTGATGCCCTTCTGGAAGGCGGCGGCGATGACGCCGAAGGCGATACGGTCATTGGCGCATAAAATGGTGCGCGATGGCAAATGCCCCGCCCCATCCATCAGCCGCGTCGCTTCATCAAAGGCGAAACGCTCGAAATCCCAGGTGACGATGCCGGGAACATCGATGACATGCGGCTCGAAACCGAGACGCTGCATCGCCTCCTCATAGGCGGTGCGGCGTGTCGCGGCGTTGGTATTGACCTGCGGCATATCGAAAAAACAGGGTGGTTCGCCCGAACGGCAGAGATAATCCACCATCAGCCCGACACTCTGGCGGTTGTCCGTGCCGACAAAGGCCGAAGTCTCATCCAGCGGCGAATCGACATAAACGATCGGAATGCTGGCCGCGAGCTGCTCCAGCGTGGCGCGATGGGATTTGACGCCGAGCGGCGCGATGATGGCGCCCGCCACATTCATCGACTTGAAGGTGCGGATCGCCCGGTCCTCGATTTCCGCCTTGCCATCCGACGACAGCACGAAGGCAAGGAACCCCGCCTCGTTGGCGATGAGTTCGATGCGGCTCGTCAGCGCCATGTAGAACGGATCGGTTGAGTTCGGGATGATGATGCCGATGATATTGGAACGGCGGCGGTTGAGGTTAACGGCGAAGATATTCGGCCGGAAGCCCGATTTCTTCAGCGCATCCTCGATGGCATCCCGCGTTTTTTTGCGGACCGAGGCCGGATCATTGAAGTATTTCGAAACGGTCGGGCGGGAAAGGCCGACGAATTCCGAAAATTCTTCCATCGTCCTGATAGATTTGGCCAAAGTGCTTGCCCCCATGAAATATTACATGTGGTACTCTATATCGACCGGCCTTCGCACGAAAAGCCGGTCGAATGGTTATCAACGGCCAAACGATCATTCGGCCGCAAACTGCACTTTCATCGTCGCCGGATCAGACGGTTTTTTCGTAAAGAATGGCAGCATTTCCGAAAGCGGCAGCCGGTGCGACACCAGTCGCGCCATGAGATTGCCATCCGTCTCCAGAATGGCAAGCGCCTGCGGTATGTTGCGGTTCAACGAATGGGAGCCGACAAGCTTCAGCTGACGCCGGAAGATTTCGAAAGGCGCCACCGAAATGCGGGCATCCGGCGCGCAGACGCCGAAAAACAGCGCGGTGCCGCCATCCGCAACCAGCGGGATCATCGCTTCTGCAACGGGTGCGATACCGGTCGCATCGGCGACGACATCGAAAGACTTCTGTTGCCGCAGCAGCGCGTCCGAGCCGGAAACCGCCACCTGGAGCCCGAGACCTTCGGCAAAAGCCAGCCTGCTTTCGTTGATATCGGCAATCGTCACCGTCTCGATGCCGCGCGCTTTCAGCGACAGGGCAAGCAGCAGGCCGATGGGACCGGCGCCAAAAACGAGGGCGTTTTCAGCCACCGTTCCGTTCTCGCCAATGCCCGCGCTCTGCATGCCGTTGACGACGCAGGCGAGCGGCTCGGCCAGCGCCGCGACATGATAGGGCATGGCACCGATGCCATGCAGGTGATCGGCGTGTACGACGCTGAATTCCGCGAAACCGCCATTATGGGAAACGCCATAGGCCTTCAGCGTGCTGCAAAGATTGGTCAGCCCCTTACGGCAGCTCGGGCAGGTGCCGCAAGGCAGATTGGGATCGACCACCACCCGGTCGCCGGTCTTTATGCCCGTCACATCGGCGGCCACGGCTGCGACTTCACCGGCATATTCATGGCCCGGAATGACCGGAAAGGCACCGTCGCCGTAACGCGCGTGGAGAACGTCGATATCGGTGTGGCAGAGGCCGGAAGCCTTGACCCGCACGAGCGCGTGGCCCGGCGGCAGATCGGCAACGGGAACTTCCGCCAGAACGGCCTGTCCCTTCTCGACGAATTGAATGGCATGCATGGTCATCTCCGGCTTTTCAGCTCATCCAGTTGCCGCCGTCGACATTATATGTCTGGGCGAGAATATAATCGCTGTCGGAAGAGGCGAGGAAAACCGCAAGCCCCTTGATGTCATCGGGCGTCGCAAAACGGCCGATCGGCACGGATTTCGCCACCGCCGCCTTCTTCTCACCCGGCTTCAGGCCTTCCCATTTGGCAAATTCCGCATCGACCACTTCCCAATGCTCACCATCCACCACACCGGGTGCAATGGCGTTGACATTGATGCCGTGCTTGACGAGCGCCAGCGCCGCCGACTGCGTGGCGGAAATGATCGCCGCCTTGGAAGCGCAATAAAGCGTGACGAGCGCCTCGCCGCGACGGCCGGCCTGGCTCGCCATATTGATGATCTTGCCGCCGCGCGCCCGCTCGATCATCACATTGGAAACCGCCTTCATTATGAAAAGCGGTCCCTTGAGATTGATGTCGAAGACCCGCTCATAACTCTGTTCGGTAATGCCGTTGATCGGCGCCATGTCGAAGATCGCGGCATTGTTGACGAGAATGTCGATGCCGCCGAATTCCTCATCCACCGCCTTCACCACGGCGTCGATCTCGGAAAGATCGGTCACATCCAGCTTCACGGCCTTGGCTGCAGGGCCGATGGCGGCAGCAGAGGCTGTCGCGCGGGCAATATCGATATCGGCGATAATCACCTTCGCACCTTCATCGGCAAAAGCCTGCGCGAAACCAAGGCCGATGCCGCGGGCGGCGCCGGTGATCAGCGCGACCTTGTTCTTCAATCTCATGTCGATCTCCGTGATGCATGGTGGGGAATCTGGCCATGCTCGCTTGTTGTTAGATATTGTTCTCACCGGCTCATTCCTGTGCTTGTCACAGGAAACCAGCAGACGCGGCTCCCACGCGGCGAGAGAGTCCTTCCAGCCCAAAGACTTGGGCTGACTGGATTCCTGTGACAAGCACAGGAATGAGGGTCGCGGGTGTGTGAAACCACCCATGCCGCCCGCCCCCGAAAGGCGAACGGGCGGCACGCCGGGAGGACGCGGCTACTTGATGTAGCCCGCGCGGGTCATGTCACGCTCGACCTGTTTCTGCGCGCCTTCGAGCGCCGCATCGACGGTCTGCTGGCCGGAAAGGGCGGCCGCGATCTGCTGGCCGACAACCGTACCGATGGACTGGAACTCCGGTATGGCGACGAACTGCACGCCGGTATAGGGCACCGGATCCTTGGTCGGCTTGGACGGATCGGCAGACATGATCGCCTTCAGCACCGTATCCGCGAAAGGCGCAGCCTTCTTGTATTCCGGCAGCTCATAGGTGGATTTGCGCGTGCCCGGCGGCACGGCCACCCAGCCTTCGCTTTCACCAACCGTTTTCACATAGGACTTCGAAGTCGCCCATTTGACGAAGGACTTGGCGGTTTCAAGCTTCTTCGTGCTGTTCGGGATTGCAAGGTTCCACGACCACGACCAGCTCGAACCGTTCGGCGTTACCTCGACCGGAGCACGCGTAAACGCGGTCTTGTCGGCAACCTGGCTCTGCTTGGGGTCATAAACGCGGCCCGCCGCCGAGGTGGCGTCGATCCACATGGCGCAACGGCCGGATGAAAACAGCGTCTGGTTTTCGTTGAAGCCGTTGGCGGCCGCACCGGGCGGGCCGTAGGAGGTCATCAGCGCCACATAATCCGCAATCGCCTTTTTCCACGGCTCGCTCGTCAGCTGCGGCTTCCAGTCCATGTCGAACCAGCGGCCGCCATAGGTATTGATCATGGTGCCGAGGAAGGCCATGTTTTCGCCCCAGCCCGGCTTGCCGCGCAGGCATATGCCATATTGCTGTTTCGACTTGTCGGTCAGCTTGGCGGCGAAATCCTTGATCTGGTCGTAGGTCGGATTGTCAGGCATCTTCAGGCCGGCGGCGTCGAACAGATCCTTGCGGTAAAGCGTGAACGAGCTTTCGGTGTAGAACGGCACGGCGTAAAGCTTGCCGTCCACCGTCAGGCCCTTTTTGATCGGGTCGAGCAGATCGGCATAGTCATAATCGTCGCCGAGATCGTCGACGGGCGCCAGCCAGCCCTGCTTGCCCCAGATCGGCGCTTCGTAACCGCCGATGGTCATGATGTCGAACTGGCCGCCATTGGTGGCGATATCGGTGGTGACGCGTTCGCGCAGAACATTCTCTTCCAGCACGATCCAGTTGATCTTGTTGCCTGTTTCCTTCTCCCAGGCGCTGGAAAGCTTCTGCATGATGATCATGTCGCCATTGTTGACGGTGGCGATGTTGATCTCTTCCGCCTGCGCCAGCCCGGCCAGAAGCCCGGCTCCAACCACAGACGACGACAGAATTCCAATGAATTTGCTCATGATACCCGCTCCTCCTTTACGGATGTCCACGCATAACAATACATGCGTAAATTTTTTATCTCGCGAAATCGCATCCATTGTCAACATCCAAAAATAAATGATCGCGCAGCCAAACCGCCCGAAACCTGCATAAATCCTTGTTTATACCAATATATTCGCTTCATAATTTATTATTTCGCGCATTTTCATTGCTGCATCGCAGCAGAAATTTCATCCATCGATATATTGACGCGCGTAAACTTTAACTGATATCCGGAAAAGCAGCAGACCAAAAATGCACCTGCCCGGCAGGACGGCACATGCTTATGGAGGAGACGATGAGGCAGGCATCTACACTGGCGCCGCAGACACAGGGCCCGACCATCACGGCCGGCGAAATCCTCGTGGAGATCATGGCGACGACGGTGGGAAACGGCTTTCTCGAGCCGCAAACGCTGATCGGCCCTTTCCCGAGCGGCGCACCGGCCATCTTCATCGATCAGGTGGCGCGGTGCGGCGGAACCGCCGGCATCATCGCCGCCGTCGGTGACGACGATTTCGGTCGCCTCAATGTCGAAAGACTGCGCCACGATGGCGTCGATGTCTCGGCAATCGCCACTATTCCAGATCGCCCAACCGGCAGTGCCTTCGTGCGCTACCGGGAGAACGGCGCGCGCGACTTCGTTTTCAACATCGCCCATTCGGCGGCCAGCGAAACGCAGATGACGGATGAGGCGCAGGCGCTCATCGAAAAAGCCGGCCATGTGCACGTCATGGGATCGGCCTTCGCGATTGCCGGCATTGGCGACATCATTCTGGCGGCGATCGGACATGTCAGGGCACGTGGCGGTTCGGTGTCTTTCGATCCGAACATCCGCAAGGAACTGGCGCAGGGTGACGAAGGCCGCAGGCTGATCGACGATCTGCTTGCCGTCACCGATCTCCTGCTGCCGTCAGGCGAGGAACTTCAGGCCGCCTCCGGACTGGACGATGAGGAAGCGGCGATAGAAAAGCTGCTCGCCTCCGGTGTCGGCGAAATCGTGCTGAAACGCGGTGCGAAGGGCGCAAGCCATTTCAGCCGCACCCATGGGCGCATCGACGCCCCCGGCCTGAAGGTGGCGGAAATCGACCCGACCGGTGCCGGCGACTGTTTCGGCGCAACCTACCTCACCTGCCGCCGCCTCGGCATGCACCCGGCAAAAGCGCTCGCTTACGCCAATGCATCGGGTGCCCACAACGTCATCAGGCGCGGCCCGATGGAGGGCGCTGCCAGCCTTGCCGAACTCGATGCCTTCATGGCCGCGCAATTGTCGGAGGAAGTCCTATGACCGCCATTCTGGAAAATCTCGCCGCCGCCCGCCGCGCCGGCAAACCCGCGGGCATCACGTCCGTCTGTTCGGCCCACCCCGTCGTCCTGCGCGCCGCGATCCGCCGCGCCGCCGCCAGCAAGACAGCCGTGCTGATCGAGGCGACCTGCAATCAGGTCAACCATCTCGGCGGTTATACCGGCATGACGCCGCGTGATTTCGTTGCCTTCGTCAACAGCATCGCGGCGGAAGAAGGACTGCCCGGCGAACTCCTGATTTTCGGCGGCGATCATCTCGGACCCAATCCCTGGCGCAGGGAGAAGGCCGAAGAGGCGCTGACAAAAGCCGCCGCCATGGTCGAAGCCTATGTGGCATCGGGTTTTCGCAAGATTCACCTTGATGCATCGATGGGTTGCGCCGGTGAGCCGGCAGCGCTGGATGACGTCACCATCGCCAACCGCGCCGCCAAACTTGCGGCCGTTGCCGAAAAGACGGCCACCGATGCCGGCCTGCCCAAACCGCTTTATATTCTCGGCACCGAAGTGCCGGTGCCTGGCGGTGCCGACCATGTGCTCGACACGGTTGCGCCAACGCAGCCGCAGGCGGCGCGCAACACCATCGACCTTCACCGCGAGATATTCGCGCAGCACGGTCTTTCGCAAGCCTTCGAACGGGTCATCGCTTTCGTCGTGCAGCCCGGTGTGGAATTCGGCAGCGACAATGTCGTTGCTTATGATCCGCAGGCCGCGGAAGCGCTGAGCGCCGTTCTGGACGGCGAACCGCAGCTGGTGTTCGAGGCCCATTCCACCGATTACCAGACCGAGCCTGCCCTTGCCGCACTGGTGCGCGACGGATATCCGATCCTCAAAGTCGGTCCGGGCCTCACCTTCGCTTACCGGGAAGCGCTTTATGCGCTTGATATGATCGCATCCGAAATGGTCGGCACCTATGGCGACCGGCCGCTGGCGCGGACCATGGAAAAACTGATGTTGAGCGCGCCGGGCGACTGGCAGGGCCATTACCATGGCGACGACATCACGCTGCGATTGCAGCGCCACTATAGTTACAGCGACCGCATCCGTTATTACTGGACGCGGCCGGAAGCGTTGCAGGCCGTTTCCGCCTTGCATAAGGCGCTGGATGGGAAGACAATTCCCGAAACCCTGCTGCGCCAGTATCTCGGCGAATTACCGCTCGCCACAGTTGCGGGCGAGGACGCGGAAGAGATTTTGATCGCGGCTGTGGATCAGGTTCTGGCGACCTATCACGCAGCGACGGGCGAAGGCCGCCATTGACGGCAATCATAAATCCGGATGCCCCTGCGGCAGAGGCCGCCGGAGCGAAATGGGGGAAGTGCGAGCGGTTTCATCTGAAGTCCCGCTCATACTCATAACTATATCCGTGAGGGAGGACGACTAATGGCAACCCGAAACACGAGCGGTCTTGCGCGGGTTATGCTTGCGCCATCGGTGCTGTTATTGCTGGTGTGGATGATCGTGCCTCTGGCGATGACGCTCTGGTTCTCGTTCCAGAACTACAATCTCCTCAACCCGGCCAATGTCAGCTTTGCGGGCCTGTTCAATTACCAGTATTTCTACACCGACCCGGCCTTCTTCCAGTCGATCTGGAACACGCTTTTGATCGTCGGCGGCGTGCTTGCGATCACCGTCATCGGCGGTATCGCCATTGCGCTCTTGCTCGACAATGACATTTTCGGCCAGGGCATCGTCCGCATCATGATCATCTCGCCCTTCTTCGTCATGCCGCCGGTGGCCGCATTGGTGTGGAAGAACATGATCATGCATCCCGGTTACGGCGTGCTTGCCGATCTCTCCCGTTTCTTCGGTTTCCAGCCGGTCGACTGGTTCGCGCAGTTTCCGCTGCTGTCGATCATCATCATCGTCGCCTGGCAATGGCTGCCGTTTGCGACATTGATCCTGCTCACCGCCCTGCAGTCGCTCGATGGCGAGCAGAAGGAAGCGGCCGAGATGGATGGCGCCAACTTCGTCAACCGCTTCGTCTACCTGACGCTGCCGCATCTGTCGCGCGCCATCACCGTCGTCATCCTGATCCAGACGATCTTCCTGCTCGGCGTTTACGCGGAAATCCTCGTCACCACCAATGGCGGACCGGGTTATGCCTCCACCAACCTCGCCTTCCTCATCTATCGCACCGCGCTTCTCGGTTACGACGTCGGCGGCGCTTCGGCCGGCGGCATCATCGCCGTCATCCTCGCCAATATCGTCGCCATCTTCCTGATGCGCGCCGTCGGCAAGAACCTCGACCGGTAAAGGGGGAAACATCATGGCCCGCAAGACAACCACACGTGCGAAGATCGGCTTTTCCATCGCGGCCTGGGCCGTGGCGCTCCTGCTATTCTTCCCGATCCTCTATGCCTTCCTCACCTCGATCAAGACCGAGCCGGAGGCAATCGCCGGCTTCAGCCTCATTCCCTCGGGCACGCTTGAGAATTACGTGACGGTGCAGACCCAGCGCGATTACTTCAAGCCGTTCATGAACTCGGTCGTGCTGTCGCTCGGCTCGACGATCATTGCGCTGATCATCGCCATCCCCGCCGCCTGGGCCATGGCGTTCTCGCCGACCAAGCGCACCAAGGACATTTTGATGTGGATGCTCTCCACCAAGATGATGCCGGCCGTCGCCGTGCTGGTGCCAATCTATCTGATCTTCCGCAATGCCGGCCTGCTCGATACCCGCATTGGGCTCACCATCATGCTCACCTTCATCAACCTGCCGATCGTCATCTGGATGCTCTACACTTACTTCCGGGAAATCCCCGGCGAGATTCTGGAAGCGGCCCGCATGGATGGTGCATCCTTGTGGAACGAGATCGTGCATGTGCTGACGCCGATGGCGGTGCCGGGCATTGCCTCGACGCTGCTCCTCAACGTCATCCTCGCCTGGAACGAAGCCTTCTGGACCATCCGGCTGACGACCACCAATGCCGCCCCGCTGACGGCCTTCATCGCCTCCTTCTCAAGCCCACAGGGGCTGTTCTGGGCAAAACTCTCGGCCGCCTCGATGATGGCGATCGCCCCCATTCTCGTCATCGGCTGGTTCTCGCAGAAACAACTCGTGCGTGGCCTGACCTTTGGCGCCGTGAAATAAGGAACGACAAACATGGGCAGCATTTCCCTTCAGAACGTGTCCAAGCTCTTCGGTGAGGCGAAAGTCATCCCGTCGATCGATCTCGATATCAACGACGGCGAGTTCGTCGTCTTCGTCGGCCCGTCCGGCTGCGGCAAGTCCACGCTTTTGCGCCTCATCGCCGGGCTGGAGGACGTCTCCGGCGGCAAGATCGTCATCGACGGCAATGACGCCACCGAAAAGGCCCCGGCCGAGCGTGGCCTTGCCATGGTGTTCCAGTCCTATGCGCTTTATCCGCATATGAGTGTCAGGAACAACATCGCCTTCCCGCTGAAGATGGCCAAGCTCGACAAGGCCATCATCGATAAAAAGGTCGAGGATGCAGCCCGGGTGCTGAACCTCACCGATTATCTCGAACGCCGGCCCTCGCAGCTGTCGGGCGGCCAGCGCCAGCGTGTCGCCATCGGCCGCGCCATCGTGCGCGAACCGAAAGCCTTCCTGTTCGACGAACCGCTTTCCAACCTCGATGCGGCGCTGCGCGGCACCATGCGGCTGGAAATCTCAGAACTGCACAACACGCTGAAGACAACGATGATCTATGTCACCCACGACCAGGTGGAAGCCATGACCATGGCCGACAAGATCGTCGTCTTGAACCGCGGCAATATCGAGCAGGTCGGTTCGCCGATGGAGCTTTACCGCACCCCCGCCAACCTCTTCGTCGCCGGCTTCATCGGCTCGCCGCGCATGAATCTGGTGACCGGCGACTACGCCCGCCAAAAGGGCGCCGCCACCGCCGGCGTGCGGCCGGAGCATCTGGTGCTGTCGAAGGAAAGCGGGCTCTGGCAGGGCAAGGTCACCGTCGCCGAACATCTCGGATCGGATACCTTCCTGCATCTCGAGGTCGACGGCATCGGGCCGATCACCGCCCGCACGGACGGCGAGTTCGAATGCAAACACGGCGATACCGTCTTCATCACGCCGGATGAGACCAAGATCCACAGGTTCGATGAGAAGGGTGTGGCGATCTAGGTGCTGGCTTTCACAAGGTTTTTCCATTCACAGCGGACCCTCAGGCGCGTGAACGAAAAATCCTGTGAAAGCTCACATCCAGCCGGAGCCTCCACAATAGACGACCGAAGGGCAATCTGATGCCACGGTTGGCGCGTTTGCGAAGGTTCTCAACGTTTCCAGCTTTCCGCCGTTCCGGCTCAAGGCCGGAATGACGGAGGTGGATGTGCAACCGCACAGGAAATCTTCCTGCCGAGTACTATGCCAAACCTCACGCCTCCACGATCCTGACGCCATTCCTGTCGAAGACATGCAGCCTTTCCTGCGGGAAACCGACCCGCAGGGATTTACCCGGTTGCAACAATGCCCGGTCTGACGAAAACAGCTTGAAGGGCAATCCATGCACGGTGAGGTGCAGGATGACGCCGAGGCCGGTCGGCTCGACCAGATCGACCGTCGCTTCCACACCGCCTTCAGCCGGCGCTACGCTGACATGTTCCGGGCGGATGCCGAGCGTGACCGGCTCGCCATCGGCGAGGTCCACTTCACGGCCGAGCGCCAGACGCGTGCCGTCACCCAGCACGACGAAACTGCCGCCATTCTCCTGCACGAGCCGTCCTTCGAGGAAATTCATGCCCGGCGAACCGATGAAACCGGCGACGAAAAGATTGGCGGGGCGGTCGTAAAGATCGAGCGGCGCACCGATCTGCTGCACATGGCCGGCGTTCATGGCGACGATACGTGAGGCAAGCGTCATCGCCTCGATCTGGTCATGGGTGACGTAAACCGAGGTTGCGCCAAGATCGGCATGCATGCGCTTGATCTCGGCCCGCATCTGCTCGCGCAGCCGGGCATCGAGATTGGACAGTGGCTCATCGAACAGGAAGGCCTTTGGCTGGCGCACGATGGCGCGGCCCATGGCGACGCGCTGACGCTGACCACCGGAGAGCGCCTTCGGGCGGCGGGCGAGATAGGGATCGAGACCGAGCTTGGCCGAGGCACTGGAAACCGCCGCAGCGATGGTTTCCTTCGGGCTGCGGCGCAGCCGCAGACTATAGCTCATATTGTCGGCGACGCTCATATGCGGATAGAGCGCATAGGACTGGAAGACCATGGCGATATCGCGATCCTTCGGCCGGCGATCATTGACGCGTTCGCCGTCGATGGACAGGTCGCCGGATGTTATCTCTTCAAGCCCGGCGATCATGCGCAGCAGCGTCGATTTTCCGCAGCCGGATGGGCCGACGAGGACGATGAACTCGCCATCCCTGATATCAAGATCGACGCCATGCAGCACGGCGAGGTCGCCATAGGTCTTGCCGACATTCTTCAGCTCGATGGAAGCCATGGGATTATCCTTTCACCGCGCCGGCCGTCAGGCCCTGCACGAGATAACGTTGAATGAGCAGGAAGAAGAGGCAGGCCGGAATGAGCGCCAGAACGCCCGCCGCCATCATCTGCCCGAAATCGACGGAGAATTTCGAAACGAAGGTCAGAAGGCCAACCGGGAAAGTGGCACTCTGGTTGCCGGAAATCAGCATCAGCGCAAACAGAAGCTCGCTCCACGCGGCGGTGAAGACGAAACCGAGCGTCGCGGCAATGCCCGGCAGCGTCAGCGGCAGGATGATCTGGCGGAAGGCCGTAAACCGGCTTGCCCCGTCAATCATCGCCGCCTCTTCCAGATCCTTCGGAATGCCATCGAAGAACGACTGCATGAGGAAGGTGGCGAAAGGCACGTTGAAGGCGGTGTAGACGATGACCAGACCCGTCAGGCTGTTGGTGAGGCCGAGCGGCGACAGCATCTTGAAGATCGGCGCGACCAGCATGACCAGCGGAAACATCTGGGTGATCAGCATTAGCGCCACGATCCAGTATTTGCCCTTGAAGCGGAAGCGTGACAGCGCGTAACCCGAGAGCGATGAGAGTATCGTTACGGCAATTGCCGTGGAACCCGCGACGATGACGCTGTTCTTAAAAAACGTCGGGAAGGCACTGTTTTCTATGACGAAACGATAGTGATCCCATGTCGCCCGCGACGGCCACATCCTGACACCTTCGCTATAGAGCAGATCATTCGGCGTCACGGACACCTTGAGCAGCCAGAACAGTGGGAACAGTGCAAAGGCGATATAGGCAAGGATCGCCAGACGATGGGCAAGGGTGAGAAATATCCTTGATGTCATCGGTCAGTCCTTCTCGATCAGGCGCTGGCGCAGCAGCACGATCAGCATGGAATAGGCAAGGAGCAGCACCAGAAGCACCAGCGCAATGGCCGAGGCATAACCGAAATCCAGACGCCGGAAGGCCTGGGTGAAGATGTAGCTGGCGACGATCTGCGTGCGGTCGGCCGGCCCGCCATTGGTCATGACGATGATGAGATCGGCGAAATTGGCGATCCAAACGGTGCGCAGCAGGATGGTGATGGCGATGGTGGGCGCCAGAAACGGCAGGGTGATGGAGGTGAAACGCTGCAGCGGGTTTGCCCCGTCAATTTCCGCCGCCTCATAAAGATCGCGCGGGATGGCCTGAAGTGCGGCAAGCAAAGTGATGGCGAAGAAGGGAATGCCCCACCAGACATTGGCGATGATCGGCCCCCACATGGCAAGCTGCGGATCGGCGAGGATATTATTGGGCGCGGAGAGAAGTCCGAGCGAAACCATCCAGTGCGGCAGCGGCCCGATGACCGGGTTGAACAGCCATGCCCAGTTGAGACCGGCAAGGAAAGTCGGCACGGCCCATGGCAGGAACACCAGCGCCTGCGCCAGCCCCCTGCCCGCAAAGGGTTTATCGAGCAGCAGCGCCAGAATGAGGCCGAAGAAGAATTGCAGGAAAACCGAAGCGCCGGTCCACCACAGCGTGTTTTTCAGCGCCCGGTAAAAGGCCGCATCCTGCGACAGCGCCTCCAGATGTTTGAGGCCAACAAAACCGCCGGAAAACGGATTGAGCAGCTGCACATCGCGAAAGGCATAGGAGAGGCCGAGCACCAGCGGCACCAGCATGACCGCGACGATGAGCACCAGCACGGGCGCGCTGTAAAGCCAGGGTTCGGCCCAATCGGCAAACCGCCGCATCGCGGGCTTGCCAGCCGGTTTGCGCGCAGCCACCGGCCCGGCGCCATGGGCATAGGACATTGTATCGCTCCCTGATCGGACGACGGAACGGACGGGTTTTCCAGCCTCTCGGCTTACCGATCCGAAAAATTGCGAGGAAAAGGCCTGTCGCAGCGAAGGCCGGCAAGACCGCCGCACGGGCATTTGCGCCCGCACGGCCGGTCAATGTCGTTACTTCGAGGCCAGGAACTTCTGCTGCGCCTTGGTCATGTAATCAGCCCATTGCTTGGCAAGGTCTTCCGGCGTGATGTCGCCGAGCAGCGCTTCCTGCGATGTCTTGATCACAAGCGAATCCTTGAAGAAGGCGAATTCCTCAAGGTAGGTCGGCATTGTCGTCGGCACGGCGTTCTTGTCGGCCAGTTCATCGAACCAGCCCTTGAACTGCTCGCTGGCATAGAAGGGGTCCTTCTCCGCCGACTTGTGCACCGGCAGCGCCCCGGTCTTCTTGTTCCACTCGATATTGCCTTCCGGCCCTTCAAGCGTCTCGATCAGCTTCCAGGAAAGGTCCTTGTTTTCGGATTTCGACATCATCGACCAGCCGGCGAAACCGATCGTCGGGAAGGTCTTGCCGTCAGGTCCCTTGGGCATGGTCATGACGCCGAAATCTTCCGGCTTCATGCGCTGGGCGATGGCGATAAGCGCATCCGGATCCTGATCGAGGAAGGCGCAGGTGCCGGAATAAAAGCCGGCGACGATTTCGTTGAAGCCCCAGTTGACGCTGTCCTTCGGCGCATAACCGTTCTTGTAGAGATCGACCACATAGGTCAGGCCCTTCACCCAGCCGGGGCTGTCGAAGGTGGAGGTGCCGTCCTTGGTGAAGAACTCGTTCGAACCGGCCATGGATGCGCCGAACATGACCCAGCCGTTAAGGCCGCCCGGGCCGCCGCGCAGGCAGTAGCCCGATTTGCCGGGAAGGGCTGCGACCTTCTTGGAAGCATCGGCAAATTCCTCGAGGGTCTTCGGCGGCTCCTTCACGCCTGCCTGTTCCAGCAGTTTCTTGTTGTAGAACATGGCGCGCAGGTAGAAACCATAGGGCAGCATATAGGCCGTGTCCTTGACATCGCGGCCGAGTTCCAGCGTGCGCTCGCTCAGGCCCGCGGTGTGCTCCCATTTGGCAAGATAAGGCTCAAGGCTCTCGAGCATACCGTTATTGGCATAAAGCGACAGCCATGTGTCGGGCATTTCCATCACGTCAGGAATATCGCCGGCCGAGACCATGGTGGCGAATTTCTGGAAGGCTTCGCTCCACGGCAGGGAGATGATTTCCACCTTGGTGCCGGGATTGGCGGCCTCGAATTTCGAAACGATGCCTTTCAGTGTTTCCGTCCGCTCGGGACTTGTGATGACCTCGACCAGTTTCAAGGTCGTGTCCGCGAGCGCCGTTCCGGTCATCAGGGCGGTGAAGATTGCTGCTGTTACCAGTTTTTTCATGTCGTTCTCCCCTTTTTTGTCGTCAGTTTAAAAACGCGTCAGGCGGCGGTGGCCGCCTTGATCGCGGGTTCGAGATCGTTCCAGAGGGCTTCCGTGCCCTCCAGCCCGACATGCAGGCGCACCGAACGCGCGCTGATGCCGAAGGTGTGGGCGGAGTTTGGCTGCGCCTTCTGTTCGAGCACCACTTCGCCGGGGACGATGAGGCTTTCATGCCCGCCCCAGGAAACACCCAGTTTGAAAAGCTTGAGGCGGTCGGCAAAAGCGCGCACATCCACCCCTTCCTTGAAGATGAAGGAAAACAGGCCCGAGGTACCGTGAAGGCCGGGCGGCAGGCGGTTCGCCAGCCCCGGGTGGCAGACCTTCTCCACCACATCCAGCGCCTGCAGGCGGGTTGCGACCTCAAGTGCCGAGGCCTGATGCGCCTTCATGCGCAGCGGCAGGGTGCGAAGCCCGCGAATGAGCAGCCAGGCATCGAAGGGCGACATCTTGCCGCCGAGATAGGGATAGGTTTCCGCCCGGATGCGGTCGATCATCGCCTTCGAACCGGCCACCACACCGGAAACCACGTCGCTGTGACCGCCCAGATATTTCGAGGCGGAATGCACGACGAGATCGACTCCGAGCGAGATCGGCTGCTGGAAGACCGGGCTTGCCCAGGAATTGTCGATGACGGTGACGGCGCCATGCCGCTTGCCGATGGCGGCAAGCGCACCGACATCATGCGCCTCCATCACCCAGCTCGTCGGGCTTTCCATGTAAAACAGCTTTGCGCCCGGCATCGCCTTTTCAACCGCCGCCTCATCGCGGCCGTCGACATAGGTCACTTCGATATTCATGCGCTGCATGAAGGTGCCGAACAGGCGGAATGCATCGGGATAGACATGGCGCACGGCGACGATCCGGTCGCCCGGCGAAACGAAGGACAGCACGGTGGAGGAAATGGCCGACATGCCGCTTGCAAAACCGAGCGCATCTTCGGCCCCTTCGAGCTTCGCCAGCATCTCCTCAAACAGCCGCACGGTGGGGTTCAGCCCGCGCGTATAGACCGGCCGCACCTTTTCGCCGCGATAGGTGGAGACCATTTCGTCATAGCTGGAAAAGGTGAAAAGCGAGGTCTGCACGATGGGCGGCACCACGGCCTCGAAGGCGTGGGCCTCGTCATGCGCAACGATAAATGAGGCGGGATCGAAGAGATCGTTGCCATGGTTCATTTCGACATGTCCTTGATATCCTCCTCGACGACAGCGAGGATTTTCAGTGTTTCTTCACGCGCACCGGCCGCATCGCCGGCGGCGATGGCGTTGAACAGCGTGCGGTGAAAGGGGAAGGAGCGGCCGGCAAAATCCGGGCGGTCGAAGGGCTTCGACCAGAAACGTTCGAAACCTTCGCGCATCTGCTCGAGAAGCTGCTTGAACAGCGTATTGTGGGTGGCGTCATAAATCGACAGATGGAAGGCAAGGTCGGCCTTGCCGGAAGTGCCTTCGGCCAGATGCACCCGCTCCATCTCATCGAGCCGCGTTTCCATGATGGCGATATCCTCTGGCGTGCGCCGGCGCGCGGCTGCCATGGAGGCCTCCACTTCGATGCCACGCCGTACCTCCAGCGTCATCAGCAGCGCATCACGCAGGCTTTCGGCATCGATGGAAATCGGCATATGCACGGTGGCGGCGGAAATCGGCTTCAGCAGATAATTGCCGCTGCCCTTGCGGCTGTCGATAACGCCGAGCGCCTGAAACTTGCGAATGACTTCACGGATGGTGGAGCGACCGACGCCCAGCGCCGCCATCAGTTCCCGCTCCGCCGGCAGCCGGTCTCCCGCCTTCAGCCCTGCCCGCTCCACATAGTCGGAAAGCGCGGCCTCGACCTGGCGCACGCGGTCGCTCGGTGGAATCGGCTGCATGAGTTCCCGGCTGGACCTGTCCAAGACGCATCCTCTAAATTGGTCTGACATCTTACCATTTCAAACGGGATGGCGATTGTCAACCGGCAAGCGGCCGTGCGTGCACACCATTCGTTCGGCGTCGCGAAAGAGTACTGGCGCAACCGCTCGATACGGAAAAAGGTCGAGACCGGGGATGGCTGAAGTGAAGAGATTAATGCGCCGAATCACGGCGACTGACGGCCGCCGGCTAAGTCACCGTCGCGGAGGAAACTGCACGCGCCAAAGCATCGGCATGCTCGTTGCCGACAGTGCCGGAATGCCCTTTGCACCATTCTACAACCACATGGGGATGCCGCTCCAGCAGGCTGTCGAGCTGCTGCCAGATTTCCCTGTCGGGGATCGGTCTTCGGCGGGAGCGCTGGTTGGGCGTGATCCGCTTCCAGCCGTTGTTACGCCAGATCGCCCTATATCGACGGCAGCCTTCGATGACATGAACCGAATCCGTCCAGAGCGTAACCGCCCGCGTTGGCGCATCGGCGGCGATCCAGGATAGTGCGTTGAGGACGGCGAGGACCTCGAACATATTGTTCGATGATCCGACCGCCCTGCCCGAGGCGGAATGAATTTGATGGCCAGCATCATGAACGACGAACGCCCATCCTCCGGATCGGGAAGCATCATCGAAGGAACCGTCGGTGAAGATGTGAAGCGCATCGGACATGAGGGGGCTTTGTAGCACCGATATGAAAATCGCTAAAGGAGCGCTAGTGCTTTAACACGAAAAGCAGAGAGGGCAGCGCAAGCCACCCTCCCCTAACTCACGATGAATGAACGGAAATCACTGGCTGAGGACAGCCGCCTTGATCGTATCGATATTGTGGTTGATCATGTCGATATAGGTCGCGGCCGGGCCATCGGCCGTGGAAAGCGCGTCGGAATAAAGCGTACCGCCGACCTTCAGACCGGTTTCACTGGCGATCTGGTCGATCAGCCGCTTGTTGGTGATGTTTTCGACGAAGATTGCCGAGGCCTTGTCGTGCTTGATCTGGTCGACCAGCTTGGCGACATCGGCCGCCGATGCTTCTGATTCCGTCGAAACGCCTTCCGGCGCCAGGAATTCGAGGCCATAGGCATGCTCGAAATAACCGAAGGCATCATGCGAGGTGATGATGACGCGTTTCTCCGGCGGAATGGCGGCAATCTCGGTCTTCACCTTCTCGTTCAGAGCAGTGAGCTTGGCGACATAGGCTTCCGAATTGGCGGTGTAAGTGGCGCAACCCGCCTTGTCGACCTCGCAAAAGGCGCCGGCGATGTTCTTCACGTAGATTTCCGCATTCTTGATCGACTGCCAGGCATGCGGATCGAACTCGCCATGATGGTGGTGCCCCTCATGGTCATGCGCCTCAGCGGATTCGTGCTTGTGACCCACCTCCTCTGCCTTGTGGTCGTGAGCTTCCTCTTCTTCTGCCTCCGGATGGGCGTGACCGGCCGGCTCGTCGGAAAGCTTCAGCGGTTCCACGCCCTTGGTCAGTTCCACCACCGGCGCCTTGGTGCCGCTGGTGTCGATCAGCCGCTTCAGGAAGCCTTCGAATTCCAGACCGTTGACCAGCACCACATCCGCCTTGCTGACGGCGACGGCATCGGCCGGGCGCGGCTCATAGACGTGCGCATCGCCATCCGGCCCGACGAGCGTGGTGATCTCGACCCGGTCACCACCGACGTTCTTCGCGAAATCGGCGATGATCGAGAAGCTGGCCACGACCTTGAGTTCGGCGGCGGAGGCCTGCGCCATCAGGACCGGGGAGAGGGAAAGAAGGCTGGCGCAGGTGGCCAGACGGAAGGTTTTGAACATGAATGGTTCTCCTTTTTCAGACGCTGTTTTCAGGCCGTTCTGTGGCGGCCGGAACCGAGAAGATCGCTGAGCACGCCGCGCGTGCCGACGAGGATGGAGAGCGCATAAATGACGCCCGCGGAAAGGATGATCGCCGGGCCGGACGGCAGCGACGCGTGATAGGACAGAAGCAGGCCGGCAAAGCAGGACACCATGCCGATGCCGATCGAAATGAAGCACATGGGCGCGACGCGGTTGGACCAGAAGCGGCTGGCTGCCGCGGGCAGCATCATAAGGCCCACCGAAAGCAGGGTTCCGAGCGCCTGAAAGCCACCGACCAGATTGAGCACGACGATGGCGAGGAAGAGGAAATGCACCGGACTGCCCCAGTTGCTGACCGAACGCAGGAACAGGGGATCGAGGCATTCCGCCAAAAGCGCCCGCCAGAACACCGTCATCACCAGCAGCGTGGCGATGCAGATGCCGCCGATCAGGCCGAGCGCCTCGTTGTTCAGCGCCAGAACCGTGCCGAACAGCACGTGCATGAGATCGACGCTGGAGCCGCGCCACGAGACGAGCAGCACGCCGAGCGCCAGCGAAATCAGATAAAAGGCGGCAAGCGAGGCATCTTCCTTCTGGATGGTGAAGCGCGACACAGCACCCGCACCCAGCGCCACCAGAAGGCCGACAACCAGCCCGCCGATGGTCATCGGCAGAATTTCCAGGCCATAAAACAGAAAGCCGACAGCCGCCCCCGGCAGGATGGCGTGAGCCATGGCGTCACCCGTCAGGCTCATGCGGCGCAGCATCAGAAACACCCCGACCGGCCCGCAACTGATGGCCAGAATCAAGGCCCCGGCCAGCGCCCGCTGCATGAAGGCATATTGAATGAAGGGTTCGATGAAGATATCAGCCATGGCTATTCGAATTCGCGTGGGAATGGGCGTGAGAACGGGCTGGCGGCACCGGTGGACTTGCGTGGAGCAAGCTCGCTGCCGGCGTCTCGACCGGTTCGCACCAGGGCGCATTTTCCTCCCACGCCTCGTGGAAATGCCGCGCCTGCCGGATATTGTCCGCCTTCAGCACATCGGCCGTTGGACCAAGTCCAACGAGCTTTCGTGCAAGGAACAGGGTCTGGGGGAAATGCTGCCGGACCAGTTGATGGTCATGAAGAACGGCCAGAACGGTCCGCCCCTCCGCGACCCACGCCTTGATCAGAACCAGCAGGTCAGACACGGTCCGCTCATCAACGGCGTTGAAGGGTTCATCCAGCAGGATCAGCTGCGCGTCCTGCAACATGGCGCGGGCGAACAAGGCGCGCTGCATCTGGCCGCCGGAGAGCGAGTCGATATTGCGTTTTTCAAAACCGGAAAGCCCCACCGCCTCCAACACATGGCCCATTGCCGCCCGATCCTCGGCACGGTGGCGGCCGAGCAGGCCGCGTTTCGGCCAGAGGCCCAGCGCGACGAGATCCCGCACCTGCGCCGGAAAGGACCGGTCGAGTTCCGATTGCTGCGGCAGATAAGCGACGGAAACGCCTAAACTCACCCGGCACTCGCCGCCGAGCGGCTTCAGAATGCCGGCGATGCCCTTCATCAGCGTCGATTTTCCCGAGCCATTGGCGCCGACGACCGCAGTGAGCGATCCCCTGGCGATATCGCCATCCAGATGATGCACCGCCGCGCGGCCGGCATATCCAAGCGTCAGATTTTTGAAAACAAGGCACGGATCGCTCATCGATCCCTCCGGGGCAGGATGTCATTTGATGGCCCTTGATATGTAATGTTATTACATTCGTCAAACGAATACGTAATGAAATAACATTAACTTTAGGAAAGGTGGGTGGGTGCACCGAGCCACCTCCACCCGACACGCAATTTTTCGGCAGCCAGTTGACACGCGACGCCTATGTAATGTTATTACGTTACACAAGAGAGACACTGTGGCGATGCCCAGTCGCTCCCAAACCGCCTGCCGGGGCCGCCTGGACGTCCCCGCAACCCGCGCTGACAAACGAGGTCTTCATGTCGAAAAAACTTCCCGTCACCGTGCTTTCCGGCTTTCTCGGCGCCGGCAAGACAACGCTTCTCAACCATATTCTCGCCAATCGCGATGGTCTGCGGGTCGCGCTGATCGTCAATGACATGAGCGAGATCAATATCGACGCCGCACTGGTGCGCGATGGCGGCGCCAATCTTTCGCGCACCGAGGAGCAATTGGTGGAAATGACCAATGGCTGCATCTGTTGCACGCTGCGCGACGACCTGCTGACGGAGGTGCGGGCGCTGGCTGAACAGGGCCGCTTCGATTATCTGCTGATCGAATCCACCGGCATTGCCGAGCCGCTTCCGGTCGCCGCAACCTTCGATTTCCGCGATGAGAACGGCCGCAGCCTGTCCGATGTTGCGCGGCTGGATACGATGGTGACGGTGGTGGATGCCGCCAATCTTCTCAACGACTACGGTTCCTCCGACTTTCTGGCCGACCGGGGCGAAACGGCAGGTGATGGCGACAACCGCACCATCGTCGACCTTCTGGTGGAACAGATCGAATTTGCCGATGTCGTCGTTCTCAACAAGATCGGCACCGCCACACCGGAACAGCGAGACGCCGCCCGCAAGATCATTGTCGGGCTGAACCCGGATGCGAAACTGATTGAAGCCGATTTCGGCAAGGTGGCGCTGAAGGAGGTTCTGGGCACGGGGCGTTTCGATTTCGCCAGGGCCGAAGAACACCCTTTGTGGTTCAAGGAATTGCACGGTTTCAAGGATCACATTCCCGAAACCGAGGAATATGGCATCCGCTCCTTCGTTTATCGCGCCAAAAAACCCTTCGACCCCGTGCTGTTCCAGCGTTTCATCGATCGTGCCTGGCCCGGCGTGGTGCGTGCCAAGGGCTTCTTCTGGCTGGCGACGCGGCCCCGTTATGTCGGCGAGATCAGCCAGGCCGGCGCATTGGTGCGCACCGGCAGGATGGGCCTGTGGTGGTCTGCCGTGCCGAAGGAACAATGGCCGCGCGAAAAGCAGTTCCTCGACATGATGAAACCCTATATCGACCCGGTCTTCGGCGACCGCCGGCAGGAGATCGTCTTCATCGGTTCCGATCCGATGAGCGAAGCACGCATCCGCGCCCAGCTCGATGCCTGCCTGATCGACACCGAGGCCTTCACGCCGGATGCATGGCGGCACCTGCCCGATCCCTTCGCAAGCTGGGACCGGCAGGCGGCTTGATTGCCCTCACCGCCCGCATCAAGATGAGCGGATGCCTCTTTCGCCTTCTCCCCGGCGGGGAGAAGGTCGCGGCAGCGGGATGAAGGGGCAAGGGTGCAGTTTATCGCCGGCGTTGCCCCCTCATCCGACCCTTGGGGCCACCTCTCCCCGCAGGGGAGAAGAAACCGGCCGCACCGTTTCGTGCGAAACACTAAAGAAAATTCAGCGTGACCAGCGCCAGAATGAGATAACGCCCGACCTTGGCGATGGTGACCAGCAGCAGGAAGACCGGCAGCGGTTCCTTCATGATGCCGGCGGCAACCGTCAGCGGATCGCCGATCAGCGGCGCCCAACTGAGCAGAAGAGACCATTTGCCGTAACGCCTGTACCAGTTTTGCGCCCTTTGCAGCGCCGCTTCGCCGATGGGAAACCAGCGCCTGTGCCGAAAGCGCTCGATGCCCCGGCCCAGCAGCCAATTGGCAAAGGAGCCGGCGACATTACCGGCACTGGCCACCGCGACCAACAGCCAGACGGGCTGGGCTTTCAAGAGAATAAGCCCCGCAAGTGCCGCCTCCGACTGCATGGGCAGGATGGTCGCCGCAACAAAAGCCGTCAGAAACAAGCCCGCATATACCGCAAGATCGGCCATGCCTTACCCTTCATCACTTGCGAATCCCGTCATCGCCGCCCAAGTGCCGGATGACGGCGGCTGCCGTCAAGCACGGTGGCGCTGGCCGCATCCGGCTTTAGCGGGGTTTGGCGGCAACCGCGCGGATAATATCGTCAAATGCGACATCCAGCAGCGCCTTGTGAACAGACAATTGCCGGTTTTGGCCGGATGGGGACAGAACGAGGATCACCGTTTCTACAGGTGGGCAATCCGGCAGCGCACAGGAAAGCTCGCTGACGGAAACGATATCATCCGCCGAGAGGTGAAGCAGCTCCCGCGTCCAACGTTTCAGAAGCCGGGCCTGTGCGACGATCGCCGAGCCGCTGCGGGAAAGCGGATTTGTTGCCGTCATCGGGAAACCTTTTGCCTCGCCTGCGAGGCCAATGTGTCGAAAAGATCGCGGATAGGCTGCTGCGGTATATCCATGCCGATCAGGACAATGCGGGTTGAGCGGTTGCTGTCCGGCCAGCCGGCCAGCCGGGTCAGGGGATAAAGCCGGTGCTGCACGGCGTGAGCGACCACCGGGCGCTCTGGATCATCCGTCGCGCCAAAAATTCCCTTGAGCCGCAGGAGACCGGAGTGAACATTACTGGTGACCAGTTCAAGAAAGGTGACGATCGCCTGCGGATCGAAAGCCCCGTCGAATGTCAGATCGAACGCTTCAACCCCGACGCCGTGCCGGTTGATATCGTGCCAATGGCCGGCATGCAGGCTCAGCCTGTCCGCTGCCAGCCACCCCGGCACATCCTCCGGCTTGCCGCGCAATGAATAATCCGCTGGCGCGAAAAGCGACGGCAGATTGAAATCACCGGCATTGCGATCATGAAGACGCGCCGCGGGATTGAGATCGGAGAGGCTCTCTCGCTGCATCGCCGTCGCATCGGCAAGATCGGTTTTGGTCAGGACGATATGGTCGGCGAAGGCGAGCTGTTTCCAGCCTTCGATGAAACTGTCGAGCATCATCCGGCCCGAAGTGACGTCAAAGGCCGTGACGACGCCAGAGAGATGAAAGTGCCGGGCAACGATGTGGTCGCGCAGGCCGATAGCGGGCGTGCCGCCGGCAATGAGGCTATTGATGATCGGCGCCGGATCGGCAAGGCCGGTGGTTTCGATGACGACCCGCGATATTTCCGGCGTCACCCCCTCCAGAAAGGCCTGATGCAACTCGTAAAGTGAGGTTCGGATATCGCTGGTGGCGGTGCAGCAGATGCAGCCTGTCGTGGTCCTGAAATATCGTTCCGAACCCGTGCGGACCAGGCCGTGATCAATGGGCACCGAACCGAACTCGTTGACGATGACGGCGGCATCGCGCATGGCCGGCTCGTTCAGAAGCTCGTTCAGAAGCGTGGTCTTGCCCGCCCCGAGAAAACCTGTGAGCAGGGTGACGGGTACCGTTCCTGCGGATTGCGTGATGGCCGAATCACTCCTGAGCGCATCCGCCTTCTTTCGTTTCATTCCGAACACATCCACACCTTCAGCCAGCAAACCTTATGATGGCTTACTATGTTATGTAATAACATATCAACATGCCTGAGAAAGATTTTACGTGCTTTTGTCGTCGCCGGCCCGGTGTGGCGCGAAGGCGCCTTTCAGCGAAGGAGTTGGGCTGGCTGGTTTCACACCGCTGGCAGAGGAACGGGGGAGCGCCGGAGTTTCAGGAGAAAACTCGATCCTGGCATTAAGGAACCAATCCCCTTGCCCTGCGACACACTACGCCCGCAAGCATACGAAAAAACCAAAGCGCGCCAAAAATGGAATAATAAAACCGTTTCGTTCACTTTCGTTTTAATCGTTCCACGTTCTATTGCATTTTCGTTAGAGTTCGCTTTAAATCAGGCCGCTAATACAGAAAGGGTCGCCCACAGCCATGTCGAGGAGGATAGGCTGGAATAAGGGGCTGTATCTTTTACTGTTTTTAAAACGGGAGGAATGACCTTGAAAAAACTCAGCTACCGCCTCGCTGCGGCATCCGCGCTTTCGTTTTTTGTCACATCGAATGCTTTCGCTGCGACGGAGATCCAGTGGTGGCACGCCATGACCGGAGCCAATAACGAAGTCGTGGACGCGCTTGCGAAAGAGTTCAACGAAAGCCAGAAAGACTACAAGATCACGCCCGTGTTCAAGGGCACCTATCCGGAAACGCTGAATGCCGGCATTGCCGCATTCCGCGCCAAGCAGCCGCCGGCCATCATTCAGGTGTTCGACGCCGGTTCCGGCGTGATGATGGGTGCCGCCGGTGCCATCAAGCCAGTGGCGGATGTGCTGAAGGAAGGTGGCTACACCTTCAACAAGGATGAATATCTGGCCGGCATCGTCGCCTATTATTCCAAGCCGGACGGCACCATGCTGTCCTTCCCTTACAATTCATCCTCGCCGATCCTCTATTACAACAAGGACACCTTCCAGAAGGCAGGCCTTGACCCGGCCAACCCGCCGAAGACCTGGCCGGAAGTTTTCGAAGCCGCCAAGAAGATCAAGACCAGCGGTGCCGCGCAGTGCGGTTTCACCTCCACCTGGCTTACCTGGATCCAGACCGAAAACTTCGCCGCCTGGAACAACGTCTCCTATGGCAGCAATGAAAACGGGCTTGGTGGTACGGATGTGAAGCTTGCGGTCAACGCGCCGCTCTTCGTCGAGCATTTCCAGGCGATTGCGGATCTCGCCAAGGACGGCACCTTCCGTTATGGCGGCCGCACTTCGGAAGCCAAGCAGCTGTTCATGTCCGGCGAATGCGGCATCCTGACCGAATCCTCCGGTGGTCTCGGCGATATCGTCAAGACCGGCATGAATTACGGCATTGGCCAGTTGCCCTATTATGAAGGCCATGGTCCGCAGAACACCATTCCCGGCGGCGCCAGCCTCTGGGTATTCGGCGGCAAGAGCGACGCCGAATATAAGGGTGTTGCCGAATTCTTCCATTTCCTCTCGCAGACCAAGATCCAGTCTCGCCTGCATCAGGTCTCCGGCTACATGCCGGTAACGATCGCGGCCTATGAGGAAACCAAGAAATCCGGCTTCTACGACAAGAACCCTGCCCGCGAAACGCCGCTGCTGCAGATGATGGGCAAGCCGCCGACAGAAAACTCCAAGGGCGTGCGCCTCGTGAACCTGCCGCAGGTGCGCGACATCATGAACGAAGAGTTCGAGGCGATGCTGGCCGGCAAGCAGGACGCGAAAGCCGCCCTCGACAAGATCGTCGAGCGTGGTGACGCAGCCATCAAGCAGGCCGCCGGCAACTAATCGATCCCCTGCCCCGCCCGCATCCTTATCCGATGCGGGCGGCATTCCCACGTCATCAGGAGATCGCCGTGCAAAGCGTCGTATTCCCCAACAAGATCCTGCCTTATCTGCTGGTCGCACCGCAGATCATCCTCACGGTGGTCTTTTTCTTCTGGCCCGCAAGCCAGGCGCTCTACCAGTCGACCATGCGCGAGGACGCCTTCGGGCTGAGCAGCAACTTCGTCGGACTGGCCAATTTTTCGGCCGTGCTGTCGGATGAGAGCTATCTCAACTCCCTGCACGTCACCGTCATCTTCAGCGTGCTGACCGCCCTCGTCTCCATGGGGCTGGCGCTGCTTCTGGCGACGGCGGCGGATCGGGTGGTGCGCGGCAAGGGCTTTTACCGCACCATGATGATCATGCCCTATGCCGTGGCGCCTGCCGTCGCCGGCATGTTGTGGCTGTTCATGTTCAACCCCGCCATGGGCACCTTCTCTTATATCCTGCGCCGCAACGGCATCATGTGGGATCCGCTGCTTGACGGCAATCAGGCCATGCTGCTGGTGGTGGCCGCCGCTGCGTGGAAGCAGATCAGCTATAATTTCCTGTTCTTTGTCGCAGGCTTGCAGGCAATTCCGAAATCATTGCTGGAGGCGGCCTCCATTGACGGCGCGCGCGGTTCGCGGCGCTTCTGGACCATCGTTTTCCCGCTGCTGGCACCGACAACCTTCTTCCTTCTGGTCGTCAACACGGTTTACGCCTTCTTCGATACATTCGGCATCATCCATGCCGTCACGGGCGGCGGCCCCGCCAAGGCGACGGAAACGCTGGTCTACAAGGTCTATAATGATGGCTTCGTGAACCTGAACCTCGGCTCTTCCGCCGCGCAATCGGTCATCCTGATGGTGATCGTCATTGCGCTCACCGCCTTCCAGTTCCGCTTCGTCGAGAAGCGGGTGCATTACGGCTGAGGATTTCACAATGATTGAAAATCGCCCGGTCGCCCGCATGGTCGCCCATCTGATGCTCATTCTCGGCATCATCGTTGTGGCCTTCCCGATCTATTACACCTTCGTCGCTTCTTCCATGACGTCGACGGATATCATCCGCCCGCCCATGTCGCTTTTGCCCGGCGATCATCTGGGCGCCAATTACACCGACGCCATGGCCGGTGGCGTCGAAAGAGTGGTTGGCGTCAGCCTCGAGCGGCTGCTGTTCAACAGCTTCGTCGTGGCGCTCGCCATCGCCATCGGCAAGATCGTCATTTCGTTCCTGTCGGCCTTCGCCATCGTTTTCTTCCGCTTTCCCTTCCGCATGGGCTTTTTCTGGATGATCTTCATCACGCTCATGCTGCCGGTGGAAGTGCGCATTTTGCCCACTTACAAGGTCATCGTCGACCTTGGGCTTATCGACACCTATGCGGGATTGACGCTACCGCTGATGGCGTCGGCCACGGCAACCTTCCTGTTCCGGCAGTTCTTCCTGACCATTCCCGGTGAACTGGTCGAGGCGGCGCGTATCGACAATGCCGGTCCATTCCGCTTCATGCGCGATATTCTGCTGCCGCTGTCGAGAACCAATATCGCCGCCCTATTCGTGATCCTGTTCATCTATGGCTGGACCCAGTATCTCTGGCCGCTGCTCGTAACCAACGACGCCAAGATGAACACGATCATCATCGGCCTCAAGCGCATGGTGGATTTCACCGACGCTTCGACGCCCTGGAATTATGTGATGGTGACGGCGATCCTCGCCATCATCCCCCCGATTATCGTTGTGGTGCTGATGCAGCGCTGGTTCGTCAAAGGTTTGGTGGAGACCGAGAAGTAATGGCAAAAATTGCGCTGAAAGACGTCCGCAAGGTTTATGGCGGCAATGTCGAGGCCATCAAGGGCGTATCGATGGATATCGCCGACGGCGAAATGATCGTGCTCGTCGGCCCCTCCGGTTGCGGAAAATCCACCCTGCTGCGCATGATCGCCGGGCTGGAGGGCATATCCGGCGGCCAGATCATCATCGGCGACCGCGTCGTCAACGATCTCGAACCCTCCGACCGCGACATCGCCATGGTGTTCCAGAACTATGCGCTTTATCCGCATATGACGGTGCGCCAGAACCTTGCCTATGGCCTGAAGAACCGCAACACGCCGAAGGAAGAGATCGAACGGCGCATCACCGAGGCGGCCAAGGCGCTGGAGATCGAGCAGTTCCTGGAGCGCAAGCCGCGCCAGCTTTCCGGCGGCCAGCGCCAGCGTGTGGCCATGGGCCGCGCCATCGTGCGCAAGCCGGCGGCCTTCCTGTTCGACGAACCGCTCTCCAACCTCGATGCCAAGCTGCGCGTGCAGATGCGGGTGGAAATCCGCCGCCTGCAGCGTTCGCTCGCCACGACCAGCGTTTATGTCACCCATGACCAGATGGAGGCCATGACGCTGGCCGACCGGCTGGTTGTGCTGAATGCCGGCCGCATCGAGCAGATGGGCACGCCGATCGAGCTTTACGAAAAACCCGCGACCACCTTTGTCGCCACCTTCATCGGTTCACCTTCCATGAACCTGCTGAGCCATGGCGCGACATCGGCAAACGGCTCTTCCGGCTGGTCGGTGCAGGGAACCACGGCGCTACCGCAGGGCGTCGCCACACTCGGCATCCGCCCCGAGGATATCACCCTTGCCGATGAAGCCCCGGCAGACGCCACCTTCACCGGCACCGTGCAGGTGGATGCCGTGGAACTGGTGGGAGCGGAGAGCTATGTGCATGGCTCCTTCGCAGACGGCACCACCATCGTCTTCCGCGTTCACGGTCGCTCGCAGCTGCGCATCGGCGAAACGCTGCGGATCGCCGCCCAGGCAAAGGATTTCCATCTGTTCGACGCGTCGGGCAAACGGATTTGAAACCGAGCGCACCGGCATAGCCGCCCCCTGCGGCAATGCCGGTGTATTCATGTTGATGATATCGCCACTTGAGCGGGCTGGCGTGAGGCGAGTTTCTTCCCGAGCTTTTGTGACGGCAGCTCGATGAACCTGTAGCTCACATAAGCCATGATCACCGTCAGGGCGAAGGTCAGGATGATGGTGACGTGAACAGGATAGGGAGCCAGTTGCCGATAGGGGAGAACATATTCCACGATCGGCTGGGCGACCGGGCCAAGCAGATACACGGAATAGCTTATCGCGCCGAGCCAGACGAAAACCGGGTGCGTGATACGAAGCTTTGTCGTGAAGAGCGCAGACAGCGCCATTCCCGCATAATAGGCAATCGTATAACGGTACCAGGTCTCACCGAACCCCATATCCACATTATAGCTCAGAAGGCTGACGACAGGCACGGTGAAGATGATGAGGAGAGATGTGGCAAGGATGAGCCGCCGCATATGCGCGCTCGCTTCTTCACCCGCGCCGTGACGCCACAACAATCCCCAGAACATGACGGTCAGTCCAAGCGGAATGGCGACCGGCAATTTGATGCCCGTACCATATCGCGCGGCCCCCATGGCGACGGCGCAGAGCAGGAAGAACACCACAGCACCCGCTGCCGCCTCCGGCTTATGGAGAAGCCTGACATAGAACAGCATGGCGCTGACGACATAAAACAGGATTTCTATCTGCAGCGTCCAATAGACGCCGAGAATATTTTGTTGCCCCAGAAACTGTTGCAGCATCGTCCCATTGGCAATGATCTGGCTAAGCGTGAAGACATCTCCGCGCAGCTGCGGGATAATCAACAGAGCAAGGATCATCGACCCCCAGTAAGCGGGGTAGAGCCTGAAAAATCGCGAAATCGCAAAGCTGCGCAAGGGCGCCTTGTTTGCCTTAAGCAACGAGAAGGGAATAACAAACCCGGAAACGGCAAAGAACATAACGACGGCGATCTTGCCGAGATCGAAGTATTCCGAAAAAAAGTAAAACAGATAATGCTCGACCACATAGGTCGAAAATCTGTTCTTATAGGCGACTTCGGCAATGTGAATGTATATCACCGCCAGAGCCGCTATGCCTCGAATGGAATCGACGTAAATCCAACGCCCGGGATTGCGCTCCGCGCTCATCAATACCTCATTCAAAATTTGTTATAAAAATACAATATTCAGCAATGTAGACTTGATTATACTGCCGCCCAAACAGGAATTGCAACAGGTCATGCTCTCTTTGACGGCCTGTGCTCCCAAACAGCTGCGGCACACCGCATTCCGACCCTCAATCGGAACGCGGCGCGACGACGCCAGCGATGTGGGGCGCTGTTTCAAAGCTGACAGCAAGCAAACTCTGCCCGCCCCCCCCTACCAGACGAGCTCCACCTGCGGCCGGCCATTGGAGGTTTTCTCCACCGTGCGACCGGACGTATCGACGTTGCAGTGAACGCGCTGCCGAAAAGCGGAAAAGCTTTCGAAACTCACCACATCCACGGGATCATCGAGATGCAGGGTCAGCCGGTAACGTTCGGGATCGCCGCCGAGCGCCTGCACGCCCAGCACCGAAGCCACGAAGGGCTGGCCGAGGTAAAACCCTTCCACCCGCGACCCCAGAAGATAGGGGTTGAAGGCGGGGCGGTTACCGGCCGTGGCGTGCAGGGTATTCCAGTCGCGGAAGCCATATTGCGCGGCGATGAGTTCCAGCGCCTTCGAATGGGTGATTGCCTGCCCCTCACCTTCAAGGGCGGCGCGTAGGCGTTTTGCCTGTTCTTTCAGCCCCTCAAGTGCGGGAAGCGGTTTGGACACGTTCATAACGGTTCTCCAACATGTGCATGCCGACTATTCCGAAGGGGGTCCGCGTTGCCATCGACGACATGCAAAACATGGGATGACCGTTATTAAAGAAAGAGCTTCACCAGGGGCGCAAGCGCCTGCGGACGGCCGGGGCTCTTTGCCCGTGGCCGTCCCTATAGCTCAGAAAGCGCCGCCCGTCAAAGGGAGCGCCCGGCACCCACGCAATCAGAAGCGGTAGGTGATACCCGCGCCGATCAGCCATGGATCGAGCTTTGCCTTGCCGCTGATCGGCGTGCCGCCGAGTTCCGCCGTCCAGTCGGTTTTCAGGAAGATTTTCTTCACGTCAAAGTTCACGCCCCAATGCTCGTCCAGCATATAGTCGAAGCCCACCTGCACGGCCGCGCCGAGCTTGTTCTTGACGTCGAGATTGCTGAAACCGGGCTTTTCCGACTGATTGTAGAATAGCGAGTAGTTCACACCCGCACCGATATAGGGCTTGAAGGCGCCGAAGTCGGTAAAGTGATATTGCAGCGTCAGCGTCGGCGGCAGCAGCCACGTCTTGCCCACAGGCGTGCCGGCCAGCACACCTTCGCCATTGATTTTGGCATAGGTGGTACCAAGGATAAGCTCGGCGGCAAAGTTTTCGGTGAAGAAATAGCTGATGTCGAGTTCGGGGATTACGGTGTCCGAATAGGACAGGCCCGCACCCGGCACACCGTCAACGCTGCCGCTGTCATGGGTGATGACACCAAGGCCGCGCACGCGCAGCATCCATGGGCTTGCCGCTGCAATCGCCTCTTCGGCGGTGGGTGCCGGTGCTGCCGCTGCAAGATCGGCAGCCATCGCATTGGCCGACATCAATGTGGCCGCGACGCCAACCGCGACACTGGCAAGCAAGGCGGTTTTTTTGGTCCTGTTCGTCATTCCATCTCTCCTATAGCGCGCCGCAGCCGGGCAAGCCCGGCAAACCGGCTGATGACGGCGGGCCTTCGCGAATCCTCGCTTGCCGCAACCGCTTGGGGCCACTATCGCGAAGGGAGAGGCAAACGGATTGAGATGGATCAAACCGAAAGGCCAATGGCGAGCCAGAACGGCGAGCCGGCGTGCATTGTGACAATTGCGCAACGAACAGCCATGACAATGGTCAATATATGGATTGTCGCCGGCGGCCGGAAAACACGAAGAGGGCCTGCGAATACAGGCCCCCTTGCTTGTGTGGATTCGCCTTCAGGCTGCCTGCGGCACCAAAGTGGCAGAACCCGGTTTTTTAAGAAGCAGCACCGAGACAGCCGCGATCATGCACATCAGGCCGGCAATCTGGAGCGCGGGCATGTAGGTGTCGAAGTCGCTCTTGAAGAAACCGGCGCCGAAGGCGGCGGTAGCCGCCCCCAGCTGGTGGCCTGCAAACACCCAGCCGAATACCAGCCCCGCCTTTTCGCGACCGAAATTCTCGGCGGCAAGCTTCACTGTCGGCGGCACAGTCGCAACCCAGTCCAGCCCGTAGAATACGGCGAAGACCGAAAGCTCCACGAAGCTGAAACCCGAGAAGGAAAGATAGATGAGAGACAGACCACGCAGCCCATAAAACCAGAAGAGCAGGAAGCGATTATCGAAACGGTCGGAAAGCCAGCCGGCGAATATGGTGCCGAAGAAATCGAAAATGCCGATTACCGCCAGCGTGCCGGCCGCCGTAACCGCAGCCATGCCGAAATCGCCACAGATGGAAATCCAGTGTGTCTGGATAAGGCCGTTGGTCGAAAGCCCGCAGACGAAGAAAGTGCCGAACAACACCCAGAATACCGGGTTACCGGACACGCTCTTCAGCGTTACAAGCGGTGATGCCAGCGTTGCAAGGAACTTGTGATCCTGCTGCGGCGGCTTTGCCACCACCGTCTCGCCATAGGCGGGCAGGCCGACATCGGCGGGATGGTCTCGCATCAAAAGCAGCACGAGAACCATGGCAGAAGCAATCACCGCAACAGACAGCGTCAGGGCGGTGCGCCAGCCATAAGCTTCGGTCAAGGCCGCGAGCAACGGCAGAAAAACCAGCTGGCCGGTCGCATTGCTGGCCGTCATCAGACCGATCACCAGTCCCCGGCGCTTGGAAAACCAGCGTGACGCCACGGTCGCGCCCAGCACCAGCGCGGTCATGCCGGTGCCGACGCCGATAACCACGCCCCAGAGCAGCAGCAACTGCCACACCTCAGTCATGAAAAACGAGGCGACGATGCCGCCCATGATCAGGGCAAGCGCCGTCGACACCACCTGGCGAATGCCGAAATGGTTCATGAAGGCAGCGGCGAAAGGCCCGAGCAATCCGAAAAGCACCAGCCTGACCGCCATGGCCGACGAGATATCGGCGATGTCCCAGCCGAATTCCTGATGCAGCGGCTGGATCATCACCCCCGCCGATCCCATCGCCCCGGCGGTTGCCAGCATGGTCAGAAAGGTGGTTGCGGCAACAAGCCAGCCATAATGTATATTTCTGTCGGCCATCCAGCTGGCGAGGCGTGTGGAGAGCATGTTCAAAATCCTTTTCCAGCGGCCCACGGCCGAAATTTTACGGGTATATACCCTATTTTGCGGGCAGATACCCGTTTCATCATCAAAAAACTACAGGGCTGCGAGCAGTTCCTGCAATTGCGCGGTTTTTTCCGGCCCAAGCCGGGCCTCGATCTCATCCTGCACCCCGTCCCAGAGCGGCGCCCCCGTCTTCAGGATCGCGTGGCCCTCCTCCGTCACGGTCAGCATCGCTTCACGCTGATCCTCACCATGGCCGATGGCCACCAGCCCCATGCGGGCCAGCACCTTGGTATTGCGGCCGACGGTGGAGCGATCCAGTTCCACCCGCGCGGCAAGATCCGTCAGCGACACCGGCGCCATGCGGCTGATATTCCGCAACAGGCTGAACTGGCCGATATTGACGCCAAGCGGCGCCAGGGCCTCGTCATAATAGGACGAGACCTTGCGGGATGCTTTGCGCAACAGGATGCAGTGGCAGCTATCGTTTGACATTTGTTTCGGGTATATACCCGCAATGCATCTGAGGCAAGAGACATCAGGCACATATTGTAAGGAGTCACGGATTCTGACCGGGAGTCACAAAAGTGTCCTTAGTATTTTTTGATTATCCCAAGTGCAAATCGAAAATTGCCGTTCGACAGCAAATCAAATGCACAAAAACGAAATATTTCTATTGTACTTTTCGAGGAAAACACCTTCCAACTAAATACTCAAAGCATCACCTCACCTACTGTCTCAGTGTATATTTTTATTATATTAATTATTATTCGGTGCTTTTTAGCTTTTATATTTCACCTCGTCAATTTTTACCCAAATGAACAATACGAAATCGGCCTCATGATGAAAGAATATCCGACAGCCACCGCCGAAACAGTTGCCGTCAAAATGAGCGTTCAGACTGCTGAGTGCCGAGCCGTCATCGCCCGCGGGCTAGATTTGCGGTGGAACCTGCATCGCAGGGGGGCAAATCTATGGCGCATAGGGTCTGCGCACGATTGCGCGTTCTTTATCGAAAAGATCGATAAGGACGCCCAAGTGCTTTGGCGTAAACGCGATGATGGCTATCCAGTCGTCTTGTCTATCCTGACAAGGAGGACTCTGTGGAGGACATCACATTCTAACTCATTTTGATTTCCGGTATGACGGTAATCCAGCTCTTCAGCATTGGGCAGGTCCTTTCAGGGACTTCAGCGACATGTAGCTCCTTCCAGAGATTATCGACGCGGCTGTTGATCGACCCCCAGTAACTCAGTTAGTCGAAATGCCAGAACCCAAGAAAACTATTCAAAGTACTATGAAAATGGTACAAAAGGCACGCCGCTTGGTTGTAGCTTGCATTCGATTTGTGAAAAGTGAGTCCATCTCGAAACCCTTCAAGTCGAGCTAATTTGGAGCGAAAAAGATGCCAGAATTTGTACCAGACACTGACGACGTTATGATTGACGTCGACCGCGAGGATGAGCTCAACGCGGGTAAAATCACAGAAGTGAAGAAGTTTACCGTCCTTAGGCTTAATCAAAAGCACGGGCTTGATGCGGCTGAAATCTCACAGCAACTCAAACTGAACCGCGTAGAAGTTGAGCAGGCGCTAGCCGAATTTCAAAAGCAATCGCCGATTTTTAGGTAGCTGCGAGCACGAGCCCTTTGTTCTGCACCGAATTCATCGTCATAGAAGTCGAATTTCCCTTTCCAGGAGCAACGGCTTCCGATCAATAAGGCCTTGCTGAGCTTGATTGGAACAGCACAGCCTGGAATCGACACCGTACTCTCTAGGTCTGCGATTGACCAAATTAATGTGGGATCGTCGTCTTCGACCGCCTCACGAGCAGTCTTTTCTTCGCTTGTGTCTACATTGGTTAGTTTATTGAGTTGAGCCTTGATAGCGTGTCTCCCGCGCTCACCGTTCCAACTCTCATCGGTTGGAAGAAATCCAGCCTTGGCCCAGACATATGATCCACTATCGATGGCGGTTACCTCGACACTTCGTAGATTCAGTTTGACCGCTAGGCGGAAACAGTTCGCCATCAGTGTGGTACCTATCCCTCGCCCCTGCATTTCCATCTCAACGCTTGTTGTTGCGGGATAAAGTACGCTGTTACCGAAATCCATTCGACGCCCCGAAAAGAAGATTTTGGATGCCGAATCTGCGCTTTCAAACTCGATGTCCGTGTAATTGCGGAGTACATCCAATTTGTCCAACGTGATCATCTTTTGGCCGGGTGTCCCGTCTGTGAGAAACATTCCTACGTCTTTAGGAAGGAACTCGTGCTTTTTGAAACGCTCCCCCCACCAGGAGATCATATCGTCGGAAATAACTACACGCGTCTGAACTCCAGATGTAAAAGCCTCTGCAACTGTTGGATAATACAACTCGCTGACCCCGTGAATTATTTATACAGCGATGGCTTAAAATGTGCGCCCTAAAAATTGATTTAACGGACGCGGACGCCGATCATCAAGTTTCGAGAGCGTCCACATAAGCAAACACCCCAGGCCCTCCACCCGTCATCAAAAACAAGATGTCAGAATTCTTCGGGACCTCTCCATTATCGAGGTCCTCAATCAGGCAAGCCAGTGCCTTCCCGCCATAAAAAGGATTAACGAAAATTCTCTCCCCGCGCGCGAGCGAGTTTATCGCCTGCTTCATCCAGGAAGTTGACATGCCGTATCCCTCACCGACCTGTTTGCCGTCATCAGCTTCTCCGGGAGGCATCTGGACGACTTTGCCGACTAATTAAAATCCTTCAGTAGACTTTCTGGCTAAAGTGCTCAACGCGCATTGCAGTGTAACAGTGGTGAGTGTCGTGACGAACTATTTTGCTGTTTGCCCGTTATCTCGTGAACGATGGAAGAGACCTCAACATGATTAGACTGCTCGCCGCGGCGATAGTCGCACTCGCATCCTCGAAGGTAATCGCCATGGATAGTCTCGCTGCGCTCGAGTGGAAGAACCGCGTCGTCGTCGTATTCGGAAATCCGGAAGACCCTAAATTAGACCAACAGATCGCTCTCCTCGCTAGTCAGGAGAACGAACTTACAGACCGTGATATGTTTATTATTCGGGTCTCGGGCGGCGAGGCTCGCGCCGTCTACGGCGACGGTGACAATCTTAGACTGGATGCTGCCGCGATCAGGAAAGACGCTGATGTAAGTGACGGGCCTTTCCAAGTAGTCCTCTTGGGCAAGGACGGTAGCGTAAAGCTCCGCAGTAAACGCATCGTCGAGAATATCGAAATCTTCGACCTTATCGACAGCATGCCGATGCGCAGAGCAGAGAAAGGCTAAGTTCGCCAGGACGCGATAAGTCAAGGCCGTCGACAACCGAAACTTCATCCAGCTGCCGTAAAGGTCCTTGGAGGGCATCATTTATTATCACGATCATCAGATCGATTGAGACTTATTAGCCCTTCTCCAAAAGAGGGTTATTTGAATCATTTACACTTGAAGCACTCACGCCGTCGCCCCACTGCGATCTTATTCGCTATGGAGCGACAGGTGTGACGATCAATATAAATTCGACACTGGCAATCGCGTCTCACGAACAGCGAGTAAAGCTACTATGCCTAGCTGGCGTACATGGCGATTTGGCAAGGCGAGATTGAAACCTCGGGTTCTGGTCTAATTGTTGTTACGATAGTGTCGATTTCTTATTTCCAGTGTTCGGTCGGCATTTAGCCGATAGGTCTCATGCACTTCCCTGTGCATAGCGTCGTAAAAGCTGTGGGAGAATGTACTTCCAATTGGTGACCTACTGAGCACGTTGTTTGGCTGACCACCGTAAGTGATGCTACCCGGAATTGGCTCAAGATTGGCTTTCGCTTGTGTAACGAGGCCATCGACCGAAAAACACGCGATGGCGACTGCGATTAATTTCCTCATGACACACCTCACTCGTTGATGATGTTATGCGGCTGTCGGAGCGCTGCAAATTGATACGCAACTACACGAGGGCAAACGCACTACCGAACCCCCGATACGGCTGATTGTGACCTTTTGCGGCTTGTTCCGGTAGTTAATCGTCGAGAAACACCGTGAAGCTTTATTGCCCATCATTTCGCCCGGTCGGCATAGGCAGCAAGGCTCAAGGCAACGGGTCGCTAAAATTTAGGGCTAGCGACTGTCGAGGGATGGAGCTTCTCTTGGAAAGGATGGTCTGCAGGCGGTGTTTAATCGAGCAAACGTCTGACCACAGCCGATTAGCGTTAAACGAATCTGCCCCCAGCTGCCGCTACTTGTGCAAAGGTATCAACATCTAAGAGGGCCGAGGGACCAATCTCAACGCCCAAAACGGGTAATTTCGATGCCTCGATTAAGGTACGAGCGCCAGCATCCCCTCGAAGGCTCATAATCATAGGAAGTAGTGCGTGGGGAATTACAACTGGATTTCCAGGAGTTTCGCCGCAGATCGCGCGTACGATTGATCTTCCTTTTTCAGCTTGGAAAGCCGAAATCAGTGTGTCGAGGTGATGCGCCGTCAAGCCTGGCATATCAGCTAGCATTACGAGAACGCCTTGGGAATTTCTCACCGCAGCCTCAGAACAGGCAGTTACGAGAGAGGACGCCAACCCGTGAGAGAAGTTTGGATTAAAAACGATGGTTATAGGCAACCCGTAAATCGCGCTCTCAATCTTTTTTCGTTCATGACCCGATACGACGACGATTGTTGAGGCTCGACTTTTCAAACCTATCATTACCGAGCGACGGATTAATGGTATCCCATCAAACTCCGCAAGCAGTTTGTGGTAACCTTCTCGACCCATCCGGCTCGATCTGCCGGCAGCCAAGACGACAATTGCGACGCCCGCCTTCGATGCTTTTGGTTCCTCACCGCTCATTTTTATAGTTCAAGCTCTTTTCCTAAGCGTTTAATGGACTAGGGTACCAAGGCTAAGCGTGCTGCTGCGACGTCCGCGACAATTGAAAGTGCGAGTGAGTTCGCATCACGCGCAGGACCAAAAATTCCGATTGGCGCTTTGATCCGAGAAATTTCCTGGTTGTTCACCCCGGTCATTAAAAGACGCCGGGTGCGTTCGCGGTGGGTACGCTCGCTCCCCAGCGCTCCGATGTAAAAAGCATTCGAGTAAAGCACCGCATTAAAGATTGGAATCTCTTTCTCTATGTCGTGATGGAGAAGAACGATCGCGCTATGAGCATCTGTGGCTTCTGCAAAATCGAAGTTTCCTTCTGGGTGCCACACTACGTCGAAGCCTGCTGCATCAGCCACTGCTTTAACAGCGCGAGCCTCCACACCGTTTCCTGAAATCAACAATCGTGTCGCTGGGCGATAGACTCTCACAAGTTCACCGTTGCCCCATGACGTTCGTCTCGGCGGCGATACAATGGATAGACTTGCATCACGCGATGAGTACCGGAGTGCGACCGGGCTTCTATGCGCGAGTGCATGAACTACATGCTGTATTTGCGACACACCCCGCAGTACATGGATAGCAATCGTTATTCCTCCGCCACAAGGTAAGACAATATCGAAGAAGCGTGAGCCTGCCCCCAGTTCGATGAGCCGATCTTTTCCCTCCGCAATAGCCAACAGCGCTTCCGCCGCTACCACCGCTTCGACACACCCTCCGGACACGCAACCGCAAAATCTTCCATCAGCAGCAATGGCGACGTGTGAACCGATCGCCCTCGCTGCTCCTCCTCTGATTTCCACAAGGGTCGCAAGCGCAGCGCCGCCCTGTCGAAAAGCATCCGCAGCAAATTTGAGGACTTCAGCATCGTCGTCTGCCACTTCCACTTTGACAGGCTCCCGAGACATCATCGAGAGTTCTTTGAAACTCATGGTCATATCTTTCCGCCGCAGGCTTTCGTGGTTAGTCTGGACACTTCGCGACCGTAATTCGCCAAGACGCTCGAGTGCCGCCAATGCTCTCCAGTCACGAGTGACACCTGCCTCGGCGACGGGCATGAAACAGAACCGCTTCGGTGCCGCCGATCTCAACGGAGCAAGCGCCCCAGCTCGCGCTTTCTCATCCGGATTTCATAAAATTGAGCTAAAGATGGCATCGGGCGCGACGTTACGCGCGTGAAGTGTCGTGAACTTCGGTGAATCTCGGTCAACCCATCACGCAAACTATTCCGTGCGCCCCACTAACGGCACGTCGAGATACCGTAAGTCGTACGCACCCGACCATAGCGCGCCGACTAGGCTGATTTGAACAATGGACTGTCAAAGTCGGTCGACACCGACACGTCCCTCCAATTGGCGATAATATGCTCGTCGGATTTATGTTTCGCCTCCAAGGCGGCAATCGTATCACTTCCGACTGGCAATCGTACCGGCGGCTCATCCGCATCCGAAAATTCGACGACCAGCCGCGCGAACCTCTCTGGATCGCCCGGTTGACTGTGGTTCAAGTTGGCTGCGTGTTCTCGGACAGCCCCTGCCGTCTGATCATAGTCAGCGAACCGGGTCTTGCTGACGGACAGCGAAGACGAATCCAAGAAATCTGTTCGGAAGTAGCCAGGCTCAATCACCGTCACAAATATTCCGAGAGGCAGGAGTTCGGCATGCAGGGCTTCAGACAAACCCTCCACAGCAAATTTCGTTGAGCAATATACGCCGAAGCCAGCCGATGCTCGATAACCTCCGATTGAAGAAATATTGAGTATCCGCCCCGATTGCTGCTTGCGCATTTGTGGGAGCACCGCGCGAGTGACCGTTAACAGCCCAAACACGTTGGTCCGATAGAGCCGTTCGACTTCCTCCGACGAAGCCTCTTCGACGGCACCGAGCAACCCAAACCCCGCATTGTTGAGCAGGACGTCAATCCGTCCGAAGCGATCGACGGCACCTTCAACGGCTTGACGTCCTTGATCTTCGTTCGTGACATCGAGCGGGGCAGCCATCAAGTTTTTCCGTTCGCCGAACTTCTGGGTTAGTACAGCGGCATTGCGGGCCGTGGCAACCACGTTGTCCCCTCGCTCAAGTGCCAGTTCTGCGATGCGGGCACCGAACCCGCGGGATGCGCCGGTAATAAACCACGTCTTCATCTCCGCCTCCTGAAAGAATTGAACTGATATCCTGCGGTTACAATGTCGACCAAACACAGTGGATGGTCAGCTCTACTGCACGACCTCGACGGGAAGCCTTGTCCAAAGATCGTTAAAAGCAATGCTGTCGAAGAAAGCCGAAGCCCTGACAATTTTTCCTTCGTTTAGGTCAAGGAACCACGCATAGGTGTTCGCGTATGGCTTGCCGTCTTTTGCTGTCCCACTCGCGTCGAAAAACACGATGACGGTATCACCCTCGCTATAGATGTTGCGGATTGTGGGTCTTAGCCCGACACTCATTCGGGCATTGAACGGTCGAATAACTTCACCAATGAATGCCGCCTTACTGGAGTAGCTTTTGGAAGCGAGGGAGTTACCGGTGATAGTCCAGTTCACGTCGTCGGCCAAAAGGTCGTAGGGACTTCCTGTTCCACGTGCCCATGCCGCAAATGCACGTTGCACAATCTGCTTGCTCTCCAACTGGTCAGTCGCGTGCGCTACTTCCGGAAATGTCCCCGATGTTGCCAACGTCATGAGGACGGCTATCGCCCGGACAACGATATATCCGGGGACGCATGATCGCCATTTTCTGTTTCTCATCTCATTATTCCTTCTCAGGAATTTGCTTGGTTGTCAGAGCGAGGAGCGGAACCAGCCACCCTAGTTACTTGGTCAAATCTGATTATCCCAGGCCTTGAGTTGATGTTCCTTGAGCATGTCTTCGATGATTTTGGGGCAGACATTTCGGAATTTTCCAGTATCAGCTGGAACGATTTCGATCATGCGATCGATCATTTCTTTGGCATCCATTCGACCCTCCGGCGTCGCAAAGAAGTCGTCGAAGCCTTTTCTCAGGTCCGCGCGCTTTGTAAAGTTCTTGCTGTCATCCATCCATCGAAACGGATTGTCGGCCATGGTTTCGTTGTAACCAGTATAGTAAGCGCCGGGGTTGATAGTCTGGACTTTGATGCCGTATGCGGCCAGCTCCTGCTGCAGTGCTTCAGCGATAGACTCCAGGGCGTGTTTTGTAGATACGTAGGTGCCCCAGTTAGCTGGCGTGAAAAGGCCACCCATTGACGAAGTGAAGACTATCTTCTTTCCATGGTGCTTACCTTCACGAACCCATCGCTGGACGACGCCTTGGGTCAAAACAAGGGGGAGGAAGACGTTAGTCTCGAAGTTGCGGCGTACGATGTCGACTGGAATCTCCCAGACAGGTCCTGGTTCGCCTTGTCCGGCATTGTTCCACAGGATATCGAAATCCCATCTCTGCGCCTGCTGGATATCGTAAGGGTCGGCAAGGTCGAGCCGCTCAACACGAATGCTGTCAGTTAGGTTAAGTTTCTGGACCTCTTCTCGCAATGCCGTGACCATCGGTGAGACTTGGCAGGTCGCAATGATGTTGTGGCCATTTTTGGCCATGCCTATTGCCGCTTCTTTTCCGAAGCCCGACCCCCCTCCAGTGACAAGGATTGTTTTCGGCATGCGCGTCTCCTTTCTTGAATGATCTAATCAAGCGCCTTGGGGAACAGCTCTCAGAATCTCGAGAGTAATGACATTGTTAAACTTGGTGACCCCGATGGGCGATTAGGGAATGAAAGGCTGGTCGAGCCGACCAAGGGGCCTAGTTCTAAAACGACTGACATTTTTGCGGGTCACGATGTCGGTCGTGGCAATATTCATCCCACCATGCGACGGGAGGGTTTCAAGGTTGTTACCAAAGCCGTCAAGGCGGCAAAGGAAGATGTCGCTTTAAAGTTGCCCGGCCTCTAAACGCTTTTGACTACGAGCCGCACGAATTGAGAAACAAAGCTCTCTCGCTCCATCAAGTCCAAAATGCAACCTCCAGTTCAAGCCCTCGATTTCCTCAGCATGGGCTAAATTTTGGTGGTGGCCGAGTTTAGTTCCGTGAAGCCCCGTGAATTTACGCTCAGTGAGATTGCTCCCAGGCTACTCCGAAACCAAGATACTTTTTCAGCCCGTTGCAGGATTCGGGCAGCGCCAAATAAATACCAATCGCTCGGTAAGCGCAGTCATCACGTTTGAGTACTGGCGATATACTCACGAAAGTAGTTGCCGACCCGACCGTGGTAGCATCACCAGCCGGGAATCTCGTTGAGACGACCATCGAAGAATTCATACAACTGAGGAGCCGCGGCACTGGCAAACCGGGCCGTCCGACGATGCGGTACGGAGGAATCGCGGGCTTGTGTTATGTTATGTTGGAAGCGTTCAGTCACAGACTCAACCTCCATTGCCTCCAGCAACTTTCCCCAAGCGTAAGCGCGAACAATCTGGTACGTCCGAAAAGTTCCATTGCAGCCGCCGACGATGAATGACTTGGCGACCAATTGGCTAAAAGCTGGGATACAATCGTGTTGCCTCACGGCGGTCTCGTCCACGGCCACCGTGTACAGGTCCTCAAGCGTAAACAATCCGGGGAAGACGGAGGCCCGCCTTAACACCACCTTTTCAGTTTCGGACAGAAGTTCATACGCCCAATCGAGTGAGGACATCAATGTCTGCTGGCGTGGGACCGCGGTCCGCCTGCCATGCCATGAGAGTGCTAATCCGGCAGCACAGAGAGCATCGGTTTCCTCAAGACCGTGAACCACAAGGCGACTCGCTACCAACTCGAGAGCATGGGGCAACCCGTCGAGCTTAGTACAGATTCTCGCTACGTAACGTGCCTCTTTATCCGTGCGCTCCGGTTCATATCCGGTTGCGACCGCGCGCTCCATGAATAATTGTGCGCTTGGATAACGCAAAATTTCTTCGGCCGAGACAGTGTGCACGTCGGCAGGCAATTCAAGCGGCGGAAGTGAATATACGTGTTCACCGTGAGCTCTCAGTAGCTCACGGCTCGTGACCAGCAATGCCAGGTGTGGGAAGCGATGACGAATTTCCTCCAAGAGGTCGGTCGTGGCATCTAGCAAATGCTCACAGTTATCGAACACCAACAGCAATTGTCTGCCTACAAGCGCATGGTAAATCGCTTCCCGTCGACATAAACCGCGATTTTCCGAGCCGAGCAGGAGCGCGAGGCTGGATTCCATCTCGTCAGACGTTCGGCTAGAGCCAACATCTACAAAGATCAGCCCATCCGTAAAATGCTGAGCGAGCTCTTCCGCTACAGCGACTGCCACCGTGGTTTTGCCGATACCGCCAAAGCCGTGAACCGTCACAAATCCTGATGCGGAAACCAAGTCCTTAATTCTAGCAATGTCCTTGGCTCGCCCTACGGGGGTGACGATCCGTGGTAAGGTTTGAACGCTAATATGGTTGAATAGTCTTGGCTGGGGCTGACTGCTTTTTGCAACGGCCGTAACAAGGCTATAGCCTCGTCCAGCAATGTTCGCGATGTAACGCGCGCCTTCCTGCCCCTCGCCAAGTGCTTTACGGAGCTTTGCGACCTGCACGCGTAGGCTGCTTTCTTCGACATTGATGCCGGGCCAAACAGTTTGAACGATGCGCTTTTTGGCGACTACGCCGCCAGCATGTTCGCTCAACAGAACGAGTATATCCAGCGCGCGACTACCGAGTTGAACTGGCATGCCATTTTTAAGCAAGCGTCGTTCAAGCGGAAAAAGTCGAAATGGTCCGAAATCGAAGTATTCCGGGCTAACGTTTAACACCATCGGGGACGATACGGTCTCGTCAACGTCAGCGCATTTTGCCGGATCAACGACGTCGCTTGGGCTAAAATTTTTCGGACTTGCATCCCGCAACTTCGATAGGAGGCTCGCATTCAAATTCTTCGACATCGCCTCACCGAATTCTGCTTCGCTTCTCATGGGTATCCCCCCGATCGCTAAACGCTTTCAGGTGAGACTAACCGATCCGTCGGCGGTGCAACCATTATGGTTTTCTATAAGAAGACAACGCGGTGAGACGCGATGTAGTAACTTTTTCGAGAGCAGCGCCAAGTCATAGAACCATGCGTCCTCGAATGGGGGGGCACTCAAGGTTCATAGAGTGATGACCCTTGCCCGTACCAGCGAGGGTGCGCCGGTACTTAACCGAGAGGGCCAGCTGGCTGCACGCGGCTGGCCCTCTCTAGCAGACCAGTTAACCTGGACTGCCATCAAGCGCAGCGGGAGGCCTGCGCTATAATAATCTCGCACGTAGGCAATGATCGGCCGTAAGAAATGCTCGTTTGCTTAGTGTAAAGCTATCGGACTTGCTCAACTCGTTCTCCGCCGGTTTGAGCTTATCCGTAATTTTACGAAGGTTCGCGTGAAACGATGTTGAAACTCGATTAAAGGTGCTGCGCTTTATGGCGTCCTTCACAAATCATCACAACGCAGCATCATATAACGCTTAGCACCCAAGCCCCAGGCTTGTCTCAGTGCTAGCGTTTCCCGTACTATTTCACTGAAATCAGACTGGGAGCTCCTCGCATGTCATACGAGAATTTGGTTCGGAAATCCCCCACGCCCAGGGAAGAGATTGAGGACGCAGGCTTATTGGTTTGGGACCTCGCACAGAATTTGATCTATGCTGATACTACGGTGGCCAAGCTTTTCGGGCTGGACGCGCGCGAGGCAGGAATGGGGTTGCCTGTCGATGCGTACGTCGCCAGAGTACATGACGAAGATAGGGCAGCATTTGTTAAAGCGCTGAGCATTACGATCGTTGCCGAACATCAGCAGCACGAAGTCTACCGGGTCAACTCCTCAGCAGGACGTTATCGTTATGTAGTAGGATTCGGGCGCACGTTTCGGGATATAGCTGGTTCACCCATTTTTTATTCCGGCATTGTTGTGCCTGCATGCGCCACCGCTGTTGACCGTCAGGTCCTGGTGAACTTGCATTCGTAGACCTGCGGATGTGAAGCCTGCAAAGCGCGGCTACCCAACCGCCAATCGCTGACGGAATTGATCAAGCAAAGCTTCCGCCTTTCGCAAGTCTTCACTTCCGCTACCCTCGTCGAAACTTCCGTAAATGTCGATCAGACAGCTGACTGCCGCTCGCTCATCGCCCCGGTCGAGGTAGTGTTCCGCAAGACTTGTTGCTGTTCGCAACTGCCATCCGAGAGCGCCCTGTTGTCTGCAAAGAGCCATAGACGCATGAAGATCAGTTTCGTATGGTAATCCGAAGCGCTTCCTAATCACCCCCCTCAATCGCAGGAGTTCCGGTTCGCACCATTTCTCACCGGAAAGTCGCGCGCGAGAAAGGGCTTCTTCTATAGCGGCAATTGCTTCGCCGGCCCGACCACGCTTTGCCAATTCATCAGCATAGAAAGCAAGCGCCCTCGAACAAACCGGCGCTCGATGTGCCCTCCTCAGCTGACCCAATGCGTCATGTAAAATTTCGAGGCCGACATCGTTTCCTCGCTTCAATTGCAAAATGCCGCTGAAGCATCCAGCAATGGTGTGCCAAACATCTAACCCGTTACGTGCGGTTCGGCAAAGTGCGAGCTGGCTGTAGTGCTCCAACAGCGAGAGATTGCCGACATTCCAGGCGACCTGGCACCCACCCTCGGTAAGCGCGTATGAAATCGTCGCCGAATGCCCTATCGCGATTGCGTCTTCCACGTTACCGATGGCCAATCCAATAGCCTTGTCGGCGAAACCTTGCAGCCATAAGGCCTGCGCAAGAAAGCATCGCGCAGTGATACGCTGGTGGAACTGGAATGAAACAACATCCCGTCCTGCATGAGGGCTCGACGCCACCCGCTCGGCAAGCCTTCGAGATAACGCAAGTTCTCCTTGGAAAAAATGCGATATCGAGGACATACGGTCTGCATTGACCAGCACGAGAGGATCATTTGACTTCCTAGAGAGACGCGTGAAACGTTTGCTCAGAATAGAAGCGGATACGAAATCACCACGATTCCGCGCGTCGACCCACAGACCCCATAGAGACTTTAGGCGGTTACCGATGTCTCCCGTGCGGCCAGCTTGCCTGTAGACTTCGGTCCAGGCTGATCGAGCATCTTCCCCAGCCCCTTGAATGTTCATGTACGCGCCGCCGAGTGCGACGTAAAACTGAAGGATGCGCGCATCGCCCGCGCCCCGATCGCTCATTTTTGAGAGGATGCGTTCGACGTACATGCGGCATTCACCCACGAGTGAGTGTTCAAACCACATCGGGATCGCGGCCAAAGTGAGGTTAGCCACGGTTTCCATCAGTTCACCATGTTCGGAAGCCCAGTCCAACGCGCCTCGAACTTCGTTGAGTTCGTGCTCGGACTGTAAGGTCGGGCAAACAAAGGAAGACTCGCGCCGTTGTCTTAGCATATTCTGAACATAGGTAAGGTGGCGCGATCGAGCGATATCCTCTCCTCCCCGCCGCCTCAACAACTCGTATGCGTAAGTTCGCGTTGTATCAAGCAGGCAGAAGTGCTGACGGTCGTCGACAATGACCACATTGAGCATCGATTTTCTGTAAAGCTCATTTAAACCGTTCATCACGTCTTGATCGGCAACTTCAGGATGACCTTCCCCTGCAACGGCCGTCGCGATCTCTAAAACAAACGGAGACTTTAGGACGGACAAGTTCTGCAACAGTTCCTGCTCGTAGTCAGTGAGCGTAGAAAAACTCCATTCGATCGCCGCTCGCATTGTCCGCTGCCGTGGAACGCCCGTTCGAAGTCCTCCGGTCAAAATCCCTAGATGTTGATTAAGGGCTGAAAGAAGGTGGTCGACTCCAAATTGCCCTACCCGGGCAGCTGCTAGTTCGATCGCGAGAGGAAGTCCGTCCAGACGGGCGCAAATACGCCCTATCGCCCCGATCGTTGCTGGCGCAAGCGTTAGAGCACACCCTGCGCCTGACGCCCGTTCCAAAAAAAGCTCAATTGCAGGATACGCCTCGGCGGTAACAAGCTCGTCAGCTTCGTCCGTCTGAGGGAATGCCAGCGGTTGTAACCGTGTGACCCACTCTCCCGCGATTCTCAGTGAATCCTGACTCCCCACCAACACCTTTAGATTGGGTGCCTCCGGTAAGAGCTGTTCCACAAACTCTGCGGCTGCATCAATCATGTGCTCGCAGGTATCTAAGACGAGTAAGCCATTGACACCTGATAATGTTCGCAGCACCTCACGCGGATCGGCATCCGATTGTTTAACCCCAACCGCCCGTGCGACATGGGCGAGCAAGAGCCTTTCGTCCTGCAAACCACCGAGGTCAATGTAAAAGACTTCCCTGCGGCCCCAGCTATCCCAGCGCGCAGCAATCTCTTTGACCACACCAGTTTTGCCTATCCCGCCTGGACCCGTGACTGTAACAAGTTGATGGTTTAGTAGCCGCTCGGTCACCTCTGAAATCGTGCCGGCGCGGCCGATGAGCCTTCTTCTCTTGGGAAGCGCACTCGTTGTTTCCGCAAGCTCCGAACTTAGACGGAGGCCCATCCGTTGCGTGGGAACGATCAACGAATACCCTCGCCCGCTTCTATTCACGACAAAGCAGCCACTCCCGGATTCCGTTAGCGCACGACGCAGGTTCTTAATTTGCACACGAAGTGTGTTCTGCTCGACCGTCGTATTGGGCCAAACAGCCTTCATCAGCTCGTCTATGCTTATGGTCTGGCCCTGTCGACGAGCAAGATAAAGAAGGATATCAAGAGCCCTCGAGCCAATCTGAGCTGGCTTCCCATCGGCCATCAATATACGCTTTTTCAGCAACAATTGGCATTTGCCAAGATTGATTGCGTCCACATCCATCTCGCTGTTCTCGACCCTAACCATCACTGTGGTTGTCGTTTTCAGCGCATAGCCTTCCATCATCGAATACTCCGGGCAAGTGAATCGATGTTGCCTGTCAACGCCCGACGTACTTAGGCTTACGCTTTTCTCGGAAAGCCAACCTTCCCTCACGCCGATCAGCGCTATCTCTGAGCACGCCCCACGCTAGCTCAGACATCCGAAACGCCTGCTCAATCGGGAGGTGAGCAGTCTCCGATGCCAACATCTTTACGAGTTGAACGGCAAGCGGGCCGTTTGCGGCGATCGTCCCAGCGACATTCTGCGCGACCACGTCCAGTTCCTCAGTCGGCACAATTTCTGTTGCTAACCCAACTTCATAGGCTCTTACCGCTTCAATCCGCTCTCCCGTCAACAGCATTCGCATTGCAAGGTTTTTGGGAAGCGCCCGAAGGATGCTGGGCACACCGCCGCCAGCCGGAAGGCTAGAAACGACCACTTCCGGAAGACCGAACGAGGCGTCTTGCGCCGCGATGATGAAGTCACATTGCAACGCGAGTTCCAGTCCCCCGCCGAGACAGAATCCATTTACGGCCGCGATCAGGGGCTTTTTGATTTCAAGAGACTTGAGATCAAAAAGTTTTACGTACAAACCGCGTTCGGAAGCGGCTAGGCGCGATAAAGCGAACGCTTCCACAAAACTGTGGTCAGATTCGATCGTGGCCCCTAGATCAGCGCCGACGCAGAAAGCTCGTCCTATTCCCGTCAGGACCATCACCCTGACAGAAATGTCGTCGTTTGCCGTCGCGATCGCTGCTCGAAGGTCGACAAGATGTTCGACATCCAAGGCGTTTAGCTTCTCAGGACGATTGATTGTAATTGTGGCAATGTGATTTTCGATTGTCGTTTCAACTGACATGTTCCCGCCTCACACGCTCGGACTCGATAGCGAACGGCCACCGCACACGTAGAGCAGCTGTCCAGTGATGTAGGAGCTCTCTCTAGCGATAAAGAAGAGCACGGCCTGTGCGATATCGTCTGGCGTTCCAATGCGTTGCATTGGAACGCTCTTCTTCAAGCGTTCCTGGACATCATCTGCGAACGTCTGAAACAGAGGTGTCTCCACGATTCCCGGAGCAACCGCATTGACGGTGATACCCTGGCTTGCGAGTTCGATCGCGAGACTACGTGTAAGACTAACGACTCCTCCTTTGGCTGCTGAATAATTCGCTTGCCCAAATCCCCCAAGCCACGCTCTGGATGAGATATTTACGATGCGGCCAAACTGCTGTTCGATCATCGTCGGCACAACGCTTTTGCACGTGAGAAACTGCGACTTGAGATTGGTGGCAAGCACACTATCCCAGTCGTCTTCTTCCATCTTGACCAACCTACGGTCACGCACGATGCCGGCATTGTTGACCAGAATGTCGATTCGACCATGACGCTCCCGAACCTGACGGACCGCGTCTTCAACTTCCGCACGACTTGTGATGTCCGTCTTTAGGCCGGAGACTCGCTCTACGCTATACGAGCGCCTTAGTCCGTCGACGGACGCCTGCAGCGCGGCGGCGTCAAAGTCCAGTATCGCAACGTCGTGGTTTGCTTCGAGGAGCTTCTTGGCGATGCCGAGGCCGATGCCGCGCGCCCCTCCGGTGACAATCGCTATCTGCTTATTGCCCATGTCAAACTCCCAGAATGTGTACGGCAGATGCAGCATGATCTACGCCAGCAATGCCGCCGCCGGTGCATTGCGTTAAGCCGATCTTGGGACTTTCGATTTGCCGGCCGTCTGCACGTCCTTGCAGCTGCCAGGCAACTTCAACCATCTGAGCTATCCCGGTCGCGCCGAGAGGATGGCCCTTGGCGAGAAGACCGCCACTCGGGTTCACTGGAACACGGCCACCGAGAGCTGTTTCGCCGCTTCTCAAAAGCGAAGCTCCCTCACCATGCGCTGCAAGCTGAAGCGCCTCGTAGTAGATGAGTTCGGCTATCGTGAAAGCATCGTGCAGCTCCACGACCCCAACATCTCGAGGGTCGACCCCCCCCTGCTCGTATGCCATGTTCGCAGTGCGCGCTGTAATCTCCGCATCGAGTATGTCGTCGCAACCGAGTTCCTGGTAACCCGACTGAACAGCAGACGCCAATATTCGAACTGCCGGACTGAAGCTGAGCGGCCGTCGGGTGGTGAGAACTAGAGCCGCAGCGCCGTCCACCGCCGACGGGCAGCACTGCAGCAGTGTCAGAGGCTCCGCTATTTGACGAGAGCCGAGAACCTCTTCAACGGAAACTTTAGTTCGCTGCTGGGCAAACGGATTGAGTGCGCCATGCGAACGGTTCTTCACCGCGATCTGCGCGAGAATTTCGGGAGACTCGTCGCGCTCATACAAATAGCGCGAACCGCGCATCGCATAGACCGTCGGGAGGGTCATACCTTGAGCAGCGTAAAGCTCGGTCTTGTAGTCGTTGCGCTGAAGCGGAATCGTTCCACCGCCCAATTTGGTCAACTGCTCGACGCCAAAGACCACGACCGTTTCGTAAAGACCAAGCTTGAGGGCCTGGCATGCGAGGTGGACAGCTGTCGCTCCGCTCGCACATGCGTTTTCGACGTTGTAGAGGGCGGGTCCCGTTATACCCATGTCCCGCATAAGCACCTGACCGAGTACCATTCCGCCGTACACGTTGGAGGCATAGATCGCCTGCACCTCCGACTTGGCAACCCCGGCATCTTTGAGAGCGTCAAATACGGCGCGTTGCGCAAGGTCTTGCATGCCCAAATCTGCGTAACGCCCAAACGCAGTCATTGCTGCACCGGCGACGTACACTTCTGCCGACATCATTTCCCCTCCTCTACGACCGTGAAAAAGTAGGTTGTGTTCGGGTCCCCATCTGCACGAACATGCAACTTCGAACCGATGACGGGCTTTTCGCCCGGCCGAAGATGTAGGCGTCCAAACACACGGACATCCTCAGGAAAATCGGCATAGACCAACGTGAATGGCGGCTTACCCATCTTTGGATTTGGGTGAATCGTCGTATGGCTGTAGAGTGTTGCTTCGGTCGAAAGGGTTATCGGCTCGAAGCGATCAACCGACGGCGAAGTTGCCGGAAGTCTTGGGAACACGCCCTTGCCCGTTTCTTTATCGCGGGATGCCTCAAGTCGAACGAGATCGTCGCGCCCTCCAGCCTCATGCCGGTTCGCTACCTCAATCGAGGTCATATGATTTCCTCCACAAATGCGATGTATTTCAGTTGAAGCATTTTACCCAACAGGCGTCGTTATTAAGAACGACAAAGCGGCGCATGGGTGTTGACTAAAAGACAACATCTAAACTAAGTTTCCCCATGGACATGCTACCCCCGCTGAACTCTCTGAGAGCTTTCGAAGCAGCCGGCCGACTGCAAAGCATACGTCGTGCCGCCGAGGAATTGCTCGTGACGCCCGGTGCCGTAAGTCGACAGGTCCAGCGCCTCGAGACCTTTCTTGGCATTAAGTTGTTCCGTCGCGATCCGCGCGAGATCGTATTGACGGTAGAGGGCGAGCAATATCTGGCTGCAGTCAGCCGTCATCTCGATGCAATCCGGGAGGAAACGCAAAAGTTGACCGGGAAGAGGGCTAAGGAAATATTGCGTGTCAGAGCGTACACCACTTTCTCTATGAAATGGCTAATTCCGAGACTTCGCACGTTCTCAGATTCCAACGGTTCTACAGAGGTGCGGCTTACGACATCCAACGAAACAGTGGACTTCGAGCGCGAAAGTGTGGATGGTGCAGTACGACTAGGTGACGGCAATTGGCCCGGGCTTGAGGTCGATCGACTTATGCGCAACGAATTGGTGCCGCTTTGCAGCCCCGCGTTTGCCGCCGAGCACGTGATCCGAACTACAGATGACCTCCAATCCGTACGCCTTTTACACTCGCTTGTCCGTCCGGACGATTGGCGGTTTTGGCTATTGGCTGCTGGCAATGAAAAGGTCGACCCCTACGCGGGTGATAAGTATGCCAGCTCCACCTTGGCATACCAGGCGACTCTGGAGGGCCAGGGAGTAATGATGGCCCAGAAAGCCCTTTTCCTCGACGATATTCGCGCGGGGCGTCTTGTCCAACCCATCGACTTCAGTCTCGATAGGGGCGACTTCACATATTACTTTGTTTACCCACGCAACCGCCTTAGAAGTCCTGCATTCCGTCGTTTTCGCGAGTGGTTGCTCGCTCAGGCCGAACAAGCTGATCGAGGCGACAACCAGACCGAATAGTTCGAGCTAACGGAGGGGCCCCATGGCTCTGGTTGATATCGATCCAATACAAAGCTGGCTTGTCCAACAGGGCTTGGTCGGAAATGACGAGCTTGAGATGCTCACCGGATTTTGCGCTCGCTGCAACGAAGCCGGGCTCGGCCTGGTGCATGCCGTGATCTTCGTAGACACTTTGCATCCCGTCCTAGAATCGTGGGGTTTTCACTGGGATGCGGAGGCCGGTAAAGCTGAGACCCAGCCATTCCCACGGTCGGCTGCAGCCGATAATGCCGACCGCTGGCGCGCCAGCCCATTCTTCCATATGCAACTGGAAGGAAATGCCGACTATCGTGTCGATCTGACCGAGCAGGTTTCGGATCGGTTCCCCATCCTCACCGAGCTTCGTGAAGCCGGCCACACCGGCTACTTTGCCATGATTCATCCACTCAGTGGAGATGACGCGATCGGCGAGATGGACAACCTCTTTTCGCGGTGGTCCACGACCAAACCTGGCGGTTTCACTGACGACGATATCGCCGTACTTCGCGACCTCGTCCCAGCGCTTGCGCTGGCCATCAAAACCGCCGCTTTGCGACATATCGCCCAATCTCTAGTCAGCGCTTACCTCGGACGCGACCCAGGACGCCGCGTGCTCGAAGGCCGTATCTCAAGAGGTTCGTTAGAGAGCATCAACACAGTTTTATGGTACTCCGATCTCGTGAGCTTCACGGCAATATCCGAGAAAGTCGATAGTGCCACCTTGATCGCGCTTTTGAATGACTACGCCGAGGCCGCTATCCTCTCTGTGACAGAAAATGGTGGTGACGTCTTGAAGCTGGTCGGCGACGGAATCCTTGCAATCTTCAGCAGCCAATCACTAAGCGATGCAGCCTTGGCCTCTCTGGAAGCGAGACGAAAGCTTGTCGAACGCGTCGCACTGCTGAATCAGCAACGCCAAAGCCGAAGTGATGTTACCACCGATATCTACTTAGCACTGCACGTGGGCGAGGTGTTCTACGGCAACATAGGCAGCGCCGAGCGGTTGGACTTCACTGTGATCGGCCCCGCGGTCAACGAAGTATGCCGCATTGCGTCCACCTCAACGGCAACAGGTGGGTCCCTCGTTGTTTCCTCAGAATTCCTCGCGTTATTGCCTCAAGAAGCGCGTATCGCTTTCGTGGACGCAGGCGTTCACCATCTCAAAGGCGTCAGCCAGCCTAAGCAGCTTTATATTAGCCGCGGCAGTTCTCACGCATGACTCTGACCACCTTTACATACTGACGTATCTGATCCCGTTTCGAGCTCTGGCGCGAACTCTAAAAGGTTGACGCGCAGGCTATCGTGGAAGCGCGTTGATGGCCTATCCCTGCAGGTCAGGGCTGACATCTCAAGCCACCCAAAACTCGGCAGCGGTTTCCAGAGGCGGCATGGACTTAGCTGTAATAACCTTTGATCGACGCGACTAAACGATGATCGCGTAGACGAACTTATTCTTCGGCAGCACCACGGGGCAGCATAAATTCACAACTCTCAACATGCGCCATCCGCCCGGCCCTTGCTATTCTTTTAGCGGCTAGAATTCCACGATCCCGATTGCGGATGACCGTATCATTTTGACGAAGGGAGAACTGAGGTGTCAAACCAAGACTCGAACTCAGACGACAATGATCATGCTGATAGCGCTTGGGCAGACATTCTGTCTCCGTACTGTCTTAGTCGCCGTGAAGTACTGCAACTTTCCGCTGGAGCCGCGGCGTTTGCATCTTTGCCTTTCCTGCCGCGTATATCTAGCGCTCAACCGGCTGCGGTTGAGCTAGGAGAACCGGTCGACCTTACGCTGACAGTGAACGGGGAAGCGGTCGCGCTGAAGGTCGATCCGCGTCAATCTGTGCTCGATTTGCTGCGCGAGCGGCTGGCACTGACAGGTACGAAAAAAGGTTGCAACCAGGGCGCTTGCGGTGCCTGCACCGTGCTGATCAACGATCGTCGCGTAAATGCCTGTCTCGCTCTCGCGGTGATGTATGAAGGCACGTCGATCACCACAATAGAAGGGGTCGCCAGCGGCGAAGAGCTACAACCCATTCAGCAAGCCTTTATCGATCACGAAGGCTTTCAATGTGGATATTGCACGCCAGGGCAGATCATGTCGGGCCTCGGTTGCATCAAGGAAGGACACGCAGGTTCGCGCGAGGATATCAGCTACTGGATGAGCGGCAACATCTGTCGGTGTGGTGCATATCCCGGCATTGTTGCTGCAATAGAGCAAGCCGAACGGGAGAGCCGCACATGAAACCTTTTGCTTATCAGCGGGCATCAAGTGAAGCAGATGCAATCAGCGCTGCGGCTGCCGGGGCGCGATACCTGGCGGGCGGTACGACCCTTGTCGACCTGATGCGCGAGGAGGTTGAAACACCCGAAAGTATCGTCGACATAAACCGGCTACCACTGGACTACATTCGAGCCGAAAACGATGAACTCGTGATCGGAGCTCTGGCCCGAATGTCAGACGTGGCTGCCAACGAAGACGTTCGGCGATTACAGCCGCTTGTTGCAGAAACGTTGATCGAGGGGGCCTCGCCACAGCTCCGGAATGTGGCATCCATCGGCGGCAATCTGCTACAGCGCGTGCGCTGTCCATACTTCCGAATGTTGGATGCTCCGTGCAACAAGCGAGCGCCAGGTTCTGGCTGTTCAGCTATCGACGGCTTGAACGCAGGTACAGCGATTTTTGGAACGAGCACACAATGCATCGCTACCCATCCTTCGGATATGGCGGTCTCATTGGTCGCCCTCGACGCGACGCTACATGTGCGTGGCCCTGATGGAGATCGCAGTTTCCCTGTCGCTGAGCTCTTTCGTCTACCTGGCGACACCCCCCATCTGGAACACACATTGCGGCCCGGCGAACTCATCGTCGAGGTCCGAATACCCAATATCCCGTACGCCAGAAGTGCACGGTATCTGAAAGTACGCGACCGCCAGTCTTATGAGTTTGCCCTAGTGTCAGCAGCCGCGGCGCTCCAAATCGAGAACGGGCGCATCAAGGAAGCGCGCATCGCTGCTGGCGGTGTCGGAACGCGCCCCTGGCGCATGACAGCTGTCGAACAGGCCCTGGTAGGCAAACCAGCGACTCGCCAGACATTCGAGTCCGCTGCAGCAATTTCGGCGGAAGGAGCGCGGGCCCAATCGGGGAATGCGTTCAAAGTGAAGCTTTTACCGGCGACAATCACCAGGGCTCTTGAGATGGTAGGAGAAAGCGCATGACAACGTCGATTGGAACACCTTTGGCCCGTGTCGACGGACGTCTCAAAGTGACCGGGCAGGCAAAATACGCGGCCGAATTCAATCAGGACCGGCAGGCTTACGCGGTCATTGTCGGCAGTACGGCAGGCCTTGGCCGGATCGAGGCGATCAATGTGGCGTCAGTAGAGCAAATGCCCGGCGTCGTCGCAGTAATCTCGCATCTGAACGCACAACGCCTTCCATATGCGGCTCACCGCGGTCCGATTGATCCGCCCGCTGGCGAGCGCCTGCACGTGCTGCAAGATGCCGAGGTGCGTTTTTTTGGCCAGCCCGTGGCAATAGTCGTAGCCGATACGCTAGACCATGCCGAACACGCCGCGAACTCCCTGAAAATTACCTATGCCGCGCGATCTCCGCAAGTCGATGCCCACAGCGCGGAAAAGGTGTTGCCGGAAACCGCACGACGGCCAGGCTCGCGAGTGCATGCAGACATCGAACGCGGTAATGCAGTGGCGGCGCTGGATGCCGCTCCCGTCAAGGTCGACTTGGAATATGTCATCCAACGTGAGAACCACAACCCAATGGAACCTCACGCGACAGTGGCCGCCTGGAACGGCGACCGGTTGACGTTATGGAGCAAGAGCCAGTTCGTCGTCAACGAACAGGCGGAGATCGCAGCGGTCTTCGGAATTCCACCTGAGAACGTTGAGGTGATATGCCCGTTCATCGGTGGGGCTTTCGGGACAAGCCTGCGTACTTGGCCACATGTAACGCTCGCCGCTCTCGCTGCCCGCCATGTAGGACGTCCAGTAAAACTGGTCCTAACCCGCAAGCAAATGTTCTTCACTACCGGCCACCGCCCGTACACGCTCCAGCGCATGGCAATCGGTGCCAATGCGGACGGCAAGTTGACGAGCATAATCCACGAAGGCGCAGGCGAGACCAGCCGCTACGAGGAGTTTATGGAGGCGCTGACCTCGGTCACCACTTTCAACTACTCATGTCCGAATGTCAGTACCAGCTACAGGCTGATTCCGCTGGATACCAGCACGCCAACCTATATGCGCGGTCCGGGCGAAGCTAGTGGTGTCCACGCGATGGAGTGTGCCATGGATGAACTTGCCTACAAGCTCAACATGGACCCACTAGAACTGCGAAGGATCAACGAACCCACAATTGATGAGGGGCGAAACGTACCTTTCTCCAGCCGATCCATGCTGAAGTGTTACGATCTCGGGGCCGAACGCTTTGGCTGGAGCAGACGTACACCGGAGCCTCGTTCGATGCGTGACGGTCGGTTACTTGTCGGGTACGGGATGGCGACCGGCTCCTATCCGTGTCTGTTCGCACCTGCCAATGCGAGAGTACGGCTGATGCCCGACGGCACGGCGGAAGTCGAGGCGGCGGCGAGCGACATGGGCCCCGGCACCTATACGTCGATGACACAGGTGGCCGCCGAATTTTTAGGCCTATCGGTAGACCGGATCAAGTTTGCCCTTGGCCGTTCAGACTTCCCGGCGACTCCGCCGCACGGCGGCTCGATGACCATGGGCTCGGTCGGTTCAGCTGTTCGTGCGGCGTGCCTTGACGCACAGACGAAGGCTATGAATGCGGCCACGTTGAGCAACGGCAGTCCATTCTCAGGGATAGAGCGAGAACAGCTTGAATGGCGAAACGGATTGTTGTTCGCCAAGAACCGAGAACAAGCCGGAATTTCCTACCAAGAAATCGCAGCCATTTCCGATGGACAACCAATTATCGGCGAGGGCAGCGCGGCCCGGGAAGCGGAGATCGCCGGCGGCTACTCAATGCATGCCTTTGGTGCGGTGTTTGCTGAAGTGGCGATCGATCCCGACGTCGCTACTATCCGGGTCCGTAGGCTAGTTGGTGCATATGGTGCGGGTAGAGTGGTAAACCCGCGGCTAGCGGCCAGCCAATGCACTGGTGGTATGATAGGTGGTATCGGCATGGCGATAATGGAGAGGACGGTGCTCGACAGGCGCAACGGTCGGCCGATTAATGCCCATCTCGCTGACTATCTCGTCCCGGTCAACCTCGACACGCCCCACTTGGAGGCACACTTCGTTGAGGAGGAAGACACGCTCGTCAATCCGCTTGGTGTTAAGGGTTTGGGTGAAATTGCCTTGGTTGGAGTGTCGCCGGCAATCGCCAATGCAATCTTCCACGCAACAGGAAAGCGGGTACACGAGCTGCCTATCATGATCGAGAACCTGCTTTAGCAAGGATCGCATTGAGCTAGAAACATTGGGCGGCGTCGATCACGAAAGCGTAGTGATCCGAGCCGCCCAATTTTCGCTTAGCAGAAACTTCCCTGCTTGCTGTGGCCATGCTCCGCACTCCGGCCCATCAGCACACGCTGTTTGGGATGCCCCTTACCTCACTTACTACTGACATCGCCCTGACACCCATGACGAAGCTTCGGCTATCAATCCATCCACAACACCAGGCACACTGAAAAGCATGCCCAACACCGGAATCGATGCCATGTCCTGCCTTTCCACAGGACGGCCAGTGCTGACATCGAAGACGCGCGCGACATCCATGGCAAACTTGAGAACGAGTGCATTCTGGATCGCGCCGTAGGTCTGAACGAAATCCGTCTGATACCCCTTCAGGCCGGGCGGTACGATGGCGTTCTGTGCCTCCATGACTTCATGCGACATTATAGCTGTCTCGACGTCATGCCGGAGCATCGGAACGATCTTCTCTATTCTCTGGATGGCGTCGTTGCAGTCCACCGCTCACCTCATCTCCGCGTCGTATCACATACACACGCCGACGGTCATTCGAACCACGACGGCGACCGTTGTCGAAATGGGTCACATAGAGGTGGCTCGAGAAATCTGCACAGCTGGGATAAGTGGAATTTCTGCCTGACTTCGGCTTAGATGCCGGGAACAGGAGATATCATGACGAGACGACCGCGCCGGAACCACAGCCCGGCTTTCAAGGCAAAAGTGGCGCTTGCTGCTATCCGAGGTGAGCAGACTCTGGTGGAATTATCCCAGCAGTTCGACGTGCACGCCAATCAGATCAAGCAGTGGAAAGACCAGCTGCTTGAGGGGGCGACCGGCGTTTTCGGCGATGAAGCGAAACCGGAACCGGCGGGTCCGACCGTCGATGTGAAAACGCTTCACGCCAAGATCGGCGAACTGACGTTGGAGAACGATTTTTTGTCCGGTGCGCTCGGCAAGGCGGGCTTGCTGGGCGGAAAGAAATGATCGACCGCGAACACGAGCTGTCGATCGTAAGGCAGGCTAAGCTCCTCGGCTTCAGCCGCGGCAGCGTCTACTATTCGCCGCGCCCAGTGTCCGACGCCGATCTGGCACTGATGCGCCGGATCGACGAACTGCATCTCGAATATCCGTTCGCGGGAAGTCGAATGTTGCAAGGGCTTTTGAGAGGAGAAGGGTTGAATGCCGGGCGGCTCCATGTCACCACGCTGATGAAGAAGATGGGCATCGAGGCGATCTATCGCCGCCCGAACACCTCCAAACCAGCGCCAGGACACAAGATTTATCCCTATCTTCTGCGCAAGCTGGCGGTTACCCGGCCCAATAAGGTATGGGCGATGGACCTGACCTATATCCCCATGGCGCGTGGTTTTGTCTACCTCTGCGCCGTTGTGGACTGGTTCAGTCGTCGGGTTCTGTCGTGGCGATTGTCGATCACGATGGAGGCGGACTTCTGTATCGAAGCGGTCGAGGAAGCGCTGGCTCGCTATGGAAAGCCGGACATATTCAACACCGATCAGGGATCGCAGTTCACCTCCATCGACTTCACCGCCGTGCTGAAGAAAGCTGAGATTGCCATCTCGATGGATGGCAAGGGCGCATGGCGGGACAATGTCTTCGTCGAACGGCTTTGGCGGTCGATCAAATACGAGGAAGTCTACCTCCACGCCTACAAGACCGTGTCCGAGGCCCGAGCGGGGATCAGTCGCTATCTGAACTTTTACAATACTCGACGTCCACATTCATCTCTTGACCGGCAGACGCCGGATCAGGCTTACTTCAACGCGCTGGCACCGATGATGGTGGCGGCATAATCGAGGCGGAAATCCACTTAACGAAACGCTCGAAACTGTTCAGGCAAACCGAGCCACCTCTCTCTGATGGCTTCGCGACGACCGTGTTGCCAACAGCGAGTGCCGGAGCAATGGCTCTTGCGGCCTGATGCAACGGGGCGTTCCAAGGCAATATTACCCCGATCACGCCAAACGGATCGCGGCGGGTGTAAACGTGGTAGTCCGGCCCTTGGTTGATAACTTCACCGTCCATAACGTTCACGATGCCACCGTAGAACTCGAAAAACTGCGCTGTGAGGTCAATGAGCGTCGGCATCTCGTGCCCGGGCTTTCCAGTCTCTGCACTTTCGATTTCACCGAGACGCTTTCCGTTTGCTCGGATCACCCGACCCAGTTCAACCATAGTCCGGCCACGTTCGGATGGCCGCATGTCACGCCATTCCGAAAATGCATTATCCGCCACGTCGATTGCCTGCCTCACCTCTGCGGCGCTACTGTAGGTGACCTCCTCCAACTTCTCCCCGGTCCTCGGATCGATCTTTATGCCAAATTCATCGACCGACGCCCCGACGTTTTTACCGCCGATGTAGTTGTTGATCCGGATCGTCATAGTTTTCTCCTCAGTTCGATATTAGCCTTTGAGATTTAGATAGTTGCGGAAAACCTATCCGGGCAGTTCCTGTCCAAGCTTGGGTTGGCGTGGGTCCTGAAGCGGCTTGCTGCGTGCAATCGCCAAAGCGAGTACAAGGACGAGGCCGCCGACGCACATCGTGGCAATCACCAGCCCTGGCCAACCGGAACGGTCCCAAACAACGCCTCCGAATGAACCTAGCACGCTCGAACCCGCGTAATATGCGAAGAGGTAGACGGCACTTGCATGGCCACGGTAACCGAAAGCCCGACGTGTTACCCAACTCGACGCAACGGTATGCGCGCCAAAGAAGCCCGCTGTCACTACGCCGATCCCAGTTATGATCAGCCAAAGCGGCGTAGTGGCCGTCAGAAGCAATCCGACGAGCAGCATGGCGACCGGCCAGCCCAGCGTCAAACGAACACCAATTCGCCCTGCGAGCTTCCCAAAAGTCGCGGAACTTACGGAACCAACGATATAAAGAAGGAAAATCGCACCAATCTGCGAATGACTTAGCTCGTAGGGTGCAGCGCGAAGGCGAAAGGGACCATAGTTGTAAACGGTGACAAAAACTCCCATCCCGAGAAAACCGCATGCGTAGAGTGCAACAAGGACTTTGTCGGTCAGCACGATCCGATAGACCCCAATAAATCCCGAGAGTGATCGATTTGTGGGGGCAAACCCTCTCGGTTGTGGTGCGGTAAGACAGAAGATCACCGCCGCCGTGATGCTAAACAGGCCCACTACCGCCAGAGCCCACCGCCAATCCAACCATTCGGCGGCAATTGAAACACCGAGCCGCCCAATCATTCCGCCAATTGCCGATCCCGCAATATACAAGCCGAGTGCGGGACTGATTGCCGCTGGCGTCACCTCTTCAGCCACGTAGGTCATCGCGACCGCCGGCACTCCTGCTAGTGCAATGCCAGCAATACACCGAAAAACGAGCAGGATTTCCCACGTGGGAGCTAATGCCGCTAAGGCTCCAGACAGGGCCGCGAGGATTAGCGAAACCATCAACACAGTTCGCCGCCCAAACCTATCAGCAACCCAACTTGCGAAAAGAATACCGACGGCCATCGGGCCAGTGGCCAACGAAACGGCGAGACTTGCGCTCTGCGGTGACAAGTGAAAGGCGTTTGCAAATTCAGGTAAGAGTGGTTGCACACTGTACAAAAGCGAAAATGTCGAAAAACCAGCCATTATCATGGCTATCGACAGACGATAATATTCGGCTGTTCCCATTTGTATGAGTCGTGGTGCATCCATCACTTCACCAAAAACGTGCCTTCGCGCAACGAGTCAGCAGTGCGAAGCTCCATCGCGATGCTGCACGTCCAACCGTCCCTTCGGCAAATTAAGAAAAGTGAATTTTCGCTTCTGCGGGTAATACGCCATAGCTCGGACTTATTACGGCAGGCCAATACCCTTAGCTCAGCTTCTCAAACCGATCCCACGAAACGCACGCCAATCACTTACGGCTCGTTGAAGGACAATGACTTCATTCTTAAATCGGGCCGATATAGATTGCAGACTGGAGGGCGGCGATAAGCATTGTACTGTCGAAAGGTTTCTTGAAAACTCGCTCCTTGCCCTGAAAGGCCGAGCCGGCGAGCGAAGCCATCTCCGAGTCGCCTGTAATGTAGAAAATCGGAAGTTCGGGCCGCTTGAGCGTCGTCTCGCGACCAAGTTCCACCCCATTCATATCCGGCATGGCGATATCGGTGATAAGGCAGTCGATCATTGCCAACCGGGTATCCGATAAAAGCGCCTTTGCAGAATTGAAGGTAAAAACCTTAAATCCTTTGGATTCGAGTAGGTCGCGTAGCGCTTCCAACACTTTTGGGTCATCGTCTACGATGGCGACGGTATTTCCTCGGGCGCTCATTGTGGGCCTAATCCAGAATATCTGGAATGAATGATGGAAATATCTAATTTTGTCGCCATGCGCACGAGGTCCGGCAACGACGCCGCCTTCATCTTTTGCATTACGTGCCCGCGATGAACCTGTAATGTAATTTCCGTAATGCCGAGTTCAACGGCAGCCTGCTTGTTCATGAGACCGCTTACAATGAGAGGGAGCACCTCACGCTCTCGGGGTGTAAGACTTTCAAAACGTCCCCTAAGTGCATTAAGTTCCTCTCGCTCGAGCAAGCGCTTTGTATCGAGCTCGATCGCCGCTCGTACGGCGCTTAGGAGGGCCCCTCCAGCAAATGGTTTTACCAAGAAGTCTACCGCACCAAGCTTCATCGCACTCACAGAAGACGGGATGTCTGGATTCCCGGTAAGAAACACAATCGGCGGGTGATCATGACGGTGGATTTTTGCCTGAAACTCGAGGCCGCTCATGTCCGGTAAATTGATGTCGAGGACAAGGCAACTCGGTTGCTGGGGTCTAGGTCCTACCAAATACTCCTTTACCGATCCGAGCGCCACGCAACGAAGGCCGACGGACGCAAATAAATCGCACAAGGAGACTTGTACGGCAGGGTCGTCGTCAATAACGATGACAAGTTTTTCTCCATCCGACACTGAATACACCTCCTTGGAGCAAGTGCAAAGAGCCTAACATATCTAACTATTGCGCTGAATATTTGAACACACGAAACGAATCACCACTACACAGGCTCCCACTGGGAGAGAGTTTCGGTTGTTGAGGAGCGGCGGGTTCGACTGCATCTACCTCTCGTCAAATAAGCTATCTGCCCCCGACACCTTATTCCATTATACCTTTATGTAAGGCGTGCGCTGCGCTTACAGTGCCCGTTCTCCTTTAGCTGCGACGGAGTTTGACCCAACAGGATTTCGAACGCATGTCAGCTCCCTCGTTCGTTCTGTGTGGCATCTATTCCCAACAGGAGCCTCAGTCGCTCAAGGTACTACACCCCGAATATTTCTCCGGCGAAAAAATAAACTCTGAGCAAAGTCGGTTCAACACCGAAGCCTTCTGTTGCACTCAATCTTGGCACGTCGATCATCAGCGGCAAGGTTACTGGAGCGCCAAGGCGCTTACTCCTCTGTCGCTCGACTGGAACGTGATCCGGGAAGCCAGAAACCGACACTTGTACCTTGAGGTAAGCACGGCTCCCCCCATATCCGTCCACCATAGCTTTCAACAATGGTTTTGCAGATCGCCAATCCTATTCCCAAACCTTGCTGTTTCGTCGAGTAGAACGCCTTGAAGAAACGGCCATACTCTTCTGGGGGGAGTGAGGGACCGGTATCGTTTACCAATGTTGTGACGCCACCTTGATCATCGATTTGGGTGGAGATAGCTAGATTTTTCTCGCCTTCCTCCATTACTGACATAGCGTCAATCGCGTTAACAACCAGGTTCACGATCACCTGCTGCAACTGAATTCGATCAGCCGTAACAAGCGGCGTCATTTTCGCAAATTCAACTCGGATGCTTATCGACTTATGACGGGCCTCCGATTGCAGCAACGGAAGGGTGTCTAGCACCAATTCATTGACATTGATGGGTTCGTGAACGGGAGCACTCTTTTTGATGAGCGCCCTAATTTTATCCAATATCTCCGAGGCGCGATGACCTTCCTCTTCGGCTCGCAGCAACGAGCGCTTGGCAGCTTCTATATTGGGTGGCGTCGAGGAAAGCCATTGCAAGCCGGCATTCGCGCTTGCAACCATCCCGACTAGAGGCTGCCGAATGTCGTGTGCGATCCATGTTGAAAGGTGCCCAACTGTGGCGACACGGCTTGCATGGGCAAGTTCAGACTGCAGCTCACGAAACCGCCGCTCACTTTCGACGGCCTTGCGTTCTGCCATCTCACGTTGTGTCAGATCAAGAATGTAGGCTACGCCCTCGCTAGCGGGGACGTCGAATGCTGCAGCTCCAATCAGAACCCTGACCCGAGTCCCGTCGCGTCTAAAATATTCCTTCTCGCGAGGCTGCATCGCACCGGTCGTCGCGAGTTCCGACAACTCAGATTCGACTTGAGCTCGCCAATCCGGTGGCGTCATGTCGAACCACGCTAGTCCTCGAGCAAGGTCCTCCCTGGTATATTGCGTCATTGTAAGGAACGCGTCATTCGCGTCCAAAAGTCGGCCATCCCGTCCCCAAATGAAAATGCCAATGATGTTTGAATCGACAAGTCTTCGAATTCGGGATTCTCGCTCTTTAAGATCACGAATTAAACGTACCTTATCGAGGGACGCCGCAGCCTGGGATGCCAGAAACTTTAAAACAGCAATGCAGCTGGTCGTGAACGCTCCAGGGGCCAGATTGTTCTCAATATATAGAAGCCCGACTCCGTTGCCCGCGTTTGTCAGTGGAATGCAGAGAACTGATCGAAGGCGGTTATCACGAACGTAAGGATCGTCCCTAGAGATATCCCTAATGGAAGCGTCATCGAGCACAACCGCAGCACCAGTCCTAGCAACATAAAGGACAACCGATCGAGCGAGGCCAAACGACGATACATCGTATTCGTTTTGGTCAACTACCAACTCGTCCAGCTTAGTCGAGGCTTCGGCCACCACCCGTAACCCAGAGGCTCCCATGTCGAGCAGAAGAACCGCGCGTTCCGCACCTGAATGCTCAATTGCAGCCTTCATCACAATGTCCACCAGCCTCTCAAGTACAGTCTCGTTGGAGACCGCCTCAAGGACTTTGATCACAGTATCGAGGTCCAAGTGCTCCAAGGAGGCCGAGCTTGTGGATAGCTCCGAAGGCAAAGCAGAACCTTTGACTGCATCCGCCGAAAGAGCAATCTCCACATCCAATAGAGTTACCTTCGCGTCTGCACCCCATTTGTGAAAGCGAGCACGCGCTTCGCGCAATAAAAGATTACCAGTTTTCGCTAATCCACGAGCCATATAAAACCGTGCAGACGCCTCGTAAGCGACCGCCTCGTCCTGCAAGAACTCGTTTTCAACTGATAACCGGATGCTTTCCTCGTAAAGGCGTTGAGCCTCAAGATCGAGCCCGTCAAGCCGCGCGGCTTCTGCCATGACGAGCGCATGTTTTCCGGCGAAGGTAGGTGAGCAGGTTTGTTCAAGCCATAGGCGCAACTGATCCTGGAAGCGATTGAAGCGTATGCGAAGTTCGCCATTCGATCCCTCCCCGCCTTCATGAATGCGTGCTGCGCAAGCTAAAGCGCCGTAGAATTGATAGTCGAGGTGTTCAATTTGAACTATTTTGCAGGTCCCCGTCACTACCATGTCAAGAATACTCACAGCAGAGACGAACTCGCCAGCCAGATAGTGCAGCATCACTTTCCGAGTCCAGTAGAACCACCCCACCGTTGGAGCTCTTGCCCCGCCCAACTCCTGTTCGAAGGCAAGTTGGTCGAACTCGGCATCACTGAAGTCGGAGATGTGTAGTGTAAGGCCTCGCAAACACGCGCTGGCTCGCTCGGGCACCAAGGCCATATCGGCACCGTCTCGATATCCGGTATTTCGAGCCCTCTCTCTTAATTCAGCCAACTCGGCGGCTTCTTGATGGAGGTCTCGCCCTCTCTGAAGCAGGGTCATCGCAATGAACGCGCAGGGAAAGCAAGCGAAGAAAATGTCACCCGCCTCAACTCCGGCCCTATACGCAGTGCGGTACCACTCAATCGACGTGGACAACGACTGGGTCCAAGAAGAAGTGAGGCTCATTGTGTTGTAAACTCGAGCCAAGTCTACTAGCGCCTTTTGCTTTTCTGCAAGCTCGCAAGCCAATCGTACAATGTGATAGCCTTCGTCATAGCGCCCGAACGCCGGACCCATGATCCAGCCAAGCATTGCCAAACCTTGGTTAGAGGAAGGTGCTATACCGTATTGAAAACTGATGTTTACCATCCGACAGGCGATCAAAGTTGTCAGATTGAAATCCGTGAAGAAAGCGGGTGGCCACATTTCTGCAAGTATCTTCATCACCGCAAGCATTTCGGGATTGGTCATAGCTGGGAGCTTTGAGAAACTGGCGATTGGGCTCCCGTCCAAGGCAGTTGAGAGTGACTCGAACTCCCTTTCGACCTCGGATTGCTTTGGATGATCGGGAAAGTCGATGTCGAACAGGCGCAAAGCTGCCAGTCCACTTCGGACGGCAGCAAAATTGTCTGATTGGACTAGATGAAGTTCAACTTTAAGACGATAGACCGTGGCAACATGAACCTTCGTTTCGGCGAGGTGAAGAAGTTGCTCTACTAGGGCCCCTGCTTCATTGAGGTTGCCTGCCATGAACGTACATTCGGCTTTCTGCAGGGCGAGGGCGAATATTAGGTCGTAGTTGGTCTGCCATCCTTCCTCTTGGAGATATGTCATGCCCTGCGTCAGATAGCCCATTGCCGCTACGTATGCGCTTGCAGCCTTTGCCTTAATCCCCGCGCGAAGATTCAACGATGCGGCCAGCAGCTTCGTCGGCTCATCTTTGGGAACTGCTGCTCGGTTGAACTGGTCGACCACATCGAATAATTGGTCCTCCACATCGACGCCGTAGAACGCAACAAGCTGTGACGCAATTTCTTTATGCGTCGAGAGCCTTTCATCCTCTGAAAGCATCGCATAGGCAGCCTCTTGGACACGGTCATGGGCGAACGCATATGCCCCGTCTACCCTCACGAGCAGTCCCATTCGTAGGGCTTCCTTCAGAAGGTCTTGTGTGTCGCGCTCTCCCTTCCCAAGAACGAGATGGAACCGGTCAAGGTCAATCGAACTTCCCATGCAGGCGGCTAGTTTCAGGGCCTGCAAAGATTCACCGGAAAGTCTGTTCAATCTTGCTACCATGAGGTCTACGACGCTCTCGCTTACCTGCTTGGTCGATATCGCGTCCTCGTCCCAACACCACTCAAGCGCATTGCTATCGTAGTAGATGAGATTCTCGTCGGCCATAGCGCCAATGAATTGCAAGATGAAGAAAGGATTCCCGCCGACCTTGCTGCAAATTATCCGGGATAAGCGAGCAACTTTATTGGGCTCTGTCTCAAACAGATCGCTCAGCATCAGCGAGACGTCAGCAGGCGATATTCCAGATAGCCGAACCTCGTCGAACGGCCTATCGGCTGCGCGGATAACGTCCAGACGGTGGGTTAAAGGGTGGCTCGGGCCAACCTCGTTGTCTCGAAACGCCCCAATGATCATCAGATGCTTGAGGTCTTCGCGTGTCGAAATGTGCGTAAAGAGATCGAGCGTGGCCAGATCAAGCCATTGCAGATCATCAAGGAACAATACCAGAGGGTGCTCCCTGGTAGCGAAAACCGCAATAAAATTCTGAAAAACGGTCATTAGACGCGTATGGGCCTCGGGCCCAGACAATACTGGAACTGATACTTGGTGGCCAATAATGGCTTCTAGTTCGGGGACTAGGTTGACCATGAGTTCGCCGTTAGTGCCAAGCGCACCGAGTAGGCTAGCTCGCCAAGTGGCTAGCTCGACCTCTTCCTTTCCAAGTAGCTGCTGGACAAGCCCCTGAAACGCCTCCGCAAAAATCGAGTAAGGTATATCGCGCTTGTATTGGTCAAATTTTCCGGTCGCAAATAGCCCGTTAAACGGCACAAGTGCCCTCTCCAGCTCCTTGACGACGGACGTTTTCCCAACGCCAGAATATCCCGACACCAGTACAAGGTTTGAGCAACCGCTTTCAGCCATTTCGTTGAAAGCGGTGACGAGCCTCTGGACCTCTTGCTGTCTCCCGTAAAGACCTTCTGGTACCAGGAGTTCAGCAGACACATCGCCCCTGCCCAGCTCGAAGACCTCAAGAGAACTCCCGTGAAGTATGTCAGTAAGGCAGCGGTTAAGGTCTTTCTCAAGTCCCGTCGCGGTCTGGTAGCGGGCCTCGGCGGCTTTCTCCATGAGCTTCATCAAGATTGCTTCGACGGCCTCGGGAATATCGGGCCGTAACTCTCGAGGAGATTTTGGCTGCCGAGCCACATGACAATGTATCCATTCGGCTGCGTCGTACGCGACGAAAGGCAATGACCCGGTTAAGAGCTCGTATAACGCCACCCCGAGTGAGTAGAGGTCGCTTCTTGCATCCACTGAGCGATTCATTCGACCGGTCTGCTCAGGGGCCATGTACTGAAGGGTACCCTCGATCACCTCGGGAGGCATCGTTGTACGCCGTTCGCGCGGTAGGCGAGACGCAAGGCCAAATCCTGTAATTCGAACATCGTCGAACGTTTCGCAAACTAAGAGGTTAGCTGGTCGGATATCCTTGTGTATCAGTCCGCTGGCATGCATTGCCGCGATAGCTCGACTGCTAGCCGCAGCCACGCGCAAGAAGTCGGCCAGGCGAACCGGGGTCCGAAGGATTTCCGAAAGCGGACGACACAGTTGGTCGTCATACGAAAGTGACCCGGATTGAGGCTCAAATCCGCGAGGCCGCAAAGCCCAGGTCGCATCCAATTGGTCCCTAATCTGGAACTCACGGCTCAGGCGTTTAAGGTATCCTCTGGCAATACCCCCGCCCGAGGGAAAGACAACAAGTAACGGTGGCTCGCCGCTTTGCAAGGCCACTCTATAAAATACTCTGTCGTCGTCAAACCAGAGTACTTCGCCATTTATCGGGTTAAGATAGTCACGGCAATCTACGGACGTCATCGCGCAAATACAAGCTTTGGTTGACTTCAAGTGATCTGCATGAGTGGCGCGGGTTTTGCATAGTGGTCCTGCACCGGATAGAAGCCCCACGTCGAAAGGCCCGCGCTGTGCGCTTTCCATCGACATGGCAACAGGAGTTTTCTGCCTCCCTTGAGAGTTGTGCTGGGTATTCAACTTCGTTCCAACCAGTCATATGGCTACCTCAATTGTTGGCGCGGACGCCTCAATAAAGATCAGCAACTACATATATGTCGATGCAGCAGGAGCGATATACGTAGATACAGCTTTCCGCGCTCGACCCATGTAGTCAATTATTCCAATGAGCTATTGGAACACTTAGGTAATCATAAAGTATTACTAAAATAGCCATAGGCCATCACATTATTGACGAAACGCCCCATCCGCGACAGAATAAATTCCAGCAGGAAGGGCGTCAAATTCCGAATCCACGTAGTTCTATTACCGAACCTGATAGGCTTTAAGATGAACATCCGTCAGATTGAAGCGCTCCGAGCGATTATGAAGGCCGGTTCGGCGTCTCGAGCGGCCGAAACAATGGGAATCACGCAACCCGCTGTTAGTCGCTTGATTGCGGAACTGGAGAAGGCAATCGGATTTCAGCTATTTGACAGGGTTCGCGGTCGGTTGGAACCCACAGATCAATGTCGAATGTTCTACGCCGATGTCGAGCGAACATTCGTCGGATTGGAAGTGTTGAAGCATTCGGCTTCCCAGATTCGCGAGCGCGGGCCAGGCATCGTCAGGGTTGCGAACATGCCAGGAATTGGGCTGCTAGTGGTCGCCCGAGCGGTGACGGAGTTTCGACTGCTGCACCCCGAGGTCGTCGTCTCATCGCAGTTGATGTCCACCGCTGACGTATGGACGGCACTCGGAACTGGCCAGATAGATATTGGAGTGGCTCCCAAGGAAACCGATTTACCCCACGTCGAGTATCTTCATTTCTCTGGAGACGGCGCAATGTGCGCAATGTCGCCACGACACAGGCTCGCTTCGAACGAAGTCATCACACCGGCCGATCTCGACGGAACCGAGTACATCGCCCATACACCCGCCGCCCGAATGCGGCGCGCGATGGCCGAATTGATGGAACAGGGTGGCCATAAATTTAACGTTGTCGCTGAAACACCGATGTGCATGACATTGCTTTCGATGATCAGCAGCGGCGTCGGTGTGGGGCTTGTGAATCCAATGTCTGTTGAGGGCCTTGGAAACATAGACGTAGTTCTGCGCCCTTTTAAACCGACTTTGCCTCTGAACTTCTTCCTGGGATATCGCACCGATACGCCGCCCTCACGCTACGTGCTTTCCATGGCCCAATGCCTGCTAGATGCCAGGCCGATTGGCGAAACAGGTTTACCAGCGGAGCAGCGTTCATCGGAGGCTCTGCGTCAAGCAATCGCGTGAACACGAAATTTGCTCCCAGTTCCATTTGTCTTATGCAGCTGAAGCGTCGCGATTATCGCAACCGTTTCTCCTTTCGTTCAGCACCTATGCTTTGATGGCATCAACAAAGGCTCGAAATCCCGCCGACATGTTTCTTCGGCTCGGATAATAAAGGTACAGCGGCTCCTCGGGCTGGCACCAATCCTCCAAAACCTTGACCAATCGGCCCGCAGCAACAGGCTCGGCGACCCGGTCTTCCCACACGTAAGCGAGTGCGACCCCTTCCAATGCAGCTCTGGTCATCAGTTCGTGATCATCGAGCGAGAGTGGTCCCGTGGGCTGGAAGACAATAGTGCGGCCATCTTTGGAGAATTCCCACGGATAGCGCGCCCCTGAGGGAAACATATTCTGGATGCAAAGGTGCCGCTTTAGATCATGTGGTGTGTCAGGGACAGGCCTGCGTTCGAAATATGCTGGTGACCCGACGACCACCAGGCGCAGTCTAGGCCTGATCCGCACCGCGATCATGCCTTCAGCCACGCGTTCGCCAAAGCGAATCCCGGCGTCGTAGCCCTCTTGTACAATATCGACGAGCCTGTCCGTGGCGCTGATCTCTAGTTCCAGGTTCGGGTTTTTCTCCAATAGCGGGCCAATAACCGACCCGATCACAAAGGGCGCTATCGAATTTGGAACGTTCAGCTTTACTCTTCCGAAGGGCGTATGCCGAAATCTGTTCAGCGCGTCGAGTGCCGAGGCAATCTCAGCAAATGCAGGATCGAGATGTGATTGAAGTAACTCCCCCGCCTCCGTCAGAGAAACGCTGCGCGTGGTTCGATTGAGAAGGCGGACACCAATCCGGTGCTCGAGGCTGAGAACCGCGTGGCTAACCGCAGATGCGGTGACCCCCCTCTCTTCACCAGCCTTCCGGAAGCTCTTATGGCGGGCGACTGCTGCAAATGCCGACAACTCGGAAAGCTCCGTTGACCTCATTGATGAACCCTGTTCATTATTGTTTCAAAAAAGAATAGCCTTATACATCAGTCGAAACTCGGTCAAATTCCTTCTCATCAGCAACGAGCTGGTAAACAACTCAACGGAAGGAGACCATCATGAAAGTCTGGTTCATCACGGGCGCATCCCGGGGATTTGGAGCGCTTATCACCAAAGAGGCCTTGGCCGCCGGCGACGCTGTTGTTGCTACCGCGAGGAATCCCAAGACGATCACCGAGCAGATCGGCGAGCATCCAAACCTTTTGGCTGTTGCGCTTGACGTCACGAGTGAAGCCCAGGCCAACGAAGCCGCGGCTGCCGCAATCCAGCGCTTTGGAAAGATCGACGTGCTCGCAAACAACGCAGGTTATGGCCTGCTCGGCGCGGTCGAGGAGGCGACGAACGACGAAGTCGAGGCAATTTACGCAACCAATGTATTCGGCCTGTTGAAGGTAACACGGGCAATTCTGCCGCACATGCGCCGCCAACGCTCCGGTCATATCTTGAACTTCTCTTCGATAGGCGGTTACTTCGGCTTTCCGGGATGGGGCGTCTACGGCTCAACGAAATTCGCTGTCGAAGGCCTTTCAGAATCCCTGGCGGCTGAGGTCGCGCCATTTGGCATTAAGGTCACAATCGTGGAGCCCGGATTCTTCCGCACCGACTTCCTGAACGACAATTCCTTGACCGTCAGCCCGGCCACGATCGCAGACTATGTCGGTACGCCCGCAGGAGATATGCGCGAGTTTGCGGCGGCCGCCAACCATGGACAGCCGGGCGATCCTGCCAAGTTTGCAAAGGGCGTCATAACCCTTGCGAACGCCTCCAATCCCCCCCTGCGAATGCAGTTTGGCAGCGATACTGTCGCCAAGATCGAGGAGAAAAACGCGAGTGTGGCCAATGAACTTTCGCAATGGCGAGACCTCGCTCTTTCCACAGACTTTACTGCCTAATATGCCCTTACGGCCCTGGCGATAATTCGCCGGGGCCGATCGTTGCAGCGCATTACCTAGATGTCGCCTACACCAATCGGCGGACGGTGTGAATTTTTGCTGCCTATTGAGAAATCAATTGCCTATCCGATGGCCGGTAGAGCAACATTTGCTGTAGCACCTAGAGTGTCCACGCGGTTGGGGAATGTAGAATGGCTTCCGAAGCGCACGGTATGGAGCTACTGCCCATAATAGGGCTCCTCAGTGCTGCAATTGTTGCAGCTCCACTATTCAAGCGCCTCGGCTTTGGATCAGTCCTGGGCTACCTTGCTGGGGGCGTTGTCATCGGCCCGTTTGGCGCGCGCCTGTTGGATGACCCGGCGTTCATACTGAACGTGGCCGAACTTGGCGTCGTGATGTTCCTTTTCATAATTGGGCTAGAGATGAGGCCTTCACGTCTGTGGGGTTTGCGACGTGAGATTTTTGGGCTTGGTGTCGCACAAGTCGGTTTGTGCGCCATGTGCCTCACCGCCGTAGGCGTTTTCACGGGTTTTCCGCTAGCCCCTTCGTTCGTAGCCGGTGCCGGCTTTGTTCTGACTTCTACTGCAGTAGTTATGCAGCTTCTTGAGGAGAGGGGCGAAATTTCCACCCCTAAGGGCCAACGCATTGTCTCAATTCTCCTGTTGGAAGATATGTCGATTGTACCCCTGCTGGCACTGGTGGCCTTCCTAGCCCCCATCGTTCCGGGAGCATCGTCAGCGAATGAAGGTATAAACTGGTTGGCAATCGGCATCGGGATCACATCGATCGCAGGCCTGGTTTTGGCAGGGCGCTACCTGTTAAATCCATTGTTCGGCGTGATCGCTAGTGCTGGTGCACGCGAGGTCATGACGGCTGCGGCACTCCTTGTGGTACTAGGTTCGGCATATGTTATGCAACTCGGCGGGCTATCCATGGCCATGGGCGCATTCCTCGCTGGCGTGTTACTATCAGAATCCACGTTTCGGCATCAATTGGAGGCCGATGTTGAGCCGTTCCGTGGCATCCTGCTCGGCCTCTTTTTCTTGGCTGTGGGGATGTCGCTCGATTTAACCGTTATCGCCAACAACTGGCGGACCATTCTTTTCTATGTGGTAGCTTACATGGTTGTGAAGGCGATCGTGATTTATGTCGTCGCTCGGCTACTGAAATCTTCCCCTTGGGAGGCACTCCAACGATCGATATTCATGGCACAGGGCGGAGAATTCGCTTTCGTGCTTTACACGGCAGCGTTGGCCGTCGGTATCCTCACCCTCGAACAGAGCGCAATACTGACGTCCATCATCATCATTTCCATGGCGCTGACGCCGATTCTAATTACCCTGCTAAGTTTTATTGAGAAGTCAATTCCGCCGACACTGGAAGAAGCTTGGCGGCCTGAGAATCTCAAAGGCAGCGTACTAATCATAGGATTTGGAAGGGTTGGGCAAATCGTTAGCCAGCTGCTTCTCGACCGTGGTCATGACATTTCGATCATTGATACCGACGTTGAGATGATCAATATCGCACGAGAGTTCGATTTCGAAGTCTATTATGGCGACGGGAAGCGGCTCGACATCCTGCATGCAGCAGGGGCTGAACGCGCCAAGACAATCATCGTATGCGTCGACAAATCGGAGGATGCCACCCGGATCGTTGAACTGGTGAAGGCTGAGTTCCCCTCGGTCCCTGTACTGGCGCGCGCGGTCGACCGAAGACATGCCCTTACGCTTCAAAGAGCAGGTTCTGACTTTCACATCCGGGAGACCTTCGAGTCTGCCGTGGTCCTTGGACAGAGGGCGCTTGAGATGATGGGAGCGGAACTTCACGAGATCGATGAAATTGCCAACGTTGTCCGACAGCGCGATGCCCATCGATTTCAACTGGAAAAGTCAGGCGGCCTGTCTGCCGGAAAGCCTATGTTTAGCGGCAAGCGCATACCTCGGGAGATTTCGCCCGACGTTTAATTTACTAAGCATTTAGCTTGAAGTGATGACTTGATTGGTCGTGACTGTCATCGTTGGGTGAAGTAGCCTGATTTCGTCGGCAACCAACTTCTGGAGAAGCCACAGTTTTCTGTCATGTATGCCAAACTCTTCAAGATGGAGAACGGTGTTGTAGAGATACGCGGCGCACGAGCCCGCGTACCCGCACGCCCTAGCCAGCATCCACGCTACGCGTTCAATAGGTTGACCAAGCATTACACCTTCACCCGGGAGAGGGCCTACCCAGAAACTCAACGCGCGTATGGGGCCTTTGCCAGATAGAACCTTGATCCATCGGGTGGTGTAAATGCTCTCTTGGTCCCAAACCTCTCGTCGAAGCAGTCGATCGATTGCTTTTTTGTGATCGTTTCTACCTACTTTGAGCAAAAAACCGTCACAACGCCCACCCCGCTCCAGGGCCATCATCAATCCTGGTTGCTCAGGCGTTCCTCGCCATGTGACGAGTTCAAGGCAGAATGACCGATGCCAACCATAAGCCGTACCTTTCATTCGATCTGTGACCTCGAACTCTGGTTTCCAGATGAGTGAACCGTAGGCAAAAACCCAAAGATCGCCGTCACCAATTTCCTCAGAAAACCGGGAGACCAGGTCACTGTAGTCAGTATTGGAAAGCGGCGTCCATCTTTCGTCGGGTGGTGGCTCAGCTACCGCACGCTCGCAAAGTGCTACCAATTCAGGTGTGAGAGACATTTTACGCATCGATGCACCCCGACCTCCGCTGTAATAGAAGGTGGAACCGATTGCCCTGTCAAGGTTACGCTTCGGTGGCTGCCGACGCGCCCTCAGCCGAGACCTTCGCATTCAACCCACATCGAAGTTGTGCGAATTCCTCCCGCTAAGGGCACGCCTTACGACTGATATGGTCGATGATTGCCGCAGCATTTACACTCGTCAAAATCTGAATCACAACTACTTGCCGTTGACCAAATATCTCCTGCAATCAAAACTCCCCAAATCACTTCACGATGTCCCGACGGAGACCCGGGCATGTTTCTTTTAGACACGAGTGTTCTAAGCCAAGCCCAATATAAAAAAGCGCATCCTTCTGTCGCTCAATGGCTAGCCGACCAAGAAGATTTGGCGATACCGTTTCCAGCGCTTTTAGAAATTCAACAAGGAATCGTTGAAATTGGTGCGAGACAGCCGGCACTCGCCGCGGAGATTATGGCTTGGTTCGATGAATTACTCGAATGGGATTTTCTGTACCCAGAAATCAACCACCAAGTCGCCAAAACGCTCGCTAAACTACATTGTTGCGAGCCACTAAGACATCTGTGGTATACAAATCCAGAAAACGCGAGGAGGCGAAAACCCGGACAGGACCTGTTTATCGCAGCCGTCTCCATCGCACACAATCTGCCGATAGCAACGCTCAACGGAAAAGATTTTGCGTTGATAGCCCACTACTTCCCACTGCCTGGCGTGTACAATCCGGCGTTCTCGATGTGGGTCGTCGCAAAATCCGACAGACCAGTTACCGCCACCCAAGCGACAGCTAAATATGCTTAGCGATCTTTCGGTCCACCACGAGAAAGCAGAGGGCCGACTGGACCCTTCATCCGTGGCTTGAATATAATTTCAAAGAGCCCGTTCTCGTCGCGCACGCTTTGAGGGCTATCGTTACGTGCAGCCTCGAAGACTTCGGATATCCGAAGTTCAGCATCTTTCCTCTCCCAAATGGCTGTCGGTTCCCTCACATGATCCTCTCTTCGATGAAGTCCAACAATAACCGATTCCTACCGGACTGTGAACGTGAACGGACCGACACCAAGAAGCGAGTCCTTGATATACCATTTTAACCTTACTCCCCCGGGATGCACTGTTGGCTGCGGCAACACTTAGTTGTTCCTCAGCTTGCGTCCGAGTCGACAGCGCTCTCGCGAGCTCGCCCGCTGTCGGGCGACGATCCCACATTATGTCGACCAATCTCTGTCGGGGTCCTAGAAAACTGCTCCAAAAGTAAACCCCGCAGAAAGCCAGTACCGATGTCGCAGTGAAGACGGTCGAAGTCGGCAATTTACCAGCCTGCCTTGCCTTCATGTACAAGTACACTTTTCGGCCGGTTAGTTTTCATTAGCAAATTCAGGTTAGCAAAAGGGCCTATGCCGAAACTGCGATCATGCTCGAGGATGGCCTGAATGGACGAAGCGCTCACACCAGAGGAGAGGTTCTGGAAACCGCGTAATTCCAATGATTTTCCGGATGACATCATTTCAAAGTTCGCCAACACGTTACGCGACGACAAGCGCGACTGGCTCTATGAATTCCATTTTGCTTGCCACCAACGGACGATAATTTGGGATGAATGCGACAACGACCGTTTTGAGGAGGAAGCCCCTGCCGTCGCTGTCGGTTTTGAGATCATCGAGATGTCGGAAGGCCTTTTCGAGGCTATAACTCCAGAAGGTATGCACTCTCTGCTCTTTACTGGGTCAAATGCACGGTCAATAAACGCTGCATTGAAGCAAGCACTTTTTCTGGAAAATCATAGAGCGGGCACAGTGGACCATTCCGATGCTTTTCTGACACTAATTGAAAGTGAATTACAAAAAGCGCGAAAAGGGATTTTCGCAAATTGGAAAGTCGCAAGCCAAGACAAGCGCTTTCTCGCAAGCACCTCCCCCTCCGAATAACGATTGCCTTCGAAAGTTCCGCCCACGGGTGCCAAATTAAGCCTACCTTTCTATGTCATGGTCCGAAACCACTCGCCGAGGGCTGCGGAACAGAAAAACCCCACAGCATTAGTTCCAGGGTCTGAATTTAGAGCGCGTCCATTGAACGCGGAATCGGGTTGAGGATTCCCCTGGCTGCCGAATTCTGATTCCATCGCCCCGACTGTTGATTTGGTCGGAGGCAATATGACCCGAGCTTTTAGTGATGATCTGCGTAGCCGCGTTTGGCTGCGTCACGCGATGGCATGTCGGCGCGATCAGCGGCGGCCAGATTTGGAATTGGTATTTCAACGGCCATCGCCTGGATCGCCAGCGCACGGGCGGGTCAGTTGAGGCCTGCGAAGCAGGGCCGACGCGGTGGCTCACGCCTCGATGCGCACAAGGACTTCATCATCGGCATGATCGAAAAGGAAAAGGATATTACGCTCAACGAGATGGTTGTGCGATTGCGTCAGGACAGAGCCGTATCGATCGGCCGCAGCGCGCTTGACGTCTGGCTGCGAAAGCGCGGCTGGACTTTCAAAAAAAGACCGCACATGCACTGGAGCAGGAGCGTCCTGACCTCCTGAAACGTCGTCAGGATTGGTTCGACGGCCAACTCGATCTCGATCCGGCGCGGCTCGTCTTCATCGATGAAACCGGCTTGAGCACGAAGATGTCTCGGCTTCGCGGACGGGCCCTTTGCGGAGATCGATGCCGCTCACCGGTCCCGCACGGCCATTGGAAGACAACGACGTTTACCGGCGCGCTCAGGCTACTCTTCGAGGTTGACCTCAAGGTTCTTGAGGGATCGGAAATTTTCGATCTGGAGTTTTTTTAGTTTCACAGAAGCGCTCGCAAACTGTAGCAATAACCAGAGATATATTAGTGATGCGCGATTCGCGCTACACGAGAAATTTGCTCAGTCCAAAAAATCCAACTCCCCAGCATATCGAAGAAGCTGAAGCTGCCTCAGCATGAACCGATTCGGCAGAAAGGAACGCGTGCCAGGACTGTCGTCGAAAATCTCCACTGAATTTGGTTTATCGACGAGCTTCCTCCGAGCTGACAAAACGGGCTGCTTCTCACCCTCTCACATACACGTCCCCAAAAGCCAAGAAAGCTACCACCTCTAGGCATCGGCCCTCGAAATTAACCATTAAGTTGAGGGTGGCCATCAATGCTACTTGCAGAACATTTTAGCCCTCGGCAATATGCCGCGGGGGCTTTCTATGAAAAAACGGTACTGGCTGCTTTGTGGACTTATCCTATTCGGGATTTCGAAATTGGGGGAAACGCCGTCGAAGTCCGGCGTAACGACACAGCCAAGTTTCTCAACTGATGCGCGCGTCCTGGAACCTCCGCCGTCGACAATGAGCGACCAACAACCTACCTCCCCTTCCACAACAACTTTGTCTCCAGGAGGCGAGACGCCCAGATCGCCGAATTTCGCAGAAATACGAACCAAGTTTGTTAGCGGAAGTGGTGTCGCACTGCGCGGTGCGCCAAACACAAAGGCCCAAATCATTGATAGACTAGATCGAGGACGAAAAGTCGACCTCCTTCAGTCGGAAGCAGAGTGGTCTAGGATCAAGGATATTCTGACCCAAAAGGAAGGATGGGTTGCAACCAGGTTCTTGCAGGATGACAAGCCCAAGCGAGAGGAAATCTCAAAACCTTCGGAATCAAAGAGCAAGCCTCCGCCAACACTATCACCACCAATAATCATCCAGCGGATCATCGCCGAATCCGTCGCCAGCTATCCCGGCACATGCGCCTGCCCTTACAGCACGGATCGCAGGGGCCGAAGATGTGGCAACCGAAGTGCATATTCAAAGCCCGGCGGCTATGCCCCAATCTGTTTCGCACAGGATGTTACGAAATCGATGATCGAAGCCTATCGCTGACCTATTGGAAGCGCAGCCAAAGATGCCCGCGCCTACATGCAGCGATGAACCTTCGCCGACCGCTGCTTTCGTTGCCGAACGCGTCTGCCAGCGTTCCGGTCTAAGAGACAACGCTGCTCTCCCGATGCGCTCTTACGGCCGCCTTAACGACGTCGGCGGATAAAGTTCCTTCGCGTACCAGCTCAGCGTGGAGATCAAGAAGAACGCTCCGGTATTCTTCAAGCAACAATTTCGCGCGCGCAAATTCATCTTTTAATGTCGCTTCAACAGACTTAGCGACACCCCTCCGCCGATGACGATATCCAGCCAGAGCGCGCGGGCTGCTATCAGGCTCGACGGTTAGCGTTTTTCCGAGACCCCAGGTGACCTCCAACATTGTAGCGATATCCGTCGCGCGATTTAGGTCTGCCGACAGATCACCGCCGCCACTGTTTTCGAAATCCTTGAACAGCATTTCCTCCGCAGCGATACCACCCAACAGAACTGCAATCTTGTCTCGAAAGTGAGTGGCAGTCCGTCGATTGAAATGCTGTTCCTCAAACACGGTAGTTCCCATCGTCTGGGTCGACTTGTCGACACGAACGGTTTTTTCGATCGAGACCGCGACCAATGGCTCTGTCTCTAACAGAACACCGAGAATTGCATGGCCTAGTTCATGAGCGGCTACGCAGCGCTGGACAGCTAAAGGAACTGGGATTACGGGCGGCATGGCAGCTACGAGGTCGGCAATCAGCATCGAACGCTTTGCTTTCCGCGCACGGCGACGAGCGTCGCGCACACATCGTTCAATGTCTGCGCCCGACCAGCCTTCACTGGCCAAAACGACAGTCTCCAGTGGCTCATGAGCGAGTTCTTTGCCGAGATAGAACCGGAAGATGTCTTCACGTCCGCGCTCGTCCGGAAGCGGAATGGTAAAATGGCGTTCAAGCCGGCCCGCACGCAGAAGCGCCGGATCAATTACTTCTGGGTAGTTTGTCGCACCAACGATGATCACGCCTTCATGAATCTGCGCCCCGTCCAACAGTTCCAATAGCCCATTGACCACTTGCCTATGGTAATTGTCATTGCTACCGGTCCGGTCGTTGCGGCTTGTGAAACTGTCGAACTCGTCAATTAGCAGCACTGACGGCGCTTGGGCCGCGGCCTCCGAGAATGCTTTTCGCATTGCCTTCAAAAGGTCGCCAAGATGACCCCTCGCCTGCCACCTTGCTGCCGATGCGAAGATGAGCTCGGCGTTACAAGTCCGTGCCAGCGCAGCTGCGTACGACGTCTTTCCAGCCCCCGGAGGACCCGACAGCAAGATACCGCATTCTACATCGCTCCAAGGCAGCATACCCGCTTTCCACGCCACCAGGTCGTCAGCAAGCTCAATGCCCCAGGCTTTCGCGTCACCGTAGCCCGCAAGATCATGGAGTGTCGGTCCTGCTGGTGCGGTGTCGGACGACGGCCTTGGTTGCTCGGTCCGTGGATATCGTCGCAAACGGTCTAGGCTGGCCTGCAGCGATCGGTTTCGCCTCAGCCCAAGCTCGACACGCTTGGGCGATAGGCTCGCAAGGAAATCTGCGTCAGCATTGGAGAGTGTCCCCAAGCCCATTCGCCGGACTACAATTTGATAGTCAGTTGAACACGGAGCGGGCAAGGAAACCACAATGTCTGCGGAAATGCGGACTTCGCTGGTTAGAAGGTCGTGGTCCTCGAGTAGAATGATCGCGCGCTTTAGGTCTCGCAGTTTTCTAAAGCCCGAAAACTCGTCCGAAAGGTCAGGTTCCTCATCCACGACCAGAACGAAGCAGTTGCGCTTGTCCCCGTCCAAGGACGCGCTGCTCTCAAGTAGGTATTTGGCGGCCATCTTGAATGAGTGCACCTCAGCGTTGGGCGGCAAAACGAAAGCCGCCACGAACGATGATTGCCGCCTTAAAAGATGCCGGATCGGCCTCGTCATCGAGACCATCGCTAAATGAGTTGGGAGGTCAATCTCAAGGTTCGAGCTATGATACGGATCGAAGCTCGCCATCAAATTGGCTGTGTAAGATTGCATGTGATCCTCGGATAACAGAGAGAGCGGACTAGGCTGACGTCTCAGTCAGGACCGTATTCGCCGGACCAACGTTTCCGGGCCGAGCAATTCTGTATCGAGGTCTACCTCTACGAATCCGCGCAAAATTAACTGGGCGAGCGCGGCAATTGGCCTCGTCTCAGCAAAGACCGTCAAGCAGTCGGCAACGGTAAGGGTGCCGTGCTCGTTCAATGCTGCGAGCAATCTCAGGCGGTCGCCGAGTGCCAAGGTATGATTGCCGTAGCGAAGCAGGTCCCTTGCATTCTGCAATCGGTACCCGTCATAGACTTCTTGATGGACCAGACGCCGATACCTGAATCCCTGGCTGTGGGCGCAGGTCTCAATATCCATCATATCGATAGTCATTACCCTGTCGGGTGCATCGAGTAAAAACCGACTACCGTCATCGTCAACAATACCAAAATCTGGAACGTGGGCACCTCTCCCGCAATCCAGTGACATTGGCATACAATGCCAAGAGCTGATCGAGGGGTTCACGTCAAAAAGGCAGGCGGTATCTCTCGCCACCTGAGAACGGAAGATCGCCGGTCCATCGCACTTGACGGTCGCCGAAGGTTCAAAATCACGGATTGATGCGGAATTGCGGTTTGCACGAATTAACTTCGCGGCATCTGCGATACCCATTATCGAATTCCTCAACGCAATACTGTTGATCGTCGCCGTGAAACTCACGGCGGGGAGTGGATCAACCTATTCGTATGAGGCGGGTAAAGTTTTTCATGAGCGGAACAAATACAGAACACTCACCCACATGTCAAGCGCTTCGCCATTCGTCACGAGTCACCGATGGTGAAAAACAGTATTACCTCTCCCCGTCGATCTGGATCAAGAACGCCGCAATAGCCGAGATGCTTCGTGAGCAAGGTACCTATTTGGTTCTCGCTCAACCAGACAGCCTCAAGCCGAATAAAAATTACTACAATTTACACGTCACGCTGAGTTCGAAGCACCAGATATGTCGTTATTAATCAACGGATTTCTGGCCACCACTGGGTTTGCCGCTCTGACAAATTTCCATCCCGATTCAAGGAGATGATCCAAGGGCCCAGGTAGATCGATGTCTGGATCGACCTCTCCGGGATGCGTCGACCTAAAAAAGATTACGTGGGAATTGTCTACTGCGAAGTCCGCCGCATTCCTCAACTTAACAACCGGCTTTCCAGCTGAGGATTGCAGAGCGAGGACCTGGGAACCCACTTCGTAAGCCCTTGCTTTGTCCTCAAAGGCACCGATGTCGAACACTGAGTAGATATCGCCACACTTCCAGTACGTCACGACTCTATAAATCATACTTCAACCCCTCCAAGCTTCTTGCAGGGGTCAAGGTGGCAGGCTCATAGGCAAGACACCATCCGTGCGGTCCGCCACGACGACATTGCGATGCGATATCTGTGCAGCCGGCCAAGCCTTACCGTCGAGCGGTTACTGGCAGACCACTGTCATCCCAGGGCGTCCGGTTAGGGGATGTTCAACAAACCCGAGGCTCGGGAAGCCTGCCGTAACGCCAGCCCGCCTCATGTTTTACCGTCCACTACATGTTCAAAGCCTTTCCGCCTCATCTGCCTCTGCCAGTCGCACCGTCAATACCTTGATCGCCAACTCGACGTCGCCTTCCTCAACCATCAAGGCTGCCAATAGATGCCGGACCCGGGTACCTGCGGCATCGGAATGTTCGCCCAATTTCCTGCAATGGCTTTCCCTTTGGGTACGAGGGCAACTCCCTTATCGCTGACCACAAGCAGAACACCGTCAAGCGATCGGTCCGGGTCGTCAGCGTGCAACTTCAGCATAAGTTCGGACACGGCTGATGTGGCCGCGAGAATCCGGCGGGCGTGCACAGCCTCAGAAGCGCGAAAGATATTGGGGGATTTCAAAGACATTGTGGCTCCTTATGTCCGTTATGGGCACTCTGTGGGGCATCTAAAAAGATCGGACCTCGGCGGAGCGGTGGTTGAAACGGTAGCTGCGGACCTTAGAAGTGGCAGAGAGAAGCTCCGGGCAGATGCTCATGGTCATTTGCTAGCCCTCCCTTTCTGAAATCAAGCGATCGAATCGCTGCCACCATGAACCGTCCGTTACCAGTGTTATGTGCTGTCCCGCTGTTAAACCCCGGAAAATAACCAACTTTCCGGGAATAGTTAAAATCTTAGAATTATTACATTATAACAATAACTTAGATTATTTTCGTTTTTCGATCGATTTCAGTTGACGGACCCCAAAAGATCGTTAAACAGGCAGCTGCAAATCTGATGCGGCGACCTAACAGTTGCATGGTCCGCCGGATAACACGGGATTTGCCAGAGCGCGCGCGGCCCAGGACGACAACGGTCCCCGCATCGGAGTACGGTGTCACCCCGTACGAGCATGCTCCCCGGGGTGGGTTAATCCGGGAGAGAGCTTTGTTTCCCGAGTCGCTCACGGAGATGCTCCATGCCCGGTAACGCCAAATAATTCCTTTCAGGGACGCACGAGCTTCGCTCGTTCAACTTATCGCTATTGCCGCTTTGTTGCCCGCAAGTGGATCAGAGTGCGGAAAGGAGTGCCATGCCGACCCCACCCAACGACACCCTGTATGTGACCGAACACCTTTTCGTGGTTGTCGACTTCGGTTACCGCTCCCTCACCGGAACATAGAGCGGTTTCCACGTTAACTAGCCAGTAACCATCGCATGGGAACATGTCGCCAAGTTTAAACACCCGTCGCATACCGCCGGGTGTCAACCTGGGAGACGACCCATGCGAATATTGAACAAGGTATGTTTCGCGTCTCCGTGAGCAAGGCCAAAAGATGCCTTGGCCTGCGGGACGACCGCAATGAGGCCAAAAGGTAACCGGGATGCTCAATTTTACTGCCCCGAAAAATCCGACCACTCTCAACGTGATCTCACATTCCAGTCACGAGAATGACGGGTCTCGTGATTTCATGACGCTCGCTTGCCGCGCCGGCGTCACCACCTCCTCGCCCCTCATACGTCTGTAGCCGCATCAGCAGCCAGACCTGTCATCCGTCCGCAACGCGGGCTGGTGGCGTGTTCAATTCTGCAGCCGAGAGGCTCGCGGAGCGGTCCCGCATGGGGAGAGGTAGAGCATGGAAGTCGAGATTCCGCTTGCTATTCAGATTCTTCACGAGCGCCGTAAAGGACGCGATTTCCTCGCCGTCCCGTATGTGCGCACGACAAATTTCGCGTCGTCTGGCAGCAAAGGCCGCGTAGACAGCCGTCACCGTCAGGGTCGCTCATATCCGGTCATCGTTGAAGGCGACCGTGACATCTCCCTGAAAAACAAGCCTGACAGCACCCCTGTAGAAGAACGAATGAGCATTGTCAGCAACCGCATCACGATGCCGTTCGGGGAGAGCGGGGCCAGTCATCGTCTCGAAAGCCAGTTGGAAGCTGGCCTCTTGACGTTGCTTGCTTGCAACCCGCGCGTTGTGCGTGTGCGCACGCAGTTCGGACCTCTGCCATTCGTACATCAAGGAAAATTGTGCCATCACTATGCCGACATCTGCGCTGACTTCGACAACAATTGTCGGTCGCTGTACCTCGTGCGAGCGGAAGACAACCTCCGCGATCTGACTATCATCCATGAACTGTTGATGAAGCAATGCCTCGGTAGGTTCGCGCATCGCATTCACCTCTACACCGACCGCCCAATCAACAAGCCCGCCGTCTTGTGCGCCGAGGAGCGCCTTCGGTCACGCAAGCTCCAGAATGAAGCGACGAACCAACGGCTGATCGAAAAGCTCCGAATGATGGGGGGTACGGCAATGCTCTTCGACCTGTTTTCCGAGCTCTATCCGGCGATCACCTTCGCCGATAGCTGGACCGCCGTATGGGCCCTTATCGACAACAACGAGCTTCAGCACGACCATCCGCATGCTGAAGAAATGATCATGACGCGCCTCTCCCGCGTATCTCTCGCAAAGGGTATCTGAATGACGAAGAAAAAACATGATCCCCAAAAGGTGACCTACACGGAAATCGGGGCCGATGATCGTATCGAGTTCTTTGGACGTCCGTACCGTTTCGACGAGCGCTTGGAAGAAGGGGTGGTCATCAAGTCTGATGACGATCGGCCTCAAAATACCATCGTGCTGGCTTGGTCGGAAATCCGCGAATATATCCACCTAGATCAATTGGTCATCGAGAGGGGTTACTTCTCGAAAGAGAGTGCAATTAAGCGTTCCGCCAAACGGTCACTCGACAAGTTGCGCGAGGATGTTGCCCTCAAAACGGTCGCGGTGCGCCAGTTTCTGGAGGAGCTTGAAGAAGGAACGCTTACGAAGTCTGACGACGACATCAAGCAGTTTCTCCGCAAGTTTCGCTTAGAGAACGCGTCACTGATCGAAAAAGCCGATGACGCCCGGAAGGAGCGCGGCAACAAAAAGCGTGGGATCGTATCCCACCGTCAGTTCCGTCGCTGGGTAAAGGATTTTCAGAGAGGTAATCGTTTGGATTGCAGCCTCGTATGGAACCATCGTGGGCGCGTAGCTTTTGGCAGCAGTTTTTCCGCAGAGGAACTGAAGTATTTCGGCACGTACATCCGCGAATATTTGAGCGAAAACGTCCCGAATATGTGGGCAGCATATTCAAAGCTGGAACGCGATCATGCGCGGCGTGAATTGGTCAATCACAACCCGGGCCGGCTTTGCTCGTATGGCACCTTCCGTCGCATGGTAAAGGCGATGGACGAGTTCGTCGTAAAACTCGCCCGTGACAAGGACCATCAGCTCACCACACGTCAGCACGCCATCAGCCGCAAAGGTCTTCAACCGCGTTATCCGCTCCATGTCGTGGAGATGGATGAGCAGAACCTGGACCTAATGGTAATTTGCGAAATGTTCGGTTTCTGGGAGTTGCTCGACCTGGACATCCAGGACCGGATCAAAAAAATCGAGCGCGTTTGGATTTGTGTCGCTCTCGACGCATATTCTCGCTCGATCCTTGGGATGCGTGTTCTTGCTGGCGCGCCTTGTGCAGCAGAATCCATTGCCACCTTGGCCATGGCCGTCCGTGACAAGGAATACACGACCGCGCTTTCACAGGACGTGATCGAATGGCCTCAGTGTGGAGTTCCCGACCGCGTACACACTGATGCTGGAGCAGGCTTCGCAAACGACGAGTTCCCTCTCGTCGTCCAGGCTCTCACGGGTAAGCATGCGATTCCTCCGAGCAAGCACCCCCATCTTCGCGGCCGCGTAGAACGGTTCTTTAAATCTCTGTCTACCCGCTACATGCACTTCTTCTCGGGTCGGACTTTCGGGAACATCCTGCTGAAAGGACAGTACAAGCCAGAGAAGCACGCTCACATCACTCGCGAGATGCTGTGCGAACTTCTCGTACAGCTCATCGTCGTTTGCTATCACAACACGCCACACCGATCCCTTAGCGGTGAGACGCCGCTTGAGCGCTGGTATCGTGGCTCGCAACAGGAGCGCGCGGTTCCGCCTCCTCCCACTGTGGAGCAGTACCGAGACATCTTTGGCATCCGTCTCTTTCGAACGATCGGCCGTCGCGGGATCACTATCCTTGGGAACACCTACGCATCAAGGGAGCTCGATGACCTCGTGATGCACAAACTCAACTGTGAAGTGGAAGTACGGATGAACGATCGAGACATGTGGGCAATCTCCTTCAAAGACCCGCGCGACGACAATTGGTACGACGCATACGCCACATTTGAAGGCTTCAAAGGAGTATCGGTCCCGGAGTGGATGGAGACGGTCATCTATCTCCGCAAGAAGTTCGGAGAGCGCGCACCTGGTAAGGAGCGCGCGCGTCAGATCGTCGCCGACGCGTTGGCGGCCGTCGAAAAGACCGCTGAACAAACGCGGCTGGCACACGACATCGGTGGTCCACTGATTACTGACAAAACCATCAAAAACTTCGAACGCAAGAACATGATGAACTGGCAGTGGTCCAAGCACCTCTACGTCGACTTCGCTGATCCATCCCAGCGCCCAGTTTCAGACGGCACCACCGACCTTCTCGCTAGAGTCTCGGGGGACGACCCTATGAACCCAACCGGAACCTTTGACCCGGATGTCTTGGAGGAGCCGAACGATAAGCGCACAGCAAATGACGTTCCTCAGAAGATCAAACCTAAGACAACAAAGAACTCGCCGTCGTCCAGTCCATCCGTAGACGATGACGACGAGCTGGATATCGGCTCAGTCAATCTGCGTGTCGAAACGAAGGAGTGATCTCATGAGCCCTCAGCCCGCCAATTCCATGCTTGAGTTCCTTCGTTCAACCATGGACCCAGTCCAACTCATGCGCTCCGAGCTTCTGGCCAAGCTCGAAAATTTCTACGTCGCGACGAAGATGGACGATAAGTTCAGTCTCGAGTTCAGCATCATGATCTCCGAGATCGCTGCAGGCAATATGCCAGAGGGATATGCGATTGCCGTGCCGGGCAAATCCGGCAGCGGGAAGAGCACAATGATCCGACATAGGCTCAAAACCCACCCTGGTCTTCGACCTTATGTCGACCGGTACGGCAACAGCAAACAGGCCTGCCTATGGGTGAAAACACCTGCCGGATGTTCCATGAAGTCGCTGGGAGAGCATGCACTCAAGGCAGCGGGCTACCCAGGCGGCGCGCTCAAGAACGAAACCGCAATTTGGGACAAGCTGCGGGACGCTTTGATGGTCAAAGAGTACAAAATCGTCTTCTTTGATGAATTTCAGCACGTTCTCCACGCCCCAACGAGCAAGTCCAAAGAGCATCCGGCCAACCAGATCAAAGCCATCATGCAGTCCGACACTTGGCCAGTTTGGCTAATCCTGAGCGGCGTGGACGACATGATGGGTGTCATCGAGGCTGACCCTCATCAGCAAACATCGCGGAGAACCCGTGTCGTCGAGATGGAATTGCTTACGGAGCACGAAATCCCCTTCGTAGCATCGGTTTTGAATGAGCTGTGTTCCACCGTCGGTTTCACACTCTCGTTCAAACCTACCAGGAAATTCATCACGCGGCTCATGCACGGCGGTCTACAGCGGTTCGGAATGGTCGTGCAATTGATGAAGCTATCAATTCAAAGCGCCATCTTCGATGACAAGACCTTCCACCACAAAGTCATCAACCACGATCACTTCGCTGACGGGTATCGACGGCTCAGCAACTGCGATGACAACACCAATGTTTTCATCGCCGATGACTGGTTCAACATCGTTCGAGAGGTTGATGAAAACGGAAGGCTGACAACGACACTCGTGAACGGACCGAACTCAAGCCGCCGGACCTCACAAAGAATTAAATTGGGAGATGAGTAAACGATGTTGCAAGTTCCACTCTTCGCAGATGAGGTCCTGCCGGGGTTTGTTTCCCGTTTGGCGAAAGCCAATCGCATGAGTCCTCTAGGCTACTTCTGCAAAGCGTATGGGATGTCCTTCCATGGTCTGAACCACGGAAAGCCCGACGCCATGGAAATGCTTTCGTCTTTGGTCGGCCTACCAAGCGAGCAGCTGACACGCCATGCGACCGCAGTTACGTCCTATCGGTCGACGACGCTGTTCGGGCAGACATTTGAACAGGCCCTGCTGCTCAGGAATACCCTTCGCTTCTGCCCAAAATGCTTTGAGGCCGACGAGCTGTGCGACGATCGTATTCCTGGAACGCGTCGCTATCGGCGGGCACTTTGGCTCTTGAAGCCGTATCGCATCTGTCATGTCCACCACTGTGAACTTGTCGAGCTTCCCGGACGCAAAACCAGTCCTTCGTTCGACTTCTGCGTGGAACTCGATGTCGAACAGGAGGAAATTCAGAGGCTGTCTTCTGGACTTTCCGATCGGCCGGCCGGCCCTGTCGATTTGTTTATCGGTGACCGATTTTATAGCAACGGTTCTCATGGGCCGCTAATCGACCAGCTTGAGACCGCGGTAGTTCTCAACATCAGCCGCGTCCTTGGAGTGGCATTAGTTCACGGCAGAGACCAGACCCTTGAACTGCTGACGCGAGACGCTATCGGCGATGCCACCGACGTTGGGTATGAAGTCTTGGCGGGAGGCGTGGACCAATTTCACAAAGCTCTCGACCGCATTTCAGAAGGTGCGGCTGCAGGCACGTTTCTTCGTTACGGCCGCTTCTATACCCATATCCGGCAAAGCCAACACAAAGAGAGCTATCAACAAATCTGCGAACTGTTCCAGGCTCATGTGGCTGACAGATATCCCCTTACGGCCTCAGTGAAAAAGTTTGCGCGTACACAGGAGGAAAAATGGACGACGGTCGCGCATATTGCTGCTGTGACCGGGTTGTCCCCGCCCGTCGTTCGGCGTCGGCTCGTCGATGCTAACATTGACACGAAGGCGATCCCCGTAAGCGCGCTGGCGCTTTTTAACCGGATGTCCGGCGGCACGATCCAGTTTCGCAAGGCGGCAAATATCCTGAGATGCAAACCCATGTTGGTGAGCCAACTCACTGCCGCCGGTGTATTGCGTCGTTTGGACTTCGATCAAATCGGTCATCGTGGGAGACGTAACACCCGTTTGATTTCCGAAGTCGAAGTGAAAGAACTCCACGAAGCCATCCAGAAGGCCGCCACCAGCGCGCTTGAGCCAGAGATGCAGTCGATCAAAGAAGTTTCCGAGCGAATGGGAATTAATCGGATCGATCTAATCGTAAAAATCGTCAGAGGCGAACTGAAACGTGTCGCACTTAGTGGACGACCATCGCTCCTCGATGACGTTATGGTCCATCCGTCCGAACTAAAGAACACCAGATTCTTCGGCATCCACGTCGATAACGCGGAAGCTCTGGGGATTCTGGAAATTTCCCAAAGAAGTCTTTGGGCTCTTCAGAACAATCGATTGATTGGCTTTGACGAGGTGAGCTCAGACAATGGAGCTGTCTTCTATCGCGTGACGTCGCGAACAGAGTTGGCTGAATTCCGAGAACGCTATGTCACCGTGAACCAGCTCATCAAAGCGACTGGGCTAAGCCAACGGCAGGTCCGCAGTCTGATTAGAGGCAATGCGGTGCCGCCGGCCATCTCAACTGCGGAGGGTGGTTGTGCTTTCTACGATCGCGCGCGGATCGAGCCACTGATTGACGCTGCATCGCTGGTTGCGAATGCGGCTGGAGATATCGATTTTTCTTGATCATGTTTCCGGAGAGAACGCTCAATTAACGACGAGAGCAAAACGGCAGCGTTAACCATTGTTCTCTCCAAGAACTTCCGATTTGTACATCAAGTGATAGGGGCTACCACAAAGTTTTTGCGATCAAATGCTGGACTTTAACGGATTTAACCAACTACCGAAGGAGGCATCAGCTCGCAAGGTTTTCGGTAATAAATTACCACTAAACGATTTATCGGAGGTGCAAATGGGCACATACGATTTAAATCTGAAGAACATTTTCGATTCCGACGGGAGCGAAATAATTGCAAACCTGTTTGGTGAAAAAGTCATCAACCAGCAAAGCACCGACCTGTTGCTAGGCGTTCCGCGGTTTGCTGACGACTGGTACGAACTCGAAGACGGTCGTTTTCTTCACCTAGAATTTCAATCCACCAATCACCCGGCGATGGGCTGGCGTATGATCAATTACCGAACAGCGATGGCGTTCGCAAAAAGCCAATGGACCAAGCCGTTCGAACTTCGTCAAATCGTAATTTACTTCGGCGACGGTCCCTTACGCATGAAGAGAAAGTTTTCTGGATACGGTTTGTCTTCCAGCTACGAGGTCTACGATATAAGGGAACTGCCACATCCGCATTTTGACATTCACAACCAAAAATTTAACGTCAATTTAATGACGTTATTAGGTGAGACGGCAGTTTCACCGCCAAGATGGCTCGATATGATCTCACTGTCTTGTCGCTTGCGCGACAAGACAGTGAGATCATCCAGACTAATCAAACTCGAAGCTCTCGCAGGACTACGCGGTCCAGTATTTCAGAGCTTGATCGCAAAGGAGATTGAGAAATTGGCACTGGAACTTAATATCGAGCACACTACCCTCGCTCGAAATATTTACGATGCCGGAAGACGCAATGCATGGATCGAAATCCTAGTGGAAGACTACAGCGATCGGATTCCAAACCTCAGCGAACACTTAGAGAAACTCGACGCGGTGCAAGTAAAGTTCGTCTTGGACCAAGTTAGACTGGGCCACGACCTCTGGGACGCCTACAATGATGCGGAACGAGGTAATGCTGTTGTCACACCAAAGCCTAAAATCTGAAAGTTGGACGCCAGCAGGATCGTGACTTTGCGTCATGCCTTTTGACAACTCGAGGGTTGGTGTGGGCTTTGACGTCCCGAGGTCATGGCGTCCATAAATTTCGCCCCGAAACACCTCTAGGCGCTCCGAGACGAAATTGGAGAAAGCGGAGGGTGCTACGGAAAGGATTGCTTCCGTCGAGGGCTGACTTGCTCGAGTGGCCGGAATTTGACGCCAGCGACCGTTGGAGAGAGTACACTCGGCGTTCGCCTCGCGTTGGGAAAATTCGTTCTGGCAACGGAAAGCATGGCGGAATGGGCCGCCGTCGGAGACCACGCCCACAGTCGTGGTGTTACAGCTCACCATATCGCCGGAGGAGACTTTAATGGTCGCGCCTATGCCGCCCCTTCACTTTCCCACGATCTCGCGCGACTCGGGGAGCGTCAGTTCTATCGTAGACGTCGGCACCTTGCACACCGCATCCCAACACTCAAGTCGCTTGCAGAACTGCGTCACATTGCTCCGTCCCGCAGCCTGCTTTAGACTATTCTCCACCATGGGAGCCCAAAGGGACAGGAGGTTTTGAAATTCGGCCGAGACTCCCTGACGTTGCCAGATGACGTTGAGATCGATCTCATCCTTAATGCGATCACCCACTAGGGCTACGAGATAAGCAACGATTTGAGCCCTATACCCTGGGAAGTTTCCCTCTCTGACAGCCTTTTGCGCAGCCTTGAAGATTATGGCTTGAGCGATCAACGCTTTGTACCAGTCCTCAGTGGGCGTCCAGTCCTCCTCTTCCACGCGATCCAACCAGGCCTGGTAATTGTATTGAGCCCCGTTCGAAACAAGGTGAGGCGCACCACTCCATGCGTTGATGAACTTCGCAATGTCAGTCTTCGAGAATTTCCGAGCAGGCGGGCAACGAATCTTAAATCTCTTTTTGGCAGCTGTGGAGTTGCCTTCGCGCGAGCGGGCGACGTTGTATTGTCCACGAGTTCGCTCGAAGAACCAAAGGCCTCTTTCACCAGGTATCCAAACGCTCCGCGATAGACGTTCGATTTCAATGTGGAAAGGGCGATTGGCCGAAAAGTCTGCAATCTGCACGATGCTCTGCGTGTTCGCGTAAGACGACAGTTCGCCGACGAACTGAGCTTGGTCGCCCTCGCGTACGACCGTCAACTTCATCATTACCTCTGCCCTCGAAATATCGGTCCTCTCCGCATATTTCACGTGATGCAACGCAGCGAGGGTTTGACCTCCATTTACGATCTGCAGCCCGTGAACGAATATTATCGCGGAGCGGTCCTCGTTGAATTCGACGTCGCGAGCCGTGGCGGACAGACCATTGTTGTATGCGAGAAAGCGTTCCTGGTTGTTTTTCAACGTACGGCGTATTCCGACGTTCACCTTGTTGCTGCTTCCTAGAAAGGCACGAACGTTATGCTCCAACAGGGCGACATCGTACTCCTCGTATAGGTCTGCAAGGAATTCTCCCGGGAGAATGATCAGGGAGCACTCATAACTGGTGTCGTCCACCCGTTTGGATATCTGTGCTAGTGGATTTCCAACACGATCCACGAAAGGCACGCTAACATCGCGGACGGAGCGGTCGGTCAGGCGAGACAAACTCCGGATGTCGAACACCTCGCACTCCACGCTCCGGCCGTCAATTGGATCGAGATCGATTTCCTTTCCGGCAAAAACGCCATCGGTAAACAGAACAATGGTCACGGCTTCGACGTCATCGAAAGATTCAACTATGCGATCTGCAACGGCTCTAGCATCGACGGAGAGAGGACCCGTGCTCGTCCTATTCAAGGCGTCCTTTAAGAAGCGCAATGTCTGGCTAGCAAGAGAAATCAGAGCTGGTCGTTGTGCGGTCCACAGTTCCGTGGCCGACCGATAGTCCATGTTGAAAACGACTAGCTTTTTTCCGTCGTCACTCACCGTGCATCCGCCCACGGTGGACTTGATGTTGCCCTTCATGCCGGCATGAGAGCCGAGTTGCGCGTCGGGCAAACCGCGGGACGGAAGATACTGGTCCAACATCTGCTCAAGATAAATTTCGGGTCGTAGCGGCCGATCGCTTAGCTTTCGAGCGTCGGCCTCTGTATCCACGCTGGCCGCGAGGTTTTTAAGCGCTACGAGAAGCTTTGCTTCCGACGAATTTTCCCTCTCGGCGGTCGCGTTCATAGGTCCACCTCTTGGCCGCGGATGCTTTCCTCGATGTAGACGGCGTTCACGGTATAGCGGACGGCTTTACGCTTGGCCCTCTCGCTTCCAGGGAACGCTATGGCAACGCCAACGATCGGCAGGCTGCCATCGTAGTCTTTCTCATGAGGGAGATATACGAGGAGTAAAGGGTTTAGACCCATGTTTTCACGCACCAAGCAGTTGGACTGCGACGTCGGCTCTCGCAAGGGGGCTCCAGAGAGAGGGTCGGTGGGATCGTACCCTCTAGCGCGGTCCCACGCCACGTCATCGAGATCGATGCCGACATCGCGGTTGGTGACGAGACGCTTTATCCTGTAACCCGAGTTTTGGTTAACCAGGATGTCGGGACGACGGACTCGGCCTGTGATGTCCAGCCCGCCGACTTTGAAGGGCTTACCATCGTCGTCACCGTTAATAACGGCGACATTCCATTTTTTAAGGTCGCCGCTTTCTTCGAGTTGTTCGAGAATGTAGCTCCGCCAAAGCCTGCTATTTGCAAGGCGAGCCGATTTTTCCGTCTCGTAATCCGATAGGAATTCAAGAATTACCTTGCTGTGAACGTCTTTCCAAAGCAGCGACTTATCATAAGACCGCACCCGATCACCAGAGGTGTATAAGGGCGATGTCGACTTGCCGGAAACACCGAGGGCCTTGAGAAGGCTTGCCAACGCGTCACGGTTATTTTCGAGCACGGTTTTGTCGAGGCTGAAGCTTTTTGTCTCGCTGACCTTACCTGCATATGTGTCGTAGATGAGGATGTCAGCAGCATGCTTGCGCTTGTTCGCCGCTGTGGCTTTGAGCCGCTCGTGGCTAAGGACTTTGAGTCCATAGTCTATCGGGCGTATCCTCAAACTTTGCATATAGTCGAACTCACGCCTAAGCTCGTCGCTAGCGACCGCGATATGCTCGAAGGCCTCCTCTAGTATCGACGTGGTATAAAGCCTGCAAAGGTCGAGATATCCTGGCCTGTAGCCGAACCAGCGCCCCATTTGCAGAAGCGTGTCGTACATTTCGGTCTGCCGCGCAAAGTAGCTAACCGTCAGCCCTTCGAGCGTCAGTCCACGTGAGAGTTTGTCTCCTCCGACGGCGATGACATCAATCCCCTCGCCTTTGAAGTTCTCGTAGTCCAGTACGTCGCCAGCCTGGCCGTTGATCTCCTTCAGCCGAACCCTATCAGCGATGCTAGCTAGGGTTGGCGCGATTGTTCGCCAATCCGGAATGCGGCCCAAGTCTTGAAGACCTTCTATCCGCAATATGTCCGTCGTTTTCCCGAAGTCTTCGTCAAGTAGTCTGCGAAGCTCGTCCCAGATCGTTCCCGGACCGTCAGATTCATACCTAAGAGCACGCCTGGTTTTCGCGAGGAATTCGTCAATCTGGTCGAATACCAGCTTTTGAAGTCTCGTGAAGCGCGTTACGTGGACAAGCATCGAGTTGTGTTCAGTGACCTGCCCTCGCAGCTTTCTGATCGCGCAGGCTAACAAAAACGAAAGGATCGCGCGTCTCAGCGTCGATGGAAAACCATCGCTCGTCACGTCAGCCGGCTCGTGTATCTGCTTGTGCCGAGCGGGCATCCACTTCGCGAGTTGTAGTTTGTCATTGTCCGTTCCGTCGATTACCCGAACCAACGCATTGCCGTGAGACAGCCCATCGTCACGCTCTAGGCCGAACGCTCGCGTTGCACCAAAGTAGTTGCTCGGCGGGTGCAAATTGACGATGAAGTTTCTGGGAAATAGGTCTTTATCTTCTTTGTCCGTAAGGCCTTTAAAGTGGATGAAAATGTTGGCAAACGGCGTCGCGGTATATCCCACGTATGCTTTCTGCTCGAACAAACGCAAGATTTGCCGAATGGCGCTGTTGATCGCCGTCGGTTCGAAATTCCGGTCGGGCTGCATGTCGTTGCCAAACGACTGTCCGTGAGTATCGACGGAAGCATGATCGCTTTCGTCGTCGATGATCAGAAGAGGGACGCCTCTGATGTGGTTTGCGGGAACCTCGTCGTTGGTGCCCGCGAGGAAATTGCGAACGTTTTGCAGGTTCCTCGCGTTCTTCTTGACTACCAAAAGGATTGGTGGACCCGAATTCAAAGGTAGATCGAGCTGCCGTGCGATCGTTTTGTTAAAGTCGCCTCGCAATGAGCGGGTCGTTGCAGATATTGGCTCCGCACTTGGATCGATAAGACCTACGCCAATTGCTTCACGAGTATCACTCCGCCTACCGAGGAACCCTTCGTCAAGACGAATCTGCGTCTGCATCCGCAAGCTTTCATGCACACCGGCAAGTACGATGATGACCTTGTAGCCAGCATCTGCCGCCTTGCATACGAGGGACGTGTAGTTTGTCGTCTTGCCTGACTGCACTTCGCCCACCACGAGACCCCGCCGATCCCATGCTCCTGCTTTCTGCGGATCGCCGAGGAGACCAAGTACAAGATCGGTATCGGCATCAGATTGCGTCACAACCGTTTTGGGGAGCGAATGAAGAAGATACTTCTCGTATCGCGGCCAGTACTTCCACGATGAACGGTCTGTTCCGGGAAGCCAGGGCTCAGCCGAGCTATCATCGACAAGCACCGAAGCGGGGCCCACGAATACTTTGAACTTTTCTACGAGATCGGCAGCGAGTTGCTCGGCGTCGATTCCTCCGCCGAATACGCTCGAAGCCGACACCGCTTGGGCTTTGATGATTTCCGTGGTCAGTTCTTGGCCGTCGCGCAAAACGTTCCCGATGAGAATTTGGGCCACTGCAAGTGCGGCGTCATACTGTTCTGCCATGTCACGTCTCCGTTGCGCGCGCTTCGGCCGCGCCGGCTTCGGCGAGGTCAGGTCGGCTGGCAAACTGGGGTAATTCAAGAAGTCGCATAAGAGCCTCGGCGTTTGATACGCCGCCGCTTCTCTTGAGAGTGTAAAAAATTGTCTTCGCAAGCTGAATCAGAGATTGTTCTTCTGGAGACAGCGGTGTCGGTTGCGGCGTCGCCGCGGTCGCCGGCTGCATCGGCGCTGTGTTGTCAAGGAGATCGAGAAGCAATTTGAGGGACGCGCGAGATGCTTCCGTCGTCTCCGCCAGCGCCTGCCTCACAAGGGGATGTCGACGATTGATGGTGAACCGCGAGGCCGTGCCTACGTCTTTGCGTTTCCAAAGTCCGTCTCCGCCGACCAAAATCTTCGAGGACTTGCTTTCGGCCGCGGAGATAGAACGCCCCATCCTCCGTACGTGGTCGGCAAGTTGCACTAGGCGGGGGCGAAAAGCGACGGGCGGTCGCGCCGTCGACTTCATTAAATCGAGACCCCAGTCAAGGTCAGCTGCATTGGAGATATCAAGCGAAATACGGACGTTTTTGAAGGCGGCGTCCTGTTTCCATTCTTGAGTCCCCTTGCTGAGACCCAACCAGCCACCGCCCAGGACCAGACGGTCACCGCGATAGAGATAAAAACCCTGGGCGGGTATCCAACCTTTGGGACCTCCTGCGGACTTGAACTCCTCGTCGGTGAGGAAGCGTTTCGAGGGTAGAGCATGTCCCTCGAAAATCACCATCCGGTTGTTTGGTCCTCTGATGTATTCAATGCGCGTCGAGGATCGTTGCGGATGCCCGGCCATCAACGGGTCCCACGGCCGTACCTCACTTCCGTTTATCTTGATCTTCAACGTTCGTCTTTCTAGGAAACGGTGGAACGTCATGGACAGGTGTCCATCGACCTCACTGACGGCTTGCCAAAAGAGGTCGCTAGAAGCCAAGGTCCCGGAATTGTTCAACGTATCCAAGCATTCCCACAATACCACCGTTCCGCTTGTGTACCGCGCGATGGTATCCAGCCTTTCGTCAGAGCCAGGCCTGGCGTCTTCCAATACCTCCCACTGGTCGGTCGAAAGAATGTGGTCCAAATCAATACGTCGAGTAGCGGGCGGCCTGCCCGTCATTTTTGACCGCACCGTGATGCACCGGCATTGGGACCAGCTTGCGAATTTGAGACCGAGTCCAAAACGACCTAAATCACCGGGTTGCCGTTCCTTGCTTGGGTCACGTCCAAAGCGAACCGCCTCCTGCAGCGCCGACTCGACCATGCCACCACCGTCGTCGCTGACTCTGATATACGAGAGCTCTCCGTTCCAGAAGAACGACACTTGAACTTCCGTCGCACCGGCGGACACGCTGTTGTCCACCAAATCAGCGACTGCTGTCTTCAGGCTGTATCCCAGATTCCGCAATGACGGAGCGATCTCACTTGGATAAGGGGTAACATCGTGTGCGTTCATGCTTCCCAAGACCAAGTTCCGTCCGGTAGATTTGAAAAGGATTGACACAGGAATCAGCTGCCACGACTCTACAACCGGTGAGCTGCAAGGTGATTCTAGTCAGCATCGTATTAGTGGCAATTTGTGATTGGAAGCGGAATGATTGGCATCGACTTATTTTCAGGAGCTGGCGGCATGTCGCTCGGTGCTGAAATGGCTGGTCTTAAAACAAAGCTTGCGATTGACTTCGATGCGTCTGCATTTGCCAGCTACGCCTACAATCATCCGGATACCTTCGTTTTGCAGGCTGACGTACAGAGCCTGTTGAACATTTCCGTTCCATTCGACAGCCGCGATATAGTGGTCTTCGGTGGGCCACCGTGTCAGGGATTCTCCACATCAAATCAGAAGACACGGTCTGTCGAAAACGACAAAAACTGGCTCTATAAGTCGTTCATCAACTTCGTGAAACGGATCAGACCTGGTTGGGTAATTTTTGAAAATGTCCGCGGAATCCTCGAGACCGAGGGCGGGATGTTCGCCGAGCAGGTAGAGGCAGATATTAGAGGATTAGGGTATGGCACGACCAAGGGGCTGCTGAACGCGGCCGAATTCGGCGTACCACAGGTTCGATCGAGGTTTTTCCTTATCGGCCGTTTCGGCGAGGATGCGCCCGCGCTCCCCTCGCCGCCTCCGGGAACCGCGCTTGTGAGCGTCGATGAAGCGATCGCCGACTTGCCCGAGCTTGTAAACGGAGCAAGCGTTTCCCGCCTTCCCTATCGCGGGCCTGCCGTGTCAACCTACTCCCGGTTGATGCGGCACGGAGCTCTCGAAAGCGAAAATAATATTGTGTCTCGAAACTCCGACTATGTGGTGTCGCGTTACCCCTACATCCCCCAAGGGGGCAATTGGGCGGACATACCAGAAGAGATGATGACCAACTATCAGGATCGCACGCGTTGCCACACAGGAATTTACCGCCGTCTCCGTCCGGATGCTCCGTCAGTTGTGATCGGAAATTTCCGAAAGAACATGCTGATCCATCCCCACCAGGACCGGGGTTTATCCGTCAGGGAAGCAGCCCGTCTTCAGTCCTTCCCCGATAGCTTCGTCTTCAAGGGTTCAATCGGATTTCAACAACAGCAAGTCGGGAACGCAGTCCCACCTCTTCTGGCAAAGAGCATTTTCGAGACGGTCCTAAAGGCTCATCGCAATGAACCCCAAGACATCGCAGCTTGAATCTACCCCAACAGGCTACAGCGAATGCTATCTGGCATTCATCGACGTCTTGGGATTTTCAAGCATCATCTCGAAAACGGCGTTGGAACCCAAGCTTATCACTGCGGTACATGAGGCTCTGGACGGAATCACTCGGCGGGCGAAACTTGCGAGATCGCCAGAGATCGGCATTCAGATCACCAGTTTCTCAGACAACGTCGTGATTTCGATACCCGTCTCTCCTGCGGGCTTGTTTCACATCATGGGCTTGATAAACAATTTCAGCCAAGAGCTACTCAGTCTGGGCATGCTTTTTCGGGGTGCTATTGTCAGAGGATTCATCCTCCATACAGCCGAGGTTATTTTCGGCCCCGCTCTAGTCGAGGCTTATCAACTAGAAACCAACATCAGCTTGCATCCTCGCGTTATGCTTAGTGACAATGTGATGGCCGACGCAAAGGCATACGTCGTACAATCAAAAGATCGGAACATGCTCCTTCAACGGTTGGTAAGAGAGGACGCCTACGACGTCCCTTATCTAAATCTGTTTGCTGACTGGAACGACGACAATGACGCTTGGAAGCCAGAGGCGATCGCAAAACTGAATGTTCTGAGGGCCATCATCGAGCGGGGACTTTCAGAAAACAAAAGGCGTCCGTCCATTGCGGAGAAGTATCGTTGGATGGCACGCAGGCTAGACGCGTTCATACTTGAGAAACGACTAGGGTCTCATGTGCCGACGATCGGCTAAGGAAATTAAGTTTTGCTGGAAGCAAAGTTAACCTACGATACCGGTCTACCGTGTATGACTCTGATCATAGACCGAAGCATTATATGAATATGTCCCACGGCCGAAACTTGTACAAAGCTGTCAATATCCAATCGGGCCGAAGGAGCTTCTGCCCGCCATTCGAGGCTACCGATCATAGGCTAACCTACGAATATTGGAGGATTGCCGCGCTCATCAGTCGTGTAAGGTGAGTCACCGACAAGCCTACCGTAAACGCCGAGCGGGTTCAGTGCATCACGTGCAACCATGCAGTCGGATCAAACTTCTCTGTCAGGTCAATAGAGGGCGTAGCGTTCGGCCCGAAAAAAATACGTAGCCCCAGAGGATCAACTCCGGGGCTACGATTCTAGTAGCAATAGAACGATGCAAGGAACGGGCTATGCTGCTCATCCTTCTCTCCCTCATCCGCGAGAAGAGCCTTGAACGACTGCGGGTGAGTTTCGATCAAACGCTGAAGAACTTCGGCATCGAAGGCTCCCATGGGTTCGCCGTCAGGACCATCCAAGTCCCACATCGGTAGCGTTTCTTCCCAGATCACATCGGCGTAGCGGCCCAACCAGTCACCATCGGGCGCATCTTCGAAGGTTAGTGATCCACTCTTCCGCACTGTGACGATGTCGCCAAGGTTACCCGGACGCTGCTCCAGCCATTCTTTCACTTGATCATAGATTTCGTCAGGTCCACCCACGAAGCTGACATGGAAGCGATCCTCGTTTCCATGCTCAGAGATATTTCCTTCGGAAGCTGAAGCTACCGTGTGAATATTCCGACCACGAATGTCTTCTTGGCGACCAGTTCGGGTGAGATCGAGATTCGGCATGATGTCTCCTTGTTTGCCGTTAACCATCGTCGTCTTCGACGATGTATGGACTCGGCTAAAGAGACATCTTCTGACTGAGAAGCCAGAATAGTGCGGCCGGCAAGGATGTCTACGTCCAAGCCATGGAGGGCATCAAATGCAACCGACTGGTCAAACGCCGGGATATGATTTCGGGTCTGATGCACATACTGCATAGCTCATATCCTCCTTCTCTGCGACGTCGCCCGGTTACCAATGTTGTTGATACTGGAGCACATCGGAACGATGCCTGCAAGCAAGAAATTCAAGCAAACCTTTGTAACTGTTGACAATTGAGATGTTCCAAAATGGGATTGGCGTCTTGCGTCATCTCGACTTCGATCAAATCGGTCACCGAGGGAGACGTAACACCCGCCTGATCTCACCACGAGCTCGCTTGATCCAAATATGCTCTCGATCACAGAAGCGTCCGAGCGAATGGGAATCCACCGGATCAGTCTGCTTGCAAAAAACGTCAGAGGCGAACTCAAACGCGTAGCACTCAGTGGGCGGCCCTTGCTCCTCGATGACGTTATGGTCCATCCGTCGGAACTAATGAGCACCAAATTTTCCGACACTCACGTCGTCAACACCGAACTGACTACTTCAGAAGGATCAGTGAGAATGAACTGGCGGGCATGATGGTCGTACGGGGCGATGAGCGCCGGTACTTCTTTTCCCTCAAACGCGTTCTTGCTTCAACTCCAGGAAAATCGGCGCTGTGTCCCAGGCCGTATGCGGTCCTATCGACTATCACGACCGCGGAGGGTGGGTGCGCTTACACGAAAACCGCTTCATCGAACTTCTCAAACTGAGCTGTGGCAACATCGACAATCACCCTTCCGGTCTGCAGCCAAGCGAGAGACCTACCGCCACGTCATTCCTTATTACTTGTTTGTGGCACGGTCGGGAATGAAACCCCTCCGCTCGCCTGGCTTAGCCCCAAGGCCGGCGAAAATCTGTAGGTTCAGTTTGTCGGCCAGCTCAGGTGGCGGCTCCTTGTTGTCGAGAACGATTATTTGCATAGACGGATCGACAGACGCTAAGCTCTCCCAGAATTTGGGCTCAATCATAGGCTCAATCCGGCCATCGTCAGTTTCAACGTCCGTTTGACCGCGACCTTGCTTCACAGTCGTCAGCGGAGAGTCGAGCACAATAAATCCCGGATGCGGCTTTCCGCGGCTGCGGCAATATCTCAACAATGCCACCGAAATAGCCGCATGCATTACTGCTCGGAATCCCTTTCCGTGAGCACGACGGACTTTCCCATTGACCTTAATGTCATATTGGCTTTCCTCGAATTCGACTCTGACGTCGTCTTTCCAAGACCAATCCTTGAGGACCGCTTCGATCTCCTTGCACAGTTCGGTCGTGGCCATGGGATCGAGAGGAGCCCATTTCAGCTTCTTGTGGGGCTCCTCAATAGCCTTTTCAAGTTCCGCCTTCATCCTCTCGAGCTTCGCGGCTTCGGAGCGGTCGGCGCGAGCTGACTGTAGATCAAGCCGCTTCTTCACTACGTCGTCCAGCGATGCTTTGGTCTGTTGACGGGCAGGGGCTAAAACGGCGTCTTGTAGTCTGTCGATCTCCTGTAGCCGGGCGGCGTCTTCACTTGCGCCACGCTTCCAGTCATCGCGCCTTCGTCGCAGGTCGAAGATCGCGTTTTGCAGATCAGCCTGCAATCCACGTATCTTGGCAGCCTCCGCCGAAGCCGATGCATAAACCTCTTCAGAGCTGAATTTAGGTCCAAGATGATCTGCGTGGTCGTGGTCCGCTCCGTCGAGCGATTGCCCGCATAAGGGGCAAGCGTTGGTCTGCAGTCCATCAAGGTAGTAAGAGCCTTCCGCAATGAAATCGAGACGCTGGAGGTCGGACAAATATCTTTCGTCAAGCAGCTTATAACGGGTCAGCATGGCATCGAGGGCGACAACCTGTGTCTCGGACTTCACAAGCGACTGGTAGACGGTTCCTCTCTCTGACTGAAGCCGCGAGCGCTCGGCCGCGTTTCTTTCAAGAGCTTCCGACAATCTGTTGATGGTATCTTCCAGGCGGTTGATACTCTCCTCTTCTTCATCTGCCTTCCGCTCCTTCAGACGAGCGTTCAAAGGTGCAATTAGGTCCGCTAAGAGATCGCGTTGCGCTTGAAGCCGCGCAGAGACGATTTCTCGCTTTTCCTGGGCGACGATACTAGCGTCGTCTTTTCCGGTTAAGAGATACGAAAACATGCGCTTCTCTGCCGTGTCGCCGAACCCACCCCTCAAAATGGGAGAGCCTTCGGTGATGATGTCGTTTTCATCGACAAGGAATATCGGTAGCATGGTACGGATTGACAATCGCTGGGTCTCGCCGCCTGCATTCTTCCGCAGCGTCACTGTCTCAGGCAGCCCGAAGAACGGAAACACCCTCGAAGTGACATCGGGCACAACTGACCGCCCCTGGCGCTTCGAGGCGAGGATTTCCACCTGATTGTCATCGCTGCGAACCCGTTCCTCATCGGGGCGAGGCGCTTCGAAATTGTCGTCGCCGATCACGTCGCAGATGGAAAGGGAATAGGCGAGTACCTCGCCACCCTGAAGACTTCGCTCCAGAGTGAGAACCTCATCCTCGGCGTTCCTGAATTCGAGCCAAACCGTCTCGTAGTCGGCAGCTTCATCAATCGTCTTTTTTAGCTCATCTGCACCGAGGACATAGTCGACGAGCCTCGCGAGGTAGCTCTTCCCGGTATCGGAGTCGCCAGAAATCACGTTTGGGCCACGATTGAAGCGTATCATCGCGTCGAGCTGGCCCCTCCCCGTCATCCGTATCTCAGCTATTCGCGACATCAGAGAACAATATCCTTCACGGCTGCAAGGGCATCGAATTCCGCTCCCCACTTTCCCACCTGGTCCGCCATGTAGGCCTGTAGACGGTCATCGGTGTATGAGTCGAACCTCTCGGCTACCCATTTGGCACGATCCCGCAAACCTTCGGCGTAACTTGTCTTCAGAAGTCCGACAAAAGCGGATGTGAGGTCGGAGCCGGAATAATAGATTCCGCGATCAGTCATGTGCCTGACTACAAGCTCTCTCGCGCACATCAGGGATAGACCGGTATTGACGATCTGCCGCTTTATAATCCATTCCACTCCGCGGTTCGGCACCGCAGGGTGTAGGCTCGGACGCGACCGGTCGACGTCTCCGGAGTGAACGACGAGGTAGTCGTAGCTGATGAGGCGTTGAACGTCGAATAGAGCCGGCTTGGATGCTGACAATATGAACAGCAACCGAAAACCGCATTCGACTGGAGTGTTGAACAAGCGCGGTGGTTGCGGTCTTGTTTCAGCGAGCGCGGCGTTAGTCATTCTGGCACCATTTCGCTATGCCGTCGTTCGCCAGATGATGGCATATGCCTTCACGATCCAATGGTTCCATGTGAGGCTTGAGAACGTGTGCGTCGATCTCCTGATGTTGGGCGGCTTTGACCGTCGCAGTTAGACGTTCATGACCGCTGGCCGCCGGACCATTGTAGGTATGATATAGGCCGTCCCCGAACTTCTTCACCAGATCATGAAAGAATTCGACGTGTTGCATCTGATCATGGGCGAGGCGTTTGAGCCCTTCAGCGCTGTAAAACGTGATGCGCGAACGCTCGAACAATGTAGCGGATTTGCGGTGGGTCGCGAAATCAGCTTGTTCTGTCACCGGCGCGGAAATCATCTCGCTAATCACCTCGTAAAGCTGCCGAACGTACCCGCGCTCTTCTTCCGCAATTGTGGAAGGCGGAGTTGGAGGAGGACCTCGTTCACTCAGCTTTTTGCCAAAAACTATCTCATGGAAAGTAGTCTCGGCGTGTTCCTTGAGTATATCAAGGGGTTGCTTGATCTTGACTATCGAGAGGTCGATGCCCTCCACAAACTTCAGTAAGTCGCCTCCAAGCTTGATGACCGATTTACCGACAATCTCCTTAGAGCAATAACTGTCCCAGTTCGCGATCAGCTCGGCCTTCAGGTTTTTAGGCTGATCTACTAGGTCCTGGAAATCATTCGTGACCCCTTTGTGGGTTACGAACCAATACTCCTTCGGCATGGAAAATTTGCCGATAGACGCAAAATACAGAACCTTTCCTATCTCAGTTAGGCCGATCTTGGCACCGATCTTTCCTTTATAACGCTTGCATTGGTACAGATGCCAAAACCGATCCGGAGCGCCCGACGCGCCAAACCACACGACGATGTCACGGCCCTTGTCGCCTGCACCGCCGCGTTGCTGGACATCAGTTACCCCCGCAAGCTTTTCCTTCAGATAACCATGGGCCCATTCGAGCACAAACCGCTCGAACTCATCTGGGCTGAACAGCCCGAGCCTGTCGAGTGGCTTGACTGGAAGACCATAACCGACGCCAACACCGAGCAACCGGGCGTTAGCACCTGGCCATTTTGTAGGAGCATCAACAGCTTGAAGATCGTCTTTTTGCAAGATTATCCCGCCCGGTATTCTTGATTCCCAACATACCGGCGCTATTCAGGCGGCACAAGCCAGAGATGTGTTGGCGGCGATCTACAAATCAACTAATCGCTTTTTGGGAAGGAAGTCGTGACGCCCGCCGTTCGCTCATCTAATGGATTATCACCAGATGAGCGAACGGCGGGCGTGTACGCGGCGTGGCTTGTTTTGTGTTGTCAGCTAAATGATTGGCCGAGTATGCGATCTATCGCTCGGCAACCCAGACGCTTGGCATTGCCTCAACTAAGCACCCTCGTACCCGAAAGCATTAGCTCTTAAATGCGGTAGGGGTCCGGATGTATCAGGTCCGACTTCACCGTCGCGCCCACACGGGCAATCGCCTCCCCCAATAACATCTCAATCTCGAACAGATTTTTGGACCCCAGGATAACCGGATCGCCTACCAGCCCGAAGTGCGTCAAGCCGTCATCCACGGATCGGTCTGCATCAATCCACGCACTCGCGATCCGCGAAGTGTCTGCTGACGGTTTCACACCATGACCCGAGCGACCTGCTACGAGTGTGACAAATGCTCCCTCGTTGCCTTCGTAAGATTGCTTCAAAACAAAGACGCCCTCTACGAACACTTCGCGCTTCTCGTCGAGATAGGGGCTAGCCCCCTCACGGAAGCGAATTAGAAATGCGTTGTCTTCGATCCCGAGGTCCGAAAATGAAACCTCACGGACGTCATCAATCGTTTCGGGAAGGTCGTCAAAATCATATTGGATCGCACCTTCCGCAGTCCACTTCCCGATCACTTCAGCGTGCAATCGGGTGCGTGCTGTTTGATCTTCAAAATGGTCAAGTATTGCTCGATTGCTGGGTTTTGGTTCTTTCGACCACGGATCGTTCATTGGCTCTGCTCCTTGAATTCGATTTAGAACCAATCATCGCTTGCCACGCAAGGGACAACGCCGCGCGCTGAGGAACGGCACTCGTCTACCGTGGCTGAAAGGTAGAATTTCGGGAACTGACGTCGATCAAGAACTTAAAAACAGCAAAAATTTCGACCAATTTTTGTTGTTCGAAATCAATACGTTGTGGATTTTGGCCATTTCAAGCTGACTCCCCGGTCAAAATGACGTGCAAAAATACCCTCATTTAAGTATTTCCCCGGTCAGATTCCGTGACTCCGCACACATATTCGCACATGATCGCGAAATGGCGGTTGAGACGCCATGTTTCAGAAGCGCAGCCGGAACAAACCATATAGTGCCAGAACAGTGCAAATCGCCGCCCCGACCAGATAGGGCAGATGGAGCGCGGCGATACGGCCAAGCGCGGGCTCGGCAAGGGTGACGAGCAAACCTGCGGCAAGCGCACCGAACGACATCGCGCCCCAGCCGAAAAACCGGTAAACCGAATTGACGCGGCCGAGCAGCTCATCGGGAATGCGCCTTTGCCTGTAACTGACCGTCACCACATTCCAGAGCATGCCGGCTGCGGCCTCGAAAAACAGGCCCACCGCCACAAGTGGCACGGAGCCGGACAGGCCAAGCGCCAGATTGAACAGCGCGAAGGTGCAGAGCGCCAGAACAAGGCTTTTCCGCGCGCCCAGCCGTTGGGCAAGCCAGGGTGAGGCCAGCCCGCCGAGAACGCCGCCGGCCGCACCACAGGTCAGCAACACACCATAGGCTGTCGCCGACAACTGAAGCACTTCCTGCGCATAAAGGACAAGGATCGTCATTCCGCCGATGAAAACGGCATTGATAATGCCCAGCATGAGGGCAAGCCGCAGGATCATCCTGTTATGCCGCATCCAGCCAAGCCCCTCCCGCAATGCGGGCCAGAAGGCAAAGGTGCCGGACGGTTTGCGCGGCGGCAGCACGATCAACCAGATCAGCAGGGCGGATGCCGCATAAAACCCGGCATCCAGACCGAAGGGAAAGGCGATACCGGCGGTAATCAAAAGGCCGGCCAGTGGCGGGCCGATGAACTGGCCCGTAACCTGTTCCGCGCTCCACATCTGGCCGTTGGCATGTTCGAGATCACCGGGGGCAACCAGTGCCGGCAGGATCGTCTGCGCCGCATTGTCCCGGACGACCTCTGCGCAGCCAAGCAGAAAAGCGATCACCGCCAGCGAAAAAATCCCCGTCATACCGGCATCCGCCGGTCGAGGAAGCGCCGTGGTGGCGGAGATCATGGCAACGGCGCAGATCATCAGCGCCAGCCGGGCCAGATCGGCCCGCACCATCAGCAGGCGTCGGTCGCTCCGATCCGTCCAGACACCAACAGGAAGCGCAAAGAGCAGCCAGGGCATCCTCTGCGCCACCGCAATCATGGAGATCAGCAGCGGATCGCTCGTCAGCAGCGTGGCAAGCCAGGGTATCGCCACCATGGATATGCCATCGGCAAGATTGGATACGGCACTGGCGGAGAAAAGAAGGCGGTAGTCGCGGTTTACACGAAGAAGAGTTGCCTGCATGCCTGATCCCCGCTGCTGAAAATCACACCGGAGCACATACAGGCCGACACAGAAAACGGGCAGGCTTTACGATATCGCCTGCCCTGCAAACCGGCACCCAATCCGATATCGCAGCTTTGCATGAAAGACTATTTTGCGGAAACAGAATTTCCGGCGGTCCGGTCCCGGCATATAGCTGGGCCGGACCGGCGGCACTGTTCGTCTCAGGCCGAGAGCCTGCGTCCGCTTGCCACCAGAAGGCCGGCAGCGCCTTCCAGCCAGCCAGCCTTCAGTTCCAGCGCCAGGAAACGGCTGCGCTCGAACGGGCCGGGCATGATCAGGTGCTGGGCCTTCTCGGCGAAGAAGCCGAAACGCTCGTAATAGGGGGCGTCACCAACCAGAAGAATGGCGCCGTGGCCGCGCTTTGTGGCTTCGGAGATCGCCGCACGCATCAGCGCCGAGCCGATGCCCTTGCCCTCATGGGCGGCGTCGACGGCCAGCGGACCGAGCAGCAGCGCTTCGACGACGCGGCCTTCGCGCGAAATGCCGGCTTCGACATTCCACAGGCGCACCGTGCCGATGACATGGCCATCCTCATCACGGGCAACCAGCGCCAGGCCTTCGGCCGGAACGCGGCCGGCACGCAGCTTTTCGGAAGACTTGCGGCGGCGGCCGGCGCCCATGGCGCGGTCCAGCAGGTTCTCACGGGCAACGACATCGCCCGGATTTTCCTGATCGACATGAAATGTCTGCGGTGTGAAAAATGCCCGTACCGAATTCAAAAGAGCGGCCATCCTTGGCCTCCCGTCACACAACCGCCCACACGCGGCCCTTGATGAAAAATGGTGGAGCCGTTCCGGCCCGCCGACACGCTTTCCTCGGCTGGAAGAGGAGCAGCAAGCAGGGATTTGCGCAACAGCACAATCGGCAGGGCCGGAACGGAAGCTTGGTCGAGACGCCGCCCTTTTCAGCGGACGGCGCTCGGACTTTTATCGAAGCATCGGATTTCCCGAAAACGCGTTATGCTTTTCGGTCGGATACTTTAGATGACGTAGGCTTTCAGCGGCTCGAAGCCATTGAAGGCAACCGCCGAATAGGTCGTCGTATAGGCGCCCGTGCCTTCGATCAGAACTTCGTCACCGATGGTCAGAGAGACCGGCAGCGGGTACATGTTCTTTTCATACAGCACGTCGGCGCTGTCGCAGGTCGGACCGGCCAGAACGCAGGGCTGCATCTCGTCCTGATCGCGCTCGGTGCGGATCGGGTAACGGATCGCCTCGTCCATCGTCTCGGCGAGACCGCCGAACTTGCCGATGTCGAGGAACACCCAGCGGTGGTTGTCATTGTCGGACTTCTTCGAGACGAGAACAACTTCCGCCTTGATGACGCCCGCATTGCCAACCATGCCGCGGCCCGGCTCGATGATCGTCTTCGGGATCTGGTTGCCGAAGTGCTTGCGCAGCGCCGCGTCGATTGCCTGGCCGTATTCTTCGGCAGCCGGAACGTCACGCAGGTACTTGGTCGGGAAACCGCCGCCCATATTGACCATCTGCAGGTGGATGCCCTGCTTGGAGAGCGAAGCAAAGACCCGCTTTGCATCGGCCAGCGCCGCATCCCATGCGTCGAGATTCATCATCTGCGAACCGACATGGAAAGACACGCCATAGGATTCGAGACCCAGCTGATGTGCATAGACCAGAACATCGACGGCCATCTGCGGCACGCAGCCGAACTTGCGCGACAGCGGCCATTCGGCGCCCTCACCATCCGTCAGCACGCGGCAGAAGACGCGCGCGCCGGGAGCGGCACGGGCAACCTTCTCGACTTCCTCATGGCTGTCCACGGCGAAAAGATCGATGCCGAGCGCATGGGCGCGGGCAACATCGCGTTCCTTCTTGATGGTATTGCCAAAGGAGATGCGGTCGGACGTTGCACCGGCATCGAGCGCCATCTGGATTTCAGCCACGGAGGCGCAATCGAAGTTGGAGCCGAGCGAAGCGAGCAGCTTCAGGATTTCGGGAGCCGGGTTTGCCTTCACGGCATAATAGATAGCGCTGTTCGGCAGGGAGTGCCGGAACGCGTTGAAATTGTCGCGCACGACGTCGAGATCAACCACAAGGCAAGGGCCTTCGGGACGTCGGGTCTTGATGAAGTCGAGAATGCGTGCAGTCGTCATCGATATATTCCCTATAAAACCGGCTCCGGAAAATCCGGAGGACAAAGGACGCTCGAGATATGCAGACGAATCAGCCGGTGGAGGCGCAGATTCGATAGCATACGCTCAAGGCGCAAATGTGAACGACGCCCTGCCAGAGCATCATTCGGCTTTGTCTGCCATCGATTGGAGGGATTGACCCGACCGCACTTCAGGCAATGATGGTGTGCCTCTTCAGTACCCCGGCTGATGGAAAGCCGGCAGAGAACCAGAAAGGCCCGCACCGTCGTTGCTTCATATGTCCTCGCATTTTCCGGTTGGCCGGAATAGCGACTGGAGGGGTTAGTTCCAGGTACCTTACCTAAATCCTCACCACATCGAGGAATCGGCGGACACACATGGGCACGTGCGACTTTGGGCAGCCCGTGAAATAAGAATATTCGCAGTCATAATCAAGAGGATTTTTTCATCAAATCGCGGATTTTTTCGGCAGCGAATTTAGGGTTGAACAGTCAGCCCCCAGCGTTCAATTATATGGAACGAACCGGAGGATTCCCATGGACACGCTCACCCGCATCCGCGCCTTTATCGATGTTGTCGAAGCGGAGGGTTTTTCCGCCGCTGCGCGCAAGACCGGGCGTTCCAAGGCGCTTTTGTCCAAATATGTGCGGGAACTGGAAGATGATCTCGGCGCGCTGCTCCTTAACCGCACGACAAGGCAGTTTTCGCTGACCGAGGCCGGGCACACCTATTATCGCACCGCGTCCGACATTCTGAAGGAGATCGACAACCTCGCCGATCTGGTGCGTGAGAAGAATGCCGATCTGAAAGGCAAGCTCCGGATTTCGGTTCCCCGCACCTTCATCGACGCCGATGTCGGCCAGAGCCTGATCGATTTTGCCAAGGAAAATCCGGAACTGTCGCTGGAAATCGTCGCCGAGGACCGATTCGTCGATCTGATCGAGGAAGGTTTCGACCTTGCGGTTCGAATCACGCGGCTGGAGGATTCGGGCCTCATCGCCCGCAAGCTTTCCGATTTCCGGGTCTATGCGGTGGCGACGGCGGATTTTGTGGCCCAGCATGGACCGCTTGACGGACCGCAGGATTTCGCCCGCGTTCCTTTCATCATCGACACCAACACCCGCTTCCACAATACGGTGCGTTATCTCGAGCCGGATGGCGGCTCGAACTCGGTCGCCATCAGCGGACCGATCGAGGTGAACAGCCCGCAGGCGACACTGCGTGCCGCCCGCGCCGGGCTCGGCATTGCGCTCGTGCCGGATTTCATCGCGAGACCCTATATCCAGTCCGGTGAACTGGTGACGCTGTTCGATGACTATATTTCCAAGGATCGCGGTATTTATGCGGTCTACCCGCATCGCCGCTACCTGCCCGCCAAGGTGCGCAGCTTCGTGGATTATCTCTCGGCGTGGTTTCGCAAAAACGGGTGACGTAGCTGACGCTCCCCGAGCGTCATGCCGGACTTGATCCGGCATCCAGCCACGGCGCGTCTGCGCCGTGAAAGGACTCTCCCGCGATCAAGGACTTGATCGCACTGGACCCCGGATCAAGTCCGGGGTGACGGAATGGGGATGCAATCGCCTCGCCAAATTCAAGCCTCGGCAAAACTTTTAGCAGCATCGACGCCCGCCTTCCAGCGGGCATCGCGTGGCCGGACCCCTTATTAGAACGGCGAATCCGGGAAGTAGAACTGCTTGGCATTGTCCTTGGTGATCAGCGTTGCGTCGAGAATATACTCACCCGCAACCGGCACCTGATCATAGAAATGCCCGGCCGTCAGCTGCATGGCGGTCGCCACCATTGCCGGCGGATAGAGCACGTCGACCGGCACCAGCTTGTCGCCGTCCATGACCTTCTTGATCATGTCCTTGGAACCGGCGCCCGCAACGATATACTGGATATCGGTGCGTTTCGCCTGCTGGATCGCCTCCAGAACGCCAATCGCCATGTCGTCATCCTGACACCAGACCACGTCGATCTTCTTGTATTTGGTCAGGTAGTCCTGCATCACGCGGAAGGCGTCGTCGCGGTTCCAGTTGCCGTATTGACGGTCGAGAACCTTGACGCCCGAGCCGGCGATACCCTTGTCGAAACCGTCCTGACGCTGCTGGTCAATCGGGATAGGCAGACCGCGAATGACCACAACTTCAGCGTTCGGCGTGGTTTTCTTGATGTATTCGCCCGCCACCTGGCCAAGCGCCGGGTTGTTGCCGGCAACATAGAGATCGCGGATCGAATTGTCGTTGACGCTCGGCGCGCGGTCGACCAGCGCGACGAAGGTGCCCTTGTCCTTGATCTCCTTGATGGCGTTGACCAGCGGATCGGGATCGGATGGCAGCACGACCAGCGCATCCAGCCCCTGCACGGCAAGGTCCTGAAGCGCGTTTGCCTGGTTGGCGGCATCCGGCGAGGTCTTGACGATGACGTTCAGACCCGGATGTTCCTGCATCAGAAGTTTCGCCACCCGCTCGGCATGGTAGACGACGCCGGCCGTCCAGCCGTGGTCGGCCGCCGGAATGGATACGCCAATGGTGACCTTCTTGTCCTGCGCATGCGCTGAACCCGCAAGCACCGTGGCCAGCGCGGCAAAGGCCACGCCGATGAATTTACTACGCATAGTCTCTTTCCTCCCAAGACCGGGGCGTTCCTCCTCTTACAACCGCGCCTGCCCCACATAACGCGGCCAAATTCCCCATCGCTCGCCCTGCTATCTGCGGCTGAGCGAACGCTGCACCAGCATGGCGATGATGATGATCGCACCCTGAATGGCGCCGATCAGATATTCGCTGACGAAGTTCGACAGGATCATGATGTTGCCGACGATCTCCAGAATGAAGGCGCCGCAGATCGTGCCCCAGATGCGCCCCACCCCGCCGCGCAGCGCGGTTCCGCCGACAACGACGGCGGTGATGGCCTGCAATTCCCACAACATGCCTGTCGTGGCCGAGGTGGAAGCGAGACGCGGCACATAAAGCAGCACCGCCACCGCAACACAAAGTCCCTGCACGACATAAGCGATGGTGCGGACCCGCGCGACCGAAATGCCGGAATATCGTGCGACATCCTCGCTGGAACCCACGGCTGTCAGATGCCGGCCGTAACGGGTACGGTAAAGCACGAAGGCGGCGATGGCGGCCGTGACGAAGATGACGATAACAGGCACAGGCACGCCGAAGACGTTGCCGAAATAGACCGGGCGATAGAGTGTCTGGATTTCCGGGTTGCGCAGCGTGATCGCACCGCCCTGCGACAGCCAGGTGGTCAGCCCGCGATAGATGCCCATGGTGCCGAGCGTGGCGATGAAAGGTTCGATGCGGCCGATGGTCGTAATGAGACCGTTGGCCAGCCCGCAGGCCGCGCCGATGGCGACAGCCAGCGCCATGGCGGCGAGCAGCATCAACAGCGGACTGGCGATGACACCACTGTTCATGAACAGGATCATCAGGCTGGCGACGAAAGCGACCATCGCACCGACGGAAAGATCAAGCCCGCCGGATGTAATGACATAGGTGGCGCCGAGCGCAATGATGGCGATGAAGGCGCTGCGGGTAACGACATTCAGCAGATTGTCGATGCCGATGAAATTGGGATTGGCGATGGTGCCGAGAACCAGAAGCAGGGCCAGCGCCACAAAAGGCGCCACGGCGCGCAGATCCCAGTCCTTCGAGGTCTTCGGCGTCTTGCCGTTATCAAGTGCGGCCTCAGTCATGTTTCCCCTCAGTATTTTTCCCCTTGCGCATGATCACCTCAGGCAACCTCCTGCGTGTGAACGCCCGTCGCCAGCGCCACGATGTCGTTTTCGGTCATGCGCTCCCCGGTCACCTCGCCGACGATCCTGCCCGAACGCATCACCAGAATGCGGTCGCAAATGCCGATCAGCTCCGGCATTTCCGAGGAAACGACGATGACCGAGCGCCCTTCATCCGCAAGCCCGGCAATGAAGCGGTAGATCTGCTCCTTGGTGCCGATGTCGATACCCCGCGTCGGCTCGTCGATGATGACGATGGACGGATCGAGCAGCATCATCTTGGCAAGCAGCAGCTTCTGCTGGTTGCCGCCGGAAAGCTGGCCCGCCAGCAGATCCTTGCGCCCGGTGCGGATATCGAAATCGTGGATCGCCCCGTCGAGCGCCGCCGTCTCGCGGCGGGTGTCGATCTGGAACAGCCGGCTGAATTTCTTGAGCGAGGCCAGCGTGAGATTGATCCGCAGATCCTTGGTCAGCAGCAATCCCTTGCCCTTGCGGTCCTCGCTCAGGTAAACAATACCGGCCTTCAGGCTGTCTTCCGCCTTGGCGAAATGCACGGGTTTGCCGAGATGGCGGATCGTCCCGCGCCCCGGCCGCAGGCCAAGAACGCCCTCCATAAGCTCCGTTCTGCCTGCCCCAACGAGACCCGCAAAACCGAGAATCTCGCCTTTACGAAGGCTGAAACCGGCATCCTGTGCGTAGCCTGGAACGGTAAAATGCTCCACCTGCAAAACCGGCTCGTGTTCGCCACCGGCGTGCCGGTCCGGATAGAGCTTCGCCACGTCGCGCCCCACCATCAGCCGCGCCATATCCGCCGGCTCGAGGGCCGATATCGGATGGGAGGCAACCAGCCTGCCGTCGCGCAGCACCGTTACCCGGTCGGCGATCTCCTTCACCTCCGGCAGGCGGTGGGAAATATAAAGTACCGCCACACCCTTCGCCCTGATGTCGCGGATGACGTTCAGCAGCGCATCGGTTTCAATGGGGGTAAGGCTCGCGGTCGGCTCGTCGAAAATCACCACGCGATGCGGCACCAGCAGCACACGGGCGATCTGCACCAGCTGCCGCTGGGCAATCGACAGGCTGCCAACGATGGCGTCCGGATCGATCGTGCCGCCAAGATCGCCGATTGCCTTGCGGGCGCCCTCGCGCATGGCGCGGTCGTCCACCATCGGACCTTTGCGCAATTCGCGCCCGAGATAGATGTTCTGCGCCACCGTCAGATCCGGTGCCAGCAATATTTCCTGATGCACGAGAACGATGCCGCGATGTTCGGCATCCACCGGGCCGCTCAGCGTAACGGCCTCGCCGTCAATCTGGATTTCGCCGCCCGACGGCTTCTCATTGCCGGCAAGCAGCTTCATCAGCGTGGACTTGCCAGCGCCGTTCTCGCCAATGATGGCGTGAACCTCGCCGGCGCGCACCGCGATCTCAATATCCTTGAGAACCTGCACCGGACCAAAAGACTTCGACAGCCCGACCGTCCGGATAAGGGCCGGGTCTGGAGACGCTTCAGCAAAAACCATGTGCCGTCACCGATATCCGGTGCGAACGGACGGCGCTTGCCCCTTAATTTTATTTGAAATGACCATCTGCGAACTCCTCCCAAAGCTCGAGAAAGAAGCTAGCGTCCGTTTTGAGGTACGTAAAGCAAATTTCGCTGGTCTTTTAGAATACACTTAAATTTGACTGCGCCAGCGGGTGCAAAAATCCAGTCATCACGCCGGAAAACGTTGAAAACCCTTCATCAGACGATGCACGGCCTCCGCGCCTTCCCTGGCCAGATCGAAACGCTTGCCAAAAAGCAGCCAGTCGGAACACATGCCCTTTATCAGCCAGTAGATCGCATCGAGTGCCGATTCCGCTGTCCAGTTGTCATTGAAGGCACCTTCGGCCTCCGCACGCTCGAAAACCGCCTCGAGGCGCTCTTTCTGGGAACGGTCCAATTCCTCCTGCGCGTGCAGAACCGGTGCGAACTCATCGGAATAGTTGGTGCGCAGGCTGATGGTCATGATGCGCTGGCGCTGTTCGTCTCCCGCCAGCAGGGCCAGCCACTTGCAAGCGGCTTCCTCGATTTTGGCGAGAAGCGCCAAGCCTTTCAGATCGGGATCGTCGAAATCAAGCAGATCCGATTCGGGCAAGGCGACCGATTCATAAAGCCCGATGAAAAGGTCGCTCTTGCTGGAGAAATGCCAGTATATCGCACCACGCGTCACACCGGCGGCGGCCGCCACCTCGTCCAGGGAGCTGTTGGCCACGCCCTTCTTGAAAAACACCCGCTCGGCAGCGGCAAGAATCGCCTGCCGGGTCTCTTCTGCCTCGGCCTTGGTACGGCGCATGCTGATGTCTCCTTCCAATCATGGCACGGTGCCTTCGCACCGTGCCTTCTGCATTGCCAGGCTGTCAGTCACATGAACTCAATCAGATGAAAGTGCGGGCCTCTCCATCCGTTTTATTCCGCAGGCGATACGGCGTCAGCAGCAATCTCATTCTCCTTCTTTCGATCCCCGAAAATCTTCATGACAAAAACGAAGAAGACGGGAACGAAGAAGATCGCGAGGATCGTTGCCGAGATCATGCCGCCGAGCACGCCGGTGCCGATGGCGTTCTGGCTGGCCGCGCTCGCACCGGAGGCAATCGCCATGGGCAGCACGCCCAGCGAAAAGGCAAGCGAGGTCATCAGGATCGGCCGGAAGCGCAAATGCGCCGCCTCGACTGTGGCATCATAGGTGGATTTTCCCTCTGCCCGCAAATCCTTGGCGAATTCGATGATCAGGATCGCGTTTTTCGCAGACAGCCCGATGATGGCGATGAGGCCCACCATGAAGTAGACGTCGTTTGGCATGCCGCGCAACATCACCGCCGCCACCGAACCGATGACGCCGAGCGGCACCACCAGCATGACGGAGAGCGGAATGGACCAGCTTTCGTAAAGCGCTGCCAGAAGCAGGAAGACGAACAGGACGCTGAGCCCGATGAGCGCCGGCGCCTGCGAGCCGGACTGGATTTCCTGCAACGACTGGCCGGTCCATTCGAAACCGAAACCAGCAGGCAATTCACCCGCCAGACGCTCCATCTCGGCAATGGCATCGCCGGAAGAGTAACCCGGCGCCGATTGTCCGCCGATACGGATGGCCGGATAACCGTTGTAGCCGACCACCTGCGAGGGACCGCGGACCCATTCAACCGAGGCGAAGGAGCTGATCGGCACCATGCCGCCATTGGCGTTGCGAACGTTGAGGTGCAGAAGATCCTGCGTTTTCATGCGCTGACCCTGCTCCGCCTGCACCGTCACGCGCTGCATGCGGCCGGCATTGGGGAAGTCGTTGACATAGGACGAACCCATATTGGCCGAGATGGTTGCGTTGATGTCGCTGAAGGTCACACCGAATGTATTGGCCTTCTCGCGATCAATGAGAAGATTGACCTGCGCGGAATCCGGCATGCCTTCGATACGAAGACCGGCGAGAACCGGGCTTTGCTGCGCGGCTGCCATCAGTTGCGCACCGGCGGCGCTCAGCGCTGCCTGTCCCGCACCCGCACGGTCCTGCAGGCGGAAGGTGAAGCCGCTGGAATTGCCGAGACCCTGAATGGGCGGTGGCGAAAGCGCAAAGGACATCGCGTCCGGCAAGCCCCACAGCTTGGCATTTATCCGCGCCGAGATCGCATTGGCGGAATCCTCCGGACCACGCTCGCTCCAGTCCTTCAACGTTGCGAAGGCGAGACCGGCATTCTGGCCGGAGCCCGAGAAGGAGAAACCGGAAACTGCGATCACACGGTCAACCGCAGGCTCTTCCAGAAAGATCTTTTCGATCTGCTGGATGGATTGCAGGGTACGGTCACTGCTTGCTTCCGCCGGCGCCTGGATGTCGACGATCAGGTAACCCTGATCCTCATTGGGAAGGAAGGAGCTCGGCAATTGCATATAGGCCCAGCCGAGGCCGGCAAGCAGCGCCGCATAGATGACCATGAAGCGGCCGGAGCGCTTGATGATCGACCCAACCGATGAGGAATATTTATGCGACGCCTTGTCGAAGCCGCGGTTGAACCAGCCGAAGAAGCCTTTCTTTTCATGGTGTCCGGCCTTGATCGGCTTCAGGAACGAGGCGCAGAGCGCCGGTGTCAGCGACAGCGCGAGGAAACCGGAGAACAGGATGGACACCACCATGGTCAGACTGAACTGCTGGTAGATGATGCCGACAGCACCCGGGAAGAAGGCCATGGGCACGAACACCGCCGTCAGAACCAGCGTGATGCCGATGATGGCGCCGGAAATCTGGCCCATCGCCTTGCGGGTCGCCTCCTTTGGCGACAGGTGTTCTTCAGCCATGATGCGCTCGACATTCTCGACGACGACGATCGCGTCGTCGACCAGAATACCGATGGCGAGAACCATGGCGAACATGGTCAGAACGTTGATCGAGAAACCCGAGACATACATGATGGCGCAGGTGCCGAGCAGCGCCACGGGCACCACGAGCGTGGGAATGATGGTGTAACGGATATTCTGAAGAAAGACGAACATCACCACGAAGACGAGGATGATCGCCTCGACCAGCGTATTGATCACCTTCTGGATCGAGATCTTAACGAAGGGGCTGGTGTCGTAGGGGATTTCATATTCCAGACCCGCCGGGAAATAGCGCGACAGTTCCTCCATGGTGGCGCGCACGCCATCGGAAGTCTGCAGGGCATTGCCGGTGGGCGACAGCTGCACGCCGATGGCCGCACTGGGCTTGCCGTTCAGGCGGCTGGAAAAGGCGTAGCTTTCACCGCCCACTTCCACCCGCGCCACATCGCGCAGCCGCACGGAGGAGCCGTCCGGATTGGCACGCAGCACGATGGCGCCGAACTCATCCGGCGAGGTCAGCTGACCCTGCACGTTGACGGTCGCCGAAATCTGCTGGCCGATCGGGTTTGGCGACGCGCCGATGCGGCCCGCGGCAACCTGCGAGTTCTGCGCCTGGATGGCGGAGATGACATCGGACGAGGTGAGGCTGAGGCCGAGCATCTTGTCCGGATCCATCCAGATACGCATGGAGCGCTGGGTGGCGAACAATTGCGCGCTGCCGACACCCGGCACGCGGCGCAATTCGCCGAGCACGTTACGGCTGAGATAGTCACCGAGACCGATGGCGTCGGTATTGCCATCCATGGAGGTGAGCGCCACCATCATCAGAAACGAGGTGCCCGCCTGTTCGACGCGCAGGCCCTGCTGCGTGACGGCCTGCGGCAGGCGCGGCTCGACACGGGCGATGCGGTTCTGAACCTCGACCTGCGCCTCGCCGATATTCGTGCCCGGCGCGAAGGTGACGTTGATGGAAATGCTGCCGGAGGCTTCGGAGGTCGATTCAAAATAAAGAAGACCCGGAACCCCGTTCAGCTCCTCCTCGATGGGACGTGTGACGCTCTGGTAAATGTCTTCCGGCGCGGCACCCGGATAAGTGGTCGCGATCGAAATCTGCGGCGGCGCCACATTCGGATATTGCGCGATCGGCAGCATGGGAACGGCGAGAAGGCCGGCCAGCATGATGAAGATGGCGACGACCCAGGCAAAAATGGGCCGATCGATAAAAAAACGTGCCATGAAATCGGTCCTTATTGCTTCGCAGCCGGAGCAGCCGCCCCGTCAGCGGCGGCGACATCGGCTTCGCGCGACCACGGCTCGGGCTTCACCTTCGCGCCGGGGGCGGTTTTCTGGAAACCTTCGGCAACCACGCGATCGCCATCCTTCAGCCCTTCGGAAATCACCCAGCGGTCGCCGATGGCACGGCCAACGCTGACACGCCGCTGCTCGACCGTGTCTTCCGCGTTGACGACAAGCACGCTCGCCTGCCCGCCCGCATCGCGCTGCACGGCCTGTTGCGGCACGGCGAAGGCTGCCCTCTCAATACCCTGCTGGATCTGGACGCGGACATACATGCCCGGCAGCAGATCGCCATTCGGATTGGGGAATTCGCCACGCAACGTCACCTGACCGGTGGTCTCATCAACCGCGGCTTCGGAAAACAGCAAGCGGCCGGGAATAGGATAACGGCTGCCGTCATCGAACAGGAGGTTGACCTCGGCCTCATTCGGGCCGGTCATCAGCTGACCGTCCTGCAGGGCCTTGCGCAGACGAATGAGATCGGCGGCGGGCTGGGTGAAATCGGCATAAATCGGATCAAGCTGCTGGATCGTCGCGAGATTTTCCGAACCGGTGGCGCTGACAAGCGCGCCTTCGGTGATCCGCGCCCGGCCGATCATGCCGCTGATCGGTGCGGTGACGTTAGCATATTGCAGATTGAGCTTCGCTTCGGCGACACCGGCTTCGGCAACGGCCACCTCGGCATCCGCCTGCGCCAGGTGGGCGATGGCGTTGTCGAATTCCTGCTGGGAACCAACGTTGGAGCGGCGCAATTGCTGCTGCCTGTCCGCCGTCTGCCGCGCCTGCAGCTGCGCGGCCTGCGCCCGGCGCAGCGTTCCTTCCGCGCTGTCGACACGAACCTGAAACGGTGCGGGATCGATCCGGTAAAGAACGTCACCTTCCTTGACGAGCGACCCCTGCTCGAACACCCGTTCGACGATGATGCCGGAAACGCGCGGGCGCACTTCGGCAAGCCTTGTCGGCGCGATCCGCCCCGGCAATTCATTGTTAATGGGCAATTCTTCCTGCTTCACCGTCACGACTTTCACCGCGCCGGGTGGAGGCGCGCCGGGCGCAGACGCCTGCTCATCGCTACATCCGACCAGAACGATGCCCGTCAAGAACACCGCCACGATCTGTCCCAATCTCTTCGCCATCCTGCGCTCCGAATCCATAAAATAGGTCACATTTACATACATACTAAGACGTATGTAAAATTCTGGCAATGGATTTGTTGCAGCGCAACAGCGCTCTCACGCGGTTGTGAAAGCGGGCGAGACGGATTGGACAGGGCACGGTTACAAGGGACGGAAGATAAATGGCGTTAAAGGCGGGACATATCGCGACTAGCCGGAGGCAACAGTCGGACCAGTGAAGTCCCGCCCCTTCCGTCATGCTCGGGCCTGCCCCGAGCAGACGTTGGCAGATCCTCGGGACAAGCCCGAGGATGACGTCGAGGCTGAAGGAAAGTCCCTCGACAAGCTGAGACCGCTCGCGTCTGCATTCCGGCCAGCCCATCGAAGATCGAGGAATGCGGCTTATCGGGCATATCGGTGAAGACGATGGGTCCGTTGCAACAAGCAGGAACGGCCCTGCACGTCAAAGAGCCGTGGCCGCCTGAACGTCAGAACAGGCGCTTCAGCGAGGTGGTTTCAGGCTGCGGGCTGGTCTTCGTCGCATCGCTATTATCGGCGGATCTATTACGCAGCGCCGCATAATAGGCATTTTTCTGCTCGTACATATTCATATCGGCGCGGCGCACCAGCGATTCCATCGTCTCGCCGGCCTCGCTGGTTGCAACACCGAGCGACAGGCTGAGCGGCGCACTGGAATAGAACTGGTTATTGATCTTCAGCAGCTCATAAACGGTATCGACCATGGCGGCGGCGATCTGCTTGTCGGCCCCGGGAAGCAGGATGGCGAATTCGTCGCCGCCGATGCGCGCCGCATGGTTGGGCGTCGTCACGACGCCGTTCAGAACCTCGCCCATGCGCCGCAGAAGCGCGTCACCGGCATCGTGTCCCAGCTTGTCATTGGCATCCTTCAGACCGTTGAGATCGATGACGATGGCCGAAACCGGGCGCAGCGCGCTGCGATCCAGCCTGTTCAGCTCATCGGAATAGAAAGCGCGGTTATGCAGCTTGGTCAGCACATCGTGCTTGCCGAGATATTCGAGATAGGCTTCCGCCTTCTTGCGCGCGGTGATGTCCGTCAGCGCCACCTGCACCAGCGACCAGTCGCGCTCATGGCCCGGAAAAACGGAAAAATGCAGCAGCACATGCCGCTCCGAACCATCCAGCGCGTAGTTCACCACCTCGCGGTGATGGGTGAGATTGCCGTTCCAAAGCTCCATCAACTGCTCACGGAACGGCTTTTCCATCTCGCCGCGGAAAATATCGCCGAGTCGCTGCAACAGAACCTGCCGGTCCGGTGCGCAAAACAGATCCAGCGTCGCCCGGTTGACGTCGATCACCCGGATTTCGCTCATGCATTGGCGAACGAATTCGGGATGCACGTCCATGAACACCCGAAAATCGATGATGCCGCGTTCCCTGACTTCCTCAATCAGCCGACGGACCCGGCTGAAATCCTCCACCCAGAGGGAAACCGGCGAGTGCTTGAACATGCCTTCGGCATAACGGCGGTTGACAAGCTCCTTTCGGCGCGCCTCCTCGCGTTCCGTCACATCTTCGGTCGTCAGCAGCAGCCGCCCGAGCGTTTCTTCATGGCCGGGTATGACCGCGCCGCGCAGCTGGATATCCAGCCGCTTTCCGCCGATCGAATAATTGACGGCATTGCTGGTGAATTCCGTCTTGCCCGCAAAGAGTTCCGAAAGCTCGTTCACGTGGCTTTCGAGCATGTCATCGCGAAAAATCCGGTGCAGATTGTCGACGAGATGCGCCTGATCGCGCGCTTCGAACAGCTCCAGCGTTTTGGCGTTGACCTGAAGCACGCGGATTTTCTGCGAACATGCCGCGACGCGGGACAAATCCTCCAGGAGAAAAGTCCTGATATCCTCGACACCCTCCGCCCGCCAGATATCAAACTGGTTCTTCACCGCGCTGAAATCTTCGATCCACATCGCCACGGGCGCAAGATTGAAGATATTGGTATCGATCGTCTCAATCATACGGGCAGTCTTCTTCAGGATGAATGCGGGCGGATGCCGAAATCATGCGGAGCAGCGATCGCCAACCGCATATTGGGATTTATTAGGGATATTTGATCTAAAGCAAGCATTTATCGCGCAAGCCCGCGGATTGCGCGATAATTCACGGTTTCAGGCGATATGCCGCCCGTTACCAGAGCTTCACATGCCGGTTCACATCCTTGTAGAGCAGATAGCGGAACCGGCCCGGCCCGCCCGCGTAACAGGCCTGCGGGCAATAGGCGCGCAGCCACATGAAATCGCCCGCCTCCACTTCCACCCAGTCCTCGTTCAGCCGGTAGACGGCCTTACCTTCCAGCACGTAGAGACCGTGTTCCATGACATGGGTCTCCATGAAGGGAATGGTCGCACCCGGCTGGAAGGTGACGATGTTGAGATGCATGTCGTAGCGCACATCCTCCGGATCAATGAACCGGGTCGTCGCCCACTTGCCGTCCGTGTCGGGCATGGCCGACAGGGCAATCTCATCCTCATGCGAAAAGATCGCCGGCGGCGGCTCAAGGCCGTCGACTGCCTGAAACGCCTTGCGGACCCAATGGAACTTGACGGGCGCCTTGCCGGAATTGCGCAGCTGCCAGCGCGAGCCGGCCGGCAGGAAAGCGAAAGACCCCTCCCGCAGGGCATGCTGCGCGCCCTCGAACTCCACCGTCATTTCACCGTCGACGACAAAGATAGCCGCCTGCGCTCTTTCATCGGGCTCCGGCCGGTCGCTGCCGCCGCCGGGCTGCACCTCGACGATATATTGCGCGAAGGTTTCGGAAAAACCCGTCATCGGCCGGGCAATGATCCAGGCCCGCGTGCCGGTCCAGTGCGGTAGCACGCTCGTCACGATATCGGACATGACGGTTTTGGGGATGACCGCATAGGCCGTCTTGAAAACAGCCTTGCTCGACAGCAGTTCCGTCTGCCCCGCCAGACCGCCCATATCCGAATAATATCTCTTCATTTCAGCCATTCCATTCTGCAACGCATTCGGCGCGGATTCTTAGGCCCGCAGCAGCGTTTAATCAAATGGTTATTGGCAGCGAGAGACGCCTGCCGAACAGGGGGCGAGATATGGTGGACGTTGCCACCTATTCTTCTCCCCGCCGGGGAGAAGGTGGCCCGAAGGGCCGGATGAGGGGGCAACGTTACCGAATATCTCTACCGTTGCCACACGCTCTCCGCGCGTCCGTCCGCGCGCGCGCGCGCGCGCGCGCGTCGCGTACCGTCCGACCGACCGACCGACCGAC
>LT009757.1:247985-262596 GCA_900012615.1 Agrobacterium genomosp. 13 str. CFBP 6927
CAACGTTACCGAATATCTCTACCGTTGCCCCCTCATCCCGCTGCCGTGGACTTCTCCCCCAACGGGGAGAGAAGCAGGCGGCACCCGCTCGCTCCACCTGAACAGCCAGCAGATGGGCCTCAGCCCTTCTTACGCATCGTCGCATAGACGATATTGTGGTTTTTCGCCGAAGAACACATCCGCCTCGATGCTCGAGGGATCGGCGCTGGCATTGACGATGCGCCACATATCAGCCTTCGAGCGCAGGAGCAGCGCCCAGTTCATGAAGGTTTCCATATAGCCGTCGACAACGATATCCTCGGAGAAATTGGCGAAGAGGAACATTCCGCCAGGTTTGAGCATCTCCATGCAGCGCCGGGTGAGCTTGATCGCCACCCTGTCGTTCAGATAATCATAGAGACCGGCGGCATAGACCAGATCGAACGTGCCCAGTTCCTGCGTACGCAGGACGATATCGCGCACGGAGCCGTCGATCGCCTCGATGCGGCTGCCATTGAAATCACGCGCGACGGAGCCGACGCTCAAGGGGTCCTGATCGAGCGCCACCCAGCGCTTTATCCTGCCCTCTTTCAATGCAACGGATGCATCCGCCTCGCGCAGATGTCCCGACGCAATGGTGAGGATTTCCGTTTCCTCGCCATGCCGGGCCGCAGCCTCGTCCACGAAGCGCGTCAGCAGATCCCGCCGCTCGCGCACGGCAACCGAGGAACTGGCATCCCTGGTGTAGTCATAAAGGGCAGCGCCAAGCGGCGTGGCTTTCTTCACCAGATCGGCAACGCTGTCGTGACCGTAGATGAAGTCGAGAAGCTGGGCATCACCCGAATAACCTCTCGGCTTTTCGAACGACCAGCGTGTGAAGGGATCCTCGAGAAAATAGTCCGACACCGCGTGATTCTGTACCAGCGGAATCAGTTCTGCCCACACGCTGGAGTGGAGCTTTTCGCGCAGGCCATGCAGCGCGCCGGCCGTTCGATGTATTATCTCACGTGCTGAAACACCATTGTCGAACTGCTGCTGTGCCAATTCGAGAATGAGCGCGATTTCTGCTTTCGCAACTGCGAACTGCTCATCGAAATTTTCCGTCCTGCGTGCAAAAATCTCTTTTGCGACAGTATCCGGGGTGATCAGACTTGCCCCGTCAAGATTTTTCTTCTTTACCCGCACCACTTCAGCCTCCAGTATTAACACATTGTTAACTATACGTTTCTGGGAGACGGAAGGCCACTCGCTTTCGATTTTTGAGCGGTGTAGGGATAGATTAGTAGATTAGCGTATTTTTTTGGTCACACTTAGGGTCGGAGGAGAAAGTGGATACGCAGTTTAGCGAAACTTAATGTTGCGAACGTATGATGCGTTCTTCCTTTCTATGTTTTCCGCTCGCATTGGGAGAGATCGGCAGGAACCCGCACCGGGTGCTACAGCACACGGAAAAGTGGAATAAGCAGTTACTTGATAAAGTATACGCAACACTATGGGAAAGTGCATGAAGCACACATCGGGAGAGGTGAATGGACAGCAAGACTATCGGCAGCCGGACTCCCGGTTTTCTGATGAACTTCTTGCCCTTTACCAGCAGGAAGGTGAGCGCAGCCGCCGTGGTTCGATCAGACAGGGCCTGTGGACGGCTGTTTTTATCTATCTTCTGTTTGCCGTTACCGACATCATTCTGATACCTGACGTTGCTTTTTACACCATCGCCGCACGCCTGCTCGTGGTCCTGTCCTCCCTGCTGACGCTGGAAATACAGCTGCGCATCGGCGCCAGCACCGCAGCGCTCGACCTTACCTGCGCCACCGCCCTCGTCATGGGATATATTGGCTGGCTGGTCCCCTCACTCCTGACCGACAATCTCGAAAACATGTCTTATTACATGGTTTTCGGGGCGATCTTCATGATGGGCGCCAATCTGTTTTTCACCTTCCGCTTCCATCTTTCGCTCGTGTCTTCAGGCATCATTCTCGTCACCTATTTCCTGGCCGTGACGCAGTTTCCGGAAGACATCTTCTACAAGCTCGCTTTCGGCACCTTCTACATATCCTGCTTCGTCTTCACCTCCTACGTGAACTGGAACCTGAACCGGGAACGATACCACGTGTTTCTCAACGCGCTGGAGGCCAAGGCCCAGCAGAAGGCGGCAGAAGAGCGGGGACAGGCGCTGCTGCGGCTTTCAAACACCGATTCCCTGACCGGACTGCAGAACCGCCGGGCCATCGATCATCATCTGCGCCTGTTGTGGGACAATTGGAGCAAGAAGGAGGAGGGTTTTGCCGTTCTCCTCATCGATGTCGACTTCTTCAAGAAATACAATGACCGTTATGGCCACCAGGAAGGCGACCGGTGTCTGGTGACCGTGGGCAACGCCCTGCAGGACGCCATCATCGGCCATGGCGCCTCCATCGGCCGTTATGGCGGCGAGGAGTTCATCGTGCTGGCGCCGTTCAGGTCCAAGCAGCAGGTGGGCGAGCTTGCCGAAACCATCCGCCACACCGTGGAAGACCTGTCGCTTGCGCATGACCAGCGCCGGGACGGCACCTTCATCGTCACCGTCAGCATTGGTGCGTCCTTCACCCGCCCCAATCCGGACGGCAAGCTCGAGAAGATCATCAACGAGGCAGACCGGGCGCTATATATCGCCAAGGGCAACGGCCGCAATTGCATGAAACTGTTCGACCCGGACGATCCGCAGACCAGCGACGAGACGGAGAACATCGCCGCACTGCTGAAAATCGCCGTGGCGGAAGATCTTGTTTCCCTCGTCTACCAGCCGATCCTCAATGTATCGACCAACGAAACGGTGGGAGCCGAGGCGCTGATGCGGCTGCGGTTGCTTGATGGCAGCTTTGTCTCGCCAAGCATCTTCATTCCCATTGCCGAGCGCACCGGCACGATCATGGAGCTGGGCCTCTGGACCATCAAGACCGTCTGCAAGCAGATTCTCGCCGATGACAGGGTGGCGGTGGTCAGCGTCAACGTGTCGCCGATGCAATTGAAGAACCCTGGCTTTGCCACCTCGGTCGCGGCAATCCTCGTCGAGGCGGGAATTGCCGGCAACAGGCTTGCCTTCGAAATTACCGAAGGCGTGGACATGGAAATGCATTCGGATGTGCTGCGCTGCCTCAACGACCTGAAGACGCTCGGCATCAATATATGGCTCGACGACTTCGGAACCGGTTTCGCCGGCCTTTCCTGGCTGCGCATGACGGATTTCGACACCGTCAAGATCGACCGCTCCTTCCTGCATGACAGCAAGACGCCGCGCGGCCGGGCGATGTTGCAGGACATGATCCGCCTCATCCGCAATCGCGGCCACAAGATCCTGATCGAAGGCGTGGAGACGGAAGAGCAGTTGAGACTGATACGCCAGATGGAAATCGATTATGCGCAGGGCTATTACCTCGGACGTCCTGTCGTTGCCGAAAGGTTGAGCCTGGCGACCGCCCCCTATTCACGTCCCAACATGATGCTTCGCCCCGCCTGACGGTGCGATGACGCCGGCAAGCAACCGCCCCGCGGCAGATCGCTTTAATGATAGGCGGGCGGACTGATTGAGAATTTTGCCGCAAGCTCGGAAAACGCCTGACGGGTGACGGGATCGACAGGCGCCCCTTCCCTTTCCCGCCTTGCCGCCACGGCCCATTCCCTGTCGCCCGGCGCCATGACCTTGCAATCCTCGCGAACGGGCGAGCCCCGCAGCACTTCGAGATAACGTGTCATGCCCTCATCGAACACCGCGCGTTCGAGAAAGGCTTCGGGTTTAAGCGCCAGAACGAAGGCCCCAAGCCCGCGCGGCGTGGAAAAATCAGGCCCGGGCATGGGGGCGATATCGAAGCTGAGCTTCATGCCGGTAAGAACCGCACTGAAAATCTCGACCATTCCCGCCAGTGCGGCCCCCTTGAAGCCGAACTCGCCACCGACCGGAGCAAGCATTTCAGCGGCATTGGGGTCACGCGTATCGACCCCGTCACCATCCGAGGCAACACCATCAGGCAATTGCTGTCCGAGGCTGCGATAAAGCAGGACGCGGTTATAGGGCACGGCACTTGTCGCCATGTCCAGGAGCCAGGGCATGTCATCGACAGCCGGCACGCCGACGGCAATGGGGTTGGTGCCGTGGAAACGCATCGCACCATCATGCAGGCGCACAAAACTGTCGGAATTGCAGAAGGCAAGGCCGATAAAACCGTGCCGCGCCGCCTCCAGCGCATAAGCACCGGCCGGGCCGAAATGCGACGAATTCCTAATCGCCACCGCGCCGATGCCGAATTTCTCCGCAAGCGCCATGGCGTTATCCATGGCCGCATAGGTAGCGCGGGCGCCATGGGCATGATCGGCATCGATCGTTTCCACCGCGCCGAAGCCGGACACACGGCTGATCTGCGGCCGAGGATTGAGACGCCCGCCTTCGAGCGCCGTGATGTAGTGGGCAAGCAGACGAACGCCGTGGCTGTCCACGCCAAGCCGCGTGCCGTGCATCATGGCGCGGGTCGCCGCATCGGCCGTTTCGTCATCCGTGCCGACGGCCAGGAAAACGGCGCGGCAAAAGCGCTCCAGCTCATCCAGCCTGGCCAGAACGGTGACGTTTTGATTGTCATTCGACATGCGGGGAACCCTCCCGATTCCAGAATCCATGCCGCACACGCTATTCATGGGGCACGTTTTTGCAATCGAATATCGTGCCTGAAGCGCTCATAAATCACAGGACGCGACATGTCCTCGCTTCTGTCATTCCGAGCCGGAATCCGGCGCGATCAAATTCTTGATCGGAAGAGAATCAATTCACGGCGCGGACGCGCCGTGGCTGGATGCCGGGTCAAACCCGGCATCACGAGGTGAAGGACCTGCATCGGAGGTCTTCACTGTAGAAATCCACGCGACGATCAGTCGTCCGCGCCCATGGTATCGTAGGAATCGCGCTCGCCAGCGATGATGGCGCGTTTGCCGACATGGTTGGCAGGACCGACAATGCCTTCCTGCTCCATGCGCTCCACCAGCGAGGCGGCGCGGTTATAGCCCACGGACAGGCGGCGCTGGATATAGGAGGTCGAGCACTTCTTGTCGCGCATGACGACTTTCACGGCCTTTTCGTAGAGATCGTCGCTGTCGTCGTCACCCATCGAGGTCTTGTCGAAGACCGCCGTTTCCTCTTCCGCCTCTTCGTCGGCCTCGTCTGCATCTTCCGTGACGGTGCCGAGATATTCCGGACGCCCTTGCGTTTTCAGATGCGCCACGACCTTTTCCACTTCCTCGTCCGAAACGAAGGGGCCGTGGACACGGGCAATGCGGCCGCCGCCCATCATGTGCAGCATGTCGCCCTGGCCGAGCAGGTGCTCCGCACCCTGTTCGCCGAGAATGGTGCGGCTGTCGATCTTCGACGTCACCTGGAAGGAGATGCGGGTGGGGAAATTGGCCTTGATCGTGCCGGTAATGACATCGACGGACGGACGCTGGGTCGCCATGATGAGGTGGATGCCGGCGGCGCGCGCCATCTGCGCGAGACGCTGGATCGCACCTTCGATCTCCTTGCCGGCGACCATCATCAGGTCGGCCATCTCATCGACGATGACGACGATGTAGGGCATGGCCGTAAGGTCCATTTCCTCCTGCTCATAGACCGCCTCGCCGGTGGCGCGGTCAAAACCGGTCTGCACATTGCAGAACACAGTCTCGCCCTTGGCGCGGGCGGCAGCCGCCCTTGCATTGTAACCGTCGATGTTGCGAACGCCGAGACGCGACATCTTGCGATAGCGGTCTTCCATTTCGCGCACGGCCCATTTCAGCGCCATGACCGCCTTTTTCGGATCGGTGACGACAGGCGTGAGAAGATGCGGAATACCGTCATAGACCGAAAGCTCGAGCATCTTCGGATCAACCATGATCAGGCGGCATTCCTCCGGCTTCAACCGGTAAAGCAGCGACAGGATCATGGTGTTGATGGCGACCGACTTGCCCGAGCCGGTGGTGCCGGCAACGAGCAGATGCGGCATCTTGGCGAGTTCTGCAATGACAGGCTCGCCGCCGATGGTCTTGCCGAGGCAAAGCGCGAGCTTCTGGCGGGTTTCACTATAATCCGTCGCTTCGATCAACTCGCGCAGATAGACCGTCTCGCGCACCGGGTTGGGCAGCTCGATGCCGATGACATTGCGGCCGGGCACGACGGCGACACGCGCCGAAAGCGCCGACATGGAGCGGGCGATATCGTCGGACAGGCCGATGACGCGCGAGGACTTCACACCGGGTGCGGGCTCGAATTCGTAAAGCGTCACGACGGGGCCGGGGCGGACATCGATGATCTCGCCCTTGATGCCAAAATCCTCCAGCACGCTTTCGAGAAGCCCGGCGCTCTGTTCCAGCGCTTCCGGGGTCATGGTGGTGGTCTGCTGCACGCGGGCCTGCTGCAGAAGATCGATGGAGGGATATTCATATTCGCCGTCCGCGAAGACCGGCGCTTCCCGGAACATGGGCTGCGAGGCCTGGATGGGCGCGCGGGGCGTGAAACGTGGCTCGGCCGCGATTCTCTCCACCGGCTGGGCCTGCTCCACAGCCTTTTGCGGTTCGATGACCATTATTGCCGCTTCCACAACCGGCTGCGGCTGCGGTGCGTTCTCCAGTTCGGCAATCTGAACCGGGGCCGGGACCACGGACTGACGCACGCCGATTTCGCGATAAAGCCTGATTGCCGATCCGCCCGGCACTCTGACGATGGGAGGCTCGGCCGAAAGCCGAATGGGAGCCGTTGCGGCGGTGACGACCGGTGCCGTAACCACCGGCGCTGTCAGCACGGGATTTACCCATACCTGCCCTGCAAGAACAGCGCGCGCGGATGCGGAAACATCCTCGCCGGCGTCATCAGGCAGATCGAGCGTCATGACTTCCCAGAAAAGCTCATCCGGCAGGTGGGCGGCAAAAGCGGGGATGGAAGCCTGCGGCGCAGGCGCCTGCCCGGCATCGGCAAGCGGCGCGGCGGGCAACGGCTGGGCGAGCGAAGCCATCACCGGCGCTTCAACGACCGCGACCGCGTCGGCCTGCGGCGGCATCTGGGCTGCTGCGGCGGCCTCTTCCGCCTGTTTGCGGGCAAGTTCCAGTCGCAATTTATAGGTCAGCGCCCTGGCGCCACGCGCATCGGGCGGCTGTGGCAGAAATGGCATGCGCGGCGGCGGAAGACGCCGCTCCGGCGATTTCACGACCGGCTGCGGCGCAATCTCCTGCTGCACGACGGCCTCCGGCTGCGCCGCCACCTCAGATTCGGGCAGAACGGCAGCGGACGCTTCCTCTTCCGGAATATTCGGCGTCTCGACCGGCATGCGCCGGCTAAAGGCGCTCTCCGGCGTGCGGGTAAAACGGACATTCGGGCCGAGCACGAAAGCATTCTGCCAGCCCGGCATCTCAGCGCGGCCCTCGATGGCGTCGGCAGCACTGACATCAGCATTCGGACGCGGCGCAACGCCCGCCTTCATCGCCGCCGCCTGCTGACCGACAGCCTGGCCACCGGCATGACGAGCCTTGTCGCTCCCCTCCCCTACGCTATTGGACGAATTCTGGAATCTGGATCGGGAGAAACTCATGGCAGCGTGCACACTCATCATAAACGTACATATTTCGGTCTCCCTGAAATAGAAAATAAAGGTTAATTACCCCTTTCCAAACGGGGTCACCGAGGCAGATTTTCACCTCCACCGCAGACGCAACACGGCGCGGAACACTCGGCAGGCCGCATCCCAAACCCATAATTTTATTGCGTTAAATCAAGTTTTGAGGCGTGTCGGCTTCACGCCTCCACTGAGGGAGAAAAGCGGATCGCCCCTCTGAGGCATATTGTTTCCGCAAACGCTCACGCAACGTAAAATCATTGCTGTAAAGCCCACGAATTAACGTGGACACTGCCGAGGTTGCAGTCTTAAGATCGGGCAGGCCGCGGCCCCGCGGAAAGGCCCGCCCCGCCCTCATTCCGGAGTGAATTCATGTCGCCTGTCCATTTGTCCCGTCGTTCGCTTCTCAAGTCGTCGCTTCTTCTAGCCGCAACCACGGGACTTGCCGGCATTGCCGCAGCACAGCAGGCGGCACCGGCCGGGCGGCTGATCGTCGCGGCCGATTCCGAGCCTAAGAACCTCAACCCGGCCATCGTCGCTTCCAACGGCGTTTTTTATATTGCCAGCAAGATCGTCGAGCCGCTGGCGGAAGCCTCCTTCACCGGCAAGGACGGGCTGGAGCCGCGGCTTGCGACGGAATGGCAGGGGTCGGATGACGGTCTCAGCGCCACTTTCAAGCTGCGCGAAGGCGTGACCTGGCATGATGGCAAACCCTTCACCTCGGCGGATGTGGCCTTTTCGGCGCTCTCCGTCTGGAAACCGCTGCAAAACCTCGGCCGGCTGGTCTTTGCCAATCTGGAAAAGGTGGAAACGCCTGATGACCACACGGCCATCTTCCGTTTCTCCAAGCCCACCCCCTTCCAGCTCATCCGCAATGCGCTGCCGGTTGTCACCAGCGTTGTCCCGAAACATCTTTATGAAGGCACCGATATCGCCACCAACCCTGCCAATACCAAACCCGTCGGCACCGGGCCCTTCATTTTCACGGAATATAAGCCCGGCGAATATTACCGCCTGACCCGCAACCCGAATTATTGGGGCAAGGCTGCGCCGCAGCTCGACGAAATCATCTATCGCGTTCTGCCCGACCGCGCGGGTGCCGCCTCCGCACTTGAGGCGGAAGAAATCCAGCTCGCCGCCTTTTCCGCCGTGCCGCTTGCCGACCTTGCCCGCATCGCCAAGGTACCGGGCATCAAGGTGATCGCCGATGGTTACGAAGCGCTGACCTATCAGCTCGTTGTCGAAATCAACCATCGTCGCAAGGAGCTGGCCGATCTCAAGGTGAGAAAGGCCATCGCCCATGCCATCGACCGGAAATTCGTCATCGACAAGGTCTTCCTCGGTTACGCCACGGCGTCCACCGGCCCGGTGCCGAAGAACGCGCCGGAATTTTATACCGACGATGTCGAGACCTATGATTTCGACACCGCCAAGGCAAACGCCCTGCTGGACGAGGCGGGTTATGCACGCGGACCGGACGGAAAGCGTTTTTCGCTGAAGCTTTTGCCCGCACCCTACTTCAATGAGACCAAGCAGTTCGGTTCCTACCTTCGTCAGGCGCTTCAGGAAATCGGCATCGATGCCGAGCTGGTCAACAATGATTCTGCCGCACACCAGAAAGCCGTCTACACCGACCACGCCTTCGATCTTGCCGTCGCGCCGCCGGTCTTCCGTGGCGATCCTGCAATCTCGACCACCATTCTGGTGCGCTCCGGCATTCCCGCCGGCGTCGGCTTCTCCAATCAGGGCGGTTACGAGAATAAGGAACTGGACGCGCTGATCGACAAGGCGGCGGTGACCGTGGACACCGCGGCCCGCACGGCGCTCTACAAGGATTTCCAGAAACAGGTCGTCGCCGACCTGCCGCTGATCAACGTCGCGGAATGGGGTTTCATCACGGTGGCGCGCGATACGGTCAAGAATGTCGCCAGCAATCCCCGCTGGGCCGTTTCCAACTGGGCCGATACCGCGGTCGATGCCTGAGGAAGCGACGTGAGACGCGCGGCAACATTGCTGCGGCGAAGGGCGGTCAGCGCCATTCCGGTGCTGCTGATCGTTCTCATCTTCACCTTCGTCCTGCTTGAAAACGCATCCGGCGACGCGGTCGACGCCTATCTCGTCTCCATCGGCGGCGGCGATGCCGGGCTGCGGGATGCGCTGCGCGAACAATATGGGCTGAATGGTTCGGTGCTGGCCCGTTTCTGGCTCTATGCCAGTTCGGTGCTGCGGCTGGATCTCGGCTGGTCGCTCGCCTTCGACCGGCCGGTGCTGGGGCTGATCCTCGAGCGCCTGCCGAACACGCTGCTGCTGATGGGCAGCGCCACCGCGCTCGCTTTCATCACCGGCACAGCGCTCGGCATCGTGGCGGGCGCGCGTCCGGGCGGGTTGACCGACCGTGTGCTTTCCGCGCTGTCACTGGCGCTTTATGCCACGCCGGGCTTCTGGCTCGGCCTCGTGCTCGCCATCGTCTTTGCCGTGCAACTGAGATGGCTACCGACGTCAGGCATCGAAACCATCGCGTCCGGAAAACAGGGCATGGCAAGGGCGCTCGATATTGCGCGCCATCTCGTCCTGCCGGTCGCCAGTCTCGGGCTGATCTATCTGGCGCTTTTCCTGCGTGTCATGCGCACGGCCATGGCGGCGGTCTGGCCACTGGATTTCGTGCTGTTCGCCAGAGCCAAGGGGCTTTCGAGACGCCGGATCGTGCTGCGCCATGTCGCCCGCAACGCCGCCCTTCCGCTCATCACCGTGCTCGGCCTGCAAGCCGCCACCATGCTGGGCGGCAGTGTGGTGATCGAGAGCGTGTTTGCCATTCCCGGTTTCGGCCGCCTTGCACAGGAAGCCGTCAGCGGCCGCGACACGCCGCTGTTGATGGGCATCATTCTGACGAGCGCCGTCTTCGTCATCCTCATCAATCTCGCCGTCGATATTCTTTATGCCGTTCTCGATCCGCGCATCGGCAGCGGGGAGCAACAGGCATGAGTTTCGCTCTCCGGCTCCTGCGCAGTTTCGAGGGTTTGGCGGGCGTCATCATTCTGGCGCTGCTTGCGGTGACAGCGCTTGCCGCTCCCCTCCTGTTTCCCGGCGACCCGCTGTCGATCGTCGGCGAGCCGCTCGTTGCGCCCTTCACGGACGCTGCCCTGCCGCTCGGCACCGACCGGCTGGGCCGCAATGTGCTAGCCGGGCTTGCCCACGGCGCACAGGCTTCCCTGCTCGTTGGCATCGGCGCTGCAGCCGCCGCCCTCCTGATTGGCACTGTCATCGGTACCATCGCGGGATTTGCGGGCGGGCTTGTCGATGAAGCCCTGATGCGCCTTACCGACGCCTTCCAGATCGTGCCGAATTTCCTCCTCGCGCTCGCCTTTGTGAGCACCATCGGCCCTTCCATGCCCATCGTCATCCTTGCGATTGCGCTTGGCGCCTGGGCGGATCCGGCACGGCTGATGCGGGCGCAGGTTCTTAGCATCCGCGAGCGCGATTATGTGCAGTCCGCCCGCGCCATCGGCATGCATCCGCTGGAGATCGCCTTTCGGCAAATCCTGCCCAATGCCCTCCCGCCGGTTCTGGCGCTCGCCGCCATCATCGTCGCCGCCGCCATCCTCACGGAGGCGGCGCTGTCCTTCCTCGGTCTCGGCGATCCGAATATCGTCACCTGGGGTTCGATGATCGCCGAAGGACGCAACGTCCTGCGCTCGGCGGCGTTTCTCTCCATCATCCCCGGCATCGGCCTTCTGGTTACCGTCATCGGCGTTTATCTTCTCGCAGAAGGCATCAACAGGGCGATGGCGACAAGGAAAGAAACGCCATGAGCGGCAATGCACTCTGCCGGATCGACGATCTCAACGTCCGTTATACGACGGTCGATACACCGGCGCTGCAGGATGTTTCGCTGACGATCCGGCAGGGACAGAGGCTGGCGATCATCGGCGAAAGCGGTTCGGGAAAATCGACACTCGCCAGGGCCATTGCCGGGCTTCTGCCTGTGAACGCACGGGTTTCCGGCGATATTTCCTGGGGCCGCGAAAGCGGTATTTTCACCGACAGGCCCCTGCCGGGACGCGATATCGGCACTATTTTTCAGGATACCGGCGCAACGCTGAACCCGGTTCTCACCATCGGCGAACAGGTGGCCGAAGGGGCCGTGCGGCATCTCGGCCTTTCATGGCGCCAGGCACGGGATCTTGCCCGCGACCTTCTGGAACGGGTGCGACTGCCGCATCCCTCCCATCTTCTGACCGCCTATCCGCATCAGCTTTCCGGCGGGCAGAGACAGCGCGTGGCAATTGCCGCCGCCATTGCCGCGCATCCCGCAATCCTGATCGCCGACGAGGCGACGAGCGCGCTCGACACGGTAAGCCAGGCGGCCATTACCGCGCTGCTGGACGGTCTGGTCAGCGAGGAAGAAAGAACGCTCGTCTTCATCACCCATGATATCGGCCTCGCCTCCAGCCTTGCCGACGAGATCGCGGTTCTGCGCGCGGGACGGCTGGTGGAACATGGCACGACCCGGCGCGTGCTGTCTTCGCCTGCGCATGACTATACGCGCGCATTGCTTTCGGATTATCTCGATCTCTCCACACCGCCTCTCATCAATGAGGCCGCATCATGAATGAGGCCCTGCTCAGCGTCGAAGACCTCTCGAAAACCTACCGGACCGGCGGACGCACAGTTGCGGCGCTCTCCGACATCTCCTTTTCGCTTCAGCCCGGTGAAACGCTGGGGCTTGCCGGCCCCTCCGGCTGCGGAAAATCGACGCTGGCGCGCATCCTGATGCGGTTGATCCCCGCCGACGAAGGCACCGTCAGCTTTGAAAACCGTGACTGGCTGACGCTCGATGGCGCCGAATTGCGTGCCGCTCGGCGACAGATGCAGATGGTGTTTCAGGATACGCATGGCGCGTTCAATCCGCGCGCCAGCGTCGAGGACGCCATAGGCGAGCCGCTGCGTATCCACCGCATCGTCGACAGATGGGAGCGGACGGCGGAAATCCGCCGCCTTCTTGACCGTGTCGGCCTGCCCGCTAGCCATGCCGACCGCTCCGTCTTCGAGCTTTCCGGCGGCCAGAGGCAGCGCGTGGCAATTGCGCGGGCGATTGCGCTCAAGCCATCGCTTCTCATTCTGGACGAAGCGGTTTCGGCACTGGATGTTTCCGTCCGTCGGCAAATCCTTGAGCTGCTGGTCGAAATACAGCGCGAGACGGCCGTTGCCTGCATCTTCGTTTCACACGATCTTTCGGTCATCCGCGCCGTCTGCCATCGCGTCGCCATCATGGAGGCAGGAAGGATCGTTGAGATAGGCAGGACCGCAAACATCGTTTCCGCACCGCAATCCTCGACTGCCCGAACCCTGATCGAGGCTGCGCCGCGGCTCACCATCACCACCCAAGGATAAGACGATATGCCCGCCCCGGATTACGCATTGCTTCTCGACCCTCCCGCCTTTCCCGCAGACCGTTACGCCGTCCTTGCCGACCGGCTGGCAGCCCTGATGGGCACGCGGAACGATGTGCTTCTGATACAGGCGGAAGCGGTGCTGGCACTCGAGGCCACCGCCGCCAGCCTCGCGCGGCCGGGTCTGAGGGCGCTCAATATCGTCACCAGCCCCTATGGCGCATGGTTCGGCGGCTGGCTGGAACGAGGCGGAGCGACGGTCCGCAACCTCATCGCCAGCCCCGCCAAACCGATCTCTCTTCAGGAGGTTGAGCGGGCGCTGGACGATGGAACCGGCTTTAATCTTCTCGCCATCGTCCATGCGGAATCGGCGAGCGGCATTCTCAATCCCCTGCCCGCCATTGCTGCACTCGCTAAAGACAGGGGCATCGTCACCGTGGTCGATGCCGTCGCTTCCATCGGCGGCCATGCCTTCGAGGCGGACCGGCTAGGCATTGATATCGCAGTCATCGGCCCGCAAAAGGCGCTGTCGGGTCCAGCCGGGGTCTCAGCCATCTCGGTCAGCCCAAAGGCGTGGGAGCTTCTGTCCCATGGCGCAGCGCCGGAAAACTCCATGCTCTCGCTTCTCGACCAGAAGAAACTCTGGCTCGATACCGGCCGCGGCGCACTTCCCGGAACGCCGGCCCCACTGGAATTCTTCGCCCTTGAGGCGGCACTGGACCGGATCGAGGCGGAAGGTCTGGCATCCGCCAATCAACGACATAAGCGGGCGGCAGCCGCCGCGCGCGCCGGCATCAAGGCGCTTGGCATAACGACATGGGTGGAAGAGACACATGCTTCCGCACTGGTTTCCACGGCAATATTGCCGGATACCGTCGAGGCCGCGGCGTTTCTCTCGGCCGCCTCCAGACAACAGGGCGCCGATATTTCAGGCGGTGTCGGCCCCGGGGCGGAAAGGCTGATAAGGCTCAACCATACCGGCAGGCGCGCCAATCCGGATGCGGTGAAAGCCAATATCGCCGCCGTTTCCAGCGCGCTGAAAAGCCTCGGCCATGCAACAGACACCGATTCCGCACTGGAAGCGGCCGAAAAAAGCTATTCTGAAGCCTCCAAGGGTGCTCTGTAATCGCTCCGATAAACGATCATTGCGCGAAATCCGGCACCGGCGGAACGCCGATCACGTCATTGTTGTTAAAAATGGTAGACAAATTCCCCGGCCAATCTTGACGAAATCGTGGCAACGCGCGAAACTTAACGCTACGTTAACTCGCGTGAAGAAGGGAAACGGCCATGGTAGCAGGGTTCAACATGCTCTCCTTTGACCTCTTTGGCATCGGCCGAAGGATGCCCGTCGTCAATGAGCGGGTGGAGACCGAGTTTCAGGACAAAACACCGCGCAGACCAGACGACGAGTCACATGACGACGATCGCGATCAGGAATATGAACTGTTCTTCTGGTCGCTTTACCCGGTGATCTGAATTTCTGAAAGCATGCCCCCCCGCGCCTTGTCCGCTCTTGTGCAGCTTGACAGCAAGCTCTGGAGCGAAAGGTGGCTGCTTGTTTCTTCTCCCCGCCGGGGAGAAGGTCGCGGCAGCGGGATGAGGGGGCAAGCCCTGCGATATGCGGTGAGGGTT
>LT009757.1:262953-318023 GCA_900012615.1 Agrobacterium genomosp. 13 str. CFBP 6927
GGTTCCCCCTCATCCGACCCTTCGGGCCACCTTCTCCCCGGCGGGGAGAAGAAAAGTGTGGCAACCTCGCACCCTATCCAAATCCCAGCAACCAATTGACCGGTTACGACATCTCGGTTGGACGCGAGGATTATATAAAAGGCATTTCAGCCCCGGGGATAAACCCGAGGCTGACGAGAAAAGCGTAAGTGCCGCGCCCTTGCTTCAGTGGTTGTCGCGCGGCAGGCCCTTGGTCTGGGCAATGCGCTGATACTTCACGGCCGGTTCCAGAACCGCTCCGGTTTCCATCTGGCTGACGATGCCGCGCTGGATTTCCTGCCATGGTGTCTGGTGATCGGGGAACTTGTAACCGCCCTCGGCGGAAAGCGCCTCATAACGCTTGGCCAATTCCTCACCGGAAATCAGAATATCGGCCTTGCCGCGGCCCACATCGATGCGGACGCGATCACCCGTCTGCAGAATGGCGAGACCGCCGCCTGCCGCCGCTTCCGGGGAAGCGTTGAGGATGGACGGGCTGCCCGACGTGCCGGACTGACGACCATCACCGATGCAGGGCAGCGAATTGACACCTTCCTTCAGAAGATAATCCGGTGCGCGCATGTTCACCACTTCCGCCGCGCCCGGATAACCGATCGGGCCTGCGCCACGCATGAAGAGGATGGTGTTGGCATCGATCTTCAGCGACGGATCGTCGATGCGGTGATGGTAGTCCTCCGGACCGTCGAACACCACGGCACGGCCTTCGAAGGCTTCCGGGTCGTTCGGATTGGAGAGGTAACGGTTGCGGAATTCTTCCGAGATCACGCTGGTCTTCATGATGGCGGAGGAGAACAGGTTGCCGCGCAGAACACGGAAGCCGGCGCGCTCCTTGAGCGGCTGCTCATAGGGACGGATGACCTTCTCGTCTTCGATGATCGCGCCACGGCAATTGTCACCGATGGTCTTGCCGTTGACGGTCATGGCGTCTTCCATGATCAGTCCCTGGGTCATCAGCTGGTTCACGACGGCAGGAACGCCACCGGCATGGTAATAATCCTCGCCGAGATATTCACCGGCCGGCTGCAGGTTGACGAGCAGCGGCACGTCTTCGCCATAGGTCTGCCAGTCATCCACCGTCAGCTCGACGCCGACATGGCGGGCAAGGCCGTTCAGATGGATCGGCGCATTGGTGGAGCCGCCGATGGCCGAATTGACGCGGATGGCGTTGATGAAGGCGTCCTTGGTCATGATATCGGAAGGCTTCAGATCTTCCTTGACCATTTCGACGATACGCAGGCCAGTGAGATAAGAGACCTCCTGACGGTCGCGGTAAGGCGCCGGAATGGCGGCGGAGCCCGGAAGCTGCATGCCGAGCGCTTCGGCAAGCGAGTTCATGGTCGTCGCCGTGCCCATGGTGTTGCAATAACCGGTGGAGGGAGCCGACGAGGCAACGAGCTTGACGAAGCCCTGATAATCGATCTCGCCCTTCGCCAGCAGTTCGCGCGCCTTCCAGACGATGGTGCCGGAACCGGTGCGTTCGCCACGGAACCAGCCGTTCAGCATGGGGCCGACGGACAGGGCGATGGCCGGAATGTTGACGGTGGCCGCCGCCATAAGACAGGCAGGCGTGGTCTTGTCACAGCCGATGGTCAGAACGACGCCATCGAGCGGATAACCATAAAGCACTTCCACGAGGCCGAGATAGGCAAGGTTACGGTCAAGACCCGCCGTCGGGCGCTTGCCGGTTTCCTGGATGGGGTGAACAGGAAATTCAATCGCGATGCCACCCGCTTCACGAATGCCTTCACGCAGGCGGTTCGCCAGCTCCAGATGGTGGCGGTTGCAGGGCGAAAGATCCGAGCCGGTCTGCGCAATACCGATGATCGGGCGATCGGACTGAAGCTCGGCCTGGCTGAGACCGAAGTTCATGTAACGCTCGAGATAAAGCGCGGTCATATCCGCATTGGCGGGGTTGTCGAACCACGCGCGCGAACGAAGCTTGCCTTGAGTTGCAGGCAGATTGTCGGATTTGGTCATTATGCAGGTCTCCAGCCGGAAGTGGCCAACGGTAAAATATTACGAAATGCGACAAGCTTATGTTGTGCGCAAGGAAAATGGAATCAGCTTTCGGAGATCACGCATAACCGACAGAGCCGGCGCAGACGAGTGGATCGGGGCCGTTCTTCGGCTTTAGCCGAATATTTTTCGGTGCTTACCACCATACCGGCACTTCTCAACGGTCTCTTCCTCCCTGCTTTTCCGGGTTACGACCGGCCGCTGGCCGGACATTCCCTCACAAGCTGACTTTCTTATTTATATTACTATTTGACGTCACCATGGGCTGTCAAGCTGGGAGGCCGTACATTTCAGGTGCATTTCGGCATCGGAAGTCAGTAAAAAATGGACACATAAGCCGTTGATTCATCATATTTTATGACAAATATCGATAAAATCGGCATTTCTCTAATTACGAAATGGCTAAAAAATCACTTTTCAAGAGTATTACTATATGCTCATAGTGTCGCCGTCACGCTGACATCATCTCTGGGAGGATAAGATGAGAAAAGCTCTTGCGGCATTCACTGTCGCCGTATCCGCATGCCTTGCATCCAGTGTTTCCGCGCAATCGCTCACCGTCGGCTTCTCGCAGATCGGTTCGGAATCCGGCTGGCGTGCAGCCGAAACCACCGTCACCAAACAGCAGGCCGAAAAGCGCGGCGTCACGCTGAAATTCGCTGACGCTCAGCAGAAGCAGGAAAACCAGATCAAGGCCGTTCGCGGCTTCATCGCGCAGGGCGTCGATGCGATCCTGATTGCGCCCGTCGTCGCCACCGGCTGGGATGCGGTGCTGAAGGAAGCCAAGGAAGAGAAAATCCCCGTCATCCTGCTCGACCGCCAGATCGAAGCGCCGGATGATCTTTATCTGACCGCCGTAACCTCCGATCAGGTGCACGAGGGCAAGGTTGCCGGTGACTGGCTGGTCAAGGATGTCGGCTCCAAGGACTGCAAGGTCGTGGAATTGCAGGGCACGACCGGCTCTTCGCCCGCCATCAACCGCAAAAAGGGCTTCGAAGAAGCCATCGCTTCCCACGCCAATATCAAGATCGTGCGCTCGCAGACGGGTGACTTCACCCGCACCAAGGGCAAGGAAGTCATGGAAAGCTTCATCAAGGCCGAAGGCGGCGGCAAGGATATCTGTGCCGTCTATGCCCATAATGACGACATGGCCGTCGGCGCGATCCAGGCGATCAAGGAAGCCGGCCTGAAGCCCGGAACCGACATCAAGATCGTCTCCATCGACGCCGTGCCAGACATCTTCAAGGCCATGGCGGATGGCGAGGCCAATGCGACGGTGGAACTGACACCCGACATGGCAGGCCCGGCCTTCGATGCGCTCGAAGCCTATCTGAAGGACAAGAAAGCGCCTGCTAAGTGGATTCAGACCGAATCCAAGCTCTACACGGCATCCGACGACCCGATGAAGGTTTACGAGGCGAAGAAGGGCCTGGGGTACTGAGCCGTTTCTTTTGGTAATTAAACGAGGACGAAAGCTCTCTCGCCCCGGCACAGAATGAACGCGTATTGAGCGAGCGGATGCCGCTTGTTTCTTCTCCCCGCCGGGGAGAAGAAAACCAGCCGCCACCTACGCGCTCATTCCACCCTTGATACGAGACCCATTTCGATACGGAAACTACTCAATGTCCGAAACGGCACCACTTCTGGAAGCACGCGCCATCGGCAAATCCTTTCTCGGGATCACGGCGCTGGACAATGTCGATTTCTCGCTCCGGCGCGGTGAAATCCACGCATTGCTCGGCGAAAACGGCGCGGGCAAATCGACGCTGATCAAGATACTGACCGGGGTTTATCACCGCGACAGCGGTTCGATCTTTCTGGAAGGCGCAGAGATTTCGCCCGCCAATGTGGGCGAGGCGCAGGCGCTCGGCATCGGCACGGTCTATCAGGAAGTGAATCTTCTCGAAAACCTCACCGTTGCCGAAAACCTGTTTCTCGGGCGCCAGCCGCGCCGCTTCGGACTGATTGACCGCAGCACGATGCAGAAGAATTCGCAGGCGCTGCTTGCCCAATACGGACTTTCCATCGACGTCAACGCGCTTCTTTCCAGCTATTCCGTGGCCATCCGCCAGATCATCGCCATTGCCCGCGCCGTCGATCTTTCCGGCAAGGTGCTGGTGCTGGACGAGCCGACCGCCAGCCTTGATGCCCATGAAGTCGAGATGCTGTTCGGCGTCTTGAGAAACTTGCGCGCCCGCGGCATCGGCATCGTCATCATCACCCACTTCCTCAATCAGGTCTATGATATCGCCGACCGGGTGACGGTGCTGCGCAACGGCCGCCTTGTCGGCACCCGCGATATCGGCAGCCTGCCCCGTTCCGAACTGATCTCGATGATGCTCGGTCGCGAGCTTCAGCACATTACCCACGACCATCAGGCGACCGAAGATACGGTTGCCGAGGGCGAGCCGCCGATCCGTTTCGAAGGTTATGGCAAACGCGGCAGCATCGCGCCCTTCGATCTCGGCATCCGGCCGGGAGAAATCGTCGGCGTCGCCGGTCTCCTTGGCTCCGGCCGAACCGAAACCGCCTTCCTGCTGTTCGGCATCGACCGGCCCGATACCGGCACTGCGATGATCGACGGAAAGACGGCGGCGATTTCGTCTCCTGAAGCCGCCATCACCGCCGGGTTCGGTTTCTGTCCGGAAGAGCGCAAGACCGACGGCATCATCGGCGACTTTTCCGTCACCGACAATATCGCGCTGGCGCTTCAGGCCCGGCAGGGCTGGGCACGGCCACTCTCGCGCCGGCAGAAGGCGGAACTGGCCGAAAGCTTCATCAAGTCACTCGATATCCGCCCGGCCGACCCCGACCGGCCGATCAAATTCCTGTCCGGCGGCAATCAGCAGAAGGCCATTCTGGCGCGCTGGCTCGCCACCCATCCCCGGCTGCTGATCCTCGACGAGCCGACACGCGGCATCGATATCGGCGCGCATGCGGAAATCTTGAAAATGATCGAAAAACTCTGCAGCGAGGGCATGTCGCTCGTCGTCATCTCTTCGGAACTGGAAGAGCTTACCGCCGTTGCCCATCGTGTCGTCGTGCTGTCCGACCGCCGCCATGTCAGCGAATTGAAGGGCGGCGAAGTGACCGCCGACAACATCATGCGGGCGATTGCAGATGCGGCAAAAACGGAGGCGGCATGATGGCAGCAGTGACACGACGCCTGAAAAGGCTCGCTCCTCAGCTTGTCGCACTGTTCGTCATTCTGGCAGCGATTACAATCGTTTCGCCGGGTTTCCTGCATGTCTCGTTCCAGAACGGCAGGCTCTATGGCAGTCTGGTGGATATTCTCGTGCGCGCCGCACCGGTTGCGCTTTTAACCATCGGCATGACGCTGGTCATCGCCACCAAGGGCATCGATCTTTCCATTGGCGCCGTCATCGCCATCTGCGGCGCGGTCGCGGCCACGCTCATCAGCAATGGCCATTCCATTCCCTCGGTCATCGTCATTTCGCTTGCGGTGGGCATTGCCTGCGGGTTGTGGAACGGCGTGCTGGTTGCCCTTCTCGACATACAGCCGATCATCGCCACGCTGATCCTGATGGTGGCGGGACGCGGCATCGCCCAGCTTATTACCGAAGGTGTCATTCTCACCTTCAACAATGACAGCTTTTCCGCCATCGGCTCCGGCTCGTTCGCAGGCATTCCACTGCCCGTCATCATCTGGGTGGCGGCCGCACTGCTGATCGGCCTTCTGGTACGCAAGAGCGCACTCGGCTTCCTGATCGAGGCGACCGGCATCAATCGCCGCGCCGCAGCCTTGGCCGGCGTCCGGGCCCGCTTCCTGCTGTTCTTCGTTTATGCGGTTTCTGGCCTCTGCGCCGCCATCGCCGGCATGATCGTCACCGCCGATATTCGCGGCGCGGATGCCAACAATGCCGGGCTGTGGCTGGAGCTGGACGCGATCCTTGCGGTGGTCATCGGCGGCACCTCGCTGAATGGCGGGCGCTTCTCCATCACCGCCTCGCTGATCGGCGCGCTGATCATCCAGACCATCAATACCGGCATTCTCGTCTCGGGCTTCCCGCCGGAATTCAACCTCATCATCAAGGCCGGCATCATCATGGTGGTGCTGACGCTGCAATCGCCGGCGATCATGACGGTGTTGGGCTTCGTGAAAGCGCCCAAGCCACACGCTAAACCGGCCGCCTCCAATGGCATGACCAAGGAAGGAACCGCGCGATGATCCACAGCCGCAACCTGCCCTTCCTCACCACGCTGACAATCTTCGTCATCGCCTATCTGCTGTGCGTGCTGCAATATCCGGCAATCCTGTCGACACGGGTGATCGGCAATCTCTTGACCGACAATGCCTTTCTCGGCATTGCGGCTGTCGGCATGACCTTCGTCATCCTGTCTGGCGGCATCGATCTTTCCATCGGTTCGGTCATCGCCTTTACCAGCGTCTTCGTCGCCGTGATGGTCGGCACCTATAATATCCATCCGCTGCTCGCCTTCGCCATCGTGCTGGTTGTCTCGACATTGTTCGGCTGCCTGATGGGGGCGATGATCCGCTTCCTCGCCATCCCGCCCTTCGTGGTAACGCTGGCGGGCATGTTTCTGGCACGCGGCGCGGCTTACCTCATCTCCACCCAGTCCGTGCCGATCTCGCATCCCTTCATCGATGCGATACAGGGTTTTTATTACCGCTTCCCGGGCGGCGGCAGGCTGACGGCGCTGGCCATGCTGATGCTTCTCGTCTTTGCCGCCGGCATGCTGATCGCCAGCCGCACCCGCTTCGGGGCCAATATCTATGCGCTGGGCGGCAACCCGCAATCGGCCGAACTGATGGGTGTGCCGATCGGGGCGACGACCATCGGCATCTATGCGCTTTCCGGCTTTCTCTCCGGCCTCGCCGGCATCGTCTATACGCTCTACACCTCATCGGGCTATTCGCTGGCGACGGTCGGCGTTGAACTCGACGCCATCGCCGCGGTCGTGATCGGCGGGACGTTGCTAACGGGCGGCACGGGGCTGGTGGCGGGCACCTTCATCGGCCTACTGATCCAGGGGCTGATCCAGACCTATATCGTTTTTGACGGAACGCTTTCTTCCTGGTGGACGAAAATCGTCATCGGCGTGCTGCTTTTCGTCTTCATCGTGTTGCAGCGCGCAATCATCTGGTATTCAAACAGGAGACTGGCCGGACCGCATCCGGCATAATTGCAAACGGAGGCTTGCTTGGGGCTGCTCGAAACAACGATAAGCGGACGAAAACGCCGGAACAGCCACGCCCATGTGGTCTCCGAACTCGGCAGCGCCATCGTTTCAGGCAGAATAGCGGAAGGTTCGCTCTTGCCCAATGATGCCGAACTGTCGCTGCGTTTCGGCGTTTCGCGCACCGTGCTGCGCGAAACCATGAAGACGCTGGCGGCCAAGCGCCTCGTCGAACCCAAGGCCAAGGTCGGCACCCGCGTTCTCGACCGTTCGAGCTGGAACTTCTTTGATCCCGACGTGCTGGGCTGGCGCTGCGAAGCCGGGATAGATGAGGAATTCGTCACGCATCTGGCGGAAATCCGCCTCGCTCTCGAACCGGCCGCGGCCGCCGCTGCGGCCCTGCAGGCCTCGAATGACGATATTGTTTCCCTTTACGTGATCGCCGCCAAATTCGACAATCCGAAACATACGCCGGAAACCATCGCCAAGGTCGATCTCGAATTTCACCTTGCCGTTGCACACATGTCCGGCAACCCCTTCATGCGTTCGGCAAGCGGGCTCATCGAAGCAGCGCTGGCCATTTCTTTCCAGCTTTCATCCCCCGCAGCCTCGCCCGGCACCATCGCGGAGATTGCCTCCAATCACCTGCGCATCGTGCACGCCATAGCGGCACGGGATGCCGATGCCGCCGTGAAAGCCATGCGCCATGTGATCGAGGTCGGCAAGGACCGGACGCAGAAGGCGATCAAGGCGCCTTGAGGTCGCCGTACCGCCCTCTCCCCGCGAAGAAGGTCCCACCTTTCACCCGATCAGGATCGCCCTGATATCGTTTACATTCGTCAGCGTCGGCCCCGTCACGACAAGGTCTCCGGCTGCATTGAAAGCCGTGTAGCTATCATGGTTCACGAGTGACTGGCGCGGATCGACGCCGGCATTGCGTATGCGGACAAGCGTATCCGGCGTCACCATCGCACCCGCCGCATCCTCCACGCCATCTATGCCGTCACTGTCGCCGGCAATGGCCCATATGCCGTCTGCGCCCTTCAGCGTCAGCGCAAGGCTCAGCAGGAATTCCGTATTGCGACCACCCTTGCCGGCCGGCCCCTTGCCGATCGTCACTGTGGTTTCGCCGCCGGAAAGCAGTACGGCCGGGCCTTTGACCGGCAGGCCCTTGCGGCTGGCGGAAAGAGCGATACCGGCCATGACAGCGCCGACATCTTTTGACTCGCCTTCCAGCGAATCTCCGAGGATGAGCGGCGTCAGCCCGAGCTTTACGGCCTCATCCGCCGCCGCCTGCAGGGCGAGCGAGGGGGCTGCGATCAGCCGGATATCCTCTTCGATATCACCTGCTTTCGGTGTTTCCTCACCCTTTTCCAGCACCATGCGCACCGTTTCGGGAAGATCGAGCGCATAACGGGAGACGATTTCCCGCACGGTTTCAATATCGCTCGGATCTGCAACCGTCGGGCCGGAGGCGATTTCGGACGGGTCGTCACCCGGCACATCCGAAATCAGCAGCGAAACAACCTTGGCCGGCCTTGCGGCCAGCGCCAGCCGTCCGCCCTTGATACGGGAGAGATGTTTGCGCACCGCGTTCATTTCGGAAATCGTCGCACCGCTGGCCAAAAGGGCACGATTAACGGCCATCTTGTCGGCAAGCGTCATGCCTTCGGCAGGTGCCACCATCAGCGCCGAACCGCCGCCGGAAATTAGCGCGATCACCATGTCGTCCGCCGTCAGCCCCTCAACGGCGGCAAGAATGCGTTTTGCCGCTTCCGCGCTTTTATCGTCAGGCACGGGGTGCGAGGCCTCGATGATCTCGATGCGTGTGGTCGGGGCGGCATGGCCGTAACGCGTCACCACCACACCGGAGAGATCGACATGCGGCCATGCCGCTTCAAGCGCGGCGGCCATGGCGGCCGAAGCCTTGCCGGCGCCCACCACCACACATCTGCCCTTGGGCGGGGAAGGAAGATGGTGTTGCAGCACCTTTGCGGGATCGGCGCTCGCGACGGCGGCCATGAATATGCGGTTGAGAGCGTCTCTTGCGGACGTGTCGTTCCATGCGCTCATCGGTTCATACTCCGATCCAGAGGAAGCCGAGCGCGAACAATGCCGGCAATGCCTGAATGAACAGGATCTTCATATTGGCTGTCATGGCGCCGAAAATACCGGCCACCAGAACGCAGGTGAGGAAGAACACCTTGAAACTCAGCCCTTCATCGCCCTGCATCAGCCCATAGATCAGCCCCGCCGCCAGAAACCCGTTATAAAGGCCCTGATTGGCGGCCAGCACTTTCGTCTGCCGGGCAAAATCCGCAGAAAGGCCGAAGGCTTTGCGGCCAGCGGGCTTTTCCCACAGCAGCATTTCCAGAATGACGATGTAGATGTGGATGGCCGCAACCACGGCAATCAGAATGCTGGCGATCATGGGCGGCTTTCCTCCAAAAACCTTGAGGTCCTGCCTCGGTCGTCTTCATGCGAAAACAGACGGCCGGCCGGACAATTCCGTTTTAGCGGCGGCACGCATGGCCGCAAGGCCATAATCCCGCTCTTCCCGTGCAAACTGTTGAAGAGCGGCACTGCATTGCTTGACTCTTTGCTGAAATAAGAACAAAACAGGAACAATAGAATTGAAAATCCGGAATTGAAACCTGTCATGCCATGCAAAAGCGCGCGGAACAGTTGCTCGTTGTCGAAGAGCTGCGTGAAAGGCTGGAAAGGATCGGTAACGGGCCTCATCGCCTGCACGAGACCTTGCCTTTCGGCGTGGATGCCATCGACCATCACCTGCCGGGAGGCGGGCTGAAGCTCGGTTGCCTGCATGAGGTGAGCGGCGGCGGCAATGGCGCTGCCGATGGCGCGGCGGCCGCCCTTTTTGCGGCCGGTGTGGCAGCAAGGCTTTCCGGCAAGGTTTTATGGTGTGTCACCCGCCGGGATCTGTTCATGCCGGGGCTGACGCAGGCGGGCCTGTCGCAGAACCGGGTCATCATCGTTGAATGCCGCGATGAAAAAGGCGTGCTCGACTGTTTCGAGGAAGGCCTTCGCTGCAACGGCTTCGGCGCAGTGATGGGTGAGGTGGCGAAACTGCCGATGAACGCCTCACGGCGGCTGCAACTGGCAGCGGAAACCTCTGGGGTTACCGGCATCGCCATCCGCCGCTTCCGGCGTCAAGCCGATGCGGCGCTGTTCGGCGAGCCGACGGCGGCGGTGACCCGCTGGCGCATCTCTGTCCGGCCCTCATCCCCCTTGCCGGTGCCGGGGGTGGGCAGGCCGCGCTGGTTTCTGGAGCTTTTGCGATGTCGCGGCGGCGAAAGTGCCGAATTTGAAGTGGAAGCCTGTGATGCAAAGGGTCGTCTCGCTCTACCTGCCGACATGGTCGACGGATCGTTTCCGGCGTCTTTCGGGCAAGGACGCGCCGCCGGTTGAAAAGCCTCTGGTCATGATCGGCCGCCAGGGCAGCCGCCGGCTGGTGCTGGCGCTCGACAAGGCGGCAAAGGCGGCCGGCATCCGGCCCGGCACGCCGGTCAGCAAGGCGCAGGCGCTGGTGCCGGGCCTTATCGTGGAAGATATGGATACGGCTGGTGATGCCCGCGCCCTGCAGCAGCTGGCCTTTCATTTCCTGCGCATCTATGCCCCCATCGTTGCCGCCGACCCGCCGGACGGGCTGGTGCTGGACACGGCGGGGGCGGACCATCTGCACGGCAATGAGGCGCTGATGCTGAGCGGCATGGTCAACCGCCTGCATGCCGCAGGCTTTGCCGCCCGCGCCGCCATTGCCGACAGCTGGGGTGCGGCCCATGCGCTGGCCCGTTTCGGCCGTGAGGAAATCAGCATCGTGCCACCGGGCGGGCAGCGGGTGGCGGTTAGCGGCTTGCCATTGGCCGCGCTCAGGCTGGAAGAGCGTATTGTTTCCGGGCTGAAGGTGCTCGGTTTCCGCAGCATCGGCGAGCTGGCCGATGCCCCGCGCGCGCCGCTGACCCTGCGTTTCGGCCCCGAACTCGTCCGCCGTCTTTCCCAGGCTTTCGGAGAGATCGGCGAACCCATTGAACCGGTGCGCGTGGCCGAGCTGGTGGAGGTGCGGTGCGCCTTTCCCGAACCCATTGCAGCGGCGGAGACGATTGCCCGTTATACACAAAAACTGGTTATGGAGCTTTGTGTCGCGCTGGAAAAGCGCGGCCTTGGCGCCCGCCGTGTCGATCTGGTGCTGCACCGGGTGGATAGCGGCCTGCAGGCGGTGCGGGCAGGCACCTCCAGACCGGTGCGTGATGTCAAACAGCTTGTCCGGCTTCTGACCGACCGTATCGACACCATCGATCCCGGCTTCGGCATCGAGATGATGGTGCTGACTGCCACCCATGCCGAGCCGCTTGTCGCCGCGCAGGCCCGATCCTCGCTTCTGGAGGAAGGCCGTGCGGACATCGCCGATACGGTCGATGTCATTCTCAATCGCGGCCACCGGGTCTATCGTTATGCGGCGGTGGCAAGCGATGTGCCGGAACGCTCCCTTACCCCCGTTGCGGCGCTTGCGCCTGAGGATACGCTCGGCTGGCCCGGCCACTGGCCGCGTCCGGTCAGGCTTTTTGCAAGGCCGGAACCCATCGAGACGCTGGCGCTGCTGCCGGATCATCCGCCGCGTTATTTCCTCTGGAAAGGCGTGCGCCACAATGTGCGGCGCGCCGACGGGCCGGAGCGGGTGTTCGGCGAATGGTGGAAACGCGACCGGGAAAAGGCCGCCGTACGCGATTATTTCATGGTGGAAAACGAAGGCGGCGAGCGCTTCTGGATTTTCCGCTCCGGTGACGGCGAACATGCGGAAACGGGCTCGCAGGGCTGGTTCATCCACGGGGTTTTCGCATGAATACGCCGCTTTATGCCGAACTGCAGGTGACCACGCATTTCTCCTTCCTGCGCGGCGCAAGCTCCTGTGAGGAGCTGTTCGAACAGGCGAAAAATCTCGGCATCCAGACGCTGGGCATCGTGGATCGCAACAGCCTTGCGGGCATTCCCCGCGCTTATGAAGCCGCCAATAATCATGGCATCCGCCTCGTCATCGGCTGCCGGCTTGATCTGGATGATGATATCTCCGTGCTTGCCTATCCCATGGATCGCCCGGCCTACGGACGGCTGTGCCGGCTGCTTTCCGTCGGCAAGAAAAGGGGTGGCAAGGGCAAATGCCGGCTGACATGGGATGACCTCGTCGCCTATGGCGAAGGCCTGATCGTGGTGCTGCTCGCTGACCTCGCGGATGATCTTTGCGCACTGCGGCTGCGACGTCTCAAAGCTGCCTTTGCCGACAGGGCCTATATGGCGCTCAGCCTCCGAAGACGCCCCAACGACCAGATGCGGCTTTTCGAACTGTCGACTATGGCGGAAGCGGCTGGTGTGCCGACCGTGGTGACCAATGACGTGCTGTTTCATGTGCCCGAGCGGCGCATGCTGCAGGATGTCGTCACCTGCATCAGGCACAATTGCACCATCGACGAGGCGGGTTTTCGGCGCGAACGCCATGCCGACCGCTATATGAAGCCGCCGCAGGAAATGCACCGGCTGTTTGCCCGCTACCCCGAGGCGCTGGCCCGCAGTCTTGAAATTGCGAAACGCTGCACCTTTTCGCTGAAAGAACTGGTCTATCAATATCCAGAGGAGCGCACCCTGCCGGGGCTGACAGCGCAGCAGGCGTTGGAAAAACTGGTCTGGGAGGCGGTGCCGGGGCGGTATCCGCATGGTTTGCCGGAGAAGGTGGAAAAGGCGTTGCATCATGAGCTGGCGGTTGTCGGCAGGCTGCAATATGCCTCCTATTTCCTGACCGTGAATGCCATTGTCCGTTATGCGCGCTCAAAAGATATTCTATGCCAGGGACGTGGTTCGGCCGCCAATTCGGTTATCTGTTTTGTGCTCGGCATCACCGCCATCGATCCTGCCCTCTTCAGCAATCTCGTCTTCGAACGTTTCGTTTCCGAAAACCGGGGCGAGCCGCCGGATATCGACGTGGATTTTGAACATCAGCGGCGCGAGGAGGTCATCCAGTGGGTCTATGACACTTACGGCCGTGACAAGGCAGCGCTCTGCTCCGTTGTTACCCGTTATCGCGGGCGTGGGGCGCTGCGCGATGTCGGCAAGGTTCTGGGCCTGCCGGAAGATCTGACGAAGCTTTTGTCCTCGCAGGTCTGGCGCTGGAGCGAGGGGGTGGGCGAAAAGCAGGTGAAGGAGCTGAACCTCAATATGGAGGATCGCCGCCTGAAGCTTGCCTTCGAACTGGCCAACCAGCTTGTCGGCACACCGCGCCATCACAGCCAGCATCCGGGCGGCTTTGTTCTGACCCATGACCGGCTGGACGAACTGGTGCCGATCGAACCCGCCGCCATGGACGACCGCCAGATCATCGAATGGGACAAGGACGATATCGATGTCGTGAAGTTCATGAAGATGGATTGCCTGGCGCTTGGCATGCTCTCCTGCATGAAGCGCGGCTTCGACATGCTGGAGGCACGCACGGGAGAGAAATACGATCTCGCCGCCATGCCGCCGGATGACAAACCCACCTATGCCATGATCCAGAAGGCCGATACGCTCGGCACGTTCCAGATTGAAAGCCGGGCGCAGATGTCGATGCTGCCGCGCCTGAGGCCGAAGGAGTTTTACGACCTCGTCATTCAGGTCGCCATCGTTCGCCCCGGCCCCATTCAGGGGGATATGGTCCATCCCTATCTACGCCGCCGGCAGGGAAAGGAGCCGGTCCTTTTTCCGAAAAAAGAACTTGAAAGCGTCTTGGGAAAGACGATGGGTGTTCCGCTGTTTCAGGAGCAGGCGATGCGGATCGCCATGGATTGCGCCGGCTTCACCGCGGATGAGGCTGACCAGCTGCGCCGCGCCATGGCGACTTTCAAGAATGCCGGCACCATTTCCAAATTCAGGGAAAAGCTCGTCACGGGCATGGTGGAGCGCGGTTATGAGCAGGAATTCGCCGAACGTATCTTCAAACAGCTCGAAGGTTTCGGCAGCTATGGTTTTCCCGAAAGCCACGCGGCATCCTTCGCGCTGATCGCCTATGCCTCCTCATGGCTGAAGTGCCATCATCCCGATATTTTCTGTACGGCGCTTCTCAACTCGCAGCCCATGGGGTTTTATGCCCCGGCGCAGATCGTGCGCGATGCGCGCGACCATGGTGTGGAGGTGCGCCCGGTCTGCGTTAATAACAGCCGCTTCGACTGCGTGCTGGAACCGACCGGCAAGACGGACACCAATGGCAAAGAACGTTATGCCGTGCGGCTCGGCATGCGTCTGGTGAAGGGGCTTTCCAACAAACACGCTGCCGATATCGTCGCCGGCCGGCAGGACCGGGCTTTTGCCTCGGTGGATGATCTCTGGCGAAGGGCCGGCGTTCCTGCCGCTGCCCTCGTCTGCCTTGCGGAAGCGGATGCCTTTCTGCCGTCGCTTTCGCTTGCCAGACGCGAGGCGCTCTGGGCCATCAAGGCTTTGCGGGATGAGCCGCTGCCGCTTTTTGCCGCCGCCGCCAGCCGGGAAAATGCTGTCGTGGACGAGCTTCAGGAACCGGCCGTCGCGCTCAGGCCCATGACGGATGGCGGCGAGGTGGTGCAGGATTACGGTCATGTGGGGCTCACCCTGCGCGAACATCCCATGACCTTCCTGCGGCGCGATCTTTCCCGCCGCCGCATCGTTACCTGCGCGGAGGCGGTGCGTGTGCGTGACGGCACATGGCTGGAAACGGCGGGTCTGGTGCTGGTGCGCCAGCGCCCCGGCTCGGCCAAGGGCGTGATATTCATGACGCTGGAGGACGAGACGGGCATTGCCAATGCGGTGCTGTGGGTCAAGACCTTCGAAAAATACCGGCGTGTGGTTCTGTCCGCCGGCATGGTCGGCATTTACGGCAAGATCCAGCGGGAGGGCGAGGTGGTGCATCTGGTCGCCCACCGGCTGACCGATCTGTCAGAGGCTCTGGCAAGCGTGGGCGAACGCAACCACGCATTCCCCCTGCCGCATGGGCGTGGCGATGAGTTCCACCACGGCATGCCGCCGGAAGATCATCGCACTATTAAGAAACGCCCGCCGCCTACAGTCGATGATGAAGATGATGTGGAGCGGATAAAGGTCATTTCCCGCAATTTTCATTGAAAAGGCGGTTCAGATTATCTTTTACGCGCCACGATATAAGGCCGCTTGTCATTGCCCTTTGTCGCGTGGAATTCCGTGGCCAGAATGTCGAAGCCTCCGGCTGTTATATGCCGGCTCAACTCGGTGGCGGTGAAGATGCCGGCATAGGGGGCCTTGCCGATTGCGCGCATGGCCGGCAACACAAGGCGGATAAACGGATTCATATCCCCGACGCAGGGTGTCTTGGTGATGAACAGCCCCTGCGGGGCAAGCAGGGAATGTATGTGCTGTAATGCACCGGGCAGGTCACGGACTAGATGAAGATAATTGAAACCCAGAACCGCGTTAAACTGCGCGGGGTGAGGCACAAGCGTTTCCACGGTCGCAATGCTGAAAACGAGGTTGGTGAGAGAGCCGGCGGCGTGTTTTCTTTCCTGCGCAATCGCAATCATGTCCGTGGAAATATCCGTCGCAAGATAGTCTTTGACACCGCCTGCCAGCCGGATTGCCGTTGTCCCGGTGCCGCAGCCCAGTTCCAATATACTGTCTTCCGGCCTCAGCAGGCCGCGGGTTCGCTCCAGCGTGCGCTCATATCCCGCTTCATCCGCAATCCTGCCTTCGGCATATTTCCGCGCTGTCCGGTTCCAGAAACGGGCGTCGTCGGCAATGCTCATGGTGGTTGTTCCCCGGACGGCGTCTCAAGCGATATCTTATCCGGCTTGTTTGAAGCTTTTAAGCCGCATCCTCCAGCCCTGCCGTGTCCTTCCTGCGGAACTGGCTGGGTGGTGCGCCGATCACGCGTTTGAAAGCGCGGCTGAAGGAGGCTTCGGAATCGTAGCCGAGTTTTTCCGCCGCCAGCGTCACACGCATGCCTTCGCGCAGCCATAGCCGCGCCTGATGCATGCGAATGCGCACCACATAACGCGCCGGGCTCTCCCCCACCACGCGGGTGAAGCGTTCCGCAAAACTGGACCGGGATGCGCCCATCAGCGAGGCAAGCTCTTCCACGCTCCAGTCCTTTTCGGGGGTGAGATGGATCGCCGCCAGCACCCGCCCAAGTTCGGGATTGCGCACGGCGGCAAGCCAGCCGCTGGAATCGCCGCAGCCATGTTCCACCCATGTGCGGATCAGGGTCGCCGTCAGGACATCGGCAAGCCGTGCCAGAATGCCCCCGGCGCCAACGCGGTTCAGTTCCACCTCGCGCGCCATGGCTTCCAGGAGATGCGGAATGGCCGGATCGCTTTTGGCAAGATCGCTGGTCAGCATCACATCCGGCATCAGCTGCAGCAGCGGATGCAGATTATCCATGTTGAAACGCATCGAGGCCGTGAACGCCACCGTGTCGCCGCCGGCGCTGGCGCATTGCATGTCGAAAATGCCCTGGCACACTTCCTTTTTGCCGAAGCGATCGAACAGGGCGGGCGTCACACCCTCGCCGCTGCCCAGCACATGGGCGTGGCCGCGGGGCAGAAGCACCGCATCGCCACATGTCAGCGTCAGCCACTCCCCGGAAGGTTTCTGCAATTTGGCCTGTCCCACGCCAATGAAATGAAATCGCGCCGCCTCCTGTTCGGGAAAGGCCGTCGCCCAGGGCGTAGCCATGCGGCAGCGGCCATATTCGACGCCATCAAGCCTGAGACCTCGCAGCATTTCCGTCAGGGCATCGTTCATGACATCTCACAAATTCGGACGTTTGGTTAAGGAATAAGGATTTTCTAGCATGGAAACGCCAGCCTGTCACGCATAGCTTACGACCATCGATTTGCAGGCGATGGACCGGCCTCCCCCGGCCTCATCGTTTCGCCATTCCGTTTCAGAGCGTATTCCCGCAATGCGCATCAGGAGATTTTCATGAATAGCCGGACAATCAACGAACTTAAATATACGCCGCGCAAGACAGAGCCGGATGCGAAATGGGCCGCCGTGGTTTCGCTTTCACTCGGCGTCTTCGGGCTGGTGACGGCGGAATTTCTGCCGGTCAGCCTTTTGACGCCGCTATCGGCCGATCTTTCCATCAGTTCCGGCATTGCCGGCCAGTCCATCACCGTCACCGCGCTGGTTGCGGCGGTGGCTGGTCCCGGCGTCGTCATCGGCACACGCAGCATCGATCGCCGCTGGACCCTGCTCGGGCTTACCACGCTGCTGATCATTTCCAGCACGCTTGCCGCCTTTGCCAACGGTCTTTTCATGCTGTTTGCATCACGCGTTCTGCTCGGCATCGGCCTTGGCGGTTTCTGGGCCATGTCGGCGGCGCTGGCGCTGAGGCTTGTTCCGCTGGATAAGATGCCACGCGCCATGGCCATCATTCTGACGGGTGTTTCGGTTGCCACCGTCTGCGCCGCCCCCGTGGGCGCGTGGATAGGGGCAACGCTTGGTTGGCGTGCGGCCTTCGTCGTTGCCGGCGTGCTTGGCGTCATTGCACTTCTCGTGCAATTGCTCACCGTTCCGTCCCTGCCGCCAGCCGGTGCGCCCGGTCTTGCCACCATGTTCCGGCTGCTACAGCGCCCGCAGGTCAGGATCGGCCTTCTGACGACGCTGTTCATCGTCGCAGGTCACTTTGCCGGCTTCACCTATGTCCGTCCGTTCCTCGAAGAGGTGCCGCACCTTGGCGTCGAGGCGATCTCGCTGGTCCTGCTGGTTTACGGTATCGGTGGTTTCTTCGGTAATCTCTTCGGCGGTTTCCTCGCCGAGAAAAATACGGCATGGGCGGTGACGTTCGCCGCCACCCTGATCGCCGCATCCGCCTCTGTTCTGGTGATTGCCGGCGCATCGCCCCTTGTCGCCGGTCTCGCCATCGCCTCCTGGGGCTTCGCTTTCGGCGCACTTCCGGTCAGTGTGCAGAGCTTCATCACGAGGGTTGCTTCAGACGAGGCCGAAAGCGCCGGCGCCCTGCTGCTCACCACCTTCCAGATCGCCATCTCCAGCGGTGCGGTTCTGGGCGGCCTGCTGATCGACCTTCAGGGCGCAACCATGGTCTTCGTCTTCGTGGCCATAGCGGCACTCCTCGGCGCATCGCTCATGGCATCCCGCCGTGGCGTGGTGCCGCAGGTCGAAGCCTCGCAAATATAAGATACCAGTTGCAGAAAAGGACCCGCACGCGTGCGGGTCCTTTGATTGATAAGCCGCTGCTCAGCGCCGGAGCCCCAAAAGGCTCGCAGCGCATTTTCAATCCGGGTCGGGCATGGCGATCATACCCGATCCCATTTCACAATTTCACCCAGCCACCGTTCTTCTTGCCGGATTCGATACAGGCCGTAACAAAGGCAACACCTTTGACGCCATCATCGATGGTTGGATAGGTAACCGCCTTGTCCAGCGCAGAGCCTGTGCGGCGGGCCTCAATGGCATGGGCCGCTTCCGTATATATGGTGGCGAAGGCTTCGAGATAACCTTCCGGATGGCCGGACGGGATGCGGGTGACGCGTGCCGCCGCGGCCCCAGCGCCTGCGCCGCCACGGGTGATGAGCTGCTTCGGCTCGCCGAGCTTCGTGAACCACAGATAGTTCGGATCGGCCTGCGTCCATTCGATGCCAGCCTTGTCGCCGTAAATGCGGATTTTCAGCCCGTTCTCGTGGCCAACGGCCACCTGACTGCACCACAAAAGTCCCTTGGCCGCCTGCTTGCCATCCTTCGGCTTGAAGCGCAGCATCACATGGGCATTATCATCCAGCCGTCGGCCCTCGACAAAGGTGTGCACATCCGCCGCCAGCTCATCCGCTTCCAGACCGGAAATGAAGCAGCCGAGATTATAGGCATGGGTGCCGATATCGCCGGTGGAACCGCCGACACCGGATTGCGCTGGATCGGTGCGCCAGACGGCCTGTTTCGCACCGGTCTGTTCCACCGCTTCCGTCAGCCAGTCCTGCGGATATTCCATCTGCACCAGACGGATATTGCCAAGTTCACCGGCCTCCACCAGTTCCCGCGCATGCCGCACCATCGGATAACCGGTATAATTATGCGTGAGGATGAACAGCGCATCGGCCTTGTCGGCCACCTGCTTCAGCTTTTTGGCATCTTCCAGATTGGAGGTCAGCGGCTTGTCGCAGATGACATGGATGCCGCGCTCCAGAAACGCCTTTGCGGCGGGATAGTGCACATGATTGGGCGTGACGATTGCCACCGCCTCGATACCGTCTTCGCGAAGGGCCTCTTTTTCGGCCATTTCCTCGAAGGACCCGTAGCAACGCTCAGGATCGAGCCCGAGTTCGCGGCCCGAGGCAATGGATTTTTCCGGCGTCGAGGACAGGGCGCCCGCCACGAGATCGAAACGATTGTCGAGCCGTGCGGCCATGCGGTGAACGCCGCCGATGAATGCGCCCGAACCACCGCCCACCATGCCAAGGCGAATCCGCTTGTTCGCCTTGTCGGTTGTCTTTCCTTCAATAGCCATAATATCTCCCCTGAAATGCTTTTAAAGCCCGAGCATGCGGCGGTTGGCCGCATCGTCGGTGCCACCGGATGCGAAATCGTCAAAGGCTTTTTCCGTAACGCGGATGATATGCGCCTTGACGAATTCCGCGCCTTCACGGGCACCGTCTTCAGGATGTTTCAGCGCGCATTCCCACTCGACCACGGCCCAGCCATCGAAATCATTGGCCGCCATTTTTGAGAAGACGGCACCGAAATCAACCTGCCCGTCACCCAGCGAGCGGAAGCGGCCAGCCCGCTCCACCCAGCCCTGATAACCGCCATAAACGCCTTGCCGCCCGGTCGGATTGAACTCCGCATCCTTGACGTGAAACATCTTGATACGGTCTTTGTAGATATCGATATTGTCGAGATAATCGAGGCATTGCAGAATGTAATGCGAGGGATCGTAGAGCATGTTGGCGCGCTTGTGGTTCTTCACCCGCTCCAGGAACATCTCAAACGTCACGCCATCATGCAGGTCTTCACCCGGATGGATTTCGTAGCAGACATCCACACCCTGCTCATCGGCATAATCGAGGATCGGCGTCCAGCGCTTCGCCAGCTCATCGAAGGCGGTTTCCACCAGACCGGCCGGGCGTTGCGGCCAGGGGTAAATGAACGGCCAGGCGAGCGCGCCCGAAAAGGTCGCATGCGCCTTGATGCCGAGATTCTTCGACGCTTTCAGCGCCAGCTTCACCTGCTCCACCGCCCATTGCTGGCGGGCTTTCGGATTGCCGCGCACTTCAGGTGCTGCAAAACCGTCGAAAGCCTCGTCATAGGCCGGGTGAACGGCAACAAGCTGGCCCTGCAAATGGGTGGAAAGCTCGGTCACCTCGACACCGTTCTGGCGCGCCACCCCGGCAAATTCGTCGCAATAATCCTTCGATTCCGCCGCTTTTCTGAGATCGATCAGCTGCCCGGCCCATGTCGGCACCTGCACACCGGCATAGCCCTTTTCGGCCGCCCATTTGGTAATGCTGTCCCAGCTGTTGAAAGGGGCGACATCACCGGCAAACTGGCCGAGAAAAATACCCGGTCCCTTGATCGTTCTCATAAAAACTCCTCCCTGTATCGATACAGTTAAGCGGTAAAACCGCTTTGGCTCCCAGCGCCAAGCTAACCGGTCGTAATTTTCAAACAAGCCCCAAAAGCGGAGGGACGAGAGAATTTCGCTATTTCACTAAAAAAGCGAAAACCGGCTAAAGCGCCAGCCCGCTCGCCCTGTCGAACACATGCACGCGCTCATGATGCACGGTCGCGGCAAAGGGGGTGTTGACCTTGACCGGCTGCTCGCCATCCACCACCGCCGTCACCTGATCGCCCGCCAGTTCGAAGACCACATGGGTCTGCGCTCCCGTCGGTTCCACCAGCACCGTCCGGCCGGACAGCGATATATCGCCGCCGATGGTCGAACCGATATGTTCGGGGCGAAGTCCGATCGTCACCGGCTGGCCGCGCTTGACCTTGCGTGTCGCGGCAATACGGATCGCGGTTCCGTCTTTCAGCCGGGCGGCAGGCTGGTCGCCCTCGCCATCGACCACGCCTTCGATGAGGTTCATGGCCGGCGAGCCGATGAAGGCGGCAACGAAGAGATTGGCCGGTGTCTTGTAAAGTTCGAGCGGCGTGCCCTGCTGTTCGATACGACCGTGATTGAGCACCACCACCCGGTCCGCCAGCGTCATCGCCTCGATCTGGTCATGGGTGACATAGATGGACGTCGTGCCAACTTTCTGGTGCAAAGTCTTGATTTCGCTGCGCATCTGCACGCGCAGCTTGGCATCCAGATTGGACAACGGCTCATCGAACAGGAAAACGGCCGGATTGCGCACCACGGCGCGGCCCATGGCGACGCGCTGGCGCTGGCCGCCGGAAAGCTGCGAGGGCTTGCGATCCAGAAGCTTGCCGAGATCGAGCATGCGGGCGGCTTCCGCCACGCGCTCCTCTATGACGTTCTTTGGCTGACCGGCGAGCTTAAGGTTGAAGCCCATGTTTTCAGCCACCGTCATATGCGGATAAAGCGCATAGGACTGGAACACCATGGCGATGTTGCGCTCGCGCGGGGTCATGCCGTTGACGACGGTGCCGCCGATGAGGATATCCCCATCGGTGATTTCCTCCAGCCCGGCGATCATGCGCAAAAGCGTGGACTTGCCGCAGCCGGAAGGCCCGACCAGCGCGATGAATTCGCCATCCGTAATATCAAGCGAGATGCCGTGAATGACATCGAGCGCGGCATAGGACTTGCGGATATCCCTAAGTTCGACGGAAGCCATGTTTTGCTCCTTTCAAGTCACGATTTGACGGCACCGGCCGTCAGGCCCGCGATGATGTGTTTCTGTGCGAGGAAGAAAACGATGACGGTCGGCAGGATCGTCAGCGTGATGAAGGCGAGAACGAGTTGCCATTCCGTGCCGAATTCGCCGCGATACACCATGATGCCGAGCGGCCAGGGATATTTCGATTCCGAATTCAGCATGATCAGCGGCAGGATATAGCTGTTCCAGCTGCCGACGAAGGACACGATGCCGACGGTCGCCACAATCGGCCGCGAAAGCGGCATGGAAATGTGCCAGAAGAAGCGCAGATAACCGCAGCCATCCACGAAGGCGGCCTGAAACAGCTCCTCCGGCAGATTGCGGAAATAATTGCGGAACAGGAGAATGCTCATGCCCAGCCCGAAGGCCACCTGCGGCAACACCACACCCCAGTAGGTGTCTAGCAGGCCGAGATCGCGGATGCGGATGAACAGCGGCAGGATCGCGGTGGCCGCCGGGAACATCAGCCCCAGCAGGAAATAATTCAGCAGGAGGGACGAGCCGAAGAACTTCACATGCGCGAAGGTGAAGGCGGCCATGGCCGAGACGGTCAGCGTCAGGAACACCGTCAACAGCGCGATGACAAGCGAATTGAAGATTTGCAGCCAGTAACGTTTGCCGAAGAGAATATCGCCGTAATTGGCCCATTGCCATTCGGCAGGAATGCCGAACGGGTTGACACGCAGGTCTCCCAGCGTCTTGAAGCCGCCAAGCGCGGTAGTAAGCAACGGGATGAGCACAATGGCCGCAATCAGGCTCAGCGATATGTAAAGATAAAGCTTGGTTTGCAGCGGCATGCGGACGGAGGTGGGTGTATCAGTCATGGCGCATGAAAATCCTTTTGTAACCGAAGGCGAGCGTCACGCAGATGATGAAAAGAACGACGCCGACCGCGCTGCCAAGCCCCACCTGCATGCGCATGACGCCGTAGGTGTAGAGGAAGGTAACCATGGTCTGCGTGGAGTTGGACGGCCCGCCGCCGGTGAGCGGCATGATCATGTCGAACAGCTGCAATGAGCCGATGACCGCAAAGAAGACGGAAAGGCGCACCGTGGAGCCGAGCATTGGCAGCGTGACATAACGGAACTTCTGCCAGCCGGAAGCGCCATCGATTTCGGCGGCTTCCAGCACGTTCTTGTCGACGGATTGAAGGCCGGCGATGAACAGCATCATGTGGAAACCAAAATATTTCCAGACGATGACGCCGAGCACGGCATAGATCGCCACATCCTTGTCGGCCAGCACGTAAGGGTTGGCAAAGCCGAAAAAATTGGAGATGGCGGCGAAGAGGCCATAATCGCCGTCATAAACGAAACGCCAGATCAGACCGGCTGCAACATCCGCCAGCACATAGGGCAGGAAGAAAACCAGCCGGAAGGCAACGACGCCGGGAATGCGGTGCGCCAGCATCATCGCAAGCCAGATCGCCAGCGGGATCTGGATCAATACGGAAATCAGGATGATGAGGCCATTATTGAGCAGGGCCTGCGAGAAGGCGGCATTGCCGAACAGGACCTGAAAATTCCGCAGCCCCACGAAATCCGTCGGCGTGCCATAGCCGTTCCAGCGATAAAGGCTGTACCACGCCGCCTCGCCCATGGGCAGGATGACGAACAGGGTAAAGAGCAACAGTGCCGGCGGTAGAAACACCAGAAGGGTCAGCGCCCGGTCATGCGCAACCGAACTTTGCTTGCGCTTCGCCTTTGCCGCGCCGCGCGCCGGTATGGATGCAGAAGTCATGGAAATATCCGTCATCTCTATCCGCTTTCTTTTATGCAGATATCGCGGCGCCGCGTTTTAGCGCGGCGGCCGCAATGCAGGTGACAATCAGCGAAGCTCGAAAGCGTCCTGAATTTGCTTGGCACCCTCTTCCGCGCTCATCTGGCCGGAGACGATCTCGACGGAGACATCATTGACGACGCGGCCGACGGCAGCGCCCAGCGTCTGATCAAAGAAGTTCTGGTGCCAGGTGGAGCCGGCAAGCTGCTTCGCCGAATCCGCCAACAGCGGGTTCTTGACCGCACCATCCGCACCCGTCGCAACGGGCAGGATCATGCCGGCGGCTGCCATCTTCTCTTCACTTTCCTTGCTGGTCAGGAAGGCCGCGAAATCGATCGCTTCCTTGGAGGCGTTTTTCGTGACCGCCCAGCCATTCAGGCCGCCCAGCGTATCGGTGGCCTTGCCCGCGCCGCCTTCGACGACGGGGAAGGCGAAGCGGCCGATATTGTCGGCGGCCAGCCCCTTGCCGTCACCGGCATTTTTACGCTGATTGGCCTCGGTATTGTCGAAACCGAGGATCATCGCCGCCTTGCCGTCACCGAACACGCCGAGCGCCTGCGGCCAGGTGGAGCCGAGATAGCCGGGCTGGAAGGGTTCGAGCTTGCCAAATTCGGCCAGCTGTTCACCCGCCTTGATGATGGCCGGATCCATGAAACCTTCGCCCTCGCCCTTGCGGGCGGCATCGAACACGGCCTGCCCGCCATTGCGCATGACGAGATAGCTCCAGTAGAAATGGATCGGCCATTTTTCACCGCCGCCACCGGCGATCGGCACGATGCCGGCTTCCTTGATCTTCTTGACCGTGGCGCCGAGATCATCCCAGCTCTTGATGTCTTCCACCTTCACGCCAGCCTTGGCAAACAGCTCCTTGTTATAAAAGAAGCTGACGAGGCTGACCTTGTAGGGCACGGCCCAGACCTTGCCATCAAAAGACAGGCCATCGATTGCGGAGGAGTTATAGGCCTGCCGGAGCTTGCCACCATCGGCGTCGAAAACCTCGCTCAGATCCTTCAGCGCACCGGTTTTGGACTGTTCTTCGAGAACGCCGCCACCCCAGCTATAGAAGAAATCCGGCACGTCGTTGGATTGTAGGAGGGTCGGCAATTTCGCCTTGAAGGCTTCGTTTTCCAGAAATTGCAGCTGTACATCCACATCAGGATGCTTGGTCTCGAAATCCTTGGCAATTTCCTCCCAGACGGCCACGGCTTTCGGGTCCAATTCCACATGCATCCATTTAACGACCGTTGCGGCCGAGGCGCTTGCGGCGCCGAGCATGAGAGCAATGCTTGTCGTTGTGGCAAAGCCTGTCAGCCTGCCGCTCAGGCTTGCGCCTGCGTGCCAAATCGTCATGATTGTGATCCTCCCTGGGGATTTCCTCATTTATTCCCCAATGCGGATTAATTCACATTAGGCCTCGCCCAATGTCAAGGCGCTATGCCGATTTTTTGCCCAAACAGCTTGACACACCCCTCCCCTACACCGTTATTTAATCCGCAACCCGATATAAATCGGCTTCACGAACAGGCATCGATCGCAGCAGGACCCCCATGAAGACCGCAGACCCAGAACTGATGCGCGCGATCAACAGGCTGAGCGTGCTGGATAGCATCCGCCGTCACGGACCGATCTCGCGTGTGGAAATCAGCGAAAGAACACAACTCTCCACCACAACCGTTTCGGCGATCACCGCCTCACTGCTCGATGACGGGCTGATTCTCACCCGTCATATCGGCGATATCCGCACTGAAGGCGCGCGCGGCAGGCCGCGCGTGATGCTGGAGCTGAACCCGGATGCAGCCCGCGTGGTGGGCGCCAAGATCGCCGCAAGCCGCATGGTCTTTGTCGTCACCGATTTCTGCGGCAACGTGCTTTCAACGCTTGCCCTGCCGATCCGTGTTGACCGCCAGCCCATCGGCGTCATCGCCGACCTGGTGGAGGACGGTGTGCGGCGCTGTGTGGTCGATGCCGGGCTATCGCTGGAAGATGTGGACATGGTCTGCCTCGGCCTGCCCGGCGTCATCGAACATCGCACCGGGAAAATCCGCAGCAGCCCGATTTTGCGGGAAGTGAACGTCAATTTCGCCGAGGAAATGACGGCGCGGCTGAATTCGCCGACCATCATCGAAAGCGACGCCCACGCCATCACGCTCGCCCATCACTGGTTCGGCCATGCCCGCGATCTGGAAGACATGGTGCTGATTTCGCTCGAACAGACGCTCGGGCTTGGCGTGCTGCACCAGAACCAGCTGTTTCGCGGTGCCGGCGGCCTCAGCCACAATCTCGGCGACCTCGTCATCGGCCTTGCCAATGATGGCACGGTACGGCTGGCGAGCCAGGCGGGCGAAAACGCCATTTTAGGCTCGCGCCCGGTGGACGGACGCTTTGCCGAGGCGATCCGGCTTGGTCGCGGCATGCAGCATGCCCATGCGCTGATTGCGGCTGAAGATCACAATCTCATTGCGGCAGCCCTGCGCGCCGGCGCGGCACTGGGCCTGACGCTTGCCAATATCGTCACGCTGTTTGCACCGCCACGTGTCATCATAACCGGCTCCAGCCTCGAACTTGGCGAACCCTTCATCGCCAGTATTCGTGACAGCTACAACGCCGCCGTGCCGCCTTCGCTGGCCGGCGTCGCCGAGCTGGTTTTCGACATTGCGAGCGACGAGCTGTGGGCGCAGGGGGCAGCAGCAGTGGCACTCTACGAGCTTTACGAATCGCCATGGAACACCACGGGGCCAGCGCTTTAGCCCACGGGTTGAGCACGGGCTTCGGCATTTCTGATTTACGGGAGGAAATCACATGAACAGGGTCGGTATCGGCATCATCGGCTGCGGCAACATCTCCAGCGCCTATCTCAAGGCCATGGCGTCGTTTCCCATTCTCGACATTCGCGGTCTTGCGGATATGAACGAGGCGGCGGCGAAAGCCCGCGCCGATGAATTCGGCCTTAAGGCAACCAGCATCGACGCGCTTCTCGCCGATCCTTCCGTGGAGATCATCGTCAACCTGACGATCCCCAAGGCGCATGTGGAGGTGGGGCTGCGCGCGCTTGACGCCGGCAAACACGCCTATTCCGAAAAGCCGCTCGGCATCAATTTCGCCGAGGGCAAACGCCTTGCGGATGCGGCAAAGGCAAAGGGCCTTCGCATCGGCTCGGCCCCCGACACCTTCCTCGGCGGCGGGCACCAGACCGCACGCCGTCTGATCGATGAGGGCGTGCTCGGCCAACCGGTTGGCGGCACGGCCACCTTCATGTGCCCCGGCCATGAGCGCTGGCATCCCAACCCGGCCTTCTATTACGAGGTTGGCGGCGGGCCGATGCTGGATATGGGACCCTATTACATCACCGATCTCGTCAACCTGTTCGGCCCGGTCGCCAAAGTCGCGGGTTTTGCCATCGCGCCGCGCAATGAGCGCCTCATCACCAGCGAGCCGAAAAGCGGTGAAAAAATCCCCGTTCATGTTGCCACCCATGTCTCCGGTGTGCTGGCGTTCCAGAATGGCGCCTTGGTGCAGGTGGGCATGAGCTTTGATGTGGCCGGCCACAAACATGTGCCGCTGGAACTTTACGGCACCGAAGGCACGCTGATCGTGCCCGATCCAAACCATTTCGGCGGCGAGGTGCAATTGCTGAAAAAGGGCGGCCAGTTCGAGCCGCAAGCGCTGTCATCCCCCTATGCGGACGGCAATTACCGCTCGATAGGCGTAGCGGATATGGCCCATGCGATCCGCGAAAATCGCCCGCACCGCGCCAATGGCGATCTTGCCCTGCATGTGCTGGAGGTCATGGAGGCCTTCCAGACGGCATCGGACACCGGCACCACCGTTTCCATCACCACCAAGGCGGAGCGCCCTGCTCCGCTCGAAACATCGCTGGTCGACGGCCAGCTCGGCAAATAATCCGGAGGAGAAAATAAATGCGCGAAGCACTCATCGTCTGGGGCGGCTGGAGCGGCCACGAGCCGCAGGAATGCGCCACCATCGTCAAGGACATGCTGGAGGAAGACGGTTTCAAGGTCTATGTCGAGCACAGCACGGAAGCTTTCGCCGATCCTTCGGTGCATGATCTCAGCCTCGTGGTGCCCATCGTCACCATGTCGAAGATCGAAAAGGAAGAGATCAAGAACCTGACGGCCGCCGTGGAAAACGGCGTCGGCATCGCCGGCTTTCACGGTGGCGCGGGCGATAGTTTCCGCGAATGCGTCGAATATCAGTTCATGATCGGCGGCCAATGGGTTGCCCATCCCGGCAATATCATCGACTACCACGTCAACATCACCCGCCCCGACGACCCGCTGATGGAGGGGATTGCCGATTTCCCCTATACGTCGGAGCAATATTACATGCATGTCGACCCTTCGAACGAGGTTCTGGCAACGACGAAATTTACAGGCGATCATGCCTGGTGGATCGACGGCGTGGTGATGCCGGTGGTGTGGAAACGCAAATACGGCAAGGGCCGGGTCTTCTATTCGGCGCTTGGCCATCAGGCCAAGGAGTTTTCCGTACCGCAGATGAAAACCATGTTCCGCCGCGGCGCCAACTGGGCGGCTCGGTGAGGCTATAGGTCGAGACGGCCAAATACTCTCTCCGTCATGCCGGACTTGATCCGGCATCCAGCAGCCGCGCGTCTGCGCGGCGTCAGGAGTCTTTCGCGATCAAGGACTTGATCGCGCTGGACCCCGGATCAAGTCCAGGGTGACGGAGAATGGCTGTGTGAACCGCCCTCTCAGCCCCGAACGATCTCTTCCGCAGCCATCGCAACACCCAGCACATGCTCATCCGCACCATGCAGGCCAGAAAGCAGCAAACCAACCGGCATTCCCGCCTCACCTGTTCCGCACGGAATGGAAACGCCGCAGAGATCGAAAAAATTGCCAATCTGGGTGTTGCGCAGGGTCTTTGCATTCATGGCGAAAAAGGCATCGTCATCATCGAGAAGCGGCGCGACCCTGGCGGCGACATGCGGCAATGTCGGCGAGACCAGCAGTTCGTCCTTGCCGATCATTTCGGAAAACGCCGCCGTCATGCGTTCACGCGCTTCCATAATCCCAATATAGTCGGGCATGGAGATATTCGCGCCAAGCCTGGTTCTCGCCACCACACGCGGGTCCATCCGCGCGGCATCCGCGCCTTCCAGCCGTGCCTTGTGCAGGGCAAAAGCCTCCGCCGTCACCAGCGCGCCCTTTTCCCTGATAAGATCGAACAATTGCGAAAAGATCGGGAATGCCTGCCGCCGCACTGAGGCGCCGGCACGGGAGAGCCGCTCCACCGCCTGTTCGAAAGCAGCTGCGACGCCCTCCTCGATACCGTCAAAAAATACCGTTTCCGGCACGACGAGCGACAGGCCGGCAAGAGGCTTGCGTGCCAGATCGGCAGCAGCCCTGCCACGCATGGCGGCATCCACCCAGACGGCATCCTGCACGGTTCGGGTCAGCGGCCCAAGCGAATCGAGGCTTTTCGCGAGCGGATAAACACCACGCATCGAATAACGGCCACGGCTTGCCTTGTAGCCCACCACGCCATTGAAGGCGGCGGGAATGCGCACCGATCCGCCGGTATCCGTGCCGATCGCCACCGGCACCAGACCTGCGGCCACGGCAACGCCCGCACCGGAGGACGAGCCGCCCGGCAGACGGTGATCATCCGTGGAGGCCGGATTGCGCGGCGTGCCGTAATGCGGGTTGATACCGAGGCCGGAAAACGCAAACTCGCTCATATTGGTGCGGCCGACACAGACCATTCCGGCCCTTTTCAGCGCCGTCACCACATCGGCGTCGCGGGGGCAGGCGCATCGCCCGCCAGCACGGTCGATCCGGCCGTGGTCGCCATGCCTTCAAGATCGAAAAGATCCTTCCAGGCCACCGGAATACCGTCGAGCACACCCAGGGAGCGTCCTTCGCGAATGCGTCTGGAGGCTGCCTCCGCTTCCGCCATGGCCCGCGCCGCCGTCAGGCCAACAAAAATCGCCTGATCGCCCTCTTTACCGATCGCATCCAGCGTCTCTTCCGCCAGGGCGCATGGATCGAGATGACCGCTCTGGATGAGAACGGAAAGCTGAGCGATGTTTTTACCCCTGTGAGCCATGATGATCTTTCCTGAAATCCGACAGTGCGCACAACATGCCGTTTATCGGCTGCTTGGCAAGGCCGGTCGGCGTCCCCAGCCGCAGAGAAGTCGACTTGAGAAACGCGCAAAGGTTGTCATACTGACTTGGCCGTTTTGTTTCAGGGCATGACCGCAAGCCTGCGATTCTTTCAATCTGCGATGCAGGAACGCTGGGGCTTACACGAGCGGCGACTATAAAAAGACGGATTAATTCTTAATCGCATCTAAACTTTGTTGAATTATTTAGCAGACACCGTTGAAATGCATGTCCTATAAAATTCCATAAAACAATTATAACGCGACATCGCGGGGGACTATCGCGCATGGAAGAGACTGCCTATCGGGGGATAGATAGACAGACTGAACCCGGCCACACGCTTCGCACAACGACGCAGCCGGCATCGGGCCGCCTTTCGCGGCGGCGTTCGCTCGCCAGCAAGATAACCCTGATATTTCTGGGCGGCGTGATTTTTTCCTACAGCATCGGCGCGCTTGTCGGCTGGTACATGTTCGTTGCCGCCGCCAGCGAGCAATGGCTCAACCAGGCCCGCGTCAATTCACAGATCGCCAGCGCGACGCTGCGCAGCATCTACACCTATGTCAGCGTCACCGCCGATACGGACGGGCAGGTCAACGGCATATTGACGGACAAACCGATCGGCGACGACGAATCCATCCTCGTTACCGGCTTCAATCCCAGTGACGTTCTCGCCCTCATCGGCGCGCAAACCAAAAACGCCGTCTGGCTTTTCCGGTATGACGAGGACGATTCCGGCTTCCGGCAGATCGCGGCCGCCTTCGACAACGCCACCGACGATGACGAAAAACCGCTCGCCACCGATCCCATCTTCTCAAGAGATGCCGTGGCCGCCCGTTTCGCCACCGGCTTTGCGACCATTGGCGAGTCGAACCATTATATCGGCCTGCTGCCGATCATCAGCATTGAAACGAAGAAACCGATCGGGGCGGTCGCCGTCAGCATCGGCGGTTCGGATGAGCTGTATGGCGCGCAACGCAAGCTGATCTACAATTCGCTCATTGCACTGATCGTGGTGCTGACCGTGACCGGTGTCCTTGTAACGGTGATTGCGCGGCACTTCCTGAAACCCGTTCCGGCTCTGGTGCAGGCGACGCTGCGCATCGCCCGCGAGGAAACGGATGTCGTTACACCGTTTCAGACGCGCAGGGATGAAATCGGCGATATGGCCACGGCCATCGAAACGCTGCGTGAGGCGGTTCTGGAACGCGGACGCCTGCGGCAGATACGCGACATGGCGCAGCAGCTGGAACATATGGCCCACCATGACGCCCTGACCGGACTGCCCAACCGCGTACTGCTGATGAAGACGCTCGAAAACCGTCTCGAGCACCTTTCCGCGTCGGGGCAGCCGTTCAACGTCATGCTGCTCGATCTCGACCGCTTCAAGGCCGTCAATGACACGCTGGGCCATGCCGCCGGCGATGCCTTGCTGGTGGCGGTGGCATCGCGGATTTCTGCCGTGCTCGGTGAAAACGACATGGTGAGCCGCCTTGGCGGCGATGAATTCGCGATCATACAGTCGGCAAGCGCTGACTGCGAGAGTAGTGCTGCGATGCTGGCGGCGCGGGTGGTGCATGCGGTCTCACGCAGCTTCAACCTCGAAGGCAGCAAAATCAGTATCGATACCAGTATCGGCATCGCCTGCGCACCGGGCCACGGCACATCCGCCACCCAGCTTCTGCAACATGCCGATCTCGGCCTTTATCGCGCGAAATCCATGGGCTGCGGTTATTTCGTGTTTTACGAACCCGGCATGGACATGGCGGTGCAGCACAAGCATGCGCTGGAAATAGACATGAAGTCCGCCCTCGAAAACCGCGAATTTGAGTTGCATTACCAGCCCGTCGTCAATCTGCAGAGCGGTCGCATCGTTGCTTATGAGGCGCTGGCCCGCTGGCGTCACAGCAAGCTTGGCCTCATCGCCCCGGACCGTTTCATCACGCTTGCCGAAGAAAACAACTTCATCAAACCTCTGGGTGAATGGGTGCTGTCACAGGCCTGCCAGGACGCGATGAGCTGGCCCCGGGACATCCGGCTCGCCGTCAATCTTTCCGCCGTGCAGCTCTGCAATGACGACATCGTCCCGATTGTCGACAGGGCGCTTGAAACATCCGGTTTTCCGGCGGAGCGTCTGGAACTGGAAGTGACCGAAACGGCAATGCTGGAGCGCGATAGCAGCGCCCGCGCCCTGAAGCTTTTAAAGGAAAGGGGTGTGCGCCTCGTGCTCGATGATTTCGGCACGGGTTATGCCGGGCTCAGCACATTGACCCATGTTTCCTTCGACAAGATCAAGATCGACCGCGAATTCGTCTCCGGCCTGCCCGGCAATCCCATGTGTTCGGCCATCGTCAACACCATCATCGACATGGCTGAACAGATTGGCCTGAGAGTCACTGCCGAGGGCGTGGAGGACGAGCAGCAGGTCGAGGCGCTCAAGCTTTCGGGATGTGACGAGGCCCAGGGCTATTACTTCGCCGAACCGGCGCCGCTTGCCCATATCCTCAAGAACCGTGCCGTCATCACGCCGATCGGGAAAGACGGGTTTGACGACGCCGGTCGGCCGATACAGGAAACCTATTGCCCACCACAAAAAGCGATTTGAGAAACCGGCTACCAGACAAAGGAAATAAAATGCGCCTTGCAGTATTTTGCCTTTTCCTCACATGCTTTGCTCCCATCACCCCGCTGCAGGCCGCCGGCGAAGGCGACACGCTTCAACAGATTGCCAAGACCGCAAAGATCCGCATCGGTTACCGCGAAGCCGAGCCACCCTTCTCCTATCAGTTGCCGAATGGAGAAATCACCGGCTTCTCGACCGATCTCTGCCGGGCGATCAGTGAAGATATCCGCAAACAGCTTAAGCTCGACCGGATCGACCTCGAATATGTGAAGGCCACGCCCGCAACCCGCTTCATCCTTGTCCGCAGCGGCCAGATCGATATCGAATGCGCGGCGACGACCAATAATAGCGAACGCCGGAAGGTGGTGGATTTCTCCTATCCGAACTTCATGACGGCGACGCAGTTTCTCTCTCGCAAGCAGGACAACCTCAAAAGCCTTGCCGATCTTGCCGGAAGGTCCGTCACATCCGCCTCCGGCACGGTCAATATCGAGCAGCTGAATGCCGTGAACCGGCAAAAGAACCTCAATATCTCGGTCATGCCGACGAAAACCAACGAGGAAGCGTTCGAACTTGTCGTTGCCGGCAAGGCCTCCGCCTTCGTCATGGACGGCATATTGCTGGCGGCGCTGGCAGCAACCTCCGAAAACCCAGACCTCTATGCACTTTCGGAAGACACGCTGAGCGCGCCCGAGCCTTACGGCCTTGTTTTCCGGCGCGACGATCCGGCCTTCAAGGCCGCGGTCAACGAAAGTCTGCGCCATATCTTCACCGGCCCCGCCATTCACGGCCTTTATGAGAAATGGTTCACCAAGCCCATTCCGCCGAACGGCATGAACCTGAACCTGCCAATGGCGGCCTCCCTGAAACAGGCCTATGAAAATCCGGCCGAATACCGGGACTGACGTGCAAGCGGCACGCGGCCCCTATTTTTTACGAAGACATGTTTTGGATTTATATTAGCTGGAGATGCGCGATGCAGAGATCGACATTGTGGCTTGCTCTTGGGGTTTTAAGTCTTCTGCCCGCCACTGCGGCCGGCGACGATACCCAGCCACCGACACTTGAAACCATTGCAAAAACCGGCACCATCCGGCTGGGTTATGCTGACCGAAACGTTCCTTTTTCCTATCTGGGCACCGGTCCGGAGCCGATCGGCTACAGTATCGAGCTTTGCCTGAGGGTGGCCGAATCCATCAAGAAGAAACTGGGCCTGCCGGAATTGAAGATTGATTTCGTCAAACGCACCCCCAGCAACCGCATCATGCTGCTCAACGACGGCACGATCGACATGGAATGCGTGGCGAGCACGAATACGGAAGAAAGACGCAAGGCCGTGTGGTTTTCCTACAGCCATTTCATCACCGGCACCCGTTATGTCGCGCTGAAATCCAGCGGCCTCACCACCGTCGGCGATCTTGCCGGGCGAACCGTGGTGGTGACGACGGGAACCATCAATATCGCTCAGCTCAATGTGCTCAATCGCAAACTGGGGCTGAATATCGCGGTTCTGCAAAATGACAGCACGGAAGGCGGGTTTGAGATGGTGACGGAAAACCGCGCCTCGGCCTTCGTCATGGACGATATTCTCCTGAGATCCTTCGTCGCCGAAACTGGCAGGCCGGAAGACTATTCCATCTCGAACGAATATCTCGCCCCGCCGCAGCCCTATGGCCTGATGCTCCGTCACGGCGATACCGGTTTCCGGGACGCCGTCAACGACGCGCTGGGGCAAATCTACGCAAGTGGCGAAATCGAGAAAATCTACGACAAATGGTTCAACGCGCCGATCCCGCCGAACGGCATGAACCTCAAACGCCCGCTGCCCGGCGATCTGGAAGAAGTGTTTCGAAAGCCGGTCGATACGACGGCTGAATAAATGAAAACGCCGCCCGGTGGGGCGGCGTTTTCGCAGGAAACATCACGCGGCGCGCAGGTCGGCGCTCAAGGGGATTTCGACGTCGATCTCGAGTATCGAGACATGCTCGTCACGATCCATCTTCACATGCACCCGGTCATTGTCGATCTGGACATGCTTGGCGATGACGGCGAGAATTTCTTCCCTGAGGATGGCGACGAGATCGGAGCCCGACGACGCCCTCTCGTGAGCCAGCAGCACCTGCAGGCGCTCACGCGCAAGCGGGGCCGACTTCTGTTTGCGGAAGAGACTGAAGATGCTCATGCAGCCCTCCTTGCGAAGATTTTGGAGAAGATACCCCGCTTCTCGCCCGGAATGACCACCGGAATGTCCTCACCGGACAGCCGGCGGGCGGCATCGAAATAGGCCATGGCCGGCGCGCAACGGGCGTCCGCCAGAGTGACCGGCGCACCGACGTTGGAAGCGCGCAGCACATCCGTGCTTTCGGGAATGATGCCGAGCAGGGGAATGGAGAGAATTTCCAGGACGTCGTCGACCTTCAGCATGTCGCCGCGTTCGGCGCGGGCGGAATCGTAACGCGTCAGAAGCAGGTGCTTTTCCATGCGCTCGCCGCGTTCGGCCTTCAGCGTCTTGGAATCCAGCAGGCCGATGATGCGGTCGCTGTCGCGCACCGAGGAGACTTCCGGATTGGTGACGACGACAGCCACATCCGCATGGCGCATGGCCAGCGTCGCGCCGCGCTCGATGCCGGCCGGGCTGTCGCAGATCACCCAGTCGAAATGTTTCTTCAACTCGGCAATAACCCATTCGACACCTTCCGGCGTCAGATTGTCCTTGTCGCGCGTCTGCGAGGCAGGCAGCAGGAACAGCGTTTCGAGGCGCTTGTCGCGGATCAGCGCCTGGGTCAGCTTGGCATCGCCCTGGATGACGTTGACGAGATCGTAAACCACCCGGCGTTCAGCACCCATGACGAGATCGAGGTTGCGCAGGCCGACATCGAAATCGACAACCACGACCTTCTGCTTGTTCTGCGCCAGTGCGGCGCCAAGCGCTGCGGTCGAGGTGGTCTTGCCGACCCCGCCCTTGCCGGAAGTAACAACGACTACCTTCCCCATACGGCTCTCCTGTTCCTGTGTTGTCTTCAGTGTTTCTTCAGCCAAGTTTTTCGGCCTTTATCGTATCGTTTTCCAGCCAGAGCTGAACGGGCTGGCCGCGCAGCTTGTCGTCAATATCCTCAGCCACCTTGTAGACGCCGTCGATGGCAAGCAGCTCCGCCTCCAGCTTGCGGCAGAAGATGCGCGCCGAGACATTGCCGAGCGAACCGGCCATCGCACGTCCGCGCAGCGCACCGTAAATATGCACCGAACCACCCGCGATGATTTCCGCCCCCGAAGCGACCGAGCCGATGACGGTCACGTCACCTTCGGGAAACATGATCGACTGGCCGGAGCGAACCGGCTCGTTGATGACCAGCGACTGCACGACGGCACGAACTTCGCCGGAAGCACGCGGCTTCTCCTCCGGCAATTCGACGGCGGTGACGGCAACCGGCTCCACCTCGACATCGGAGGCGGGCTTTCCACCCTTCAGCGACGGCGGCATGCCGGGTTCTATCATCGAGGGGCGAACACCCTCGATCCCCATGATGCCGACATTGCGCTCGGTCAGCGCCGCCAGCAATTCCTTCAAGCCCGCCTTGTCGAGCGTGAGCTCCGACACATCCAGGACCACCGGACGCGACAGGAAGAAACCCGCCGAACGCGCGGCAAGATCATCGAGCCTTTCCAGCCATTGATCGACCGGAGCTTCAGGGGACAGGACGACTGCGAGGAAGGAGCGGCCTTTGATACGGATGGAACGCTGGTCTGTTAGCACTTTGGTCATCTTGGTAAACAAATCGTTGACAATTAGGTACCTCGAATATGGTTAACAAATAGTTAACGGAGCCCTTAAAGCGACGGTTTCGTTAAGAAAATTCGATCCTGAAAATTCTCATGCAAAACATTCGGAAATGCTCACTACTCGCTGATTTTGCGTATTTTCATCGCTCGCGAAAACTCATGATAGCGGCCTATCCTTGCTGCAACCTGACCTCCCGCATCACCGGATAGCGCACCGCCTCCCCTGCCCGCCTTCACCCGAGTCGCCGGCAGTCTGAAGCGTCCGACTCTGGAACAGCCATGACCGCTACAGACCGAAAGATCGTCATTTGCCCCTCCGGCGGAAAAGCGATTCCGTTATCTCCGCCAATGCTGTAGACACGAGGGCAACTCCACACGTCCAACGGAAAAATGACATGCACAGCAAAGTCCCGCCGGCCAGCCAGATGTTTTCGCGCGAATATGACGCCTTCCTGTTCGACATGGACGGAACGCTGCTCAATTCGATCGCGGTGGTGGAACGTGTATGGCGCGAATGGGCCGTGGACAATGGCATAGAACCGAACGCCTTCCTGCAACGCATCCACGGCATGCGCGCATCGGAAGTGGTGCGCCGCGAGGCGATTCCCGGGCTCGATATCCAGGAACAGGCGGATATGCTGCTGCAAAAGGAAATGGAGGATGTCGAGGGCATTCTCCAGATTCCGCAGGCAGCGGCCTTTCTTGAGAAATTGCCGGCTGGAAAATGGGCGATCGTCACTTCCGCCGCCCGCGCACTTGCCGAACTGCGTCTGGCGGCAGCAGGCCTCACACCGCCCCCTGTCATGATCTGCGCCGAGGATGTGGTGAACGGCAAACCGGACCCGGAAGGTTACAAAAAAGCAGCAGAGAAGCTCGGCGTTAGGCCTGAAAACTGCGTCGTCTTCGAAGATGCACCCGCCGGCATTCAGGCCGGGGAAAGCATGGGCGCAACGGTGGTGGTGATCAATGCCACCCATTCGCACCCCATCGAAACGCCGCATCATTCGATTGGTGGGTATGGTGAGCTGGATGTCGTCATTGGTGAGAATGGCGCTCTGAGGCTCGCGGGCAATAGAGGCTGAAGAAGGCTGCCTGCGTTTAAGGCCTCGGCACTATTTTCAACCTTAAAGCGGCAAGTCAGTCGCTTCAGACTGTCCGGCGCAACCTTTTCCCGTCATTCCGGCCTTGAGCCGGAATCCAGCCGACGCGGCTCTCACGCGCCGGGAAGAGTCCTTTCAGCCCAAGGACTTGGGCTGGCTGGATCCCGGCTCAAGGCCGGGATGACGGCAGTGGTAAAAGCCCCGGAATAAGACAACGCCCGACCTGCTGAACAGCCTCAAACTCCTCCCCCACTTTTCCACCACCGGCCGATTGACAGTACCGCACAAATGCGTCCTAATAAAATTGGTAAGACCATCTTACCGCTTGCGCGATCGGGGGAGACTTTCGCGCTGGGAGGACATCATGTTTGTGGCTCTGGAGCCGCGCCGCCTTTACCGGCTGGTCGCGGAACAAATTCGCTTGCTCATTGAGACGGGAGAGTTGACCGATGGTCAACGCCTGCCGGCGGAACGCGACCTTGCGGAACGTTTCGGCGTATCCCGCCCGACGGTGCGGGAAGCGCTGATCGTGCTGGAAGTGGAAGGCCATATCCACATCCGCATGGGCTCGGGCGTTTATGTGAACGCGTCGCGCAAGCCGGACAAGGAAAAGCCGGCAATGCCGGATGCGCATGGGCCATTCGAAATCCTGCAGGCGCGCTGCATCATCGAAAGCGCAATTGCGGAGGAAGCGGCAAGGCTTGCGACACCGGAATGCATCGCCAAGCTCGATGATATCATCGAACGCATGGCCGGCGCGCTCGACAGCTCGCCGCAGGCGCTCAATTTCGACCGGGCCTTCCATACCGCGATTGCCGATATCATCGGCAATTCGGCGCTCAATCGCTTTACCGGCCTGATCTATGACGAGCGCAGCCTGTCACCCTTTTTCGAAAAGCTCGCCAGCTATTTCGAGGGGCCGCACACCTGGAACCTTGCCGTTCAGGAACACCGCGCAATCCGCGACGCCATTGCCGCCAACGACCCGGAAGGCGCACGCGAGGCGATGCGGCAGCATCTGACGCTGTCGCAAAAGAGATTTTCCGAAAGTTTCGGGGAGGAAACGATCGGGGAAGAGTGACCGCGCCGCAACCGGCGACGGGAAAAATGAGAAATCTGACTTTAATTCGGGAGGAGTTAAGAATGAAAATCAGATTGTCGACTTTGATGGGCGCGACAGCCGCCATCCTGCTTTCCGCCCTGGCGGCGCAGGCGCAGACCACGCTGAAATGGGCGCATGTCTACGAGACCTCGGAACCTTTCCATACGGATTCGGTCTGGGCCGCAGAAGAGATCGCCAAGCGCACCGACGGCCGTTACAAGGTGGATGTTTTTCCCGCCTCGCAGCTCGGCAAGGAAGCCGATATCAACCAGGGCCTGAAGATCGGCACCGTCGATATCATCATTTCCGGCTCGAGCTTTGCCGCGCGTGACTTCAAGCCGATTGGCGTCACCTATTTCCCTTACATCTTCCGCGATCCGAGCCATCTGATCGCCTATACCAAGAGCGACATCTTCAAGCGTCTCGCCAAGGGTTACGAAGACAAGACCGGCAATCACATCGCCGCCGTCAGCTATTACGGCACACGTCACACCACGTCGAACAAACCGATTGCCGCCTGCGCCGACATGGCAGGCCTGAAGATGCGCGTTCCTGACGTTCCGGCCTATCTGGCCATGCCGCGCGCCTGCGGCGCCAACACAACCCCGATTGCCTTTGCGGAAGTCTATCTGGCGCTCCAGAACGGCACGGTCGACGCCCAGGAAAACCCGCTGACCACCATCGAGGCGAAAAAGTTCTTTGAAGTGCAGAAGAATATCGTCCTGACCGGTCACATCGTCGACCACCTCAACACGGTGATTTCGAAGAACCTGTGGTCGCAGCTCTCCGATGCGGACAAGAAAATCTTCACCGAAGTCATGCAGGAAGCCGCCGTGCGGACCACCAAGACCATTGAGGGCCGCGAAAAAAGCCTCGTGGAAGACTTCAAGAAGCGTGGTCTCACCGTCGCCGAGGTGGACAAGGCTGACTTCGAGAAGAACGTTCTGGAGAAGGTGAAGTTCGAGGACTTCGGTTACGACAAGGCCGACTGGGAAGCCATTCGCGCCGTCAAGTGAGCCAAGATCCGGTGCGGCTTCTTTGCCGCACCGCCCTTTCTCTCCAGACGGGATATCTCAATGTCGCAGGAAATCCATACTCAGGTCACGCCTGAGGAACTCGCCCATACGTTCGATGAGGCGCCGCCCGAGGTCGATCTCAAGGTCTATTCATTCGAGGACTGGGTCACGCTCGGCCTTTTCTGGCTGATGACGGGCTGCGTGTTCCTTCAGTTCTTCACCCGTTACGTGCTCAACAACAGTTACGCCTGGACGGAAGAAATCGCCGTCAACTGCCTGATCGGCGTGGTGTTTTTAGGTTCGGTCATGTGCGTGCGCATGTCGCGCCACATCCAGGTGGATGTGCTTTATCATTACGTCCCGCCGCAGGTGGCCCGCGCCATGTCGATCCTTGTTGATGTGCTGCGCATCCTGTTCTTCGCCTATACGTCATGGCTGATGTGGCGCTATCTGGAAATCGTCGCGGATGAAGAAATGGTCACCGTGGCGCTGCCGCGCAACATCGTTTTCTACACGGTTCTGGCCGCTTTTGTTCTGATGTTCTTCCGCTCGGTGCAGGTCTTCATCGCCAATATGCAGCGTGGTTATTCCGTTCTGGAACGGCCCGAAGAATTCCAGAGCGCGGGGGATTGATCAGATGCTACTTCTTATCGGCTCTTTTCTTCTCCTGATGCTGATCGGCCTGCCGGTCGCCATTTCCATGGCCTCGGCCTCGCTGCTCTACATCGTGTTTTACAACGTCGCGCCTGACATCATCGCGGCGCAGCGCCTGATCGCGGGTGTGGAAAGCTTCCCGCTTCTCGCCGTTCCCTTCTTCATCCTTGCTGGCAACCTGATGAATACGGCAGGTGTGACGGGACGCATCTATTCCTTCGCCGTCGCGCTGGTCGGCTGGATGAAGGGCGGCCTCGCGCAGGTCAACATTATTGGCTCGGTGATCTTTTCCGGCATGTCCGGCACCGCGCTTGCCGATGCGGCCGGTATCGGCACCATCGAGATCAAGGCCATGAAGGATCACGGTTATCCGGTCGAAGCGGCCGTCGGCGTCACCGCCGCCTCCGCAACGCTCGGCCCGATCTTCCCGCCGTCACTGCCCTTCGTCATCTACGGCATGATGGCGAATGTCTCGATTGGCGCGCTGTTCATGGCCGGCATCGTTCCGGGCGTCGTCATGACGCTTTTGATGATGATCACGGTTGCGGTCTTCGCCTATATCAAGGGCTGGGGCTCCGATACGCCGTTCAGCCTCAGAACCATCTTCGGCGCGTCGATAGAAGTCTTCGTGGTGATGATGGTGCCGCTCGGCATCTATATTCTCACGGCGTTCGGCCTGTCGCTCAACCTGTCGATCCTGATCGTGCTGGTGATCCTGCTCGCCTGCGACTGGTATTTCGACTTTTCCGCCGTGATGGCGCTGATGACGCCGGTGATCCTGATCGGCGGCATGACCATGGGCTGGTTCACGCCGACGGAAGCCGCCGTTGCCGCCGTTCTGTGGTCGCTGTTCCTCGGGCTTGTCCGTTACCGGACGATGACCTTCAAGACGCTGGCGAAATCGACCTTCGATACGATAGAGACGACCGCTTCGGTGCTCTTCATAGTCGCGGCGGCATCTGTCTTCGCATGGCTGCTCACGGTGAGCCAGGCGGCACAGCTTCTGTCGGCGGCGATCCTGACGATCACCGACAGCAAGTGGATTTTCCTCGTGCTGGTCAACCTCCTGATGCTGTTCGTCGGCTGCTTCCTCGATACGATTGCGGCGATCACCATCCTCGTGCCGATCCTGCTGCCGCTGGTGCTGCAGTTTAATATCGATCCGGTGCATTTCGGTCTCATCATCACGCTCAACCTGATGATAGGGCTGCTGCATCCGCCGCTCGGCATGGTGCTGTTCGTGCTCTCGCGTGTGGCGAAACTCTCCGTCGAACGTACCACAATGGCCATTCTGCCATGGCTGGTGCCGTTGTTCGTGGCGCTGCTGCTGATCACCTTCGTTCCGGCCATTACTTTGTGGCTGCCGACCGAAATGGGCCTGATCCGCTAACGCCAACATCATCGCCCGCGCGGTTTCCCGCGCGGGCTTCTTCATCCATACACATATGAGGGCATCGTCATGCAGACACGCGTGGCACGTCTATACGGCCAGAAGGACATTCGCGTCGAAACGCAGGACCTTACCGCAGCGGGACCCGGCGAAGTGCTGCTTGCCATGGCGGCGGGCGGCATCTGCGGCTCCGATCTGCATTATTATCAGGATGGCGGCTTCGGCCCGGTCCGTGTGCGAGAGCCGATCATCTGCGGACATGAGGCATCCGGCCATGTGCAGGCGCTGGGAGACGGCGTCAGCGACCTTGCCATCGGCCAGCTCGTCGCCATCAATCCGTCCCAGCCCTGCGGCCATTGCCATTTCTGCCTGAAGGGCCAGCCGATCCATTGCCTTGAAATGCGCTTCATGGGCAGCGCCATGCGCCTGCCGCACGAGCAGGGCATGTTCCGCGACCGGCTGGTGGTTCCCGCCAAACAATGCGCGACATTTTCAGAGGATACCTCACCGGCTGAAGCCGCCTGCACCGAGCCGCTCGCAGTGTGCCTGCATGCCGTCGCACAGGCCGGCGATCTGGCAGGTGCAAAGGTGCTGGCGACCGGCACAGGCCCCATCGGCCTCCTGACCATCGCCGCCGCCCGCCACGCCGGGGCAAGCATCATCGTTGCCACCGACCTAACGGATGCCGCACTTGAACGCGCCCCCGCCATGGGTGCCGACCGCACGATCAATGTCGCGAAAGACGCCGAGGCGCTTTTGCCCTATCAGGACAACAAGGGTTATTTCGACGTCATTTTCGATTGCTCCGCAGCCGGTCCGGCACTTCGCACCGCCTTTGCCTGCGTGCGCCCGCGCGGCACCATCGTGCAGGTGGGCGTCACCGGTGACATCACCATTCCGCTCAACGCGCTGGTGGGCAAGGAAATCCTCTGGCGCGGCTCACAACGCTTTCATGAGGAATTTGCCGTCGCCGCCGGGCTCATCTCCACCCGCAGGATCGATGTACGACCGATCATTTCCCACAGCTTCCCGCTCGGCGAAGCGAAAGCGGCCTTCGAACAGGCCGGAGACCGCTCCGCCGCCTGCAAGGTGCAGCTGACATTTTCCGCAGACTGATATTTGAGGATTTAAGATGAGACACACATGGCGCTGGTTCGGTCCTGTCGACAAGGTCACGGTTCAGGATGCGGCTCAGGCGGGCGCTGAAGGCATCGTCAGCGCGCTGCATCACATTGCCACCGGCGATGTCTGGCCGGTGGATGAAATCGCCAAACGGCATGAGGCGATCAAGGCCGGCGGTCTTTATTGGGACGTGGTGGAAAGCGTGCCCGTTTCCGAAGATATCAAGACCCAGACCGGGGATTGGAAAAATCACATCGCCAACTGGCAGGAAACCCTGCGCCGCCTCTCCGCCTCTGGCATCCGCACCGTCTGCTATAATTTCATGCCCGTGCTGGACTGGACCCGCACGGACCTGCGCTGGGAAACAAGGCACGGCGCAAAGGCGATGCGTTTTGATCTTCCCGATTTCGCCGCCTTCGACATCCACATTCTGAAACGCCCCGACGCAAAGGCCGATTATCCGGACTGGCTGGCGGAGGACGCGGCAAAACGTTTCGCAGACATGCCGGACACGAAAATCGCCGCCCTCGGACGCAATATCGGCGCGGGCCTGCCCGGCTCGGCGGATGGTTACACACTCGCCCAGCTTCTCGAAAAACTGCGCTCCTATCACGGCATCAACCGCGAAAGGCTGCAACAGAACCTGATCGATTTTCTATCGGAGGTGACGCCGGTTGCCGAGGAGGTGGGTATCAACATCTGCGCCCATGGCGACGATCCTCCATGGCCGCTGCTCGGCCTGCCGCGTATCCTGTCGACGGAGGCGGACTATGCCCACATGCTCTCGCAGGTCGATAGTCGCGCCAATGGCGTGACACTCTGCACCGGCTCCCTCGGCGCGCGGGCGGATAACGACCTGCCTTTCATCGCCAGCCGTTTTGCCGATCGCATCCATTTCGTACATCTGCGCAACGTGACGCGCGACACGGACACCGTCCCCTGCTCCTTCTTCGAGGATGAACATCTGGAAGGCGGAACCGATATGGTCGCCGTCATCGCCGCACTCCTCACCGAAGAAGCGCGCCGCCGGGCGGAGGGCCGTGAAGACCATACCATTCCGATGCGGCCCGATCACGGCCAGGAAATCCTCGATGACCTGACACGCGGGGCCCAGCCCGGCTATCCCGCCATCGGCCGGCTGAAAGGGCTGGCGGAGCTGCGCGGCATTGAGCGCACCCTGTCGCACGGACGTTTCGGGCTGGCTAAGGGTGAGCGCTGAGCGAACCTTTATTCCTGCATGACAAGGATTTATTGTGCCGGTGCATATAGTGATCTGTCATCCGGCCTTGAGTCTACATCCAGGCTGCCCAAGTCGTTGAACTGAAAAGAGTCATCTCGACGCGCGGACGCGCGTCGGCTGATAGGATCGCTGAAGACGTATGCCTCACGATACTCAAATGGTGGCAAGCCACGCGTCAATGGCAACGGTGGCATGAGAATCCTGACAGTTTTTGTGTTGCAACGAAATATATAGGAAACCTCAAAAGCCGAGAATTTGACGATCTTCAAAATACCCGGACCCGCTGATAAATATTGCTTTGCGGCCGCCGTCGCTGTATTTCAGCGCCCATGACCGACACCACCATTCTCCCCCGCCCGGAAGTCACTGGCGATTTCCTTGTGGCCGCGCTTTATCATTTCGCCCGCCTGCCGCGGTTCGAAAGCCTGCGCGAGCCATTGTTCGAGCTCTGCCAGAATAATGGCGTCAAGGGTACGCTGCTGCTTGCGGCCGAAGGTATCAACGGCACCATTGCCGGGACGGATGCGGGCATTCACGCTGTGCTCTCCTTCCTGTGCGCCCAACCGGAATTTGCCGCGCTGGAGCACAAGGAAAGCCGGGCGTCGCACATGCCTTTCGTGCGCATGAAGGTGAAGCTCAAGAAAGAGATCGTCACCATGGGCGTGCCGGATATCGATCCGAACCGCATCGTCGGCACCTATGTCGACCCGCGCGACTGGAACGAGCTGATCTCCGATCCGGATACAATCGTCATCGACACCCGCAACGACTACGAGACCGCCATCGGCCTCTTCAAGGGTGCGGTCGATCCGCAGACGAAAACCTTCCGCGAATTTCCCGACTGGGTGAAGAACAATCCCGGCCTGCATAACAAGCCGAAGATCGCCATGTATTGCACCGGCGGCATTCGCTGCGAAAAGGCCACTGCCTTCATGAAGGAACAGGGCTTCGACGAGGTTTATCACCTCAAGGGCGGCATTCTCAAATATCTGGAGGAAGTGCCGGAAGAAGAAAGCCTCTGGGAAGGCGCCTGCTTCGTGTTCGACGAGCGCGTCTCGGTCGTTCATGGGCTTGCCGAAGGCGACCATAAGCTCTGCCACGCCTGCCGCAACCCCATCACCCCGGAAGTGCGGCAATCGCCGCTGTTCGAGGAAGGCGTTTCCTGCCCGAGCTGTTATGATGACCGCACCGAAGAGGACCGCCAGCGGTTCCGTGATCGGCAGCAACAGATCGAACTGGCAAAGAAGCGCGGCGAGCGGCATCTGGGACGGTAAAACGGGCCGGCAGCCGATTTGGCTGGATAGGCTTTGCCGAACACCCTTCCCTCATCCTTGAGGGGTACGAGACTATATTTGATTTCAGCGGGTTGCGTATCCTCGGGTCAATCCCGGGGATAGTGTCGCGTTTGCGGCCCGGGACCGATGTTTCAACTCTCATTTGCGTCGCTAACCGCACCTCTGCGGATTTTCAGAACTAAGGGCGACCACATCGGTTGACACGGACCCCGCCGATAATGCTAATAGGTTTACGTAACGTAATAACATTACAATCATTCTCATAGGGCTGACATCGGCCCTGATCTGTATGGGGATGACAACGTCTGGAAGGAACACCATGAGATTCTCCCTTCACCAGCAACTTGGCATGAGCGCGCTCGCCACATGCCTGACACTCGCCACCTCCCTATCCTCCGGCATGGCGCAGGCGGAAGAAAGCAAGGACGGCGTCAAGGAATGGCGGCTTTTCGTCGCCGATCATAGCGAACCGGTCGTGCGGGCCATCGATTTCGAAACCGGCAAGGAACTTGGACGCTACGATCTGAAAGGATATGCGGCGCTGACGGCCAGCGCCTCGGGCAAGACGGTTTTCGCCACCCAGTCGGATGCCGACATGGTGCATGTGATCAAGACCGGCATCGTCTTTTCCGATCACGGTGAGCATCGCGATCTGGATGTGGAAGATGCAGCGCTGCTACCCGTCACTTTTGAGGGCAAGCGCCCCTTCCACGTCGTACCGCACGATGACCATGCCATTCTTTTTTATGACCGTGGCGGCAAGGCGGAGATCATCGATGAAGCAGCCCTGCTGGATGGCAAGGCAAAGGTTCGTACCGTCGATACGACCGCTCCGCATCATGGAGTTGCGGTGACGATGGGCCGTTACGTTCTGGTGTCGGTGCCCAATACCGACATCGAAACGAAACCCGATACGCTGCCGCCCCGCATTGGGCTGCGTGTTCTTGACAGGGAAGGCAAGCAGGTTGGCGAGCAGGCGGCATGCACCGATCTGCATGGCGAGGCGACATCCGCACGGCTTGCGGCCTTCGGCTGCAAGGAAGGCATTCTCGTTGCCCGCCCCGGCGGCACGGATGGCCCGAAGCTCGAAATGCTGGCCTATCCGGAAGATTTCCCGAAAGCCTATACCGGCACGTTGCTTGGCGGCAAATCCATGCAGTTCTTCCTTGGAAACTACGGTGAAGACAAGGTTGTCCTGATCGATCCTGATAGCAGGGACGCCTTCCGTCTGGTGGAACTGCCGACCCGGCGTGTCGACTTCATTCTCGATCCCGCCAATCCGCGCAACGCCTACATCCTGACGGAAGACGGCGATCTACATGTGCTTGACGTGCTGGAAGGCGCCATCACCCGCAAGGCGAAGGTCACCGAACCCTACAGCAAGGATGGCCATTGGCGCGATCCGCGTCCGCGCCTCGCGGTTGCCGATGGGCAGGTCGCAATTTCCGATCCGCGCCATTCGCTGGTCCGCGTGGTGGACGCGGAAAGCCTGAAGGAAACCCGCACGGTTGCGGTGGAGGGCCAGCCCTATTCCATCGTCGCCGTTGGCGGCTCCGGCGCTTCGCACTGATACCGAACAAAAGAAACCCCGCGCGCCCGAAGGACGCACGGGGTTTCCTGATTTTGATGGGCCGTATTATCAGGCCGACTGCACAGCCTGTATCTTCTCGATGCCGCCAACAATGCCGGAGAAATCCTGCCAGACGCCCTGCGCGCCCTTGCGCCATTCGTCCAGTGCTTCCGGCTGCAGCACCTTGCCGCCCTTCGAAAGCGCAAGCTCGACGGACTTTACTTCGTCCTCGACGATCAGCTGGTTGAAATATTGCGCGCCTTCGCTCGAGGCTTCCAAGAGAACCTTCTTCTCTTCGTCATCCAGCTGGTTCCAGAAGGTCGCACCGTAATAGACGACGCCTGAAGCCCAGATGTGGCCGGTTTCCGTCAGATAGGGCACGACCTCGTAAAGCTTGAAGCCGGCATAAGCGGACTTGGTGAGATCCATGGCATCAGCCACGCCGGTTGCCAGCGCATTATAGGTCTCGGTGATCGGGATACCGACCGGGGTGGTGCCGAAGGCGCTCCAGAGCTTGGTGTGCAGCGGGCTCTGGATGACGCGGATCTTCTTGCCTTCCAGCTGCTCCGGCCGGGTTACCGGCTCCTTGGTCAGAAGATGGCGAGCACCGTAATTGATGAAATCGGCGGCGATGAATTGCTGGGCGGCGAGCTTCGTCTTCAGATCAGTGCCAGTCTCGCCCGTCACCACCTTGCGCACATGGTCGGCATCGCGAAACAGGAAGGGCAGATCGAGGATCTGCAGTTCCGGCACCCAGCCGGAAAGCGAGGAAACGGTGGAAAGGCTCGCCTGAACCGATCCGAGCCGGATATTTTCCGCCACTTCCTTTTCACCACCCAGCGCACCGCTCTTGACGATGTTGAAGCGGAAACGGCCGGGCAGCTTCGCTTCCACCAGCTCGCTGATCTTCACCCAGATTTTCGTCTCCGGCTTGTCATCGGCAAACAGCGAGGCAACCGTGAGGCTGCGGGTTCGAGCATTTGCCGTGCGCACAAAGGCCGGAGCGGCAAGCGTTGCGGCGCCGATGGCGGAGAGTTTGAGGAGATTGCGGCGATCGATAGTAGTCATGATTGAAACCCCAAATTTAGAAGAAAATGGCCCAGGCGCACAGAATGGCGAGGGAAACGAGAAGAGAGACGAGATAGGGAACGACGGCGCGGAAAAGCGCGGTCGCCGGAATACGGGTGACGCCGCTGACCACGAAGATCAGCATGCCGAGCGGCGGCGTCAGGCCATGGATCATCAGATTGACCACGAGGATGACGCCGAAATGGATCGGATCGATGCCGGCGGCCACGGCCGCAGGCAGCAGGATCGGCCCGAACAGCAGAATGGCCGCGCCGATATCCAGCACCAGTCCCACCACAAGCAGGATGAGGTTGGAGAGCAGCAGCACAGCGATCTTGCTGCCGCCGAGCAAAGTCACGAAGTCAGTGACGAGGCCCGAGACATTGTCGACCGCCAGCAGGAAGGCGAAAGGCCCCGCCGTGCCGATCAGAAGACCAATGGCCGCCGCCTCACCAGCCGATTGCCGGAAGGTCGCGAAAATGCGGCCTGCCCCCAGCCGGTAACCGAAACCGAGAAACAGCGTGTAGAGAGCGGCAAGAGCCGCAGCCTCCGTGGTGGTGACAACGCCGATGCGGATGCCGACCACCACGATGACGCCAAGCCCGAAGGCAGGTATCGCAGCTATGGCCGAACGCCAGCGTTCGCTGCCTGTCGCGCGCGGCAAGGTATCGACGCTGCGCACGCTGAAATGGATCGCCACCGCAAGGCAGACCGCCATCAGCCCGCCGGCAAAGAAACCGCCGACCAGCAGCGAGCCGACCGACAGGTTGGTCGCCGTGGCGAGGATGAGAAAGGCGATGGAAGGCGGAATGACATTGTCCAGCACGGAGGTGGCGGCAATGATCGCGCCCGCCTGCGCCGGAGGATAGCCATGTTTCACCAGTTCCGGCTGGAAGGTGGAGGCGCCGAAGGCGGCATTGGCGACCGATGAGCCGGACGCGCCGGAAAACAGCACGCTGGTCAAAAGCGTCGTCTGCGCCAGGCCTGCGCGCCGGTGGCCAACCATGGAGGCGGCAAAACGGACCAGCTGGTTGGCGACGCCCGATTCCGTCAGCAGGCTTCCGGCCAGCAGGAAGAAGGGAATGGCGAGCAGAAGGAATTTCGACATGCCGGTCACGGTTGACGAAACGATGGCCGGTTCCGGCAAGGTGCTGCCGAAGGCAATCGCCACATAGGCGGCGGCAAGGAAGGCATGGGCAAGCGGCGCGGCGAGCACGAGCCCCACGGCCGCCGTCAGCGCCAGAAACAGGCTCGGCGGCAGGCTCGTATCAACGAAAACTTCCGGCAGACCAACATAGGCCACGACTGCGATGGCGAGAGATGTGAGAACGGCAAACAGCTTGCCTTCACTGATACGCTGAAGTGCCAGATAAAGAAGGATAAGCGCGCCGCCTGCACCCAGAAAGCCGAAACGCACCCATTCCGGCAGGCCAAGCGTCGGAGACGTGCCGCCGAGCATCGCCGCGATCTCTACCCCGCCGAAGGCGAGGATGAGTGCGGCGACAAAGGAGAAGGCATCGGCCAGCACTTCGGTTACCGCGTGAAATCGCTGAGGCAAAAACCGCACAAAAACGTCAAGCCGCATGGCGAGAGCGCTTTTGAGGCTGAGCGGCGCACCGACCGCGATCATGGCCACATGCAGCCAGATGCCGAGGTCTTCCGCGCCGATAAAGCCGGTATGGAACAGGTAACGCAGGGTGACGTTGACCAGCACCACCACGAGAAGCGTTGCAAGGATCGCGGCGGCGACTGCGCCGAGCGCCTTGTCGAGAATGGCAAGCGCCCGCTCTGCTGCGAGCTGCGGGCCGATGCGCCGTTGCGCGATTGTTGTTGCCGGACTTGCCGTCATGTCTTGTCTCTCCACTCCCGCACCATGCTCAGGAGGCCTTGGCCGAGAGGTCGCGATCGAACAAAGTCGACCATGTGAATTGTTTTGCCGTCGAGACCTCACGCGATACGTCAAGACGCGGCAGAACCTTTTCGCCGAAGCGGAAAGCCTCTTCCAGCAATGGCATACCGGAAAGGATGAAGGTATTCACGCCCGCCTTCTTATAGGCCTCCAGCGTGCGGATGACAGTATCCGGCGAACCGACAATCGCGGTTCCCGGGCCCGGACGAACAAGCCCGATGCCGGCCCAGAGGTTGGGCGCGATTTCGAGATCGCGCAGATTCTCCGGCTTCTGCCCGCCATGCATCGCCGTCATGCGCTGCTGGCCGACGGAATCCGTCTTGCCGACGAAACGCTGATTGGCGGCAATGGCCCGCTCATCCATGCGCCCGTAGAGATCGGCGGCGGCGGCCCAGGCCTCTTCATCCGTATCACGCACAATAACATAGAGACGAATGCCGTATTCCAGCTCGCGGCCAAGCTTCTCCGCCCGCGCCTTGACGAGATCGACCTTTGCGCCGATCTGGTCCGGCGTTTCACCCCAGGAAAGATAGGTCTCGACATGTTTGGCCGCGACATCGATGGCCTTGTCCGAGGAGCCGCCAAACCACAATGGCGGAGGCTCGATGCCCTGCCCCACCGGCAGCGCCAACTTTGCGCCCTCCGTCTGGAAATGCCGCCCCTTGAAATCGACTGTTTCGCCGGCAAAAAGACGGTGCCAGATCTGCAGATATTCATCCGCCATATCGTAACGCTCGTCATGCGGCATGGTCATGCCGTATGCGCCGAGCATCTTCGCATCGCCCGAGACGACATTGATCAGCAGGCGTCCGCGCGAAAACTCCTGAAGCGTTGCCGCCATCTTGGCGAGCAGCGTCGGCGCGACAAGGCCCGGATGAATGGCGACCAGAAACTTTAGCCGCTCGGTATAGGAAAGCAGCGCGCCCGCCAGAACCCAGACGTCATGCGCGCCTGTGGCAAACAGCGCACCGGTATAACCCAGCTGGTCGTAAGCCAGAGCCAGCTGTTTGTAATAACCGAGATCGACCTTGCGGGACCCTTCCGGCTGCCAGGGATAAGCGCCGTCGGGCGCGCACATGTACCAGAAAACATTCATCTGCCGCCTCCCGTGCTGGCTGATTGCCCGGTCAGAACCGGTAAAGAGAAATGACCGTGCCTGTAAAGCGTATCGGCCTCCTCCTGCTGTTCGGCAAGGATATTTTCGGCAGCGGCCACGACCGAAAGGTCACGCGACCTCAGCACCTTGGCCCAGGACTGCGCATCACCTTCGCTGCCTGGTTCCGCGGCGAGAAGGGCGGCGGCTTTGTCGATATCCGCCATCACGGCCCGGCCGACGCGATCCAGTTCAGCCGCAATTGCCTGCCCTGTCTCGCCCGCTATGTTGTGGCGCGCAAGCGTCCAGAATAGCGAACGGTTGGGAATGGTCGAGCCACAGCGAACCAGAAGGCTGATCTCCTCATGGGTCAGGGCCTTTTCCAGCCGCGGCGACATCGTCACCCAGGCATCGACACGGCCTTCCACGAGATCGCGCAGGCTATCGCTGTCGCCGCTTTCAATACGGGTCACATCCGCAAGGCCAAGCCCCACGCCTTCCAGGCTGCGCGCCAGCAGATAGGTGTGAAACGATCCGTCAATCAACGATATGCGTTTTCCCGCAAGATCCGCTGCGGAGCGGATCGGGGTGTCGCGCCTCACGAGGATCGCGCCATTGGCGGGCCGTGGTGCGGACGCGGCGATATAGACCGCTGAAAGCCCGCGTGCATCCGCCTCAATGGGCGGCGTCGAACCAGTACCGCCGAAATGGATTTCGCCCTTTTCCAGAAGCGCCGCCGTGTCGCGGCCTTCACGATAGGCCACGAATTGCGGATCGAATTCTTCAAAGGCGCCGGGCCAGAGCCGGGCGAGCCGTAAATGCAGATTGTTGGGATGGACCCCGATTTTCATGTCGACACCTCATTTCGCAATCAATCTACTTTTTTATAGAATGTTTTCGAGGAACGTTTTGGCGATCCTCGGCCGGAAAGCGAAAGAGAAATCTACTAATCCTGTAGATTTTAAAAAATGCTTGATCGGGTCGAACTAGCTTTCATCAAGCCATTGAAATTTATCACCATACATTCTACTTTTTTGTAGTTTGAAAAATGGGCCTGTAGTCGTGACGAAACCGGTTTCCAATCTCATCTGCCGCAGCGTGGTGGAAGCGAGCGAGCTTTTGAAGCTTGTCGCCAACGCCAATCGTCTGGCCATCGTCTGTTATCTCATGGAAACGGAAGCTTCCGTTTCCGCACTGGAATACGAACTCGGCATCCAGCAGCCAACGCTTTCGCAGCAACTTGCCGAATTGCGCGACGCTGGTGTGATCGAAGGCTCGCGGGAAGGCAAAGCGGTGATCTATCGTGTCACCGATCCGCGAATTATTGAGCTCGTTCTGACGCTACGCGGTCTTTACACGGACCTTTCCGACGTAACCGGCAAGAAAGGCAGACGGGCACTGCCGCTGGATGAGGCGATGTTCGACTAACATGATCGACCTTTATACCTGGATCACACCCAACGGCCTTAAAATCTCGATTGCACTGGAAGAACTTGGCCTGCCCTATCGAAGCCACGCCATCGACATCGAAAAAGGCGAGCAATTTGCCGCCAATTACGTCCGCATCAATCCCGGCTCGAAAATCCCTGCGATTGTCGACGATGAAAACGGCACCGTCCTGACGGAATCGAACGCGATCCTGATCTATCTTGCCGAAAAGGCAGGCCGGCTTCTGCCCGCCGCCGCGACCGAGCGACTGGTTGTCACCGAATGGCTGATGTGGCAGGCTGCCAATTTCGGCCCGACACTCGGTTATGCCCATTATTTCCTGACCTACCATGCCGGACAGGCCCCCTTTGCCGAAACGCGTTTCGCGGCAGATGTGGCGCGGCTTTACCGGACATTGAACGACCGCTTGAGTGAGCGGGAGTTCGTGGCCGGCGATTTTTCAATAGCCGACATTGCCATCTGGCCATGGGTCTCCCGTTTCGCCCGCCACAGGATCAACCTCGACGACTTTCCAGCCGTGCAGACATGGTATCGCCATCTCGGACAGCGGGAAAGTTTTAAGCGCGGTTACCGTATACCTTTCGCGACATTGGATGTGCCGGGCCTGTAACCAGCTTCAGCAGGCAACGAGGTGGCCGGGCGAAACCTCGCGATATTCACGCGGCTTGACGACATAATCGACGGCGCGGATCGGGCTTTTCAGCTCGTCATTCGCAGCACCCCGCCGCGTGTTGCGGCGATCCGGATCCGGCACCGGCACGGCCGCCATCAGCTTGCGGGTATAGTCATGCTGCGGATTGTCGAAGACAGCGGCGCGTGGGCCGATTTCGACGATCTCGCCGAGATACATCACCGCCACCCGGTGGCTGACGCGCTCCACCACCGCCATATCATGGCTGATGAACAGGAAGGCAAGGTCGAGGCTCTGTTGCAGATCCAGCATCAGGTTGATGACCTGCGCCTTGATGGAAACATCGAGCGCCGACACGCTTTCGTCGGCAACGATCACCTTGGGCTGAAGGGCGAGCGCGCGCGCTATGCAGATGCGCTGGCGCTGGCCGCCGGAAAATTCATGTGGGTAACGCGAAGCCATGTCCGGTGAGAGACCGACTTTTTTGAGCATGCCGGCCACCACATCCTTCGCCTCGCGGGCGCTTCCCATGCGGTGCTCCAGAAAAGGTTCGGCAATCGCCGCACCCACCGTCATACGCGGATTGAGCGAGGCGAAAGGGTCCTGAAAGATCATCTGAACCGTCTTGCGCATATCCCGCATGCCCGTCTTGTCGAGGGCGAGAATGTTTTCGCCGTTGACCACGACCGAGCCGGCATCCGGCTCTATCAGCCGCATGATGGCGCGTCCGGTGGTGGATTTGCCGCAGCCGCTTTCGCCCACCAATGACAATGTTTCACCGGCCCTGAGATCGAAGGACACGTTTTCCACCGCGTGGACGCGGCCACTGAGCCGTCCCAGAAGACCGGAGTGGATATCGAAACGCTTGGTCAGCCCCTCCACCTTCAGGACCGGCTGTGCGGCGGCGTCGACTGTATCGGCCGGACGCGCCGGCTCCTGCGTTTCACCCGTGGTGGTATTGACGATGGGAAAACGGAGCGGTCTTTCCTCGCCTTTCATCGACCCCAGAACCGGAACGGCGGACAAAAGTGCGCGCGTATAGGGATGTTTGCCGCGATGGAAAATATCCGCCGTCGCACCGACTTCCACCTGCTCGCCGCGATACATGACGACCGTGCGGTCGGCGATTTCGGCGACCACACCCATATCATGGGTAATGAAGAGGACCGACGTGCCCTCCTCTTCCTGCAGCGTCTTGATGAGGTCGAGGATCTGGCCCTGAATGGTCACATCGAGCGCCGTCGTCGGCTCGTCGGCGATCAGGAGCTTCGGTTTGGAGGCGAGCGCCATGGCGATCATCACTCGCTGACGCATGCCGCCGGAAAAGCGGTGCGGATATTCATCGAAGCGCGAGGCGGCAGACGGGATGCGGACCTTTTCGAGAAGGCGGATCGTCTCCGCCCGCGCTTCAGCTTTCGACATCGGCTGGTGGCACAGCAAAGCCTCGGAAATCTGGTCGCCGATGGTAAAGAGCGGATTGAGGCTGGTCATCGGCTCCTGAAAGATCATGGCCACTTCATTGCCCCGCACCCGCCGCATGGCATCTTCGGAAAGTGACAGCAGGTTGCGACCGCCGAGCAGGATTTCACCCTGCACCCTGCTGCTTTCGCGGTCCAGCAGCCGCATGATGGAAAGCGATGTAACGCTTTTGCCCGAACCGCTTTCACCGACGATCGCAACCGTCTCGCCCGGCCCGACATCGAAGGAAATATCACGCACCACGGGCTTCCAGCCGCCATCCACGTGAAAAGACGTGGTGAGATTGCGGACGGAAAGCACGGCATTTTCGGCACCAAGCGGTGCTGCCTGCGGCATGGTCATGATCGTTCCCTTCTTTTTATGTTTCAACTCAGGCACAGCGTTGCGGCAAATTTCTTCTCCCCGCCGGGGAGAAGGTGGCCCGAAGGGTCGGATGAGGGGGCGACGTTTGAGATAGACCGCACCCTCGCCCCCCACACGCACACCGCCGCGCGCGCGCGCGCGCGCGCGCGCGCGCGCGCGTCGTCGTCGTACCGTACCGTACCGTACCGTACCGTACCGTACCGT
>LT009757.1:318043-599026 GCA_900012615.1 Agrobacterium genomosp. 13 str. CFBP 6927
GACGTTTGAGATAGACCGCACCCTCGCCCCCTCATCCCGCTGCCGCGACCTTCTCCCCCTCGGGGAGAAGAAGCTCGCGGCACCCGCTCGTTCCACATGCAGTCGTTACTTAGTCAGGCCAGCGCAGCATGCCGTCGAAGCGGTGGCGGCTGCGGTCTTCGAACGGTGTTGCAATCACCTCGTTGGAGGCGCGCGCCTTGTCCAGCTCCTCGGCCAGACGGGCAGCCACGATGGTTTCCTGGCCGGGATGCAGGTTGCAGGGATCGAGATAGAAATAACGGTGTTCCACCTCGTGATCGCGGGCAATGATCGGTGGGCTGCCTTTGGCGAGCGCCGTCGTCAGGTCCCAGGCGGTGATATGGGCTTCTTCGGCATCGATGATGACGCGCAGCCGGTCGAGCGGGTTGTTGGTCGGGTCGGGCTCGATCAGCGCCGTCACGCCGGGGCGTCCGTCCAGCGTCTTTTTCCAGAGATTAAGATAGCCGGTTTCGCGCTCGCGAATGCCGGCATGATCGCGCTTTTCCCAGGCTTCCAGCGCCGCCATGACGCCATAGATGCTTTCCTTGCCGACCTTCATGCCGCGGCCGATACCCATGTTCTGCAGGAAGGCGTTGCGCACCAGTTCCTTCTTGCCGGCGACGATGCCGGAGGTCGGGCCGCCGAGGAACTTGTGACCGGAATAGAGGACAACGTCCGCGCCCGTCGCCAGAAACAGCTCCAGATCATATTCGGACGCCGCATCGACGATGACGGGCACGCCCCTGGCATGGGCAATCTCGACAAATTCGGAAAGATGCAGCAAACCGTAATTCACCACATGATGCGAGACGACATAGACCGCTGCCGCCGTCTTTTCGGTGATGGCGTTTTCCATGTGGAAACGGTGGGTCGATGTCGCCTGCCCGATCAGCACCACCTTGCCGCCGCCGAGGCGGATCGCCTGATCCACCGGCGCGCCATAGCTCACCACATGCCCCATCTGCACCAGCACTTCGTTCTTTTCAGGCGCGACATCGGGCAGCTTTTCGATGGCCAGCAGATTATTGCCGGTAATGGCCCCCGCCACTGCAAGGCTGATGCCGGAGGAGCAGGACGCCGTGACGAAACCGGCCTCGCCGCCCGTCAGTCTTGCAATGATCGCGCTCGCCTTGCGTTGCAGATCATTGATCTCGACGAATTGCGGCAGGATGGACGCCATGGCCTGAACGGCCTCGGGAACGACAATCGACGCGCCGAGCGAGGTCATGGTGCCCGAGACGTTGATGACCGGGCGAAGGCCGATCCTGCTTCTGATATCCTCGGTCATGTCTTTCTCCTGTCTTTGCGATGCGATGGGCATCGACATATATGCCATAATAATGTAATAGCTTCTCAAAACCCGTGAGGAGCCAAAATTGGACGCCCATAAACTGGACGAAACGTCTTCAACCGCCCTGTCCGAGGCCGTCGAAAACGCAGACGCGAAGGCGGCCAAGCGCTCGCGCGTCAGCGGCATCGACCGCGCCCTTCAGGTGATTGATTACCTTTACGAAACCGGATCGCCGGCCGGCGCTTACGCGATTGCCAAGGCGATCAAGGCGCCGCTTTCCACCGTCTATGTGATCGTCGACGATCTCGTCGAAAAGAACATGCTGGCACGCAATGCCGATGGCAATATCTGGCTCGGCGCGCGGCTTTACCATTATGGCCTCGCCTATGCCCGCTCGCTGGACTTCATGGGTGTCGCCACCCACGAAATGCACGATCTGTGCCGCCATGCGGGCGAGACCGTGCAGCTTTGCGGCCGCGATGGCGACCATATGCTTGTTCTGGCCATGGCCGATGGTCCGAGCCATTTTCAGGTCGCGTCGCGTGTCGGCACCCGTGTTCCCCTGAACTGGACGGCCTCCGGCCGCCTGCTCGTTGGCCATTTGCCGGAGGCTGAACGTGTCGAGCTTTTCCGGCGCTGCGCCCGCACCTCGCCGACCGGCCGCGCGGAAATCAACCCGGAGACCCTGTCGCAATCGGCAGGTGCGGCCTTCCATGACAGGCTGTCGATACAGGTCGCCGAATCCGATTACGCCGTCGCCTGCATCGCCTCGCCGATCTGCGACAACAGGGGCGAATGCGTGGCGACGATTTCCATCGTGCTGCCGGAACAGAAGGTGCTGGCGGACGAGAACCATTATACCGAACAGGTCAGGGTTTCGGCGGAACGGATCGAAAAGCTGATGGGCTGGCGCAACCATTGAACGGCCTCAATCCTTGAGCGCGACGATGGCTTCTATCTCAACGGTGATGTTACCCGGCAGCGAGCCGAAACCGACGGCGGAGCGGGCATGTTGTCCCGCATCGCCGAACACATCGATGAAGAGATCGGAGCAGCCATTGATGACGCTCGGGTGATCGCGGAAATCGCTCACCGCATTGACCATGCCGAGCAGCTTGACCACTTTTTTCACCCGCGACAGATCACCCAGCGCCTCATGCATGACGGCGAGGAGATTGATGCCGGTGAGACGCGCATGGTTATAGGCCTCTTCCAGCCCGATTTCCGCTCCCACCTTGCCGGCATAGAGATGGCCGTTTTCCTCCCGCGGCCCCTGCCCCGAAAGATAAAGCATGTTGCCTTCCACCACATGCGTGACGAAATTGGCAATCGGCGGCGGCGGCGGCGGCAGGGAGATGCCGAGCGCGGCGAGCCGGTCATAGGGCGAATGGCGCCCCTCTGCCTCAAGCGAAGACTGTTTCACGCGAATTCCTCATAATACAGGGACGGGTATCCCTTAATCTCTGCGGAAGACGGAGGGGTTGCCCTCCTCCGCCTTGTCCATTTGGGTTCAGCGCCAGGAATAACCATGGCTGTGGCGTACCAGCTTGCGCGCTCTTGGAATATAACGGCTGGCAGCAATCGCTTCCGCGCCGATGACCGCGTAACGCGGCTCGAACAGACGCGTCAGACGCGCCACATCGCCGTTGGAATCGGTCGCTTCCAGATCGGAATCCACTAGATCGAAAATGGTGAAATCGGCGCGTTGGCCAACATCGAGACGGTTTTCCATATCGAGGCGGATGACGGAGGCCGGATTGCGGGTGACGGCCTCGACGACATTTTCGAAGGGCATATCAACCGACAGCAGCTTCGACATGGTCGTCGCCAGATCCCAGACCGGGAAATTCATCGAGTGGCCATGCAAATCCGTCGAAATCGAGAACGGTAATAAGCCGCGTGCAATCGCCGCTTCCGCCACCTTGAAGGAGAAGGAGGCGCCGCCATGGCCGATATCCAGCCGGATGCCTTCGCCCGCGCAGCGTTCGGCAAGATTGAACAGGTCCTCGTCTTCCATGATGCTGGAACCCGATTTGCCGTTGAAACAATGGGTCACGACATCACCGGGGCCGAGGATTTCCAGCACCTCGTCATAAAGTGCGGGCGGTTCGCCCACATGCACCATCATCGGCACTTTCAGGATCTTGGCGATCTTCTTGCCGAGCTTGACCGGCGTCACACCCCAGGAGCCGGTGATGACATGGCTCGCCCGCACCTTGAGGCCGACGATATGTTCGCTGTTTTCGGCGTAACATTCGATGATACGATCGAGATCGATATCCTTGATGTCGCGCAGTTCCGGCACGCGGTTGCAGGCGACGAGCCCGATCGAGCCGAGATTGAGGAAGGCCTTGATGCGCTCCCTCGAGGGTTCGATGATATATTCGCGGAAACCGTGGAAATTCGCCTCGCCCGCCGAACCGGCATCCACCAGCGTCGTCACGCCGCGTTCCGCCCCGCATTCGGAGGGGCGGATGGAGATATCGGTGCCGCCGTGCCAGATATGCACATGCAGATCCACCCAGCCGGGCGAAATGAAGGCACCCTTGGCATCAATGCGCTGCGCATCCGCAGGCGCCTGAATGGCAGGCCCAACCGCGGCGATCTTGCCATCGCCGCCGATCAGAATATCGGTCGAAGCCTGTGATGCGCCCTTTCCGAAACCGACGGGTTTCACATTGGAAAGAAGAATGGGAGCTTGAAGAGGCGTTTTCGCCTGTTCACCGGACGTCATATTACAAATCCCTTCGCAGTCTTGGATCGAGCATGTCCCGCAACCCGTCGCCGACCATTTGCAGCGACAGCACGGAAAGAATGATGGCAAAGCCGGGGAAATAGGTCATCCAGTCCGCCTGGCCGATATATTGGCGGCCGGCGGAGATCATGGTTCCCCAGGTGGGTATTTCGGGGCTGACACCGAGCCCCAGAAACGACAGGCCGGCCTCGGCCAGCATGGCGCTGGCGAAAAGGAAGGTGCATTGCACGAGGATCGGCGAGACCAGATTGCGCAGCACATGCCGCGTCATGATGTGGAAGGTGGAGATGCCGAGCGCCTTCGCCGCCTCCACATAGGGCAATTCACGGATCACCAGCGTCGAGGCGCGCACGATGCGGGCAAGGCGCGGCGAATAAACGACGGCAAGTGCAATGATGACAGTCGTCAGCGACGGGCCGAGTGCCGCCACCAGCGCAATCGCCAGCAGAATATCCGGAAAGGCCATCATCGCATCGATCAGGCGGGCAATCGGCGTATCCAGCTTCTGGAAGAAACCAGCGAGCAGGCCGAGCGTGATGCCTATCAGCGCCGAAAGCGCGACCACGGCGGCCCCGACCAGAAGCGACAGCCTTCCGGCATAGATGGTGCGCGAGAAGACGTCACGACCGAACTCGTCGGTGCCGAACCAGTAAAGCTCGCTTGGCGGCTTCAGGCGGTTCACAATCGACAGTTTCGATGGCGAATAGGGCGCAATCATCGGCGCGAAAACCGCGAGAAGCACGAAGACCAGCAACACGATGAGACCGGCAGCGACCGTCTTGCGTTTCAGGAGACGCCGAATGAACAGGACGGTCGGGTTGCGTGCCGGCGGGACGGTGGAAACAATATCGGCCATCAGTAACGAACCCTCGGATCGACCAGCAGATAGAGCATGTCGATTGCAAAATTGATGAGCACGTAAAGCCCGGCGATGATGAGAAGCGCGCCCTGAATGACCGGATAATCGCGCCGGAGAACGGCCGAGACGACGAGATTGCCGACACCCGGCAGGCCGAAAACGGTTTCCGTGACGACCGCGCCGGAAATCAGGACGGCGGCGGTGAGTCCGAGCACGGTCAGGATGGGAATAAGAGCGTTTTTCAGCGCATGTTTCATCACCACGCGGCGCTCCTTGACGCCCTTGGCACGGGCGGTGCGGACATAGTCGTCACCTAAAACATCCAGCATCGAGGCGCGGGTGAAGCGCAGGATGAGGGCGGAGGAAACGAGGCCGAGCGCAACTGCCGGCAGGGTCAGGTGATACATGCGCTCAAGAAAGCTAGCACCCGGACCGCCATAACCCGATACCGGGAACATATCGAGCCGGACGGCGAAGACCTGCATGAGAATGAGGCCAAGCCAGAAGCTCGGAATGCTTGCCGCCAGCATCGCCACCGTGGTCGCTGCCTGATCGACAAAAGAGCCACGCCGGTAAGCGGCATAAATGCCGATGGGAAGCGCGATGACGCTGGCGATCAGCAGCGAAAAGATCGTCAGGAAGAAGGTCGGTTCGGCCCGGTCCAGCAGCGCTGCACCGACCGGCATGTTGAGAAAGATCGACTGGCCGAGATCGCCCTTCAGCAATTGCCCGATATAATAGACATATTGCACGCCGAGCGACTGATCGAGGCCGAGCCGGCTGCGCAACTCCGCAATGTCCTGCGCCGAGGCATCCGGCCCGAGCATCACGGCCGCCGGATCCCCGGGTGTTACGCGCAGGATGACGAAGACGATGGTGACGACGAGGAACATCACCACGATCATCCCGGCAAGTCTCTGGAAAATATACCGTATCACGTATGTATGCTCCGAAGCGCGTGATGGGCCGCTATCAGGCGACGGTTGAAACGAGTAGTCGATGGGTGCCGATAATTCCGGCACTCACGGTCGGAAAACACTTGCCTCCGTCATGCCGGACTTGATCCGGCATCCAGCCACCACGCGTCTGCGTGGTGAAAGGTTCTCTGCGACCAGGAACCTGATCGCGCTGGACCCCGGCTCAAGGCCGGGGTGACGGCGTGCGGAGCCGGCCTTACTTCGTGACCGAAGCGTTCCAGAAATACGGCCAGGGAGCCGGATCGACGCCCTCCAGCTTGTTGGACTTGGCCGCCACGGCGTTGAAGTCACCGATCTTGATGAGCGGCAGCTCGGCATAGATCGTCTTCTGCACATTGGCCCAGAGCGTGACACGCTTCTCCGGATCGGCTTCGGAGGTGAAGGCATCAACCGCCGCCTTGCGCGCCGGCGTATCCCACCAGCCCGGTGAACCGGTGGAAAGCGCACCGATCAGCGCCGGCTCCGGCAGGAAGGGGCTGTGGGTGATATAGACATCCCAGAGCTTCGGGTCAGCGCGGCGCTGTGTCAGCGTCGCCCAGTCCACCACCTGCATATCCACCTTGAAACCGGCAAGTTTCAGATATTCCGCAGCAACCTGCGCCATCTTGTAGTGAAACTCATACTGCCGGCTGGTGAGGATGCGCAGCGGCTCGCCATTATAACCGGCAGCCTTCAGCTTTTCGGCGGCGGCTTCCGGGTTGCCGACGTTGTAAGTGCCGTTGACGCCCTCTTCCGAATGCCAGGAGAAATTGGACGGATAATAAGCGCCGTCAAGCGCATAGAAATCCGTGCTGCCAAAGGCAGCCGCCAGCATATCCTCCATGTTCAGCGCTTCGGTCACCGCCTTGCGGACCTCCAGCTTGGAAGAAAGCCCCTCCTTGGTGTTGAACACGAAGACCGGATAACCAAAAGGCTTCAGCATCAGCGGCTGCGAGGCCGACGACGACTTCACCTTGTCGAAGGATTCGACCGGAATGGAATCGACATAATCATACTGGCCGGAAACGGCGGCCTCGACACGGGTATTCGGATCAGGCACCGGAACGAAACGGATTTCATCGAGATATTGATGGCGTGCGCCACCATATCCGTCGCTTTCGCCATCACGGGACTTGTAGCCATCGAAACGGACGAGCTGGATATATTGATCCGCCTTGCGTTCCTTCAGCATATAGGGGCCGGTGCCGATAAATTCGGCCATTGGTTCGGCCTGCTTCTCGGCCGGCAGAATGATGGCTGCCGAATTGTTGAAGGCAAGCAGCGAGGTCAGCGGCGCATAGGGCTGCTTGAGGGTAATCGTGACCGTTCCGGCATCCGGTGCGGAGATCTTGTCGATGAAACCGGCGGCCTGCTTGCCGCGCGAGGCGATCTTCATCCAGCGGCCCAGCGAAGCGACGACATCTTCCGAGGTCATGTCGCTGCCGTCATGGAACTTGATGCCCTGCCGCAGCTTGATCGTATAGGTTTTGCCGTTAGCACTGATCTCGGGCAGGCTTTCCGCCAGAAGCGGCGTAACCTTCCAGCCCTTGTCGAAGGTGTAGAGCGTTTCAAAAATATGCTGCGTGACGATACCGACGAGATCGGCAGTCGACGCCATCGCATCAAGCGTCGGCGGCTCGCCGATCGTGGCGACATTGATGACGCCGCCCTTTTCCTGAGCCATCATCACACCCGGCGCAAGCAGCAAAGCAGCGGTGGCGAGAAATGCAAGTTTACGTCTCATTGTTAAGCTCCCAGCTCTTAGTTCCAACCTTATGTGTTCCACTATTATGTTATATGCATCTTTATAACAGAATATCTCGATAAGACGCCTTGTCAATGACCTTGCCGCGAGATGGCTGGATTCATTGATTTGGCAAAATAGGAGAGAGATTTGGGGGGAGATGAGAACGGAAGACTTGAAGCGCAGGCTTCAGCCACCAGGGCAGACATGGATTCGGCCGGCATCTGAGACTCGCAGATGGAGACCGGGTTTTAAGAAGGTTGGATATTTCGCATTTGCGAACAAAGTGCTATTGAGGTTCTGACCAAGACCAGATTACGACACGCACAACTTCGCATTTCTATTAATCGTTACCTTATTTGCCCCCACCAGCCGTGTTTTTAAAGGCTGCCGACAGACTGATATTCCAGGCCGCCGGGCTTTATTCCAGGGCGGATTATAAATTTTTATTACGTTGAAATTATTGAGGAAATTATGAAGACGGCAATCGTGCATGACTGGCTCACCGACAGAGGTGGGGCCGAAAAAGTGCTTCACAACCTTCTTGAAATTTATCCTCACGCGGATCTCTATTGCCTCGTCGATTTCATGAGCGAGCGCGACCGGGGTTTTCTCGGCGGGCGACCGGTCAACACGTCCTTCATTCAGAAGATGCCCTTCGCGCGAAAAAAATACCGTTCCTATCTGCCGCTCATGCCGCTCGCCATCGAGCAATTCGATCTCAGCAGCTACGATCTGGTGATTTCCTCAAGCTATGCTGTCGCCAAGGGCGTCATCACCGGCCCCGGCCAGTTTCATGTATCCTATATTCACAGTCCGATCCGTTACGCCTGGGATCTCCAGCACCAGTATCTCAAGGAAACCAAGCTCACTCGCGGGTTTGCCTCTTGGATCGCGCGCGCCATTCTCCATTATATCCGCATGTGGGACATCCGCACCTCTCACGGCGTCGACCTGATGACGGTCAATTCCAAATTCATCCGCAGCCGCGTGCGCAAATGTTACGGGCGTGATTCCACCGTGATCTACCCGCCGGTGGACACATCACATCTGTCGCCCTCCGAATGGAAAGGCGACTATTTCGTAACCGCATCACGGCTGGTGCCCTACAAGAAAGTGCACCTGATCGTCGAAGCCTTTGCGAAAATGCCCGACAAACGGCTGGTCGTCATCGGTGATGGACCGGACATGAAACGCATCCGTGAGATCGCCACGCCCAACGTCGAAATCCTCGGCTTTGTCGGAAATGAAGAGCTTCATAAATATATGGCGGAGGCCAAGGCTTTCGTCTTCGCCGCAGAAGACGATTTCGGAATCGTGCCGGTCGAATCCCAGGCGCTCGGCACACCGGTCATCGCCTATGGCAAAGGCGGAGTACTGGAAACCGTCATCCCCCTCGGCGCTTCAAACCAGCCGACCGGCCTCTATTTCGGCGAACAGACCTCGGAAGCCATCTGCGCCGCCGTCCAGGAATTCGTCGATAATTCCGACCGTTTCGACAAGAACGCCTGCATTGACAATGCCGCCCGTTTTTCCCGCGAACGCTTCCTGCGGGAATTCGCCGATACCGTGAATTTCGCGCTGGCGGAGCGGGCCTGAGGAGAATGGTGCGCTATAAAATATTATTTAATAACAATAGACTAGACAATCTCTCGCATCGACCACGAAAGAAACCCTGCAAGCGTGACAAAACTGCACTAGCGCAATGCAGCAATCGAAGAGAATATGGCCGCGACTGAATATTGAAGAGTAGCAATACTGACAGCATTCGGGCACGCGAATATTGCGAATGGCGCGGGTTTCTCCGGCGCAGTTACGCGTTGAATGAACTTGAAGCATCGCCTGAAATTGGGCATATGCCTGATACGAGCGTTAATATTGCGGAATTCGATTCTGTATTGCCGATTAGGGTTTCCTTTGTCGGTGTTTTTATGAAGTGCCCATTTAAAAAAATTATACGATGTCCGGCCCATCTGCTTTTTCGGACGAAATTCATTTTGAGGACCAAATGCGTTTATTGAATGTTTCGATTCTGCTTGCCTCTGCTGCACTGGCGGGCTGCACGGTCACTGCGGCGTCTGGGCCGGATGCGGCGACAATCGAATCCAACGCTTCCGTAAAGTTCGGTACCAAGGACAAGAAGAAGACCGCAGGCGTCGACTACGCGCTCATTGATATAAACAGTTCCGTTCTGAACTATGTTGGCGACACCACCAGCAGCACGCTGCTTGGCAGCTTCGGCGGCGGTAAGGGTGGTGTTCCGGCTTTGCCGATGGGTGTTGGCGACGTGGTGCAGGTCGCGATCTTCGAAAGCCAGGCGGGTGGCCTCTTCATCCCCGCCGACGCAGGCAGCCGTCCCGGCAACTATATCAGCCTGCCGAACCAGACGGTGGACCGGGAAGGCAATATCAGCGTTCCCTATGCCGGCAAGATTCGCGCGACCGGTCGCAATGTCGAGGACGTTCAGAGCGAAATCGAAGAACGGCTGGCCAACCGCGCCATCGAGCCGCAGGTCCTCATCACCAAGATTTCCAGCCGCTCCGCGCAGGCTTCCGTGCTTGGCGACGTCAAGGAGCCAACGAAGGTTCAGCTTTCGGAAGCGGGTGATCGCGTTCTCGACGTCATCTCCTACGCCAAGGGTCTCAGCGCCCCGAACATCGAATCCTACGTCACCCTGATCCGCCGCGGAAAGACCGCGCGTGTCAATTACAACCACCTCGTCAGCACGCCCACCGAAAACATCTATGTGGTTCCGGGCGACACCATCATGGTGGAGCGTGAGCGCCGCACCTATCTGGCCTTCGGCGCTTCCGGCCTCAATGGGCGTTTCGAGTTCGAGGATGCGGATCTCAAGCTGTCGGATGCACTCGGCAAGGCCGGCGGATTGCTGGATTCCCGTGCGGATCCCGCTCAGGTCTATATCTATCGTATCGTCAAGCGCGATCTTCTCGTGAAGCTCGGTATCGACACCTCCAAGTTCCCGGACCAGGAAATTCCGGTCATCTTCCGCGCCAATCTGCGCGATCCCTCAACTTTCTTCGCCAGCACGAAGTTCCCGATGCAGGATCGCGATATCATCTACGTCACGAATTCGCAGGCAACCGAACTTTACAAGTTCCTGGATCTCGTCGGTTCCGTTCCCGCAACAACGGGCAATGTCGCCGAGGACGTGCTCGCGACGCGCAACGCCATACGGGCCTTCTAATCCACGATATCTTACCGCTCACATCAAAGCCGCCCCGGAAACGTGGCGGCTTTTTCTTTGGACGGAACCATAAGCTGCGAGCGAGCCGGGCCCGATTCAGATGCGGCTATAGGTCGGGCATGGGCTTGAGACCTGGTCTGCGGTTCAGATGGACATCACACGGCCTGTTTTCTTCCAGCGCTCTGTCGCGGCCTACCAAAATCGATACCGCTTTCGATATCGAGACCGGGCGCGCAGACCGTTAGCGGCCATACCCTGAACCCGGCGGCCAATATGTATGGAAAGCGCCATCTGCTTTGCATCGCAGGGCGATAGGCCAGCGAACGTTGTCGCCGCCATTACAAAAGTTTAAGGTGATTTCGCAGCGCATTGGGTGTCTTGTGGGGGAGAGCTGCTCCCAAGGCTTGCCGCACATGTTCGGTAAACATGTATCGCTCTCATAAGCGGAATCGTCAGATGAAACGTTTCTGGATCGCCCTCAGCGTCCTTGCCATCGCAGCCGTCGGCGCGTGGTATTTCAAGGACCGCCTGCCGCTCGACCAAATTCCCTATCTCAAACAATTTGCCAGCCTTTCACCGCAGACGCAGACCGAAACGGCTAAAGTGCACGGCGGAACAGCGGCGCAGACCTCACAAAACGGCCAGCCTGCGCCGCAGCAAGGGCAAAGGCAGGGCGGCGGACGGCGCAATGGCGGGCCGCCCACCGTCAGCACCATCGCCGTCAGCAAGGCAACGCTGCCGATGGACGCAACGGCGACGGGTTGGGCGGTTGCGGCCGACATTACCAATATTGCACCGCTTCAGGCGGGCCTCGTCACGGAAATCTCGGCCAAGGACGGCCAGCATATCAAGGCAGGCGATCTTATCCTCAAGATGGATGACCGCATCGCCCGCGCCGCCGTTGATAAGGACAAGGCCAATATCGCCGCCGATCAGGCAACGCTGGAGCAGACAGAAGCCGCTTTCCAGCGCGCTGCCAATCTCGTCAAGCAGAGCGCTGAGTCCCAGCAGGTGCTGGATCAGGCAAGGGCGGCACGGGACAGTGCCAGCGCCAAGGTCGACGCGGACCGCGCAACGCTCGCTTCCGATCAGGTGACGCTCGAACATATGGAAATTCGCGCACCCTTCGATGGGCGGCTGGGCGACATCAGCGTCAGCCCCGGCGCCTATCTCAGCGCCGGCGTCAATATTGTCACGATCACGAAATACGATCCGATCTCGGTCAGTTTCCGACTGTCCCAGCGTTACCTGCCGCAATTGCGCGAAGGCGTGCAGAAGGACACGCTGGTGGATGTCGATCCAGCAGCGACGGGCGGCGAGACCATGCAAGGCATGCTGCGCTTTTATGACAATATCGTGGACCAGACATCCGGCACCGTCCTTGCCAAAGCGGAATTCAAAAATGATCGCGGTCTTTTATGGCCCGGCCAGTCCGTCAATGTCACTGCCCACTTCGTCTCGGACGAGGAGATGATCGTTGTGCCGACGGTTGCCGTCCGGCCAGGGCCGAAGGGCAGCTTCGTCTATACTGTCGATGACAACCACCGGGTTCATATGACACCCGTGGAAATCGCCCGCTCGAACGGCGATCTCACCGCCATTGCAAGCGGTCTCACCGGCGGCGAGCACGTTATCGTCGAAGGCCAGTCCGAACTGACTGACGGTCAGCAGATCGTGGAGCAGTTTTCCGAGAAGGGCGGCGCGGCCGGTAATCTGGCCGCCAATGTCACGCCGGAAAAGGTTGGCACCCCATGATCGCGAATTTCTGCATCAACCGTCCCGTCGCAACCACCCTCCTCGCAATCGGCCTTGTGCTGGCGGGGCTTGCGGGTTTCAGCCTGCTCCCTGTCGCCGCGCTGCCGAAGGTCGATTTTCCCACGATCAGCGTTTCGTCGTCCCTGTCGGGCGCCTCACCGCAAACCATGGCAACCTCGGTCACAACGCCGCTGGTGAAGCAGTTCGAAACCATTCCGGGCGTCAGCGAAATCAGCGCCACCAATACGCTCGGCAACAGCTCGATCGTGCTGCAATTCGATCTCAACCGCGATATTGACGCCGCCGCCGCCGACGTTCAGGCGGCAATTTCGCGCGCGCAGCGGCAATTGCCGAGCAATATGACGACGACGCCGAGCTATCGTAAGACCAACCCCGCCGATGCGCCGGTGTTGCTGCTTGCCGTCAACAGCAAGGAAATGCCGACCAGCAAGGTGGACGAAATCGCCGAGAATATCATCTCGCCGCTTCTTTCCACCATTTCTGGCGTCGCACAGGTCAGCATCTATGGCGCACAGACCTATGCGGTGCGCATCGGCCTCGATCCGGCGCAGCTTCAGGCAAGGGGGCTCGGGGTCGATACCGTCACCACCGCCATCGCGCAGGCGAACAACCAGGTCCCCGTCGGCGCGTTGCAAAATGACAATCAGCGCCTGACGATCGAAGCGGATACCCAGCGCACCGATGCGGCGGCCTTCCGCTCACTGGTCGTGTCCACGAATAACGGCGCGCCCATCCACCTCGGCGATATCGCCAATGTCACCGACAGTATTGACAACACCAATGCCGGCAGCTGGTTCGATGGCCAGCAGGCCATCGTTCTTGCCGTACAACGTCAGCCGGACGCCAACACCGTGGATGTGGTGGATGCCATCAGGGCCAAGCTGCCGGCGCTTCACCAGCAATTGCCGCCCTCGGTCAACATCAACGTCATGAACGACGCATCGACCGCGATCAAGGACGCGATCTCCGACGTACAGTTCACACTGTTCCTCACAATCGGCCTGGTGGTTGCGGTCATCTATCTTTTCACCGGCCACCTGACGGCAACCATTATTCCGGGCCTTGCCGTGCCGCTGTCGCTCATCACGGCTTTCGGCGCGATGTATGTTCTGGGCTATAGCATCGACAATATCTCACTGCTCGGATTGACCCTGTCTGTGGGACTTGTGGTGGACGATGCGATCGTCATGCTGGAAAACATCCTTCGCCTGCACGAAAAAGGCCTGACAATGCGGGAGGCGGCGCTTCAGGGCGCGGCGGAAGTCAGCAATACCATTCTGTCCATGTCCGTTTCGCTGGTGGCTGTTTTCATTCCCATTCTGTTGATGGGCGGGGTGATCGGCCGGCTCTTCAACGAATTCGGCATGGTCGTCACGCTCGCGATCATGGCGTCTGCACTCGTATCGCTGACAGTCACACCGATGCTCGCCTCGCGCCTTTCCGGCCAGTCTTCCAGACCTCCGGCCATCATTCGCTGGTTCGACGCCGGTTTCGAGCGCACGCTTCGTGGTTATGGCAAGGCCGTTGGCTGGTGCCTCTCACACCGCCGCGTCGTTCTCGCCTCGTTTCTGGCGTCCATCGCCGCCTCGCTCTATTTGTTCGAAACGCTGCCCTCCAGCTTCTTCCCGCAGGAAGATATTGGCCGCCTTTCCGTATCCACGCAGGCGCGCGAGGATATTTCATACACGGCCATGCGCGATCTCCAGGCGCAGGTCGCCGACCAGATCCGCAAGAACCCGGCTGTGGTGCATGTCACCTCCATCGTTGGCGGCAATTCCCGCAATCCGCTGAACAACGGCTCGATGTTCGTTGAACTGAAACCCAAGGAAGAACGCGCGCCGCTGAGCCAGGTGCTGAGCGAACTGGGGCAGGCCACATCGAAAGTGGCGGGCATCCGCACCTATATCAATCCGCAGCAGAGCCTGCGTTTCGGCGGGCGCAGCTCCGCCAGCCAGTACCAGCTTGTCGTTCAGGGCCTGAATGCCGACACCACCAATGAATGGTCAAACAAGCTGATGGAGGCGATGCGCCGGGACCGGACATTCACCTCCGTCACCTCCGATGCCCAGAACGGTGCGATCGCCGCGACGATCTCGGTCGATCCGGAGAAGGCCGCAGCATTCGGTATCACCAACGATCAATTGCGCAAGACGCTGGAAATGTCCTTCGGCGGTTATACGGCGGCGCAGATCCAGTCGACAGGCGACAGCTATGACGTGATCGTGGAGTTTGACAGCTCCAAACAGTGGGACGACAATTTCCTGAGCGATATCAATATCCTCTCCGCAAAGTCTGGCGCTCTTGTTCCACTTTCAAACTTCGCCGCCCTCACCCGGACCCAAGCGCCAGTCACCATCAACCAGACGGGCCAGCTCGTCTCCACAACGATCTCCTTCAACCTGCCGGATGGCGTGGCGCTTTCCGATGCGACGGGCCGGATCAACGACATCAAAAGCACGATAGGCCTGCCACAGGACGTGTTCACCAGTTATGGCGGCACGGCGGCGATCTTCCAGCAGAGCCAGGGCAACACCGGCATCCTCATTCTGGCGGCAGTGTTGACCATCTATGTGGTTCTGGGCGTGCTTTATGAAAGCTTCATCCACCCGCTGACCATCCTGTCCGGCCTGCCGGCGGCGGCCTTCGGCGCACTGGTGGCGCTGAAGGTCATGGGCATGGATTTCTCGATCATTGCGCTTATCGGCCTGTTGATGCTGATCGGCATCGTCAAGAAAAACGCCATCATGATGATCGACGTGGCGGTGGAGTTGATCCGCGAACAGGCGGAGCCGCCCGCCCGCGCCATTCACGAAGCCTGCGTACGCCGGTTCAGGCCGATCATGATGACGACATTCTGCGCTCTGCTCGGCGCCCTGCCCATCGCGCTTGGCTCGGGCGCAAGCTCCGAACTGCGCCAGCCGCTCGGCGTTGCAGTCGTCGGCGGGCTCATCGTCTCACAATTGCTGACGCTGTTCATCACGCCTGTCATCTTCGTGGAAATGGACCGGTTCGGCAGCTTCCTCACAGGGCTGTTTTCCCGCAAAAAACCGGCTGGAAAACATGCCGAACCACAAAAGCCGGAAAGCACGAATGAACCCGATTCCGTCGCGGCCTAACGCAGGCTTTCGAGGCGCTTCAGCGCCTCGGAAAAACCGCCCGACTGCAGCTGGAACGAGACAGTTCGGCCTTGCAGGTCGGGCGCCTCTATTGTCAGGCTCTTGCCTTCCTTCAGCGCTGAGACAAGCTCGATGAAGGGCGTAAAAGAAACGATGCAGCCCACCGGCAGGCAGGTGCTGACCTGCACTTCCTGCAGGCGCACATTGCCGGATTTCACCGAAAACAGCTTTGTGACGGCGAGGCCGAAGGGCAGAACCATGGTTCCGGAAAGCTTGTCCGGCGTCCCGGCATCGTCAAACCGAAATTCGACGGAGACGACGAGCTTGCGCGTTTTCTCCTCAAGCTGGACCTGCGCGATGGCGCATGGCGGCTTTACCTCCTTCACCGCGGGCGTCTCTGCGGCGGTATCGTTCCTTGGAACAGGTGCCGCGCAAGCAAGCTGCCAGCTTCCGTGAACCTCCCGCAAAGGCGCCGCCGTCTTCTCCGTCTCCTGCGCGCGCGCTGCGCCCGCCACCGCGGCAGCGACAAGGAGAATGGCAAAAGCCGATTTCCAGAGCCCGTTGTGACTGTTCTTCATCAGAAACGGACCCCTAGTTCAGCAAAAGCGGATTGATCCAGCACACCGCCCCCAAAAACCGCGCCATAACGGAATGTCAAAGTGGCAGAAGGAGCAAGATCGTAGCTCAATCCCAGACCGAGCAACGCCACATCGCGTGCCGTTGCGGCACTTGCGACGGAAAATGCGCCGCCGCCTTCATAAAACAAAGCACTCTCCACTGTTGGATCACCATAGGCGTGACGCCAGCCCATATCGAAGGTCGCACGGCCGGGCATAGACTCAAGGGAAATATCACGGCTGATGCGCGCACCCAGCGTCGAATAGAGCTGATCGTGACTGGCAGAGCCGGAAGAAACGGCTGCAATGCCACCCTTTTCATTGAAGGCGTCCGTGTTTGTCTTCACGTAGCTAACATTGGCATAGGGTTCTATGCGGGTGAGTTCGAAATCGAAAAGCCAGGCGGCTTCGGCAAAGACCTGCGTGGTGGAGGCGTCGTAGCCGGCAGTGAGTTCGTCCTTCAACGTCGAAAGGGAAATTTTCCGGCGGGTTTCTATATCCTGAAAGGCGTGGATTGCACCAAGGCGCAGGGATGCCGGACCGATCGAGCCGCCCGCATAGGCCGCCGCATAATAGCTATCCACATCCGCCTTCGCGGCCAGCGCAGGCTGGCTGACAGCGTCGCGACCGTAACCGGCCGCAAGACCTGTGCGCCATCCATTGCCCCAGTCACCTTCAAGACCGAAAAGAATGCCCCCGCCCCTGGTCTCCGCCGATGAACCATTGCCACCGGTGTGGCCGCGCGAGCCGAAACCGCTGGACCAGAAAGTGAGGGTACCTTCGTCGATGTTGAACGGTTCCTTTCCACCCGAAGCTCCGGCGACGGGCAGGATAGAGCCCGCATCGACACTCCTGAAAGCACTGCGCAGCCTGTCGAGAATAACATCGCGGGTCAGCTGGCTGCGGTTTATCAGCGCCATGGCGAGCGACGGGTGAGTTTCACCGGAAAGCTGCGAGAAGGCGGTTTGGGTTTCGCCGGACTGGAGAAACAGGGCTGCCCGATAAAGCGGCAATGCTTCCCCCAGCGCTTCGACTGCATTGGCGGCCGCACGCGCATTCTCCGTCGAAGTTTCAGCGGCAAAAAGCCCCGCCGCTTGGGATGCCCGCGCGAAGGAGAGATAGGCGGTGTTGCTATCGGTGCTTTTCGTAACGCGGGCGGACAAGTAAGCGAAATTCTCGCTTATGCCGGAAAATGTGCCAGTGACTCCGCCCGTCGCCGTCAGGATCGTATATCGGGTGTCGAGACTATAGGCGCCGCCACTCGCAAGCGGGGTGACGACGAGGGCCACATTGTTGTCGATGGTAATCGTGCCGTTCACCGCAAGCCTGTCGGAATCACCGGAAGCATCGACTTCAACCGCATAGGTCGAGCCGCTGGCAAATACCACGTCGCCGGTGGAGGTGAGCGTGCCGATGGAATTGCCGGGCGAAAGCGTGCCGCCGGAACCGACGGTCAGGCCGCCAATGGTGCCGGAACCGCCAAGCGCCGCGCCGCTGCTGACGGAAACGGCGCTGGCGAACGAGCCGTTGACGCTGAGCTTGCCGGACGAAACCGCGGTAATGCCGGTATAGGTGCTGTTGCCGCTGAGGATCAGATTGCCATCGCCCGCCTTTTCAAAGGTGCCGGTGCCGCTGATGACATTCGAAAGCGTACCCGCCCCCTCGACAGCGAGTATCGCATTGTTGACGATCTCGCCCGAACCGAAGCTTTTGGCGGTTCCTGTCAGTGCACCACCCGAAATCGTCGTGCCACCCGAATAGCTGCTATTGCCGGCAAGGACGAGATTGCCGCTGCCGGTCTTCTCGAAGGTCCCGGTGCCGCTGATGACATTCGAAAGCGTGCCGGCCCCATCCACAACGAGTTCCGCATTATTGACAATCTCACCCGAACCAAAACCCGTGACGGTTCCTTTCAGCGTTCCGCCTGAAATCGTCGTGCCGCCGGAATAATCGTTGTAGCCGCTGAGGATCGTAACACCGTTTTCCGCATCGACATGACCTGCCCCGGAAATATCGGCGGACAAGATATAGGCCGTCTCGGAATGGTTGAAAACGATGCGGCCATTGCCCGCGCCGAAGAGGATTGCTTCCGCCTCCACTGTTCCGGCGGAATAGGCCGTTTGCCCGGCGGCAGCACCGATATTCAACACACCGGTCGAGCCTGCCCTGGAAGCGATGAATATGGTCGTTGCGGCCAGAGAGGCGCCACCCGACACATCAACGACACCGCTGCCGCCATAGCCGATCGTGAGAGCATTGCCGATCTCAACGCGCGACCCCGTGCCGGTCACGTACAATGTGCCGTCTGATCTCGCCTCGGTGCCCAGGTAAAGCTTATAGGCGTCAAGCGAAGCGCCGTTGGAGACCGCCACGCTGCCGGAACCGTCATAACCGATATCCATATAGCCGGAATAGGCAATATTGTTGTCGACTTGCACGCTCACATTCGAGCCAGTCCCGTCGATCGTCATCGCTCCGGAGGAGCCGGCGAGATTACCCAGAGTGACCTGCCCCGCCTGGATGCCACCGCCGGTGATCACCGAAACGTCTCCATAGGTGCCGTTCTGATAGCCGACGACCAGGGCTCTCGCCAGCGTCCAGTTCGACCCGCCGCCTGAGACGATAACGGAAGATGTCGAACCGGTGAGCCTCGCCACATATCCAGAATCGCTGGTGACAGAGCCGTCCGCCTCGATATTAAGCGCTGCGTCGCCGGCACCACCCACATAGAGGTTGCCGGCGTTGCGCAAGGTGCTTCCGGAACCGGAAACAGTGGCGGTGCCGCTGCTGCCAGTGTTTGCCCCAAGAACCGTATTGCTGGAATCGACGACCGCCCCGCCGGTCACGGTCAATGAGCCGGTTCCATCAATGCCCACGCCAAGGCCGCCGCTTCCGACCGTCCAGCCAGAACCGCCGCCATCTACGGTGGCTTCGCCCACAGCACCCGCCACGATGCCGAGACGGGCGGAGACGCTTTCCACTTTGCCGCCCGTAGTGACATTCAGCGTGCCGTTACCGGCGGGGCTGGCAGGATCGGAAGCATCGCCGCCGATCAGCAACGCGCCCGTGGTCCATTTGGTGCCGCCACCTGCTATAGAGACAATACTCGCCGAATGGCGGCCGATAACGACGGTCCCGCTGGCAACAGCCGCCCCCGCGCCGATCGACATGGTTGCGGCCCCCATATCGCCGACGACCAGTGCACCTTCCGTTTCCAGCAGGGAACCGGCACCATTTATGTTTAGCGCACTTGCATCTGCTGATTCGAGATTACCGATCACCGTGTTGCCCCGGATCGTGACCGTGCCGCCGGCGGCGATTGTGAAAATCCCCTGACCACCGTTGCCGACAACCATGTCACCGGAAGCGGTCAGACTACTGTCCTGACCCTCCACAGACACAGTTCCTGTCGTGCCGACCCCGTCGGCTACGACCAAGCTGCCGGTTTCCAGACGGCTTGCGCCCAGCACCTCCAAATCGCCTATGCCGCCTGTCAGAAAAGTGGCTTTGGCACCATAACCCACGAAAACCGTACCGCTGTTCGCAAAGCTGGACGAATTATCCAGGAAGAAGATGCCCTGTCCCGTATCTTTCTCACCAATAAAGACATTTCCGCCGGAAACCGCAGCACTTCCACTGAGACGGAGTTCGCCGATACCACTTTCACCCACCGACACATCGCGGGCGTTCGACCATGTCCCTCCGGAAAAATTTAACCTGCCCGAAACGCCATTCAAGAGCCCAATACTGGTGTAAACAGTCGACAGGCCGCCTTCGACCGTCATCGTGCTGCCGGCGTTGACCCCGACGACAAGCCTATAGGCTTCGGCCTCCCTGCCGTTAGGGATCCTCGGGCCGTCGCCGTCTATCATGGCTGCATCATCAGGTCCCGGTACCCGCTGATATGAGATCCAGCTTAAAGGGAAAAACCATTCATCCGTGGCGGAGCCTCCCCAGACTATGGTCTCGGCCAGCGCGGGAGGAGCGATAACGGCGGAAAACATCAGGGCGAAAAGGCGCGTCGATCCTCTCCGAAAACGACCGAACAAGACGTCTGCGCCCGAGCCGATCTTCTGCGGTTTGCACCGGTCGCGGCGGAAACAATCGGACATCCAATCTCCCTTACCGGCGCCTTGTTCCGCCTTCTCTCGATCCGGCGAATCGTTTTGGCAATCAACTTAATTAGCCCACTTTTAAAGATGATCGTCAGTATAAATAGATAAAACCGTATTTTTTCCGGCGCAAAAAAGATAAAACGGAGTGCGAAAGGCGCACTCCGTAATAAAAATTAGATATTTCTGTAAAATAAAATTCTTAATCAGCAGGCGGCAGCCCGCTGACATTGACCTATTGCCTCGAAAACCGGCCGAAGGCTCCGCCCGAAAAGCACAGGGGATCTCCGTCGCGATGGGCTGCGCGCAGCACTTCGCCAACGATGATGGTGTGGTCACCCGCATCATGGGCGGCAGCCTGCCGGCATTCGAAACGGGCGAGCGTGCCGGGAATGACCGGAACGCCCTCGTCATTCATCTCCCAGTCCAGGTCATCAAAGGCGCGGCCGTTCCGCGTAAACCGGGCACTCAGCACATCCTGATCCGCGCTCAGCACGTGGATGGCGAAATGGGTTGCACCGCTGAAGGCCGGATATCGCGATGAATTTTTGGCGGGCGACCACAATACCAGCGGCGGATCGAGCGACACCGAGGCGAAGCTGTTGACCGTCATGCCGATCGGCCCTTCCGGCGTCGTTGCCGTCACCACCGTGACACCGGTGGTGAAAGCGCCAAGCGCATTGCGAAAGCTGCGGCTGTTTTCGCCGCCGGGAACAAAAACATGCTCATTGGGCATTTTGATCGCCTCTGCGATTGTCATCACGGCACCTCGCTTCCGATTGCAAGTGTGTAAAGTTCAAACCACGTCTGGCGGTCGATCGTGACGCTGAGGGCGTCAGCCGCCGTCTTAATGCGCTGAATATTGTTGGTGCCAAGCACCGGTACGATCTTTGCCGGATGCCGCAGCAGCCAGGCGATTGCCACGGCCGTCGCATCGACGCCCTGTTCCTTGCCGATGCGCTGCAGGGCAGCCATGGTGGCTCCATGAGCGCCGGAGAACAGCGAGCCGCCGCCAAGCGGCGACCATGCCATCGGCGAAACGCGCTTTTCCTGCAGAAAGGCGAGATCACCATTGGTGAAGCTATCCGTGGCGAGAAGGCTCATTTCGATCTGGTTCGTGACGAGCCTGCTATTCATGGCCGATTGCAGCAGGGAGAAATCCCACGGGCGGAAGTTGGACACGCCAACGGCCTTGACCTTGCCTGCCGCGACCAGCGCGTCGAGCGCCCTGCCTGTTTCCTCAGCATCGATCAGCGGATCGGGGCGGTGAATGAGGAGGAGATCAACATGGTCCGTTCCCATATCGCGAAGCGATGCCTCGACGGAAGCGTTGATGTGACCAGCCGTCGTGTCATAGTGCTTGACGCGGGCGGCGGAGTGACGGCCGGCCGGTGCGACGATGCCGCATTTCGTGACGATCTCGATCTTGTCGCGCAGACCAGGTGCTGCCTTCAGGCCCGCCCCCAGAATGGCCTCCGCCGTGTATCCGCCGTAAATGTCGGCCTGATCCATGGTGGTAATGCCCTGTGCGAGGCAGGCTTCGATCTTTGCCTGCACATGGGCGGGCGAGGTGTCCGTGTCATCGCCGATGCGCCACATGCCATAGACGATGCGGCTGAGTTCCAGGTTTTCAGAAAGAGCGATACGTTCCATCAGTGGCGTTCCCCATTGCCGAGCGGCGTGGCAGGTGTTTCAGAAGGCACCCGGCCGTAAGCATGCGGCAGGGAGCAGGTTTTCATCTGCGGCAGAACCTTGGTGCCGAAGTGCTCCGCCTCATCCAGATGCGGATAACCGGAAAGAATGAAGGCACGAATGCCCATCTTCTGGTACTCCTCCAGCGCCGAAAGAACCCTGTCGGTCGAACCGACCAGCGCAGCACCACAGCCCGAGCGTGCCCGGCCGATGCCGGTCCACAGATTGGGTTCGACATAACCGAACTTGTCGGCGAGTTCGCGGGCACGCGCCTGATGCGACACGCCGAGCGAGCCGCTGTCATGCGCGCGGTTGCGGATCAGTTGCCCATATTCGTCATCGAGCTTCGAAACAAGATGCTCGGCATATTCTCGCGCTTCCTTTTCGGTATCGCGCACCACCATATGCACACGCAGGCCGTAATCCAGCGTGCGGCCATGGGCGGCGGCGCGTTCATTGGCGGCACGCATGCGCTCGGCCAATTGATCCCTGGTCTCCGGCCACATCAGATAGACGTCGCATTGCGCGCCACAGAGTTCCAGCGCATCCGGCGAATAACCGCCGAAATAAAGCAGCGGCCCGCCATTCTGCTGGTAAGGCCGCGCCGGCTCGGTCGATACACCCTTGAACTGGTAAATCTCGCCGTCATGGTCGATCGTGTCGCGCGTCCAGGCCTGGCGCAATATCTGCACAACCTCATGGCTCCGCTTGTAACGAAACGCACTATCGGCCACTTCACCGGGAAAATCGGAACTGATGACGTTGAGCGTCAGGCGGCCCTTCAGCATGTGGTCGAGCGTCGCCACCGTGCGCGCCAGCATGATCGGCTGCATCTCGCCGCAGCGGATGGCGGCGAGGAAATTGATGCGGTCACTGATCGGCGCGCAACCGGCGACAAAGCTCAGCGTATCCTGCCCGACCTGATAGGATGAGGGGCAGAGGATGTTGCGGAAACCGAGTTCCTCGGCCTTTTTGACGATGTCGGAGCAATGGTCGAAACTGGAGCGCAGGGCGCCATCCGGCACGCCAAGATAGGCGTAATCATCGGAGCACAAAGCGGAAAACCAGGAGACCTCGGCAGCATCGAGATCAGCGGATGTAACGGGTACGACGGTCATGCAATTCCTCCTCAGGGCCGCTCTCGTTTTTCTTGCATAACATCAAGAAATATGTAAATCAATGATGTATCAATTTTTGTTTCGGGGAGGAAATAGCATCATGAAACACACTGGCGGCAGCCTGCCCATGTATCTGCAGATCGCCGAAATGCTGGTGCGCGAGGTGGCGGCGGGCCGGCTGATCGACGGCGAAAAGCTGGCGCCGGAGCGGGATATGGCCGCCGAGCTCGGCATTGCCGTCGGCACGCTTCGCAAGTCACTTGCGGAATTGCAGGAGCGTGGCCTGCTGGAGCGCGTGCAGGGTTCGGGCAATTACATCCGTGCCGTCAGCGACCCGCAAAGCGTTTACGCCTTTTTCCGCCTTGAAATGATCGAGGGCGGCGGCCTGCCGACGGCGGAGGTTCTGGATGTGGCGCGGCTTACCAAACCTGCCAACCTGCCCGCTTTCGGCACATCGGCTGAAGGACATCGCATTCGCCGCCTGCGACGTATTGCCGGAAAACCGGCGGCCATCGAGGAAATCTGGCTCGACGGCTCCTATGTCGACACGATCGCCATCGAGAACATGTCGGAATCCCTTTATCTTTATTATCGCACCCGTCTCAACCTCTGGATATCGAAGGCGGAAGACCGCATCGATCTGGGTGAAGTGCCCGAATGGACGCCCGAGGTCTTCGGCCAGAAACCCGGCGCGCCGGTGCCGCGGGTGCTCCGCCTCAGCCAGGCGCAGGATGGCGCTGTGGCCGAAGTCTCATGGACCTGGTTCGACCATACGGTCGCCCGATATGTTTCGCGTATACGTTGAGATCGACCAGATTTCGCGTGATCCACATGGATGGACGAATTTGACCGGAGACAAGGAAGCGACGACCTGCGCAACCGGGGATTTCGCGGTTATATTTCTTTGAATCAATGGCTTAGTAGTTTTTGATTTCTGTCAGAAATAAAATTGATACACTATTGATTTCCTTTTTGTGAAAGGTAATATCACGAAACTAGGGAGACAGGCGTGAGCCATCCCACGGTATCGCCGGACAATCGGAATAGATTTTCGAAGATGCGATGCGTGGAACTTGAAGGTTGGTGCCGGCTTTTGCGTCCATCCAAATTCTGGACGTGCCGGTCGTGAGGAGGAAAATATGGCTTCGGTCAGCCTGCGCAAGCTGGACAAGAGTTACGGTGCCCTGCGCATCGTCAAGGGCATAGACCTTGAAATCAACGACGGCGAATTCGTGGTGTTCGTCGGCCCTTCCGGCTGCGGCAAATCCACGACGCTGCGCATGGTCGCCGGGCTTGAAAGCATTACCGGCGGCGAAGTGTGGATCGGTGACCGCGTCGTCAACCGGCTGCCGCCGCGTGAGCGTGACATCGCCATGGTGTTTCAGGACTATGCGCTTTATCCGCACAAAACCGTGCGTGAAAACATGGGTTTCAGCCTGAAGGTGCGTGGCGTGAGCGCCTCGCAGGCCAATGCCAGCATCGATGAGGCGGCAAAGATGCTCGGCATCGAGCATCTGCTCGACCGACGGCCCGGCCAGCTTTCCGGCGGCCAGCGCCAGCGTGTGGCCATGGGCCGCGCCATCGTGCGCCGCCCGCAGGTGTTCCTGTTCGACGAGCCGCTTTCCAACCTCGACGCCAAACTCCGCGGACAGGTGCGCACGGAAATCAAGCGGCTGCACCAGCAGCTCGGCACGACCATCATCTACGTTACCCATGACCAGGTGGAGGCCATGACACTGGCCGACCGCATCGTCATCCTGCGTGGCGGCGATATCGAGCAGGTCGGCACGCCGGACGAGGTCTATAACCGTCCGGAAAGCGTCTTTGTCGGCGGCTTCGTCGGTGCACCCGCCATGAATTTCGCCCGCGCAAAGGTAAACGGCGACCGGCTGACATTTTCCGATGGCAATTCCCTGCCGATGGCGGCCATCCGGCCAGCCCGCGAAACGGGCCTCGAAGGGCGCGACGTCATTGTCGGCATTCGCCCGGAACATTTCGGCCCCGCCGAGGGCTTCGATACGCAGCTTGCGGTCAAGGTGCAGGTGGTGGAACCGCTCGGCTCGGATACGCTCGTCCATTTCAGCCTCGGCGATGCGGCGTTGACTGCGAGAATGCCGCCGCAACTGCGGCCGGCGCCGAACGAGGAGCTGAAGATCGGTCTCGATCCGTCCAAGGTCCATCTTTTCGACGCCGCGACGGAGCGCTCTATCCACTGATTGCCGGGCGAAGAAACGCTGCGGCCAACAGGTTTAATAACGGGAGGAACACATGACATTTAAAACCATCAGGGGCAAAGCCCTCATGGGTGCTGCGCTCTGCGCAACCATGCTCACCTTTTCGGGACAGGCCTTTGCCGATGCCGAACTGAAAATCTTCGTTTCCAGCCAGCATCAGCCGGACGTCTGGCGCAAGGCGCTCGATCAATATGAGGCGAAGACGCCGGGCGTGAAGGTTGTCATCGAGACCGGCGGCAACACCTCGGAAATGCAGGCGCAATATCTCAATACCGTGATGTCGGCGAAGGATTCCAGCCTCGACGTGCTGATGCTCGACGTCATCCGTCCGGCGCAATTCGCCACCGCCGGCTGGACCAGCGATTTCTCCGGCAAGGACATGTCCGCCTATCTGCCGACCTATGCCGAAGCCAACACCGTTGACGGCAAGATCGTGGCATTGCCTGCCTTCGCCGACTCCATGTTCCTTTATTACCGCAAGGACCTGCTGGACAAATACGGCATTCAGCCGCCAACCACCTGGGACGAGCTGAAGGAAGCATCCAAGAAGGTGATGGAGGGTGAAAAGAACCCGGAGCTTCAGGGCCTGTCCTTCCAGGGCAAGGCGATCGAAGGCGCGGTCTGCACCTTCCTCCTGCCCTATTGGAGCGAAGGCAAGTCGCTGGTTGAGAACGGCAAGCTGAATTTCGATAATCAGGCGGCCGTGGATTCGCTGAAGCTCTGGAAGAGCTTTGTCGATGAAGGTATTTCCAAAAAGAACATTTCCGAAGTCGCGACCGACGATACCCGCAAGGAATTCCAGGCCGGCAAGGTTCTCTTCGCCGTCAACTGGTCCTACGCCTGGACGCATTTCCAGGGCAAGGAATCGCAGGTGAACGACAAGGTCGGCGTCGCCCGCCTGCCGGCCGTCAAGGGCGGCGAGCAGACAACCTGCCTCGGCGGCTGGGAATTCGGCGTTTCCGCCTATTCCAAGCAGCAGGATGAAGCCAAGAAGCTGGTGGAATATCTCTCCGGTCAGGATGTCTCGAAGTTCATGGCCATCAACGCCACGCTGCTGCCGACCTATGCCGCGCTTTACAAGGATGCCGACGTGACCAAGGCAATCCCCTGGTTCGCCGATGCCCTGCCCGTGGTTGAAACCGCCAAGGCCCGTCCCGTGACGCCGCGTTACAACGAGGTCAGCGAGACGATCCGCACCACCGTCAACGGCGTACTTGCCGGCGTCATGACGCCGGAGGACGGCGCAAAGCAGATGGAAAGCCGTCTGCGGCGCGTTTTGCGCTAAGTTTCCAGGCCGGAAAGCGACATGGTTTCATGCCCTTTCCGGCTGCTTCGACGGACAGGAATAAACGCGCCCGAACGGCGCGACAGACGGACCGGATAAGAACCGGCCCGATCGGGAGACGATGACGTGAATCCAGTTGCGGGAGTGGCAGACGTGACAATGCCGGAAAGAACCATGGTTCGGGTGGACGAAAAGCAGCTACCGCGCTGGACGCGGTGGCTCGATCTCGGCGACCGGTCGCTTGCCGTGCTTCTGCTGGCGCCTGCCGCCATTCTTCTGTCGCTCATCATCGTCTATCCGGTGGCGCGGCTCGTTTATACCTCGTTTTTTAGCCTGTCGCTGACCTCTGGCCTGCCGGCGGAATTCATCGGGTTTGAAAACTACACGGCGATGTTCGATGACCCGATCTTCTGGGAAACGACCTGGAACACGGTTCTGATAACGCTGATTACCGTGCCTGGCGCGCTGTTCATGGGTCTCGGCCTCGCGCTGCTCGCCAACATGCCCTTTTCCATGCAATGGCCGATGCGCCTGTCGCTGCTCATCCCCTGGGCGCTGCCGCTCTCCTTTGCCGGCCTGATCTTTGCGTGGTTCTTCCATTACGAGTATGGCGTGGTCAACGATGTGCTGAACCGGCTGGGCTTTGAAGGCGTCATCTGGTTCAACTCTCCCAACTGGGCGTTTGCGGCCATCTGCCTGACGATCATCTGGAAGACATCCTCCTTCATGGCGCTGATGATCCTTGCCGGCCTGCAGACCATTCCCCGCTCGCTCTACGAGGCGGCGGATGTGGATGGCGCCGGTAAAATCCGGCAGTTCTTCGAAATCACCCTGCCGCTTCTCAAGCCCTCGATCGTCGTCGCGCTCATCTTCCGCACGATCACGGCACTGCAGACCTTTGATATTCCTTACATGATGACCGGCGGCGGCCCCGGCACATCCACCACGACGCTTGCCATGTATATCCACCAGAACACCGTTTCCTTCCTCGATCTCGGTTACGGTTCGGCGCTCGCTGTCATGATGTTTGCGCTCTCCATGTGCGTTACCGCCGTTTATCTCCGCATCATCAGAACGAAGGACTGATCCCATGAGCACCGTTGCAAATTCCGGTCTGTCCTCGTTCTTTTCCGGCAAACCGCTGCGCTTCATCGCGGCCTCCATCCTTCTGGTCAACGGCCTGTTTCCGGCAATCTGGATCCTCTTTACCTCGCTGAAGACCGAAGCGGAACTGACGGCGAAGCCGATCACCTGGTTTCCGCACGCGCCGACGCTGGCCAATTACATGCAGGCCTTTTCCGACCAGCCGCTGCACCTCTTCCTGTTCAACAGCTTCATGGTGGCGCTGCTTTCCACCGCGCTCACCATCCTGATTTCGGTGCTGGCGGCTTACGCGCTGGCGCGGCTGAACCTGAAGTACCGGGCGCTGATCCTCTCGCTGATCATCGCCGTCTCCACCTTCCCGCTGGTGACGCTTCTGGTGCCGCTGTTCGAAATCATGCGGGCGCTGAACCTGCTCAACAGCTGGACGGCGCTTATCCTGCCTTACACTGTGCTTTCGCTACCGGTCTGCACCTTGATGCTGGTCTCCTTCTTCGAAAGCATCCCGCGCGATCTCGAAAACGCCGCCATGATCGATGGCTGCACCCGCATCGGCGCGCTGTTCAAGGTGGTCGTGCCGCTCTGCGCGCCGGGCGTTTTCACCGCCGGTATTCTCGCCTTCGTGAATGCCTGGGATGAATTCCTGCTGGCGCTTTCCTTCAATTCCAATCCGGCCCTTCGCACCCTGCCCGTCGGCATCCAGTTGTATCAGGGCGAGTTCGCCTTTCCCTGGCCGGTCATTTCGGCGGCACTGGTGGTTGGTATCGTGCCGGTCGCGATCCTGATCGTCATCTTTCAGGAACGGGTTGTCTCCGGCCTCACCGCCGGCGGTCTCAAGGGCTAAACAGGTACAGTCATGCATTTCGAAAAGACCAGAGACGGCTTCACGCTCGCCATCGGCGGCCGCACCATCCTTTCCCATTCCCCAGAAAACCCGGCCTTCTTCGCCGGTTTCGGCAAGGAGCGGATGGACATGTATCGCGGCAATTTCGATATCGAAGACTATGTCATCGAGCGAACTGCCCTGCGCCATGCCGAGTTGAATGGCAGCAGCGTTACGCTGTCTTCCCGACCCGGACAGGCCCCGCGCCTTCGCCTGACGCTTGACGGCAATGCGATCCGGCTCACCGCGCTGGATGAGACCATCAACCGCCTCTGGCTGCGCGTTGTCGCGGAAACGGATGAGCACGTCTGGGGCGGCGGCGAGCAGATGTCCTATTTCGACATGCGCGGCCGGCATTTCCCGCTCTGGACCTCCGAGCCGGGGGTCGGTCGCGACAAGACCACCGAGATCACCTTCAAATCCGATGTCGGCGGCAAGGCAGGCGGTGATTATTACAACACCAACTATCCGCAGCCGACCTATCTATCGTCGCGCAGATATGCGCTGCATGTGGAAACGACCGCCTATTCCGTCTTCGATTTCCGCAACGGCGATTTCCACGAAATCGAGACATGGGCGATCCCCGAAAGGATCGAGTTTTTCACCGGCAACGCTTTTACCGACATCGTTTCCGCCCTCTCCCTGCGCTTCGGGCGTCAGCCGGAACTGCCGGATTGGATCTATAATGGCGCGATCATCGGATTAAAGGACGGCGTCAACTCCTTTGCCCGGCTGGAGAAAATTCGCGCAGCCGGCACGAAGGTTTCCGGCCTGTGGTGCGAAGACTGGGTCGGCCTTCGCCAGACATCCTTCGGCGCACGCCTGTTCTGGGACTGGCAGGCCAATGAAACGCGCTATCCGCATCTGCGCCAAAAGATCGCCGAACTTGCCGATCAGGGCATTCGCTTTCTGGGTTACGTCAACCCCTATCTCTGCGTCGACGGCCCACTCTTTCCGGTTGCCGAAGAAGCCGGCTATTTCGCCACCGGTGCGGACGGCAAGACGGCGCTGGTGGATTTCGGCGAATTCGACTGCGGCGTGGTCGACTTCACCAATCCGGCCGCCGCCGACTGGTTTGCCGAAGAGATCATCGGCAAAAACATGCTGGATTTCGGCCTTTCCGGCTGGATGGCGGATTTCGGCGAATATCTGCCGATCGACATCAACCTCTCCAACGGTGTCGATGCCAAGCTGATGCACAATGCCTGGCCCACACTCTGGGCGGAAGTCAATGCGAAGGGTGTCGAAAGCCGGGGCAAGACGGGCGAAGCACTGTTCTTCATGCGGGCGGGCTTTACCGGTGTACAGGCCCATTGCCCACTGATCTGGGGCGGTGACCAGTCGGTCGATTTTTCCCGCCATGATGGCCTCGTCACCGTCATCTGCGGTGCACTCTCCTCCGGCCTCATGGGCAATGCCTATCACCATTCCGATATTGGCGGTTACACCAGCCTGTTCGGCAATGTGAGAACCGCGGAACTCATCATGCGCTGGGCAGAAATGGCGGCCTTCACCCCCGTCATGCGCACGCATGAGGGCAACCGCCCGCGCGACAATCTCCAGATCGATCAGGATGAGGCGGTTCTTGCCCATTTCGCCCGCATGACGAGGATCTATACAGCACTTGCTCCCTATCTGAAATCGCTCTCCACCGAGGCGGCCAGGACCGGTCTGCCGGTGCAGCGGCCTCTCTTCCTGCATTTCGAGGATGACCGGCAGACCTACGCCATTCAGGACAGCTATCTCTATGGAGCGGACCTGCTCGTCGCACCGATCTGGAAAGCAGAGGAAACGCAACGCACGCTCCACCTTCCAGGCGATGTGGAATGGGTTCACCTGTGGAGCGGCGCCGTTCATTCTGGCGGGCGCGAGATTACCGTGGAAGCACCGCTTGGCCAGCCGGCAGTCTTTTACCGCGCCGATAGCAGCCATCGTCAGCTATTTGAACAGCTTCGCGCCATCTGAGTCGTTGACAACCAGCTATGAATTCATTGAGTCTTGAGCGTTGTTATGTGTGACGCGGCTCAATCTGGATTGCAAAATGATTGATGCGCATAAAGAGGCATGCAGACCCTGATCGGGCAGCGTTAAAATTATCCGGCTGCGCCGCCATTTCTTTCCCCCACTATTAAGCAAATCATCGAATTGATCACAATCCCAGATTGACGGAATCGAAGTGTTCAGCAACTCTACTTTGATTATAGCTCGGCAGGGGGGAATAGATGAGCACGATAGAAGAGAGCTTGCGCGCAATCGCTGAGCGCGTGAAATCACATTCCAGCACCATGGCAACCGAGGAGGCTGTCAAAACGGCGGTCGTCCTCCCATTCCTGCGTTCACTCGGCTACGACGTGTTCGATCCTTCCGAAGTCGTTCCGGAGTTCACTGCCGACGCTGTTGGCAAAAAAGGAGAAAAGGTCGATTACGCGATCAAGATAGAAAACGAAGTTCGTATCCTGATAGAGTGTAAGCCAATTTCAGTGGCTTTGGATAAGAAGCATCTCGATCAGCTTTATCGCTACTTCAGCGTAACGAACGCAAAGTTTGCCATCCTGACCAATGGTCGAACTTTCAACTTCTATACCGATCTCGAGGCACCCAACAAACTGGATGCGCGTCCGTTTTTTGTGTTCGATGTGACGGATTTCAATTCCGGCATCGTAAATGAATTGCGTAAGTTCGAGAAATCGTCATTCGACGTGGAGGCAATTCTCGCCACAGCTGAGCGCCTTAAATACACGTCCGGCATAAAGCAGGTCATTTCGAAGCTTATCGAAGAACCGACGGAGGAATTTGTACGCATTGCCTCTACGGGCGTCTACGATGGCCGTATGACCGCGCAGGTTCGTGAAATGCTGACGGGCGTCGTTCGAACTGCTTTTCGTGAAGTTATAATGGACACAGTCAAAAGCCGTCTTTCAAGCGCCTTAGCAGACACCGAAGAGGTGATTGAAAAGATTGACGCTCCCGTGGAAGACGAGCCCGAAATCGTCACGACAGAGGAAGAGCGGGAGGGCTACATGATCGTCAAGGCGATTGTGAGGGATACAATCAGCCCCGCGCGGGTGGTTATGCGAGACCAGAAATCATATTGCGGTGTCCTTATAGATAACAACAATCGCAAACCGCTGACGCGCCTACATTTTAACCGGTCCATCAAATACATCGGTCTCTTCGATGGTGAGACCGAGGAGAGGCTGATCATCGACAGTCTGGATCAGATTTACGAGCACTCCGACAGGTTAAGAGCCACTGCGAAACGCTATGTCGATTGAGCCCACTCCGCTTCTAACCAGGCGAAACGCCATTTGAACGTTTTGGTAACACAGGAAATTGGTGATCTAGATTTGAATATTCGAATCTAGATCATTTCCGCGCGGCGATTTTGGTGTGTTTTAGTCTTCTCCAGATTCCCTCTGTTTAAAGTCTCTTTGAATTAACGTTGTGATGCGCGGAACCCCAAATGAAATCAGCAACTTTGGAGAAGGATTAAATGCGCGCAGTTATTAGCAGCCACATTGAAAATCCTAGTATATTCGGCTGAATTGGTGGCGTTTGTGCAGAATCGATTGACATCCTCCGAAAATACGCCTTAAAAATCAGCCTCTTCCGAGGGGAGCACCGAACGGTGCTGAGATGGCGATGAGCCGGACCCTTGAACCTGATCCGGGTCATGCCGGCGTAGGAACGGAACTGTCGCGCCGAGAGGCGCTGCCCTTTCTCTTCTCCGCTTTGCCTGATCTCCGAGATTGTCACATCTGGAGACGAATGATGATGCTGAAACCTTCCGCCCTTCGCACACGGTGCGTCTGCGTCTGAGGTCCGGCTCATGCGTGCTACCCATGCGCTGAACGGTGTCGGTCTTCTGCTGGTTTTCTGGCAGGCGGGTACGTGGCTGTTTTCACCGCCCCGCTATATCCTGCCATCGCCCGCCGATGTTGCCGGCGCTTTCTGGCGCCAGCCCGGCTTCCTGTTCGGACAGGCACTGGTAACGCTCGGCGAAATGGCGCTCGGGCTTACGGCGGGCATCGCCGCCGGCATTCTCGTTGCCTTCACGATTGCCGCCATCCCGCGCCTCGGCCGCCTTGTCTGGCCGATGGTTCTGGTGTTGCAGGCCTTCCCGGTCTTCGTGCTCGCCCCCATCCTCGTCCTCTGGTTCGGTTTCGGCATGGCTTCGAAAGTGGTCATGACGGCAATCATCATCTTCTTCCCCGTTGCCTCCGCTTTCACTGACGGCCTCAACCGCACCGATCGCGCCATCCTCGACGCCGCCTCGCTGACTGAGGCGAGCCACTGGCAGATCCTCACCCGGTTGCGCGTGCCGCTGGCGCTGCCATCGCTCATTTCCGGCCTGAGGGTGGCGGCGCCGCTCGCCCCGCTTGGCGCCGTCATCGGCGAATGGGTGGGCGCATCGGCCGGTCTCGGGTTTGTGATGATCCAGTCCAATGCCCGCATGCAGACCGACACCATGTTCGCCGCCATGGCCATTCTCGCCATCTTGGCGGTGCTGCTGCGGCTCATCGTCGACCGGGCGACCGCCAATCTGGCCCCCTGGGCCAAGGAAACAGAACACACCATTCCTTTCAGATCTTTACGGAGACTTTCGGCACCATGAAACGAACTTTTCTTTCCCTCGTCGTCGCGGCAGCAAGCGTGCTTTCACCCATGCAATCGCATGCGGCAGACAAGCTGACCGTGTTGCTCGAATGGTTCGTGAACCCCGATCATGCGCCGATGGTGATCGCCAAGGAACGCGGCCTGTTTGCCGATGCGGGGCTCGAGGTGGAACTGGTTCCGCCCGCAGACCCCTCCGCCGTGCCGCGCCTCGTCTCGGCCAAACAGGCCGATATCGGTGTGCATTACCAACCGAACCTCTATCTCGATCACGATGCCGGCCTGCCGCTCGTGCGTTTCGGCACGCTGGTCGAGACGCCCCTCAACACCGTCACCGTTCTGGCCGATGGGCCGATCAAGAGCCTGAAGGACCTGAAGGGCAAGAAGGTCGGCTTTTCCGTTTCCGGCTTCGAGGATGCGATGCTGAAACGCATGCTGGAAAAGGACGGGCTGACGAAGGACGATGTCGAACTCATCAACGTCAACTTCTCGCTCTCGCCGTCGCTGATCGCCGGCAAGGTAGATGCCACGCTTGGCGGCTTCCGCAATTTCGAGCTGACGCAGATGAAGCTCGAGGGACATGAGGGCCGCTCCTTCTTTCCGGAGGAACACGGCGTGCCGGCTTATGACGAGCTGATCTTCGTCACCCATCGCGATCTCGCAAAAGACAGCCGCCTGCCGCGTTTCCTCTCCGCCGTGGAGCAGGCTGCGATCTTCATCACCAACCATCCGCAGGAATCCTGGCAGCTTTTCATCAAGGCCTATCCGAATCTTGACGACGCGCTGAACAAGCAGGCCTTCTTCGACACGCTGCCGCGTTTCGCCAAACGCCCGGCCGCACTCGACCGCGCGCGCTATGCCCGTTTCGGCGCTTTCATGCAGGAGATGCAGCTCATCAAGCAGGCGCCGGCGGCGGACGACATCGCCGTGGAGCTGCAGCAGCCATGACGACGATTTTCCCGACAGCGGCAAAGGCCGCCGAGATTCTGGAGCGGGTGCGGCACACGCGCCCGCGCGTGCATTGCCTGATGAACACCGTGGTGCAGAAATTCACCGCAGACGGCATCACCGTCGTTGGCGGTATCCCTTCCATGACCACCTCGCTCGAGGAAATCGAGAGCTTCGTCACCAAGGCGGATGCGCTCACCGTCAATCTCGGCACACTGGATGCCGAGCGGCGCAAGGTCATCCGGCTGGCGATCGAAATTGCCAATGCATCCGGCAAGCCATGGATCGTCGACCCCGTGCATTGCGATTATTCGCCGTCGCGCCTGGAATTCGCGCGCGAACTTATCGCACTTTCCCCGACGATCGTGCGTGGCAATCACGCCGAAATGAGCCTGATCGGCGATGTGCCTGGCGTGGTGAGGATCGAGACCGGGCCGGTCGATCATCTGCGCGATGCCACCCGCAGCGTCAGAATCGTCAACGGTCATCCGTGGATGGCGAAGGTGACCGGAACGGGGTGCCTTTCGGGCGGCGTCATCGCCGCCTTCATGGCGGTGGAAAAGGACGCACTGACGGCGGCGGCCTCTGCCCTTGCCGTCACCGGCGTTTCCGCCGAACTTGCGGCCAAGCACGCCAGAGGCCCCGGCACCTTCGAACCGGCATTTCTGGATGCGCTTTCCGAAATTTCCGGTGAGGACATCACACATCACGCGAGGATAGAGCATGAACAAGGTTGATTACCGCCTCAACGCGCTGGTCGATGCGAGCCTTGGCGATGTCGCGCCGCTGCCGGAGCTTGCTCTCGCCGCCGCGCTGAACGGCGCGACCATTTTGCAGTATCGCGACAAGCACGGCTCGACGCGCGAGATGATCGAAAACGCCCGCGCCATTCACGAGGCCATCGCCGGCACCGGCGTGCCGCTGGTCATCAACGACCGGGTGGATGTGGCGCTTGCCTCGGGCGCGGACGGGGTGCATCTCGGTGCCGACGACATGGACGCCAAAACCGCAAGGCGCATTCTCGGCGAGAAGGCGATCATCGGCCTCACCGTCAAGAACCGCCCCGATGCAGAACGGGCGGCCTCCATGCCCGTCGACTATGCCTGCATCGGCGGCGTGTTCGAAACCGTTTCCAAGGTCAATCCGGACAAGCCGGTGGGTATCGACGGTTTTACCACGCTGCGCGCCCTGCTGAAGGAGTGGAAGCCGGATATGCCGGTCGGCGCTATCGCCGGCATCGATCTTGCCCGCGTACCTTCAGTCATTGCCGCCGGCGCGAATGGTGTGGCGGTCATTTCCGCCATTTTCCGCGCGGGGGATATTGCCAGCGCGACCAAGGACTTCCGCTCCAAGATTGACGCGGCGCTGAAAGCGAGACAGCCATGACATCAATTGCATTGACCATTGCCGGTTCCGACAGCGGCGGCGGCGCGGGCATCCAGGCGGACATCAAGACCTTCTCCGCGCTTGGCGCCTATGCCGCCAGCGTCATCACCGCCATCACCGCGCAGAACACCAAAGGCGTGACGGCGGTGGAGGATATTTCAGTCGCCACCATTATCGCGCAGATGGATGCGGTTTTTTCCGATCTTACCGTCAATGCGGTGAAGATCGGCATGGTCTCGCGGATCGAAACCATCGCCGCCATCGCGGAACGGCTTCGGCGGCAATCGCAGCCGGTGGTGCTGGACCCGGTCATGGTCGCGACCTCCGGTGACAGGCTGCTGCATGAAGACGCCATCGAGACATTGCGGCGCGATTTGCTGCCGCTCGCCACCATCGTTACGCCGAACCTGCCGGAAGCGGCGCTACTGACCGGGACTTCGATGGCGAAAACGGAGACGGAGATCGCCCGCCAGGCTGAGGCGATCCTGAAGGCGGGCGCAAAAGCCGTGCTCATCAAGGGCGGCCATGGCGATGGGCCTGAGAGCACGGATTATCTGTTTGCGGACGGCGCCATGCAGGCGCTTTCCGCGGCACGTGTGGAGACGAAGAACGACCACGGCACCGGCTGCACGCTGGCGGCGGCGATTACGGCTCACCTTGCAAAGGGTCGTGAGTTGCGGGAGGCGGTTGGGCTTGCAAAGGAGTATCTGAATGGGGCGCTCGATGCCGGGCGAGGCCTTGCCGTCGGGCATGGGCGGGGCCCGGTGCATCATTTTTATCGGTGGTGGGGGTGACATCAATGCGTTGAGTGTGGGGTTTACCCCCCTCTGTCCTGCCGGACATCTCCCCCTCAAGGGGGGAGATCGACAAGTGGCTTGCTCACCGCATTGAGTAAGCCACTGTATCGATAGCAAGGCAGTTGCGAGGGAACGAGCGGTCGCCCCATCCGATCTCCCCCTTGTGGGGGAGATGTCCGGCAGGACAGAGGGGGTAGCGGCGAACTCCGATGCTACCGCGCCTTCGGCGTCGCCAACACATTCCGGATCGCAAAACTCGAATGAATGCGCGAAACCCCCGGCAGCTTCGACAGTATCTCCTTATGAATCCGCTCGAAATCCCCAGCACTTTCCGCCTCGCAGCGCAGGAAATAATCCGAACCACCCGTCATCAGATAACATTCGCGGATTTCCGGATAGCGTCGCACCGCATTTTCGAAACGGTTGAGAAAATCTTCCGTCTGGCGGTCAAGCGTGATCTGGACGATAACCGAAATCACCTCGCCGCCGGCAAGGCCGCTGGTCAGTGCCGTGTAACCGCGAATGATCCCTTCCCGTTCGAGAATATCGACCCGGCGAAGGCAGGCGGATGCGGAAAGCCCGACTTCTGCTGCCAGTTTCGCATTGCTGATGCGGGCATTGAGCCGAAGCAGGCGAATGATATGGCGGTCGGTCGCATCAAGTGACGACATAGAAGATTCCAATTGGCAAAAGAAAATTGCGTGACTGCCAATTCTATCGCATTTTCTTCGAACAATCGCCAAGAAATTCGACAATCGTTGCAATACCCTCATGGGATAAAAATGAGGGTGAACGACCATGGACATGCAGATCAGCCGCCAGCAGGCCGCCGGTGGTGCAAGCGGCCATTTGACCATAGATCTCGGCGCATTGCGCGACAATTATCTGACCCTTGCCGCCATGGCGCCCGCATCGCAGACGGCAGCGGTCGTCAAGGCCGATGCATACGGTCTCGGCGCCGATATCGTCTCACAGGTCCTGTTCGAGGCGGGTTGCCGCAATTTCTTCGTTGCCCATATCGATGAAGCCTTGGCGTTGCGACTGCGGCTTTCGGCAGAAGCGCGGATTTTCGTCCTTAACGGTCTTCAGCCCGGCAATGAGACCTCCTGCGCCGCCATGGCCATCACCCCGGTTCTGAATTCGCTGGAGCAGATCGCCCAATGGTCGGGCCACGCCAAAAAGCTTGGCAAGACGCTGACCGCCGCCGTGCAGATCGATACCGGCATGTGCCGTCTCGGCCTTTCCCCTGAAGAGCTTGAAATCCTCGCCTCCCAGCCACAATTGCTCGATGGTATCGACATCGCCTTCGTCATGAGCCACCTCGCCTGCGCCGACGAACCGGACCATGTCTCCAATGCCGCGCAGCTTGCGGTAATGCGCAAAGCCGCCATTGCCTTTCCTGAAGCGCCCGTCTGCTTTTCGAATTCCGGCGGCATCTTTCTGGGCAATGATTATCACAACCACCTGCTGCGCCCTGGCATCGCGCTTTATGGCGGCGCGCCCTCCGTTACACGCCCCAACCCGATGAAGCCGGTCGTTCGCCTCGATCTCGCCGTCATCCAGACCCGCACCGTTCCCGCCGGTTCGCTGGTCGGTTACGGCGGTTCCTTCGAAGCGGCCGGGCCCACGCGTCTGGCAACCATCGCCGCCGGTTACGCTGACGGCCTGCCGCGCTCGCTCAGCAATCGCGGCGCGGCATGGTATAACGGCGTCCGCCTGCCGATTGCGGGCCGCGTTTCGATGGACAGCATCATTCTCGATATATCCGCCCTGCCCGAGGGAACATTGACCCAGGGCAGCCTTGTGCAGATGATCGGTCCGGACCAGACGCTGGAAGACATTGCCGACGATGCCGGCACGATCGCCTACGAAATCCTGACAGGCCTCGGACGCCGCTATCGCCGTAGTTATATTCAGCCGGGAGAAACCCCGGCAGCCGCTTCAACATCAGTCAATCACAAGTGAGACGATCATGAACGTCACTATCCTCGGAGCCGGCGTTGTCGGCGTGACATCCGCCTGGTATCTGGCCAAAGCCGGACACAAGGTGACGGTGATCGACCGCCAGCCGGCGGCAGCCCTCGAAACCAGCTTCGCCAATGCCGGCGAAGTATCCCCCGGCTATTCGTCGCCATGGGCTGCCCCCGGCATTCCGGTCAAGGCGATGAAATGGCTGTTCATGAAACACGCGCCGCTGATCATACGCCCCACTGCCGATCCCGCCGCATGGCGCTGGATGAGCCAGATGCTGCGCAACTGCACCTCGGCGCGTTACGCCGTCAACAAGAGCCGCATGGTGCGCGTTGCCGAATATAGCCGCGATTGCCTGATGGCGCTTCGTGAAGAAACCGGCATCGAATATGACCAGCGCATGCAGGGCACGCTGGAGGTGTTCCGCACCCAGAAGCAGTTCGATGCCATCGGCAAGGATGTCGACGTGCTGACGGCGGGCGGCGTGCCCTTTGAAATTCTCGACCGCGACGGCTGTGCCGCCATCGAACCCGGTCTTTCTCCTTCGAAGGAAAAGATCGTCGGCGGCCTGCGCCTGCCCGGCGACGAGACCGGCGACTGCTTCATGTTCACGACAGAGCTTGCCCGCATGGCCGAAGAGGCGGGCGTTACCTTCCTTTACGATACCGGCATCATGCGCCCCATCGTCGAGGCAGGACGCGTCAAGGCTGTGGAGACCACCCGTGGGCTGGTGGAGGCCGATATTTTCGTGGCGGCGCTGGGCAGCTATTCGCCGCAATTCGTGCGCCAGCTTGGCCTTACCCTGCCGGTTTACCCGGTCAAGGGTTACTCCATCACGGTTCCGATCGTGAAAGAGGAGCGCGCACCCGTTTCCACGGTCATGGACGAAACGTTCAAGGTGGCGATTACCCGCCTCGGCTCACGCATTCGCGCCGGCGGCATGGCGGAAATCGCCGGTTTTAGCAAGGATTTGCCGGCCGCTCGCCAGGAAACGCTGGCCCACTCGGTGGAAGACCTGTTCGGCGGCGCGGGCGACCAGACCCAGGCGAAATTCTGGTGCGGCCTGCGCCCGATGACGCCGGATGGCACGCCTGTCATCGGCGCCACCCGCTACAGCAATCTTTATCTCAATACCGGCCACGGCACGCTTGGCTGGACCATGTCCTGCGGCTCCGCCCGGGTGCTTGCCGATCTCATCAGCGGCAGCAAGCCGGAGATCGACACGCACGATCTGGCGATCAGCCGTTACGCCGCCTGAGATCCGACAGGTCGCCTATCCCCGTCTGGACGGCGGGGATGGCAGCCGCTCAAAGCGCGAGCGCATCCTTCAGCGCCAGACCTTCCTTCATGCGAAGATCGAGATCGGCCTCGATGTGATCGAGGTGCTGCAGCATCAATGCACGGGCCTTTGCCGCATCCTTCGCCTCCAGAGCATCCAGCAGATCGGCATGGTCATTGTGGCCGCAGCTTGAAACACCCGAGCGGCCATAGAGCGCGATCACCAGGGACGAGCGGGCAACCAGCTCATCCATGAATTTCTCGAGGATAGCATTGCCGGCAAGCGCGGCCAGCATCAGGTGGAAATCGCCGGATGCCTTGATTTCCGCGCGTCTGGCAGTCGGGCCGCGCTCATGCTGGTGGCGGCTTTCCTGAACCAGATGCTCTCTTAGCTGCTTTGCCGCCGCAGGCGTGATCTTTTCGATTGCGGCATCAAGAACGCCCGGCTCGATCAGCCGGCGCGAAGCAAAAACCTGCCGCGCTTCGTCCGGTGTGGGATTGGAGACGAAAGCGCCGCGGTTGCGCTCGGCCTTGACCAGCCCTTCGTAAGCCAGCATCTGCAATGCCGCCCGCACCACGGTGCGGCTGACATCGAACAGCGTTCCCACTTCCGATTCCGACAGCTTCGTTCCCGGTGCAAGCCGTCTGTCGACTATAGCGTCGCGCAGCGTATCTCGAATGGCCTGAGCACGGTCTTCGTGGGATGAATCGGAATTGACGGTTATATGGGCAAGGCTCATGGACGTGTCCTGTTTGAACTTGAGTTCTAGCGCGAAGCGCGGCCTGCGCAAACAGGAATTGCGAGCTGCCCCCAGCCCGCCACAATTCATTCAGCGCCCGTTCAGCAGACGGGCTATATTTCTTTAACCATCGAATTTGCAACTGGCAGCGCCCTGCCACCTGGATGGAAGAACACACCATGTCGTCCTTTGCAGCTAAAACCGTTCTGGCTGTCGCCGTCGCCGCCGCCACCATTGTGCCCTTCAACAGCGCCTCCGCCGGCGACTGGGACCGTCGCGATGCCGCCATTCTGGGTGGCGTGCTCGGTCTTGCCGCCGGTGTCGCCGTCGGTTCCGCCATGTCCCGCCCGGCGCCGGCCTACGATGAGCGCGTCTATGTCGATGAGCCGAGCTATGTCGATGAAGAGCCGGATTACCGTTATTACCGCGCAGCACCGCAGCCGGTTTACCGCCCCGCTCCCGTCTATCGCGCCCAACCGGTTTACGACAGCCGCCCGGTCTACAACCAGCGCCGCACCTATCGCACCATCGAGCCCTGGACCAACGCCTGGTACGATTATTGCTCGCAGCGTTACCGCAGCTTCAACACCCGCACCGGCACCTATACGGATTATGACGGCCAGCGCCATTTCTGCGTAGCGGGTTGATCCGCCAGCCATTGAGCAAACTTGTAGCTGTTATTGTCAGGCCGCAGACGGAAAAGTCTGCGGCTTTTCAGTGAGAGCCGCCCCGAACTCTGCGTCATCCTCGGCCCTGTGCCGAGGATCCACTCACGTCTCATAAAATCAGAAGGTTGCAGATGCTCGGGACAGGCCCGAGCATAACGATCAAGAGGCTAGGCCGTCGCCGCAGGTCTCGCCCTGCACCATTTCACGCCACACCGTTCTTTACATAATCCGCCCGATTGATGCCATGGCGCTGCAGCTTGTCGTAAAAAGTCTTGCGGGCAATGCCGAGCGTCGCGATCGTTTCCGACACGTCGCCATTCGATTGTTCCAGCGTTTCGCGGATGATGCGCGCCTCGATCTCGTCCATGCGCTCCGGCAGGGTTCCGGAGGCGGGGATTGTGGATTGTAACACAGGCGCGGTCGCCGGTTCGGTCTCCAGCCCCAAAACCACCCTCTCGGCGAAATGCCCGAGTTCGCGCACATTGCCCGGCCAGTCGTGGTCGTTAAGGCGGCGGGAAATGCCGGCGCTGATCTGCGGCACGGGCATGTTGAAACGGTTGGCCGCCTTGGTGACGAAATGGGAAAACAAGAGCGGAATATCCGCCTTGCGTTCGCGCAGCGGCGGAATGGACAGCGTCACCACATTCAGCCGGTAATAGAGGTCCTCGCGAAACGTGCCGCGTTCGGCAGGATCGCCAAGATCGATCTTGGCCGCCGCGACCACGCGAATATCGACCGGCCGCTCCTCATTCGACCCGAGCGGCGAGACCTCGCGCATTTCCAGAACGCGTAGCATCTTTACCTGTACGGCAAGCGGCATGCTCTCGATTTCGTCCAGAAACAGTGTGCCGCCGCTGGAATGTTCGATGCGGCCCACGCGCTTTTTCTGTGCGCCGGTGAAAGCCCCCGGCTCATGGCCGAAAAGTTCGCTTTCGATCACCGTTTCCGGCAGCGCCCCGCAATTCAGCGCCACGAAATTGCCCTTTGAGCGTTTTTTGCTCCAGCGATGAAGGGCCGTCGCCACCACTTCCTTGCCGCTGCCCGTCTCGCCCGCCACCAGCACATCCACATCCGTATCGGCAATGTGCCGCAGCGTAGTGCGCAGGCGCTCCATGGCGGGCGTCTGGCCGATCAGTGGTAAATCATCCTCCGCCTGCCCCGCCGCCCGACGAAGCGCCCGATTTTCCAGCACGAGGCGGCGCTTTTCCAACGCCCGGCGGGCGCTTTCCACCATGCGTTCAGCGGGAAATGGCTTGGCGATGAAATCATAAGCGCCATTGTGAAGCGCATCGACCGCCATCGGCACATCGCCATGGCCGGTGATGAGAATGACAGGAAGATCGGCATCGATCTTGCGGACATGGTCGAAAAATTCGAGCCCGGTCATACCGGGCATGCGCACATCGGTGATGACGACGCCATCGAAATCCTCGTTCAGGGCCGCCAGCGCCTGCTCGGCACGGGAAAAGGAGGTGACCGGCAGTCCGTCGAGTTCCAGCGTCTGCACCATCGCCTTGCGCAGCTGGGAGTCGTCGTCCACCAGGAATATGGTTCCATCCACCATCATGTCATGCTCGCTTCAGATATACGGAAAAACACGTGCCCGCCGGGCCGCTCGCCACCTCGATACGCCCGCCGTAGTCCGAAGCAATATCATTTGATATGACGAGGCCGAGGCCAAGGCCGCTTTCCTTGGAGGTATTGAAAGGCGAAAAAAGCTGGGCACGGATGGCCTCGGGAATGCCCGTACCATTGTCGCTGACCGAAAGCACGACCATGTCGCCTTCATCGCGCACGCGCACCTCGACACGGGCGGCGTCAATTGCTTCAGTGGCTTCCAGCGCATTTTGCAGAAGATTGATGAGGATCTGCTCCAGCCGGATACGGCTGCCGAGCACTTTCAGCTCCTGATCCGGTAGCACTATATCCAGCGCATCCATCTGGCCGGAAAAACGGCTGCGCAGCAGCATGACCGCACCTTCGATGACCAGTCTGACACTGACAGGCTCAGCAGCGGTGCGGCCCTTGCGGGCCAATATCTTCAGGTCGCCGGTAATCGTGCCGATACGCTCGGTCAGCGCCGCGATGTTTTCGAGGTTTTCGGTGGCCTCCGACATGCGGTCACGTTTGAGCAGGGTGCGGGCATTGTCGGCAAAGGCGCGGATTGTCGCCACCGGCTGGTTGATCTCATGCGCCACGCCCGCCGCCACCTGCCCCAGGATGGAAAGGCGGTTGGCCTGCACCAACTCGTGCTGCACGTTGCGCAACTCACCCGTGGTCTTTTCGTGCAGGGCGATTTCGGCCTGCAGATGGTCGCGGGTTTTGGTCAGGTCGCGGGTCCGCTCCTGCACCTTCATTTCCAGCTCGGTGCGGGCGCGCTGCTCCTCTTCCTTTTCCTTAAGCGCCTTGTGCCTGCGCCACAGCCACAGGGCCGAAAGCGCCATCAGCGGCATCAGCGTCGCCAGTGCCACCACCCGGCCCTCGCGGATGGCGGCATTCAGCGCCGGTGCGACGGGTTGCAGATAATGCAGCGTCCATGAGGTCGTCGGTACCGGCGTTTCCAGCCGCAGATAATCACCACGCTCGCGGCCGGGTTCGTCAACATGGATGAGTGGCGTTTCATCCTGCAGCGACCGGGCCGCCCGGAATGGCAATAATGAAAGCGTCTCATTGCCGAATTGCAGGCTTTCGGAAATGGTTTTCCGCCGCGCCTCGTCAATGGGTGCGACGGTTTTGAAGCGCCATTCCGGTACGCTGGTCATCAGCACAACGCCGTTTCTATCCACCACATAGACCGGCTTGCCGCCAATATTCCAATCCGACTCCAGACGGTTGAACTCGACCTTGGCGATGACGACGCCGAGCGGCCGCCCGTCGGCGGCATCGATGCGGCGGGAGATGTAAAGACCCGGCCGGCGGCTGACATTGCCGAGCGCATAATGTTCGGACATGCCGGTATTCATCGCCGCCTGAAAGTATTCGCGGAACGCATAATTGGAGCCCACGAAACTATCCGCCTGCCGCCAGTTGCTGGAAGCGATGGTCAATCCGGTCGGCCCGGTCACATAGATGACCGAGGATTGCGTGCCCTCGATCAGCCCTTCCAGCTTGCGGTTCAACCGGTCAAGGGCGGCAGGGCCACTGCCATCCAGCGCCGCCGCAAGATCAGGATCACCCGACAGCACCAGCGGAATGGCGCGCGGCCTCTCCAGCGCGACATTCAGAAGCGCAATTTTCAGCTCTGCATCCGTGGAAGCCTCAGACGCGGCGGTGCGCATCGCCTGGTTACGCGCGAACTCATCGGCCACCAGCAGGATACCCAGACTGACAAGCAGCCACAGGCCGGCGAGCGCCAGCCATTGCGCCCGCCGCTTCGCCTGGGAATGAGGTGCCTGATCCTGATAACTCATGCGCCAATTGTGCGGATTTACACACAGACCGCAAGAGATTTTGTCCGGAATTCCGCACAAATGGCCGTGAGCCAGCAAAGCGTCAATAAAAACTACTTTTTAAATCAGTCAGTTACACCAAATAAGCAAGTCTGGCATGCGTATTGCACATGACTCCGCAATCGGCGCGAAGCCGTCAACGTCACGGCGATCCCGGGAGGCCAATAAAGGCAGGGTGAGGCCGAGGAGGAAAAAACATGATCGATACGACAGCCGTGGCCGCGGGCCACGCCAAACTGCCATTTTACAAGCACCTGTATTTCCAGGTTCTGGTGGCCATTATCGCCGGTATCGCGCTTGGCCATTTCTATCCGGCCTTCGGCGAAGAGCTGAAGCCACTGGGCGACGGCTTCATCCGTCTTGTCAAGATGATCATCGCACCCGTCATCTTCCTCACCGTCGCAACCGGCATTGCCGGCATGAACGACATGAAGAAGGTCGGACGCGTGGCCGGCAAGGCCATGATCTACTTCCTGGTCTTCTCCACGCTCGCGCTCATTGTCGGCCTCATCGTCGCCAACACCGTGCAGCCGGGCGCCGGCATGAACATCGATCCTTCCACGCTGGACGCCAAGGCCGTCGCCACCTACGCCGACAAGGCCCATGAGCAGACCATCACCGGCTTCCTGATGAACATCATCCCGACCACCATCGTCGGTGCTTTCGCCAGCGGTGACATTCTGCAGGTGCTGTTCTTCTCGGTTCTGTTCGGTATCGCGCTCGGCATCGTTGGTGAAAAGGGCAAGCCCGTCACCGATTTCATGCATGCCCTGATGTATCCGATCTTCAAGCTGGTCGCGATCCTGATGAAGGCGGCTCCGATCGGCGCTTTCGGCGCCATGGCGTTTACCATCGGCAAATACGGCATCTCGTCCGTCACCAACCTCGCCATGCTGATCGGCACATTCTACGTCACGTCCTTCCTGTTTGTGTTCGTGGTTCTCGGCGCCGTCTGCCGTTATAACGGCTTCTCCATCGTCGCGCTTATCCGCTACATCAAGGAAGAACTGCTTCTGGTTCTCGGCACCTCCTCTTCCGAAGCCGCCCTGCCGGGCTTGATGAGCAAGATGGAAAAGGCCGGCTGCAAGCGCTCCGTCGTCGGCCTCGTCATCCCCACCGGTTATTCCTTCAACCTTGACGGAACCAACATCTACATGACGCTGGCGGCTCTGTTCATCGCGCAGGCGACCGGCATCCACCTGTCCTTCGGTGAACAAATCCTGCTGCTGCTGGTGGCCATGCTCTCCTCCAAGGGTGCTGCAGGCATCACCGGCGCGGGCTTCATCACGCTGGCTGCCACGCTCTCTGTCGTGCCTTCGGTTCCGGTCGCCGGCATGGCGCTGATCCTCGGCATCGACCGTTTCATGTCGGAATGCCGCGCCCTCACCAACTTCGTCGGCAATGCGGTCGCTACCATCGTCGTTGCCCGTTGGGAAGGTGAACTGGATCAGGACCAGCTTGCCCGCGTCCTGAGCGGCAAGGAAGAATTCACCGGTATCGCCGATGTGGATCAGCTTCCGGCTTCGGTTCAGCCCGCCGAATAATACGACCTCCCAAGGTCCGGCCTGTCCCGGTTTTCCGGGCAGGCTCTCGCATGAAGGCCGGCGCATCGGGATCGATGCTCCGGCCTTTCATCGTTCAAGCCTTCCCGCGCACTGAAAACGGTTTTTATAAGCTTTCCGATGCTGTAGAGCCGAATAGGAAAGAACGAATGCGAAGAACGGAGTAGGCCCATATGAAGAACCTGTTTCTGGCCTGGCAATTCTGGGCGCTGTTATCGGCGGCTTTCGCGGCATTGACCGCCATCTTTGCGAAAGTCGGCATCGAAAATGTCAATTCCGATTTCGCCACCTTCATCCGCACCATCGTCATCCTCGCCGCCGCCGGCCTGATGGTTTATGTGACCGGCAACTGGCAGCAGCCCTCCACCATTTCGGCACGGACGTGGATTTTTCTCGTGCTTTCGGGTCTGGCGACCGGCGCCTCGTGGATATGTTATTTCCGAGCGTTGAAAATCGGCGACGCCGCCCGCGTCGCCCCCATCGACAAGCTCAGCGTCGTCTTCGTCGCCGTCTTCGCGGTTCTGTTTCTGGGAGAACGGCTGTCGCTGCCCAACTGGCTGGGCGTGGTGCTGATCGCCTGCGGCGCGGTGCTTGTGGCATATCGCGGATAAGGCGGAAAACAGCGCTGCCCGGCCGGATGAACGGCCGGGACATTCGCAAAGTCATCAGGCGCGTGCCGACGCAGCCTTGTCCAGACCACGCTTCACACCGGCAAACAGGTCATCAAGCTGCTCGGCGGTGATGATCAGCGGCGGGCAGAAGCAGATGGATTCGCCGATCGGGCGGGTGATCACACCCTCTTCCTCGATGGCAGCGGCGATGGCGAGCGTCGCATCGCCCGGCTTCGTGCCTTCCCATGGCTTTATCTCAAGAGCGCCGAGAAGGCCGACACCGCGTGAGGAGTGCACCAGCGGGTGATCGGCAAGCGCCTTCAGATGATCGAGGAACCTGCCCTCCAGCCGGGCGACATTGCCGACCAGATCGCGCTCCTGAATGATCTTCAGGTTCTCCAGGCCCACTGCCGTCGCAACCGGGTGGCCGGAGGCGGTGTAACCATGGCCGAAGGAGCCGATGCGGTCGGACTCATCGGCGATCGGCTGGTAAAAATTATCATTCATGATGATCGCCGAAAGCGGCATGTAGGATGAGGATATCTGCTTGGAAACGACAAGCACATCCGGCTTTATTCCATAGGTCTCACAGGCGAACATCTTGCCCGTGCGGCCAAACCCGCAGATCACCTCGTCCACGACAAGCAGAATGTCGTATTTCTTCAAGATCGCCTGCACGCCTTCCCAATAACCTTCGGGTGGCAGAAGAACACCGCCGGCACCCATCACCGGCTCACCCCAGAAGGCGGCGACGGTTTCGGGGCCTTCGCTGAGGATCAGGTCCTCCAGTTCTTTCAGGATGCGTGCGGTGAACTCCGCCTCGCTTTCGCCGTCCCTGCCAAAATGCACATAGGAAGGGCAGGCGGTATGCAGCATGCGGTCCAGCGGCAGGTCGAAGCTCTCGTGGTTGCGCGGCAGGCCGGTGATCGAGGCGGAAGCAATCGTCACGCCATGATAGCCCTTGATGCGGCCAATGATTTTCTTCTTCTCCTTTTTGCCAAGCGCATTGGAGCGATACCACACCATCTTGGCGACAAGATCGTTGGCCTCGGACCCCGAAGAGGTGAAATGCACCTTCGACATCGGCACCGGCGAAAGCTCGATCAGCAACTCGGCAAGATCGACGGACGGGCCATGCGTCTTGTAGGAGAAGGTGTGATAATAGGGCAGCTTCTGCATCTGCTTTGTCGCCGCATCCACCAGCCGCTGTTCGCCGAAACCGAGCGCCACCGACCACAGCCCCGCCATCGCCTCGATATAGCGCTTACCGCTGCTATCGGTCACATAGATGCCGTCGCCGCTTTCGATCACCAGACCGCCGGTCTTCTCGAATTTGCGCAGGTTGACGTTCGGATGCATCTGGTAGGCGATATCGCGTGCCTCGACGGAATTCGGCAGAATGGTCATGGGTAAGGGCTCCGTTTCGGTTGGATGGGCTGAAGCGTCAGACGTGCTGGCCGCCATTGATGTGAATTTCTGCGCCGTTGATATAGCTCGACTGCTCCGAGCAGAGAAAATGGATGGTCTGCGCCACCTCGGCCGTAGTGCCGAGCCGTCCGAGCGGCACCTGCGCCTCCACCAGTTCGGCGGTTCCCGGAGAAAGGATGGCGGTGTTGATTTCGCCGGGTGCGATGGCGTTGGCGCGCACGCCACGCGGGCCGAATTCATGCGCCAGCTCCCGCGTCAAGGCCGCCAGCGCCGCCTTCGATGTCGCATAGGCCACGCCGGCAAAGGGGTGCACCCGCGAGCCAACGATGGATGTGACGTTGACGATACAGCCCTTCGCCGCCTCCAGTTCCGGCAGAAGCGCGCGGGCAAGCAGCGCCGTCGAAACGAGATTGACGTTGAGCACCCGTGTCCAGATGTCGGCCGTGGTATCGGCAACGCCAAGGCGGCTTCCGCCTTCGCCCTTCGGCGAGATGCCCGCATTATTGACGAGAGCGGCAAGCTTTCCCTCCGGCAGGCGCGAGCGCACTTCATCTGCCAGTTGGTCGATGCGGGAGAGGTCCTCGAGATCAGCCTGGATATGGCTCTCCCGCGCCGAAGGCCAGCGGCACTCCTCCGAAAAGGGTTGCCGCGATACGGTGAGGATTCTCCAGCCTTTTTCCTGAAACAATTTGACGGTGGCATGCCCTATTCCGCGGCTGGCGCCGGTCAGAAGCATATAAGGAACAGCCATATGAGAACTCCTGTGCCATGCGGACCGTTGAGCCGGGCGTGCATTCAGCCCGCATGTTAGAGAGTTACAATCGACGAACAAGGGCTTTTTTTGTCGCGGCAGAACGTTGGAAGACGAGCGACGGGCTAATCCCATTTGATGCGGGCCTTTCACCCGAAGGGAATATTTGAAGCCAGCCATTTGCCCATAAAATGAAACCTCCCGAATGTGTGATCAGTATTGGGAGGGGGCAAGAATGCGTATCGACATCATCGACACGGACGCCGGCTTCGAGGCGATCCGGCCAAACTGGGAAGCGGTGTTCATGGCCGATCCCCATTCCCGACATTTCCTGTCCTGGGGCTGGCTGCGGGATTACATGCCGCGCCGTAAACGATGGTTCATCCTGGCGCTCAGGGAACGCCCGGAAGGATCGCCCTATGTCGCATTTTTTCCGCTGCGCATCGTCACCGAACCGGACAAGAAAACCGGTCGCTTCCACGACAGCATCGTCATGGCCGGCAATGCGGCGGCGGATTACACCGGCTTCATCACCCTGCCGGAATATGAAAATCAAGCGATTGCCGGTTTCTGTTCCTATATTCGGCAACAGAACTGGACCGAACTCAAACTGGACTATCTCTCCGGCCCACCGGAGCGGCGCGACGCGATGATCCGCGCGCTTCAGGGGCCGCTCGTCATGTTCCGCGACAACATGCCGACCAACCCCTACAACATCAACAATTGCATCTGCCCGGTCGTGGCCCTTCCAGACACGTTTGACGGCTATCTCGACAGCCACATGAGCAGCCAGACCCGTCAGAAGCTCCGTCGTTTCATGAGGAAGGTGGAGGGCGGCGACGAATATCGCATCACTTTCGCAACGCGGGATACGATCAAGCGGGACATGGACATCCTCTTTGATTTCTGGCGTATCCGCTGGGCGCCGCACAAGGGCAAGGAGCGCACGGAACTACTGATCGGTGCAACGCGGCAGATGCTGATGGATGTCTACATTCGCGGCGATCTGGAGGTACCGGTCCTCTGGTTCGGCGACCAGCCGCTCGGGGCGCTGGCCAACATCATCGACCGACAGAAAATGTCGGTTCTGTTCTATATCACCGGCCGTGACGAGAACTGGAAGACCCCTTCACCCGGCCTCGTGCTGCACGGACATTGCATCCGCAGGGCGATTGAGCAGGGTTTCAAGACCTATGATTTCCTGCGCGGCAACGAGCCATATAAATATTTCTTCGGACCGGAGGAGCACAGGCTAAGCTGCACGCTGTTCCGCACCCGCTCCGGCGACAATCTCGGCGGCACGCTCCACCCGCGCAGCATACGCTTCGTCTATCAGGAGGGCCTCAAGCTTTACAAGATGGGCAAGAAGGCGGCCGCCAATATCGCCTTTTCCCAGGTACTGGCGGCAGCGCCCGATCATATCGGCGCGCAATTCGGACTGGCCAACCTGACATTTGACCGCGGCGACTTCCGGGAAGCGGAAATAGCGTTCCTCGGGCTTCTCGGCAGCGGTCAGGACCCTGTTCTTTTGTGGATGCGCATCGGCGAAACGCGGCTGGCGCAACAGCAATATAATGAGGCTTCCGAGGCCTTCCGTCAGGTGACCAATCGCGCTCCCTTCCACCGCGAGGCGCTCTATAAATGCGCCGTCGCCCTCATCGCGGCCGAAAGGACGGTGGAAGGCGCGGAAATCCTCGACAGGCTGCAGCATTACCATTCGGATGACGCGACACATCTTGAATATGCGCAAAAGGCGCGCGCAACTCTTGCCCGGCTGGATCTGCCGAAAGCGAAGGCTACAATCCCTGCCGATGTCATCACGCTTGCCGCCAAGCCGAAAACGACGGGCAAGCGCTGGCACCCGCCAAAGGTTTTGCATTGAACGGAATGATCTGTAAGTTGCGGCAGGCAAAACCGGCCGGACGACTTGCAAGGATTTTATATGTTTCTGACCAACAGGGATATGCTCGACCTCATCGAGTTGCGTCATGATCTGCACCGTCATCCGGAAATTTCCGGCGAGGAGAAGGAAACGGCGCGGCGCATTCGCGATTTCCTTGCGCAGGCAAAACCGGACCGGATTCTTGCCGATCTCGGCGGCCACGGCGTGGCAGCGATCTTCGACAGCGGCAAAAGCGGCCCGGCGATCCTGATCCGCTCGGAACTTGACGCGCTGCCCATTCACGAAAAAAGCGAGGCCGAATACCGCTCAGGCACCGATGGCAAGGGCCATCTTTGCGGCCATGACGGCCATTCAACCATTCTGACGGCGCTGGCACTCGGTCTTTCCAGAAAACGTCCTGAGACCGGCAGCGTCATCCTGCTTTACCAGCCGGCGGAGGAAACCGGCGCGGGTGCGGCGGCCGTCATCGCCGATCCGCGCTTTGGCGAGATAAAGCCGGATTATTCTTTCTCGCTGCACAATCTCCCTGGCCTGCCATTCGGGCATGTCAGCGTGGTGGAAGGGCCGGTCAACTGCGCCTCGCGCGGCATCAAGATCCGTCTTTCCGGCAAGACCGCGCATGCCTCCTCCCCGGAGCACGGCGTATCGCCGATGCGGGCAATATCAGAACTGATGCCGGCTTTGACCGATCTCGGTTGCGGTTTTCCGCCACAGCCAGATTTTTCGATGGTGACGATCACTCATGCCGCCATGGGCGAAGCCGCCTTCGGCATTTCCCCGGCTGATGCGGAAATCTGGGCGACACTCAGGACGCTGACCGACGACCGAATGGAAAAGCTTTGCGCGGACGCGGAATTGCTGGCGAAGAAGATCGCGGATGATCAGAAGCTGACCCTCGACATCAGCTATGACGATATTTTCCTGCATTGCGAGAATGCACCGGAAGCCGTCGCCCATATCCTGCAGGCGCTGCTGGAAGAGAAAGTTTCAAGCAGCTCGGAAGGTCTGCCCATGCGGGCTTCGGAGGATTTCGGCCGCTTCCGCGCCGTCTCGTCATCGGCAATGTTCTTTCTGGGTGCTGGCAGGGACTACCCCAATCTGCACAATCCCGACTATGACTTTCCGGATGGGCTGATCGATATCGGCGCACGCATCTTCATGCGCATCATCCGCAACCTGACCGACGCGGGATAAGCAGCGGCCACTCTTTGGCCGCCGCCGTCAGCCGCCGCCCTGCGGCCCATTGCTGGGTCTGGCGGCGCGGACCGCAGCCAGTCCCCTGATGCCTTCCTTATCGCCGATGGACGTCAGGCTTTCGAAAATCTGCGCAGCGTCGGCATAGCGGCGCATGGCAAGGTAGGAATATCCGCGTAGCACCATCAAATCGGTCCGTTCATCGGCAAGCCGCGCCCGTTGATCGAGCAGGAGAAGCGTTTCCGCATAACGTTTCGACTGGAAAGCTGAAACCGCCCTGTCGGCCAGGATCGAGACCTGCAATTCCGTCGCCCGTGGGCGCTCCATCTGGGATTTCGTTGCCGAAACGGCAGCATGGTCAGTCAGTCCCATGCGCAGATAAGCAAGGCTCTGACCATAGGCCGCATCGCTTTTCACCGTGGACTGACCGCTGGCAATGGCGGATTCGAAGGCCTTCAGGGCCTCTGCCGGCCGGTTCGTTTCCATCAGGCACCAGCCGAGATCAAGCGCCTGCTGCGCCGGCAGACGCTGCGGATCGGGATAAACAGCGCAGGAGCGTGGGCGCGAGGCGGCACTGCTTGTCCTTTGCGTCTGCGACGGCAGCCGCGCCTGCTTGCGCGAAGGCTCCGGGGCTGGCTGCTGGACTACAGGCGGCTGGCTGTAAGCCACCACCGTCTCTGCTGCCTGAGGCGTATAGGGCGCGGACGTTGTTGCCTGAGACGCGGCGGCAGGCGGCGCGGCAACTGGTGCGATCGGCTGCGTGGACTGGTCCACCATGCGTGCTGTTCCGACATCGGCAATGCGTTGTGACCGGCTTGCCCATTGCTGCTGGATGCCGCGCAGCCCGGCGAGATTGCGCAGATCGTGATAGCTGACCGCCATGCCATAGGCCGAAGGCTCATCATCCGCTTTCCAGCCAAGCGCCGTGCCGAACCATTGCAAAGCTAGCTGCGTTTGCCGGAAGGCGAGCGAATACCAGCCGAATTGCTGCGCGGTCGCGGCATCCTTGCGCGCCATCGTTTCCGCTGCGATGCGCTGCAACACATCCGCTGGCAACACAACCGGCGGCTCAAGCGCCAGAAGATTGGCGGTCGCGGCAAGATAGGTCGCAAGTGCATCATCGGATGCATTACGCCATTTATACATGACGTCTTCGGCCTCACGCGGCTCGTTACGGTCAATCAGCGCAAGCGCCAGCCCTTGTGAGGCCGAGGCGCTGTCTTCCTCTTCGCGTGCCTTGCGGAACCACTTTTCCGCCTCCGTCATGTTCTTCTGGCGGATATTGTACCAGCCGAGCAGCAGGGCATCGCTTGCAAGCTTGTCTGTCTCCGCAAGCCTTTCAAGCCGCATCAGGTAAGCGGAGGGAACGGAAATGCCCTCTTTCTCCCCCGCCTTTGCCACAAACTGGCGGGCGAGATCGTTCTTGACCGGCTCGAATTCCAGCTGACCGTCCACGCCGGGTTTTTCCTTGGCCAGCAATTCGTCCATCATCTGCGACGGCAGAAGCGCTGATGCCTTCTGCACCGTGGCGAGCCGGTCGCTTGGCGCCGTGCAATTGCTGAGAATGTAGAGATAGACGTCCCTCGCCCGTCCCATCCGGTCGGTATTGGCAAAGGCATCGGCAACTCGCCACAGCACATCCACCTCGCTGCAGGTCAGCAGGCCGGGATTGTTGGCGGCCGCATCCACAACCGTCGCATATTGCTTGAGATCGGAAGCGTTGACGAGGCGCTGGCGGGCTTCGGCAAGCGAAAGCATGCCCGTCAGATTGTCGGGCGGTTGCCAGCCGGGCTCCGTCTGCTGCCGGTCGGCAATCGCTTTCCGTACTTCGGCATAACGGCCGTCGGTATAAAGCTGCCACATGGCATCAAGCTGCGGATCGCCGTTCTCGGGAATGGCGAGCGGATCGGCAGGCGGCGTCCAGTTAGGATAAAGCGTGCGAAGGCGGGCAATTTCAGCCTGAAGGCGCTGGGTATCGCCCTTAGCCGCGAAATAGCGCAGCGCACTGAGATCGACATCGGGCATATCCGGTGCTGCCGGCTGGGTCGCTCGCGGTGCCGGCGCCTGCGCCGTTTGTGGCTGCGATGTCTGTCCGCGGGTCTCAGTCTGCACCATCGGCTGCGGGTCAGTCGCGGGCACCGTGACCGGTGGCGTCGCAGGCTGCGTTACCTGCGCCATTTCGCGGTTCTGGAGGAAAGCATTGATCTGCGCAGGATTGGCCGTCGCCGGCGATATGCGCGGCACCGCACGATTGTCACCGACCGCCGAAGTATGCACATCCGACACCCGCCCGAGAATGCTGTCACGCCAGTGGAAGGCGGCCAGCGCAATCAGAAGCAGGATGAGAGCCGAGGTCGACAGAGGCTTGTTCATCGGCATTCCCCGTTATTCCTTGCCAGAAACGACAATGCCAGAAGATGCAATGTAGAAGGATAATAAAGCGTTGGCTGGAAGCTCTTCAGTTCAGCGGGAACGCTCGCGCCGCCCGCCGCACAGGCCGCCAGCGCCGGAATGATGCGATAACCGGGATCTGACAGCACGTCCTTGACCGTGCCGTTCTTGAGATCGAAGGTCCCGGCTGCACCGCTTTCCAGTGTCATACCGTCTTTCAACCGGGCAAGCAGTTCCGGCGAGCCCATTTTTGCCCTCGAAAGATAAAGCGGTATCCGCACCGCATTATAGCCGAATTCTGCCGGAAAACCCGAGGCCGGCTGCGGTTTGGTCTTCACCGACACCCAGTCAGCCGGCAGTTTTTTATCGCTGAAGGCGAATGCGCCAATCTGCGCCGCCCCATCGTCGGCAAGAGCCTTCCAGAGCGGCGATGGCGCGACGAGATTAAGGACCGGAAAGGCCTCGAAGATCAGATAGGAAGGATTGACCACCGGCCCGTCATCCCGATCATTTTCACCAAAACCGCTGGCGGCCGGCAAAAGCAACGTCCTACCGCTGCGCTGCACGACGGTCTTCTTCAGGATGGCGGATGCAATGGCTGCCGAGGCCTCGGCATAGTCCTGCCGGTTCCATTGTCCGGCGGCCAGCGCCAGCGCATAAGCGATCAGAATGTCGCCATCCGTGGCGTTGTTGATATCAGTCACATGCGGTCTGGTACGGGGATCCCATTTCCACGCCGAAAGCCCGTCATCGCGCACGAGCAGTTCCGTGCGCGTGAAACTCCAGATTAGTTCGAAATCGGCAAGATTATCGGAAAGCACAGCAAGCCACATGCCATAGCCCTGCCCTTCGCTGTGGCTAATATTACCGTTGCCTGTGTCGATGATACGCCCGCCGGGATCAAGGAACACGCCTTTATAGGCCGCCCATGCCTCCGGCGAGACCGATGCGGCGCGGCTGGCGGAGACGTTTGCGGTGAGCGCCATCAGCGAAAGACAAAAAATGCCGACAAATCTTAAAACCCCTGATGTCATCGATGTCGCCCCATCAAACGCAGCATCACGAAGGTGGCGAGGCCCAGAAGCGACACGAAACCGATAAACGCCAGCGAATAGGAAAGCACATTGGAGGACAGCCAGTTTGCGGCAATCAGCCTCCAGTTCGAGAGAGAGAAATCCCGTGTCGTATAAAAATACGGCCTCTCAACCTCCACCGTCTCGATCTTTTCGGCCGTGGCATCGTAAGCGGCGACCCGTCCGGTAACGTCTCGCCAATGGTTTTCCCGCACCATCGCCGTCATGCCGTCCCGAAGCTCCGCCGACGTTGGCGCCGTGGCAAGTGTCCAGACCCCTTCACCGGAAGGGCTGAGGCCCTGTGCCATCATGAAGGAGACATTTCCGGGCGGTGCATAAGGCTGCTCTGGTGCAGGCAGGAAGCGCAGCGTATCCGAACTCAAGTCGAAATTCCGCTTCATCCACTCCTCCAGGGAGGAGACCTGCCCCTCCCAGACGCCGCCATCCACCCGCTCTCGCCAGTCGTTGAAGAGGGTATCGCTATTTTGGGCGGGCGGCTGAACGCCGGTCCCGATCTTCCAGGATATCTGGCTGGAAGGAACGAGATTGAACTGGCTGATCAGCGCCTGCGGAATTTGAGAAATCGTTCCGACGAACAGGGCGTCGCGATCGCCGATCACCAGCGGCGAGGCGACGGTTTCGACATTGATCGGATGCCCGGACACACTTGCAAGCCGGCTGATGAGCGTCGCGGCCGCCGACATCGTATCGGTATCGAAACGATCGAGCGACAGGGCGACAGAGCCTCCGGCCGCCCTGTAGGGCTGCCCGGCACCCGCCATCGCCGCCAGATCCGGCTTGCGGCCGATCCGCGCAAAATCCGGCACCTGGATTTCCGAGGTATCGAACAGCGCAAAGCGCGGGGTCGCGCTGGCCGGTGCGCCGGGCGCACAGGCCTGATCCTGCGCCGTCATCAAAACGGCCTCGATGGTCACCTTGTTCGGACCCGGCTTGAAATGCCGCATCGTCACCTTGATGGGCAAATGCCGGAAAATACCGCCGCCATTGTTGGAAATCGGCACCGTCGAGGCGATCTCGTCATTGACGTAGATGTCGATATGGCTGCCGGGCAGTACCTGCGACGAATAAGCGGCATCGAGCAGCAGGGACGCCTCGCCATAGGCAGAGGCATAAAAATCGGCAGGCATGCCGATGTAGAACTCGTTGCGGAAACGTCGTCCGCCGAATTCAGCGCTCTCTATACCCAGCTCGGAAAGAGCGATGCGGCGGTCCGACATGATGAGCGGTACATCCGGCGCGTGCCAGCTGCGGGTCGAAAAGGTCGTTCTCTGCGCACCGGGCGTGCGCGATATCGAGGAGAAAAGCGTTTCTATCGCCGCCTGCACCGCCTGCGTGGTCGGGCCGCTGACGAAGAGCGGAGAGAGGCCGCCCGGCGCGGCACTGCCGAAACCGGCAAAGGCGCCCGCCGATGCCTCGGGCGGCAGCGCGCTGGAAAGGCCCTGAATTTCACGCGCGGTGCCGACGAGGACCACCAGCGTTCCAGCCCTTGGTTCGGTGGACGGCGCAGAAACGAAACGGATCGTCTGGTTCGGCATCTGGGTTCTGAGCGCCAGAGCCTGCGAGAGCCGCAGGAGCGAATCCGCAAATGCCGGATTGCCGAGCCCCGGCGCGACGATCTCGATCGACGTTGCCGCCTTGCCATCCGGCCCGGTTGCCTGAATATCGTCTATATTGGCGAAGTTGCCGGCAACATTGGCATTGAAGGCAATATAGGTGCTCGCCGGATCGACATCGGTCCACAGATCGTAGGTGGACTGGATTGTGCAATCGGTCCGGTGACGCTGCTGCACGCCAAGCGTCACGACATTCGCCCCAACCTGCAAGACGCCGGGCGGAATTTTGAGCGAAACATTGCCTTCGCTGTCGGGCGCTTCAATGCGCGCGGCATCGAGCGGAACATTGTTCAGGCTGACCTGAAAATTCGAGCTTTCAGGTGCGACCACGATGGCGTTCTGATAACCGATATTCAGGGCAACGGCGGCATTCACCTGCTCTGGAGTGAGGTAGATACTCCATTGCCGCCTGTCTATCTCACCGGAAAGGCTGAGCTTTTCGTAGGGCAATATATAACGGCGGCGGCTGTCGGCGGCCAATGACGGCGCCTGGGCCGGTGCAGGCCTTGCACTTTCCTGACGCGCCGGGACGGTGACGGGAGGCAAAGGCGCCGGCGGAACGGCAGCCGGGCGCTGTGGCGGTTGCGCTTGCGACGGCTGAGCCTGCGGCGGCGGCGGGATCTGGGCCGGAGCTTGCTGGCGAGGTGCTGTCGGAGGTATGGCGGGCGGCGGCACGGGTGCCGGCGTGGTCTGGGACGGCCTTTCGGGCGACATGTCGAAAGGTGAGGACTGCGCCACAGCACCGGCTGCAGCGGTTCCCCACATCAGCACTGCCAGTGAACTCCTGATCGTTTTGCTGCCGGTCATTTCACGGCTCCGGCAGGTTTGACGGTTTTGGAGGCCGGCCGGAGCGCCTTGGCGAGATAAAAAAGGCCGCGCTGCGTCTGGAAGAGTGAAATCGCCAGGAAGATCGCCGTGCCGCGAATGAGGCCGGGGTTCTTGCGGCGCACGCGCTGGAACTCGCTCCACTGTTCGGAATTGGCAAAGATGAGGTCGGCGATCAGGCGATGATCGACGGCGCGCTGCGGTGAGAACGTGCAGCCGATTGAAACGAACCCTTCGCCGCGAACCGTCCGGACGACATTGATGGGCATGGTTTCCGGAACACCCTCGCTATGGGGTTTGACCTTCACGATCGCCGTCGTGTTCTTTTCGATTGCGGTCGAATTGTCGAACAGATTGATCAGCAGGCCATGCACCGAGACGTTCTCGATGGAGGCCGGCACCCATGCCTCGCTACCCTCAAGCTTGACCTCGCAGCGGCGCTTGACGGTGATGCGGCGCGACGCCGATTTGTCGCCGCGCTCCGAGACGACGCCGAGCGCGCAGCCCGCAAAGATGAGGTTGAGCAGGTTCCAGCCGCCGACGACAAGCGTGACATCCGCCTTGTAGGGCTCGCTGTAGATGCGCCAGGCGGCAAAGGCCATGGCCACGACCAGAAGCGCAAAAATGACGAAGAACGGGCGGCTGATTTCCGAAAGCCGCGCCTCGGCGATGGATTCGTCCTTTGCCGTCACCTTGAAGGTCGGCTTGCCCGGATTAAAGATCACCGAAACGACGGCGGGCAGCAGGTGAACCGTCTGCACATATTCGTAGAGTTCCGAAATCCATGGCCAGCGGAAGCTGCCATAGAGATAGTTCTGCATCATCAGGTTCACGAGCATATAGGCTGCGGTATAGGCAAGAAACTCGCCACCCGAGGCAACGAAAATCTGAAGATCGAAGAACAGGTAGAACAACGGCGCGAACAGAAAGATCGTGCGCGGAAACGGGAACAACCAGAACAGCGTCGATGACATGTAGCAAAGACGTTGTGTGAAGGAGAGGCCGCGCCGGAAGAGCGGCTGGCGGAAAATCAGGATCTGCATCATGCCCTGCGCCCAACGGCTGCGCTGGCCGATGAAGCTTGCAAAAGTGGCCGGTTGCAGCCCGGCGATCAGCGGCTTGTCGACATAGATGCTGTTCCAGCCGCGCGAATGCAGTGCCAGCGCCGTCTCGCAATCCTCGGTGATGCTGACACCGCTGAAGCCTTCGGTATCCTGCAGCGCCTCACGCCGCAGCACGGCGGCGGAACCGCAGAAGAATGCGCCGTTCCACTTGTCGAGGCCGCGCTGGATGATGCCGTAGAACATCTCGTTCTCACTCGGCATCGTCTCGAAGGTGCGCAGATTGCGCTCGATGGGATCGGGATTGACGAAGAAATGCGGTGTCTGGACGAGAAAGAGCCGAGGGTCCTCTTCGAAATAACCCACCGTTTCCAGCAGGAAATCACGGGCAGGCGCATGGTCGGCATCGAACACCGTCACCAGTTCACCGGTCGAGTGGGCGAGCCCGTTATTGAGGTTTCCGGCCTTGGCGTGGACGTTGCGCTCGCGCGTCAGATAACGAACGTCGAGATCCTCGCAGAGCTTCTTCAGCTCCTCGTGGCGGCGCTGCGCGGCCTGCGCCTCGACAATATTGCTGGCATTGCGCTTCTGCACCGAACCGCCATCGTCCAGCAGCCATACGGTGAACCTGTCGGCCGGATAATCCATGTTCTTGGCCGCCGCCAGCGTATTGGCCAGAAGCTCCGCATCCTCGTTGTAACTTGGAACGAAAACATCGACCGTCGGCCGGTAATCGGGCGAGCCGGGTCGGGTCTTGCGAGAAGGCAGCGGCATCGAGACGATGACGAGGCTGAGCCCCAGCATCACCACGCTGTACATTTCCGCGAGATAAAGCAGAAAGCCCGGAATGAAGTTCTCGAGCTGGTTGACGGGCGGCAGGGTGCTGGTGGTGCGCCAGTAGACATAGCGCAGCACGATGGCCGTGCCGAAACCGAGCGCCACAAGACGCCAGGCCCCCTGCCCGTTGAAACTCTTGATCGTTGCAAGAAGAACAAGCGAGATCGCCGTGGCGACCAGATGCGTCTGCAGGCTGATCGGCATCGTGATGATGGCCAGAACGCAAAGCGACACAAGCAACCAGACAATGATCGTGATGGCCTTGTTCATCCCGAAATTTTCCGTTCTTTTCCCCACCCGGAATTCTTACCCGGATTTTTTGCAACGACCTCTTCTACCCTTGTTCCAGCGCCTATCTGCATCCCTGTGCCGCTCCCGAACCGGACAGACATGCTGGCGAGGGAATGGACACCTGCGGAACCTGCGAAGGCTGCCGGCTCTCCGCCTGCACGCCTTCCGCGCGGCTGCCAGCCACGGCAGGCCTTGCGGGCTGGGCGGGGAAGCCGGCCGATATTGGCGACGGAATGCTGACTTCCGCTACCGGCGGCAGCGGCTGCGGCTCGGGCCGAACAGGCGTGATGGCTGCGGCGGCACGGCGCGCAGGCGGCCTCGGCACACTCGCAGTCACTTCGCCCCCCGGCCGCATCGGCACGTCATCCGCCTTGACAGGATAGACCGGATGGCCCGGCCGGCCGAGGTTCTGGTCCACCGCCTGCGGCGTGCCGTAAGGGTTCCAGCTTTGCGACGCATAGGTGCCGGTAATCGTGTAATTATACATGACGGCCAGAAGCCGTTCGACACTCGCATCCGACTGGCAGAGCCGCAGTCGCACCTTGATACGGCCAAGGTTGCGGAAATCCTGCCGCATGCTTTCCGGCGAGCGTATGTCCTGCCAGCCATAAAGGCAGGTGTCGCCGCCCCTGCCGCTACCGGCCGCATAGGAAAAGGCGCCGTAGCCGTTCTGGAGGTAATTGGCCGACATGGCGATGTTTTCGCCCGGAAACTCCGCGCGGATTTCACGCGCAACAGAGGCGGCCCTGAAACCGGTGAACGTCAGAGCGTCACGATCGGTATCACCCGCCTGCTGCGGACCGAAAAATTCCGCCTTGATATAGTTCTGCCCGGGCGTTGCCGCCTCAGAACGCAATATGACCTGCTGCGCCACGGCGTTCGAATAGGTACGGTTGATGACAGTGACGATTTCCGGACCGCCTGGCGGCGGGAAAACAAGCGCCTCGGACGGAGACAACATCTGCGCACCCCCGAACGACCGAACGCCCGAAGGAGTATTGCAGCCCGCAAGAACCGCAACGGAGAACAGCAATGAAGTATAGGCAGAAAATCTCACTGCCCTGCGCCCCTTTGTTTCCCCAACGCCGCCCAGGTTAAAAGGAGACCGAATCACTAATGACCAGACCATTGTTACGAAATACGTGAGGACTACGAATAAGCAATCTCAAATTTCCGTTGTAATTTCTGAGACTTTATGACTTTCGAATCACTGCGGATCCGATGTTGGCCATGCCCGACGGCGGAACCAATTGCCGCGGTATGGGTTGCCTCAACGTCAGGTCGATAATTTTTACGGTTGCAGTGCAATATGTCCCATGGTCTACTTGCCCTCATAATTACGTATTTTTATTGGTCTAATTTTTCATTCAACTGTAAAAACAGAGAGTTGACGCATGACTGTGCAATTTCCGAGCATCGCGCAGGCGCTTGCCGAAGAGATCGGAACATTACGGAAATGGCTGGATAAGGACGCCCTGCCCTTATGGTGGGAGGCGGGTTCCGCCCGACCCGACGGCGGTTTTTACGAGCGCCTCGGCCAGGATGCGAAACCGGTTTTTTCCGATGATCGCCGCGCCCGCGTCCAGCCGCGGCAGGCCTATTGTTTCGCCGCCGCCGGCCAGCACGGCTGGCAGGGACCCTGGAAGGACGCGCTCTCGCATGGTCTCTCCTGGTTCGAAAAGGTCTATCGCCTCGATAACGGCCTTTATGGCAACCTCGCCGACCAGACCGGGAAGCTGATCGATCCATCCTTCGATCTCTACAATCAGGCTTTTGCGCTTTTCGCCGCTGCCCAGACGGCCGCAGCCCTTCCCGACCGCAAGGACGAGATGCGCGGCCGGGCGCTCGACATTCTCGCCATCCTCAAGCGCGACTACAAACATCCCGTCGCCGGCTTCGAGGAGGCAAATCCGCCGCGCACGCCGCTCTGCTCCAATCCGCACATGCATCTGTTCGAGGCGATGCTCGCCTGGGAAGCGCAGGACCCGCAGGGTCCGTGGTCAGCGCTGGCCGATGAGATCGCCGATCTTGCGCTGACCCGCTTCATCGATGGCGGCAATGGCGGATTGCGGGAATTCTTCGGCCATGACTGGACGCCCTATGAGGGCGACAAGGGCCGAATCATGGAACCGGGCCACCAGTTTGAATGGGCGTGGCTTCTGGTGCGCTGGGGCAGCCTGCGCAATAATGAAGAGGCGATAGACAAGGCCAAGCGCCTTTTCGAGATCGGTGAAGACCATGGCATCTGCCCGCGCCGCAAGGTGGCGATCATGAGCCTCTATGATGATTTTTCGGTGCATGACGGGCTGGCGCGCCTGTGGCCGCAGACAGAATGGCTGAAGGCGGCGGTGCGCCTTGCCAGCGTCACATCAGGCGAGGAACGGCAGCGTTACCTCGCTTCGGGCCTCAGGGCCATCGGCGCGGTGCAACCCTTCCTCGACACGCCGGTCAGGGGATTATGGTTCGACAAATGGCCGGCCGACAGGCCAATGCTCGACGAGCCGGCGCCGGCCAGTACATTCTATCATATCGTCTGCGCCATCTATGAGGCGGAGGCGGTGCTGGCAATCAGCGGATAATGTCCGGGCGGGCCGAGCGGGCCGGGCGTCCGCTCGGCCCGCTCGGCCTCGGTTAAGCCTTTGCAGGGCGCACCACGCGCCAGTCGGGCTTGCCGAGATTGTGTGGCCAGTTGTGCACGTCCTTGTCGTTGAAATAGACGACCTCTTCCAGCCTGGGAAAATCCGCCTGCTTCAGCGTCACGTCGTTCATCCACGGGCGAACATAGGAATCGCCGCCTTCATAACCGAGTTCGGCGACCCAGATCGGCTTGTTGAAGGTTTCGACAAGCCCATAGCCTTTACGCAGCAGATCCGAGAACTTCTGCGGCCCGCCATATTCGATCTTGTCGTACTCCTCGAGACCGAAGACCGAAAGGCCGACCAGGTCGGCATAGCTGTCGCCGGGATAATAGGCCTTGAGACCATCGAGCCCCTTCGGAGACCACATGACCTTGACGCCGGGGACCGCCTTGCGGGTCATATCCACCATGCGCTTATAGGCTGTGATGTAGTCCTGCGGATTCCACCCCGACCATGAGAAGCGGCCGGACGTGTCTTCCATTTCCTGCCCCCAGCGCAGGATGAGCGGGCTTTTCATGGCCGACATGCGTGCTGCAATCGCCTGCATGTTCTTGTCGTAGTCACCTCCCAGCACCTTGCGGCGCAACTCGTCGGAGGTGAGACGCCAGTTGACGTCCCAGGACCAGGGCTCGACCGTGATCATGACATTGCGCTTGCGTTCCAGGGCATAGGCGTCCGCGAGCGCAAGACTGTCGAGATCCACGTCTTCCCAGGGCAGAAACAGATGTTCCGTCGCCACCCCGGTCTGACCGGTGAAATCACCGTGCGGATCGTAAGCGCCGAAGCGGATGCCGTCCGCATGCAATGTCGGGCGTTTATCGGCAAGTGTCTTCATGCCCGTGGAACCCATGGGCGCTACCCCTTGGGCGTCCAGCTTGAATATGGGATACATGCTGGCTGAAGCAGCAACAGCGGCCCCACTTGCGAAAAGCAGTCTTCTTCTTGTTATTTGCATGACACTTTCCTCCTACCTCGTCGCGGTCATCGCCTTGTCATAAGCGGCGATCTGCGGGGTGACATCGTCCTTGCGGACAAGTTTCAGGAATTCATCTCCGGGTCGCGGCGGGTTATGCCGGAACACGTACCAGGGGCCGCCCTGCTTGCGCTGGTAAAGCACCTTGCCGATGCGGCCATGGTCGAAGCAGGTATCGGCCTTGCCGCTTCCCGCAGTACTCTTCCATGTGGCGCGCATGCACAGCGTACCATTGGCATCCACGGTCCAGCGGCCATCGCCGACCGACTTCACGCCCTTTTCTTCCGTGGCGGCAACGAACTTGCGGCCATCGGCAATGAAGCGTCCGCCGCCCGTTTCCCATTTCCAGGTCTTGTCGAAGTACATGTCCACGACTTCGCTGGTTCTGAGCGGTTTCGGCGTCTTCGTGCCGCCTGCGGCGTGGACGGCACTGGGCGCGATCACCGCAAGGCAGAGTACGAAAGCGGAGAATCCGCATTTGCTTATTGTTGTTCTCATCACAGCCTCCTCCTTCTATTGTCCGACCCTATTGTCGGCCAGCATGATTTCTCCGGTTGCCATCACCGGCGGCGGCACCATGGGCTCCGCCTGGATGTTTCGATCTCCGGGCATTCCCGGCAGCACGATGCGCAGTTTCAGGCGCACCGATCTCGCTCCCTCCACGCCCGCACCGGCCACGGTGAACCGCGTTTCGGTGAAGCTGACATAGGGTTGTCCGTGCGACAGCGCCTCCAGCCCGCCAATTGCATGGGAGCTGAGTTCCGCGGCACTACCGGCCACGAGCAGCGCCGAACAGGCGGCGGCAGTCGCCGCACCACGCAATGCCGGCAGCTTTGGCAAACCGTTTTCCATCGCGTGGCGGATAAGCAGAAACACCGAGAGGCCCGCATAAATTGCCACATTGATCGCGGCGAAAACGAAGAAGCCTTCCGCTCCGCTTTCGCGCGGCGCGAGCACCATCGCCAGAAGGCTTATCGCGGCCAAAACCATGTAAGGCGCGATTACCCGGAGTGGCAGCGGCGGTGTTGCCTGCGTGCCCTTCGGCGTAATGCGGAAGTCGACAAAGTCTCCACGGATCGTATCGCGTATCGCCGCAAGCACCCCCATCAGCGACCAGGGCCAGCGCAGGAACAGAAACACCATGGCTTCCCAGCTGAACAGCTTGGCATTATGCGGGCGAAATGCCCCCGTGGCCCGCCAGAAAAAGGCAAAGACGATCATGATCAGCGAAATCGGCAGGAAATGCGCCAGAAACGCCGGATAGGAAGCGTTGACCAGCACATGCCCGCGCATCAGGGCGACGGCGGGAAGCACGAACATCAGCGCCATGAAGCCCGAAAACAGCGGATACCAGAGCTGCGAAAACAGGAACTGGAACTTCAGCCGCAGGGGCAGCTTTGGAACATAGTGCCGCGAATATTGCAGCAGGATGGTCATCAGGCTGCGCGACCACTGGAACTCCTGCACGATGAGATCGGCAAAGGTCGACGGCCCGTCGCCATGCGCAATGGCGTTGACGGCATGAACGCCGCGCCAGCCACCGGCATTCATCAGAAGCGTAGTGGAATGGTCCTCGGCAAGCTCGGGTCCAAGCCCGCCCACTTCACGCAATGCTTTCGTGCGCACGGCGTAGTGCGAACCGATGCAAAGCGGTGCCCAGCTATTGTTATATCCCAGCTGCAGCGCACCATGCAGGCTCGCCTCGGCATAAAGCCTGCCACGGGCTGCCCAGCTCTCACCGGCATTGGCATCGCAAATACTCGGCGCCGAGACATATCCCACCACGGGATCGGCAAAGGGACGGATGATCTCGCTGAGATATTCCGGCTCCGGCACGTGGTCGGCGTCGAACTGGGCGACGAAATCATACCGCTCATAACCGTAATGATCGTAGAAATAAGCGAGATTGCCTTCCTTGCAACGCGTGCGGCGCGGCCAGGTCTTGCGATGATAATCGGCCACACCTTTTCGCGTGGAAACGAAAACACCATGCGCACCGCACCATGTCAGCGTCTGCGCATCCGGGTCTTCATCCGCAAGCCAGACGTCGAATTCCAGCCCCTTCTGCTCCAGCATCGCCAGCAGCGTTTTGCGCACAACGGCGAAGGGTTCCGACGGCGCCTTGGTGACGACCATTGCCACCCGCCCCTTCGGCAAAGCAGAGCGTCGATCGACAACTCTGGCGTTCAGGAAGATGAAAATGAAGTAGGACGGCAAAAGGGTGATCCACGCGAGCGTCATCGTGACGACGGTGTAATAGGGCCAGTCGATGACCCGGTCCCGGTCCAGCCACCAGATCCAGAAATAGGCAAGTGTCACCAGCCAGCCGCCAATACCCAGAAGGTAGGCCATGCGGTTCCAGCCGGTAAAGACCGGCAGCATCCGCAATTCGCCTGTAGCAACGCGCGATGATGCGACAGATGGGATGGAGCGCGTCTTCATGACAGCACCTCCAGCCCGAAGCCGGGGCCGGCCGTGCGGATGATGGTGTCGATATCCGAGCGTTTCGGAATAAAGCCAAGTGTTTCTTCCGCCCGTCTTATATCCGCAAACAGGGCTGGCGGATCACCGGCGCGCCTTGCGCCGAAATGCACCGGCACCTCCTGCCCCGTCACACGGTGGATCGCCCGGATGATATCGCCAACCGATGTACCGTGGCCGGAGCCAAGATTGACACGCAGCGTCTCGCCGCCATCGGCCAGATAGTTAACGGCAGCGACATGGGCATCGGCCAGATCGCTGACATGGATGTAATCGCGAATGCAGGTGCCGTCGCTGGTGTCGTAATCCGCGCCGAAGACATCGAGTTGCGGCAGTCGCGAGGCGGCCGCCATCAGGGCCCGCGGGATCAGATGGGTTTCCGGCTCATGGCGTTCACAGAGCTCGCCATCCGGGTCAGCGCCCGCAGCGTTGAAATAGCGCAATGCGACGAAACGCATTCCGTAGGCTGCGGCATAGTCATCAAGCGCCATTTCAAAAATCAGCTTCGTGCGACCGTAAGGATTGACGGGCACCTGTGCCGTTTCTTCGCGGATCGGCAATTGCAGCGGCACACCATAGGTGGCGCAGCTGGAGGAAAATACCAGCCCGTCAATATTCTGCTCGAGGCAGGCATCCAGAAGCGCCAGGCTGCCGCCGACATTGTTGCGATAATATTTGCGCGGATCTTCGACGGATTCGCCGACATAGGCATTGGCAGCGCAATGAATGACGAAGGATGGCGCGAACTCCTTGAGCGTGGCCTTCAGCAGACCACGGTCGAGAATGTCGCCCTCGATAAAGGGACCCCAGCGAACCGAATCCGCGTGACCCGTCGAGAGATTGTCGTATGCGATGGGCTTGAAGCCGGATTGAGCCAGCGCCTTACAGATGTGGCTGCCTATGAACCCGGCCCCGCCCGTGACGAGGATTGTGCGGGGCATCTCATACGGCCTCCGCCACATATCTGCCGGACAGCAGCGCGTCGAAATAGACGATGGTTTTTTCCAGTCCTATTTCGAGCGGTACACGTGGTTGCCATCTGAGTTGTTCCTTGGCCCGCGAAATATCGGGGCGCCGCTGCTGCGGATCGTCGATCGCTGCAGGCAGATGGACGATCCGCGAGCTGGAATTCGTCATGCGGATGACGATATCAGCCAGTTGCCGCACCGGAATTTCCGTCGGGTTGCCGAGATTGATCGGCCCGATGCAGTCCTTCGGCTTTGCCGAGAAACGCAGGAAACCGTCGATGAGATCGTCGACATAGCAGAAGGAACGCGTCTGGCTGCCATCGCCATAAATGGTGATGTCGGTGCCTTTCAGTGCCTGTACGATGAAGTTGGAAACCACACGTCCATCATCCGGGCGCATGCGCGGCCCATAGGTGTTGAAGATGCGTCCGACCTTGATATCGACGCCATAAAAGCGGTGATAATCGAAAAACAGCGTTTCAGCGCTGCGTTTTCCCTCATCGTAACAAGCTCGCGGCCCGATTGTATTTACATTGCCGAAATAGCTTTCCGGCTGCGGATTGACGAGCGGATCGCCATAGACTTCCGATGTCGAGGACTGCACTACGGTTGCACCGCATCTGCGGGCGACCTCCAGCACGTTGACCGCACCAAGCACATTGGTGAGCAGGGTGCCGACGGGATCGCGCTGATAATCCGGCGGCGAGGCCGGCGAGGCGAAGTTGAAGATCAGCGAAACGTCGATATCGTAGGGTTTGCGCACGTCGTGCTCGACCAGCAAAAACCGCTTATTGTCCCGTAAATGCTCGACATTCGCCGTCCGTCCGGTGGAAAGATCGTCGAGACAGATCACCTCGTGGCCGCAGGCCAGCAGGCGTTCGCAAAGGTGGGAACCAAGGAAACCAGCGCCGCCATTGACAAGAACGCGCTGGCCTGGCCGCCACTCGGAATAGATTGTGACGCCGTTATCATGCTCGTTGGGAACGAAATTACGCATTACACACTCCTCCCCATGAGGAATCAGCCCGGCTGATTCGACTTGAACTGGATCAAACTCCCGATTGTGCGGTATCTTGAATATCACCCTCCGGTTTTTATTTCTTCTGGAGGTTTTAATATTTCGATTCGATAGATTTCAACTTTTATGATAGGCGCGGCGAAAAACAGGTCAACTTCATTTTATGGAAATATTACAATTGATTACCCGTTATTACTCAAATTAGCCCCTTGATTTAATACTTTTTAACTATGCCTACATTATGCCTTTCTTATTGAGCATTAGCGCAAGCTTCGCTCAACCAGTCGGGACTATCCTGGTTTTGTAAGGCTCGGTCCACCGGGACAAAACCGCCCGGCGAGATGCGACAGACAGTCGATTTCAGGGGACATACACTATGAATGAAATGCCTTATTCCCATAGCGGCAAAGCAGCTCGCCGCTGTCACTTCGCACTTGTTGCCACAGCACTTGCGGCCTTCACTTTCGCCACTGCTTCCTGCTCCGTGGTCGAAGACGCCGTTCTTATCAAGACCGCATCTGCGAATACGGCCACGATGAAGACGCGCGTTGCTCCGGCCAAGTCTTCCTACGGTTACGACAAGGCAGGCAATGCGGCTGTTACGCTTGTTGCCGACGCATCGTCGTCCGAGACGCCCTCGATATCGCGGCCGTCCTACTCCGGTTCTTCCCCCTATATCTGCTCACCGAGCGGATTTGGTCAGAAGTCCCGCTGCTTCCTGAGGCCCTGAGCCTCGGCAGAAAACCTGATAATACTGGCGCCTTGCGACCTTCGCCGCCCGGCGTTCAGTTTCTCCAGCCGGAAAAGGCCTCGTCTTCGTCTTTATTAAAGAAGCGTGAGGCGGCTTCCGTGCGGTTACGCACATGCATCTTCTTGTAGATGTTACGGACGTGTACCTTCACTGTGTTTTCCGACAGGTGAAGCCGGTCCGCGATGATCTTGTTCTGCGTTCCCTTGCAGAGAAGGTCGAGAATTTGCACTTCCCGCGTGGTCAGCGCCGACATTTCGCTCCGGCTGACAGCGAGGGCGTCAGCACGATTGGCGATTACGGCATTGTTTTGAACGTTTTTGCCGTTGACGGCCTGGGAATAGGGCGTGAGCTTGCCAAGAAGAGCGGCAGGAAAATGCTCTCCGCCTTTCATGAGCAGGTCGACGGCCGCCATAAAGACGTCAAGCCGGAGGTTAAGCGGCAATACGCCATCTATAATGCGCGTCCCCACCAGTTGCTTCAGCGACTCCTCGCACTTGTCGATGGTTTCGACGACCAGCGCGATAGCAGCATCGGGGTGTTTTTCGCGAATGGTTGAAAGAACGCCGTGAAGCCGCTCCGACGATAGGCGGTATGGCAATACCAGCCGGACATTGGCGCCGTAATCATCGTCGATCGTCGCCGACGAAGCGACACTGACCACTGCGAATGTGGGGAACTTTTTGCCCAACGCCTCCACGAGGCACTCGGAAAACAGGTCCGGATCCGCTATGATCAATAAAGTTCCATTTATAGGAGCAACGGCACCACTTTGTTTAGCCGCATAATCTGAAGTTCCCATGAACATTGACGCCTCCCTAAAGCGCTTACGCATTACATTCTTTTGGTTGTGTCGTCTGTGTCTGCCGAGGTCCCCCTGAAAACATAAGGGGCAATTCCCGCCTCAAGCCATGTCAACTATCATTAATTACCCGTTAATTAAGGAGGCTAATACGAAAAGCTGTGTAAATAAATGGCCCAAACGGGTTATTTTTTACAATTGACGTACAAAATAGGTTACGCAATGACAGAATCACTGATCCCGGAAATGTTGGAAAAACAAACACATCGGAAAAGCTTTCGCTGCGGTTTTGTAATCCGGGAAAATATAACTTTTAGTTGAAATCCCTTTACATACCTCCCCGCCAGGCGTGCCCGGAGGATGTGCCGTTTCGGGATGCAAGACTTTTCTCACCGAAATAAACCATGTTTTTCGAAAAAGCCGCTGGCGATCGCCAAAGCCGCTTTATTCCCGGCGAAAGCGGCGAAACGACCGCTGCGCAACACCCTCCGACATATATATTCGGGGTGAAAGCGCCAATATGTTTAACCCGAATTGATATCTAGGAACGGCAATTTTTCTGCTGCACAGTCTGACCGTCGCTGAAACGGCGACCGATGGAAAGACAATCCCGGCCTTTGACGTGTGTTTGCAGATGCCGGTTCCTTTTCAAGAAACATAAGACCGAAAAGACGAAAGCCACCGCGCTCCCCATTGGGGCGAGGATAGGATTTGTGCGCCTTTTTACCGAGTAGCGCACAAGGGCTGAACGAAAAGAGCCCGGTCACGGGCCGATGCCAAACCGCAGGTGATGCGTAACGAGTACATCTGCAAACATCAATCTTTGTACAACGCGGAGCAAGCGCGAAAAAATCCCATTTAAGATGAGAGGGATTTCGAAAGCTGCTCCGAGCTTTTTCGGAGGAAATAGAAATGGGTTATGATCCAAAGTCATCCGGCAGCGACGACGACATCACCAAGATCGGCGCGCTTTCCGATGGTTTCGCCAACACCTCGACCAATGACGCCAAGGTGGAAGACAGCAACGTCGGCACCGCAAACGGTGAAAACCGCAATAACGACAACAGCGACAACAGCACCAATGTGGATGTTGACGCCAAGATCGATGTTGACGCCAATAACGGTGACAATCGCGACAACGACTATGACTGGAGCTATGACAGCAAGTCCTATAGCGACAACGACACGACCACCAAGACAAGCACCGAAACCAACACTGATATCAAGGTCGACTACGACTGGAGCTATGAAAGCAAGTCGTACAGCGACAACGATACCAATGTGAAGACGATCACGGATACGGACACCAAAACGTCCAACTATTCCGACAACGACACCTCCACCAAGACCACAACGACCTCCGACAGCTTCAACTCCGCAGACAGTTTCTACAAGTCGGATGACGACTTCGGCAACATCACGGGCGTCAAGGATGTCGGCAATCTCGGCATCGCCGGCGGAGACCTCACCTTCAACCTGGGTGATGACTTCTCCTTCACACTCGATGTCGACAATATCCTCAACAACTCGCTCGGCGGAGACGGCAACGACACCGGCTTCAGCATGGTGCAGGCCAACCACCTGGCGGACCAGGATCAGGCCTACGACATCAAGATGCAGAATGGCGGTGCGGAAAACCACCTGAGCGCCAATGCCGGTGACGCCTATGGCGCCGAAGGCATCGACGGCAAGGGATGGGACCTCAAGGCCGGCGACGATGCCGCAGGGACCAGCACGGCAGATGCATCGGCAATCCTTGCAAATTCCGGCTTCCATCTGGAACTGGTGCAGGGCGCCAACATGCTCTCCAATGCCGTTGACGTCACGATCACAGGCGGTAACTCGCATGTATCCGATGTCGGTGAGGATCACTCCTGATACCCACCTCTTGACGAAAAGAGCTGCACCGGCATCCGCCGGTGCAGTTCGCGGTTGAAGGACCGGTTTGCGTGAAAACGAAGCACCGCCTTTGAGACGTGTGCCGTCCGCACCCCTGGCCCTGCCGCGATGATCGGGGAGGACCTCCAATGCATATCGACAAGATTTCCGACATGATTGCGCATTTCATCGGCCTTTTCGATACGGTGATCGAGGATGCGCGTCTGAGAGCCAACTATAGCGAGGGCCCGGCGCATTCCGATGCGGATCGCCTGCCGGATGATGAGGCAGCAAAGCTGCTCGACAAGAACTACGACGTTGCCCTCGACGACTACGACCCCGGTGTCAAATATCGTGCCGGCTATTATGATTTCGATTACATACGGCCGCATTTCGCCCGCGCTGTCGAATACGACATGCAGCAGCTTGCAAATGTCGTCCCGGCCGATATTTCCGGCGCTAATTTCCGCTTTCCCGGCCGCCTCTCCTTCGAGGAAGAACGCGAACTGATGGTCCATACCGGACCCGGCTCGGTGATAGGCCATGTTACACAGGTCAATATTCTTCAGGACGACGACTATCTGAACATGACGGACGGCCCGAATGTGGCGCGCGACACGACCTTCGTGACGGAGCGCACCGTCGAGTTCTACAATGAAGCGTCGGTCTTCACGCCTTTCTCCACCTTCCAGCGCACCGACAACTACGATGCGTTGCAGGCGCTTGCCAAATCCGCTCATGACTACATCGAACATGCCCGTGACAATGATGTCACGTCGCTCGGTACCGGCGCGGACCAGAATTTCGTTCTGGCCGGCAACGATATCAACGGACTTTACATCAATGGCTCCATAGCCAGCGAAAAGCCAGCGCTTGATGACTTCATGCCGGATCGCGGCATTGCCAAACCGCAGGAAGAGCCGGAAAAGAGCGATGTTTCGCTGCATGAGGACAGCCCCGCAGGCAATAGCCTCGATATTGCCGCTGGCGCCAATGTCGTGGCCAACATCGCCACGCTGGTTAATACCGGCGTCATGACCTCCGTTACTGCCGTCATGGGTGACTATCACCAGATCGACGCCATTACCCAAGCCTATATCTATAGCGATCGGGACGATATTTCTTCCGTCTTCACCCATTCCGAAGATCAGGCCGCAACGGCCGCATACAACATCGCCAGCTTCGAGCGCAGCATCTATCCCGGCGCGGAAAATGCCGCAGCGGACAGCCACGAGACGGGTGAAACGCCGATATTCCCCACCGCCTGGCGCGTCAGCGTGTTGGAGGGGGATGTTTCCTTCGTACACTGGATCGAGCAATACCAATTCATCAGCGACAATGACACGATGACGATTACCACCTCGGGTGCGACCGTCAGCCTGCTGACGGGTGGCAACGCCGCACTCAACATCGCCAATTTCCTCGGCATCGGCATGCAGTACGATCTGATCATCGTCGGCGGCAATGTCCTCGACATGAATCTCATCAGCCAGATTGCCGTGCTTTACGACAATGACTGGGCCCGCGCCAATCCTGACGCGCCTGGTGGCGCCACCATTCAATCCGGCAACAACCTTCTCTGGAACGACGCCAGCATTCACAATGTCGGCAGCAATGACCGTTTCGAGACCATGCCTGATTACATGAACCAGACGGTGAACGCGATCAATGAGCGCGACCCGAACATGCCGGATGCACTTGCCCACGACGTCAATTTTGCCGGCTATCAGGGACTGAACGTCCTTTATATTACCGGCAACCTTTATGACGTCAGCATCATCAAACAGGTGAGCGTGCTGGGCGATTCCGACGACGTGACGCAGGCCGCCGCCAAGGTTCTCGAAAACAATGAGAACGCCACCGTCAATATCGATACCGGCAGCAACGCCGTCGTCAACATTGCACAGATCGTCGATTACGACAGCTTCGGTTCGACCACCTATGTCGCCGGCGGCGTTTATTCAGACGCCATTCTGATACAGGGCGGCATCATCGAAGATGATACGTCGCAGCCGGCGCAGCACGGCCAGCTGGCAAATGAGGTCATCGCCTTTCTTCACGACGACCCCGCCACCATCGAAAACGAATCCGACGGCGTCATCAATGCCGGCCACGACCTGTCATGGTCAAACGCCCATTCGGCCGACGTCATGCAAGCGGTCACTGCATAGGTTTGGCAAGCGGGGCGGGAAAACCGCACAACAATACGCCCCGCCCGAACCGCAAACACCGCAAGATCACCGAGGGGACCGATAAAAAATGGATCATATTTCAAGAAAAACCATTGCCGACGGGCGCTCGCTGGATTTGCCTCTGGATCAGGATGCGGAAGACAGCAAGCTAACCGACGCCTGCATTTCGGCCATCAACGAAGCCGTTGAGAACCTTCGCCAATTATCCGGCGCAGAACAGGCGAAAAACCCATCGACCTCCCAGAACACAGCGCCCACGCACCCCCCTTCACAACCGCTGGCCCAAATGGAGCAACCGGCGCAATTGCGCGACGTTCCACCGGAGAGACCAGCGCCGCAACAGCCCCCACAGCCAACCTCCCCTATTGAACCCCAGGCCAAGGTCGACAATAGCGACCTGCCTTTCGTCAAGACGATCGACAATAATGACGGTCCGATCCGCGAAAACGAGCGCCGGCCCGTGACGGGCGGTGGCGGCAACGGCAAGGAGCCGACGGACAATGGCGGCGGCGGTGGTGGCGGAGGCGGAAGCCAGAGCGGCTTCCACAAGCGCAGCGAGCCAATCAACTTCGCGGCAAGTCTTGCCAAGGGTATCGCCGCGGTTCGCCGCAACATGGTGGTGGTGATGCTGTTTACCGTTGCCATCAACATCCTGCTGCTTGCGATCCCGCTTTATCTTTTCCAGATCTCGGACCGGGTGCTGACCAGCCGCTCGATGGATACGCTGGTGATGCTGACGGTAGCCGTCCTCGGCGCGGTTCTGCTGCAGGCCTTCATGGACGCGATCCGCCGCTTCATCCTGATGCGCACCGCCGTCGAACTTGAGGTACAGCTTGGGGCGCCGATCCTGTCCGCCGCCGCCCGCGCCTCCCTGCATGGCAGCGGCAAGGACTACCAGATCCTGCAGGATCTGCAGCAACTGCGCTCCTTCCTGACATCGGGAACCTTGATCGCCTTCCTCGATGCGCCGCTCATGCCGCTCTTCATCGTGGTGGTCTATCTTGTGCATCCACATCTCGGCATCATCATCATGGTCTGCTGCGCGGTCCTGTTCATCATCGCCTGGCTGAACCAGCGTTTCACCGCCAGACAATTTGCAGAAGCTTCCGGTTATCTGAGCCGCGCCAATTTCCATCTCGATTCCATGTCGCGCAATTCACAGATCATCAATGCGCTGGCGATGATCCCCGAAGCGGTGAAGATGTGGGGCCGTGAAACGGCGGGATCGCTGAAGTCGCATGTGGCGGCACAGGATCGCAACATCATGTTCTCCGGCGTCTCCAAGGCCGCCCGCATGATCACCCAGGTAGCGCTTCTGGGCTGGGGTGCCCATCTGTCGCTCTCCGGCGAGTTGACCGGCGGCATGGTGATTGCAGCCTCGATCATTTCCGGCCGTGCGCTGGCGCCCATCGAAGGCGCGATCGAAGGCTGGCACCAGTTCAACAAATCCGCCGCTTCCTACGGCCGCATCAAGCAGCTTCTGATCAGTTCGCCGCTGAACTTTCCTCGTCTGCGCCTGCCCAACCCGGAAGGACGCCTCGATGTGGAACGCATCCTCTTCGTGCCGCCGCCGCAGAAGAAGGTGATCCTGAACGGCATTTCCTTTTCGCTGAAAAAGGGGGAATCGCTCGCCATCATCGGTAATTCCGGCTCCGGCAAGACAACGCTTGGCAAGATGCTGGTCGGCTCCATCCTGCCCACGTCAGGCAATGTCCGCCTCGACCTCATGGACCTGCGCAACTGGGACCAGCGGCAATTCGGTGAAAGCATCGGTTATCTGCCGCAGGACGTGCAGCTTTTCCCCGGCACCATCAAGGCCAATATCTGCCGCATGCGCGACGATATCGAGGACCGGCAGATTTATGAGGCAGCGGTGCTGGCAGATGTGCACGAGCTGATCGCGGGCTTTCCACAGGGTTATGAAACCGTGGTCGCCGCCGATGGCGCACCGCTTTCCGGTGGCCAGAAACAGCGCATCGCACTTGCCCGCGCCTTCTTCGGCGATCCCAAATTCGTGGTGCTGGACGAACCCAACTCAAATCTCGACACACAGGGCGAACAGGCGCTGGCCAAGGCGCTGCTGCACGCCAAGAAACAGGGCATCACCACCGTCACCATCACCCAGCGGCCGGCGCTTTTGCAATGCGTCGACAAGATCATGGTGCTGAAAGACGGATCGGTCGCCATGTTCGGCGAAAGAATGGATGTGCTGAAAGCACTGTCCGGCAATGGCCGCCCGAGCAGCCAGTCCCCGCAGATCGAGGGTTGAGGATCGTCATGTTCAAGAAGAAAAATGCCATTGTCGAAGTCAAACCCCAGGGCCAGCTCGAATGGTACAGTGAAGTACCGCGCTCCATTCGTCTGCACAGCTCCATCGGTCTTGCCGTGCTGCTTGCCTCTTTCGGCGGCTTCGGATTCTGGGCCGGCACCGCACCGCTCTCCTCGGCCATTATCGCCCAGGGCAGCTTCGTCGCCACCGGCAACAATAAGGTCGTCCAGCATCTGGAAGGCGGCATCATCAAGGAAATGATGGTCAGCGAGGGCGATACCGTCAAGGAAGGCGACGTTCTTCTGACGCTCGACAAGACAACGGCACTTGCCAATGAGCGCATGTTGCAGCTGCGGCGGCTTCGCCTCGAAACCATTGTGGTGCGCCTGCGCGCCGAGGCACAGGGCGAAAAGAACTTCAAAGTGCCTGACATCGTCATGAAGGAAGCCGGTGATCCCGATATCAACGCGATCATCCAGAGCCAAAACATCGTATTCCACAGCAAGCTCATCAAGCTTGAGGAACAGCTGAACCTGATCGACAAGAACATCCGGTCGCTGGAGTTCCGCTATGCGGGTTATGACGGTCAAAAACAGTCTTTCGACCGGCAGTTGGCGCTTCTGACACAGGAACGCGATTCCAAGGAAAAGCTGGCCAAGGACGGCGTTATCCGCAAAACGGACATGCTAGCGCTGGAGCGTGCCATCGCCGACGCCATGGGTGACATCGCCCGCCTGAGCGGCGAGATGAACCAGAGCGAAGCGGAAATCGCCAAGTTCAAGCAGGAAGCGGTCATCGCCGTCAATGCCAACAAGCAGGCCGCGCTCGATGCGCTTGAAACCGCGGAATCAGATCTCGACAGTGTGCGCGAACAGGTTCGCGGTGCCGCCGAAGTGCTGGAACGCACCGTCATCCGCTCACCCGTCAATGGCACCGTCGTGCGGTCCTATTACCATACGCCGGGTGGCGTCATCACCACCGGCAAGCCGATCATGGAAATCCTGCCCGCCCATGTGCCGCTGATCCTCGAAGCGCAGGTTCTTAGAACCTCCATCGACCAGCTGCACGAAGGCCAGACCGCCGCGATCCGCCTGTCGGCATTGAACCGTCGCACCACACCGGTCCTCAATGGCAAGGTCTTTTATGTTTCCGCCGACAGCATTGAGGAAAATGCCGGCCTGCAGGTCAAGGACGTCTATATCGTGCGCGTGCAGGTTCCCGACGAGGAGATCGCCAAGGTCCATAATTTCCACCCCGTTCCCGGCATGCCGGCCGATGTTCTGATCCAGACTTCGGAACGCACCTTCTTCGAATATCTGACCAAGCCCATATCGGACAGCATGTCACGCGCCTTCAAGGAAAGATGAAGAAATATCAGTAACCTACACTGTCTTTTCCGCAGCGATCAGCATATAATATCCGAATATATTTCGTCGGGGCGGGAGAAGCGACATGGCGGCGATGTCGGATGTATTGCTGCTGGTCGGCAGGCTGAATTACGTGTGGACCAACACTGAAAGCCTGATGATCTATCTGATCGTTCATCTCCTGAAAGTGGAGAAGGAAGCGGCTATCGTGGTGTTTCTGACGCTCAACACCACGCGGGCGCGTATGGACCTCATCGAGCGCCTCGCAAAACTGCCGTCCACGGAGGCGAAGGACCGCAAGACCATTCTCTCCATCATGGCGCGGCTGAAAAAAGAAGCGAAAACGCGCAACAAATACAATCATTGCATCTATTCCTTCGACGACAAGGGCGAAATCGCCAGCACCCAGCTGATGCGGCTGGTGGAAGACGACAGCAAGGTTCGCTACGGCAAGGTCGAACGTATGGACGAGAAGGAAATAGAGCACCTCGAAAAGTCGATCGCGGATATTGTCGAGGTCAGCAAGGATATTTGGAGCTTCATCCACGCCAGCCCGCACGTTTCGGCGGATTATCTTTAGAAGTATCTCTCCTGCGTCATCCTAGCCTTGATCGACGCGCATCCGCGCGGCGAAGACGAGTTCTTTCAGCGAAAGGACTTGGGCTGGCTGGTTTCCGTCTCAAGGCCGGAATGGCGGTGAGAAAATCCGCCACGAACGCTGGTCAGATGCACGCTGCCCCGCGCCGCTTTTGCCGGCAGGCACAGTTTTCCGGCCGCGAAATAGAGCAGGAACGAACCGATCTGATATGGGAAGATGATGTCGATCTCCACGAAGGAGCGAACGACGAAGAGCGCGCAGATGGCAAAGAGGATAACGCCTTGCGGGTCGCTCTTTCGCATCAGCACCGAGCGCAGATGGCCGAGCAGCGTTCCGTAAAGCACCATGCCGAGCAGGATCATGCCGACGAAGCCATTCTCCACCACCGTCTCGATATAGGTGTTGTGGAAGTGGAAACCGCTGCGGCCAGTGATGAAGAAGTCGTTCCACAGGCGTTCGGCATCGGCAAAACCCGCCACCCAGAACCCCTGATATCCGACACCGAGGATCGGGGTCTGTTTTGCGGCCTCAATGCCCTGCTGCCAGAGATAAGTACGGCCGGTCAGCGTCGAATCCTTGCCGAAAATGCCGAGAATGGCATCGAGCAGGCCGAATTGCAGGGAGGCAACAACCAGCAATGCGCCAAGACCGCCAAGCGTGAAAAAGGTCATCTTGCGGTTGGCGGGCGAAAGCATGCCGATCGGAATGAAACCGATGATGAGGGCGACCACGGCGGCCGTGGTAATGGTTGATGTGGCCGATTGCGATGCGAGGAGGCTATAGGCCGATAAAAGCCCGGTGACACCGGCAATTGGCAGCCAGATACCCCTTTGCTTGAGGACCAGCACTGAGGAGGCGGCAAAAATGACTCCAAGCGAGGCGTAAAAGCCAAGCTGGTTCTTCGACGAAAAAGCACCGACAAAACTATAGGTTCCATCAAGCGCATCGAAGAGATAGATGCCGAACAGCAATGAATAAAGCAGCACGACCGTGATGCCGATCAGCGCGCCACGCGTCAGCGTGCGGATGGAAATCACGCGCATGGCAATCAGCGCGCAGACAATATGCGTCATGTACTGGATGGAGGCACGCATGGTCACTGACGCAGCCTCCGACCAGAAGCTGGACAGCACGGTCAGGATACCGAAAGCGAAAATCCACAGATAACGCGGATAATTGCCCAGCACCTGCCGGTAGTTGACCACCACCAGCGGCAGCCACATGCCATAATAGGCCAGTACCGAAATCTGCCCGAAACGCGACGAATAGGCGAACACGAAGAATGACAGCGCGATCGCCGCCATTCCATAGGCTTCATTGCGTTCGGGATCGATCAGCGCCGATTTGGCAATCCGCATGCAAACCTCACTGCATCAGGATTTCGGATGAAACCTTGATGACGTCACCGGGCTGAAGCATCGCATTTTCATCGACCTTCACTTCCTTCGGCTTGCCGTTTTCCTCACGCACCACGACGTAGCTGATGGTCGCGGATTTTCCTGACGGGTCGAAACGGATCGCCTCGGCAGATTGCGCCAGCGCCTCAGACATCAATTCGCGGCTGGTGGTCAGCTGCAGATTGAGCTTGTCGAGTTCCGCTTCGGTATCCTGCAACTCCTTGGAGCGCTGCGCCACCCAGTCGTTACGCAGGTTGATCTCGTCCTGGGTCGCCTTGTTGATGTCCTGCTTGGCACGCAGCGACTGCGTGTCGATATCGAGCAGGGTGGATTCCACTTCCGCCGCCCGCTCTTCCGCGGAGATACGCCGCTGCGAGAGCGCTAGCCCCTGCTCGTTCAGCCGGTTGACGCGGTCGCGGTCCTCATTGGCAAGCTGGAGCTGGCGGTTCTGTGTTTCCGATTTCTTGTTCAGGGATTCGACTTCGCTCTGCAAAAGGGCATGCAGATCCGTCAACGCCTTGAGCTGCAGCGTGTAACGCTCCGTCCGAGACTTCATCAGCGCGCTTTCGCTGGCGAGAAGCGTATCGATCTCGGCAATCTTTTCCATTTCCGGCGTCTTGGCGATGGCCGCATCACCCTTTACTTCAGCGACGAGGCGCGCCTGACGGGCGAGCAGTCTTGCCCGCTGATTGTCATAAACAGCGGCATCGCCGCGCGCATTGATGAAGTCGCGGGCAAAACGCTGCCCGGCATCGGAGCGCCTTAGGCCGCCGGCAAGGCTGACCGCCTTCAGCACCGTCAGATTGGCGGCGTATGGATATTCGCCAGGCGTCTGCACATCGCCGCTCAGAAAGATCGGCCGGAACTGGGCGATTTCGACGGAAGCCGAAGGCAGATTACGAAGGGCAAATTTGCTCTGAAGCTGTGCGCCGATCGCCTCGCTGACTTCCGACGGCGTTTTCCCCGCCACCTCCAGCTGGCCGATGAAAGGCAAGGACAGCGCGCCGGACGGGCCGACGGAATAATCGCCGTTGATGACATCCCAGTTGCGGATGCTGCCATCGGCCGGCTGCCATTCGGCAACACGGATGCGCAGCTTATCGGCGGTGCCGAGCTTGTATTGGGCGCCATCGGCGGCCAAGGCGGAGAGCGGTGCGGCGAAGGCAACGGATGCAGCAAGCACGAAGACGGCGAGCGGGTGACGGGTGGCGGCGAAAAGGCCGTTCATCGGGAAACTCCCTGTTTGCGGACCGCCGCGCGGGCGATCAGGCGATAGAGCAACCGGACAGTGCCGGTTGCGCAGCGCCGCAAAAAGCGGCCAGTATGATTAGCACCAATGACGCACCCGAAGACCGGACTTGGGATCCCGGTCAGGGTGCGTGTCGAAACGAAGATCGATAAAGCCGAACTCAATATTGGTTTTAGTAGCTGCCGCGCGACAGGCACACAGCGGGGATGGTCTTGACGATGATGAAGACATCCTGCCGCATCGACCAGTTCTGCACATATTGCGTGTCGAAGGCCACACGGGTCTTGTAGGAGACGTCATTGCGGCCGCTGATCTGCCACAGGCCAGTCAGGCCCGGACGGGTGCTGAGGTAATAAGCGGCAGCGCTTTCATAGTAGCTCAGCTCTTCGTCGACGACCGGGCGCGGTCCAACCACGCTCATTTCGCCGCGAATGATGTTGAGCAGCTGCGGCAGTTCATCGAGGGAGAGCTTGCGCAGCACGGCGCCGACGGCCGTAACACGCGGATCGTTCTTGAGCTTGCGGGTCGCGCGCCATTCCTCGGCGGCTTCCGGATTGGCGGCAAGATATTGCCGCAGCATCTCGTCGCCATTCATCGCCATCGTCCTGAATTTCAGGCAATGGAAATAACGGCCATTATGGCCCACACGCCGGTGGCCGTAGAAGATGGGGCCAGGATCGGAGAATTTCACCAGCGCGGCGATCAACAGGAAAAGCGGGCTGAAGATGAGCAGCGCAAGTGCAGCCGATGTCATATCGAAGCTACGTTTTGCGATGCCCCCGATAGGAAAACTGACATCGAAGTCTTCGGAACTGCTGAGTGTCTGTTCAGCCGATTGGGTCGCGGACTTCATAGAGAGAACTCCATTTATGTTTTGCGATTGGTCGGTGCCCGGAGGCGTGTCTTTCCGTCTAAAAGAGATAACAAGTCTGTGTTCTGAATTTGATGCTAATGGATTTTTTGTAAGGCACATTGCCTATGACCGTCTATGCGATTTCTTGCGAGAGCGGCCGATCAACGTCCGGGCAATATTATCGGTTGCATAAAAAAGAAACAAATGTGCAGGGGGCCATGTTCCCAGAGCATGGGTGTCCGTCCGGCATGTATAGCGTTTTCGGCTCCGGATAGTCTTTTCTTATATGTTTCTTATGACTTGATGAGATGACACAGGAACGCCAAGAACAGCTATGCGTGTAACAGACTATTAAATTTTTTTGCGGCGCAACAGGATTGCGGCAATGCATATAAAATTTGACATATTAGCCGGGATTTTTTTAACCACCACTCACAGTTTGCCAAGAAAAAGCGATGGAAAAATTGCAAGAGCGGCGTAAAAGCGGCAAAACAATGGCGAGAATTCGTATCAAAGCCCCGACACATGGTCGAAAATATTCCTCCCCGGCAGAGATTCTGTAGCCCCCACGATGGCCTAGGTGTCTGCCACATGTCGCATCGGGCAAAAGACGGCAGAATCAGAAAGTGGGCGGCGTGCAGGCGCTGATGACCTCACAGGGTACGGGACCGATACAACGGAAGCGATGCGGCCTGCGGCTTTCGAAATAATAGGCGTCGCCCGGTCCAAGCACCCGCCTCTCCTCGTCGACCGTCACCTCCAGACGCCCCGAAAGTATGATCCCACCTTCCTCACCGTCATGCACCAGCGGAACCTTGCCGGTATCGGCGCCCGGCTGGTAACATTCCTTCAGTATCTGCAGGCTGCGGCCGAAGACATTGTCGCCGACCTGCCGGAAGGATATCGGGCCCTTGCCGATTTCGACCAGTTCGTCCGCCCGGTAAAAAGCCTTGCGGCTTGTCTCGGGCTCGAAGGCGAAGAATTCGGCAAGGCCGATCGGTATGCCGTCGAGAATACGCTTCAGCGCGCCGACAGATGGATTGGAGGTATTGGATTCGATCAGCGAAATCGTCGAATTGGTGACGCCGGCACGTCTCGCCAGTTCGCGCTGGGAAATATTGTGACGCAGCCGCAAATGCCGCAAACGCCCGCCTATATCCACCGACATGCGTGAGCCCCCGTTGCCCTTGTTCGAAATATCGAAAACTCTCGCTCTCACCTATAGCATTTTCAATAGCTTCGCCACTGAGAGAAAAGGGCTTGTTCAGTCAGAAAAATAGCTTTCAATCATCGGCAACGAACAGGAGAACCACCATGGATAACCCCAGCCGATCCAATTCCACCTCGCTCGACAGCTACTGGATGCCATTTACCGCCAACCGGCAGTTCAAGGCCAATCCCCGCCTGCTGACGAGCGCCGAGGGCATGTATTACACCAGCAACGATGGTCGTCAGGTTCTCGACGGCACGGCTGGCCTTTGGTGCGTCAATGCCGGCCACGGTCGCCATCAGATCGCATCTGCCGTCAAACATCAGCTTTCGACCATGGATTATGCGCCCTCCTTCCAGATGGGCCACCCCGTCGCCTTCGAATTTGCCGAACGGCTGGCGGAAATCGCTCCCGGCCCGGAAGGCGCGAAGCTTGACCGCGTCTTCTATACCGGCTCCGGCTCGGAATCGGTCGATACGGCGCTGAAAATCGCCATCGCCTATCAACGCGCCATCGGCCAGGGCACCCGCAGCCGCCTCATCGGCCGTGAACGTGGCTATCACGGCGTCGGTTTCGGCGGCATCTCCGTCGGCGGCCTCGTGAATAACCGCCGCGTTTTCCCGCAAATCCCTGCGGATCATCTGCGTCATACCCACGATCTTTCGAAGAACAGCTTCGTCAAGGGCCAACCCGAGCACGGCGCAGAGCTTGCCGACGATCTGGAACGGCTGGTCGCGCTGCATGGCGCTGAAACCATCGCCGCCTGCATCGTCGAGCCTGTCGCCGGCTCCACCGGCGTGCTGGTGCCGCCGAAGGGTTATCTGGAGCGTCTTCGTGCCATCTGCGACAAGCACGGCATTCTGCTGATCTTCGATGAGGTCATCACCGGTTTCGGGCGCATGGGCTCATCCTTCGCCAGCAACTATTTCGGCGTTACGCCTGATATCGTCACCACTGCCAAGGGCCTCACCAACGGCGCGATCCCCATGGGCGCGGTCTTCACCAGCCGCAAGGTGCATGACGCGCTGATGCACGGGCCGGAAAACCAGATCGAGCTGTTCCACGGTTATACCTATTCCGGCCATCCCGTCGCCTGCGCCGCCGGCATCGCCACACTCGACATCTATCGCGATGAGGGTCTCTTTACCCGTGCCGCCGAATTGCAGGATGTCTGGCACGATGCGATCCATTCCCTGAAGGGCCTGCCGAATGTCATCGACATCCGCACAATCGGCTTCATTGCCGGCATCGAGCTGCAGTCGCGTGACGGTGCCATCGGCGCCCGCGCCTACGAGGTTTTCACGGATTGCTTCGAGCGTGGCCTGCTGATCCGCGTCACCGGTGACATCATCGCCCTTTCGCCACCGCTGATCGCCGAGAAATCGCATTTCGACGACATCATCTCGATCCTCGGCGACGCTCTGAAAAGGGCGAAATAAAATTATACATTACTAATAAAGAAAAGGCTGCAATACAAATTGCAGCCTTTTTGAATTTTATCAAAAACATAGCAAAATAGATCATTTCTTAAGCATGTTCTATTATTTTCCCGCAGTATAACCAACGGAGCGGGAACGGCCCCATGGCGTCGATTCAGAAAAAGATAATATTAGCAAGCATCGCAATATTCTCCCTCACCGGAAGCGCCGTTGGCATCGGCATATGGGCGACGGAGACCCTCAACCGTAACAGCGCGGAAGTATCGCGCTCGGCAGAAATACTTCACAATCATATGCTTGCCGACATGATGCACGATGCGTTGCGCTCGGATGTGCTGGCAGCCGTTCTTTCTACCAATGATATGATGGGCTTGTCCTTTGATGCGGTTAAGGCCGACCTTGCCGAACACGAAGCTACATTCCTTGAAGCCATAAAGAAAAACGAGGCCCTGTCTGAAGGGACGGACGCCAAAGCCGTTATCGACAGCGTGGAAAAGCCACTTCATTCCTATCTGGAAATCGCCAAGAAGGTGGTCGGCCTTGTCAACACCGATCCGGGCGCGGCGATAAAAATGATCCCGGATTTCATGCAGCAGTTCAGCGCCCTTGAGGCAGCGATGGAAAAGGCGGGCGAGCAGATCGACGCGCTTTCCGCGGCCACTGTCGCGGAGAGCCAGGAGACCAAGGCGGTAATCGACCTCCTGTTGAAAGGGTTGCTGGTTCTGGCAACGCTCTTCTGTGTCAGCCTCTTCATCTTCACCCGCAAAACGGTAACGGGTCCCATCCTGCAACTGTCGAAGACGATGGAAACCCTTGCGAGTGGCGATACGTCACAGGCAGCCTCCGGCATTGACCGAAAGGACGAGATCGGCTCCATGTCAGGCGCGGTCGAAATATTCCGGCAGGCGGCGATTGCCAATCGGGCATTGGAACAGGAAGCGGCGGATGCGCGCGAAAAGGCTGAACTCAACCAGCAGGCAGCACGACGCCAGGCGGAAGAGCATGCCTCGGAGCGGCTGCGCATCGCCACATCCGGTCTTGCCGCCGGATTAAAGCGGCTTGCATCGGGGGATCTCGCCTTCCAGCTGGATGTCGCCTTCGCGCCGGAATTCGAGGGCCTGCGCCATGATTTCAACAGGTCAGTCAAGCAGCTCGGCGAAACGCTTCTCGCTATATCCGACGGTGTCGCCACAATTGACGGCAGCACCCGCGAGATCGCGGCGGGGGCGGACGATCTTTCTCGCCGCACCGAACATCAGGCAGCTTCCCTCGAAGAGACGGCCGCCGCCCTTGAAGAAATCACCGTCAATGTCTCGAATGCCAACAAGCGCGCCGCCGAAGCACGCCTTGCGGCGACCGATGCCAACGAAAGCGCCCTGAAATCGGCGGAAGTCGTCGGCCATGCCGAAGAGGCGATGCGCCGCATCGAAACCTCGTCGCGGCAGATCACCGGCATTATCGGCGTCATCGACGAAATCGCCTTCCAGACCAATCTCCTGGCGCTGAATGCAGGCGTGGAAGCCGCCCGCGCCGGCGAGGCCGGCAAAGGCTTCGCCGTTGTGGCGCAGGAAGTGCGTGATCTTGCCCAGCGCTCGGCAAAGGCCGCAAGCGAGATAAGGGGCCATATCCGGCAATCATCGGCGGAAGTGGAAAGCGGCGTGAAGCTGGTTCTCGACACCGGCATGACGCTGAAAGATATCGGCGAGCGGATCGCCGGCATTGACCGCCATATGAACGCCATCGCCACATCGGCAGCCGAACAATCGACCGGCCTTGCCGAAGTCAACGCGGCGGTGAACTCGATGGACCAGGCAACCCAGCAAAATGCGGCCATGGTGGAACAATCCACCGCCGCCTCCGCAATGCTCGCCGCGGAAACGGCAAAGCTGCGCGCGCTGGTATCGCGTTTCCGTCTTGCGATGGAAATTGACGAAAGCCGGGGAGAGACGCGCCGCGTCGCGTGAGTGCATGGTAAAGGGTTTGAGGCCGTCTCTTCCGTGCCGGCCTCGAGCAGACGTCCAGCCATTGCGTGTCTGCGCTGTGAGAAGAGTGTTCGCGATCAAGATTTGGTCGCATCGGACCCCGGATCCAATCCGGGGTGAGAAAATGCAAATAGCGCAGCTTTTCCAGCCGCCGTCTCAGGCGGCTGGAAATCTTTCCATATCAATAGGTCTGCATCGGCTGCGACAGGCCGTCACCGACAACGCCGCCGCCATATTGCGCCACGGGCACGCCCGCCTGCCCGATCGGCACGCCCTGCTGTGCCGGCCCGAGCGCGGTCACCACGATAGGCGTGCCATCCGGCACACGGTTGTAGAGATCGATAATATCCTGGTTCAGCAGGCGCACACAGCCGGAGGAGACGGATTTGCCGATCGTCCACCATTCGGGCGAGCCGTGCAGACGATAGATCGTATCCTTGCCGTCCTTGAAGATATAGAGCGCACGGGCGCCGAGCGGGTTCTTGAGGCCCGGCTCCATGCCGCCGTTGCGGCTGCTATAGGGCTCCAGTTCCGGCTGGCGGGCAACCATCTCATCAGGCGGCGTCCAGCGCGGCCACTGCCGCTTGTACTGGATCACGCCACGGCCGGACCATTCGAAGCCCGCGCGGCCGAGACCGACACCGTAGCGCATGGCCTGATTGTTCTCATAGGTGAGATACAGGAAATGATTGGCGGTATCGACCACGATGATGCCGGGGCGCTCACCGGTCGGATTTTCCACCATTTGCCGCAGGAACTGGCGCGGAATCCGCTTGTAGGGAATTTCCGGCAGCGGAAACTGCTCGTCCGGCTTGGGGCCGTACATCAGGGCATACATCGGGTCGTCGGCCGGAGCGGCTGGCCGTGTCGCCTCGCGCGCCGTGGTGTTACAGCCCGCAAGGCCGGCAAGCGCCAGTCCACCTGCTCCAAGCAGGAAACCCCGCCGGGTCGTTGTCGTATCGTTCAATTGAAAAACCTCATTTACGTCATCTCACACTGGCAAAGGGATCTGCCAGCGCCGCCTCGGGGCGGCTGATAGGGTACTTCGTGCCGGAAACCTGCGATGCCATGGCCTTGGCGCCACTGGATTTCAGGATGGCACGGAAGCTCGGATGCATGCCGCCGTCTACATACGCGCTGAGGGGAGCAGTGGTTCCCTCACTCATGGCGGCGGCAAATTTTTGTTGCTCTTCAGCCAGTTTCGAAGCCACCAGCGGATCCTGTTGATTGATGGCGGGTGGGCACGCGGCCAGCGGATCGGCGGGCTCGCCCTCGGCAAATTCACTGTTGAAGACATATCGCCGGCCGCAGACGGACACCTTGGGCTGCCGGCGCGTCACCTCGAAATAGTCGTAGCCTTCCTTCAGCGTCTTCCAGAACGGCATGTTGGGGTCGTCCCGATGCGCCACCATGTTGCGGGCGCTCATGCGGAAGGGATAGGCCTGCACCTGAAAACGGTCCTGCCCGCCCTGCAGAGCGCGCGCCACGACGGCGTAAATCTCACCAACCTGCTGATCGGTCATGGCATAGCAGCCCGAAGAGGAACAGGCGCCGTGCACCATCAGCGCTTCACCGGTGTAACCGAGCGCCGATTCCAGACGGTTGGGATAACCGAGGTTGAAGGAGACGAAATATTGCGAATTCGGGTTCAGCATGCCCGCCGAGACATGATAAAAACCTTCGGGCGCCTGCCTGTCGCCGGTTTTCATCTTGGGCCCGAGCTTCCCGGACCAGCGGCACATGGGATAAGTCTTCAGCAGCGCATAATTTCCGGTCTTATCGATCTTCCAGACCTCGAGTTCGCTTTCCTGCTTGAAGATGCGAACGAGGACCGGGCTTTCCGGGCGCATGCTCTTGGCGGACATCTGTGCCATCATCTTGGACGACAGCTTCGGCGGGTCCTTCTTGACACTGTCGAGACCCATGGAAGTGCATGCGGCAAGGCTGCCGCCGATCGCAACGATCGCAGCCACCCTCATCCCCGCCTTTAATCTGTACCGCAACTCCGCAACCGCGAAATCCAGCAGTGCCTTCATACCCATGGATCGTTCTGCCCGCCTGATTTGCCCGCCTTTCCGGCAGACGCTTAACTAGCGAAGGTGGCCACAACGCGGCAACCTCGCACATGGACAAAGTCTCGTGAACAGACGTTACCCATTCGTTAATCATATGCACACAAGCCTGTGATGGAACTGTCGTTACCGAAGCAGCCCCTGCCCGCCATCAATCCATACCGGCGTGCCGGTGATGTGGCGCGACTGGTCGGACGCCAGAAAACCGATCAGCGCGGCCACATCCTCGCTCGACCCAGCCACCCCGCCCGTAACCGGAATGTCGCCCGCCGGAAAGCGAACCGGTACCTCGGTTTTGTCGCGCCCGCGTATGTCGGTATTTTCGTCAATTGCCGTTTCGATCTCGCCCGGACACACCGCATTGACACGGATACGATGACGCCCGAGCTCCAGCGCCAGTTGCTGGGCCATGGCAAGTTGTCCCGCTTTCGTGACGGAATAGGCGGTGGCGCCCGGCGAGGTGAACGTGCGGGTGCCATTGATGGAAGAGACGATGACGATGGAGCCGCCACCTGCCGCCTTCAGATGCGGGACACTGGCATGGACGGTAAGATAGGTGCCGCGCAGGTTGATGCGGATCGTATCGTCCCATTCGGAAGGTAGTAGCTCGTCGATAGGAGCCCATACACCGTTGACGCCGGCATTGGCCACCACGACATCCAGACGGCCGAAAGCTCTCACAAGCGCTGCGACTGCGTGTCGCATGGCCGCCTCATCCGCCACATCGGCGATGAGGACCTTCGAAGTGCCGGAAACGGCGGCAATCTCGTTTTCCACCGCCTGCAATTCGGATTCCGTGCGGCCAAGAAGGCCGACGGAAAAGCCCTCCGCAGCCAGATGAAGGGCAGCGGCCCGGCCGATGCCGGAGCCAGCGCCGGTGACGAGTGCGACTTTACCATCCGCCAATGTCACAGCCCTCCTTTTCTCGACGCGATTGACGTGACCGTCGCCGAGACCGGATCGCTCGCCGGAAAGCTGTCTTCGAGCCCCTCTTCCAGCTCCTCCTCCAGAATGTCGCGATCCTTCGATGTGCGGGCACTCGCCTGACCATGTGGTGCTTCATCCTGCGCCGTGCCGAGAGCGGAGAATTGCGAGGATGCATCCGCCCCCTGACGCGTTCCGAATGCCGTCAGCTGAACCATCACCGCGCTCGCGCGCTTGATGGCCTCGTCATCGCCGATCCCCTCCAGACCATCGGCAAGGCGAACCGAGACCTGATCGCCGTCACTGCCGACGAATTCCACGGAGATCACCTCGTTATTGCGTTTTACATAGGTCGTGGAAAGTTGCATGACATGCCCTCCGGTTTGAAAAGCATCGGCGTAACATCCGACACGACAACACACTGAAACCTGAATTCACAACGATGGCAGAGCAGAAGGGGTTCCAGATGGATCAGGCCTTTGGCCCGGAAATGCAGGAGAAATTCTTCCTGCGTAATGCGCTGGACGTAGCCCGCGACCTTATCGGCGCCGAGTTTCGCATCGGCAATGCCGGCGGCGTCATCGTGGAAACCGAGGCCTACCATCCGGACGATCCGGCATCCCACAGCTTCAACGGGCAGACCCCGCGCAACAGGGCGATGTTCGGTCCGGCCGGTCGTCTTTATGTCTACCGGTCTTACGGCATCCACTGGTGCGCCAACTTTGTCTGCGCGCCGGGTTCCGCCGTGCTTCTGCGCGCCATTGAACCCAGGATCGGCATAGAGATGATGAAACTGCGGCGGGGAACTGACAAGCTGAAACTTCTATGTTCCGGCCCCGGCAGGCTGTGTCAGGCGCTCGCCATTACCGGAGACATGGACGGCAGGCCGCTAGATGCCCCGCCGTTTTTTCTCCACCTGCCAAAAGAAGCAGCCTCAGTCACAAGCGGCAAACGCATCGGTATCAGCCGCGCGCAGGATTACCCCTGGCGTTTCGGACTTGAAGGCTCCGCCTTTGTCAGCAAGAAATTTGAGAGTTAAGAGGACCACCGGACGTCGAAGCCAGCGCTTGACCGATCATTCACAAGCGACCCTGTCTTGCCGATGAAACCCGACCAAGATTTCCAGCCACTCATTACAAGACCTTCGGCGGACCATCGTTTTCGTCGGGATTGGGTGTCGGCGCCTCATCCGGCAACCGGTCGGGTTCCGGTTCGTCGACAGGTGGTATATCGGGCTGAGGCGGCACCGGCATCGGCGGCTCATAACGGGGATCGGCTGGAACGGCGGACATTGCGGCCTCCTGATATCAACGCTCTTTGTCCCAACTAAATCAGGACTGCGTTATCATCTCGTGGGACAGCGCGTGCGCTGTCGCCATTCAGACGGCGCAACACCCAATTCGCCCATCGGTCAAATGCCGGTCAAGTCCCTTGAGTTCAGTTGCGCCGCCCTGTGGGTCGTGCAAGGAAAACGCGGGGAACGCCGGTCCGTTCCGTTTTTTGGAAAGCTTTTTGCGACAGCTCAGGCAAAACCGAGCGCGCTGCGGGAAATATCGCGGTTTTCGCAATAGTCGCGGGAATGGGCCTCATGGCCATGTTCGCGGGCCGTTGAACGGGTGAGCTCCGGGCTCGGAACGTTGAGCAGCGCATCGGCATAGGTGCCGGTCGCTTCCACATCATCGATCACAGTCTGCTGTTGCGGTTTCAGAAATTCAAACATCCGTCATCCTCCTTCGGCACGTCCCCTCAACGCACCGGCCCGGGTCATGTTCCATATGCCCGTAACAGTTTCGATTATACATGAGACGGCGCCGCCGTATAGATGACGAAAGGCGAACGGCATTCAATTGACGTTCACAAAATGGAATGGAATCAGTGATCTATGACCGAAAGCTCAGGCTGGGCCGACCGATTCCCGCAGGATCAGCTCGACAGGCCACAATTCCTGCACCTCACGGACGGGACGGCCGCCGACGATCTGCAAAAGCAGGTCCGTCACCCGCATGCCCGCCATGCGCATCGGCGACCGTGTGGTGGAAAGCGGCGGCATCATGCTTTGCGGCGTGAGATAGGGAAAAACGTCATCGTGGGCGATGACGGAGACATCCTTGCCAATCGTCAGACCCAGTTGAGTTGCAGCCCGATAAACGCCCTGCGCCGTCATCATCGCGCCAGCGACAAAGGCGGTCGGGCGCGGCGTCTGCTCCAGTAGCGAGCGGGCAAAACGGAAAGCGGCCTCCTCGCTGAAATGCTCGCTCATCATGAAGCGTGGATCCGGCGTGAGACCGTGGGTCGCCAGCGCCTCGCGAAAACCCTGTTCGCGATCCTGAACGAAGGTGCGGCCTGTCGGGCCATTGATCAGCGCGATGCGACGATGGCCCCGCTCCAGAAAATGGATCGTCGGACGATAGGTCACATCATGGTTGTCGATATCGAGCCAGGCATGTTCGAACGGCGTTTTGGAGCGGCCATGCACGATGAATGGCACGCCGAGCCTGTTGAGCAAGGCAATACGCTCATCTTCCGGCCGCGGCGAATGCACGATGATGCCATCCACCCGTCCGCTTGACGCAAGCCGGCTGAAAATCGCCAGCTCCTCGTCAATATTATTATCGACGGTCACGCTGACGAGAATGTCGGTCTCTTCCCCTTCCAGCCGGGTCGCCATGCCACCCATGAACTCCGAGAAGAAATGCCCACCACCCGAACGGCCCATGACGACGCCTATGGCGCCGGCCCTGCCGGTCGCCAGCCGTACCGCATTGGCATTCGGCCGGTAGCCATATTTCAGCGCAGCCTCCATCACCCGCTGCCGCGTCTCCTCGCGCACCTCGGGATAGCCGCCAAGCGCGCGGCTGACGGTGGTGGGTGACAGCCCGACCTTTTCTGCGAATTCCTTGAGCTTCATGTTTTTTGCCAATTTGCCACTGCATGCGTTGCCGCCGCGGATTTTTCAAGCCGACAAAATTGAAAACGATTTCAATTTCTCTCCCCAGAAAGCCTACATCCCATTATTCCGAAAGGCAAACCTCGAAAAATTGCGTGTCAAAACACCTGAATTCCCCACCATTAGAAAGAGTATTGACAGAGCGTCTGGCTTTTGCGAGCCTCGCATCAGTCAAAAGCGCTTTCAATTTTGAGGACGATCGGAAGCGTCAACGGAGGAGTTTGACTATGAATATTTCCATGAAAACTTTGTTCCTGTGCGGAAGCGTGCTTTCCGCGGCAGTTTCCGCGCAAGCCGCCGAGCTTTCCATCGCCGCCAATTCCACCGGCAAGAACGTCGCGTTCTTCCGCGAAAGGATCGCCGCTTTCGAGAAAGAGACCGGCCACAAGGTCAATCTTGTCACCATGCCGTCATCATCCAGCGAACAGTTCAGCCAGTACCGGCTGTGGCTTGCCGCCGGCAACAAGGATGTAGACGTTTACCAGACGGACGTGATCTGGGCGCCGCAGCTGGCCGAGCAATTCGTGGATCTGACCGAGGCGACGAAGGACGTTATCGGCGATCATTTCCCCTCCATCGTCGCGTCGCAGACGGTTGACGGCAAGCTCGTCGCCATGCCGATGTTCACCGACGCACCGGCGCTTTTCTATCGCAAGGACCTGCTCGATAAATACGGCAAGCAGCCGCCGAAGACCTGGAAGGAACTGAGCAAGACCGCCAAGGAAATTCAGGACAAGGAACGCGAAGGCGGACAGAAGGACCTCTGGGGCTTCGTTTTCCAGGGCAGCGCCTATGAGGGCCTGACCTGCAACGCGCTGGAATGGATAGCTTCCGCCGGCGGCGGCCATATCGTCGAGACCAATGGCGATATCTCGATCAACAACGAGAAAGCCGCAGCCGCGATTGAAGCGGCCAAGGGCTGGGTCGGCACCATCGCACCGCAGGGTGTGCTGGCCTATAAGGAAGAGGAAGCGCGCGGCGTCTGGCAGACCGGCAACTCCGTCTTCATGCGTAACTGGCCCTATGCCTATGCGCTTGGAAATGGTGCCGACAGTGCCATCAAGGGCAAGTTCGGCGTTACGCCGCTTCCGGCCGGCGCTGAAGGCGAGGCCCCAGCCTCGACACTTGGCGGCTGGAACCTCGCCGTTTCGAAATATTCGGACGACAAGGAAGCCGCCATCCAGCTCGTGAAATTCCTGGCGTCGAAAGACACTCAGAAAATGCGTGCGATCCAGCTTTCCAACATGCCGACGATCGCATCCCTTTATGATGACAAGGATGTTGCTGACGCGCAGCCCTTCATGCCGACATGGAAGCCGATCTTCCAGACCGCCGTTCCGCGTCCGTCCGCCTCCGCCAAGGTGAAATATAATGAGGTTTCAGCCAAGTTCTGGGGTGCCGTGCACAACACGCTCTCCGGCAACGGCACGGCGGCTGAAAATCTCGAACTTCTCGAGGTTGAACTGACCGATCTCAAAGGCAACGGCTGGTAATCCGGCCCGCGCGGGCGGCGGTCTTGACCGATCGTTTCCCGCGCTCCAACCGCGAGATATCCTCATGAACGACATCGCCCTTCAAAGACCGGTCGTAACATCCCGCGCCGGCTCCGATCTGCAGTCGGAACGTCTTAAATCCGCCTGGCTGTTCCTTGCCCCCACATTTCTGGTGCTGGCGCTGGTGGCCGGCTGGCCGCTGGTGCGCACCGTCTGGTTCAGCCTCACCGACGCCTCGCTCACCAATCTCGAGGGAGCGCAATTTGTCGGCCTCAAGAACTACCTGACCTGGATCACGCTCAGCAGCGGCCGCACCATCTATCGCGGCCTTCTGGCCGATCCCGCCTGGTGGGGCGCGGTTCTCAACACGCTCAAATTCACCATCGTCTCCGTCAGCCTCGAAACGGTGCTTGGCCTCATCGTCGCGCTGGTGCTGAACGCCGAGTTCAAGGGGCGCGGCCTCGTCCGCGCCGCCATTCTCGTGCCCTGGGCCATTCCTACCATCGTCTCGGCGCAGATGTGGGCGTGGATGCTGAACGACCAGTTCGGTATTCTAAATGACCTGTTCCTGAATCTGGGACTGATCTCCAGCAAGATCGCCTGGACCGCCAATCCGGAAACCGCAATGGTCGCCGTCTTGATCGTCGACATCTGGAAGACCACGCCCTTCATGGCGCTGCTCATCCTCGCCGGCCTGCAAATGGTGCCGAAGGACATGTATGAGGCGGCAAAGGTGGATGGCATCCACCCCGTCAAAGTGTTCTTCCGCGTCACCCTGCCGATGATCCGCCCGGCCCTGATGGTCGCCGTCATCTTCCGCATGCTGGATGCGCTGCGCGTCTTTGACCTCATCTACATCCTGACGCCGAACAACGCCCAGACCCGCACCATGTCCGTGCTTGCACGCGAGAACCTGTTTGATTTCGACAAGTTCTCCTACGGCGCGGCGGCCTCGACCATGCTGTTCCTCATCATCGCCTCGATCACGGTCATCTATATGTGGCTCGGGCGCGTCAACACCGATGGAGCCGCGCAATGACCCTTACCGATATCGTCAAGACCACGGCCTTTTACGCGCTGGTCGCCGTCATCATCGTCATTTCGGTCTTTCCGTTCTATTACGCGATCCTGACCAGCCTGAAATCGGGAACGGCGCTGTTCCAGATCAACTACTGGCCGCGCGAATTCTCGCTTGCCAATTATAACTTCGTCATTGGCAATGGCAGCTTCCTGCGTAATCTCGGCAACTCGCTGATGGTCGCTTCGTCGGTCGTCGTCTTGTCGCTGTTTTTGGCGGTCACGGCTTCCTATGCACTGGCACGCGTCCGCTTCCGGGGTCGCGCGCTGCTGCTCCTTACCATCCTGTCGGTCTCGATGTTCCCGCAGATCGCGGTTCTCGCCGGCCTGTTCGAACTGATCCGCTGGGCGGGCATCTTCAACACACCGCTCGCGCTGATCTTTTCCTACATGATCTTCACCCTGCCTTTCACGGTCTGGGTGCTGACAACCTTCATGCGCGACCTGCCGATCGAGATCGAGGAAGCGGCGATCGTCGATGGCGCAACGCCCTGGGTCATCATCACCCAGGTGTTCATGCCGCTAATGTGGCCGGCGCTCGTCACGACAGGGCTTCTCGCCTTCATCGCGGCATGGAACGAGTTCCTCTTCGCGCTCACCTTCACCTCATCGAACGAACAGCGCACGGTGCCGGTCGCCATCGCACTCCTGTCGGGCGGCTCGCAGTTCGAAATCCCGTGGGGAACGATCATGGCCGCGTCGGTCATCGTCACCGCTCCGCTCGTCGTCCTCGTTCTGATCTTCCAGCGACGCATCATCTCCGGCCTCACCGCCGGCGGCGTCAAAGGCTAGGAGAAAATTCATGACCACCATTCAACTGCGCGATCTTCGCAAATCCTTCGGCGCCTTCGAAGTCATCAAGGGCATCGACATGGACATCCGCTCCGGCGAATTCATGGTTTTCGTCGGCCCCTCAGGCTGCGGCAAGTCCACGCTGCTGCGCCTCATCTGCGGGCTGGAGGAAATTTCCAGTGGCACGCTCTCCTTCGACAGCGAGACGGTGAACCGCCTGCCGCCCGCCAAGCGTGGCGTCGCCATGGTGTTCCAGTCCTATGCGCTTTATCCGCATATGACCGTGTTCGATAACATGGCCTTCGGCATGAAACTGTCGGGCGCGGACAAGGAACAACGCCGGAACCGCGTCGAAGCGGCGGCCGATATGCTGCAGCTCACGCCCTATCTGGAACGCCTGCCCAAGCAGCTTTCGGGCGGCCAGCGCCAGCGCGTCGCCATCGGCCGCGCCATCGTGCGCGATCCCAAGGTCTTCCTGTTCGACGAGCCGCTCTCCAACCTCGACGCGGCGCTGCGTGTCGCCACGCGTCTCGAAATCGCCAAGCTGCACCGCTCGATGCATGACACGACGATGATCTACGTCACCCATGACCAGGTGGAGGCCATGACGCTGGCCGACCGTATCTGCGTGCTGCGCGATGGCCGCGTCGAGCAGATCGGCACGCCGCTGGAGCTTTACGAAAGCCCGGTCAATACCTTTGTCGCCGGCTTCATCGGCTCGCCGAGGATGAATTTCCTCGCCGGCAAATATGCCGAAGCAGAAGGCGCCAAAACCATCGGCGTCCGTCCCGAACACATTACAATCGTCACCGATGGCAGCGGCTGGAGCGGCGAGATCGTCCATTCGGAAATGCTGGGATCGGACAGCTACGTCTATGTCGAGATCGGTGCCGGCGAACCCGTCGTCGTTCGCGAAGAGGGCGTCACAGACCGCAAGGCCGGCGAACGCATCGCCATCGCGCCGGATGCAGCACAGATCCACCGCTTCGACGCCGAGGGTCGGACGCTTGCGCGCAATCCCGCCCGGGGTGCTGCCTGAAGATTTAACTTTCGCCGGGATCACCCAAGGTACCGGCTTTTACCGAGGAGCATGAAAATGACCATCAACACCGTTGTATGGGGCGAAAATATCCACGAACACATCAATGAAACGGTGCGTTCGATCTATCCGAACGGCATGCACAACACCATTGCCGATGCGCTGAACCAGAATCCCGAGATCTCCGCCACCACGGCCACGCTGCAGGAGCCGGAACACGGGCTTTCGCAGGAGCGCCTCGACAAGACCGATGTGCTGGTCTGGTGGGGCCACAAGGACCATGGCGCGGTTCAGGACGAGATCGTCGAACGCGTTGCAAAACGCGTCTGGGAAGGCATGGGTCTGATTGTCCTGCATTCCGGCCATTTCTCCAAGCCGTTCAAGCGCCTGATGGGCACGCCCTGCGCGCTGAAATGGCGTGAGGCGGGCGAACGCGAGCGTCTGTGGACCATCAATCCGCGCCATCCCATTGCCGCTGGCCTGCCGGAACATTTCGAGCTGGAAAACGAGGAAATGTATGGCGAGCAGTTCTCCGTGCCGGAGCCTCTGGAAACCGTGTTCATCTCCTGGTTCCAGGGCGGCGAAGTCTTCCGGTCCGGTCTCACCTGGCGTCGCGGTGCGGGCAATATCTTCTATTTCCGCCCCGGCCACGAGACCTATCCGACCTATCACGACGCCAATGTGCAGAAGGTCATCAGCAACTCGGTGAAATGGGCCTATAATCCCGTTGGCGCACTGAAAAGCATTCACAATGCCCCCAATGTTCCCGTCGACAAGGCTCTGGAGCCGATCGAGGAACGCGGCCCCAAGCTGCACAAGGCAGGCGAAGCAGGTTACAGGTAAATAGCCATGAGACTTCTCATTCTCGGAACCGGCGGCATGGCCAACAACCATGCCACTTATTTCTCGCAAATCCCCGGCGTCGAACTGGTCGCGGCGGTGGATGTGGACGATGTGGTGGTGCGGGGCTTTGCGCTGCGCCACAACATTCCGCTCTCCTTCACCTCACTGGATGACGCCATTGCCTGGGGTGAATTCGATGCGGCGGCCAATGTCACGCCGGATGCGATCCACCATCCCACCAGCCTGAAGCTGCTGGCGGCTGGCAAGCATGTTTTCTGCGAAAAGCCGCTGGCGGAAAACTACGCCAAGGCCGCCGAAATGGCCGATGCCGCCGAAAAGGCCGGCCTCGTCGCCATGGTCAACCTCACCTATCGCAACGTCGCTCCCTTGCAGGCGGCGCGCGAGATGGTGCTGGCAGGCGAGATCGGCAAGGTGCGGCATCTCGAAGCCTCCTATCTCCAGAGCTGGCTCGTTTCCAAGGCCTGGGGCGACTGGATGACGGAGAGCAAGTGGCTTTGGCGGCTCTCCACCAAGCACGGTTCGAATGGTGTGCTGGGCGATGTCGGCATCCACATTCTCGACTTCGCCTCCTATGGCGCGGGCAGCGATGTGGAGCGCATCTTCACGCGGCTGAAGACCTTCGACAAATATGAAGGCAACAAGATCGGCGTCTACGACCTCGACGCCAATGACAGCTTCACGATGACCGCCGAACTGGAAAACGGCGCCATGGGCGTCATCCATGCCAGCCGCTGGGCGACGGGTCACCTCAACGAACTTCGTCTGCGCATCCATGGCGACAAGGGCGCGCTGGAAGTCATCCACACGCCCGACTATTCCAGCCTGCGTGCCTGCATCGGCGAGGATGTGGAAAAGGCGATCTGGAAGACGATCGATGTCGACCCCGTGGCAACGAATTACGAAAAATTCGCCAAGGCCGTCATGGAAGGCGGCCCTGCCGATCCGGATTTCCGTCATGCGGCCAATCTGCAGAAGGTACTCGATCTGTCGATCATCGCGGATCGGGAGAGGCGCGAACTGGCCGTTTCGGCCTGATTTGCGAAAGTGCGGCGGCGCAAGCCGCCGCATGGATTGCTGCAAAGGGCTCTTCGCTCTCCGTCACCCCGGACTTGATCCGGGGTCCAGCGCGATCAAGTCTTTGATCGCAAGAGACTCTTTTCACGGCGCAGACGCGCCGTGGCTGGATGCCGGATCAAGTCCGGCATGACGGAGGGAACTTATAACTCCCTCAAACCCCGCGCTTATTCCCCCACAACAGGACATGCAGCTGCGGTAGCACCCGGGCAGAAAACCAGCGGTCTTCGTTGACCTTGTCCACCAGCCACAACATCCGGTCCATCACCCCATCGATATCCACACGCGCATCGTCGTCATCCGGCGGCGGCGGGGTATGGTTGCCGGGCTGGAGATAAACGGGCAGATGCGGGAAACGCGCGGATGCCGCCTTGGCATAGGCATAATCCGCATCGTCGAACACCACGATCTTCAGCGCCACCTGCGGTCCGTTGCCGGCGGCGGCAAGGCAGTCTTCTAAGGCCTGCCAGTCCGTTTCCATGCCGCTCGATGGCGGCTTGGGGCTCAGCACCAGATGGTCGAGATCGGCAAACCAGTCTTTCGCGATGCTGCCCTGCGTTTCCAGCGCGAAACGATATCCCTCGCCCTGCCCCTTGGCGATCAACGCCCCGAGCGGCTGGATGGCCGGGTTGCCGCCTGAGAGCGAGACCGTCAGCGGCACGCCGCCGGAAAGCCGCCGCACCTCCTGCCAGATCGCCTCGACCGGCATCGGCTTCCATGTATCGCGGTATTCGCTGTCAACAGCATGCAGCGTATCGCACCAGGAGCAGCGGTAATCGCAGCCGCCAGTGCGCACGAAAACGGTCGGCAGACCGATCAGCACGCCTTCGCCCTGAATGGTCGGACCGAAGATTTCGCTGATGCGGATCGTGGTTTCCTTGGCTGCAATCTTGTGTGCAGCCGCCGTCATGGCCGGTATTCCGCCCAGGTCTTGGCGGTTTCGCTGACCCGCACGGCGCTGGTTTCCGGCAGGCGATCCTTGCACCAGTCGTAGAAATGCTTCGCCAGACATTCCGCCGTCACCCGGTCGTGGCCCAGCACGTCATTCAGGTGGCGATGGTCAAATTGATCGTCGATATAACGCTTCAGCGGTGCAAGCTCGTGATAGTCGCGCACGAAACCGTGCTCGTTCAGCGCTTCGCCCGCAAGCTCGATCTCGACGATGTAATTATGCCCGTGCAGGCGATTGCACTGATGGTCCGACGGCAGGCTTTTCAGCTGGTGCGAGGCGGAGAAGTGAAATTCCTTGGTTATGCGGAACATCAGCGCACCTCCTGCGCCGCATAGGCATGGGTGGCCGCCACCCAGAAATCCGGGTCTTCATAGTCGGTCGGATCGGTGACGCCGGCCAGATGAAAGGCCTCGCGCCGCTCCACGCAGGTGCCGCAACGACCGCAATGACGCAAGCCGCCCTTGTAACAGGACCATGTTTCGCCGAAGGGCGTGCCATATTTCACGCCGTCGGTCACGATCGCAGCCTTGGAAACGGTGACATAGGGCGCGAAGAGCTTGACGTCGGCATAACCTTCCAGCGCATGCGCCTGCATGGCATTGAAGCTGTCGATGAAGCCCGGCCGGCAATCGGGGTAAATGAAGTGATCGCCGCCATGCACGGCAATCGCCACCGCATGCGCCTGCTGTGCGGCAGCCAGCCCGAAAGCGATGGTGAGCATGATGGCGTTGCGGTTCGGCACCACGGTGGAGCGCATGGTCTCTTCCGCATAATGCCCGTCCGGCACCGCAATGTCGTCCGTCAGCGCCGAGCCGGTGAGATGCGTACCGATGGTGCGGATATCGATGACGTGATGCGGCACGCCGAGCCGCCTTGCGCAATCGGCCGCGAAATCCAGCTCCTTCTTGTGGCGCTGGCCATAGTCGAAGGAGACGAGAGCGAGAAGTTCGTGTTCCGCCGCGATTTTATGCGCAAGCGAAACGGAGTCCAATCCGCCGGAGCAGATGACGATGGTTTTCATAATTTGGGATCCCTTGTTTTGACCGGGTGGGCTGCGACCGGATTACGGGGAGCGGCTTTAAACCAAACCGACGGACTTGTGAAGGGCTTTGCGGCAATCGCGCAAAGCCACGCCATCACGAAAACGCCCCGCGGCAGCAACAAGACGAAACAATCGGGACATATGCGGGAAACCGGCACGATTTAGAACGGACTGAAATTTTGCTGTTCTTGAAGGGTCTTGCCGATGACGGCGGCTGATACATTTCTGTTTTCGCTGAGCAATCTCAGCTCTCTTGGCACCGGAATCCTGATGGCGATGGCGGGTATGCTTTATATCACGCTCACCATTCGCGGGCTGATCGCCGCTCTCCGCCATGGATAGAGCACTCGAGCCGAAACGTTACCGGTTCAGGCGCAATCTCACAACCGGCCTCCTCGTCGCCTCTGCAGCGCTCGTCACCGCCACCGGCACAGCGTCGTTCGTGTTCCTGATCTGGATGGTCAGGACGGTTGCGCGCTGGCTGGGTCTTTTTATCGGCCTGTGAAGTCGAATGAACACGCGACGCTCGCCACTAAATGGCAGAGCGGAAAAGGCCCGGCGAACTGGCAGTGCGCCGGGCCTTTTTTCATTGGCTGTGCGCTCAGCGCAGCAGCGCCTGCGCCTCCTCGATCCCGAGTGCAGCCGGCTGGGTGCAGGTCGTCGTCATTTCGATGAAACGGCCTTCCTCCCCGGATTTGAGGATCGAGGTCATCACATCGATGCCGTGCAGGGAGCGATCCAGCGAGCAACGGGCATCGCGGCCTTCCAGAATAGCGATTGCCATATCGGCAAGGCCCGCCGTGCGATAATTGGCCCGCGGGCCGTTCGGGCTTTCCTGATTGGCAATGCCGAAGGGATGCGCCCAGTCTTCCAGCGGCTGGATATCCTTATCCCGGCCGCTTGCCTCCACCACACCGCCGAAGAAGTTCGGGTCCGGCACGTAGATCGAGCCTTCCGTGCCGTAGAGCTCCATATTGGCGTGGCGATGCGACCAGACATCCCAGCTCGCCGAAAGCGTGATCGTCGCGCCGTTCACGAATTCCAGCAGGGCATGGATATTGGTCGGTGTTTCAACGGGGATGATCTCGCCGTTCAGCGGCTGGCTGGTCACCGTACGGGTCGGATTGGCCATCGAAGTCAGCGCACCGACGCGCTTCACCGGTCCGATGAGGTTGATGAGATTAGCGACGTAATAGGGACCGAGATCGAGGATCGGCCCGCCGCCCTTCAGGAAGAAGAAGCCCGGGTTCGGGTGCCACATCTCCATGCCGGGGCTCATCACATGGCAGGTGCCGGAAGTGATCCTCCCGACCTTGCCGTCATCGATATATTGCCGGGCAAGCTGATGCGCGCCGCCAAGGAAGGTATCCGGCGCGCAGCCGACGGAGAGGTTCTTCTCCCGGGCGATGCGCCGCAGCTCCTCGCCTTCCTCTAGCGAAAGCACCAGCGGCTTTTCCGAATAGACGTGCTTGCCCGCCTCAAGAGCGGCTTTCGACACCGGAAAATGCGCGGCGGGAATGGTGAGGTTCACCACCACATCGATATCCTTGTTGGCGAGCAGCTCCTCGATGGACTGCGCGATAACACCGAATTCTTCCGCCCTCAGCTCCGCCGCATTGCGGTTGAGGTCGGCGCAGGCAAGCACCTTGATGCCCTTGAAGAGCGGTGCCAGCGAGAAATAAGCAGACGAGATATTGCCGCATCCGATGATGCCGACGCCAAGATCCCTGGCCATGATGCAAACTCCGAAATTGAAACTTAGTAGGTTTTGAAAGATGCGATCGAGCGGGTTATCAGCCGGTCGATGTCCTTCGGATTGTCGTGCTCGACCACGAAATGTTTCGTGGCGGATTTCGCCTTCAGCGCCGCGACGAGGCCCTTCCAGTCCACGGTCCCATGGCCGACATCGGCCCAGCCATCCTCATCCGCATTCTCGCCTGCTGGTGCGATGTCCTTCACATGTACCGCAGTAATGCGTTTGCCATAGCTTTCGATCCATGCGAGCGGATCGGCATTTCCTCTGATAATCCAGGCGATATCCGCCTCCCATTTCAAATCCGGGCCACCGGCAAATATATGCTCCTGCGGTGTGGAGCCATCGCCAAGCGTCTTGAACTCGAAATCATGGTTATGCCAGCCGAAGGTCAGCCCTGCATCCACGAAGGGCTTTCCAGCTTCCTGCAGGCGCTTGCCGAAAGCGAACCAGCCTGCGGCATCTGTCGGGCGCTGGTCAGGCATCAGATAAGGGCAATAGATCGCCTCCACGCCCAGAACTTTCGCGATGTTCAGCGCCTTTTTCGGATCGCCTTCCAGAAGGTCGAGGCCGAAATGGCCGGTCGGCATGGCAAGGCCATTGGCGTCGAGTTCGGCGCGCAGGCCTTTCAAACCGGCATCATCCAGCGAAGCGTACATCGCGCCATAACCTTCGACATGTTTATAACCCGCCGCCGAAAGCTTCTTCAGAATATCGGAAAAAGGCTGGAAATTGCGGGCGCTGTAAAGCTGGAAACCGAGTTCTGTCATTGTCTCCTCCATAGAGATCTGGGTCTTGGGATTGTGTGTGGGGGTAAATCGAAGCTGTTCTAGAGCCGGTCCTCGCTTTGCGCGTCGAACAGTGAGGCCATCGTCATGTCGAGGCCGAGGCGCACCTTGGTGCCCGGCGAAAACCGCCTGTGGCCGCCGACGCGCACGGACATGGTATGCCCGGCATGTTTCAGCCAGATCAGATTGTCGGCGCCCATCGGCTCCTCGATATCAACAATCGCCTCATGCACTTCGCCGCCAACGATATCGGCATCGACGCGCACATGTTCGGGGCGAACGCCCAGAACCACGGCACGGCCGGCGGCGAGTGGCGTTTCCGACTGGTAGCCATCCAGCGCGAAAGTCACGCCATTGGTGGTGAAGACCACCTTGCCGTCCTTTTCGATCAACTCACCACGCAGGAAATTCATCGAGGGCGAGCCGATGAAACCGGCAACGAAGAGGTTTCGCGGCTTGTTGTAGATGGTTACGGGATCGGCAAGCTGCTGGATGACGCCGCTTTTCATGATGGCGATCCGGTCCGCCAGCGTCAGTGCCTCGATCTGGTCATGCGTCACATAAATCATGGTGTTCTTCAGCGACTGGTGCAGCCGCTTGATTTCGACGCGCAGTTCCGAGCGCAGCTTGGCGTCGAGGTTGGAGAGCGGCTCGTCGAACAGGAACACATCCACATCCCGCACCAGCGCCCGGCCGATGGCCACACGCTGGCGCTGGCCGCCGGAAAGCTCGGCGGGCTTGCGTTTCAGCAGCGGCTCGATCTGCAATATGCCGGCCGCCCTTTTGACGCGGCGGTCGATTTCCTCTTTCGGCACCTTGGCGACCTGAAGGCCGAAGGACAAGTTCTTCTCCACCGTCATCTGCGGATAAAGCGCATAGGACTGGAACACCATGCCGATGCCGCGATCCTTCGGCTCCTCCCAGGTGACATTGCGGTCCTTGATGAAGATTTGCCCGTCGGTTGGCTCCAGAAGGCCGGCGATGCAATTAAGAAGGGTCGACTTGCCGCAGCCGGAAGAGCCGAGCAGGACGAGGAATTCGCCGTCGTAAATATCGAGATTGAGGTCTTTCAGCACGGTAACGGCACCGAAGGACAGGGAAAGATCGCGGATGGAAACGCTTTTGTTCATATAGCTCAACCTTTTACTGCGCCTGCGGCAATGCCGCGGACGAAAAGCCTGCCGGAGACGAAATAAACGATCAGCGGCACGGCACCCGTCAGAAGGGTTGCGGCCATGTTGACGTTATATTCCTTCACGCCCTGCACGGAGTTGACGATATTATTGAGCTGCACCGTCATCGGGTAATATTCCGGCCGCGTGAACACCACGCCGAACAGGAAGTCGTTCCAGATGCCGGTCACCTGCAGGATCATCGCGACAACGAAGATCGGCAGCGACATGGGCAGCATGATGCGGAAATAGATCTGCCAGAAATTCGCGCCATCAATGCGCGCCGCCTTGAACAATTCTTCCGGCAAAGAGGCGAAATAATTGCGGAACAGCAGCGTCAGGATCGGCATGCCGAAGATGGTGTGCACGATAACGAGGCCGGTCAGCGTGCCATAGACACCCATTTCACGCAGCACGATGACAATCGGATAGATCATCACCTGATAGGGGATGAAAGCGCCGATGATGAGGATCGAGAAGAACAGCTCCGACCCCTTGAACTTCCAGTTGGCCATGGCGTAGCCGCTGACGGAAGCGACGACGATCGAAATGACAACGGAAGGAACGAGAATGCGCACCGAATTCCAGAAGCCGCGTGAAAGCCCGTCGCAGTTCAAGCCCGTGCAGGCATTGGCCCAGGCTTTCACCCAGGGTTCGAAAGTGATTTCCACCGGCGGCGCGAAAATGTTGCCAAGCCGGATTTCCGGCATGCCTTTCAGCGAGGTGACGACCATCACGTAAAGCGGCAGCAGGTAATAGGCGGCGGCCACGAACAGCGTGCCGTAAAGAATGATGTTGCGGCGGGAAAAGGTTTTCCTCGGCTTCCTGCCGCGCGGGCCGGAAAGGTCTTTGGCAACCGCATCGGTGGCGGCCACGACCGTGTTTAATGTGCTGATATTAGCCACGCTTCTTGCCTCCGAATTCGAGGTAGGCCCATGGAATGATGATGATCGCGACCGTCAGGAGCATCATTGTCGAAGCCGCGAAACCCTGCCCCAGATTCTGCGCCTGGAACATGTAGTCATAGACATATTTCGCCGGCACTTCGGACGCGATGCCCGGCCCGCCGCTCGTCTGCGCCACGACAAGATCGTAGACCTTGACGATACCGCTGGCGATGATGACCAGCGTGGTGATGAACACCGGCCGCATCATGGGAATGATGATGAGAATATAGGTCTTCCACATCGGGATGCCGTCGACGCGTGTCGCTTTCCAGATGTCCTCGTCGATGCCACGAAGACCGGCCAGCATCAGGCACATGACGAGCCCCGTGCCCTGCCAGAGCGCCGCAATCAGAATGCCGTAGATGACGATCTGCGAATTATAGAGCGGATCGAAGGTGAAGCTTTCCCAGCCCATCGAACGCACCACCGACTGGATGCCGAATTCCGGGTTGAGCAGCCATTGCCAAACAAGGCCGGTGACGATGAAGGACAAAGCGAAGGGATAAAGGAAAATGGTGCGGAAGGTGTTTTCGAACCGGATTTTCTGGTCCATCAGCGCCGCCAGAACGAAGCCGATGACGAGACTGAAGATCAAAGACAAAATACCATAGATCGCCAGATTCTGGATGGAAACGATCCAGCGTGGTGCTGCCCAGAGCCGTTCATACTGATCAAAACCGATGAAGCTCGCCCGCGGCAGAAGCTTGGAATTGGTGAAGGAATAAATCACCGTCCAGACCGTGCCACCGAGGAAGATCACCATGGCGGTCAAGATCATGGGAATGGAGGCAATCTTGGAATTGAGATTGCGAAAAAGCTGATTGGGACGCCTGGAGCGCGTTTGACCTGCCATGCTACCTCCTCCTGTAACGTTACAGTAAACGGTCAGGCAATAGCCTTACCGCATGAAACCCCTGCCCGCACTGGTGACTATCGCACGGACCGGACGTTGGAGCGGGGAGCGGCGAACCGCTCCCCGACCCGGAGAGATCACAATCAGTCAGCGGAACCGATGAGGTCCGCGAAGCGCTTCTGGCCATCTGCCGCAGACATCGAGCCGGCGAAGAATTCCGCCATCAGGTCTTCCTTCTGCTTCTGCGTATCGGCAGAAATCAGCTGGTCGGTGCTGGTGAGCGCATTGCCCTTCGCCAGAATTGCCAGACCCTTCTTCATGCAGTCATTGGCGGCGTTGAGATCGACGTCGCCACGGATCGGCAGCGAGCCTTTCTTCAGGTTGAAGGCGACCTGCGTTTTCGGATCGACGATGGTTTCAGCCAGCACGTCCTGCGCCTTGGTTTTCGCCTCGTCCTTCAGGACCGGGAAATAAAAGGCATCGCCGCCGGTGGTGATATAGTCATTGAGGCCGAGACCCGGCAGGCAGGAATAATCCGTACCGGCCTTCTGGTTTGCAAGCTGGAACTCACCCTGCGCCCAGTCACCCATGATCTGGCCGCCGGCCTTGCCGGTTATGACCAGGTTGGTCGCCTGGTTCCAGTCCTGCACATTGGTGCCCTTGGCCATATCGCGGGCCTCGACGGCCGCTGCAAAAATCTTCGCCATCTCAGGCCCCGCTGCCGCTTCGGCATCCTTGTCGCCATAGACTTTCTGGTAGAGATCCTTGCCGCCAATCGAAAGCGTCAGCGTGTCAAACAGGCCGTTGGCCTGCCATGCCTGCCCGCCGAGCGCGAGCGGCTGGATACCGGCCTTCTTCAGCGCCGGTGCGGCTGCAACAAATTCCGTCCAGTTCTTCGGAACCTCGACGCCCGCCTTCTTGAAGGCTTCGTTGGAAAGCCACAGCCATTGCCAGGAATGAATGTTGACCGGTGCGCAATAGATCTTGCCGTCGATGGTGCAGCTGTCGAGCAGGCTCGCCGGCTTGATGACCTCTTTCCACTTGCCCTTTTCGGCAACGTCGGACAGGTCGCGCATCAAGCCGGCCTGCACCAGCTCTTCCGCCTGCCGGCCGTGGTTGAACTGCGTGGCGCCCATCGGGTCACCGCCGGTGATGCGGCTGATCATGATCGGCCGGGCCGTACCGCCCGAACCGGCAATTGCGCCATCCACCCATTTGTTGCCGGTCGCATCGAAAGCCTTGGCAAGCTCGGCCACCGCTGCGGCTTCGCCGCCCGATGTCCACCAATGGGTCACCTCAAGATCGGTGGCCCCGGCCATGCCCGCCGGAATCATGACACTGGCCAAAAAGGCCGCAGAAATAACACGCATTCGCATGAGTCTCCTCCCTCACTGAAACGTTGCAGTTGGAACGTATGCGAAGATTTTTGATTAGGCAACCGCCTAAGATACGAATCTCGCCAGCGCTCCCAAGGGTGTTCCAAACGGCCGCAATCCATACTGAACAGCCGGCCAGGAGGGATGTCGAAATGGCGTAACCCACAGGTAATGCAGGCCTTTTACAACGCTTCAGAACCCGGCTCCGCTCTCGGCGCAAACCCCACGGGATAGACAGGTGAAGGCGACAATGAAAGCTTGGCACATTCTTTTGATCATCGGATTGGCGGGTGTCGCATCGCTCCTGCTGGTACCGGTTGAGCAACTTGCACCGGGACAGCAGCTATCTTTTCAAATACGCCTGCTGATGCTCATCCAGCCCGCGATGCTGACCGTTGCAGCGGTGGCGATTGGTCAAGCCCTGGCCGGCAAGGTAGGGCTCGGCGCACCACTGATCCATACCCTTGTCCAAGGAAGCAGCATGCGCGCCGTGCTGCAGAGACAGGCGATGCCCGCGCTTCTAGCGGGCCTCGCCATCGGTTTGCTGATGATTACCTATTCGGCAGCGGTCCTTCCCGCGGTTACGGATGCATCGACCCGGGCAATGATGGTCGCTTTTCCCGTTCCACTGACGACACGGATTCTCTACGGCGGAATCACGGAAGAGATTTTGACCCGATGGGGCCTGATGTCGTTTTTCGCATGGGTGCTCTGGCGCATCACAGGAAGGGGCCGGGCAGGTCCGGCCCTGATGTGGACAGCTATCCTTCTGGCGGCAGCCCTTTTCGCCGCTGGCCACCTGCCACTCTTGTTTGCCATCGCAACCGATCCGCAGCGATTACTAATCGCTGCGATCCTGCTCGCTAATTTTATCCCCGGCCTGTTGTTCGGGTGGCTTTTCTGGCGGCGGGGGCTTGAAGCAGCCATGCTTTCCCATGCCTTCGCCCATGGCGTGAACGCGCTGGCCTCCTGAGCCGCCACGATCCCATCAGTCGCGGTCAGAAATCTTTCGGTAAAGGGTGGCGACACGGGCGAAGGCTCGCTCACCCCATGATGCCGCCTGCCCCCGCGCTACGATCCTACTGTCGCTTGTAATCATCCTCGATACGGATGACGTCGTCCTCGCCAATATAGGCTCCGGTCTGGATTTCGACCAGTTCGAGCGGAATCTGCCCTTCATTGGCAAGCCGGTGCGGTTGGCCGATCGGAATATAGACGGATTGGTTTTCCGTCAGCAGCCGGGTCTCCTCGCCAATCGTCACCGTCGCCGTTCCCTTGACGATGATCCAGTGCTCGGAACGGTGATAGTGTTTCTGGAAGGAGATGCGGTGGCCGGGATCAACCGTGATGTGGCCGACACGATAACGCTCGTCGACATACATGTGCTCGATATAACCCCACGGACGATAAACGCGCTTGTGGCTCTGCGTTCTCGGCGCATGTTCGCCGTCCTTCAGCGTCTCCACCAGCCCCTTCACATCCTGTACCCGGTTTTTCGGCACGACCAGAACCGCGTCCTTGGTGGCCACCACCACCAGGTCCTTGGCGCCCACCACCGTCGTCAGCAATTGCGTGGAATGGATGAGGCAGCCTTCGGAATCGATGAAAACGCCATCGCCTTCCAGCGCATTGTCGTTACCGCGCTTGTCGGCGATCTCCCAGATCGCATCCCAGCTGCCAATATCCGACCAGCGAAAATGGCCATGCACCACGGCCATGCGCTTGGTCTTCTCGATCACGGCATAGTCGATGGAGTTTTTCGGGGAAGCCTCGAAGCTTGCCTGATGCAGGCGCACGAAACCGAGGTCGCTTTCATATTGCTCAACCGCCTGCGTCACCGCCGCAAGAATCTCCGGTGCGAAGGCCTTCAACTCGGCGATCATCACATCGGAACGGAACAGGAAGTTGCCGGAGTTCCAGAGATAGCCCTTTTCCAGATAGGAAATCGCAGTCTTCACATCAGGCTTTTCCACGAAAGCCTCGACGGTGCTCAAATCTTCTTCGCCATCGATCGCCTCACCCGGCTTGATATAGCCATAAGAGGTGCGCGGTTCCGTCGGCACCAGGCCGAAAACGACGATATTGCCCTGATCGGCGGCCTTGGCGCCAAGCTTCACGGCGTCGGAAAATTTATCGGCATCCAGCACCACATGGTCAGCGGCAAGCGCCAGCACCAGACATCCGGGCTCGCGGCGCTCGGCCAGCACGGCGGCGGCGGCCATGGCGGCGGCGCTGTCACGGCGGGCGGGCTCCAGCACCACCGTTGCCGGCAGATCGATCTCTTCCGCCTGGCGGCGGGCGAAGAAGCGGAAATCCTCGTTGGTGATCACCAGTGGCTCGGAATAAAGCGCCTTGTCACCCACTCGCGTCAATGTCTGCTGATAGGTCGAAAGATTGCCGACCAGCGGCTGGAACTGCTTGGGTAACTGATCACGCGATACCGGCCAAAGCCGAGATCCCGCCCCGCCAGCAAGAAGAACCGGTGTGATCTTTCGAGAATGTGCGCTCACAACAAAACCTTTCCAAATCTAAAAAATTCCCGGCGCGCCGGACAATATACATATTTGCCAATGCTGCCATCATCGGTTCACGGGCGGATAAGCGCAAGCTCATAAGTTCGCCTTGTGAAAGCTTGGTGAACAAGCGGAAGGACATGTTGATTGTTGGCGGGCCCATTTCGCTAACGCGGCGTGGTTCGCGCGGTTCCACGGAACCCGGCACGAAAACGTCCTCGGAAATCGCAGGAATCTGCCCATCTCGAAAACCACATGGATGGCCGAGCCATGGCGCATCAGATCTGCAGCACCCGCCGGCGAAACAAATTAATCGATTGAATCGGCCGCAAATTTCATCACGCTTAAATTTGCTGCACTGAACAACATTCAAGGCTTGGCAGGGGCGCGAAAAATACAATAACAACGGCGGATATTTTTACACTGTTATCGACACGAAAGCGCGCTCAGCCCATGTCCGACACGACGAAACCCGCCAGCACCAGAACATCGGTTACGGATCAGGAAGCCCTGGATTTCCACGCGGAAGGCCGGCCGGGGAAACTGGAAATCACCCCGACCAAGCCGATGGCGACGCAGCGGGACCTGTCGCTTGCCTATTCGCCGGGCGTGGCCGTGCCGGTGAAAGCCATCGCCGAAAATCCGGCGACCGCTTACGATTATACAACGCGCGGCAACATGGTTGCGGTCATCTCCAACGGCACCGCCATCCTCGGTCTCGGCAATCTCGGCGCGCTTGCTTCCAAGCCGGTCATGGAAGGCAAGTCGGTCCTTTTCAAGCGCTTCGCCGATGTTGATTCCATCGATCTCGAAGTCGATACCGAAGACGCCGATGAGTTCATCAATTGCGTGCGTTACCTCGGCCCGTCCTTCGGCGGCATCAATCTGGAGGATATCAAGGCGCCGGAATGTTTCATCATCGAAAGCCGCCTGCGCGAGCTGATGGACATTCCCGTTTTCCATGACGACCAGCACGGCACCGCCATCATCGCCGCCGCCGGCCTCATCAACGCCATCGAACTGACGGGCCGCGACTTCAAGACCACCAAGCTCGTCTGCAACGGTGCGGGTGCGGCGGCAATCGCCTGCATGGACCTCATCAAGGCCATGGGGTTCAACCCTGAAAACATCACGCTCTGCGATACCAAGGGCGTGATCTATCAGGGCCGTACCGAAGGCATGAACCAGTGGAAATCCGCGCACGCGGTGAAAACCAACAACCGCACGCTGGCGGAAGCCATGAAGGGCGCGGATGTCGTATTCGGCCTCTCCCAGAAGGGCGCTTTCAGCGAAGAAATGATCCGTTCCATGGCGCCGAAGCCGATCATCTTCGCCATGGCCAATCCGGACCCGGAAATTACGCCGGAAGAAGTGTCGCGCATCCGCGACGACGCCATCATGGCAACCGGACGTTCGGATTACCCGAACCAGGTCAACAATGTCCTCGGCTTCCCCTATATCTTCCGCGGCGCGCTCGATGTCCGCGCCAGCCAGATCAACGACGCGATGAAGATCGCGGCGGCACAGGCGCTCGCCGATCTTGCCCGCGAGGATGTTCCTGACGATGTGGCCGCCGCCTATCAGGGCAACCGCCCGCGCTTCGGTTCGCAATATATCATTCCCGTTCCCTTCGATCCGCGCCTGATCTCGGCCATTCCGGTGGCCGTGGCGAAAGCCGCCATCGAAACCGGCGTTGCCCGCCGGGAACTGCCCGATCTCGACGCCTATGCCCGCGAGCTTTCCGCCCGCCGCGACCCGATGGCCTCAACGACGCAGCGCCTTTACGAGCGGGTGCGCCGCTCACCGAAGCGGGTCGTTTTTGCGGAAGCCGAAGAAGAACAGGTCATGCGTGCGGCGATTTCCTTCACCGCACAGGGCCTCGGCACCGCCATCCTGCTCGGCCGTGATGATATCATCAAGGCCAATGCGGAACGCGCTGGCATCGATCTCGACCGCGCCAACATCGAGATCACCAATGCGCGTCTTTCCAGCCGCGTCGATGCCTATGTCGATTATCTCTATGCGCGTCTGCAGCGCGGCGGCTTCCTGCTGCGCGACGTACAGCGTCTGGTCCACAACGACCGCAACCATTTCGCCGCCTGCATGGTGGCTATGGGCGATGCGGACGCCGTGGTCACCGGCGTTACCCGCAACTACTCCACGGCGCTGGAGGATATCCGCCGCTGCATCAACACCAAGCCCGGCCATCGTGTCATCGGTGTTTCGTTGGTCGTTTCGCGCAACCGCACTGTCTTCGTGGCCGATACAGCCGTGCATGACATGCCGAACGCGGAAGATCTTGCCGATATCGCGGAAGAAGCAGCCGGCCTCGCCCGTCGTTTCGGTTACGAACCGCGCGTTGCCATGCTGGCCTATTCCACCTTCGGCCAGCCGACCGGCGAACGCTCCGACAAGGTGCGCGAGGCGGTGAAAATTCTCGACAGGCGCAACGTCAATTTCGAGGTCGACGGCGAAATGTCGGCCGATGTGGCGCTGAACCATCACCGCATGCAGAGCCAGTATCCCTTCGCCCGGCTTTCCGGCCCGGCCAATGTGCTGGTCATGCCCGCCATCCATTCCGCCTCCATCTCCACCAAGATGCTGCAGGAACTGGGCGGCGCAACCGTCATCGGCCCACTTCTCGTCGGCCTCGATAAATCGGTGCAGATCACCTCCATGGGTGCGAAGGACAGCGATATCGTCAACATGGCGGCAATAGCGGCCTATAACGCCGGACGATAAGCGCAGGGCGCGGCCGGTTTCTTCTCCCCGCCGGGGAGAAGATGGCCCGAAGGGTTAGATGAGGGGGCCTCTCCGCATATCTCACCCTCACCCCCTCATCCCGCTGCCGCGACCTTCTCCCCGGCGGGGAGAAGAGACAAGCCGGATACGCTCGCTCCGCATGTGGCCATCCGGTCCTCAGCGACGTCCGGACTACTCTCCAGCCCCTGACAGACCGGCACATAGCGACGGATGAAAAGAACAGGATTCTACGATTCCAAATTATTAGGATAATTTTTCTTCCTAAAAGATTTATTGGAACCGGATTTTATTCATACTATTTTTCACGCAATGCCAATTCTCGCTCTTGGCGGGTGCCTCATGTAGTTTCCACCTACAATCAAAAGGAAATACCCATGGCCCTCTCTTTCTCCAGATTTGCCGCAAAACTCATTGCCGGAACCGTTGTCATCGCTTCGATGGCCACCGCCGCTCACGCGGATGCAACGCTCGACCGCATCAAGGGTCGCGGCAAGCTCACCGTTGGCGTCATCCTGTCCGGCGCGCCTTTCGGTTTCATCGATCCGAAGACGCAGGAGCAGAAGGGTCTCAACATCGACGTCGCCAAGGCGCTGGCCGCCGGCCTCGGTGTCGAGCTGGTCACCGAAACCGTGACCCCGCCCAACCGCGTGCAGTTCCTGCAGCAGGGCAAGGTCGATATTCTGATCGCCAACATGCAGTACACGGAAGAACGCGCCAAAACGCTCGATTACGTACCGACCCCCTATGACCGCCAGGGTGGCGCCGCCATCGGCCGCAAGGACAGTGGCATCAAGGACTGGCCGGACCTGAAGGGCAAGATCGCCTGCGTTTCGCAAGGCTCCAACTACACCCAGCCGCTGATCGAACAATATGGCGCGCAGGTTAAAGCGCTGCCGAGCCAGCCGGAATCGCTACTGGCGCTCAAGGGCGGCAATTGCGACGTCTCCGTTCACGTCAACGGCACGCTCAGCCTGATGCTTCAGGACCGCGCCGATGAGTGGAAGGATTACGGCATCCTCATCCCCACCGACCTGATCCCGTCTGATTCCGTGATCTGGCTGCGCAAGGGCGAAAGCGACACGCAAGCCGCTCTCGACAAGATCGTCAAGGAACTGCACGCCTCCGGCAAGATGCTCGAATTCGCCAAGGCCAACCGTCTGCCGAGCATCGGCTATATGGAAGAGCAGCAGAAGAAGCTTTCGGCGCAATAAGACAGGCGCAGGGTCTCTCCGTTCCTTGCATGTCCTCACCGCAGGGTGAGGATGATGCCGAACAGGCGGAGTGATTTCCTATGACCATCAGGAACGGCCGGTTTCGCCTGCCGTTCTTTTCTGCTTTATAAAAAGACAGGTCATTCTGGCGCCGCCTGCAGGGCGGCGCACCCGCGACAACAGCATGGATTTCCGATGCAGGATGGATTTACAGCGCGCTTCATAGAACTGGCCGCGCATCTTGGCCTCAACTATGACTTTCTGAACAGCGGTTACGAGGTTCAGATCTGGCTCGACGGCATGAAGATGACGCTGATCCTCGTCGCCGTCACTTTGCCGCTTAGCCTCCTCTTCGGCTTCATTTTCGCGGCAATGCTGACATCGGGCAAGGTCTGGCTCGCCGGCCCCGTGCGCGCCTATGTGGAACTGACGCGCAACACGCCGACGCTGGTGCAGCTGATGTGTGGTTTCCTCGTGCTCAACATGCTGATTTCCAATGCGCTGGGCGGCGCGCAGAACAACCCGCTGACGCCATTCTTCTGGGTCGTCGCCATCACCGGCCTGCACATCGCCGCTTTCCATGCGGAAGCGTTGCGCGGCGGTATCGAGGCGGTGCCGGCCACCACCATCGAGGCGGCGCGCGCGATCGGTTTCAGTTCCTTCGAGATTTTACGCTATGTGGAGTTTCCGCTGGCCATCCGCACGGCGCTGCCCTCCATCATCAACAACCTCGTCAATCTGGTGAAGCTCACCACGGTCGGTTCGGCAATTGCGGTGGGTGAGATCACCTATGCCTCGATCCTGATCTGGACGCAGCGCGACAATGTGGTCGAGCTAATGATCGTCATCCTGATCTTCTTCAGCGTCATCAATTTCATCGTCGCAAGAGCCGGTCTCTGGCTTGAACGGCGTCTTGCGGTTCCGGGGTTCGGTCAATGAGTGCGGTGGTTTCTCCAACACAGGCGGTAAAGAAGCCGCCCTTCGGCACCATTCTGCTCCTCGGCGTGCTGATATCAGTCATTTTGTGGCTGATCCTCGACCCTTCGCTCGGCCAGGTGCTGCTGCAATGGCTGCCCTATCTGGCCAAGGGTTTTGCCATGAACGTGCTGATCAGCATCCTTGCGATCGCCATCGGCACCTTCATCGGCGTCCTGCTCGGCATCATGGAGCTCGCGCCCTACCGTCTCGTGCGAGCGCCCGCGCTCACCTATGTGCAGATATTCCGCAACGCCCCGCATCTGGTGCTGATCTTCGCCGCGACCTACATCTTCCCCTTCGAGATCGTCGCCTTTGGCAACTACATTCCCTTCCCGGACTGGATCAAGGCCGTCGTCGGTCTCGCCATTCCGGCCAGCGCCCATATCGCCGAAATCACCCGCGGCGCCATCCAGTCGATTCCGACGGCGCAGTGGGAAGCGGCGCAGGGGCTGGGTTTTTCGCGCAACCAGACACTGCGCTGGATTATTCTGCCGCAATGCGTGAAGCGTTCGCTGCCGCCATGGATGAACCTCTATGCTTCGATCACCATGGGTACGGCGCTCGCCTCGCTGGTCGGCGTGCATGAGCTTCTTCATGCCGCGACAGACGCCAGCACCGCCGTGCAGCGCAACGATTTCACCGTCGTGGTCTATCTCACCGTTCTGATGGCGTTCTTCCTGTTCTGCTATCCCGTCTCCCGTTTCACGCAGCGCCTCGAGCGGCGCTTCGCTTCCCGCTGATTGGAACAAGCCATGTCCGCACCCGCACCACAAACCGCCGCAAAAGCCCTGGTCGAACTGGAAGGCATACACCTGTCCTTCGGTGACAATCAGGTCCTGAAAGGCATCGACCTCACGGTCAACAAGGGCGACGCCGTCTCCATCATCGGCCCTTCCGGCTCCGGCAAGTCCACCATCCTGCGCTGCATCAACGGCCTGCTCATTCCGCAATCGGGCAAGATCACCGTCGGCGGCACCCGTGTCGACCAGCTGAAGACCGAGGCTGAGCGCATCGCGCTGCGCAAGCGCATCGGCATCGTTTTCCAGCAGTTCAACCTCTTTCCGCATCTGACGGTGATGGAAAACATCACCATCGCGCCGATCAAGATTCTCGGCACGCCGAAGGCGGAAGCCGAGCGCCATGCCCGCGAATTGCTGGAAAAGGTCCGCCTTTCCCAGAAGGTCGATGCCTATCCCGGCCAGCTTTCCGGCGGCCAGCAGCAGCGTGTGGCGATTGCCCGCGCGCTCGCCATGCGGCCGGAACTGGTGCTGTTCGATGAGGTCACTTCCGCGCTCGACCCCGAAACCGTGGGCGAAGTGCTCGCCGTTATCCGCGATCTCGTCAATGATGGCATGACCAGCATTCTCGTCACGCATGAAATGCGTTTTGCCGAAGAAATCAGCGACAATATCGTCTTCACCGAAAACGGCCTGATCGTCGATCAGGGCACGCCGGAGCATATTTTCTACAAGTCGACCAATCCGCGCATCAACGCCTTCGTCAAGGGTCTCGGCGGACAGGTGGCGCGGGTCAATGACGGCGAAGGGATCTGATGCCATGGCCGCGGACGAAAAACTCACCCTTCATCTCGCCGAAGCGATTGCCGCCTCCGATCCCCTGGGTGACGAAGATGCTGTGGCCATCGCCCGCACGGCGCTGATCGATTTTTTCGCCTGCGTGCTGGGCGGCGCTGCCGACAGAAGCACGAAAATCCTGATCGACAGCTTTACGCCCGGCACGTCAGGCACGGCGGGCATTATCGGCCACGATCTGCGCACGGATGCCTTCACCGCCGCCCTCATCAACGGTCACGCCGGGCATGTGCTTGATTATGACGATGTTCACGGCAGCGTACGCGGCCACCCGACTGTCGCCATCATTCCCGCTTTGCTGGCTATCGCGGTCGAAGAGAGCTCCACGGCGGACGCCTTCATCGCCGCCTATATCGTCGGGCTGGAAACCATGGCGCGTCTCGGCCTCTCGCTCGGAACGAAGCATTACGAAAACGGCTTCCACGCCACCGCCACGCTCGGCCCCATCGGTGCTGCGGCAGCCATAGCCCATCTCCTGAAATTCGACCCGCAAACCACGGCCGTGGCGCTCGGGCTTGCCGCAACCCAATCGGCGGGGCTTCGCCTGCAATTCGGTTATGACGCCAAGCCGCTGCATGCGGGGCTTGCCACGCGTGCCGGCCTTACCGCCGCGTGGCTGGCGCGATCGGGCTTTCAGGGCGCGCCGGATTTTCTGGAAAACCCCATCGGTTTTTATTCCGCCTACGCCTTCGGCGCCGAGCAACCGAAACGTGTTCTCTCCGGCTGGGGCGCACCCTGGCAGATCGTCTCGCCCGGCCTCACCCTCAAGGCCTTTCCCTGCTGCACAGCCAGCCATCCCGTTGCCGTCGGCGCGCTGGCGCTGCGCAACAGCAATGATCTGACGCCGGACGAGATCGAAACGGTCACCATCACCTTCCCGCCAGGCGGCGATGCCGCCCTCGTCGGCCCCGCCACGCCCACGACCGGCATCGACGCCCGCTTCAGCGCCGAATATGTCTTTGCCGCAGCGCTGACGGATGGAGCGCTTGGTATCGGCCATTTCGACGAACGCCCGACGCGCGACGACTTGCTTGCCCTTTCCGCCAAAGTCTCACGCCGGCATGACGAGACCGCCCGCCGCCTCTCGCCCGATCCGACCACACGGTTCGTGGTCATCGACGTGACGAAGAAGGACGGCACGGTGCTGTCGCGCCGTGTCGACGGCCTTCCTGGCATCGATGACCCGACCGAAAAATTTGCCGACGCGACCGGCGGCAATGAGAAATTTTCCGGTATTCCGGCACTGGTGCGGTCCATGAAGACCGCAGCCGACCTCAGGAAGCTCGAAACGCTTCTGGTATCGCAAATATAACTCGACCGACATGAAGGCATGATCCCCATGACCACCACGACACGCAAAAGACAGATGCATCTCGGCCTTTTCCTGCAGGGCGCCGGGCACCACGTTTCCGGCTGGCGTCACCCCGATGCCGAAGCCGGCAGCGAGAATTTCGATCTGCTCACCCGTGTTACGAAAATGGCCGAAGCGGCGAAGTTCGACATGGTATTCCTCGCCGACGGCCTGACCAGCGGCGTCGACGCCCACCCCTCGATGATAGCCCGTTTCGAGCCGCTGACCCTGCTGGCAGCCCTTGCCATGGTCACCGATAAGATCGGGCTGGCCGCCACCGCCTCCACAACCTATGGCGAGCCCTACCACACCGCCCGCGCCTTCGCTTCCATCGATCATCTGAGCCACGGCCGCGCGGCGTGGAACATCGTCACCACCTCCTATGCCCGCACGGCGGCGAATTTTTCCAAGGACCATCCCGAGCATGACGAACGTTATGCGGTGGCGGAAGAATATGTGAATGTCGTTCGCGGCCTGTGGGACAGCTGGGATGACGACGCCTTCGTCAAGGACAAGCAGGCGGGCCGTTACGTCGATCCGGAAAAGGTCCATATCCTCAACCACGAGGGCAAATATTTCACGGTCAAGGGACCGCTTAATATTCCGCGTTCGCCGCAGGGCCACCCGGTTCTCATCCAGGCCGGCTCTTCGGGGCCGGGGCAGGATCTCGCCGCCCGCACCGCCGACATCGTCTTCACCGCCCAGCAGGCGATTTCCGAAGCGCAGGCCTTCTATACCAGCCTCAAGGCACGTGTGGAAAAATTCGGCCGCGACCCGGCCAGCGTCGCCGTGATGCCCGGCTTCATGCCGATCATCGGCAGGAGCTTTGAAGAGGCTGGCGAAAAGCTGAAGGAACTGAACCGCTGGACCGATATCAAGAGCGCAATGCCGCTGCTTGAAGAACGCATCGGCCACAGCCTTGCCGATTACGATCTTGACGGCCCGCTGCCGGACCTGCCGATTTCCGACCAGTTGCGCAGCCGCGCTGAACTTCTGACCGAACTTGCACGCCGCGAAAAGCTGACGATCCGGGAGCTGGCACTGCGCGTTGCGGCAGGCCGCGGCCACCATATCGTCATGGGCACGGCCAAAGACGTGGCCGACCGCATGCAGCAATGGTTCGAAAACGGTGCGGCCGACGGTTTCAACGTCATGCCGCCCTTCTTCCCCGGCGGGCTGGAGGAATTCAATCGCGAGGTCGTTCCGCTGCTGCAGGAACGCGGCCTGTTCCGCAAGGACTACGAAGGTTCGACACTGCGCGACCATCTCGGTATCGAACGGCCGCCATTGCGCGGATGACGGAATGCGGATGCCAGATCAAAGGGGCATCCGCATCAGAAATTCATTCAACGGGCCAAAGCGCTTGCTGCGCCGCCTGGACTTTCAGCAGACATCCGGCGTCATCACGGATCGAGGCCGAAGAATGATGGGGGAGAGGTTTGACTACCTCTCCCACTATCCGAGGGACGTAAGCCCGCCCTTTACGCAGCCGCTCGCCTCGCCGGCTGATCGCGCCGGCTGGCATTCGAAAAATCCGACGGCATGGACGATCCATCTTCACGCTGAACCGTGCGGCGGTTCAGTTTGAACAGGCTGACGAGTTGTGCGAGCACATCGGCGCCCTGCGCCAGCGTGGTGCTTATCACGGTGGTACGGGCACTCATGGAAGCGTTCTCCTGCGTCATCTGGTCAAGCCGGTTAACCGCCCGATTGATTTCGCCTATGCCGATTGCCTGCTCATCGGCCGCCTTCGCGATCATGTCGACATTGCCGTCTATGTGCCTCACCAGCGCGTCGATCTGCTTCAGCGCTTCACCGGTCTCACCCACCAACCTCACACCTTCAAGAACCTCGGTGCCGGAATTGTTGATAAGCGCCTTGATTTCCTTCGCAGCGTTGGCGGAGCGTTGCGCAAGTTCGCGCACTTCCTGCGCCACGACGGCAAAGCCCTTGCCGGCTTCCCCCGCACGCGCGGCTTCCACGCCGGCATTCAACGCCAGAAGGTTGGTCTGGAAGGCAATCTCGTCGATAACACCGATGATCTGGCTGATTTCGCGCGATGCCGTCTCGATACGCTGCATGGCATTGACGGTTCGCTCAACCACTTCGGTCGATGCCGCCGTCGATGTCCTTGCGCTCTGAACGAGCTTGCGCGTCTCCCTGGTATTTTCGGTCGATGAGCGAACGGTGGCTGTAATCTGTTCAAGCGCCGCCGAGGTTTCTTCCAGCGCCACCGCCTGCTCGCGCGAGCGTTCGGCGAGATTGACGGAGGCTTCACTGACTTCCTGGCTGCTCTTGGTCAGGTCATCCGTCTGACCAAGAACATTCTCCAGCGTCTTCTGGAATTCCGCGATGGACTTATTGAAGTCGCGACGCAGCCTTTCGAATTCGCCCACGAATGGTTTGTCCAGCGTGACACGGATATTGCATTGTGAAAGCCGCTCGAGGGCAGCACCAAGCTCTTCAACCGCATGCATGCGGTCGGTCACGTCGAAAGCGAATTTCACGACCTTGAAGACACGGCCCCGGTCATCGAGGATCGGATTGTAGGACGCCTGAATGAAGACGCGTTTGCCATCCTTGCCAAGCCGCATAAACTGTCCGGATGAAAAGCTGCCCGTGCGAAGCTCATCCCAGAAGCTGCGATAGTCCTGAGACTGTGCATAGGCCGGCTCGCAGAACATCGAATGATGTTTACCGATAATTTCTTCCGCCGTGTAACCCAGCGCGCCAAGGAAATTTTCATTGGCACCAAGGATTTTTCCGTCGGGCGTAAATTCAATCATGGCCTGCGCCCGGGAAAGCGCAGCCAGCTTGCCGTCATCCTCGGCGCTCTTGCGCTTGATTACAGTAATGTCGGTCGCGATCTTGACGACCTTGTAAGGTTTGCCGAAACGAAAAACCGGATTGTAGGAGGCCTCGATCCAGATTTCGTCGCCGTTTTTCGCCCGCCGCCGGTACTGGCCCTGATCATATTCACCGCGCGAAAGCTTCGCCCAGAAAACCTTGTATTCCGGGGAGGCCGCATCGTCGGGAGACAGGAACATGCTGTGGGAACGCCCGACGATTTCAGATTGCTGATAGCCGATCGCATTGCAGAAATTATCGTTCGCCTTCAAAATCTTGCCGGTAAGATCAAATTCGATGATGGCTTGGGAGCGGCTCAAGGCGTCAAGCACCGCAGATGCATCCAGACCAAATTTGGAAAAGTGAGACATGCCTTTAAACCCCCAGCGATGACCAATATACGGACCTCCTTCACCTCTCGAACAGAAAAGACAAAAAGGGTCGGTCCGCCTGCGGGTGAAACTAGCCGGACACCGTTAAATAGCCATTAATGATGATCCATAACTACTTGCATGGCGACAGGATTGGCAGGCAAAAATACTTGAAGGCTGCGCCATTTTTCACCGCATTATCTCGAGATGGGAACCGCTTATTTGCCACACTGCTGATATTTCTGCGGCCGCGGCGCAATGCGGCCTTTCATCGGAACGGCATTCATTGTTATGGCGGGCCTGAAAGATTTGTGTTGCAGGAGCGCCGATGACCAAAACCCTGAAATGCGACGTGCTGGTAATCGGCAGCGGCATTATCGGTTCCATGGCGGCGCTTTACCTGCAAAATGCCGGGCGCGATGTCGTTCTTCTGGAGCGCGGCGAAGTTGCCCGGGGTGCGAGCGCTGGCAACGCCGGCATCCTGGCCTTTCCCGAAATCATTCCCATTCCCGCTCCCGGCATCATGAAAAAGGCGCCGCGCTGGCTTTTCGACCCGCTTGGCCCACTCAGCGTGCCGCCCGCTTATGCAGCAAAGATTGCGCCCTGGCTGTGGCGTTTCTGGCGCGCCAGCGCCGAGCGCAACTTCCGCCACGGGCTGAAGGCGCTTGGTGACATCAACCGGCTGGCGGCGACGGAAATGGCCCATGTCACCGCCATGCCCGAGCTCTCGTCCTTCGTCTCGAAAACCGGCGCGCTCGATCTTTACGACAGCGAAACGAGCTTTAATGCCGCCCGCAAGGAGTGGAGTGAAAAGGAGCAGGCCGGATTCTCCTTTCAGCGTGTCGGCCGTGACGAGATCGAGACGCTGCAACCGGGTCTTGCACCGCAGTTCCGTCATGCCATGTTTTCGCCGGACGGCCTGCAGGTCTCCGATCCCTATGCTTTCACCCGTGCCATTTTCGACCTGGTGATTGCCCGGGGGGCGAGCCTGCGCAAGGGCGAAGCCGAACGCATCGACGCCGTCGGCGAAAGCACGATCGTAACGCTGGAAAACGGCGACAAGATCGATGCCGACAGGGTGGTGATCGCCTGCGGTGCATGGTCGAAGAAACTGGCCGCGGCGCTTGGCAATATTGTGCCCCTGGAAACGGAGCGCGGCTATAACACCACCCTGCCCGCTGGCGCCTTCAACGTTATACGGCAACTTTACTTCAACGACCACGGTTTCACCGTAACCCCGCTATCCTCCGGCATCCGCATCGGCGGCTCTGTCGAACTTGGCGGTCTGGAATTGAAGCCCAATTTCAAACGATCCGACGCCATGCTGAAAAAGGCGGGACGTTTTCTGCCGGGCCTCAAGGTGGAAGGCGGTCGGCAATGGATGGGGTTCCGCCCGTCAATGCCGGACTGTCTTCCCGTCATAGGTACGGCGCGCGCCACGCCCTCCGTCATCTATGCTTTCGGTCACGGCCATCTGGGACTGACACAATCGGCAGCCACCGCCCGCCTCGTGACACAGCTCGCAACCGGGGAAGAGACCTCGATCTCGGTCGATCCGTTCCGGCCGGGGCGTTTTTCCTGAATATGCGGCAGGCCGGTTGATGCCGGCCATCGTGTTTCCGGTTCGAAACGTTTGGCTTATTTCACCGGCTGCATGGAATCTTCCGGAAATTCCACGTCGGCAAAGGCCGGATAGACCTTTCGCAGGGTCGCCACCTGTTGCTGGTCGCTGACACGCAGCAAATACCAGTCCGTACCATCGATCAGCGCCAGCGTGTGGGATTTCGCCTCGATTGTCTGGCCCCCGGTTTCCATCACGGTTTTTGTCGGAACAAGCGCATAGGGCGTTCCATCAGGCGTTTGCCCGACACTTATCGCCCGCGTGTCCATGGTGAACTCGGTTATCTTGACGCCGCCAGCGCCATCTGCATCTGCGCCGTCAGGGCGCTGCGCAATTGCTCCACTGTAATACCCGCGTCGCTTGCAATGAACTCGAAGATTTTCGGCGGTACCGTCCTGGAGACGGCCTCGAAATCCTGCTTGTTCAGCGCCGCGCTGAACCGCTCGATCTGCGTCTTGAGCCTGTCCTGCTCGGACGGCAATAAATCACGAGACCAGGCGGGATGTGAAATCACCGCCAGCAGGAACAGACAGGATAACAGGCGGTTCATGGCTTTACCTTTTGGCATTGGCCGGCATCGCCCCGTTGCCGCAGGATCGCTCAGCGCAGCAGAAAAAATCCTGCAACCGAAAGGGCGAGGAAGACAATCAGGCCGCCAAGGAAACCTGCAGAGGTGAAGAAACCGGCGACCATGGCCAGCATCAGTACACATACCAGCATGGTGCCATATTTCGTCATGGCCAGAAAAGCGTTGTAGGTCTTTTCGTGCTCGGCGTAATTCATCTCGGCGCCAACTTCGACCGGACCCGTATGGTGTTCGCTCATTCCGCTTCCCCTTTTGCTCCATCCGTCACTGCCGCTGCGCAGAACAATTTGCTCCGCGGACGATCATGGGCTCGTGCCGGATTCTCCGGAGCCAGAGGTAACATGAAGTCGCCGAAAAGTGCAATGCATTCGGAATGAAACAGCATCTGCGCGATGTTAGGACAAAGGCGCGCCGGGCAAAGCGTGCGGCCGGGCAACATTCTTTCGCAAACGGTTGAAAAGGGCCGTCGTCCGGCCTGTTTGAGAGTGGTTTCGGTTGCTTTTCGAACAGCCTGCCCATACACGGGATTCTGTGGGGAGGAACGCCGGGACCTGAATCAGCGGATACGCGTGGAGGCGCGACCGCAGCAATGCACGCCCGGCTTTGCTCTCCGCCATAAACCCGAAAAGGGCCCAATAAGGGAAGAGGGGAAAGTCATGAAATCGCTTTTGAAAATAAGTGCGCTCATAGACCTTGCGAGCAAAGCTCTGGGCAAGGTCGCCGGTTATCTGGTGCTTATCTGCTGCCTCGTCAGTGCCGGCAATGCCATGGTTCGTTATGCTTTCAACTACAGCTCAAACGGCTGGTTGGAAATCCAGTGGTACATGTTCGCCTTTATCGTTCTGATCGGTGCGTCTTACACGCTGCGCATGAACGAACATGTGCGGGTGGACATTATCTATGGCGCGATTTCCTCGCGCAGCCGCATCTGGGTTGACCTTATCGGAATAACGCTTTTCCTGCTGCCCGGCTGCTTTTATCTGGCCTGGCTTTCCTGGCCGATGTTCACGCTTTCCTGGTATCAGAATGAAATGTCCTCCAATGCCGGCGGTCTCATTCGCTGGCCGGTGAAACTCATCATCTTTGCCGGTTTCGCCCTTCTGGTTCTTCAGGGATTTTCAGAACTTATCAAGCGCATAGGCGCCCTCAACGGGCTTTATGCGCTGGATACGAAGTACGAAAAACCCCTGCAATGATCGCGCCGATCTGAACCTTCAGGATATTTCCCATGTTTGAATATGGTATTCTTCCGCCACTGATGTTCCTCGGCATGATCATCTTCATGCTTTACGGATTTCCGGTTGCTTTCTCGCTTGCCACCGTCGGTCTGGTTTTCGGCGTCATCGGCATCTTCACCGAGCATTTTTCGCCGGCCTTTCTTCAGGCCTTGCCGCTGCGCATTTTCGGCATCGTCTCCAACGACCTTCTGCTCGCCATTCCCTTCTTCACCTTCATGGGCGCAATTCTGGAGCGATGCGGGCTTGCCGAAGATCTGCTTGAAGGAACCGGTAAGCTGTTTGGCGCCATTCCGGGCGGTCTTGCCTATGCCGTCATCATCGTTGGCGCGATCCTCGGCGCAATCACCGGCACGGTTGCAGCCTCCGTCATCACCATGGGCGTCATCTCCCTGCCGATCATGCTGAAATACGGTTATAATCCGCGGCTTGCCACCGGTGTCATCGCCGCGTCGGGAACGATCACGCAGGTCATTCCGCCGTCCCTCGTCCTGATCGTTCTCGCCGACCAGCTCGGCAAATCCGTGGGCGACATGTATCTCGGCGCAATCGGGCCCTCGATCATGCAGGTCGCCATCTTCATGCTCTTCATCCTGCTAATGTCGATCGTGCGGCCGAAGGATTTGCCGGCTTTGCCGCCGGAAGCACGGGGAGAACTCAACCGCGCGCTGGTGTTCCGCGTGCTGGCGGGCATGATCCCTTCTATCGTTCTGATCTTCCTCGTGCTCGGCACCATATTCCTCGGCCTCGCCACCCCGACAGAAGCCGGCGCGCTCGGCGTCGTCGGCGCTATGGCGCTTGCCGCCGCGCACCGACGCCTTACATGGGATCTCGTCAAGCAGGGCATGCATTCCACCATGCACATCACCTCCATGGTGGTGTTCATTCTGGTCGGCGCCACCTGCTTTTCCCTGGTCTTTCAGGGCATGGACGGTTCGCTGTGGATCGAACACATGTTGTCGGGCATTCCGGGCGGCCCCATCGGCTTCCTGATCTTCGTCAACATCTTCATCTTCTTCCTCGCCTTCTTCCTCGATTTCTTTGAAATCGCCTTTATCGTCATTCCGATGCTGGCACCGATCGCCCAGTCGCTCGGTATCGACCTGATCTGGTTCGGCGTTCTGATCTGCATCAACATGCAAACGAGCTTCATGCATCCGCCCTTCGGATTTGCGCTGTTCTACCTGCGCTCCATCGCGCCGCGCACGGTCAAGACATCGGATATCTACATGGGCGCGATTCCCTGGCTCGGCATGCAGCTCATCCTCGTCGCCATCGTGATCTTCTGGCCGGAATCCGTCACCTACTGGCTGGATAAGGCACCCGAGGTCGATCTGAATTCCATCAAGATCGAAGTGCCGGCCTTCGGCAATCAGGGTGGCAACACCATGCCCAATTTCGGGCAGCCGGGTGGATTGCCGGGCATGCCGAATCTTGGTGAACCGCCGAAGATCGGGCCGTAACAGCGTCTTGTAAGTATCTGGCGAAACGCTTATGATTGCGGAGTGGAAGACAGGGTTGCACCCCTGCCTTCCGTTTGCTTATCTGCTTAGAAAATTGAACCGGACGGAGACAGACCAGCCCGTCCGGTTCTTCCTAAACCAAAGCGTAATGCTCAGCGGTTTCCACATCGCATCACCTCCACAGTTGAGAGCAAGGCCTTTGCCGAGGTCGGCGTGGCCAATCCTCGCCGACACTCCGGCTGGTCTCGGAGCCTGCTGCTTTTGCGCCCAACAATCAGATCGTAAATCACCCTTTCTTGTCGGGCGCGTGAAGGCTTGAACGCACAACAAAAACCCCGGAGACCGAAATCCCCGGGGTCTTTGCTCGGTCCGCCGTCACCGAATAATCAGAGCTTGCCGTTGCGCTGCTGGATCATCATGAAAGTGTCGAAAGTGTATTCCGCCAGCTGCATCCAGAGATACCCCTCGCGCTTGAAGGCAACCTGATCCTCGTAGATCTTTTTGAAGTCCGGGTTGGTGGCCGAGATATTGGCATAGACTTCCAGCGCCGCCTTGTAGCAGGCTTCGAGGATTTCCTGGCTGAACGGCCGCAATACGGCACCTTCAGAAACCAGCTGCTTGATGGCAATCGGGTTCTTGGCGTCGTATTTCGCCATCATGCTGGTATTGGCGAAAGCGCATGCATCCTGCAGTGCCGTCTGATAGTTCTTCGGCAGGCTGTTCCACTTGTCCAGATTGACGAAGGAATGGATGACGGGGCCACCCTCCCAGAAGGCGGGATAGTAATAATACTTCGCCACCTTCTGGAAACCGAGCTTGTGATCGTCATAGGGGCCAACCCATTCGGCGGCATCGATGGTGCCTTTTTCCAGCGCGGGATAGATGTCACCGCCAGCGATCTGCTGCGGCACGACGCCGAGCTTTTCCACCACCTTGCCGGCCAGACCGGCAATGCGCATCTTCACGCCCTTGAAATCGTCGACCGTGTTGATTTCCTTACGGAACCAGCCACCCATCTGCGCGCCGGTATTACCCGAAATCATGCCGTAGAGATTGTGCTTGGCATAGAACTCGTTGAGCAGCTTGTTGCCATTGCCCTCATAAAACCAGGAATTGGTCAGGCGGGCATTGAGGCCGAAGGGTATCGCCGTGCCGATGGCGAAGGTCGGGTCTTTGCCGACATAATAATAGGAGCAGGTGTGGCACATTTCCACAGTGCCCGATGATACGGCGTCAGCCGCCTGCAGGCCGGGCACGATTTCGCCGGCTGCAAAGGGCTGAATGGTGAAATTGCCATCGGTAGCGGCCGCAACGTGCTTGGCGATATCTTCGGCGCCCCCATAGATCGTGTCCAGCGATTTCGGAAACGACGACGTCAGGCGCCAGTTGATCTTGGTATTCTGCTGTGCAATGGCGGGCGCGGCCAAGGCTGCCGTAGCAGCTCCCGCCAGCGCACCTTTTTTCATAAAGGAACGGCGATCCATCTATATCCTCCCAGATATGAACGCTGCCCGCAGCTTTGAATTCCCCTCTTTGCTGTTCAGGCATCGCAGCAAAGTAAGCACGGTTACCGCCCGGCTGACAAGCACCCGCTCCAAGAATTAATCGCGCGGAAACCGGCCTTTTGAGGAATTTTCCGGCCGTCTCCTCCGTATTTTATTTGCAACTGAAATATCACAATGCAGCCTTATACTTTAGGCGCATATATTGCCGACAGAACGCAAAAGGCGTGCTTGACTTGCCCCGCCGGCAGTCGCACAAATTTTTGGAGATTCGCCCCGGAGCCACCATGCCAAAACCGATTATCGCCGTTCCCGCCGACATCCGGCATTTCACCGGAGCCGACTGGCACGCCGCGCAGAACCAGTATCTTTCCGCCGCGCTGAAGGTGGCGGGCGTCATGTCCTTCATCGTTCCGGCCTTTGAGGAAGGCAATGAGGTGGACGCCATTCTTGACCGGGTCGACGGCCTGCTCGTCTCCGGCTCGGCCACCAATGTACACCCTTCCCTCTACGGAAAAGAGGCACGGGAAAGCGACGGCCCCTTCGATCCAGCCCGTGACGCCACCAGCCTGCCGCTGATCCGCCGCGCGCTGGAACGCGGCATTCCGATGCTTGCCATCTGCCGCGGCATCCAGGAGCTGAACGTGGCGCTGGGTGGCACGCTTGCTTCCGAAATTCAGGAACAGCCCGGCATCTGGGACCACCGCAAGCCCGAACATGACGACCGCGACGTGGCCTTCGCCATCCGTCAGCCGGTGCATGTGCGCGAAGGCTCCTGCATTGCGCAGCATCTCGGCATGTCAGGCGAAATCCAGATCAATTCGCTGCACCGGCAGGCGATCGCTGAAACTGCACCACGCCTGCAGGTGGAGGCCACGGCGGCGGACGGCACCATCGAGGCCGTCTCCGTCATTGACGCCAAGGGTTTCGCCGTCGGCGTGCAATGGCATCCGGAATATTGGGCCGAGACGGACGCGCCGTCACGCGCTTTGTTCGAGGCTTTCGGCAAGGCCGTTCACGAGTATCGCAACAGCAAGGCCTGAAACCCTCGCCCTCAGATGCAAGCCGGATCCCTATCGCCGGGGCATAAAAAAGGGGCAAGCTTGAAAGCTTGCCCCAAGTCCGGGAGGAGGAGTGTTTAACGCTTTGCGCGTTTCTTCTGGCGGTAAACGTCGGCGACAACAGCAGCCACGATGATGAGGCCTTTGACGATCTCCTGATAATAGGCGTCAACCCTGAGGAATGTGAAACCGGACGTCATGACGCCGAGGATGATGGTGCCGATCACGGTTCCCGTGATGCGGCCGGCACCGCCAGCCAGCGAGGTGCCACCGATAACGGCTGCGGCGATGGCGTCGAGTTCATACATCACGCCCATGCCGGCCTGCGCCGTCTGCGCGCGGGCAGCGGTGACCACACCGGCAAGACCCGCCAGCATGCCGGCAATGGCATAGACCTTGATAAGATGCGCCTCGATGTTGATACCGGAAACACGCGCCGCCTGCTGGTTGGCGCCGATGGCATAGGTGAACTTGCCGTAACGCGTATAGCGCAACGCCACATGGAAGATGACGGCGACGACGAGGAACACCACGACCGGCCAGATGCCCGTGCCGATGAAGTTGAAACCATCGGTGAGCCCCGAGATCGGCTGACCCTTCGTGTACCATTTGGAAAGGCCGCGCGCCGTCACCATCATGCCGAGCGTTGCGATGAAAGGCGGAATTTTGGTGCGGGCGATAAGCTGCCCGTTAATGAAGCCGGCTAAAGCCCCGGCCAATATGCCGACTGCCAGCGGTATGAAGAACGGCAGATCGGTAAGGCCCGGATAGAGGGCGCGCGGCCATGTCGAGGATTGCGCCACACTTGCGGACAACATCGCCGTTAGGCCGACGACCGAACCGGAAGACAGATCGATGCCGCCGGTGATGATGACCTGCGTGACGCCGACCGCGATGATGCCGATCACCGACACCTGCAGGATCATGATCGTGAGGCGCTGCTGGTTCATCAGAAAGCTCTGGCCGATGAAAATCCAGCCCAGCATCTCATAAACCAGCGCGATGCCGATCAGGATGAAAAATATATTGGCTTCCGGCGGAATGCGCCTGTGCGGCTTGCGTCCGGATTTTGCATCCAACTCTGCGTTGGCGGCGGCGTTCGTATTCATTACGTGTTCCTCCTCGAGAAATCCCGGCGCGCCTCACCGCGATGCGAGATCCATCACTTTCACCTGTGTGGCTTCACTTCTATCAAGGAAGCCCGTCACCCGACCTTCATGCATGACCATGATGCGGTCACTCATTCCCAGAACCTCCGGCATTTCGGAGGAAATCATGATGACGGCGACGCCCTGACGCGCCATCTCGCCAACCAGCTTGTGAATCTCAGCCTTCGCCCCGACATCGATGCCGCGCGTCGGTTCATCCAGAATGAGAATGCGCGGTTTTGTCAGCATCCAGCGGCCGATCAGCACCTTCTGCTGGTTACCGCCCGACAGATTCTCAATACGCTCGTATAGATGCGGCGTCTTGACCCTCAGCTTGCGGCACATCTCCTCGCAGGCATCCGAAAGCGCGTTTTCCTGCACGAAGCCATTGGCGACATATTTGTCCTGCAGGACCGCGATCTGCATGTTCTCCAGAATGTTGAGGATCAGCAGACATCCGGTATCCTTGCGGTCCTCCGTCAAAAACGCCAGGCGATGACGGATGGCCTCTGTCGGGCTGGCGATGGAAACCGCCTTGCCGTCGATTGCAACCGTGCCCGAGGATGCGGGCGTTACGCCAAACACCGTTTCGGCGACATTGGAGCGACCCGAGCCGACGAGGCCCGCCACGCCGAGAATTTCACCGGCGCGCACCTCGAATGAAACGTCACGGAACACGCCCTCAAGCGTCAGATTGTTGACCGACAACACCACGTCGCCAATCGGAACCTCTTCCTTCGGAAACATCTGCGTGATTTCGCGGCCCACCATCATGCGGATGATGTCGTCACGCGTCACATCCGTAGACGCATGTGTTCCGATATATTTGCCGTCGCGGAAGACGGAAAACTCGTCAGCGATTTCAAACAGCTCGTTCATCTTGTGGGTGATGTAGACGATGCCGATACCGCGTTCCCTGAGATCCCGGATGATGCGGAAAAGATGCTCGACCTCACGCTCCGTCAGCGCCGATGTCGGCTCGTCCATGATCAGAACATCGGAATCGTAAGACACCGCCTTGGCGATCTCAACCATCTGACGGCTCGCCACCGAAAGCTCGCCGACGCGCGTTTCCGGATCGAGATCGATGCCGAGCCTTTCCAGCAGCGCCTCGGTGCGGCGATACATTTCACCGTGATCGATGAAGCCGAGCCGGTTTTTTGGCTCGCGGCGTATCCAGATGTTTTCCGCCACCGTCATATAGGCCATCAGGTTGAGTTCCTGATGGATCATCGCAATACCGTTCTCGAGCGCGTCGAGCGGTGAATCGAGACGTATCGCTGCACCTTTCAGGCGAATTTCGCCGACATCCGGCTGATAGATACCGGCAAGAATCTTCATCAGCGTCGATTTGCCGGCGCCGTTCTCGCCCATCAGCGCATGCACGGTGCCGCGCTTGAGATGGAACGAAACATCATCCAGCGCGACGACGCCGGGAAACTCCTTGCGTATGCCATCTGCCGCGAGAAGAAATTCTGCATTCGGCACGGCGCCGCTGGCGCGCACGGCGGCCATTGTCGATGGACTGACGACCATCTCACCCTCCACAATAGACAAAAATAACCGGAAAAATGGCTCTGCCCAACGGCGGCCGTCTTCCGGGGAGGCTTACAGCGCCGTATCGCTCACGACACAAAGGCGCTGTAACACTTTGAATTCAATGAAATTCTATAGCTTTTCCCGTTCCGGAGCCTGGCGCTCCGGCAGCCGTCCATATCCGGCATTTGCTTCCGAGACTGATTTAAACGGTTACAAATGCCGGAATGGGTTTCGTCAGTTCTTGGCCACGTAGTCCTTGACGTTTTCCGGTGTGACGAGCTGGAAGGGAATGTAAACCTTCTTCTCCACCTTGTCGCCCTTGACGAGCTTCAGCGCCGCGTCGAGAGCGCCCTTGCCCTGGCCTGCGGCATCCTGGAACACCGTCACATCGAGATCGCCCGCCTGCATGGCGGCAAGCGCATCCTGGGTGGCATCCACACCGGCAACGACATATTCCTTCATGTCCTTGCCTGCGGCCTTCAGGGCCTGGATGGCGCCGATCGCCATTTCATCGTTGTTGGCGATGACGGCGTTGAACTCGATACCGCTGGACAGCCAGTTGGTGACGAGGTCGGCACCCTGCGTGCGCTGCCAGTTTGCCGTCTGTTCTTCAACCACGGAAATGCCCTTGCATTCATCGGTCTTCAGAACATCGTGAACGGCCTGCGTGCGCATGCGCGCGCCCTGATTGGACAATTCGCCCATCATGACCACGGCCTTGCCCTTGCCACCGAGAAGGCGGCAAACTTCCTTGGTTTCCAGCGTGCCGGCAACGGTTTCTTCCGATGCCACGAAAGCCTGGCCATCCGGCAGGCTGTCCACGTTCACCGGCTGACGGTTAACGTAAACCAGCGGGATTTTCGCGTCGGCGGCAAGCTTCGACATGGCTGCCGTCGCATCCGTGTCAACCGGGTTGACGATGATCGCATCCACCTTGGAGGCGATGAAGTTCTGGATCTGGCTCTGCTGCTTGGCAACGTCGTTCTGCGCATCCTCGACCTGCAGGGTGACGCCTTTCTGTTCCTTGGCATAATCCTGCATGCCGTTGCGCAGCACGGTCAGGAAGTTGTCGTCGAACAGGGCCATCGAAACACCGACGGTCTCGGCATGTGCCGCCGTGCCCAAAAGCACAGACATGGCCGCACTGATGATAAGCTTCTTCATTCTTTTCTCCTCCGTGGTGTCCGGCGCCACCTCTCCCAGCCGGAAACGAGCCCAAAAGCCCGCCGCTACCTCCTCACAGTCAGAAAACGGAATAATGAAACCGATTTTCTGTTGTTCGGTATATTTATTCCATTTTTGGTCTGAACGTCAATGCTTTCTTCGCAGCCCGTCAGCGAAGCGGCACACAAGGCGGTGATGAACGGAAATTATGGGAGGACGTGCCGGCGCGCTCCCGCTTTGGCGGAAGCGGAAACGGCTCACGCGAAAGCTGAAGACTTACCCGCAGGTCATCGGGCAGCCTTCAGCAAAGTGTCTTGGGAGGCAGTCGGGGACGGGCGAGAAAGCTGGCGGGGCGCGTTACGGGTGCGAACCGGGCATCACGTCGGCCGGAATTGGGCAGACATAGTCGCTGCCTTCCGTTTTTTCCCGCCACTCTTTTTTAGCACTGGCAAGCAAATCAGGCGAGGTCATCAGCGCAAGACCCGTCGATGCGAGCGTCTTGGCTGCATGCGCCATGGCCTTATGGGCGGCAGGGCTCTTGCCCTGCGCCACCACCTGCCATGTATGCGGATTGGTGCCGATCGCCCAGGCGGGCGTCCAGCATTGTGCCGTCGGCGTGATCCAACTGACGTCGCCGACATCTGTGGAACCCGCCCGGAAATGCGACTCGCCCTCGAAATCTCGCAGACCGAGATGCAGGGGCATCGATCCGTCGACCTTTCTGTTGGAAAAGACATCGCCCTTTATCTGGTAAAGCCGGATGCTGCTTTTGATCGCCTCTTCGGTGAAAGTGTCCTGAATGCGTTTGGCGAATTCGATATCGGCCTCATCGAAGGCGATGGGGCCAAGCGTCACCATGTTTTCATGCATCGCCGTTTCCAGCGTGATGTTGGGCAGGAGATTGGTGGAGGCGGTATCGAAGACGATCTCCACTTCGGTTTCGGTCATCATGGCAGCACCACGCGCGACCTTGTCCACCCGCGCCGCGAGATCGAGCGCCTGGCGCATTTCCGGTGCGCGGATCAGGTAAAGCACTTCCGCCTTCGCTTGCACGACATTGGCCGCCTTGCCGCCGGTATCGGTAATCGCATAATGCACCCGGCAATCCTGCGGCATGTGTTCGCGCAGAAAATTGACGCCGACATTCATCAGTTCCACGGCGTCCAGCGCCGAACGGCCGAGATGGGCAGCGTTGGAGGCGTGGGAAGCCACGCCTTTGAAACGGTAGAAATATTCCAGCACGGCGAGATTGTTGGTGGAACGCACGCCATTGAAGGGAGCCGGATGCCAGGTCAGTGCCGCATCGACATCATCAAACAGGCCGGCGCGCACCATGAAGGTCTTGCCGGAACCGCCCTCCTCACCGGGGCAACCGTAATAACGCACGGTGCCGGGCAGATTATTGGCCTTCAGATGCCGCGTCAGTGCAATGGCCGCCATCAGCGACCCGACGCCGAGCAGGTTGTGGCCGCAGCCGTGGCCCGTAGCACCCGCTTCACGCGGCTGCACCTGCGCCACATCGGCCACCTGGCTCATGCCGGCCAGCGCGTCGAATTCACCGAGGAAGGCAATGACCGGCTTGCCGCTGCCGAATTCACCGATGAAGGCCGTCTCCATGCCTGCCACGCCGCGTCGGACCGCAAAGCCGTTTTCTTCAAGCGCCTTTGCCAGAACTCCGGCGGATTGCCGCTCCTCGAACTTAAGTTCGGCAAAATCCCAGATACTGTCGCTCAGAGTGGTAAAATCGGGCTTCATCATCTCGATTTCGGCGGCAATCGACATCACGGCGTCACGGTTCATGGTTCGTCCTCGCATTCTCGCCCTTTTCGGGCGCACGCAAGCGCTTCGGCGGAGGGGACCACCAAACCCTTACGCTTTATGATGAAAAGACCCGCGCCGGATTTTGCTGCCGACGCGGGCATATTGGATCAGTTGTCGACCGAGACTTCCCAGAGGCGGGCGTTCGACTGCCAGACTGGCTGGCCCTTGAGCTTCTTCGTGGCGCCCCAGACATCGACCATGTCGTAGAGGAAGATGCCCGGCATTTCCTTCAGCATCAGTTCGTGGAACTCGTCGAAAATCTTCTGGCGTTTCGTCTGGTCGGCCTCGACATATGCCGCCTTCATCAGTTCGATCGCTTTCGGATCGTCCCACATCAAGGAGGCGTTCTTGTCCTTGTTACCGACATAGAAGGCATACATCAGCGCCGGGTCGAGACGCGGGGCGACCGACTGTGAGATCACCTGATAATTGCCGGAGCGACGGCGGTCGACCTGCGTGGCGTAATCCAGCACCTCGATCTGCACGTTGAGACCCGCCTGCTGCATCATGGCCTGCGCCATGACGGCGGCCGGGAAACTCGGCACGTTGCCACGCTTGTTGGCGATGATGGAGATCGGCTCGCCCTTGTAACCGGCGGCCTCCAGTTCCTTTTTCGCCGCCTCAATGTCATAGGTCGGGCGCTTCTTCTGGGTCTCGTCAAAATAGACCGAGTCCTGCGAGACCATCGAGCCATTGGCTTCACCCGTGCCGTTCGATGCGGCAGCAACCAGTTCATCGAGATCAAGCGCCATCGCCATGGCGCGGCGCACGCCGGGATTGCTCAGCACCTTGTCGCGGGTCTGGATGTAGAACAGGTTCTTGCCGTTGTTGCGGGCAACGATGAGCTGCATCTTCTCATTGGTCTTGAACTCCGGAATGAGATCGGGAGAAATCTCAGCCGTGTCGAGCACACCGGATTCAAGGCCCGCCTTCACCGTCGAAGCATCGGGAATAACCATGAACTTGATGCCATCGGCGAGCGGCCGCTTGGAGCCGACCATGCCGTCAGGCTTACCGTCATTTGCCGGCGAAACATAATCGGCAAATTTGGCGAGGCGGATATATTCGCCTTTCTTCCACTCGTCCCACTGGAACGGACCGGTACCGATCGGCTTGACGAAGCTGCCATCGGCAGCAACCGATTCCGGCGAGATCATGCCGGTATAACCGCATTCCGGCCGCGACATGAGGCCGAGAAAAACGGCTGACGGCTTTTCAAGGGTAATCTCAACCGTAGATGCATCGCTGGCCTTGACGCCGGTGACGTGTGCTGCCCCACCCTCGGCGAAATCGTTGAGGCATGCCCATTTGGTTTCCGGCTTCAGATAACGTGCCCAGTTCCAGGCAACATCCTCTGCGGTGAGCGGCTTGCCATTGTGGAATTTCACATCCTTGCGCAGCTTGAACGTATAGGTCAGGCCGTCAGCTGCAACCTCCACGCTTTCGGCCAGAAGCGGCTTCACCTCTCCGGCATTGTTATAACCGACAAGGCCTTCCACGATGTGCAGGATAACCCCGTCCGTATTGCCATCGCGATTCACGCCGGGATTGCTGCTGCGCAGATCCGAGCTTTGCGCGATGGTGATATCGCGGGCCGCCGCGATATTGGCCGTTACCAGCAGGGCAACGCCTGCAAGAAGAAATTTTTTCACTGTTCTACCCTCTTTGTTGTCGTTGATTATCATTGGTGAAAACCGTCCCAGCAGGCCTGTGCCAGCCGGCCGATCGTTTCGAGCGCGATGGTATAGCCCGGCGTGCCATCAGGCATGGTTTGCGGCACCTCGTCGGTATAGGTGGTGATGATGAAGGACGGCGCGCCGTTTCTGTAGACGATGCCGGCATCCATGCGCCCGCGCTTGCCGCGACCGCTCTTGCTCGCCACCACGGCCTCGAAAGGCAGGCGGGAGCGAATTCCATACCGCAAAATCTGGTTCTTCAGCGTCTGCATCGCCCACTCGCACAATTGCGGGCTGCAACCGAGCTTTGCCTGCGCCTCCGACGAAGATTGCGCATCCAGAATTGTCTGCAGCAGAAGCACCTGATCCGCCGCCGAGGTGGTGGTGACGGTTTTCAACGGATGGTCGGCCGCCAGCGCCAGCGGTGGGATGAGGAAACGGTGATGGGTATTGGCCATGCCGAGCGATTTGCAATAGCCGTCCACCTCTTCCAACGTCAGTCTCTCCAGCACCATCTTGGTGCAGACATTGTCGCTGAGCACCATCATGCCGGCGACGGCATCGCGCAGCGAAATGACGATGCCCGGCGTCATGTAACGGAACATGCCGCTCGCGACCTCTTCCGCCAGCCGCTTTTCATAGGTGACGGGCTGGTCGAGATCGATCCGCCCTTCGCTGGCGGCCTTGAGCACGGCCATCATGATCGACGTCTTGCGGGTGCTGCCCGATGGCGTCTCCTCGTTTTCTCCCCGCCCGATCTCTTCGCCGGTCAGAAGATTGCGCACCATGAAGCGCGTCACGAAAGGCTGTGCATCGCAGATCGCATTCAGTTGGGCAGCCACAGTCATTGTCATCTTCCTGTTAAACTTCATCTTCCAGACGCCATTTCAGTGTCACGCCGCCCTTTTCATTCTGGTCGAGGGCGGGAATGGCCGAGAGCAGCCGGCGCGTATAGGCCTCTCTCGGGCTGTCGAAAATCGTGTCGCGGTCACCCTCTTCGATGATGCGGCCGTCCTGCATGACGACGACACGGTCGGCCACCTGCTCCACCACGCCGAGATCGTGGCTGATGAACAGGCAGGAAAAACCGTAACGTTTCTGCAGATCGGAAAAGAGATCGAGCACCTGCGCCCGCACCGTCACGTCGAGCGCGGAGACCGGTTCGTCGGCGATCAGGAACCGCGGGCGGCGGGCAATGGCGCGGGCAATCGCCACGCGCTGGCGCTGGCCGCCGGAAAGCTCGTGGGGATAGCGGGCTGCAAAGTCGGCGCCGAGCCCGACTTCCTCCAGCGTTTCCAGCGCCCGCTTACGCTTGGCGGCCTGGTCGAGGTCAGGCACGAGGCGCAGCGCCTCCTCCACCAGCGCCTGAATGGTCATGCGCGGATCAAGCGAGGAATAGGGATCCTGAAATACCATCTGGCAATTCAGGCGATAATCCTTCCAGTCCTCGTTGCGCTCGCGGCCCTGAAAGCGGATATGTCCTTCGCTCTCCTGCACGAGCCCGGCAATGGTGCGGCCAAGCGTGGTCTTGCCGGAACCGGAGCCGCCGACAAGCGCCACGACCTCGCCCTCATGAATATCGATGCTGACGCCATGCAGCGCCCGCTTCGGTTTGGCTTTTTTCAGCAGGGATTTGCGGCCGGCATAATCGACGACGATATCGCGGGCCGAAACCATTGGCGCCTTGGATGTATCGATGCTGCGCGGCTCGCCGCGGAACGGCAGGGAGGAAAGAAGTTTCTTCGTATAGGGGTGCTGCGGCGCGTCCAGCAGGTCCTCGGTGCGGCCCTGTTCGACGATCGTGCCTTTTTCCATCACCACGATTCGGCTGGTATAACGTGCCACCATCGGCAGATCGTGACTGATGAGGAGAACGGCTGTGCCTTCCGCCCGCGTCAGTTCCACCATCAGTTCCATGACATCGCGCTGGATGACCGCGTCAAGCGCCGTCGTCGGCTCATCGGCGATCAGCAGGGCCGGTTTCAGCAGCATGACCGAGGCCAACATGATGCGCTGGCGCATGCCGCCGGAAAACTCGTGCGGATAGGCCGTCAGCGCACCTTCGGGATCGCGGATGCCGACCCGGCGCAGCATGTCGAGAATTTTCTCGCGGCGCTCTTCGGGCGACAATTTCGTGTGGAGGATCAGCCCCTCTTCCAGCTGCCGGCCGATCGTCATCGATGGGTTGAGGGAGGTCATCGGCTCCTGAAACACGACGCCGATCTCCGCGCCACGCAGACGCCGAAGATCCTTCACCGGCAGGGACATAACATCCTGCCCCTTGTAGATGATCGACCCGCCGGTGACGGCGATGGCCGGCGGCAGAAGCGAGATGAGAGCGCGGGTGGCGAGCGTCTTGCCCGAGCCGCTTTCGCCGACGATGCCGAAGATTTCGCCCGCAGCAATATCGAAGGAGACATCCTTGACCACCCGGTGGCCGGTTCTGGCGACTTCGAGCGAAAGGCCGCGAACGGTGAGAAGTGTATTATCCGTCATTTGAGACCTCTCATGCGCGGGTCAAGCCTGTCGCGCAGGGCATCGCCCAGAAGATTGATGCCAAGCAGCGTCAATGCGATGCAGAGACCGGGGAAAAGCCCGAGCCAAACGGCCTGCTGGATGAAGGGACGGCCGGCGGCCAGCATGTTGCCCCAGGTGGGCGCCGGCGGCGGCACGCCAAGGCCGAGGAAGGAGAGCGCGCTTTCCGACAGGATGGCCCAGCCGAACATGGAGGTGGCAAGAACCGTGATTGGCGCAATGCAATTGGGCAGGATGTGGCGGAACATGGTGTAGATCTCACCATTGCCCATCACCAGCGACGCCTCGATGAATTCCCGCTCACGCAGGGAAAGCACCGCGCCACGCACCACGCGGGCCATGGATGGCGTATAGGCGATGCCGAGCGCGAAGATGATGCCATACTGGTTCGCGCCGAAAACCGCGAGCAGGCCGAGCGCCAGCAGAATGCCCGGAAAGGCCAAGAGCGCATTGTTGATGGCCATGATGACGCCATCCACCCAGCCGCGTGCATAACCGCTGACAAGGCCGATCAGCGTACCGAAGATTGTCGCGAAGCTGACCGTCAGGAAGCCGATCCAGACACTGGCGCGCGCACCAACCATCAGACGGCTCAAAACATCGCGCCCGAATTCGTCGGTGCCGAGAAGATGGCTCGGACCGGGTGCGGCGAGACGCGAGGCAAAGCCGAGCTTCATCGGATCATAGGGCGTCCAGAACAGGCCGGTTACGGCGGTGATGAGCAGGAGGGCGATGAGAAAGCCGCCGATAAGCCCGTTAAGTGTGAACTTTTTCATTCGGCAACCACACGCGGATCGAAGAGGGGATAAAGAAGGTCGACGAACAGGTTGACCAGCACATAGGACAGCGAGACGAACAGCAGGCAGCCTTGAATGACCGGATAGTCGCGGGCAAAAATACTGTCGACCATCAGCCGTCCGAGGCCGGGAATGGTGAACACCGTCTCGATGACGGCGATGCCGCCAAGGAGATTGCCTAGGATGAGGCCGATCATCGTCCAGGTCGGACCGAAAGCGTTTTTGAAGGCATGCCGCCAGAGGACGGCGCTCTCCGAAAGGCCCTTGGCGCGGGCGTGGGTGATGTAATCCAACCGCAGCACTTCCAGCGTGGAGGCGCGCGCCATGCGGATCAGGACGCCCATTTCATGGATCACCAGCGTCATGACAGGCAGGACAAGATAAAGCATGCCACCGACGAGATTGTCGCTGATCGACACATATCCCAGCACCGGCAGCCAGCCGAGCTTGAGGCCGAAAAACAACAGAAGCAGCAGACCCAGCCAGAATGTCGGGATGGAGAGGAGCAGGGTCGCCGTTCCCACCAGTGCAAGATCGGTCAGGCTGTTCTGTTTCCAGGCGGCGATAACACCCGCCGGAACCGCAATCAGGCTGGCGAGCAGCACGGCGACCACGACGATCTCGGCGCTGACGAAAAAGCGCGAGACCACCAGCGGCAGCACCGCTTCGTCATTGACGATGGAGCGGCCGAAATCGCCCTGCACCACATTGCCGGCCCAGATGACGAATTGTTGCGGCATGGACTTGTCGAGGCCGAGTTCGGTCCTCATCGCCTCGATCTGTTCCGGTTGCGCCATGTCGCCCAGCATCAGGGCAGCCGGATCGCCCGGAATGAAGCGGATGAGCGCAAAGACCGTGATCGACACGAATGCGATCGTCGGCAGCGCCATCAAAAGACGGCTCAGTATGAATCTTATCATCGGTTCCCCACGATTGATGGCCGGGAATGACATCCCGCCTCTATCGGTTTCGTTGTTGGTGACTATGACGGATTGATAAATAAGTCGCAATATTATGCATAAACGTCATATATCTATGCAGAATGATGGCGCGTTTCATCCTGACACGGACAATGAGGACTTCCGCGAAAAATCCTGTTTTCAGTCGGTTTTCTGCGAAAGCTGGATTTGCTGTTTCAAGGCGTCGCTGAGCGCCTGCGCGGCGATGGACAGCGGGGCGCCAGAGGCGCGGGCAAGACCGAACTCCTGCGTTGACTGCGGGATGAAAGGCCGGGCGACGACTGGAAGGTGCCGGTAAAGATTCGCATAAAAACTGCTGATGATCGTGACCCCCAGCCCATGCGCGACATAGGCGCAGGCGGAGCTGTTGGTGTGGGTCTCGATCTTCACCATCGGCTTGACGCCGGCCTTCTTGAAAACCTGATCGAGCGCCATGCGGTTCGGCCGCTGCCGGCCGATCAGGATGAGCGGAATATTGCGCAGGTCCTTGACGGTAATTTCATCAAGCTCGGCCAAGGGATGATCCTCCCGCACCACACAGACGCTCTTGCCGGTCGCGACACGCTCGACATCGATGCCCGGCCCGATCTCTCCTTCCATCCGCAGGAAACCGAGATCGATCACCCGCTCGCCGACGAGCTTGTTGATGGCGATCGTCGTTTCGAAAAAAGTCTCGATGCGAACACCCGGGAAATCCCTGACATAGTCGATCAGCATGGCGGGCGCGAAATTTTCCCACATGCTGCTCGGCAGGCCGATGCGGACGATTTCCGGGCCGGCCGCGCCATTGCGCAAATCCTCGGCGTGGCCGGACATGCGATCGACCGCAAGCAGCACGTTTTCCGCATCACGGGCAAGCAGCACCGCCTCCGGCGTCGGTATCAGCCGCCCCTTGTCGCGGGCAAACAGCGTCAGCGACAAATCCGCCTCGAGCTGCGCCAGAAGCCGGCTGATACCGGACTGGCTGAGCCCCATGGCCTTGGCTGTGGCAATGGTGGAGCCGGTGGAAAGAAGCGTGCGCAGGACTTCGAGCTGCTTGATGTTCATGAGGCCAGCACCATGGGTGAAGAGACGAGCCGGTTTCGGTTCAGACGTTTTGCCGCCGATAGACCTTGATGTCACCGGTTTTTTTAACGCCACCACTTAGCCGGTACGGTCGCCGGTTACAATTCCACCTCATAGACCGTGTCATGGGTGGCCACACGCGCCTCTCCCGAGGAAGTCACCCAGCCGCGAAACATGCCTGATGTATTATAGGGCGCGGATATGCCGCCTTCAGCATCAATTGCGACGAGGCCCGCGCCGATATCGTAGGGCGCCAGATCCCTGTGGACCAGATCGCCGGCGGCGGTCTCCAGATCCTGCCCGAGATAGGCGACACGCGATGCGATCTCGTGGCCGACGACATAACGGATGAAAAACTCGCCCTTGCCGGTGCCGGAGACCGCACAGGCCCCATCACGCGCATAGGTGCCGGCCCCGATCACCGGGCTGTCGCCCACCCGGCCATCCGGCTTGTTGGTGTAGCCGCCGGTCGAAGTGGCCGCCGCGAGATGACCCATCGCATCGAGCGCAACTGCGCCGACGGTTCCGTGCTTTTCGTTCTCAGTGGCTTCCGTGCCCGTGGCAGCATGACGCTTCATCGCCGCAAGTGCCTCCACGCGCTTTTGGGTGGTGAAATAGGATTGAGGCTCGGTGGCGAGCCCCTTTTCCTTTGCGAAACGGTCGGCCGCCTCCCCCGTCAGATAGACGGCACGCTCATCCGCCATCAGCGCACGGGCCGCCTTTACCGGGTTGCGAATGGCGCGGGAGGCGCTGATCGCGCCCGCCGCCAGCGTCGCGCCGTCCATGATCGAGGCATCGAGTTCATGAATGCCGTTTTCATTGAGCGCCGCCCCGTGGCCGGCGTTGAAATGCGGGCTGTCCTCCATGACGACGACCGCCGCCTCAACCGCTTCAAGCGCCGTTCCGCCAGCCTTCAGCACGCCATAACCGGCACGCAGGGCCGCGGCCAGATCGTTGCGCGCAGCAGCCCACTCCTCTGAAGTCATGCTGTCTTCCGGCATCACGCCGCAACCACCGTGAATGGCCAGTGCGATCTTCGTCATGTGCTCACTCCCTCGTCACCCCACTCCCGCAGGGCCTCTTACCATCAATGAAAGGCGATATCGCCGATGACCCGCACGCGCACTCTGCGAGCGCCGCCCGGCAGATAGGCGATCGGAATATCCTCTACCTCAAGCGTCTTGAGGCTCGCCCGCTCCGCACCGGATGCGACCGCAGCGTTTTGCGCCTCGGTCTCGGCCTTCGCAAGAGCCTCATCGCGGCTCAGGCCGGAAAACACCTGATCCACCTCGCCGGAAACCTGCGCCATCGCCGCACCCAGCGCATTGGCAACGCCGGCATTTTCCACGCGCAGCACTTCCGACGCACCCGGGACCGTCTCCGGGATCAGGAACGCCCCGCCGCCGACAGCAACCAGCGGCACGTCTTCGGCCGATGTCTTCATCTGGTCGAAACTGTCGGCCACCATATCGCGGATGCGTTGAAGCGAGGCCTGCACGAAAGCCCGATCGAGGTCTTTTACACGGTCGCGGTCACCCATCTCGATCAGGCCGGCGGCAACGGCGATATCCGATGTCGTCAGCGTCTTACCGCCGAAAACGCGGGCTTCCGTCAGGATGCGATAACCGACCGAGCGCGGGCCGATCTTGCCTGTTTCAGGGTCGACGATGGTGCCGCCGCCGAGCGCAATAGGCAGAAGATCGGGCATACGGAAGAGCGTGCGCACCCCGCCAATATGGACGATATTGTTCGCCTCGCGCGGAAAACCGCCGACAAGGCAGCCGATATCGGAGGTGGTGCCGCCGACATCCACCACCATGGCATCGGAAAGTCCGGTGAGGAAGGCAGCACCGCGCATCGAGTTCGTCGGGCCGGAAGCGAAACTGTGCACGGGGTTCGCGGCGGCGACATCCGCCAGCGCCACCGTGCCGTCATTCTGGGTCAGATAGAACGGTGCTTTTACGCCCGCTTCGCGCAGCGCATCCGAAAATGCCTGAACCGTGGTCTTGCCGAGCGTTTGCAGCGCTGCATTCAGGAGAGCGACATTTTCTCGCTCCAGAAGCCCGATGCGGCCAAGCGTATGGGAAAGCGTGATGCGTGCATCAGGGATCACAGAACGGACGATTTCCGCCGCCCGCACCTCGCACTCCGTCGTCAGCGGTGAGAAGGTCGCGGAAATGGCAATGGAGGTGATGCCCGCATCGCGAATTTTCATCGCCGCTTCGCGGATTTCATCTGGAACCATGGGCACCAGCGGACTGCCGTCATATTCATGGCCGCCATGCACCATGAAGATCAGAGGATCGACGGCCTCGCGAAGATCCTTCGGCCAATCACACATCGGCGGCAGCGAAGAACCTGTCGGCAGCGCAATACGGATGGCAGCAACCCGCTCCAGCCGGGCGCGCTCCACAACCGCATTGGTGAAGTGCGTGGTGCCGATCATCACCGCATCAATCGGCCGGTCTGCCGCGCCGACATGGCTCGCCACATGGGCAAGCGCCGCCTTGACGCCGGAGAGGACATCCTGCGTGGTCGGAACCTTGATGGAGGCGACGATGCTGTCTCCATCGATCAGAACGGCATCCGTATTGGTGCCGCCAACGTCAATACCGATGCGTTTCATGGGAATACCGATCTGAAATCAATGTCATAACCGAAGGCGCGCGGGCCGACGGCGGCGATGCCGGCAGGTGTCGTCAGAAGCTCCGGCGCCGGCAGGGCGACAACCGTGACGCGTTGGCCGTAACGCACCGATTCCGTGCCGATGGCGCCGCCGGAAACCGTGTCGAGAAGGCAGAGCAGGTCCGGCGTCATGGCGACCGGCTGGCCATCGCGGAAGGCGACCGCCCATTCGTTCTGGAAGGCGAGTTCCATCCGCGAACCGCGGTCGGCATCGATACCTTCAATGGTCGTGCTGCCGCGCAGGAAACCGCCGGTGGTCTCACGAGCGACATCCACCACCTTGCCGCGGAACAGCTGCTTTCCGCCCTCGTGGTCGAGAACCGCCTGAACCGGATCGTCATGGCGCGCACGTGCTGCCATCACCGCGCGCCCGAGTTCGGTCGCCTTGGTGACGGTGTAGTGAATGCCCCATTCCTTGACTTCCTTGCCGGTGCGCGGTGCCTTGCAGGTGGCGGCGGTGGAGCCGACTTCGGTGCAGACCTTGCGCGAGATGCGCTCCATCCATTTCCACGAGGCAGCCCGCGTCACGATCACCTCATTATCGCGCACATCCACCAGCGACAGCGGAAACATCGGCAGGTTGCCGATGGCGAAGGATGTCATCTGCGCTTCGGGATAGGCGCGTCCCATGGCGTCGGCATTCACGACCGGCCGGTCGAGCACGGCAGCGGCGAGGAAAGAAGAAAGCGCATTCGAGCCGCCGATTTCCACGCTCATGATCGCCCGGAACGGCTTGCCGAGATAATCCTCCATCACCTCGACGGCGCGGGCGAGATGCACGGGGTCCCCCAACCGCTCCTGACCGACAAGCGGCGCACCCATCTTGGAGACGACGGCAACCATATCGTCATCGGCAAGCGCCATGGGGTCCATGACCTTTACCCGCCTGCCCTCGGCATAAAGACGGCGCAGGTTGAGCGTCGAGATATAGGGGTTGCCGCCGCCGCCGGTTCCCAAAATCCAGGCGCCGGTGGCCAGAGGTTCGATATCGTCTTCGGAAAATTCCTGGATCATGCGTCATCCTCGGGCATGCCACAGCCTTTCCGGCCGCAGGCGATGCTCCTTCCCTTTGAAGTTCCAAGTCTGGCCAACCCCGCCATTTGTGGCGGGGCCGGTTTTCATGAGGCGGAGATCACTCCGCCTTGCAGTCCCAATGGAAATTGGAGAAGTTCAGGTCCCAGCTCTGCATGGGAATGAACTCGTAACCCTGAAGGCACTTGTTCGCCGCATAACGGCGGTTCGGCGCAACGGCCCAGACGTCAGGCTGAAGATCGGCGATCTTCGTCTGCAGTTCCTTGTAGGTGGCGTTCTGCTCGTTCACATCGGTGGTGGCGCGGACCTTGTCGATCAGGCCGTCGATTTCCGCATTCTGCAGCCATTCCATCGACATCCAGGTGCCGGATGCCTTGGAGTGATACTGATTGTAGAACATCGCGTCCGGCGACGGATAGGTCGGCGAGATGTTCACCTGCGTCGATGCCGGCGTCGTTTCCGGCTTGGAGGACAGCTCGACGATACGGTTCCACGGCTCGGGCTTGATATCGAGCGTGATGCCGATCTGCTCGAGGCTGGATTGCAGAAGCAGCGCCACTTCCGCCTCGAATGCCAGCGAAGCGACATAGCTATTGACCAGCGTGATCTTCTGGCCGGCATATTTCGACTTCGCGAGTTCTTCCTTGGCTTTCTCCAGATCATAGACGCCGGGCTGGATATCGCCGTTATGCGCGTCCTTGAACGCGTCGGAGAGCGGTCCCTTCATATCGAAGCCCGGATAGATCACTTCCTGGATCGTCTTGTAGTCGGTCGCATAGGCGATGGCGCGGCGAACGTGAACGTCGTCGGTCGGATAGACCTTGGTGTTGAGCTTGATGACGAAACCGCCGGCGGTGCGGGTCTGGATCAGCTTGTAACCCGTCATGCGGCCGATGGATTCATAGGTGTCGTTGCCAAGCCCGTGCGAGGAAAGGCCGAGTTCGCCCTTTTCCGCCAGCGCCTTGACGGTGGCGTCGTCGCTGGTCTGCACGAAGCGCACTTCGTCAATCGGCTTGCCCTTGGTCCAGCCGAGGAAATAATCAGCATTGCGGGCGATGACCATATCGGCGGAACGGTTGTAGCTGACCAGCTTGTAGGGGCCGGAGCCGGCGGAATGTTCGCCGACATAGGCCTCGCCCCATTTGTCCTCGGGCTTGGCATTGGCTTCGATCAGCGTCTTGTTCATCGCCATCATCAGCGGCGTTGCCGCCATGAAGGGCGAGAACTGGCGCTCGATCTTCATGACCAGCGTGGCATCGTCAGGCGCGGTAACGTTTTCGGGCTTCAGCACGCCGACGATGAGGTTCGAAGGACCCTTGTTGATGCCGAGCAGGCGCTGGATTGACCAGGCAAGATCGGCAGCCTTCACCGCCGTGCCATCCTGAAACTTCGCATCGTCGCGCAGGTGGAAGGTGTAGGTCAGGCCGTCTTCCGAAATCTCCCAGGATTTCGCCAGATGCGGCACGATTTCGCCCTTGGCGTTCACCGTGGTCAGACCGTCATACATGTTCACGATGGCCATGTAGCCGGTGTAATCAGTCACTTTCGCCGGGTCGAGCGAGCTGAATATCTGCATGGTATTGACTGCGACCGACACCTTGTCTTCCGCAAGGGCTGCGGAAGAAACAAACGGCAACGCAAGCGCCGTGCCGAGCGCCAGCGCGGCGAGACGGGAAGAAAGTACAGGCATTTTCATTATCGTTCTCCTCTTTATTGCGGAGCATTGGCCCCGCTTATGGTTAGGCAGCCTTGCTGACCGGAACGGGCAGCGGTGAGAAAGGAATGTCCGGGTAGCCGAAGGCTGCCGGCCCAACGACCTCAAGCGCGCGGGCGCTGCGCAGCAGGTCGTGGCAGGGGATGGCGATGACGGCCACACGCTGGCCGTAGCGCAGCACTTCGGTGGTGATCGGATAACCCGTATCGACATCGAGCAGGACGATCAGGTCGGGAACCGTCACTTCCACCTTGCCGTCACGGGAAAACAGCAGGAATTCGTTCTGGATGGCGACGCCCGCCGTCTGGCCCGCGCAATCGTCGAAGCCGGAGAGCGTAAGATCGCCGACCGCGAAACCGCCGCGCAGGTGGCGCTTCAGATCGGTGATCTTGCCGTTGAAGATGCGCTTTCCGCCTTCCAGTGCACAGACCGCGGCAATCGGGTCTTCCTGCTGCTTGCGGGCGCGGATCACCGCCTCACCGATGGCAATCGCCTTGGTGTAGGTTTTCGGAATGCCGTATTGGTGCACGTAATGCGCCTGCATCGGCGCGGTCGCCAACATCGCGCCGCCGCCCTGCGAAACGACGCAGGCGCGCGCCATGCGCTCGTGCCAGACTTCGGAAACGGCATGGCTGAAAATGACGGCATTGCCGTGCAGATCGCACATCACCGACGGTGTGGAACTATGACCATAGATGGAGAAGGTGGTCATCTGCATTTCCGGGAATGCCCGGCCCATGCCGTCGCAATCGAGGATCGGCAGGCCGCCCAGCGCCGCAGTGACCAGCGGGTTCATGGAATTGGAACCGCCGATTTCCTCGCAGACGATGGCGTCGACCGGGTTCCGGATCAGCTCTTCCATCGCCCGCAGGCAGCGCAGGCCTTCGCGGCCTTCGCGAATACGCTCGACACCGACGACAGGCGCGCCGATGCCGCCAATGGACATGCAGAGCGCATCCGGCTCGATGGCGTCGGTTGCGAGGATCTTCATCTCGTAACCGGCCTTCATGGCTTCCAGCGCCAGCAGCTTGCCGAGATAGGGATTACCGCCGCCGCCCGTGCCGAGAATGCCGGCGCCGATTTCCAGCGCGTCGAGATCTTCACGGGTCAGCGTCCGCAATGCCGCTTCGTCATATTTCAGCTTGCGTGTCTCAGCCATGATTGGCTCCCATTTCTCCAACAACTTTCACATGAATGCGGGTGGCATTGCCGGGCAGGTATGCAAGCGGCATGTCCTCGCGCTCGATGACTTCCAGCGTTTCGGCAACTGCACCGGCGGCAATCGCCTTTTCGCGCGCCTCCGCTTCCGCCTCGGCCAACGCGCTCTCGCGCGTGCGTCCGTCCACCAGCGAGAAGACCCGGTCGGTCTCGCCGCTGATCTGCGCAATGGCCGCGCCGACGGCATTGGCCACCGCGAAATTCTCAGGCCGGATGACTTCGAGGTCACCGATCCGATCCGGCATCAGAATGGAACCGCCGCCAACGGCAATCACCGGCACCGGCGACGACGAGATGCGGCTGCGCTCCACGCAGGCCTCAAGCATGTCATTGATCTTGTCGACCGCCGCATCCACGAGCTTTTTGTCGAGGCTGGAAACCAGCGCCTTCTCGCCCACATCGGCCTTGCCGGAGGCAACCGCGATATCGGTCGCCGTCAGGGTCGAGCCACCGAAGCAGAGCGCCTCGCGGCGAACACGATAACCGACGGATTTCGGCCCGACGGTCAGGCCGTGGTCGCCATTGACCACCAGCGAACCACCACCGAGACCGATGGAGAAGACGTCAGGCATGCGGAAATTGGTGCGCACCCCGCCAATATCCACCGTGGTAGAGGCCTGACGCGGGAAACCGTGCGACAGCGAGCCGACATCGGACGTTGTGCCGCCGACATCCACCACGACGGCATCCTTGAGGCCGGTGAGGAAGGCAGCACCGCGCATGGAATTCGTCGGGCCGGACGCGAAGGTGAGCACGGGGAAACCGCGCACCACATCCGCCGCCATCAGCGTGCCGTCGTTCTGGGTAATATAAAACGGGCAGGTGATGCCCGCAGCCTTCAGCGCCTCGCCGAAAGCCGCAACGGTGCGGTCGGCCAGCGACAGCAGGCTGGCATTCATGATTGCAGCACTTTCACGCGCAAGCAGACCGTGACGGCCAATATCCTTGGACATGACCACCGGCAGGCCGGGGCAGCGTTCCTGCAGGATTTCCTTCGCCCGCAGCTCCATCGCATCGTTGATGCCGCTGAAAACGCAGGTGACGGCAGCGGCCTTCAGACCCTTGGCGCGGATATCGGCAGCGATGCGGACGATTTCGTCCTCATCGAGCAGGGAAATTTCACGGCCGTCGAATTCGTAACCGCCGCGCACCTGATAACCGTGGTTGCCGACGATTTCCCGGAGATCATCCGGCCAGTCGACCATGGGCGGCAGGCCGGCGCCGGAAGGCAGGCCGAGACGGATGGCCGCCACCTCGTCCATATGCCGGCGCTCGATCACCGCATTGGTAAAATGCGTGGTGCCGATCATCACGGCGCCGATGCGCGCCCTGTCTATGCCCGACGCCTCGATGACCTTTTCAAGGGCTTCGATGACACCGGACGTCACATCCTCTGTCGTGGAGGCCTTCACCCCCGCCAGAACGGTTTTATCCTGCAACACAACGGCATCGGTATTCGTGCCGCCGACGTCAATTCCAACGCGATACACGTCAGGCTCCTCTTTCATCAATCGGTCGTTTTTACGAGGAAGCGCATCCGCTCTTCCTCGGTCACGGTGGGTTTGAGACGTTCTTCCTCGTCGGTGACGACGGGGATGGCCGCGATCAGGGCGCGGGTATAGGGATGGGCCGGCTCAGCGAAGACCGCCGACGTCACACCCTCCTCGACAATCTCGCCGCGCAGCATGATGGCGATGCGCGAACAGAAATTGCGCATCAGCGACAGGTCATGCGAGATCATCAGATAGGTGAGGCCAAGCTCCTCGCGCAGTTGCAGCAGAAGGTCGATCACCGTCTTCTGCACGGAGACATCAAGTGCTGCCGTCGGCTCGTCGAGGATGAGGATTTTCGGTTCTGCCGCGAGCGCGCGGGCAATCGCCACGCGCTGCTTCTGGCCGCCGGAAAGCTCGTGCGGATATTTGCCGAGATAGGATTGCGGCAGCCGCACCAGCCCCATCAGTTCCTGCATCCGGCTTTCCCGCGCCTGCCCATCCATGCCGATGGATTTCAACGGTAGTGAAAGCGTCTGCCTGACGGTACGCTTCGGATTGAGCGAAGTACCCGGATTTTGATAGACGATCTGCGTCAGCCGCTTGCCGCGCTCAGGTGCCGGGGCGTCGATGACAAGACTACCGGAGGTGGGACGGGAAAGGCCCATGATCATGCGCGCAACCGAGGTCTTGCCGGAACCGGATTCACCCGCAAGGCCAAAAACCTCGCCCTGCTTCAGCGTCAGGTTCACGTCGCGCACGGCATGGTAGCCATTGCGCCTGCCGTAAATCTTGTTCAGGTCTTCGATGGTGATGATCGGCTGCCGCGTGCTTTGCGTGAGGTCCGTGACGCGTGGGCCATAGAGCGGCGGCACCGCATCCAGCAGCGAACGCGTATAGTCCTTGGCAGGGCTATGCAGGATTTGCGTGCAGGGACCGGTCTCGACGATATCCCCGTGATGCATGACCACGACCCTGTCCGCCACCTTGCGCACGACGCCGAGATTGTGGGTGATCATCAGCAGCGCCATGTTTTCTTCGGCAACCAGCTGGTTGATGAGGTTGAGGATTTCATCCTGCGTCGTCACGTCGAGCGCCGTGCCGGGCTCATCCGCGATCAAAAGCTTCGGCTGGTGCAGCAGCGCAAGCCCGATCAGCACACGCTGACGCATGCCGCCCGAAAGCTCGGACGGATAGGCGTTCATCACCCGCTCGGTATCGGCGAGCTGCACGCGGCGTAAAACGGCTTCGATGCGGTTGCGACGCTCCGCCCTGGAAGAATTGATACCGTCGCGCTTGTCGGCAAAACGCATGACATCATCGAGATGCGTGCCGATCTTGAAGACCGGATTGAAGGAGGAAAGCGGATCCTGCATGATCAGCGAAAACGCCGTTCCTTTCAGGGCCTCTCGCTCCCTGCGCGGCATGGACAGCACATCCCGGCCATCGATGACAATCGCGCCGGAGGTGATCGCGGCATTCTTCGGCAAAGTGCCGATGATCGCCTTGGCGGTGACGGACTTGCCCGACCCGGTTTCGCCGATCAGCGCTACGCGCTCGCCGGCGGCGACCGTGAAGGCCACGTCGCGCAGCACCTGTCGGGTGCGGCCGTAATTGGTGAAGGTGACGTTGAGGTTTTCGACCTTGAGAAGCGGTTCAGTCATGGCCTTAGCTTTCCACGTCGAACATGTCGCGCAGGCCGTCGCCCAGCAGATTGAAACCCAGCGTCACGTAAAGCACGGCCGCGCCGGGGCAGAGCACTTCCCACCAGAAATCCGGCATGAACTGGCGCCCGTCGGCAACCATCGAACCAAGGTCAGGGGTCGGCGGCTTGACGCCGAAACCGAGGAAGCTCAGTGTTGCGCCGAACAGGATGACGAAGGCGGCATCCAGAGTGGTCTTGACCGATATGACCGAGACGCAATTGGGCAGGATTTCGCGAAAAAGGATATGCAGGGGGCCGGCACCGGCAAGACGCGCCGCCTCGATATAGTCTTCCGACGCAATGGACTTCGACACCGAATAGATCAGCCGCGCGTGCCATGTCCACCATAGCAGCGTGATCGCGATCATGGCGTTCATCAGCGTCGGTTCCAGCAGGTTGGAGACCGCCAGTGCCATGACGAGTGGTGGCATGGCCAGCATCACATTCGTCAGGCCGCTGATGAGCTTTTCAGTCCAGCCACCGAAATAACCGGCGATGAGGCCAAGCACGGTTCCGACCGGCACCGAAATGCCGAGCACGCCGATGACGAGAAGCAGCGAGACCCGCAGCCCGAAGATGGTACGCGAAAAGATATCGCGGCCGGCCTTGTCGGTGCCGAACCAGTGCTCCAGATCCGGCGGCATATGCCGGGCACGAAAATCAACGACCGCGCCGATATGTTTGGGATAGGGCGTGAGCCATGGCGCGAAGACCGCCAGCACCAGCACCGATAGCAGGATCAGCGAACCGATGACCGCCGCCGGGTTGCGGCTGAAACGATACCACATCATATAACCGGCGCTTAGGCCGCGATCGGTGGGTTCGAGCATTTTCATATCAGCCATCAGCGAGCCTCCTTGCGGCGCAGGCGCGGGTCGATGATCGAGATCAGGACATCCACGATCAGGTTCGCAACGATGAAGAACAGGCCGGCGGCCAGCACCACGGCGGTCACGGCATTGAGGTCTTTCTGCAGGATGGCGTTCAGACCGTAGGAGGCGAAACCGCCCCAGGCGAAGACCATCTCGATCACGAAGGCATTGCCGATCAGCGACGCGAACTCGAGACCCATGATCGTCAGCGGCGCGATGGAAGAGAGCTTCAGCAGATAACGGAAGATGATGACCCTCTCCGGCACGCCGAAGCTCTGCAGGGTCAGCACATGGTCCTTGCGCTGGTTCTCGATCATCGAGGAGCGGGTAATGCGGGTGATCTGGCCGATGCCTGCCATGGAAAGCGCGAAGGCCGGCAGTGCGAGATGCTTCAGCGCATCGAGCACCACATCGAAACGTCCGGCCAGCGTGCCGTCGATCAGGATGAAGCCCGTGGGGCCGCCCTGCCAGCCGAGCGAGTGGTCGAGCCTGCCGATTATCGGCCAGCCGGAGAGAAACCGCGCGGCCAGCAATTGCAGTGTGATGGCGAAAAGAAAGCTCGGGATCGTGACCCCGGTGAGCGACAGGATGCGGCCGATATGGTCCAGCGGGCGGTCGCGATAATGCGCCGTGATGACGCCGAGCGGGATGGCGACGGCAAACATGAAGATGACCGAGACAAGTACCAGCTCGACGGTCGCAGGAACGGTCTGCGCCAGATCGGTAGTCACCGGGCGTTGCGACACCAGCGAGAAACCAAGATCGCCATGCAGGGCATTGCCGATGTAGTCGAGGTATTGGACGGCGAGCGGCTTATCGAGACCCATCTCCCCACGTAGCGCATCCACCTGCTCCTGCGTTGCCGCAGGACCGAGCGCCATGCGGGCGGGATCGCCCGGCACCACGCGGGCCAGCACGAAAATCATGATGGACAGGGCGATCATGACCAGCACGAAGGTGCCGAGCCTGTTCAAAATCGCGACCAGCGGATGTTGCTGCATCGGTGGGACGTTCCTTGTGCATCGGTTGCGTGAGCACAAGTTTTCACCACATGTCCGTTTGAACAATTGCCGAAAGGTATAGTTTTTTGAAAGATGAGTATAGGTTTTCAGGCTTAAATCCCCTATGCCTTTGCGAATGACGCTCCTGCCCCGCACCCGCCTTTGCCGCCGCATCGCCAGCGAAACCGCCGGCGTGGTCTTTCTGCGGGCGCCCGCGGGTGCGGGAAAAAGCGTGCTGCTGGAAATGCTTGCAAAAGAGCTCGAAACGCCGGTGTGCCGCACGCACCAGCCGCGAAGCGACGAGATCGAAAATGGCTGTCTCCTTTGGGACGTGCCGGTTTTCGCACGGGCGGCGCGCATGCCGGCCGCCATTCTGGAGACGGTGCGCTTGGTGGTCATAGCTTGCCGGCCGGATCAGCGGATCAGCGGACTGGCCCGGCAAATCCTGCATCGCGGCTCGCTCACCATCGGGCCAAATGAACTGCTTCTTGGTGAGGATGAGGTGGAAGACCTGCCCTCTGAGCAGAAACGTCTCGCCCTTCACGACTATGCGGGTTGGCCGGCTTTTCTGTCACTGGCGCGTTTTCCGAATGAAACGCTGTGTGCCGACTATCTGAGGGAAAACTACCTGCCGCATCTTTCTCCCGCCCAGACGGTTGAACTTTCGTTCTGGCTGGAGAACCCCTCTGCGGAACCCGAGGCGGACTGGACCGAACTGCTGCCGCCTTTCCTGACCGGAAATCCCGAAAACCACCCCACTCTGATACGGCTTCTGGGCGCGGCTGCGCGGGAACGTCTTGCTACCCTGCAGGCCGGCAGCGCCGTGGTGGAGGTCGCATCGGCTTTCGAAAAGGAAGGACGGGCGCTTGCGGCCATGGCGATGCTGCTCGACCGTGGTTATGAGACCCATGCCGCGCAAATCCTGGAACGCGCCCATGGTCGCGAACTCATCTACAGGAGCAGCGTCGACAGGTTTCGCGAGATCATCATGCGGTTTTCGCAGGATATGATCGCAACGAATGAAACCGTGCTCTTCGCCGTCACCCGCGCCCTGCTGAAACAGGGGGAGTTGCAGCGCGTGCGCCATCTGCTTGGCAAAAGCCTTGGGTCGGATTATCTCGATCCACTGAAAGTGCTTGCCCGTGGCTCACGCTTTTCCTTCGCCGCCCGCACCTTCCGGCTGAACCTGATGATTGCCGAGGATCTGACCCCCAATGACGCGGTAATCACGCGTCTGGGGGAATTCATGGCCGACTATCCCATGAACGATCACGGCAAATGGGCGGCCTATTACAATGCACTGCTGGAATTCGAAATCCGCCGCCGCAATTTCCGCGAGGCGGAGGCGGCGGCAGCCCGCGCTCTGATCTATCTGCGCAAGATGGGCGGGCAGCCCCTGCTCGAATTTTTCATCCATCTGCACCAGATCGTGCTGCGGCTGATGAGCGGTGATGTGCTTCTGGCCCGCCGGGCGGCGCAGGAGGCGCGCGCACGGCTGGAACAGGTGCCGCATGACGCCGTGCAGGAATTCCGGATGCTGCGGCTGGCGGAAGCCTGCCTCGCCTATGAGGCGGGAAAGCCCCGCGACCTTCTGCATTTCGTCGAGCACGAATTCGATCACTTCGCCGCTGCCGAGATCTGGCCGAGCCTGATGCAGTTTGCCCTGTTTTACGCCTCGCAGGTGTTGATCGACCATTTTCCGATGACCGTTCGTCCGGACTTTCTCGATGGCTTGTGGATCCATCTTTCGGAAGGGCTGCAATTCCATGCGATGATGGAAATCAGGACGGCTCTTGCCTATCAGAACGCCAACCGGTGGGCGGATGCGGCCGCGACGCTTTCCGCGATCCGCATGCCCATGGGCCGCAACTGGGTGGAGAGCGCGCATGAGGATCTTTCCCGCCTGACGCGGCGCGATGAAATCGCCTATGTGATGGCGTGGCTGCGCGATGCGGTGCATCTTTTCACGCCGCGCGCCTATCTCTCCCGCCAGATCGACGCGATGATCGCCAATCCAAAGGTCACCAACCGCGAAAAGGTCGCGCTGAGAATATGGCAGAGCTACGCCGCGCATCAGCGCCGCGACAATGCCGCCGCCCGCGCCCATATCCTCACCGCCCTTGAATCGGCGACCCGCCTTGGCTGCAGCGGCGTCCTGTCGGAGGAGCGCATCTTCCTGTCGCCGCTTCTGAACAATCGCCGCATCCGCAGCTTCATCGAAACCTCGTCCGATGTCCGCACAGCGCTTTCGATTTTCGCCGCTTCGGTGAATTCACCGCAGGCGCGCGCCCTGCATGGCGGGCTTTCGCAGCGCGAGGCGCAGATGCTGCAACTGCTCGCCAGCGGCATGTCGAACAAGAAGATCGCCCAGACGCTCAATATCTCGGAAGTGACGGTGAAGTTTCATCTCGGCAACCTGTTTCGCAAGCTGGATTGCAAACGCCGCGCGGAGGCGATCCGCGCGGCGAAAGCACTGGGCTGGCTGTAAGGTTCAGCGGTTGTTCTTCTTGCGCCATTCGGCAAAAGCGGTCTGGTGCTCCTCCTTGGTGCAGGGGTAAAGCCCGATGATCGACTGACCCGCCTTGACCTGCTCCACCACGAAATCCTCATAAGCCGTCATTTCCACCGCCTCGGTGGCAATCTCATCGGCAATGCCAGCGGGAATGACGATGACGCAATCCGCATCGCCGACGATGATGTCGCCGGGAAAGACCGGCGCGTCGCCGCAGCCGATAGGGCCGTTGATCTCGATCGCCTCGTGTTTGGTCAGATTGGTCGGGCTGGAAGGGCGTGTGTGGTAGGCCGGAATATCCAGCTCGGCAATCGTGGCAGCGTCACGAAAACCGCCATCGGTCACGATGCCCGCACCGCCGCGAACCATCAGCCGCGTGACGAGAATGTCACCGGCCGAGGCGGCGCTCGCATCCTTGCGGCTGTCGATCACCATCACATGGCCCGGCGGGCAGGTTTCAATGGCGACGCGTTGCGGATGGGCGGGGTTGCGAAATTCGACGAGCTGGTTGCGATCTTCGCGGGCGGGCATGTAACGCAACGTAAATGCCGGCCCGACCATGTTCGCGCCCTTGTAACCGAGCGGATGTACGCCCTGAATGACCTGGTTTCGCAAGCCGCGCTTATAAAGCGCCGTTGCCAGTGTTGCGACGGAAATCGTCATCAGCTTTTCGCGCGTCTCGTTGTTCATTCAGTATCTCCTGTCATTCTGCTTGATGGCACCTAGCCTAAAAAATATCCGGCTCACCGGCCGAGCGGCCGAAATCGGTCTGCAGGAAGTCGAAATCGCATCCCTGATCGGCCTGGCTCACATGTTTCGAGAAAATGTAGCCATAGCCGCGCTCATAACGCGGCGGCGGTGCCTGCCAGGCGGCCCGGCGGCTGGCGATTTCCTCATCGCTCACCAGCATGTCGAGGCGGCGCTGCGGCAGATCGAGCCGCACGATATCGCCTGACTTTAGCAAGGCGAGCGGCCCGCCGATGAAACTCTCCGGCGCAACATGCAGCACGCAGGCGCCATAAGAAGTGCCGGACATGCGGGCATCGGAGATGCGCAGCATGTCGCGATGGCCTTGTTTGATCAGCGCCTTGGGGATCGGCAGCATGCCCCACTCTGGAAAACCGGGGCCGCCAAGCGGGCCGGCATTGCGCAGCACCAGCACATGATCCGGCGTCACATCGAGATTTTCATCATCGATCGCCGCCTTCATCTCGGGATAGCTGTCAAAAACCAGCGCCGGACCTTCATGGATGTGAAATTTCGGATCGCAGGCGGCGGGTTTGATGACCGCGCCATCCGGACAGAGATTGCCGCGCAAAACGGCGAGTGAACCTTCCGCATAAACCGGATTGTCGAGTGAACGAATCACATCGTCATTATAAACTTTAGCGCCCTCGAGATTTTCGCCCATGCTGCGGCCCGTTACCGTCAGGGCGGAATAATCGAGCCGGCTTTCAAGCTGCTTCATCAGGGCGCGCAAACCGCCCGCATAATAGAAGTCCTCCATCAGATAGTCCTTGCCGGAGGGGCGGACATTGGCGATGAGCGGCGTGACGCGACCAAGCTCATCCAGATCGTCAAGCGTCAGCGGCACACCGGCGCGGCGCGCCATGGCGATCAAGTGCACGACGGCATTGGTCGAACAGCCGGTCGCCATCGCGACGATGGCGGCATTGCGGAACGCAGCCGCCGTCAGAATGCCGTCCGGGGTCAGATCCTCACCCACCATTTCCACGATGCGACGGCCGCAGGCGGCAGACATGCGCTGGTGTTCGGCATCCACCGCCGGAATGGAGGACGCGCCTGGCAGGGTCAGCCCCAGAGCATCGGCAATAGCCGTCATGGTCGATGCGGTGCCCATGGTCATGCAGACGCCGGCGGAACGGGCGATGCCGCCCTGAAGGCCGCGCCATTCCTCGTCGCTGACATTGCCGGCCCGCCGCTCGTCCCAATATTTCCAGGCGTCGGAGCCGGACCCCAGCACCTTGCCGGCATAGTTGCCGCGCAGCATCGGCCCGGCCGGCAGATAGATCATCGGCACGCCGGCGGAGATTGCACCCATGACGAGGCCGGGCGTCGTCTTGTCACAACCACCCATCAGCACCACGCCATCAAGCGGATGAGAGCGGATCATTTCTTCCGTCTCCATCGCCAGCATGTTGCGATAGAGCATCGATGTCGGCTTGGTAAAACTCTCATCGACCGAAAGCGACGGCATCTCCACCGGGAAGCCGCCCGCCTGCAAGACACCGCGCTTCACATCCTTCACGCGTTCGGGAAAATGCGCGTGACAGGTGTTCAACTCCGACCAGGTGTTGAGGATGCCGATAACCGGCTTGCCGACAAAATCCTCTTCCGCATAACCGAGCTGCATCATGCGCGAGCGATGACCGAAACTGCGCAGGTCGTCGGGGGCGAACCAGCGGTCGGATCTCAATTTCCTGTCGGTCATGTCAGGCTTCCCGCAAAGCCGGCGCCTGCGGCGCCCAGCCCTTATAGAGATCGTCATCGGAAGTCAGCGGCAACCGCACCGGCAGTCCCTGACGCACGGATTTGTAGATGGCGGTGACGAGTTCAATGGATCGCAACCCGTCAGCCACGGTCACTTCATTGCCGCCACGGCCCTCCACCGCATCCGCGATGGCCTCAAGGAAGCCGGCAAAACCATCCAGCCCGGTGCCGACCTTCGCCAGAACCGCGTCGATCTCCTCCTGCGTGGTCGGCGCGCGTGCCGTGAAGCGCCAGGTGTCTTCGGCCGGCGCATAGGGCTTGGTGCCGCTTTCGGCGGTCAGCCCCTCGAAACAGAAACGCAATCGCGACGTATCATTACCCGCGCCGAGCGTGACGGAGCTTGTGACCAATGCCCCACTCTTCATGCGCAGGCTGATAGCCGCGCAATCTTCGGTCTCGATGGTGTTCACCCTTGTATCGGCAAACGCGAATACTTCCTCGACGGGACCCAGCACATGGCAGATGAGATCATGGGCATGAATGGCATGGCCGAGGGTCGCGCCGCCGCATTCGCCTTTCCATGTGCCGCGCCAAGGAATGGAGTAGTAGTCTGCGCCCCGGTTCCAGTGCACTTCGGAACTGGCGACAAAGGCTTTCCCCGCAAGACCGGCATCGATGAGCGCACGCAATTGCCGCATGGCATGGCCGAAACGATACTGGAAAACCGGGAAGACCTGACGACCAGTGTTCTTCACCGAAAGAAGCAGCGCATTCGCCTCTTCCAGCGAGCGTACCAGCGGCTTTTCGCAGATCACATCCTTGCCGGCGGCATGGGCCTGCAACGCGACCGGAAAATGCAGATGCGGCGGCAGGCAGATATCGATCAGCGAGATGCTCTCATCCGCCAGTACCTCATCCAGGCTGGTGGTCACCTTTATCGAGGGATCATCCTCGACAAGCTTGCGCGCCCGCTCCAGGTCGAGATCGCAGATCGCCTTGACCGCATAACGCCCGGGAAGTGCGCGATACCCCTTCAAATGCAATGCGCCGATGCCGGCGCCGATGATTGCAACGCCGATCATGCCTTTCTCCCTTCGGCCTTTGCCTGCGCCTGAAGCGCGAGTTCGCAAACCTTGAACACATGCGCTTGCGGCATGGCGGTTTCAGTGCGGTTGCGGATATCCGCCGACAGGCGGTCGAAATAGGGCAGGCCGGCATCGGAAGCGTCGATATATTCGCAGCGGTCGCCATTGACGAGAATGAGCCGGTCGGCGCCCGGCTTGTTGCCGAGATCGACATATTTCCGGAGCTCGATATAGCCTTCTGTTCCCAGAATGGTCAGGCGGCCATCACCCCAGGTGGGCAGCGCATCGGGCGTATACCAGTCGACGCGGATGTAACCGTGGCCCCGGTCACCGCGCAGCAACACCTCGCCGAAATCCTGCAAACCCGGATCGCCGGGATTGGCGTAGTTCGCCACCGTCGCCGAAACCACTTCCACGTCCGTCGAGCCGGTAAAGAACATGAACTGGTCGATCTGGTGGCTGGCAATATCGGTCAGAATGCCACCATAGGCTTCGCGGTCGAAAAACCAGTCGGCGCGCAGCGCGCGGTTGAGGCGGTGCGGCCCCATGCCGACGGTCTGCACGACCCGGCCAATGGCGCCGGCAGCCACCAGTTCCGTGGCCTTCGTGACGCTCGGCACTTCGAAACGTTCCGAAAAATTGACCGACCAGATGCGTTTGGTCCGGGCAACGGCCTCGCGCAAACGTTCCAGTTGCGCAAGCGTCGTGCATCCCGGCTTGTCCGACATCACATCCTTGCCCGCATCCATGGCACGGATAGCAAGATCGGCGCGGTTCTTCGGAACATCGGCGATCAGGACAAGGTCTATGGTCGGGTCGGCAAGCACGTCTTCAACGCTTTTCATGCGCGGAACATCGGGGAACCGTTTCAGGAAACCTTCCACGACCTCTGGTTCGCCCTCCGTCCACCAGCCGGCAAATTCCGCCCCGGCATTCAGCATGTTCTGTGACATGCCAAAAATATGCCGGTGCTCGATACCGAGAGCCGCAAATTTGATCGGTTTACTCATTGCGCAGTTCCACTTCATTGCCGCCTTCGGCGGATTTGACAATTGCATCGATCAGTCGGTGAGAAAGGAGCGCGGCCTCGCCGATTACCACCGGATCACGCTCCGAAACGAGGGCATCGACGAAATCCTCAAGGACAGCCTGATGCCATTCATGGGTGAAAGCCATGGGATCGGCGCCACCACCGGTGCCGGACGCGGCACCGCCAAAAGCCTCGCTGCGCCCGTCCCTCCAGTCCACATGCAGCACTCCGGAAGCGAGTCTCAGACTTGCCTTTTCAAAATGCAGCGTGATGGTTTCCGCCCCGCCGGGAAAACTGGCGGTACTTGCCACCAGTGATCCTACGGCACCGTTTTCGAAACGCAGCCCGGCAGAGACGAAATCCTCCGTCTCCATCCTGTGAAACCGCGTCGTTGCCGCCATGGCCTGCACCCGCGCGACCGGACCGGCAAGGCTGAGCGCCAGATCGATCGTATGGATCGCCTGCGATATCAGAACGCCGCCGCCATCCCGCTCCCGCGTTCCACGCCCCGGCTCGTCATAATAGGCCTGGGTGCGCCACCAGGGCACGGAAATCTCGCAGAGACCGAGTGCACCGAGGACGCCGCTGGCAACCAGCTCTTTCGCCTTTCGGGATGCCGCCCGCATACGGTGCTGGAAAACAATGCCGAGCGTGACACCGGCCCTGCGGCAGAAAGCTACAAGTTCGTCGGCTTCCACTGTGCCGCGGGCAACCGGCTTTTCAAGAAGGATATGTTTGCCGGCGCGCGCGAGCGGCTGGACCACGCTTGCGCGGGCGTTCGGCGGTGTCGCAACAATGGCAAAATCCACCTCGGGATCGTCAGCGACCTCCTCAATGGATCGATAGACGGCGACATCATGCCCGACAAGTTTGGATGCCTCCTCTGCAAGGCGCGCCGCCCGCCCGGAGCCGCCATCGACCAGTCCCTTGAGCGTCATTTTATCGGCACAGGCGGCCGCTGCCAGCACATGGGTTCTGGCCACCATTCCCGCACCAACGATGACAAAAGTTTTGCCTGTCCGCATGACCGCGAGCCTCCCAACCCACGCTTGGCGGTAAAAGTGCATACCGGTATGCCGGTTGTCAATAAATTTGCATTCCGGTAAACAGGATTATGAAAATTGCCGGACGCAGGGGGAAAAATGCGAAAAGGCCTGACGACAGAGCGCCCGGCCCCGGAGATGGAGCCACTGGATTTGAACCGTCCCGCGGTGGACCAGATCTATGCCGCGCTGAAGGGCGCCATCCTCGCAAGACAGCTTGCACCGGGTCAGGCCGTGTCGGAAAACGATATCGGCCAGCTTTTCAATTCCAGCCGCACGCCTGTTCGCGAGGCATTAAGCCGTCTTCGCGATGACGGGCTGATCGTTACCCTGCCAAGCCGGGGAACCTATGTTTCAAAACTTTCGGAACAGCAGATCAGAAGCGCTCAATTCATCCGCGAGGCGCTTGAAGTGGCCGCCATTCGCAGGCTTTGCCAGATGGATTTGTCCACCCGGGCGATGCGCGACATCGAACAGGCTCTGGCCGCCCAGCGCCAGGCGATCGTGGACGGCGACAGAAAAGCGTTCCGCGTGCATGACGATCAGTTTCACAGCGCGCTGGCCGCCGCCACCGGCCTTGACCGTCTGGAAACACTGCTGATGCGGGAAAAGGCGGCACTGGACCGGTTGCGGGTGCTCGCCATAACCGATGAGGCCCATATGGCCCGCCTGCTTTCCGAACATGAGGCTGTGTATGACGCGGTCAAAGCCAGGGATGAAGAGCGCGCTGTAGAATGGCTGCGCCAGCATCTGCGACGTGTCCTTGGCATTTTGTCGCAAATATACGAGGCTCACCGCGAATATTTCGACTAAGGCAGAAATCCTGCAAACATCGGACCGGACGAACTGAAATTACAATGGCAGAGATAATGCGGAATTTGGGACAGGCGGAACTTTTCTGCGACGTGATCGGCACGCTTGCGGAATCCCCCGTATGGGACGAACGGCGACAAGCCCTTTTCTGGTGCGATATCGTGGAGAAAAAGCTCCATTCCTTCGCCCCTTCCAGCCGGACATACTGGACATGCACCCTTGCGGACACCGTCTCCTGTCTTGGCCTTTGTGAAAGCGGCAGGCTGATCGTCGCATGTGGAATGCAGATCCTGCTGGTCGATCCTGAAAGCGACACGGTGCAAACGCTCGTCACCATACCCGCGCCCGATGCCCTGCCCTGCCGGCTGAATGATGGACGCGTCGGCCCGGATGGCGCATTCTGGGTCGGCACCATGGATGGTGGGCCGTTCAGCGAGATACGACCGAAAGGTCAATTATGGCGGGTCACCGCAAACGACATACGTCTTATGGAGACGGGGATGACCTGTCCCAACGGCCTTGCCTTTTCCGCCGATGGCGCGGTGATGTGGCATAGCGATTCCGTTCAGCAATGGATTCGCAGGCGACGTTTCGACAAGAGGAGCGGCACTTTCGACGAAGGCCGGATCATCGCCCGGCCGACCGAAGAAGAGGGCCGCCCGGACGGCGGTTGTGTGGATGGCGACGGCAGGTACTGGAGCGCCGGCGTTTCCGCTGGAATGCTGAATGTTTACGATGATGACGGCAAGCCATTCGATAAAATCCGGATGCCCGTACCGCATCCCACCATGTCCTGTTTTGGTGGCGAGGATTTCAGGACCCTGTTCGTCACCTCACACGGAAACAAGATGAGTGAGGAGGCCCGCACACGCTTTCCGCATTCCGGCGGCGTCTGGGCCATTCCGGCCGATGTTCAGGGTTTTCCGGCCTTCCGTTTTGCGGACGGGGCATAACCCCCGAAAACTTAGTCCTCCCGGAAGGCGCGGCTGATCTGGTCCGTCAGCGGTTTGGCGATATAGGACAGTGCGGTCCTTTCGCTGGTCTGGATGAAGGCCTCGGCAGGCATGCCCGGCACCAGCGGCGCATTGTTCAGCTTTTCCCGGTCGGAGACCGGCACTGAAATTCTCGCCAGATAATAGGACAGACCGCTGCGCTGGTCGGTGGTGATATCCGCCGCGATACGGCTGACATGGCCTTCCAGTTCCGGCGTCACGCGCTGATTGAAGGCGGTCATGCGCAGCATGGCCTTTTGCCCGACCTGTAGCTGGTCGATATCCTTCGGTACGATCTGCACCTCCAGCGCCAGCTCATCCCCGTCAGGTACGATCAGCATGATTGGATCGGCCGGCGTTACCACGCCTCCCACCGTGTGAACCGCCATTTCATGCACCATGCCGGATTGCGGCGCTATGATATCGATACGTTTCAAATCATCCTCGGCGGCGACCTTCCGCTCGACATATTCGCCCATCTGGGCCTGTATCTCGCGAAGCTCCCGCCCGACCTCGGTGCGCAGTTCCTGATCGATCTGGAGAATTTGCAGTTTCGTCTCGGTGATCCGTCCGGCCGTCTGCGCCTGATAGGCGATTTTTTCGCCACGCTCGCCGCCGAAGGTCGCAGCTTGAGTCTGCAGGCTGTTCAGCCGCTGCACGGAGACGATCCCCTGTTCACGCAGGGATTTCTGCGAGGTGATTTCGGCGTCCAGCACGGCAAGGCCGTTATCATAAGCGACTTCCTGTGCCTTCAGCCCTTCAATTTCATGCTCGAACTGGGTGATACGCTCGGCAAGCTGCGCCTTGCGTCCCTCACGGTAAGATTTGCGGAATTCGAACAGCTTGGTTTCGCTGCGCATGGCGGAAGCCACATCGGGATTGTCCTTGCGCGCAACAAGAGCCTGCGGGAAAGTGAGTTCCGCCAAATCGTCACGCTCGGCCTCCAGCCTTGACATGCGTGCACTGAGCTCATCCAGCCGCTTGGTGACGATGGCGAGATTGGCGCGGGTCTGCGTCGCGTCGAGACGCATGACGACATCGCCGGCTTTCACCCTGTCACCCTCACTCACCAGAATTTCGCCAACCACGCCACCTTTGGGATGCTGCACTTTCTTGCTATAGGAATCCACAACCAGATGCCCGGACGCCACGACCGCACCGGCAAGATTGGTCGTCGCTGCCCACCCGCCGACACCGGCCAGCAGCGCAACACTTGCGGCAAGACCGGCAAGAAGATGTTTGCGAATGGAACGGGACACATGGGTGCGCTGATCAATTTTTGACATCCGCATCTCCTTCCTGATTACCCTCTTCCAGTGCAACCGGCTGAGCCTGGGTATTGGCAACGACACGCAGCGGTGAGACAGTCTGGGCGGATGCGGCAAATCCCTTGACCGCCTGCCCCTGCGGAACGCGCAGCACCTTTGACAGCACCTCGTCGCGCGGGCCGAAAGCTTTCATCCGCCCCTCTTCCATCATCAGAATGAAATCAACTGCACCGATGGCGCTCGGCCGGTGCGCGACAACGACGGCAATGCCCCCCCGCGCCTTGACCGAGGAAATCGCCCTGACCACGGCGGCTTCGCCTTCCGCGTCAAGATTGGCGTTGGGTTCATCCAGTACTACGATGAAGGGATCGCCATAAAGTGCACGGGCAAGGCCGATGCGCTGGCGCTGTCCGGCGGAAAGCGCCGAGCCAGCCTCGCCGATATCGCTGTCATAACCCTTTTCGAAACGCAGGATCAGCTCGTGCGCACCCGCGGCTTTGGCCGCCGCTATGATGGCTTCAGGATCGGGATTATCCTCGAAACGGGAGATATTTTCCCCGATCGTGCCATCAAACAGCTCCACGCCCTGAGGCAGATAGCCGATATGGCGGCCGAGCGCCTCACGGTCCCACTGATCGAAACTCGCACCGTCCAGCCGTACCTTGCCGGCCACCGGCATCCACGCGCCAGTGAGAATGCGCGACAGGGTGGATTTACCCGAGCCGGAGGGGCCGATGACGCCAAGCGCATTTCCGGAGGTCACGATGAAACCAAGTCCGGCAACTGTCGGCTTTTTCTCTCCCGGCGGGACGATGGTAACATTTTCGACGCGTAGTTCCTTTTCAGGCTTCGGCAGGGCCATCGCGGCGGCATTGGCCGGCATCTGTGCAAAAAGCTCCTTCAGCCGCGCCCAGCTCTGCCGGGCGGCCACGAAGGACTTCCAGTTGGAAATGGCAAGATCGACGGGCGCCAACGCCCGACCCATCATGATCGAGCTGGCGATCATCACACCGCCCGAAGCTTCCTGGTTGATGACCAGCCACGCACCAACCGCCAGAATGGCCGATTGCAGCACGACCCGCAGGGATTTCGCAATATTGCCGAGACCGCCGGCCACATCGCCCGCCTTGCGATTGGCGGCGAGATAGGCCTCGTTGGAGATTTGCCAGCGTTTGCCGAGCCGGCCGCCGAGCCCCATGGCCTGCACGACCTCGGCATTGCGGCGCGAGGCCTCCAATTGCCGGTTGCGGGCCATATTCTCGACCATGGTGTCGCGGATCGGCTTCTGCGAAAAGATGTTGGTGAGGATCGTGAGGGAAACGAGCAGCACCGCGCCGGCAAGCGCCGTTACGCCGATCCAGAAATGAAACAGAAAACATATGCCGAGATAAAGCGGCATCCACGGCAGATCGAAAAAGGCCGTCGGCCCCGTGCCGGAGAGAAAACCGCGCACATTGTCGAGATCGCGCAGCGGCTGCAGACCGTCGCCCGGCATGCGGTTGACGAGCGGAAGGCGTACCACCGCATCATGCACCCTGCCGGAATAACGCATGTCGAAATCTTCACCGATGCGGATCAGAACGCGGGCGCGGATGATATCGAGCAGGCATTGGAAGCCGTAAAGGCCAAGCGCGAGAAGGGCGAGCCCGACCAGCGTCGGCAGGCTGCCGCTTGCCAGAACCCGGTCATAAACCTGCAGCATGAAGAGCGGCGACGTGAGCGCGAGTATATTGACCACGCCACTGACGAGCGCAACGCCGAGAAATGTGCTTTTAAGGGGCGAAACAACCGCCGCAGTGAGGGACTGCGGCGGTGTCTGCTGGTGGTTTTGAAAGCCCACAGCCTGTTTTTCCTTTACGCGGCAAGCGCCGTTGCGCTGGCGAAAATGAAGTCCGATGCGTCGAGTACGCTGGAATCTACACCAACAAGGGTAATGGTGTCGCCACCAAAGAGGTTTTCAATGACTGCATCTCCGTTTGCATTGTTGCCGATTATGACATCATCAATGCTTCCGGCGCCCCAGGCGGATACGTCCAGCTTGTCTGCTCCGTCCTGATAACCGTAGGTTCCGGTCGGGCCAGCCTTCACCACATCATTGCCGCCGGAGAAAACGAATGTATCTGCGCCAGCAAAACCTGTCAGCGTGTTGGAGGAAGCGGTGTCTTCGATCACAGTGCCGGTAGCCGCAAAATAGTCATAGAAGCCGGCCAGCGAGCCGAAGCGCGCAAGCTGGTAAACGGCGAGATCGAGCAGGTCGCGCGCGCCTGCGAGCGAGTAGGAACCGTCGGGATCGATCAACAGTTCCTGCTGGCTGACGGCAATGCCGCTGGTGGACTGGCTGTAGCCGGTACCCAGAACGATGCTGTCAACCGACCCCGTCAGGTTGCCCTGGGAGTACTGCAGAGCGCCGCTCATGACGATGCCCTTGCCGCCGGTGCTGCCATCGCCCCACGCCTCATAGGTCGTGTTCGGATCGATGGTGGTGGTGGCGAGAGAGCTGGTCTGAGCATCGTAGAACGCACCATAGGTCGAACCAAAACCGCTCGTCCAACCGTTAAGGTAACCGATCAGGTCGGAGGAAGACTGCGTCAGTTGAATTGTGGTAGCCATAGGTGTACTCCTTTGCTGGCCAATAGGGATACCTTGGTCATGTGACGAAGGCGTTTCATCTCCGGGACGGGCTGCAACCCAGCCCGGAGAATTTCTTCTGCGTCTCAGAACTTCACGTTCATCGTCGCGATAAAAGTGCGGCCAGGCGCGGTGTAGGCGCTGGTGGCTGGAATATATTTGCGGTCCGTCAGATTGTTGACGGCGAAACGAAGTGTCGCCTTGTCGTTGAAGGCATAGGAACCATAGAGGTCCACCGTCGTGTAGGGATCGGTCACCTCGCGCAGATTGCCCTCCGTATCGAGCGTGCGTGACTGTGTCGGCGTGACATGGTTGAGCCGCGCTCCCAGAGAGAATTTTTCGTCGAAGAAACGCATGCCGCCATCGAGCGTAAGCTTAACCTTCGGTGCGACATCGCCTGGCCATGCGACGATCTCGCCACTTGTCGTGGTTGTGCCGTTGGAAAATACCTGTGTTTTGTCCGGCCAGTCAGTCTTCAGCAGCGTTGCCGAGCCGCCGAGCCAGAAGCTACGCGCATCATAATTGCCCTCGAATTCGAGCCCACGCATATAAGTCGTGCCATCGAGATTGACGAAGCTGGTATAGGTGCGGTTCGCGACCTGATCCGTGACGAGATAACCAAGAGCGATATAATCCTTCACCTCACGGCGAAAGGCGGCCATTTTGATACGAATGGAATCGTGGTCCAGCAGCACGCCATCGAAACTGATATTCGCGCCGATTTCATAGGTTGTTGCTTTTTCCGCCCGCAGGGACTGGTTCGGAGCATATTCATAGCCGACCGAATCTCCAGGACGTGCGCCGGCAAAAAAGGCCTCAAGAATTGTCGGCGGTCGCAGGCTCTGGGAATAGCTCACGTAGGGCCGGAACCAGTCAACGGGTTTTAGTTCTATCGTAGCGGATGGCAACCAGGCACTATAGGTACGGTCTATTTCCACGTCGTACGAAGGGTACTCCGTCGAAGAAGTCGTGCCAAAATAGGTAGTTCCAGCATCCCGCCACTGGCCGTTGATGATTTCACCCTTAGTAGCAGGCCAAACGGTGTTCAGAGTGTTGCAGGAACTTGCCCTCTGTACCGCGGTAAAAGTGCGACCACCAAATACACCCGTAGTGCAAATCGCGTATACGCGATCGTAAGTTGCCCGCGAGTATTGCGAAACATAGGTGAGATAATTGTCTATTGCGCCTACAACACGGTTTGAACCCGTCTCAACCGTCACCTGATCGTAGTAAGTTGCCGATCCTTTCAGACGCGACCAGTCATATCGCACGCCGCCGCTTATCACTATCCAGTCCGCGGGCTCAAGTTCACCGTTTAAAAACAGGCTTGCGACATCACGTCGCCCGGGCGGGCTGAAGGCGGTGTAGCTGCTGGCAAAGGCGGGGTTACTCGTAATGGCAGAGCTCGTGGCAACCGATGAGGAAATGTCCCTGAAAGCTTCCGCGCCATAATTCAGGCTGAGCTCACCCGCTTTAGTATCGAAACGGCTAGTGTTTTCGACGCTACCCCCGAAACTCCGCAAGCCCATGTCAAGGTTCGTTTCAACGGCATATCCGGGACGCGCCGAACGCAATTCGTGCGTCATATTATCGTTCAGCCACAGCGAGGACTTGAAGTCTATGAGTTCGCTTTCGGGGTCCCAGTCCAGCTTGGCAACGATGCTGTCGTTACGCACGCTCTCCCGGTCTATCTGTTCGGCGGCGCCCTGAACGAAATCATTCTGCTGGTGCATCCACGACAGCGACGCCTTCACGTCCCCGAAGTCACCTTCACCCTTGAAAAAACTAGACCAGCCATCCCGGCCGAGCAGGTCCTTCATGGTCAAGGCGGTGCTTCGGGCCTCGCCTCTGGTGCCGATCTTGTATTCATCCATGATTGTACGGCTGTAACCGGCAACGAAGGAGAGTGGGCCATCCGGCTCTCGGACAGCAGCCAAAACCGAACCCTGAAAATCGTAACCATTGGTGCCGCGAGAAATATTCACCTCGCCGCCTTTGTTCGCACCCTCAGGGATAATATCTGCAGCGCTGACGGTGCGGAACTCGACCTTTCCGCCCAGCGAACCGGCATTGCCGGATGTGGCGCTGGTCATTTTTTCGACCTCGACAGCGCGTATGAAGGCGGCGTCCACATAGGCCTGGCCATTATTGGCAGAATAAATCGATGCGCCGCCGGTGCTGAACCCGCGCTGCGCATTCTGCCGCGCGCCATCGATGGAGACGACCACGCGGCCGCTTTCCTGCAAACCGCGCACATTTGGCGAAACGGTTGGGAAGCTGCCATTGCCCTCACCGGCATAAACGCCGGAGACCCGGTTGAAAACATCGCGGGTGTTGCGCACGCCTGCCGACTGGATGGCCTCGCGGCCGACCACGCTGACGCTTGCGGGCGTTTCATAAACCCAGTCTGGCGTCCCCTGATAACCGGAGCCGGCAATGGAGCTGCGCCCGGTTTTACCGGTCAGCGTAATGGTTTCGAGAACCGTCGTGCCCTCCGCCCCGGAAAGATCGACGGTCGATTCCCCCGTACCGATGATGACGGTTCTACCATTCCCGGCGATGCGGAAATTCACGCCCGTACCCGCCAGCAACCGCGACAGCGCCTCCCGCACCGTGAAACTGCCGGTGACGGCGTTGGTGCGCACATTGCCCGCCGATGGCGTGGCCAGCGTGACCTGAAGGCCGGATTGTCGCCCGAAGGCGCCTACCACGGATGACAGCGACTGGACAGGAATGTTGAACGGTCGCGTTGCGCCCTGCTCGCCATTCGGGCGCTGGCTATTGGCGGCATCAGGTCCGGTCTGCGCAAAAACCGGCATCGAGATTGAAACAACGACAGCCGTCGTCGCCAGCAGCATGGCTCTGCGCGCCTGCTTTCCCGCTTTTCTGCCCGAACCGGTTACAAGTATATGGAGGCGCATATTGCTTTAGTCTTCCTGTCTTTCGTTCCGGAAATATCTTGACCGGATTACTCAACAAAAAGACGATTGCCTCGGCGATTTTTTTCAGGCTTTTTGAGGAAATTTTATAAATTACTGAAAATAAATATGATTTTTTGTTTTCAACTGTTTCAGAAGCGGGTGATGATGCGGGCGCTGCCGCCAATCGCATGCACCTTGCCCCTGTAGGGTTCCACCAATGCTTCCAACGCGCGGTCGGGGTCACGAAGATCGTAAAACCCCGTCACCCGCTGCTCGGCCAGCCTTTTGTCCGCCATTGTCAGCCATGCCGGATGATAGCGCTGTATCTGCTCCACGACCGAGCCGATGGTCGCATCCACCACATAAAGCTCCCCGTTGCGCCAGCCGCCTATATCCTCCACGGACACGCTCTCCTTTCGGATTGCGCCGGAGGCGTCGACAATCAGCATCTCGCCGGGGATAAGCCGTGTAGGCGCCGCATTGCGGAAGGATGCTTCCACCGAGCCATGCGCAAGCGCAACCTGCGTTATGCCATCCGTGAGATCGACATCGAAAGCCGTGCCCAGCACCTGAACGGTGACATTCTTTGTCTCCACCACGAAGGGTCGTGCGCTATCCGGCACGACATCAAAAAAGGCTTCGCCCTTCAGCACTTTCACATTACGGCGGCCATCGGTAAAATCGGTGGAAAGCGCGCTCGCAGCGGCAAGTTGCACCCTGCTGCCGTCTTCAAGGATTATCGTGCGGCTTTCAGCCGTACTGGTCTGATAATCCGCTTCGATGCGGACGAAAAAAGCGGGTACGAAAAACACGGCAAGACAGAGCGACGCTGCAGCCATGGCCATGCCGGCATAGTGACGAACGGTAAAGCGTCGCCGCGGTAGCTGTTTTTCGGCCTTGGCCGGCAGGTGGGGCGCATCTTCCCAGAGGTTCTTGAAAGCCGGTTCAACCAGACCGAGGTTGCGCCACGTCTTGCATGTCCGCTCCCAGGCAAGACGGTTTGCCGGCGAGGCAACCAGCCATCGATCAAACTCCGCCTTCAGCCGCGGCTCCACCGATCCCGCCTGCAGGCGTATCAGCCAGTCAGCCGCCTCTTCCGCCTTCCCGTCAGGCAATTCTATTTTCCTATCTGGATCAATGGTCATTGAACCGGGCCAGTTCCTTTGCGAGGCAGAAAAGACGCCTCGTCTTCCGCGTTGTTATATAGACGTTTAACGGAAAGTTTTTTTTCACATAATGGGACAATCAGGGCAATTTCACTTCATTTCTCTGGTAATCGCGGCAATGCTACCCTTGATCAGGCGGTGAGCGCTGGCCACGGACACGCCAAGGTGACGAGCGATCTCCTCCATATTGTAACCACCGAATCTGTGCATTTCCAATGCCACGCGCGCCTGAACCGGCAGGGTCTCCAGAATTGTCTGCATCTGCCGAACTTCATCGCAGAACAGCGCATGCTCTTCCGGCGTACCGTGGTCCTGCGGCACGCCCCAGAAGGGGGTGTCATCCGGTCGCTCCCGCAGGTCTTGCCGGTTGCGCCGGCGGTTGTCGAGCGCAAGATTGCGAACGATGCGAAAAAGATAGGATTTGAGGTTGGAGGGATTGCCGGAGGCTTCCGGAACGAATTTCAGGAACGCTTCCTGAACCACGTCCTCCGCATCCGCCCGCGACCCTAAAATCAGGGTGGCGTATTTGATCAGGTCGACCCTATGCGCGACGTAAGCGTTATAACGCTTGTCATCTTCCCGTATGCCCATGTCTCAACCGAGAGAAATCTGAAGGATCAACGACACTGCCGGCCCCAAAATGACAACGCAGTTTTCCGCCCAAACCTCTAGCATTCAAACTGCGGATCGAACAGATATTTCATGACTATAATTATCAAGAATCTGTGCAAGCTTAACTTGCGCCTCAACCAGCACAGGGCTTGTCTGAGGCCTAAGCAATCGGACCCGGCAGCGGATGCGGCCGGCTCCTCATCCGTCAGATCGCCCCGTCGACGATGACCATCGGCCTGCCCTGCGAACAGGGCTCGATGCGCGCATCGATGCGATAGATATCGCGCAGCATCGCCGAGGTTATCACCGCCTCGGTGCTGCCGCTCACCACCATTTCACCGCGGGCGATTACCATTGTATTCTCGCAATAACGAAGTGCGTGATTGAGATCATGCAGGGCGATCAGCACGATCATGCCGGTCTTCTGGGCAAGCTCGGTGACGAAGCCCAGAACCTCGATCTGCCGGTGAAGATCGAGCGCGGAGGTCGGCTCGTCCATCAACAGCACTTCCGGCTTACGCGCCAGCGCCTGCGCCAGCGACACGAGCTGGCGCTGGCCACCCGACAGTTCGCCCAGACCGCGAAAGGCGAGATCGTGGATTTTCAGCGCCTTGAGAATGGCGTCGATCTCGAACAATTCATCATCATGAACACGCCAGCCGCCGCCCTGCTTGGCGGAAAGCAGCACGGATTCGTAAACCGTGAGCACGGCATTGGCGCCGGTATCCTGCGGCATGTAGCAGATGGCGCGCTTACCGCGCGCCGTATCGGAAAGTTCGACCAGTCCGGGACCCGAAATCAGGCTGGCGATGCGCTTGAAAAGCGTCGACTTGCCGGCGGCGTTCGGGCCGATGACCGCTGTGACGCTGCCGCTTTCCAGCGTATCGATGCCGACCTTGGAGAGAACGGTGGTGCGCCCATAGGCGGCGCCGACATCCTTCAGTGCGAGCGCTACCATGCGCGTCTCCTGTTGCCGAAAATAAGCGCGAAAAAGAACGGTACGCCGACAAGCGCCGTGATGACCCCGATCGGCAGAATTGCGCCGGGAATGAGGATTTTGCTGATGACCGAGGTGGCCGACAGAAGCAGCGCGCCACAGATCACCGAGCCGGGCAGGAAGAAGCGCTGATCCTCACCCACCACCATGCGGGCGATGTGCGGACCGACCAGCCCGACGAAACCGATGGTGCCGACAAAGGAGACCGGAATGGCCGCCAGAAGACTGACCGTCAGCATGGTCGTCAACCGCAGCCGCCGGACATTGATGCCCATGCTCGCCGCCTTGTCGTCGCCCAGCCGGAGTGCGGTCAGCGCCCAGGCATTGCGCATGAACATCGGCACGGTGATGACGAGAATGGCAGCGGTAATATAGACCTTTTCCCATGTTGCCTTCGTCAGGCTGCCCATGGTCCAGAACACGACGGCGGCCAGCGCCTGTTCGGAGGCCAGATACTCCAGCAGCGACAGGGCCGCATTAAAGGTGAAAACCAGCGCGATGCCGAGGAGAACGATGGTCTCCACGGTCACGCCGCGCATCGTCGAGGCGAAGTGGATGAAGAGAGCCGCGACCATGGCCATGATGAAGGCGTTGATCGGCACCATGTAATGCACGGCGCCTGGAAAGATCGCCACGCCGCCGACAAGGGCAAGTGCGGCACCGAAACTTGCCGCCGCCGAAATGCCAAGCGTGAAAGGGCTCGCAAGCGGGTTGGACAGGATGGTCTGCATCTGCGCGCCCGCAACCGACAGGGATGCACCGACGGTGACCGCCATCAGCGCGATGGGCATGCGGATATCCCAGATCACCACCCGCAGCTGGTTTGCGGCAGCAGCCGGATCGGCAATGGTGGCCAGAACGTCGGAGATCGTATAGCGCGCCGGGCCGAGCGCCATGTCGGCGGCCATGCTGAAACACAGGGCGATAAAAAGCCCGAAGAGAATGATGATCCTGCGAGCGGCAAGGGCGCGATATTGATCGCGCCCACTCACGCCAACGGCGCTTTCATTCAACGAACTCATTGGCTCGAACCTTTTTCGAGAGAGGCAAAATAGCCCGGTCTGTAGGTGACGGGGAGGAATTTCCGGTAAAATTCCTCAAAGTTCTTTTCCGGGTCGAGATCGGCAAAAAGATCGGGATGGAACCACTTGGCGAATTGCTGGATCGGCAGGAACTCGTAGGGAGCGCCATAGAACTGGTGCCAGACGGCGTGGACATTGCCCTGCTTTACAGCCTTCAGTTCCGGAAACGGCGTGCGCGTCATGAGACCGGCCAGCCGCTCGCGCGAGAGCGCCATATCTGCGCCTAGCCCAAGGGGGACGAACTGGTTGATGTCGGATTCCGCCGCCCAGTTGGAACCGGTCACGATGACATGATCGGGATCGGCGACAACCAGCTGCTCGGGATTGAGATCGCCGAAGGTCGTCTTGATGATGCCATCAGCAATATTGTGACCGCCGGCGAGATCGACCATGGCGCCGAAATTGGCCGGGCCGAAGGTGCGGCAGCAATTGTTCTCACCGGAAATGCCGGGCGAGCGCTCGATGAAGACATTCGGACGCTTCAAATCCTTGACGCTCGTTATCCGGTCGGTCACGCGGGCGATTTCCGCGCGGCGATAGGCGATGAATTCCCTGGCGCGCTCTTCAGCGCCGAACAGTTTTCCAAGGATTTCAATCGAAGCTTCGCTGTTCTTGTCGGGATCGATGCGGAAATCGAGATAGACGATCTTGATGCCGGCGGCGGCGGCCTTTTCTTCGAAACCGCTTTCCTTGGCGGTTTTTTCCGTTTCCAGATTGAGGGTAATGACATCAGGCGAAAGGGTGATCGCCGTTTCCAGGCTGAAGTCGCCCTGCGGCAGATAACCGAAACGCGGCAGTTTTTCGATCTGCGGAAAACGTTTCACATAGGCCGTGTAGCTGTCGGGGTCTTTCTTCAGAAGATCGTCACGCCAGCCGACGATATTGTCGAAAGTCTGGTCGCCCTTGAGGGCTGCAATGACATGAATCTGGCGTGCCTCGCCGACGAGGACACGTTTGGCCGGCAGATCCAGCTCGATCTTGCGTCCAGTGACGTCAGTGATCTCCGCTGCCAGGGCGGGCACGGCGAGAAGAGAGAAAACCAGCATCGCAAGATGCCTGAGAGCGTTGAGCCGCATGAGAAGTCCTCTTGGTTCCAAAAGAAAATGATGAAGCCGCATGGCTGCGGCTTCACCCATGGATCAGACGGCGCTCCTCTTCACCGTCCCTGTCTTATTTCGCGTCTTTCAGCGAAACGAAGTAGCCGGGCTTGTAATCGAGCGGCAGGAAGCGGGCATGCAATTCCTTGAAAGTTGCCTCGGGATCGAGATCCTTAAACAGGTCCGGATGCAGCCACTTGGCAATTTCCTGAATGGCCACGAACTGGTAGGGATTGTTGTAGAACTGGTGCCAGATGGCATGGACATTGCCGTCCTTCACCGCCTGCACGCCGGTAAAGGCCGGGCGCTTGGTCAGGTTTTCCAGCTTCCGGTGTGCTTCCTTCACATCCGCGCCATAACCGACGCCAACCCAGTTGCCGCCCGGAACATAACCGTTCCAGTTACCGCCGGTGATGATGATCTGCTCCGGATTGGACGCGATGATCTGTTCCGGATTAACGGTGCCGAAGGTGCCGGGAATGATGCCCTTGGCCATGTTGACGCCACCGGCAAGTTCCACCATCTTGCCGAAATTCTCATTGCCGAAGGACATGCAGCAATCGTCGGAATAACCGCCGGCGCGCTCGATGAACACGACAGTTTTCTTCGGATTGGCCTTTTCAAGCGTATCGGTAACTCTTGCGATGGAATCGGCGCGGAACTTGATGAAGTCCTCGGCAACCTTTTCCTTGCCGGTCAGCTTGCCCATCAGGCGCATGCTCGGCTCGGTATTTTCCATCGGCTTTTCACGGAAATCGACATAGACCAACGGAATGCCGACCTTGGCGAGCTTTTCAATGTATCCCGCCTCTTCCGTCGCCGTCTTGGCGTCGATATTCATCAGGATTACGTCCGGCTTCAGCGAAACCGCCTGTTCGATGTCGAAAGTGCCATCCTTCATGCCGCCGAAGGTCGGCAGCTTGGCGATTTCTGGATATTTGGAGATATAGGCGTCATAGGTTTCCGGATCGGCTTTCGCCAGATCGTCCCGCCAGCCGACCACGTGCTGGAAAGGGTTGTCCTTGTCGAGCGCCGCCAGGAAATAGATCTGCCGACCTTCGCCGAGGATAATATGCGAAACAGGGACGTTGACTTCGACATCCCGGCCCGTCACATCCTTGACGGTGACCTTTTCGGCAAATGCCGGCCAGGCGGCGGAGACGAGAAGGCCAAGGGCAAGTGCCGCAGATTTGGCTGAGATGCGCATCGGATATTGCTCTCCAGTGTTGACTGGCGCGGCTGTATTATTTTCTGACTATACTAGTCAAGTTTTATGTTTTAGAGCCGTTCTCAACTGACCGGCGCATGAGTTGAAGTCTAATGATCGACACTATCCAGTATGGCAAAAACGACAGCCTGAGAGACGAAATCAAGGCTTATTGGTCCGGCCGCGCCGCAACCTTCGACCTTTCGCCAGGGCATGAAATTTTCTCGGAAGAGGAGCGCGCCGCCTGGCACGCGCTGGTTTTGAAGCATCTGGGACAGGGTGAAGGCCGCAAGGCACTCGATCTCGCCAGCGGAACCGGCGTCATCTCGCATCTGATGGACGATCTCGGTTTTCAGGTCACCGGCATGGACTGGTCGGAAACCATGCTGGCGCTTGCAAGGGAAAAAGCGAAAAGCCGTGGACGCAACATTCGCTTTTTCGTCGGAGATGCCGAAAACACGATGGAGCCGGACGAAAGCGCCGACGTCATCATCACGCGCCATCTGGTGTGGACGCTGGTGGACCCGCAGGCGAGTTTTGCTGAATGGTTCCGCGTATTGAAACCGGGCGGGCGGCTTCTGATCGTCGACGGTGATTTCGTCAATACCGGCTGGCGCGAAAAACTGGTCAAGAAACTGGCTGCCGGTCTGGAAAATATCGGCCTTGTGAAACCCGACCAGCCGCACAGGCCGGCGGATCCGGACAATACATTCAACAGTATTCTCTCGCGGGTCTATTTTTCAAAGGGCGCAAGAGCCGGCGATGTCGCAGCACTTCTGCGCAAAACGGGATTCGAGCCCGTCGCAATCGATCAGGAGCTTCAGGCGATTCATCGCGCCCAGGCGAAGAATTTCACCCTGCTGAAGGGCATCCTGCGCGGGCTGCAGCACCGTTATGCGGTCTGTGCGGTGAAGCCGGATGTTTCCGAAAAGATCTGAGGAACGCCGCAGCCACCTTCACTATCCGCGTGCACGACGTCATCCTCGGGCCTGTCCCGAGGATCCAAGCACCTATCGCAAAATCAATGCATTGCAGATGCTCGGGACAGGCCCGAGCATGACGGAGGAGAGGTTTTCGGACTTTGCCTGCACCCTCCCGGACGATCCAAACCGCCATTCAAGACTTCCGCCCGCGCCTCATTTTTCCGCCCGTTCGAAGAATTCCTCGAAGCGGGGCTTCGCGCGACCGGGCACATCCACCGTCTTATAGCTGTCCGGCAAGGTGGCCTCACCCACCTTGATCAGCATGACCATGCCCATGCCGTAATGCGGTGAGCATTTGATGCCATAAAAGCCCGGCTGCTCGAAGCCGGTCTCGAATTCTTCATTGATCCGGCTTTTGAACCCCTCGACACCTTCGGGAACCATGCCCTCGATGGTCGCGGCATTGTGGCTCTTGTGGGTCGGCACGAAGCGAACGCGATCACCGGGAGCGATCTCGAGGAAATCGGGTTCGAACACCATCGGGCCTTTTTCGCCCCGGTTCAGCATCTTCACCTCGAAAGTTTCCGCCATGGCGTGAAGGGGAAAACCAGTGATCGCAGCAAAGGCAATTCCAGCAACAACGCGAAGCGTTTTCATGTTTGGAATTACGCCAAAACCAATATTTTCGAGCGTCATCAATTTCATCATCGTGCCAGTACTTTCCTTGCGTGATCGGCTGCCCCGTGGGCCGGCAGAAAACGAATGTGGGAAAAGCCACCCTCATCCGTGGTGACAACCGCCTGCACCCCGAAAACGGAAGCGATGGTCGCCGAAGTCAGAACCTCCTGCGGTGAACCGACCGCGATCAATTCGCCCCGGTGCAAGATGGCGACACGGTCGCAGAACATGGCGGCATGGTTGAGATCGTGCAGCGCCGCCACGACGGTCAGGCCCTGCCTGCGCACCAGATCGAGCAGGCCGATCTGGTGGCCGATGTCGAGATGGTTGGTCGGCTCGTCCAGAAGCAGGATATGCGGCTCCTGCGCCAGCGCCCGGGCGATGTGCAGCCTCTGGCGTTCGCCGCCGGAAAGGTGATGCCAGCTGCGATCCGCCTTGTCCGCCATGTCGACATTTTCAAGCGCCGCATCGACAATGGCATCATCCTTTGACGACCATGCGGAAAGCGGGCCGAGATAGGGTGTGCGTCCAAGTTCGACAGCCTGTCGCGCGCTGATACGTTCGGTGGTTTCGGCCTGCTGCTCCACAAAGGCGAGCCTGCGGGCAAGCTCGCGCCGCCCGAATGAGGCAAGCGGCTCCTCGCCAAGCGTGACGTGACCTCTGCGCGGTTTGCGGATGCCGGCCAGCATGGAAAGAAGCGTGCTTTTACCCGAACCGTTCGGCCCGATAATGCCGAGGAACTCGCCGGAACCGACATCCAGTGAAACGCCGCGCACGATTTCGATGTTGCCGGCATGGAAATGCAGATCTTGGGCGGACAATCTCATGACCGACCCCTTTTCTGCCCGAGGATGAAGGCAAAGGCGGGCGCACCGACGAGCGCGGTGATGACCCCGATGGGCAGGACCTGCCCGGGAATGACGATGCGGGAGAGAATATCGGCGACGATCATGAAAATCGCCCCGGTCAGCGCCGTCACCGGCAGCAACAGCCCATGGCGAACGCCGACAAAGATACGTGCCGCATGGGGGATTACGAGGCCGACGAAGCCGATGGAACCGACCAGCGACACCATGACCGCCGTCATGATCGCCGAAACCGAGATCAGCACCGCATAGACCCAGCGCACGGGGATGCCGAGCGAGGCTGCGGCCTGGCCACCGAAGGCGAAGGCATCCAGCGCGCGGGCATACCAGAGGCATACCGCAAGACCGGCGAGGCAGACCGGCAGGGCCTGCCAGACATCCGGCCAGCGCACGCCCGAAAGATTGCCCAGAAGCCAGAACATGATGCCGCGCGCCTGTTCGGCATTGGCGGATTTTGTGACAATAAACGAGGTCATGGCGTTGAAGAGCTGCGAACCGGCGACCCCCGCCAGAATGATGGCGCTGTTGCCGTGCCCGGCCCTGACCGCCAGAAGGCTGACCAGCGAAAAAGCAACAAAAGCCCCGATCAGGGCGCCCGCCGGCATCGTCAGGAACCCGGCACCGAAGCCCAGAAGCGCCACGGCGACTGCCCCCGTTGAGGCGCCTGCGGAAATGCCGAGAATATACGGATCGGCAAGCGGATTGCGCAAAAGCGATTGCAACACCGCACCGGCGAGCGCCAGCGAGGCGCCGCAACAGGCGGCGACGACGGCGCGGCTGAGACGGTAGCTCCACACGATGCCCTCATCCAGCGGCTCCAGCGGATAACCCGCGTGGAAGACACGGTTGGCGATGGTTTTCGCCACCACATCGAAGGGAATGGCAGTCTCACCGATGGCCGCTCCGGCCATCAGCGCGACGAGCAGCAGGGCGAGCGCGGCAAAAGCCAGACCAGCCCTGCCGAGATGGACGGAAAAACCGTTCACTTGGCGAGGCCGGCGGCGGAAATCGCCTCGGCCAGCGTTTCGATGCCCTCAATCGTGCGGATTGTCGGGTTCATCGCCTGTGCGTCCATGTCAAAGACGTGTTTGTCCTTGACCGCGGGCATGATGCTGGCAACCGGATCGCTCGCGAGGAACTTGTGTTTGACGGCAACATCGTCAGCGGGGAAACGGCGACGGTCCATCTTGCCGGCGACGATCACGGTCGGATTGGCCTTGGCGATGGTTTCCCAGCCGACGGTTGGCCATTCCTCATCGCTTTCAATGACATTTTTCAGCCCGAGCGCAGACATGATGTAACCCGGCGCACCCTTGCGGCCGGCTACATAGGGATCGATATCGAGTTCGGCGCTGGAGAACCAGAAGACGGCGGAAAGCTTGCCATTCACCGAGGCAATCTTGGCGCGGGCCGCCTCTTCGCGCTTCTTCAGGTCAGCAACGACGTCTTCGCCGCGCTCCTGTACGTTGAAGATCTTGGCGAGATCGCGGACCTCCTGATAGATCAGGTCCATGGTAAAAACGGTGTTGCGCACGCCATCGCCACCGCCGGAATTGTCCTTGCCCAGGCAATCGGCGGGCGATGTATAAACGGGAATACCGAGCTCGGCGAATTGCGCCGGCGTTCCGACAACACCCTCAGGGCCGATCTGCCACTGGAACTGCGTCGTTACAAGGTCCGGCTTCTTGCCGACCACGGCCTCAAAACTCGGATCGTTGTCGGCCAGCCGCTCCACCTTGGCATTGGCCTCCTCGTAACCCTTCAGAACCGGACCGATCCACAGCGCCGTGCCCACCACCCTGTCGGCAACGCCGAGCAGATAAAGAACCTCGGTCGTGCTCTGCCCCACGGATACGGTGCGGGCAGGCGCCTGTTTGAAGGTGATCTCCTGACCGCAGCTGTTGATCGTCAGGGGATAGACCGTTTCGGCAGCCTTGGCGGAAACGGGCAAAGCCGCAAGGGCAGCGGCCAGAAAGCCGGCATAGGCCGGCAGGCGTCTAGAATGCAACATATGTTCTCCAGTCGAAATTAGATCGCTTGTTCCAGAGCAGCAGGCGTTAAAACGCGCAGCAACAGCGGAACGTCTTGTACGGAGAACAACGACGGGACGCAAACCAAATGTTATGAAATAACATTACAATCTCCTCCTCCGGGCTTCCCCGCCCGTAACGATGGTTCATATTTTGACGGCAGGTCTCCTGGCTCACGAATTTGCGCCGTTCATCTGCCTTCCCGCATTCCGCAGAACACAGTGGCATGACGCGTTGAGGCGTCACGAGGATGAGCGGCAATCCGCTTACAGTTGCGGGGGCAGCCACGGCATTGGGTCATAATAATCACCCGCACCATGTTCCCTATTAATCCCTTCGCCTTTCGGCCTCAGGAACCGTCGCTTTCTCACATAAGGGGCAAGAGGCGGGGCGTCAATTGCCAAAGCATGTATCCCGAAAGTGTGAGGGCGGACCTGGGGCAAAGACGTGGATCGAACAAATCCTGAAGCGCAACGCGTGCGTCGGCGCCGCCGTTCAACACAATGAAGGGCCTGCCAGCGCGAAAACTCTGGCAGCACCGGTGCTCACCGGTTGCGGCACGTTTTTCGACATGGTGGTGAGCGTCTCGATCACGACAAGCCCGGATTGCGTTAGAAAATCGGTGAAGGGGCCACCGCTACAGCTATTATCGAGGCGCACCAGCTGATCCTCCAGATCGGCAAAATGCCGTCTCACAAGAGCTATGGCATCCGTCTCTTCACTCGCGACCACCGGGCCAACGATGTGCCCCCGCCCCGCAGCACGGCGCAGCGCAAAAGCGATGAGACGGTCCGCCTCGAACAGACCATAGCCCGTATTCTCCCGCAGAAGTCGCTGCAAGACGCCATGGCGGGAAACACCGAAGGCCGCCCGGTCCATCGCCGCCACCGCCGGCAGATGTTCTTCCGACAGCGACTCTATCCTTCGTTTTTTGCCAGATGGCGGCGTCTCGGCAAGGCACCGTGCCTTTCCGCGAAAAAGATGCACCTTTTCCGTATCGCCGGCAAAACCAAGTCTGGAAAACAGCCGCCGCGACACATCCGTGGCGTTCAACCGAAGGGAGATGGCGGGAAACTTTCCGATCAGTTGCCGCACCAGCCACGGCGCAACGCCCTGCCCCTGCAAGCGTGGAGAGACAATGACCATGCCGAGCGTCGCAAAGCCCTGATCATAGGGAAACAGCATGGCGGTTGCGACAACGCGGTCGATCTCGTCCAGCGCCGCAAGGCCAACGCCGCACTGGCGCAGAAAACACCATTCATTGGCGTGATATCGCCACCCGACAGCCATGGAGAGCGCATGCAGATGATCGGCATCCACATCGGCAATATCTACCGTCCGCAACTCGAAACTATCGACTTTGAGCAGGTCCATGACAAGCGGCCCTCATCCCCTCCGATACGGAACCTCCGGCCCTGCAGCCCGGTCCACGACATCCGAAGATAACCAGCCACACCAGCAGGAATTTTCTGAAAGCACTGGAAGGACACAACAATCTACCGAAATCACCCGCATTTCAGCAGATAAAGGCCGCAGACCATTTTAAGCTTTTGCGATGACAATCCGGTCAAGCGCAAGCGGCCGGCCAGCGGAGACGGCCATGAACGCAATCGAAATCCTTGAGCGTCTTGTCGGTTTCCCGTCGGTGGTCGGAACCGCCAATGGCGACATTGCCGGATGGATCGCCGATTATCTGGAGAGCCACGGCGCGAAAGTATCGCTGCTTCCGGGACCGGAGGGTGACCGGGCCAATCTGTTCGCCACTTTCGGCCCGGCCGATGTCGCCGGCTATATCCTGTCCGGCCATATGGACGTCGTCCCTGCGGCAGAACCTGAATGGTCTTCCGACCCCTTTACGCTGAGAACCGAAGGCGACCGTCTTTACGGACGCGGCAGCACCGATATGAAGGGCTTTCTGGCCACGGTTCTCGCTGCCGCACCGGCATTTTCGCGTCTGGCGTTGAAACGGCCCATACACATCGCCTTTTCCTATGACGAGGAAGCGGGCTGCCGTGGCGTTCCCCACCTCATTGCCAGATTGCCGGCGCTGTGCGCACCACCGGCGGGCGCCATCATCGGTGAGCCAAGCAATATGCGGGCGGTTCGCGCACATAAAGGCAAGGCTGCGGCACGCATCACCATCCACGGACGGTCCGGCCATTCGTCGCGTCCCGATCAGGGCGTAAACGCCATCCACCTGATGACCGGCATCATGGCGAGAGCGGTTGAAACAGCGGATGCGCTGATGCAGGGGCCATTCGAAGCGACATTTGAACCGCCCTACTCCTCGTTGCAGGTGGGCACCGTCAAAGGCGGACAGGCGATCAACATCATTCCCGACCTCTGCGCAATCGAACTGGAAGCGCGGGCGATTTCAGGCGTCTCGCCGCTCGAACTTTTAGAACCGGTGCGCGGGAGCGTCGAAGCGCTTGCCACAAAGGGCGTCGATATAGAATGGACGCCGATGAGCGATTATCCGGCGCTTTCACTGGAAGCCGACGCGCCGCTCGTTCTGCTTCTGGAGGAACTGACCGGTACTCCCTGCCTTGCAGCCGTCAGCTACGGTACGGAGGCAGGCTTGTTCCAGGCGGCGGGCATTGACGCCATCATCTGTGGCCCGGGCGATATCGGCCGCGCCCACAAGCCGGACGAGTTCATAACGGCAGGCGAACTTTCGGCTTGCCAGTCGATGCTGGAAACGCTTGGTCGCCGCTGCGCGGAATAAACCTTCGGGAAGTATGGATTTCAGATGACGTTTCTCTTCAATTCCGACGCAAAACGCGGCGAGATTTTCCGACAGGCCCTGGTCGCAGAGCTGCCTGATCTGCCCTTTTCGATGGATGCGTCCAGTGTCGACCCAGATGCAGTCCGCTATCTGATTACCTGGACGGTTCCGCAGGATATCGACCGGTATCGCAATCTAGAAGTGCTGTTTTCGATCGGTGCGGGCGTCGACCAGTTTCATATCGAAGCCATCCCTCAAACGGTGAAGGTCGTGCGCATGGTGGATGAGGGCATCATTCGCATGATGCAGGAGTATGTCTGCCTCGGCGTACTTGCCCTTCACCGCAACCTGCCGGTCTATCTGAAGCAGCAGCGCCAGCAACTGTGGAAAGCCCTGCCCCAGCGGCAGGCGGAAGAGTGCCGGGTGGGCGTTCTCGGCCTTGGCATGCTGGGCATCGCGGCGCTGGAGCGACTGAAACCCTTCGGTTTCCCGCTGTCCGGCTGGAGCCGCTCGCCACGCGAGATCGAAGGCGTCACCTGCCACCATGGTGACGACGGGCTGACCACCATCCTCTCCACCAGCGATATTCTCGTCTGCCTGCTGCCGCTGACCGGCGAGACCACGGGCCTTCTGAATGCCGGGCGTCTGGCGATGCTTCCCGAAGGCGCCGCTCTGGTTCACGCCGGGCGCGGCAGGCAGCTCGACCATGACGCCCTCATCGATGCGCTGGATGGCGGCAGGCTTTCAGGCGCTGTCGTCGATGTCACCGATCCGGAGCCCCTGCCGGAAAACCATCGTTTCTGGACACACCCGAAAATTCTCCTGACGCCGCATATCGCCAGCGTCACCCAGCCCCATTCCGCCGCCCGCACCGTTGTCGAAAACATCAAACGATACCAATCCGGCCTCGACCCGCTCGGCCTCGTCGACCGCAGCCGTGGATATTGATCACACCGTTCCAAGAAAGGACACCCATGCCGCTCCTCAAGACAATCGACACTCACCCCGCCTTCGAACCGAAGACTGCCAAGGTCGCGCCTGAACGCCTTGTCTCCGGCGATCCGACAACCAGGGTCTGGGCGCTGGACGAAGCCCGCGACGGTACCGTGCGCACCGGCATCTTCGAAGCAACCCCCGGTGAAAACCGCTCGATCAAGGGCGAGACCTTCGAGTTCTGCCATATCGTTGAAGGCGTTATCGAAATCACCCCGGAAGGTGGCGAACCGCAGCGTTATACCGCAGGCGACAGCTTCGTCATGAAGCCCGGTTTCGTCGGCGTCTGGAAGACCATCGAAACGGTTCGCAAGATCTACGTTACCGTTAACGGATGATCCGGAACTCGGCCGTTTTCGAAAGGCTGTGATCTTCCGCGCAAGTCGTGCGGAAATTGAGCACCGGGTGTTTGAAACGGTCGATTTCGAGCGGACAAGCACCCGTTACTGCCTGTGACCGGCGACCCAAATCCGCCGCCGAAGATTGCGCTGTCTGCCGCCTGTAAAACAGGATTTTCGTTCACCACCCCCATCGCAGTCGGTCGATGCTGCTTGCCTTCAGGGGGTAGCGTTAAGGCATATCCAAAGAGGATTCCCCATGACGCTCAGCTTCGATCCAGACAGCCTGTCCCTGCCGATCGGCCACTTCATCGGCAACCGGCTGATCCCGGCTAAAAACGGCATCGACATGCACCGCCCTTCGGACGGCATCGAATATGCCGGTTGCCCCAAGGCGGATGCGGCGTTGGTCGATGAAGCGGTGCAAACCGCCAAGGCCGCATTGAAGAGCAGCAACTGGGGCGGCGTGCGGCCGCGCGAGCGCACAAAGGTCTTGCAACGCTGGGCCGACCTGATCGAGCAGGAAGCCGAGACGCTGGCGAAGATCGAGGCGCTGTCCTCGACGCGGCCGGTGGGCCAGCTGATTTCAGGCGATATCGCCGTTACCGCCGAACAGATCCGTTTCTTTGCCGAGTTTGCCGACAAGGAAGGCGGCGATCTGGTGCCGACCGACGATGCGAGCCTCGGCATGATCATGACCGAGCCCTATGGCGTCGTCGGCGCCATCACACCGTGGAATTTCCCCGTCTCCATGGCCGGCTGGAAGCTCGGCCCGGCGCTCGCGGCAGGCAATGCCGTCGTGCTGAAACCATCGGAAATGACGCCTTTCTCCAGCATCTTCATGGCGCAGCTGGCGATCAAGGCAGGACTGCCCGCCGGCCTCATCAACATCGTACTGGGCGACGGGCCCGTGACCGGTAATGCCATCACCGGACACCCTGACATCTCCAAGGTCAGCTTCACCGGCTCCACCGCCGCGGGCGCCGCCATCATGGCCAATATCGCCCGCACCGGCATCAAGCCCATGACGCTGGAACTCGGCGGCAAGAGCCCGCAACTGGTCTTTGCCGATGCCGATATAGAGAAGGCGGCAGCGGCCATCGCCGGCAATATCCTCTCCAATGCCGGGCAGGCCTGCGTTGCGGGCTCGCGCATCATCGTCGAGGAAAGTGCGGCGGATGCCCTTTCCACGGCCATCATCGCCCGCATGAAGGCAGTGAAACCCGGCCCGACCTGGGACGAGACGACGCAATATTCGCCGATCATCTCCGAGGTGCAGCGCAAGCGCATCGACGGCATCGTGCAGGCAGCGGTCGCCCATGGCGGCGAATGCCTGACGGGCGGCGCAGTGATGGATGGTCCCGGCTATTTCTATCAGCCGACGCTGATCGCCAATGTCGACCAGACCTCCCCTGCCGTCACCGAGGAAATCTTTGGCCCGGTGCTGACGCTGCAGACCTTCCGCACGGAAGAAGAGGCTCTGGCGCTTTCCGACCATCCGACCTACGGTTTGGCGGCCGGGCTTTTCAGCCGGGATATCTCGCGTGTCATGCGCCTGTCGCGCGCCATTCAGGCAGGCACGATCTGGGTCAACCGTTATGGCCGTTCGCGCGACCATATATTGCCGACCGGCGGTTACAAACGTTCCGGTATCGGCAAGGATCTCGGACGGGAGGCCTATCTCGCCAACCGCAAGAGCAAAAGCGTCCTTATCGGACTGTAACAGGGGTAATGTCTTGAAAACGCATCGCATCGCACTCATTCCCGGAGACGGCATCGGCAAAAGCGTGACGGACGCCGCATGGCAGGTGCTCAACGCCGCTGCCGAAGGCTCCGGTTTTGCGCTCGAAGGAACGGAATTCCCCTGGTCCTGCGCCTTCTACAAGGAAACCGGCGCGATGATGCCGAAGGACGGCATCGAAACCCTGCGCGGCTTCGACGCCATTCTGCTCGGCGCCGTCGGCTGGCCGGCGGAAGTGCCGGACTCCGTCTCGCTGCACGGCCTGCTGCTGCCGATCCGCAAGGCCTTCGTGCAATATGCCAACATCCGCCCGCACCGGCTTCTGCCCGGTGTGCAGGGACCTTTGAAGGCCGATGGCTTCGACATTCTCTGCATCCGTGAAAATACCGAGGGCGAATATTCCGGCGCCGGCGGCCGCGTGCACCAGGGCACCGACGATGAAGTTGCCGTCGAAACCTCGATCTTCACCCGCAAGGGTGTGGAGCGCATCCTGCGTTTCGGCTTCGAACAGGCGCAGAAACGTCGCGGCAAGCTCGCCTCCATCACCAAGTCCAATGCCCAGAAATATTCGATGGTGTTCTGGGACGAGGTGACCCACAAGCTCACCGCTGAATATCCCGATGTCGAGGTTTCCAGCTATCATATCGACGCCATGGCGGCCCGCATGGTTATGGCCCCGGAAAGCCTCGATGTCGTGGTCGCCTCCAACCTCTTCGGCGATATTCTGACCGATCTCGGCGCAGCCATTCAGGGCGGCCTCGGCTTTGCCGCCTCCGCCAATATCAATCCCGACCGCAGCGCGCCTTCCATGTTCGAGCCGGTGCACGGTTCGGCCCCGGATATCGCCCATCTCGGCATCGCCAACCCCATCGCCGCCATCTGGTCCGGCGCGATGATGTTAGAGCATCTCGGCGAAAAGGACGCGGCCGTCAGGATCATGGCAGCGCTGGAAAAGGCGACCGGCCGGGGTATCGGCACCGTGCCGGGCAAGGACAAGACGGACGCCATTACCGCTGCGGTTCTCGCGGCGCTCGACTGATTTCGGAGAATTATGATGCAGGGCTTGAAGGACAAGGAACTTTTTCGCCAGACGGGCTTGATCGGCGGCGCGTGGAAGGCCGCGGCATCGGGCAAGGCGGTCGACGTGATCGACCCGGCGACGCAGGCGGTGATTGGCACCGTGCCGGATATGGACGGCGGGGAAACCCGCGCGGCAATCGAAGCCGCCAATGCCGCCTTCGGTTCGTGGAAAAAGAAAACCCACGCGGAGCGCGCAGCGCTTCTCGAAAAATGGTTCGCGCTGATGATCGACAATGTCGACGATCTCGGCCTGATCCTGACCACCGAACAGGGCAAGCCGCTCGATGAGGCAAAGGGCGAAATCCGCTATGGCGCGTCCTTCGTCAAATGGTTTGCTGAAGAGGCCCGGCGTATCAGTGGCGGCACCATCCCCTCACCGACGCCGGATCGCCGCATCGTGGTGCTGAAAGAAGCAGTCGGCGTCTGCGGCATCATCACGCCGTGGAACTTCCCGAACGCCATGATCACCCGAAAGGTCGCGCCCGCACTTGCGGCCGGCTGCACCGTGGTGATCAAACCTTCGGAATTCACGCCCTATTCGGCCCTGGCGCTCGGCGTGCTCGCCGAACGGGCCGGCATTCCCGCGGGCGTCATCAACATCGTCACCGGTATGCCAACGGAAATCGGCAACGAAATCATGGCCAACGAGACGGTTCGGAAAATTTCCTTCACCGGCTCCACCCGTGTCGGCTCGCTTTTGATGCGGGGGGCTGCCGACAGCGTCAAGCGCCTGTCGCTGGAACTGGGCGGCAATGCGCCCTTCATCGTGTTCGACGATGCCGATCTCGATCTCGCCATCGAAGGCGCTCTGGTTTCGAAATTCCGCAACGGCGGCCAGACCTGCGTCTGCGCCAACCGTATTCTCGTGCAGTCGAGCGTTTATGACGCGTTTGCGAAAAAACTGGCGGATCGCGTCGATGCCATGCGGGTCGGACCCGGAACGGAAGCAGGCGTTTCCATCGGCCCGATGATCAACGAGCCGGCCATCGCCAAGATCCGCGCCCATATCGATGACGCCGTTTCCAAGGGCGCAAAGATCATCACGAGGCCGCACGATCTGCCGGAAGGTCCGCAATATACCGCCCCCGTGGTGCTGACCGGCGCCACGACCGGGATGCGGCTGGCAAGCGAAGAAACCTTCGGACCGGTGGCACCGCTCTTCCGTTTCGAGACGGAAGAAGAAGCCATCGCCATCGCCAACGGCACGCCCTTCGGCCTCGCCGCTTATTTCTATACCGAAAGCCTGAAACGCGCCTGGCGTGTGGGCGAGGCGCTGGAATTCGGCATGGTCGGCCTCAACACCGGCGCGATCTCCACCGAAGTCGCCCCCTTTGGCGGCGTCAAGCAATCCGGCCTCGGCCGTGAGGGCGCACAGGTCGGCATCGAGGAATATCTGGAGATCAAGACGTTTCATATTGGCGGGCTTGCCTGACGCCTGTTTTTCTCCCCGCCTAAAGGGCCGCTCCGCGGCCCTTCTTTTTGTGTGGAGGCAACAAAAAAGCGGCCTGGAGGCCGCTGGAATATGGAGATGCCCCTCTCCTCCGTCATCCTCGGGCTTGACCCGAGGATCCATTCTTCCGCGGCCGTGGATCCTCGGGTCAAGCCCGAGGATGACGTCGAGTGTGGAAGCGGCCTCTCAGCGTCGACCCCCGACTTCTACTGAATCTTGTCCAGCATCTTGTAATAGAGGCCCACGATCGGCAGGAACCACGGCTTGCCGAAATGACCCGGCACCGCTGGCCATTCCAGCCCCTTCAGGGGATTGTTATCCGGCCGTCCGAGAATGGCGTCGGCCATGATCATGCCGAGATGGGTGGAAAGCTGCGCACCGTGGCCGGAATAGCCCATGGCGTACCAGACGCCGTCATGGAAACCGGCGCGCGGATAACGGTCCTTGGTCATGTCCACCAGACCGCCCCAGCAATAATCGATCGGCACATGCGAAAGCTGCGGGAAGATGCGATGCAGGCTTTCCGTCAGGATCGCACCGCTTTTGGCGTCCGAACGCTGGTCCGACGTGGCGGAAAAGCGTGCACGGCCGCCGAAGATCAGCCGGTTATCCGGCGCGAGCCGGAAATAATTGCCGATATTCATGGAGTTGACATAGGTGCGGTTGCCCGGAACCGAGGCCTGAACCTCGGCATCCGTCAGCGGCCGCGTGGCGATGATGAAGCTACCGACGGCGATGATGCGGCGACGGAAATAGCTAAAACCAGAGGGTGTGTAGGCGCCGGTCGCCACAAGAACATTGTTGGCCGTCACCTTGCCGCGCGGGGTTTCCAGTTCATGGGTCCTGCCGTTCTGGATGTGCTTCGTCACCGCCGCATTTTCGAAGATCACCGCGCCATGACGGCTGGCGGCTTCGGCAAGGCCGGCCACATAGCGGCCCATATGCATCATCGCGCTCTTCTTCGAGAGCATCGCGCCATAAAAGGGCGAGCCTATCTCCGCCTTGAGATCGGCGGCGGACAGAAGCGCCGTATCGGGATCGACCTCGGCATGCAGCGCCTCGAAATTCTTCGCCAGACCTTCGAAATGCTGCGGTTTGGAGGCGAGCTTCAGCTTGCCCGAGCGGCGGAAGTTGCAATCGATGCCTTCCTCCGCGATCAGCGCCTCCAGCGTATCGATGGAGGAATCGAGCGCCCTGTAGAGGGCGATCGCGCGTTCCTTGCCGAGTTCGGCCTTGGCGGAGAGATAGGAATGGGCGAGACCATTGTTGAGATGCCCGCCATTGCGGCCGGAAGCGCCCCAGCCGACCCGCTCCCCTTCAAGAACGACCACCCGCGCGCCGGCCTTGGCCAGCTGGCGCGCGGCCCCGAGACCGGTGAAACCTCCACCGATGACGGCGACATCATAGTGACCTTCGACGGGACCTTGCGCGGCACCTGAAAATTGCGGCGCGGTATCGTGCCAATAGGAGACGAACTTCATGGTCCCGACCTTTCCTTACAATCCAACCACGCCTGCCAGGCCGGAAATATCGGCGATTTCGACATAACCGTAATAGGGATTGGCGGGCTCGTGACCACGATTGACCCAGACCTTGTTCTTGATACCGAGATCATGGGCCGACATCAGATCGTAACGGAACGAGGAGGAAACATGCAGCATGTCTTCCGGACCGCAACCCAGCATGTCGAACATGTATTCGAAAGCCTTGAAGCGCGGCTTGTAGGCCTGCGCCTGCTCGGCGGTGTAAACCGCGTGGAAGGGCGCGCCAAGCTTTTCGACATTCGACATGATCTGCGAATTCATGGCGTTGGACAGGATGACGAGAGGAATTTCCTTCGCAACCTTGGCAAGCCCGGCCGGAACATCGGCATGCGGGCCCCAGGTCGGAACGCGCTCGTAAACGAAGGTGGCATCTTCATCCTTGAAGGCCACGCCATTGCGCTTGCAGCTGCGCGAAAGCGAATTGTGAACCACCTGGGCATAGGGCTTCCAGTCGCCCATGATCTCATCCAGACGATAGGCCGCAAAATTCTTGATGAACTGTTGCATCTGCGCTTCGTCGAGACGATCGCCATAAAGATCGCGGGCGGCCTCTGCCATCTGGAAATTGATCAGCGTGCCGTAGCAATCGAAGGAGATGTATTTCGGGCGGAAGATGGTCATGTCGTCGTCATCCTTGCTTGGGGATCGGCCGTGCCGGAATGAATTGATCATAGAAAGCCTTTACCCGGTCGGCGCACCGCAATTGCCATCAGCGGAAGCAGATTGTTGCGTATGCAGCCGCCAGTTTGGCAGAGAGTTGCGTTGAGGCAAACCGGAAGTAATCGTCGGTCCCCGGTTTAAGCCCGGATGCGGATAAGATGCGGCATAAGATGCGGCGGCGGATAAAAGTAACAGCGAAACATATCGAACCTTCCCATTTGTCGGGACAATCTTCTTCCCGCCTCGGTCTATCAATGAATAAGCAGAAAAATGGAGTTCCGGCATGCAAGCGAGCCTGATCGATATCCAAACATTTCAACCGGACCACCTCGATGCGGCCGTTGAACTTTCCCGTCAGGCCGGCTGGCCGCACCGGAAGGAAGACTGGGCGCTGGTTCTTTCCCTGAGCAAGGGTTTTATCGCCGTGGAAAATGGACGCGTCGTCGGAACCGCCATGGCGACGATGCTCGGGGATACCTGCGCCACCGTCAATATGGTGATCGTGGACGAGAGCATGCGCGGCCGCGGTCTCGGGCGTCAGCTGATGAAAGCTGCGATGGATGCAGCAGAAAATCGCGAGTGCCGTCTGGTGGCCACGGCTGATGGCCTGCCTCTCTACGAAAAAATGGGCTTCGCCGCCTGCGGTGAAGTACTTCAGCATCAGGGCACTCCCGTAGAGACAAACAGGCCGCAGGGTGTGGCCTGGGCGGAAACCATTGATCCCGCCGAACTTGCCGCACTCGATGCGCAGGCTTTTGGCGCGGACCGCACCGCGCTCTTTGCAGTGCTTGCCGAAAGGGCGCGTTTCGCACTTGTGCAGGAACAGGGCGTCATCAGGGGCTTTGCCGCCCTTCGCGCTTTCGGGCGTGGCGAAGTCATCGGCCCGGTAGTGGCGGAAAATGCTGAAATCGCTAAAAAACTGATCGCATTCGTGTTTTCGCAACGTCCCGGCGCTTTTCTTCGTGTGGACACCACGGCCGACACGGGCCTTGCCCCCTGGCTTACCGAACACGGTCTTGGCCATGTCGGCGGCGGCATCGCCATGCGCCGGCCGAAGGCCGAAATCTCCGCTGACAAAAAACTGAAAACATTCGCATTGACCAGCCAGGCGCTGGGCTGACCTGCAGGGCTGAATCTGGAGAGACCCATGTTAAGCAATTCACTGATCGAACTGGACCGCGCCCATCTGGTGCACCCCGTCTCCTCCTTCCGCGGCCATGAAAAGCTGGGCGTGCGGGTGCTGCAATCGGCAAAGGGCGCCACGGTCACCGACATGACTGGCCACCAGCTCATCGACGGTTTTGCCGGCCTCTGGTGCGTCAATGCCGGTTATGGCCATGACAGTATTGTCGAAGCGGCGGCAAAGCAGATGCGGGAACTGCCCTATGCGACTGCCTATTTCGACATTGGCAGCGAACCGGCGATCCGGCTGGCCTCCGAGCTTGCGGACCGCGCGCCAGGCGATCTCAACCACGTTTATTTCACCCTTGGCGGTTCCGATGCGGTCGATAGCACCATTCGCTTCATCCGCTATTACTGGCACGCCAAGGGCCAACCGCAGCGCGACCAGTTCATTTCCATCGAACAGGGTTATCACGGCTCCACCACCGCCGGCTCGGGCCTCACCGCCCTGCCCGCCTTCCATGCCGGTTTCGGCGTGCCTTACGACTGGCAGCATAAAATCCCGTCGCATTACGCCTATCGCAATCCGGTCGGCAACGATCCGGCCGCCATCATCGCCTCCTCCCTGCAAATTCTGAAAGACAAGATCGAAGCCATCGGCCCTGATCGGGTCGCCGCTTTTTATGCCGAGCCCATTCAGGGGTCAGGCGGTGTTCTCGTCCCGCCGCCAGGCTGGATCAAGGCGATGCGTGAGCTCTGCCGTTCCTATGGCATCCTCTTCGTCGCCGATGAAGTCATCACCGGCTTTGGCCGCACGGGACCACTGTTTGCCTGTGCCGACGAGGATATCGTTCCGGACTTCATCACCGCCGCCAAGGGCCTCACCTCCGGCTATGTGCCGATGGGCGCCGTCTTCATGGCCGACCATGTTTATGATACAATAGCCGACTTTGCCGGCGATGCGGCCGTCGGGCACGGTTATACCTATTCCGCCCACCCCGTCAGCGCCGCCGTTGGTCTCGAAGTGCTGAAACTTTATGAGGGCGGGCTGCTGGAAAACGGCCGCCGTGCCGGTCAGCGGCTGATGGCCGGACTGGAAAGCCTCAGAAGCCACCCGCTGGTTGGTGACGTCCGTGGTCGCGGCATGCTCGCCGCCATCGAGCTTGTAACCGACAAGGAAAGGAAAACCCCGCTGCCGGCAGCGGCGGCCCCTGCACGCAAGGTTTTCGATCGCGCCTGGGAAAACGGTTTGATCGTGCGCGCCTTCGCAAATGGCATCCTCGGTTATGCGCCGCCACTCTGCTGCACCGATAGCGAGATCGACGCCATTGTAGAGCGCACCCTGAAAACCCTAGACCAGACGCTCGAGGACCCGGCCGTGCGGGCAGTGGTCGCCTGAGGCGAAAGACGGAAATCGTTGCGGCACCTTCTCGAAATGTCGCAACGCCGCACATATTCGCAATATTCTGCTAAAGAGCCGATCCTTTTCGGCGAATCCGGCGTGCTGGAAGTGCCAAACTAACCCTAGAAAAAGCACTAAACACCACGAAAACAGGTGTTTTCAAGAATGGGAACGGGGCAAGGATCCCGTCCGGGAACAGAATAAAATGCCGCAACCTCCCCAAGAGACGAGGCGGCACAGCGGAGACCGACATTGTCAAAAAAACTGAGTGACTTCAAATATATGAGCTTCGACGTGGTGGGAACCCTCATCGATTTCGAAGGCGGCCTGAAATCAACCCTGACACAGATTGGCGCCGAACACGGCGTTGAGGTCGATGGTGAAAAAGCGCTCGGTCTTTACCGCGCGGCGCGTTACTCCGATGCGACCGACCTGTTTCCGGACGATCTCGTCCGTGTCTACCTGATCATTGCTCCAGAACTGGGCTTGCCGGCGGAGCGCGCCCTTGGCGAACGTCTGCGCGATGCGGCAAAGACCTGGAAAGGTTTCGAAGACAGCCGTGCCGCCATGGCAGAGCTTGCAAAGACGCATCGTCTGATCGCCATGACCAATGCCCAGCGCTGGGCTTTCGAATATTTCTCAAAGGAACTCGGCAATCCCTTTTATGCGGCGTTCACGGCGGATGATACCGGCACTGAAAAACCGGACCCCGCCTTCTTCGAAAAGGTTTTTGCCTTTGTTGAGAGCGAAGGCGCATCGAAGGACGACATCCTGCATGTGGCACAAAGCCAGTACCACGATATCGGCATTTCCCGGAAGCTCGGCATGACCAATTGCTGGATCGAGCGTCGTCACGCCCAGAAGGGATATGGCGGCACGATCGAGCCGGAAAACTTTACCCAGCCGGACTATCACTTCACATCCATGGCCGGCCTGGCCGAGGCCGCGAAACAGACAGGCGGCTGAACCGCCTTTGCCTATCGCATGGCGCGAACTGGGACGCGACGTGCCGGAAATTTCTCAAGACGCATTTTAACAAATCATACAAAAGGGGAAGACCATGAGTGACAGGATTACAAACTGGACCCGCTCCGACGATGCCGCCGTTGAACAGGCGATCCGACGCGGTGCAACGCGGCGCGAACTGCTTCACATGATGCTGGCGGGCGGCGTGGCGCTTTCCGCCGGTTCGGCCATTCTGGGCCGTGCCTCGCAGGCCGTGGCGGCCACGCCCGTTTCCGGCGGTTCGCTGAAGGCGGCGGGCTGGTCGTCGTCGACGGCCGATACGCTCGACCCGGCGAAAGCCTCGCTATCCACGGACTATGTCCGCTGCTGCGCGCTCTACAACCGGCTGAGCTTCCTTGATGTTTCCGGCACGCCGCAGATGGAACTGGCCGAATCCATCGAATCGAAAGATGCCAAGACCTGGACGGTAAAACTGCGTTCCGGCGTTACCTTCCATGACGGCAAGGCGCTGACCGCCGACGACGTGGTCTACTCGCTGAAACGCCATCTTGATCCGGCAGTCGGCTCCAAGGTCGCCAAGATCGCCGCCCAGATGACTGGCTTCAAGGCTGTCGACAAGAGCACCGTGGAAATCACGCTTTCAAATGCGAATGCCGACCTACCATCGATTCTGGCCCTGCACCATTTCATGATCGTCGCCGATGGCACCACGGATTTCTCCAAGGGCAACGGCACCGGCGCCTTCAAGCTTGAAAAATTCGAGCCGGGCGTGCGTTCGATCATGGCCAAGAATACCAATTACTGGAAGTCCGGCGGCCCGCACATCGACAGTTTCGAATTCATGGCGATCTCCGACGACAATGCCCGCGTCAACGCCCTTCTTTCCGGCGATATCCAGCTTGCTGCCGCCATCAATCCGCGTGCGCTTCGCCTGCTGGACAAGCAGGAAGGCGTCGTTCTGTCAAAGACGACATCCGGCAACTATACGAACCTCAACATGAGGTTGGACCAGGCGCCCGGCAACAATGCCGATTTCGTTGCCGGCATGAAGTCGATCGTCAATCGCGAACAGATCGTCAAGGCGGCCCTGCGCGGCCTCGGCGAAGTCGGCAACGACCAGCCGGTGCCGCCGATGAACCCCTATCACAATCCGGACCTGAAGCCGAAAGCCTTCGACCCGGATAAGGCGAAGTTCCACTTCGAAAAGGCAGGTCTTATCGGCCAGTCCATTCCGGTGATCGCGTCGGATGCGGCAGCCTCTTCCGTCGACATGGCGATGATCATCCAGGCGTCCGCCGCCGAAATCGGCGTCAAGCTCGACGTACAGCGTGTTCCCTCGGATGGCTACTGGAGCAATTACTGGCTGAAGGCGCCAGTTCACTTCGGCAACATCAATCCGCGCCCCACGCCGGACATCCTCTTCTCCCTGCTCTACGCCTCCGACGCGCCGTGGAACGAAAGCCAGTACAAGTCGCCCAAGTTCGACAAGATGATGCTCGAAGCACGCGGCATGCTGGACCTTGAAAAGCGCAAGCAGATCTACTTCGAACTGGAAACGATGATCGCCGACGAAGCCGGCACCATCATTCCGGCCTATATTTCGAATGTCGACGCCATCAGCTCCAAGCTGAAGGGGCTGGAAGCCAATCCCCTCGGCGGCATGATGGGTTACGCCTTTGCGGAATACGTCTGGCTCGAAGCCTGATAGACCATGGGGCCGGGCGTGGAAGCGCCCGGCAACCTTTCCGCTGGTGCGGAAAGCCTATTTGTCAGGCGGGTCGCAGCAGGAGCATGTGAATGAACAGCCGGATACTATCCCTTATCGCCAGGCGGCTGGTCGTCATGCTGACGACCCTGCTTATCGTGTCATTTATCGTCTTTTCCGCCACCAGCCTGCTGCCCGGCGATACGGCGACGATCCTTCTTGGCCAGGCGGCAACGCCGGAGGCCGTGGCTGGCCTGCGCACCGCCATGCATCTTGATGACCCGGCGCTGTTGCGTTTCGTCCGCTGGCTGTTCGGCCTGCTGCAGGGCGAACTTGGCACGTCCTACGCCAACAATATGGCGATCGCCGACCTTATCGGTCCGCGTTTCGTCAATTCCATGAAACTTGCGGGCATAACCACGGTCATTGCCGTGCCACTGGCGCTGACGCTCGGCATCAGCGCCGCCATGCTGCGCGGAACGCTTTATGACCGGGCGGTCACCGTGCTGACCATCGGCGTGATTTCCGTGCCTGAATTCATGATCGCGACGCTCGCCGTTCTGCTTTTCGCCGTTTATCTGAAATGGCTACCGGCCCTGTCGCTGGTCACAGAGGTCAACACCCTGTTCGATGTGCTGCGTGTTTACGCCATGCCGGTCATCACTCTTACCTTTGTCGTATCGGCACAGATGATCCGCATGAGCCGTGCCGCCGTCATCGAGACGCTCGATACGCCCTATGTGGAAATGGCGCTTTTGAAGGGTGCGCCGCGCATGCGCATCGTGCTTCGCCATGCGCTTCCCAACGCCCTTGGCCCCATCGTCAACGCGGTCGCGCTGTCGCTTTCCTATCTCGTTGGCGGCGTCATCATCGTCGAGACGATCTTCAATTATCCCGGTATCGCCAAGCTGATGGTCGATGGCGTCGCAACCCGCGACCTGCCTTTGATCCAGAGCTGCGCGATGATCTTCTGCGTGGGCTATCTCCTGCTCATCACCACGGCGGATATCATCGCCATCATGTCCAATCCGAGGCTGCGCTGATGGCCGACAATATCAAAACAACTTCGGGGACTTCGCGTTTGGGTTACAAGATCAACGCAGTCGGCGTTTTCGGCTTTCTCGTCATCTTCCTCTGGGCGATGGTCGCCATCTTCGCGCCCTATCTCATTCCGCATCCGGTCGGTGAAATCATCGATCTCGATTATTTCGGGCCCATGACCTCCGATCTCTGGCTCGGCTCCGACTATCTTGGCCGCGACGTCTTTTCCCGCATTCTCATGGGCGCGCGTTTCACGGTCGGCATCTCGCTTGCGGCCGTCACCATCGCCTGCACCTCCGGCGTCGTGCTCGGCATGTGCGCCGCCGTGGTTGGCGGCTGGTTCGATGCGGTGCTCAGCCGGTTTCTCGATGCCGTGAATTCAATTCCGAGCAAGCTTTTCGGCCTTGTGGTCGTCGCCGCCGTCGGCTCCTCCATACCCGTACTAATCATCACGCTCTCTGTCATCTATACGCCGGGCGCTTATCGTTTCGCCCGGGCACTCGCCGTCAATGTCAACACCATGGATTTTGTCACCGTCGCCCGCGTGCGCGGCGAGAGCCTGCTTTACCTCATCGGCTCGGAAATCCTGCCGAACATCATCCGCCCCGTGCTTGCCGATCTTGGCGTGCGCTTCGTCTTCATCGTGCTGCTTTTGTCGGGCCTCTCCTTCCTCGGCCTCGGCCTGCAGCCGCCCAACGCCGACTGGGGCGCGCTGGTGCGCGAAAATATCGGCGGCCTGCCCTTTGCCGCACCGGCCGTGATCTTCCCGTCGCTGGCGATTGCCAGCCTGACGATCAGCGTCAATCTGCTGATCGACAATCTGCCGCAGAAAATCCGCGACAGGAGCGAATAATGACCAATCTCGTTGAAATCCGTGGACTGAAAGTCGAGGCCACCACCGATTCCGGCCGCCGTGTCCAGATCATCAAGGGCGTCGACATCGATATCGCCGAAGGCGAGATCGTTGCGCTGATCGGTGAAAGCGGCTCCGGCAAGACCACCATCGCACTGACGCTGATGGGCTATGCCCGCCCCGGTTGCCGCATTTCCGGCGGCAGCGTCACGGTGGCGGGCCGGGACATGGTGCAGCTGTCCGAAGCCGAGCGTGCCAGGATTCGCGGCACGAAAATCTCCTATGTCCCGCAGAGCGCCGCCGCCGCCTTCAACCCGGCGCAAAAGATCATCGATCAGGTCATCGAAGTCACGCGCATCCATCATCTGATGCCGCCGCAGGAGGCACGCGTCAAAGCGGTGGAACTGTTCAAGGCATTGTCGCTGCCCAATCCGGAAACCATCGGCGAGCGTTACCCGCACCAGGTCTCCGGCGGCCAGCTGCAGCGTCTTTCCGCCGCCATGGCGCTGATCGGCAATCCGGAACTGGTCATCTTCGATGAACCGACCACGGCGCTCGACGTGACGACACAGATCGAGGTCCTGCGCGCCTTCAAATCGGCGATGCGCAAAGGCGGCATTGGCGGCGTCTATGTTTCCCACGATCTTGCGGTCGTCGCCCAGATCGCCGACCGGATTGTTGTTCTGAAAGGCGGCGAGGTCCAGGAAACCGGTACGACCACCGAGATTCTGGAGAATGCGCAGCATCCCTATACGCGCGAATTGCTGACGGCCTTTAACGACAAGGTGCGTGCAGTCAGCCCGCTCAAACGAAATGACGCAACACCGCTCCTCGATATCGAGAAACTGATCGCGGGCTACGGTACCAAGGGTGAAGACCGGATGCCGCTGGTGCGCGCGGTGGATTCCGTCAGCCTCTCGGTCTATCCCGGCCGCAATCTCGGCATTATCGGCGAGTCCGGCTGCGGAAAATCGACGCTGGCGCGTGCCATTGCCGGCATTCTGCCCGCTGCAAGCGGCCATGTCATCTTCGAAGGCCGCGAACTGGATACCGACGCAAGACGACGCACGAGCGATCAACTGCGCCGCATGCAGATCGTTTTCCAATATGCCGATACCGCGCTCAACCCGTCGAAGCCCATTGAGGATATTCTCGGCCGGCCTCTGACCTTCTATCATGGCATGAAGGGCAAGGCGCGCGATGCGCGGATCGACCAGCTTCTCGATATGGTGAAGTTGCCGCGCTCCGTCCGCCACCGCCATCCCTCAGGCCTGTCAGGCGGACAGAAACAGCGCGTCAATTTCGCCCGTGCACTCGCGGCCGAACCATCGCTCATCATCTGCGATGAAATCACCTCGGCGCTGGATACGGTTGTCGCAGCCGCGATCATCGACCTGCTCGGCGAATTGCAACGCGAACTCGGCCTCTCCTACATCTTCATCAGCCACGATCTTTCAGTGGTGGAAACCATCTGCGACGAGATCGTCGTGATGTATGGCGGGAAGCAGGTGGAACATCTGGAGACCGAGGCGATCAAGGCGCCGACGCATCCCTATTCGAAGCTGCTCTTCTCCTCGGTGCCGAAACTGGACCCGAAATGGCTCGATAATCTTCAGCAGGATGCGGAGCTGGTGCGGGCGTTTTCGAAAAGGTGAGAGGCTTGAAGATAGCCGGACTGACGAGATAGACACACTGCATTCATCTCGACGTCATCCTCGCCCTTGAGGCGAGGAACCATCCATTTCGACAGGCTATGGATCCTCGGGACAGGCCCGAGGGATGACGTAGGGATTAGGAATATCCTGCTGAGGAAACACCCTTTTATTTCAAAGCGGAAACAGGCTGGTCAGCGGCATATGGGATTTGACGATCGGCGATTTCAGCACCACGAAGCTGAAATATTTGTCGATACCGACATCCATATCGATCAGGCGTTCCATGATCGACTGATATTCGACAATGCCTGAAGTCATGAATTTCAGCAGATAATCGTAACCGCCTGAAACGAGGTGACATTCCACCACCTGGTCGATCTTTTCGATGACGCCGAGGAAGCGGGCGAAATCGATCTGGCGGTGGTTTTTGAGCGTGATCTCAGTGAAGACGGTCAGCGTCTGGCCGAGCTTGTTGATGTTGATCTGCGCCGAATACCCTTCGATATAACCTTCGGCCTGAAGCTTCTTGACCCGCATCAGGCAGGGGCTTGGCGAAAGATTGACAAGCTCCGCCAACTCCACATTGGTGATGCGTCCATTTTTCTGGAGTTCGTAGAGGATCTTGATATCGATCCGATCAAGTTTCATCACGTGAGGAACCCCTTTTTGTTTTTCTACTCGCGGCATAAAATTCTGACGCGGCATTGGAAATCTTATCACATGCGCCAGCTCTGTCGACGCGGGGATATTTTTTTCATGCAGCATAAAGAGTTGCAGACATGGCCCTGAACAGCAGGAGATTCCGGCAATCGGCCCAGTCTGGCAGCGTTTACCCGGTGACCAAGGTAAATTAGTAGGAAGATAAGGAGTCCGACATGCCTGCGCCGCTGCAACAGATCACGACCTCGCCGGAACTGCCGAAATCCGCGGACGCCGTCATTATCGGCGGCGGCATCGTCGGCGTTTTCGCTGCCTATTATCTCGCCCGGCGCGGCCTGAAAGTGGCTCTTGTCGAAAAAGGCCTGATCGGCGCGGAGCAATCCAGCCGCAACTGGGGCTGGTGCCGGCAGCAGAACCGCGACGCCCGCGAATTGCCGATCTCAACACAGAGCCTGACGCTCTGGGATCAATTTGCTGCCGAGAGCGGTGAGGACACCGGTTTTCGCCGCTGCGGATTGTTTTACCTGAGCGACAATGAGGCCGAACTTGCAGGCTGGGCGCGCTGGCGCGATTTTGCCATCACCGCAGGCGTGACGACACATATGCTGAGCGCGGACGAGGCCAGCGAACGTGGACGCAGCACCGGAAAACGCTGGAAGGGCGGCGTCTTTTCGCCGACGGACGGCACGGCCGATCCTTCGATGGCGGCCCCGGCCGTCGCACGCGCCATCATGAAGCTGGGCGGCACGGTGCATCAGAACTGCGCGGCACGGGGTCTGGAAACGGAAAGCGGCCGCGTCAGCGCCGTCGTCACTGAAAAAGGCACGATCCGCACCAAGACGGCCATCATGTCCGGTGGCGCCTGGGCTTCGTCCTTCTGCCGCCAGCTCGGCATCCGGTTTCCGCAGGCCTCCGTCCGCTCTTCCATCCTGTCGGTCACACCAGGTGCGGAAGGTCTGCCGGATGCGCTGCACACCGCTGCCGTTTCCGCCACCCGGCGCAAAAATGGTGGTTATACCCTCGCCATCAGCGGCCTTGGACGCATCGATCCGACAGCACAGCAGATGCGGTTCGCACGCGAATTCATTCCGATGTTCCTCAAGCGCTGGCGCAGCCTGCGGCCGGGCGGGCTTGAAGGTATTCGTGGCGGCCATGAAACGCTGAAACGCTGGCGGCTCGATGCGCCAACGCCGATGGAGCGGGTTCGCATTCTCGATCCGAAACCCAATGCCGCCGCTATCCGCGAGACCCATAGAAGGGCACAGGAACTTCTGCCAGCGCTCCGCAGAACCCAGATTTCCGCCGCCTGGGCCGGTTTCATCGACAGCACGCCGGATGGCGTGCCCGCAATTGGCGAGACCAGTGAATTGCCCGGTTTCATCCTCGCCGCCGGTTTCAGCGGCCACGGTTTCGGCATCGGCCCAGGCGCCGGCCATCTGATCGCCGATATCGTGACGGGTTCGAACCCGATCGTCGATCCCGCTCCCTATCACCCCAGCCGTTTCCTTGGCTCGTCATGGGGCAAGGTCGCGGATTTCTGATTCTTCTGCTTGAAGCGGCTGGCGGACAGAACAATACCCGCAAAGCGTAGCCTGCGGGTATTGCCGTCCGCCGCATTTTTTTCGACCGGTCAGCTCTTCGGCAGGCCGGGTGGGTTGGTTCGCGATTCCGGCAAGGCCTCTTCCGCCAGTTGCCAGCGGTCCAATATCTTCGCGTAAGCGCCGCTCTTGATCAGATCGTTGGTGGCAAGTGTCAAAGCATCGGCGAGTCCCGAACCCTTGCGGGTGGTGATGGCAACATCCGAACGCTCCGGCCAGCCGGCGGACAGGGTTCCGACACGCTTGATGGTCTTGTCGCGCGCGGCGATGAAGACAAGCTGCGCATGCGGCTGGACGATCACATCCGCCCGCCCGGCGGAAAGCGCGACAAGCCGGGTGGCCTCGTCGTCGTAATATTGCAGCTCGAGCGGCTTCAGCCCGGCGGCGACATTCTCGTCGTTCCATTTCAGCAGGATACGCTCCTGATTGGTGCCGGCGCCGACGATGATCCTCAGACCGGCCGCATCCTTCGGTTCCCTGATGGCGGTAATGCCGCTGTCGGACTTGACGAAGAAACCATGCAAGCCCTGACGATAGGTGGAGAAATCGAACTTCTCCTTGCGCTGCTCTGTCACCCCGACATTGGAGATGACGGCATCGTATTTACCGGAAGCAAGCCCCAGCGGCCAGTCGGCCCAGGCGACAGCCACCAGCTCCAGTTCAAGTCCAAGGCTGTCGGCTACAGCCAGGGCATAATCCGGATCGGCACCCACCACCGTCTTCGCATCCGTCGCATAGGTCGCGAGCGGCGGTCCTCCGGGGGCAACCGCGACGGTGAATTTGCCCGGTGTGATGAATTTGAAATCTTTCGGAACGGCAGCAATCGCGCCGGGGTCTTTTTCAACCCTGATCCGGCCGGGCTGGTCCGGCGACAGATCGAAAACATCCGTTGCAAAAGCCGATCCAAAACCGGCGACGGAAAGAAAAGCACCGAGCGTGGCCGAAGCGAGACGAGAGGTGAAGGTCATTCTGGTTTCCCGATAAAATCACTGCGGGACGGAGGTAGCGCGGGCGGGAGGAGCCCGCGCTACCGGCTGAGTGATGTCCCACCTTCAACTCAGCGTGTTGGCAACCCAGCCGCTGGGCGATTGAGCCCGCTGGAAAGTCGACCATCAGCTCTTGGGCAGGCCGGGCGGATTGGTGCGGGATTCGGTGACGGCCTCAGAGCCAAGGTTCCAGCGGGCAAGGACCTTGCCGTAATTGCCGTTCTTGATCTGGGCGTTCAGCGCCGCCGTGATGGCTTCGGCAATGCCGGCATCCTTTTTGGAGGCGACGGCGATTTCCGCCGCTTCCGGCCAGCCGCCGGAGAAGGTGCCAACGAGCCTGGTCTTCTTCTGGCTTGCCGCCTGGAAGGCCGATGTTGCGTTGGGGCCGAGATAGGCGTCCGCGCGGCCGGATTGCAGGGCGACATCAAGCACGGCCTGATCGTCGTAATATTGCACCTCGGTGTCGGCCAAGCCCTTGGCCTTGTTATCCTTTATCCATTTCAGCAGGATCTGTTCCTGATTGGTGGCCGCACCGACGATGACCTTCAGCCCGGCCACGTCCTCGGGCTTGCTGACGGTCGTCACCTTGCTGTTATTGCCCACGTAAAAGCCGAGCAAGTCGTTGCGGTAGCTGGAGAAATCGAACTTTTCCTTGCGCGCTTCCGTCACCGTGATGTTGGAAGTGACGGCATCGTATTTGCCGGATGTCAGACCCAGCGGCCAATCGGCCCAGGCAATCGGAACGAGCTGAAGTTCAAGGCCGAGGCTGTCGGCAACCAGCTGGGCGATATCGGGCTCCACGCCAATCGGCGTTTTCGTGTCGCTCGCATAATCGACCAGCGGCAGGCGGAACGGTACGGTCGCGACCGTCAGCTTTCCATCCGCGATGAACTTGTGGCTGGCCGGAAGAAGCTTGATCGCCTCCTCCACTTTCTCGGCGCGCACCCGTCCCTTCTGTTCCGGAGAAAGATCGACCTCCTGAGCGTGTGCGGCCGGGATGAGCGCGGTGGTGGCGGAGAAAAGACCGCCGGCAAGCAATGATAATAGTTTCGATGAAAATGCCATGTGAGTGTTTCCCTTGTTTTTTGGTTAGAGAACTTTTGCGAGGAATTCAGCGGTGCGGGGGTGATCCGGGCTGCCGAACACCTTTTCCGGCGTACCCGTTTCGATGATGCGGCCCTGCTCCATGAAGACGACCCTGTCGGAGACTTCCCGGGCAAAACCGATTTCATGGGTAACGATGATGAGCGTGACACCGGAGCGCGAAAGCTCCTTGATGACGTCAAGCACCTCGTTGACGAGTTCAGGATCGAGCGCGGATGTCGGCTCGTCGAACAGCAGCACCTTCGGCCGCAATGCCAGCGCCCGGGCAATCGCCACGCGCTGCTGCTGCCCGCCGGAAAGCTGGCGAGGATAGGCGCCGGCTTTTTCGGCAAGGCCGACACGCGCCAGAAGATCGCGCGCCTCAGCTTCGGCCTGCTCTTTCGAAATGCCTCGAACGGCGATGGGCGCTTCGATGATGTTTTCAAGCGTAGTCAGATGCGGGAACAGGTTGAAGCTCTGGAACACCATTCCCACTTCGGCGCGGCGCTTGAGGATTTCGCGTTCCTTCAGTTCATAAAGCGTGTCGCCCTTTTGGCGATAGCCGACCAGTTCGCCGTCTATGGCGATGAAACCGTCATCGACGCGCTCCAGATGGTTGATGGAGCGCAGCAAGGTGGACTTGCCGGAGCCGGACTGACCGAGAATGGTGGTGACGCTGCCCGCCAGAATGGAAAGGCTGATATCATCCAGCACCTTGAGCGACCCGAAGGATTTTGAAACACCGTGAATATTGACCGACCCGCCGCGATTTCCGAGCTGGAAGCTGGCGGCAGGGGTGGACACCGCGCGCTCGGGTCTGGTCGCAACCGACACCGCCGTTTCCACGGTTTCAGGCAAAAGCTTGCGCGGCAGGAAGGTACGGTAGATCGTGGCGAACAGGGACGGCGGCGGGTTGCGCAGCGCACCGCGTGAAAAATGCCGCTCGATATGGTGCTGAACGATCGAAAGTGCAGTCAGGATCACCAGATACCAGACGGTCGCGACCATCAGCAGCGGGATCACTTCCAGATTGCGGCGATAGATGATCTGGATCGTATAGAACAGCTCCGGCAGGGCTAGGATATAGACCTGCGACGTGCCCTTGGCGAGACCGATGATATCGTTGAAGGCGGTGGGCAGGATGGAGCGCATCGCCTGCGGCAGAACGATGCGGGACGCCTGCCGCCGCCGGGGAAGACCAAGTGCTGCGGCAGCTTCCAGCTGCCCCTGATCGACCGAAAGGATGCCGCCACGCACGATTTCGGATGCGAAGGCGGCCTGATTGAGCGTCAGCCCCAGAACGGCCGCCGCAAAAGGCGTCATCAGCTGCGTCGTATTCCAGCTGAAGAAATTGATGCCGGTATAGGGAACGCCGATCGTCACCGTTTCATAGAGATAACCGAGATTGTTGAGGATCAGCAGCAGCACGATCAAAGGGATCGACCGGAAAATCCAGATATAGGTCCAGGAGACGGCAACCAGCAGCGGCGAACGCGAAACGCGGGCAAGCGCCAGAAGCGTTCCGAGCACAAAACCGAACAGCGCACCGAGCGCGGTGAGCAGCAGCGTCCTGCCAAGACCGACCAGCACCGGTTCGGCGAAAAACCACTCCGCAAAGACATCCCAGCCCCAGCGCGGGTTGCCGAAGATGGAATGCAGAACGGCCGCTATGATGAGAACGGAGAAGACCGTGCCCACCGTTCGTAAGGGATAACGGGCCGGAACGATGCGAAAATGGGCATAACCGCCCTTGATCGGTTCACCCTTCTGCTCGCTCACCGCCACATGCGGAAAATCAGAGGCTATCGTCATCGGGAAAAACCTTTCACGGGTGGGCCGGGGAAGATTGCGGCCGGGCGGCCGGTATCGGCGTGCCCTCCGCGCCAGAGGCGGAGGCGGCATCGGAAAGCCATTTTTCGAAAGGCAGCGTCTTGATCGTCTCGGGATCGGCAGTTGTGTCGAACAAAGCGCGATAGCCGTTGGTCAGATAAAGGCCCACCGCTTCCGGCTGACGGAAGCCCGTAGTCAGATAGGCGCGGGCATAACCCTGCCGGATCGCCTGCTGCTCCAACTCCTGAAGCACAATCTTCGCAAGCCCTTGCCGGCGGTAGGCCGAGTGGGTCCAGACCCGCTTGAACTCGGCGCTCTCTTCATCGTAGCGCATGAAGGCGCCGCCAGCGATCGCCTTGCCGTCGCGCAGCAACAACAGGAAGTTGCCCGACGGTGGGCTGAAGGCCTCCGACGGATATTTGTTCATTTCCGCCTTCGCGCCTTCCGCACTGAAATATGTGCCGTAGCGGCTGTCATATTCGAACAGCAGCTCATCCAGAAGCGGGGCTGCGAGCGGATCCTTGACCGATGTGTAGAGAAAACTGTCGCTCATCTCGTTGTCCTAAATTCGTTGCATCAGGAGAGATACGCTTCCGCCAGGCGCACCCAGAAGCGCGCCGCAGGCGCGATGATGGCATCGTTGAAATCGTAATGGGGGCTGTGCAGCGGCGCGCTGTCGCCATTGCCGACGAAGAGATAGGAGCCTGGCCGCTCGAGCAGCATGAAGGCGAAATCTTCGCTCGCCGTTCGCGGCTGAAAGCCTTCGGCAACCTGTTCGGCGGGGAAATGCCGCTTGGCGACATCGCGGGCGAAGACTGTCTGCCTGACGTGATTGATGACGGGCGGGAAACCACGGGAATAGGCGACATCGGCGGTTGCGCCGAAGCTTTCGGCCTGCGCTTTCGCAAGGGCGGGAAGCCGCTCCTCCAGCCGGTCGCGAACGGCGGGCGAAAAGGCCCGGGCGGTGATCTGGAGTTCCACACTCTCGGGAATGACATTGGAGGCCGTGCCGCCATGAATGGAGCCCACCGTCAGCACTGCCATTTCCCGCGGATCGACATTGCGCGAGACGATGCTCTGCAAGGCGGTGACAAAACTTGCCGAGGCGAGGACCGGATCGACCGTTTCATGCGGCGCCGCCCCGTGCCCGCCCTTGCCGATGATGCGCACCTTGGCCTTGTCCACGGAGGCCATGGCGGGCCCTTCGACGAAGCCGAATTGTCCGGTTTCGACACTCGGCCAATTGTGCAACCCGAACACCGCATCGACGGGAAACCGCTCGAACAGCCGGTCCTTTATCATCGCTCTCGCGCCTGCACCGATTTCCTCGGCGGGCTGGAAAATCAGCGTCAGCGTACCGGAAAAACTCGATGTTTCGGCAAGGTACCGGGCGGCGGCGAGCAGGATCGTCGTGTGGCCGTCATGACCGCAGGCATGCATCACACCCTGCGTCTGGCTGGCATAGGCAAGGCCGGTCTCCTCGACGATGGGCAGGGCGTCGATATCGGCGCGAATGCCCAGACGTTTGTCACCGTGTCCGCGTTTCAGGGTGGCGACGACACCATGGCCGCCGACGCCCTCCGTCACCTCATATCCGAAAGACAGAAGATACCGGGCAACTAGCGCCGCCGTGCGTTTTTCCCCCAGCGAAAGCTCCGGATGCCGGTGGAGATCATGCCGGATGGCGATGCTCTCCTCGATAAAGGCAAGGATTCCCCGTTCGGCGTCGTCCTGCGGACGCGCGCCGTCAATGCGGATATTCATGGTTCTGGTCTCCTGCGCCGCGCTTCACCCGCACAGCACGTTTAATTTTTTTTCGGGCGACAACAGCTGCCGCCCGGCGCTACTTCATGCGATAGCCTTGTCGGGGCCGCTTTCGGCGCGGGAATAGATGCTTTCCTTGAAAGGCAGGCCCAGATGCTCACGCAGCGTTGCGCCTTCCAGATGCGGTTCGAAATAACCACGACGCTGAAGCACCGGAATGACGAGGCGGATGAAATCGTCCAGCCCCTCGGCAATGACCGGGAAGCCCAGAATGAAACCATCAGCCGCATCGTGCTCCACCCAGCGGATGATCTCGTCCGCCACCTTGTCCGGGGTTCCGATGAAGCCTTCGCGCGGGGTTGCGGCTTCGAGCGCCGCCTCGCGCAGCGTCTGGTTCTTTTCCTTCGCACGGCGCTTGATGCGGTCGGTCGTCGAACGGAAGCTGTTCTTGCCGATATCTCCGAGTTCGGGGAAAGGCTCATCCAGCGGATAGACGCTGAAATCGTGATGGTCGAAGAAGCGGCCGAGATAAGCAAGCGCATCCTCGATGGTGATGAGGTTGCGGATGATGTCGTATTTCGCTTCCGCTTCCTCCTGCGTTTCACCGACAATGGGCCCGATACCGGGGAAAATCTTCACGTCGGAAGCGGACCGGCCCTGCGCGACAGCGCTCTGCTTCACACGTTTCAGGAATGTCTGGTTTTCCTCGAGCGAGGCGGAATTGGTAAAGACGGCATCGGCATGTTTGCCTGCAAGGCCGATACCGGCATCGGAAGAACCGGCCTGGAATACCACCGGTTGGCCCTGCGGCGAACGCTGGATGTTCAGCGGGCCTTCCACCTGGAAGAAACGGCCCTTGTGGCCGAGCGTGTGGAGTTTTTGCCTGTCGAAAAATTGCCCCGTCTCGCGGTTGCGCACGAAGGCATCATCGTCCCAGCTGTCCCACAGCCCCTTGATCACTTCCAGATATTCATCGGCGATCTCGTAGCGCAGGGCATGTTCGGGATGGTTGCGGCTGTAGTTTTTCGCCGTGCCCTCGAGCGGCGTCGTCACGGCATTCCAGCCGGCCCTGCCGCCGCTCAGAAGATCGAGCGAGGCAAACTGGCGCGCGATGGTGAAAGGGTCGCTGTAGGAGGTTGAAACCGTGCCGGCGAGGCCGATCTTCGACGTGACGGAAGCCAGTGCCGAAAGGACGGTCAAAGGCTCGAACCGATTGAGGAAATGCGGGATGGACTTGTCATTGATATAAAGCCCGTCGGCCACGAAGGCGAAGGCGATACCGGCTGCTTCCGCCTTCAGCGCTGTTTTCCTGAAAAAATCGAAATTGACGCTGGCATTGACCGGGCTTTTCGGGTGCCGCCAGGCGTTCATATGCCCGCCCGGGCCCTGGAGCATGATGCCGAAACGGACTGTCTTTTTCGTCATGTCATTTCCTCCTGAGGACAAGTTCACGCCGCCCTGGAAAGGCGGTGTGTGGCCAGCAATTCGATCGAGGCAAGCCGCTGATCGGCTCCGACATGCGGCGGTTCAATGATGAATTCCTCGATACCGTGCTCATCGGAAAGCGCGCGCAGCGCCTTGTGAATATCCTCCGGCCCGCCATGCAGGACGTTGGGCTTGCGCTCCTCGATGCGATAATCGGTATCGCCGGACTGGCGGGCAAATTCTTCGGCCTGCTCACGGCGGCCAAGATTGAACGCCTTGCCGTCACTGAGGAACACACGATAGATGCGCTGCCCCTCAACCTGCCTTGCCGCATGCTCTGGATCGCTGGCGGCAAAGACCGAGAGGGCAAGGATCGGCGCTTTCCCGCCGCTTTCCTCGCGGAAAGCCGAGAGGCTGCTGCGAAGAACGTCCGGATCACCATTAAGATGACCGGCAAAGACAAAACTCCATCCTCTGGACGCCGCAAGCCTTGCGCTTTCAGGGCTGGCGCCGAGCAGAAATCTGTCCACCGCAACCGGCGGCACCGGTCTCGCCTGCAACCCGGCCTGCGCATGATCCTGCGGTGCAGCGCCCGAGAGGAACGTGGTGAGTTCACTGAGTGCCGTTTCGAAATCCGGCTTGCGGGCGGGGTCATAGGCCTGCTGCAAGGCGGACGTCGCAAGCGGCAGTCCGCCCGGCGTCTTGCCGATACCAAGATCGACCCGACCGGGCGCGAGAGAGGACAAAACATTGAAAACTTCAGCAACCTTGTATGGGCTGTAATGCTGCAGCATCACGCCTCCCGAGCCGACGCGGATACGGGAGGTCTTCGCCAGAATCCACGCAACCAGCGCCTCAGGCGCGGAACCGGCAAGCTCCGGCGAATTGTGATGTTCGGCGACCCAGAAACGGCGGTAACCCAGTTCTTCGGCGCGTCTGGCGAGATTGATCGTGTCGCGGAACGCGCTTGCCGCGTTCTCACCCGTCGGAACCGGGCTCTTGTCCAGCAAACTGAGCGTATACATCATCACCTCGCACGTCTTTTGATGCATACTTTGTCTACTGATTTTATATGCTAATAAAGGACGTTCGTTCCACGTTGCGATGCGATCAGAGAAAATATTGTTTCCCGCGATGTTTTCAGCAGTTGTCTTTGGCAAAGCAATCCACAACCATGAATACACTGGCGCAAAAAGGCAGGCAAAGAGGCGTTTCCGGTACCGAGCCCGGACGAAACGGGCTTGCGCCGGAATTCGGTAAAAACTACTTAGTAAGTTGAGAACAACATGATCCGGCATTCCAGACTATGCCGGCTCTCTTTTCGGATCATGCAATGCTGACCAAAAAAGGCAAATATGGGTTGAAGGCTCTTGTCGATCTGGCGCGGTTGCCCCAGGGCGAGACCGCTTTCGTGACCGAGATTGCGACCCGTAACAATATTCCGAAAAAATTTCTGGATACGATCCTTCTCGAGCTGCGCAACAGCGGTATCCTGCGCTCCAAGAAGGGACCGAATGGCGGCTATTCGCTCTCGAAAATGCCATCGGAAATCATGATCGGCCAGGTCATCCGCACGCTCGACGGGCCGCTGGCCCCCATTCGCTGTGCCAGCCGCACCGCGTTTGAAGCCTGCGACGACTGTGACGATCCCGAGACCTGTCAGGTCAGGGTTTCGATGACGGACGTGCGCGACGCCATCGCAACAATCCTGGACAATATGACGCTCGCACAATTCGTCGCCAAGGACGGCCAGGACGCACGGTCCATTCCTGCGGGCGAATAGGCTCTGCCTATTGCCGGCGCAGATCGTCCCCCAGAGACGCAATCAACCCGGATTCGCTTACGCCATCGATAAGGCCGAGACGCGCCATCAGGATTTCCAGCGTGATGGCATTGTTCCGGACCGACCGAAAGGTGACGTTTTCCGCGCCCACCTGCGCTGCATCGATATTGGCCGCAAGCCGGGAGATTTGCGCTTTCAGCAATTCAATGGCGAGAAAGACTTCGCCGATGACCGGCCGTGTTTCGCCTTCGTCGGCCAGCCTGTCGATCAGGAGTGCGGAAAGCTCACGCTGCTTTTCACCCAGAGCCACGGCCGCCTTCAAGAGGGTGGAAACGGAGGCGGCCAGATTTCCAGCCCCCTGGGCAAGGAACGCGACCTGATCGGCGCGCAGCAGGCCATCCCATGATGTATTGGGCCGATTGCGCAAAACGACGAGCAGCGTCTGCCCGGCCGCATTGACGGCCGGAACGACGATCCAGTCCGCATCGGCAGTGACCGATCGCATGGCATCATCAGGAAGCCGCAAGGCGTAGTCATCGCCAGTCACCAGCACCGCCTGGTCCACACCAGCGTCAGACGATGCAAGCGCAAATGTCTCACCAAGATCGAGGCGGGCAAAAAGAGCCTTGCGCTGCTCTTCGCTTCCCGCATTCCGGATGAATTCAAGCGCGGTGAAATGCTCGACGAGATCATGCGCCGCTGCCGCATCGGCCGCCGAAATAATCGAAAGCGCCTGCGAAAGAACGTCATTGGTTATATCCGCCCCGCCCAGCTCATTCGGAACGGAGAGGGCGAGGAGACCGGAACGGGCGATCCGCGCATGGATTTGCCCCGGACTTTCCACGGCGCATTTTTCAGCGATCGTACGGGCGACGGTCAGGACATCGCCATCCGCGCCGAGACGCGGGGGCACGAAACGAATTCTTTCGCCGAGTGGCGTGACGGATCCCATGCTCAACTCCCTCAAAGAATGACCAAGTGAAAGCGCCGGAAAGGACGGCGCTCAGTCCAGCGAATGATACCGGCCGTTTTGATAGACCAGCGAATGCCCGGAGCCGAGGCGAATCGCCTCGACCTTGCCGATGACGATGACGTGGCTGTGCCGCTCGATTGCCTCCTCGATGGTGCAGTCGATTGCGGCAACGGCATCCTCGAGAATAGGCGCGCCGCTCGCCAGACGGGTCCATTCCGCGCCGCGATAACGCTCTTCCCCTTTCAGGCCGCCGATGCCGGCAAACTGATTGGCGACGAACTGATGGCTCGGGCCGATAATATTCACCGCGAAATGACCGAAACGTTCCACCACGGGCCATGTGGACGAGGAGCGGTTGAGCGCAACCAGAATTCTCGGCGGATCGACCGACAGGGCGGTGGCGGATGTCACCGTGGCGCCTGTGCGCGCATCACCCTCGCCTGCCGTGATGACGCTGACGCCGCCGCCCAGCGTTCTGAGCGCGGCCTTCAGGCTGTCGGCATCCGGCGCCTTGCCGGAAACGGGATCGCGGAGATTGATGAATTGTTGATCCTTGGCCGCATATTGCAATGTCATCGGTGGCTCCTGAAAACAGCTGATTTGTTCAATAGCTAACAGCGGCGGCGGGGTGTGAAATAGACATCGTTTTCCATAATCGTAATATTCTATAGAAATAATGTTTTATGTAGCCTTTCCCTTTGCCTTCGGGCATCCCGCCGCGTGGGTGTTGCCGGAGACAGCAAAGGAAAGACGGCAGAAACCGCCGTCCCCGTGATGGATCAGGACCCGGACACCAGCTTGACGTTGCCGCCGTGGCCACCACCACCGAAAACCTGTTTCGAACCGAAGGAGGAGCGGATCTGGTTGCGCGGACCATCAAGCCCGATTTCCGGGAACAGCAGTTCGGATATGCGATAGGCTTCCTCCAGATGCGGATAGCCCGAGGCGATGACGGTATCGATGCCCAGAGCCTGATATTCCCGCAGCCGTGCCGCGACGGTCTTCGGCGAACCGACCAGCGCCGTGCCCGCACCCGAACGGACGAGACCGATGCCCGCCCACAAATTCGGGGAGACTTCCAGCCTGTCACGACGGCCATTGTGCAGCGCCTGCATTCTGGCCTGCCCAACGGAATCCGAAGCCTTGGAGAAGGCCTCCTGCGCCGAAGCGATGGTTTCGTCGGAAAGCTTTGAAATCAGCTTTTCGGCATCGGCCCAGGCTTCCTCGTCGGTTTCGCGCACGATGAAATGCAGGCGAATGCCGAAGGTTACCTCCCGCCCCTTTTTCGCAGCGGCGGCGCGAACCTTGGCGATTTTTTCCGCCACCTGTGCGGGCGGCTCGCCCCAGGTCAGATATTTGTCGGTGATACCCGCCGAGAAATCGATACCGGCATCGGAAGAGCCGCCGAAGTAAAGCGGCGGACGCGGTTCCTGCACCGGCGGCAGGCCTAGCTTCGCGCCCTGCGCCTTGATGTATTTGCCGTCGAGATCCCCCTTGCCGGTTTCGATCAGCGAGTTGAAGACCTGGAAGAATTCGTCGGCGTGATCGTAACGCTCGTCATGCGGCAGGAAGATGCCGTCACCGGCCAGTTCCTGCGCGCTGCCGCCAACCACGATGTTGAGAAGCAGCCGTCCATGGGAAACACGGTCAAGCGTGGAGGCCAAGCGCGCATAATAGGCCGGCGAGGCGACGCCCGGACGGATGGCGACGAGAAATTTCAGCCTCTCGGTATAGGCTGCGAGATTGGCCGCAAGGATGAAGGATTCTTCGCAGGCGACGCCGGTCGGAATAAGCACGCCGGAGTAACCCAGACGATCAGCAGCCTGCGCTATCTCGCGGAAATAGCCGGGATCTGCCGGACGTGACAGATCGTCGGATCCCAGATAACTGCCATCGCCTGAGGTCGGTATGAACCACAGGAAATCGAGTGGTTTTTCAGCTTTGCTCATCGACAGGTCCTTTGCAATCCGCCCATCGGGCAATGCGGCTTGATGATAAAAGGGTAGCCAATTCCCCGGCGCGTTTAAGAAATTTTGTTCCAATTTCCCGACGGTGAGGAGAGTTTATCTCCAAGAAAACAGGGCGATTCGATTGGAAAGCGAACAATGTTCCCTGATGTCACAGGACCGGATAAAGGCCGAGCATCGCGAAATTCATTTCGCAGATCTCTTCCCGTTCGAGTTCGAGATCACTTTTTTCCTGCCGGAAGCGCCCGGAATGATCCAGCGGATGAAGGTTGCCCTGCTCATCCTGGCGCGGTCGCCACCACGTCAAACCAAACAGATTAAGAGTAAACGCATGAAATCCCTGCGGCATGTGCGCCTCCTTTGGTCAGCCCCTCTATCCTCCGGCGAGCGCCGAAAATGGTCAATATTTTCCATAAAATTACTATTCTATAATTGGCGGATCGCCGACAAATGTGGACTAAGGCTGTGGCGGCGGGAAAAATTCCGTTCCTAACCCAGAAAGAGGGTGATTGCGCCGGCGTCCGGCACGCTGGTTGCGAATTTCGAAAAATGACCGTTACGGCCAGGCAAAACGGCGCTTGAAAAGGAGCCCTACAAAGGCGCCGAAGCCGCAAAAAAACAGGAACACCCAGCCTGACAGCGCACCCGCATGGATGCCCGACAACAGGACACCGATGGTGCAGCCAAGTGCCGTCATGCCGCCCCATCCCATCAATACACCACCGGCAAAACGTGTCGCCAAACCACCGGCTGAAGGCCAGGATGGCTGGAATTTTCCGGCAGATAGGGCAGATGCAAAACTCGCAACAATCAATCCGCCGACGAAGACGCCGTTCGGCGACAGGATCGTCGTTTTGATGGCGCTGATGCACCCCCTGACCGTATCGAGGCCTGCAAGCGTTTCCGGCACCCAGCCTGCCGAAGCCCCGGCCGTTCTGACAAGACTGCCAAGTTCGGCGGTCACCCCAAGAGGTGCCACGCGGAAATAGGAAAAGGCGCTGATGGCCGCGACAAGAACCCCGGTTACGACAGGTGGCCAGCGTTCGACGAAAACGCTTCGAAGCGCCTGATGCAGCCGGCTTGCCGGGATCGTGGCTGAAGGAGCCGGAGGTGTCTTATCGAAAAAAAGAACGATGAAGATCAGGGCGGCCAACAGAGCACAGGTGATCAGCAGCGCCGGGCCATATCCCAGATGGTGCGGTAACCAGACGGGAAGATCGTCGAAAATGCTCAGCGTGTAGAGGAAATTCCAGCTGAGAAATGCCAGCAGAAAACCGAAGCCGGCGCCGACTATGGCAAGCACCGACCCAAAAGCCCCCTCGCCCAGCCGGTAGAAATGTCCAGACAGGCAGGAACCGGACAGGGCCGCGCCCACGCCAAAGACAGTCGACGCAGCCGCCAGAAGCCAGCCAACCGGGCCAATATGTGCATTTGGCGGCAGGCGTCCGGGTTGCGGAACCGGCATCCAGGCCATGGTGACGATCTGGTAGAACACCACGCCTGCCAGAAGTGCCACGAGAATTGAAACAACACCGTCCGAGCGCCTGTTGTCGATGAAATCGCGAAAATTGCAGAGAAAGCAGAAGCGCCCGCGCTGCATCACAATGCCGAAAGCGGCACCGGCCAGAAGCGAGAACGCAAGCTGCCTGCCATTTTCAAACGCCCCGAGCGGATAGGCCGCGACGGCCAGTGCAGATAAAATGGTTAGTGCCGCGAGGCGGAGTATGATCGAACGCATGAAATACCGGAGATGTCTGAAGAACAAATGCCGGCGCACCTTGTCAGCGCACCGGCCTGAAGGTGAAGCGTCTTCGGCTTATTTGCCTGTCCACACCGTGCCGGTGGGATTGCTGATCGGAACGCCGACCGCATTTCCGTATTCGGTCCAGGAGCCGTCATAGTTGCGGACGTCGTAGCCAAGTATCTTCTTCAGCGCGAACCAGGTGTGGCTGGAGCGTTCGCCGATGCGGCAATAGGTGATAACGGGCGCCGAACCGTCGATACCCTTTTCGGTGTAGATCGCCTTGATCTCGTCTGCCGATTTGAAGGTTCCGTCCTTGTTGACGATGGTACCCCATGGAACATTGACGGCACCGGGAATATGGCCAGCGCGGACGGACAGCTCCTTGACGCCATCGGGAGCGAAAATCTTGCCCGAATATTCATCCGCCGAGCGAATATCCACCAGCTTGATATTGTGCTTGCCCTCGGCCACCGCCACCACATCGATGAACCGCGCCCGGACCGAAGTGTCCGGTTCGCCGAGCTTCAGCTTCGTTTCAGCCGTTGCCGGCGCGGATGTATCCAAAGGCAGGCCCTGCGCTTCCCAGAGTTTGCGGCCACCATCGAGAAGCTTTACCCGGTCGCCCAGGCCATAAGTCTCGAAAATCCACGCGCCCCAGGCGGCAAACCAGTTGTTGTTGTCGCCATAAAGAACAATGGTGGTATCGTCACCCACACCGGCCTTCTGCAACAGGGACTGGAAATTTTCCCGCGCCGCGATATCGCGCCGCTCCTTGTCGACGAGATCCGTGTGCCAGTTGAGGTTCACCGCGCCGGGAATATGCCCGCGCTCGTAGACGCCGGTGTCGACGCTCACCTCAAAGACCCGTACCTTCGGATTATCGAGATTTTCCTTCAGCCAGTCCGCCGTAACCAGCGCGTCCGAAGCCCCGGCCGTGGCCAACGATACCGTCGACAACAACAATCCGCCGAGAGCCGACATTGCAAGCTTGATCCTGGACATTTCCTTACCCCTTCCTGATTTGATGACCGATGAAAGGTGACAACAAAACCCGATGGAGCGAAGAAACGCTTTTTCATATTTTCTGTAGAAAATAAATGCAGTCACTCAAAAACAATCAAAAGGTGAGATTCAAAATTTTTTGAGGAAATTTTGAGGTAAAAACCCCCAAAGGTTGTAGTGCGCAGCAAATTGGAGCTGACGCCTGAAGCGCATGCATGGCGAATGGAAAAACTATAGAGCTCCGGCATCTCCCTGCAGCAGCGCACCGTGCAGGGTAGGCAATCCGCCCTTCCTCGATCTTGTCGTCGAGATGTCGGACGCCGTTTTCAGGCGTTCGAAAAGAGCATAGCCCTCAGGCCACCGGCCGAAACCGGCAGCAATATTGATGTGCCCAACGGCACCAAGGTTGACGAGATCGCTTCCCCAGTCGGCAGCGGTGCTGGCCAGCTCATCCGGGCTCATATAGGGGTCGTTCATGCTGCCCACGACAAGGCTTGGAAAGGCGAGCGGCGCTTGAGGAAATGCGCCGAAGCGGACGATGCAGGGATGCATTGCCTCCACCCGGTCAAGATGAGCGGGCGCCACCAGAAGCGCACCCTTGATCCTGCTGGCTATGGGTCGCGACGCCATGTTCGCGACCAGCAGGCAACCGAGACTGTGAGCGACAATATAGGCGCTTTCAGTTGTGGCAAGCGCCGCTTCGAGGCGACCGAGCCAGTCTGCAAGAACCGGGCACTCCCAATTCTCCTGATCGACCAGCCGCGCCTCAGGATCATCCAACAGCCAATGTCTCTGCCAATGTCCCTCGTCCGAACCATTGAGACCGGGGACAATCAAGGTGGTACACATGCCTACTCCGTTGTTTGCGGGCGGTGTGCGCCAAGAATGGTGACTTTCCCCATTTTAGTCGACTATTGCCTTGCTCAGCTTTTCCGACCTCAGGAAAAATCGAACCAGACAATGTCTCGTGAAAAGAAAATGCTTTCTCTGTTGCCGGTTCAACGCCACTTAACGGGAATCATTTCCTCAAATATTTTCTATGGAAAATATGTGCATATTAAAGCGTGGACACGGAAAGCTTTTCCTCTGCCTCACCCCAAAAGAAACGCCGCTGCTTGGCCCACCGGCCGTCGGTTTGCCATTCTCACGCGATCGGAGGCTCTCGCCTCCCGAACCTGAAATGGCGAAGGCCGAAGCCCGGCATCGTCATTTCACCGCGACATAAAACGAAAATACAGGCGGATAATGTGAGCAGCACGAGCGAATTTCTCTGGTACATCCCCAATGATGTCAAACCCGGCCATCGCGGCGATGCCGTCAGCGAAAACCATAACAGCCTCGATACATTGACCAGCCACGCGACGGCGCTGGAAAACCATGGCTGGAAAGGCGCATTGCTTGGCACCGGCTGGGGCCGGCCAGATACGTTCACGGTGGCGGCAGCGCTTGCGGCGCGTACCACCACATTCGAGCCGCTGATCGCCATTCGCCCCGGATACTGGAAGCCGGCAAATCTCGCATCCGCCGCCGCGACGCTCGACCAGCTTTCCGGTGGCCGGGTGCGGATCAATGTCGTCTCGGGTCGGGACGAGCTTGCAGCCTATGGCGATGAGGAAGGCGATCAGGCGCAGCGTTATGCGCGCACCAAAGAGTTCATGCGGCTGGTACGACGGCTCTGGACCGAGGAAGACGTGACTTTCGAGGGTGACCACTTCCGGGTCAGGAACTCCACCGTGTCACCGCGCATCAGAGAGCGCGCCGGCCGGCCGCATCCGAAGCTGTATTTCGGCGGTGCCTCCGAGGCCGCCGAGCAGGTCGCGGCAACCGAGGCCGATGTGCAGCTCTTCTGGGGCGAACCGCTTGCCGGCGTGGGCGAACGGATCGAGCGGCTCAAACATTTCAGCGAGACGCTTGGCCGCGACCTGCCGCCGCTGCAGTTCGGCCTGCGGATCACCACGCTGGTGCGCGAAACGACAGCCGAGGCGTGGCGTGATGCGGAGGCGAAGGTCGCCGAAATGGCAGCAAACAACGGCGTGCGCTGGAATGACCATCTTCAGGGGGTGGCAGTCGGCCAGCGCCGGTTGCTGGACTTGCACAGGCAGAGTGATGTGCTGGACGACAATCTTTACACCGCGCCGGGCAAATTCGGCGGCGGCGGCGCCGCAACGACATGGCTGGTGGGTTCAGCGGAAGATGTTGCCGCATCGCTGCGCAAATACCGTGCGCTTGGCATCACCCATTTCGTGCTTTCAGACACGCCCTATCTTCAGGAGATTGAACGGCAGGGCGACAAGCTTTTGCCGCTGCTCCAGAACTGATGCGCGCGGCTTGGTCATGGGCGGCCTGCAAACAAAGCCGCCCATATGGTCGCCGGTCAGCCGCCGGCCGCCTTGATGCTCTGACGGCCGAGGATAGTTCGGATCATATGGCTCTGCGGCGCATGCGCCCTCGCCGTTATGGCGTCGCGATGATGGCGCTCAAGGTTGTAATCCCGGCGAAGGCCGCGATTGCCGCCAAGCTCCAGCGCCAGATCCGTCACCGCCACCGCATTGTCGATCACCACATGACGGACAGCCAGTGCATCCGTTCCCACCCTTTCTCCCGCATCGATATCGCGGGCGACGGAGAGAAGCAGACGCCGGTTCGCCGCAAGCAGAACCTCGATCTGGCCGAGACCTTCCTGAATGCGCGGAATGGAGGATAGCGGCGCACCGAGGCTGGCCGGGACATGGCCCGTGAGGTGCCGCAACAAGGCGTCACGCGCCGAAAGCGCAACACCGTGATAGACGGAAGCCAAAAGCACGAAGAAATTATAACCGTCGGCCTCATCGCGTCGCAGCGGCTCGTCCGCCGGCTGTTCGGCAACCAGATCGGCAAGCGGCACCCTTACCTCCTCAAGCACCAGATCGTCGCTTGCGGTCGCATACATGCCGGTCGCTTCCCATGCCTTTTCCTGCGTGATACCAGGTGCATCAAGCGGGACCAGAAGCTGGATGAGGCGCGGCTTCTCCTCTGTCGTCAGAGCAAGCACGATCGCCCATTTCAACCCCGGCAGGCCAGTGACGAAGCTCTTGCGGCCATTGACCACCCAGACATCACCCTCTATCCGCGCCGTCGTTTCCGGCAGGCCGCCATGGGCCGGCGAACCGATCCCCGGCTCCGCCTGTGCATTGTTCAGAAGCGCCGGCTCGCTATTATTGGCGGCCAGCACCTTTGCCGCGAGAGCTGCTGGCCACTTGCCGCGCCGGATCGCGGCGTGGACGCTGTAATGCATGGCAAGGATGAGGGCGGTCGACGGGTCGCCCTTGGCGATGGCCGCAATGACGGCATGGGCCGTTTCCATACCCTCTCCCGAGCCGCCATCCTTTTCAGCCGTCACCAGTCCGAGCAGTCCCGACTTGAAAAGCGCCTCGAAATTGGCGGCGGCGAATTCGCCGCTTTTGTCATGGTCCGCCGCGGTCAGGCTGAAATCGTCGGCAAGGGCGGCTGCGATGCCAACGGGGTTTGAGGGCTGCTCCGGGCGGGGAATGGCCGATAATGCGCCACTCATGCAACCGCCCTTTCATTTGCCGTGACAAAACGGTTATCGATCCACGCATCGAGATCGAAGTCATTTTCAAGGAAGCCCCATTGATGCAGGAAATCCTTGTAATGGCCGACAGCGGCGACGAGCTCCGCATCGAGGCCGAGGCCAAGATGGCGGTGAACATCCGGCCCGTTGGCGGCCAGAACCTGCTCTTCAGTCGCACCCGCCTCGCGCGCGATGAAACGGCGGGTTTCTTCCGGATGCTGTTCGGCCCAGAGTGAGGCCCTGGCGATTGAACCAACCAGCCGCTCCACCAGATCGGGGCGCTCATCGGCAAGCCGTCCGTCAACCGTCAGCACGCGCGGAGAACCGGAATTGATGCGGATTTTCGGGTCGGGGTGAAAACCGAACTCGGCCACCTGCACCGCACCGATCAGGTTCGCGGCGGCAATACCGGCCGTTCCCTTCACGAAAATCGCATCGACCTCACCCCGCAGCAGTGCGATAATTTCCTCACCGAAGGACTGCCGGCGCTTCAGGCCGAACAGCGATGGCCCTTCCTGCGAGGCCAGCACCGAATCCTTGATGACGATATCCTTGAGCTCCACATCCTCGACCTTCAGCCCTTCCAGCGAAAGCGCCGAAACGATGCCCTTCAGCGCCGTCGCGCGCATGAAATCGACGATGCCTTCCGGTCTGCTCGGCACGCCGAAACGGCGGCCGACAAGATCGGCAAGCGAGCGGATACCGGTTTCCGGCAGGGTGATGATTGCCTGAAACTCATCCGTCCAGGTCACCCCGATAAGGCGCGTATTGCGCCCCTCCGAACGGGCTCGAATGGGCGGCACATTGCCGCCATGGCGGAAGGACCATTCCAGCGTGTGGTTGAAATGGCTCTGCCGGACGGAACGGTCAGGCGAATCGATGATGGATTTCAACGCTATGCCGACCTCCTCGAAGGTCTGCTCGAGATAACCGAGCTGTGCCGCCAGCCCCACCGGCGTGGGCACCGGGCAGCGTGTGTACCAGATTTCAGAAAGTGTCGTGCTCATGGCTTTGGCCTCGATGAAAGGGAAAGGTCCCGGCCCGCACCAAAGGGCGAGCCGGTCTGGCGAGACGATCAGGATGCGGCGATATGCGCGAAGGCGAGGCTTCCCGCCACACCCTCCGCGCCGATGGTGTGATCGGCAATGCGCTTGTTGTAGATGGTGATCTCCGGTGCTGCGACGATATCGATTGCCGGCACATCATCGACGAGAATCTGCTGGATTTCCTTCCATTGCGCGACGCGCCTGTCCGGATCGATCTCGATGGCGGCGGCCTCCAGCAGTGCATCCACCTTCGGATTGCTATAGGCAGCGCCATTGGAGAAGGGCACGCCCTTCTTGAAGTTCTTCGACCAGTAAAGCCGCTGCACGCCGACGGTCGGATCGAAGAGATTGCTCATGCCCTCATAGGCAAAATCGAAATCGCGATCCGTGTAGATGCGTTTGGTATAGGTGGCGAAATCCTGCGTCCGCACCGTCACATCCACGCCGACCTTCGCCAGCGCCTGACGAATATAGTCCGCACCGCGCGGATAGGCCTCGGTGCTCGGCACATAGTCCAGATTGAGCTTGAAACGGATGCCATCCGCACCGCGCTTGTATCCGGCCTCATCCAGCAGCGCTTCGGCGGCCTTCAGATCGATCGGATAGGTCTTCAGATCGTCCACGAACCATTTCGTCAGCTTCGGATTGATCGGCCCGGTAATCGTCGCGCCATAACCGAAATTGACGGTGTTGAAGATGACGTTGCGGTCAATCACATGCGCGAAGGCACGGCGGACGCGAACATCCTTGAACACGTCCTTTTCGAGGTTGAATTCCACGCGGCTGATCGAATTGGTATATTGATAGCCGTTGGTCTCGAAGCCAAGGCTCGGCAGTTCCTTCAGCCGGTCGAGATCGCTATAGGCGACCGGCGTGCTGGGCGCGAGATCGATCTCGCCGGTTTCGATGGCAATAGCGCGAGCCGAAGCGTCCGGAATGAAGCGGACGATGAGCTTGTCGAGATAGGGGCGCGGCGCATCCCAATAATTGGCATTGCGCTCAAAAACGATATGGCTGCCGCGCACCCATTCCTTGAACTTGAACGGGCCGGTGCCGATGGGTGCGAGATTGACCGGATTTTCGGTCACCTTCGTACCCTCGTAGAGATGTTTCGGCACGATGGGCGTTTCGGCGGCGGCGAGCGCCGTGATCAGATAGGGCGCTGGTTTGGAAAGAACCAGAACCGCCGTCAGTTCGTCCGGCGTCTCGACAGCAGTGAGGTTCAGGAATGTATTGCGGCCGCGCGGATGCACTTCCTTGATGGCATTGATGGAGAAAGCCACGTCGGCGGATGTGAAAGGCTTGCCGTCATGCCACTTCACGCCGGGCCTCAGATTGAAGGTGTAACGCAGACCATCCGCGCTCACATTCCATGATTTGGCCAGCAGCGGCTTGGGATTGAGGTCAAAATCATAGGTCAGCAGCCCTTCGGTGACCTTGGGCGATATATAGACGGAATTATAGGCTGTGTGTGCGATCGTCGTCAGTACCGGCGGCTCCGATGAGATGAGCAGGGTGGCCGTGCCACCGCTTGCCGGCTCCGCCGCGTTGAGCTTCAGCCCCGGCAACGACACCACGCCAAGCGCCACGGACGCCAGCAGAAATCCACGCCGCGTCGTCTGGTTGAAAATAGTCATGCGATACCCTCTCCTTGATTGAACCGGCGAAAAACCGGCAAACTGAACGGCCGCGCTTAGGAAGAAGTTTGTTCCGCAGACGAGAGCGAGCTTGGCATGAAGAACCAACCATTCTCATAAACAGGAATTATCTTTTCTTTATGGCGCATATTTCCGTAAATTTCAGAAAATAATTCTATTACTCTTTGACAAATTCCATAAAATTAGTCAACTAATACCAGCGCCTTCAGGGGCCGATTTCATATTTCCACGCTTACGGACTGGAGCCGATGTCGAATTCGAAAAGGATTTTATCGCAGGCAAGGCGGGTTGCCATTCAGGCCATTCCGACGGTTCTCGGTATCGTCATCCTGAACTTCTTCCTGCTGCAGCTGGCGCCCGGCGATGCCGCCGATGTGCTGGCCGCGGAAGCGGGTTCAGCGACCGTCGAGACCATGGCCGAAATCCGCAACCGCTTTGGGCTGGATCTGCCCGTCGTGCATCAGCTGATGAACTATCTCGGCAATCTCGCGCAATTCAGCCTTGGCTTTTCGCCGCGTTACGGCATGCCGGTGGCAGACCTCATCGGCCAGCGTCTGCCCGGCACACTCGCCCTGATGGGCGCGGCACTCGGCATTGCGATTTTCGTCGGCGTGTTTCTCGGCTCGATCATGGCGCTTTTCTCCGGCAAGCTGCCGGACCGGATCATTTCCATCGGCTCGCTGATCTTTTATTCCGTACCGGGTTTCTGGATCGGCCTGATGTTGATCCTGACCTTCTCAGTGAAGCTCGGCTGGCTTCCCTCGGGCGGCGACAGCACCATCGGCAGCAGCCTCACCGGTCTCGACGCCCTGCTGGACAGGCTGCGTTATATCGTTCTCCCTGCCCTTTCGCTGGCGCTTTATTTTCTGGCCATCTACGCTCGCCTTACCCGCGCGGCGATGCTGGAAGTGAAATCCCAGGACTATGTGCGCACGGCGCGCGCCAAGGGCGTCTCTCCGCTCCGGCTCACGACGCGCCATATCCTGCGCAATGCGCTCATCCCAATCACCACTATGGCCGGCATGCATATCGGCGGCCTGCTCGGCGGCGCTGTCGTGGTCGAAACGGTCTTCAGCTGGCCGGGCCTTGGCCGTCTCGCTTTCGAAGCCGTCATGGCGCGGGATTTCAGCGTGCTGCTCGGCATTCTGCTTCTCTCCTCCCTCGTCGTCATCATCGTCAATGCAGCCGTGGACCTGTTGCAGGCATGGCTTGACCCCCGCATCGGAGAAAGCCGATGAATTCATCTCAGACCACCGCTGTCCTCGGCGCAGCCGAACTCAGCGCCGAAGACAACAATCCCAAACCGAAGAAACCGGAAGAAAAAGTCTGGCCCTATATCCATGCGCCGGATGCGCTTTCGGCCCGTTCCGTCTCCGTGCCACGGCGCGGCCTGCGGCGGGAACTGAAAATCTTCCTCACCAATCCCAACGCCATCGTCGGGTTGCTGTTTCTCGCAACCGTCATCGTCACCGCACTGATCGCCCCCTTGATCTATCCCGGCGACCCTCTGGAAATGGTGGCCCGCCCGTTCCTGTGGCCCGGCCAGAATGCCGCCTATCCGCTCGGAACAGATTCCATGGGCCGGGATGTTCTGGCCGGCATCGTGCATGGCGCACGCATCTCGCTCACCGTCGGGGTCGTCGCGACGCTGATCGGGCTCACGATCGGCATCGCGGTTGGCGCTTTCGCCGGTTATTTCGGCGGCGTCATTGACGATATCCTCGTGAAGCTGATCGAAATTTTCCAGACCCTGCCGAATTTCGTGCTCTTGGTGGTGCTCGTCGCCATCGCCCAGCCATCCGTCACCACGGTCACGTCAGCAATCGGCATTATCACCTGGCCGCTCGTTGCACGTCTTACCCGTGCGGAATTCCGCGCCATCCGCGAAAAAGACTATGTGCTCGCCGCCCGGAGCCTCGGTTACGGCCATGCGCGCATCGTCTTTCAGGAAATTCTGCCCAATGCCCTGCCCCCGATCATCGTGACCTCCTCGGTCATGGTGGCGGGTGCGATCCTCATGGAGGCGGCACTGTCCTTCATGGGGCTTGGCGATCCCAACCGTGTCTCATGGGGATCGATGATCGGTTCGGGTCGCGATGTCATCCGCACCGCATGGTATCTGACCGCCCTTCCCGGCCTTGCCATCGTCTTCACCGTCATTTCGCTGAACCTTATCAGCGATGGTCTCAACGATGCGCTCAACCCCCGTTTTTCGGAGGAACGCCGATGAGCAAACTGATCGAAGTCCATGATCTCTCCGTCAGCTTCGGCTCCGCCCAACCGGTCAAAGGCGTCAGTTTCGATGTCAGCCCCGGCGAAATGCTGGCCATCGTCGGCGAAAGCGGCTCCGGCAAATCCCTGACCGCGCTCGGTCTCATCGGTCTTTTGCCCTCGCACGCCAAGACCGGCGGCCGGGTTCTGCTCGAGGGCCGCGACCTGCTGCCGCTTTCCGAACGGCAGTGGCGCGGCGTTCGCGGCCGGGATATCGGCATGATCTTTCAGGAGCCGATGACCTCGCTGAACCCGGTGCTGACGGTTGGCGAGCAGATCATCGAGGTGCTGCGCATCCATGAGAAGATCGACCGGCATCAGGCCCGCAAACGCGCCATCGAGCTTCTGGAACTGGTCAATATTCCAGACGCCCGCCGCCGGGTGGACGATTATCCGCACCAGCTTTCCGGCGGCATGCGCCAGCGCGTGATGATCGCCATCGGCGTCGCCTGCAACCCGAAACTGCTGATCGCCGACGAGGCGACGACAGCGCTCGACGTGACGATACAGGCGCAGATCCTGCAGCTGCTCGATAATCTGCGCCGCGATCTCAACATGGCCGTCATCCTCATCACCCACGATCTCGGCATCGTGGCGCAATGGGCGGACCGGGTGATGGTGATGTATGCCGGCCGCAAGGTGGAAGAGGGATTGCCGGAACCGGTTTTCTCCAACCCCTACCATCCCTATACGCGCGGCCTGCTCGCCGCCTCGCCGCGTGCGGAAGACGGGCAGCATTATCGCGATGGGCCGCTCATCGAGATTCCGGGCTCCATCGTTTCCGCCACGGGGGAACGCGGCTGCGCATTCCGGCCGCGCTGTCCGAGCGCCCGCGGCTTCTGCGGGCAGTTCGTGCCGCCGCTGCGGCAAATCTCGCAAGGCCGTTACGCCGCCTGCCCCTTCGTTGCTCCCACATCCCAGGAGGTACCCGATGGCGCTCTTGTCAGTGCATAGTCTTTCCACCCATTATTCGGGCGGACGCGGTACCGTGCGCGCCGTCGACGACGTTTCCCTCGATATCGAAGCGGGCGAGACCGTGGCGCTGGTGGGCGAATCCGGCTGCGGCAAATCCTCGCTCGGCAAATCGCTGATGCGGCTGGTCGAGCCGTCTTCCGGCCGGATCACCTTCAAGGGCGCCGACGTCACGGCAATGACATCGTCCGAACTGCGCGGCATCCGCCGCCGCATCCAGATGATCTTTCAAGACCCCTTCGCCTCGCTCAACCCGCGCCAGACGGTGCGCACCATCCTCACCGGCCCGCTGAAAGTGCATGGCATCGGTGACCGGGCGCGCCAGCGGGAGATCGTCGAGGCCATCGTCGCGCAGGTCGGCCTACCGGCGGATTCGCTCGACCGTTATCCGCATGAATTTTCCGGCGGCCAGCGCCAGCGCATCGGCATTGCCCGCGCTCTGGTTCTGGAACCGGAACTGGTCGTCTGCGACGAGCCGGTTTCGGCGCTCGATCTTTCGATACAGGCGCAAATCCTCAATCTTCTGGTGGAGATGAAGAAGCGGCTTTCGCTCTCCTATCTCTTCGTCTCCCACGACCTTTCCGTGGTGCGTTATTTCTCCGACCGCGTGCTGGTCATGTATCTCGGCAAGATCGTGGAAAGCGCGCCGACATCGGAACTCTGGGCGTCGCCAAAGCACCCCTATACGCGCGCGCTTCTCGCCGCCGTTCCCGATCCCGCCCGCCGCAAGCAGGCAGCACCGATCTCCGGCGACCTGCCGAGCCCGCATAACCCGCCATCCGGCTGCCGGTTTCACACCCGCTGCCCGCTCGCCACCGATCTCTGTCGCGAAAAAGCGCCGGATTACACCCTTTTCGGCAAGAACCACGCCGTGGCCTGCCACCATGCCCAATAAACTGAAGGAGCAACCATAATGGTCGACTATCGCTATCTCGGACGCAGCGCGCTGAAAGTTTCACCGCTGAGCCTCGGCACGATGATGTTCGGAGGCCCGACGCCGGATGACGTGGCCTTCCGCATCATCGACAAGGCGCGTGAGCAGGGTATCAATTTCATCGACACGGCCGATGTCTATCACGACGGCAAGTCCGAAGAGGTCGTCGGTCGCGGCATCAAGTCCAGCCGCGATCACTGGGTGCTGGCGACGAAATTCGTCAATTCCCACACCAAGGGTCCGAACCTCGGCGGCCATTCGCGCAAATGGGTGATTGAGACCGTGGAAAATTCGCTGCGCCGCCTCAACACCGATTATATCGACATTCTCTATTTCCACCGCGCCGTCTTCGATGCGCCGCTGGAAGAGCCGGTGCGCGCCATCGCCGATCTCATCCGCGCCGGCAAGCTGCGCTATTTCGGCGTGTCGAACTTCCGTGGCTGGCGTATCGCCGAAATTTCGCATCTGGCCGACCAGCTCGGCATCGACCGGCCCATTGCCAGCCAGCCGCTCTACAATATCGTCAACCGCACCGCCGAAGCCGAGCAGCTGCCGGCGGCCAATCATTATGGCCTTGGCGTGGTCTCCTATTCGCCGCTCGCACGCGGTGTGCTGACCGGCAAATATCAGCCGGGCGAACAGCCGGGCGCCGATACCCGTGTCGGCCGTGGCGACAAGCGCGTTCTGGAAACGGAATGGCGTCCGGAATCGGTCGAAATCGCCCAGAAGGTCGCAGCCCATGCCGCTTCGAAGGGTGTTTCGGCGGCGGATTTCGCGCTCGCCTGGGTGCTGAACAACAGGTTCGTCACCGCCGCCATCACCGGCCCGCGCACCGAAGAGCACTGGGACGGCTATATTCGCGCGCTCGATGTGAAGATCGATGCGGAAGATGAAGCGCTGGTCGACAGCCTCGTTACCACCGGCCATCCCTCGACAGCCGGCTTCAACGATCCGAGCCATCCCGTCGAAGGCCGCGTGCCGCGCAATCTCGAATCCGCACACCGCCCGGCGCTCAAGCCGCGCGCGGTCGCCTGATCGTCCAGAAGACCATGCCTGCGGCGCGCCGTGCCGTGGGCCCTCACATCCGCTCAGGGAAAACCGCAATGTCCACTCCGAAACTACAGACAACCACCACCGACAATGCCGGCGTACCGAGCCGTGACGAGATTTTGGCCCGGGCAAAGGACATTGCGGCCATCGCGGCCAAGGATGCCGCCCGTCGCGAACGCCAGCGGGAACTTCCCTTCGATATCTTCGCCCTTATCAAGGAGGCGAAGATCGGCACACTGCGCGTTCCCGAAGCCAAGGGCGGACCGGGCGGCTCGATTGCCGACTATATCGAAGTGCTGATGATCCTCGGCGAAGCCGACAGCAATATTCCACACGCGCTTCGCAGCCATTTCAATTTCACCGAAAACCTCGCTCTGGCACCCATCGAGCTGGAGGACCGGCGGCATCTCGAACATGTGCTTGCCGGCAAGCTCTTCGCAGGCGCCAGCACTGAACAGGGCACCAAGCGCCCCGGCGAAATCACCACGCGGCTGAGTGCCGATGGCGACCGCTACCGGCTGAACGGCCGCAAATGGTATGCGACCGGCACGGCCTTTGCCGATTTCGGCACCTTCAGCGCCATTGGCGATGACGAACAACCGATCGGCGTTCTCATTCCGCTCGACCGCGCCGGCATCACCATTCTCGACGACTGGGACAGCATGGGCCAGCGCATGACGGCAAGCGGCGGTGTTCTGCTGGAAAATGTCGAGGTGCTGCCGCATGAATTGACGACGCGCAAGCTCGGCAGCCAGATCGGCCGCCACAGCTCGGCCATGCGGCAGCTGCATCTCGCCGCCTCGGCCGCCGGCGCCGTTCAGGGCGCGCTGAAGGACGGCGTGGAGTATGTGTTGCGCCAGGCGCGCACCACGCTTCACAGCAGCGCCGAAACCGCCAATCAGGACCCCTTCGTGCAGAAGATGCTCGGCGAAATCAGCGCCGGCGCTTTCGCTGTGCAGACCCTGATCCGCGAAGCGGCGAGAACGCTCGACCGCACCGCCGCCGCCTTCGCCACCGGGGACGAAGAGGCGATCGAGGCAGCCCTGCTGGAAGGCTCACTCGCCACCGCCCGTACCCAGATCATCGCATCGCAGCTGTCGCTCACGGTCGCCACCAATCTCTATGAACTCGGCGGCGGCTCGGCGACATCGAGCGAGCGGAATTTCGACCGCCACTGGCGCAATATCCGCACTGTCTACAATCACAATCCGCTCGCCCACAAGGCGCGGGTGATCGGGGACTATTATCTCAACGGCACCACGACGCATCTCCGGGAAGGCCGGGTGTTCTGACCATGTGGAAGATGCAGGCGGCAAAGGAGGAACAGCAATGAGACCGGAGTTTATCGCTCCCGCCGGGAGCCGGGCGGCTTTTCGCCTGCCGACACTTTCCCGGCTGCCACCGCTGACCGCCTTGCGCGCCTTTGTCGTCGCCGCTCGCCATGCGAGCTTCTCGCGGGCGGCAGAGGAGCTGCATGTCTCGACCGCTGCCATCGGCCAGCAGGTGCGAATTCTCGAAACCCATCTCGGCCAGCCGCTCTTCAGCCGCCAGCGCGGAGAATTGCTGCTGACGGATGCCGGCAGCGCGCTTTATCCCGGCCTTGCCGATGCTTTCGAAACCATGATCGGCAGTCTTTCCGACCTGATGGTTTCAAACGCCCGGCCGCAGCTGAAGGTTCTGGCGGAAGGTTGCTTTGCCGCCCGCTGGCTGGCGCCGCGGGTGGGCAGTATCGTTCCGGCGCTCGGAGACGTGGAGCTTTCCATCGAATCCCTTGAGAGCGAAACCATCGACCTCACCCATTTCGATGCCGATTGCGCCATCGTCGCCACCCATGCGCAGATTCCGGGCTTCATTCATGAGCCACTTTTCGCCGACACCGTCAGCGCCGTCTGCACCCCGGAATTCGCGGCCCGCCATGGGCTTGCAGAAGAACCGGAGCGCTTGCGGGATCTCGGTTTTGCGATGTTGCGTGGCAATGGCCTGGACCCGGCCTTCGAATGGGCGAACTGGCTTCGCGCCTGCCGCATTCCGCTCAGGCTTTCAGCGACCGGCCCGCGTTTTTCACGCCAGACGGCGCTGATAGAGGCAATCTCATCCGGCCACGGCATCGGCCTCGTGCGCCATTCCCTGATTTCGGAAGAGCTGAAAAACGGCCGGCTGATCGCTCCTTTTGGCGCACCGCAGCCGACCGCCAGCCGTTATCACCTGCTGACCAGTCCTGACAGGCGGCGGCTGCCGGAGGTCGCATCTCTACTCGCCCTGTTGCGCGAGGATATGCGCTCTCTCGAGGCCGCCGCCTGAACACGCCCGTCCCACCTCAGGCGCGTTCCCTTTGCAACTCTCTGGCCGCATAGATATTTTCCGGCCGAGGCAGGCCATAATGGTCACGCAGCGTGTCGCCCTCATAATCTTCGCGGAACAGACCTCGCTGTTTGAGGATCGGCACGACCCCGTCGACGAAGTTGTCGAACCCGCCATTCAGCCATGGCGGCATGATGTTGAAGCCGTCGGCCGCGCCCTCGCGGAACCAGGTCTCTATCCAGTCCGCCACCTGCTCCGACGTTCCGGAAATCACCTTGTGGCCGCGCCCGCCGGCAAGCCGGTGCAGCAATTGCCGGATCGTCGGATTTTCCCGGTCTATGACATCGAGAACCAGCTGATGGCGGCTGCTATCCGCCTGCGCGCGTGTCGCTTCCACGGCTTCCTTCGGCAAGGGTTGGTCGAGATCGGCCGATGAGAGATCGATGCCGGTGATGCGCTGCAATTGCCCGAGCGAAAAGGCCGGCTGGATGAGATCGTTGAAAGAGGCCTCGAGCCTGCGCGCCTCCTCTTCGGTTGACGCGATGAAGGGGCTGATGCCCGGCAGGATTTTCACATGGGCGGGATTGCGCCCCGTGGCCGCGACACGTCTCTTGATGTCGGAATAAAAAGACCGCGCACTCTCCAGAGTCTGATGCGCGGTAAAGATTGCCTCGGCATAATGGGCGGCGAAACCACGCCCTTCCTCCGAGGAGCCTGCCTGCACATAGACCGGCCGGCCCTGCGGTGAACGCGGCACGTTCAGCGCGCCCCGCACCCGATAAAATTCGCCGTCGTGATTGGCAGGATGGATGCGGTCGGTATCGGCGAAAAGGCCGCTTTCCTTATCCGCAACAATGGCGTCATCTTCCCAGCTGTCCCAGAGCTTCGTCACCACATCCACGAACTCGATCGCCTGACGGTAACGATCCGCATGCGGCGGATGCTTCTGGAGATTGAAGTTGCCGGCGGCCGCATCCGCCGAAGTCGTCACGATGTTCCAGCCCACCCGGCCGCCGCTGATATGATCGACGGACGCGAACAGCCGCGCAAGATTATACGGCTCGTAATAGGTGGTGGAGGCCGTGGCGATGAAGCCGATCTTTTCGGTGACGGCGGCAAGGGCCGCCAGCATGGTGATCGGCTCCAGCCGGTGGCGGGCGGCATAGCGGATATTGGCGTCCAGCACCGGCGCATCGGCGAAGAAGATGGCATCCAGCTTCGCCGCCTCGGCCTTGCGGGCGATATCCTGATAGAGCCTTATATCGGTGACGCGATGCGGCTCGGAGTCCGGATGCCGCCAGGCCGCCTCGTGATGTCCGCCCGGATAGATGAAGGCATTGAGAACCAGCTTGTCGGATTTTCTGCTCATGGAAATGACCTCTTATTCGCTCTGAACCGAAGGGTTGGGAGGCTCTCACGCCTCCTTCGTCACCCAGGCCTTGGCGAGATTGCCGCTCAGCCCCTCTGCGCCTGTCGCATAGTCCTTGATGCGCACGCTGCCGACGACCGGCTGGATGGGAGAGACGAGATTGATGACGGGAAGATCCCTGGCAACGACGGCCTGAAACTCCTTAAAGAAGGCGGCGCGTTTTTCGATATCCGGCTCCACCGCCGCCGCTTCCAGCAGCCGGTCCACTTCGGGATTGGCGTAGTGGCTGGCATTGGAGAATGGCAGGCCGATCTTGAAGTTCTTGCTCCAATAGACGCGCTGCACGCCCGCTGTCGGATCGAAGGTGTTGGAGAGGGATTCCACCGAAAGGTCCCAGGCACGGTCGGTATAGACAACCTTCACATAGGTGCCGAAATCGAATTTCTGGATATCCGCCTCGATGCCAATCTTTGACAGCGCCTGCGCAATGAAATCCGAATAGGTCTGCGGGTTGAAGGGATTGGTGGTAACCCGAAGCTTGAAGCGCTTGCCGCCATCCTTGCGCGGGAAACCGGCCTCATCCAGCAGCTTTTCAGCCTGTGCGACATCGAACTTGGCAAACCCGATATCGGGATTGTGGAACTTCGCAAGGCCGGGGCTGATCGGCGTCGGCGATGGCACGGCGTAACCATAAAGCACGGTATCGATGAGCGCCGGAACATCGATGGCATGGGCAATGGCCTGCCTGACCTTCAATTCCTTGAGATATTCATTCTCAAGGTTGATCACCAGCTGGTTCTGCTGGCCGGCATAGGCATAGATGCGGTCATCCACCTTCAGTGTCGGAATGGATTTCAACCGCTCCAGATCGGCAAGCGCCACCGGGTTGGGGCCGATATCGCCTTCCCCGGTTTCCAGCGCCGCAGCGCGGGCGCCCGCATCGTTGATGAGGCGGATGATGACGCGATCGAGATAAGGGCGCGGCGCATCCCAGTAATCGGCATTCTTCTCCAGAAGAATATGGCTGCCCGGCACCCATTCCTTGAGCACGAAGGGGCCGCTGCCGATGATCTGGGCGGGTTTCGGATTATCGGTCGGCTTGAAGGTCTCGAAGATGTGCTTCGGTACGATTGGCGATTCCGACGAGGCGAGCGCGGTGATCAGGCCCGGCGCCGGCTTGGAAAGCTTCACTTTCGCGACCAGCGGATCGGAGGTATCGACACTTTCAACATGCGAGAAAGTAGCGCGACCGCGCGGATGGGCCTCCTTCAGCCGCAGAATGGAAAATTCCACATCCGCCGATGTCACCGGTTTGCCATCGTGAAACTTCGCCTTCGGCTGCAGATGGAAGACATATTCCAGCCCATCGGCCGAAACGCTCCATTCCCTGGCGAGGCTCGGCTTGGGCAAAAGCTCGTAATCATAGGTCAAAAGCCCATCGTAAATCTTCGAGCCGATAAACTGCGGACCGCCCGCACTGGTATTGATCGCCACGAGCTGGGTCGGCTCGGGAAAATAAACAATCTTGAGCGTGCCGCCCGAAACCGGCTCTTCGGCAGCGGCAAAGGAACCGCCCGGAAGCGCGACGAAAGCGCCGGCGGCAAGTGCAATTTTGTGAAACTGGCGTCTGGAAATGGTCATGTCTGTCTCCGAAAAAATCCGATATGCGGGCGCGGCAACTCAGTGCAGCTGCGGGAACCCGTGGCGCTCGGCGAGGATTTGCAAAATGCGTTTGGTGTCCTGAATGAAGTGCGTGTCACCCTTGGCCGTCGCGTCGCTGGGCGCGTCACCGGCAAAGATGAACAGCGGCAGCGACTGGTTTTCCTCACCCACGACGGCGATGACAGCCTCACGCGGGCGCTGGAAACCGACACGGCGGATATCGATCCCGGCGGCAAGGTCAGGAAAGGCGGCAAGCAGGCCTTCGATCTGGTTGCAATGCGGGCAGACGAAGCGGACACCGGGGTGTTTTGGGTCTTCAAAACCGGGGGCGATCAAAAAAAGCGTATCCTTGGCCATGGCATCCATCATGTGAGGGTGAGATTTCCAGCTCACAGTGCAGGTGGCCAGAGTGCGGGTCCAGAAAGCAATTCTTGCTTCGCGGCGAAGAAATGCTTTGCGCTAAATTATTGATGAAACTTATTTTTTCGAAATTTTCACGGATGGCATCGCTGTTTCGCCCGACCTGTTTCATGCGCAAAGTTTTTCCCTGAAACGGGCGTGCCGCGCGAAGGTGCAAAAAAGGATGGAAGGCGGATTTCGGCAATAAAAAACCCGGCAGAATTGCCGGGTTAATGTTGATGATCGCAGACCCCTCCTCCGTCATGCCGGGCTTGACCCGGCATCCAGCCACGGCGCGTCTGCGCCGTGAGAGGGGTCTATCGCGATCAAGGACTTGATCGCGATAGACCCCGAATCCAGTCCGGGGTGACGGAGCTTGGATACCCCTTTTGACAAACGCTTACTCGCCTTTCCAGGCCGTCGCCAGATCGCCATAGGCAATGTCGATGGTCGTCACGAGCGATTTCAGGCTGGTATTGCGCAGAATGACGGTCGGCAAGGCGACGATGGAGAAATTCGGCAGATCGTCGCCGGTGATTTTCTGGATATCGTGGAACTGCTCCGCCCGTTTCGTTTCGTCCACTTCAATCGCGGCGGCACGGAAAAGATCATCCACCTTTGGATTGTTGTAATGGGCCGCGTTGACATAGGGCGCGGGTTTCTTGATGCCGTCGGACCAATAAAGGCGCTGCACGCCCGCCGTCGGATCGAACAGCCGGCTGATGCCGTTCACCGTCAGGTCAAAACCGCGCTCCGTATAGACCCGCTTGATGAAGGTGGCGAGATCGCCCTCGACAATATCCACCTTCACGCCGAGTTTGCCGAAGGATGAGCGGAGATATTCGGAGGTTTTGCGGAAGACGTCGGAAGGCAGGAAGGCCAGCCGCAGCGAAAAACGGGTGCCATCCGCACCCTTCGGGTAGCCGGCCTTGTCCAGCAATTCGTTCGCTTTGGCGAGATCGAAGGGATAGGTGAAAGGCTTCTCGTCATTATAGGCGGTGAAGACGGCCGGGATGTTCGAACCGGCGGGTTTCGCCGTCCCGAAGAAGATGGCGTCGTTGATGAAGTTGCGGTCGATGGCATGCGCCAGCGCGTGCCGGACTTCCTTTTTGGCAAGGATCGGATTTTCGAGATTGAATTCGAAAACGGCGGCATTGTTGAGATAGGAGTCGGTATAGACCTCCACGGCAAGCTTCGGATTTTGCCGCAGACGCTCCAGATCGCTGTAGGACACATCGGCGGTATAATCCGCCTCGCCCGTCTCCACGGAAATGGTGGTGGAAGCCGAATCGGCGACGAAACGGGCCACGAAACCGTCGAGATAGGGAAGATCGGCCTGCCAGTAGTTCGGGTTCTTCTTCAGCTTCACATAGCTGCCGCGTTTCCATTCCTCGAAGACGAAGGGGCCGGTGCCGACTGGCGCGTTACCATTCGGGCTTTCGTTATAATTTTCCGAAGCATAGGCATGGGCCGGCAGAATGGGTGTTTCGCCACCCGTCAGCGCTCGCAGGAGATAGGGCGCGGGCTTGGAAAGCACCACCACGGCCGTCAGCGGATCGGGCGTTTCGATATCGGCAACATTGGCGAAGGTGATGCGTCCGCGTGGACCGACCTTCTTGAAGGCCAGCAGCGAAAATTTGACGTCTTGCGACGTGAAATCCTTGCCGTCATGCCATTTGACGCCCTTGCGTAGCTTGAACGTGTGGCGCAGCCCGTCGGCCGACGTTTCCCAGCTTTCGGCCAGAACCGGGTGCGGTTTGAACTCGCTGTCGAACCGCACCAGCCCTTCGAGGATTTTCGTGGAAATGGCACGGGTGCGCGTATTGGAATCGGAAAGCGGCACCAGCGTCGTCGGCTCGCCGAGACCTGCAAGGGTGACAATCCCGCCCTTTTTCGGCGTTTCGGCCGCCAGAGCCGGCAGGGAGGGCAACAGCATGGCCCCGGTTAGCGCTGCACTCAAAAGCAATGTTTTACGTCTTGTAATATCCATGGATGTTTCCTCTTGCAGGCTTGTTTTTAAATGTTCACGCAGGTTTCAGCCGGGTTTCCACCAGCCGGGCAAACAGAGTGGCGCCGACGGGCAGAATGGCGTCGTCGACGATGAAACCGGGATTATGGGCGGGCACCGTGCCGGAATGGCCGAGGGTGAAAAACGCGCCGGGCGCGTGTTTCAGGAGATCGGCGAAATCCTCACTGCCCATGAAACGGCCGGGCTCGGTGGAAACGCGCTCGTCTCCCAGAACCTCGCGCGCCACGCCGGCGACGATCCCCACCGATGCATCGTCATTGGTAAGAACCGAGAATATGTCGCGAATATCCACCTCGGCGGTGAGGCCGTGCGCTGCGGCAATATGATCGGAAATCGTGCGGATGCGCTCTCTTATGGTTTCGCGCACGCTGTCGGAGAAAGCCCGAACCGTGCCTGCAATCGCTGACGTTTCGGGAATGACGTTATAGGCTGATCCCGCCTCGATGCGGGTGATCGACAGGACAGCGGGATCGGTCGGCGGCACGTTGCGGCTGACGATGGTTTGCAGTGCCTGGATCAGTTCACCCGTCGCCGGCACCGGATCACGCGAAACATCGGGGTGAGCAGCGTGTGCCCCCCTGCCCTTCAGCCGGATATCGAAGAAATCCGCCCCCGCCAGAATGGTGCCGGGCGAAACCTTCAGATGATTGGGCGCAGCATGGGAGGAATTGTGCAGCCCGTAAATCTCGTCAACGGGGAAATCCTTGAACAGCCCGTCAGCGATCATGGCGCGCGCCCCGCCGAGACCTTCCTCGGCCGGCTGGAAAATGAACACCACCGTGCCGGCAAAATCTCGGGTTTCCGCCAGATAGCGGGCGGTGCCGAGCAGGATGGTGGTGTGCACATCATGCCCGCAGCCATGAAACTTGCCGGGATAGACAGACGCATAGGGCAGACCGGTTTCCTCCGGCATCGGCAGGGCATCCATATCCGCCCGCAGCCCGATGGAGCGATTGCCCGCATGGCTACCACGCAGCACGCCGACCACGCCGGTCTTGCCATAATCGCGATGCACCTCGATGCCCCAGGAGGCGAGCTTTTCGGCGACAATGCCGGAGGTGCGGACCTCCTCGAAACCGATTTCCGGATGCTGGTGCAGATCGTGGCGGATGGAGACGAGTTCAGGAACATAGGTCCCGATCCGATCCAGGATTTTAGGTGCAGGCGTTTTGACGGGATCGACGGCGATATTCACGGTATCTCCTCAGGGCAAAAAATATCGTTTTCGCAATCCGGCGATTGCGAAGGCTGGGTTTCGGGGCTGGAAATGCAGCGGGAGAGGCCTCAGAGCCTCAGGCCCGCCTCCTTCATCAGGGGCAGAATGCGTTCGGCGAAATAATCGAGGTCTTCGCGGAAATCGTAAAAATTCAGCTGAACCCCATCGATCCCGGCCTTTTTCAGACCGACAAGCTGCTCGACCACCTGCTCCGGCGAACCGATGATCTCGATATTGCCGCCAAGATTGCGCCCCTGCTTGTGGCGCGCATCGCCGCGACCGCGCCAGGCATGGGCGTCGCTGTCGTAATTATTGGTGGCGAAGGCGCGGGTGCCGGGCTGCGGTTTTCCGGCCTCAATGGCATCCGCATAGGCAATCGCCTCCTTCTCCGTATCGCGGCTAACGATGATCGGATTGATGATCGTCTTTACCTGCCGGCCATAGGCCTTGGCGCGGTTCTTGATGGTCGCGACATGATCGGGAAGCGTTTCCAGCGCGCTGTCTATATGCGCGCCGCCGGGCGAGGTGACGAAAACCAGATCGGAATGACGGGCGGCGAAATCAATGCCTGCGGGCGAACCGGTCGCCGTCACCAGCGGCGGGCGTCCGAAAGCAGGCTTCGGCGTGATCCAGCCATTGTTGATCGCCCAGGGATTGAGCTTGCCTTCATAGGAAAAGTTCTCAGTCTCACCCCACAGGCGGTGCAGCACATCGAACAATTCGCCAGCCATGTCGTAACGCTTGTCGTGGTCGATACGCTGCCAGCCGAACATTTCATGCTCGATGGCGCGGTGGCCGGTGACAATATTGATGCCCCAGCGCCCCTTGGCGATATGATCCAGCGTCGCACCATATTTGGCGAGATGCAGCGGATGCAGCGGCCCATAAAGCACATGGATGGTGGAGATCAGCAGAATGTTCTTCGTGACCGCCGCCATGGCGCCAAGCGCGATGAAACTGTCGAGCGAGGATTCACCATCATAGCCGCCCTTGGGCAGCCATTGTGTGCGACTGAAGGCGATTTCGAAACCAAGCTCTTCCGCGCGCTTCACCAGTTCGACATTATAATCGAAGGTCCAGCTGTTGCTGGTCGGCAGGCTGGAGAAATTGATGTCCTGCAGATTAAGGAACAGGCCCAGCATCAGCGGCTGCTTCACCGCCCGGCTGAGCGGGCTGTCTTCGAAATCAGCCGGGCTTTTCAGGTCGAGACCTTTCAGCTCGGAACCTTCAGGTAGCGGAACAGTCAACGCCATGTCTTTTCTCCCTCGGAATGATCCTGCGGGGTGGTTGCCAGCCGGACACGCAGATAGTCCTCCACGCTGCGGGGCAACCGGCCGGTAATCTGCTGGACGGTATTGTTGACGGAGGCCGCAAGGCCTTTGCGGATGAGTTGGCCGAATTCGCCGATCGCCTTCTGTTCAAACGCGCCTATATGTGGCTGCAAGGCCGGGGCGGCATTGTCCGAAATTCCCACGGGCCGATGCTGGATGCGCGCCGCGATACGGGCGATTTCCAGCGCCGACAGGGCTTCACCACCGGTCAGCACCAGGGTGCCGGAAACAGGTGCGCTTGTGGTGAGCGCATGAACCGCGACATCGGCAATATCGTCCGCATCGATGAAGGAGACCGCCGCATTGCCAAAGCGGGCGGGCACATCCTCTCCCTTGCGCAGCGCGGCGACAACGGGTTCCAGCGCAACCTGCATCCAGGCATTCGGTCGCAGCACCGTATACGCGATACCGCTTCCAGCCAGATGCGCTTCCACCTCGGCATGCGCCGCCCCCGAAATGGAATATCCGGCGTTCTCAATGGTCCAGTCGGAGCCGGATATTTTCACGATCCGCGACGCACCGGCTGAGAGGGCGGCATCGATGACCGCATTCTGGTCCGCCACCAGGGTTTCACCGATGGGGGAAAGCAGAAAGACGGTCTCGATACCGCGCGAGGCCTCCTTCAAGCTGGCCGGGTCGGAGAAATTTCCCTCCGAGATATCGACCCTGTCGCCCCAGAGCTTGAGCGCATCCTCGCGCCTGCGGGTCAGCACCCGAACCTTCGCCTCTTTCTGCAAGAGACGGCTGACGACACGTCTGCCGAGCTTGCCGGTTGCGCCCGTTACAAGAATGGTGGCTGTCATGACACCCTCACTTTCCCACACTGCGTTGCGCAGCATCTTGCTCGAAAGAAAGGGCGCGTGGATCGGCCCAGTCCTGCACATCGAAATCCGCCGGAATGAATTTCCATTCCAGCAGGAAATCCTTGAAATGGCTGAGTGCATCCAGCTCGGCCCGATCGAGATCGAGCCGCAGATTGCGGTGTACATCCGGGCCATTCGCAGCCAGAACCGCCTCCTCGCTGACGCCGATCTCACGAGCAATGAAACGCACGGCTTCCCCCGGATTGTCATTTGCCCATTGGGCAACCCGCTGTACAGTGGCGACGAGTTCCGCCACCAGATCGGGCCGCTCATCGGCAAAGGTGGCGTCCACCGTCAAGGGGCGCGGCGTGCCGTTGTTGATGCGGATTTTCGGATCGGGGTGGAAACCCGTCGACACCACGACCTGCGCACCGATGAGATTGGCGACGGTGACGCCTTCCGCGCCCTTCACGAAAAACGCATCGATCTGGCCCCGATGCAGCGCTGCAATCTCCTCGCCATAAGGAAACCGCCGGCGCAGACCATGGAACCTGTCGTCAGAAGGATCGAGCAACACCGGCTCTTTCGCCGTGAGATCGACAAGCTCAACATCCGCAACGGCGAGGTCCGAAACCGTCAGCGCCGAAACGATGCCCTTCAGGGATGTGGCACGCTGGAAATCGATGGTTTCATTCGGCCGTTTCGGCAGGCCGATGCGCCGTCCCTTCAGATCGCTGCCCTTGCTTATTCCGCTCGCTGGCAAAGCGATGACGGCCTGAAACTCGTCGGTCCTCGTCAGCCCCACCAGCCGTGTTTTCCGGCCACCTGATTTCGCCCAGATCGGCGGAATATTGCCGCCCTGACGGAAGGACCAGTCCAGACGATGATCGAAATGGCTCTGGCGAATGGCCGGATCGGCCGCGTCGCGAATGGAGGAAACAGAGATGCCATGGGTGGCGAAACTGTCCTCGATCCAGCCCAGTTGCGCCGCGATGGAAAGCGGCGTGGGCGCCGGGCAGCGTGTGTACCACACGGTTACGGGTTGGGTTATCTCGCGAAGGGCGGCATCAGCCATGGCGTTCGTCCTCGAAATTGCGATCTGAACGGCACGCTACACGCCATAAGATATTTTCTATAGATAAAGTGTACTATTTCAGGCGCGATTGGGGAAATTCGTTTCCATCTTGTGAGCGCTTCGCCAAGACGACGGAATATCCTTTCGAGAATGGCAAGATTTCGGGTCGGTTTCCCCAGCCTGCCTCATCCATCTCTCTCATTCGACGGCCGCTTGGGTGCTGCCACGGATGAAAGTTTTTCTTCTCCGCGCAGCAAGGATTTTTAACTCGCGACCGGACCCCCGGCTGTTACGCTTCCCGCAATTGCGCCGGTCATACAGGCCGGCAATCCAACAGACCTGAAAGAAACGTGGCAGCATGAGCAAGACCAAACGCCGGCTTAATCTCAATGTCGGCATCAACACCACCGGATACCTCGCTAATGCCTGGAAATACCGGAGCGGAGACCGGCACGACATCAACGACATAGGCTATTATCGCCGGCTGACGGAACTGGCTCACAAAGGACGGTTCGACGCCGTTTTCCTTTCCGACCACCCGGCATTGCTGACCGACCCGGCAAGCCGCCCGTTTCACACCATCGACCCGCTCATTCTCTCGACATCGCTTGCCGCACAGGTGCCGGATATCGGCTTTGTGGCGACGGTGTCCTCCACCTATAATTCGCCCTATAACTTCGCCCGACGGACCCAATCCATCGACCTCGTCACCGGCGGTCGGCTAATCGTCAATATCGTTTCTTCCTTCAATCCCAATGTCGCCGCCAATTTCGGCAACGATCCGCTGCCGCCGCGCAGCGAGAGATATGCCAAGGCCACCGAATTTCTCGACGTGGCGAAAAAACTCTGGTCAAGCTGGGATCTACGCCGCGAAGGCGAGGTGCCGGAAGAGCGTTTCTGGGATGCGGCGACAGCCGAAAGCATCGATCATGAGGGGCAATATTTCCATGTCAAAGGCCCGCTCAACGTTCCGCGCGGGCCGCAGGGACATCCCGTCATCGCGCAGGCCGGCGCCTCCGAAGGCGGCATCGATCTGGCGGCACGCCATGGCGAGATCATCTATTGCAACATCCTGTCCCGCCCGGCGGGCCAGGCCTTCGGCAAGAAGGTTCGTGACCGCGCCATCTCCCTCGGCCGCGATCCCTCCGGCATCCGCATCGTTCCGGGCCTTGTCGTCATTCTTGGCGAGACCCGTGAGGAAGCGCTGCGCAAGCATGAACTCTTCAGCGGGACAGGCTCTGAAGACGGGCTTCTGGTGCGTTTCGCCAAAGAAAACGGCCTTGATCCGCGCGACTTCAACCCGGATATAAAACTCGATGGCGAGCGCTTCATTCCCGACCAAAACCGGCAATGGGCCGTTGGCATGGGGCTTGGCCTTTCCGAACTGCTGACCCACGAAAAACTCACCGCCCGTGAGGCCGTGCGCCGCTCCGAGGGGCACCACCGGCTGCTGCTTGGCACGCCGGAAGAGGTGGCGGATGGCATTATCGATCTCTGGCAGGACGGCACGGTGGATGGTTACACCCTGCAGCCGCCGCGAGCACCCGACGACATTGCTGAATTCGTCGAAAAGGTCGTGCCGGTGCTTCAGGATCGCGGTGTTTACCCGCGCGAATACGAAGGCGCGACAATACGTGACCGCTATGGCCTGCCTTATCCAGATTGATCGGCAGATACGGCACTATTGAAGGTGTCCTCCCGCTACTCCCGCTGGGGCGAGAATAGCGGGAGCGGGACATATTATTGGCCCGTCGCCACTTTCAAAACGGGCCGCCCGCCCGAAAGCTGTGGCAGGGCGGAGGCGAAATCCGTGACGATCTGGCGATAATCTTCCGGCTGGAACTCATAGGGCAGTTCTAGACGGAATTCCGAGACGTGCGGCAGAACGGGATCGCGCGACAGTTTCTCCAGAATCTCGTCCGTCGTTCCAACGATATCAGGCAGGAAAAGCGTGCGGCGCGCGCCATGCGGCGTGGTCGTGCGCCTGTCACGCTCGGCGGCGAATTCCTGATAACGGCGGCGGGTCGCGGGGCTCGCGCTATCGGTCGGCAGGATCACGCGGCCAAGAGCGACACGCGGCTGGCGCTCATGCACCCATTCCTGCCGGAAGCGGCTGACCAATGCCGCCTGCGCGGTCAGAAAATCATCGGTATTTTCGCCGCTGACGATATTCCCCGTCAGAAGATTGAAGCCAGCCTTGCCGGCCCAGCGCGCGGAATTCTGCGATCCGCCGCCGTACCACAGCCGGTCAGTCAAACCCCTGGCGACTGGCCGAAGGCGTGGCACCTGTGCGCCCGCCGCATTGCCCGCTTCCGTCTCGCTGGACAGCGGTTCCGATCTCAAGGCCCTCGCCAGCTTTTCGGCGCGGGCGTGGCTGTAGTCCGCATCGGGAACCGTATCGACATAATCCGAAATGAGATGGGCGAAGGGCGGCGCGCCCACCGAAACCCCGACATTCAATCGCCCACGCGACAGGACATCCACGGTGGCCAGATCTTCCGCCAGCCTGAAGGGATTTTCGTAACCAAGCTGAATGACAGCGGTGCCGAGGCCGATCCGTTTCGTGCGCTGCGATGCCGCCGCGAGGAAAGTTGCCGCCGATGACACGCCCCGTTCCAGATGGCGCTGGCGAACCCAGGCACTGTGATAACCCAGCGCCTCTCCGGCTTCGAAAAGCTGCAGGGTTTCTTCCAGCCCCTCGGCAGGATCATCATCGTGATAATTGCCGGGAACCAGAAAGGCGAAGTGGGAGATATGGGAAAGGGGCATGGCTGTAAGGTCCGGAAATGAGTGTTGAAGCTCAGCAGCGCAGATGCAGCCATCCCCGTTCCGGACAGCCGTTCAATGCGGCGCATACCCATGCAGAATGCATGATGACAGGCACGGCTGGCACGGCATGTTCGTTTATAGTCCCGGCCTTTGTTGAAAGATCATTGCGCGATTCAATAGTCTACTAAAATTATGGATTAATGTACCCCTCCTTTGAATAGGCCGCGCTCACGCCTCCAGTCAGATTTTCTTTTCCGAAGAGGCAAATATCCCCAGTTGCCCTCTCACATTGAAGAGCTGTGCAACACGATGCGCAAATGGCCTTGATTTTTCGCACCAACATGTAATACAGATTATCATACATGTTGACAAATAACGCATACATGTATGACATTGCAGCAATCACAAACGCTGCCATACCTGCATGAGGGAGGAATTATGATCATCACCGACGTCGAGGTCCGTGTTTTCCGCACGACGACCCGTCGGCACTCGGACAGTGCCGGTCACGCGCATCCGGGTCCGGCGCATCAGGTGGAACTGGCCATGCTGACCATCCGCACCGAGGACGGTCAGGAAGGTCACTCCTTCACCGCGCCGGAGATCGTTCGCCCGCATGTCATCGAAAAATTCGTCAAGAAAGTTCTGATCGGTGAGGACCATCGCGACCGCGAACGGCTATGGCAGGACCTTGCTCACTGGCAACGCGGTTCGGCCGCGCAACTGACCGATCGCACATTGGCGGTGGTGGACTGCGCCCTGTGGGACCTTGCCGGCCGCTCGCTCAACCAACCTGTATACAAGTTGATCGGCGGCTATCGCGACAAGGTGCTCGCCTATGGCTCCATCATGTGCGGCGACGAGCTTGAAGGCGGGCTGGCGACACCTGAGGACTACGGCCGCTTTGCAGAAACGCTGGTGAAGCGCGGTTACAAGGGCATCAAGCTGCACACCTGGATGCCGCCCGTCAGCTGGGCGCCGGATGTGAAAATGGACCTCAAGGCCTGCGCGGCCGTTCGCGAGGCGGTTGGCCCCGATATTCGCCTGATGATCGACGCCTTCCACTGGTACTCCCGCACCGATGCGCTGGCGCTTGGGCGTGGCCTCGAAAAACTCGGCTTCGACTGGATCGAGGAGCCGATGGATGAACAGTCGCTGTCTTCCTATAAATGGCTTTCCGACAATCTCGATATTCCGGTCGTCGGCCCCGAAAGTGCGGCCGGCAAGCACTGGCACCGGGCCGAATGGATCAAATCCGGCGCCTGCGATATTCTGCGCACCGGCGTCAATGATGTCGGTGGCATCACCCCGGCGCTAAAGACCATGCATCTGGCCGAAGCCTTCGGCATGGAATGCGAGGTGCATGGCAATACGGCCATGAACCTGCATGTTGTCGCCGCCACCAAGAATTGCCGCTGGTATGAGCGCGGCCTTTTGCACCCCTTTCTCGAATATGATGACGGCCACGATTATCTGAAATCGCTGTCCGACCCGATGGACCGCGACGGCTTCGTGCATGTCCCTGATCGGCCGGGCCTTGGCGAGGACATCGATTTTACCTTCATCGACAACAACCGGGTGAGGTAACGGGCGATGAAAACGGTGCTCGCCTTCGGAGACAGCCTCACCTGGGGTGCTGACCCGGCAACGGGTCTGCGGCACCCCGCCGAACACCGCTGGCCGGAGGTACTGGAGGCCGCGCTTGCCGGGAAGGCTAAGGTTCACCCCGAGGGGCTTGGCGGGCGCACCACCTGTTACGACGACCACGCCGGCCCGGCCTGCCGCAATGGCGCGCGGGCGCTGGAAATCGCGCTGTCCTGCCACATGCCGCTCGATCTCGTCATCATCATGCTCGGCACCAACGACATCAAACCTGTGCATGGCGGTCGGGCGGAAGCCGCCGTTTCCGGCATGCGGCGGCTGGCGCAGATCGTCGAGACCTTTATTTACAAACCGCGCGAGGCCGTGCCGAAACTGCTGATTGTCTCCCCGCCGCCCTGCGTCGCAGGCCCGGGCGGAGAACCGGCAGGCGGGCGGGACATCGGGCAATCGCTGCGGCTTGCGCCGCTTTACCGCAAACTCACCGCCGAACTCGGACATGCCTTCTTCGATGCCGGGTCGGTGGCCAGCGCCTCACCAGTCGATGGCGTGCATCTGGATGCGCCGGCAACGGCGGCAATCGGCCGGGCGCTCGCAGCTCCGGTCAGAGAAATTCTTGGCTGATCCTGCGACGCCCGAGGAGGAACCGGGCGTGTGGATCAAAACGTGGAAAGGCCGTATGAACCGGCCGTATTGGGAGGAAAGATGAAACATTTTCTTGCAACCGCAGCACTTGGCGCCCTGCTGATCGGCGCCATGCCGCTCAGCGCCTTTGCCGAAACGTCGAAGGACCAGCTCATCGTCGCCACGACCATGAGCAATATCCTCACCCTCGATCCCGCCGCCATTACCGGCCGCGAGACCGTGCAGGTTCTGAACAATGTCTATGACACGCTCGTCGTGCTTTCCCCGAAAGACCGCAGCGTTCAGCCACGCCTTGCTGATCGCTGGGAGATTGCCGAAGACCGGAAATCCATCCGTTTCCATCTGCGCGCCGATGCCAAATTCGCCTCCGGCAATGCCGTAACGGCCAAGGACGTGGCGTGGAGCCTGAAGCGGCTGCTCGCCCGTAACCTGGCGCAATCGTCCTTCCTCAAAACCCGCGGCTTCAAGCTCGAGGAAGCCGGCAAGCTCTTCGTCGCCGAAAACGACCAGACCTTCGTGCTGAATATCCCGAAGCCCGACGACCCGAACCTGCTGCTCATGATCCTCGCACAGAACGGCCCCGGCTCGATCATCGACAGCAAGACGGCGCTTGAGAACGAGAAGGACGGCGATCTGGGCGGCGCATGGCTGACGCTGAATTCCGCCGGCTCCGGCCCCTTCAAGCTCACCCAGTGGAAATCCAACGAATATATCATCCTCACCCGCAACGACGATTATTGGGGTGAGAAGGCAAAGATGAAGCGCATCCTGATGCGCCATCTGCCGGAATCGCAATCGCAGCGGCTGATGCTGGAAAAAGGCGATATCGACGTTGCCTATTCCCTGCAGGCCCCGGACCTGAAATCGCTTGAGGCCGACAAGGCCGTGACCATCGAATCCACACCCGGTTCCGGTTTTTATTACCTCAGCGTTTCGATGAAGGATGAGAAATTCGCGAACAAGAAGGTGCGCGAGGCCCTGCGTTACCTGATCGATTACGACGGTCTCGACAAGGCGGTCATGCCCTACTACGGCAAGCTGCATCAGCGCTCGCTCAGCACCGGCGTGATGGGTGCGCTGCCGGACCAGGGCTACAAGCTCGACATCGAAAAAGCCAAGGCGCTTCTGGCAGAAGCCGGTTATCCGAACGGTTTCAAGACGACACTGCGCGTGCTTTCGGAAGACCCCTTCATGAAGGCGGCAACCGCGATCCAGAACACGCTGGCGCAGGCCGGCATTCAGGCCGAACTGATCAGCGGCTCCGGCGACCAGATCTACGGCGCGATGCGCGAGCGGAACTTCGAACTGCTGCTCGGCCGCGGCGGCGGCGGCCAGCAGCCGCATCCGGACAATAACCTGCGCTCCATCGCCTATAATCCCAACAATGCCGATGACGCCAAGCTCACCAATTACCAGAGCTGGCGCACCAGTTTCTTCGATGAGAAGCTGAACAAGATGATCGAGGCAGCGCTGGTCGAGCGCGACGTGGCGAAACAGACGAAGCTTTATGAGGAGCTGCAAGGCTATATGGACGAGATCGTCATGTCCATTCAGCCCTTCTCCGAAGTCATCGACACCGCCGCCTTCCGCAGTGACGTCAAGGGCATGATCGTCAGCCCCTGGCTTTCGCGGTTTGAAGAGGTGAGCAAGGAGCGGTAATTCGCCGACACAGCGGTTACTCAGGAAAAGGCGCGGCTTACCCCCGCGCCTTTTTGTTTGCGGCAAGACCCCGTAGAACTGCTCCGACGGGCAAAACATATCGCTTCCGTCATTCCGGCCTTGAGCCGGAATCCAGCCGCCGTGCGTCTGCACGGCGGAAAGAGTCCTTTCAGCCCAAGGACTTGGGCTGGCTGGATGCCGGATCAAGTCCGGCATGACGGAGGAGAGGCTCTGTTTGTCAGCAGCCCAAGGCCCGATCACCACCGGTCTTTTCTATTTGCGGCCATCCCAAAAAAATACCCGGCAGGGAGGCCGGGCAAGGAAGGAGGATGTTATTATCCGTGACGCCCCGGAGGAGGACGGTCACGTTCTTGGAGCCGTCACGCGCCTTCATATTCCAGCGAGGCGCCGATCAATTCACGCGCATAGGGATGAGTCGCGACATTGCCGGCGATGGCGTCGCGCGGCAGGATTTCGGTGATTTCGCCGCGCAGCATCACCGCGAAACGGTCGCACATGTGATCGACCACGGCGAGATCGTGGGTCACCATGATATAGGTGAAACCGCGCTCTTCACGCAGCCGCTGCAAGAGGTTGAGGATTTCCGCCTGCACCGAGACATCGAGCGCCGAGGTCGGCTCGTCGAGCAAAAGCAGTGACGGTTCGAGGATCAGCGCCCGGGCAATCGCCACGCGCTGCCGCTGGCCGCCGGAAAGCTGGTGCGGGAAACGATCCAGAAAGGCTACGGGCAGTCCGACATCCGTGATGACCTTGCGCATGCGCTCTTCGCGGTCACCGAGCTTGTGGATCGCAAGCGATTCCGAAAGCACGGTGCGCACCGACTGGCGCGGATGCAGCGACCCGTAGGGATCCTGAAACACCATTTGCAGCATGCGGCACCGCTCGATCAGCGGCATATCGCGCACCGACCTGCCATCGATGAGAATATCGCCGGTCCAGAAATCGTTGAGCATGGAGACGCAGCGAAGCACGGTGGATTTGCCCGAGCCGCTTTCGCCGACCAGCCCGAAGCATTCGCCCGGCTCAACGCGGAAGGATACGGAAGGCAGCACTTTCAGCGCTGTATGGCCGCTGCCGAAGGTGATGGAGAGATCGCGGGTTTCAACGGAAACGGCCATTATACGTTCTCCTCCAGCCATTCGGGGCGGCGGTCCAGCACCGCAAGCGGCGCGCGCGTGCCGCCGATGCGCGGCTGTGCAGCCAAAAGGCCGCGCGTATAGGGGTGTTGTGCCTGATCGAGATCGCGTGCGGCAAGCGTTTCCACCACGCGGCCAGCATACATGATGAGCACCCGGTCGCAGAAATTGCGCACGAGATTGAGGTCATGGCTGATCATGATCAGGCCGATACCGCGATCTCGCACCAGACCGTCGAGAATATTCAGCACCTGCAGCCGCACCGTCACATCGAGCGCCGAGGTCGGCTCATCGGCAATGACGAGATCGGGGTCGGCAAGCAGCATCATGGCGATCATGACACGCTGGCCCATGCCGCCGGAAATCTCATGCGGATATTGCTCGTAAACACGGGCGGCATCGCGGATTTTCACCGCATCGAGCATGGCCAGCGCCTTTTCCCGGGCCTCCGATTTCGAGGCCTTGAAATGGCGCAGATAGGTCTCCGTCACCTGATCGCCGACCCGGCGGATGGGATTAAGGGAGAATTTCGGATCCTGAAGGATCATCGACATGCGCCTGCCGCGAACCTTCAGCATCTCCTTCTCATCGAGCTTGAGAAGATCGAGGCCATCGAAATCCAGCCTGTCGGCGGTGATCGTCGCCGATGGCAGAAGGCGCAGCAGGGCGCGGCCAACGGTGGATTTGCCCGAGCCGCTTTCGCCGACGATGCCGAGCCGTTCCCGGCCGAGTGTGAAGGAGATGCCGCGCACCGCCTCGATGGGCGAGCCGCCATAGCGGATGCGGAGATTTTCGACGTCGAGGATTGGTTTTTCCATGGCCCTATCTCCGGTTCATCTGCTTCGGATCGAGCGCATCCCGCAGGCCGTCGCCGAGAAGATTGAAGGCAAGGCTGACGGAGAGGATCGCAATGCCGGGGAAGGTGACGAGCCACCAGCTATCCAGCATGTAACGCCGGCCAGTGGCGATCATTGCCCCCCATTCCGGCAAGGGCGGCTGCGCGCCGAGACCAAGAAAACCGAGGCCGGCGGCGGTGAGAATGACGGTCGCCATGTTCAGCGTCAGGCGGATGAGGACGGAGGGTAGGCACATGGGCATGATCGACTTGACGATGATGCGCAGCGGCGATGCGCCCTGAAGCCGCGCGGCGGCAATGTAATCCGCCTTGCGGAAGGTCATGGCTTCGGCGCGGGCAAGGCGCGCAATCGGCGGCCAGGAGGTGAGTGCAATCGCAATGATCGCATTGTTGAGGCTCGGCCCGAGTGCTGCGACGAAGGCGAGCGACAGGATGAGGCTAGGGAAGGACAGGAAGATATCCGTGATGCGCATCATCACCGTATCGAACTTGCCGCCGAGATAACCGGAAGCCGTGCCGACCAGAAGGCCGACGGGGCCGACGATGATCGACACCAGCGAGATGATGGTGAGTGTGATGCGCGCGCCCCAGAGAAGGCGGCTATAGATATCGCGTCCCAGCTCGTCCGTGCCGAAGACGTGGCCATTACCCGGCGCCTGCAGCGTATTGGCGAGATCCTGCGCGTAGGGGTCATGCGTCGCAAACCAGGGCGCGAAAATCGCGGCGATAACGAGCAACAGCAGGACAGCCAGACCGAAAGCCGATGTCGGGCTTTTCAGGAGGAAAACGACGATGTTCTTCAGCGCGTTCAAGGGCACGGGAAGGCGGAAGGAGGTTTCTGTACGGGCCGTCATCAACGGGTCCTCGGATCGAAAAAGCGGTAGAGAATGTCGGACAGGAGATTGAGCCCGATGAAGATGACGCCGACGATCAAAACGCAGGTCATCACCGCATTCATGTCGCCGATGATAAGATTGCTGGTGAGATATTGCCCGAAACCCGGCCAGGCGAAGACGGTTTCAATGAGAACCGCCCCTTCCAGCAGCGAGCCGTAAGCAAGGGCGATAATGGTGACGAGCTGCACGCGAATATTACCGAAGGCATGCAGCCAAACCGTCTGCCGCTGCGACAGGCCTTTGACGCGCGCGGTCGTCACATATTCCTGGCCCAGCTGGTCCAGCATGAAGCTGCGCGTCATGCGAGTGATATAGGCCGAGGAGGAATAACCGAGCAGAGCGGCGGGAAGGATGAGGTGGTTGATCGCCGACCAGAAGACCTCCATGTCGCCCGCCAGAAGACTGTCGACGAGCAGGAAGCCCGTCCGCTCCTCGACCAGACCGATATAGAACTGGTCCATGCGTCCACCGCCGCCGACAAGGCCGAGATGGGCGTAAAAAACGATCAGCGCGATCATGCCGGTCCAGAAGATCGGCATGGAATGGCCGAACAGGCTGAGCACCCGCACCAGATGATCCTGCCAGCGATCCTTGTTAACGGCGGCATAAACGCCCATGGGAATGCCGAGGCCGGCGCCGATCAGGATCGCGAAGGTCGCCAGCTCCATCGTCGCGGGCATGACCCTTATGATATCCTCGATGACCGGACGCCCGGTGCGGATCGAGGTTCCGAAGTCGCCGGTGAACACGTCTCCCAGATAATAGAAGAACTGTTGCCACAGCGGACGGTCGAAACCAAGCGCGTGATAGACCTGTTCATAGGTTTCGCGGGTCGCATCTTCACCCACGATCGCCCGCACGGGATCGGCGGGCATCAGGCGGCCGATAAAAAAGGTCAGTAACAGCAATCCGAGCAGCGTAACCGCAATACTTCCGATCTGGCCGGACAGACCATACAGCGAAAGGCGTCTTTTTGGCATGATTCCTCCCTTGCCAGAGATCGACTGCGCGAATGACAAAGGCGCAATCATGTCTGACAACTATGCGAAAGTTGTCACAGGTGTTGGGGGCTGTCAAGCGCATCCCGGTCAAATCCGTATTGGCCAAGTTCCGAAACATGTGCACGGGACGGAAATTTCGCACCGGGATCACGATGCTTTCGCTTCTGTCCTAGGGGAAATGACCTGTGTTGCTGCGACCGCAAAAGCCTGTATTCTCCCGTCTTGCGGAATGCGCGGATGCCAACCGCAGCTATGATGCCAATGACATCCGCGTCTTCAGAGGAGGAAAATATGGCTGACATGACGCTTCTGGCATTTGCCCTCGTCGCTTTCATCGGCATCGCGACGCCAGGCCCGACTGTTTTGCTGGCGCTCTCGAATGGCTCGAGATTCGGAATTCGCCGCGCTTTGACCGGTATGGCCGGCGCGGTTCTCTCCGATTTCGTCCTGATCGGCGCGGTTGCGCTGGGATTGGGGGCTTTGCTTGCCGCTTCGGAATTCTGGTTCGGCGTCGTCAAATGGGTCGGTGTCTGTTATCTGGCCTTCCTCGGCATCATGCTTTTGCGCTCAAGAGGCACGCTTGATGGGCTTCAATCGGCAGGAGCAGACGGAGCCGTCTCCACGCGCGCGATTTTCTTCAAAAGCTTCCTCGTGGCGGTGACCAACCCCAAGGGATACCTGTTCTTTTCGGCTTTCCTGCCGCAATTCATCGATCCCGCCGCCCCGCAAATCCAGCAATATGCGGTGCTGGCGCTGATCTTCGCCGGGATCGATTTCATCGTGATGTGCGGATATGCCCTGCTCGGCACGCAGGCCGTCAAGCTATTGCGAAAATCCGGAGCTCTTTGGCTCGACCGGGTTTGCGGCGGGGCGATTTTGACACTTGCCGCCTCCCTGGCTTTCTATCGACGGGCAAGCGCTTAACCCGCGGAGAAAACTTGTCTTTCTGTCAATCAGCGGCAGCGGTGCGGGAGCGCAGAAGCACCTTGTAGCGCTCAAGACTGCCGCGCAGATGCGCCGCCATATATTGGCGCGCGGCATCGGCATCGCCTTCGATGATGGCGTCGACGATCCTCGCATGCTCCTCCTGGAGATGCAGGTTGTAGTCCTTGGGACGCGACCCTGGCGCAGCACCCTGCAACTCACCGCGGGGAATGATGCCGGAGCGAATGAGCTGGAGGAATTCCGGGAAACGCCTGTTCTGCGTCGCCTGTGCAATGGCCAGATGAAACTCGAAATCGGCATCCCGTGTCGGCAATCCGGCCGCGAGACAGTCGCTGACACGCCGATGCGCATCGACAATCGCCTCCACCTGCACCGCGGAACGGCGCGATGCCGCAAGCCCGGCGGATTCAACCTCGAAAACGGTGCGCAATTCCAGCAATTCAATCACGGAGGAGATCCGCCCCACGGCGAGATCATTAAAAGGCACCTCCTTGGCTGGTTTCGCCTCCACGGCAAACACACCTGCCCCCTTACGGGCCTCAACCAGACCATCCGCGCGCAGAATGGCGATGGCCTCCCGCACCACCGTGCGGCTGACCGAATATTCCCGCGTCAGCGCGCTCTCGCTCGGAAGACGATCACCGGGGCGGAACACGCCCTGCGACAAATCCCGCCGCAATGCCGAACTGATCTTCGCCGCAAGCGATATTTGCTTGGTGCTGCTCTCAACGTCCATTTCGGCCCACCTGTTTCAAACTTGTCTGGCATGTTAACAAACACCCGCCACATTGCAAGAGCCGGACGTCTCGACGGTTTCCCCGGCCAACAGGGCTGTCGGATCCACAGGATATCCTCAGGCAGCCGCCATGGCCGAACTGGTGGAGAAGCGGCTTCTATATTCACCCGGTGAGAGGCCGAGAATACGGTGGAAGACCCGGCGAAAGGCGGCTGAATCCTCATAACCCACAGACCAGGCGATCTGATCGACCGAACGGCGGGTGAATTCAAGCAATTCCCGCGCCTTGCCAACGCGCAGGTGCTGAACATATTCGATGGGCTTCATGCCGGTCGCCGCCTTGAAGCGGCGCAGAAAGGTCCGCTCCTCCAGCCCGGCATGGCCGGCCATGTCGGTAACGCTCGTCGCCCGCCCGGCGCGGGCCTGCAGCCAGTGCTGCACCTTCAGGATCGGCTCGTCGCCATGCGTCAGCCTCGGGGCGAAACTGCTATAATGGCGCTGTTCACGCCCCGAAGGATCGATCAGCAAGAATTTGCCAGTCTCGATCATCACCGAAGGCCCGAGCAGCCGATCGACGATGCGCAGGCCAAGATCGGTCCAAGCCATCAGCCCGCCAGCCGTGATGATATCGCCATCCTCGATGACGATCTTGTCTATCTCCAGCCGGATATCGGGAAAACGGTCGCGGAACCGCTCGGCAAACAGCCAATGGGTCGTGGCCGGGCGGCCGGACAGGAGGCCGGTCGCGGCGATAATGAAGGAACCGCCGCAACTGGCGGCCAGCGTCGCGCCCTGCGCGTGCCGGTCCAGCAGCCAGCGGGCATAGGGCTCGGCCTCATCGATTTCGGCAGGCCCGGTCAGTCGGCCGGGCACGACGAAGATATCGGGATGTCCCGGCCTGTCGGGCTCGGTGTCGTGACAGCGGGAAAACTCACCGCCCTCGCCCATGCTCCAGTGGCTAACGCGCAGTTTCGGTCCGCCGCGATCCTGTGAAAACACCGACGCGATGGCGAAAAGATCGGTGATGCCGTGCACCATGGCGATCTGACAGTCCCGGTAGAGAACCAGACCGACTTCAATCGCGCTTCCCGCTACACCCGCCATGCCCGCATCCCCCGTTTTGTCAGTTTCGGCTCGTTTTCTGTCAGAAGCGCCAATCCAGCCCCCGCTGCGTCAAGAGTATCTCTATTCCCACGGGACGCAAGCAAGCTCCCCGCAACAGGAGAGAGAGCCATGACAACGATCACCACCAGAGACGGAACGCATATTTTCTACAAGGACTGGGGTCCGAAAGACGGCCAGCCCATCATCTTCTCCCATGGCTGGCCGCTCAGCGCCGATGCCTGGGATGCGCAGATGGTGTTCTTCGCTAACAACGGTTTCCGCACCATCGCCCATGATCGCCGCAGCCACGGCCGCTCCGATCAGGTCTGGCACAATAATACCATGGATCAATATGCCGATGACCTGGCCGAGCTGATCGAACAGCTCGATCTTCACGACATCATTCTGGTTGGCCACTCCACCGGCGGCGGCGAGGTCACCCGCTATATCGGCCGCCACGGCACGGCCCGCGTCGCGAAAATCGCCCTCATCGGCGCGGTTCCGCCGCTGATGCTGAAGACGGAAAGCAATGCCATCGGCCTGCCGATCGATGTTTTCGACGGCATCCGCAAGGGCACCTATGACAATCGCAGCCAGTTCTTCAAGGACCTGACCATTCCCTTTTACGGCTACAACCGCGAAGGCGCCGTGATATCCGAAGGCATCCGCGAGGAATTCTGGCGGCAGGGCATGATGGGCGGCCTGAAAGGCCAGCTCGACAGTATCCGCGCCTTTTCGGAAAGCGATTTTCATCAGGACCTGAAGGCCTTCGACAAACCGACACTGGTTCTGCACGGCGATGACGACCAGATCGTGCCGGTGGGCGCTTCCGCGCTTTCCACGGTCAGAATCGTCAAACATGCGGTTCTCAAAATCTATGAGGGCGTCGACCATGGCCTGACTCAGACCCATCAGGACCGGTTCAACGCCGACCTTCTCGCCTTCATCAACGCCTGAAACCACCAGATACAGGAGACACGGACATGACAAGGAATACATTTCTCATCACCGGCGCATCCGACGGCATTGGCGCGGTCTATGCCGAACGTCTGGCAAAACGCGGCCGTGATCTCATTCTCGTGGCACGGCGTGCCGAAAAGCTGAAGGCTCTGGCAGCACAGCTGGAAAAGGATCATCACATCGCAGTCGAGGTTCTCTCCGCCGATCTTTCCAGGGCGGAAGACCTCGAAAAGGTAGAGGAACGGCTGCGCGACGACCAGCAGATTACCGGTCTCGTCAACAATGCCGGCATTGCCGGTGAAGGCGCGATAACGACGCTGGACCCGGCCTATGTGACGACGATGATCAACCTCAACATTCTTGCCGTCACCCGGCTTGCGGCAGCCATCGCACCGCGCCTTGCCGCCGATGGCAAGGGCACGATCATCAACATCACCTCGGTCACGGCGCTGATGCCGGCAGCGTTCACCGCCGTCTACCCGGCCACCAAGGCCTTCGTGCTTGCCTTCACCGAGGCGCTGCAGGCGCAGCTTTCGCCCTCCGGTGTAAGGGTTCAGGGCGTCCTACCGGGCATCACCCGCACGGCAATCTGGGAAGAGGAACGGCTCGACGCCATTCCGGCCGCAATGGTCATGGATGTTTACGAGATGGTGGATGCGGCCCTTGCCGGTCTCGATCTCGGCGAGGTTCTGACCATTCCTTCCCTGCCTGATACGGCTGATCTTGAAAATTTCCTTGCCGCCCGCGCGGCATTGAGGCCCAATCTGTCGCATGCACTTGCCGCCAGCCGGTATCGTGCAACTCAAACCGAATAGAGGGAGACGCATCATGATCCTCGGACTGACCATTCCCCAATTCACTGCATTGCACGTTGCCCTGAGTTTCATCGGCATCGCAACCGGACTGATCGCCCTGCCCGCTTATGCGGCAGGGCGGTGGATGCCGCGCATGATGGCGCTTTTTCTCATCACGACGCTCGCCACCACGCTCACCGGCTTTCTGTTTCCGATCGGCAACTTCACGCCTGCACTCGGCGTCGGCATCATTTCGACCGCCATTCTGGCGATCGCGCTGGTGGCGCTCTATGGATACGGTCTCAATGGCAGGGCGCGCATCATTTATACGATCACCGCGACGATGGGCCTCTATCTGAACATGTTCGTGCTGATCGTTCAGGCCTTCCTCAAGGTCGAAGCGCTGAACGCCCTGGCGCCGAACGGCAACGAGCCACCGTTTCTCGTCGCCCAGACGGTTCTACTCATCGCGGCGATCTGTCTCGGCTGGAAGGCGACACGCCGCAGGCTCGTCGCCTGAGACCAGCCGCCACGCAAACCGGCTTCAGGCAAACACACCCCATGCCCGCACAGCGCCAGGCATGGGGTGTGTTTTCCGTTAAGCATTTCCGATGAAATGCGCCTCTTGCGGCCAGTCAATATACATTATACAATAACGTATATTAATTTAGAACAACAGGAGATGCCGATGAACGCCGTAAGGATCAACGAACGTCTGACAGTCGCAGGCCAGCCGGAGATCACCGACTTTCCATCGCTCTCCGCTCAAGGATATAAAACCATCATCAATGCCCGACCGGATGGCGAAGAGCCCGGCCAGCCGGGCAATGCGCATGAACGAAGCGCCGCCGGCGCGGCGGGTCTGGCCTATAGTTTCATTCCGGTCAGCGGCCCGACAATGACAGAGGCCGATATTCGTGCCTTCCAACAGACGATGGCTGAAGCCAAGGGCCCTATATTCGCCCATTGCAAGGGCGGCACCCGTGCTCTCACGCTCTACGTTCTCGGCGAAACGCTGGACGGGCGCATGGAGCCATCCGAGATCGGGGCTTTCGGCAAGGAGCATGGTTTCGACCTTTCCGGCGCCGTTCGCTGGCTGGAGCGGCGGGCTCTGGCAAAGCCGCATGTGAAGGCTTTCTTCGATCCGCGTACATCGAGCGTGCAATATATCGTTTCGGATCCTTCGACCGGGCGCTGCGCCATCATTGATCCCGTCTATGATTTCGACGAGAAATCCGGCGCGACCGGAACGATGAATGCCGACGCCATTCTGGACTATGTGAAAGAACAGAACCTGACGGTGGAGTGGATTCTCGATACACATCCCCATGCCGACCATTTTTCCGCCGCCCACTATCTCAGCCAAAAAACCGGCGCGAAAACGGCGATCGGCGCCAGGATCACCGGCGTACAGAAACTCTGGCAGGAGAAATACAACTGGCCCGTCCTTGAGACCGACGGTTCGCAATGGGACCGGCTGTTTGAAGCGGAAGAGCGTTTCAGCATCGGTTCGCTTGAAGCCCGCGTGCTGTTTTCGCCCGGGCACACGCTGGCCTCCGTGACCTATGTGGTGGGGGACGCCGCCTTCATACACGATACTCTGTTCATGCCCGATTCCGGCACGGCGCGGGCCGATTTTCCGGGTGGCAGCGCAAGAGAACTCTGGACCTCCATCCAGAACATTCTCGCCCTCCCAGACGAAACGCGGCTTTTCACGGGCCATGATTACCAGCCCGGTGGCCGCGCCCCGAAATGGGAAAGCACGGTCGGCGAACAGAAGCGCAGCAATCCGCATCTGGCCGGCATGACGGAAGAAGGCTTCATTCAGCTTCGCGAGGCCCGGGATCGCACCTTGCCGATGCCGAAGCTCATCCTGCACGCCCTGCAGGTCAATATTCGCGGCGGGCGTCTGCCGGAGCCCGAGGCAAACGGCAAACGTTATCTGAAATTCCCTCTCGACGTGCTGGAGGGTAGCGCATGGTGAAGCAAAACACGCTGAAACTGCCCTTGCACATTACTGAAATCCCGCTTCCGGAGATGGAGGAACGCGCCGTCGAGGTTGCGATACTTTTGAAGACACTCGCCCATCCGGCGCGGCTGATGCTCGCCTGCACGCTGGCGCAGGGGGAGTTTTCTGTCGGCGAACTCGAGACCAAGCTGGATATCCGCCAGCCCACGCTCTCCCAGCAGCTCGGGGTGTTGCGGGAGGCCGGCATCGTCGAGACCCGACGTGACGCCAAACAAATCTTCTACCGGCTGACGGAGGAAAAAGCGGCGCAGTTGATCGAGGCCCTTTATTCGATTTTCTGCGCGCCGGAGGAAAACCCGTGACGCCCTATTTGCCCTCGCTTTTCGGCGGCATGCTGCTTGGTCTCGCAAGCATCCTCCTGTTTTTCTTTAACGGCCGCATCGCCGGTATCAGCGGCATCCTGGGCAATGTGCTTGGAAGAGAGCGGCGTTTTACTGATCTGGCATTCGTGGCCGGTCTGTTGGCCGGGCCTTATCTTTATGCCATCACATTCAGCCAGTTTCCTGCCCTCACCATAACAACACCGTGGCCGCTGATCCTCATTGCCGGTCTGCTGGTCGGTTTCGGCACACGCATGGGCTCCGGCTGTACTTCCGGTCACGGCATCATGGGGCTGGCGCGATTTTCCCGGCGCTCCATCGTCGCGACCGTAACGTTCCTGATCACCGGCATGCTCGCCGCGACGATAACGGGAGCCCTCTCATGAAAAATCCGGTCATTGCGCGTGTCGCGCTGGCACTCGCGGCAGGAGCGCTGTTCGGCTTCGGCCTCTCCCTTTCCGGTATGATCGATCCAACCCGCGTTTCAGGTTTTCTCGACGTGGCGAGCGGCCATTGGGATCCGAGCCTGATGTTCGTTCTCGGCGGCGCGCTCCTGGTCGCGGTACCGGGCGTTCAGCTACGCCGTTTCCTTGCCAAACCCGTCTTCGGTGAAGATTTCAGCCTTCCCTCGAAAACGAGCATCGACCGGCCGCTGGTCGTGGGCTCGGCTATTTTTGGCACAGGCTGGGGGCTTGCGGGCTTTTGCCCCGGCCCCGCAATCTCGGCCTTTGCTCTGGGATTACTACCGGTTATGCTCTTCGTGGCGGCGATGATTACCGGCATGCTCATCCACGACCGCATCTACGCCAAACAGCGATAGACCCACCTCATTCGATGCGCATAAAACGGCCGGCGCGGGAGCGAGAAACTCCCGCGCGAGGGCACTCTATTATTATAGGTCGATCAGGCTCTTGCCCGTCATTTCAGCCGGCAGCGGCACGTTCATCAGTTGCAGCAGCGTCGGAGCAACATCGGCGAGAATACCGCTATGCAGCTTTGCACCTTCCGGTCCGCCATACAGGATCACCGGCACCGGATTGGTCGTGTGCGCCGTGTGCGGGCCACCGGTCACCGGATCCACCATGGTTTCGCAATTGCCATGGTCGGCAATCACCAGCATGGCGCCCCCCACCTTGTCCAGTGCCGCAACGACGGCGGCAAGCCCCGGTCCACGGCTTCGCATGCCTTGATCGCGGCCTGCAGGTCGCCGGTATGGCCGACCATGTCCGGATTGGCATAATTGGTGACGATGAGGTCGTAACCTTTGCCGATCGCCTCGACGAATTTCTCCGTCACTTCCGGCGCGCTCATTTCCGGCTGCAGATCATAGGTCGCAACCTTCGGAGACTTGGGCATGAAGCGGTCTTCGCCCACTTCCGGCTCTTCCTTGCCGCCATTGAGGAAGAAGGTGACATGCGGATATTTTTCCGTCTCGGCCAGGCGGAACTGCCGCAGACCCTGCTTGGCCACCCAGGCGCCCAGCGTATTGACGATATCGCGCTTGGGGTAAGCCGTCGTCATGAAGGTGCTGTGGCGGGTGGAATATTCCACCATGCCAAGCAAGGCCGAAAGCACGGGCTTTTCGCGCGCGAACCCGTCGAAATCATCCGCGCCGATGGCGAGCAGGATTTCGCGGGCGCGGTCGGCGCGGAAATTCAGGCAGAAGAGACCGTCACCGGCCTTGAACCCTTGATAGTCGCCGATCACCGTCGGCAGGATGAATTCATCGGTGACGTTGTTTTTGTAGCTTCCGGCCACAGCGCTCACCGCGTCCGGCGCATGCTCACCCTTGCCGAGAACCATGGCGTCATAGGCTTTTTCAACGCGTTCCCAGCGATTGTCGCGATCCATTGCATAATAACGGCCGATCACCGTGCCGATGCTGGCGCCCTCAGGCAGGCTGGCTGCAAAAGCAGTGACGAAACCCTCTGCCGACTGCGGCGCGACATCGCGGCCATCGGTGATGGCGTGCACGACGACCTTCAGCCCCAGATCGGTCATCAGCTTCACCGCCGCCTGACCGTGGACGATGTGGCCGTGAACGCCGCCATCCGAAACAACGCACATCAGATGCGCCACACCGCCAGCCGCCTTTACCTTGGCGGCGAAATCGAGAAGCGCGGCATTCTGGAAAAAGCTGCCATCCTCGATCGCCAGGTCAATCTGGCCGAGGTCCATGGCAACGATGCGGCCTGCGCCGATATTGGTGTGACCGACTTCGGAATTGCCCATCTGCCCGCTGGGCAGGCCGACATTCGGGCCGAAAGTGGTGAGCGTTGCATTCGGGCAGGTGGCAAAAAGCCGGTCCATGGTGGGCGTGTTCGCCAGCACCGGCGCATTGCTGGATTTGTCCTCGCTCAGCCCCCAGCCATCGAGAATAGTCAGGACAACGGGTTTGGGAGTGCTCATGAAAGGACCTTCTTCTTCATTCGGTTGCCGGCGGACAGCGAAGCGCTGGGCACCGGAGCGCCCCCGTCCGCCACTATGATCATGATGAGAAAACACGGCTTCTCGTTCTTTCTCTTCTATACCCGAAGATCGCGAACGCAAGCCTATACTGACACCGAAACAGTTCCGTGAATGTCGAAAACGACCCGTTAAAAAGCTATGCGGGGGCGCCCATTACTGGGCTTGTCACAGGAATGGGCGCGTCGGGTGCTTTACTCTATGAAGATCAGAGCCGGCTTTTCCAGCAGCGCCTTGACGGCCTGGATGAAGACGGCGGCATCCCAGCCGTCGACAAGCCGGTGATCGAAGCTGGAAGAAAGGTTCATCATCTTGCGGGGCACGAAACGGCTGCCATCCCAGACCGGCCGCGTCATGATCTTGTTGACGCCGATGATCGCCACCTCGGGGTAATTGATGATCGGCGTCGAAACCACACCACCCAGGGCGCCGAGCGAGCTGATGGTGATAGTTGAGCCCGTCAGCTCGTCGCGCTGGGCGGTGCCGGTGCGGGCCGCCTCGGCAACGCGCGCAACTTCCTCTGCGCATTGCCAAAGGCCAAGTGTTTCCGTGTGGCGAACCACCGGCACCGTCAATCCCGAAGGCGTCTGCGTGGCGATGCCGATGTGAACCGCTTCGTAATGGCTGACGACCCCTTTCTCGTCATCGAAGGTGGCATTCATGCCGGGATGATCCGCGACCGTTTTGACAAGCGCCCGCATCAGGAACGGCAGGATCGTCAGTTTCGGCTGTCCGGAACGGCGGTTGGCGTTCATGGTGGTTCGCAAATCCTCCAGATCCGTCACGTCGATTTCCTCGACATAGGTGATGTGGGGAATGCGGGAGACGGAAAGCGCCATCTTCTCGGCGATCCTGCGCCTCAGCCCCGTCACCTTCACTTCCTCGACGGCGCTGTCGCGGGGCGCTATCGACACCGCAGGCCGTTCAGCTTGCGACCGCGTGGTGAGATAGGCATCGAGATCGGCATGGGTGATATGCCCGTCCGGCCCTGTTCCCCGAACACGTGCGAGATCGATATCGAGATCATCGGCGCGCTGGCGAACCGCGGGGGACGCCAGAGGCTTATGGTGTTCGACCTCGGGAGAAGGCGGCGCATCATTTATCTCACGGGCCGGCTGGATTTCAGCCGCTGGCGGCTCTTCCGTCATGTCGGATGGCGCTTCCGGTTCCGGCGCGTCGCCGACCGGAGCGGCCGCAGCCGCTTCGGTTTCGATGCGCACAAGCGGCGCCTTTACCGCCACGGTATCACCCACTTCCGCCGCCAGCCATGTGACGATGCCTGCAACCGGCGAGGGGATTTCGACGGTCGCCTTATCGGTCATCACCGCGGCCAGCACCATGTCCTCATGCACGGGATCGCCGGGCTTGATGTTCCATTCCACCAGTTCGGCTTCCGCCACACCTTCACCGACATCGGGCATAGTGAGAACAAATTCCGCCATTTTCAGGCCTCCATGACTTCGACGAGGGCGCGCCCGACGCGGGCGGGACCCGGAAAATAGTCCCATTCCTGCGCATGGGGATAAGGCGTGTCCCAGCCGGCAACGCGGACGACCGGGGCCTCCAGGTGATAAAAGCAATGTTCCTGCACCAGCGACACAACTTCCGCGCCGAAGCCGGAAGTGAGCGTCGCCTCATGCACCATGACGCAGCGGCCGGTCTTGGAAACGGACTTCACGATAGTGTCGAGGTCGAGCGGCAGCAGGCTGCGAAGATCGATGATCTCGGCATCCACGCCGGTCTCTTCCGCCGCCGCCAGCGCCACATGCACCATGGTGCCGTAGGTGATGACGGTGACAGCGTTTCCGGGCCGGCGGATTTCCGCCTTGCCAATGGGAATGGTGTAGTGCCCTTCCGGCACCTCGCCCATATCATGTTTGGACCATGGCGTGACGGGCCGGTCGTGATGGCCGTCGAAGGGGCCGTTATAAAGCCGCTTCGGCTCCAGAAACATCACCGGATCAGGATCTTCAATCGACGCGATCAACAGCCCCTTGGCGTCGTATGGGTTGGAGGGGACCACAACCTTCAGCCCGCAGACATGGGTAAAAAGCGCCTCCGGGCTCTGGCTATGGGTCTGCCCGCCAAAAATGCCGCCGCCCGTTGGCATTCTGAGAACGATGGGGCAGGTGAAATCGCCATTGGAGCGATAGCGAATGCGCGCCGCTTCCTGGGTAATCTGGTCATAGGCGGGATACATGTAATCGGCGAACTGGATTTCGACGCAGGGGCGCAAGCCATAAGCAGCCATGCCGATGGCGGTGCCGACAATGCCGGATTCGCTGATGGGTGCGTCGAAACAGCGGGTCTTGCCGTATTTTCCCTGCAGCCCCTGTGTGGCGCGGAAGACCCCGCCGAAATAACCCACGTCCTCACCGAACACCACCACATCGTCGTTGCGCTCCATGGATACATCCATGGCGCTGCGGACGGCTTCGATCATCGTCATTCTGGTCATGTCAGTACCCGGCTTTCTGGCGTTGACGGACAAGATGCGGCGGCATCTCGGCATATACGCCCTCGAAAATATCCTTGGTCGGCGGCTTGCCGCCCGCATGCAGCGTGCCGTGGCTTTCCGCCTCGCGCTGCGCCTCGATCACCTCATCGGCGATTTCCGCCTCCGCCTGCCGGTGCCGCTCCTCCGACCAGAAACCGCGCAGAATGAGATGTTTTTTCAGCCGGAGAACCGGGTCGCCCAGCGGCCAGGCTTCGGATTCGGTCTTGGGGCGATAGGCGCTCGGATCGTCGGAGGTGGAATGTGCGCCGACACGATAGGTCACATATTCAATCAGCGTCGGGCCGAGATTGCGGCGCGCGCGCTCCACCGCCCATCGCGCCACGGCATAGACGGCAAGATAATCATTGCCGTCGACCCGAAGTGCGGGAATACCGAAACCCAGCCCCCGCGCTGCAAAGGTGCCGGAACCGCCGCGCGCAATGCCCTGAAAAGTGGAAATGGCCCATTGGTTGTTGACGATGTTGAGGATCACCGGCGCCTTGTAGGTGGAGGCAAAGACGAGCGCGGAATGGAAATCCGATTCCGCCGTCGAGCCGTCACCGATCCACGCGGCTGCGATTTTCGTATCGCCCTTGATGGCCGAGGCCATCGCCCAGCCGACCGCCTGCACATATTGCGTGGCAAGATTGCCGGACACGGTGAAGAAGCCGTGCTCCTTCGAGGAGTGGAGGACCGGCATTTGCCGCCCATGCAGCGGGTCCAGCTCGTTGGAATAGATCTGGTTCATCATGGTGACGAGCGGATAGTCGTCGGCGATCAAGAGACCCGCCTGCCGGTAGGTCGGGAAATTCATGTCGCCTTTGGAAAGCGCCTTGCGGAAGGCGCAGCTGACCGCCTCCTCGCCCAGATGCTGCATGTAGAAGGAGGTTTTGCCCTGCCGTTGCGCCATCAGCATGCGGGCATCGAAAGCGCGAAGCCGCATCATGTTTCTAAGGCCCACCAGCAATTCCTCGTCCGAGAGCAGCCCTGCCCATGGCCCGACGGCCTCACCCTGGTGGTTGAGGACGCGAATGATGGAATAGGCGAGATCGCGCATGCTTTCCGGCGCTGCATCCACCTCCGGGCGCGGCACGGAGCCGGCCTTGGGTATTTTCACATTGGAGAAATCCGGCTGGTCGCCGGGCCGCACCGCGGGCTCCGGCACATGCAGGCTGAGATGCGTGGTTTCGGTAATATCCATTCTACTCCTCCCATCGCCATCTCCTCCAGATGACGAAACAATGTTCAGAGGTTTCGCGCGATGACCATGCGCTGGACATCGCTGGTTCCCTCGTAAATCTGGCAGATGCGCACATCGCGATAGATCCGCTCCACCGGATAATCCGCCATGTAACCGTAACCGCCGTGAATCTGGATGGCGTCCGAGCAGACGCGCTCGGCCATTTCGGACGCGAAGAGTTTTGCCATCGAGGCTTCAGAAAGACAGGGCTCACCCGCTTCCTTCAGCGCCGCCGCATGCAGCACCAGCTGCCGCGCCGCCTCAATGCGCGCCGCCATGTCCGCGAGGCGAAACGCCACCGCCTGATGCTCGATGATTGCCTGTCCGAAGGCCTTGCGCTCCCGGGCATAATCCCGCGCCGCCTCGAAAGCCGCCTGCGCCATGCCGACGGCCTGCGCGGCAATGCCGATGCGGCCGCCTTCCAGATTGGCGAGCGCGATGCGATACCCCTGCCCCTCTTCGCCCAGCCGCATTTCTGCCGAGACCGCCATGTCGGCAAAGGCAATCTGGCAGGTATCCGAAGAGTGCAGCCCGAGTTTTTCCTCGACTCTGATCACCTCGTAACCCGGCGTATCGGTCGGCACGATGAAGGCCGTGATGCCTTTCTTGCCCGCCGCCGCATCGGTGACGGCAAAAACGATGACGACATCGCCATTTTTGCCCGAGGTGATGAACTGTTTCGCGCCATCCAGAATATACCGGTCGCCATCGCGCCGGGCGCGGGTCTTGAGGTTGGACGCATCGGAACCGGCCTGCGGTTCGGTCAAGGCAAAGCCGCCGATCCACTCGCCGGAAGCCAGTTTCGGCAGAAAACGTTGTTTCTGGTCTTCGGTCCCGAATTTGAGGATCGGCACGCAGCCGACCGAATTGTGAACGCTCATGATGGTGGAACAGGCCCCGTCACCGGCAGCGATTTCCTCCAGCGCCAAAGCATAGGCCACGGCGCCGGTTTCCGACCCGCCATAGTCCTCGGAGACAAGCATCCCGAGGAAGCCAAGCGCACCCATTTCTTTCAGCTCGTCTTTCGGGAAACGGCTTTCCCGGTCGCGCGCGCTGGCACCGGGGGCGAGCCGCTCGCGGGCGAAATCGCGTGCCATGTCCCTGATCTGCTGCTGGGCGTCATTCAGGATCATCGCCGCCTCCCTTAATGTCGCTCTATGCCGAGCGCGGTTGCTTCACCGCCGCCGATGCAGACGGCAGCCACGCCGCGTTTCAGCCCGTGACGCTGCAAAGCGGCCAACAAGGTGACGACGATCCTCGCGCCGGAAGTGCCAATCGGATGGCCGAGCGCACACGCCCCGCCATGCACATTCACCTTGTCATGCGGCAGATCGAGATCGCGCATCGCCGCCATGGCCACCACGGCAAAGGCCTCGTTGATTTCGAAGAGATCGACATCCTTCGCCGCCCAGCCGGTTTTTTCGAACAGCTTTTTCATCGCGCCGATGGGAGCCGTTGGATATCCGGCGGGTGCATCCGCATGGGAGGCCTGACCGATAATGGTCGCCAGTGGTGAAAGGCCCCGCCTTTCCGCTTCGGAGCGACGCATGAGAACAAGAGCGGCCGCACCATCGGAGATAGAACTGGAATTGGCCGCCGTCACCGTTCCGCCATCGCGAAAAGCGGGCTTCAGCTGCGGGATTTTCTCCGGCCTTGCCTTGCCCGGCTGCTCGTCCACGGCGACATCGCCGACAGGCGCGATCTCCGCTTCGAAAGCCCCCTCGGCGATGGCACGCCGGGCGCGCTCCAGCGAGGTAAGCGCATAGTCATCCTGCATCGCACGGGTGAACTGGTAAGCTTCGGCGCAATCTTCCGCGAAAGTGCCCATCAGCCGGCCCTTGTCATAGGCGTCCTCCAAGCCATCCAGAAACATGTGGTCAGTGAGTTTGCCGTGGCCGAGACGATAGCCGTTTCGCGCGCGGTCCAAGAGATAGGGCGCATTGCTCATGCTTTCCATGCCGCCCGCCAGCACGATGGAAGAGCTTCCCGCCGCAATCTGGTCATGGCCCAGCATGATTGCCTTCATGCCAGAGCCGCACATCTTGTTGATGGTCGTCGCACCAACCGAGTTGGGAATGCCGGCGGCAATGGCCGCCTGTCGGGCAGGGGCCTGCCCCTGTCCGGCCGTAAGCACACAGCCCATCAGCACATCGTCAATATCAGAAAACGGAACAGCGGCCCGTTCGACGGCCGCGCGGATCGCCGCCGCCCCTAGGTCAGGCGCGGCCACCGATTTGAATTCGCCCTGGAACCCACCCATAGCAGTACGGGCGGCCCCTACGATCACGACAGGGTCATGCACAGCCAAATTCACCTCCCTTGGCCATTCTCCCGCTTGAGAAAACAACCATCGTCGTGATCTCCTCCAGACCTCGACTGACATGAACGCTATCACCAACTCGAATTCATTTCAAAGCTATTTTGATTGACAGTTTTTTGATTGACGATATCTTTGATCCAACAATTAGTCATATCATAGAGCAAATGATCCATGATTGAGCTCGACAGTTTCGACCGGAAGATTCTGCATGTGCTCGGCGATGACGGGCGGGTGAGCTGGCGCGATCTGGCAGCGCGGATAGGTCTCTCTTTCACGCCGACGCTGCGGCGCGTGCGCAAGCTGGAAGAGGAAGGCATCATTCGTGGCTATACCGCCGTGTTCGATGAGAACCGGCTGCTCGGCAATATGGGCGTCTTCATCTCCGTCACGCTGGAACGGCAGATCAAGGAAGCGCTGACGACCTTCGAGCACCATGTCGCTTCCATTCCCGAAGTGGTGGGCGGTTACCAGACCAGCGGCAGTTCCGATTACCTGATCCACGCTATGGTGCGGGATTTGCCGCATTATCAGGAGCTACTGGATTTCCTGACCACGGTTCCCGGCGTGTCGCGCATCCAGTCCAATTTCGCCATCAAGACATTCGTGCGCCGTTCCGCCGCCTTCACCGGGGGTGACGCGCCGTAAGTAAGAGCTGCCGGCGCGGAGGAGGCGCCGACTGCTGAAAAGAGGGACGGTCTACCGTCCGGAGGAGGAGACGCGATGAGTTTGAACCTCGCCGCCATTTTCGATGCCGATCTCGGCCCGGAAATCGCAGCATTGCGCGACAGCGCAAGTGCATTCGCAGATGATAAAATCGCTCCGCTGGCGGCAGAGATCGACAGGGACGACCGTTTTCCACGCAAGCTCTGGCCGGAAATGGGTGAGCTCGGTCTGCACGGCATCACGGTCTCGGAAGAATTCGGCGGTGCCGACATGGGTTATCTCGCCCATTGCGTCGCGATGGAGGAGATAAGCCGGGCTTCCGCTTCCATCGGTCTTTCCTATGGCGCCCATTCCAACCTCTGCATCAACCAGATCCACCGCTGGGGAACGCAAGAGCAGAAGCACAGATATCTGCCGAAACTCGTCTCCGGTGAACATGTCGGCTCGCTCGCCATGAGCGAGACGGAAGCCGGTTCGGATGTCGTGTCGATGCGGCTGAAGGCGGAGCGCAGAGGCGACCGCTACGTGCTGAACGGCGCGAAGATGTGGATTACCAATGGCCACGAAGCCGATACGCTGGTGGTCTACGCCAAGACGGATATGTCCGCCGGCCCACGCGGCATCACCGCCTTCCTGATCGAAAAAGGCTTCAAGGGGTTTCGCCCGGCCCAGAAACTCGACAAGCTCGGCATGCGCGGCTCGCCCACCTCGGAACTGGTATTTACGGATTGCGAGGTGCCGGTAGAAAACATTCTCGGCGGCTTGAATGACGGCGTGACGGTGCTGATGAGCGGACTGGATTACGAGCGCGCCGTGCTGGCCGCCGGCCCGGTCGGCATCATGCAGGCGGCTATCGATCTGGTGCTGCCCTATGCCCGCGAGCGCAAGCAATTCGGCAAGCCGATCGGTGAATTCCAGCTGGTGCAGGGCAAACTCGCCGATATCTATTCGGCCATGAATGCATCGCGCGCCTATGTCTATGCCGTTGCCCGCGCCTGTGACAACGGCCGCATCACGAGGCAAGATGCGGCGGGCGCAATCCTGTTCGCCGCCGAACGGGCGACGCAGGTGGCGCTGGATGCCATCCAGCTTCTCGGCGGCTCCGGTTATGTCAATGAAAGCCCGGCCGGACGGCTGCTGCGCGACGCCAAGCTTTATGAGATCGGTGCAGGCACTAGCGAAATCCGACGGATGCTGATCGGCCGCGAACTGGTCAAGGGCAACGGGTGAGGACACGCGATGAAGCTTACATCCAGTCTGAGCCGCGATCCTACCTTTGCCGCCAATGTGGAATTCATGTCGGGTCTGGTGGATGACCTGCGGCAGCACGTCGAAAAAATCTCCAGAGGCGGCGGCGACAAGGCCCGCGAACGGCATCTTTCCCGCGGCAAATTGTTGGCGCGCGACCGGATCGAAGCCCTTCTCGATCCCGGCAGTCCATTCCTGGAATTCTCGCAATTTGCAGCCTATGAGATCTATGACGAACCCGTCCCCGCCGCCGGCATCGTCACAGGCATCGGCCGGGTCTCTGGCCGCGAATGTGTGATCGTCGCCAACGATGCGACGGTGAAAGGCGGCACCTATTATCCGCTGACGGTGAAGAAACATCTGCGCGCGCAGGAGATCGCCACGGAGAACCGGCTGCCCTGCATCTATCTGGTGGATTCCGGCGGCGCGAACCTGCCCAACCAGGACGAGGTGTTTCCCGACCGCGATCATTTCGGCCGCATCTTCTATAATCAGGCCAACATGTCGGCGGAAGGAATCGCGCAGATCGCCGTGGTGATGGGCAGTTGCACGGCGGGCGGGGCTTATGTGCCTGCCATGAGCGACCAGTCGGTGATCGTCAAAAATCAGGGCACGATCTTCCTCGGCGGCCCGCCGCTGGTGAAGGCCGCGACCGGCGAGGTGGTGAGTGCGGAAGAGCTGGGCGGCGCGGATGTGCATTCCCGCCAATCCGGCGTCACCGATCATTACGCCAATAACGACCGCCACGCGCTGGCGCTGACCCGGCGGATCGTTTCCATCCTCAACCGCCGCAAACAGGTGGAACTGGATATTCGCGAGCCGACGGAGCCGCTTTATCCGGCAGATGAACTTTACGGTGTCGTACCTGCCGATACGCGAAAACCCTTCGAGGTGCGGGAGATCATCGCGCGTCTGGTGGACGGTTCCGAATTCGATGAGTTCAAGGCGCTTTACGGCACCACGCTGGTCTGCGGTTTTGCCCACATCCACGGTTATCCGGTTGGCATCGTCGCCAATAACGGCATTCTTTTCTCGGAATCAGCACTCAAAGGCGCACATTTCATCGAACTCTGCTGCCAGCGCGGCATTCCCCTGGTTTTCCTGCAAAACATCACCGGCTTCATGGTCGGCAAGGCCTATGAGGCAGGTGGCATCGCCAAGGATGGCGCCAAGCTCGTTACCGCCGTCGCATCGGCTAAAGTGCCGAAATTCACCGTCATCATCGGCGGCTCCTTCGGGGCCGGCAATTATGGCATGTGCGGCCGCGCCTATTCACCGCGCTTTTTGTGGATGTGGCCAAATGCCCGCATTTCCGTGATGGGCGGTGAACAGGCGGCCTCCGTTCTGGCGCAAATCCGCCGAGACGGCATCGAGGCCGATGGCCGGCATTGGTCGAAGGAAGGCGAAGAGGCGTTCAAACAGCCGATCCGGGAAAAATACGAGCGGGAGGGACATCCCTATTATGCCAGCGCCAGACTTTGGGACGATGGTATCATAGACCCGAAGGATACACGCCTCGTACTTGGCCTTGGTCTCTCCGCCGCGCTCAATGCGCCGATTGAACCCACCCGTTTCGGCATATTCAGGATGTGAGGCGACAATGTTCTCGAAAATACTGATCGCCAACAGGGGCGAAATCGCCTGCCGCATCATCCGCACCGCCGCCAAGATGGGTATCCGCACCGTCGCGGTCTATTCCGATGCCGACCGCGACGCCATGCATGTGGCGCTGGCAGATGAGGCCGTCGCCATCGGCCCCGCCCCTGCGCGAGCTTCCTATCTCGACGGCGAAACAATCATCGCCGCTGCAAAAGCCTCCGGCGTGCAAGCCATTCATCCGGGTTACGGTTTCCTTTCGGAAAATGCCGGCTTCGCCGAAGCCTGCGCCGCCGCCGGGCTCGTTTTCATTGGCCCTCCGGCAGCGGCAATCCGCGCCATGGGAGGGAAAAGCGAGGCGAAGGCGCTGATGGCAAAGGCCGGCGTTCCGATCGTTCCCGGCTATCACGGTGACGAACAATCGGAAAAACGACTGGCAAGCGAGGCGAACAAGATCGGTTATCCGGTACTGCTCAAGGCCTCAGCCGGCGGCGGCGGCAAGGGCATGCGTATCGTCCGGCAAAAGCGCGACTTCGCAGCGGAGCTTGCCGGCGCAAAACGCGAAGCGCTTGCCGCTTTCGGCGACGACCGCATTCTGATCGAAAAATATCTGGAACGGCCACGCCATGTGGAAGTGCAGGTTTTTGCCGATGGCCAGGGCAATTGTGTTTCGCTTTTCGAGCGCGACTGCTCGATCCAGCGCCGGCACCAGAAGGTCATAGAGGAAGCCCCTGCCCCCGGCCTGCCCGATGCACTTCGGCAGCACATGTATGAAGCGGCGGTCGCCGCCTCCCGCGCCATCGATTATCGCGGCGCGGGAACCGTAGAATTCCTGCTCGACCCTTCTGGCGACTTCTATTTCATGGAAATGAATACGAGGCTTCAGGTCGAACATCCGGTGACGGAATATATTACCGGTCTCGATCTCGTCGAATGGCAGATCCGCGCCGCCAATGGAGAGGCCCTGCCGGAAGACTGGGCCGGTCTCAGCATAAACGGCCACGCCATCGAGGCGCGGATTTATGCCGAAGACCCGGCGCATGATTTCCTGCCGTCGACCGGCAAGGTCAGCCATCTCGTTTTTCCCGATCAGGGCCCTCACGTCAGGATCGACAGCGGCATCCGCGCCGGCGACGCCATCACCGTGCATTACGATCCGATGATCGCCAAGCTGATCGTCTGGGACCGTGATCGCCCCTCGGCGGTGCGGCGTCTGCGGTTGGCGCTCGAAAATCTGGCGATCTGCGGCGTCACCAGCAATGCCGCCTTTCTGACGCGGCTTGCGGGACTGGCGGCCTTCGCGAACGCCGATCTCGACACCGGTTTCATCGCCCGTAACGAAGCGGCACTGTTTGCTCCGGCAGCAACGGACGGGAACGAGGTAGCCATGGCCGCGCTTGGCCTGCTGCTTGCGCGGCAGAAAAACGGAAAGCCGGGTTCACAGGCCGATCCCCATAGCCCTTGGAACACGACGGCCGCCTTCCGCCTCAACGCGCCGGCAAGGGAAACGCTGTATTTTGTGTTTGGCAACCAGCCGTTTAGCGTCGGCGTCACGCATGAGGCGGACGGTTTTTCGCTGGAGATCGACGGACGGGCGATCAGCGCCCATGGCGGCCTCTCGGATGATGGCAAATTCCGAGCAACCGTGGCAGGCAGGAAAAGGCAGGGCCATTTCTTTGCAGAGGATGGCCGTTACGCGCTTTTTTTGGATGGTGAGCATTATCGCATCAGCCAGCCAGACCCCGTCGATAGTGCGGATTCCGCTACCCATACCGGCGGTCTGGAAGCCCCCATGCCCGGCGTCATCCGCGCCCTGCTGAGCAGAAGCGGTGCTGCGGTGGAAGCCGGCGAAGCGCTTGTGGTGATGGAGGCGATGAAAATGGAGCACACGATCCGCGCGCCGACGAAAGGCACCGTTACGGCCATAAATTGCATTGAGGGCGATATGGTCGCGGCCGGTGCGGTGTTGGTGGATTTCGAGCCGGAGGGCGGCTGAGATGAATTGGCCCCGAACCGCCAAAATCGTCGAAGTGGGCGCGCGTGACGGCTTGCAGAACGAAAGCGCCGAGGTTCCAGCCGCCATCAAGATCGAGCTGATCGAACGGCTGGCCGCAGCCGGATTGGCGGCGGTGGAAGCGGGTGCTTTCGTCTCACCCAAAAAAGTGCCACAAATGGCGGGTTCGAAAGAGGTGTTCCAGGGCCTCGAACGGCGACCCGGCACCGCCTATCCGGCGCTCGTTCCCAATATGAAAGGTTTCGAGGCCGCCCTTGAAGCCGGCGTGACGGAAATCGCCGTTTTCGTCTCCGCATCCGAAGGTTTCAGCCAGCACAATATCGGCTGCTCGCGCGCCGAAAGCCTCGAGCGCCTGCGCGATGTCGCATCAGTTGCGGCTGGCCGGAATATCCTCATGCGCGGTTACGTCTCCTGCATAGCCGGCTGCCCTTATGACGGTACGGTTGCACCTGATGACGTGGCGGCGATGGCCGAAGCACTCATCGCGCTCGGCTGTTACGAAATCTCGCTAGGCGATACGATCGGCGTCGGCACGGCGGACCAGATTCGCAATATCATCAAGCGGGTATCCGCCCGCACCCCGCGTGAAAAACTCGCCATGCATTTCCACGATACCTATGGGCAGGGCGTCGCCAATGTGCTGGCCTCGCTGGATGAAGGCATCTCCGTCTTCGACAGTTCGGTGGCCGGGCTGGGCGGCTGCCCCTTCGCACCGGGGGCGAGCGGCAATGTCGCCACCGAAGACGTCGTTTACCTGCTGCACGGGCTTGGGATTAAAACCGGTATCGACCTGATGGCGGTGGCGAAAACCGGAGACTGGATCAGCCGGCATCTCGACAGGCCGAATGCGGCCCGGGCCGGCAAGGCGCTGCTTGCCGCAAATACGGAGGGTGATGCCCGTGGCGGATGAACTGTTGAGCGAAAGGCGCAAAGACGTTCTGTGGCTGACGCTCAACCGGCCTGACGTCCACAACGCCATGAACGCCGCGATGACGGACGCCTTGACGGATGCGCTCCGCGCGGCCTCCGGCGATGGCAACCTTCGCGCCGTGGTGATAACCGCTGCGGGAGACCGCAGCTTCTGCTCCGGTGCTGACCTGAAGGAAAGTGCGGGCGGCATGTTCCTCTCCAGAGACGGAACGAACCCCATCGCCGATGTGATACGCGCCATCGAAATCTGCGACAAGATCGTGATTGCCCGCATCAATGGTCGGGTTCTGGCCGGTGGGCTCGGGCTCATCGCGGCCTGCGACCTTGCCTATGCCGCAGATCATGCTGAGTTCGGCCTACCGGAAGTGCGCGTCGGGCTTTTCCCGGCAATGGTGGCGGCGAAACTTCTCACCAGAATACCACCGGGAAGGCTTCACGAAATGGCCTATCTCGGCCAGCCGTTCATCGCCGCGGAAGCCGAGCGCATGGGCCTTGTCAACCGCACTGCGCCATCCGCTGCACTCGATGGCGTGATAGAGGAGGTTCTTGCCCGCTTGCGGCAAAACGCGCCGGGTGCAATCGCAGCTGGAAAGGCGGCATTACTGGCGATGCGCGACAAGCCGAGCGGTGACCGGCTCGCTTTTGCCGAAAGCGTCATCGCCACGATCAGCACCGGTGAAGAGGCGCGCGAAGGCAGGAACGCCTTCGCTGAAAAGCGCCCGCCAATCTGGGTTGCTGGGCCCTGAACCGCCCCTCAAGGTGTTAATCGATATAATGCTCAAAGCCGCGTTGACCCCGTTCGGCAAATCGAGTTCTATCCAGCACCTTTCGCCGGACGGCGATCGGGGAGCCGGAGGAGAGCCCATGCGCCTTGTAAAAACCGTCGCCGAATTGCGCGGCCTGACCGCCACATTTCGCCGCGATGGAAAGACTGTCGGCTTCGTGCCGACCATGGGCTTTCTCCATATCGGCCATTTGACGCTCGTTGCCAAAGCGAAGGCCGAAAACGACGTGACAGTGGTGTCGATCTTCGTCAATCCGCTGCAGTTCGGGGCCAATGAAGATCTTGCCCGTTACCCCCGCGATCTCGCCCGCGACAGCGCACTTCTGGAGGAGGCAGGTATCGACATTCTTTTCGCGCCGGAGGTGACGGAAATGTATCCGCGCCCGATGCAGACCGTCGTGGATGTGCCGGAACTAGGCCGCGAGCTCGAAGGCGCGGTGCGTCCGGGGCATTTCGCAGGTGTTACGACGGTCGTGACCAAGCTTTTTAACCTCGTCCAACCCGACGCCGCCTATTTCGGCGAAAAGGATTATCAGCAGGTAACGCTGATCCGCCGCATGGTCGAGGACCTTGCCCAGCCGGTCAGGGTCGTTCCCGTCGCCACCGTGCGTGAGCCGGATGGGCTGGCCTGCTCCTCGCGTAACGTCTATCTGAGCCACGCGGAACGCGCCGCCGCGGTGATCGTGCCGCAGGCACTCGATGAGGCGGAACGGCTTTATGGTGAAGGCTTCGACGACCCCGCCGCATTCGAGGCGGCCATAGAAAAATTCATCGCCGCCGAGCCGCTGGCCTCACCGGAAGTCGTTGCGGTGCGCGATCCCGATACGCTCGCCCCCGTTGCTTCATTGCAGGCGGGACCGGTGCTGGTGGCTCTGTTCGTCAGGCTCGGCAGCACGAGGCTCCTCGACAACCGCGTCATCGGGCGCGACAGGATCAATCAACGGGAGGCAGCCGAATGAGCGCCCATGGAAAACACAAGCGGCTGACGACGGCCTCCATCCGGCAGATGAAAGGCGAGGCGCGCATCGTCTGCCTGACCGCCTATACCACGCCGATTGCCCGCCTGCTCGATCCGCATTGCGATCTGCTCCTGGTCGGCGATTCCCTCGGCATGGTGCTTTACGGCATGGACACGACGGTCGGCGTCACGCTGGATATGATGATCGCCCATGGCCGCGCCGTCATGCGTGGCGTCGAACATGCCTGCGTCATCGTCGATCTTCCCTTCGGCACCTATCAGGAATCCAAGGAACAGGCGTTCCGCAATGCCGTGCGATTGATGCAGGAAACCGGCTGCGACGGCGTGAAGCTGGAAGGCGGCGAGGAAATGGCGGAGACCATCGCCTTTCTGGTGGCGCGCGGCATTCCGGTGTTCGGCCATGTCGGCCTGATGCCGCAGCTGGTGCACACCGCCGGCGGCTTCCGCTCGCTCGGACATTCGGATGCGGAAACGCAAAAAATCTGGCGTGACGCGATTGCGGTCGATCAGGCCGGCGCCTTCGCCATCGTCGTGGAAGGCACAGTAGAGCCGCTCGCCCGCGAACTGACCGAAAAACTCGCCGCACCCACCGTTGGCATCGGCGCATCGCCGGCCTGCGATGGGCAGGTGCTCGTTTCCGACGACATGCTCGGCCTTTTCACCGATTTCAAACCGAAATTCGTCAAGCGTTTCGCCGATCTGGGCCCGACGGTCTCGGAAGCAGCGGCGGCCTATGCCGATGAAGTTCGCTCGGGGGCCTTTCCCGGGCCGGAGCATACGTTTCAGGTGCGACGGCAATCGCCTTCGGGGAAGTGACACTATTTCCGTCATGCCGGTCTCGATCCGGCATCCAGCCACGGCGCGTCTGCGCCGTGAAAGACTCTTACGCGATCAAGGACTTAATCGCACTGGACCCCGGATCAAGTCCGGGGTGACGGGTGTGGGGTACGTCCCCAAAAAACAACGCCCTTATACAATCCCGCCGCTGCCGCCAACCGAAGCCGGGCGCTTCGCCGCAACATGGCTGCGATAGCCGCTCGCACGATAAGTCGCGACCGGATCGATAGCGCCGCCCGCCAATTGCCGCGCCTGAGCAAGAATCGGTTCGACATCGGTGCGATAGGCCCGCTTCAGCATATCGGAAGCCATCAGCGCATCATTGTCCTGCTGGTAGCCGTCGAGAGCCGCGCGATCCACCAGCAGCGCCTGCGCATAGGCGCGGCGGATTTCGTTGGCGCTGGAGATCAGGCTTTCGATCGGGTCCGTCACATTGTGCGACTGGTCGATCATATGGGCGGGATGGAAGCCTTTCACGCCGCGATATTCCGCGTCCACCAGCTCGTTGAAGACGAGGAACAGACGGTATGGCTCGATTGAGCCGGCATCCAGATCGTCATCGCCATATTTGCTGTCGTTGAAGTGGAAACCGCCGAGCTTGCCGAACTGGATGAGCCGGGCGACGATCATCTCGATATTGGTGTTCGGCGCATGGTGGCCGAGATCGACGAGGCAGAAGGCCTTTTCGCCGAGCGTATTGGCGATGAGGTAATTGGTGCCCCAATCCTGCACGACCGTGGAATAAAAGGCCGGCTCGTACATCTTGTGTTCGGAAAAGATGCGCCAGTCATCCGGCAACGCCTTGTAGATATCGGCCATGGCGGCAAGATAGCGCTCGAAACTTCTGGTGAAATTGCTCTGGCCGGGAAAGTTGGAACCATCACCCACCCACACCGTCAGAGCTTTTGAGCCGATGGCATTGCCGATCTCAATGCACTCTATGTTGTGCTCGACCGCCTGTCGGCGCGTGGCGGCATCCGTGTGGCTGAGCGAACCGTATTTGTAGGAATGGCTCTGGCCCGGCGTATCCGAAAACGTGTTGGAGTTCATGGCGTCGAAGCCGAGGCCCAGCGCTTCGGCATGGGCTTTTAATCGCTTCGGGTCTTCCTTGTCCCACGGAATATGGAGGGAAACATTGGGCGTCGCCCGTGTCAGCTGGTTGATGACGGCGCAATCATCCAGCTTGTCGAAAATGCCGCGCGGCTCGCCCGTGCCGGGAAAACGGGCAAAGCGGGTGCCGCCGGTGCCAACGCCCCAGGACGGTACGGCAACGAAGAATTCCGCGACCTTGGCCGTGACGGCCTCGATATCGACATTGCGGCGCGCAAGCTGGTTGCCCAGCGCCTGATAATCGTCCTTCAGCGCAGCAGCACGCTTGTCGTTTTCCGCCGCGATCACATCGGCGGCGATTTTCGTCTCGGTCATCTCTTCCTCCCGGATAATGAACACAACAGGTGCTTCGGCCCGCGACACCACCACCTCCGTCATTCCGGCCTTGAGCCGGAATGACGGAGGTGGGGCTTTCGCCACTTCTCAAAGCATCGTGTCTTTTTATATGTCGGTATCCACCGACACCCTACCGCGTAAAACTCTGCGCATTACCGGCATCGACATTGATGATGTTGCCGGTCGACTTGGCGGAGGCGTCGGACGCCAGGAAGTAGATCGCCTCGGCGATATCTTCCGGGAAGACATTGAGCTTCAGCATGGAGCGCTTGCGGTAATGTTCCTCCAGATCGGTTACTTCGATCTTGGATGAGGCCGCGCGCTGTTCGCGCCACTCGCCGCTCCAGATTTTCGAACCGCGCAGCACGGCATCGGGATTGACGGTGTTGACGCGAATGCCCGCTTCCGCCCCTTCGAGCGCGAGGCAACGGGCCAGATGAATTTCCGCAGCCTTCGCCGTGCAATAGGCAGAGGCATTGGGCGAGGAAGCGAGACCGTTTTTCGAGGCGACGAACACCACGTTGCCGCCGAGATTCTGACGCCGCAGCAGCCGGAAAGCCTCCCGCGAAACGAGGAAATAGCCGGTGGCGAGAATGTCGATATTCTTGTTCCACATGGCAAGCGTCGTGTCTTCCACCGGCGCGGAGGAAGCGATGCCGGCATTGGAAACGAGGATATCCACGCCGCCGAATTCCACGCTTGCTTCCGCGAAGGCCGCAATGACGGCATCCTCTTTCGTCACATCCAGCTTCACGCTGCGCACCGCGTCAGCGCTGTAACGCTTGACGAAATCGCCCTTGGCAGCTTCCAGCGCCGCCTCGTCAATATCCGCCAGAACCACGCAGGCGCCCTCGCCCGCCAGCCGTTCCGCCGTCGCCCGGCCGATGCCGCCCGCACCGCCGGTGACGAAAGCCACCCGGCCAGCAAGGCTCTTCGGCTTCGGCATGCGCTGAAGCTTTGCCTCTTCCAGCAGCCAATATTCGATATCGAAGGCTTCCTGTTCGGGAAGGCCCTGATATTCGGACACGGTGGATGCACCGCGCATGACGTTGATGGCGTTGACGTAAAATTCGCCGGCAATGCGGGCGGTGGCCTTGTCCTTCGCGAAGGACAACATGCCGACGCCGGGGATCAGGAAAATAACCGGGTTTGGGTCGCGTATATCAGGTGAATTATCGTGGCGGCAGGCCTCGTAGTAGCGGGTATAATCGGCGCGGTAAGCTTCAAGCGCCTTGTCGAGACTTGCCGTCAGAGCGTCCACATCCGGCTTCGCCGTATCGAGATCGAGGATCAGCGGGCGGATTTTCGTCCGCAGGAAGTGATCCGGGCAGGATGTGCCGAGCGCGCCGAGCGGCTTCAGGTCATTCGAGTTGACGAATTCGAGAACCGCGTCCTGATCGTCGAAATGGCCAAGCTTGCGCTCCTCGCGGCCGATGCGGCCACGGATTTCCGGCATCAACCGGGCGGCAATGGCGCGGCGTTCGGCAAGCGGCAGGCTCTTCGCCACCGCGCCGCCAAAAATCGTCTTGCCTTCGGTCTTGGCTGCAAACCATTCGATCGCCTTGTTGATGATGGCGAGCGTCAGTTCGTAACACGTCTTGGCGTCATTATCCCAGGTGAAGAGGCCGTGACTTTCCAGCACGACGCCCTTGGCCTTCGGGTTGGCCTTGACGAAAGCTTCGAGATCGAGACCGAGCTGGAAACCGGGGCGACGCCAGGGCAGCCAGCCGATATCGTCACCGAATATCTGCTGCGTCAATTCTTTCGAATTCTTCGAGGCGGCGATGGCGATGATCGCGTCCGGATGCATATGGTCGACATGATCATAGGGCACGAAACCGTGCAGTGGCGTATCGATGGAAGCCGCGCGCGGATTGAGGTTGAAGGTGCAATGCGGCAGGAAGCCGACCATGCGGTCTTCATCCGCAACGCCCTTGTAAATGCCCTTCAGCGCTTCCAGCTTGTCGAGATAAAGCGTTGCAAAACCATCGAGCTTGATGGTGCCGACATCGCCGCCGGAGCCCTTCACCCACATGACGCGGACCTTCTCGCCCGTCAGCGGGTCGGCCTCAAGCACCTTTGCAGATGTGTTTCCGCCGCCATAATTGGTGATGCGCTTGTCGGCACCGAGCAGATTGGAGCGATAAAGCAGCTTGCCCGGCTCATCGAGCGTTCTGGCATAGGCATCGTCCCAACGGCTTTCGAGAAGGCGGGATTTTCCCGTCATGTCTTCCTCCCAATATCTGTCTGCATTCGCGGAGCCGATACCGGCCCGCCTCCTTTGATGGCAGATATCGCGCATCCAAAAGCATAATGTCAATCAAAAACGATCATAAATTTTCATGTTGCAGCGCGATATTGATTAATTTGATCGTTCTTGATTGACAACGTAAAGAGATTGCGAATAATCACAATCAGGAGGACCCCATGCACGAACGCGAACGCCATCGCATCATCTTGAGCGCCACGCAGGAAAAAGCTGTCGTGACGGTGCAGGATATTGCCGAACTGACGGATGCGTCGGAAGCGACGATCCGCCGGGATATCGCGTCTCTGCATGTTCAGGGCAAATTGCGCCGCGTGCGCGGCGGGGCCGAAGCGGTGCATCCGCCGCAGCTCGGCAATCTGGCCGCCCGGCCGTTCCGGGTGTCCGAATCGGTCAATATCGACAAGAAACGCGCAATTGCGCGCAAGGCGGTCGATCTCTGCAACGATGGCGACGCGATCATCCTGAATGGCGGCACGACGACATTCCAGATGGTGCATTACATGGCGGCGCGCCGCCTGCAGGTGATGACCAATTCTTTCGCCATCGCCGAGCATCTGGTCAAGCATTCCAAATGCAATGTCAGCGTTCCGGGCGGCGCGATCTATCGGGATCAGAGCCTTATCCTCTCGCCTTTCGAGAATGATGCGATCCGCAATTTTTATGCGCGGCGTATTTTTCTCGGTGCGCAGGGCGTGGGCGCACTCGGCATCATGGAATCCGACGCGCTGGTTATCCAGAGCGAGCAGAAGCTGATGCGGCAGGCGGAAGAGCTGATCGTGATGGTCGATTCTTCGAAATTCAGAAAGCGATCCAGCCTCATTTTATGCCCGCTCGAAAATGTCTCGACCATCATTACCGATGACGGGATTTCCGATGAGGCGGCGAGGATGGTGGAAGATGCCGGCGTCGAATTGCTGGTCGTCGGCGCGGTGAGGGATGGCAAGACAGCCGCCCCGCCGGATGAAGAGGATTCTTCTTCGGTCGCCTGAGGAGCACCGGAGGGAGGAAAACGGTTCAAACGGGAGGAAAAGGGACATGAAACTTACACGCAGAACATTGACGAGCGCTCTGGCGCTTGGCGCGGCGCTCTCCGTCGCAGGGCTGGGCGGCGTTGCCCAGGCCGCCGATGTGAAGATCGCACTGGTGGTCAAATCGCTCGGCAATGGCTTTTTCGAAGCCGCCAACAAGGGCGCGCAGGAGGCCGCAAAGGACCTCGGCGGCGTCGAGATCATCTATACCGGCCCGACCAGCACCACGGCGGAAGGCCAGATCGAAGTCATCAATTCGCTGATCGCGCAGGGCGTCGACGCCATTGCCATTTCCGCCAATGACCCGGACGCCGTGGTTCCCGCGCTGAAAAAGGCGGCCCAGCGCGGCATCAAGGTCATCTCATGGGATTCCGGTGTTGCGCCGGAAGGCCGCATTCTCCAGCTCAACCCCTCGTCCAACGCGCTGATCGGCAAGATGTGCCTGCAGCTCGCCGCATCGCATCTGGAAGGCGGCAAGGGCGATTTCGCCATTCTTTCGGCCACCACCACCTCCACGAACCAGAATATCTGGATCGACGAGATGAAAAAGCAGCTGAAGGATTTCCCCGGCCTCAACCTCGTCACGACCGTTTACGGTGACGACCTTGCCGACAAGAGCTATCGCGAAGCGCAGGGCCTGCTCTCCTCGCAGCCGAATGTAAAGGTCATCGTCGCGCCGACAACGGTCGGCGTTCTCGCCGCCTCTCAGGCCGTGAAGGATGCGGGCAAGATCGGTCAGGTCTATGTGACCGGCCTTGGCCTGCCGTCTGAAATGGCCGGCGCCATCAAGTCGGGCGCCACCAAGGAATTCGCCATCTGGAACCCGATCGACCTCGGTTATTCCGCCACACAGATCGCCTATCGCCTGGTAAAGGGCGAAACCGATGGCAAGCCGGGCTCGGAAATCGAGGCTGGCCGCATGGGCAAGATCAAGGTTGGCGAAAACAGCGAAGCGGCCATGGCCGATCCGTTTGTTTATGATGCGAAGAATATCGATCAGTTCTCGAAGATTTTTTGATCGGAGAAGTGACGGCAGTGTGCGGAGGGCACCCCCCCTCTGCCCTGCCGGGAACGATCCGTTACCCCTCCCGAAAGGGGGAG
>LT009757.1:599109-611184 GCA_900012615.1 Agrobacterium genomosp. 13 str. CFBP 6927
GGTCGTCTTACTCCGTCTCGCCGACTCCCTTCCCGTGGAGGGAGATGCCCGGCAGGGCAGAGGGGGGGGTGCCCCTTGCCGCTTCAATCAAAATAGACCGGTAAGACGGAATGATGCGTGCTGAAACCCAAAACATAGACATCCCAGCGACTTCCAGCGCCACGCCCATTCTCGAAATGCGCGGCATCAGCCAGATATTCCCCGGCGTCAAAGCGCTGGATGGCGTCGATATCGCGCTTTATCCCGGCAAGGTCACCGCGCTGATCGGTGAAAACGGTGCGGGAAAATCCACGCTCGTCAAAATCCTCACCGGCATTTACCGCCCGAATGAGGGCGAAATCCTTCTCGATGGTCAGCCCGTCCATTTTCACAGCGCACAGGACGCCATCGATGCCGGCGTCACCGCCATTCATCAGGAAACCGTGCTGTTCGACGAGCTCTCCGTTGGCGAAAACATCTTCCTAGGCCATGCGCCAAAAGGCCGTTTCGGTCTGATCGACTGGAAGACCATCAACACGCGCGCCAGAACCCTGCTGGAACAGCTCGAAAGCACCATCGATCCGACGATTCGGCTGAAGGACCTGTCCATCGCCCAGCGCCACCTCGTGGCGATTGCCCGGGCGCTATCGGTCGAGGCGCGCATCGTCATCATGGACGAACCGACGGCCGCCCTTTCCCGCAAGGAAATCGACGATCTTTTTCGCATCGTCGAAAACCTGAAGCGGCAGGGCAAGGCCATCCTCTTCATCAGCCACAAGTTCGACGAGGTTTATGAGATCGCCGAGAATTATGCCGTGTTCCGGGATGGCAGGATGGTTGGAGCGGGCAATCTTGCAGCCACGCCACAGGACGAAATCGTGCGCCTGATGGTTGGTCGCGACGTGACGAACGCCTTTCCCAAGCAAGCCGTCGCCCTTGGTCCGACGGTTCTTTCGGTCCGTGACTATTCGCATCAGACGGAATTCCGCGATATTTCGCTCGAACTGCGCAAGGGCGAAATTCTCGGCCTTTACGGGCTGATCGGCGCGGGCCGCTCCGAGCTTTGCCAGTCGCTGTTCGGCATTACCCGGCCGGCTTCAGGGCAGGTATCGCTGGAAGGCCAGCCGCTTTCCATCCGCTCGCCGGAAGACGCGATCCGCGCCGGCATCGTTTATGTGCCGGAGGAGCGCGGCCGCCACGGGCTGGCGCTGGACATGCCGATCTACCAGAACATATCGCTGCCATCGCTTACGCGCACCTCGCGCAAGGGTTTTCTGGCCGCCGCCAATGAATTCGCGCTGGCGCGCAAATATGCATCGCGGCTAGACCTGCGCGCAGCCGCACTTTCGGTGCCGGTCGGCACGCTTTCAGGCGGCAACCAGCAGAAGGTGGTGATCGGCAAGTGGCTCGCCACCCAGCCCAAGGTCATCATTCTCGATGAACCCACCAAGGGTATCGATATCGGATCCAAGGCCGCCGTGCATGGTTTCATCAGCGAGCTTGCCGCCGAGGGGCTTTCCATCATCATGATTTCATCCGAACTTCCCGAAATCCTCGGCATGTCCGACCGCGCCATCGTCATGCGCGAAGGCCTGATGGCGGGCCAGTTCGAACGCGCCGATTTTTCTCCGGAAAAGCTGGTGCGCGCCGCCACCGGCAATGCCTGAGAGGGGCAAAACCATGCAACGTCTACTCAAAAATCGCGAATGGCTGCTGGCGGGTATCATTATCGTCATGATCGCCGGTTTTGCGCTACGCGCGCCCGGTTTCAGCCGACCCGGCAATCTCGTCAACATCTTCAACGATACCTCCATCCTCATCATTCTGGCGCTTGGCCAGATGGCGGTCATTCTCACCAAATCCATCGATCTTTCCGTCGCCGCCAATCTCGCCTTCACCGGCATGGCGGTGGCGATGACCAATGCCGCCTTCCCGGGCATTCCCCTGCCGCTTCTCATCGTCATGGCGGTCGGCATCGGCGCCTTTCTCGGCTCGCTCAACGGCGTGCTCGTCTGGTGGCTCGGCATTCCGCCGATCGTCGTCACACTCGGCACGCTCACCATCTATCGCGGCATGGCCTTCGTGCTTTCGGGCGGCGGCTGGGTGAATGCGCACCAGCTTTCCCCCACCTTCCTCAACGTGCCGCGCACCATGATCCTCGGCATGCCGGTGCTTTCCTGGGTGGCGATCCTCATCATCGCCGGCGCGTGGCTGGTGCTCAGCCGCACCTCCTTCGGCCGCTCGGCCTATGCATCGGGCGGTAATCCGAGTGCAGCCGTCTATGCGGGCATCGATGTCGGCCGCACGCGCTTCTTCGCCTTCGTGCTGTCAGGCGCGCTCGCAGGTCTCGCCAGCTATCTCTGGGTATCGCGTTATGCGGTTGCCTATGTCGATATCGCCGCCGGTTTCGAGCTGGACAGCGTGGCGGCGAATGTGATCGGCGGCATCTCGATTGCAGGCGGCATCGGCTCGGTGGCGGGTGCCGTGCTCGGCGCGCTGTTCCTCGGCGTCATCAAGAACGCCCTGCCCGTCATCGGCATTTCGCCCTTCGCACAGATGGCGATTTCCGGCGTCGTCATCGTGCTCGCCGTCGTCTTCAACGCCCGCGCCGAAGCCAGAAAAGGCCGTATCATCCTGCGTGACCGCGCAGCAAGCGATCAGGCCAGGGAGGCCGCAGCATGAGCACGACGCCTCAACCAGCGCAGAATCCGCGCATCATTCCAGACAAGCTCGGCACGCCGCTGCGCCGCATCATGGCCAGTTGGGAAGTGCTGCTGCTTGGCGTTGCGATCCTCATCTTCATCGCCAATTCGCTGGCCTCGCCCTATTTCCTCAATGCGTGGAACCTGTCGGATGCGACCTTCAATTTCACGGAAAAGGCGATCATCGCCTTCGCCATGGCGCTGCTGATCATCGCTGGCGAAATTGATCTGTCCGTCGCCGCCATCATCGCGCTCGCCTCCACCGCCATGGGTGCGGCAGTGCAGATGGGGATCGGCACGCCCGGCCTCGTCGCCATCGGCATCGGCACCGGGCTTTTGTGCGGGGCCTTCAACGGTTTTCTGGTCGCAGGGCTGAAGCTGCCCTCCATCGTCGTCACCATCGGCACGATGAGTCTGTTTCGCGGCATTTCCTATATGGTGCTGGGCGATCAGGCCTATGGCAAATATCCCGCCGATTTTGCCTATTTCGGTCAGGGTTACGTTTTCTGGGTGATCTCTTTCGAATTCGTGCTGTTCATCGCCATGGCCATCCTCTTCGCCATTCTGCTGCACGCCACCAATTTCGGCCGGCAGGTCTATGTGATCGGCAACAACCCCTTCGCCGCCCGTTTCTCCGGCATTCCGGTGGAGCGGGTGAAGTTCATCCTGTTCCTGCTCACCGGCCTGATGAGCGGCATCGCCGCCGTCTGCCTCACGTCGCGGCTCGGCTCCACGCGCCCGTCCATCGCTCAAGGGTGGGAGCTTGAGGTGGTGACCATGGTGGTGCTCGGCGGTGTCTCCATTCTCGGCGGCTCCGGCACCATCGCAGGCGTCGTCATTGCCGCTTTCGTCATGGGCCTCGTCACCTTCGGGCTCGGTCTTTTGAATGTGCCTGGTATCGTCATGTCGATCTTCGTCGGTCTGCTGCTCATCGTCACCATCGCCATCCCCATCGTCGTCCGCCGCCTTCGGGCCATGAGAAGTTAAGCCATGCCGGAACTTGAAAAACACGCCTTCAAGATGAAGCTCTTTCCCGGCAAGCAGGCCGAATATAAAAAGCGCCATGACGAAATATGGCCGGAACTGGTGGAGCTGCTGCGCGAGGCGGGTGTGAGCGATTACTCCATCCATCTCGACCCGGAAACCAACATCCTGTTCGGCCTGCTGACGCGCCCGAAGAACCACGGCATGGCGGCACTGCCCGACCATCCAGTGATGAAGAAATGGTGGGCGCATATGGCCGATATCATGGAGAGCAATCCCGATCATTCGCCAGTAGCAAAAGATCTTGTGACAGTGTTCCATCTGCCATGAGCGAGAGCATCAAACCGGGCCGCGTTGCGGTCATCGATATCGGCAAGACCAATGCCAAGGTCGTCGTCATCGACACCGGCAGCGGTGAAGAGATTGTCGGTGAGAAACAGGCGAACCCCGTCCTTCGTGATGGAATTTATCCGCATTACGATGTGGAAATGCTCTGGCGCTTCATTCTCTCCGCGCTTCAGCGTTTCGGCCAGAAGCCCGGTTTCGATGCGATTTCCATCACCACCCATGGCGCTTCGGCAGCACTTCTCGATGGAAACGGCGATCTCGCCATGCCGGTGCTCGATTATGAACACGGCTATCCCGCAGCCATTGAAGAAGCCTATCGCGGCATCAGGCCAGATTTTGCCGAGACCGGCTCACCGCAGCTTCCCGTCGGGCTGAACCTTGGCGCGCAAATCCATTTCCAGAAAACGGCCTTTCCAGACCACTTCTCCAGAGCGCGCAGCATCGTCACCTATGCGCAATATTGGGCGGGACGGCTGACGGGCATTCAGGCCACGGAAACAACCTCGCTCGGCTGCCATACGGATCTCTGGAACCCACGGCGGAAAAGTTTCTCCTCGCTTGTCGCGCGTCTCGGCATCGAACATTTGATGGCGCCGGTCCGCTCCGCTTTCGATGTGCTGGGAACAATCCGCCCGTCGCTGGCAATGGAAACAGGTCTTTCACCGCATATGCCGGTCTATTGTGGCATCCACGATTCCAACGCATCGCTCCTGCCGCATCTTCTGCGCCGGGACGGTGATTTTTCGGTCGTCTCCACCGGCACCTGGGTGGTGAATTTCGCCATCGGCGGCGCGGCGGGCACGCTCGATCCCACCCGTGACACACTGCTGAATGTCGATGCTTTCGGCCGTCCCGTTCCCTCCTCCCGCTTCATGGGCGGCAGGGAATATGAAATGCTGGCACAGCAATTCGGGCATGCCCCGGAGGAAGCAATCGAGGCCTCGCTCAAAAGCGTGATTGCCAAAGGCATGATGCTGTTGCCCAGCATTGTCAGCGGTTCCGGCCCCTTCCCCGATAAAACAGCGAGCTGGATAGGCGACGACAATGCCACTGTCGCCGAGAGACACGCAGCGGTAGCGCTTTATCTTGCCCTGATGACGGAGTTCAGTCTTTCGCTTATCGGGCGGAAAGGCCCAGTGCTCGTTGAAGGCCCATTCGCCAGCAACGCCCTTTATCTCAAGGCGCTAGCGGGTTTTGCCGATACGGAAGTGATCGCAGTCAGCGGCTCCACCGGCACCAGCGCCGGTGCCGCGCTCCTTACCGGCACCAGGCCGCTTGCCGGCCGCGAGCGTCATTTTGCCCCGGGCGTCATTGAAGGACTTGGTCCTTATCGCGAGGCTTGGAAGGCAAAACTCGCCTGATGACATGATGTGGGAAGTACCTCCGTCCGTCTCCCCACACGTAACGTCATCCTCGGGTCAGGCCCGAGGATGACGTTACGTGTGGGGGACAGGTTGTGGACCAATCCCGAAATACGGCCTACTATTAGGCCGTATTTCTTTTCGCCCAAAGATCAGCCCTTGATGAAGGCCAGAAGATCGGCGTTCAGCACATCGGCATTGACGGTGAGCATACCGTGCGAGAAGCCGGGATAGGTCTTCAGCGTACCGTTTTTCAACAGCTTCACCGATTTCAGGGCGGAGTCGGCAATCGGCACGATCTGGTCGTCTTCACCGTGCAGCACCAGCGTCGGAACGCTGATATTCTTCAGGTCTTCGGTCTGGTCAGTTTCCGAGAAGGCTTTGATGCCGTCATAATGGGCTTTTGCGCCGCCCATCATACCCTGACGCCACCAGTTCTGGATCACGCCTTCATGAACGGTCGCGCCATCGCGGTTGAAGCCGTAGAAGGGACCGGCCGGCACATCGCGGAAGAATTGTGCGCGGTTTGCGGCGAGCGACGAGCGGAAGCCGTCAAAAACCTCCATCGGCAGACCTTCCGGATTGGCCTCCGTCTTGAGCATCAACGGCGGCACGGCGGAAACGAGAACCGCCTTGGCGACACGGCCGGCGGGTTCGCCATGTTTTGCGACATACCGGGCGACTTCGCCGCCGCCGGTGGAATGGCCGATATGGACGGCGTTCTTCAGATCGAGGGCCTCAACGACGGCAAAGGCGTCGGCGGCGTAGTGATCCATGTCGTGACCGTCGGCAACCTGAGCGGAACGACCATGGCCACGGCGGTCATGGGCGACGACGCGAAAACCCTTGGAAACGAAGAACAGCATCTGCGCATCCCAGTCATCGGACGAGAGCGGCCAGCCATGGTGGAACATAATCGGCTGGGCATCCTTCGGGCCCCAGTCCTTGTAGAAGATTTCGGTTCCGTCTGTCGTCTTAACAAAGCCCATGATCGTTACTCCTTCGGTTGCGTTGGCATCTCCGGCGCAGCCTGTTGTGCGCCGGTTTGATGGAGGGATGATGACGCAGGATAACGGTTGCAACAATTGCAACAATAATTGGGATTGAATTGCCGTTTATGAAATTATCTTGTCGACCCGCATACCATTCCTGCACACGTATCGACCCGCTCCGCGCCCTCATGCAAGTGTGAGAACGGGGATGACCGGCGGAGGGTTCCGTGAATTCGACGCGGCCTCAGTCTACTTCGGGATCATATTCCCGTGGGCTGTCATCCTTCGAGAACAACACACAGGGACCACGCGAGCCGCGCGGATCATAGGCATATCCCTTGGCGGTCAGCGCCTGCATGATATCGCGAACCCCGGCGAGCCCATAAAGATGATCGTGCAGTTCGACGAATATCCGCTCCACGCCGGCAAGTTCGGCCCTGCCGAGCAGATCGCGTTCCGCACCCTCGATGTCCATGACGAGCGCGGTGATGCCTTTGCTTGCAATAAATTCGTCGATATTCTCGGAAGAGATTTCGATGCGCTTTTCATAGGGGCCCTGATTTTCGTCCATGGACGACATCCAGAGATCCTTGCGGACGTAAAAAGCATAGGAGCTTGGCTCGTCGGCGGTAAGAAGCCCCTGTGAAAACTCGACGTTACCGCGGCAATTGGCCTTGATCACCCGCTCTGCCAGCGCCGCCGTCGAGGGGTTGGCCTCGAAGGCCCAGACGGACACGTCCTTTATGCCGGCGATGATCGAGGTGATGATCCCGATACCGGATCCCAGCTCCAGCACGCGGTCACCTGGCTTGATGGCTTTCAGGACGCTGCGGGCCTCTTTCGCCTCATAGCTGCCATCGGTCAGCGCCTGCCAGATGACGGGCGATACCTCATGGGAAGAGAGGGGTAGAGCTACTCCATGCACGTCCAGTATTTCCATGTCTCAAACCTTTTCCCAAAACCCGGTCGCTTTACCTGAATGATCCCGTACCGACCGGGAATGGTCTACAGCATCGGCGCGACAACCGGTATCGGTTTTCGCGCTGAACGGTGTATCATCCTGAAATTGGAAGCGCTTCCGCCGAAGCGGAAGCAATTCGTGTTCAGACGGAACTCCAGGCCACCAGCTCCTTGGCCGGTAAAGGCCGGCTGATCAGATATCCCTGAACCTGATCGCATCCCAGACGTCTGACGCACTCATATTGCTCTTCCGTCTCGATGCCTTCGGCAATCGTGGTCATGCGCAGACTGCGGCCGACACCAACCACGAATTCAACGATCGCCAGCGCATCGCGGTCGCTGGTGATATCGCGCAGAAAGGACCGGTCGATCTTTATCTTGTCAAAGGGCACCCCGCGCAGATTTGCGAGAGAGGAATAACCGGTGCCGAAATCGTCCATCGCGATCTTGATGCCGACATCCTTCAGCCGCGTCAGCGTATTGATCGTCTGCTCGCTCTTGTTGAGAAGGATGGATTCGGTGATCTCAAGCTCAAGCCGGCTCGGCTCCAGCCCGCTTTTTTCCAGCGCGCCCATCACGTTCTGGATGAGGCTGGTGCTGTGGAACTGAACCGGCGAGAGATTGACCGCCACCTTCATGTCCTCGTCCCATCTCATCGCCTCGCGGCAGGCGGTTTCCATCACCCATTTTCCAAGCGAGTGGATGAGGCCCGTTCTTTCCGCGACGGGAATGAAAACGCTGGGCGGCACATCGCCCCGCACCGGATGCTTCCAGCGCAAAAGCGCCTCGAAGCCGCAGAGCTCGCGGGTCTGCGTCGCCACCTGCGGCTGGTAATAGACCTCCATCTCGTCGTTCTGCAGCGCGGTTTGCAGATCGGCCTCGAAGGATTTCTTCTCGGTCAGCTGCTTTTGCATACGGACCTTGAAAACGCTCGCCCGGCCCGGGCCGATGGCCTTGGCCTCATAAAGAGCCAGATCGGCGCGCTTGAACAATTCGTCCGCGTCGACGGCGCCGTGCGATATGGCAATACCGATGCAGGTGCCGATTTTGACCTCCTGCTCGCCGAGCTGATAGGTCCGGCTGATCTGGTCGATGAGCTTTGAGGCGAGACGGCGCGCCGCATCCTCGTTGAGATCGTCGGAGACGACGGCGAATTCATCGCCGCCCAGGCGGCAGACCATATCGTAGTCGCCGCTGATGCCCGAAAGGCGCTGCGCCACGGCCTGAAGCAGGGCATCGCCCGCATCGTGGCCGAGTGTATCGTTGACGTCCTTGAAGCCGTCGAGATCAAGCAGGAGGATGGCTGTCGTGCCGCTGCCCCCGAAGGAACGGCGCAACCGCTCGATCAGTTCCTGCCGGAACAGCGAGCGGTTCGGCAGGCCGGTCAGCGCATCATGATAGGCATCATGCTCCAGCCGGACATTCTTCGCCTGCAATTCGAGGGTGGCGGCACGCAGGTCATCCGTCAGCCCGCGCATGCTCTTTTGCGCGCGGTTCAAAAGATCGTTCTGACGTAGCAGCAATATTACCAGCGCGATGCCGCACAGGATCAGACCACCGGCCAGCGCGGTATAGACGATATGCAGCTTGCGCACATCCTCATGGGCAGTGTCGATCAGATTGACGTCATAAGCGACGGAAGACGATGCCAGCGTTGTCATCGGCGCATCGAGCGCACTCATGGCCGAAAGCATAGCCGGCACGTCGGCCGGCTCCAGATGGTCAACCCGCTGCTCCATATCGGCCAGAACCGTATCGAGCTGGGTTACGAGATCCCGCCATTGCTGCTTTTCATTGATGAAAGCCCCAAGATTGCCCTGCTTCAACAGCTCAAGCCGACTGAGCATGATATCGAGACGCAGCTGCAATTCGTCCCGGTCGATCTTGCCGGGGCTAAGCGCGAAAACGGCCAGCTTGTTCTGGAGCCGCAGATATTCCGCCACGGTCTGGCTGACGGCCCAAGAGTCGTTGTAGCGGGCGAATTTCTGCAGAGCGGTCTGCCGCTCGGCAATGACGAAAGCGATATAGCCCGTTGCCAGGACGAAGCAACAGATGATCACCGCCACAAGTTTTCGCAAACGACACCTTTATTCCACTATCAGTTTGGCGACTTGCCATGCGGACCGCGAATAATAGGTCTGCTTCTGCAGCTCCGGGTCGCTGTCATAGGGATAAATGACAAACAACGGGCCCTTTTCGCGAACTGTCATGTAATTGCCATCCAGCTTGATCGCGAGGATAACGTTGAATTTCTTAAAATCCTCAACCGGTATCGTGCTGACATAATCATTGAGCGCGACCGCCGTGACGGTAGCGCCCTTTGCGCCGACGACATCCATCAATTTTGCCAGAGATACGCCATCGAAGCGGACGCGGCCATCGTGCCAGGGCGTCGTCGTCTCCACCGTCACCATGCCAAGCGCTTCCAGCATGTCGCGGTCAAACTGCGCCGCACCCTCCGCGTTGGTATTGGTGATGTTTCCGGATATGGTTAATATCGGCTTGCCTTGCGGCTTGGCGATCGTTCCTGCTTCGGCACAGGAAAGCCACATGAGCGACAGGAAAGCACTGAGAAGTACCCGGGCGAAACTCATACTTTTTCTCCATCGATAACGTTCGGGTCGAGGGTTTTCGCCAACCTTTGAAGGTCAAGGGAACCGACATCCGCAATATATATCAGGAATGGATGTTATATCCTCACTGAGATTTTATCCGTATTTTCTCTAGGTTTTGAGTAAACCCTTTGGATAATTTTTCCGTCTTATTGTACTTTTTCATGTTTCGCGCACTGTTATGACGCAAGCAGCAGCCAAGTTTCCCTCCTCCCACCAATCCGTCCGGCGTGACAAAGGCCGAATTGAGGCAAACGCTTTGCCGCCTAAGGATGGAAACAAGTGATTCGCACGAACTCGGCGTAAGGACCATTGGAAATTCAGTGCCGGATGCGTGCCAAACCGGAATGACCGGAGACTGGTTCCATTTCACAGAAAAATCATGGCGATTGCCGCAGTGGACGGTTGAAACATACCGCCCGGAACTTAATATAAAGATTGTCGCTTCCGTTTCCGGCCATTCGAAAAGCCTGTTTGCCGGGAATACCCAGACATTCGTTCCGCGCAGCGAGAGCCGCGATGCCGGATATCGTCCGGCCAGGAAAATTCTGTTCACGTCTCCGGGCCGGACGGCATTTCGCCGTATCGGCCGCATCATGAAGGTAGCCCCTATGCACACCTATCCCGACATCAAACTTCTCATTGATGGCGAATGGCGAGACGCCGTTTCCGGCAAGACGATCGCCGTGTCCGATCCGGCAACCGACGAGATCATCGGTGCCATCGCCCATGCCGAAAAGGAAGATCTCGATCTGGCGCTTGCCGCCGCCGAGCGCGGTTTCAAGGTGTGGCGCGACACCTCACCCTTCGAGCGCTCGAAGATCATGCGCAGGGCGGCCGATATCCTGCGTGAGCGCAAGGACAAGATCGCCTATATGATGACCCGCGAGCAGGGCAAGCCGCTTGCCCAGTCCGCCGGTGAAATCATCGCCGCCGCCGATACCATTGACTGGTTTGCCGAAGAAGCGCGCCGCACCTATGGCCAGGTCATCCCCGCACGCGCAACCGGCGTTTCCCAGCTCGCCATCAAGCTGCCTGTCGGCCCCGTCGCAGCCTTTACGCCCTGGAACTTCCCGATCAACCAGATCGTTCGCAAGCTCTCCGCAGCGCTTGCCACCGGCTGCTCCATCATCGTCAAGGCGCCGGAAGAAACACCGGCTTCGCCGGCAGAACTGATCCGTGCCTTCGTGGATGCGGGTGTGCCCGCCGGCGTCATCGGTCTCGTTTATGGTGTTCCCGCCGAGATTTCGGAATATCTGATCCCGCATCCGGTCATCCGCAAGATTTCCTTCACCGGCTCCACGCCGATCGGCAAGCATCTCGCCGCGCTGGCCGGCAAGCACATGAAGCGCGCCACCATGGAACTTGGCGGCCATGCACCGGTGATGATCTTCAACGACGCCGATATTGAAAAGGCGATCGAAGTGACTTCGCTGTCGAAATTTCGCAATGCCGGCCAGGTCTGTGTCGCCCCCACCCGCTTCCTCGTGCAGGACGGCGTGGCGGACCGTTTCCTTGAAGGCTTCGTGGAAGCCGCCAAGGCGGTCAAGGTCGGTAACGGCCTCGAAGAGGGTGTCATCATGGGCCCGCTCGCCAATGAGCGCCGTATTCCGGCGCTGGAAGGCCTCATCAGCGACGCCGTTTCCCATGGCGGCGAATTGAAGACCGGCGGTCGCCGCATCGGCAACAAGGGCAACTTCTTCGAACCGACGGTTCTGGCCAATGTGCCGACGACGGCAAAGATCATGAACGACGAGCCCTTCGGTCCTGTCGCCATCATCAACCGCTTCTCGACCTTCGATGACGCCGTCACCGAAGCAAACCGCCTGCCCTTTGGCCTTGCATCCTATGCCTTCACCGGCTCGGTCAAGACCGCACATGCGCTTGGCCAGCAGGTCGAGGCCGGCATGCTGACGATCAACCATAACGGCCTTGCGCTGCCGGAAGTCCCCTTCGGCGGCATAAAGGATTCCGGTTATGGCACGGAAGGCGGCTCGGAAGCGGTTCAGGCCTATCTGGAGACCCGCTTCATCAGCCAGATGAGTTGATTTGCGCCGAAATTTCTTCTCCCCATCTGGGGAGAAGATGCCCGAAGGGGCAGATGAGGGGGCTAGCTCTCTGCATATCTCTACCCTCG
>LT009757.1:611204-727753 GCA_900012615.1 Agrobacterium genomosp. 13 str. CFBP 6927
CGAAGGGGGCAGGATGAGGGGGCGCTAGCTCTCTGCATATCTCTACCCTCGCCCCCTCATCCCGCTGCCGCGACCTTCTCCCCGGCGGGGAGAAGGAGACAAGCCGTGCTCGCTCGATCCGACCTCAATCTCTGAAACTTGCTCAGCCCTCCCTTGCCTCGAACCTCCTCCTGCCATAAAAGAACAAAAAGTGAACTTTGAGGGCGATATGAGCGAGACAGCGGCACCGGCGCTGAAGGAAATCTTCAACCACGAAAAACTGCGGCACATCGCCGATCAGACAAAGGCCGTCTACGCGCCTTTTGACGTTTCCGCCTTCATGGCGCTCGCCACCGAAAACCTCGAGGCTCTGGGCATCATGCAGCGCATGCGGCAGGTGGCGACAAGCCTGCACGCCACGCTTCCCGGTGGCTACGCCCGCAATATCGAAATTCTGACCGCCGCCGCCCCCGGAATAGGCAACGGTTTCGCATCCATTTCGCTGCCGGAATATGTAGCCCTCCATGGGCTCGACGATTTCGATATTTCCATGCAGGCGCTGCAATATTTCACCCGCTTCGGTTCCTCGGAATTCGCCATCCGGCATTTTCTGCAGAAGGATATCTCCCGCACTCTTGCGGTGATGGAAACATGGTCTCAGCACGAAAACGAGCATGTGCGGCGGCTGGCGAGCGAGGGCTGCCGGCCGCGCCTGCCCTGGTCGTTCCAGCTCAAGCCGCTGATCGACGATCCGTCTCCGGTTGTCGCGATCCTCGACGCCATGAAGGCCGACGAGGCTCTTTACGTGCGTAAATCCGTCGCCAATCATCTGAACGACATCACCAAGGACAATCCCGCTTTCGTACTGGCGCTCATCGACTCATGGCCGAAGGAGAACCCGCATACGCGCTGGATCGTCCGGCAGGCCTTGCGCACGCTGATCAAGAAGGGTGACGCCGCAGCGCTTGCCCATCTCGGCGCGCATGAGGAAGCAGAAATTGCACTTGAGGCGTTTCAGGTGTCTCCGGAAAAAGTTGCCCTCGGCAATCCGGTGCGGATTTCAGCCGCCTTCACCTCCACAGCCAAAGGCGCGCAGAAGCTGGTGATCGACTATGCCGTGCACTACGTGAAGAAGAGCGGTGACGCTTCGGCGAAGGTCTTCAAATGGAAAGAGATCGAGCTTCAGCCGGGTGAAACACTAAACCTGTCGATAAGCCGCGCCATGCGCGATTTCACCACCCGCAAGCACTATGCGGGTGTTCACAAGGTTGATCTCATGCTCAATGGCCGACTGGCGGCCGAAGCCTCTTTCGAGCTTGTGATCTGAGCCTGCCGAGGGCGTCTCACGCCGCCGGGAAAATCTTTGCCCGGCGGATGATGACGGAACCACGGTCTCCGGCAGCGACATCGTTTTCCGGCGGCACATCGAATTCCAGGACATCGCCGCCATCGGTGTTGGCGATCACCCGGCGCTCACCCGCCCGGTCGAGAACCCGGGCCACGGAAGCCGGAATGCCCTCATGCAGATCCTCCCATTCCAGATCGGAGGGGCGGGCATAAATCTCGACAGCGCCATCCGCCTGACCATAGGAAAAAGGCAGCTCATTGTCGCCCACATAGACCTTGCCGCCCCGCGCTACACCGGACACCCGATTGGCATCGCCCAGAAAGCGCATGACGAAGGCGCTGTTCGGCTGGCGGCAGACTTCCTTGGGCGTGCCCTGCTGAACAATCTCACCCTGATTGAGAATGACGACACGGTCAGCCAGATCGAGCGCCTCTTCCTGGTCATGCGTCACGAAAATCGTGGTGATACCAAGCGCATCGTGAATTTCCCGCAGCCAGCGGCGCAGGTCACGGCGCACATTGGCATCCAGCGCCCCGAAAGGCTCATCCAGTAGAAGAACTTTCGGATCAACCGAAAGCGCACGCGCCAATGCCACGCGCTGCCGTTGCCCGCCGGATATCTGCGCCGGAAACCGGTCGCCGAGACCATCAAGTTTGACGAGGTTCAGAAGTTCCCTGACGCGGGCGTCGATTGCCGACCTGTCGCGCTTGACCTTCGATACCTTCATGCCGAAGGCAATGTTTTCGTGGAGCGTCATATGCGGGAAAAGCGCGTAATGCTGGAACACGAAACCGACGCCGCGATCGCGCACCGGAATATTGGTGGCGTCCTCGTCTCCGAAAAAGATGCGGCCGCCATCGCTATATTCGAGACCGGCGACCATGCGCAGAATCGTCGTCTTGCCTGAACCGGAGGGGCCGAGCAGCGCCAGAAGCTCACCGCTTTCAATATCCAGCGAAACATCGCGGACGGCACGGAAGGTGTCGAAGGTCTTCACCACATTTTCGAGGCGGATTTTCATGGGAATCAGGTCTCCGTGGCGATGGCGGCACCGCCATTGGTCTTTTTGGCTCCGCGCCCTGCGCCGCGCCGTTCCAGCGCCACCTTGGCGATGATGGTGACGACGGCGAGCAAAGCGAGGATGGAGGCCGAGGCAAAGGCGCCGGCCGTCTGGTAATCGTGATAAAGCAGCTCGATATGCAGCGGCAGCGTGTTGGTCTGGCCGCGAATATTGCCCGAGACGACCGACACCGCGCCAAACTCGCCCATCACGCGGGCGTTGCACAGCACCACGCCATAAAGCAGCGCCCATTTGATGTTCGGCAGCGTTACCGAAAAGAAGGTGCGCCAACCGGACGCACCGAGAGACGTCGCCGCCTCCTCGAGATCGCGGCCCTGCGCCTGCATCAGCGGGATAAGTTCACGCGCCACGAAGGGTGCGGTGACGAACATCGACGCGATGACAATGCCGGGAAGCGCAAACAGTATCTTGATGTCATGCGCATCAAGGAACGGGCCGAAAAGCCCCTGCAGCCCGTAAACGAAGAGATAGGCGACACCGGCGACGATCGGCGAGATGGAGAAAGGTATCTCGATCAGCACCAGCAGGAAGCGCCGGCCGGGGAAATCGAACTTGGTGATCGCCCATGCCGCCGCAACGCCGAAGACCGTATTGACCGGCACGGCGATCAACGCCGTCAGCACCGTCAGCATGATCGCGTGGCGGGTATCTGGATGGGTAATGGTGGCCGAATAGACCTTCCAGCCCTGCGAAAAGGCCTCGACGCCGATGATGATGAGGGGTGCCACAACCAGCAGGGCGCCGATCACAAGAACGAAAGCGATCAGGCTGCGGCGAACCCAGGTTGCATCACCAACGCGCGGCGGCTTGCGATGCGAGGAAATGGCGTTCATGTCTCAGCTCCTCACCGTGTAGCGAAGCGCGCGCGCCTGCAGGTAATTGGTCACCGCCAACATCACGAAAGCGGTGATGAGCAGCACGGAAGCAATGGCCGCGGCGGCCTGATAATCATATTCCTCGAGCCGGATGAAGATCAGCAATGCCGTGATTTCCGTCGAGAACGGTTGATTGCCCGCGATGAAGATGATCGCCCCGAATTCGCCGAGGCTGCGGGCGAAGGACAGCGAAAGACCGGCGAGCAGTGCCGGCGTCAGGAGCGGCAGGATGACCTTGCGAAAGATTTCAAGATCGGAACCGCCAAGCGACTGCGCCGCTTCCTCCAGCGCCGGATCGAGGTCTTCCAGCACCGGCTGCACGGTGCGCACGATGAAGGGCAGGCTGGTAAAGGCCATCGCCACCATGATGCCGAGTGGCGTATAGGCCACCTTGATGCCGAGCGGCGCAAGCAACGAACCGAACCAGCCATTGCCCGCAAACAGCGTAGTAAGCGCGATGCCGGCAACGGCGGTGGGAAGCGCAAAAGGCAGGTCGACAATGGCATCGATAAGACGCCAGCCGGGAAAACGGTATCGTGTCAGCACCCAGGCGAGCGCCAGCCCGAAGATGACGTTGAAGAGCGTGGCGGCGAGCGCGCAAAGCACGGTCACGCGGTAACTTGCAACGGCGCGTGGCGAGGAGATGATCGACCAATATTCGGCCGGCCCAAGGCTAGCGGCCTTGAACACCAGCGCCGAGAGCGGCAGGAGTACGATGATGGCGACATAAGTGAGGGTAACGCCAAGGGACAATTTAAGTCCCGGCAGAACATTCCGCTTCAAACCCCGCCCCCATTTCATCATAAAGCGACCCGGCAGTTTCCCGCCGGGTCGTTTGCCTGTTGCATATCGCTGTGATTAACGGCTGCCGTAAAGCGTATCAAGCGTCGCGCCGGATGCAAAATGCTCTTTCTGGATTTTATTCCAGCCGCCGAAGGCGTCGTTGACGTTGACGAGGCGAATGGCCGGGAACTTGTCCTTGAACTCGCCGACGACCTTCTCATTGTGAACGCGGTGACCGAATTCGGCGGCGATGCGCTGGCCTTCTTCGGTGTAGAGGAAATCGAGATAGCTCTTTGCCAGATCGCGGGAACCGCGCTTGTCGACGACCTTGTCCACCACGGCGACCGGGAATTCGGCCAGCAGGCTGACGGAGGGCACGACGCCTTCCACCTTGTCGGCGCCATATTGCTTGGCGATGCCGCGGGTCTCGGCCTCAAAAGTGATCAGCACATCGCCGATTTCACGCTCCACGAAAGTGGTGGTGGCAGCACGGCCTCCGGTGTCGAATACCGGGGTGTTGTCGAAGATTTTCTTGACGAATTCCTGAACCTTCTTCTCGTCGCCGTTGAACTTCTCCTTGGCGTAAGCCGTCGCGGCGAGATAGGTGTAGCGGGCATTACCAGAGGTCTTCGGATTGGGGAAAACCACCTTCACATCGTCACGGGCAAGATCGTCCCAATCCTTGATCTTTTTGGGGTTTCCAGCGCGAACGAGGAAGGACGGGAAGGAATAGAACGGCGAAGCGTCATTCGGGAAATCCTTCTGCCAGTCGGCGGAAACAAAACCCTGCTTCACCAGAAAATCGACATCGGTGACCTGGTTGAAGGTAACGACATCGGCTTCCAGACCCTCGACGATGGCGCGCGCCTGCTTGGAGGTGCCGGCATGCGACTGATCGACCGTAACGCCCGGATGCTGCTTGATGAACGCCTCGTTTTCGGCGGCAAAGACCTCACGGGCGACGTCGTAGGACGCGTTGAGGATGGTGGTCGGAGACTGTGCCTGCGCCGCGCCAGCAATGAGAGCGGCAATGGCAGTGCCGATGATAAGAAGACGTTTCATGAATACCCCCGGAAAATCGAATGGTCGTCAACATAACGGGCGGCGGCAACACCCGCGAGAAACAGCCGTGCGTTAGGGAGCCGGGGATTGGAAATTCCGCCCAAACAGGAGCAGTTCAAAAGACGATGATTTCATATTTGGCTGCAGGCCGGATTTCTTTTGCGTCGCACAATCTAGAGGCGATGTTCGGGAAACAGATTTCCGGCATGTTCGGGAAAATACGGCGAAAGATCTTCTGCACGCACCTCTTCCAGCCGCGCCGGCCGCCAACGGGGATTGCGATCCTTGTCGACCAAGGCAGCGCGCACGCCCTCATAAAAATCATGGCCCCGCAATATTTCGGTACCGGCGGCAAATTCGCGCTCCAGGCATTCAATGAGGCTCGCGCTTTCCCGGCCGAGGCGAAGCAATTTCAGGGTCAGCTTCAGGCTGGTGGGGGAGCGTTTCTGGAGGACCTCGAGGGTCTCTCGCGAAAACGCATCATAGCGTGCAGAAAGTGCCGCAAAAATCTCCTCCACCGTGTCGAAACGGAATGTCGCGTCGATGATATCGCGGTTTAAAGCCAGCACACCTTCGCCCGCATCGACGGCGTAGGCCGCGATCGCCGCCTCGATACCTTCAATATCCTTCGCCCGCGATAGATCCGCCACGAGAGATTCGAGACCCTCCGAAGGCATGAGATAATCGGCGAAACCGGCATAGATCGCATCGGCGCCAGCGACGGCATTGCCGGTCAATCCCAGCCAGGTGCCGCATTCGCCCGGCGCTTTCGGCAGAAGCCAGGAGCCTCCGACGTCTGGAAAGTAACCGATGCCCGTTTCCGGCATGGCGAGCCTTGTCCGCTCCGTGACGATGCGGTGGCTGCCATGGGCGGAAATACCGACGCCGCCGCCCATGACGATGCCGTCCATCAGCGCCACATAGGGTTTGCCAAAACGGGCGATGCGATAATTGAGCGGGAACTCTTCCCGCCAGAAATCAAGCACCTGCGGGTCACCCGCCTTGCCCAGATCATGAATGATGCGAACATCCCCGCCGGCGCAAAGGCCCCTTTCACCTTCTCCTGACAACACCACACAGGAAACCTCGGGATCATTCTCAAAACGGGCAAGCGCCTGAAACAGGAGGCGAACCATCGGCACTGTCAGACTGTTGATGGCTTTCGGGCGGTTGAGGCGGATGATACCTGCACCTCCCCGCTGCTCGACGATGACCTGCGCCTCCGCTTCGGTTGCAAGCTCCAAGGTCCCCTCCTGCACTATTGTTCATCCGCCCATCTTGGCGGGGTTGGCCTCATCACGCAACGTTGATGTTGTCGTGTGGGAACGTCTTTCGCCTAAACCGCTTTCACCAGCGTAAAATGCCTGAAATCCGCTTTCGCAATGCAGCATGTTTGCTTGACGCCCGGAAGATCATGGCATGTAATGCAACTTGGAAATGCCGGCATTGATTCCTGTCGAGCGTGTGCCGGACCAAGCGGGATGTCGCCTTCTCAAAGGCGCTGTAAACAGCAACGGGAGACGAGCATGCAGGTTTCGGAAAACGAATGGATCAGTAAACGGGCCTATACCCTCTGGGAAAAGGAAGGCCACCCCCACGGCCGCGATGCGGAACACTGGGCACAGGCAAAACACGAATTTTCGCTTTTGAAGACATCGGAAGCGACGAAACCGGCGCAGCGCAAGAAGGCAGCTCCCAAGGCGGTTTCCGCTGAAGCCGCTCCGGACGCAGAGACGCCAGCAAAACCCAAGGCCCGTGCCCGCAAGGCTGCGGCCGCGAAATAAGCGCCCGACCGATAGTCAAAAGCAGCATATGAAAAGCCCGACGAAATCTCGCCGGGCTTTGTGTTTTTAGCGTGGGTCGCAACCCGGGTCGCCGATCCGGCATCCACCCTGGGGGTTTTCCGAGGCGGGCGCACGACGTGGGTCGTCCCACTGACGGCGTTCGGGACGGCGCTGACCTTCGTCCTGATTCGGCTGGCGATCGCGATTGCGGTCGCGGTTTTCCTCTTCGAAGCGCGGGCGATTATCCTCGCGGCGCGGCCTGTCACCCTGGTTTCTGTCACCCTGGTTCCAGTCACCGTAACGGCGCTCCCAGCGTCCGTCATTCGGTCCGCCGCCCTGGCGCGGATCGCGCCATTCGTCACGGCGGCCGTCTCGCCACTCGTCGCGCGGACGCGGCCGGTCCCAGTCGCCACGCGGCGGCGGAGGGGCCACATTCCAGTAACCGCCGGAGGGCGGCGGGCGACGCCAGCGATCACGCTCGCGATAGAAATCGCGGTCGCGGTAATAACGGTCCCAGTAACGACCGGCTTCGAAGGTGATCACCGGAACGCCGAGATCACGATAATAGCGCGGCTCTACATAGACCCGATTTTGCCGGTACGTCGTCTGGATATAGCGACCGGCGACCCAGCCGCGACCGCTGACGAAAGAGACGTCGCACCACGGCGTATCGGACAGGCAGCCATGCACCGTCAAGGGCGCGCCAGCCGGGATGACAACGACGGCCGGATAGGCCGTGCTCGGGCCGGAGCGCATATTCACATTCGCGGTGGCAAAGCCGCGCGTCGCGGCTTCGGCAAGTGCCGGCGCGGCGAGCATGGCCACCAGCGCTATTGCGCCAAACAGTTTTTTCTTCACTTCTTTCTCCTCAAGCAAAGGCCCGCTTTGCCCATGTCGGCATCCATCGCTGTCGATGGACGAGTATGCGTTCCGCATACTGCCACGACCGGAAAATACGCGTTCCTCCATGAACGCAGCATGAAACAAATGAGGCACCCCATCGGTTCCACCTGCGGCAATGAGGCGCCCGACAATTTGCCGGCGGAATGGACCGCCGGTCTTGACTTCGGGGGGCAATCATCCGACTTCAATGCAACAGCAATATGGAGCAGAACCATGAGCGAAACCGCAAAGACGACCGTCGACCAGAGCGAGGTGGATCGCTTCTCCGCGATGGCTGCGGAATGGTGGAGCCCAACAGGCAAGTTCCGCCCGCTGCACAAATTCAATCCCGTGCGGCTGGAATATATCCGCAACCGCATCTGCGACAATTTCGGCCGCGACCCGAAAGCGCACCGCCCGCTGGAAGGGCTGCGCGTGCTGGATATCGGCTGCGGCGGCGGTCTTCTTTCCGAGCCGGTGGCACGTATGGGCGCGGATGTCGTGGGCGCCGATCCTTCGGAAAAGAATATCGGCATCGCCTCCACCCATGCGCGGGAAAGCGGTGTGACCGTCGACTACCGCGCCGTGACCGCCGAACAATTGCTGGAGGCCGGCGAAACCTTTGACGTCGTCCTCAACATGGAGGTGGTCGAACATGTGGCCAATGTCGACCTCTTCGTCACCACCTGCGCGAAAATGGTCCGCCCCGGCGGGCTGATGTTTGCCGCCACCATCAACCGTACGCTCAAAGCCCGGGCGCTGGCGATCTTCGCCGCCGAAAACGTGCTGCGCTGGCTGCCGCGCGGCACGCACCAGTATGAGAAGCTGGTTCGCCCGGAAGAGCTCGAGCGGCCGCTGGTGGCAAGCGGCATGGATATCGTCCACCGCACCGGCGTCTTCTACAACGTGCTGCAGGACAGCTGGAATCTTTCGCCGGACATGGATGTCAATTACATGATGCTGGCGAAAAGGCCGTCGTAAACTCGTGCACCCAACTCTCCGTCATGGTCGGGTTTAACCCGACCGTCGATTTGCGAACGTTGGGATGCATCCTCGGGTCAGGCCCGAGGATGACCCTGCTTATTGGTCGATATCGTCAAAACCGAATGAAGTTCAATTAACGTCGTCAGGCAGCACTGGCAGGGGGGCGATCTCAATGCCCTCGTCCAGCAGGGCCTTGGCATCCTGAGCCGAGGCATGGCCGATGATGCCGCGTTCGTCGGCCTCGCCATAGTGGATCTTGCGGGCCTCTTCGGGAAATTTATCGCCGACATCTTCCGCATTCGCGCGAATATTGGCGACGGCTTCACGGATTTTTGCCAATGCTTCTTTTTTCGCCGTGTCCATGGCGAGTGTCTGGCGTTCATCCTTCTTGCGGGCGGTGGAGACCGAAGGCGCCATCAGAAGTTTGGAGACCTGCACTGAATTGCAGACCGGACAGGACAGGAAGCCGCGCTGCAACTGATTGTCGAAATCGTCACTCCCGGAAAACCAGCCTTCGAACTCATGGCCCTTGTCACAGGCCAGCGCATAACGGATCACGCCGCCTCACCTCCGGCAGATTTCAGGGGAACAACCGTATCCAGCGCGAATTCGCGGGAATTGCGCAGATTGGGAATTTTTCCGCGCGCGGCAGCCACGAGCGACGTATCGATCTCGGCGAAGATAATCTCTTCACCGGCACCACCGGCAATTGCCAGCACCTTGCCCCATGGATCGATGATGATGGAATGACCGAAGGTTTCGCGACCGTCCTCATGCACGCCGGCCTGCGCGGCGGCAATGACAAAAGCACCATTTTCAATGGCGCGGGCGCGCAGCAGAATTTCCCAGTGGGCTTCCCCCGTCTGGCGGGTGAAGGCGGCCGGAACCGTCAGAACCTCGGCGCCGGCAAGCGCTTCCGCCCGGAAAAGCTGTGGGAACCGAACGTCGTAGCAGATCGCAAAGCCGAATTTTGCCAGCGGAAGTTCGGCGACACGCGCCTCGACCCCGGGTTCATAGGCAGCGCTTTCGCGCCAGCTCTCGCCATTGTCGAGATCGACATCGAACATATGGATCTTGTCATAGCTGCAGATACGCGACCCGTCCGGCGCGAAGAGAAAACCGCGATTGGCGATCTTGCCATCCGTACGGGCAATCGCCGTCGAACCGACATGGACATGAATGCCGAGTTCGCGTGCCAGCCGCGCGGCGGTCGCGACAATAATATCGCCATCATCATCACGCAGCTGGGCGCGTAGCGCCTGCCGGTCTTTCTGGATGGCGCCGGTCATTTCCGGCGTCTGGACATAGACAGCACCTTCAGCCGCAGCGGCACGCACCAGGCGCTCCATATCGGCGGCATTCTTTACCGGGTCGACGCCGGATCGCATCTGAATGGCGGCAGCCTTGAAAGTCATCACGTCCTCCATGCCCGGAATAGAGCCGATCAGGCGGCCAACATAATGTCGAGTTTACCGGCACGCTCCAGCGCATGCAGATCATCGCAGCCGCCGACATGCTCGCCATTGATGAAGATTTGCGGGAAGGTCGTGCCGCCGGATTTCTCGATCATTTCCTGCCGGTATTCCGGCGTCGTCGTGGCGTTATATTCAGCGTAGTCGACGCCCTTGCTGTCCAGCAGCGCCTTGGCGCGCGCGCAATAGCCACAAAAATCCCGCGTATAGATCGTCACCGGTGCCATGTTCTTCCAAGCCTCGCAAACATGCGCCGAAGCGCACAATTTCCTCATCGCATTCAGGCTTCATATAGGCGCGGAAATGGCCATTGCAAAGGTCAAAACGGTCACTTCCGCGGCACCCGCTTTCCGCAGCGCACGGCTTGCCGCACCGACCGTCGCACCCGTGGTGTAAACATCGTCAACCAGCACCACACGCTTGCCGAAAATTCCCATTTCCCGACCGGATGATATTGCAAAAGCACCGCGCATATTGTCCCGCCGGGCAAGTGCCGAAAGCCCCACCTGCCGCTCGGTCGGCTTTACCCGCAACAGCGTATCCACAAGCAGGGGCTTGCCGGCGGCCTTGGCCAGATGCCGTGCCAGTTCAGCAGACTGATTGAACCGGCGACGCCAGAAACGGTGGCGATGCAAGGGCACAGGCACGATACAATCGCAGGCGTCAACCGTCCCATCACTCGCTCTCAGCATCCACAGCGCCATAAGCCGGGCAAGATCGGTCCGGTCCTGATATTTCAGCCGGTGCACGAGCTTGCGAGCGGTTCCCTCATGGCTTGCGGCTGCGCGCAGCCGATCAAAGGGCGGCGGATTTGCGATAGCCTCAGCGCTCACAGCGCCTTCGCCGTGATCCCGGGAAAACGGAATGCCGAGAACCTCGCAAAACGGGCGATCGATGAAGCTGACATCCCGCCAGCAATCGGGGCACAGGGCGCCCTCGCCGCCCGTCATGCGGGCGCATCCGGCGCAGGTCGGCGGATAAACCATGCGGAAGGCCGAGCGCAATGTGACGCGTGCCGCCGCCGACACGGCAGCGGACTTCGACAGCAATCCCGAAAACAGATCATCACCAGCACCCATGAGGTTGACTTTACCGCCGAACGGGTGCCTTTGCGAGAGCGATATGGTCCGGTCTCATCCCGGCAAAACGATGCCCAAGCGGCATGACAGCAACGATGCGGCCCGCCGATCCCAAAGGCGATGGAGGCCGAGCAGGCAAGACGATGGATATTCTCTTTGACCAGGCCCTGATTGAACAAAACCGTCACCGGGCGTGGAGCCGGCGTGACGACAAGGCCCTGTTCCTTCTCGACATGGCAGCCGAGGAGCTTGCCGACAGGCTCGCAATCGTCGAGCGCCGGTTCGAGACCGCAATCGAGCTGCATGGCGGAACGGGCGTCACTGCCCGGCGCGTGGCCGAGACAGGCAAGGTGGATATTATCCGCCGCATCGAGACCGAGAGCAGTTTTACGACGGATGGAAATAGGCCCGAGGCCGCTTCCATGGAGCATCTGCCGCTTGAGGAGGCTTCTGCCAATCTCGTCGTTTCGCCGCTTGCCCTGCATCTTACCAATGATACGCCCGGTGCGCTGATCCAGATAAGGCGGGCATTGAAGCCGGACGGGCTGTTTCTCGGCGCCATTCCCGGCAGCGGCACCTTGCAGGAATTGCGCGACGTGCTTTTGACGGCAGAGGCTGAACTGACCGGCGGCGCAAGCCCGCGCGTCATTCCCTTTGCCGATGTGCGCGACGTCGGTGCGCTTTTGCAGCGCGCCGGTTTTGCGCTCCCTGTCACCGATTCGGAAACCTACACGGTACGTTACGACTCGATTTTTCCCCTGATGCGCGACCTGCGCGCCATGGGCATGGCCAATCCGCTGGCAAGCCGCAGCAGAAAACCGCTCAACCGCGCGTTTTTCCTGCGCGCAGCGGAACTTTACGCCGAGCGTTATTCCGATCCGGACGGGCGGATAAGGGCGACGTTTTCCATCATCTATGTTTCAGGCTGGGCGCCGCATGAGAGCCAGCAGAAACCGCTAAAGCCCGGCTCCGCCAAGATGCGCCTCGCCGACGCTCTGAAGACAACTGAGGTCAAGCTTTCCTGAGCGACCGGGGCGATTTCAGCTGTTGGCGAACGTGTCAGCGATAAGCTGGAACACTGTATTGATATTGCCGCTGATGGCGGTTGCGCCACCGATGAGTGCGGCGGAAATCAGTCCGACAATTAAGCCATATTCGACCGCGGTCGCGCCGCGTTCGTCCTTATAGAAACCGATCAAAAAATGCAGCACAGGATATTCCCCATCCGCCATCCGGTGCGCTCAGCCAGCCGGCATTATGACATATTGAAATCGGATTTATCTTAAGGCCGAGCGCATGAGGGATTCGTTACCGATGATGGTAAACGATCAGCAACCGCTCTCATTGCTATAGCCAGTGACGACACAGGGCATCTCCGGCATCGGCTGGGTAATGCTGCGACGGATGGAATAGGTCTTGCCGGCATCGGTCTTCTTGATGGAGCCGGTGCTTATCATGTCGTAATTATCGGGGAACTGCGCCACCCGGGTCGAGGACTTGCCGGCCAGCATGGGGGTGACGATCAGGGAGAGCGCGATCACCGCCGTCCCGAAAAGCAGGGCGACGTTGAGAACACCGGTGCGACGGGATTTATTGGAATAAGAGTGACGACCTTCCACCGTCTTCCAGAAATCCTCGTTCATGACCAACCTCGTCTCGCGCAGTTTACCGCTTCTTTAGATTAACAATCTGCCAGAGGGTGCTGAACGATCTCTTAACGCAGCCCCGTTTTGGCACGGCAAAACCGGGATACATCGCCTTTTCACGAAGCTGTTACGGCGTGAGGCACGCCAGCTGCGCTTTAAAGCAGGTCCTGAAGGAAGGGGATGAGCGGCTCGTCGGCCGGTGGCATGGGGTAGTCGCGCAGGGCCTGCGGCTTTACCCATTTTATCGCCTGCCCTTCCCGCCCATGGGCAATGCCCTCGTAACGGCGGCAGACATAGAGCGGCATCAGCAGGTGAAAAGTCTCGTAGGTGTGGCTGGCGAAAGTCAGCGGCGCAAGGCAGGCGACCTTGGTTTTCACACCGAGTTCCTCATCCAGTTCACGGACGAGGGTTTCCTCCGGCGTCTCGCCATGCTCCACCTTACCACCCGGAAACTCCCAGAGACCGGCAAGCGACTTGCCTTCCGGACGCTGGGCCAGAAGGATGCGGCCATCCTGATCCAGCAGGGCACAGGCGGCGACCAGCAGGATTTTTTTGCCCGCTTCACTCATTCTCCCGCACCTTTGCGCCAGTAGCGATAGCTATAGGCCTCGCTGAAACCGAATTTTTCGTAAAGCGCAATCGCGGGTGCGTTGGTTGAAACAACCTGCAACCAGGCGCTTTTGGCACCGCTGATCCTTGCCCACCGCAGCGCTGAGGCCAGAATCTGGGTGCCGAGCCCCTTCTGGCGATGCGACCTCGCAACATCGAGCGAGAGGATGCCGGCAAGATCGTTGTCCTGCACGCAGATGACGGTCGCAAGCGCGCTGCCTTCAACTTCCTCGTTGATGAACAGGCCAAGCGTCGGCTTGATCGAACTGACGATTTCCGCAATCGCCGGCCTTTGGGCCGGGTCGCCATCGCTGACCTTGATGCTCGCTTCGACAAAGCGGCCAATATCGTGGCTAGGCAGGCTGACGAGGGTTTCCGGCAATTCCATGCCGGCAAGATCAGCCGTCATGACCTTGACCTCTTCGAAAACAGACCAGCCATCCTCCACGAGGAAAGCCTTGAGCTGCGGCGGCATCAGCGTCGTTTCGCGCACCACCAGCTGGCGGCCGAAATCCTCGAAACGCTTGCGGGCCTTTTCCAGCCGCACCGCGCAATTGCCGTAATCGGAGGGATCGAGCGGCACCACGCAGTTGATGCGCTTGGAAGGGTGCGAACCCGTGAGGCGAATCTGCCAGCTGCCATCATACATCACGGACGAGGCAGGCCATGCCCGGAAGCTGACGGCTTCCAGACGGCGAACCAGCGGCAGATTGACGGCCTTGTTTTCCTGCATTCTCTTCGGCTCCAACGGTCAGCTCCGGTAGTCGCCGTTGATCGCAACATATTCCTTGGTCAGATCGCAGGTCCAGACAGTGGCGGTGCCCTGACCGAGACCGATATCCACCTTCACCGGAATGTCCTCCAGCCGCATCACGGCCGTGGTCTCGGCTTCCGAATAGGCGGGATCGCGTTCGCCATTGACGGCCACGCGCACATCGCCGAACCAGATGGCAAGACGGTCACGATCGGCCATTTCGCCGGATTTACCGACAGCCATGACGACACGGCCCCAGTTGGCGTCTTCGCCGGCAACGGCGGTCTTCACCAGAGGCGAATTGGCGATGGACAGGGCTATCTTCTTGGCGGCGGCATCGTTTTCCGCACCTGTGACGGTGACTTCCACCATCTTGCGTGCGCCCTCACCGTCACGCACCACCTGCAAAGCCAGATCCTTCAAAAGATCGTTGAGCGCAGCGCGGAAGGAGGACAAGCGCTCGTCATCGGCGCTCGTTACCTTCACCTGACCATCTTCAGCCGCCGTTCCCGTGGCAAACAGCATCAGCGTGTCTGACGTGGATGTGTCGCTGTCGACCGTCACGGAATTGAAGGTTGGGCCGACACCGGCGGAAAGCAGGGATTGCAGGGCGGCGGGCTCAATATCGGCATCCGTCACCACAAAAGAGAGCATCGTCGCCATATCGGGAGCAATCATGCCCGCCCCCTTGGAAATACCATTGATCGTCACGATCACGCCGCCGATTTCGGCTGTGCGGGTCGCGACCTTGGGATAGGTGTCGGTGGTCATGATCGCCTTGGCAGCTTCCTGCCAGAAATCGGCTTCCGCCCTGACATTCATGTCGCCGAGAACACCGGCAAATTTCGAGGCATCGAGCGGTTCGCCGATCACGCCCGTCGATGCGAGAAACACTTCACCCTCAGAGCAGCCGACGGCGGCGGCGGCGGATTTCGCCGTCAGTTCGGTCGCCGCCTTGCCCTTGACACCGGTAAAGGCGTTGGCGTTGCCGGAATTGACCACCACGGCGCGCGCCATGCCGCCGCCGAGATTGGCGCGGCAGAAATCGACGGGGGCCGAGGGGCACTTCGATTTGGTAAAGACGCCTGCCACACTTGCCGGCTTGTCGAATACCATCAGGAGAACGTCAGTACGGTTCTTGTACTTGATGCCGGCGGCAGCCGTCGCCATGCGAACACCGCGCAGCGCGGGCATCTCGGGATAGGATTTCGGAGCGAGCGGGGAAACGGCAACGGACATGAGGAAGCGCCTGAAATTCTGGAAAAGAGAGGTATGGGAATGCTTGAGATGAAACGGGGCGGCCTGTAAGCCGCCCCGTAACATGGGTCATTATTACTGCTGCGGCTGAGCCTGCTGTTCTTTCGTGGCTTCGTCGTAGCCCTTCTTCAGCGTCTCATCCATGATTTCGATCTTCTGGTCAGCCTTTGCCTTCTCGATGAGGGCAACGTACTTGTCACGCATGACAAGCTGACGAACCTGCGGCTCGACCTGCTCGAAAGCCGGCGGCGGAGCGATGCGCTTGTCTTCCAGCTTGATGACGTGGAAGCCGAACTGCGTCTTCACAGGGGTCTTGGTGTAGGCGCCCTTTTCGAGGCCGAAAGCGGCTTCTTCGAATTCCGGCACCATGCGGCCCTTGCCGAACCAGCCGAGATCGCCGCCGTCATCCTTGTTGGAATCGGTCGACTTCTCCTTGGCGAGGGCCGCGAACTCCTTGCCCGAATCAAGCTGCTTGATGATGTCCTTGGCTTCATCTTCGCTCGCGACCAGAATGTGGGCGGCCTTGATTTCTTCTTCCTGCGGCAGGGCTGCGACTTCCTTGTCGTAGCGCGCCTTCACTTCGTCGGCGGTAACGGCATCAACCACATGCTTGCGGAAATAGGCATTGTGCAGCTCACGGTCCTGGATGAATTCCATGCGCTTCTTGAAATCCTCGGTCTTTTCCAGACCTTCGGCGCTGGCGTTCTTCACCAGAAGCTTGACGTCGATCGCGCCGGAAAGGGCTGCAACCTTCTTCTGCTCGTCGGGAAGCTGCGCGAGCTGCGGGTCGAGATTGCCCATGGCGAGGTCGAGTTCGGACTGGTGGATTTCCAGATCGCCGACCTTGGCGACAACCTTGTCTTCCTGTGCGAAAGCCGGAAGCTGGAGGCCGAGCGTGGCCACAATCACCGCAGCCGCAATTTTATTATAGCGCAACATTTTGAACCTTTCGGGGACAATGCCGGCTCCAGACATGGTTTCCGGCTCTGAAAAAACTTCCAAACACCGGATTGTGGCCATTCTGTAACGGGCAGAACCGTTGACATCATTTGCCCCCCCTCTTATCTGTCACGCAACCTCGCGTCCAGATACGTTGAAGGGCGAAGTCCGTCATTTGTGCTGAAAACAGCGTGACGGAGAACAGCGCCCGGCAAAACGGAATTTCAGAAAGGGCCAGTAAGATGGTCAGTCTCGGCGGAATAGCCCGCAAGTTGTTCGGTTCGGCAAATGATCGCCGCGTCCGCTCCTATAAAAGCAAGATCGCAGCCATCAATGCGCTGGAAGAGGCCACCAAGGCACTCTCCGACGAAGCGCTGGCGGCCAAGACGGCGGAATTCCGCCAGCAGCTTGCCGACGGCAAGACGCTGGACGACCTGCTGATCCCGGCTTTCGCCGTCGCCCGTGAGGCGTCGCGCCGCGTTCTGCACATGCGCCCCTTCGACGTGCAGCTGACCGGCGGCATGATTCTGCATGGCGGCGCCATCGCCGAAATGAAGACCGGTGAAGGCAAGACACTGGTGGCGACCCTCGCGGTCTACCTCAACGCGCTCGCCGGCAAGGGCGTGCATGTCGTTACCGTCAACGACTACCTCGCCAAGCGCGACGCCGCCACGATGAGCAGGCTCTATGGCTTCCTCGGCCTGACGACCGGCGTCATCGTCCACGGCCTGGACGACGATCAGCGCCGCGAGGCCTATGCCTGCGACATCACCTACGCGACAAATAACGAACTCGGCTTCGATTATCTGCGCGACAACATGAAATACGATCGCGCCCAGATGGTGCAGCGTGGCCACAACTACGCCATCGTCGACGAAGTCGACTCGATCCTGGTCGATGAGGCGCGTACGCCACTCATCATTTCCGGCCCGCTGGACGATCGCTCCGATCTTTACAACACCATCGACGCTTTCATTCCGCTTCTGTCGCCGGAAGATTACGAGATCGACGAGAAGCAGCGTTCGGCCAACTTCTCTGAAGACGGCACCGAGAAGCTCGAAAACCTGCTGCGTCAGGCGGGACTTCTGAAGGGCGAATCGCTTTACGACATCGAAAATGTCGCCATCGTCCACCACATCAACAACGCGCTGAAGGCCCACAAGCTCTTCACCCGCGACAAGGACTACATCGTCCGCAACGACGAGATCGTCATCATCGACGAGTTTACCGGCCGCATGATGCCGGGCCGCCGTTATTCCGAAGGTCAGCACCAGGCGCTGGAAGCCAAGGAAAAGGTGCAGATCCAGCCGGAAAACCAGACGCTTTCCTCCGTCACCTTCCAGAACTATTTCCGCATGTACTCAAAGCTTGCCGGCATGACCGGTACGGCATCGACGGAAGCGGAAGAATTCGGCAACATCTACGGCCTCGATGTCATCGAAGTGCCGACCAACCTGCCGATCCAGCGTATCGACGAGGATGACGAGGTTTACCGCACCGGCGAGGAGAAGTTCCTGGCCATCATCACCGAGATCAAGGCGGCGCATGAACGCGGCCAGCCGGTTCTCGTCGGCACCACGTCGATCGAAAAATCCGAACTTCTGGCCCATATGCTGCGCCAGTCCGGCTTTACCGATTTCCAGGTCCTGAACGCCCGTTATCACGAGCAGGAAGCCTATATCGTTTCGCAGGCCGGCGTTCCCGGCGCCGTGACCATCGCCACCAACATGGCCGGCCGCGGTACCGACATCCAGCTCGGCGGCAACGTCGACATGCGCCTCGAGCGCGAGCTGGAAGGCATGGAGCCGGGTCCCGAGCTTGATGCGAAGGAAGAGGCGATCCGCGCCGAGATCAAGGTGCTCAAGGAAAAGGCGCTTGCCGCCGGCGGTCTTTACGTCATCGCCACCGAGCGCCACGAAAGCCGCCGTATCGACAACCAGCTGCGCGGCCGTTCCGGCCGTCAGGGCGACCCCGGCCGCTCGAAATTCTATCTCTCGCTCCAGGATGACCTGATGCGCATCTTCGGCTCCGAGCGCATGGACTCGATGCTGCAGAAGCTCGGCCTGAAGGAAGGCGAGGCCATCGTCCATCCCTGGATCAACAAGGCGCTGGAACGCGCCCAGAAGAAGGTCGAAGCCCGCAACTTCGAGACCCGCAAGAACCTTCTGAAATATGATGACGTGCTGAATGATCAGCGCAAGGTGATCTTCGATCAGCGCCTGGAGCTGATGGAAGCCGACAATATCGGCGAAACCGCAGCCGACATGCGCAACGAGGTCATCGAAACGCTCGTCGCCAAGCATGTTCCGGAAAATGCCTATGCCGAACAGTGGGATATTGCCGGTCTGAAGGCTGGTATCGCCCAGTTCCTGAACCTCGACCTGCCGGTGGAGGAATGGGCCAAGGAAGAAGGCATCGCCGAGGACGACATTCTTCAGCGCGTTACCGAGGCGGCCGACAAATACGCCGCCGAGCGTGCGGAGCGTTTCGGTCCTGAGATCATGACCTATGTGGAACGTTCGGTCATTCTCCAGACGATCGACCATCTGTGGCGCGAACATATCGTCAACCTCGACCATCTGCGCTCCGTCGTCGGTTTCCGTGGTTACGCCCAGCGCGATCCGTTGCAGGAATACAAGGCGGAAGCCTTCGAGCTGTTCCAGGCACTGCTGGCCAATCTGCGTGAAGGCGTCACCGCCCAGCTGATGCGCGTGGAGCTGGTGCAGCAGGAACCCCAACAGCCGGAACTGCCGGAAATGACCGCACATCACCTCGACCCGGTCACGGGCGAAGACGAGATGTCGCATGGCGGACAAGTCGTGCCGGTTGCTTTCGTGCCGAGCGAGGAGCGCGATCCGGAAAACCCCGCCACCTGGGGCCGTATCGGCCGCAACGAAATGTGCCCCTGCGGTTCGGGCAAGAAATACAAGCACTGCCACGGCGTTTACGAACAGGCCTAAGCCCGGTCGACCAGAAATGAAAAATCGCCCGTAACCTGCGTTACGGGCGATTTTGTTTGTGGCGGATCGTTGCCGCCGATCGGGGTGTTGACTGGTATTGGCACTTTCCATATGGGAGCCGGATCATCTGCTGGAAACTGCCCCCATGGCCCCTCGCGATCTCGCCGCCTATATTTTTCTCGCACTCGCGTGGGGTGTGTCCTTCCTGCTGCTTCTCCATGTTGTGGCCGCCTTCGGCTGGATAGGCGCAGTGACACTTCGTTCACTGATGACCGCCGTGGCCCTCTTTCTCATCGCGCTCGCGGCGCGCCGCAAGCTCACATTTTCCGCAGGCTGGCGGGCATTTGCAATTGTCGGCGCAACGACGGTCGCCGGGCAGCTGATCGGCCTGTCCTACGCGACACCCCAGATAGGCACCGCAATGGCCGCCATTCTGGTCGCAACAATCCCACTTTTTTCCATGCTCATTTCGCAGATATGGGGGATCGAGCGGCTGACACGACAGGGAATTGCGGGTCTCGTCATCGGTTTTGCCGGCATTGTCCTGCTTGTCGGTTTTCCCGCCGTGCCCGTTACCACCGGCTTCATCATCGGCTGCGCCGCCGCCGTCGCCGCCTGCATCTGCGCCGCCTATGGCAGCAATTATGCGAGCCTTCACCTGAAAGGGGTGGGCTCCTGGGAAATCACCATCGGCTCCTTCCTGACCGGCGGCCTGATGACCTTCCCGCTTCTTCTCGCCGTGCCCTTGCCCGGAACGCCGGGTCTTGTCGATTACGGATATCTTCTCATCCAGGCGGTCGTCATGAGCGGCCTCACCTACATCACCTATTTCCGGCTTGTCTCCTCCATCGGCGCGACCAAGGCGATCAGCGTGGAGTTCGCCGTAACTGTCGTCGCGGTGCTCGTCGGCGCCCTGGTGCTCGATGAACCCCTGTCGCTTCCCCAGCTGTTTGGTGCCGGCATCATCATACTGGGCTGCGCATTGGTGCTCGATCTCCTGCCCGGCAGGAAAGCGCCGCCCACGCCATCGGGGGCATGAAGGGTTTATTAGCGTTTTCCACTAATAGTCGTGCCGGTCGTAACAGATCACACGGGATCGCGTTTTCAACGCGAGGGAAAAATGCAACCGGGCAATTCAGACTATGAGCATTATTGGGACCCGCTCAGGGCTCTCCTGATGCTGCTCGGCATTCCCTATCACGCCTCCCTGCTCTACAGCCACGCCCTGCCCTGGGACATCAAAGATTTCGAGACCAGCCCGCTCCTGAGCGCGCTCGGTGCGGCATTCGTGACGTTCCGCATGCCGGCGTTTTTTCTCGTCGCCGGGTATTTCTCGGTCATGGTCATCGGCAAAAAAGGCAGGATGCGCTGGCTCAAACAGCGCTTCCTTCGCCTCGGCATACCCTTCGTCGTGGCGGTGCTCCTGCTTGGGCCATCACAGCTTTTCATGCTCAAACTGTCGGAATTTGCCAAGGGCGACATCACTGCCGGCGAAATGATGCAGAACCTGCCGGATCTGTTGCAGCCGAGCGAGCAGTGGATCATGCATCTATGGTTCCTGCCTGCCCTTCTCGCCTATTCGGTGCTGCTTGCGGGCCTGCTGCATCTCCTGGAGCAACCACCATTTGCAGATGCAAAAGACTGGCTCGACAGGATGAATGAGCGATATCCGCGCCTGTTCTTCACCGCCCTCTGCGCCCTCCCCGTCCTGTGGGAATTGTTGGTTTATGGCTCCGATCTGCTTGCCGCGAAAAGCGAAAACAGCGTTTTTCTTCTTTATGAACGGGCCTCCGACCCCTATGCGCGCTATCTGCCATTCTTTTTAATCGGGGCCCTGCTGCGCCGTGACAGAAACCTGTTTCACCGCTTTCGCCAGACCGGCATTCTCACGGGTATCGTCGCGTCCGGTTCCATCGCGACGGCGGTAACGCTGCGATTGCAAAACCCTTTTTCAAACTCGGCGCCACTGGTGCTGGTTTCGGCGATTGCAGCCGTGACGACGAGCCGGCTCCTGATCGACCTTGCCTGCCGCTATTTTGACAGGCCCAGCCCGCTTGCCAAACGGATGACGGATGCCTCCTTCACCATCTATCTGCTTCATCATCCGCTGATTTATGCCTTCGGCACGCTTTTCATCCTGATTTCACTGCCGCCTGTCTTGGAATTTGCCGTCATCGTCGTGGCAACCACGGCAACGGCCTATATGCTGCACCAGGCAATACGGTGCAGTCCGCTTGCCCTCTTTCTTTTCAACGGCATCCGCAGGCCGCCGGTGGCAAACGATATTGGCACACAAGTCCCCGCCTCCCACACCCTTCGTTAATGATGAAGCCCTTATAATCGGGTTGCCTATTCAACTGGAAATGATGGCGTGTGGATCATGGCTATCCTCAACACGGCGGAAAAAGCCCTACCCGCAGGCCTGCGTGCGAAACTCGCGCCGCTGGTAGCGAAAATCGCTGTCATTGTGTCCGGCGGAGATGATGTCTCCCGCGCCCAGCGCATGGCGCTGGTCGCGTTTGCGGTGCGCATCGTCAGTGCCGGCATTGCGTTCATTTCCCAGATCATCCTTGCCCGTCTGATGGGCGAATTCGAATACGGCCTGTTCGCCTTCGTCTGGGTTCTGGTGATCCTGTTCGGCAATCTGTCCTGTCTTGGCTTCCACACCACCGTCATTCGCTTTTTGCCCGGCTATCGTCTGGAGGAGGCCCATGACAAGATCATGGGGCTGACCTCGACGGCGCGCATCTTCGCCATGCTTTCGGCCAGCGCTCTGGCGCTGTTCGGTTTCATCTTCCTGTATTTCTTCGGCGAGCGGATCGCAGCCTATTACCTCATCCCCGTTGCGCTGGCGCTTTTCACCCTGCCGATGGTGGCGCTTGGGGACGTGCTGAACGGCACCGCACGCGCCAACGGCTGGGCCATCTCCGCGCTCAGCCCCACCTATATCGTCCGTCCCGTGCTAATCCTGCTGTTCATGCTGGTGGCAATCGGTCTCGGTGCGGAAAAGACCGCGACGACGGCGATGCTGACGGCCCTTATGGCTACCTATGTGACCACGCTTTTCCATTTCGCCTTCATGAACCGAAGGCTCAACCGGCATTTCCGCAGCGTTACCCGCCAGGTGCATTTTCGCCACTGGCTGCGCTTCGCCTTTCCCGTCTTCCTGATTGATGGCATCGGCTTTCTGATGACCAATTCCGATGTGGTGATCGTCGGTCTTTATCTGCCGCCGGATCAGGTGGGTATCTATTTTGCCGCGGCCAAGACCATCGTGCTGATGCAATTCGTGTTTTTCTCGGTGCAGGCAGCGGCGGCGCCGCGCCTCGCCGCCCTGATTTCGGCAAATGACAGGCAGGGCCTGGCGGGCTTCGCCAGCCAGGCGGCGCGCTGGGCTTTCTGGCCGTCACTGGCCGTGGGCGGCGTCGTGCTTCTGGCGGGTCCGTTCCTGCTATCGCTGTTCGGTCCGGGCTTCGTCCAGGGTTATGAGTTGATGTTCTTCCTCTTTGCCGGCTTCCTTGCAAAAGCGTTGATCGGTCCCGGAGAAACGCTGTTGAATATGGCCGGCAAACAAAAATTGTGCGTAGCGCTTTATATTATTATCTTCGGTTGCAACATTCTGCTCAACATGGCGCTGATTCCGGTCTATGGTCTGACTGGGGCCGCGGCGGCGGTCGCGATAGCCATGTGCATAGAAGCTATGCTATTGCATATTGCCATTCGCCGTACACTCGGGATCGTCCTTTTTGCCTTCAACGATCCCCGGGCGGGTCAAGACACTGGGAAGGCGGTGTAACGATAAGCATGTCCAGCGACCCAAAGAATCCGGATTTTCAGGACCCGCGCATTGCTGCGCTGATGGCGTCTGCGGAGCGTGACCGCCCCGTTGCAGACAGCAGCCGGCGCGTGGGACGCGACGGCCGCGAATTCTGTATCTATCCGGGCCAGCTCGGTTATGAAATGCAGGAGGAACTCGACTTCCTGTCCAATCGCGTCATGGAAGCGAATGTCTTCTTCACCGGGCGGCTTCTTGCGCCCGCCATGCCGCGTATCGACGACAAGTCCGTGCGTTTCGCCCTCATTCGCGACGAAAACGGCGCCAGAAGCCGCATGCGTTTTCTGATGCCCTTTACCGTCGAAAAGCCGGGCTTTTCCATCGGTCCTTCCATTATCCGTGTCTGGGCGAACCCCTTCGGTCCGCTCGGCACACCGCTGGTCGATACCGAAGGCGCTGCGGAAACGCTCGACAATCTTTTCGACGCGCTCTCCGATCCGGAAATGCGCCTGCCGAATGTGCTCGTGCTGCCGGATGTGAGGCTTGAAGGGCCTTTCGCCAGCATGTTCAGGGCCATCGCCATCAGCCGCAACCTGCCATTGACCACGACAGGAAGTTATCAGCGGCCGGTTCTGGAAAGCCTTCTGGATGGTGAGGCCTATCTGCGCAACTCGCTCGCGCCGCACCATATGCGGGAAATGCGCCGGCAGTGGCGGCAACTCGAGCAGCTCGGCACATTATCCTATACGGTTGCCCGTCAGCCGAAGGACATACGCTACCGCATGGAGGAATTCCTGGCGCTGGAGGCGAGCGGCTGGAAAGGCCGTAAACGCACCGCTCTGGTCAATGACCGTTATCGCGCGGCCTTTGCCCGCGAGGCGATCACCAATCTGGCCGAAGCGGATGCGGTGCGCATTCACACCATCGATCTCAACGGCAGCGCGATTGCGTCCATGGTCGTCTTTTTGACGGCGGGCGAGGCCTATACATGGAAAACCGCCTTTGACGAAAACTACGGGCAGTTCTCTCCCGGCAAGCTGCTGGTGCAGAAGCTGACCGGCTGGCATCTGGACGACGCCAATATCATGCGCAGCGACAGCTGCGCGGTGCCCGATCATCCAATCATGAGCCGCTTCTGGCAACAGCGTCAGGAAATGGGCACATTGGTCGTGGGGTTGACCCAGAACAGCGACCGCGACGTGCGGCAGGTTTCCACGCAGGTGGACATGTATCGCAACACCCGCAATCTGGCCCGCAGCCTGCGGCAGAAGATCCTGTCCTTCGGACGCAAGGGCAATTAGAACCGAAGGACGCGGATAGCGTCCTTCGGTCGATGCTGCGGTATCAGACCAGATCAGCGTGAAGCGGTGCGGATCATCTTGCACAATTGCGTCAGAGCCGCATCGTAGCCGCCGCCCAGAATATCGATGCAACGGCGGGCGAGCTTGATCTGCTCGGTCCGTGACATGTCATTATAGGCCTGTATTGCATTGCGCATGCCACCGGGGGAAACCGTTCCCGGATTGCCGGGATTGGATGGATTGCCCGGGTTGCCGGGATTTCCGGGGTTCGTGGATGAACCACCGATACCAACCCCGACCCCAAGGCCAAGACCGCTCGATCCACCCACATTGGCGCCGACATTGGCATTGATGCCGCCTGAGCCGCCAACCGAGGCATTAACCCCCGCGTTGACACCGCTCGATCCGCCGACGGAAGCATTGACGTCCGCATTGACGCCGTTGCTGCCACCGACCGAGGCGTTGACATCCGCACCCAGCCCGCCGCCGCTCCTGCCGCCGACATCCGCACTTGCATTCACGCCGCCGCTGCCGCCAACGGAGGCGTCGACACCCAGCCCACCGCTGCCATTGCCGCCCACGCTGGCATTCACCCCATTCTCACCGCCAATCCCGATATCCAGCGCATGAGCGTTGACCGGCAGGATGAGACAGGCAGACAATAATAAATTGCGAGAAAGCGCCCTCATAGTTTCCTCCATATGAGTTAGGCCATTCCCGCCCCGCGTGGAAACTCCACCCGGACATCATAATTCAATTAGCAATTGCGTATATTCTAATTTATTAGAGGTGCCTAATATTAGATTGCCGACGCAACTACAGGTGTATCGATGTGGGAAAGCGTAGATATTGCGAGTAATATAGGGGACAAAATCTAAATCCGACGTAAGATCGTGCTAGATTATTTGCCGCTCACTGCTTCAAATCGATGAAGTAATTCAGGAAACGAGAATGCCACCGAAAGAACAAAAGAACCGCGGCACGTGCATCTTCTGCGGAAAATCGAACAACCGTTTAAGTAAAGAGCACATCTGGCCCAAATGGCTGCAGAACCATATCCCAGATCCCGGTCCATCGCGACATACAGTCAGTCAAGGGTTCATTATCGATGGGCAAATAGTCAATGTAATGGACAAAGGTCAACTCTATCGACCGGGAACAATAATATCGCAACGACTTCGTGTAGTCTGCTTACCCTGCAACAACGGCTGGATGAGTAGACTGCAAAACCAAAACAAACCCATCATTGAAGAGTTTATCAAAGGGCAATGGCCAAAACTGGATCTGCTTAGGCAACGTGATCTAGTTCGCTGGTGTTTGATGTTGGCTACGATGATGGACTTTGCCCACCCGCTCACTAGCGCTATCTCAGCGGAGCAAAGGCTTGCTCAGTCGACTGGCGTTATACCAGAGCAAACAATTGTCTGGATCGGAAAAATCGCAGGGGAGAAATGGCGTATAGGGTTCAATCATTTTGGCTTTGATCCGCACACGATTGCCTTTACGGCAAAAGATGCAGAGAATGTATTGAAGAATGGCCTATATATGGCTCAGACAACTACCTTCGTCGTCGGCAGCCTACTAGCTGTAGTCTATACTTCAACCAAACCCAGGACAGTCGCGGCAGCACATCTGGGAAACGCTCATTCACTAGCCATTGCTTGGCCTACTGGAACCACCATCAATGAGCCAAAACGAATACATAATGATGAGAGCGCGAATGCAGCTAGTCAAATTCTACTACCACCTGAACAACGCCAAATAGTTCGACCGGCTTGGGTCACACTATAAATGCCTACATTTTCGCGAGTTAAGGTTTTGAGTCTCAACTGCGCTGGTTCCAAAAACAAGAGGAGACTGACAACGAAGGCCGTAAATGCCTCTAACTCAAAGCTTTGGGGTTGCACGCATGGCCTTGACCATGATAGACGCCGTGGCATTACCACCGTTGCCCCAATGGCGGAATTGGTAGACGCGCCGCACTCAAAATGCGGTTCCGAAAGGAGTGCTGGTTCGATCCCGGCTTGGGGTACCACTTTCCAGAAACAGCATTGATTTTCTTTTATTTTTGCCTCGGCCTTGCCGCAAGGCCGTTCGATTGCCCAATGGTCGCCGGCATCCTCACGAAACTTTGCTTACGCACCTCGTTTATTACCGGGCTTTCATTTGCCAGATGCAGCGGACTGGATTAGACGCATCCTGTGACACACGTTGAACTGGCGACTTAATTTCGCCATCACGCCCGCCTTTTTGAAAGCCCGTTCGGGATATCTGCTTCTTCGCGAAGTTTGGGGAAAACATCATGGCCACTGCAACGACCGCCGACAACAGCCGCACGCTCGCCGCTCTTGGCGTCACGGCGGGAATGATCTTCACCGTGGGCTCCGCCCTCGGTTTCCAGCATATTGGCGGTTACACGCCCTGCGCCTTGTGCCTGTTGCAGCGCGATCCCTATTATTATGCCATTCCGCTGGGCATATTGGCCGTTGCCACCAGCGTCTTCAAGCTGCCGGTTCAGATCACCCGGCTGCTGCTTGCCCTCATCGGCGTGGCGATGCTGATCGGCGCCGGGCTTGGCGTTTATCATGCCGGCGTGGAATGGGGTTTCTGGGAAGGCCCGATCACCTGCGCCACCGGCGCGCCGTCCATCACCACCAATGCCGGCGATCTGCTGGGCAATCTGAACGCCATCAAGGCGCCTTCGTGCAACGATGCGGCACTTCGGGTACTCGGCCTTTCCTTCGCCGGCTGGAATGTCATCGCAAGCGTTGCACTTGCGGCAGTCGCCTTTTTTGGCGCGAGCCGTAAAAGCCGGTAAGCGGGAAAACTCCCTTGCAGTCCTGAAGGATCAGGGCTGCAGCTCGGTATCCCAGTAAAGATAGTCCATCCAGCTTTCGTGCAGATAATTGGGCGGGAACAGCCGCCCATTATTGTGCAAATCCTGAACCGTGGGCTGGAAAGGCTTCTGCGCCGGGAACATGCCCGCCTGCTTGGGAAGCTTGCTGCCCTTTTTAAGGTTGCAGGGAGAGCACGCCGCAACGACATTGTGCCAGGTGGTTTCACCGCCATGCGCGCGTGGAACCACATGGTCGAAGGTCAGTTCGTCCCGCGTGCCGCAATACTGGCATTCGAACTTGTCCCGAAGGAAAACGTTGAAGCGCGTGAAGGCGGGGTTGCGGGTGGGCTGCACATAGGTCTTGAGGCTGACGACACTCGGCAGCCGCATGGAAAAGCTGGGGGACGACACCGCGTGATCATATTCTGCAATGATGTTCACACGGTCTAGAAAGACGGCCTTGATCGCGTCCTGCCAGGACCATAACGACAAGGGATAATAACTCAGTGGCCTGTAGTCTGCGTTCAGAACGAGCGCCGGCAGGGCCTGTGGTGAAACTGCAATCGTCAAGGGCTTCTCCTGAGCGATTCGGCATCTGCACTTGTATATTAGGTCCGTTGTTACAGGATTGTGAAGCCTATAAATGCAGCGGAGAAGAGCTTAATTTTTCAGCGCTAAAAACGTCTTTTTTACGTTCTGGCGTCCACACGACGGGTGGGGTTCCCCGCCGCCTTCCGCTGATGCGTGACGACGACACGGCGGCGATTCGGCTGCCGCCGGGCGCAAAATCAATTTCACGCACGAAAGGGCATCGGTGGTATAATCATCGCGGCGAATGAGCGGGAAACGCTTCTGTCATTCCATGAAGGGAAGGAAACGGCCATGGTCCTGCGCAGGCATCGAGCAGAACCGTTGTGGGCAAGCCTGGCGGCTGGCGTTTTTGCCGCGCTGATGGGTGTCACCACCTCCGTCCAGGCGCAGCAATATCAGAATTTCGAAGTCACACCGGACGGCCGCGGCGGTGCGCAGGGCACGGTCGGCGGGCGCAATTTCGAGGTCTATCGCAATTACGACCGGCCACCGGCCGGTGGCCGTGTGTCGCCTGAGACAAGGCGCGAGCAACGCAATGCCGTTCCGCAGCAGACCTGCATTATCGACGCCCAGGGCAAGACCCGCTGCAAGTGAGCGTAGCAGCGTCTGATTTGCCGCCTTTTATCAACCGGGAATAAAATTCAATTTCCTTAAAAAGCAATCTATCGACTTAAACGGCCTGCAAGAAAGGGCGGCTATCTTCCCGGGTACAAGAGAAAACAACTGTGCAGGGGCAAGACATGGCGAAGAAAGCAATCCGTCTCGCAAAGACTTTGGCAGTCGCTGCCGGCATGGCGACAAGTATCGCGACAACGGCACCGGCCGTTCCGCTTGGCGGCCTCGCGAAGAATCCCGTCGTATCACGGCCCGGCCAGTTCATGACAACGAGCCGTCCGACCATCGCGCCCATCGCCTTTGCGAAATTCTGTGATAATGCCGCCGACCAATGTGTGCGGATTGGCGATCGCGACACGGTCGAGCTGACGAAACAGAAGCGTGCGGAGCTTCAGAGTATCAACTCCCAGATCAATAGCGCGATAATCTATGTCAGCGAATCGGCCGGACAGGACGAATGGAAGCTGAACCCGGCGAGCGGCGACTGCGACGACTACGCGGTGACCAAGCGGCAGCGGCTGCTGCGCGCCGGCTGGCCCTCGGGCGCGCTGCGCATTGCCACCGCCCGCACCACTGATGGCATAGGCCACGCAGTTCTCGTCGTCAGCACAAGCCAGGGCGACCTGGTGCTGGACAACCGCACCAATGTCGTCAAACCGTGGAAATCCGTGGACTTGAAATGGATCAAGATTCAGTCACACGAAAACCCGCGTGTCTGGCTGAAACTCTAGGTTCCGGTTTCACGGGATCATATCTTTCAAACAGGACGGAGGGGACTTTGGCCCCCCCTTCAATTGCGCTGCGGAAACTTGTGAAAAATCGGCGCTGGCTCTGGTTATCGATACTATGGGAACCAGTATCCATCCTCCCAGAACCGTGTCCTTCAGCAAGGTTTTGGCGAAAGCCCACATGCCTTCCAGCGGGCGGCTTTACCGGGCGAGAAGCATCCGCCTTGAACGCTCTTGACCCGGTGCCTGAGAGACAGTATCGCCAGCTATGCCCAAGGTGCTCAACTGGATTCGCGGTCGTAAACAGCCTGCCCTCCGCGACGACCGGAGGCGGCGCAGAATAGACCTTGGCGACAGGCCGGTATCCTTTCCGATCTACGCCATTGGCGACGTGCATGGCAGCTTGGATCTGCTCCTGCATGCGGAAAGGAAAATCCTTGCGGACATGGCTGGCAATCCATCTCCTGCTCTGGTCGTTCTCCTGGGTGACTACGTCGATCGCGGGCGCGATTCCTGCGGTGTCCTCGAACACCTGCTGCGACCACCACAGGCGCCGCTGCGTCGCATCGCGCTTTGCGGCAATCACGAGCAGCTCTTCAGCGATTTTCTCGAAAATCCGCAAGACAACATGCACTGGCTGGATTTCGGCGGTCGCCAGACGCTTCTGTCCTACGGCGTCGACATAGACTATTTCCTGCACAAGGGCCGTCTGCGGCTTCAGCCATTCAAGGATGCGCTGATCGGCGCCATTCCCCAGACCCACCGTCAGCTTTTATCCAGCCTGCCAATCTATGCCCGCATCGGGCCTTACATCTTTGTGCATGCCGGTTTCAGACCTGGCACGCCGCTTGAGGCACAGACCGATGAGGATATGCTGTGGATCAGGGAACCCTTCCTTTCGGAAGGCGCGGGCCTAGAGCTTCTCGTCATCCACGGGCACACCCCGGTCGCGGAACCAGAGAGCGGCCCGCAACGTATCGGCATCGACACCGGCGCTTTTACGACGGGCAGGCTTACCGTTCTGAAACTCTCGGATGCCGGGCTGCACCTGATTTCCTGACGGCGTGCGCCTACCGTTCGCCAGGGCATTTTCAGCAAAAGTGCATAGCGGTTCTACATCCGGAAAATGCATAAAACGAAACAGTAGAGCCTGTCGAACGCTTCCGTTCAAACGGGGCGTGTCCAGCACCAAAGCGGTCAGGATTCACCTGAAATCCGGATTACTGACCGCTGAGGATGTTGCCAAGCGCCGTCATCTGCTGACGGTTCCATTCGACCGCGTCTTCGAAGGCCTTGTTTCCGAGCGCCTCGCGCTGATCGCGGCTGGAGGAGATTTGCAGGATAGCATCGGCAAAAGCCTGATGGTCACTGTCTTCCACAACGACAACGCCGCGGCGATAGCGCTCCGGCAACCCCCTTACGCCAGTTCGGCTGGTGACCGTTGGGATACCGGCCGCCAGGGCATCGAGCAGTTTTATGTTGATGCCGGTGCCGAGTGCGATGGGATTTATCGAGAGCGGCGCGCGCGTAAACGCTTCCTTCAAGCGGTCCACACGGCCGAGTTTGACAACCCCTTCCCTGTCTTCGATCTTGCCGCATACGCTACCGGCCACGACCAGGCGAATATCCGGGCGTGCCGCCCTGACGAGAGGCAGGACGTTATCAAGGAATGCATTCAGGGAAATAATATTGGCATCATTGCCTGAGCCAAGGAACAGGAAGTCACTCGAGGTGAGGTCTTCCACCCTTCCGTCAAGGTCGAGAATATGACTGACAGTTGCGACGGCCGGTGCCTCTTTGCCCAGCCGCTGCCTGAAGGTACGCTCCTCTTCCTCCTGTATGGCGACAACCACATCCGCGCGGCGGAACGCTTTGCATTCCACCTGCGGGGGAACCGAGAACCAATAGCCGTATTTGTTGGCGGTATTGATGAATGCCTTATGACGGTCGGCAAAGGAATCATGGGTATCGAGAATACGACGCACATCGTCAGGCAAGCCCAGAAAAGCCCTCGAATGAAAAGCATATTCCACGATAACGGCGTCAATTCCCAGCCGGCGCTGAATATCGCGGACCTGCCGGCCTATTTCAGGGTAATAAAACTCGTCGAGGTAATTGTAGAAACCACTGTCGTGACCGAGAAGCCGGTGGACCTTGCGGACGCCGCGGAAAGCCTTGTGGCTGAACTTGAAACCGAAATCTTCGATGAAGCGGGTTTTCCAGTCTTCGCGGCGGCGGGTTATCTTATGGAAACATCCGATCGAAAATTCGGTTGCGTGGGCCTCTTCCTCAAAATCCAGCACCATCGGCGTGTCGACATAAACGAAATGAACCTCGTGACCAAGCGCCCGCACGGCGCGGGTCAATTGCAGTATTCTGCTGCGATTCCCCTCGCTGGCAGGCACGGCCGGTATGGCTGAGATAAAAGCGATTTTCATACTATCGATCAACACTCTTGGAAAAAGTTTCGAATAATTGAAAATTGTTTTTTGACAGGCCAAGTACCTCCGGCAATTTCTGCCTCACGCGTTCACGAATGTCGTCAGCCTGATCGACGAATTGCAGCAGGGCATCCTTGAGGCCCTGATCCGTATAAAAAGCGGATGGCGACAGCAATTCGGATGCGGCTAAACCAAAATGCTGATAGAGCCCCTCGAACTTGCCTTGATAAGCGACGCATGTGACGGGAACGCCTTTGCCAAGCCCGGCTATGGCAAGATGCATTCGGCCGCTGACAATTCCGTCAAGCTTGCCGGCGATGCCCTTGAGGACCGGGGCCGACCATTGGCCATCCAGATATCGAACCCGATCAGCCAGTGAAGCGGGCACGAGTCCAGAAATGGCCTGAAGGCAGAACTGGTCGCCAAAACCCTCCCGGTAATCATGCGGAATAAGCAGCCAGCATACCGGCCGTTCATCAGCCACAAACCTCAACGCTTCAGCGCCGCGCGCGATGATCGTGTCAATCTGGTTGCGATCCGCATCCTTGAACAGCATCGGGTGCAGGTTGAACCCCATAACCCTGTAGCCCTCTGCACGCTTTTGCGCGATCCAGGCGCTTGTGTCCTCGTCAGGCTCCGAAGAAACGAGACTGAAGGCTGAATCGGCCACCAGCGCCGCATGTGTCCTGGCGAAGGATTTCAGCCGGCCAAGGGACACCGGGTCACGTACATTAATTGCGACGTCAGGATGAAGCGCGCTATAAAACATCGAAAGAGCGGGATGAGGCGTTTCGTTGAAACTGAAGCCCAGGATGACGTTTTTTATTCCTGCCGCTGCCGCCAAATCCGCGGCAGCCAGCAGTTTCGCACTCACCAGGGCATTGTAATAGCCGTCCATGACGTCAGCGCCGACGACAACCACACAATCATATTTTCTTGTCTTGAATTGCTGCTGCAGGGCACTGACGAAATCAGGCCTTCCGAAAATATCGACTGGAACAAAACCACGTGCGCTTAAAACATCGGCGCATTCCAATCCGTTGACGACGACATCGACTTCTACGCGATCATTTATGGCCCGGGCGTGTTGCACCACCGCAGTGATCATCGCATCATCGCCGATAGAACCGAAGACGGTTCTGGGGTCGCAGGCCACGATCAAGAGGCGCTTCAGAACGGTGCTCGCAGGGCGTGCAAATCGCAGCTTACGCTTCTCTTTCTGCAGGGCCTTGAAGAACTCGTCTATAGTCGGCTCCCTGTTGCGGCGTTCGTTGTACTTGACCCATTCACGGTGCAGCGGTGCGGGGAGGATCTTTTTTACGAGTTTACGCATGCGCTTCCTTCCGTGAGAGCACCTTGCTCATGACGAACATCAGTGCCGATCGCGCCTGTGTGCGGGCAACCGTCGCCATGAGCAGGAAATAAGTGACGACGAACGTGGATCCGAGCAGGATGCCGGACAGGAAATCGCCAAGGCCCAGTCCGGCGATTTCAGGTCGCATCCACTGAACCAGCGCAAAGCACAGACCGCTGGAGGCAAAACTCGGCAGCAATACAAGAGCGATGCGCCGGAGCGGGACATTCAGTTCGCGCGAGACAAAAAAGAAAGTGAAGGGCGTGGAGGCGAGTTGCCCAAAAACATAGACAATGACGAGTTCACCGATACTGTCTGTCGGTATCAGCAGGATCATGAGAATTGTCGCGACCGACTTGACGGTACCGGCAATCAGCACCTTGTTCGGACTTCCGCGCGCGGAGAGAAACGGGCCGTTCTGAAACTGCACACATTGCAAGGCACCAAGAAGAAGTAGGGGCCGTGCAATCACATCCGCCCCCTGCCATTGCGCCCCGAACAGGACACGGCAGATCTCCGGTGCCAATGCGGCGAAAAGCACGAAGGCCGGTGTCGAAACGATTGCGGATATGGCGATCAACTGCTTGTAGAGTTCCGCCATTCGCTCCCGCTCGTGCGATACACGGGAAAGCACCGTCAGGGAGACGTCATAAAGCGCCGACTGAAGCAATTGCATCATAAGTTGATAGAGACGGCTGCCAACGGTGTAGAGCCCGAAGGCAGCCACACCGTATCGTCCGAGAATGAGAAAGTCGATCAGGCGCGTCGACCCGAACTCCACGATGCGCAAGCCGAGCGCCGACGAACCAAAACGAAGCAATCCGATGAAACTATCCGGCTTGAGGGTAACACCCGGAACCCAGTAGGGTTTTCGCCAGAGCCAGACGAGGTTGACGACAGTTGCGACATATCCTTGAACGACAAGGCTCCAGACGCCGAGGCCGGTAATTGCGAAAACAATCGCAAAAGCACCGCCAATAATATTCGATATAAAGGTTCTGATCGCCAGCGGTTTGAAGGCGAGCGCACGCCGATAGTTCACTTCCTGAAAAAGAGAGGCTGTATTCAGCGGCAGCAATATGCAGATCGCCACGATGATTGGCGCCAATCCATCCACCTCGAACCAGCTTTCCAGCTCAGGCGAGAACACGCAAACAGTAGCGGCCAGCAGCGTCGCTACCGCGACCGAAACATAGAACGGCAGATTGACGTCACTGGGCTCCAGATCGCGCTTCTGCACAATCGCATCCGCAAATCCGAATTCCGACAGCATCTGGATCAGCATCAGAACCAGACCGGCCGTGGCGACCATGCCGTAATCCGTGGGGCTGAGGAAACGGGCGAGGACAATGAAGAGGATGGAGGTAAAAAGCTTTCCACCCCAGTTCTGGACAATGGACCAGAAAACTCCCCGAACAGCAGCGTTGCCTATTGAATTTGAGGTCGACATCAGTTGGCCACCCGCAAAGCTGGCTGTGGTGGTGCCAAGCTGGAGTTAATGAAATTACGTGCTGGCTTCTCGAACCCTTTGAAAACCACATAACTCATGAAGGTGAGGGATATGATCGTCACACTTAGATAAGGCAGCAAAAATTCGATCGGCTCGCCAAGCGCCTGCCACATGAACCTGAATAGCGTGGCAAACAGGATCCCGTGAATCATGTAGATTGCATAGGAGCAATCGCCGGCTTTTGACAAAATGGAAGCAATTCTCCCGGAGTAGGAAATGCTTCGCTCCCCTAATGCAGTGAACAGCATCGCAAGCGCCAGGAGCACCATAATATGATTGGGATTGGAAAGCCGGAACATCCACCACGCGGCGAGTAAAAACGTGGAAAGCCCGAGATATAGAAGCAAGGAATTTGAGATTTTCACCTGCTGATAAATCTTATAGGTGAGACATCCCATCAGAAAGCTCGGTAGAGCGCGAAGCATGCCAAAATCATAATTGGCGCCATACATACCGCCGGGTTGCTCCCATAAGGGCAGCCACGGGCGTGAAAAAACATAGAAAACGATAAGGACAAGCGGGGCGGAAACGTAAATCCTGGCGCTGCGGATCACCACAACAATGAACGGAAAAAGCAGGTAGCAGAAAAATTCTGCACTGATGGACCAGGACGCATGATTGAGCGTGAGTTTGTCTGCCAGTCCCCATGCCTGCACAAGAAAAGCGTTCAGCACGATATCGCGATATTCCACGCCGCCTGTTGGAAACGACAGCAAAACGGACATGCAAACCAAAACCGCCATGGTTGCTATATGGAGCGGATAGATGCGCGCCAACCTGCGCACCAGGAATGTCGAATAATTCGCTACGCCGAGCTGCAGATCCTTGTAATTGTGAAAAAGCACAAAACCCGACAGCATAAAAAAGAAGTCGACAAAAATGCCGAAACTTCCCACATCGATGACCGACTTGGCACGGCTATCAATGCTGTTGACGTGAAAAAGCACCACGCCGATTGCAGCCAGAAACCGATAAAAATCAAGCATTAGGAACCGTAATTTATTACTTGCTTCCATCTGCTTTTCCTTCGAAAAATCCGTAACAACACAATGTCCGTTACCGGCCTACGACGCGCGCAACGTCCTGTTCTCGCTCTGCTTTGCCAAAACGTCCTCGTAGAGTTTCACGTAGTTCTCGCCGACACGGCGCGAGGTGGATTCCTCGACGATGTTTCCGAAATCGGCCTCCGTCGGCAATTCTTCGCGTGAAAGCGTCAAAACCCGCCGAATGCGTGCGGCAAGGTCGGTAGCGTTGCCCGGTTCGAACAGCCAGTCGTGATTGGTCTCGCCGATAAGTTCAGGAATACCGCCGGAGGCTGCGCCGATGACCGGCACACCCATGGCATAAGCCTCGTAGATCGTGCGTGGCGAAGGCTCGGCCCAGAAGGATGGGACGATAAGAACATCGATCTCTTCGAAAAACTCCTTCGGCTTCGCCCAGCCGATGAACTCGATCGGCAGATCACCGGCCTGCGCCTTGAACCGCTCGATGGAATCGTCCATCGCCTGGCCGGCGACGAGACAGCGCCAGTTGCCGTGGCCGACTTGCCTGAAAGCATCGACCATGTTGCCGACGCCCTTTTCCGTATTGATGCGGCCAATATAGCCGAAGGTCAGCGGCCGGTCGGCCCGGTCGATCTGCCGGCGCGCAACGGGATCGCCCTCCGGAACCGTGCAGGAATAAAAGATGACGCGGCGCAGGCTTTCCGGAATGTGATGGAACAACCCGTGATTGACGTGCGTCTTGAGGATTTCCGTACCGACGCTTGCAACCGCGCCAATATAACGCTGCGTGAATTTCTTGGTGAAATTCACCACCTGACAGCCAAGATGGATGTGCTCGCACGGCTTGCCGCCCTTGAACATCGCAGCGTTGCCACACAGAAGGTCATATTCGCAGATCGTGTGAACGATCGGAATGCCGCGCTTATGAGCCGCCCGCCATACCAATGTCGTGACGTCCAGCAAGGAATGGGTGTTGAGAACATCGGGCCTGAAATCGTCGAGCACAGCCTCAAACTGCTTCTCGACATCGAAATTCCATTGCTGCTTGAGCTTCTGCATCCGCCTTTGCTGCGGTGAATATTGCGGCCAGTCCTCAAGCCAGAAATCATTGTTGTGGAACATGCGGTAAACGCTGACGCCGTTGCGCACGGTTTTTGGTTCGGCCTGCCGCTCTATGCAGGCGGCACCGACCTCATGTCCCATGGAGACGAGTTCCTCGGCCAGATGTTCGACCGAGCGTTCGCATCCACCAACAATATGCGGCGGATAAAGGCTGCTGAGATGGAGAATTCGCATGCGGATACGCTCTATTTTCCTTCATCGAAAATTTATGTATCCACCCCGGCCTCGCCCATATACCCGAACTTTCGAGAACAAACGGGCATGTGCAAAAATAAAAAGCCGGAACGGATCTAACGTCTGAAAATATGAATAACCAAAAATCTGCTTTTAAAGAGCACGGTAATCGACGCCATTTCAAGTCATTTTTTTCGCGGCGCGGCAAAAGCCATCCCGTGTTGCGAAAAGAACAGGTCTCGTGTTAGCTTCTTTTTATGAGAGAGGTTCAGGCATAGGCGGGAAACTTTCGCCGTGCCAGATTTTGATACTACTGCTTTTTATATTTATTTCATTTCAGAACATGGATTTGATTGCGACGGAAAATGCCAAAAGCTTCCAGGACATTTTGACAGGCGTTGCTGCCATTTAAGCCAGCGTCGCCCCGCCCTATGGCGGCCACGCTAGACTTTCGCCCGGATTGCCAGGAGACGCAGATGAACGGAAAACTGCCGGTTGCCATGGGCCGCCTGACACGGCGTGGTCTTCTTTCCGTCGCACCTGCGGCATTGGTCGCGGCTGCGGGCCTGCGTTCCACAACCGCGCAAGCTCAGCCCGTCGTTTCTGCCGACACGGAAGCATTTCTGGACAGTGTCGGCGTGTGTGGCCATTTTGCCCGCACGAAGGGCGTCTATCCGGAACGTTTCGAACATATCCTGCCGGAAATGGAAGCCCTTGGAGTGCGCCACCTGCGTGACGAGGGCCTGATTACCGCTTCAGACCGCCGCAACAGCCCCGCATTCCAGCGCCTGCGCCAGATCGTGGCAGCGGATATTCGTCTCACCATCATCTGTTACGATGATCTCAATCCTTACGTCTCCACGCCGCTAGACAGGATCGCGGATTTCTACGACTGGTGCGATGGCGGCATCGAGCTTTTCGAGGGCAGCAACGAACCTGTTTTAACGAAGGATCCCCAAAATGCGCCACGCCGCTCGGCGCAGCATCAGGCAGCGCTTTACGAAACGGCCCGCTCCAATCCCCGCTTGAGCGCCATCGGCATTGTCGCACCGAGCTATATCCAGACGAACATACCGCTGGCGCTCAATCTTGAGGAGACGTGCGATTTCGGCAATATTCACCCCTATGCCGGCATGGAGCATCCCGAAACAACCGGGCCGGGGCAGCTTTCAAAATTCGTGACGGCGTCGGCACCCATAGCGGCACGCCGGCCGATACTCGCCACGGAGATCGGATACCACACCTCGCTGAAGACCAAGAGCTTCCATTTCCCCGTCACCGAAGGCATCAAGGCGCGCTATATGCCGCGCACGCTCTTATGGTGTTTCATCAGCGGTATCCGCCGGTCCTATATTTACGAGATGGTCTCCAGTTTCGCTGACGATGAGACAAACCCCGAAACATCATTTGGCCTGTTACGGCATGACCTGAGCCGTACGCCGGCTTACGAGGCCGTCCGCGCCCTGCTTTCGCTTTGCAGGGCAAAGCGGCAGACGGCGCCGGCTGAACGCCGCATCGATTTCCTCCAGAGCGATACCCAAAGAGTATCCCTGCGGCTGGCGAGACCAGATGGCGCGTTACTCGTGCCGGTGTGGCTTGCTGTCCGGGGCTGGCAATGGCCGGCGCGGATTGAGAATCCGCCTGTTGAACGTCCCACGGCTTTTTCGGTAACAGGCACACATAGCCAGGTCATCGCACACCGGTTCCACGATGATGGGTCCGTTAGCCAGCACGCCATTGTGCAGGAAGGGGGGCAATATAGGCTTCCCGCTAGCGATCAGCTCACGGTTCTGGAAGTGTTTTGAGTGATATAAAACGGGAATTCCGCCTCTCGATTTTATGCATTGCCTCGGTCGGCTGCATGCTGTGAGATGCGGAAATACAGACTGCACGACCGAGCGGCCAGATATTATTAAATATATTTTTTGTAGATGGAAATGATAGCGCAAACATCAAAAAAACCACCAGTCACCGGTTCACAACGTCTGGACGTGCTTCAGATCCTGCGCGCAGCAGCAGCAGCGATGATTGTTGCGCTACACGCCCATGCCAATTGGGAATTTTCTCTTTTTCCCCTCCCCACCACAAAGCTTGGGGCTGGCGTCGATCTGTTCTTCGTTATTTCCGGCTTCGTCATCGTCTATGCCTCAAGACCCTATTTCGCCACGCCCGGCGGACGATCGGCCTTTTTCCTGCGAAGGCTTATCCGCATTCTTCCCCTCTACTGGTTCGCGCTCACGCTGCGGCTGGTGGCGCTGGCAGCGGCGGCCTTTCTCGGCGTCAAGGCGTTCCCGTCATTGCAGGCAATCCTCACGTCCTATTTCTTCATTCCGCATGACAGCATGGGTTACGGTGACGCCTATCCATTCCCAATCCTGGATCTTGGCTGGACGCTGAACTACGAGATGTTTTTTTATGTCGTGTTCGCATTCTTCATTGTCCTGCCGCTGGAACGCGCCGTTTGGGCGACAGCCGGCACCCTTTGCGCCGGCGTCCTGATCGGCGCCGTTTTTGATTTGGCCCTGCCCTTCAGTTTTTGGCTTCAGCCTATCGTTCTGGAATTCGTCGCGGGAATGGTGCTGGCCGTGTTGTTCCTGCGCGGCCTGCGCTTGCCGGCTGTGATTGGTTTTGCGGCAGCTGTGTCCGGCCTGGCGATCTGGGCACTCGTAGACCTGAGCATGTTCGAATCCTACGGTAATCCGGGCTTCTATTCATTTCCCAGGCTGTTCGTTCTGGGCGGCGGCGCTATTCTGCTTATGGTCGCCGCCACCCTGACGAGGGGGATCACTCTGCCGCGCGTCGCGCAACCTCTCGCAGCGCTCGGAGATTCCTCCTATGCGCTTTACCTGCTGCACCCATTCATTTTTCTCGGATTCAAAGGGGCTTTGGGAGCCTTGGCACTCCCGCAGGCGTGGAACAATGGCGTCTATCTTGCCGTTGTCGTTAGCACAATCGCTATCGCCCACGCCTTTCACCGCTTCGTCGAAATGCCGACGACAGCATGGCTTCGTGACAGGATCATAGCACCTCGAACGAAGATCGCCGTATCATAAGCCCTTCAAACGAAATCAAAGCTACCTGGTCATTAAGGATAGCTGCAGCTTGCCATCCAGCGCGCATTTTAACACTTGATCGTTTGCTTGGGCTGTGCGATTTAAGAGGAAATTTAAAATGTTGGATAACTCTGTTCAACATTGCGCATATTTAAGTTTGTATTTTAAAAATTTGGAGAGTTGTAATGTCTCGCCTTCGTAACGGCTCGACGCTCGCTGGTGCGATATTGGTTACCAGCATCGGCATTTTTTCTGCACCTGCCAATGCCCAGACGGTCGAAACCACGCCTCCGGCTGCTCAGCAGCAGACGCCACCGGTTGAAAGCGCAGCGACAGGCGCTCCCGTCAAAGCCGCAGATGAAACCAACGCCGCATTTCTGGCGCGCGTTCACAGCACCAATCCCGGTACCGTCGCTGTTTCCGCCGCAGAACTGTTCAAGCAGTCTCCCGCGCCCGGAACCATCAAAGATCTCATCACCATCGCATCCAGCACCGATGCGGCGACCGCCAACGTGGCAGGAGAGGTGACGAGCGGGTTTCCCATCATCGCCGTCTCCACCAGCGCCGCACAATTCTCCGAACAGCTTTCTGCTCTGGTTCTGAGTGATTCCAGCCAGTTGCCCACCATCGTTGCGCTGGCCCAGAAGGTCGCCAACAAGGACTTCTCCGAAGTTGTCGGCGAAGGTCTCGCACTCGCTTATTCCACAGCGATGCAAAGGGGCGATACGATACTTGCCGCCGCCATACAGTTGCAGACGAAGGGCACCGGCGTGCCCCCCGATCTTCTGATCGCCTTTAGCGAAAACGTCCAGGGAACGGCCGCCGGCCCGGCTGCACCCGCAGCTGCCGCGGCAGCCGCTTCCCCCATTGGCGGCGCCGGTTCCTCACCTGCAAGCGCCAACAGCATTGGTGGCTCAGGGGATACGGGTGCCGATGGCGGGACGATACAGGCGGGCGGTGGAGCAGCCCCCGTCGGCGGTGGCGGAAGCGGAACAACAACGACCGGTGGCACGAGCACTCTGCTGTCCATAACGGTTTCAACCGGCAGCACCAGCACGCCAACGAGCACAAGTCCCGTTTGAGCCTGGCTTTGCCGCCTTTTCCTTCGGAGATGGCGGCCGCCTGTTCCACGATGCAACCGAGACTTGGCGGGCGCTGCGCCCGCCATAAAGAGCGAGGCTGACAGTTGTTGCAAAGGCACGATCCCCTGACGATGACCGATTACGATAAAAGCGGACTTACAGCCGACTTTATCGATATCGACGCCGCCCTTGCGATGATCCGTCGGCAATGGCGCATCGTCCTTGCCGCGATCGTCGTTGCCGGGGCAATTGGTCTCGCCTTCGCCGCAACGGCCGTTCCAATCTATTCCGCCACGGCAACTCTCCTGATTGACCGCAACAACAGTCAGATCGTCGAGCAGCTTTCGACAATCGGCGGCGTCATCGAGGACGAAGCGTCCATTCTCAGCCAGGTCGAAGTCCTGCAATCGGAAACCATCGGTCTCGCTGTCGTCGACAGTCTCAACCTGACGGAAAACCAGGAATTCAGGGCAACACGTGCATCGCTTCTGAGCTCGATATTCAGCACCGTCCGTTCGCTGGTCAACGTGTCGCAATGGTTCTCACCCGTCAAGAAAGAAACGGTGATTGACGATGGAACCCTGAAAAGATCGCTGTCTGACCGGCTGCTTCAGGGCCTCAGTGTCAAACGCATTGGCCGAACCTATGCACTGGAACTGACCTATAATTCAACCTCGCCGGTTCTCGCCGCACAGATCGTCAACGCGGTGGCGTCGGCCTATCTGGTCGACAAGCTCAACTCCAAATATGAGGCGACGAAGCGGGCCAGCGACTGGTTGTCCGATCGCATCGCCGAGTTGCGCCAGCGCGCCCTTGAAACCGATCTGGCCGTGCAGAAATTTCGCGCCGAACACAACCTGATCGAGACCGGCACCAGCGGCCTGCTCTCTGATCAACAACTGGCGGCGTCCAACAGCGCGCTGATACTGGCGCAGTCGGATACGGCGCGAGCGCGGGCGAGGGTGCAACGTATCGAATATATCCTCGCCACCGATGATGTCGATGCGGTCGTCACCGATATTCTCGACAGCGCGGTTGCAAATGACCTGCGCAAAAAATATCTCGAATCCTCAAAGCTCGAAGCGGAAATCACCAGCCGGCTTGGCAGCAACCATGTTCAGGCGGTGCGTCTGCGCAACGAGATGCAGGAATATCGTCGGCTGATGTTCCAGGAAATCAGCCGAATCGCGCAGAGTTACAAAAGCGATCTCGAGGTTTCGGAAGCGCGGGAAAAATCTCTCGCGGAAAGTGTCGCCAAGGCCACCAATGTCAGCACCTCCGCCAGCCAGACCCAGGTTCAGCTTCGCGAATTGCAGCGTGAGGCGGAAACCTACAAGAACATGTATCAGACTTTCCTGCAGCGTTATCAGGAAGCGATGCAGCAGCAGTCCTTCCCCGTGACGGAAGCGCGCGTTATTTCCAAGGCGATGCCGCCTTATACGCCGAGCAAGCCGAACAAAACCATGATCCTGGCGCTGTTCATGATCATGGGGGCTGCAGCCGGCGGCGGTATCGCTGTGTTCCGCGAATTCCGCGACCGCTTCTTCCGCACGGGAGAGCAGGTTCGCGACGTTCTCGGTCTGGAGTTCCTCGGCAACACGCCGCTCGTCCAGGGCAAGCCCGGCGCGGATACCCTGAAGGATCAGGGTGATGCATCCAGCGCCACACGTCCCTCAAGCGTCGCCCGCTACGCTGTCGACCACCCGCTTTCATCTTTCGCCGAAACGCTGCGCAGCACGCGGCTTGCCATGGATCTCGGCATCGCCTCGAAACACGGCGCAAGGGTGGTCGGCGTGGTATCGGCTTTGCCGAGCGAGGGGAAATCGACGATCTCCATCAATCTGGCGCAGCTTCTGGCTGGGCAAGGTGCGCGGGTTCTGCTGCTGGATGCCGATATTCGTAATCCGGGCGCCACACGTGCCCTGGCGCGTCACGCCACCGAAGGCCTGCTCGAAGTGCTGCTGGAAGGCCGCAATATTCGCGATGTCCTTCTGCACGACGAAAAGACCCGGCTCGCTTTCCTCCCGACCGTCGTCAAGCAACGCGTACCGCATTCTTCCGAGCTGCTGACATCGCCACAAATGCACAAATTGCTAGCCGAGGCCGGCAGCGTCTTCGACTACATCATTGTCGATCTGCCGCCACTCGGGCCGGTTGTCGACGCCCGCGCGATGGCCAGCCGGATAGACGGCTTCGTTTTTGTTACCGAATGGGGCAAGACCGCCCGCAGGGCGGTCCGCAATACCATCGAAAACGAAGTCCATATCCGCAAGAAATGCCTCGGCGTCATTCTCAACAAGGTCGACACTGAAAAGCTGAAGCTCTACCGGGCCTATGGTTCGAGCGAATATTATCATTCGCGCTACACCAGATATTACCATGACTAGGCGGGACGGCCTGATGCGCCTGCCCAATATCTTGGTAGTTGTGCCGGTTCTCATCATTTCCGTCTTCGTTTTGTCGGTTGCGGCACATGCGTTTTCCGAAGCACGGCGCTTTTCCGATATAGTCGCCATGGCGAGAATTGCTGACGACAGAAACGGCCTGGCACCCGATCTACTGGCCACGGCCGTCGACGGACTTCGCCCCGTCGTTGCAGAAAGAATCTGCCGTTCAGATATCGTCAAATCCGGGCTGCGGCTGGTTCTGGCCGATCTTGATGCAAATGGCAAAGACGTGACATCCGAGACCGGCGCTGCGCGCCTTGGGTTTGCCGAGACCTATATTCGTCATGCCCTATTTTGTTTTCCGGCAAATGGCGATGTTTGGCTGCGTCTGGCCATGGTTCGTTCGCTGCGCAACGCCTCACCCCTGGAAATCGCCGTGCTGATGAATTTTTCCCATCTCTACGGGCCGGCCGACGCCAATCTCATACGCGGACGCTTCGTGATGTGGCAGCAATTTCCGAAAGAAACGCTGCCACAGGCCGAAGCGGCCAGGGAGGCGGATACAGCAGTCGTCTGTGGCAAGGAAGGTGAAATTCTGCGCTGGACCTTGCGGGATGCCTGTCCCCAGGAGCCGGCAAGCGGCACGAAACGATCCAAGCCGGCGCCATGAGGTAAAATCCGCGAAATGGCGCGAAACGCCTATTCGCTCCTGACACTGTCACAGCAAACGTCTTACAAAGCCGAAAACCATGCCGCCATTCGAAGCCCAACCAGAACCGCTGTCCCTCTCACCGTCCCGACCGGTCGCGTTTCAGGACTATTTCCGGACGGCCGCAATGGTAACATTCTGGGCAATATTCCTTCTCGCGCTTCTCAATCGCGGCGCGACCGAAATCGAAAGCCGCATCGTCGTCACCATAGCAATTTATGTCCTGCTGGTGCCTTCCATTCTGGTGTTCGGGCCGCCTCAAGGCGGTTCCGGCAAAGCGCTGGTCGCCGCCTGCTTTTTGCTGGCGGCACTCATCGTCCAGACCCTGCTGCAAACATCGCCTTTACCGGGCATCGCGCCACCCAACCCGGCCTGGGCCACCGCCGCGATGTTCGCGCAGGCCGTGCCCGCCGCCACGATCTCTCTCACCCCGGCGGATGATCAGCTCGGACTTTTGAGCGCTGCCCTGCCCTTCGGGGCTTTCATGGCCGGCCTTGTGATTTTCGATAGCGACGAGCGCGCAGCAAAAGCGCTACGATGGTTTGCAATAGCCGGCGGTTGGCTGGCGCTATGGGCGATCCTGCAATTTCTGCTTTTCCCGGACATGCTGGGCTTTATTCAGAAACGCTTTTATCTTGGCAGCCTGACGGGTCTTTTCGTCAACCGCAACACCGCCGCAACCTTCTTTGGCCTCATCCTTCTCACCCTCGTCGTACTGCTGCACAAAAGGCTCGTGGCGCCGGACTGGAGGATGATCCGAGCACTTGTGGCAAACCGCCTGACGGTGCCGGACGAACAGAAACGGCTCATCCGCAAAGCCGCCTTCATCGGCGCTCTCACCGCCTTTTGCTTTCTCGCCCTGATGCTGACCGGATCTCGCGCGGGGATCATGTCGAGCTTTGCCGCGCTGCTTTTCCTTATTCTTCTCACCGTTTTCAACTCCCCCTTGAGGGCGGGCCGCAAGGCGGCGGCTTCACGGCGCAGGCGGCGCGGGTTTAAACGCAAGGCGGCAGTCATGCTCGCCATCACCATCGCCCTGTTCTCGCTTTTCGCCAGTCGGGTGGCGCTGCGCATGGAAACGCGCGTGGAAGACGATATGCGCTTCTGCTACATGCCGGGCATCATGCGCGCCATCGCCGATAACTGGCCCTGGGGGTCAGGCCTTGCAAGTTTTGCGGAAACCTATGCACCCTATCATATGGCACAATGCGGCGTGGATGCCATCGTCACCCATGCCCATAATGTCTATGCCGAAGGCTTACTGACACTCGGCATCGCATTTCCTTTCTACGCGGCTTTTTTTGTGCTTGCCCACCTCGCTATTTTTATTCGCGGAGCGCGCAAACGCAAAAGCTACCGTTACGCCTCCCATCTCGGCCTTGCGGGGTTATTGCTTGTCGCACTCCATTCCACACTTGATTTTTCGCTACAGGTGCCAGGCTTCGCCATGGCCTATGCGGTCTTCCTTGCCCCCATTGTCACTCTTTGCCTTCGCCCGCCGGGAGTGGAGCGGGAGGGGCGACGGCGAAGACAATCTTCGGCCGGTCCCATGATGCCAGGCTCGACCGGCCAGGGTGAGGCGGTGAACACCGCGTTTTGGCAACCGTAACCGCTATGAGGTGCATATTCGGACAGCGCGAAACAAATGATTGCAGAACCAAATAGGCGCGGGAAATTGGCATGCGGATATTGCAGGTAACATCTCTATTTTCTCCCGACCGGGTGGGCGGCGCGGAGATATTCGTGGAAGACCTTGCACGCGGGCTGGCGGACAAGGGACATGCGGTTGCGGTGGCCGCCATTTCCCGGAAACAACAGCCTGCGGAGCTGCGTGATGGTTTCGCCATCCACCGCCTTGGATATACGACACCGTTTTTCATCGGCGATTGGGAGCAGCAGCCGGGATGGAAGCGCAAATATTACAAAGCCGCCGTGCAACTGGATCCGCGCCTTGTGCGCCGGCTCGCACATGTCATCAATGATTTCCGCCCGGATGTCGTTAACACCCATTCGCTCTCTGAATTGACGCCGCTGATCTGGCCGATGATCCGCAGGCGAGGCATTCCGCTTGTTCATTCCCTGCATGATTTCACCAGCATGTGCACCAACGGATCGCTGTTTCACGATGGGCACATTTGCGATGGCAGCAGCAAGAAATGCCGCACCTTTTCTTATCTGCACCGGCGTTGCCAATGTGCCGTCGATGCCGTGGCCGGCGTTGGCCGCGATATTGTCGATCGCCATGTCCAGGCCGGCTTCTTCACCCATGTGCCCGAAAATCGCCGCGCGGTTATCTGGAACGCCATAGCGCCGCCGGTCTCACAGAATTCGCGCAAGCCCCGCACGGCCGGTGAGCCGATTGTTTTCGGCTATCTCGGCCGCATCGAGGCGCCCAAGGGCGCGGATCTGCTGATCGAGGCGCTGCACCTCCTGCCGCCGCAAGGCTGGCGGCTGGTCATGGCGGGTCGGGCACCGAGCGGCATCGAAGCCTATCGGCAGAAGGCCGCAGACCTTCCCGTCGAATTCCCCGGTTATGTGGAGGCCGATAATTTCTTCGCGGGTATAGATTGTCTTATTGTGCCGCCTTTATGGCCGGAGGCTTTCGGGCGCACTGTCGCCGAGGCTATCCTGCGCGGCGTTCCCGTCATCGGTGCCAATCTCGCCGGGGTTGCCGAACAAATCGGCCACGACAGGCCGGAACGTCTTTTTACACCGGGCAAGGCAATCGAACTCGCCGCACGCATGGTCGATGCCATGCACAATCCCGAAATTCTCGTGGAGACGCCCGAAACCATGGCGCGAATTTCGCAGGGCGTCTCCCCCGAGCGGGTGGTCGCGGCCTATGAAGCGCTCTATGCGGGTCTGCGCAGCAGCATTCGGTCATAAGCCGTGAGAATTGATATTTTTATGGAAAAGCTGCGCATAGCTCTCCGCCGCCTTCTGCCATGAATATAGCTTGCGGTTCTCGTAACCCGCCTCGCGAAGATCATCCGCCAGACCAGGTTCCCGGAAAAGCCGGTCAAGCGCGGCGACAAGGCTGTCGGCGTCGGCGGGGTCGAAGGTAAGCGCGCCCCTGCCGGCAATCTCCGGCGTCGCGGAGCGGTTGGAGCAGACGACCGGACATCCCAGCTGTTGTGCTTCCAAGACCGGCAGGCAGAACCCTTCATAGGTGGAGGGCACACAGAGGCAGGCGGCATGTCGATAGAGTTCTGCCAGTTGCCGGTCGTCTATGCCAGAGAGCCGGACCAGCCGCGCCTTCAACTCCGGATCGTCTAGCGCATTGCCGATTTCCTCGGCTTCGTCCTGGCCCACATGCACCACATGCAGATCCGGCCACGCCTTGCCAAGCCGCGCAAAAGCCCTGCCGAGCAGTGCAAAATTTTTATTGGACGTCGCGTTTCCGACCGCCAGTATATAAGGCCCGGCTATCGGCGAGGGCTCGTTTACAGCGTCCGGGTCAACCTTCAGGGTGCTGTCGGAATAAATGGTCAGGCTTTTGCCGGCAGCGGCGGGATAAAAGCGCGCCAAGTCCCGTCGTGTCGCATCGGACACGCAGCTTATTCGATCAGAACCGGCCATCATAAGGCGAAAAATGAAATCGGTCGTCAGGGTCGCCCGCCAGCCGATCTGTTCCGGGATCGTCTTGAAATAAAGATCGTGAACAAGCGTGACACGCCGTTTGCCGCCAAGAGGACTCCCAAAGGGATCGGCATTAAAAAGCACATCAATCCTGTGCCGGCGGCAAAGTGCAGGCAACGTCAGGGCCTGACGCAGCACATCGAAAACCATGATGCGCGGCCGCGGTGTCTCTATCAATTGAAGGCGGCTGTCACGCAGGCTTTCGGGCAATTGCGCCCGCGTCCAGGGAGAACGCAGAATATAGTCGTCCTGCGTCTGCTCCAGAAGCCACTCCAGCAGGCTGAATGTTACGCGGGCGACGCCGGAAGCCTTGCCGCCATATTGGCTCGGCATGTTTACGAGAATGCGCATCGACTGCCTCACGCCGCTTCCGCCAGCAACGCGGAAACCGCTCTGCTGGTCTCTTCCAGCGAAAAACGCTGGCTCACATCATCCCGCCCCTTCTGCGCCAGCCTTTCTGCCAGAGCCGGATGCGACAGAATGCAGCCAAGTGCTGCGGCGAGTGCGCTGGCATCGTTCGGTGGCACGAGAAGACCCGTTTCCCCATCCCGAATGATTTCGGTAACTCCGCCACCGCGTGTGGCGACAACCGGTCGGCCACACATCATTGCCTCGACCACCACCCGGCCGAAGGGTTCGGCGACTATCGAGGTGTGAGCAATCGCATCCATTGCAGCCATCAGTTCAGGAACATCCGAACGGAAACCGAGGAAGCGGACGCGACCATCGAGACCGAGACGGGATGCCTGGTCACGGATGCGCGCCTCATAGGCCTCCTGCCCGAAAAGCGCTCCGCCAACGACAACGGCCTGAACACCATCCATCGCTGCAATCGCCTCCAGAAAAACATGCTGTCCCTTCCATTCACTCAGCCGGCCGAACAACCCGACGACGCGTTCAGGGCCAAGGCCGAGTTCGGCACGCAGCCGTGCGGCCTTGCCAGGATCATAAATGGCTGCTTTCGCGGGATCGAAGCCATTGTAAACGATGCGGACCTTTTCCGCTTCGCCGCCCGCCTCAATGAAAGCCCTGCCCGTTTCCTGTGAATTGACGGCCACAAGCCTGGCAAAATGGCGCGCAAATGCCAGCGAAGCGCGGCGATTGGCGGCGCTGAAAGCTGGATCGGTGACAATGTCATGTAAAACCCAGACAAGCGGGCGGCGGCTGAGTTTCGCTGCAAGCGCACAGACAAAAAGCGCCTTCTGCGAATTGGCGCAGATGACATCGTAATGTCTCGCCTCCCGGCTCAACTGCCAGGCGACGGCCATCACGTCGGCCGCTCCACGCAGCATTGCACCGACAGATGAATCGCGACGTATCGACAGCATTTTTTTGCCAGCGGACAACATGACTGGTGGCCGCCCTGAGGCCGCAAGATCATCTGCGGCGCCGCCGCCGCTGAGAAAACAGGCACGCCAGGAAGGTGGCCCAGCCTTGACCAGATCCGTCAGGAAAAGCTCGGCTCCGCCCTTCTCACCGGTATGGCTGACAAAAAGAGCGGATGTCATGGCATCACCTGTAGTGCGGCGAGGCGTTCGCCATACCATTGCCCCTTATCGCGGGCACGAACAGAAGGCTCAAAAACGGCCCCAGCACGCCTGGCAGAGACGGGCATATCCTGATCATGAGCTTCAGTGTAAGAACGACAATGCTTGCTTACGCTTGAAAAAAATGACATTTAAACCTTCATGCGGATCAAAAATCCGATCCGCTTAAAATAAAAGAAAAATATTCTATTTTTGTATTTTAAAATAATTCGAAGAAAAATGCGTGACGTTCAATTTTATATGCTGTTCACCGCTTGGCTTCCTGCGTTTTTCCCCCCGGTATCACGGCAGCGCTATACTGCGGCCAGACCAGGAGAACGAACGATGACAGTACTCGAACATAACATATGCATATATATGACGGGAACGAAAGAGGTGCCGGCATGATCGGCGTGACACTCGGTATCGTTCCCGGGAATATCCGCGCCCTCGTCCCCTCCCTGAACGCACTCTCACCTTTGCGCGCCCGCCTGACCACCGGACGAGATGCCACGATCTTCGTGAATGGCGACAGTACCGCCTATGCCGAAGCCGGACCTTTCCAGCAATTTGCCGTCATGCTTGGCGAGCTGCACGACTTGAAAGTGGTGGTATACCGCTGGGCGGAATGGCAGACAAACGCCCCGACCGGACCGAAAGCCTATGCCGAGCCGGTGACACTGCGCGCCGGCACTGGCGGAACGCTCACGGTCTATCTCGCCGCACTGCCGGGGGGAACGGCGGGTTACATGCTCGCGGAACAGCGCGCGACTGCGCTGAAGATTCCACGTCCCGATCTGTGTATCATGCATCATGGGCACAATATGCAGAGTTTTGAGGCGCCTGGCGGCATCCTGAGTTCGGGACGATCCACCCTGTTTGGACCGCTGGGTATGACCGAATGGCACTGGCCCGACACCCCACAACTCATCACCACGCAAAATCCCTGGCGCGATAACACGGCTTACGACAAAGTCTATCAAGCGATCCTCGATGTGGGCCGGACCCACCCCAACCTCACTCTGGTGGATACCCACGCAGCATTTGTGGCAAAAGGTAAGGACGCGACCCTTTATCGTGACAATATCCATCCGAACGACGCCGGCTCTCGGCTCATCGCCCAAACCTTGTTCGGCTGTTATCTGGCGTCAGCGCCCGAAAGCAGTTTTCAGACACCTTGCTGGCCGAAACTTCCTAACACCAATCTCATAGCTAACGGCGATTTCACCGATTGGACAGGCTCCGTTCCAACGGGCTGGAGCTTGAATGCCCCAGGCTCCGTTATCAAAGCCGCCGATGTCACCTTTTCCCCCACCTTCGCACATAGCCTCGCCTTGCGTGCGAATGGTAGCCAAGCAGTGGGACTTCTTCGCTATTTCCGTAATTCGGAAGCTGTCGCAATGATCGGCAAAACCGTTTCATTTGCGGTGCTCTACAAATATTCCGAGGGGCAACGCCCACCCTTTGTTGCACTGGTCGTGAAAAGCGGTGGCACATCCCGCACCATCAACGCCGCGGCCCTTCAGTTCGGCGGAGCGAACGGTCTGGGTAACAGCGGCTGGATGTGGGCCACCGCCAACGAGATAATAATAGATTCCGACCTTAGTCCCAGTGGTTTCGGTTTATACCTGCAAATCTATCCAGCCTTCGGTGCCAGCCCGCCAAGCTCAAATGAACCACTTTATATCCAACGGGTCATCGCCACAGAAAGTCCTCTGCCGAAAGGTAATCTGAGCGGCTGAGATACACAGAAAGATTGTCTTGCGCGGCCATGCTGTCAAGATCACTATTCACCGTCATCCCCCTATTGTCCTGCGGAGATGACGCCCTCTCAACAGGGCCACTCCAGGTCCGCCAATGAAAGACAGGCCGCGAATGACCCGACGCGCAAATGGGCTGACATCGCGTCAGTTCCCGTTACCAGGCTTCGTCATGGCGATGCCGCTCTACCCTCGAAAAACATTCAATGTTCCCACTCGTTTTCTGTCCATCTTTGTTTTTTCGATCGGTTTTTTCATTCAATGCAATGTCTTGACCAGCAATATCGGCCTGCGCTTTCTCAACATCACTGACATGCTGGTGCTGGTGACTTTACCCGTCATCGCACTGCTTTACATTCGGTGCCTTACGCCTTCGATCACCCTGTTATATCTTGTCCCGCTGACTGTGATTTTCGCTCTTACGACTATTTTTGCCGATGAGCGCGGCGATGGCGAATTTTACACCACGGCGATGACCTATTTCTACGCCGTTTATTTTCTGTTCTTTGCCTATATGCTGTTCAAGGAGGATCTTCTTGAGCTGTTCTGCTGGAGTATTTTCGCCGGTTTTATCGCTGTGACGATACTCTTGTTTCTCGATATCGTCATTCATGATCGGCTTGCTTCTCTTGGCCTGTCTTTCATGTTCGATGAAGTCGGGGTGCTGGAGGCTGCGGCAAAAGGTGAAATAAGTCCGTTACTTTTGCGCGTCGAAAAAGCGGGAGGAATCTGGCCCGTAGGGAACACCGCGGGACCGGTATTCGCTCTGGCCGGTGCGGCGGCGGCCTATCTTGCAGAACGCCACAGGCGTCCCACGCTGTTTGCGGCATTTTTAATTATCTACTTGGCGACCTTTACTCTCACGCTTAACCGGTCGGGGATATTTGCGGTTCTCATCATAGGGCTCTATTACTACGTCAGAAATTTTTCAATCCGGATGCTCCTCAGTACATATTTCGGCTTTGCTCTCCTGGCCCTCAGCATCGCCGCCATTTTGCCATTGGGCGCTTTCGATTTTGCCGAGCAAGCTTTTTCGAAGCGTTTTCTTGAGGACACCAACACGAGTAATAACGCACAGGAACGTTGGGAAACAATTGTCGCCGGCGTCCAGGTCATGCTCAACCATCCGTTGGGTATTGGCTTTACTGCACGATATGGTGAATTGTCTCAAATGACGAGAATCGGCACGCCACATAATGGCTTTCTGGCCACCGCCTATGCATCGGGCATTGGATTTTGCATTCTCAGCGCCTTTGCGACCATCTATGCAGTTTTCCGAAAACGAAAGATCAGTTTCTTTGCCTATTCAGCGATTGGGGTCATAGTCGGCTACCAATTTGAAGAGCTGAATTTCAATCCTGTCTTCATGGCGCATGTTGGACTTGCCCTCGCCTATGCTTTCATCGATCTCGATTTCAGGCTTTTTCTGAAAAATACGATAACGCGGATGGCAGCGATGACGCAGAGCGTACGCAGCGGGGATGCAGGCAGCTTCACCGACAAGGTGGGAGCCTGAGACATCCAGCCTTCTGATGGAATAAATTGGTAACAAGCGCCAAGCCGATCAAATCATATATCTGCGCGGCGGCCATAGGTTCAGTTTTTTGAGCTGGCGACTAGCCTATTCCGACGACTTCAATCTCGCTGCCACCCAAACTCACGACATCGCCCACCACTTTCCCCATCAACACCCGTGCCACCGGCGACACATAGGAGATTGATCCTGTTGCAGGATCGGCCTCATCCTCGCCGACGATCCGGAACTGTTGCGTGCGCCCATCATCGCGGCTGAAGGTCACGAGGCTGCCGAAGGCAACAATGCCATTTTCAGGCGGGTTCGGCATGAGCTGGGCGGTGCGAATGCGCTCCGCAAAATAGCGAACGTCCCGCAGAGGGCTCGCGGAAAGCCGCCGTCTTTCATTGACGTCTTCGACGGCATTGGCGGCCTCGCAGGCCTCGCGCGCCAACCGCAATTGCTGTTCCAGCGCTTTCAGCCCGGCCTCGGTCACCAAATTGGGATGCGGCGAAATCACCCGATCCGGCAGAACGGTTTCGGCTGCGGTTTCGGCACTGTCTTCCTTGGTGAAGGCTACACTCAATCTGATACTCCATTTCGGTGAGACGCCGCTTGAGACATCTCTTTCCGGTCCAATCCTGCCACCACACGCTGGAGCACGGCAAGAGTAGAACCAGCCATAGCTTCAAAGCGGACCGGGCCGAAGCGGAGTTCACCGACCGCGCTACTGCTCGTTAATCAAATCGACGCTTTTCAGCACTCTCGCCTGGTACACACGCACCCCTCATATCTTGCCCTAACAGCAGGCATTTTGCCCTGTTAGGATGGTCCGTGGGAGGAGGAAGCCAACGCTAACGGACAGGAGACGGCTCATGACCCGGACAGTAGTGAATGCGCTTGGAGACACACTTTATTATAGTGGCAGTTCCACCGGATTTTTTTCCGCCACCGGGTCCGGTCCGCTGCTTGCCGGCACAGCCGGCAATGATTCCATGTGGGGCGACAGCTCCGTGAATGTGACGATGGCGGGCGGCACAGGCGACGATATTTATTATCTCTATTCCAGCATCAATCGCGCCGTGGAAAACGCCGGCGAAGGCATCGACACGATCGACACCTGGATGAGCTACACCCTGCCCGAGAATTTCGAGAATCTGCGGGTAACAGGCGACGGCCGTTATGCCTTCGGGAATTCGCTCGACAATATCATCACCGGCGGATCGGGCAGCCAGACGATCGATGGCGGCGCTGGCAACGACGTGTTGATCGGCGGTGGCGGTGCCGACACATTTGTTTTCACCAGTGGCAACGGCACCGACCTCATCATGGATTTCAGCGCCAACGATACGATCCGGCTGAATGGTTACGGCGTTACCTCCTTCGACCAGCTCGTCAGCAATGCCACCCAGCAAGGCAGCGATCTCTGGCTGAACTTCGCGAATGGCGAAGCTGTCGTTCTCGCAGGAACAACCATCGACGATCTTCAGGCTGACCAGTTCGAACTCAGCCTTGACCGGTCCTCGCTGACCCAGACCTTTGCCGACGAATTCGACGCGCTTTCTCTGCGCAGCGGGGGTGAAGGCACCTGGGACGCCAAATATTGGTGGGCGCCGGAAAAGGGAAGTTCGCTGACGACGAATGGCGAAGCGCAATGGTATATCAACCCCGCTTATGCCGGGACATCCGAGGTCAATCCCTTCAGTGTGGAAAACGGTGTCCTGACCATCACCGCTGAAGAAACCGCACAATCGGTCGCCGATGAGGTCGAGGGATACGATTATACGTCGGGCATGCTGAACACCTATTCCTCCTTCAGCCAGACCTATGGTTATTTTGAAATCCGCGCCGATATGCCGACCGACCGGGGCGCATGGCCGGCTTTCTGGCTTCTGCCGGAAGACGGATCTTGGCCACCGGAACTGGATATCGTGGAAATGCGCGGCCAGAATCCCAATACGCTGATCATGTCCACCCATTCCAATGCAACGGGCGAACAGACGTCTGTTATCAAAAATGTCAGCGTGCCGAGCACGGAAGGGTTCCACACTTACGGCGTGTTGTGGGACGCGGAACACATTACCTGGTATTTTGACGATGTCGCGGTGGCACAGACGGATACGCCCGATGATATGCACGACCCCATGTATATGATCGTCAATCTCGCCGTCGGTGGCATGGCGGGAACGCCATCTGCCGGTGATTTCAGCGATGGCTCTCAGATGATGATCGACTACATCAGGGCCTATTCGCTTTCCGACTGGGCCGCGTAAGGAACGACAACGCCGGCAGTCGCGTCCAGAACTGCCGGCGTTTCAGGCATTAGCCTATCGGGGCTGTGCCTTGTGCAAGCTGGTCATTCAGCCGCGATCTGCATCCGATCGGCGTGGAGCGACATGAGGTGCCGAGCCGTTTCAAGGCTCGCCGGCTGTTCTGCCCGGTAGCGGCGGCTGATTTCCATCATCAGGACGGTATCGGGCAGGAAGGTCAGCTCCGAGAAGATGCTTTCCCATTCGATATCGCCCCAGCCGAGCGGCATATGCAGATCGCCAATGCCAAGCGCGGTATTTTCCTGGTCGAAATATGGCTGGTAAAAACCCTGCGGCCGACCGAAGGAATCGTGGACATGCAGATGACCGGCGACCGGCGCCATGGCGCGAAGCTGCTCGCGGAAATCGAGACCGCGATAGGTGGATTCGATATAGGCATGGCTGAAGTCGATCAGCGCCACGACGTTGTCGTGACCAACAGCCTTCACGGTCGCCGCCACTTCGGCGGGCGTCTGGCGATACTGGCCCGGCTCGGTGGAGAAGATATTCTCAAGCGCGATACGCACGCCATAGGGCTTGCAGAATTCCGCAAGCTCAAAAAGCGCTTCCCGCTCACGGGCATCGGCATCGGCTCGCTCGGCGATCTGGTCCGCACGCAGCGCACCACCATGCTGAACGAGGATGCCGGCACCGATACGGTCGCATAGGACGGCCAGCGCCTTGGCGGCATCAATCTGGTAACGGCAGGTCACCGGATCCATGAAATTGGAGGACACCAGCCCGTGCACGGTGTAGCGGAAATCGAACTGTTTCGCGAGCGACACGAACCGGTCGGCACGCTCCTCGATGATGCGGCCGCCTGCGATCAGATCGAGGCTGGTCACAGCCAGTTCGACAGTGTCGCAGCCAATATCGGCCAATGCGCGCAGATCGTTTTCAAGGGTGGCCAGTTCGCCGTCGTCCGAGCCGGCGTTAAAACCGGTACCAATAAGATTGCTCATGTCGTCATCTCCAGGGGGGTAAAGAAGTTTATGCGAGTTCAGGCAGCCGCGCGGCACGCCGTAGCGTGTCGAACAGGTCCGGGCGGTCGATGTTGACATAGTCTACCCCGGCCAATGCGATCTCATTATGAAGGTCGACATCATCGCCACCATAATAAACCATGACCTCGAGACCCGCATTGCGGCATGCCTCGACAAGTCCGGGCTTGCGCATCTGTTCCGGCGTGATCTCGATGATCGAGGCATGGTGCACCGCGGCCGCGAGCGAAGGCGACCTGGCAATTTCGAGCGTCATCATCTTGCGGAAATCCGGTGCGGCGGCGGCCAGGCCCCGGCGCATTTCCTCGGAAAAGGAGAAAAAGAAGGTATCGCGCACCATGCCGAGGCCGCGCACCAGCGCTACGACCTTGACGGGATCGCAATATTTTAGCTCGACATAGACCCCGCAGCGGCCGCGCAAATGGCGCAGATAGGCATCGAGCCGGGGCACAATCGCCCCCTTGAAGCTTTCGCCGAACCAGCCGCCGGCATCCAGCGCATCGATCTCGCTCGAAAGAGCATGGCCGATGGGCCCCGTGCCGTCGGTGGTGCGGTCCAGCGTTTCATCGTGGAAGACATAAAGAACGCCGTCAGCGCTCTCACGCACGTCAAGCTCGATATAATCTGCCCCATGTCGCAAGGCGAGGTCGGCAGCGGCAAAGGTGTTTTCGGGTGCGAACCGGTTGGCACCACGATGGGAGACGATTTTGGGCATGGGAAGTCCTGTCAGTTTACGGGCTCCGGCTCACGTGCCGGAATGGTCGAATGGTGGGGAAGATCGGCGTGAAGCCCGGCGATGCGGTTGCCGGATGCGTCGAAAACAAGCGTCAGGCCGGGTTTGCAGCCGATACCAACCCGCTCGCCGGGCGCATGACGTATGACTTCACCATATTCCAGCGCATGGATCATGCCGGCAGGCGTGTCGATCGTGTAGAACACCTCGCGCCCCATGGGCTCGACGGTGGCAACCTTCCCCGCAAGCCGCGCTTCCGTAGGTTCAATGAGGGCGATATCTTCCGGGCGCAGGCCAAAGGTCACCTCGCCGTCGCAAGGACCATCGAGATCGAGCAAGGCATCGCCAATCTGCAACTGCCCGCCCTGCGACCATCCCTTCAAGAGGTTCATCGGCGGCGTGCCGATGAAGCCGGCCACGAACAGATTGTCGGGTCGGCGATAAAGATCATCAGGCGTGCCGATCTGGGCGACCGCGCCATTGTTCATGCAGATGATCCTGTCGGCCATGGTGATCGCCTCGATCTGGTCATGGGTGACGATCAGCGTGGTGATCTTCAGCCGTTTCTGCAGGCTTTTCAGCTCGGCGCGCATGGTGATGCGCAGCGTCGCATCGAGATTGGAGAGCGGCTCGTCCAGGAGGAGGATGTTGGGCTCCTTGACCAGCGCCCGGGCAAGCGCCACACGCTGCTGCTGGCCACCGGAAAGCTGCGAGGGCCGCCGGTCAAGCAACGCGCTGATCTGCACGAGGCTTGCCGCCTCCTCCACCCGCCGCGCCGCTTCCTCGCGCGCAACATTCTTGAAACGCAGCGGAAAGGCGATGTTCTGCCGCACCGTCAGGTTGGGATAAAGCGCATAGGACTGGAAGACGATGCCGACATTGCGGTCGCGCGCATCGATACGATTGACGTTGTGGCCGTCGAAGGCGATTTCTCCACCGGTCGGCGCGTAAAGCCCGGCAAGCAGGAACAGCGTGGTCGATTTTCCGCATCCCGACGGGCCGAGAACGGCGACGAATTCGCCGTCTTCGATAGCAAGCGTCATGGGTTGCAGAACCCGGGTGTCGCCCCAGCTTTTGGTGACGTTGGTAAGGGTGATCCTGGCCATGGCGATTATCCTTTGATCCCGCCGAAACTCATCTGGGTGATGTATTTCTGCGTGAAGATGTAAATGATCAGCACAGGCAGCAGATAGATGATGCCGACGGCGGCAATCATGCCGTAATTCACGCCGACGCTGTCCTGTGCCACGAAGAAGAGATAGAGGCTCATCGTCATCTGGCTTTTTTCGATGAGCAGCGTCTGGACGAAGACATATTCCTCCCAGCCGCGCAGAAAGGTGAAGGTGGCGACCGCGATCAGCCCGCTTCTCACCTGCGGCAGAACCACCATGCGAAAGGCCTGGAAGCGGGTCGCGCCATCGGTGACGGCGCTCATTTCGATGTCCCAAGGAACATTGTCGAAAAAGCCCTTGAGCACGAAGATCGCAAACGGCAGCTCCAGTGCGCTCATGACAAGCACCACGCCGAAGAGATTGTTGAGAAGGCCCATGTAGTGCAGCTGCACGAAGATCGCGACGGTGAGCGCAAGCGCCGGAAAGGCGTGCAGCAGCAGAAGGCCTCGCAGCAGGTTTTCGCGTCCGGCAAAGGCAAAGCGTGACAGCGCATAGGCGGCAGGCGTGGCGACCAGCGCTACGATCAGGGTCTGGGAGCCGGCAAACAGCAGCGAGCTGCGCATGGCTGTCCAGATGGACGGCATCAGCGCCATGCGCGTGGTGCCGGTTTTCTCGATATCGCGGCTCCACAGAAAACTGTAGTTCTCAATGGTCAGATGCGGCAGCACCAGCACGAAAACGAGTGCTGCAACAACGGCGCCAAGCGCCAGCCACAACAGCACGGGATTGCGCAGGCGCGCGGAGAAAATTGCGACCGCTATCGCCCCGCAATAAGCGAAAGCGGCGATTGCGCCGCTGCGCCACAGGACAAGCCGGCTGAGATTATCATCGGAACTCGTCAGCGATTTCACCAGCAGCCACAGATAGGGCAGGAGAACGGGAACAGAGACGACCGTCAGGAACACGAGGATGACCGGAAGAAAGCCGGCGCGATGCGCGAGACTGCGCTTTTCAAGGCGCGTCCAGTCCGGCTTCAGGTCAGGCGCGCTCCTGTGGGCAGGCGCATGGGAGTGGGCGAGCGTCATCACAGCACCTCGATTTTGGCGGGAGCAAAGGTCGAGCGCATGTTGCTGAGACGCCATTGGATGAGTGTCACGGCAACGCCGATGGCCATGAGGCCGAGTGCCAGCGCCGCGCCATAGGCGTAAGCGCCGTTTTCGAAGGCGCGCCGGTAGATATAAAGCGCATAGGTCGTGCTGTCATAGACCGGGCCACCGCCGGTGATCAGCAGGATATATTCATAGGTCGTCATCAGCGACAGCGCCTGATAGAGCGTGATGAAGCGGATGGGAGCAGAGAGCGCCGGTGCGACGACATGGCGAAGCACGCCCCATTCGCTGGCGCCATCGACACGCGCCGCATTGGCCAGATGCGAGGGTATGGAGCGGATGGACGATGTGAGGATGACCATGGCGAAGGACGCGCCGACGACGCCGTTCGCCACGACCACCAGAAGCAGCGGAAAGTCATTGCGCAGGTTGAGAGCGGGTGCACCGAGTGCGCCGAGAAACTGGTTGAGCAGGCCGGAAGAGGTCGGATCGGCGATCCATATCCATAACACGCCATAAAGCACGGCCGGGCTCATGCGCGGCAGCAGCCACAGGCCGCGAAAGAAATTGCCGAGCCGGTCCGGTATCGCCGTCGTCGTGACGGCCAGCAGCGCACCCAGGCCGATATTGAAGAGGAACAGCGTCGCGCCGACATAGACAAGCGTCGTCATCAGCACGATCGGCAGGCGCATATCACGCTGGACCATGCGCTGGAAATTCTCGACCGTAAATTTGCCGACCTTCAGATTTGCGCCCATATCGGTAAAGGCGATCACCAGATTGACGACGATCGGCGCGAGAAAAACAGGCCGAGCAGGACAAGTGCGGGCGCCAGATAAAAGATCGGCCGGGCCGGACGGCGCGCTCTGAGCTGGAATTGGGACATTGCGATATACCGGTGGGAACGCGGAAAAGCCGCCCGGCAAGGCCGGGCGGCGTGGTTTCTGGCAAACTCAGTTGCTTGCGGCTTCGCGGATTTCGATCTCTGCGCCGAATTGCAGTTCGAGCTCGTCGGCGATGAAATCGACCGCCTGCGCAGCCGTCATCTTGCCGGTCTCAACCGCCTGCAGACCGCTGAACAGCACCTTGTTGTAGCTGCCGAACTTGGTGTGGTTGGGCACGAACTGCGCATCCTTCATCATCGGCGATGCAGCGGAAAGAACCCAGTTGTCGCGATATTTCGGCATCGCCGTCTGGGCGTTGCTGATCGCCGTGTGATAGGAGGTCACGGCATGCTCGTTGTTGAAATAGGGCAATGTCGCGAGTGCCACGAGATCGGCGGCGACGTCGGCATTCTTGCTCTTTGGATTGAGGGTGTAGAGCAGCGGGTGCGACAGGTTGGAAGGTTTGCCACCCTTCTCGGCAGCCGGTGCGGAAATCCAGCCTATCTTGTTGAAATATCCCTCGCCATCGGTCGGCCAGGTCGCGCCATTCTTTTCACCCACCTGCCAGGCAACCGCCCAGACGCCCTGGTGGAAAATGAAGGCCTTCTCCTGCTTGAATGCGGTCTGGATCGCTTCCCAGCTCATGGCCGTGTTGTCGACCGGGGTCACGCCCTGCTTGGCGTTACGCTCGTACCAGCCGAGAGCCTTCGCCATCTCGGCCTTGGGGAACACCAGCTTGCCGGTCTTTTCGTCCATGAACTTCACGCCATAGGACTGAAACACCATCAGATAATCGATGCCGACATTCGGACGGTGCAGCATGCCATATTGCGCGACCTTGCCATCAACCACTTCCTTCGACAGCGCCGTCAGATCATCGAGCGTGAATTCGCCGGCATCAACCTGGGCCGGCAGGCCTTCGATGAAGGCTTCATCCTTGCCGATCTTGCGCAGCATGTCCTTGTTGTAGAAGAACATGCGGATTTCCGCGTCCTGCGGAATGCCGTAAATCTTGCCGTCCGTCGCCTTGGCCGAATTCCACAGAACCGGCAGAATGTCGCCATAGACCCACGGAGTGGCAGCGATCTTGTCTTCCATCGCCATCGCATAGCCGTCCTGCGCGAACTGGCCGATCCACTCATGCGGCAGAACGTAAATATCCGGCCCCTGCCCCACCGAAAACGCCTTCAACGTATCCAGCGCGAAAGCGTCCCAGCCCTGTACGCTGCTGTTGTTGATGTCGATAACGATGCGCTTGTCGACACCTGCTGCCTTGAACTGCGCGTTCATGATACCGGCCGCCGCCTCGATATTGGTGACGCGGCCGGGCGCATTCTTGTCGGCAAGTGTCCAGAGCTTGATGTTGATGTCTTCGGCAAAGGCAACAGCCGGCAAAAGCGCGCTGAGAGCGACCGTCGCCGCCAAGGAGAGAGACTTGAACATAGGATCCATTCCCGTTGAAACTGATTATTTAATTAAGTTGCTTAATTTACAGCTTTATGACATTCCCGGAGATAAGGCTGGGAGAGCGAAACCTTGAATGACAGACGAAACGGTGCATTGACCGGCATTGGCGCAACACAGGGCGCGCTTCTGGGATACATCAGGCGCAAAGGTTCGGCCTCACGCGTGGAACTGGCCGAGTACTGCAGCATAACCCCGGCAGCCGTCAGCATGATGACACGCAATCTGCTTCAGCGCGGCATTATCGAGGAGGGCGCACGCCGGCAGGAAGGTCGCGGTGCACCGCATATCGACCTCACGCTCAAAAAAACCGTCGGCTATGCCCTTGGCGCGCATGCCAACCGCTATTCGGTGATGTTGACGCTCTTGAACTTCGGCGGGGAGATCGTCGGCGAATTGCAGCTGCGGGGCTCCTATGGTGCGTTCTCGGATGTTCAGCGGGCGCTTCAGGACGGGTCCGAGGAACTGCTTGCGAAAAACGCGATCAATAGAAGCGACCTCATCGGCGCAGCGATCGCCATGCCGACCCGCTTTCGCAAGGAAGCCATGTCGCTCGATCTTGCCGAAGAGGTGATTTCCTGGGCGGGATCGGACCTTTCCGCCATGCTGCGCGAGGCATTGCGGTGCCCGGTCATCATCGAAAACGACGCGAATGCCGCCGCCATGGGTGAGCTCACACTTGGCAACACCGCCGGACATGAGAACTTTGCCTATCTCTATCTGTCCGAGGGGATAGGCGGCGGCATCATCATCAAGAACGAGCTTTTTCGCGGTTATCTCGGCAATGCCGGCGAGATTGGCGCCCTGCGCGGCCGTGGCGCGTCACGTCCTTCGTTTGAAGATTTGGCCGCATGGTGTCTCGAGCATGTGGGTGAGAAACCTGCCGGGCGCGCACCCGAGGCCTGGACGGATTATCTGTCGCGCAATTCCGCCGTGTTTGATGGGTGGCTCCAGCGGGCGGGACCAGAAGTCGCCCGCCTAGGCTTCGCCGTCAGCGCCATCCTTGCCCCCACGGCCATCTTTGTCGGCGGCACTTTGCCGCGCATGGTACGCGAGAGACTGGCGCAATGGCTGGATTACGAACGCTCGGACCCGTTCAGCGGTTCAAAGGTGATACAGCCGCAAATCCTGTTGCCCGAGGTCGTGGCGACAGATCCCGTGGCCTTTGGCGCCGCAGCGATGATCCTGCACGGTGTCAGCGAGGCGGGCTAAAAATGGAACACGGTTTGCGGAAGAAGCCTCAGCCGAGATTCTGAACCATGAAATAGATCAGCCAGCAATGCCCGATCACCAGCACCGCCCAGGCCCATTTGGCGGCCCGGATATCGGAATCGACCACGGTATTACTGATCTCGGCTGCGCGTCCGGCCTCTTCGCCCGCCCGCTCCTGCGGCGGCCGCGACACCGGCCCCGCTCTAAGCTCGGCCTCGCCCACGACATAAAGCCGGTCGTTGTGAACCGGTGGACGTGGCTCATCGCCGGCGCTCTCCGCGCGGGAAAGGACGCCGTTGTCGGATGCGCAATTCACCGCGAAAAGCTGCGATGACACCCGCCTGTTACGCATGTTACTTCTATTGGGCATCATAATTTTCCACACAATAAAAATAAAAATATTCCCCCGAGATTTCCGATAAAGCCGTGGCTTTACCGGACATGCTTGCGCTTCACGCACGTCGCTCAGCACCTGTCGAACCGCGTCTTCCGCGCACCTTTCCGCCCTCCCGGAGCCGATTGGCGCCCGGCGGTTACCGCGCCGGGCTTCCGGGAAACTCCCTTTTTCCCGCGTAAGGCTTGGCCTCCCGCTGGATCAGGAAGACGGATTTCTCCACCGGAAGCGGCTCGGCCGTCCGGTAGCGTTGAAACCGCCTCGAATATTCGAACCGGATCAACCTGTCGTCGAATTTCCCCGCCAGAACGCGATAGCCGTTGACGACCTCGTTCAGGATTTCCAGTTCTTCCCCCCACAGCCAGCCGCCATAGGAGGTGCCTTCGTTCGAACGCAGGACGATCTCGAAAAAATGCCCACCTGCCACGACGGGCATGCGGAAGAGAATATCGAGATTGTCCTCGTCCTGATCGTCGCTCTTCTCCGCCGACAGCCTGGCATGGGCAACTTTCGCGTGAACCAGCGCCGAGACCGGATAGAAAGGACGGCCCTTGAACCACATGAATTCGCTGACCGCATAACCGACGTCATCGGCACGCTGGTAAGGTTCGATACGCGGCTCGAACGCCATGTAGCTTCCGTTAAACGCAATCAATTTCGAAAATTCCCGATGCCTGCCCGCTGCATGTTCGCTGTTTTCCGCCCGTCATCCACGCTTCTGTCTGCGACAATAGCCAGCCCGCGTCACACCAGCGTCAAATGGAACGCTATGATGACTTTCAATTTCCCGGGCACGTTGTTAGATGGTGAATCATGAGGGGACGAATGTGGCTGGGCACGCTGAACTAATATCGATCCGGCTTTTTGGAACCCCGCGCTGTGAAGCGGTGCGGGACGCCTTTTTTCCGTCCAAGGGCTTTGCCCTGACCGCCGCCCTGATCCTTGCTCCGAACCAGTCGCTTTCCCGCCAGCAGGCCGCATCGCTCCTATGGGAAAATGTCGAGCAGAAAAGGGCTCTTGGCAATCTGCGGCAGCTGATCCTGCGCCTTCAGAAGCTCCCCAATGGCGACGAGGCGATTCTCCTGACCGAAGGCAACGACCTGAAGGCCGGAAAGCTGGCGCAGCGCACCGATCTTGCGATCTTCCTTACCGGTGCGCGATCCGAAGACCCGATGCGCCGGCTGCACGCCCTGCTTGAATTCGGCGGTGATTTGCTGGAGGGGCTGGAGACCGGGCAGGATCATCTTTATCTCTGGCTGCTGTCGGAACGACGCCGTCTCAAGGACCTGTTCTTTTCAAGCTATATGCAACTGCTCGAGGAGCTGACGCGCTTCGGCCGCGCCAGTTCGAACGACATTGGCAGGCTTGCCGAATGCGCCCTCAAGATCGAGCCGGAGCGCGAGGAAACCTACCGCGCCGCCATGGCGGCCTATGCGCGGATCGGAAACACCAGCGCCTGCGAGGGCGTTTTCCAGCTTCTGCTGGAACAGCTGCGTCAGGAAGAGCGCTCTCCGGAAGCCGAAACGGTGGCATTGAGACGCCGGATACAAAGCCTGACTTCGACGATAGCTGCCCCCAATGAGGCAGACGAGGGCAGCCGCCGAAAGGCCACGGCAAAACCGCGCGTCGCCTTTGGCCGGCCGGCGCGGGTAGACGGGCTGCCGGTCTCGCCGGTGATGCAGGCCTTCGTCGAGGATGTCGCCAACAGCCTGGTCCGATACAGGACCTTCACGGTCCTTTCGCCGCACAGCACCTTTGCGCTGACGCGCGACCGCACCGATGACAGCTACGCCATGTTGCGGGCGGATTATCGCATCATGTCGACGGTTTTCGACGATGCCCGCATGTCGGTTGCCCTGATCGAGGAAGCGACTGGCGAGATCGTCTGGTCGCTGGAAGCTGTCTTGACGGAGCGGCAGATTCACGCCGCCTTCCGGCTCCTGTCCAAACAGGTCGCAGCCGCACTTGCCCGCGAGATCGAGCGGCTACAGGTGGAACCCGACCGCAACCATAGCGGCGAAGCCTACCGGCAATTGCTGGAGGGCCAGCAGCTTCTGCGCGGCAAATGCGATCTGCCGCTGCTGCGGCGGGCCCGTTCGATGTTCCGCAAGGCGGTCGATATCGACCACAGCATGGCGGTTGCCCGTGCCCGCGTGGCGCAGAGCCTGCAGCTGGAGTGGCTGATGCTGGGTGGCAACGACCCACACCTGCTGCACCGCGCCAAGGCCGAGGCCGACGCCTCCATCGAAATCGACCCGGCCCTTGGCGTCGGCCACTGGATGTGCGCGGTGGTGGCGCTCTATCAGCGGGATTTCGACATATCCGCCGAAAAATTCTTCGAGGCAGAAGCGCTTGCGCCCAACTCCGCCGATCTTTTGCTCCAGCACGCCGATGCGCTCGCCCATTTCGGCGATGCCGAGATCGCCTGGGAAAAGTTTCAACAGGCCATCGACCTCAACCCGCTCGCGCCCGACATCTACTGGTGGGCGGGCGCCAGCATCGCGTTCAAACGCGAAGATTACGGCGCAGCAGTGGAATTATGCGGGCGGATGGAGAATGACGAGCCAGCGCTGCGCGTCTTGACCGCAAGCCATGCGCTGCACGGCGATTTGGTCGCCGCCCGGGAAACCGGCGGCAGGCTTCAGGAAAACTATCCGGGTATGACGGCGAGGGAGATCAGCAGCCTGTCTCCAGACCGCGACCCGATAGCGAATGAAAAGTTCTATCACGCTCTTCGATTAGCTGGGATCAAATAGGAGATATTATGTCCTCGCATTTCTTCATTGTCGGAAAAAAGGATTTCGGCGTTCTCTTCATTCGCACGGCGCCGCTCAGGGTTGCGTCCGTATCGCATGAGACGATTGCCGCCTATGAATCCGCCCATCCCGGCGTGGATGGCTATGCACGCGTTGCAGCGGCTGCAAAATCCATGCTCGTTCGCCAGGACGGCCAGCCCGAGACCGAGCTGGATCAGGTTCAGATCCAGGGCATCGAAGCCCTCGTCGCCGGTGGCGCCGTGGTTTCGGAGGCTGATTTCGCCTTTATCGGCGAAGTGGTCGATGCCGGCTGGGACTTCAACCGCATGGTGCAGGCGCCGATCGAAGCGGCTTTGAAGGCTGTCGGCCCTGCCGGTTCCATCACCGGCGAACTGTTCGACGCCATCCTTGCCGACGACACCAACGCGGCACCCTGATGGCGGTCCCGCAGCCTTGACCGCGGCCGGTGCTCCCAATTCAGCGACAGCGGCTTCAAGACATGCGGACGCTTCGTTCTTCGATCCCGAACTGCTTCGGCGGTTCGGGATTACCCGCGTTGGCGATGTGACCGGTCTCGATATTATCGGCATACCCGTCTGGTTCGCGACGCGGCCCAATTCACGCGGATTGTCGGTATCGCAGGGCAAGGGTCTTGTTGCAGGGCAGGCCCGGCTTTCGGCCGTCATGGAAGCGATCGAAGGCGCGGTCGCCGAGGACACCCGCAAACATATTGCTGTTTTCGGTTCCATTCAGGACATGCAGAACAAGGGCGTTCCACTCGTTCCATTCGAAACGGTCGGCCGGGTCGACCCCGCCATGCTCAATCTGCAAAACGAGCGCGCCTGGATAAAGGGCACATCCATTCGCCAGCAGCGGGACGTTTTTGCTCCCTATGAACTCGTCGGCATGGATTTCCGCGCGGATTTCCCCTGGGACCGGCGAGCCTTCCTCATGAGTTCGCAGGGTCTTGCCGCCGGTTTCGACCATGACCATGCCGTTCTCCACGCCTTGCTCGAACTCATTGAAAATGATGCCTGCTTCCTCGTCGATACATTTGAAACCCGCACCGTCGCTCCACGACCGGTGCTGTTTCCGGCCGGTATCGATGCCTCCTTCGACACGCTCGTTCAGCATCTTTCGGATATCGGTCTGCCGCCATCCTTCTTCGACCTTACCAATGCGCTTGGCGTGCCGGTGGTGATGGCGAGCCTGCCCCGATCCGTCCATACGCAGGATGGGCTTGCGACGCGCAGCGCTGCCGGTGCCGCCTGCCGTCCCGGCGCCTATGACGCGGCAATCGCCGCCCTGCTGGAGGCAATACAATCGCGTTTGACGGATATCAGTGGCGCAAGGGACGACCTCTCCCCTCTGCGTTACCAGCGGGACATGTCTTGCGCGGGGACGACGGGATCAGGAGCGCGAGCGGCCCCGGTCAATCTCGATCTTGCCCATGGCGATCCGTCCTTGCCACAATGGCGAAAGCTTGCGGAACATCTGTTCGCTGGCGGGATCGAGGATATCTATGTCTTCCCGCTGGAAACGGGCGTCTCCGGCCTGCATGTGGTGCGGGTTCTGGCAAGCGGCCTCTCCCCGGCCGGTGGCGGCTTGCAACACATATCGCAGCGAGCGCTCCATGGCCTCCTCAAAATCGGAGGGCTTTGATGAAGCCCGTCATTTTTGCAGGTCCGTCCATCCACGGCATCGCCCGCGACCATCTTTCCGGTTTCGATCTGCACGGACCGGCGGCATGCGGAGACATTTTCGATGCGGTCCGGCAGGGTGCGCGCGTGATCGGGCTGATCGACGGTCTTTATGGTGATTGTGCCGCCGTCTGGCACAAGGAAATCCTCCATGCACTCTCAGCCGGTGTCACCGTTCTCGGCGCTGCCAGCATGGGCGCTCTGAGGGCTGCGGAATGTGCGGCCTTCGGCATGACCGGCATTGGGGAAATCTTCGAAGCCTATCGCGATGGGCAGCGTTTTTCCGATGCCGATGTGGCGGTGAGCCACGCGCCAGGCGAACTTGATTATCGCCCGCTGACGATTGCGCTGGTCGATGCCGAAGCGACGCTGGAAGCGTGCCACGCCAAAATGGAGCCGGAGGAACACGACGCCCTGCTCCGCGCTGCCCGCAAACTGCATTTTACCCGCAGAACATGGCGTGCCATCACAACCGAGGCCGGTAGAGGCTCCGAAACCGCAAATTTGCTGACGGAGAGGGCAGTTTCCGTCAAACGAAATGACGCGGCCAGACTTCTGGCGCTAATTGGCGGCCAACAGCTGCCTCCTCCGGCGCTATCATGGAAATTCCAGAACACGGTGTTTTTTCAGCAATTGGCCATGCGGCGAACAGCGGGAGAAACAGCGTCTTGACCGCCATCCGGTCCCGGTCTCTGGTGCCCGATTGCGGCGGGCTGATCCGCACCATCGCGCTTGCGTTGCCCGCATCTTTTTTTTCGGCTGACAGGCCTGACAATATCGTGTCACCGCTCGTACCGATCGGAAACCTGCTATCGGCACTGCCTTGCGATGTGGCGACGGTCATTCTTATCGATCGCATCAGTCTCGAGCCGGCGCAAAACTGGCTGGACAGGCTGGAAATCCGCCCTGGCGCTGTGCTGGTTCCAATTGATGGAAACACCGGCGTTTCGCATCCCTGGATACAGGATATGTTCCATGTCCGGACCAATGGCGAGGCTGCATCCGAACTGGTTGTAACAGCGGCAAATGCTGTCGCCGATGCGCTTGCCGATTGCCTGGGGCTTGCAGCGACCGTCATTGATGTCGTTTTGCCGGGCGGCAACCAGCTGGTTGGCCCTGACTTTCGGCTGGTGGGCCATTCCAGCCTGCAGGATGACAGGGGTTTCGGCAGGAGCACCTCAAGCGACCGCAGCGAACGGTGGCAGCAGGTTCAGGCGCTTGACGGCAGGGCCGTGCACAGTTTCGGATATCGGCCGGAAGACTTAGGCAATGCCTCGGCTTGGTCGGATTCTTCCATGGTAAAGGCTTCCGCCGCGGCAATCCCCGGCGAAAAAATGCATCAATGCGGTTTCCATGTCGATCAGTTCGTTTCGGTTACGGGCCTGAACCGGGATGGCCATCCCCTGCTGCTTGTCGCCGATCCGGTCGCACCTGGCGATTGCGCCAGCCGTGCCGCCATGGAGCTGAAACGGAAACTGGATGCATCGGCTCTTTCGCTGGCGCGGCAAGGCTTTGCGATCCTGAGAAATCCCATCCCGATCCTACCCGCCATCGATACGAATAAATGCCTCCCCCGGCTTTACAACAACGTCTTTCTGGAGAATGTCACACGGTCCGGTCAAAAACGGCCATTTGTCTGGATCCCGCATTTCGGCGACACGGAGATGGTCGAGGATTTCGACAAGGAAAACCGGCACATATGGGAGAGCCTTGGATTTCACGTTATTGGCGTGGCCGGGTGGAGCCATCTGGCAAGTCGCAACGGAGCACTGCGCTGTGCAACCAAGGTGATAAATCGTGATCCTGTATAGGGTTGGCAAAAGAAAAACCGCGCTATTTTGCCAATAGTGAGCTACAATACCCGTGGAAATTGTGTTGAATGTATACCTTCAACAATATTAATTGATAATTATCCGATTTAAGACCTCACAACTGGAGGAATTCAATATGCAGGCCAAACTACCCAGCCCGATCGACGTACATGTGGGCGCACAGATCAGAATGCGCCGCAAGTCGCTCGGCATGAGTCAGAGTGCGCTGGCGGGTCGATTGGGAATTACCTTCCAGCAGGTTCAGAAGTACGAAAAGGGCGCCAATCGCGTCGGCGCGTCCCGTCTGCAGGCGATTGCGTCGGTTCTCGGTGTCGATGTCAGCTCCTTGTTCGCCAATGCGACGCCCGATGGCGGCATCGCCAATCCGGCGCTTGGCACGATCAATGCCATGCAGACATTCGTCGCTTCGAATGAAGGCTTTTCGCTGAACCAGGCATTCTCCCGGATCAAGAGCACCTCTGTCCGTAGAAGCATTGTTGCACTCGTCACATCGCTGGCTGCGACCGAAACGGCAGAAAATGCGGCTGTGCCGGCAAACAAAAACGACGATTGACGCAGGTGTGACGCTCGCGTGACGCTCGATGTGGTCGAAAATGAACAACGCAATATCAAAGCGTTTTCATACTGTCGATTGTCGAGAGGGAAGCATGGCGGCGTCTACCACAGCAATACTTGAACAGGACAATGCAGACGAGATTCTCGCGCTTGGTAGGATGGTTTCCTATCTTTGCCAGCGTTCGAAATCCATGGATCTGGGCATGTCGACCTATTTCCTCGAAATGGCGTTGTTATCGCTGGCCCAGGACATCAATCAGCACGGTCTGCCGCCGGCAGGCGCAGAGCTGAACGGCAGCGGTTTCGCACCCACCGATCTGCATTGAAAGCCTCCGGGGCAGCAATGGCATAGACCACGAATCGAGCGTCCACACCGACCTCCAGTCGCAGACCCTCGGGATCGTTCTTCGGTTTTCCGGTCCGGCCGGCTCCATCCTGCCGGACATATACCCCTCCCCAATTTTTCTTCATGCAAGCGAGGCCCGGTTTTGCCGGGCCTCGCTTCATATCAGGGCACTGCCCGGCGAAGTTCGGCGGCCGCAGCGACCATGTTGACGAGCGCGGGCCTCACCTCTTCCCATTTGCGGGTTTTCAGGCCGCAATCCGGATTGATCCAGAGCTGCCGGTCGTCAAGCCGCTGCCGCGCCAGCGCCAGGAGATCGACCATTTCTACCACGGCCGGGACGCGCGGCGAGTGGATGTCGTAAACGCCGGGGCCGATCTGGTTCGGATATTTGTAAGTCCGGAAGGCATCCAGCAGTTCCATCTTCGACCGCGAGGTCTCGATGGAGATTACATCCGCATCCATGGCCGCGATGGCATCGATAATCTGGTTGAACTCCGAATAGCACATATGGGTGTGAACCTGCGTCCGGTCCTCAACACCGCTTGAGCAAATACGGAAGGATTCCACCGCCCAGCCGAGATAATCCTGCCAGTCCCGATGCCGAAGCGGCAGACCCTCACGCAGCGCCGCCTCATCAATCTGGATCATCTTAGCACCGGCTGCCTCGAGATCATTGACCTCATCGCGGATGGCGAGCGCGATCTGGCGGCAGGTCAGGCTTCTGGCGATATCGTCGCGAACGAAGGACCAGTTGAGGATCGTCACCGGTCCCGTCAACATGCCCTTGACCGGCTTTTCGGTCAGCGACTGGGAATATTCCCACCAGCGGACCGTCATCGGCCTCGGTCGCGACACATCGCCGAAAATGATCGGCGGGCGCACGTAACGCGAGCCGTAGCTCTGCACCCACGCATGCTGGGTAAAGGCGAAACCGGAAAGCTGCTCGCCGAAATATTGCACCATGTCGTTGCGCTCGAACTCGCCGTGAACGAGGACGTCGAGGCCGATTTCCTCCTGCCAGCGTATGGTCGCTTCGGTTTCCTTCTGCAGGAATTTTTCATATTGCGCATCGGTCAGGGCGCCCTTCGAATGTGCGGAGCGAGCCTTTCGCACCTCAGGCGTCTGCGGGAAAGAGCCGATGGTGGTTGTCGGGAAAAGCGGCAGCGCAATAGCCTGCGACTGCACCTTCTGTCGCTCGGCAAATGCGCTCGCCCGCTTCTTGTCAGCCTCAGCAATCATCGCGATACGGTTCTGCACGGCGGGGTCCGTCACCTTTGGCGAGGATGCACGTGCGGCGACGGCCCCGGAGGCAGCCGCCACCTCCACCGCGACTGCGGCCCTGCCCTCACCAAGCGCCCTGCCGAGCGTGGCAAGTTCGCCGAGTTTCTGGGTGGCGAAGGAAAGCCAGCTTTTCAGATCGGCATCGAGGCCGGTCTCCAGTTCGAGATCGACCGGAACATGCAACAGCGAGCAGGAGGATGCGATTTGAAACGCCTCCACGCCGCGTTCGGCAATGGCGGCTTCCAACCGGTCGATGATCGCGGCGAGATCTGCGCGCCAGATGTTGCGACCGTCGATGACGCCAAGCGACAGGACACGGCTTGCGGGCAAAGCCTTCAGCACCGCCTCAAACTCACCCGGCGCACGCACCAGATCAATATGAATAGCCGTGACCGGAAGTGCTGTAACAGCCTCCAGATTATCCTCAAGACCACCGAAATAGGTCGCGACGAGGATTTTCAGATCCGGCGCGGCTTTCGACAAAGCCTGATAGGTCACAGTGAGCGCATGGCGTTCGCCCTCGGAAAGGTCCAGAACGGCAACCGGTTCGTCGATCTGCACCCAGTCCGCGCCGACAGCCCGCAGCCGGCGCAGCAGTTCTTCATAGACCGGCAGCAGCCTTGCCAGCAGATCGAGCGGCTTGAACGCTGCCCCACGCGCCTTGGCAAGTTTCAGGAACGTGACCGGGCCGAGAATAACCGGACGCGTGTGGATGCCGAGCGCCTTCGCCTCAAGGAAGTGGTCGACGGGCTTTTGTGAGGTGAGCACGAAATGCTGATCCTCTGAAATCTCCGGCACCATGTAGTGATAATTGGTGTCGAACCATTTGGTCATTTCCAGCGCCGGAACACCCTGTGCGTGATGGGAATGTCCTTCATGCGCATGGCCGCAACCTGCATGGCCTTCGCTCTGGCTGCCGCGCGCCATGGCGAAATAGGTCGACAGGGGAACCTCTCCGTCCGTCCATCCGTAGAGGGATGGAATGGCGCCCACCATCACGGCCGTATCGAGGACATGATCGTAGAAGGAAAAATCGTTGGAAGGGATGTGGGTGATCCCCTTCTCACGCTGAAGCGCCCAGTTTTCGGCGCGCAGCCGGGTGGCGGTTTCGCGCAGTTCCGTCTCGGAAATCTTTCCGGACCAGAAGCCTTCAAGCGCGAACTTCAGTTCACGATGGCGTCCGATCCTCGGAAAACCGAGCGATGCGACTGGAATGGTCTTATTTGGCATTGTCATACCCCATTTGGTTGTGGGGGCATGGGTAAAGCGGACGCGTGCAGGCCCGGCCTTTGCCGGACCATTGCAGCAACCACCGGGACACCCCGCCCGTGGACGTTATTTTGTCCTGGCAGGTCTCCTGGCTTACGGGTCGTCGCCTTTGCCCGTCTTCCCGGGGCTTTCACCCCAGTGACGTGGATGGACAAAGGCTCGCCGCTTACAGTTGCGGGGGCAGCTCCGGTCTTGCCGATAAAACGGCGCACCGGATTCCCTCTTAGCTCCGGGATTGAAATAATCAGGCCCGGAGAACCATGACACCCGCATTTCTCACCACGGGCGTCACGATGTCAATAGACATAAAGAAATCTTTATATCTTTATTTCACTGAGCTCAGAGCGCGACCGCACCCGGCCCCGGCACCGCACCGGGCGGCACCTTGCCCAGAATGATCATGCCGAGAACCTCGTCCTTGGTGACATCCTCTGTCCGTGCATGGCCCACCACCTTGCCGTTCTTCATCACGAAGACCCTGTCGGCCAGATCAAAGACATCGTGAATATCGTGGCTGATGAGGAAGATGCCGATGCCCTGCCGTTTCAGCTCCTTGACGAGATCGCCCACCTGCGCCGTTTCCTGCGGGCCGAGTGCGGCCGTCGGCTCGTCCATGATGAGGATGCGGGCATCGAACAGAATGGCGCGGGCAATGGCGACGGACTGTCGCTGGCCGCCGGACAACGCCTTCACCGGCTCCTTGAACCGCCGGAAATTGGGGTTGAGACGCCCCATCACCTCGCGGGCCGAGGCTTCCATGGCGACATCGTCAAGCGTGCCCCATTTCGTCTTCAGCTCACGACCGAGATAAAGATTGGCAGCCGCATCGACATTGTCGGCTACGGCCAGCGTCTGGTAGATGGTCTCGATACCGTATTTCTTGGCATCGCGGGGATTGCGGATATCCGCATCCTCGCCGTTGATGAGAATATCGCCGCCATCGCGCCGATAGGCGCCGGAGAGGATTTTGATCAGGGTCGATTTGCCCGCGCCATTATGGCCGAGAAGGGCAACCACCTCACCGGGGAAAAGATCGACAGAGGCGTTTTCCACCGCATGGATACCGCCGAAGGAAATGGAAATATTGCGCATTTCCACGAGGGGCGTGACTTGGTCCGTCATAGGAGTTCTCCTCGGTTCTTACTTGGCGCGGGCGCGGTAGATGGTGTCGAGCCAGACGGCGACGACCAGAACCACACCGACGACGATGCGCTGGAAGGGCGTATCGATGCCCACCAGCACCATGCCGGATTGCAGCGATTGCATGACGAGCGCGCCGAGCATCGCGCCCGCTATGGTTCCGACACCGCCGGCAAGAGAAGTGCCGCCGATGACGGCCGCCGCAATGGTATAGAGCTCGTCGAGCTCGCCCTGCGCATTGGTGGCGGCATTGAGGCGGGCGGTCGAGATGGCCGCGGCGATGGCGCACAGAACGCCCATCAGCGTGAATATCTTCACCGTGACCCAGCGGGTCTTGATGCCGGCGAGTTCCGCCGCTTCCGGATTGCCGCCGATGGCAAAGACATAACGTCCGAAGCGCAGCCTTGTGGCGATGAAGGTCATGACCGCACCCACGGCAAGCGCCATCAACACCGGAATGGCGATGCCGTGCGAAATGAACAGACCGCCTTCAGGCCAGGTTATGCCATTGGCATCGGCATAGTTGCGGGCGATGTTGACCGGCCAGGGGTAGCTGTTGACCACCGCGACAAAACCGACAACCACGAGGCAGCCGAGCGCCACCAGAAAATATTCCGCCCAGACCGGCCGCAACGGAAAACCGAAACGGCGGCGCTGATGACGTGAATTCAGAATGGCCGCAACGATGGCGACGCAGGCGACGACGGCTGCGATCCAGCTCCATGTCGCGCCGATCGAACCGCTGGTGCCGCCGCCCATCAGGCGAAAGGTGGAATCCATCGGCGCCACGGTGCGGCCGCTGGTGATGAACCAGGTGCCGCCGCGCCAGACCAGCAGGCCGCCGAGCGTAACGATGAAGGACGGCACGTTCAGGAAGGCGATGATGGAGCCCTGCAGCATGCCGATGGCGCCGCCAACGAGAATGCCGACCAGAAGCGTGACGATCCATGTCGCCCAATGTTCGAAGCCGAGGATCTGCGGCAGGATTTCCGCCTGCATGACACCCATGATCATGCCGGAAAAACCGAGGATCGACCCGACCGAAAGGTCGATGTTGCGGGTGACGATGACGAGCACCATGCCGGTTGCCATGACAGCCACGGAGGCGGTCTGCACGGAGAGGTTCCAGAGGTTTCTCGGCGTCAGGAACAGGCCGCCGGACAGGATATGAAATCCGATCCAGATCAGAAGAAGCGCGCCGACCATGCCGAGCAGGCGGGTATCCAGCTCCGTGGCGTTGATGAAACGGGCTATCGAGCCTGTTTTTTCCGTCTTTTGCGACGCTGTAGTATTGGACTGGGTCATATCGGCCATGAACTGCCGGTGCTCCTCACATCTTAGAGCGTTTTCGCTTTTTCCTTAAACGCGAAAACGCTCCAAATCTTTGTTCTGGCGCATTTCCGAAGGGAAAACCGGGCTCCACTTTTCCTGGAAATGCTCTAAAGGCGCCGCGCCATGAGCCATGGCGCAGCGCCCGAACCGGGACCTATTCGATCAATCGCAGGCTTTGACCGTTTTAGCCTTCACGCCCTGGCAGGCCGTTTCCTTCTTGATCCAGCCGGCGTCGATGACGACGTTCAGATTGTCCTTCGTGATGGCGATAGGCTTGAGGAAGACCGACTGCATCTTCACTTTTTTCGGACCGCCTTCAAAGGTGGAGACACCCTTGATCTCGGTCATCTTCTTGCCGCCGGCCAGTTCCAGCGCGATGCCGGCTGCTTCCTTGCCGAGTTCACGGCTGTCCTTCCAGACCGACACCGTCTGCGTGCCGAGCGCGACACGGTTGAGCGCGGCGAAATCGGCATCCTGACCGGAAACCGGAACCGAACCTGCAAGGCCCTGCGCGGCGAGAGCGGCGATGGCGCCACCGGCCGTTCCGTCATTCGAGGCGACGACCGCATCGACCTTGTTGTTATTCTTGGTCAGGAACTGTTCCATGTTCTTCTGGGCGTTTTCCGGCTTCCAGCCATCGGTATAGGCTTCGCCGACATTCTTGATCTTGCCGCCGTCGATAGCGGCCTTCAGCACTTCCTGCTGACCCGCAAACAGGAAGTCCGCATTCGGATCGGAAGAGGAGCCCTTGATGAAGACGTAATTGCCTTCCGGCTTCACCTTGAAGACTTCGGCAGCCTGCAGACGGCCGACTTCCTTGTTGTCGAAGGTGATGTAGAAGGCGTTCTGGTTTTCGATCAGGCGGTCGTAACCGACGACTGGAATACCTTCGGCAACGGCCTTTTCAACGGCCGGGCCAATCGCGTCGCTGTCCTGCGCCAGGATGATCAGCGCATTTGCGCCCTGGGAAATCAGCGATTCCACGTCGGTCAGCTGCTTTGCGGCCGATGATTGCGCGTCGGCGGAGATGTATTTCGCACCGGCCTTGTCGAGCGCCGCCTTGATGGCCGCCTCATCCGTTTTCCAGCGCTCTTCCTGGAAATTCGACCAGGAAACGCCGACGACGAGATCAGCGGCCATGGCGGCAGTGTGCAGGGAAACGAGTACGGCCGTACCCGCCAGAAGCTTGGCAAATGAATTCATGATGTCCTCCCGGTAAGGGCGAAACCTGCACCTCCATGCAGAAAAACGCCCGGAAAAAAGCTGCCGGTCTCTGTGGTTTCACAATTTTCTCGACAGTCGAGAAAATTAATGTCAGAGATTCCTAATGCTGTCAACAACGGCCGCGGGCAGCATCCGGGTGTCTTGATCTTGTCTGTGGCATGCGCCATCAGACAGGGGAGCACGACAGGAAAAAGCCGTTCAGGGAGCAGGCCCCAGCCCATGTCCGCCATTGCAAGTACGGAACTGGTGCGCCAGAAAAACAGCCTGTCTGTGATGGCGGCCCTGCGCCTGCATGGCAGCCTTTCCCATACCGAGATGTCGTCCTTCACCGGACTTGCCTCCGCCACCGTTTCCGCCATCACCATGGAACTGGAACGCGCCGGCCTCATTTTGCGCAAAGAGCAGCTTGCCGCTGCCGGACGTGGACGGCCGCGCATTCTTTTTGGGCCGCGCGGCGCCTATTGCCACGTTGCCATCATCATCATTTCGTCCGACAGCGTGCAATATTCGCTGGTCGACTACGCCGGCAAGCTGGTGGACCGCTTTACCGAACAAAGGATCGCGGCTGAAAAAGGTACGTTCGGACAATCGATTCTGACCGGGCTGGCACGGCTTGCGGATCGTTCGCGCATCGACCGGTACGATATTCTTCAGGTATCGATCAGCAGCAAGGGGCTTGTGGATGCCGCAACGGCCACCCTCGTTTGGTCACCCGTGCTCGGCAATGAAAGGATCGATTTCCAGCAATTGGTTTCCGGGGACGGACGTATCCGCGTGACGCTGAACAATGAAACCCTGCTTGCCGCAAAAGCCGTCTGGATGAGGGAGCAGGCGAAGGAACGCCCGGCGCCGGAGGCGCTTGTTACGCTTTCGCTCGGCCACAGCATCGGTCTCGGCATTGCCCGCACGGGCACCGAAGGGGCGATCGAGGTCAGCGCTCCCAATTTCGGCCACATGCTGCATCTCGCCGATGGCGCGCTGTGCCGCTGCGGCACAAGAGGCTGTATCGAGGCCTATTCCGGGTTTTATGCGATCCTGCGCTCCGCTTTCGAAGCGCCGCCGCAGGCCGAACCGGCGAAATTCGTCCCTGTTGCCGAGGTGGACAAGATTGCCGCGTCAGCCCGTGCCGGCGCGCGCATGGCGCGTTTTGCCTTCCGCACCGCCGGGCTTGCTCTCGGCAACGGTCTTTCGCGCCTGTTCAGCCTGCATGGCCATATGCCGGTTTTCATCACCGGCCCCGGCACACGCTATTTCGATCTTCTGGAAAGCGGTCTTCACGACGGCCTTGCACAATCGCAGGCAGTACGTTTCGGCGGCATGCCAAAAATTGGCATTGCGCCCGACGAACCGGAGCTAGTGTTTGAAGGGCATATGGAGCACGCGCTTTCGGCCGCCGACGACTACATCCTGAGCGCCGACGGCCCTGAGAGAGCGGGAAGGAGTTCCCCGATTTGACAGGTGCCAAACGGTCGTCCGTAACGAGACACAACCATTCGCCGCTTCGCTAAAGCCGACGCAGGCCTTCGCGATGAGCAGTATTTTCCGGCAATTTAACCGCAGTAGCGATACCAAGCCTTGCAAGCAACTGGATAAAATTCCAGCCAAGATCAATCTGTCCCGGCTCCAGGCCGAGCCGTGCCGATTCCGGAAAAGCGTGGTGGTTACCATGAAAGGATTCGCCGAAAGTGAGCACTGCTGCTGTCGGAATATTGTAGCCCTGCACAGCGACATTATCGACTGCCCACACCTGTTGGCCTCCACGATGCGCATAGTGGCCGACAAGCCAATGCCCGGTCAACGACACCGAAATGCGCACTGCGATGCCCCAAACCACCCAACTCCAGCCACCGAGAAAATAGAACAACAGTGTCCAGGGCAGTTGCTGCGCCATCCAGCTACGCTCCAGGAACCAGTAGAATCGGTCATTTGCGACCTCCGGCTCAATGAGGAACATCGGCGGATGCTTGAGTATGACTGCGCAGTGCATCTGCCACCAGGCGTCGACAAAGAAGGACCGCCGGTGGGCGAACAGGTCATGGCATGCTATTTGCCGCTGCGCCCAATCGCGTATGTCATGTGCGTAGATCATGCCGAAAGGTCCGGCCATGCCGACAAGCGTCCCCAGATAGACCAAGACACGTTCAACCGGCTTGCCGGTGCGGAAGGAGCGGTGGATCAGCAGCCTGTGCATTCCCACCGAATGTCCGGCACAAATGGTGATCGCGGTCATGATGACGAACAGAGTAAAGCCACCCCAGGAAAATGTCAGCGGCCCGAAGATAACCGCCACCGCCGTCATCGCGCCCGTCCACACCGACTTCGCCGGCATCCAGCATACGCGCCCCTCCCTTGCATCACTCAGCGCTTGCGAGATCATACGCCCTGTGGAAATCGTCGTCATCCATCCGCCCTTTTCCTGACTTGCCCGCACGCAGCCTTGTGCCATCAACCAACGGGTGGTAGTCATTTAGTCTATGAGCTAATTACCTTTATAGCCGGTTTTACCAATTAGGCAATTAGCTAATTAGTTTAATTTTCGGCATTTGGAATCATTCAGGGAAGGCAGGAGTATGTGATGGAGCAGGAGAACGATTCGGAAAAGCTGGCCGAGCAGGTAACAACTCCGCCCATGCAGCTTGTTTTTGAGGCACTGGCATCAGCCCCACGCCGCAAAATCCTGGCCTATCTCACCCATTCGGATCTTACGGCTGGTGAAATAGCTGCACGCTTTGACATGTCGAAACCCTCCATCTCGCAGCATCTCAATGTGCTGGAAACCGCTGGCTTGATCTCGGGCAAACGCGAAGGCCAATTCATCCGCTACTCGCTGACGCCGAACAAGCTGGTGAATACACTCAACAGCTTTGTTCAAGACGTCTGCCCTGTAGGGCGACCGCTTAAGAAAGAGAGCAAGGTATTGGCAGAGTTGAAAAAAAGCACAAAGGAGCGATGAACGCTCGATAGAGACCGTTCAACGTGCTGCGGAGTTCGTATCGCTGATGCTCAGGCTCGCTCCACCACGGCTTCAGCCTTTTCCTCGCCACCCGCCAGTGTTGCCACGAATGCATCCAGACCGGCGGCCTCGTCCTTGCTCAGGCGCAGACCCTGTTTCGTGCGTCGCCAGAGAATGTCCTCGGCCGCGCAGGCCCATTCATGCTCGATCAGCCAGCGCACCTCGCATTCGTAGAGCGTGCCGCCAAAATGCCGGCCGAGGCCGGAGACATCGGTGGCGCTGCCCAACAGTTCCACTGCCTTGGTGCCGTAGTTTCTGACAAGCCGCTCGGCATGACGGCCATCGAGGAAGGGATAACGGGAGACAAGCGCCTGCACCTGCGCCTCATATCTTTCGACGCCGAAATCGCCGCCGGGAAGATGCGAGCCCGCCGTCCACGGCTTACCCTTTTCGCCAATCGCCGCGCCGATCTTTTCCAGCGCATGTTCCGCCAGCCGCCGATAGGTGGTCAGCTTGCCACCGAAAATATTGAGAAGCGGCGCTTCGCCTTCCCCCTCTTCCACTTTCAGCACATAATCGCGCGTCGCTTCCTGCGCTTTCGAAGCGCCGTCATCAAAAAGCGGCCGCACACCGGAATAGGTCCAGACGATATCTTCCGGCCGAACCGGCTCATTGAAATATTCGCTGGCCGCGTTGCAGAGATAGGAAATTTCATCTTCGGAGATGCGAACCCTAGCCGGATCGCCCTTGTAATCGCGGTCCGTGGTGCCGATCAGCGTGAAATCTCGCTCATAGGGAATGGCGAAGATGATGCGGTTATCCGGGTTCTGGAAGAAATAGGCGCGCGGGTCGGAAAACTTCCTGCGCACGATGATATGGCTGCCCTGAACGAGCCGGACATTATGTACGTCGTTGCGGCCGAAGACGCCGGAAAGCACATTGTCCACCCAGGGACCCGCGGCATTGACCAGCATACGCGCCTTGTGCGTGGCCGCGCGTCCGGTTTTTTCATCCAGCGTCTCGATGAGCCACAAGCCGCCTTCGCGCCGTGCGGAAACGACCCGCGTGCGGTTCATGATTGTCGCGCCGCGATCCGCCGCGTCGCGCGCGTTGAGGACCACGAAACGGGCGTCATCCACCCAGCCGTCGGAATATTCGAAGGCCCTGGTGAAAGCCGGCTTCAGCGGCTTGCCCGCCGGGTCCTTGCGAAGATCGAGCGTGCGTGTCGCCGGCAGAAGCTTGCGGCCGCCGAGATTGTCATAAAGGAACAGGCCGAGCCGCACCATCCATGCCGGGCGCACGCCGCCTTTCTGGATGGGCAAAACGAAACGCATGGGCCAGATGACATGCGGGGCCATGGCCCAGAGGATTTCCCGCTCCATCAGCGCTTCGCGCACCAGACGAAACTCGTAATGTTCGAGATAACGCAGGCCGCCATGAATGAGCTTGGTGGCGGCGGAAGACGTGCCCGAAGCGAAATCACCCTTTTCCGCAAGCGCCACGGAATAGCCCCTGCCCACGGCATCGCGGGCAATGCCGCAGCCATTGATACCGCCACCGATGACAAAAAGATCGAAAATATTCTCGCCGGACATAGAGCCTCCACGACAGCGTCGGGGGATCGTGTCCCCATCGTTGAAAGACAATTGCCATAAAAACGAAAACAAAACGAATGTCAAAAGAAAACAAACGAAACACGTTCCGGCAAAGATGAACGGCCGCTGCGCGCCGTCCACCGTATGGCCAGCCTCTTACGGGGTCTGTGTTTCAGCCATGTGTCGGGGAAACCTGCTCAAGCTCATAGAGCACGCCGCCCATATCCTTCGGATGCAGGAAAAGAACGGGATTGCCATGCGCGCCGATCTTCGGCTCGCCGTCCCCCAGAATTCGAACGCCTTTTTTGACGAGATCGTCGCGGGCCGCGAGAATATCAGGCACTTCGAAGCAGAGATGATGCGTGCCGCCGCCCGGATTTCTCTCGAGAAAAGCGGCAATCGGCGAATTTTCGCCGAGCGGATAAAGAAGTTCGATCTTGGTATTTTCAGCCTGAATGAAAACCACGGTCACACCGTGTTCCGGCAGGGATTGCGGTTCCGAGACATCTGCGCCCAACAGCCTGTAGCGGGCAATGGCGGCTTCGAGATCGGGCACCGCGATGGCGACGTGATTCAATCTTCCGAACATGGCCGTCTTTCCCTCACGCGTTCCGCCTGACGCCTTCGAGCAGGTCAAGGACCTTGTTGGCGGCATCCATGACATTGGTGCCGGGGCCGAAAATCGCCGAGACACCGTGGTCGAGCAGGAACTGATAATCCTGCCGTGGAATGACGCCGCCAACAACGACGATAATGTCTTCCGCGCCCTTCTTTTTCAGCGCCTCGACCAGCTGCGGCGCAAGCGTCTTGTGGCCAGCGGCAAGCGACGACATGCCGACCACATGCACCCTGTTCTGGATGGCGAGATCAGCCGCTTCAACGGGTGTCTGAAACAGGGGGCCGGCCAGCACATCGAAACCGATATCGCCGAAGGCGGAGGCGATGACCTTCGCGCCGCGATCATGCCCGTCCTGCCCGAGTTTGGCGACCATGATGCGCGGCTTGGTGCCGATCCTCTCAGCCACACCGGAAAGCCGGGCGGCGAGCGTGGCAAGTTCCGGCTCGTCCTTATAGGCCTCGCCGTATATATCGCTCACCACTTCCGGCACGGCGGCATGGTCGCCGAAGGCCGCACGCAGCGCATCGGAAATCTCTCCCACCGTGGCGCGGGCGCGGGCAGCGACAACGGCGGCTTCGAGAATATTGCCCTTGCCGCTGCGGGCGATCTCGGAAAGTGCTGCCAAAGCGGCGGTCACGTCCTTGCCATCGCGGCGACGGCGCGTTTCTTCGATGCGGCGGATCTGCGCGGCGCGCACGGCGGCGTTGTCGATATCGAGAACATCAATATCCTCTTCGTTTTCGAGACGGTAACGGTTGACGCCGACGATAACCTCTTCGCCCTTGTCCACCGCCGCCTGGCGGCGTGTCGCCGCCTCCTCGATCAGCCGTTTCGGCAGGCCTTCCGCAACTGCCTTGGTCATACCGCCAAGCGCCTCGACCTCCTCGATCAGCGCCCAGGCCTTCTCTGCCAGCTCGTCCGTCAGGCTCTCGACATAATAGGAGCCGGCCAACGGATCGACCACCTTGGTAATACCGGTTTCGTGCTGAAGGATAAGCTGGGTATTGCGGGCGATGCGGGCGGAAAACTCCGTCGGCAGGGCAATCGCCTCATCGAAGGAGTTGGTGTGCAGCGACTGCGTGCCGCCGAGCACGGCGGACATGGCCTCAAAGGCGGTGCGGACGATATTGTTATAGGGGTCCTGTTCCTGCAGCGAGACGCCCGACGTCTGGCAATGGGTGCGCAGCATCAGCGACGACGCCTTCTGCGGCTTGAACTCCTCCATGATGCGCGACCAGAGCAGGCGCGCGGCGCGAAGCTTGGCCGCCTCCATGAAGAAATTCATGCCGATGGCGAAAAAGAACGACAGGCGCCCGGCGAAATCATCGACATTCAGCCCCTTGGCCAAAGCAGCGCGCACATATTCGCGGCCATCCGCCAGCGTGAAGGCAAGCTCCTGCACGAGCGTCGCACCCGCTTCCTGCATGTGATAGCCGGAAATGGAGATGGAGTTGAATTTCGGCATCTCCTTCGCCGTATATTCGATGATGTCGGCAATGATCCGCATCGAGGGTTCCGGCGGATAGATATAGGTATTGCGGACCATGAACTCCTTGAGGATATCGTTCTGGATGGTGCCGGAAAGGGCGGCGCGAGGAACGCCCTGTTCTTCCCCCGCAACGATGAAACTGGCGAGCACCGGAATGACCGCGCCATTCATGGTCATCGACACCGAGACTTTTTCGAGCGGGATGCCGTCGAACAGGATTTTCATGTCTTCGACGCTGTCGATCGCCACGCCCGCCTTACCGACATCGCCTTCGACGCGCGGGTGATCGCTGTCATAACCGCGATGAGTGGCGAGATCGAAGGCAACGGAAACGCCCTGCTGGCCGGCGGCGAGCGCCTTGCGGTAAAAGGCGTTCGAGGCTTCGGCCGTGGAAAAACCGGCATATTGACGGATGGTCCAGGGCCGCCCGGCATACATGGTGGCACGCGGGCCGCGCGTGAAAGGCGAAAAGCCCGGCAGGCTGTCGAGATGGGAAATCTTTTGAAGATCGTCAGCCGTATAGAGCGGCTTGACCTCGATGCCTTCGGGCGTGTGCCAGACGAGCGTTTCCGGTGAGCGCTTCAGCTCCTTTTCGGCAAGCTGCAGCCAATCCCGCACCGTTTTTTCACCCGACATGCATCTCTCCCCTTGTGCATTTCATTTTAGCACTGTGGCGGGTGATCGTGACGAAAATCGAACAATCCGCCCGCAGGTCCGACCCCGTAAACCGCTCCGGCCCACATGCGTTCCGGAAAAACGGCAGCGGCCATCACTCGAATTCGAGGATCACTTCATCCACCGCAAGGCTGTCGCCCGGTTTTGCCGCCACTCTGGCAACGCGGCCGCGTTTTTCCGCACGCAGGATGTTTTCCATCTTCATGGCCTCCACCGTCGCCAGCGCCTGCCCGGCCTCCACCTCATCGCCCTCACCCACCGAAATACCGGTGATGACGCCCGGCATGGGGCAAAGCAGCAGTTTCGAGGTATCCGGCGGTAGCTTTTCCGGCATCAGCAGCGCCAGTTCCGCCACACGCGGGCTACGCACATGGGCACGAATATCCATGCCGCGCCAGCGCAGGCGGATCGCAGCACCTGCAAGATCGACCTTGGCGGCGATAACCTCACCTTCCACCGTGAACAGGCCAAGGCTCTGGCCGGGAAGCCAGCCGGTATCGACGGTGAGCGCCGCCCCGTCTTCAAAACGGACCGCCGTGCCATCCGTGCCGGTTTCAACGGCGACCCTGTGGCGAGAAGCACCAAACGACACCGCCCAGTCCTGGCCAACAATGCGGCGGTGATTGCCGATGGTGCCGGAAATTTCGACCGCGCGGCTCTGCAGCCGCTGATGGATGATGGCGGCGATGGCGGAAAGCTGGCACGCCGTGGCCTCATCCGGTTCCGCGCCGGAAAACCCTTCCGGAAACTCTTCCGCGATAAAACCCGTCGTCAGGCGGCCAGCGCGGAAACGCTCATGCTGCATGACGGCCGACAGGAAGGGCAGATTGTGGCCGATACCCTCCACCTCGAAACGATCCAGCGCCTGCCCCATGGCGTCGATGGCGGTTTCACGATCCTTGCCTAGAGCGCACAGCTTGGCGATCATCGGATCGTAATACATCGAGATTTCGCCACCTTCGAAGACGCCGGTATCGTTGCGGATAACCGTTCCGTTCGCCTGCGCACCTTCCTGCGGTGGGCGATAACGCGTCAGCCGGCCGATGGAGGGCAGGAAGTTGCGGTAGGGGTCTTCGGCATAAAGCCGGCTTTCGATGGCCCAGCCGTTCAGCTTCATATCCGCCTGCCCGAAGGAGAGCTTTTCACCTGATGCCACACGGATCATCTGCTCAACCAGATCGATGCCGGTGATGAGTTCCGTTACCGGATGTTCCACCTGCAGGCGGGTGTTCATTTCCAGAAAGTAGAAATTCCTCTCGCCATCGACGATGAATTCCACCGTGCCGGCCGAGTGGTAACCGACGGCTCTCGCCAGCGCCACGGCTTGCTCGCCCATGGCTTTGCGGGTCGCTTCGTCCAGAAAGGGTGATGGCGCTTCCTCTATGACTTTCTGGTTACGCCGCTGGATTGAGCATTCGCGCTCACCCAGATAAAGTGTGTTGCCGTGCTTGTCGCCCAGCACCTGAATTTCAATGTGGCGCGGCTGGGTGACGAATTTTTCGATGAAGATGCGGTCGTCGCCAAAGGAGGATTTCGCCTCGTTTTTCGAGGAATGGAAACCCTCGCGCGCCTCGGCATCGTTGAAAGCGATGCGCATGCCCTTACCGCCGCCGCCGGCCGACGCCTTGATCATGACGGGATAACCGATCTGCGAAGCGATCCTCACCGCCTCATCCGCATCCTCGATCAGCCCCATATGGCCGGGAACGGTGGAAACGCCCGCTTTCGCAGCCAGTTTCTTGGAGGTGATCTTATCGCCCATGGCCTTGATGGCGCCAACAGGCGGACCGATGAAAACGACGCCCGCCTTTTCCAGCGCCTCGGCAAAGGCCGCATTTTCCGACAGGAAACCGTAACCGGGATGAACAGCATCCGCCCCGGTCTTCGCTATTGCCTCAAGAATCCTGTCGATGACGATATAGGACTGCGACGAAGGGGCCGGGCCGATATGAACGGCCTCATCCGCTTGTCTCACATGCAGCGCATTGGCATCCGCATCCGAATAGACCGCGACAGTGGCGATGCCCATTTTCTTCGCCGTCTTGATGACCCGGCAGGCGATCTCGCCGCGATTGGCGATGAGGATTTTCTTGATCATGCGGTTATTCTCCCCCTCTTCCCCTCACGGCAAATGCCGTACCCCGTCGTCAGATCTCGAAGAAATTCTCGAAGGATTCCGGGAAGTTCTGCCGCGCAACGCGCTCATCAATCACCAGCATTGCCTGATAGGAAAGCGGATCGAAATTCTTCTCCGCCGGCACGACCTCGCGACCGAAGAGGAGGTTGAGGCGGGCGGCGTCGAGATTGCCGCGCTCGAAGGGCTCGGCACCGAAATGGTGCCAGAGCGAGTGCAGGAAGGCGGCATCGATGCGATGCTCCTTGGTGTCGTTGCGCGCCCGGCGGGGTATCATCTTGATAGGTGTTACCCCTTTGGGGTTGGCGCGGCGGATGGTGAACTGGACGCCCGTGCTCGGCATGCCGGAGGGAAATCCCTTGTGTTTGGTCATTTCGGGCAGGTTCGCCATCTTTTGTCCTTCCAGAACATTTCCATTAAAAGCTGCCTTGCTTTTACGTCCGGAAATGCGCCAATTCAAATAGTTAGAGCGCTTTTGGCGCTCTAATCTTTTCTTACGCCTTGCCGATCTTGTCCTGCGTCTTCGTCTCGAAGTCGGAGGCATCGTGGCGTTCATGCAATTGTTCGGACGGATCGCCCGAGGTCTTGTTGACGATCACGCCACGCTTGACCGCCGGGCGTTCGCCGATTTCGAGCGTCCAGCGCATGACGTTTTTGTAACCGTCGGCTTCAAGGAACGCACCGGCATCGCCATAGGCCTGACCGAGCGCAATCTTGCCGTACCACGGCCAGACGGCCATGTCGGCGATCGTATATTGATCACCCGCCAGATAGCGGTTCTCAGCCAGATGCCGGTCCAGCACGTCGAGCTGGCGTTTGACTTCCATGGCGTAGCGGTCGATGGCGTATTTGATCTTCACCGGCGCATAGGCATAAAAATGGCCGAAACCGCCGCCGAGGAAGGGGGCGGAGCCCATCTGCCAGAACAGCCAGTTCAGCGCTTGCGTGCGGGCATTGCCCTCTTTCGGCAGGAAGGCGCCGAATTTTTCCGCGAGGTAAACGAGAATCGAGCCGCTTTCGAAAACGCGCGTCGGCTCAGACGTCGAGTGATCCATCAGCGCCGGGATCTTGGAATTCGGATTGACACCGACGAAACCGGAACCGAACTGGTCACCTTCACCGATCTTGATCAGCCAGGCATCATAGTCTGCGCCCTTGTGGCCGGCGGCCAGCAATTCTTCCAGCATGATGGTGACCTTCTGGCCGTTCGGCGTCGCCAGCGAATAAAGCTGCAGCGGGTGCTTGCCGACCGGCAGTTCCTTTTCATGGGTGGGACCGGCAATCGGGCGGTTGATACTGGCGAACTGGCCGCCATTGCCCTTGTCCCAGGTCCAGACCTTGGGCACTTCATATCCGGCGGGGAAATTATCTGCGGAGGAATTCTCGGCCATAAAAATCTGTCCTTGTGCGTTTCGGGAGGACATCCGGACATCCGGGCGCCTGAACAAACATATAGTAAGGTGGCCGAAGCATTTTTCCAGTCTCAGAGCGGAATAGTGTCGTGTTTCTTCCAGCGGGTTTCCACGCTCTTGTTACGCAGCGACGCGAAGGCGCGGGCGATGCGGCGGCGTGAGGAATGCGGCATGATCACCTCATCGATAAAACCGCGTTCCGCCGCCACAAAGGGATTGGCGAAACGCTCCTCATATTCCTTCGTGCGCGCGGCGATCTTCTCCGGATCGGAAAGCTCGGAACGATAGAGGATTTCCGCCGCACCCTTCGCGCCCATCACGGCAATTTCCGCCGTCGGCCAGGCGTAATTCACGTCCGCGCCGATATGTTTGGAGGCCATCACGTCATAAGCGCCGCCATAGGCCTTGCGGGTGATCAGCGTCACCATCGGCACCGTCGCTTCCGAATAGGCGAAAAGAAGTTTTGCGCCGTGCTTGATGACGCCGCCATATTCCTGCGCGGTTCCCGGCAGGAAGCCCGGCACATCCACCAGCGTCAGCAGCGGAATGTTGAAGGCATCGCAAAAACGCACGAAACGGGCGGCCTTGCGCGAACTGTCGATATCAAGGCAGCCGGCCAGCACCATCGGCTGGTTGGCGACAACCCCCACCGTCTGGCCTTCGAGACGGATGAAGCCGGTGATGATGTTGCGGGCGAAGGCCTCCTGCAGCTCGAAGAAATCGCCCTCATCGGCCAGCGCGTGGATCAGCTCCTTCATGTCATAGGGCTTGTTGGAACTATCAGGGATCAGCGTATCGAGACGTGCTTCCAGCCGGGCCGGATCGTCGTGGAACGGGCGCACCGGCGGCTTTTCGCGGTTGTTGAGCGGCAGGAAATCGAACAGCAGCCGCACATGTTCCAGCGTCTCGATGTCGTTTTCATAAGCGCCATCGGCGACAGACGATTTTTTCGTATGGGTGGAGGCCCCGCCCAGCTCTTCGGCCGTAACGATCTCGTTGGTGACAGTCTTCACCACATCCGGCCCGGTCACGAACATGTAGGAGGTATCGCGCACCATGAAGATGAAATCGGTCATGGCCGGCGAATAAACCGCACCGCCCGCACAGGGCCCCATGATGACGGAGATTTGCGGCACGACGCCGGAGGCGATGACATTGCGCTTGAACACATCGGCATAACCGCCGAGCGAGGCCACGCCCTCCTGAATGCGCGCGCCGCCGCTGTCGTTGAGACCGATCACCGGCGCCCCGTTGCGCACCGCCATATCCATGATCTTGCAGATTTTCTGGGCATGGGTTTCCGAGAGCGAACCGCCAAGCACAGTGAAATCCTGCGAAAACACATAGACCTGACGGCCATTGATGGTGCCCCAGCCGGTAACGACACCGTCACCCGCCACCTTCTGCTCCGCCATGCCGAAATCCACCGCCCGGTGGGTGACATACATGTCATACTCTTCGAAGGAACCTTCATCCAGGAGCACGTCGATACGCTCGCGCGCCGTCAGCTTGCCCTTGCCATGCTGCGCTTCAATGCGTTTGACGCCGCCGCCGAGCCGCGCTTCGTCGCGGCGCGACTGCAATTGCTCCAGAATGCTGGGCATGTTTCCTCCATGCGTTTTCCCAAAATCAATAGCTTAGAAAACATTCGCCTAGAAGCCTTGATCGTGCGCGTATGCGTGCCATAAATATTTGCAATGTATAATTTTGCAAAGTTGCAACATGGCGACGGAAAAACTCTTCATCGGCCGTAAGGTTCGCGGCCTTCGCGAAAACGCCCGCGCCACGCAGGCGCAATTTGCCGAACGGCTGGGCATTTCCGCGAGCTACCTGAACCAGATCGAAAACAACCAGCGACCGGTTTCGGCCAGCGTTCTGGTGACGCTGGTGGAAAAATTCCAGCTCGACATGGCGGAACTGGCGACCGGTGAAAGCGACCGGCTGGTTTCCGCCGTGCGCGAGGCGCTGAAAGACCCGCTGTTCCTGAATTACGAGCCGGGGCTTCAGGAGTTGAAGCTGATTGCCCAGAACGCGCCGGGTTTTGCCCATGCGTTGCTGCGCGCCCATCAGGCCTATCGCCAGAACAGCGAGCAACTGGTGCAGCTGGATGACCGGCTTGGCCGCGGCACCGCGCAGGTGGAAAGAACCCCCTATGAGGAGGTGCGCGACTTCTTCCACTTCGTCGACAATTACGTCGCCGAGATCGATCTTCTGGCCGAGGAGCTGGCGGAAGAACTGGAGATAGAAGGCGGCGAGACCTATGGCATTCTGGCGGCGCATCTGAAGAGCCGTTACGGCATCCATATCACCCGAACCGAGGCGGCGGGCGGTCTGATCCGGCACTACGATCCTGCCAGCAAGACGCTCGCTCTCAGCTCCTACATGGCCGCGCCGACCCGCTGCTTTCAGCTTGCATTGCAGATCGCCCAGCTTCACGCCGGCGCAACGGTGGACAGAGTGCTGGCCGGCGCCGGTTTCCGCAATGCGGAAGCCGCGGAAATCTGTCGTATCGGGCTGCATAATTATTTCGCCGCCGCCCTCATCCTGCCCTATGGCCGCTTTCACCGGGCGGCGCAGGAACTGCGCCACGATCTCGAGCTTCTGGCCGTTCGTTTCGGCGCAAGCCTTGAGCAGGTGGCTCACCGGCTCAGTACCCTGCAGCGGCCGGGCATAAAAGGCGTGCCGATCTTTTTCGCCAAGATCGACCGCGCCGGCAACATCACCAAACGCCACAGCGCCACGCGGCTGCAATTTGCCCGTTTCGGCGCGGCCTGTCCGCTGTGGAATATCCACCAGGCCTTCGAAAGCTCCGACAGGATCGTGCGGCAGCTCGCCGAAACGCCTGACGGCGTACGCTATCTTTCCATCGCCACGCAGATCGAAAAGGCCGGCGCCGGGTTCAACACGGAGAGACCGCGTTATGCCATCGCGCTCGGCTGCGAAATTTCCCATGCGCAGAATTTCGTTTATGCCGATACGCTCGATCTCGGCAATGCGGCATCGTTCAAACCCATCGGCATTTCCTGTCGGGTCTGCGAGAGGGTTGATTGCGTGCAGCGCGCCGTGCCGCCGCTGAAACGCAAGCTGCATTTCGATCATCTTTCGCGCGGAGCCCTGCCCTACAGTATCGCCGATTTTTGACCCCGCTCAGGGCAGCGGCACCATGGCGCGCCGCATGATGTTAGCGTAGTAGCCCCAGAAAAGCCGCGCGGCCACAGAGCGCCATGGCGACCAGATTGTTGCCCGCTCCGCCAGCCATTTCGCTTCCGGCCTGACCTCCAGGGCAAGCGCATGCGCGACCGCCGATCTCAGCGCCACATCGCCGACCGGAAAAATATCCGGGTGCCCGCCGCAGAACATCAGATAGACCTCCGCCGTCCACGGGCCGATACCGCGAAGCGCAACCAGCTCGGAAAGGGCCGCACGCCCCTCCTTGCGCACCACGCCGTCAAGATCGATCTGCCCTTCCGTGACGGCGCGCGCCAGCCCTTCCAGCGTCGTCGCCTTGGCGCGCGAAAGGCCGAAGGTGGCGCGCAATTCCTCCGGTGCGGCCAGATAATTTTCCGCCGTGACCGCGCCGCCGGTGCCGGCAAGGATACGCGCCCATATGGCATTGGCGCTGGCGCGCGACACCATCTGCGAAACGACGATATGGGCAAGGCCGGAAAAGCCGGGCTCATGAATGCGCAGTTCCAGCGGACCGGCTTTTTCGATGACGAGGCCGAGAGCCGGATCGAGTTGGGCGAGATGCTCCAGCCCTTCGCTGATGTCATCCATCCCGGTGATGATTTTCATGTCCGTCATTCCATATGCCGCCAGCCGCTGGCGGGGTGCTTTAAAACATGGCAGAAGAAACCATGCCTTCGCCTCTCCGTCAAAAACCGGTTTACCGTTTTGCGCCAAGCCCCAATGGCCTGCTGCATCTCGGCCACGCGCTTTCCGCCTTCCTGAACCATGATATGGCGCGAGACAATGACGGCCGCTTTCTGCTGCGCATCGAGGATATCGATCAGACGCGCTGCACACCGGAGCTGGAACGGGCAATCTATGATGACCTTGGCTGGCTGGGTCTCGACTGGGAGAAACCGGTGCGGCGGCAATCGGAGCATTTCGATGAATACCGCGTGGCGTTGGACAGGCTGATCGAGGCAGGGCTCGCTTACCCTGCCTTTTTGAGCCGTCGAGAAACCAAGGCAATCGTTCGTACTTTCGAGGCGGAGGGAGGGCTCTGGCCGCGCGATGCCGATGGCGCGCCGCTTTACCCGGCCATAGACCGGGAGAGGCCAAAGGCGGAGCGGGATGCGCTGCTCGCCTCCGGCCGTCCGCACGCCTGGCGGCTCAACATGGAAAAGGCGATCCGCGCCGCCGGCATCCCTTTATTCTGGGAAGAGAGCGGCGATGGTGAGTCAGGGCAGATCGAGGCCCTGCCCGCGCTTTGGGGCGATGTGGTACTGTCGCGTTCCGACGCGCCTTCGAGCTATCATCTTTCCGTTGTGGTGGATGATGCGCTACAGGGCATAACCCATGTGGTACGCGGTATGGATCTCTACCACGCCACCGCCATTCACCGGCTGCTACAACACCTGCTGGACCTGCCGCAACCGGCTTACCACCATCACCGGCTGATCTTGGGCGCGGACGGGCGCAAGCTCTCGAAAAGCGAAGGCAGCACCGGACTTTCCGCCCTTCGTTCGGAAGGTGCAGCGCCCTCAGATATCCGCCGGCTTGTCGGGCTCCTCTAGAACCTGCTCGCGACGCGCGCTGTTGCCGCCGATATTGCGGCGGATGATCTGCCGGACCTTGTATTTCATCAGGGCGGCATTCATCTCCGCTCCGAGCATGAAGATGACGCCGACCATATAAAGAAACACCAGCACCACCATCACCGAGGCGAGACCGGCATAGGTCGCGGCATAATTGGCGAAGGTGGAGAGATAATAGGCGAAGATCGCCGCGCCGATGACCCAGAAGATCATCGTCAGCAGAATGCCGGGCCAGACATCCCAGATGCGGCGCTTGCCGGCGGGAAGCCACAGATGCGCCGCCACCAGCCCCGCTGTCAGAACCACGATGGTGCCGTAAAGACCAAGGCTGGAGACGGTGTTCAGAACATCCGTCAGCCAAGGGAATTTCTCCTCCGCAAAGGACATGGCGACCGGCACCGCGACAAGCACGATACTGATGCCGGTGAAGACCACAACGGCGATCAACACGTAAAGCAGGCTGAGCAGGCGGGTGACATACCACCAGCGCGTTTCCGTGACTCGATAGGCGCGGTTCAGCGAAATGCGCAGCGCTTCCACACCATTGGACGCAAAATAGGCGGCCGCCAGCACCGAAATCGTCAGCAGCCCGCCGCGCGGAATGGTCAGCACCTGCTGCACCTGCGCCGCGAGCGGCCCGGCAATCGCTTCCGGCCAGGTGTCGAAAATCAGATGCACCGCCGTTTCGGAAAACTGATCCGCTCCCAGAAAACCGGCGAGAGCCGTGCCGAAGATCAGGAACGGAAAAAGGGCCAGCAGAATGGACAGCGCCATATGGCTCGCCATCGCCCAGCCGTCATCCTCGGCGAAATGGGAATAGGCATCGAAGGCAACCTTGCCTGCCAGGCGCACTGCGGCAACCATGTCACCTCCATTCATCGGCATTTCATTTGTAACTTCGAGCCGAATATGGGAAATCAGCTTCGCTTTGTACAGCGCGCAAGGTCGGCTTTCGGTTCCGTCACCGAGAAGGATTTTGCGCAATGCGATTTTCACGGACCGGTCAACCGGGCCAGAGCAATAGTCGATTTCCCGGAGCGGCATATGTCTGAAAAGCCCGTCATCATCATCACAGGCTGCTCCTCGGGCATCGGCGCCCATTGCGCCGGCGCGCTCCAACGCGACGGTTGGCGGGTCTTCGCCACCGTGCGGCGCATCGTTGATATGGCCGCGCTGGAAAATCAGGGCATCGAAACGCTGATCATGGACTATACCAAGCCGGAAACTATCGCCGCCCTGGTGGAGACGGTGGCAACGCGCACGGGAGGCCGTATCGACGCGCTCTTCAACAATGGCGCCTATGGCCAGCCGGGCGCGGTGGAAGATCTGCCTGTCGAAGCGCTGCGGGCGCAGTTCGAAACCAATGTCTTTGGCTGGCACGATCTGACACGGCGGGTCATTCCCTTCATGCGTGCCCGCGGCGCAGGCCGGATCGTGCATTGCTCCTCCATTCTCGGCCTCGTCCCCTATCGTTATCGCGGCGCCTATACCGCATCGAAATTCGCGATCGAGGGGCTGGGAGTGACGCTGCGGATGGAACTTCAGGGCAGCGGTATTCACGTGAGCCTGATAGAACCGGGGCCGATCACCTCTAAATTCACGGCGACCGCGCTTGCCCATATCAAGGGGAATATTGATCTCGAGAATTCTGCCCATGCGGCGGAATACAAACGACAGCTGGCGCGGATGGACGGTTCCGGCCCTGTCAGCCGCCACAAGCTTGGCCCCGATGCCGTCTACACTGTGCTGAAACACGCCTTGACCGCGCCAAGACCGAAGCCGCATTATCCCGTTACCGTTCCTGCCAAACAGGGGCTCCTGCTGAAACGGCTCTTGCCTGCCGGACTGTTCTATCGTCTGTTGCGCAGGTTCGATTGAGGAGGAATCACCCCGCATGTCCGGCTTCACCACCGTTCTCGCCCTTATTGTCATGGGCCTTGTCGTCATCGTGCTGATACGCGGCCTGTTCAACATGCTGAAGGGGCAGGACGCCAACCGTTCCAACAAGCTGATGCAGCTTCGCCTTCTCCTGCAGGCCATCGCGATCGCGCTGATCATGCTCACCCTCTGGCTCACCGGCGGCGGCCGTTGACATGGTGAAGCTGAACAAAATCTACACCCGCACCGGCGACAAGGGCACGACGGCGCTGGTGTCCGGCCCGCGCCGCCTGAAGCACGATCTTCGCGTCGAGGCCTATGGCACGGTGGACGAGACGAATTCGGCCATCGGCGTGGCGCGGCTTCACACAAGTGGCCTTGATAAGACGCTGGATGAGATGCTGTTTCGCATCCAGAACGACCTCTTCGATCTGGGCGCCGATCTCGCCACGCCGGATAGCGGCGAACCACTCTCCTATGAACCGTTGCGTATCGTCGAAAGCCAGGTCACCCGGCTGGAAAACGAAATCGACGAGCTCAACGCCACACTCGAACCGCTGACCTCTTTCGTGCTGCCGGGCGGCAGCGCCGCGGCGGCCAATCTGCACATGGCGCGCACCATCTGCCGCCGGGCGGAACGGCTGATGGTGGAACTTTCGGTCTCCAAAAACGAGATCGTGAGCGCGGCTGCCCTGAAATATGCCAACCGCCTGTCTGACTTCCTGTTCGTCGCCGCCCGTTTTGCCAATGATGCGGGCAAGGCCGACATATTGTGGATTCCCGGCAAGAACCGCTAAAGCGCGTCAATTGCGCAACCAAAGGGCATTCGATGTTCATACCGCTGCACGATGCGAATTCCCTCAAACACATCCGGCTGCAATATGTCACGATCGGCCTGATTGTGGTCAATGTGCTGGTCTGGCTGTTTACCGGTGTACTTGCCAGCGACACGCAGGCCAATGCCGCCGCACTCGGCCTCGGCTTTATTCCCGCGGTGGTTTTCGATTACGCCTATCTCGAGCCGGCCCTGCAGGTGGTGCCAGACGATGTGACAGTGATCACCTACGCATTTCTGCATCTGGATTTCTGGCATCTGGCCGGCAACATGCTGTTTCTCTGGGTTTTCGGTGACAATGTCGAGGATGCGCTCGGCCATTTCCGTTTCCTGATCTTTTACATCGCCTGCGCCATTGCCGGTGCGCTGTTGCACGGTTTTGTCGCCCCCACTTCGGAAGGGCCGCTGATCGGCGCATCCGGTGCGGTTTCCGGCGTCGTCGCGGCCTATTTCCTGCTGCACCCAAAGGTGCGTGTCTGGGTGCTGGTCTTCATGCGCATTCCGCTTCCTCTGCCCGCCTTCATTCCGCTGGCGCTGTGGATCGGCCAGCAGTTCCTGATGCTGGCGCTCGGGCTGGAAGAGAACGTGTCCTGGGGAGCGCATGTCGGTGGCATAGTGGCGGGCGCAATCATGGTGATTTTCATGCGCAGGCCCGATGTTCCGCTGTTTGACCGCACCATTGTTCCGCCCAAGGCGGCGCAGTTCAAGAATCCGTCGCAAACGGCAGGGTTGTCGCAAATCGAACGGGGCTATGACGGGAGCTGATGAGCCCATGGCGAAGAGATAACGTATTTACGTTAACGTCAACGTAAGATATGCCTTGCGTGCATGTGATAATGAACATTGCTCCGTTGTAATTGCGGGAAAAATGCTTATCCATGTCGCCAACCTGTTTTTGGAGGTCCGCGCGGTCTACTTATCTCGCGGACAGGAGTTTGAGGAAAGCCGCCGATGAAGATCCTTGTCCCCGTCAAACGAGTCGTCGATTACAACGTGAAGATCCGCGTGAAATCGGATGGTTCTGGCGTTGAGCTTGCCAATGTGAAGATGTCGATGAACCCGTTCGACGAAATCTCCGTGGAAGAGGCGCTGCGCCTGAAGGAAGCCGGCAAGGCCGAAGAGGTTGTGGTGGTCTCCATTGGCCCCGCCAAGGCGGAAGAAACGCTGCGTACCGCGCTCGCCATGGGCGCCGACCGCGCCATCCTGATCGAGACCGACGAAACGGTCGAGCCGCTGGCCGTCGCCAAGCTTCTGAAGGGCGTGGCGGAAGCCGAACAGCCCGGCCTCGTCATCGTCGGCAAGCAGGCGATCGACGACGATTCGAACCAGACCGGCCAGATGCTGGCAGCATTGCTCGGCTGGGGCCAGGGCACCTTCGCCTCCAAGGTCGAGCCTTCCGACGGCAAGGTTGCCGTGACGCGTGAAGTGGATGGCGGCTTGCAGACCGTTGAGCTGAAGCTTCCCGCCGTCGTCACCACCGACCTTCGTCTCAATGAACCGCGTTATGCTTCGCTGCCGAACATCATGAAGGCGAAGAAGAAGCCGCTCGACAAGAAGGCTCCGGCCGATTTCGGTGTCGATGTTTCGCCGCGCCTGAAGGTGTTGAAGACCGAGGAGCCGGCAGGCCGCAAGGCTGGCATCAAGGTCGGTTCGGTTGCCGAGCTGGTCGAAAAGCTCAAAGCCGACGGCGTCCTCTAAGGTTTCGGAAAAGGGAGATATTCTTATGGCCATTCTTCTTCTGGCAGAACACGACAACGCAACCCTTTCCGACCTGACGGGCAAGACGCTGACAGCGGCAACCCAGATCGGCGGCGACGTTCACATTCTGGTTGCCGGTTCCGGTGCAAAGGGTGCCGCCGACGCTGCCGCGAAACTCTCCGGCGTTTCCAAGGTGCTGCTCGCCGATGACGCATCCTATGCCAATGCGCTCGCCGAGCCGCTGGCGGCGCTGATCGTCTCGCTCGCCCCTTCTTATGACGTCATCATCGCACCGGCGACCGCCTCCGCCAAGAACGTCACGCCGCGCGTTGCGGCCCTCCTCGACGTGGCCCAGGTCTCGGAAATCATCGAAGTCGTCAGCCCTGACACCTTCAAGCGCCCGATCTATGCCGGCAACGCCATCCAGACGGTGCAGGCGACCGATGCGAAGAAGGTGATCACCGTACGTCCGACCGCCTTTGCCGCCGCGGCCGAAGGTGGTTCGGCAGCAGTCGAAACCATCGGTGCTGCTGCAAACCCCGGCCTTTCCAGCTTCGTTTCCGACGCGCTGGCCTCGTCCGACCGTCCGGAACTGACATCGGCCAAGATCATCATCTCGGGCGGCCGCGCGCTCGGTTCGTCGGAAAAGTTCAAGGAAGTCATCCTTCCCGTCGCCGACAAGCTGGGTGCAGCCGTCGGCGCCAGCCGTGCGGCCGTCGATGCGGGCTATGCGCCGAACGACTGGCAGGTTGGCCAGACCGGCAAGGTGGTTGCGCCGCAGCTTTACATCGCCGCCGGTATTTCCGGCGCCATCCAGCACCTGGCCGGCATGAAGGACTCAAAGGTCATCGTCGCCATCAACAAGGACGAGGAAGCGCCAATCTTCCAGGTCGCCGATTATGGCCTCGTCGCAGATCTGTTCGTGGCGCTGCCGGAACTCGAAAAGGCGCTGTGATTTTCAACAGCTATCGGGGGCGGTGCGTTTTTTAAACGCACCGCCTTCTCTTTTGCGGCGATATGCGTAACATCGCCGACCAGAACGCAGATGAAATCCCCAAGAGGAGACCAGCATATGACCGCCCCCTTTAAAAATATCGGTGTCATCGGAGCCGGTCAGATGGGTTGCGGCATCGCGCATGTTTCCGCCTTGGCGGGTTACAAGGTTCATATTTATGACCTTTCCAAGGACGGCATTGAAGCCGGTCTTGCCACGATCAATGGCAACCTCGCCCGCCAGGTCACCAACGGCAAACTTTCGGACGACGCCCGAAAAGAGGCGCTGGCGCTCATCAGCGGCTCGACGGATATCAACGACCTCGCACCGATGGATCTCGTCATCGAGGCGGCAACCGAAAATGAAGAGATCAAGCGCAAGATTTATGCGCAAGTCTGCCCCGTGCTGAAGCCCGAAGCGCTTTTGGCCACCAATACCTCGTCCCTCTCCATTACCCGCCTTGCATCCGCTACCGACCGCCCCGAACAGTTCATGGGCATCCACTTCATGAATCCGGTTCCGGTGATGAAGCTGGTGGAACTGGTGCGCGGCATCGCCACCAACGAAAAGACCTTCGATGCGGCCAAGGATTATGTGCGGACGCTGGAAAAGGCGATCACCGTCGCCGAGGATTTCCCGGCCTTCATCGTCAACCGTATCCTGCTGCCGATGATCAACGAGGCGATCTATACGCTTTATGAGGGCGTCGGCTCGGTGGAGGCCATCGATACCGCCATGCGGCTCGGTGCCAACCACCCGATGGGACCGTTGCAGCTTGCCGATTTCATCGGTCTCGACACCTGTTTGTCGATCATGCAGGTGCTGCATGACGGCCTCTCCGACAGCAAATACCGCCCCTGCCCGCTGCTGGTCAAATATGTCGAGGCCGGCTGGCTCGGCCGCAAATCCGGCCGCGGCTTCTACGACTATCGCGGCGAGACGCCGGTTCCGACGCGCTAAAGCCCAAGGGACACGTCTTGAAGGCCGCAGGATGAGGGAGGGTGACCCCTCCCACATGGATCAGAAAACTCATTTGGCCTTCATTGCCGATACCAGCGCCTTGGCATCTTCACTGTCCCAGGCGGCCGGGCCATTCATGGCGGCAAGCAGACAGCCGTTTTCGTCCAGGAGCATGGTCGCGGGCAGGCCGAAAGCGAGGCCTTCTTTTTTCAGCGTATTGAAGACCCCCATGGAACTGTCGCGGTAGAGCTTCAGCGCGTCGATCTTGTATTCGTCCATGAAGGCTTTCGGCTTTTCGTCCGCGCCAATGTCGATATTAACGGCCACCACCTCGAAATCATTGCCGCCCTTTTCATGTTCCAGAGCGTTCAGCGCCGGCATCTCTTCCCGGCACGGCACGCACCATGTGGCCCAGAGGTTGAGAAGAACCGTCTTGCCCTTGAGATCGGCAAGCGTCATCTCCTGTGCCTCCGGCCCCTTGAAGGAAAGCGGGATGACGCGCGGCCTGTCTGTGCCCGACATGGCCGCCACCTGCCCTTTCAGAAATGGCTTCAGCGAGGCAATGCGGTTTGCCGCGCCCTCACATAAACCGGCGTCAGTCACCGCTGCCCCTTGAACCGGGCTCTCAGACCCAATATGCCTGAACCAGACCGCGCCCGCGCCGCTTAAGACACCGGCAACGGCAGCAATTGCAACCAACTTGGCGGAAGGAAGCCTGAACGGCCTTTTTTCTGTCATCGAATACTCCAGGGCACTGCGAACATGGCTGACGGCACAGATCAGAAATCCTCCAACCAGATGTGGGGCGGGCGTTTCGCTTCCGGGCCGTCTGCCATCATGGAAGAGATAAATGCCTCCATCGGCTTCGACAAGAAGCTTTACGCCCAGGACATCCGCGGCTCTATGGCGCATGCCGCCATGCTGGCGGAAAAAGGCATTATCTCGCAGGAAGATAAAGACAAGATCACTCACGGCCTGAACACGATCCTGTCAGAGATCGAAGCCGGCACCTTCGAATTCTCACGCAAGCTCGAAGACATTCACATGAACATCGAGGCGCGGCTTGCCACCCTCATCGGCACGGCAGCCGGCCGCCTGCACACAGCCCGCTCGCGCAACGACCAGGTGGCGCTCGATTTCCGCCTGTGGGTCAAGGAAGAACTGCAGAAGACCGAGGGTATGCTGACGGCCCTCATCGCCGCCTTCCTCGACCGCGCCGAAGAAAATGCCGATACCGTGATGCCGGGCTTCACCCATCTGCAGACGGCGCAGCCGGTGACCTTCGGCCATCATTGCATGGCCTATGTGGAAATGTTCGGCCGTGACCGCGCCCGCGTGCGCCACGCCATCGAGCATCTGGATGAAAGCCCGATCGGCGCAGCCGCACTCGCCGGCACCGGTTATCCCATCGACCGCCATATGACGGCCAAGGCGCTCGGTTTCCGCGAACCGACCCGCAACTCCATCGACACTGTCTCCGACCGCGATTTCGCGCTGGAATTCCTGTCGATCGCTTCCATCTGCGCCACGCATCTGTCGCGCCTCGCCGAAGAAATCGTCATCTGGTCGACGCCGCAATTCGGGTTCATCCGCCTCTCGGATGCCTTTTCCACCGGCTCATCGATCATGCCGCAGAAGAAGAACCCTGATGCCGCCGAGCTGGTGCGCGCCAAGACCGGCCGCATCAACGGCTCGCTGATCGCTCTTCTGACGGTCATGAAGGGCCTGCCGCTCGCCTATTCCAAGGACATGCAGGAAGACAAGGAACAGGTTTTCGACGCCGCCGAGAGCCTGGAACTGGCGATTGCCGCCATGACCGGCATGATCCGCGACCTTGAAGTGCGCAAGGACCGCATGCGCGCCGCCGCCGGTTCGGGTTATTCCACCGCCACCGATCTCGCCGACTGGCTGGTGCGCGAAGCGGGCCTGCCCTTCCGCGATGCCCACCATGTGACCGGTAATGCCGTGGCGCTGGCGGAGAAGAAGGGCTGCGACCTCGCCGATCTTTCGCTTGAGGAATTGCAGGCCATCCACCCCGGCATCACCAAGGGTGTTTTCGACGTTCTTTCGGTGGAAGCATCGGTTGCCAGCCGCACCAGCTTCGGCGGCACCGCACCTTCGGAGGTGAAGAAGCAGATCGCCTGGTGGCGCGGACGTAACTGATAAAATCGCGTTACGCTGCGATCACAAGAAACAGGGTGCACAAGCGCCCTGTTTTTCGTTATCAGAGAGGCACATATTTCCTTTGGACAGGCCCATGCTTTCAAAAACCGCGCGCAAACTTATCGTTCCCATCGGCATGACGCTCGCCGTCAGCCTTGTTCTCAGCGCCTGCGGGCGTAAGGGCGACATCGACCCGCCGAGCACGCCGGTCGAAATGCGCAACAAGCGCAATGCCGACGGAACGGAGACAAAGCCGGCGACGGCGGAACGGCCGTTCATTCTCGACAAGCTTCTCTGACGGATAAAAGCCTGTGAACCATTTTGGCTATATCGACGGCGTGCTGCACGCCGAAAACGTGCCCGTGCCTGAGATCGCCAAGGCGGTCGGCACGCCATTCTACGTCTATTCGACCGCGACGCTGGAGCGCCATTACAAGGTGTTTTCCGGCGCCTTTGCGGATGTGGACGCCATGGTCTGTTACGCCATGAAGGCCAATTCCAACCAGGCGGTGCTGAAGACGCTGGCAAAGCTCGGCGCGGGCATCGACGTCGTGTCGGGCGGCGAATTGCGCCGTGCGCTTGCAGCCGGCGTTCCGGCAAGCCGCATCATGTTCTCCGGCGTCGGCAAGACGGTGGCGGAAATGGATTATGCGCTGGAAGCCGGCATCTACTGTTTCAACATCGAATCCGAGCCGGAACTGGAAGTTCTCAACCTGCGCGCCGTGAAAGTCGGCAAGCGGGCGCATGTCTCCTTCCGCATCAATCCGGATGTGGATGCGCGCACCCACGCCAAGATTTCCACCGGCAAGAAAGAGAACAAGTTCGGCATTTCCTATGAGCGCGCCCGTGCGGTCTATGCCCATGCCGCCACCCTGCCCGGCATCGAAGTCACCGGTATCGACATGCATATCGGCAGCCAGATCACCGAATTGCAGCCTTTCGAGGACGCCTTCCGGCTGCTGCGCGAACTTGTCGAGGCGCTGCGCACCGACGGACACACGATCAGCCACGTCGATATTGGCGGCGGTCTCGGCATTCCCTATCGCGAGGACAATAATCCGCCGCCGCTGCCGGATGCCTATGCCCATATCGTCAAGAATGAGCTGAAGAGCCTCAACTGCAAGATCGTCACCGAGCCGGGCCGCCTGATCGTCGGCAATGCCGGCATTCTGGTGACGGAAGTGATCTATGTGAAGGACGGCGGCGAAAAGACCTTCGTGATCGTTGACGGCGCGATGAACGACCTCATCCGCCCGACGCTTTATGAGGCCTATCATGGCATCCGTCCGGTGGTGCAGCCCGCCGCAGACGCGCCGCGCATCAAGGCCGATATCGTTGGACCTGTCTGCGAGACCGGCGATTATCTGGCGCTCGACCGGGAGATGGCTGCGCCGCAGCCGGGCGACCTGATCGCCGTCAGTTCCGCGGGTGCTTATGGCGCGGTGCAGGCCGGCACCTACAACTCGCGCCTGCTGGTGCCTGAAGTGCTGGTGAAGGATGACAAATTCCACGTCATTCGCCCGCGCGGCACCTATGAAGAGCTGATCGCGCTCGATTCCGTGCCCGCCTGGCTCGATTGATCTCGCCTGCGTCACCGGTTGGTCGATCACAATCAAGCGAAGCTGCCTAAAAAATGGGGGTGAGGGCTTAGGTGCCCTCGTCTTCGCCACAAAGAATGTTATCCTTGCTCCGTGACATGAAACAGCTCGCCGTTCCGGGAATGGCGTTCGACGTGGCCAGAACCGGGAGAACGGATTGATGACCACAGCCGGAGAGGACAGGACAGGCAGAAAGCGCCCGACCGGCGCGTTCGCGCAGCGGCCGGACCTTGCCCGCCGGGTTGCCGCCAAGCGCTTCTTCGCTAAAATCGTACTGCTTTCGGAAAAAATTGCGCCGAAAACGCTGTGGCCGCTCTCCATCGCCGCCGTGTTTCTGGCGCTTGCCTGGTTCGGCCTCTACCGGCACATGCCGGATTTCCTGCGGCTCGGCGTTGTTTTCGTGCTGGTTTTCAGTTTCATCGCCACGCTTTTGCCAATCCTGCGGCTGAAATGGCCGACGGATAATGATGCATCCCGCCTGCTTGAAGATCGCAACGGTCTCGCGCACCAGCCGGTTGGCGTGCAGGAGGACGAACCGGCCTTCGATACGCCTTTTTCCCGAACGCTGTGGAAAGAACACCAGATCCGCATGGCGGAGCGCATTGCCGCGCTGAATGCCGGCCTGCCAAAACCCGATATCGCCCGTTATGACCGTCTGGCGCTGCGCGCCGTTCCCGCCCTTCTTCTGGCGGCCGCCTTCGGTTTTTCCTATTCAAACGGCGCGGGCACGATTGCCGATGCCTTCCGCAGCCGGCCGGCGGTCGGTCCCCTCAATCCCGATATCCGTCTCGATGCCTGGGTCACGCCGCCATCCTATACCGGCCGCGCGCCGATTTTCCTGACCGGACGCGACGCAACCAACCGTGACGCGGTTTCCGTGCCGCAATCCTCCAAGCTGACGATACGCATGACCGGCGGCGATGGCGGCGAGGAAGTGACTTTCGAGCCTGAAATGGCAGGCGCGCTGCAAAAGCTTGCGCCGGAAGCGGCGCGTGCCGACAGCGCAAGCGGCGATATTGCCGTTCAAACGCCGGTTCGTTCGGCAGACCAGCCCGTCGCGCCGCGCACCTTCGCCATGGATGTTACCGAAAGCGGCATGATCACCGCCAATGGCGAACAATGGGTGTTCAACGTCATCCCCGACCAGCCGCCCAGCATCGCCTTCGACAATATGCCGCGCCGCGCCGTTAACGGCGCGCTGGAAATCGGCTTCACCGCCAAGGACGATTATGGGCTGAAGGAAGCTCACGCCATCATCGAACCGATTGGCGTTGCGGAAGGTGCGACCGCGCTTTATCCACCGCCGGAATTCAAGCTTGATCTGCCGCGACAGAATAATCGCGAGATCAAGGGCCTGACCAGCCGCAACCTGACCGAACATCCGATGGCGGGAAAACGCGTGCGCATCACGCTGGTGGCGACGGACGGCGCCGGGCAGACGGGCCGCAGCCCCGCGCATGAAATGGTGCTGCCGGGCCGCAACTTCTCCGAACCGCTGGCCGCCTCCATTGCCGAGCAACGGCAGATCTTCTCGCTCGACACGCGCCAGATGCCGAAGGCGATCGCCTATAACGAGGCGGTGGGCCTGCGCCCGGAAGAGACCATTCCCAACACCACGCATTATCTCCTGCTGCAATCGGCGCAGACCCGCATGCGGCTCGCCTATAATGAGGAAATGCTGAAGGACACGGCCGATTATCTCTGGCAAATCGCGCTCGGCATTGAGGATGGCGATCTTTCGCAGGCCGAAAGACGCCTGCGCGATGCGCAAACTGCGCTTTCCGAAGCGCTTCAGCGCAATGCCTCCGACGAGGAAATCGCCAAGCTGATGCAGGAATTGCGGGAAGCCATGCAGCAATTCATGAGCGAGCTTGCGCAGCGCATGCAGAATGCGCCGCAGGCCAACATGAACCAGCAGGCACAGAACGTGCTGCGCCAGCGCGATCTGGAAAACATGATAAATCAGATCGAAAACCTTGCCCGCTCCGGCAATCGCGACGCGGCGCAGGAAATGCTCTCGCAGCTGCAGCGCATGATGAACAATCTGCAGGCCGGCAGGCCGCAGCGTCAGGGCCAGCAGGGACAGCAGCAGAGCAGCAAGATGCGCCAGCAGATCGACAAGCTGGGCGAAATCCTGCAGCAGCAGCAGAAGCTGATGGACGAAACCTTCAAGCTCGATCAGGCGCTGCGCGACCGGATGCAGCGCGGTGACCCGCAGCAGGGCGACGACGAGCAGCAGATGGGTGAAAACGGCCAGCAGCCGCAAGAAGGACAGCAGGGCCAACAGGGCGAAAATGGCCAGCAGGGCGGACAGCCAAGTGATCAGATGACCGCCGAACAATTGCGTGAAGCGCTGAAAAACCTGCGTGCGCAGCAGGATGCGCTTGGCAAGCAGCTCGGCGAATTGCAGCAGGGGCTACGCGATCTCGGCATGGAACCGGGCGAAAATTTCGGCAAGGCGCAGCAGGAAATGCAGGGCGCCGGCGAGGCGCTTGGCAAGGGCCAGGGCGAACAGGCTGTCGAAGGTCAGGGCAATGCGCTGAATGCGCTGCGCCAGGGCGCGCAGGACATGATGGGCCAGATCATGCAGGCCATGCGCCAGCAGGGCCAGCAGCCCGGACAGGGTCAGGAAGGCATGGCCGGACAGGGCGGCCAGAACGGCCGCGACCCGCTCGGCCGTCCGCGCAGCACCACCGGCCCGGATTTCGGCGATCAGGTGAAGGTACCTGATGAAATCGACGTGCAGCGTGCCCGCGAAATCCTCGAGGCGATCCGCGAAAAGCTCGGCAACAATCCGCCTGGTGAAATTGAACGGCGGTACCTGGAGCGGTTGCTGGATATACGGTGAGGTTTCGCACAGGCAATGCTGCGGCTCATTATGTCCTCAACGCCTGAACTTTTCCGTCATGCCGGACTTGATCCGGCATCCAGTCGACGCGCGTCTGCGCGGCGGAAAGAGGTCTTTCAGCCCAAGGACTTGGGCTGGCTAGATTCCGGCTCAAGGCCGAATGACGGAAGGTGGGAATAGCGCAACGACGACTGCGGTGATGTCCGGCCAACAAAAAAGGCGGCCCTTTAAATCTCTTCAATCTCGACACTCAGGCCGCAAGCGCCCGCGCCACCGCCTTGCGGATATCCGGAAGCGCAAAGGGTTTGGAAACAACATCCACGATCTTCTCCGCCAGATCGTCAGCCCGTTCTCGCTGCTCGGCATAACCCGTCATCAGCAGGATGCGCATGGCCGGGAAGCGTTCGGCGGCGCGGTGCGCCAGCTCGATGCCATCCATGACCGGCATGCGGATATCCGAAAGAAGAAGATCGAAACTGGTTTCCTGAAGCTTTTCCAGCCCCTGCTCGCCGTCTGCCGCCTCATGGGTCTCATGACCGTCGAGACGCAGCGCGCGGGCGACGAAAGCCCGCAATGCATCCTCGTCTTCGGTAATCAAAATCTTCGCCATCAATCATTGCTCCTGGGCATCATTTCCAGCCGTGAGCAACATCGCAGGCTCCTCTTTTCAAGAGGTAAACACCCAGCCTTTCGCTGGGTGGATGGTTAACGAGGCGTCTCCGCAATGTGCCATCCCGGCACGGCGAAAAAGCTCAGGCGTCGCCGGTCACGACGCCGACGAAAGGCAGTTCGCGGAAGGCATAAGCCACATCCATGCCGTAACCCACGACGAAATAGTCAGGACATTCGAAACCGACATAATCGGCCTCCAGATCTTCCTTGCGCTTGACCTTCTTGTCCAGCAGCACGGCGATGGTGACGTTGCGGGCGCCACGCTCATAAAGCAGTTCCTTGGCGAAACGCAAAGTGCGGCCGGATTCGAGAATATCGTCGATCAGGAGGACGTCGCGGTCCTTCACGTCGCTGTCGATATCCTTGACGATCCGCACCCCTTGCGAAACCGTGCCGGCGCCATAGCTCGACAGCGTGATGAATTCGACTTCGGGCGCAAGGCCGCTGTCATGCAGCGCGCGGATAAGATCGGCCGCGAAAATGAACGATCCCTTGAGCACGGCAATGACCAGCAAATCCTTGGTCGGGCCGCTGGCGATGTGCCTGGCCATGTCGCGATTGCGCTCGGCGATCTGCTCGGCGGTGTAAAGCGGCTCGATATTTTTTCCACGGACGACGGGCATTCTTACTCCTGTGCTACGCCTTGCCGATTTTACCTTTCAGTAAAAATACAGGAGACGCGTTAGCACAGTCAGCGTTCGGACGCACCCGCCTCGACGAAGGAAAGCTTGATGTCAGGCATTTTTCCACCGGGATGGCGCAACTTTGCCGAAAAACCATGGCTGAAGCCAGGCTGCATCTGCCTGACCGGCGGCTCGATGACCATGCTGGCCAAGAGCTGTCCCTTGGCAATGAAGAGGTCGGCGCGAAGCGCGGGCACGTCTTCTAGCGTGGTGCCGTTATTTTCAACGATGCCGTTGATGAGCAGGACCTCCATGCCGCCCGCCTCCTGCGACGTGACGGTGACATGGGAGATGGCAAGCGGGTTTACCGGCGCGGCAACAGCCGACTTTTCCGGCACGACGACGGAGAGGCCGCCCGAGCAGATGAAAACAAAAATGGCAAGCCCCGCGACCAGCGCCGAATAGGCATCCGCAGACAGTCGCGACAATTTGCGATCCACCCAGCCGACGAATGCCAAACCGAGCACACCGGCGGTGACGGGTGGTTTTTCCCTCTGTTGACGCGCCGCACCACGGTTGTCGTTTCCGGGCCGAGGCGAACGGTTTTCCTTGATGGTGACAAATTCCGCGTCTACCACATCGCGATCGGGATTTGCTGCGCGCGCCGAGCGGCGCACCGGCGTTTCCGGCATCAGGAGGTCGAAATCGAATGCCGCTTGCCGGCGAGATGAACGGAACATAGCCATAGAATTCCCCGGTCAGGTTTTCCGGCCCGCAAAACTGGGCATTGCAACGAATCCTGCCAAGTTTTAAATTTAAATGGTTAATGCTTCGCAAAAACGGCTCGCGCAGGCCACCGGATCCGGGTTAAACCCCGACATCCGAACCCCACGCGCCAGCGGCTTGCGAACCACCACGAAACGAAGAGACTGGAAGTCCGTTGATCCATTTCGAAAATGTCGGGTTGCGTTACGGCATGGGACCCGAGATCCTGAGGGACATGACCTTCGACATTCCCAAGGGCTCGTTCCAGTTTCTGACCGGCCCTTCTGGTGCCGGCAAGACCACGCTGCTCCGCCTGCTTTTGATGTCGCTGCAGCCGACGCGTGGCAATATCCGCATGTTCAACCGCGATGTGTCGCGCATTCCGCGCAGCGAGCTGCCGATGCTGCGCCGCCGCGTCGGCATCGTGTTTCAGGATTTCCGGCTGCTCGATCATCTGACGACCTATGAAAATGTCGCCCTGCCGCTGCGCGTGCGCGGCAAGGAAGAGAGCGCCTATCGCAACGACGTGATCGAGCTTCTGAAATGGGTGGGGCTCGGCGAGCGTATCAACGTGCTGCCGGCCATCCTCTCCGGCGGGGAAAAGCAGCGTGCCGCCATTGCCCGCGCGCTGATGGACCAGCCGGAAATATTGCTGGCCGACGAACCGACCGGCAACGTCGATCCGCCAATGGCCAAGCGCCTTCTCAACCTCTTTCTGGAACTCAACCGGCTGGGCACGGCCGTCGTCATCGCCACCCATGATTTTGGCCTGATGGACCAGATCGATGCGCGCCGGATGATCCTGACCGAAGGGCGGCTCGATATCTATGAATGAGATCAACCGCAAACCGTTGAAGCCTGAAGCGGCCCAGCCGAAGCGCCCACCCATGCGCATCCGGCCGATGGCGCCAATCCTGCCGCCCTCCAACATTCAGGGCAATGCACTGATGGTGGTCATCGCCATCATGGCCTTTCTTGCGTGCCTCACACTCGGTGCGGTCTCCATGGTGCGCGCCACCGCCGCCACCTGGCAGAGCCAGATTTCCCGCGAGATCACCATCCAGATCAAGCCCGAGGACGGGCTGGACATGACGGCGGCACTGAACAAGGCGCGCAATCTGGCGCTCACCTTCGTCGGCACGCGCGATGGCACGATCCTCGACGATGCCGCCACCTCACGCCTTCTGGAACCGTGGCTCGGCAGCGGTCTCGACCTTTCCGAACTGCCGATCCCGCGCCTCGTCGTCATCACCATCGACGAAAACAACCCGCCCGATTTTCAGGCAATGCGGGACATGCTGAAGGCTGAGCTTCCGCAGGCGTTTCTCGACGACCACCGCACATGGGTGGACAGGCTGGTCTCCATGGCCAGAACCACGGTCATGATCGGCGTCGGCGTTTTGATTCTCGTCTTCACCGCCATGGTGCTGACGGTGGTATTCGCCACCCGCGGCGCCCTTTCCGGCAACCGGCACATCGTCGAGGTCCTGCATTTCGTCGGTGCCGAAAGCAGCTTCGTGGCGCGGGAGTTTCAAAAGCACTTCCTGAAAATCAGCCTCAAGGGGGCAGCGGCGGGCAGCGCGCTGGCGGCGACGGTTTTTCTTGCAGCCGGTTTCTGGCAGTCGAGCACTGTCGCCACACCACAGAGCGATCAGGCAAGCGCGCTTTTCGGCTCGTTTTCGGTCGGTCTCGGCGGTTATATCGGCATCGCGACAACCATGATCATCATCGCGCTTCTCACCACCATCACGGCGCGCGTAACAGTCATTCGCACGATTGACGATATTGACCGGGTGCGTTCCGATCCGTCGAAAAGCGATGGTCTTGCATCTTAAATGCCGGACCGGATTTCCCGAGTAGACTGAAACCGTTGCAAGCCGGATGTAACCTGCGGACGGTGGACAAAAATGCCTGTTCCTTGCCTTAATCGGCGAGTATTCAGGAGGAATGTTTGTGAGTCGGATGGACCAGGATCAGACAGGCACGCGACCGGCAAAAAAGAGCCTGCTGTCGCGGCGCGGTCGCTTGCGCCGTTTTATTCGTGGCCTCATCCTGCTTTGCGTCATCGCCCTCGGCGCTTTTTCCGGCGGTTTCCTGTGGTTTGCGGATTCCGTTGCCTCCATGCGCCCGCCGGAAGGCGCGAAGGGCGACGCGATTATCGTTCTGACCGGTGGTTACCAGCGCATTGAACAGGCAGTCGGCCTGCTGCGCGACGGCGTGGGCAAGCGCCTGCTGATCTCCGGCGTCAACCCAGCCACCACCCGCTCGCAAATCCGCAAGATGACGCAAGGCTCTTCGGACATGTTTTCGTGCTGCGTGGATATGGGCTATAAGGCCATTGATACGATCGGCAACGCCAATGAGGCGGCAAGCTGGATACGCGATCATAACTATTCCGCCATCGTCGTCGTCACCAACAATTACCATATGCATCGCAGCCTGCATGAATTGCGCAATGCCAGCCCGCAGACGGAGTTCATTCCTTATCCCGTCATCAGTGCGGACCTTGCCCGGACCAACTGGTTCTCCGAGCCGGATGTGGTCAGAACCATGCTTTATGAATATTTGAAGTTCGTAGCGGCGGCGGGACGCGACCTGACCGGCTTCGGCAAGGGTGACGGCCTGCGCAAGGCCTCTGCCGATCATTCCGCGATGAAGGCTGCGAGCACTTCGCCCTGAAGGGAGAGAGAAACGCGCTTGCTGCTTGGCCTTGTTTTCGTGTAGGCGTCTGGCATCGGCATCCGGCATCGAGGCGCTCAAAGTTTCGGAACGGCTGCATCCCGGGAAGGCTGTTGATGCTCAAGCTGCGCTCTTTTCTTTTCAATACGCTGTTTTATCTCAATCTGATTGTCCGCATGATCGTGCTGACGCCGATCTATTTCATCCTGCCACGCAAGATCGCCTTCGAAATTCCCAAGAACTGGGCGCGATCCAACCATTGGCTGATGAAAACCATCGTCGGCACCACCTTCGAGATCGAAGGGCTGGAAAACATTCCCGAGACCGGCTGTATCTTTGCGCCCAAGCATCAGTCCTTCTGGGATACCTATGCGCTGCTGCCCAATCTGCCAGACCCCGTCTACATTCTGAAACGGGAGTTGATGTGGATTCCGCTGTTCGGCTGGTATGTGATGAAACAGCGCATGATCCCGGTCAACCGCGCCGCACGCGGCAAGGTGATGCTGAAGGTCATGGAGCGGGCGAAAGATGAAATGGCCGCCGGCCGCGAGCTCATCATCTACCCCGAAGGCACGCGCCGTCCGCCGGGCGCTGAGCCTGAATACCGTTACGGCATCGCAAGGCTTTACCGCGACCTGCAGGTTCCGGTCATTCCCGTCGCCATGCACCCCGGCCTCTTCTGGCCACGCCGGTCGACCATGCGCTATCCCGGCCATTTCAAGGTGCGTATCCTGCCAGCCATCGAGCCGGGGCTGGACCCCGACGTGTTTTTCAAGCGCTTGATCGATGTGACGGAGAAGGCGAGCGACGAGCTGCTGCTGGAAACCGTGCGCAACAATCCGCACCTGCCGCTGCCGCCAACCGCCATCAAACGCATCGCCGAACTTCAGGGCAAGGACACAGCCGCCGGCTGAGCCGCGAGCGTGCCGACATTGGCGGCAATGCTTTCCAGTAGCGAGTCGCGAATGCCCATATCCTGCAGATGCTGCACGGTATTAAAGACGTAGTCCGTGTTCGGCCCGGAGCGACCCGAGGCAGCCGCGACGATGACCGCCGCCTCGGTCACGCCCAGACCGCCAATATATTGTTCATGCGCGGGATCGGCCACATAGGTCACCGCGCTGCCGCGCCGGCCATCGGCAAAGGCAATTGCAACAACACGTTCCTTGTAGACATTCGTTATGAGTTCACGTTCACGCAGATAGGTCATGACGGGGTCGTGGTCTTTTCCCCTGACGCGGAAGGCGACGCCAAGGCAGGAACCGCCGCGCTCCAGCCCCAGCACGAGGCCCGGCTTTTCCTCCGTACCGCGATAGACGCTGGAACTGATGCAGAGCGAGCGACGATAGCCATGCAGCCGCGCCTGCTGCCTTTCCTCAAAGGCAAAGCCGGGGTTCCACATCAACGAACCGTAGCCAAAGACCCAAAAATCGTCCATATCCCAAGCCAAATCAAAATTACCTGAAGTCTGTTCATCGGAGATCAATATGGCAGCGTCAAGCCAATCCGGCACCTCCAAAAAATTCCTCTGGCTTGGTATCGCCATTGTGCTGGTCATCGGATTTTACACAGCCGGGTGGTTTTATGCCGCCGACAGGCTGAAGCAGACGGTGCTGAACGTGATATCCCCCTCACAGGCCCGAAATGTCAGCGGTGAATGCGGCGATATCGCCTTCAAGGGTTATCCCTTCCGCATCGGCCTCTTCTGCTCGAAGGTGATGGTGGACGACAAGCAGAACGGCGTTTCCGCTTCCTTTGGCGAATTGCGCTCGGCAGCGCAGGTCTACAATCCCGGCCACATCGTCTGGGAACTGGATTCGCCGGCAGAAATCCGCACCGCCCATGGCCTGACGGTTTCTGCCGCCTGGCAGAACATGCAATCGAGCATCGTCACCAAGCTGAAGGGCATCGACCGCACATCGCTCGTCATTGATGGACTGAAGGCGCAGGCCATTTCTTCCGTCACCGGCCAGACCATCGATTTCGATGCCGTGAAGACGGAAATGCACCTGCGCCAGAACGGCGCCGATCTCGACGGTGCAATCACGCTTACCGACTCGGCGACCGTCATCAAGGACTGGCCGCAGGTTCTTCCCCGCCTCGACGCCATCGTTGATGTCACACTCGCGGGCAAGGCGGGCATGGTCGACGGCAGCGACAGTTCCGGCCTGTACGGCGCAAGCGGCGAGCTTCGCCGGCTGGTGGCCGATATCGGCGAGGGCCGCACCATGCGCATCAGCGGCCCCTTCTCCTTCGACAATGAGGGTTATCTCTCCGGTCAGTTCAAGCTGGAGATCGAAAAGCTCGGCGCCTGGTCGGACAATGCCAAGCAGGCGTTCCCACAGCTGCAATCCACCATCGACACAGCCCGCAAGCTGCTCGGCGCGCTTGCCGGCGGCGGCGACAGGGCGTCCGTCGATCTCGTGGTCGATCGCGGTCGCGCCACCGTCAGCGGCTTCATTCCGCTTGGCAAGATCCCGCCGATCTGAGCGGGTGCCCCATATTCAACGTCATCCTCGGGCTTGTCCCGAGGATGACGAAGCAAAGAGTTGGTAATTTGCCAGCGGGTCCGATGGCCGGATCAAATCCGGCCATGACGGTACGTCAGAAGCGACTTACTTCTTCTGATCCAGAGCGTGCCGTCCAAAGTCCGGCGCGTCGACGTCCTGACCGGCCTGCACGATGGAGCGGCGGATGGCGCGGGTGCGGGAAAACAGCTCGAACAGCTTGTCGCCTTCGCCCCAGCGGATCGCTCTTTGCAGGGAGGCGAGGTCCTCGGAAAAGCGCGCCAGCATTTCTAGGATGGCGTCCTTGTTGTGCAGGCAGACATCCCGCCACATGGTTGGATCGGAGGCCGCCAGACGGGTGAAGTCGCGAAAGCCGGAGGCCGAATATTTGATGACTTCCGATTCGGTTACCGTCTCCAGATCATCAGCCGTGCCGACGATGTTGTAGGCGATGATATGCGGCAAATGCGAGACGATCGCCAGAACCTTGTCATGGTGTTCGGCATCCATTTCATCCACGCGCGAACCAAGCGCCCGCCAGAAATCCTTCAGCTTCTCCAGCGCCTCGGCGTCCGTGCCAGGCAGCGGCGTGAAGATGCACCAGCGCTCGCGGAAGAGGCCGGCAAAACCGGCATCCGGGCCGGATTTTTCCGTACCCGCCAGCGGGTGCCCGGGAATGAAATGCACATTGTCAGGCATATGCGGCGCCATCTGCGCGATGACGGACGCCTTGGTGGAGCCGACATCGGTAACGATGGCGCCGGGCTTCAGGTGCGGCGCGATCTGCTGCGCGACGCTTTCCGAAGCCCCGACCGGCACCGAGACGATGACGAGATCGGCATCCTTCACCGCCTCCGCCGCCGAGACCGTGTAATCCGTGCCGAGCGCCAGCTCCGCCGCCCTTTTCAGCGTGTCTTCGCTACGGGTGGAAATCGTGACATGCCGGGCAAGTCCCAATTCCCTGACATCGCGGGCAATCGACGAGCCAATCAGGCCGATGCCGATCAGCGCGATGCGGTCGAACATGATTTCACCCATCACGCCTGCCCCATGAACTCGCCAAGCGCCGCGATGACGCCGAGATTGGCTTCTTCCGACCCGACGGTCATACGCAAGGCATTGGGGAACCCGTAACCGCGTACCGCGCGCAGAATGTAACCGCGGCGACTCAGGAACTCATCCGCATCCGCCGCACGCCTGCCGTCCTGATCCGGAAAATGGATGAGGATGAAATTGGTGACAGAGGGCGTGACGCTAAGGCCGAGACCGGTGAAGGCGGTCACCAGCTTTTCCATCCACAGGGCATTATGTGCCACGGCCTTTTCCACGAATGCCTGATCACGAATGGCAGCGGTGCCCGCCGCTATTGCCGGCGCACTCATGTTGAACGGTCCGCGAACACGGTTCAGCGCATCGATGATGGCGGCTGGAGCATACATCCAGCCGACGCGCAGCGCCGCAAGACCATAGACCTTCGAGAAGGTGCGGGTCATCACCACGTTGCGGTTGCCGGAAACCAGTTCAAGACCAGCCTCGTAATCGTTCTTGCGCACATATTCGGCATAGGCCGCATCCAGCACCAGCACGACATGTTTCGGCAGACCGGCCTGAAGGCGACGGATTTCCGCGACAGGAACGTAGGTGCCGGTGGGGTTGCCGGGATTGGCAACAAAAACCATCTTCGTCTTCGGCGTGACGGCGGCGAGGATCGCATCCACATCGACCGCGCAGTCCTTTTCCTTCACCGTCACCGGGGTCGCGCCTGCGCCCATGATCTGGATCTTGTAGACGAGGAAACCGTGTTCGGTGATGATCGCCTCATCGCCTGCACCGAGATAGACATGGCAAAGCAGGCCCAGGAGCTCATCCGAACCGTTGCCGCACATGATGTTTGCGATGTTGAGACCATGCACATCGGCAATCGCCTGACGCAGCGCGATGGCCTGGCCGTCCGGATAGATTTCCAGATGGCTGGCAGCCGTGCCGAAGGCTTCAATCGCCTTCGGGCTCGGCCCGAGCGGCGTTTCATTGGAGGAGAGCTTATAGACCTTCGCAACGCCGTCCACATGTTCCTTGCCGGGAACATAAGCGGCGATATCCAGAATACCCGGACGCGGAACAGGTTGGCTAAGCTCTGCACTCATTTGATCGACCTTTGGAAAAACGCCGGAGAACCCGGCAACAGCAATGCCGGAGGCATTAGACCGGAATGGGCGTTTTGTCGAGGGTCAGCGCGGCTTTCCGTGCTTTGCGGCGGTGCGGGTGGTGGGAACACCCTGCGGCGCGAGCACGGGTACAAAAACCCGGCGCGAGGCGCGCTGGGTGACGGGCAATCCCTGATAGAGCCGTTTTTGCGCCTCCACCACGATGACGCCCGAGAACAGGGGCCACAGCCTGCGGCCGGTGAGTTCGAGGTAACGGCGGAATTTCAGTACCGGGCGGCTGGTGGTCGGCGGAAAGAACAGCGCCTCGGCGGAAGCCCCCGGCGTGAAGTTGGTTTCACGCAGCAGCGCTGTCAGCTGGCCGCGCGAATAGGGCCGCCCCGAGCCGAAGGGCGTATGCTCCATGCGCGCCCAGACACCGCGCCGGTTCGGCACCACGATCACCAGACGGCCGCCGGGCGCCAGTACCCGCCATAGTTCCTTCAGGCTCTCGCGCGGATTTTCGGCAAATTCCAGCGCGTGCACCATCAGCACCCGGTCTATGGACGAATCGGGAAGCGGCAGTTCCTCGTCAAACACCAGCGCCGTGGAAGACAGCTCGCCAGCCGGCCAGTTCACCGCCCCCTGCCCCGCCGGCATGAAGGCGAAGGTGCGTTCCGTATCATGGCGGAACCGGTCCAGAAACGGCACCGCATAACCGAGGCCGACCAGCCGCTCTTCCGGCAAAGGCGGCCAGAGCGTCGAAAGCGCCATGGTGATCGCCTGCTCGGCCGAGCGGCCAAGCGGGGAATGATAGAATTCGCGCAGATCGACGATATCAGTGTTCATGGGCGAGAATGTAGCATCAGGCGGTTGGACTTCAAGGCGTCTGCCCCTACATTGAAACCCAGGCGGATAAATGCGTCGGCCCCGGCCGGCAAATGGAGAGGATGAGATGAAACCTTTGGAAATAGACGTCTTTCTTTGCCGCAGCGACAATTTCGGGGTTCTGCTGCACGATCCCGAAAGCGGGGCGACCGCCGCCATCGACGCACCCGAGGAAGGCCCGATCCTGCAGGCTCTCGATGGCCATGGCTGGAAACTCACCCATATCTTTACCACCCACCACCATCAGGACCACGTAGAGGCCAATCTGGCGCTGAAGGACAAATTCGGCTGCGAAGTGCACGGGCCTTACGACGAGGCTATCGCGATCCCCGGTCTCGACCGCTCACAGGCAGATGGCGACGAGTTCGAATTTGCAGGACGCCGCGTTCAGGTCATTTCCACGCCCGGCCACACCGCAGGACACATCTGTTATTATCTTCCCGATGACGGCTTGCTGTTTGCCGCCGATACGCTGTTTGCCATGGGCTGCGGCCGGCTGTTCGAACGCCCGGCGGCGGATATGTGGCATTCCTTCCAGAAATTGATGGCGCTGCCCGATGACACAAAAGTCTATTTCGGCCACGAATATACGCTCGCGAATGCCCGCTTTGCGGTCACCGTCGATCCCGACAATGTGGTTCTGAGCGAGCGTGCGGCACGTGTTGAAAAGGCGCGGCAGGCGAATGAATTCACCATTCCCACCACCATCGGGCTCGAAAAGCAGACCAATCCCTATATGCGGGTCGCCGATGCCGGTATCCGCCGGCATCTTGGCCTGGAGACCGCTGCGGACGCGGATGTTTTTGCGGAAATCCGCACGCGCAAGGACAATTTCTGATGGGCGCCGATCTGTCTGCGGAAGCGATCATTCGCGAACTGGGTCTCGAGCCGCATCCCGAGGGCGGTTTTTATCACCAGACTTTTCGCGACAAGGCGGGCGGCGAACGCGGCCATTCGACGGCGATCTATTATCTTCTCGAAAAGGGCGTTCGCTCGCACTGGCATCGGGTCACCGATGCCGTTGAGGTCTGGCATTATTATGCCGGCGCACCCATCGCGCTGCATCTTTCTGACGACGGCCGGGAGGTGCAGACCTTCACGCTCGGTCCCGCCATTCTCGACGGCGAACGCCCACAGGTGATCGTGCCGGCCAATTGCTGGCAATCGGCGGAAAGCCTCGGCGATTTCACCCTTGTCGGCTGCACCGTCTCGCCGGGATTTGCCTTTTCGAGCTTCGTCATGGCCGAACCCGGCTGGTCGCCGGGGGATGCGCCCTGAATCTGGAGCAGTCGCCTGCGGAGTGAGTGAGTGCCCCTTGTTTCTTCTCCCCGAGGGGGAGAAGTCCGCGGCAGCGGGATGAGGGGGGCAACGGTCGAGATATCCGGCAACGTCG
>LT009757.1:728095-1090595 GCA_900012615.1 Agrobacterium genomosp. 13 str. CFBP 6927
GGCAACGGTCGAGATATCCGGCAACGTGCCCCCTCATCCGGCCCTTCGGGCCGCCTTCTCCCCGGCGGGGAGAAGAAATACGCCGCAACGTCTGCTTTTCTTACGCCACCGTCAGCTTTGGTCAGCCGCCGTATTTCGTCGCTGTGATGTAGACCTGCCCCACCCGCGTCGGAATGACGGCGTAGACCGGCGCATAAACATCCATATTGTTCGACTTGGCGAACCAGATTTCCATCGAGATGGATTTCAGATATTCGATATCCTTGCGCCCCTGCCGGTAACCCGACTTTGGCACGTAACGCGCTTTGCAGACGATGGCATCACCACTAAAACCGTTGGTCTTGAAGGGCTTGGTACCACTGGAACTCAAAACCAGATCCAGCCGCGATTCGCCGTCATAGATTGGCAGGCGGGTCGGGCAGATACGGCCACCGGAGGGAATGATCAAACCGGAAATAGGGTCGAGAACCGAGCGCAGATCGCGATCCTTTACGTCAACCCAATTGTCCGGCCGGGCCTTCGGCTCAGGTTTTACCGTTGTCGATGTGACATTGCCGTTGCGATAGACAACGTCATAGGTCCGTACCCGCTTGCCGTCCTTGTAGACCAGCGAATATTCGTTGGCCTGCAGCCGGTGGCCGCGCTTGGCGCCGGAAACGGTCGTCTTGCCGGAAATATCCTTGAGGATGCTGGCAAGGCCGGCGGCGCTGAAGGAACCGGAGATCGAATAATTCGGTCCATCCATGCGAGTCGAAAAACTCGCCCGGGCAATCGGCAGAATACCGAGATTGATGCTGTATTCGCTTGTGTGGCGCGCTTCGGCGGCGAGCGAGGGGGAAACGCCCGTTAACGCCATTGTCGCGGCCACGAAAATGCTTTTTCCTCTGGCAATCATTCTGATATCACCTTAAAAGAGGCGCGGAAGCGGCCTTATCTGGCGATGATATACGCCGACTTGTGGCAATAAAAAAGCGGACGACGGTTGAAAACGCCGGAATTTCCTTTCATTTGCTCGCGAGCGGCTTGACTGTTAAGTCTCGTCTGACTATAGAACCGCAACTTTCCAATCATGGCCAGTTGGATTGCCACCCCGGTTTTGCCGGTGGCGAGCCAGTGGTGAAACAGACGAAACGAAATAGGTGTACCCATGTCCCGTGTATGCGAATTGACCGGCAAGGGCGTCCAGACGGGCAACAACGTCAGCCACGCCAACAACAAGACCAAGCGCCGGTTCCTTCCGAACCTCTGCCAGGTCACGTTGATCTCCGATGCTCTCGGCCAGCGCTTCCGCCTGCGTGTTTCCGCAGCAGCTCTGCGCTCCGTTGAACACCGTGGCGGCCTCGATGCTTTCCTTCTGAAGTCCGGCGAAAACGAACTGAGCATGCGCGCTCGTCTCCTGCGCCGCCAGATCGCCAAGAAGACGGCCGAAGCTGCTTAATAGCGGTTTCGACATCATCGATATTCAGAGGGCTTGAATGGCTTTTGCCGCTCAAGCCTTTTGTTTGTTCTCGGTTGCATTGGATTTTCCGAAAACCGGTTAAGGCTTTTCGGCCCGATGTTTGGCTCTAACTGGTGGCATCACCCAGGATAAAAAAATGCCCTATCTGCGCTTTACGCTTATCTATGTGCTGCTGATGACACTGGTGGTCGTCGCGTCCAATATTCTGGTGCAATATCCGCTTTCAGGGTCGCTGCTGGGCGTCAATCTCGGCGACCTTCTGACCTGGGGCGCTTTCACCTATCCGATCGCCTTCCTCGTCACGGACCTGACCAATCGCCAGTTCGGCCCGTCCATCGCGCGCCGCGTCGTGCTGGCCGGCTTCGTCGTTGGTGTCACGCTATCCTTCTGGACATCGATCCCACGCATCGCGGTCGCCTCCGGCACCGCCTATCTGATCGGCCAGCTGCTGGATATTTCCGTTTTCAACCGCCTGCGCCGCCAGCGCTGGTGGCATGCGCCGCTTGCCGGCTCCATGCTGGGTTCGGTGCTGGATACGGCCCTATTCTTCTCCATTGCCTTTGCCGCAAGTTTCTCCTTTGTCGGCCCCAACGATGCCTTCGCCATCGAAAACGCGCCCATCCTCGGCGTCTTCACCATGGAGGCACCGCGCTGGATATCCTGGGCGCTTGGCGATCTGTCGGTGAAGGTTCTCGTCGGCCTCGTCATGCTCCTGCCTTACGGTGCGCTGATGAACACGCTGAAGCCGATGCCGGGCGCCGTCAAATCGAGCCGCGTTTGAGACCGGGCAAGCGTGGATCAAATCACGCTTGCAAACCAGCCGTCAGCATTGCAGTCTGCGGTCCGTGACACAGCGCGGAGGCGGGTCGACATGCAGATCAAGGACGTTATTGACATCGTGGAGGCTGCCAGCGCCACGCTTTCAGGCTCAACCTTCAACGACGTCAATCTTTCCGGCACGGTCTTTGACAATGTCAATCTTTCCGGGGCGAGCTTCAATAATATCAACCTATCAGGTGCGTCTTTCACGGATAACAACATGTCCGGCTGGTCGATCGATGACGTCAATTTTTCCGGTCTGAAACTGAGCAACTCAAACCTGTCCGGTGCGCAGATAACGTCATGCCGGATGACCGGCATGAAGATCGACGGCATTGCCGTCGAGGACCTAATGGCTGCCTACAAGGCGGCACAGCAGCAGCAGGCCTGATTCTACTCCACCAGCTTGAATTCCAACATCAGGTTGCGCTGGAGGAACGAGTGATTGTCATCGGAAACGATGATGAGACGTGTGGAGCCGTCCGGCCCCTTCACCACATCCATGCCTTCCATATTGTCGATCTGGTAGGCCATGCCCGCTTCCATGAGGATTTCGCCATCCACCACCGCGCCCGGCCTGATATCGGCACCACGGATGCGGCGGATGCGCATGCCCACACCTTCGGCGAAGTTGAAGCGGCGCTCAAGAAGCAGCAGGTCGCCATTGGGCAGGAAAGCGCCATCGGTCACATCGAATGAGGGGTGATGGGTAACGGCGAATGTGCCCTTCAAAGGGCCTTCCAATATGGCGGCAAGAAGATTGCCATCCGTGTCGATGCTTTTTTCAGCCACCACCACAAGAGCTCCGGCAAGTGGCGAATCGGCCGGTGACACCGCCAAAGCCTCCATGCCGCCATTATGGCGCAACTCGTTATTGGGAATGAGATGCGGCAGGCGACCAAGCGGCTTTGCTGTTTCGAAGCCCGGATCGGGATAGATGTCGATCCTGTGCCGCTGCTCGTAGCTGACAAACACCTTGCCGTCGCGCAGCGCCAGCCCTTCGGCATCCACCTCCATCTTGCGGGTCGGTTCGCGGCCGCCAGCATCCAGCATGGCCGTGATGCGGACGTCCTCCAGCCCGGACAAAGCACCGGCCGCATCGCGTGTGACCCTGCCCGTCAGCCAGTGGCCGGTATCCAGCACGGAAACGAATTCCTCCCCGTCAGGGCGGAAGCGGATGGAGGACATAGCGCCGAACAGCTTTTCCGGCGCGCTCATCACCATGCCGCCAATGAATTCCAGCTTGCCGAAACGTTTTGCGCTGGTGCCGACCTCAAAGCCGGACAGCTGGCGAACGCTCACCGGCACATCGATGGTGGAGGCGCCAATCGGAACCGGAACAAGCGACCCGACCGCCAGAGCTGTGGCAACGACCAGAGATTTGCAGGAGAAGGAAGCCCGGCTCCGCTTATCCCGCACGGCGAACCCTGCGGGACGAACCGGAAGCACTGCTCGTATCCTCGAAGAGCGCCGCGAGCTGCTCGGTCATTGCGCCAGCCAGCTCGTCCGCATCCACGATGGTTACGGCACGGCGATAATAACGCGTCACGTCGTGGCCGATACCGATTGCCAGCAATTCCACCGGCGAGCGCGTTTCAATCTGCTCGATGACGGCGCGCAGGTGCCGTTCCAGATAGTTACCCGGATTAACCGACAGGGTCGAATCGTCCACCGGCGCACCGTCGGAGATCATCATCATGATCTTGCGCTGCTCGGGGCGGCCGATCAGGCGGTTATGCGCCCACATCAGCGCCTCGCCGTCGATATTTTCCTTCAGCAGGCCTTCGCGCATCATCAGGCCGAGATTGCGCCGCGAACGCCGCCATGGAGCATCCGCAGACTTGTAGATGATGTGGCGCAGATCATTGAGACGGCCGGGCGACGCAGGCTTGCCATTGGCGAGCCACTGTTCGCGCGACTGCCCGCCCTTCCAGGCCTTGGTGGTGAAGCCCAGAATCTCCACCTTCACGCCCGAGCGCTCCAGCGTGCGCGCCAGAATATCGGCGCAGGTGGCAGCAACCGTGATCGGACGGCCGCGCATCGAACCGGAATTGTCGATGACGAGCGAAACCACGGTATCACGGAACTTGGTGTCGCGTTCCTTCTTGAAGGAAAGCGGCTGCATCGGGTCGATAATGAGCCTGACGAGGCGGGCCGGATCGAGATAGCCCTCTTCCAGATCGAAGTCCCAGGAACGGTTCTGCTGCGCCATCAAGCGGCGCTGCAACCGGTTCGCCAGACGCCCGACAGCGCCCTGAAGATGAGCGAGCTGCTTGTCGAGGAAAGCGCGCAGACGGTCCAGCTCGGCCTCGTCGCACAGTTCCTCGGCGTGGATTTCCTCGTCGAATTCCTGGGTGAAGATGCGGTAATCGACCTTCTCGTTGAAATCGTCGAAGGGGCTGTTGGGACGGCGGGTTTCACCGGGCGTCTCGGAATCCTCGTCGAGATCGTCGGACATTTCCTCGTCCGACATCTCGGCGCCGTCCATCTCGCCTTCTTCCATTTCCTCCTGCGACGCCTCATTTTCATCGGCGGGAGTCGCGTCGGAGCCAGCCTCTTCCTCGACCTGTTCTTCTTCGGTCTCGTTGGTGCGCGGCTGGTCCTCGTTGGATTCCGCTTCCTGGCTGTCAGGCTCGTTATCCTCGTCGCCGAAATCCTCCGCCATCTGCATGGAGGTCAGCATCTTGCGCACCAGCCGCGAAAACGCCTTCTGGTCGGTGATGACGCTGGAGAGATCCTTGAGGTCGCCAGCGGCCTTGTCCTCGATGAAATCGCGCCACAGATCGACAACCTTGCCGGCGCTTTCCGGCGGCTTCTCACCCGTCAGCTTCTCGCGCACCAAAAGCGCAACGGCTTCTGCAAGCGGCGCATCATCCTTGTTGTTGATACCGGCGAAATTGGCCTTGGCGTATTTTTCCGTGTTCATGGCCTGGATATTGGAGGCCATGCCCGGCATGCGCAGCGCGCCGATGGATTCCACGCGAGCCTGTTCCACCGCATCGAAGATCAGCCGCGCTTCGGCGCCCTGCGGCGACATTACCGCATGGGTATCCGCATCATGGCAGGCAAGGCGCAGCGCCATGGAATCGCCGAGGCCACGCGTGATGGCGATTTCCTGTTGAGTGGGCTTCTTGGAAATTTCCGGCAGTCGCATGCGCTCGCCGGCAAGACCCGGCCGCTCATTGGCGAAGACGACCTCGACTTCGGCATCACCCGCAACGGATCGCACGCATCCGGCAATCGCCTGACGCAACGGTTCCGTATCGACCGCCGTACCCGGTTTCGCTCTGGAATTGTCGCCGCGCGCTGCCATTGTCTTTCCTGTCATTTGTCGGCGCCTGCGGCACGCGATCAGAACATCGCGCGCCCCACCGGCGTCTTCAAGTCATGGGTGATCTTCCCCGGACGAGCCGGGGACTATCAGGCGCTGAGAACGATGTTCGCAGCGCTTTCCTTCAGCTCGACGCCGAAAGCCCGCTGATATTGCTCGGCCACCAGCGTGCGCTCCAGTTCGTCGCACTTGTTGAGGAAGGTCACGCGGAAGGCAAAGGCGAGATCGCCGAAGATTTCCGCATTTTCCGCCCAGGTGATGACGGTACGCGGGCTCATGACCGTGGAAAGGTCGCCGTTGACGAAGGCCGAACGGGTCAGATCAGCAACACGCACCATCTTGGAGACGGTTTCGCGGCCCTTCGGATTATCGAGGCTCTTCACCTTGGCGGCAATGATGTTCACTTCCTGCTCATGCGGCAGGTAGTTCAGCGTGGTGACGATGGACCAGCGGTCCATCTGCGCCTGGTTGATCTGCTGCGTGCCGTGGTAAAGGCCGGTCGTATCACCGAGGCCGACCGTGTTGGCGGTCGCAAAAATGCGGAAGGCCGGGTGAGGACGGATGACGCGGCTCTGGTCGAGCAACGTCAGGCGACCGGACGATTCCAGCACGCGCTGGATGACGAACATCACGTCCGGGCGGCCGGCATCATATTCATCGAAGACGAGCGCGACATTGTGCTGGTAGGCCCAGGGCAGAATGCCGTCCTTGAATTCGGTAACCTGCTTGCCGTCCTTCAGAACGATGGCGTCCTTGCCGACGAGGTCGATACGGCTGACATGGCTGTCGAGGTTGACGCGCACGCAGGGCCAGTTCAGGCGGGCAGCCACCTGCTCGATATGGGTGGATTTACCCGTGCCGTGGAAACCGGAGACCATGACACGTCGGTTGTGAGCAAAACCGGCAAGGATCGCAAGCGTCGTGTCGCGATCAAAAAGATAGTCGGGATCAAGGTCAGGCACATAGGCGTCGCCCTGGGAATAGGCGGGAACCCGCAGATCCGTATCAATGCCGAAAACCTCCCGTACAGACACCGTTGTGTCGGGCAGGTTGGAAATATCAAGGTCGATTTTGCTCATCACGTCTCCAAGGCGGGCGGCAGCCACCCGGCCACATCATCAATCAGGCGGTAAACACGTAAGTTGGCTTAGCAGAAACCTGACTGCTTTAACAATTGATATGCTTGAACAACAGCCCGAAAACGTTCTTCCGAACCACGATCGCCACCATTAGCATCAGGATGGTGCTTTTTGACAAGCTCCTTATAGCGCCTTTTTATCTCTTCCTGCTTCGCACTGGCGGCAAGACCGAGCGTATCGAAGGCTTTCGCCTCCAGCGTCTTCAATTTGCGGTCCTGCTGCATGCGCTGTCCGCCTGCCCTTGCGCCACCCGCAAAGCCGCCGGCGAAGCCGAAGGGATCGCGAATGCGGGCATTGCCGCTCGCCGTGCCGGATCGAAGTGTGGAGTGCAAAGGGCTGTCGCGCGCCGTCTTGTTGACGCCCACCGTCCAGGTGGGGCGATGGCCGGTGATCGCCTCTTTCTGGTAACGGGCGATCTCGCCGTCGGACAGGCCCGAGAAATAATTATAGCCTTTGTTGTATTCCTTCACGTGCTCAAAACAGAACAGGAAGAATTGCCCCTCGGCATTGCGGCCGACGGGTGCGCGGTGAACGCCCGGCTTGTCGCATCCGTCCCACTGGCAGGTGGGGGCCTGAACCTCAGGTTCCCTCTCCCTTTTCCGGCGCGTGCGGATGCGGTCGAAATATTTCGAATCCAGTTTCATGATGCCCTGATTATGGGGTGCGAAAAGCCGCACAACAAGAATTGACAAAACGGAATGTTACAGGCTTTTAGGTAGCCCCCTTCAAGACCAGCCAACGAGAATGGAGCCCGTCGCATGTCCCTGCGAGAACGCATAGAAACCAAGCTTCGGGAGAGCTTTTCACCGGAGCGCCTGAGGGTCGTCGATGAAAGCCAGATGCATGCGGGCCACCAGCCTGACATAACCGGAACGGGCGAGACGCATATGCGTGTTCAGATAGTGTCGGAAAGCTTTTCCGGCAAGTCTCGCGTCGAGCGCCACCGGGCGATCAACGCGCTTTTGAAGCCGGAACTCGATGCCGGCCTGCATGCGCTGGCGATAGAGGCGGCGGCGCCGGGGGAAACGGTGCGGTTTTAAACCTCGAGCAAGCCGCCTCATCCGGCCCTTCGGGCCACCCCGGCGGGGAGAAGTGCCGGAGCGAAGCGAGGCGATGAGGGGCGCCCTCACCGTATCGCTCAAAATCTTACCCCGGATGCTTTTCCGACAGGAAGGACTGCACCTCGGACGCCGCCACATCATCAGCCACAAAAGACTGGCCGATACCGTGGGTGAGGATGAAGGTGAGCTTGCCGCCCTTGACCTTCTTGTCCTGCGCGATTGCCGTCATCAGCGTTTCGACCGGCGGCAACTCGCCGGGAATATCCTTCATCGTCGTCGGCAGGCCGACGGCCTTCAGATGCGCTTCAACGCGAGCGGCATCATCAGGGCTTGCAAGGTTGAGGCGGGCGGAGAACTGGTGCGCCAGCACCATGCCGATGGCGACGCCTTCGCCATGCACCAGCCGCTTGCTATCGTAATTGGTCGCCGCCTCCAGCGCATGGCCGAATGTATGGCCGAGGTTCAAAAGGGCGCGCACGCCGTTTTCCTTCTCGTCGGCCACCACCACATCGGCTTTCGCCTGGCAGCTGGTCGCAATCGCCTGGATGCGGGCGGGTCCGCCGGTGCGGATGTCATCCCAGTTCTTTTCCAGCCAGAAGAAGAAATCCGGCTTGTCGATCAATCCGTATTTGACCACTTCGGCATAACCGGCGCGGAATTCACGCGGGCTCAGCGTATCGAGCACCGCCGTATCCGCCAGCACCAGATCGGGCTGGTGGAAAACGCCGATGAGGTTCTTGCCATGGCGGCTGTTTATGCCGGTCTTGCCGCCGACGGAGGAATCGACCTGCGCCAGAAGCGAGGTCGGTATCTGCACGAAGCGCACGCCCCGGCGCACGATGCCCGCTGCAAAACCGGCGAGATCGCCGATCACGCCGCCGCCGAGCGCGATCACCGCATCGTTACGCTCCACCCTTGCTGCCAGAACCGCATCGCAGACGGTGACCAGATGTTCGAAGCTCTTGGTCTTTTCGCCGGCCGGCAGGGTCAGCGAGACGGCCTCGATGCCATCCGTCTGCAGGCCATCCATCAAGCCTTCGAGGTAAAGCGGCGCGACATGTTCATCGGTGATGATGGCCGCGCGCCGGCCCTTCAGCCGCGCCGAAATCTCGCCGCCCGCCCGGCCGATCAGGCCCGGCCCGATCAGAATGTCATAGGCGCGCTCGCCGAGCGGCACATGGACGAGACGTTCATCGGCGTGGATTTCGGAAGGCGTCATGGGGATCAGTCTTTCTGTTCGATGCCGGCTATGGCGGCCAGCACTTCTGTCACGATGATTTCCTTGCGGACATCGCGGGATTCGATGGTCAGATCCGCTTCGGCATAGATCGGATAGCGCTTCTCCATCAGGGCCGCGAGCGTGGCCTTGGGGTTTTCGGTCTTGAGAAGCGGGCGGTGGTCGCGCTTGTTGACCCTTTCCCAGAGCACCTCGAGATCGGCCTTCAGCCACAGCGAAATACCACCGCGCGTGATGTGCCGACGGGTATTGTCGTTGATGAAGGCGCCGCCGCCGGTGGAGATGACCTTGGGGCCGCCGCGCAGCAGCCGCTTGATGACCCGTGTTTCCAGCGCCCGGAATTCCTCCTCGCCATAAGTGGCGAAAAGCTCGGCTATCGTCATGCGCGAAACCCGCTCGATTTCGACATCCGTATCGATGAAGGAGACCTTGAGCTGCTGGGCGACCATTCGGCCTATCGCGGATTTTCCAGCCCCCATCAGCCCGACAAAGACGATGTTGCGCCGTCCGAGCTTTGCCCGCGCTTGTTCCCCGAGTGTGGCCGGGACGGATAAATTCGTTTCATTCATAAATTTGAAAGCCCGTTTGGCATGGATATCTGCAAATGTTTACGAAGCGTCAAGCCAAATTGCTGACTGAATTGCGTTGAATCACAATCAACGCCGCATGCGGCGCGGAGTAGACGTCGGCTTTTTGATCTTGCTGCCGCTATCGCCGCACCGCATATAAGTTTCGATCGCCACCTTCACGGAGCCGCCATGCCCACCCTCTTCCGCTTCACGATGATACTGGCGACCATTGCGGGGCTGGTCTATGGCGGCATGGTGCTGCTTGTCATGTTCGTTCAGCCGCGCGACCGCGAAGTGACCGTGCGCATTCCTTCCGAGCGGCTGAACCCACCGGCGGCTGAGCCGGCCAGGCGCACCCCATGAACGCTCAGGCGGCAGGAGGGCGCGATGGCGCGCGGCTGGAGAGCTTTCTGGAAATGATGAGCGCCGAGCGCGGCGCCGCCACAAACACACTCTCTTCCTATGAGCACGATCTTTCCGATCTGCGCGAATTTCTCGGCCAGCGCGGCCAGTCTTTGACGGAAGCGGGCACCCCGGACCTTTCCGCTTATCTCACCCATCTTTCCGCTCAGGGCTTTGCCGCCACTTCACAGGCAAGACGCCTGTCTTCCATGCGGCAATTCTATCGTTTTCTCTATTCGGAAGGGCTGCGCAGCGACGACCCGACCGGCATCATCGACGCCCCGAAAAAGGGCCTCACCCTGCCGAAAACAATGAGCGTCGACGATGTGAACAGGCTTCTTGCCCTTGCCGCGCAGGAAGCCGCCACATCCGGTCCCGGCCAGCTTGCCCGCATCCGCATGCATCTGCTGCTCGAGCTTCTTTATGCCACCGGCATGCGTGTCAGCGAACTCGTCTCGCTGCCGGTCAAGGTGCTGCGTCAGGAAGGCCGCTTCCTGATGATCCGCGGCAAAGGCAACAAGGACCGCATGGTTCTTCTTTCCCGCGCCGCCATCGAGGCGATGGAAAAATACGAGGCTGCCAGAAAGGCGCTCGCGCCGGAGAAAAGCAGGGCGGCCGCTTCGCAGAAAAAACCTGAGGCACAAGAGAGCCCATGGCTGTTTCCTTCGAACAGCAAGGAAGGTCACCTGCCCCGCCAGGTCTTTGCCCGCGACCTCAAGGATATTGCCATTCGTGCGGGTCTGACCCCATCTGCGGTATCACCGCACGTCCTGCGTCATGCCTTTGCCAGCCACCTTTTGCAGAACGGCGCTGACTTGCGCGCCGTGCAGGAACTGCTGGGCCATTCCGACATTTCCACGACACAAATCTATACACATGTGCTGGAAGAACGCCTGCAAGAGCTGGTACAAACACATCACCCCCTTGCCAAACAGGGCAAAAACCTTGATTAGAGCGACCGGAACCGCCGGATAATCCGGTCAAACCTTGCGCAAAACGATCGGAAACGGATCTCATGCACAATTATCTCGACTTCGAAAAACCTATCTCGGACCTTGAAGGCAAGATCATCGAGCTGAAGAAGCTTGCCGATGAAGACGAGAGCATAGACACCTCGGAGGAGATCAACCGCCTGGAATCGCGCGTCAACGATGCGATGCAGGACATCTATTCCAAGCTGAACGCCTGGCAGAAAACGCAGGTCGCGCGCCATCCGCAGCGCCCGCATTTCGTCGATTACGCCAAGGCGTTGTTCACCGATTTCACGCCGCTTGCCGGCGACCGCAAATTTTCCGAGGACGCGGCTATTCAGGCGGGCCTTGCCCGCTTCAACGGTCAGCCCGTCGCCATCATCGGCCAGGAAAAGGGCAACGACACCAAAAGCCGCCTGAAGCACAATTTCGGCAGCCCGCGCCCGGAAGGTTACCGCAAGGCGATCCGCGTGCTGGAACTGGCTGACCGTTTCTCGCTGCCGGTCATAACCCTCATCGACACGGCAGGCGCCTATCCCGGCGTCGGCGCGGAAGAGCGCGGCCAAGCCGAAGCCATCGCCCGTTCAACGGAAATGTGCCTCAACGTCAAGGTGCCGATCGTCTCCGTCGTCATCGGCGAAGGTGGTTCGGGCGGCGCCATCGCGATTGCCACCGGCAACCGCGTCTACATGCTCGAACATGCGATCTATTCGGTGATCTCGCCGGAAGGTGCAGCCTCCATTCTCTGGCGCGATTCGACCCGCGCCAAGGAAGCTGCAACCAATATGAAGATCACCTCGGAAGATCTGAAATCGCTTGGCGTTATCGACGGGATCATTCCCGAACCGATCGGCGGCGCACACCGTGCACCGGAAACCGTGATCGGTGCGACCGGCGATGTCATCGCCAAGGCGCTGGCCGATCTCTCCCAGCGTTCCGGCACACAGCTGCGCGCTGAACGCCGCCAGAAGTTTCTGGATATTGGCCGGAATCTCTAACGCCGGCCTTATTTTCCTTGAATATCGCCCCAACTCGGCCATAGTCCGGTCACATCAAAAGATGTATCGGCGGCCGCGGGGCGGGTCCGATTTGAGTTAAGAAGATGTAAACGGTTAATACCGTATTTAAAATACACACGTGCTGGTGTAGAACTTGCGCCGCTTCGTGCCATCGTCTTTCGGATCAGATCATGCGTTTGACACATTTTGCCCTTCTCGCCTGCACCGCGCTCATTCTTACCGGCTGCAACGATACGCTCGAAACCGTGGAACGCGACGTTTCCCACGTCAAGAACAAGGTCGATTACCCGCTGTCTCCGTCCATTCTGGCCGAGATCGACAAAAGGGGCATGGACCGCACCTCGCCGATCATGATCCGCATCTTCAAGGAAGAAGGTGCCTTGGAAATCTGGAAAGCCAGGCGCGACAACCGTTTCGAGAAGATCGCCGGTTACGAGATTTGCGCATGGTCCGGCAAACTCGGGCCCAAGGTGAAGGAAGGCGACCGGCAGGCGCCGGAAGGTTTCTACAACCTGACGCCCGCGCATCTCAATCCAAACTCGAAATATTATCTCGCCATCAATACCGGCTTCCCGAACCGCTACGATGCCGCCAATGGCCGCAACGGCACCAATCTGATGATCCATGGCGCCTGCTCATCGTCAGGCTGTTATTCGATGACGGATGCGCAGATTCTTGAAATCTACGGTTTTGCCCGTGACGCCTTCAAGGGCGGCCAGAAGACCGTGCAGTTGCAGGCCTTCCCGTTCCGCATGACGGCGGAGAACATGGCCCGCCATCGCCAGAGCGAGCATCTCGAATTCTGGAAGATGCTGAAGGTCGGTTACGACAATTTCGAAGTCACCAAGCGCCCGCCGGAAGTGAATGTCTGCGAGAAGAAATACGTCTTCAACCAGCAGACGGAAGGCGGCAGCTTCAACGCCTCCGCCCAATGCCCGGCCATGAGCACACCGCCGGCGCTCGTCAGTGCGCTTTCGAGCTACGAGAAGACCTATGATCTCGCCTATGAAAAGGCGATGTCGAAATATGACGGCATGGCCTGGTACGATCCGAGCGAAGCGGAGCGCAAGGCGCTGGTCGCCGAAAAGCGCAAGGGTCGCGAGCCCGCCTATGCCCCGACCGGCTCGGCGCTGAAGGCCGGCAAGCTGATGAAGGAAACGGAATATGCCGCGCTGATGGAGAAGAAGGCGCAGCAGGTAACGTCGTCCTCTCCGGCCACGACCGCAACCGCCTCTTCCCTGCGCGGCCCGCGCCCTTCGGCGGCGCAGCCCGCGGCACCGCAATCGAACCCGGCGCCTGCAGCGCCGACGATGGTTGCCTCGGCCGCTCCCGCAGCAGCCGGTCAGACTGGCGCTGCCGCCCAGAGCGTTCCGATTCCGGCCATGAACCCGCTTGCCTATTCCGCAGCGCCTGCACCCGAAGCGCCGGAGAAGAAGCCGTTCTGGAAGTTCTGGGCCAAGGAATGAGCGACACGGCCGAGATCGTTTATGATTTGAGGGGGCTTAAATGCCCCCTTCCGGTTTTGAGAAGCCGCAAGAAACTCGCAAGTCTGAAAGCAGGCGATATCCTGACTGTCGAGACGACCGATCCGCTGGCGGTGATCGATATTGCGCATATGTGCAATGAGGATGGGCATAGGCTGGTGGAAACCACTGCGCTGGATAAGGGGCATCGGTTTCGGATTGTGAAGGGCGGGTAACCGACGTCCAACGCTGACGCTCCGGGCTTACCCCCTCTGCCCTGCCGGGCATCTCCCCCTCAAGGGGGAGATCAGTTGTGGCCACTGCTCGTTTTTTTTACAGGCTCTCCACTTCGGGTTGCTGTTTCCATAGATGTTCGGAGCAAGCCGCTTGTCGATCTCCCCCCTTGAGGGGGAGATGTCCGGCAGGACAGAGGGGGGTGAACCACACCCACCGACCTAGACCATCACGACACGCCCTAAAACCGCAACCCCGAAACCGCCAGCGGATTATCCGTCATCGCCTGCCTGTCCGGCCGGTCGATGCCCGGTGCGCTTGTGAAGGCCGCGAACAGGTCCTGCACGAAGGCCTCCGGCAAATCCTTGGTAATCAGCACCATGCGCGTGCGCTGATCAGCCGGGTCCGGCCAGGCTGCAAGACGCTCAGGCGTGTGGAAAATATTCTGCACCCCGTGCAGCACCAGCGGTCGGGCCGGATTATCCGACAGCTTGACGATGGCCTTCATGCGCAGGAGCTTCTCCCCATGCGCAGAGCGCAGCAGATCCACGAACATGTCGATCGCCATCGGACTGATCGGCTGATCGTGAATGATCGAAAAGGAACGGATAGAGGCGTCGTGCCGGTTCACATCGTGATGATGGTGATGGTCGTCGTGATCACCATGATGATGGTGGTGATGGCCATGGTCGTGACCGTGATCATGGTCATGGTGATCGTGTGCCGCCTCTTCGCCCAGCCAGCGGCCGACATCAGCATTCTTGCTGCCGGCATCGTAAAGGCCGTTGTCGAGAAGCCCCGCAGCGCTCCACTCGGTTTTGTCACCGTCCTCGATTGTCGCACGCGGATTGAGCGCTTGCAGACGGGCTGTCAGCGTGGAAATCGTGGCGGCATCGGCAAGGGCGCGCTTGGTCATCACCAGACGGTCAGCCACGGCGGCCTGTTTCACTGCTTCCTGATGATTGTCGAGCGTGGAAAGGCCGTTCACGGCATCCACCACCGTAATCATGCCGTTCAGGACAAAATTCTGCGCGATGACCGGGTTGCCCATGATCGATTGCATGACCGGAGCGGGGTCGGCAAGACCGGTGGTTTCAATCACCACCCGCTTCACCGCCTTCAGCTTGCCAGTCTGTATGCCATCCATCAGTTCCGCCAGCGTGTCCACCAGCTCACCGCGCACCGTGCAGCAGAGGCAGCCTTCCGCCAGCTCGATGATGCCCTCGCCGGCGCTCTCCACCAGCAGGTGATCGATACTGACATCGCCGAACTCATTGATGATGATCGCGGCGTCGTTCATCTCCGGATCCTTGAGAAGCCGGTTGAGAAGCGTCGATTTTCCGGCGCCGAGAAATCCGGTGATGATGGAAACCGGTATACGATCGCGAAACATGCCTTGCCTGTATGTTGAGGGCCGCTCCGATAGATCGTCGGACGATCGTCGACCCGGAACCGCACGATAAAACAAAAATCGCCCGGAGCCGGAAGCTGCGAGCGACATTGTAATATCATAACAGATCGGACCTGCGAATACCCAATCCGCAAAGCGCGTCCGCCCTCATTCATTGAAGAGGGCGGCCCCGACGATCAAAATGTTGGGCGAGGAATCGGGATCGGCACATTGGCAAGTTCGCCCTTGGCCGTGGCACCCTTGGTGGTATTGACCGCCACGGTCTCGCTGCCAGGAATAAGGCCGGCGAAAGAATATTCCGGCGGGCGGGTCATTTCCGTGACGTAGGGAGAATGGATGACCATGCGGCCAGTTTCGTCGCGGCTTTCGCTGCGCACCTTGGCGGCCTTCGGATTGCAGATTTCAGCGCTGACATCGTTCACATCACCGGTATCGCCATAAGGCGCCAGCGACGCTAGCGAAACGCCCTGGCCAGACGGCGCGGTCAACCCCATCTGCAGCAGATCGGCCGACTGGTCGGTTCGCCCGGCCAGGCTGTCCGCCCCCAGAACGACGGTGATGACCGAGCGGCCGTTACGCACGGCGGATGACACCTGGTTGAAACCGGAGGCACAGATGAAACCGGTCTTCATGCCATCGGCGCCATCGAAACGGCCGACCAGCATGTTGAAGTTGGCGTAATTCTTCTTGCCGGTTGTAACGCCCTCCAGCGAGAAATAATCGGCATATTCCGGGAACTCACGCTTGATTATCAGCGCCAGCAGCGCAAGGTCGCGCGCCGTCGTATATTGCCCCTTGCCGGGCAGGCCGTTGGGGTTGACGTAACGGGTGGAGCTCATGCCCAGCCGCTGCGCCTGTGCATTCATCTGCGCCACGAAATTGTCGCTGGTGCCGCCGATGGTCTCGGCAATCGCCACGGCGATGTCATTGGCGGATTTGATCAGCAGCAGCTTCAGCGCGCTGTCCATGGTCAGTTTCTGACCGGGCTTGAAATACATTTTCGAGGCCGGTTGGTCGGCGGCCTTCTTGCTCATCACCACTTCCGTCTGCGGGCTGATCTTGCCGGCTTTCATCTGCGAAAAGGCGATATAGGCGGTCATCAGCTTGGTCAGCGAGGCGGGATACCACTTGCGGAACGCTTCCTGATGGGAAATCACCTTGCCGGTTTTGACATCCACCACCATTTTCGGATTGGCATTCGCCACGGGTGCTGCGGCAACAATGCCTGCAGTCATGATGGCAACGGCTGCGGAGAGCCGCCGGGCGGCGTTTGGCGATTTAAATATCTGTGGCAAGGCTTGTCCTCGAATTCCCGTCTTCGGTCGGGGAATGGCAATATTCACCATATATGTCCTAGCAATGGCAAAGTACATTGATTACGTCAATTATGCGGCGCACTATCCACCACGGAGGATAGGATTTTACGACATGCCGCACCGATGAACCCAGGAATGAATGAATGCCGATTTTAAACAGAGCCGCCGAACTCCAGCAGGAAGTCAGCGAATGGCGGCGTCACCTGCATGAAAACCCGGAGATTTTGTATGATGTCGACAACACCGCGGCCTTCGTTGCGGAGAAGCTGAAATCTTTCGGCGTTGACGAAATCGTGACCGGACTTGGCCGCACGGGTGTTGTCGGCATCATCAGGGGCAATCTTCCGGGTAACCGCACCATCGGCTTTCGGGCGGACATGGATGCTCTTCCCATCTTCGAGGAAACCGGCAAGCCCTGGGCCTCCAAGACGGCAGGTGCGATGCATGCCTGCGGCCATGACGGTCACACCGCCATGCTGCTTGGCGCTGCCAAATATCTTGCCGAGACCCGCAACTTTGCCGGCTCCATCGCGGTCATCTTCCAGCCGGCGGAAGAAGGCGGCGCGGGCGCGCTCGCCATGGTCGAGGACGGCCTGATGGAGCGTTTCGGCATTAACGAGGTCTATGGCATGCACAACATGCCGGGCATTCCGCTTGGCGCCTTCGCCATCCGCAAGGGCGGCATCATGGCCGCACCCGACAAGTTCTCGATTACCGTCAAGGGCCGTGGCGGCCACGCGGCACAGCCGCACCGCACCATCGACCCGATCACCATCGGCGCGCAGATCGTCGGCAACCTGCAGATGATCGCCTCGCGCAACGCCGATCCGATCCGTTCGGTCGTCGTCTCCGTCACCCGTTTTCACGCCGGTTCCAGCCACAACATCATCCCCAACGAGGCATTGATCGCTGGCACGGTGCGCAGCCTGGATGAAACGGTGCGCGATCTGGCGCAGGATCGTATCAAGCAAATGGCTGAAGGTATTGCCCTTGCCAACGGCGCAGAAGCGGAAGTCGTCTATGAGCGTTATTGCCCGGTGACCTTCAACCACGCCGCCGAGACCGACCACGCCATCCATGTGGCGCGCGATGTGGCGGGCGAACCGAATGTCGATCCCGATGTCGATCCTTCCATGGCAGGAGAGGATTTCTCCTTCATGCTGAAGGAGAGACCGGGCTGCTTCATCTTCATCGGCAATGGCGATTCGGCCGGGCTTCACAATCCCGGCTATGATTTCAACGACGACGCCATCGCTTACGGCATTTCCTACTGGGTAAAACTGGCCGAACAGCGCCTGACGAGCTGATTGCCGGACAACGCGAAGAAAGCCGAGGAAGAGATCGACCGCGATGAAGAACGCGGTTGATCCGCAGGCACCGTCAGGTTAAAGAGCAATTCAGTGTCCACGTAGCTCAGCAGGATAGAGCACAGGATTCCTAAGCAAATTGGGGGTTGCGCCCGGAAACGACGCAATCGATCTGCTCAAAGTCGGGGAAAGCTTCGCTGGTCTTCCAGCATGCCAATCCCGAGCCAAGCTCCGGAGAAATCCGGTGAAGGTGTAGAGACTGGATGGGTAGCACCTAAAGGCCTGATGGCCCATGGTGAAGGGACAGTCCAGACCACGAACGTCCTGTCCGATGACGACGGGACGGCTGCGAAAGCCGAAGTGGTATGAATCCTGGGGTCGGAGGTTCGAATCCTCTCGTGGACACCAAAATATAACATAAAAATCCCTCTAATTGCTTGTAATTAAAGGGATTTTTCAATTTCATAACAGACTAAGAACCCTCACCATATAGCCTCCTATGGCTATTGATTTTATTGTGAAACCCGACGCGAACCCCTCACCTTTTGAGCATCGCGCATAAGCCACAAGCTGAACGAAGGCATATTGACTCTTTCTCGAAATGAGAACATTTGTAGAACAAAGTAGAGAGTGAGAGACATGGCCGACGCTGAAAAAATCATCATAGTGCAGTTTAAAAAGGGGCGTGGCGGCATTGTGCCAGGCGACATGCGACCCGCAACCAGCCAAGCATCGGCCGAGAAAATGGCGGCTGCGATGGCCCCTCGCCATATCGGCGTTGCGGCATATTCGGTGACCGTGGATGAGGAAAGCGGCAATATGGCGAACGCTCGCCTGCTGGTCTCGCATGGGCAGATTGCCGACTTGATGCCAGACTGATTTCAACCCGGCGCGGGGGCGCGCCTTTTCATGACAGGGAAATTCTTTGCTGCTCTGAAACAGGAGATTGGAAACGTGCGCCCAAACACGATCAAAATGCCGGACGATATCGCGGCTTATGTCATCCAGTGCCATGACGGCGACGCTGTTGCTGCCGTGGAAACGCTGCTGGACGAAATTCACCATCTGCAAAACCAACTGTCCATCGCCACCGTAGCCATGGGCCGGGGATATACACGCGGATGGAAGCCGAGCGCCGAGCGGGATTGACATGCGCCATCGTCGCGGCATCGATCTGACCGGCGGCATTAATGACAATATGCCGCCAAAACCAACTGGCATATTTGTGCCGGAGCGGGACCATTCCGCAACCTTGGCCGATTTGCCGCAATGGTACGTCGTCGGCGCGCGGTGCTGGCGCTGCAAACGCGCCGGCATGCTCGACAGATGGGCACTACAGCGTCGTTATGGAAAATTTCGGCCGATCATATCCATGGAACCGCTCTTGCGGTGCCTTGGCTGCGGCAATAGCGAGAAAAACAGTTTTGTGCTGGCGCGTGCGAAAAGGGACTGGCCATGACTTATGAACCAAAGCCCGGCACCTACGGTTATTTGTGGGCCGATTGCTACACCGTTAGAGCCTATTGTACCCCATGCAATCGCGCCGTCGAAGTCGATCTGGAAAAGCTGCCGCCCGAACAAAGCTACATCAACAGGCGTTGGCGTTGCCAGTATTGCCACGAGTTGGGACAAGCTCACTTAAGCCCTGATCATTCGCCGCGAGACTCGCCCGCCCAAAAGCAAATGCATTTGGAACGGCTGCGACGTAGAGAAGTGCTCGCGGCTCGATTAGCACAACAACGGCAAAAGCCGACCAGCGCTAACTGAGCGGCTTAAAAAGATGGTGCCCGGAGGCGGGCTGTGGATTTTAAGGAATACCAATAGCTTAAGGATTGGCTGGACACGCAAGCTTTATGCGGAAGCATCATGCTTTTTAGGAGAGTGTCCAGCCGCACTCTGTCGCACGAAAGGTCGAGGATGGATGTCAGGCACCAATCAGCGCGCGCCATTTCGTGTTGAAATAATAGCCAAGCCCGACATGCCCATGCGTAGCATCACCTCGGTATGGGTGTGTGGTGTCGGAGGATATCCAGTCCTGATAGTTGGTGTTTTTGATCAGGGCGTTGGCGTAATTCGGGCTGACGGGGATGAAATAGGCCTTCTTCTCACCCGCTGCGATCCAAGCGTCAAACTCGGCTTTCAGGTTTGCTTCCGCTGTGATGGTACTGCTGGCGTCGTTGGTCACACCAGCACCGCCACAACAACCGTGAACAAGAATGATGGCATTCGGCTGATTGAGCCGAGCCTTTTCCCATGCCGCGCGGGCGTTGGTTCGCATCGTTGTTTGGTTCAGGTCTTTGTCATTATACGGGCCGCCAAAGACAATCAGATCATAGGTATCATCCGCGATCCAATAATCCATCTGCCCGAGAATGTTCCGAGCGCCAGCCGTTGCGCTATAACCCGTACCGCCCAGAGCCGAGTTTCTGGAATCGTAGCCGTTCAATTTGCAGAACGTGGCAAAATGGCTATCCCACGGGGCGTAACGGGCAACGCCGGCTGCATCCTTTGTCCAAGTGCCTGCCGTATAGTTTCCGATCAGAAGAGCTTCTTCAAAGCTCGTTCCGACAACAACAGCCTTGGGGCGTCGAGTTGGCTCAATCAATGTTGCGCCCGCGTTCACCTTCAAGGCTGCGAAGGTATGGCTCGTGCCGATCTCGATCTCGATTTCCCGCGTTGCCGCCGTCGCAAATGTCACCTTCACTCTAGACGTCGAAACGCCATTCACAGCATGACCGTCTCGCGCAATGTAACGACCGTCCACGATGATGCGAACAGGCGCGTTTGTGGCATTCTGCGGATATGAAAACTCGAAGACCTGCAAACCTGTCGCCTTGAAGCGGATATTCCAGTTGTTGCCCTGGTCATAACCATTGGCGGGAACTGTGGGCGACGTAGGTTCGCGCCCCGTGTTGATAACCTTAATATTGCCATCCGAGCGGGGAGCAACACTCAGGTGCGCCATGGTGAGCCATTGATCGCTGAATGCGCTAAATCGTTTGCCGCTCGATTTATAGATCAGCGGATTAGCGTTGACGGTCGGAGCGACGACAACCAAACTTGCGTCGGTGGACGCATTGAATGTCACCGTTGGCGGCGATGCGAGATCGGGCAACTCGACTGGATTAGCACCAGCCGCGGCAATTGAAGCTGCCTTCAAGAGAGGCATAGCACCGGGGTTCGGCTTCGCCTTACCAGCCATTCCGAGAGGCAGGCCAAATCCAAGCGAAAATCCGCTCATGTGCGGCTCTCGCGAAAACCCCGGATGGCAACATCCGTCACCTTGCCGGTCCGAATATATACCTTATCCGTAGCCGCAAGATTGACGACAATTTCACGCGTCCCGTCAGGCGTCATCGAAACAAAGTCTTCGGTGTCGTTGGCAGGCGCCGCCGTGCCGATGAAGATAGAAACAGGGTAGACCGTAACCACCTGGATGCCTACTAGCCCATAGTTCGCGCCGTCAGCAACGAGCTGGTAATTCGTGGCGCCAGCCACGCGAAACGTGTTCGTCATTTTGCCCTCTGCAAAGTTTTCGATTGAAAAAGATCAGGGTTTGAGCGCCAACATGATGCTGCCGCCGGAGACCATACCGGCCACGAAGAGAGCAAAACCAATCAGAATGCGGCTCCGTGGTGGAATGTGTCCGTTATCAATGTCTGGCGCGACCAGCGCCAAGGTGCAGGACCAAGCCATCATCCATGCCACGAAAGCGCTGATCGGAGAGTTGACCATCCAGTCCGGTCGCTCATGGTATCGAAGCAGCATCACCCAGACCCGCTGGAAGAAGATGATGCCGACGATCGAAAACACGGCAACAATCAGGAAGTCGGCGCCGGCGCGACCGTAACGCATCGCTTGTGCGGCATCGCGGAACCAGCGGACCAGAACTGCAAACGCAACACCCAGGACGAGGCTTGAGGAAATCTCGGTCATGTAATCGGCCGAGACGAACATGTTGGCAAACCAGAACAGGGTTACGGCAATCACGGCGGACCACGCCGCCACACTCGTTTTAAGTCGTCTCATCGCCGGCTGCCTTTCTGCATGCTGACCACTGTTTCCTCCGCGATACGCTGCACGCGATCGCGCCGGCGTTCGAATGTAACGACCGCTTGCGCCAGATCGGCTTTGCGGTCACGTTTCTCTCTTTCGATTTCCGGATCTGGTAAGGTCTGGACCTTCGGCAAGCGCCACCAGGAAAGCAGCCTCATTCGCCCCTCCTGTTTCCGTTCGACACCATGACCGGTAGAACCGTATCCATCGTGTCGGTGAATTTCTGGACGAGCGGTGCGAGCGTCTTCAGCGTCTCGATATGCTCGTCCTGAAGCTCCTTTATACGGGCATCAGCCGCATCGCGATCCTTCGCACGGCCGATCCGCTCATAGATGTAGAAAATCACCATGAGCAGGGCGAAGCCGCCAAAAGGCCCATGCTGCAGAAACCAGCCGCCGATCTCGTTCGACAGTTCCATTCCCCTGCCCCTCGTGAATGTGACAGGCAGAGGCGATCAGTTGACCGCCTTCGCCACCTCGGGAACCTTGGACATGATAATGTCCTGAAGACCGGATAGATCGACGCCAAGCCTTTCCAGAGTCTCGGGGTTCTTTTGCGCCACATATTCAACGGCGGCATCCAGAACCTGGCCGGGAACGTTACCGACGGCCAGAGGCAGCCCGGTTCTCGTGATGGCATATTTCAGCGCATTGATTGCCGATTCATGCAACGCCAACCTCAATCGCGTCTCGATTTCAACCCGCTGCTTTTCGTCGGAGATATTGAGCAGTGCGATAAGCCGAACGCTCAGCCACGTGACGAGCGCCGGACCGACCGTGGACACCAGCAAGACGACGACCGGCTGCACGATGGTCCAGAGATCGTACCAGATAGAAGAAGGTGCGATTACTGGCCCTGTCTCCTGGGCAAAAGCCGGCCAAAGGATGAAGGAGCCAATAGAGACAATAGCGAGTGCTATGGCGAAGATATTGATGATCCGCATCGGCTCAACCCTCCGCCCGTTTTGCATCACGTAAGGCGTTTGTGATCACCGCATATGCCTCGGCCGCTTTAACCAACGCCGTAGCCGCGGTGACGGACGAGGGATCTTTGCAGATCACATCCAAAGCAGCCCACGCCGCAGATTCCTTGGTGACCGTCGACTGTTTCAGGTTGCCGGTGCTTGCGACTATCACGAACGCGCTGTGGGCAGTCGCCGCCGTGGCGCAAATCTGCGGGAGATTTTTCTGAATTGCAGTGTCGATCGATCCGGTTGTGGACGAGCAGGAAGACAGCGCAAAGGCCGCCACTGCCGCGAAAAGCAGAGACTTGATCATCGAGTGTTTCCTTTTATGGAGGGGTTAAGCTTCGTTGGTCGTGACGCTGGCCGAAATCGTAGTCATCGGCAGGGCGGCATAAGGCGCATCCTGATAGGTCACCGCCCAGCGGTAGCCGAGCAGTCGAGTTTTCGCGATGCGGGCGATGCTGACCGAATCGGACTGATTGCCACCAAGGATATGCAGGTGCGTCTTGTCGTGGCCGACGACGATACCGACGTGACCTTGCCAACCGTCCTTTGAACCACGCCAGAAGACGGCGATGGCGCCGATCTGCGGTTCATCCAGCGGCTTGCCGAATTTCAGCCAATTGCGAGAGCCGAGCGGGTTCGCCGGCATGGGCTCTTTCGGCAGCGCCGTGGCAATGACCATGCCGACGAATGCGCCGCACCAGGCTATTTCACTCGCATCAAGGCGTAGGGCCTTGTCTAGTACCTTGGCGTTCTTCGCCTCATGCAGGCCGAGGAAACGGCGCGCTTCCGTCACCCAAGGCGGCACCATCGGCCTATTGTCGTTCAACCCGAGCGCAACGAGCGTCTTCGTACCGATCGTGCCGGGATAGAGGATCGAGAGCTTCTTATCCTCCTGGAACCGCGTCACGGCCTTCGTCGTGCTACGGCCGGGAATGCCATCAGCGCCAGACGGCCCGACATCATAGCCGAGCGAAATCAAGCGCTGCTGTACCTCGCGTACAGTCGCCATCTTGTTCTCCTAATTGTGGGTTACAGGTACTTGGTTACGCTGCTGGCCAGTTGACACAGCAAGTTGTGATTGCATTCACGCTGTTTCTTGTTTACCGCATTGGGCTGGCGACCCCCCGAATGCGGCTTATGACAATGAATATGAATCTAGCTTACCGCGCCGACATCGACGGACTCCGCGCCGTGGCGGTTCTGGCAGTCGTGCTTTACCACGCCTTTCCAGAGGTTCTTCCAGGTGGGTTCGTTGGAGTTGACGTGTTTTTCGTCATTTCCGGGTTCTTGATCACCTCAATTGTCGCACAAGAGGCACAGAGCGGCGGCTTTTCGTTTTCACGCTTCTACGACCGTCGTTTTCGCCGGATCGCTCCTGCATTGCTTGTCGTGTTGGCCACCAGTCTCGCTTACGGATACTTCACGCTGCTGCCCGAAACATTTATCAGGCTTGCGGAGCAGGTTGCCGCATCGGCCTTTGGCACTGCCAATTTCTACTATTTGATGCACAGCGGCTATTTCGACCCAAGCTCCGAAACTCAGCCAATGCTGCACATGTGGTCACTCTCGGTTGAAGAGCAGTTCTATCTCTTCTGGCCGGTCATCATTGTGCTGGGCTGGAGATGGACAGGCCGCAACGCCAAAGCGGTAACGACTGTCATTCTCTCGGTAATTTTCTTGGCGAGCCTCGCTGCATCAGTTCACCTTACGAAAGTGGATCAATCGCTGGCCTTCTATCTCATGCCGACTCGCGCATGGGAGTTGGCTTTGGGCGCCATGCTAGTATTTGCTCCAACCTTGAACGGCGTATACGGGCGCGTAGCTCCTGTAGTCGGGCTTACAATGGTGGCGGCCTCAATAATCGTTTTCAACTCCAGCATGCCATTCCCCGGAGCTCTCGCGCTTCTGCCTTGTCTGGGTGCAGCACTGGTAATATGGCCGCGGCTACCGGAGCTATCTGGGCCGAAAGTGCTATCGACAAGATATCCTGTATTCCTCGGGAAAATATCTTACTCGCTCTACCTTTGGCATTGGCCTGTTCTGGTGTTCGCTGGCATCAGGTATGAGTGGAACATACCTCACTCTGTCAGGTTCGCGCTGGTCATTGCCAGCATTCTTCTTGCCACCGCGACATGGTGGGTCGTGGAAAAACCAAGCCGCCGCTGGAAGCCAAACCCGACAACCGGGATAGGCTTTGGCGTAGCCGGCAGTGTCGGAATTTCAGTCATCGCTGCCATTGTGATCTTCAACGCAGGCTTTCCCCAACGCTTTCCGGCGTCCGTGAATGCGGCTGTCGCAATGAAGAACTATGATTATGCACCCGTGTTTCGAGAAGGATCCTGTTTTCTAGACCCTAAGCAACCCGCCTCCGAATTTAGCGGCGAGGCATGCATCGGTGACCACGCCGTTGTGTTGTGGGGAGACAGCCACGCTGCTCATTTTTACCAAGCTCTTAACGAAGACATCCCCGGTGGCGTCGGCCAAGCCACAGCGAGCGCGTGCCCTCCCGTGATTGGTTTAACAGTTCCTGATCGGCCGAATTGCAAAGACTTCAACGATGCGGTGATCAATAAACTGGTATCTCAACCGCCGAAAACCGTTGTTTTGGCTGCTGCATGGACACTGTTACCCGACGACGTGCTACCAAAGTTACCGGGCATGCTGGAGAGAACGGTCGCAGTGCTCGAGAACGCAGGAATAGAGGTTAAGGTTTTAGGCCAAGTACCGTCTTACAGGGTTACCGTTCCGGACCTGGTTGCGGTGCGTACTCAAACTGGCGCAGCAGAGCGTGGACAAAGGGCCGACCTTATCGAAAAGCTCGTTCCCCTTGATGATAAGCTCGCCGCCCACTTCCAGCCATCTGGCCGATACATTTCGGTGCTGAGATCCGTTTGTGACGCCGACCTGTCGTGCCCGTTGCTGACCGACAAAGGTCCGGTTCAGTTTGACTACAGCCACCTGACGCGCGACGGCGCATCGATGTTCGTTGGTAAATTCATCGAACAGCTCATCCGTTAACCAGGTTCACGGCCATCCACTTTCAATATCAATCGCATTCAGATCTGATTGCGTCTCCGCATCTGAAACAGCATCTTTCAACGTGCGGCCGCGCTGCCTGATACCGGCATAGTAGTCTCCGACGTGAGATGCAATTGCGAGGCCAGCTGCCGGCTCGGGCATCGGAATACGGACATTCTCAATCGTAATCCATCCCTGACTATAACTTTCTGGCCACGCAATAGCGCCATTCGACGAAGCCAGGGCGGTCGTCGCCATAGCTCCCATATCAGCCCTACTGGCGTCGTCTAATGCGACATGGAACCCATCTTCCGTCCGAAATCCTTCAGCAAGCCGTGATGAAATCTGATCATCTACCGAAGCGAGCTTAACTGCCTTGGCATAGGAAAAAACGATTTCGTCACGCGAGGCGCCCCTTATCTTTTCGATGACATCCTCGTCTCCATCGAAGCAGTTTTCGATAGGGTGCCAAGAGCATGCGCGACGCTCAGAGACAGTGAGAAAATGGAGGTACGCGGGCAGATCGTTTGCATCTATGGAGAACATTTTTATCTACTCTTTCTTAAAGGTTGATCAAATGCTCAGGCGATTCCCGGACATGCGCCCGTTCACGATCGACGCCCCCGAGGGGGTGTATGCGCAGTGGCGAACCACATCACCCGAATTGAGGCGCAATACGGCCGTTGTCGACGTTCCCTCAGAATTTCCGGTCTCTTCCACCGAATTCACGCCAACACGAACGCCATTGACCTGAATTTGAGAGGAAAGATTATTCACAGATGGAGAGCATACCAAAAAGGTATTTATCACATAAATGCCCGCATCAGCGGCTCCAATTGTGATTGACCCAGACGCCTCTGAAGATGCCGGAAGAGCCAGCGACTTTGAAGAATAGTTGGTGAGAACAACGACGCCCGCGGCTACAGATTGAGTAATGCCAGACATGACGAATGAACGGCTCCGACGCAATCCCACTACACGAAAAGCTGCGCCATCATAGATGAGTTCGGTAATGCCCTGCATCTCCCCACCGATCAACGGGTAACCATCTTGCGAAACGATAGGCCGATTACCCAATCCATTCAGATTGAGCGTTGGAGCAACTCCCGAGACCGCAGCGATATTGATGCGGATTGGTGCGCCGACAATGTCCGCGTACGATTCGGGCGCCGGCGAGAGAGCGGCAGTCAACGCTGTGGCCGTCCCTCCAGCGACAGCATAATTCACCTTTCCAGATTGAATAGCTTGCGCAAGTTGCAGAACGTTGGCGGGCGTCAGTCCGGACTTCAGGATCAGATCGACTATTTCACGCTGGGGGGTTTCGATCGCAAGCCCAGGGACAGCCGATCCGCGGACTGCGCCAGGTACATCCTTGTCGACGTATGATGCATTCGGATCGACAGATCCGTAAGGAGGATGATACTTCATAGATGGTTCCGATCAACTGGCCAAAACAGGAATTGCCCAAGCGGGCGAATGTTGACGCAGGAGGCAAAGCAATCGCTCTGCCTCACCAAAGGAAAAGAGCGGATCGAAGCCGCATTCGCTTTCACCGCAACGGAAGTAATCGACGGCAAGGCCTGTGACCGTCACCCGCCAGTAAACCTCCTGCCTGACATCGCCGACGGTGTGTTCGCCACCACATTCCGAAAACCCGCATTCGAAGATGGCAGGCTCTTCGATGGTGATGGTGAAACCGAAAGAAGCCGCCAGACGGATGAAGTCCGACGGCGTGATGATGGCGACCGCCATCAGCTTGGCTTCAAGTGCGCGCAGCCTTCCCGCAATACTCTCATCTTCCGCGCCGCAGGCGTCGGGAAGACCGTATTCGACCTCCCAGTCGCCCAGCATCTCGTCTACACCAAAGACGGTGCTTTCGGTGGTGAGCTTGTATGCGCGCGCATAGAGCCATTCCCAGGGGGAAATCAGCACCCTGGTAAAATTTGCGAGCAGGCTGGAGAGGGACATCGCCTGCCCATCAGGCGTCCCGAAGGCAGCACCCGGTGGCCAGAGCGAGACCGCCCCGCCGATAAGGTCATCATTGGATGGTGATGACAGATTGTCCCATGCAGCCGGCACGCCACCTGTCGGCGCGCCGGCGCTGGCCGTTGTCGTTACGGTGTTCAGTCCGGGATCACGAGCCAAAGTCGAACTCCCCGTTTATGGGAAACTGTCCGCCCGTCAGCACGATATCCCCAACAGGCTCGACGAGCGTGTGCCGCTCCTCCCCGGTCACTGAAGAAATAACTTCCGAATACCAACTTCGCGAGACGGTGAAGCTGTCACCCGTGAGCCCGGGGCGGCACCTTGCAAGATACATGGCGGTTATGCCGCTTTTGATCGCCGCACGGATTTCGGCGGTATCGCCTGAAAGCCCGGTGATTGTAACGTCGACCGGCCGGGGCACTGGCGCCGTGGCAACGCTGTCATCCACACGGATTAAGCGCTGCGCATCGATAACCGCCTGCACCGCCTCCACATCGGATGCGATCGGAATATTGTCCGGTCGACCGTTGAACAGGAAATGAACCACGACACCGCCGGGAGAGTTGGGGACCCGGAAAGCCCATGCCTTCAACACCCCGGAAACGCCCATCACGATGCGCTCATAGTCCGTCAGTGTGCCACCGCCAGGAGGGTTGCGCTTGCGCTGCAAGGCCCGATCCTTCAGGCTATCGGCGTCTTCCGAATCCGCACCGCCGCCAAGGCCGTCATCATCGACAACCCACATGGTTCCCAGACTTGGATAAAGACCCGGATCCCCAAGCGACAGGATGCCCGCGCTCGCACGGTTTCCAGTCGAGCCTAGAACTTCTGCCACAACAGGTATCGTCATGCTGCCATCGGCGGCTGACGTGATGGGTATCCTGGAGACATAGGTCACATTGCCGGAAACGAAACGAATGCTGGACGGATAGGTGGTTAAAGCCGCGCCCGTTCCCGCTATCTCTCCGCTCGCAGCCGTGGCCACCCGCTGGTATATTCCCACCTCGGCGGCATGCAGCTTGATCCATGCCAGATTGGTCGAGGTCGAAAGCAATATCTGCTTCGAGAGCCATCCCATGCGCAGTTCGAATTCGTAGGAGATGGCCGCCAGAACCTTGGCGACGATCGTCACGAAATTGTTTTTAAGGGCGGTATCCGTGCCGGGCATATATCGCCGGAAGGCACCACGCACGGCAGCCGAGGCATCATCCAGCGAGCGGATATTCCACGCCATCTATCTGTCTCCATAACAGTCCGAATTTCTGATTGAACACCGCCTCGCCGTTGCGCCCATAAAGCGCAATGTCGAGATCGAGGCGGTTTTCGGCGCGGTTCGCCGTGGCGATGGCATCGACGCTGGCAACGGCACCCTGCGTCACGAGCGGCTCCAGCGCTTCGCGCGCATAGTCCTGCGCATCCACCTCGATGCCGTCATAGATCGACCGGCGCGTCAGCAGCCACAACCGCGAACCAAGGACATCCTCGCCATCGAGGCGATCGAAGCTGTCACCCAGCCAGCCACGGTTCTGCTCGCCGTCGCGCAGTTCGCTATCCTCGACGCGGCGATCCGTCATCAGCAGGATAAGCACGTGCGTTGCCAGCCCCTGTTCCGCCCGGAAATCTCCGGGAGCCGTCGCGTGACTGAAATCGTTCAGCAGCAGATCGCCGACAAGGCCATCCCAGCCGAGATCGGGCGAACGATAGGTTTCGTCCGCCTCGTCAAGAGGTATGATGCGAAGCATATGGATTATCCTATACGGGTACGCCCGTTTGGCCGCCGCCCGGAACCACGCCGGTGTGGCGGTGTGTATCGCCGATATCCTTGCCGTTGTGCCTGACGGACCCGCCCTGAATATCAACGCCGGCGGCGGAAACAGTGAGCGTCACGCCACCCTTGCGGATCTGGAATGCCGTCCCGGTGACGTCCACCACGATGCCGTCACCCATGACAACCTTGATGATATTGCCGGAGGCATCGTAAAGCGCCGAGCCGCCACCCGGTATGTCGGCAGGCCGATGGCCGGGATGTTCAACTCCAAGAACGACGGCAAAATCCGGATTGTTTGGCGACGGCAGCAACAGGCCTTTCGACCCCGCAGGCGGAGACGAGATGAAGCCATGGGGTTCCGGGCGATGGATGCGGGTATAGCCGTCGCCATACATTCCGCGCCCGGAAACAAATTGCTGCCCGCCCTTTTCCTCAAGACGACCATCGAAGTCGAAACGCACGAAACCGCTCATTCGTCCTCAAAGTCCCCTTCATTGACCGCCGCAGCGGAATAGCCTGACGCCGTCTTGCCACGCGGATTTTCTCCGCCAAGTGCGCGAGGATCCGCGAGCGACAATGTCGCCTTCGTCATCTCGCCCTGTTCGAAGTCGATATCCTTGATGACCATCCAGCCCTCAAGGCCCAGCCAGTCATCTTCGACATAGACGAGATAATTGGGCTGCCAGAGTTTGCCGGCTTCGTCGCGCCATCCGCTGACGATGATGTTTGCCGTGGTGCCGTTCCCGGCGGTTCGGCGAACGTGATACGCCGCCCGTTTTTTCAGGCGACCTGTCGAAGTTTCACCCTCGTGCGGGATAATCAGGGTGCGCTTCCGTCTAACGCCACTGTCTTTTGCTGACGACTGGCCGCGCAGCTGCTGTTTGTCGGTACCCTCGGTCGCCTGACCGCGCACCTTCACATCGCTGTAGCGGCCCTTTTCGGTAAAACTGGCGCGTGATCCCGGAAGGATGTTCACGCCCTTTTGCAGTTTCCCCGCGTGCTTGCCTGCGGGCTTCGTGGCAATCTTGATCCGGCCTTCCGGCGTATCGTGGATCAGAGCACCCCGGCCGCGCGAGCGCCGCTCGATGCTGGAAAAGGCGCTCTCCCCCACCATGAGTTTATGGCGAGCCTCTTTCGGAAGATCGCTTCCGTCTGTCTCGATACCGATTCCGTGGCTGTCGAGTTCGCGGGCAATATCTGCAAGGCTTTTGTCGAGAATTTCACCACTCGGGTGCTCAGCAGAGCATTCGATATAGTCAACGGTACGCGAAACCATCCCGCAAGAAAGCGCCCTGCTCTCTTCATCGTAACCCGTGTCAACATCGCGAACATATCCTGTCAGCATCAGATCGCCGCTTGCGGTGATCTTGACCATATCACCCGGCGCGACTGGCAAACCGCTGCCAGTGATGACGAAATCAGCCTGGGCGCTTCGCGCCGCCTCCTCCGCCGACACCTTGATATTGATGCGGATGATCGGCGGCAGCCCCTCACACACAACCGTCTCAAAAGGTCCGGTCGAAAGCGCCTGCATTATTTCTCCAATGCATTGAAGGCCGATGGCATGAGCATCGGGGTGGAAACGCCGGCAATCTCGACAAGGTTTTCGGCCCTGCCGGCGTCACCGTAAAGCTGGTATGCCAGGAACGTCGAAGGCAGCGATATGCCGGTCTCGACCCTCACCACTGGAACCGCATCCGCCGCCTGATCCGACACCAGACGCACAGCGATACTAACCAGACGAGAAAGCCAGAGGTAAAGGTCGACACCATCCGCACCCATTGTCGAAACGACCGCCAGCGCAGCATCACCCGCCGAGGCTATCCGGTCGCGTCCGGCCCGTGCCTGCGGCCGGGAAATCCAGTCCGCCCGCCCACCGGCAACGGCAAGCCCGACCGCAAGAAGCACTGCGGCGGCATTGGCGGTTTCGGCCGCTTCAAACTGCGCGATGCGCAACGTGTCAAAACCGGAAGGTGAATTCACGCTCTCGGCGATCACCCGCATCAACGAAAGGCTTTCCAGCGCAAACGCATCAGCGTCCAAAGCAGGCGCGGCATCCAGCCGCGATGCCATGTCGTCAGCGTCAAGCGCGTCAGTCACCAACGTTGCGCCGAGACTGCCGAGCCAATCACATATGGCCTGTTTATCAGCAGACATCAGAACAACCTCCCGAACGCAGAAGCGGCATCAGAAACCAGACCGAGGAAGGCGGTATCAACATCCACAATGCCGAGCAGCGTCAGGATTTCGCCAGATGCCGGTATGGCGACGAAATCGAATGCGATGTATCCGCGACGATCCCGTTCACGCGAGCGGTGAAAATCCTCGATATAGGCCAACTGACCGGCATCGATCGGCAAAACCAGTCGGCCCGGCCCCGCAGCCGTGCAGGCCGTCGAAAGCAGGGTCGCAGAAACGTCGCTGGTGTCGCCGAGCAGATAGGCTGTCACGCTGAAGGATGGCGTCTTCAGGCCCATCTCCTCCATGCGCGTCCGCCGACCACCGGCATATTCATGCCGCGCCAATCGCTTTCCACCAGTCAGGTCTTCATAGTCCACCCAGAACCGGACACCACGGAAACTGGCTGGCCGGAGCGTCGATGCCCAGTCTCGCATTTGAAAACCACCCCAAAATTAGAAATCTCGACATTCATTAATTCGAATGTTTCAATACCAGCCAACGAGGAGCCCAGTTCATGAAACGATTGATTTTCGCAGCCGCTTTGATTGCCAGCCCAACAGTCGCCTTTGTGCAAGACACAAACCCGTCGGACTTCTCTTTTACCGACGGCGCGGCGATAAAAGCCCTGAAGATAAAATCAGTCTCAAAAAAACGAAACGTGGTCGTGGTTTCGATCGAAAATCGTACAGACAAACCATTTAACGCGAACTACGCCTGCACGCTCTTCGACGCGAATAACGGGATCCTGGGAGTGACAAACGGAGCGGCAAACGCTGTGCCGCCCCGACAAGAAGTTGCATCCGAATCTATCAGCTTCGATGAGGCTGCGGTCCAAACTACATGCAGGATCGAAAGCATCGTAGAGACAAGATCACCGTAGTCACCACCCACCGCCGGTGGGCTTGCTGATCTCAGGAGGAAATGTCCTTCCTGTATCCGCGTTGACGGACGGTCTCGGTAATGATGTCGCCGACGCCTGCATACGATTGAAGCTTCGCGCCGCCTCTAGCAACCTTTCAGCTGCGGCGCTGATTTGAGCGCCGACATCCACACCTGCCACTTTGAGAAACGCGGCACTGTCTTCTACAGCCTTACCTGCTTCGCGCCCTCCTTCGGCAACCTTTTGCCCTGCCTCATGGCCGGAGTCCTTCAGGCTATCGATATCGATACGGAGAGCGTTCTTGAACTCCTCCTGCGACGGCATCGATATCTTTCCGAACCCGAAATTTGGGACTTTAGGAACAGCTCCAACACGGAGCTCCGGTGGGACGCCCGACGGAAGGCTTCGCATCGGAGGAAGATTTGAGGGCTTGTTACGTGGCACTGGTATGGCACCAGTTCCACCACCGGGGAAGTCTGCCATGACTACCGGCCTTCCCTGCCGACCGTTTGACGCACGCGGTCGACGAGGGTCATCTTTCCCGGCGCCGTACCTGGATGCCCAATATTCGCCGAGAAACTTCTCGTCGCGGTAGCCGCCCTCATATGCGAGATCCATCTCCTCAGTGGAGGATATCACCCCAAGGTTACGGCGGAACCATCCCCAGCCGCGCTTCTCTGCGCCGCGCTGGCGGGCGTTGTAGCGATCGATCTGCTTCACGCCTCCATCCATAAGAGGTGTAACTACAGGAGCTACGCTCTCCCCAAGAGACGTTTTGAGCTTTTCCCAGCTATTCGACATCCTGTCGATCGATGCCTGAGTATCCGCAAATACACGGTTCACGTCGCGGAACACAGTTCCATCAACTTCCGCAGAATTCATCGTATCGATGAATTTCTTGAGGCTGTCGCTGCTGGTCATCAGAGACTGCATGCCGAGGCGGAATTCCTGATCGCTGAACAACAACGGAAGCTTTGAGAGGTCACCCTTGATCGCTTCCTGCGAGAGCCTGATGAATGCGCTAACGGCATCTTCACCAGCCTTCTGTGCCGCCTCCATTTCCTTGCGTAGATCAATACCGAATTTCGCGAACTTTTTCCCGGTTTCTTCGGAATACATCTTGCCGAAGATGTTCTGCGCCTGGGTGGCAGCACTGCTCGCATCGCCGGTGTCTTCGCGGATTGTCTGGAGGATGGCGACGAGCTTTTTCAGGCCATCCTCACCCTTGTATCCGAGCGTCGCGAAGCTGTTGGCAAGACCTGGAATGTACTGCGCCATATCCTTCAGTTCGAACTGGCCAGCCTTGCCGCCCATGACCATGATATCGAAAGCGCGCTGCATGTTCTTCGTTTCGATCTTCAGGGCGTCAGCCGCCTTGAGACCGGTATTGGCAATATCCTGAGTTGCCGCACCCGTTGCCTGCGCCGTGGCGAGAACGGACGGGAGAAACGCCATAGCTTCATCCAGCGATTTACCGGACGCGACGAGAGTATCGATCGCTTCGATCGCTGGCTGCACGCTGTCGTAATTCAGATCCTTTGCAATCTGCTGCGCCTGCGCGAAAGCCTCTTTCGTCTGCGTCGCCGACGCATCGGCCGTGATGCCGATGCGAGTCATCTGACGTTCAAGCGCCGCGAAATCCTTTACCGTTCCAGCAATGGCGCGCCCGACCTCATATGCACCGTAACCGGCAATACCAGTCCGCAGCATCGCCCCGGCCTTGTTGAAGCCTTCCGCAGCGCGCTGCATACCTGCCGAATGGCGATTGATGGAAGCGACCTTTCGGTCAAAATCCGAGGCGGTCTTGTTGAACCGCGACATCTGGCGCTCGATCTGGCCCATACGGGTCGCAACAGAGCGGAAAGCAGGACTGGTGCTGTCCTTGCCATCGATTTCAAGCTCTGCGCGGATTTTCCGGTTTGCCATAGAGACACCCTATCGAGGTAACAGGCGTTCGATTTCATGAACGACGCGCGGAAAGAAATAATCTTCGATGACGCCAGCGAGGACATCCAGATAGACATCCGGATTGTTGGTGATGGCGTGCGCCGGGTTCGCCGCAAACAATTCGCGGATCTGCTCGCGCTTGCCGGTTGCAGACGACATCTGTGTGCCGGGCACCCGGCGAAACGCGCCGACATGACCGCTTTTCATGGCGGCGATGAAAGCATGGCGGTACGAGCCACGAAGCTTTGCGTAGACCCCGGACGCATTCTGTACCGCACCAAGACGCTGCAGAGGTATCCAACCGGACTCAGTAACAACCTTCGAGGTGTTGCCGCCGGCGTTGAAATGCGCCGTCGTCAGTGACGCGACCAGTTCGCGCGGCATTTGAGTATGTGGACCCAGGCGAGCAACGATGCGGGATCGCGCCGTCTGGGCAACGCGCGTCATCGCCCGGCGCATTGCCTTAGTGCGGATTTCGCCGGGGAGCCTCCGGAAGGCCCGCTCCAACTCCTCGAAATCCTTGCTGTTCATTTCCAGTCTCATGACCGGCTCCGTTTTCGTTCGGCAAAAATAACAGCACGATTGCACCAGTGCGCGATTTCAGCGGCAGTCATTTCCTGCACCCGCATCGGGTCCCAGCCGAGTTGAAACACCATCAGGTCGACGGCGTCGACAACCCCGGCTGCCGCATAAAAAAATCGCAGACGGCCTCGGCTACCTCGATCGCGTCATGCGCCTCCAGTACCGAAAGTGCGTCATAGGATGGCGACAGGCATACATTCAGGAGATGGCGGTCGATTGCCTCATAGTGGGTGACGACCATCGGTTGGCCGGCGACCACGTGCGTCTCACGCGGCTCGCCGATTCCGTCCATGTAAATTTCTTTGTATGTCGGCGCCCGAAGCCGAACTTCCGAGAATGGCTGCACTCCCAGAAACTCATATTTCCGGGAAAGCGTAATGATCCTCTCTGCCATGACCGCCCCTTATCCGCGCCGATAGGTTTCAGCGACGATCTGGAGGCCGGATAGTTCACCGTTGAGACGATTGGCACTCGGCTCGCCGCTGAAAAACGCATTGAAGAAATAATGCGTCACGCCGGTGAATTCCTCATGCACAGTAAAATTCTGCCGTGGCGCCGTCATCAACGCATTGAAGTCGACATCGCTGGCGTCCTTGAACGTCACCTCCGCACGTGGCGCGGTCGGCGTACCGACGCGGTCCGTCGAGCCGTCCTGGTTGGTGATGGCTTCATTCGATTGCCCTGCTGACATCACGGTGAAATTGCCGCGCAACGACAGAAGGGAGCCGCTCGCGAGACGTGCGGTCATACGCCCGCCAAAATCATTGCCTGCCATGGGTGTTCTCCGCAAAAAGGATCAAAAGAGGAAGAGGCGGAGACCGCCTCAAAGCTGAGCGTAGACGCGGGCAAGGCCGGCGAAGATGTCGAGCGGGTTGACACGATCCATCGGCAGCACGATGTCCACCCGGTTCGGATTGTCGAGATTGCGGGTGACCGTGATCTGCGCCGCGATATCGTTGCCGAACTCCAGAACGCCGCGCCGCGAAAGGTCGATGCAGGCATGCACCAGCGTCGCCTTGATATCGAGTACCGTGACAAGGGTCGGCAGATTGGCCGGGTTGTCATCGGCGATGGCCTTGTTGGAATGTTCGTAAGCCAACTGCGCGCGGATGAATTTCAGGGCGTAGGTCAACTGGTAGACCGCCTGAATATCGCGCAGGGCCGTATCCGGCACGCCGTTCGTCGTCTGCTGCTGGGTGATGATCTTGTCGATGATCACGTCGCCGCTGCGGTCAACCTTCCATGCCGAAACACCGTTCTGGAGCCATGCATTGCGCGTCGGGTAATCCGGCCAGTAATTGCGATCACGCGGGGCAATGACACCGCTGACCACAAGACCAGACTGGTTTGCTGAAACGCGGCCATCGGAGCCGGAACCAAGCATGGGCAGCGCCCGTGACACAACGGCGCTGACGGCCTCGTAATCAGGGGCGCCATTGCCGCCGCCCGAAAGGATCGGGATCAGTGACAAATGCCACGTGTCGCGCGCCAGACCCTTCGTATTCACCTGGCTGTCAGTGCCGGTGAAAGGATAGAACGCGTGGCCGTAAAGCTGCTGATCATATCCCCAGCGCGATGTCACGAACGCATCGAGCAGCGCCACGGCAGCATCGTCGCTGAAAGCGGAAACGATCGCCTCGAAAGGATCGTCGCCCATGGCCGCTAGGATTGCGGAGAGATCGGGGTTGCCCGCTCCTGCCGTCGTCGTTGCCGCCGTCAGATTGGCGCTGGTAAAGACGTTGCCGCCTTCCAGAATGGGAATAAAGATATCGAGCCTGCCCGCGTAAGCGCCCTTGTGGCGCGCCGTCAGCGTGACAACGTTCGTCGCCACCGTCGCCGTGAAAGGCAGGCTCTTCTTTGTAAGCGGATTGAAATAGGCATTGATCGCCGCCGCCAGAGCGGTTGCGGTATCGTTCGCCGATGTCCCGGCCGCGATGTCGATCGATACGCTTTCGCCTGCGATCTGAACCACGGCCTGTCCGCCCGCCGCAGGAATGGCGCCCACGGTCAATGTCCGGACTTCCGCCGTACCGGTATCGGCGACGCGGCCAAGATAGATGACCTGGGCGGGTGCATTCTTGCGGGCACGGATGAACATGCTTTCCAGCATCGAACCGCGACCGGCGAGACGACGGGCCTCATTGACGGTGCTGCAGATGGCGATCTCGCCTTCGGCAAGCGCGGCGCCGGCAGTGCCGAAGCCGAGCAGGATTTCGTTCAGTTCGGACGAGAACTGTCCACCGGACTCGATATCGAAGGCGAGCAGCGGTGCGACGATATTGTCGGGAATGTTGTTCACCATCGGGTCAATCCTTCCTGGACGGTTTTACGGGTTCGACCGGTTTTGCCTCGGCCTGTTCTTTCTCGACCAGGTCACCGGTCTCGATCATGCGACGATGCCAGCGCGAAAGCGGATCGATGGGGCGACCACCTTCCGGCCAGCCTCCGGGGATGGCGCACCCTTCGGCCGCCACATAAATCTTGGACATTGGAAATCTCCGGTCAGGGGATCAGATCTTCACGACCTGTTTCAAGCGAGATGCCACCGGGTCCAGCCGTCACACCATGTATCATGGTCAGCTGATCCGGGTTTTCAGCCGCAAAACAGGCTGCCAGTTCGGCGAGCTTCTGCTTTGCGTAACTGCCGTCGGGCAATGCTGCCGCAACCGACCCGAGCGGCTCTGGAAGGCCGGGGCGGCTCATGTCGAAATCGTCATCGCCGATTGCGAGGTTATAGGTGCAGAAAATCCGCTGCCAGCGAAGGCCGAATTCAGGAACGGCGTGGGTCTCTTCGTCAACGCGCAAAACCTGCTTGACGAGCTTTCTCCATGGCGCTCCGTCCGCGCTGAATTCGAGACGGCGCCGAACCTGCGCCACCAGGGCAGCGAGAACGAGTCTCGCCTCGACATCGGTGCCTGCCGTCATCGCGTCGACATAGTCCGTGCCGCCTTCCCGGGTGATGACCGCAAGCTCCGCCATAACGAGCAGCGATACGGTGGCTTCGGTGTCATCGAAACCAGAAACTACACCGGCGGCGTCCACGCTGCTTTTTTGCGTGTAGACCGAAAGAACCGGCGTGTATTTCCGCTCCTGATCAATCTCGGTCAAGGTAGGCCCGCGACTGTCAAAGACGCGCGCGCCGGCCAACGTCGGGAAATCCCCGCCTTCCGGAACATCGCTCGGTCTCAGAAGCTCGATCGCCACCAGCCTTACAGCTTCAGCCGCCAACATTCCTCACCTCCGAAACGAACCACGCTGGCCTGTTTGATCCGTCCTTGCGCGAGGCCTCGACGCGCCAGGTCTTGTTGCCAACCACGATATGATCGCCCATCCTGGGCGACCATGGCCATGATCCGACATGCGCCGTAATGACGGCATCATAAGAAACAACGCCATTACCTGATTGCGGATCAGCAGACGGATATCGCCTGATGATGTCGCCCGTCGGCTCAAGATCGACGGAACACAGGAAATCAAACGGCGCGCGCGCCGGATCATCCTGTTCGGAGTGATTGACGGTGGCGCCCGGCCGCCTTCCGATCAGGCGTCCGGGCTTCGTGTCGAAGGTCGCCGCACAGGCGGCTTCCGTGAAGGCCCGTGCGGCTTCCCAGTCAACCATTGCGATCAAGCTTTCAGGAGCAAAAGTTCCGCCTCGGCAGCTTTAAGGTCGACCTGAGCCGCATCGAGAGCGACAGTATCGGTCCCTGCCGCCGTCAAAGCAGCCTTCGCGCTTTCGACCTTCTTTTCAGCCGCAGCGATGTCCTCGGCTTTCTTCTTTGCGGCTTCGCCTGCCTCTGCCTTCTTTTTCGCCGCCGCATCCGCTTCAGCTTTTTCCTCGCTGTCAGACGTTCTGCTCGTGATCGCGACAGCAAAACGATCATCAATAAGGTGCTGGCCATAGTCCGTCGGGACTTTGACAGGCTCATGCGGAGAGCACACCTTGTCCTCCTTGAGGGATAGCACCGCCGCAGGAATAATCCCTCCGCGCGGGAATGCGATAGTTATGGTTTTCTTGGACATGGAAAGTTCCTCTTCCTGTTTCACCGCGCCAAACAACATGACGCTGCAAAACAGGAAGCCCATAAGGCTTCCTGTTAGAGTTATATTTCTGGACTGTCTGCCGGTCAGGTCAGGGTCAGCCTGCGCAGTGTCTGGGGGCGCGTGCAAACCGAAATCGCATTCATCTGCACTTCGAGATCGTAACCCTTACCGTTGCGCTTCTCGATCGCACGGCTGTAAAACGGCAGGCCCGGGGTGTTGACCGTTTCATTATAGTCGGCCGGCGCAAATCTGGTGATAAACAGGTCTGGGACACCCTCCATCACCACCCGAGCCTCGTTGTGGGCGATATAGGGAGAACCGAGATCCGCCGTCGCCTTGGCGCCGGTTTTGTATCGCTCCCACGTCGCGCCGCCCCAGACGAAGCTGTCCGGAACATCCTGGCGAAGGACGGCTGCGCCGGAATTGTAGAGGAATGTTTCCCGGACGGATTTGTGCTGCCAGAGTGCCTTGTGAAAATCACGTCCGGTGAAAACCCTGATGCCGCCATAAGCTTCATCGAGAGAATCTTCGAGAGAGTAAATCACATCCTGCCAGAGACTGGTTACGATCGTGCTGTCGACATCCAGTTCGAGCGACACAGCTGCCGGCACTGCCAGTCCGAACAGGTTGTAGAGATCAACGAGCACGCCGCCGGACTTGGATGTAACGATACCCTTGATGGCGCCCACTCGCTGATGCTCGAGGGTCATCGTCAGATCACGCGCATGGCGCTGCGCCTTGCGGTTGACGCGACCCTCAAGATTTTCGAGGCTGCTTTCAGTGCCGAACTCGCGAACGTTCTGCACTTCGTCAGCGGCAATGCTGTCATCCCGCTGATAATGCGGGACGCCGATGATGTGTTTGCTGCGATCGTCGTCGCCTGTCGTTTCACCGGAACCACCGCGGGAGCTCGGCTCGACGAGGCTGAGTTTTCCGTTGCGCATTTCGATCGAAACGCTCGTCGTCGAAACGCTGTCTTCTTCGAAAAGTGCTGCTGCGGAAATCTGACCGGGGCGATAGGGCTCGGCGTTGACGGCGGCGGTGAGGCTCTCAAGACTGAAAGGATCGCCAGTATGTGCGTTTGGTGCGGCCATGGATCAGATCTCCTTATCGGGCCTTGATGGTCACGGCACGAAGCTGTGTCAGCTTCGCAGCGCGCTTGGTTGCGTCGTCGACGCTGGCGTCGAACACCAACATCGGATTTTTCACCTCGGCGTCATTGGTGATGCAGACCGCTTTGACGTCGGTTGATGTCGCATCGACTTCGTATCCGAGGATAGCGACGGCGGTTTCCGCCCCCTCCTTGCCGACGACGCTCGCGTTCGGAGAAGCAACGTATTTGTTGCTCGCCGTCACCTTGCCGAGAACGGTGCCTGCAAGAAGCTTGCCAGCCCCGGATGCGATGGTGAGAACCTCGCGAGAAAGGTATCCGTTCGCTTCGGAAAGCAGGACGGCCAAATCGCGCGGAGTTTCAGTCATGGAAGTGGCCATGGATCATTCCCCCTTGGTCTGGTTACGGCGCGCCGCAAAGATCGCGTCGCGATTGATCTTCGGTGACGCCTTTGCGGCGGATGACGCACCTGCCGGCATGGCCAGATTGGCCGCCGCGAGGCGCTGCTGCTCGTAGCTTTTTGCAGAGCCAGCATCTCCTTCTCCCGCTTTCGCCGATGCAGCCTGTGCGGCAGGGACATTCGCGGACACGAAAGCGATAACCGCTTCCGCCGTCATCTGCGGGGAAGCGGTGGCAAGCTCGATTGCAGCATTCAAGCGGCCCGCGTCTCCCTTGATGCCCTCAGCGGAAACGATGGTGTTGATGTGGCCCATGGCTGCAGTGAAACCGCTGTCGCCACTGGAAGCGGCTGTGACAACGGCGGCGATGGTGCCGGCTGCGGCGGATGCCGGGCCGGACTGGGACTGTTGGACAGTCATGTCACCTCCAGTGGTGGGTTGAGCCGCGAAGGGCGGCGGGTCGGAAGGCGGAGCTTTCGCTCCGGTTTCACCTTCATTCTCGATCATGAGAACGTCGGCCGTCGATCCGGGAAGCACCGCCGCCCGAATGGCATCTATCAAACTTGACATTGCGTTCATCTCCTTTGGACAGCCTTCACAAAGGCGTCGAAGGTTGCCAGTGGGTCACCGACAGCGTCGATGAGGCCGATTTTCAAGGCGTCCCCCGCTTCATAGATATCCGCTTCAGTCGCGAGCGCGGAAGCTTTTGTGATGCGGCCGGAGCGGCCTTTACCTACAACTTCAGCAAATTTTTGCCGCATCACTTCGGCCTGTCCACGCCAGCGCTCAGCCAGATCAGCAGACAGAGGCTCGTACGGGTTTCCGTCTGCCTTTTTTCCTCCGGCACGAATGATGGTTACTTTGATCCCGGAATCGTCCAGCGCCTTGGAATAATCGGCATGCAACATGATAACGCCGATAGAACCGGCTCCACCAAATTCCGGCATCACGACAGAACGAGCCTGCGAGGCCAGCAAATAACCCGCGGAATAAGCGAAGTCTGTCAGGATCGAAATGGTTGGCTTTTCCTTCGATAGAAGAGCTATAGCCGACGCAACCTCGAAAGCCCCATTCACCTGCCCGCCATAGCTATCGACCTCGAACACGATGCCTCTGACATCAGGACTTCGGCGCGCCATGGCGATCTGGGCAAGTAAACCCTGATAACTCGTCTGCCCCGAATTAGCGCCGATCCACCCGCCTTTGTGCACAAGTGTGCCTTCGATCGGAATAATCGCGACACCTTGATAGAGATCAAATGGTAGCAAATTTGCGCCCGTGTAGGCCCTCTCAAGGCGGTTACCCACCTTGCCAGCCAAGGTTCTTCCGTTTTCTCCAGCCACGTGGCTGACAGCGTCGCCGGGGTTGGAAATTACAACAGTATCACCCGCTATCCGGCTGCCAAGTCCATGCAAAAAAGCCTCAGCTTTTCTGGAGTCGTACATCAGCGGCGTATTAAACACCTGCTGGGCGATGTGGGCATAGCTCAGGCTCATGGCTTTTCTCAATCCTAAAACTTAAGCCGCCAACGACGCGACGGGCGGCAACCGGTTGTCTTCGCCTGACAGGCCGCCTGCAGGCGGACGAGTTCCCTGTCGATATCAGCGATGCTGGACGACGCGACCTTTACGCGCTGCTGCATAACGGGAGAGCGAATTTCACTCTCTTCGATCTGCTCACCTGCGAGACGCTTCGCTTTCGCCGCAGCAAGCGCCGCATAGAGAGCACACGGGTCTTCCACATCCACCACAACGCCCGCAATCTTCACGGTATTCATGTGGTCGCGCCTTCCTTTTGCATCGTTTCAGTTGCCGCCTTCGAACCGTAGCCTCTTTCAAACGGGCTCCGCATACCGGCGTTCACATAACGCTCGTGCCACATGAGCCGGCTCTCAAAGACTTCCTCGGGATCGTCGCCGAGTTCGGCACATTCGCGTTCCAACGTTCCCGTGCCGTTGGCGATACGCTCGCTGGATGCCTTTGCGCGCTTCTCGTCGTCGGCAGTCGGCTTCGATGGCCCCTGGCAGATAGCCCAAAGGATTTCCTCCCGAAATTTACGGAAGACATCATACCCACCCTTGAATGGTATCCGTCCCTCGCCGATTTCTTCATCCAGCCACCCCGCGTAGGGAACCAGAACATGCGGCGCCGCAATGCGGTCGGTACGTCTTTGAGCAATGGGCCAGAGAGCCGAGTTTTCCATGTTCGTACTGGCATAGGTGGCATTGGTGTAATCCAAGGTGTATCCGCCATATGACATGCCGAGCGCCCGCGCCGTCTCACGATGGAGCGAGGCCATGAAGCTTTGGGACTCCTTTCCAGGTGTCGAAATAGACTTGAATTCAAGATCTTCACCCGGGGCGAGGTGAGAAACGCCCGCACCAGCGCCGAGACGGATTTCCGATTCCGCAGCACGGTCCAGTTGAGCCTTGAAGTACTGCGCAAAATCAGACGCGATATCCTCCACACCTGTCGCGCCGCTGTCCTTCATACTTTCCAGAGCCTCGAATGCTTCCGCGCTCGGTTTGTCGCTTTTGAGGATGGCAGCGTAAATCGTCTGCAGAAAATGAACCTGGGCCATGGCGTCATCGGTGTTCTCCGCCATCAGGTATTTCCTGAATGTCGTGGCGAGAGGCGACAGACCGCGTACGTCGTCCGACGAGAAAGGATCGAAAGCGTGCATGACGAGCTGTCGTCCGTCGGCATCCCGTGCGGCATAGTCGATTTTAGTCGTCATGCCGTCGCGACGTTCCTGAAACCGGTAGTGCGTTGGTCGTCCATAGGCATCATGGATGACCCCTTGGTACATCCCTTCAATCTCGTTGGTATCTTGAACCAGCTTCTGCGGGGAAATGAGCAGAAACTTTGTGCCCGTTCTGGTTCCCGGCAACCTTTGCGCTTCCGGCAGGTAGGACACGATTCCCGTGCTTTCCCCGAATGCAAGCCAATGTCTCAAGCCAACATCGGTCTGCTGCGGGATTGTGAATTTCGCACGAAAGTCACATTCCAGCGGGTTCCATGCCCATACCTTGAAACGCCCCTTTACCATTCGTGTCCAGGCAACCGCTTCCGTACGGTCGTAACCGAACTTTGTCAGGTCTGGGCGCGGGTTCAACTGCAGCTCGACGCCAACCGTGTCGGCAAGGATCTGGTCCGCCGCGCCGCGCAGCCGTCCAGAATTCTGCAGCATATCCATGGCAAGGGCTGCGGCCCGCCACCAGACACGGCGAATTTCATCACGATGCTCTCTCAGCGATGCAGGACGGGAGGCTATGATGCCGGATTGTGTGTCGCGAAGGTACCCGGCCCGATAACGGGACGGATTTCCGGCAGGAACAGCAACACTGCCAGCCTTTACCCGTACCCGCATCTTTTCGGTCATCTTCTTTTCGCCCACCTGTTTTCGACTGGCTTTTTTACTGGCGCAGGTGGCGTGACCGGAGCTTCCTCCGGAGATACCCTCTCCGCTACTTGCTGGCTTTCCGGCGACAAGAGATCGACAGGCACTGCCGGTTCATACTTTGCGCGCAGCACAGCCCACTGGCTTTTGGTTAGACGAGAGATGCCGAGATGCTCGGCCATCGCCATCGCGTAGATGCGGCAATCAAGGAAGTGGTTATGCTCTCGACGAGGCATCCATTCTTCATGCAACTTGCCCTTCACCATCTTCTGGCTGAAATATTCCGCAGTCAGCTGCTGAAAATACTCCTCGCCGAGATCCATGTGGAAATGGCAATAACCAGGTGGATCTGTCGCTTCGCCCGAACGCAAACCAGTCTTGTGAAGGTTTCCGTAGAACTCCGCTTTCAACGCCCAAGTGCCGACCGGCCATGACATAGCCGAACCGTGCCTCTTCCGTTTGCCACGCTTGTTCACCGATTTACGCACCGGCGGGCTGATCGCGGCGACACCACGTCCTGGCATGCCTTTGATCGCGTAAGCATTCGGGCGCCGCCGGCACCATTCGAGAACCTGAGTGGGCCGATAACCGCTATCGACGGCTAGCGCCTCGATCTTGCGCAGAACGCCATGGCTATCGGGAAACTCCTGTTCGCAGAATTCATCGAGGAGGAGCCACGCACCCGCTTGCGGATTATCCGTCGCCCCCTCGAAGAACTCGGCGAAAACATTCCAGCTCTGACGGTCCTCCGCGAAGACAACACCCTCGCAGTAAATGCCGTAAGACTGCACGTCTGCTCCCGCAACGAACAGCAATCCGCCGGCAGGAATTGTGCCTGCCGGGTATTCCTCCCGGCGCTCCATAAGGCGCTGATGATCGGGGGCATTCCCCTTCATCTGGTAAGGCTTGGCGCAAATCAGATTGGAATAATCCTTCGCGCCCGCCTCGCCCTTGGCCTCGTACTTGATCTTGTCCTCTGCGATGGCCTCGTATGACATCATGAGCGACATGAAGGCATCCACATGGAAGCCGGGATGCCTGTCCGGACCGGTCACCGTCGGGATGTAACGTCCTTGCTGCACAGCAGGGACACGCTCCATTTCCGAAATATGATGCGTGCAGCTCACGCACCGCATAACCGTCTTGTGCAGATGCTCCCGATTAATCAGTAGATTGGCATCTTCCTGCACCTGCTCGGTACCGCACTCAGGGCACCGGATGTACCAGAAACGCTGGTCGGACCGACGGAAATCACGGTCAATCCGGCAATGTCCTGGACCCTCGCCAAGCGCGTCGCCGCTATCGAGTTCCGGTGTCGAAAGCCCGAATATCTTGTAGGTTTTCTGCCGACGAAACGCCGTGAAGCGACCGAAGAACAGGTTTTCCGGATCCGCGCCGTTAGGAAGCGTCTGCCATTTCGATACCTCGTCCTTCACCCCGAAGCGGGTCGTCTTGGCCGAAAGGTCCATAACGGTATTGGCGTTCGCCAGGTACAGCGAGCCGCCGGGAAACTTCTTCTCGTAAGTCGTCGACCCTACGCCGGACCGGCTGGTCGTTGGCATAATGATCTGTTTCCCGGTATGTTTCTGCCATGCATCAATAAGCGGCTGAAGCTTGCCGGAGTTGATGTCCTGCAGCGTATCCAGACCAGGAACGCCGTAAATCGAGTTATCCGGGCAGGTCTCCGCAATATAGAGCATCCACGCCAACGCCAGAATTGAGACACCGGTCTGTTGTGATTTTCGAACCGTCACCTCCGTGCACGGATGCTCAAGGCTGAGGCATTGCGCAATCTCGACAAGATATGGCGCGTCTTCGGCCGACCATAAATCTCCCTTCTTCGGACCATCCACGAGAACGATGTTCTGGGGAAGATAAATATCAAAAGGGACTGGAAGCTCGCTGCGGACTGTTCGCGCCAAAGCCGACGAAACAACACGAAAGGCCCCAGGATGCACGGTCATGCGTCTTCATCCTCAATCAGCGGGTCGCTCTCGGGGGCGGCCTCCGCCAAAGCTTCCAGCTTGTCGGCGATGTCATTGCAAATATCGATCGCGATCTGCCGAAGAAGAACGCGGACGCCGTGAACCCCTTCTTTCGAAACGGCCAAGGCGATTGTATCGGCCCGATTGGGAAGGCGCTTAACGATGGACTGGATTTCTCCGCCGATCATCGCGACCGCCTGGTCAGTTTTGTCTTTGCGGATAAGGGCTCCGCAATCCTCCTGATGTCGAATCTTTTCGCGCCCGACCTTCAGCCATTCCGACTGTCGGCGCGCTTCGTCAAAACTGTTCTCATCGCGGAACGGAAGCTCTGGCGGAGACTTGCCGTCCGGTCGACCATCTGGAGACCGAAGCGGCGCCGTTGCCTTGGCAGGGTTCACATGCCGCTGACGATAGTGATCATAGTGGGCCAGAGATACCGCTACCACCTGACCCTGCGAACCGCGCTCGATCGGCGTATCCGCTCGATCTTCCGCCAGCTTTTTCACAGTTTTGGAAACGGCAGCCTTCGAAACACCGTCCCGCGCAGCAATCTGCGCGATGGACCACATCACATCGCTCATCGTTAACCCGTTCGTTAACCCATGCGTTAACGCCGTTAACCACGTTAACCCAATTTTTTCAACTGTTTGACTGGCGGCTTTTCGGGGTCGTCCCGGCCCGCAGGGGGAGAAATCCCGGTACGGTCCCTTGACCCGGGGGTGGCTGCCTTTGGCCGCCTCACCCCTCCCCGGTCATGAAAGGCATGCTATTTGCCGCCATTACAGCAGCGGGTGCATGGCAGCCTCCATCGTTGGCAACAAAAAACCCGCGCCGGACAATCCGAAGCGGGTTTTCCAATCTTTTTTACTGTCCCCAAGATATGTCAAGCGACTGCCGCACTTCAACACGTAGACCGCAAATAAATACCTTTCATAATCAAACGCTTACAAGTTTGTCAGTATTTTTTCTTACGCGCATCCACGGCGCATGGTCCGGAGTGAACGGTTCGACATCGTAGAAAGTCAGCTGATTTGCCAATGATTTGCCCAGGCAAACCAGCGCATCCTGCCAAAGCTTCCATTCCATTCGACCAATGATCGCGCTTCGGATTGGCTCGGCGAGTTCCATCTTTCGATATGCGCCACGCATCGGACGTTTGCGTTTCCGGTCATAACCATCCGCCTCGAACTCGTAGAACCGACCAAAGCGGTCTTTTGCAGTTTTCGAGATGAACCATGCCGGTTGCCCGCGACGCTCTACGATACGTTCTTCCGGTTTTTCCGCAAACCAGTCTGGCCCGCGGCCGAGGATGGCTGAGCATACAACAAGATTGGCCGCTCTGCGACCGTTGGCGCGGTCCCCGCGCAGCCGAAAAGCCTCAATCTCAGCCCGCACGGCTTCCGCGACCAAGCCATAGTCGTCAGCCCAATCAGTGAATGGTGCCCAGTCATCACCAATGACGAAACGATGATCCGCAAGATCTCGAACCGCATCTGCAACAGCCAGTGCATCAAGATGCGGCTCCAAGGTGATTGCAGATGACGCAGCCATGACGTTGCGCGACCGGTCGATGATGGCTCCCAATTCCAGCATTTCCATGATCATCGTAAAGTTCGATGAAGACGAGCTCGGGCCACCAGCTTCAGAGATATCCCGCACGCATAGCTCCTGCACAAAAGCCCACTGCAACAGTTTTTCGATACCGATTTTCATTATTTTCAACCCTTTCCAAGGGAAACGAACAGATAGAACAGGAGAGTGATTGATTTAGAACAGCAAAACGAACAGGTAGAGCTGTTTTTTATCAATAAAATCAATGACCGAACATCAAGAACAGGTATTTTCAGGGTTTACATGATGCGACCGGCATTGGGTTATAAGCAAACAACCCGATGGGATTATTCACGCGCAAGCGCATGCACATCATGGAAACTTTGAAATTTGCTGTTCTAGCTGTTCGTGCTTCACAAGCATCTGAAAGATATAATCTTTTCGCCCTCGCCGGTTTGCAACCTGCTGTACGATGGGCATCGTTTGCTGTTCTAGCTGTTCGCCCCGGACCCTTCGCCGAATAACGAAAGGCAGATCGCGGCCTTCGTGTCCTGTGTGTACGGCGAGGGGTCCGGGTGTCAAGCAAAAGCAGATAGTCAGCGATAGAGATCATCAAAAATTCTCCGGAAAAGGTTCATCGTTTGAAAAACGCCCATCTGGGGGTGCCGGGACGTTACTTCCGCCCGCGAACTCCTCACGGATGCGGATGCCCGCGTATTTCGTGCCAGTAGATCGCAATCTTTGAAACTGATGCATCAGCCCGTCTGGCCCCTTCCAACTCTTTCGGGTCTGATCGGGCAACCTCCGAGTGAAGGTCGCCTGCCGTATGTCTGCCAGACCTTCCCGCTTGGCGTACCGGAGATATGCGTTGTAAAGATCTTCAGGAACCTCTCGATCAGCATCAAGGCCCGTGATGAGGCAGGCATTTCGCAGGAATGCGCCGATCGGATCACTCTCTTCCCGATATTCGGCCGTCGCCGCTCGGACGCCGTCAGGGACGCGCAACCCAAACTGGAGGTATTCAAGCGCCCCCTTGACCATCCACGCAAAGATGCCATCTCGCTCCGTAGCCAGTAGCTTTTCCTTGAGGGTCTTATCAACCTCATCTTCCGGAATTTGTATTTCCCACGGCACCAGGTGAACACGACGCCATATACCGTCCGAGTCATCCTTGATGATGGGCTTATGGTTGCCGGAAAGAATGATCTTGAACTGCGGGATGAGTTCAAAAAAATCCTGATGCAAGCGTCGGACCGCGATCGGTTCCCCGCCCGTCAGCGTCTTTATCAATGCGTCCTTCAGATGCACGCCCATTTCTGGCTCGCTGGCCGCCACGAGGCGAGCACCGGGCAAGCGGGCGAGGTCGGGTGTCGCTTCTGCTCCGCCCCGCTTGCTGTCACCAGCGAAACTATCGATCGACATTGATACGGCATAGTCGCCAAGGATCTCGACCATAATGTCGACGAATGTGGATTTTCCGTTTCTGCCGGCTCCATAAAAGAACAGCAGGCATTGTTCACCGGTAAGGCCGAGCAGGCAGTATCCAAGATATCGCTGCAGAAACGCCCGGTAATCAACATTCGGCATGACACGCTGCAGAAACTGGTGGAACATCGGCGCGCCCGCGTCCTGCAAAAAACGCGCTTCGCACAGCTTTGAGATAAGATCGGCCGATCGGTGCGCGTCGACCCTTATCTGCCACTTTCCGGTATCCCCAGCCTCTGAGCAGAACCTCAACGTGCCATTTTCACAGTTTAGCGCGAGTAGATCCTTGTTGAGGTCCAATACTTCCAGAGAGCAATAGGGCGCGGCTTCCTGAAGCATATTGTTGATCTTCGAAGTACCTGCCGCCTGCTTGGCGTGAGCGTGCCGTGACGAAATGCGACCGGACCGGTCTTTTTCGACCTTGTCCATTTTCTCGACATCCTTTTGCAGCCGCTCATATTCGGCCAACTTTTCCGCATCCCAATCCTTTCCCGCTTTACCGATTTTTTTCAGTTCTTCTCGCGCGAGCTTACCGGCCGCGATCTTAGCCTGTTCCTCTTCGCTACAATCCAGCCGCACAGCCTCGTCATCGATGAATTCTGCCGTGCGGTGTGCGAACCGGCGAACAACGGAACCGGAAGCATCCTCCAGCCAGCGCTTTCCATCGTAGCCATGCCAACCGACGTGGGTGACATGACGGATCAGTTCGCCGAAGCGAATAAGAAGCCGATTCGCATTACCGATATCCGTTTCCGGCTGCTCGGAGCATTCCTCGAGAATTTCCTCATCAGACAGGACAAGGACATCTTCTGCCGGCTCCGGCTCTGCAACCGGCAAAGGGTCCGGGTTTGCGGAAAACATGCGCCGTTGCTGCGCAGCCATCTTCATCATACGCGCGACATCCTCAGGAACGTCGCCGTTTGTCTTCTTATCTTTCTCCTTCATCTACGACGCTCCAGGCGCGTCAGACGCTTTTCGGGTGTGTTCATGTGTCAATCCCCTGCTGCATGTTGGCAAACAAACTGGCGAAATCCTCGCCTTCCGGTGGCCAGAATGGTGTGATGATGCGATGCGGCGCCGACAGACGCGTAACTGTCCGCGCTATGGCCGACGCCGTGAAAACGTGCTCGCTGTCGCCGTCAACGAGTATGAAGAGTTCGACAACATGATCTGGCACCTGCACGGCGTCCGTGGGCGTCTGATCTGGCTTTGGAACGGGACCCTGAATTTTCTGAAATTGCCCGTTACCGACCTTTATTGTCGGGTGCAAAAAGGAAGATCGCGGATCGGCCGGGCCAGCAAGATTGCCGAGATCGCCCGTCGCAGCATAGAATGTATCAGCCCGCCAACGTTCGGCGCCTGCATAGGCGCATACCGTCTCGATACCTTCACCCAGCACCCATCGCACCGCTCGCGACGCGCCAAAAACTGGGATCATCGACCCTTTTTTCGTACCGCGCATCTTCTTGGTGGTGACGGGATTTTTGTCCTTATCCAGAATGACTGTGCCGTCTTCATCGCGGATCAACGGCCGATATTTCGGGGCATTGCCCAAATCAATCCATGTTTCATGGCATCCCGTCAGACTGCCGTCGGCAGCTACGAAAGGCGCGATCATGGCTGGCCCCATATGCGGACTGGCTGCCCTGCCCATCTCATCCTTGCCATGCCAGTAGGAATGCGCCGGCGCAAAGCGAATATGATCGAGAATGCCCGGATGTGGTTCAAAACCTGTACGCAGCCGGAGATACTGAAATAGCTCCGAGGCATAGGAAAATCCTGAGGAGCGCAAATCTTGCGCATTGCCATAAATGCCCCGCGCCTTGCTGACCTCGATATCGCGGAACCGGTTTTCGCCCGCTTCCTTCTCGCGGTTTTTCCGCTCGTTATCAGCCTTCAGCTGGGCGATGCGTTTAAGCCGTTCTGCCCGCTGTTCATCAGTTTCGCGCTCGCCACCTTCGGGAATATCTTCGTTGAGTGCGGCGGCGCACGCTTCCAGGAAGCCTACCCTGTCACGCAGATCGAGATTGTGGAAATGCGCCATAAGGGCGATGCCGTCACGCCCTCCGCCACAGTTGCGGCAATTAAAGACGTTCTTGACACCATTTATGGAAAACCGGTCTTTGCCGCCGCAGCGCGGGCAGGCGCCGATATGCTCCTTGCGGCCCAGTTTGATGTTAAGCCGCTCTGCAGCCTCGCTTACTGATACGTTACGAGCCCGTTCAACAAACTCTTCAATGATGGGATCAGACATGCGACAGCCTCACACCAGCAGTGGCTGCACGGAGCCGTCGGAGAAAACAGACGCCATTGGCGTGTCCGCGACAGGTTCGTCACCATCCCAACCCTGCGGCCAGGTTTCGGCCGATATGAGTTCGCGAATGCGGCTCTCTTCCTCTTCATTGAGGATATCTATCTTTGGCCGTCCCAGACGCTCCGCTTCGACATTGATTTCAGCCTGAATACCAAGAACCCGGGCAAGCCCCATCAGTCGGGCATCGAATGTCAACGGTCCCATGCGTTGGGGATTAGCGGCGATAGCGCCGTTTTTCAGCCTTTCGACACCAGGTTTACGTAGCCGGTTATGAGGCAAACGCAACTCGCGATACAGCGGCTTCAAGCCCAGCAGGGGAGAAAGATAAGACCACTCCGGCATGGCGACGATCGTCATCAATGCCAAATCTTTCGACGCAAGAGGGCAGCCGGCACAACCGGTTCTGGCGTTCTTCTCCTCCGCCTCATCGCCACCGTAAGCGTCCGCAATCGCAGACGTGGCCCAGCCGCCGTACTCAGGCAGAGGCGCATAAAATCTCAACCAGTCCCAGACATTGCACACGCGCCAATGCAGAAGAGGGGCAAGGGTTGCTATGCGACCGCGGATGCCTTTCGCCTGCGGCAATACCTGCTGATACCAGCCCTGCCCGCATTCTGCTCCATCCTTGCCACACGACATGACAATACGTTGGTCACGGATCGCACTTTCACCTTGCCGGACACCTGTGATCATCAGGATATTTCCATCAATCTCGTTAATCCGGCGCTCCAAAGCCTCCGTCATAGGATCGATCTTTATCTGACGGGTGCACCAGCGGAGGGTGTTGTTATTTGGCGGAGGAACACCGCGGCCGAGGATGTAAACAAGGAACCTCTTATCGAGCGGTGCCCGGACAACCTCGCAGCGGATACCCCTTTCAGCCATCTGCAACATGATCCGCTCAGCAGCAATCGCCAGTGGCGGCAACTCCTGGCGCGTGTCGGCATAAAAAACCGAAAGCGACTTCGGCTGTGCCAGCTGTCCAGTGTCCAACAGATGGAGGATAAGCGTCAGGGTCGCACTGCTGTCTTTCCCTCCGGACCAAGCTATGCCCCAGTGGTCATGGTCCGGGCCATATGCCTGCATGGATTGAAGAGTAAGCTCAACCGCATCGTCATAGACGAGGCGTTTTGAGCCTTCAAACAACGTTGGCTGCATCATGCCGCCACCTGCACGGCAACGAGATGATTACAATTCGCGCCTATTAGCGCTTCGGCCACAGGCGGGCTAACACTGTTCCCGACACAGGAGACCTGCACGGATTTCGGAAACGCTATCCACGTTTCCTTGCCGTCTTCCGACACCCAGACACCATCGATCTGATAATCGCCGGGGAAACCTTGCGCATTAAACAGTTCGCGCGGCGTAAGCATCCGCATGCCGATATCGACGATGACGAAGGTGTGCCCGTCGATTTCGAGGGTTACGAACTCACGCTCATCCCAGAACCCGTGCGATCGCATAAATGCCGCGACTTCGCGGGCGCGGGCAGCCTGTTCTTCCGTAAATGGTGGCACATCAAGCATCGCCTCGACATGGCCGTGCCGGTCTTTCGTGGTAATGGTGCGCGCAGGCTGATTTTCCTCGCCGCCGTCGCCCGTGCCGTAATAGGCCTGAAGGAATGGCGTCACCAGCTGCGACTTACCAGCACCATCAGCCATCACCGTCGCAGACGGACGGTCGATCTCGTGGCCGGTAGAGGTGCCGAATTGCCTCGCGACGAAGGCGGAGACAACGCCTTGCTGTGATCCGCTTTGCGTTGCGGTGGACATCGGTGCATCGGCAGGTCTGCCCGGATTGACGCCACCTTCGCGGCGGCTGTCGTTGTTGTGCTGCGCGACAAAAGCAACGGCCGCAGCGTGTTTGATGCCGCCAGCAACAACCGTTCCCAAAGGCTTGTCTATATCGAGGCATCGCGGAGACTGCCCGTCGCGCTCGCCGTATCCGGTCTGTATGAGCGTCGGGACGATAACGCTGTTCTGATCCTTCTTGCTGGCCGTGATCGTATGGTGCGGATCTTCGACGGATCGATTGGACCCACCATGCTGCGCGGCAGTAAGGACAGGTGCGACCAGGGAGAGGCCAGCGCCGCCGGCGGTGATCGTATGCGTTGGCTCATCAGCGCCGTTAAACGGCTTGCCGGCATTGCGCATCGTCATCAGGTGCGGAGCGATCATACCGATCGGCGCTGCACCACCTGGCCTCTTGATATAGCTATTCGCTGTAACGGTCGGCGCGGGCTCGCGAATGTCGCTGCCGGTGGCGCCGGTATTGAACCGGATCACCGAAGGTGCAACCACAGCATGACGGTTTTCGCAAGGGATTGTCGATATCGGGTCAGACAGTTCCCGCGTCCGCTCCGCTCTTAAGTCGCCATGGCCGTAATAGCTGACCATATGTGGAAGAACGACGGCCTTCTCACCACGGTTCGCGCCAGTCACCGTCTTGGCAGGCTCATCAATATCTTCGCAGCGCGCGCCATGCGTCAGATTGACGATGAAGGGCCTGTCCGCATCGAGAACATAACGTTTCATGCCCCGCGCAACACGGGCCATGGTGTTATCCGCCAGAGGCCTGATAGCCTTCAGACCGTGCTTATCGGCGATATCGGCCGAGCTATCGAAGATTGACGGGCAGGGGATCGACCAGTCGATGCATTCCGCCGCGGTGCGCCACGGTAGCTTGCGACCGGCGATCACGTCGGCATCATCGGGCGCGCCGTGCGTCGGTTCCGGCCAGACGATCTTTTGACCATCAAAACGGATGATGACGAAAAGGCGCTTGCGGATCGTCGGTGCGCCGTAATCGCAGGCGCGCAATTCCCGCTTTTCCAGTTTGCCGCCGAGGCGGCGAAGCTTCTTGCACCATTGTTGGAAGGTTTCGCCTTTCCGCTCCGGATCCGGCATCAATCCCCGGTCAGTCTGGACGAGCGGCCCCCACGTCGCAAATTCCTCGACGTTCTCCATGATGATGACATCGATCTTGCCGCCGCTTTTCTGAACACGCTCAACCCAGAACGGAATGATATGAGCGAGGTCGCGGATATTCCGCTCGACCGGCTTGCCGCCCTTGGCTTTCGAAAAATGCTTGCAGTCGGGTGAGAACCAGGCAAGGCCGATGTGCTGGCCCGCCACATAGTCCAACGGATCGACCTTGTAGATGTTCTCCGAAATGTGCAGCGTATCAGGGTGATTGGCGGCATGCAGCGCAAGAGCCTGCGGATTGTGGTTGATGGCAAGGTCAGGCGAGCGACCCAGCGCCATCTCGATTCCGGTGGAGGCGCCGCCGCCTCCGGCGAAGCTATCGATGATCAGCGGCAGACCGTGGTCCCAACGGTTCCTGCTGGAGAATTGTGGTGGCGGCGCCAGATGATTGAGCAGCGTTTCGGCATACATTATTGGCAAACTCCGGTTGGCGAAGATCGGAAAGTTCAGCGTCACTTGCGATCCGCAGGCGTCCACTGAGGAGGAATGCGTCCACGACCGTGCTCAGTTCTCGGCCGCTTTGGGTCGCAAACCAGCTGTCGCGCTCCGACAGTGCGATGAATGGCGTGCCGCGCGACCAGCCGCGCAGGTGATGCGCCTTGGTGACCGAACGTATTTCATCGATGCTCGAAAGAGGGATGCCGAAAGCGTCAAGCGTCTTGCGGCACTCATAGAGGGTGGGCGCTATCACCAGCACGATGCGGGGGCGCCGGGTGGCAAGACGGCTCAACATCAGCCATCCCCGTTGGTAGCGGTCGAGATATCGCGAGGATCTATCGCCTCGGCAACCACGGCGCCCACTTTCGTCAACTCGTAAGGCTGGATGAAACCTTGCTCCGCAACACCTATGGGACGAACGAGACCCTTCGCCTGCAGGTCTTTCAGGGCGTGCACGCCGTGGTTATGCCGAAGGCCTGTTTCGTCCTCGATCTGCCCGCGCCGCCAGTGCGTCCGCCCAACCTTTGGCATCTTCGCGAGCACGCGGCAGGCATAAAGGTCGAGGCTTTCCACGATCTCGTCGACCTGGCGCGGCGTGATGCGTTCGCCGCTATGGCGCGCAGCCTGCATCCGTTCAGGCATACAATATCGGTGGCGCTGCGCCAGATGTTCCGCGAGCGCCATAGCCGAGATGCCGCAGAGCTGGAGGATGCGGCGAGCAGAATATCCTGCATCGGTGAGCATGCGGCATAGATCCGAACGCATATGAGGTGGCAAGCCATCGAACTTTTCAGGGGTCACATCGAACGCACTTGGTGCGGCCGGATGTTTTCCCTGCACAGCATAATCCCTGAAAACCGTCACCATCGTCATGCGTAATTCCCCTGTCGTTCATGGTCTTGTGAATGTTGGGCGAGCAGCTTCCGCTCGTATTCGAGCCTCTTGTCGAGCCAGACCTCGATCTTGTCCCTGAGAGCTTCGTGGTCGTAAAAGAGGCCGCCGCGGAGACGGCGTTCGAACCACACCTGTTCAGCCGTGGACCGGCCGCCGGTTGCAAAATGCGTGAGGACGCTCTTCCCGTTTGGGATTTCTTCGATCTCGATGATGGAAGTGACGACCTGCACCCAGTCAGGAAGAGACGCAACGCGGCAGTAAAAAAACCGCTGTGCCGCCTGCTCCGCCCGATCCGTGACGATGTAGAGAGAGACCGGGTCGCTCACTCCGCAGCCTCCAACGTGTCGAAGAGACTTGGCATGTCTTTCTCACGGGCCATCGCTTCCACGTATTTGCAGCCATCGAGAAAGTAGCCCGCGTTAAGCTCAGTCGCGACGGCCTTCCGCTCCAGTTTGATCGCTCGGTACGGCACGGTCATCAAACCGCCGAACGGATCGAACACCGTCTCACCCGGCTCTGAATATTGAGCAATGGCCCGATCAACGATGTCGAACTGAAGCGGGCAAAGGTGCATTTCCTTACCCACCGCAGCCTGCAGCGTGTTCATCGAGAGCATGCGCGTAATATCGGTCCAGGTATCGTCAGCCGTGGAATGTGGTGGCAGCAGCATGAAGGTAGAGGGCAGCATGCCCCGCTCTTCCAGATGCTCGGCGATTTTCACATGGTGCTCAAAATCATAGACTGTCTCGAGCGAGTATCGCTTCCACAGTTTGAAGATCTGGTGATGCTCCAAACCCGCCATTTCTTCGGTCGAAAGCAGACGATTGCCCGAGCTCGGCATGAAGCCGTGGGCGTCAAGCTGCCAACGGGCGCGGCTGTATCCAGCAGGATTGTCCCAGTGCCCCTGCTTCCATTCCCGCTTCTGCTTTTTGACAGGAAAATCCGCGTATCCGTTCGAACTATCGGACGGAGGCTTACGGAATATCAGCAGATATTCCGGCAGGCCGTTACCCATGCGGCTGCCGTCCTTGCATTGCTCAGACCATCCCAGGCGATACGTCTGGTTATTTTCCCGGACAACATCCGTGGTGATCGTCTTGCGCGAGAGGAACGCGAATCCGTGGCGCTTGAACCGGGCGATGCAATCGTCGGAGAATGGGTAGACGGTTTGAAACCCTAGACCCGTCATACCACCGGGAACGATGCGATCCTTCACATGGATTGCGGCGACACGTCCCGGCGCCAAAACCCGCAGCAATTCGGGGATGAGGAAATCCATCTGCTGCCAGAAATGCTCATTGTCTTCGGTATGACCGAAGTCGGCATAGTTCGGCGAATACTCGTATTGGGTGGAAAACGGGATCGATGTGACAATCAGATCAACGCTGTTGGAGCCCATCTTCTGGCATTCCATCACGCAATCATTGTTGACCAGCCGATAGCCCGGGCCGGAAACTTCGATCCGCTCAACACCCATGGCGCGCGTGAGGGTTTCAGCCATCGCCGCAGACGACAGGCCATATTTGCGAATGATATCTGTCATGATTGCCATCTGCTCCACATGGCGACGCCATTTGGCTTCGAGGTTGTCGCGCACCGGTCGTTCCGCTTCGGTGTAGATGAGGTCGATGCGAACTTTGTGCGTCTGGAGAAAGCGCTGGATGCGGTGAACGGCCTGGATGAAGTCATTGAACTTGTGACCAATGCCGAGGAAAATCGCCCACCAGCAATGTCGCTGGAAATTGCAGCCCGAGCCGAGCATGACGGGCTTGGCTGCGATTTCGCGGATGCGCCCATGCGAGAACCCGACGATCGACTGTTCACGATCATCGAGGTCCTGTGCGCCATAGACGCTGACCACGTCGGGAATGGCCGCCTCGATCGCCAGCCGCTCAGCCTCCAGATCGTGCCAGATGATGCGGTGCGCATCGGGATCTTCGGCGCGCAGTTCCATCATCCTGGCAATGCGAATACCGAGGCTGTCGCGCTTCTCCCTTGCCGTATCGGAAAGAGACGCTGCAGCATTACGCAGAAGGCGACCCTGACCGCTCTTTTCCATACCGGCCGATGCATGATCGGCGGGCAACTCATGCCAACGCACCTCAATTTCCGGTAGCTCGTAACCGTCGTCAGAGCATCCGAGATCGGAGGGCTTCTGGACAAACAGCCCCCAGCTTGCAACCCACAGCCAGAACTCATGCTCCTTGTGCGGATGAATGGTGAGCGTGTCGGCCTTCTCCGAATTGCGCTTGAAAAACCGCGTTTTCGCCTGCCCGACATCCATGACTTCGAGGAACGCGGAATAGGCCAGCAGTTCTACATACTGGTTTGGCGACGGTGTCGCCGTCGCGAGGAACTTGAACCGGATGCCATCAAACAGGCGCATGAACTCGCGGAATATCTTTGTCCCACCGAACCCTCGAAGGCAGGCAGCCTCGTCGAGCGACGCGACAGTGAACAGGCGGGGGTCAAGCTTTCCCTCGCGCACCGTCTCGTAGTTCGTCATATAAAGGCCAGCCTCGCCGGCTTCGCCAATCGACCGGATGAAGGTGAGCGACGGCACGCGCTCGGGATGGCCTTCCTGCCAGGTATGAAGTTCAGCACGCTGCGTATCGGTGATACGAGGATGGATGCCGGTAACCAGCAATTCACAGTCCTGCCGGAACTCCTGCCGAACCCCGAGAGGAAGCACCAAAAGCCCGCGCCCGCCGAACCTGGCAATGACAATGCGAAGAATTTCAATCTGGATCACACTCTTGCCAAGCCCGAAGGCAGCGAAGATGGCCCGCCGCCCGCCGCGGCAGGCCCAGATGATGATCATCTTCTGGTGAGGCTGCAGAATCGGATTGATCTCGTCAGCCGAGACTTCGAAACCACCTTCCTGGGCGATTGCGACTTTCGATGCGAGGAACTGATTATAATCGCGGAGCATCAATCGCGCTCCCCGACATGAGCGATGGCAGCCTTGATGGCAGCCATGCAATCGTCCGCCGACGCACCATCGCTCCAGCGCTTCACCTGCCGACGGATTTCTTTCAGCTGCGCCTTGCGGCTTTCACCGACACGCTGGCGGAGACGATCACGATCGGCTTTCGATTTGCAGAGAGGCGGCGTCATCGCGTCGCCCTCCGCGCCAGGCGTTCCGAGAACACGAGCGCTGGCCCATGCACCTCGGATGACATGAAAAATCCCGGCTCACGACGGACGAGCGCGCGCATCGGCATATTCGTCAGCAGCGTGCCGAAACTCATTTCGCGAAATTGCTGGCTCACCGCGTGCGCGCGGGTCTCCAGCAACAACTGCCAGCCGACATTCTGGCGTCGAAACTCGGGTTCGACAAAAAGCATATCAAGCCACAGCAGGCCCGGCTCAGGCTCGTAGAAGACAGAAACACCGAGGCGCAAGAACCCGTCTTGCGTCGCGCGGCGGGCAATCAACGCTGTCTCATGCCCCGTCAACGGTCGACGGTTTGCGGGAATGGCGCCTTCCACCTGTCCGCGATCCATGCACTTCTGCGCATATGCCAGCGTATCGTCGTCGCAGGGCTTCAGGAGAAAGTTCATTGCTCTCCTCCCTTGACTACGCGGAGGCCGACTATCTCACCGCCGCGCGCGGCAACGACTGCCAAGGCCTGGCGGAATTTCGCCGTAGCCTGCTCAATCTCGTTCGAAATACGATCCATCTGCCGGCTTTCAGCCACACTGAAAAAACCATCTGAAGAAGCAGCAGCGCTGCTCGACATGAGTTCCCCAACCTTAGCGATCAGGGCTGCCTTTGCCTGCTGGACGCAGATGTCGGCCTGGCGATCAAGATCGGGATCCGATAACCGACGGCCCGAAAGCTCCGCCATCGCGGAAGTCACGACCGGAACGCCACAGTCATCTTCGAGCGCATGCACAGCCGAAAGCGGCATCAACTCTGGATCAGCCGCATTATTCATGCGGCCGATGTGGCTTTTAGAGATGGACGATATCTCGGCCGCACGCTCGATGCCGCCGACGAGTTTGATCAGGTCTCGCTGTGCGGACTTGATGCGGTGAAACCATGCGTCTTGGAACATGACAAAGCCTTTCCCGCGCCGGGAAATTTCCCTGCGTTTTCCCGTGGTGGGAATGAATTGAAAATGTGAGGTTCAGTGCGTCAGCAGATCACGGGGGATCACATGACGGAGACTTTCTTTTTTCATCGCCGGAGGGCAGAACAGCATGCGACAGTCCGCTACCAACCTGGGGCAACTCATGACCGATATTCCCACCGACGACGGCAGCCAGATCACGGGGCGCATCTTCGCGCTGGAGATCATTCTCCGGCAACTTCTGGAGACGCACCCCGATATCGAAAACTTTCTGAACGAGACGGATGCACGCCTCGATCGACAGGAGGCCGCGCTTTTGAAGGCTGCCCCCAACGAGGAGAGGTACATCGTCAACATGCTCGAAGGCGGGCGAATGACGGTGGACGAATTCCGCTTCCAGCTGGTCGGGCGGCGCACTCGGCGGTAGCCGGCACGGAAACCGCACGAGCAGACGCTCCGGAAGCAGTATCGCTGTTTCGGCAAGCGGTTTCGTCGAGGACCGGTCGCGACCGTAGCCCGACAGACGGAAAAAGGCGCATGACAGCCGGGAGCCCCCAACCGTCATGCGCCAGCGTACTCCCGGGAGGAAAGGGAGCAGGTATTTGGTTGCGGAGGCGAGATTCGAGCTCGCGATCTCGTGGTTATGAGCCACGCGGGATGACCTCTTCCCTACTCCGACGTGATTTCCTGAAAACCCGATCATTCTGCGGCCTCCACTGCTTCGGACCCAAAGACATCCGGTCTCTGAACATGTCGAGAGACCCCGAATGCCTTTTCGAGGCGGAGCACATACTCCGGAGGCACGGCCTTCCATTGCGCGACTGCTTGTGGCGTCACCCCAACGATGCGCGAGACTGCACTCGCTCCGCCGGCGCTTCGCTTCACAACTTCCAATCCAACACTGTTCGGGTTCTGTTTCATGGCCGAAATTAAAAGCACAGCTTTAAAATCAATGCAAGCGATACTTAAATGGACGAGCGATGAAAGTTCAACTTTCATCCGCCCCATGGATCAGAGCGAACTTTTTAAAAATATTGGATCGGCAATCCGGACTGCGAGGATCCGCCGAAGCCTTGTGATGCGGAACCTTGCTGAAGCAGCCAATGTCACCACCGGTGCAGTCGGGAACTGGGAGCGTGGCGCCAATGCTATTGCGATGGAGCATCTGCAGGTCATAGCACGAGTCCTGAAGATCGATCCGGTCGCGCTAAGCAACGGGGAATTGCGGTATCTGGAAGACGAAGAAGGTCTTGGTGACGCCGAGCGAGTTACGGATTTTGGCCCGGCACCAACCGGGCCGATGGATGTGGAAATCCTGGGAGTGGCCGTAGGTGGCGATGATGGCGACTTCACGCTGAACGGAGAGGTTGCGGGACACGTTCGTCGACCACCTGGCATCGCTCACCTCAGAAAAGTCTTTGCATTGCATGTCCTCAGCGACAGCATGGTTCCACGCTACGATCCAGGCGAGTTAATCTACTGCGGTGGTCGCGACCCGGTTCCCGGCGACCATGTCGTGATCGAAACCTTCCCCAGCGAAGGCGAGGCCGTCGGAAAAGCTTACGTAAAGAAGCTCAAAGGCCGCACAAAAAGCGTCATCACCTGCGAGCAATACAATCCACGCAGAGAGCTCGAGTTTGATGCATATGGAATTAAAAACATGTGGCGCATCATCCCACTGCGCGAGCTCCTAGGCTATTAGACCTCCAAGCCTCTGCGCGGATCCGGTCGTTTTCGAAAGAGAAAGCGGCTTGCAGCACGATGTTCCGCCCCTCCATCCCTTCTGACTGGCACGCCGAACAAACAAGCCTGCTTCCGAGTTCGCACAGCGGAGTGGAGGGAGCCACACCTTTCAGGCGATAAAGCTCTTGCGGCTTCCTCCATCGCGCCCGGCCGCAGTCACCACATTCAATCGACAAAGACATCACCTGTCCAAGGGTTGGGGGAATGCCTGCAGTCATCCTTTTTCTCCATCATGTTCTTGTTTGGTTCTAATGATTGATTCTTTTTCTTCAATTGTCGAATCGTTTTTTAGCACTTTCATTTTAAAGTATAGCTTGCACATGAATTAAAGCTGTGCTTACTATCGCGCCATCCAAGCCGAACCACATGGCATGGAAACGACCGGATGGCGCCCACGTCCCCTGCCCCGCGCCATCCGGTCCAACCTTCAGAGGATGGAGAGAATTATGCAGACTGCGAACAGCAAGGAAGAAGAACTCATTCAGGACATGGCCGACGCGATGCGTCGCTATGGTGAGGGCTGCACTTCCGAAGAACTGAACCGTCATTTCACGCAATCTGAAATCGCTCACTACGGCGCTCGGGCGCGAGCTCGTGCCAATGATCAGGCTGTTCGCCAGATCCGTAAGCGCGCGGCGTGACATCACGTCCGGTTTCGGTGACCGCCTCCGTCTTGGGGCGGCATCCGAAACGGATGGAGACGAACCTATGATCCAAATCTTGCCGATGTGCGCTTCACCTAAAGAGCAGGTTCAAACCGAACTGCCGCACCGGGTCGACCTGCTTTGCCGCGTGCTTTTCGCACTCGCTGTGTTCTTCGCACTGGTTTCAGCCACCGGTTTCGTCTGTGGCGTTTCTATGATTGCCAGAGACGCTATCGGAGGGATCGTTTGATGACATCGATCTCCGCCCCCCGCCTCTGCAACAAGCGCATCGACTTCTTTCGGCCGGACGGTTCGTTGATGGACCTTGCGCATCCCGAAGCATGTGAGATCGATTTCAACGAAGTGGCCTTTGGCCTTGCCAAAATCAATCGCTTCACCGGCACCTATCCCGGCCTCGGTTACAGCGACGCCCAGCATTGCGTAATGGGCGCGCAAGCGCTTCTGCGTGAAGGGGAAGATGAACTCACCGCGGCGCTATTCCTCCTGCACGATGCGCACGAATACAAGCTTGGTGACGACAGCCGCCCCAAACAGGATCTTTTGGCAGCGATGCTCGACGACTTTTCGCCGAAGGCCGCCGAAGCTTTTCGATCCGTAGTCGCCTCTGCGAAATCCGGATGGGACAGCGCCATCTATGCGGCAGCAGGACTGCCCGCCCCAAGTGCATGGACAAAAAAGCAGTCGCATGCCGTCGAACGCATGGATGTTCGCATGGCAGCGGCCGAGGCCGAGAGCCTGTTCGGCTCCGCCGCCCGCAAGAAATATCCTATGTCCAGGTTCCCAGCGCCACTAACAATTGGCGCGATCACGCCTTGGGCGCCGGCGAAAGCAGAGATCGCGTTTCTGGAAACCTTTGACCGGCTGATTGGCATCCAGCAGCGGATGAACGCAGCAAATAACAACCTGATGCATCGGAAGATCGTGAGCGGTCGATGAAACAGGACGCTATCAAACTTGCGGACCGGATCATGCTGCCTCGCAGGCAGCGCCAGATCTTTTTGGCACTTGCTGAAGCCCGGAGCTTCCTTTCTGCCGATCAGCTTGCCGATCGCATCTACAGCGACGACCCAGACGGCGGCCCGTTGGATGCCCGGGCTTGCACTTACGCATTTTTGAACCGCCTTCGCCAGTCGGTAGCTCCGCATGGCGTCTCAATCATCACCAGTCGCCATCTTGGTTATCGCCTTGAAATGCCGGCACGAGCGGAGGATCACCATGGCTGACAGCCCCCCCCCCAACCCGAGACACGATCGAACGACTTCAGCAGGAGCTTGCCATGCTGAAGAGACAGTACCTAACAGCTCCTAGCTCAAAAGAGCGCGACAACGATTTCGCAGCACGCGAGATCGCACTGGCGGAACGCTTCCGGGCAATCGGCGCTGAGCCTTCCTATCCACCACATTTCCTCTGGAGCCTCTGATGGCCGGTAGCGTCAACAAAGTCATTCTTATCGGCCATCTCGGCGCCGATCCCGAAATCCGAAAGACACAAGCCGGGGCCAGCATCGCCAGCCTTCGCCTTGCGACTTCCGAAACCTGGCGGGATCGCGACAGCGGCGACCGTAAGGAGCGCACCGAGTGGCACAGCGTCGTCGTCTTCACCGAAGGCCTCGTCAAGGTTTGCGAGCAATATCTGAAGAAGGGCTCGAAGGTTTACATTGAAGGCAAGCTGCAAACCCGCAAGTGGCAGCACTCCGACGGTGGTGATCGCTACACAACCGAAGTGGTGTTGAACGGCTTCAATGCGACGCTGACCATGCTCGACAGTCAGGGCGGTGGCAATCGTCCGCCCCCGGCGTCCGATCCCGACCAGTACGGGCAACAATCCAGCCGACAATCCGGCTCAAGCGGCTCTAGCCCGAGCACGGGCCGCGATTTCAGCCACGACATGGATGACGACATCCCGTTCTGAGGAACGGCTCACCTCTCTTTCAACCGGAGTAGACCATGCAGATCATCAGAGATGCGCAATCCCTCCTCGGCATGCTGGAAAGCGGCGATCTGAACGCCGAGCTTTCCAGCAAGCTGACGGAAACCCTCGAAAAGCTGCTCGAGCTTTCGAACGACAGGCCGAACGTCACCTACAAGGGCGGCGTTTCGCTCAAGCTCAACCTCGCCGTCAAGAATGGCATGGTCGAGATCAATGCGGAAATCCCGCCCCCGACGTTGCCAAAGCTGCCCCGGAAGGCATCGGTTTACTGGGTGATAGAAGGCGGTCGCCTGTCCACCGAGCATCCGCAGCAGCACGACATGTTCCCCGGCCCGCGCGAAATCGACCGCAGCCGCCCCAACCTCAACCAGTAAGACAGCCAGGAAAGGAAACACCCAGTGGCTACTGATATGCTCAACGCATCCGCCGTCGCGGCGATTGCAAATCTTGCAAAGGAAACCGGTCTCGATGTCCGCTTCATCGAGGCGCCCGACGATGCAGTCGGCGTTCCCAAAAAGGTCCCAGCCATCTTCGATCCGAAGGACGGAAGCGTCGTCGGCACCAAGAATCTATTCGACAGCTGGCGCACCAGCCCTGAAACGAAGCTCGGGACCGCGCGCGTCACGACGCTGGTGAGCTTCATCGAACTGGTAAACCGTCACAAGACGGAGCATTCCGTTATCTTCGCCAACATGGACTGGCAAAAACCGTCGCTTACGGCGGTGATCGATTACCACCAGAAGGAAAACGGCGGCGCGGCCGACAACGGCAAGCATCGCATCCAATACGAGTTCCCGCTCTCTGAAGAGTGGAAGGCGTGGACAGCGATGAATGGCAAGGGAATTTCCCAAACCGATTTTGCCGAATTCATCGAAGATCATATCGCCGATCTCGCCGCCCCCGACGAAGCGGAAGAACTCGAATTCCAGAACAAGTTCTCGTTCAAGGTGGCATTCCCGAACCAACTCGTCACCCTCTCCCGCGGTCTCCTGGTCACCGCCGAAACGCGTGTCAAAAATGTCGTGTCGCTGCAGAACGGCGCCGGCCAGATCGTGTTCGAGGAAGAGCATCAGACGCACGACAAGGAAGGCAACCGGATCGACGTGCCGGGCATGTTTATCCTCTCGGTTCCACCCTTCTTCGAAGGGGAAACGGCACGCATTCCCGTCCGCCTCCGGTACCGCAAGACGGGTTCGGGTCTCGTCTGGTCGTTCCATCTCTATCGCCCCGATCACTACGTCACCAAGCAGGTGCGAGACGATTTGACGCGCGCTGCAGCCGATACGGATTTGCCCAGCTTCCAGGGCACTCCGGAAATGCAGGTCTGATAGGAGCGGCAGCCATGACTTCAGAGAAAACCTGGTATCCGACGCTCATGATCGATGAAGTTTTGCCGACAGGTAAACCTTCTCCTGAGGCATGGCTGCCCTATCTGACCACCGCTTCCGCAGGTCAAAAGGCGCTCTTTCTGCCAGGGCAAGAACTATCCTTCAGGTACGTAGAGCAGCGCGGCAACATCGAGATCGTCATCAACCCAGACGGTACCCATGGGAATACCCCAAGGTGCGCCCACACACTCGAGATGTTTGATGGCGCGCGGCCGATCGAGCCTCAAGCCCAAGACGACGGGCGGCACGAAGCCAATTCCTTCTGGGAGTATGAAAGCGAGACATTCGCCGAAACGCTTGATGAATTCGCCAGCATTTATGCCGAGTGCCATCGCGAAAGCGAGCCCCTGAGCGTCGTTGTCGACACTTCCTACTGGTCACCGAAATTTCACTACCGGATTTCCGACGACTGCAAATCACTCATTCAGCAGCCGGCAACAGACGCCGAAAGCGCGGAGGAATAATCATGTTCACAGCCAGCAAATCAGCCCTTGCCGCCGCCCTTGCGCTTTCCAGCGATGTCGTCGAGCGGCGAAACACAATCCCGATCCTGGCCAACGTCGCGATCGAGCGGACGGACGACGGCCTGCGGGCTCGAGCAACCGATCTCGACACGGAAGCCATGGTCGAATTTTCGGCTACCGTCGCGATGGATTTTCAGCCTTTCAGCGTTCAAGCCCATCTGCTTCGCGATATCGTTCGAAAGCTTCCGGACGGCGCGGACATCTCGGCCGAGGCGAAAGAGCGGGAAGGCTCTCCCGATTCGGTTACATTCAAGGCGGGCCGGTCCCGGTTTTCATTGCAGGCGCTGCCGCCCAGCGACCTGTCGTCGATGGATGTCAGCAACCTGCCTCACAAGTTCACGATACCGGCGAAAGCCCTGCAGTCTGCTATTGCAGCGGTAGGCTTTGCGGTCTCAACCGAAGAGACGCGCTACTATCTGAACGGGATTTACATGCATCCCACGACCGACGGCATGCTGTTCGTTGCAACCGACGGGCATCGCCTCGCAAAGCGGATCGTGATGATTGACCATGTTCCGGTAGATGCGCCCGGCGTGATCATTCCGCGCAAGACCGTTGCAACTCTCTCGAAGATCTTGCCGAAAGATGGTGACGTTTTCGTCGAGCTCAGCCATGCAAGGATTTGTTTCATGGTCAGCGGGACACGCCTCGTATCGAAACTGATTGACGGCACTTTCCCTGATTATGTCCGGGTTATCCCCGCCAACAATGCCACCGAGGTGACGGCGGATGCCAAAGCCATCGCCTCGACCGTCGACCGTGTGTCGTCGGTTTCAACCGAGCGCGGCCGGGCGATGAAGTTCCACTTCTCGGAAGGCACGCTGAAGCTTCTCGTGACCAATCCTGACGCCGGCAGCGCGGAAGACGAAGTCGCCTATGAGGGGCAGGCTGAAATGGAAACGGGGTTCAACGCAAAATACGTCCTCGAGGCGCTTGAGCACCTGCCGGAAGGCACCGTTCGTATTGCCCTGGGCGAGAGCACCAGCCCGACGATTTTTCGCGCCGACGGCGACCATAAGGAAAATCTCATCGTGCTCATGCCGATGCGTGTGTGAGGCGGTGGACATGGATCAAACCACACTCCAAGCGATGAACGCCATCCAGCAGATCCTTGAGGGTCTTTCCGTCGAAAACAAACTGATGGCACTCGGCGCAGTATCAGCGCTCGAGATCGCCAATCATCACATGGGCCGAGACGAGAAGAATGAGCTAAGCCATCGGTTCGCCGCCAGCTTCCTCGGCACCTTTTCCGATCTCATGGAGATGAGGGGACGCACCAATGCTCACGGCTGAAAAATCTACCGATCCAAACCCTGCCCGGGCGCTCTATGAAAACTTCATGACCGGCGAATACGGGAAAAAGTGGGATGATCTCCCGGCCGGCGTTCAGAAGCGATGGGCTGATGCGCTTGCCGCCGGCATGGTCGCAATGACAAGCGTTCGAATTGAGCCTGTCGCGGATTTTGATATGGACGCATTCCGACCGTCCGCTCTTGAGAATGGGAAGATCGCAGTTTTGCCCACGCAAACCGATCTCGTTTTCAGTCATGGCGAACCCTATGCCGCCATGACGGTGGACTATCTTGGTTGCGAGTATCTGAGCCGCGACGTTGAGGCGATCGAGAAGATAGCCGCTGCGGGCAGCAAAGGCCCGACCGAGGTCGTCTATCTTTTCCGCGGAGCCAAATCGAAAAACCTTCCGCACAAGCCTGTCGGCTATGTGACCGCCGCCAGAGCAAAGGCGATGCGTGAGGGCCTTGCCGGGTCGATGACTGTTTATGAAGATCAGAATGCATACTTATCAGATCCGGTCTACTTATGCGCTTCACCTATGCTATCCGTGGCCGTGAAGGCTTTGGACGCTCACACGATGCAGAAACTGCGTGAAGCTCTTCGGTTTTCCGCGTCACGTTCTGTCATGTCGAGCGCCGACGAGCAGCGCATTCTCTCCGCCCTCTCCGCACAGGTGCAGGACGTGTCTTGCCGAACCTGCAACGACACGGGGATGGAAGCACGCCACCAGATTTGCCGGGATTGTGATGAGAACACTGCGGAAGGATGGCGGCTTGTGCCAAACGAGCCTACCGACGCAATGCTATCGAGCGCTATGATTGTTCTGAAATACGCTGATCCGTGGGTGCAAGCTCTGGAAATTTACCGGGCAATGCTCGCCGCAGCACCCGCAAGGCGGGAGGGCTAGACGATGGCCGTCTACGTTGACGATGTGCGCCACAAATTCGGAAACATGGTGATGTGCCATCTTTGGGCAGACACCGACGCAGAGCTCCTCGCTATGGTCGACAAGATCGGCGTGCAGCGAAAATGGATACAGGGACACAAGACCTTATCATTTGGAAAGCATCGTGACGCCTCCTGGGTCCACTTCGACATTGCGCTCTCAAAAAAAGCGCTCTCGATCGCTGCCGGCGCTATCCTCACCGACAAGTTTGGGCCAGTCGTTCACACCAGCCGTCTGAAAATTGCGTGGGGAAAAGCCAACAACCGCCCGGATGTTGTCGAGCGCGCTGAAGCGATGATCCAAAGTATCGAGGATTTGAGGACCGGTCTGTCGGCAATTGCCGAAGATCATGATGCTACGAAGGAACAAAGCTATGGCAAGAACTGATCCTCAATTCCCTCTAAGGATACCCGAGAGCATCAAAGCGCAAATCAAGTCGGAAGCCCAAAAAAATGGCCGCTCAATTAATGCAGAAATCGTTGTCCGTTTGGAGAACTCCTTCAGCGCCGAAACTGGTGTATGCGACGTTATTTTGCAACGGCTAGAATATCTTATCGAGAAAAAGGTGGGAGACGCCCTTTTGACTTTCACCAAGAACAACGGTGGCCAGTCATGAATGAACTTCAACTACCGAAAATCGCGATCTCTGTGCGCCAGCCGTGGGCTTGGGCTATCGTGTTTGCTGCCAAACCTGTCGAAAACAGAAGCTGGAAAAAAGGAAATCCTGGCCTCAAGTTTCGTGGCGAGTGCTGCGTACACGCATCGAAAGGGATGACGCGGGCTGAATATGAGGAGGCCGCTGATTTTATGGCCACCCTAGGCGTTACCTGCCCTGCACCTGGAGACCTCCACCGTGGCGGCATTATTGGTGTCACGACCATCGCAGATATTGTCACTGAACACGACAGCCGCTGGTTCTTTGGGCCGAAAGGACTGTTGTTGAGGAACACTCGGCCGGTCAACTTCATTCCTTCGGTTGGCGCACTGGGTTTTTTTGAGTGGAAACAGGCGACTGCAGAATCGGCAGAGGTCTCTCCGAAATGGTTGCAACCAAACCCAAAAAGAGAAGCCGTCGTAGATGACACACCTCCGCAATTGGACTTGTTCTGATGACGGCACCCGCCCTTGTGAAAAAGCAAGACATGATGCGCGCTGCCGAGGTTGCAAACACTTCTGGTTGCCGGATCGAAATAAAGGTGGGGGATGCGGTTATCACCGTAATCCCCAGTTCAGAAAACGACAAGGTAAAGGGAATTGACTACTCGCGCCCCGTACTGTGATATCTCGGGCATGCCGAGAAAACTCTACCCACATGTGCACAAACAGAAGACCCGCCATGACAAGTGGGTCTTTTATTTTCGTCTTGGAAAAGGAAAGCGCATTCGCTTGCCCAATCCAAATGATCCAGCCTTCAAAGCGGCATATATGGCTGCGCTGAACGGTTCGCCGGTCAAGGTGGAAACTGCACACGAAGGCACGCTGGGCTGGTTGTGGGAGAGGTATACGACGGAGAGCGCGAGGTGGGCAGGATACAGCGCCGCTACCCAAAAACAGCAGCGGCTGATCATGGCGAAGGTGCTTAAGACCGCTGCAAAGTCATCGCTAAAAGTCGTCACCCAGGACGTCATCCAGGAGGGCGTTGATAAGCGCCATGAGACACCGGCGCAGGCCGGGAATTTCCTCAAGGTTATGCGCGGCATGTTTGGCTGGGCAAAAAAGATGCGGCTGGTGGCCGTGGATCCATCGCTTGGCGTGGAGGCCCCCGACTACAAGAAGGGCGGCTTTCCAGCTTGGACCATTGAGGAGGTTAAGTCGTTCCGTCAGAAATACGAAATCGGGACAACTGCGCGACTGGCGATGGAACTTATGCTTTTGGCGGGCCTACGCCGATCGGATCTTGTAAGGGCCGGCCGCCAGCATATCAGCGGCAAGATCCTCTCAATGGATACAGAGAAGACAGGCGCGCGGATCACCGTCGAACTTTCCGACGATCTGATCACCGTCATTAATGCCACGCCTCGCAAGGGCCTGCACCTGGTCGAGACTTCCCGAGGAAAGCCTTTCGTCAAGGAAGGGTTCGGGAATTGGTTTCGAGACCAGTGTAATGAGGCGAAGGTGTACAAGTCCGCGCACGGCCTACGAAAGCTCAGCGCTACGCTGGCTGCTGAAGGTGGTGCAGCATCACATCACCTGCTTGCTCAGTACGGGTGGACCAACCTCGCAACAGCAGAAATCTACACTCGCGGCATCGATAGGCGCCGCCTCGGCATCGAGACAAGCCGCATCGTGGCGGATCAGATCGGGAACATAACCGCCCCTCACCCTGTTTCGGGTGAGGGAATGGGCGCAGAAAGCGAAACAAAATCAAATACTAAGAAATAAGGTGGCACACCTCTCGTGGACACCATTTTCCTGTTATCCGTTGCAGCCTGCTCAAGGCAGCAAGTCCTCGGCATACTACAAACGGAGGCAGCGCGCCTGCTTCGGCGTTTCCGACAGCATTCCATCGCCGCAGGCGAAATCGATGAAGGTCCGGTTCGCCCTTCCCAACTGAGATTGCCGTTCCCGGCCTCTGGCTGTTTCCACGGCTACAGGCCTTTCAAAGCCCCGTCACGCCATCCCAGATCAGCTTCACCGCCACCAGCGCCACGGAAGTGTAGGTCAGCGGATAAAAGATGGAGGCCCGCATGCGGCGCACCGTCCAGGCGCCGAGCCATGTCGACACGATCGCCAGCGGAACCATCAGGGCGGCTCGCCCGAGGTTCTGCGCGCCGAAACCGCCCAGGGCGGCGTAAGGCACGAGCTTCAGGACATTGGTGATTGCAAAAAACATCACATTGGTACCCGTGAAGACTTTGGGGTCCATCCGAAGCGGCAGGAGATACACCTGAAGCGGCGGCGCACCGGCATGCGCCACGAAGCTGGTGTAACCCGCAAGCAGGCTCCAGAATCGCCCAGCCATCGGTCGCTCCCTTGCAACCGTGGTCAGAGCACTTTTCGCGAAGACGACACGCAGCACGAACACCGCCGAGACCACGCCAACGACCAGACGGACGACGGCGTCCGAGGTGATCTCGGCGGTCATCCATCCAAACCCGATACCGACGACGGCTGCTGGCAAAAGCTGGCGCATGATCCTCCAGTCGACCCAGCTGCGCCAGGCCGCAACCCCGACCATGTCCATGACGACGAGGATCGGAAGCAGGATGGCGGCCGCGGTTACGGGCGACATCACCAGCGCCATGAGCGGAACGCCAAGCAAGCTCATGCCACCGAGACCGCCCTTGGAGAGGCCAACAAGCACGACCGCGAGAATGGTGACACCCAGCTCCAGAGGAGAGTTGAAAAGGGTCAAGCGCATCTCCTCGGCAATGCCGCAGGCATCCCTGCCGGATGCGGCACATAAATATCAGCCCTTCTTTTAACCGGGCCTTTTGACGGTAGATATCAGCGGCGACCGCGCTGACGATGATCGGTTCATTGGCGATCTCCTGATAGTAAGCATCCACGCGCAGAAATGTGAAGCCCGACATCAGCGAACAGTGGATCACAACGCTGAAAATCTGCACGCAGCCGCCCCACAGAGGCCCGTCGAGAGTTGCTACCGCGATGGCATGAAGCGCCGGCGTATTCTAAACGCTCACTCGATAAAAACCCGCACGCTCGAAGCGCGGCCATCGGCGTCGATCACCGTCAGCGTCGAAAATCCCTGCCCCTCCGGCCGCCATTCGCTGTTGCGGCGAAGGGAGACATCCGGCAGGGGCATGCCATTGGCGAGCCAGCGGAAGGGCGCACGCCCACCCTGCAGCTTCAGCACCAGCGGCGAAATGCCCGACTGGCTGGAAAGCTCGACCCTTGCCCCTTCCGGCGGGTAAACGATGCGGGGGGCACTTTCCCGTCTCGAGGCGGAAAGGAGACCGCTTGCGGTCAGGGTGAAACGCCGCTGGTTGGCGGGAAGGTCGCTCACGGCGACGCGGGCGACACCGGAAGGTGCCGCCGGCATCGGCGTGATTGCCACGCCGGATTTTTCGAAAGCCTCGAACAGAATAGGGGCCGCGGTCGCGTAACCGGCAATGCCGGGCACCGCCCCGTTGTCGGCACGCCCGACCCAGACCCCGAGTACATGCCGCCCGTCATAGCCCACCGACCAGGCATCGCGATAACCATAGCTGGTGCCGGTTTTGTAAGCGATGCCGCGCTGCTTCATGCCAAGCGGCGGCAGCACGCCGGAGAGAATGTCGGTAATATTCCAGATTGCCGCGTCGGAAAACAGCCGGTCACCCCCCAGTCGTTCAGGAAACGAGCGGATACCGTCTCCCAGCCGCACGGGATCACTACTGCCGGCAAGTCCCGTATAAAGCTGCACCAGATCAACAAGCGAAATGCCGGCACCGCCAAGCGCGATGGCGAGGCCCGGCGCTTCGTTTGCGGGAAGCACCAGCTTCACCCCCACCCGCCGGAAACGCACCATCAGCGCAGACGGGCTGACCGCATCCAGAAGCTTGACGGCGGGCACGTTGAGCGACAGTTGCAGCGCCTGCCGGATGCTGACATCACCCTGATAATGCATATCGAAATTGCGTGGCCGGTAACCGGAAAAATCGGCCGGTCGATCCTCGATGATGGTTTCCTGCCCGACAAGACCGTCTTCGAAGGCGAGGCCATAAATGAACGGCTTGAGGGTGGACCCCGGCGAGCGCACGGCCCGGCTCATCTCCACGAAACCACGCCTTGCCGTATCGAGATAATCCGCCGAACCGACTTCGGCGAGAATATCCCCGGTCTGCGCATCGGCCATGACGATAGCGACGGAGACCTTGTCTCCAATTTTTCCCGCCGCATGGCGGGCAACGGCTTCCAGTTCCCGCTGGATCGGCAGTTTCAGCGTCGAGCGCGCTTCAGCGACATTCGGAAACTTCGTCCGCGCGGCAACGGCCATATGCGGCGCATAGGACGGAAGATCTCGCCGGTTGGAGGGCACGTTGGCAAGCGCTGCCCGTTCCGCCTCCCCTTCACCCACCACCCGCTCGACGGCAAGCCGTTGCAAGACACGCTCCCGCGCATGCTTCGCCGCTGCCGGAAAACGATCCGGGCGGCGCTTTTCCGGCAATTGCGGCAGCGCCACCAGAAGGGCAGCCTCCGCCGTGTCCAGGCGGGCAGGCTCTTTGCCAAACCAGGCGAGACTTGCGGCGCGAACGCCCTCGATATTGCCGCCATAGGGCGCGATGTTGAGATAGAGATCGAGGATTTCCGCCTTGCTGAGCCGTCTCTCGATCTGGAGCGCACGTGCGGCCTGCAGGAATTTCGCCGAGAACGACCGGTCGGCGCGCGGTTCGATCAGCCGCGCCACCTGCATGGAAAGCGTCGAAGCGCCGGAAACGATCCTGCCGTTGCTCACCAATTGCCATCCCGAGCGCAGCAGCGCCCAGGGGTCGACGCCGTGATGATCGTAAAAGCGCTGGTCCTCATAGGCCACCAGCATGCGCAGGAACTGTGGGTCAACCTCGGCGGCCGTGGTTTTAAGCCGCCAGCGGCCATCCGGTGTCGAAAAGGCGCGCAACAGCCGGCCGTCGCGATCCAGCACCTCGAAGGATCGTTGCCGCGCAGCCTCAAGCGGCGGCGGATAGGCCTTGTCCAGCGCATCAAGACCGAAGGCCGCGCCGCCCATAAGCAACGCGACCGTAACGATGCCTGCGATGATTGCCTTTTTCCGGCTCATGGGGTTGCCGAGCGCACCTCCATGCGGCCGGTTGCCGTGCGGGCGGCAAATTGCGGCCGGTACATATCTTCAACCGAAGCTGCCGGATGATCATAGGTGCCGGGGGTAACGGCGCGGACCACATAAGCGAGGGCAATCTCCGAACTGTCGCCGGCCGAGCGGTCGAAGGCCGCCACGAAACGGTCGTAGCGGAATTCCGTATGCGCCGCTTCCGTTTCCGGCAGCCAGTCGAAATTCGACAGTTCCGCCGAATTGACGAGGCTCGGATTGTCGATTTCGAAACCGGAGGGCAACAGGTCCGTCACCAGAATGCGCGACTGCCAGTTATTTTGCGGGACGATATTCAGCGCCACCACATAACGCTCGTTTTGCGTGACCTCGCTCGGGTTCACCTCCTCGCCATCCATGGAATAATAGGTGCGAGTGATGGTGAAGCCCTCACCACCGGCGGCAAGCGGCTGCGAAGGCGGCGCCACCGTGGTGACCACGGCCGTGACCGGATCGGCCGAGGCATTGGCGATTTTCAGGGGAGCCGCCAGCAATTCATCGCCGCTCATCCGCTTGCCGAAGCCGCCGGTCTGCAGATCACCGTTCACATCGAGGCGGATATCCTTGTCCTCGCCTTTGACGGCGCGGGCGGCAAGCAGCATCCATGCCTGCTCCTGGGTGCTGGTATAGGGCTTCTTTTCCCATTCCTTCGCCACCGCACCGGCAAGCTGCGGCACGACAGCCGGAACCGGGCGGCTTTCCGCCGCAAGCGCGAGTGTCGCCGCGCCGTCGCGCAAAGCGGAACCGTAATCCGCCCTTGCGAAGCTGACATTGGTGGCGCGGCTTGCCATGTCGAGCGACGCGCCGAACACCGTCTTCGAGCGGGCCTGATCGCCATAGAGCGAAAGGGCGGCGGCAACCTGAGCCTTGGCAAGCGGCGTCGGGAAATCAGCAAGCGCCGTATCCGCGTAATAACGCAGATCGTTGATCGCCGCCTTGCGGTTACGCGCCAGCACGTAGAGCGAATAGGCGATCTCGTTGCCGCGGTCCTTGACATTGCTGTCATAGGAAAGACCGTTCTGCAGGTTGTTCAGCGCCTGCACCATGGCCTCCTCGGGAACATCGTATTTCTGTTCCCGTGCGCGGGTCAGGAAGTCACTGATATAGGCATCGAGCCACAGATCGCCGTAACCGGGTGACCAGAGGCCGAAACTGCCGGAGCTCGACTGGAAGGACAGTACCCGGTAGATCGCCTCCTGAACCCGTTTGCGGGTATCGGGGTCTTCCGCAACGCCGCTATCCCTGGTCATTTCCGAAACATAAAGCAGCGGCAAGGCCCGGCTCGTCGTCTGCTCGGCGCAGCCGTAAGGATATTTGTCGAGCATCATCACCAGCGCCGGAATATCGAAGGCGGGCGAACGCGTGACGTTAACGGCAACCGAAGAGCCGAGCAGCATGCTGTCGGCCAGAAGATCGCCATTGATCGTCAGGCTGCTATTGGGCGCAATCTTGATTTCACGCCGCGACGTGACCGGCAGAACGGCCGGGCGAACCGGAATGTTCAGAACCTGCTCCAGCGAAATGCCGGCAGCATTGGAAACCTTGATGGTGATTGCACCATTGCCGGGCTGTTCGCCCGTCAGCGGAACGGTCAGCGAGGACTTTCCACCTTTCTGAAGCGCCAATGTCTGCGATACCTCGCCCTGATCGACCGTCAGCGCCGTATTACTGGTCACATCCAGCCGGTAATCGCCGGCCCCGCCATCGGTATTGGCGATATCGAGCCGCAATTGCGAGACATCGCCGGGCGCGAGGAATTTCGGTGCACTGGCCGTCACCACGACAGGATCGCGGATGACAGCATCGGAGACCGCATGTCCCACGCCCGTCTTTGTCCAGGCCACCGCCATGATGCGGGCCGTGCCGTTGAACTGCGGGATATCGAAGCTCACCGTCGCCTTGCCGTCAGCATCGAGTTCGACCGGACCGGCGAAGAAAGCCACGAGCTTTTCGGTGGGTGGGCTGCCCTGAAGTGCTGCGCCCCCGCCATCGCCGCCCGTGCGCAGGCGACCGGTAGCGCCAAGCGAACCGTCGATCAGGCGGCCATAGAGGTCGCGGATTTCCAGCCCCAGCCGGCGCTGGCCGAAATACCATTCATCCGGCTTCGGCGGCTCATAGCGGGTGAGGTTTAATATGCCGACATCGACCGCGGCAACGATGGCATAGGCCTTTTCGCCCACGCCCGCACCGGCCACGCTGATCGGGATTTCAAGCGGCTGGCGCGGCAATGTCTTTTGCGGCGCGCCGAGCGTGACGGCAAGCCTGCGCTCGGCCGGATCGACGGCAAGCCACTTGATGCCGATGGCGCGCATCGGCATACGGCTTTCCTGCGCATCGCCGGGACGGAACAGCGTGGCCGTGACATAAGCGCCAGCACCCCATTCCTCGGTGACGGGAATGTCGATCTCGCCGCCATCCTCGCCGATCTCGGTATTCTGCACGGCAATCAGCTTTTCCGAACCGGAAGTGATCATCAATTCGCCGGCAAAGCGCGACGAAACCTTGAGTTTGGCCGTATCGCCGATCTTGTAGCTCTGCTTGTCGAGGGCAATTTCAAGCGCATCCGGCGTCTCCGTCGAGCTTGCCTCGACATAAAAACCGGCATCGAACTCAACGCTGGAGACAGGCGCGCCATTGCCCGCGCCCTCCACTTCCAGCCGGTAGCGGCCCCAGGTGACGGGCACGGAAATCTCGCCGCCATTGGCATCGACGGACAGACTGCCAGCCTCTTGCTGCTTGGTATATTCCACCGGCTCGTAACGCCAGGAATTGCCCTGACGATACCATTGATAGTTCCGCTCCACCTTGATGAGCTTCCAGTTGAGGCCGCTCATCGCCTGTTTGGCACCGTCGGCACTGACACCGATGATGTGGAAACGGCCAACGGAGTTCTGGGCGAGGTCGCCGGAAAATTGCGGTTTGATGCCAATGACAGGCGCTTCCGCCTTTATGGGCAGCGTCAGCGAGCGCTCCACGGCGCGGCCACCCGCCTCGCGCATGCGCACGGTGATGTTGGCGGAGAGAAGCTGCGTGGTGGATGGCAGGTCGGTCAGGTCGACATTGAAGCTCGCCTTCCCCTCTTCGTCCAGTGCTGGCAAATCGGCAAGCGTGGTGCGGTTTTCCTCTTCGCTTTCCTCATCCGCCAGACCGAAGAAATAACCTTCGAAATCCGCATTCGTGCGCGTCGGCTTGATGGCGACTTCGCCTTCCAGCGTCAGGCCAGCGGCGGGAGCGCCATAAAGATACCGGCCATCGACATCGATTACCGTTTCCGCGCCCGGATCGATCTGTTTCGCCTTACTGGAGAGATCGAACTCGGTGCGATCAGGCACGAAATCATCGACCAGAAAGTTCTTTTCGCTGATGGCCGACGTTTTCGGATCGGTGTGGATGCGCACTGTCCAAGTGCCGCGCATGGCATTTGCCTGCAACGGCAGATCGACCGCATGGCCGCCCAGCGCCTTGCCATCGCTAACGAAGCGCCGGTCCTCGACGCCGTCAGGGCGCGAGAAGATGAAGGTCAGCGGCAGATCCTCAATCGCCTTGCCGTCGACATCGCGGGCCAGCGCCGCCGCATGGACGGTCTCGCCGGCGCGGTAGATGCCGCGCTCGGTCCAGCTGAACACATCGATGGCACCGGGTGCTGCACGTCCCGTCACGCCGCGGTCCGACAGATCGAAGCCGGCGCGTGTCATGTCGAGGAACACATAATCCTTATCGCCATTGCGCGCCGTCAGGATGGCGGGAGCCTGCGCCGCCGTGCCGCGCATCAGGCCCGCGGAAAACACCGCCCTGCCATCCGCATCCGTCTTTGCGGTACCGAGCACTTCATTGTTCTTGGCGAGCAGCTGCAAATCGACGTCCGCAAGCGGCTTGGCGCTGCCAAGGGCGCGGACGAAGACGTTCAGGCCGTCGGTTCCGGCATAGGTGGTAATGCCGGTATCGGATACGAGGAACCATTGCGTGGCGCGGGAATCCCAGGTTTCCGGCGCAGTGCCCGGCGGCACGGCGGTCAGCACATAGATGCCCGGCTTGCGCTCCGGCAGGGCCTCATCCACGGGGAAGCTTGTCACCACGTCCTTGTTGAGATCGGGCTGGATGTCGATTGCGCCCTGCCAGACCAGCTCGCCGATTTCGTTTTCAATGCGGTCGGCATTATATCCGTCCATCTGCGTCAGAAATTGCGAGTTGGTAAGAAGCGCGGTGATGTTGCGATCGCCGACGCGGTAAAGCTTCAGGTCGGCCTTGTCGGCATTGACCGAGACGATGGGAATGCCGCGCCGCGCAGTACCCGGCAGCACGAAATTCTCACCCGTGAAGCGCACGCTGGCGGCGCGGTCACGCACGTAAATATCGAGATCGACCTGTTTTTCCAGCGGCTCGTCGACCGAGGAGGGCAGACCGGCGCGCAACGCGATCTTGTAACGCTGGCCATGGGTCAGTCCTTCGACGCAAATCTCGCTGCCCTTCGCCTCGATGGCCTTGGGTGCGGTTCCATCCAGCGTGATGAAGGAGGAATAATCGACACCGTTCTTCACCAGCGGTTCGGAAAACTGCACGCAGGCGCGCGGGCTGACGCTATCGGTATCCACCGTATTGTTGATGACACGGAAACCCTGACGCGCGCGCAGATCGGCATAGGCCGCCTTCGTCTGTGCATTGTCGGATAGCCCAAGGCTTTCCTTATAGGCATTGAGTGCCGCGCGGTAATTCTGGGTTCTTTCGAACGCCTGCGCCAGTCGGTTCAGCGCCTCGGTGCGGGCGCTGACAGTGCGGCTCAGCTGATAGGCGTTGATGGCTGCGGAGGCTGCCTGGCCTGCAATCGCATAATTGTCGGTAACCTGCGCCGCTTTCTGGGAAAGCTCCGCCCAGAGTGCTCCATCATCCGGCGAAATCGCAAGAGCCGCCTTGTAGGTCTCGACCGCATCCGGAATGTTGCCAGCTGCCGCCTGCTGCCTTGCCGTTTGCAGCAGATTTTCCAGCCCTTCCTCGCCCTGGCCATTCGCAACGAGGCCCGATTTCAGCTTGCGCGCCTCCTGTTGCAGGCTGTCCGTTACGAAGGAAAGGCGCTGTGGCGCACCGATATCGGCCTCAGCCGCCACTTCCACGATCTTGCCGGCAACGGCGCCGGGAAAGGCATTCAGCTGATTGAAATCCGACTTGAGGAAACACCATTTCACCTTGGGATTGTAGGTGAAGGCCTTGCAAGCCGCGTCGCCAACGCAAATCTCGCCGCATTGCTCCAGCGAGACATTCTGTTCGGTTCTGAGATCGAAACCGAAATAATCACCATTCTGGGTGGTGACGACCTTGCGGGAAGGCTCCGCTGCCACGGCTGGAAGAAAAGCAATGGCGGTTGAGACCACAACCAACGAGATCCGGACGAGCGCGCGCAACGACATCAGTTTTCTCCCCGCAACAGACATGTCGGGCGGGACTCTGGTCAAATCCACGCATGGTTGTCAACGCATCATCGTCAACTTGCGACATGACAATGCGTCGCGGACGCGAGGCGGACAGCACTAGTCTTCTATCTTGCGCGCTTCTGAAATCAGCATGATCGGCACGCCGTCGCGGATCGGGTAGGCAAGCCTCGCGCTTTCGGAGATCAACTCGTTGTGGGCCCGGTCGTAGGAAAGGCGCCCCTTCGTCAAAGGGCAGACCAGCAGCTCCAGCAGCTTCGGATCGACATTGCTCATCCTGTCGTCCATCGCGGCGGCCCCTATTGCAGCACGTTGCCGCCCTCGCCCGATCCTTGAGCAAGAACGATTTCGGTGATGGCGATCAATGTTTCGGCCCGCGTCTTCAGGTCGGGCGCCTCCAGCAATGCCTGTTTTTCGGCCGGCCCGAAAGGAGACATCATGGAAAGCGAATTAACGAGAACGCGGTTGCCCGCCCTTTCCACGCTTTCCCAATCCGCCTCCAGCTGGTTGGCATCGAGAAACGCGCGGAACACCCGCAGCAGGTTCTCACGGTCCACCGCACCCTCATCATATTCACCGGAAAGATCGGCGATGAAAGGCGCATGGCGGAAACTGCGATAGGGCTTGCCCGCATCCACCTCTTCCAGCAGGCGGAAACGGCATACTCCGGTGAGCGAAATGATGTAACGGCCGTCACCCGTTTCGGAAAAGGAGGTAATGCGACCAAGGCACCCGACGGCGCTGAGAGGACCGCCCTCCAGCCCCGCCTCGATGACGTTAAGAGCCGGCTGCACCATGCCGATGACACGGTGGCCGGCCAGTGCCATATCGATCATGGCGAGATATCGCGGCTCGAAGACATTGAGCGGAAGATGGCCTTCCGGCAAAAGCAGCGCGCCCGACAATGGAAACACCGGTACGGTTTCCGGCAGATCGTCGTTCTTCACATATCTCGCATTTCCGACATGCATGGGATCAAGCCCCCTGTTCACTGCTGCCCGGCCGGCGGATCAACCGCCACGGCCGGGATATGTCCGCATTACGAAAACAGTATAGCCGAAAGCTTCCTGCGACCGGCAACTGTTGCCGGGTCCTTGAAGCCCCAGGCCTCGAAAAACTCCAGAAGCTGGCGGCGCGCGCCGTCATCGTCGAAGGTCCGGTCCTTGCGCATGACATAAAGCAGATGATCCGCCGCCTCGTCGCGTCGCCCCTGGGCGTTCAGGACCTTGGCGAGCTTCACGCGCGCCTCGAAGTGATCGGGATTGATCTCAATATCGCGTTCCAGCGCCACCGGGTCGCCAATCTTTCGGGCTTCTTCATATTGCGCGATTTTTTCGAGACGAGCTGGATGCCCGCATCCTCGGCCAACTCTGCCGGCAGGGAAGAGAGGAGTTCGCTTGCCCGCTCATATTGACCGGCAGCAACCATACATTCGGCGATACCGGCAATCGCGGCCGGATTTTCCGGATCAGCCTGCATGACGGCGCCAAACAACTGCGCGGCGCCGTTAAAATCACCATCCGCCAGAAGCTGTTTCGCTTCGGCCAGAGCGGCTTCGATCTCCGCTTTCGGATCACCCGCATCGGGTCCGGCGATCTTGTCGATGAATTGCTTGATCTGGCTTTCCGGCACGGCCCCCATAAAGCCGTCGACAGGCCTGCCATCCAGGAAAGCAACAATGGCTGGAATGGACTGGATGCCGAGCTGGCCCGGAATGGACGGGTGATCATCGATATTCAACTTCACGAGTTTCACGCGGCCATTGGCCTCGTTGACGACCTTTTCGAGTACCGGCGTGAGCTGCTTGCAAGGACCGCACCATGGCGCCCAGAAATCCACCAGAACCGGCTGGTTGCGCGATTCCTCGAGAACATCCTTGGAGAAGGCGGCCGTCGTCGTATCCTTGATATGGCCGGAGGACGCACCGTTCAGATCCCCGCTATATTGCGCGCTGCCGGACATCTGCCCGCCATAGGAACTGCCGTAAGGATTGTTCGTGCCGCTCATGCCGGTCTCCCGTAATCTCTGTCGTATTGTCTTAATTGAAGCAAAGATCGTATCTCACTCGCTGACTTTCAAGACAAGCGGCGTATGACCCGTCGCCTCCAGAAAACGAATGAGGTCGCTGTTTCCGATCGTCGTCGTCTGGTCGTTGGAAAGCGGATGGCCATTGATCAGCTCGTTTTCCAGCAGCGCGCTGTCGAGCACGAAGGTAACCTGCCCGCCGGCATCGTTGATGGCACCGAAAACCGTGACGGAACCCGGCACGACGCCCAGATATTCCAGCATTTTTTCCGGTCTGCCAAAGGACACCCGGCTTGCTGCGCCAATCGTCTTGTGCACGCTCTTCAGGTCGACGACCGCATTTTCCTCGACGGTCAGAACGAAATACTGATCCTTTTTGTCTTTTACAAAAAGGTTCTTCGTATGACCGCCAGGGATAAGATCGCGCAGGGACTGGGACTCGGCAACGGTATAGACCGGCTCATGCTCCTTCGTCGTATGCGCAATGCCGAGCCCGTCCAGAAACGCGAACAAGTCCGTTGCCGTCTTCGGAGAATTTTCCACCATTTCCTGCCGCCCTGTCTTTGCCGATTCCGATATGTTTGCCGCCATGATTAAGGGCGCCACCCCGGCTTGGCAACGCGTGAAAATAGAACGGGACGAAAATTCTCAATCATTTCCGCCGCTTGTCGCATTTCTCAAAGAAATTTTCGCGTTTTTGTCATTTCCCTGTTGCATTCCAAAATCGATTGAGCGATATAGCGCCCGTCGCCGCCAGTCGGACGGCCCACGGTTCAGCTTACTACCCCGGACCGATGGATTTGAGCGGGTGTAGCTCAGGGGTAGAGCACAACCTTGCCAAGGTTGGGGTCGAGGGTTCAAATCCCTTCGCCCGCTCCAAATTTCCAAGCCACAGATTTTACATTGAAATATGTGACCTTTGCTTTGCGCAGGCCGGACAATTAATATTGTTCCGCGTTCAGGGTTGTCATGGTTTTCGTTCCGCGAGCAGGTACGAAATTGCCGGCGCCTGCGGAACTTATGGAAAGAACGAGCGTTTCTCACACGAGGCTCCTAACCTCAGTTCCCCTCTGAATTGCCCGCCGCGAGCGGGCATTTTTTTGCGCTGGGGTCGCCAACGAAAAAATGCGACGTGCCCTGGAACAGCTTTAACATAAAGGGCGTTCTCTTGGGTTGATCAACGCCGGGGAAACAAACTATGTCCTCAAACCTCAAAAGCCGCGCCCTGATTGCCGCATTCGCGATCCTTTTAGCACCGGCCGCATCTTTTGCCGCCGACATGATCGTATACAGCCATGATCAGGCTCCACGGTACAAAACACATTATCAGCAGCGTGCCATACAAAGCGCCTATTCGAATCATGCTGAAATGCGCTGCAGCGAGAATGTCGTATCCTACAGATCGCCCTATGAGCGACACACGGAAGTGGTCACGCTCTGCCATCCGCCACTAAACTGGCGTACAAGCCCGTCAACGGCAACAATATGGTCGCCATGATCTTGCCATAATTCATTCGATGTGCTTTTGTTCACCCGCCCTTGTGGGAGGGGGTAGAGGTTGAGACCCGCCGGCTGCATTGACAGCAGGCGGGTTTCCCTTTTTTTGGCGACAGGCTATGGGCCAGCACAACGCCAGAGCCGCTTGCAGCCTTCGAAGTGTGAAAAGCGCACGCGAATGCGCCAACCGGCTTTTTTTGATTTTAGGTGAAAATGGTAGCGGGAGAGGGACTTGAACCCCCGACACGCGGATTATGATTCCGCTGCTCTAACCACCTGAGCTACCCCGCCACAGGGGAAACGTGACAGCCATGTGACCGTCCGCTCCATCAGGATGAGCGGCTTATAAGGTGCCGCTCCCCAAAGTGTCAAGCGCATGATGCGCAAAAAATTCGCTTTCCACGAGAGCGATAAAAACCCAACTGTTTCAGGCGGCAGCCGGCTTTTCCAGAAGCGCCTTCAGCGAAGCCTCGGCTTCCACCGAGCGTTCCGAACGTTCGATGAAGCCGCCGCCATAAACGCGGGCATCGACGCCCGGTGCGGAATAGAGCACGCAGGCCTGACCGGGGGCGACGCCGGCCTCACCGGTCATCAGATCCACATAGATACCGTTTTCATCGGCATGCAGGATCGCTTCCGTCGGCGGGCGCGTGGACCGCACCTTGGCGAAACAGGCAAAGCCCTGCCCGGCATCCGTTGCAAGCTCACCATCGCCAAGCCAGTTCATGTCACGCAGATAGACCCGGCGGGTTTCCAGCGCTTCGCGCGGGCCAACGATGACCCGGCGGCCCCGTGCATCGAGATGCACGACATAAAGCGGCTCCCCGGTCGCGACACCAATGCCGCGGCGCTGGCCAATGGTATAATGCACGATGCCATCGTGGCGGCCGAGCACGCGACCGTCCAGATGGACGATATCACCGGCCAATGCTGCATTCGGCTTCAGCTTGTTGATGATATCGGTATATTTGCCCTGCGGCACGAAACAGATGTCCTGGCTGTCTGCCTTTTTGGCAACGACGAGACCCATATCTTCCGCCAAAGCGCGCGTCTCGGCCTTGGAGAGGCCGCCGAGCGGAAAGCGCAGATAGTCGATCTGCTCCTGCGTCGTGGCAAACAGGAACCAGCTCTGGTCACGGTCACTATCGATCGGGCGATAGAGCGCACGCCGCCCCGGCTGGCCGGAAACGGGATTGGGGCGCGAACGGATATAATGGCCGGTTGCCAGCGCATCGGCGCCCAGTTCCTGTGCGGTGGCGAGCAGATCGGCGAATTTTACCGTCTGGTTGCAGGCGACGCAGGGGATCGGTGTTTCACCCATGGCATAGGCTTCGGCAAAGGGATTGATGACGGTCTCACGAAATCGCGCTTCGTAATCCAGCACATAGTGGGGAATGCCGAGCGTTTCGCAGACCCTGCGCGCATCGTCAATATCCTGCCCCGCGCAACAGGAGCCGGCGCGGTGCACGGCCGCACCATGATCATAAAGCTGGAGGGTAATGCCGAGGACATCGTAGCCCTCGCGCTTGAGGATACCGGCCACCACTGAAGAATCGACGCCACCGGACATGGCGACAACGATCCGGGTATCTTCCGGCCTCTTGTCAAAATCGAGCGTATTCACGTTTTTTCCCATCGTCAGTCATAACGGGGGTAAAGGCCCCGCCGCCTGTCGGTCATCCGCCACGTGAGTATCAGCCGAAAATCGGACTGTTCTGGCTCACTACCCTGCGGATTTAAGGGCTGCATATAGAAAGGAATGGCCGCGCACGCAAGTACGGGGCGGAAAACCGCCCCGTAAAGCCGTCAGATTCAGGCATTGAGGGTCTGTCAGGCGCCAGCGGTCTTCTGGCCGCTGCTGCCGATCCACTTGTCGCGTTCCCTCCACAGGGCCGGCAAGGCCAGCAAGCCTATGGCCGTGAAGGCGATCAGCGTCTTGCTGACCTGCGACAGTTCCGCCGTGCGGCCATCCAGATAATAGACGCCATAGACGATGGCCACGTGCCAGACATAGACCTGCAGCGAATGGCGGCCGAGCAATTGCAGGAACTTCAGCGACAGCACCCAGATCACGCCCTTGGCAATGGAGCGCACAAGCGGACGATGGTGTTTCGGGCCAGCGATCACCAGCCAGGTCAGGCCGACACCCACGGCAAGGAAGTTGATGAGATAGACCGGACCGAAATCGGCGCGGATTTCCATGGTGGAAAATTTACCCATCATGAATTCCGGCATCAGACCCCAGGCCGTGGCGATGCGCAGCGGCAGGAAGAACAGGCAGATAAGCAGCGCGGCCTTTGGCAGCCAGGTGTGCTGCGGCGAGAAGATCGCCTTCCACGGAATACGGTTCTGCGCCGTCATGGCGCCCATCACCAGCGCCGAATAGAACACCAGCTGCCAGCCGAGCAGGTTGAAGCTGACGCGGATGCCCTGCTCATCCGCACCCTTGACGAGTTCGTTGAGCGGCGTTGTCACGATCTGCTGAAGACCGAGCTGACCGGCCATCCAGACCAGCAGGGAGCCGGCCATCACATAGGCCCACTTGCCGTCGAGGCAGAGCTTCACCAGCACCGGCGCAAACAGCATGTAGACGATGTATTGCGGCAGGATATCCATGAAGGTCGGCTGGAAGAGGAATGTCGCAATCGCCGCCAGACGCAGCGGATCGTCGAATGTCGTCATGCCGAGCCAGTTATACCAGATATAAGGCGCATGCGGGATGACCATGCGGAAGAACAGCACGGCGATGACCAGACCCATGGCGTAGCGATAAAGCTCCATCGCCCGGTTCCAGATCATCTGTTTACCGGCATCATAACCGTACTTCATCATCTTGCGGGCATAGACCATGCCGATCAGCAGACCGGACAGAAACACGAAGCCCTGCGCGTCTTCCACGAAGGCAAACTGACGGTGGTTGATTTCCACCAGCCAGAATCCGCCTGCAAACACCAAGTGGTTGATCAGCATGAAGACGAGGAAATAACCACGCATCCCGTCGATCAGGTCAAAGCGTTTCATCTCGATAGCTCTCCGTTCTCGCGGGCCGTGCATTGCCCGGCCACCCAGCCCGGCTTGCGGGAGGCTGGCCGGGAATTGGATTGTCAACGCTGTTTTGCGCCTGAGGTTCCCTTTCCAAAGCGGTTTAGAACCGGCACGAAAAGTCACATTGACGTGTATGTCCCGTGGTTAAGACGCGGGGACTGAATGCCGGATGAATGAAAAAGGGCAATTCCGTGGAGCAGGCGAGCTATGCGCCAGCACGACACCTCGTTGAAGAGGGCGCAAACCCTTGCATGGCAGGGAGAAACGGACGCCGCCACGCACGGGGGCGATACAGATATCACCCGTGAGATTTATCAGTCATCTTTTTGAAGAGATCCGCTCTTCCGCCGGATCACCTCGGCACCGGCCGAATCAATGGAAAGCCAAAGACGGAAGTCGATGTCGGGATATCGCGGATCACGACAAACGAAAGCCCGGAGGTGCGTGATGACCTCCGGGCCGTTTCACTCACAAAGGACTATGTCTAACCTCAGGCGGCGGCCTGAATGGCGGCGACCTGCCAGTTGTCGTTGCCGGCGCGGCGTACGAAGGTCCACATTTCCACCGATTCGGACGGATGCTGCTCGTCTCCCTCGATCACCTTGCCGGAGGTGCGGTCACGCATCACATCGATGGCGGAGTAGCGCATCGCAACCGTTGCATAGTCCTGACCTTCTTCATGCCAGGCTTCAGCGACATCGCCCTGCAGCAGCGTCACGTCGCGCACGTCGTTTTTCACGCCGCTCGTGGCGTTGTCGCTCAGCTCCTCGGCCAGATAGGACATGGCTTCCGGCGTCGTCAGCTTGCGCAGGGTGCCGTAGTCCTCGGCCGCATAGGCGGACTGAACGTCTTCCAGCATTTTCTGGAAGGTTTCGAGATCTCCCTGGGTGATGCCGATCTCGTCACCTTCGGAAATGGCGTTCTCGTGCGCCACCGGCTTCGTCGTTGCGGCAGTGGCCGCGGCCGCGCCGCCCGCAGCACCGGCAAGCGCGCCGATCTTCGGAATCTTGAACGAAGACGCGGAAGGACCTGCCTGTGAGCCGCCATTAAAGGAAGAACCGGAATGATCCGTGCGCTGAGAGCCACCGGCTGCACCATAAGCGGGCTGACCCTGACGGCGCGATGCGAAGAAACGCATGGCGAGCATGACCAGACCACCGATAAGCAGTACCTGCAGCAACATGCCGAAGAAACCGGCCATGCCGCCAAAACCACCGCCCATCAGCATGCCGAACAGACCACCCATCAACAGGCCGCCCATCAGACCACCCATCATGCCGCCAAACAGGCCACGGCTCTGCTGCGGGGCCGCCTGCGCACCAGGACGCGCCGGCTGGGCAGCACTCGGAGCTGCCTGGTTGGTATTGGGGGTCATGCTGCGATTAATCGGCGCGGTCTGGCCCGGCGCAGTGGTGGTCGCAGGTGGTGCGGAATATGTCCGCGTACCACGGCTGCCGAAACCGCCGCCGGCCCGGCGTGCTTCTGCCATATCAACCGCCACGAAAGACACCGCGATACCAAGCGCGGCGACTGCGAACAAACCCTTGAAGCGCCGAAAGGCAGCAAACATCGTTATCTCCTGTTGGCCGCCCTCCCATGAGCGGCATGTCAGCAGCCGATATAGCAACTCATGATCATCATTTTTAGACCACTCGGCTTAAATTTTTTGTGATATGCAACCGAAACGCGAGATGGACACCTGACGCAGCAAAACCGCCGTTTGGAAAAACGAAAAACCCGGCACAGGGTCTCCCCTGCACCGGGCCTTATTGTCCCCTTGGGAGGAACGATAAGATCAGTCGACGTTGAAAGTCAGCGGCTTGACCTGGCGGATAGCAGGGTTGGCACGCAGCTTGTCCAGCACGGTTTCGGAAACCGGGCCATCGACATAAAGAAGTGCGATGGCGTCGCCACCTTCCTTTTCGCGGCCGAGCTGGAAGTTGGCGATGTTGACGCCAGCCTCACCGAGCGTAGTGCCCATGAAACCGATCATGCCGGGAACGTCGGTATTGGTGATGTAGATCATGTGCGATCCGACATCGGCATCCATGTTGATGTTCTTGATCTGGATGAAGCGCGGCTTGCCATCCGAGAACACCGTGCCGGCAACCGAGCGGATCTGGTTTTCCGTCTTGACCGTCAGCTTGATGTAACCGTCGTAAACGCCGGTCTTGTCGCGCTTGACCTCGGAGAGGATGATGCCCTTTTCCTTGATCATGACAGGTGCCGAAACCATGTTCACATCTGCAACCTGGCTGCGGATCAGGCCGGCCAGCAATGCACTGGTCAATGCCTTCGTGTTCATGTTGGCGGTTGCGCCATCATAAAGGATTTCGATTTCCTTGGTGGCGCTTTCCTGCACCTGGCCAACGAAGGAGCCGAGAACATCCGCCAGACGGATGAAGGGCTTCAGGCGCGGTGCTTCTTCCGCCGTGATCGACGGCATGTTGATGGCGTTGGAAACCGCACCCTTGACGAGATAATCCGACATCTGCTCGGCAACCTGAAGGGCGACGTTTTCCTGTGCTTCCGTGGTGGATGCACCAAGATGCGGCGTGCAGACGACATTCGGCAGGCCGAAAAGCGGGCTTTCAGTGGCGGGCTCGACTTCGAACACGTCGAAACCGGCACCGGCGACATGGCCGGACTTGATGGCATCGGCAAGGGCCGCTTCATCCACCAGGCCGCCACGGGCGCAGTTGACGATACGCACGCCCTTTTTGGTCTTGGCAAGGTTCTCTGCATTGAGGATGCCGCGCGTCTTGTCGGTCATCGGCACGTGCAGGGTGATGAAATCGGCCTGGGCCAGCAACTCGTCCAGCTCAACCTTGGTGACGCCCATTTCCTGCGCACGCTCGGGCGACAGGAAGGGGTCATAGGCCAGAACATGCATCTTGAGGCCGAGTGCACGCGAGCAGACAATGGAGCCGATGTTGCCGGCACCTATGACGCCGAGCGTCTTGCCGGTGATTTCGACACCCATGAATTTCGACTTTTCCCACTTGCCGGCCTGCGTGGAGCTGTCAGCGGCCGGAAGCTGGCGCGCAACGGCGAACATCAGCGCAATCGCATGTTCGGCTGTCGTGATGGAGTTGCCGAAAGGCGTGTTCATGACGATGATACCGCGGCGCGATGCAGCCGGAATATCGACATTGTCGACGCCGATGCCGGCGCGGCCGATGACCTTGAGGTTGGTCGCCGCCTCGATCAGCTTTTCGGTTGCCTTGGTGGCGGAACGGATGGCGAGACCATCGTAATTACCGATGATTTCGGCAAGCTTGTCCTTGTCCTTGCCGAGCTTCGGCTGGAAATCGACTTCGACGCCACGATCGCGGAAGATCTGGACGGCGGTTTCCGACAGTTCGTCGGATACGAGTACGCGAGGTGCCATGGTTCACGGGCTCCTTGAAAAACGGTGCAGTTTTGAAAGCGGGGAATGTGCGGCCCTGCATCAGCGCAGGGCCGGTATCAAAATCAGGCGGCAGCCTTGGAAAGTGCTGCCTTCTGCGTCTGGTAGGCCCAGGCGAGCCAGGGCATGACGGCTTCCATATCCGCCGTCTCGATGGTGGCGCCGGCCCAGATGCGCAGACCGGACGGGGCGTCACGGTAAGCGCCGATATCGAGGGCGACATTTTCCTTTTCGAGCAGGGCGACGACGCCCTTGGCGAAATCAGCCTGCGCGGCTGCATCCAGCGCCTGCACCTCGGGATCGACGATCTTCAGGCAGACGGAGGTGTTGGAGCGGGTTTCCGGCTTGACGGCCAGATTGGCGATCCAATTATTCTTTTCGATGAAGTCGTAAATCACCTTGGCATTGGCATCGGCACGGCCGATCAGTGCCTTGAGGCCACCGATGTTCTTCGCCCACAGCAGCGCGTCAATGTAATCCTCAACGCAGAGCATGGACGGCGTATTGATGGTTTCGCCGGTGAAGATGCCTTCGATCAGCTTGCCGCCGGAAACCATGCGGAAGATTTTCGGCAGCGGCCATGCCGGCGCGTAGCTCAGCAGACGCTCGACGGCGCGGGGCGAAAGGATGATGACGCCATGGCCGCCTTCGCCGCCCAGAACCTTCTGCCAGGAGAAGGTAACTACGTCGAGTTTGGTAAAGTCCATGTCCTGTGCAAAGGCCGCCGAAGTGGCGTCGCAGATGGTCAGGCCCTTGCGGTCAGCCGGGATGAAATCGGCATTGGGGACGCGAACGCCTGAAGTGGTGCCGTTCCAGGTGAAAACCACGTCGCGGTCGAAATCGACTTCGGCAAGGTTCGGCAGGAGGCCGTAATCGGCCTCGAACTTGCGCACGTCCTTCAGCTTCAGCTGCTTGACGACGTCGGTGACCCAGCCAGCGCCGAAGCTTTCCCAGGCGAGCATGTCAACGCCGCGTTCGCCGAGCAGCGACCAGAGCGCCATTTCAACGGCGCCGGTATCAGATGCCGGAACGATACCGATGCGATAATCGGCAGGAACGTTCAGAATTTCACGGGTGAGATCGATGGCCTGCTTCAGCTTGGCTTTGCCAACCTTGGCGCGATGCGAGCGACCGAGCGGCGCATCGGAGAGAGCATCTAGCGACCAACCGGGGCGCTTCGAGCAGGGACCAGAAGAGAAATGCGTATTGCCCGGACGAACGCCCGGCTTCACTATATCTGTCATTTGACTACCCTTTCAGATAGGCGCCTCTCGTTAGGGAGAGGTGTCCTGACGCCGTTGCTATTCCTGTCGCCGGTTTCAGTCAAGCGGAATATGTCGCTACGCAGAAGAATCTTGGTCCATATGCGTCATGGGCGATGCCGCTAAAACAAAAACCGCCCGCACCCGAGGAGGATGCGGACGGCTTGAAGCTATCAGTCTGGCGTGACGTTTATTTATAAACGGCAGGCTGCAGCGGAATATCGGCAGGCGGCATGTATTGCGCGGTATCGCAACCGTTGAAGACATAACGGCCGCCGACGCGCACTTCGTGCGAATAAAGACCCTTGTCACGGCCCGGACCACCATTGTTCTCGTAACCGAACATGTCGCCCTTGTTGATGTGGCGGAAACGATAGCCAATATCGGCCTTCAGGTTACAGGTGACGTCGATGGAGGCACCGGCCATCAGCGCATAAGCAAAGCGCCACTTGCCCTTGCCGCCATGTTCGGTGGTCGGGTCACAGCCGAGGCCGTTGGTGCTGCACGAGGTGTTGCGCAGCTTGTCCCACTTGACATAGGAACCACCGATACCACCACCGACATAGGGCGTAACGCGGCCATAGGTGCCAAGATCGACATAGGCATTGGCCATCAGTGTATAGGCACGGAGCGAGCTCAGATCAGTCGAGACGCAGGGACCGGGAACTGAGCCGCAGCCACCGATCGTGGAGCCGCGGAAATCCGACTTGCCCATATAATCGAAGGTCACGTCGCTGCGGAAATAGTTGTTGAACTGATAACCGACACCCGCGCCAATGATATAGCTGTCCTTGATTTTGGCGGTATCAAAATCCTGCAGATAACCGCCCGGTCCGCCCTGGTAATAATGGGCGCCGCGAAGCTTGTTGAAGGAATAACCAACATCGCCGCGCAGATACCAGCCGCTGGACTGCGTGATCTGAACTTCGGGGGCCTCAACATAGGCCGGCGCAGGTTCGGCTTGATAAAGATCGGCAGCGAAGGCGCTCGTGCCGGTCATCAGAACGGCCAGAATGCCGGCCAAAGCATTTTTCATGACTTCCACTCCAGAAGAGGCACCTGCGTTGCGACAGCAGATGCCAGTGAACTGTTCAGTCACGGAGATTGGCGTAAAATGGTTAAGTCCCGATTAACCACGATCATTCACTATATTTATTAGCGAATACTCAAAGAAAAAGCCGGCTGGACGGCCGGCTTTTCTATTATTGCTATCGGCGTAACTCAGGCAGCGGAACGAGCGCTTGAGATAACGCCAACGAGATCATTGACGATCTGCTCCACCTGCGCGCTGTCGTCGCCCTCGGCCATGACGCGGATCAATGGTTCCGTGCCGGAAGGGCGAATGACGAGACGGCCATTATTGGCCAATGCGCTTTCCGCATCCGCAATCGCCTGCTGCACGATAGGATTTTCAAGCGGCTTGCCGCCCGAAATACGCACATTCTTCAAAAGTTGCGGCACAGGCTCAAACTTGCGGCAAACCTCGCTGACGGTGCGGCCGGAGCGTTTGACCTTGGCGAGAACCTGCAATGCCGCAACGAGGCCATCGCCGGTCGTACCGTAATCCGACAGCACGATATGGCCGGACTGCTCGCCGCCGACGTTGAAATTATGGTTGCGCATGTGCTCAACAACATAACGGTCGCCGACCTTCGTACGGGCAAGGGTGAGGCCCTTGTCACCGAGGAAACGTTCGAGACCGAGGTTTGACATGACGGTGGCGACGATGCCGCCGCCGCGCAGCGTTTTGTCGTCAGCCCAGCTATCGGCAATCACAGCCATCAGCTGGTCGCCATCAACGATCTCGCCGCGTTCGTCGACGATGATAACGCGGTCCGCATCACCATCGAGCGCGATGCCGATATCGGCCCGCACTTCATGCACCTTCTTCTGCAGGGCTTCCGGATGGGTGGAGCCGCATTCGAGGTTGATATTGATGCCATTCGGTTCGTTGCCGATGGTGACGACTTCAGCGCCGAGTTCCCAGAGTGCCGCCGGGGCCACCTTGTAAGCGGCGCCGTTGGCACAGTCGATGGCGATCCGCAGGCCGCTAAGCGTCACATCACGCGGCAGGGTGCGTTTGACGAATTCGATATAACGGTAGATATCGCCATCCACGCGCTTTGCGCGACCGATCTCGCTCGGCTTGGCAAGCTGCGCGTAAATATCCTTGTCGAGAAGATCCTCGATCTCCAGTTCCAGCTCGTCGGAAAGCTTGTATCCGTCGGGTCCGAAAAGCTTGATGCCGTTGTCTGAAAAGGGATTGTGCGACGCCGAGATCATCACGCCGATATCGGCGCGCAGCGAGCGGGTGAGCATCGCCACAGCCGGAGTCGGGATCGGCCCGAGCAGGAAGACATCGAGGCCGGCTGCGGTAAAACCGGCGACCAGCGCGTTTTCCAGCATATAGCCCGAAAGCCGCGTATCCTTGCCGATGACGACACGATGGCGATGATGGCCACGGCGGAAGATCGTGCCGACCGCAATGCCCACACGCATCGCCAGATCCGGCGTCATGGGGAAGACGTTCGATTGTCCGCGGATACCATCGGTTCCGAAATAACGGCGTGCCATTTGAACTCCAAATCTTTTCCAGCATTCCGGCAAAAGCTGAAAACAGCCGGAAGCGTTTTTGGCTAGATGCCACAAACCACGATAAACAGCACGTAAATTACCGCAAAAATGGCTTATATCTTGTTACCAAACTGAAAAGGCCACCCGGAAAACCGGGTGGCCTTTTACAATCACTCGCTTGGCACTGGCGATCAGTGCGGCTGCGGCTCCATGCCGCCTTCGGCCTCACCATCGCCCTTGGCTTCGCCATCGCCCTTCACTTCACTCGGGCCGTCCTTCTTGGTGCCGGCCTTCGGCACTGCCGAACCGCGGCTGCCGGGAGAATCGTCGCCCAGATCGCGGGCGGGCTTCTCGCCCTTCAGCAGGGCCTTGATCTCGTCACCCGTCAGGGTTTCGTATTCAAGAAGGCCCTCGGCAATGGCGACGAATCCATCGTGGTTATCAGTCAGGATACGCCGTGCCTCGGTATAGGCCTCGTCGATCAGACGGCGAACTTCGGTGTCGATCGTCTGCGCCGTTGCTTCGGAGACATTCTTCGACTGCGAGACGGAATGGCCAAGGAAGACTTCCTGCTGGTTCTCACCGTAAGAAACCTGGCCAAGAGCATCGGAGAAGCCCCATTGCGTGACCATGGCGCGGGCAAGCTTGGTGGCCTGCTCGATATCCGAAGACGCGCCTGACGTGATGTTCTCCTTGCCGAAAGTCAGTTCCTCGGCAACACGGCCACCCATCATGATGACGAGGCGCGACACCATCCACTTGTAGCTCATGGAGTAGCGGTCGCCTTCCGGCAGCTGCATGACCATGCCGAGTGCGCGGCCGCGCGGGATGATCGTCGCCTTGTGCAACGGATCAGCCACGGCAACCTTCAGCGCGGTGATGGCATGGCCGGCTTCGTGGTACGCGGTCAATTTCTTTTCGGCCTCGGTCATGGCGGAGGAGCGGCGTTCCGCACCCATCATGATCTTGTCCTTGGCGTCTTCGAATTCCTGCATGGTGACCACACGCTTGTTGCGGCGGGCGGCCATAAGGGCAGCTTCGTTAACAAGGTTCATCAGGTCCGCACCCGAAAAACCGGGGGTGCCGCGGGCCAGAACCTTGAGATCGACATTCGGCGCCAGAGGCACGTTGCGGATATGCACCTTGAGGATGCGCTCGCGACCGACAATGTCCGGGTTCGGCACGACGACCTGACGGTCGAAACGGCCGGGACGCAGAAGTGCGGGGTCAAGAACATCAGGACGGTTGGTAGCGGCGATAAGGATGATGCCCTCATTCGCCTCGAAACCGTCCATCTCGACCAGCAGCTGGTTCAGCGTCTGTTCGCGCTCATCATTACCGCCGCCAAGACCGGCGCCGCGATGGCGACCGACGGCGTCGATTTCGTCGATGAAGATGATGCAGGGTGCGTTCTTCTTCGCCTGCTCGAACATGTCACGCACGCGGCTTGCGCCGACGCCGACGAACATTTCCACGAAGTCCGAACCGGAAATGGTGAAGAACGGCACATTGGCTTCACCGGCGACGGAACGCGCCAGAAGCGTCTTACCCGTACCGGGAGGGCCGACCAGAAGTACGCCGCGCGGGATTTTACCGCCGAGACGCTGGAACTTCTGCGGATCGCGCAGGAATTCGACGATTTCCTCGAGGTCCTGTTTGGCTTCGTCCACGCCGGCAACATCGTCAAACGTCACGCGGCCATGGGCTTCCGTCAGGAGCTTGGCCTTGGACTTGCCAAAGCCCATCGCGCCACGCGAGCCGCCCTGCATCTGCCGCATGAAGAACAGCCAGACGCCGAGGATGAGGAACATCGGCAAAAGCGTGCCGAGATAGCTCAAAAAACCGGAGGATCCATCGCTTTCAGGACGCGCCACGATGGTTACATTCTTGCTTTGCAACCGCTCCATCAGGCTGTCGTCGATGACGGGGGAATAGGTCTGAAAGGCCGTGCCGTTTTCGGTATAGGTTCCGAGAACCCGGTTACCGGTGACGGTCACGTCGCGAACTCGCCCGGAATCCACATCGCGAATAAACTGGGAATACGGAATTTCCCGCGAACCCGTTTGTGTCGGCGACGTCTGGAACATGCTGAACAGCGCGATCAGCAAGAGGGCGATCACGGCCCACAAGGCGAAATTTCTGAAATTTGGGTTCATCGAACTCCCCGAACTCACACGGGCATGTCTGCTGCCCGCTCTTACGTGCCCCTAACATAAGGACGACATTTGCCGTTGCCAAGGCGAAGGGCGTTATCTGATGCGTTTTGGTGTAAAAAGTATTCCAAGGCAATTCACGAATAAAGAGGCCGGATTTAAACCGGGGGCTGTAAATATGCAGACCGTCCAAATAAATTGGCGATTGCATTCGCCAACTCCAGGTCGAAGCGCGGCAGGAAAAGATCAAAAGGTGCGAGCCTCAGCGTGACCGTGATGGCCGCTGATAATGAATCCGGCCCATCGGCCGCTGCGGCAATTTGCGGCAGACCCGCCATTGCCGGTTTCGCCACCCCAGCCGGTACGGATGGAAAAAGCGCGGCGGCTTGCGTAGCGTCACCGATCCTGTGCGCTTTGACATGGACTGGAAAAGCCGATCCGTTCTTCACAAAGAAACGATCGTCCCAAAGCCCCTGTTGATACGCGCCTACTGGAAGCTCCGGCAGGTTTCGCTGCTCACGAAACATATAGAGCCCGTCCCTCCGACGATCGAGCAGGATGCGTCCGACCGTCAGTCGCCCCTTTTCACCCGTTTTGAGAAACCGCAAAACGCGCTCCATGCTGTTTGCGGCGGGAAAATATGCCCTTCCGCCCAGGGTGGCGACCAGCGCCGCCAGCCCATGCCGGAACTCGGGAAGATCGGGATCGATGCCATCGCCGGCCAATCTGGCCAGCGCGGCGTGAAAGACCTCTGTGTGACCGCGCAGGAAAATGGCTGTTTTTTCGGAAAGCGCCTGTCTTTTGAGAGAAGCCTCCACATCGATACGGACGAGGGAAGGGGCAAGTGCCTGCCGCACCCGCACTCTCTCATATCGGATATTCTCATTGCTCGGATCGTCAAACCAGCTGCGTGAGCAGGACGAGACGTAGTCGCGGATTGCCTGCCTCTCGCACATCAGAAACGGCCTCATGATCCAGTGACGGCCATCGTATAAGACTGCGTCCGCCATGCCGGAGAGACCGGGATTGTCAGAGCCGCCGCCGCGGGCGGCGCGCATCGCTACGGTCTCACGCTGGTCGCCGACGGTATGTCCGGTCACGACAAGATCGGCGCCGATCTCACGGGCAACCTCGGCAATCAGGCGGTAACGGGCAAGCCGGGAGGCTTCGGAAAGGCCCGAGGCCGGTTTGGCATCGTCCCATCGGCGAATGACGTGGGGGATGCCAAGCTCCGCACAAAGCACGCCGACCTTGAGCGCCTCATCGGCGGATTCCGCTCTCAGCGCATGGTCGACCGTAACGGCGGAAAGTCGCAAACGGTCCTGACCCCATTCCGCTGCTGCCTCATGCAATGCCAGCAACAGGCCGGTTGAATCACTGCCGCCGGAGATTGCGACGAGGATATGGGCGGGTTTGCGAAGATTTTCGACAAACGACCTTGCCGCCGCAAGCGGCGCAACTGTCCTTTGGCTCAGAATACGGGCATCAACCGGCATGGAAACACCCGCAACGCAGGGAAAAATCAGCAGCTCAGCCGCTTCTGTTCGCTGGCCACCTTGTTCAGCACGGTCTTCGAAGCACTGGGATAACGCTTCGGCACCTCGCGCAGGGTGGCGCAGGCGGTTTCGGTATTGTCGAGAGCGGCAAGCGACATGCCGAGCTTCATCAGCATTTCTGGCGCCTTGGGGGATTTGCCGTAGGTCTGATGGCCGTTCAGGAAGGTTTTTGCAGCCTCGTTGAACTTGCCCTGCGAATATAGCGCCTCGCCCAGCCAGAAGCTGGCATCCGCAGCCTTAGTGCCCTTGGGGTAACCCTGGAGATATTGCTGGAACCCCTGCTCCGCCAGCTTGTAGTCACCGGAAAGAACATGGCCGTAAGCGGCCTGATAGATATCGCTCTCGCTGGTCAGCGCCGCCGTATTGACCGGATCGGTCTTGCGCGGGCTATTGCCGGTGGTCACACCGGGAAGATTGCCTGACGAGTTGTTGGCGCCCTGATTGAGCGTACCGCCAATCGGCATTCCCTTGGAATCGAGTTCGATGGAGCCGAGTGTCGTCTCTCCCGGTGCGCCTGTCGGAGCATTGGAAGGAGCAGACGGCGAAACGGAAGCGCCACCCTCGGGTGGCGTTTCGATAATCGTTGCAACGTCGTCGGTCGGTGGTGTGGCCGGACTTACCGGACTGGCCTCCGCCTTCTTTTTCGGCGTTGCGGGACTTGCGGCCTTGCCGCCGGCATTGCCGCTTTCCAGTTCCTGGAAGCGGAACTCATTGTCCTCCTGCGCCTTGCGGATCGTTTCCTGCATCTGCAAAAGCTGGAAGCTCATTTCCTCGATACGGCCGTTGAGCTGCCGGATCTGTTCTTCAAGCTGCTGAACCCGATAGGCTTCATTGGCCTGAACCCGGACGACCGGGGCCTGTTGAGAGTTGATCGTGCCGAAGCTACCCCCCGCACCGAACAGCGGACCGGAAACGGCGATGCCGCTCAGGCCGGTGCAGGCTGCAAGCCCCAGCATTCCCGCCACGACAAGTTTCTTCATCTCATTCGTCCTGCCTTAACTGATTTGCACCGGAATGGCGCAAGCCGGATTTTTTCCATATCAACCAAAAAAGCAACTTAACTTCGGCCAAACTATGAAAAAAACAAAAGGCGGCCCGAAGACCGCCTTCCATTTGAGATCACAATAACGTCAGGCAATCACATGCCCGCGCCACCGAGAACCGTAACGGCGCGGCGGTTCTGCGACCAGCAGGAGATGTCGTCGCAAACGGCGACCGGACGTTCCTTGCCGTAGGAGATCGTCTTCATGCGGTTTGCCGGAACGCCCTGGGAAGCCAGGAAGTCACGGGTTGCAGCAGCGCGGCGAGCGCCGAGTGCAAGGTTGTATTCGCGTGTACCGCGTTCGTCGGCATGGCCTTCGACCGTGATCGCGTAGTTCGGGTAACGGGCGAGCCACTGGGCCTGGCGCTGCAGGGTCTGCTGCGCATCGGCGCGGATCGAGGTCGAGTCCGTATCAAAGAAGATGCGGTCGCCGACATTGACCGTGAAGTCCTGCTGGGAGCCCGGCGTTGCGGAACCCGCGCCACCAAGGCCGAGTTCACCGGCGCTGTTCGGCATGTTCTTCTTGTTCGCGCAGCCTGCGAGAGCAAGCGCGAGCGTCATGGCGATGACAGCCGGGTTACGGGCCAGTTTCTGCATCGGGCTGAGTGCCGAAATGTGTGTACGGCTCATCGCCGGTCTCTCCTTGGAATTTCAATAACGTTGCCAGACACTAACTGATCGCGGTTAATAGCCGGCAAACGCTTATGGTTAACAGAAAGGAAATGTCCCACTTTTTTGCTCCCTCACAACAGTTTGCGGCAAGAAAGAGGCGCATTCCCGCATGGCATGCATAAAACATGACGGCGCCGGATATTCCGACGCCGTCATGACAGTCATATCAGTCCAGAAGCGGCGACCATGCCGGGTCCGAGGCAAAGGTCGGCGTCTTGATGAGCTGTTCGTTATAGCCCGTCAGGTCGATCGAATAGAGCTGCGGACCGCCGGCACCGGCGTTCTGACGGAAGAACATCAGCACGCGGCCATTCGGCGCCCAGGTCGGGCCTTCATTGTGGAAGCCGCTGGTCAGAATGCGCTCGCCCGAACCGTCGGTCTTCATCACGCCGATCGAGAACTTGCCGCCCGACTGTTTGGTGAAGGCGATCAGATCGCCGCGCGGCGACCATACCGGCGTGGAATAGGAGCCGTCACCGAAGGAAAGGCGCTGCTGGCCGGAACCATCCGCATTCATCACATAAATCTGCTGACGGCCGCCACGGTCGCTTTCAAAGGCGACGCGCTGCCCATCCGGAGAAAATGACGGCGCCGTATCGATCGCGGACGTGTTCGTCAGCCGCGTCGTGGTGCGCGAGCGCAAATCCATGGTGTAGATATTGGCGTTGCCATCCTGCTGCAGGCTCATGATGACCTTCTGTCCATCAGGCGAGAAGCGCGGCGAGAACGTCATGCCGGGGAAGTTGCCAACGACTTCGCGCTGTCCGGTTTCCAGCTGCAGCAGGTAAACGCGCGGCTGCTGGCCTTCGAAGGACATATAGGTCACTTCCTGACGGTTCGGCGAGAAACGCGGCGTCAGAACGATGTCGTTCGAGTTGGTGAGGTTACGGACGTTGAAACCGTCCTGATCCATGATCGACAGCTGGCGCTTGCGGGCCGTCTTCGGGCCGCTTTCGGAGACGAAGACAACGCGCGTGTCGAAGTAACCCTTCTCACCCGTGATCCGCTCATAGATGGCATCCGCGATGATGTGGGCGACACGGCGCCAGTTTTCCGGCTGGGTGAAGAATTGCTGGCCGGTCATCTGCTGGCCCGCAAAAGTATCCCACAGGCGGAATTCGGCGCGCAGGCGGCCATCGCTTTCGCGTGTCACGCGGCCGGTCACAAGCGCCTGGGCGTTGATGACCTTCCAGTCTTCAAAACGCGGCTGCTGATCCGGGCTGGTAATCTTTTCGATAAATGCGCTCTTGTTGACCGGCGCGAAAAGACCGGAGCGCTGCAGATCGGCTGCGATGACGGCCGAAACCTGGGCACCGATGCCGTCTCCCGACATGAAGTCGGTGATGGCGATGGGCAAGGGCTCGACGTTACCCTTGTTGATGTTGATTTCCACCCGCGCAAAAGCCGGTGCGGAGAAAACCGACATGAGGGCCGCGACAGCGAGCACCAGCCGGATCGGCGAGAATATTTTCATGTTGCCAGGCCTTTCAGCATTCATAGCAATTCACTGGGATCGAAGTTCACAACGACTTCGTTCCATGCGTCATATTTGTCGGCAGGAAGGTTCGTGAACGGAGCAGAACGCATGATGGCGCGATAGGCTCCGCCGGAAAGAGCACGACGCGTTCCTTCGGAACCGCCGGTTGCTTCGATCTCGGGCCGGCCGATGATGGTTCCATCACGGTCGAGCTTCATGGTGACCCGAACGCGAACGTCCGAGGCATCCGCCATGCCGGGAATGATCTGCCAGTTCTTCTGGATCGCGCCACGCAGCGCATCCATTTCCGTCTGGCTGAGCGTCGAACCGCCCGTTGTCTTCTTACCGCCAAGCGAAGCGGTTTGCGTCGACCGCTTCGCGCCGCCACCGGAGGGCGCCTGCTTGTTCAACAGGGCTGCAACATCGTCGGCGTTGAAATCGCTTTCCTTGGACGAAGCGGATTTCGCCGTCTCCTGCTTCTTCTCGCCCGGCTTCTTGTCGGAAGGCTTGTCGGTGGACTTTGCCTGATCGGGCTTGGTCTCGGCCGGTTTTTCAGCGGGCTTCTGCTCTGCAGGCTTGGTTTCAGCCTGTTTCGGCTCTTCCGGCTTCGGCGGTTCGGGGCGAGAATTCGGGCGCGGTACATTCTGCGGCACGGGAATCTCGGCCGGCTCCTGCGTGGCCGGCGGCGGTTCTTCCGCCTTGGTTTCCTGCGGCGGCGGCTCCGTCTTCGGCTGCGGCGCAATTTCAGGCTTGGTTTGCGGCAAGGCGGCCATTTCCTGCGGCTTGGGAGCCGAGGTCTCTTCCTTGACGATTTCCTTTACCTCGTTCGCCTTGGTATCGACGACCGGCTGCGGCTTTTCCTGCTTTGGCGGGGCCGCGGCGCTGATATTGTCGTTGGGCTTGGTGGTCGGCGTCGGCGGCGCGTCAAGATCGGCCGTGTTGTTGCCGACATTCTGGGCGTTCTCGATGATGTCAGGACGTGTGGTCGGAACAGGAGCGGACTTTTCCGCCTTCGGTGCCTTCTTGTCGCCCTGCTGGATCTGGGTCAGTTCCTCAATGGGCACCAGTTCCACCGGCAAGGCCTCGGCCTGCGACACGTCGAGCGGTTCCGGCGAGCCCAGGGAAACGAGGGCGAAAGCCAGAAGCGACGCATGCACAATCGCGGATGTGGTGATGCTGCCCTTCATCGTTTTACGTCAATTGTCCTGTTTCTGCTGGGTCACAAGGCCGATATTCTTGAAGCCCGCCGCCTGGATACGCGCCATCACATCGGCGACGACGCCGTATGCGGCAACGGAATCCGCGCGCACGAAGATACGTTCGTTATAACCAGTCGTGGCGATTGCCTGCAGCTTGTCGGCCACTTCGGCCGCCTGGATTTCAGTTTCCTGCAAATGGATCTGGCCATTGGCATTGACGGAAATGGTGATCGGCTGCGTGTCCGAATTCAGCGCATTGGCGGATGTCTGCGGCAAGTCGATCGGTACGCCGACCGTCATCATCGGCGCTGCCACCATGAAGATGATGAGCAGCACGAGCATGACGTCGACCAGCGGCGTCACGTTGATCTCGCTTATCGCGCCGCCTTTGCGCCGTCCGCCGCGCCCACCCCGGCGTCCACCGGAACCGCCGCCGCTGCCACCTGCTGACATACCCATATCATCTACTCCATTTTGCCTTGCGGCAAATTACTGCACAGCATGCATTGGGGCCGCTTATTGGGCGGCCTGCCGTGTCTGAAGTTTTTCATCGATCTGGCGCGACAGGATCGCGGAGAACTCGTCGGCGAAGCCTTCCATACGGGCGGAAAGCTTGTGCGCGTCGGCCGTGAATTTGTTATAGGCGATAACCGCCGGAATAGCCGCGACAAGGCCGATAGCCGTCGCCAGAAGCGCTTCGGCGATACCCGGCGCCACGACCGCAAGGTTGGTCGACTTCGAACCGGCAATCGCCTGGAACGAGGTCATGATACCAACAACCGTACCGAAGAGGCCGATGAAGGGACCAGCCGAGCCGATGGTGGCAAGCGAACCGAGGCGAGCCTCATATTGTTCGCCTTCACGCGCGATCGTTACGTCCATCGCGCGGTCGATACGCATCTGCAGACCGATGGGCGAACGCGCGCCGCGTTCGAATGATTTTTTCCACTCCCGCATGGCGGAAACGAAAATTGCCGCTAGACCGCCATTCTGGCGTTCCGCCAGCGTGCGATAAAGCTCCTCGAGCGACTGGCCAGACCAGAAGACCTGTTCGAACTGGTCGAACTGGCGCTTTGCCTTGCCGAAGCTCACATATTTGTCAAAGACGATCGCCCACGTCCAGACCGAGGCGGCGATAAGTCCGATCATCACGAGCTTCACGATGAGGCCCGCCTGCATAAACAGTGCCCAGAGACTTACATCGTGCGTCGCCGCTGCCAAACCTGCCTGTTCCATAAATATCCAATCCCCGAATCCAAACGCCCGGTACGGGACCGGGCGATTCAAACGCGTGTTAACGCTCGAAGTCATGCGGCGACAGCCGCCAACCCCTTTGCCATACCCCGATACTTGCCAGTAAGCCTTACTTGCCAATAAATTTGGTGAAAGGAAGGCGTGCGCCGCACAAATGCCAGTTGCTAAAGTAAGACACCATTATGGTTAAAGGAGTGTTACAACCGCGCCACGCCTGGTGGATTTACTGGACCGGGCCGTCAATTACTTCAGGAATTTTTCCGCCACCGTCTCCGGAAGACGCCTTGGGCGACCATTGGCATTGATGACGGCAATGATGACCTTGGCGGCAACCAGCAGGGTTTCACCACGCCGGATTTCCTGATTGAGCACCATTTTCGCGCCGCCGGCCTTTTCTGTCACAGTGGTGATTGTCAGCACATCATCCATCCGCGCCGGGGTCTTGAAATCGATCTCCATGCGGTGGACGACGAAAACAAGGCCTTCCTCGTCAGCCGTCAGAAGCGCGCTCTGCTCGCAACCGAGACAACGCAGGTAATCGGTGCGTCCACGCTCGAGAAAATGCAGATAGCGCGCGTGATACACGAGGCCGGAAAAATCCGTGTCCTCATAATAGACGCGTTGCGTCAGGCGGTGCCCATGTTCGATGAGTTCGCCTGAAAGCGAAACCAAAAGCTCGCTCATATTGTCTCCCTGGAAAGTTCGGCCGCATCGAAGCAACCTTCGCGGACGATAAGATGCTCGTGGCGCTGGGGCAGGTTCTCGATGCGGTCTGCAATAAAACGAGGCCTGAGATCGTGATCCAGCAGGGTGGAAGATTGCGCGGGCAACCAGCGGAACTCTACCTCGACGCCATCCAGCACCCGGTGCACGATATCGCTACCGTGGAAAGGAAAAGCCTGGCGAAGCGAAACCAGATAATAAAATGCCAGCTCATGCGCCGCATAATCGTCATAAGCGAAAAAATTCTCGGCCGACCAGAGGAGGCGCTCAACGGTACAATCCCGATCAAGCTCCTCCCTGATCTCGCGGATGATGGTTTCCTGCGAGCTTTCGCCTATTTCCGCCCGCCCGCCCGGCAAGGCCCAATAACTGTCCTTGGTGCCGCGCTGGACGAGAATATGATCGTTCTGAAAAATAAGCGCCGCGACGCGCATGCTGAAAAGCTGCGGTTTCCGGTCCAGCCGGATCATGTGGCGTTCGGAGGCAGAAGTCATTTATCGTCCAGATCGCCGTCATGCCAGACGAGATGTCTCGTCGTCTTCGGCAGGTGTTCTATTTCGTCAGCGATGAAATAGGGCGGAATATCAAGCTCCGTCAATGCCTGCCGGGTCGCCGCGACCCAGCGGAATTCTAGCTCGTTATCGCCGTCCTGAACGCGATGGATGATCGCGGTGGGATGAAAAGCCAGCGTCTCCGGCAGGTCCATCAGGTAATAAAAACCGAGTTCGTGCCAGTCCTTGCCCTCGTAGTGGAAAAAATTCTCAACCGCCCATAAAAGCCGCCCGACCTTGGCCTCGACGCCAAGCTCCTCCACCATTTCGCGCGCCAGCGTTTCCTCCGAGCGCTCGCCCATTTCGGCGCGGCCACCCGGAAAGGTCCAGAATTTTTCGTGCGATGCCCGGTGCACCAGCACGTGGCCATCACGAAACGCCAGCCCTGCGACACGCATCTGGAAAATGCGCTTAGGCTTGAACTTCATGCGGATGCGGGTGTCTTGCGTCTTGTTATCGTGCGTCATTGTCCGGACCTGCGGGCTGGAAACATCAAATCGGTTTCCGTCCACCCTAACGCATCCATCTCTTCTTTTCTTGCCTTTGCATCATCGCCCACAATGAATTCATCCAGTTGCGGCGGCTTGATCGTGGTGCCGGACAACATGGCATGCGCCTGCCCCCGATGATGCGTCTGGTGCTGGAAGAGGTGGGACAGGATATCGTCGCAGCGATCCTGCTGGATGCGCGTGCCGCGATGGATATTGACGGTTGCAGCAAGGCCGTCTTCATCGAGCCCGTCGACAAAGGCGATCAGCACCTCGTCCAGTTCCATCTGGGCGCGCTGCAGCGCCGGCACCGTGGCGAAGGGCTCCTCTGTGGCAAAGGCCGCCAGACCGAGCGTCCCGCCCTGGAGGGCATCGATATAGAATCGGTCGACGGTGTAGATGTGGTTCAGCGTGGCGCGGAGCGTTGGAAAGAAGCTGATACGACGGGCGATAAACTCCTCCTGCGAAAGCTGAAGACAGGCTTGATGCAGCCGGAAATTGGCCAGCCGGTTGTTGCGCGCGAGTTTGCGGAAGATCCGCAGCGGATCGTAAGGCATATGGATTCCTCCATTGACGCCGAATATCGGCGTTTTCAATCGACGCGTTCAAGCTCCGATCTGCTTTTCAGAACCCTGGCGCCGTCTTCCTGTTCGATCAGATAGGCAGGCTCCTGCCTGCTCGCTTTCCGCTTTATTCTGGAGCCGGCGATGGTGCGCTCGACATTATCCGTGAAAGTCTCGACGATTTTACCTTCACCAGTACCACTGCCCCAGTTCCACCGGACCTTCGTGCCCTTGCGATACACCAACATGATCATCTCCGTACCAAAGATGATCAAATGCCGGCACGCCGGGCTTGTTCCCTCAATCCTCCTCCAGCGTCAGCCGGAACTGCGCCGCCTCAAGATTCTTGGGCGGCTGCATTCCCAGATGTTTCCAGGCCGTCCCGGTCAGAATACGCCCGCGCGGTGTACGCTGGATAAAGCCCTGCTGGATCATATAGGGTTCGATGATATCCTCGATGGCATCGCGCGGCTCCGAAAGGCCGGCGGCAATGGTTTCGATGCCGACCGGGCCGCCGCCGAAATTGACGGCGATCATGGTGAGATACCGCATGTCCAACTGGTCGAGACCCATTTTGTCGACCAGCAGCCTCGTCAAGGCCTCGTCGGCGATCTCACGCGTGACCGCTTCCGCCCGCGCCACCTCGGCGAAATCGCGCACGCGGCGCAATAGCCGGCCGGCGATGCGCGGCGTGCCGCGGGCACGCCTTGCCACCTCGCGCGCGCCCTCGTCGGTCATATTCAGCCCCATCAGCCGCGCGCCGCGCCGGACGATCAGCTCCAACTCATCCACCGTGTAGAAGGCCAACCGGACGGGGATGCCGAAACGGTCGCGCAGCGGCGTCGTCAGCAAACCGAGACGCGTGGTCGCGGCGACGAGGGTGAATTTGGAAAGATCGATCTTGACCGAACGGGCCGCCGGCCCTTCGCCAATGATGAGATCGAGCTGGAAATCCTCCATTGCCGGATAGAGGATTTCTTCAACCGCAGGATTGAGACGGTGGATTTCATCGATGAAGAGCACGTCGCGCTCCTCAAGGTTGGTCAGAAGTGCGGCAAGATCCCCCGCCTTGGCGATGACAGGGCCGGATGTCGACTTGAAGTTGACGCCAAGCTCCTTGGCCATGATCTGCGCCAGCGTGGTCTTGCCGAGGCCGGGCGGTCCGACGAACAGCACATGATCCAGCGCCTCGCCACGGTTCTTGGCGGCCTCGATGAACACCTTAAGATTGGCGCGGGCTTCCGCCTGGCCGGTAAAATCGTCCAGCGACTGTGGACGCATGGTGGTGTCGATATCCTCACCGCGCTTGTCCGCAGAAATCAGTCTGTCCGCATCGCTCATTCAGGGCATTCCATTGTTCTAACCGAATTCATGAGATGGTCTTCGCCGCTATATCATGACTGTCGCGTCAAGGCGCTTCACGAAATTCAATATCGCGCCCGAACAGCATGTGTACTGCGTTCAGCCTATCGCGAAAGCTCTTTCAGCCCGAGCCGGATCAGCCTGGCGCTGTCGCCGCCCTCCCCGCCATTCTTCAATGCGGCAGCTACCGCATTGGCCGCCTGATCGCGTGAATAGCCGAGATTGGTGAGTGCGGAAACGGCATCCGCCACCGGCGCGGATGCGACACCTTCGCCAAGCTCCTGCTTCAATCCTATCGAGGCGGAGGCCTCTCCCGCAAAGGCGGGCGCCTTGTTGCGAAGCTCGGTCACGAGGCGCACCGCCACCTTCGGCCCCACACCGGGCGCACGCGAAATCATCACCTTGTCCTGAAGCGCAATGGCATTGGCCAGTTCGGAGGGCGACAAGGTGGAAAGGACGGCCAAGGCCACTTTCGAACCCACACCCTGCACGCTCTGCAACAGGTTGAACCATTCCCGCTCCAGCGCCGAGAGAAAGCCGAAGAGTTTCAGCTGGTCCTCGCGCACATAGGTTTCGATGAACAGCACCACCGCCTCACCGACGGAGCCGATTTTCGACAGCGTGCGGGCCGAACAATAGGCGACATAACAAACGCCATGCACATCCACCAGCACGTAATCCGCGCCGATTTCCTCGATGCTGCCTTTCAGTTTTCCGATCATGATGCCGCCCGCTGCAATGAGACTTTATATTAACCGGCCGCCAGTAGCCGCCGCATTCTGTCACCGCCGCGATTATGGGCGTGGCAGATGGCGATGGCGAGCGCGTCCGCTGCATCGTTACCCTTGAATTCGGCCTTCGGCATCAGGATTTTCAGCATCATGTGAATTTGCTGCTTTTCGCCGTGCCCGACACCGATGACGGCTTTTTTGACCGCATTCGGCGCATATTCGAAAACAGGCAATCCCGCCCGTGCCGGAACCAGCATGGCGATGCCACGCGCCTGACCGAGTTTCAGCGTGGCCACCGCGTCCTTGTTCACGAAAGTCTGCTCCACCGCCGCCTCGTCGGGCTGATGGCTGTGCACTATATCGGCCAGCCCGTCATGCAGCTGGCACAGGCGGGAGGCAAGATCCATATCGCCATCCGATGTCACGGTACCGGAGGCGACAAACCGAAGGCTGTTGCCGAGAGTGTCGATGACACCCCATCCCGTGCGACGCAATCCGGGGTCGATGCCGATGATTCGAATCGTCTTTTGCATAAGTTACCTTATCTTTCCGGCTGCGACCCTGCCAGTGATAAGTGAACAAAACGACAACATTCATCAAATTTGCAGTGCAGCATTTACCTCTGCTTAAACCGCGTACCGCATTGTTCCCCCACAAAATCAAAAAAGGGGAGCTGCGGGCATGATGATCCGCAGCATAATATTCAAGCCATATCAGTCATCCGGTGGCGCCAGTTATGCTTGGCGTGGGAACTGATCCGGCATTGGGGGCTGCAACAGCCATGCTGAACCGTTTTCATTCCATATCCACCAAAGTGCTGGTGATTTTCCTCGCACTGATGGCGATCTCGACCGGGGCTCTGACACTTCTTGGCTATCAAAGCAGCAGCGGCGTTCTCGAAGAGCAGGCGTCGAAATCCATGGAAAGCATTCTCGTCTTCCGCGGCGACATGCTTCAGGAGCGCCTTGAACAGCTGAAGACACAGGCGGATTCCATCGCCAAGATCGAATCCCTGCAAATGGCCGTGGTCTCCATGCGCAGCGGCTGGGGCACCGTGCAGAAGAGCTCCGGCGACGCCAAAGCGGAATTGCAGCGCGTCTTCGTCAAGGAAAACCCCTTCACCGACAGGGAAAAGCTGATCAAGCCCGAAAACCCGAGCGGCTTTTATTATTCCACCCATGAGAAGACCCAGACGGATATTGGCGGCTATCTGAAGGAAACACCGTTCAGCGACGTTCTCTTCATCGATCCCGCCGGCACGGTCTATTATTCCTATCTCAAGGGACCCGCTTTCGGAGAAACGATCACGGGCGGCGCCTGGACGGAAAGCGGCCTTGGCGCTGCATTTGCCCGCGGAGCCGCCAACGCCGAAAAAGCCGTGAACGACGTGGCGCAGACGAGTTTTTCCGGCCTGCGGATCGACGCTGCAACGAATGAAGCTGGCATTTATTACGGCATTCCGGTCGTCAAATTCGGCGCGTTCAAGGGCATTGTCCTCTTCCGCGTCAAGCAGGAGATCTTCAGCCAGATACTCGAAAAAGGCGTTGCCGCCGGCAGCTCCGAAAAATCCGCGATCATTTCCGCCGATGGCAAGGTTCTGGGCGTGGAGGGCGGCAGGCTCGTCAGTCTCGATCCGGCAATCTACGGCTTCCATGGAGAAGCACTGAACGCGGCCGGCATGACGATAGCCAAGATCGACCGGCCGGATGGCGAGGCCAATGCCTATGCGCGGCCTTTCGCTTTTGCCGGTGAAAAATATCTCGCTGTCGAAAGCATGTTGCGCAGCGAGTTGAATGCAGGTTCCATCTCGATTGCCGGCACACTTGCCGTGATCGGCCTTGGTGTTCTGGCCGCCATGTGCGTGGCGACAGCCTTTTTCGCACGGCGCCTGTTCGCGCCGCTGGAAAAGCTTGCCGGGCTGACCGGCGAAGTGGCGGCTGGCAGGCTGGATGCCGAAATCGGCAATCAGGACCGCAACGACGAGATTGGCCGCATGGCGCAGGCACTCGGCAGTTTCCGCGAAAAGCTCATCCTTCAGCGGGAGATGGAGGAGACCGCATCGCGCACGCGGGAGGAAGCCGAAACGGCGCGACGCGCGCATCTTGCCGAGCGCGAAGCCGAGGCCGGCACGCTGCAGATGGTCGTGCGGTCTCTGGATGAGGGTCTGGACCGCCTGGCGAACGGCAATCTCGCCTATCGCATAGACACGGTCTTCCCGGAGGATCTCGAAAGCCTGCGCCATAATTTCAATACGGCGCTTGCCCGGCTCAGCGAAACGATGCAGGCCATCGGCGGCAATTCCGCCGCCGTTCGTGGTGGCTCGGAAGAAATGCGGGTGGGAGCGGATCAGCTGGCGGAACGCACGGAACGTCAGGCTGCCTCCATCACCGAGACGGCAAGTGCCATCAAGGCGATCACCGAAGCGGTTCGTGACCAGATCGACCGCGCCGAACAGGCGACAAGGATCGCTCGCGATGCCAGCACGGAAGCCACGGCTTCGAGCCGCGTGATGGAACAGACCATCGCCGCCATGGAGGCGATCCAGACCTCATCGCGTCAGATCAACCAGATCATCGGCGTCATTGACGAAATCGCCTTCCAGACGAACCTGCTTGCCTTGAATGCGGGTGTCGAGGCCGCCCGTGCGGGCGACGCCGGCAAGGGCTTTGCCGTCGTGGCGCAGGAGGTGCGTGAACTGGCGCAACGCTCCGCCGCGGCCGCAAAGGAGATCACCAGCCTGCTGAAGCGCTCGACCGACGAGGTTTCCGCCGGCGTGGTGCTGGTCGAAAAGGCGGGCGCTTCGCTGACCGGCATCGGCAAACATGTGCAGACCATCAGTTCCCGCATCGAGGAGATCATGGAATCCACCCGCGATGAGGCGCACACGCTTGCGGAAATCAACAGTACCGTCACCAGCCTCGATACCATGACCCAGCAAAACGCCGCCATGGTGGAGGAAACGACGGCAGCTATCCACAATCTCGCCTCCGAAGCGGGCGAGATGGATGGCAGGCTCGGACAATTCGTGCTGGCCCCTGACCCGGATGCGAGAGGATATCGTGAAACCCGGCAATTCCGGCGGGCAGGCTGAGACAGTGAAAGGGGCCTCTTCGGAGGCCCCAATTTTTTGAACCATCCATCAATTCTATGCGACTTCACTGGTAAATCGGGACACGCGCCTTACATCCGCAACAAAGATTATATTTCTGCAGGAGCGTCGGATGATCCCCTTTTCCATTCTCGACCTTTCGCCCATTGGCGAAGGCGAGAGCGTCAGCGAGGCGCTTGAAAATTCCCGCCGCATGGCGATCAAGGCTGAAGACCATGGCTATAACCGCATCTGGCTGGCGGAACATCATGGCATGCCGGGTATTGCCAGTGCCGCAACCTCGCTCGTCATCGCCCATGTGGGCGCAGCCACGAAACATATCCGGGTCGGCTCGGGCGGCATCATGCTGCCCAACCATTCCCCGCTTGTCATTGCCGAACAGTTCGGCACGCTTGCGGCGCTGCTGCCCGGTCGTGTCGATCTCGGTCTTGGCCGCGCACCCGGAACCGACATGCGAACGGCAAGGGCACTGCGCCGCAACCTCGATGCGGGTGCGGAAAACTTCCCGCAGGATATTATCGAACTCCAGCGCTACCTCGGTCCACCGCAGCAGGATCAGGCGATCCTGGCCGTGCCCGGCATGAATTCGAACGTGCCGCTGTGGCTGCTCGGCTCCAGCACCTACAGCGCGCATCTGGCGGCAGCGCTCGGCCTGCCCTATTCCTTCGCCTCACATTTTGCCCCTGACATGCTGATGGAGGCGATCCATATCTATCGCGAGCGCTTCCAGCCCTCCGAGGTGCTGGACAAGCCCTATGTGATGGTGGGCGTGATGGGTGTGGGGGCCGATACGGACGAGGAGGCGCAACATCTCTTCACCTCGTCACAGCAGCAATTCGTCAATCTGCGCCGCAACGTCCGCACCCCGTTCCCGAAGCCGGTGCACAGCATGGACGGTTACTGGAACGAGATGGAGCGTTTCTCGGTGGAACATACATTGCGTTTCGCGGCCGTCGGCGCGCCTGAAACGATCAGCCGCCATCTCGACGGTTTCCTTGCCGAGACACAGGCGGACGAGCTGATCGTCTCGATGCCGATCCACGACATCGAAAAACGGCTGCGCTCCGTGGAGATTTTCGCCGATGTGCGGACCTCCATCAGGAAGGCCGCCTAAACAAAAAGCCCCGGAGCGACAACGCTACCGGGGCTTTTTTAGAAGATATGAAATGTCAGGCGGAAAGCTTGGCGAGGATTTCTTCGGAAACCTCGAAGTTGGAATAGACGTTCTGCACGTCGTCATCGTCTTCGAGATTGTCGATGAGCTTCATCAGCGACTGCGCCTTTTCCTCATCCACCGGCACCGTGTTCTGCGACTTCCAGATGGCCTTGACGCTTTCGGCTTCACCCAGCACGCCTTCCAGCGCCTTGGAAACCTCGTTCATCGCTTCGAAACCGCAGATGATGGTGTGGCCATCTTCGGTGGTCTCGACATCGTCGGCACCCGCCTCGATAGCCGCTTCCATGACCTTGTCGGCATCGCCGACTTCCGGCTTGTAGGCGATTTCGCCGACACGGTCGAAGGAGAAGGATACGGAACCGGTTTCGCCGAGAGCGCCGCCAGCCTTGGTGAAGATGGAGCGCACGTTGGAAGCGGTACGGTTACGATTGTCGGTCAGGGCCTCGACGATGACGGCGACGCCGCCCGGGCCATAGCCCTCGTAACGGACTTCATCGTAGTTTTCTCCGTCTGCGCCGGAGGCCTTCTTGATGGCACGCTCGATATTGTCTTTCGGCATGGACTGGGCCTTGGCGTTCTGGATTGCCAGACGCAGACGCGGGTTCATGTTCGGGTCGGGCATGCCCGTCTTTGCCGCAACGGTGATTTCACGCGCAAGCTTGGAAAACATTTTGGACCGTACGGAGTCCTGCTTGCCCTTGCGGTGCATGATGTTCTTGAACTGTGAATGACCAGCCATGGAAAACCTGATTGTCGTAATTTGGAGATTGCGGGCCTTATAAGTGCGATAGGCCCATCGTTCAAGCCCGCAAGCGCTTTCTCTTGCCCGCAAGAATATAAGGAACTGATTTATCCGCTTTTCGTTTTGTTCATGAAAGCGGAAGAGCGGGGCATTTTTGCCCTCCCGGTTGCCGCAGCGAACCTGAAGGAGGAAGCACATGGTCAGCCTGACTGAAGCAAGAGAAGCCCCTGCCCGCCAGCTCTGGGACGAGGTCAATTCGGTCCATGCCGGCATGCTCGGCCTCGAGGGCCTGCACAATCATATGCAGCCCATGGCACCGCACGCCGACCCCAAGACCAACACGATATGGTTTTTCTCCAAGAAGGATACCGATCTGGTCAAAACGCTGAAGCCGGGTTCACGGGCGCATTTTTGCCTCGTCGGAAAGGACCATGATTATCACGCCTGCCTTTCGGGCGTGCTTGAGGCGCGTGACGACAAGGCAAAGATCGAGGAATACTGGAATTCCGTTACTGCCGCCTGGTACGAACACGGAAAATCCGATCCGCAATTGACGATGCTGGCGCTTCACGTTGACGATGCCGAAATCTGGGCCTCGACCGACAGCACGCTTAAATTCGGCTGGGAAATCGCCAAGGCCAATATGTCCGACGACAAGACACCCGATGTCGGCGTGCGCCAGCACCTCGCCTTCGCCTGATAACGGGCTCCCCCGCCTTCCTCGCCGGCCCCTCTATTGCATGCCTTTTGGCACCAGTATCTGCGGCTGGCGGGGAAGATTTCTCATTGAGACCCGGATGATCGGATCGCTCGCATAGGCAATCCGGAAACTTGCACCAAACATCGTCAGAAACTGCTCCAGCGGCGCGCCGGTGCGGTGCATCGGCAAGATCAGCGCGGAACGCAGGCGCTTGACCACGCGGCTCATGCTGTCGGCGCCCATCGTCAGCCCGCCATCAACAGGCACCATCAGTACATCCAGACGGCCTATCTCGGCATAGTGCGTATCCGTCAACTCATGATGCAGATGGCCGAGATGACCAATGCACAGCCCCGCGACCTCGAAGATGAAGATGGAATTGCCGTTTTCCTGGAAGGATTCGTAGTCACCCCATCGATTGCGGATGTCGGTCGCGACATTGCGGATATAGACATCGTCCACGAGAACCTTGTGTTCGGCCTTTTCCCCCGGCGTATCGCTCCAGCCATGCAATACATATTGAATGGCCGGGTCGGGATTAAGGGTGAAATGCGTCGAATGAGCCCGGTTCATCGTCACCACAGTCGGCGTGACGGGCGGACGATAAACGCCGTTATAATCGGTGGCGATCGTCACGCCGCCGGGGCTTTCGATGAGATAGGTGGAATGGCCGATGAAGCTGATCTTCACCTCTTCCTTTGGCGTCGCCTGTGCCAGCTGGACACTTGGCCGATTGAGGGGCGGTTCGAAGCTCGCGAACATGACGCCGGGTATGTTGCGGGCGATCGCCTGGCACTGGCTGACCGGAGGGCGGCTTTCCGTTTGGGCAAAGGTCGCTCCCGCACAGGTGAGCAGACCCGTTATTGCAAGCATAAGCACACGCAGCATCATGCCACTCCCCTGAACTTGCGAAGGTTGAGAGGATGAGACAGGTTTTGCCGGGCGTCCAGTTTCAAGAACGGCGGGACGCTCACAATCTCGTCATTGTGAACGTCGCAAGGGGGCCTGTTAAGCCCAGAAGGACGGGAGGGTTTCGGCAAGCCTCGGGCCGATGCGCAGCGGTGCGATCTTTTCCGCAAGGCCGGTGCGGTCAGATATCTCGACGCCCACGCCGCAGATCGTCGCAGGCCCACTGGCCGCCTCGAAGCGGCCCTTCGGCATCTTGGAAATGAAGCGGTTGATCGGCTCTTCCTTCTCCATGCCGAGCGAGCTGTCATAATCGCCGCACATGCCGGCATCCGACATATAGGCGGTTCCGCCGTTCAATATCTGCGCGTCGGCGGTCGGAACATGGGTATGAGTGCCGACAACGAAGCTTGCACGCCCATCGACGAAATGGCCGAAACACTGTTTTTCGCTGGTCGCCTCGGCATGGAAGTCGAAAATGATGGCGTCAGCCTGCTCTTTCAGCGGGCAGGCAGCGAGAATGTTTTCCGCCGACTTGAAGGGATCGTCCAGTTCCGGATGCATGAACACGCGGCCCATAATGTTGGCGACGAGCACACGCGCGCCGTTGCGGGCATAAAAGATGCCGGAGCCCTTGCCCGGTGTGCCATCGGGATAATTGGCGGGCCGCAGGAACTGATCGTGGCGCTCGCAGAAGGAGACCGCCTCTTTCTGATCCCAGACATGATTGCCTGTCGTCACCACATCGGCGCCGGCATTGATGGTTTCGAGATAGATATCCTCGGTGATGCCGAAACCGCCGGCGGCGTTTTCACCGTTGACGATGACGAAATCAAGCTTCAGATCGGAAATCAGCCCCGGCAGCCTGTCCCAGACCGCCGTGCGTCCGGTCTTGCCAACCATGTCTCCGAGAAAAAGAAGTCTCATTCACCGCCCCGTTTTGCGTATGTTCTTTGGATTTCGTCCCTCTAGCGGGTAATCCGTCTTTTAAAAAGTGCTAAAGCGCCGTTTGCCCATTATCTGGCATCAACGGCTGGCCGGAAAACCAGCGCAGACCGCTCTCCGTCAGAACAGCATGAAGCGGCACATCGTGGGGCTCTGCCGGCACCGACGGCACTTCCTGACAGTCAAAGGCGACGCCGATGAGAATGGGAAGCCGACCCTTGCCATGCAATCTCGCAATGGCGCGGTCATAGTGTCCCGCGCCATAACCGATCCGCTGGCCCTGCCCGTCAAAAACAGACAGCGGCACGAGTAGAATATCCGGATCGAGAACCGCCGCATCCTCCCCCGGGCCGGTCGTGCCGAAGCCGGTCTTCACCAGTGGCGTGTCCGCCTCGAAGGCACGAAAGACGATGGTTTCTCGGTCCAGCACAACGGGGAGAACGAGACGCCCGCCCCTTGTCCGCAACGCTTCCATAAGCGATCGGGTATCGACCTCGGAGCGGATCGGCATGAAGCCGGAAATCACGGTGCCCGGTGTAAACGGAATGCCGGAGGCACCGTGAGCCGTTATAGACTGGCTCTTCTGCTGCCGCTCGGCCGGTGTCAGGGCGTCGCGCGCGGCAAGCCTTTCGCCGCGCAGTCTCGCTTTTTCGGCAATGTCGCCGGACATCAGGCGGCCCGGCTCACAAGCACCTTGTCGATACGGTGTCCGTCGAGATCGATAACCTCGAAACGCCAGCCGTTGCGGGTGACATGTTCGCCCAGTTCCGGCAGGCGACGGAACTCGTCCAGAACCAGACCGGCAACGGTTTCGAACTCCGCATCCTCGTCGATCTGAAAGCCCATGCGATAGGCAAACTCATCGGCCGGCATCCAGCCGGCAACGAGGAACGAACCGTCCTCGCGCTCGACCATGGCAGGCTCCTCGTCATTGTCTTCCTGGAAGGCACCGGTGATAGCCTCCAGAACGTCGCCGGAACTGACGATACCTTCGAAGTGACCGTATTCGTCGTATACCAGCACCATATGCACGGTGGAACGGCGCAGCGACTGAATGACATCCACGGCGCTCGTCAGATCCGAGACCACAGGAACTTCACGCAGAAGTTCGCGGACATTCAGTTCTTTTCCGGATGCCAGCGCATCAAAAGCGTCCTTGGCGAAAAGCACGCCCAGAATCTCATCCGAGGCGCCGTTGCGCACGGGCAGACGCGACCGCTGCGTCTCGCGAAGCTGCACGCGGATTTCCTCCGCGCTGTCTTCGATATCGACCACTTCCACATCGCGGCGCGGCGTCATCAGGCCGCGCGCGTTACGGTCGGCAAGGCGCATGACGCTGGTGATCATCGCCGATTCCTCGGTCTCGATCACGCCGGCGCTGTGGGCCTCTGCCAGAACCGTGCGAATTTCATCGTCGGTTACCGATGCATTGGACTCGCCGCTATGGCCGAGAAGGGCGAGAACGGTCTTACCGGATTTGTCGAGCAGCCACACCAGAGGCGCACCGATCCTCGAAAGCAGCATCATGGTGGGCGCGACGCGGGCGGCCACCTTTTCCGGATCGCGCAACGCGATCTGCTTGGGCACAAGCTCGCCGACGATCAGCGACAGATAGGTGATGGCGACAACCACCGAACCGACGCCAAGCGCATCGGCGGCGCGGTCGGGAATGCCCTGTTCCAGAAGCCAGGCCGTGAAACGGGCGCCGAGCGTGGCGCCGGAAAAAGCACCGGAAAGGACGCCGACCAGCGTGATGCCGATCTGCACCGTGGAAAGGAAGCGTCCGGGATTTTCGGAAAGGCTGAGCGCCATTGTGGCGCCCTTGCTGCCCTGGGAGGCAAGCACCTTGAGCCTCGCCGGTCTGGAGGAGACAACGGCAAGCTCGGACATGGCAAGCACACCGTTCAATACGGTGAGCAGAACCACGATCATAATTTCAGTAAACAAGTTTAGCTCTTTGGGCTGTTGAACGGCACGTCGCGGTTTTGGCCGCAGCGCCCTTTCTGTAAAAGGGCATGACAGACATACCAATCCGGATAATAGGGAATTGTTCCGCCAATGCAATGATGGCGGGATAAAAAAGCCGAGCCCGGCAGCAATGAAAATAACTGTCGACTATATCAGGGTCAGGGAAGAGCCGGGGTTAACCCGGAACTTCAAGCGCGATCCACGGCGACCGATGGAGATTTACGATCCTGGGTGCCTACAAAAGTAGGTGGGCACCGTGTGTCCAGCCCCACGGGACTGGCCAGGGACAGCTCCCTTTGGATCGAGTATGGCCCCAGGGATTGTGGTTCCTGTCGGGAAGCGCAGAACGCGCTACAGATATAAGACGTATCGAACAAAACCACCAGAGGGCCGGCAGCGAAATTTTGCCGGCGCAAAGCTTCCCAAGTGATCAATGCGCCGCAGACTTCGGCCGCGCCAGCAATTTTTCCGTAATGCCGTTCAGGCGGTCGGCCAGATCGCCAATGGCAACAGCCACCATCTCGTCCGATTTCGCCTTGTGCTCAGCCATGCCGTCGCGGTTGCGGGAAAGGGAGGTGACTTCGCCCTCCAGTTTTTCGAGCTTGCGATTGATCTCGGAAAGCTCGTCCATCACCATGATACCCGCCATGACGGTGAGCCTGAGATCGCCGATTTCGCCGAACTGGCTCTTGAGATGTCCGACGTAACGGTCGAAGCGGGTGGCAAGATCGGTCAGGTGGTCTTCCTGTCCCGCTTCGCACGCCATGCGATAGGCCTTGCCGTCGATCATAACAGTAACTTGCGCCATGAAACCGCTCCTATCGATCCAGCACCGCGCGGATCGTCTCCATCGCCGTCACCAGACGGCGGGAAACCTCGCGGTTGACTTCCTCAAGACGGTTGGCGCGAAATTCGGCCTGATCAAGCTCATGCGCAAGCCTTGCGCGGTCGACATGGACCCGCTTGACTTCGTTATCGATCTCGCCCGTCTCCCTTTGCCGTTCGATACGCATATCGATGGCATTTTCGAGATTTGTGATGGCAGCACTCAGCTCCGTCAGCGCAGATTGTACGGTCTTCTCAGCCGACATCGTTTTTTCCAACTTGCAAGCAACCGGCCGAATCGTCCGGTTTCAGGCCTTTTCAACAATCACGAGGTTATTACCCGATTTATCATCCAGTCAATCAAACCAGTGCATTGAGGCATTTTGCTCTGTGGATGAACGAGGAAGCCTCGGCACATATCGCGCAGATTTTGTCCGGACACCCAATTTTCTAAACGATTTTTATCTTCGACAGAACCGCAAACGCCCGTGGATTTATTGACTTGCCTGCCTCACCTGCTATGGATCAACCCGCTTTTTGGATAGTTGCGTAAAACTATCTCCTTTCACCCGGAAACAGACGGAAAAGCCATGATTTCTCGCGACAAACACAACCGGATGGCAAATGCGATCCGCTTTCTTGCCATGGATGCAGTGGAGAAGGCCAATTCCGGCCATCCCGGTCTGCCGATGGGCGCCGCTGATGTCGCCACCGTTCTCTTCACCCGTTACCTGAAATTCGATCCCAAGGCGCCGCTTTGGGCGGATCGTGACCGCTTCGTGCTGTCGGCGGGCCATGGTTCGATGCTTCTTTACTCGCTGCTCTATTTGACGGGCTACGAGGATATGACGATCGACGAGATCAAGCGCTTCCGTCAATTCGGGTCCAAGACCGCCGGCCATCCGGAATATGGCCACGCGACCGGCATCGAGACGACCACCGGTCCGCTCGGCCAGGGCATCGCCAACGCCGTCGGCATGGCAATCGCCGAACGCAAGCTGGAAGAGGAATTCGGCTCCGACCTGCAGAGCCACTTCACCTATGTTCTGTGCGGTGACGGCTGCCTCATGGAAGGCATCAGCCACGAAGCCATCGCGCTTGCCGGCCATCTGAAGCTCAACAAGCTCGTTCTGTTCTGGGATGACAACAACATCACCATCGACGGTGAAGTGGGTCTTTCCGACAGCACCGACCAGATCGCCCGCTTCAACGCCGTTCACTGGAACACGATCCGCGTCGACGGCCACGATCCGGACGCGATTGCCGCCGCCATCGAAGCCGCGCAGAAATCCGACCGCCCGACCTTCATCGCTTGCAAGACCGTGATCGGCTTTGGCGCGCCCAACAAGCAGGGCACCCACAAGGTTCACGGCAACCCGCTCGGCGCCGAAGAAATCGCCGCTGCGCGCAAGAGCCTCAACTGGGAAGCCGAAGCTTTCGTCATTCCGGAAGACGTGCTGGATGCATGGCGTCTCGCCGGCCTGCGCTCCACCAAGACCCGTCAGGACTGGGAAGCCCGCCTCGAAGCCGCTGAAGCCGGCAAGAAGGCCGAGTTCAAGCGCCGCTTCGCCGGCGACCTGCCAGGCAACTTCGACAGCTCCATCGATGCCTTCAAGAAGAAGATCATCGAGAACAATCCGACCGTCGCCACCCGCAAGGCTTCGGAAGACTCGCTTGAAGTCATCAACGGCGTCCTGCCGGAAATGATTGGCGGTTCGGCTGACCTGACGCCGTCCAACAACACCAAGACCAGCCAGATGAAGTCCATCACGCCGAGCGACTTCTCCGGCCGTTACCTGCATTACGGGATCCGCGAGCACGGCATGGCAGCGGCGATGAACGGTATCGCCCTGCATGGCGGTCTCATCCCCTATGCCGGCGGCTTCCTGATCTTCTCCGACTATTGCCGTCCATCGATCCGTCTTGCTGCGCTCATGGGCATCCGCGTCGTCCACGTTCTGACGCATGATTCCATCGGCGTCGGCGAAGACGGCCCGACCCACCAGCCGGTCGAGCAGATCGCCGCCCTTCGCGCCATTCCGAACCTTCTCGTCTTCCGTCCCGCGGATGAAACCGAGACGGCGGAATGCTGGCAGCTGGCTCTCGAGCAGAAGCATCGTCCGTCTGCTCTGGCGCTTACCCGTCAGAATCTCGCGCCTTCGCGTAAGGAATATGAAGAAAAGAACCTCTCCGCTTATGGCGCTTACGAGCTCGTATCGGCAAGCGACGCGAAGGTTTCGATCTTCGCCTCCGGTTCGGAAGTCGAAGTGGCACTGAAAGCCGCTGCAACGCTGAAGGACAACGGCATTTCGGCCCGCGTCGTCTCCGTTCCCTGCTTCGAACTCTTCAAGGAACAGCCAGAAACCTATCGCAATGCCATCATCGGCAAGGCACCGGTGAAAATCGCGGTGGAAGCCGCCATCCGCCAGGGCTGGGATTATTTCATCGGCTCCGACGGCGCTTTCGTTGGTATGCATTCCTTCGGTGCGTCCGCACCGGCGAAGGATCTCTTCAAGCACTTCGGCATTACGGCGGAAGCCGTTGTCGCCGCAGTCGAGGCAAAACTCGCGTGAGGGCCCCAAGCCCTCACCATTCCAGCAAAGACCAAGCCCATATCTTGATCGGGAGACTGTAAATGACTGTAAAAGTTGCCATTAACGGCTTCGGCCGCATCGGCCGCAATGTTCTGCGCGCCATCGTCGAATCCGGCCGCACCGATATCGAAGTCGTTGCCATCAACGACCTCGGCCCGGTTGAAACCAACGCGCACCTGCTGCGCTACGATTCGATCCACGGCAAGTTCCCGGCCGAGGTGAAGGTCGAAGGCGACACGATCATCGTTGGCGGCGGCAAGCCGATCAAGGTGACGGCCGTTCGCGATCCGGCAACGCTGCCGCACAAGGAACTCGGCGTCGATATCGCGCTCGAATGCACGGGCATCTTCACCGCCCGCGACAAGGCTGCTGCACACCTGACCGCCGGCGCAAAGCGCGTCATCGTGTCTGCTCCGGCTGACGGCGCTGATCTCACCGTCGTTTTCGGCGTCAATGACGACCAGCTGACCAAGGACCATCTGGTCATTTCCAACGCATCCTGCACCACCAACTGCCTCGTGCCGGTCGTGAAAGTTCTCGATGACGTCGTTGGCATCGACCATGGTTTCATGACCACGATCCACTCCTACACGGGCGACCAGCCGACGCTGGACACCATGCACAAGGATCTGTACCGCGCCCGCGCCGCAGCCCTGTCCATGATCCCGACCTCGACGGGTGCAGCCAAGGCCGTTGGCCTCGTTCTGCCGCACCTCAAGGGCAAGCTGGACGGCACGTCGATCCGCGTTCCGACCCCGAACGTTTCGGTTGTCGACTTCAAGTTCATCGCCAAGCGCGACACGACGGTTGAGGAAATCAACGAAGCGATCAAGTCCGCTTCCAACGGCAAGCTGAAGGGCATTCTCGGCTATACCGAAGAGCCGCTGGTTTCCCGCGACTTCAACCATGACAGCCATTCCTCGATCTTCGCGATCGACCAGACCAAGGTCATGGAAGGCAAGTTCGTGCGCGTCCTGTCCTGGTACGACAATGAGTGGGGCTTCTCCAACCGCATGTCGGATACGGCCGTCGCCTTCGCGAAGACCATCTAAGCAAATATCACTTTCGTAAAAACCGGCAGGAGCGATCCTGCCGGTTTTTGTTTGCCTGAAAAATGCCGGCGGGAATGAGGGATCCCGCCGGCATCGATCCAGAAGCAAGGCGGGGCGCTTCGGATCGAAACAATCACCGGCGGAGAAACGATGCGGCCGTCACTCAACCAGTACGGTGCACGCGCATCCGTCATTTTCTGTTGTTGATAATGACCGGGCCGGAATTCCCGGCACTGCTCCAGATCGTATCGAACGTCTGTTGCCGCAAATCACTTTGCTGCATGGAAAGCTTCATCATGCAGTCGGCAAAATCCCGAGAACCTTCAGGGTAGCCAAAGACGCGACAACGCTCGCGTTGAGCAGCCATGTTTTCGGCCGTCTGTTCCGTGCTTGAGCAACCCGAAACTATCGAGCCCGCCACCAACACCATAATAAATCCAGTAATATTTATCCGCTTCATCCGACCGCTCCGGTAATGTTGAAAAGCAATTCGGACGAGAGAAATAACGCCGCTGCATTGTCTCTATGTTACGTCGAAACCCCGGCGCCTGAATTGTTTCGGCGGGGCATATTTCGCGCTGCGCGCCTTGGATCTTTTAGGCCATACGCCGAAAAAAATCCCATTTCCTGCCTTTGTCTGGTCCATTTTGAAACGGACAAGAAGAACAGGGATAACGGTCGTGCGCAATGCACTTCGGCCCTGCCGTATCATTCGATACACCCCGCCTTGCGTCACCTTTCAACGCCAGCAGAAACAGCGCTGACAGACCGCAACCCGTGGCGCATTGACTGCACGCGCAGAGCATTCATTGCGCCACGGGTTGCGGTCTATCAACGCGGTTTGAATGAGGCGGTGGACGTGGAGTCATTTTATCTTCTGTTGCTGGTGGCAACTGTTCTGGTTCTCGTCGCCGCCTTTTCCAGCCTCATCGCCTTCCGGTTCGGCGCGCCCCTCCTTCTGCTTTTCCTGATGATCGGCCTTGGGGCTGGTGTGGATGGCCTCGGCATCGAATTCACCAACAATCCCCTGGCCTATATGCTTGGCTCGCTCGTGCTTGCCGTCATCCTCTTCGATTCCGGGTTCGGCACGTCCATCCAGTCCTTCAGACTTTCCGCAGCACCCGCCGTCGCTCTCGCTACAGTCGGCGTCATCCTCACATCCGTCTTCTTTGCCGGCGCGGCGGCCCTGCTGCTCGGGCTTTCATGGCTTGAGGGCCTGCTGCTTGGCGCCATAGTCGCTTCCACCGATGCGGCGGCCGTGTTCTTCCTGCTGCGCATCGGCGGCATCCATATCCGCGATCAGGTGCGTTCGACGCTGGAAGTCGAATCCGGTACCAACGATCCAATGGCGATCTTCCTTACCATCGCCCTGGTTGAAATCATCGCAAAGGGCCAGGGGCTGGCCGGCATCGACAGCGGCTTTCTGCTGCTTTTCATTGAGCAGATGGGCCTTGGCGTGATCTTCGGCCTGCTCGGCGGTGTCATGATCGCCACCGTCGTCAACCGGTTCGCCGCCGACCGCGGGCTGGCGCCGATCTTCGTGCTGGCGCTGGCGCTGCTGGTCTTCTCCTTCACCGGCACAATTGGCGGCAGCGGTTTTCTGGCGGTCTATGTGGCAGGCATTGTTGCCGGCAACCGCCGAATCTTCGCCAAGGAAACCATTCGCCGTTTCCATGAGGGCCTGACCTGGCTTGCCCAGATCATCATGTTCCTGATGCTCGGCCTGCTCGCCACCCCGTCGCAATTTCCGGCAATCGCCATTCCGGCCGTGCTGCTCGCGCTGTTCCTGATCTTCGTCGCCCGTCCGCTTGCGGTGTGGCTGAGTCTCATGCCCTTCAACTATACCCAGCAGGAAACCTCCTTCGTGGCCTGGGTGGGCCTGCGCGGCGCGGTTTCCATCCTGCTCGCCATCATGCCCATTCTCGGCGGGCTTGATGATGCGCAAATCTATTTCAACGCCGCCTTCATCATCGTGCTGGTGTCGCTGCTGGTGCAGGGCTGGACCATCAAGCCGGTAGCGACGAAACTCGGACTGATCGTGCCGCCGCGCATGGGCGAGGTGGACAAGCTGGAAGTCGACCTGCCCGGTACCGCCAATCATGAGCTGATCTCCTACCGGGTCGCGAAAGGCAGCGCCATCATGCAGGGCGAGCGTATTCCGCGCTGGGCCATGCCTTCGCTGGTGGTGCGCGACGGCAAATCGATCCGCTACCAATATGCCGGACGGCTGCGCGAGAACGATCTCGTCTATCTCTTCATCGCGCCCGGCTATTCTCGATTGATCGACCGGCTGTTCGCCAGCGCCCTGCCGGTTGCCGATGACGACGCCGATTTCTTCGGCACTTTCGCGATCTCGCCCGCCCGCCCGGCAAAGGAGCTGGACGCAGCCTATGGCCCCGGCCTGCTTTCGCCCGCCGAACAGGCGATGAGCGTTGCCGAACTCATCGAGGCGCGTCTTGCCGGAAAGGCCGATTATGCCGACCGCGTGCGCCTCGGCTCCATCGTGCTGATCGTTCGCACACTGGACGAGCACGAGGCGATAACGGGTGTGGGCATCTCCCTCGAACCGGTGGAACCGGCGACCAGCCTGCCGATCTTCATCAGCTTTTCGGAAATCCTCAACCGTATACGCAACCATCTGGCAGAGAAGCGCCAGCCGCGCGCCGCCAGCGTTGAAGAAAGCACCCCCGCCGCTGCGAATACAGTGAGAGAAAATGAGGCCTGACCGGCTTGCGTCGGCATTCAGGCATAGTATGGTCCGTGCCGAACTCGCAACAAATCAGGATCGACCTATGCCCGCTTTCAAGACCCTCGACGACCTTAACGACATTGCCGGAAAGCGCGTTCTCGTCCGCGTTGATCTCAACGTGCCGGTCGCAGATGGCAAGGTAACGGACGCAACCCGTATCGAACGCGTTGCGCCGACCATTCTGGAACTGTCCTCCAAGGGCGCGAAAGTCATTCTGCTTGCCCATTTCGGCCGTCCGAAGGGCGAACCGGTGGCCGACATGTCGCTTTCCCAGATCGTGCCTGCCGTCGAGGAAGTGCTGGATCATGCCGTTTCCTTCGCGACCGATTGCATCGGCGCACCGGCGGCGGATGCAGTCGCTAAACTGAACGATGGCGATATCCTGCTTCTGGAAAACACCCGTTTCCACAAGGGCGAAGAAAAGAACGATCCGGCCTTCGTGGAAGCTCTGGCAGCCAATGGCGATATCTACGTGAACGACGCCTTCTCCGCCGCCCACCGCGCCCACGCTTCCACCGAAGGCCTTGCACGCCACCTGCCCGCTTATGCCGGCCGCACCATGCAGGCCGAGCTTGAGGCTCTGGAACAGGGCCTCGGCCAGCCGGTGCGCCCGGTTGTCGCCATCGTCGGCGGCGCCAAGGTGTCGAGCAAGATCGATCTCCTTATGAACCTCGTTAAAAAGGTCGATGCCCTGGTCATCGGCGGCGGCATGGCCAACACCTTCCTCGCCGCCCGCGGCGCGCAGGTCGGCAAATCGCTGTGCGAGCATGATCTCGCCGAGACCGCAAAGCAGATCATGATCGAGGCAGCGACATCCGGCTGCGCCATCGTGCTGCCGGAAGACGGCGTCGTCGCCCGCGAATTCAAGGCCGGTGCGGCCAATGAAATCGTCGACATCAACGCCATTCCTGCCGACGCCATGGTTCTCGATGTCGGCCCAAAATCGGTTGAAAGCATCAAGGCCTGGATTTCCCGCGCCGAAACGCTGGTCTGGAACGGCCCGCTCGGCGCCTTCGAAATCGAACCATTCGACGCGGCGACTGTCGCCGCGGCAAAACACGCGGCGGAATGCACCAAGGCCGGCAAGCTCGTCTCCGTCGCTGGCGGCGGCGACACCGTTGCCGCGCTCAATCATGCCGGCGTTTCCGAGGATTTCTCCTATGTTTCGACGGCCGGCGGCGCCTTCCTCGAATGGATGGAAGGCAAGGAATTGCCGGGCGTTGCCATCCTGACCGCCGCCAAGTAAACTCATCCTACTTGCCTGACACAAGGCCGGACAAGCCATGCTTGTCCGGCCTTGCTTTTTGGTAAGCGGCACCGGGAGGAAAAGTTTCAAACGATTGAAATCATTTCAATCGTTTCAATGAGTTAGCGTGCCATTTCCCTGCCCTGGAACTTCTGTTATCGGAAATTTATTGTGCCTTGGGAGAATAGCAAATGACCGAACGTCTCGAAGACATTGCAATCAAAATGGTCGCCGACGGCAAGGGCCTGCTCGCCGCCGACGAATCCACGGGAACGATCAAAAAGCGTTTCGACAGCATCAATCTGGAGTCCACCGAGACCGCCCGCCGCGATTATCGCGAGATGCTGTTCCGTTCCGACGACGCCATGAAGAAATACATCTCCGGCGTCATCCTTTACGAAGAGACCCTGTTCCAGAAAGCCGCCGACGGCACGCCTTTCGTTGACATCATCAAGGCGGCCGGCAGCCTGCCGGGCATCAAGGTGGATATCGGCGCCAAGCCGATGGCTTTCCACCCGCATGAATTCATCACCGAAGGCCTCGATGGTCTTTACGAGCGCCTGCGCAAGTATCATGAGGCCGGCGCGCGTTTCGCCAAGTGGCGCGGCGTCATCACCATCGGTGAGCAGCGTCCGAGCTGGGGTTCGATCAAGGCAAACTCCCAGTCGCTCGCCCGTTACGCCGCCCTCTGCCAGCAGGCGGATATCGTGCCGATCGTGGAGCCGGAAGTGCTGATGGACGGCGAGCCGGGCACGCATGACATCGACCGCTGTGCGGAAGTCACGCAGTGGGTTCTCCAGACCGTCTTCGCAGACCTGTTCGACGCCCGCGTGAACCTTGAAGGCATGATCCTCAAGCCGAACATGATCATCGACGGCAAGAAGGCCCGCAAGGCTTCTGTCGAGGAAGTGGCGGAAAAGACCGTGAAGGTTCTGAAGGCAACCGTGCCTTCCGCCGTTCCGGGCATCGCCTTCCTTTCCGGTGGCCAGTCCTCCGAAGAAGCAACCGCGCATCTCTCCGCCATGAATGCCGGTTACGACCTGCCCTGGTCGCTGACCTATTCCTACGGCCGCGCGCTTCAGGATACGGCCCTCAAGACATGGGGCGGCAAGCAGGAAAATGTCGCCGCCGGCCAGCGCGCCTTCACGCACCGCGCCGCGATGAACAGCCTCGCCGCCAAGGGTAACTGGAAGCAGGAACTCGAAAAGGCAGCCTGAGGCCCTCGCCGCAGGCATTCAGCCAAACAAAAGCCGCCCCATGGGGCGGCTTTTTTGTTACGGACGCAGAAGCAGCGTCACCGACCAGATGACAAAGGTGGCAACCGCAATCTTCCAGCAATCGCCTCTTTTCTTGAGGCCCGGCAGACCAAGCGGCCGGATGATCTGGACCACCATGGCCAGCAGTAAAAAAAGGCCGATCGCCTTTGTCATTTATTGAGCCTTTTCTTTATTTCTGCATCGTCACAGGCTGGACATTTTTACCGTTCACCAGAAGAGTGCAACTCATTCGGGTAATCCCGTTCTATGACCTGTCCGACCGTCCGTCCGAACGCATGAGAGTGTCTTCATGAGCAGAAATCTTCTACCCGTATTCGCTCTTTTATCCAGCACTCTGTTTCTTTTTCTCGGCAACGGCCTTCAGGGCCTCGTATTGCCGGTTCGCGGTTCGGCGGAAGGTTACTCCAATGAAATACTGGGCTTCCTTGGCACCTCCTGGGCGGCCGGCTTCGTCATCGGCTGCTTCGTGGCGCCCGCCATCGTGCGCCGTGCTGGGCATGTCAGGGCCTTTGGCTCCTTCGTCGCGCTGATCTGCCTGACGGTGCTGATGACCGGCCTCATCGTCGATGATGTCTGGTGGATTGCCCTGCGAGCACTGACCGGCTTCTGCACGGCCGGCACCTCGATGATCATCGAAAGCTGGCTGAACGAGCGTGCGACCAATGAGAGCCGCGGCATGATCTTTTCGCTCTATATCGCCATCACGCTGCTTGGCGTCGTGGCCGGGCAAATGATCGTGCCGATGGGCGACATCAGCAATACCTCGCTATTCATGATCTGCGGCATCATTTACTGCATCGCCATTCTGCCGGCCACACTCTCGAAGGCGGCCAGCCCTCAGCCCCTGCAGAAGGTCAGTCTGGATTTACCGGCGCTCTATCGCAATTCACCGGTCTCTTTCGTCGGCATTCTGATGATCGGCATTGCCAACGGTGCTTATGGTACGCTTGGCGCTGTCTTTGGCGCACGAGCCGGTCTCGACCCGACCATGATCGCCATCATGGTCTCCGTCACGATTTTCGTCGGCGCGCTGGCGCAGTTTCCGGCGGGCCGCCTGTCGGACCGGATAGACCGCCGTTACGTCCTGGCGGGGTTGGCCGGGCTCGGCGCGGTCGCGGGCCTTGCCGTTGCGGCGGTGCAACCCCATGATGTCTATGTGCTGATTGCCATGATCGCCGTGTACGGCGCCGCCGCCAACGCGCTCTATCCCATCGCCGTGGCGCATGCCAACGACTATGCCGCCTCGGAAGACTTCGTGAAGGTCTCGGGCGGGTTGCTGCTGCTTTACGGCATCGGCACCATTATCGGCCCGACACTCGGCGGCGCGGTCATGACTTATTTCGGTCCCTATGCGCTGTTTCTGGTAACAGCCGTCGCCCATGTGCTGATCACAGCCTATGCCATTATCAGAAGCCGTCAGCGTGCCGCCCTTTCGACCGACGAAAAAGACAATTTCTCGACCATGATGCCGACGACGCCCTCCCCACTCGTCACGCCGGAAAGCATTGCACTTGATCCGCGCGCGCCGCAATATCCCGGGGACGATGGCAACTATGTTGAAAAAGGAGCAGGCATATGAGCCTCTTTGACGATGACCGTCCGCAAAAACCGGTGGCGCACGAGATCGGCAGCGATCTCAGCCTTCTTTCGGTAGACGAACTGACTGGCCGCATCGACCTCCTGCAAACGGAAATCACCCGGCTTGAAGAGGAGCGGACGAGGAAGTCCGCCGGCCGGCTGGCGGCGGAGAATCTCTTTCGGTCCTCATGACCGATCTCGGCAGGGCCTTGAAAGAACCCACAGGCGGCAAGATGCGGCCGGCGGGGTTGTGCGCAAATAAACAACCTGGCGCAGTCTTTCGTTTACCATTAACCAAAAATTAAGCTTTCTGAGAGATTACTATACATGTCCAGTTCTTCTGGACCTCAGGCATCTTCTCCATTCGGCGAATTGGTCTGATTTTTCTCCCTGTTTTACCTTGAGAGCCGCTTTCGCGGCTCTTTTTTTGCCAGACGGCAAATTCCGTAAAACTGTGGGTATTAACCCTTCTTTAATAATTGCCTTGCGCATTTCAGGTAAAGATACCATCCTGAAAACACTAAAGGCCGGAACAAAATATCCCGGTCGTCGTTGCCTGACAGTGTGGTGCGTGAGCAGGGATTTAAAGAAATGTCGGAACAGGTTTTAAATACCATAAGCTTTGCGGGGCGCGCGGCTGCTTCCAACCAGTTCAAGACCCTCTATACCGAAGGCATGACCTTGGTTGAGGAAACGGCAAGCTATCTCGATGGCGCCGGTCGCGTCGCTTCCAAGGTTCTGCCGCGCATGGCCTCGGTTCTTTATGCGGCGGAATCGATGCGCCTCACCACCCGCCTGATGCAGATGGCCTCCTGGCTGCTGCTGCAGCGCGCCGTCAATAATGGCGAGATGACGCGCGATCAGGTTCTGAGCGAAAAGAACAAGGTGCGTCTCGACAGCTTCAATGTCGACCGCAACGCGCCCGGCTGGAACGATCTGCCGGAATCCTTCCGCGACCTCATCGAACGCTCTCTGCGCCTCCAGAACCGTATCGCCCTTCTTGACCGCGAAATCTATCGTCCGTCCGAAGCCACCAAGGTGCCGGACAACGAAAACAGCGTGCAGGCGCAGCTCAACCTTCTGCGTACGGCTTTCTCCATCAACTGAGAAAAGACGATCTTATCCGGACAATTTGAAAAGCAGGCTTATCGGCCTGCTTTTTTTATTTTGACGTATACGCCCACATCCGCCATTGCCAAAACGGCAACAAAAAAGCCCGGTAAAAACCGGGCTTTTTTAAATGATCCGTCCGCAAGAGGATCAGAGGCCGAGGCCGCCGAAACGCTTGTTGAACTTGGAAACGCGACCACCACGGTCCATAAGCTGCTGGTTGCCGCCCGTCCATGCCGGATGGGACTTGGGGTCGATTTCAAGGTTCATGACGGCGCCTTCCGAACCCCAGGTAGAGCGGGTTTCGTATTCGGTGCCATCGGTCATGACCACCTTGATCGTGTGATAATCGGGATGGATATCAGCCTTCATGACAATCTTCCTGGTTAAGTGACGTGCGGTCCATTTGCCGCAATTGCGTCAACTGAGCCATTTCAATAAATGAAGCCATAGACCAGATGGGCTATGGCTTCCCAATTCGATGCGGAGCCTATACATGAAGGTCGCCCAGATAACAAGAGCCTGCTATCCCCTTGTGAAAGGAGATGGCCGCAGGGGCAGAAATTTTACCGCAGGCCGGAAATTCGGCCCCAAAAGACCGAAAAACGGCGCGGAACGAGGAGCATAAAGGACGTGGCAGATATTGAAGCGCAGAAAGCGGCGAAACAGAGAAGCCTGAAGCCGCTTCTTGGCCTTTTCCCCTATCTCAGGCGTTATCGCGGCCTGATGGCGGCTGCCCTTTTCGCACTTGTCCTGTCTTCCGCCACCACACTCGCCCTGCCGCTTGCCGTCCGCCGTATCATCGATCACGGCTTCCAGACGCCCGATGGTGGCATGATCAACAGCTATTTCGCCATGCTGCTGGCAATTGCCGTCCTCCTCGCGCTTGCCAGCGCCATGCGCTACTATTACGTCATGACGATTGGCGAAAGGGTTGTTGCCGACCTGCGCCGCGACGTCTTTGCCCACCTCACCACGCTGTCGCAGCAGTTTTTCGATACTAATCGATCCGGTGAACTGACCTCGCGGCTGACCGCCGACACGGTGCAGATCCGTTCCGCCTTCGGGTCATCCGCCTCCGTGGCTCTGCGCAACATCATCATGTGTTGCGGCGCAGTGGCGATGATGATCTATACCAGCCCCGGCCTCTCCGGCCTTGCGCTGCTTGCCATTCCCTTCATCGTGTTTCCGTTGATCGCCTTCGGACGTTCCGTCCGCGCCCGCTCGCGCACCACGCAGGACACATTGGCCAATTCCGCCGCCTATGCTTCCGAGACGATTGCGGCGAGCCGCACGGTACAGTCATTTAATGCCGAGACCCTCGCAAATGCACGTTATGGCGCCTCCGTGGAAGCCGCCTATCAGGGTGCGCGCGCGGCGATCGGTGCACGCTCCATCCTCACTGCCGTTGCCATTGCGCTGGTCTTCGGCAGCGTCGTCGGCATTCTCTGGTATGGCGCACAGAGCGTCCTGTCCGGCGGCATGACCGCCGGCACGCTCGGCCAATTCGTGCTTTATTCAGTCATCGCTGCAAGCGGCCTTGGCCAGCTTTCGGAAGTCTGGGGGGAACTGGCGCAGGCGGGCGGTGCCGCCGAACGGCTTTCCGAACTGCTGGACGAGCGCTCACCCGTCATCGAACCGACGGCGCCCATTGCCCTGATACAGCCGCCGCGCGGCGAGGCGGCATTTGAGAATGTCGATTTCATCTACCCCCTCGCGACGGGACGGCCGATCATCTCCGGCCTCTCCTTCAAGGTGAACGCCGGCGAAACCGTTGCCATTGTCGGCCCATCCGGCGCGGGCAAGAGCACGGTCTTCTCGCTACTGATGCGGTTTTACGATCCGCAAAAAGGCCGCATCACGGTTGATGGCACGGATATCCGCGATGTCAGCCTGGCGGACCTGCGCGCGCGCCTTTCCATCGTTCCGCAGGACGTGGCGATATTCGCCTCCTCCATCCACGATAACATCGCCTTCGGCCGGCCGGATGTGACACGCGAGGAGGTCCGTGCGGCCGCGACCGCCGCACAGGCGGACAGTTTCATCGCGCGACTGACCGATGGTTATGATACGCAGGTGGGTGAACGCGGCGTTACGCTTTCCGGCGGCCAGCGCCAACGCATTGCAATTGCCCGCGCGATCCTGCGCAATGCGCCGATTTTGCTGCTCGACGAGGCGACCTCAGCGCTCGATGCGGAAAGCGAAATGCTGGTGCAGAAGGCTCTGGATGAGCTGATGAAGACCCGCACCACCATCGTCATTGCCCACCGTCTTGCCACCGTGCTGAAGGCCGACCGCATTCTGGTGATGGATGAGGGCCGCGTCATCGAGGAAGGCACGCACCAGAGCCTCATTCGCCAGAACGGCCTCTACGCAAAACTTGCTCGGCTGCAATTTCAGACGGGGCCGGACGAGTTGCGCGCCCAGGCTTAATCACGCCAGCACTTTGCGCCCTGCAACACGGCCTGAAAACAGGCAACCACCAAGGAATGTGCCCTCAAGCGCATTATAGCCGTGCATGCCGCCGCCACCGAAACCCGCCACCTCACCGGCGGCATAAAGACCCGGCACCGGCGCACCGGCACCATCCAGCACCCGCGCCTCAAGGTCGGTATGCAGGCCGCCCAGCGTCTTGCGCGTCAGCACATGCAGGCGCACGGCGATTAAGGGTCCCATCGCGGGATCGAGCAGCCGATGTGGTTTTGCAGTGCGCATCAGCCTATCGCCGAGATAACGACGTGCGCCATGGATTGCCGTCACCTGCGCGTCCTTGCAGAAACCGTTTTCGATCTCACGGTCGCGCGCCTCTATCTGGTGGCGAAGATGGCCAATATCCAATCGCTTATCGCCGCTGATTGCATTCATCGCCGGTACAAGTTCTTCCAGCGTGTCGCGGACAGCAAAATCCTCACCACGCTCCATGAAAGCCCTTACCGGCCCGGGCGGCTCTTTGCCCAGACGTTTGAGGAGCAGCCGCACATCTTTATTCGTCAGATCAGGATTTTGCTCCGAGCCTGAAAGCGCAAACTCTTTCTTGATGATCGCCTTGGTCAAGATGAACCAGCTATGGCCGCTGCCGCGCTCGCCCAGCATTTTAAGCGTGCCGAGCGTATCGAAGCCCGGCATGGCGGGCGCTGTGAGCCGGTTTCCATCCGCATCACACCAGAAGGACGAAGGGCCGGGCAGGATGCGGATACCGTGGCCCGGCCAGATCGGATCATGGTTTCTCACGCCCTCGGTATAGTGCCACATCCGGTCGCGATTGATGACCGTTCCGCCCGCCTTCTCCGAAATTGCGATCATCCGACCATCCACATGGGCGGGTACGCCGCAGACCATGTTCGCGGGAGGTTTACCCAGCCGCTCCACCGGCCAGTTACGCCGCACCAGTTCCTGATTGCCGCCGATGCCGCCGGAACTGACGATGACGGCCGAGGCTGCAATGGTGAAATCCCCCACCACGTCCCGGCTGCTCTGCTGTCCGCGCAACACCGGATCCGTTGCAAGAACAGCGCCGGAAATGCCAGTCACCCGGCCGTCAGTGATATCCAGCCGATCGACGCGATAACGAAACCGAAGGGTAAGGCGGCCGTCTGCCGCCATGGTTTTCGCCCTTTCAGCAAAAGGCGCCAGCACGCCGGGACCCGTGCCCCATGTAACGTGGAAACGCGGCACGGAATTGCCGTGGCCATGGGCAAGGGCGCCGCCACGCTCGGCCCAGCCAACCACCGGAAACCAGCGCATGCCCAGCCGATGCAGCCATTCACGTTTCTCGCCGGCAGCGAAATTGAGGTATGCTTCCGCCCACCGTTGCGGCCAATGATCTTCTGAGCGATCGAAACCGGCCGAACCAAACCAATCCTGCCTCGCCAGATCAAGACTGTCGCGCACCCGCATCAGGCGCTGCTCGGGACTATCGATGAAAAACAGCCCACCGAGCGACCAGAAAGCCTGCCCGCCAAGGTTCTGCTCTCCTTCCTGATCCACAAGGCAAACGCTGAGACCACGCTCGACAGCCTCGGTGGCAGCGACCAGCCCGGCAAGCCCCGCACCGACGACAATCACATCATATCGTTCCATCAGCCCCTCCCAGATATGACGGAATTACTTTTACGCGAACGTAAATTCCCTCGCGTCACAAGGCAACCGCCAAGATGCGGCTCTTGTCTTAGCGCTCGGTGAGCTTCAGTTCGATACGGCGGTTCTGCTGACGCGCTTCCGGCGTGTCGCCTTCTGCAATCGGCTGATATTCGCCGAACCCGGCGGCAACCAGGCGGTTTGACGGAACGCCCTTGGAGATAAGGAATTTCACCACCGAGGTGGCGCGGGCTGAGGAAAGTTCCCAATTGTCGCGGTAACGGCCGGAGCCGGAAAGCTGGACATTGTCGGTATGGCCGTCAACGCGCAGGACCCAGTTGATCTCCGCCGGGATTTCCTTGGCAAGATCGATCAAAGCTGTCGCCAGCTTCTCCATCTCCGCCTGCCCTTCCGGATTAAGCTCGTTGCCACCGGAAGGAAACAGCACTTCGGACTGGAAGACGAAACGGTCGCCGACGATACGGATATTTTCGCGATCCGAGAGGATTTCGCGCAGACGCCCGAAGAAATCAGACCGATAACGGTTCAGTTCCTGCACCCTCTGCGCCAACGCCACATTGAGGCGACGGCCGAGATCGGCGATTTTGACCTGAGACGAGGCATCCTTGGCTTCCGAAGCCTGAAGCGCAGCCTCCACCGAAGCGATCTGCGCCCTGAGTGCCGCAATCTGCTGGTTGAGCAATTCGATCTGGGCGGAGGCACGGGAATTTGCCTGCTTCTGGTCGTCCAGTTCGCCGGTGAGGCTACCGATCCGGGCATTGGCGCTTGCATTGTTGCCCGATCCCGCATCAAGAAGCGACTGCAGGCGCGAGCGCTCGCTTTCGGACGCCGCAAGTGTGGATTGCAGGCTCGCCAGTGCGTCCTCGATATCCTGCTTGTTGCCCTTTTCCATGGCCAGAAGTTCGGTCAGTTCCGCTATCTGGCTATTGAGGCGCGTCAGCACCTCGTCCTTGCCGGTGATTTCCCGCGACAGCACGAATTGCGCCAGCACGAAAACCGTGAGCAGAAACATGATGGCCATGAGCAGCGTCGAAAGCGCATCGACGAAACCCGGCCAATAATCCACACCCCTGTCGCGGCGGCGGTTGCGCGCAAGCGCCATGGCTACTCGCTCCCGTTATCGTGCCGGGTGCGTCCGGAGGATTTTGTCTCCCCGTCGATGCGCGTCGACAGCCGATCAAGCGTGCGGCGGAGCGATCTCGATTCCTCCTGCTGCGCCTCGATCCAGTCGCGCAGCATCTGCTGTTCGCTGCGCATATTCTTGACCAGACCCTGAATGCCCTCGGCAAGGCTGGTCATGGCCGCAAGCGAACGCTCGGTGCTGACAACCGCGCCGGCTTCAGCCTTGAACTCCCTCGGCATTTCCGCCGAGGTATCCGTCACGGAAGACAGCCAGTTCTCGAGCTGAGTGTAAAAACGATTCTGGGCGCGACCCGCCTGAAGATCGAGAAATCCGAGGATCAGCGAACCCGAAAGGCCAAGCAGCGACGAGGAAAACGCCGTTCCCATGCCCGCCAGCGGCGCAGTCAGGCCGGCCTTGAGGGAGCCGAGAATATCGTTGCTATCACCAGCACTTGGATCAAGCGACTGGATGACGTTGCTGATGGCGCCAATGGTGCCGATGAGGCCCCAAAAGGTGCCGAGCAGGCCAAGGAAAACCAGAAGGCCAACGAGATAACGCGAGGTATCACGCGTCTCATCAAGGCGAGTCGCGATGGAATCGAGGATCGTGCGCTGCGTAACGGCGGAAAGCCGGACCTCACCGCGCTTGCCAATCAGCGTGCTCATGGGGGCAAGTAACTTTGGCGCGCGGCCAACCTTCTCAACGCTGCCAGCGGCGCGGAACGCGTTGAACCAGCGCACTTCCGAACGCAGGCTCATGGTCTGCGTGAACACCAGAATAATGCCGATGGCGAGAACGCCGAGAATGAAACCGTTCAGGCCCGGGTTCGTCATGAAGGCGGTGTGCGCCTGCCGGTAAAGAATGGCCGCCAGGAAACCCACGAGGATCAGAAACAGAACCATCGTCCAGAGAAACGGTGTCGGGCTGGACAGCTTGTGGCTGTATTGCCGTGTGGTCACCGGCTTCTCGACGCCGAGATCAAGTAACTCCGAATCCGCCATAACGTTCGCATTCCCTTCGGTCAGGTATCCAGCGGAAGCTATTTGAAAATTGCGACGATTTGAAGCGAAAAGCCGGTCTTTCGTCATACGCATTTTGCAAAGACGGATGGGACCAGCGCTCAGAAAAACAAAAACGCCCGGCAAGGGTTCGCCGGGCGCTTAAAAACTTGCACTAAACGGCAGGTTTTCTGCCGAAATCGATCAGCGGCCCGGTATCGGGCGGTTGGCGACTTCCACGAGCGACTTGTGGATATATTCATTTCCAGCCGCAACAGTACCGCTGCCGAAGATGTCAGTGCCACCCTTGATATCAGAGGCGAAGCCACCGGCCTCGCGAATCAGCACCAGACCGGCCGCCATGTCCCAGGGCGAAAGATCCGCCTCCCAGAAACCGTCGAGACGGCCCGCAGCAACATAGGCAAGGTCAAGTGCTGCCGCACCCATGCGGCGAATGCCGGCCGCTTCACCCATGACATGACGGAGCTCGACGAGGAATTTACCGTGATTGCCACGGCCGAGATGCGGCACGCCGCAGCCGATAACGCAATCGGTCAGCGCCTTACGCGCTGCAACGCGAATGCGGCGATCGTTGAGGAAGGCGCCACCGCCACGCTCGGCAGTATAGAGTTCGTCGGTCGCCGGGTTGAAGATCACGCCGGCGACGACTTCACCGTTGCGCTCCAGCGCGATGGAAACGGCGAAATGCGGAATGCCGTGCAGGAAATTGGTCGTGCCATCAAGCGGATCGACGATCCAGCGATGGGCGCCGTCACTGCCTTTTTCCTCGCCGCCTTCCTCGCCCAGGAAGTCGTAGGTGGGGCGGGCCTTCATCAGTTCATCGCGCACGATCTTCTCGGCCTTGAGGTCTGCCTGCGATACGAAGTCACTCGGTCCCTTGACCGAAACCTGAAGGTTCTGCACTTCACCGAAGTCACGCGACAAAGACTTACCCGCCTTGATGGCGGCCTGAACCATGACATTGAGAAGGGCTGAACGGGCCATCGAGTTTGTTTCCTGGAAAGCTTGCGAACCGCCCGAAAGCTTGCCGGGCAGGCACGTCATTATTTTCTTGAATTGAAAGTTTGCGGTTCAAGACCACAAAACGCGCGGAAATTCAAGGCAAAAAGCCCGCGGGCGAACGCCGGCAGCGGTTGAGCCGCCCTGCATCACACCGGGCGGAACCGATTTGCCGCCTCGATCGCCTTTTTCTGCTGCTCGTCGGTGATGCCGAGATAAAAATCCTCAAGAGCCGGATCCTTGAGCCCTGCACGCCGGGAAAGCACATACCATTTGGCCGCTTCCACCGGGTCGGGTCGGGTGCCCAGTGCCTGAATATAGAGGTGCGCCACCTTGTTCTGGGCCACAACATTGCCGCGCTGTGCAGCGCCATAAAGCCAGCGGAAGCCCTCATCCAGATTTCGCTCGCCGCCAAAACCATTGACCAGCCAGATGCCGAGATCGACCTGCGCGGTATCGTAGCCCGCCTTCGCGGCCCGCATCAGCCAGTCCCTTGCCTTGGCCTTCTTTTCGGCAGGCACATCCTTGAGCGACCAGTAAATCTGCGACACCGCATATTGCGCATCGGCAATGCCCTGTTCGGCGGATTTTTCATAAAACGGCATGGCCATCAGCAATCCCTTGGCACCGGGATTTTCCGAAACCAGGATCTGCCCCCAGTTGAACTGGGCCGAGGCATTGCCGGCTTCCGCGGCCCGGCGCATGTAATCGTCGGCTTTCACCTTGTCGCGGGTGACGAATTTACCTTCCATCAGGATCAGGGCGAATTTGAACATGGCGACGGCGTCACCACCCTGCGCCGCCTGCTGGTACCAGAAAGCCGCGGTCTTCTCGTCACGGGCAATGCCGAGCCCGCGCGACATCATTTCCGCCACCAGTGTCTGGGCGGCCGCATCGCCGTTCTGCGCACGGGTCAACGCCTTGTCGAGCGCCTGCACATATTCACCGCGCTGGAAATGACCGTAGGCCTCGTCCACCCTGCCCTTGAACTCCTTTTCAGGTGGCAGGGCCGGCAGTTCGGCACCCATGCGCTGATAGACGTTGACGCCCTGCGACGGTTGCAAATCCTTCTGTTCTTCCGATTGCACCCTGCCCTGACGGGAAGGCTGCGCCTCATCCTCCATCTGGCGGGAAAGCGCGTTGCTTTCGCTCTGCGGTCCGGACTGGGCAAAAGCAACGCCCGCCGACGCGCCAAAAATCAGCGTCATCAGCGAAACGGAAAGGCAGAAGGGAACCGAGCGCATGAACATCGCCTGTATCAACCGCCAAACCGTGGCGCTTTTTCGTCAAGCAACGCGTTGATTTCAGAAACGGCCTGGGAGGCGCCGGCAGCATTGTCGAAAACGCCGCTGCGCATCGCCACAAATTCCACGCCGGTTTCAGCAACGGCAACCACCGATGACGGATCCGTACCACCCATGACGATGGCCGGGATTTCGATCATCGAAGCCCACCACTCGCCAAGCGCCAGATTTTTGGGGTGCGCTTCCGGCTTGATGTCGCCTTCGAGCTTGCCAAAAAAGACGTAGTCCGGATTGGACTCGCCCTGTTCCAGAGCCTTGTGACGGTCATCCGCATTGCCGCCGCCGACGATCATCTTGGGCGTGAAATTTTCAACGGCTTCGGCAAGCGCCTCGGCATTGCCCGCCACATGCAGGCCATCCGCCTTCACCCGGCCCGCAACCCGGCTGTCGCCTGCAATGAGCGCAGCCGCACCCGCCTTCTGGACGAGAGGCACGATCAGTTCGGCGCGCTTCTGGAAAGAGGCGTCATCCAGACCGTATTGCGGAATGATGACCGAGGCCACATCGCCGCCCCGCAGTGCTTCTTCCACATCTGTCGCCTGCTTTTGCGCATCGTCCGATTGCGGGACGATCAGAACAAGGCGGCAACGGTCTTCAACTATGGTCATTGGTTCGTCCATTTCAGGCAGAAGACACTTCCGGCGCGATCTGCACTCGTTTTGATATGATAAATCCGATAAACCGGACCGGCGAAAGGATCAACCATCCATCCATGCTGACCGATTTTCATTTTTTCCTCGTCGCTATCCCCGCAGTCGTGCTTGTCGGCCTTTCCAAGGGTGGTTTGGGTGGCGCGCTGGCGCTGATGGGCGTGCCGCTGATGGCGCTTGCAATACCGCCGGTACAGGCGGCGGCGATCTTCCTGCCGATCCTGATCGTGATGGATCTCGTGGCGCTTTGGGCGTGGCGACACCACAATCACCGGCAGACGCTCCTCATCATGCTGCCCGGCGCAATCGCCGGCATCGCACTCGGCTGGGCAACCTCGAGCCTCATATCTGCAGATGCGATGCGGCTTGTCGTCGCCTCGGTGACGATCCTCTTCGTGCTGCGCTATTTCCAGGAGAGCTTCAAAAGCCGCAACGGGCAGCAAATCCCGGCCAGACCACAACGGCCGGCCGCCGCAACGCTCTGGTCCAGCCTTTCGGGTTATGCGAGTTTTGTCGCCCATGCGGGCGGCCCGCCCTTCCAGATCTATGTCCTGCCGCTGAAGCTCGACCCCAAGACCTATACCGGCATGAGCGTGCGTTTCTTCGCCATCATGAACGCGATCAAGCTCATTCCCTATTTTGCGCTGGGCGCGCTGGACGCCACCAACCTCAAGACCTCGGCCAGCCTTTTGCCAGTCGCGATGCTGGCGACGCTCGCCGGTGCAAGGGTGGTGAAATACCTGAAACCATCGGTGTTTTACCCGCTGATGTATACCATGGCGCTGATCGCGGCCCTGAAACTGCTATGGGACGGACTGCCCTTTTAGGTTTTGACAGCCACTAAAAAGCCCTGGCAACACCGCAGGTGTCGTCAGGGCCGAAAAGGAACCGTCAGTCCTTCATTGAAGGCTGCGGCATGGCATCATTTAATGCCTTGTGGAGGCTTTAAGCCTCTGCAGTTCATCCTTCAGGCGCAGTTTTCGACGTTTGAGGTCAGCGATCTCTGTGTCGTCCGAAGACGGGGAAGCAAGAATACTTTCGAGCTCTTCCTCCAGAGCACCGTGTTTCTTTTCGAGCGATGCAATATGAGCCTGAATGGTCATGCGGCACGTCCTTCCATTTTTAAGCCTACCTCCAGCTCTCCATCGCTGGAGTTTCAGGTTTGCGACGACAATGTGACATGGATTAATGGTATTGTCGAAGGCGAAATGAAGGCAATTAGTGGGCAATTTGGTCGCAACGGATAACTTCCCGTTACCGCGATTTGATGATAGAGGCTCGAGAACAGACGACATAGGCGCCGGAGGCTATCCGGCTGGCATAAAATGGGGATGACAAGATGCCCGATCAGGACCAGGCGGACATCAGGCTCACGCTGGCGCGGCTGCGCCAGGAGCATGAGGATTATGACGCTGCGATCAATGCGATGATCCAGACCAGCTGCGATGCGCTGAGGATACAGCGCATGAAGAAGAAGAAGCTGGCCGTCAAGGACAAGATGACCCAGCTCGAAGACCAGGTCATTCCCGATATCATTGCCTGAGCCGGAGAAATTACGTGACAGCAGAAACGCCCCCCGTCGCCATCATCATGGGCAGCCAGTCCGACTGGGAGACGATGAAGAACGCCGCCGATACGCTGGATGCGCTGGACGTGGAATACGAAGCCCGCATCATTTCCGCCCACCGCACGCCGGACCGGCTTTATGATTTCGCCAACGGCGCGAAGGACGAAGGCTTCAAGGTCATCATCGCCGGTGCGGGCGGTGCCGCCCATCTGCCGGGCATGACCGCTTCGATGACACCGCTTCCGGTCTTCGGCGTTCCGGTGCAGTCCAAGACAATGTCCGGGCAGGACAGCCTCTATTCCATCGTCCAGATGCCTGCCGGCATTCCCGTCGGAACGCTTGCGATCGGCAAGGCCGGCGCGATCAATGCCGCACTTCTGGCGGCAGCGGTTCTGGCACTCAGCGACGAGGATCTTGCAGACCGGCTCGACGCATGGCGCGCGCGCCAGTCGGCGGCCGTGGCCGAATATCCCATGGACAACGCCCAGTGACGACCTCTGAGACTTCTGAAGTGACGACGGAAAACAATAATCTCATCATCGGCATCATCGGCGGCGGACAGCTTGGCCGCATGCTGGCAATGGCGGCGGCACGCCTCAACCACCGCACCATCGTCTTGGAACCACAGGCCGATTGTCCGGCCGCACAGGTCTGCAACAGCCAGATCGTCGCGGATTACGACGACGAGACAGCACTTGCGGAACTCGGCCGCCTTTGTGATGTCGTGACCTATGAATTCGAGAATGTGCCTGTCGCGGCAGCCGAGATGCTGAGCGCCTCCGTTCCCGTCTATCCGCCGCCGCAGGCGCTCAGCGCCTCGCAGGACCGGTTGACGGAAAAGCGCTTCCTCAACGGTTGCGGCATTCCGACCGCCGATTTTCGCGCCGTGGACAATCAAAAAGAACTGGAAGCGGCATTGGGCGCTTTCGGCGGCAAGGGCGTGCTGAAAACCCGCCGTATGGGTTATGACGGCAAGGGCCAGCGGCTTTTCCAGGGTGGCGAGGACATCACCGGTGCCTTCGAGGCGCTCGGTGGCGTGCCGCTCCTCCTTGAAAGCTTCGTCGCCTTCGAGCGGGAAATCTCGATCATCGCCGCCCGTTTTCAGGATGGCACCGTTACCTGCTACGATCCGGCGGAAAACATTCATCTGAACGGCATTCTGCATACATCCACCGTTCCGGCAGCGCTCTCCGACGCGGCGAAAGCTGTTGCCGTGCAATCAGCGGAAAAGCTGCTGGCGGCACTCGATTATGTGGGTGTGATCGGCATCGAATTCTTCGTCCTGCCCGACGGTTCGCTGGTTGCCAACGAAATGGCGCCGCGTGTGCACAATACCGGCCACTGGACGGAAGCGGCCTGCGTGATTTCGCAATTCGAACAGCATATCCGTGCCGTATCGGGCCTCGCGCCCGGCAGCACGGCCCGCCATTCGGATTGCGTCATGACCAATCTCATCGGCGATGACATCAATGATGTGCCGGCATGGCTTTCGAAAAAAGACTGTCTCGTCCACCTCTACGGCAAGACCGAAGCACGGCCCGGACGCAAGATGGGCCACGTGACCGAGCTTTTGCACACAGGAAAAGCCTCAGTCTTTTAAGGTAAAAACCCCTGCAAGTGTTGACAGGCAGGGGTCAAACGGGTATTTGCCTGCCAACCGAAAAGAGCGCGCCCCGTTGCGCGCTTTTGATTGTTTGAATAAGCACGGTAAAAGCCGTGCAAAACTGCGGACCAGTAAAATGAAAATCAAGAATTCGCTTAAAGCGCTTAAGGCCCGTCATCGCGATAACCGCCTGGTTCGCCGCAAGGGCCGCGTCTACATCATCAACAAGCAGAACCCGCGCTTCAAGGCTCGTCAGGGCTGATTGGACTGCGGTTCGCGATCAAGATCGCGGATCACTTTGTTGACAGAGTAGAACTTTGCATTTGATATTGGGCGCAGTCGGGTTAAGCTTTAACCCATGCGCCCAAATCGTTTTTGCATGGCTATCATCGTCGCTCAGGGTTTCCTGTTTTCAGGCCTCGCGTTTCCGGGAATGGCCTCCATTGGTCATGCTGCGGATGGGCAAGCCCCCGCAGTGGTGGAACCCGCGCCTTCTCCCGCCAGGACCATAGACACTCTTTTCGCATCCCTGAAAAAAGAGCGAAACGCCGTCAAGGCGCGCAGCATCGCCAACCAGATCGCTTCCGAATGGAATGATTCCGGCAGCGCGACGATCAATCTTCTGATGCAATGGGCAGGCGAAGCGTCTGACGAGAAGCGTAACGCCGCCGCTTACGATTTTCTCGACCAGATCGTTTTGCTCGATCCGGACTACGTGCAGGCACCCTATCGCCGCGCCATGGTGCATTTTGCCGATGGCGACACCCGCAAGGCGATGGCAGACATCAACCTGACGCTGGAGAAGGAGCCGCGCTATTTTCCGGCGCTGGCGAGCCTCGCCAACATCCTTGAAGCCTCGGGCCGAGACGAACTGGCTCTGAAGGCCTGGGAACGCTACCTGGCGCTCTATCCCGCGGACAAAGACGCCCGCAAACAGGCCGTCGACCTTTCCGAAAAATTGGCGGGAACGCGCGGCTAATTATTGGATTTATCAGGACGATATTTTGGCAGAGCAGAATGAATTTAAAGCAGCCGAAAGTCTTTTAAACTCCATTGGAGATAACCCGAGTTTCGATATCGGCGAGTTCATAGATCGAATTTCCGTGACTGAGGATTGGGGGAAACTAATAGTCGCCCATATCTATCTGGATCACATCGTCACTGAAGTTTTGAACACGCATCTCGATCATCCTGACTCGTATTTCAACGGCTACAGATCGTTCGCTGAAAAACTTAGCCTATGCCAGGCGCTGGGTTACTTTCGCGATGAATTCGGCAATGTTCTAAAAGCCGTAAATAACTTACGCAACAGGTTTGCGCACAAACTGGTATTTCATGTATCGGATGAAGAAAAGCGTAATTTGTTTCGCACTCTCACGATCGAACGGCCTATATCCGAAGTGACACGCCCCGGCGGTTTCGAGGAGTTTCTGTTTACAGTCGTTATGTTTACAGAGATTTCGCGATCCGCAGAAGAGCGACAAGCTGAACTGTCGAAAGAGCGTGAGTTCGTGAGCGAAAAGATTCTCGAACTCCTTATCGCCAATAAAGACCTGCTGGGCGATAAAATTTAGCTGTAGGGCGTATTCGTCTATCGCCCTACAGCAACTTGTTGGCGCTAATTATTCCATACCAAGCGCGGCCATATAGGTCTGAAGAATGGTTTCTTCCTCGATACGCTCGTTGGCGTCCTTCTTGCGCAGGCGGATGATGGTGCGGATCGCCTTGGTATCGTAACCACGCCCTTTGGCTTCGCCAATCACGTCCTTGATGTCACCCTGAATGGCGGCCTTTTCTTCTTCCAGCCGTTCAATGCGTTCAATAATCTGACGCAGTTCGGCGGCGGCGACGGTTTCGGTGGTGCTCGTTTCGTCCATCATATCATCCTTCATTGGCGCTCTTGCGAGCCTTGTTCATACAATCCGGGCGAAGCTTTCGCCGGTCGCCGCCAACCGGGCGACAAAAATTCCGGCCTGTGAACTGCCCATTGCCGGGCCTCACGTCAAGTCGTTTCCATCGATAAGGGGTTATTCGCTGGGCCGGTTTTGCTCGAAGGCGGCTTTCTGGGCATCACTCGCCTCCGCCTGATATTTTTCCTTCCAGTCCTCATAAGGCATTCCGTAGACGATTTCCCGGGATTCTTGCTTGCTAAGCGGCACACCAGCCTCGTCCGCCGCTTCACGGTACCAGTTGGAAAGGCAATTGCGACAGAAGCCTGCGAGATTCATCATGTCGATGTTCTGCACATCATGGCGCTCGCGAAGATGCTGCACCAAACGGCGGAAGGCGGCCGCCTCGAATTCGATCTGCTGTTTGTCGTTCTGTGTCGTCATGGGGCAACTCCAGGCTCAATAGGGGCCGGTGCGAGAGGCAAACAGCTGGTACTCATGCAGGACGGGATCGTCGTTCATTGCGGCAAAAATGGGAGCGAGCCGGTCCGACCAGTCGGCAATCCCCTCCTCATCCGCGATCAGATCCTGCCGAACCTCAAGAAGCGCATGCGGTATGCCCCTCATCATGCAATGGCGGTACATGGTGTCACCCTTCAGCGCTCCGTCATAGGGTTCGTTGTCGCCGACGAGAATGTCGCCGGTCGCGCGCAGATGCGCCAGAAGCGGATCGACCACACGATTATCCGTGTCCCAGAGAACAGCCGCATGCCAGGGCCGCGGCGTTTCCTTCCAGAACGGCGTGTAGGAATGCAGCGACAGAACGAGAGGCGCCTCCCCGGACGACTGTGCAACACCGTTGAGCACGCGATCAACGGCATCGTGATAAGGCCGGTGAAAAATCTCGATGCGCGTCTGCCATTCCTCATCCGAAATCGGGTGATTGCCGGGGATGATGGCGCCGTCCGAAATCTTCATGATGAGAGTGGGATCGTCCTCACCGCGATTCGGATCGATCAGGAGCCGCGAAAAGCGCCCGAGGACCGCCGGCACGCCAAGGCGGGCGGCGAGCGACCGTGTCAACCCTTCTATGCCGATATCAAATGCGATATGGCGATGAAAAGCGGTTTGCGGAAGGCCAAGTTTGCCGTAGTGTGCCGGCAGGAGGTTCATGGCATGGTCCGCCAGAAGAACCATGCCTTTGTCATAATCGCCTTCTATGATTTCATAGGGTATGAAGTCGTTCATCGATGATTTTCTGGGGCAGGATTGAGGAGAAAAGCTTGATGGCATGGCTTGAGGCCGGGCGCAAGTTTCGGCGAAAGAATAGCCATCTACCTTATCGCACTCATGATCCCACGAACAATATAATCGATTAAACTCGCGTTGACTTTCTCTGGCGGCCACGCCAAGAAGTGTGTTCATTATAACCATGGAATCCGGATGGAAGCCGTGACTCAGTCATCTCTCGCTCTTCCTCGCCTTTTTCGGCATATCACCCGTCTTTTTTCCGCAGCGGCATTGTTTCTGACCCCGTTTGTGTTCGTGGAGACCGCCCATGCGGATTTCCGCGTCTGCAACAGCACGCAAAACCTCGTGGGGGTCGCAATCGGCTACCGGGCACAAAACGGCTGGGTCAGCGAAGGCTGGTGGCAGGTTCCCTCCTCTACCTGCGCAACGCTGATAGAGGGTGAGCTGCAGTCGCGTTATTATTATCTTTATGCCGAGGATGCCGCCCATGGCGGCCGCTGGACTGGTGACGTCAACATGTGTGTGGCGGAAAACGAGTTCAAGATCGACGGCGTAGACGATTGTTATGCCCGCAGCTTCCAGAGAATGGGTTTCAAGGAATATGACACGGGCAGACAGGGCAGCTGGATGGTCCAGCTTTCCGATACGCCAGGCACACAGGGAAATCAAAACTGATGAAGCGTAACCGCAAAGTCAAAATTCTTGCAACTCTCGGCCCCGCCTCTTCCGAAGAGGCGATGATCGAGAAGCTGCATCTGGCCGGCGCCGATCTCTTCCGCATCAACATGAGCCATGCGAGCCACGACGTGATGCGGACGCTCATTCAGCGTATCCGTTCGGTCGAGAGCCGCAACGGCCGTCCCATCGGCATTCTGGCCGACCTGCAGGGTCCCAAGCTGCGCGTCGGAAAATTTGCCGAAACCAAGGTCGATCTCGTTCCTGGCCAGACCTTCACGCTGGACAATAATGACGCCCCCGGCGACAACAGCCGCGTTTTCCTGCCGCACCCTGAAATTCTCGAAGCGGTCAAGCCTGGCCATCGCCTGCTGATCGATGACGGCAAGCTGCATCTGCGCGCTGAAAAATGCGACGGCAAGAGCATCGTCACCACGGTCGTTTCCGGCACCCGGATTTCCGACCGCAAGGGCATCAGCCTGCCCGATACCCTGCTTGGCGTCGGCGTGCTGACCGATAAGGACCGCGTCGATCTCGATGCCGTTCTGGCAACCAATGAAGTGGACTGGGTTGCACTTTCCTTCGTCCAGCGCCCGGAAGACCTGGCCGAAGTCCGCAAGATTTCGCGCGGCCGCGTTGGCCTGATGTCCAAGATCGAGAAGCCGCAGGCGATCGAGCGGATCGAGGAAATCATCGAACTTTCCGACGCATTGATGGTCGCACGTGGCGATCTCGGTGTCGAAATGCCGCTGGAAGCAGTTCCGGGCATCCAGAAGCAGCTGACACGCGCCTGCCGTCGGGCCGGCAAGCCCGTCGTTGTCGCCACCCAGATGCTGGAATCCATGATTACCGCACCGGTTCCGACCCGCGCCGAGGTGTCGGACGTCGCCACCGCCGTGTTTGAAGGCGCCGATGCCATCATGCTTTCGGCTGAATCGGCCTCCGGTGATTACCCGGTCGAAGCCGTGTCGACCATGGCGTCCATCGCCAGCACGGTGGAACAGGATCCCTATTATTCCAACATCATCTACGCGCAGCGCCCGCAGCCGGAAGCAACCGGCGCCGACGCGATTTCGCTTGCCGCCCGCCAGATTGCCGAAACGCTGAAGCTTGCGGCGATCGTCACCTATACGTCCTCCGGCACGACGGGCCTGCGCGCCGCGCGTGAACGGCCGCAGGTTCCGATCATTGCGCTTTCGCCGATCATCCAGACCGCACGCCGCCTGTCAGTGGTATGGGGCCTGCACTGCGTCGTCACCGGCGATGCCAGCGATCTGGACGACATGGTGAACCGCGCTTGTCGCATCGTCGTATCCGAAGGTTTCGGCAAGCCGGGCGAGCGCATCATCATCTCCGCCGGCGTACCACTCGGAACCCCCGGCGCAACCAATATGGTGCGCATCGCCTATATCGGCTCGGACGGCCAGAGCGGCGTCTGAAGTCAGAACAAACCGTCATAAAAAAACCCGCCGTCACCGGCGGGTTTTTTGTTGGCCTTTAGGCTGCACTACAACAGCTTGGGCTCAGTGCATTTTCACCGGCGTGCTGAAGCGGCTGGACTCGATTGCCGCAGCGCCCGGCCTGAAGCTTGCCGAGGTGGCAGAGGCCGACATGTCGTGGCTGAGCATGCGGTTGGCGATAACGCGCGGTGCCTTTACCGAACGCCCGGTCGTACCCTTGTTCTGGTTCAGCGCCCAATCCGAGATCAGATCCTGCGTCAGGCGGCCACCACCAACCATCGCCTGATGGGAAACAGCCGCATCCTGCTTGCTCGGGCGCGAACCCTTGGTCGGCAAGCCGGCAGTGAGCCCACCATTGATGGCGGGCTTGAGGTCGAAGGCATCGCCGAAGCCCTGCTTCGGTTCTGCCTTGGCCATTTCGGCCGGCGCTACCGTAACCTTGTGGTTGACAGCGGCCGGGAACGCAGCAGCTGTCGGAACGGCAGCCGATTGAACCTGCGAACGGGCAGCCTGACCGCTCTGTTCAAGAGCCGCTACCACTGTCGGCGAAAGCGTATCCTGCTGTGCGTCGGCGAGATCGTCTTCACCTTCGGGGTCAGCATTGGCCGCCGCCAGCAGGGCTTCTGCGACTGCCGGGCGATTGGCGGGAACCGGAACGGAGGCAAGTTCACCGGTCGCAGCCGGGGTTGCGCCATCTGCCGAAGCCGTCAGGATCGATCCCTCGGCATCGCCTCTCATGCCACGCGGCCCGAGAAGTGTCGGCACGGGTACGGATACCTCAGCCAGATCGGCAAATTGCTGACGCTCAGCTGGAGCGGACGCCGGTGTCGGCGTTGTCGCAGCCTGCAGTGCATCCTGCGCAGCATTGCGGGCAGGAGAATAAAGTGCAGTCGCAAGGCCAGTATTGGCCGGCTGATTGCCGAAGGCGGGACGAGCCGTTGGCAGCGGCGCATCGTTCACGCCAGGAAGAGATTGTGCGGAAGCAACGGCAATGGCCTGTTCCGGCTCGGGCGCTGCGGGCTGCGGAGCAGCCGGCCGTGCGACAGCCGGGCGTTCTGCGGGCTCCGGCGCTGCGATGCTATCCGGATCTTCATCCTCATCGCCTCCGCCGCCAAAGAGTGTCTGCAACAGCGTCTTGCGCTTGCCGCCGCCGGAAGAAGCAGGACCAGAACCGGCGCTGGAAGCAACCTGGATAGAGGACGAGCTGACGCGCTTCTTGTAATCCGCCAGAGCCTGTTCGTAACCGGGAAGCGGCTTGCCGTCGGAGGGAAGATGCAGCGTATTGCCGTTCGGGAAGATGCGGACGAGTTCCTGGCGGCTCATGCGCGGCCAGGCGCGAACGCCGCCGACATCCATGTGCACGAAGGGGGAACCGGAACTCGGGTAGAAACCGACGCCGCCGATCTGCATCTGCATACCGATTTCGCGCAGACGCGCCAGCTTCACGCCGGGTATGTAAAAATCCATGGCCTTGCCGAGCATATGCTGGCTTTTTTCCGCGACACCCTTGGTCCGGGTGCGCAGGAGACCATTGGTCTCCGGCGAGCGAAAGGCCGAAACGACGTTGATGTAATCGGTCGCGCCGCTGCGGCGATAAACTTCCCAGACGAGATCGAACAGGCGCGGGTCCATCCGTGTCGGCTGGTTGCGGCGCCAGTCACGCAGGAACCGGTTCAGCTCCTGCAGACCCTTCTGGTCGTATTTGCCATTGCGCTTGAAGGTGATGACCGCCTTCTCGCGTGTATGGATATAATACAGTTTAAGGCTGCGCGTCTCGGCGAAGGCTTCCGTCGCCGAGGCACCTACGAAAGGCATGGCGGCGAGCATCAGGCAGGCAAAGGTGACAGCGCGTGCCGACAGCTTCGTGCATATATCCTTGATCAAGCCGCGCGCGATCTTGGTCGACAGCGCGTTATTCCGATGCAGATATGGCAATTCGATCCCCGCCTGGAAGACAATTTCTGTCACATTGCCTCAAATGAACGTCAAATACGGTGACACGATGGCAAAATTGCCACACACATGCAACCTTCCTCTACATAGTGAATCAGCCACTAACAAGAGGTTTATAGACGGTAAGCGGATATCCTTGCTCAGAAGTTAACGAATCTCACGATCTGCCGGGGAATATGCCATTTGCGGCATCAGGCGGCATCTCGAAGCGGATCATCGGGATCGATGCCATAATCCTTCAGTTTTCGATAAAGCGTCGATCGCCCTATGCCGAGTTTCCGTGCGACCTGGCTCATCTGCCCGCGATAGAAACGAAGGGCGAAACGGATAAGCTCTTCCTCGATCTCCGCCAGTTTTCGGATATTGCCCGAATCGTCCATGCTGGAGATCAGGTTGCCTCCGCGGTAGATGGTCGTCGAAATATCCGCCGTATCTTCAAGAACGGCGTTAGTTTCGGCCAATGGCGGCGGCGGTGAATAGGCCGCGAGTTTCAGCGACGATCCAGACGGCGACCGGATGGAATCACCCGCTTCATCCCCCGTTGCAAATTCCGGCAATTGCAGCGCGATCTGCGGAAAATCGGAATCCGCCAGTTCCTCGCCCTGCGACAGCACGACAGCGCGGAAAACGGCGTTTTCAAGCTGGCGGATATTGCCCGGCCAATCATAAGCCGTCAGCAGCGCCAGGGCGCTGGCGTCAAGGCCAACCGGATTGGGCAATTTCTGCTCCGCCGAAAAACGCTCGGCGAAAACCCGCGCCAGATGGGGAATATCCTCCTTGCGGCGGCGCAGCGCCGGAATGGTGATCGGGAAGACGTTGAGGCGATAATAGAGATCCTCGCGGAAACGGCCTTCCTTCACCTCTTCGATAAGGTTCTTGTTGGTGGCGGAAATCAGCCGGACGTTGACCTTCTGGACCCGCGCGGAGCCGACGGTTTCGATTTCGCCCTGCTGAACGGCACGCAGCAGCTTGACCTGAACGTCCAGCGGCAGATCGCCGATTTCATCAAGGAACAGCGTTCCGCCATCGGCCTCCATGAATTTGCCGACATGTTTTTCCGTGGCACCCGTGAAAGCGCCCTTCTCGTGGCCGAAGAGAATGCTTTCCACCAGATTATGCGGGATAGCGCCGCAATTGACGGTGATGAATGGCTTGTTCGACCGGTCACCGGCCGACTGGATGGCGCGCGCGACCATTTCCTTGCCGACACCGGATTCACCTTCCAGCACCACGGGAATGCTGGACTGGGCGGCACGTTGTGCGAGCTCGATGACCCTCAGCATTGCGGGGCTTGCGGAAACGATATCGGTAAAATTCACTGCATTGCTCCGTCCGCGCCTGCCCGTGCGGGCCTTTGCCTCTCTCCTGTCAAGTTTGAGAGCATTGGAGATGGCGGCGCCGATCCTTTCCGGGGAGACCGGCTTGACCACGAAATCGAAGGCGCCGGCGCGCATGGCCTGCACGACAGTGTCGATGCCGCCCTGTCCCGTCTGGACAATGACGGGAACATCGGTGCCAAGTTCGCCGACGGCTTTCAAAAAGGTCAGGCCGTCCATTTCCGGCATCATAAGGTCGAGGACAACAACATTGATCTCGCCGCTATATTGCTTGAGCAGCTCCAGCCCCGCTTTGCCGTTTTCGGCAAGCAAGGCGAGATGCCCATAACGTTCCACCGCGTTTTTGAGCAGGCGGCGCTGGACAGGATCATCGTCTATCACGAGAACATGCGCGGTCATTTTTGGCTCCGGTTTCCGGTTTATGGACCTGCGTCATGCGGTCCCTTATGCCGCACTCTGGCACAGGAGACTTGAACATCCAGTTTTGAGATTTGCTTGCATTTTATCCATTGCTACGGGAAACAAAGGCCCCATATGCTTCGAAAAGCATAACCAGAAGGATACGTCCGATGACCCTTAATCGCTCCATTCCGCAACCCGTCTTTTCCCTTGCGGAAACCTCCGGTCCCGTGCTTGGCGACCTGCCCGGCTGGAAGCTTTCGGATCTCTATCCGTCGGGCGATTCGCCAGAATATAAGGGTGATCTCGAGAAGGCGGCGGCGATGGCGACGGCTTTCGAGGATAAATGGAAGGGCAAGCTTGAGACCGCCGCAAAGGCGACAGGCGCCAACGGCATCGGCGCGGCTCTCAAGGAGTATGAAGCGCTGGACGATCTCATCGGCCGCATCGGCTCCTTTGCCGGACTGACCTATTTTTCCGATACGTCGAACCCGGCAAACGGCAAGCTTTACGGCGACGCGCAGTCGAAACTGACGGATATTTCCGCCCATCTCCTGTTTTTTACGCTTGAACTCAACCGCATCGACGATGCGGTGATGGACGCCTGCATGGCCAATGATGCCGCTGCAGGGCATTACCGGCCCTGGCTCGTGGATTTGCGCAAGGACAAGCCGCACCAGCTTGACGACCAGCTGGAACAGCTGTTCCTTGAAAAATCGATGACCAGCGCGACCGCCTTCAACCGTCTGTTCGACGAGACGATGGCCGATCTGCGTTTTGATATTGACGGCGCAAGCCTTCCGCTGGAAGTGACGCTCAACATGCTCCAGGAGCCGGAGCCGGAAACCCGCAGGAAGGCGGCGGAAGCGCTGAGCGCCACCTTCAAGGAGAATCTGCGGGTCTTCACCCTCATCACCAACACGCTCGCCAAGGACAAGGATATTTCCGACCGCTGGCGCAAGTTCGAAGACATTGCCGACAGCCGCCATCTGGCGAACCGCGTCGAGCGCGAGGTGGTTGATGCGCTGGCTGCCGCCGTCAAAAACGCCTATCCGCGCCTTTCGCATCGCTATTACGCCATGAAGGCGAAATGGCTCGGCATGGAAGAGATGAACTACTGGGACCGCAACGCGCCGCTTCCAGATACGTCTAATACGATCATTCCATGGGATGAGGCGAAGGATACGGTGCTTTCCGCCTATGGCGATTTCGCCCCTGAGATGGCCGATATCGCCCGCCGTTTCTTCGATGAGGAATGGATCGACGCCCCCGCCCGCCCCGGTAAGGCGCCGGGTGCATTCGCACACCCCACCGTGCCATCGGCCCACCCTTACGTTCTGGTCAATTATCTCGGCAAACCGCGTGATGTGATGACGCTCGCCCACGAGCTTGGCCATGGCGTGCATCAGGTGCTGGCGGGCGGCCAGGGCGCGCTGATGTGCGCCACGCCGCTGACGCTTGCCGAAACAGCCTCCGTCTTCGGTGAAATGCTGACCTTCCGCAAGCTGCTCGACGACACCAAGGACGTGAGAGAACGCAAGGCCATGCTCGCCCGCAAGGTCGAGGACATGATCAATACTGTCGTGCGCCAGATCGCGTTTTATGAATTCGAACGCAAGCTGCACACCGCCCGCAAACAGGGCGAATTGACCTCTGAACAGATCGGTGAATTGTGGCTTTCCGTTCAGGCCGAAAGCCTCGGCCCGGCGATCCGGATTTCCGAGGGTTATGAGACATGGTGGACCTATATCCCCCATTTCATCCATTCACCCTTCTATGTTTATGCCTATGCCTTCGGTGACTGCCTGGTGAACTCGCTTTATGCGGTCTACCAGAAAGCCGAGACCGGCTTTCAGGATAAATATTTCGAGCTTTTGAAAGCGGGCGGCACCAAGCACCATTCCGAGCTTTTGAAACCCTTCGGTCTTGATGCGACCGATCCTTCCTTCTGGGACAAGGGCCTTTCGATGATCGAGGGGCTGATCGACGAGCTGGAAGCGCTGGACAACAAACAGGCTTAACCTCGCCAGCCGGCAAGGCTATCCTATTTCGGACAAGCTTTGCCGGTTGATATCGCCGGTATGGACACCAATGATGACGACAGGCGACGAGCAAAGGCAATGAAGCGCAAACCCGCCGATCTGACCCTGAGGGAAACACTGCGCTGGGAGCCGCAAACGGGCTTTCAGCGCATTGACCAGCATATGCGCCGGCTGTTGCGCTCGGCCGATGCGCTTGGTTTTCGCGCACCGGTCAATGCGGTCCAGATTCTGGAAAAGAAGGTCGGCGGCGAAACCCCGCTCTGTGTCAAGCTGATCATGAACTACAAGGGCGAACTGGACATCGAAACGGCTGATTTCCAGCCGTTGCGGGAGAACACGGTTTGGCGGGTCCGGATCGCGAAACAAACCACCCTCGATTCCGCCGATACCTTCTATCGCCACAAGTCGTCGCGCCGGGAACCCTATGATGCCGCCCGTGCCGAATTTTCAGCCGCGGATGCGGACGAGGTTTTGCTGCTCAACGAACGCGGGGAGTTGTGCGAGGGATCGTCCACCAGCATCTTCGTCGAAATGCCGGACGGGCAGTTGCTGACGCCGCCGCTCGACAGCGGCATTCTGCCGGGCGTCCTGCGCGCTGATCTTATCCGTGAGCGCAAGGCACGCGGACAGGCACTGAAACCGGAGGATATTGCCGGGCGGCGGCTATTCGTCGGCAATTCGCTGCATGGATTGATTGCGGCGGAACTGGTTTAGGCCGTCACTGCCAGAAGCCGGTCACGGCCTTTTTCCTTGGCAGCATAAAGTGCCTGATCGGCGCGCATGAAAATCTCGTCGGCGCTTTCCGCCATGCGATAGGGGGTCATGCCGGCGGAGCAGCTATAGGAGAAATCCGGAAAATCGGCGAGAGGTCTTGAAAGGCGTACCCTTTGCAGCAACCGCTCGACAATCTCACGGCTTTCCGAAACCGAGCTGCGCGGCAGGACAAGCATGAACTCCTCACCGCCGATCCTGCCGAAACAGTCCACCCGGCGGATAACGGAATGGGCGATGCCGACAAAATCGCGCAGAACCGCATCGCCGCATTTGTGGCCGAAACGATCGTTAATCTGCTTGAAAAAATCGATATCGAGGGTGCAAAGGCAAAAGGGTGCTTCAAGGCCTTTGCCCACCCGCTCCACCTGCAGGGCCAGTTTCGCGAAAACGAAACGCCGGTTTGCCGTTCCGGTCAATTCATCCGTCTGCGAAGCGCGCACCGCAAGATCCCGGTCCTGCCGCAGGGCTCTGTAGCCCTGGCGCAATTCCGTGACGTCGCTTGCAACGCAGAGCATCCAGCCATCCTGCTGCACCGTCTCCGTCATCCAGAACCAGCGACCGTCATACATGTCCATCTCGAAGGCGCGATAGGGCAGCTTGCCGCGCCGGGACTGCGCTGACATCAGCCAGCCCTCGAAATCGTTGTTTCTGATGACGACGCCGGTGCCCAGCCGCTGGTTCAGCCGCATGATATCCGCCCAGGTCGGGAAATCACCGGCGGCAAGCTGAAAGCTCTCCCGAAACGATGGGTTGGCATGCCGCAACCGATCCCCGGAATCATAGAGGGCAATAAGAACGGGGGTAGCACTCTGAAGCGCTGCGACACGCTCGATAAGACTATCCAACAGGCAACTCTCCTGTGATGGCGAAAAACTCCCCCGTCGTCATCCGCCCAAAGCCCCCAAGCCTTTGGACATATATACGAAAAGAAGAACCTAATTATAAACGCACTATCTAAAATGCGAAGAGGCAGAATGTGGTGGAAAGGATGCGCGCGGCCATCTCACCACCGCCACCGTCATATGTCCGTCATCCGCCTGCCCTTTATTGTGGCACGCTTTTATGATCTAGCTTACTTATTGGCTGAAAAAGGAAAATTGACGAATGACGGATGCAAACCACCCGATTTACGGCGATATTGACGGCCCCATCATCATGATCGGCTTCGGCTCCATCGGGCGCGGTACTCTTCCGTTGATCGAACGTCATTTCAATTTCGACAGGACCCGGCTCGTCGTCATCGACCCGCGCGAGGATATCGCAGCGTTTCTGGCCGAGAGGAACATTCGCCATATCCGCACACATCTGACCAAGGAGAACTATAAGGAGGTTCTCAAACCGCTTCTCAAAGGGGTTCAGGGTCAGGGGTTCTGCGTCAATCTCTCGGTCGATGCCGCATCCGTCGATCTGATGCGGCTCTGTCGCAAACACGGCATGCTCTACATCGACACCGTGGTGGAGCCATGGCCCGGTTTTTATTTCGACGCCGATGCCGACAATGCCTCCAGAACCAATTATTCGCTGCGCGAGACCATGCTGAAAGAAAAGGCGCGCAAACCGGGCGGCACCACGGCGGTTTCCACCTGCGGCGCCAATCCGGGCATGGTGTCCTGGTTCGTGAAGCAGGCGCTGATCAACCTCGCCAGGGATACGGGTCTTGATATCGAAGAGCCGCAGCCGCATGACCGGGAAGCATGGGCAAAGCTCATGAAACAGCTTGGCGTCAAGGGCGTGCATGTGGCCGAGCGCGACACGCAGCGGGCAAGGGAACCCAAGCCCTTCGGCGCTTTCTGGAACACCTGGTCCGTCGAGGGTTTTATTGCAGAAGGCTTTCAACCCGCCGAACTCGGCTGGGGAACGCATGAAAACTGGATGCCCAAAAACGCAAAAAAACAGAAAAAAGGCAGCAAGGCGGCCATCTATCTCGATCAGCCCGGCGCCAATACGCGGGTGCGAACATGGTGCCCGGGCCAGGGCGCACAATATGGATTTCTGGTCACCCATAACGAGGCGATCTCGATTTCCGACTATTTCACCCTTCGCAATGACGATGGCGGCGTGATCTACCGCCCTACCTGTCATTATGCCTATCACCCCTGCAACGACGCCATTCTTTCCCTGCACGAACTTTTCGGCAATGGCGGCACGGCCCAGCCGATCCAGCATGTGCTCGGCGAAGACGAACTGGTCGACGGCGCTGACGAGCTGGGCGTTCTTCTCTACGGCCATGACAAAAATGCCTATTGGTACGGATCACGGCTGAGCCTGCAGGAAGCGCGCTCGCTTGCCCCTTACCAGAACGCAACCGGATTGCAGGTCAGTTCGGCGGTTCTGGCAGGAATGGTCTGGGCAATTGAGAACCCGCAGGTGGGCATCGTTGAGGCGGACGAAATGGATTACCGCCGGTGCCTCGAGGTGCAGCGCCCCTATCTCGGCCCTGTCGAGGGACATTACACGGACTGGACACCGCTCGATGGCCGACCCGGCCTGTTCCCCGACAATATCGACAAGTCCGACCCCTGGCAGTTCCGCAATATTCTGGTGCGCTGAGGGACGGAGTCTCATATTTGTCACGCCGGCGCTTTCATGCGGGACGTCAGGAACCCGGGAGAGCAAACAACGTTGCCTTGAAATAAGTAACGCTTCACGGCATGGTCGAAGCACAAGGGTTTCATCGAATCGCAGGAGAACAGGCTCATGAACTTCAAGACAAGCGCTGCTTTGCTTTCAGCCGCCATCGCGGTGTCTTCATGCGTCGCGCCGGGTCCCTCCCAGCAGACCTCGATGGCCCCATCGCTTGCCCGCGGGCCGGCCGTCGATGGCCGCTGGATCGACCGTAACGGCATCGTATCGACATTCCAGAACGGCGCTTTCTCCACGCGTTCGACCGATACCAATACGCTTCTGGCCTCCGGCACCTATGTCACGATTTCGCCGACACTCTACGAAATCAACATGACGTCGCTGGTCCGCAATACGCAGTCGCGCGTCAACTGCGCTCTCGTCTCCCCGTCACAATTGAATTGCACGACAGACACGAACAGTCAGTTCTCGCTGACACGTCAAGGCTGATAACATCACCTTTTCAATGAGATGACCTTATGGAACGCACGCCTCAGGCGTGCGTTTTTCTTTATTGCGCGTCTGTCATAATTTCGCTTGCGGCAGCTGCCGCTAAATGGAAACATCGCGCTTTGAAAGACTGACATGTTTTCAGATTAGAGAATAAGCACGGCCGGATGATGATCGACCGGCCCGGGCTTCCGCTTTGAACAGGAGAGAGGGACCATGAAGAAAATTTTGGGACTGGGCATGCTGAGCGTTTCGGCAATAACGCTTTCAGCCGGAGCGGCCTTGGCCGACTACGAGCTCAACATTCTTCACATCAACGATTTTCACTCCCGTATCGAATCGATCAACAAGTTCGACTCGACCTGCTCGGCGGAAGAAGAAGGCAAAAACGAATGCTTCGGCGGTGCCGCCCGTCTTCTGACCGCCATCAATCAGACCCGCGATGCCCTGAAGGCTGAAGGCAAGAACGTTCTGCTGCTCAATGCCGGCGACAATTTCCAGGGATCGCTGTTTTACACCACCTATAAGGGCACGGTGGAAGCGGAAGTGCTGAACGCCATGAAGTTCGACGCCATGACCGTCGGCAACCACGAGTTCGACGATAGCGAGGACGGTCTTGCAGGTTTCCTCGACAAGGTTCAGTTTCCGGTCGTGACCGCCAATGTGGTCGCCACCGCCGCCTCCAAAATCGGAGATCGCGTCAAGCCTTCCATCATTCTTGAAGTCGGCGGGCAGAAAATCGGCATCGTCGGTGCCGTGGCCAATGACACGGCGGAACTGGCGACACCAGGTCCCAATATCACCATTGCCGAAGACGTCGCGAAAATCAGCGAACAGGTGCAGAAGCTGAAGCAGGACGGCGTCAACAAGATCATCGCCCTCACCCATGTCGGATATCCGCGCGACCTCGAATTCATCGCGAAGATCCCGGATGTGGATGTCGTAGTCGGCGGTCACTCGCATACCCTGCTTTCCAACACCGACCAGAAGGCCGAAGGCCCCTATCCGACACTCGTCGACAATCCCGGCGGCTACAAGGTTCCGGTCGTTCAGGCCGGTCAATACAGCAAATATCTCGGCGACCTGCGCGTCGTCTTCGATGACAGCGGCGTGGTCAAGGAAAGCAAGGGCGATCCAATCCTGATCGATTCCTCCTTCAAGCCCGATGAAGCCACGCTCAAGCGTATCGATGAGCTGAAAGCGCCGATCGAGGCGCTGAAAGCCAAGGTTGTCGGCACTTCGGAAGGCCCGATCGAGGGCGACCGCAAGATTTGCCGCGTCAAGGAATGCTCCATGGGCAATCTGGTCGCGGATGCAACACTTGCCCGTGTGAAGGATCAGGGCGTCACCATTGCTTTCGCCAATAGCGGCGGTCTGCGCTCCTCCATTGATGGTGGCGATGTCTCTATGGGCGAGGTCCTGACGGTTCTGCCGTTCCAGAACACCGTGGCAACCTTCCAGCTGAAGGGCGAGGACATCCGCGCCGCTCTCGAAAACGGCGTCAGCCAGATCGATGATGGCGCGGGCCGCTTCATGCAGGTTTCCGGCCTGAAATATTCCTTCGACCGCTCGAAGCCAGCCGGCAGCCGTGTCGTTTCGGTTGAGGTCAAGGAAGGGGACGCTTTCGTGCCGCTCGACCCGGCCAAGGCCTATATCGTCGCGGCCAATAACTACGTGCGCACCGGCGGTGACGGCTTCAAGGTCTTCGCGACCAAGGCAATCAACGCCTATGACTTCGGCCCGAACCTCGAAGAGGCAGTCGCCGCCTATATCACCGCAAACAGCCCCTATAAGCCCTATACGGATGGCCGCATCAGCGAAGTCACGCCGGCCGGTTACGTGGCTCCGGCAAAACCCGCAGCACCCGCACCCGCTGCAACCGCCCCGGCGCCTGCAGCAAGCACGCCTGCTCCAGCCGCCACACCGGCCCCGGCACCTGCTGCCACCGCACCGGCCGCTACTGCGCCTGCGGCAGCCGCTGCTGCCGTCAGCAAATATGTCGTTGAAAAGGGTGACTCGCTCTGGAAGATCGCTGCCGAAAAATATGGCGACGGCGCTCTCTGGACCAGAATTGCCAAGGCGAACACGCTGAAGCATCCGAACCACATCGAGATTGGTGAGGAACTGGAGCTTCCGGCGCAATAAGCCGGTAGCGACCAGACAGGGCAATTTGCCGCAGACCGGAAGCCGACCCTCAACCACGGGGTCGGCTTCTTATTTTCCTATAAAAAACAGGTCATTACAGGCCGCACTTTGCAAAAGGGCATCGTGCCTGTCAGCGAGCCCCGGAAATCACCTCCACCGGTGGTTCAATCCTGAGAAATTTCGTCTAGAACACGTGAACAAATTGACGACAGGGGCGTATAGCTCAAGCATTTGCGACAGGATCCGTCAGGGTTCTCGTCGGTATGCATAAAACAAAAGATGGAGCCTTCCGCCCTCTCCCAAACGGAAAGCTCTTGTGCAAACAGTCCGAATTTCAGGGTGTCATTCATGGCGATAGAACTATCCGCACTCCCCGTAGACCATCCCGGCATAAGATTTGGCAAGGTCGGCGTCCTGCTCGTCAATCTTGGCACGCCTGATGGTACGGATTATTGGCCGATGCGCCGTTATCTGGCGGAATTCTTAAGCGACAAACGCGTGATCGAATGGTCCCGGCTCTACTGGTATCCGATCCTGTACGGCATCGTTCTCAACAAACGCCCGCAGAAGGTCGGCAAGGCCTATGAGGAAATCTGGAACCACGAGCGGAACGAAAGTTATCTGCGCACCTATACCCGCAGCCAGGGCGAGCTGATGGCTGAGGCGCTGAAGGATTTGCCCAATGTCGTCGTTGACTGGGCCATGCGTTACGGACAACCCTCCATCGCCTCGAAAATCGATGCGCTGAAGGAGCAGGGCTGTGAAAAAATCCTGCTTTTCCCGCTTTACCCGCAATATGCCGCATCGACCACGGCAACCGTAAACGACAAGGCATTCGAGCACCTGATGAAGTTGCGCTGGCAGCCTGCGCTACGCACCGTGCCGCCCTATCACGACGATCCGGCCTATATCGGAGCGCTCGCCGCCTCTGTCAAAAACCATCTGGCGACGCTGGACTGGGAGCCGGAGATGCTGATCACCTCCTTCCACGGCATTCCGCAATCCTATTTCAAAAAGGGCGATCCCTATTACTGTCACTGCCAGAAAACCGCCCGCCTGCTGCGCGAGGCGCTGGGACGGACAGACAAGAATTTCATGATCACCTTCCAGTCGCGTTTCGGGCCGGAGGAATGGCTGCAGCCCTATACTGACAAGACCGTGGAAAAGCTGGCTTCGGAGGGTATCAAGCGCATTGCCGTGATGAATCCCGGCTTCGTATCGGATTGTCTTGAGACGCTTGAAGAAATTGCCGGTGAAGCCGGTGAGATTTTCCTGCATAATGGCGGCGAGAAATTCACCCATATCCCCTGTCTTAACGACAGCGCCGAGGGCATGGATGTTCTCGAAAAGGTTGTGCGACGGGAGTTGCAAGGCTGGGTGTAATCTTGCCATAACGATACTGGGGTAAAATCCCTGACGGTTCTTACCCTGGAGGAAATGTGATGATTGAATTGGGCGGTTTCGATATTGTTGTTCTGGCAGCGGTGGTGCTGGTTATTCTGGTGCTGTTTGCCGGTATCAAGACCGTGCCGCAGGGACATCGTTACACGGTTGAACGGTTCGGGCGCTACACCCGCACGCTCGAGCCCGGCCTGAACCTTATCGTGCCCTTCATCGAAAGCATCGGTTCGAAAATGAATGTCATGGAGCAGGTGCTCCATATACCGACACAGGAAGTTATCACACGCGATAATGCCAGTGTCTCCGCCGATGCCGTCACCTTCTATCAGGTGCTCAATGCCGCCCAGGCCGCCTACCAGATTTCCAATCTGGAAATGGCGATCGAAAACCTCACCATGACGAACATCCGCTCGGTAATGGGCTCGATGGATCTCGACGAATTGCTGTCCAACCGCGATGCGATCAATGATCGCCTGCTGCGCGTGGTGGATGAGGCCGTGGGGCCATGGGGCATCAAGGTCACGCGCATCGAGATCAAGGATATCGCGCCGCCAAAGGACCTCGTCGATTCCATGGCGCGGCAGATGAAGGCCGAGCGTGAAAAACGCGCGCAGGTTCTGGAAGCCGAGGGCGCGCGAAACGCCCAGATTCTGCGCGCGGAAGGTGCAAAGCAATCCGCTATTCTTGAGGCGGAAGGTCAGCGCGAAGCGGCGTTCCGCGATGCCGAGGCGCGCGAACGTCTGGCAGAGGCCGAAGCCAACGCCACCCGCATGGTGTCTGAAGCCATCGCCGCCGGTAATGTCCACGCCATCAACTACTTCGTTGCCCAGAAATACACCGAAGCGCTCGCCGAGATCGGCACAGCCAAAAATTCGAAGATCGTATTGATGCCGATGGAAGCCTCGGCGCTGATTGGTTCTCTCGGTGGTATCGGCACGATTGCGAAAGAGGTGTTCGGCGACAGGGGCGATGCGCCAACCGCACCCACCGCCACGCCTTCCCGCTCCGTGCCGCCAACACGGTCTTCGGGACAGACCATCAACGTTACGGTTCCCGGCAATCCCTTCGGTTCTTCATCGGAGAAGTGACGATGCTGCAACGGCTTGCCTCAGAATTTGGACCATGGAGCTGGTGGATCGTCGGCTTCATTCTGCTGGCCGCCGAACTGGTCGCTCCGGGTGTATTCCTGATCTGGATCGGGCTCGCCGCGCTGGTCATCGGCGCGCTCTCGCTGTTTTTCTGGGAAGCGGCATTCTGGGCATGGCAATTGCAGTTCGTGCTGTTTGCCGCCCTCTCCATCATCTTTGCCCTGCTCGGCCGGCGATATTTCGGCAGGAACCGGGACACCAGCGATGAACCCTTTCTCAACCAGCGGGAGGCAAGCCTTGTCGGTCGCACGGCAACCCTGCAGGAACCAATCGTCGAAGGGCGTGGCCGGATAAGGCTGGATGATACGTGGTGGTCCGTCAACGGCGAGGATATGCCTGCCGGAACACGGGTCAGGATCGCAGCCGCACGTGGCCGCACCTTGGTTATAGAACCGCTCGACCGATCCTGACGATCAGGCGACGCCGATCCGCAGAAGATCGTGGAAATGCACCAGCCCGATCGGCCTGTTGTCTTCGTCAACCACGATCAGCGCGCCAATATGAAATTTTTCCAGCGTCGCCAGGGCGCTGGTCGCCAGAACCGATTTTTTCACCGTTTTCGGATTGCGGGTCATGATGTCATCCACCGTCAATTCCGCGAGGTTGCGCGACAGGTTGCGGGCCATGTCACCTTCCGTAACGATGCCGCACAGGCGGCCATTCTCGTCAAGAATGCCGACGCAGCCGAAATGCTTGCGGGAGAGAACACCGACCGCTTCCGGCATGGCCGTTCCCTTATCGACCAGCGGCACACGATCGCCCGTATGCATGATATCGCTGACCAGCGTGAGGCTGGCGCCCAGTTTGCCGCCGGGATGAAACACCTTGAAATCACCGGCAGTGAAATTGCGCGCTTCCAGAAGCGCAACGGCAAGGGCATCGCCGAGTGCCAGCTGCATCAATGTGGAGGTTGTTGGCGCGAGACCGAGCGGGCAGGCTTCCTGTTCATTGGGAACCAGAAGCACGATATCGGAAGCTTTCGCCAGCGACGAATTTTCCGAACAGGTCAGCGCGATCAGCGGAATGGAGAAACGGCGCGAATAGTTGATGATGCTGCGCAGCTCGGCACTTTCACCGCCCTTGGAAATGGCGAGAATTACATCATCGCCGCCAATCATGCCCAGGTCGCCATGGTTGGCCTCGGCCGCATGCACAAAAAAGGCAGGCGTTCCGGTGGAAGCGAAGGTGGCCGCGAGCTTCGCGCCTATATGTCCGCTTTTACCGACCCCGGTTATGATGAGACGGCCATTCGACTGGCCAATGGTCTCGATCGCCTTGCAGAAGGGCTCGGAAAGCCCGTTTCTGAGAGCGTCCTCAAGAGCAGCAAGGCCAGCCCGCTCCATCGAAATCGTCCGCACGGCGGATTCGATGGCATTGTCTTCGACCAGTTTGACGGCGCGCGTAATCATGGCCGACTGTTACTCTTTCATCCGGAATAAGTCCACTCTCCAGCGGAAAAGCGCCGTGTTTAGTGTCGCAGGTCTGGTGGAGAAATCTCCTCCATCGTTCCCAGTCGCTTAAAGGGGATGTTTTCTTCATCGACAAGATACCGTCCGACGGTCCTCACCCACGATACCGAGCCGTCGTCTCGGCGCACGGCATATTCCTGGCTGTAGAAACTTGCCGCCTTCAGCGTGGTCAACGCGGTCTCGATGACGCGATTTCGATGATCCAGATCCACTTTTTCAAGCATCTGGAAAATACTGATGCCCTGCATCGCCTGTCTCAGCGGAATTCCGAAGAGTTCAGCGCATATTTCGTCCAGATAAAATCGATCGTTGGTAATATCCCAGCAATAAAAACCAACCTGATTGATATTCAAAACGGGATTCATGAAAAGACGCTGTCACAAAAATAAAAATCAATAGGACTTACTGAGCAATAATAGCCAGTTCCCCCTAATCATAGGGCGATTCCGTGCCAAATTGAACCGTTTAAATCTGATCATATTAGAAATATTTTGCATTATCGCAAATTTCCTCGAGCGACCTCGCCTCGGAAAACCCGGCTGCCCGATCAGGCGATAGCAGCGGCGGGTTTCCTGGCTATGACCGCAGCGCTGAAATCCCGGCAATCTTTATCAACTGTTAACCATAAAAAACCTATTGTTAAAGCGATGTTAAAACTTGCGTCGTCTGCCTGATCGCCGGTTTGCCCACGTCATTCTCACCGGCCTGTCGTCATTGGCCGGCAGAGATGCCTTGGTGAACTTTCGATCCGGCATCGGCCAGATTCGCCGGGTGAAGAGGAATGAATGTGAGGGGCGCCGCCACACGTCTGTCGACGTCGCGGAAAGCAGCAACCATGCTGCTTGCCTGCACGCTTCTTTGCGCGTCCGGAAACGCCTTTGCCCAGAGCGTGGCCACGCCTGTCCCGACTGCGGCTCCTTCCCGCGCCGGAACGCCTCCAGGCGTCCCGGCGGAAGAAGCGGAGGCAAACACGACGCAGGCCACTGCCGCGCCCGCACCGCAGCAGCTATGGCGGCCTTCCAACAATCCCGGTGATCCGATCTTGGAACAGCAGGACGAAGCGGGACAGCCCTATGCCGAGGCCGAAAACCCCTATGAACCGACGGTCGATGGCGGCGAAAACCCGCAAGTGCCGACTCAACCCGGACAGACGCCCGGGATCCGGCTCGGCACATTCCTGCTGCGGCCTTCGATCAGCCAGACGATCAATACGGAAAAACAGAGCAATACCGGCGGGCCTTCCCGGCGCAACTACCTGACAACGGGCATACGTGGAACGCTGACCAGTGACTGGTCCCGCCACGCGCTGACCGTGACGGGCGATGGCGCCTGGGAAAGGAATTTCGGCAGCGACAAGGATGGCGAAGAGCCGAGGGCAAGGCTCGAGGCCGATCTGCGCCTCGATCTCGGTGAAGAAACGACCGCCAATCTTACGGCCGGTTACGAATTCAGCCGCGAAGACACGACAGATCCCAACGCTCTGACCGGCGCATCGGTGCAGGGCGGCGAACACCGCTTCACGACCGGCGCATCCATTGAACGGGATTTCGGCAAGCTGCGCGGGTTGGCGGCGCTCGATCTTTCGCGAACGGTCTATACGGATGCGAAGGGCCTGAACGGCCAGCCGATCAGTCTCAGCGACCGCGACCAGAAGGCTGCAAATCTGCGCGGTCGCATTGGCTACGAATTGTCGCCGGCCTTGATCCCCTTCCTCGAACTGAACGTCGGAACGACGAAATATGACAGCCGCCTGGATAATTCCGGCTACGCCCGCTCCTCGAATTCCTACGGCGCGAAGATCGGGACCGAGGTCGACCTCGGCGAGAAGACACGCGGCGAGGCAGCAATAGGTTATCTGCGCAAGCAATATGACGACGACCGCCTTGCCGCCATCGGCGCGCTGACACTGGACGGCGAACTGAACTGGTCACCCCAGCGCGGTACCAACGTTAATCTCGGGCTGCGCACGATGATTGAGGACTTCGCCGGCGGCCCGCAGGGTGGCTGGATTTCCTATCGCCTTGACGCCGGTCTGACCCACGAATTGCGCAGCAATCTGGTTGCTCGACTGACGGGGCAGATCGTTCACCGCACCTTCCCCTCCTCCGACATCGATAATGTCGTGGAATATACCGCAGGCGCCGGCCTGACCTGGGGCCTGAACCGCTATCTCGATCTGACGGCAGATGTCAGCTACCAGTGGACGCCGGTTTATGACAGCAACGAACTGCGCGTCGGCGCAGGGCTTGTCCTGAAGCGATAAACTGTCTCCAAAACAGAAATCCCGGCGCGAAGGCCGGGATCCCAATCTCATATTTTGGCTGAATTACTTCAGGCCGTCGATAAGTGCCTTGATCGGCTCCTCGATCGCAGGACGAATATCGCCGCGCTCCAGAGCGAAGGCGACGTTGGCGAGGATGAAACCATCCTTTGCACCGCAATCGAAAGTCTGGCCGCGGAAATGATAGCCGGAGAATTCCTGCGACTTGGCGAGCGTCAGCATGCCATCCGTCAGCTGGATTTCATTGCCGGCACCGCGTTCCTGATTTTCGAGAATGTCGAAAATCTCCGGCTGAAGGATGTAGCGGCCGTTAATATAGAAATTCGACGGCGCCGTGCCCTTGGCCGGCTTTTCGACCATTTCGGTGATCTTGAAACCTTCGCCAACGGTGTCGCCCACGCCGACGATACCGTATTTATGCGTCTGGTCGGGAGCGCATTCCTGCACAGCGATGACGTTGCCGGCGGTCTGGTCGTAAAGTTCGACCATGCCCTTCAGGCAGCTTTTCTGCGAGTGCATGATCATGTCAGGCAAAAGCACGGCGAAAGGCTCATCACCGACGATATCACGCGCGCACCATACCGCGTGGCCAAGGCCGAGCGGCACCTGCTGGCGCGTGAAGCTTGCCGTGCCCGCCTTGGGCAGAAGGCCGGCCAGCAATGTCAGCTCGGCATTCTTGTTGCGCTCACGCAGCATCTGTTCGAGTTCAAATTGAATATCAAAATAATCTTCGATGACCGCCTTGCCGCGGCCGGTAACGAATACAAAATGCTCGATGCCCGCTTCCGCCGCCTCATCAACGACGTATTGAATGACAGGCTTGTCGACGACGGTGAGCATCTCTTTCGGAACCGCCTTGGTTGCGGGCAGGAAACGCGTGCCGAGACCTGCGACCGGAAATACGGCCTTCCGAATTTTCTTCTGTTCTACCACATATCCCTCCTGAGAGATAAAACTTGATCACAATCCCCGCACGCTGTTGTTATTTCAAAAATAACAACGTTTTGTAAAGGGTGACGCTACCATCTATTAATGGTAAAGAATTTGTTGACGTTCTTTTGTTATCCATGATGACGCCCGATGCGTTTTCGCAATCGAAATGACATTCGAGAGAACGAAAGACTGACGATGACAAAGATGATCCTTTCAGGTGTCCGCAAATTCGGCTGCATGATGGCTGCAGGTCTGGCAATCTCGCTGGCGCCCGTTTCTGCTCACGCAGATGCGGGGTTCAGACAATGGATCAACCAGTTCTACGCAACAGCCGCGAAAGAAGGCATTAGCAAGGCCACATATCAAAAGGCCTTTGCCGGCGTCAGCGAGCCGGATCCGGACGCGCTGCGCAAGGCAACCTTTCAGCCGGAATTCACCACTCAGGTCTGGGATTATCTCGATTCCCGCGTTAACCCCTATACGGTGCGGATCGGTCGGGAAATGAAGATGAAGCATGCGACGACCCTCAACTGGATCGAGCGCAACTTCAATGTCGACAAACACATCATCCTCGCCATCTGGTCGATGGAATCGAATTACGGCGCCGTTCTCGAAAAGCCGGAGCGACTGCACAATATTCCGCAGGCGCTGGCCACGCTCGCCTATTCCGATCCCAAGCGCGCCAAATTCGCACGCACGCAATTGATCGCCGCGCTCAAAATCCTGCAGGCCGGCGATGTAACGCCGAAGCAACTGACGGGTTCCTGGGCAGGGGCGATGGGCCACACCCAGTTCATCCCGACCAGCTATCTGCTTTATGCGGTGGACGCCGATGGCAACGGCAAGCGCGATATCTGGCACTCGGTTCCCGATGCGCTGGCAACCGCTGCCAATCTTCTTTCCAAGAACGGCTGGGAGCCCGGCCGCACCTGGGGTTATGAAACCGCCGTACCGCGTGGCGGCGCGCGTTATGAAGGCCAGACGAAGACCATTGCCGAATGGGCAAAGCTTGGTTTTACCCGTCCGAACGGGAAGAATTTCACACGCGGCTCCGACCGCGCCATGCTGAAATTGCAGGGGGGTGCAAACGGCCCCGGTTTCCTGATGATGAAAAACTTCTTCACCATCAAGAAATACAACGCATCGGACAGCTACGCGCTGGCAGTTGGCCTGCTTGCGGACGAAATTGCCGGTTATGGCGGCATGCAGCAGAAATGGCCGCGTCCGGACGGCACGCTGGATATTCGTGAAAAATTCGAACTCCAGACCCGCATGAAGGAACTGGGTTATTACGATGGCGAAATCGACGGCAATTTCGGCTCCGGGTCGAAGGCCGCAATCAGCGCCATCCAGTCGCGCATGGGCATGGAAAATGACGGCCAGCCGTCGCAGCGATTGCTGAGAGCCCTGCGCAATTAATAATGTGCCGGCGAATTCGGCGACGGTCGTTACCGCCGCCGAACCATCCGGAAAGGTCGGTGCCATGAGTAGGAAACCTGCGGCGAAAAGCGGAAAGACAGGTTGGCGTGTCTGCGCCATCATCCTTTGTGCTGCGCTGTGCACGCCGCTCGTCCCTTCCCAAAGCTTCGCGCAGGAACAGCGGCGTACCCTGTTCGAAATGCTGTTCGGCAGGCCCGTGGGCCGGGAGGATGCGCCCAGCCGCGAATACCAGCCCCGCAACCGCCGGGATTTCCCGTCAGCCCCACGCGAAAGAGCCGTCACTCGCCCGCAACCCGCGAGAAAAGCGCCTTCGGTGGTTCAGATGCGAACCATAAAACCGGAACCGGCCGCCAAACTTGAAAATGCAAGGCGCGTGCTGGTCGTCGGCGATTTTCTGGCCGGCGGCATGGGGGAAGAACTGGTCAACGCCTTTGCCAGTTCACCGGCAATCGCCGTCGATGTGCGGGCGAACGGCTCCTCAGGTCTCGTTCGCACTGATTATTACGACTGGTTCGCCAATCTGCCGCAATTCATAACCGAGACCAATCCGGCCACGATCGTCATCATGATGGGATCGAACGATCGCCAGCAGATGCAGATCGGCGATATCAGGGAAAAATTCGGCACCGATGTCTGGTTCAAGGAATATGAACGGCGGATCGATGAACTTCTGACTATTGCGGGCCGCAAGAAGGTGCCGCTGTTATGGGTTGGTCTGCCCGCCTTCCAGTCGCCCTCGCTCACCGCCGATCTGGTGGGCTTCAACCGGCTTTATCGCAGCCATGTCGAGAAATATGGCGGCGAATTCGTGGATGTGTGGGACGGCTTCGTCGACGAGGCGGGGAAATTCGTCATTACCGGTTACGACATGAACGGGCAGCAGGCCCGCCTGCGCGAAGCCGATGGCGTCGGCATGACAAGCGCCGGCAAGCGCAAGCTTGCTTTTTACGTCGAGAAATTCGTGCGCAGGCACCTCGACAGCGCCGGCCCTGATCTCGTGAAACTGGACGGCAGCAACTTGCCGGCTCTTACTTCGCTGCCGGCGCTTGGCATCGACGCGGGACAGGTGCGCACGCAACCGATCAGCCTTACCGATCCGGCGCTTGATGGCGGCGACAAGCTGCTTGGCGATGCTCCCCTGACAGCAGGACCGACACGCGTATCGGTGGTGGAATCACCACGCGAGCGGCTGACCAAGCGCGGCGAGATGGCCGATGCGCCGGCAGGCCGCATCGATGACTACCGCATCGTCCCGGATACGGCACAGGCCAGACAATAGGCGCTACATCACCAGCATGAGAGCCCGTCAGGGCGTAATGTTTAGGCAATCCGAAAATGGCAGGATAAGTGAAGCTCTGCAGGAGAGCGGCCTATAACCGCGTTTTTGCAAGGCGATATTTCTTCGTTACATCCACGAAGCTGTTGTTTTATTTCATGCGCGGCCCTGCGGGGAAGGTGCGCAGACATTGCCGAGAACACTTCATGCGCCTGCTGCTAGTTGAAGACGAACGCGAAATGGCAGCAGCCCTGTCCGCCGCCCTGCACCGGTTCGATATCATCGTGGATAATGTCGGGACGCTCGACCTTGCCCGCCATGCGATCATGGACGGTGTTCACGATCTCGTCGTGCTTGATCGGCAACTGCCCGATGGCGATGGCATCGAACTCATAGAAGATCTGCGCCTGCTGCCCGTCACCCCGCCCGTCATCGTGTTGACGGCGCAGGGGACACTTGCCGACCGGGTAAACGGTCTCAACCTTGGAGCGGACGATTATCTTGGCAAGCCCTTCGCCGTCGAGGAGCTTCTTGCCCGTATCCGCGCCCTGATGCGCAGACCGGCAGGCGCGGTGACGATGACGGCGAGACTGGGCAAGCTGGAATTTTGCTTCGAAACCCGGGAAGTGCGCATCAAGGGGGAGTTTATTCCCCTGACCAGACGTGAACTGCTCATTCTTGAAGCCCTGTTGCGCCGGCAGGGTCGAACGGTGCTTCGTTCGGTGCTGGAGGAGGCCGTCTACAATTTCGACGATGAAATCCAGTCCAATGCGCTTGATTCCCATATTTCACGTCTGCGCCGTAAATTGCAGGCGGCGGATGCAGGCCTTGAGGTCCACGGCATTCGCGGTGTTGGTTACCTTCTGAGGGCGGCCGCATGAAGCTGGCCAGACGGAAATCGCTCAAACATCGCCTGACAATTCAATTGCTGCTGTTCCAGATCGGCAGCCTCTTCATCGTCAGTGCGGCCTTCGTTGCTTACCTGTCCAGCGGCGGCGCAGGCAGCGCCCTGCTCAGCCCCCAGGCAGCCCAGATCACCGCCAATGCAATCATGCGGGACAAGGATGGCCGGCTGAGACTGGAGGAAACGGAGGAGTTTGCCGAGCTACGCAACGACATGCCCGATTTCTGGTTCGTTGCGGTCAGCGAAAAAGGTGAAATCGTGCAGGGCGGGCCGGTACCAGAGGTCTTCAGCAATATGGATCAACAGCTTAGCGACATCAAAGTCTCGGATGTGCGCGACGCGGCATTGTCCTATTCCTATCTTGCCGTGGTGCGCATCGCCGTCGTTCGCCGTGCTTCAGGGCCGGCTGGCGAATTCGTCATGATCGGCAAAGGCGGCCCGTTCAGCATGACATTCCCGGTTCTGCTGTTTTCCAACATATTGATCATGCCCATCCTTATTCTCATGTCCATCGTGACGATCGTGACCATTCCCTGGATCATCCGCAGGGAATTTCTCGCCCTTTCCGCCATTGCGCATGCGGCGGAAACCATCGATATCGACAGACGCGGATATCGATTGCCGGATAGTAATATTCCACAGGAAGTGCAGCCGCTCGTGCATGCCGTCAACGGCGCGCTGCAGCGGTTGGACGATGGTTATGAACGGCACAAGCGTTTCATTCTCGATGCCGCCCATGAATTGCGCACCCCGGTCGCCATTCTCCAGACCCGCGTTGAAACGCTGCTCGACGGGCCGGACCGGAGCAGGATATTGGCCGATGCCAGCCGTATCGCCGTGCTTGCCGAACAATTGCTCGATCTGCAGCGACTTGGCGGGCAAAAGGCGCCCCTTATCCCGCTTGATCTTGTTGGTCTTTGCAGGTCGGTCGTGGCGGACATGGCGCCGCTTGCGATTTCTCAAGGATACGGGCTTTCATTCGAGCCGGAGGAAGAACCGATCCTCGCCCTTGCGGATGACGCCTCGCTGCAGCGCGCCCTTATGAACATCGTGCAAAACGCCATCGAACATGGCGGCAATCGCGGAACCATCACCATAAAAGTCGGGGCCAACCGCGTGATCGACATATCCGATGAGGGTCAGGGAATTCCCGAAGAAGACCGGGAAGCCGTGTTCGACGCGTTCCATCGATTAAGGCCCAAGGATCGCGGCACCGGCCTCGGTCTCAACCTCGTGCAGGAAATCGTCCGATACCATGGCGGAGAGATCACCATTGGTGATTCACCTACCGGCGGCGCCTCCTTCCGCATCAGCCTCCCCTATTGCTGAAACGATCTCATCTTCGGAAACACGTAATGTCATTGCAATTTTAAGGCGCGATATAGTGTCCGTCCCCTGAATGCGAGACCTTCATTGCATTTCGGTTCTCCAGTCAAACAAAAGGCCTGTTGTGAAACACAACAGGCCTTTCTGTTTTCGGGTAGCGGCCTGCGCCGCATCGTCTGGCTCAGCGCGGCAGGACGGTTGCGCCCATCAGCGCCTCGTCGATTGCGCGTGCCGCCTGGCGGCCTTCACGGATGGCCCAGACAACCAGCGACTGGCCACGACGAACATCACCTGCCGCCCACAGCTTGTCGACCGAGGTTCTGTAGTCCGTCTCATTGGCGACCACATTGGTAGAGCCGCGACGATCGGTATTGAGCGTCAGCTTGCCATTCATTTCCTTCAGCACGCTATCGGTGAAGGGGCCGGAGAAGCCGATGGCGATAAAGGCGAGATCAGCCTTGATGATGAATTCCGTGCCGGCGATGGGCTTGCGGCGATCATCCACCTGACAGCACTTCACACCGGTCAGAACGCCATCTTCGCCAACGAATTCGAGCGTGGCGACCTGGAACTCGCGGATGGCGCCTTCTGCCTGCGAGGAAGAGGTGCGCATCTTGGTTGCCCAGAAGGGCCAGACCGCGAGCTTGTCTTCCTTTTCCGGCGGCATCGGGCGGATGTCGAGCTGCGTGACTTTCACCGCACCCTGACGGAAAGCCGTACCGACGCAGTCAGAGGCCGTATCGCCGCCACCAACGACGACGACATGCTTGCCGCCGGCGAGGATGGGATCGGCAGGCCAGCCGATGCTGTCGATGTTTTCGCGGCCAACGCGGCGGTTCTGCTGCACGAGGTAAGGCATGGCGTCGTAAACGCCGTTGAAATCAGCGCCGCCGATACCGGCCGGGCGCGGGGTTTCCGAACCGCCGCAATAAAGCACGGCATCGTGGTCTGCCAGAAGCGTCTCAACCGTCACATCCACGCCGACATTGACGCCGCAATGGAAGGTAACGCCTTCGCCCTTGATCTGCTCGACACGGCGGTCGATGAAGTTCTTCTCCATCTTGAAATCAGGAATACCGTAACGCAACAACCCGCCGGGCTTCGATTCACGCTCGTAAACATGCACTTCATGACCGGCGCGGCCAAGCTGCTGTGCGGCCGCCATGCCCGAGGGGCCGGAACCGATGACGGCAACTTTTTTCCCGGTGTGGATCGTTGCCGGCTTCGGCACGATAAAGCCCAGCTCATAGGCCTTGTCGGCGATGGCCTGCTCGACGGTCTTGATCGCGACCGGTGCATCCTCGAGATTCAGCGTGCACGCCTCCTCACAAGGCGCGGGACAGACGCGGCCGGTGAATTCCGGGAAGTTGTTGGTGGAGTGGAGGTTGCGGATCGCCTCTTCCCAGTTGTTGTTATAGACCAGATCGTTCCAGTCGGGGATCTGGTTGTGCACGGGACAGCCGGTCGGGCCGTGACAATAGGGAATGCCGCAATCCATGCAGCGCGCCGACTGCTTCTGCACCTCGGCATCCGACATCGGAATGGTGAATTCGCGGAAATGGCGGATGCGGTCCGATGCGGGCTGATACTTGCCCACCTGCCGGTCGATCTCCAGAAAACCTGTAACCTTGCCCACGTTTATGTCCTCACATCAAAGCGGAGCGCCTGTCGGGCCCCAGTACCAGTAAGCGAAACCAAAAGCCGCCCCCAGCACGATGAACTCAAATCCGGTCTCGCCGCTCGTCCAGTAGATCGCCGTGGGAACGGCGACCGCGATCATCAGCGAGACCAGTTGGTGTAGTATCCTCACGCGGCGGATTACTCCGCCGCCACGCCCATGCGCATGCGCTCCATTTCCTCAAGCGCACGACGGTATTCGACCGGCATGACCTTGCGGAACTTCGGACGGAACTCGCTCCAGCGGTCGAGTATATCCTTGGCGCGCGACGAGTTTGTGTAGTGGAAATGGTTGGAGATCAGCTGGTAGAGACGCTCCTCATCGTGGCGCGTCATGTCCTCGGAAACGTCTACACGCCCCTTGTGCATGAGGTCGCCGCCGTGATGGTGCAGCTTCTCCAGCATGTCGTCCTCTTCCGGAACCGGCTCCAGCTCGACCATGGCCATGTTGCAGCGTGTGGCGAAATCACCTGTCTCATCGAGAACATAGGCCACGCCACCGGACATGCCGGCCGCGAAGTTACGGCCCGTTTCGCCGAGAACGACCACGATGCCGCCAGTCATATATTCGCAACCGTGATCGCCGACACCTTCGACAACTGCGACCGCACCGGAGTTGCGCACCGCAAAGCGCTCACCCGCGACACCGCGGAAATAGCACTCGCCGGTGATTGCGCCATAAAGCACGGTGTTGCCGACGATGATCGAGTTCTCCGCGACGATGCGGGTGTTTTCCGGCGGGCGCACGATGATACGGCCACCCGACAGACCCTTGCCGACATAGTCGTTGCCGTCACCCACCAGATCGAAGGTGATGCCGCGTGCGAGGAACGCGCCGAAGGACTGGCCCGCCGTACCCTTGAGGGTGACGTGGATAGTATCGTCCTTCAGGCCCTTGTGGCCCCAGCGCTTGGCAAGCGCACCCGAAAGCATGGCGCCGGCGGAACGGTCGACGTTCTTGATCGGCACTTCGAAGACAACAGGCTCGCGGCTTTCCAGCGACGGCAGCGACTTCTCGATCAGCTTACGGTCGAGAATATCGTCGATCGGGTGCTTCTGGCGCTCGGTCCAGAAGGTTGCCTCCTTCGGAGCCTCGACCTTGTGGAAGATGCGGCTGAAATCCAGACCCTTGGCCTTCCAGTGCGCCAGCATCTCATCCTTCTCCAGCAGTTCGGAAGCGCCGATGATCTCGTCCAGTCTGGTAACGCCAAGCGAGGCAAGGATTTCGCGCACTTCTTCGGCCACGAAGAAGAAGTAGTTGATGACGTGTTCCGGCGTGCCCTTGAAGCGCTTGCGCAGAACCGGATCCTGCGTCGCGACGCCCACCGGGCAGGTGTTGAGATGGCACTTGCGCATCATGATGCAGCCGGCCGCTATCAGCGGCGCGGTGGCAAAGCCGAATTCATCCGCACCGAGCAGCGCGCCGATGATGACGTCGCGGCCCGTCTTCAGGCCGCCATCCACCTGCAAGGCGATGCGCGAACGAAGGCCGTTCAGCACCAGCGTCTGCTGGGTTTCGGCAAGGCCGATTTCCCAGGGGGAACCGGCGTGCTTCAGCGAAGTCAGCGGCGAAGCGCCCGTGCCGCCATCGAAACCGGCAATGGTGATATGGTCGGCGCGCGCCTTGGCAACACCGGCCGCAACCGTGCCGACGCCCACTTCCGACACCAGCTTCACCGAAACATCGGCTTCCGGGTTGACGTTCTTCAGGTCGTAGATCAGCTGCGCCAGATCTTCGATGGAGTAGATGTCATGATGCGGCGGCGGCGAAATGAGGCCAACGCCCGGCGTCGAATGCCGGGTCTTGGCAACGGTCGCATCCACCTTGTGGCCGGGCAGCTGGCCGCCCTCGCCGGGCTTGGCACCCTGCGCCACCTTGATCTGCAGCATATCGGCATTGACGAGATATTCCGTCGTCACGCCGAAGCGGCCGGAGGCGATCTGCTTGATGGCCGAGCGTTCCGGGTTCGGCTTGCCGTTCAGGAGCGGCATGTAGCGGTCGGATTCCTCGCCGCCTTCACCGGTGTTGGACTTGCCGCCGATGCGGTTCATGGCGATGGCAAGCGTCGTGTGCGCCTCGCGGCTGATGGAACCGAAGGACATGGCGCCCGTCGAGAAACGCTTGACGATATCGACCGCCGGTTCAACGTCATCGATGGAAACCGGCTTGCGGCCGAGCGCTTCCGCCGACTTGACCTTGAACAACCCGCGAATGGTGTTCATGCGCAGCGCCGTCTCATTCACCATGCCGGCGAATTCGCGGTAACGCTCCTGGCTGTTGCCGCGCACGGCGTGCTGCAGCGAGGCAACCGCATCCGGCGTCCAGGCGTGGCTTTCGCCGCGCATGCGATAGGCATATTCGCCGCCAATATCGAGCGTGTTGGCAAGGATCGGGTCCTTGCCGAAGGCAGCCGTGTGGCGCGTCACGGTTTCTTCCGCAATCTCCGTCAGGCCAACGCCTTCGATGGAGGTGGCGGTGCCGAAGAAATACTTCTCGACGAATTCCGAAGACAGGCCGATGGCGTCGAAAATCTGCGCGCCGCAATAGGACTGGTAGGTGGAAATGCCCATCTTGGACATGACCTTGAGGATGCCCTTGCCGACCGCCTTGATGTAGCGATAGACAACTTCGTCGTCCGACACTTCCTTCGGGAAAGCGCCGTGCTTGTGCATGTCAAGCAGCGTGTCGAAGGCGAGATAGGGGTTGATCGCCTCCGCACCGTAACCGGCGAGCAGACAGAAATGGTGGATTTCGCGCGGCTCACCGGTTTCAACGACGAGGCCGACCGAGGTGCGCAGACCCTTGCGGATCAGATGATGATGCACGGCGGCCGTTGCCAGCAGCGCCGGGATCGCAATGCGGTCCGGGCCAAGCTGACGGTCGGACAGAACGATGATGTTATAACCGCCGCGAACAGCCGATTCCGCACGCTCGCACAAGCGGTCGAGCATATCGGGCATGCCTTCGGCGCCGCGCTCGACATCATAGGTGAAATCGAGCGTCTTGGTGTCGAAACGGTCTTCCGTGTGGCCGATGGAGCGGATCTTTTCCAGATCGCCATTGGTCAGGATCGGCTGGCGCACTTCCAGACGCTTGGCGCGGGCGGCACCTTCATGGTCGAGAATATTCGGACGCGGACCGATGAAGGACACGAGGCTCATGACAAGCTCTTCGCGGATCGGGTCGATCGGCGGGTTGGTGACCTGCGCGAAGTTCTGCTTGAAATAGGTGTAAAGCAGCTTCGACTTTTCCGACATGGCCGAAATCGGCGTATCGGTGCCCATGGAGCCAATGGCTTCCTGACCGGTGGTCGCCATGGGCGACATCAGGAGCTTCGTATCTTCGCTGGTGTAACCGAAGGCCTGCTGGCGGTCGAGCAGCGACACGTCGCGGCGCAACGCGCGCGGTTCAACTGGCTTCAGCTCTTCGAGAATAAGCTGCGTGCGGTCGAGCCAGGTGCGGTAGGGGTGCTTGGCGGCAAGCTCGTGCTTCACTTCCTCGTCGGAAATGATCGAACCCTTTTCCATGTCGATCAGCAGCATCTTGCCGGGCTGCAGACGCCACTTCTTGACGATGCGCTCTTCCGGCACCGGCAGGGTGCCGGCTTCGGACGCCATGATGATGCGGTCATCATCGGTGACGAGATAACGCGCCGGGCGCAGGCCGTTGCGGTCAAGCGTTGCGCCGATCTGCTTGCCATCGGTGAAGGCAACGGCGGCCGGGCCGTCCCACGGCTCCATCAGCGCTGCGTGATATTCGTAGAATGCCTTGCGTTCGGCCGACATGGACTGGTTGCCGGCCCAGGCTTCCGGGATCAGCATCATCACGGCATGGGCCATGGAATAACCGCCGCGAACGAGGAATTCGAGCGCGTTGTCGAAACAGGCGGTATCCGACTGGCCTTCATAGGAAATCGGCCAAAGCTTGGAGATATCGTCGCCGAACAGCGCCGAGGAAACGGATGCCTGACGCGCCGCCATCCAGTTGACGTTGCCGCGCAGCGTGTTGATTTCGCCGTTATGGGCGACCATGCGGTAAGGATGTGCAAGCTTCCAGGACGGGAAGGTGTTCGTCGAGAAACGCTGGTGCACGAGTGCAACCGCAGATTCGAAGCGCGGATCCGCCAGGTCCTTGTAATAGGCACCCACCTGATAGGCGAGGAACATACCCTTGTAGACGATGGTCGAGGAAGAGAGCGATACAGGATAAAAATCCTGCGTTTCCTTGCCACCACCCTCATCATAGATGCGGTTGGACAGCACCTTGCGGATGAGGAACAGCTTGCGCTCGAAATCTGCATTGGTGGCAGCGTCACGCCCGGCGCCGATGAAAACCTGAACATGGTGCGGCTCGGTCCCGGCAATATCCGGAGCCTTGGAGAGCGATTCATTGTCAACAGGCACGTCACGGAAGCCGAGGAACTGCTGCTCCTCCTCGCCGATGACATCGACGATCACCTTCTTGTAGTGCTCGATGCGGGACGGATCGCGCGGCATGAAGATGTGGCCGACGGCATATTCACCGGCCTTCGGCAGCGTCACGCCCTGCGCCGCCATTTCCTCACGGAAAAAGCGGTCGGGGATCTGCACGAGAATGCCCGCGCCGTCACCCATCAGCGGATCGGCGCCGACTGCGCCGCGATGTGTGAGATTTTCGAGAATGAACAGGCCGTCCTTGACGATCTGGTGCGACTTCTGGCCCTTCATATGGGCCACAAAGCCGACGCCGCAGGCATCATGTTCATTGGCGGGATCATAAAGACCCTGCTTTTCCGGCAAGCCGCCCGCGAAACGCCCCTTCGCAGAAACGGGTGCGGCCGCAGCCGCGGTGGGACAGTCTATGGTCAGGGTTGCGGCGGCGATCTCTGCCTGCGGCTTGTTCGTCATTTTTGTCCCTCCTGCAATATTACCTGCATGGTTTCATGCGAAGATCCGGCTCGACGCGAATTTTTGCTTCCCGCAAAATCCACACTCAACCCGGCTCGATCAAATTTAGGACAGCAAAGCTGTCTCAATTCGTGAGAATTTTGGCAGAAATCGGTGGATTTAGCAAGGGTACGAATCCAATTAGTCGAACTACCGTTTTGCAGCGAAGTTTCGATACTGACCTATTGCGCGAAACTTTCTTGTCTCAAAGCGGGTCGACCCGTTGCTTTCATTGCCGGATTTGCCAATCGCCACGTTAGGTCCTAGAACTTTTTCCGGTCATCGGCCACGCCTTACCAAATCGAACCCCAGCCATCGGAAAGCCTTCAGAGATGTTTTTTGCTTCAGACAATTGGGCCGGCGCCCATCCGGCCGTCAACGAACGACTTTCGCGGGAATCCACCCGGTTTGCCGCCGCTTACGGTACCAGCGAACTCGATCTCTCCATCGAAAAGCGCTTCAACGAGATTTTCGAGCGCGAGGTGGCTGTGTTCTTCGTCGCAACAGGCACGGCGGCCAACTCGCTTTCGCTGGCAAGCATCGCCCGCCCCGGCGGCCTGACCTTCTGTCACTCCGAAGCGCATGTGATCGAGGATGAATGTGGTGCACCGGATTTCTTCTCTGGCATGCGTATGGTCGCCGTCGAGGGACCGAACGGCAAGATGCTGCCCGAAAACCTGATCGAGCGCATTGCGCGTTATCCGCAGGACGCAGTCCACCACGGCCGCGCCGCAGCCATCACCATGACGCAGGCGACCGAGGCCGGGACCGTCTATACGCTCGATGAAATCGACGCCATCGCCAAAATCGCAAAAGACAACGGCCTGCCGCTGCATATGGATGGCGCACGTTTCGCCAATGCGCTGGCCGCGCTCGGCGCCACGCCCGCCGAAATGACCTGGAAACGCGGCGTCGACGTCCTGTCTTTCGGCGGCACGAAAAACGGCTGCTGGTGTGCGGAAGCCATCGTCTTCTTCGATCCCTCGCTCGCCCGGGATTTTTCGTTCCTGCGCAAGCGCACCGCCCAGCTTTTTTCCAAGTCGCGCTTCATCGCCGCGCAGTTCGAGGCCTATCTGCAGGACGACCTGTGGCTCGGTCTCGCCAGCCACGCCAATGCCATGGCTAACCAGCTGCGCGCCGGTTTCGCGTCGCTGAACAGCGCCCGCCTTGCATGGCCGACCCAGGCCAATGAAGTTTTTGCCATTCTGCCAAAGGCTGCCGCCGAAGCCGCCACGGCAAAGGGTGCGAAGTTCTATGACTGGCTGGAGCCGCGCGACATGCCGGAAAAGGTCGGCAAGGATGAAGTGCTGATCCGTATGGTCACCAGCTTCGCGACGACCGAGGCCGATGTCGACGAATTCCTGTCGATCTGCGCCGCCGTCTGAAAGCATGAGGGGCGTCGCATCGCGACGCCCTCACACCTCCTGCAGCCGGTAACCGACCCCGGTTTCTGTCAGGATATAACGCGGCTGATCCGGGATCTTTTCGATCTTCTGACGAAGCTGGCGCACATAGACCCGCAAATATTGCACGTCGGTCAGTTCATCCCACACATGCTCCAGCAGGAAGCGGTGCGTCAGCACCTTGCCCGCATGCTGCACCAGAACCCTGAGGATGTCATATTCCTTGGGCGAGAGCTTCACCTCGCGGTCCTCCACCTTCACGATGCGCCTGACGAGATCGACCGACAGGTCCCCGGTCTGAAACACCGGCCTCTCCCCTTGGGTCTGCAATCGATGGCGCAGGGCGACGCGGATGCGGGCGACGAGCTCGTTCATGCCGAAAGGCTTGGTGATATAGTCATCGGCCCCCAGTTCCAGCGCCTTGACGATACCCGCCTCATCCGTGCGGCTGGAAAGGATGATGACCGGCAGCGCCAGCCCTTCGCCCCGCCATTTCGCCAGAAGATCATGTCCCGACATATCCGGCAGGCCGAGATCGAGAACAACGAGATCAGGCTTGTCCTCACGCATCAGTTCCATCGCAACACGGGCGTTCATCGCCTCGCTGACCGCATAATCCTGCGTCGAGAGACCAACCCGCAGAAGCTTGCGGATAGGCGGCTCGTCATCGACGATCAGAATGCGGACGGCGGAATTGGTCATTCGCGATCTCCTCTGGCGGTGGCGTGAATGATTCTCTCCTGAAATCGCGCCCTAATCATGATCTAGCACAGGTGCCTCGGTGGGAGCCGGCAGGCTTATGGTGAATTGCGCGCCTGAGCGACCCGGTCTGTTTTCCGCGCGGATCGACCCGCCCATGGCCTCGATGAACCCCTTGCAGATGGAAAGCCCGAGACCCGTCCCGGCCTGCACATGGTCCACCTTGCGCACCCGATAAAAACTGTCGAACACCCGCTCCGTATCATCAGGCGGAATACCCGGTCCCGCATCTGCCACGGACAGGACGATATTCTTGCCCTGCCGCCAGCCACGAATCTCGATAGTCGTATGTTCGGGCGCGTATTTGGCCGCATTGTCGATGAGATTGAACAGGACCTGTTCGAAAAGCACGGGATCGACCTTCAGCATCGGCAGGTCGGAGGGAATATCCAGAACGATCTCATGCCTGACGACGATTTTCGCGGCGCGCGAAAGTGCGGTTCCAACCATGTCGCCGACGAAATGCAGACCGTAATTCGGCTCCATCGCACCCGAGCCGATCCGCGTCATATCAAGAAGATTGGAGATGAAGCGGTTCAGCCGCTCGGATTCCTCAACGATCGTCGACAGCAGTTCGGCGCGCGCATCTGGCGGGATGTCCTCGGCAAAATCCTTCAGCGTTCCGGCCGAACCCAGAATGGCCGCAAGCGGCGTCTTGAGATCATGGGAAATGGATGTCAGCAGCGCCGTGCGCAGCCGGTCGGTTTCCGCCGCAAGCCTTGCCCGGTCGACATCCGAGACGAGCTGAATCCGCTCGATGGCAAGTGCCGCCTGATCGGCCAGGGCATCGAACAGCCGTTGCTGTTCCGGCGTCAGAAGCGGACCGAGACGGTCATCGTCCAGCCCCACCACGCCGACGGCGCCGCTGCCGGTGCGCAGGGGCAGATAAAGACGTCTGGCGCCGGGAAGCGTATCCGCGCCCCTGCCCGCAGCCTTGTTATGCTCCCAGGCCCATTGCGCAGCTGCAATATCGGCATCAACCAGCGTATCATCAGGCGGATATCCCGCCTTGACCGTGATCGTATTGTTTTCTGGCAAAAGCAGAACGATCCGAACCTTCAGCATCGAGGCCATCTGGAAAGCGGCCGCCCACAGCACATCGTCCAGCGTTCCAGTTACCGAAAGCTTCTTGGAGAACAGATATAGATCTTCCGTCGTTCGCGCCCTTGCCCGTGCAGCGGCGGCCTGCCGTTGCACGGCCGCCGTGAGGTTGGAAGCGACAAGCGCCACACCAAAATAAAACAGCAGCGCCACGACACTTTCCGGATCGCGAACGGTCAGCGTGTAACGCGGCTCAAGGAAGAAAAAATTGAATGAGAAAGCGCCAAGCAGGGAAGCATAAAGCGCTGGTCCCAACCCGCCACGCACGGCGGCGGCCAGAACCGCCATCAGGAACACCAGCGCCAGATTTCTGACATCGAGCGTCTGGTCAAGAACGATGCCGGCCACGATTGCCAGGCCGACAAACAGGGTGCTGTTAAGGTAGGGCCATAAGGAAGGATGCGATTGCGCCGAGGCCGGCTTTGCGGCCTGACCCGGCTTCTCTTCCTTTTTATCGCCGGAAATGACGTGAACGCTGATATCGCCCGCATGATCAATCAGATCATGCGTCAGCGAACGCTGAAAAATCCGCTGCCACCACGATTTTCGCGGGCGGCCGATGATGATGTGGGTGAAATTATTGGCGTTGGCGTAGGAGATGATCTCCCGTGTTAGGTCGAGCGCCGGCAGGGTCACCGTCTCGCCACCGAGCTGCTGGGCGAGCCGCATGGTGCCGGCCAGCCGGTCCTTCTCCGCCTCTGACAATTGCTGCGAACGCGGCGTGTCGAGATGCAGCGCCGTCCAGGGCGCCCGCAGCCGATCCGCCTGCCGGCGGGCATAACGCACCAGCCCGGGACCGTTGCCGCCGTGATCGAGACAGACCAGAACCCTGTCTCCCGCAGCCCAGGGGCCTGAAATGGCGTGCGACTGCATGTGGTTGAGTAATTGCTCGTCCACCCGCTGTGCGGTGCGCCGCAGCGCCAGCTCGCGCAGCGCCGTCAGATTGCCGCGCGAAAAATAGTTCTCGATAGCGCGTCGCGCCGTGCGCGGCATATAGACCTTGCCATCCTGCAGGCGCTTTATCAGATCGTCGGGGGTGATATCGATGATTTCGACATCGTCTGCCCGGTCGATAATGCTGTCAGGAACCGTTTCGCGCACGCGGATGCGGGTAATCTGCGCCACCACATCGTTCAGACTTTCGACATGCTGGATGTTGAGCGTCGTATAGACATCGATGCCCTGCGCCAGAATTTCCTGAACATCCATATAGCGCTTGGGGTGCCGGCTGCCCGCGGCATTGGTGTGGGCCAGCTCATCGACGAGGACCAGAGCCGGGCGACGGGCGAGAATGGCATCGAGATCCATCTCGTCCAGCACCTGGCCGCGATAGTCGATATTCCGGCGCGTAATGATCTCGAAACCGTGCACCAGCGTTTCGGTTTCCTTGCGACCATGCGTTTCCACAACACCGATGACGGTGTCGACACCCTCCGCCAGCTTCGCCCGCCCCGACATCAGCATTTCATAGGTCTTGCCGACACCGGGTGCCGCGCCCAGAAAAATTTTCAGCCGGCCCCGCGCCTCGCGCCGGGCGTTTTCCAAGAGCGCATCGGGCGATGGTCGGCTCGGCATATCGCGATTGTCGTCAGGCATGAAACCGATCACCAATAATCGAGGCTATGGCGATTCCTCAAAAGCGCCATAGCCATTTCAGTTTATGAGCCGGCTGCGTCAAGGGCCATGTTGAGTGCCAGCACGTTTACGACAGGCTCACCCATGAAGCCGAGTTCCGGTCCCTCGACATGACGCTCGACGATGGCGCGAAGCGCCACTTCATCCATGCCCCTTGCCTTGGCGACGCGCGGAACCTGAAAATAGGCGGCATCAGGCGAAACATGCGGATCGAGCCCGCTGCCCGATGCCGTCACCAGATCGGCCGGAACCTCAGCTGCGGGATTTTCGGCTTTTGCCGCACCGTAATCCTGCTTCACCCGGTCAATCAGTTTGGCGCTTGTCGGCCCGAGGTTGGAGCCGGAAGACGAAGCGGCATTGTAGCCATCGCCAGCCGCAGAAGGTCTGCCGTGGAAATATTTCTCGCCGGTGAAGGCCTGCCCGATCAATTGCGAGCCGACCACCGTGCCGTTCTTCTCAATCAGGCTACCATTTGCCTGGACGGGGAAAATCGCCTGCGCGAGACCTGTCATTCCCAAGGGATAAGCAAGGCCGGTGATGACGGTGGTGGCGAGGATCAGCACCAGTGCGGGACGTAACTGTTTCAACATTTCAATACTCCTCAGGCGAGACCGAGCGCCGTGATGGCAAGGTCGATGGCCTTGATGCCGATGAAGGGCACGATGATACCGCCCAGACCATAGATGACGAGATTGCGCGACAAGAGCGCGCCGGCGCCGATCGGGCGGTATTTGACGCCTTTCAGCGAGAGCGGGATGAGTGCGATGATGATGAGCGCATTGAAGATGATGGCGGAGAGGATTGCACTCTGCGGCGTCGAAAGCCCCATGATATTCAGCACGCCAAGCTGTGGATAAAAGGCCAAGAACATCGCCGGGATGATGGCGAAATATTTCGCGATGTCGTTGGCGATGGAGAATGTGGTCAGCGCGCCCCGCGTCATCAGCAATTGCTTGCCGATTTCAACGATCTCGATGAGCTTGGTCGGATCGCTGTCGAGATCGACCATATTGCCCGCCTCGCGTGCCGCCACCGTACCCGTGTTCATGGCAACGCCGACATCGGCCTGCGCCAGCGCCGGGGCGTCGTTGGTGCCATCACCGCACATGGCGACAAGCTTGCCCTTGGCCTGTTCCTCGCGGATAAGCTCCAGCTTGTTTTCCGGTGTCGCCTGGGCGAGGAAATCATCGACCCCGGCTTCTGCCGCAATCGCAGCAGCCGTCATCGGGTTGTCACCCGTGATCATCACCGTGCGGATGCCCATACGGCGAAGCTCGGCGAAACGCTCGCGAATGCCGCCCTTCACGATATCTTTCAGCTGCACGACACCCAGCAGCTTTCCGTCCCGCACAACGGCGAGCGGTGTGCCGCCAGTCTTGGCGATTTCTTCCGCAATGGTGCGGATGTCCCGCGTGGCATCCGTTTCGGTTTTAACGGCAAGTGCCGTGTTACCCTGCTGCGCAACGCCGCCGTTAACATAGGCGAGAACGGCGTCGACTGCGCCCTTGCGAATGGAGGCGCCCTCGAAATCGACGCCGCTCATGCGGGTCTGGGCGGTGAAGGGTACGAAATTCGCATGCAGCTTCTGCATGTCGCGGGCGCGGATACCGTATTTTTCCTTGGCCAGAACGACGATGGACCGGCCTTCCGGCGTTTCGTCGGCAAGGGATGCAAGCTGGGCCGCATCGGCCAGTTCCTGCTCGGAAACGCCGGCAACGGGGCGAAACTCGGTCGCCTGCCGGTTACCGAGGGTGATGGTGCCGGTCTTGTCGAGCAACAAGGTATCCACATCGCCGGCCGCCTCAACAGCACGGCCGGACATGGCCAACACGTTGAAACGAACCAGCCTATCCATGCCGGCAATGCCGATGGCGGACAGAAGAGCACCGATGGTCGTGGGGATGAGCGTTACGAACAGTGCCACCAGCACGATGATCGGGATGGAACCGCCGGCATAGGCCGCGAAGCTTGGAATGGTCGCGGTGGCCAGAACGAAGATCAGCGTCATGCCGGCGAGCAGAATGTTGAGTGCGATCTCGTTCGGCGTCTTCTGGCGCTCAGCACCTTCGACGAGCGAAATCATCCGGTCAAGGAAGGTGGAGCCGGCAGCGGCGGTGATGCGAACCCTGATCCAGTCCGACAGCACCTGCGTGCCGCCTGTCACGGCCGAGCGATCACCGCCGGATTCACGTATGACGGGCGCGGATTCGCCGGTGATTGCCGCCTCGTTGACGGAGGCGACACCTTCGATGACCTCACCGTCAGAGGGAATGATGTCGCCCGCCTCGACGAGAACGACATCGTTCACCTTGAGGCTGGTGCCTGCGACCATTTTATACTGGCTGCGGTCATCGCCGCTCAGCAGTTTCGCCTGAGTTTCGGTGCGGGTCCTGCGCAGCGAATCCGCCTGCGCCTTGCCGCGCCCTTCGGCAACCGCCTCGGCGAAATTGGCAAACAGCACGGTGAACCAGAGCCAGAGGTTGATCTGGAAGGAGAAGCCGAGATTGGCGCTGCCGATGATGAGGTCGCGAATGAACAGAACGGTGGTCAGCACCGATACAGTCGCCACCACGAACATGACGGGGTTACGCGCAAGCGTGCGCGGATTGAGCTTTTTGAATGCGGCGGCGACCGCCGGTACGAGAATGCGAGAATCAAGGATGCTCGCTTGTTTGGACTGGCTCATGAAGAGGCTCCAGCGTTTGAAACAGGGCGACCGATGAAGGTCGATCAGCCCGTGAGAACTTCGAGAGCGACGACGGCAGCGAACAGGGCCGCCATCATCGCAAGAATGAGATTGGAAGCGCACCAGCCGCCGGGGCCGGCGCTCCTGTTGACAGGAGCACCGGTGCGGACAGGAAGTTTGCGTCCATGTCGGGAGGTGTCATTGGTCATGGTGCACCTCAAAAGACCTGACCTGCGGCCATCACCAGATGTTCCACGACCGGACCGAGCGCCAGGGCCGGCAGGAAGGTGAGGCCGCCGACGATCAGGATCGTGCCGACGAGCAGGCCGACGAAGAGCGGACCATCCGTGGGGAAGGTACCGGCCGAAGCCGGAACGGTCTTCTTAGTGATCAGCGAACCGGCAATCGCCAGCGCGGGAATGATCACCAGAAAACGGCCCATCAACATGCCAAGGCCAAGCGTGATGTTGTACCAGGTCGTATTGCCGGTGAGGCCACCGAAGGCAGAGCCGTTATTGGCGGCCGCCGACGTATAGGCATAGAGGATCTCGGAAAAGCCATGTGGTCCGGCCGTACCGATCGACGCGACCGCTGAGGGCAGGATCGTGGCAGTGGCGGTGAAAACCAGCATGGCGAGCGGCAGGCAGAGAATGGCCAGAACCGCCATCTTCATTTCCTTGGCCTCGATCTTTTTGCCGAGATATTCCGGCGTGCGCCCGACCATCAGCCCCGCCACGAAGATGGCGATGATGATGAACAGGAGAATGCCGTAGAAACCCGCGCCGACGCCGCCGACGATGACCTCACCCAACTGCATGTTGATGAGCGGGATAAGACCGCCAAGCGCCGTGAAGCTGCCATGCATGGCGTTGACCGCGCCGCAGGATGCGGCGGTGGTGATGACCGCAAAGAGCGACGAGAGCGCCACGCCAAAACGGACCTCCTTGCCTTCCATATTGCCGCCGGCAAGACCGAAACTGTGCATCAACGGATTTCCGGCCGCTTCCGCCCAATAGGTAACCGCGACACCGGCGATGAACAGAACACCCATGGCGGCGAGGATCGCCCAGCCCTGACGGGCATTACCGACCATACGACCAAACACATTGGTGAAGGCCGCGCCGATTGCGAAGATCGACACCATCTGGATCATGTTGGAAATGGCATCGGGATTTTCGAAAGGATGCGCGGAATTGGCGTTGAAGAAACCGCCGCCATTGGTGCCGAGCATCTTGATCGCCAGCTGCGACGCCACGGGGCCGACGGCAATCACCTGCTGCGCGCCTTCCAGCGTCTGCGCACTCACATAGGCGCCGAGCGTCTGTGGCACACCGAGCCAGACATAAACGAGGGTCAGCACGATGCAGAGGGGTAAAAGCACGTAGAGGGTCGAGCGGACCATATCCACCCAGAAATTGCCGATCGCCTTGCCGGAAGCGCGGGAAAACGCGCGGATCAGGCCCATGGCGATTGCCATGCCTGTTGCGGCGGAAACGAAGTTCTGCACGGTGAGGCCAGCCATCTGGGTCAGATAGGACAGGGTGCTTTCGCCGCCATAATTCTGCCAGTTGGTGTTGGTGACGAAGCTGACCGCCGTATTGAAGGACAATTCCGGCCCTACGGCCGCCATTCCCTGCGGATTATAGGGTAGCACCGCCTGAAAACGCATCAGGGCATAAAGCAGGGCAAAACCGAGGAGGTTGAAGAGAAGCATGGAAAACGCATAGGTCGTCCAGTGCTGTTCCTCGCGCTCGCTCGTTCCGGCAAGCGCATAGAGGCCGCGCTCGACGGGTGCGAGCACCGGCGACAGCAGGGTACGTTCGCCATTAAAGACACGCGCCATATAGAAGCCGAGCGGCTTCACCAGCACGACAACGATCCCGCAAAAAAGCAGGATCTGAAACCATCCATTAAGTGTCATGGTATTGAACTTTCAATAGCCGCCGCTTCCCGATCAGAAGCGTTCGGGGCGAATGAGAGCATAGGTGAGATAGGCGGCGATAAAGACGGTGACGGCACCGCTCAAGACATAGTCGAAGATCATCGCAGCCTCCGCCTAAAGCCGGTCGCAGGCGCGCGTATAGGCAAAGCAGAGTGCGAAAAACACCGTGGCCGCGCCGATCAGAATAACATCCATCATCGATGGGGACTCCCTTTTAAATCGAGGAGCCGGACAGGAAGAAAAGCGCCGTCATGTGGGACGTCGCTTTTCGTTCTTTCTGGCTTGAGAAGGGAACACCATCCCTTCCCGCACAGAAGAATGCACCCGAACCGCATAAAGGTTCGAGACGGCGGGGGATGGAATAAAATAGGAATCCTATAGGAATTTTGATGCCCGCAAAGGCGGGCATCCCAGCCGCTTCTTAGTGAGAAAGCGGCTCGCCGAAGGCGGAAACAATGGTTGCCGCCGGGCTTTTGCCAGCCAGCAGCGCCGCCAGCAGAATGCGGGCTTGCCCCGGCCGAAGGGTGGAGGAATGCACCGCGCCCGCCGCAACGAGATCATGCCCGCCGCCGCCGCCGCCATAACTCGCCACCAGCAGCCCTTCCGGCACACGGCTGGAAACGACGACGGGAACACCTTGCTCGGTACAACGCTTCACGGCAACGGCAATGCCCGGATTGGCGTTGCCGGAACCAAGTGCCGCAAGCACGATCCCATCAGCACCGGCCTTTAGGCTGGCCTCGATATGGGCGGCATCGCATCCGGGATAAATGGCAACGATATCGACCCGCAGATCGGCGACGGGAGCGGCAAGGTCCATCGCTGCGGCATGCGCCGCCGGTCGCGCGGAGCGAAAGGCATCCGCGGCATCCGCACTCCGCTTGTAAAGCCCCCAGGCCGGCAGGCACCTGCCGCCGAAGGACAGGAGTACGCCGCGCTCGGCATTCGCCTGATCGAGTGCGGTTTCAATCGCCCGAGCCAGATTGGCCGGCCCATCCGCATTCGGATGGTCCGCGGTGAATTGCGCGCCGGTGAAGACAACCGGTTTGGTGATGGCGTGCTGCAAGTGCACGAGCAGCGAGGATTCCTCCATCGCGTCGGTGCCGTGCAGAATAACGACGCCTGCCACGGCGGGGTCATTGAGCTCCACGCCAACGGCGTCGCTGATGCGCTGCATGTCGGCCAATGTCAGGCTGGAAGAGTCCTTCGCCATCAGATCAACCGGCTTCAGCCGGGCGGCGATCTGCGGAACCAGCGCAAGCAGGTCCTCGCCCGAAAGGCTGGGCGTGCTGGCACCATCGGCGCCACGCCTGCTGGCGATGGTGCCTCCGGTGGCGATGACCGCCACCAGCGGTATTGCGCCCTGCCCGCTCAATGCGATGCTCCCGCACCTGCGCGCTCGGCGGCCAGACGGTGGATACGATCGCGCAGCAGATACCAGCCGATCACCAGCGCCGGGATGATGACCAGCAGCGAAGCGATGGTCCACGAGCCGATGGGATAATCGAAGGCCATCAGCACCAGAACCCCGAAGAGGAAGATAAGTGTGAGGATGCCGGTGTAAGGCGCGCCGAACATGCGGAAATCCGGACGCACCAGCTCGCCGCGCCGGGAAAGCTGCCAGAGCTTCAACTGGCAGAGAACGATAACCGCCCACGCGCAGATGATGCCAAGCGCCGAGAGGTTAAGCGCGATCTCGAAGGCAGCAGCGGGAACGACGGCATTCAGCGCCACACCGAGAACCGTGACAACGGCGGTCACGGCGATGCCGCCATAGGGCACGCCGGCCTTGTTCATCTTCGCAAGCGCTGCCGGCGCCGAGCCGGAAACCGCCATGGAGTGCAGAATACGGCCGGTGGAATAAAGGCCGGCATTAAGCGATGACAGTACGGCGGTCAGAACCACGAGGTTCATGATTACATCCGCACCCTGCACGCCGATGGAGCCGAAGAAGGTGACGAAGGGGCTCTCGCCAGCCTTGTAGGCGGTATAGGGCAGAAGCAGCGTGAACAGCAGCACCGAGCCGACATAAAACACGACGAGGCGCAGAACCACGGCACGGATGGCGCGGGGCATGACCTTGCGCGGGTCTTCGGTTTCGCCTGCCGCCGTGCCGATCAGTTCGATGGAGGCATAAGCGAAGACGACGCCCTGTATGATGACGAAGGCTGGCAAAATGCCGTTCGGGAAGAAACCGCCATTATCGGTGATGATGCTGAAACCGGTAACGTGGCCTTCAATGGGGGTGCCGAAAATGACGAAATAGACGCCGACGACCAGGAAGATAGCAAGCGCCAGCACCTTGATAAGGCTGAACCAGAATTCAAGCTCGCCGAAGACCTTCACCGACAGCATGTTCATCGCCAGTACGACCAGAAGTGCCGTCATCGCAAAGACCCATTGGTCGATACCAGCGAGCCACGGAACATATTGCTTGAAGAAATTCATGTAGAGGGCAACGGCGGTCACATCAGCCACCGAGGTCATGGCCCAGTTCAGCCAATACATCCAGCCGGCGGCGAAGGCCATCTTCTCGCCGTAGAATTCGCGGGCATAGGACACGAAGGAGCCGGAGCTCGGACGATGCATGATCAGTTCGCCGAGCGCGCGCAGCACCAGAAATGCGAAGAAGCCGCAAAGCGCATAAACGAAGACCAGCGCGGGGCCTGCCTGCGCCAGACGTCCGCCCGCACCGAGGAAAAGCCCGGTGCCGATGGCGCCGCCAATGGCGATCATCTGGATCTGACGCGGCTTGAGGGCCTTGTGGTAACCGAGATCTTCTTCGACGAAGACCTCACGGTCGGCAGACGCCGTTTTCCCAGAATGCATGGATATTTATCCTCCCGATAAAGTGCTTGCAGTCGGCGATAAGCCGGAAATGAAAATGAAACTGGCACAGTCCGCGCTGGAATATGGCCAGCATGCATGCTCATGCATGCTGTAAAGCTGCATGACAGATTTTCGCTCCTCATAATGGCAGATAATGCCGTTCGTCAAGCGTATTCGATATGATTGACCTTCTCCTCCCCCCGAATTAAGGTCGAAAAATCTGTAAGACAGCTTTACAGATATAGCAACGCTTAAAAGCCAGTGGAGGAAAAAGTGAGCGTGACGCGCAAGGAGCATGATTTGCTCGGGACGAAGGAAATTCCGGCGGATGTCTATTGGGGCGTGCACACGGCGCGCGCCGTGGAAAACTTCAAGATCACCGGGGTGACCATCGGCCACAACCCCTATCTCGTCAGGGGACTGGCCTATGTGAAGGAGGCGGCGGCACGCGCAAATCACGAGCTCGGCCTTCTCGACACCGAACGAATGGAAGCCATCGCCGCAGCCTGCCGTGAAATCCGCGCCGGCGCGCTGCATGAGCAGTTCGTGGTGGATGAAATCCAGGGCGGTGCCGGCACCTCCACCAACATGAATGCCAATGAGGTTATCGCCAACCGCGCGCTCGAACTGCTCGGTCACGAAAAAGGCGATTATGCCCGGCTTCACCCGAATGACCATGTCAATCTCAGCCAGTCGACCAACGACGCCTATCCGACCGCGATCAATGTCGGGCTGATCGAGGCCATCGACGATCTGGCGGCTTCCATGGGCGTGCTGAAGGATGCCTTCGACCGCAAGGCGCAGGAATTTGCCGGCTTCATCAAGATTGGCCGCACACAATTGCAGGACGCCGTGCCGATGACACTCGGCCAGGAATTCCGCACCTTCGTGGTGATGCTGGGAGAAGATCAGGCGCGCCTCATCGAATCCGCAGCACTTCTGCATGAGATCAATCTCGGCGCCACCGCCATCGGTACCGGGCTCAATGCGCCGCGTGGTTATGCCGAGCTTGCCTGCCAGCATCTGGCGGAACTGACCGGACGACCGCTGGTGACGGCGGCAGACCTCATCGAAGCCACACAGGACCCCGGCGCTTTCGTGCATCTCTCCGGCGTGCTGAAACGCGTCGCCGTGAAGCTGTCGAAAACGTGCAACGATCTTCGCCTGCTCTCTTCCGGCCCGCGCGCCGGTATCGGCGAAATCACCCTGCCTTCCGTTCAGGCGGGTTCCAGCATCATGCCGGGCAAGATCAATCCGGTCATTCCCGAAGTGGTCAACCAGGTGGCCTATGCGGTGATCGGCAATGACATCACCATCACCATGGCGGCCGAAGCCGGGCAGCTGCAGCTGAACGCTTTCGAGCCAATCATCGTGCGAGCCTTGTCGCAGAGCATCAGCCAGCTAAGCGCGGCCTGCCGCACGCTGGCGGAACGCTGCGTCGACGGCATTGTCGCCAATCCGGCGATCATGGCGCAGCGCGTGGAAGAGTCCATTGGTCTCGCCACCGCGCTCAACCCGCTGATCGGTTATTATGCGGCAACCGAAGTGGCCAAGGAGGCGCTTGCCAGCGGCCGCACCGTGCCGCAGGTGGTTCTGGAACGCGGTTATCTCACCGATGCGCAATTGCAGCAGGCGCTGAGCCCGCGGCACCTTGCAAACCTGCCCGCCGTCACGGCTGGCGAAGCCGATCTTCGCCAATAATCGTGGTCACCACCTGTTTCACCTGCCCAAGGTGAAGCTCCATCGCCTCCCGCGCCTCGGGCGCTGAACCCCGCCGGATCGCCTCGACGATCCGGCGGTGCTCGTAATTCGAAGCAACGCGGCGACCGGCCATCAGGTTCACCATCTCGGATTGCTGGGATACGGCCTCGCGGGCATCCGCCACCACCTTGGCGAACAGTCCATTGGCCGAAGCTTCCGCAATGGCGCAATGGAATTGCCCATCCAGCAGCACCCAGGGATGCGGTCTTTCTTCGGATTCCATCCGATCGCAAAGGTCCAGCAAGACCTCCAGCTGCGCCTCGGTGCGCCTCAGCGCCGCCCAACCGGCCGCAGGAACCTCGATGAAGGGGCGCGCCTCGATCAGGTCGCGGGCAGAATATGTCCCGTAGTTCAATTCGGAAGGCGGCGTCGGCGTCATCACATAGGTGCCGCTTCCGGTGCGGGTCTGCGTCAGCCCCAAAGTCTGGAGCGAGCGTAAAGCCTCGCGAATGATCGGCCGGCTGACACCATATCGTGCGGCAAGATCCGCCTCGGAAGGCAGCCGGGTGCCAACCGCAAGCTGACCCGAGGTGATGGCGGAACGGATATCATCGAACACCGCTTCTGCGGCATTCTTGCGATTGATCGGCTGCGCATCCGCAAGCCAATCCGACAACCCGCCCATCTTCAAACCCTCCGCACTCTCAATATGTTCGCAATATCAACGCAAAACCAGAATCGTCCAAACGCAAAAAGGACGGCCGCCGCTCTCGCGGCCAAGCCGACCTTCCTAACATTATCCTGCCCGCCGGAACAACGACGGCGGATATTTTTGTTGGAGTGAGGGTGCGGCACCGCCGCACCCTCACTCCGCGTCCGATATTACGCCTTGATTTCCGCTGCCTCCGGCTTGTCATCCTCACGCGGGATGCGGAACCACGCGACATAGAGCGCCGGCAGGAAAAGCAGCGTGAGCGCCGTACCCACCACAATGCCGCCCATCATCGCATAGGCCATCGGCCCCCAGAAGATTTCCCGCGATATGGGGATGAGGGCAAGCGTGGCCGCCGCCGCCGTCAGCATGATCGGCCGCATGCGGTGCTCGGTCGCCTCTATGACGGCACGCCATGCCGAGACCCCTTCGCTTCTCAGATGCTCGATCTGCACGACGAGGATGACCGAGTTGCGGATCAGGATGCCGATCAGCGCCAGCACGCCGAGAATGGCGACGAAGCCCATCGGCGCATTGGAGAAGAGCAGCGCCACCACGACGCCGATCAGGGCAGTCGGCGCCACGGCGAAGACCAGGAACAGCCGGCTGAAGCTCTGCAACTGGATCATCAGGATGGTCGCCATTGCAAACAGCATCATGGGCACGACAGCGACGATCGGCGCTTGCGAATCCGCACTGGATTCCACCGAACCGCCCGTCTCCAGCGTGTAGCCGACGGGAAGCACCTTCTGGAACGCCTCGATCTTCGGTTTCAGCTGTTCCACAATCGTCGCTGGCTGCGTTGGACCGATAATGGCCGCCTTGACGGTGACCGTCGGGATCCGGTCACGACGCCAGATGGTCGGCTGCTCCAGCTCATAACGGAAATTGGCGATTGCCGAGAGCGGCACGGCCTTGCCGTTGGTTGCCGGCAATTGCAGGTTCTGCAAGGTCTCGATGGAGCCGCGCTCCGAAAGCTGCGCCCGCGCCACCACGTTGACGAGGTAGATATCGTCCCTCACCTGCGTGACGGTGGACCCTTCGACAATGCTGTTCATGGCATTGGCGATGTCTTCCGAGGAGACGCCGAGCTGGCGGGCCTTGTCCTGCAGAACATCCACTTTCACCACGCGCGTCGGCTCGTTCCAGTCCATCACCATGTTGGACAGCAGCCGGTGTTCGCCGACGATGCCCGACAATTGCTGCCCGAGCTCGCGGACCTTCTGGATATCAGGACCGCTGAGGCGATATTGCACCGGCTTTCCGACCGGCGGACCGATATCGAGCAGTTTCACGAAGGCGTCGGTGCCGATAAAAGTCTTGTTCAGATAGTCCTGCAGCTCGGCGCGCACCTTGTCACGGACATCCAGCCCCTTGGTGACGATGACTGTCTGGCCGAAGGTGACGTCAGGCGTCTGCACGTCGAAGGACAGGATGAAACGCGGCGCGCCTTCGCCGACATAGGTTGTCCAATGGTCGATATCCGGATTCTTGGCCAGCATGTCCTGCTCGAACTGCGCCATCTGCCGGTTGGTCTCGGCAATCGAACTGTTCTGCGGCAGGTTCCAGTCAACGATCAGCTCCACGCGGTCAGAAGACGGGAAGAACTGCTGCTGCACAAGGCCCATGCCGCCGACGGAAAGGCCGAACAGCGTGATGGTGAGGATAATCGTCACCCAGCGCCAGCGCAGCGCCCGGCCGAGAAGCCAGGAAAAGGCGGAAGCAAAGCGGCCCTTTTTCTCATGGTGCGATTTCATCGTCTTCGGCAGGATCGTCACGCCGAGCAGCGGCGTGAACAGAACCGCGACGATCCATGACACGATCAGCGAAACGGCGATCACCACAAAAAGCGTGAAGGTGAATTCACCCGCCGCACTGTTGTTGAGGCCAACCGGAATGAAGCCGGCAACGGTGACCAGCGTACCGGTCAGCATCGGGAAAGCGGTCGAGGTGTAAACATAGGTCGCCGCTTTCCTGAGATCGTCACCGACCTCAAGCCGCGCGACCATCATCTCGACGGCGATCATCGCATCGTCCACGAGGAGCCCGAGCGCGATGATGAGGGCGCCCAAAGAGATACGCTGCAAGGAAATGCCGGTATATTCCATGTAGACGAAGGTGATCGCCAGCACGAGCGGAATGGAAACGGCAACCACCATGCCGGCCCTGAGACCAAGGCTGATGAAGCTGATGACGAGAACGATGGCGATCGCCTCGAAGAGCGCCGAGGTGAAGCCGGAGACCGCCTCATCGACCACGGCCGGCTGATCGGACACACGATGCACATCGACGCCAACAGGCAGGTCCGCAACCACCCGCTTCATCTGCGCATCCAGCGCCTCGCCGAAGTGCAGCAGGTTCGCGCCGGTTTTCATGCCGATCGCAAGGCCGATGGCCGGCTGGCCGTTAAAGCGGAAGAGCGAAGATGGCGGATCGACATAACCGCGCCGGATCGTCGCCACTTCCGTCAGCGGAAAGAACCGGTTGTTGACCCGCAGATTGATGGACCGCAGGCTGTCTTCCGAGGTGAACTGTCCGCTGACGCGCAGCGCCACGCGTTCAGGTCCGGCATTAACGAAGCCGGATTGCGTGACGGCGTTTTGCGATTGCAGGGTCTTGATGATCGACTGCTGGTCGATGCCGAGCGCCGCGATCTGCCGTGTGGAGAACTCCAGATAGATCGTCTCGTCCTGCGCGCCGATGACATCGACCTTGCCGATATTGTCGACGGTCAGCACCTTCGCCCGTGCATCTTCCACCAGATCGCGCAATTGCCGCTGGCTGAGACCATCGCTGGTGAAGGCATAGATATTGCCATAGACATCGCCAAAGCGGTCGTTGAAGAAGGGACCGACGACGCCGGAGGGAAACTCGCCCTTGATGTCGCCGATCATGTTGCGCACCCGCACCCAGGTCGGCTCGACGTTGCGCGCCTTGGTTTCCGGCACCAGTTCCACGAAGATCGTCGTGCGACCGGCCACCGTCTGGCTGCGCAGATGGTCGAGATTGTCGAGTTCCTCGAGCTTTTTCTCGATCCTGTCGGTCACCTGCCGGGCCACTTCTTCGGCGGAAGCGCCGGGCCATTGCGCACTGATCACCATGGTCTTGATGGTGAAGTTAGGATCTTCCTCGCGGCCGAGGTTGAGATAGGAGAAAACGCCGGCAAGAACGAAAACCAGCATGAAGTACCAGACGAGCGAACGGTGTTCGAGCGCCCAGTCGGAGAGATTGAATTTCTTCACTGACGGACCTCCTGATCGATCCTGATGGCCTGTCCATCCCTAAGCTTGTGAACGCCGGCGCTGGCAACGCGCTCGCCGGGCTTGACGCCATCGGTGATGCGCACGCTGCCGCCTTCGGCAGGCTCGCCCTCAATCGTGACCTGGCGGAGCGTTACCGTTGCCGTATCGGCATTGACGATCCAGACACCCCATCCATTGTCGGTCTTCAGCAGAGCCGATGATGGAAGCATGATCTGCGGTTCGGAGGCGGCAAGCACCGAGGCAGTAACGACGGAACCGAGCCGGAATGCCGGCGGTGCATCCTGAAGGCTGATTTTCGTGCGGCGCGTGCGCGTCGCCGTTTCGGCTTCCGGAGCAATCTCGCGCACCACGCCGGTGGTGCGAATTTTCGGGTCGAGCTGCAGGGCGATCTCGAAGGTCGAGCCGATTTCCAGCCGCTGGGCCGCAAATTGCGGAACATCGACCACCACATCACGCACTTCCGGGCGGGCGATGGTTACAACCGTCTGGCCGGCTGAAACGACCTGACCGATTTCGCCTGAGGTTGCTGTCACCACACCGTCAAATTCCGCATGCAGCTGCGCATAACCCAGCTGCTCCTCGGCCTTGTCCAGATTTGCACGGGCCTTGGCAACAGAGGCATTGGCGGTTCGCGTGGCCTGCTCGGCCTCCTCAAGCGCCGCTTCCGTGCCGCTGCGAGCCTCGGCCAGCACACGCTGGCGCTGTTCGGTCGTTACTGCGTTGGCGAGTTGCGCTTCGGCATTGGAAAGATCGGACTGCGCACTTTTCACCGAAAGTTCGAGCGCGAGCGGATCGATCGACGCCACCACATCGCCTTTCTTGACCAGGTCGGCCACATCGACATTGCGGGCTATGATCCGACCAAGAACGCGAAAACCGAGATCGGTCTGAATCCGCGATTCCACCGTACCGGTCAGCCGCAGTGCATCCGCCGCCTTCTCCTCCACAACAACGGACAGAACAGGGCGCGGCGCCTCGGCGGCTGCTTCCTGCTTCTCCTCACAGGAGGAAACCGCAATCGCGACAGCCACCAACAACAAGCTTCTGTATATAATGGACATTATTGTACCTGCCCCTTTTCATAGGCAACCTTTTCGCCGGCGCGGAGAAATTTGGTCCCGACGGTCACGACGAGATCGCCGGGGTTAAGCCCTTGCGCGATGACGAATTGACCGGTCTCGTAGTCGGCCACCTCGACGCGCCGCATGGCGATTTCCGAGGATTGCGGATCGACCACCCAGACGGCGGGAAAGCCGTCCTGCGACGTCATCGCCGACCACGGAAGCTCAATCGCATCGACCTGTTTGAAGCGGAAATGGCCGGATACGGGCGCGCCGAGCGGCATTGTCATATCGCCGTTCAGACCGACCTTGACCCTGATCGTTCCATTGTCCGGGTCTATCGTCGGAGAAATCTCCCGCACGGGTGCGGCAACGCTGCGGGTGGGATCCGACAGGAGGCTGACATTGACGAGATTGTCGATATCGCGCTCGAGGAAGAGAGATTCATAGACATCGAAAACCGCGTCACGCGGGCCGTCATGCGCCAGCGTGAAGACGAGCTGGGCGGCCTGGGCCACCTGGCCGACCTCCACGTTGCGGGCCGTGATCACCCCGTCTGCATCGGCCCTGAGCTCGGTATAGGAGAGCGCATCGCGCGCCGTGTCGAGCTGCGCCTGCGCCGATCTCACCGCTCCTTGTGTGGTCAGCAGTGTTTCCTGCGCCTTGTCGACCGCCGAACGTGAGGTCACCTGCGTCTTGAAGAGGCTTTGCTGACGGTCGAATGTCAGTTGCGCCTGCGTCTGCTGCGCTTCGGCAGATTGCAGGTTCGCCAGAGCGACATCGATATCGGCCTTCTGCTCTTCGGGGTCGATGCGAGCGAGCAATTGCCCGGTCGTTACCCGCGCACCCACATCCACCAGCCGCTCGGTAATCTTGCCGCTGACCCGGAATGACAGGTCCGTCTGGACACGCGCCCTCACTTCACCGGTGATGACGCTGCCGCGATCGACCGGCTTTTTTGTCGCCGTAACCACATCGACGGTGCGCAGCGGCTTTTCGGCGGGAGGCTCTTCATTGCTGCAGGACGACAGGGCGAAAATTCCGCCAACCATCGCCGCTATAAGAATGGTTTTCATGGTGACCTCTTGATCTTCGCCCCATCCTATAATATTTGACTGACTGAATAGTCAATGAAATTCTTGCGTCGCCGATCGAAGAACCTTTTGGACACCGGATCGGGCGTCCTGAATGATCATTGCAAGAGTTTTCCCGCCACGCGCTTTCACGCGCATCCGGGATGCTTTGGCATATTGAACCACGCACCACCTCTTGCAAAAATCGATTCCGGTTTTTGCGCCGGTGCTATAGCAAGCGACCTGTCATTCCGCCGATCACGACGGACAAAATGGCACGCGCCCAAATACGTAGGGATCCGGGGTATGGCAAAAGCAAAGCTGACACGTGCTGAACAGAAGATACAACGTCCGCTGCAAATTCTCGACGCCGCATTTGAGGAATTTACCAAAAGGGGATTTACGGCGACGCGGGTGGAGGACATTGCCGAGCGGGTGGGAGTAACGAAAGGCACGGTCTACGTCTATTTCGAAACCAAGGAAGCGCTGTTCGAGGCAATGATCAGACATGCCTCCGCGCCTTTTCAGGAGACCTTCAAGGCCTATGCGCGCACATCCGAAGACCCCGTCGAAGAGCTTCGCCTGCTGCTCGAGTTCCTGTTCGACGCACTTGTCGACAACAGGATGATGCGGGAGCTGTTCCGCCTCATAGTCGCGGAGGGCGCGAAATTCCCCGATCTCATAGACCAGCACCATGATGTGTTGATGGCACCGGTATTCGCGCGCATCGATGCAATTCTCGAAGAGGGCGTGGCGAAAAAAAGGTTCAGGGCCAATCCGCCGGAACTCGCCAAGGTCGTGATGTCACCAATGGTCGGAACATTGGTGTTCAGGCTGATTTTTGACGACCGGCGTAGTCTGGACAGGAAGGCCGTTCTCAAGATTCATCTGGAATTGATTATGCGCGGGTTGCTGGCTTAACTGCCTTCAGCCGACGCGGCCACCGCCCCGCCGGCTCGCTTGGTCTGACGACGAGCACCTAAGCCGTACGCGCGCCGGTGAAATTGTCCGAGGCTGCAAATTCGGGTAGCTGGAGGTTGCCGCGGAAGTCGTCGCTTATGTAATCCGTATCGATGATTGCACGGCGGCGCAGTTCCGGCAGAAGTCCGTTGACCAGGAGGTCTTCCTGCTCGGGATTGCCAAACCCGTGAAGAGAAAGCACGTCGAGAATTCCCGCGCGATACCGCTCCTCGATGGCATCCACAAGTTTCTCGGGCGTACCCGCCACGGACCAATGCCCCGTTTCCTGGGCCTGGATAATCAATTCGCGCAATGACAGCCCCTGCTTGACGTAGCGGCGGAAAACTTCCACCCGACCGCGTCTGCGGTTGATGCTTGTCACTTCCGGCAGCAAGGTGTCGGGGAGAGGCTGGTCCAGCGGCAATCCGGAAAGGTCGAGATCGCCGCCCAGCATATCCGCCAGTTTCAGTCGCCCCTGCTCGTAGTCGATGCGCTCATGCTTTTCCTTCAATCGACGTGCGACATCCGCATCGGACTCGCCAATGACCGCATGGAAGGAATTCATGATCAGGGGCAGGCCGCCGGCACGGCCGAAAGCCGTTGCCCGCCGCCGCAATTCGGTCGCGAATGCGACGGCATCTTCGAAACGAGGCTGCGACGTGTAGACAACCTCGGCATAACGTGCGCCAACGGTAACACCCGCTTCCGACTGGCCGGCCTGGAACAGCACGGCCCTGCCCTGCGGCAGCGGCGGCACATTGAGCGGTCCCTGCACGCTGAAATACCGGCCCTCATAGGCGATGGGGTGAAATTTGGCGGGATCCACTGCGATTGCGCCCGAGGCTTTGCGCTGGGCCGCGTCCCGCTCGTTGGCATCATAAAGGGCGTTGACGACTTCGATGAACTCCGCTGCGCGCTCGTAACGCTCCTCCGGGCTTGGCAAGGCTTCGCCGAAATTTTCCTCGCCGACGGAAGATGTCACCGCATTCCAGCCCGCGCGGCCGCCGCTGAGGTGGTCCAGCGTGCCGATCTGGCGCGCAAGATTGTAAGGGTGATGGAAGGTGGTGGAAATCGTCGCGATCAAACCGATCCGCGATGTCGCCTGGCTGAGCGCCGCCAGCGTCACGATCGGCTCCTGAATGCCTGCCGTACCAGCAAGACCGGCGGGATCAATATGAAGAAGATCGGCCGTAAAAAGGCCGGTGATCTTTTCAGCTTCGGCCTTTTTCGCCAGTTCCACCGCGCGTTTAATGCCGGTTGTCGCAATGTGGTCGTTCGATGCGGCAACCACGCTGCTTGCACCGGTGAGTGTTTTCAGACGTCGGGGGCGAGTGAGCGCCATGATCGGTTCCTTTTCAATGCTGGTTCGTGTTTCTTGCCTGATGGCAGGCAAATGGCGGGCTCACGCAAGCACGGGAACCGCATCGATCAGTTTTCGCGTGTAGCCATGCCGGGGAGCGGAGAATACCTCTGCGACATCGCCGCTTTCGACGATGCGGCCGTCTTTCATCACCAGCACCCGGTCGGTCAGGTGGCGCACGACACCGAGATCATGAGAGATGAACAGCAGCGAGGTGCCGGATGCCGCCTGGAGTTCCGCGAGAAGATCGAGAACCTGCGCCTGAACCGAAACGTCCAATGCGCTCACCGGCTCATCGGCAACCAGGAGGCGCGGGCGCGGAGCAAATGCTCTGGCGATGGCCACGCGCTGGCGCTGCCCGCCCGAAAGCTCGCGGGGATAACGGCTGAGGAAATCGCCGCCCAACCGAACGGCTTCGAGGACTTCCAGCACGCGGTCGCGGCGCTCGGATCCATAAAGCCCCGTGACATCGAGGCTTTCGCCGACGATCTTCTCAACCGTATAACGCGGATCGAAGGAACTGAAGGCATCCTGGGCGATCAGCTGCATGGTGCCGCGGCGCGATCTGCGCAGGCTTTCCGCAACATTGTTCCATGGCTGGCCCTCGATCAAAACCGTGCCTTCCTCGGGTTCGACAAGCCCCAGAACCATTTTTGCGACGGTCGTCTTTCCGGAACCGGACTCGCCCACAATGCCGAGCGCCTCACCGGCAGAAAGCTCGAAGGAGACATCGTTGACGACAGGCGCGTTTTCCGGACCGCCGTAATGTTTGACGAGATTGTGGATCGAAAGAACATGCTTGCCCGGATGGACGGTCCTTGGTGGCAGCGGCTCGCGTTGCGAAACTGGTGCTCCCCCGCCGTCAGCCGGCAACGGCACCGCTGCCGAAAGCCGATAACCCTTCGATCCGGCCGATGGCACGGCGTCGAGCAATTGGCGCGTATAGGCGTGTTTCGGCCGACGCAGCAGCTCTTGCGTTGGCCCTTCCTCGACGATTCTGCCTTCATTCATGACAAGAACGCGGTCAGCAAGACGCGAGACCACCGCCAGATCATGGCTGATCAACAGCAGCGTATGTCCGGCTTTTCGACGTTCGGCCAGCAGATCGAGAATCTGCTTCTGCACCGTCGCATCGAGTGCCGTGGTTGGTTCATCTGCGATCAACAGCGAAGGGTTGCGGGCGATCGCGGTTGCGATCAGGGCACGCTGCCGCAGCCCGCCGGAAAGCTGGTGCGGATATTGACGCAACCGGCGAACGGGATCGGGAATGCCGACAGACTTCAACAGCGCGTGGCTGTCGAAACCTTCCGGCGCACGGGCAAAGAGTTTCCGACGGCCGGCGGCATCGGAAAGCTGCTGCGAAATCCGGCGCAGCGGATCGAGCGAGACCAGCGCATCCTGCAGGACAAAACCAATCTTCTCCCCGCGAAGACGTCGCCAGCCCGCTTCGCGCAGGCCCAGCACATTTTCTCCCGCTACCTCGAACCTGTCCGCGGCCACCCTGGCGGCATGGCCGGCAAGCCCGATCAACGAACGGGCCGTGACCGATTTTCCTGACCCGGACTCTCCGACAAGCGCGACGGTTTCGCCCCGATGAATGGTCAGATCGATGCCGTGTACGACGGTGTTGTCACCGTTGCCGCGCGGAAAACCGATCTTCAGATTGCGCACATCGATAAGCGGCGTCATGCCTGTCTCCTGCCTTCGAATGCGATCTGCCAGCGTTTTCCCAGAATGCTGATGGCGATGACGGTGAGGGTAATGGCGAGGCCCGGCCAGATGCCGATCCACCACGCCACCCGCAGATAATTGCGCGCTTCCGCCAGCATGGCGCCCCATTCGGGGATTGGCGGTTGCGGCCCCATGCCGAGAAAGCTGAGGCCCGCTGCCTGAATGATGGTGGAGCCGAGGCCGATCGTCGCCAGAATGGGAACCTGTGCTATCGCATGCGGCAGCACATGCCGGGTGACCAGCGTAAAGCGGCGGAGACCGAAGGTTTTCGCCTGTTCCACATAACCGCTTCTGGCGATGACGAAGGTCTGGGCGCGCACCACGCGGGCAAAACGCGGCACGGAGGCGACACCGAGCGCGAAGATGAGATTGACCGTTCCCGGCCCGGTAAACGAAATCAGCACCAGCGCCAGAAGCAAATCCGGGAACGACGATACGACATCGAGAAACCGCGATATCAGTTCATCCACCGCGCCGCGTGCAAGACCGGCGACAAGGCCGAGCAGGGAACCGACCAGCGCGGCAATGGCGATGGCGCTGACACCGATCAGGATCGAATAACGCGCGCCATAGACCACCCGCGAAAAGACATCACGGCCCAGATGATCGGTTCCGAACCAGTGTTCGGCAGATGGCGGCAGTTGCGCTTGCAGGGGATCAGCCAGCAGGGGATTGGCGGCGGTGACAAATTGCGGCCAGATGGTCGCCGTTGCCACAAAAAGCAGAAACAGCGACGAGAGTGTCAGCCCCGGTCTGGCAAACAGCACCGATAAAACCTGCCGCAGACGGCCGGTGGCGGATATGGGCTTGTCGAAGGAAATGCTCATGGCTTTCTCCTCCCACCCTCGTTGCGCAGCCTGGGATCAAGCAGCAGGTACAGGACATCCACGAGCGTGCTCATCACCACATAAATGAGTGCGGACAGGATGGCGACCGCCAGGACCACCGGCATGTCATGTGCAAGAACGGCGTCGACTGTTATCCGCCCGAGGCCCGGACGTCCGAACACCGCTTCGGTGATGACGGCACCGGACAAAAGATTGCCGACCAGCCAGCCGGCAAGGGTTACGGTCGGGAGCGCGGCATGGCGAAGGCCGTGGCGCAGCCTGAGGACAAGATCGCTTGCGCCCCAGCTACGAACCGTCAGCGCAAAAGGCTCCTCAAGCGCCCGTTCCAGCCCTTCGCGCAGGACCTGTCCAAGAACAGCGCCGAGCGACAGGCCAAGCGACAGGGCCGGCAGCACCAGCGCCGACAGGTTCCGGTCGCCGGAAACTGGGAAAATCTTGAAGGTGAATGAAAAGACGTAAAGCAGCAGAATGCCAAGCCAGAATGTCGGCGTGGAAATCAGCGTCAGTTCCAGACCGCCGGCAATGCTGCGTGATATGGGTTTGCCGGCGGTGAGGATGGCGCTTGTGACCGCAAAGATGATGGCAACCGCAAGTGCGGCAGCAGTCAGCTTCAGCGTCGGCAGCATCTGCGTTGCCACAAGGCTCGATATATCGGTCTGCAGAATATAGGATCGGCCGAAATCACCGTGCAGCAATCGTGTCAGATAAGCGAGATACTGGTCGAGAATGGACTGATCCAGTCCCCATTCGGCACGGATGGCCGCCTCGACCTCGGGCGTGCGGATCTGTTCACCGATCAGCAGGCTGACAATGTCTCCGGGGGCAAGCTGGATGCTGATGAAGCTCAGCGTCACCGCCGCCCACAGGACCAGTATGCCCGAGCCGATGCGGCCGAGAACCTGAAGCGGCAGGCCGCCCCGCCGCCGGAAACGCCCGCGGCGGAAAAAGGACGTCGGTGCCTGGCCCAGGGATGTCACATTGTCAGCGCTCATGCCGTCCAATCTCACTTTGTTTCAGTTGTCAGCCGTTCCTGAAGGATTATTCGCTCCGCCACACGTCGTAGGCGTTTTCAGGCAATTGCTTGAACGGCCGGAAGCTGATGCCTTTCACATGTTTTGCGGCGGCAACCTGATCTTCGGGCTCATAGAGCGGAATGGCGTAAGCCTGATCGACAATCGCGAAACGCTGCAGCTTCGCATAAACCTCGAAACGCTTTTTCTGATCGAGGGTCGATGCCGCCGCGTTCAGCCATTGCGCCAGTTCCGGCGCTTCGGCGCGGCTGTAGTTGATGGTGCCACCCTTCTGCAGCGGCAGGTAATGATATTCGATGTCGATCGCATCCGTCGGCGTGTTGGAATTGGCGATGGAACCGAACTGGCCGGTCTTGCGGCGATCCGTGTAGGTGCCCGCATCGACATAATTGATGGCTAGATCGATGCCCGCCACTTGCCGGGCCTGTGCCTGCAGCGCCTGCAGGAGGACATCGCGCTGATCGCGCACAGTGGCCTGCGCCTGCACGACATCGATGGTCAGACGCTTGCCGTCCTTGGTGCGGAAACCGTCCGCATCCTTCTCGCGCCAGCCCGCTTCGTCCAGCAGCCTGTTGGCCAATTCAGCATCTGCCCCGTAGGCGTTCTCGATGCTCTTGTCATAAAACTGCGGATCGATCGGCGAGGTGATGCCCCAGGCACGGGTGCGTTCACCGCGATAAACCGCCTTCAGGACCTTGTCGATATCAAGCGAAGCGAGGAGCGCCTTGCGTACTTTGACATCCTGCGTCGGACCCCAGGTGACATTGAGGAAGAGCGAGTAGGGCGTCCCCGTATTGAGCGCCGTCTGATAGGTGAAGTCGGGATTATCCTTGAAGAGAGCCGCGTCGTTGCCCGAAATCCCTTCGATCACATCGAGCTGCCCGGAGGTCAATGCACCGGTCCTTACCGAGGATTCCGGCAGGAAACGATAGGTCACCTGATCGAGATAGGCCGCCCCCTGGTGTTTGGCGGTCTTCGGCGCCCAATTATAATCGGGGTTCTTTTCGAACTGGATTTCCTGACCCTTGACGTAGCGCTTGAGAATGAAAGGACCGGTTCCAGCAACTTCCGGTCCGCCAGCCTTGATTTGCGGCGATGCAAAAGCAGCCGGCGACAGGATTTCGAGGCCCGCGACATAATCGAGGAAGGGTGCGTAAATGTCTTTCAGGGTGAAAGATACCGTATGGGAATCGACGGCTTTCAGCTCGGCGATGCGCGAAACCGGACCGGCGCTGACGCTGGTGGAATAGGCAGGATCTTTAAGCTTTTCGAAATTGGCGATCACCGCCTGCGCATCGAATTTCTGGCCGTCGGTGAAGGTGACGTCGTCGCGCAGCTTGAACGTATAGGTCTTGCCATCCTCGGAAATGCTGTGGCCGGTCGCGAGCCACGGCACATATCCGCCATCGGCAGTCCGCGCCAGAAGCGATTCATAGGCGTTTCGCAGCAAAAGCTTGGTCTTGTCCTGGCCGTTCAGTTGCGGATTGAGCGTCGCCGGTTCCGTCTCGACACCCCAGGTCAATGTACCGCCACTGACGGGCTTGGCGTCCTGCGCAGAAGAGAGCACCGGGAAGGCCGAAATTGCCAGCAGCGCGGTGCCTGCGACGACGAACTGTCTGCGATTGAGCATGCTTAAACTCCATTAAAATATTGAATCGCCGACGGATCAGGCGTTTTGCTGAAGCCAGATATCGTAGGCATTATCGGGAAGGCGTTTGAAGGGTCTGAAGCCGACACCCTTGACCGCGACCGAAGCGGCAATCTGGTCGTCGGGCACATAAAGCGGCAGGCCGAGCGCCTGCTCCAGAAGCGCATAACGCTGCAATTTCGCGTAGATTTCGAAGCGTTTTTGCTGATCGAGCGTCGCTGCCGCCTCGTCCAGCCAGGCGGATATTTCCGGCGCCTCGGTGCGGCTGTAATTGATCGATCCGCCCTTGTCGCGCGGCAGATAGTGGAAATAGATCGTGACGCCGTTTTCCTGCGTCGTCGTCGAATTCGGAATAATGCCGTACTGGCCGTCCTTCTGGCGGCTGGAATAGGTCCCCGCATCGACATATTGCAAGGCGAGATCGATACCGGCATTCTGGCGCAGCTGTGCCTGCACCGCCTGCAGGAGAATATCGCGCTGGTCACGCACGGTCGATTGCGACTGCACGACCTCGATCGTCAATCGCTTGCCGTCCTTCACGCGGAAACCATCACCGTCGCGGACGGACCAGCCGGCTTCATCGAGCAGGCTATTGGCGAGCTTCGGATTGAAACCATAGGCCTGCTCGATACTCTTGTCGTAGAAATCGGTATCCGCGGGGGTGAGAATACCCCAGGCACGCTTGCGTTCGCCGCGATAGACGGCTTGCAGGATCTGGTCCACGTCAACCGCCGCCTGAAATGCCCTGCGTATTTTAACGTCGGCGGTCGGCCCGTAATTGACGTTGAGGTAAAGCGTATAGGGCGTACCGGTATTGATTGCCGTCTGATAGGAAAATTCCGGGTCGTCCCGGAAGAGACCGGCATCATTGCCCGGAATTCCCTCGATCACCTGGACCTGACCGGAAGACAGAGCACCGCTGCGCACGGCGGATTCCGGCAGGAAACGATAAGTCACCTCATCCAGATAGGCTGGCCCCTGATGGCCGGCAGTCGCCGGCGCCCAGTTGTAACCGGGATTTTTGACGAAACGGATTTCCTGACCCTTGACGTAACGGTCGAGAACGAACGGGCCGGTGCCGGCAATTCCAGGCCCACCCGATTTCAGCTGCGGTGAGGAGAAGGCCCGCGGCGACAGGATTTCAATACCGGAAGCGCCGTCAAGGAAAGGCGCATAGACCCGCCCGAGCTTAAGGACGAGCGTGTGCTCGTCCACGGCAAGCGCTTCAGTAACGTGAGACAGGTGGCCGGCGCTGATACTGCCGGAATAGGTCGGCTCCTTCAGCTTGGTGAAATTGAGCGCCACCGCGGCAGCATTGAACTTCTCGCCATCGCTGAACGTCACGTCGTCGCGCAAGATGAAAGTGTATTGTTTGCCATCATCGGAGATCGAATAGCTTTTAGCCAGCCATGGCGCATAACCGCCATCGGGCGTACGAGCCAGAAGCGACTCATAGGCATTGCGCAGAATGAGCTTCGCCTTGGCCTGCCCGTTCAGATGCGGATTGAGCGTGCTTGGCTCGGTCTCCACAGCCCAGATCAACGAACCGCCGCTTGTCGGCGTCTGCGTGGTATCGCCTGCACCGAAGGCGACCCGGCCGCCGGCAAAAATCGCTGCGGCGCTCGTTGCCAGAATGAAATGACGTCTGGTTACCATCTCTAATCCCCTGTGCCGAATGGCCTGCCTTCACGCAGCGAGAGCGCGGCTGGCTGCCGCCAGATATTCGATTGTCTTCAGGCGATGCGCGCCGTCGGATACGGGGCAATCGACGACGAACTCGTTGATGCCATGATGGTGATGAAGCCGGAGCAGTTCGGCACGAACCGTGGCCGGCGAGCCACGCACGATGAGCGGGCTGCGTTCCTCGATACGATAATGCGTCGCGCCCGCCTGCCGGGCATATTCCCGGGCCTGCTCCTCGCTGCCGACGTTCACGCCCTGCCCGCCTTCGACCTCGACGCGAAAGCGACGGCTTTCAACCGCAAGCGTATCGGCAGCCTCATCGGTTTCGGCAACCACGACGGCCACGGCGAGAGCCGCATATTTGCCGCCGGCGGTTCTGAACGCATCCAGCGCCTCGGAAATGGCCGCCTCATTGCCATGGATATGGCCGGCATAAACGAAGTTCCATCCCAGCCTGCCGGCAAGCCGCCCGCTTTCCGGGCTCGCCCCAAGCAGGAAACGGTTGGGTGGCGAAGGCGGAAGGGGATAGGCCGCAAGCCTGTCTTCACCCCGATTTTCTGATCCGTCATCGCTGACATACTGCTCGAGATCCTCAAGCTGCCGTTCAAACGAGGGCTTGCGCGCCGGATCATAGGCGCCCTGAAGGGCACGCGTGGAGAGTGGAAGCCCGCCCGGCGCCTTGCCAATGCCCAGATCGACACGACCGGGCGCAAGCGTTGAAAGCAGCTTGAAGTTTTCGGCGACCTTGTAGGCGCTGTAATGCTGCAGCATGACGCCTCCAGACCCGATATTGATCCGCTGGGTCTGCGCCAACAGAAAACCGATCAGCACTTCGGGAGACGAGCTTGCCAGTTTTGGCGAGTTATGGTGCTCGGCAACCCAGAAGCGCAGGAAGCCGTGCGCTTCCGCTTTTTGCGCCAGCGTCACTGTTCTTTGCAGCGCCGCCACGGCGCTTTCATCGTGATGGATCGGACTCTTGTCGAGAAAGCTCAAACCAAAGGTCATCGACACTCCAGGGTAACGGTCGTTAATTTGATAAAATCTATATTTTTAGTGATATAAATAATCGAGCAATGATATTTCCTTATTCAATTGCACAATAAAAGATCATGCCGCGCCAAAGCCGCATGCCTTGCGCCATGCTTCTGCCCGCGGCTGAGGCCGGTGCAAGCTTTCAACGCTTGATCACCACCGCCCGGACAGCCGGCTTTCGTGTCCAAGCGAGACAAGCCATGCCCGATGTCATCATTCACTCCTCTTTACTTCACCCCTTGACCCAACCTCTCATCGAAGGCCTGATCAGCGAATATGACGGGCGATATGGCGCGACAGATCGCCCCGGCGGTGCGCGCGGCGAGATATTCCGATATCCGGAAGGGCTCTATTCCCCGCCGCTGGGCGATCTCCTGCTGGTGCAGCGAGACGGCAGGACCATTGCCGGCGGCGCCTTCATGAGCCACGACGACGAAACGGCCGAAATAAAGCGGATATGGACCGATCCATCGCTGCGACGTCAGGGACTTGCCCGCACCATCATGTCGGCGCTTGAAGAAAGCGCTGCAGCCCTTGGCTATACCCGCACCTATCTCTCGACCGGATTTCGTCAGCCGGAAGCCGTGGCGCTTTACCTCAGCCTCGGATATCGCCCGCTTTTCGACCCGGCGGCCGATCCGCATCTTTATCGCTCGCTACCTTTCGAAAAGCACATCGGCACCAGGGCCGGGCACAGGGGAAACACGCCCGTCTATCCTCCCGCCGCTTCCTTCGAAGAGGCGACCGCGCGAGTGAAAGCTTTAAAGGAAGGGCAGGAGGCGAAAATCCTAGCGCGCTTTGCCGGGCACAGCGCAGCACGGGCTGGGGGAGGCCGCGATGAACTATCGTACCAGAGCGTGCTTTCCGCCCGTACGGCTCAACCCTCAGCACGGAGTGCGACATGACTTTCGCAACGAATTTTCATCTGGGCATAGACCTCAGTCACCGTTCCCTTGATGTACTCGGGCAAGACAGCAAGTCAAATGGCCTTCTCCGGCGTCTTGACGAAGGTGTCGATCTCATCACCCTTGAAGACGATTTTGCGCGCTCCACAGGCGATGGCCTCGATGCCATATTGCTCGCAAACTGGCTTGGCGCCCGAACCAGCCACGCCGGCATCCTTGCCGGTGCGCCGATCAACTTCCTTGAACCCTTCCATGTATCGACCGCCATCGCCACACTCGATTACGTTACCGAAGGTCGTGCCGGCCTTCTTGCGCAACGGCTTGAGGGCAGCCGGGCGGCTGCGGCAAGACGCGCGACCGGGGAGCTTAACGGCTATCCGGAAAACAACCGCCAGGCGCTCGAACGGGATTTCGACGAAGCGATAGACGTCATTCGTCGGCTCTGGGACAGCTGGGAAGATGACGCCGTCATCCGCGATCCGGAAAGCCAGCGCTTCATTGACGGCGCAAAATTGCGTTATGTCGATTTCAGGGGCGCAAATTTTAACGTCCTCGGCCCGTCGATCACACCGCGGCCTCCACAAGGCCAGCCCGTCATCGCCGCCATAGTGGGACCTAGAGACAGCATCCTTCCGACCTCCGCCGTCGATCTCGCATTCTTGCGTGCAAGCGAGAGCGAGCTTTTGTCGCTGGTGAGGGGGCTCAAATCCAGACATCCGGAGCTGCGGCTCCTTGCCGACATCGGCATTGGGATTGACGAGCCCGAAAAAGATACGATCCCGCAATGGAAGGATGAAGTGGCGACGACGATTTCACGGACACGCGCATTGGCCACAGCGGGGCTGGATGGCATCCGCTTCCTGCCACGACAACCGGAACGGGATCTTGCACCCCTGTCGGATCATATCCTGCCGGCGCTTCGCGATGCCGGACTTGCGCAACCAGGACGCGGATCGACGCTGCGTGACCGCCTGTCATTGCCTGCCGCCGTGAACCGTTACGCCGTCGCAGCCGCCTGAAAGCCATCGGAAATAACACCATGTCAAAGAAGCAAGTCATCATCGGGGCCCAGTTTCCGGGCGTCAACAACTTCACGGTCTGGAGCGATCCAGCGGCCGGCAGCCAGATCGCTTTCTCGTCTTTCAGGCATTTCGCCGAAACGGTGGAGCGGGGAAAACTGGACTTCATTTTCCTCGCAGAGGGATTACGGGTACGCGAACAGAAGGGTCGTTTCCACGAACTGGATGTGGTTGGGCGGCCGAACACATTGGCGATCCTCACGGCAATCTCCGCCGTCACCACCAATGTGGGCCTGATCGGAACGCTCACCACAACATTTAACGAGCCCTATCCGTTAGCCCGCCAGCTTGCCACGCTTGACACACTTTCAAACGGCCGCGCCGGGTGGAATGTCGTCACCTCGCCCGGCGCCTTTACCGGCGCGAATTTCCGAAGAGGCGACCATCTGCCCTTTGCCGAACGTTATGAGCGGGCAAGGGAATTTATCGAGGCAACGCGGGCCGTCTGGAAGGGGCAGGATTTTGCCTTCAAGTCCAAGCACTTCGATATCGCCGGCCGTTCCGATCTGCCACCCTCGCCGCAAGGCGCTCCCGTCATCGCGCAGGCCGGCGATTCCGAAACCGGCCGCGAACTGGCCGCCAGCCACGCCGATGTCATCTATTCCCGCCACGGCACGCTTGAGGATGGGCAGGCCTTCTACAAGGACGTCAAGGCGCGGCTTTCCAGATATGGCCGCAGCGCGGACGACCTCAAAATATTGCCCGGCGCCGCTTTCGTTCTGGGCGACAGCCAGGAAGATGCCGAGGAACGGCAGCGCGCCATTCGTTTGCAGCAGGTAAGCCCGAAAAACGCGATCGTATTTCTGGAACAGGTATGGAATCGCGATCTCTCTTCTTATGACCCGGATGGACCGCTGCCGGAGATCGACGCCGAAGTCGCCTCTCCTGCAGTAGCGCAAGGCCGTGCGAGCCGTGTCGACGACCGGCTGGAAACCGCCCGCACCTGGCGGGAAATCGCCAAGCGCGAAAAATTGAGCATCCGTCAGCTCATCATCAAGGTGACGGCACGCCAGCATTTCATCGGCACGCCGGAAACGGTGGCGAGACAGATCAACAACTACGTTCAGGAAAACGCCGCCGACGGCTTCGTTTTTGCCCCGCATCTTACGCCAACAGGCTTTGATGAATTCGTCGACAAGGTCATTCCCTATCTTCAGGAATGGGGCGTCTACCGACAGCAATATGAAACGCAGACATTGCGGGGCAATCTCGGCCTCGCCGTGCATTGATCCTTGGTTCACTCCCGGACATACGAGAAATGCCGAAAGGCCGCCTTTTTCAAGGCCTGTCGGCACTTGCGTTCAAACGAACGCGCCACAGAATTCTAAATTCCGTACCCCTTGCTTGATCTTTCAGTCCAGCGCATCAAAAAGCGAAAGATATCGCTCACCACTGTCGGGAAAGACGACGGCAATCGTCTTGCCACTGTTTTCCACGCGCCGTGAAAGTTCGATGGCAACCGCGATGGCAGCGCCGGACGAGGTTCCGACCAGGAGGCCTTCCTCCCTTGCGACAGCAAGTGCAGCCCGCCGCGCCTGCTCGGTCGTAACGGCGACAACCTCATCCACAACGCCCTTGTTGTAAGTCTCCGGCAGGGTGCTTTCCTCCACCTCCGTGACCTTGTGCACGCCTTCGATCGTCAGCGCATCAGGATTGTCGGGGGACGGAACGGACTCCGGCGTAGGTTCGGCAACGACAATTTTTATTTCCGGGTTTTGCGACTTGAGGAAGCGCCCGGCACCGGAAACGGTGCCGCCCGTACCAACCGTAGCCACCAGAATATCAATGTTTCCGTCGGTATCGCGCCAAATTTCGGGCCCAGTCGTCTCGAAATGCACCTGCGGGTTGGCGTCATTGGAGCGCTGACCGGTGTAAAAGGCGTCAGGGTTTTCACCCTTGATCCGATCGATAATGCGATGGATCGCATCGGGCTGGAAAAGCTCCTCGTTTTCGATCAGTTCGATCTCGGATCCAAACTGGCGAAGAATGTTGATCTTATCTTCGCTGATCGTATTGCGAAGGTAAAATTTCGTGCGATATCCGCGCGCGGCGGCGACAGCCGCAAATCCTATACCGGTATTGCCACTGGTGAGATCGAAAAGAAGATCACCCGGCTTCAATTTACCGCTCTTCTCCGCTTCGCGGATGATGCCCCATGCGGTTCGGTCTTTCACGCTGCCTGCGGGATTGAGGTACTCGATCTTGGCAAGGATCCTCGACGAAAGATCGTATTTCTCCGCTATTCTGGCGAGTTCCACGAGCGGCGTGTTGCCAACGAGTTCCGTAAAATCACGATAGATCCTGCCCAATTTCGCTATCCTGTTTTGAATTGAAGGGGATGTGAAACGACCCGGACAAGGCGCCGGATTACCTGGCTTCCATCCGTTGACGAGGAGAAATGGAAGGTTGAAAGCAGGCTTGGCGAGGCATCTTCACGCTCAGGCGACACGGTGTTTCGCCCATGATGCAAATCTGCCCAGGCCGATCGTCGCATCGCCATCCGTGACGCACAGCCTTCTCATGCGTCAGTTTTTTCGCTCTCAGTTCGTGGGGCTATTCCCACACCTCCCTGCGGTGTTGGCAGGATGCCGTTCACCGCGAAATCTCCCACGATACGGTCGTGATAAATGCGGGGATTGTGCGAGGTTATGGTGCGGGCGTTTCGCCAGTGCCGGTCCAGACCATGGCTGCGCTTTGCCGCGGAGGCGCCAAGGGCATCGAAAAGGATCGTGGAAGCGTCGAGGATCAGATTGCTGACCACAGTCACCGACTGGCTGACCTCAAGGTCCGCATTGCGATTTGCCAGCGCAATGCGCTCCTCATCTCCGGAGAGATTGGCCTCATAGGCAGCCTGCAAGGCTTCTGCCGCCTTTAACACGATAACGCCGGCGCTGTAGGCCGCACCTCTCACCCGCCCCACGACCTGAAGCACCTGTGGGTCTTCGGCAAAACGCGAGGCGTTGCTGCGCTGATAGACCCGCTTGCGTTCCGCCACATGACGGGCGATTTCCGTGGCGGCCGCGCGGCCAATTCCGGCAAGTGAGGCCAGATGGACAAGCTGGAAAAAGCCACCTGAATAGCTGAAACGCAGGGCGCTTGGCTTGATGAGATCATCGGAAATCGCCACGTCCGTAAAACGCGCCGTACCGCTGGCCGTCAGTGCCTGCCCAAAACCATCCCAGTCGTTGAGAATCTCAACGCCTTCCGCCCTGGTGGGAACGAGAGCGCCAACCGGTACGCCATCGCCATCCACGGCGCCGAGCGTTATCCAATCGGCATAAAGCGAGCCGGTCGTATAATATTTCTCGCCGTTCAGCCGCCAGCCGCCGCCATATCGGGTAAGCTGGGTGGAATATGTTCCAATCCGGGCATCTCCCAATTCGGAAAAACCGCTGCCGATGGTTTCGTCTTGTCCGATCCGGGTAAGCCATGCATCCCGCCATGGCGAAGCTGCAGCGTTGAGCAGGTCCTCCGTGAACCCCAGGTGGCTGCGGTAGGCATTGGTGAGATTGGGATCCGCTTCCGCCAGTTCGATGATGAGCCCGAAGAGCTCCGGAAGCGTCAAGCCGAGACCACCAAACTCCTCCGGCAGACGCAGCCTGGAAAAGCCGGCTTTTTTCAATGCTTGATAATCATCGAAACGAAGCACGCGATCGAGATCGTGCCGTATGGAATCCCTGCCAATTTCGGAAAAAATCCCCCGAAATTTCTCGGCTATCGTATCAAAGCGTGCGCTGGGAGCGGAACCCCAGGCCTGGGTGGCATTGGTCATTACAAATTCCTGTCTGTGGACCAGTCTGGTGAATATTCCGCCGACCTATGCGGCAGCGGCTTCGGCACCCTGTTCGAAATCGTGCAGATGAATGGCGATTTCAAAGCCCCGGCGTTTCAGCCAGTGGGCAACCACGCTTGCGCGGGCGCCCAGCAGGTCATCCACCAGAATGACCCGCGCTCCGCGCACGGCAATGGTGCGATAGGCAACACCGAGAAGCTGTCCGCCTTCCGAAGAAATCGAACCTTGCAGGTGTGAGATCGCGAATTCTTCCGGTGTTCTGACATCGAGGAAATAGGTCGTTCGCGCCGTGTCCCGCAACCATGTCTCGGCCGTGACATGATCGATAAACAACACCTCGTCATCGCGGGAGAATGTTTCCAGACGTGTCTTTGCGATGTGCTTGGCGTCATCACTGGCGGGCGAATAGGTTTGTGAAAGACCCGTTTCCAGTTCAAACCCGTCATCCGTCCAGCCGCGCGTCCCATCATGCAAATAGCTGACATCGTTTTCGACACCGGCGTCGATCAATGTCTGGGCACCGAGGATTGCACGGGGAAGGCCCGCACAGGAGACGACGACCCTTGTTTTGGGTGAGGGCACGAGGTCGGAAAAACGCAGCAGAAGTTCTGCACCCGGCACGCCAATGGCGCCCGGCACGTGCGCCTTTTCATATTCCGCTATTGTGCGGGTGTCGATGACGACAACGTCTTCGCCGGCTTCCTTCCACGCCTTGAGTTCGCGGGCGAAAACGACGGGTGTGTTCTTTTCGCCGCGTATCTGCTGGACGAAGGGAACGCCGGGAATATCGAATGTCGGCAAGGCGTCAACGCCGCCCTCAATCCACGCCGGAATTCCTCCGCGCAGAAAATGAATGTCGCTCCAGCCCCTGGCGGCCAGCCGCTCCGCCGCCTGCTCCGCGCTTCCCTTGCCATCATCCACCAGAACGGTTCGCACGACGCGGCGTGGAATGAAGCGCTCGATTTCCGCATCCAGTCTTTCAGCCGGGAGGTTGGTCGCAAACAGCGGCGAGGCATACCCCACCTCTTCTGCGGAGCGAATGTCGAGAACGGCAAGCTCCTTGCCATCTCTCAACCATTCGATGAGACGGTCTTTGGTTACAGCATGTACAGACATTGCGTATCCTCCTGGCAAATCCTGATTTCAGATGCGGGTTTCAGGCGGTGGGATCGAGCCACAGATCGCCGAAACTCCAGTTGAGACCCTGCGCGCCGGTGACGTAGTTCTTGACCCGCTTGTGCGCCACGATCTGGCTTCCCGCCGCGACCAGATCGACCGAGGCGACGTCGTTGTGGATGAGGTGCTGAAACTTGCTCCAGATCACCCAGCGTTTTTTCGGATCCGGCTCGATGGCCGCAGCCTCGAGAAGCGCATCCGCCTCGGGATTGGCGTAATTGGCCGCGTTGGAAAAGGGCAGCCCGATCTTGAAATTCTTGCTCCAATAGGCGCGCTGGATGCCGAGCGACGGATCGAAAGTATTGGAAAGGGATTCCACCACCAGATCGAAAGCGCGATCGGTGTAGACCGTCTTCAGATAGGTCGGCAGGTCGTATTTGCGGATTTCGACGGCGACGCCGATCTTCTCGAGCTGGTTGCGAAGCACATCCGCAAAGCCGGGAGCGAGATAGGAATTATAGGTCAAACGCGCTGCAAAACGTTTGCCGTCTTCCTTGCGGGGATATCCCGCCGCATCGAGCAGTTTTTCCGCTTCTCTGGGATCATACCCATGGGCCTTGACCGATGCGTCGTACCAGTTCGGCAGGGCTGTGCTGACGGGGCTCGGCGATACCTGCGCATAACCGAAGAGCGCCACATTGACGATTTCATCAAGATTGATCGCCTTGGCAATGGCCAGGCGGACATCTTTCTTGCGGAAGATTTCGTTATCGTAGTTGAAAAACAGCTGTTGCTGCGGACCCGCATAGGCATAGGTGTTGGTGTCCAGAACGAGATCGGGGTTCTGTTTCAACCGTTCGAGATCCGCCAGCGGAACCGGGTTGTCGCCAATATCGACTTCACCCGTTTCCAGTGCCACGGCCCGGGCAGCCGGATCGGTGATGATGCGCAGAATGATGCGATCGAGATAAGGTTTGCCCGCATCCCAATAGTTGGGGTTTCGTTCGAAGATCAGATGGCTTCCCGGTGTCCATTCCGTCAGCTTGAAAGGACCGGTGCCAATCGCGGTCTGCAGCGTCTGGCCGTCGGCGGGTTTCAGCTTTTCGAAAATATGCTTCGGTACGATCGGCGACTCCGAACTCGATTGCGCGGCGATCAGAAAGGGCGCCGGTTTGGAAAGAACGATAATCGCGGTCAAGGGGTCCGGCGTCTCCACCGCCTCGACATTCTGATAGGTGATGCGGCCACGCGGATGGGCTTCCTTCAGGCGGAAAATCGAAAACGCGACGTCTTGCGAGGTGAAATCCTGACCATCGTGCCATTTTACATTTGGGCGGAGTTTGAAAGTATAACGAAGATGGTCATCCGAAACGGACCATTCCGTGGCCAGCAAAGGCTGCGGATTGAGGTCGAAATCGAATGTCAGAAGACCTTCGACGATCTTCGGGCCGATCGCCTGCCCCGTGCCGGACGACGTGTTGATGGCAAAAAGCGCGTTGCCGGGATCAACACGATAAAGCAGCTTGAGGGTGCCGCCGGACACGGGCCGGCTCGCATCGCTGCTTGCAGCGAATAACGAACCTGGCAGGGCCGTCCCTGCCGTTGCCAGAAGAAGCATTTTGTTGAACTGGCGGCGTCCTATCGTCATGAAAATCCCCGTTTGAAAACGTCGTTTCGATGACGAAAGCATCGGGGCAAAGCGGCTCGTTCCTAAGAAGAAAATTCTTCTCCCCCAGCAAAGAAAACATTTCTTGCAGAATTTTATTCCCATACGTGCGCGGCGAGGCACCAGAATTTGTGCTGAATTACAGGACTGCCTTGGATCGCCGTTGCGTTTCTTCGCAGCATGGCGAGATAAAAGGAAATCTCGACCGCACGTGTCTGGGACTTGGCATGGAAATGTTGTTTCACTGAAAAAACGCGAATGAGTAAGACATTGCTCGGCACAGGACCTCGCACAGCATATCAAGTCACAGGTGCTTAGCCACCTTCCCCGGCCCCTCATCCGGCCCTGCCCTCCACTCCCAACATTCCGGAGTTTCGTACGATGACCCTGCCCAGCTCGATCACCAAACTGGAAATCCCACAGCAGCGGGTCGAGGCCCGTTACGGGGCACAGGCAGCTTTTTCTCCCCCTTTCTGGAACGACACCATCGATGCCTTGCTAAACCATCGAACCGCGCGCGCTTATCTGCCCAAGGCACTGCCGGAAGGTAGCCTTGAACTTCTGATCGCAGCTGCCCAATCCGCGCCGACCTCGTCAAATCTTCAGGCATGGAGCGTCGTGGCGGTTCAGGACAAGGATCGCAAGGCGCGGCTTGCGGACTTCACGGGCGGTAACGGCCACATAAAAGATGCGCCTGTCTTCCTCATCTGGCTGATAGACCTGAAGCGGTTGCGAACCGTTGCTTCCAACCATGGCAACAAGGGCGAAGGGCTGGATTATCTGGAAAGCTTCCTTATCGGCGCCATTGATGCAGCATTGGCTGCACAGAACGCCGTTGCCGCCATCGATTCACTCGGACTTGGCTCCTGCTATGTGGGTGGCATTCGAAACAGACCGGAAGACGTGTCCGGTGAATTGAAACTGCCACCCGAGACGGTGGCGGTTTTTGGTCTTACGGTCGGTTATCCCGACCCTGCGGCGAAAACCGATGTGAAACCGCGCCTGCCGCAATCATCCATTCTCTTTCATGAGACCTATTCGGAAGCGGGAGGGGATGACCTCAATGCTTACGATGAGGTTTTGAAAGTGTTTCAGGAAAAGCAGGGGCTGCCGCAAAATGGCTGGACGGCTCCCATTGCCAAACGCGTGCAGGATGCCGAAGCGCTGAAGGGCCGCGCGGATTTGAGCCACACGTTGCGTCGCCTCGGATTCGGCATCAAATAAACGCCGACGGCCGCAAACCAAGTGCTGCCACCATCATCCCCCAATGGCCGACAGGATACCTCTGGAAAGAGTTCGGAACCGGCGTGCAGAAGACGCCGGTTGGCGGCCGACCATGGAGGCAGGTTACCAGTTCGTCACCGAACCATCGCGACGTTTCAGATGTGGTGCCTCCCAAAACTCGAAACTCTGTTTGGCCAGCAGGTCTTCATTTACCTCGATACCAAGGCCAGGGGCATCAGAAACCGGGTAGAATGCACCTTCGAGCTTCGGCTGGACGGGAAAGAAATCTGAATTGTCGAAGCCGAGATGGGTTTCTGCCGGGCTGTTGCGGGTCTCAAGCCAGGAGAAGTTCGGCACGGCCGCGCAGAAATGCACGGTCGCAGCCGTGCAGACGGGTCCAAGCGGATTATGCGGCATCATGTCGACATAGTGGGTCTCGCTCCATGCGGCCACCTTCATCGATTCCGTCAGTCCACCGACATTGCAGACATCGAGGCGGTTGAACTGATGGATATCCCGCTCGATATAGGGCTGAAACTGCCATTTCGATGAGAACTCCTCGCCAATGGCGAAGGGCACGTCAGTCATCCGCCGCAATGCTTCATAGGCCTCGGGGCTTTCGGCCCGGATAGGCTCCTCCAGAAAATCGAGCGTGCCGGATGGCATCTTCTGGCAGAAGCTTGCGGCCTCCGCGACCGTCAACCGGTGGTGATAATCGATGCCGAGCACGATATCCTCTCCCAGCTCCTCACGCGCCTTCACCAGCCATTTCGCCGTCGCTGCTATATGTTCACGCGGCTCGTAGATTTCTTTCTCTTCATGCCCCGAAGGAGAAAGCCGCATGGCTGTCCAGCCATGATCGATCAGCATCTTTGCCTGGTCGATCATTTCCGGCCCCGGTGCAGCAAAGGTTGTCGCAAACGTGGGAATACGATCGCGCTGCTTGCCCCCCAGCAATTCATAGACCGGTACGCCAAGCGCTTTGCCCTTGATATCGTGGAGCGCAATATCGATCGCCGAAATCGCCGCCTGCAACACGCGCCCGCCCTCGAAATACTGGCTGCGATACATTTCCTGCCAGAGCGCGCCGATCTTGAATGGATCCCGCCCCTTGAGGAATTCCGCATAATGTTCCAGCGCCCCGACCACGGCTTTTTCCCGGCCCGAAAGCCCGCTTTCACCCCAGCCGAAAATACCCTCATCCGTCTCTATCTTGACGAGAAGCTGGTTGCGAATGCCGACCTTGACGGCATAGGTCTTGATGGTGGTGATCTTCATTGTCTTTATCTCCCCTTCGCGTCGCTTACCAATGCCAGAGCGTGCCGTCTTCGAGACGGTTCACGGGTAGATAGGCCCGCTCATAGGGGAATTTGGCGGCAAGCTTTTCGTCGATTTCGACGCCGTGGCCGATCGCCTCACCGGGATGCAGGTAACCGTCGCTGAGGCTCCATGCGCCCGGGAAGACTTCGAGGATCTGAGGCAGATAGCCGGAATATTCCTGGATACCGAAATTCGGCACCCAGAGATCAAGATGCAGGTTGGCGCCGAGGCAGATCGGCGACATGTCCATTGCGCCATGGCAGGCGGTGCGGACGTTGTAGATGCTGGCGAAATCCATGATGCGTCGCAGGGCGGTAACACCACCCGCGTGAACACAGGTGGTGCGAATATAGTCGATGAGCTGTTCCTCGATCAGCAGTCGCGCATCCCATATCGTGTTGAAGACTTCGCCGACGGCAAGCGGCGTCGTCGTATGCTGGCGGATCAGACGAAAACCCTCCTGATGCTCGGCTGCGACTGTGTCTTCCAGCCAGAATAACCGGGCGAATTCCAGATCCTTGCCAAGTCTTGCCGCCTCAATCGGCGTCAGGCGGTGGTGGCTGTCGTGCAACAACTCCACGTCCCAGCCATGCGCCTCGCGCACCGCCTCGAACAGTTTCGGTATATGACGCAGATATTTTGAGGTGGACCAGACTTCCTCATGCGGGACGGCGTCGTCCACGGCATTGTTTGTCACCGTCTTGGCACCGGTGCCATAGACATCAGGCAGACCCGGTATCCCGCATTGGACGCGAACCGCCCTGTAACCCTCATCGATGCGCTTGCCGACCGCTTCGACGGCCTCCGCAATGTTGGTTCCCTGCGCGTGGGTATAGCAGAGAACCCTGTCACGGCTCGCGCCACCGAGAAGCTGATAGAGCGGCATGTTGGCGGCCTTGGCCTTGATGTCCCACAGCGCCATGTCAATACCGGCGATCGCAGCCATCGTCACCGGACCGCGACGCCAATAGGCACCGCGATAAAAATACTGCCATATGTCTTCGATGCGGGACGGATCTCGGCCGATCAGAAGCGGTGCGAGATGTTCCTCCAGATAGGCGACAACCGCCTTTTCCCGCCCGTTGAGCGTCGCGTCACCAACACCGGTCAGCCCTTCGTCGGTAAATATCTTCACCGTGACGAAGTTGCGGCCGGGGGAGCAGACGATGACTTTGACATCTGTGATTTTCATGACTTATCCGTTCAATGCATGGTTCGCGACATAGCGCACACGGCTGTGCAAACGCCGATCGCGCGGGTCTGGATGGGGAATGGCGGAGAGCAGCGCACGAGTGTAGTCGTGCGTCGGATTGTTGACGACCTGATCGGTATCGCCGGCCTCAACGATCTGCCCGCGATACATCACGGCAACGCGGTCGCACATGTAACGGATCACCGACATATCGTGGGAGATGAAGACGTAGGAAAGGCCAAGCTCGTCCTGCAGCTTCATCATCAGATCGAGAATCTGCGAGCGAAGCGAGACGTCGAGCGCCGAGGTCGCCTCGTCGGCGACAATCAACCTTGGCTTGATGGCGATGGCGCGTGCGATGCCGATGCGCTGGCGTTGGCCGCCGGAAAAGGCATGGGGGTAGCGCTCACGCCAGGCAGGCTCCAGACCCACCTGTTCCATCAGCTCCGCCACCCGCTGGTCCAGCTCCCTGCCCTTCATGCCGGCAAGCTTCAGCGGTTCGGCAATGATCTGCGCGACCGTTTTGCGGGGGCTGAGCGATCCGACCGGGTCCTGGAAGATCATCCGCACCTCGCGACGAACCTCCTTCAGCTGCGAGCTGCTCGCCGTCCTCAAGTCGATGACGTTTCCGTCCGGGCGACGATAGTTGATATTCCCGGCTTCGGGATCATAGATACGCAGCAGGCAGCGCCCCATCGTCGTCTTGCCCGAGCCAGACTCGCCGACGATGCCGAGTGTTTCGCCCGGACGGACGGTGAGTGAAACACCGTTTACCGCTTTAAGGCCGGATGGAAATGTCAGCGACATGTCGCTGACTTCAAGCAGCGGCGCCGCATCCGCCGGGATTGCAGCACGCTTCAACCTGATGTCGGCCTTACTCTCCAGTCGCACGACCGAGCCAATCAGCCGCTTGGTATAATCATCCTTCGGTGCGTGGAAGACCTCGTCAACGCTGCCATGTTCCATCACGCGGCCGCGATACATGACGAGCACTTCGTCTGCGATCTCTGCCACCACGCCCATGTCGTGGGTGATGAAGATCACGGCCATCCCGTGGCTCTGCTGCAGCTTCCTGATGAGATCGAGAATTTCCGCCTGGGTGGTCACATCGAGCGCTGTCGTCGGCTCGTCGGCTATCAGAACCGACGGATTGCAGGCGAGCGCCATGGCGATCATCACCCGCTGGCGCATGCCACCCGAAAATTCAAATGTATAGCGATCAATCGCGTGTTCCGCCCGCGGGATTTCCACCTGCTTGAGCAGTTCCAGAACACGCTCACGGCGCTCGCGTTTCGGCGTGCCGAAATGTATGCGCAAGGCTTCACCGATCTGATCACCGATCCGGTGGACGGGAGACAGCGAACTCATCGGCTCCTGAAAGATCATCGCGATCTCCCGGCCGCGAACCTCACGAATCTCCTTGCCGCGGGGGTCGAGCCTCGCAAGATCGACAGTCGATCCGTCCTGGCGCGTCAGGACGATGGAGCCGCCTTCGATCTTGCCCGGCTTGTCGACGATCTGCAGGATCGAGCGTGCAGTAACCGACTTGCCGGAGCCACTTTCACCAACTACGCAGAGCGTCTTGCCGCGTTTCAACTCGAAAGACACACCGTCGACCGCCTTGAAGGTGCCGGTGCGCGTCGTGAAGTAGGTGCGCAGGTCATCAACCCTGAGTATTGTATCATTTGTCATGGTCATCAGGCGTTCTCATAGGGATCGGCCGCATCGCGCAGTCCGTCTCCAAGGAAGTTGAGGGAAAGCACCGCGATGACGATGGCCGCGGCCGGCGTGAAGAGCAGCCAGGGTGCCTGCGCAACGGCACGAATGTTCTGCGCCTCCTGCAGAAGAACGCCCCAGGAGATGATGGGCGGCTGAAGCCCGATGCCGAGGAAGGACAGGGCTGTTTCCGCCAGGATCATCGTCGGAATGGCGAGCGTCACGGTTGCGATGATATGGCTCATGAAGGACGGCACGAGATGGTGGAATATGATGCCGAGTTCACTCATCCCGTCGAGCCTTGCTGCGGTGACGAAATCCTCGTTGCGCAGGGAAAGAAATTTGCCTCGTACCTCTCGCGCAAGGCTAGTCCAGCCGAGCAGCGACACAATCAGCGTGATGACGAAATAGGTCCTGAGCGGCGGCCAGCCGACCGGGATTGCGGCCGCAAGGCCCATCCACAGAGGGATCGTCGGTATGGACCGCAGGAGTTCGATGACACGCTGGATCGCCACATCCGTCCAGCCGCCGAAGAAGCCGGAGATGCCGCCGATGGTGACACCAAGCACAAGGCTCATGGCAACGCCCACAAGGCCGATGGAAAGCGAGATGCGCGCGCCATAAACGACACGAGAGAAGATGTCGCGGCCCAGGCGATCGGCACCGAACACATAAAGACTGTCACCCGGGCGCGCATCAACGAGGCCGAACAGCTTGGTCTTCATGGGAATGAAGCCGGCAAGCGTGTAGGGATCGGACGGCACGAAGAAGCCGACGGCAATCGGCTTGGCCGGATCCGCAGAAAACTCGCGCCGCATCGACTGGGTGTTGAGCGTCATCTTAAGCTGATCGACATGCGGCATAAACGCGCCATCGTGGATCAGTGAAAGGCCCTGCGGCGGCGCATAGGTGAAACGCGCATTGGTGGCGTTCGGATCGAACGGTGCGATGAACTCCGCAAACAGCGCGACGAGATACATCAAGGCGATGACAACGAGACTGGCCAGCGCGATCTTGTGCTTCTTGAACTTCAGCCAGAACAGGCGCCACTGGCCGGCAACGGCCAAGTCCTTGCCGCGGAGATCGACAACGGCATCCGTGTCGGAGGGAATCTGGGTCATGTCGGTCATTGCAGTCTAATCCTCGGGTCGGTCAGCGCGAGCAGGAGGTCGGAGATCAACGTGCCGATAATGGTGAGAACGGAGATCAGGAGGATGAGGGAGCCGGCAAGGTACATGTCCTGGGCCAGAAGCGCGCGCAACAGGAGCGGACCGGTCGTCGGCAGGCTCATGACGACGGAGACGATGATCTCGCCCGAAATGACGGCCGGCAGTATCCAGCCGAGCGTCGAGATGAGCGGATTGAGTGCCAGCCTGACCGGATAGCGCATCAGAAGCTCGAATTCCGACATGCCCTTGGCGCGTGCGGTGGTGACATAAGGCTTGGAGAGTTCGTCGAGCAGGTTGGCGCGCATGATCCGTACCAAAGCTGCAAGCGAGCCAAGGCCAATCACGATCACCGGCAGCCAGACATGTTTGGCGAAATCAGAAAGCTTGCCGAGGCTCCAGGCGGCATCGGCATATTCGGGAGAAAACAGCCCGCCGACACTCTGACCGAACCATGCGGACATCAAATACATGGCGGAGAGCGCCATGAGGAAGTCGGGCACGGCAAGGAAGAAGAAGGCGAGAAAGGTCGCCGTATAATCCGAGATCGAATATTGCCGCACCGCCGAGAGGATGCCGATCGGGATTGCCACTGCCCAGACAAAGCAGAGGGTCAGGACCGACAGCAGCAGGGAAAAACCCAGACGGCTCCAGATCAACTCCGTGACCGGCTTGCCAAGCTCGAACGAAATACCGAAATCGCCGCGAAGGACGATACCTGCCATCCATTTATAGTACTGGAAATACATCGGCTGATCGAGACCGTAGCGCTCGCGCATGGCGGCAAGCGTTCCCGCCTCGACCGCGCCGCCCTGGGCAGCCCAGTCGGCCATAAGCGTCGTCAGATAGTCGCCCGGTGGCAACTGGATGATGGCAAAGGCGATGATCGATACGGCGAACAGCGTCGGAATAGCGAACACCAGCCGTTTGGCGATATAGCGAAGCATGAGCAATGACCATTTCGGGTGTGGTGTGGCCGGAAGCTTCATGCCTCCGGCCAGGATCTCTGGGATCGTTTATTGGGCTTTTTCGAAGTACCACTGCGAGAGGGTCGGTGCCGGGTGCCAGAGGTTGCCGGTGATCGGAATGCCGTTCACGACATTTTTCAGATCCTTGGACACCATCATATATTTGGGCATCGGGCGGGAAATGCCGATATTCAGGAAGTTTTCCGCCGAAAGCGTCAGGAACTCCTTCATCCGCGCCTTGCGATCGTCATCGCTGGACGACGCATTGACCTTGTCATAGGCGGCCATCAGAGCCTTGATCTCGGCCGGTGGCTCCTCGCCCGTCTGCGGATTGGCATACCATTCGGCCCACTTTACCGCGAAGAAGATGTCGGCCTTCTGGAACGGCATGTAGCAACGTGGATCGGTATAAACCTCATTCAGCCCGCCGACGCAGTTCCAGATATAGGCATCCTGCTCATTGGCGTTCCACATCGAATTCAGACGCGCGCGATCAGTGGTACGGATCTGGATGTCAATGCCCACTTTCTTGGCATATTCCTGCACCATCTGCATGATGTCGGGATAAGAGAGGCCGAAGGCATCCGCCACCATGAAATTGATCGTGAAGCGTTTGCCCGTCTCGTCGAGACGATATCCCTGACCATCCTTGTTCGGCATGATCTCATCGAGCGCGGCATTGGCCGCAGCCGGATCATATTCCGTATACTGCGTCGCTTCCTTCTCGTTGAACAGTTCGTTCTCGGGCTGCACCGCCACCTGGGCTGGCGCGCCCTGCCCGACATAAACCAGATCGATGATCTCCTGCCGGTTGATCGCATGGCTGAGCGCGATGCGGAAATCCTTGTTCTGGAAAACCTTCCTCTTCACGGGATCGGTGGAGTTGAGGTTAAGCAGGATGACCGCATCGTTGGCCGGCAGGTCCTTGACGTCGACGAAGCGGAAGTTGCCGCTCTCCTGGCCATCAAACAGCACCGACTTGAAAGTCGCATTGTTGATGTGGCGGAAAGCAAAGTCGAACTCACCGGATGTCATCTTCAACGCCATCAACTGCGGATCGTCCAGCTTTGCCCAGGTGACATTGTCGATATAGGGTAGCTGGTTACCTTCGCTGTCGACCTTCCAGTAATAGGGATTGCGCTTTGCTGCGACCCGTTCGCCATCCGCATAGGGAATGGTCAGGATCCAGGGATTGAGCGTCGGCAATTCGAGGTTTTGCCAATATGCCGGCTGAAAGGTCAGCGAGACCTTGGAGTTGAACAGTGCGACCCAGTCCCCTGCCGCCGGATTGGCCTTCAGCAGAGCCGGAATGCCGTCCTTGTTGTATTTCTCATGGAACTGGCTGAGATAGTGCTTCGGATAGATGACGGGCAGATGCCCCTGACCATAGGCCAATTGCTGCAGGAACAGGCCGTAAGGCGAGTCAAACTTGAACTCTACCGTCTGCTCATCGACTTTACGAACCTTGACGGGTTTGCCAGCGACCGTGAAGGTAGGATTCTTGGCCGGCGAAAGCGCCGGGTTCATGAATACATCCTCGTACCAGAACATGATGTCGTCGACGGTGAAAGGCTGACCGTCGCTCCACTTCAGGCCCTTGCGAAGCGTGAAAGTGTAAGTTGTGGCGTCATCGGAAACGGTGAATTTTTCGGCCAGCGACGGCTCCACCTTGCTCCATTTTGGATCCCACCTGACGAGCAGTTCGTTGGCAATCGTTCGCGTCAGATTGTACTGATCGCCGTTCGCCAGAATGGTCGTCCGTAATGTACCACCATACTTGCCGACACCGTCCACCATCGTCTCGACAAACGGATTTTCCGGCAGCCGCTCAGCCACGGCAGGCAATGCCCCCGCCTTCACCTGCTCCTCAAGCGCCGGCGCCTGTTTGTAATCTGCCGCCCACGTCGGAAACAACCCAGCCGAAAGTGCGACCGTGACGATTGCAGCAGACACACCAAGTCGATTCAGCACACGCTGATAGCTCATAAATTCTCCTCCCGCCGGATATCGGCTCTCCCGAAACGCACCCTCCCCGGGCACAAATCACACGATAACTCACAGATCGTACATTATTTGTCAACAGCGATGTACGCTCTTTGCGTTTTGCTATTGGCGACGGGACAGAAAATGGATTAAAAGCAACCTCATGAGCACAATTTTAAAGCTTGAAACAACCGACACGGAAAACGCGAAACCGAGTGATGAAGCTGGCGCCTCGATCTACGAGCGCTTGCGTGACGACATCATTTCTGGTCGCGTCAAAGCCAATGAGAGGCTGAAGGTTGCCGAACTCGCAACCCGGCTTGGGACATCAACCAACCCGATCCGCGAGGCGCTGCAACAGCTTCGAGGTGAGGGCTTCGTCGTGATGAGCCCCAACCGGGGCGCACGCGTGAGACCGATCGACGAAGATTTCGTGCGTGACATCTGCGAAATCGAAGTGCTGATCGAGCCTGCGCTCACACGCTGGTTCGTAAGCATTGCCACGCACAGCGACATCGCCGAACTGGAGCGTCTGCAGGGAGAGATCGAAAAGATGAACTTCGGCGACGAGATGGCTCACTCCAACCTCGACCTGCAGTTCCATCAGCTGATGTACAATCGGCACTACAATCGTCATGCCGTGGAACTCTGGGTGCGTCATCGCCACATCCTTTGGGCAATCAGCAGAGGATTTCCGACCTCCCTCAGCCGGCAGGCCAACGTGCTGGCCGAACATCGGGAACTTATAGCCTGCGTCAAAGCGCAGGATGCGGAAGGTGCTGCTGATGCAATAGCACGCCATGTGGAAGGCTCCGGCAGGCACATCATCGAACGCATGCGCCTTAGCAAAAGGTAAGCGATATAGCTCCCCGCGCTGATACTGGCACGATGGACAAGCTCCAAAAAAGCCGCCTTGCGACCTATCCGTTTTGCGAAGGCCGTCTGCATCGACGGTCAGCACCGTGCGCGAAAGGCGTGCGTCTCGACACCGCCACCGCCACCAACTTATTACCGCGTCTGCGGCTATAATGGTTGTCCTGCGCAGGCAGATAGATGTATTCAAGGGGCCGAATATTCACTCAAACCTGCAGGCACATGGAAACTTCGCTTTATCTGCCCGTCAAAGGCTTCCTTGAGAAGGCGGGTTACACTGTCAAAGGCGAAGTTGGCGGCTGTGACCTCGTTGGCTTGAGCGATACGGATCCGTCCGTGGTTATCGTCTGCGAGCTAAAGCTCAGCTTCAATCTGGAACTCATTTTGCAGGCCGTCGATCGCGCCACTATAGCGGACGAGGTCTGGATCGCGGCCAGAGTTTCAGCCAGGGGCAAGGGCCGCGAGGCTGACAAACGCTACCGCGATCTCTGCCGCAGGCTCGGCGTCGGTATGCTCGGCATTTCCGATGCCGGAGACGTCAGCATTATCGTCAACTCCGTAACACCGATGCCACGAACCAATCCGAAACGGCGTTCGAGGCTTATGCGTGAACACCAAAGGCGACGCGGCGATCCGGCCGTCGGTGGAAGCACACGCGCGCCTATAATGACCGCCTATCGCCAGCAGGCGCTCGGCTGCGCTTTGGCTCTCGCATCTGGACCGATGCGTGTGCGTGAAATCAGATCAAGCGTCCCGGATGCTGGGAAGATTCTGCTGGCTAACGTCTATGGCTGGTTTGAGAGGCTCGACAGAGGAGTGTATGGCTTGACCGAGGCAGGTCGGCAAGCACTCCAGCAATGGCCGCAGCAAGAAACGCCGGCAACAGCGATGGCGCCCGCCTGACTTCCGTTTCGCACCGGAACGCGACGTTGCCTCACAAAACATCGCTTTCCAGGCCACTCGACCACTCACTGCCAGGAACCAGCCCTGCGGGCTTCACACTTCGACAGGCTCGCGAACATCATCCAAGAGAAAATGCACGATTACATAATTCGTCGTGTATTTTTGACCGCTATCGGAGACGCTCTCAACGCTGCCACCGTCGGAGGGATGCCATTTCTGATAATGAGGATTGTTGGTGATCAGCGTAATCGCCTTGCCCGAAAACCGGCCATTCAACCGGTAACGGGCCTCTGCCAGATGCCAGATCTTCTCAAAATCCTGCTGGCTGATACGGCTTTTCAAAGCCTTCCTGGATACCGCCTCTCCGGGCGAACTATCATCCTGTGCCGCCGATGGAATATGCAGGTCAACCTCTTCCGCACCGTCCAGCAGAAAGGCAAATTCGTCTGGCCACATCCGTCTCACGTATCGCTCCTCCCAAAGCTTAACGTCCTACAACACAATCATGATAGCGCCTCCGCCGCGAGAGGCAATGGCGGATATGAACATACGTTCTCAGCAATCTCCACCCCTCCTTATCGTCGCCCCATTTTCTCAGTCGACAACATATGTTCGAGGCATATTCTCATCAGCCAGCATAACGCAAAAAAACGCTTCCCGTGGGGCCAGCATATTGCATGCTTCAGCACGGCATCGAATGAAATAAACCAATTTCGGGGGGAATATCACGCCTCAGCGTTTGACTATGGCGGAGAGGGTGGGATTCGAACCCACGATACCCTTGCAGGTATGCCGCATTTCGAGTGCGGTGCATTCGACCACTCTGCCACCTCTCCGCATGCGCGAACGCTTGCGTTGCGCGCTCCTCTTAAACATCAATGGCGTGACTGACAAGGGGAATTTCGTGTTTGTGTCACAAATTATTCGTCATGGGTGAGGCTCGGGAAATGCAACGGCTTCTGGCCATTTTCGCAGATATTTTTAAGGTGACGCGCACAATCCGCAGGGGTGCGCGTCACATTCGACAGCAGCGTCAGATCCGTTGATAACGCCGCAGGATTTCCAGGATTTTTTCATCCTGCTCTTTATCCGGCAGAAGGGCCGGTTGGCGGCTGGCGCCGACGGATGGGTCCTGGAGATAAAGCGAGCGTTTGACCATGGCCGGTGCGAAGCCGAGGGCGTAGAGGTCGGTGCGGAAATCGGCGTAGATTGCCTGCTGGCGTTCGGCCTCGGTGATGTCACCGGCGTTGAAAGCATTGAGAATGCCGGCCAGCACATCCGGCAGCGCGTTGCCGAGGCCGGAAATGCAGCCTGCCGCCCCGTTCTGCAACGACCAGAGAACGAGGTGATCCGGGCCGGAATAGACCTCGAAGCCGGGCATCTCCTTTGCCACCTGAAGATAGGCTTCGAGTGTCTGCTGAGCGCCGCCAGAATCCTTGATGCCGGCGATATTGCCATGGGTGGCGAGTTTGCGGGCGGTTTCCGGCTCTATGTGGTTCTGGGTGCGGGCGGGAATATCATAGAGATAGACCGGCGTTTCAACGGCATCGGCCACCGTCGAGAAATGGCGGATCAGGCCATCCTGCGTGCAGGCGATGAAGAAAGGCGTGATGACGGCGATACCGTCGACGCCGATGCGGTCGAAGGCTTTGGCAAGTTGCAGGGTTTCGAAAGTGGCCGGCATGCCCGCATTCACGATGACCTTGGCACGGCCGGCAACTTCGTCCACCACCTCTTCCGTCAGCCGGATTTTTTCCGCATGCGTCAGCGCGGTAAAATCGCCATTGGTGCCGGCGCACATGATGTTGTTGCCGGCCGCCACCTGGCGGCGCACCTGCGCGCGGGTTGCCTGATAGTTGATGGTTTCGTCCTCGTTGAAACAGGTGACGAGCGCGACGAAAGCTTGTTTGCTCATGAAAGAACTCCGCTTGAATTTCCGATGGCGTTGCCGGCCACGGCCGGATGACGCTGGGATTGCATATCGGGGTCGGGATCGAGGCTCGCGGATAGAAGGGCACGGGTATAGGCCTCGCGCGGCGCCTCGAACACCTGCCGGACGGTGCCGAACTCCACCACCTCTCCCCGCTGCATGACCATGACGTGATCGGCAAAATCCCGAACGACCGGCAAGTCATGTGCGATGAAGATGAAGGAGAGGCCAATTTCACGGCGCAGCTTGTCCAGCAGCGCGATAACCTGCGCCTGAACCGAAACATCGAGCGCCGAGACCGCCTCGTCGCAGATGATGAGCTTCGGTTCCAGCGCCAACGCGCGGGCAATCGCGATCCTCTGCCGCTGACCTCCGGAGAACTGATGCGGATAACGGCGCATATGTTCCGGCGAGAGACCCACCTGATGCAGCAATTCCGCAACCCGCTCACGCCATCTTGCCTTGGGCAATATCTCCGGATGGATGACCCAGGCTTCGGAAACCAGCTGGAACACCGTCATGCGCGGATTGAGCGACTGGGTGGGGTCCTGAAACACCATCTGCAAATCGCGCCGGAGCGCGAAGAGTTCGGCAGGCGGAAGCTTGAAGAGGTCGCGCCCCTTCCACAAGGCGCTGCCCGCATCCGGCTCGTCGAGGCGAAGTAGAATACGCGCCAGCGTCGATTTGCCGGAACCGCTTTCGCCGACGACCGCGATGGTTTCGCCTTCCATGAGTTCGAAGGAAACGCCCTTCAGCGCCTCGAAGGCGCCGTAACGCTTGCGCACATCACGCACGCTGAGCAGCGCTTCGCCCGCCGCCTGCGGCTCGTGCATGTCGCCCCTGCCGGGTGCTGCGCTGATGAGCTTGCGGGTATAGGGGTGCTGCGGATTGCGATAGACCTCACGAACCGTGCCGGCCTCGACCAGGACACCCTTTTCCATCACCACCACGCGATCGGCGATTTCGGCGACGACACCGAGATCGTGAGTGATGATGAGCACGGCCATGCCGGTTTCCCGCTGCAATTCCTTGAGCAGCGAAAGCACCTCGGCCTGTACCGTCACGTCAAGCGCGGTGGTCGGCTCATCGGCAATCAGGAGATCGGGCCGAAGCGCCAGCGCCATGGCGATCATCACGCGCTGGCGCTGACCGCCCGAAAATTCATGCGGATATTTCTTCAAGGCCCCGTCCGGGTCAGGAATGCCGACGCGAGCGACAAGCCGCCTCGCCTCCGCTTCGGCCTTTGCCTTGTCCATACCGTGGGTGGTCATCGCCTCACGAATCTGCCAGCCGACGGTATAGACCGGATTGAGATGGCTGAGCGGGTCCTGAAAAATCATGGCGATACGCCGGCCGTTGATTTCGCGGCGCGCTTCGGCCGGCATGGTCAGAAGGTCCTGGCCGTCGAGCAATATCTGACCGCTGCTGATATGTCCGGGCGGCATGTCGATGAGGTTCATGATGGCCGAGGACGATACCGATTTGCCGGAACCGCTTTCGCCGAGGATGGCCAGCGTTTCGCCACGGTCGATATGGTAGGAGACATCCTTCACCGCATGGACGATACCGCTTGCGGTGTGGAACTCCACGGAAAGGTTGCGCACGTCGAGAAGATGGTCAGCCATGCTTGCGGCCTTTCATTTCCAGCCGCCAGCGCTGCACGGGATCAAGCGCGATGCGGAGCCAGTTGGAAAGCAGGTTTAGCGACAGGGTGGTGAGAATGATGGCAAGCCCCGGCCAGAAGGACAGCCACCAGGCATTGGTGAGATATTGCCGCCCCTGCGAAATCATCAGGCCCCAGGTGATTTCCGGCGGCTGAATGCCGATGCCAAGGAAGGACAGCGCGCTTTCCGCCAGCATCACATAGGCGAAATCGAGCGTGGCGAGCGTCGTCAGCGTCGGCAACACGACGGGCAGGATGTGACGGAACAGGATGCGCTTGCCCGATGCGCCCATGACCCTAGCCGCCTGCACGAACATGCGCTCGCGCACCTCCAGCACCTCCGCCCTCGTGGTGCGGATGTAAACGGGAATGCGGGTGATCGCCAGAACCAGCATCAGGTTTAGAATGGAGGAGCCGAGCAGATAAAGCACGATGACCGCGATCAGCAGCGACGGGAACGACATGATCACATCGGCAAGCCGCATGATGATCTGGCCGACACGGTTGGAGGAGAAACCGGCGATCAGCCCGAGCACGGTGCCGGTGATGGCGGAAAGAAGCACCGCGCCGGCGGCGATCATCATCGTATTTTGCGTGGCAGCGACAATGCGCGCGAGAAGCGAACGGCCGAGCGCATCCGCTCCCAACCAGAAATACCACTCGCGCTGCCAGTCGAACGGGGCGAGGTTGCGCCCGCGCAGGTTCTGTTTCGTTGCCAGATCGCCAAGCCAGGCAGGGCCGACAAAAGCGAGGATAATGACAATGATGAGGAAGATCGCGGCGCAGAGCGCGAATTTATCCGCCCACAACATGCGCAGCATGCGTGTTGCGAAGGAAGGCTCGGCGATGATCTCGGTGTCGGCGCTGGAAAGGCTCATGGCTGAACGGCCTCCTCAGTGCCGGATACGCGGATCGAGGAGCGCATAGGCGATATCGATCAGAAGATTCATCAGGAAGATCGCCAGCGCGGTCACGAGAATGGCGGCCAGCACGACGTTGAAATCGCGCTGAAGAATGGAATCGATCATCAGCTTGCCGACACCGGGAAAACCGAAAATCGTTTCGACGATGACGGCGCCGTTGAGAAGGCTTGCCGCCTGGTCGCCAATGACGGTGATGACCGGCAGCATGGCGTTTCGCAAGGCGTGAATAAAGATGATCGGACCCGACTTCACGCCCTTGGCGCGCGCCGTTTTGACATAGGCCGAGGACAAAGCGCCGATCATCGAGCCGCGCACCACCTGTACGATAATGCCGAAGGGGCGCACGAACAGGACCGCAATCGGCAATATCCAGTGCAGCACGGAGCCCGTGCCCGACGTGGGCAGCCAGGCGAGATTGACGGAGAATACGACGATAGCGACAATCGCCAGCCAGAAATCCGGAACGGATGCACCGATGAGCGAGATGCTCGAGGCCATGCGGTCGAAGAAGCCGCCGGAGCGGAAAGCCGCAAGCGAACCGACAACGATGGCGGCGGTGGTGACGAGCGACATGGTGATGACCGCAAGCCACAGCGTCCAGACGAAAGCCTCCAGCACCACATCCAGCGCCGGGCGGGCTTTCCTGAGCGATTCGCCGAGGTCACCCGTCATCACATCGCCCGCATAACGCAGGAACTGCACCATCAGCGGATCGTTCAGCCCGTGCAGCGCCCGGAACTGCTGCTTCAACTCTTCCGAAGCTTCCACCGGCAGAAACAGTGCGGCCGGGTCTCCCGTCAGGCGGGACAGGAAGAAAACCATGACGATGAGGCCGATCAGAGAGATCAGGCTCGCAACGGAACGTTTTCGGATGAAGCTCAGCATGGTTGCCTCCGGTTTTTCAATGCGGCGGCGAAGCTTTCGCCGCGCCGCCGCTTCTCAATTGACAAGACGCGGGGTCTTATTTGATGCCGATTTCCGAAAGCTGCAGCATCGAGTTGGTGGCGATGGTGGGCTTGAAGTCCAGCCGCTCCGAGACGCGGGAGAAGCCGACCATGTGGAACAGCAGCACATCCGCCACCACATCGTCGTGCAGATAGGCGATGAGTTCCGACCAGAGCTTGGCGCGCTCGTCACCCACGGCTGCGGATGCACGTTCGATCAGATCGTCCACCTTCTTGTCCGAGAAGCCCGACTGCGTGCCCTTGGTGGCATATTTGAAGAACATGGTGAAGGACGGGTCGCCCTTGGAATTATCGTGCATGGCGGCTACGATCTGCGGTCCACGGCCTTCCTTGAAGGGCTTGGAGTAATAGCTTTCGTGCTCGGCCACTTCCACGAATTTCAGGTCGATCTTGAAGCCGACATCCTGCAATTGCTGCTGGATCGCCTCCATGATCTCGGTGACGTTGGGGAAATTCGCGGTGCGCGCGATGATGGTGATCGGCGTATCCACCTTCACACCGGCAGCCTTTGCTTCCTCAAGCAGCTTCTTTGCGCCCTCGGGGTCATAGGGGAAGACCTTGACGTCGGGGTTCCAGCCAAGCGTGGTCGGCGGAACGAGCGCGGTGGCCAGCACGGCACCCTCCGGAACAAGCGTGCCGAGGAAGGCCTGCCGGTCGATGGCAAGGTTGAGTGCGCGGCGCACCCGCACATCGTTCAGCGGCGCAATATTGTGATCGAGACGCATATAGACCGTCTCGCTGTCGAGATAGGAAAAGTCGGTTTTCGTATTGGTAGCGTCGAGCTGCGAAATGGAAGGTGAAAGATCGGCTTCACCGGTCTGCACCATGGCGGCGCGAACCGAAGGATCGGCGCGGAAAAGATAGGTCGCTTCCGTCACCTGCGGCTTGGCGCCCCAATAATCGTCGCGTGCTGTGAGGACAATCTGCTGGCCCGGTGTCCAGTTGGTCAGCTTGTAAGGCCCGGTGCCAACAGGCTCGCGGATGAATTCCATCTTGGTTTCTTCGGGAACGATGGTGACAAGCGACATCAAGAGCGGCAGAATGGGCTGCGCCGGGTCGGTCTTGAAGTCGATCGTGTGATCATCAACGATCGACGGGGTCACCGTCATGCCGCCGAAATAACGACGGGATTCGCAGGCGTTCTTGTCGCTCATGATGCGTTCGAAGCTGTGCTTGACGTCCTTGGCATCAAATGCCGTGCCGTCGGAAAACTTCACGCCTTCACGCAGGTGGAAACGCCAGCTTCCGTCGGCATTCTGCTCCCACTTCTCGGCAAGGCGCGGCTGAACACCCTTCTTGCCGCGAACATCAAGCTCGGTCAGCGTCTCGCTGACATTTTCCATGATAATGCGGCCGATATTGGAGCGGGTGGCCATGCAGGGCTCGAGCAGGTCCGCCTCTTCCGCCAGCACGATCTTGATCGGCCCCGATGCCGCGAGCGCCGGCGAAACCGCGGCGCTGAGGGAACCCAAGACAAGGGCGCCCGCAATCAATGACTTCTTCATTCCGTTCTCCTCCCAGATTCAGAAATTCAGCAACATGGCGGCGCGCCGCAAGGGGCATCTGAAAAATCCCCGTCTCCTGCATTGAGGAGCATGACATGCGGATGATTGTCTCCTCCACCCGTAAGCAGAGCATCGACGTTATCGCATTTTTTGTCAATTTATTTTTCGAACGCAATTTTTATTCAGGCCAAATCAATTAATTTTATCATTTAAAAACAAAAGTTTAACTTCAAAAATCAAAAACGATAGACCCTCTTTTTTTATCAAATAAACTTGACAACTTTTTGAATATGTCATTTTCATCGGAACAAGAGGAGACCACGATGACCCCTGACGACATCGCTCACGCCATGACCGGAGCCATCCATGCCGTGTCGGAAGACCGGCAGGAAGCGTTCCTGCCGTCACGCATGATCCAGAACCATGCGAGCTTCCTGCACCTTCTGGATGGCGGCACCCTGCTCTGCGCCTGGTTCGGCGGCACGCTGGAAGGAAAATCGGATATTTCGATTTTCGCATCCGTGCTGACAGCGGGTGCAACCCACTGGGGACCACCGCAGCGCCTGAGCTACGACCCCGCCCATTCCGAACAGAACCCGGTCCTCTTCACCGCTCCGGATGGCGTTCTCTGGCTGTTTCACACAGCCCAGCCCTCCGGCAATCAGGATGAATGCCGCATTCGCATGGCGCGTATCCACCGCGACGCGACTGCACCGGAAAAGCTTATTTCCGAGGAAGGCCGTTTTCTCGATCTCCCGCAGGGCTGCTTCATCCGCGCGCCGCTGCGCATCCGCGATGACGGCGCCTGGCTGCTGCCGATCTTCCGCTGCATCCAGCGCCCCGGCCAGAAATGGAACGGCAGCCACGATACGGCAGCGCTCGGCATATCCATGGACAATGGCGCGACTTGGCAATTGCAGGAACTGCAGGAATCGACCGGCTGCGTGCATATGAGCCCGGTCGCGGTGACGGATGGGGGCTACGCCGCCTTCTTCCGCCGCCGTCAGGCCGATTTCGTTTATCGTACGGAAAGCGCCGATGAGGGCCGCTCGTGGTCAAAGCCGCAGCCAACCGATGTGCCCAACAATAATTCCTCCATTGCGATCATCAGGCTGAACGATGGCAGGCTGGCCATGATCTGCAACCCCGTCAACGCCGCGCAGTCGAGCGATCGCCGCGCCTCGCTTTATGACGAGCTGGGAGAGGAAGACGACAGGCCGGATGCCGATCCGAGCGGCGGGTGCGTTCCCGTCTGGGGCGTGCCGCGCGCGCCGGTTACGATCTGCCTGTCCGACGATGGCGGGCGCAGTTTTAAAACACGAATACTGATCGAAGACGGGCCGGGCACCTGCCTTTCGAACGATTCGACTGATGGACGCAATCTGGAAATGTCCTATCCGTGGCTTCTGGAAGCACCGGACGGTACGCTGCATGCGAGCTACACCTATCATCGCCGCGCAATCAAATATGTCCGGCTGGCGCCCGGCTGGGCTAACAAGAACGACGGGAGACAAAGATGAGCAACATCATTGGCATCACCATGGGCGACCCCTGCGGTGTCGGCCCCGAGATCACGGTGCGGGCGCTCGCCGAAATGTCTGCCCCGGATCGCGTGGCGACGCGGATTTACGGCAACCTCACCACGCTGGAAGCGGCGCGGGATGCGCTCGGCGTTGATATCGATCTTTCTCAGCGCGTGGTCGACCTGCCCGTGGATGGCGCGCCGCTGCCCTGGGGTACATTGTCGCCAGTGGCCGGAGACGCCGCGTTCCGCTTTATCGAAAAGGCCGTTCGTGATGCCGAAGCGGGCGCAATCGGCTGCATCGTCACCGCGCCGATCAACAAGGAAGCCTTGAACCTCGCCGGTCATCATTATGACGGGCACACCGGCATGTTGCGAAGCCTCACCGGCTCCTCGGCCGCCTATATGCTGCTCGCCTCCGAACGGCTGAAGGTCATTCACGTTTCCACTCATGTCTCCCTGCAGGAAGCCATTCGCCGCGCGACGACGGAGCGGGTGCTGGCGACCATCCGTGCCGGCAATGCGCATCTGAAGCGCATCGGTTACGAGCGGCCGCGCATCGCGGTTGCCGGCATCAATCCACATTGTGGTGAAAATGGCCTGTTCGGCACCGAGGATGACGACCAGATCGCACCGGCAGTCGCAGCCGCACGCGCCGAAGGCATCGAGGTGCAGGGACCGATTTCCGCCGATACCGTGTTCCATCGGGCTTATTCCGGCGCTTTCGATCTCGTCGTCGCGCAATATCACGATCAGGGCCATATCCCGATCAAGCTTGTCGCTTTCGACACCGCCGTCAATGTCTCGGTCGATCTGCCGATAGACCGCACCTCCGTCGATCACGGCACGGCTTTCGATATCGCCGGCAAGGGCATCGCCGATCACGGCAACATGAAAGAGGCGATCGCCTATGCGCGCAGGCTCGTGGCGGGCAAGGAGCGGAAGGAATGAGCATCATGTCGACAGCTCCCATTCTCATCCACCAGCCACGACGGCTCGCCGTTGGCGCTGGCACCATTTCACAGGTCGGCACCTGGGCGGGAAAAACCGCATCGACCCTGATTATCGCCACACCGTTGACGGCAAAATTTGCCGAACGGCTGCAATTGCAGGGCCCTTTCACGATCTTCGACGCCATTCCCGGCGAGCCCGACACCGCAACGCTCGATGCCGCCCTTGCCGCGGCGCGCGCTGCCCAACCCGATCTCGTCATCGGCCTCGGTGGCGGTTCCGTAATGGATGTGGCGAAGCTGGTCGCCGCCCTCTGGAATTCCAGCCAGTCGCTTGAAGACGTGGCCGGACCGAACAGGGTTGCCGGGCGCGACACACGGCTGGTGCAGATCGCCACCACCGCCGGCACCGGCTCGGAGGCCGGCATCCGCTCGCTCATCACAGACCCGGTGAAAGGCAGCAAGATCGCGGTCGAAAGCCCTTATCTGATCGCGGATTTCGCCGTGCTTGATCCGGAACTCACCTATTCCGTGCCATCGGCCGTAACGGCGGCAACGGGGGTGGATGCCATGGCCCATTGCGTGGAAGCCTTCACCAACCGCAAGGCCCATCCGATGATCGACGGTTTCGCCCGCATGGGCTTTGCACTGGTCGGCAAATATCTGGCGCGCGCCGTCCGCGATGGCGCGGATACTGAGGCGCGGGAAGGCATGATGCTCGCTTCCTATTATGGCGGCATCTGCCTCGGCCCGGTCAATACGGCGGCCGGCCACGCCATCGCCTATCCGCTCGGCACGCTTCTCAACCTGCCGCATGGGCTGGCAAACGCCATCGTCTTTCCGCATGTTCTGGCCTTCAACCAGCCTTCGGTTTCGGCGAAGACGGCGGAAGTGGCGGGAGCGCTCGGGCTTCGCGAACATCTTTCACCTGATGATCTGCGCAAGGCGGCAACCGATTTCTGTGTCGGGCTCGGTATCGAAATGTCGCTCGCACGGCATGGCGCGACTGAGGCCGATCTTCCCCGCTACGCCGAGGATGCGCACGCCATCCGCCGGCTGATGGATAATAATCCGGTCGATATGAGCCTTGAAGACGTGCTCGGTATTTACCGCCGCGCTTTCTGAGCGGAAATCCGTTGCGCGCTCCCGCGCATCGGTCTGCGGCGGCTTCCTTAATCCGTGTGCGAAGATTCAAACAGGCGGTCACGCGATCCCGTCAGATGCTGGAGCATCAGCTGGCGGGCCGCCTCCGCATCCCCTTCCGCAATCGCCTTTGCAATCGCCTCATGCTCGGCAAAAACACGGGCAAGACCTGACGCCTCACGCTTCACCGACATGCCGTGGAACTTCATGCCCATGGCGATATGATCTTTCAGGGCCTCCATCGCGGTGGAGAAATAGCTGTTCCTTGCCGCCCGTGCGATGGCGAGGTGAAACTGATAGTCGGCATCCTCGCGGTGGGACTGGCGATTGGTGGCGTCCCGCATCAGCTCGAGCGCCTTTTTGATCGCTGCAAGCCTCTCGCCATCATGTCGGAGCGCCGCCGCCGCAGCGGCGGCAGGCTCCAGCGTCAGTCGGAATTCGTAACAGTTCAGAAGGTCTGCGACATTTTCCAATTGCCCGAAACCGAGCGGCTCGCGCAGGCCGAAGGCCCGGACATAGCTGCCGGAGCCCCTGCGGGAATAAATGAACCCCTGCTCACGCAGCCGCCGCAGCGCCTCACGAACAACCGGCCTCGAGACTTCAAATTCCATGGCCAGTTCATGTTCGGTCGGCAGCCGTTCATCCGGCTTATAGGCACCGGATTTGATCGCCCGATGCATTCTCTCGAAAATAATGTCCGGAAGTGCCTTGCGCGCCGTTTCTTTCATCAGCCCCATCTGGTCAGCTCTCTCCAGCGTCATTGTCGCCAAGCATCATTTTCGCGATCCGTTTCAACGTGTCAGCTTGCCCAAAACCGCCGGATTTCGCAATGATACATTGGTCACCGGACCAGCCAACGCCAAGACCGGGCAGGCATTCGCCGGCAAGACGCAGACGCGAAATGCCCATGGCGCGCAACACGGCTTCGGCCGTGGCTCCGCCCGACAAAAGCAGCGTGGCAGCCCCGGCGGTAAAGATTGGAACGACCCCCTGCCCCAGCTGTTCGGAAACGTCGAGCGGCGAAAGATCGTCCGTTCCCTGCGTCGCCTGAACGAGCGTCAAACGGGAACCTGCCTGTGCCTGAGAAGGGACTGCGCCACCGGGCGCATCGACAATAGACGCCAACCCCTCACCCTTCAGGACTTCAATCTGCCCGACGGTGATCGGGTCTCGCGACCCGATGACAAAAAGCCCATTGCCCGAACGAATGGTTGCCGTTTCAGCCACCGCTCTTCCCGTCATCGTCTCGGCCAGCGCCTCAGCAAGCCCGCGCGCACCCACCAGGAGATCAACGCCTTCTGCCCGTCCGGCACCAAGAGCCTCACTCATGTCCGCCTTGGATCGGGTATCGGGTATTGTACAGCGGCCAGCATGCTGACCCAGCCTTTCACGGACCGGAATGGTGCCATCGACGCCGAAACCGGACACCGCCCCATTAATGACAACGCGCGCAAAATCCGGAATGGCGGGAGCGACAAGCGCATGCCGATAGGAAATCGCATCCATTTCTGCCGCGATATGTCCCTTCAGGCGGGAATCGATCTTCTTGAACAAGACAATATCGGCAGGAACCAAGCCCAAAAGCTGCCGGGTGAGGCGGTACGCTTCATCGGCCTGTCCATCACGGCATCCCAGATTGACGCTGAGAACCTCCGGCGCATCCGCAAGCGCTGCGCAGACGCCATCAAGGCCGATAGCAACCTCGGTTGCAAGCCCGCGCCCGGCAAAGGGGGCGGCTGCGTCGAGCGCGCCGGTCAGATCGTCGGCAATAATCAACAGCACGGGCGAGGCCTTCAGAAAAGTTGTAATGTTTCTCTTCGAGAAATTTATTTATAATCAATAGATAACTACATGTGAATAACAAAAATAGGCGCTACTTGAATATTTGGATGAGGGCTGAATCTGGAACGGGCGAGCAGCCTAGGGCCGCACCATCAAAGGCAGCGCCATGGGAAGACGTAGACGAGCAGGTTTCGTCGTTACAGGAAGCGGAAGGGCAGGCCGGAGATCAGCGCTTTGACAAATCGCTTTTTCTGAAAATGTCCGTTCAGCGATACGCGTGGCAGCAGCATCGGCTTTTCAAGGCTGTGTGGCCCCAGCACACCGGCCTGCGTGGTGACCGCCACGGGAAAACCCACATTAAACACCGCCTTCGCCTCACGCTCTCCGGCGGCCTTTGTCCAGCCATAAGGATAGGAAAAGGACTGTGGCCGACGGCCAACATAGGCCTCCACCCGGTGCGTCGATTTCTCGATCTCGTCAGCAAGACGCGCTGCATCGATCCTGCGCATATTCACATGTGTCATGGTGTGTGCGCCAAGGTGAGCCAGGGGATCATGCGACAGCGCTTTCAGTTCTGCCGCATCCATGACGAGTTCATCCACGATCGCGATGGGATCGATACCGTGTTGCCTCGCGACATGGTCAATCCGCTCCACCGCCTCATCCTCTGCTGTGGTCTGAACGAAATTTTCAAAACGTGTGAATGCTTCCGCTTTTTGCGAAAGGCTGGCGCACTTGATGTGTTCCGGCCCGGACCCGAAATCAAAGTCAAACGACGTGACTTTTTGCGTCAGCGCAGCCGCGGATTCCCACCACACGCTACGCGTCCTTTCGACAAAACCCGGCGTGATGAAAATCGTATAGGGAACGCCGAATTTGCGGAAGACCGGAGCGGCATATTCCGCATTGTTGCGATAACCGTCGTCAAGCGTGAAGGCGCAAAACGCCCTCCTTTCGGAATTATCGGCAAGCAGGCGCGGCAGATCGTGCAGATGAACGGGAACCAGACCACATTCAAGGGCAGCCTCTATCGCCTCTTCCAGAAATTGCGGCGTGATCGACAAATGCGCATTGGGCGCAAAAGCTGATGTTTCTTCGTGCGGGCGAACATGGTGCAGCGTGAAGATAACGCCACGACCGGTAAAGGATGGAAAGGCCGAACGAACCGCGGGGAGGGAGCTCACCTCCAGCCCTGCCCGTATCGCCCCGTATTTCAGGGAACGTTTCACCGACTTCAGCAGCATCCCTGCCGATTGCCGTGAATTCAGGCCGGGCAAAACCCGTTTTTTGATGACTCTCCAGACCGTGAGCGGCAGATCGATCAGTCCCGGCAAGGGGTCGTTAGTCGCAAAGGCAGCCCAGCTGCGGATTTTCCGCAAAGAGGCGAAATAGTCGCCGATACGCGTCTGACCACGCCGGTTCAACGTGAATGCCGCAACGGCATCACGGACGAGATAGGACCAGGATACGCCTTGCCGCGCGTGCACGGCCTGACCGGTCGGCACATCATTGGCGACCTGCCACAGCAAGGCGCCAAGATCGATACCGGCTGCCGAACACAGGCCGAACCAGGACCACGGGCGCGGATTGACATCGAGAAGTTTCAGCGATCCATCCCTGCCGTCCCGCTTGAACTCCACCTCGACCAACCCGCTGTGACCGGCCGGCTTCAATATTTTCCGGGCCGCATCGATTGCATCAGCATTGTCGACAACCTCGACGCAAGTGCTGGTATAACCGAAATCGACGGGATATTGGCGCGTGCGCCGGGCGGTGAATTCAGCAACCGGCTCACCGTTCCGCCAGAGCGCCGCATAGGAAAACTGGCTTTCTCCTCCGCCGGGAATAAGCTCCTGCACCACGACATTGCCGGCACCGATCTCGCCGCTCGCCTCGGTAAAGGCGGCTTTCAACGCCTGCCGGTCATCGGCGCGGATGACCTTTGCCCGGGAAATCACGGTGTCGCCGCCACCCATGTTCGGCTTCAGGATAACGGGAAATGTAATGTCCAGCGCATCGGCGTCATCGGCGGATGTCAGGGCATAGGTGCGGGGAAAGCTGACACCAAGTTCCGCAGCACGCCTGTAGAGCAGCGGTTTCTCACACAACCATTTAAGGGACGTCCAGTCCGGCAGGACAATTTTGTAAAGAGCGGAAAGCTCCTCGCGATGTTCCGCAACGAGCTGCACCTCACCGTCTCCCGAAGGCACCAGAAGCCAGCCTCTAAGATCATGCTTCGTGGCCATTTCACGCAAAAACGATATTGCTCCGGCATCGCGCGGACCTGACCAGCGGATCGTTTCACGCACGAAGCGGGACCAGCCCGGCAGGGGTGAATCATGTGTGAGATAGTGCACAGGCACATTCAGGGCGCCAAGGCTGCGGGCAAGGGCAAGCGTGCCGTGAGCGCCCCCAACAATAACAACTCCTGGAATGGTCAAAGTCTGATCCCCGTCCTACTCCACACCTTGATCGCAAAAATTGTTAAATAAATTGGATATTTCTAAAGTATCGAGCCGCGGCAGATCGAATTGCGGGAACCGAAGCGCCTTGCTCTTTCAAGCTGTTGCAAGCAAACGCTCCGGACTGTGCTTCGCGCGGATGCCGCCTCACGCCTCTTTGCGGACGGCGCGCGGCTCGCCATTGTCATCCACCGCAACCATGATGAAGACGGCTTCCGTCACCTTTTCCCGGGAATCCTGATAATGCCTGCGGGTCCAGGCCTCGATCTTGAGCGTGACGGAGGTACGCCCGACCTTTTCGATCCTGGTGTAAACGCATAATGTATCGCCGATCTTGACCGGTTTCTTGAAGACGATCTCATTGACCGCCACGGTGACGGTACGGCCGCCGGCCACATCATTGGCGCGGACGAAAGCGGCAAGGTCCATCTGCGACATCACCCAGCCGCCGAATATATCTCCGGCCGGATTGGCATCCGCCGGCATGGCAAGCGTTCTGAGCGTGAGTTCCATATCTGCGGGCGGTTGCTGGTCCATCTCTCAAAATCCTTTTCACAAACCTCCCGCCGCCGGACTTAAACAACCGCGCGCCATCAGCCAATAGCCGATTTTTCGCGGCAGCCCTTCCAAAACAGCAAGGAATCACAAGGCCATCGTAAGCTTCGGTTAACCATGATGGGGCACGATTCCAAAAAACGCGAGGGCGTGCAAATGGCCTATGACTGGAGTGGAAACAACGCGATACAGCAACGCTACGACCGCATCATTCTGGCGGTCGCCGGCGTCGTCGCCATCAGCCTTGCGACCGGTACCCTCTTCCTGCGGTCGCAGGAAGGGCCGGGCAACACCATAAGCCTTGCCAAACAACAGCGGCTCGATTCGGAAAAGTGGCACTTGCGGCTCTGAGCCGACAAGACCTGTGATACCGCGCCCCTATTGCGGAGCGATATCCGGCTTCAACGGACTTTCTTTTGCAGGGGCATGGTCCAGATGGGCCACGGCCGGAGACAGAACCGACAGGAACGTCTCTGACCGGCCGATATAAACAATCGCCACGCCTTCAATACCGTGCAGAACCTCCGCCAGCGTATCCTGCGTCTGTTTTTCCAGCCCTTCCAGCAAATCGTCGATGACGATGAATTTCGGTTTGAGCAACAGGGCATTGGCGATCCGTATGCTCGCCTGCTCATCCGAATCCAGTCTCTTGTCCCAGCGAATATTTTCGTCCAGACGGGGAGCCATCTCGCCAAGCCCGCATGCGGTGAGCGCCGCGACATAATCTTCCTCGGTAAACCGCTGGGGGGCACGCGGATAGGCAAGAATTTCGCGCAGCGTGCCGGTCGGCAAATAACCATGCTGGGCAATGAAAAGCGTGTCGGATTGTTCGGGCATTTCTATCCTGCCCTGCCCCCATGGCCACAGGCCCGCCATGGCAGCAAACAGCAGCCGCCGGTTCACGCCCTGCTCGCCATTGATCATCAGGCGATCGCCGGGACCGATTTCAACCTCGCCCTCGCGCAGCCAGAAACCCCGCTCCAGATCCTGCCCGCCCGCATCGCGGCAGATAATGACCGACTGAAGACGGATTTTTCCGTTGTCGGCGCTTCGTTGAAGATCGATCGCCAGCCCATGCTGTTCGACGCTGTCCATCTGGATCAGGGCGTTGCGAAACACCGAAACGCGCTGCAATGTGGCCTTCCAGCTGGCGATCGGCCCAAAATTGTCGATATACCAGCGAAGAGCCGTATTGACCTGGTTGAAAGCGCCAACGGCCATCATCAGGCCGCCAAATGTCAGGTTTCCGGAAAAATAAACCGGCGCGGCGATGAGAATGGGCGCGACGACCGCCAACCAGCCGTAGCCGGAAGACACCCAGGTGAGATGGGTGAGCGCCATGGCCAATCCGCGGATCACGCCGAGTACCGCATCGATGTCGACGCCGATCCGCCGCCGCTCGTTTTTTCCCCGCGCGCAAGCGTAATCGCCGCCAGATTTTCACTGGCGCGCATCAGGGAAAAGCGCAGTTCGGCCTCTTTTGAATAACGCTCTGCATTAAGCCCAACCAGACGATAGCCGACAAGGTTGCTGAGCAGAGACGCCGAGCCCGCATACAGGATCGCCGCCCAGACCATGTATCCCGGAATGGGGACGAGATCGCCATTGATGGTGATGGAGAAACCCGCCGAAAGCGACCACAAAACGCCGATAAAGCTGATGAGCAGGATCGTCGCATTCACTAGGCCGATGGAAAGCGCCGTGCTGCTTTCCGCAAGGTTGCGGACATCATCATGCAGGCGTTGGTCCGGATTGATCGCGATCGTACCGAATCCGGCAAGGCGCGCAGCGCGACCCGGTTTCAGCCATTGATCCACCATGTCCTTGGCAAGACCCTCGCGCATGTTCAGCGCCGTCATCTGGTTGAGCCAGGTCTGAATGACGTTGAGCAGCAGCAGCAGCCCGGCAATGATGGCGAAAACCTCAAGCTGGTGGAGGAAGGCATCGAGATCGCGCCGCTCCAGCGCATTGTAAAACGGGGCGTTCCATTCATTAAGCCTGATCTGCCCATAGGCGGTGAGCAATATCACCGTCAAAAGGGCTATCGACAGCAATATCAGCCGGTTGCGCACGGGCGACGTCCAGAAGGCACGCCCCATCATGCGCAGCTGCGCAGGAAAATCGAGGTCGAAGCCCGAAAGGTTGGCCGCGCTCTTGCGCTGATCGTCGGTCACCGTGGTTGCCATTCATTCCATTCCGAAACGTCAGTCGGCAAAGAAAGCGGGCCGCAACCCTGCGTCTTGCGATGCCAAGCAATAACACGCCGTTGGACCTTGTCCACAATCCTGTCGAAATCCCCGCGGGTACGGTTGAAAAGCCCGGACAATTCTTTGTGCGGGCAAACATCGCGGGCTGCACCAACAATGCGATAGCCCCCGGAAATGATCCTTGCTTTCTTTTCCTGCATTGCACAAAATCCGAATAATTTCAGAGGGGCGGATAAACCGCATAAACCGGAAAAACCGGGCAAGGCAGATTAATGGCGATCAAAGCGAGCATCTATCATCTGACGCATTATAAATATGACAATCCGGTTCGCCTTGGACCCCAGATCATAAGATTAAAGCCCGCCTCCCATTCCAGAACCCGCGTCATCAGCCATTCGCTCAAGGTTTCTCCCTCCAACCACTTCGTGAACCTTCAGCAGGACCCTTACGGCAACTACCTCGCCCGTTTCGTTTTTCCCGAGCCGGCGACGGAGTTCAAGATCGAGGTCGATCTTGTCGCTGATATGACGGTTTACAACCCGTTCGATTTCTTCGTCGAGGAAGAAGCGACCAAGTGGCCGTTCGATTATCCGCAGGAACTGCGGGAGGATCTGTCCATCTACATGAAACCGGAGCCGACCGGCCCCCTGTTCACAGCCTTCATGGCCACCGTCGACCGCACGCCCGGACAGCCGACAGTGGATATGGTCGTCGGTCTCAACGCCCGTCTGCAACAGGAAATCGGCTACGTCATCCGCATGGAACCGGGGGTTCAGGCACCTGAGGAAACGCTGGCTTCCGGCAAGGGATCGTGCCGCGACACCAGCTGGCTGCTGGTGCAGGTTCTGAGACACCTCGGCCTTGCCGCACGGTTCGTGTCCGGATACCTCATTCAGCTGACACCCGATCTCAAGGCGCTCGACGGCCCCTCTGGAACCGAGGTGGATTTTACCGATCTGCACGCCTGGGCAGAGGTCTATATGCCCGGCGCAGGCTGGATCGGCCTCGACCCCACTTCCGGACTTCTGACCGGCGAAAGCCATATTCCGCTGGCAGCGACACCGCATTATCGCAACGCCGCACCGATTTCCGGCGGCTATTTCGGCCAGGCCAATACGGAATTTGCTTTCGACATGCAGGTCCGGCGCGTCGCCGAAACCCCGCGCATCACCAGGCCATTTTCCGATGATAGCTGGGAAAGCCTCAACGCACTCGGCGAAAAGGTCGATCAGGTTCTGGACGCTCACGACGTGCGATTGACCATGGGCGGCGAGCCGACCTTCGTTTCCATTGACGATTTCGAATCCGACGAATGGAACACCGGCGCGGTGGGACCGACGAAGCGCGAAAAGGCGGACGCCCTGATCCGCCGCCTGCGCGAACGTTTCGCCCCTGGCGGCTTTCTGCATTACGGGCAGGGCAAATGGTATCCCGGCGAAAGCCTGCCGCGCTGGACCTTTTCGCTTTACTGGCGGAAGGATGGAATGCCGATCTGGCAGGACCCGGCGCTGATCGCCGAAGAGGGGGCAGATGCCGGGGTCAAGGCCGAAGATGCGCAGAAGCTGCTCAGCGGCATCGCCACCCACCTTGGTATTGAAAAGGAACTGGTGCTGCCGGCCTATGAGGATCCGGCAGAATGGATCATCAAGGAAGGCAGCCTTCCCGACAATGTTGACCCATCCAATTCGAAACTGAAGGATCCCGAGGAGCGAAACCGCATCGCGCGCGTGTTCGAACGCGGCCTGACGACACCGACGGGCTATATTCTTCCGGTGCAAGCCTGGAACGCCAAGGCCAACGGCAAGCGCTGGGTCAGCGAGAAATGGAAGACACGGCGCGGCAGGATTTTCCTCGTTCCGGGCGACAGCCCGGTGGGATATCGCCTGCCGCTCGGCACATTGCCCTATGTGCCGCCATCCGCCTATCCCTATACCCACGAGGCCGACCCCTCGATCCCGCGAGGGCCGCTTCCAGATATATTCAAACCTTCCGGACGCACCATGCCGGAAGCCTCTTTCCATGCGGATGGAGGCGCGACCCAGGAACGCGTCGAGCAGACACTTGGTGAAATCGGCGGTGCCGTGCGCACCGCCATGTCGGTGGAACCGCGCGATGGCCGGCTCTGCGTCTTCATGCCGCCGGTCGAACGCATCGAGGATTATCTCGAACTGATTGCAGCGGCGGAAGCTGCGGCGACCGATCTCGGACTGCCCGTTCACATCGAAGGTTATGCGCCGCCGCATGATGAGCGCATCAATGTCATTCGCGTCGCGCCCGATCCCGGCGTCATCGAGGTCAATATCCACCCTGCCTCCAGCTGGAAGGATTGCGTCGACATCACGACCGCGGTCTATGATGAGGCGCGCCAGACGCGTCTCGGCGCAGACAAGTTCATGATCGATGGCCGCCACACCGGCACCGGTGGCGGCAACCATGTGGTAGTGGGCGGCGCCAACCCCAATGACAGCCCCTTCCTGCGCCGCCCCGATCTTCTGAAAAGCCTCGTTTTGCACTGGCAGCGGCATCCGTCCCTTTCCTATCTGTTCTCCGGTCTGTTCATCGGCCCGACAAGTCAGGCGCCCCGCATCGACGAAGCCCGTCACGACAGTCTCTACGAACTGGAAATCGCGCTTTCGCAGGTTCCGGCACCCGGGGAGGGCGTGCCGCCGCTGCCCTGGCTGGTCGACCGCCTGTTCCGCAACCTCCTGACGGACGTCACGGGCAACACTCATCGGGCTGAAATCTGCATCGACAAGCTCTTTTCACCGGACGGGCCGACCGGCCGCCTCGGCCTTGTGGAATTCCGTGGCTTCGAAATGCCCCCGAATGCCCGCATGTCGCTTGCCCAGCAATTGCTGGTGCGCGCCCTCATTGCCCGCTTCTGGCAGAACCCAGCCGGCGGTAAATTCGTGCGCTGGGGCACGGCGCTCGCCGATCGCTTCATGCTGCCGCATTATATCTGGGCGGATTTTCTGGATGTGCTTGCCGATCTCAGGGAAAACGGCTTCGACCTGAAGCCGGAATGGTTCACCGCCCAGCAGGAATTCCGTTTCCCCTTCTTCGGCGAAGTGGAATATGAGGGCGCGAAACTGGAATTGCGCCAGGCTCTGGAACCCTGGCATGTGATGGGCGAACAGGGCGCCATCGGGGGAACCGTGCGTTTTGTCGACTCTTCCGTCGAACGCCTGCAGGTTCGCCTCGAAACATCCAATCCGTCCCGTTACACCGTCGCCTGCAACGGACGCGCGGTTCCGCTTGCGACAACGGAGAACCGCAGCGTGGCGGTTGCCGGTGTCCGCTTCAAGGCATGGCATCCCGCCTCCGGCCTGCATCCCGTTCTGCCCGTCAATTCACCCTTGACCTTTGACATTTATGATACATGGTCGAGGCGATCGATCGGCGGATGCATCTACCATGTTGCTCATCCGGGCGGGCGCAATTACGAGACGTTTCCCGTCAACGGCAACGAAGCGGAGGCACGCCGCCTCGCCCGTTTCGAACCATGGGGGCATACGGCAGGGCAATATCCGCTTCATGCGGAAACCGTGTCGCCAGAATTTCCGCTGACGCTTGATCTGCGTCGGCCATACGGAGTTTAAATTGTCCAAAGCCCCGGCAACGGAACGCAAGACGGAAACGAGCGCGCAACCGCGCGGGCTTGATTATTCCACCTTGCCGGGCGTGGCGGATGAAATGCTCGACACCAATGGCAAGGTCAGGCCGGTCTGGAAGAACCTGCTCGGCGCACTCTCGCGCATGTCTGAGCGCGAACTGCATGAACGCTTTGCCCGCACCGACCGCTATCTGCGCGATGCGGGCGTGTTCTACCGCGATTACGGCAAGGGCAGCAGCGAAAGAAACTGGCCGATCTCCCATATTCCGGTGCTGATCGACGACAGGGAATGGGCTGTGCTTTCCGAGGGGCTCAAACAGCGCGCCAATCTTCTCGAAGCCATGGTCGCCGATTTCTACGGCGAAAACCGGCTGGTGAAGGAAGGTTACGTTCCGCCGGCGCTGATCGCCTCCAATCCGGAATATCTGCGGCCGATGGTCGGCGTAAAACCGGCAAGCGGCCACTATCTTCATTTCTGCTCGTTTGAAATCGGACGTGGACCTGATGGAAACTGGTGGGTGCTGGCCGACAGGACGCAGGCGCCTTCGGGCGCGGGTTTCGCGCTCGAAAACAGGGTGGCGACCACGCGTGCCCTGTCCGACATCTATGCGGAAACCCATGTGCACCGTCTCGCCTCGTTTTTTGGCGCTTTCCGCGACACATTGCAGGCGCACAGAAAACACCCCGATGACCGTATCGCGGTGCTGACGCCCGGACCCGCCAACGAAACCTATTTCGAACACGCCTATATAGCCCGTTATCTCGGCTTCATGCTGCTGGAGGGTGAGGATCTGACCGTCGTCAACGGCCGCGTCATGGTCAGAACCGTGGCGGGGCTGAAACCGATCGGTGTGCTCTGGCGGCGTCTCGACGCTTCCTATTCCGATCCGCTGGAACTCAACCAGCAGTCCCATATCGGCACGCCCGGCATGGTGCAGGCGCTGCGCAACGAGGCGCTCACCATCGTCAATGCGCTAGGCAGCGGTATTCTCGAAACGCGAGCCTTGCTTTCATTCATGCCGCGCGTTTGCCGTCACCTGCTCGGCGAAGACCTGAAACTGCCGTCGATCGCGACGTGGTGGTGCGGGCAGGAATCGGAACGGCGCCACGTTGCCGGCAATATCGAAGGCATGGTTATCGGCCCGGCCTATTCCCGGCTTCCCTTCTTCGACGACAACGGCCAATCGGTGCTGGGCTCTTCCCTGCGTGAAACGGCGAAGGAATCGATCAGCGACTGGCTCGCCTCGGACGGCCACAGGCTGGTCGGCCAGGAGGTGGTGACGCTTTCTACCACGCCGGCCTATGTCGACAACAAGCTCGTGCCACGCCCGATGAGCCTTCGCGTTTTTGCCGCCCGCACCCAGGATGGCTGGCAGATCATGCCTGGCGGTTTTGCGCGGATCGGCAGCAGCAACGACGTGTCCGCCATCGCCATGCAATCGGGCGGCAGTGCAGCGGATGTCTGGATCGTCAGCGACAAGCCGGTGGAACGCACCACGCTTTTGCCGGCGGAAGAGAGCTTCACCCGCAACATGCCGGGCAGCCTGCCAAGCCGGGCCGCTGACAACCTCTTCTGGCTCGGTCGCTATATCGAGCGATCGGAAGGCGCATTGCGCATCCTGCGTGCCTGGCACGGGCGTTATGCCGAATCGGCCGATCCGCGCCAGCCGCTCCTTGCCCATGTGACGCGTTATCTCGAAGCGCTGGATGTGGAGATGAACGATGCCGTGCCGGAAAGCCTGCTGAACAATATCAACAGCGCGGTTTATTCCGCCAGCAACATCCGCGACCGCTTTTCACCGGATGGATGGCTGGCGCTGAACGATCTTGCCAAAACCGCCCGCCGGTTCCACGCCAAGGTGGCGCCTGGCGACGACGCAACGCACGCCATGACGATCCTGTTGCGCAAGCTTGCCGGCTTTGCCGGCCTCGTGCACGAAAACATGTATCGTTTCACCGGCTGGCGTTTCCTGTCAATCGGCCGCTATCTCGAACGTGGCCTGCATATGACGCGGCTGCTCGGCCATATGACCGGACCCGATGCGCCCGATGGATCCTATGACATGCTGCTGGAAATCGGCGACAGCGTCATGACCCATCGCCGCCGCTACAATGTCAGCACGGCGGGCCTGACCGTCACCGATCTCCTGGCGCTCGATCCGCTCAACCCACGGTCGATCCTGTTTCAGCTGAACGAAATCCGTACCGAGGTGGAGCAGCTTCCGAACGCCTTCGTAAACGGGCAGATGTCGCCCTTTTACCGCGAGGCGATGCGGCTGCATTCCGGCCTTGCCGTCATGGCGCCGGAAAACATGAATGGTGCGATTTATCGCCAGCTCGAAACGGACATGGAACATTTGTCCGATGTTCTCGCCCGAACCTATCTCGGATAAATCGATGCTTTACGATCTTTCCCTGCATATGGGTTACACCTACGACACACCGGCCCATGGAGCGCGGCACATCATCCGTGTCCTGCCTTTGTCCATCCCCGGCCGGCAGCGGCTTGTCGCCGGTTCTCTCGATGTTTCTCCTGTGCCGGAAGAACGCGTCGTTTTCGACGACTTCTTCCATCAATCGGCTACCTCCGTGCATCTGCGCGCGCCGCATGAGAAACTGGATATCCGCATGCAGGCGCGCGTGATGGTCGAAGCGGCAGCCCTGACGGCCGATTTTTCACCGGAGCTTTCAAGGTTGCCGCAAGATCTTGCCGATGTCTGGTCGCTCGATTTCCAGTCGCCGCACCATTTCATCGGCGCCAGCCCGAGAATAGGGACGGATGCGGCGATCTCGGCCTATGCGCGGGAATTGCTGAAACCCGGAATGACCATTCGCGAAATCGCGCTTGCAATGTGCAAACGCATCCACAGGGACTTCACCTATGACGGTGAGGCGACGACTGTGGATACGACACCGTCCGAAGCCTTCAAGCTGAAACGCGGCGTCTGCCAGGATTTTTCGCATATCATGATCATGGCGCTGCGCAGCCTCGGCATTCCCGCCGGTTATGTCAGCGGCTTCCTGCGCACCATTCCGCCGCCGGGCAAGGAACGCCTGGAAGGCGCCGATGCGATGCATGCCTGGGTCCGCATCTGGTGCGGCGAGGCCACCGGCTATCTGGAACTCGACCCCACCAATGACATCGTGGCCGGAAGCGACCATATCGTTGTCGGTTATGGCCGGGACTATTCCGACGTCGCGCCGGTGATCGGGGTATTAAAGAGCTATGGCAACCAGCAGATAAAGCAGGCCGTTGACGTCATCCCCGTCCAGCAATGACGCAGGGTGTGTTATTTCGAGCTTTGCACAAACCAATTCTTGAAAATACTTCAAAAACTGCACCAATTTGAACGCTGCATAAAATTGAACCCACCACGTTAGCGGATTTTACATCGTTTACGGGTTTCCTGCGCTCAGTCGTCTATTCTTATCGGTGAGCCCCATCATGACCGCCTCCGCCCATCAAAAACTGAAGCGCCGTTTCCTTGCCGATACCAAGGGCAATTTCGGCATCATGACGGCGATATTGCTGCCGGTATTGCTGGGCTTTGCCGGAGCCGGCATGGAACTGGCGAATGTGATGCAGGTGAAAGCGGACTTGCAGAATACGGCGGATTCAGCGGCCCTTGCGGCGGCGACCGAGGCTCGTTTGAAGGAAGGCGCATTGACCGACGAACAAATCAAGGAGATCGCCAAGGCCTTCATCGCCAGCCAGCTGGAAAAGAACCTGACCGAGGAAGAGAAGAAGGCAATCGAGAAGAATTCGCCAATCAATGTCGGTACGACGGAAGATACCCGTGGCAAGACTTACACAATCGAGACCACGATCAACCGCGAGATACAGCTCAATCCCCTTCTTGGATTAGTCGGGGTAAAAACACTCGAAGTTTCGGCAACCGGTACCGCAAAGAGCACGGTCAACAAGGGCGCGCCGATTTCCATGTACCTGGTGCTGGATCGCTCGGGTTCTATGTCCTTCAAGACCGATACCGTCGACACAAAAAAAACGTCGTGCCAGAACTACACGTCCGATAACTGGGGCAGCTATCCCAATCTCAAGAACACATCGCCCTGCTATGTCAACAAGGCCGCATCGTTGAAAACCGCAGTGGGCTTTCTCGTCGCCACCTTGAACAAGGCCGATCCTACCTCGGCCCTTAGTGGCGGTTCCCAGCTCGTTCGAACAGGCGCTTCGGTTTACACCCACGAGAGCTACGCCGCTCAGGCAATCAACTGGGGTACGAGCGGCGTTGTCAGCTATGTGGACAAAAACATCCCGGAATTTCCATCCGGTGGCACGGACGCCACGAGCGGTCTGAACGCCGCTTACGCCGCCCTGAAAAAGGCGAATACAACCGAAGCCAACGCCCACAAGGCGAAGAAAAGCGAATCCTTCGAGCGTTACATCGTTCTCATGACGGACGGCGAAATGACGGGGTACAGCGCCAATTGGAACTCCACTATCGACCAGACGGTACGCAACACCTGCGATACGGCCAAAAAGGACGGCATCAAGATTTTCAGCGTGGCCTTCATGGCGCCGGACAAGGGCAAATCCCTGCTGCAATATTGCGCCTCAAACCTCGACAACTATTACGCGCCGGAAAATATGGAGCAGATCGTCACCGCCTTCGGTGAAATCGCCCGCAAGGCCGCCGGCAGCATTGCCACGCTAACCAACTGATGAAAAGCTCCGCGAGCGCACCGTGAAACGGTCGCGCTTGCAAGGAGCGATGCTTCCTGGCGATTCTGTTCGGCTGCATGGCTGGCAAGGCGTGAGCGGCAGGTGACAGCGGCGGCGGCCCGTGGCATAGGAGGGCACTCCCATTCCCAAGGCCCCGTCATGATCCGCATCGAAAATATCAGCAAGTCGAACAGCCACCGCATTCTTTACATCGAGGCCTCCGCCGCGCTCAATCGCGGTGAGAAGATTGGCCTTGTCGGCCCGAACGGTGCTGGCAAGACCACGCTGTTCCGGATGATCACCGGCGAGGAACAGCCCGATGAGGGACAGGTCGTCGCCGAAAAGGGCATGACGGTTGGTTATTTCAATCAGGATGTCGGTGAAATGTCCGGTCGCTCCGCCGTGGCCGAAGTCATGGAAGGCGCCGGCCCGGTTAGCGAAGTGGCGGCCGAGCTCAGGCAACTGGAAGCCGCCATGTCCGATCCTGACCGGATGGACGAGATGGACGCCATCATCGAACGTTATGGCGAAGTGCAGGCGCGGTATGAGGAGCTGGACGGCTATGCGCTGGAGGGCCGTGCCCGCGAGGTTCTGGACGGCCTCAGCTTCAGCCAGGAGATGATGGACGGTGATGTCGGCAAACTTTCCGGCGGCTGGAAAATGCGCGTGGCGCTCGCCCGCATTCTTCTGATGCGCCCGGACGTGATGCTGCTCGACGAACCCTCGAACCATCTCGATCTTGAAAGCCTGATCTGGCTCGAGGATTTTCTGAAGAATTATGACGGCGCGCTTTTGATGACCTCGCACGACCGCGAATTCATGAACCGCATCGTTACCAAGATCATCGAGATCGACGGCGGCAGCCTCACCACCTATTCCGGCGATTACGGCTTTTACGAACAGCAGCGCGCGCAGAACGAAAAACAGCAGCAGGCGCAGTTCGAGCGCCAGCAGGCCATGCTTGCCAAGGAAATCAAATTCATCGAGCGCTTCAAGGCGCGCGCCTCGCATGCAGCGCAGGTGCAGAGCCGGGTGAAGAAACTCGACAAGATCGACCGTGTCGAACCGCCGCGCCGGCGCCAGACGGTCGCTTTCGAATTCGCACCGGCACCCCGATCGGGTGAGGATGTCGTCGCGCTGAAAAAAGTGAACAAGGCCTATGGCAGCCGCACGATTTATGGTGAACTGGACTTCATGGTACGCCGTAAGGAACGCTGGTGCATCATGGGCGTCAACGGCGCTGGAAAATCGACATTGCTCAAACTGGTGACCGGCACAACCGAGCCGGATTCCGGCAATGTCACGCTCGGCGCCAGCGTCAAGCTCGGTTATTTCGCCCAGCATGCCATGGATGTTCTGGATGGTGACAGCACCATTCTCGAATGGCTGGAAGAACGCTTTCCGAAAGCCGGGCAAGCGCCGCTGCGCGCCCTTGCCGGCTGTTTCGGCTTTTCCGGCGACGACGTGGAAAAACGCTGCCGCGTCCTCTCCGGCGGCGAAAAAGCCCGCCTTGTCATGGCGGCAATGCTGTTTGATCCGCCGAATTTCCTCGTTCTGGACGAACCGACGAACCATCTCGACCTCGACACCAAGGAAATGCTGATCAAGGCCCTGTCGCAATATGAAGGCACGATGCTATTCGTTTCCCACGATCGCCATTTCCTCGCCGCGCTTTCAAACCGGGTGCTGGAACTGACGCCGGATGGTATCCACCAATATGGCGGCGGATACACGGAATATGTGGAAAGCACCGGACAGGAAGCGCCGGGCCTGCGGAGCTAGCCAACGACCGAACGCATAAGGCGCCGCGACGGCGAGTTTCTTAACCGATACTGGAGAAGCAGATGCGGATCGTGGTCTATAGCGCCAAACCCTATGACAGGCAGTTTCTTGACGCCGCAACCCCGTCCGGCATGCGGATGCAATATTGCGAAGCGCGCCTCTCCCTTGAGACGGTGGCTCTCGCCAAGGGAGCTGCCGCGATCTGCGCCTTCGTCAACGATGATCTGTCGCGACCCGTGCTCGAGAAGCTGGTGGAGAGCGGCGTGCGGCTCGTCGCCCTGCGCTGCGCCGGCTTCAATCAGGTTGATCTCGCGGCGGCCGAGGCGCTCGGCCTGACAATCGCGCGCGTTCCCGCCTATTCGCCCTATGCAGTCGCCGAGCACACCATGGCGCTCATCCTGGCGCTCAACCGCAAGATTCATCGCGCCTATAACCGGGTGCGCGAAGGCAACTTCGCTCTTGATGGTCTGCTTGGTTTCGATCTGCACGGCAAGACGGTCGGCATCGTCGGCACGGGAAAGATCGGTGCGATTTTTGCGCGCATCGCGGCCGGCTTCGGTTGCCGTCTCATCGGGCACGATCCATATCCGAATCCCGATTGCGAGGCCCTGGGCATGGTTTATGTTGCCCGGGAGGAATTGCTCCGCACATCGGACATTCTTGCGCTGATGTGCCCGCTCACGCCTCAGACCCGCCATCTGATCCGCAGGGAAACGTTACCACTGCTGAAAAAAGGCGTGATGCTCATCAACACCAGCCGTGGCGCAATCATCGATACGCGTGCCGCGATTGCAGGTCTGAAGGATGGCACGATCGGCAGTCTCGGCATCGATGTCTACGAAGAGGAGGCCGATCTCTTCTTCGAAGATCTTTCAAACGACGTGCTGCGTGATGATGTGTTCGCTCGACTGCTGACCTTCCCCAATGTTCTGGTCACTGGCCATCAGGGTTTCTTCACGCAGGAAGCTCTCAAGAATATCGCGGACACCACGATCGGCAACATCCAGAGCTTCTTCGACACCAGCAAAGCCCTGCACGCCGTTTCCACCCAGCAGCTGGCAAACCCAGCCTGAACTCCGTTGCAACCGACCGAAAGCCTCTCAACAGCGAACCGAAATCGTCCTTGGTGCAATTGCCGGTTTCAAATCTCCGGTATAGGTTTCGGCGATCTTTTGATACGTCTTCACAACGGACCGGTCGGATAACAGATGCAACTCAAGGACTGCTACAATTTCCACGACTTTCGCCGCATGGCGAAGCAGCGTCTTCCCGGACCGATCTTCAACTACATAGACGGCGCCGCCGATGACGAGGTGACGTACCGCCGCAACACGGCCGCCTTCGAAAACTGTGATCTCGTTCCCGACGTGTTGCGCGGCGTCGCGGATGTGGACATGTCTGTCACCGTCATGGGCCAGAAGCTGGCGATGCCGGTCTATTGTTCCCCGACGGCGCTGCAGCGGCTCTTTCACCATCAGGGTGAGCGGGCAGTCGCGGCGGCGGCGGGAAAATATGGCACCATGTTCGGCGTCTCCTCGCTTGGCACCACCAGCCTCGAGGAAGCGCGCCGCATCAGCGGCGGGCCGCAGGTCTATCAGTTCTATTTCCACAAGGACCGTGGCTTAAACCGCGATATGATGGCGCGTGCCAAGACTGCCGGCGTGCAGACGATGATGCTGACGGTGGATAGCATCACGGGTGGAAACCGCGAGCGGGACAAGCGAACCGGCTTTGCCATTCCCTTCAAGCTCAATCTGTCCGGCATCGCGCAGTTCGCAATCAAGCCTGCCTGGGGCATTAATTACCTGACGCATGAGCGCTTCAGCCTGCCGCAGCTTGACGGCCACATCAAAATGGATGGTGGCGCGCTCTCCATCAGCCGCTATTTCACCGAAATGCTCGACCCTTCCATGAACTGGGACGATGTGGCGCAGATGGTGCGCGAATGGGGCGGCCCCTTTTGCCTGAAGGGGATCATGTCCGTCGATGATGCAAGACGCGCCGTCGAGATCGGCTGCAGCGGCATTGTGCTTTCCAATCACGGCGGCCGCCAGCTGGATGGCTCCCGCAGCGCCTTCGATCAGCTCTCCGAAATTGTCGATGCGGTCGGTGACCGGATCGACGTCATGATGGATGGCGGCGTGCAGCGCGGGACGCATGTTCTCAAGGCGCTCTCTCTCGGGGCGAAGGCCGTGGGGCTTGGCCGCTATTATCTTTTCCCGCTCGCTGCCGCCGGGCAATCCGGTGTGGAGCGCGCTCTTGAGCTGATGCGTATCGAGATCGAGCGCGGCATGAAGCTGATGGGTTGCACCACGGTCGATCAGTTGACGCGCCGGAACGTGCGGTTTCGCGACTAAGGTGGGTGGACCCGAAACATTCCAATCAGCGAGCCAGAGTAGTGTTAGAGCCGGCCACTGGCATCACATACCATTTCGGCCGCATTTCGCCGATGTTCCAGAAGCGCCGCGCCGATACTCCAGATAAGCGCCAGACAAATCAGCCCGCAGACACCGCCCGCCATCAATGAACGATGGCGCCTGGTGCCGGAAAGAAACAGCCATCCAACAATGGCGTAGGCCACGAGCGCCGGCACGGCTGCGATCAGCACGGACATCGGCCCATCGCAATCAACGGCATCAATGCCGATAGCACGATATTGATTTGGCGTTCCCAACACCCCAAGGGCTGCAACGGGAAACATTGCTGCTAAAACGGCATAACGGAAGAATCGAGGCGTATCGGGCATGGCTTCTCCATAGCCGGATAAAAACTGTGCGAACCGGCAAGAGACCCGGTGAATGGACGTTTGCCGACAGCCGCAGCTTCACAATCCTTTTTCTGAGTTATGGGGTGAGGATTGCCCGCTTTTGCGGAGAAATCCAGCATTTTGAACAACGCGATCTTGGCAGGTCATGCAGATTATGACTATAGTTGCATCGTGCAACCATAATGGATTTCAGCGTGTCTCAGCAACCCTTCCCCATAAACGACATCCGCTCCACCTCGCGACGCCTTGTCCGCGAACTCGGTTTCATGGGCGGGGGTTTCGCTGGCACCGATTTGCCGCCCTCTGCCGTCCACGCCCTGATTGAGCTTGACGCCTGCCCGGGCATCACGGCGCGTGATCTGGGCAAGCTGCTCCGGCTTGAGAAATCAAGCGTCAGCCGCATGCTCCGCAAGCTTGTTCTATCTGGTGATGTTCTGGAGGAGACGGACAAGGAGGATAGTCGTATCAAACGGCTGTATCTCACCGGACAAGGACAGGAGCGGGTTGGAGCAATTCACGGCTTTGCAAACCGGCAGGTCTCGAGCGCCATGATGCGGCTTACGCCGGCGGACGGACACACGATCCTCGAAGGGCTGCGCCTTTACGCCGATGCGCTGGGAGACCGGGGCGAGACCGCTGCTCCCGCGATCGAAATCGTCGAGGGTTACAGGCCGGGCCTCATTGCCCGCATCACGCAGATGCACGCGCTCTATTACGCCCGGACATCGGGTTTCGGCCAGCGCTTCGAATCCGTTGTCGCCGAAGGCCTCGCCTCCTTTTGCAACCGGCTCGAAAGCCAAAAAAATGCAATATGGGTCGCGATGCGGGGGCAGGAGATCATCGGCTCCGTTGCCATCGACGGCGAGGATTTGGGGTCCGGTATCGCGCATCTGCGCTGGTTCATCGTCGACGATGGCGTGCGTGGAGGCGGGGTCGGACGCCGGCTGCTGGCGGCTGCCCTTGCCTTTGCGGATGAAAAGGCCTTCGCTGAGACCCATCTATGGACGTTCAACGGCCTTCTGGCCGCACGGCATCTTTATGAAGCCAATGGTTTTACGTGTATGGAGGAACATCCGGGCAGCCAGTGGGGAAGCGAGGTTCTGGAACAGCGTTTTGTCAGGCACCTGAAGGGTAAAGCTGTTTCCTCCGGCAGCGATTAGACGCTGCTCAGCAATAGGCTGGTTTCGCTGTTCGAGACACCGTCTATCATGCGGACCTCGCGCAGCACGCGATCAAAATCCGAAAGGCTTCCGGCGCGAATATTGGCCACAAGGTCCCAGTTGCCATTGGTGGTGTGCAGCGAGGAAATCTCTGCGATGCCACGCAGCTTGCGGATGACCTGTGTGGTGGATTTTCCCATGACCTCGATCATCATGACCGCATGCACCGCCCGGTCATCATAATCCTCACGCACACGCACGGTAAAACCAAGCAGCGTGCCGGTTTCCGTCAACCGGTCCAACCTGTTTTGAACTGTACCGCGCGCCACGCCCAATGCATCGGACAGCTTGGCCAGCGAAGCGCGGCCGTCGACCCTCAGATGGGCAATGATTTGCCGGTCTAGCTCATCGGGTATGTATTTGGCGATGCTCATTGAAATTCCTGACAGAATTGACAACAGGACTGAGCATATTGTGCAAAATAGTTTCAGAAATAACAAGATTTTGCGATTTCGGTTGAACAGGCGGAGCGGATATCCTCATTCCAGCAAGTGAGGAGTTGCCTATATGCCCCTGTCCCCATCCGCCAAAGCCCTTATCCCCTTCGTCAGCGTCGAAAACATGATGCGCCTCGTGCATCATATCGGCATCGAGCAGATGCTCGTTGAGCTAACCGACGCCATCGAAGCCGATTTTCGCCGATGGGAGTGCTTCGACAAGACACCGCGCGTTGCCTCCCACTCGCGCGAAGGCGTCATCGAACTGATGCCAACATCAGACGGTGAGATTTACGGCTTCAAATATGTGAACGGCCACCCCAAAAACATGGCCGAGGGGCTTCAGACCGTGACCGCCTTCGGCCTGCTTGCCTCCGTCTCGACCGGTTATCCAGTGCTTTTGACCGAGATGACGCTCCTGACGGCGCTGCGCACCGCCGCCACCTCGGCAATGGCCGCCCGCCATCTTGCACCGAAGGGTGCCGACACCATGGCGATGATCGGCAACGGAGCACAGGCGGAATTCCAGGCGCTGGCCATGAAGGCGGTACTCGGCATAAAGGAAGTGCGCCTTTACGACATCGACCCCCGCGCCACCGAAAAGACAGCCGCGAACCTGAAAGGGAGCGGCCTGACCGTGACCCCATGCAAATCGGCGCAGGCCGCAATCGAAGGGGCCGGCATCGTCACCACCTGCACCGCCGACAAGCAATATGCGACAATCCTGACCGACAATATGGTCGGCACCGGTGTGCACATCAACGCGATCGGCGGCGATTGCCCCGGCAAGACGGAACTGCACAGGGATATATTGCTGCGTGCCGACACCTTCGTTGAATATCCGCCGCAGACGCGTATCGAGGGTGAAATCCAGCAGATGGACCCGGATTATCCGGTGACCGAACTTTGGAAAGTGATCGTCGGCGAAGCCGAAGGACGGCAGGACGCACGCCAGATCACCCTGTTCGACAGCGTCGGTTTCGCCATAGAGGACTTTTCCGCACTGCGTTACGTACGCGAGAAGCTGGAGGGCTCCGCCTTTTACCAGGAGATCGACATCATCGCCGATCCCGATGATCCACGCGATCTCTTCGGCATGCTGCAACGCGCCCGGGCCTGAGGAGCAAGGTGATGAAAAAAACCTATTCCATTCAGGCTCCAGCCGCGGTCGTGATGGTGCGTCCGCACCATTTCACGGTCAATACCGAGACCGCAGCCGACAACCGGTTTCAGGCAACGCCCGACAGCGGCGAGGACTTCAGCGCCATCGCCCATGCGGAAATTACCCGCGCCGCACAGGCGCTGGAAAGCCATGGCGTGACGGTGCATCTCTTTGAAGACGAAGGCAGCCGCACACCGGATTCGGTCTTTCCCAATAACTGGTTTTCCACCCATGCGGGCGGCCATGTCGCCATCTATCCGATGAAAGCCGAAAGCCGCAGGCTAGAGCGGCGCCAGGACGTTATCGAGATGCTGAAAAACCGCTACCGCGTTCAGGACATCATCGATTATTCCGGCCTGGAGCCGGACGGCCTGTTTCTGGAAGGAACCGGCGCGATGGTTCTCGATCATATCGACCGTGTCGCCTACGCCGTACGCTCCGACCGCACCGATCCGATCGCGCTCGAACGCTTCTCGACCCATTTCAATTTCGAGCCGATGGTGTTCGACGCACGCGACGAGGCCGGCGTGCCGGTCTACCATACCAATGTGCTGATGTGCATCGGCACGGATTACGCGATGATAGGTCTCGACATGATCGCCGACGGCCTGCGGCGCGCGGAAATCGTCAACCGGCTCGAACGCTCGGGACGACAGGTCGTCGCGCTTACCAACGCCCAGATTCGCAGCTTCGCCGGCAATGCGCTGGAGCTACAGGGACGCGACGGCCGCATCCTGGCGCTCTCCACCACCGCATTCGCGTCGCTCACCCCGGCCCAGATAGATACGATCCGCGAGAGCGCCGTTCCCGTGCCGCTGGATATACCAACAATCGAGAAGGCCGGCGGTTCGGTGCGCTGCACGCTTGCCGGCATTCATCTGATGCCACGGTGAGAGAGATCAGAAGGCGAGTTGAACCTTCATCGACCTGCTTCTGTCACCGGCGGCTTCAAATGCCGCAACCGCCTCTTCCAATGGAAAGGTTCCAGTCAGCAGGGGCTTCAGGTCGACACGGCGCTGGTTGATGAAATCGACGGCAAGTCCGAATTCCTCATGAAACCGGAACGTGCCCTTCATCTCGATTTCCTTGGCAACCACCATGTTCTGCGGAATGGACACATCGCCGCCGAGACCGAGTTGCACCACCGTTGAGCGCGGTTTCAGCGCCTCCAGACCCGAACGGACCGCTCTTTCATTGCCGGACGCCTCGAATTGCACATCGAAATAGCCCTTGTTTGCCGAATAGGCAGAGAGCGCATCTGAATCACTGGCGACATTGATGACGCGGTCGGCGCCGATGGCGAGCGCCTTTTGAAGAACCGCATCCATGACATCGGTTGCGACGATTTCCCGGGCGCCATGGGCGCGGGCGGCGATGATGGCAAGTGCACCGATCGGCCCACAGCCGGTGACCAGAACGCGTTTGTCGGTCAAGGCACCGGCGCGGTTGACGCCATGCAGCGTTACCGCGAAAGGTTCGGCCATGGCCGCTTCATGAATGGAGACGCCATCCCGCACCTTGTGGCACTGATAGGCCTCGGCCACGAGACGCTGACGAAACGCGCCCTGAATATGCGGCATGGGCATGGCGGAGCCATAAAAGCGCATGTTGAGGCACTGGTTCTGCTGACCCTTCAGGCAGAATTCGCAATGGTTGCAGGGCCGGCTCGGCGATACGGCAACACGGTCGCCAACGGCGAGGCCAGAGACACCCTCTCCCAAAGCCTTGATGGTGCCGGCCACCTCATGGCCAAGGATCATCGGCTCCCGCACGCGTACGGTGCCGAAGCCGCCATGATTGTAATAATGCAGGTCGGAGCCGCAGATGCCACCCGCTTCGATGGCCACATCGACCTGCCCCGGACCGGGCTGCTCGGTCTCCCGTTCCTCGATCCGCAGATCCTTCGCCGCGTGGATGACAACCGCTTTCATAGTCTCTCCTCCCATGAGGGTTCGGCGTGGCGGCTATTGCCGCCAGACCCTTTCCCTGGACTTGTCTCAGATATCGACCACGAGGCCCTTGGCTTTCAGAACCGGCTCGAGCTTGCTGACCTCGATCACCGACTTGCCCTGCTTGTAGGCTTCGATGTAACCGGCTTCGGCATCTTCGCGGGCCTGAGAAAGCTTGGCCGCCTCCTGCGCTTCCTCGCGCCTGACGACCACCAGCCCATCGGCATCGCCGACGATGATATCGCCCGGATTGATGATTTCGCCGCCGACAATCACCTGGTCGTTGACCGCCGCAATGGTCTCCTTGACCGTGCCCTTGATGCAGACGCTGAGCGAGAAGACAGGGAAGCCGAGGTCCCGCAGCTGCAACGTATCGCGCACGCCGGTATCCGTCACCAGGCCGCCGATGCCTTTTGCGAGGCAGGCATTGGCGAGAACGTCGCCGAAGGAACCGGCTTCTTCATATTCGCCGGCGGAAACGACGATGATGTCACCCGGCTTGGCATAGTTGATCGCAAGCTGCAGCATGATGTTGTCGCGCGGCGCGCATTTCACCGTGAAGGCCGGGCCGCAAAGCTTCATGCGATAATCGACCGGCTTCAGCCGCGAGGACAATGCGCCGCGACGTCCCTGCGCCTCATGGATCGTGGCGGGAGAGAATTTGGCAAGGGCGTCGACATCCGCCTTGGCCGGACGCTGCGCGATATCTTTAATGTGGATCATGAAAACCTCCCACGTTGAAGCTGTCGGCGAGAGCGTCTCGCCGACCGATAGTGTTGAAGAGTTGGAAATTGGCCGATGTTGAGCCGAAACTCAGGGGATCGGGTCGAACTTCAGTTCGGACAGAGGCACGACCTTGTCGGTGCGTGTCATCTTGTATTCGGTGTTCGGGCCAAGCCACTTGTCCCAGATGCGGTTGATTTCGCCATCCGCATCGAGCTTGCGCAGGATTTCGTTGATCTTTGCGGTCAGCGCCGGGTTGTCCTTGGCCATGCCGATGCCGATGGGCTGGAAGAGCATCGGCTCTTCGATCATGCGCATCGGCTTGCCCTTGGTCTTGGATTCATTGACGAACTTGGTCATCGTCATGGTGTTGCCGACAATGCCGCGCGCCTTGCCCTGCTGGACGGCGAGATAGGCGGATGCCGTATCCTGGAACGTCAGCGGCTCGGACTTGTTAAGCTTGACGGAGAGTTCGGATGTCGAGCCCTTGCTGGACGCGATGCGCTGGCCGACGAAATCGGACTTCTTGGTGCCGGGGTCATCGACCGGAACGATCAGCATTTCCTTAGCCAGATAATATGGGTCGCTGAACTGGATCTGTTCGGCGCGGCTCTGGGTGTAAGCGAGGTTGGCGACCGAGAGGTCGACGCGGCCGAGCTTGACTTCGGGGACGCGCGCTTCGACCGACACCGGCTTGATCTCTGCCTTGACGCCGAGTTCCTTGGCGATGGCGCCGCACAGATCGACATCGAAGCCTGCCATTTCGCGCGTCTTCGGGTCCGGCGAGGCGAAAGGCGGCACATCGGCGAATGTCGCGCAACGCAGCGTCTTGTTCGCAATGATCGTGTCGAGCTGGTCGGCCTTGGCCGGAATGACCGCAGCCGAGGTTGCCAATATGGCGGTAAGAGTAATGCACTTCCAGTTCATTTCAGTTCTCCCGTTATTATAGAGGTTGGGTCTAGTGTCTCAGATCGGCAAGAAACCGCTGGGCACGCGGATGTTGCGGATTTTTGAAAAACTCGTCCGGTTTTGCGGTTTCGAGAATGCGCCCGGCATCGATGAACCAGATGCGGTCGGCCACTTCACGGGCAAAGCCCATTTCATGGGTGACGCAGAGCATGGTCATGCCTTCGGCGGCGAGGCTCTTCATGACGGCGAGCACTTCGCCGACCATTTCCGGATCGAGCGCTGAGGTCGGCTCGTCGAACAGCATGACCGGTGGTTCCATGGCAAGTGCCCGCGCGATGGCGACGCGCTGCTGCTGACCGCCGGAAAGCTGGGCGGGATAGGAACCGGCCTTATCGGCAAGGCCGACGCGATCGAGAAGCTTCAGCGCCTTGTCATGGGCGACCGCGGGAGAAACACCCTTCACCCGGATCGGCGACATGGAGACATTTTCCACCACCGAAAGATGCGGGAAGAGGTTGAAGCTCTGGAAGACGAACCCAACCCGGCTGCGCAGCGCGTTCAGCTCCTTTGCGCGCATCTGGGCATGGATGTTTCTGCCGTCCAGCATGATCGACCCGCTGCTGATCTCTTCCAGACGGTTGATCGTGCGGATGAGGGTGGACTTGCCGGAACCCGACGGCCCGCAAATGACGACGACCTCGCCACGGGTGACGTTTTCGTTGACATCCTTGAGCACCTGATAATCGCCATAGCTTTTGCAGACCTGCGAAAGCGTGATGGTGTAGTCCTGAGTGGCGGAAACTGGCGCGGTCATAGCTGCTCCGTAGCGATATTGGCGGGGGCCGGTGCCGTGTCTGCGGCAAGCTTGCCGCGCGGCCCGGCCCGGCGGCGGGCGATACGTCGCTCGAGAAGATTGGCGACATGGGTGAGCGACCAGCAGATGATGTAATAAACCAGCGCCAGAATGAGGAAGACCTGGAAGGGCTGGGTCAAAAGCTGATTGTTCACCTGGTTTGCCGCAAAGGTCAGATCAGGCACATTGATGACATAACCGAGCGTCGTATCCTTTATGGTGGATACGAAAGTCGAGATCAGGCTCGGGATCATGTTGTAGAGCGCCTGCGGCAGGATGACATAACGCATCGCACCGAAATAACCGTGGCCAAGCGCCCGTGCTGCATCCATCTGACCCGTACCCAGCGATACGATGCCGGCGCGGACGACTTCACTCATGAAAGCGCCCTGATAGATGACGAGCGTGGTCAGCATCGTCACGAAGCTCGGCACATCGGCGCCGGTCCAGAGCGGAACGAGGAAGTAGCTCCAGAGAATGAGCATCAGCAGCGGCACGCCGCGGGTGAAATAGACCACCGCGGTCACCGGCCAGCGCAGGGCCCGCCATTTCGACAGCCGCGCCAGCGCCATCAGGATGCTGACGGGAAAGGCGAGCGCGATGCTGAGCGCTGAGAGGATGAGCGTGTTGGCAAGGCCGCCGAGCGGACCGTTGGGATATTGGCCGATCAGGAGCAGCAGCCAGTAATCCTGAATGATTGCGATCATGTCGTGGATCATGCCCGCGCCCTCCGCAGAGGATCGGCACGCATGGAGATATAGGCTCCGAGACCCATGATCAGCAGCGAGAAGAACAGATAAAGCACGGTGGCGACCAGATAGACCTCAAACGTCCGGAAACTCAGATTTTCGACTTCCTTGACCGCATGGGTCAGTTCCGGTGCGCCGATCAGAACGCCGAGACTGCTGTTCTTGAAAAGCGAGGTGCTGTGGTTGATGAGCGGCGGCAGCGCGTTGCGAACGCCCTGCGGCATGATGACGAAGCGCATGGCCGAGACATAGCTATGCCCGAGTGCACGCGCCGCCTCCATCTGGCCGGGATTGATGGAGCGAACGCCCGAACGCAGATCCTCGCTGAAATAAGCGGCCTGACAGAGGCCAAGGCCGATAATGGCGAAGATCGCTTCCGCATTGTGGCTGGAAAGCCAGCTGGCCAGCCCGCTCGGCAGCAGCGTGAAGACGCCGAAATACCAGAGCATCAGCTGCACCAGCGTCGGCACGTTGCGGTGATAGGACACATAGGCCGCCACCAGCGGATCGCCGAAGCGGAAGGGCGAGAGGCGGATGGCGAGAAGCACGATGGCGAGCGACATGGCGAGCAGCCACGAGCCGGCATAGATGATGAACGTCATCTGGATGCCATGCAGAAGCATCGAGACATAGTCCGCATTGTTCAAGATTGCGCCGAGGTCAAAACCGCTCACGCGACTTTTCCTCCGGCTCCGCCCGCCGCGACCTTTTCAGAGGTCTGGGGCTTGGCCGTCTGCAGCCCGCCCATGACCTGAAGCGTCGGGGTAATTTCCATGTGGCCGATATTCATGGCCACGGGTGCGGCGATGGCAAACGCAATCGCATCGGCGATATCGGATGCCTGCGGCAATTCGAAACCATCGATGAAACGTTCGCGAATGCTCGGATCATCGCCGTGCACGTGGTTGAAAATGTCGGTCGCAACACGACCGGGGCAGATTTCCGTCACCCGCACGCGTTTACCGAAAGCATCGATACGCAACTGGTTGGACAGCATCGCCACGCCGGCCTTGCTGGCATGATAGGTGGAATTGCCGCCAAAATTATAATTGCCGGCAATGGAGGAGATGTTGATGACATGGCCGCGATCTCGCGCCACCATGCCCGGCACCACCATGCGGCAGAGATGCAGCACGGCGCGCAGGTTCACATCGATCAGGAGATCGATATCGCTCTCATCCGCTTCCAGGAACTTCTTCGGGCGGTCAACGCCGGCATTGTTCACGAGGACATCGAACGCAACCTCACTGGTGAGCTTTGCAAGCGCCGGCCGGTCCGTCACATCGATGGCGTGGGCAAAGCAGCCCGTGCGCTTCGCCAGCTTGTTGAGAGCGTCCGCACTTCTGGCAACCGCATGCACTTCCAGCCCTTCGCGGCAAAGGCGCTCAACGACGGCGGCGCCAATTCCGGAAGATGCGCCGGTTACGAGTGCGGTCTTGTAGTCTGAGAATGGCATGTTTGTCCCCTATCGTTGAGCAAACATTAGTGAAGCTTTCATCGCTTGCCTAAGACCGATTTTTTTTGGAGTAATAAGCAACTTGTATGGATGGTGATTGCGCCACTTTCAGCGATGCGGCAACCCGGCCGGCGGGGCATGCATCCCCCATGCCGGCCACCGGCACATTCTAGACCACCGCCGTCGGCAGGTCCTGTCCTGCGAAATACGCATCCAGATTGGCGAGAACCAGAGCGCCCATCTGAAGCCGCGTCTCATGGGTCGCAGCGCCGATATGCGGAGCAAGAACGACATTGCGCATGCCGATCAGCGCCTCGGGAACATGCGGCTCGTTCTCGAAGACATCAAGCGCCGCACCCTTCAGCCCGCCTGACATAAGAATATCGACCAGCGCCTTTTCATCCACCAGCGATCCTCTGGCGACGTTGACGAGCACGCCATCCGGCCCCAGCGCCGCCAGCACCTCGCGGTTGATCGCGTGTCTGGTCTCCGGCGTCGCCGCCGCCGCGACGATCAGGACATCGCAGGCGCTTGCGAGCGACACTGCCGTTGAATGATAACCATAGGCCACGTCCTGTTTCCGCCGGCTGAAATAGGAAATCTCCGCGTCGAAGGCTTCCAGCCGCGCTGCGATGGCGCGGCCTATGCGACCAAGCCCATAAATCCCGTAACGCCGCCGCGAGGCCTTGTTGCCAAGCGGCATCTCGACTTTTTTCCACTCTCCCGAGCGGACATGGTGATCCGCGCTGACAAGCTGGCGCAGCAGCATGATGGAGAGGCCGATGGCGAGATCGGCGACGTCCTCGGTCAGCACGTCCGGCGTGTTCGTCACCCTGAAGCCGCGCACGTGGGCCTGATCGAGATCGACCTTGTCGAAACCGACGCCGTTGATGGCGACGATTTCGAGAGCGGGCAGGCAGGCGGCGAGATCAGGGGCGAGGCCGATATGACCGCCGGTGACGACAGCCTTTATCGAAGCCGCCTCCGCCTGCAGAAACGCCTGTTTGTCAGATATTTCGTGCCAACGATGGACCCGGAAGCGCTTTTGCAGCTCGGCTTCTATCTGTGGCTGAAGCGGGTAGGTTTGCAGAAGATCGGGCTTCATGCGCGCTCCTTAGCCGCGACCGACGAAAGGCATGCCGCTCGCCATCACCGTCATGGTCAGCACATTCGCTTCCAGCGGCAGCGAGGCCATATGCACCACGGCCCGGGCGACGATGCTGGCATCGATGGTGGGTTCGATGGCGGTGCTGCCATCCGCCTGCAGCACGCCGGTCGCCATGGCGCGCGTCATTTCGGTGCTGGCATTGCCGATATCGATCTGCCCGCAGGCGATGTTGAACGCCCGGCCGTCCAGCGCGGCCGACTTGGTAAGGCCGGTGATCGCGTGTTTGGTCGCGGTATAGGGTGCCGAACGCGGCCGCGGCGTGGTGGCCGAAATCGAGCCGTTGTTGATGATGCGCCCGCCCTGCGGCGATTGCGCCTTCATCTGGCGGAACGCCGCCTGGGTGCAGAGAAAGGCGCCCGTGAGATTGGCCCCGACCACCGCGTTCCAAGTTTCGAACGGCACATCTTCGATATGGACGGCCGGTGCCGACATGCCGGCATTGTTGACCAGAAGATCGAGACGGCCGAAACGTCCGGTAACCTCCGCAAACAGCCGCTCGACATCGGCCGGAACGGAAATATCGGCCGCGACGGCCAGAACGCGGTCTCGATGTTCGCGCCATTCGCCGACGGCGGCGTCCAGAACCTCATGCCGCCGCCCGGTGATCGTGACGCTGTAACCATCTTCCAGAAGCGCCGCGGCAATCGCCTTGCCGACTCCTGTTCCTCCGCCCGTAACGAGCGCGATCTTTCCAATACTCATGCTGCTTTCCCCTCCAGCTCATCTTCCACATGCGCCTGAATGATTTCGGCAAAGGACGTCTCCGCCCGGAAGCCGAGCGACAGCGCAAGCTGCGGATCGTAATCCTCGGCCCAGCCGTCGACGATCCTGATGATCCGCTCGTCGGGAACGCGTTTGATAAGCGCCACAGCCTTTTCCCCGGCAAAGGCGCGCAGGGCCTCGATTTCATCGGCCACCGTGGCAGAAAGTCCCGGCATGATGAGATTGCGGCGAACGCCAAGCCCGGAGAGATCAACACTCGCGGCGCGCAGCAGGAAAGCGACTGCCGAACGCGGGCTGGCGAACCAGTGGCGCACGGTATCGGCAACGGGCAGCACCGCCTCCTGGCCCACCAGCGGTTCGCGCAGAATATTGGAGAAGAAGCCGGAGGCGGCCGCATTCGGCTTGCCGGGGCGGATGCAGATGGTGGGCAGGCGGATGCTGACGCCATCGAAGAAACCGCGACGGCTATAATCCGCAAGCAACAGCTCCACGATCGCCTTCTGCGTGCCATAGCTGGTCAGCGGCGCGGGCAGGAACTCGTCGCCGATCACCTCGGGGAATGGCGATCCGAAAACCGCGAGCGACGAGCAGAAGACCACACGCGGCCGATACCCGTCCTTCTGATGCTCCAGACGAATAGCCTCGAACAGTGAACGTCCGCCATCGAGATTGATGCGATAACCTTTCTCGAAATCGGCCTCCGCCTCACCCGAAACCACGGCGGCGAGGTTGAAGATCACATCCGGTCGTTTGGCTATCAGCTTTTCGGCGACGCCGGCATTCGACAGATCGCTGCGTTCGATGGTCAGCTTGCCGCCAAAGCCCTTCGGCGCTGCCGGCTCGAAAACATCCGTCAGGGTCATCTCGGTGATCTTCGCACCGCCAAGCGCTCCGTCAGAAGCGAGACGTTGCGTCAATTTGCAGCCGATCATTCCGGCCGCGCCGATTATCAGAATATGCATGTTTCACCTTTGTTTGGCCGGCAGCGCCGGCTCGATTGATCGTCAGTCGTCATCACCCTGAAACACCACCTCGCGACGGCGCATGATCGCCGGCATCGCCATCATGATGACGACCATGCCGGACAAAGCGAGCAGGGTGGCGCTGATCGGATGGGTGACGAATGTCGAGAAACTTCCCTGCGAAATCAGCAGCCCAAGGCGCATGTTCTGCTCCAGAAGCGGACCGAGAACGAAGCCCAGCACCAGCGGCGCCGGCTCGCAGCCGATCTTGCGCAGGAAGAAGCCGACAATGCCGAAGACCGCGCAGAACAGAACGTCGACGACGCTGTAGGAAAGCCCGTAAGCCCCGATGGCGCAGAACATCAGAATGGCGGGGCACAAGAAGCGGTAGGGAATGCCGAGAAGGCGGACCCAGATGCCGATCAGCGGCAGGTTCAGCACCAGAAGCAGCAGATTGCCCACCCACATGCTGGCGATCAGCCCCCAGAAAAGGTCGGGCCGCGATTGCATGACCTCCGGTCCCGGCGTAATGCCCTGGATCATCATCGCGCCGACCATCAGCGCCATCAGGCCGTTGGCGGGAATGCCGAGTGTCAGAAGCGGAATGAAGGAGGTCTGCGCACCGGCATTATTGGCGCTTTCCGGCCCCGCCAACCCTTCGATCGCACCCTTGCCGAACCGGGATGGATCCTTGGCGATCTTGCGTTCCAGCGCGTAGCTCGCGAAAGAACTCATGATCGCACCACCGCCGGGCAGCACGCCGAGGAAAGAGCCGAGCGCCGTGCCACGCAGCACGGCGGGGAAAGCCTGTTTGAAATCCTCCCGCGTCGGCATCAGCGATCCGGTCTTTGCCGCACCTGCATCACGCTCGACGCCCTGCTGCAGATTGAAGAGAATTTCGCTGACGCCGAGAAGCCCGATGGCAAGAACGACGAAGTCGATGCCGTCGAACAATTCGGCCATGCCGAAGGTGAAACGCTGCTCCCCGGATGTCGGATCGATGCCGACGAGGCTGAGCGCGATACCGAAGGCGACCATGCCGACCGCCTTGACCGGCGATCCGCTGGACAGGAACACGGCAAACAGCAACCCGAAGATCACCAGACTGAAATAATCGGCCGGGCCGAAGGCAAGCGCAATGGCCGAAAGCGGCTTTGCGACAACGACGATCAGGACAGTCGCCACCGTGCCAGCAAAAAACGATCCGAGCGCCGCCGTGGCCAGCGCCACACCCGCCCTGCCCTGCCGCGCCATGGCATATCCATCGATGCAGGTGACGACGGATGAGGATTCACCCGGCAGATTGACGAGGATCGCCGTGGTCGAACCGCCATATTGCGCACCGTAGAAAATGCCCGCGAGCATGATCAGCGCCGCCGTATCCGGCATGGTATAGGTGATCGGAAGAAGCAGTGCGACGGTGGCGGAAGGGCCAATGCCCGGCAGGATACCGATCATCGTGCCGAGTGTGACACCCAGCAGGCAATAGAAAAGATTGACGGGTGTGACGGCCACGCCAAAACCGAGAACGATATTGGAAAGAAGATCGGTCATGGCAGCAACGGTATCCTCTGTCCGAGGCCCACAACGAAAATGAGGATGCAGGCGAAGATGAGCACGGCGGAAAGCAACAGAACCTCAACCGGCCGGATCCTGCCATAAGCGATGCAGGCGAGCACGATCAGCACGAAGGCAGCGGCGATAAAGCCTAGTGGCTCGATCAGCAGCGCAAAACCGGCAATGCCGGCCACCGCCAGAAACGGGCGCATTTTCGGCGCCACCCAGGCTTCGGACGGTGTCTTTCCCAGCAGATCCTGCAAAAGCAGCGCGATACCCAGCGCAAACATCAAGGCCGCGATGACCGTCGGCATATAGCCGGGCCCGGGCTGGAAATTGGTGCCCATGCTCAGCGGCCGCGCGCCATAATAAAGCCCGGCGGCGGCCGCCAGAAAGAAGGCCCCCGACAGAATATTCGCCGTTAGTTTCGAGCCGTTTTCGGCCATGATTATCTCCCCTCCACACTGAGAATACGCCGCGCTTCCCGACACGGCGTATTCAGATGTCGAAACACCGGCTCAATCGGCCCAGACACATCCTTTCGAGCGCATCATTTCGTAGCGATCCTCGATATCCATCTTGCCCTGCCGGTGCAGTTCCATCATGTGGTTCTCGTGGTCGTCGCGCTCCCGGCAGGCCTTGACGAGTTTCGGGATATCGCTCTCGCGAACGACGACAACGCCGTCATCATCGCCGCAGATTATATCGCCGGGGCTGATCAATTCGCCGCCGACCACGACCGGATGGTTGATGGTGCCGAGCGTGTCCTTGGAGGTGCCCTTCATGCAAAGGCCGAGTGAGAACACCGGGAAACCAATCTCGCGCAGACCCTTGCCATCACGCACGGCGGCGCTGACCACGAAGCCGACAATGCCCTTGCCGATGCAGGCGGCAGCCAGCACATCACCAAAGCCGCCCTGATTGGGATTGTCACCGCCATCGATGACCAGCACATCGCCGGGCTTTGCCAGATTGATGGCTTCGAAAATCATCAAATTGTCGCCGATATGGCATTTCGCGGTGATTGCGGGGCCGCAGATTTTCAGGCCGGGCTTGATCGGCTTGATGCGATAATCGAGAGCGCCGAGCTTGCCCTGCGCCTCGTGAATCGTGGCGGGGCTGAATTTGCTGATTGCCTCGATATCGGCTCTGGAAGGGCGCTGGAAATTGCGGATGACATGGGCCATGGGCCGGATTCCTTTCAACAGTGGGTCATGCCTGGGCCAAACGCGGCCCAAGCGTCATTTTCATTGGGGATGAGAGAAGCGGTCGGTGCCGGCCGCTTATTTTGTCCAGGGCTTGCTTTTCCAGAGCTCGGCCAGATTGGCGTTGCCCTTCTTGAGCGCCTCGGCAAATTCGGCCTGTGTCAGTGGCAGCATCGTCAGCTCGCGCTTTTTGGCATCGGCAAGATAATCCGGGTCCTTCAGCGCCTTCTGGAAAGCATCGACCAGCCTGGCCTCCACATCCGCCGGCAAGCCCTTCGGCGCGCCGAAGCCCGCCAGCAGGCTGAACTGCACATTGTAGCCGGCTTCCTTGAAGGTCGGCACATCAGGCGAAAGCGGCGAACGCTCGGCACCGGAGGTCGCGAGCACACGCAGCGCGCCGGAACGATTGTCGGCGAAGACCTCGTTGAGGTTCATGAAACCGAGCGTCACGTGGTTGCCAAGCATGGCGAGCCGTGCCGGCCCGCCACCATTGAAGGGCACGAAATTGAGCTTCACGCCCGCCGCCTCTTCGAACAGCAGGGCGGTGATCTGGCTCGGATGACCGATGCCCGTCACGCCGACGACGACCGGGTTCGCCTTGGCCGCCTCCACGAATTCCCTGGCGGTCTTGATCGGCGACACCTTGTTGACTGTCAGCGCCAGATCGCCACCGATCTGGTTTGCGAGCGCCGTGAAGGCCTCTTCCTTGTAGCTGGCATTGCCCTGCACGATCGGCGAATACATTGACGGGAAATTCAGCGCCCCGATGGTGTAACCGTCAGGCTTCGCATTGGCGATATAGGTCGCGCCGATCAGCCCGCCGGCGCCTTCGCGGTTTTCCACCACAACGGATGTGCCGAGATATTTTTCAAGATAGGGCACCAGCGCCCGCGACTGGATATCGGTGCCGCCGCCGGCCGGATAACCGATGACGAGCGTCACCGGCCGCTCCGGATATTCCGCCGCCGCCCCTCCCGCAGCCAGCATTCCCGCCGCCGCCAGCATGCCAAACAGAGATGTCTTCAAACGCATATCTTTTCCTCCCCGATACGCTTTCACAGGGGAGGCTAGGAAGAAGCCATCAACAATACAAATACCGAGTTTTCAATTTACCCATACAGATCGTTTATGGGTTGAATGCCGGCTCGCGTCCTGCGACAGCCCGCAAAAGGTCGCGGAACAGCCTGAACGTTCGCTCATCCACCTCCCTGCCCTTCAGCAGATGGACGGAGCGATAAATGACTGGCTCGATGATATGGGCGGCCTGAAGCTGACCGGCTTCCTGCTCCTGCTGCACCGAATTCCATGACAGGATCGTCGCACCGATACCGGCGCTGACGGCGCGTTTGATCGTATCCTGCCCGTCGATCTCCATGGTGACGTTCAGTGTTATCCCGGCACGGGCAGCGGCTTCGTCGATCGATATGCGCAGCGGATTGTCTTTCGGCGGCAGGATCAGGTCGAGCCCTGCTGCAGCCTCAAGCGGCATCGACCGGCCGATAGGCCTTGAAGAAACGGCAAACAGGCTCTCCTTGACGATAAGATCGTCGGCCTTGTCCTCAGCACCGACCAGCGCAACGGCCATATCCACCTTGCCGAGACGGATGAGCCGCAGGGATTCGTCATTGCGCGCCTCTATCAGCCGTAGCGAAACCTTGGGCATCGAAGCGGCAACCTCGCTGATGATGCTCGGCGCAAAGGCGGTCGCCCAGGAGGGAATGAGGCTCAGCCGGATCACCCGCTCATCCAGATAGGCCATGGCCCGGATTTCCGCCTCCGCCTGCCGAACCTTCTCCGTAATCTCCCGCGCATGGGAAAGCAGGACTTCACCCTTTTCCGTCGCCTTCACACCGCGCGCCAGCCGGTGCAGCACAGGAAAACCCACCAGCCGTTCCAGTTCCGTAATGTGATGGCTGAGCGCCGGCTGGGCTATTCCCAATTGCCGCGCCGCCGCCGACATGGAGCCGCAATCGGCAATCGCGACCAGATATCGCAGCCTGCGCAAATCCAACATGCCCGCTTAAACCTCCCGCCGGTTCGAGTTGCGATCATGACACCAAATCACCGCGCGGGCCTAGGGGAAAAGCGCCGTCCGGTGGTCCTGCCGGTCTTCAAGGGAGTGATGGGGTAAGACAAGATTCTTATGACAGCCGGCTAAGGCTTTTCTCAATGTCTTCCCCATGACACGGTCCTGGCTGCGATGGGGAGCGGGATGAATTCTAAGACCGGAATTTTGCTCAAGCTGACGGCCATGCTGGCATTCACAGTCATGTCCGCCTGCGTGAAGGGCCTGGACGGGGCGATCCCCGTTGGTGAAGTCGTTTTCTGCCGGGGATTTTTTGCCCTCATTCCCCTCTGTCTCTGGTTCATCGCCTCGTCCGAGCGGATAACCGTGCCGGCCGCAAAGAACATCGGCAGCCTGCTTGCCGGAAGCTCGGCCGGGCTTGGCGGCATGTTCTTCGGCTTTCTGGCGCTCGCCTATCTGCCGCTGGTGAATGTGACAGTGCTGAGCTACACGACACCGCTTTTCACCATCATGCTGGCAGCGCTGCTTCTAGGCGAAAAAGTGCGGATATATCGCTGGTCCGCCGTGCTGACCGGTTTCATCGGTGTCTTCATCACGCTCTCGCCGAAACTGATCTTCGATGCCGCCTCAGGCCCCGCTCAAATCGACAGCGTCGCGATGATCGGAACCGCACTGGCGCTGACCGGTGCGCTTTGCGCGGCCTTTTCCTCCATCGCCGTCCGCCATCTGAACAGCATCGAAAAGCCGTCGCGCATCGTGCTCATCTATACGCTGACGGGTGTGGTGGCCGGCCTCGCCACGCTCGGATTTGGATGGAAGATGCCGGATTTTCACCAGTTCCTGCTGCTCGCTGGCGGCGGCCTTGCCGGCGGCATCGGCCAGATCGCCATGACGCTCAGCCTGCGCCACGCCCAGGCCTCGCTGCTGGCGCCGTTCGATTACACCACGATGATTTGGGCAATCGCCCTCGGTTATCTCTTCATGGCCGAAGTGCCGACGGGTGCGACCATCATTGGCGCCTTGACTGTCATCGCCGCCGGGCTTTTCGCCATGTGGCGCGAAAACCGGCTGGCGAAACAGGTCGTCAGGGAGCCGACAGCGTCAGCTGTTCCGTGACACGCTTTTTGTGCAGCCGCCTTTCCCGCCACAGCGTGAACAAACCGGCGGCAACCACGATAGAAGCCCCCAGAATGGTCGTCAGGGCCGGAACCTGATCCATGAAGGCATAACCGATCAACAGCGCCCAGATCATCGTGGTGTAATCGAACGGCGCCAGCAGCGAGGCCTCGGCATAACGCAGGCTGAGCGTCACCAGTATCTGCGCGGTCCCGCCAATGAGACCGGTGCCGATCAGCAGGGTCCATTGCCACGCGGTCGGCATTTTCCAGCCCATGCCGATGCTGGCAAAGCCGATGACGGTGGTGAGCAGGGTGAAATAGAAGATGATCGCGCCGGTATTTTCCGTCTGCGTCAGATGCCGGATCTGGATCATCGATATGGCGGAGAAAAAAGCAGCCGCCAGACCGAACAGGCCGCCGAGCATGGCGACACCGGAGCCGGAAGCGACATCCGAAACATCGAAGGAAAAATGCGGCGACAGGATCAGCACGATGCCGCACAGCCCCACGACCACCGCCGTCCAGCGGTAAATCCTGACGACTTCCTTTAGAAGCAGCACCGCCAGAATGACGGTGAAGAGCGGTGTCGCGTAACTGATGGCCGTCGCGTCGGCCAGCGGGATATAGGCGAGCGCCAGATAGCTGAAGACCATGCCGCCGGTGCCGGAAAAACTCCGCACCAGATGGCCGCCAATATGGCTGGTGGCCACCTGCCTTCGCAAACCGCCCTGCACCGCCATCCACAGACAGAGCGGCAGCATGGCCACCGCCGACCTGAAGAAGACGACCTGCCCGATGGGTATCTCGCCCCTGAGGCTGCTGATGCAGGCACCCATCAGCACCAGAGCGAGCGCTGCGGAGATTTTGAGGAGAATGCCTTTGCGGGAATCCATGGTTCGTTCCTTCGGAGTCTTTGAACCGTTTCACCACGCGGCGGCGGGATATCAAACCGGAAAGCAATGTCCATAGGAACTTCGTCTGACCCCATCAATCCCGCCCCCATGGTAGCTATTGCTGATGGACAGGGTGCGGATTCCGCTCCGCCCGCCTGCCGCCGTGGGGACAAAAAAGACGTTGGAAACCAATATGGATCTGGAAAAGATCAAGAAACTGATCGAGTTCGTCGGCTCTTCGCGAGTGTCCGAATTGACCGTGAGCCAGGAGGGAACCACGGTCCGGATCATCCGCGAAAACAACGCCGTTTCACTGCAGGCGCCATCATCGCAGCCCCGGCCCGTTCCGGTAGCCGAAACGGCATCCGAGACATCCCGCGCCGAAGAGCAGGCGCCGACATCCGCCGCAGCCGCACCGGCGTCGTCCGGCATCGTCGCAGCACCCTCATTCGGTCTTTTCCATCGCGCCCCGAGCCCGGGTGCGGCGCCTTTCGCCGAAGCCGGCGACGAGGTGAAGGAAGGACAGGAACTCTTCATCATCGAGGCTATGAAAGTGTTCAACACCGTGAGGGCCGAACGAAGCGGCAGGATCGCCAGATTTATCGCCAATGACGGCGAAGACGTTGAACTTGGACAGCCGGTGCTGGAGTTCGAATGATGGATACGACACTCCCAAAGGTGGCTGAGCCAAGAACATTCGACAGCGTGCTGATCGCCAATCGCGGCGAGATTGCCTTGCGGGTGCAGCGCGCCTGCCGTGAGCTCGGTCTGAAGACCGTCATGATCTATTCAGAAGCCGATAAGGACGCCGACTATCTGAAGGCTGCCGATACCGCCATCTGCATCGGCCCGGCCTCTCCCAGCCAGAGCTACCTCAACGCGCCGGCCATACTGCTTGCGATGGAGCTGACCGGCGCTGGCGCGGTTCACCCCGGTTATGGTTTCCTGTCCGAAAGAGCATCTTTTTCGGAAGCCGTGGAGGCGGCGGGGGCGGTCTTCATCGGCCCGCGCGCCGACGCCATCCGCACCATGGGCGACAAGATCGCGGCGAAGCGGGCAATGATGGAGGCCGGCGTTCCCTGCGTGCCCGGCCCCGATTCCGCCCTGCCGGATGACATGGCCGAAGTCTCGAAAATCGCCGCCGAAATCGGCTATCCCGTCATCGTCAAGGCGGCCGGCGGCGGCGGCGGGCGCGGCATGCGTGTCGTGCACGAGGCCTCCGCCCTTCAGGATGCCGTTCTCGTCACGCGGGAGGAGGCGAGCCGGGCCTTCGGCACGCCGGAACTCTATATCGAGAAGTTCCTCGAACATCCGCGTCATGTCGAAATTCAGGTTCTCTGCGATGGTCAGGGCGGCGGGGTCTGGGTGGGGCTGCGCGATTGTTCCATGCAACGCCGCCACCAGAAGGTCGTCGAAGAAGGCCCGGCCATCGGCATCCCGCCCGATGTCGCGGCTTTCGTCGGCAATCGCTGTGTCGAAGCCTGCCGCCAGATCGGTTATCGCGGCGTCGGCACCTTCGAATTTCTCTATGAAAACGGCGAATTCTATTTCATCGAGATGAATACCCGCCTGCAGGTCGAACATCCGGTCACGGAAATGACCTCGGGCGTGGATCTGGTGCGCCAGCAGCTTCTCGTCGCTCTCGGCCATCCGCTCGAGATTTCGCAGGAGGATATCGTCTGCGAAGGCCATTCGATCGAATGCCGCATCAATGCCGAAGACCCTTACAACTTCATTCCCTGCCCCGGCCTGATCACAGCTCTGCACCTGCCGGGCGGTCCCGGCGTCAGGGTCGATACCCATGTGACGGCGGGTTATCGGGTTTCGGCTCACTACGATTCGCTGATCGCCAAGCTCATCGTCCATGCGCCGACCCGCGAGCAGGCAATCCTGCGCATGCGGCGCGCCCTTGGCGAAATGCGTATCGAAGGCGTTTCCACCAACCTGCCGCTGCACCGGGAAATATTGCAGGACCCGGCCTTTTCCGAAGGCGGCACGGATATTCATTACCTCGAGCATTGGCTTGCAGCGCGGAGTGCAAAGTGAAGCGACAGCCTGTTTCCATATCCCGCTACAGCGAGCCCGGCACGATTGCCGATCTTGCCGCTCACCTCGAGCGCAACAACGTCTCCGCCATTGAAATAGAGACGCCGGATGGATCATTGAAGATCGTTGCCATGGCAGGCGGTCAGGCCCCTGCCGCACAGCGGCCCATCGAAGCGGCCAAAGCGCCGGTAAAGGCGGGGGATATTCTTGCCCGTGCACCGATGGCCGGCATCTTCACGCCCGCGCATCCGCAGCGCCCCGACCGGGCGGTTCAGACAGGACAATCCGTAGCGAAGGGCGAGATCGTCGCATTCGTCGCGGCCGGACCCGTGCTTGTTCCGGTCATTGCCGAAAAAGCCGGCACCGTCAGCGAAATCGTGACGGAAGCCGGTGCGCTTGTCGGCTATGGCTCCACCCTTCTCAAGACCGAAACATGATGGTGACGTCGATGAGCAACCTCCCGCTGAAAACGCCCCACCTCACCCCTGCCCATCTGGGCCTGCCGAAAATCTCGATGATCGGCAACAAGACCTTTCTGATCGAAGCGCCCGGCGAGCTGGACCTGCCCGCCCAGAGGCGCATCTGGGCGCTGACGCGCGCATTGAAGGACCGCCCCGAGGTGCTGGAACTCATACCCGGCATGACCAACCTGCTGATCGTGCTGCGCAGCACGCCTGAAGATGCCGGGCATCTGCAGGACGAGCTTCTCGACATCTGGCAAAGGACGGCGGAACTCGATCTTCTGGGCAAGACCATCGAAGTGCCGACGACCTATGGCGGTGAGCAAGCCATCGACCTTGCCACGATCTGCGATTATTCCGGCCTGCCGGACAGGGAAGTCGTGCGCCTGCATTTCGAGCGGACCTATACGGTTTTCGCCGTCGGCAGCGCGCCGGGCTTCGGTTATCTCGGCGGCCTCGACCCACGCATTTTCATGCCGCGCAAGAAAGTCCCGTCGCTGCGTATGCTCAAAGGCATGGTGACCATCGGCGGCATGCAGTCCGGCATCTCGGTTCTGACCGGGCCGAATGGCTGGAATTCGCTGGGTTTCACCGAAATCACCATGTTCGACGCCACCGCCGAACAGCCGGCGGTGCTGGCGCCCGGTGACCGCGTTCGTTTCCTTCCTGAAAGGATCGAACTATGATCCATATTCTTGCCTGCGGGCCACTGAACACCGTCCAGGACCTCGGCCGCGCGGGTTACCGCAATATCGGCATCACCGCCACAGGCGCGATGGATCCAATTGCGCTCAGGGTCGGCAATATTCTTGTCGGCAACGGCGAGGGTGCCGCGGCGATTGAAATCCAGACCTTTCCGTTCCGCATCGAATTCGAAGAGGCGCTGACCTTCGCGGTAACCGGTGCGGATTGCGCCGCCCGGCTCAATGGTGCCGATCTGCCGCCTTACTGGTGCGCGCGGGCAGAAGAGGGTCAGATTCTCGAATTTTCGACGCCCATGAAAAATGCGCGCGCCTATCTCTGCCTTCAGGGCGGCATAGACGTCCCCGTGGTCATGGGATCACGAAGCACCTCGCTTCGCGGCTCCTTCGGCGGCCATGAGGGACGCCATCTCACCACCGGCGACAGGCTGTCCGTTCTGCCATCCGCACCACCGGCAAGCGGCCTCGGTGTCATGCCGCTTGCCGAGGCGATGCCGGAGATGTTTCCGGTATCTGACAAGGGCGAATTGCTGCTGAGAGCCATTCCCGCCGCCGAACATGATCTTTTCGGCGAAGGTGCGGAACGTTTCTGGTCCGAAGCCTGGAAAATCACCTCGCAGAGCGACCGCACCGGCTACCGGCTTGCCGGCACGCCACTCATGCTTTCGGCTCCCGTCGAATTGCGCTCCTATGGCGTCATTCCGGGCGTGGTTCAGGTGCCGCCGGGCGGCGAGCCGATCATCCAGATGAGCGACGCCAACACGGCCGGCGGTTATCCCAAGATGGCCGGTATCATCGACAGCGATCTTTGGCGGCTCGGACAGGCGCGCATCGGCAGCCGCATCCGCTTCGTGCAGGCAACGGTGCGCGAGGCGCTGGAAGTCGAGCAGGCGATCGATGCGTATTTCGCCGATATCCGCAAGACCCTGCCGCTGGTCACCGCCGCACTCGGCACGCTCACAAAACGATAATCCTGAAGAACAAGGAGAGGGAACCATGAAGATCGATGTTAATTCCGACATGGGCGAAGGTTTCGGCGTCTATAAGGTCTGCGACGACGAGAAACTTATGGAAGTCGTCTCTTCGGCGAATATCGCCTGCGGCTTCCATGCCGGCGATCCGGAAATGATGGCGCGCATGGTGCGTCTTGCCAAACAGAACGGCGTCGGCGTCGGCGCCCATCCGGGCCTCGCCGACCGTCTCGGCTTCGGCCGCCGCGAAATTCCCGTTGATGCGGAAGAAATGGAACAGCAGGTTCTCTACCAGCTCGGCGCGCTTTCGGCGATTGCGAGGGCGCAGGAGGTTGCGCTCTCCCATATCAGTTTCCATGCCGCCATGGGCAACATGATCAACCGCGATGCGGCACTTGCGGATCGGATCATGAAAAAGATCAAAGCGGTCGATCCCAATCTCATCGTCTTTTCGATGCCGGACATGCTGATCGAAAAGGCGGCCCTAGATTGCGGGCTGAAGGTGCTCAACCTCTTTCTCGCCGACCGCGCTTATGATGTGAAGGGCCAGCTCGTGCCACGCAAGCTGCCCAATTCCGTCATCAAGGAAGAGGGAAAAGTTCGCGCACGCGTGCGCCAGTTTCTGGAAAAAGGCACGGTCACGACCATCGAGGGCGAGACCATCCCCGTTCGCGCCAGATCGATCCTCGTCCACAGCGATACGCCCGGCTCGCTGGAGCTTGCGCGCACGGTGCGCAGCGAAGTGGAAGCCTGCGGCGGCAACGTCGTGCCGGCTCGCGAAGTGGTCGCCTGAAGCAGTATACGCCTCATATTCTGAAGCACAAAAGAACGGCACCGCATTCCGTGTCAGGAGTGCGGCGCCATAATTTTGTCAGCTATGGAATAAGGCAAGGTTTCGATCCGTCGCCAGCCGAGCCGCCTGAGCGACCCGGCCGCGAGATCATCAATTCAGCTGGATCACGTGATTGCTGTCGCTCGTCCAGCTCAGTCTCACCCGGTCGCCAGCGGCGCTGACGGCATTGGTGAAACCTTCCGTCTGGGTCTGCCGGTAGGCGATCATCGGCTCGCCATTGTCCAGACGCAGGTAATAATGCAGCATGAAGCCGCGATAGACGACCTGCTCCACCCGCGCCGTGGTGGAATTGCTGGCGTTTTCACCTGCGTCCACCGCAAGCGGTGAGACCGAGATTGCTTCGGGGCGAACGGTCACGACGACCTTATCGCCCTGAACCGCCCCCATATCCTCGACATCGAGCCGCACGCCGGAACCGGTGACCAGCCTTGCGGAACGACCATTGCGCTCCGCCACGCGCGCCTCGAAGAAGTTCGAGGCGCCGATGAAACCCGCGACGAAGCGTGTCAGCGGCTTCTGGTAGATTTCACCGGCCGGTGCGATCTGCTCGAGATTGCCATCCCGCATCACGGCAATCTGGTCCGCCATGGTCAGGGCTTCGTCCTGATCGTGGGTCACCATGATGGTGGTGAGGCCAAGCCGCTGCTGCAGGCTGCGGATCTCGACCTGCATGCTTTCCCTCAGGCCCTTGTCGAGCGCGCCAAGCGGCTCGTCGAGAAGCAGCATCGAAGGCTCGATCACCAGCGCGCGCGCCAGCGCCACACGCTGTTGCTGGCCGCCGGAAAGCTGCACAGGCAGCCGGTCGCCGAAGGCGTGCAGCTGAACGAGATCGAGCGCCTGCTTCACGCGCCCTTCCCGGTCAGCCTTCGAGATGCCCCGCATCTCCAGACCGAAGGCGACATTTTCGGCAACGGTCATGTGGGGAAACAGGGCGTAGTTCTGGAAAAGCATGCCAACATTGCGGCGGTGAACCGGGGTACGCGTGGTCGGCTTGCCGCCGACCACGATTTCACCCGAGGTAGGATCGACAAGCCCCGCAATCATGCGCAGGCAGGTCGTTTTCCCGCAGCCGCTCGGGCCGAGAAGCGCCAGGATTTCCCCTGCCTTGACGGTAAGCGAAACATCATCGACGGCAACGACCTGACCGCTGTAATGCTTGGTCAGTCTCTCCAGGCGGACTTCTACGGATTTCATCAGCGTTCCTCAGCCGTTAAAGGTCTGATTGTATTTTTCGAGCCATTGGGCGCGGCGCGGAATGATGTATTTCCAGTCCGGCGTGAAGAGGTTGAGCGATTCCATCTTCGCTTCCGGATAGGCGAGGAACTTCGCCGTATCTGCGCCGAACTCGATGCCCTTGACGGAGGGGGCGCTCAGCGTCGCTTCCGAAAGCATCTTCTGCACGCCCGGATCGAGGATGCGGTTGATATAGGCAAGCGCGAGATCGCGGTGCGGTCCGCCCTTTACCAGCGCGATGGAATTGATGCCGGTGAATGCCCCTTCCTTCGGGAAGGTCATGTCCAGCGGCACGCCCTTCTTGGTGTGCGGATAAACCGCCTTGGAATATTCGATACCGCCGAAATCCGCCTGGCCCTGCGCCACCATCATCGTCTGCGCTTCCGCGTCATAGATCGAGAGCACGTTCGGCTTCAGCTCGGCGAGTTTCGCCCAGCCGGCATCCGTATCATATTGCGCCTCTTTCAGCGGCTTGCCGGTCGCAAGGGCGGCCGCCACCATCAGCATCAGAACGCTCTGGGTGTTCTTCGGTGTGTTGAGAAGCATGCGGCGGGCATATTTCTTGTCGAACATCTGTTCGTAGCTTTCGAACGGCTTGCCCGTTGTCGGATTGTAGAACAGGCCGGCAATCGAAATCGCAAAACCGACGCCGAAATTGTCTTCGAAAAGATAGCGCGAATAGACGTTCTTGAGGTTGGGGATTTCGTCCGCCGGCAATTGCTCGATCAGGCCTTCCTCCTTGGCCTGCGGAACACCGACATCGTCCATCGACATCACGCTATATTGCGGATTTTCGCGGGTGGCGCGCAGCGTGGCGATATTGGCGAGCGTCGCGCCTTCGGTCGTCAGCACCCGGCACTTATATTCCTTTTCGAAAGCCGGGATCACTTCCTTCTTGATCAGCCCGCCCTGCGCCGAATTATAGACGCCGACATACATGGTGCGGTCCTGTGCAGAAGCCGCGGTGTAGAAATAGGGTGTGGCGAGCGCGCCTGCGGTGACTGTCAGGAAACTGCGCCGTTTCATGATGATGGTCTTGTCTGTCATTTCCGGTACCCCTCTTGTTGTTGATTTACATAGCCATTGCCCGGCGCAGGCCCACCAGCCTGTCGAGGACGAGCACGACGGTCACCGCCAGAAGGATGATGATGGTGGACATGGTCGCGACCGAAGGATCAAAGACCGTGCCGATCTGGCGATAGAGAACGATGGGCACGGGCAGGTTCGCTGAATCCGCCAGCCACATCGAAACGGGATAATTGTCGAAAGAAACCATGAAGCAGAAGATCGAGCCGGAGGCGACGCCGGGCGCGATCTGCGGAAAGATCACCCGCGTGAAGGTTTTCCAGCGGGTGGCGCCAAGCGTGCGCGCCGCCTCCTCGAGGCTGACATTAACGAGCTGAAGGCTGGTCAGCACCGTGCGGATCACATAGGGCGAGGTGACAACGGTGTGGGCGATCAGAAGCTTCAGCTTGGTATCCATCCAGCCATAACCGGAGAAAAGCTGTAGCAATGCCAGGCCGGTCACCAGCACGGGAAAGATCAGTGGCGAAAGCAGCAGCCCCTTCATCAGCGAGCGGCCGATGAACTTTCCACGGGAGAGCGCGAAGGCTGCCGGAACGCCGAGCGCCAGTGAAAGGATGGTGGTCGCCACCGCCAGCGCCGCACTGAAGGTGAGGCCAGCGGTAAATTCCTCGTTCTGCATTACCGCCGCATACCAGCGGAAGGTGAAACCCTGCGGCGGGAAGGTGACGAAATAACTGTCGGAAAACGAGATGGCGACAACGAGGATGATAGGAGCCAGGATAAAGACCATCATGGCGGCGGTGATCGCGTAAAGGACGATGGCGGAAGTGCCGGTCAGCTTGTTGTTCATGAAGCGCTTGCCTTGATACGACGCCCGCCGAGCAGCCTCATCGAGACGGCGTTGATCAGAATGACGATGAAAACGAGGATGGTGGCGATGGTGGCGCCGAACGGCCAGTCATAGACCGCGAGAACCTGCTGTTCGACCATGTTTCCGAGCATCTGCGAGCCGGGACCGCCGATCAGAGCGGGAATGACGTAGGATGCCGAGGCCAGAGAGAAGACCAGCGTGAAACCCGCTAACAGACCGGGAAGGCTGAGCGGGAAGGTGATCCTCAGGAACACTTTCCATGCCGGCGCGCCCAAAGTTCTGGCAGCCTGCTGCAGATTCGGATCGATCTTTCCGAGAGCCGAGGACAGCGGCAACACCATCATCGGGAAGAAAATGTGCAGGGAGCCGATAACCACGGCGGCATCCGAAAACAGCAGCGTCATGGGACTGTCTATGATGCCCAGATTCATCAGAACGTAGTTCAAAAGGCCGGTCGGACCGTTGCCGAGAATGAGCTGCCACCCATAGGCGCGCACCACGACGCTGACGGCAAGCGGCGCGATCACGATCAACGTGATGATACGGGTCGTGACGATATTGCCGCGCACGAGAACGGTCGCAACCGGATAGGCCAGTATCGCCGCAAGAACCGAGGTGATCAGGCTGATGCGGATCGTCGCCCAGAGGACCTTCTGGTAAAGATCCACCTCGAAAAACCTGACATAATGGGCAAGCGTGAAGGGGGAGCCGATCAGCCCCTGCGAATTCTGGGTCATGAGGCTGAAGCTCATCAGCCGAACCGCCGGCCAGAAGAAAAAGATCAGCAGAAAGATCAGCAGCGGCAGGATGAGGATGCCGGGCGAAAACAGCCGACGCTCGAGGGCCTTCCAGCCGGAAACTCCACGGCGTGGCGGGGCATGTGGTTCCATGATCGCAATATCCGACATCTATACTCCCGTCGCGTTGAATACGGCACGAGGCATCGCGTTGAGCCGAACGAGATCGTCCAGGCCCTATGACTAGAATTTGCTGGGTGTGCTCCCTGTCGAGGCATCCGGTCTTTTGCCGGCGCCTGTCGCATATTTCTGCATTTTCGCGCCGGTTACCTCTTTGGGTAATATTGCCCGACGCGTCGTTCCCTTGTTGTTGCGCCAAGCTTAGGGGCTAAGCCGACGGGCTGCATAATATTTTATTCCTCTGAGGTCATCGCATACGCATATGGACTGCCCACCCCATTTTGGCGGCGATGCATCAAAATCCCGTATGACCTCACATCGAAGTCGTATTGGGGAAACGGCGGAAAATTCCCGTAACCTCCTTGTCATGCACTGGCGTCGCGACGATGCCTGCCTTCACCGTTACAATCGGAAATAATCCATGCCCACCATCGCCCAACGCCTTAACAACGTCACCGTGTCAGCTTCGCTCGCCATGACCCAGAAAGCGCGCGATCTCGCCGCTCAGGGCATCAAGGTCATCAGCCTGTCTTCCGGCGAACCGGATTTCCCGACGCCTGCCCACGCGGTAGAGGCGGCGCATGCGGCGGCCCTTGCCGGCGACACGAAATATCCGCCCGCCGACGGAACGCCGGCGCTGCGAGCCGCGATCCAGCGGAAGTTCAAGCGCGACAATAATCTCGATTACGATCCGAGCCAGATTCTGGTGGCGGGCGGCGGCAAGCAGATCATCTTCAACGCCATCATGGCAACCTGCGACCCGGGCGATGAGGTCGTGATCCCCGCGCCGTCGTGGATCAGCTATGCCGATATCGTGAAGTTCGCGGGCGCCGTGCCGGTGCCGGTGGTTTGCCCGGAGAATAACGGTTTCCGCCTGCGCGCCGAAGATCTCGAAGCCGCCATCACCCCGAAGACCAAGTGGCTGCTTTTCAACTTCCCGAACAACCCCACGGGCGCCGCCTGCTCCCGCGCGGAAATGAAGGAAATCGCCGAGGTCATGCTGCGGCATCCGCATGTCTGGATCATGACCGACGACATGTATGAGCACCTGATCTATGACGACTTCGAATTCTGCACCATCGCCGAAGTCGAGCCGCGCCTCTATGATCGGGTCCTGACCGTCAACGGCGCATCGAAGGCCTATGCCATGACCGGCTGGCGCCTCGGTTTCTGCGGCGGCCCGAAAGATCTCATCAAGGCCATCAGCAACGTCAATACCCAGAACAGCGGCGGTGTCGCAACCATCGTGCAGGCTGCCGCCGTCGCGGTTCTCGACGGTCCGCAGGATCTGCTGAAAGAGCGCGCCGATATCTACAAGACGCGCCGCGACTTCGTGCTCGGCAAGCTTTCGGAAATCGAGGGGCTTCGCTGCCACAAGCCGGAAGGCGCCTTCTATATCTTCCCGAACATTGCCGCGCTGATCGGCAAGACGACGAAGGGCGGCACGAAGATCGAAAACGATACCGATTTCGTCATGGCGCTTCTCGCCGAACATCACGTTGCGACAGTGCAGGGCGCGGCCTATGGCCTCAGCCCCTTCTTCCGGCTTTCTTATGCCACCAGCATGGAAAACCTTGCCGAAGGCTGCGCCCGCATCGCCGAATTCTGCAATGGAATGAAATAGGGAGAACAGCATGTTGGGAGGAAGTGGCCGTGTCATCATGGTTTCCGGCGCATCGCGGGGCCTTGGCCTTGCGATCGCCAAAAGGCTTCACGAAGCCGGTTTCACCGTCGCGGCGGGAGCGAGAAATCCGGCCGCCATTGCGGTGAAGGACCGGCTTTCGGCCGATCGCTACGATGCGGAAGAGGCTGGCTCGGCGGAGGCCTGGGTTGACGCCGTTGCCGCGAGATATGGCCGGATCGACGGGCTGGTGAATTGCGCCGGCATCAACCCCAAAGTCCGGGTCATGGATGCGGGTGAAGAAAGCCTCGACCAGATGTGGCGCATCAACGTCAAGGGTCCGCTGAGGGTAACCCGCGCCGCCATCCCCCATCTCGTAAAAACCGGACAGGGCAGGGTCATCAATGTCGCCTCGCTGGCGGGACGCCGCGTGGGGTCGAATGTGGGTTATGCGATGACGAAATTCGCCGTCGTCGCCCTCACCCACGGCATCCGGCAGGAATTGTGGGACAGCGGCGTACGTGCCACCGCGCTTTGCCCCGGCTATATCGCAACCGATATGACCGTCGGCGAAACGGAAGTCAGCCGCGAGGATATGACCCAGCCGGACGATCTCGCCGAAATGGTGGAAACCCTGCTTCGCCTGCCGAACAATCTGTCGGTGGCCGAATTGCTGGTGAATTGCCGCAAGGAAGCAATGCTCTGATCTTTTCCACGCGCGGTACCGGGAAACGGTGCTGCGCGTGGCTTTAAAACCGGCCTGACCCTTTTATTTCAGGGTCTCCGCCAGTTGCAGCAATATCTCCTTCACGGCAAGCGCCGGCTCGGAGAGCGGCGTATTGTCCGAGACGCAGAAGGACAAGGTTTCCTCAATCATCGGGCTGGCGATCTGCCTGACAACGATTTCCTCATTGGATTCCGCGACGATACGGTCGGCGATGGCCTTGGGCGTTATGGTCGCGCCAAGCCCGGCATCCACGCCGCGCGCTATGGTCCTTACCGATTCCAGCTCCGCCATCACGATCAGATCCTTGCGGCTGCGGGTGAACGCAAGATTGATGGCGCGGCGCACGAAATTATAGGTCGGCGGCAGAAGGAACGGCAAAAACGCCAGATCGGCGACCGTGATCGGCGCATCGCCCGCTTCCACGCCGAAGCTGCGATGTACGACCAGCACGAATTCCTCACGAAATAACGGCGTGAACTTGACACCCCGGATCGGCCCGACGCCATGGATCAAACCCATTTCCAGACGGCCGTTCATGATCATCTGGCTATAGGGCTGGCTGACGCTTTCCGTGATGTGCAGCAGAATGCCGGGATGAAGCCGCTTGGTTTCCTCCATCAGACGCAGCGAAAGCGTGGCGGCGCTGCTGAAGGGCGCAAGACCCACCGATACCTTGCCGGAAAGCACAGCGCCCGCTTCCAGAGCCTCCGCCTGCGCCTGCTCCATCTGCCGCAAAATGACCTGTGCATGCCTGTAGACGACCTTGCCGGCATCGGTCATGACAACGCCCTGCTGGCTTCGGGTCAAAAGTTTCTGGCGAAAATGCTCCTCGATACTCGCCAGCTGCTGGCTGAGCGCCGGCTGGGCAATATGCAGCACATCGGCCGCTCTTGTTATGCTACCCATGTCGACAATCGTGATAAACGATTTCAGGCGCCTGATATCCATCTGCTGTTGATCATCCCATTGCTGCTTGCAGGAATAAGATGCTCAATTTGCAGACAAAGTCCATCTTCCATTTCCCGCCCGAACCTCCCGCCGTGGCGCAGCTGATGCGCGCCACGGGGCCTTCTGGCGGAGCGACTATCGCTCCTGCAAACGCAGGTCGCTCCAGAAGCCGCGCAGCTGTTCGGTCAGCTGCATATAAAGGCCATAGCGCCGCCGGTAATGCGTGATCTGGCCCGCATCCGGCTGGTATGCATTGGCCACACGCGTCATCGCCGCGACTGCCTCTTCATAGTCGGGATAAAGACGGATCGCCACGGCCGCACCGATTGCCGCACCAAGCGCACCGGTCTCGCGGGCCTCCGCGACCCGCAGGGGAATTTCCAGAACATCCGCCATGATCTGCGGCCAGTGCTGGCTGCGGGAACCGCCGCCAGACATCACGGCACCCTCGACAGGCAGTCCCGCTTCACGCAGGACGCCGATGTGACGACGGTGTTCGAAACATACCCCCTCGAACAGCGCTCTCAACATATGGCCTTCGCCGTGCCAGCCCGCGAGGCCGTAAAATCCACCACGGAATTCCGCGCCCAGCCGCGAGCCGAAGATGAACGGGTGGAAGAACGGATCGTCGCCACGTGGCGTGACGGAACCGACCTGCTCGTTGCAGCGCTCGAAGGCATGGTCGCCGTGGTCGGCCCGAACACGATGCACATACCATTCGAGATTGGCTGCGGAAGTGGCGCTGGATTCGATATTGACATAGCGGTTACGGCCGAAGGTCGTGACCATGAAGACATCGGGGCTGACGACCGGCTTATCCGCGAAAACCTGATTGATGCTCCAGGTGCCGGCGATGATGGAGGCCTCCCCGGCATTGATGACACCCGACCCCATGGCGCTGGAGACGACATCGAAGAAACCGCCGATAACGGGCGTGCCTTGAGAAAGCCCCGTCAGACCCGAAGCCTCAGCTGTTACATGGCCGACGATATCCGCCGATTCCACGAGGCGTGGGAAAAAGTCGACCGCATCGTCAAGCCCGTAGAGCGCCAGAAGTTCCCGGTCGAGCTTCGCTTCGGGGAAGGCAAGCAACCCCGCACCGCTGAGATCGGAAATATCATTCGCGAGGCACCCCGTCAGGCGGAAGTTGACGAAGTCCTTGCAGAACAGCACCGTTCCGGTCTGCGCATATATGTCTGGCGCATGTCGTTTTACCCAGGCAAGCAGGCTGGGCGTTTGCGCAGGCCATGGTCGCTGCAGGCAAAGGGCCTGCAATTGCGCTCCGCTTTTCCGGTCAAGCTCGGCCGCCACATCGGCGGCGCGGCTGTCGAGCGACTGGATGCCAATCAGAGGCTGCTGCGCCTTGTCCAGGAGATAGAGACCGTTGCCATGGCCAGCGCAGCCGACCGCAAGGATGCTTGCGGGGTCGACGGAGGATTTTGCCAGAAGCTCACGGATCGCCTCGCATCCATTGCGCCATAATTCCTCAAGATCGCGCTCGACATAGCCGGGCTGCGGAAATGTGGAATGGCCGTCAATGGCGTGTTGCGCAACCTGCCGGCCTGCCGTGTCGAACAACACGGCCTTGATCACCGTATTGCCGACATCCAGACCCAATATGTGATTTTTATCAGCCACGATTATAGATATCCCACGCTTCCTCACCGCCCACACCCTGATGGATGATGGCCATCAAGGCCGCAACAACGGCCTTCGGATTGTCATGCTGATAGATGTTGCGTCCATAAACCATCCCGTTCGCACCCTCGGCCATCAGAGCCGCCGATTTCGCCAACACGTTGCGCAAGTCCTCACGCCCTCCGCCCCGCACCAGCACCGGGCAGCGCGCCGCCTCGATCACGCGGTGAAAATCATGCGGGTTGCTGGTCGGGTCGGCCTTGATGATATCGGCTCCCATTTCCGAGGCAAGACGCACCAGCGTGACGATCTTTTCAGCATCGCCATCCACCTGATACCCGCCGCGCACATCATTGGGCAGCATCACCAGCGGCTCGATCATCAGCGGCATGCCGAAACGATGGCAATCGGCACGCACGCGGCTGATATTTTCGACGCATTGGCGAAACAGCTCCGGCTCGTCAGGCAGCATGAACAGATTAACGACAACGCAGGCGGCATCCATCTCCAGCGCACCGATGATCGGATCGTGATAGTTCTGAAGCTGCGACCACATGGTTCTGTGGCGCGTGGAATTGTAAGGATTACCCATATCGATGCGCATGACGAGCGCCGGCTTGTCGCGCTCCGGCCTCTGCTGCAGCAGATCCGCCTGGCCGTAAACCATCTGGATGGCGTCGGGACCGGCCTCCACCAGCCTGTCGACGGTCTGCGCCATATCTTCCAGCCCGACGAGGAAGCTCGGTTCGTTGCAAACCCCGTGGTCGATGGCCACATCCAGGCATCCGCCATTGCGGAACAGCCGGTTCATGCGCGCCTTTTTCGAAATCCGCATCATCATGCATTCTCCTTGCATCTGTGTTGAAGCATTGCCGGCGTGACGCCGTAAAAGGTCTCCAGCTCATCAATGAGCCGCTGCCGTTCCGCCGCCGCTTGGCTCGGCGTCCAGCCCAACTCGCGCGCCGCAACATTCAGGATCGCATCGATCAGATCGGCATCTATGACGCCGGTGATGGCAAGCGTCGTGCGTCGCAGGATGAGGTCGGTCAGGTGCCGGACATGTTCGGAGCGGATCAACCAGACCAGCTCGGCGGCCGTGATTGGCAGATTTTCGCAAAGCGGTGCATCATCCGGGCGGGCCCGGCAAAAGCCCATCAATTCGAGTGCGCGTGAACCATAGGCCAACGCCAGATGCTCGGCCCTATCCCTCCCGATTGAAAACTCCTCCACCAGCAGGGCCGGCAGGCGTCCCGCCCCGGTGGGGAAATTCCTGCCGCCGCCGATAGGGCGGTCCATCGTGTCGGCCCTCCGCTTGCGTCCGAGAAAGGCCAGAACATCGTCGGTCACCTGTTCGCCAAAGGCCCTGAAGGTCGTCCACTTGCCGCCTATCATGCAGAACTGCGGCGGATCGCCCGCAACGCGGTGGACGAAATGGCTGCGGGAAATTCTTCCGGTAAAGGCGGCATCACTGCGCGGCAACGGGCGTATGCCGCTGAAACTGAAGACGATGTCAGAATGGGTAATGGCAATCTGCGGAAAGACCTGACGGATCGCCTCGAGAATGTAATCCCGCTCCTCGGGCTCACACCGCACCCGCTCGGGACGCTCCACCTTTATATCGGTGGAGCCCGCCAGAACCCGGCCAAGATAGGGAAAAAGGATACAGACGCGGTTGTCGGCATTCTCGAAAAAGATCATATGGCCGTTCAGGGCCTTGAGAAGCGCCTCGTTGGCGATGATCAGATGCGATCCCTTGGTTCCGGAAACGGTCGGTTTTGCCTTCTCAGCCGCCGGGGCGGCGGTCAGCGCACCAATCGTCTCATCGATCCAGGCGCCGGTCGCATTGACGATGACCCTTGGCCGGATCGACAGGGTTTCGTCCATTCCCTCAGTCCGAAGTCGATATTCACCATCGAGACGGACAAGCTCGGCATAGTTTAGCGCAATACTTTGTGGCGCATCGGCGCAGGTGTCGATCAGAAGCTCCAGCGCAAGCCGTTCGGGCTGGCTGATCCAGGCATCGTAATAAGTTGCCGAATATCTGATCCCCGGGGTCAGACCCGGCCAACCCTGCAGCGTCTTGCCCGCGCTGCGAAACTCATGGCGGGGCAGGATGCGGTTTTTGCGGGTAACGAAGTCATAGAGCATGAGGCCCGCCTTGATGGCGAGCGCGCCCCGGCTGGCCGGTTTGCCGCCGGAGCCTGCAAAGGTTGCCGCCGCGTTGAACAGGCCGCTGAAAGTCGAAAAAATCGGAATTGTCGTCGGCAGCGGATGAACCATATGCGGCGCGAGCCTCAGAAGAGCATCTCGCTCCCGCAGCGATTCCGCAACAAGGCCGAATTCACCGTTTTCGAGATAACGCAGGCCGCCATGGATCATGCGCGAGGGTGCGGCGCTGCAACCGGAGGAGAAATCGTTACGCTCGACCAGCAGCACCCGCAGCCCCTGCAAGGCAAGATCACGATAGGCGGCAATTCCGTTGATGCCGCCGCCGATGACGACGGCGTCGAAATCACCGTCGAGCCGAATACGGCGCAGAGCGTCCTCGCGAAAACTGGGCATAGAAATACCGTTCGCCGGCTGATGACCAGCGTCCCAATGTTGTTGACCGTTTAAAGCGACAGGAGAGACGGGAGGCGAAAGATTATGTTGTCTTCGCGAGGCCCCGTCTCAGCGACATTATTTAAGTATCGAGCCCGACAAGATGCTCGGCGACACCGGCGCTGATGAGAGCGAGTTCACCCTCCGTAAGTCGCAGGCGGGCCGCAGCGGCGTTTTCAACCGCCTGAGCCGGATCGCGCGCACCACACAGCGAGAAGGTGATGCCGGGCTGGGCAATCGTCCAGGCAATCACCACCTGCGCTATCGACGCCGCATGCGCTTCGGCCACGGGTTGCAGCGACCGCATCAGCCGCGAGATCTTCTCGCGGTTCGCTTGGCTGAAGCGCGGATTGCCGTGGCGCTGGTCATCCTCCGCAAAAACCCGCTCAGGCCCAACCTTGCCTGACAGGAGACCAAGCGCGAGAGACGAATAACTCAAAACCGAGACAGCATTCTTTCGGCAAAGCGGCAGCAGCGTCGTCTCGATATCCCGCTTCACCATGGAATATTCTTCCTGGATGGCATCAAGCGCGCCGGTGGCGATATAGGCCTCAAGATCGCCGGGCGAGACGTTGCTTGCCCCGATGGAGCGGATCTTCCCCTCCTCCTTCAGCCGCACCAGAGCTCCGACCGTTTCGGCAATCGGCGTCGTGGCATCCTGCCAATGGGTGACGTAGTGATCGATATGGTCGGTTCCGAGCCGTTTCAGGCTTTCTTCTACCTCATAACGGATAGAGGCAGGACCGAGATAACGGTGAACGGGTTTGCCATCCTGATGGAAGAAATAAGCACCCTCGTTCACGTGCCAGACGAGGCCGCATTTGGTGACCAGCACCACCTTGTCGCGCCTGCCGGCAATCGCCTTGCCGACAATGGTTTCTGCGAGCCCCATGCCATAGGCCGGCGCGGTGTCGATCAGGGAAATGCCCGCGTCAATCGAGGCCTGAATGGCGGCGATGGATTGCTGCTCATCGGTGCCGCCCCACATCCAGCCGCCGATGGCCCAGGTGCCCAGCCCCACGGCGGATGCGCCAATGCCGCTGCCGCCGATTGTCCGGGTCAATATTGCATTGTCCGTCACGAAGTTTCCCCTTCTTCCTGATCCAGTAAATAAGCGGCGATCGCCTCGTCCACGACGAGCGAGGTCAGATAGCGGCCGGCAAGCGTGGCTGCCACCGGTCCGGCCTTGATGGCGCCTGCCGCCACACCAATGATGTTCGGGCACCGGGCAAGCTGCCCGGGGTCCAGCGCCACCACGCGCGAGTTGAGATCGATCCGTGCCAGCTGCCCGTCCGCCATGGTGAGGTGGGCGAGGAATTCCCCGGCAATGCCCGCATCCACCAGCGCCTGCCCACCACGGGCCGCATCCGGCAGAAGATCGTAATAGCCGGACCCGGGCGCTTCCACCGAACCGATGCCAACCAGCGCCACCTGCGCCTGCCGCGCCAAGTCGAACACCTCACGGATCGATGCGACATTCATCAGCAGATCACGCTGTTCCTCGTCCTCGGCAAACAATGGCGCATGAACGAGCGATGCGCTGCCGCCCAGCTTTTCCGCCAGTTGCGTGGCGAGATGATTGACATCCGTATAGTGCTTGCCCTGCACACCGCCGGTCAGCGGCACCACCCGCACATCGAAACGGCGCTCCGCCTCCAGATTGTCGACAACGGCACTCACCGCCTTGCCGCCGGTAATCGCGATCACATCGCCGTCGCGGATGGTTTCCAGCAAGTGATTGGCGGCAACCCGCCCGACCATCTGCAGCGCGGTTTCCGGATTATCGGAGACCGTTGGCGTCACCACCGACTGCCTGAGGCCGAAACGGTGGGTGATCTCGTTTTCAAGGTCCACCAGTCTCTGATAGGGGCTGGCGATGGTGATCTTCACCATGCCCGCCTTGCGGCCCGCCGCAATCATGCGGTTGACCTTGGTATGGGAAAGATTGAGCCGCTCGGCGATTTCCGACTGCTTCACACCCTCGATGAAATGCAGCACCAGGACGGAATATATCTGCCGCTGCTGATCGAAATCGTCCTTGATGTCCAGCATGATCGTCTTTCTCCAGTTACCCATCGCCACTCAACGGGCGTTCAGCGGCGACGCTTGACCAGATAGTGGTCGAACAGAACCGCAGTCAGCAATATGCTGCCCCTGATGATGTCCTGCCAGTAGACAGACACATTGAGCAAGGCAAGCGAGCTGGAAACGACCGAAAGAAGGATCGCACCGAGGATCGCGCCCAGAATGGTGCCTGAACCACCCGAGAGGCTGGCGCCGCCGATGACAGCAGCCGCAATCACGTTGAGTTCCATGCCGATGCCGAAGCTCGGCTGGGCGGAGCCGAAGCGCGCCATGTATATGACGCCCGCAACGCCTGCCAGCATCGAACAAAGCGTGGTGGTGGCAAAGACGACCCGGCCGACGCGAATGCCGGAATAGGCCGCGGCCTTGGGATTGCTGCCGGTATAGAACACCTTGCGGAATGCCGTCGTGCGGCGCAGCAGCAGATCGAAGGAAACGACAACCACCGCAAATATGATCAGCACCAGCGGAATGCCGCCAAGCGCGCCCTGCCCGATGAACTTGAATTCAGGCGGCAGCGAGTAGAGGCCGAGCGGGCGGCCGCCCGTTGCCAGCAGGCAAACGCCGCGCGCAATCACCATGACGCCGAGCGACACGATGAAATGATGCAGGCCGACAACCGTTGTCAGAAATCCCATGGCCATGCCCACCAATGTCGTCAGGCAGATCGCCAGCCCCGCCGCGACCCAGGGATCAACACCGTTGAGGAAAAGCCAGCCAGCCGCCACCATGGCAAGCGCCGTGACGGAGCCGACGGAAAGATCGATGCCGCCCGAGATCAGCAGGATCGTCATGCCCACCACGACAATACTTTCGATGGCGAAGACCATGGCCATGGCCCGTAGATTGTCCACGGTCAGAAAATACGGCGATATGAACGACATCACTGCAAAAAGCGCGAGGATGATGACGATGAGCCCGGTTTCCCGAGCCTTGAGCGCGGGTTCCCACCAGCCGGTGCGGCGAACCGCCGTTTCAGCTATGCCCGAAGGTGTTTCCGATGTTGCCATTTTCCCGCTCCCTCAGGCCCCGACAGGGCTCTCTGCAATATTGATCGATGCAAGCTGCATGATCTTTTCTTCCGTCATGTCCTCACCCTCCACCTCACCGGTGATACGCCCCTCGCGCACGACCAGCACGCGGTCGCTGACGCCGATGAGTTCCGGCAGTTCCGAGGATATGACGACCACGCCCACGCCCTCACGCGCCAGTTCCCGGATCTGCCGATGGATTTCGGCTTTGGCACCCACATCCACACCGCGTGTCGGCTCGTCCAGAAAGATGACCTCGGGTTCCACCGACAGCATCTTGGCGAGCGCCACCTTCTGCTGGTTGCCACCGCTCAGGGTCGATACCGCGTCGCCAACGCTGTTCGCCCGCAATTTCAGCCGCCGTCCCAGCTCATCGGCACGCTTCATCTCCTTGCGCCGCTCAATGAAACCCATGCCGTTCGATATCCTGCCGATATCGAGTGCGGAGACATTCGCGGCGATGGACATATTGAGGAACAAGCCGTCGCCCTTGCGATCCTCGGAGAGATAGACGAGCCCCTCCCGGATGCTGTCACGATAGTCTCTCAGCTTCAGCGGCCGCCCCCGCAGCGTAACCTCGCCTTTCGGTTTTCCCTCCAGCCGGCAGACCGCCCGGGCAATCTCGCTTCGGCCTGCACCGATGAGGCCGGCAAGCCCCAGGATTTCGCCCCGACGCAGATCGAAATCGACATCGAAAACACGCTTTCCTTCATTCAAGCCCCGAACCGAAAGAATGACCTCGTCTGATTTTTCATCTTCCGCGAGCTTGGGCGGATAGAGCTTGTCGAGAACACGCCCCACCATGCTGTTGACGACCTCCTCCGGGGAAATCTCTGCGATATTCGCCGTCCTGATGTGGCAACCATCGCGCATCACCGTAATGCGGTCGCAATGTTCGAAAATTTCCGCCATCCGGTGCGAGATATAGATGATCGCAATCCCGCGCTCAGCCAGCCGGTGCATGATCCTGAAAAGGGTCTGGGCCTCGGTCTCGGTCAGGGCCGCCGTTGGCTCATCAAGGATCAGGATACGGCAATCCAGCGTCAGCGCCTTGGCAATTTCGACGATCTGCTGTTGCGAAATCGACAGATCACCGGCGCGGCTGGCAGGGTCGATGTCGCCGATTTCCTTGAGGATGGTTGCGGCCCGACTTGCAAGGTCGCGATAGTTCATGAACCAGGAACGGCTTTGACCGGTCTCCGACATGAACATGTTTTCAGCAACTGAAATCTCCGGGCAGAGCGCAATCTCCTGATGCACGAAACCGATACCAAGCCGGTTCGCCGCATTGGGTGAGGCTATCCGCACCGGTTTCCCGTCCAGCAGTATTTCGCCACCGTCAGGCTGCAGAATACCATCGATAATATGCATCAGCGTCGACTTGCCGGCGCCGTTTTCACCCGCCAGCGCATGGATCTCGCCGCGCCGCAGCTCAAGTGCGGCACTGCGCAACGCCCGCACGGGGCCGAACGCCTTATGAATATTCGTCATGTTGAGGATGACCTCGCCCATAACGCCCTCCCGAAGCTGCTTCCCCTTTGGCCGGCGAGGCTTAAACCTCGCCGGTTTCAGGGCGGCGCGTCAGCGCCCCTTCATATAGTTATTGAGATCAAAGGAAGCGGCGTTCGCCCTAGTGATCACGGCGAAACCATTGTCCATCGACGGAACCTGCATCGGGTTGAAACCGGACACCTTGTAGTCGTTGAACGGGTCGATCAGGTCCGAATGGGCACCCAGAAATGTGTTCATGAAACCCATGAAACCCTGAACGCCCTGATTGGGATTGATGGACATGTAGATATTGCCCTGCTTGATGTGCTCCAGCGTGGCCGGGGTGATATCCGCATGCAGGATCAGGACCTTCTTCTTCGCCTCAAGGACGGCCGCCGTCGCACCTTCGGCCGAACCGGCCTCGGGAATCCACAGAGCGCCGAGATTGGGATTGGCCTGCAACAGGGCGCCAACCGCCTGATAGGCGAGGTTCGAATCCTGATTGGTTGCCTGGCGGCCGACCAGCTTCATCTGCGGATAGGTGCGACCCATATAGTCGATGAGGGCCGTGACGCGCAGATCGTGATTGCTTTGTCCCGGATTTTCCAGAACGGCATATTCACCTTTTTCGCCGAGTTTCTTGACGATTTCGTCAGCCGCAAATTTCGCCTCGGCGACATTGTCCGAGGTAATATAGGCGGTGCGCTTCGACTTTGGCGAATCCGCCGCAAAAGTCGTCACCGACACACCGGAACCGATCGCCTTGTTGATAGGCTCGATAAAGGGATCGGCCTGCATCGGATGCAGCAGAATGCCCTTCGGCTTCTTCACCAGCTCCTGCTCGAAGGAGGCGATCTGCTTCGTGATGTCATATTCGGGCGTGCCGGTGAAAACCGCTTCGCAACCCAGCGCCTTCGCAGCCTGCTTGAATCCCTCAAAGACCGGCACCCAATAGGGGTGGCTGGAAACCATGACGTTCATCACATAGGTCTCACCCGGCTCGCAGGCGAATTTACCCGCAGCGGCGGCCGGAGAACCGGCAGCAGCGGAAATCGCCACGGCAAAAACACCCGCAGCAACGGTCGATTTCAGAAAAGCCAACATATTCCCCTCCCAAGGACAATGACTTAATCCGCAATAAATTTTGAGTGATGTAATTTATTGCATGTGACTTGAGATATCTGGAAACCAAACGCTCGTCAATGCTTGTGAATTTTATTTTTTGTTGTGAAATTTATTGCGAACCTCAGAGGACTCAAGAGGTTGCTGACAGATAAACCATCGTACGCAAATTCTCACAGGCTGAATCAGGAGCTGGCGAGAGGTTCGAAAAAGAGCGGGGGGCAACTTTGGCCAAACGCTAGCCGGAAACGAGAAAAGGGTTTCTGATTGCTCAGAAACCCTTTTCAAAAATTCGGATGGTGGGCGTGACAGGGATTGAACCTGTGACCCCTACGATGTCAACGTAGTGCTCTCCCGCTGAGCTACACGCCCTCCGTGGCGGCGGATAGACCACAAAACCGGTTCATGCGTCAACTGCTTTTTTTCGGTTTTGTGAAGGTTTTTTGAGACCCCTTACGCCACAAGGAGTTTGTTCACCTCATCCACCAGATCACGCAGATGGAAAGGCTTGGAAAGCACCTTGGCGTCCTTCGGAGCCTTCGAATCGGCGTTCAAGGCGACGGCTGCAAAGCCAGTGATGAACATGACTTTCAGGTCGGGATCGAGTTCGGTCGCACGACGGGCCAGTTCGATACCGTCCATTTCAGGCATGACAATATCGGTCAGCAACAGCGAAAAGGGCTCCTCGCGAAGCCGGTCGTAGGCGCTGGCGCCATTGTCGAAGGAAGAAACCTTATAACCGGCTTTTTCCAGCGCCTTGACGAGGAAGCGGCGCATATCGTTGTCGTCTTCAGCAAGAAGAATTTTCTGATTCATCGTTAAGTGACCGTAACTGCTCAATGTTTGGAATACCCTAGCCCGATTATAGGATTTTCACGGTAAATATCCTGTGAAGACGAGAATCGGTATAGCGCTATATGGGCGATAGTATGGACTTGCCGCACTGTAACTGGCAACATGATCATCCTGATTGTTTGCGACATGGTAAATGGGTCTGAATGGACTGGGTAACGGGTGAATATGAGCTGTTCGAAGTAACGGAACCTGCCGTTCAAACCCTGCCATTCGTCTATAATTCACCCCATAGCGGCCGCTGTTACCCCATCTCCTTCCTGGAATCGGCACGGCTTGATTCGCACGAGATCCGGCGCTCGGAAGATCACTTCGTCGACGAGCTGTTCGCCGCAGCGCCCGAAATCGGCGCGCCGCTTTTGAAGGCGAATTTTCCCCGCGCCTATCTCGACGTTAATCGCGAGCCCTACGAGCTTGATCCGCGCATGTTCGAAGGCACCCTGCCGCCCTATGCCAATATAGGCTCCATGCGGGTGGCCGGCGGCCTCGGAACGGTGCCACGCATCGTCGCCGAGAACATGGACATCTATGCCCACCGCCTGCCGGTGGATGAGGCGCTGTCGCGTATCGAGACGATCTACAAACCCTACCATGCCTGCCTGCGCAGGCTTCTCTCCCGCACCCACGCCAATTTCGGCATGGCGGTCCTGATCGATTGCCATTCCATGCCGGGCAATATCCGCGTCGCGGGCTCGAACCTGCGGCCGGATGTGATTATCGGTGACCGTTACGGCACCAGCGCTTCCCAGGAAGTCTCCCGCGCCGCCCTGCATTTTCTCGAGGAGCTGGGCTTTGTTGCGGTCTGCAACAAGCCCTATGCCGGCGGCTTCATTACCGAACATTACGGGCGGCCGATCCGCTCTCTCCATGCTTTGCAGATCGAGGTCAACCGGGCGCTTTATGTCGATGAAAAGACGCTTTCGAAGAAAGCCGATTTTCCAGCCATTCAGGCATCGCTTGAAATCTTCATGCGCCAGCTTGGCGTCTTCGTTTCGGATTATGCGATCGAGACCTCGCTCGCCGCCGAATAACGCCGAATTCCCCCGATAGTTCATACGCTTATTCCAGATTTCCTGGCCGCGCGCCGGGCAAAAAAAACCGCGCCTTGGCGCGGTCAAGTCTAGGGAGGAAACACCCAAGGAGGGTATTTACAGTCAAAGACTGTAGCTTGACGTTATGCATTGAATGCACAATTGTCAATCAATTTATTTTGTGCATATTTTTTAGGCGTATGCCGAAAATATGGAAACCTCTACTCCGGCAACCGTACGAGTGGACGGCGGATGTGATTCCAGTCTATGCATCTTGCCATACAGTCCAGGCCCCAATGATTCAGGCAATGAGGTTCCATATGCTGCCCGACCGGGATTTCTTCTTTAAACTTGCCGATGCAGCCAGTGCTGAAACGCTTCCCCGCTTCCGCACGGGCATTGCCGTCACCAACAAGCAGGATGGCGGCTATGATCCGGTCACGGAAGGCGATCAGGCTGCTGAAAGCGCCATTCGCGCCCTGATCGAGGCGCACTTTCCGCAGCATGGCATTCTTGGTGAAGAACATGGCAATGTTGGTCTCGACCGCGAGCATATCTGGGTTATCGACCCCATCGACGGCACACGCGCCTTCATTTCCGGCGTGCCGGTCTGGGGCACGCTGATCGGCTTCCAGTCGGCCGGCCGTGCCACGATGGGCGTTATGGACCAGCCCTTCACGAAAGAACGTTATTTTGCCGATGGTCAAGCGGCCTGGTATTTCGGCCCCGATGGCGAGCGCAAGATCCGCACGCGCGAATGCACTTCGCTGTCGGATGCGGTGCTGTTCACCACCACGCCCCATATCTTCACCGCAGAAGAAAAGCCATTTTATGAAAAGGTGGAGGAACAGGTCCGCCTCTTCCGTTATGGCGTGGATTGTTACGCCTATTGCCTGCTCGCGGCCGGCCATGTCGATCTGGTGATCGAGTCCGGCCTGAAGCCCTATGATGTCGGCGCACTCATTCCGGTGGTCGAACAGGCTGGCGGCATCATGACCACCTGGGATGGCGGGCGTCCGGAAAATGGCGGCCGCATTTTGGCCGCCGGCTCCAAAGCCGTGCACGAACAGGCACTCGCCATTCTCTCGAAACTATAAACCGTTTCGTTTCGGCGGCCATTTATTCCGGCGCAAAAAAGGCGTCGATGGCCGCCAGCGCCTGTTTGCGGAAAACATCGCGCTCATGCAGCAATTCATGGCGCGCACCGGTTATGGGAAGAAGCTGCGCCGCCCGGAAGTTGCGCGACAGTTCCTCCTGCGCCTTATAGGGCGTGATCGTATCCAGCATCGGCGCGAGAATAAGGGTCGGAATGGTTATGTTTGTCAGGTGGTCCTGGCGGGTTACTCGCGCCATGGTCTTCAAGGCTTCATAGACCCAACGCGCCGTTGGCGCACCAATGAACAATTCCGGAAATTGCCGATGCAGCAAAAGATTCCTGGCAAAACGTCGGGCGTCGGAAGTCAACGGGTTACCGTCGAAATCCCGTTCGCGCTGGTCCTTACCGAGCTGAACCCTTCCAAGGCCGACGAGACTTAGGACCGTCGAAACCAGCCGGATGACAGACGACGGGACGGATTGCTGACTGTCCAGCTCGATGAATGGCGAACAAAGCGCCAGGCGATCGATCCGGTTCGACAGACGGGGTGCGGCGGCAAGCGCTGCAAGCGCGCCGGTGGAATGGGCGATCATGAAAAACGGTAGCCGCGTATCCGGCAACACCACCTGCTCGAGAAAAAGGCTAATATCCCGCTGGTAGTCGGAGAACCGCCGGACATGCCCGGCGCCCGGCTTCTTCAGCAGCCTTTCGGAACCGCCCTGCCCGCGCGTGTCGAAGGTCGCGACCCAGAACCCCATGGCTGTCAGATCGTTGACCGTTTCGAAATATTTTTCGATACATTCGTTCCGGCCATGCAGCAGAACGACGGTTCCACGGGCAATGTGCCGGCTGGCGCGGAAGATCGCATATCGAAGCTGTTTGCCGCGATCGCCGGTAAAATAACCGACGGTATGGTTGCCGGGAACCGGGTTGTCTTCGCTTTCGCGCAATGTGGCTTCGATCATCGGTCTTTTCCGGCTTTTCTGCCCTCTCGGGATAGGTCGACGGCAAGCGAAGGTCAAAGAAAAAATTGCCGGAACCGTCGGTTAAAGCAGTCGCGGTTCCGGCCAGTAAGACAGAAGAAGAAGGGACGTTATTGCTTCTGTCCACGGAGAATGTCTCCGATGGCTGAAGTTTTATGGCTCTCAAACTGAACGATGCCGGAACCTGACGTTCAGCCATGGTTCATCTTGCCATTCGCCTTTTTGCCCTCACCGCGCCCCCTTGACGCGGCGACAGGCCATTCCCATCTCATTCATGCGGTCGCCAGAACGGGACCGCGCCATATGTCCGGCCGTCGCCAGAACGGGACGCCGGGCTTAACCGCAAACAGTCGCTTCATAAGGAGGACACCATGCGTCACGTCGATTTTTCCCCCCTTTACCGCTCCACCGTCGGTTTCGACCGTCTCTTCTCGATGCTCGACGGCCTCGGACAACCCGAACAGGCCCAGTCCTATCCGCCCTACAATATCGAGCGGACGGGCGAGAATACCTATCGCATCACCATGGCTGTTGCCGGTTTCGATGAAACCGAACTCAGCATCGAATCCCGCGCCAATACGCTGACGGTGAAGGCCGAGAAGGCCGCGGATGAGAAATCATCCGAAGGTGAGTTCCTGTATCGCGGCATTGCCACACGCGCTTTCGAACGTCGCTTCCAGCTGGCCGACCACGTCGAAGTCCAGACCGCTTCCTTAAAGAACGGCCTGCTTCACATCGATCTCGTCCGCAACATTCCGGAAGCCATGAAACCGCGCCGCATCGCAATCTCGTCCGACAGCGCCGATGCGCCGAAGACGATCGAAGCACAGATCACGCCGGCCCAGGTCAACTAAGCCGATCCGGATATCAAACGAACGGCCCCGTCATGGGGCCGTTTTTATTTGATGAAAATTCGCCCTTCAGCGGGTGGAGACGACCGCGCCTTCTGCAGCAGCCGCCTCCGATATGGCCGCTTTTTCATGGGCCTTTCGGGCATAACGCTGTGCCAGCACCGCGCAGACCATCAGCTGGATCTGGTGGAAAAGCATGATCGGCAGGACGATTGCGCCAATGCTCTGGCCGGCGAAAATCGCGCCCGCCATGGGCACGCCGCTGGCGAGGCTCTTTTTCGAGCCGCAGAAGGTGATGGTGATTTCATCGGCCTTGTCAAAACCGAGCGCGCGGCTACCGAACATCGTGACACAGAGAACAAGCGCCAGAAGCACGATGTTGATGACGATGACTACGCCAATATCGCGCAGGGAAAACGTCTGCCAGATGCCTTCGATCACGGCGTCCGAGAAGGCAAGATACACGACCATCAGGATGGAACCGCGATCGACAGGGGACAGCAACTTCTTGCGCGCCCTGATCCAGTCGCCGATCCATGGCTGCAGCACCTGACCGGCAATGAATGGCAACAGAAGTTGCAGGAAGATTTGCAGGAAAGCATCCAGCGAGAATCCGCCGCCATGGCCGCCCACCGTAAACAGCAGGCCGACCAGCAGCGGGGTCAGGAACATGCCGAAAATATTCGATGCGGAAGCCGAACAGATCGCCGCCGGCACGTTTCCTCCAGCCATGGAAGTGAAAGCGATGGAAGACTGCACGGTGGATGGCAGAACGCAGAGAAACAACACACCCATATAGAGCGGCGCAGGCAGAATATTCTCGGGAATGAAACCGATCGCCACGCCGAGCAGCGGGAAAAGGCCGAAGGTGACGAGAAGGATCGCCAGATGCAGGCGCCAGTGCAGGATACCGGCAATCACCACATCCCGCGAAAGCCGGGCGCCGTGCAGAAAGAACAGCAATGCGATCGCCAGCTTCGTCGCAAGCCCGAAATAGTCCGCAGGCTCTCCGCTGATGGGCAGAAACGAGGCCAAAATCACGGTGGCAACCAGCATCATGGTGAAGCGGTCGGGCAGGAAGCGGGTCATGGGAAGTCTTTCCGGCATCGGTTTTGCTTGAAACGCGCGTTACTATCGCTCATCATGAATTCGGATGCAAAGATTAACAGTTATCGTGATTCCAGATAAATGCTGAACCTTCAACATCTTGCCAGCTTCGTCATGCTTCAGCAAACCGGCAGCTTCACGCTGGCTGCTGAACGGCTGGGCATTGGCCAATCCACTGTCAGCCAACATATTCAAAGGCTTGAGGCCGCACTTGGCCGCCGGCTGATCGCACGCAGCACCCATCAGGTAAGGCTGACGGGTGAAGGTGAGGCGCTGCTCGGTTATGCCCGCAACATGCTGGAAATCGACAGTAAGGTATCGTCACTGTTCAGCGAGAACCGCCTGCGCGGGCGCTTAAGGCTCGGCGTTTCCGAGGATTTCGTCGCCAGCCGGCTGACCGCCATTCTGGAAGAGTTCATCCGCCTTTATCCCCTCGTGGATCTGGAACTGACGGTTTCGCTGAGCGGCGTGCTTTACCAGATGCAGGACAATGGCGAGCTGGACGTCGTGCTCGCCAAACGCCGGCTCGGCGACAAGCTTGGGCATTTTCTCTACCGCGAACCGCTGGTCTGGCTGGCCCGCGACCCGGAGCGGATGCTGAGCCAGCCCGACGCCTTGCCGCTGATCGCCTTTCCGCCGCCGAGCATTACCAGAAAGGCGGCGCAGGAAGCACTTGATCGGGCCGGTCTCGCGTGGCGCATCGTCTGTACCTGCGGCAGTCTCAGTGGATTGACCGCTGCCGCAAGGGCGGGCATGGGCATTCTGGTGCAACCGCGCAGCATGGCGCCCGCCGGTCTCAAGGAGATTGCGGCGGATGTGCTGCCGGCGCTCGAAGACGTTGAATTCGTGCTTCAGCCCAGCAAGGGCACCGACACGAAACTGGTGCGCGCTCTTTCCGATCTCGTTTCCAGCAAGAGCATCGCACCGGGCAGTTTCGTTTAAATTCTGTCAGCCTTCCCGCCGCGACAGGCAGCGACCGACACTGTCTCGCCAGCCGGCGATGGCATTTTTCCGCTCAGCCTCATCCATATCGGGATTGAAACGGCGGTCGCGTTTCCAATGGGCGGCAAAGGCTTCACGATCTGGCCAGATGCTGGCGCGTGAGGCAGCGAGCCAGGCCGCACCCAGAATGGTGGTTTCCAGAAATACCGGACGATCCACCGGTGCGGCGAGAACATCGGCCAGCCGCTGCATGGTCCAGTCGGAGGCGACCATGCCGCCATCAACCCTCAACACCGTCTTGCCATTGTCGCCCGCCCAGTCCTTGCGCATGGCGTCCAGCAGATCAAAAGTCTGATAGGCGACGCTTTCCAGCGCCGCGCGGGCAAATTCCGCAGGTCCTGTGCCGCGCGTCAGGCCGAAAATCGCGCCCCGCGCCTCTGCATCCCAATAGGGAGCGCCGAGGCCGGTGAAAGCCGGCACCAGATAGACCCGCTGCTTGGGATCGGCTTTTTCGGCAAGCGCGCTGACTTCGGAGGCGACCGAAATGAAGCCCAGCTCGTCACGCAGCCATTGCACCGCCGCACCCGCAATGAAGATAGAGCCTTCAAGCGCATAGGTCGTCACACCGTCGAGACGATAGGCAATTGTCGTGAGCAGCCGATTTGTCGAAGTCACGCGGTCGGTGCCGGTGTTAAGAAGCGCAAAACAGCCGGTGCCGTAGGTCGATTTCATCATGCCCGGTTCGAAGCAGGCATTGCCGATCACGGCCGCCTGCTGGTCGCCCGCCACACCGAGGATCGGGATTTCCGCGCCCAGAAGCGACTTGTCCGTCACGCCGAAATCGGCGGCGCAATCCAGCACCTCTGGCAGCATGGCGCGAGGAATATCGAGGATGGACAGCAACTCGTCATCCCAGGCATTGTCTTCGATATTGTAGATCAGCGTTCGCGAGGCGTTGGTCGCATCGGTCACATGGCGGCGACCGCCGGTGAGGCGGTAGATCAGGAAACTATCGACCGTGCCAAAGCATATTTCGCCCTTCACGGCTTTTTCGCGAAGGCCGCTGACGCTATCCAGAAGCCATTTGAGCTTGGTGCCGGAAAAATACGGGTCGAGCAGCAGGCCGGTCTTTTTCGAAAAAAGCGGCTCCAGCCCCTGTCGTTTCAGATCTTCGCAAATGGGCGCGGCACGGCGATCCTGCCAGACCACCGCCCGGTGCACGGCTTCGCCGGTGTTGCGGTCCCAGAGCACCGTCGTTTCACGCTGGTTGGTGATGCCGATCGCTTCGATGTCGGAAGCGGCGATGCCGGCATCGGCGAGCGCCAGCCGGATGGTTTCGAGCACGCTTTTCCAGATATCCTCTGCATCGTGTTCCACCCAGCCGGAGGCCGGGAAATGCTGCGGAAATTCTCGCTGTCCGACACCGATGACCCGCATGTCGCGATCAAAGACCATCGACCGTGTCGATGTCGTTCCCTGATCGATCGCCAGAATATAACCGCCCATTATGTCACTCCCTTTCAAACGCAATGACCGGGGCGGCAAGCCGCCCCGGTTTCAAGATTTGGTGCAGACATTACTTCTGCCAGCTTTTGACCAGTTCGTCGTAATTGACGGTGACCGGCTTTTCCTTTTCGTTGGCAATCTTCAGCTGCGGAGCCAGATTGCCCTTCGAAACGGCGTCCTTGTTCCAGTAGTCGATATCGTGTTCTTCCGCCAGTTTCGGACCGATATCGCCCTGCACACCGGCGCGCTCGATACGGGCCATGACCTTTTCCTGCTCGGCGCAGAGCGAGTCCATTGCGGCCTGTGCGGTTTTCGCACCGGACGACGCATCGCCGATTGCCTGCCACCAAAGCTGTGCCAGCTTCGGATAATCAGGAACGTTGGTGCCGGTTGGAGACCATTGCACGCGGGCTGGCGAACGATAAAACTCGATCAGACCGCCGAGCTTGGCAGCCCGATCCGTGAAGCTCTGGTGATGGATGGTGCTGTCACGAATGAAGGTGAGACCCACATGGCTCTTCTTCACATCGACCGTCTTTGAGGTCACGAACTGCGCATAGAGCCATGCGGCCTTGGCGCGGTCGTCGGGGGTGGATTTCATCAGCGTCCACGAACCCACATCCTGATAGCCGAGCTTCATGCCGTCCTTCCAGTAGACGCCATGCGGCGAAGGTGCGACGCGCCATTTCGGCGAACCGTCTTCGTTCACGACAGGCAGGCCGGGCTTGGCCATATCGGCGGTGAAGGCCGTGTACCAGAAGATCTGCTGGGCGATGTTACCCTGTGCCGGCACCGGACCAGACTCGGAGAAGGTCATGCCCTGTGCTTCCGGCGGCGCGTATTTCTTCAGCCATTCGAGATATTTCTCGATGGAATAGACCGAGGCCGGACCGTTGGTATCACCACCGCGCGCCACGCAGGAGCCGACCGGCTGGGACTTGTCGTTGACCTTGATGCCCCATTCATCGACCGGCAGACCGTTCGGCAGGCCCTTGTCGCCGTTACCCGCCATGGAAAGCCAGGCATCGGTGAAGCGCCAGCCGAGTGACGGGTCCTTCTTGCCGTAGTCCATATGGCCGAAGACCTTCTTGCCGCCGACATCGCGGCCGGTGAAGAATTCGGCGATATCCTCATAGGCCGACCAGTTGACCGGAACACCGAGGTCATAACCGTATTTAGCCTTGAAATCCGCCTTGTTCTTGTCGTCGTTGAACCAGTCGTAACGGAACCAGTACAGGTTCGCGAACTGCTGGTCGGGAAGCTGGTAGAGCTTCTTGTCCGGTGCCGTCGTAAACGCGCTGCCGATGAAGTCCTTGAGATCGAGGCCGGGATTGGTGACGTCCTTGCCCTCATTGGCCATGAAATCGGTCAGGTTGCGAACCTGCTGGTAGCGCCAATGTGTGCCGATGAGATCGCTGTCGTTGACCCAGCCGTCATAGAGGTTCTGGCCGGTCTGCATCTGGGTCTGGATTTTTTCGACGACGTCACCTTCCTGAATGATGTCATGCGTGACCTTGATGCCGGTGATGGCGGTAAAGGCGGGTGCCAGAACCTTGGATTCATATTCATGCGTTGTCAGGGATTCGGAAACGACCTTGATGTCCATGCCTGCGAAAGGTTTCGCGGCATCAATAAACCATTGCAGTTCCTTTTCCTGATCGCCACGTGAAAGCGACGACATATCGCCGATTTCCTTGTCCAGAAACTGCTTTGCTTCCTCCATTCCGGCGAAAGCGGAACCCGTCATTGCCAGCAGCATGGCCGCCGTCGTCGTCATCAGATGCCGTCGCATATCAGTCCTCCCAGGGGTTTGCGATTGCATGAAGTCTGCGGGTGCGGTTTTCCTCCGCCGCACCTTTTTCCTGCTCTAGACAAAACGGAAAACGCCGATGGCGTAGACCAAGGATAGAGCGAGAGCCCACCACAGGTTCGGGCCGACCAGCCCGAGCCATGCGAGATGAATGAAGGCGCTGCCGAGCAGCGAGATGAACAGCCTGTCACCGCGCGTCGTCTCGAAACGCAAGAGGCCGAAGCGGGGATTGCCGCCGGGCGAAAGATATTCCCAGAACCACATGCCGACGAGCAGCACGGCGATGGCAGCGAAAAACGCGGCTGTCGCCCAAGTCCACGCCATCCAGGAAAAATCGGGCATCTTCGTCATGGTCAAACCCTCCCCAGTGCAAAGCCCTTGGCGATGTAATTGCGGACAAACCAGATCACCAGCGCACCCGGAATGAGCGTCAGCACGCCGGCGGCGGCAAGCAGGCCCCAATCCATGCCGGCGGCGGAAACGGTTCGTGTCATCGTCGCGGCGATCGGCTTGGCGTCGGTCGTCGTCAGCGTGCGGGCGATCAGAAGCTCAACCCACGAGAACATGAAGCTGAAGAAGCAGGCGACACCGATGCCGGAGGCGATGAGCGGCATGAAAATCTTCACGAAGAATTTCGGGAAGGAGTAGCCGTCAATATAGGCGGTCTCGTCGATTTCCTTCGGCACGCCGGACATGAAACCTTCGAGGATCCACACCGCCAGCGGCACGTTGAACAGGCAATGCGCCAGCGCCACGGCGATATGCGTGTCGATAAGCCCGAAAGCCGAATAGAGCTGGAAGAAGGGCAGCGCGAAAACGGCGGGCGGCGCCATGCGGTTGGTCAAAAGCCAGAAGAACAGATGCTTGTCACCGAGAAAACGATAACGCGAGAAGGCATAGGCCGCCGGGAGCGCTGCGGCGACCGAGATCACCATGTTCATGACGACGTAGATGATCGAGTTGATGTAACCCGAATACCAGGAGGAATCGGTAAAGATCGTCCGGTAGTTCTGAAGCGTCGGCTGGTGCGGATAAAGCGTCATGGACGACACGATTTCCGCATTCGTCTTGAAGCTCATATTGATGAGCCAGTAGATCGGCACAAGCAGAAGGATGATGTAGATCGTCGGCACAAGCCAGGAAAAGCGCGATGGTCCGTGGCGGCGGCGGGAGCGTGCGGCAATGCCTGATAATCCCGCCGAGGCGGCTTTTACCGGCGAATTTCCCATCCGTTCCATGCCTGTGGTGACATCAGAGGCGCTCATGTCTCAAGTCTCCGCGTCGTGGCTGGTCATGACGGTGTAGAACACCCAAGACAGCAGCAGGATGATGAGGAAGTAGATCAGCGACATGGCCGCAGCCGGCCCGAGGTCGAACTGGCCGAGCGCCATCTTCACGAGATCGATGGACAGGAAGGTGGTGGAGTTGCCCGGACCGCCGCCGGTGACGACGAAAGGCTCGGTATAGATCATGAAACTGTCCATGAAGCGCAGCAGGAAAGCGATCAGCAACACCCGCTTCATCTTCGGCAATTGAATGAACCGGAATACCGCAAAACGCGATGCGCCATCGATCCTTGCCGCCTGATAATAGGCATCCGGAATGGACACGAGGCTGGCGTAGCACAGGAGCACGACAAGGCTCGTCCAGTGCCAGACATCCATGATGACGACGGTGATCCAGGCATCGAGCGGATCGTTGACATAGTTGTAATCAAGCCCCAGCTGATTGGCGTAATAACCGAGCAGGCCGATATCGCTGCGGCCGAAGACCTGCCAGATCGTGCCCACGACATTCCACGGCACCAGCAACGGCAGCGCCATGGTGACAAGGCAAACAGGCACGCCGATGCCGGATTTCGGCATCTTGAGCGCGATGAAGATGCCGAGCGGAATTTCAATCGCCAGAATGATGCCGGAAAACAGCAGGTTGCGCCCCAGCGCATCCCAGAACCGGTCCGATGCCAGAATTTCCTCGAACCACTGCGTTCCGGCCCAGAAGAACTGGTTGTTGCCGAACGTATCCTGCACCGAATAATTCACGACGGTCATCAGCGGAATGACGGCGGAAAAGGCAACCAGCACCAGCACCGGCAGCACCATGAACCACGCCTTGTTGTTCCAGCTCTTTTCCATGGTCAGGCCCCCATCTTCACGCGCCAGGAATCGGCAAAGACGCCGATGGCGGCCGGATCGAAGCGAACACCCGCTTCCGCCGGGATTTCCTCGTCTTCGGCCACGACGATCGCGAGTTTCTGGCCGGCGAACCGGGCACGCACGATCTTCTGTCGGCCAATATCCTCGACCTTGTCGACGATGATCGGCATGCCGCCCCGCTCCAGCCGGATAAATTCCGGGCGGACACCAATCTCGATGCGCTGCGCGCCATCGACCTTTGGTACACCGGCGAGCGGCACACCAAGACCGCCGACCACCGCGGTCGCGCCGTCTATCTTGGCGGGAAGCACATTCATGCCCGGCGAGCCGATGAAATAACCGACAAACGTATGTCCCGGCCGCTCGAAAAGCTCGGCCGGCGTGCCGATCTGAACGATCTGTCCGTCATACATCACCACCACCTTGTCGGCGAAGGTCAGCGCTTCGGTCTGGTCATGGGTGACATAGACCATGGTGAAACCGGATTGCCGGTGCAGCCGCTTCAGCTGCGAGCGGAGCACCCATTTCATATGCGGGTCGATCACCGTCAGCGGTTCGTCAAAAAGGATGGCGTTGACGTCGGAGCGCACCAGCCCGCGCGCCAGCGAAATCTTCTGCTTCTGGTCCGCCGTCAGACCGCGGGCGCGGCGTTTGGCCATGCCGGACAGATCGGTCATTTCGAGGATGTCCCGCACCCGGCGGTCCACTTCGGCTTCCGGCACATGCCGGTTGCGCAGCGGAAAGGCCAGATTGTCATAGACCGTCATCGTGTCGTAGACGACCGGGAACTGGAACACCTGCGCGATGTTACGGTCTTCGGTGGCGAGATCGGTGACGTCCGTTCCATCAAAGGCGATGCGTCCTTCGGAAGGACGCAGCAGCCCGGAAATGATGTTGAGCAGCGTGGTCTTGCCGCAGCCGGAAGGGCCGAGCAGCGCATAGGCGCCGCCATCCTCCCATTCGTGATGCACCTCTTTCAGGGCATAGTCGCCAGCGGCCTGCGCCTTGGCATTATAGGCGTGGCGGATGTGATCGAGCGTGATGCGTGCCATGACCGATCTCCCTTACGCCGCTTTGCCGATGGCGCGGCCGTCTACATCAAAAGCCATCAGGTGCCGTGTATCGAGAAACAGCTCGATATCCCTGTCCGGCTCGATGTCGTGAATGCCATGCGCCAGCATGACCCAGCGCCGGCCCGAAAACTCCACATGGACGAAACTTTCCGACCCGGCGATTTCCGAAATCAGCGTCCGCGCCCGGATGGATTGCCGCGCCTCGCCCTTCGCATGCGGGAAAAGATGATGCGGCTGGAAGGCGATGGTCAAAGGGCCATCCGGCACGGCGGCAAGATGCGCCGGCACCGCAATCACTGCCTGGTCAGCACGGGTAAATGCACCGCCCGCCTTGACGACCTCGATGGTGTTGAGCGGCGGATCTGCAAAAATTTCTGCGGTGACGATGTCCACCGGACGCCGGTAAACCTCGATGGTGCGGCTGAACTGCGTTACCCTGCCCTCATTGAGCGTTGCGGTATTGCCGCCCAAAAGCAGCGCCTCGGAAGGTTCTGTCGTCGCATAAACGAAGATCGCGCCGGATTCGGCGAAGATGCGCGGCAGTTCCTCGCGCAATTCCTCGCGCAGCTTGTAATCGAGATTGGCCAGCGGCTCATCGAGCAGCACCAGATTGGCGTTCTTGACGATGGCGCGGGCAAGTGCCGTTCGCTGCTGCTGGCCGCCGGAAAGATTGAGAGGCGTACGGTCAAGATAAGGCGTCAGCTTCAAAAGCTCGGCGGCTTTCCTCACTTCCCTGTCGATGGTCGCCTGATCCTTGCCAGCAACGCGCATGGGCGAGGCGATGTTTTCGTAAACGCTCAGCGCCGGATAATTGATGAATTGCTGATAGACCATGGCGACGTTGCGTTTCTGCACCGGCCATCCCGTCACGTCCTCCCCGTTAAAGAAGATCGCGCCGCCGCTTGGCTTGTCCAGCCCGGCCATCAGCCGCATCAGCGTCGTTTTGCCCGAAAGTGTCGGTCCAAGCAGGACGTTCAGGCTTCCGCGCTGTAACGTCAGATCGGTCGGGTGAATATGATATTCACCACCCGCCATCTTCGAGACGTTTCGCAATTCAAGCATGGTGATCCAAAGCCTCCTCCGCTTGTCGTCCGGATCGTCAGATTGCCTTCAAGCGTTCCCCTGCAATGTCGTCGATATAAGTCTCCAGCCCGCGCACCTCTTCAGGCGTGAAGAAAAGGCCCTGCTTGGTGCGCCGCCACAGAATATCCTCCGCCGTCAGCGCCCATTCCCGCGCCATCAGCCAGCGGACCTCGGCCTCATAAAGCGTGCCCCCGAAATGACGGCCTAGTGCTGACGCCTCCGTGGCAGAGCCGATCAGCGCCGCCGCATCCGTTCCGTAACAACGCACAAGCCGCTTGGCATGACGCTCTTCGAGAAAGGGGTAACGCGACCGGAGGGTAGTGACCTCCGCGGCATAGGCCTCGGCACCGAAATTTCCACCCGGCAAATGCGAACCAGCCGTCCATGGCGCGCCCTTTTCACCCAGCGCATCGCCGATTTTTTCAAGAGCATGTTCGGCAAGCCGCCGATAGGTGGTGAGCTTGCCGCCGAAAATATTGAGAAGCGGTGCTTCGCCTTCCGCCCCTTCGGTTTTCAGCACATAATCGCGGGTCGCTTCCTGCGCTTTCGACGCGCCGTCATCGAAAAGCGGCCGCACGCCGGAATAGGTCCAGACGATGTCCGCCTGTGTAACCGGCTCGGCAAAATATTCGCTTGCCGCGCTGCAAAGATAGCTGATTTCCTCCTCGGTAATCCTAACAGCCCGGGGGTCGGCGGTATAGTCGCGATCCGTCGTGCCGATCAGCGTAAAATCCTGTTCGTAAGGGATGGCGAAGATGATGCGCCCGTCCGGATTCTGGAAGAAATAGGCGCGTGGATCGGCAAACTTCCTGCGCACGATGATGTGGCTGCCCTGTACCAGGCGAACATTGTGGACATTGTTTTTGCCGAATGTCGAAGACAGAACCTTGTCCACCCAGGGGCCGGCGGCATTCACCAGCATGCGCGCGCGATAGGTAGCGGTTTCACCGGCAGCACTTTTCGTTTCAACCCGCCAGAAGGCGCCTTCGCGTCGCGCCGAAACCACTTGCGTGCGGTTAAGGATCAAAGCGCCGCGATCGGCGGCATCACGGGCGTTCAGCACCACGAGACGGGCATCGTCCACCCAGCCGTCGGAATATTCGAAGGCGCGGGCGAAAATCGGCTTCAGCGGTTTTCCGGCGGGGTCGCGGCGCAGATCGAGCGAGCGCGTGGCAGGCAAAAGCTTGCGGCCGCCAAGGTGATCATAAAGAAAAAGCCCGAGACGCACGAGCCAGGCCGGACGCACGCCGCCCTTCTGGAACGGCAGGACGAAGCGCATCGGCCAGATGATGTGCGGCGCCATGGCCCACAGCACCTCGCGCTCCATCAGCGCCTCACGCACCAGACGAAACTCATAATGTTCGAGATAACGCAAACCACCGTGAATAAGCTTGGTAGCGGCGGACGAGGTTCCGGAGGCGAAATCGTTCATTTCCGCAAGTGCGACGGAATAACCTCTGCCGACGGCGTCACGCGCGATACCGCAGCCATTGATGCCGCCGCCGATCACGAAAATATCGTGGATTGCCTCGTCAGACATAAACTCTCCCGCGCTTTCATCGACGCTCTCCTCATCGACATATTGAAAGCACGGACATCTAATTCGAAGACAAAACGAATGTCAAACGAAATTCCGATGACGTGAGATCAGGCCTCACGCGCCTCGGTTTCAATCAGCCGAACGTCATGATCTGCACAGATAGAACGGATCGAATCGACCGGACAATGATCGGTGATAAAGGTATGCACCTGCGAAAGATGGCCGATGCGCACCGGGGCCGTGCGCTCGAATTTGAGCGAATCCGACACCAGAATAACATGGCGGGCATTGGAAATGATCGCCTGCGCAACCTTGACCTCGCGGAAGTCGAAGTCCAGCAGGGCGCCGTCCTCATCAATGGCCGAAACGCCGATGACGGCGAAATCGACCTTGAACTGGCGGATGAAATCCACTGCCGCCTCGCCGACGATGCCGCCATCGGAACCACGCACGACGCCGCCCGCAATCACCACCTCGATACCCGGGAAAACCCGCAACCTGTTGGCAACATTGATATTGTTTGTGATGACCATCAATTCGTGATGGTCCGCCAGCGCTTCTCCCACCGCTTCAGTCGTCGTGCCGATGTTAATGAAAAGCGACGAGTTATTGGGAATGAGGGCGGCAGCGGCAGCGCCGATCGCCTGTTTTTCAACGGAAGCAATGGCGCGGCGCGCCTCGTATTTGACGTTCTCGTTGCCGCTTGGAAAAAGCGCGCCACCGTGGATGCGCGTCAGCACCCGCGTGTCGCAGAGGTCGTTGAGGTCCTTGCGGATCGTCTGAGGGGTCACCGAAAACCGCGCCGCCAGCTCATCCACCAGCACCCGCCCGTTCGCTTTTGCCAGCGCAACGATTTCATCCTGACGCGGTGTAAGCAGCATTTCACCCTCCCTCCTCTTTCAATTTTTTCGTTTTATTGAAGAGCGAACGAAAAACCAATGTCAAGGGACGGTTTTATGGCCGCCTCTGGCAAGAGATGGACGGCTGACAAAAGCAATGCCGTAAGCCAAAAGAAGATGCTTGAATGGCTTATTAGCCGGCTCTCTGAGAAAACAGGCCCACCGGCTCCTGCGGACCAACATCTGAAGACGCTGAGGACGCCGCACGGAACGCATCGCCGATGCCAATCAGCAACGGCTCGTTCACGCCCAGCCTGTCCACTGCCGCAGCCAACTCTGCGAGCGAACCGCACCAGCGTCTTTCATTGGCCCGGCTGACCGAAATCATGATGACAACAGGCGTCGAGGCGGGCATCCCGTGGACGAGCAGCGAAGACTGGATATAGGCAGCGGTTCGGCCGCCCATGTAAAACACGGTGGTCACGGCGGGGTCGGAGAGCGATTTCCAGTCGATATTCTCCGGCAATTTTCCCTGCCGGGAATGACCGGTGACGAAGCGGACCGATTGCGCGTGGTCACGATGCGTCAGGGAAACACCAAGACATGAGGCCATGGCGCTTGCCGCGGTAATACCCGGCACAATCTCAACCGGAATATTTTCTGCTTGCAGTGCGGCGATCTCCTCGCCGGCGCGTCCGAAGATCATCGGATCGCCGGATTTCAGCCGCACCACCCGTTTGCCTGCCTTGGCGAGACGGATCATCATGTCATTGATATCTTCCTGCCGGCAGCTTTCCCGGCCGCCGCGCTTGCCGACCAGCATGCGCTTCGCCTCCCGCCGCGCCAGTTCCAGCACCTCGGCTGAAACGAGATCGTCGAACAGGATGACATCGGCCGCCTGCAAAGCGCGCACCGCTTTCAGCGTCAGCAGTTCGGCATCGCCCGGCCCGGCGCCCACAAGCGTCACAAGGCCGCGCCCCGATCCTGCCCGCGCAGCCTGCATTCCGATATCGGCAAGCAGCCGTTCCTCGCTGCCCTCATCCAGCCTTTCGGTAAAAGCCCGATCGACGAATTTTTCCCAGAAAGAACGCCGCGGCGCACCCGGAGCGAGCCGCAGATTGACGCGCTCGCGGATTGTCTGGGCAAGCGCGCCCCAGTCCTTCAGCGAAAGCGGCAGCAACGTTTCGATGCGCCGGCGGATCGCCTGCGCCAGAATGGGTGCTGCGCCATCGGTGGAGATAGAAACCACCACCGGCGAGCGATTGACGATGGAGCCGAACTGGAACTGGCAGAATTCCGGCTTGTCAATGACATTGACGGGAACGCCGGCCGCCCGCGCTGCATTGTAGAAGCTCTCGGCTTCCGCATCGGTTTCGCAATCCGCCAGCGCCAGTTCCGCGCCGTCGAAGATATCCGGACCCCACGGACGGTCATGCCGTGTCAGCATCTGGCTTTTTGCGATAAGCGCTGCAAAGCTTTCCGAAAGCTCGCTTTCCTCGCAATAAAGATGCAATTCCGCCCCGCAGGCCAGCAGAAGTTCCGCCTTCCAGGCGGCCCCGTCCGATCCGCCCGCCAGCACCACGCGCTTGCCCTCAAGCCCCCAGAAGACCGGCAACTTGGCTAATCTTTCCATGCGGGCCGGTTCATTCCGCTGCGGTTTTAAGGCATCCATCGATGATCCCCCTGATCTCGGCGCGGCAGGAGCCGCAATTGGTTCCGGCATTCAACGCCTTGCCGATGGCTTCGACGCTGTGGCACCCTTCGCGGATGGCCGCGGTAATCTGGTTCACCCCGACATTAAAGCAGGAGCAGACGGTGGCGCCCGGATCGGCGCGGCCGGCACCGGGGCGACCGGCAACCAGCGCAAAACGCATGCGCAGATCCTCATGGCGTTCGGTCAATTGCGAGATCGCCCAGTTGCGGGCGACGGCCACCGGCTGTCTGGCGATGAACAGCGCCGCCAGCAGGATATCGCCATCGAAGAAGGCGAGGCGCAGATCGCCCGTCTGCCGGTCGCTATAACCCAGCGGCTCGATCCTGACATCAATGCCGAAGACCTGCCGCGCCCAGAATGGCCAGTCCTGCGGCTCCTCCGCAAAGGCAAGCTCCATGCGATAGCCGCCATCCGCTTTGGCCGTGGCCCAGTAAGCACAGTCCGGTGCATCCGGCCGGATGCGGGAGATGGCAAAACCATAGGCTTTCGCTTCGAAGCGCCTTGCCCTTACCGCTACGTTTTTCGAGGCGGGCTGGCCGGAATGCGGGTCCGTCACCGGGGCAACCACGACATCGATGCGCGCCCGCGAGGCGAACTGGTCGTTCCAGTGCATCGGCGCAAACACCGATCCGCGCGCCTGCCTCTCACTGACCAGCGCCCGCAGCAGAACCTTGCCATGGGGGCTTTCCAACTCCACCAGATCGGCGCTTTCGATTCCCAGCGCCTGCGCATCGCGCGGATGAAGCTCGGCGAAGGGTTCGGCGATATGGGCGGTGAGGCGTGCGCTTTTGCCGGTGCGGGTCATGGTGTGCCATTGATCGCGGATGCGGCCGGTATTCAGTGTCAGCGGATAATCCGCCGATGTCCTGCACGTCTCCGGCAAGGCCGTGGCAATGAAGCGCGCCTTGCCATCGGCGTGGTAAAACCGTCCATCCGCGAAAAACCGGGTGACGACGCCATTGCCCCGCTCCACTTTCGGCCATTGGAAGGACGCCATAGTGTCGTAGGATTCGGGCTCTATCCCGCTGATGTCGAAATCGCGACTGCCCATATTCTCAAAGCCGGAAAGAGCGGCATGTTCCGCGAAAATCTCCGATGGCTGGCCATAGGCGAAGGCCGTGCCGAAACCCATGCGCCGGCCCACTTCCGCCATTTGCCACCAGTCCGCTTTCGCTTCGCCTGGCGCATCGAGAAAACCGCGCTGGCGGGAAATGCGCCGCTCGGAATTGGTGACGGTGCCGTCCTTTTCACCCCAGCCGAGCGATGGCAGAAGCACATGGGCATGACGGGCGGTATCGGTACTCGCCATGACATCGGACACCACGACGAAAGGACAGGCCTTGATGGCCGCCTCAACGGCGCCGGCATCCGGCATGGAAACCACCGGGTTGGTCGCCATGATCCACAGCGCCTTGATGCGGCCATCGGCCACCGCCCGGAACGTGTCCACCGCCTTCAGGCCGGGTTTTTCCGCAATGGCGGGCGAGGCCCAGAAGCGCCGCACGCGGTCGCGATCCTCGGCATTTTCGATAGCCATATGGGCGGCCAGCATATTGGCCAGCCCGCCGACCTCGCGCCCGCCCATGGCGTTCGGCTGGCCAGTTAGCGAAAACGGCCCCATGCCCGGTCTGCCGATGCGGCCGGTGGCGAGGTGGCAATTGATGATCGCGTTGACCTTGTCCGTGCCGCTTTGCGACTGGTTGACGCCCTGACTGTAGCAGGTGACGGTTTTTTCGGTGCGTTCGAACAATTCGTAAAAGGAAATCAGTTCGGCAATCGTCAGGCCCGTGGCTTCGGCGATCTCCGGCAGACTGTGTCCGGTTGCTGCCTGTATCGCTGCATCAAAACCGACCGTGTGATTGTCCACATAACCGCGATCGATTGCAGGACTATCGGAAAGATGCGCCAGCAGGCCGGTAAACAGCGCCACATCTCCATCCGGCCGGATGGCGAGGTGCATGTCGGCAATATCGGCGCTCATCGTCCGGCGCGGATCGATGACAACGACTTTCATTTCCGGCCGCGCGGCCTTTGCCGCCGCAAGCCTTTGGTAAAGCACCGGATGGCACCAGGCGAGATTGGAACCGGTGAGGATCACCAGATCGGCAAGCTCCATATCCTCATAGGTGCCCGGCACCGTATCGGCCCCGAAGGCACGGCGATGGCCGGCGACGGAAGACGACATGCAGAGCCTTGAATTCGTATCGATATTGGCCGAACCGATGAAACCCTTCATCAGCTTGTTGGCGAGGTAATAATCCTCGGTCAGCAATTGGCCGGAGACGTAAAAGGCAACGGAATCCGGGCCGTGTTCGGCGATGGCTTGAGAAAACCGGGAGGCGACGAGGTCAAGCGCGTCGTCCCATGCCGCCCGCCTGCCGCTGATTTCAGGGTGGAGCAAGCGACCGTCGAGGTCGATGGTTTCGGCCAGAGCCGAACCTTTGGAGCACAGCCGACCGAAATTGGCGGGGTGGGCCTGATCACCCCTGACGGAAACGACGCCATTATCATTGACGGTGGCGATGACGCCGCAGCCGACGCCGCAATAGGGACAGGTGGTTTTTGTTTCAGTGGGCATGGGTTTGCCCCCTCAGTGCGTGGCGGTTACCCCCCTCTGTCCTGCCGGACATCTCCCCCTCAAGGGGGGAGATCACTTGCGGCACGAACTTCCATTCACGGTGTGAGTCGCCGCCCGCAGAGATGAAACGGGAAGCCTTCCGCTTGTCGATCTCCCCCCTTGAGGGGGAGATGTCCGGCAGGACAGAGGGGGGTAACGCCGCTGCCATCGCAATTCACTCCGCCGCGATCATCAGGGTTTCGAGCGCTATCGAAAGCCTTCCATCCAGATTACGCACCGGAATGGTCCGCACCTCACCTTCATCCGCCCCCAGCGCCTTGCCCGTTTCCAGCGAAATGACCCAATTGTGCAGGGGACACGTCACCGAAGCCCCGTGCACGATGCCCTGGCTCAGCGGCCCGCCCTTGTGCGGGCAATGGTCCTCAATGGCGAAGACCTGATTTTCCGCCGTGCGGAACACGGCGATCTTGCCCATTGGCATTTTTACGCAACGCGCGCCACGTAGCGGAATGTCGGAGATATCGCCAATATCGATCCAGTTGCTGTCCATCGTTCTCACTCCGCCGCCTCACTGAAACCGATTGCCGCCATGGGTCTGAATTCGTGCTTGTCGTGACCGGATACACGTTCCGACCAGGGGTCGACCTGCGCGAATTTCTGGCTGAAGACGAAGCGGTCGAAATAGGCCCTGCGCTTTTCCGCATCGTCCATGATCTGGCGGCGGATTTCGTCGTAACCGATGCGCTTGGCCCATTTGTAGATGCGCTCGAGATAGCGCGCCTGTTCGCGATACATCTGCGTCAGCGCCACGATATGCTCCAGCGCCTCATCCTCGGTTTTGACAAGACCCAGAACTTCCGTGCCCTTGATATCGAGACCGGCAGCACCGGCAAAATGAATCTCAAAACCGGAATCGACGCAGATGACGCCGATATCCTTGCAGGTGGCCTCGGCGCAGTTGCGCGGACAGCCGGAAACGGCAAGTTTCAGCTTGGCGGGCGTCCACGAACCCCACATGAATTTTTCGATGCGGATGCCAAGGCCGGTGGAATCCTGTGTGCCGAAGCGGCACCATTGCTGGCCGACGCAGGTTTTGACCGTGCGCAAACCTTTGGCGTAGGCCTGGCCGGAAATGAAGCCAGCCTTGCCGAGATCGGCCCAAACCGCCGGCAGGTCCTCCTTTTCGATGCCGAGAAGATCGATGCGCTGGCCGCCCGTCACCTTCACCATCGGGATTTCGAACTTGTCGACCACATCCGCAATTGCCCGAAGCTCGGAGGAAGAGGTAACGCCGCCCCACATGCGCGGCACGACGGAATAGGTGCCGTCCTTCTGGATATTGGCGTGGACGCGCTCATTGATATAACGCGACTGGTAATCATCGGCATATTCATCCGGCCAGTCGCAGACGAGGTAATAATTGAGCGCCGGCCGGCACTTGGCGCAGCCGCAGGAGGTCTTCCATTCCAGCTCCTGCATCACGGCTGGAATGGTCTTCAGCCCCTTGGCCTTGATGAGACGGCGCACATCGTCGTGGCCGAGATCGGTGCATTTGCACATGGGCTGCACGGCAGCGGGATTATAGCTGTCGCCGAGCGTTATCGTCATCAGCTGCTCGACAAGGCCGGTGCAATTGCCGCAGGAGGCGGACGCCTTCGTGTGGGCGCGCACATCGTCCAGCGATGTCAGCCCCTTGGAGGTGATGGCCGAGGTGATCTTGCCCTTGCAGACGCCGTTGCAGCCGCAGATTTCCGCATCATCCGGCAAGGCTGCAACGGCCGCCATAGGGTCCAGCGGCGACCCTCCCTGATAGGCCTGGCCGAAGATCAGGGTTTCACGCATGGCGGAAATATCGGTCGATTTCTTCATCAGATCGAAGAACCACGAGCCATCCGCCGTCTCGCCATAGAGAACCGCACCGATGATGCGGTTTTCCTTGAGGATCAGGCGCTTGTAGACACCGGCCGTGGCGTCACGCAGCACGATTTCCTCGCGGTCGTCGCCTTCGGCGAAATCACCGGCGGAAAACAGGTTGATGCCGGTGACCTTCAGCTTGGTATTGGTGACGGAGCCGTGATATTCGGCCGAACCGCCGCACAGCCGGTCGGCGAGCACCCGCGCCGATTCATAAAGGGGTGCAACGAGGCCATAGCACATGCCGCGATGTTCGGCGCATTCGCCAAGCGCGTAGATCGAGGCGTCCGAGGTCATCATGCCGTCATCCACAACAATGCCGCGATTGACGGCGATGCCTGCCTCCTTGGCGAGACCCGAAGCAGGACGGATGCCGACCGCCATCACCACCATGTCGCCCTTGATAACCCGGCCGTCTTCCAGCTCGATGCCTTCGACCTTCTCCTCACCGAGAATGCATTTGGTATTGGCCTTGGTGATGATGTCGATGCCGCGCTCATTGAGCGCTTTTTCCAGAAGATAGGCCGCTGCCGGATCGAGCTGACGCTCCATGATCGTCGGCATCAGGTGGATGACGGTGACATCCATGCCCTGGCGCTTGAGGCCATAAGCGGCTTCCAGCCCGAGAAGACCGGCGCCGATGACGATGGCGCGGCCCTTGCCCTCGGCGATGTCAAGCATCTTCGTCACATCGTCGAGATCGCGATAGGCGAGCACGCCTGGCAATTGATGACCGGGAACGGGAATGATGAAGGGCGACGAACCGGTGGCGATCACCAGCTTATCGTAGGAAACCGTGATGCCGTTTTCGCTGGTCACGGTCTTCCTGTCGCGGTCGATGCCGGTGACCTTCGCTCCCTTGTGCAGCGTGACATTGTTAGCCGCATACCATTCGTCATTATGAATGACGATGTCTTCATAGCTCTTTTCGCCAGAAAGCACCGGCGAGAGCATGATGCGGTCGTAATTGACGCGCGGCTCGGCGTTGAAAATGGTGACGTCGTAAAGGCCGGGAGCGGTTTCGAACAGGTTTTCCAGCATGCGCCCCGGCGCCATGCCATTGCCGATGATGACGAGTTTTTGCGTCATGGGCGTTACTCCGCAGCTTCGACGAAGCGGTGACGTTCGTAGAGGAACTTCAGCACGGCCTCGCGGCATTTGAGGTAGGTCTTGTCGGATGCGAGCTCGATGCGGTTGCGCGGGCGTGCCAGCGGCACGTCAAGCACTTCGCCGATATGGGCGGCCGGACCGTTGGTCATCATCACGATACGGTCCGAAAGCAGCACCGCCTCATCCACATCGTGGGTGATCATGACCATGGTGTTGCCAAGCCGGGCATGGATTTCCATCACGGCATCCTGAAGATGGGCGCGGGTCAGCGCGTCCAGCGCACCGAAAGGCTCGTCCAGCAGCAGGATTTTCGGCTCCATGGCGAGCGCGCGGGCAATGCCGACGCGCTGCTTCATGCCGCCGGAAATTTCCGAAGGCTTCTTGTCCTTGGCATGGGCCATCTGCACGAGATCGAGATTGCGCATGACCCAGTCATGCCGCTCGGCCCGCGTCTTGGTATTGCGGAAGACCTTCTCGACAGCGAGATTGACGTTTTCATAAACCGAAAGCCAGGGCAGCAGGCTGTGGTTCTGGAACACGACGGCGCGTTCTGGACCCGGCTCGTTGACTTCGCGGTTTTCGAGGAGCACCGCGCCGGCAGACACTTTCGTCAGTCCGGCGATGAGGTTGAGCATAGTGGACTTGCCGCAACCGGAATGGCCGATGACGGAGACGAATTCGCCTTTTTCGATGGTGAGGTTGATGCCTTTCAGCACCTCGGCGCGCGAACCGCCCTTGTCGAAATATTTGTCGATATGATCGAGCTTGAGATAAGCGTTCATAATTGTTCGCCCTTTCAGTTCGCCGCAGCGCCGCGGGTGATGACCTTGCCAAGCGCCGCCACCAGCTTGTCGAGCACGAAGCCGACGACGCCGATGTAGACGAGCGCCACGATGATGTCGGGCAGGCGGGAGGAGTTCCACGCATCCCAGATGAAGAAACCGATGCCGACGCCGCCGGTCAGCATTTCCGCCGCGACGATTGCGAGCCAAGAAAGGCCGACACCGATACGCAGGCCGGTGAAGATGTAAGGTGCCGCCGAAGGCAGCATGATCTTGAAGAAGAATTCCAGCTGGTTGAGCCGCAGTACCTGCGCCACGTTGCGATAGTCCTGCGGAATATTGCGCACGCCGACTGCGGTATTGATGATGACCGGCCAGATGGAGGTGATGAAGATCACGAAAATGGCCGAAGGATTGCTGTCCTGAAAGGCGGCCAGCGAAAGCGGCAGCCAGGCAAGCGGCGGCACGGTGCGCAGAACCTGGAAGATCGGATCGAGACCGCGCATGGCCCAGACCGACTGGCCGATGACAGCGCCGAGAATGATGCCGGCAATGGCGGCAAGGCCGAAACCGTAAGCCACACGCTCCAGCGAGACCAACACACGCAGGCCAAGGCCGATATCCTGCGAACCATTATGGAAGAACGGCGATACGATGAGATCGTAGCTCTCCTCGAAAACCTGGCTCGGCGGCGGCAGCGATGAGCCGGGGGCGGAACAGAGCAATTGCCAGACGCCCAGCAGAATGGCGAGAACGATGAACGGCGGTATGATGTTGCGGGCCGCCGCCGCACCCCATTTGCGCAGATCGATCCGCGAGGCAGATTTCGGCGCAAGCGACACGACGTTTGCCTTCTGCGCTACCGGCTGCTGCGGCTCTTCGTTGAATTTTCGGGCCAATGCTGACATGGGCATTTCCTCTTGATTTCGGTTGCGGTCTGGGGCTCGCCCCTCATCCGGTCTTCAGTCGCGCCGGTTGGGCAGCGCACCTGGCGGATGAGGGGCGATACCCCGGGTCTCCTCCTCAGGAGGCCGCCTTGATGGACAGGCTTTCGAGATAGGCCGACGGATTTTCCGGGTCGAAGACCTTGCCGTCGAAGAAGGTTTCCTTGCCGCGCGAGGTCGAGGCGGGAAGATCGGCAACGCCGAGATCCTTGGCCGCCGCGCGCCAGATATCCTCGCGGTTCACCTTCTCCACCAACGCCTTCACATCCGTATCGGGCGCGAATTTGCCCCAGCGGATGTTTTCCGCGATGAACCAGCTGTCGTGGCTGCGGAAGGGATAGGAGGCATGGTCCTGCCAGAACTTCATCTGCAGGCCGGTATTTTCGAGCACGCGGCCGTTGCCGTAATTGATATTGCCCTTCAGGCGGCCAAGCACATCCTTCGGCGGCACGTTGAACCATTGGCGCTTGCCGAGGATGGTGGACATTTCCTCCTTGTTCGCCATGTCATCGCACCATTGCTGCGCCTCCATCACGGCCATCAGCAGCGCCTTGGTGGCGTTGGGGTTCTTTTCCACCCAGTCCGCACGCATGCCGAGCGCCTTTTCCGGATGCCCCTTCCAGAGTTCGCCGGTGGTACAGGCGGTGAAACCGATGCCCTGGTTGACGAGCTGCTCGTTCCAGGGTTCGCCTACACAGAAGACGTCCATATTGCCGACCTTCATATTGGCGACCATCTGCGGCGGCGGAACGACGATGGTGGAAACGTCCTTGTCCGGATCGATGCCGCCGGCGGCCAGCCAGTAGCGGATCCAGAGATCATGCGTGCCGCCGGGGAAGGTCATGGCGGCCTTGATTTCCTTGCCCTCCGCCTTCTTCTTCTCGAAAGCCGCCTTCAGCTTGGAGGCATCCAGCTGAACGCCGGTTTCGGCATATTCCTTGGCAACGGAAATGCCCTGGCTGTCGAGGTTGAGGCGGGCGAGGATGGTCATCGGCACCGGCACATTATTCTGGGTCACCTTGCCGGTATGCATGAGATAGGGCATCGGCGTCAGGATGTGTGCGCCATCGATGCCGTTCGAGGCGCCGCCGAGCACGAGATTGTCGCGCGTCGCACCCCAGGAGGCCTGTTTCAGAACCTCGACGTCAGGCATGCCGTGTTTGGCGAACAGGCCCTTTTCCGCCGCAATGATGAGCGGGGCGGCATCCGTGAGCGCGATAAAGCCGATTTTCGCGCCTTTCACCTCGGGCTCAGCAGTGGCTGCGAAAGCACCGGACGGAAAGGCCACGCGCACGGCGCTGACAAGGGCGGCGGTGGCTGTCGTCTTCAGTATCGTGCGGCGGCTGACATCGCCGGAGAATATCTTTTTCATTCGCATGTTCCCCTTATTGGGCCACCTCTGTGGGTGACGTTTTCGCTTGCGAAAAAACCTGAAAATAAAAAAACGCCGCTCGGTGTTTGCGCCTGCGGAACGGGAGGTGTTCCGGGCAGCAAAACCTTGCGACGTCTATGTCTTTGAAAGCGCCTATGCCGCGCCCTGCTTGCCCCGATCGCCGTTGACCGGTGCAAACAGGAAGAAGCAAAGGGCGTGCCAGTTTATAGATTTAAAGATATAATACTGAAAATAAACGGTATTTTTTGAAATTCAAACGAGTGCTCAGATTTTGATCAACGCAATTTTTGTCTGCTGTTTGTGCAAAACAAAAGGCTCCGCGCTTGAAATTTGCGCAGCCCGCAAGGCCTGACGCCAATCACGCCTCTCCAGCGGGCGGTGAAAACGGCGCGGATGTGCGCACGGAAAAGGCATTGACGTAACCTACAATATCGGCCGGATCGAAAACGAAACCATCCACGAAACGATCCCCCTCTTCCTGCCCTTCGATACGGATATCGGCATCGCCGGGTGCATTGGCGTCTCCCAGCGCCGCCCGATAAATATCCGGCCGATAGGCCGATACAGCAGCCTGTACGCCCGCTTCAGAAAATTCCGCCTGCCCCCAGCGGATCATCTGGCTGTAAATCCACAATGCCTGGCTCCGGCGCGGATAATTGGCATGGCCGTGATGGAAGATGAAATAATTGTCGATGATCCGGCGATTGCCCCGGCTGTCGATATTGAACTCACCGGCGAGCACATGGCGGATGATGCTTTGCGGCGCATCGATATAACGGGGATCGGCGAGCGCCCTGCTGAGCTCGTCGTGATTTTCCGCAAGGTCACACCAGCGCGCCGCCGCATCGAGCGCCGTCAGCAGCCGACCGACCGTTTCCTGCTGGCCTTCTGCCCATTCAGGCCGCATGCCAATGACTTTTTCGGGCGCGGAAGGCCATAGATCCTGCTTGGCCGCAACGATCCTGCCGACGCCACGTTCGGCGGCGACGATGTTCCACGGCGCGCCGACACAGAAGCCGTCAATAGCGCCCGCCGCCAGGGCATCCGATGTCAGGGGCGGCGGTACCACCACCAGCTTGACATCATGATCGGGGTGAATACCGCCAGCGGCAAGCCAATAACGGAATTCGTAATTGTGAGACGAAAACGGATAGGTCATGCCCAGCGTCGGCGGCGCTTCGCCCCGCGCTCGCATGTCAACGAGCACCTGCTTCAGCGCCTTGGCGTTTTCCAGCGCTCCCGCTGTTTCGGAAAGGCCCGTCAACGCCTTCATCCGGGCAAAAAGCCGGGTCGAAAGCGTAATCGCATTGCCGCCTCGACCGAGCGAAAAGGGCGTGATCGTCGGTGAAGGGTTGGAGCCGAGCCCGAGCATGGAGGCGACAGGCATTGGCGAGAGCATGTGCGCGATATCAAATTGCCTGAATGCCAGCCGGTCGCGCACATTCGCCCAGGACACATCCTTGACGAGATCGAGCGACAGTCCCTCGCGCTCGGCAAAACCGAATTCGACAGATGCGATCAGGACGGAGGCGTCGACAAGCGGGATAAAACCGGCACGCAGGCGTTTTTGCCGATCGCTGCCCACGATTGCGGGCGCGCCTGTTACCCGTGTCCCTGCACTATCCGATCCGGCCGTTTTTTCCGGTGCCGCCATATCATACACTCCACACTGTCCAACCGGCGGGGTTCGTCACATCAACAGACCCGCTGCGGTGACCACGCTTTGCGCGATCTCGGAAATTTTCTTTTTCTCGTTCATCGCCGTTTGTCGCAAAAGCGCGAAAGCTTCCTCCTCGGAAAGGCCACGCATCTTCATCAGGATGCCCTTGGCGCGCTCGATGACCTTGCGTTCCTCCAGTGCCGATTTGGCGTCGGCAAGTTCCCGCTGCAGCCGGCTGAAAGCATTAAAGCGGCTGACCGCCATATCGAGAATGGGCTTGACCCGCTCTTTCTTCAGCCCGTCCACCACATAGGCGGAAACGCCCGCTTCGACGGCTGCCTCGATGGAAGCCGTATCGGAACGATCGACAAACATGGCGATTGGACGACCGACCGTGCGCGTGAGCTGGAACAGATGCTCCATCATGTCACGGTTGGGGTTTTCGAGATCGATGAAGATGACATCGGGTTGCAGCGTCTCGATGGTGCGCGCCACACCGTTCACCTCATGGATGACGGTGACACGATGATAGCCGGCCTCGCGCAATCCCTCCTCGATGATGGAGGCTCGGATCGCGTTTTCGTCGATAACGAGAATGGTGAGGTCGCGAAGCGTCATGGACGCATTGATGACGCAGCGCAGCAAACTTGGCAATCGGCTGCGCAAGCAAAAATAAGGCGGAAGCGAAAAGGAGCGTCACGCCCCTCCTCACCAGACATGTCAGGAAGCGTGTTCGACGGCGCGTTCGAGCGCCTTCAAAACCGTACGCTCTGACAGATTGAGGTAGATTTCCATCTCGTCACCCGCTTCGCCAGCCTTTCCTTCCTCCATGAGCGACAGGATCTTGCTGTTCATGTCGACGAAGGGAGAATGAAGCTGTTCAGGGTCTTTCAACAGGCCGAAACAAAGCCTGAGTTCAGCGGCGATGCGTTCGTAAAAATCGCTGAGACGGGCGCTGTCGAGGAGATCGACCACGGCGGCATGAAATTTCATATTGGCGCTGCCCACGCCCAGCCAGTCGGCCTGGTCACGCTTCACCTTGGCATCTTCGACCGCCGCGCGCATCGTCCGGATAGCCGGATGCTTGTGCCAGGCCTGACGCAGGGCGCCGCATTCCACCATGCGCCGAACGCGATAGATGTCGATCACGGATGCCATGGTGGGAACAGCAACAAAAACGCCGCGATTGGCCTCGTGGCGCAAGAGCCCATCCTTTGTCAGCAGACGGAAAGCTTCGCGCAGGGAATTGCGGGAGACATCAAAGCGCTCGCTGAAGGCTGCCTCCGATAGACGCTGTCCCGGCATCAACTCGCCGGAGATCAGCAGGGTGCGGATACCCTTGGCCAATCGATCCGCAAGCGGAAGACCTTCTATCGTTTCCGTCATGGCGCTTCTTTCCTTAAGGCAATGCAGCATCGGGAATTCCGTGACAGGCAAGTTCGGGCACGGCATGATTGCCCATAGCACAAAGCATTAGCAAAGCACGAAAAAAACGTGATTAAATCCTGCTCATGACGTCCAACAAATAGACAAAATGAAAGAACGATAACTTTATATTGTTGAACAAAGTTGACAATTTCGCAGAACACGACAAGATCGGCGGCATAAAGCATCCGCGAGGGGCGGAATTGCGACAGGAGCGGAGAAAATCCATGGAGCAGAAAAAGCTCACGCCCGCCGACCCGAACGAGGTCGCACAGAAGGCGAAAAACCAGCGTTATGCCTTGCTTTCGGCAATGTTCTTGATGTCCATGTCCGCTGTCGGACCGGGCTTCATCACGCAAACAGCGAATTTCACGGTGAAACTGGGCGCCGCATTCGCATTCGCCATCATTATTTCCATCCTGATCGACTTTGTCGTGCAGGCCAATATCTGGCGCATCGTTACCATTACCCGCATGCGGGCACCGGCCATCGCCAATGCCGCCATTCCGGGTTCGGGTTATCTGCTCGCCATTCTCGTCATCATCGGCGGCCTGTTTTTCAACATCGGCAATATCGGCGGCGCGGGCCTCGGCTTTAATGCCATGATTGATCTCGACCCGAAGATCGGCGGCGCGATCGGCGCGCTGGCGGCCATCGGCATCTTCCTGTCCCGTCGGGCGGGCATTGCCATGGACCGCGTCGTTTTCGTGGCCGCCTTTGTCAAACTCGCGCTGATCCTTTACGCAGCCTATGTTTCCGGCCCGCCGGTGGCAGAAGCCTTCCGCCAGACCTTCCTGCCGGATACGATCGATTTCGTCACCATCACCACCATCGTCGGTGGCACGGTCGGCGGCTATATCACCTATGCCGGCGCGCATCGCCTGCTGGACAAGGGAATGGTCGGCGTTGAAAATATCAATGCGGTCAATCGCGCGGCATTGAGCGGCATCGCGATTACCGGCGTGCTGCGCTACATCCTGTTCCTTGCCATTCTCGGCGTCGTCGCAAGCGGTGTGGTCATCGATCTCTCGGGCAAGGCTGCGAACCCGGCGGGCCAAGCTTTCCATGCCGCCGCCGGCAATATCGGCTATCGTCTGTTTGGCGCGGTGTTCCTCGCCTCGGCCATGACCAGCATCATCGGTGCGGCCTACACCTCCGTTTCGTTCCTGACGGCTTTCAAGCCCGACATCACGGAACGCCAGCGCAATTTGGCCACCGTCGGCTTCATCGCCATTTCGCTGATCGCCTATATCATCATCACCACACCGCCCGCAGCCATGCTCGTCTTTGTCGGTGGCCTGAACGGTCTCGTTCTGCCAATCGGCCTTTCGATCTTCATGTATGCCGCCTGGAAACGCGCCGATCTGATGCACGGCTATCACTACCCGCGCTGGCTGCTGGTGCTTGGCGTGCTGACCTGCGTACTCACCTGGTATATGGCCTATAAGTCGGCGGGCGCGATCTTTGCCCTGCTCGGCTACTGATAAATTTAAGGGAGGCAAACATGGCCGCTATCGATCTCAACAGCGATCTTGGCGAAAGCTACGGCGCATGGCGCATGGGAGACGACGAGGCGATGCTCGCCATCGTTTCCAGCGCCAACATCGCCTGCGGATTTCATGCCGGTGACCCGGCCGGTATCTACCGCACCGTCAAGGCCGCCGCCGAAAAGGGCGTGGTCGTCGGCGCCCATGTTTCCTATCCTGACCGCGTCGGCTTCGGCCGCCGCGATCTGGACGCGACTTCGGAAGAACTGATCGCCGATGTCATCTACCAGATCGGCGCACTGAAAGGCGTCGCCGCCGCTGCCGGCACAACGGTGCGTTACGTCAAGCCGCACGGCGCGCTTTACAACCGCATCGCCAATGACGCGAAACAGGGGCAGGCCGTCATTGACGGCATCAAGGCCATAGATCCTTCGCTGGTACTGATGGGTCTCGCGAACGCGCCTATCCTCGATCTTGCCCGCAAAGCAGGCCTTGCCGTTGTCGCAGAAGCTTTCGCGGATCGCGCCTATACGCCTCAGGGCCAGCTCGTCTCCCGCCGCGAGGCCGGTGCCGTGCTGCACGACGCGGCCAAAATCGCCGACCGCATGGTACAGCTTGCCCGCGAAGGCACGCTTGAGGCCATTGATGGCAGCATCATAAAGATCGAAGCGCAATCCATCTGCGTGCATGGCGACAGCCCCGGTGCCGTCGCCATTGCCCAGGAAATCCGCCGCCGTTTCGAGGCTGATGGTATCGACATCCGTTCCTTTGCATCCGATCGCTGAAAGGATAGCCGATGACGATACCGACATCCTATCTCAACCACACGGACGCCGAAGCCGCACGAAAGGCCCGCGCCACCTATCGCGACGGCCTCGTCGCCCCAACTTCCGGCATTGCACCCGGCTTCACGCAGGCGAACATGATCGTGCTGCCGCGCGACTGGGCCTTCGATTTCCTGCTTTACGCGCAGCGCAATCCCAAACCCTGCCCGGTGCTGGATGTCTCCGATCCCGGTTCGCCCACCACGCTTCTGGCACCCGGCGCCGATCTCAGAACCGACCTGCCGCTCTACCGCGTCTGGCGGGACGGCAAGCTCGTCGAGGAAACGGCTGACGCCACCGCCGCTTGGGCCGAGCGTGACGATCTCGTCGCCTTCCTGATCGGCTGCAGCTTCACCTTCGAAACGCCGATGGTGGAAGCGGGGATCGAAATCCGCCACATGACCGACAAAAGCAATGTGCCGATGTATCTCACCAACCAAGCCTGCCGCCCGGCCGGTCGGCTGAAGGGCAATATGGTCGTTTCCATGCGGCCGATCCCGGCCTCGCGGGTCGCCGATGCTGCGACGATTTCGGGGCGTTTTCCGGCCGTACACGGATCACCCGTGCATGTCGGCTCGCCGGAAGAGATCGGCATCACCGATCTTGCAAAACCCGACTTCGGTGACGCGGTACGGATCGAGCCGGGCGAGGTTCCGGTGTTCTGGGCCTGCGGCGTCACCCCGCAGGCGGCCGTGATGGCGTCCGGCGTGCCCTTTGCGATCACCCATGCGCCGGGGCACATGTTCATCACCGACATTCCCGATTCAGCCTATCACGCGTGAGGACATGATGCGTTTTCTCCCCGTCAGCCTCACCACCATTCTTGTCGAACTCACCGATCTCGATGAAACCCTGGCGCTTTTCGCCTCGCTTCAGAACGATCCGATCGAAGGCGTCGAAGAGACGGTGCCGGCTGCCCGCACCCTGATGATTCGCTTTCGCCCTGAAAAGATCGGTGCCGAAGCGCTGGCCGCGCGGCTGGCAAGCCGTGATCTCTCGGCAAAAATCGCGCCTTCGGACAATCTCGTTGAAATCCCCGTCCACTATAATGGTGAGGATCTCGCCGATGTTGCCGAATTGACCGGCATGAGTATCGAAGAGGTCATCCGCCGCCATACCGAAAGCGAATTCACCGTGGCCTTCTGCGGTTTCGCTCCCGGCTTCGGTTATCTGGTCGGTGGCGATCCGGCGCTGCATGTGCCGCGCCGGCAAAGCCCGCGCACTCGTATTCCGGCAGGTTCGGTGGCGCTGGCCGGCGCCTTCAGCGGCGTCTATCCGCAAAACAGCCCCGGCGGCTGGCAGATCATTGGCACCACGCCAGTCAAGATGTGGGATATAGACCGCGATCCCGGCGCGCTTTTCCAGCCGGGTTACCGGGTGCGTTTCTTCGACATGGACAAGGCCGGCAAAACGGTCGACATCCCCGTCTCGGCACCGCGAAACGCCATTAAAGAGACTGCAAAAGACGGCCCGCATTTCGAGGTGCTCGCCGCACCCATGCCCGCCATCTTTCAGGATCTCGGCCGCTTCGGCCAGACCGGTCAGGGCGTTTCGGCCTCCGGCGCGCTGGATCGTGGCGCGTTCAATGCCGCAAACCGCATCGTCGGCAACCCCGTCAACACACCCTGTCTCGAACTGACGCTCGGCGGCTTTTCCTTTAAAAGCACGAGCCGCGCCGTCATCGGCATTGCAGGTGCGCCCTGCCCCGTCACCATCACCACAACGGATCGCAGTTTCGCGGCCAAGACCCATGGCCCGGTGTCGCTCGAACCCGGTGATGTGGTGACCTTCGGCCAGCCGCCGAAGGGCATGCGCTGTTATCTTGCCGTACGTGGCGGCTTCGATGTCGAGCTGGTGCTGGGCAGTTTCGCAACGGATACACTGGCTGTCGTCGGCCCAGAGCCGGTGGGCGCGGGCGCCATACTGCCGCTTAAGGGCGAGAAGACTAGCCTTTCCAGCGTATCGATCGACGAGGTTCCAGCCTTCGAAGCGCCGGTAACGAGTGAGGTCGTCACGCTGGACGTCGTTCTCGGACCGCGAACGGACTGGTTCACGCAGAAGGGTATCGAGACCCTGACCGGCCAGCTCTGGCAGGTCACGCCGCAATCGAACCGCGTCGGCATCCGCCTTGCAGGCGAAGTGCCGGTGGAACGCAGGGACAGCGCCGAATTGCCGAGCGAGGGCACCGCGACAGGGGCGATCCAGATTCCCCATAGCGGCCAGCCGGTTCTCTTCCTTGCCGATCACCCGTTGACCGGCGGTTATCCCGTCATCGGCGCGGTCGCCGAATATCATCTCGATCTTGCCGGGCAGATCCCGGTGAACGCCAAAATCAAATTCCGCCCGATCGGCCCCTTCGCCGAAATCGCGGCCAAGAACACAGAATTCCGAGGAGAAGAGCGATGAAAAAAGTGCTGATTGCCAATCGCGGCGAGATCGCGGTCCGCATCATCCGCGCATGTCGCGATTACGGCCTGCAATCGGTCGCCGTTTATGCCGATCCCGATCAGGATGCGCTTTTCGTCCGGCTCGCGGATGAGGCCTATGCGCTGGAGGGCGTGCGCCCGGCCGAGACCTATCTCGATATCGCCAAGCTGATCGCGATCGCCAAACGCGCCGGTGCGGATGCCGTGCATCCCGGTTACGGCTTCCTGTCCGAGCGCGCCGAATTTGCGCGTGCGGTTCTCGATGCCGGCCTCATCTGGATCGGCCCCGATCCGCATGTCATCGAGGCACTGGGCGACAAGGTAGAGGCACGGCGCATTGCCACCGGCGTTGGCGCACCGCTGGTCGCCGGCAGTGACGGCCCGGTCGCTTCCGCCGCGGAAGTCACCGCCTTCGCGGAACAACACGGCCTGCCCGTCGCCATCAAGGCGGCCCATGGCGGCGGTGGTCGCGGCCTGAAGGTTGCGTGGAAGATGGAAGAGATCGCCGATCTCTACGAATCCGCCGTGCGCGAGGCTACGGCCGCCTTTGGCCGCGGCGAATGCTTTCTCGAGCGCTTTCTCGACCGTCCGCGCCATATCGAAGCGCAGGTTCTGGCCGACAAGCATGGCAATGTGCTGGTGCTCGGCACCCGCGATTGCTCGCTGCAACGCCGGAACCAGAAGCTGATCGAGGAGGCCCCTGCCCCCTTCCTGTCCGACAATCAACGCCAGAAAATCCATGCGGCCGCCAAGGCGATCTGCGCCGCTGCCGGTTATTCCGGCGCCGGCACTGTCGAATTCCTGCTCGGCGTCGATGGCACGATTTCCTTCCTCGAGGTCAATACGCGCCTGCAGGTGGAACATCCCGTTACAGAGGAAACCACCGGTATCGATCTCGTCATCGAACAGTTCCGTATTGCCGAAGGCCATAGGCTGCGGGTTCTCGAAACGCCGGAACCGCGTGGACATTCGATGGAATTCCGCATCAATGCCGAAGATCCAGGCCGGGGCTTCCTGCCGACGCCCGGCTCGATCTCGCTTTTCGACGCCCCCTCCGGTCCCGGCATTCGCGTGGATAGCGGCGTCGTCAGCGGCTCCAGCGTGCCGGGCGTCTTCGACTCGCTGATGGCAAAGCTGATCGTCACGGGTGCCGACCGTGATCAGGTTCTACGCCGCGCCCGCCGCGCGCTCAAAGAATTCCGTATCGAAGGCATCGCCACCGTCCTGCCGTTCCATCGCGCCGCGATCGAGACCGATGATTTCATCGGCACCGACGGCTTCAAGATTCACACCCGCTGGATCGAAACCGACTTCGCCGCCATGCCGGATGCCATGGAGCGCCCGGCACCGGCCGACGACCCTTCCATCACCCGCACTTTTCTGGAAATCGACGGCAAGCGCGTATCGGTCGGTCTGCCCAGCCTGCTGCTCTCCAGCCTGGGTGCGGTTAGCGGCAGCAGCGCGGCGGCTCCCGGCACCACCGCCCCCAAGCAAAAGGAAGGCGAAATCACCGCCCCGGTTTCCGGCACCCTGCAATCCTTCAAGGTAAAAGACGGTGATGCGGTTTCGCAAGGCGATCTTCTGGCCGTCATGGAAGCCATGAAGATGGAGACGCAGATTGTCGCCACCAAGGCGGGCAAAGTGCGTCTGATCGTCAAGGAAGGCGACTATCTGCAGGCGGGCGCAGCCCTTCTCGACATAGCCGGCTAATATACAGACAGGCCACCGGCCTCACAATTGCGGATCGCGTATGACCGGCGGCGGAACCCTTTCGCCGCCGGTCCGTTTATGGCGCGACCTGCTAACGACTGTGAGGGAAATATGGCCGGACGCACCTTGCTTCAGTTCTTCCATTGGTATTATCCGGACGGAGGGAAATTATGGAGCGAGGTGGCCGAAAAGGCCGAAAGCCTTGCCAAAATGGGCATCACCGATATCTGGCTACCACCGGCCTATAAGGGTGCTGCCGGCGGCTATTCGGTAGGTTACGATACCTATGATCTCTTTGACCTCGGTGAATTCGATCAGAAGGGCACCGTCGCCACAAAATATGGCGATCGCAGCGCCCTTGAACACGCGGGCCGGACGCTGAAGGAAAACGGCATCCGCGTCATTCACGATGTGGTTCTCAATCACAAGATGGGTGCGGATGAGAAAGAAAAGGTGCGGGTTCGCCGCGTCAATCCCGAAGACCGTACCGAGATCGACGATGAAGACTTTCAGGCGCTGGCCTATACGCGTTTCACCTTTCCCGGCCGCAGCGGCAAACATTCCAAATTCATCTGGGACCTGAAGTGCTTCAGCGGTGTCGACCACATCGAGGAGCCGACCGAAGACGGCATTTTCCGCCTCGTCAACGAATATGGCGATGGGGAATGGAATGAGGAAGTCGATCAGGAAAACGGCAATTTCGACTACCTGATGGGTGCAGATGTCGAATTCAGGAACTGGGCGGTTTATGAGGAACTCAAATATTGGGGCCGCTGGCTCTCCGAGCAGGTGCAGGTAGATGGCTTCCGCCTGGATGCCGCCAAACATATTCCGGCCTGGTTTTTCCGCGAATGGGTCGGCCATATGCGCGAAACGGTCGATCCCGATCTTTTCGTCGTGGCGGAATATTGGCACCCCGATCTCGAGGCGCTGAAAAGCTATCTCGAACTCGTCGACAAGCAGCTGATGCTTTTCGATGTCGCCCTCCACCACCGCTTCCATGATGCGTCCAAACATGGCGGCGATTTCGACATGCGTACTATCTTCGATGGGTCGCTGCTTTCGGCGGTTCCCGACCATGCGGTCACGCTTGTCGACAATCACGACACCCAGCCGCTGCAATCGCTGGAAGCGCCAGTGGAACCCTGGTTCAAGCCTCTGGCCTATGCGATCATTCTGCTGCGCGAAGAGGGTGTTCCCTGTGTCTTCTATCCCGATCTGTTCGGCACGAGCTACACCGACACCGGCAATGACGGCAACGAATATAAAATCGATATGCCCGCCATTGAATGCCTGCCGAAACTCATCGAAGCCCGCAGCCGTTTCGCCAACGGAGCCCAGACGGATATTCTCGACGATGCAAGCTGCATCGCCTTTATTCGCCACGGCACCGCCGATGCGCCGGGCTGCGTGGTGGTGATGTCGAATGGCGAGCCGGCGGAGAAGCAGATCGATCTCGGTGCCGACCGCGCCGGCGCAGTATGGCGCGACTTTCTCGGTCACCGTGAGGAAGAGATTACCCTTGATGATAGCGGCAAGGGCGTTTTCCCGACCAATGGCGGCAGCGTCAGTGTCTGGATTGCGGCCAACGCCGAGTGAGGACAATCAGTTTCAAAAGGGCAGACCCAAAATCTTGCTCATTCGGCTGGAACAAGGCGACGCGCACCCGCGCCGCCATCGGCCAGAATATCGTCGGGATTGCGCAAGGGGCAGTCGTCCAGCGAAAGACAACCGCAACCGATGCAGCCGGTCAGCTGATCCCGTAGCTGGATCAGGCTGTTGATCCGAAACTGAAGCATCTCCCGCCAGGACTGTGAGAACCTGCGCCAGTCAGCCGCCGTCGCCACCCGATCCTGCGGCAGATCCGCCATCGCTTCCCTGATGATGCTGAGCTGGATGCCGGCGCGCTGCGCGATACGGATGATCGCGATACGCCGCAGGACGGCGCGGTGATAACGACGCTGGTTGCCGGCGGTTCGCCAGCCTTCTATCAACCCCTTCGCCTCGTAGAAATGAACGGTGGAAACGGCGACGCCGCTACGGTGCGCAACCTCTCCCACCGTCAGGCTGTGTTTAAACACGCTATTTTCCATTCTGGCTCCTGTCTCCGGAACGATTTCCGCTCGGGAAACGCGGAAACATATTGAAGAGCAGCCGGTATAATTCCTCAACTATAGTTGAGGTCAATAGGCGAATGGTCAAAAAAAGAGGCGCCCGATAGGCGCCTCAGAAGTCTCGTCAATAGGCCGGGTTCAGAACTTCGCGGTCATGCTGATCCAGAAACGGCGGCCTTCCATGACAGTGTTGAAATCATCGGTGCCGACATCCTTGTCGAAGACGTTGTAAACGGCCGCGTTGAGATCGACGTTTTCGGCCACCGCATATTTCGCGCCGATATCGAGGGTCGTGTAGGCCTCGTATTTGCGTCCGGCCTTGCCGTTGATCGTGACCGGCGTCCCGTTGGTGCCGATGCGTGGGCCGGCATTGATTTCCGATCCGTGGTAATTCACCGACGCCCAGGCTTCCAGCCCGTCTATCGGCGTCACCCAGTCACCCCGCAGATTGGCCATATGCTCCGGTGTCCTCGCCAGCGGGAAACCTTCATAGTCGCCGGTTTTCTGTTCGGAATGCGTATAGGTGTAGTTGCCGCGCAGCGTCAGTTCCGGCGTGGCGTACCAGGTCGCCGTCAGCTCCACACCCTGAATGACCGCATCGTCGATATTGTAATTATACCAGAGGCGATAATTGCGGTCTTCGCTCCAGCGGGCGGGCGTTCCATCCGGATTGAGCACCAGCGCGTTGGAAATCTTGTCCTTGAAATCAGTGTAGAAATAGGTGGCGCCGAGAGCAACGTCGCCATTATCCCAGAGCGCGGCCACTTCGTAGCTTGTGCTCTTTTCCGCCTCGAGGCCCGGATCGCCGATGATCACGCCGCACGTGCCGCTCGGGCCGTAAGTGCAACCGCCGCCACCGGTCGTATAGGCATAACCTGGCGCGATCTGGCGGATTTCAGGCGCGCGAAAACCGGTGGAAATGCCGCCCTTGATCGTCAGCTCGTCCGTGGCACTCCAGACACCGTAAAGACGCGGGCTGAAATGATTGCCGTATTTTTCGTGGTTATCCAGACGAAGACCACCCGTCAGTGCGAAATTATCGACGATGCGCCATTCATCCTCGACAAACAGCGCCCATTGCGTCGCCGAGAATGTCTCATCCAGATTGGTGCGACGTCCCGGATTCTGATCCGTCAGCCGCGCCTCGAAATATTGACCGCCCGTGACCAGCGTGTGGTTGCCGAACAAATCAAAGGGCGTGGTGAATTTGCCGTCGAGAACGGTGTTGCGCACTTCCGGCGAGCGCGGATCTTCGGTCACGCGTCCCGTGCGGATGTTGCGGGTAAAATTGGTGCGCTCCGACCATTCCTGCTGGAAAGAGAATTCCGATGTGGTCGGCCCCCAGCGGCCGGTATGCGACAGGGACCAATGGTCGCGCGTATTGGTGTTATAGGTACTATTGAGCGTCGCCGCCGCCAGCGTGTCGCCGGGCTCGGCGCTGCGGCGCAGCCTCGTCTTGCCGCCTTCGAGATAAATGTCGTGGTCTTCGTTCGGGGTAAAGGTCAGGCGGCCGTTGAAATCATATTCCTTGGCGCCGGTGGTGCCGCTCAGAATACGGTCTTCGCCGCGATTGAAGCCCCTGCCCCAGACCTGAAGGCCCAGCTGGTCCTTGAGGATCGGCCCGTTGGCATACCAGGAGACCTGGCCGCTATTGCCGAATTTGGAATGCTGCTGGACCGTGCCTTCGGTGGTGACCGAACCGGACCAGACATCACCGACCTTGCGGGTGATGATGTTGATGACGCCGCCCATGGCATCAGAACCATAGAGGGACGACATCGGGCCGCGCACGACTTCGATACGCTCGATGGCCGAAACCGGCGGCACGAAGCTCTGTTCGAAACCGGAATTGCCGTTGGTGCGGGCGTCGCGGGTGCTCTGCCGTTTGCCGTCAATAAGGATCAGCGTATAGGCGCCGGGCAATCCGCGAATGAAGATGTCCTTCTCATTGGCGATGCCGGTGACGGATACGCCCTGCACCTCGCGAAGGGCATCCGTCAGATCGCGATATGAGCCCTTCTCCAGATCTTCCCGCGTCACGACCGTGATGCTGGCCGGAGCGTCCTTCACATTCTGCTCGAAGCCGGATGCGGTGACGACGATCTGCTGAAGAACGGTGTTTCCGCCAGATGCCTGCTGCGCGAAAGCGGGCGCAGCGAAGCTGAGCGCCGTTCCTGCCATTGCTGTCGAAAAACCAGCCTTTATTATTGTCGCGGCCATATCTCGACCGCGGTACTTCAATTCCATGTTACGCCCCCGCATTTAACTTGAGAATTTAACCCCACTTATTTAGGAGGGAGTGCAGGCGCAACGCGTTTGTTTTCGAACCGTTCTAAATTCCAGAAATTGCAAAAAGGGCTCCACCAATCGGCGGCGGAGTAAAAAAACAGCAAGATGACAACCGGCAAGAGAAAAGAACAATCAGCTTCCCCAACAAAGCCCGACAGGCTTGGACAGCTGAAATTACTTGTCGCTTTCGATGCTTTGCTGCGGGAAGGCAGTGTCAGCCGCGCAGCGGCCGGCATGGGACTGCCAACATCGTCGATGAGCCGGATATTACAGCAGCTGCGCGAAAAATACGGTGATCAGCTGTTCTTACGCACCGGCCAGGGTTTGCGCCCCACGCCATTTGCCGAGAACATGCGGCTGCGCATTCGTTCGCTGGCGGCGGAGGCGGACAACCTTATCGATTATTCACAGGAAAAACCGGCAGCGCCCGCCGCCGCCAATGCCAGCGGCTGGGAGCGACCTGTCTTGATGAAGGCGCCGCCGCTTTCGCTTCGTCCCAGCGTTCTTCTGGAAGGACAACCGACACCGGAAAATATCGCGGATCGTCTCGCCCGCATCGGTCACAATGCCGATCCGCAGCAGCGGCTCGCCAAATATATCGCGACCTCGGCGATGGGGGTCGGCAACAGCCGCCCGCTCAGTCAGACGGAGGCGATGGATGCGCTCGCAATCATTCTTGATGGCGATGCCGATCCCATACAGATTGGCGCTCTGCTTGCGACCATGCATTATCGTGGCGTAACCGCGGCAGAGCTTGCCGGCTTCATCGAAGCCATGTGGCAGCATATCGGAAGGGACCGGCAAGGGCCTGCTGCCGTCGATCTCGACTGGCCCGCCTATATGTCGCCCAAACATCGCGATGCGCCCTGGTTCCTGCATTCTGCCCGCCTTGTTGCCATGGCGGGATATAGTGTCCTGTTGCATGGCCATGTCGGCCAGGGAGAAAACGGCGGCAAGCTCGAACTTGCTGCTGAAGCCTGCGGGATTCCGCTCTGCCAGTCTCTCTCGCAGGCCGCCCGGGCCACAGCCTCAGAACGCATCGCCTACCTGCCGATCGGTGGTCTTTCCGCACAGTTTCAAAGCCTGCTCGGCCTATACGGCATTCTGGAAATGCGCCTGCCGCTTAATACGGTCGTGCATCTCCTCAATCCGCTTCGCGCCAGAAGCACCGTCATCGGTGTCGCCCGCCCCTCCTATCAGGAGCTTCATCGCGATACCGCGCGGCTGCTTTCGGTCGAGAATCTCGCCATTCTCGGCAATACACGGGACTTTGCGCAATTCACGCCGTTCCGCAGCACCCGGATTTTCGGCCTCTCGAAGGGCAAGGATGTCGAATTCATCATTCCCGCCCGCGAAACACCGCCCGCTGAGATGCCGACCATGTTCACGACTTTTGAATATTGGCGGGCTGTCTGGACAGGTGCCGCGAGGGACGAGAGGGCAGAAACCGTCATCGTCTCTACCGCAGCCATCGCACTGATGCTGGTCAATGATATGGCTCTGCCGTTTGATGAGGCCTATGCGCGCAGCCTGCGGCTATGGCACGACAGGGCGCGCAATTTCGCCAGCGCCTGAGCTTTCAGGCATTGGCCACCGATTTTTTCAGCGCCAGATATTCCCAGAGAGCAACCAGCAGCAGAATGCCCGTGCTTGCCAGTTGCAGCATATAGAGCGGTATGCCCGGCACCGGCAAAAGCAGGCAGAACGTCGCAACGCCGGCGAAATGCGAGATGGGTCGCTGATAGGTGGCGGCTATCTTGACGCCGATATTGCCGGCAAGAAACAGGACAGGGCCGCCTAGAATGGCGATGGCCTCCCTCATCGTCGCAGCTTCATGGGCATGGGACAGGCTGAAATCCTCCCCCACCGCCGTCAGGATGATGCCGGCTACGATGGGCAGATGACCATAATTGAAAAGATTATGGGCAATCTTCGCCTTCTCATCGGCATGTTCGGCCTTTCTGGAGGCCTCTTCCTGCCCATGATGGAAATAGATCCACCACATTGCCACGGTGCTGACGAAGGCCGAACAGAAGACGATGAATGTCAGGCCGGAATTCATATATTCCGTGGCAGTGCGACCCGTGGTGAGGATCGTTTCCCCAAGGCAGATAATAACGAAAAGGGCACATCGCTCCGCAAGGTGCTCGCCGGAGAGGTGCAGCCTGTCCGCATCGCTCGCTTTCAATCCGGGTACGACATAACGGCAGGCAGGCCCCGCATATTCGATCGCGAGTGCGATGCCCCATAACAGGATGCGATCCGTCAGATCGACAAGCCCGCCTGCCAGCCAGAAGAGGCTGGATATGACAAGCCAGATCGTCACACGCACGAAAACCAGAAAAGACTGCCGGTCTTCCCCCTTGAAGGCATAAAGCGCAAAAAGGCTGCGCCCCACCTGCATAGCGCTATAGATCAGGGCAAAGACGAAACCCTGTTCCGCAAAGGCATCGGGCAGCGCGATAGCCAGCAGCACCCCGCCGAACATCAACACGAAGAGGAGAATCCGGACCGGCTCCTTTTCCGTATTCAGAAGGTTGGTGATCCAGGTTGTGTGTATCCACAGCCACCACAGCGACAATATCAGGATGCCCGCCTCAAGCGCTGCCGTCGGCCCGAAGTCCTTGGCAAGCGCATGGGAAAGCTGGATGAGTGCAAAAACAAAGACGAGGTCGAAGAACAGTTCAGGAAAGGTCGCTTTTTCAGCTTCCTGCCCCTCCCGTTTGATCCAGCTTCGTGCATCCGGTTTAGATCCGGAAGTTTTGCTGTCGGTCCCCATTCTGCCCCTGTATATCAAGTATGAATTATTGCGATCGCCTTATCGCTGCGACAGAACGTCTTCTGCCGAAGAATCAATCGTCGAGACCCGGCCCGGGAACTGCAGCGCCCGCGCGTTGTCGGGATAAAAACGCGGGCCCACCAGACGCACTTTCTTGCCCGCTACATCAACGATGTAGTCTGACGCAATATCCTTGGGCGAGTATCCAGCGCTATGGGTTTCTGCCCCTTGCAAAGTGCTAACCTCCAGAGGCTGAGCATATGTTGGATGGGCCGCTACGGGGATGAGCATTGCCGTTAGAAAAAGAGGTTTGGAAAGCATCGGCGTATCCTGAAACAATTGATTGCGCCATAAACAGCCCTCACCGGGTTTGGTTCCGGTCACCTCTCAGCTATCACCGTCCAGATAGGTGCGATATTGCACATAGTCGGCACTTGGCTTCCCATCGACAATTTCCGGCGGACGCCCCTCATCTCCGGTCAGATAACCGGTATTTTCAAGTCCCGTCTTCAAAAGCTTTTCGATGGCCATGTGCCGGGGCAAGGCACTATCCGCCATATAAAGAGCGACGGCCAACTCCATATCGTCCGAGAAAACCATAACACCAGCAATCCGTTGAAGTGATGAAATAGAACGCGGAACCTTCCTGAAGGTTCAATTTCAACGCTCTGGAGTGCGGCCTCTATGCGTTCCTTGGATAGTCACTCACGAATTTGACGGATCGTTTCTCGCAGCAGCGTCCGACGAGGTATCGTTTGAATTTCGGCCACAGTCCGGCGGGCTATATTATGCATAAATGACGCTTTCCCGTCCGGACCACCGAATTTCCGCTTAAAAAACAGCCTGACTCAAGCGATTGAAACCAATGGCGGAAAACCGCAAACGAAAGCTAATTGGCACTTAGTTTTCATTACCTCGCATTAACCATAGCTCAGCCTTTGGCTGGATTTTCGCCTAGACGTCACCAGCTCACACCGAATCTTTCGAGTATCGAGAAAACGATGCAAATGTAACTTCAGACGGCGATTTCCGCAAGCTGCAGCGGCGTCGCTTCACCTGACGCCAACTTACCCTGTCATGCCCTTCTCCATCTCGCCTTTCCGCCCCCGTAGCTGCGCCTGGAGCATGGCCTGAAGATCGAACCCACCTTCATGAGCCTTGCGTGTCAGATTGCGCAGATATCCGCCGAGCGAGCTTATCTGATCCGCCTTTTGCAGCAGGCAGGCAAGGATGGTTGCAGTTCCCTGCCGGCCGAAGGTCGCCATGGCGTCCTGATAGGCCGACTGACTGATGTTGAACATGGTTTTGATCACCGATGTTGCCACCTCGAGATCGCGCCAGCCGGTAATCGCTCCCCCCGGGGCATAGAGGGAAATATCCGGGCAAGCTTTCAAAACCAAAACAATATCAGGAACAAAAAATTGCTTATGAAGAACGGGCTTTGGCTGGTGCGGCGAAGGTTTCGCACTGATGGGTGCGGCATATGATGGCTGGATGGTGACCGTGCCTGCAGGCGCAACGGCATCCGGTTCACGAAAATCCTGCGGTTTAGATATGGATTCGGATTCTGAATTCTTTATGAGGCGCTCATTTTGGCAGTCATTGCCGCCCGATTTTTCCGATTTTTCAATATTTTCCAGATAGTTGGTCACTTCTGCGCGCAGAGAAGCCAAAAATCCGGCGATTTCCTTGAGTTCAGCAGGTTTTGAATTGCGGCCAAGGGAACGCGCAATCGCATTGTAGCGAAGCTGGAATGTTTCGAAGGTCTCAACATCACCGCTTGCGGCAATCATTTCGCAAAGTTTCTGGATATCGCGGCGGCAGAGGCTGATGTTTTCACGAAGGCGCTGAAGATCGAGCCGTTCACGAAGGATGCGGTCTGCCAGTTCCTCGATTTCCATTTTGCGGGCAAGAAGCGGCGCCAGCGAAAAACCATAGGCTTCGCTGATTTCCCCACCTCTGTGTTTGCGGGCATAACGCTTTCCGTTCGGACTATCCTTGCGGATGATGAGACCGGCTTCGACAAGGGCCGAGAGATGCCGGCGCAAAGTCTGTTCGGCCATGCCATGAGCCCTGAGCGACAATTGCGTATTGGATGGGAAGACCACCAGTCCGGCTTCGCTGGAAAGTTCGTTTTTCGGATAGAAGCTCAAAAGCGCGTTCAATACCGCCAGAGAACGATCGGTCACGCCGAGCAACGGTCTCGCTTCACAGACCGAACGATAGAGTTTCCATTTATCGACCGCCTCGACCTTCTTGGTCTTTTGCGCGGCAAACTGGGTTGCGAGGACGCCAAACGACATCGCTCGCCGCCCAAAGGGCGTCGTTACACATGTGCTGTCCATGTCTTTCACCTTTCACAAGGCAAAAGAAAATCGCTCACCGAAAAATTCGATGCCAAGACTCTTGACTATGATTCGCGGAAATGAGATTCTTTGGGTGCTTAGATCAAAGAAAGGCTTCCGTGCGGCAACGTTCGGGGGCTTTTTTCTTTTGTGATGCGTCTCCTGTTAGTCGTTAGATTTAGAAATCACTGTTTGGACCGGTATTCGGCAAACAGCGCCTGAAGATGTTCAAGAACGAAATCGGCAAATTCCGGCGCCTCGTTCTTGTCGATGGATATGTCCAGCTTGCGATCGCTCTCCACGACCTTTGCAAGACGGCTGCCGCTTTCGGATGACCAGACACCGGTCTTTTTCGCCTGTGCCTTTGGCTTCAGGAAATCCAGAAGCGACTTGAAACGCTCTTCGGATGAAAGCGCGGCAACCGAAGGTTCCCTGACATAAGCGCGCGCCGCTTCCTTGACCTGCGATGATGAGAGTTGATCGGCCAGATCCATCCAGTTGCGGCGGCCGACGCTGGGGGCCGGACCGATCAGATCCACCAGATCCTCCGGAATGCGGCCGACAACCGACAGCATGTTGGAAAGGTCACCCTTATGCAGCGACATTGCCGCCATGATCGTGTCCCGGGGAAACCGCATCTGCAATTTCTGCGCAAACCGCGCCTTTTCAATATAGGTGAGGTCGCGGCGTTCGTTGTTTTCCTGTCCCTGGGCAACGACGAGCTGTTCGTCGCTGAGATCGCGAACGACGGCTTTGACGGGAATACCAAGGCTGGAAACGGCACGCAGACGGCGATGACCGAAAGCGACCTGATAACGGCCCGGAAAATCGGGATGGGGGCGCACCAGAATGGGGACCTGCTGGCCCTGCTCACGAATGGCTTCCACCAGACCTGCATCCGCCTCTTCCGAGGCTGGCATGCGATCGGGAATGAAGGACGGATCGATATCGGCGGGGCTGAGGGAAACGATCGTCAGGCCCTCTGCAAGCTGCCTTTCGATCTCTTCAGCACGCTTGGCGCGTTCGGATACTTCGTTCAGCGACTGGCCGATCATACCGACCGGAGAATTGACGACATCCGTCACCAGTTCTGGAGAACCGAGGATAGGGCGGATGCGTGGTCGCGACCGCTCCGGGGCAGCATCATTATTGTCGGTGCCCGGCGTGCCGAGATTGGCGAAAATCTGTTTTCTGCTCATGCTGCCCTACCCCACGCTTTCTTAATCAGTCCTTCAATTTCACCGTTGACGTTGTTCATGGCTTCAAGCGCGCGATCATAGGTCGAGCGGGTGAATTGTGTTCTTTCCACTTCAAACAGCGTCTGGTTGGTCAAACCGGCATCCGAGACGGCTGTGCTCTTCAGCATTGGGTGAATGAGGACGTTTTCACCGAAGATAGAGCGCAGGAAAGCGACCATCTGGTTTTGCGGACCGTCGCTCGGTTCAAAACGGGTGATGAGATAACGCATCCAATTATAGTCGGACCGTGCGCCGGCCCTGCCGATTTCCGCGAGAAGATCGCCCGTCATGGCAAGAAACTGGTTCATGGACATCACATCCAGCATTTGCGGATGAACGGTGACCAGAACCGATGTCGCGGCCGTCAATGCTGAAAGCGTGAGGTAACCGAGCTGTGGCGGGCAATCGATGACGACGACGTCGTAGAAGTTCTGAGCCTGGGCGATTGCCTGGCCGATACGGGCGAAGAAAAGCGTATCGCCCGGCGCCCGGCGCATCAGTGCGCGCGGCGTGTCGTGCTCGAACTCCATAAGCTCCAGATTGCCTGGAACGATATGAAGGTTGGGAATATAGGTGCCGCGAACGATCTCAGCCATTGGCCGGCGCTCATCATCGTAACGGATCGCGCCATAGAGTGTTTCGTTCGGCCCGACATCAATCTCCGGCTGGTGGCCGAAGAGCGCGGATAGACTTGCCTGCGGGTCGAGATCGATGGCGAGCACGCGGTAGCCGCGAAGCGCCAGATATTGCGCCAGATGCGCGGATGTCGTCGTCTTGCCCGAACCACCTTTGAAGTTCATGACGGCGATGACCTGCAATTCTTCACCGTCGCGACGATGGGGCAGGTAGCGGCGTGTGCCACGTGCGCCCTGATCGAGAAGCCGTCTGATCTCATCCATATCCTCGACCGAATAGGAGCGGCGGCCGGAAGCCTGCGCCGCATCCAGCTCCGGACGCTCGGCAGCGATCTGGCGAAGATAAGCTTCGCCGATGCCGATAAGCCGGGCAGTTTCAGCAGGCGAGAAATGGCGCATGCTCTTTTCGGTATGGGGTGAAAACGTATTTGCGTTATGCGCCTGCAATTGGGCTGACAACGCAGCCGAATGCTGTTGTATAAGGCCCGTTAGGTCGGGTGCCCCTGCAGCAAGTCTTGAGTCGGCACTCTGTGTCATTTGTCTTCTTTCGCTCGATATTGCAGTAGCGGTTTTTTTCGAAAAAGGCGGTTTTTTCCGCAACTGAGATATAAGCGCCGATTCTCTTTTTGGCGCAATAGGCTTTTTTCTCAGATGCAAAAGAGCCGCTAAGGCATTGTGGAAGAATCAGATTTGCCTTTTATGACAGTTTGACGGTTAGCCGCGGCTAACTTGGCATCCTCTTGATGCAATCAGGCAAGTTTTTCTCACTATTCCGGCTCGGCGAGGGCGGTGGGGGAGAAAGTTTGCCGCGGCTAACTTTTGCATCTCCATGCAAATCGACCAAGACTAAGGACGTAAAGTGAAGGGTGGACATTCGCAGGTGTTTAATCTCTACTCCCTGACTAGGGTATCAACGAGGTCGCCACCCATCGACCATGTTCATGCTGTTGAGGTTGGAGGAATAAATGTCCTATGATGTCGCTATCGTCGGGTCCGGTTTCTCGGCCATCTGTACTGTCGCACATCTTTTATCCTTGCTGCCAGCGGATGCTTCTGTTGCCATTGTTGGCGACGAGTCGGATTTCGGTCGCGGCACGGCCTATCGCACGGAGCTGCCCTATCATCGATTGAATGTGCCGGCAGGGCGAATGAGTGTGTTTCCGGATCGGCCTGATGACTTTCTTGACTGGTTGACCGGAAACGGGATCGGGCAGGATCCGTTGTTGTTTGCCTCGCGCGGGGACTACGGTCTCTATTTAAGAGACAGGCTGGCCTCGTTGCTGCGTAGCAGGGACCAGCGGGCACGGGTAGATTTCATCCGCGCAAAGGCCTCCGCCTGCCTGCCGGATGGTGAAGGCGGATTTTCCTTCACCCTGGAGAATGACGAAACATTGCGCGCGCAGAATGTTGTCTTATGCCTGGGTGTTGGCGCCGCGGGTTTGCCGGTGCAAACCGTCGCGAGAGAGGAAGAGAGGCTGCCGCGCATCATTGGTCATTGCTGGCAACCCGGATGGCTGTCGAGAGTGAAGGCGGGAGATCGCATCTGTATTCTCGGCTCCGGTCTGACGATGATCGACCAGGTTCTGACCCTGCGGGGAAAAGGCCATCGCGGTCCCATTCATGTTCTCTCTCGACGCGGTTTGGTACCGCACCCTCACGTCAGCCCGCCACTTGCCGCTACTATTCCGCATTTGCCGGAGAGGTCGACGGAAATCAGTCGCCTGCTGCAATCATTGCGCAAGCAGGTGAGAGACGGCGCGCCATGGCGTACAGTGATGGATGGCTTACGACCAAGGACACAGGCGTTGTGGCAGGACCTGACAGCTGAGCAGCGCAGCAGGTTTCTGCGGCATGCTTTACCCTGGTGGAATATTCATCGGCACCGTATCGCGCCTGAAGTACACAAGGCCTTTGAGAAGCTCCTCGCTGAGGGCGTTCTTGAAATTCATGCAGGTTACCTGGGCTCTCTCGAGGAGCAGGATGAAGGGATCACCGTCTCTTATCGCCGCAGGCATACGCAGATCGTCAAGGAGTTTCAGGTCGACTGGGTCGTCAATTGTACCGGTATGGAGCGAGCAGGGATTGGCCATTCACGTCTTCTCGAAACCATGCAGGGTGATGGCGTCCTTCTCCTCGATCCTCTTGGGCTAGGAGTCGAGGTTGATGCCCAATCCCGTCTGGTAAGGGCGGATGGGCAAAACTGGTCAGGCCTTTTTGCCGCCGGCGCGTTGACGGCGGGTCGCTTCTGGGAGATTACGGCCGTTCCGGATATTCGTGTACAGGCTCAGAAAATTGCTGAGGCTGTGACGGAAAGAATAACGTCTAACGGACGGATGTCTGCGCTCGGTTGAGGTCAGTACACAGGTCGGCCGTGAGTACTTTGGGACTGTAATTGCGACACTCAATGTTCATTGGATTGTGAAGTTTGCCGCGGCAAACTTTCACGTCTTATTGCAGCGGATCCATTGTTTTGGTTGGTTGCCGTCCAGATTGACTTCATACGGAGGCCCCACGTCAAAAGGATGCGCGCTGTCCCGTTGCGGATATGATATTTACGTATTTGCTAAATAATTTACATCACTTGTGGAATATAGCCGTAAAACAGGCTATAAAACCGAAAAAATGTGTAACTGATGAAAATTATTTGCGAGGCATCTATGGAAAAGCAAAGACTGGTACGGTTCGAGGCGGCAGATAGCCAGGCGGGCGGCCAGCGCCGCCCCTTCGCCAAAGCCGTCAGGGCAGGGGATTTTGTCTATGTGTCCGGTCAGGTGCCGACCGTCGATGGTGAGGTCGTGACCGGCGGCATCGTGGCGCAGACCGAGCAGGTCGTGGCCAACATCAAAGCTGTTCTGGCACTCGCCGATTGCACGCTCGCTGATGTCGTCAAGGTTAATGTCTGGCTCGATGATGCGCGTGACTTTTCGAGCTTCAATGCTGTTTTCCAGAAATATTTCATCGATCATCCGCCGGCGCGATCAACCGTTCAGTCGCCCCTTATGGTCGATGCCAAGGTGGAAATGGATGTTATTGCCTACAAGCCGCTGGCTTGATGCCCGATATTTCTGATTTTTGAGAGCATATGATGACCTATCCCTGGCCTGATGAAGGTACACCACTCGACGCCATTTCGACACCAATGCCGGTGATCGACGAGGACCGGCTTGCTGCCAATATTCTCAAGGCGCAATCCTATCTCAACGGCCATGGCAAGGCTTTCCGTCCCCACATCAAGACGCACAAGATACCGTCTATCGCGAGACAGCAGCTTGAGGCCGGCGCCATCGGCATCAATTGCCAGAAAGTCAGCGAAGCGGAGGTTTTCGCGGATGCCGGGTTTGACGATATCCTGATTACCTACAATATCATCGGCCCGGCAAAACTTGCGCGGTTGCAGGCGCTCAACGCCCGTATCGGCGGACTGAGCGTTGTTGCCGATAGCGCCGTGACGATTGCCGGACTTGCCGGAACATTCAATGCGCAAAGACCGCTTGCGGTGCTCGTGGAATGCGATACGGGCGGAAAGCGCTGCGGTGTGCAGACCCCGCAGGCCGCATTGGAACTTGCTGAAAAGATCGTCGCGGCACCGGGTCTCGAATTCAGGGGCATTTTGACCTATCCAGCCCCGGGCGGGGCGGAAAAGGTGGAAACCTTTATCAGCGAGACCATGGCGTTGCTGGCGGCAAAAGGTATCCACTGCCCTGTCCGTTCAAGCGGCGGCTCGCCGGATTTCTTCTCCGCTCACCTCGTTCCTTCCGCGACCGAGTACCGGGCGGGCACCTATGTCTATAATGACCGTTCGATGCTGCGTGCCGGACATTGCACCGCCGGCGATCTGGCGATGCATGTCCTTTCCACCGTGGTATCGAGACCCACAGCCGATCGCGCCGTACTTGATTGCGGCTCGAAAGCCCTGACCTCCGATCTTCTGGGTTTCAGCGATTACGGGATGATCGAGGGATATGAGGGCGCAAAAATCATCTCGCTTTCGGAAGAGCATGCGGTCGTCGATTTGTCGGCCTGCGGCTCGGCCCGGCCTGAAATCGGTGACGTCGTCAGGGTCGTGCCGAACCACACCTGTGTCGTCAGTAATCTTTTCGACCGCATGGTTTTCCATCGGAATGGTCTGGTGACGCGCGTGGAGGAGGTCGCGGCACGCGGCACTGTCTGGTAATATTACCCGGCTAATTAAAATGGGGAACGGGTGCTGCTGACAGGCGGGCACCGGCAAAGAGAATCACAGTCATGCGCATATTCACGGCATCGCTTGCCACCGAGACCAACACGTTTTCACCCGTTCCGACGGATATGGATGCTTTTCGCGCCGCCTTTTATGCCGGGCCGGGCGAACATCCGGAAACGCCGACACTCTGCTCCTCGCCGGTGCCAATCCTGCGCCGCCGTGGCAAGGCGGAAGGGTTCACGGTTATCGAGGGAACGTCCTGCTGGGCGGAGCCGGCTGGACTCATTCAGCGCCAAACCTATGAAACGCTGCGCGATACCATTCTTGCGGAGCTTACGGCGGCTTTGCCGGTCGATGCCGTGGTTCTTGGCCTGCATGGCGCCATGGTGGCGCAGGGTTACGACGATCCGGAAGGCGATTTCCTGTCGCGCATCCGGGCGCTTGTTGGACCGGATGTGTTGATAGCGGCGGAGTTCGATCCCCACAGTCATTTAACGGCTCTGAGGGTCGCCAATCTTGACATCATGGCAACGTTTCTGGAATTCCCGCATACGGATTTCGAAGAGCGTGGTGAGCATGTGGTGGATATGGCGCTGCGGACCCTGCGTGGAGAAATCAGGCCGGTTATCTCCACTTTCGATTGCCGGATGATTACGATTTATCCCACCAGCCGTGAGCCGATGCGGTCTTATGTCGACCGCCTGAAGGCATTGGAGGGCAAGGATGGCATCCTTTCCGTTTCGGTCATTCACGGGTTTATGGCGGGTGATGTACCGGATATGGGCACACGCATAGTCGTGGTAACCGATAATGACAGGCAAAAGGGCGACGCGCTGGCCGAAAAACTCGGCCATGAGCTTTATGCCATGCGCAAGCTGACGGCCATGCCGATGCTCGATACGGAAGCCGGTCTGGACAAGGCCCTTGCGATCCGCGCCAACAATCCGGATATGCCGGTGGTGATTTCGGATATATGGGACAATCCCGGCGGCGGCGTTGCGGGGGACGCGACCTATATTCTGAGGCGCATGGTGGAGCGCGGCATGGACAAGATCGGCGTTGCAACGATCTGGGATCCGATTGCCGTGTCGTTCTGTCATGCGGCAGGTGAGGGCGCCGAAATCGATCTGCGCATCGGCGGCAAATCCAGCCCTGAAGGCGGTGAGCCGCTGGATTTCCGGATAAGGGTGATGCGCACTGCGGAAGCGGGCTGGCAGAGTTTCCGCAACAGCCGCGTCACGCTCGGCCGTGCCGCCGTTGTAAGGCCGGTTGGAACAGAGATTGATATCATTCTCATTACCAGCCGTACGCAAACTTATGAGCCGGATATCTTTTCCAATCTCGGCATCGATTTTGCCGCGAAAGACGTTCTCCTGGTGAAGTCCACCAACCACTTCCATGCCGGTTTTGCGCCGATTGCTTCAGAGATCGTTTATATCGCCGCGCCCACATCCTATCCGACCGATCCGGCAAAAACAGCCTATCGCAAGGCAAGCCTGCAGCTCTGGCCAAGGGTTGCAGACCCGCTGGGGCTGGATTGAGGCTGCGGGCTTCAGGCCCGCTGCAGCGTAATCAGAAAGAAAGTGCTTTCATCATGCCCGGCCTCGATGGTGAAGGGCATGTTGTTCTCCATGAAAATGCCATCCAGCCTATCCAGCCGGACAAGCTCGTTATTGACCGAGATTGTCACAGGATCGAGTGCGAGAACCAGCCTTGTGCCCACTTTCGCTTCGGCCGAATAGCTGCCGGTTAGCCTCTGGACGCTGTGGGTGAAGGATGAGCGACGGGTCATGACGTTCAGGTCGACGATTGCACCATCCATCAGGGTGGCATCCACCGGAACATCCGCGGCGAAGGGCAGGGGCGTGCTCTTCGCTGTCAACGGCATCGGCTCCTGCCCCGCAATCGCAAGTGCCATGCCGTTACCTTTGATAATCGCAAGCGTACGGTCTATGCCGGGGAAGCTGGAAAACGGTCCATCCTGAGCAACGGTCGCCATGCTGATGCGCCAGTCAAATGCATCGACGGAAGCGCCAGGCGGGTGGATGGCAATTTCCACCGTAACGCCGCCGCCGTTTTTCCACGGCATGGTCTTGTATTCGGAAGCGCGTAGTATTTTCATGTGATATCCAAAATCAGTCTTGGTGGATCAGGCGACAGAAGATTGTCATCAGCGATCATTCTCGATGCGCTGCTCAAGCATTCTCTGGGCCGCTTTTAGATCGGACCGCCGGCCGGCGACCTTTTCGATGGCGGCAATGGCAAGGTCGCTGGCGACATAATCGGATTTATGCCCGAGATTATGCACGACGATCAAAGTGGAGCCGCTGATATCTCTGGCGAGATGGCGGGAATGCACGTCCGGCGAGACGATGGTGTCCGTATCTCCCGTTATGATGACAGTCGGCGCCTTGATGCGCGGATACTCCAACGAAGCTTCACGCGCCCATTCATTGAGGGCCGCGACCTCCTGGGCGTTGTGCCGAAAGGCCCTGGGTCGCAGGGCCGCGACGGCATGTGTCGCCTCCACATAATCGGCAGGCCTGTGGTTGGGTGCAAAAACGCCACGTGTTGCCTGGTCCAGCGCCAGAAGACCGGCCGGCGGAGCAATGAAGGTACTGAAGAGCGGGCCGCTGAATGGCGCATTTGCCGCCGTATAATACCAGGCAATTCCGCCTTCCCACGGATAGACGGCGGGAGACAGGAATACGAGGCCCGCAACCATGTCCGGATGACGCACCGCAAGTGATGCCGCGATGGCGCCGCCAAAGGAATGACCGACGACAATGGCTCTAGGCACGCCGCGTTTTTTCATAAGCTGTGCGATGGCGTCGGCTTGCCCGTCCGGGAGAATATTTCTCTTGCCGCCAATGTCCGAGTTGCCGTGCCCCGGCCTGTCGACAAACAGCAATTTTGCCCGGCCTCCAAGCTTTTCGAGAAACGAAAACATCGGATCGTAAAGACTGGCGCTCGCCCCGTGGATAAAGAGGATCGGCGGGAGTTCTGCTCTCTTTCCGGCTTCGACCAGCACGCTGTTCAGTTTGTAGCCGCCAACGTCGATCCGTACGGGCATGATGGGCTGCTTTTCAGACGCCATGGCATGGTTGGCGGATACCGGGAGAAGCGCTCCAAACAGAAGAGTAAAGGCAAGCGGAAGGAATCTCTGCGCCATTCGTCGATCTACCATGTCCTTCATGCCCGCCCTCACGGTTAGCGCGGCTTTCCAACGAGCATAAAGCCAGTCGGTTAAAAACAGCAACGAGCAAAGCCGCAGACAGAGCAGAAGTTCCACGGGCCGCCGATGCGGCGTTGGAACTGATCATTCCCGGCGATTCGCTAATGTGGGATGGGCGGAGCGCGGCCGTCCTCTCCAATCGAACAAGCGGCGCAGTTTTCTGCCTGCGCCGCTTTGTCTTTTTAGTTCCCGAGAATTCCAGGCAGACGCAGGCCCTGTTGTTTCGCGCAATCGAGGGCGATCTCGTAACCGGCATCGGCATGCCGCATGACGCCGGTTGCCGGGTCGTTGAACAGCACGCGTTCAAGCCGCCTGGCCGCATCATCCGATCCATCGGCGCAGATGACGACGCCCGAATGCTGGGAAAAGCCCATGCCGACGCCGCCGCCGTGATGCAGCGATACCCAGGTCGCACCCGATGCCGTATTGAGCAATGCGTTGAGCAGCGGCCAGTCGGACACGGCATCCGAGCCGTCCTGCATCGCCTCGGTCTCCCGGTTCGGCGAGGCGACCGAGCCGCTGTCGAGATGATCTCGGCCAATGACGATCGGAGCCTTCAGCTCGCCGTTCCTGACCATTTCATTAAAGGCAAGCCCGAGGCGGTGACGGTCGCCAAGCCCGACCCAGCAGATGCGGGCCGGAACACCCTGGAAAGCGATGCGCTCGCGCGCCATGTCCAGCCAGTTATGCAGGTGTTTGTTATCCGGCAGCAACTCCTTCACCTTGGCGTCGGTCTTGTAGATGTCTTCCGGATCGCCCGAAAGAGCCGCCCAGCGGAACGGGCCGATGCCCTTGCAGAATAGCGGGCGGATATAGGCCGGCACGAAGCCGGGGAAAGCGAAGGCGTTTTCAAGACCCTCATCCTTGGCGACCTGACGGATGTTGTTGCCGTAGTCGAAGGTCGGGATGCCCATGTCCTGGAAGGCGATCATCGCTTCGACGTGGTCGCGCATGGAGGCGCGGGCGGCCTTTTCCACCGACTTTGGATCGCTGACCCGCTTTTCTTTCCACTGGCCCATGGTCCAGCCTTTTGGAAGATAGCCGTTGATCGGGTCGTGGGCCGAGGTCTGGTCCGTGACCATGTCAGGGCGGATGCCGCGGCGGACCATTTCCGGCAGGATTTCGGCGCAGTTGCCGAGCAGGCCGACGGACTTGGCTTCACCCTTCTTCGTCCAGCCGGCGATCATGTCCATGGCTTCGTCCAGCGTTTCGGCCTTCTCGTCGAGATAGCGGGTGCGCAGGCGGAAATCGATCGAATCCGGGTTGCACTCGACGGCAAGGCAGGATGCGCCGGCCATCACGGCTGCGAGCGGCTGGGCGCCGCCCATGCCGCCGAGGCCGCCGGTCAGGACCCACTTGCCCTTGAGGTTGCCGTTGTAGTGCTGATTGCCGGCTTCGACGAAGGTCTCATAGGTGCCCTGCACGATGCCCTGGGTGCCGATATAGATCCACGAGCCGGCGGTCATCTGGCCGTACATGGCGAGACCCTTCTTATCCAGCTCGTTGAAATGGTCCCAGGTCGCCCAGTGCGGCACCAGGTTGGAATTGGCGATCAGGACACGCGGCGCATCCTTGTGGGTGTGGAAAACACCGACCGGCTTGCCCGACTGCACGACGAGCGTTTCATCCTCGTTCAAATCCTTCAGCGTCGCGACGATACGGTCGAAATCGGCCCAGGTTCGGGCGGCGCGGCCGATGCCGCCATAGACGACCAGCTCATGCGGGTTTTCCGCCACGTCAGGATCGAGATTGTTCATCAGCATGCGCAGCGGCGCTTCGGTCATCCAGCTCTTGGTGTTGAGCTCAATGCCCTTTGGCGCGCGGACGTCGCGGATGTTGTGGCGCGGATTGTTCATGTGATTTCCCCTTATCCTTTTGTCGCAAGCGCGAAATTTTCGAGACGTGTCAGAATGGTCTTGAGATGGCCGCGCAGGCGTTCGGCCTTTTGCACGTCATAAGCAAAGGGCGGCGTCTCGCTGACAAGATGGGTGGATTGGGCCAGTTCCATCTGAATGGCGTGCACACCGGCTTCCGGCTTTCCATAATGGCGCGTTGTCCAGCCGCCTTTGAAACGCCCGTTCAGAATGCTGTCGTAACCCTCTGCGGCAGCGGTCACTTCCACGGCTATTTTTTCGATGGCCGGGTCGCAAGTCCTGCCCATATCGGTGCCGATATTGAAATCAGGCAGCTTGCCTTCAAACAGGAAGGGGATATGCGAGCGGATCGAATGGCAGTCATAGAGGATGGCTATGCCGTGGATTGCCTTCACCCGTTCGATTTCCGCCGCCAGCGCCGCGTGATAGGGCGCGTGAAAGGTTTCCAGTCGGGCGGCGATATCGTCCTGATCGGGTTCCTGTCCCTCATTCCAGATCGGCTTGCCGTCGAAATCGGTGTCCGGAACGAGGCCGGTGGTGTTTTGCCCCGGATAGAGGCTGACGCCTTCAGGATCGCGGTTGGCGTCGATCACGTAACGATGAAAGGTGGCACGGACCGTCGTTACATCGGGGAGCAGGCCCGCATAGAGGTCATGAATATGCCAGTCGGTATCGGCGAGTACCCTGCCATTGTCATTCAGGCGTTGCCAGATTTCCGCGGGAACATCTGTGCCGGTATGGGGCAGGCCGAGAATGACCGGCGATGAGCCTTCTTTAATGTCGAAGACGCGCATCTTACACCTCCAGCTTCGGCAGGATGCCTTCCGAAATAACGGAAACCAGAGCGCCGGTGGCGATCAGATCGGATGCCGCCTTCAAATCCGGCGCCATATAACGGTCCTCTTCAAGCGAAGGGATCGCCTGACGCAGCGCGGCGATTGCCTTTTGCAGCTCGGGGCTGGTTTTCAGCGGTCCGCGCAGCTCGACACCCTGAACGGCCGAAAGCGCTTCAATGCCAAGGATGGCAAAAAGATTTTCCGTCATGGGCAGCAGGCGGCGTGCGCCATGGCAGGCCATGGACACATGGTCTTCCTGGTTGGCAGAGGTTGGCGTCGAATCCACGGAGGCCGGATGCGCCATCTGCTTGTTCTCGCTCATCAGCGCGGCAGACGTGACTTCGGCGATCATCAGACCGGAATTGAGCCCCGGTTTCTTCGAAAGAAAGGCGGGCAGACCATAGGAGAGGGCCGGATCGACCAGAAGCGCCACGCGGCGCTGCGCAATCGCGCCGATTTCGCAGATGGCGAGCGCGGTCTGGTCGGCAGCAAAGGCCACCGGTTCGGCGTGGAAATTGCCGCCGGACACGACGGAATTGTCGGAAAGCACCAGCGGATTGTCCGTTACCGCATTGGCTTCGATTTCAAGCGTGCGGGCCACCTGTCTCAGAAGATCGAGGCAGGCGCCATCCACCTGTGGCTGGCAACGGATGCAATAGGGATCCTGAACACGCTCGTCACCCTCGATATGGCTGACACGGATTTCGGATCCTTCCAGCAGGTTACGCAGCGCAGCGCCCGCATCGATCTGGCCCTTATGGCCACGCAATGTGTGAATGTCGGGATGGAAGGGGGCGGAAGAACCCATGGCGGCATCAGTGGACAGCGCGCCGGTAATCAGTGCCGCCTGTGCCGCGCGGTGGGCGCGGAAAAGACCGGCGAGCGCCAGCGCCGTTGAGGTCTGCGTGCCGTTGATCAGCGCCAGCCCTTCTTTGGCGGCGAGAACGACCGGGGTCAGCCCGGCTTTGGTGAGTGCTTCGCCGGCGGGCAGAAGCGCTCCTTCATAAAAGGCCTCGCCTTCGCCCATCATTACGGCGGCCATATGGGCAAGCGGCGCGAGATCGCCGGAGGCGCCAACCGAACCCTTTTCCGGGATAGAAGGGATAACACCCTTTTCCAGCATGCCCTCGATCAACCGCACCAGCTCGAGCCGTACGCCGGATGCGCCGCGACCGAGCGAAATCAGCTTCAGCGCCATGATCAGGCGCACGACATTTTCGGGAAGTGGCGCGCCGACGCCGCAGCAATGCGACAGGATGAGGTTACGCTGCAGCGTTGCCACATCGGCTGCGTCGATCTTGATGGAAGCGAGCTTGCCGAAACCGGTATTGATGCCATAGACCGGCGCATTGCCGGCTGCGATCTCGGCAATGCGTGCCGCCGCCTTTTTTATGCCGGCATCGAACGAGCGGTCGAGTTTGGCTGTGCCGTTGTCCCAGTAGATCGCGGCAAGTTCGGCAAGGGTGACGTTGCCGGGGTGAAGCGTGATAGTCATGGGTAAACCTTCTGTCCCTTAAAGATGCGGGCATGGAGCGGATTAAAACCGATGCGGTAGACAAGCTCGGCCGGGCGTTCGATGTCCCAGATGGCGAAATCGGCAGATTTTCCCGCTTCCAGCGTGCCTGTTTCGGCAAGCAGGCCAAGCGCCTTTGCGGCATTGCGCGTCGCCGCCGTCAGGCACTCTTCCACCGTCATGTGGAAAAGCGTAGCGCCCATATTCATGGTCAGCAGCAGGGATGTGAGCGGCGAGGTGCCGGGATTGCAATCGGTCGCAAGGGCGATATCGGCGCCCGCGTCGCGGAGCGCCTGAACCGGAGGAGCCTGTTTTTCCCGGAGTGCGTAAAAAGCGCCGGGCAGAAGCACGGCGACCGTTCCCGCCGTCGCCAGCGCCTTTGCACCCGCTTCATCAAGATATTCCAGATGATCGGCGGAAAGTGCGCCGTAGGATGCCGCCAACGCGGTGCCGCCGAGATTGGAAAGCTGTTCGGCATGCAGCTTGACCGGAAGCCCCAGCTGTTTTGCCTTTTCGAAAACCCGGGTCATTTCCTCGACGGAAAAGGCGATACCCTCGCAAAAACCATCCACCGCATCCACCAGCCCCTCGGCCTGGGCCTTGTCCAGCCCAGGTAGAACCACATCCGTAATATAATCGGCGTTGCGGCCCTTATATTCGGCGGGTGTCGCATGCGCGGCGAGATAGCTGGTGACGATCCGCACGGGACGCAGGGTCTCGAGCTTGCGGGCGACGCGCAGCATTTTCAGTTCGGTTTCGATATTGAGACCGTACCCGGATTTGATTTCGATGGTTGAAATGCCCTCGGCCAGCAGCGTGTCGAGGCGCGGCAGCGCCTGCGCAAGCAGGGCGTCTTCCGAAAGAGCGCGCGTATCACGCACGGAAGACACGATGCCACCGCCGGCTTTGGCGATTTCCTCATAGGTCGCACCATTCAGCCGCATCTCGAATTCCATGGCGCGATTGCCGCCGAACACCAGATGGGTGTGGCAGTCGATCAAGGCCGGGGTGATCCAGCGACCGTCGCAGTCGATTGTCTCGTCGGCCGTGGACACTTCGGCGGGCAGGTCGCTTTCAGGCCCGGCAAAAACAATGCGGCCGTCGCGCACGGCAATGGCGGCATTTTCGATTGCGCCGATGCCCTCCATGGAAGGGTTGAATGTCGCGAGCCGAGCATTGCGCCACAGTGATGTGACGTTTTCCGGCGCCATTCCCTTTGTAGATTTGTTCCCTAACATTTGCTTTTCGCCTTTCTTTTATGCGTCAAATGTATATACATAATAATGAGCTTGGCAAGCCGCAATTTCGTGTTTGAAACGGGCCTTGCCGGAAGAGACCAAGAGGAGAGGGTGGCATGACGGCAATTCACGCGGGCGCAGCGCTTCTGAATGACGGGTGGGCGCAGGATGTTCGCATTGTTTGCAGGGACGGCGCTGTCTTATCGGTCGAAACCGGCGTTTCCCCGCGGCCGCAGGATGAGCGGCATGCTGTCATCGTTCCGGCCATGCCCAATCTCCATAGCCATGCCTTTCAGCGGGCCATGGCCGGTCTCGCTGAAATTCGCGGACCTGCCGACGACAGTTTCTGGAGCTGGCGCACCGTCATGTACAAGTTTGCGCTGTCGATGACGCCTGACCATGTCGAGGCGGTTGCCGCCCAGCTCTACATGGAAATGCTGGAGGCCGGTTTCGGGCGGGTCGGTGAATTTCATTATCTGCATAATGACAGGGACGGCTCGCATTACGGCAACATCGCCGAAATGGCCGAACGCATTGGTGCGGCGGCCGCGCAAACGGGGATCGGCCTGACATTGCTGCCAGTGTTTTACGCGCATTCAGGTTTTGGCGGCCAGATGCCGATCGACGGGCAGAAACGCTTCATTCATTCGCTCGATAGTTACGAAAGGCTGATGCACGGCGCACAAGCGGTCGTAGATGGGCTGCCGGGTGCTGTACTCGGCATCGCTCCGCATAGCCTGCGCGCCGTGACCGGCGAAGAGCTGGCGGCGATCGAACATTTGGCAAAAGGTGGCCCGATCCATATTCACGTTGCGGAACAGGTAAAGGAAATCGAGGATTCGCTCGCCTTTTCCGGCGCACGGCCGGTGGAGTGGCTTCTGGAGAATGCGACCGTCGACGATCGCTGGTGCCTTATCCATGCAACGCATATGACCGAAGCCGAAACGCGCCGCATGGCCAAAAGCGGCGCCATTGCCGGTCTCTGCCCTATCACCGAGGCCAATCTAGGCGACGGCATTTTTCCCGCTCCGGATTTCATCGCGCAGGGGGGGCATTACGGTGTCGGTTCCGATTCCAATATTCTGATTTCCGTGCCGGAAGAATTGCGGATGCTCGAATATTCGCAGCGCCTGTCGCTTCGGGCGCGCAATGTCATTGCCGATGCCGGCCGCTCCACGGGTGAAAAACTCTTTCGGCAGGCACTTGAAGGCGGTAGCAGGGCGCTCGCATCGCGACATGAAATCGAAGAGGGGAAAAGCGCCGATTTTATCGCGCTTGATGTCTCGGCTGTTCCCTATCTTCCGGCATCACAGATTTTGGATCAGTGGATATTCGCGAGTGGCGTCCAGATTGATTCCGTCTGGGTTCGCGGCAAAAAACTGGTACAATCGGGCCGGCATCTCCAGCGCCATGAAATATCGGAACGTTTCAACAAGGTCATGGCCGAACTTGTCGAGAGCTGATATGCGCTCGGCAGGAACAAGATCGAGCCGTCGGAAGGCATTGCGGACGTGACGAAAGCATTGGCCGGGCAAACCCTGCACCAGCGTATCCTCAGCGAGATCGAGGGCCGGATCGTGTCGGGAGAATGGCCGCCGGGTCATCGATTGCCTTTCGAGATCGATCTCGCCGCCCACTACGATTGCTCGCGCATGACCGTCAACAAGGTCATGGGCCAGCTCGTGAAAGCCGGTCTGATTGAGCGCCGCAAGAAATCCGGCAGTTTCGTTCGCCAACCGCAGATTCAATCCGCGGTTCTCCAAATTCACGATATCCGTGCCGAAGTCGAATCCCTCGGTCTCGAATATGGCTTTAAGGTCCTGAAGCGAACGCAACGTGCGGCGAAGCGCGAGGATCGCGCAAGCCTCGATGCCGCCATCGATACATCGCTGCTCGATATCGTCTGCATCCATTTTGCCGGCCCAAGGGAATTCTG
>LT009757.1:1095595-1216174 GCA_900012615.1 Agrobacterium genomosp. 13 str. CFBP 6927
CAAATTGCACGCGTAACTTCGGAAGAAGCGTGACCCCATTTTAGGCAACTATGATGGGGTGGCACAGACCAGGGGGTAGCGACTGTTTATCAAAAACACAGGGCTCTGCGAAGTAGCAATACGACGTATAGGGTCTGACGCCTGCCCGGTGCTGGAAGGTTAAAGGGAGGGGTGCAAGCTCTGAACTGAAGCCCCAGTAAACGGCGGCCGTAACTATAACGGTCCTAAGGTAGCGAAATTCCTTGTCGGGTAAGTTCCGACCTGCACGAATGGCGTAACGACTTCCCCGCTGTCTCCAACATAGACTCAGTGAAATTGAATTCCCCGTGAAGATGCGGGGTTCCTGCGGTCAGACGGAAAGACCCCGTGCACCTTTACTATAGCTTTACACTGGCATTCGCCAAGGCATGTGTAGGATAGGTGGTAGGCTTTGAAGCAGGGACGCCAGTCTTTGTGGAGCCATCCTTGAAATACCACCCTTATCTTCGTGGATGTCTAACCGCGGTCCGTTATCCGGATCCGGGACAGTGTATGGTGGGTAGTTTGACTGGGGCGGTCGCCTCCGAAAGAGTAACGGAGGCGCGCGATGGTGGGCTCAGACCGGTCGGAAATCGGTCGTCGAGTGCAATGGCATAAGCCCGCCTGACTGCGAGACTGACAAGTCGAGCAGAGACGAAAGTCGGTCATAGTGATCCGGTGGTCCCGTGTGGAAGGGCCATCGCTCAACGGATAAAAGGTACGCCGGGGATAACAGGCTGATGACCCCCAAGAGTCCATATCGACGGGGTTGTTTGGCACCTCGATGTCGACTCATCGCATCCTGGGGCTGGAGCAGGTCCCAAGGGTATGGCTGTTCGCCATTTAAAGCGGTACGTGAGTTGGGTTCAGAACGTCGTGAGACAGTTCGGTCCCTATCTGCCGTGGGTGTAGGAATATTGACAGGATCTGTCCCTAGTACGAGAGGACCGGGATGGACGTATCTCTGGTGGATCTGTTGTCCTGCCAAGGGCATAGCAGAGTAGCTATATACGGAATGGATAACCGCTGAAGGCATCTAAGCGGGAAACCAACCTGAAAACGAGTGTTCCCTATCAGAGCCGTGGAAGACGACCACGTTGATAGGACGGGTGTGGAAGCATGGCAACATGTGAAGCTTACCGTTACTAATAGCTCGATCGACTTCTTCGTTCCCATTGAATATGTTCATCAAGCAAAGCTTGATGACATCATCTTCTGTCCTCACGGGCCACAAGGCCCTGCGGACGGCGCGCCAAACGATTGGCGACGGACTAGCGTCCTGTATGGCTGCCAAACTCAACATCGAGCAAGGCAGGCAAACGGACCAGTCAAAGAAAGACGTGTAAATTAAAACGAAGCGCAAGCTTCCCAGCTTCTCGAAACAACACGCATGTGAAAACATGTTCAATGTTGCGTTTTGCCGACCTGGTGGTTATCGCGGGGCGGCTGCACCCGTTCCCTTTCCGAACACGGCCGTGAAACGCCCCAGCGCCAATGGTACTTCGTCTCAAGACGCGGGAGAGTAGGTCGCTGCCAGGTCTGCAAAACGCAACATTCTATCTTCTCTAAGCAAACTTCGGCCCAGCCGATACATAGGGCCGCTTACGCGGCCTTTTGCAGTTTAAGACAAAGCTTTAAAAGCAATAAAACAGCGTACAAAAATCATGTGCGCCTCTTACAGGAGATAAATTGCTCCGCAATTTACTCCGCCAGAAATCCGTCGTCGCTAAAGCAACGACGTAGTCGCGACATTCGGCTTCACCGAATGCGCTGGACGCGGGGTGGAGCAGCCCGGTAGCTCGTCAGGCTCATAACCTGAAGGCCGCAGGTTCAAATCCTGCCCCCGCAACCAATATCTCATAAGACATTCAAGACTTATCAAAGGGCCCGAGGAAGCTCAGGGCCCTTTTGGCGTTGTGCGGAAATTGTCATTCAAGCAGCCAATCCGGCCGGGCCTAAACGGGTGAATGCAGAAATGCAGGCATGGAACCGCCCTCTGATCGCCTGGCGCGATAGAGGCGGGCGGTGTCGAGTGCCTCCCGGATGGTCACGTCCATGTCCAGATAGCGATAGGTCCCGAGGCGGCGGCGTTGATCCCTTGATTATGGGGGCGCGCATCGGACATACTCGCACTCGAACCACAAAGGCCACGGGCAAGACGATGCCAGAGACGCAGTGCTGGATCGCGGCGCCATGCGAGAAGATTTTACCTCATGAATACGCGATTTCTCGAGACTTTCCTCTGGGCTGCACGGCTGAACAGCTTTTCGGCAACTGCGGAACGTTTGCACACCACCCAGGCATCCGTGTCTAACCGCATTGCCGCGCTGGAGAGAGAGCTTGGCGTTGTGCTGTTCACGCGTGATGTGCGCTGCGTCAACTTGACGCCTGCCGGTCGTCTGGCGTTGCAGCATGCCGAAAAGATCGTCAACCTGACCGGGGAGTTCCGGCAGATCGTCAGTAGCCGCGAGGCGCTGAGAGGCACAGTGCGCATCGGTGCTGCGGATACGATTGTATATGCGTGGTTACCACAGCTCATTCGCCGTATGAATGAACGATATCCCGGTGTCAGCCTTGATCTGACCATCGACACCAGCCTGAAATTATCCCAGCGCATTCAGAACGGTGAGGTGGATGTCGGTTTCATCATGGGGCCGGTCTTGGCAGCGAATATCTATAATTCGCCGCTCTGTACATTCGAATCATGTTGGGTCGGCGCGATGGAACTGGCGTTGCCGGAAACGGGTGTCACACTCGAAGATATCGCGCATTTTCCGCTGCTTACCTTCTCGACAGGATCGCAGCCGCACCAGGCGCTGCGCGCGCTGCTCGATTCCCACGGGCTGTCTGACAGTCGCATCTATAATTCCAACTCCCTCTCGATCATGACCCGCCTTGTGGCCGCCGCCGTTGGCGTGGGCGCGTTGCCGCGCGTGCTGGTGGACGGCATCATCAAATCAGGCGAAGCGCGTATTCTCGATATCACGCCGTCGGTTCCGCCTCTGACCTTTCATACCGTTTATCAGGAGCGTGGCGACAACGCGCTTGCCCGCGCCATTGCCGACATGGCGACGGAAATCGTCAGTGAAACCACCACGCAATGGATGACGGCTGCCGCCTAAATTTTATGCTGCAGTGCGGAATGATTAATCTATAAGCTTACCTTATGGGGTTCGATAGAGTTTTTCCGTTTGTAATGGAAACAGTTCCCGTTCTTAATTCTCCTCGCAACATGAGAGGAGAGCAACGTGAAAGTCTCACTTGTTCAAATGAATACCCAGAATAACAAGGCAGAAAACCTCAAGGTTGCTGCCGATCTAATTGAGAAAGCAGTCAAGGCGGATAATCCTGACCTTGTTGTTCTTCCGGAATACTTCGCATTTCTTGGAGATAATCATCAGGAGATGCATGAAAGCGGGGAAGAATTCCCCGGCGGCGAAATCTACGCGCTGCTGTCGGGACTGGCGAAGAAGCACGCGATCACGCTGCATGCCGGTTCCATCGTCGAGAAGGAAGGCAATCGCTTCTACAATTCGACACTCGTTTTTGGTCCGGACGGTAATCAGATCGCCCGCTACCGCAAAATTCATCTGTTCGACGTCGATACGCCGAACGGCATCAGCTATCGCGAATCCGATTCGGTCGCCCGTGGCGAAGATGTCGTGACCTACAAGGTGGGTGACAAGACGGTTGGTTGTGGCATTTGCTACGATATTCGCTTCCCCGAACTGTTCCGCGCCCTGCGGGATAAAGGTGCAGACGTCATCGTTCTGCCAGCCGCCTTCACCCTGATGACAGGCAAGGACCATTGGGAAGTGCTGGCCCGCGCCCGCGCCGTCGAAACCCAGACCTACTTTCTGGCTGTCGGCCAGATCGGCACCCATGCGGGTGGCAAGAAGGCCTGCTGGGGGCATTCCATGGTCATCGATCCGTGGGGCCACATCGTTGCGCAATGCTCTGACAGTGTTGGAACTGCCGGCGCTGCCCTCGATTTCGACTATTCGGCCAAGGTGCGCGCCAACGTGCCGGTGGCGAACCACCACGTTCTCTGATCGGAGAAAGACCCAATGTTTATCGTCAACCCAATGCCGGACCAGATCGACGCGGACATCATCGAGCTTCTTGAAAAGGTCGAAGTCGCAACGATCGGTCATGTGCTTCATTCCGGCTTCGTCGATCCTGAAATCCGGGCGGTTCTTCCGGGCAAGCGGGTGGCGGGCACCGCCGTCACGCTGCGTATTCCGAACGCGGATTCGACCATGCTCCACTATCTGACACAGCTCGTGCGTCCGGGCGATATCGTCCTGATCGACCGTTGCGGTGATACCCGCCACGCCTGCTGGGGTGGTGTCATCACCAATACCATGAAGATGGCCGGCGTTAAGGCCGGTGTCGTCGATGGCCCGGCGACCGACTTCTCGGAGTTCACCAAGGTCGACATGCCCATGTGGTGCCGCGGCCCGTCGCCCATCACCACCAAGATCCTCGGGCTGGAAGGCGCGATCAATGTTCCGATCAGCGTCGGCGGCCAGATGATCAATCCGGGTGATGCGATCCTGTGCGATGAAAGCGGCGTTGTCGCCCTTCATCCGAGCCAGGCCCGCGCCATGGCGGAACGCGCCATCAGCATGCAGGAGGCCGAGATCGTGCTTCTGGAACGCCTGCGCAACGGCGAAAAGCTGCCGGATATTTCAGGTGCCAATAAATTCGTCCAGGCCAAGCTGAGCGCCTGACACAATCTTACGGGTGGCGGACCCGTTCGCCACTCCCAATAACAATAGAGGAGAACAGGACAATGAAGAAATCGATACTTCTGAGTGGGATTCTCATGCTTGGTGCGGCCGCCCTGCCGGCGCATGCCCAGCAGACCGTAACGTTCCTCGGCTATAGCGGCCTTTTCCAGGAGCGTTATACCAAGGCCGTCATCGAGCCTTTCATGGCCGCCAACCCTGACATCAAGGTCGAATATTTCCCGCAGCAGGGCTCCGCCGCCATGCTTGGTTCGCTGCGCGCCCAGAAAGCTGCTCCGCAATCGGATATCGCGCTGATGGATGTCTCCGTGGCCAAAACCGGCACGGATGAAGGTCTGTTCGACAAGATCGATGAAAGTATAACCAAGAATGTCGCCGACCTCTATCCCAATGCGCGTTTCGAAGGCGTGGCTGGCGTTGGCGTAACGTTCGACAATCTCGTACTCATTTACAATACCGACGCCATCAAGACGGCGCCTGACAGCTGGAATGCCCTGAAGGATAGCGCCCTCAAGGGCAAAGTCGCCATGCTGAGCGCCCCCGATATCGTCGGTATCGGCACGACCATCATCATGAATCACATGAATGGCGGCACCGACTTCATCAAGAATATCGATGCCGGCATCAATGCCATGGCTGAAGTTGCTCCAAACGTCCAGACCTGGGAGCCGAAGCCGGAAGTCTATCCGAATGTCGTCAACGGTCAGGTGTCGCTGGGCGTGGGCTGGAATGCCCGCAGCCAGGTGAATGCCGATGGTTCCAAGGGCAAAATGAAGGTCGTCCTTCCGAAGGAAGGCACGATCCTCCAGATCAATACGCTCAATCTCGTCAAGGGTGGCCCGTCGTCAGAAGCCGCGCGAAAGTTCGTTGATTATGCGCTGAGCCAGGAAGCCCAGGCCGCCTTTACCGCCGCCATGTATTATGCGCCGACCAACTCCAAATCCACGGTCGCTGCCGATGTGAGCGAGCGCACGGTCGTCAAGGCGATGGACAAGGTCATCCCCGTGGACTGGATTGGCCTCTCCAAGGTCCGCGACCAGATTACGCAGGACTGGCGCCGCAAGGTCATTCCGCTCAGCCGTTGAGACTTTGCGCCGAGCGCAAAATGAAAGGATTTCCGCAACCTCCACAGCGGTTGCGGAAACGGCATATCAAACACCCACGGCTCATTTCTTCTGTCGGCGCTGGGGCGACGGAAGGGATGAACTGACGCGGCGATGCATTCCGAGCGGGCCGACTGGCCTGCTAAAAGGGAGGCGCCGTGAAAAAACGCCGCGAATTTCGCGGCGCCTGCTTAGATCAAGGGACAGGGCATTTCCGCTCCCCTGCGGGCCGGACGTGTTCTGGAGAAAGGCAAGAAGCCATAATGGGAACTTCAGATATCATGCAGCCAGGATTCCTCTCGATTCGTTCACTGACCAAGCGCTACGAGACCATCGTCGCCGTGGATAATCTCAATCTCGAGATTCCCAAGGGTGAGCTGGTTGCCTTCCTCGGACCTTCGGGCTGCGGCAAGTCGACGTCGTTGCGAATGATTGCAGGCCTCTCTCCTGTCTCCTCGGGTTCGATCCTGATCGACGGCAAGGACGTGACGAAGCTTGCGCCCTACAAGCGGGACATTGGCCTCGTTTTCCAGAGCTACGCGCTCTTTCCCCATATGACGGTCCTCAAGAACGTCATGTTCGGTCTTGAAATGCGCAAGGTGCCGGCTGCCGAAGCGGAACGGCGTGCCCGTGAAGCCATTGCCATGGTCCGTCTGGAGGGGCGCGAAGACCGCCGCCCAGCCCAGCTTTCCGGGGGCCAGCAGCAGCGCGTCGCACTGGCGCGCGCCCTCGTGATCCAGCCCTCCATTCTTTTGTTCGACGAACCTCTTTCCAATCTCGATGCCAAGCTGCGTGACGAGATGCGCGCTGAAATCCGGCGCATCCAGAAACAGCTCGGCATCACATCCATTTTCGTCACGCATGATCAGGTCGAGGCGCTCAGCATGTGTGACAAGGTCGCCGTGCTCAACGGCGGTCGCCTGGAACAGCTCGGCACACCGCACGATCTCTATGAGCGCCCGGCAACCGCTTTCGTCGCCTCCTTTGTCGGTCGCACCAACAGGCTGGTCGGCAATGCGTCCGGCGACCGCATCACGGTTGGTGATGCGGTGCTGCGTGCGCCCGGCGCGCATAGTGGCGAAATCGACCTGATGGTACGGCCGCATCGTATGGCCATGACGGTCGCCGGCGATGCCGCGCCCGATTTCGACGGGGCGCCGGTCAATCGCATCGCCGGCGAAGTCCGCGATGTCTATTATGCGGGTGACATCCTGCATTACGAGATTGCCGCCGGCGGGCAGACCCTGTCCGTGGAGCGTGCGACCTCGGGCGGTGAGACGCCGGTTTCGGCAGGTAGTACAGTCAGTCTTGTCTGGCGCGTGGAGGATACTCTGGTCTTCGGAGCGAACCGATGACAGCGGCGGTCATGATCACGGCTCCCGGCGGCCGCACCTCTTCCATCGTTTTTCTCGCAACCCTTCTTCTTGGGCCGATCATTGCGGTCAACGGTCTGGCCTTCGTCATGCCCGTTTTCAATCTGCTTCTGCTTTCCTTCCGCGAAAGCCTCGGCGGCGGCGGTCTCGGGGAGGCGCACACGCTCGAAAACTGGTCGTCAACACTGACCGACGGTTTTTATATCGAACTGATCGGTCAGAGCATTCTCACCAGCCTTCTGATCACCGTCCTGACGCTTGTCGCCTCCTATCCCATCGCGCTTTATCTTCACCGGGCACAGGGCCGCTGGAAGACGCTGCTGCTGGTGCTGGTCATTTCACCGCTGCTCACGTCGGCGGTGGTGCGCACCTATGGCTGGATCGCGATCCTTGCGGATGATGGGCTCATCAATAACATCCTCTTCGCGCTGGGCGCTGAAAGCGGCGTGCGTCTGCTGTTCAATAAGATCGGCGTCGTCATCGGGCTCACCGAAATCCTGATGCCCTACATGATCCTGGCGCTGCTTGCCGGTTTCGGCAGGCTTGATCCCCGTGTCGAGGAGGCCGCGGAAACGCTCGGCGCATCGCCCTGGAAAGTGTTCTGGCGGATCATCGTACCGCTCACCATGCCCGGTGTGGCGTTGGGCTGTCTGCTCTCCTTCGTTCTGGCGGTCAGCTCGTTCATCACACCCAAGCTGCTCGGCGGCGGCCGTGTCTTCCTTCTGGCAACGGAAATCTACGATCAGGCCATCGTGACGCTCAACTGGCCTCTGGCCGCGACGCTTTCGATGATCATCCTCGTGATCTTCGGTGCCGCTCTGGTGCTCTATTCCCGGCTTCTGCGGGCCATTCTGTAAAGGAGATCGAAGATGGAAGAACGTCCCGCTCCGCTGGCGCTGAAAATCGTCGCCTTCATCATGTTCCTTTTTCTGCTTGCGCCTGTCGTGCTCGTCGTGCCGATCTCGTTTTCGGCCGACAGCTACATGAGCTTCCCGCCTTCGGGCTGGAGCCTGCGCTGGTATGTCGATCTCATGCACAATTCCAAGATGATTGGCGCCCTGGGCACCAGCACACTTCTCGCGATCATCGTCACCGTGCTGTCCATGCTGATCGCACTGCCCGCCTCCTATGCCATCGTGCGGATGCGGGTGCTCGGCGCGGATGCATTGCTCGCCTTCTTTACAGCACCGCTGCTTCTGCCAACCATCGTTCTCGGCCTTGCGATCCTGATCGTCTTTGCCGGCGCGGGCCTGCTCGGCACCTTCACCGGTCTGGTGATCGCCCATCTTATCATCGTCTTGCCCTATGCGCTGCGTGTACTCACGACGTCGCTTGCGGGCCTGCCGTTGATCTTCGAGGAGGCCGCCTCCACGCTTGGGGCATCACCGCTCACGGTCTTTAGCCGGGTCACCATGCCGATGATTGCGCCCGGCATCGTCGCGACGGCAGCACTTTCCTTTCTCGTCTCGTTCGATGAAGCCGTGATTTCGCTGTTCCTCACCGGTCCGCGCATCACAACTCTTCCCGTCGCCATGTATCAGCATGTCGAAACCCAGGCCGATCCGCTTGTTGCCGCCATTTCCGTTCTTCTGATCGTGCTGACGCTTGCCGTTGTCCTGATCGTGGACCGCACGGTGGGCCTGACGAAGACCTTCGTGAAATAAGGGCTGGAAGAATGGCATATCGACAGATCGCCGCCGGCACGACCTATCGTTTCGACGATTTGAAGATCCTGATGGCGAAGGCGACACCGGAAAGGTCCGGTGACCAGCTCGCCGGGCTGTCGGCAGAGGGGCCGGTGGAGCGACTGGCGGCGCAGATGGCGCTTGCCGATCTGCCGCTTTCCACCTTCGTTGCACAGGAATTGATCGCCTCTGATGAGGACGAGATTTCGGCGCTGATCGCTCGCCAGCATGATGCGCAGGCTTTTGTCCCCGTGGCTTCCTTGACGGTTGGTGAGTTTCGCGAATGGCTGCTCAATCCCAGGGTCGGGCAGATGGAACTTGAAGCGGTAACCTGGGGCCTGACGCCGGAAATGGTGGCGGCGGTCTCAAAGATCATGCGGCTTCAGGATCTGGTGGCGGTATCGGCCAAGCGGGAAGTCGTAACCCGCTTCCGCAACACGATTGGTCTTTCCGGCCACCTGTCCACCCGCAACCAGCCCAATCATCCCACTGACAATTCCCGAGGCATCGCCATCTCCGCCATTGATGGGCTGCTGCTGGGCAGCGGCGATGCGGTGATCGGCGTTAATCCGGCCACCAGTGCGGTGTCGGACTATATCCGCGTCGTGCAGCTGCTCGATGATCTGCGGCAATGGCTCGACATTCCAACCCAAACCTGCTGCCTTGGCCATGTGACAACGGCGATACGGGCAATGGAACGGGCTGCGCCCGTTGATCTGGTGTTCCAGTCGATTGCCGGTTCCCAGAAGGCCAATGCGGGCTTCGGCGTCGATCTCGCCCTTCTGCGTGAGGCCCATGAGGCGGGTCTGTCGCTCAAGCGTGGAACGATCGGCAGCAACCTCATGTATTTCGAGACGGGGCAGGGTGCTGCCCTGTCGGCGGGTGCGCATTTTGGCATTGATCAGCAAACGATGGAGGCGCGTGCCTATGCCGTGGCGCGCGAATTCTCACCGCTTCTGGTCAATACGGTCGTCGGCTTCATCGGTCCCGAATATCTCTACAATGGCAAGCAGATCATCCGCGCCGGCCTGGAAGACCATTTCTGCGGCAAATTGCTTGGCCTGCCGATGGGTGTCGATGTTTGCTACACCAACCATGCCGATGCCGATCAGGAAGACATGGATGTGTTGCTGACCATGCTATGCGCCGCCAATGTCAATTTCGTCATCACCGTGCCCGGTTCGGACGATGTGATGCTGAATTACCAGACGCTTTCCCATCATGATTCCATCTATGCCCGCGAAACGCTGAAGCGTCGGCCCGCGCCGGAATTCGAAGCCTGGCTGGTGGCTATGGGCGTCACGGATGCCGCTGGCAATATGATCGAGAACCCGGCGCTGATGAACCGCGGCCTTCGCGAACTCGATTTTCTGGCAAAGGACGCTGCCTGATGCGCCATCCCCGGTCGTCCCTCATCTCCGGTCCGCCGGAACGTCTCAAGGCCCTGCGGGTCGCAACGGATGCACGGGTGGCGCTTGGTCGTGCCGGCGCGGGCCTGCCCACGGGCGCGGTGCAGAGATTTCTGCTGGATCATGCGCAGGCGCGTCAGGCCGTGTGGCGTCCGCTGGATGTTGACAGGGTGGAGCGTGAGTTGCGCGAGGCGGGTGCTGATATCGTGCATGTCGCAAGCCGCGCGCCAGGCCGTGCGGATTATCTGCGGCGACCCGATCTCGGCCGCGCGCTCTCAGCCGAGGGCCGTGCTGCGCTGGAAGGACATGGCAGAGGGGCCGACGTCGCGCTGGTGATCGCCGACGGGCTTTCGGCGACGGCTGTGGAGATGAATGCCGTACCGGTAGCAACGGCGCTGCTGGAAGCGCTGGCAGGCGAAGGGTTGACGGTCGCGCCGGTCACTCTTGCCACGCAGGCGCGGGTGGCGCTGGCGGACGATGTAGGCGCTACGCTTGGAGCAAAGGTGTCAGTGATCCTGATTGGCGAACGGCCCGGCCTTTCGGCCGCCGACAGTCTGGGCGCCTATGTCACCTTCGGGCCAGAGACCGGATTGCCCGATTCCCGCCGAAACTGCATCTCGAACATTCGCGATGGCGGCGTGTCGCCCGCCGAAGCGGCCCGCAGGATCATGGCCCTGATCAGCGCCATGTGCCAGCAGCAGACGAGTGGCGTGACACTGATTGAATCCGAAAGGCCGGTGACGGCTTTGTCCGACTAACAGCAGACCTAACCTCATTCTCAGGCACGACCCCGCAGGGTGTCCCGGCTCGATCCGTCGAGCCTGCCGATTGCGTTTTTGAACCACTAAAATGAAGGGACGTCATGGTCCAGAACCCCTCCATAAAATTCGACATCGCCGTCATCGGGGCCGGGGTGGTCGGTTGCGCGGTTGCCCGCCGTTTCGCGCTGGCCGGTGCGAAAGTCGTGGTCATCGAAAAAGGTTCAGATATCCTTTCCGGGGCGTCGAAGGCCAACAGCGCCATCCTGCATACCGGCTTCGACGCGCCGGAAGGCAGTCTGGAACTGGAACTGGTGAAGGCGGGCCGGGCGGAATATCTGTCGATTCATGGGCAGATGGGCCTCAGCCTTGTTGAAACCGGCGCGCTGGTCTGCGCGTGGAATATCGACGAGGCGCAAAGTCTGGAAGCGATCGCCGGGCAGGGGCGGCGCAACGGAATTGCAGAACTCGGTCTCCTCACGGCGCGGCAGGCCCGGGAAACCATGCCGGGCTTGTCGGGCCATCTTATTGCCGCGCTCGAAGTCCCCGGCGAACATGTCATCGATCCGTGGTCCGCACCGCTGGGTTATCTCACACAGGCGGTGGCGCTGGGCGCGCAGCTGGTGTGCAACGCCGAGGTCCTGTCCGGCGTGTTTGACGGGGTATGGCGTATCGAGACGACCGCGGGTCCGATCCTTGCGGCAGGCATTGTCAATGCCGCCGGGCTGTTCGGCGATATTGTCGATGCGCGGCTCGGCCTTATCCCGGACTTCACCATCAAGCCTCGCAAGGGACAATTCGTCGTTCTCGACAAGGCTGCCCGCCGGCATGTGTCGCGCATCGTCCTGCCCGTTCCCACCGAAATCACCAAGGGCATCGTGGTGTGTCCGACCGCCTTCGGCAACGTTCTCATCGGCCCGACGGCGGAAGAGCAGGATGATCGTGACCGCGCGACGGTCGAGACGGCGGCGCTGGAAGCGCTGCTGAAGCGCGGTACGGAGATCGTTCCGGCGCTGGCCTCCGTTTCCGTGACGGCTGTCTATGCCGGCTTGCGCCCGGCCTCTGAAAAGAAGCATTACCGGGTCTCTGCGCGGCAGGACCGGCGGGCGATAACGCTTGGTGGCGTCCGTTCCACCGGCCTTAGCGCGGCACTCGGTCTGGCGCAGCATGCTCTGGCGCTTCACGAAAGTTTCGGCACGCGTTTTGTGCCCCCTCCCGTGGTGCCTGAGGTAAGGATGCCGAACCTCACCGAAACCTGCGAGCGCGACTGGCAGCGCGCCGATCATGGCGAAATCATCTGCCATTGCGAACTTGTCACCCGCCGCGAGATCGACGCGACATTTTCCAGTCCGGTGCCGCCGGGCGATTTTGGCGGGCTGCGGCGGCGCACCCGCGCCGGCATGGGGCGCTGTCAGGGTTTTTACTGCAATGCCCGGCTGGCAGCGATGACGGGCGACCGTCTGGCTGTACCGCTTGCAGTCTGTCCGGGAGACGACCGATGAACGTCTTGCAGCCTTTTCAGCAGACACGTGAAAATGTTCCAAATGCGGATGTCATCGTGGTCGGTGGTGGCCCGGCGGGTGTGGCGGCAGCGTTGGAGCTGAAGGCCCGTGGCATTGCGCGCGTGATGATCCTCGAACGTGAGCCGGCACTGGGCGGCGCGACCCGGCATTGTTCGCACTCGCCCTTCGGCATGCGCGAATTCGGACGCATCTATTTCGGCCCGGCCTATGCGCAACGCCTGCAGCGGCAGGCGCAGAATGCCGGTGTGGATATCCGCACCGGTCATTCCGTTGTGGAGCTGGGACAGGACGGCTCGCTGCTGGTGACATCGGCGTGCGGGGTCGAAACGTTGAAGGCGCGGCGCATCGTGCTCGCCACCGGCGCGCGGGAAAAACCGCGCTCCGTGCGGCTTCTGCCGGGCGACCGGCCGGTGGGCGTGATTACCACCGGCGCGCTGCAATCCTATGTCGCCTTTCACGGCATCATGCCCTTTCGCCGACCGCTTATCATTGGTTCGGAACTGGTGTCCTTCTCCGCGCTCCTCACCTGTCTGACGCATCATGCGCGGCCGGTGGCGATGATTGAGCCTGAGCCGAAACCGCTGGCGCGGTCGTTTTTCGGGTGGTTTCCGCGACTGGTTGGCGTGCCGTTTCATTGCCATGCAGTGCTCACGGATATTCGTGGGCGCGACCGTGTTGAAGAGGCAGACATCCGGCTGGCGGATGGCCGGGTCCTGACCGTCAAGTGCGACGGTGTTCTTCTGACCGGGCGGTTCACACCGGAGGCAGCACTTCTGAACGCATCTCCGGTCGATGTGGCGGCGGGCAGCGCGGGGCCGATGATCGATCAGGACGGCCGGATGGCCAACCCGATCTTCTTTGCCGGAGGGAACATATTGCGAGCCGTGGAAACGGGTGGCTGGTCGTTCCGCGAAGGCAGCCGCGTGGGCGCCGCCGTCGCCGACGATCTCGCCCGCGAGCCAGGTAATGACCGGCCAGTGCCTGTCACTTTCGCCGATCCCGTCAAACTTGCCGTACCCACCATGGTGCGATCGCAGGGACTTGACCGCCCGGCTTTTCGTGATTTTCAGCTGCGCTTTACAAGAGGTGTTCGAGGCAGGCTTTCGCTTCATCTCGATGGAACGGAAGTGTGGAGCAAGGCCGGCCTATGGCTGCCTGAACGCCGTGTGCTTGTGCCTATTCCCCGCGCCGCTGTTGAAGCGAGCCATATTGCCTTTCACTTCCGGGAGACGGATTGATGCGCATTGCAGCTATCGATCAGGGAACGACATCAACCCGATGCCTTGTGGTAAGCGACGGCGGTACGGCAGAGGTGGTCGCCAGCCTGCGTCATGCGCAATTTTATCCGGCGCCCGGCCATGTGGAGCATGACCCGGAAGAGCTGTTGCGCAACATCCGCGCGGTACTGGCCGCTGCCGGGCCGGTGGATGGCATCGCCATCGCCAACCAGGGCGAGAGTTGTCTGGCCTGGGATGCCGAAAGTGGTGAGGCGCTGTCGCCGGTCATCGTCTGGCAGGATGCCCGCACTGCCGAGGCACTGGAGGCTTTACCGCCATCGGCTGCGCAACGATCAAAAGAGATTTGTGGTTTGCCGCTGGACCCCTATTTTTCGGCCAGCAAACTGTCCTGGCTGGTAAAACACAATCCGGCGGTGGCGCAGGCGCTGGCCGAGGGGCGGTTGCGGCTGGGCACCACCGATGCCTTTTTTCTGGATCGGCTGGCTGGCCGTTTCCGCACCGACCTTGCAACGGCTTCGCGCACCGGTCTCATTGATCTGGCAACCGGTGACTGGAGCCCGGAACTTTGCGCGCTTCACGGCGTGCCGCTGGATTGCCTGCCCGCCATCGGCCCTGTCGATGGCGGCTTCGGTTCCTTTGAGGGAACGCCGATCCGCGTTTCCATCGTCGATCAGCAGGCGGCACTCTATGGCCATGGTTGCCGTAAACCTGGCGATTGCAAGATTACCTTCGGTACGGGAGCTTTCCTGTTGGCGGTGACAGGGAGTGAACCTCCGCTGAAAGGAGAGCTTCTGCCGACCATTGGCTGGCAAAAGCAGGACGCGCCCGCCGTTTTCGCCATCGAAGGCGGGGTCTACGATGCCGGCGCCGCGCTCGAATGGGCGCGAAAGATCGGCCTCTATACTGACAATGCGGAACTCGACGGTTTCGAGGGGCCGTCGGCCATTCGCCGCGGCCTCGTATTCGTGCCCGCACTTTCAGGCCTTGCCGCACCCTACTGGGACAGGCAGGCCGTGCCGCTCTTCATTGGCATGGACCATGCCACCGGGCGGGCTGACATGGTGCGGGCCCTGCTTGAGGGCATCGCCTTGCTGACGGTTCGATTGATCGAGGCGGCGCAGGCCGTCGTTCCCGTCGGCGATACAATTTCCATCGATGGCGGCCTGTCGAACAGTCGCTATTTCGCCCGTTTCCTAGCTGCTGCCAGTGGCCGGACTATTTGCGTTCCGGCCATGCGCGAATTGACGGCGCTTGGTCTGGCGGAACTATGCGACATCAATGTCGCCGCCATGCGAAACGATGTCGAGATATTTACACCTGATGGTTCGGTTGAAACCGCAGACCACGCTCGGTTTGCGCGCGCGATCGACAATGCACGGGGCTGGCGCAACCCGTGAGGCCTTGCCACTCACATGGCGTCCGACGACACCCACCTGTTCCGTCCCGTCTGCTTGGCGTTTAGAAGAGCGGCATCCGCTCTTTCCAATACGCTGCTTACGGTCCCTGCCTCTGGTGACGTTGCGATGCCGATAGAGATGGTAATCGGATCAAGCAGGCGGCCGCGATAGGTAAAGGGCGCCCGTTCAACGGCGTATCGAAGTTTTTCTGCAAGTTTGATGGCATCTTCAATACCCGCGGCCGGCATCAGCACGGTGAATTCCTCACCGCCGAAACGGAATAATTCACCCAGATTGCCAACGGCCTCCGAAAGGACCTGGGCGACATATTGCATCACCGCGTCTCCGGCATCATGGCCGAAGCGGTCATTGAAGCGCTTGAAATGGTCGATGTCGAGCATCAGGCAGGCAAGCGTGCTGGTTGGCTTTTCAATATGCCTGTTCAGCGCCTCATCGAGAGACCGACGGTTCAAAAGACCGGTCAAGGCATCCTGTTTTGCCATGCCGACCAGTCGCTGCCGAAGCTGAAGGTTTGCAACGGCAAGGCCGATATTTTCGGCGAGGAGTTCCAGATACAGGCGCTCTGCCTCCAGAGCCTCGCTGCTCTGCGGAATTTCAAGATACAATAAGCCAACGGTATCGCCCAATGCCGTCAGTGGTATGCACAGGCCCGTTCCAAAATTTCCCTGTAGGTGGTGGCAGACGACATCGTCGCCGTCCGGTTTGCTGGCATGGGGGCGTCCGCGGCGGAGCGCCCAGCAATCGTCGATCGAAAACTCCGGGGCGGAAGATGAAGGATCGGACCATTGGCCCGTCGATTGGAGGACCGAACTATGTTCCTTGAGCACGAGCAGCCGGCCGGCGATGGCGGGGAAAATCTGCGGCATGAATTTCGAGACGACGTCGGATAATTCATCCTGATTCTGACAGGCCTGAATTCGGTGCATCATTTGCAGGATCAGGTCCTTTATGCGCTGGTTCTTGCGATGCTCCGCGTCAAGCCGTTCCCGTTCCAGCCCGTTGCTGCGGAAGATCCTGATGGCCTGATTCATTTCGCCAATTTCGTCACGGCGTCCTTCGTCGGGAACGTCGATACTGTAGTCCTGGCGGGCAAGGCGCATGACAATATTGCTCATCCTGATGAGGGGTACGGCAACACGCCTGCTGAGGACGAAATAGAGTACGGCCACAAACATCAGGGCGGTCAGGGCAAGCATGACCTTGGCGATCGACCCGTAGAAATCGCTTCGGCTTTTGGCCTGGTCAACGGTTGCCTGCGATCGGGCTGCAATGGTCTGCCTCAGCGTCTCGACGGTGCTCACCAGACCCGTATGCAGTTGATAATATTCATCGCCAAACAGGAGTTGTTGTGCATCGTTCTGGCGGCCCGATCGATAGAGACCGATGGCCTCACGCTCCATCTTGTCCAGTGCATCGGCACGCTTGCGTATATCCATAAATGTGCTGGACTCTTCCGGGGAAACACCGTGGGCGGTCAGTTTAGGCAGGGTGTTCTCGAGGCGGTTTTCCTGATCTTCATCGACGTAAAATTTCGCCAGGTGCTGCTCATCGCCGCGCATGACGTAAAGACGCGCCTCCTCGGTACGCTCATCCGCAATGATCGCCAGTTCCTCAGCGAGATCGTTGAGATCAAGGTGAGTTTGGATTGCCACCCGTTCCTGGGAGGCGCTTCTGGCCGACAGAATGAACGTCGTTGCCGATACTGTCGTGAGCACGAGGGTTACGGCATAAGCCAGGTTCGTGATGGTGCTGAGTCGCATGATGGGCGCCGTCTGCTTGCCGCAAGGTGATGACCGGATGCGGCGGGTCTAATTTCAGTGTCTGCTTATTTTAAGCCATCTCGTTAAACGGGAAGTCAACGCTCCGGTTACATCTGCATGCTGCCAACGGGAGCGAAACCGCGGCAATTTCGAAATCAAGGGCCGCCCGCTGTCTCATTTCGAACAGCCACCCGCGTACCAAAAGTTGTTATCGGAGATTGACTCTCGTTTAAGAGTAAGTGAGCTTCGGTAAAGATGGGGCATCGTTCTGACGCGACCCGCTAAAAAGTCAAACATCACCGAAATTGGACATTGATATGAGAACTGTAATTGCCGCCCTCGGCTTCGTTGCCGTTTCGAGTTCCGCTTTTGCCGCTTCTTGCGAAAAAAACTTCACGGTTTCAGGCGTTCCGATGGTAACGGCCGTTTCCTATAAATCCTGGCAGGAATTGCCGAAGGCAAAGGCGTCAACAGTTCTCCAGAAGCTTGCCCAGGCCGTGGCAGCGGAAGGCTTCTCCGGTATCCAGGTCAACAAGGCTTTGTCATCGGTCGATGCGCATCAGGAGACGACCGGGAGCGGAAGAGTTCAGACCCTTCGGGTTGTCGCGCGGCAGAAGGGCGCAGGCGTGCGGATCGACGTTGTGTTCAATATTCAGGCGGGGCAGATCACCGACAAGAACGTCGTTCGCACAGGCATCTGCAACATCATCAGCGGCGCCTGATAAAACGCGGCGGCGCGGCGGAGCCATTATTACCCTGGCGGAGATCGAGATCGTCCAGTCGTTCGACAAAATGGACGATCTCCTCAATAGGCGGAGGATTTTCGACGATCCCGCTACCGCAGGGAATAACCGCCGTCGCTGAACAGCGTATTGCCGGTCATGTTGGTGTTGTCGAGCAGGAACAGCGCCGCGTGTGCCTGCTCCTCAACCGTTGCCGGGCGCTGAACGAGGCACAGCTTTCCCCAATATTCATAGGCGAGCTCGCGTATCTCAGCCGGCCGTTTGCGCCATAACTCGCTATCGGTTGTTCCCGGTGAAAGGCAATTGACCCGGATTGGATTGAGCTCAATGGCAAGTCCACGTGCGAGTCCTTCCAGCGCCGAATTACACGCGGCGTAGGCCGGTGCACCAATAGGGCGCACGGATGCCGCGCCTGACATCAGAAGGACGGATGCGTCAGACGTCAAACGAGGCAGGGCGGCGTGAATGGCCCAATATTGCCCCCAGAATTTCGCTCTGAACAGGTCCTCGCTGGTCTCCGGGTCGCCTTCCGCGAATGTGCCGGTGCTGTATGACGCTGCCGGCGTGAAAAGCCCGGAAAGCGAAGGGGCTTCGGCAAAGAATTGGGCAAGCGAGGCACGATCGGTGATTTCTACGGTGCGGCCTGAAGCCCGATCGCCCAATTCGGCGAGCGTCTTTGACAATCGTTCCTGAGAACGGCCGCCGAGCAGGACATGATCTCCCCGTTCAACGAGTTTGCGGGCGAGTGCCAATCCGATACCGGATGTGCCCCCGATGATGGCGTAGGTTTGATTTTTGCTCATGGAAGACATCTTACGTCACATCTTTCACGCGGCAGAAACGCATAATTTTCCTTCGATTGCGGAATGAAATTCGTTAGTAGAAATTATGCGACATCAATCCGGCGATGACATCGGCGCGTTTCTGGCAGTCTGCGAAGCGGGTAGCTTCGTCGCGGCCTCGGTGCGTTTGCGGCTTTCGGCTTCCGCTGTGGCAAAGTCGGTGGGGCGATTGGAAAATCGGCTCGGTATAAGACTGTTTCAGCGTACGACACGCAGGCTGCACCTGACGGCAGAGGGTGTGATTTATCGCGATGTTTGCCAGCGAGCGCGCAAGGAGATCGAGCGAACCGAGGCAGCAATCGCGGGTCTCGCGCATGAACCGGTTGGCACACTCAATGTCAGTTTGCCGCCGCTCTTTGGTGCGAGGATCGTTGCGCCGGCGCTCTATGCGCTCTGCCGGCAATGGGTGAACCTTGATTTCAGCATTTCCACTTCGACGGAACCGAGCAACCTCTTGGATGGCACGACCGATCTTGCGGTCAGGATTGGCGAAGTTCCGGATGTGAGCGGGCTCAAGGCTCGTTTGCTCGGTCACCAGCGCATTGTTCTCTGTGCTTCCAAGGCCTACTTTGAAGGGCGGCCGGTGCCGCAGAAAATTGAAGATCTGGCGGATCACACCGTGATCGCTTCTCCACGCAACGGCAAACCTGCGCCATGGCAGTTTCGCGGCGCTGAAAGCGAACTCCTGACCTGGCATCCCAAGGCGCGCCTTTTGCTAGATGGAAGCCTGCTGACGTTTTCGGCAATTGTGGAGGGACAGGGGCTCGGTCTTTTGCCCCGCTGGCTCATTCGTGACGAGCTGTCCAGCGGACGTCTGGTTTCCGTTCTGGATGATCGGGTTGCCGGGCATTTGCCTATCCATGTGCTGTGGCCGGCTTCACCCGTCATGCTGCCTCGTTTGCGCGTGGCGATTGATGCCATTGTGCACGCCACGAGGCCCTTGTTTATGGATGGGACGCTGGCCTAAGCGGCAGAAACATATGCGGACGAGCGCTGCCCCAGAAGAAAATTGGAGAATGTATCACCTTCCCTCACAAGGGCGTGAAACCTTTCAGGCGATCATCCGTTAAGCGCCCATGACCGACGCTGACGCAGGACCGAAACCGGTCGATGGTGCCGACCAGAATGGTACCAAAACCGCATCCGCGAAGGATGCTCAAGACACCGATGATCCCCTCCCGCCAGAGGAGATGGAAGCTGCTTTGGGCTTGACGCCTGAAGAGGCCGAACAGGCTCGTCGGAGATATCTGCTGAAGCGCTTCTGGATCAGCGCGCGAGGTTTCTGGAGCCGTCGTGGCGATGGGCTTGCATGGCCATTCTCGCTCGGGCTTCTGGCAATGATTGGCATAAATGTCGGTGTCCAATATGGCATCAATGTCTGGAATCGCGGGATCTTTGACGCGATTGAGAAGAGAGACGCGGCTACGGTCTATTTTCTCGGATCCGTTTTTCCGCCACTCGTCCTGGGAAGCGTCTTCATCGTGACCTCACAGGTCTATGTCAGGATGCGTATTCAGCGGCGCTGGCGCTCCTGGCTGACAAAGGCGCTGGTTGGAAGATGGATCGCAAATGGCCGTTATTATCAGCTCAATCTGATCGATGGCGACCATCAAAATCCGGAGGCGAGGCTTTCTGAGGATATGCGGATCGCCACCGAGGCACCCGTGGATTTCATTTCGGGTGTCATCGCTGCCTTCGTGTCGGCTTCCACCTTTATCGTTGTTTTGTGGACGATTGGTGGCGCCCTGACGGTCTCGATCGGCGGTACTGTGATTACGATCCCCGGCTTTCTCGTCATTGCGGCCGTCATCTATGCGCTCATCACATCCAGTTCCATAGCCTTCATTGCCCGGAACTTCGTCAAGGTTTCCGAAGTCAAAAACCAGGTCGAAGCGGAGTTCCGCTACACGCTCACCCGCGTCAGGGAAAATGGCGAGAGTATCGCCTTGCTTGGCGGCGAAGACGAGGAGCGCAGCGATCTCGACAAGAGGTTCGGTAATGTCCGGCGGCAGTGGCGGTTGATGGCGCAGCAATATATGCGCACGACAATTGTGTCGAATGGATCGATGCTGATTGCCCCCGTCGTGCCGGTTCTGCTCTGTGCGCCGAAATTTCTCGATGGAAGCATGTCCCTTGGCGAGGTGATGCAGTCCGCGTCCGCTTTCACCATCGTCCAGTCCGCATTTGGCTGGCTGGTCGATAATTATCCGCGCCTGGCCGACTGGAATGCCTGCGCGCGCCGCGTTGCCTCCCTGATGATGTCGCTGGATGGCCTCGAACGGGCCGAAAAGAGCGACACTCTCGGTCGGATCGTGCGTGGCGAAGCGGAAGGCGAGACAATACTCAGCCTCAAGGATGTTTCCGTTTCGCTGGGTGACGGAACGGCTGTCGTCAAAGAGACGGATGTCGAAATCGGTTCGGGCGAGAGGGTATTGGTGGCGGGGGAATCCGGATCGGGCAAGAGCACGCTGGTTCGGGCCATTTCCGGTCTTTGGCCATGGGGTGGGGGCAGCGTGAATTTCCGCGCCGGCAGCCGACTGTTCATGCTGCCGCAACGGCCGTATATTCCTGCCGGCACGCTCCGTCGGGCTGTCTGCTATCCGCAAGCGGCTGAGAGCTGGACGCTGGAAGAGATCGGGGCGGCTCTCGACAAGGTTGGTCTCGGTCAACTCAAGGACAGGATCGAAGACGATGCGCCCTGGGACCAGACGTTGTCGGGCGGTGAAAAACAAAGGCTGACCTTCGCGCGCCTGTTATTGAATGCCCCCGATATCATCGTCATGGATGAGGCGACGGCAGCCCTGGACGAAAAAAGTCAGGACAAGATGATGCAGACGGTGATCGATGAACTACCCGACGCCACGATCATAAGCGTGGCGCATCGTGCAGAACTGGAAGCATTTCATAGTCGCAAGATCACACTGGAACGTCGGGAAGGCGGCGCGAAGCTTGTCAGCGATATTGATCTCATTCCCCGCAAGGCGAGAGCAGGCTCGCTGCTTCGCCGAATGGTCAAGCGGAAGTGACGCTTCGGCCGACACTTTGCTCCCACGTCCCACGTTACGAGCCCGTTTGAGAGAGAGGGAGGCGCGACGATGAGATGGCCAGAGGGAGCGCCGTTACAAACACCGGCACGATCAATGCCGACCATGCTGCCCCATAGCCGAAATGGTCGACAAGGAGACCGAATATGTAGGGGCCGATTGCCATGACCGCCAGACAAATGGTGGAAGCGAAGGCGATCGTTGATGCAATCGAACCTTTCGGCGCACTTTCGGCGATTTCCAGCAGGTAAAGCGGAAACCAGCCGATGCCGAATATGCCCAGCAGGACAAGCACCAACAGGATAACGGGTGCCGGGGTGCCGATGGGAAGGATTGCCAGGATTGCGGCAGTGCCTGCGGCAATGATGGATACACGGCCGAATGATTGACCGCGAAGACCGGGCCGAAAGCGATCGCTGATCCATGGCAGCAGAACGCGGCCCGGAATGCCCGCAAGCTGTGTTGCCGCGAACATCGAGGAGGCGACAAAGAGGCCAAGTCCCAGTCCGTCAGCCATGAACCCGATGACATGCGCCGTAAGGGTAAATTGAAAGGCGGACATGGCAATGCCAAGCCGCAATACGGGCCAGAAACCGCTATTCTGACCGACGATGCGGACGAGTTTTGCCAGCGGAAGCGGCGGCTCCGTTTTTGCCGCCAAATCGCTTCCCTCGCGATACAACCCCCAGAAAAGCGCAGCGCCCAGCACGGAGATCGCGGCGCAGAGCCATGCTGCGGCATGCCATCCGTAACGGACTGCCATAAAGGGAAGGAGAGCGGCTGCGATCATCGTTCCGAAGGGAACGGCTGCCTGTCGAAACCCTGTCGCGATGCCGCGTTTGGCGGGCGGGAACCAGCGCATGATCGCCCGCGTGCCGCCCGGCTGGACCGCTGCATAAGTACCACCCAGAAACGCGATGCAGACAAGCAGCGCGGGCAGGCTGTTTGCGAATGCCGCCGCACATGCCATCGCGATCGCCATGCCGAGCATGGCAATGCCGACGATGCGGCGTTCGCCATGAATGTCGATGGCGCGGCCGAGCGTGAACATGGTCACGATCTGGATAGCGTTCATGACGGTGACGGCGAGTGACGCGGATGCAAGAGAGACGCCAAAGGCTTCACGCCAGAAGGGCACGAGAATGTAGATGCCCTGCGACACGAACGAGCCGGCGGTCTGCGTGCCGACTGCCACGGCAAGCACGGCCCAGATCCTGGGATCGGTGACGGAAACGGGTGTGGGCGAAGTCGAAGAAATCTGTGACGACACGGAAAAGCTCCTATCAAGAGTTTTCGTGCAATAGCCTTCCCGGAGAGCCGATAGAATTAAGGACTTGCACATTTCAATGATAACAGCTTGTTATGCAAACCATGCGCTCATTGGATCCCATAGCCGTCGAGGCTTTTCTTCTTGTTGCCGAACTGCAGTCGTTCACCCGGGTGGCGGGCGTCATGAATACGTCGCAGGCCGCCATATCCCTGCGCCTGCGTCGGCTTGAAGAAATGTTGGGGCATCGCCTGGTCGAACGGACGCCGCGCCGGGTGCGATTGACGGCGGCAGGGGAACGTTTCCTGGAGCCGGCCCGCGCCTATGTCGCTGCCGGCCGTCGTGCGAGTGATGTCTTTGAGCAGGAGCCGACACGTCTGGCGATCGGCGTCACGCATCATTTGATCGGAGCCGACCTGCCTCGAATACTCCGGGTGATCAGTGAACTTGAGACCAGCGTCACGCTCCATCTTCGTACAGCCGGCACAAGGACCCTGCTTGAACTCTACGATGCCGGAGAGCTCGACGCGATCGTCGTGTTGCGGCATGACGATATCCGACGAGACGGGGAGCCTCTGTTTCAGGAAAGCTTTGGCTGGTACTCCAGCCCGGATTTTGATCTTCCTGCAAGCGCCCCGGTGCCGCTGGTTCTTCAACCGGAGCCCTGCAACTTACGAGCCATGGCACTTCGGGCGCTGGATAGCGTGGATATTGCGTGGCGTGAGGCTTTTGTCGGAACCGGGGCAACGGCGGTGGGCGCAGCGGCGGAAGCCGGCATCGGCGTCGCGCTCCTGGCGCGAAGCGCCGCTCCGGCGGGCGTGCGGGAGGTGAGGAGCCGCTTTCTGCCGGCGCTTCCAAAACTGGATGTCGTGATGATTTCCACAGTGACCGGCGATCGTGCGAACTCTGCGCTCGCACGTATCACCCGTGCATTTCGATCATCCTGACGAGGCGGGTATTTGCCTTTTCTGGGCTTTTGGAGAGCCAGCGCCGAAGTACCTTTGGTTCAACTGCCTCGTAAATTCTTTTAGTCATTGGCCCCGTAAATTCTTGGCAGCCGCCGCAGAGCATCTTAGACTCGGCCGATCGTATCGACATGGGCAGAAGGAGTTGACGATGAAGATCAGTGCGCGCAATCGCCTCAAGGGCAAGATCATCGATGTCGTCAAAGGGGCGACAACTGCACATGTGCGTATCGATATTGGTGGCGGTATTGTCGTCACCTCATCCATTACCAATGATGCCGTCGATGAACTTGGACTGAAGGTCGGCGGGGATGCCTATGCTGTCGTCAAGGCATCGGACGTCATGGTCGCGGTGGACTGATCCGCCCCCCCTCGAGCTTCTGACAAAAAAGCGGCGTCGGCTCATCCGTATATTGGGTGAGCGGACAACACTCGCAAGTTAAGTCCTTGCCGATAGGCATTTAAGCGACTACCGATATATTCTCATAAACATATCGACGATCATCAATACCGGGGTGACTTGTCAGCGCTGCCGCGCCGAATTTTCGGGACGGCCAGACCTTCAGGCGAAACGAAATGGCCGCGTTACACCTTGAAATGGCGTTTGCGTCCCGATCACGAATATGTGCTCCGAGGGCTGTAACTTCCTCGGCCTTGCCCTCGTAAATATTGAAAGAATTGGTTCAACGGGAGGATCGAGCAATGGTGAACAGACGAGAGCTTCTCAAAGGAGCGGCATTCGCGGCGATTGCGCTTCAGCTTGGTGGCGGACGAGCGTTTGCCGCGACGGGTTCTTTCCCCATCACCCTGACCGATGAGGAATGGCGCAAACGCCTTACCCCGGATCAATATGAGGTTTTGCGGAAAGAGGGCACGGAATATCCGGGATCCAGCCCATTGCTGCATGAAAAGCGCCGGGGCAATTTCGCCTGCGCCGGTTGCGATCAGGAGGCGTTTTCTTCCACCACCAAGTTCGAAAGTGGAACCGGGTGGCCGAGCTTCTGGGCCCCCTTGGAAAACGCGGTCGGCACCACGCAAGATACCTCTCTTGGAATGGTGCGAACGGAGGTCCATTGCGCCCGTTGCGGCGGTCATCTGGGCCATGTTTTCGATGACGGTCCCAAGCCAACCGGTCTTCGCTATTGCCTGAACGGCGTGGCGCTGAACTTCCATCCGACGTCGGCCTGACCGATAGGGAATATTGCGATGTTGCTGTTTCTTCTCGCCTATACAGGCGGCGTGCTGACGATCGTCAGTCCCTGCATCCTGCCGGTTTTGCCGTTTGTTTTTGCACGTGCCGGTCGACCTTTCATGACCAGCATCCTTCCCATGCTGGTCGGCATGGCGGCAACCTTCGCCGGCGTGGCGACACTCGCGGCGGTCGGGGGCGGCTGGGCGGTCGAAGCCAATGAATATGGGCGGGTGGCGGCCATCACGCTGCTGGCAGTCTTTGGCATCTTTCTGCTCTTCCCGTCATTGTCGGAGCGTCTGACCCGGCCGCTGGTGGCGCTGGGCGCGAGACTTTCGCAATCAGCCGACCGGGAAACAGGCCGTGGTTCGGTTGTCGCCGGATCGTTGATGCTCGGCGTCGCCACCGGCCTCCTGTGGGCCCCGTGCGCGGGACCGGTTCTCGGCCTCATTCTGACTGGAGCGGCACTACAGGGGGCCAATGTCGGAACCTCGCTTCTGCTGCTTGCCTATGCGCTCGGCGCGGCGACGTCTTTGATGCTTGCCCTTCTGATCGGCGGCCGGGTTTTTCAGGCCATGAAACGCTCCATCGGGGCAGGGGAATGGATAAGGCGCGGCCTGGGCATTGCCGTGCTTGTCGCGGTCGCCGCAATCGGCCTCGGCCTCGATACCGGCTTCCTGACACAGGCGTCGCTTGCCAGCACCTCAGCGCTCGAACAGAAGCTGATCGATGGATTGGGCGGCAAGCCGGATCAGGATATCGCTGGAGGCGGCGCGATGAAGCCCTCGACCGTGATGCAGAAGGATGCCGTGCAGAATGGCGCGATGCAGGGCAATCCCGCGATGATGTCTGCCAATCCGGCCGCGATGAGTGGCTTGAGCGCGATGATGATGCAGGGCAAGCCATCGGCGTCCACCGCAGAACAGCTTCCGGTCGAAGGCACCGCTCCGTCGCTCGCAGGCGCGGTTGAATGGCTCAATTCGCAACCCCTGAGCATGGAGCAGCTGAAGGGCAAGGTCGTGCTCGTCGACTTCTGGACCTATTCCTGCATCAACTGCCTGCGGTCTATCCCCTATGTCCGCGCCTGGGCCGAAAAATACAGGGATCAGGGACTTGTCGTGATCGGCGTGCACGCACCGGAATTCGCTTTTGAAAAACGCATCGACAATGTCAAAAAGGCGATTGCTGATCTCGGTATTGTTTACCCCGTCGCCGTCGATAATGACTATGCGATCTGGCGGGCATTCAGTAATCAATATTGGCCGGCGCATTACTTCATCGACGCAAAGGGACAGGTCCGCTACCATCATTTCGGTGAGGGCGAATACGACCGGTCGGAGCGTGTCATCCAGCAGCTTCTTGCGGAAGCGGGAAAGACGGATGTCGGCTCGGATATCGTCGCGGTCACCGCAAGTGGCACGCAGGCGGCCTCCGACACGGCCGACGTGCAATCGCCGGAAACCTATGTCGGTTACGAACGGGCGCAGAACTTCATCAGTGCCGGCGGGATCGTCAACGATCAGGCCCACGCCTATGTCGAGGAAAAGCCCCGGCGCAACGAATGGGGTCTAACCGGCAACTGGACGGTTGGTGCCGAACATGCGGCATTGAATGACAGCGGCGGCGGCATTTATTATCGGTTCCGGGCCCGGGACCTGCATCTGGTCCTTGGTCCAGGTGCAGATGGCAAGCCGGTGCGCTTCCAGGTCACGATTGATGGCAAGCCGCCGCGTGAAGACCATGGCATGGATGTCGATCCCGATGGAAACGGCACCATTACCGAACAGCGCCTTTATCAACTCGTCCGCCAGAGTGGACCGGTAGAAGATCACACATTCGAAATCCGCTTTCTGGACGCTGGTCCCGAAGCCTATGCATTCACCTTCGGTTGAAAGGAAAAGGTCATGAGACGCATGTTTGCGTGGAAAGCGGTAACGGCAACGCTGGCCGTCGGATCCGCGATAATGTTGGCAAGTCTGAGTGTAGCCTCGGCGCAGGAAGGCATAGCGCTTCCCGCGCCTGCGGCAGATGTTTCCCCAAGCACCGCAGCCACCGAAACGGCGGTTTTTGCCGGCGGTTGTTTCTGGGGCGTGCAGGGTGTCTTCCAGCATGTGAGCGGCGTCAAAAACGCAGTCTCCGGTTATGCGGGCGGCGCAAGGCAGACGGCGAATTATGAAGCGGTTGGCAGTGGCAAGACCGGACATGCGGAGGCCGTGAAGGTGACCTATGATCCGAAGCAGGTGACCTATGGTCATCTGCTGCAGATCTATTTTTCAGTCGCCCACGATCCGACCGAACTGAACCGCCAGGGGCCGGATATCGGCACGCAATATCGTTCCGCCATTTTTCCCGCAAATGAGGATCAGGGCCGTGTGGCGAAAGCCTATATTGCCCAGCTCAACAAGGCACGTCTTTACGACGCGGCGATCGTGACGACAATCGAGCCGGGCCATGCTTTTTATCCCGCCGAAGCCTACCATCAGGATTTCCTGACGAACAATCCGACCTATCCCTACATCGTCTATAACGACCTTCCGAAGCTCGAAAACCTGCGCAAACTGTTTGCAAGGGATTTTCGCGAGAAGCCCGTGCTGGTCGTCGAGAACGGTATTTGATATCAGCCGTCAACCCAGACGATTAAGGAAGGTGCCGGACATGTTTGAAGCGGTCTCTATCGACACTGCCGACAAGACCGAATTTTACCGCGAGCTCGCCCAGCAATTGCAGGCCTTGTTCGAGGGAGAGGCGGACATGATCGCCAATGCCGCCAACATGTCGGCGCTGATCTATCAGATGATGCCAGACCTTAATTGGGCGGGTGTCTACCTGTTGAAGGGCGAGCAGCTGGTTCTTGGGCCCTTCCAGGGAAAACCTGCCTGTGTTCGCATCCCCGTTGGCCGCGGCGTTTGCGGCAGCGCCGTTGAGCGGAAGTCATCGATCCTGGTTGAGGACGTCCATGCCTTCCCTGGCCACATCGCCTGTGACGCAGCCTCGCGTTCGGAACTGGTCGTCCCGATTTTTCGGGACGGTGCGACGATCGGTGTCATCGATCTCGATAGCCCTTTGCCGTCACGGTTCGATGCCGACGATCAGGCGGGTATCGAACGGCTCGCGGAAATCTTCGCAGGTTCATTTTAGGCTGCAAGGAGAGGCCGCGGCTTGCAGAGGGGCGGTTCTGAAACGATCCGTCTTTCAGGCCAACTGGTCTTCCATGCCAAGGAAGCTGGTCGGCGTCATGTTCGTGACCTGCCGAAAGGCATGTGAGAACGAGGCGGTACTGGAAAAGCCGAATTCGGCTGCCACCCCTGCGATAGGGTTTCCTCTCGCGAGGTGATCCATGGCCTGCACGATACGAGCCCGTTGCCGCCAGGCCTTAAATGTCAGGCTTGTCTCTAAAGGAAAAAGCCTGCTCAGGGTTCGGACCGATGTCGCGGCTCTCGAGGCCAGTTCCTCAATGTTCAATCTGTTTTTATGGTCGTCGAGAGCCATATTGGCGACACGTATTCCGATCGTGCTCGTTGGCAGCGGCAGGAATGTGGGGGCATGGGCGGTGGATGTCAGTTCGTGTAGCATGAGCCTTGCAATGAGTTCGGCCTTCTCCTCCTCGATCTCGGCAACGAAAGCCGCCTCCAGCAGGGATTGCATGAGCGGGGTAACATGCAGGGCAAATGTACGCTCAAGCGGCATCGGCGGCGCCCATGCTCGTGCTGCCGATGGCTCCCAATGAACCATCCATAATTCCGCATCCGTCAGGACATCGACGCGATGGGGAACGCGGGCTGGAATCCAGACTGCGAGCTGGGAGGGCACCAACCACCGGCCCTCTTCGGTATGGACCTGCACCATGCCGGATGCTGCAAAGGTCAGTTGCGCCTCGTCATGGGTATGGATTGGCAAGCCGCCGCCGCGCGGCTTGAAGCCTCGTTGGAACATAAACGGACGTCCGGGCATGATTGGCCTCTCAGCGATGTCGATTGGCAGCACATCGATAAGGCGTTTGGCTAGCATGGAAGACGTCGATGGTCGAGGACTCATCGAAGCCGGAACAAAGGTGAGTGAAGATATGAAATCAGTGATCATCAACGAATATGGCGACAACGCCGTGCTCACAGTTGCCGATGTTGAACGTCCGGAGCCGGGTCCCGGCGAGGTGCTGGTGAAGGTGCATGCGGCAGGCGTGAACCCCATCGACTGGAAGATCCGCAGCGGCGCCGGCCAGCGGATGGGCATGACCCTGCCGATCCATCTTGGCGGCGAGATCGCCGGCATTGTTGAAAAGCTTGGACCGGGCGTCACCGAATTCAAACTGCGCGACGGTGTTTACGGCATCATCAAGGCTGGCGGGTTCTCGGAATATGCGGTCGCCAAAGTGACGGATATCGCAGGCAAACCTTCCAACCTGGAGTTCATCGAGACGGCTGCGGTGCCGCTCGGCGCCTTGACGGCGTGGCAGGCACTGTTCGATGTGGCCGGCCTTTCAAATGGCCAGCGCCTGCTCGTCACCAACAGCGCGGGCGGCGTCGGTTCTCTGGCTGTGCAGCTTGCCAGGGCGAGAGGGGTGCATGTCACCGCAATGGCGTCCGGCCGGAACGAGGCATACGTCCAAAGCCTCGGCGCGGACGAGTTTATCGACTATACGAAGCAGCCCTTCGAAATGGTCGCTCGCGATATGGATGTCGTCTTCGACACGGTTGGAAGCGACACGTTCAAGCGGGCGTTCGCCACTCTCAAACAGGGCGGTTTTCTGGTAACGGCGGTGGCTTTCCCCACCGAAGAGGACAAGCGCCATGGCATCGGCGTCGCGCGTGTGCAATGCAAGCCCGATGCGGAACAGCTCGCATCCATCCGTAAACTGGTCGAGCAGGAGAAGGTGCGGCCCCATGTGGCAACCGTCCTGCCGCTTGCGAGCATAGGGCAAGCGCTGGAACTGTCCGAAAGCGGGCGCACCCGCGGCAAGATCGTTCTGCAGATCAGCAGCTAGGAACAGCGGTTTCGCATCAGCATGGATGGAGGCTCCGGCTCAAGCCGGAGCCTTTTCCTGGTCCGAAACATTGTGATCGGGTTCTGGTTACCAGCGCGGCACGCGTCTTTCATAGGCTGGATCGAAGAGCTTCATGTAAGCCGTGTCATCACGCTCTTTCATGGCTGTCTGCTCATAGAGTGCGGCAAGTTCGGAAAGCTTCTGCCGGTCGAGCGTGACGCCAAGTCCCGGTCCCTCGGGTACATCCAGCCGGCCACCCCGGAACGTGAATGGCGTGCCTTCGATGATGTCGACACCCGTCCATGGGTAATGCGTGTCGCAGTCGAAACTCAGGTTTGGCGTTGCTGCGGCCACGTGGATCATTGCCGCAAGGGTGATGCCGAGGTGGGAATTGGAATGCATGGAGACGCCAAGTCCCAATGTCTCGCAGATTTTTCCAAGATGGGTCGAGGCGCGCAGTCCTCCCCAATAATGGTGATCCGACAGCACGATCTGGACCGCGTTTTTGCGGAAGGCCGTCGCGATCTGGTCGAATTCCAGAACGATCATGTTGGTGGCGAGCGGGATGGACGTCGCGGCTGCCACCTGCGCCATCTGGTCCATGCCGATGACCGGATCCTCCAGATATTCCAGGACATTTTCGAGCTTGCGGGCAATGTAAATCGCCGTCTCCACGGTCCAGCCACCGTTGGGGTCAATCCGCAACGGATGATTGGGAAAGGCTTCCCGGAGCTTCAGCATCGTCTCGATCTCAAGATCGGGATGCAGAACGCCGCCTTTCAGTTTCAGCGACTGGAAACCGTATGTTTCAACCATCCTGCGGGCTTCGCCAACCATCTGGTCGGGTGTGAGAACCTCTCCCCATTCATCCGGGGCCTCGCCGATGTGGCCCGCAAATTTGAAAAACAGATAGGCGCTGAAGGGAACGCTGGTGCGAACCGCGCCGCCAAGCAGATCAGAGACCGGCCGCCCGAGAAGCTTGCCCTGAATGTCGAGGCAGGGGACTTCGAAGGCCGAGGCGACCACGTCCGTCAACTTGTGATCAGCCACCGCCGATTTGGCATTGATGCCGCCGCTGCCCGGCAATGCGGCGACGACGCGGGATTTCAGCGCGTGAAGATGAAACGGGTCCAGCCCGATGAGAGCCGGTGCGGCGCGCCGCAACCCGTCAAGCGCCTTGATACTGCCGTAGCTTTCCCCGAGGCCGACCGTGCCGTCGTCGCATATGACCTCGATGACGGTACGCAGCGCATGGGGCTGATGGACGCCCTTGCAGTTCAGCAGCGGCCTGTCAGGAATGGCGACCGGCGTGAGATGGATTTCGGCTATGCGCATCAAAAAGCTCCTTGTCGCCACCAGCTGCGCGCAGCTTTCAGCGCATCGTCCAGCGGTGGCAGTGCGGGATGCCAGTGGCGTTCCCATTCCAGACTGAGAGGGATGTGTCGTTCGTCCGACTGTAAAATAGAAAGCAGTTCCGCCATGGGAAAATCACCCTGGCCGGGCAAAACGTAGCGTCGCCGACCATCGCTATCCGTGGTGCTGTCCTTGACGTGCAGATGGACGATGTTTTTCGCGATATGGTGCCAAAGGGTCTCAAGATCGCTGCCTTTGGCCCAGGTGTGGTGGGTGTCCCATAAAATCCGTGCTGTCGGCACGCGTTCGATGAAGGTGAGAAGCTGATCGAAATCCGCCAGCGCATCGTGGGTCTCGATCATCAGATCGACATTCAACCCGCGGGACTGCCGTAGAGCACGCCAGTCCTCCAACAGCGGTGCTGCGCGGTTTATCTCATCCGGTGTCAACCGTTTGCCACCGTCGAAGATGCGCAAATGGGAAATGTCAGCAGCTTCTGCCCAGCCAATGAAAGGCTCGATGGCGGCGAGATCGGTGCTTCCGAAGAGCCGAATGGAGGTGTTGAGAGCGGCAATCTTGAGATCGCGTTCGGCCAGAAATGCTGCAAACGCCGCAGGTGTGCCAAACTCGGAGGCGAGGGCCGGGATCAGCTCGACCGTACCGGATAATGCGCGCAATTCCACAGTCGCAATACCGTGTCGTTGCGCCAGATCGGCCGTCTCATGAAGGCTGAGCTCGGAGCAGCCGAGGGTCGAAAAGCAATGCTGGAAAATCGTCATGCCATACGCTCCATATCCCGCTTATGGACTGGATGAAGCGGGGCAAGCCCCGCGATGAAACGTTCGATCTCGGTGATGGCGAGATCGGAAAGCGCCCGCAATTCATTTCCCAGCGACCCGGCGATATGCGGCGTGAGGACGACATTGGGCAAATCGTAAAACGGGCTGTCCGTCGGCAATGGTTCCGGTTCCGGCGTATCGATGAGAATGCGCAACCGTCCTGAAACCGCCTCTGTCAGCAATGCGTCATGATCGACCAGCCAGCCCCGCGCCGTATTGATGAAAATGGCATGATCCGCCATCAGCGCCAGCTCGCGGGCGCCAATCATATGGCGGGTTTCAGGCAGGATCGGTGCATGCAGGGACACGACGTCGGACCAGGCGAGAAGCGCGTTGAGCTCCATTTTAGTCGCGCCAAGTGCCGCGGCCTCATCCACCGAAAGAAAAGGGTCGTAAACGGCGATTTCGAATTTGCCGCGCGCCAGCATCTCCATGACCAGCCGACCAATTCGTGAAGCGCCGACAATGCCGATCCTGCGGGCATGATTGCCGAGATAGGGCAGCCTCATGCCACGCCTGCTGCCAAACCCACCGGTGCCGCGTTCGGCCCTGTGTTCTTCGCGCAGACGAAACACATCCTTGCCGCACATGATGATGGCCGCATAGGTAAATTCGGCAACCGGGACAGCCATGGCGGATGCCGCCGTGGTGATGAGAATATCGGACGTTTCCCAGAATTCGGTGGGTGCAACCGTGCGCACCGAGGATGCGGCATAGGCGACCATCTTTAACTTTGGCGCACGGGCGAGGCGCTCGCGCGTCAAGGAAGGTGTACCCCAGGCGGCCAGCAGGATATCCGCTTCGGCCAGAGCCTCGACCCCCGCTGCCGTGTCGAAATCCGTATAGGGGAAACCGGGGATGATATCCGCCACCGCATTCAACCGTGCCCATTCGCGCTCACCGAAGAAACCTTCCGGTAGTTCCCTGCGCATGGCGATTAAAAGCCGTGGTTTCTTCTGAAATTGTCTCATACGCGCACCGGGCTTGAAACAGGACGAACATCGATGCGGTCAACCTCGATTTCGATCGGTCGGGAACCGGGCCGCAGGATGACATCGAGAAAAAGCTTCGGAGGCGCTTCACCCGGCCTGAGTTTCAACGGAGGAGTTCTGAGCGCTCCGCTCCATTGGGCGGTCGGGAAAGGAAAAAGCGAACCGTCTGACGCGCGGAAAGGCGCAAGGGCGATTGCTTCCTGCCCTTCGGCTGCAGCATCTTTCAGCCGGAGCGATATTCCGAGCACGTGCCCATGCGCCGGCACCTCCACATCGCATATCGCCTCCACCCAGAAGCCCGTGCCCGGATGGATAAGCTGCCCGCCGAGACTATGGCTTTGCTCAGTCGTTTCCGTGACTGTCAGGGCCGAAAAATCCGATGCCAGATTGCCTGTCGGGTTGTTTACCGGGTCGAAACGGTCGTCTTTTGGCAGGATGCGGGCCGGCGCGCGCGGCACGATCGTTTCGAGATAGGTCGCAAGCCGCTTTCCGACGGCAAAAGCGCCGGAAACGGCAAAATGGGTGCCGTCATCGGAATAGCCGGGATAGGGCTCGCCAAATTCACTTTCAGGGTCAACCCACGCCGAATTCCAGTCGAAGACATGGCAATTGGCGTGGCTGGCGGCAAATTCGATGCTCTGCCGGTTGATCCAATGCGCCTTTGCCCGTTCCGCACCGCCGGCCGGCCATTTCCCAATGCCCCGTGCGAGGATCGGAAGCAGGATGACCACCTTGCCCGCGTCGAGCAGAGCCGAGACGATCCGCGCCCGCGTATCTGCAATCGTCTGGCGTGTTTCCACCATCATGTCATTGGTGCCGGCATCGACGATGATCAAATCGAAATCCGATTGCAGCTGTCGCGGCAACCGGCGTTCAATCTCGATCGCCTTCTGGCCGGAGACCCCGAAATTGAGGCCGGAAAAGAACCGGCTGACACCCGGCCGGTTGCTCGGCTCCCAGCCCGGCGGCACGGATGGATCGTGGTGAACGGGGCAGCAAAGCCTGCCATGCGACAGGACCTCGGCCCAGCTCATCCAGCCGCGTGCCGATGTGGCAAGCGAGCTGGCGTCGCCGATATGGTTCTGCTGGACGAGCGAGGTGCCGAGAATGGCAATCCGGCTCGCCCTTGGTAACGATACGGACATGGTTTTACCGGATATCAGGAGAACAGGACGCCGCCATTGATGTCGTAGCAGGCGCCGGTGATATAGGCGGCATCGTCGGATGCGAGGAAAGCCACCAGACCGGCAACGTCTTCGCTCGAGCCTTCCCGCTTCAGCGATGTGGCACCCGCCACCCTTTCACGTACCTCCGGTTTGGTGAAGGTGTCATGGAAGGTGGTCGAGATCATGCCCGGGCAAACGGCGTTCACGCGAATGTTCGGGCCGGCTTCCTTGGCAAGGCCGCGGGTGAACGTCATCACGGCACCCTTGGAGGTCGCATAGGCTAGCGCGCCCGGACCGCCGCCGTCACGGCCCGCCTGCGACGAGAAGGTAACGATCGCCCCGCCCTTTGCCATTTTTGGCAATGCTGCCTTGGCCGTCAGGAACAGCGACGTCAGATTGACGTCGAGGACCTGATGCCAGAAGGCTTCATCCATATCCGCAATTGTCTTGCGGGCGATAAGGCCACCGGCAACATGGACGAGGCCATGGATCTCGCCGAATTTGTCCGAGGCAGCAGAAATCGCGGCCTCGACTTCGCTTGCATTTGTCAGGTCGGCCTTGATTGCCAGAGCCGAACGGCCAAGTTTTTCGATTTCGGCAACGGCCGTGGCCGCACCCTCGGCCGCACCATTATAGGTAAGAACGACATTGGCGCCCTCCTGTGCAAAACGAATGGCGCATGCCCGGCCGATATCCCGGCCGGCGCCGGCGACGACAACGGTCCTGTTGGTAAAACGCTGCATTTGAAGAACCTCGTATGGTTAGAATTGCTTGGGAAGGGAGAGCTTGAAACGCTCGTCATCGACATCGCTGAAATAGATGTCGGTGGAAAAACCCTGGTCATCGATGAAGCTGAAGATGCGCTTCGGCTCCTTCAGGCTGTAAGGCACGAGAAGGGTGACAAGGCGATGCCGGGTGGCGGCTGGAACCGTGGCGCAGACATGATGATGAATGTCTAGCCCTTCGAATTCCTTCGGATCGATATCGGGAAAACCTTCCACGGCGCTGATTTGCGGCGTGCCGGCCGAAGAATAGACGAACTGCCCGTAAAAGCCTGCTTTCTGGCCATTGTAGCGGAAGCTCGACCTGCCGGTCTGCGGGGCTCCGAGTGTATGGCAAAGCCATTGCAGTTCCTGGGGTTCGGAACATTCCACCTCATCGACAATCACGAAATAGCTGTCATTGACGAAGTGGGTTTCGCGCAGAGCCTTTTGAACCAGCGGGTTTGCAACCTGATAAGCGGCCGTCGCATCGCCGACGATACGCACATGGCCGGGCTTTTCCTCGACCGAGACGATGCGGCCGGCGGCGCGGCGGGCAAGCGCCTTGTCCTTTTCGGCATATTGTCCCTTGCCGCCGATCAGCACGGCGTTTTTCGACCGTGTCTGGCGACGCCAGTTCAGATGCATCTGCGAATTGAACGCCACGTAATAGCCGGACTGGATCGCCAGATCCTCGCCATGGGCATAGAGGACAAAGGCATTCTGGTCGCCATGGCTGTGGCTCAGCGAACCATAGGGGCTGGATTTGAAGACGAATTGCAGATGCCGGTCCGGGTCTTCCATGTGTTTCTGGATGGTCGCCCAACCGATATCGTCGAAAACCGCGAGTGCGGGTAAATCGGCCGGTGAAACGGCTTCTACCTGCTGGTAGTCGTGGCGATAGACGAGATCGTCGAAGTTCAGATCCCACCAGCCGTAATTATAGAAGGCCATTTCCGTGCCCGTCGCATCGGCCTTGATGTGATCGAAGTACCATTGATAGTGGCCGTTGCCGGTAACGCCGGCGAATTGGCGGACGTTGTAGCCGAGCTTCAGGCCGGGAAGGTCGCCGAGCGTGGAGTCGTCGCCGAAATTGGCGCGGCGGGTTCCCGGCGCCTTGGTGTAAAGCGGGAAGCGCCCGGTATTCTGGAAAAACGGCCGCTGATAGAGGTCGTAACCCATATAGGAACGGATCAGATTGGCAGCCTCGATGAGATAGGCCATGCCGGTCATCCAGTAGTGCGGACCTTCCGCCCAGCCGCCATCGGTTCCGGCCCATGGAGAATAGAGGGTGGCAAGGAACTCGACGGTATAGTCGAGCCATTCGCCCGCCTCATCGCTTTCGCCCTGAAGCGCGATGCAGGCCGGTGTCAGGACTGCCGAGAGCGAGCGCACCGCATGGCTGTCATAGGGAAACACGTGAATGCGGGCGTGCGCGATGACATGATCTGCAACTTCCCGCGTCCGTTCAAGAAGAACAGACCGCACGGTCTTGCGTTCGTCTTCGCTCAGATGGTCGTAAAGCCAGTCATAACCCCAGGCGAGTGCGACGACGACACGGAAACCCGCCTCGTCATTATAAGCCCGGGAGGTCGCGCCTTTCGGATCCCAGCCGGCGACCGCCAGCAGCCACTTGCGGGATGCATCGAGCAGATCGTCGCGTCCAAGCACACGGCCCGCTATGGCCAGATGCCGGATCGCATAGATCACTTCCTGGCAGTCAATATACATCTGCCGCCAGAGTGTCGCGACGCGCATATTGTTGGGATAGGGCTGTGGTTCCGGCATGACCGGCCGCTCCAGCCAGGGTTTGACCGATTTTTCGTAGAATTCGGACCAGCCGCAATGGTTGGGGTCCTTTGCCACGGCGTCCGCGAAGGCGCTCAACTGCTCGGGATTGAGCCACAGCCTTGGATGGCTGGCATGGGCGGCGGCATGGCGCGCCTGCCTGCCGGGTAGCGGCGTTTTCGGCAGCGACGCGCCGATCTCGAAGCTGCGCACGGTGCTCCAGTTGGAATCCGGCGTTGCGGTGTTCTGATCCCAAAGCGCATAACACCAGTGATAACGGCCTTCCGGCAAGGCCTCATCCGGCGTGAAGAAATTCCAGGCGAGATCTTCGAAGACGAGTGTTTTTTTGTCGGCGAAACCGGGATCGGTGGAAATGCGCAGCACGTAACGCGCGCCGTCGTCGATATCGGGTAGCCATGAAAAGCGCGGAGGGTTCTCCGTCGGTGGTGCTTCTTCGCTCGGCTCGTAGCCAATGGTCAATGAACCCGGCCGGGGTTCATCGAGAAGTGTCTGTCTGGATATGGCCGGGGCAGAGGGACGCATTGCGCTCTAACTCCTATGAAAACGGAAGGAAAAGGATGGCGGCGACAAGGCCGCCATCACGGTCGAAGGGTTTATTGCGCGGCCTTGTATTGACGGTCATAGGCCGATTGCATGATCTTGATGACCTCGTCGTAGCCGAGCGCGGTGAGGCGCTTCTTATAGGCGTCCCAGCCGGTATCGACGTCCTGCGCGCCGAGAATCCAGGTCTGCTGCATCTCGGTCATGTAGGTGAGGATGCTCGGCCAGTAGCGGTCGAAGGTCGCTTTTTCCTCGGCGTTCAGGGAGACGCCCATGAACTCGTCCTTGAGGCAATTGCACTTCTCGTACATGTCGATGCCTTCGAGAGCGATCTTGTTCGTCCACTGGCGCTCATATTCGTAGTCCATCCAGTATCCGCGCGGGATTGCCGCACCGACCGCCCATAGTTGGGCATTCACCGGGTCCTTGTTGGCAAGGATTTCCTTCTTGAACTGCGGTTTGCCGTCGACCATCTCGTAGGTCAGGCCCTCAACACCGAAATTCGACAGGATGCGGCCCTGCTGCGAGAACCAGAAATCGAAATATTTGATGGTTTCGACCGGGTGCTCATTGGTTGCCGAAATGGCCCAGCCGACGGGCTGGACACGCAGGCGGCGGGAATCTTCGAAGCGCTGGCCGGAGACCGTTTTTGGCGGCAGCATCGGCTTTAACGCAAAGCCCTCGATCTTGGGCGATAGCGCATCATTGTAGGTCGAGGTGCTGGCGAACCAGTCATGCGTCATGCCGCCGAGATTATTGCCCAGCAGATATTCGCGCGAGCGGGCGCCGCGGGTGAAAATCTCCTTGTCGATCAGGCCTTCCTTGTACCACTTGGCAACATTGGAAATCCCGGTTTTGTAGTTTTCCTCCGCCCAGGGGTGACGCAGCTGTCCGTCATATACGGCAAAGTCGCCATAACGTTCGGATCCGGACACGCGCGCATCCCACAGATTGATGAGGCGGACGGCATCGATTTCCTCGCGGGCGAAATAGGGAACCTCATCCTTGAGGCCGTTGCCGTTCGGGTCCTTGTCGCGGAAGGCCTTCAGAACCTCATAGACTTCTTCCGGCGTTTCCGGCTGCTTGAGGCCAAGCTTGTCGAGCCAGTCTTGACGGATGAACCAGCCGCGCGAGAACTTGCCATCAGGCACATAGGGAATGAAGTAAAGCTTGCCGTCCGGTCCGGAGATGGCGTTGCGGATTTCCTTGTGGCTGTCGAAGAATGCTTTGAGATTTGGGGCGTTTTCCTCGATCAGCTCGTCGAGCGGAATGAACGCGCCCTCCAGCCCGTAACGGATGAAGTCTTCCTTCAGCCCGCCGGAGGCATCGCCGCCAACGATATCGGGAAGATTGCCCGAGGCGATCAGAAGATTGAAGGCGTCGCGGCTGCTGGTGGTCGCCAGCGACGCCACGTTGCGGACATGAATATTGGTGATTTCCGCGGCCTTCTGCTCCACCGGCCATTTTTCCGAATAGACGTATTTGTCGCGGAAGTGGAAATGAATCGTCAGTTCCAGCGGGTCTTCAGTGATCTTGCCCGTATCCTGTGCCAATGCCGGCAGGGACAGGGTTGCGGCTGTCATCAACGCCAGTAGGGGCGCGCCTTTTCGTAGTGCTCTCACAGGTTCTCCTCCCTTGTGCTGCTACTCTTTCACTCCGCCCAGCAGAATTCCTTTGGTGAAATACTTCTGCGCGTAGGGGTAAATGATGAGGACGGGAATGATTGAAGCGATCATGATCGCTGACGTCACCGTCTCGAACGAATAGTGGGCGGTGAGCAGGCTCGAGGCGAATTCGTCGTTCGAGTTCAGATCGACAATCACGCGCTTCAGATAGACCTGAAGCGGGATCTTTTCCTCGCCGCGCAACAGCACCATGGCCCAGAAATAGCCGTTCCAGCGCGAGACGATGCAGAACAGCGCAACGGTGACGATGGCGGGTTTCGACAGTGGAATGAACACCTTCCACAGCAGCTGCAATTCGCTGGCGCCATCCATCTTGGCGGCCTCTTCGAAGGATTTCGGCACGGCTTCGAAAAAATTGCGCAGCAGGATGACGTTGAAGGCGTTGGCCGCGAAGCCAAGAATGATGCCGAAGCGGCTGTCGAGAAGTCCAAGGTCGCGCATGTTCAGAAAGAAGGGGATCATGCCCGCGTTGAACCAGAGCGTAAATGCGATGGCTATGTTGAAGAAGGTGCGGCCGCGCAGGCGTTTGCGCGAGAGAGCATAAGCTCCGGGGATCATGATCAGCAGGCTCATCAGCGTGCCGCCGAAGGTGTAGATGAAGGTGTTGCCATAGGCGACCCAGAACATCCTGTCGGACAAGACCCGGTCATAGGCGGCAAGCGTGACATCGACGGGCCAGAGCGTGACGCGGCCGGCGGTGACGGCGGCGCCCGAGGAGAGCGAGACCGAAAGCACGTAAATGAAGGGATAGAGCGTCGACAGGACGAACAAGCCGAGAAGAATGGCGTTTGCCCAGCCGAAAATCTTGTCGCCGCGGGAATAGAGATTGAAGTTAGCCATGTTTCAGCTCCTCACCACAGCGATGTCGACGAGACTTTTCGGCTGATGCGATTTGCCGAATAGACGAGAACGAAAGCGATGACGGCGTTGAACAGTCCGGCGGCCGTGGCCAGGTCATACTGGGTGCCCTGCAGGCCGGTGCGGTAGATGAAGGTGGAAACGACGTCCGCCGTCTCATAGGTGGATGGGCGGTAAAGCAGGATGATATATTCAAACCCGACTTCGACCAGATTGCCGATGCGGATGATCAGCATGATCACGATTGTCGGCAGGATGCAGGGCAGGGTGATGCGCCACATCATCTGCCAGCGCGACGCGCCGTCCACCCGGGCGGATTCATAAAGCGTCGGGCTCACGCCGGCGATGGCGGCGAGATAGACGATGGATTCGAAGCCTGCCTCTTTCCAGACGGATGAGCCGATGTAGACGGGGCGGAACCATTCCGGTTGGGTCAGGAAGTAGATCGGCTCAAAGCCAAGGCCTTTCAGCAGAAGATTGACGATGCCGATCGATGGCGACAGGAAATTGATGACGATGCCGGCAACGATCACCACCGAAATAAAGTGCGGCAGGTAAACGACCGTCTGAGCCCAGCGGCGCGCGACACCATTTTGAACCTCGTTGAACATCAGGGCCAGAATGATGGGGACCGGAAAGGCGAAGATCAGTCCAAGGCCGCTGATCTTGATGGTGTTCCAGAAGGAGCGCACGAACATGTCATTGTGGAAGAGTTCGACGAAATTCGCAAAACCGACCCAGGGACTTTTTTCGATACCGCGAAAAATCGAGAAATCCTGGAATGCGATGACCAGCCCGTACATGGGCTTGTAGAGGAAGACCGCAAACCAGATGAGCATCGGCGCCAGCAGCAGATAGAGCTGCCAGTCGCGGCGCATATCTTCCTGAAGATTGTGGAGGCGTTCCTGAAAACCCTGTTTCATGCCTGCGCCCCACCTCTCGCCTTCAGCGATCTGCCGGTCGCCGCATCGAAGACGTGGATGCGCGCGGTATCGATGCCGAGGCGGCTGACGCCGTTCAGAGTATGGTCGCCATAGAGTGTTTCGGCCTTGGCGATAAATGGCTGGCCATCGGCCGTGCCATGCAGGAGCGCTTCCGCACCCAGCGGCTCCACGAGGTCGATGCTGCAATTTAATGTTTCACGACGCTCTTCGGTCTCTACCGACATGATTTCCGGCCGCAGGCCGAGTTTGACCGGCTGCCCTTCCGTGGCGTTCTTCGCGAAAGCTTCGGGAATGCTGAAGCGCTGGCCGGAACCGCCCGCAAGCACAACCTTCACGCTGCCATCCCGTTTCTCGATGGTTCCATCAAGAAGGTTCATTGGCGGCGAGCCGATAAAGCTTGCGACAAACGTATTTGCCGGTTCGAGGAAGACCTCCATCGGTGAGCCGACCTGCTCGATATGGCCGCCATTCATGATGACGATGCGGTCGGCGAGCGTCATCGCCTCGACCTGGTCATGGGTGACATAGATGCTGGTGGCCCGCATCCGCTTGTGCAGCAGCTTTATTTCGGCGCGCATGTGGGTGCGCAGCTTGGCGTCGAGGTTTGAGAGCGGCTCGTCAAAAAGGAAGATTTTCGGCCTGCGCACGATGGCGCGACCCATGGCGACGCGCTGACGCTGGCCGCCGGAAAGATCAGCCGGCTTGCGGGCCAGATATTCGGTGAGCCCCAGTATCTGGGCGGCTTCCGCAACGGCCTTGTCGATGGCGGCTCGTTTCTCGCCCCGGACACGCAGGCCGAAGGCGATATTATCGGCGACGCTCAGATGCGGGTAAAGCGCGTAGTTCTGGAACACCATGGCGACATCGCGGTCTTTCGGGGCGATCTTGTTGACCACCCGGCCGTCCATTGAAACGGTGCCGTCCGAGATGTCTTCCAGCCCAGCAAGCATGCGCAGCGTGGTGGATTTTCCGCATCCCGAGGGACCAACGAGGACAACGAATTCCTGCGGCTGTATGGAAAGATTAATACCATGGACGACTTCGAGAGCGCCGTAGCGCTTGACGACATCGTTGATTTGAACTGCAGACATGAAAGGCCCCTCCTCAAAAGCCTTGAATGTTCAGTCAGGCGTCTTCGACCCCCGTGAAGCGCGCTTCCTCGTGACGCGCGTGTTGACCTGTTCGATGAAGGTCCAGATCTTCGGGTTTCTGGAGAGTTCTGCGATCTTGGTTTCGAGTGATCCGAGATGGCGCTGGACGGCTTCGCGTGCGGCCTCGACATCGCCCGACTCGATGGCGCTTACGATTGCCTCGTGCTCCCCGATCACCTTTTCGGTGCGGCGAACTGCAAAGACGCGCTTCAGGTGGCGCATGCGGTCCATTTCACCTTTCGCCTGATTGACGACGCTCCAGGCGCCGGGAAGGCGGGCTGCTGCGAAGATCGTGCGGTGAAACTCTTCGTCCAGCAGGAAGAAGTCCGTGAATTCCTCGTCTTCGGCTGCCGTGCGCTGCTGGGAAATACAGGTTTTCAGACGGGCGATATCTTCAAGCGAATGCCGCTTTGTCGCCTCTATGACGGCGCCTTCTTCCAGCTTGAACCGGATGAAGCAGGCTTCCATGTAACGCTGAACGTCAATCGGTGAGATATAGGTGCCGCCCTGCGGCACGACAGTCACGAAACCTTCCTCAGAAAGACGGATGATCGCCTCGCGCACGGGCGTCTTGCTGACGTGAAGCAGCGCCGCGATCTCCTTTTCCGACAGCGCCCGTCCCGGAAGAAGCTTTACCTCGACAATCAATTTGCGAAGCAGGGCATGAATCCGATTGGTCATGTTCCCGTCAGCCGGCAGATCTTGCGGGGTGACGAGTTCGGACAATGGCAGCGATGGAAATTCGACTGGGTTAGACATATCAATTACCAAACTGAGATATCAGATGTGGTTATGACATATCTGTTGTGTTTTGGTGAGTCAAGCCGCGTTGATCAGCTTGGTGGGTTATCTGATCAGCTTTGGTCTGGAGGTATCCAAGATTACCGGGGTGTCTGGAGCCCAGACTGATGCCGGGTGCTTGCGGGAGAGCTCTGTCTGACGTGCTCGCCTGAATGGCAGATTTGCCAATGAGGTCGTTCCGGTTGGGACGACCTCATTGCAGTCAAAGCAGAAGATTAGCCGGATAGTGAATGTGCTCGGCTGGATGAGTTTTCTCTCCAACCGACGGCCGTCACATCTTTGTTTTCAAACGCTTGAGGATTTCGCTTGCGACTTGATTTGCGGTTGCCGGGTTCTGGCCTGTGATCAATTCACGGTCAGTTACCATGTTCGGTTCGAAGGCCGTCTTGTTGCTGACGAAAATCGCGCCGGCTTGCTGCAGGGCATCCTGGGGATAGAACCTCATCTCACCGCCGCCAAGCAACGGCTTGGCCATCTCTTCTTCCTCATTGCTGAAGACGGTGACCCTGTATCCAGCATAAATCCAGTCGGCGGGGGTCTTCGGGGTCGCACCGGTCTCCAGGTCGTCTTTGAATGTAGCGGCATCGTCCAGGGTGGACATCAGGGCAATCGGCCCATGGCACATCAGCGCCGTTATCTTTCCCTCCGTGTGAAACTGCCGGAGAAGCGGGCCAAGTTCGGGGCTGACCAGCAAATCCTGCATGGGGGCATGTCCGCCCGGAACATAGACCGCGTCGAAATGATCATAACCGATCTGCTTGATGCGCGAGAGGCTGACGACAGGTGAAGCACGCTCATCCAGTATCTTCAGTTCCGCAAGCAGGGCTTCGCCCGCGCGCATGGCGGCCTCGTCTCCGCCGAAATACATTTTGTCGATTGAGGTCTTGTCGACGGCCGGGATTTTGCCCTTCGGCGTTGCGAAGGTCACCTCGTGGCCGGCGTCGAGAAAGGCTTTTACCGGCTGCATCAGTTCATTGAGATAGAAACCTGTCTTGAAAACCTTGCCATCCTTGAGGTCAAGATGATTTTCGTCCGAGAGCACGACGAGGATGTTGGCAGCTTCGGCCTGCGCGCCGGCGAAGATGAGTGCAAGCGTTGCCGCAAGCGAACGGATCAGTTTCATGTCTGTCTCCTGGGGTGGCTGATATCATCGGCGGCGGGGCCGCATGCATTCGATTAAGAGGATTTATTCTCTCTGACGAAGGCGATAAACATGACCTTGTGTAAATCATTTGTTCTCGGGAGGATGTAATCATGCGGCGTTTCGATTATCTCGGTGACGTGGAGGCTTTTGTCACCGTTATCGACAAAGGGTCGATCAGCGCCGGTGCGGTGGCGCTCTCCACAACGCCATCGGTCCTCAGCAGGGCGATCACGCGCCTCGAAACGCGTCTGGGAACGCAACTGGTGCGGAGGACGACACGGCGTCTCAGCCTGACCGAGGCAGGCCTTGCCTATCTGGAACAGGCTCGAGCGGCTTTCACGATAATCAGCGATGCAGAGAGGGCGGTGCAGGGGCGGGATGGCCCGCTGGGCGGGCGCATACGCATCAGTGTTTCCACGACCTATGGGCATTTCCGGCTACCGGAAAAACTGGCGCGCTTCGCCACCCTTCATCCGAAGGTGCAGATCGAAGTCAGTATTTCAAACCGGAACGCCGATCTGGTCGCCGAGGGTTATGATATCGCCATCCGTCTCGGTCACCTTCCCGACAGCGGGCTTGTCGGCCGCAAGCTGGAGGATGCGCCGCTGCGTCTGGTTGCCTCCCCTGCCTATATCAAACGCATGGGTATGCCACACTCGGTCGACGATCTGGGTCGGCATCAATGCCTTCCATTCATCATGCCCAGTACCGGCCGCCCCGGCGCCTGGCTGTTTTCAGTTGATGGTAAAGATATCGACTGGATGCCGCAAGGCACGATCGAGGTTTCTGAGGACGTGTTGGGCGTCATGTCCCTGGCCGAGGCGGGCATGGGCATCTGCCAGACCTATGATTTCATTGTGCGCGAACGGATCGAACGCGGCAGCCTTGTTGAACTTTTGCCGCAGGCGTCAGGTCGCTCGCGCCCGTTCTCGATCCTTTATGTTCCCCATAAAAGCCTTTCTGCGGCTACCCGCGCGCTCGTCGAGACGCTGCTCGAGTAGCGTGCGATGCAAGTGCGCGCAGGGGAATGCCGATCCCGAAGCCTACTCCAGCGCCACCATATAGGCCGGCAGCTGCTCCTCGAAGAATTTCGAAAAAGTGGCGATGCGGGGTGGCAGGGCCTGATAGGGCGGATAATAGAGCGTCAACCAGAGTTCCGGCGGTGCCCAGCCTGGCAGGACATGAACGAGCCGGCCGCTGCAAATATGTTCGGCGATGTGAAATCCCGGCAGCATGGCCACGCCCGCGCCATCCGCCGCCATATCAGCCAGCACCTCGCCATTATTGGCGCTGAATGCGCGACCGGCCGCGATGGTAATGCTCGATCCGCCGTCCGAGAGTGCCCAGTTCTCCCGCCGGCTTTCGCCGCTATAGGCAAGGCAATCGTCAGGGGTCAGTTCGCTTGGATGTTCCATCTGCGTAAACCGACTGCCCGGTGCCGCCACCAATATTCGCGGCACGGCCCTGATCTTGCGCCAGATGGTGAATTTGTCCGATGGGGCCGACGAGATGCGGATCGCGAGATCGTAGTCGTCGTCAACGATGTTGACGAGGCCGTCCGAGAGGGAAATCTCGAAGCACATTTTCGGATAGAGTTCGCGGAAGCCGGACAGGATTGGCGGCAGCACCGTCTTGCCGAGCCATGTTGGCGCGCTGATCCGCAACCGCCCTTCGTCGGCCTTATGGGCATTGCGGACATCGCGCCGTGCATTTTCGAGCGCCTCGACCGCCGGCTGAATCTGCGCGGCAAAGACAGCGCCATCCGTCGTCAACGACACCTGACGGGTGGTACGGACAAATAGTTGCACACCCAGATCATCTTCAAGCGCGGCAATCGCACGGGTGACGGCGGCGGCCGTCATGCCCAGTTCGCGGGCGACCTGCGCGAAGTTGCGCTTTTCGGCGGCCATCAGAAACGTTTTGAGAGCTTTGTGATCGTTCATCCGATTATTTCAAAAATTGCAATTCATTCAAGAGAAATATTGCAATTCCGCGATGCAATCAAGCGGGTTACATCTTTGTCATCGAAACGGACACACCAGCAAGAAAGGCTCCGGCCATGATCAAGGATATCAAGGGTCTGCACCACGTCACTTCCATGGCGTCGGATGCCAGGCAGAACAACAGATTTTTCACCGAAACGCTCGGGCTCCGCCGGGTGAAGAAGACCGTCAACTTTGACGAACCCAGTGTTTATCACCTCTATTACGGGGATGAAAATGGAACGCCCGGCACGGTCATGACCTATTTTCCCTTTGCCAACATGATGGCCGGTCGTCCCGGCGTCGGCGAAGTGGGCGAGACCCAGTTCTCCATTCCGAAGGGTTCGCTGGGCTTCTGGAAGGAGCGTCTGAGTGCCAAGGCTGCCACCGGCATTCAAGCCGACACGGTCTTTGGCGCCAATCGCCTGCGCTTCACCGGTCCCGATGGCGATGGCCTTGCACTCATCGAAACAGCTGATGACGCCCGTGCTGCCTGGCTGGCTGAGGGTATTTCCGAAGACAACGCCATACGTGGTTTCACCGGCGCGCGCTTCAATCTGAACGACACGGCCGCGACTGAGGAACTTCTTCACTTCATGGGATATGAACGGGCAGAAGTCGAAGGCAATGTGACGCGCTTCATCGTTCCCGGGGGCAACGGGGCCGATACGATCGATCTCGCAACCCTGCCAAAGACGCCCTTTGCCCGTCCGGGAGCAGGCTCTGTCCACCATATCGCCTTCGCAGTCGAAAACCGCGAAAAGCAGCTCGAAGTGCGCAAGGCGCTGATGGATACCGGCTATCAGGTTACCCCCGTTATCGACCGTGATTATTTCTGGGCGATCTATTTCCGCACACCGGGCGGCATCCTGTTCGAGATCGCCACCAACGAACCCGGCTTCGACCGGGACGAGGATACGGCGCATCTCGGCGAAGCACTCAAGCTGCCGAACCGCTATGAGCCGTTCCGCAACCAGATCGAGGCAAATCTCGCTCCTCTCGCTGCATAAACCGGGCGTGTAATCCACGCCCACTGATCGATACTTCCGCGCCTTTTCAAGACGGCTGCCCGTGCCGGGCAGCCGATTGGCGAAGCCTTGTCAATTTCCACCGCCGCAGATCGGCAATCACCACCAGAACGGAGAAACGAAAATGTCCAAGCTCGAAGTCCTGACCCCCGCCAACAGCCAGCTCATCTTCATCGACCAGCAGCCGCAGATGGCTTTCGGTGTGCAGTCGATCGACCGTCAGACCCTGAAAAACAATGTCGTCGGCCTCGCCAAGGCGGCAAAGATTTTCAATATCCCGACGACCATAACCACGGTCGAAACGGAAAGCTTCTCCGGCAACACCTTCCCGGAACTGCTCGCGGTATTCCCCGAGAACGATATCCTCGAGCGCACCTCGATGAACTCCTGGGATGACCAGAATGTTCGCGATGCGCTGGCGAAGAATGCGGCGGCCGGCCGCAGGAAGATCGTTGTCTCCGGTCTCTGGACGGAAGTGTGCAACACCACCTTTGCGCTCTCCGCGCTCCATGATGTCGCGGATTACGAGATCTATATGGTGGCGGACGCCTCCGGCGGCACCTCCGTCGATGCGCACAAATATGCCATGGACCGCATGGTGCAGGCCGGCATCATTCCAGTCACCTGGCAGCAGGTGCTGCTCGAATGGCAGCGCGACTGGGCACGCAAGGAAACCTATGACGCCGTCACCTCGCTGGTGAAGGAACATTCCGGCGCCTACGGCATGGGCATCGACTATGCCGTCACCCATGTCCACGGAGGCGAAGAGCGCGTCAAACACGGCAAGCGCATCGGCCCCAACCCGGCCAAGAAATAAGCTTTCAACCGCGCCGCACCGGCAGGATCGCCATCCAGCCCGGTGCGGCTTTCACCCATCGAGGAGGTTCCCATGAAAGTCTATCTTCTGTCCCTTGGCGCCGGCCTGCTGGTCGGCATCGTTTACAGCCTGCTCAATGTGCGTTCTCCCGCACCGCCCGTCATCGCTCTCGTCGGCCTGCTCGGCATCCTGGTTGGCGAGCAGATCATTCCCTTCGCGAAGACGATCGCCGGCAAGGAACCGGCCGTCGTTTCGTGGATCAACCAGATCAAGCCGCACATGTTCGGCCATATGCCGAAGGGTGGCGCTGAAACCACGGGTCTCGCCGAAGTTAAACAGCCGATCGAGCGGGAGAGAGGCTGATGCCGACACGACGCACCTTTCTTGGCGCGGCTTCGAGCCTTGCCTTTCCGAATCTGTTTTCACCGGCTAAGGCCGCTGATCCCATCAAGACCGGAGGTTCTTCCATGCATCCAGATACGATCCTTCACAATGGCCGCTTCACGACGCTCGACCGCGGCAATCCGAATGCAACGGCAGTCGCCATCAAGGACGGCCTGTTTCTGGAGGTGGGAAGCGACGCCGAGGTCATGGCCCTTGCCGGACCGGATACGAAGATCATCGATCTGAAGGGCAAGCGGGTTCTGCCCGGCCTGATCGACAACCACACCCACGTCGTTCGCGGCGGCCTGAACTTCAACATGGAACTGCGCTGGGACGGCGTGCGCTCACTTGCCGATGCCATGGACATGCTGAAGCGTCAGGTGGCGATCACCCCGGCGCCGCAATGGGTGCGGGTCGTCGGCGGCTTCACCGAACATCAGTTCGTCGAAAAGCGCCTGCCGACCATCGAGGAAATCAATGCGGTAGCGCCGGATACGCCGGTCTTCCTGCTGCATCTTTACGACCGGGCGCTGCTGAATGGCGCAGCCCTTCGCGCCGTCGGCTATACGAAGGACACGCCGAACCCGCCCGGCGGCGAGATCACCCGCGATGCGAACGGCAATCCGACCGGCCTGCTGCTGGCCAAGCCGAATGCCGGCATCCTCTATTCGACGCTCGCCAAGGGGCCAAAGCTGCCGCTTGATTATCAGGTCAATTCCACCCGCCACTTCATGCGTGAGTTGAACCGGCTGGGCGTGACCGGCGTGATCGATGCTGGCGGCGGCTTCCAGAATTATCCTGACGATTACGAGGTGATCCAGAAGCTGTCGGATGAGAACCAGATGACGGTTCGGCTGGCCTACAATCTCTTCACGCAGAAGCCGAAACAGGAGAAGGAGGATTTCCTCAACTGGACGTCATCGGTCAAATACAAGCAGGGCAACGACTATTTCCGGCACAATGGCGCAGGCGAAATGCTGGTCTTTTCCGCTGCCGATTTCGAGGATTTCCGCCAGCCGCGCCCGGACATGCCGCCGGAAATGGAAGGCGAGCTCGAAGACGTCGTCCGGATTCTGGCGGAAAACCGCTGGCCCTGGCGTCTGCACGCCACCTATGACGAGACGATTTCGCGAGCGCTGGATGTTTTCGAAAAGGTCAACCGGGATATCCCGCTTGAAGGCTTGAACTGGTTCTTCGACCATGCCGAAACCATTTCCGACCGCTCCATCGACCGAATTGCCGCCCTTGGCGGTGGCATCGCAACCCAGCACCGCATGGCTTATCAGGGCGAATATTTCGTCGAGCGTTATGGCCAGGGCGTGGCGGAAGCCACACCGCCGATTGCGCGAATGCTGGAAAAGGGCGTGAACGTTTCGGCCGGCACGGATGCAACGCGCGTCGCCTCCTATAATCCTTGGGTGTCGCTGTTCTGGATGGTGACGGGCAAGACGGTCGGCGGCATGCAGCTTTATCCGCGCGCCAATTGCCTCGACCGCGAGACGGCGCTGCGCATGTGGACCGAAAAAGTCACCTGGTTCTCGAACGAGGAAGGCAAGAAGGGCCGCATCGAAAAAGGCCAGCTCGCCGATCTCGTGGTGCCGGACAAGGATTATTTCTCCTGCGCGGAAGATGAGATTTCTTTCCTCACCTCGGAACTGACCATGGTGGGCGGCAAGGTCGTTTATGGCGCCGGCGACTTCAGGACGCTGGATGAAAGCAATATTCCGCCGGCGATGCCCGACTGGTCGCCTGTGCGAACCTTCGGCGGTTATGCCGCCTGGGGAGAGCCGCAGGGCGCTGGAAAGAACTCGCTCAGACGCGCAGCCATCACATCTTGCGGCTGCGCCAATGATTGCGGCGTTCACGGCCATGACCATGCCGGTGCATGGACGTCGAAATTGCCGATTGCCGATCTGAAGGGCTTCTTCGGAGCGCTGGGCTGCTCCTGCTGGGCAGTCTGAGCCCGGCCAGCGGAAAAATCCACCGGGCAGCGGATCGCCGCTGCCCGGCCTGCTCAAGAATATTGCGTAATACGCAATTATATAGAAACTATTGATGCAATTGTTGGCGATAATCCTTTGCGCCAATATCGCTCCATCAGATGAACGCAGCGCCGCTCGAACCGACCGGCTAGATCGCAGGAGCAAAAATGACCGAGCCATCTTCAACCCTCCGCCCTCGCGGGCTTCTCGCCGATATCGTTGCCGCGCCAGTAACGAAAACCCTAGCGCTTCTGGCGCTCTGCTCGGCCTATATTCAGGGGCCGCTGACCAAGATCTTCGACTTCCCCGGCGCGATTGCCGAGATGAGCCATTTTGGCCTTCAGCCGGCGGTCGCATTCGCTGTCGTCGTCATCCTGTTCGAGCTTACCGCCTCCGCTCTGGTGGTGTCGGGCTTTCTGCGCTGGGCCGGCGCTCTGGCGCTTGCGGGCTTCACGCTTCTGGCCACCTTCATCGCTCTTCGCTTCTGGGAAATGGCGCCCGGCATGGACCGCATGATGGCCACCAACGCCTTCTTCGAGCATCTTGGCCTTGCCGGTGCCTTCATTATCGTCGCTGCAATCGATCTCACGAAAGGAACAGGCAAATGAGTGCCGCAAAGTCCTCTGCGAGCAGCTTTGCTCCCCTTGCACAACCGGTTTTCGCGGTCCTCTGGGCGGCGACGGTGCTTGGCAATACCGGCAGCTTCATGCGCGATGTCGCCAGTTCATGGCTGATGACCGATCTTTCGGCCTCGCCGGCGGCCGTCGCCATGGTTCAGGCGGCCGGAACCCTGCCGATCTTTCTTCTGGCGATCCCGGCCGGCGTGCTGACCGATATTCTCGACCGCCGCAAGTTCCTGATCGCCGTGCAGCTTCTGCTGGCCTCGGTCAGCGTCACCCTCATGGTTCTTTCCCATACCGGCCTGTTGTCCGTCAGCGCGCTGATCGGGCTCACCTTCCTCGGCGGTATTGGTGCGGCGCTGATGGGGCCGACCTGGCAGGCCATCGTGCCGGAACTGGTGAAGCGTGAGGATATCAAGAGCGCCGTGGCGCTGAACTCGCTGGGCATCAATATCGCCCGCTCCATCGGTCCCGCCGCCGGCGGCATCCTGCTCGCGGCTTTCGGCGCGGCATTCACTTATGGCGCCGATGTCGCAAGCTATTTCGTGGTCATCGCCGCGCTTTTATGGTGGCCAAGGGCGAAGAACGCCAATGATGCACTGGCCGAAGGTTTCTTCGGGGCATTCCGGGCGGGCCTTCGTTACACCCGCGCCAGCCGGCCGTTGCATGTCGTCCTGCTGCGGGCCGCGATCTTCTTTGCTTTTGCCAGTGCCGTTTGGGCACTGTTGCCTCTGGTCGCCCGGCAATTGCTCGGCGGAGATGCCAGCTTTTATGGCATCCTGCTTGGCGCGGTCGGTGCCGGCGCCATCGGCGGCGCGTTGATCATGCCGAAACTGCGCGCACGTTTCGATGCTGATGGCTTGCTTCTGGGGGCAGCCCTTATTACCGCACTCGTCATGGCGGGATTGTCGCTTGCTCCGCCCAAATGGCTTGCCATCATCATCCTTCTCTTCCTTGGCGGCGCATGGATCACGGCGCTGACGACGCTGAACGGTGCTGCTCAGGCAATTCTTCCGAACTGGGTGCGCGGTCGTGGCCTCGCGGTCTATCTCACCGTCTTTAATGGCGCCATGACGGCGGGCAGCATCGGCTGGGGTGCGGTTGGCGAAGCGGCGGGCGTGCCGGGAACCCTGCTGATTGGCGCTGCTGGTTTGTTCGTCGCCGGTCTCGTCATGCATCGTCTGAAGCTGCCTGCCGGAGATGCGGATATGGTGCCTTCCAACCATTGGCCCGAGCCGCTCGTTGCCGAGCCGGTGGCCCATGACCGTGGCCCGGTTCTGATACTGATCGAATACAATGTCGAAAAGCATCATCGCAGCGCATTCCTGCATGCGCTTGACGAGCTGTCCCAGGAACGTCGACGGGATGGCGCCTATGGCTGGGGTGTGACCGAAGATTCCGCTGATCCGCAGAAGATCGTCGAATGGTTCATGGTAGAATCCTGGGCCGAGCACCTGCGACAGCACAAGCGGGTCTCCAATGCCGATGCGGATCTACAGGGCAAGGTACTCGCCTATCACTCGGGTCTGGAAAGACCGGTCGTGCGGCACTTCCTGACAATCAATCGTCCAGGCAAAGCTTGAATTGGAAAAGGGGCCGATTGGCCCCTTTTTATTATCCGGGTCAGGATCAGCGCAGGCCGTGCTTTTCCTGCAAAAGCCGAAGGGCAAGATGCTGGAGCAGAATAATCGTCTTTGCATCGCGGATTTCGCCACGGTCAATCATCCGCATCGCCTCGGGAAGGGCGATTTCCAGCACATCAATATCCTCTCCTTCGGCAGCGGAGCCGCCGCCCGCGCCGACCTTGTGTTTTTCGGCATATTCGCCATGGAAAAAGGCCAGATATTCCGTGACCGATCCGGGGCTCATATAGATATCGAACAGATGCGTGAGTTCGGAAACCTCATAACCGGTCTCCTCAATCAGTTCCGCACGCATGCGTGTTGCAGGCTCTGCGCCCTCCAGCAGTCCCGCCGGTGTCTCGATCAGTGATTTCAGGCCGCCGTTCAAAAGAACCGGCAGCCGGAACTGGCGCGTCAGCAGGACGTGGTCGTTCGCGGGATTATACAACAGGCATGTCGCCCCGTTGCCGCGATCATAGGCCTCCCGGGTCTGCCGCTGCCAGCTTCCGTCTCTGAGCCGGAGTTCATATTCATATTTGGTCAGCCGTCCCCAATCATCTGCCAAGACGCGTTCGGAAATCGGGCGGTAAACGCTGCTGTCCATCCAGTCACCTCGTTTTCATCTGTCTTTTCAAAGGCCTTGCAACCGGCCCTCGACATGTGTGTGCGTTTCGCCGCCGACCCATATCTGGCCGGCATCGTCGCGTGTCAGGTAAATGCGGCCGTTCCGGCCAAGGCGTGTGCCTTGCGCGGCGATATAGTCCTGCTTTACCACGCCCGTGGCAAACAGCCATTGCGCCAGCGAGGCGTTGAGACTTCCGGTGACGGGATCTTCGGCGATAGTGCCCAGATGATCGCTGAAGAAAGCGCGGACCTCAAAGGCGGTCTCGCCGCCTGTCGCATGCGGACCCACCACGCCGATATCGATATGCCGGTGCCAGCTGCGGGCCGGGTCAAGAGCAAGCACTTTTTCTGCTGAAGCAAGTCTGATCCCCAGCCAGCCGGGACCATTATCGACCCAGGCGACATCAACAATGTCGCGCGCGTCGATGCGCAGGATCTGCAGTGCCTCTTCCAGTTCAGCCGGCGTTGGTGCACCGGAACGGATCAGAGGCGGGGCGGCAAAGGAAAGCCGTCCATGCTCATTCCGGATCGTGACCAGCCCCGCACCGCATTCCTGCACGATTTCCGTTTCGTTTTTTGGCGTACCCTTGGCGGAGAGCCAGGCATGGCAGCTGCCCAATGTGGGGTGTCCGGCAAAGGGCAACTCCCTGTCCAGCGAGAATATCCTGACCCGGTAGTCAGCCTTTGGATGCGTCGGCGGCAGCAGAAATGTGGTTTCGGAAAGATTGAACCACCGCGTCAGTCGCTGCATGTCATCCGTCGTCAAATTGTCGGCGCCGGTGACGACCGCCAGCGGATTGCCGGAAAGCGGACCGGCGCTGAACACATCGATCATATGGAGTGTAAAGGTCATAACATCGCTCTTTCAGTTTGAATCAATGGGTGGTGGTCGTGGAGAGGGTTGGGGCGTTCAGCCCTGCCAGACAAGCAGTTTAATGCCAGCAATGGCAAACACGGCAGAAAGCACGGATTCGATCCAGCGCCGCAATCTGGTGTAGAGCGCAACCATCGAGGCCGTAGAAAAGAGCAGGGCATAGCCGCCGAATACGATGATACCGAGGACTGCGCAGCCGCCAATGATTGCCGGCAGCATGCCGGCTGACCCTTCCGCGCGAAACCCCAGCGACATAATCGCTATCCAGGAGAGGATGGCCTTTGGGTTGCCGATATGCATGAGAAGGCCCTGCCGGTAGAGCGCCCGATAGCGCGGCCTTGCACGCCCGGCATTCGTGCGCGCGATGTCGTGGGCCGGCCTCAGGGCCGATCTGCCGGCGCGCAAGGCGAGATACAGCAGATAGAAGCCACCGACGATCTTGATGACGAAAAGCGCCTGGGCATAGGTGGTGAGCACGGCGGACAGGCTGGTCGCCGTAAGGATCGCCCAGAAGAGCGAGCCGGTGATAACGCCTGCGGCCAGGACGAGCGCCGGCAAGCGGCCGTCACGCATCGCCGTCGCCATGATCGCCAGGTTGCTCGGCCCCGGGCTGGCGGTGGCGATGAGATAGGTGCCATAGACGAGGGCGAGCTGGCTGGCGATCATTCGGACGTTCTCCGGCAATCAAAGGGCGTCCCCGGCAAGAGCGGGAGGTCGTCGCGTTGAACGATGTGGGTTTCACGAAGCGACGTCATAGCCTATGTTACACTTGCTGTTTATTGAAATAGTGTAACGTGACACTTTAAACGAGGTGGTGCCTGTGCTGCTGCAATCCCCCTGGACGCCCCGCCTCGCGAACATCGAGGCGAATGCAGCCGAGCGGCTGGTGCTTGCCCTTGCCGATGACATTATCGAGGGGCGGCTGGCGGGGGGTGACCGCCTGCCCGCCCATCGTGATCTGGCATGGAAGCTGGGCGTTGGCCTCGGCACGGTGACGAAAGCCTATGCAGCTCTTGAACGGCGCGGCCTGACGCGCAGCGTCAAGGGGCGGGGTACATTCGTGGCGCTGCAGGAGGCGCATGCCGACCGGCGGATCGACCTCTCCTCCAACGCGCCGCCGCCCACGCTCAACCCCCGCATTCTGGCAAAAACGCTGACCGGGATCGCGCGCAAGATCGATGCGGATCATTTCAATCTCTACGCCCCGCCCGCCGGGCATGTGGAACACCGCCGTGTTCTGGCGCGCTGGCTGGAAAAGCTGGGATTGTCCATCGATCCGTTGCATCTGGTGCTGACGAGTGGCGCCCGTCAGGCGCTGGCGCTGGCCTTCGATCTTGCCTGCGGTCCCGACGGTCTGCTGCTGACCGAGCGGATCACCTATCCCGGCGCCCTTTCGCTTCTCCGGCGCAAGGGGTGCCGGATGCGGGGGGTGGAGATCGACGCCGAGGGAATGGTGCCTGAGGCGCTTGCGGAAGCGCTTGGCGGCACGGCCTCGCGCGGTGGCAGGGCGGTCTATCTGACGCCGACATTGCACAACCCGACAACCGCCACCATGGGCGCGGCGCGACGGCAGGCCATTACGGATATTTGCCGCCGGGCAGGTGTCTGGATCATTGAGGACGGCGTGTATGCGGCATCCGAACCCGGTTTGCGTCCCCTGGCGGCATTGGCGCCTGACATTTCATTGCATGTGAATGGATTGTCCAAATCGCTCGGTCCCGGTTTGCAGATCGGCATGCTCACGCTGCCGACAGGATTGAAGGGCGCAGCGGAGCGTCTTTTGCAGGATGTGCCGATGGCCCCTTCGGCGCTTTCCTGCGCGGTGGTCGAGGAGTGGCTGGCCACCGGCATCATTGCGTCGGTCCAGCGGGATCTGCATCACGAGGCGCGGCGGCGCTCTGCTCTCGCTGTTTCTCTTCTCGGCGTCAGCGAACTGGTCTCGCATCCCGCTGCATATAATGTCTGGCTTCCGATGGAACGTGACGCCGCCGATCGTTTCGTATCCATCGCATCCGCAAGCGGTATAGGATTGACCGCTCCGGAGTCCATGATGGTGGATCCGCAGGATCAGGCAAGCGGCATTCGGTTTTGCCTCGGCGGCCCGTCATTCGACGACCTGACCGGGGCAATGATGCTTCTGGCGGGATTGCTGAAACGGTGGTCCGACGCAGCCGGGACCAAATCACGACCATGACAATCGCATGAGAGATCCGACAGCATGAATAATCAAAGCCTTGTCCCTGATCAGGATATCTGGGAGCCCTGGAGCCCTGCCGAGCTTTTTCGGCGATTGAGCAACGTATCGCGACCTTGGTGCGTGGTTGGCGGATGGGCTCTCGATCTGTGGCACGGGAAGAAGACACGCGAGCATGAGGATCTGGAATTCACGGTCCTGCGTCAGGATCTGGGCATTTTCCGGCGTGAATTGAACGATATGGAATTTTACACCGTCAATGACGGCGTGCTCGAGCGGTTGGCCGCTGACCGGGAACCGGCGACGGAGATTTTCCAGATATGGTGTTTCGATCGTGCCGCTCTCCGCTGGCGGGTTGATATGATGATCGAGCCGGGAACGGATGACAGCTGGGTCTACAAAAGGGATCCGCAAATTACGCGGCCCCGCATCGAGATGGTTGCGCTGACCACAGACGGTATTCCTTACCTAAACCCCGCCGCCGTGCTGCTGTTCAAGGCAAAGCACCGCAGGCCCAAGGACGAGGAGGATTTCGCACACGCCGCACCGAAATTGCCGGCGTCCGAGCGTCGGTGGCTGCGGGATTGTCTCGAACACCTCCACCCCGAACACGAGTGGGCAAAGGCGCTATAGGCATCGAATTGCGCCTATTGCGCAATCCGCTCCAGCACGCGGCTCAAAGCCTGCTTCAGCGCATCCGAACCGCCATTGTCGTTGAAATCGTTCAAGACCTGCTCGTTGAGCCCGCCTTTGGTGGCGAATTCACGGCTGAGGTCGATGAAGTCGATGTCCCTGCCGGCATGGAGCGTTACCTCGGATAGGCCGGCGAAGAGGGGTGCAAGATAGGCGCGCGCCTTTTCTTCCGGCAGGCCGTTTTCGACAAGCCACTCCGTCGTGTGCTGCAAAATGCCGAAATAGGTGGCCATCAGCGCGCTTGCGGCGGCGAGAAGGTCGTATTCCGCCTTGGTTTCGCATTCCACCGCATTGCCGAGAACGTTGAAGATCGCCGCCGTATCCATATCGGGCGGATATATGGCGGTGACGCCCTTGCGCCGGGCAACGAAGGGTAGGGGAATTGCCTGCGTGAGGCGCACATCCGCACCGATCCAGTCGAGAAGGGCCTGCCGGTCTGTCGCGGCAACGACGCTTATGACCTTTTGTCCATCCCGGAACCGCAAGGCGCGGATGACCTCTTCGGCGATCTGCGGGCGGATCGCCAGCATGACGGTGTCGCAGCCGTCGACGATTGCCTGATTGTCGCCGGACACGATCACCTGCGGAAAATCGGCGGCAAGCCGGGCCGAGATATCCGCGCTGCGCTGGGAGACCATGACATGCGGCACGGCGGCGGGCTTGCCGAGCAGGCCTCTTACCATGGCATCGGTGATCGCTCCGGTTCCGATGAAACCGATCTTCTGGGGAAGGGACATGTTTGCTCCGCGCGGTGAGGGCCGAAAATACGTCGGCCATCTGATTTTCGCGCAATGCTAAATTTTCAGCCCGGAATTGTCGACACGCAGGTGGCCGATTTCCAGATCGGTATGCTAGTGGCCCGGATGCAAGGCGTCATTGAGGTACATGCAGGTCAGCATGGTGAAGACATAGGCCTGAATGGCAGCCATCAGGAACTCCAGCGCCGTGATCGCGACCGTCATGAAAAGCGGTGCGATGGCGCCGATCATGCCGAGGGCATTGACGCTGGCCAGCGACACGACAAAACCGGCAAAGACCTTCAGGGTGATGTGACCGGCAAGCATGACGGCAAACAGGCGGACGGAGTGGCTGACCGGTCGCGACATATAGGAGATGATTTCAATCGGCACGATGATGGGTGCGAGAATTGCCGGGATCCCGGCCGGCTTGAAAAGGCCGAGAAAACGAATGCCGTGTTTGAAAAGCCCATAAAGCGTGACGGTGCCGAACACCATCATCGCCAGACCAAATGTGACGATGATCTGACTGGTGACGGTGAAAGCGTAAGGAAACATGCCGATCATGTTCGCGAACAGAATGAACATGAAAAGCGAGAAGACGAAGGGGAAGAACCGCATTCCCTGCTCGCCGGCATTGTCACGCAGTGTCTTGGCGACGAACAGGTAAAGCATTTCAGCACTGGATTGCCACCGGCCGGGCACGAGGCGCGCCCTGCTCGTGGCCAGCAGCAGGAACGAACTCGCCAGGGTGACGGTGAGGAACATGTATGCCGAGGCATTGGTGAAGCTCAGATCGATATCACCGATGGTAATTTCAACGAGGGGTTTGACTTCGAATTGCTCGATAGGGCCGGCCATGGAAGGTCCTTCAGTAGATTGCGGCAATGACGGGGACATGCTGATGCGCAAGGTCGCGGCTCTGCCGGACGCAGGAAGGCCACGCGTTTGATGGAGCATCAGAAATGAGGAGGGTGTTCGCTAGGTCGGTCATCCTGATCCCAAAATTGAGAATCAGGGCCGTCCCCGGAACGCTTCAAGGCACGGGTCGTCCCGCGCGAGCGCTTTCTAGCCAAATCGCCGGCGGGTGGCAATGGCTTTCGGGCAAATGCATCAGCGCGGGAAAGTCTGACCGCGTGGTTGGCGACAAAAATGAAGATCAAGGCCGATGAGATCAGCGTTTTCCAGCTTGCAGTGCGCTCGTGCGCACTCCGCATGGCCGTTTCCGAAATGTCTCGATAAAGCGTCTGCGGCGTTTTCCACATCATGAATCTCACGATTGTGGGGCCGTCCCCGTTTGGTTTCGCAGAGCGCGGGCCGTCCCGCGATGCCGGACGTTTTCAGGCCGTAAACAGCAGCAGCCCAAAGATCGCGAACAGCATCAGGTGCAGAAGACCCTGTACCGCGGAGGTTCGCCTGCCCAGATAGGTGAGGGTCGTGAGCGCGATGGTCAGCGTAAACAGGATGGTTTCCGTGGACGAAATTCCAAAGATCACCGTTTTGCCGGACAGGAGGCCGACTGTCAGAACTGCCGGCACGGTCAGCCCGACTGTCGAGACGAATGCGCCGAGGCACAGGTTGATTGCCCTTTGTGTCTCGTTTTTCAGCGCAGCCTTGACGGCCGTGATCGATTCCGGCGTGAAGACGATGATCGCAATGAGCACGCCGCCAACCGCCACGGGAGCTCCGGCCCGGGCGACGCCATAATTGATGACGACGGCAAGGTCATGCGCGAGCAGCACGATCGGTAACATCAACCCGATCAGCATCGCCGAATGAATGATGTTTTTTCTGCGCGCCCCGCCCTCCTGAGGAACATGATCATCCGTCATGCCGCGAGCGATTGGTTCCGCCAGCCGGATGGACATCCGGCCCGGTTCGGGCTGCATGAAGTGGCTGCGGTAGCGCCCCATCTGAAGGGCAAGGAACCCGCCGTAGACAATCACGGTCACGACCGAAACCACAACGGCCTGAAGAGCGGTAAAGGTGCCGTTGCCTGCCGGCAGCGTATTCGGCACCAGCAGCGCGACCCCGGCCAATACAACCGTCATTGCGATGAAGGAGACGGCCCCCGGCGCATTATATTCCTGTTCGCCATAACGAATCGCGCCCGCGAACAGGCAGATACCCGTCACGAGGTTGAGAATGATCATCATCACCGCGAATATGGAATCTCGTCCGATCGTCGGCGCCTCGTTGGGCCCGAGCATCACGGCGGCAATCAGGATCACCTCGATTGCAACGATCGAGAGGGTGAGAATGAGCGTTCCGTAAGGTTCGCCCAACTGATGGGCAAGTTCGTCAGCCTCTTTTACGACACCGAAGGCCGCCATCAGGATTGTGGCGAAGAGAACGAGAAAGCAGGAGATTGCGATGGTCGGCGTCATATCGGGCGAAAGCCATGACTTACCGGCGAATTGGAAAACCACGACGACCAGCCAGGCCACGATGAGTTTGGGCCAGGGGCCCCGGATAAATGATGGAGATTTTGTATCTGACATTGCAGGCGACCTCATCTGGGGTCGTCCCCGGCAATCTGTCGCATTCGGGTCGTCCCGAACGAAGCTTCGTCAAGCAGCTGGCTTCAGCGATACCATGACCGGGTTCTTGGAGGCAATGGCGCTTAAATAGCTGTCTTGAAGATAGGTGCCACTGATGATAGCACCCATTTGTGCAGGACGACCTGCGCCATCCGGATCAAGAGGGGACGGCCCCGTGTGTAAAGAACACGAGGAGAGAGCCATGATCCCTTCCGACCACCCTTTGCAGATTTGCCTTCTTTCTCCGGCGCGACCTTACTGAGCGGTGTCGGCGATGTTGAGTTCGGATATCATTTATTGGTCGACCAGTTTTGCCCAGGGAATGCTTCTGCTTTCCATGGCGCTTGCCACATATCGCCTGATCAAGGGTCCACGCGCGCAAGATCGTGTCATGGCTGTCGATACCATCTACAATCTGGGAATATTACAGGCGCTGGTGTTGGCGATTAAAACCGGAAACGCCCTCTACCTTCCCTTCATTCTCATCCTTGCAGTTCTCGGCTTCGTTTCGACGGTCGCGCTGGCGAAGTTTCTCATGCGAGGTGAGGTGATCGAGTAACGGGTTGGCTTCGGTCGTGTCGGTAAAATACTGGAGCTGGCGGCGGCTTTTGCCGCCGTCAAGCGCATCGTTTAACAAGGCCGTTCCCTGCTTCAGCTACTGTCAAGCCACGCCGAACCATCGGGCCGCCGCCTGCGCGATTTCCTCTTTGTCGGCAATGGAATCTGCAGCCCAGGCGACGATCCCGTCGGGACGCACCAGCACGGTGCTCAATCCCAATCGATCCGCAGCGTCGACCGCGACATATGCGATCTGTCCTTTCCAGCGATCGGTCAGTGATTGAAGGGATGCATCCGCGCCAAAGTTCAAGAGCAGGCCTTTTCCTTCTCGCAAAAGTTCGCCGGTCCTCCTCCCGTCCACCAGTTCGAAATCCGGGACGCTGTGGCCGACAAGCGGATGGTTGCCGCCAAGATCGTGGCGGATGGAAACGCCCCAGACGCGCTCGGCAAAATATGTCGCGCCATCGCGGGTCTCGATGAGATCGCGGATGATGGCCTCCAGCGCCCGGCTGCTCCGGCCTGGACGCATGAGCGCGACCTGGGCGCGCGACCAGTCGAGAACCCGCGCGCCGATCGGGTGCCGTTCGCTCGTATAGCTGTCCAGCAATCCGTCCGGTGCAGTGCCATGGATCGTCGCTGCAAGCTTCCAGCCAAGATTGATGGCATCGCCCAGCCCGAGATTGAGCCCCTGTCCGCCAAGCGGAGAGTGGATATGCGCGGCATCACCGGCCAGCAATACCTGGCCCCTGCGGTATGCCGTGGCCTGATAGGCGCGGTCCGTCCAGGTGGTTGCAAGCTGAACATTGGTGACAGTGACGTCGGTGCCGGAAACATGCCGCAATACCGCTTGCACATGCTCCAGCGTTATCGGGCTGGTGCGGTGAAACCGGCCGCCGTCAAAATCGACCATCGCGATGGTTCCGGGCTTCTGATAGGTGTACATGCCGGTTGGCGTGTAGTGACGACCCGCAGCGAGTTTTTCCGGATTCGCCATTTCGACCTCGACGGAATAGCCGGTAAATTCGGGGTCGGTGCCGATGAAATCGAAACCGCCAGCCTTGCGCACGGTGCTGCGGCCGCCATCGCAGCCAACGAGCCACCGTCCGCGAAATGTCCGGCCGCCGGCGCGAATGGTTACGGCCCCGTCCGACTGCTCGAAGCCATCAATACCGGCACCCCGCCGGATCTCGGCACCCATAATATTGGCACGTGTCTCCAGAACGGATTCGATCTCTTCCATGCTGGAAGCCATGGTAACGGGTGTCGAATCCGGCAGGCGATAGGCCCATTTCGAGGTATCGATAGTGTCGTGAAAAAACTGAATGCCGGCGAAGTGGCCGCCTGGACGGCGCTGCTGGTGCATCCAGTGCTGGGCCGACAAATGGCTGTCGTTCGATTGCTCTTTGGTGCGCTGCCGTTCGGCAAGATCATCCAGCAAGCCGCGCCGGTCGAAACTTTCGATGGTCGGCGCGGAAAGGCCACGCATGCCGAAGGGAAGTTTCTTGAGCGGAGAGCAAGGGTCAGGGGCTTGCTCCAGCACCAGGACCGAAAGGTTTGCGAGACGAAGCTCGCAGGCGAGAAACAGGCCGACAGGGCCGGCGCCGGCAATGACAACATCATAAGTGTCTGGATTATTTGACATGAACTGCTCCTTCTGGTCGTTCGACCGGAGCGGCTCGTCGATTTTGAGAACCACACGGACGAACAATTTGACGCCTGAACAGCGTCGTTGTTCGTCGTGGGACTCATGCACGGGGCATGGACAGAGCTTTCGTTTCCGAAAGGACTTGGGCTAGACCACACCAAGTCGTGCCTTTTTCGACGCTTCTCTATAGCGCCGCAGCGACCGCCCGGCAAGCCATATCCGGCCCTTGCCATGGCTCACTGTCCCGGCCGGTGCTCCCGGAAAGCGGCGGCGAGCGTGCGCAGCGCCTCGCGCGATCTGCTGTCGGTGAGGGTGGAGAACATGACGATCTCGGTGGAAGGCAGCGGCGGCAGATCGAAACGCTGGCTGACCTCGACGGTCCCGGGCGGTGCCAGACGGCAGGAGAAGGCCGAAATGGCGAGCCCTGCCGACACGGCTGCGGTTACCATCGACGACGTTCCGCCGAGAAACACTTCCGTCCAGGCGATGGCGGCGGCATCGAGAGTGCGGGTGGCGATATCGCGCACGCCGCAGGCCGGCGAAAGGGCTGCCAGTCGCAGCGGTTCACCCTGTCTATGCTCGAATTGCGGGGTTGCGAACCAGCCGAAATGCTCAGGCCCGAGCACTTCGCCATCCCGTCTGTCATCCTCGCGCCGGATGATTGCGGCGTCGATCTCGCCGCGGTCGAAGGCGTCCAGCAGCGCGCGGGAATTGTCCATGCGCACTTCAATCGTCAGCCCCGGATCATGTGCATTGAGCCGCGCCAGCAGCGTCGGCACTTCCGGCCCGGCAACATGGGCGGCGATGCCAAGGCCGAAACGGCGGCGCGTGGACGAAAGGCCGGTGATGGCGCGATCATGCGCGGCCAGGAATTCACGGGCAGGAGCGAGAAACACGGCGCCTTGTGCCGACAGCCTCACCGAGCGCGGCGTTCGTTCGAGGAGCCGCTGGCCGAGCCGGTCCTCCAGCCGCTTGAGCTTGACGCTGATGGCGCCCTGTGTGGTTCCTAGCGTTTCGGCGGCACGGGTGAAGCTCTGCAGATCGGCGATGGTGACGAAAGCCTGGACGGCATCCACATCCAGCGTGGTCATGGCAATGATCCAAATTTGTTGTCTCTGAAATATCCAAGCATCCAATTCAGTTATGGTCAAGCCTTCACTAGTTTGCCTTCGGCTCTGCAACATATCCACCGCAGCGAGCGAGCCTCCGTCATGGCCGGATTTCGCCGCTACGGTGTGAACCACGAAAGGCTGAAGAAGTGACCCTTGCCGTTACCGCCCCAACCGCCAGCAGAAGCGCGCTTGCGCTTGCTGCCGTCTGTCTCTCCGCGCTCATGTTCGGGCTGGAAATCTCCAGCGTGCCGGCAATCCTGCCGACACTCGAACAGGTGCTGCATGCGGATTTCCGGCAGCTTCAATGGATCATGAACGCCTATACGATCGGCGTGACGATGGTGCTGATGGCAACCGGCGCGCTGGCCGATCGCTTCGGCCGTAAACGCGTTTTCATCGCAAGCATCATCGCTTTCGCCCTTGCCTCCCTCGCCTGCGGCATGACGGAAAGTGTGGCGGTGCTGATCGGCGCACGTTTTCTTCAGGGCTTGAGCGGCGGGGCGATGCTGGTGTGCCAGATCGCCATCCTCTCACACCAGTTCCGCACGGCCCGCGAGCGCGGCATGGCGTTCGGCTGGTGGGGTATTATCTCAGGTGTTGGGCTGGGTTTCGGGCCGATCATCGGTGGCGCGATTGTCGCCCTCTGGAGTTGGGAATGGGTCTTCCTCGTTCACGTGGCGCTCGGCATCGTCACATTGCTGCTAGCCATGGCCGGTGTCAGGGAATCGCGTGACCCGGAGGCGACACGCCTTGATCTTGCCGGCATTGCCACGCTGTCGGTTGCGGTGTTTTGCCTTGCCTTTTTCATCACACAGGGGCCTGAACTCGGTTTTGCCAGTGCAAAGGCGCTGTTGATCCTTGGTGTCGCGGCTGCGAGCTTCATCGCCTTCGTCATCGTGGAAAAGCTCACGCCAAGGCCGATGTTCGATTTTTCCGTGTTCCGTATCCGGCCCTTTTCCGGCGCGATCATCGGCTCGGCGGCGATGAATATCAGCTTCTGGCCGTTCATGATCTATCTGCCGATCTGGTTTCAGGCGGGTCTTGGTTATGACAGTGTCACCGCCGGTCTCGGTCTGCTTGCCTACACGCTGCCGGCGCTGGTCGTGCCACCGTTGGCGGAGCGTCTGTCATTGCGTTATCAACCCCGCCTTGTCATCCCGGCCGGGCTATTCACCATCGGTCTGGGCTTCATGCTGATGAAACTTGGCGGTAGTGCTGCAAATGCGAGCTGGCTGACCATGCTGCCCGGCTGCATCCTGTCCGGCATCGGGCTTGGCCTTACCAACACGCCGGTGACCAATACGACCACGGGCGCCGTCCCTGCCGCCCGTTCCGGCATGGCCTCCGGCATCGATATGAGCGCAAGAATGATCTCGCTCGCCATCAATATCCCGATCATGGGCTTCATTCTGGTTGAGGGCGTGTGGTCGTCGCTCAGGGCCAATCTGCCGTCCGGTCCTTATACCGATGACCTGCGTTCCCTCGCGGAGAAGATCGCGGCGGGAACCGCCGGATCGTCGGCAGAGCGTGTTTCGGGTGCACTTGTCCATCAGGCACTCACAGACGGTTTCGGTCTGGTCATGCTTTATGCCTGCATCAGCGTCTGGCTGCTCGCGGCTCTCAGCTTTGTGGTCTTTGGCCCGGCGCAAAAACCTGTCCACGTTTAGGGAATTGCCTTGCGCGGGGCCGATAGATCAGGCGGTTTTCAGGATCTGCAATGCCGCTGCGGGCTGGGCGGCCGCATTCTCGTCGCGGCTCCAGCGGCCAAAGGCGGCGCGGCCCAGAATCGCAATCGACGTGTCTTCCTGCGGCGCATGGACGAGCACTGTCTGAATGTCGCGGAAATGCCGTTCCAGCCCCAATTCGCTTCCAAGACCGGGATTGCCGATGCCGCGCACGGCGATCTCAACGGCATCGCGCAGCTGCCGGCCGGCAAGCAGTCTTGCCCTGATGAAGCCTTCGGCATCGCCATTATTGTTTTCGAGCGTACCGAAAATGATCTGGCGGGCGCCGGAGACCAGAAGGTCGATTTCGCCCGAAAGCGTGATGAAACGTTCGGTGCGGGCGATGGGATGGCCGAGATTGGCCGGCACGCGCTCATGCGCGAAGCGGATGAACTTGGCCTGAGCGGCTTCGGCCACGCCAAGATAAAGCGCTGTCAAAGCCAGTGTAATGGCTGCATGCGCCCGGTTGTCCTGCTGGGCCACCGATGGATCGACGAGGTCGATGACGTTTTCCGCCGGGATTTCGACATTGGCATAGTCGACGTCATGCGATCCGGTGGCGCGCATGCCTAGGCTCTGCCAGTTCTCGATGACCTTGATGCCCGGCAAGCCGTTCGGCACCACGAATGTTCCCACCCGCGCCGGTGTTTCGTCGGTATGCGCCCAGACAAGAAAATGCGTGAGGCCATATGCACCCGTCACGAAACGCTTGCGGCCCGTGATCGACCAGCCGGTTTTTGTCCGGCGGGCAAGTGTCGCGGGCAGACCGCCCCGCGCCGGCGACCCCAGTTCCGGTTCGACGCGCGCGGCATTGAGCAGCAGCGGCTTTTGTTTCGCGTCCGACAGAAGCCGCCTGTAAAGATCTTCCGGCCAGTGGTTTTTCGCGGCCTGACCGAGATGGGTAAAGATCGTCATGGCGCTGATGAGGGCCACGGACGGATCGCCCCGGCCAAGCGCCGCCAGAATGTGGGCGGTATCGGCAAGCGTGGTACCCTGACCGCCGTAGCGTGTCGCAACCGTGCTTTCGAGGAGGCCGCTTTCGTGAACGGCGCGGATACCCGTCCAGGGGAACTGGCCGGTCTGGTCCGCATCCGGTGCGGCCTGCTCAAGGACGCGCACGGTTGCGTCGAGGACGGTTGTGTCATGGGACATGCGTTGTCGAGGCTCTCTGGCTATGGAGGAAAGCGCCATGTCCCCGACAGGGACGGCTTGCTCCGTCTGCACTTGAAAAAAATGCCCGGCCAGATGACCGGGCCGGATTGCGGCATCAGGCTGCGGTCTTTTTCTTCGCCTCTTCCCGTTCGCGAATGCCTTCACGGACAAGCGGCAGGATGTAGCGGCCATAATCCACCGCATCATTGTAATTGTCGTAACCCCGGATCGAGATCAGGTCGGCACCGAGGTCGATATAATCGAGGATGGAATCCGCGATGGTGCGTGGCGAGCCGACCAGCGCCGTGGTGGCGCCGCTGGCATTGGTGGCCGTTACTGTCGGATACCAGAGGGCGCGGTCATGCACGTCACCGCGTGCGGCGATCTCCAGAAGCCGTTGCGAACCGACATTCGCCGGACGCGGCGCATTCAGCGGTGCGCGGGTGACGCCTTTCTGGCGGTTCTCGTTCAATCGATCCAGAGTTCTGTGGGCCTTTTCCCAGGCAAGCTCATCCGTCTCGGCGACGATCGGCCGGAATGTGACCCAGATACGGGGGCGATCCGTGCGGCCCGCCTTTGCGGCTTCGGCATAGACCCGCTCGATCTGCTGCTTGGTTTCAGCAAGCGGCTCACCCCAGAGCCCGAAGATATCGCAGAGCGAACCGCCGATGCGATAGGCGGCATCCGACGAGCCGCCGAGCGAAATCGGAATAAGACCGTTGGTCGGGCGCACGGCGCTACGGAACTGCTTGAACTGGTAATATTTTCCATCGAAGTCGAAGGGCTCTTTCGAGGTCCAGGCCAGACGCAGGATTCGGATATATTCCTCCTGACGCTCGTAACGTTCTTCCTTGTTGAGGAAGTCGCCTTCACGCGCCTGTTCTTCGTCGCTGCCGCCGGCAATGAAGTGCACCACGACACGTCCGCCGCTCAACTGGTCGAGCGTTGCGAGCGATTTGGCGGCGACCGTCGGATAAACCGTATTCGGCCGCAGCGCGACGATGATCTTGATGTTTTTCGTGTGGGCGAGCACCGTGGCGCCCAGCGTGAACGGATCGAAGGACGAGGAGGAGTAAGGGATCAGCGTGTAGTTGAAACCGTAATCGTCGAGCGCACGCGCGTAGCGCTCCAGAAAAACGGGATCCACGGGCGCATCGGGCAGAGGGTTCAGGTCGTTCGACGCATTGGGAAAACTAACGCTAATAAATTCCGCGGCCATGGGGGCTCCTTCAGGTTCAATGCGGGCATGTTAGGATGCGGCGGATTAACGAGGAAGACAGGTCTTTCTTTTTCTATGGAATATGTAGAAAATATTCCCTGTGACGGCCTTCGCTATAGGACCGGTGACCGCCGTGGTCTGCTGTCTTAACCCTTGGCGCCGATCGGCTCGTTATTTCAGGAAGAGGAGATGGGCGACCAGCCGAGGCTCGGCGCCACCGTGCTTGCGAGATCGCCCAGCAGCTGAATGTTTTCGGCAAGACCGAAGGCCGGCGGCAAAAACAGCACGACCTCATCGGCTGCTGCAAGGCCCGGATCGTTGAACACCGCTTCCAGCACCTGATCGGGCGTGCCCTGAAAGACCGGCGAAATCTGGTAGCCTGCCGGCTGGGCTGCCTGTTCGAGGGCGCCTTTGGGGCGAGAGGCGGCGATACCCTTGGTGCGCCGCTCCAGATCATAGGCAGCGTATTTTTCCCGAAGTTCGGCCGTGGTGCCGACCAGAATGGAGGCGGCGACGGCAACCGGCGGCGGCTCCGTTTTCCATGTCTTGCGCCATGTGGACCGGAAAGCCTCGATGATACGCGCCTGATAGTGTCCGAAACTCTCGCCCTCGGCCTGATCGTGCTGGACGGTTCCCGAGATAAGGCCGATGCCGAGTTCTGCCGCCTGCACCGCCGAGCCGATGCTTGCCGCGCCCTGGCGGATACGCGAGCGAAGCGTCGGGCTGTGCGGCGTTACACGCAGTTCGGTGCCCTCCGGATTGGACTGTCCTCCTTCGACACGGTGCAGGATATCGCCCGCGATTGCCGAAAGAAAGCGTGCCTGGCGGCGTCTGGCCTCCGTGCGGGCATCGGTGTCGACCGTGCCGAACACCGCATCGAAATTGGCGTTTGCACCGGTCGAGATGGCAAGTTCCAGGCGCCCGTCAATCAGGAGGTCGGTCGTGCCGGCTGCTTCGGCGAGCAGGATCGGATCCTGATAACGCATCGGGATGACGGCTGAACCCAGCGTGATATGACGGGTGTGCTGGCCGGCCGCGGCAAAGAACGGCAGCGGCGAGGATAGATAGTGATCGAAATGCCGCTGATAGGCCCAGCCAGACTGATAGCCCAGTTGTTCGGCGGCCTTGAAGAGTTCGATGCCTTCGCGCAGCCCCTGCGCCGGTCCGGCATCGTCGTTAAAGGAGACTCGGGTGTTGAATCCGAGCCGTTGTTTGGGGCGGAAGGGCGCAGGCAGAGTATCGGCGGGTGCGGCGATGGTCATGCGATCTTTTCCTTGTCGAGAACCCGCCGGGGCAGAGCCTGTGGCGCACGGGCCATGGTGGCGGCACCGGACGGGATCGATTCCAGCAGTGACGCGGTATAGGGATGCTGCGGATTGTCGAAGATATCGAGAACCGTTCCGTGCTCGACGATACGCCCGCGCTGCATCACCGAAACCGTGTGAGCGAGCTGGCGCACCAGCGCGAGGTCATGGGAGACGAAAACATAGGTCAGGCCGAGCTTTGCCTGCAACGACAGCAGCACGTCGACAATGTCGGCCTGCACGCTGACATCAAGCGCGGAGGTTGGCTCGTCGAGCACGATTACATCCGGTTTGAGAACCAGCGCCCGGGCAATGGCAACGCGCTGGCGCTGCCCGCCCGAAAGCGCCGCCGGTTTGCGGGTGAGCAGGTGTTCGGCCAACCCCACATTGGAAAGAGCCTCGCGGACATTCTCCAGCCGTTCCGCACGGGTTCCGATCTTGAAACGGTCGAGCGGTTCGCGCACCAGCTGCTCCACGGTCCATGTAGGATCGAGAGAGGTGAAAGGGTTCTGGTAAACGAACTGGAGATGCCGCCATGTTGCACGCAGCGATACGTGAGAGCGGCCGGCCAACTCTTCGCCAGCTACAGATATCGTGCCGGTATCGGGCTCCTCGAGGCCGAGCAGCAGCCGGATGGTCGTCGTCTTACCCGAGCCGGACTCGCCGACCAGGGCATGGGTGGTACCGGCGGGCACGTTGAAGGATACGTTGTTGACAGCCGTCAGCACCCGGTCGCCGACCCGGAAATTCTTGGTGACGGCTTTGAGCTCGATCTTCCGCTCCGTGGCGGCTTCGGCCTTCAGCAGCCGGAAACCGGGGTCACGCAGGCGGGCATAACGGTCCGGATTGAGGGCCGGGACATCGGCATGCAGTTTCCTTGCATAGGCGGAAGCGGGCGCGGAAAAGACCGAAGCGGTGCTTCCGGCCTCCTGAACGGTGCCGCCCTTCAGGACCACCAGCGAATCTGCCCGTTCGGCGGCAATCGCCAGATCGTGGGTGATGAGGAGCAGGCTGATATCCAGCTCATGCTGCAACCGTGAAAGCAGGTCTAGGATACGTTTCTGGATCGTGACATCCAGTGCCGAGGTCGGTTCGTCGGCGACCAGCAGCGATGGGCGGGGCAGCACCGCAAGCCCGATGAGTACACGCTGCAGCATGCCGCCGGATAATTGATGCGGGTAGGAATCGTAGACAACGTTCGGGTTGTCGAGCCCCACCTGCGCGAAGGTCTCGAGAATGAGGGCCTTGCGGATCGCCTTGTCAGGTTCATCGAGGAGGGCTGCCGCCTCCATCGCCTGCGCGCCGATTGTCCTGACAGGATTGAGCGAATTGCCGGGATCCTGCGGGACGAAGCCGATGGCGCGTCCCCGCAGCGGCCGGAAGCTGCGTTCCGGCAAAGCCAATATTTCCTGACCGCCGAAGGTGACGCGACCCGTGGCGTGTCCTCCGCTCGGCAAAAGCCGAAGCACCGCGCGGGCTATCGTCGACTTGCCGGAACCGGACTCGCCGATGAGGGCAAGGCTCTTGCCACGGCCGAGTTCGAAACCGACATTGCTGACGACTTCCTGGCGCCCATAGGCAACCGAGAGGTCGTCGACGCGCAGGAGCGGGACGGGAGCCTGCTGCGGTCTACCCGCAAAGGCGATGGAGCGGTCGATCGTTGTGGTCAGTCTGTCTTGCGTAGCCATCGGCTGATCCTGTTTACAGAGAGGACGGTCGCGATTGTGACGAAGGCGGGGGCGTATACCAGCCACGGCCATTTGAGGTAGTCCTTGCCGATCGAGATCAGCAGGCCCCAGTCGGAGGCGGGCGGCGGGTCGCCGTATCCGAGAAAGGCGAGGCTGGCGATCACGAGGATCGACTCGCCGAATTGCAATACGGCAAGCGGCAGCACCGAGCGCGATGCGTTGGGCAGGACGTGGCGCAGAAGAATGAACCAGCGCGAGCCGCCGAGCAGGAAGGAGGCCTCCACGAATGTCGCCTGTCGCGTCTTGATGACCTCTGCACGCGTAACGCGGGCGAAGACGGCGACGGCCGAGACACCGGTGGCGATTGCGGCATTGATGGTCTCGAAGCCGATGGCGGTAACAACGATGACGGCCAGCAGGAATTTTGGAATTGCCAGCAACACATCGACCAGTCGGGCGAGGACGACATCGACCCAACCGCCGAGAAAGCCCGCCAGAAGTCCGATGAGACCGCCGGCGAACACGCCGATGACCACTGCGACGAGGGCGCTCGAGACGGAGGAGGCGGTGCCATAAACGACGCGGGCATAGAGATCGCGACCGAGGTGGTCGGTGCCGAACCAGTGCTCGAGACTTGGCCCAAGCAGCTTGTCCGTGGGAACCCCGTTGATCGGACTGTGGCTGGTAAAGAGGCCGGGAGCCAGCGACCAGGCGATCACCAGCGTGATGATGGCGAAGGACAGCGCCACGGTTACCGGTATCCGAAAGCCCGCCAGTCGGTCGGCGAGGCTCGTGCCCGGCGGGTAAGGGTTTGAAGAGAAGGTCATGGGGTCACCGCCTTGGTGGTGGGTGTTTCATCGGCGATGGCCGGGCGACGTTTTTGCCCATCGAGGATTTTCACGCGCGGATCGAGCAATGGGTAAAGCAGATCGGCAATCAGATTGACGAGGACGAAGACCACGGCACCCAGCGAAACGATCGCCTGCAGGACAGGCAGGTCCTGCGTGCTCACCGAGCGCTGCACGAGGCTGCCGAGACCGGTTCGTCCGAAGACCGTTTCGGTGATCAGCGAATTGCCGATCAGTTCGCCGACCGTAATGGCGATAACGGTGACGACGGGTAAGGAGGCCGGCTTGAGCAGATGCTGTGCAAACAGCCGCGCCTGTCCGATGCCGCGGCTGCGGGCGACGGCGGCATATTCCTGTTCCGCCTCCTTGTCGAGATTTGCGATGAGCACCTCGGCGATCTGTGCGGAAAAGGGAATTCCGATCGTGATTGCCGCAAACAGCGTTGCCCAGAAGCTGTCAGGCTCGATGACGCGGAAAAGGCGCAGCTGGAAGCCAAAGAGATGTATGAGTATCAGGCCGATCACGAAATTCGGTGTTGATAGAAACAGCGAAGGAAAACCCCGGAGCAATCCCTGGCCATAGCGTTTCGGAATGACCTGGGTTCCATAGGCAACCGCCATCGCCAGAAACAGGGCGACGGCAAGTCCCGTGGATGCCAGCACCAGGGTGGAAGGCAGCACCTCGGCGATCAAGGTCGCAACGGGCCGGTTGGAGCGCATCGAGATGCCCAGATCGCCGGTCAGAAAGCCTGACAGTGACGACCAGAGTTGCACGATTACTGGCCTGTCGAGGCCCTGCGCGGCGATGATTTCCGCGATTTCCTGTTCGGTAAACCCGTTCTGCGGGTTGCGCAGCACACTGGTTATCGGGTCGCCAGGCAGGATGCTGACGACCACGAAGGTGAAGACATAAGCCAGCAGTATGACGACGACCGCCTGGCCAAGCCGTTTTGCGGCGTAGGTTAGGTAGGCATTGCTCATGCCGGTGCTCTCCTTCACGTTGCTCGATGATGCGGATCAGTCGCTGAGGGAAGCGGTGTAGTAGCTGGCGTAAGCGACGCCGTTATAGACCTCGCCCTTGAGCTTCGGCGACTGCACGTAAATCCGCTGCACGATCTGGGTTCTCGGAATGAAATAGCCCTGCTCGAGCACGTATTTCTGCAGCTGGTCGAGAAGCGGGCTGCGCTCGTCGAAGGAGCCTGCGCCGGCGATCTTGTCGCGCAATCCGTTGAGTGTCGCGTCGCGGTCGTCCAGCGCGAACCAATTCTCACCATTATTGGCGTTGGTGAGAATGCTGGCGACGGTGCCCGCGTCGATGAAGCTGCGCGTCACCTCATAGGTCGGAACGGCGGCACCACCGAACTTGACCTTTTCGCCGTAGGTCACGACGTCGTAAGAGCGGATGGTGACTTTCCAGCCAAGTTTGCCGAGCTGCTGGGCAATGAGCTCATCGACAGACTTCGATGTGGCAAGATAGGGATTGGAATGGATCGTCAGCGCGAGCGGCTTGCCGTCCTTTGTACGGATGCCGTCGGCGCCCTTGACCCAGCCGGCCTCGTCGAGCAGCTTTTCGGCCTTGGCCGGATCATAGGCAAGGAGATCGCTGTGATCGGTCGCTCCCGGCACATTGCTCTGGATAAAGGATGCGGCGAGTTTCCAGTCGGGCGTATAGACGGTGTCGATGATTTCCTGACGATTGACGCCGGCCTGAAGCGCCTGACGAACCTTCACATCATCATAGGGAGGAAGCTTGGTGTTGACGGCCCAGCCGTTAACGAAGCCGAGGTAGCGTGGCGTTGCGACCGTGAAGCCTTCCTCGTGCAGGGATTTCAACTCCTGGGGGGATGCATTGTAGGCGACATCGGCCTGACCGGACTGGACCGAGGCGACACGCAGTGAAGGTTCCGTCACCAGTTTATAGGTAATGGAATCAAGATAGGCCGGGCCCGTGTGGCCAACGGCTGCCGGACCCCAATTGTAATCCTTGCGCTTAACCAGCTTGACGTAGTCACCTTCCTTCCAGGATTCGACGACATAGGGGCCGCTGCCGGAGGTTTTGCTGAGGTCCGCCTGCTGGGTGGCGGGCTGTGCGATTGTCTTCGGGGAGATCAGGATGGAGCCGTGATAGCCGAGTGTGGGAATAAAGCCGAGTGTCGGCTTCTTGAAGAAGACCTTCACCGTCGTTGCATCCACCGCTTCGGCACGGTCATAGGTCTTGGGGAAGAGGCCGATCGGGTTGATGCCTTCGGCCTTGCGGCCGGCATACCAGATGTCGAGATTGGCAACGACTGCTGCCGCATCAAGGGGCGTACCGTCGGAGAAGGTTACGCCGCTCTTGAGATGAAGCGTGAATTCGGTGGCGTTGTCGTTCTGCTCCCATCGTTCGGCAAGCCAGGGGCTGACTTTTCCGTCGGCATCGACATAAAGCAGCTTGTCGGCCACATGGCCCCAGATATGGCCCTGAAAGCTGGAGATGGCGCTGTTGTTCGGAATCCAGGTGTCACCAAGCGAGTCGATGAGGAAGGTGATGTCGCCGCCGTTGCGCGGGGTGTCGGCTGCCTCAACCGGAGCAGGCCCCGTCGCCGCCAGAAGCGCGATTGCACCTGCAAGAGTGGTCGTCAGCAGGCCCCGGCGGGAGAAGGAAAAAAGGGAAGAACGTATCGTCATTAAAAAATCCTGATTGGTAGAGTTGTGTCTTGTCTTGCTGGTTTCATGGGCCACCGCCGCTTCACGCCCGCCAATTGCGCGCATGGGAAGGCGTTCACGCGGGCAGTCTGCCGCGAGGTTCAAAGGCCCAGAAATCGGGAAAATGTGCCTGCCTTATCCCGTTGGACAGTCAGGCCGATGCTGCGGTGTCGCCGTTACCGTTCAGCGATGGACGGCTCATTCGATCGCAGGCCGTGCTTACTGATACATCGTGCGGTCATGACGCGGTCCCTTTGTTTGAAATTCGGATCTTGATGCATAACGTAGCAGGGTAGTCAGAAGGAGAAAGACCAGTTGTTCTTTTTCTATCGAATTAATGGATTATTTTGCCGCGGTTTACGAAGGTGGTAGGATCAGCTTTTCCGGGGCTGATGACACCCTCGCGCTGGGCTTTTCGGCTGTGCCGAAACATCAAGGCCGTGGGAATGGCGGATGGCGGCGATCAACCTTCCGTCACGCCATTCACAAATGCCATCTTTTCGAAAATCCGTACCGGAGGTGCTTCCCCGAGGAAACGCTCGACCTCCACTCTGGTGATCTGGCCGGTCGAACCCTGCGCCAGTTTCGAGGTGCCGATATCGCGTGTCAGGATGTTTGGATTGCCATGAATGCACATGGCATGTTCTGCCTGCGGGTCATTCGGTTCGAACCACGCACCCGTGGCCAGCTGCATCACGCCGTGGCGTACATCCGTGCTCAGAACGGCTGCGGCAAGGCAACTGCCACGACTGTTGAACAGCCGGACGATATCGCCATCGGCAATGCCACGGCGGGCGGCATCTTCGGGGTTGATACGCACGGGTTCGCGGCCCCTGATCTTGGTGGAACGGCTGAAAGCGCCATAGTCCAGCTGGCTGTGCAGCCGCTGATGCGGCTGGTTGCAGATGAGATGCAGCGGATAAAGGGCCGCATCTTCCGATGTCGTTCTGCCGGAATACCATTGCGGATGGCCGCCGCAATCATCGTAACCGAAACCTTCTATCGTCTCGGAGAAGATTTCGATTTTTCCGGATGGCGTCTTCAGCGGGAAGGTGGACGGATCGTCCCTGAAGGCCCGCGCAGGCCCTCCATCATCCGGCTTTAGCGGCAGGTCAATCTCTCCACGCTCCCAGAATGTCTCGAAATCGGGCGCTTCGTGCCCGCCGGCGGCGAGCGCCCCACGCGTCGTTTCATAGAGGAAGGCAAGCCATTCCCGGCTGCTGCGGCCTTCGGTGAAGGCTTCGAATTTGCCGAGGCGGCGTGCGATCCCGGAGAAGATTTCATAGTCATCCTTCGCCTCGCCAACCGGCTCGATCAGCTTTTTCATCGCAATCATCAGGGGATCGCGGTCGGCCGCGCCAATATCGTCGCGCTCCAGCGTTGTTGTCGCCGGCAGCACGATATCGGCGTGACGTGCGGACGATGTCCAGGCGGTCTCATGGACAATGATGGTCTCCGGCCTTCTGAAAGCCGCCCGCAGCCTGTTGATGTCCTGATGGTGGTGAAACGGGTTGCCGCCCGCCCAGTAAACCAGGCGGATATCGGGATAGCGCATTCTCTGGCCGTTATAATCATAGTCGTCACCCGGATTGAGCAGCATATCGGCGATTCGTGCGACGGGGATAAAATCCGCAACCGGGTTTTTGAACTGATTGAGTGTCGGCAAGGGAACGGCCAGCAGGCTCTTGCCGACATTGCCCAAAGCGCCAAGGGAATAGGAATAGCCGCCGCCGTCGAGGCCCATCTGGCCCAGCATGGCGGCCAGGACAATGCCCAGCCAGACGGGTTGCTCGCCATAATCGGCGCGCTGAAGAGAATGGCTGACGGTGATCAATGTCCTCGCGTTCGCCATGTCGCGGGACAGTTCCTTTATCGTGTCGGCGCCGATGCCGCAGATGCCGGACGCCCATTCGGGGCTTTTCGCGACGCCATCGGTCCGGCCCAGCAGGTAGTCCTCGAAACGCTGATAGCCGACAGTATAGCGGTCGATGAATTCGCGATCATGCAGGCCCTCGGTGACGAGAACATGGGCGAGGCCGAGCATCAGCGCAACATCGGTGCCGGGTTTGACCGGCAGCCATTGCGCATTCAGCTCATTCGGAAAATCGTCCTTCAGCGGGCTGATCAGCACGAAGCGCGCGCCGCGCGCAGATGCGCCTTTCAACTTCTGCGGCACGGTATGCACGCTGTTGCCGCCGCCATGCACATCCGTGTTTCTGAGCGCCATACCGCCGAAAGCGACGATCAATTCGCTGCTGCGCTCTATCGCATCCCAGGTCACGCTCTTGCGGTCGAAATGGTCATAGGGTCCAAGAACATGCGGAATGATGACCATCGCCGCGCCGGAACTATAGGTGTTGACGGAACGCACATAGCCGCCAAGGACATTCAGAAAGCGGTGAACCTGGCTTTGCGCGTGATGGAAGCGGCCGGCGCTCGACCATCCGTAGGACCCGCCGAATACGGCCTGCGGGCCGAAATCCGCGTAAACACGCTGAAGCTCTTTTGCGACGATATCCGTCGCCTGCTGCCAGCTGACTTCCACATAATCATCCGCACCGCGCATTCTGGCGTTATCGGGTTTTCCCTCCAGCCAGCCACGCCGGATCGCCGGGCGCCGGATGCGCGCGCTGCTGTCAGCGATTGCCGGCAGATTACCGAGCAAAGGCGAAGGGTGTGGATCACCCGGATGCGGACGGATATCGAGCTTGCCATTGCGGTAGCTGCCCGAAAACGCACCCCAGTGGGAGCTGTGGGTCCTGTAATTATCCATCTGCGAAATCCCGCGTGGTCAGAGCGTTTCTTGGCGGCCGGGCAAAATCTTGCCCGGGTTCATGATGCCAGCCGGATCGATGGCGTTTTTGATGACGGCCATGAGGTCCACCGCATCGCCGTGTTCCTGTCGAAGATAAGCGATCTTGCCGGTGCCGACCCCGTGCTCGCCGGTGGAGGTGCCACCGACAGAGATGGCGTGCTGCACCATCTTCTTGTTGATTGCCGCCACCTCATCGAGTTCCGTCTGGTTGGCAGGGTCGACGGCGAAGACCACGTGATAATTGCCGTCGCCCACATGGCCGAGAATGGCGGCGGGTACGCTGCAATCGCGCAGCAATTCACGGGTCTTCACGATGCAGCCGCTCAATTCAGAGACGGGCACGCAGACATCGGAGGACCAGCCCCTGGCGTTCGGGCGCTGTGAGACCACGGCATAAAACGCATTGTGACGCGCTTTCCACAGGCGGTTTCTGTCCTCCGGCGCATTCGCCCATTCAAAATCCCTGCCGCCATTGTCTTCCACGATCGCGGCGACCATCTCGACCTGTTCCTGAACGCCGGCCGGCGAGCCGTGGAACTCGAAGGCGAGCGTGTCCTCGACCTTGAGGGAAAGATTGGAATAGGCGTTGACGGCTTCGATCAGGCCACGGTCCATCAGTTCCATTCTGGCGACGGGAATGCCGAGCTGTACCACCGTGATGGCTGCGGCAACCGCCTTTTCGACGTCTTCGAAAGAGCAGAGCGCGGCCGAGATGGTTTCCGGAATGCCGTAAAGGCGCAACGTCACTTCTGTAATGATGCCAAGCGTTCCTTCGGAGCCGACGAAAAGCCGCGTCAGATCATAGCCGGCTGACGATTTGCGTGCTCGCCCGCCGGTGCGGATCACCTGGCCATTGGGCAAGACGACCGTGAGTGACAGCACATTCTCCCGCATGGTGCCGTAACGCACGGCATTGGTGCCCGACGCGCGCGTTGCGGCCATGCCGCCGATCGAGGCATTGGCGCCGGGGTCGATCGGGAAAAACAGGCCCATATCGCGCAGATATGTATTCAGCTGTTCGCGCGTGACGCCTGCCTCCACCGTGCAGTCGAGGTCCTCTGCGCTGATGCGGACGATTTTCGACATGCGCGACAGGTCAACCGAGACGCCGCCGCGCACCGCCGTCAGGTGGCCTTCGAGCGAGGTGCCGGTGCCGAAGGCGATGACGGGAATACCTTCAATGGCGCAAAGCCGGACGGCTTCCGCAACATCATCCGTGCTCTCGGCAAAAACGACGGCATCGGGGATCGTCGGCGTATGGTGGGATTCACCACGGCCGTGCTGTTCCCGCAAGGCCTGAGCGGTGGAAAAGCGCTCGCCGAAACGGTTGCGCAAAGCGTCCGAAAGAGCGGAAGGCAGTGCGCTCATCGCGACACTCCGCGCGAGGACGGCGGGAAGAGAGACATGGGGAACTCCACAAGAACGGTCCGAAGAAAGCCGCAGACCGGGCGCAGCCAAGCGGCAGCGAGCACCCGGTCACGACAGGGATCAGGCGACCAGTTTTTCGCCCTTGAGATGACGTTCAAGGAAGGGAAGGCTGTCCTGTCCCCAATAAAGTTCGCCCTCGTAACGGAATGTCGGAAGTCCGAACACGCCTGCTGTCTTTGCTGTTTCGTAATTGGCTTTCCAGATGGCGGCGATAGCGTCGCTTCCGCCGCGCTCATCCAGCGCCTTGCCGTCGAAGCCGGCTTTGTCCGCGATTGCACGGCGAATCTCGGCCTTGCCGATGTCTTCGCCGCCTTCCCAGAAGGCTCCCTGAAGTGCCTTGGTCAGTTTCAGCCAGTCCTCGCCCGCCTCGATGGCGGCAATGACCATGAAGCCTGCGGGGGTAGGATCGGAAAGGGCGGCACGGTTTTCGAAGTTCAGCGACTTGCCGCGCAACGCGGCCCAGCGTTTTAAATCCTTCGTCCAATAGGCACGGCGCGCCTCCGGACGGTTGCGGGAATAGATCGCGCCATTATCCTCGATCAGCGGAATGATGTGGGGTCGGATCGTGGCGTTCTGTTCACCGGCAAGGGCGGCGAAAGGCTCCAGGCCGAGGAAGGCCCAGGGGGAGCCGATGCCGAAGAAATAATCGATGGTCTTTGTCATATCTGGTTTCCTCAGGATGCCTGGCCGGCTGCAAGATCGAACACCGAGAGCGCACAGTCCCGGGCGATGAGAACGGCATGCGGATCGCGCCCGACGGCGACGGTCGCGAGTGCGCCTTCGTAAAGAAGCGAAAGGTGAGATGCGGCCTGATCCGGCCGGCCCCCTGTCTTGGACATGACCGTCTCAAAGATGTCCCGCACCATTCGCTTATGGGTTCTCGCCACGGTGACGACCCGATCGGAATCGCCGTGTTCGGCAACCGCAAGTGCAAAGGCGCAGCCTCTGAATTCGGGGCTGTCGGCTTTCTCGTAAAGCCGCTCGAAAATCACCCGGATCTGGTCCCTCGGATTGTTCGTTGCGGTCAAAACATCCTGCAGCGAGCGAATGACACGGTCGTGGCGATCCTGAAGATAGGCAGCAACGAGGTGATCCTTGGATGGAAAATGTCGATAGAGTGTCGCCTTGGCGACCTTCGCTTCTTCAATAATGCGATCGATCCCGACTGCCCTGATACCCTCGTTGTAAAACAGCGCACCGGCGGCGGTGAGGATCTGATCTGGAATGGCTTCTCTCATTTTATCGCTTCAGTTTGGTGGTTTTCATGTGAAGAATGGATCGACCGCGTCATTGCGCGGCGGCGAGACCGTTTTTGTCGCGATCCTGCAATTGCAGGACAAGAGACCGGATTGCATCGAGCGGCGCCGCCTTCGAGAAACGGCCCTGATGCGCCAGCCTTCCGGCAAGGGACTGGATAGCCTCGTTATAAGGCGTCGCAATGTTGTGCAGACGCCCGAGCAGCACGATTTCCCCGTTGAGATAATCGACCTCGCTGGATGCGCCCCGGGCGAAACTCTGCCAGGTTGATTGCTGGCCAAGCTCGATGCCGCTGTTTTCTGCGATGCTCCAGCTCGAAATATCGATGGTCCGCTCGGAAGGAGAGGCGAGATTGTAGCCGGCGGCTTCAAGCGCCTGACGGGCCTCATGGACCAGTGCCTCGGCGATGGAGGCCCGCAGATCGTCTTCTACTGCAAACAGATCCAGCGCATTGCGGACATTGTGAAGGAGTTTTGCCGATTTCCAGCGACGGATATCGTTGCTGGTTTCCGCGAGATAATTGGCGCGAGCAAGGTCTGCGGCAATTTCCGTCGCCGTATCGTCGGAACCGGCAGGGAAACGCCCTATGGTGACGACGCCGACCTGCGGATTGCCGGCTGCTGCCACTGCGCCCGTTTGCGTAAACCGGGCAGGGGTCAGAATGCTGGCCCCATAGACATTGGCGAAGGTTCTAAGCGCCAGGGCTTCCGTCGCCAGACCGTTCTGAAAGGTAACCAGCGGCAATTGCGCGGCCGTGGCGCCCTCCGCGCCCTGCACCTGACGCCATGACCAGTCCGCCAGCGTGGCCACCACATCCTGTGTCTTCACGGTCAGCAGCAGAATATCATCGAGTGCCAGTTCGGGCGGTTCGGATACATCAAAGGCGTTCAGCCTTATCTGCTGCGTACCCGATGGCCTCTGATAGCTCAGGCCCTGTTTGATAATGGAAGCAATCTGTGCGCCGCGCCCGACCAGAGCATATTTGATGCCGGAAAGCTCGAACTGCGCGGCAAGACTCGCGCCGACCGCACCTGCGCCGATAATAACGTATCGTGTCACCTTTTTCCCCAATTCAACCGGACCGATATTGCGCCAGCATCAATTGCAGCGGTTGAGATTGCGGCATTGATACAGGATTTCGTTCAACATCGTCCCTCCCTGAAGGCGGCCAATGATGACAGCTAGCCTAGGGATCAGAACCGCGTCAAGAAAGACAGGTCGTTCTTTTTCTATTTATTTTGTAGAAAATCATTTGGCATATGGCGGCTTTGCGGCCACCTCATTCCCGACCGTCAGGCAAGGCGGAACTCCCTGCTGCAAATCGGCTTGTTTTGAGCATGGGTGCCGGCGATTCGAAGGCCACGCTTCGGCATGAATATTTGACATGGCGCACACGCCCGTGCCAGTGCCGCATTTCGGTCCGTCACGGGCGTGTGCAGGCTTTGGGGGCCTTATTTCACCTGGGCGACGACCAGCTTGCCGTCTGCGCGCTCGGCGACGAATTCGATGTTCGCGCCTTCCTTGAGCTTGGCGAGCAGAGCATCGTCCTTGACGCGGAACACCATCGTCATGGCAGGCATGTCGAGGTTCTTCAGTTCCTCATGGATGATGGTGACTTTTTTCGCGGCGGCGTCGACCTTCTTCACCGTGCCCTTGGTGAATTCCTGGGCGAATGCGCCGAAGGGTGCGGCAAGCAACAGCGCTGCTGCAATGGAGATTTTAACGATTGTCTTCATGGTCGGATTCCTTTGCTGAATGGGTTACTTTGCCGAAACTTTGAGATCGCCGCGCATGCCGGCCTCGTAATGCCCGGGTTTCAGGCAGGCGAATTCGAACATCCCGTCATTGGTGAATTTCCAGATGATTTCGCCGCTTTCGCCCGGCGCAAGGCTGATCGCATTGGGATTGTCATGTTCCATCTCCGGGGCCTTCTCCATGGCGGCCTTGTGCTCAAGATTGGCCTTCTGCTCGTCGAGGATGAATTCGTGGTCCAGCTCGCCGACATTCTTCACGGCAAAACGCACGGTCTTGCCCTTCTTGAATTCAAACTTGGCGGGGGTGAACAGCATCTTGCCGTCAGGCGTCTCCTTCATCGTCACCTGGATGGTTTGCGTCACCTTGGATTTGTCGCCGGGTTCGCCGATCGCCATTGCATCATGGCCGCCGCCGTGTGTGCCCGAGGCGAAGGCGGGTGTGGCAAGAGCGGTGAGAAGCAGTGCAAGTTTCAGTCTGGTCATTGCATGTTCCTTGGTTCTGTGGGGGTTGTGGTCTGCACGATCAGCCGTGTTTCATGGGTTTCGGCGTGATCTGTGTTTTGGGATCATTGGTCTTTTCGGTCGCCGGCACGTCGCCGGTCCATTCCCAGGCCTGGGTTCCGGGCGGGTTTTCGTACCAGCCGGGATCTGAGTAATCGCCGGCGGAAATGCCTTCGCGGACCTTCACCACGGAGAACATGCCGCCCATCTCGATTGGGCCGTGCGGACCCCAGCCGGTCATCATGGGAACGGTATTCTCGGGGATTTCCATTTCCATGGCACCCATATCGGCCATGCCGGCGGTGCCCATCGGCATATATTCCGGCCGGACCTTGCGGATTTTTTCGGTGACGGTCTTCTTGTCGACGCCGATGAAGGTCGGGACGTCATGCCCCATCGCGTTCATCGTATGGTGCGACTTGTGGCAATGGATGGCCCAGTCGCCGACATATTTGGCGTCGAATTCGTAAGCTCGCATCGCACCGACAGGGATGTCGATGCTGACTTCGGGCCATCGCGCCTCGGGCCGCACCCAGCCGCCATCCGTACAGGTCACCTCGAAATCGTAGCCATGCATGTGGATCGGATGGTTTGTCATGGTCAGGTTGCCGACGCGCACGCGCACTCTGTCATCCTTGGAAACCACCAGCGGATCGATGCCCGGAAACACCCGGCTGTTCCATGACCAAACATTGAAATCCGTCATGGTCATGATTTTCGGCACGTAGGAGCCGGGGTTGATGTCGAAGGCGTTGATCAGGAAGACGAAGTCGCGATCAACAGGCATGAATGCCGGATCCTTCGGATGGATCACGAAGAAGCCCATCATGCCCATCGCCATCTGGACCATTTCGTCCGAATGCGGGTGGTACATGAAGGTACCCGATTTCACGAGATCGAATTCGTAAACGAAAGTCTTGCCGACGGGGATATGCGGCTGTGACAGGCCGCCGACGCCGTCCATGCCCGAGGGCAGGATCATGCCGTGCCAGTGGATGGTCGTATGTTCCGGCAGCTTGTTGGTGACGAAAATACGCACCCGGTCGCCTTCGACGGCTTCGATGGTCGGACCGGGCGACTGGCCGTTATAGCCCCAGAGGCGGGCGGTCATGCCCTCTGCCATCTCGCGTTCCACCGGCTCGGCGACAAGGTGGAATTCCTTGACGCCGTTGTTCATCCGGAATGGCAGGGTCCAGCCGTTCAGGGTGACGACCGGGTTGTAATCGGGACCGGTGGTGGGCTTGACCGGCGCCTGGGTTGCCGCCGTCTCCATCACGGCCGCTTCCGGCAGGCTGCTATTCGATGTCTTTGCCCATGCCGCCGTAGAGACCATTGCGGCGCCGACACCCAGAAAGTTTCTTCTATTGAACATGGCCGTTTCCTTTCTCAATGTCCGCCACCGCCGCCACCAGCGGCGGCAACTTCTGTTTCTGCCCCTGCCGTAGCCGCGCCACCGCCATAGATGGCGGGAGCGAGGCCGGCTTCCGCGAGCCAGAAGTCGCGTTTGGCATTGATGGCGAGCAGGTTCGAATTGACCTTTTCGCGGCTGTCGGCGAGCAGTTCGAAGGTATTGGTGAGCATGCCGTTATAGGTGAGCAGCGACTCTTCCTCGATCTTCGTTCGCAGCGGCACAACGCTGTTGCGATAGTGCCGGGCGATATCGTAGTTCGAGCGATAGGCCTGATAGGCCGAACGGGCTTCGGAGCGGACATTGACCGCCTTTTCCGCCAGCAGATTTGCCGCGCGCATATAGGCAAGTTCGGATTCCCGCATTCTTGCCCGGCCGGAATCGAAGATCGGAATGACGAATTCCAGTTCTGCATTGCCCGTCGTCTGTTTGTTTATGGCGTCCTCGTCACGCTCGCGTTCGGTCTCGAAACCGGAACGAAGCTCGAGATCGGTGACGTATCGGGTGGCCTCGGTGAGCTTGAACGACCGGGCGGTCGATTCCAGATCGAGTTTGGCGATCTGCAAATCCACGCGGCGTTGCAGCGCCTCGGCCTCGATCATGTCGCGTTTGGCAATATCCTTGGGAAGCTGCGGCAGGCGATTGGGGATGCTGTATTCGATGTCTCCTCCCCACAGTCCCATCAGCCTTGTCAGCTCTTCCTTCGCAAGACGCGCCTCAAGCCTTGCCTTGGCGATCTGGCCTGTCAGCTCGGCATAAAAGACCTGTTCGCGGGCCTGGCCCTCCTTGTTCAGGGAGCCGGCCTCCCCAAGCTTTTTGGCAAGTTCCGAGGCTGCATCCGCCGCCGTCTGCGCCTGAGCGAGCTGGCCGACATTTTCCCAGGCCGCGACAGCCGTGATCCACGCCCGGCGGGTATCCGCCGCCAGTTGCAACGTCTTCAGTGCGGCTGCGAGCTGCGCCTTGCGGAAGCCGGTATCGGCGATCTCGACATTCTGTTTAAGAGTGGCCAGCGCCAAAATATTGGTGACGATCACACCCTCGATCGCCTTGTAGGCCCTGAGCCCCGGCGTGCCGATGCCCGTCAGCCCGATACCGACCCTCGGATTGACCAGCATGGTCGATTGCCAGGCGGTTGCGGCCGATTCACCCAGATCCGTATAAGCAGCCTGAAGGCCCTTGTTGTTGAGCAGCGCGACCTGAACCGCTGTTTCGACATCGATGGTTTTGGTGGCCATCAGCGACTTGACGCGGGCCGAAGTCGCCTGCGCCTCTGCCCTGTTCTGTATCCAGACCGTCTGCTTTCCGGTCGCTTCGGATGTTTTGGCCGATACGGTGGTGAAGCCCGCATTTTTCGAGGTGTAGTCGGCGGCCGTGACACAGCCGCCGAGAATGACGGGGAAGGAGAGGGCGGCCGCGAGTTTGAATATGCCTATCGTCATGATGCGTCTCCTTTCGGAGCCTGCGCATCGTTCTGGTTACGCCAGGGCTTCGGGTCAGCCGGGGCGCGGTGCGTATAACCCGTAACCGGCGTTTGATAGCGGATGGGTGCGACGCCGAGCGACGGGTTCGCCGCGTCTTCAAACGAGGTAGCCTCGTTCATCAAGGATGTGGCCGTGCAGCCGCCCAGAAGCAGGGGCGCTGCCACCACGATGTAAATAGGATTCATGGTAATGTCCGAACAGGAGATGTAACGGCGCGACGGCGCTAAAGCCGCTCACGCACGGTCATTGCCCAGCAGGCGGGCTTTGCCTGTTCAGATATTCGGTGGACGGTGAAGGAGCGGGGTCTCGCCCACGGCCTTGCTATCGTCGAGGAAGGAACGAATGGAATTGTCGACGGGTTTGCCCAGCGCGTCATGAGCGATCAACACGGCCATGCCGAGACAGAAATCGCCACAGCATTCCGGCTTGACCGGCTTTTTAACGCCGCTGTCGTGCTCTGCCGCATCCATCTTGTGATGATCGTCGGACGCCATGGCCGAACCACCGTGGCTCTTCATCGCGCCATGATCCATCATGACCGATTGGTCGTGCGGCATTCCCGCAGCGTCTGGACCATGCATTGCGGCATTGACGGTGGAAACGCTGTAACCCGCCAGTGACAGTATCATCACCAGTCTAAACAGCAGTGCCGTCAATTTCGATGTTTGCAACATCTTACGCATGGGCAGTAGAAGAGCCGTAGTTCTCGAATTTTGTCAATGGGTATCACTCATAACCATCGACAAATGCCGTGCCCTCCGGTTCCGCAACCTCACGTCGTCTCCATGAAGGCATCATCGAGAATGAGGAGCTTGCGCGCCTGCATGCGGGCATATTCCTCGTAAAAGCCCTGCGATATCCAGAGCGCCGAGCGACCCCGCCGTCCGCTCCAGCCGATGCCGCCGATCAGTTCGGCTGCCGCAAGCTTGCGGGCAACATGGGGGCGGGTAAGGGAGAGCGATTTTGCCAGTTCCGACACCGTCTTCACATCCGTCAGGTGCCTGCCCTGTTCCGTCGGCTTTTCCCAGTCTATCCCGGCGATCAGGCGATCCATCAAAAGCCCGCCGGCGTCGAACCAGTTGAAGATGATGGAAAGTGGCCCGGGGCAGCGGACCTCGGGATTGGAAAGCAGCGCTTCCGTCACGCGGGGATGGATGTGCGCGAGCATGGTTTCGGACTGTTTGATGAATCTGGAGGCCCTGAAACCTTCATCGATCAGGTCGAGTGCCTGAAAATGCACATCGTACCAATGTGCAAGCATCGCCAGGGTCAGCTGCGAAGGCGCCACCCCGTTGCTCTTTTCTCCGTCGGATTTCACCTCTCTCGTCAGCCCGCGTTTCAGCGCCTCTTCGAAAAAGGCATAAGCGACATCGTGGCTGGCGAGGCCATGGCGGAGCGCGAGACGGCCGAAATCTTCCCGCGTTAGGGCGGGCTCGCCCGCTCCGGTTTCGCAGATGTCACATTTTTGAAAATACAGCGCTAGCAGCGCATGGCAAAGGAGCCGGCTCTGGCGCGTCGCAAAAAGCGCGATCATGCCGGGCGAACCTTCATAAAGGGCGATGAAACTTCCGGAAAGCAGACGCAGTGCTGCCGTGAAGGAACTCGTCCGGAGCAGCCGGTCGATTTCACAGGGCGGCGGGCTGCGGCGAAATGCGGTGGCGTCGGGCAGCCCGGAAATCGCGAAATCGAAAAAATTGGTCATGGGAGCGCTCCTCAGATTGCCGGACGGGACTGCACGATCCATCGGCTTTACAGAGGTGGAGATGAGGCGTCTTCTCATTGCGCGCAGAGGTGAAATTTAAGCGGTCGGCAGACTTATCGCGCGTGCCTCGCCAGGCGTCATGCCAAAGGTGTTGCTGAACACCCGGTAGAAGGTGGCCAGGCTGTCAAAGCCGCAACCATAGGCGACCTGCGTTATTGGCAAAGCGGGAAATTCCAGCAGCAGGCGTCGCGCTTCCTCGATACGCATGGAGGAAAGCGTCCGGGAAAACGACAGTTCCGCGCCCTCGAAAACGACATGCAATTGCCGCAGCGAAATGCCCAGTTCCTTCGCCACCGAGGCGGGTGTCAGGTTTTGCCGGGATTTTTTGTGCATCATGATGTCCTGGGCGGCATAACAAAGCCCGGTCCTCAGCGCGGCGCGCACCTCCGGCATGGAGGACGAAAGCCGCCCGCGCACCGTCATGGCAAGCCGGGCGACATGCGCCACATCGCGTGCGGGGTCTATGAGCCTGCCGTTGTCGGCGTTCAGTGCATTGAAAAGCGCTCGGAAGGGCCGGGAGAAGGCGGTATTGTCGCTATAACGCGTCGCAAACAGGTCATCGGCCGGCTGGCCAAGCATGACCTCGTAATCGACGGGAATCTTGAGCATCCTGTAGTGAAAGGCCGCCTCGCCGCCCGGTAACGCGTCATAGGGTAAATCCGAGTAGTTGATGGTGATATCGCCACCGCTGACGGCATGGACACGGTCTCTGCCGGCATGCAGCAGCCCCGAGCCCGTTACCTGCAGGCCGATGCAGAGGCTGTTGCCAGCAATGCGGGCTATATCCGCTTCCGTGCGGTTGACCCGGTAAGAGGAGGCGCGCATCTCGCTTACGACGGCACCGGCAATGGCGCGCGCCTGAAACGACCCCCTGAAAGTGTGGCGACGATCCGGAGCAAGTTCGATCGTCACGCCGAACAGGCTTTTGCCGCGCACCTCGCGCCATTGGTCGAAGCGGTGCTCGGGCTGAAAATCATCGGTTGCGAAACGGATGATGGTGTTCGTGACTTGCTCCTCCCCGAAAATTCCTGTCCCGGCGGCTTATTTTTCCGCCGCACGAAATTGAAGATGAACGAGCGGATAGGGCCGTTGCTGCCCATCGAGGTCGGAACGTCCCGTCGGCTCGAAACCGAGCCGACGATAAAAGCCCATTGCCTGCGCGTTCTGCTCATTCACATCGGTGGTCAGCGTCGGAGATGCGGCGAGCGCCGCCTGTACGAGCGCCCTTCCAATCCCTTTGCCATGCTGGTCCGGATCAATGAAAAGCGCTTCCATATGGCCTTCATGCAGAAACATGAAACCAAGGGGCTGATCGGATGCATCGACCGCGAGCGTCAAGGGGACCTGCGGCAGAAAAGCCGTCACTTCCTCCTCGATCGCGATGCGATCTGCCGGAAGAAGGAAGTTATGAGTGGCGTCGACGGCCCTGCGCCATATTTCAAGGATGCGAGCCGTGTCGCGAGTGTCGGAAGAGCGAAGTGTAATCATGTCTTAACCCTTAGCAATTGCCAGCTTTTTGCGCCATGGGGGCGATTCTGATCTTTCTTAAAAAGTGTTTTCTCATCTTTTCGGTCGGTCTTCAGAAGCTCGGAGATCGGGCTGCGCCTGTCCCCTCGATTCCTGCGGTCGACGATTTTTCAGAAAAAAGCGCTTGCAAAAGCCGCGTTAAAAAAAATAGATAAAAAGAAGTTCTATCTATTTATTTTAACCGGAAGGCCGTCAAATGGATCAGATCGTTACGCAAATGGAGCCAAACACGGCGCCGCCTCCGATGAATGGAGCAGATTCGTCGCTAGCAGAAGCTAAAATTATCTATAATTTACCGTTTAATGATCTCCTCTTCCAAGCGCAGCAGGTGCACCGCCGACATTTCGATGCCAATGCCATCCAGATGAGCCGGCTTTTATCCATCAAAACAGGCGGCTGCCCGGAGGATTGCAGCTATTGCAGCCAGTCTGCCCGTAATCCGACCGGACTGAAGGCCTCCAAGCTGATGGAGGTGGAACGGGTGCTGGCCGAGGCGCGCAAGGCGAAGGAAGGCGGCGCGACGCGGTATTGCATGGGCGCAGCATGGCGCAACCCCAAGGAGCGTGACATGGAGGCGGTGGTGGCCATGGTCGAAGGCGTGAAGGCGCTTGGCATGGAAACCTGCATGACGCTCGGCATGCTGACGCCGGAGCAATCCGAACGGCTCGCCGATGCCGGGCTCGATTATTACAATCACAACGTCGACACATCGGAACGGTTCTATTCGCAGATCATCACCACCCGCACTTTCGAGGACCGGCTGGAAACGCTCGCCAATGTCCGTGATGCCGGCATAAAGGTCTGCGCCGGCGGCATTCTCGGCATGGGGGAGACGGTCGATGACCGTATTTCGATGCTGGTGACTCTCGCCAATCTGCCAGTTCCGCCGGAAAGCGTGCCGATCAACATGCTGATCCCGATCCCCGGCTCGAAGCTCGCCAATGCCGACCCGGTCGATCCGATCGATTTTGTCCGCACCATTGCGCTTGCGCGCATCCTCATGCCAACGTCGCATGTGCGGCTTTCCGCCGGGCGCACGGAAATGAGCGATGAGACGCAGGCGCTCTGTTTTCTGGCCGGGGCGAATTCCATCTTTATCGGCGAGACGTTGCTGACGGCGGATAATCCGGGCGAAGATCACGATACGGCGCTGTTCCGGCGGCTGGGTCTGAAGCCGATGGAGCTACAGCCTGCGGGGGCGGGAGGGTGCCGGTGACCGTTTCGGCGCTCTCTCCTTATGAAGCGAAGCTTGCCGGCCTGCATCGCAAATCGCGGCTGCGCGCGCTCGCCCCTCAGGAGGGGGTCGACTTCACCTCGAACGATTATCTCGGGCTTGCCGATGCGCCCCGGCTGAAGGCGGCGATTGCTGCCGCCATCGAAAGAGGCGTGCCTGTTGGTGCCGGTGGCTCGCGGCTGCTGCGCGGCAACCACCCGGAACATCAGGCGCTTGAAGCGGAGGCGGCGATGTTCTTCGGTTCCGAAAGAACGATCTATTTCGGCAGCGGATTTGCCGCCAATGTCGCGCTTTTCTCTGCCTTGCCGCTTCGGGACGATCTCGTGCTTCACGATGAACTGATCCATGCCAGCGTGCATGATGGAATTGCGGCCGGCAAGGCGAAGGCTGTCGCCGTGCCGCATAATCAGGTCGAGGCATTTGAGCGGGAAATAAACCGTTGGCGGCAGGCGGGCGGCAGGGGCCGCCCATGGATCGCGGTGGAAAGCCTCTACTCCATGGATGGAGACCGTGCGCCGGTTGCGGCCCTTGCCGATCTTGCCGAGCGGCACGGCGGCTTCCTCGTTGTTGACGAGGCGCATGCCACCGGCATTTTCGGATCCGGCGGGCGTGGCTTTGCTGCCGAACTGGAAGGTCGGGGCAATGTCGTGGCGCTGCATACCTGCGGCAAGGCGCTTGGCCTTTCCGGTGCGCTTCTGAGCCTGACTGCGGTTCTTGCCGATTATCTCACCAATCGCGCCCGCGGTTTCATCTATTCGACAGCGCCGTCCCCGCTGATGGCCGCAGCCGTGCGTGAGGCCTTGCATATCGTTGCCGACGAGACCTGGAGGCGGACACGGCTGGAGGAATTGGTAAACTTCGCCAGTGAAGAATTGCACGCCCGACTTGGTATGGCACCCAGCGGCTCGCAGATATTGCCCGTCTTGATCGGTGACAATGCCCGTGCGCTGAGGATCGCTGCGCGTCTGCGTAATGGCGGTTTCGATGTACGTGCGATCCGCCCGCCGACGGTACCGGAAGGCACGGCGCGCCTGCGCATATCGATCACGCTCAATGTGGATGAAAGTCAGATCGCGGACATGATCGGGCTGCTCGCCGCTATTACGGAGGAGGAGCGATGAGCCCTCGTTTCGTCGTTTCCGGCACCGATACGGGCATCGGCAAGACAGTCTTTTCCGCAGCGCTGGCCCATGCCCTGCAAGCGTATTACTGGAAGCCCGTGCAATCCGGGCTGGAGGAAGAAACCGACAGTGAGGTTGTGGAACGGCTGGGCGGCGTGCCCCGCGCGCGCATCCTGCCGGAAAGCTATCGTCTGAAAATGCCGGCCTCACCGCATCTTTCGGCCCGCCTTGAAAATGTGACGATCGATCCGGAACGTCTGTTTCCGCCGCAGACGGACGGACCGCTGGTGATCGAAGGGGCGGGCGGCCTGCTGGTGCCGCTCACCGACACATTATTGTTCGCCGATATCTTCGCCCGCTGGCAAATTCCGCTGATACTGTGCACCAGGACGTCACTTGGCACCATCAACCATACGCTGCTGTCGCTTGAGGCGCTGCGGCAACGCGCAATTCCGGTACACGGCGTTGTGTTCATCGGCGACGAGAACCGGGAAAATCAGCGCATCATCGCCGATATCGGCAGGGTTCGTTCGCTTGGCCGGTTGCCTCACCTGCCGGCGATGACTGCGGACGCGCTCCACCAAACATTCGCTCAACAATTTGATCTCGCTGATTTTCTGGAGGTGCCGGCATGAGCCGTTCCCCTGTCTGGCACCCCTTTACCCAGCATGGGCTGGAACCGCCGATGAAACGCATCGTCTCGGCGGAGGGCGCGTATCTGGTCGATGACAACGGCAAGCGGCTGTTCGATGCCATTTCATCCTGGTGGGTCATCACCCACGGCCACCGGCACCCCGCGATCATGGCAGCCATTCGCGCGGCGACCGAGGCCTTCGACCAGATCATCTTCGCCGAATTTTCCCACGAACCGGCGGAAACGCTGGCCAGAGGGTTGATTGAACGCGCGCCCGCCGGGTTGGAACATGTGTTTTATTCCGATAGCGGCTCGACCTCGGTGGAAGTCGCGCTGAAAATGGCGCTCGGTTATTTTCATAACCGCGGCGAAAAGCGCGACCGCATCGTGGTCATGGAGCACGGCTACCATGGCGATACGATCGGTACCATGTCGACGGGCGAACGTGGCGTGTTTAATGCCGCTTATGAACCGCTGCTTTTCGGCGTCGACCGGCTCGTTTTTCCGGAGGCGGGGCGCGAGCAGGAGACGCTCGACATGTTCGAGAGCTTCTGCCGTTCGGGCCGTATCGCCGCTTTGTTGATCGAGCCGCTGGTTCTCGGCGCCGGTGGCATGAAGATTTATGGTGCGGATGTTCTGGCCGGGTTGAAACAGATCGCTGAACGCCACGGCTGCCTGCTCATCGCCGATGAGGTGATGACGGGCTGGGGCCGAACCGGAAGCATGTTCGCCTGCGAGCAGGCCGGGATCTCGCCGGATATTCTGTGCACCTCCAAGGGGCTTACGGGCGGTTCTCTGCCGCTTGCGGCAACGCTGTGCAGCGGCGACATCTTCGATGCGCATTTTTCAACTGACCGCCGCAAGACCTTTTTCCATTCCAGTTCCTATACCGCCAATCCGATCACCTGTGCTGCTGCCGTCGCCAATCTGCAGGTCTGGCGCGATGAGCCGGTGGCGCAGCGCATCGGGCAATTGCAGGAAGCCTTGCATGCTGAACTCGGGCGATTTGAAGGGGACGGGCGTTTCGGCAACATCCGCCAGGCGGGAACCATAGCGGCTCTCGACCTCAACGTGCCTGCTGGCGGTTATCTCGCCGAAGCTGGTCCTCGAATGCGGCAATTGTTCCGCGAGCGCGGGCTGATCATCCGCCCGCTCGGAAACGTCATCTATCTGATGCCGCCCTATTGCACGACGGCAGAGGACCTGACCTACGCCTTTGACGCCATCGATGAAGTGGCCTCGATCGTGACTGACGCCGCTCCGGCCAAATCGCGCGCCACTGGAACCGCGTGAACCAGACATCCGCATTTTCCAAGCGTTCGGAAAGGCCTGACAATGCAGACACGTTCCTCCCGTATGGCCGGTTTCGGACATGCCGTCCCCGCGCGATGCGTCGGCAATGCCGAGATAGAAGCGCGTCTTGGGCTGGACGCCGGCTGGATCGAGCGGCGGACGGGTATCCGCACGCGTTATTGGGCCGGAGAGGGCGATACGTTAAGCGGACTTGCGGAAAGAGCCGGCCGTTTGGCGCTGGAAGACGCCAAGATCGGCCCTGACGATATTGCGTTGACATTGCTGGCAACCTCGACGCCGGACCATCTTCTCCCGCCTTCCGCACCGCTGCTTGCCCATCGTCTCGGCCTGAAACGTTCCGGCGCTATCGATCTTGCCGGGGCCTGTTCCGGTTTTCTTTATGCGCTCACCCTCGCGGATGGTTTTGTCCGCACCCATGGCCGTGCGGTACTCGTCGTCGCCGCCAATATTTTGAGCCGCCGCATCAATCCGGCGGAAAGGGCGAGCGCGGTTCTATTCGCCGATGCCGCCGGGGCCGTTGTGGTTGCCCCGTGCCGGGACGCTGAGCGTGGCCTTCTCTCCGCCGATCTCGTTTCCGATGGCAGCGGCTATGACCTTATCCAGATAGGGGCCGGCGGCAGCAGCCAGCCTTTCTCCCTTGATATGCCGATTGAAGAGACGCTGATGACGATGCGGGATGGGCGCGAAGTCTTTTCCCGCGCCGTCGCGTTGATGACGCAGACCTCACAGCAGGTGCTGCAACAGGCCGGTATAAAAACCGCCAATATCGACCGCTTTGTTCCGCATCAGGCCAATGCCCGCATGTTCGACGCCGTCTGCGGCAATCTCGGCATTGACCGGCAAAAGACGGTGCGCACGGTCGAGACTTTCGGTAATTCGTCCGCCGCCACCATTCCGCTTTCGCTTTCGGTTACCAATGCTGAAAGACGCTTCGTTGAGGGAGAGACGCTGTTATTGACTGCGGCAGGGGCGGGCCTGACCGGAGGTGCAGTGATTTATCGAGTTTAAGCCAACTCACAAAACGGCAGGCCTCATCGCGTGAACGGGTGTGCGGATGTCATTGCGGCCCTGCAGCTTTTCGTCATAGTCTCAAAGCAAACCGGGAGGCTGCCATTGAACCTCGATGAAAAAGAACATGATGCAACACAGCCAAGACGCTCGATCTGGCCCTGGCTGCTGCTGGCGGTTCTCACGCTTTTGGCCATTTACGCTTATTCAGAAGTGACATCGATGATCGATGATACCGTCAGGCTCTGGAACGACCTCGTGCAACTATTCTGGTGGATTGTCCCGGACCAGTCGCCTTGACGCGAGACCGAAGCGCCGTATGGCGGCTGGCAATAGGGAGCAATGCAGCGCAATCTGAAAAGCCGGATATGTCGGCATTTCGTTCCGCATAATAATTTGATTTTATATGAGAAGATGGTTGGCTGGGGAACCTGGACGATAATCCAACTTTTCTCACGCCTTTGAATATCTTCAACATATTGCCAAGAAAAAGCTTTCTCGTCTAGAGGTGTTCCGGTTTACTGTTCCGGTAAGCTGTTCCGGGAGCCCTTGATGACACGACGCTCAAACCTCATTCGCCGCGAAGGCGGCACCTACTATGCCCGGATCTACATCCCTGCAGAGCTGCGGCATCACTTTCCGAGTGAGGACAAGAAGATCTCACTTCGAACCAAGGATGAGGCGACCGCTAAGCGCCGACTCAATGCCGAAGTCCACAAGTGGGACGTCGTGTTCGACGACATGCGCGCCCGCCGACATTTGAGCGACCAGGACAAGGCGGTCGCCGTTTGGGAGCACTATGAGGCGAGGCTGAACGAGGACGCAGAGAGGCGGCGCTCGATGCCGACGGATGCGGATCTCGAAAGGGAAGCTGCCCTGGTCTGGCTGCGTATCGATCGCCGCGAGATCCGGTCTGATGACATGGTAAGCATGATCAATGGCTATGCAGACCTTGAGCTCCTAAAGCGTGCTCGGCAGGATGACGCTAACCTTCGTTCGCGTCGGTTGACGGCGCTAAAGCGAGACCTGGCAGCCGGCAGGTATGCCCTGGTGGAAGAGGACGTGCGTCATTTTATAGAGCGGCATCAGCTGTTGGTGGACGACGGATCCGAGCAGTTTCGCGAACTTAGTGCACTCATGATGCGCGCTGATATCGAGGCCCTTGAGCGGACGGTAGAGCGAGACGCCGGCGACTACTCCGGGAGACCCAAGGATCCCATCGTCAAGCCGGCCTTCGCCAAGCCCCGCGAAACTGCGGCGCCGGGCCAATCAGTTATGGAGCTGTTCGAAGTTTACGCCCGCGAAAACCCTCGCAGCGTCACGCCCGACACGTTGGCCCAGGCTCGCCGCGATATTGGTCTATTCGTCGACCATGTCGGCACGACCTTTCCCGTGTCGAAGATCGACAAGAAAGCTGTCCGCGAATGGAAGGCACTGCTGATGCTCTATCCTGTCAAGGCGACTGAGACAAAAGAGTTCAAAGGCATGAAGATCGCCCAGATCGTCGCGCACAACGAGACGGTCCGGAAGTCGGTGCTAAGTGTGAACACCGTGAACCGCTATCTTTCTAACCTTGCCGCTTTTTGCAGCTGGCTCGTCGGACATGGATACATCGATTACAATCCAACCGAAGGGATGTTCTTGGCCAAGGACAAGCGGAAGAAGGTCTACCCGTTTACGGTCGACCAAATGAACGCTCTTTTCCGGTCGCCGTTGTTCACAGGGTGTGCAAGTGACGATGCGCCCCGGTTCTGGAACAAGCCGGGTGATGTCAGGATCCGTGACCATCGATATTGGATACCATTGATCATGCTCTACTCAGGCGCCCGGCCTGGCGAGATTGCGCAGCTCGGCCTATCAGATGTCCGGGAGGAGCGGCAGACCTGGATCTTTGATGTCACCGAAACCGCAGATGATGGCAGCGATGAAGTGAAAAGGCTGAAGACTGAAAGTTCTCGCCGTGTTGTGCCGGTCCACCAGGAGCTGATTGAGCTAGGTTTCCTCGACTACTTGGCGGCAATTCGAGACGGCGGGCATACGCGCGTTTTCCCACTCGCAGTCCGAAACGAGCGCGGGCAGATGTTATCCGATTACAGCCGTGACTTCGGTCGATACCTCGAGAAGATCGGTCTCAAAAATGGTCGAGGGTTGTCGCTCTATTCCTTCCGCCACGGGGCCTTTGATGCGATGAGACGCGCCGGCTACCTTGATGAGCAGTTCAATTTCATCTTCGGACATGTCAGCACCGGTAATCGTGTGACTCAGGGCTACGGGGTCTTGACACAGGGCGTTCTCGAGCAGCGCGCCGAGCTGGTCAACGCGATTGGCTATCCCGGACTGGATCTTGAACACCTTGTAATTCAACCAGAGAGAGAGTCCATGCGTTCGCTTGGATGATGCCCTCGGTTGTAAAGCAAGCTGTCACGGCAGTCTGGATTGTGCCTCCACATAAATCAACGCATCGGTTTGAGGTTCGTTAGCTCCAGAGTTCGTACGGCACAATTGGTCCCAAGCTGACACCGGATCTTATTCTGTTACCCGTCAACAGGACCATCAAAGAATGCCGTTCGATCAAACCGCTCGGAAAAGGCATTCCCAAAACGCAGTGTCATTCGCCGTGGCTGGATCGTTAGGCGGCTAGGGCGCGCGTCGTTGCACGGGGTTCAGCAGCACTGATGAAGGTCGTAGATGCCTCAAGCTGCCATCGGTAGTTTACAACGCCTTGAGTCGCCGGCTCAACAACGACCCTAGCGGATCGGTTTTTCCTTGCGCCTAGCTTTTAGGTAGTTACACCTTTCGCGGACAGGGCAATTTGGGCACGCGGGCTTCCTCGCTTTGCAGATTAATGCAGCAAAATCGAGGACCGCCCAATTGACTTGTTCTGGACTCGCGCCGCGCACTATCCAGTGCGCGGCCTGCTGTAGCCAGGGGTCATGTCGGATATCTGCCAACCGTCGCGGTCGAACGAAGCGCTCAATCACCCTTGCCATATTGACATCCAGTAGTGGGGTGGCCTCCCCATGTTGGAACATTACGATAGCGTTCGAGACGTATTGTCCCACCGCGGGGATGCTCCTATGCAGGGCGCTATCACCGGGGAAATTCCCGCCACGCGCGGCTGCGTACTTGGCAAGTCCAAGTAGCGAGACCGCCCTTCGCCGCCATAACCCGAGAGGTTTTAAGAAGTGCTCGAGATCCTCCGTACTGGCCACTGCTAGATCCTCCCAGCTAGCGAAACGTTCGAAGAAATCGTTGTAGAAGCGGGCTACCGCGGCTGCCGTCGTCCTCTGGAGCAGCACTTCGACCACAATTTGTTGGTAAGTCTTCGCATCACGGTTACGCCAAGGGAAGTGACGGCCGTGGTCTGCGGCCCAGCAGAGCAGGTCAGCACGGAGGAGCGTGAGCTTCCTTTTTTCCGCCGTGCGCAGCGAGTCCCGTTCAGAGAGCTCGCGAGGCGTCATTAGCGACTCTTCCTTGTAGCGATCGAAAGGATATGGTTAAAATGCCTTCCGACTTCCTCAGCCAAGCCAACTGGAACCGCGTTCCCAATCTGCGTGTATTTCGGAACCTCTCGTTCGAAGTTCCCCTCCCGCGGGTTGCCTGCTCGGCGGATACCGCCAGTTGTTCGCTTGCCTGCAAATTCATACCAATCTGGAAACAGCTGTAGTCTGGCCCATTCTCTAACCGTCAGCGTCCGCGCTTGTGCAAAGTGTACGTAGTCGTCCGGCATTGAAGTTGCGGTGATGTTAGGGGCCAGATTGCCCCAACGACGCCGCAGCACACGCTGAGAAAATTTCCGCGTCTTCGCTTCTTCTGGAATCTCTCCGTGGTTCTCAAGCATATGCTGAAACTTCGACACGATCCGCGACGAGTGCTTGGAGTATTCGTGGTCCGTCACAGGTTCACCTAAAGCAAGAACCCGGCCTTCTCTAGTGCTGCGCAGTCTCCGCTGGATGTCCGTCGTAGGATCTGAAAGATAATTGCGGGTCGCGAACAGGCCTTTCGGATAGCAAGATTGCGCCAGCTGTGCCTCGATAGTGGGATCGACAAGATCTGATAATAGATCAACTAGGTCTGGGTATGCAGCGCCGCTCGGGCGGGGGAGAAATCCTGCAGCGACAGCATCTTGCTCATCGTTCGCTAAATTCAACAATGTAGAGGCCGCCGCATCGACGATATCCGACCGTATACCCACAAGAAGTACTCGTGGACGGTTTTGAGGAACCCCGTAATCACTCGCCTTTACTAAAGAAAATCTCACCTCGTAGCCTTTGATCGCCTCGAATCTTTTCTTTACGTCAGGCCAAATCTTCCGAGTCGCTTCTTCAGTCCAGTACGAGTTGAGGAGGCCGCGAACATTCTCAAACAAAAAAATCCTTGGCCTTAACCGCTCGATAATAGCCGCCATTCGCTGGTACAATTGGTTAGACGGAATATCCTGCTTGTCGACGGCATATGAGCGCCTATGTCCAATGCCTGAGTAGCCCTGGCATGGCGGCCCACCAGTCAGCAAATCGAGTGTGCCGTTATTGGCACCTTGCTGGGCCTCTTGCAAAGTCGGTAGCACAATTCCAAGTCGCGATAGGTCCGCCACCATTTTCTCCAGTCTTTCGCTCTGAAGTTCATGGGCGTTCCGCGAATGAAGCTCGGGCTGCTCGGCGAACAGCTTTCCACCTACCCGATGCGAACGGTTGCGGAGGTATGTTTCGAGGGCATGCTCATTCAGCTCATTCACGAAAACCGGCGTGAAACCGGCATTTTCCATGCCGAGAGATAGCCCCCCGCAGCCGGCAAACAAATCAACTAGCGTTAGGGAAGGCGGTTTGCATTCACTCAACGAAGGGCCCCTCTGGATTGCATATTCCGGTATCTCTTGCTTATTCGATTAAGAGTTGTCTAGTGTAAATTGCTACTTGTGGGGGCAGCAACGCATTGTCTAATAAATGCAAAGCGTTGCCGCGTCGATCGAATCATTCAAGCCGACACGAAGGTTTACATGTCCACTGTTGATATCACGCCGTCACCACGCGTTCTGAGAATGCTAGGCCAGATCGATTTTGCGCCCTGGCAATGTCTCGCAGAATTAATCGACAATTCCATTGACGCGTTTATCGATCAGTCGGCAGCTGGTTCGGCCTCCGCTGCGCCGCGTATCTCAATAAAGCTTCCTTCGGAGTCCGAGCTTAAGTCCGGCACAGGCGTGATTTCGATTTTGGATAACGCCTCCGGAATGCCGGTCCAGTCGCTGGAGAATGCGGTAAAGGCAGGCTACTCGGGGAATGATCCGGTGGAAAAGATGGGTCTGTTCGGCATGGGGTTCAATATCTCCACCGCTCGGATGGGGCGTAAGACTGAGGTGTGGACGACGCGCGCGGACGATCCTGACTGGACTGGTCTCGTAATTGACTTCGATGAGCTTGAGAGGAACCGAACCTTCCATGCTCCTCTTATTCAGCGGGCCAAGACGAGCGCAGAACTTGAGCAAGGGGTGCACGGGACCGAAATCCGCATTAGTCGACTGGAAGCAGACCGCGTGCGTCCGCTTATTTGGGGTGCTGGAAAGAAAAACACGAAGAACCGGCTTGGTAAAGTTTACGGCAGGGTGATGGCCCGACTGGGCATAGAGATCTTCTATGATGCTGATCTTGTTCTGCCGTGGCGTCACTGCGCGTGGGATGCGAAGCGCTTCGTAGAGACGAAGACCTTTGGGAACGTTCCGGCATGCATTGAAATCGATAAGACGCTTTCCCCGCAGCGATTTTGCACCACCTGTTGGGTGTGGCTGCTGGACGCGGACGAGAGGTGCTCGTCTTGTGGCGAGACCCACCATGTCATCGAGCGGTCGCGGCGGCTGAAGGGTTGGCTGGGTATTCAGCGCTATTTCGACAAGAAACATTACGGCATTGATCTTATCCGCAATGGGCGGGTTATCGAGGAACTTGATAAGTCCTTTTTTACGTTCACCGATCAGAACGGCGACACAGTGTTCGAGTACCCTATTGACGCGGTCCACTGGGGCGGCCGCATCATAGGCGAACTTGAAATTGACTTCGTACGTGTTTCTCACCAGAAAGATTCCTTCGACAAGCTGGACCCCGAGTGGAAGAATGTGGTCGAGCTTGTGAGGGGCAAAACACCCTTACAGCCGCGGATCGCCGAGCGAATGGGGCTCGGCAAAAATGACAGCCCGCTTTCGCGACTCTTCACAGCCTATCGCAAGGGAACAGCCGGTCTCAAAGACCTTGTGCCCGGCACTAAAGACGGAACCGGCCTAAACTCGGGGCTGGTGATGGAATACGTGGAGAAATTCTACGCTGGGGATCCGGACTTCCAGTCCGACGAAAAGTGGTACGAGCTTGTAAAACAAGCCGAGGCAGGAAAACGGGGAGAGTCTAACGGCGCCGCCGTCGCAGGCGGTGAATTCCCGATTGTTATAGATGAGCCGAACGCTAGTGCTGAACCTGCGGTGGGGGCGGCGAGTCCCAGAAACCTGCACCCGAGAAGAACAGCTCCGCTACAGCCATGCCCGAATTAGACGAAGACTTGAGTGGAACCTACGAGGTTGAAGAACTCTCCGGGGATGTAGTTCTCAGGGTCAAAGCCTACCGCCACAAGATCGACATCGACGGTATGCCATTTAGAGTTCAGCCTGACGGCTACTCTTTCCGATTTGACTATAATCCGCGCTCGGAGTTCTTCGAGAACAGGCTGGAGACACCCGCGGATTATCTTGTTGTCGACCTTGCTCAGCACTTTCTGGCCCTCTCTGCGGAGACTCCGCGACAAAAACCTGTGTCGCGCATCGCTAGGGCGATACGCGAGAAGTACTTCTCTCAGTCGTCGGATGACCTGTCGGCCGCTGCCACGGCGGCGTCGTCGTTAATCGACGAGCTGCGCCGACATTACGGTGAGGCTTTGCCCGACGCTGCTCCCGTAGACCCGGGCAGCCTGGCATCCCATGAACTTGAAAGAATTAAGCGGCTAGCAACGAAGTCCTTGGGATTGAACGAAAGCGAGGTCGAGCAATTTATCGTCGACGGAAGGTTCGCAGCATATGTGTCCCAGTCCTACATCGCTGACCTAGTCAGAACATGGCCGGCGATAGCGACCGACGGTAACTTCTTTAGTCGGCCCTATGCAGGCTCGAGTGATAAGCTGAAGCCTATCATTCTCGACGAGATTGTGGATGCGCTCCAAGACGTTGTTTGGCTAGTAGACGAGGGGGCCTCGGCAGTTAGCAAGGATACTGGCTGGAGGCTAAGGTACGCCAAATCCCTCTCTTCCCTCCGTTTGCTTCAATACTGGCGAGCATGACTGTGTCAGGATTCATTTGCGAGGAACGGTTGACTTACGGCCCCTGGCCAGCGCTCGAAAGAGCTCTGGCCAGAGCAATCGACCATGCAGGCTTTACAGATGTAGCGCTTGTTGGCGGGAGCGGTGACCACGGGGCTGATGTCGTTGGTGTTTTCAACGGCCAGCGCTGGGTGCTTCAGGCCAAGTACAGGAAGTCTGGAGGTATTGATGCGGAAGGCGCTCGTGAGGCCATCTACGCGGTTGGGCACTACGAGGCCGAAGTCTCCGTTCTGGCCGCAAATAGCTACTTTTCGCAGGATGCATATAAATTCCAAGCCGAGCAGAAGAACCTTGGATTCGACCTGCGGCTCTGGAATGGCAAGTATCTCCTCGATTTTTTCAATCAATTGCCCGAGTCTCCTCGGAAAAAGCGCGAGCTGCGCGACTACCAAGCCGAGGCAATAGATGAGGTTGAGCGGCGCCGAGGTCGCGGGGAGCAAAGCGCCCTCGTGGTTATGGCAACTGGGCTCGGCAAGTCCATGATCGCCAATCAGCTCATTGTCAATGAGCTGCGCCGTAATCCACACGAAGAGGTCCTTGTCCTCGCGCACATGAACGACCTAGTGCGGCAACTTGAACATTCGTCTTGGTCTCAGCTTCCCAAAAATGTCTCTACGCACTTATGGACGGACGGTGAAAGACCCTCATACCGGGGAGGGGTTATCTTCGCGACTTGGCAATCTGTAGCTGCGGCTATGCAGCGGGGCGAGGAAGATTTGAAGTCTCGCTTCAGGCTGGTTATCGTTGACGAGGCACATCATGCACCGTCAAATGCCTTTAGTCGGTTGCTGAACGACCTTGAGCCGAGCTTCCTCGTCGGCTTGACCGCCACGCCTTGGCGCGGGGATGACAAGGACCTTCGAACGCTCTTCGGCGAGCCCGCATACACCTGCGACATCGTGAAGGGAATGCAGCGTGGCTATCTTGCCGCAGTCGATTACAGGATGTTGACCGACGGTATCGACTGGGAAGAAGTTAGCCGGGCCTCAAGCCAAGGTCTTACAGTTGCGGATCTTAACCGCCACCTCCTCGTCCCTGAGCGGGACATTGGGATGGTCGAGACAATTTCTAAGAAAATAGGGGAGATTAACAGCCCACGGGCTCTGGCATTCTGTCGTTCGATAGAGCACGCGGAGCGTCTCCAGCCGCTGTTTTCTGCCCGCGGCATTCGGGCTGCTCTGATGCACAGCAAGTTGCCTCGTGAACAGAGATTCAAAAACCTGTCAAATTTCAGGCTCGGGAAAATCGACCTGCTCATTTCGATCGAGATGCTCAACGAGGGAATTGATGTTCCTGACGTAAACCTTGTCGCCTTCATGAGAGTCACCCACAGCCGGCGAATCTTCCTCCAACAATTAGGGAGAGGGCTACGTATCAGCAGCGCAAAAAAAGAAGTCATTGTCCTCGACTTTGTTGCTGACATTCGTCGCGTAGCCGCTGGGCTAGAGATGAATAGACAAGCCAAACAAGGTGCATCCGCTCCCGAGGTCGTTCGATATCGCGATGGCCAGATCGTGAAGTTTGACAATGATACACCGGCGAAGTTTTTTGACGAATATCTCGCGGACATTGCGGACGTTGAGGACATCTCGGAAAGCTCAAAGCTGGTTTTCCCAGATGGAGAGGAGTTTTGAGCAACCTATCATCTGAACAGCAGAAAAGAGACGTTACGCAGGCGCTCGCGGAAATTGCACACATGGGGCCGGTTCGATCGACGGGAACTGGCGACATGGCGGTCGGCAAGACTCTGCTCGACCTGCTCGGAATCCCGCAGGAGACGAGCCGTAAGCCTACGTTCCTCGGAATGGTGCTCACGGCAAGGCGCGGCTCATCAGGAGGCGATGCGAACCGGGTCAATCTTTTCGCAATGGTGCCTAGTTGGAATGAAAGCGCGTGTAAGTCGTCTAAGGAGATCGCTCAGAAGTACGGCTACGACCGTGACGGCGGACGGAAGCTTTACGTGTCAGTAAGCTCGCGTCGACCAAACGCTCAAGGCCTACAGCTTTTCGTTGAGCGGTCCACGGGCTTGCTCCGTGAGATCTACGTGCCTCGGCATGGCAACGGTATAGAGCAAGTTGCTTCTTGGAAACTATCGGCGCTTCAAGAGAGGCTCCTGCAGAGGCATCCGGCCTCCGCATGGCTGACTGCTACGGCCTCTCGCCGCGATGGCGAAGAGTACTTCCACTATAGGTTTGTAAAATTTACTGACCAACCGCGTGCAGAACTGCTGCCCGACTTATTGGAGCAGGGCACCGTGACGATGGATCATCTCATTCTCTGCAAGAACGGGCGAGACGTGGAAAAGGGGCCTCTCTTCAAAATCAATCCTTCAAACGTCCGGGCGCTCTTCCCCGAGGGGCCACGAATTGACCTGATGACAATATGAGAAGCCAACAGGTTTTTTGAAGTGGAGCAGGATTTTCCCGAAATCCTACTGGATTGAGTGCAGCCAGAAGCTCTGGATTCCACAGAGATCGCCAGTGCAGGGACTGCGCGACCTGATTACTTGCTTGTGATCAAACCGATTCAGTATTTGCCGTGCCTAAGCTCCTTCGCACCACACCTCCCATCAACTTATCTACCCCTTCATCTCCCTCCGTACCTTCCTCTGAAGGCCGGCAAGCGCGCGCTCGATGACGCGTGCCATCTCCTGGTAATTGATGTGCGTTCCATACGGTCCCGCGCCGACCCGGCTCCTCTTCGGCATCTTGCTTCCCCGCGCCTTATGCCAGCTCAAGAAGTAGCTCTTCTTTAACTTCAGATGATCCCCTCTCGCATCTTCCCGGATTTCGAGGCCAAGCACGCCGGCATTGAGAAAGCGCTGCTTCCTGATCTCTTCGACACGTTCCCTAACCGCAGCAACGGGCCTGGATGAGACCTTCAGACTTCCATGCGGATATGTGGCGAAGGTCGGCAGCCGAAACTGGAAGAAGCTCTTCTGAAGCCCTGTGAAGCTGAACTCGGCGAGACCGTCGAAGTCGGCCAGTCCCGCCTCCTTGCATCCATCCGGTCCCAGCGTGACCTCAATGCGGATGCGCTTCTCCTCTTCCGTCAACTCCTGCCGCGTTCCGGTAGCTTTGTTCTGCTTGTCCACGGTCTTGTTCTGGATCCGCCACATAGCGTGAGAGTCGTTCTTTGCTCCGAGGTAGTAGGTGGACGCGTAAGGTGCTGGTCGATCAGAAATTGGGGTCATCCGGTCTTGAATGTCCCGGAAGGGGTCTTGCTGATTCCGGGCGACAATATAGTCACCGCTCTTGTTGACGATGCCTGGCATCGCTCGAGGCCATTTCATGGCCGCCGTGAGCCACCTGGTTGTCGGGTAGAAATGTCTGACCAGGACGCCGTGCAGTAGTGCTCTGGCCTCCTCGCCGGGGTTGTATGGATAAGCATCGATGCTCACTTCAATCCCGATTATAACCGCCGGTGAAGCGAAGCCGTATTCGCCTTCGATATCCGCGAGCACACGCCGGAGAACACTGAAGTCGGGTTCTTGGACACGGAGGCGGTAGCGACTGGCCGTCCCTCCAGGGCCGATCTCCAACGCCTCCGGAAACTCCTTGCGTCCGGTCAGCCTCGCGATACGATCGTTCAGCTTCCAATGTTGCGACCGTCGGCCGAGCACGAACTCGACATCGATCCAGTCGATTACAGAAGCCCACTGGTAGGCGCCCAGATCTATCTGCGGGCACAGCGCTGTCCTACCCTCGAAGCGCCTCTGTGAGCTCCTGAGAGTCTCCTCTACGTATTGCAGTGTGACGGGCGCATCGAGTTCACTGTCTCGATGCAGGATGACGGCGTGGGTGGAGATCATCAATGGCATCCGGCTTTATGCGAGCGCTCCGGATAGGCCGCATTGCCTCACCGATCCACCGATAATCGACAAAGTCCCCTCACTGTTGCCCATCCGCAACAGGAAAATGTGCATTGCCACATTGGCCTTCGCTATAGCCCAATTCACAGACACGGAGAGACGAATGACTGCCGCGCATCCTTGCCGCATCTTCCTGCCGCCGCACCACGCAGCTCTACACCGTCAACGGACCAACCATTCCGGCAGTCCGTAGCAGCAGAGGATAGAGCAGATGAATACCAACACTCTTCAGACCCCGTCCGTGGAGGATCACCAGAGCGATGTGAGCTGGCTTGACGAATATGAAAAGCAGATCGGCGACACCGACTTCAGCGACTTTATGGTCTCCTTCTCACAGGAGGACGCGAGCGACCTCGGCCTCCGCAGCCGTTCAGTGTCCATCGGCTATATTGACTACCTCCTCGATGGGCACGTGGCGCCACAAGACGAAGAAGCCTCCGTGCGAATGATCGCGCTGATGGATGAACATGCCGGCCCTGGCTGGCGGTGATGAAGACCCCGGTTGAGGCTGCCCGCTGTGAATTCGCCGCTGCAAGTAAGCCGTGACCGTCAAAAATCTCGCTGCAGTGCGGACAATCGTCTGCACTGCAGCCAAGGGAGCGCTATAAGGTAGGTAACAGCCAAGGATTCCACGAATGATTTCATACTCTTTGACCCTTCGTCTCCAATAGGCCCGGCTTGTCGCCGGACCTTGAAAGTAAGGAGAACAACCATGTCCAATACCGACCACCTATATACGAGCACCAGCTGCTATTGCTTCGACTACCCGCCGGAAATCGAGGCCAAGGCTGGCATCAGCGGCCTGACGCTGCCGCGTCGCGAGCTATACCTGATGATTGCACGTGACCGGGAGAAGGATGATCCGAAGAGCGCGGCGTTCTTCCGGGAAGTCGCGAACTACTACCCCGATTGCGACGCCCGTGGTTATCAGATTGATCGTGACGGCAACCGCAACATCCTGGTCGACTACGACGACTGGGATGAACTCAGCGATGAACAGCGCCTACTTCGCGGGAACCGCTACTCAACGATCGCCATCCTCGATAGGCTTCGCTTCCATCTCGAGATGATGGACGACGACGTCTTGCGCAAGGAGGAGGTCGACACCATCCGGCGAGCGATCAACGACCTCGTTGAGCCGTTGTCGATGACTTGAGTGACCTGGGCGCGGTGAGCAACCGCCGGGCCCTTGCAACCAGAGAGTGGCGATGTGGTAGGTTTGGCGCCGATTTTGTTGAGACCACATGTTGTCGGCGCTGCCCCAACATTCCTGTGCGCATAGCCGTATGTATTTCAGTTTACCTGACGTGGCATGCGGCGGACATGAATAGGCCGGGCATCCAAGACGGAAATGTGCTGGACGTCGATTGTTCATCGAGCAATTCCGCTTCGTAGAAAATATGTTTTCGTCACTGTCTAGCAAGGCTTTTGACCTTCGGCTTCGACGCCAAACAGCTACGGCCAGAACTACTATTGGTTGCTTCTAGGATGAGCAGGCGCCGTCACCTTCTGTACTTGCGTTGATGACCGGCAATGCCGAGCCCGAAGTTGACGTTTTTGCGAAAATTCCGCTTTTTGGACTAAAAGCGACAACTAAATGGAAAGCTCCGTCAACATAATGTTGCGTTTCACAGCTACTCCACCCCCTGTCTGTCAACCTAATGGCGTTAAAGGTTGACGTCCGGAACTTCAAAAGTCGAGTTAGGTTGTCAGTGACAACGTGATCGCCAACCCCGTGCACATCCTACAGGTTGCAATTTCTCAACATGGGAGGTTTGGTGCCAAAAACGTTGGTGGCACCTAAAGGCATCCCGATCGACATTCCTCGGAAACCCTAGGACTTCGATTGACAGCCTTCCAAAACCAGTTTTGTGACCCCAGAGACACGACGCGAATAACATTCAAAATACAACGTTGGTTATCCCCGTAATCCACAGGCGTAAGTGTTTGTTTATCTGACACCTCTTGTGATCGTTAGTGAGCTCCACTTGTTGAATTGGAGCACACAATGACGAAATACAGGATTGACGCTGTAACCAAGCATATCCGGAAGAAGCACCCAGGCTGCCCAGACTTTGCAGTTGCTTGGTTTGCCGCCGAGATCGCCAGCAAGAACTGGACAGGGGCCACATTAGGCAAGGCGGTTGGCATTACGATGCAAACGCACCTGCGCCATCACCACACCGACTACGACACTCTTTTGCTCACCGGGATTGACCGAGAGGAAGCGCGCCGGCGCGTCCAGCCGCGCGTGAACGCGATGATAGACAGCTGGCGGCGGCGCCAGGAATCAAAGTCCCAGGAAGCGCAACCGGACAAGGGGAGCCTGGAAGACGATGGGCGGTAACTACGAAAACTGGGACTATCTCGCAGGAATTCTGAATGAGCGCCTCGATGAAAAGGGATACGATGCTTGGCACGCGCTAAGAAACGCCGGGATGAGAGGCACATATCTAACCTTCCTTCTCTCGGGCAGAGCTCGCCTGAAACCCCAATTCGTGACGCTGGTGGCGCAAACGCTGGATCTGGACGAGAACTGGTTGTTCTGCGTCGCCCTTGAAGGCATGCAGCAGACCTATGACCTTCCTTACGTGAGCGCATTCCTATGGCGAATGTTCTCATTAGTAGAAGAGGTGAAGCTGCGAGAAGAGATGAAGCTGCAGGACGCGCAGAAGAAGAAAAAGACGGACAAAAAGAGGAAGAAGAAAAAGAGGAAGACCGACTGACCGCGCCGTCGGCGGATCGACTGCCTGTTGCATGCGTTCCTACCTTCCAGACCGGCGTATCCCGGTCTACACACGCTACACTTGGCGCGGGCCAGACATTTGCAAGGGTCTCCATATGAAGCCCCTGCTATCCGGCGCACGGGTTTCTTCGCCTGCGTGAGCACCCGAGACATCCCCACGCACCCCTTCGCTATAAATAACTCATCAGCATCAACAGATGAGCACGCGATATGAACAGCTTACCGATCCGCGACTACCTTGCCGACTGCATGGCAACTGCAGGCCTGAGCCAGGATGATCTACAAGGCCCATCAGGCTCGCCTGAACGCCTGATCCGGCTTGTCCTGGAGGGCACCGCCAAGATGCCGCTTGAGAAGGTGTCCGACGTGGCTGCTTTGCTCAAGTGTGATGACAGAGCCCTGTTCCGGGTGGCGCTCACGCAATTCTACAGCGCTGGCACTGTTGCCCTCTTGGAGCGCATGCTCGGCCCGCAGGAGAGGAGCGCCGGCGAAGATGCATGGGTGAGTTTTGTCAGGAGCGTGGCACCGGATGATGTGCAGCCCCCTGATAGTTTTGCTCGAAACATGCTGCGGTCCTTATTGAACAGGACTAAATGATCGGAAGTTGCCTAGTGAAAGTTTGGTTGTCGCGCTGGAGCGTGAGCCTTGGTTCTTGTCGTTCAACAGACTCCACGACGGTAGACGTCATCCAAACTGCCCCGCAAGCCGGAGTCGACGTCAGCGAGTGGGCCCTGGCGCCGGTGAGGTGTTTCAGGCGCGCTCGTCGGTCTCAGATTGTTTGAGGTAGTCTAGGATGGCCTTGTCGCTGACGAGCAATTCCTTCACGAACGAGGCGACGTCCACCTCTTCGGAATTGGGGCGGGCTTGATGGGTTGTCGATGTAGGCTGATCCGTGCTCGAAATCGCGCGCGAAGAGCCCTGCTCTTCGGTGCCGCTGCGGTCGTCCTTATCGGTCACGGTTGATTCCTTCTTCGATGAAGCGTCAAGTTGGTTGTAACCTGGTCTCGCCATCGCTCCGCAAGCCACGCGCATTTAATCTCGATCCGCGGATCATACGGTAATTGTTGTCATGCGGCGAGTCTTCGCATGGCGCCAGCGGATCTTAGTCAGCCGCGGCAAGAAGAGGTGTCGCGAGGGAGCACCTTTGTCTCCGATCAGCGATCGATCACTAGGATCGCTGCCATTCCCCGCCTCGGGGCGGCTGGCTGGCTCTCGGAGTGTGATACTTTGGGCCGAGCTGGGAGAACCAAACTGCCTCCGACTGGTCGAGTGCGAGATGAAGACTATGAACGACTACAGCGGCTACAGGTTCGTCTTTTCGAGCGCCCTCCGCATCAGCGCGCATCTGGTGTCGATGATTTTCCGGACGGTCTTCAAGATCGGATGAGCGAGGCGTCGCTGTCCTGCTTGAGCTCGCCGGCCTTCCGATCTTTTAGGTAGACGTCCAGCGCGCGGCTCATGAGGAAGCTCCGCGGTTGGTGATGTTCACGGTCAAGCCGAGCGTCTGAAGGACGGTCAAAGCAAGTCCGACACGACAGCTTTCCTTCCCGCTTTCCAGCTCGCGCACGAACCGAACGCCCACGCCCGCGACGCCGGCAAGTTGTTCCTGGGTAAGTTGCTGCCGCTTCCGCTCAGCACGTATCAGCTGGCCAAGTGCTACGCTGTCTGAGATCGTCGACATATGAATCATCCCTTTCGGGACGATTAAAGCACAATAGGCAAGTGATTGCACGAAAAAGAACCGAACGGGACGATTTCCACTGGAGTCGTCCAGAGGAGAACCAAATCACCCCGCTCGGGACTCTCAAAAGGCGGCGGGCAGGGAGTGCTTATAGAGCGCGCACCCGTGCGTCGGCCTCGGGTCGGCGTGGTCCGGAAAAGTGATACGGAAAACTGTTCCGGTAGCGGTTTGCTACGGTCAGCTAAGTCATTGAAAAATATGAAAAAAGGTAGATTGGCTGGGGAACCTGGATTCGAACCAAGATCGACGGAGTCAGAGTCCGCTGTTCTACCATTGAACTATTCCCCAAAAGCCTGAAGCGCTTCGGCGCGTTCGCTTTGGTGGGTCGTCATATAGATGATTTATTCAGGGGCGCAAGTCGAAAAAATCGAAAAATGCGTTTTCACTGTTCTTTTGCGTTTCGTCTGCTGGTCAGAGCCGGGCGCGGGTCGAGCGCGGGGTGGAGAGCAGAATGCTTGTCTCGCTGCCGGTGATGCCGGGTACGAGACGGATGCGGCGCAGCACCGCGTCGAAATCGCTGAGCGTTGCGGCATTGAGTTCCAGGATAAGGTCCCAGCGCCCGTTTGTGGTGTGGATTTCGGATATTTCCGGGAAACCGCCAAGTGTACGGATGACGCGGTCCGTCACATGGCCTTCAATTTCGATCATCATGATGCCGCGGATCGCGGCTTCCACCGCATCGGCACGCAGGATGACGGTGTAGCCGATGATGGTGCCGTCATTTTCCATCTTTTCGATATGTGACCGCACCGTGGCGCGCGAGGTTTCCGTTTCGATGGCCAGATCGGAAATGCTGCGCCGGCCGTTATGCCGCAAAAGGGTTACGAGCCGTTCGTCGAGGATATCCATTACTAGTCACTCTGATAAATAGATTTTATCAAACTGATAGCCTATTTCAATAATATTGCCAATATTTGATGTTCATTCCGCCATGTCTCTATGGTCTAGTAGGGTTCTGTTGAAAAGCGAGGGTTCAAATGGATATCAGGCTGATTGGTGCGCCGTTGCAGATAGGTGCCGGGCAATTGGGATGTGAGATGGGGCCGAGTGCCTATCGCATCGCCGGTCTTACGCGCGCCCTTGAGGATCTGGGCCATCGGGTGGTCGATACCGGCAATGTGACGCCGGCGCCGCTCAAGGAATTTTCCCACCCCAATCCGGCGGTGCATCACCTCTCCGAGACGGTGGCCTGGACGGAGGCGTTGACCGAGGCTGCCTATCGCGAAAGCGATGGCGCATTGCCGATCTTTCTCGGCGGCGACCACGCGATTTCGGCTGGAACCGTTGCCGGCATGGCACGTCGGGTCGCGGAAAGCGGGCGTCCGTTTTTCGTGCTCTGGCTTGATGCCCATACTGACTATCACACGCTGGAGACGACACGCAGCGGCAACCTGCATGGCACACCGGTCGCCTACTTCAGCGGGCGTGACGGGTTCGCGGGCTATTTTCCGCCCCTGTCCCATGCGGTTCCCGAAGAGAATATTGGCATGATCGGTATTCGCAGCGTTGATCCGGCCGAGAGGGCCGCTCTGGAAGAGAGTGGCATCACCGTTCACGACATGCGCTCGATAGACGAACATGGCGTCGCCGTTCTGCTGCGCGCATTCCTGGCGCGGGTTCAGGAGGCAAACGGCCTACTGCATGTCAGTCTCGATGTCGATTTCCTCGAACCGTCGATCGCGCCTGCGGTCGGCACCACGGTTCCGGGCGGGGCGACGTTCCGGGAGGCGCATCTGGTGATGGAAATGCTGCATGACAGCGGGCTGGTCTGCAGCCTCGATCTGGTGGAGCTTAACCCTTTCCTCGATGAGCGCGGCAGAACCGCGACCCTGATGGTCGATCTTGCCGCCAGCCTGTTGGGCAAGCGGGTCATGGATCGCCCGACACGGGCTGGCTGAGGGAGGGAGCGATGACGGCAATACCGAACCTCAATATCGTACCTTTCGTCAGCGTCGATCACATGATGAAACTTGTGCTCAGAGTGGGGATTGACACCTTTCTGCGTGAGCTTGCCGATGCAGTGGAGGAAGATTTCCGCCGTTGGGAAAGCTTCGACAAGACCCCGCGCATTGCGTCGCACTCCAGGGAGGGTGTCATCGAGTTGATGCCGACCAGCGACGGCACGCTTTACGGCTTCAAATATGTCAATGGTCATCCGAAAAACATGAGGGAGGGCCGCCAGACCGTGACGGCATTCGGCGTGCTTTCCGATGTCGGCAACGGCTACCCGCTGCTTCTGACCGAGATGACGATCCTGACGGCGCTGCGCACCGCCGCCACCTCGGCAGTCGCTGCAAAACATCTCGCCCGTAAAAATGCCCGCTCGATGGCCATCATCGGCAATGGCGCGCAGAGTGAGTTTCAGGCGCGCGCCTTCAAGGCCATTCTCGGCATCGATACGCTGCGGCTTTTCGATATAGACCGCTCGGCCAGCGAAAAATGCGCCCGCAATCTTACCGGCCAAGGCCTTGCGATCAAGATTTGCGATAGTGCACAGGAGGCGGTCGAAGGCGCGGATATCATCACCACCGTTACTGCCGACAAGCAATATGCGACGATCCTGACCGACAACATGGTCGGTCCCGGCATTCACATCAACGCCGTCGGCGGCGATTGTCCCGGCAAGACGGAATTGCACCGGGATATTCTACTGCGCTCGGATATTTTCGTCGAATACCCGCCGCAGACGCGCATCGAAGGCGAAATCCAGCAATTGCCGGCGGACTACCCCGTCATCGAGCTTTGGCAGGTCATTGCCGGTGAAAAGCAGGGGCGGGTAAGCGACCGGCAGATCACGCTGTTTGACAGCGTCGGCTTCGCGACCGAGGATTTTTCGGCGCTGCGTTATGTTCGGTCGAAACTGGCAGCGACCGGGCTTTACACCGAGCTGGATCTGCTGGCCGATCCGGATGAGCCGCGCGATCTGTTCGGAATGCTGTTGCGTTGCGAGGCAGCCCTCGTCTGAGAGGGAAGGCCGTTCGGCAAGTGCTTTAGTCCGCTTGCCGGCGTTCTTTCCGTCCGACAACATGTTCGCGCCAGATGGTGAAGAGACCGGCGGCAATTACGATTGCTGCGCCCAGAACCATATTGGACGTGACGACCTCGCCATAGACGGTGACGCCGATGATGGAGACGAGCACCAGCTGGTAATAGGAAAAGGGCTGTACCGAGGCCGCATCCGCCAGTTCGAATGCCTTGATCAGGCAATAATGGCCGCTCATGCCGGTAATGCAGAGCGCCAGCATCCATCCCCAGTCTTGCGGTGCTATGCTTACCCAATAGAATGGACCGACCAGCGTCAGCGCCGCCGCACCGGCCACGCCAGTATAAAAAAAGCTGGTCATTGCTGAATCGCTTTTGCTGCCGAGTCGGGTCAGGACGCTGTAAAGCGCCAGCATGAAGACGGCCACAAAGGTGATCAGCAGGCTGTTATCGAAACCTTCGCCATCGGGTTTCAAGATGACGAGAACGCCGATGAAGCCGACAAAAATGGCGCACCAGCGCCGCCAGCCCACATGTTCTCCCAGCAATGGCACGGAAAGAGCCGCAACAATCAGCGGCGCGGAGGCGAGGATGGAATGGCTGTGTGCCAGCCCGACAACGGCAAAGGAGAAGATGGAGAAAACGATCTGCACGGCAAGCAGGACGCCGCGGCCAATCTGCAACCAGGGACGGTTGGCCATGACGGCGCCACGGATGCCACCGGGTGAAGCAGCGGCCATCAGGAAAACAAAAACGGCGAAGGCCCAGTATCGCAACATCGCGACGAAGACCGGCGGATAGAAGGTGCCCAGGTGTTTCGATATGCCATCCTGCGCCGCAAAGATCGTGAAGGCGACAAGCGCATAAAGATAACCGGTCTTGTGTGATGGCATAAAAAACCGCTGTCCGGCTGTTGCCGGCAAAAGAGGATTCGACGTGAATGAGGTGGGTAACAGCCATATGTGACGGCCTTACCTTGTCAGACAACCTTATTTTCCGAATAGCTGCTATGCAAGTCCGGAAACTGCCCTTTCAATAGGCAGATTGCCGGTTTCGCTAGGTGGCATTACCGCCGCAACCTCTTCTCGGTCATTCACGGGCTCAACCCGGGAATTCACAGGTTGAAATCATGGCCCTTCGGCCCAAACCTTGGGGTTGCGCAGAGTTTCGCGACCGGTTTTCGCTTGTCATCCAAGACGACTTGGTAAAAGGCCCTGTCCGCCGTCAACAATTGTGCGGCGGACAGGGTTCAGCAATACGCCATGACGTTTGCAGTTTTTGCTGCAGCGATCAGCCGATCGTCACGACCGCTTTCGAAGCCACGGATTTGAGCGCGGCGTCGGCCAGTTTCAATGCGATCAGCCCGTCCTTTATGGAAGGGGTCGGTGCGACATTGTTTTCGATACTATCGATGAAAGCGGTAATTTCTGCCGCATAGGCTGCCGTATAACGCGTCATGAAGAAATCATGCAGCGGCGGGCGGGTATAGCCTTCGGCATTGGCGATTTCGATGGAGACAGGTCGCTGGTTTTCAGCCGCTGCCGAACCGAGCGAACCATGCACTTCGATACGCTGGTCGTAACCATAGGTCGCGCGCCGGGAGTTCGAGATGATCGCCTGCCTGCCGCTCTTGGTCGTCAGGATGATGCTGGCGCTGTCGAAATCGCCAAGCGCGCCGATTTCCGGATTGACCAGAACGGAGCCTGTCGCAAACACGCTTTCCACTTCCTCGCCGAGCAGGAAACGGGCCATGTCGAAATCATGGATGGTCATGTCGCGGAAAATACCGCCGGAAACCTTGATATATTCCGCCGGTGGCGGGCCGGGATCGCGGCTGGTGATGGTCACCATTTCCACCTTGCCGATGCGGCCATCTTCGATGGCCTTGTGGACGGCTTGAAAGTGCGGATCGAAACGGCGGTTGAAGCCCAGCATCACCTTTGCGCCGGTCTCTTCAACCACCTTGGCGCAGGCCTCGGCCCGGCTCACATCCAGATCAACGGGCTTTTCGCAGAATATGGCCTTGCCGGCGCGGGCGAAACGCTCGATCAGGTCGGCATGGGTGTTGGTCGGCGTGCAGATGATGACGGCGTCGATCGTCTTGTCGGCCAGAACCTCATCGATCGTGCTCATCTTGCACTGCGCTTCGCGGGCGATTGCTTCCGCAGCGCCGGCCATGGCATCCACGACGGCAACCAGCTTCGCGCGGCTGTCGGTGGTGATTGCCTTGGCGTGGACCTTGCCGATCCGTCCAGCGCCCAGCAGTGCCAATTTCGTAACCATCTTTCCTCCGGTTCCTCACATCTGTCCTTCACTCCCGGAAAGACAGAATATGAACGCAAACAATGTTTCGATATGGAATATATGTTCTATTTTGCTAGAGCGACATCCGGGGCGTGTCAAGCGTTTTGACGATGGTTACGACAGCCGAAATTATTCCCCCCGCAAGGCGCATGCTGCGGAGGGCGGCCACGGCGGAAAAGCAACTCGGGACGGGTTGAAAGCCGGTGCCGACGATCAGTCGATGGAAGATGCAAGGACGGCATTCTGCGGAAAGGCATAGACCTCAACCGGGGTCTCAAGGCCGCGCAGCAGCCACGGCCCCAGATTTTCTAGCCTGTCCCCGTACCCGGCCATACGGACGAATTCTTCGGAAAACAACACGCTGCGGCCGGTTTCCTTGGTCAGCGTTTCAAGCCGAGAAGCGATGTTCACGGCAGGGCCGATAACGGTGAAATCGAGGCGGGTTTTGGAACCGATATTGCCATACATGACATCACCGACATGGACCCCGATGCCGTAACCCAGCGGGTCGTGGCCCTTCTGGCAATTGATGTCATTGAGGGCAACGAGGCTTTTCTGTGCGCTGGCAATGGCTTTCAGCAGGTTTTCACAGGCCTGCGGGTCGCTGAGCGGGAAAACAGCCAGCAGCCCGTCACCCATGAATTTCAGGATTTCCCCGCCGAACTCCTCGATCGGATCGCACATGGCGTCGAAATAACCGTTCAGCAGCTCGATGACGTCGTCGCGTGGCCAGAGGTCGGAAATATGGGTGAAATTACGCAGGTCGCAGATCAGGATCGCCGCGCCCACCGTCATGCCGCTGCCGCGCGTCGTCGCCCCATTGAGGATTTTTTCACCCGCATGCGGGCCGACATAGGTCTCCAGCAGGGTGCGCGTCATGCGGTTTTTCAGGCGTATCTCGCTGACCAGCGCGAGCGCCGGCAACAGGTTTTTCAAGGCGAGGACTTCCGCTTCCGTAAAGCCTCCCGCACGGTCGCTGGAAAATGTCGCGACATGGCGTTTGCCGAAAGTGTGTTCAATGGGCCAGGCCAGATAATCCGTCAGCCCGTCAGCCCGCAGCTCCTCATAGATGGTGTAGCCGGGCTCATCGGCCTCGTCATCATTCAGGCGGAGACGAACTTCGGTGGCGCCCTGATGGATGTCGTTGATGGGGCTGTTCAGATATTCGGGCGTATTTTCCGATCCGTAGCCATAGGTGGCGATCTCGGCGGATGACATGCCGGCTTTCCACAAAATCCGCGCGCCAAGCCATTGCGGATGACGAATGCGGAAAGCGAGCACGCCACGGGCGACGGAAATGCCGCTAGCTCGCAATCTGCTGCAAAGCTCGACGAATATTTCGTCGATAAAGCGCTCATCCTTTGTGCCGGTGATGAGCCAGTCGAGGATTTCCGTTTTCTCCGCCGGCCACAATTCATCCAAAGCTGAAGAAACCCGTTCTTCGGTGTTGAGACTAAGTGTCATGACAGGATTCCGGAGGTTGTTGCTGCTCTCGTGCGGGCGGGCCAGATGCCGAACATGGTCCGTGCGGACAACATGTGGTGCCGGGTAACGGAAATGTTAAGAGAGAGGTGCGGAAAATGTTCCGGAAAGATTGGCCGTGTTCAATTGCAAGCGCCGCCCGGATGTTCTCGCGAACATCGTCCCCGGCGGCGCTCAGATGTTGTCCGGATCGCTGTAGACGATCAGATAACGGTTTCTACGGGAATATGCAGGGCGGCGGCAACGCGCCTGATGCGGAGCGGATCGCTGTCCGTGCCGTCTTCAAGGGCGCGAATTTCGCTGGTCGTGAGGCCGCAGGTTATTGCAAGCTGCTCGACGGTGTAACCGGCGAGATTGCGAGCGGTCAGAACCTTTCTGGCAAAAGGAGCATCTGTTTCTTGATCGGAATCGGGTTGTGAGACTGAAATTGTCATTTGCATCTCCCTCATGATGGACACTTTAATGCGGGCGGCAGAAAAAAGTTGCCGGGCCGAATGCGACCGCGTTGCCGGAGAAGAAATCGGTGCTGCAACGCAGCGAGGAACATAGACGCTTCGTCCACCTACACAATAGTTAAATTTTGTTAAGATTCGTGATCGCCGCATTCCTGCGGCATTTTTCCGTGGCGAAAATGGGCAGATGAAACGTGATTTTCCGGTCACCGCCGTGCCGTGTCAGAGCAATGAGTGCTACAGCATTCCCCAGGCGCGGAACCGGCCACGGCCCGTTACCTCGCGCAATTCCAGCTGATTGGCGAGCCCGATAGCACCCTGTGGTGTGGTTCCGAGTTCCCTGACAATCATCGCTGCCGAGACCACCGGCCGGGAGACCACGAGCTCCACCAGCTCAGGCAGGCGGGAGGAGGAGCGCCGGCCGGCCAGCTTGCGCAGCATGCGCTCCCTTGCGTGGGTCAGCCTGTCATGTTCCTTCATGCTGGCGAGCGCTGCTTCATGAAAGCTGTCCAGAAGGGCGAGGAGGCGTTGCGTCTGGTTTCTGGCATGTCGGCGCTCGCGTGGAACGGCGCGAAGGCCGGTGCTGAGCGCCGGCAGGTGATCGGGAGCGACAGCCCCGTCGCGCAGAAATGCAGCGGCCAGAAGCCTGCCGAGCCACGGGCTGCGCTGCAGGACCTCTATCATGTTCCAGGCATCCAGCATGATTGCGGTCCGCAGGATCGCGGGCAGTTCCTCCGTCTGGCCATGAACCTGCCGCCATTCCGTCAGCCTTTCCTCCTCGTCCCAGTCGGGATCGTTGACCATCGGATTGGCCTCCTCCCGATGTTGAAGGGGCGCGAGCGTCGTGCCGGCGGTAATGGCGCTCAGTGTTGCGGCGCTTCGAGCCAGAAGCGCGTCCAGCTCGGAAAAAGCCCCGTCCAGCGGTGTTTCACCATCTGTTTCCGGCTCCTCGTTGCTGGAATGATCCGTGGGCCCAGGGGTAAATACCGTCTCGTCGGCGGCAATTGCCGTCTTGCCACGCAGGCGGGAAAGGCCCTGCGCCGTGAAGGCCCAACCCGGTGCATTGGAAAAAATCAGTCGCCTTGACCGCAATATCCGGTGTGCCGCCGTCATCTCGTGCGTCGGCACCCGCACGTCCATATGGGCATCATGCAAAACCAGATCTTCCATATGCACGAGTTCGCCATCCACCCACATGGATGAGATCGCATCGGTAAAATCTTGCCTTTCGATAAAGCCATGTTTCATTGGCGACCGGCTGATCCGCTCGTCCAGCCGCGCCAGCGCTTCGCCCGCGCGGGCAGCGGGTATGAGAAGCTTTTCAATCTGGACGTCGGACATATCGTAAATCATTGATATTTTTTAGTTTGAGCATGCACGGGTGACAAGGCGGATTGCGACGATGGATTTTTGCTTCTCGCGGCTTCGGCGTCGGGATCATGCCGGCTGTCGCGGCGTAGGGAAGCCAAAATCACCGTCATTGAGGCCTTTACCGCCGCTTTATCAATTATGTTGCGATGCGGCATAAGCTTGCGCATTGCAACATGAGGGGTATATACCCCCACCAAGAGCGACAAATTATCACACCTTCCGTTCGCCCTTCCATCTCCAGACGAAGATGAATTGGAGTCAACCCGTGAATATTATTGCAAATGGTCCTGCCACCGCGCCGGATCAGAAAACCCGTTTGAAATCCATTATCGGCGGATCGGCGGGCAATCTCGTTGAGTGGTACGACTGGTACGTCTATTCGGCCTTCACCCTTTATTTCGCGCCGGTGTTTTTCCCTTCCGGAAACCAGACCGCAGAATTGTTGAGCGCAGCTGCCGTTTTTGCCGTCGGATTTCTGATGCGGCCCATCGGGGCATGGTTCATGGGAACCTATGCCGACCGCAAGGGCCGCAAGGCGGGCCTGACCCTGTCCGTCACCCTGATGTGTCTGGGTTCGCTGCTGATCGCGATCACGCCCGGCCATGAAACGATCGGTATTGCCGCACCGGCCATTCTGGTTTTCGCCCGCCTTCTGCAGGGCATCAGCGTCGGTGGCGAATATGGCGCCAGCGCAACCTATCTCAGCGAAATGGCCGGCAAGAACCGCCGCGGCTTCTTCTCCAGCTTCCAGTATGTGACGCTGATTTCCGGCCAGCTTCTGGCGCTGGCGGTGCTTCTGGTGCTGCAGCGGGTTTTGACGCCGGAACAGCTCGGTTCCTGGGGCTGGCGCATTCCTTTCTTCATCGGCGGCCTTCTTGCAATTGCCGTTTTTTACATCCGCCGTGGCCTTGTCGAGACGCAGTCTTTCGAAAATGCCAAGGCGGGTGAGGCGGACAAACCGAAATCCAGCGGATGGGCGCTGTTCAAGCACTATCCGAGGGAAGCGCTGATGGTCATGGCGCTGACATCGGGCGGCACGCTCGCCTTTTACGCCTACACGACCTATCTGCAGAAATTCCTCGTCAATACGTCCGGCTTCAGCAAGGAAAGTGCGACCGAAATCACGACGGCGGCGCTCTTTGTCTTCATGTTGTGCCAGCCGATTGCCGGTGCGCTGTCGGATAAGATCGGCCGCAAGCCGCTGATGGTGGGTTTCGGCATTCTCGGCACGCTGTTTACCTATGTCATCTTCAGCACGCTGGCGACGACCACCGATCCGATCATGGCTTTCGCCCTCGTTCTGGTCGGCCTGTTGATCGTTACCGGCTACACCTCCATCAATGCGGTGGTGAAGGCGGAGATGTTCCCCGCCCATATCCGCGCGCTCGGTGTGGCTCTGCCCTATGCGCTGGCGAACACCATATTCGGCGGAACGGCGGAATTCGTGGCCCTGAAATTCAAGCAGATCGGCCATGAAAACTGGTTCTTCTGGTATGTGACGATCATGATCGCGCTGTCGCTGGTGGTTTATGTGAAGATGCGCGACACGCGCGATCACAGCCATATCCACGAGGATTGAGCGGCCACCATTCAAACCAGGAAAGCCCCGCCCATTTGGCGGGGCTTTTGTTTTCGGCGCCTTCAGGCGGTTTCGACGGGAAGAACCACACGGGCCTCGAAGCCGTCCTGCCGGCCCGGCGCCGGAGAGGAAAGCACCAGTTCTCCGCCGGTCTGCTCCACCAGGCTTTTGACGATGGCAAGGCCAAGTCCTGTCCCATCCGCCTTGGTCGGCCCCCTGGCAAAACGTGTCGTCAGCTTTGGCAACAAGGCACTGTCGATTGCCGGTCCGGAATTAACGATGCGGATCGTGCCGTCCCGGTCAGCCAATATCTGCACGGGGCTTTCCGCCGGGCTGTGAATCAGGGCGTTTTCGAGAAGGTTGCGGATGATGATGCCAAAGGCGTCCGTGCCGATCTTGCAGTTCAAGCCATCTTCACAGCGATTGGTAAAGCGGATGCGGGAGGTGCCGATTGCCGTCCTGCTCATGTCGTCAATGACGAGTTCGAGAACGGGAATGAGATCATTCGCCGTATCGGTCACCCCGATCCTTGCTTCGGCCCGCGACATCTGAAGCAGTTTTTCGGCGAGATGGCCGAGATGCTGCAGGGATTTTTCGATATTCTCCACGCGCGGGGCGAGTTCCGGTGGAATATCCGCGCGGAGCCGCTGCGCCTGCGCCAGCGCGCCGGCAATGGGTGTGCGCAATTCGTGGGCGCTGTTGGCGGTAAACTCCCGTTCCGCCTCGATTGCCGATCTCAGCCGCCCGAGCAGCAGATTGACGGAACGGGCAATGGGATGGAGTTCGGCCGGAAAAGGCTGGGTTTGCAGCGGCGCCAGATTGCCGCCGTCCTTTCTGCCGATCTCGTCGCGCAGGGTCTGTATCGGCTGAAGGGTTCTGCGCACGACCACGATGACGGCGAAGATGCTGGCGGGAATGAGGATGAGAACGGGCAGAAGCAATGCGCTGCCTGCCTCCTCGATCGCTTCGCGCCGGTTGGCGAAGGCGTCGGCGACCTGAAGGAAGTAATTCCCGTCCGGTGTCGCCACCGTATAGATGCGTTGTGTCGCGGTTTCGGAAAATCCGAGATCGAGTGTGACCTCGAAAGGCTCCGTCGAACTGTCGTGCGAATGCAGCACGACCTGTCCCTCCCGGTCCCGCACCTGATAGGTCAGATACTCCGCCCCTGCCGCCGAGGGGGTGAGTTTTTGCGAGGCGGGCCCCGTGTTGTTTTCCCGGTACGATCGTCCACCAGCAGCGGCAACAGCCTTTCGGCCGTCTCCTGCACGCCGGCATCGAAAATACTCGGCGAACTTCGTATAACTTCGTATAAT
>LT009757.1:1216194-1393694 GCA_900012615.1 Agrobacterium genomosp. 13 str. CFBP 6927
GACGCCCAGCCCGGCAAGGGCAAGAAGCCAGGATATGGCGACGACGCTGGTCAGCGCCGTCACGAGCTTGCGGGTCATGCTGGTCGGTCTGGCCATGGCTGCCTGCTTGTAATTCTGACTATCTGATGGTGTAGCCGACGCCGCGCACGGTCTCGACGCGGTCATGGCCGATTTTCTTGCGCAGCCGGCTGATATAGACCTCGACCGTGTTGCTTTCTATTTCCGCGCCGAATTCGTAGAGCGTGTCGTGCAATTGGGCTTTCGAGACGACGGCACCGGGATACTCGACCAGTTTTTCGAGAACGGCCCATTCCCGGGCGCTGAGCGTCTGCGCCGTTCCGTCGACGGTGATATTGCGCGCCACCTGGTTGATTTCGATGCCGGGCAGGCGGATGACCGGGGCCGAGCGACCTTCATAACGCCGGGAGACCGCCAGCATGCGCGCCGAAAGTTCGTTGAGGTCGAAGGGCTTGACCAGATAGTCGTCGGCGCCGGCGTTCAGTCCGGCAATCCGGTCGGAAACCTGATCGTGGGCCGTCAGAATGATCACCGGCGTCGCATCGTCGCGGTTGCGCAGGCCTTGCAACAGGGTGATGCCCTCGCCGTCGGGTAAGCGCATGTCAAGCAGGATCAGGCCATAGGCCATGGTTCGCGTCGCCGCCATGGCGTCGCCCAGCGTCTTGAACCAGTCCACGGCGTGGCCCGCCGCCGCAACATGGTCTCTCAGCGCTTCTCCCAGAACATGATCGTCTTCAACAAGCAGAACCCGCAAGACAGCTCCTTTATCGCGTCGTCCTGCGTATCGCTTTCACGGGATAGGCGTCAAGCACTGTGTGTTCAGCTGTTCTGGCGCTGCGTGCAGCCACCGAACACGTCCAGCGAGGGATCGTAGACGGAGGTAGAGACGTTCATCATGCCGAGGATGCTGTGGAAATAATTGTCGTGGGAGCGTCCGCCCTGGGCGGCGCTTTTCGCCAGGCAGGCTTTGTCCAGCCCCATGGATTTGGCGAAATCGTCGTCGAACCAGACCAGGAAAGGCACATGGGTCTGCTGGTCAGGCGCCAGGAGATAGGGCGCGCCGTGCAGATAGACGCCGTTTTCGCCGAGCGACTCGCCGTGGTCCGACGCATAGATCATGCCGGTTGCGAGCTTGTCGGAGCGTGCCTTCAGCTTGTCGATCACGGTCGACAGGAAGTGGTCGGTATAGAGAAGCGTGTTGTCGTAGGAGTTGACGATTTCGGCGTCGGTGCAGTTGCCAAGTTCCGCCGTCCGGCAGTCGGGGGTGAATTTCCGGAATTCGTCGGTGTAGCGAAGATAATAGGTCGGCCCGTGGCTGCCCATCTGGTGCAGCACGATGACGCTGTCCTTCGTGACATTGTTGAGCCAGGCATCGAGCTTGTCGAAGAAGATGTCGTCGCGGCATTCTCCGCCGGTACAGAAGCGGCTGTCATTGGTGGAGGGCAGGTCGAAATAGGGAATGCGGTCGGCGACATTCTTGCTGCCGGTATTGTTGTCCAGCCATGTCGCACCGATGCCGGCATGGACGAGAACATCCATGACGTTTTCGTTGGCGAGCGCCTTGTTGTGGCTGTATTCCGAACGCGGAAACTTCGAGAACATGCAGGGAATGGAGATAGCCGTTGCGGTGCCGCAGCTGGTGGTGCTCGGGAAATAGATCACATTGCGTTTGGCGAGTTCCGGATTGGTGTCGCGCCCATAACCGTTGAGCGAAAAATTCGAGGCGCGGGCGGTCTCACCGGCCACGATGACGGTGATGCGCGGCTTATGGACGCCGCCAATTGCGGGAAGAACCTTCGCATCCTTGCCGATGGCGCTGACCTGTATGTCGGCTTCCTTTCCGGCCTGCGTGAAATAGTGGACGGTGGACATGATCGGCGACAATGGGTTGACGCTTTTGACGATGTCCTTGTGCTGGCGGATGGCGGTGGTGAACGTCTTGGAATTTGCAAAGCTGATGATGCCGGCGACGCCGAGGCAGATGAGAATGCTGATGGTGTTCCATAGGAGCTTGTCGAGGATCGGACGATGCCTGACGCGGACAAACACGATGACGACCGATGGCACCAGCCCGAAGATGGCGAGATGCCAGAACAGGCCGGGGGTCATCAGATTGCCGGCTTCCGCCGGCGTCGTTTCCACGGCGTTGCGGATCATGTCGCTGTCAATGACGATGCCGTAACGGTCAATGAACCAGGAGGCCGCCGCCGCTGCGAAGACTAGGAAGATCAGGAACGGCTTGATGAGGTATTTGGCGGAAAAAATCGTGATGAGGGCGCCGAAAAGTGCGGCCATCGCAACATAAAGCGAGACGATCGCGACCGGATAGGCGGAAAGATAGGTATGGACCTTCGACCAGAATGTCTGGTTGGTGAAAAACAGCAGATAGACCCCCGTCAGCAGGCTGAGCGGCACGCTGCCGATTTCCGGACGATATGTTTCAGTTCCTGTCGCTTTCGCCGTAAAAAGAGCCACTGTCAGTTCCACCAGATCCATATATGCCGGCGGCAGCAAGGAACGTGTGGAAGCACCCGTCTTCAGGCTGCCGCATGGGCCGATTGATGGCGGATGCGTCATTTAGCTGACATCAACCTGAAAGCTTTGTCATGAAAGTGTCACATAATGCCGTGGCACCCGGTGCTATTCAAACCGATGCTCAGACGACGGCATGATACCACTTAATTCAGTCCGATGATGCCCGTTGCGGTGGTGCGCGTTGAAAATACGCGTGTGGCTCTAACCGGCAGCAGGCTGCCTGCGGGCAGGTTCTGGAAGGTCACGGTCGCCCCGGAAAGCAGGGTAAGGCAGAGCTGCCCGCCATTGCCGACATAAATCGCGCGTGTGGGAGAGGGAAGCGGGTTGGTATCGTCCGGAACGATGTCGAAACCGTTGGACGCCGGCGATTCCAGGCCGGCGGCATAGTGTGTGTAAATCTCAGCCATTGCTGTCTCCGGTAAAACAAACCTGCCGTGAATATACGGCCTTGCGGGCGGGAGGGGACGAGCGGGGACGACGGATGTCGCGCGGGATGCGAGGACTGCGCCGTCTTGTCCGGGGAAGCGGATATTGTCTGTGTGTTCACATGCGGTTGGCTGCAATGGCCTATGGTCACCAAATCCGCCAGATGGCCTGTGGCGGATTTTTCGTCCACGGCATCGTTCCAAACGGCTTGGCGTTCCCATCCGGGCGGAGGCCTCCGCCTCAGTTCCGGGCGTGGAGAATGAAGGCCCTGACGGCCGGAGAAGCCTCTGTTTTCCGGTGAGCGATTGCGAGGTCGGAGGTTGCAGAACTTGCCGCAAGCGGCACGTAACGCACCCCCGGAAGCCGAAGGCAATCGAGCGAGCGCGGCACCAGCGCGACGCCGAGGCCGATAGCCACCATGCTGGCTATGGTGGTGTAGTCCCGGCCTTCCGGGCTGATGGAAGGCTGGAACCCGGCTTCGTTGCAGGCTTCTATCGTATTGTAGTGAAAGCCGACATCCGGCGGCTGTCGCGGGGTGATGAAGGTTTCTGCGGCGAGGTTCCTGAGATCGATCTGGCGCGCAAAGGCCAGCGGATGATTTTCCGGCAAGGCGGCCATCAACGGCTCACGCAGGACCACATGGGCCGCAACACCTTCCGGAATGGGCGCCGGTGGACGGATGAAGGCGAAATCGAGATTGCCGTCGGCGATCTTGGCCAGTTGCAGTCGCATCTCCATTTCGATGAGCTGCAGTTCCACATCGGGATGAGAGGCGCGGAAACTGGAGATCGACCGGATGAGCAGGCCGGAATAAGCGGCCGAGGCAACATAACCGATGGAAATCCGGCCGGTTTCACCACGGTCGACACGCTTCAGCGCCGCAAGCGTCGCTTCGGCATTGGCAAGAATTTTCCGGGCGTCTTCGTAGAGAAGCTGGCCGGGCGTGGTCAGCTTCACCGAGCGGCGCGTCCGGTCCAAGAGCGGCATGCCGACAATGTCCTCAAGCGCCATGATCTGCTGGCTAAGCCCCGGCTGGGCAATGCCGAGGCGGGCGGCGGCGCGCTCGAAATTGCGCTCATCCACCAGCACGGTGAAATAGCGCAGGTGTCGCAATTCGAATGTCTCAGCCCGGCTTGCCGGTTTCCTGCCCATCGCATGGCCTTTTTAGCAGATTTGAATAATTCCAAGCTATTATCTGTCGGTATTTTCATAATCAATACTTCTGAAAAAAACCGCCTGCGCTTATTGGATCACAATCTGCACCTTGCGTAATAAGATGAGTTAAATTCTCCAGAAAAATATCCGCCTTGATGGCGGCGCGGGTGATAAAGGGTTTTGGCGGTGCAGGGAAAGACCAAACACATTTCCATTCTGGCGGGCGGTTGCGCCGCCATAGCCTATGTGGCGTTTTTGTCCTCCAGTGCTGCCCTCGCGCAGGAGGCCGGCACGACGGTGCTGCGGACGATTACCGTGGAGGGCGTTGGAAAACAGGACCCCAAAGCCCCCGTAAAGGGCTATGTGGCGAAAACCAGCGCCAGTGCCACCAAGACGGGACGGTCCCTGATCGAGACGCCGCAGTCAGTTTCCGTCATCACCAAAGACCAGATGGATGCGCAGAACGTCCGCAATCTCAGCGAGGCGCTGAATTATGTTCCCGGCGTCGTCGCGCAGCCTTCGGGTTCCGATCCGCGTTTCGATGCGCCGCGCATTCGCGGATTTGCGGGAAACCAGCTGCAGTTTCTCAACGGCCTTCGACTGATGCGCACGGCGGGAGCGCCGTCCTATGAGGTCTATGGTCTGGAACGTGTGGAGGTTATTCGCGGGCCGGCTTCGGTGCTTTATGGCCAGGGCAACCCCGGCGGCCTCATCAATCTTATCAGCAAGCGGCCGACCTTCGAGCGTTTCGGCGAAGTGGGCGCGCAGATCGGCAGCTTCGATTATTACCAGTCGATGTTCGATATTGGCGGGCCGGTGGCGGATAGCGACAGCCTTGCCTATCGTCTGACCGGGGTTGCCCGCAATGCCCATGCGCAGACGGACAATCTGCAGAACGACCGTTATTTCATCGCGCCGGCGCTCACATGGCAGCCTGATGAGGATACGAAGCTGACGGTCCTTGCTTCCTATCAGCACGACAATCCGAGCTCGCCGTCCGGCCTTCCGCCAGCACTCACCTTTTCCCGGCCGGGCAATATGCTGGACCGCAGCTTTTATGTCGGTGATCCGTCTTTCGATACGTCAAACCGCAAGTTCACCAATATAGGCTACGAATTCGAGCATCGTTTCGACGAGACCTTCACCTTCCGGCAAAATGCGCGTTATTCCAATTTCGACTGGTCCTACCGCGCGCTTGGCATGTCCTCGACCAATAGCGGCATGATCGGCAATCTCATCCGCCGCAATGCGACCTTCCAGGACGAATTGCTGAACACCTTCAATATCGACAACAGCCTCCAGGCCGATTTCTCGACAGGCCCGGTTGATCATACTCTGCTTGTCGGACTGGATTATCGCTATTTCGACAATAACGTAAAAACCGAATTCTGGGCGGCGACGCCGCTTGATCCCGTCAATCCGGTTTATGGCGGGCCGATCAGCCTGACCTCGCGCACGCTTTATGCCGATGTGAAAACCGACATATCCCAGATCGGCCTTTATGCGCAGGATGAGATTTCCTACGAAAACTGGCGGGTCACCGCCGGCCTGCGGCAGGATTGGGCAAGCACAAGCGGCACGACCTTCAACGGAACGACCTATCGATCGCTGGACAAGGACGACCACAAGCTGACCGGCCGCGTCGGCGTCAGCTATCTCTTCGAGGGCGGCATCGCGCCCTATGTCAGCTACGCGACTTCGTTCGAGCCGGTGCCGCAACCGGCTGTCGGCGATGCGCCGAAGCCGACCACCGGCGAACAGTGGGAAGCCGGCGTCAAATATCAGCCTGATGGATTCGACGGTTTCTTCTCGGCCGCAATCTATGATCTGAAGCAGAAGAACGTCACGACGACTGTCGGCGGCGTGACGCAGCAGATGGATGAGGCGCATGTGAAAGGCCTCGAACTGGAAGGCGTCGCAAGCCTGACCGACAGGCTCGATCTGCGAGCAGCCTATACCTACATGGACAGTGAAGTCGCAGGGCGAGTCAATAATGGCAAGGAACTCGACAATGCGCCCCGGCACGCCGCAAGCCTCTGGCTCGATTACACTTTCGCGGAGGATACGGCGCTTGAGGGCTTCGGCATTGGCGGCGGCGTCCGTTATGTCGGAAAGCGCTATGGCGATGCGGCCAACGCCTTCGAGATGAAGGGGCTGGCCCTGCTCGATCTCGGCGTGCATTACGAGAAGAACGGCTACCGTGCCTCGCTTCTCGTGCAAAACTTGACTGATAAAGAATATATTTCTAGTTGCTCCACTTTCGGATGCTATTACGGTGACGGCAGAACCGTTATGGGCAAGCTGACCTATCGTTGGTGACGCCATATCAAAGTGAAGCAGCAGGGGCATGACGCGTAAGGATCGATGGATGTCCCCCCTTTGGGGGAGGCGGGAGTTTTTAGGCCTGCTCGCCGCTTCGGCTCTTGCCGGCAAGGCGCGGGCGGCGGCGACGCCGCGCATCGCCGCCATCGACTGGGCCATGCTGGAAACATCCGTTGCGCTCGGCGTCATGCCGGTGGCGGCGACCGAGCTCATCCAGTTCCGCGCCGGCGCGGTCGAGCCGGAAATTCCCGAGACCGTTGCCGATCTCGGCCTGCGCGGTGCGCCGAATTTCGAGTTGCTGCAACTGACCCGGCCGGACCTCATTCTCATCTCGCCTTTCTACACCCGTTACACCGGCAGGCTGGAAGCCATAGCGCCGGTGTTTTCGCTGCCGTTTTACGTGAAGGGCGAGCCGCCATTTGCAAAGGCGCTTGCCGCAGTCTCGTCCCTTGGCGAAAAGCTCGGCCGGACTGAGGAAGCGCGAAAGGTTCTGGACGAGACAAACCAGGCGCTGCAAGCCATGCGCGTGCGCCTCGAAGCCTTTGCTACGCGGCCGACCTATGTGATCAACATTGGTGATGCCCGGCATTTTCGTGCCTTCGGTAAAGACAGCATGTTCGGTGATATTCTTGGCAGGCTGGGTCTCACCAATGCCTGGGCGGATCGTTCGCAATTCACCTTCGCCGCCCCCGTCCCGCTCGAAAATCTCGCGGGCTCGCCCGATGCGCGCATCGTCATCGTTTCCGATATTCCGGTCGAGGCCCGCGAGAGCCTGCGCAACAGCGCCATCTGGCGCGCGCTGCCTGCCGTGCGGGAAAATCGCGTGGTCACGCTCGGCAATGTCAGCCCCTATGGCGGCATCACCGCCGGCATGCGTTTCGCACGGCTTCTGACCGAGGCTCTGACGATACGGGGGGAAGCATTGTGACGGCGCGGCCTCTCCAGTTTCTTTTCGGGCTGGTCTTTGTTCTGGCCCTGGGGCTTTCCCTGCATGTCGGGTTGCTGCGGCTGCCTCTTGGCGCATGGCCGGCTTTGCCGTTTGATGCCACATCCATGTCGATGGATCAGGTGATTTTTGCCTTCAGCCTGATGCCGCGTGTGGCCGTCGCCATTCTGGCGGGGGCGATGCTGGGGTTGTCGGGTGCGCTCTTTCAGCAATTGCTGCGCAATCCGATCGCCGATCCCTCCACCCTCGGCATCTCGGCCGGCGCTCAACTGGCAATCGTCACCGCAACCTTGTTTTTTCCTTCGGTGCTGGATGGTAACCGCGCCTTGGTGGCCCTGACAGGCGCTGCCGTCGCGGCGGGTGTGGTATTTCTTCTCGGTTGGCGGCGATCCTTCGAGCCGGTGACCATGGTGGTGTCCGGGTTGCTGGTCGGCATCACCGCTGCCTCAGCCTCTGCAGCCCTGACGCTCGCGCAGGGCGAATATCTGATGTCGCTGGTCGTCTGGAATGGCGGCTCGCTCAGCCAGCAGGACTGGTCGAACGCCTTTCTGCTTGCTGCCCAACTTTTCCTGGGCCTGGTTCTCACCGGATTGCTGATAAGGCCGCTCACGGTTCTTGGCCTTGGCGATTCCGGTGCGCGATCGCTTGGTGTGTCGCTGTTTTCGATCCGGCTGGCGGTCGCGGCCGTCGCAGTCATGCTGGCTGCTTTCGTTGCCGCGGCGGTTGGCCTTGTCAGCTTCATCGGCCTTGCCGCGCCGGCGCTCACCCGGGCGCTTGGCGTGCGGCGAGCATCTTCCGTGCTGTTTGTTTCGCCGCTTCTGGGCGGTCTGCTGCTCTGGTTCTGCGACGGTCTCGTGCAGCTTCTGGCGAGCACGACGGCCGAGGTTTTCCCGACTGGTGCGGTGACGGCCCTGATCGGCGGGCCGCTGCTTCTGTGGCTGCTTCCCAAAATCCGGCCGACCGATGTGCATCGCGGCGAAGGTGTCGAGCTTGCGACAAGACGCCGGCTCGCGGCGCTGCTGCCAATGCTTGTCGTCATGGCGGGGCTGGTTTTTGCGGCGATTGCCATTGGCAAGGGGCCTGATGGCTGGACGGTGCTGAAGGTCGGTGATCTGCAAAGCCTCCTGCCCTTCCGCTGGCCGCGGCTGGTGGCGGCCATGGCCGCCGGCGGTCTTCTGGCCATGGCGGGCGCGCTGCTCCAGCGGCTCACCGGCAATCCCATGGCAAGCCCGGAGGTGATCGGCGTCAGCGGCGGTGCAGGCCTCGGTTTTGCCGCCGCCATCACGATTTTTCCGGCCGCCGGTCTTTTCGAGCTGTTCGTTGGCGCCGGCATCGGCTCGGGCGTGGTCATGATCCTTGTGCTGTTCTTTTCGGTGCGCCGGCATCTGGCACCGGAAAAAATACTGCTCGCCGGCATCGCCATCAGTTCGCTTTGCTCGGCGGTGCTCTCGGCGCTGCTTGCCATTGGCGACCAGCGCGCCTGGCAAATTCTCGCCTGGCTCAGCGGCTCGGGTTCAACGGCGACGCCCGTTTCGGCGATCTTTCTTGGGGTGCTTTCCATCGTGCTGCTTGCGGGTGCGCTTTCGGTGACGCGCTGGCTGACGATCCTGCCGCTTGGCAGGGATGTGCCGCTCTCGCTCGGTCTGCCGCTTGGTGCTGCGCGCATCGCCGTCATTGCGGTGGCAGGCATTGCCACGGGGGCTGCCTCGCTACTGGTTGGTCCATTGAGTTTCGTCGGGTTGATGGCGCCGCATATTGCGCTTCGCGCGGGTTTCACCACGCCGCGCGACCATCTGCTCGCCTCCTTCCTGTTCGGTGCGGTGCTGATGGCGCTTTCAGACCTCGGGGCGCGGACCATGACCTTTCCTTATGAACTGCCGCTCGGCCTTTTTGCGGCTCTTGCCGGTGCGCCCTACCTGATCTGGCTTTCAGGCAGGCGCTGATGATGTCTTTGAGCGATTTACGGAGATGAGAACCATGGGTCAGGCAGCGCTTGCCGTCGATTATGACGATATCCCGCTTTTTTCACTGGAAAAAGTGACGATGGAGGTGCCGGGCAGGACATTGCTGCATCCTCTGACGGCAAGCTTTCCGACCGGCAAGACGATCGGCCTGATCGGCCATAACGGTTCTGGAAAATCCACGCTGCTCAAGATTCTCGCACGCATTCAGGAGCCGACGGCGGGTAGCGTCTCATTTGAGGGAAAGGCGCTCGGAAACTGGGGCAATCGCGAATTTGCGCGAAAGCTGGCCTATCTGCCGCAATACACGCCGGCCGCCTCCGGCATGCTGGCCAGGGAACTGGTGGCGCTTGGCCGTTACCCCTGGCATGGCGCTCTCGGCCAGTTCACCCGGGCGGATCAGGACAAGGTGGACGAGGCCATCGAGCTGACCGATACGGTGGCCTTCAGGGACCGGCTGGTGGACACGCTTTCAGGCGGTGAGCGCCAGCGCGTATGGCTGGCAATGCTGGTTGCCCAGAACGCTGAAAGCCTGCTTCTGGACGAGCCCATTTCGGCGCTCGACATGGCGCACCAGCTCGAGGTTCTCTCCCTGGTGCAGAGACTGTCGCGGGAAAAGGGTCTCGGCGTCATCGTGGTGCTGCACGATGTCAACATGGCGGCGCGGTTCTGCGACGAGATCGTCGCGCTCCATTCCGGCAATCTGATTGCGAGGGGAACGCCTGAAGAGATCATGACGCCGGAGACGCTGGAGCGGATCTATGGTGTGCGCATGGATGTCATGACCCATGCCGCAACCGGCCTTCCCGTCGCTTTGCCGCTTTAAGCTTGTTGCAGCAAAACAACGCGCGGAAAAGCCTGCTGTTGACAGTAATTCTCCCGGCATTTTTCGCCCTAACAATGTCTTAATGGCATCCTACCGCCAACAGACATTGTTAACTGTTTTGCTTTCCTTGCATCCAATTAAGTTGTTTTGGATCGATTCTGGGGAACAAACGTTAACAGTGCGGAATTCAATATCCGGAGAGGGCAAGAAGGGCTGCTGCGGGTAGGAATGAAACAGGAGAAAATCAGATGAAAAAGGCTGTTGCCGTAACTTTTGCCGCATTGATGATGGGCCTCGGCGGAACCGTTTCCGCACTTGCTGCCGACCTTGCAAGATATGAACCGGCTCCGCAGGAGCAGGACGACCGCAACGGCGTCAAGATCGGTTACCTTACCTGCGATATCGGTGGTGGCGTCGGTTACGTGATCGGCTCTGCCAAGGAACTGGATTGCACTTTCCAGTCTACGCTGGGCGCTCGCCGCACCGACCATTACACTGGCGCGATCCGCAAGATGGGCGTCGACCTTGGCTTCACCACGCAGGGCCGTCTGGTCTGGGCTGTTTTCGCCCCGACGGCTGGTTACCACCGCGGCTCGCTCGGCGGCCTTTATCAGGGCGCAACGGCTGAAGTCACCGTTGGTCTCGGCGTTGGCACCAACGTTCTGGTTGGCGGTACGTCCGGCTCCATCCAGCTGCAGACGGTCAGCGTGACGGGTCAGGTTGGCCTCAACCTTGCCGCCACCGGCACCTCGGTGACGCTGACGGCCATGAACTGATCAGCGAAATGCCCGGTGTATTGCGCCGGGCATTCTGTCGCATGTCTAAACACGCCCTCTTCGTTGTCAGACGAAGAGGGCGTTGTATTATGCGGATCATGATTTCCACATTCAAAAGTGTCGCGGCGGTCACCGCCTGTTCTTTCCTTCTTGCGACAGCCGCTTTTGCCGAGGGCGATGCGGCCCATGGGGAAAAGGTCTTCAGCCGCTGTTCCACCTGTCACAGTGTCGACACCCCGCGCACTCGCATGGGCCCGCATCTGATGGGTGTCGTCGGCAGGCCGATGGCTTCCGTGGCCGATTACGGCCACTACTCGCAGGCGCTGAAGGATGCCGGCGTTGCCGGCCGGGTGTGGTCGGAGGATGAACTGCAAAAATTCATCGCCAGCCCGAAGAAGGCGATACCGGGAAATGCGATGCGTTTTTTTGGACTCTGGAGCGAGACGGATATTGCGGATCTGATCGCCTATCTGAAAACGCACCCCATGCCGCAATAGCGGTCAGAGCGGTGCTTCAGCGATAATCTCTTCCGCTTCTTCGAAGGTCATCGCCATGACCTTCGCGCCGATCTCGAAGCCGAAGCCGTTGCGGGCGAAGGCGGAGAATTCCTTGGCCTTGCGCTTCTCGTCCAGTTCGACACGACGAAACGGCCCGAAGGCGCGCTTGCGGGCGAAGATGACGGCTGCGACCAGATCATCGGTCTCTTCAAGCGCAACGGCGGCCGTTTCCCGTGCGATGCCCTTGACCTGAAGTTTCTGCGCGAGCCCGCGTTTCGACTTGCCGCTGCGCTGGCCACTCCGCACGGCGATTTCCGCATAGGCGGTGTCGTCGAGCGCCTTGATGCCATAAGCGAAGGTCACGGCAAATTCGCCGAGCGTCCTGACCTGCGCCGGGCTGATATCCTCGAATTTTTCCCGCGCCTTGCGCATGATGGCGTCGCGCAGCTGCTTTTCCGTCATCATGCGCTGTTCCAGCCGGTAGAGCGCGGAATTGCGCGCCCAGGACAGCATCCGGCTGGTGGGTTCAATGGCCGGCGCGTCGCCGTCCACGGCCATGTCGTCAGTCAGGAAGGGGCTGGAATCGTCGTTCATTCCGCTTTTATAGCGTGGTGAAGGCGTCTTGCCAGTTCCTTCCCGTCCCGTTTCCTCCGGTTTTTCAGTACCTCAGGGCGTTTGCGCGCCGGTTGCGGCGACATAGACCGAATAGAGCGATTTCGTCGCGGTGATGAACAGGCGGTTCTTTTTCGGGCCGCCGAAGGTGAGGTTCGCGACCGTCTGCGGCACCTTGATCTTGCCAAGGAGCGTACCTTCGGGGGAAAAGCAGTGAACGCCATCGCCGGCGCTGGTCCACAGGTTGCCGGCGGTATCCAGACGGAAGCCGTCCGGCAGGCCATTGTCGAGGCTGCAGAATTCCTGGCCGTTGGTGAGCTTTACGCCATCCACCACATCGAAGACGCGGATATGGCGCGGGCGGGAGACATCGTGGCTGTAGGAACTGTCGGCGACGTAGAGCTTTGTCTCATCAGGCGAAAACGCAAGCCCGTTCGGCTGCATGAAGTCGTCGATGGCGATCGTGACCTCTCCTGTTGCGGGATCGAGCCGGTAGACATTGCGCGTCTTCTGTTCCGGCTCGGCCTTGTAGCCCTCGTAATCGGAAAGAATGCCGTAGGTTGGGTCAGTGAACCAGACGCTGCCATCGGATTTAACCACCACGTCATTGGGTGAGTTCAGCCGCTTGCCGCCGTAGCTGTCGGCAAGAACCGTGATCGAGCCGTCCACTTCGGTGCGGGTGACGCGGCGGCCGCCATGTTCGCAGGAAACGAGCCGTCCCTGCCTGTCGCGGGTATTGCCATTGGTGAAGTTGGAGGGTTCGCGGAACACCGAGATCCCGCCATCCGGCACCCAGCGCAGCATGCGCTGATTGGGAATATCGCTGAACAGCAGGCCGTTCAGATCGGCAAACCATACCGGGCCTTCGGCCCAGCGGCAGCCGGAATAAAGCTCTTCCAGTTCGGCATTGCCGACGATCAGATGGCGGAAGCGGTCATCGTGGATTTCGTAAGGGGAGGTCGTGTCTGTGGTCATGAGCGTGGTCCGCTTGGGGCTTGTCGTTATGATTTCAGCGTGTGGCCTTGGGGCCGCTTGCCAGAAGAATGACGGAGATGATGATGAGGCCGGTGAGGATGAGGCGGATGCCGGCGCCGAAACCATAGGTGTTCAGCATCGACACCACCAGGAACATGAAAAGCGAAGCGCCCCAGATGCCGGGAACATTGGAATCGCCGCCCGCCACCGCCGTTCCGCCGATGACGACGACGGCGATGGACATCAGCAGATATTCCGAGCCCATATTGAGCGCAGCACCGCCGGAGAAGCTGGCGAGCAGATAACCGGCAATCGCCGCCAGCACCGCGCAGAGCACATAGGTGACGAAACGTGCGCCGTCCACCGGAATGCCGGTCATGCGGGCGGCGAAGGTGCTCTGGCCGATGGCGGAAATCCAGCGTCCGTAAAACGAGCGGTCGAGCAGCAGCCAGGCGATGACGGACAGCAGCAGGGCCACGAGGGCGACGTTCGGGATGCCGAAGAAACTCGACGTGGCGAAGGTGGCCAATGTTTCCGGCGGCTTGATGCGCAGGCCGCGGTTCGACCAGATGGCGATGGACTGCACGATGAAGCTCATGGAGAGCGTCGCGATGATCGGCGGGATGCGCAGGAGCTTGATCAGCGCATAATTGCCGATGCCGATGGCGATGCCGATCAGAATGGCGATCAGCAGTCCGGGCAGGATGAGACCGTCGGACACATCCATGAATTTGAGCGCCAGTGTGCCTGACAGCGTCATCGTGGCGGGAACGCATAGGTCGATATTGCCCGGTCCGAGCGTGATGACGAACATCTGGCCGATGCCGACGATGACCGAAAAGGCCGCGAAGGTGAGTGCGGCATGCGACAGGCCGAAGGAGCTTGCACCGCCGGTGAAGAGCACGGTGACAATCCAGACGACCGCCGTAGCGGCAAATGACCAGATCCATGGTTTTCTGGTGAGGGAAGAGAGCCCGTTCATTGGTTTTTCTCCCGCTTTTCAAGACGGTTGAGCAGGATGCGCAGCGCCAGCACGATGATGAGGATCGCCCCCTGCGCACCGATCTGCCAGTCGGGTGAAATGCGCATGAAGGAGAGAAACGAACCGGCGAGCGTCAGTGTCAGCGCGCCGATGACGGCGCCGATGGGCGATACCCGTCCGCCGACGAATTCGCCGCCGCCGAGGATGACGCCGGCAATCGAGAGCAGCGTGTAACGCAGCGCGATGTTGGCGTCGGCCGATGTCGTCAGCCCGACAAGGGCGATACCGGACAGCACCGCGAAGAAACCGGCCAGCGCAAAGGTGGCGGCGCGAATGCCGACGACCGACCAGCCGGAGCGCTCGACCGAGCGGAAATTGCCGCCGACGCCGCGCATCAAAACCCCGAAAGAGGAGCGCATGACGATGTAATGCGCGACCACCGCGATCAGGATGCTGGCGACGATGGCGATCGGCACGAAAGGCGGTTTTGCCGTCATCAGCGCCCGGATGAAGGCTGGGGCCTGGCCGCCGGGCGAGGGCAGAATGAGGACGGCAAGGCCGCCCCAGACGAAGCTCATGCCGAGCGTGACCACGATGGAGGGAAGGGCGCGGATATGGATGATGGCGCCCAGCAATGCATAAACCGCAATCGCACCGGCAAAAATCGCAATACCGAGGATCGGCGTGGTTTGCAGGAAAGTGGCGGTCACACAGGCGCAGAAACTGACGAAGGTGCCCATCGACAGATCGAGATCGTTGACCGACATGATCAGCATCTGCGCAATTGTGGCGAGCGCAATCGGCACCGCCAGATTGAACAGCAGGTTCATGCCGGTATAGCTCATGGCGCGCGGCTGCATGTAGAAGACGGCGGCGAGCAGGAAGGCGAGCGAGGCGGCGGGAATGATGAGGCGGAGCGCGTTTGCCGAGAGTTTCATGCGTGGTCTTCTCCGGCAAAGGAGGCCGCCAGAACATTCTGCTCGGTAATATCGTCGCCGACGAGTTCCGCCTGGATGGCGCCGTCGCGGAACACGTAGACCCGGTCGCAGAGACGGATTTCGTCCATTTCGGTGGAGTACCAGATGAAGGTGCGGCCGTGGGAGGCTTCGGTTCTCAAGATGTCATAAACCTCCTGTTTGGTGCCGATATCGACGCCGCGCATCGGGTCGTCCATCAAGACGGTGCTGGCGGTGGTGGCAAGCGCACGGGCGAAAAGCACCTTCTGCTGGTTGCCGCCGGAAAGGGAGAGGATCTTGTTGCCCATGTCGGGCGTGCGGATTTCTATGCGCTTTTTCCATTGCGCCCCAAGCTCGGTTTCCTTGGTTCTGTCCACCATGCCTGCGGCTGAAATATCCCTGAGCGAGGCGATGGACAGGTTTTTGAGGATGCTCCACAGCGGGAAGGTGCCGTTCAGGCTGCGGTCGCCCGCTACGAAGGCGATATCGGTCTTGCGCGCGGGCAGCCAGCTATTGTTGCGGGCAAGATAAAGATCGAGAAGCGCTTCGGTCTGGCCATGGCCGCCGAGACCGGCAAGGCCAACGATCTCGCCGCGAAAGGCCTCGAAGGCAAGGCCTTCGCCCCGGCGTGCCGGCATGGAAAGCACCTTCTCGCCTGCCTTGCGGCTTTCACCCCGTCGCCTGTCCTGTTCCTTGACGACGCTGCCCATGGCCTCAACCAGCGAGCGGGTGGTGAAGTCGGCGGCCTTCCGGTCGGCAACCACCCGGCCGTCCTTCATCACCACGATACGGGTGGCCGTCGAAAGAATTTCGCCGAGAATATGCGAGATCAGCAGAACCGAGCCGCCCTCACGCACGAAACGGCGGACATAATCCATCAGCTGCTCGGCAAGACCGGCATCGAGCGAAGAGGTGGGCTCATCGAGGATCACCAGTCTCGGCGCGTGCGGTATGCGGCAGAAATTGATGGCGATTTCCACCATCTGGCGTTCGGCGATGGAAAGTTCAGCGATGGTCAGTTCGCAATCGATGCCGTGGCCGGGGAAAATTTCGTCCAGTGTCTGCCGGATGGTCGTCAGCGCACGGCCGCGCCAGTTTCGCCCACCCGTGGCGGCATGCATGATGCGGACATTTTCGCTGATCGTCAGGTTCGGGCAGAGCGACAGTTCCTGAAACACGCAGCGAACGCCGTTCGCGCGTGCGGCGGCAATGCCATGGCGGTTTTCGTTGCCGCCATAGGAAACGGAACCCTCATGCGGCGTCAGCCCGCCATTGATGACGTTGACAATGGTGGACTTTCCCGCGCCGTTATGGCCGACGAGCCCAAGGCATTCCCCCGTGCGGATGACGAGATCGGCCCCATCCAGCGCTCTTACCGCGCCGAACACGACTTTCACGCCGCGCGCAGCGACGACTTCTTCCGCCTCGATGATGTCATTCATGAGCAACTACGCCAGTGATGTGAAAAGTGATGTGAAAATCGGATGATACGGTGGCTATTGCGGCGCCCGTTCCGGGAGCGCCGCAATAGTCAGGCTCTGAGCCGATCCGGCCTATTTGGCCGATGCGATGGCCTTCTGGGCGTCTTCCTGCGAATATTCCACATTCGCCACGCCGCCCTTCTGGGTCGTCTTCAGGTTTTCCTCGAGATTGGCCTGATCGATGCGCAGGAAGGGCACGGTCAGATCCTTCTTCACATCCTTGCCGTCGAGGATTTGCTGCGCCACCCAGAAAGCCAGCGTCGAGACGCCGGGAGCGATGGAGACGGACATGGTCTCGTAACCGCTTGCGTCCTTCTGCTGCTTCCACCATTGCAGCTCGTCTTCGCGGTTGCCCATGACGATGGTGGGTGTCGGGCGCTTGGCGGCGGCGAAAGCCTGTGCCGCGCCGTAACCGTCGCCGCCCTGTGTCACGACGGCCGCGACTTCTGGAAGGCTCGGCAGGATGCCGGCGACGGCGCGCTGCGCAACGTCCTGCGCCCAATCGCCATTGACGGAACCGACGATCTTGAACTGCGGGTTCTTGGCGACGCCGGCGGCGATGCCGGCGTGGATTTCATCATCCACTGAAACGCCCGCAAGGCCACGGATTTCAAGCAGGTTTCCACCCTTCGGCATGGCCTTGGCGAGATAGTCGATCTGGCTTTCGCCCATCGCCTTGAAATCGACCGCGATGCGCCATGCACAGGGCTCGGTGACGATGCCGTCGAAGGACACGACGGTGATGCCGGCATCGCAGGCTTCCTTCACCGCGCCGTTAAGCGCGGTGGGCGAAGCGGCATTGATGACGATGGCGTCGTAACCCTGAAGAATGAGGTTCTGGATCTGCGCGGCCTGTTCGGTCGCCTGGTTTTCGGCTGTGGTGAAGGCGTCAGCGGCGGCGACCTGCTTGTCGGCAACCGCCTGTTTGGTGATCTTGTCCCAGCTCGTCAGCATCGCCTGACGCCAGGAATTACCGGCATAATTGTTTGAAAGCGCGATTTTTTTGGCCGACGTATCGGCATGAGCGGTGATCGGCAAAGCTGCGCATGCGACAGCGGCCGATGCCAGAAGCATCTTCCTGATAGCCATTGATTTCCTCCCTGGTGGCTTGCCCTTTCGAGCCCGGAAACGCCTGTCTGTCGCAAATCTCCTCGGCGGCAGACAGAATTCCTTTGCACTGGAGCTCCTTTCCCCAGTAGAAGCGAGAATGACCAAGAAGATTTGGCTTGTACAGGCAGATCACGGCAATCTTCCTGCGGGTTTCCGCAGAAAGCATGCGGGAACCCGCAGGACGAAATGGCCTTGCCGGGCGCAGAATGGTGATGCGGCGTTCTGAAATGTCGAAACTGCGCCGCCAGAGGTCGACGGAGCAGGCGCTTGGGAGGGCGTCCGCACATGCTGGATACGCCGAAAAGCGCACTTTTCCATCATTATATGGGCATTTCGCGGCTGCTTGCCGGGCAGCTGGAATTTAATGCCATCATCCAGGCGGTCGCCACCGAGATCAGCCACATTATCCCGCATGACCATATGGATGTCTGCATCAAGCAGCTGGATGACAAATATCACATCGCCTATGAAAGCGGTCTGGCCAGTGCCTGGAGCAGGCTCCCGCCCGCCCTTCTGACCGGCAGCCCGATCCGTTCGCTGCTGTCAGGCGAGGTGGAATACCTCCTGAGCGGCGACGCCTGCGCCGATCCGCGCTTTCATTTCGAAGGGTCGTTTTCAAGCCCGATCATCGAACTCAACCTGCATAGCCGGCTTCATGTGCCGATGAAGGTGCATGGCGATATCATCGGTGCGCTGAGTTGCTCCTCCCACCAGTCGGACGCCTATACGATGGAGGATGTGGCGAATGCCCGCGCGGTCACCGATTTGCTGGCGCCCTATTTCTACGCCATCCGCGCCGCCGAGCAGGCCAAACGCTCCGCCATCGAGGAAGCGCGCGCCAATGCCCGTGAGGAGGGCCTGCGGCTCGGCGCGCTGCAATTGACCGAGGCGCTGGAGGCCGAACGGCAGCGCATCGGCATGGATCTGCACGACCAGACGCTGGCGGACCTGACGCGGCTGGCGCGGCGCATCGAGCGCATGAGCCATACCCCCGACCTGTCAGGCGAGATGCTGGAGCCTGTGGTGCGCAGCCTGCAGCACTGCATGCAGGATCTGCGCGAGATCATCGAGGAGGCGAAACCCTCGATCCTGCAATTGTTCGGCGTCGTTGAAGCCATCGAGACCTATGTGGACCGCTCCGTGCGCGACAGCGGGTCTGCAATCGACTGGTCGGTGACGGATGAGACGGACGGGCTGGTGGAAAGGCTGGACAAGACGGTGGCCATATCGCTGTTCCGCATCGTGCAGGAGGCGGTCAATAACGCCATTCGCCATGCCCAGCCCGAAGCGATTGCCGTGAAACTGACCGCAATCGACGGTGGCTTGCGGGTGACAGTCAGCGATGACGGCAGCGGCGGCGGCGAAGGCGGGGCCTCCGGCGGCCTCGGCATCGGCAATATGAAGACGCGGGCGCGGCTGATTTCGGCGAGATTCGATATTGGCGGCAATGAAACGGGAGCGGGAACCTGCATCACGGTGACGTTGCCGGCAGGCGCTTTCGACCGGCGGGAGGAGTTGTGACATGGACGTGCTGATCGTTGAGGATGATGCGTTGCACCGCGCCTATCTGAACGAGGCGGTGCGTGCTGCGCTGCCGGAATGCGACAAGGTGCTGGAGGCGGCAAACGGCAGGACCGGCGAAAAGCTCGCGCGCGAAAATCGCGCCGCCCATATCGTCATGGATTTGCAGATGAACGAGCGCAACGGCATCGAGGCGGCGCGCACCATCTGGAAGGAAAGGCCCGATACCCGCATCCTGTTCTGGTCCAACTATTCCGACGAGGCCTATGTGCGCGGTGTTTCCCGCATCGTGCCGGAAGGGGCCGCCTATGGTTACGTGCTGAAATCGGCCTCCGATGACCGTCTGCGGCTGGCGCTGCGCAGCATCTTCATCGAGGCGCAATGCGTGATCGACCGGGAAGTGCGCGGCCTGCAGGAAAAGAGCCTCGGCAAGGCCCATGGCTTTACCGATTCCGAATATGAAATCCTTGTCGATGTCGCGCTCGGCCTCACCGACAAGGCGATTGCGCGGCGCCGTAACCTGTCGCTGCGCAGCGTGCAGAACCGGCTGCAAAGTCTCTATGAGAAGCTGAACGTGCATCAGGCCGCCGGCGATGACGAGGCGGAAGGCCGGTATAATCTCAGAACCCGCGCTGTTACCGTCGCTTTCCTGCGCAAGCTGTTAAATTACAGCGCGCTGGAAAGGGCCGAGCGGGAACTGGCGGAATGGTCGGGCAGCCGCTGATCCTCAGGGCAGAAAGGCAAGCAGCCGTCTTTCATCCGCCCTGAGACCGGAGACGGGCTTTGCCCCGACCTTCAGGATGCGGCCAAGCTTTTTCTGTGCTTTCTCGTCCGTGGCTATATCGAGGACGGCCGGGTGCACATAGCTCTTGCGACAGATGGCGGGCGTGTTGGAAAGCTCCGCCGCCGCTGCCTGGCACATGCCCTTTATGCTCGGTTTTTCACCCGCCGCCACATGTTCCATCCCGTTGCAGAAGGCGGCGAGCGTTCCGCCCCAGGTGCGGAAGGTCTTAGCGGAAATGCCTTGCCCGCCGATACGGGATAGGTAAGCGTTGAGATCGCTGGAATCGACCGAATGCACCCGGTTTTCGCTGTCCTGCCAGACGAAGAGCTCCTTGCCGGGCAGATCGGCGATCTCCTCGAGGATTTTCTGAAGGCGAGGGTGGCGCAATTGCCGTTTCACTTTCTGCCCGCCCTTGGCGGCAAACCGTAATTCGATGGTTTCACCGAAGGAGACGTGCCGCTTGAGCAATGTCGTTGCGCCATAGGTGCCGTTGGTTTCGAGATAGGAGCGGTTGCCGACGCGCAGATAGGCGGCATCGAGCAGCAGCGTGAGCGCCGCGAGCGTCATTTCCTGCCCGTGATCCTGCTTCTCTATATCGGCTATGGCGCGGCGGCGAATGGCGGGCAGCGCCCTGCCGAAGCTTTTGAGCTGGAAGAATTTCGTTTCGCCCCGGAGCGTATGCCAATCGGAATGATAACGATACTGTTTTCGCCCGCGGGCATCGAAACCCGTAGCCTGCAAATGGCCGGCGGGGTCGATGCATATCCAGACGTCCTTATAGGCGGGCGGCACGCCGAGCGCTTTGATGCGCTTCAGTTCGACGCTGTCGGAGAGAAGCTCGCCGCCCGGCAGACGGTAACAGAAACCGCGTCCGCGTTTCTCGCGGGCAATACCCGGCTCCTGATCGTTGACATAGGCAAGTCCGATTTTGGCAAGAAGGCGGGTGGGCGGCTGTGGCATGGTTTTTTCCGGCAGGTTTCACGCTGCGGCAAACGAAAAACAGGCCGCCTTCGTTCCGACGGCCTGTCGTTCCAGTCGTGAGTTTTCTCAGCCGGCCTTGGCGATCCGCAGAATCTGCGATTCACCGCCGCCGCGTTCTTCTGTCACGGCATAGATCGCGCCATCTGGACCGACCTTCACGTCGCGGATGCGTGCTTCCAGCGGCAGCCGGCTTTCGGTGGCAACCTTGTCGCTATCAAGATGCAGGATGACGAGGCCCTGGCTTACCAGACCGCCGACGATGAAAGCGCCCTTCCATTCGGGAATCTGGTCGCCGTCATAATAGGCCATGCCGGAGGGGCCGATGACCGGGTCCCAATAATAGACCGGCTGCTCCATGCCTTCTTTTGCCGTGGCGCCTTCACCAACGGACCGGCCGCTATATTCGATGCCGTAGGTTATGACCGGCCAGCCGTAGTTAAGGCCGGCTTTCGGCAAGTTCAGCTCATCGCCGCCGCGCGGGCCGTGTTCCACGGTCCAGAGCCTGCCCTGACCATCCAGCGCTGCCGCCTGCAGGTTGCGGTGGCCGTAGCTCCAGATTTCGGGCAGGGCGTTCTGTTGGCCAGCGAAAGGATTGCCTTCGAAGGCCTTTCCTTGCGTGTCGATGCGGAAGACCTTGCCGAGGCCGCTCGATAGATCCTGCGCCTGCACGCGCGGCGTCGCATCCGAGCGTTCGCCGACAGTGACATAAAGCTCGTTATTCGGCCCGAAGACCAGACGCGAACCGAAATGCTTGTCACCGTCATAGGTCGGCATCTGGCGGAAGATCACCGCGACATTTTCAAGTTTGGCCGCGCCGCCTTCCTCCGTCAGTTTTGCAGAGGCAACCGAGGTGCCGTTGCCGCCGTTGCGCGGTTCGGAGAAGGAGAAGAAGATGGTGCGCGATGTCTCGAAATCGGGAGCCAGCGCTATGTCGAGCAGGCCGCCCTGTCCGGCGGATGCCACTTCCGGCACGCCGTCTATGGCGGGGCCGGCCTTGCCGTCGGCGACGATGTGCATGGCGCCTTCCTTGGCCGCAACGATCATGCGGCCATCGGGCAGGAACTCCATCGACCAGAGATGGGGCAGGCCCTCGGCAATGACGGTTTTTTCGACGTTCGGCTGGGTGGCGGCCTGCGGCGCACGGGTCTGACCCTCAAAAGCCGGTTTCTGATTCGGCGCATTGGCGCGTTTCGTTTCGGCAGCCGGGGCGGTCTGTGCATGGGCCGCGCCAGCAAGTGGCACGGCAAGCAGCGCGAATAGCATCGTCGAACTCAGAAATCGGTTGTTGCGGAACATGGGTCTCCCTTCCTTCGTTTGCGTCAGGCACAAACCATTTGGGGAGGATTTCGTTTCTTGCGATAGCTTCAAGAAAACTTGATGAGTTCGTGTGCAGGCGGCGCCCTCTTTTATCATCCGTACGAATTGGTAGGGAACCGCAATCATGCACCCACGTTTTCCCTCTGGTTATACGGAGGGCGCCATGCAGATCATCGATAACAAGACCATAGACGGGAACAGAACCAAACCGATCCTCAATGTCGCGGAATTCTGCCGCCGCTACCGGCTGGACAAGGCCGAGGAGACCCGGCTCAGAAAGCTGTTCGGCGAGTTCGCTTCGCGGCACGAGCTTCTGATGAATGCGCAGCGTAAACCAAACTTCCGCTGATCATTCCTCCGGGTCGAGAGATTTCCCGAAGATCATGAAGACATCATAACGGGTGTTCTTGCCCATTATCTGGTGCGAGGGCTTCCGAATGCCCGGCATCGGCTCGGCGCGCAGGGGCCATTTCAGAACCACCCGTTTCGTCGCGTTCTCCAGTGCGGCCTCCATCAGCTCCACCTGGTCCGGGTCGGAGCCAACCAGTTCTCTCAGCACCCGCATCTCCTTTTTCACCAGCGCCGTGTTGTGGCGCGGCGGGTGCATGGGGTCGACAATCACCACTTCCGGCGAAAGCTCTTTCAGCAACTGGCGTGAATCTCCGTGAAGCAGCGTCATGCGTGCTGCCGCCTCGGCATAGGCGCCGCCAGCCTCCAATGCGCGGCGAATGCCGTCCGCAAGATGGGCATGCATTCCCGGCGAGCGTTCGATCAGCGTTACTTCCGCTCCCAGTGAGGCCAGCAGAAAGGCGTCGCGCCCGAGGCCTGCGGTCGCATCTACGATCTTTGGCGTGCGGCCCTTTGTGAAACCCGCGGCTTTCGGCAGGGCCTGTCCGCGCCCCTCGCTGGAGCGGAAACGGTGGCCGACTGCACCGCCGACAAAATCTACTACGAAGCTTTCGTCTTTTTCTTTCATCGCAGGCCTCAGAAGGGGCAGGGCACGGTATAGGTGACGTCGCGGCCATCGGGATGGCGGAACCCAACCTCCTGCGCATGCAGCATCAGCCGCGGCGCAGCGGCAAGCGCTTCGCCCTCGGCATAAAACTCATCGCCGAGAATGGGGTGGCCAAGTGCCTTCATATGCACCCGCAATTGGTGGGTACGGCCGGTAAGGGGTGTCAGCGCCAGCCGCGTTGCCGGAAGCGGCAATCGTTCCAGCACTCGCCAAAGGCTCTGTGCCGGCTTGCCGCTCTCGTGGTCGACCCGGTGGCGGGGCTTGTTTTCGGGATCGATGGCGAGCGGCAAATCCACTTCGCCCGCTTCTCCGGCAACCTCTCCCCAGACAATGGCGACATAGGATTTGCGCGTCTGGCGGTTTTCAAACTGCGACGCAATCGCCGCATGCGCCTTGCGGTTCAGGGACATCAGCACGATGCCCGATGTGTCCTTGTCCAGCCGGTTGATCATCAGCGCTTTCGGGAACTGTTTCTGCACACGCGTCATCAGGCTGTCGGAAAGCGCGGGATCGCGCCCCGGCACCGATAAAAGCCCGCTCGGCTTATCCAGCACCAGAAGATCGTCATCCCGGTGCACGATGGTCAGCCACGGTTCGAGCGGCGGATTATAGACGGGGTTGGAAAGCTCAGATGACATGGCGCTTCCTTAGCACAAATCGCGCATTCGGACAGAGTGCTAGTCGGGAATGTGGAGATTGACGCGTCCGCTGGTCAGGTCACTTAAAAGCCGGGTGAGCCGTTCGGCTTCCTCTGCCGGAACCGAAAGCAGCATATCCGCGCCGGTTTCGGTGAAATCTTCCTTTTCCACCCGCAGGTTTTGTGTGGCGGAAAGGCGCGATTTCACCAGCGCCAGATCGGAAAAGGGACAGCTCAAAGTCGCGCTGACATAGGCGATGACCGGCGAGGTTTCTCCAAGCCGAAGACACGCCGCCGCCGTGCCGCCATAGGCGCGCATGAGACCACCGCTGCCGAGCAGGATGCCGCCGAACCAGCGGATGACGAGAACGGCGACATTGTCCAGCGCCTGGCCGTCTATGGCCTGAAGGATTGGTTTTCCCGCCGTACCGGAAGGTTCGCCGTCATCGCTGAAACGATAGGTCTGACCCGTTCGCCAGGCCCAGCAATTGTGGTTCGCGTCGACGTCAGAATGCGCCGCCAGAAAGTTTTTCGCGTCTTCCTCTCCGGTCACGGGTGCTGCAAAGGCGATGAAGCGGCTTTTCTTGATATCCTGCGAAAAGGTGACGGATCGGTCGAGCGTGAACATGCGCGTTTCAATATCGCATATATTCCTTCACGGAAATCGGTATAAGGCCACAATGGCGAAGATGGCGATGGAGCGGGTTTTGAGGGAAGCGAGGCGGGTCGCGATTATCGGCGGCGGACCGGCGGGGCTGATGGCGGCCGATGTGCTCTCGGCCTCAGGCCATGCCGTGACGGTGTTCGAGGCGATGCCGACCGTGGCGCGCAAATTGCTGATGGCCGGAAAATCCGGCCTCAACATTACCCATGCCGAAGATTACGACAGCTTCCGTCACCGGTTCGGCGATGCGGAACCGAGGCTGCGCGCCGCTCTCGATGATTTTACGCCCGACATGCTGCGCGACTGGGCGCAGGGGCTGGGGCAAGAAACCTTCGTCGGCACCTCCGGCCGGGTGTTCCCGACCGTCATGAAGGCCTCGCCGCTGCTGCGGGCATGGCTCGCCCGGCTGGAATCGCAGGGTGTCACCATCAGGACCCGGCACTGCTGGACGGGTTTTTCAGGCGATCGACTGGTTTTCGCGACACCGGAGGGCGAAGTTACCGTCGAGGCCGATGCCATACTCCTGGCGCTCGGCGGCGCGAGCTGGCCGCGGCTGGGTTCGGATGCCGCATGGGTTCCAGTGCTTGCGGCAAAGGGTGTGGCGCTTGACCCGTTCAGACCTGCCAATTGCGGTTTCGACGTCTACTGGAGTGATGTGTTCCGGCAGCGTTTTGCAGGCGAGGCGCTGAAATCCGTCATCACCATTTCTCCCGCAGGTGCGTTTCAGGGTGAGTTCGTCGTGACGCAGCACGGCGTCGAGGGCAGCGTCATCTATGCCCATTCCGCCGCACTGCGCGACCGGTTGGAACAGGCGGGCAAAGTGTCGCTTGTCGTCGATCTGGCGCCGGGACGAACCGTGGAACGCCTGGGCCTCGATCTGGCAAAGCTTGGCCGCAAGGAGAGTTTTGCAAACCGCATGCGCAAGGCGGCTGGCCTCTCTGCCGTCAAGGTCGGCCTTCTCAGGGAAATCTTTCCCGACATCGCGGCCATGCCAGACGATTTCGTCGCCGCGAGAATAAAACATGCCGAGATACCGCTTTTGCGGCCGAGGCCGATTGCCGAGGCGATTTCATCGGCGGGTGGTGTCGCCTGGAACGGTGTTGATGAGAACTACATGCTGAAAAGCATCCCCGGCCTATTCGCTGCCGGGGAAATGCTGGACTGGGAAGCGCCGACAGGCGGTTATCTGCTGACCGCCTGTTTTGCCACCGGCAAGGCCGCCGCCAAGGGCATTGCCGGGTGGCTTGAAGAATCAGCCTGACAGCCGTTCCGCCATGCCTGCGTCTTCGCCAGAAGCGGTTCTAACGAGACAGCGCATGATGGCGTCGGTGGTGACGGTGCCGAGCGACTTGCCGTTTTCTCCAACAACCGTGGCGCTGCTGACATTTTCCCGGACGAGCGCGCGCAGGCCCTCTTCGACCGTCATATCCGCAGCGAGCTGAAGGCGCGACTGGCCGGAAAACTCCGGCTGGACGATGGCGCCGAGGCGGATGACACGGCCGCGATTGACCTCCTCCACGAAGGCCTCGATATAGCTGTCGGCCGGTGACATGACGATTTCGGCGGCCGTGCCCTGCTGGATGATTTCGCCGTCGCGCAGAATCGCGATTTTGTCGCCCAGCCGCAGAGCCTCGTCGAGATCGTGGGTGATGAAGACCACGGTCTTCTTCAACTCCTTCTGCAGTTCCAGCAGTACCGTCTGCATGTCGACGCGGATGAGCGGATCGAGCGCCGAATAGGCTTCGTCCATTAGCAGGATTTCGGCATTGTTGGTGAGCGCCCGGGCGAGGCCCACACGCTGCTGCATGCCGCCGGAAAGCTGGTTCGGATAGTGGCTGGAGAAGCCTTCCAGCCCCACGCGCCGGATCCAGACTTCTGCCCTTTCCTCCCGCTCGCGCTTGTCGACGCCTTGCACCTCGAGCCCGTAGACGACATTCTGCAGCACGTTGCGATGTGGCAAAAGGCCGAATTTCTGGAAAACCATCGCCGTCTTGTGGCGGCGGAATTCCAGAAGCTCGGCTTCGTTCAGGCGACAGACATCGGCACCGCCATAGAGGATTTCCCCGGCGGTCGGGTCGATCAGCCGGTTGACGTGGCGGATCAGTGTCGATTTTCCCGAGCCGGAAAGGCCCATGATGACGGTGATCTGCCCGCCCGGCATGGTGATGTTGATATCGCGCAGGCCGAGCACATGGCCGTGTTTGGCGTTGAGTTCCGCCTTGGACATGCCGGCTTTGACGGGCTCGACATAGTCCGCCGCCTTGGAGCCGAAAATCTTGTAGAGACTGCGAATTTCGATCGATTGACTAGCCATGCGCCACTTCCCGGTGTTTTTGCAGGCGAAGGCCATAGGCCTGGCTGATGCGGTCGAAGATGATGGCGATGCCGACGATGGCAAGCCCGTTGAACACGCCGAGCGTGAAATACTGGTTGGCGATGGCCTTCAGCACCGGCTGGCCGAGGCCCTGCACGCCGATCATGGAGGCGATGACGACCATGGCGAGCGCCATCATGATGGTCTGGTTGATGCCTGCCATGATGGTGGGCAGTGCGAGCGGCAACTGCACCTTGAAAAGCTTCTGGCGCTTCGATGAACCGAAGGCGTCGGCCGCCTCCAGCACGTCGCGGTCAACCATGCGGATACCGAGATTGGTAAGCCGGATCATCGGCGGGATGGCATAGATGACAACAGCGATGACGCCGGGCACGCGGCCGATGCCGAGCAGCATGACGACGGGAATGAGATAGACGAAACTCGGCATCGTCTGCATCACGTCAAGAATAGGATTGACGACATTCTGCAGACGGTTGGAGCGCGCCATGGCGATGCCGATCGGCAGGCCGATGACGATAGACAGTACGGCGCAGACGAAGATCATCGAAATCGTCTTCATCGTGTCCTCCCACATGCCGAACCAGCCGATGGCAAACAGGATGCCGCAACACAGGGCAACAATGGTGGCGCTGCGGCTGGCAAACCAGGCGAGCACGCCGACAATAAGAATAACGACCGGCCAGGGTGCGCCGATCAAAAGCCTTTCCGCCCAGATGAGGAAGCTCTGAAGGGGGGTGAACAGCCCCTCTATCGCGCTGCCATAGGTTCGGGTGAATGCCCGAAATCCCTCGTCGATGACTTTTTTCAGCGCGCGCAGAGCATCGTCATTCATGGTCGGAAATTTGAAAAGCCATTCCATATCCTGTTCTCCATGACGAAGCGGAGGCGGGGACCCAAATCCTCCGCGCTCCGGGAGTAAGATCGTCAGAGCGCCGCGCGGCCTTCAGGCATGCCGGGCGGGACGCTCTATCCTGTTGAGCCGGCGCAGCTTGCCTCGCAAAATACGCGATGCAGCCCGGCGTTGCCTTTGGCGCACGCCGGTTGCCGGGCAGATATGTCGAGGCGGCCTTAAAGGGCGGCCTTGACCTTTTCCGCGACGTCAGGGGACACCCAGCCGGTCCACAGCGCCTCGTTTTCTTTCAGGAAATGCTTGGCGCCGTCTTCGCCTGTCGCCTGGTTATCGGTCATCCAGGCAATCAGCTTGTTGACGGTGTCGTTGGTCCAGGCGCGTTTGTTCAGATAATCCATGGCCGGACCGGCGCGGTCGGCAAAGGTCTTGCTGACCAGCGTCTGCACGTCGTCCACCTGCCATGCGTTTGGCTTCGGATCGGCGCAGTCAGCGACAGATGTGCAGCGCTTCCATTCGGCCGCATCGTACTCCGCGCCGAAGCCGAGCTTCACCATCTCATATTTGCCGAGCAGCGAGGTGGGTGCCCAATAATAACCGACCCATGGCTGCTTGGCCTCGTAAGCCTTGGCGATCGAGCCGTCGAGACCTGCGGCGGAGCCGGTGTCGACAAGCGTGAAGCCTGCCTTTTCACCATCGAAAGCCTTGAAGAGCTGGGCGGTGACGACGGTGCCGCCCCAGCCCTGCGGACCGTTGAAGACGGCGCCCTTCGCCTTGTCTTCGGGCGAGGGGAAAAGCTCAGGATGTTTAAAGAGGTCCGGAATGGTCTTGAGATCGGGATTGGCGTCGGCGACATATTTCGGAATCCACCAGCCCTGGACGGCGCCGTCCGAGAGGATCTTGGCGGCGGCGACGACCTTGCCGCCTTCCAGCCCCTGCTTGACGATTTCCGGCTGCAGGCTGACCCAGGCTTCGGGTGCGATGTCCGGCTGGCCTTTTTCGGCCATGGACGTCAATGTCGGTACGGTATCGCCGGTGACGATTTCGGCGGAGCAGCCATAGCCTTTTTCAAGAATGAGCTTGTCGAGATTGGCGGCGACTTCGGCGGATTGCCAGTTCATGCTGGCGATGGTGACGTTTCCACAGTCGGCGGCAAAGGCGGCACCGCCTGAAAAGGCGAAGCCGGCGGAAAGAATAGTGGCACCCAAAAGTATTTTCATTTTTGTTCCCTCTGGTCGCGGTGTGGCGGAGACCCGGGCGCGGACGGCACCGCGACCGTCAGCGTTCGTATTGAGGCTTAATAATTCCTTTGTTGTCGTTCCGTTTGCGGCAATTTCTGGCGTATTGAGGATCGCAATCGTCAATCAATCGTCACGTCTGGCGGAGACATCCGTTAAAAATGCCGCTCGCGGATGTCGTTTCCGCGTGACGCTGCTGCGCGTCCAAGCAAATATTTCACGCCACTGGAACTTTTCCGAAATCTGAAAAAGTCTGGAACAATAAACGGAAGTTTTTGTTTTCTTGGACATTTATTCCGTTCTGTATTACGGGAAATTTCGTCTCTGTTTTTGTGGTGATATTGAATGACCAATCTTCGTGCTGCCCCGATATGGCCGATCGGTGGTGGTGAAACGGGTGAGCTTGTGCGTGGTTTCGACTGGTCGAAGACATCGCTCGGTCCGATTGGCGGCTGGCCGCAAAATCTGAGGCAGAAGGCCAATTCCGTCGTCAATTCCCCCATTCCGCAGGTGCTGATGTGGGGTGGTGATCATGTGATGATCTATAATGACGGCTATGCGGAGATCGCCGGCAATTACCACCCGCGGGCGCTTGGTGGAACGGTGCCGGGTATCTGGCCGGAAATATGGGACTGGAACAGCCGCATTCTGGAAGCCGGCTTTCGCGGCGAGGTCATGTCCTATCGTGACCAGCCGATGACGCTGATGCGGCACGGCCAGCCGGAAGAGGTGATCTTCGACCTGTTCTACACGCCGATCTATAACGAAGGCGGCACGGTGGACGGTGTTTTATGCACCGTGCTCGAAAATACCGACAAGGTGAAGGCGCTCGAGGCACTGGAGCAGAGCCGCGAGGAACTAAGCCGGCTCACCAATGCCCTGCCTATTCTGGTCGGATATGTCGATCGTGACTATGTCTATAAGTTCGCCAATGACGGTTATCTGGAATGGTTCGGCCGCCGCGCCGAGGAGGTTATCGGCCGCAGCGCTCCCGAAATCGTCGGTGAGGCGTTTTTCGAGGCCCGCAGGGCTTATCTCGATCGTGCCCTCAGCGGCGAGAAGATCGTTTCGGATACTGTGATCAACAGACCGGACGGCACCACGCGTGCGGCCGAAATCCGCTATGTTCCGCGTTATATCGCCGATGGCTCCATCGATGGCATCTATGTGCTGATTATCGATATCGAGGAACGGAAGCGTTCGGAGCGGGAAATCCTGCTCAGCAACAGTCGCTTCCGCGCCGCGGTGGAAGCCGTCCACGGCGTATTGTGGACCAACAGCGCCGAGGGCAGGATGCTCGGCGAGCAGCCCGCCTGGGCGGCGTTAACGGGCCAGACCCCCGAAGAATATCAGGGTTTTGGCTGGGCGGATGCCGTCCATCCTGAGGACAGGCAGGGGTCTGTCGACAGCTGGAACAAAGCGGTTGCGGAAAAGTCGACCTATATATGGGAACATCGTGTGCGCCGCCATGACGGCATCTACCGCACATTTGCGATCCGTGGCGTTCCGATTTTCGACACGACCGGCACCATTGCCGAGTGGGTCGGCGTCCACACGGATGTCACCGAACAGCGGCAGGCCGAAAATACGCTGAAGGAACATGCCAGCAATCTGGAACGCGAAATTCGCCACCGGATCAGGGCGGAAGAGCAGCTTCGCCAGCTCAACGAAGGGCTGGAAGCGCGTGTTGAGACGGAAATGGCCGAGCGTCGCCAGACCGAAAGGGCGTTGCAGCAGGCGCAAAAAATGGAATCCATCGGCCAGCTGACCGGCGGTGTCGCACATGATTTCAACAATCTGCTTCAGGTGATCGCGGGCAATCTGCAATTGCTGTCAAAGGACGTGACCGGCAATGAGCGCGCCGAACGGCGGCTGGAAAATGCACTTGCCGGCGTCCATCGCGGTGCAAAGCTTGCAAGCCAGCTTCTGGCTTTCGGCCGGCGTCAGGCGCTGGAACCGCGTGTCATCAACATTGCCCGTTTTGTGACGGGCATGGACGATCTGTTGCGACGCTCGCTCGGCGAGGCGATCGAGGTGGAGGTCATCACCTCCGGCGGCCTGTGGAACACCTATGCCGACCCCAACCAGGTGGAGAATGCTCTCCTCAATCTGGCGATCAATGCGCGCGACGCCATGGAGGGGCAGGGCAAGCTGACGATCGAGGTCGGCAATGCGGTTCTCGATCGCGATTATGCCCGTAAACATTCGGAGGTTTCGGCGGGGCAATATGTCATGCTCGCCGTTACAGATACCGGATCGGGCATGTCGCCGGAGATTCTGGAGAAGGTTTTCGAGCCGTTCTTTTCGACCAAGCCGGAGGGCAAGGGCACGGGCCTCGGCCTTTCGATGGTCTATGGTTTCGCAAAACAGTCGAGCGGCCACGTCAACATCTATAGTGAGCTCGGGCAGGGCACGACGGTGAAGATGTATTTGCCGCGCTCCGCCGCCGACGAGGACAGGGAAGTGGTGATGCCGACCGGTCCCATCGAGGGTGGAACCGAGACGATCCTGGTGGTGGAGGATGACGAGGAGGTGCGCGGCACTGTCGTCGAGACGCTTGGTGATCTCGGTTACCGGGTGCTGACCGCCCGCGATGCGCAGGCCGGTTTGACCGTGGTCGAAAGCGGCATACCGATCGATGTCATCTTCACCGATGTGGTGATGCCGGGACCTTTGAAAAGCCGGGAAATGGCACGTCGCGCGCAGGAACGGCTGCCCGGCCTCGCCGTGCTCTTCACATCGGGTTACACGGAAAACTCCATCGTGCATGGCGGCAAACTGGATGCCGGGGTCGAGCTTCTCTCCAAGCCCTATACGCGTGAAGCGCTGGCGCGGCGCATCCGCCACGTCATCGCCAATCGCAAGCAGGTTTCTCTGGCCAAGACGAGGCCGGCATCGGCATCGAATACGTCAAAAATCACCGAAACCGCCAAGGCAGGACATGAAAACAGACCCGTTCGCGTGCTTCTGGTCGAGGATGATGCGCTCATCCGGATGAGTTCGACGGAGATGCTTTCGGATAGCGGCTACACCGTAGTCGAGGCCGGCAATGCAGCTCAGGCGCTGAAGGCGATCGAGGCGGACCATATCGATGTTCTCGTCACCGATATCGGCCTGCCGGACATGCGGGGCGGGGAACTGGCGGTGGAGGCTCTGCGCCGCAAGCCGGGGCTTGCCGTCGTTTTTGCGACGGGAGACAGCCATCTGCCGGAGGGAGCACCGGAAAGCGCGGTTCTCCTGACCAAGCCCTATGACGAACAGCAGATCATCTCGGCCGTTGAAATGGCGCACAAGGCAAAGACGGTGGCGGGAGAATAGGTCGCCCGCCATCCTGTTTTAATAACCGCGCGCGATATCGACAGTCTCGGGCAGAGTACCGGTCTCGCGCCATGTGCGGACATTGCCGGCGACGATCCTGGCCGAGCTCTCGCGGCCTGTCGGCGCGGAAATATGCGGCAGGACGGTAACTTTGGGATGCAGCCAGAAGGCGGAAGCGGCGGGCAAGGGCTCCTGCTCGAAGACATCGAGAACGGCGTGCGAAAGCCGGCCGGAATTAAGCGCCGCAATCAGGTCGTCGGCAACGATGACGGCGCCGCGGGCGAAATTGATGAGTGCCGCGCCCTTTTTCATTGCGGCGAGACGGCCGGCATCAAGAAGACCGCGCGTCGCATCGGTAAGGGGTACGAGGCAGACGAGAATGTCGCTCTTTTCCAGCAATGCCTGTAGCCCGTCATCGCCGGTCAGCGTTTCCACGCCTTCGATCGCTTTAGCTGAGCGGCTCCAGCCGGCAACGTTGAACCCGGCATGGATGAGGCGCTCCGCCGCAGCCGTGCCGAGCGCCCCGAGGCCGAGGAGACCGACGGTCATCTCGCCGGGGTGGCGGTAGTCCAGCTCCTGCCAGAGCGCCTTTTGCTGATTTTCGCGATAGGCGGGCATGTCGCGCTGCAGATAATAGGTCCATGCCAGCACGGCTTCGGCCATGACGCGGGAAAGCTCCGGGTCCTTTAGTCTGACGATTGGGGGAGCCTTGTCGCCCAGCTCCAGCACCAGCCGCTCGACACCCGCCCACAGGCTGTGGATCCATTTGAGGCCCGGAAGAGCTGCGATATCGGCCGGATCTGGATTGGCGACGATGGCGAAATCCACCGCCTGTCGCTGCTCGTCCGTCAATTCGGAGAAGGAAAGGATTTCCTCCTGCGGCATGGCGGCGCGCAGCGCCTGTTTCCAGACGGCTTCCGTTTCCGCATTCATCCGTGAAACAAAGGCGATGGGTGATGGCATTGGACTGATCCTGCTTGCGATTTTAGCTTTAAGCCATCAATGCGCAATTTCAGGGGTCAATGCCATGGGTGAAATGGGGGAATTTGCGATTCTTCCGTCATGCCGGACTAGATCCAGCATCCAGCCGCCGCGCGTCTGCGCGGCGCCAAGACCTCTTTTCAGCCCAAGGACTTGGGCTGGCTGGACCCCGGCTCGGGGGGCGGGGTGACGGAGTGTGGATGCAACCGGCCTGTTAAATCTCCATCATTAAGCATCTTCCTTTACCGGCGGCTTCGCATCACCGTAATAGGCCGAGAATTTCTCGTGATAATGTTCCGAACCGCCGGGGCCGGCATAACGCTGCAATTCTGTCATGTCGGTCTTGTTCAGCACGATGCCGAGCGTCTTGTTGGCGATCTGCGGTTCGTTGGCCATCAGGTTCTGCACCATCTGGATCGGCGTCTTGCCCCATTCGGTGACGAAGACGAAACCGTCCACCTGCGGTGCAAAGGCCTTGGCGTCGATGACGGGAACCACGGGTGCAAGGTCGACGATGATGTAGTCGCAGGCCTCGCGGGCTGAGTCGATGAATTTGCGCATGCCGGAGGAAGACAGCAGCTCGCTGGAATGGGCGAACTGGTTGCTGGTGGAAACCGGCAGGATGCCCATTTTCGTGCGCGTATCCACCTTCACCGCCTGCGTCCACGGAACTTCATCGAGCACCACTTCGACGAGGCCGGCGGATTGCCGTGTCGTCAACATGCGGCTGAGGCCGGGATTGCGGATATCGGCATCCACGACCAGCGTGCGCTTGCCGGTGGAGGCGATCAGCCCAGCCAGATTGAGCGCCACGACCGACTTGCCTTCATTCGGCAGGCAGGAAATCACACCGATGACCCGGCACTGGCGTTCCTGAATGACGACATCTGCCGTGAGTTTCACGTTGCGGAGCGTTTCCGCAAAGCTCGAGCGCGGGCTGTCCACGGCCAGGCGCAGCATTTTCTGGAACGAGACCTGCCCGCTTTCATCAAGCGTCGCATTCTCGCCGCCGGGGGTGGCGGCGCTGTTGCCCGTCTTGGCGTTTTCCACGCCCCTTTCGCCGATGAAGGGCAGATAGCCCAGAAAACGCATGCGCAGATTGTCACGCACATCGTTGCCGGTGTGGAAGAAACGATCCCGGAATTCCAGAAGTGCGGCGATACCGCCACCCAGCATCAGGCCGAGAATGACCGAAAGTGCCATGGTCATGGTCTTTTTCGGGCTGGAAGGCGAGGTCGGCAGGCCGGCTTCGGAAATGATGCGGGCCTTGGCGATCGGCAATGACTGTTTCTGCGAGGCTTCCTCAAAGCGGCCGAGATAGGACTGGTAGAGGGTGCGTAGCGCCGTTGCCCGCTGCTCGAGCTCACGCAGCTTCACCATGGTGATGTTGGCTTCGGAATTGCGGCCAGCCACCTTGTCGATATTGTCGCGCAGCGACTGTACGCGGGAATTGGCGACGTCATATTCGTTCTTGAAGCTGCCGGTCAGCTGCTGCAATTCCTGGAAGATCTGCTGTGATACTTCCTTCTTCTCGGCATCGAGCGCGGCTGCCTGCGGATGGTCGGCGCCGAATTGCTGGACGATGCCGCGCTGCCGGTCGGAGATGGTGATGTACCGCTTTCGCAGGTCCTGAATGACCGAATTGTCGGTATCGCGGGCCGAGACAACGGCGTTATCGACAGCCGTTTCCGGTCCACGGTCGATGATCGATTTATACTGGTTGTAACGGGCAGATGCCGTGGCGGCATCCGCCTGCGCGGCGATCAGCTGGCCATTGAGATCGGCAAGCTGGCTTTCCGACATCAGTTCGCCGCGTGAGGATACGATATTGTTGTCGGACCGGAATTTCTGGACCGCAAGTTCCGCTGCCTGAGCGCGCTGGTTCAGGTCCGTCATGCGTTCCTGCAACCATACCGAAGCGCGCTCGCTGGCGTCGAAATTGGCATTCAGTTGTTCGGTTAGGTAGGCCTGCGCATAGGTCTTGGCAATCTGCGCGGCAAGCTGGCGGTCGGTCGAGCGGGTCGAGATGGCGATGACCGAGCTGCGGCCGACACGTTCCACCGTCAGCGACTGCTGCAGCACGGCGGCGGCCTTTTCGCGGCGCCCGGCGCGGATTGCGGCTTCGGAGACCGGCGGATCGCCCGGCAGGACGAGATCGAGAATGCCGCGCACGGAGGACTTGACGAGTTCGACCGGCGACATCGGCGGATTGACGATGGTGTCGTTCTCGTAAAGCCTTGCCTTGTCGACCACGGTCAGGGCCATTTCCTTGGATTTTAAAATTTCCACGGCGCTGGCGATGCGGTTGTCGACGATCTGCGCGGCGGGAACCGGCGATTCCTCTTCCGCATAACGGGAAAGGCTTTCATCCAGGAGCACCTGCGTCATCGCGGTGTAAACGGGGGTCGCAAGCACCAGATAAAGGCCGGCCAGAACCACGGCGGCAATGACGGAGGCGGCAATGACATTGGCACGACGCACCACGGCGGCCCACAGGCGGTCGAGGTCGATGAACGTGTCGGAATCCTTGCCGGACTCCGGAAAACCGATATTGGATTTAAAGGTCTTGTGGTGCATGGACCTACCTTGTGAATTAAAAATGGTACGCGGGAAGCCGAGCCTTGGCTCGCCTTCCCGCCCCCCGTTATTGGTGCGCCGACCGCCTCCCCGGCGGCGCGATTAAAGTCAGGCCGCCTGGACGCGGCTTTCGTGGTTTGCCACCAGTTCCTTCACGGAAGCGAGAACCTGAGCTTCCATGTCGGCGCGCATCAGCGAGAAGGCGACGTTGGCGGCGATGAAGCCCTGCTTGCTGCCGCAGTCGAAAGTGCGACCGCTATATTTCTGCGCATGGAAGGGCTGCTTTTCGGCAAGCCGCTTCATGCCGTCGGTCAGCTGGATTTCATTGCCCGCGCCGCGTTCCTGCTTGGCGAGAATATCGAAGATTTCCGGCTGCAGGATGTAACGGCCATTCAGGTAATAATTCGAAGGCGCCTTGGATGGTTCCGGCTTTTCGACCATTTCGGTGACGGCGAAGCCATGATTGACCTTCTGGCCGACGCCGACGACGCCATAGGACGAGACTTCTTCCGGCAGGCATTCCTCGACGCCGAGAATATTGCCGCCGACTTCATCGTAAAGCTCCATCAGCCCGGCGATGCAGCCGCGTGCGCCATAGGACACCATATCAGGCAGAAGCAGGGCGAAAGGCTCCTTGCCCACCAGTTCGCGCGCACACCAGACGGCGTGGCCGAGACCGAGCGGCACCTGCTGGCGCGTATAGCTGACAGTGCCGGCAACCGGCAGCATCTTTTCCAGCTGCAGCACCTGCACGGTCTTGCCGGAGCGGGTGAGCGTGTTGATGAGTTCCGGCGCGCTGTCGAAATAGTCCTCGATGGCGGTCTTGTTGCGGCTCGTCACGAAAATAATGTGCTCGATGCCGGCCTGCATGGCTTCGTCAACGGCATATTGCACGACCGGACGATCCACGATCGTCAGCATTTCCTTCGGCATCGCCTTGGTGGCGGGCAAAAACCGTGTGCCGTTGCCAGCTACGGGAATGACGGCTTTTCTGACAGTTTTGTTCAGGTCCATCGCGTTCTCCTTCATCAAGGTTTGATCTGTCCCCAGTCCCCGCGCAGATTTCGTCCACGCGCAAATTTCACGAAATCTGTCTTTTCACCCTGTATTTGCCGCGGGCGCAAACATCGCGTCCCGCAGCCTCCTCAGCCGCACTGCAATCGGCATTCGCAAATGCCCCAGCACGGCAGGATCTCTGATCGTGGTCTTCAAGGCGCCAAGTACCGAACGGCTCTTGATGTTTTCCACCAATGTCAAAAAATTATGCGCCAGCTGCAGGCTGCGGGCTCTCGCCTGCTGCGCATCCATGGCGGCCGGCAGCAAAGTGTAATGGCTCAGGAATTCCTGATCCGCCCGCATCATCGCTTCGACGTGATGAAGTTCGAGCACGCGCGAAATCGAGCCTTCGCGGATATTGTAGACATAACCCGGCTTCGGTTCGATGACGCAGAGACCGCCGGCGGCGAGCGCCGAGGCGAGCAGGATATAATCCTCGCCGATGCGGATATCCTCGCGGAAGCGCAGTTCCTCGACATTGAGGAAATCGCGCCTGAACATCGGTTTCATGTAGCCGAAGTTGAAGGTGGCGCGGAAAAGAATGTTGGAGGAAATGAAATCCTCGAGCGTGAGAACCGGCCGTTCCTCCAGAAATTCTTCCGGAAACATCGTCTCCATGGGCCTGCCGTCGGTATAGACGACATCGAGATTATCGACCGCAATCGCCGCATTGGCGGCTTCCGCCCGGCACATCATGCAGGCGGAGCGCTCCGGGCGGATGACATCGTCGGAATCGAGCACGGCGATCCAGCGTCCGGTCGCGGCTTCGATGCCGGCATTGCGCGCACCGCCCGGACCGAGATTTTCCGCAAGAGCAAGCAGGCGGACGCGCGGATCGATGATGGCGATACCTTCCACGAGCGCAATGGTGTCATCAGCGGAACGGTCGTCGACGACGATAACCTCCAGCGTCACACCCTGCTGGTCGAGTGCGCTTTGAATGGCGGCTTCAATCGTATCGGCGGCATTATAGGCGGCGATAACGAAGCTGATATCGGGCGGCGAGGCAAGGTTTTCCATCAGGTCGCCTCCACCGCGCCATACTGGCGGATTTCACGCACGCCGAAAGCGCCGCTCATCGAGCCCATATGCAATGCGCCGCGCAGCGCATAACGGTTGCGGCGAACGGCGTTGAAACCGTTCAAGGCGGCGAAAACGGCGCAATAAAGCACTTTCGATCCAGCCTTCAGCACCTGCACCACGCGGCGTATACCGGGTTTCCTGTCCGCCAGCACGCGGCCATGGGTCTGGCCGGAGCGGAAGCGGCGTTTGGCAAGCCACATGAAGCTTGCGCGATTTTCCGGTACCGGTTCGGACAGCATGGCATCTTCCGCAAAGACGATGCGGCCGCCAGCGGCGTGAAGATGCGAGAAGAAATGGGTGTCTTCGCCGCCGCTCTGGCCAAGCGCCAGCGCGAAACGCCGGCCCTTCACCGAGGGGGCATCCATCTTGAGCAATGTGTTGCAGGTATAGCCGGTGATGATTTCACCATTGACCCAGACCGGAACGGTCGAGTGGAAATCGCCGCGTTTCATCCAGCCCGGCGCGTTTTCGCGGTAGACGGCCGTCACCGGGCCGAGAACGACTTCCGCGCCGGTTTCGTCGGCCTTTTCGAGAAGGGCGGCAAGCCAATGCGGCGGGGCGGTCTCGTCATCATCGATGAAGGCCAGATAATCCGCCCTGCATTCCGACAGGCAGGCATTGCGGGCAATCGAAATATTCGATTTCGGGCAATGAACATAGGTAATCTCGAAGGGCGCGGTTTCGCGCAGGCGATCGACGCTCGCCCTGGCGCTTGGCTCCTCGTCATTATCCGCAACAATCAGCCGAACTTTCACGCCTTCCGGCACGTCCAGCTCGAAGAGTGACAGAAGTGTGGCGACGAGTGCCGGGCGTCTGTAGGTGCAGATGCCGATATCGACGGTTTTCGAATCATCTGGGCGGGTGACGGTGTTGTCGGTCATGAGACAGCCTTTCTTCCCCGGAATTTCAGGAGTTCCAGCCAGAAGCCGGTGGACCAGGCCAGATGCATCACCATTGCCGAAAAGGCGGCGAGCGGGCCGTATGGGTTTTTCTGACCGATTGCCATCCACAAGCCATAACCCACACATGCGGCGATCCAGAGGCCGAGCGGAATAAGTGCCGCCCAGTGCACAAGCGACAGCAAGGCAAAGATGAAGACCGGCAGCACGGCGAGCGGAATCATCTGGCGGATTTTCGGGATAGAGCGATGTTTCAGCAGGTTCTTTGCCCGGCCGCGGCCGTAGGCGAGATATTGCCTGAAGAGCGGCATGACGCTCGCCCGCGGATAATAGGTCATGCGGGTCTTGTCGGTCATCCAGATGCGGAAACCGGATTTGCGCAGGCGGAAATCCAGTTCGGCATCCTCATTATGACTGAAGCTCTCGTCATAACCGCCGACCGCGTCGAAAGCGGCGATCCGCATCAGCGCGTGGTGGCCATGGTCGATCCAGTGGCCTTTGGCACCTTCGCGGTGCTTCGAGCCGCCATTGCCGAGCTTGGAATTCTGGGCGATGGCCGTCGCCTTCTGAAACAGGCCGTGGCCGACCGTATCCATGGCGACAACGACGGAATCCGCGCCGGTGCGCTCCGCATCCTCGATCAGCCGCTGGCAATAATCGTCGGGATAATCGCCATGGGCGTCGATGCGGATGAGATAGTCGAAATCTTCGCCGAAGGTGGCGACGGCAAGGTTGATGCCGGCGCTCTGGATGCGCTTCGGATTGACGAGAAGCGTCACGCGGTCATCCGCCGCCGCAAAGGCGGAAACGATATCGCGGGTTCCATCCGTGCTGCCGCCATCGGCAACCACGATACGGAAAAGACGCCCCTGCATCGCGCCGGTGAATTTGACAAGCAGCCCCTCGATCGTCTTCGCCTCATTGAGGCAGGGAATGACGATCAGCGTTCTGATGCCGGAATGACCAAGACCTTCCATGATTTGCCCCCTACGCACTACACGGGTGAAAACTGCGCTTCGCGGGCATGGCCGGAAGCGGATTTGGCGAGAGAGGACAATTGCTGGACCAGCTGACGGCAATCGTCGCGGTCGGTCAGCCATTGTTTCCGGTTTGTTGCCGAGAGGGTATTGAAGGCGTCCGCATAGGTTTGCGGGTTCATCCGGTTAAACAGCGCGGCGAGATCGTCAGCGCCGGCATGTTGCAGGACGAAGCCGATATCGCGCTTTTCGATGAAGCGGGCGGTTTCCGTGCCGGCGAGCGCAATCGGCAGGGTGCCATAAAGGCAGCCCTCGTAAAGCCGGTTAGGCAGCAGCCAGCTGGAATTCTGGCCTTCCTCAAAAAAGTCTATCGCCCAGGTGAACTGCACCTCGTTATAGATGGTAGCGAGGTCCTCGGGGTTCTTGTAAGGCCCATGGAAATGCACATGCGGGGCAGCGGCCACGAAGCCGTCGAAATCGGCAAACTCCGAATAGGCCGGCCGGCCGCGCAGGATGATTTCGACCTTGCCTTCCATTCGACGGGCGAATTCGGCGAGGATTTCCAACGATTTGCGGCAGCGAAGCGCGCCGAACCAGCCGATTTTCCATGGTTTGCCGGGGGCGGGGGCGCGTGGCTGCGGCGTGGCGGCAACGGTGGCGTCGAGCGCCAGCACCTTGTTTTCCTGCAGCAGGACGGGAAGATCGAGGCCTGACACGGGCTTGAAATAGTGCTCCACGAAGGCCGGAGAGCTGGTGATCAGCAGCTTTGCGTCGCGGGCGAAATAACGCTGCGCGGCATTCAGCATCTGTCCGGGCTTGCCCGTGTTGAGAAGCAGGCGGTGAATGTCGAGACATTCATAAACCAGCGCCGGCTGCCCGGCATAGATCGACATGGCCCGCTTTGCCAGCGCCAGCATTTCCAGATTTCTGGCGAGAATAACGTCGGGGGCGGGGATGCCGTTCAGGGTCTTGCCCAGCGAGAGGCTGGCTTTCGCCACCGCCGCCATGCGCTGCAGAAACTGCCCGTCGGCGGTTTCCCCGAGCACGACGGGTACGACGCCTTCGATCTCCGCCAGTCGGTTCTGTCCGCGCCGGAAGCCCGCCAGCGTCACCCGCGCTCCGCCCGCAAGCAGGGTCAGCACCCGCCGACGAATGGCGGGGTCCGACAGATCATGCGCGAGATATAGAACATGGGTCATGCAAGGGTCCGGTTGGTTCATGCGTCAGAGACGCCGCGGATGACGGTTTGGTTCAAAAAAATCAGTTGAGGGCGCAGGCGATGGATTCCGGGAACTGGCATTTGTCGCCGAGCGCCGTGAAGGCAAACCGGTCAACGATCATTTGCGATGGTCCTGCATAAGAAAACCGGCCCATCCAGTCTTTCAGCGTGTCGGTGCCCCACAGGCTGAAGAAGATCTTCTGGGCATTCTGGGGAATTTTCGACTCGTCCGTCACTTCATGGACGAGCTTGCCGTTGACGTAATAACGCAGGCGCTGCGGCTCCCAGACGAAGGCGTAATCGTTGAAGCCGGCATCGGCGCCGCCTTCGACCGGCACCAGCTTCTCATTGCCGCCCTTGGCGGAAATATACTGGTTGAGCTGCACCTGGCCCGTATTCCTGCCCAGAACCTCGAAGTCGATTTCGTCATGCGGCTTCTTGTCGGTCGGGCCGATATAGGTGAAGAAGGCGGAGTTCAGGCCGGAGCCGGTGGCTGCCTTCATACGCGCTTCATAGGTGCCGTAACGATAACGCCCCTTGGTCTGAATTTCGCCGCAGGCGAATTTGCGGTCGCCGGCCTTGGCGTCTTCAAAACCGAGCGTCAGCTGGCCGTTTTCCACCGTTGCCAGTTTCTTCGACCAGGTGCAGTTCTGATGCGCGCCATTGTTCCAGCCATCGGAAACGTACCAGAAGCTTCTGTCCATGGAATCGAAGTTCTCGATGAAGGATGCGCCATTGCCTTCCTGCGCCTGGCCGGGCGTTGCAAAGGGGGTGGCCAGAAGGGCCGCGGCGAGAAGAATGCGTGTCTTAACGCGGGTGACAAATGTTGTCATTGGTTCACCTCTGTCGTTGCGAATAAAGTGTTTCGGATGTGGGCGGACCAATCATGGAGGCCCGTTTGGTCGCAAAATCGGCTTTCGTCTTGCCTTTGCCGTTTCGGCTACCGGTCAGCACGGCATAGACGGCCGGCAGGTATTTGCGGGTCTGGGCGTTGCTGACCACCAGAATGACGAAGGCGGAAAGCGTGGCGCTGATATAGAAAGCGGGGTAGAAATCCGGCCCGCCCTTGTTCCACACCATCCACATGATCACGAGTAGCGGATAATGGGCGCAGAATATCCAGAAGCTCAGGCTTCCGGTTTCCGCAAGCCGCCGGCCAAGCCTGCTGCGGATCAAAAGCGCGGACGATGCCCAGAAACCGAGCGCGCCGAAGACAGCGAGCAGATTGCGCGACATGTTGAGCCAGAAGGTGAATTCCGGCCCGGTGAAATAGAGGCCCGTCGCCAGCATGGCCGAGGCGGCAAAGGTCAGCGCCATGATCGGCAGGGCGTAAGGGTCGAGCGCCTTGACGTCGACGCGGTGGAGCGCGAGCGCAATGCCGAGCGAGAAGCTGAAAAGGATGGATTTCTTCTGGACGATGAAGATCGTCAAGTCAGGCATGGCTGTGATGAGCAGCAGGATGGCGAGCGTCGGCAGGGCAAAACGGCGCATCAGAAAGGCGAGCACCGGCGACAGCAGGATGCAGACGAAGAGGTCGCGCAGGAAATAAAGCGGCACGTTCACCGGCAGCTCTTCGAGCGCCGTACCATGGCTGATGATTTCACGCGGGCTGGCGTTCCACAGATCGGGGAAATAGCCCACACCGACATCGAAGAGCTGGATCAGCAATACGGCCGCAAACAGCGCGCCGTTCCACAGAAGGAAGGGCAGCAGCACGGTTTTCGACTTGGAACGGATCGTCGCCGGATAATCGAAACCGCTCATACCACGGCGAAACAGCAGATAACCGGAAATGGCGCTGAGACAGGGCACGCCGATGCGAAACAGGGCGTCGCCCAGAAAAACCCGCAGCCAGTCGAAGAAACCGTAAAGGCCGAGAAAAGGGCTGGTTTCGGCATCGTGCGGCACATGGACGAACACGATTCCTGATATCAGCAATATGCGCATCAAATTGATACGGGAGGATAGGTTCTGATCGACAGTCACATCAGTCACCCCTATTGGGCGGCGTCCACCCACGCCGCGTTGCAACCAGAGCGAACTTAAGCCCGCACTCGCAAGTCTGGTTTCGACTTAAGGGTAAAATGTGGCGACGCGGGAAAAACGCAAGCTTAGATATTGCGGGTAATTGTCTGGCGTTTCGTCATATGCTGCTGGGACGGAAAATTAAATAATTGAAATTATTCAATTTTATTCAGGGTTGGCGATGATTAAAAATAGCTAAACTGTGTGAAATTGTCATTTGTCGTGATGCTGCATCGCAAAAATCAGACCCTGACGCCCCGTGTCGGCGCGTGAACCCACGGTGGAACAGGTTGGTTCACGGCCGAAATGAGGCGCAGTTATTCTAACCTTGGGTTGCGTTTTCGCGTGTTCGCCGCGATTTGACCATTCCGAGGATTTTTTTCAGCAATGCTCGTTCGGTAAGCAGGATGAGCCCCGCATAGATGATGCCGCCGACGGCCGCCCCGATGAGGACCTGAAGTGTCGCGTTGGGAATGCGGTCTGCAAGGATGTGAAGCAGGTAACGCACGGAAACGGCCATCACCAGTGCTGTAATCATTGGCCTGCTGCTGATGTAGAGACCGCTGAAAAAGGGCGTGTCGCTTGCCTTGAACACGGCCCAGGAATAGGCCACGAGAGTGACCGCATTAACGATGCAAAGCCATATCATCGCATCGATCAGGGTGCCGTAAACAGCGGCAGCCCAGACCGCGACCGTGGTGACAATGGCGCGGATCGTGGCCGACCAGAACAGCACGCGCCCGTAACCCGCACCCTTCAGATAGGGGATGAAGGTGCTGCATGGTGTCAGAATGGCCTTTGACAGGGCCAGAAGTCCGAGAACCGGCCAGGCATAGGCCCAATTCTGCCCGAAGATGACAAGCATGGCCGGCTCGGCCACGGCCCAGAGGCCAAACATCATCGGCGCAAGCAGCACGGTGAGCACCTGTGTGCTGAACATCAGCGCGTCACGCCGGCGCTGCGGATCGTCCATCATGCGGCTGAAGGCCGGAAACAGGACGCCCATGACGGCTGACAGCACGACCTGATTGGGAATGCTGGCAAAGCGGTTGGAGGCGGAATAGGCGCCGGCATCCGCCAGACCCAGGTGTCGGGCAATGACCACCATCGGTGACTGGAAGGTAACGAAATTGGCGATTTCCGAGCCCATCAGCCCCGAACTGAAGCCGAGAAGCGGCACCAGCCGGCGCGGTTTCATGACGAAACGCGGGCAATAACGGGAAACGGCATAAAGCCCGACAAGACGGATGAGGGCTGCGGCGAAAAGCTGGATGATGAGCGCCCAGACGCCGAAGCCGAGAAGGGCGAGAGCGACGGCGACGACCGCCGCGATGCTTTCCGACGCCATGCTCCACACCGCGTCCTGGCTGAAGTTCATGCGCCGGGCGAGCAGCGAATAGGCGACATCGCCTGCGAGCTGCAGCGGAATGAGGAAGGCCATGATGCGCAGCAGATAGGCACTCTCCACCGCACCCAGCAGCCCGCCGAAAAATTCCGCCCAGATGTAGAGAACGGCGGCCATGGTGCAGGAGATGGCGAGATTGGCCCAGAAGACGGTATGGATCGTATCCATATCCTCTTCCTTTTCGACGATCAGGGCAGAGGTCAGCCCCGCGCCGGCGATCATGGTCAGAAACTGTACAACCGTTAGTCCTACCGCGACCACCCCGAATTCCTCCGGGGAAAGCAGTCGAGCGAGAATCGGGACGGTGACAAATTTAAGCCCGAATGTGCCTGTTTTAGACAGGACGCTCCAACCGACATTCGTGGTGATGGTCTTTACATTTGGAGCTGGGGGCATACAAGCATCCTGTTTCTGGAGGCCGGCGGGAGGATTGCCGGTTGGGAGTTGCCGATACCATCGGGGCCGTTTTTAGGATCGGGCCCGACACTTCTTGATCAACGCAAGGGGCGAAACAATGGCAAGATTTACTGTCGTCATTCCCTATTACCAAAAGCAGCACGGGATTCTGGGACGTGCGCTCGCATCGGTTTTTGCGCAGACTTACCAGGAGTTCGATCTTGTCATCGTCGATGACGAATCGCCCTACCCGATAGACAAGGAACTTGCGGAACTTTCGCAAGAACAGAAAGACCGAATTATTGTCATCAAACAGGCCAATGGCGGTCCGGGCGGTGCGCGCAATACCGGTCTCGACCATGTTCCTGACGGCAGCGACTACGTGGCATTTCTTGATTCGGACGACATCTGGACGCCGGATCATCTCCAGAACGCCGCCTCCGCTCTCACGACATTCGGCGGTGAGTGCTACTGGGCATCCATGCAGGCAAGTGACGAATTTTATTATCATTTCGCCATTTCCGAGCTGGAGAAGAATGAGGGTGCGGCAAGGCTTTCGGAGCGGCCTCTGCTGATTGAGCTGCCGGATCTGGCAAGCGTGATGCTGCGCAACTGGAGCTTCCTGCATCTCTCCTGCATGGTGATCGGCCGTCCTCTTTTTGAAAAGATTCGCTTCGACCCGGCGCTCCGTCTGGCGGCTGAAGACGTCCTGTTTTTCTGCGATTGCATCCTTGCATCGAAGCGAACGCTTCTGTGTGACGATGCCGGCGCGATGCGCGGCATGGGGGTCAATATCTTCCACAGCATCGACAATACCTCGCCGGAATTCCTGCGCCAGCAGTTCAATACCTGGGTGGCGCTCGATACGCTGGAGGGTCGTTTTTCGCGGCGGCCAGCCGATGTCGCCTCCATTGCTTCCTATAAAAACACGGCGCGAAAACAGGCGCTGTGGAGCCAGGCGGGCAATCTGAAACGGCGCAAGGCGCCCGAATTCGGGCTGCTCCTGAAGTGGGCGATGCGCGATCCGGCACTTCTGCGCGCCGCTTTCGAGCTAGGTGCTGGAAAAATAGTCCGCTCCAGATGAGCGAATTCTCGCCCGCAAGAATTTATATGTTTTTTCACCCAGGAGTGACCTCATGAAACCTTACCACTGGGAATCTCATCACGGAAATTTCGGTGACGATCTCAACCTGTGGCTGTGGGATTTTCTGCTTCCGGGCCTGCGCGATGTGCATGACGATGTCATGCTCGTCGGCGTCGGCACCGTGCTGAACGATGTTCTTTTGCCCGCAAAGCAGCGGAAGCTGGTAATCGGCAGCGGCTATGGTTATGGCGCGGTGCCGGATACCAGCACCGAGTTCTGGGATATTCGCTGCGTACGCGGTGAAAAAACCGCCGCCAAGCTGGGGCTCGTGCCTGAGAAGGGCATTGTCGACCCAGCTGTCATGGTCACCGAGATGCCTGATTTCAAAGGCCTGCCGAAGCTCTACAAGAAGACCTTCGTTCCGCATTGGGAATCGGCGGAATTCGGCATGTGGGAAACGGTCTGCGAGCCGGCCGGGCTGACCTATCTCGACCCGCGCGGCGAGGCAAAAGCCGTCATCCGGGCCATCGCCCAGTCGGAATTCATCGTCGCCGAATCCATGCATGGCGCAATTCTCGCCGATGCTTTCCGCGTGCCATGGGTGGCGGTCACCACATCTCCCTCGATCAACAGTTTCAAATGGAGCGATTGGGCCGGCAGCGTGGGTGTGGAATATAATCCGCGTTACGTGCCCGTTTCCACCCGCGCCGAAGCGGCGAAAAAGGGCTCGCGTTTCTGGGGCATGAGTTTCCCGCCGCCGGCCCCTGTTATCGCTGAGACCGGTTCTGTTCCGGCGCACGAAGGCCCGGTGTATGAAGGTGATGTGCTGGTGCGGCCGCAGGAAACCCAATCCCGGTCGTTGCGCAAACTGGCCAAGCAGGTCCTGGCCGCCCCTTCCACGCTTGCACTGTGGCAGGCAAGCCGTGCCGAGCCGCGTCTCAGCCCGGATGGCAGGCTGGAAGAGCGCAAGGAGCGTTTTTCCGCCGTGCTGGAAACGATCAAGCGCGATTATCTTTGAAGGTGGAAGCACCGGGTGCGGCGGGGAATTTTCTGCCGCCTTTTGCCTGAAACGTTAGTTAGCCAGTCACTCTGCCGTCATCCTCGGGCTTGACCCGAGGATCCACAGACCGGTGTAGCGATGGATCCTCGGGTCAAGCCCGAGGATGACGGTGGAGTATTTCGCGAAGTTTGCCTCACCCGATACGCGGTACCCTCACGAAACCGGCGTGCCGTCGAGAAGATAACGCACGTCCCGCACCGGCTGCACCGGTTTGCGGAAACGGGCTGTCTTGTCGGTCCAGAGGCCATGCGTGATGGCGGGCAGGGCTGGCAGGCGTGTCAGTGCGTGGCTCAGTGCGCCTCCCATTCCCTTCTGCTTTTTCGCATCGAGAAAGTGGCGAAGCTCGAATTTGGCGCGCACATGTTTCTCGTGTTCGCGCAGGATCGCCGTCTCGCTTGCTGAAAGCTTGCAGCCGGCGAGTATCGCCCTGTCCGCCTCATATAATCGGCGAAGATCTTCGGTGCTGTGACGCCCGCTCAGCGAATTGCCACGAACGATAGCGCCATAACCGCAATGGCGGATGACCTTGTAGCGGGCGCCGGCGGCAAGCGCGCGCACGTAAAGTTCGTAGTCTTCGCCAAGCCGCAGGGCCTCGTCATAACGCAGCGCATGTTTGTCGAGAAAGGCGCGGCGTATCGCCGGCTTCAGGAAGCCGGTTTCCCCGCGCTCTACGCCGGGTCTGGAAATGTTTCCTTCCACGAACTCTGTCAGTGACAGAAAGCGGGCTTGCGGCTCAAAGCGGGCAGGCTGCATGGAGGATGCGCCTGGAACCGATTGCTGGATGAAGGCGATATTGTCCGCGACGAGGTCCCAGTCGTCATCGGCCAGCATGGCGGCGAAACGGCCTCTGAAAAAGAAATCGTCTGCATCGAGAATGCTGATCAGCGGCGCGGATGAAATGGAGATGGCGTGATTGCGTGCAGCCGAAGGGCCACGATTGATCTCGAACCGCACCACTCTCAAGCGGCCGGTGCCGTCGTCCGCCGCATGGGCCACCTCGCTCGTCGCGTCGGTCGAGCCATCGTCGATCACCACGACCTCCGCGACTTCCGGTTCCACAAGGGCGGAGCGGATGGCGATGTCTATCGTTTCGGATGCATTTTTTGCAGCGATGATGACGCAAATGGGCTGTGAACCGCTCACCATGGAATGTCCTTCTGCTGTGACGAACCGTCAGGATTTGGCCAGCAGAAAGTGTCAGGGGTGTGGATGCAAGTGATTTTTTTGCATCGCAATAAATCACTGTGCGTGAAATGTCACATATCGGTCAGTTTTGCGCCATGCGGCGGGGCGTTATTTGCGGCGTCCGCCGTCACATTCTCGGCGCCGCGATCACGCGAGAATGTCTCGCGCATCCGGCGCTTTTCCCGGGCAACGAGAACCAGAATTGCAATAAAATAACCCACTTGCAGAATGACGGCGCAGATAAGGGTCTGGATAAATGCCGTATAGAGCGACCCGTGAATGAAATATGTGGCAACCGCAAAGATGAGCAATGCACCGATCATGCTGAAAAAAACACGAGGTGCATACATGGTGCTCTCCTCCCGAGAACGATTTCTCCATTTTTGGCTGCGCTGCGGCATTTTTTTTCTTTGCAAGAAATATACGATGAGACCGGTGTTGTTTCAACACACATATACTTCTTCTATCTGCCATGGCATGAAATTTCGGTAATCTTGATTGGTAAATTCCTTGGTAATCGGCGTTTTGCCCGTGTCATGTCGGTCTAAAAGCACGGGCCAGGTCCTCCGCTCACCGTAAAACCAGCCTTCTCGCGCGCTCTGCAGACTTCGTTAACCATCTCGCCTTTAAAAAAGTCGGTATTGATTCCTCAGACGAGCAGGGTGCCCGCGTGACGACGAGTTCAGAAGTAATCGCCTTTCCGGCAAAGAACCGTATTGCCGACGTAAAACGGTGTGCAACCATGCTCGACCAGCTGCATGGTGTGGAGGCGAATGATTTCTGGCGCAGGGAATGCCGCGAACTGGCCGCCTATCTGATGGGCCTTGGTTATGAGGACGCCGCCATGCGGCGCGAGGTCATGGAGTTTCAAAACGCGGTGCAGGCGGAATTATGGGCGGGCGATGTTGCCCCCGAGGCGCGCCGCGACAGCCACTGAGGCCTCAGCGTTTTCCATAAAAAAGCCGGCGGGTGTCGCACCGCCGGCTTTTTTGTTTTTGCCTGTTTTAATCAGGAGGCGCTAGCGCCGCGTGTGCGGGCAACACCGTCGAGAGCGGGCTTATATTTCGGATCGAGCCGTGCCGCATGCCCATAGGACTTGGCGGCCTTGGCCATCTCGCCGCGCCGCTCATAGACCAGCGCCTGGTTGGCCCAGGATTCCGCGACGTTACCGTCGAGCGAAATGGCGTGGTTGAAATCGGCGAAGGCGTTTTCGTCGTCATTCAGCGCGACATAGGAAAGCCCACGGCCATTATAGGGCTCTGGCGAGGTAGAAGACAGCGAAATGGCCTTTGAGAAGTCCTCGATTGCCTGGGCGTGCTGGTTGCGTAACTGGTAGATCAGGCCGCGATTGTGCCATGCGCGTCCGTCGGTGGTTTCCAGCTCGATAGCGCGGGAGAAGTCGTTGAAAGCCTCGTTCACGCGTCCGGACTGGCGGTAAAGATTGCCGCGGCCGATCAGCGCCACATCATAGCTCGGATTGATCTGCAGGGCCGCATTGTAGTCCTGCAGGGCCTGCTGCTGCTGGCCGGAGTTGCGGTAGACCAGCGCGCGGTTGGCATAGGCCTGGTAGAAGCGCGGGTTGAGCTGCAGCGCCTTGTTGAAATCCTCGATGGCGCGGCGGGAATCACCTGCGCGACCGTAAGCCGAGCCGCGGACATTGTAGCCTTCGGGATCCTGCGGATTGGCGTTGATGACCGAGGTGAGCGAGGCGATGTTTTCCTGCGAGCCCTGGGCGCGGTCGATCCTGAAGACATCATCCGTCTGGTTGGACGTCGCGCAACCGGAAAGTCCGGCGAGAACGGTGCAGACGACAAGGGAAAGATGAAGCCGCTTGTTGTTTCTCAGCGGTACCCGGCGCGTGGAGGCATCGGAGTTGTTTACAACACAGGCATCAACAGCGGTCATTCGGTGTGGGTTCCCTCGCCGGCCGGTCTCATAATCGTTGTCCCACGATCGGTCTCCGGCCACAAACACAAAGAGCGGCGGCGAATTGATCGCCCCCGCCCAACAAGCATTCAAAAACGTCCAAAAGACGGCCTATTAACGGCCTGCGCGCGGGGCCGCAATCAGACCTTCGCGCTGTGCGCGCTTGCGTGCCAGCTTGCGAACGCGACGAACGGCTTCAGCCTTTTCACGAGCGCGCTTCTGGGAAGGCTTTTCGTAATAATCGCGCATCTTCATTTCGCGGAAAATGCCTTCGCGCTGCATCTTTTTCTTGAGAGCGCGAAGCGCCTGATCAACGTTATTGTCGCGGACTAGTACCTGCACGTGAATCCCGTTCCTTTTGTTTGGTTATCTTGCTGCGCGAATAAAGGCATTCGCGCGCAAACACAAAATCGTTCGCTAGGCCGTTTTGGCCGTGCGATTGGTGACGTGCATTATCAGATCATTTACGGCAAGTCCAGCCGGTAACCCGCAAACAACCGCTAAAATGCGACCGGTCCGCCTTTCTTGCCTTCATGTCAAAACAAAACCATCGCCGCGTCGCAAAAGGGATATTGCCTCCGGCCCCGATTTGCCATGTGTATTATACGTGCCGGCGCCATGATGCCCGGCTTCTGGCCGGTTCTTGAGGAGCAGACAGCGAATGCGCAAATATTCCGTTTTTGCCGTGGCGCGCGAGGCGTTGCGGGGTCATAAAGGGTGGGATGCGCAATGGGCGTCGCCCGAGCCGCGCAAGGACTATGACGTCATCATCATCGGCGGCGGCGGCCATGGTCTTGGGGCTGCTTATTATCTTGCCAAGGAACACGGCATTACCAATGTCGCGGTGCTGGAAAAAGGCTGGCTCGGCGGCGGCAATACCGGCCGCAACACCACCATCATCCGCTCCAATTATCTCTATGAAGAGAGCATGGATATTTATGAGCATTCCCTGAAACTGTGGGAAGGCCTGAGCCAGGATCTCAATTACAACGTCATGTATTCGGCGCGCGGCGTGATGATGCTGTCGCACAATATTCACGACCAGCAGTCCTTTAAGCGACATATCAACGCCAACCGCCTTTATGGCATCGACAATGAGTGGCTGACGCCGGAACAGGCAAAAGCATATTGTCCGCCGCTCGATATTTCCGGCAATGCCCGTTATCCGATCAATGGTGCCGCCCTGCAGCGCCGCGGCGGCACGGCGCGCCATGATGCGGTCGCCTGGGGATATGCGCGCGCGGCTTCCGATCGCGGCGTGCACATCATCCAGAATTGCGAGGTCACGGCCATCAGGCGCGGGCCGGACGGTGCGGTGACGGGTGTTGAAACCAATCGCGGTTTCATCGGCGCGAAGAAGATCGGCGTTTCTGCCGCTGGTCACTCCTCCATCGTGATGAAGATGGCGGATGTGCGCGTGCCCTTACATTCCAACCCGCTGCAGGCGCTGGTGTCGGAACCGCTGAAGCCGATCTTCCCCTGTGTGGTGATGTCCAACACGGTCCACGCCTATATTTCGCAATCCGACAAGGGCGAGCTGGTCATCGGCGCTGGCACCGACCAGTATAATTCCTACTCCCAGACCGGCGGCCTCCAGATCATCACCCATACGCTCGACGCCATCTGCGAGCTGTTCCCGATCTTCCGCCGCGTCAAGATGATGCGGCAATGGGGCGGCATCACCGACAACACGCCGGATCGTTCCGCCATCCAGAGCGTGACGCCGGTGCCCAATCTCTTCGTCAATTGCGGCTGGGGAACGGGTGGTTTCAAGGCGACGCCGGGCTCGGCCAATCTGTTCGCGCATCTGATTGCCCGCGGCGAGCCGCATCGTCTGGCCGCCGGACTGACGCTCGACCGGTTCCGCACCGGACGTCTGATCGATGAGGCCGCCGCCGCTGCGGTGGCGCATTGATGCTGGCGGCGGCTTTGGTTGCGGCCAATATGTCCGGTGCGTCGGTAATGGTGCCGGCGGGCAGCTTCGTTCCGGAGGCGGGAGATTTTCGCAGCCAGCAAATCCGCAGGATGCAGGGTGAACGCGACTGGCCCTTCGTGGCGGAAAAAGGCCTGCTTCTTTGCGCGCCGAGCCTGATGGAGAAGCTCGTCTATTTCGTCGGCGAGAAGGAAAATGGCGAACAGGACGAACCCTTCGCGATCGACACCGACATGATGGCGGTTGCCATCATCAATATGGGTCGGGCCTCGGCGCTGAAACCATTCGATAATTTCGAGCAGCTCTTGAAGCGGCTTTCCCCCTTTGTTGCGATGGGAAAGCGGCTGTGTGACCAACCCGCCGGAAGCGTCCTTCCGGAAAATTCTCTTTGAAGGTGGAGCGACGATGCTTCTGATCCATTGCCCCTATTGCCGGGAAGACCGTTCCGAACTCGAATTCCGCTGGGCGGGTGAAGCCCACATCGCCAGGCCGGAAAACATCGCCGATATTTCCGACGAGGCCTTCGCCGAATATTTCTTCATTCGCGACAATGACAAGGGTCTCGTTTTCGAGCGCTGGCGTCACATTCACGGCTGCGGCCGGTTCTTCAACGCGGCCCGCGATTCGGTCAGCGACAAATTTTTGATGACCTACAAGGCAGGCGAACCGAAGCCGGATGCCGAGACGGTTCTTTCCGGAGAGAAGGGAGAGGCGCAATGAGCGGCGCTTATCGCATCAAGGGCGCTGGCCGCCTGACACCCGCCAGAACCGCGCGTTTCACCTTCGATGGCAAGATCTATCAGGCGCTGGAAGGCGACACGGTCGCATCCGCACTGCTGGCAAACGGTGTGCATCTGATCGGTCGTTCGTTCAAATATCACCGGCCGCGCGGCTTTCTCTCCGCAGGTCCGGAAGAGCCGAATGCGCTGATCGACGTCTCGCGTGACAGCATGCGCAAGCAACCGAATGTCCGCGCCACGGTGCAGGATGTGTTCGACGGCGCGATCATCGCCTCACAGAACCGCTTTCCGTCGCTGTCCTTTGATATCAGTGCGATCAACGATTTCCTGTCGCCGATGTTTGCAGCCGGCTTCTACTACAAGACCTTCATGTGGCCGAAGGCCGCCTGGCATAAAATCTATGAACCGATCATCCGCCGCGCTGCCGGTCTCGGCAAGGCGCCGAGCGAGCCGGATGCGGACCACTATTCCGGTCGATACGCCCATTGCGACGTGCTGGTGGCCGGCGGCGGCGTTGCCGGCCTGACGGCGGCTCTCGCGGCGGCGAAAACCGGCGCCAGCGTCATTCTGGTTGATGAGAATGCCGAAGTTGGCGGTGCACTGCGTTTCGATACCGGCACGGTCATAGACGGCCTGCCCGGCTATGAGTGGGCGCAGAAGGTTCTGGCCGAGCTGAAATCCCTGCCCAATGTGCGTGTTCTGACCCGCACGACGGCCTTCGGTTACTACAATCATAATTTCGTGGCGCTCGCGGAACGCGTGACCGATCACCTCGCCACGCCGGCCAAACACCAGCCGCGCGAGAGACTGTGGCAGGTCCGGGCAGGGAAGGTCGTCCTGGCGGCAGGTGCGATCGAGCGTCATATGGTCTTTGCCAATAATGACCGTCCCGGCATCATGCTGGCCTCGGCTGCCCGTATCTATCTCAACCATTATGGCGTGACCGTCGGCAATAATGTCGGCGTCTATACCGCCCATGATTCCGCCTATGAAACGGCGTTCGATCTGAAAAAAGCAGGCGTGAAGATCGCCGCCATCGTCGATTGCCGCGAGAACCCTGATGCACGGCTGCTGGACGAGGCGCGGGCGCTGGGCATCGAGGTGCTGGCAGGCCATAGTGTTTATGATACGGCGGGACGCCTGCGCGTTTCTTCCATGACCGTTGGCCGCAATGGCGGCTCGAACAAGCGCAAGATCGCCATCGATGCGCTCGTCGTTTCGGCCGGTTGGACGCCTTCGGTGCATCTCTTTTCGCAATCGCGCGGCAAGCTGAAGTTTGACGCGGCTAACCAGCGCTTCCTGCCGGATATCCATGTGCAGAACTGTGTGTCCGTCGGTGCCTGTAATGGCACGGACGACCTCGCCGCATTGATTGCCGAGGCTGCCGCAGCAGGTGGTGGCGCCGTGGAATTTTCCGGCGAGAATGCGCGGGCCTGGACCGGCGGCATGATCGGTGCTGCCGAAGGGGCGGGCGAGGGCACCGGGGTCAAGGCCTTCATCGATTTCCAGCATGATGTCTGCGCCAAGGATATTCGCCTTGCCGTGCGCGAGGGCATGCACTCCGTCGAGCATATCAAGCGCTTTACCACCAATGGCATGGCGTCCGATCAGGGCAAGATGTCCAACATGCACGGTCTTGCCATCGCCTCTGAAGCGCTTGGGCGGGATTTGCCAAAGGTCGGTCTCACCACCTTCCGCCAGCCCTATACGCCGGTCACCTTTGGCACGCTCATCAACCATTCACGCGGCGCGCTGTTCGATCCGGCCCGCAAGACGCCAATGCATGAGGAAGAGCTGGCTGCCGGTGCGGTCTTCGAGGATGTCGGCAACTGGAAGCGTGCATGGTTCTTCCCGCGTCCGGGCGAAGACATGCACGAGGCCATCAACCGCGAATGCAAAACGGTGCGTGAAAGCGTCGGCGTGTTCGATGCCTCGACACTCGGGAAGATCGAGGTTGTCGGGCCGGATGCGGCGAAGTTCCTGAACCTCATCTACACCAATGCCTGGGATACGCTGAAACCCGGCCGCTGCCGTTACGGTATCATGACCCGCGAGGATGGTTTTGTTTATGATGACGGCGTTGTCGGGCGTCTCGCCGAGGATCGTTTCCATGTGACGACGACGACGGGCGGCGCGCCGCGCGTGTTGCAGCATATGGAGGATTATCTCCAGACCGAATTCCCCGATCTCAACGTCTGGCTGACCTCGGCCACCGAACAATGGGCGGTGATTGCCGTGCAGGGTCCGAAGGCGCGCGAGGTGATTGCGCCCTTCGTCGAGGGCATCGACCTTTCTCCGGAAGCCTTCCCGCATATGGCGGTGGCCGAAGGCACCTTCTGCGGCGTGCCGACGCGGCTTTTCCGCGTGTCCTTCACCGGCGAACTGGGTTTCGAAATCAACGTTCCGGCCGATTACGGCGCGGCCGTCTGGACCGCGATCCGCGAAAGGGCGGAAGCGGTCGGCGGCTGCCTTTATGGCACTGAGACCATGCACATATTGCGTGCGGAAAAGGGCTACATCATCGTCGGGCAGGATACCGATGGCACGGTGACACCTGACGATGCCGGGCTCGCCTGGGCGGTTTCGAAAAAGAAGACGGATTTCGTCGGTATCCGCGGTCTGAAGCGCCCGGATCTGATGCGCTCCGGCCGCAAGCAGCTTGTGGGACTGAAGACAAAGGACCGGCTGACCGTTCCGGAAGAGGGCGGCCAGATCGTTGTCGATCCGAACCAGCCAAAACCCATGACCATGCTCGGCCATGTCACGTCGGCCTATTGGTCGGAAAATCTGGGCCACTCCATTGCATTCGCGCTGGTGGCGGATGGAAGGGCGCGCATGGGCGAAACGCTTTATATCCCGCTTGCCGATAAAACCATTGCCGTCGAAGTGACCGACATGGTCTTCCTCGACAAGGAAGGAGCCCGTCTCAATGGCTGATACGCTTCACGCAAAACGCAAATCCGTGCTGGAGGATTTCCATGGCGGCTCACCCTTCGTCTCGCTGAAGCCGGCAGCCGCCGCCTCGCGATTGTCGCTGCGCGCCCGGGAAGCTGCCCTGCCGGCCCTCTCGGAGGCGCTTGGCCTCGCCTTGCCCACCAGCCCGAAAAGCTCTGCGACATCGGGCCTGCGCTCCGCTCTTTGGATCGGCCCGGATGAATGGCTGGTGATCGATCAGGGCGAAAGCGACCTGATGGCGGCGCTTGCCGGCGTCTCCGGCCTGTTTTCAGCAACCGACATTTCCCATCGCAACACGGCCGTCATCGTTTCCGGTCCCGGTGCGGAAGCAGCACTCAATGCCGGTTGCCCGCAGGATCTGTCGCTCGAAAAATTCCCCGTCGGCGCCTGCTCGCGCACGGTTTTCGGCAAGGCTGAAGTTGTGTTGCTGCGCACGGCTGACGATACGTTTCGCGTGGAATGCTGGCGCTCTTTCGCCGAATATGTCGGCGGCCTGTTGCAGGAGGCAGCGCAGGACATATTCACCTGAATTTCCATGCCGCCCCAGAAATGAAATGCCTTGTATCGGCCTCGAATAACTTTCTCGGTCAGAAAAGATGTCTGGGTTTAGAGAGTCTGCACATAGCCGACGCCGGCCTCCAGCGCGTCCTTGAACGCCAGGCGTTGATGATAACTGGCTAGAAAACCCGCTTTTACGGCATTACCGCGCTCGTCCGGTGTGCCGTGATGCCCTGGATGGTCAACCGCGTGATCTCCCACGCTGAATTGTGCCAGGGCGATCGTCGCCGCAGGGAAATTTTCGTTATCTAGCTTGCGGCGGCCTGCGAAATATCCTGCGAGATAGTCCGCATGCAGCTCTATTCTTTTGACCGTCGGTTGTCCGCCCAGCCGGTCATCTATCCCATATTTATATTGTGCTATATGGCCGAATTCATGGGCGCAAACCGCGGCGATATAGGCGGCCGGATAGGCTGGCTGGTTCAGAAACTCCTGGAGAAAACGCAGGCCGAAAAGAACCGTGCCGTCCGAGCGACCCATATAGTTGGCCGGGCTGGCATAGGCATTCTTTCCCTTCGCATCATCGAGATAGGTGAAGCCGGGGAGGACATCAAACAGGTTACTCAGATAGTTCAACGTCTGGGCCAGTGCATAGTCGAAGTCCTTGTCCCCGGAAGTGGAGACCGGGGACTGGCCATCAACATATGAGAATTCCATCGTCTGGTTATTCGTTTCGGATGCAATCTCTGCGGCCGTCAGCGTGCAGCCGCTATAGGTTTGACACCAGCATCTACCAGGTAATGCGAGGCTGGCGCCACATCCGACAAGAAGGCCGCGTCTTGTAATCATGGCGTTCACCTCAGGGGCAAAGTTCGGGAAATTTTTGGCATGCCTGGTTGTCTGGGGGTGGCTTGGGGACCGGATTGGGATTTGGGTTTGGATTTGGGTTTGGGTTTGGGTTTGGGGTAGGGGGAGTGGGGTTCGCGATTCCGCCAGGCACCGAATTAAACTGAAAATTCTCAAACCGCTGCGTCATTTGAGAAAATGCGAGTTGCCAATCCGCATATCCATTCTGGTGAACGGTCCTGCAAGTCAAAAAACTACCCAGCGGCAGTACATTTTCCCCGCCGATCATAACGTTATGAACAGGTCCAAGTTGAACCAGCGGAGGATAACGACCTGTTCCACCTGTCTGTTGAAAAATAGCAAATAATGCCTGCTGTCCAAAAGCGGACTGTAGTTGCGGGCCCCCCATTTGAAGCAGGGTGGCAATGGTTGCGCAGGCATTCATGGCGGCCTGTGACCCCATTTGCTGCTGCGCAGCTGCCGGATCTGCAACCAAGGTGAAAAGTGCAAGTATATTTATGAGTTTCGGGGCTTTGATACGCAATTAAAATCCCCCTCTAGATAAGGTCTCATGAAGAGGAGCACGGTTGTATTTCTTTTACAAGTACTAGTTGGATCTTTGGCGGGCGCTTCGCTTAGAATCTCTGCTTTTCCGCTTCCCACCCCCGCCATTCCACCCAGCGTCCATGGAAATCGGCACGGCCGATTTCCTGTTTCTCGCCGGTCGGCCAGATTTGCAGGGTAATAGCGGCGCTTCCCGGTGTCGCATCCGCTTCCATCTGCAGGCGGGCAAGCGGCGCATCCGGCGTTGCGCGGGCGCCGGCTTCGACAATCAGTGCCTCGCCGGCCTGTTTCAAAATCTCCGGGAAATATTGCCAGGCAACCGAATGATAGACGACATGGGTAGCGCCCGGATGGTCCGTGGCAAGGCGGCGTTTCAGCCAGTCGATTGCGTCGGCTTTTTCGACGTGCAGGCCGTTCTCCTCTGCAATGCGAAGGGCCGCTGCCGTCCGCTCCAGCCTGTCGGTCTGGTCGGCCCAGAGATAGGATATCAGCCGCGAGCGATCCTCGGCGGACGAAGGATCGAGGGGGTTGAGATCGCAGCCGGCCCGCTCGATGATATCGATCTGCGCATCGGGTGGGGTATTTCCGCGCCATTCGGGTGACATGAAAACTGCGGATTGCCGACCCCAGGCGAGATCACCAAGGCGATACTGGTAACGGTCGAATTGCAGGTTGAGCCCGGCGCTTGCGCCGACCTCGGAAAGGGCCAGCGGCTTGCCGGTAAGTCCTGCTATGGAAAGGAAAGCTGGCAGCAGCACGGCGGAACGACGGACTTCGTTGGTCTGCGGCGGTGATTTCAGTCTTTCGAGGATGAAGGCCGAATGGAAACGCAGCGCATCTGCACAAGCCCGCCAGAGGGCATCCTCGTTTTCGGGTGCGATATCGACAAGCGGTCCGATCTTATCCTCAAGAACAAGTGCATGCAGGGCACCTGCCAGCCGCAGGGGTACGGAATCGCCCGAGGGGCCGACATCGCCGGGCCAGGATAAAATCTTCTCGCCGACTTCCGTCTGGCGGTCCAGTCGCGCCGCCACCGCGCGGCAAAGCCGTGCGGTAAAGGGCGAACCAAGGTTGTCGCAGGCCCTTGCCTGCACGAGAAACGCATTCCTTACGGCTTCGTCATGCATGGGGCCGTCTCCTTTGCGCAATCTGGCGTTAACTGGCTCGATCAGCCTTACCATTGGCGATGGCTTGATCATCGAAACCAAAATTTCGCATCAGTGCGTGATGCTCGTCCGATCCAATATAACGACGCAGCGCCGCATCGACCGCGCTCTGGAGCTTCCGGTCTGATTGGCGGAAAGCAAATGCGCCTGAGGCCGCCGGTCGTTCCTCTGGTGATACGGCGACAATTTCGAGATCCAGCTGGGGATTTTGCTGTAGAAAGCCGAGATGCGCCATGGCCACGCTCGCATAGGCGTCGGCGCGCCCATCGACGACGGCCTGAGCGGCGTCGTCGTAGGTCTCGCAGATGAGGATGCGGTCATCGGGCATGCCCGCTTCCATCATTACGCGATGCTGGATCTGATCACGGATCGCGACCAGCGTACATTCCGGATCTCTCGTTGCCGAGGCGTATCCGTCCAGATTTCTAGGGTTGCCCTTCATCACCAGGAGGCCGTCGGGCAATGCCCAGATCGGATGGCTGAATGCAACGATCCTTCTGCGTTCAGCCGTATTGAAGAGGCCCGTGGTCATGTCCCAGAGGTTTTCGTTCAGGCCAGGCAATAATTGCGAGAATTCGGCTTCGATGAATTCAATGTCGTGAATGCCGATCATGGCCAGAATGACGCGCGCCAATTCCACATCGCAACCGGTGACATCACCGGTTTCGTTCCTGTAGTTGAACGGAGGTTCTATCAAATAGGCGAATCTCACAGACACTCCGATCTCCCCATCAGACGTCCTGTGGCCTGTCCTCGGGGTTGAACTGGGTGATGGTGGTCCAGCGGGCGGTGAGCGCCGGTTTCTGCTCGTTTTCGATCTCCACCGTCACATCATAGGTCGTCACCAGCATGGCGGCGCCACGAAACCGCGCCTCGGCCAAGATGAAACGTCCGCGCACGCGCGCGCCGCTTTTGACCGGCGCGACGAAGCGGACGGCGTCAAAGCCGTAATTGATGCCCATGGTCGTTTCGCGAATGCGGGGCAGGGCATCGTAATTCAGCGCCGAAAGCAGCGAGAGCGTCAGGAACCCATGCGCGATGGTGCCGCCGAAAGGGCTTTCCGCCTTGGCGCGTTCGGGGTCGGTATGGATGAACTGCTCGTCCAGCGTTGCTTTTGCGAAGGCGTTTATCATCGACTGGTCGACGGTGATCCAGTCGGAAACGCCCATTTCCGTACCGACGAAATTTTTCATTTCCGCCAGCGCTATGTCCTTTGCCATGTTACCTCTTCTGGGTTGTCTCGCGGCACTTATAAAGGTGCCGGGGCCAGGCGATCAACCGCGTCGATAAAACACCACAGAGCGGGCGGGAAGGAAGGCGGGATTGCCGAAATCCGTACCGATCGCCCGCCAGCCATCGCCGGGCAGGGTGAAGGGAACGATCTTGCGGCCGCGGTTGATGAGAACGGCAAGCTCGGCGTCGTCCCCGGTTTCATGATCCGGGGTGGAGAGCACCATGGTGAATGCCGGCCCGTCCGGTCTTTCCCATTCTTCCACCGTCATCGGTTTGCCGCCCGGCGCAAGCCATTCCACGTCGCCATTGCCGGAGAAAAAGCCGGTTTGCGAAAAAACGCCGAACCTTTTGCGAAGTGTGGAAAGGAACGCCGTGTGATCGATCAGTTCGGGTGAGAGCGACGACCAGTCGACCCAAGTGATGTCGTTATCCTGGCAATAGGCATTGTTGTTGCCATGCTGGCTGCGGCCGCCCTCATCGCCGGCGGTCAGCATCAATGTGCCGCGACTGACGAAAAGCGTGGAAAGCAGCGCTTTCACATCGGCAATGCGCGCGGCGACAATGGCAGGATCATCGGTCAGACCCTCGATACCATTGTTCCAGGAGTGATTTTCATTGTGGCCATCGCGATTGTTCTCGCCGTTTTTCTCATTGTGCTTGTGTTCGTGGCTGACAAGATCGAACAGGGTAAAACCGTCATGGGCGGCAAGGAAATTGACGCTGCGGGTGCTGGAGCGGCCATGGCGGGAAAAGATCGGCGAAGAGCCGGAGAGCGCATTGGCCAGGGCGCCGGTCGTTCCCGCATCACCGCGCCAGAACCGGCGCATATCGTCACGGGCGCGGTCGTTCCATTCCAGAAAGCTTTCGGGAAAATTGCCGAGCTGATAACCGCCGGGTCCGATATCCCATGGTTCGGCAATCAGCACACGGTCATAAAGCACGGGGTCCGAATGCATGGCCGCCAGCGTTTCGCTTGCCATGTCAAAGCCGCTCGCGGTTCTTCCGAGAATGGGGGCGAGATCGAAACGGAAGCCGTCTATGCCCGCATTTAAAACGAAATGCCGAAGTGAATCGATGATGAGCTGGCGAATATAGGGATGATCGCAGGCAACCGTATTACCGGTGCCGGTATCGTTGACCAGCACGCCGGGCTTATCCTGCGGGTGGCGAAAGGCAGTGAGATTGTCCAGCCCACGCAATGACAGGATGGAGCCGGCGCTGTCGCTTTCACCGGTATGGTTGAAGACCAGATCGAGAATGACGCCGATGCCTTGCGCATGCAGTGCGGTGACCGTGTCGCGCAACTCGCGCACACCGCCGGGGCAGAGGCGCGGATCGAGCGCCATGAAGCCGACCGGATTGTAGCCCCATGCATTGGAAAGGCCGAGCGGCGGCAGGTGGCGCTCATCGATCCAGGCGGTGATCGGCATCAGCTCCACCGCATCGACGCCGATTTTTTTCAGGTGTGCAATAATGGCGGGGTGGGCCAGCGCCGCCACGGTGCCTCTCAACTCTTCCGGCACTTGCGGGTGTAATTTGGTGAAGGATTTGACTGAAAGTTCGTAAATCAGCCCGCCCTCGGTAAAAAGCGGCGGCTGGCGCTTGAGCGGTTCGTATTCTGAAAGGATTGCCTTTGGCATGACCGCGCCTGTTTCCTCGCCAAAGGCATAAAGCGCCGGATCATGCCGGAACGGCCGGTCTATCTGTGTCGCGTAGGGGTCGAGCAGCAGTTTGGCAGGATCGAACCACAGACCATGTTCGGAAGCGTAAATTCCGTGGGCACGGAAGCCGTATCGCGTGCCGGGTGTGGCCTCCGTGACCGTCAATCGGTGAATGTCGTCCTCACCGCGCTTCATCGGCAAGCGGGCTATCTCTTTTTCGCCCGTTGCATCGAAAAGGCAAAGGTCGATTGCAGAGGCGTGCCGGGAATAGACCGTGAATTCCGTGCCGTTTTCCGTCTGGATCGCACCTTTGGGGAAAACGGATGGTGTCTGCATGGTCTATGTCTCCGGGGGATGGTTTTTCTCCTCCGCAAAGGGAGAAGGCGGTCCGCGGGCGTCACGAGATGGCCTTCCGGCCATCTCAGAGTTTTAGAGGTGTTAGAACCTCTCTTCCGTCATCCTCGGGCTTGACTCGAGGATCCATAACCCGCTGAAATCGTGGATCCTCGGGTCAAGCCCGAGGATGACGTTCAGTGTGGTGAGAGGTTCACTACCCCTCCAAGTGGCCTTTTGGCCACCTCTCGCTTTTTGTATGCCGCGCCACGTCCAGGGGCCAGAAACGCGGCGCCAAGCCTTCAGGTAATCACGCTCGGTTCGTTGCGGCCGGTATGGGCCTTGATGCCGGCGATCGTATCGGCAACGGAAATCAGGTCGGCGAGCGCCTCCTGGGTTTCGATGCCGTGACGGGCCGCATCCGCTTCGTAGCGTTCGACGTAAAGCCTGAGTGTGGCCCCTGCCGTTCCGGTGCCGGAAAGGCGCAATACGATACGCGAACCGCCCTCGAACAGGATGCGGATGCCCTGATTTTTGCTCACGGACTGATCGACCGGATCGTTATAGGCAAAATCATCCGCAGCCGCGACCTTCAGATTGCCGTAACTGGTGCCGGGAAGCGTGGCGAGTTTTTCGCGCAGCGTGGCGACCAGCGTATTGGCGGCGTCCGAATCCACTTCCTCATAGTCGTGGCGGGAATAATAGTTGCGGCCATATTCGGCCCAGTGTCTGGTGACGATGTCTTTTACGCTTTCCTTGCGGGCAGCGACGATGTTCAGCCAGAACAGAACAGCCCACAGGCCATCCTTCTCACGCACATGGTTGGAGCCGGTGCCGAAGCTTTCTTCACCACAGATCGTCACCTTGCCGGCATCCATGAGGTTACCGAAGAATTTCCAGCCGGTCGGTGTCTCATACATGCCAAGGCCAAGCTTTTCGGCAACGCGGTCCGCTGCTGCACTGGTCGGCATGGAGCGGGCGATACCCGAAATGCCGTCCGCATAACCGGGTGCGAGTTTCGCATTGGCGGCGATGATCGCCAGACTGTCGGACGGCGTCACGAACATGCCCTTGCCGACGACCATGTTGCGGTCGCCGTCGCCATCCGACGCCGCGCCGAAATCTGGACCTTCCGCGCTCATGACATCGTCATAAAGCTCCTTGGCATGCACCAGGTTCGGGTCAGGGTGGTGGCCGCCGAAATCCGGCAGCGGCGTGGCGTTGCGGACCGAGCCCTTCGGTGCGCCAAGACGCTTTTCGATGATCTCCACGGCATAGGGTCCGGTGACGGCGCTCATGGAATCGACCACTACCTTGAAGCCGCCGGCGATCAGCGCGCGAATGGCGGCGAAATCGAAGAGTTCCTCCATCAAAACGGCGTAATCGGCGACCGGGTCGATAACCTCGACCGTCAACTCATCCACCTTGAAGCTGCCCACCTTGTCGAGATCGATATCGGCGGCATCGGAAATCTTGTAGCTGTCGATGACCTTTGAGCGGGCATAGATCGCGTCGGTAATCTTTTCAGGGGCCGGGCCGCCATTGCCGATATTGTATTTGATGCCGAAATCTTCATTCGGGCCGCCGGGATTGTGGCTTGCGGAAAGCACGATGCCGCCAAAGGCCTTGTATTTGCGGATGATGTTGGAGGCGGCAGGCGTGGAGAGAATGCCGCCCTGACCGACGAGCACCTTGCCGAAACCGGCAGCGGCGGCCATCTTGATCGCCTTCTGGATAACTTCGCGGTTGTAATAACGGCCGTCGCCGCCGATCACCAGCGTCTGACCCTGAAAACCCTCAAGCGCGTCGAAGATCGACTGGATGAAGTTCTCGGCGTAATTTTCCTGGGCGAAGACTGGCACCTTCTTGCGCAGGCCGGATGTACCCGGCTTCTGGTCCTGATAGGGCTTCGTCTGAACAGTCTTGATCATTGTTTCAATGGCCTTTCGAAATAAGCTGGCTGTAAAGCGCGGCGTAGAGACCGGCGCTTTTTTCCCAGGAAACATCGGATTTCATTCCGAGCTTCTGCATTTGTGTCCATAGTTTCGGGTCGTGATAATAACGGACGGTCCGGCGGATCGCCTGTTTGAGACCGTCCAGCGTGACAGGGGAAAACTGCACGCCGGTCGCCGCCTTGCTGGCGACGGCGGCATGGTTGGCGTCGATTACGGTATCGTTGAGGCCGCCGGTACGGGCGACGACCGGAATGCAGCCGTAACGCAGCGCGTAAAGCTGGGTAAGCCCGCAGGGCTCGAAGCGCGAGGGAATGATGATCGCATCGCAGCCCGCCTGCATGAGATGCGACAGGGGTTCGTTGTAACCCACAGCCACGCCGACGCGGCCATGGTGGCGGGATGCCGCCGCCAGAAGCGCGCCCTCCAGCGCCACATCGCCGGCCCCCAGAACCACGAGGCGCCCACCGAGGGAAACGATCTCGCCCACGGCTTCCGCCATGAGGTCGATGCCTTTTTGCCAGGTCAGGCGGGAGATGACGCAGAAAAGAGGGCTGTCATCCTCATCGATACGGAAATGCTCGGCGACCGCCTTCTTGTTCAATGCGCGATTCTTCAGGTTGGCGGCGGAATAATTGTCATGGATCAGATGGTCGGTGGCCGGGTTCCAGACATCGGCGTCGATGCCGTTGACGATGCCGTGCAGCACATGGGAACGACTGCCGATCACCCCTTCCAGCCCCATGCCGAATTCCGGGGTCAGGATTTCCTCCGCATAAGAGGGGCTGACGGTGCTGAGCGCCGTCGCCGTCTGCAGGCCGCCTTTGAGGAAACTCACATCGTTGTAATATTCGATGCCTTCCATGCCGAAAGCATGGGCGGGCAATTCGAGCTTGCTGAAGATATTGGCGCCGAACTGGCCCTGAAAGGCGATATTGTGGATGGTGAGAAGGCTCGGAATTTCCGGTGTCTCGGCATAACGCATATAGACCGGCGTCATCGCTGCCTGCCAGTCATGGGCATGCACCATATCCGGCCGCCAGCCGGGGAGAGCACCGGCGCCGATGCGCGCCGCCGCCAGCGACAGCGCCGCAAAACGCTTCCAGTTATCAGGATAGTCCTTGCCCGTCTGGCCGAGATACGGGCCGCCGGAACGCTCGTAATAGGCGGGCGCATCGAGAATGAGGAGGTCGAGCCCCTCATGCCGCACTTCGAGCACGTCGGCCTTTTCGCCGAGCAGATCGGAAAATTCCAGACATTTGACGGGGTCCGTCACGGCGGCTTTCACCGCCGGATAGCCGGGTATCAAGGTCCGCGTTTTGACGCCATGGGCTTCGAGCGCGATGGGGAGCGCGCCGGCAACGTCGGCGAGCCCTCCGGTCTTGATCAGGGGATAAATTTCGGATGAAACCGAAAGGACATTCATGGGCTCTACAGGTCCAGCTTGTCGATCATCGATTGGGTGATAAGGCAAATGCCGTTTTCAGTGCGGCGGAAACGTTTGGCATCCAGTTCTGGGTCTTCTCCTACAATCAGTCCTTCCGGAATGACCACGCCATGATCGATGACGACGTTGCTCAGCTGGGCATGACGTCCGATCTTCACACTCGGCAGTACTACGGCATTCTCAAGGCGGGAGTATGAATTGGCGCGCACGCCCGTGAACAGAAGGCTGCGGTTGAGAGCGGCACCGGAAATGATGCAGTCGCCGGAGACGACCGAAGACACGGCCGAACCGCGCCGGTTCTCATCGTCATGCACGAATTTCGCCGGCGGGGTGATTTCCGCATAGGTCCAGATTGGCCAGGACTTGTCGTAGATGTCGAGGTCCGGCACCACATCGGTCAGGTCGATATTGGCCTGCCAATAGGCATCGATGGTGCCGACATCGCGCCAGTAGGGTCCGTGTTCGAAATCCGAACGCACGCAGGAATCCGCGAAGCGGTGGGCGACGGCTTTGCCGTGCTTGACGATATAGGGAATGATGTCCTTGCCGAAATCGCGGCTGGAGGTCGGGTCGGCGGCGTCGCGGCGCAGGGCTTCCATCAGGAATTTCGTATGGAAGACGTAGATGCCCATCGAGGCGAGCGCGAAGCCCTCATTGCCGGGAATGCCCGGCGGATCGGCCGGCTTCTCGATGAAATCGATGATCTCGTCTTTTTCGTTCACATGCATCACGCCGAAACCGGTCGCTTCCATGCGTGGCACTTCCAGGCAGCCGATTGTCACGTCAGCGCCGGAATCCACATGCTGCTGCAGCATGTATTCGTAGTCCATCTTGTAGATATGGTCGCCGGCCAGAATGACCATATATTCCGGCGCATAGGGCTCGATGATGTCGATGTTCTGGTAGACGGCGTCGGCTGTGCCTTCATACCATTGCGTTTCGGAAACGCGCTGGGAGGCCGGCAGAATATCGAAGCTTTCGTTACGCTCGGGACGGAAGAAGTCCCAGCCGCGCTGCAGGTGACGGATAAGCGAGTGCGCCTTGTATTGCGTGGCGACGCCGATGCGGCGAATGCCGGAATTGAGGGCATTGGAGAGCGCAAAATCGATGATGCGCGCCTTGCCGCCGAAATAGACGGCGGGTTTGGCCCGGCGGTCCGTCAATTCCTTCAGGCGGCTTCCTCTGCCGCCCGCGAGGACATAGGCCATTGCATCACGCGCCAGTGGCTGAACTCTTTTTTCCGACATGGTGTCCTCCCTCTCTGTCTGTCAGTTTTCCGGTTCGAGCATGATCGTCGCCAAAGGCGGCAGGACCAGCATTGCCCCGATGTCTCCGCCGGCATCGACCGCCTGAACGCGTCCGCCATTTCCCTTGCCGCTGCCGCCGTAGATTTCGGCATCGGTGTTGAGAATCTCCCGCCACCGCCCCGCCTGAGGCAGCGGCACATAATAGTTTTCCCGGTAAACCGGCGTGAGATTGCAGATGACCGCCACCGGTTTTTCGCCCGGCGCCATGCGCAGCCAGGCGAAGACGGAATTGTCGTGGTCATCGACCACCAGCCAGCGGAAACCTTCCGGCTCGCAGTCGCGGGCATGCAGGGCGGCTTTCGAACGGTAGGTGAGGTTGAGATCGCGCACGAGGCGGCGCATGCCCTCATGCATCGGATATTGGCGCAGGTTCCAGTCGAGCGATCCCTTTTCGCTCCACTCGCTCCATTGCGCGAATTCCTGCCCCATGAACAGCAGCTTCTTGCCGGGATAACCCCACATGAAAGCGTAATAGGATCGCAGATTGGCGAATTTCTGCCAGTCGTCGCCGGACATCTTGGCGATCAGCGATCCCTTGCCGTGCACCACCTCGTCATGGGAAAGCGGCAGCACGAAATTTTCTGTGAAAGCGTAAAGCAGGCCGAAGGTCAGTTCCTGATGGTGGAACTTGCGGTGCACCGGCTCGCGTGAGAAATAACTCAGCGTGTCGTGCATGAAGCCCATGTTCCACTTGAATCCGAAACCAAGACCGCCCTCGTGGACGGGCTGGGACACTTTCGGCCAGGAGGTGGATTCCTCGGCGATCGTCATGACGCCTGGATGGGTGCCATAAACGAGCGAATTCATTTTTTGCAGGAAACGGACGGATTCCAGGTTCTCGCGACCGCCATATTCGTTGGGGATCCACTCGCCTTCCTTGCGGGAATAATCGAGATAGAGCATCGAGGCGACCGCATCGACGCGCAGGCCGTCGAGATGGAATTTCTCGGCCCAATAAAGCGCATTGTTGATGAGGTAGGACATGACCTCGACGCGGCCGAAATTATAGATGGCCGTGTTCCAGTCCGGATGAAAACCCTGGCGCGGATCGGCGTGTTCGTAAAGTGCGGTGCCGTCAAACCAGCGCAGGCCGTGCTCGTCGGTCGGAAAATGTGCCGGAACCCAGTCGAGAATCACGCCGATACCGACCTTGTGCGCGCCGTTGACGAAACGCGCGAAACCTTCCGGATCGCCGAAACGCGCAGTCGGAGCATAAAGGCCGGTCGTCTGGTATCCCCAGGACGGGTCGTAGGGATGTTCGGTGATCGGAAGGAACTCGATATGGGTGAAGCCCATGTCGGTGCAATAGGGGATGAGCTGCGCGGCCAGCTCGTCCCAGCTGAGGAAGGTGCCGTCCTCGCGTCGCTGCCAGGAGCCGGCATGAACCTCGTAGATGCTGATCGGCTGACGGCGCTGGTCCACCTGCGCCCAATGTTCGCGGTGAGCCTGGTCTTCCCATTTCTGCGTCAGTTCCGGCGCGGTGACGGAGGCGTTTTTCGGCCGCAATTCGCCACGCCGCGCATAGGGGTCGGCCTTCAGCGGCAGAAGCTCGCCACTCGCGCCAAGGATTTCAAACTTGTAGGCACAGCCGGCATAGACGTCAGGCGCGAAGATTTCCCAGATGCCGGTATCCTTGCGGAAGCGCATCACATGCCGGCGCCCATCCCAATTGTTGAAGTCGCCGACGACGGAAACGCGCCGGGCATTGGGCGCCCAGACGGCGAAGTGAAAACCTTCCACACCCTCGAGCTTGAGGGGATGCGCGCCCATTTTGTCGAAGAGCCTCAGATGTGAGCCCTCGCGGACGAAATAATCATCCATCGGCCCGAGAACCGGACCGAAGCTGTAAGGGTCCGTCACCGCCCATTCCGCATCGTCACGGCCGGCCCGATAACGCACGGGCTGGCGGGACGTGAGATCGACCGAGCCTTCGAAAAAGCCTTCCGGATCGAGCTGTTTCAGCTCGCCGATGAAATTGCCGTCGAGCGTGAGGACGGACACTTCTTCGGCGCCGGGGATGAAACAGCGCGCGGAAAACCCTTCCGGCGTTTCGTGAACACCGAGAAGGGCAAAGGGATTGGAATGCAAACCGCTCTTGATCGCCTCGATTTCAGCCTTTGTGACAGCGCCAGTCTTTTTCTCTTCGGCCGAATTGAGCGGTTTTTTCATCAGGCTCTCCAGATGTCGGCGGCATATTGCCGGATCGTCCTGTCGGACGAGAACCAGCCCATGCGTGCCGTGTTGCGGACTGTTTTGGCATACCAGCTATCCGGATTGCTCCAGATGGCGTCCACCTCGCGCTGTGCATTGGCATAGGCGTCGAAGTCGCCGGCGACCATGAACCAGTCGCTATTGTAAATACCGTCGATCAGAGCGGAAAAGCGCGAGCGGTCATCGGGAGAGAACACGCCAGACGCGATGGATGACAGCGCCTGCGACAGTTCCGCCGATTGTTCGATGATCGCGCGGGGATTGTGTCCTTCGGCGCGTGCCTTGGCCACTTCTTCCGCCGTCATGCCGAAGATGACGATATTATCGTCACCCACATGTTCGAGCATTTCAACATTGGCTCCATCGAGCGTGCCGATGGTGAGAGCGCCGTTCAGGGCGAACTTCATGTTGCCGGTGCCCGAGGCTTCCATGCCCGCCGTCGAGATCTGTTCGGAAAGATCGGCCGCCGGAACCATGATTTCCGCAAGCGAGACGTTATAGTTCGGAATAAACACCACTTTCAGGAGCCCGCGCACGGCCGGATCGTTGTTGATGACCCGGGCAATATCGTTGGCAAGCTTTATGATCAGCTTCGCGTTGTGATAACTCGGCGCCGCCTTGCCTGCGAAGAACTTAACGCGCGGCACCCAATCCAGTTCCGGGTGGGAACGGATCTGGTCGTAAAGGGCCACCGTTTCCACAAGGTTCAGAAGCTGGCGTTTATATTCGTGAATACGCTTGATCTGGATATCGAACATGGCCGAAGGATCGACACGGATGCCCATGCGCTGCGCCACCGTATTGGCAAGCCGCACCTTGTTCAGACGCTTCACTTCGGCGAATTTCGCACGGAAACCGGCATCGTCGGCGAAACGGTCGAGCGCTGTCAGCTTTTCCGCATCGTCGAGAAAATCGTCACCGATCGCTTCCCTGATCAACCCCGTCAGGCCGGGATTGCACTGCATCAGCCAGCGGCGTGGCGTGATGCCGTTGGTCTTGTTGTTGATGCGGTCGGGATAGAGGCTGTGCAGGTCGGCGAACACCGTTTCCTTCATCAGCTCTGTATGAAGCGCTGAAACACCGTTGATGGAATGCGAACCGATGAAAGCCAGATTGCCCATGCGCACGCGGCGCTCACCACCCTCGTCGATCAGCGAGATGGAGCGGATCTGCTGATCCGGCATCTTCTTTTCCTTGCGGGCATAGACCAGGGTGTTGGCGTTGATCGCATAGACGATCTGCATGTGCCGCGGCAGCAGCCGTTCCAGCAGAGGCACCGGCCAGCTTTCCAGAGCCTCCGGCAGAAGCGTGTGGTTGGTATAGGAGAAGGTCCCCCGGGTGATCGTCCAGGCCTCGTCGAATTCCAGACCATGCACATCGCACAGAAGACGCATCATTTCGGCAATGGAAATGGCCGGGTGCGTATCATTGAGCTGGATCGAAACCTTCTCGGGCAGCGATGTGAAATCAGGATATTGCTGCAGGTGGCGGCGCAGAATGTCCTGCAATGAGGCGGAGGAGAAGAAAAACTCCTGCCGCAGGCGCAGTTCCTGGCCTGCCGGCGTCGCGTCCGCAGGATAAAGAACCCGCGTCAGGCTTTCCGCCTTGTTGCTCTCACGCAATGCGCCGATATGGTCGCCGGCGTTGAAGGCGGCAAGCAGAATGGGGTCGATAGGCTGGGCCGACCACAGGCGCAATGTGTTGACACGCGTGCCGCGCCAGCCGACGACCGGCGTGTCATATGCCATGGCGATCACGCGCTCGGCCGGTTTCCAGACGAAACGCTGCGGATCTTCATAGCCGCCGATGGTTTCCACCGATCCGCCGAAGCCGATTTCATAGGAGCTTTCCCGGCGTTCGAATTCCCAGGGATTGCCATGCGCCAGCCAGGTCTCGGGCAGTTCCACCTGCCATCCATCCGCCATCTGCTGGCGGAAAAGGCCGTGCACGTAACGGATACCATAACCGTAGGCGGGGATATCGACGGTTGCCATCGATTCCATGAAGCAGGCCGCGAGACGGCCAAGACCGCCATTTCCGAGTGCGGCATCCGGCTCCAGCCCGGCGATGACATCCAGATCGACGCCGAGCGAGGAAAGCGCATCCCGGATTTCGTGCATCAGCCCGATATTGGAGATGGCGTCGCGCATGAGACGGCCGATCAGGAATTCGAGCGACAGGTAATAAACGCGCTTGGAATTGTTCTGATAGGCCTTGCGGGTGGATTCCATCCATTTGTCGATGATGCGGTCGCGGACGACGAGAATGGTTGCAGTCAGCCAGTCATGCGGCTTGGCAACCTTGACGTCCTTGCCGATGCGGTAGGTCAGTCGCTCGATGATTTCCGCCGCCATGATTTCCGGATTGGAACTGCGCGGGGCGGGGCGGGGAAGATCGGCGGCGTTGAGATTATTGATCATTGGTCGGTCAGCACCTTGGTGGGAGGAGAGGGTCTGATGAGGTCGATCCGGTTTGCCTTTGCTGATGCCAGTTTATGCATCGATATGGAGGCGTGGCAACAGCAATTTTTCCGGAAAGTTGAACAGCTTAATGTAATGAAAAATAAGACTTTTCCCTCAGCGCCCATAGGGTCACCGAAGGCATTGCGCGCTCTTTTTGCGCCGTTCATGAACGGGTTTGCGTGGTCGTTGCGATGCCGGGCATCGTTCAAGAAAGGGAGAGAAGCTGCAACACTATCGAAATGGTTCACCGGTCCTGAAATCTGTTTCGGTCTATCGGATCACACACTAGCCTTCGCGGCTGAGAAAATTCAATGAAAATAAACGAGGCGGTGCCGCCGCGGCACAGGCCGGCGGCGGCTACGGTCTCAAAACCGGCCCTGATCAGGGGGAAATACGAGATTTATGCGGGAAAAAATGGTTCGGTCTTCATCTCGCTGGCGCAGATCGTCACCCTTGTATTTGGCGGAACGGCGCACCATGGGGTGCAATCGAAGGAAAAGGGCTCCGAACTTAGCGCGATACCCTCATCGAGACCACGCCAGTAAAGTGTCGGCGGCTTGTCATCGCTGGACCAGCGGAAGGCATGCAGGCAATCGCCATCCATCAGCACGGCGCTGAATCTCAGCGCGGAAGATACGCCAGCGGCGATCATCTTTTCCTGGCAGAGGCGCAGTGCGGTGGAGATGGCCCGGACCGGGTCTCTATCAAGCCCGTGGCCGGCGGCGATCAGGAAAATGGCTTCGCTGTCGCCGGTGCCGCGCCGGGAGGCGTAGATATCGTCGGGAATGAGGGAATCGATGTCGCGCCTGATCTGCTCGTAACCGCCGATCTGGCCGTTATGCATGAACAGGTATCGCCCATGCGCGAAGGGATGGCAGTTGGCGCGCGATACCTCGCCAGATGTGGCGGAGCGAACATGGGCCATGAACATGCCCGAGCGAAGCTGATGGCAAAGGGCGGCCAGATTGGCGTCGGACCAGGCGGGTCTGGTGTCGCGAAAAACGCCGGGGGTTCCGCGTTCGCCATACCATCCAAGACCGCAACCATCGCCATTAACGACGGTCTTTGCTTCCCGCGCGGCCATGGACTGGCTGACCAGCGATGCTTCCGGCTCGATCAGAAGACTGTCGAGCCAGACAGGTTTACCGGAATAGGCAAAGAGGCGACACATTCATGCGGCCCTGTTCAGGGCCTTGTTTCCGAGTGCGAAACCGACGGCGGCCTTTGCGTGAATGGCGGTCGAATCGTAACCCGGCAGCGGCAGCGCATCGGGATCGATCAGCAGCGAAATCTCGGTGCAGCCGAGAATGACGGAATCGACGCCGAGTGCGCGGGCTTTCTCGATGACTGCGAGATAGCGCTCGCGCGAGCACGACTTGATCTCGCCCTGGCAAAGTTCACCGAAGATGATGTCGTGGATCGCAGCCCGGTCTTCCGCGTCCGGAACGACCACCTCGACGCCGTGGCGGCGCATGCGGTCGGTGTAGAAACCATGTTCCATCGTGTAGCGGGTGGCGAGCAGCAGCGGCTTGCGGCGTCCGTCCGCCTTCAGGGCTGCGGCGGTTTCATCGATGATATCGATCAACGCCACGCCTGACATCTTCTCAACCGTGTCAGCAACAAGATGCATGGTGTTGGTGCAGATGAGCACACAATCGGCACCCGCATTGGCAAGGCGTGCGCCGGCAGCGCCCAGAAGCGCGCCAGCCTCATCCCAGCGGTCAGCCTTCTGAAGGGCGACGACTTCGGAAAAATCGAGCGAATGCATGACGATGTCTGCCGAGACCAGTCCGCCGCGGCTGTCGCGCACGGCCTCATTGATCATCCGGTAATAGGTTGCGGTCGATTCCCAGCTCATGCCGCCGATCAGGCCGATCCGTTTCATAAGAGTTCCCTTATCAAGTTTGATTGAAAACAAGAATGCCATCGCCGGGACGAAAACGGCATGCGTTTTTGTAGGGATTTCGCGACGGAAATGCAAAGCTAACGCGCTCTTTGTGTTAAAGTCGCAAATTTCTTGCGTCATTGCGTTAACCTGTGCATTCTTTGTCGATGATTGATGACCGCGACCGCCGAATCCTTGCGATTCTCCAGGAAAATGCTGAAACGCCGCTCGCCGACATTGCGGAGGAAGTGTCGCTGTCGCTATCCGCCTGTTCGCGCCGCATCACGCGCCTGCGGGCGGAAGGTTATGTGACGGGCACGATGGCGCTGCTCGACCGGCGCAAGATCAATCTGCCGACCACGGTTTTCCTGCTGGTGAGGACGGGCCTGCATGCGGAGGACTGGCTGGACCGGTTCCATGCCGCCGTCAGCACCATACCGGAAATTGTCGAGGTTCATCGGCTGACCGGGAATTTCGATTATATTCTGAAGCTGGTTCTGCCGAATGTCGAATATTACGACACGATCTACAAACAGATCCTGCGCCGCGTCGAGCTTTACGACATGTCCGCCTATATCTCCATGGAGACGGTGAAGCTGTCATCGTCGCTGCCAACGACACATATATGATAAGGCCACTGGCTTTTTTCAGCGTGCGGTTTCGAAGCGAAAACCGAAGCGGAAATTTCGTGTCTCGCCGGGTTGAAGGGTGATCGCAGCGGCAAGTTCCGGCTGGTTGAAAGCGTTGGTGGGTGTCTCAACGGGTTCGAGCGCGATGGAAGTTCGCCTGTCGCGGGCAAGCGTGTCGCCGGTGAAGACATGCATATGGCCACGCTCCTGCCAGATGGTCAGACTTGATCCGTTCCGCCGGTTCTCCAGCCGTGTCTCGTACAGTCCATTTTCGGATGCGATCAGATCGGTAAAGCAGACATCGAGCACATGGCCGGCAAGCGGCGCGGCGGCAAGAAACGTCGCATCGTCCCGCCGCTTGAGAAATCCGTTTTTCCTGTCGAGCAGCGGTATCAAATGCTCATCCGTTTCGATCGCCGTTCGCGAGGGGAGCCTTAGATGGAGATCGTTGATGGACGCCATTCCGGGCAGACGGAAATAGGGGTGCCAGCCGGCGGCAAAGGGCAGCGGCCGGTCGTCACCATTGATGCCGCGTATGTCTATGGTGACGTCATGGCCGGAGAACTGATACTCCACCTCGATGGCGAGATGATAGGGATAACCCTTGAAGTCGCCGGGCGATATCTCCGTGCGGAAAACGAGCACATGGACGCCATCCTCTTCGAAAGACCGGGTGAGGGCAAATGGCAGGGCTCTGGCGAAACCGTGGAAAACGAGGCTTTCGCTGGCAAGCACCGGCTCTATTTGATGCGTCTCTCCGCCAAAACTGAACCGGCCGTCCGGGATGCGATTGGTAAAGGGGGCGAGAATGCCGTTTCTCACGCCGCCCTGGGATTGCAATTCCGCAGGGGTCAAATAGCCGTCGACAAGGTTTTCACATTTGCCGCCTTCGGCAAGGTGCGGCTGCCAGCTCAGAAGGGTCGCGCCCTCATAAGCGATCTCGGCGCTGAAACCATTTCCGGAAATGGCAATACCAGCAATCCCCGTGCCTGTCACAGAGGTGGTCATCGGGAAATTGTCCTTTGCATGCATGCGTCTGCGGTCACCCGGTCTGTTGCCTCGCCGATTCGTCAGATCATCTTCGTTGCGGGGACATTTCGCAATGGCCGAGCAGCAAAGATGCATGACCTGCGCATCCAGTTCGGCACTTCCGATTTGGTCGCCTCGCCCGTGGCGAATGTCAGTCCGGAAAGGTTCGTTTCGCGCCGCTGAAAAATTCCATGAGCGCGGCCTGGTCTTCGCCGCCCAGTCCCGCCGCGGTCAGCATACGGTGCACCTCGGCGCAAAGCGCCGTCAGGGGCATGGCGGTGTTGGTGCGTCGCGCAAGATCCTGCGCGCCGTTCAAGTCTTTCACCATATTGTCGATGCGGCCGGTGCGGCGGTAGTCCTTCGCCACGTAACGCGGCATATATTCCTGCAGGATGGCGCTGTCGGCGCGGCCGCCCTTCAGCGCCTGGGGAATTTTGGCGGCATCGACGCCCGCATCCAGCGCAAGCTGTGTTGCTTCCGCGACGGCGAGGAAATTCAGGCCGCAAAGAACCTGATTGATGAGTTTTGTCGTCTGGCCGGCGCCGCTTGGCCCCATATGGGTATAGTTGCTGGCGACATGCTGCAGCACGCGCTGGGCGTCGGCCACATCCTTTTCGGTGCCGCCGGCCATCAGCGTCAATTGCCCGATGAGCGCCTTGGGCGCACCGCCCGAAAGGGGGCTGTCCACCCAGCGCAGGCCCTTTTCGGCGGCATCGGCCGCCAGTTCCTTGGTCGCTTCCGGGTCGATGGAGGACATGTCGATGATCAGCGTGCCAGGCTTCGCTCCCGCCGCGACGCCATCCTTGCCGAAGACGGCGATGCGAACAATTTTCGGCGAATTGAGGCTGAGGATGACCACATCGGAAACCGAAGCCGCTTCCGCCGCCGTGCCCGCGCTCTGTGCGCCGAGGCTTGTCAGCGCCGCGACCTTTTCCGTATCCAGATCGAAAACCGTCAGGTGATTGCCGGTTTCGATCAGCCGCGTGCCGATCGCCCCACCCATGGCGCCTGCGCCGATGAGGGCGACTTTATTCTTGTCGGTCATGGTGCTCACTGTCTCCTCCCAAAGCGTCGTGGTATTGTCGGCCCGATCCGGCTGGCGGGTTCAGCGCGCCAGCCGGACGAGAGATTTTAAAGCGAGGCGGTGATGCCGCCGTCGACGTAGAGAATATGCCCGTTCACGAAAGACGAGGCATCGGACGACAGGAAAATGCAGGCGCCGACAAGCTCTTCGACCTTGCCCCAGCGGCCGGCGGGGGTGCGCTTTTCAAGCCATGCCGAAAAGGTCTCGTCCGCCACCAGGGCGGCGTTGAGCGGCGTGTCGAAATAGCCCGGCGCAATGGCGTTGCATTGCAGGCCGTATTTGGCCCAATCCGTCGCCATGCCCTTCGTCAGATTGCCGACGGCACCCTTGGTGGCGGTGTAAGGCGCGATCCCCGGGCGGGCAAGAGCGGTCTGCACGCTGGCAATGTTGATAATCTTGCCGCGTCCACGGCTGATCATATGGCGCGCGGCAGCCTGTCCGGCATGGAAAACCGAGGCGATGTTGGTCTGCAACAGGCGCTCGAAGGCGTCCGCCGGAAAATCCTCGAGCGGCGTGCGGTGCTGCATGCCGGCATTGTTGACCAGAATATCGATGGGGCCGACATCCGCCTCGAAACCGTCTATGGCCTTGCGCACCGCTGCATGATCGGTGGCGTCGAAGGCGAGCGTCTTGGCGCCCTTGATGCCGGCGGCAGCCGCTTTCAGCTTCGCCTCGTCGCGGCCGTTCAGAACCACTTCCGCCCCCGCTTCCGCCAGCCCTTGCGCCAGCGCGAAGCCGATGCCCTGGGACGAACCCGTGATCAGGGCGCGGCGGCCGGAAAGATCGAACAAATTAAGGCCCACTGTTTCCTCCAGTCTCTCGACATTGCATTCGTGCAGGTTTATGTTATCGATAACATTCATCCCTTTCAGACATGGATGTCAAGGCATAAACGCCCTGTTTCGGTACGGATCGGGCGCGGGAGGAGGTTGCAAGGGGCTATTGCGCGCCTTGCAGCGGGATCGGGATGCGGAAAATTTTGCGCGCCAGAGTGGCGTGCGGTTGAACGGGAGTTGTTTATGAGAGCGATTGTCGCCCATGGGGCAAAGGATGTGCGCATCGAGGAGCGGCCGGAGGAAGCGCCGGGGCCGCAGGAAGTGCGGCTCCGTCTGGTTCGGGGCGGCATCTGCGGCAGCGATCTTCATTATTACAACCATGGCGGTTTCGGCGCGGTGCGGCTTCGCGAACCCATGGTGCTGGGACACGAGGTCTCTGCCGTCATCGAGGAACTCGGCGAAGGCGTCGAGGGGTTGAAGGTCGGCGGCCTTGTTGCGGTTTCGCCATCCCGCCCGTGCAGAACCTGCCGTTTTTGCCAGGAAGGCCTGCACAATCAGTGCCTCAACATGCGCTTTTATGGCAGCGCCATGCCTTTCCCGCATATTCAGGGCGCTTTCCGGGAGGTTCTTGTCGCGGATGCGCTGCAATGCGTTCCGGCCGATGGCCTGAGCGCTGGCGAAGCGGCCATGGCGGAACCGCTGGCGGTTACACTGCACGCCACCCGCCGCGCCGGTGATTTGCTGGGAAAACGTGTGCTCGTCACCGGTTGCGGCCCCATCGGCATCCTCTCCATTCTTGCCGCCCGCCGCGCGGGCGCGGCTGAAATCGTCGCGACCGATCTTTCGGATTTCACGCTGGCCAAGGCGCGGGAAGCCGGTGCGGACCGAGTCATCAACAGCAAGGATGAGCCCGATGCGCTTGCCGCCTACGGCGCTAACAAAGGAACATTCGATGTTCTCTATGAATGCTCGGGTGCCGCCGTCGCCCTTGCGGGCGGAATTGCGGCGCTTCGGCCGCGCGGCATCATCGTCCAGCTCGGCCTTGGTGGTGATATGAGCCTGCCGATGATGGCGATCACGGCCAAGGAACTCGATCTGCGCGGTTCTTTCCGTTTCCATGAGGAATTCGCCACCGGCGTCGAATTGATGCGCAAGGGCCTGATCGACGTCAAGCCTTTCATCACCCAGACGGTGGATCTCGCCGATGCTATCTCCGCCTTCGAATTCGCCTCCGACCGCAGTCGCGCCATGAAGGTTCAGATCGCTTTTTCGTAAGGGCGTGTCCCTCGAGGCATGTGTATCGATGTTTTGATCGGCGGCGGATTATTTCCGCCGCCGATTTTTGTGGGCGCTTTTCGCGCGCAACAATATACTGATTATGTTATCGATATCATGGCCAGCTCATGGGCCATACAGGACAACTTCGTCTTGCCGGACTGACCCCGTTTCAGCCGATTTGCACATTTTGACGCAGGTCAAAAAGGTGATTTGCCGCTCGCCATTTTTTGCGTTATCGAAATTTCAGAAATTACTGAAAATACAGGAAACGAAGAAATGCCGGCTAATCTTTCCCCGCTTGTTCAGTCCTTCGTGCTGCATTTCGGCGAAATGGGCAGCCGCTGGGGCATCAATCGCACGGTCGGGCAAGTCTATGCATTGCTTTACATTTCGCCGCAGCCGCTCTGTGCGGACGACATTGTCGAGGCGCTCGGCATTTCGCGTTCCAACGTGTCGATGAGCCTCAAGGAACTTCAGGCGTGGAACCTTGCAATTCTCAAACATTTCCCCGGTGACCGGCGCGATTTCTTCACCACGCCGGAGGATGTCTGGCAAATTCTGCGCACCCTTGCCGAGGAGCGCAAGAAGCGTGAGATCGACCCAACCCTCAGCGTGCTGCGTGAAATCCTTATGGAAACACCGGAGAATGCAGATGAGCGGCATGCGCAGAAGCGCATCGACGAGATGAAAACGCTGATCGAGCAGCTCACCGGCTGGTATGACGATGTGAAGAGGCTGGAGACGGAGAGGCTGGCTTCGCTTCTGGCGCTCGGTTCGAAGGTCACGAAGCTGCTGGAGGCCAAGGACAAGATCGTCTCGCTTGCAAGGCCCCGTGGTGCGAAAAAGGACGGGTGAGGAGATCGGCCTTGAGCATATCGGCACAAATCCACCAACCCGCTGATGGCAAGGGAGCAGACTGTCCCGCGCCTGGAGTAGCCCCGCCCGATGCAGCGCGGCGGCACTCTTTGGACGCTGCCACCGGGAAACACGCCCGTGGCACGGGCTCCAGCACGGCAGAAATGGCGAAGGCCCCGGCGGTGGGAAGATTCGTGGCCCTGCTTCATGTGCTGCCGGCTTTGCTATGGCTGCCGCAGGCGGGCCTGCTTGCCTTTTCGGTTGGAAAGATCGCCGATGGCGAACCGGTGATGGCAATCCTGCCAGCGGCTGTGGCTGTCCTCATCCTTGGCCTGATCAAGGCCTTTCTGGAAAAAATCGCGGCGAGGCAATCGTTTCGCGCGGCGCGCACCGCACTTTCGCAGCGACGGCTGGAAGCACTCAATGCCGTGGCGCAGGTGTCGCCACTCGATCTGTCGCGTACGGCATCCGGGGAGGTTGCTGGCGTCGTTGCCGAGACGGCGGAAGCGCTGGTGCCCTATCTTTCCCGCTTCCAGCCGGCGCGGATGAAAGCCACCATCGTCCCCTTGGTGTTTGTACTGGCAATCCTGCCCTTCACCTGGATTGCGGCCCTCGTGCTGCTCCTCTCCATGCCGACCATCCCGCTTTTCATGGCGCTGATCGGCTGGCAGGCGAAGGCTGCCAGTGAAAAGCAGCTGGCCGAGACCGGCAACATGAATGCCTTCCTGCTCGATCGCCTGCGTGGGCTGGAAACGATCCGGGCGCTTGAAGCGGTCGATCTGACCGCTGGACGCCTGAGCAGGGACGCGGAAAACCTCAAGAAGCGGACAATGGCGGTGCTGCGGATCGCGTTTCTCTCCTCGGCCGTGCTGGAACTTTTCGCCGCCCTCGGTGTTGCGATGACCGCCGTTTATATCGGTTTTCATCTGCTCGGTTTTCTCGATTTCGGCGCATGGGGCGAGAAGCTGACGCTTGCTGAGGGGCTCTTCATTCTGCTTCTGGCCCCCGCCTTCTTCGAACCATTGCGGGAATTATCCGCCGTGTGGCATGACCGTGCAGCCGGCGAAGCAGCACTTGGCGCGCTTGGCACATTGACGGAAGGCGGCACCACCATCGTGGGCGAGGGCACCGAGGCCGTGTTAACCCCACGCCTGATGCCGGGTTTGGTGGAACTGGATAATCTCTCCTTCGCCTATCCGAATTCTCCACCCGTCATTCAAAATCTCAACCTTACGGTTCAGCAGGGCGAGAGAGTTGCGATTCTCGGGCCTTCCGGTTGTGGCAAATCCACTGTACTCTCCTTGATTGCCGGGTTGGCCGAGGCTGGCAGCGGCGCAATAAGGATCGGCGGCGTGACGCTCGATCATGCGAGTGCCGACGGGCTGCGCAAGACGATCGGCTGGGTCAGCCAGAAGCCGTTCTTTTTTGCCGGTTCCCTGAAGGCGAATATTCGCTTTGGCCGTGCCGGTGTTGGCGAGGGCATGGTGGAAGAGGTGCTGCGCCGCACCGGGCTGGATACATTGTGGCATGCGCGCCGGCATCTGCCGATCGGAGATGGCGGATATGGCATTTCAGGCGGGGAAGCCGTGCGGCTCGCCATTGCGCGCGCCTTTGCCGATCCCGCAACGCAGCTGGTTCTGGTGGATGAGCCAACGGCGCATCTCGACCGGGAGACGGCGGCTCTGGTGACGGAAAACCTGCTGCAGCTTGCAAAAGGCAGGACATTGATTGTCGCAACACATGATCCGGTGCTCGCGGCACGCATGGACAGGATCGTGGACATAACGGCGATCCATTCGGGGGAACGGTCATGATTGCGCGTTTTGCCATATTGAAACCCGTCATCGCCCTGTTCTGGTCGGCGCGGCGCGGTATGCTGCTTGCCGGTGCCGTTCTGGCGGCAACCACGGTGCTGGCGGGCATCGGCCTGCTCGGCGTTTCCGGCTGGTTCATCACGGCCACCGCAATTGCCGGTCTTCTGCCGGCCACGGCCTACGCATTTGACGTCTTTGCGCCGTCGGCAGCGATCCGTCTGCTGGCGCTGTCGCGCACCGCCGCGCGTTATGGCGAACGTATGACCACCCATGAAGCAACGCTGTCCGTGCTTGCAGCTCTTCGGGAAAAGCTGTTTCGCGGCTTTGCCGCGCCGCAGGCGGCAAAAACTCTGGAGGCAAGGCCCGCCCGTCTGCTGAACCGTCTGACCGCGGATATCGATGCGCTGGATTCGCTTTATCTACGCGTGCTGGTTCCCGCGGCCGTTGCGGTTCTTGCCGCCATCGCGACAGGTATCGGGCTTGCCTTCCTCAGCCCGCTTGCAGGTGCTCTGGCGGCGATCTTCCTTGTCGCGGCGGGGCTCGGCATTTCGGTGCGGTCGGCATTGCGGGCGGAAAAATTCTCACGCCGTCGGGCAATCGGGCTTGAAGCGCTCCGCGCCCGCACGGCTGATCTCGTCAACGGACAGGCGGAATTGCTGACGACATCCCGTCTTTCCGCGCAGGTTGCCGCGGTAAAACGGGCGGACGACTATCTGTCTGCCTGCGACGACCGCCTGAACCGGATCGAAACGAATGCCGGTTTTTCCTTCGGCATGTCAGCGGCGGTTCTTTTGAGTGCGGCTCTCCTCGGCATGGCCTGGCTTGCGGAACAGGGAGCGGTGACTGCGCCGGCTGCGGCCCTCGGTCTGCTCGTCTGTTTCGCTGCGCTGGAGCCCTTCACGGCGCTGCGACGTGGTGCAATGGAACTCGGGCGCACGCTCTTTTCGGCAAGACGCATCGCGCCGCGTCTTTCCGCCGAGGCAGCCGCCAACTGTCCGCGCGTGCCTGCCACGGGCATGGCGGCCGAGTTTGATGGCGTGCGGCTGGAGCGGGAGGGGAACGAAAACCCCGTTCTGACAAATATCAACCTTGCGATTGCCGCCGGAGAAACGGTTGCGATTATCGGGCCGAGCGGTGCCGGCAAGACCAGCCTCATCCAGCTTCTGGCAGGCGAATTGCAGCCGGTGGCGGGCAAGGTCAGCGCTTTGCCGTGCTCTCTCATGACGCAGCGCAGCCAGCTTTTCCGCGACAGCATCGCCGATAATCTGAGACTGGCAAAACCCGCCGCGACGGAAGACGAGCTGTGGGATGCCCTGCAATCGGCAGGCCTTGGTGAGCACGTCAAAACCCTGGCCGCCGGGCTGGATACGAAGCTTGGCGAGGCGGGGCAGGGCCTCTCCGGCGGCCAGTCGCGGCGGCTTGCACTTGCCCGCTTCCTGCTGCGCGACAAACCGCTCTGGCTCCTCGACGAGGTGACGGAAGGGCTGGACGGCGAGACCGCCCGCGACGTGCTGGGCCGGCTGTTTGCCAGGGCACAGGGAAAGACTGTCGTGATGATCACCCATAATCGCCGTGAGGCGGAATTTGCCGATCGCATCATCGTGCTGAAAGAGGGTCGCCAACTTGATCAATGTCAAAGCGGCACCCCGGAATACGACGTAATGCTGCAAACATTGCGTCCGGACTGAGTGATTTTTTCAGGGCCGGCGCCGTCTCGTAACAGAAGGCCGGCCTTTCCTGAAAGGTGGGGTAAAAACATGGAACTCGACATCGTGGCGCTATCGCGCCTGCAATTCGCGGTTACCGCTTTATATCACTTTCTATTCGTTCCCCTGACGATCGGACTATCGGTGGTGATCGCCATCATGGAAACGGTCTATGTCATGACCGGCCGCGTGATCTGGCGGCAGATGACGAAATTCTGGGGCACATTGTTCGGCATCAATTTCGTGCTTGGTGTTTCCACCGGCATCGTCATGGAATTCCAGTTCGGCATGAACTGGAGCTATTACAGCCACTATGTCGGCGATATTTTCGGCGCGCCGCTGGCGATCGAAGGAATGATGGCCTTCTTTCTGGAAGCCACCTTTGTCGGTCTGTTCTTTTTCGGCTGGGACAAGCTGTCGAAACTCGGCCATCTCATCGCAACATGGTGCGTGGCGATTGGCTCGAACTTCTCGGCGCTATGGATATTGATCGCCAATGGCTGGATGCAGAACCCGGCGGGATCGGCTTTCAACCCCCAGACCATGCGCATGGAAGTGACTGACTTCTTCGAGGTCCTGTTCAACCCGGTGGCGCAGGCAAAGTTCGTCCATACCGTTTCTGCGGGCTATGTGACGGCCTCCATCTTCGTGCTCGGCGTTTCGGCCTGGTATGTTCTCAAGGGACGTCACGTCGATCTCGCCAAGCGGTCGATGACGGTCGCCGCTTCCTTCGGTCTGGCAGCGGCGCTGTCGGTTGTCGTGCTCGGTGACGAAAGCGGATATCTTTCGACCGAACACCAGAAGATGAAGCTCGCCTCCATCGAGGCCATGTGGGAAACGGAACCGGCGCCGGCACCTTTCACCGTCATCGGTTTTCCCGATCAGGAAGCGCGTGAGACGCATTTCGCCGTCAAAATCCCGTGGGTCATGGGTCTTATCGGCACCCGCTCGCTCGACACGGAAATCCCCGGCATCAACGATCTGGTGGAGCTGGCAAAGAACCGCATCCGCGATGGCATCAAGGCCTATGATGCGCTGATGCAGATACGCGCCACCGGCAAGGGTGCGGAACTGCCCGAAGAGGTGCGTGGCACCTTTGCGGAACTTGGCCACGAACTTGGGTACGCCCTGCTGCTGAAACGTTATGTCGACGATCCGCGTCAGGCGACCGAGGAGCAGATCGCCAAGGCAGCCGCAGACACTATCCCGCATGTGCCGACGCTGTTCTGGGCCTTCCGCATCATGGTCGGTCTTGGCATGTTCTTCATTCTGTTGACGGCGACCTTCTTCTATCTCTCGGCCCGCCGCCGGCTGGATCGCTATCCGCTGTTGCTGAAGGTGGCCGTCTTCGCCATCCCGCTGCCGTGGATCGCGGCTGAAATGGGCTGGATAGTTGCGGAATTCGGTCGCCAGCCATGGATCATCGAGGGCGTGCTGCCGACGGCCGCCGCCGTCTCCAGCCTCAGCGCCTCGACGGTTCTGATTACGCTTCTGTGTTTCATCGCCATCTACACGGTGCTGTTCATCGTCGAAATGGGGCTGATGCTGAAGGCGATCCGCAAGGGGCCTGATCCGGATCACGAGCCGGAAGCGCCGCTCGTTCCTGAAAAACTCGTCGCTGCGGAGTAAACGATCATGATATTGCACCAACTCATCGACTACGAAATCCTCCGCGTCATCTGGTGGCTGCTGCTCGGCGTGGTGCTGATCGGTTTTGCCGTCACCGGCGGTTTCGATCTGGGCACCGGCGCGCTTTTGCCCTTCGTCGCGAAAACGGATCTCGAGCGGCGCGTCGTCATCAATTCCATCGGCCCGGTCTGGGAAGGCAATCAGGTCTGGCTCATCCTTGGCGGCGGCGCCATCTTTGCCGCCTGGCCGCCGCTTTATGCGGTGTCGTTTTCCGGGTTTTACCTGGCAATGTTTGCCACCCTGTTTGCGCTGATCCTGCGACCGGTCGGTTTCAAATACCGCTCCAAGCGTGAGAGCACGACATGGCGCAGTACCTGGGATTGGGCGCTGTTTATCGGCGGCTTTGTTCCTGCGCTGATCTTCGGTGTGGCGGTCGGCAATGTGCTGCAGGGCGTCCCCTTCCGCTTCAATGACGACTTGAGGATTTTCTACGACGGCACGACGCTTTTCGAGCTTCTCAACCCTTACGCCATCCTCTGCGGCCTCGTTTCCGTTGCCATGCTGGTGATGCATGGTGCTGCCTGGCTGGTGCTGAAGACCGAAGGCCCGGTTGCAGCCCGCGCCCGCAGTTTCGGCAGCATTGCCGCACTCGCCACATCAGTTCTTTTCGCACTCGGCGGCGTTCTGCTGTGGCTCGGTATTGACGGGTATCGCTTCACCTCGGAAGTCGTGACCGACGGTCCTTCCAATCCGCTGTCAAAGACGGTCGAGGTCGCAAGCGGAGTCTGGTTTTCCAATTATGCGGCCCATCCCTGGATGATGCTGGCGCCGGCGCTCGGTCTTGCCTTCCCGCTCGTCGCCTTCCTGTTGTTCAGGGTCGGGCGTGAGGTGCTGGCGCTGCTTTCCAGTTCGCTTGCCATTTTCGGCATCATCTCGACGGTCGGGCTGACGATGTTTCCCTTCATCCTGCCGTCGTCGATCGATCCGAAATCGAGCCTGACGGTCTGGGATGCATCGTCCAGCCATATGACGCTGTTCATCATGCTGGTCGTCGCCCTCATCTTCATCCCCATCATCGTTGCTTATACCTCATGGGTCTATCGCGTGCTGTGGGGCAAGGTTGATGAAAAGGCGATCCGCGACGACAGCGGCCACGCCTATTGATATCAAACAGAAGGAGATCGACCATGTGGTATTTCGCCTGGCTGCTTGGCCTGCCTCTCGCCGCCATCTTCGCCGTCATGAACGCGATGTGGTATGAGCTGATGGAAGAAAACGCCAGAAAGGCCGAGGCCAAGCCGGAAAAATAGTGTTTCGGGGCACGAGGTAAAAAAGGGCGGCATCCGTTGTGAATGCCGCCCTTCCTGTAAAAATCGCCGCGCTTGACGTGCGGCTTCAGTGGATTGCGATGCCGCGCTTGTCCGCTTCTTCCTTGATGATGTCTTCGACCAGCGCTCTCTTGAGATTTGGGTTTCCCAGAAGATAGTCGTCGGCAATCTCGAAAATCGATTTCGGGTTCTCGGTCCTGTGCAGGGTGTCGAGGTCCTGGCCGATCTGCTCTCGCAAGCTAGAATAGTCGTCCATCGCGGCTCTCCCGTTCGCTGGTTCAGTCCAGAAGGTCGGCAGGAACCTTGCCGCCGTTCTCTGACAGTTTCTTGATAACGGCCTTATGCAGCCAGATGTTCATGGTGGCGGAATCCGAGGTGTCGCCGGTATAGCCGAGTTCACCGGCCAGTTCCTTTCTGGCGGTGAGGCTGCTGTCCAGATTGAGCGCCTTCAGAAGGTCAACGATTGAACGTTTCCAGTCGAGTTTCTGTCCGTTCTGCTTGACGGCCGCATCCAGAATGGAGGCGACGTCGACGTTGCCCGTGCTTGCCGAAGGTGTGGCTGCTGGAGCAGGTGCTGCTGGCTGGGCCGGTGCGGCCGGGCTTGCGGTTGTTGCAGTTGGAGCCGAAGCTTGTGGAGCGGCTTCGGCCTTGCCGAAAATCGCGTTCTTGATCTTGTCGAAAAAGCTCATTGTGTCCTCCCTTTATCGGCGAAATGCGCGCCCGACGGCGATGAGAATGCAGGCGCCGATGAAACCCGCGATGAGATATCCAATCCAGCCTCCGAGCGAAATGCCCACAAGCCCCAGAAGGAAATTGGCGACGATGGCGCCAACGATGCCGAGGATGATGTTCATGAAAACACCCATGTTGCTTTTCATGAACTGTTCAGCGAGCCAGCCGGCCACGCCGCCAATGATGATTGCTGCAATCCAGCCGATTTGTGCGTCTTCCATAACAGGCCTTTCCTTTGTGAGAGAGGTCCACCGGCATATGGACAGGCTTTTGCGCGCACTGATCCCCCCGCCTTGAATCGACCCCAGGCGAGGCAATAACGAAAATGCTGGCGGTTGGTTCCGTGCGGTGGGCTGTATCGCGGCCCTTTCGTTCAGCTCCGGCTTTGGAAGTCCAGCCCGATATCCAGAACCGGCGCACTATGGGTCAACCAGCCGACGGAGATGAGATCGACGCCGGTTGCGGCAATAATGGCGGCCGTTTCCGGGTTGATCCGGCCGGAGGCCTCGGTGATCGCACGACCGGTGACGATTTCCACCGCTTCGCGCAGCTGTTCCGGCGTCATATTGTCCAGGAGAACGGCATCGACGCCTTCCTCCATCGCCTCGCGCAATTGTGCGAGCGTATCGACCTCCACCTCGATCTTGACGAGATGCCCAACACCCTGCCGGGCGCTGCGGATAGCCTGACGCACGCCCCCGGCCACGGCGATGTGGTTGTCCTTGATGAGGACGGCGTCATAAAGGGCGAAACGGTGGTTCATGCCGCCGCCGGCGCGCACGGCATATTTTTCCAGCGCCCGGAGGCCCGGCGTCGTCTTGCGGGTGCAGGCGACGGAAGCCCTGGTGCCTGAAATGGCGGCGGCGATTTTCCCGGTTACCGATGCTATGCCAGACAGATGGCCGAGAAAATTGAGGGCGGTCCGTTCCCCGGTCAAAAGGCCGCGCGAGGGACCTTCGACTGTCGCGATGATATCACCGGGTACGACGGTCGCCCCATCCTGCACGTGCCGCTTCATCACGATTGCCGGGTCGACGAGCTGGAAAGCGAGCTCTGCGGCATCGAGACCGGCGATGACGCCCGGTTCCCGTGCGGCCATGACAACGACGGAACGATGATCGGCGGGAATGACAGCGGCGGAGGTTATGTCGCCGGCGAGCCCGAGATCTTCCAGAAGGGCGTTGCGGACGAGCGGTTCCACGATGAGGCGTGGCAGGGGGGAAAGGGTCATGTCAGGCGCTCCGCGCAATGCTGGGGGAGGAAAGGCTGCTGGAGGAAAGCTCGCGGGCAATGGCGATGATGTCGGTCAGGCAAAGCCTGCGCCTTGTGGCGATCACGTCCTTTTCCGGGAAATCGTTACGGAAATGGCCGCCGCGCGATTCCGTGCGCAGGGCCGCGAAGACGGCGATGGCGAGCCCGACAATGGCGGGATCGGAGGCCGGACCATTCTGTTCGGCGAGCGGCAGAAGATCGCGGATCGCGCCGGTCAAACCGGTCTCATGTCTTGCGATGCCGAGATGGCGGGAGACGATTGGCCTGACGATAGACGGGTCTGCGGCCGGAAGAACAGGCGTCGTGAATGGTGTGACGGCCGCCACCGGTTTCGATGCCGACTGGCCGGCAATATCTTGCGCCGCGCGCATGCCCATGGCGGCCGCTTCCAGCAGGGAGTTGCTGGCAAGCCGATTGGCCCCGTGAAGGCCCGTACAAGCGGTTTCGCCCGCGACCCAGAGGCCTGGCACGGAACTGCGGCCATTCCCGTCAGTGGCGACGCCGCCCATGTGATAATGTACGGCGGGACGGACCGGAACCAGCTCGCAAGCGGGGTCTATTCCCGCCTCGCGGCAGAGCAGGTCTATCGAGGGAAAGCGCGAAGCAAAACCGTTGCCGAGCGCTTTGCGGGCATCGAGAAAGACCCTGCCACCCCGCAGGATTTCCCGGTCGATGGCGCGGGCGACAATATCGCGGGAAGCAAGCTCGGCGCCCGGGACGGCCGCCATGAAACGTTCGCCGTTTTCATTGAGAAGCAGCGCGCCTTCGCCCCGCACCGCCTCGCTGACCAGCGCCAGCGGCCGCCGGGGGGAGGAAAGCGCCGTCGGGTGGAACTGGACGAATTCCATATCGGCAAGGACGGCGCCAGCGCGCGCGGCAAGCATGATGCCCTGTCCATAATTACCGGACGGATTGGTCGTCGCCTCATAAAGTCCGCCGAGTCCGCCCGTTGCAAGAATGACCTTCGTGGCCTGCAGAATAAAACTGCCCTTTTGTCCGGCGCAGACGAGACCGGTCAAGGCCCCGTCTTCCGTCAGCAGCCGGCGCACCTCCGTGCCTTCCAGAACTGCAATGGACGGCGTGTTGAGAGCGGCGGCCGCAAGAGCCCTGACAATGGCCGCGCCCGAGCCGTCACCTTCTGCATGGAGGATGCGGCGACGGCTATGGGCGGCTTCCAGTCCAAAGACGAGTTTGCCCTGCGCATCGCGGTCAAAACGGACGCCGGCGCTCTCCAGTGCGTCAATGACGGCAGGGGCGGCGGAGACGATGTCCGCGGCCATATTCGTGTCGCAGAGGCCGTCGCCGGCGGCAAGCGTATCGGCGAGATGGAGCGCTGCGCTGTCATCCGCGCCAAGGCTGGCCGCGATGCCGCCCTGCGCCCAGGCGCTGGATGTCTCTCCGCCGAGGGCGCTCCGCGTCAGAAGCAGCACAGGCTGTGGCGCAAGCGTCAGCGCCGCCATCAGGCCCGCTATGCCGCTGCCGACGATGACCGTCCTGCCCGCATATTGCGACAGCGCTTCGCTCATACCGCCAGCATCCTTTCCACCGCGCGGCGGGCCGCGACCGCGATCGCCGGATCGACGGTCACTTCGTGGCGGTTTTCCTCAAGTGCCGTGCGGATATTGCCGAGCGTGATGCGCTTCATGTGGGGGCAGAGATTGCAGGGGCGGATGAATTCAACATCCGGATGATGCACGGCGACATTGTCGCTCATCGAGCATTCCGTCAAAAGCACCACGCGGGCCGGCCGCTCGCGGCCGACATAATCCGACATGACGGCGGTGGAACCGGAAAAATCCGCAGCTTCGACGACATCGGGCGGACATTCCGGATGCGCCAGCACGGTGACACCCGGATGGCTTTCGCGCAATTCCCTGATGTCATCGGCGGTGAACAGCTCGTGCACCTCGCAATGGCCGTGCCAGGCGATCAGCTCAACACTGGTTTCCCGCGCCACATTCTTCGCCAGATATTCATCCGGCAGCATCAAAACGCGCGGCACGCCGAGCGATTCCACCACCTGGCGGGCGTTTCCGGAGGTGCAGCAGATGTCGGAAGCCGCTTTCACTGCCGCCGAGGTATTCACGTAAGTGACAACCGGAACGCCGGGATAGGCCTTGCGCAGAAGCGCTATGTCTTCGGGCGTGATGGAATCGGCGAGCGAACAGCCGGCGGCCATATCCGGAATGAGCACGGTTTTTTCGGGATTGAGCAGCTTTGCCGTCTCGGCCATGAAATGCACGCCGGCGAGAACGATCACATCCGCCTCCACCTCCATCGCCTTGCGGGCGAGGGCCAAGCTGTCGCCGACGATATCGGCGACGCCGTGGAAGATTTCCGGTGTCTGGTAATTATGGGCGAGGATGACGGCGTTGCGCTTGCGTTTCAGCTCAAGGATCGCCTCCACGTCGTCCTGAAAACCAATCCATTCAGCCTTGGGAATGACGCGGCTGACGCGGTCATAAAGGCTTGCGGCAGAAATCTGTTCGTTCACGGCGCTCTCCCATTTATACTCGTTTTGAGCATATCTATGGCAAAGAGATATTCTCATTATGAGCATATGTCAATTGCGGGAGAGTGGCAGTTTCGTTCCGGAAAGGGCGCGTTCATCGAGAACGGTCTGGCGGAAGCGGAAAAGCTTTGCCGGGCGGCCGCCGGTTTCGGTCGCCATGTCGCCGGTTTCTTCCACCAGTTGTTGCTGTTCGATCAACCGGCGGAAATTCTGCTTGTGCAGCGTCAGTCCCGCCAGTGCCTCGATGGCGCGCTGTAATTGCAGCAAGGTGAAGGCATCGGCCATCAGCTCGAAAACCACAGGCCGGTATTTGATCTTGGCCCTCAGCCGGGCGATGCCGGTGGCGAGGATGCGGCGGTGATCGGCAAACATGGGTGTGCCGAAATTGATCCGGGGTTCGCCCTGGGCTTCCTCGACCAATCCCGCCTCATAGAGCAATTCGTAGCGCTGCAGGGTGAGTTCCTCGTTCCAGCCGCCACCGTCGAGGCCGAAGGTGAAATCGGCGCGCAAATGGCGCTGGCTTTTGCAGGCTGGATCGGAGTCCGCCCAGGCGCGCAGCCTGTCGATGATGGTGTCCAGAACTGCCGGCCGGCCCTGACGGTGGTCCTCCCACGGAAAATATTCGTACCAGCCATGCCACAGCGGGCGTCCATTGCCGGACGATTCCTGCTCCCGAACCAGCCCGAGATAACCGATCGAAATGGTTCTGCCGCCCGGAATGTCGTTGTTCCGGTCGCGGTCGGCGAAGGTGTAGAGTTGCTCGAGATAACCGACGGGGTGATGCGTCTGTTCGTGGATCCATTCCCGCAGCCCGCTCTGAAGCGTTCTGTGCCCGAATTCGAACGGCCCTGAAGGAAGGGCAGCGCCCGCCCGCACGGTCATTACCCGCGGCTCATCTCCGGTAATGGCGGTGACGACGGCAATGAGTTCGGCATGGGCAAGCCCGATGGTCACGGCGACTCCTGTTGCAGGTTGCGATTTCAACCTTCTTTGGCACAGGAAGAGCGGTTCGCCAACAAGCGGACCAAAAGTGCTGCCGGTATTCGCGTAAATCCTAAAATAATGTCCTGTTAGACGAAAGGACGAATTCCTGTGGTTAGTCGCGTATATTTTGTTATGTTATAAAAATGTTATAAGCATTCTAATAGTGTAGAAAGCCGATGTTGGAAGACATATCTCTAGAAGAGACGCTTATTGGCTATTATACGTGGAATATCGGACAGAATCTGGTTTATCTGGATGCTGTGGCCGCTCGTGTGCGGGATTTTTCCTTCGATGAGGCGTCCGGCGGCATTCCGGTGGAAGCGTTCATTGCCCAGGTCGAGATTAACGCTCGGGCGAGGGTGGCAAGGGCGGTCCATAATTCGCTGACGCGCGGTGAGTTTTATGACCAGGAGTACCGGATCGGGCTGAGGTCCGGCGGCTTTCGCTGGTTGCGGACGACAGGCAGGGTGATCCATGACTGCGACGGCGTTCCGATGATGGCAATGGGCACGGTGCGCGAGGTTGCCGCCCGCAAGGTCTTGTTGATGTAATCCCCGCCCCCGGCGGCGAATTCATATTTTATTGTTTTGATGTTTCGGTGACATGATCCGGCAGGTCGCAGCTTTGCTTTTTCAGATCACGCTGGTCGTGAGCCTCGGTGTCGCGGGCATCCGTATCGCCTCGCTCGTGAACGGCGAGGCCGGATATGCGACGGCAGGCCTTGCCGCCAACACGGAAATGCTGTGGACGACCTCACCGGTGCGGGTCGATCCTCGTCGCCAAAACTATGAACGCATCCCGACGCCGCCCGATCTCTATCCCCTCAAAATGCATGCGGATCAGCGCCTGCGCGTGGTTGCCAGCAACCGCTTCACTTTCAAGGGGCAGGAATTCCGGCTGGCGGGCGTGGAGGAAGTCGATCGCAACCGGGTCTGCACGGGTTCCGATGGCCGCCGTTATGCCTGCGGCCTGAACGCTTTCAAGGCACTGGAGAACCGGTTGCGCGGGAGATATCTCGAATGCCGCGTGGTGGAGGAGGGTGCCGCTGCCCGTTCTGTCGAATGCCGGATCAACGGACAGGATGTGCGGGCGTTATTGCAATAGGCGATCGAGAGGGGTTGCCACAAGGTGGGTGAAAGTGATTGCCTGAAAACGAGATTTGCAGGTTCTGGGAAATTTGGTGGAGCTAAGCGGGATCGAACCGCTGACCTCTTGCATGCCATGCAAGCGCTCTCCCAGCTGAGCTATAGCCCCATAAGGGTTCCGGCATTTCTTCCGGTTCCGGGAACCGAAGCGGCTGTTGTTCCGTTCGGTGGCGGCTTACTACTTCGGCTAATCGAAGAGTGCAAGCACAAAAACAGCCCGGCTTCATTTTTTTGTCGCCGGGCTGATTTATTCAATAGGATCAAGCTTCTTCGTCGTCGCCCGTTACGCCTATGATGCCGGACATGTCGTCATCATCATCGTCTTCGTCGGCTTCGAGGAAGGTGTCGTCATCGTCGTCGATTTCCACGTCGTCGTCGTCGCCCATATCCGGGATCTCGTCGCCGCTGTTGTCTCCGTCGGCGTCTTCCAGCGATACGAGTTCGACTTCCGTGTTTTCGGTATCGACTTCCGCCACTTCCTCTTCTTCAGCCTGCTCCATCTTGGCCTGGGCGGTGCTTTCCTCAAAGAAGGAGAGCGGCCAGGACTTGCCGGTATAGGGAGAAACGACCGGGTCGCGGTTCAGATCGTAGAACTTCTTGCCGGTATCGGGGTCGGTGCGCTTGGTACCAAGTTCCGCTTTTGCCACTGTCTAAGCCTCAAATTGTCGAATGAGTTTCGGTGTGTACGCCGTAAAACCGGCATAGACGGTAAAATTTCTAGCCGGTCCCCTTAATCGTTGCGGTCTTTCGTGTCAAAGACAAACTTCGGATGTCGTCTTCCCTTGCCGCAAGCTGTATGCGGGGATGCTCATAAATATCGGGAAACATCCCGTACTCCATATTGTATCAATGACCAATGCACAGGCAGAAAGCTTCATGACCTTCACGATCGCCATAGACGGGCCGGCTGCGGCGGGCAAAGGCACTTTGTCACGCAAGATTGCGCAGACCTATGGCTTCCATCATCTCGATACCGGGCTGACCTACAGGGCGACGGCCAAGGCGCTTCTTGATGCCGGCCTGCCGCTCGATGATGAGGCCATCGCTGAAAAAGTGGCGCTGGAACTCGACCTTGCCGGCCTCGACCGCTCTGTCCTTTCCCGGCACGATATCGGCGAGGCGGCTTCGAAGATTGCGGTCATGACGCCGGTAAGGCGGGCGCTGGTCAAGGCGCAGCAGCGTTTTGCATTAAAGGAGCCGGGCACGGTTCTGGATGGCCGTGACATCGGGACGGTGGTGTGCCCGGATGCGCCGGTGAAGCTTTACGTCACGGCTTCGCCCGACGTCAGGGCGCGGCGGCGTTATGATGAAATCCTCGCCAATGGCAGCGTTGCGGATTATCATGCCATTTTCGCTGAAGTGAAAAAACGCGATGAGCGCGACATGGGCCGCGCCGACAGCCCGTTGAAGCCGGCTGAAGACGCGCACTTGCTAGATACGTCGGAAATGAGTATAGAGGCGGCGTTTCAGGCCGCGCGGACGATCATCGACGCCGCCCTGGAGAGATAGGTTTCTCGCGGAACGGCTTCCTGCCGTCTGCGTTTAGTCCGGAATTGCCCGAAGACATGTCCTTGCGCCGGAAAGCCTTTTAAAAGGCGGGCATGGGGTCGGGTATCAACAACACTAGCCCACCGGCGCTTTTGTATTCGCCATTGCGCGGATGCAATCAGGAGATTTCATGTCAGTATCTACCCCCACGCGCGAAGATTTCGCAGCGCTTCTCGAAGAATCCTTTGCCTCCAACGATCTTGCCGAAGGCTATGTTGCCAAGGGTATCGTAACGGCAATCGAGAAGGACGTTGCCATCGTCGACGTCGGCCTCAAGGTTGAAGGCCGCGTACCGTTGAAGGAATTCGGCGCGAAGTCCAAGGACGGCACGCTGAAGGTCGGCGACGAAGTCGAAGTTTACGTCGAGCGCATCGAAAACGCTCTCGGCGAAGCCGTTCTGTCGCGCGAGAAGGCTCGCCGCGAAGAAAGCTGGGTCAAGCTCGAAGCCAAGTTCGAAGCTGGCGAGCGCGTCGAAGGCGTTATCTTCAACCAGGTCAAGGGTGGTTTCACCGTCGATCTGGACGGCGCTGTTGCCTTCCTTCCGCGTTCGCAGGTCGACATCCGTCCGATCCGCGACGTTACCCCGCTGATGCACAACCCGCAGCCCTTCGAAATCCTCAAGATGGACAAGCGTCGCGGCAACATCGTTGTTTCGCGCCGTACGGTTCTCGAAGAGTCGCGTGCCGAGCAGCGTTCTGAAATCGTTCAGAACCTCGAAGAAGGCCAGGTTGTTGACGGCGTCGTCAAGAACATCACCGATTACGGTGCGTTCGTTGACCTCGGCGGCATCGACGGCCTGCTGCACGTTACCGACATGGCATGGCGCCGCGTCAACCATCCTTCGGAAATCCTCAACATTGGCCAGCAGGTCAAGGTTCAGATCATCCGCATCAACCAGGAAACCCACCGTATCTCGCTCGGCATGAAGCAGCTCGAGTCCGATCCGTGGGATGGCATCTCCGCCAAGTACCCGGTTGGCAAGAAGATCTCCGGTACGGTCACGAACATCACCGACTACGGTGCATTCGTCGAGCTGGAGCCGGGCATCGAAGGCCTGATCCACATTTCCGAAATGTCCTGGACCAAGAAGAACGTACATCCCGGCAAGATCCTGTCCACGAGCCAGGAAGTCGACGTTGTCGTTCTCGAAGTCGATCCGTCCAAGCGCCGTATCTCGCTCGGCCTCAAGCAGACGCTGGAAAACCCGTGGCAGGCATTTGCCTACAGCCATCCGGCCGGCACTGAAGTTGAGGGCGAAGTCAAGAACAAGACTGAATTCGGTCTGTTCATCGGTCTCGAAGGCGATGTCGACGGCATGGTCCACCTGTCGGATCTCGACTGGAACCGTCCGGGCGAGCAGGTCATCGAAGAGTACAACAAGGGTGACGTCGTCAAGGCTGTCGTTCTTGACGTTGACGTCGAGAAGGAACGCATCTCGCTCGGCATCAAGCAGCTCGGCAAGGATTCCGTCGGCGAAGCCGCGACCTCCGGCGATCTGCGCAAGAACGCCGTTGTTTCGTGCGAAGTCATCGCCGTCAACGACGGTGGCGTGGAAGTGAAGCTCGTCAACCACGAGGACATCACCTCCTTCATCCGCCGCAACGATCTCGCACGCGATCGCGACGATCAGCGTCCGGAGCGTTTCTCGGTCGGTCAGGTTTTCGACGCCCGCGTCGTCAACTTCTCCAAGAAGGACCGCAAGGTCATGCTTTCGATCAAGGCGCTGGAAATCGCTGAAGAGAAGGAAGCCGTCGCACAGTTCGGTTCGTCCGACTCGGGCGCTTCGCTCGGCGACATCCTCGGCGCGGCTCTGAAGAACCGCGGCGAATAATCGCTTCGATCCTTTGAAAATGAAGAACCCGCCGGAATTTCCGGCGGGTTTTTTATTGGGTTTATCGTCCGCGTCAGGAATGGAAGAGCGACGCGGTGCTCAGAGCATGCCGCTCATCCGCAGATAATAGTTTTCAGCGCTGTCATCGGAAGCTGCTTCCGGCTCGTCGGTCTCGTCATTGGCGGCGACACGTTCTTCGGCTTCATCCTGAGCGCCAGGATTTTCACCCTCCGGTTCGCCTTCCGCCTCCTCCTCGGAAAACGGCCCGCTTCCGCGATGCGGACTTTCCGATTCATGATCGTCTTCCGCCGGGGGATAGGCGACAAGTGGTAGCGGCGTGCCTTCTTTCGCAAGGGCTGCCGCGATCAGCGATTGCGACGCCGATTGCTCGAGCATCGCCATTCTGGCTTCCGGATCAATGGCGGCGCGGGGAAGGGGCTGGGCTTCGGGCCTATTGGCGATTGTTTCCGTTTCCTCGCCGGACGGGCGGGCGGCGGCTGTTGCCGAAGCGGTTTTTTCGGCAGGCTGTTCTTCCGGCTGCTGTGGCGGAATGCCCGGTGGAGTGGCGGCGGGCTGGGTCGTGGCTGTTGCCCTGGCAGGAAGTTTGCCGGTCAGGGCGGCGAGCAGCAGGTTTTCCATATCTCGGGCATCGCCTGCAGGTTGGCCGGATGGCTGGAGCAGGGCCGCCCGCGCGTCCTTCTGTTCGGCCTTCACCACGTCCCGAAGCGGCAGGGCAGGTCGCGTTTCGGCATTTTCTGCCCGTGGGGATTTTGCCGAATGGGTCTCCGCCGGTGCGGTCCCTTCCTTTGCCGCGTTTCCCGTTTGCAGTTGAGGCGGACGTGCCGCGCTTTCGGCCTTTCCGTCCGTTCTTGCCGCTTCAGGTGAAGAATCGGGCAGGTCGGTGGGCGAGGCAGGAAGATTGGTCCGCAGGTCCGGCAATGCGGTGGCCATCGCTTTTACTGCTGCGGCACCAAGGGCAGGCAGGCCGATGAATTGGGACAGGAGCCTGCCGGTTGTCTGTGCATTTGACAGTTGCGCAGCCGCAGCCGCATTCGGGCGGCTTTCCGCGTTCTGGCCTTGGGGTGTCTGGGCCTTCGGTTGTGGTGGCTGTGCTGGCGTTGGATTGGCCGAATTATTCTGCTGATAGGAGGAGACGACGGCCTTTGCGGCAAGATCCATTCCCTTGTAGCGGGAAAGCTCGATCAGAAGTGCAAGGCGTGCGGCATCCGGTCCCGTTGGCTGTTTCAGGATTTCGGCCAGCATTGAAAGGCTCAATCCCTGCAGGACCTTTGCGACCTGTTGTTCCAGTGCCAGACGCTGCGGGGCGGGCAGGGCGCGAATGGCGTCCGTCAGACGCACCACGTAGGCCTGAATGGCTTCGCCGTCCTGTCTTGGCAGGTTCATCAGCTTGCCGAGCGTTTCCGCCAGAATGGCGGTGCTGCGGGAAAGCTGAAATTCGCTGGCGAGGGAGGCGATCGCGGCTCTGGCAAAAAGACTGCTGCCATTGCCGGGTGCGGCATTGCTTGCCTGTGGCTGCGCGACCTCTTTCTGCTGCCCGCGCGGTGTCGGTGTGGCTGAGGCTCCATAGGCGGCATCGGCGGCCGGAATTTTCGGTACAGGCGGTAACATGCTGCGCTCCGTTCCTATCGATTACCGCCGCTGGCTGCGAAAGGGCCCTCCTGGCTCTCTGATCCGCATTTGGCTGTATGTTGAAAGATTGCCGCGCCGGTGATGTACAGGTGTCATCTCGCCCGCTCATGCGGGAGCGCCGTGCGCGCCACCGGCCCGAATACCAGCTCTTGTCGGAGCACACAGAATCATTAAGCCGAAGCTTGACCTGCAGATATTAAGATTTGGCTAACCACGGGCAGTGCCGTTCACTGGTGCCTTCAGGGAGAAACGCCGATGAACATGCGGTAAAGCCCATTATCGTCGGAATTGACCGATGAAATGTGATCCGGGTCGCTGACCGTCTGATCCAGAGCCTCCGGCGGCATCGCATCGAGCCAGCTCGCCTTTGGAAAGCTTCTCTCCGGACGGATATCTTCAGGGGCGATGAGGTTATCTTCCTCGACCGGCGCGACAAAAACAACGTCATCCGGGACAAGCGACGGGGCAGCCATGGAGAGCAGCGTCTGTGCCGCATTCTGTTCGGCATCGTGACTGGCGGTGCCGGATATGCCTGAAATATCGGACATGTCTGAACTCACATCATGTTTCGCTCAAGTGACTATGGGAAGCAGCAATCATGCCGCCTTTTTCTTCAGCAGTTCATAAAGGCCATTGTCGTCGATCGAGATCGGCAGAATGGTGTCTCGGGCATCCTCGATAACGGCCTGCGCATCGAGCAGTTTTTCGGCGTCGTCTTCCGCTTCAGCTGGCGACGCGGGTGCATCCTTGCCGGCAGCTTCGTTATCGTTTTCAGGAGGAGCAGGTTCAGCGGCCGGCGTTGCGGCAAGTACGGAAATCAGGGCCATTTCCGAAGAAATATCGACTGGACCCTGCTCGCCTGCCGCGTCCGTTTTTTCATCGGCGGAGGCGTCCAGATGTTCTTTGACGACATCCTGCAATTCCTGCACATCTTCAAGCTTGCCCTGCGCATCGCGGGTCTGGATATCCTCTTCCCGCTCGGCCGCAACTTCCGCATCGTTGATCTCGCCGATGCGATTTTTCCCGCGCTCAGCCTGCAATTCTTCCTTGCTCTTCGGGTCTGCGACATCTTCAAGGCGCTGGATGACCTTCAGCGTCTCCCGTGTCATGAAGCGCGTACCCTGCGCCTGCTCGTTCAGCGCATCCTTGACGGCGCGCGCGGCATCGCCATAAGGGTTGGCGATGGCGGCGATCATCTGTTGCGCGGAAACGCCGAGTTCCTTGAGACCCGTGGATTCTTCCAGATCCTCGACAGTCCGGGGCAGGGTGGCACGCGCCGCCATGATGGCCTTCGACAGCTGCTCGCCGAAATCCTCTTCCTTGCCCGACAGGCCGGCGCCTGCCGCGATGCGTGCAGCAAGGGCGGCCATGGGGTCTGTCTTGGCGCCGACGCCGTTGTTCAGAACGTTCAGGACCTGCGCTTCCGAGACACCGAAGGATGTCAGGGAAATCTTCGTGGCTTTTCCCTGTGCATCGGTTTTTTCGAAATTTTCAGTCAGGGTCAGCGCGTCCTGAAGCCTCTGCGCGAAAGAGGTGTTCGATTCATTGGCTTCCTGGGTGATGCCGAGGGCGGAGGAGAAGCGGGAAACAAGCGAGGCGAAGGGATCCGCGTCCGGCTTCATGATGCCGAACAGATAGGCGCTTATCTTTTCATTGGCGACACGCTGGCTTTCGTCCGGCTGCGGCTGCGTTTTGACCGCGTCATCCTTTTGGGTGCCGTTTGCCTTTTCCTGCTCTTCGCGCTGGCGTTCCTCGATGGTCTCGACCATCGACCGCATGATGTCGCTGACTGCAATGCCTGCCGTCTGCTGTAGCGGAGTAATCATCTGGAAAGTCCCCGGCCGCCCAAAGTTGCGGCCGAGAATAGGCAGTTCTGGTAAATCAGTGCTTAAACAATCTGCGGGAACGCTCAGCTATGGGCGAAAATATCCGTTTCTTCCCAGCCGAGAAGGTCGAGCTTCGCGCGGGTCGGCAGAAAGGCGAAACAGGCATCGGCGTGATCGAGGCGGCCGTCGCGGATAAGGCGGGCTGTCAGCTTGTCGCGCAGCGCATGCAGGTAAAGCACGTCGGAGGCAGCATATTCAAGCTGCGCGGGCGACAGGGTTTCCGCTGCCCAGTCCGATGATTGCTGCGCCTTGGAAATATCGATTTCCAGCATTTCCTTCAGATTGTCCTTCAGCCCATGCCGGTCCGTATAGGTGCGGGTCAGGCGCGAGGCGATCTTGGTGCAGAAAACCGGCGTGGTCGTCACGCCGAAGGTGTGGAACAGAACGGCAATGTCAAAACGGCCATAATGAAAGATCTTCTGGCGGGCGGGATCGGCAAGCATCCGGACAAGGTTCGGGGCCTCCTTCTGGCCGGCGGCGATGCGGATGACGTCTGCCGTGCCGTCGCCCGGCGAAAGCTGGACGACGCAGAGACGATCACGGCGCGGCACCAGTCCCAGCGTTTCCGTGTCGATGGCGATGGCGCCGGTATAACGTGCGGCATCTTCGGCGGAAATATCGCCTTCGTGGTAACGGATGGGTGCGGCCATGTCTTGCTCCAGGAATTTCCAGTTCGTTGCTCCGGCTATAACGGAAAGAGCAGCCGGACGATACCGTTTTATAGGTCCGTCCAAGGTCCTTCGCGGGCCTCTTGGCACTTGCCTTTGCGAAAGTCCCCGGGTTAGGTTCGGGAAATCCTTTTCTTCCAGATTGCATGAAATTCCCGATGACAAAGAAAATCTATCTCGCCGGACCGGAAGTTTTCCTCCCGAACGCGCGTGAAATGCTTGATCTCAAGGCCGCGCTTGCGCGGGAAGCCGGTTTTGTGCCGCTATCGCCGGGTGATCTGCAAATCCCTCCGGCGGATACGAAGATCGGCCACGGTTGCAACATCAATGCCATCGATGAGCAGATGATGCTGGAAGCGGATGCGGTGATCGCCAATCTAACGCCGTTCCGCGGTATCGCCGCCGATACGGGAACGAGCTACGAACTTGGGTTCATGTGCGCGCTGGGCAAGCCGGTTTTCGCCTATACCAATGTCGCGGCCAATCATTTCACCCGCATCAAGGCGCATTACGGCGGTATTGCCGCAATTGACGAAACCGGCCGGTATCGCGGGCCGGAAGGGCTGTCGATCGAGAATTTCGACATGGTCGACAATCTCATGCTGCATGGCGGGATCGTGCGGCGCGGCGGCGTCATCATCGTCGGAAACGCGTCCGGGGAGGCGCTGTATACGGATCTGGACGCCTACAGGCGCTGCCTCGCTGTGGCCGCCGCAAAATTATTGACAGAGACTGACCCTGACAGAAGAAATCTAGCGGAGACATCATCATGAGCGGTACCATCCTCATCACCGGCGCTACATCCGGTTTCGGACAGGCCACGGCGCAGCGCTTCATCAAGGAAGGCTGGAAAGTCATCGGCACCGGCCGGCGGGCCGAACGGCTGGAAGCATCGGCGAAGGAACTCGGCTCCGCCTTTCATGGTGTCGCTTTCGACATCACAGATGAAGATGCGACACAAAAGGCGCTTGCGGCACTGCCGGAGGGTTTCCGGGACATCGACATCCTCGTCAACAATGCCGGCCTGGCGCTCGGTACGGCGCCTGCGCCGCAGGTGCCGCTGAAAGACTGGCAGACCATGGTGAACACCAACATCACCGGCCTCCTGAACATCACCCATCAGCTTTTGCCGACCCTGATCGACCGCAGGGGCATTGTCGTCAATCTTTCATCGGTGGCTGCGCATTGGCCCTATGCCGGCGGCAATGTCTATGCCGGCACAAAGGCCTTCCTGCGCCAATTCTCACTCGGTCTTCGCTCAGACCTGCATGGCAAGGGCGTACGGGTTACCTCCATCGAACCCGGCATGTGCGAAACCGAATTCACGCTGGTGCGAACCGGCGGCAACCAGGATGCCTCGGACAATCTCTATAAGGGCGTCAACCCGATCACGGCCGAAGATATCGCCAATACGATCTATTGGGTCGCCTCGCAGCCCAAGCATATCAACATCAACAGCCTCGAACTCATGCCGGTCAACCAGTCCTTTGCCGGTTTTCAGGTCTATCGGGAAAGCTGATTTCTCAGTGTATTCCGGGGAGTGCTGAAAAACAGAGCAGGATTTTTCGAGCTATGCAGAAATGCAATGCTGCATTGCGAGACTCGCTCTGTTAAAAAGCGCGGAAGTCGCTATATTCAAATCATCGAAGCGACGCACTCCTCCTCCCAGCGTCGCTCGATGTGGATCGGTGGCACTCCTCCTCCCAGTCGCCGATCAAGTTTGAAGCCTGCCGCACCTCCTCCCGCGGCAGGCTTTTTCCTTTTCTGGGCCTCATTTCCGAAGAGTCTCATGCGCGAGTTTCCGCGCACCGGCTATGTGCCGACGGTGCTTTTGCATCTTCCCCCATGGATTTCCGGGGGATTTCGGATTTCTCCGTCAAGGCGACGAGTGCGGAAATCGGACGCGTGTCGATCACGATTTCGTTATGTCTAGATGAATATGCACAGTTTTGTGGCGGTGGGCGGTGCTGGCCCATTGCTTAGCCTCCGGCCTGTGTTTAAGCATGGGCAAAAGAACGCTTGGGAGGTTGCCGGCACGCTTGTGTCTGTGCGCCCGAAAGCGGCGGGGAGAGAATGGCAGACTTTCAAGAGGCGCTGAAGCGGTTTCAGCCGATCGCGGTTTCATCGATCGCTGAAGACGAACTAAGGTTGCGACTACGCGGCCTGCAAGCGCGAATGATCCAGCAGAACATCAAGGCGGTCTGGCTCGATGCATCATCGTCGCTGACCTATTATACCGGCCTGTCGCTTGGTCTTTCCGAACGAATTCACGGCGTCCTGGTGCCGGCCGAAGGCGCCCCGGTCTATGTCAGCCCGACCTTCGAGGAGCCGAAGCTTCAGACCCTGATCCGTATTCCGGGTGAGGTCGTCGTTTGGGAAGAGGATGAAAATCCCTTTGACCTGATGACGACGCGTATCGACGCGCTTTCCTGTTCCGGCCATCTTGTCGCTATCGATCCAGCCACACCTTTTGTTTTTGCTTCGGCTTTGATGCAGCGTCTGGAAGGACGGATCATTTCCGCCCAGCCGCTGATCGTCGCCCAGCGACAGGTCAAGTCCGCCGCCGAAATCGCCCTTATCCAGACCGCCATGGATGCAAGCTATGGCGTGCAGAAGGCTGTGTTCGAGGGGCTGCGTCCGGGCGTTTCCACCACCGAAGTAGCTGATTTCGTTAACGCCGCCCATATTGCGCTTGGCCTGAAGCCGCTTTTCGTGGCGGTGCAGTTCGGCGAGGCGACGGCCTATCCGCATGGCGTGCCCTATGCGCAGACGCTGAATGAAGGCGACATGGTGCTGGTCGATCTCGGCGCCATTCTTCACGGCTACCGTTCGGATATCACCCGCACCTATGTTTTCGGCCAGCCGACGGATCGGCAGCGCTTTCTCTGGAACGCCGAACGCGATGCACAGGCTGCGGCCTTTAACGCGGCTAAGGTCGGCGCTGCCTGTTCGGATGTGGACAAGGCCGCGCGCGACAGTCTGAAAGCGGCCGGTTTCGGCCCGGATTATCAGCTTCCCGGACTGCCGCACCGCACCGGCCACGGGCTTGGGCTGGATATTCACGAAGAACCCTATATCGTTGCAGGAAATGCCACGGCGCTTGAGCCGGGCATGTGTTTTTCCATCGAGCCGATGCTTTGCGTTTATGGGGAATGCGGCGTCCGTCTCGAGGACATTGTTTATATGACGGAGGCTGGACCGCGCTGGTTCTGCCCTCCGGAGAAGAACCTCGACCGGCTGTTTCAGCCGGTCGCCGGGTAATTGGTCGGGAGGCAAAGGACCGAACAGCGACACGGGGGTTCCCGCGTCGCTGCTGACCAGAAGAGGTAGGCCCCCGGACGGGGCCGCAGGAACTCAGAAAAAGAGGGAAAGGACCACCAGATGAAAACGCTGACCCGCAGTTTGCTTATCGCCTCTGCGCTTGCGATTACTTCCGCCGTGCCTGCCATGGCGAAGACCTTCGTTTATTGCTCCGAGGCGTCGCCGGAAGGCTTCGATCCGTCGCCCTACACCGCCGGCGGCACCTTCGATGCCTCCGCGCATCCGGTCTACAACCGTCTGACCGAGTTCAAGAAGGGCACGACCGAAGTTGAGCCGGGCCTTGCTGAAAAATGGGATGTTTCGAGCGATGGCCTCGAATACACCTTCCACCTGCGCAAGGGTGTGAAGTTCCACTCCAACGACAAGTTCACGCCGAGCCGCGATTTCAACGCCGATGACGTGATCTTCAGCTACAACCGCCAGGGCGACGCGAAGAACCCGTGGAACCAGTATATCGCAGGTATCACCTACGAATATTACAACTCCATGGAAATGCCGTCGCTGATCAAGGAAATCGTCAAGGTTGACGATTACACGGTCAAGTTCGTGCTGACGCGCCCGGAAGCGCCGTTCCTCGCCAACATCGCCATGCCTTTCGCTTCGATCGTGTCGAAGGAATATGCCGATGCGCTCGACAAGGCCGGCACCAAGGAAGACTTCAACAACCTGCCGATCGGCACCGGTCCGTTCAAGTTCGTCGCCTATCAGAAGGACGCGGTCATCCGCTACCAGAAGAATGCCGACTACTGGGGTGACGCGCCGAAGATCGACGATCTGATCTTCGCAATCACGCCGGATGCCGCCGTTCGCCTGCAGAAGCTGAAGGCCGGCGAATGCCACCTGATGCCTTATCCGGCACCGGCTGACCTTGCCGCCATCCGCGCCGACAAGAACCTCAAGCTCGATGAACAGCCGGGCCTGAACGTTGCCTACTTCGCCTACAACACCACTGTTGCACCTTTCGACAAGCCGGAAGTGCGCAAGGCGCTGAACATGGCGATGAACAAGCAGGCGATCATTGACGCCGTGTTCCAGGGCGCAGGCCAGGTTGCCAAGAACCCGATCCCGCCGACCATGTGGTCCTACAACGACAGCATCAAGGACGATGCCTACGATCCGGAAGCTGCCAAGAAGGCTCTCGAAGCCGCTGGCGTCAAGGATCTGTCGATGAAGATCTGGGCAATGCCGGTGCAGCGCCCCTACATGCCGAACGCCCGCCGCACGGCCGAACTGATCCAGTCGGATTTCGCGAAGGTCGGTGTCAAGGCCGAGATCGTCTCCTTCGAATGGGGTGAATACCTCAAGAAGTCGACCGAAGTGAACCGTGACGGTTCCGTCATCCTCGGCTGGACCGGCGACAACGGTGACCCGGACAACTTCATGGGCGTTCTGCTCTCCTGCGCCGCAACCGGCGAAGGCGGTGCGAACCGTGCTCAGTGGTGCAACAAGGAGTTCTCCGAGCTGCTGTCCAAGGCAAAGCAGACCACTGACGTTGCCGAGCGCACCAAGCTTTATGAGCAGGCGCAGGTGATCTTCAAGGAACAGGCTCCGTGGGCGACGCTTGCGCACTCCACGCAGTTCGTTCCGATGTCTGCCAAGGTTTCCGGCTTCACCATGAGCCCGCTTGGCGACTTCACCTTCGAATCCGTCGACATCGCGGAGTAATCCCAAGTAACAGGACGCGCGGAAGAACTCGGTTCTTCCGCGCGTCTTTTCAGGAAAAAACCATGATCCGGTTCATTTTCGGCAAACTTCTCTATCTCGTTCCGACTTTTCTCGGGATTACCATTGTCGCCTTTGCCTTCGTTCGCGTCCTGCCGGGAGATCCCGTGCTGTTGATGGCGGGTGAGCGCGGCATTTCACCCGAACGGCATGCGCAGCTTGCCGAGCAGCTCGGCTTCAGCCAGCCAATCTGGCAGCAATATCTCCATTTTCTCGGGCGGCTGCTTCAGGGTGATCTCGGCAATTCGCTGGTCACCAAGAAACCCGTTCTGACCGAGTTCCTGTCGCTCTTCCCCGCGACGGTCGAGCTTGGCCTCGTCGCCATCATCATCGCAACGCTGATCGGTGTGCCGGTGGGCGTCATCGCCGCCATCCGCCGTGGCTCCTGGTTCGACCAGATTTCCATGACGACCGCGCTGGTGGGCTTCTCCATGCCGATCTTCTGGTGGGGACTGCTGCTCATCATCATGTTCTCCGGCATCCTGCAATGGACGCCGGTGTCGGGCCGCATCTCGCTGATGTATTTCTTCCCCTCCGTCACCGGTTTCATGCTGATCGACAGCCTGATTTCGGGGCAAAAGGGCGCCTTCGCCTCGGCCTTGTCGCATCTCATCCTGCCCTCGGTGGTGCTTGCCACCATTCCGCTTGCGGTCATTGCGCGCCAGACGCGCTCGGCAATGCTGGAGGTCCTGAGTGAGGATTACGTGCGCACCGCGCGTGCCAAGGGCATGTCGCCCTCCCGCGTCGTCGGTATCCATGCGCTGCGTAACGCCATGATCCCGGTCATCACCACCATCGGCCTGCAGATTGGCGTGCTGATGGCGGGCGCGATCCTGACCGAAACCATCTTTTCCTGGCCGGGTATCGGCAAGTGGATGATCGATTCCATCTCGCGCCGCGACTATCCCGTCGTGCAGAGCGGCCTGCTTCTGATTGCGGGTCTGGTAATGGTCGTCAACCTGCTCGTCGATCTGACCTATGGCCTCATCAATCCGAGGATCCGTCACAAATGAGCGATGTGACCACCACCCCCGGCGTCCGTCTTTCGGACGCCGCCATCCGCCGCCGGATGATCGCCGATTTCTGGTTCTACTTCCGCCAGAACCGTGGCGCCGTCATCGGTCTCGCCGTCTTCCTTCTTCTGGTGCTGGTGGCGGTTTTTGCGCCGCTCATCGCGCCGCATGATCCGACGCAGCAATATCGCGACGCTCTGCTCGTTCCGCCCGTATGGCAGGATGGCGGCCGCGCCGGCTTCTTCTTCGGCACCGATGCGGTCGGTCGCGACATGCTGTCCCGGCTGATCTACGGTGCGCAATATTCGCTGTTCATCGGCGTCGTCGTCGTCTCCATCGCCCTTGTCGGCGGTATCGTCATCGGTCTCGTCGCCGGTTTCTTTGGCGGCTGGGTCGATACCGTCATCATGCGCGTGATGGACGTCATCCTGGCGTTTCCGTCGCTGCTTCTGGCGCTGGTGCTGGTCGCGATCCTGGGGCCTGGTCTCACCAATGCCATGATCGCCATCGCCATCGTCTACCAGCCGCATTTCGCGCGTCTGACGCGTGCGGCTGTCATGAGCGAGTTGCGCCGTGAATATGTCACGGCCGCCCGTGTGGCGGGTGCCGGCAATTTCCGGCTGATGTTCAAGACCATCCTGCCAAACTGCCTTGCGCCATTGATCGTGCAGGCGACGCTTTCCTTCTCGTCCGCCGTTCTTGATGCGGCGGCTCTCGGCTTCCTCGGCATGGGCGCGCAGCCGCCCGCCTCCGAATGGGGCACGATGCTGGCCGAGGCCCGCGAGTTCATCCTGCGCGCCTGGTGGGTCGTTACCCTTCCGGGTCTCACGATCCTCGTATCGGTGCTCGCCATCAACCTGATGGGCGACGGGCTGCGCGATGCGCTCGATCCCAAACTGAAGCGGAGCTGACCGATGAGCCTGCTGAAAATCAAGAACCTCACCGTCAAGTTCGCCACGGCCACCGGCGCGTTCACGGCCGTCAACGGCATCGACGTGTCCGTGGACAAGCACGAAGTGCTCGCCATCGTCGGCGAGTCCGGTTCGGGCAAGTCGGTATCGATGCTCGCCGTGATGGGGCTTCTGCCCGATACGGCGACGATTACCGCCGACGAGATGACCTTCGACGGCACGAACCTGCTGGCGATGACGCCGCAGGAGCGTCGCAAGCTGATCGGCCGCGAGATCACCATGATCTTCCAGGAGCCGGTCGCTTCGCTCAACCCGTCGTTCACAGTCGGTTTCCAGATCGAGGAGGTGCTGCGCCTCAATCTCGGCATGGGCCGCTCCGCCGCGCGGGCGCGGGCGCTCGAACTGTTCCGGGCCGTCGGTATTCCCGATCCGGAAACCAAGCTTAATGCCTATCCGCACCAGATGTCCGGTGGGCAGTGCCAGCGTGTGATGATCGCGATCGCAATCGCCTCCAAACCGCGTCTGCTGATCGCCGACGAGCCGACGACCGCGCTCGACGTGACGATCCAGAAACAGATACTCGATCTGTTGATGAACCTGCAGGAAGAATATGGCATGGCGCTGATCCTCATCACCCATGACATGGGTGTTGTGGCGGAAACCGCAGACCGCGTCGTGGTGCAATATAAGGGCCGCAAGATGGAGGAGGCGGATGTCTTAAGCCTCTTCGAAGCCCCGCAGCATCCCTATACCAAGGCATTGCTTTCGGCCCTGCCGGAAAATGCGACCGGTGACCGCCTGCCCACGGTTTCCGATTTCTTCGGCAAGGAGGGCGTTCAATGAGCATCGTTGTCGAAGGCAAGGGCATTACCCGCCATTATCACGTTCCGGGCGGCCTGTTTGGCGGCGCCAAGACGGTTCAGGCGCTGAAGGGCATCGATTTCGCTGTCGAGCGTGGCAAGACGCTCGCCATCGTCGGGGAATCCGGTTCGGGCAAGTCGACGCTTGCGCGTATCATAGCGCTGATCGATCCGGCATCCGGCGGCGAGCTGAAGATTGATGGCCAGCCGGTCGATATCGCCAAGCGTCGTCCCGGTACCGACATGCGCTCCAAGGTGCAGATGGTGTTCCAGAACCCCTATGGCAGCCTCAATCCGCGCCAGAAGGTGGGCGACGTGCTGATGGAACCGCTCGTCATCAATACAAAGATGCCGGCTTCCGAGCGTCGCGAGCGGGCTGAAGCCATGCTGGTGAAGGTGGGCCTTGGGCCGGAACACTTCAACCGCTATCCGCACATGTTCTCTGGCGGCCAGCGCCAGCGCATCGCCATTGCACGGGCGTTGATGCTCAATCCGGCACTTCTGGTGCTGGACGAACCAGTCTCGGCGCTCGATCTGTCGGTACAGGCGCAGGTGCTGAACCTGCTCAGGGATCTGCAGGAAGAGTTCGAACTCACCTACGTCTTCGTCAGCCACGATCTTTCCGTGGTCCGTTATATCGCCGATGACGTGATGGTCATCTCGAAGGGCGAGGCCGTGGAGCAGGGAACGCGCGAGGAACTGTTCGCCGATCCCAAACACGCCTATACACGCCAGCTTTTTGCAGCCACGCCGATCACGGATGTCGACGCCATCCGCGCCCGCGTGGAACGCCGCAAGGCGGCACGGCAGGCCGCGACGGCTTGAGTGATTTTTACCGGTGAGTAAAGTTGGGCAGGCCGGATTTCCGGCCTGTTCTTTTTTCAGGACTTTAAAAACTTGCCGATGGCCCCCAGCGCGCCATTTTCCCGAATATTGCGATAAGCGGCCTTCAGGGTTGAGACGAAGGTCTCGTTTTCAGGAAGGTCCTCGCCAAATGTGCGCCCGAAGGTGAGAAAACGGTCGACGACGGAATCGGGCGGCATTGTCAGTTGGTCCGGGGCATCCCATTCCTTGAAAGCAGGATCGAGAATGGTGATCGGCTGAGCCTTTTCATCCCTGTCCGCGCAGGACCGGATCCACAGGGCGACCGCGAAAATGACGGCCCTGCTTTCGGCCTTCTCTTCCAGCAATTCGCGTAAGGGGGCGAGAATGCGCAGCGGCACTTTCTGCGAAGCGTCGGAGGCGATCTGCATCGTCCTGTGTTGCAGGGAAGGGTTGGCGAAACGCTCCCGCAGGCCAGCCACGAATTCCGCGCCGTCGACGGCGGGATCGAGTGTCCGGTCGATCTCGCGCCAATAGGCATCGATGAAATCGCGCACAAGCGTTTCGGCCCAGGCATCGGCCACCGTCGCAAGGCCCGCGATCTGGCCGATGGCCGCGATGGCGCTGTGGGAACCGTTGAGCATTCTGAGCTTCATATGCTCATATGGTTCGACATTGCCGACAAATTCCACGCCCGATTTTTCGAGCGCCGGCCTTCCATGCGGAAAATTGTCCTCGATGACGAAGCGGAAATAGGGCTCGGCCACCACGGGCCAGGCATCGCGCGCACCAAGTGCCGTTGATACCGCATCCCGATCCTTATCGGTGGTTGCGGGAACGATCCGGTCCACCATCGAGCAGGGGAAGGCAATATTGGTTTCGATGAATGTTGCCAGCTCCTTGTCCGCAAGGCTCGCAAATTCCAGCAGCAGCTTTCGCAGCACATGTCCGTTGGCCGGCAGGTTGTCGCAGGGCAGAAGCGTCAGCGGCAGGGAGCCCTCAGCGCGCCTGCGCCTTGTGGCGGCAAGAATGAAACCGAAGATGGAACGCGGCCGGTCCGGATTTTGAAGATCATGGAGAATATCGGGGTGATCGCGCAGCAGGCTTCGGGATGCGAGATTGGTCAGATAACCCTTCTCCGTCACCGTCAGCGTCACGATAAGGACGCGCGGATCGGAGAGCCGTTCCACCAGCCGTTCGGGGTCCTCAGGTGCGACGATGGTTTCGAGGATGGAGCCGATGACGCGCAGGCGCTCGCTTTCTCCGTCACGCAGGCAGAAGGTGTAGAGATTATCCTGCGGCTCTATGGCGTCGCGGGTGTCCGGGCTTCTGAGCGATGCGGCGACAATGCCCCATTGCGTCTCGCCGCGGTTGAGGCAATCGTCGATGAAAACCGCCTGATGCGCGCGGTGAAAGGCGCCGACGCCAAGATGCACGATGCCCGGTGTCGCGGTCTGGCGGTCATAGGCGGGTGTTGCGACGGATTGCGGCAGGCGAGGCAGGGCGGCAGCGGAAAGCCTGTCTGTCATCGATGCGACTTTCCCGTTCCGAATGAGAAATCCGTGGCATGGGCCACTGGAATTGCGGCGTCCGGGTTTTCGCCCATGATGTCAGTTCCTCCCGTTTTATCTGAATGGCGGTATTTTGAATGGATCAGGCGCGAGCCTCTTTGAGTATGCGTACCTGGCGCAGCGTATTCTGCCGGCTGCGCTCGAGATGCCGCCACAGGGCGTCGATGATTTGGGCCTTGCTTCCGGCGGCAATGGCATCGGCAATATTCTGGTGCTCCTCGACCGAGCGGGCATAGTCGCCGAGGATCGACACGAAAACCGTATGGGTCTGGTCGAGAATGCGCTCATGCGAACCGGAAATGACCGGAATGCGTGCGGCCGAAACCAGATCGGTGTGAAAGCGGCGGTCGTAAAAAAGCGCCTTCGACAATTCGTCGAGGGTCGTGCCTTTGGCAAATTCGCGATGTTTTACGAGGCTTTGCAGAAGCTGCGCATGCAGCGCTTCATCCAGTTGCCCGGCGTCGAAGGCCACTTCCACGGCACCTTTTTCCAGCAGCATTCTGGCGGCGTAGAGTTCCTCCACGTCCTCCACCGTAAAATCACGCACCACCATGCCGCGCCGGGAGGAATTGACCACCAGCCCGTCCGCCTCGAGTTTAAGGCAGGCTTCCTTGACCGGCGTCGGGCTGATGCCGAGATCGGCGGCAAGCTCATTGGGCAGCAGGCGCTCGCCGCCGCGCAATCTGCCGCTGACGATGCGTGCCCGCAGTTCCTGATGCGCCTGTTCGGCGAGTGTGACTTTGACCAGCGTGTTCATGGAAACATCATCGCTCAGCTTTACGAGGCAGGCAATGGTCAAATATTAAAAATAAAAATTTTTATTTTACAATGGTCGTTTTTCCGTTAGCTCTATCGGTCATCGGAAGCTGGCTGCTGGAGGAGGGCGGTCTGGCGTTCCCCTGAAGGGCGCTCTTGCGGTCAATGACTGCGGGGTGAGGATTTTCCGGCGGCCAACCGTCGGGCTTCGATCAGGAAGGGGCATCCGTTTATTCCTCCTCAAAGGCCGCTCAAGCGTCGAGGAACTGACCGATCATGAAAATAACCGCTGTCGAACCTTTCATCCTGCATTTGCCGCTGACCTCGGAGTCGATTTCCGATTCCACCCACAGCATCACTCACTGGGGCGTCGTCGGCGCAAAAATCACCACTAGTGACGGTCTCGAGGGCTATGGGTTCACCGGCACCCATGCACATTTGCCATCGGACAGGCTGATCACATCCTGCATCAGCGATTGTTATGCGCCCCTGCTGGTGGGGGAGGACGCCTCCGACCATTCGCGGCTCTGGATGAAACTTGCCCGTTACCCGGCATTGCAATGGGTTGGCCGTGCAGGCATCACGCATCTGGCGCTGGCCGCGGTCGATGTGGCGCTCTGGGATCTGAAGGCGAAAAAGGCGGGCGTGCCGCTCTGGCATTACCTGGGCGGCGCGCGCACTGCCGGGGTGGAAGCCTATAATACCGATATCGGCTGGCTTTCCTTCACGCTGGAGAAGCTGCTGGCGGGCAGCGCCAAGGCGGTGGAGGAAGATGGCTTCACCCGCCTGAAGCTCAAGGTCGGGCATGACGATCCGAATATCGACATTGCGCGGCTTGCAGCCGTCCGCAAACGCGTCGGCTCTTCCGTCAGGATTGCGATTGACGGCAATGGCAAGTGGGACCTGCCGACCTGCCAGCGCTTCTGCGTGGCGGCGAAAGATCTGGATATCTACTGGTTCGAGGAGCCGCTTTGGTATGACGATGTCACGAGCCATGCGCGGCTGGCGCGGAATACGTCCATTCCCATCGCGCTCGGGGAGCAGCTCTATACGGTGGATGCGTTCCGCTCATTCATCGATGCGGGTGCGGTTGCCTATGTCCAGCCGGATGTGACCCGGCTCGGCGGCATCACCGAATATATCCAGGTCGCCGACCTTGCACTCGCCCGTCGCCTGCCCGTCGTGCCGCATGCCGGCGAGATGAGCCAGGTGCATGTACATCTGAGTTACTGGCATCCGGCCTCGACCATTCTCGAATATATTCCGTGGATCAAGGATCATTTCGAAGAACCGATCCATGTTCGCGACGGCGTTTACAAGCGGCCCGAGCTTCCGGGCGCCAGCACTACGCCTCTGGCCGAAAGCATTGCCCGCTATGGCAAATCGGTGAAATGAGCAGCCGGGCATAGCCCATATTGCAGGGAAGGCAAAACGCGTCCTCCGTCATACCGGCCTTGAGCCGGTATCCAGCCACGGCGCGTCTGCGCCGTGAAAAGAGTCTTTCGCGATCAAGGACTTGATCGCGCTGGACCCTGGATCAAGCCCGGGGTGACGGAGTGCGGATGATGTAATTTTCCAAATTTAGCGCCAGCCAAGTGCGGGCGCCACTTGCTTGAGGATCGCCTCGATCACATGGGCGTTGTATTCGACGCCTAGCTGGTTCGGCACGGTGAGAAGCAGCGTGTCGGCCTCGGCGATGGCCTCGTCGGCTTTCAGCTGTTCGATCAGTTTTTCGGGCTCGGCGGCATAGCTGCGCCCGAAGATCGCGCGCGTCTTGTCGTCGATATAACCGATCTTGTCGTCACCCTCGTTGCCATAACCGAAATAGGACCGGTCGCGATCATTGACGAGCGCAAAGATGCTGCGGCTGACCGACACACGCGGCTCGCGGCTGTGACCTGCTTCCTTCCAGGCTTCCCGGAAGGTGCGGATCTGCTGCGCCTGCTGGATATGGAAGGGCTCGCCCGTTTCGTCCGTCTTCAGGGTGGAACTTTGCAGATTCATGCCAAGCTTTGCCGCCCACACTGCCGTGGCGTTGGAACTGGAACCCCACCAGATGCGCTCGCGCAGCCCTTCGGAATGCGGCTCCAGCCGCAGAAGGCCGGGCGGATTCGGGAACATCGGTCGCGGGTTCGGCTCAGCGAAACCTTCGCCCTTCAAGAGTTCGAGGAAGACCTCGGTATGCTGCCGCGCCATATCCTCTTCGCTCTGGCCTTCAGCGGGGCGGTAACCGAAATAACGCCAGCCGTCGATCACCTGTTCCGGCGAACCGCGGCTGATACCGAGTTGCAGGCGGCCGCCGGCGATGAGATCGGCAGAACCTGCGTCTTCAGCCATGTAGAACGGGTTTTCATAACGCATGTCGATGACGCCGGTGCCGATCTCGATGCTTTTCGTTCTGGCGCCCACCGCGGCCAGAAGCGGGAAGGGGGAAGCCAGCTGACGGGCGAAATGGTGCACGCGGAAATAGGCGCCGTCGGCTCCCAGCTCTTCCGCCGCGACAGCGAGATCGATCGATTGCAGCAGGGTATCGGCAGCCGAGCGGGTCTGCGACTGGGGCGAGGGCGTCCAGTGGCCGAAGGATAAAAATCCGATCTTTTTCATGATGACCTTCCAGATGTCGGAGGATGCCGGCTTTCACAAACCGGCTTCGTTGTTGTCAGTCATATAGGCAATGGCGCGCATCCTCCAATCCGCCGCCCGTAAACACGGTGTCGCCGAAATGTGAACGATGGCTGCTTCAGGCAATCGTCTTGCGGTCGAGGATGAAGAGATTTTCGTGGGCGCGCGCGGTGGTGAGAATGAAGTCCATCAGCGAGCGGACGCGCGGCACGTTGGCAAAGTCCTGATGGCTCGTCAGCCAGTAGCCCCGTCGCAGTTCCACTTCCCCGGCAAGCACCATTTGCAAATCGGGAAAGCGCGCGGCGATGAAATTCGGCAATATGCAAAGGCCGCGGCCGCTGAGAGTAGCGGTCAGCTGGGCAAAAATGCTCGATGACTGGAAGTTGGGCCTGAGGCCGGGCAGCACATCGCGCATATAGTCTAGACCCGGCGAAAAGATCAGGTCCTGTACGTAACCGATGAAGAAATGATCGAGCAGGTCCTCGCGCTTGGTGATTTTCGGTCGCCCGGCCAGATAGGAACGCGAGGCATAGATATGCAGTGTGTAATCGATGATCTGTTCGTTGATATAGGGACCGGCTTTCGGTGGGTCGAGCGTGACCGCGACATCGGCCTCCTTTCTCGATAGCGCCATGATCTGCTGGATCGTCACCATCTCCACCATGATGTGGGGATGCGTGATGGCGAAGTCCTTCAGCCTTTCAACGAAGAAAAAATTGGAAAAACCTTCCGGTGCGCTGAGCCGCACCACGCCGCGCAGCAGGCTGCCGCTTTCGGAAATATCCGATTGCAGTCTTTCCGCTTCCGCCTCGATACGCTCGACCGTATCCACCAGCCGCCGGCCGACGGTCGTGAGTTCATAACCGCGCGGGTTTCGCTCGAACAGCTTGGTTTTAAGCGAGAATTCCAGCCGGTCGATATGGCGGGAGACGGTGGCGTGGCTGGTGCGCAGGCTTCGGGCTGCCGATGAGAGCTGCCCGGTGCGGGCCACGGCCAGAAAATATTGCAGGTCGTCCCAGGTAAAAGGGGTGGCCATTTTCGTCTCCCATCAAGAGTTCTGTTCAAAAATGAACAGTTCCTGTTCGCAATTTGATGATGCCCCGCTCTTGTGTCAACGGCCGAATTCGAGAAGTCTAGGCTCAGGATGCATCGCTTTGAGGAGGGCGGTGTGACCATTCGGGTGCAATGGCATGGAAGCCCGCAGGCGGTTTCGTTCACCGTTGCACAGACCCATCTGAGGCTCGCAATCATCTCTGGGAGGAGAAGTCATGCGCAAGAGTATCCTTTTATCCACGGCCATGGCACTAGCCGCGGGCACCGCCGCTTATGCCGCCGAGATTTCCGACGGCAAGGTCAAGATCGGCATCCTGAACGACCAGTCGGGCGTCTATGCCAACTTCGGCGGCAAATATTCTTACGAGGCCGCGAAGATGGCGGTCGAGGATTTCGGCGGCAAGGTGCTCAATGCGCCGGTGGAAGTGGTGACCGCCGACCACCAGAACAAGGCGGATGTCGCCTCCAATATCGCCCGCCAATGGTACGACACCGAACAGGTCGATTCGATCATGGAATTGACGTCGTCGTCGGTGGGCCTCGCCGTACAGGCGCTTTCCAAGGACAAGAAGAAGATCACCGTCAATACGGGTGCGGCAACGACCGAGCTGACGGGCAAACAATGCAGCCCCTATGGTTTCCACTGGGCCTATGACACCTATTCGCTGGCGGTCGGCACCGGCGGCGCGCTCGTCAAGCAGGGCGGTGACAGCTGGTTCTTCCTGACCGCCGACTATGCTTTCGGTTATTCGCTGGAAGAAAACACCGGCAATTTCGTCAAGGCCAATGGCGGCAAGGTGCTGGGTTCCGTGCGCCATCCGCTGGCCACGACGGATTATTCCTCCTTCCTGCTGCAGGCGCAGTCTTCGGGCGCGAAGGTCATCGGCCTTGCCAATGCCGGTCTCGATACCTCCAACGCCATCAAGCAGGCGGCCGAATTCGGTATCGTGGCGGGCGGCCAGCGGCTTGCGGCGCTTCTCTTCACGCTTGCCGAAGTCCACGGCCTCGGTCTCGAAGCGGCTCAGGGGTTGACGCTGACGGAAGGTTTTTATTGGGACCGCGATGATGAATCGCGCAAGTTCGGCGAGCGTTTCAAGGAACGCACCGGCGCCATGCCAAACATGGTTCATGCCGGCACCTACTCCGCCGTGCTGCACTACCTGAAGGCCATCGAAAAGGCCGGTACGGATGATGCCGATGCCGTCGCCAAGGCCATGAAGGAAATGCCTGTCAACGACGTCTTCTCGAAGGACGGCCATGTGGCCGCCAATGGCCGCATGATCCACGACATGTATCTCATGGAAGTGAAGAAGCCGGAGGAAAGCAAGCAGCCGTGGGATTATTACAAGGTACTTGCCACCATCCCCGGCAAGGAAGCCTTCATGGACCCCGCAAAGAGCGGTTGCCCGCTGGTAACGCAGTAAAAAAGAATAAAAAGGGGAAAGCTTGATGACGATCGCTCCCGCCCTTGCCGGGCAGGCCGAACCTCGCGTCGTTCTTTCGGCGCGCGGTCTCTCCAAGACCTTCGGCGCATTCGCGGCCGTGAAAAACGTCGATCTCGACGTCCACCATGCCCGCGTGCATGCGCTTATCGGTCCGAACGGTGCCGGCAAAACCACGGTCTTCAACCTGTTGACCAAGTTTCTCCAGCCGACAGGCGGGGCGATCACCTTCATGGGAACGGACATAACAAGGACGCCGCCGGACAAGGTGGCGCGTCTCGGCCTCGTCAGGTCTTTCCAGATATCGGCGGTGTTTCCGCATCTGACGGTTCTGGAAAATGTGCGGGTGGCGTTGCAGCGGCCCAACAGCCTTGCAACGCAGTTCTGGCTGCCGCTCTCCTCGCTCGACAGGCTGAACGCCCGCGCCGAGGAGCTGATCGCCATGGTCGGCCTGACACGGGAAAAACATGCGCTTGCGGCCGATCTTTCTTACGGCCGCAAGCGGGTCCTCGAAATCGCCACCACGCTGGCGCTCGATCCGAAGGTTCTGCTGCTCGATGAACCGATGGCCGGCATGGGCGGCGAGGATGTCGCCCACGTCGCCGAACTCATCCGTGAGGTGGCAAAGACACGCGCGGTGCTGATGGTCGAACATAATCTGAAAGTCGTGGCCGATATTTGCCACCACGTCACGGTCTTGCAACGCGGTGAAATTCTGGCGGAGGGCGATTATGCCGCCGTTTCCGCCGATCCGCGTGTGCGCACGGCCTATATGGGCACGGAGGAGGCTTGATATGGCGGCAATGCTCGAAGTCTCCAACCTGAAGTCCTGGTATGGTGAAAGCCAGGCCCTGCACGGCGTCGATCTCACCGTCGGCGAGGGTGAAACCATCACCATTCTCGGCCGCAACGGTGTCGGTAAAACCACGACGCTGCGCACCATCATGGGCATCATCCGCAACCGCAAGGGTTCCATCAAGCTCGGCGGCAAGGATATGATGCCGGTGCCGCTGCATCGCACGGCGAAATATGGCCTCGGTTTCGTGCCGGAAGAGCGCGGCATCTTCGCGACGCTGAGTGTCGAGGAAAATCTGAAGCTGCCGCCCGTCGTTGCATCTGGCGGCATGACGCTCGATGAAATCTACGAGCTGTTTCCCAATCTTTATGAACGTCGGGCGAGCCCCGGCACGAAACTCTCCGGTGGCGAGCAGCAGATGCTGGCCATGGCGCGAATCCTGCGCACCGGGGTCAAGGTGCTGCTGCTTGATGAGCCGACCGAGGGACTTGCCCCTGTTATCGTCCAGCGCATCGGCGAGGTGCTGAAGACACTGAAGAGCCGCGGCATGACCGTGGTTCTGGTCGAGCAGAATTTCCGTTTCGCCAGCCGCATCGCCGACCGCTTCTACCTGATGGATCATGGCCAGATGGTCGGCAATTTTCCGGTGGGCGAGCTTTCCGGCCGCATGGGCGAACTCAACAAAGTGCTGGGGGTTTAACGATGACGATGATCTTCGGCGTTCCAATTCAGGCGCTCCTCGGGCAATTGCTGATCGGCCTCATCAACGGTTCGTTTTATGCCCTGCTGTCGCTCGGTCTCGCCGTCATTTTCGGCCTGTTGCGCGTCATCAATTTTGCGCATGGCGCGCAATATATGCTCGGCGCTTTTGTGGCCTTCCTCGGCCTGCAATATTTCGGCATCAATTTCTGGGTGGCGCTGGTGGTGACGCCGCTTGTCGTGGCGCTTCTCGGTGCGATCGTCGAACGTCTCATGCTGTCGCGGCTTTACGATCTCGATCCGCTTTACGGGCTGCTCTTCACCTTCGGCCTGGCGCTGGTGGTGGAAGGCACGTTCCGCTGGCTTTATGGCGCTGCTGGCCAGCCCTATTCGGTTCCGCCGCAGCTTGCCGGTGGCACCAATCTCGGCTTCATGTTCCTGCCGAACTACCGCGCTTTCGTCGTCGTCATTTCGCTGGTCGCCTGCATTGCGACATGGGCGCTGATCGAAAAAACGAGACTTGGCTCCTATCTGCGGGCCGCGACGGAAAACCCGACGCTGGTGCAGGCTTTTGGCATCAACGTGCCGGTACTGCTGACGCTGACCTACGCATTGGGTGCCGGCCTTGCAGGCTTCACCGGCGTGCTGGCGGCGCCGATCTATCAGGTCTCGCCCTTGATGGGCACCAACCTCATCATCGTCGTTTTTGCCGTGGTCGTGGTTGGCGGCATGGGGTCGATCATGGGTGCCATTGTCACCGGTTACATGCTCGGCATTGCGGAGGGCCTTACCAAGGTGTTCTACCCGGAAGCCTCCAACATCGTCATTTTCGTCATCATGGCCTTTGTGCTGCTCATCCGCCCCGCCGGACTTTTCGGAAAGGACGCCTGATATGTCCAAAGCCACCCATAGCCCCACCGCCGGAGCAATGCCGCAGACGGAGGTTTCGACGACTGCCGGCACCATCAAGACCGTGCTTATTCTCGCAGGGCTTGCCGTGCTCATCGCCGCGCCGATGTTCGTTTATCCGATCTTTCTGATGAAGCTCCTGTGCTTTGCGCTGTTTGCCTGCGCCTTCAATCTGCTGATTGGGTACACGGGCCTTCTGTCCTTCGGCCATGCGGCGTTTTTCGGCGGTGCCGCCTATTTCACCGCCTATTCGGTGAAGGAATGGGGCGTGACGCCCGAGATCGGCCTTGTCATCGGCATGGCGGGTGCGGCGCTGCTCGGTCTCGTCATCGGCTTCTTCGCCATCCGCCGCCAGGGCATCTATTTCGCCATGATCACGCTGGCGCTGTCGCAGATGTTTTATTTCTTCTGCCTTCAGGCGCCCTTCACCCATGGCGAGGACGGCTTGCAGGGCGTGCCGCGCGGCCATCTCTTCGGCCTTCTCGATCTCAATGCGCCGCTCAACATCTATTACACCGTGCTGGCCGCCTTTGTTCTCGCGCTTCTGGTTATCTGGCGTTTCGTCAACTCACCCTTCGGCATGATCCTGAAATCGATCCGCGAAAACGAGCAGCGCGCCATTTCGCTGGGCTACAGCGTGCAGCGCTACAAGCTCGGTGCTTTCGTGATGTCGGCGACGCTGGCCGGTCTTGCGGGCGGTCTGAAGGCGCTGGTCTTCCAGTTCGCGACGCTGACGGATGTGACCTGGCAGATGTCCGGCGAAGTGATCCTGATGACGCTGCTCGGCGGCATCGGCACCATGATCGGCCCGATTTTTGGCGCGGGTCTCGTCGTCACCCTGCAGAACTATCTCGCGACGTCCGATTTCCCGGTCACCATCATTACCGGCCTCGTTTTCATGGCCTGCGTTCTGGTGTTCCGGCGCGGTCTGATCGGCGAATTTTACGCGTCGCGGCTTGGGAGAAAACTCGGCTTCCAGCACCGCGGCTAAACATTTTTTGAAAACACTGGAAAGGCCTCCCCCGCGTCCGGGACGACGCGGCAAGGGCGGCGTATGGAGAAGAGTATGGGCGAATATGACTATATCGTCATCGGAGCGGGGAGTGCCGGATGCGTTCTCGCCAACCGCCTTTCGAAAGATCCGAACAACCGCGTGCTGCTGCTGGAAGCGGGCGGCAACGATAATTACCACTGGATCCACATTCCGGTCGGTTATCTCTATTGCATTAACAATCCGCGCACTGACTGGTGTTTCAAGACGGCGGAAGAGCCGGGGCTCAACGGTCGCTCGCTGATATATCCGCGCGGCAAGGTACTTGGCGGCTGCTCCTCCATCAACGGCATGATCTATATGCGCGGCCAGGCGCGCGATTATGATATGTGGCGGCAGCTTGGCTGCGAGGGTTGGGGATGGAACGATATCCTGCCCTATTTCCTGAAGTCGGAAGACTTTTATCGCGGCAAGAATGATCTGCATTCCGCCGGCGGCGAATGGCGGGTGGAGAAGGCGCGCGTGCGCTGGGATGTGCTGGATGCCTTCCAGAAGGCGGCGGGCGAGGCGGGTATTCCCGCGACCGATGATTTCAACCGCGGCGACAATGAAGGCGCCGGTTATTTCGACGTCAACCAGCGGGCTGGCTGGCGCTGGAACACGGCGAAAGCCTTTCTGAAACCGGCGCTTGGCCGCAAGAACCTGACGGTTCTGACCAAGGCCCATGTCAAGCGCCTGATCATCGAAGAAGGCCGTGTCACCGGCGTCGAGTTTCACCATGACGGCGTCCTGAAAAAGATGCGGGCGCGGCGCGAGACGGTGCTGTCCGCCGGCGCGATCGGCTCGCCGCATATTCTGGAGCTTTCCGGCGTCGGCCGTGGCGATGTGTTGCAGGCGGCCGGTATCGACACGGTGGCGGAGGTTCAGGGTGTGGGTGAAAACCTGCAGGATCATCTGCAGCTGCGCATGGTTTACAAGGTCTCCGGCGTTCTGACGCTGAATGAAAGGGCCTCCACCCTGTTCGGCAAGGCGCGGATCGGCCTCGAATATGCGCTGACGCGCTCCGGGCCGATGTCGATGGCGCCGAGCCAGCTCGGTGTCTTCACCCGTTCCTCGCCGGAAAAGGAAACCGCCGATCTGGAATATCATGTCCAGCCGGTTTCGCTCGACAAGTTCGGTGATCCGGTTCACACTTTCCCGGCCATTACCGCAAGTGTCTGCAATTTGCGGCCGGAAAGCCGGGGTTCAGTGCATGTGAAAGGACCGGATTTCGCCATGCAGCCGGAAATCCGCCCGAACTATCTTTCCACCGAAGGCGACCGCCAGGTGGCCATCGACGCCATGCGGCTGACACGCCGCATCGTCGCCCAGCCGGCCTTCGCGCGCTTCAAGCCGCAGGAATACAAGCCGGGTCCCTCCTTTGAGAACGACAATGATCTTGCAAAGGCGGCGGGCGATATCGGCACCACCATCTTCCACCCTGTCGGCACGCTGCGCATGGGGTCGGATATGGAAAGCGTGGTCGATGCGCGGCTGAAATTCCGCCGGCTCGCCGGGCTGCGCGTCGCCGATGCATCGGTGATGCCACGCATCACATCTGGAAATACCAATTCCCCGACGATCATGATTGCCGAAAAGGCCGCCGACATGATCCTTGCGGATAATCGCTGAAAGGAGCGCTCCGATGAAGACCGTCGCTTTTATCGGGCTGGGACATATGGGCCTGCCCATGGCCGCCAATCTCGTCAAGGCCGGATATGCCGTCAGGGGTCACGATCTTTCCGAAGCCTGCCGCGCGGCGGCGAGAGAGGCGGGCATTCCCGTTGCTGCGGATTCTGCCGAGGCTATCGAAGCGGCTGACGTGATCATCACCATGCTGCCGAAGGGCGAACATGTGGTTTCCGTCTATGGCGATCTGGTTAAAAAGATTTCTGCTGGCACGCTGCTTATCGACTGCTCGACGGTGGATATGGAAAGCGCGCTGAAGGCGCATGAACTGGCCGCTTCCGCCGGTTGCCCCTCGGTCGATGCGCCCGTTTCCGGCGGAACGGGCGGGGCTGCGGCGGGCACCCTGACCTTCATGTGCGGCGGCGAGGCTGCGGCCTTCTCTGCGGCAAAGCCGGTGCTGGAGGCGATGGGCAAGAAGATCGTGCATTGCGGCAAGGGTGGCAACGGCCAGGCGGCCAAAATCTGCAACAACATGATCCTCGGCATTTCCATGATCGCCGTTTCGGAAGCTTTTGTTCTGGGCGAAAAACTCGGGCTTTCGCATCAGGCGCTTTTCGATGTCGCCTCCACCTCTTCCGGGCAATGCTGGTCGCTCACCACCTATTGCCCGGTGCCGGGACCGGTGCCGACATCGCCCGCAAACAAGGATTACCAGCCCGGATTTGCCGCGGCCCTAATGCTGAAGGATCTGAAGCTTTCGCAGGAGGCCGCGAATGGAGCGGGGGCTTCCACCCCGCTCGGTGCGGCGGCGGCGGCGCTTTACGAGAACTTCGTCGGCGAAGGAAGCGGCGGGCGCGATTTTTCCGCCATCGTCGAAATGCTGCGCGGGAGCGAAGCATGACGGACGCCGCGCCATCCGACATCTTATGGGTGCCGCCGGAGAAGAGGCTGGAGCGCTCGGCGCTTTTCACCTTCGCGACGAAAACGGCAAAGCTGCACGGGCAGGCCGCCGATAACTATGCCGGCCTGCTGGGCTGGTCCATCGACGCGCCGGATGAATTTTACGATGCGCTGTGGGACGAACTCGGCATTATCGGCACGCGCGGCGACGTGGCGTTCGAACCGGGCGCGACGATCCGGGAGGCCGAGTTCTATCCGGGCGCAAGGCTCAATTATGCCGAAAACCTGCTGCGCGATGCCGATGAGCGGCTGGCTATCATCGCCCATCGCGACGATGGCACAAGGCGCGAGATTACCCGCAGAGAGCTTTACGACGAAGTGTCCCGCATGGTGCAGGCGCTTGCCCATGCCGGTGTGAGGCAAGGCGACCGCGTCGGGGCCATCGTCACCCATGATATCGAGGCGATCGTCAGCTATCTGGCTGTCAGCGCCATTGGGGCGATCTGGTCCTCCTGCTCGCCGGATTTCGGGCCGGCGGGAGCCTCCGACCGTCTGTCGCAGATCGGCCCGAAAATCCTCATCGCCGTGCCGGAATATGGTTATGCCGGCAAACGCATCGATGTCGGCCCGACCATTCGGGCGGTGGCGGAAAGTGCGGCTCCTGAAAGGATCGTGCTGATCGGCGATGCCGTTCCCGAAAGCCTTGCCGATCTCGGCTGCGTGACGCTTAAGGATTTCGTCGCGCCTTATGCGGCGGGTGAGATTGCCTTTAACCGTCTGCCCGTCAAGTCGCCGCTGGCGATCCTTTATTCCTCGGGCACCACCGGCAAGCCGAAATGCATCACCCATTCCGGCGGCGGTTTGCTTCTTCAGCACATGAAGGAGCTGAAACTGCAATGCGATATTCAGGAAGGGGAGCGCTTTTTCTATTTCACCACCTGCGGCTGGATGATGTGGAACTGGCAGGTCTCCGGTCTGGCGCTTGGCGCTACTCTGGTAACCTATGACGGCAATCCAGGTTATCCGACATCCGCACGGCTGATCGATCTCATCGACGCCGAGCGGATCGCCACTTTCGGCACGTCGGCGAAGTTTATCGACGCCTGCCTGAAGGCCGGGCTGAAGCCGCGCGAAAGCCGCGATCTTTCATCGCTACGGACAATTCTCTCCACCGGCTCGCCGCTCATCCCGCAATCCTTCGATTATATCTATCGCGACTGGAAGGCCGACGTGCACCTCGCCTCCATTTCCGGCGGCACGGATATCTGCGCCTGTTTTCTCGGCGGTAACCCTTTGCAGCCGGTGCATCGCGGCGAATTGCAGGGTGCGATGCTCGGCATGGATATCGATACACTGGATGATGAGGGGCGTTCCGTTCGCGGCGTTGCCGGTGAACTGGTCTGCCGCAATGCCCATTTGTCCATGCCGGTCAAATTCTGGGGCGATGAGGATGGTTCTCGCTATCAGGCTGCCTATTTCGACCGGTTCCCCGGAATATGGGCGCATGGTGATTTTGCCGAAATGCGCCCCTCCGGCGGTTATGTCATCCATGGACGTTCGGATACGACGCTCAATCCCGGCGGGGTTCGCATCGGCACGGCCGAAATCTACCGGCAGGTGGAGACCGTGCCTGAAGTCGAGGAGGCGATTGCCGTGGGGCAGGATATCGACGGTGATCAGCGGGTCATCCTCTTCCTGCGCATGAAGGGCAGTGCGGCCCTGACGGAAGAGCTGGAAAAGACCATCCGCAGCCGCATCCGTTCGGGTGCCACACCGCGGCATGTGCCGGCAAGGATCATTGCGGTCAGCGCCATTCCCCGCACGCGCTCCGGCAAGATTTCCGAAATCGCGGTGCGTGACACCATCCATGGCCGGCCGGTGAAGAATGCCGATGCGCTTGCCAATCCCGAAGCGCTCGAACTTTTCCGCAACCTGCCGCAGCTGAAGGACTAGGCCGATGGAGGACCAACCGAAAACCGTGCTCGTCACGGGTTCCACCAGCGGCATCGGGCTCGCCATCGCCAAACGTTTCGCCGAGGCGGGGTATCTGGTCGCGGTGCATGGCATAGAGACGGCCGAGGAGGCGACGCAGGCGCTGGAGGCGGTCGCGAAGGTGGCGCGGCACAGGCCGGTCTATTTTGCCGCCAACCTCGCCAATTATGATGAAAGCGCCCATCTGCCGGAAACCGTCATCGCCGAATTCGGTCATATTGACGTCCTCGTCAACAATGCCGGCATCCAGAAAGTCGCGCCGATCGATGAGTTCGATTTTGCCGATTTCTCCCATATTGTTGCTATCTCGCTCGACAGTGCCTTTCACACCATCCGTGCGGCCTTGCCGGGCATGAAGGAAAGGGGTTGGGGCCGCATCGTCAACATTGCTTCCGCACACGGCCTGCGTGCTTCGCCCTTCAAGGGCCCTTATGTGGCGACCAAACATGCGGTGGTGGGCCTGACGAAAAGCGTGGCGCTGGAAGTCGCCGAACTCGGCATCACCTGCAACGCCATCTGCCCCGGTTATGTCTGGACGCCGCTTGTCGCGGCCCAGGTTGCCGATCAGGCGCGCGTGCATGGCATGAGCGAGGAGGATGTGGTGAAAAAGGTGATGCTTGCGCCGCAGCCGACCAGGCGGTTTGTGCAACCGGAAGAAGTGGCGGAAATGGCGCTTTATCTCTCCGGCGATATGGCGCGCTCCATCACCGGCACCACCATCTCCATCGATGGCGGCTGGACCGCGAAATAATTTTCGCGCACGCGCTTGAAGCGAACCGTCTCATCGGCTTCCGGCATTGTTGAGCGGTTTCAATCCTGTATAGTTTTCGTGGACGGCGGGGTCAGCGCCGTGTTCACGGAAAAGCGTCATGATGAACACAGGGTCTTTTGAAGCGCCGCTGGCGCGCTCCCGCTTCGATACGCGCCAGGTGCCGAAACGCGACGCCATGGGGCTTTGGCGGGATTCGATCAATGTGCTGTTCGATGCCCGCCTGCGTCGCCCGCAGGATGACGGTTTCTTCGCCAGCGTCGATGCGGCTTTCATCGGCAATGTCGCGCTCGGCCGCACCCAGTCTTCGGCGCAGGATTTCGACCGTTCGCGTCACAAGCTTGCCCGCGACGGCATGGACGGTTTTCTCCTGCAATTCTACGCCAGCGGACAAAGCATGTCGCGACGTGGATCGGGCGAGACCGCAGGCCCCGGCGACCTCTATCTCATCGACATGGCGCAACCGCTGGCCACTGCGACGACAGACCACGACCATCTCAGCCTTGTTGTGCCGCGCCGGCTGCTGGAAGGCAGGCTTGTCGGTTCCGGCAATCATCATGAACGTGTGCTGCCGGCCGGTCTGCCGCTGGTATCGCTGCTGCGCGAAACGATGACGAGCATCTATCGCCATTTCGACGTGATGAGCGCCAGTGAGGGCGCAGCCACGGTCTCGCCGCTTCTGGACCTTGCCGCAGCCGCCATCAACAATCATGTCGGGCACGACAATGCGCAGGGCGTGCAGCGGGCGCTCAGGGCATCCATCCGGCGCTATATCGACAATCACCTGCTCGATCCGGCCCTGTCGGTGGAAAAGGTGATGGGCGAATTCGGCGTATCGCGACGCACCGTCTATCGGCTTTTCGAGCCGCTGGGCGGGTTTTCGGCCTGCATCACCCATCGGCGTCTTGAACGTGCAATGGATTTCCTGCGGGCACCGCAATCGGCACATATGACGATTGCCGAGGTGGCGGCGTCCTATGGTTTCACCAATCCGGAAAATTTCAGCCGCGTCTTCAAGAAGACCTTCGGTCTTTCGCCGCGCCAGATGCGCCATTTCGCATCGGAAAGCCGTGACGTCACGTCGGATATTCTGAAGCCTGATAGTGCGGAATGGACACGCTGGATCGTGCAGCTCGGCCGCTGATCACGCTTTGCCGGGCTTTATCTGACACTTTATGACGGTTTGTTGGCACAATTCGACCATTCGCTGCGGTTGCGTCGCAACGGGGATGTGCAGCTCGTCCAGACGTGCCAAATAAGGGGAAGTTATTTTATCGATATATTGCCTGACAATCATGATGTTGAGAATTCCTGCTTTTCTGGACCTTTGGCGTGGATGGCGCCATGCGGTTAAAAGATACCTTTCCTTTTCCGGCACCCGCTTTCATGCGGGAACATTGCCCCCGCCGTCGGCGAATTCCGACAACCCGCCAGACGATATCTGGGAAACGGATGGCGGTGGAACACGCCTGCCGGTCTCCTGGCTCGGCCTCGGGCAAAGCTTCAGCGCGGTGGATGTGGCAGAGGATGAGCGCGCGGAGAGGCCCCGTTTGCCGGCCGAGTGCGGTTAAAGTCGTTCTCCGGCGATCTGGAACAAAACCCTGACCCCGGGGATTAAATTTGCAGGGTTACAGGGAGTGAAAGACATGGCCAGAGAAAATGCCCGCTATCTCGACGGTCGGGATTCCCCGAAAAGCGTGACGGCAACACGGGCACGGCAAGGGTCCCAGGGACGGCCGGTGCTTGTCATTTTGATTGTCAGTGTACTTCTTGCGCTGGTGGTTTGGGCCGTCGTCGAATATTCGGTTTTCGAGCCTGATGAGAACCGGCCGCAAAATTCCCAAACGGAGACCTCACCTGCCCCGCAGGGCTCAACCGGAGCGTCGCAAAATCCATGACCACCATGCCGTGAAATTTTTCACGACAAATGAATGGTTTGTATGGAACCAGATCGCACCCGATTTCATTTCACGCAAAGTGACAGGAATCGGGGGTTTCATTCATGGCAGTCACCGTCACTGCGGTTATTCTCTCGCTGATCGGCCTTGCGCTGTTCGGTTTCGGCTCTCAGCTCGTCATGCTGGGCGGGAGTTTTTATTATGTCCTTTCCGGGCTGGCCTTCCTGTTGACGGCCATCCTGCTCTTCAAGCGCAATCGTGCAGCGCTGCACGTCTATGCCGTCTTCATCGTCGCGACCCTTGCCTGGGCCGTTTGGGAAGTCGGCTTCGACTGGTGGCAGCTCGGTCCGCGTGGCGGCATCATTATTCTCATCGGCCTCTGGCTTCTGGTGCCCTGGGTCAGAAAACCACTTGGTTTTGCGAGCCCGACAGGCTTGCGTTACGGCCCCAATGCATGGCCGCTTGGACTATCGGTTCTCGCCTCCATAGCGGTGGCCGGATATTCCATGGCGCAGGATCCGCATGACAATCCGGGTTCCCTGCCACAGGAGACCGCGTCTGCGGCGCCCGTCTATGGCGGCAATGTGCCTGACGGTGACTGGCATCAATATGGTCGCACCCCCTATGGCCAGCGTTATTCGCCGCTGACCCAGGTCAATGTCGACAACGTCTCGCAGCTCAAGGAAGCCTGGCGTTACCAGACGGGCGACGTGAAGCTACCCGATGACGTGGGTGAGACGACCTATCAGGTCACGCCGCTCAAGGTTGGCAACACGCTTTACATCTGCACGCCGCATAATTGGGCGATTGCCATCGATGCCGCCACCGGCAAGGAAAAGTGGAAATACGACCCGAATGTCGGCCTCAATCCGGACCGCCAGCACCAGACCTGCCGCGGCGTTTCCTATTATGCCGAGCCCAACGCCGCGCAGGGAACGGCCTGCGCCGAGCGCGTCTATCTGCCGACCTCCGATGCGCGGCTGATCGCACTCGATGCCGCAACCGGTCAGGTCTGCACGTCCTTTGCCGATCAGGGTGTCCTGCATCTTGAGCAGGGCATGAAATACAATCCCGCCGGTTATTATTATTCGACCTCGCCGCCGGTCATCGCCGCTGGCAAGATCATCATCGGCGGCGCGGTGAACGACAACTATTCCACGCAGGAACAGTCCGGCGTCATCCGTGCTTTCGATGTGAACAGCGGCGCCTTGATCTGGAACTGGGATTCCGGCAATCCGGAAAAGACCGAGCCGATTGCGGCAGGCGAGACCTATACGACCAACTCGCCGAACAGCTGGTCCGTTTTAAGTTATGACGAAGGTCTTGGCCTTGTCTACGTACCGCTCGGCAACCAGGTGCCGGATCAGCTCGGCATGGGCCGCAGCGAGAATGTGGAGAAATATTCCTCCTCCATCGTCGCGCTCGATATCAATACCGGCAAGGATCGCTGGGTGCGGCAGACAGTTCACCACGACCTGTGGGACATGGATGTTCCGGCCCAGCCGGTGCTTCTTGACATCACCAAGGACGGCCAGAGCGTTCCGGCGCTCGTCGGTCCCACCAAGCAGGGCGATATCTACGTTCTCGACCGGCGTACCGGCGAACCGCTTCTGCCGATCACGGAAGAACCGGCGCCGGGCGGTGCTATTCCTGAAGACTTCACGTCGCCGACGCAGCCGACGACGGCGCTGTCATTCAAGCCGGAGCCGCTGAAGGAAAAGGACATGTGGGGTGTCTCCATGTTCGACCAGCTCGCCTGCCGTATCCGCTTCCATCAATTGAACTATAAGGGCCGTTACACGCCGCCGTCGCTGACGGGTTCGATCATCTATCCCGGCAATTTCGGCACGTTCAACTGGGGCAGCGTGGCGGTCGATCCTGAACGTCAGGTCATGTTCGGCATGCCGACCTATCTCGCCTTCACCTCGAAGCTGGTTCCGCGTGACCAGATTCCGCCGAAGGGTCAGGACGAGAAGGGCAGCGAGCAGGGCTTGAACCGTAATGATGGCGCGCCCTATGGCGTCTTCATGGGGCCGTTTCTCGGTCCGTTGAAAATCCCCTGCCAGGCGCCGCCATGGGGATATGTTGCAGGTGCTGACCTTCGCACCGGCGATATCGCTTACAAGCACAAGAACGGCACGGTCTACGACATGACACCGCTGCCACTGCCCTTCAAGGTCGGTGTGCCGGGCATTGGCGGGCCGATGATCACCAAGGGTGGCGTGGCCTTCCTCGGTGCGGCGGTCGATGACTATCTGCGGGCCTACGACCTCACCACCGGCAAGCAGCTCTGGGAAGCGCGTCTGCCGGCCGGTGGCCAGGCAACGCCGATGACCTATGCTCTGGAGGGCGGCAAGCAATATGTCGTGATGGTTGCGGGGGGGCACGGCTCGGTGGGAACCAAACCGGGCGACTATGTGATTGCCTATACCCTGCCGTAGAACGGGCAGCCCTTAAGCACATAAAAAACCGGAATGGATGACCATTCCGGTTTTTTAATTGTGCGGCTGAAACCTGTCATGCCGCTTTCTTCTGGGCCGCCGCATTGATCGAGGTCTTGGCAAGCGATGTCAGCGCATCGTCTGTTTTCGTTTCTTCCTTGAGCGTGGCGTCCAGCAGGGAAACGACATTGGCGTGTCCCAGCTTTTCAGCCCACGCCTTCAGGGTGCCGTAACGCGCGATCTCATAATGTTCGACCGCCTGGGCCGACGAAATGAGACCGGCATCGAGAGCTGCCGTGCCCTTGAAGTCTTCCATAATCTCTTCGCCCTCGGCGATGATGCCCTGGATAGCTTCGCAGGTCTTGCCCTGCGCCCGCTTGCCGATCATTTCGAACACTTCCTGCAGGCGTTCGATCTGTCCCTGCGTTTCTTCCCTGTGCTTTTCAAAGGCCTGTTTCAGCTTGGTATCGGTTGCTGCCCGCGCCATCTTCGGCAGGGCTTTGAGAATCTGCCTTTCGGCGTAATAGATATCCTTCAACGTGTCGTAAAACAGGTCGTCGAGTTTCTTCTCGGCCATTGGTCCTTCTCCCATGTGTGAAAGTGCGTGGCGTGCGCCCGCACGGGAGACAAACCCTTCGCAGCTCCCATGGTTCCGGCTCCGTTGCGCGCAACATTTATATTGCTGCAGGGAACCAACAGGCTTTCCCTAACTTACTGTGCTGAAATTTCGGGAGGAGACACGACTGTGCCCCAAAGCCTTGCAGAAGAATTTTCCATGAATATCTCCATTCCCTTCGAGGTGCTGGTGGTGCGCGTTTTTGGTGCGGTCATCCTGTGCGGCCTGATCGGTCTGGAGCGCGAATTTCACAAGAATACTGCCGGTCTTCGCACCAATATGCTGATCGGTCTTGCAGCGGTCACTTTCTGCGTCATCACCATCCATATGATGGAGACGATGGCGGAGGGTCATGAGGCCGCGCGGCTCGATCCCATCCGGTTGGTGGAGGCCGTGACGGCGGGCATCGCCTTTCTGGCGGCAGGTGTGGTCGTCTATACCAGGGGCGATGTCAAAGGTCTGACGACGGGGGCAAGCATGTGGCTCTCCGCGGCGATCGGCCTTGCCGCCGGTCTCGGCATGTGGCCGCTGGCCATTGTTGCCGCCGGCATCGGCATCGTCGTCTTGTGGACGCTGCGCCGCATACAGGTGGTGGCGGGCATCAAGGACGAATGAACGGCGATCAATCGAACCGGAAGAGATCGGCGTCAGGATCCTTGCCGCCATTGACGGCGGCAGCGATTATCTCGGCGGCGATCTGGCTGAAGGTGATGCCGTTACCCCCGAAGCCCATGACGGCGTAGACGTTCCTCATGCCGGGAACCGCGCCGATCAGCGGCAGGCCGGTGGTGGTGGTACCGAAGGCCGCCGCCCAGCGATATTCCGGCTCTCCGATGTCGATACCAAGGAGACTTTCTATCTTACGCCGGATTGCATCCTGTTTGGCAAAGAGCTTTCCTTCAGAAAGGTACGATGTCGGGCTTTCCTCATCCTCGCCCCCTGCGATCAGGCGTCCGTCACGGTCGGTACGCAGGTAGAGATAGGGATCGGAAGCCTCCCAGACGATATGGCTTTTCAGCCAGTCCGGCAGATCGATGCCCTTCCTGCTCGCCAGCGCCCAGGTGGAGATGATCTGATGTTTCGGGCTTTCCAGCGACTTCAGGAATTCGTATCCGGTGCAGAAAACGACATTGCGGGCGGAAAGGATCTTGCCCTGTGCGGTGGCGACGACCACCTCGTCACCGAGGTTTCTGAGATCGGTGATTTCCAGATGGGACACGATTTCCGCACCGGCGCCCGACGTGTGGCGCAAAAGGCCGGCCGTCAGCTGTGCGGGATTGGCGGAGGCCGAAATATCGCTAAGGATAGCCCCAGTCCGATCGATGGCGTAGTCGCTCCTCAATTCGGCGGGGCCAAGGAAGCGCGCCGCAATCCCTGCTTCTTCCCGGGCTGCCGCTTCAGCCTTCAGCGCGCGCGACCCCATTTCGTCGCCGGCGAGATAAAGCGCCTGCTTGCGCGCCATGCTGCAGGATATGCCGAGCGAGGAAACGATTTCCTCAAGACGCAGGACGGCCCGCGCCGAGCGTTGCCACGCCCGATCCGCAGCGTCCCTACCGATCATCTTTCTGAGTTCAGTCAGAGGTGTGTCGATCTCGTGTTGAATCATCGCGGTGCTGGCGACGCTGCTGCCCATTACCGGGTCACGCCGGTCGACGATCAGCATCGACTGGCCCGGCCTGTGCAACGCATGGGCCACAAGCGCGCCGCTGATGCCGGCACCCACCACGATCGTGTCATAATGGTTGGCTTCCGGGGTCTTTCCGCTGCGAATGCCGATGCGGGGCGTATCGGCCCACAGGGGTTTTGATTCCCTGAGGTCCCGTTCCTTCGTCAGTTCCGATGTGGGCATGAAAGTGTCCTGAAAGGTCTCACGGCTCGGTATAGCCGGCGACGTTGATGATGAGTGTTCCGTTTTGGGGATTGTTTCGGAAGAAGAGCGTGCCGGTGTCGCGGGATTCCGAGGCGACATAATCGAATGTCACGTCGGCGCTTTCCAGCGTGGCGGCATTTTGCTGCAGGTCGCCGCGCACATGCACCTGCGCCGCCGTCGTCATGGAGAGGTTGCGAATGTCGAAACTCACCCGGTACTGTCCCGCCTGTGCCTCGACGTCCGTGACGGCAAACTCGAAACGGGCCTTGTCCGGCTTGTAGCGATAGATGTCATAGCCGATCCAGCCGAGCATCGCGACGACAAGAAGCGTACAGACGGCGCCCGTCAGCCACTCCACCCAATGCGGCTTGGGGCTTTCAACATGTTTGCGGCCCTTCGATATGGTCATTTTTTCCTCACAGGATCAGCCGGGCAGAGGCTGCGCCGATCGAAGCGGGAACACCGAGAATGACGGCGGCATTCATGATCTGCGACAGCGAGGTATGGTCGAGACGTTCGAAGGTCCAGAGCGTGTAGATACTGATGGCAATGGCGATGACATAACCGGGCAGGGTGAAGCGCAGGAAGGACTGCCACCATTCCTGCCCCTCGTGCACTTGGTGCGACCCCTTGAAATGAAGCGCATAAACGAAGCCGTGCATGATCGCGATCGAGACCAGGCAAAGCGCCAGAATGTGATAGGGAGTTACTTTGTAGGCAATCAGGATCATTTCTTCCGTCGGGGCGACATTGAGGCTGAGAAAAAGCGCGCCGACCATCATCATGAAGAGTTCGTGCAGATAACCCGTCTCGCCGGAATATTCGCCATCGTCCTCATCCTCGGTGTCGGAATGTTCGCCGAGCTGGCTGCGGCCAAGCAGCGCCCCGATGCTGGCGGGCACGGATTGCAGGGCGATTTTGGCGATGAGATTTGAGGTGGTGAGCTGATCGTTCAAAATGCCGAACAGCAAAAGCACGGCGGCGCTGACGGCAATGCCCAGCCCATAGGCCGTTATCGCGTCGCGTAGCGCCTGTGTCCGGGAATGAATATTTTCAAAGCCGATGCGGCGGGCGAGCAGGAAAAGCAGCGGCAGGTTGAGGATGCAAAGCAGCAGAAGCCGCCAGGAATTGATGTAAAGGCCTAGAAACCACATTTCCATGGTCATCAGCATGGGCAGGGCAAACAGCAGTGCGCCTGCCGTTCCACGTGCCAGACCGATCAGAAATTGCCTGACTTCATCACTATCCGCATCTTTTCGTGTGATTGCCGCCATTCGTCCCCCTGCATGAAGAGATAACGCAGTGGCGTTTTTCCGGTTCCGTTGGTTATTTTGCGGGATCGATGAGTGCTATGCCGAATTCGCGGCGGTAACTGCGCCGCAACTCCGCCGGTGTCTCGCGAATGACGACTTCGAGCGTCGGGCGCACCACCCCCTTCAGGAAATGGCCGCCTTTCGTAGAACCGTCGGCAAAGCCCAGCACAACGTGCAGGTGCGGATTTGGCGTGTCGTTTTCGTCAAGCGTAATATCGCCAAGCAGGCTCAGAACCTCGCTCTGCTCCGTCACGGGAATTTCCTTATATTCGCGCGTCGAAAGGTCGAAAAAAGCGAGCGTCGCAGTTGAAAAGGCACCTATCGCTGTTACCGACGCAGCGTTGATGTTTTCCGATTTTGCGAAGCGGCGGATCGCCTCGAATGCCTCTTCCTCCGGGTCGATGACAAGAATGAAGGTACGTTCGGCACCCGTGGCCAGCAATCTACTTTTCATGGATGTCTCCCAATAAAAGTGCCGCCGGCAAGCGGCGGCACAGGAATGTCGTGGGCCTCAGGCGGCACCGCGTTCGTGGCGGCCTTCCTCTACCTCCTCGACGATTTTCGCAACGAAGGCATCGAGGTCTTCCGGGCTGCGGGACGTGATGATGCCCTTGTCCGTCACCACCTTTTCGTCTTTCCAGTTGGCGCCGGCGTTTTTCAGGTCGGTCTTGATCGACCAGTAGGAAGTGGCGTTACGGCCGCGCAGGGCATCCGCTTCAACGAGAAGCCAGGGGGCGTGGCAAATCGCAGCCACGACCTTGCCGGACTTGACGAAATCGCGAACGACGCGCATCGCATCCTCGTCGTGGCGCAGGACGTCCGGATTGATCTGGCCGCCTGGAAGAACCAGCGCATCGAAGTCATCCGATTTGACACTTCCGGCGGAAAGATCAACGGCAATGCTGTCGCCCCAGTCCTTTTTATCCCAGCTCCTGATCTCGCCTTCCTTGATTGAGGCGATCTTGACGTCCGCACCCTTTGCCTTCAACTGGTCATAGGGCACGCGCAGTTCGGAGCGCTCATAGCCGTCCGTTGCGAGAATGAGGATCTTTGCAGCGTTGATGGCAGTCATATCTGTCTCCTGATGGGTTCAATCATCCTTGTCGGAATTCACGGAAGGGAGGAAAAATTCCACGTCCTTCAGGCGTTCCTCGTCGAGATTTTCGATGTTGGTCTGCCAAAATCTCTCCGCTTCCGCCGGTTCGTCTTTCCATTGGCGCACGAAGGTCTTGGTGTCGTCGATCATGACCTGGCGGGTTCCGCCGAGCCGCAGATATTCTTCCGCAAGTTTACGCGTTTCGGTCTTTTCCATGTCGCGGCTCCTTATGCGTGGAAAGCGGGGGACGGAGGGACGCCGGATGGGTAAGAAGCTCGGCTGCCGTTTCGTTGGCCACCGGGAGAAAACGGAAAAATCCCGATGTTCTTCAGCGCCATCGCGTCCGTTTGACACGGCGGCCCTCCTGCCAGAACAACGTGGGCTTTCCTATATGGTTCCCATGTTTTGAAGGGGTGTCATTGCCGGGGCCAAATACATCGCGCGCAATTTTTCCCGGAACAAACGGGCCAGTCCCGCTGTTTTACTCCCGATGCAGGGGAGGCAGCATGGCAGCCGGACAGAGCGAAGACGAATACCGCGGCAATAACGAAAACAAGGGTTTCTGGTCGATCGACTTCGGCAATTCGCCCGTCATCGGCACGGCCATTCATGACGGTCACCGCATCCGTCCCGATATAGTCGGTCTTATGGCGCTTTCCCCGGACAAGCGGCTGCGGGAAGAAGATCCTTTTACCGGCGCGATGATCGCAGGGATGACGAACCGTATCGTCGTTCACCATTCGCGTTTTGAAATCGATCTCAACCGCGCTGCCGATCAGGCGATCTATTTAAAGCCGGAGCAATCCTGGGGCTTGGAGGTCTGGAACGGGCAGCCGCCCGAAGACGCGCTTCGCCAATCGCTCGATTTTCATGCCGACTATTATACGATGCTTGAAGCGGTGCTTTCTACGGTTGAGCGCCGGCATGGCGCTTTCGTGGTGCTGGACGTGCATAGCTATAATCATCGCCGGCAGGGCGCTGCCGCGCCGCCAACGGCGCAGGCGGAAGCGCCCGATATCAATATTGGCACCTATTCCATGGATCGCAGCCGCTGGAACGACATCGTCAGTGCGGTGGGCCGTCATTTTGCATCCGCGACCATTGGTGGGCGCCGCCTCGATGTGCGCGAGAATGTGGCCTTTCAGGGCAAAGGAGAGCAGACCCGCTTCATTCATGAGCGCTTTGCGGAGAATGGCTGCGCCATCGCGATCGAATTCAAGAAATTCTTCATGGATGAGTGGACGGGGGAGGCGGATGCGCGCGCGGTGGCGGATATTCGCGACACGATTGCAGCACTTCAGCCGGTTATTGAAGAATGTCTGAGATCGCGGCGATGAATATATCCTCCGCCCGCAATGCGCCGTCCCCCATCACCGATCTGGTCGATGATGTCGTGTCGTGCCTCGAGGCCGGCAAGGCCGTCCGCCGCGATGTCGGAAAAGATGGCCGTCTGCATATCGACCGGCCGCTGCCGTTCCTCTGCCTGCATCTGACGGGCGGCACGAAAGACCTCGCCGCGCGCGATATCGCCGCTGCCCATGCATCCTATCTCATCGCCTCCACCATTCAGGAGGCTGCGCCTCTGATCGAGGCCGTGGGCGCCGCCATGCGGCAGCGTTTCGGCGCTTTCATGGTGATTGATATCGGCGAGCTGGAGCATGATATTCTTCTGGCCGACGATTCCCCCTTCCTGCCGCATTATGAAGTTTCCGTCTCCGCCACGGCTGAGCCGGAAACGCAAAAGGCGCGCCGCGTCTTCATCAAGGCGGTTTGTGATGCCGAGGTGCGGTTTCGCACGCCGCGCATTACCCGGCCGGAACCGGATGCCGATCCGATCCTCAGGTTTCAGAATGCCGGGCTGGATTTTCCCTGCATCAGCGTGCGTTTTGCGCCGATCTATCGTCAACCGGAATCCGGAGCGGATTATCCTGGTCTGCGCGAAACGATGATCGCCGATCTTTTCGATGCCGGTTTGCAGGCTTTCTCGTCATTTGCTTCCGGCATGGACGCCCTCAAGGTCACCAGCCACCGGGCGCTCGGCCGCAAGGCCTTCGTCGATGCGGTCAGACGTGCGGATCGTTCGATCGACGACATTGTCTCTTCCTTCGATTTTCTTCTGTCCGTCACGCCGATCAATGCTCGCCGGGCCTTCGAGGAGTTCCGCGATGGCAGCTTTCAATATGCGCCGCGCCTGCTCTACCGGCCGCTCGGCGTCGATGTCGAGGAGCAGAAACGCAAGCTCTATTCGGTCGTTTTCGATCATCTGGAAGACCCGGTGCTTTATCACCTCTACCGGGAAAAACAGCGGGAGATCGATCTGCAGCTGACGATGCTTGCAAGCCTGCACCATCGTACCTTCACCGATTTTTCACGCGCCCTGTATGGCGCCGTGGAACCCGCACTTCTGACGCTGGCGCTTGGTGTGCTCAAGGATTGTCCGCGAAAGGAAGAAGACGGCGAAATCGCCATGGTCGATTGTTACGCGGTCGCCAAAAAATCGCGGGAGATGGTCGAGACCTATCTGGCGGAGGATACGGAATTCAAGGCGCGCGTCGAAATCCGTGACGACCTGCCGCCGGGCCTGATGGTGACGGGCGAGAAACTTCTGATTTCCCGCCACACCGTCATGGAACAGCGCCGTGTCGAGGCGTTGCTGTCGCATGAGATCGGCGTGCATCTTCTCACCTATTTCAACGGCTCGTTTCAGGGGTTGCGGCTCTTTCGCACCGGCCTTTCCGGTTATGAGGGCGTGCAGGAGGGGCTGGCGGTGCTGGCGGAACATCTGGCCGGCGGCATGACGCGTGAGCGCCTGCGGCTGATCGCCGGCCGCGTTATTGGCTGCGCCGCCATGCTGGATGGGGCAAGCTTCGTCGAGACCTTCCGCATCATGACCCGCGATCACGGTTTCGATGAGGCCGGGGCCTTCAACATGGTGCTGCGTATCTATCGCGGCGGCGGTCTTTCCAAGGATGCGATCTATCTGCGCGGGCTGGTGGAGGTGCTGGAGCATCTGCGCAGGGGCGGGGCGCTCGATCCGTTCTGGATGGGCAAGATCGCCGCCGCCCATTTTCCGGTGATGCAGGAGCTGGCCCTGCGCGGCCTGCTTCGTCCGCCGGCTGTCAGGCCCGCATTTCTGCTGCCCGCCCGGGCCAATGAGCGGCTGGAAAAAATACGGGCGGGATTATCCATTGCCGAACTGGCGACATTATAGGAGGGGCTTCATGCGTATCGCATTTTTCGTCAATTCCATCGAAACCGAGGGACCGAACTACGCGACCGGCCTGCTTGCCATGGCGGCGCTCAATCGCGGCCACGAGGTGGTCTATCTGACGCCCGGCGATTTCACCTTGCGCTCGGACGACAGCCTGACCATCCATGCCACCGTGCTGCCGAAGGCGAAATACAAGAAATCGGATGCGTTTCATGCTGCCCTGCAGGACAAGGCGCTGGAACGGCGGACCATGGATGTCGAGGAAATCGATGCGTTGATGCTGCGCAACGACCCCTCTCTCGACCAGACCACACGGCCATGGGCGGTGCATGCCGGCATCCTGTTCGGGCGGCTTGCCGAACAGCGTGGCGTCGTGGTTCTGAACGATCCCGAAGGTCTGGCGCTGGCGCAGAACAAGCTTTATTTCCAGAGCTTTCCTGAAATCGTCCGCCCGACCACGATCATTTCGCGCAATGTCGAGGAAATCCGCGCCTTTGCCGACGCGCACCCCAAGGGCGTCATCGTCAAGCCGCTGCAGGGCTCCGGCGGCAAGAATGTCTTCAAGATCGGCTCCAGCAAGGAGGCCAATCTCAACCAGATTTTCGAGGCGGTGAGCCTCGAAGGTTATCTGATCGCGCAGGCCTATCTGCCGGCCGCCAAGGATGGTGACATCCGCTTCTTCATGATGAATGGCCGCCCGCTGATGCGCGACGGTCAATATGCCGCCCTGCGCCGCGTGCCGGCGAAAGGCGATCTGCGCTCCAACATTCACGCCAAGGGCACCGCCGAGGCGGTGAAAGTGACGGACGAAATCGTGGCGCTTGCCGATATGATGCGGCCGAAGCTGGTGGAAGACGGCATGTTCCTTGTCGGGCTGGATATCGTTGGCGACAAGATACTGGAAGTGAACGTGTTTTCCCCGGGTGGCCTTTCCAATATCCGCGATCTCACGGAGATGGATTTCAGCGACACGATCATTGAGGCCGTCGAAACCAAGATCACCATGCAGAGCGCTTCCGGCGGCACCATCTCCAACCGCCTGCTGGCGACGCTGTGAGGTTATTCCCGTAATTCGGCCGGGTGCATCTCGCGATACCAGGCGACGAGGGCCTTGATGCCCTCCTCGACCGGGGTTTGCGGCACGTAGCCGGTCAATGCCCTCAGAAGATCGGGCGAGGCGAAGGTACGGGGAACATCACCCTGCTGCATCGGCAGCATGTTGCGGATCGCGGGTTTCCCGACCGCCTTTTCGACCGTCTCGACGAAATGCATCAGCTCCACCGGCTGGCCGCCGCCGATATTGACCACGCGGAAGGGCGCGTGGTGCGACAACGTGTCGGTGACGCCTTCCTGCGTGACGCGGTTTTCCTCGGATGGGATGACCGTGCTCAGCCGGATGATGCCCTCCACCAGATCGTCTATATAGGTGAAATCGCGGCTCATATTGCCTTGCCCGTAAATATCGATCGGCCGGCCGTTGGAAACGGCATCGACGAATTTGATGGGCGCCATGTCCGGCCGTCCCCACGGGCCGTAGACCGTGAAGAAGCGGAAGGCGGTGGTGGGCAGCTTGTGCAGATGGGCATAGCTATGCGCCATCAGCTCCATCGATTTTTTGGTGGCGGCGTAAAGCGTCATCGGCTCGTCGGCCTTGTCGCTTTCCGCGAAGGGGATTTTCTCGTTGGCGCCGTAGATGGAAGAAGTAGACGCCAGCATCAGGTGTTTGACCTCAAGGCTTCTCGCGAGCTCCAGCATGTTGAACGAGCCGATGAGATTGGAATCGACATAGGCGCGCGGGTTTTCAAGGCTGTAACGGACGCCTGCCTGTGCGGCGAGGTGGATGATGATCTCAGGTTCGGCGGCTTCTGCCGCGCGCTTTAGCGCATCCGTATCTTCCAGCATGCCGATTTCGGCCCGGAAGCCGTTGGAGCGGGAAAGAATGGCGTGGCGTTTTTCCTTGAGGCTGACATCGTAATATTTCGTCATGCCGTCGAAACCGGTCACGAAATGGCCGGCGTCCAACAGTCGCTTCGCAACATAAAAGCCGATGAAGCCAGCCGTGCCGGTAACCAGATAACGCATGATGATTATATCCCGAATCCGTTGGTGCGTTTGCGGTCTGACCGAAGCGCAGAAAACCTTTTAATGAAATGGCGAAAACGAAACCTCTATGCGCCCTTGTCGGAACCGCCTTCATGCGGACGGCCGACTGCGGCATAGATGAAACCATGCGCGGCGACCTCATCCGTGCGGTAGATATTGCGCAGGTCCACCAGCACCGGATGTTTCATGATCGCTTTCAGGCGCGGCAGGTCGAGCGCGCGGAACTGGTTCCATTCCGTCACGATCACCACGGCGTCGGCATCTTCCGCCGCCTCGTAAGGGCCGGCCGCGTATTCGATGTCTTCCATCAGATGGCGGGCATTCGCCATGCCTTCCGGATCGTAACCGACCACTTTCGCACCGCCGTCCTGCAGGGTCTGGATGATGGCGATTGCCGGGCTGTCGCGCATGTCGTCGGTATTCGGCTTGAAGGTGAGGCCGAGCACGGCGATCTTCTTGCCGCGCACATCGCCGCCCATCGCATTGATGACCTTGCGGCCCATGGCGCGCTTGCGGTTGTCGTTGATGGCGATGGTGGTTTCGATCAGCCGCACCGGCGCATCATAGTCCTGCGCGGTCTTGGCGAGCGCCAGCGTGTCCTTCGGGAAACAGGAGCCGCCATAACCGGGGCCTGCATGCAGGAATTTCGAACCGATACGGCCATCGAGACCGATGCCGCGCGAGACGTCCTGCACATTGGCGCCGACCTTTTCGCAGAGGTCAGCCATTTCGTTGATGAAGGTAATCTTCATCGCCAGAAAGGCGTTGGCGGCATATTTGATCAGTTCGGAAGCGCGTCTTGTGGTGAAGAGCAGCGGCGACTGGTTGAGATAGAGCGGGCGGTAAACCTCGGTCATGACGGGGCGGGCGCGCTCGTCCGAAAGGCCGACGACGATGCGGTCCGGCCGCTTGAAATCCTCGATGGCGGCCCCTTCGCGCAGGAATTCCGGATTGGAGACAACCGCAAAATCGGCCGAGGGGTTTTCCTCGTGGATGATACGCTCCACCTCGTCGCCAGTGCCGACGGGAACCGTGGATTTGGTGACGATGACCGTGAAGCCATCAAGTGAATGGGCGATCTCTTTTGCCGCTGCATAGACATAACCAAGATCGGCATGGCCATCGCCGCGCCGCGAGGGCGTGCCGACCGCGATGAAGACGACATCGGCATTGGCAACGGCTGCGGAAAGATCGGTGGTGAAGCTCAACCGGCCAGCCTTGGCATTGTTGGCGACGATGGTCTCCAGACCCGGTTCGAAGATCGGAATATGGCCGTTTTTCAGGGCCTCTATCTTCTCCGGCATCTTGTCGACGCAGACCACGTCATGGCCGAAATCGGCAAAACACGCGCCGGACACAAGGCCGACATAACCCGAACCGATCATCACAATCCGCATTCTTTTTCCTTTCGGTTAGCGAGGCCATGGTAACGCAGCAATATCAGCCGGGGAAATCGGCGGATGAAAATCGCACGATAATATTTAGCCGCCTTCACGCCCGCCGCCAAGCGCCACGATCAACACCGGCTAACCTCTTTCCATGACGGTGATGTGATGGCCATGGCGGGACAAATTTGCCGCACCTTGCAGCCATTTTCATCGGTTGGGTTCAATCGGGCAATTTTGCCGTTTTTCCGGCTTGCACTCATAGGTAGCCGGGTCTAGCCATAGGGTGAGGATCAAATCTGCCAGACTGTCTGTCCCTTGAAGGGGCGTCCGGGTCGCGTTCCACGCGGCCGGGGGATGCTTTGCATTGCGGTCGGTGTTTGGGGACGTTCAAATGCAAAAGGGTTTTCTGCTCGGTCTGTTCGCTTATGCGACCTTTTCCATGGGCGATGCCACCATCAAGTCGCTTGGATCGCAGATCAGCGTTTTCGAAATCGGCTTCTTCAGCATTCTATTTTCCGGCATTTTCATTTTCTTCAGCAAGCCGCGCGAGGAAAGGTGGCGTGAATTCTGGCGCATGAGCCGGCCCTTCGCCGTGCACGGGCGCGCCATCTCCGGCCTTTTCGCGGGTATTTTCGGCATCTATGCCTTCACCACCATTCCACTGGCGGAAGCCTATGCGCTGATCTTCCTGTCGCCGCTCTTCGTGACCGTACTTTCCGCCGTCGTGCTGAAGGAGAATATCGGCCCATGGCGCTGGGCGGCGGTTCTGGCGGGTATCGTCGGCGTGATCCTTGTCGTGCGGCCGGGCTTCAAGACGCTGGAGCTCGGGCATTTTGCCGCGATCGGCGTCGCCTTCCTGGCGGCAATGACCATCGTTTTGCTGCGCTCGCTTGCGGGCAAGGAAAAGCGCACCTCGATCATGGGCGTGCTGCTGATCTACGGCCTCACCTTCAACGGCATTGCCTCCATCCCCGAATTCGTGATGCCCAATCTGCACCAGCTATTGGCCTTCGCCTTCATCGGCCTTTGCACGGCAACGGGGCAGATCACCCTTCTGGTCGCAACCCGCATTGCGCCGGCAAGCCAGATCGCGCCGTCGCATTATTCGCAAATCCTCTGGGCCGTGGCGATCGGCATGGCTTTCTTCCATGAATATCCGGATGCGGTCGCCGTGCTTGGTCTGGCCGTTATCGCCGCATCGGGGCTGCTGACGATGATCCGCGAAAAGGTGAGGCTCGGCACCGTGCGCTGGAACCCGTTTTTCCGCAATCGGCTTTGAACTCACCCTTGATCGGAAACAGTGCGTCAACCGAAGCGCGGCTTGTGAAGCGGCGGCAACCCGGCCCATAAGGCTTTCATCTTTAGATGAACGGGGAGCCGCAAATGCTCGTGGATGGAAAATGGACCGCCGAATGGCATCCGGTGCAGGCAACCGACAAGAAAGGCGGCTTCGTTCGCCAGACCTCCGGTTTCCGCAACTGGGTAACGCCTGATGGTTCGGCAGGGCCAACGGGCGAGGGCGGTTTTGCGGCCGAAAGCGGCCGTTATCATCTTTACGTCGCGCTGATCTGCCCCTGGGCATCGCGCACGCTGATCGGCCGAAAGCTGAAGAAGCTGGAAGAGGTGATTTCTGTTTCCGTTGTCGAGCCCGCCCTTTCCGACGAGGGCTGGAAATTCGGCGACTATCCGGGCGCGGATAGTGATACGCTCAACGGCTTCACCTATATGCATGAGGTCTATACCAGCGCGGATCCGCACTATACCGGCCGCGCCACCGTGCCCGTGCTTTGGGACAAAAAGACGAAAACCATCGTCAATAACGAATCCGCCGATATTCTGCGCATGCTGAATTCCGGTTTCGGCGCTCTGGCCGATAATGGCGTGGACCTCTATCCGGAAGCTTTGCGCGATGAGATCGACGCTCTCAATGACCACATCTATCCGCGCCTCAACAACGGCGTTTACCGGACCGGTTTCGCCACCACGCAGGTCGCTTATGAAGAGGCCTTCGCCGATGTGTTTGCGACGCTTCAGGAGCTCGAAAGCCGCCTCGTCTCAGGCGGACCTTTCCTTTTCGGCGATCACCTGACCGAAACGGATGTCCGGCTCTTCGTGACGCTGGTGCGTTTCGATGCCGCCTATTATGGCCTGTTCAAATGCAATCTTCGCCGTATCGCCGATTACCCCGCCCTTCAGGCCTATATGATGCGGGTGCTAACCATTCCGGGCGTGCGCGACACGGTAAATATCGACCATATCAAGCGCGGTTATTATTCCATCAAGGCGCTCAACCCGACCCGAATCGTGCCCGTCGGTCCCGATCTTCCTGGGCTGTATGACGTTTCTCTCCGCCCATCGAACTGATCGGATGACGGATTACACCGGCTTGCCGACCTGATCGAGCAGCCAGGCCTGAAAGGCGCGGGCCAGCGCATTGTCCTGCCGTCCTTCGGGCAGGGCCACGTAATAGCTCTTGTCAGTCTGCAGGGGAATGTCGAAGACGATTTCGAGGCGGCCGGAGGCAAGTTCCGCCTCGATGAGATATTTCGGCAGAAGGGCAAAACCGATGCCGCTTGCGGCGGCCTCGATGATCATCGAGAACTGGTCGAAACGGCTTCCCTGATAAGCATTCTCGGCGGTCACCCCGTTCATCTCCAGCCATTCCGTCCATAATTTCGGCCGCGTCGTCACATGCAGGAGCGGCTGCCCGGTCAGATCCTGCGGCTGGTTCACGCCAGCGCGGCGCAGCAGGGCGGGGCTTGCGACCGGCACGATCACCTCGTTGCACAAAAATGTGCAGGTACCATGCGCCCAGACCGGTTGGCCGTAGTGAATGGCGAGGTCGAACCCTTCCTCGTCGAAGTCGAAGGGATGCGAGCGCGAGCCGATGGTTATCGTTATTTCCGGATTGACGTCGATGAAGCGGTGGAGGCGCGGCATCAGCCAGCGGCTGCCGAATGTCGGCAATGTCGCGACGGAAAGCGATGCGTGCGATGTTCCGGCTGAAACCGCGCGCACCATCAGCTGCTCGGATTGCTGCAACAGGCGCCGCACATCCGGCAGGAATTTACGCCCCGCCTCCGAAAGCACGACCCGCCTGCGGATGCGCTCGAAAAGCTGCATTCCGGTCTGCGCTTCCAGTTCGCCGATCTGCCGGCTCACCGCGCTCTGCGTGAGGTTGAGTTCTTCCGCCGCACGCGTAAAATTGCCGTGCCGTGCCGCGCATTCGAACGCCTGCAGGGTAACGATGTCAGGGACCAGTCTTCTGCGCGGATCCATTCCATTCTCGCATCAACTTACCCGCTTTCCTCATTGGAAAAGGGTCATTATGGCCATATATGATTACGGGAAAGAATGGAACGGTGCAAAACGCCAGTTTCACATAACGAATGGCAAATTCGGGGAAAGAAGAGTGACGGGAGTTGAAAGCGCCGTATCGAAATGGCCTTTCCTCCCCTTTTAAGCCAAAAGGACGATGGACATGGATGCGACCACGAAGCTCGACGTGAAACAGGAAGCCGCGGCTCTGCTCGACAGGATGGGCGTTGCCCGCGATCTCTATAGCGGCGGCGATATGGCCTCCTTCAGCCCGGTGACGGGTGAACAGGTCGCGAGCCTGAAGACCGTTTCGGTCGAGGGTGTCGCAGCCGTGATCGACCGGGCCGATGCCGCCTTCAAGGTATGGCGCAATGTGCCGGCGCCCCGTCGCGGTGAACTGATCCGGCTGCTCGGCGAAGAACTGCGCGCCTTCAAGGCCGATCTCGGCCGTCTCGTCTCGCTGGAAGCGGGCAAGGTGCCCTCCGAGGGCCTCGGCGAAGTGCAGGAAATGATCGATATCTGCGATTTCGCGGTCGGCCTTTCCCGCCAGCTTTATGGTCTCACCATCGCCACCGAACGCCCCGGCCATCGCATGATGGAAACCTGGCATCCGCTCGGCGTCGTCGGCGTCATCTCCGCCTTCAACTTCCCGGTCGCGGTGTGGTCGTGGAATGCGGCGCTTGCCATCGTCTGCGGTAATTCGGTGGTCTGGAAGCCTTCTGAAAAGACGCCGCTCACGGCGCTTGCCGTGCAGGGCATCTTCGAGCGCGCCGCCGCCCGTTTCGGCGATGCGCCGGAAGGCCTTTCGCAGCTTCTGATCGGCGACCGCGCCGTGGGTGAAGCTCTGGTAGACAATCCCAAAGTGCCGCTCGTTTCGGCCACCGGCTCCACCCGCATGGGCCGCGATGTCGGCCCGCGTCTGGCGAAACGCTTCGCCCGCGCCATTCTGGAACTCGGCGGCAACAATGCCGGCATCGTCTGCCCTTCGGCTGATCTCGACATGGCGCTGCGCGCCATCGCCTTCGGCGCCATGGGCACGGCCGGCCAGCGCTGCACCACGCTGCGCCGTCTCTTCGTGCATGACAGCGTTTATGACCAGCTCGTGCCGCGCCTGAAAAAGGCCTATGCCTCCGTTTCCGTCGGCAACCCGCTGGAAACCTCCGCACTCGTCGGCCCGCTGGTCGACAAGGCGGCTTTCGACGGCATGCAGAAGGCCCTCGAAGCGGCGAAAGCCCATGATGGCGTGGTGAATGGCGGCGGCCGCGTGGATACGGGTGCGCCGGATGCCTATTACGTCAAGCCGGCGCTTGTCGAAATGCCGAAGCAGGCGGGGCCTGTGCTGGAAGAAACCTTCGCGCCGATCCTCTACGTGATGAAATACAGCGATCTCGATCAGGCGATAGACGACCATAACGCTGTCGCTGCTGGTCTTTCCTCATCGATCTTCACCCGCGACATGCAGGAATCCGAACGGTTCCTGTCATCGGAAGGCTCCGATTGCGGCATTGCCAACGTCAACATCGGCACCTCGGGTGCGGAAATCGGTGGTGCCTTTGGCGGTGAGAAGGAAACCGGCGGCGGCCGTGAATCCGGTTCGGATGCGTGGAAGGCCTATATGCGCCGCGCCACCAACACCATCAACTACTCCAAGGCGCTGCCGCTGGCGCAGGGCGTTTCGTTCGATATCGAATAATCGCGTCCTCGATAGAGAAATTGATCCATCATGCCGGCGCGGCTCCATCTGCGCCGGCATTTCTATTCGATAGGTCGGACGAGGGTGTCCGCGACGATTTGCGGAAAAGAGGCTTTTGCGCGAAATTTTATTCCCGCAATATTGCTGATATTGAATTATCGTCTCTCTATCGTTTTAATCGAAAACCCTAGCATTGCTCCATATCGCAACCCGGCAAGAGCGCCGGTGATAAGGAGATGAAATGCCAGCCGTCACCCGCCGCGCCCTTTCCGCCAGCATTCTTGTTGCCGCTGCTTTATCCGTTCTGCCTTTTCAGGCCCAGGCGGCGGAAGAGCTGAAGATCGGTTATCAGAAAACCGGCCTGCCGGTGATAGCCCGCCAGCAGGGCGTCATCGAAAAGGCGCTTGGGGCCAAGGGCGTGAAGGTTTCCTGGGTCGAATTCACCGCTGGTCCGCCGCTGGTGGAAGCCCTGAATGTAGGCTCCATCAATGTCGGCTGGACGGGGGATGCGCCGCCGATCTTCGGGCAGGCGGCAGGTTCAGCCATCGTTTATGTCGCGGCCCTTCCTTCGAACGGCAAGGGTGAGGCGATCTTCACCAAGCCTGAAAGCGGCATCAAGTCGGTTGCCGATCTCAAGGGCAAGAAGGTCGGCGTCGGCAAGGGCACCAGCGCGCATAATCTGCTGGTGGCGGCAATTGAGAAGAATGGCCTGAAATTCAGCGATATCGAGGTGGTCTATCTCAGCCCTGCCGATGCCGCGGCAGCTTTCGCCAGCGACAAGATCGACGCCTGGGCCGTCTGGGATCCGTTCTATGCGATTGCCGAAACCCGCTACAAGCCGGTCACTCTGGCCCGCACCAGCGATGTGCTTGCCGTCAGCACCTATTTCCTCGCCAATCGCGATTACGCCAAATCCAATGCGGATACGATCAACATCACCATCGATGCTCTGGGCGAGGCGGCGAAATGGTCCGCCGCCAACCGCGACAAGGTCGCCGCAGCTTTGCATGAAGTGACGGGCGTGCCGCTGGAGGCGCAGACGCTGGCCGCGAACCGCTCTGAATTCGGCGTTACCAAGATCGACGACAAGATCGTCGCCAGCCAGCAGGAAACCGCCGACCGCTTTTATCGCCTCGGCCTGATCCCGAAACAGATCAGCATCAAGGATGCCGTCTGGTCTGGCGCGACGAACTGAGCAAGAGCCGGAGGCTTCGCCATGAGCATCAGAAGGCGCATTGAGGTTGGAAGCATCACGGGCTGGCTGCTTCCCGCCATCATTCTTGCAGGCTGGGAAGCGGCCTCCCGCATAGGGCTTATTTCAGGAAATGTCCTTCCAGCCCCTTCCGCCGTTGCGGAAGCCTTCTGGCGGCTTCTGCTTTCGGGGGAACTCATTGCCAATATCGGCGTGAGTTCTGCCCGTGCGCTTGTGGGATTCGCCATTGGCGGCTCTATCGGCTTCATCTTCGGCCTGGCCAATGGCCTCTCCAAATTTTCCCGCAGCTTCACCGATACGACGCTGCAGATGATCCGCAACATTCCGCATCTGGCGCTCATTCCGCTGGTCATCCTGTGGTTCGGCATCGATGAGGAGGCGAAGCTTTTCCTCGTCGCGCTCGGCGTGTTTTTCCCGATCTACATCAACACGCTGCTCGGCATTCAGGGTGTCGATCCGCAACTGGTTGAGATGGGCCGCACCTATGGCATGTCGCCCTTCACGCTGTTCCGGCGGGTCATTCTGCCCGGCGCGCTGCCCGCCATTTTCACCGGCCTGCGTTATGCGCTCGGCATCATGTGGCTGACGCTGATCGTCGCCGAAACCATCTCTTCCTCGTCCGGTCTCGGCTATATGGCCATGCAGGCGCGCGAGTTCCTGCTGATCGACGTCGTGGTTCTGTCGATCCTTATCTATGCGCTTCTCGGCAAGCTGGCCGACAGTTTCGCCCGCTTCCTCGAAAGCATCTTCCTGCAATGGCATCCAGCCTTCAAGAAAGTCTGAGGTAACCCATGTCGACCGGCAATGTGACGACGCTGAGACGCTCGGATGCCCCGCCATCCCTCCCGTCCCAAGGGAAAATCGAACAACGCGAGAAGACGACAGAAGGCAAGGTCGCCTTCAGCTTCCGCAATGTGGCGAAGAGCTTCGGTGACAAACCGGTGCTGCGCGGCATTGATCTCGACGTGCGGGAAGGCGAGTTTCTGGCCATCATCGGCAAGAGCGGCTGCGGCAAGAGCACGCTCCTGCGTATTCTGGCCGGCCTCGACACGCCGACCACCGGAACCGTCTCGAAGGATGCATCGAGCCGCACCCGCATGATGTTTCAGGAGCCGCGTCTTCTGCCTTGGGAGAGAATAGCGAATAATGTCTCCGTGGGCCTGACGGGTATTGCCAAAGGTGAGGCGGCACAGGAGCAGGCGCTTACCATTCTCGATGAGGTCGGTCTGAAAGACCGGGCTGGCGAATGGCCCTATGTGCTTTCCGGCGGCCAGAAGCAGCGCGTTGCCCTGGCGCGCGCGCTGGTGGCCCATCCGCAAATCCTGGCGCTGGACGAACCGCTTGGCGCGCTCGATGCGCTCACCCGCATTGAAATGCAGCTTCTGCTGGAGCGCATCTGGCGCAAGCAGAAATTCACCGCCGTTCTGGTTACCCATGATGTTTCGGAAGCTGTCGCCCTTGCCGACCGTATTGTCGTCATCGACGAAGGACGTATCGCGCTTGATCTGGATGTGAAGCTGCCGCGCCCGCGCCGCCACGGCACTGCCGAATTCGCGCGGCTGGAGGAGCAGGTCCTGAACCAGCTTTTCGGGCGTGGCGAGATTAGCGGATAAGAATTGACCGGCAGGGCCAAGACCCTGCCGGACCATATTTATCAGCCGATGCTCATCAGGCTGGCATTGCCGCCGGCGGCTGTGGTGTTGACGCTGACCGAGACTTCTTCCACCAGCCAGTCGAGCGTATAGGGCTGGCTTTCCCCGGAAAGCGCTTCCGTTGTCGCAGCCTGAACCAGAACCAGCGGGCCGGGCAGGGCGGCGATCTTCTTGTTGATCGTCACGACACGCTCCGCATCACCTTCGATCAGCGCGCCGGCGAAGGGTGCGGATTTTTCCCAGTTGTCAGCCCAGACGATGCGCGAGGTGACGGTTGCCGGCAATCCATAGATCGCTTTTTCCAGTCCCGACGCATTGTCGATGACGACCGAGTTGCCAGTGGCAAGTGCTGCCGCCAGCTGGCGATACAGCCCCTGTTCCGTAGCGGGGATCAGCAGAACCTTGCCACGCGGATGCAGCGCATAGACATTGCGCTCCCCGACCGGGCCTGCCAGTTCGGTTTCAAAGCCGAGGCCGGAAAGGGCCGCAGCCTGCCTTGCGGCCTCAGCTGCGATGGTCTGGCCGTTTTCATCCAGCCAGCGGGCAAGATCGACAGCCGCCTGGTCCTGCTGGCTGGCGACGCGATCAATCTTTGGCGCGGTCTGTGTCACGCGGCCAAGATAGAGCGGCCCGCCGGCCTTGGGGCCGGTGCCGGAAAGGCCACGCCCGCCGAAGGGCTGAACGCCGACGACCGCGCCGATGATGTTGCGGTTCACATAAAGATTGCCGGCGGCGATGCGCGACAGCACGTGCTGGATCGTATCGTCGAGGCGCGTATGCAGGCCGAAGGTCAGGCCGTAACCGGTGGCGTTGATTTCATCGATCAGCCGGTCGAGATTGTCGCGCTTGAAGCGGATGACGTGCAGCACCGGGCCGAAGACTTCGCGTTTCAGATCGGCGAGCGATTTCATCTCGATGATCGTCGGCGGCACGAAGGTGCCCTTGCCGGTTTCGCCGGCAAGCGTGATCTGTTCGATGCGATGGCCGAGCCCGCGCATGCCCTCGATGTGCTTTTCGATGATGCCCTTCGCCTCGGCGGTAATGACGGGGCCGACATCGACGGAGAGCTTGTCGGTGCGGCCGATGCGCAATTCATGCAGCGCGCCTTTCAGCATGGTCAGCGTGCGGTCCGCCACATCCTCCTGCAGGCAGAGGATGCGCAGCGCCGAGCAGCGCTGGCCGGCGCTGTCGAAAGCGGATGCGATGACATCGGCGACCACCTGCTCGGCAAGTGCGGAAGAATCGACGATCATGGCGTTCTGGCCGCCGGTTTCGGCGATCAGCGGCACCGGCTGGCCATTGGCCAGAACCCGTCCGGCAAGCTGGCCCTGAATGAGCCGCGCCACTTCCGTGGAGCCGGTGAACATCACACCGGCCGTCAATGGTGAACCAACAAGGGCCGCCCCCGTCTTGCCGTCGCCCGGCAGAAGCTGCACGGCGTCCTGTGGAACGCCTGCCTCATGCAGCAGGCGCACGCCCTGCGCCGCAATCAGCGGCGTTTCTTCGGCGGGCTTCGCCAGCACCGGATTGCCGGCAACCAGCGCCGCCGTCACCTGACCGATGAAAATGGCGAGCGGGAAGTTCCACGGGCTGATGCAGACGACCGGGCCGAGCGGTGTTTCGCCGGATTTGAAGTTCCTGCGGGCTTCCGCTGCGTAATAACGCAGGAAGTCGATGGCCTCGCGCACCTCGGCAATCGCGTTGGGCATGGATTTTCCCGCTTCGCGCATGATGAGGCCGAGCAGGGCGGGCATTTCGGCCTGCATGGCGTCGGCGGCCCGCTCGAGGCAGGCGGCGCGTTCTTCCACCGGGGTGGACGGCCAATTCGAGGCCGCCGCCCGCTGCATGGCGGCTTCGACATCGCCTTCAGTCGGCTCCGTTACATGGCCGACGATATCATTGTGGTCGCCGGGGTTGAGAACCCGGCGCGTGTTGCCACCTGCCTGCGGCGCTGTGGCTTTCCATTCTGTCGCAGCACCTGCCTTCAGGATTTTGTCCAGTGCGGCAAGCGTCGTTTCGCTGGAGAGGTCGAGGCCGGCGGAGTTTTTGCGTTCCGGGCCGAACAGGCCTTCAGGGGCGGCGATGCGGTCGTGACGCGCGCCGGGAACGGCATAGGCCTTGACCACCGCGACCGGGTCTTCCAGCAGGGAATCCACCGGCACGGCTGGGTCGGCAATGCGGTTGACGAAGGAAGAATTCGCACCGTTCTCCAGCAGGCGGCGGACGAGATAGGCCAGCAGCGTCTCATGGGTGCCGACGGGGGCATAGAAACGGCAGGGCCGGTCGAGTTTCTTCTTGCCGACGACTTCGCTGTAAAGCGGTTCACCCATGCCATGCAGGCACTGGAACTCATAGTCGCCGAGTTTGAAGCCGGGGCCGGCGAGATGGTAGATCGTCGCCATGGACTGCGCATTGTGGGTCGCAAATTGCGGGAAGACCAGATCGCGTGCGGCGAGCAGCTTTCGGGCGCAGGCAATGTAGGAGACGTCGGTGTGGACCTTGCGGGTGAAGACCGGGAAGTCTTCCAGCCCTTCCACCTGCGCGCGCTTGATTTCCGCGTCCCAATAGGCGCCCTTGACGAGACGCACCATGATGCGGCGGCCCGAGCGACGGGCGAGATCGATGATGTAGTCGAGAACGAAGGGGCAGCGGCGGCCATAGGCCTGCACGACGAAACCGAGGCCGTTCCAGCCGGCGAGGTCCCTGTCGAGCGCCAGTTCCTCCAGAAGATCGAGCGACAGTTCCAGCCGGTCGGCTTCCTCGGCATCGATATTGAGGCCGATATCGTATTTCTTGCTGAGCAGCATCAGCGATTTGACGCGCGGCAGCAGTTCCGCCATCACGCGCTCGGCCTGGGCGCGGGCGTAACGCGGATGCAGCGCCGAAAGCTTGATGGAAATGCCGGGACCGCCATAGATGCCGCGGCTGGCAGACGCCTTGCCGATGGCGTGGATGGCGTTTTCGTAGTCCTTGTAATAACGCTCCGCATCCTTGGCGGTGGTCGCGGCTTCGCCCAGCATGTCGTAGGAATATTGGAAGCCCTGTTCTTCCAGCGGCTTCGAACGCTTGATCGCTTCACCGATGGTTTCGCCGGTGACGAATTGCTCGCCCATCATGCGCATGGCCATATCGACGCCGCGACGGATGACGGGTTCGCCCGCCCGGGCGATCAGCTTGGTCAGCGCCGCCGAAAGGCCGCTATCATTGACCGTCGAGGTCAGCTTGCCGGTGATGACGAGACCCCAGGTGGCGGCGTTGACGAAAAGCGAACGCCCGCCGCCAATATGGGACTTCCAGTCACCGCGCGCGATCTTGTCGCGGATCAGCGCGTCGCGGGTGGCGGTGTCGGGAATGCGCAGCAGCGCTTCGGCGAGACACATCAGCGCCACGCCCTCATGGCTGGAGAGCGAATATTCCTGCACCAGCCCTTCGACGCCGGTGCCCTTGGTCTTGGCGCGCAATGCCTCGATCAGTTTGCGGGCCGTGTCGCGAATGGCTTTCGTCTCTTCAGCCGTCACCGTTGCGGCCTCGATCAGCGGCGCCAGGCATTCTTCCTCCGGGCGGCGATAGGCGGCGGTGATCGCCTTGCGCAGCAGGCTCTGCTCGCGCACCGGCTGCGCGAAATTCTGGAAAATGCCGTCCACCGCTTGCTGCGTGTTGACGTCGGCGTTGTTTACACTGGCGTTGATTGCACCATCGGCCATTCTGAAAACCCTGAAAAAGCTGTTGAAGACAGACCGTCGGCGGCAGCGTGTCCTCCACCCGCCGCTTTTCATCCTGGCGAGTACAATACCATCGCTGCAAAAATTGCTATGGCCCTATTTTCAGTATAAAATAGGCAATACGAACTTTTATTATTCACATTTGGCGTTAAATCACATGGCAAATAGTCAAAAAACAGACGATCTGGATCACTTCGATCTCAAGATTCTCGAGGCGCTCAGCGAAGACGGGCGCATGTCGGTCCTGCAACTGTCGAAACGCGTCGGCCTTTCCAAGACGCCTTGCCAGACGCGGCTCAAGCGGCTGGTCGACGAAGGTTATATTCTCGGCTTCCGCGCCATGCTCAATCCACAGAAACTCGGCGTCGATCACATCGCCTTTGCCGAGGTCAAGCTTTCCGATACGCGTGAAAAGGCGCTGGAGGAATTCAACGCGGCGGTGCGCAAGATCAAGGAAGTCGAGGAATGTCACATGATCGCCGGCGCCTTCGATTATCTGCTGAAGGTCCGTACCAGCGATATCCGCAAATATCGAAGAGTGCTCGGTGAAAAAATCTCAAGCCTGCCATCGGTTTCCAACACCTCGACATTCGTGGTGATGCAATCGGTCAAGGAAACCGGCATCTAAGGAAGCGGGCAAAGAAAAACGGGCAGACGCAGGCCTGCCCGTTTATTGCCGTCTGCGTTCAGTTCTCTCAGCGCGCCGTGGCAGCGGCAGTGACCGCGCTCATCTGCGCGTCGGGACCGAACTCGTTTTCGTTTTCAATGCCGAGAAGCTCCTGCAGGCGCAGCCTTGCACGGCTGACCCGGCTCTTGATCGTGCCGACCGGGCAGCCGCAGATTTCGGCGGCTTCCTCGTAGGCAAAACCCGAAGCCCCGATCAGCAGGATCGCTTCGCGCTGATCGTCCGGCAATTTCGCAAGGGCGGCGCGGAAATCCTGCAGGTCGACCGATCCGTGCTGTTCAGGGGGTACCGACAGACGCGAGGTATAGACCCCGTCCGTATCCTGCACTTCGCGCCCGGACTTGCGGATCTGGCTGTAGAACTCGTTGCGCAGGATCGTCACCAGCCATGCCCGCATGTTGGTGCCAGGCTGATAGCTGTCCTGTTTGGCCCAGGCCTTCATGATCGTGTCCTGCACGAGATCGTCTGCACGGTCCCTTGAGCGGATAAGCGAAATCGCGAAGGCACGCAGGTTCGGCAGCGCCGCCAGCATTTCCCTTTTGAAGTTGTATTCTGTCTGCTCCGGCTCTTTCGCCATCATTCCTCCGAAGCCTTGATTTTGGCTTTGCTTTCGGCTTCATCGAGTTTTTCGAGAAGGTCGAGGAATTTATCAGGGATGCCTTCATCCTGAACGGCATCGTAAAGCTCCCTGAGCTTGCGGGAAATCACCGCCCGCCCGGAGTGCGGAACCTGGGGGGCGGCCGAATTGTCCGGCTGATCTTGGTCCGATTGAAATATGTTCATAACGTCCGGTATTCCTTTTGTGTCGAGCAAAGAATGCGTGATGAAAAAAATAGTTCCGACGCTTCGGAACTTTTTTTGCGATGCGCACGTTGCTATCTTGGGTTTGCGTTGCAGGCCGCATGAAAGGGGAGAATTCCATGTCAGTTTCTACACGCATCGCACCGCACCTGCCATATCTGCGCAGGTTCGCGCGTGCCGTTTGCGGCTCACAATCCACGGGCGATGCCTATGTTGCGGCAACACTCGAAGCTCTGATTGCCGATATCAGCATCTTCCCGCAGACAAGCAGCGATCGGGCTTCGCTCTATCAATTGTTTGTATCAATCTTTAGTTCCGTCACGATCAATATTAAGGCCGACGAAAACCTGTCGGGATGGGAAAAACGCGCCTCTGCGAACCTCTCCGCCGTGCCGCCTCTCGCCCGTCAGGCTTTCCTTCTGACCACGGTCGAGGAGTTCACGCCTTCGGAAGCAGCAGAGGTTCTGAAAGTGTCCGAAGATCGCGTCGGCCAGTTGATCGACGAGGCGGCCTCGGAAATCGCGCGTCAGGTGGCGACCGATATCATGATTATCGAGGATGAACCTCTGATCGCCATGGATATTGAGCAGATGGTCACCGATCTCGGCCACCGCGTCACGGGCATTGCCCGCACGCATACCGAGGCACTCGACCTCTTCCATCGCACCCAGCCGAAGATGATCCTTGCCGACATCCAGCTTGCCGATGGCAGTTCCGGCCTCGATGCAATGAAGGACATCCTCCAGATGACGTCCCTGCCGGTGATTTTCATTACGGCTTTTCCGGAGCGACTTTTGACGGGTGAACGTCCTGAACCGACTTTCCTTGTTACCAAGCCGTTTAACCCGGATATGGTGAAAGCGCTTATCAGCCAGGCTCTGTTTTTCAACGAAAGCTCTCGCGTCGCGGCGTGAAGTTTGCCGAAACCGCGGATGAACTGGGAACCAGTGGGGTTCCCGGGCGTTGGCGGTTACGGTCGTGGGACTTTCCCACGGCTTTCTGCAAGGAGACGAATTTGCATCGGCTGGCATGGCATAACGCGGAAAGGAACGAGAGTGAGCTTCACGATTCGCTCGTCCTTGCGTTGCTCGATTCGGGTGAAACAGTCATGCTGCAGGACTGGAACCGCGATTACATATTCGTGGCCAACCTGCCGGATGTCTGGCGTTTGCCGGCAGATTCCCATCCAACTGATGAGAATCTGTTCGGCGACGATCTCTCCGCGCGGCTTGCCGAACTTAAAAAGGATATGAATGCCGCGGGCAGCCGGGGCATGCTGGAAGTGAATGCCGGAAACGACCGGGTCTTCCAGTTTCAGGTCTATTCCACCTTCAACCAGTCGAACCAGACGGTGCTGAAAACCACCATAAGGGAGGTAACGGCGGAAAGGCGGCGCGAGCAGCTTTTGCGCTCGCTGCTGCGTGAAGTCAGCCACCGTTCCAAGAATCTCCTGGCGATCATCCAGAGTCTTGCGGGCCAGACGGCCCGTTTCAGCCTCACCAAGGATGATTTTCTGCGCAAATTCCGGGGACGGTTGCATGCCCTTGCCCAAAGTCAGGATCTCATCACGGATTCCGACTGGAGGGGCGCGCGCATATTCGAGCTTCTTCGTCAGCAGTTTGACCTTTATGTGCCGGAATATCCGAACCTCATCCACATGGAGGGGGAAAACCTGCTGCTCAATCCGAATGGCGCGCTCTATATCGGGCTCGCCTTCCACGAGCTGGTGGTCAATACGGTCAGCCATAGCGGCAATCTCGCCTATCATCCGCCAATATCCTTGCAGTGTCGCCAGGAAGGTGATTCCTACATTGTGGAATGGATAGAGCCGATCAAGCCGTCGAAAGAACCGGCCGAGGTACGGCGCGGCAGCTTCGGCAGTGTTGTTCTTGAAAAAGTGGTTCCATCCGCATTGGGTGGAAGCGCCGAATATCAGCTGACACCCGAGCGCATCGTCTATCGGTTGAAATTTCCCTCCGGTGCTGGCGCGGATTCTTGAGATAAGTACCGGATATGAGGGGTTTGCCAGGAGGGAGCGACCGGCTTCGATCTTGCGGAAAGCGCAATAAAAAAGCACGGCTCGTATGAGAGCCGTGCTATTTTTATAACAGGTTTTCAGGGGCGAAACCTGTTTATTTTCAGCCAAGCTTCAGGCGGGGACGGGGGAATTGCTTGGCCTGCAGTAAGAATGCCTGTGGCTGGATTCGGTTCCCCTCAAATCTATTTTTTTTGACAGAGGCCAAATTCACCTGCCGTTTACACCGGCACATGGGTCCTGAGACCCTTAGTGCGCCGGTTCGGACCGCCTCGGAATGAAGTAGCGCATTGGTGCTTCGAGCGACCATTCGAAACCGGTTTCGCGATATTCCGTTGTCACCTGTCCGCCAAACGCGCCTTCGGCGTGCCGTTTGATGACGGTGGTGCCAAAACCCTTGCGGGTCGGCTCCGTTGCCGGCGGGCCACCCGTCTCGGTCCAGATGAGATGGATCATCTGCCTTCCGTCTTTTTCAAGCGTCTTCCAGCTCAGGGTGATCTTTCCCAAGGGAACCGACAGCGATCCATATTTGATGGAGTTCGTCGTCAGCTCATGCACCACAAGGCCAAAATTCTGTGCCGCTTCGGGAGAAAGCATGAAATCTTCTCCCGAAAGCGCGAAACGCTCGGAAACCGTACCGAAAACGTCGAGATGGGTCTCTATCAGCTTGCGGATAGGCAGGCCCTGCCACTGAACTTCCGCCAAGGCCCGGATCGACATTCCCAGACCGCGCAGACGGTGATCCACCTCTTTCTGGAATTCCGGGATGCTTTTATTCTCCCGTCCCAGCTGCCGGATCATCGCCTGAACCAGCGTCAGAATGTTCTTGGAGCGGTGAACGAGTTCGTGCAGCAGCAATTGCAGCCGCTCCTCCGACTGGCTTCTGTCGAAGGAGGCGTTGGAGAGCGCAATGGCAACCTGGTTGGCCTCCTTGATCTTGGTATCGACGGGGGCCACGATCTCGCCTTCACCGATGCGCTCGGCCATATGGGTCAGGTCGCGAATGGACATGCGCAATTGCCGGCCAACCAGATAGGCGCCGCCGATGGCGATCAATACGAGCATCAGGCTGCCGATCATCATCTGCCGCCAGGTATCCACCAGCGCCGCCTGGCTTGCGGCAAGCGGTCCCCACATCACGATCTTCCATTGCCAGCCCGGTAATTGCGCATAGGCGTAAAGATTGCCCTTGCCGTCGAAAAAATTGCCGCTGAAGGCCTGCATTTCCGAAAGGACGGCGGGGGTGACGAATGGCTTGCCCACCTCTGCCTCCCCCTGTGAACTGGAAACGACAACGCGATTTGTACCGTCGATGATGGCGACCGCCCAGTTGCGCGGCAGGTTTTCGGTGGGAATGAGCCGGCTGAGGTCACTGGCGTTCTGCGTCAGGATCAGGGCGTCTCCGGCCGAACCCAGATCCGGGTTGAGCGGCATCGTAACGTTGAATACCCATTCCTTGCTGGTTGCGCCGAAAAACATGTCCGAGACGGTGATGCGGCGGGATTCGATCGCCTTTTCGAGATTGGCCTCGGCCGGCACCTTGCCCAGTGGCTGGCCATAGGGCACGCGCGTATTGAGGCGCTGCTGGCCGTCCTTGGTGGCGAGAATGGCGAAAAGTCCTTCCCGTTTCAGACTTTCGGCAACACGTCCCTGAAAGGCGGAAAGATTGCCGCTTTCAAGCTCGGGGAATTGCGACAGCAGGTTGAGGGAGGTGGCGATTTCCTGCAGGCGGCGATCGATATTGCGGCTGACGACCCGCGCATCCTCAATGGTCTCGCGCTGCAGGTCATCGCGTTTTTCGGCTTCGAGGCGCAGCATCAGATAGCCGCCGAAAAGAATGAGCGGCAGTGTAATGACGGTTGCCATCACCACCAAATAGGTGCCGATGGAGGCGGTCGGGAAAAAATTCGCGCTGCGCCGACGCAAAGCCGAGATCATGTCTTTCAGTTCTTTGCCGGATTGAGGCATACAAAAACTCCGGCAGTTACGTCCTTGTTACGTCAGGGATAATACCGTGCCAGTCCCCTTTAGCAATGCCTGATTTTTACCCTCGGTTGTCGCGACACGCCCCAATTGCGTCGGTGTGATTGAAAAAATCGGAACTATTTCAACGATCAACCCGTTTGCAAAACGAACCGGCCAAGCGGCGGAAGCAAAACTCGTTACCGCCGGGCCAGTTGAGAACGATGAAAGGAAGGTACGAAAATGGCAAAGAAACTGAACATACTCGTCACCGCCGCCCTGATGGGCACGACGGCTTTCGCGCCGCTTGCCATCGCTCAGGGCACCACCCAGCCTGCACCGGCAAGTCCGAGTGCGCAGACCGAGCCGGCAACGCCGCCTGCTACCCCCATGGCGCCTACGGCTCCTGCGGCCAATGACAGTGCGGCATCAACGACGGGCGGCGCCTACATCACCGAGCAGGGTGAAACGCAGATCAGCGCCAATGATTATATCGGCAAATCGGTCTACACCGCCGCCGATGAAAGCATCGGTAATGTCACCAACCTCATCATGGAACAGGATGGCGGCCTCGTTGCAGCCGTGATTGGCGTCGGCGGCTTCCTCGGCATCGGTGCCAAGGATGTGGCCGTTCCCATGGACAAGGTGACCATGACGCGTAACGCGCAGGATGGCACAATCCGTCTGACAACGACGGAGACGGCGGAAACGCTGAAGGCGGCACCAGAATTCAAGACGCTGGAACAGAAGGCCAGCGAAAAGAATGCGGCAACGCCGGCTGCACCTGACAGCACGACCACTTCAGCTACAAAGCCTTAATCCCATACCTGGGAGGCAGGAGCGGGACTGGCTGACAGCAGCCGTCTCGCGAGAGGCACCGGCCAGAAGGCCGGTGTCTTTTTGTGCCGTTTACGCCCGCAGGTGCTCAGTCCCCGGCGTTGCGCGACGAATGCCAGGCCCAGGCGGATTTGATGATGTCGGCCAGCGAATAACGCGGTTCCCAGCCGAGAACAGCCTTTGCCTTGTCATTATTGGCCACAAGGGTGGTGGAATCGCCATCGCGGCGGTCTGTATATTCAACCGGGAAGGGGCGGCCGGACACTTCAGAAATCGCCGCCAGCAATTCCTTCACCGTCGTACCGGTGCCGGTGCCGAGGTTCAGTTCGACGGTTTCACCGCCGGCCAGCAGATAATCCACCGCTCGCACATGGGCGTCGGCCAGATCGAGAATGTGGATATAGTCGCGCACGCAGGTGCCGTCACGGGTGTCGTAATCCGTGCCGAATACCTTGAAGCCCTGACGCCGGCCGAGTGCCGCCTCGATGGCAAGCGGAATCGCATGGGTTTCCGGCTTGTGCCATTCGCCGATGCGGCCTTCGAAATCGGCGCCCGCGGCATTGAAATAGCGCAGCATCACCGAGCGCAGCCCCTTATAGGTGCTGTAATCCTTCAGAGCCTGCTCGACCACCCATTTGGTGCGGCCATAGGGGTTGATCGGCGCCTGCCGGTGCGTCTCGTCGATCGGCACCTGTTCCGGTAATCCATAGGTGGCGCAGGTGGAGGAGAAAACGAAGGCCGTGACGCCGGCATCGATGGCGGCCGAGAGAAGGTTCAGCGAGCCGATGACGTTGTTGTCGTAGAAGGCAACCGGCTGTTTCACCGATTCGCCGACTTCGATCAGTGCTGCAAAATGCAGGACGGCTTCCGGCTGGTGTTTGGCAAAGACTTCGTCCAATCGCGCCCGATCGCGAATATCGCCCTGTTCAAAGGGTCCCCACCGGACAAATTCCTCATGCCCATTGGACAGATTGTCGAAAACGACCGGTTCATATCCTCTTTCGGATAAAAGAAGGCAGGTATGCGAACCAATATAGCCGGCACCGCCGACGACAAGGACTTTCTTCTTCATCAATCGCCTTTCAGAAAAACACGCGGACGCGCCGAGACTGTATGTCACTTTGTTCAAATAAGGGCGGCCTGGCAGCAAGCGCCAACAACCAATCTATCCATCGCGGGTAACATAAAAAAAACTGCGCATCCATGGTTAGGATGCGCAGCAACTAATGAGAGCTTGACGAAGAGCCGAAACACGCCCGAAGGTGTCTATTTCTTTTTTCGCGTATTCGCCCTCGTCGCCAGAAAACCGGCGGCCATGGCGACGGCAAGCGTCGCATAGGGCCGCGCCTGGATCGCCAGCGTCAGCAGCGATTGCAAGGCCAGGGGTGCTGCGGTTAGGGGCGCAGCCGTCAAAGGCGCGACGGGCCGCGCCGCGTAGGCTCTGGGACGTTTGACGATTGCCAATGCCACCAGCATGATGACACCGAGCAGGAAGGCTGTGCCGGCGACGACGAGCGCGGCAGGACCGGCACCGACATGCCGGGCAAGGTAGATCGACCCCGCAACCACGGCGGCGACAAAGGCGATCAGAAAGAAGACACCGGTCAGCACCCAAAGGATGATGGTGGCGCGCAGACGCCGGGTGACGACGCGTCCTTCGCGCTGGGTGTCTCCCAGATAGACCAGCAATGCCTCAAGCATGATGCGGCCTTATCGACGTGTAAGGAGGGCGAGCAGGAAGCCCACGCCCACGGCAATACCGAGGGACTGGAGCGGGTTTTTCTGGACCTGATCCGTCAGATTGTCGTTCAGCGAAGAAATTTCGTTGCGAACGCTATCCGCCATCTCGCCGGATGCAGTCAGGGCATCGTCGGCAACGCGGGCGGCCTGTGCCTTCAGTTCATGCGAGGCGCCGACGCCAAGCGCCTTAACGCTCTTGGCAAGATTTGCCAGATCTTCGCGAAGCTGGGCAAGCTGTGCCGCCACTTCGGCTGCATCACCGTTTTCGAGGGATTGCTGGATCTTGTCATTGACGCTGCTACGCACGCTTGCCATAGGTGAAGTCCTTCCTGGAACATCGTTGATGGAAATTGCGACAGGCCAAACCGACTGCCGCAGCAGGTGAATTCCGTCGCTCAATAACCTGGGTTTGCGCAACCGAAACACCTGCCTGTCCGCCATTCAAACGCGCCGATGCTTGCTTGGTTCCGCGCCTGGCATGTTTTCTTCATGGGCATTTAAGGGCCGGGGGCAATTTTCCGGGAATTCGGTGCCGGACATTTGTTTTCCTGTCACAAGCATCATATAAGGCCCATCATCGAGACGTACCTTGACTTCAATCAATATGTGAAACGACATGCTTCAGACGCCTTATTACCTCATCGACAAGACAAAACTTCTTCGCAACATGGAGAAGATTGCCTATGTGCGGGAAAAATCCGGCGCCAAGGCGTTGCTGGCGCTGAAATGCTTCGCCACATGGTCGGTGTTCGATTTCATGTCGCAATATATGGACGGCACCACCTCGTCCTCGCTTTATGAAGTCCGCCTTGGCCGCGAGAAATTTGGCGGTGAAACGCACGCCTATTCCGTCGCCTATGCCGATTACGAAATCGACGAGGTGATCTCGAATGCGGACAAGATCATCTTCAACTCCATCGGCCAGCTGGAGCGTTTCGCGGAGAAGGCGTCGGGCATCACCCGGGGTCTGCGCCTCAATCCGCAGGTCAGCTCCTCGAGCTTCGATCTTGCCGATCCCGCGCGTCCCTTCAGCCGTCTTGGCGAATGGGATGTCGCCAAGGTCGACAAGGTCATGGACCGTATTTCAGGTTTCATGATCCACAATAATTGCGAGAACGGCGATTTTTCGCTGTTCGACCGCATGCTGACGCAGATTGAAGAAAAATTCGGATCGCTGCTATCGCGTGCTGAATGGGTGAGCCTCGGTGGCGGCATTCACTTCACGGGCGACAATTATCCGCTCGACCAGTTCTGCGACCGTCTGCGCGCCTTTTCGGAAAAATATGGTGTGCAGGTCTATCTGGAGCCGGGCGAAGCCTCGATCACCAAGAGCACGACGCTGGAAGTGACGGTTCTCGACACGCTGTTCAACGGCAAGAACCTCGCCATCGTCGACAGCTCCATCGAAGCGCACATGCTCGATCTGCTGATCTACCGCGAAACCGCCAAGGTTTCGCCGAACGAGGGTGAGCATCCCTACATGGTCTGCGGCAAGTCCTGCCTTGCGGGCGATATTTTCGGCGATTTCCGCTTCGACAAGGAGCTGAAGGTCGGTGACCGCATCTCCTTCCAGGATGCGGCCGGCTACACCATGGTCAAGAAGAACTGGTTCAACGGTGTGAAAATGCCGACCATCGCCATCAAGGAACTGGACGGCACCGTTCGCGCCGTTCGTGAATTTGACTTTGCCGATTTCGAGCAAAGCCTGTCTTAAACCCTGTTTTTAACATGAAACGAAGCTCATCCCTGCGGGGAAAAGGAGGCATCACCTGAAATGAAGAAGAACGTTCTGATCATCGGCGCCGGTGGCGTAGCACAGGTCGTGGCGCATAAATGCGCCCAGAACAGCGATGTATTGGGAGACATTCATATTGCGTCACGGACTTTGGGAAAGTGCCGCAAGATTGTCGAGTCCGTACGCGAAAAGAAGAGCCTCAAGACAGATGTGAAACTTGAGGCCCATGCGCTTGACGCTATGGATATCGAGGCGACGAAAGCCTTGATTAAACAGACCGGTGTTGAAATCGTCATCAACGTCGGTTCGTCTTTCGTCAACATGTCCGTTCTTCGGGCCTGCATGGACACAGGTGTTGCCTATATGGACACGGCGATCCACGAGGATCCCACCAAGATTTGCGAGGCGCCGCCGTGGTACGGAAACTACGAGTGGAAGCGTGCGGAAGAATGCCAGGAAAAGGGTGTTACCGCCATTCTCGGCGTCGGTTTCGATCCGGGCGTGGTGAACGCCTATGCGCGTCTCGCCAAGGATGACTATTTCGACAAGGTCACTTCGGTCGATATCGTTGATATCAATGCCGGCAGCCATGGCCGCTGGTTCTCGACGAATTTTGACCCGGAAATCAACTTCCGCGAATTCACCGGCGTTGTCTATTCCTGGCAGAAGGGTGAATGGCAGACGAACCAGATGTTCGAAGTCGGTCAGGAATTCGACCTGCCTGTCGTCGGCAAGCAGAAGGCCTATATGACCGGCCATGACGAAGTGCATTCGCTGTCCAAAAACATGGATGGTGCCGATGTGCGCTTCTGGATGGGTTTCGGCGATCATTATATCAACGTCTTCACCGTGCTGAAGAACCTCGGCCTCCTGTCCGAAAAGCCGGTCAAGACGGCTGAAGGTCTTGAGGTCGTACCGCTGAAGGTCGTCAAGGCCGTGCTGCCCGATCCGTCTTCGCTGGCGCCCGACTATGTCGGCAAGACCTGCATCGGCGATATCGTCAAGGGCATCAAGGACGGCAAGGAACGCGAAGTCTTCATCTACAATGTGGCTGACCACAAGGAAGCCTATGAAGAAGTCGGCTCGCAGGGCATCTCCTACACCGCCGGCGTTCCCCCGGTCGCCGCCGCCATGCTCATCGCCACCGGCGAATGGGACGTGAAGCAGATGGCCAATGTGGAAGAACTGCCGCCGAAGCCGTTCCTGAACATTTTGAACAAGATTGGTTTGCCGAACCGCATCAAGGATGAAAACGGCGACCGGGCGCTGGAATTCTAAGCGCAGCATTCTTGACGGATAGAAACAGAAAAGCCCCGCGAAAGCGGGGCTTTTTTCTTGGCTATACAGCTTATCTTTCCCGCGCGAGACGCAAAACGGGCGTAGCGCCAATCGCTGGAAAGATTAAGTCTTACCAGCTACGCGGCGTCATCCTCGGCCCTGTGCCGAGGATCCAATCACGTTGAATGGAATTAACAGGTCGCAGATCCTCGGGACAAGCCCGAGGATGACGTCGATAGCAGGTACGTCTGCCGTCGTCAGTCACAGAGTGGCCCTCAGCCCTTTGTCGGCTTCGGTCCGCGCTTTTCGAACGGCTTGTCCTTCTTGCCCTCGTATTTCGGCTTGTCGCCGAAGGGCTTTTTCTTTTTCCAGGGCTTGTCGTCGCCCTTGCGGTCGTCGCGAGGGGCGCCGGCATTGTCGGATTTGCTGAATTTCCGCTGCGCCTTGGCAGGCCTTGTGTCTTCGCGGACATTGCCGGTCATTTCCGGTTTGCCTTCCAGCGCCTTCAGACGAATGCCCTTCTCCAGCATCATGTCCTTGCCGATGGCGGAGGTGAAGCGGTCGACGGCGTCTGCCGCCAGTTCCACAAAGGTTTCCGTCTGCTGCATGCGGATCGCGCCGATATCCTGACGGGTGATCTTGCCGAAACGGCAGAGCATGGGGATGAGCCAGCGTGGCTCGGCGCTCTGCTTGCGGCCGACCGAAAGCGAAAACCATGCGCTGTCGGCGAAATCGGAGCGTTCGCGGCGCGGTGCGTTGTTTTCGACCGTCTCAAAGCTGTCGCGGCGCGGCTTGCGGGTGTTGTCCAGCGCGACTTCGAAGATGTCTTCCGGTGCCGAGCGTCCGGCGTGATAAAGACGCACGAAAGCGGCGGCGACTTTTTCCGCGCCATGCTGTTCGAGCAGCTTAGTCACGAAATCGCGTTCGTCCTCAGCCACGGCTTCGCTGAGTGTCGGATCGGCCAGAAGCCTTGCGCCGTCGCGCTCGACGATCTCTTCGACGGAGGGCGGGCGAACCCATGCGGGGCTGACCTTGGCGCCTTCGAGAAGACGTTCGGCCTTGCGGCGCTGGCTCACCGGCACGATGATGGCGCTGACGCCCTTCTGCCCGGCACGGCCGGTACGGCCTGAGCGGTGCAGAAGCGTTTCGGAATTGGTCGGCAGGTCGGCATGGATAACGAGTTCCAGCCCCGGCAGGTCGATGCCGCGGGCGGCAACGTCGGTCGCCACGCAAACACGGGCGCGGCCGTCACGCATGGCCTGCAGCGCGTGCGTGCGCTCGTTCTGCGTCAGTTCGCCGGAGAGGGCCACGACCGAGAAGCCGCGATTGTTCAACCGGGCCGTCAGATGGTTGACGGCGGCGCGGGTGGAGCAGAAGACGATGGCGTTGCGGGCTTCGTAAAAGCGCAGCGCGTTGATGATGGCGTTCTCGCGATCGGACGGCGACACCAGAAGCGCGCGATATTCGATATCCACATGCTGCTTCTGTTCGGAAGCGGTGGCGATGCGAACGGCGTTCTTCTGGTAGCTTTCGGCCAGCTTGGCAATGCTGCGCGGCACGGTGGCCGAGAACATCAGTGTGCGGCGATCGTCGGGCGATTCTTCCAGAATGAATTCCAGATCCTCGCGGAAACCGAGATCGAGCATCTCGTCTGCCTCATCCAGCACCACGGCGCGGATGGACGAAAGGTCTAGTGCGCCACGCTTGATATGGTCGCACAGACGGCCGGGTGTGCCGACGACGATATGGGCGCCGCGCTCCAGCGCCCGGCGCTCATTGCGGATATCCATGCCGCCGACGCAGGATGCGATCGACACGCCGGCGAATTCATAAAGCCATTCCAGCTCGCGCTTGACCTGCATGGCCAGTTCGCGGGTCGGCGCAATGGCAAGTGCCAGCGGTGCGGAAGCCTGACCGAAGCGGGTGTTTTCTGAAAGCAGCGTGGTCGCCAGCGCGATGCCGAAGGCGACGGTCTTGCCGGAGCCGGTCTGCGCGGAAACCAGCGCGTCCTTGTCGGCAAGTTCCGGTGACAGCATCGCCTGCTGCACGGGGGTCAAGTCTTTGTAGCCGCGTTTTTCCAACGCCTGCGCGATCGCCGGGGCGATACCCTGGGTGTCTGTCATCTACCGTCTTTCGGATATGAAGCTGCCCGCATCCGCCCGAAACCAATAGGTCCTAAAGTCTCCGGGGCAGCCGATACAGGCCATTTCGGCCATCTGGCCGGTTGCATTGCCGCGCTCATACTGCGAATGCGCCGGTTTGTACAGTGCAGTGCGGTACGCTCTTTCATCCTCTTATGGATGGCAACCCGTTCCATCCGGCCATCTTCTTTTGCCGGCTGCGCTAAAAAAGGCGTACCGCATGGTTCATAAACGGCATTGCGTGCCCCCCGCCTTTTCGCTAAGAGACCCGCAACTTGAGGCTCTTTGTCAGGAAGAGCCGACTGGGTTTGTTCTTGTCCGTCCGCTCTTCGAAGGAGCCGGCGGGAAAATGGGATGGTACTGGTCAAGGCTATGGCTCGCATTGTCATGAAATTCGGCGGCACGTCCGTCGCGAACCTCGAACGCATTCACAATGTCGCACGGCATGTGAAACGCGAAGTGGATGCCGGCCATGAAGTGGCCGTGGTCGTTTCCGCCATGTCCGGCAAAACCAACGAATTGGTGGACTGGGTGCAGAATGCTGCGAAAGTGGCCGGCGCCAACGCCGCCTCCTTCTACGATGCGCGCGAATATGACGCGGTCGTCGCATCCGGCGAACAGGTGACATCGGGTCTTCTGGCGATCACGCTGCAATCCATGGGCATCAATGCGCGCTCCTGGCAGGGCTGGCAGATCCCGATCCGCACCGACAATGCGCATGGCGCCGCCCGCATTCTCGAGATCGATGGGTCGGATATCATCCATCGCATGGGCGAGGGCCAGGTGGCCGTCGTTGCCGGTTTTCAGGGCATTGGTCCGGACAATCGCATTGCGACGCTGGGCCGCGGCGGCTCGGACACGTCCGCCGTTGCGATTGCCGCAGCCGTCAAGGCGGATCGTTGCGACATCTATACGGATGTCGATGGCGTCTACACGACCGATCCCCGCATCGAGCCCAAGGCTCGCCGCATGAAGAAGATCGCTTTCGAGGAAATGCTCGAAATGGCGTCTCTCGGCGCGAAGGTTCTGCAGGTTCGCTCGGTCGAGCTTGCGATGGTACACAAGGTGCGCACCTTCGTTCGCTCCAGTTTCGAGGATCCCGATGCGCCGGGCATGGGCGACCTCATCAACCCGCCCGGTACTTTGATTTGTGACGAGGATGAAATCGTGGAACAGGAAGTCGTAACCGGCATCGCCTATGCCAAGGATGAAGCACAGATCTCGCTGCGCCGCGTGGCCGACCGTCCGGGCGTCTCCGCTGCGATCTTCGGGCCGCTCGCTGAAGCGCATATCAACGTCGACATGATCGTGCAGAACATCTCCGAAGACGGTTCGCGCACCGACATGACCTTCACCGTTCCCTCGGGTGACGTTGTCAAGGCTCTGAAGGTTCTGGACGAGAACAAGGCCCAGATCGGCTTCGACGTCGCGCAGAACGAGACGGGTCTTGCCAAGGTTTCCGTCATCGGTATCGGCATGCGCAGCCACGCCGGCGTTGCCGCCAGCGCTTTCAAGGCACTTGCCGAGAAGAACATCAACATCAAGGCGATCACCACCTCCGAGATCAAGATTTCGATCCTGATCGATGGCGCCTATGCCGAACTTGCGGTTCGCACTTTGCATTCCGCCTACGGTCTCGATAAGGCTTGAACCCGAGACATCGGTTTCCGATGCCCCGATTCTTCGGGGTTGCGTTCTTCCGATGTGGCGTTTCATGAAAGCGTGTCCCTTGCGGGACGCGCTTCTCTCGCTATAAATTTTTAAATGACGTTTTGATTCCCGAATATTATGACATTCGGATCGGAAGCGTCGGGGAGCAAACGCGATGAGAGACCTTTCCGCAGGTCCGCGCGTCCTGCTCAAGCGGCTGCGCGAAATGATGGCGGAGCACCTTGAACCGCAGGACCGCCTGGACCAGATCGTTCGCCAGATAGCCAGCAACATGGTGGCGGAGGTTTGCTCGGTCTACGTGCTGCGCTCCGACAGCGTGCTGGAGCTTTACGCGACAGAAGGTCTCAACAAGGATGCCGTGCATCTTGCCCAGCTGAAAATGGGGCAGGGTCTTGTCGGCACCATCGCCGCTTCCGCCCAGCCGCTTAATCTTTCTGATGCGCAGGCGCATCCCGCTTTCCGTTATCTTCCTGAAACCGGTGAGGAAATTTATCATTCCTTCCTCGGTGTGCCGATTTTGCGTTCCGGTCGTACTCTTGGCGTTCTTGTGGTCCAGAACAAGGCCAGCCGAACGTACCGGGAGGATGAAGTTGAAGCGCTCGAGACAACCGCGATGCTTATCGCTGAAATAGTGGCGAGCGGCGAGTTGAAAAAGATTACCCGCCCCGGTGTGGAGCTGGACCTGACGCGCGCCGTGTCCATCGATGGCGACGCCTATGGCGAAGGCATCGGTCTTGGTCATGTCGTCTTGCACGACCCCCGCATCGTCGTCACCAATCTCTTGAACGAAGATGCGGATACGGAAATCCGTCGTCTTGCCGATGCCATCGGGTCACTTCGCCTGTCGATCGATGACATGTTGCAGCGCCGAGACGTGCCGACGGAAGGCGAGCACCGCGAGGTTCTGGAAACCTACCGCATGTTCGCCCACGACCAGGGTTGGGTGCGGCGCATGGAAGAGGCGATCCGCAACGGCCTGACGGCGGAAGCGGCGGTTGAGAAGGTGCAGAGCGACACCAAGGCGCGCATGATGCGCCTGACGGACCCTTATCTTCGCGAGCGCATGCATGATTTCGACGATCTCGCCAACCGGCTGCTGCGCCAGCTGATCGGTTTTGGCGGGCGCGGACCGGAGCAGGATTTCCCGCTTGACGCCATCGTTCTGGCCCGCGCCATGGGCGCTGCCGAATTGCTGGATTATCCGCGGGAAAAACTGCGTGGTCTCGTGCTCGAGGATGGTGCCGTGACGAGCCATGTCGTCATCGTGGCGCGCGCCATGGGCATTCCGATCATCGGGCAGGCCACGGGCATCGTCGCGCTTGCCGAAAACAACGATCCCATCATCATCGATGGCGACGATGGTCAGGTGCATCTGCGCCCCATGTCGGACCTGCAGCGCGCCTATGAGGAAAAGGTTCGCCTGCGCGCCCGGCGGCAGGAGCAGTTCCGCGCGCTGCGCAATGTCGAGCCGATCACCAAGGATGGCCAGAAGGTCAATCTCAAGATGAATGCGGGCCTTTTGGTGGATCTGCCGCAGCTCGACGAATCCGGCGCTGACGGCATTGGCCTGTTCCGCACCGAGCTGCAATTCATGATCGCCTCCAACATGCCGAAGGGCGAGGAGCAGGAGGCGTTCTACCGCTCCGTTCTGCGGCAGGCAAAGGGCAAGAGCGTCACCTTCCGCACGCTCGATATCGGCGGCGACAAGGTCGTTTCTTATATGCGCGGCCAGGAAGAGGAAAACCCGGCACTGGGCTGGCGGGCGATCCGCCTGTCGCTCGACCGTCCAGGCCTGATGCGCACGCAGATGCGCGCGCTGCTGCGTGCCGCTTCGGGTGCTGAACTGCGCATGATGCTGCCGATGGTGACGGAGGTTTCCGAAATCCGCGCCGCGCGCGATCTTCTCCAGAAGGAAGTGCAGCATCTCTCGAAGTTCAGCCATGCGCTGCCGAAAAAACTGCAATTCGGCGCGATGCTGGAAGTGCCGTCTTTGATGTGGCAGCTCGACGAGTTGATGCAGGAGGTGGATTTCGTGTCCGTCGGTTCCAACGACCTGTTCCAGTTTTCCATGGCGGTTGACCGCGGCAATGCAAGGGTTTCGGATCGTTTCGACAATCTCGGCAAGCCGTTCCTGCGCATCCTGCGCGATATCGTGCGTGCGGGTGAAAGGCACCATACCTCCGTCACGCTTTGCGGTGAAATGGCAAGCAAACCGCTTTCGGCCATGGCCCTCATCGGCCTCGGTTTCCGTTCTGTTTCCATGTCGCCGACGGCGATCGGTCCGGTCAAGGCCATGCTGCTCGGGCTTGATGCCGCGCGCCTTGCCGATGAGCTGAATGCCGCGCTGGACGATCACAATTCGCTGGAAAGCGCGCGCGAGGTGTTGTTACGCTTTGCCGCGACGCATTCCATTCCCATTTAGAGCATTTCCAGGAAAAGTGGACCCCGGTTTTCCGTCCGAAAACGCTCTAAAAGCCTTGTTTCATTATTGGAGTGACTGGTGGCGAAGCTTCCCGTCGAAAAAATGCGTGAGTTGGAAAGGCGTTTCGGCGAAATCGAAGCGCGTATGTCGGCCGGCCCTGCAGCGGATGTTTATGTGAAGCTGGCTTCGGAATATTCCGAACTCGAGCCGGTGGTGAAGAAAATCCGCGACTACGAGAAGGCGGTTTCCGAGGCCGCCGATCTGGAGGCGCTGCTTGCTGACAAGACGACCGACAAGGACATGCGCGATCTGGCGGAGATGGAGCTGCCGGAGGTCGAGACCCGCATCGGCGAGCTTGAGAAGGACATGCAGGTCCTGCTGCTTCCGAAAGATGCAGCCGACGAGAAAAGCGCAATCCTTGAAATCCGTGCCGGCACAGGCGGGTCCGAAGCCGCGCTTTTCGCCGGCGACCTTTTCCGCATGTATGAGCGCTTCGCATCGACCAAGGGCTGGAAAGTCGAGGTTCTTTCCGCCAGTGAAGGCGAAGCGGGCGGTTACAAGGAAATCATCGCCACCATCAGCGGGCGAGGGGTGTTCTCCAAGCTGAAATTCGAATCCGGTGTGCACCGGGTGCAGCGTGTGCCGGAAACGGAAGCGAGCGGCCGCATCCACACCTCCGCCGCCACCGTTGCCGTTCTGCCGGAAGCGGAAGATATCGACATTGAAATCCGCCCGGAAGACATCCGCATCGATACGATGCGTGCTTCCGGCGCGGGCGGCCAGCATGTCAACACCACCGACTCGGCGGTTCGCATCACCCATCTTCCGACGGGTCTGATCGTCACCAGCTCGGAAAAATCGCAACACCAGAACCGCGCCAAGGCCATGCAGGTTCTGCGTTCGCGGCTTTACGATATCGAACGTCAGAAGGTCGACAATGAACGCTCTGCCGACCGCAAGAGCCAGGTTGGTTCTGGCGATCGCTCCGAGCGCATCCGCACCTATAATTTTCCGCAGGGGCGCGTTACCGATCACCGCATCAATCTGACGCTCTACAAGCTCGACCGGATGATTGAAGGTGAGATCGACGAACTTCTCGATGCGCTGATTGCCGACTATCAGGCCGGTCAGCTCGCCCAGCTTGGCGAACAGCAGCTTTGAGCGGCGGCGCTGACGGAACGGTTTCGACCGAGCTTGCGGCAGCCCGCAAACGGCTGCAGCTGGCGGGCGTCGCCGACCCGCTTCTGGATGCGCGCCTGCTGATTGCCGAGGTGAGCGGCTTTTCATTGACCGACTTCGTGATGAAACCAGATCATCCTGTGACGCCGGAAGAAAGTGTGCGGATTGCCGCCATGATCGAAAGGCGAGCGGGGGGCGAGCCGGTCCATCGCATTCTCGGCCACCGGGAATTTCATGGACTTGATCTCCTCTTGTCCAGGGAGACGCTGGAACCCCGTCCGGATACGGAAATTCTCGTCGACACGCTTCTGCCCGCCTTGAAGAAAGCCGCTGCCGAAAAAGGCAGGGTCCGCATCCTGGATCTGGGTACCGGAACGGGTGCGATCTGTCTGGCGCTTCTGAAGGAATGCCCGCAGGCGCTGGGTATCGGCAGTGACATTTCGACCGATGCGCTGGAAACGGCCGCCAAGAATGCGGCCCGCAATGGTCTCGGCTCGCGTTTTGAAACCATGCATAGCGACTGGTTCGAAAAAATCTCTGGCAGCTTTGACATAATTGTGTCGAATCCGCCTTATATAAGAAGTGATATAGTCACAACGCTCGACCGAGAGGTTCGTCATTACGATCCGATGGCGGCGCTGGATGGAGGTCAGGACGGCCTTGCACCGTACCGCCTTATTGCTGCCGATGCGGGCCGCTTTCTTGTGGAAAACGGGATTGTCGGTGTGGAGATCGGTTTCGATCAAAGGCTTGATGTTTCCGCTATATTTGCTTCCCACGGCTTCTCTCTTCTCGATGCCGTGAAGGATTATGGTGGCAACGACAGAGTTTTGACCTTCCGGAGATAGTTATCAGCGATATGTCTGCGGATTTTTTGCAAGGATATTTTGCACAGCAAAAGAAAAGGCTTGGATTTCCGCATGAAGCGGGATAGTTTGCGGCCACATGCAGGGTGGCTGAGGACGAACGCAGATTCGTCAGGGTATGGGTCAGTCCCGAAGCGGGTTCTTTTGAGAATCCTGAAGGCTGGGCGTTTCCGGCATGTGAATCAGTAAACTTTGTTCGCAGACGGCTCGGTGCAGCATTTGCGCAGCCGGTCGTCATACGCGAGGTCTTGTCCGGAGTTATCTTCGACGAGGCGCGTGTGAGAGCAATTTCAGGAAAAATTTCCAGCGGGTTTCCGTCCGGAATTGCATGAAAACAACCAGATTGTCAGCAAAACAGAATTCAGGTGAGCAATTGATGAGGCCAGGACAGCAAAACAAGCGCGGCCGGGGGCGTGGAAGCAACAACAATAACAATAATAATGGTGGCGGTGGTAACAACAACTTCAACCGCAAGGGCGGAAACCCGCTCACCAGGACTTATGACAGCTCCGGCCCCGATGTGAAAATCCGTGGCACAGCCCAGCACATAGCGGAAAAATACGCTGCCCTTGCCCGGGACGCGCAGAGTTCTGGTGACCGCGTGATTGCGGAAAACTATCTGCAGCACGCCGAACACTACAATCGCATCATCGCCACGGCCCAGGCCCAGATGCAGGAACGTTTCCAGCGCGATGACCGTGGTGAATACAATTCCGCGGATGCCGACGAGATGGACGGAAACGAAGGTGACGACGGCGTCGTTGCATCGCAGCAGCATTCCGAACAGTCTGAACGCGTGCAGCAGCCGGAACGCCAGGAGCGTGCCGAGCGGTCGGAACCGCGCCAGGAGCGTCAAGAGCGCCGCGAGCGCCCGGACCGCCGTGAAAGGCAGGAGCGTCAGCCTCGCCAGCCGCAGGTCTCGGTCGAGCAGCCCCCGGTTTACGATGCCAGCCAGGCTCCGCAGCCGGTGATCGAAGGCACGCCCATGGAAGTGGCGGTCGAGGAAGAGCAGCAGCAGGCTGAGGCTCCGGCAACGGAGCGCGCACCGAAGACCCGCCGTGCCACGACCCCGCGCCCACGTCGTCCGCGCCGTGCCGCAACAGCGGAAGGTGCTGAAGGCGAAGAGGCTCCGGCCGGCGAGGAAGCAACACCTGCAACGCTTGAAAACGCTGCCGAATAAGCAGGGTAGTCAAAAATACGCGATTGAAAAACTCCGGCTTGCCGGAGTTTTTTCGTTTCCGGGGTGGAGCATGAGTGGCAGCCAGGGTGATTGCCGCGAACGGATATGACACTTGTCAAATCCAGCCAAAATTTCCGGGGCAGCGGTTTCCCTCCCCTTTAAACCGATGAAACTGCCTCCCATATTCGTGCAGGAAGGTCGGATGCCTGCATTCAGCAGCAACTGTCCTTCGAGAGGCGGCGATCGTGAAATCCTTTTAAAACGCGACTGTCGTAGCGGGGCTTGCCTTTGAGGGAGCCTCAACCCTAACACCCGGAGCCGTGCCGAAAGCGGGCGGGCCGGTTTATGGAGGTTCGACTATGAATATTGAAAAATACTCCGAGCGCGTTCGCGGTTTTCTGCAATCGGCACAGACCTTTGCGCTGGCGGAAAACCATCAGCAGTTTTCGCCCGAACACGTTCTGAAGGTTCTGCTCGATGACGAGCAGGGCATGGCGGCATCGCTGATCGAGCGGGCCGGTGGCGATGCCAAGGAAGCGCGCCTTGCCAATGATGCGGCGCTGGCGAAATTGCCCAAGGTTTCCGGCGGCAATGGTGGCCTTTCGCTCACCGCGCCGCTTGCGAAGGTATTCTCGACCGCGGAAGACCTTGCCAAGAAGGCGGGCGACAGTTTCGTCACTGTCGAGCGTCTGCTGCAGGCGCTTGCGATTGAAAGTTCCGCCACCACTTCGGCTTCCCTGAAGAAGGCCGGTGCAACGGCGCAGGCTCTCAATCAGGTCATCAACGACATCCGCAAGGGCCGCACGGCTGACAGCGCCAATGCTGAACAGGGCTTTGACGCGCTGAAGAAATATGCGCGCGATCTGACGGAGGAAGCCCGCGAAGGCCGGCTCGATCCTGTCATTGGTCGTGACGACGAAATTCGCCGTACCATTCAGGTGCTGTCACGTCGCACCAAGAACAATCCCGTCCTGATCGGTGAACCCGGCGTTGGTAAAACGGCGATTGCCGAAGGCCTTGCGCTGCGCATCGTCAATGGCGATGTGCCGGAAAGCCTGAAGGACAAGAAGCTGATGGCGCTCGATATGGGCGCGCTGATCGCCGGTGCGAAATATCGCGGTGAGTTCGAAGAGCGCCTGAAGGCTGTGCTCAATGAGGTACAGGCCGAAAATGGCGGCATCATCCTGTTCATCGATGAGATGCACACGCTGGTCGGCGCCGGTAAGGCCGATGGCGCGATGGATGCGTCCAACCTCCTGAAGCCCGCGCTTGCCCGTGGCGAGTTGCACTGCGTTGGTGCCACCACGCTCGATGAATACCGCAAGCACGTGGAAAAGGACCCGGCCCTTGCCCGCCGTTTCCAGCCCGTTCTGGTGGATGAGCCGACCGTGGAGGACACGATCTCGATCCTGCGCGGATTGAAGGAAAAATACGAACAGCATCACAAGGTCCGTATCTCGGATTCGGCCCTGGTTGCGGCCGCGACGCTTTCCAATCGCTATATCACCGACCGTTTCCTGCCCGACAAGGCAATCGACCTGATGGACGAGGCCGCGTCGCGTCTTCGCATGCAGGTGGATTCCAAGCCGGAAGAACTGGACGAACTGGATCGCCGCATCATCCAGCTCAAGATTGAGCGCGAGGCCCTGAAGCAGGAAACGGACCAGTCGTCCGTCGACCGCCTCAAGAAGCTCGAGGACGAGTTGGCCGATACGGAAGAAAAGGCGGATGCGCTGACAGCCCGCTGGCAGGCGGAAAAGCAGAAGCTCGGCCATGCCGCCGACCTGAAGAAGCGGCTGGATGAAGCCCGCAACGAACTGGCGATTGCCCAGCGCAACGGCCAGTTCCAGCGCGCCGGTGAGTTGACTTATGGCATCATTCCGGGTCTCGAAAAGGAACTGGCTGCGGCGGAAGCCCGTGATAGCAGCGGTGCCGGCTCGATGGTTCAGGAAGTGGTGACGGCGGACAATATCGCCCATGTCGTTTCCCGCTGGACCGGCATTCCTGTTGACAAGATGCTGGAAGGCCAGCGCGAGAAGCTGCTGCGCATGGAAGACGAGCTTGCCAAGTCCGTTGTCGGGCAGGGCGAGGCCGTGCAGGCGGTTTCCAAGGCGGTTCGCCGTTCGCGCGCCGGTCTTCAGGATCCCAACCGGCCGATCGGTTCTTTCATCTTCCTCGGCCCGACCGGTGTTGGCAAGACCGAGCTGACCAAGTCCTTGGCCCGCTTCCTGTTCGATGACGAAACCGCGATGGTTCGCCTCGACATGTCGGAATATATGGAGAAACACTCCGTTGCCCGGCTTATCGGTGCGCCTCCCGGCTATGTCGGTTACGAAGAGGGTGGGGCGCTCACGGAAGCGGTTCGCCGGCGGCCCTATCAGGTCGTGCTGTTCGACGAGATCGAAAAAGCGCATCCGGATGTGTTCAACGTCCTCTTGCAGGTGCTGGATGACGGCCGCCTGACGGACGGCCAGGGCCGCACTGTCGATTTCAAGAACACCATCATTATCATGACCTCGAACCTCGGTTCGGAATTCATGACGCAGATGGGCGACAATGACGATGTGGATTCGGTTCGTGACCTGGTGATGGAGCGGGTCCGGTCGCATTTCCGGCCGGAATTCCTCAACCGCATCGACGATATCATCCTCTTCCACCGCCTGCGGCGCGACGAAATGGGTGCAATTGTCGAAATCCAGCTGAAGCGCCTCATCGCGCTGCTCGGCGACCGCAAGATTTCGCTCGAACTCGATGAGGATGCCCGCAACTGGCTTGCCAATAAGGGCTATGATCCGGCTTATGGCGCACGTCCGCTGAAGCGGGTGATCCAGAAGACGGTTCAGGACAGGCTTGCCGAAATGATCCTCGGCGGTGAAGTTCCTGATGGATCGAGGGTCAAGGTGACTTCGGGCACCGACCGGCTGCTGTTCAAGGTGAAGCCCCCCAAGGGTGAGGCCGAAACCGAAACGGCCGATGCGGCATAAACAAAAGGGCTCCGGAAACGGAGCCCTTTTTCATTTGACCGGTGTTGCAGGCCGCAAAGGTCCAGTGAATTACCGGCTCGCCACCTGATTGGGCTTTTCGTCAATATTCAGCAGATTGTCGATGCGCTTTCTCTCATCGGAGAAACGCGCCAGCGCCTCGCCGGAAAGCGACTTGCCGCCCGGCAGGCGTACCTTCATCGCATCCACCTTGGTGCCGTTGACGATCAGCTCGTAATGCAGATGCGCGCCGGTCGAAAGACCGGTCGATCCCACATAACCGATGACCTGGCCCTGCCGGACCTTTGCGCCTTCGGTGACACCCTTGGCGATGGCGCTCTGGTGGTTATAGGAAGAGACATAGCCATTGGCATGGCGGATCAGCGTCTGGTTGCCGTAACCGGAGGCCCATCCTGCCTTCTCGACAGTGCCGTTGCCCGTCGCGATGATCGGCGTGCCGCGCGCGGCGGCCCAGTCTGTGCCGGTATGCATGCGGCTGAATTTCAGAACCGGGTGACGGCGCATGCCGAAACCGGATGTCATGCGGCCGTTCGGAACAGGGTTGCGCAACAGGAACTGCCGGATGCTTTTGCCGTTCTCGTCGAAATAATCGATGCTGTTGTCTTCCGGGCTCTGGAACCGGTAAAAACGCGTCTCGTTGTCGCCGAACTTGGCGTTGACGTAGAGCAGCTCCGACTTGTCCGTCGCCTTGCCATCCGCATCTTCGACCGAGAAGAAAGCCTCCAGCGTATCCGCCGGCTTCAGCTGCGCCTGAAAATCGACGCTGCTGGCCAGAAGCTTGATGAGCTGGGAAACCATGCTCTGGTTCATGCCATAGGCAAGCGCCGCCCGGTAGACACCGTCATAGACGCTCGGCAGATCACGGCCGGCGGCCGGCGCCGGCGTGCTGTCGAAGGCGGTCGCCACCGCGTCGAGCTTCGGCGGTTCGCTGGCCTTGATGAAACGCTTGCGGTCATCGACGGCCATGGTGACCATGTGCCGGCCCTTGCGATAGAGACTGACGCGCACGATATCGCTTTTGTCGTCTTCCTGAATAATGCCGACGCGCAGCACATCGCCGCTTTCGACATTGTTCGACTGGATTTGCGGTGACAGCAGCCCGGCGATTTCCGATGACTGCGCCTTCGAATAGCCAGCGCCGAAGAGGGCGGCTTCGATGGTCTCTGTCTGGCGGGCAGGGATGACGTCGTCGGCATATTCCTTGACGGGTACGGACGCCGATTGCGGGGTCGAGACCGACATGTTCTGCTCTACGACACGGGCGGCGAGGCCAGCGGTGATATCGACATCGCCTTCATCATTATCGAAGCGGCGGGGGTCGATGTAATAGAGCGCGGCGAGCTGTTCGTTGCCATCCGTGAGGATCGAGCCGTTCGACCGGACCGCCTCCTCAACCTCGTCGAAGCTTAAGGAGCCGGCAAAGGCATATTTGGAATGCTGGACGGGAAAGGCAACCGTCTTCAGGCTGACTTCGGATTCGACCTCGGAGCCATAGATCGTTCCCGTGCGGCTCGCCGCCGGCGCCGGGGCGTCCTTGTCGTCATTGCTCGCGAAGATATTCAAGGGGTCGAAGGCGGGATAGTCGTCCTGCTTGGCGTAATTCGCCGCCAGCGGAATCTTGACGTGGGAGAAGGGAACCTTGCGGACCACTTCCTTGTCGCCCTCATTGATGACGGTGGAGACTTCCATGATCGATCGGTCGGACGGCCGGGCGGCGATATTCGGTGCGATGAGACGCGTACCCCTGCGGGCGGCTTCCGCGGCGTTGTTGCCCATATCCGCCTTGGCGAAGGCTTCGGCTGGAATGGCAAGCTGCTGGCGCCCGTCGAGAGCGGCAAACAGCGCCACACCCATCAATATGGAGGAAGTGATACCGGTGAGAAACGTGCCGGAGAGCCATCGAAGCGAAATCTCGCGACGATCGGGTGCACGGCGCCCTTCCGCCAGAATTGGCGGTT
>LT009757.1:1398694-1457747 GCA_900012615.1 Agrobacterium genomosp. 13 str. CFBP 6927
ACACAGGGCTCTGCGAAGTAGCAATACGACGTATAGGGTCTGACGCCTGCCCGGTGCTGGAAGGTTAAAGGGAGGGGTGCAAGCTCTGAACTGAAGCCCCAGTAAACGGCGGCCGTAACTATAACGGTCCTAAGGTAGCGAAATTCCTTGTCGGGTAAGTTCCGACCTGCACGAATGGCGTAACGACTTCCCCGCTGTCTCCAACATAGACTCAGTGAAATTGAATTCCCCGTGAAGATGCGGGGTTCCTGCGGTCAGACGGAAAGACCCCGTGCACCTTTACTATAGCTTTACACTGGCATTCGCCAAGGCATGTGTAGGATAGGTGGTAGGCTTTGAAGCAGGGACGCCAGTCTTTGTGGAGCCATCCTTGAAATACCACCCTTATCTTCGTGGATGTCTAACCGCGGTCCGTTATCCGGATCCGGGACAGTGTATGGTGGGTAGTTTGACTGGGGCGGTCGCCTCCGAAAGAGTAACGGAGGCGCGCGATGGTGGGCTCAGACCGGTCGGAAATCGGTCGTCGAGTGCAATGGCATAAGCCCGCCTGACTGCGAGACTGACAAGTCGAGCAGAGACGAAAGTCGGTCATAGTGATCCGGTGGTCCCGTGTGGAAGGGCCATCGCTCAACGGATAAAAGGTACGCCGGGGATAACAGGCTGATGACCCCCAAGAGTCCATATCGACGGGGTTGTTTGGCACCTCGATGTCGACTCATCGCATCCTGGGGCTGGAGCAGGTCCCAAGGGTATGGCTGTTCGCCATTTAAAGCGGTACGTGAGTTGGGTTCAGAACGTCGTGAGACAGTTCGGTCCCTATCTGCCGTGGGTGTAGGAATATTGACAGGATCTGTCCCTAGTACGAGAGGACCGGGATGGACGTATCTCTGGTGGATCTGTTGTCCTGCCAAGGGCATAGCAGAGTAGCTATATACGGAATGGATAACCGCTGAAGGCATCTAAGCGGGAAACCAACCTGAAAACGAGTGTTCCCTATCAGAGCCGTGGAAGACGACCACGTTGATAGGACGGGTGTGGAAGCATGGCAACATGTGAAGCTTACCGTTACTAATAGCTCGATCGACTTCTTCGTTCCCATTGAATATGTTCATCAAGCAAAGCTTGATGACATCATCTTCTGTCCTCACGGGCCACAAGGCCCTGCGGACGGCGCGCCAAACGATTGGCGACGGACTAGCGTCCTGTATGGCTGCCAAACTCAACATCGAGCAAGGCAGGCAAACGGACCAGTCAAAGAAAGACGTGTAAATTAAAACGAAGCGCAAGCTTCCCAGCTTCTCGAAACAACACGCATGTGAAAACATGTTCAATGTTGCGTTTTGCCGACCTGGTGGTTATCGCGGGGCGGCTGCACCCGTTCCCTTTCCGAACACGGCCGTGAAACGCCCCAGCGCCAATGGTACTTCGTCTCAAGACGCGGGAGAGTAGGTCGCTGCCAGGTCTGCAAAACGCAACATTCTATCTTCTCTAAGCAAACTTCGGCCCAGCCGATACATAGGGCCGCTTACGCGGCCTTTTGCAGTTTAAGACAAAGCTTTAAAAGCAATAAAACAGCGTACAAAAATCATGTGCGCCTCTTACAGGAGATAAATTGCTCCGCAATTTACTCCGCCAGAAATCCGTCGTCGCTAAAGCAACGACGTAGTCGCGACATTCGGCTTCACCGAATGCGCTGGACGCGGGGTGGAGCAGCCCGGTAGCTCGTCAGGCTCATAACCTGAAGGCCGCAGGTTCAAATCCTGCCCCCGCAACCAATATCTCATAAGACATTCAAGACTTATCAAAGGGCCCGAGGAAGCTCAGGGCCCTTTTGGCGTTGTGCGGAAATTGTCATTCAAGCAGCCAATCCGGCCGGGCCTAAACGGGTGAATGCAGAAATGCAGGCATGGAACCGCCCTCTGATCGCCTGGCGCGATAGAGGCGGGCGGTGTCGAGTGCCTCCCGGATGGTCACGTCCATGTCGAGCTGTCGAATATGGGCTTCAATACGAGGCTTGACGTGATGAGAGGTCGTTTTTGGTTATGCTCATTCCGTTTCCCTCGGCGTCATTGCCGAGGTCGCGCGGGAATATGAAGCGAGCTTTAATAAAGGACGTATCAGGTGTGACACTTTAAGTGCCGCCTGGTCATCGCATTTATGCTCCTAATGCAAGATCACTTTGAATAAGTGGCCGGAGTTAAAGGTTGGTGCGTTAATTAAGCACGCTTATCCAATAGTGTTGCTTAATTAAATTAAGTGCTCCTTGTTTAAACAAGGGGCAGGGCTGATACTGGGTTATGTCTGCTTCCCGAGCCAAACATCGTCTGGGTCGTTTTGTCGAGACAATCGATGCAAGTGAAACAGTACGCGCCTCAGTTCAGCAGACCCAACGTTTTTCTGAGCGCTTCTGACCAGACCGCATAGCCTGCTGCATTCAGATGAACCAGATCTGGCAAATAACAACGGAACACCGGCAGGCCATTTTCACCGATGAGGCCGGCGTTCGGATCAAGCCATGTCGTGCGTTCGCGGCCGTTGCACCAGTCGCGCGCCGTCTTGTTGAAGAGACCGAATTCATGGCGGTATATCCAGCGCGCCGGACTGTGCTTGATCGCCAGAACAAACACGTCCGCCTGCGGTAGCGTTCGAGAGATGCGATCCCGCAAATCCTGCAGGTGCCGAAGCGTCGTCTGAGCCTTGAGGCCGTCGCTGGCAATATCGTTTTCGCCGAAATAAAGCACCACTCTGCCTGGCTTCAAGGGAACCAGGAGTTGGTGCAGGTAGTGGCTGGCGGAGAGGTAAGTGCCGCCGCCAAATCCCAGATTGACGATATCCAGCGAGCCGAGATCCTCGGTGACGGAGCTCCAGATTCGAAACGAGGATGAGCCATAAAAGGCGATCGGATTGTCTGGAAGGCCGATGCGCTGGAGGCGGGCCAGAATGGCAATGATATCGTTTTCGTGACGGCTGGTGCCGATATTGGCCGGGAAGTCGTACATGACGGTCCTAAAAACATGTGGTTTGAAAGCCGGATGCCGCCATTTCGGCATCCCGCGGTCGGCTGAGGTTACGAAAGCGCTTGGTGCAGGACAGCCAAGGCCCCTTTCGTCAGGGCGTCATCCGCACCCATGGATGTGTTGAGGCCGAATACATCCGCGGCAACCAGGTAGAGGTCGTTCAGCCCGTCATTACCGATGACAGCTGCTTCGTCTCCTTCCGCATACCATCCCGCCTCACGGGCCTGCAGAAACTCCTGCCCGATGACCAGTCCCCTCACATAGGAGCGCAGTTGGTCCGGCGAAAGCTGGCCGGCAAGCCCGCCGGTTCGCGCCGAAAACAGCAGCGACAGCATGACGGCGGATCGTTTTGCCTCTTTCAGACCCCAGCGATAGGCCTCCGGATCATCGACCGGCGGCTGTGTTGAACCGCGCGCGATGAAGGAATGATTGATGAGCAGGTTGAAGATTTCACCGGTCACGAATGTCTGGAAACCGTCGATCCGCCCCGCCTTCACCCGCGCCCATTTGCTATGGGTTCCGGGGATGATGAGGGTGGCGTCTTCACCAAGGCCACGGCCGACGATCTGAGTTTCTTCGCCGCGCATCACGTCTGGAAAGGGCTGGCGGGCGGGGTCGTTGAGACCCGGCAGGAAGACGAGATCGGAGCCGTTCGGCAGCGACCTGCGCACCGTGCCGGCGGCAAGTTCCGCCGGGCCTGCCGGGCACGGCACATAAGCGACTTCGACCCAGCCGTTGCGGCTGGTGATCATGCCGAGGGCGGCGACGGGCAGGGGCCCGTGGCGCGAGAACCAGGGTGCGAGTGCAGCCATCAGCGCCGCCTCGTGCTCACCCTTGCCAAGGCTCGAAATACCGTCGGCGGTTTCCAGATGATCGAGTTCTTCGCCGCCTTCACCGACAAGCGCCGCCCTCAGTGATGTCGTTCCCCAATCAACGATGATCGATGTCGCCGTTGCAGCCATGTCTTGAACCTCCTCGTTCATTTCATCTTGGGGCTTGTCATAGGGTGCGAGTCTATGTAGTGTCAATTAATGAATTCAAGGTATCAATATATGATACTCAATTGGGAGGAGAAAGATGGTGGCTGGCCTCAAGGGGATTTTGCCTGTTCTGCCCACGCCGTTTCTGGCTGATGGCGGCATTGACGAAGCGGGTATGAAGCGGCTGGTGGTCTTTGCGCTCGACAAGGGCGTGGATGGTGTCGTGTTTCCCGGTTTCGCCAGCGAGGTGGAGGCTTTGAATGCCACCGAGCGCGCAACGCTGCTGAAGATCGTCGTGGATGCGGTGGCCGGTCGGGTGCCTGTTGTGGCCGGCGCCAGTGCGGCCGACTGGCGTGAGGTGGTCGAGCATGGGCGGGCGGCATCGGCGCTTGGCATTCGCCACCTGATGGTGCAGCCGCCGAAATCGGTCGGCACGGATGCACCGGCGCTGATCGAATTCCTCGGCAGGATTGTCGAGGCGCTGCCCGAAGTCGAAATCATCCTGCAGAACGCGCCTGCGCCGCGCGGCTCCGACCTCTCGCCGCAGGCGATCGTGGAAATCGTGCGGGCGTTGCCGCAGGTGACCTATGTCAAGGAAGAGACCCTTCCGGCCGGCCCGGCCATCAGCCACATCATCGCCCATGCGCCTTCGACCCTGAAGGGCGTCATCGGTGGCGGCGGCGCGCGTTACATTCTCGACGAATATGCCCGAGGTGCTACGGCAGCGATGCCGGCGCTGGAGATCGCCGAGGAACATGTGGCCATCGACAGGGCGCTTGTTGCCGGGCGGCAGGAAGAGGCTCGCCGGATTTATGTCCGCACCTTGCCGCTTCTGGTGTTGCAGGCGGTCTATCGCATGCGGCTGACCAAATATGTACTCGCCCGTCGCGGCGTGATCGAAGGCGTCGGCGTGCGTGCGCCGACACCCGAGCTTGATGCGGCGGCCATTGCCGATATTGACGCCAATCTGGTCGAACTCGGCCTTGTTGCCGCGGAGGCCGCATGAACAGCCCCATCGCAACCGTCGAAGTCTTCACGCTGACCCAGCCGCGCAAGGTGCCCTATCTTGGCGCGCTCAGGGAAGGCGAGGTGGTCAATCCCAACGGCTACATCGTGCGCAAGGGTAATCGCACGGTCTACCCCACCTTCGACCGCAGCGTGCTGGTGCGCATGACCACCGAGGCCGGCACTGTCGGCTGGGGCGAGACCTATGGCATCGTCGCCCCCGGTGCGGTCGCCGCCCTCATCAATGATCTTCTCGCCGGTTTCGTGATCGGCCGCGATGCGTCCGATCCTTCGGCTGTTTATGACGACCTCTACGACATGATGCGGGTGCGTGGTTATACCGGCGGCTTTTACGTCGATGCGCTCGCCGCGCTCGATATTGCCCTCTGGGATATTGCCGGGCAGGAAGCCGGAAAATCGGTTCGCGACCTTCTCGGCGGCGGGGTGGATGCGTTTCCGGCCTATGTTTCCGGCCTGCCTGAAAAAACGCTGAAGGCGCGCGGGGAACTGGCGAAATACTGGCAGGATCGCGGTTTCAACGCCTTCAAATTCGCGACGCCGGTGGCCGATGACGGCCCGACGGCGGAAATTGCCAATCTCCGGCAGGTGCTTGGGCCGCAGGCCAAGATCGCCGCCGACATGCACTGGAACCAGACGCCGGAAAGGGCGCTGGAACTGATTGCCGAAATGCAGCCCTTCGACCCGTGGTTCGCCGAGGCGCCCGTCTGGACGGAGGACATTGCCGGTCTGGAGAAGGTTTCGAAGAATACCGACGTGCCGATTGCCGTCGGTGAGGAATGGCGCACCCATTGGGATATGCGCGCCCGCATCGAACGCTGCCGCATCGCGATCGTGCAGCCGGAAATGGGCCATAAGGGCATCACCAATTTCATCCGCATCGGTGCCCTTGCCGCCGAACACGGCATTGACGTGATCCCGCACGCCACCGTTGGCGCCGGCATCTTCCTTGCCGCCAGCCTGCAGGCGTCGTCGACATTGTCGATGCTGAAGGGACACGAATTCCAGCACTCGATCTTCGAGCCGAACCGCCGCCTGCTGGACGGCGACATGGATTGCCGCGAAGGCAGGTATCACCTGCCGTCCGGACCGGGACTTGGGGTAAGACCGTCGGAGGCGGCGCTCGGTCTGATTGAACGTATCTGATTTGGTTTTTTGGAGGAGGAAACCATGACCAAAAGAATGAAAAAGCTGGCGCTCAGCACCGCGACCGCCGTGTTGATGACCATGGGCGCTGTTGCGCCCGCCATGGCCGATACCGTGCTGAAGTTCATTTCCTGGCAGACCGATGATGCCGGAACGGGTGAATGGTGGCATTCCGCCATCGCCGCCTTCGAGAAACAGCATCCGGGGGTGAAGATCGAATTCACCAAGGCGGAGCGCAGTTCCTACGCGGATACCATGACCACGCTTTTTGCCGCCAACCAGCCGCCGCAGATCGTGCATCTGGCGTCCTTCGAATTCCAGATGTTTGCCGATAGCGGCTGGCTGGAACCGCTCGACCCGTGGCTGAAGAAGGATGGCATCGACATGACCGGCTGGGCCGGCCAGCAGAAATGCGAATGGAACGGCGAAACCGTCTGCATCATGACCAACTATTTCGGTTTCGTCATGGCCTATAACAAGAAGCTGCTGGAAGAAGCGGGCGTTGCGGTTCCGAAAACCTATGACGAGTTTCTGGCCGCTGCAAAAGCCACGACCAAGGATCTGAACGGCGACGGCATCATCGACCAGTTCGGCACCGGCCACGAAACCAAGGGTGGTCCGGGGCAATATCTGACGGAAATGCTGAACTACATCATCGATGCCGGCGCCTACTGGACCGACAAGGATGGCAACATCACCATCGACACGCCCCAGATGGTCGAGGGCCTTTCACGCTGGAAAACCGTGATGAAGAGCGGCATCAGCCCGGTGGACATGAGCGCCAGCGACGTGCGCAAGCTGTTTGCCGATGGAAAGATGGCCATGCGGCTCGATGGACCGTGGCTTTATGGTACGACCGAAAAGGGTTCGGCCAAGAGCGACATCGTTTATGTCGCGCCGCCGCTTCATCCGCCGCTTGGCGGGTCTTCCAACGTACTGGCCATGCCGGCCGATATTCCCGATGACCAGAAGGCATTGGTCTGGGATTTCATCAAGCTGACGATGACGCCGGAATTCCAGCGCAGTTACGCCACCCTTGGCGGCAACACCCCGCCAAGCCCGAAGGCAGATGTCTCGGGTGTTGAAAAGACCATCCCGCATTTTCCGGTGCTGATCGAAACGATGAAGGCCGCATCTGAAGCCGGTATCGACCGCATTCCGACCGGGCTTGAGCTTTTCTACAACGAGTTCAGCAAGATGGTGATGGAAGAAAGCCAGCGGATGATCATTCAGGATCTCGATCCGGCGGAGGTGGCGAAAACCATGCAGGCAAAGGCCGAAGCCATCAAGGGTTGATCCCCCATCGTCCTGATCTTGTTGTCCTGCCATGGCCCGTAAAGGGCCATGGCCATCATTCGCATCCGGCAGGAGGACCATCCATGACCGAACCCGTTCGGGCTGGGCGTCGCAAGTTCTTCGATCTTGCGCGTCCCAGCCGGCAACATCTCCTCGGCTATATTCTGATCGCGCCCGCGGTCCTGATGGTTGCTGCCATCATCGTCTGGCCGCTCGTGCTGGCCGTTGACCTTTCGTTTCAGCAGGTCAAGATACCAAGGCTTGGCGGCGCCACCCGGCCGTTTTCGCTGAGCAATTACACCTGGCTGTTCTCGTCGCCGGAATTCTGGCTGGCCTGCTGGGTAACACTGAAACTGGTCATCGTCGTTACCGCCGGCAGCGTCGCCGTCGGTCTCAGCACGGCGCTTCTTGCCAATAACCGTTTCAAGGGCCGCACCGTCGCACGGCTGGGAATGGCGCTGCCCTGGGCCGTGCCGGAAATCATCGCGGTCGTCATCTTTGCGTGGATGTTCGACACTTCCTTCGGCCTGTTCGGCTGGCTGGCGATCAAGCTCGGTTTCACCGATCAGATGATCCCGTGGGTCAGCAGCTCCACGGCCGCATTCTGGGCCGTGGCGATCACCATGGTATGGAAGGGTTTTCCTTTCGTCTCGATCATGTGTCTGGCTGGCCTGCAGTCCATCCCCGCCGATTATTATGCGGCGGCCAAGGTCGATGGCGCGAGTGTGTGGCAGCGTTTCCGCTGGATCACCATGCCGCTTTTGATGCCGGTGCTGGGCGTGACGCTGGTGCTGACGCTACTTTGGGTATTCCGCGACTTTTCCATCATCAAGGTTCTGACCGGCGGCGGGCCGCTGCGTTCAACCCAGACGCTGTCGATCATGACCTATGACCAGGCCTTCCAGTATCACAATTTCGGTCGTGCCGCCGCCGTCGGCGTGCTGACGCTGGTGATCTGCATCGTCGCGAGCCTCCTGATGCTCGGCCGGCGTTCGAAATCGATCTATTGAGGAGGCTTTGATGAAACGGACATTTTTACAGAGCCTTGCCCTTTACGCGACTGTGATTTTCACGCTGGTGATGATCCTGTTCCCGGTCTACTGGCTGCTGGTCACGGCACTTTCCACCACCGATGAGCTTTACCGCCTGCCGCCGACCTTCTGGCCGGACGATCCGCAGTGGGACATCTTCGCCCGCGTCTGGGCGGCAAAACCGATCCTGCTGTGGCTTTGGAATTCGATGCTTGCGGCCATCGGCTCGGTGGCGCTGTCGATGCTGGTCTCGGTCAGCGCCGGTTATGCGCTGTCGCGTTATTCCATGCGGGGTGGCGCGACCATGGGTCTCTTCGTCCTGACGGCGAAGATGCTGCCCGCGACGCTGCTCGTCATTCCGCTGTTTTCGATATTTTCCAGCTTCGGCCTGATCGGCAGCCTGTGGACGCTGGTTCTGGCGCATTCGACAATGATCATTCCTTTCGCCACATGGATGCTGAAAGGCTATTTCGACACCATTCCGAAGGAACTGGAACAGGCTGCCATGGTCGACGGATGCTCGCCGATCGGCGCGATGGTGCGCGTCGTGCTTCCTATCGCCACACCGGGGCTTGCCGCCACCGCACTTTATGCCTTCGTGCTCAGCTGGGCAGACTATGCCTATGCGCGCACCTTCCTTGTCAACTCGCCGGACAACTGGACGGCCAATCTCGGCATCACCACGATGCAGGGCGAATATGTCACCTACTGGAACGACATTTCCGCCGCATCCGTGTTCATCGCACTGCCGATCATCGCAATCTACCTGTTCCTGGAACGTTATTTGGTCGGCGGCCTCACCGCTGGCGCGGAGAAATAAGCATGGCCAATATTTCCATTCGCAACGTCAGCAAGTCCTATGGCGCGCTCAACGTGCTCAGGCCGTTTTCGCTTGAGATCGAGAACGGCGAGTTCGTGGTGCTGGTCGGGCCTTCCGGCTGCGGCAAGTCGACGATGCTGAAAATCCTCGCCGGCCTCGAACCGGCAAGCGAAGGCCAGATATTCATCGGCGACAACGAAGTGACGGATCTGGCGCCGGGTGACCGCGACATCGCCATGGTGTTCCAGAACTATGCGCTCTATCCGCACCTCACCGTTCGCCAGAATATCGGCTTCGGCCTGAAAATGCGCGGCACCGACAAGGCCGGGATCGACCGCCGGGTTGATGATGCGGCGCGCATTCTGGAAGTGACGCCCTATCTTGATCGCAAGCCCAAGGATCTCTCGGGCGGCCAGCGGCAGCGCGTGGCGCTTGGCCGTGCCATCGTGCGCCAGCCCCAGGCCTTCCTGATGGATGAGCCGCTGTCCAATCTCGATGCCAAGCTGCGCGTCCACATGCGTGCCGAAATCGGCGCATTGCACAAGCGCATCGGTGTCACCACCGTTTATGTGACGCATGATCAGGTCGAGGCGATGACGATGGCGGACCGCGTCGTCATCATGCAGGGCGGCATCATCCAGCAGATCGCCGCACCCGACGAGCTTTTCAACAATCCGGCCAATCTTTTCGTTGCCGGTTTCATCGGCTCGCCGGGCATGAATTTCCTCAATGCGGAACTGCGTGACGGCACTGTTACCCTGTTTGGGCAACAGGTCTCCCTGCCGGGTGCCGTCGGCCGCCAGGGCAGCGTGATCGTCGGCCTGCGGCCGGAACATCTCGTTCTGGGCGATGCGCCTGTTACCTTCGATGTCCGTCCGACGCTGGTGGAAAGCCTGGGATCGGAAAAATACGTCTATTTCGATGCGGAAGGCGCAAGGGTAGCGGATGGCGAGGAGGGCAAGTCCAAGGGGCTGATCGCCCGCGTCTCGCATACCGGCAGCCTTCCCGGCAATGAGGCGCTCCGGCTCGGTTTCGATCCGGCCCAGCTTTATCTCTTCGATGCAAAGACCGGAGCACGGCTATGATTCTCGTTACCGGATCGGCAGGCCGTGTCGGCCGTGCCGTTGTCGCCGCCTTGCGCGCGCAGGGCCGCGCCGTTCGCGGTTTTGATTTGAGGCCATCGGCAACCGGCGGCGAGGAAGTCGTCGGGTCGCTGGAGGATGCGCAGGCACTGTCCGAAGCCATCAAGGACGTGAGTGCCGTCCTGCATCTGGGCGCCTTCATGTCATGGGCTCCGGCGGATCGTGACCGCATGTTCGCCGTCAATGTCGAGGGCACGCGCCGGCTTCTGGATGCGGCTTCGGCGGCTGGCGTGCGGCGGTTCGTCTTCGCTTCGTCGGGTGAGGTCTATCCGGAAAACCGGCCGGAGTTCCTGCCGGTCACCGAGGACCATCCGCTCTGCCCCAATTCGCCCTATGGGCTGACCAAGCTTCTGGGTGAAGAGCTGGTGCGCTTTCACCAGCGAAGCGGCATCATGGAAACGGTGATCCTGCGGTTTTCGCATACGCAGGATGCGGCGGAACTGCTGGATGAGGAGAGTTTCTTTTCCGGTCCCCGGTTTTTCCTGCGGCCGCGCATTCGCCAGCAGCAGAATTTCGGAAACACTGCCATCGCCGAATTGCTCCAGTCCCGCGATATCGGTGAGCCGTCACACATTCTGGCGCGCAATGAAAACGGCCGGCCGTTCCGCATGCATATAACCGATACGCGCGACATGGTGGCGGGCATTCTGCTTGCTCTCGATCACCCCGGGGCGGCGGGCGGCACCTTCAATCTCGGCGCCGATGAGCCGGCCGATTTCGCCGCGCTTCTGCCGAAAATTGCGGCGCTGACCGGCCTGCCCATCGTGACAGTCGATTTTCCCGGCGACGGCGTTTATTACCATACGTCCAACGAGCGGATCAGAAACACTTTGGGGTTTGAAGCGGAATGGACGATGGACCGGATGCTGGACGACGCGGCGGCCGCAAGGCGGCAGCGACTCGCGAAGGAGCAGAGGCAATGAAACCGGAGACGCCGGGCGGCACGGCGGCATTGGCCAAGGGCCTGACCCTGCTCGACATGGTCGCCGATGCGCCGGAACCGCTGCGTTTTGCCGAGCTGCTGCGGGCCTCCGGTCTGCCGAAGCCGACATTCGCGCGCATCCTGCGCACTCTTATCGCTTATGGCCTCGTCCGTCAGGATGAGGCCCGGGGCACCTATGTGCTGGGCCAGCGTTTTCTGGAAATGTCCCATAAGGTCTGGGAGAGCTTCGATCTCGTCTCAGCGGCGACCCCGGAACTGGAGCGGCTGGCGGCTGAACTGGGTGAGACGGTTGCACTGTGCCGGCTTGACGGCACCATGACGCAATATCTGGCCGAACGTTCTCCGAACGGTCTTTCGGTGCGCGTCGAGGTGGGACGCCGCGTTCCCCTGCATTGCACCGCGCCGGGCAAGGCGCTGCTCGCCTTTCAGGACCCCGCCGTTGGCCGCGCGCTGCTGGATCGCCTGACGCTCGATCTGCAGACACCCAAAACCATTACCAGCCTCGATGCGCTGCAGGCCGATCTGACGCTGACCCGGGCGCGGGGCTATTCGATTTCCTACGAGGAGCATCTGCCGGGCGTGAATTCGGTCGCCGCCCCTGTCATGGGCCGTGACAATACGCCGATGGGCGTGCTCGTTGCGCTTGGGCCGTCGTCGCGGCTGGATTCCTCCAATATCCATCCCGCCGGGCGTGAATTGATTGCTGCCGCTCGCCGCATTACCGGTGCAGCCGGGGCCGTGGCGATCAGCTCGCGGCCACGCCCGCGTTCGGCAACAGGCCGCCCGAGCGCCGAACTCAGCTGCATTCTGCCGTGGGGTGCGCAGCTGGGGGAAAGCCCGGTCTGGCACGAGGGGGAAAACGCGCTCTACTGGGTGGATATCCTGCATCCGGCGGTGCACCGCTTCGATCCTGCCACTGGCCGCAACGAAACCTGCGAGACCGGCAAGCTGGTCAGCGCCGTCATTCCGGTCACCGGCGGGCGGTTGCTGGTGGCGTCGCAGGATGGCGTCGAATGGCTGGATTTTGCCTCCGGCCGGCTGACACCCTTCGTCAGTCCGGAAGCGGGCATTGCCGACAACCGCCTGAACGATGCCAAATGCGGGCCGGATGGCGCGATCTGGGTCGGCTCGATGCGCATCGATGCCTCCAAGCCCACGGGTGCGCTTTATCGCATCAATGCCAATGGCGCATCCGAGCGCAAGGAAGGCGGCATCATCGTTTCCAACGGTCTCGGTTGGAGCCCGGATGGCAGGACCTTCTATTTCGTCGATACCGTGCCTGGCCTCATCCATGCCTATGATTGTGATCCGGCGACGGGCGCGCTGTCGCAGCGCCGTGAATTCGCCCGCATTCCGGTGGCCGATGGCCGGCCGGATGGTCTGGCCGTGGATGCCGAAGGCGGTGTCTGGTGTGCCATCTGGGATGGCTGGTGCGTGCGCCGTTATCTTCCGAACGGCAAGCTGGACCAGGTGATCGACATGCCGGTGCCGCGCCCTTCCAGCATCGCCTTTGGCGGGCCGGACCTGTCGACGCTGTTCATCACCAGCGCCCGCACGCGCCTGCCTGCCTCTACACTCGCCGATGCGCCACTCTCCGGCGGCCTGTTTTCCTGCCGCCCGGGAATTGCCGGCGCGCGCATCTCGCTGTTTGAAGGATAAAGGATGCGTCTCGAAAACGTCTTTGGGTTGAAGGGCCGCACGGCGCTCGTCACCGGTTCCAGCCGTGGCATAGGCGCCGCCATTGCCGAGGGGCTGGCGGGCGCGGGCGCTAATGTCATCCTGCATGGTGTAAAGCCGGGTGCCGCCGCAGCCGTGCAGCACCGGATCGTCGCAAGCGGCGGCACGGCGCAGGACCTGGCGGGCGATTTGTCCGAACCCGGTGCCGGTCGTGACCTCATTGAACGGGCCGAGGCGATTGCACCGGTCGATATTCTTGTTATCAATGCCAGCGCCCAGATCAACGCCGTGCTTTCGGAACTGACACCTGACGATCTGGCGTTTCAGCTGGCGGTCAATCTGGGCTCGACGGTGGATATGCTGCAGGCGGCCCTGCCGCGCATGGCGGCCCGCAAATGGGGCAGGGTGGTTTCCATCGGCTCGGTCAACCAGCTGCGGCCAAAAGGCGTCGTAACCGTCTATGCCGCGACCAAGGCTGCGCAGCATAATCTGATTCAGAGTCAGGCGCGTGATTATGCGCGTGATAATGTGTTGCTCAACACGCTCGCTCCTGGCCTCATAGACACCGACCGCAATGCCCACCGCCGTGATGAGGATCCCGAAGGCTGGGCAGACTATGTCCGGACGCTCAATTGGATGGGCCGTGCCGGGCAGCCGGAAGAAATGGTGGGCGCCGCCATCTTCCTGTCGTCAGAGGCTTGCAGTTTCATGACCGGCGAGAACATTTTTCTGACGGGTGGATATTGACGGATCTTGGAAATTGGGTTGCTGACGCTACGACCACAGGCCCGTCACGGCATTTCCAATGCGCCATCGCGCGGATGCGGTGAATGTGCGTGGCCAGGGCGGATCGTTTGTGATGCGGGGTGACGAAGAGATTTCGGAGCGCCGAGAAGATCGAGATGAACCGCTGCAAGCTGCCGGCTGATCGGAAACCCTGCATCGTGCGTTCTCGTTTTCGGAGCGGCAGATGAGAATTTTCCACAGCCGGCATAACGTCTCGCTTGGCCGCGCCATACGAACGGAGCTTGTCGGTGACGATCCGCTTGGGCGGCATGCCTGCTTTCTTCAGTAGCCTGATCAGCAGTCACCTCGCGGCTTTCTTATCGCGCCGGCTTTGAACGATCTCATCGAGAACATAACCATGTTGGTCAACTGCTCGCCAAAGCCAGTGTTTGCGGCCAGCGATGGAAACTACCATCTCGACCAGTGCGACGGCTGCCGGCGACGGATTTACTTTGCTTAGGCGGTCCGAATTTCCGCCTCCATCGGCGGATCGTTTCATACGAAACGACGATGCCCCGCTCCAGCAGAAATTTCTCGACTGGGCGCAGGCTCAGCGGGAACCGAAAGTACAGCCAGACCGCATGGGCGATGATCTACTGCGGAAACGGTGGCGCTTGTAGCAGATGGCTGAATTCTTCGTCCCACCATCTATACGCCCCACTCACTGACAGCAGGTTTATGTGACAACACCGCCTGACGTTCTGAAGCAGCTCCGGATGCTGCCGGATCCCACCGACGTCCGCGCGAGATAGTGCTTGGGCGACCATCAGCATGTCTTCTTCCCACTTGGTGTGAAAGCCAAGTCGCTGTTCCCGCCACTGCAGATACGATTTGCCCGTTTTCATGGCGCGCCCGAATACAATTCTTAACAAGAACGAACACAACGAAACGATATTTCAGAATAGAACAACGGCGTCGGTTGCGGGAAGATACGGGCGACAGGTGAGCCTCGTTTCGTAACTCCTCCGATATGACAGCCAGCAGAACTTTGGTGCCCGCAGCTAAACTAGTTCAGGTGCGGAACAAAAATATATCGAGGCCAGTGGAATGTCGCGTATCTATGATTTCGGAGCAAATCTCGTCAGGCTTATTTACGAAAAGCGTATAGATGCACCGGAAATTCTCGACACAGATCGTGAATTTCCCAACGCAATCAAGTTCACTTCCGCTTGGCAGGACATTCGAGAAGAAGCGCTCGCTATAAGGGTGAGTAAGGTACCGCGGTTTCACGACATCATGCCGGAACAGGGCGAAATTTCCGCGCAGGATGGCCTCGATTGGAGAATGTTTGTTCTCAAAGCTTATGACATGACGATATCTGAAAACATGGCGCGCATGCCTGTGCTCAGTCGACTGCTGGAGGAATGCCCGGAGGTCAAGTCCGCTGCCATTTCCTTTCTTGCGCCCCATAAGCATATCCCTGTCCATAAGGGGCCTTTTCGCGGAATCATGCGATTTCATCTCGGATTGGTCATTCCGCGCGGGCAGGACGGTCTGCCGGCAACAGTCATGATGATCAACCGCCAGGAGAAGCGTATCGCCGACGGTGAGTGCCTCCTGTGGGATGATACCTTCCCACATGAGGTCACAAACAACGCTGGGGAAATTCGCGTCGCACTTCTTCTTGATGTTTGGCGGCCTCGGATGCCAGTGGATATGGAAATGCTGTCCCGGCTCATCGTTCGGGTGGTGCAGATAGGAATGCGATACAGAGGCGTATCTTTTGCTGGATGACCTGATTGGAAAATCGGTCTCAAAAAACGCTCACTCCTGTTCAGGCTGGGAGGATGTGTGACCACAGATGCGGGCCGCTGAGGCGATTTAGGGCCTTCATGCCAAACAATACTCTAATTGGATCAACCCATGTATTCCCGCCTTTCAGCACGATACTCTTCCGGTTTAGCTGCCCTGTTAACTCTCGCTTTTCTACTTTCCGTCGGTACACAAGTCCGGGCAGATGAAAACCTGGCTGGCATCGTTGCTGATGGCAAGGCATGGGAGATGTATGTCGTCAAACGCAAGGTTTACAATATTCTGGTGCTGCGCCCTGATGGCAGCGGTGAATTAAGCGACGGTCTCGTGAACATCAATCCGACCTGGCGTGCTATTTCAGGCGGTATTTGTATGACGCCGCGTCGCGGAGATAAAGAACGATGTGTGCAGTTGAAGCGCATGGAAGGCGGCATTGTTGCTTCACAAGACGGAGCTGCCATATGGCAACTCAGCCGTTGACGGCGGCATGGTAATGAAGGCTTCGACACACGTCTTAACAAAACGAAATCCACCTTCGAATGGGAATGGTTAAGCTCGAGGACATCTCAAAAAAGGAATTGGTCGATGACCATCGAGCGCCTCTTTCATCCCGTTATAATCTATATTCCCGAGGAGCGGGCATCGTTGCTGGCGGCAGATGTCCTTACAAAGGAAGGGTTTGACGTCATTAGAACAAGCAGCAAAATCGACTTGGAACTACACGTTCCTTTCGGCAAGGTTGTCGTGACCGTCACCTGGAAAATCGTGGAAGTCCGGGAAGTTTGCGCTCTTCCTGTCGTCAATATTCAGGCGTTCGTTTTGCCTGCTGACATATGGTCGCAACCCTCGTTGCCGGGAAAATTTGATCGGCAGGCGTTCCTCGAGCGGGTGAGGGCCGGATTGAAGTCAGAGCCAGCTCGCCACTGAACTCATCAACGTGTCAACGGTCTCTGGGCCAAGGCCCGCGATCCAGCACGTTCGTTCGTTGTGCGGTCTGTGCACGACACCGGCAAGGGAGAGGCTCATCGTCTGTCTTGGTCCATCACATTCTCCGTCAAACTCTCTTATCAGGAGCGCATATGCTTGTCGCAGTCACTGCCGCATCGGGACAATTGGGTCGTAAAGTCGTTAAAAGCCTGCTTGAAAAACTGCCGGCATCAGACATCGTTGCAATCGTGCGTGAACCCGCTCGTGCTGCCGATCTGGGCGTTGCCGTTCGCGTTGCCGACTATAGGGATCCTGCCGCGCTTCGAGCAGCCCTTGCTGGCGTCGAAAGGGTTCTCTTGATCTCCGGCAGCGCGGATTTCGGAAAACGTGCCGCTGAGCACGAAAATGTCGTGAACGCCGCAAAAGCGGCCAATGTCGGGCGGATCGTCTATACGAGCATCCTGCACGTGGATGAATGGTACCTGCCAATCGCCGAGGATCATCGGAGAACAGAAGCCTTTCTCATGATTTCCGATATTCCTTTCACGATACTGCGCAATGGCTGGTATTGGGAAAATCACACTTTCAGCGCTGTAGCCGCACTTGAGAACGGCGTTTTGCTCGACGCCGTCGGAAACGGTAGAATATCCTGGGCTTCCCGCCGGGATTTCGCAGACGCGGCCGCCGCCGTGTTGGTGAATGAAGGTCATACAGGTAAAATCTATGAGCTTGCAGGTGACACTTCCCACACACTGGATGATCTCGCCTTCGAGGTTTCCCGGCAAACTGGAAAACCCTTGATATACAGGGATCTCAGCGAAGCAGAGCTCGCGGATTTTTTTCACAGGATCGGTATGCCGGCGGATTTCGCCGCTATATTGGCCGAAACCAATGCTAAAGGTCTGCGGAAAAATATTCTGCGTGACGACAGTGCTACCCTATCGACGCTGATCGGGCGTCCCACGACAAGTCTTGGTGAAGCGGTGGACGAGGCATTGAGATCTCGTCCTGTGGCTACGGTTCTTCCCTGATCCAACGTTAATAAATAAAAATAACTATATACGTGACATTGCGTGGCATTTCTTCTCATAGTGAGTTGGCTGCAAATTGGTGATTTTCCCTTGAGTACGAGGGAATCGTCGTTCTGAGATCCTTTCGGATCGGCCGGATTTTTAGATTCGCCGGAACTAGACGATCCCACCTCGCCTCGTCGGGAAATTTGCTCTTATGGTAGGGGTACCTTTGATGTTGGCGCGTTTTTTGGCGGGGTCCATTCACAGGCAATTGGTAGCTTTGGCCGTGGGGCCGGTGATGTTGCTGGTCCTGCTCGGGACCATCAGTGAAAGCTTGATGGTGCAGGATTCGGAAAGCATTTCTCAAGCACGCACCGTCGCCATGCGTATCGAAATGGCTCGCGACATGATGTTGTCCGCTGCCACGACAGAGGAGAGGCGCGAAGTCCTCAACGCCGTGACCAAGAGTGGATTGGCGATTCATGAGGTTCCTGTCGCAGAAGCTTTTGGGGGCGTGCAACCAGCGGTGACCGACGACTTCATGTCGGAGATACTGAAGAATCTCCCGTCCGACCTCAAAGCCAAGCTTGGTGGTACGATTGATAGCCAATCGTTGAAGAACGTGCTTCTTGTCACTCTTGACGATAAGAACGCCCTTGCCATCGTGCCGCCGCCTCCAGTCTCCGATTCATGGATTACGGATCGGCAGGTTTCCGGTTTTCTCAAGACGCTCGCTGTTTTTGTACCGGTTATCCTCCTCTCTCTCTTTGGAAGCCGCATGATAGCTTCGCCATTGTTGCAATTCGCGCGCGAGGCTCAAAAACTTGATCCGGGGAATGGACCTGAACATCCTTTCGAGGAAAAAGGCGCTCTGGAAGTCCGGCTCCTTGCCAGATCCCTGAACGACATGCGAAGCCGCGTGCGGGCGATGATCGATGCGCGCACACGCATGCTGCGTGCCATAAGTCATGACCTGCGCACGCCGCTCACCCGCTTGCGTCTGAGAGCCGAACGCTCCACGCAACCGGAACTGCGCAGCGCGCTTTTGGCGGATATAGATTCACTGACGATGATGATGGAGGAAACGCTTACCTACTTGCGGCGGGACAAATCGCGCGACGAGCTGCTTAAAGTCGACCTGCCGAGCCTGCTCGTCACCGCCTGCAACGATTTTGCCGATATGGGGCATTCCGTCAGCTATCAGGGACCGAAGCGCTTCACCTACCGGTGCCGGCCGCATCAACTAAAGCGCGCAATCGCCAATCTGATCGAAAACGCTACCAAATTTGCTGAAAACGTGATTGTGGAGCTTGCTTTCGCGGAAGATGGCGCTCCAATCATCCGGGTATCGGACGATGGTCCGGGGATACCTCCGGAACACCGCTCCGCCGTTCTGGAGCCTTTTTTTAAACTCGATGCCGCGCGGAGTGATCGTGGAGGTTTCGGACTGGGGTTGTCCATTGTCCATGATACCGTTCAGGCCCATTTGGGCGATATGAGGCTGGCGGAGGCGCTGCCACATGGGCTTCTGGTGGAGATAAACCTACCGGCACAAGGCAATACAAAAATAACGCCGCAAGAAGTGAAACGCGACGTCCAATCAAAAAAGACGGTGGGGGACGATAAGAACGGGCTCACGAAAACAAGGAGCTAAAGTCGAGCATCGAAGCGTCATGATGGCTTTGAACATGCCATCTGGAGAAATGTCGCACTCATGAGACGATGGAAACTTCCGGGGTGAAGATGTAGCCGCCAAGGCGAACTGTTTTGATCAGCGTCGGATCCTTGTAGTTGGGCTCGATCTTCTGGCGAACACGGCTGACGTGAACATCTATGCTGCGCTCGACCGGTCCCGCCGAACCTGCATGGGTTCGTACCAATATTTCCTGTCTCGTCATAACCTGGCGGGGGTTACGGCAAAAGACCAACAGAACATCGAACTCCGCTGTCGTGAGCGATACGTGGACACCGTCTCCATCCGTCAACTCGCGTGTGACGGGGTCGATCCGCCATCCCGCGAACGCCATGGCTTCTTCGGGCGGCTTAGCCTGCGTCGAATAGGAAGATCGCCGCAGAAGCGCTTTTATTCTGGCAAGAAGCTCGCGGGAGTTAAATGGTTTGGTAACATAGTCGTCAGCACCCAGTTCAAGACCGACAACCCGGTCTATTTCTTCCGTCAACGCGGTCAGCATCAGGATCGGTGTCGTACCTGCAGCCCTGATCCTTCTACAGATGCTGAAGCCATCTTCGCCGGGCAGCATTCCGTCGAGAATGATGAGGTTGAAATCCTTCTTTTTCAGAAGTCGGTCCATCTCAATAGCGGATCCAACAGTCTCGGCAACATAGCCGCCATCACGCATCAGATCGAACAACATGCTGGCAATATCCCGATCATCTTCAACGATCAGAATCCTGACGGGTACTGCTGCGGGAGTCTTGTCGAAGGCGATATTGTTCATCGCTATACCTTGGTTGAGAACACGTTCTAAAATGGCGCAAGCTCATGCTCACGTCGGCATCCCATGAATGGTTTTGATTCACGCAAAAGCCAGACTGAAGCTCTCCAGTCTGGCCTCTATCAGACGCTCTCTAGGGACCTGTTATATTATGTCTGAGCTAAAATTTATAGCCAACAAACATCATGACCGAGGGCTGGGTTGTCTTTTGGACAACAGGACTTTTCCTTGCGTCGCCAGTGAGAAAGCCCACCTCGGCTTGACCCCGGATGAACCAGTTCTCAGAAACCATGTAGGTTACGGAGGCGGATAGATCGACTCTCTTGAAACCGGCTCCGGCATCATATGTGGCGAGGCCCGAACGGACTGATTGGTCACTGGTCACGCCGAAATAGGATTTCATATGTTTTTTATCTGCCCAGGTTGCCGATGCACCTGCGGAAAACATGAACTGGCCCGCGAAATGTGAAACCTCGGCGCCGAGCTTGCCGGTAAGACCATCGCTGCCTCCGAATGTCTTGTCAATTTCGGCAGTCAGCTCCACCGGACCCATTCGATAGGCAATGACGCCACCCAATATGCCGCCACCGTCAATGTCACCCAGGCCCCGTAGATGCGGGCTGTCGCTTTCGTCACGTCCGAAATCATATCCGCCCTTTACGCTGGCGGTGAAATTCTCGGTCTTATAGGCATCAATGAAAAGTCCGCCGGGGCTGATGCGCAGGTAATCGTTGAAGGTGGCGGATATGAAAGGCACCGGCATCACCTTGTAGTCTTTGGATCCTTCGAATTTTGGACCATAAATGGCGCCGGCCCCCACCATGACTTCCCAGTCGTGGAGTTTTCCACGCCAGCCGCCGAAGCGCTCGCCATCAAATTGTCCGGACGGCGGTACAGTCGCCTCGCTATCCATTGCATTAACGTCAGCAGCATTTGCGACATCTCGCAATGCCAGGGGCAGAGCGAGTGCGGACATCATGATCAAACCCGTATTTCTTTTTAGAGAAGACAACATATGCTCCTGGGTGGTGTTGGAATTGGGAGGCCTCGTCACAGCAGACGTCAGATTGCTCCCTATTCACTTTGGGATGGATTTTGTGTTGTTAAGATTTGTTTCGAGCGAGGGACCAGGGCGCTGGCGTGAAGGCCAGGCCGGATCGAAAGTCCTTTCGGTGAGGACTTATCTGCTGGTCTCGAACTGGATCGCTCTAAATTCGCGCCATGAGCGGAAAATCTCGTATCGTCCGATACCGGGGATCGGAACATGTCCAAAGAAAGGTGATAGCTGCAGGTCTGCCAGCAAAGGATGTATTCCATCGGACCTGGACAAATAAATCGCGGCGGCAAGGCCAGTGCGATTTGAGCCGTGTTCGCAATGGACAAGCAACGGCTTTCGGGCTGTTGTCATTAGTGATGCAAGTTTGCTCATCTCCTCCAGTGAAGGGCCGCGAGCGGATGACATCGGCATATGAATAAATGTAATGCCATGTTCGCGAGCGGCCTGTTCCTCTATACGGAACCACTCACCCTTTTCCTCGTCCCTGAGATTGATGATCGTATTGATTCCAAACCGCTGCCGGTAGTCTGCAATGTCTTCGGCGTCCGGCTGAGCGGATCGGTAAAACTCACCTTCGAGTACCTCGTGAAAGTTCCCGACGAGTTGCTGCAGCCCCATGTTGAGGGCTAAAACGATGATAATCGCGAGGAAAGACGCCGATAGAGAACAAAGCAATTTTCGCGCAGCCTCCGATATTCCCAAAAAGGTTATGGCTGCCCCGCGAAGTTGCGCGTGGCGATGAGAGAAAAACATGAAGAATAAATCCGGATGTGTGCCCAGTACTGGAACTGGTACTTAGCCGCGCAGTCAGCGAACTTGTGTTTGATGATATTAAGAAATATTGCGGCTCTGCTCACCGGGGACTGCCGGGTTTCACAAGGGCGCGCAAAAAGCCGACTGCCGGCGTCGGCGCAGCCGGCCGCAACAAATCCGAGCGTGCGTTAACAACACTTAAAACCGCCAGGTCATGAGAACGGTTAGGTCCGGACGACAGCGCATCGAACCGCCGATTGCGTCATCGCTTCCTACCTGGAGAATGTAATGTTTTCATATCTGGCATCGCCGGGCCTGGCGCATCAGGCCCGAGGACACGTTGCCGTGTCCGAACTTGAACAAGTGCGTCCCGCCGTTTCGATCATCATCCCAACTCTCAATGAAGTCGACAATATTGAGACAACCATCAATGATGTTCTCGAAGAGGTTGCGCCGTGTTTTGATTTCGAGATCTTGGTGGCGGACGGGGGATCGACCGACGGCACACGAGAACGCGTCCGCGATATGGCAGGGCATCATGCCGTGCGGCTTGTCGATATCCCTGCGCCAGGAGGGCTTGCAGAAGACGTGTTTGTCGCAGCGAGGAGCGCGATCTATCCGGTAATCGTGGTTCTTGATGCAGATGGAAGCCATCCTGCCTCATTTATAAAAGATATTGTTTATCCCGTTGCCAAGGGCGATTGCGATATGGCGGTTGCAAGCCGTTATGTCGAAGGCGGAACGGTCAGCAACTGGCCACTGCACCGCCGCGTGCTGTCGCGTCTAGGCGCCGCATTTGCCGCGCCGTTCACTGATATCCGCGATCCGCTTTCGGGGTTTTTCGCACTCCGACGCGACCGTCTGCTGTCGACGGGCGCGCGGGCCAAGGGTTTCAAGATCGGATTGGAGGCGGTGGTTGCCGGCGGAGACGCACTGCGGGTGAGGGAACTACCTATCCCCTTCCAGGATCGACTCAACGGGACATCCAAGATTGGTCTGGGTCAGTTTACGGCCTATTTCGAACAGTTGGTACGTTTCTCAAGAGGAACGGTATCGGGCGGCACTATACACCGCTTCGCCTCGGTAGGGATGGCTGGTTTCGTTCTGGATTTTTTTGTCGTTGCGGCAATGCGCGCATTTGGCGCAGATATCGTGGTTGCTCACATCTGCGGCTTTTGCCTTGCCGCGCTTTTTAACTACGCTGCCAACGCGAAATGGTCTTTCGAAGGCCGCGGCCGCGATGAACTACGGTTCTTTCGGTTCCTGATCGTCGCAGCGCTTGCCCTATCGATGCGCGGTGGCCTCATCGCGACAAGCGCCGATCTCGGCCTGCCATTTTTCTGGATAGCGTTAGCGGGCATCGGTGGCGGCGGTATCGTGAGCTACCTTGGGAATGAGTTTTACGTCTTCCGCAATGCGACATCTGCCGCTTCCGCAGTGCCGTGGAAACTGGCGGCCATCGCCATTGCCGCTTACGTTTTTGTCTTGAAAATTGTCTATCAGGGCAGTGTCGATCTGATGCCCCAGGAAGCCTATTACTGGAATTACGCGCAGCACCCCGCTCTGAGCTATCTCGATCACCCTCCCATGATCGCCTGGCTCATCTCGGCCGGCACTGCGATCTTTGGCGATAGCGAATTCGGAGTACGGGCGGGAGCGGCGCTCGCATGGCTCATGACCGCCCTTTTTGCATGCGGACTGGCAGCGAACCTTTACGGACGAAGCGTAGCGTTTCTCGTCCTTCTTCTTATCTCCTGTCTGCCATTCTTCTTCACCATCGGCCTTTTGGCGACGCCGGAGGCTCCTCTTGCTGCCGCTTGGGCGGGCGCACTCTATTATCTCGAACGTGCATTGATGAAGAGCCGAAAAAGAGCGTGGCTGGGCGCGGGTATCTGCATAGGTGTCGGCCTCCTGTCAAAATACACCATCGCTCTGCTAGGCCCCGCCACCATCGTGTTCATGATCATCGACCCGTCTTCGAGACGCTGGTTCCTGACGAAATGGCCATATCTTTGCGCGATACTCGCCATTGCCGTCTTTTCGCCCGTCATAATCTGGAATGCGGCCAACGATTGGGTATCGTTCCAGTTTCAGGGAAGCCGGAGATGGTTTGATGAAGACCTCCGGTTTTCGACGCCCAAGCTCCTCGGCTTCATCGCAGCGGTCCTTGGTCCTCTCGGCGTCGGGCTCGCAATAGGAGCTTTTAAAGCATTGCTGCGTCCCGCAGGGGAGAAGCGTGCGCAGGCCGTGTTCGGTCTCGTCTTCTGCGTCGTTCCGCTTTTTGTGTTCCTGATCTTTAGCCTGTTTCATAGCGTCAAGCTGAATTGGACAGGTCCTGTCTGGCTCGCGCTTTTACCCGGCATGGCGCATGTCCTCTTGAGTGCAATACAGAAACGGGCGGTGCCGCCTTCCGTCGCCGGCGTGAAGGTTGCCATTGCTGTCAGTGTTCTGGTTTGCGGGCTTTGCCTTCATTATCTAGCGCTCGGCTTGCCCTTTGTTGGTTATTCCGGAACGTTGCGCGGGTTACCGGTCGCATGGGAGGAGTTTGTCGAAGGGGCAGAGCAGATCAAAGCCAAGATCACCGCCGAGACCAGACAAAATCCATTGCTAGTCGGGATGGATTCGTATGGCATTGCGAGCCAACTTGCCTTCTATCGTAGCTCGCAGACAATCTCGAAAGACATCACCAGTGAAAATCTGATTGGCGGAAATGGTCTGATGCACCGCTTCTGGTGGGGTGACCGTTTGCCGATTGGCCGGGTTGTCATCATGTACGGGTTGAAGGAGGGCACTCTTTCTCCCGACGGCCTGGAGCGGCAGTTTGAAAAACTCGGACCGATTGAGCGGCGGGTCGTTCGGAAAAACGGCGCCGTGGCCGGCCATTTCTTTTATCGCGTCGGTTATGGTTTTCGTCAGCGGGATTGATCACGGGCGCGGCGAGCCTTCCCGCTCAAACAAACGCCAGCGGACACTCGACTTAATCTAACTTAACCGAACTTGACCTTACTTCACGCCCGATCCGCTAAACCATCTTCAAGCGGCGCGCGCTCGTGCCGATGCTTCTCAGGCAGAGCCACAAGGAACTTTATACTGATGCATTCGATGAAATTTGTGCTCGCGCTTTTTCTGAGCATGAACATTCTGTTCGTTTCAAGCTCGGCTATTGCGCAAGGTGATGAAGCGGCGACGCTCACAGTCACGCTGACCAGACCGGTGCAGCGGCAGTGGCCGGAGACCGTGCCGGCCAGCGGCTGGCTCAAACCGTGGCATGAGGCAATTATCGCGGCGGAAGCAAACGGGCTGCGCGTGACGGAGGTCCTTGCGGATGTTGGTTCGGTCGTCTCGCGTGGACAGCCGCTTGTCAAGCTCACAGATGAAACCGTGCGGACTGAGCTTCGCAAGGAAGAGGCGGCCCTTGCGTCGGCGCAGGCTGCTCTTGCCAAGGCGAAATCGAACGCGGACCGTGCACGTAAGGTGGGTGAAAGCGGTGCAATTTCTGAAGAGAAGGCAACGGACTATCTTATTGCCGAACAAACAGCCGTTGCCGGCGTTGCTTCCGCCGAAGCTGCCCTGGATAGTCAGAGGATCAAACTCGCTCAGACGACGATCCGTGCCGTCGATGACGGGGTGGTTACCTCGCGCTCAGTGCAACTCGGTAGCGTTGTCTCGCCTGGAACGGAACTTTTTCGAATTATCCGCCAGCGGAAGATCGAATGGCAATCGGAAGTGTCCGCACGGTATCTTAACCGCATAAAAGAGGGGCTGCCTGCCAGAATTGCCCAACCCGGTGGTCAACTGGTCAAAGGCGTTGTCCGTCTCGTCAGTCCCACGATAAGCACCGATACTGGCCGGGCGCTTGTGTATGTCGAATTGCCGCGAGACGCACAAAACACTTCTGGTCTTTACGTCACCGGCTGGATTGAACTCGAGACCATAACGGCGCTTACCTTGCCAGAAACCGCGCTCGTGATGCGTGATGGCATCGCATATGTTTTCACCGTCGACACAGACGGACGCACCTCTCGTATTCGTGTGGAAACGGGGCGTCGCAATGACGGCGAAGTCGAAATCGTGTCTGGTCTGAAGAATACCGCAAAGGTGGTTTCGTCCGGCGGCGCTTTTCTGTCGGACAGGGCCGTCGTACGCGTCGAAGGTGAAGTGCGATGAATTTCTCCTCTCTGTCGATCCGCAACCCCGTTCCGGCCATCCTGCTGTTCATTCTTTTGACTGTTGGCGGTCTTCTCGCCTTTGATCGGCTTGCAGTACAGAATTTTCCCGACATGGATGTGCCAACCGTTCAGGTTAACGCGACCCTTGAAGGTGCTGCGCCAGCACAGCTGGAAACTGAGGTCGCACGCAAAATTGAGGACAAGCTTGCTTCGTTGAACCGGCTCGACCACGTCACGACGACGATCTCGGATGGCAGCGTCATGATCAACGTCTCGTTCGAAATCGGAAAAAACAGTGAGGAGGCCCTGAACGAGGTGCGTAATGCCGTCGATAGCGCGAGCGGCGACCTTCCCTCGGAAATGACCACGCCGAGCGTCACCAAAATAACAGTCCAAGGGTCACCCTTGCTTACTTATGCGGTTCGCTCCAGCACGCTCAACGAAACCGAGCTTTCCTGGTTCGTCGACAATGAGATGACGAAGGCGTTGCTTGCCGTCTCCGGCGTCGGACAAGTCAGTCGGGTGGGCGGCGTCAATCGCGAGGTGCAGGTGGACCTTGATCCGAAGGTCATGGCAACACTAGGGCTCAGTGCGGCGGCAGTCTCGTCACAGCTTCGATCGGTACAGGCGGATACATCCGGCGGCCGTGGGGAAATTGGTGGGAGCACGCAATCGATCCGCACACTTGGCGCCGTCGCGTCTATTGAAGAATTGGAAGCGCTTGCCATACCACTCCCGGGCGGCGCGCGGGTCAGACTGAGTGAAATTGCCACCGTAAAAGACAGTTTCGCTGAGCGTTCGTCAATTGCCTATCTCAACGGTGGACGTATCGTTGCCGTTCAGGTCAAGCGCTCAAACGGGTTTTCGGATCTCGGCGTCGCTGAAGAACTGCAAAGGGCGATGAAGGATTTTGCCGCCGTCAATCCCGATGTCGAGATTGTTGAAGCCAATAGCACCATCGGCCCCATCATTGAGAACTATGAGGGTTCGATGCACATGCTTTACGAGGGCGCAATTCTTGCTGTCGTCGTGGTTTGGCTGTTTCTCAGGGACTGGCGGGCAACTTTCCTTTCCGCTGTAGCTCTGCCCCTGTCTGTCATTCCCACGTTCCTCGTGATGTATTTTGCTGATTTTAGTCTCAATACCGTGACGCTGCTCGCATTGTCGCTAGTTGTTGGAATTCTCGTGGATGATGCGATTGTCGAAGTCGAAAATATCGCACGACATTTATCGATGGGAAAAAAGCCCAGGGAAGCTGCGCTTGAGGCAGCAGACGAAATCGGTCTTGCGGTTATTGCAACCACATTGACGCTCGTTGCCGTGTTCTTGCCGACGGCGTTCATGAGCGGGATTCCAGGCCTTATTTTCCGTCAGTTTGGTGTAACCGCATCCGTTGCCGTGCTGGCCTCGCTGGTTGTTGCGCGCCTGCTGACCCCGATGATGGCGGCCTACATGATGAAAGTGCATCCCGTCGAACAAAAAGACGGGCGCATCATGAAAACCTATGTCTCCTTCGTCAAAACATGTCTTCAGCATCGAATGGCGACCTTGCTGTGCGTGTGCCTGTTTCTCGGCTTGTCGCTTGCGACGATACCGATGCTGAGTTCAGCCTTTCTTCCCGCATCGGACGATGCGCAGACCCAGGTGACTTTGACACTGCCACCGGGCAGCGCGATCGAGCAAACTGACGCCTTGACGGGGCGCGCCACAAAGATTCTTTCCGATATGCCTGATGTGACCCGAGTGTTTTCTTCTGTCGGAAGCGCCACCTCCAGTGATCTGATAGATTCCTCAACGATAAGTGACACCGCAATCGCCACGCTCGTGGTTGATCTGAAAAAGATCGGTGAGCGAAAGCGTAAGCAGCACGAGATCGAGGGCGATATTCGCCAGGCACTTGCCGTGCTGCCGGGGGCAAGGATCGAGGTGGGTGCCGGAGGCAGCGGCAGAACGCTTGATATTACGCTCGCCAGTGATGATTCCAACCTTCTTGAGCAGGCGGCTGCGGCTTTGGAGGAGCAGTTGAGGGCCTTGAAAGGGATAGGCGCGGTTACATCCAGTGCCTCCTTGCAGGCTCCCGAAATCCAGATCATCCCGCACCTTGACCGCGCAGCTGCTCTCGGCATTACGCCGCAAGCGATCTCCGACACCGCGCGTATTGCGACAGGTGGTGACTATTCATCCGCCCTTGCAAAAATGAATCTTCCTCAACGCCAGCTTTCTATTCGTGTGCGGTTCGATCCATCCAATCGCATGACATTTGATGACATCGCCAGCCTCCGCATTGCCGGCGCAAGGGGCAGTGTCGATCTCGGTTCGGTCGCCGATATTCGCATGGGCGGAAGCCCCTCGGAAATCAATCGTATTGACCGCTCGCGAAATGTGACGCTGACAATAGAGCTCAACGGCCGTATTCTTGGTGAGGTTTATAGCGAGGCGCAATCCCTTCCGGCATTGCGGAACCTTCCCGATGGCGTTCGGCTCATTGAGCAAGGTGATCTGGAACGTAGTTCCGAGTTATTTGGAAGCTTCGCCATTGCGATGGCGATCGGCGTATTCTGCATTTATGCCGTTCTTGTACTGCTCTTTCATGATTTCCTGCAGCCGCTGACGATCCTTATGGCACTTCCGCTTTCTCTCGGCGGCGCATTGCTGCCTTTGATACTGACCGGAACCAGTTTTTCCATGCCGGTGGTTATTGGGCTGCTTATGCTGATGGGAGTAGTGACAAAAAATTCTATCCTGCTGGTCGAATATGCGATCATGTCGCGCAGGGCCGGGTTCTGCCGTTTCGAGGCGCTTGTCGACGCATGTCATAAGCGTGCCCGGCCGATCGTCATGACAACGATTGCCATGGGTTGCGGCATGCTTCCTGTGGCGCTGAGCTTAAGTGGCGGTGACCCGAGCTTTCGCCAGCCCATGGCAATCGTCGTCATTGGCGGGCTGATCACCTCTACTGTTCTGAGCTTGGTTGTGATCCCTGTCATCTTTACCTTTGTCGATGACTTCCTCGAACTTTTACGGCGGGTATTTCACGCCGGGTCTGTGAGGAAACGGTCTGTGTCGGTGTTCTGAGCATCTGGTCTTGGTCTCGATGCTACGGCCCAACAATTCTTAACAATAGAAAATCCAAGGCAATGCCGAAACCGGGACTATGTCCGCAGGGATATTCCTGAGGTTCGAGAGCGTGAATTACCAAATCTTTTCAAACACACACCGCGTCAGCAAGCCAGTCGCCATTGAAGATGCGAGCGACGGGGTAAAGGTCGTTTCCTGCTTCCATCATGGCCAATAGGTGGTTGTGACGAATATGCGTCTGTTCCTGCTTCTGTTCGCTCTCAGTCTTCTTACCAGCTGCATGTCTCCGACACGCATTCCGTATGGATCATATGCTGCATCGGCGGCGATGGTGGACGGCTTTACGGATATTCGCATTTATGCGGATGCAAGCGACAACCTGCCGAATGATCGCGCGTGGCTTCCCGCTTCAAAACACAAGGAAATTAATTACCTCGTTCTGTCGGGCGGCGGGGCGGGTGGCGCCTTCAGCGTTGGAGCCCTGAAGGCGTGGTCTGATGTGGGAGGGCGCCCCGAATTCGACATCGTCAGTGGCGTCAGCACAGGCGCGCTTATCGCTCCTTACGCCTTCCTTGGCTCCGAATACGATAGCACGCTTGTCGATTTGTATACGAGTGGTGTCGCTGAAAAGCTGGTTGACATGGATTTTCTGCCAAGGGGCCTGCTTGGTCCAAGTCTTCTGAAGCAGGAGCCCCTTCGACGAATGGTCGAACGGTACATGACCCGCGAGGTGTTGGCGAAAATCGCGGCCGAGCATCGCAAAGGACGACGGTTGTTGGTGCTGACCTCCAATCTTGATTCCCAGAGAGCGGTAATCTGGAACATGGGCGCCATCGCCAACAGCAACAGGACTGACGCCCTGAAGCTTTTCCAGGATATTCTCATCGCTTCGGCCAGTATCCCCGGCCTTTATCCGGCGGTGCTTATCAAGGCGCGTTCGGGTGGACAGGTATTCGAGGAAATGCATTCCGACGGTGGGTCCGCTTCGCAGATATTTGCATTTCCGGAAGGCTGGATCGCAAATGCTGACAGGGGCGCATGGCCAACGGGGCAGAAATTCAACATGTACATCCTCGTGAACAACACGTTGATGCCAGAGTTCGCGATGACCACGAACAACACCTTTCTCGTCATGGCGCGCGCCAGTTCCTTCCTCATCAAAGCACAGACCCGTAGCGCTCTGCTGGCTACCTACGCCTATGCAAAAAAGACCGGCGTCCGGTTTCGCATGGCCTCAATCGACGTGCCGGTCTCCTATTCCATGACGGATCCTTTCAACACCGCTTACATGCGCGCTGTCTACAATCTCGGATACGCGAAAATGGTCACCGGCTCACTCTGGAAAGACAAGCCGGTATTCACGACCATTCCATCCGAGCCATCCGGCACCATCACGGCGTCGGTCGTTGCTTCACAAAAATGACAGGAGACAGAAATGTCAAACTCCCGTAGCGTCACAGCTTCCGGTAAACCGCCATATGTGTTTATGGGTCGGACCTTTTTACCTATTCTCGCTGTATCTTTCGTGACCAGCTGTGCATCTGTACCAATCGAGCAGGCAAATACGTTAGCCTCATACGATGGGCTGACATCGGCAGACGGGCTTGCGCGAAAAACGAAGTTCAAAGCTTCCGCCAGGGAACTTGCCACCGTCCGGACCATATATGTAGAACCCACTGTGGTTTCACCGGGTGCTGCTCTGTCCACACGAAACGCCTCGGACCGCGCACTCGTTGCGAACGCGATCAGCCGCTCTCTCTGTGTCGGTGTCAGTGATCGTTTTCAGGTTGTCGATACGAAAGAAGATGCGGACCTGGTAGTTCATGCGACGGTCACCCGCATTGTGCCAACAAACCCCACGGTCGCTGGCTTGTCTACAGCGACGTCGCTTGGGGCATCATTCGTAGTTCCTGTGCCAGTGCCGAGAATACCAATGGGGCTCGGAGGGCTTTCCGTTGAGGCGGAGGCTACGACGAGCGACGGCAGACAACTCGGCGCGATGGTGTGGGCAAAGGGTGCAAATGCCTTGACAACAAGTCCTCGCGCTTCGCAGATTGGTGACGCCTATTCACTTGCTAGCAGTTTTGGCAACGATTTCTCCAAGATGCTCGTTACGGGGAAAACTCCATTTAAAGGCCTGCCGAAGCTGCCTTCGTCTCAGAAGCTGAAGTCCGGTCTTGGTGGCAAGCCCAAATATCATGGTTGTGAAAAATTCGGCCGAGCACCTGGACTGAAGGATTTTGCAGCCTCCCAGGTCGGATTGCCGCCATCATGGACTGACAAGGCAGAGCGTTGAGTATTTTTGGGGGGAAATCTCCCAATTTACGCCCAAACATTCTTTCAGCCATTGAGTCCGTATTCGACGTTCGATGGGTTTTCAGTGGGAGCCTTCTCTGGCAGGTGTATTTGCACTAGGTCGATATCGTAGGGGTCACAGGTTCAATCCCTGTCACGGCGAACCTGTCATCGCCAGGTGTCAGCCAACCATTTCGCTTGCTTCGGGGCGACGCCCGCTGCTCGACAAAGGTCGACATGATAAGGATGCGTCTTGCGAGAACGCTGGCTTTCCGCAAGAGCCGAATCGCTGTCACGCCCATTGCCACGCCTTGGACCCTGATGATTGTTAAGGGCTGAGATATCCGGGTTGCGGCGAAGAAGTCGCCGCGCCGCCGCCGAGGCCACTGGAGATACCAGTCACCTCCTAAACCAGTTGTCGTTTCGGAGGGGGCGCCATACGAACCACCGCCCGGAGCAAAAAGTGATCCGAAATGTAGTTTGAACTTGCAACCGTTTTCTTCCTCGTGACGACGGGTGCTAGCTTGTTCGCGGGTTTCTTCGGAGGCGGATAAGCGACCGTCCTCCGTACGTCTAATTGACTAGACGCTTTACTCAGGAAAACTCTGTCAAGCGGTCTTCTGCCATTGCGTTGTTCTTTTGTTCCTACGGTCGTCCTCCGAACTTCACCAGTCTTGTCTTCATAAGCAAAGTGCTCGATTTTCCCGTACACATTTAGGTCGCCAATTATCAGGTCTGCGCCTCTCGCTGCTGCAGCGTCGAAATACGATTCAACTATTTCCTTGACCTTTGAATGGTTTGGTCCAGGCAGATGAGCGGAAGCTATTCTTACTGTGCTTCCGTCAGAAAACGTCCCGGATATCAAAATACCGTCTCGATACCATTCAGAATCTTGTTTTGAAAAAGTAGCGTGATTCTCAATGAGATTTTTAACAAATTCCGAGTATTTTTCATCACCGTGTAAGCGCATTGCAGCTTTTTTTATGCTGTCAAACAAAGAAATTTTTGCCTTATATTTTCCTTCTGTATTATTCTGGTCGAACTTTGGATCAGTATTGACGTAATAAATGCTATCGTAAAGCATTTTTTTATTATCTGATATCTCGTCTTCAAAAGGTTCGGAGTCTTTTTGATTTTCTGACTGGTTGTAATCAGATTTTATTTTTTTTACTGGAGATTCCCCTCGTTCCGTTTGTTTATCGTAGTTGCGAGCCATTTCCGCAGTCTTTTTTGCTTGAATTTGTCGGACTAGGTGTCTTGGCCGCTGCTCGATTTTGTCGATAATTCGCAGCGCAGATTTGATGATTGATTCATTGATTCTACGCTCGAGGATTACCCCCGCGTCCAGCCAGCTCACTGTCACGTCCACTCGGCTATAGAGACAAATTATCCATTCGCGGGTATGATTTAGCCCACCCAGCTCTACTGCCTGTCCCAATAATTCGGGAATGTCTGATAGGTTGTCCAATATTGACTGCAGCAATTCGGTAGCATCAGCCTTATCCTTTGCTTTTACCTCAAGCAATGTTCCAACAAAAGGCCTCTCTTTCGCAACGTCTGATTTCACCGAATAAAGTATTTTATCCGATATCAGCTTGGCGGCCGTGTTGCTCTTGTTCGTGTTATATTTCTCAAGATTCCAAGTGAATATGGAAAATTCCATTAGTTTTCCCGGTAGATCATCTCGATGTTGCGGATGTGAGAATATTTTTGATCACAGTTCGCGAGGCTATCGCGTGAGGAGCTTCGGCATCAGGAAGTTGGCCCGGCGATCCCAATGCAAGCCAATGGCGACAACCGTTTTTTCGTCATCTGCGATCACCGCCTGATCTGAAACGACTACATCGTCTGCACTCGATGACGAGGCGTAGTCCGATGGATCGGAGAATATCCAGTCAGATTTCGCCGCGGTACGATACATGGGGGTTAGGACGCTCGAGCCTGGGGCAAAGGCGAACCTAAACTCGGTAAGGTCATCTGAGGGAAGATATAAAAGCGCTTGTTCGAAATAGCAGTCGCCTTTCTTCTTGTCGCTCCAGATATAGCTCACCTCTTCGGAATTATCCTCGTCTAGGTCACGGTCAACGCTAATCCACCTGCAATCGCTGGAACTCTCTCTTTTCACAAACAATTCGCATCTAAGGCCCCAGCCATCCCGTCCTACGCCCCTGTTATATGCATTTAGCCGCATGCCGCGAATTTTGCCGAAGACAGGGAGCGAGATGCTGGCAAATGAATATATTTTGTGATTATGAACGGTTCCGTCCTTGGGGCAGGTAAGAACTAACGCGTTTTTGTCCGTGTTTTCGTGCTGAAGAGCACTCCAACGTTGACGAGAGCCGCTTGTTTGGTCCTGCAGGCTGATGGAATATGCGAGGCGGCTGATGCGCTCCGATCCGCCGGCGGTTGCGATCTTATCCGGCCTGGTCACCGATTTTAAGAATCCCTCACTCGTTAATGCCCATCGCTGGTGTTCACCGGCTGCCTTTGTTTTGACAGAAAGCACGTCATCGCTTCCAACTGTCAAAAGCAATCTGTTTCGAATTCCGCCGTCTGCTGCGTCGATACGGCTGACCAGCTGCCCCTCGTCAGTCATCATCCAGAGCTGGTGGGCTCCTGAAATATCAGGAAGCATAACAACGGCGCCGCCATCGGCGGCCGTTTGCAGGTTGCCGTCCTCTGCGTTGCGAATGGAGAGTACATGAGCGTTGTTTCCGGCGCGCAATTTGAACCAGCCGGCAATTCTCGTGGCCGCAGCGGCAGTCGCGCTTTTCTTGAGCGTCGCGGGACTAACCTCCGTCAGATCCCATACCTCGCTTCGACGCACAGTGGTTGATCTAGGCATGGCAACCAATTGCTGTTTCTCATTCACGGCAAGTACATAGTTTCCTTTTACCGTCGCACACTGAAAGGTTCCGGCGCCGGTGTAGTCCCACACTTGATGTTCGGTCTGGTTGAGCTGACGCAAAACAACCGGAATTTGAGCCGGCGGTTTTTTCATATCGAAGTCATCCAGCGAGACCGCGAACTCCGTACGTCCTCGCCCTCTCAGCTTGTTGGTGCGCGTAACGTAAGCGATCAAATGTCCGTCCGGGCTGATGCGCCACGTTTGAAGATCGAGAGGTTCGACGGGCGCCAGCCCGATCGCCACTCCATCTGTAAGCGAGCTATCGCTTATGGTCATTGCGGTAAGGTGCGCCTCGTTTTGCGCCACGAACCACGTTTCCACCGCCAGATCCTCGAGTTCAGAGGCATAGTCCCCGTAAAATACGAAAGCGGCATCTTCATCGAACAACAGTTCGCGCTTGGTGCGCATCGCGACAAATGTCTTCAACACCGACCAGCAATCTTTCTTGAGGTCGAGCGGGAGGACATCAATGCTCGGTATCAGGTTTTCACGCTGCACAGCGCTCCATCGACGGTAGTCCGAGAGTGAACGTATCCAGCCAGCGGCGTCTTGAACCAGCCCGCCTTCTCCCCCCATTGCATGGAAGGTCGAGGATTGACTTTCGTCCTTCGACTTGTCGTCAGACTGAATCTGCTCGGAGCGCTCCGCCGACACCTCGCTCTCGACATTCGCGGAAACTGTTTTCAGATTGGCTTTCACAGAAGCCGCAAAGCGTTCTGTCGCGTTCCTGGTCGTTTGCAGGCCATCGTATTTTTTGCTTTCGGTCGCGAAAAGGCGTCCGCCAATCAGGGTCATTGTTGGTACGAAATGGCCGAACTTTTCGAGCACTCTCTTGAGGGCTGTGAACTTGCCGTCAGCACTATCGTAATTTTTGACTGCATCCTGACAAGCGCTGATGAATTCATTGCTGGCGCAGGGTTCGCGATCGTCGAAAGACAGCTCGATGCGGGGAAGGAAAAAATTCGATGTTATAAAGACCTCTTTGCCGACCGAGCCGTCATTGGTCTGGTTTTGCTGGCCATAAGCAGCGCCGACGCCAACGCCGCCCCGTACCGCCAAACCCGCACTTGCGCTTAAGGAGAACTTTAAATTCGTAACACCGTTTTTTTGATTTTGGTGTACTGCTTCCGAAAATGTGAAGTAGTTCTCGAAATAGCCTGCAAATGCAGGTTTTCTATAGAGAGGCTTGGCGACGTTGACCGACAGGTCTTGCAATAGCGCGTCTTTACTTGGATTACCTTGTGACGCGCCTCTTTCGTCAGAGCGCTTCAGGACGTCTCTGAACCCCACCTGAACCTGATTTGCTGAATCCGTACTGATCGAAATGCCGCGATAAAAGCCGACGCGGTCAAGGAGGTCATCTCTTTGAGCCGAGTTAAGGTCGAAGAAATCCTGGCTATCGGCGAGCTGAAGGTTTGCAAGGTTCATGAGCGTCGTCTTGTCGCGCTCTGTGAACTCGTGATCCTTGACGCCCAGCTCGTCCATTTTCTCGACAAGTCTAGAAGTCAGGTCGGGTGTTGTGGTTCGTACGGCCGCAAGTATGGCTGCCCGGTCATCAGCAGCCTCCTTTTTCAGTTGCGCTTCCCTTGCCTGAAGCTCCTTGCTTGCTTCATTTAACTCCAATTCCGTCCGTCTGATGACATGCTCGCGCGAGCGTTCGCCCAATGCGGCATAACGACTATCAAAATCGTTGTGCCTGCTGCCCTTCTCGTCGCCATCCGACATCAGATACTGCTCCATTGATCGATGAAACCCTTAAAGGCTCTCAGGCCGGGCACACTTACAGGTTAAAAAATTCTGCTTGCGCCGAGCCGGGCGCCAACAGATCTCTCGCCTTCACCTTCTATATTGAAGAGCAGGCTCGCATCGAGTGTCCACAAATCGACCGTTTGCATTGACAGGCCTGCTTTAACCGTGCCGAAGGCGCCGGAGCCGTCAAGAGCGGCAACGCCTCCCGTTACTGCGAAACTGGGTTTGATCACTGATCCGTTTTCAAGGATGAAGGAGCGGGCAATCTCGGCACCGAGGCTGACGCGGAACTGCCTTGCATCGAAGCCATCGATCGTGATGGTATCGCCGGCAGCATTTCCGATCGTGTAGTCCTCGACCTTTTCCGAAAAGTACACGGCCCTGAGTTTCGGTGTCAGCGTCGCATCGTTGCCGAGATCCCATTGGCCTTCGATCGAGGTATCCGCCATCCAGCGCTTGGTATCGAATGAGCCGTCCCAGAACCGCGTATCGATGTCGTTGGATGAACCCCCATAGAGCAGGCTGCCGTTCCAGAATACGCCCTTACCGATTTCAACGGACGCGTAAGGACCGGCGAGCCAGCCATTGCCCTTCAATTCCGCGTCTTCGTCCGTTGGGCTGGTCATACGGTCGTAATGGAAGGAGAGACCAAGCAGAACCTTCTCGTTGAGGAGGTAGTCTGCCCCCATATTGAGGATGGCGAAGCTACCCCATTTGCCGCCATTAGCGTCCTTGTCGTTGTGAGCAAGGAAAGCGCCATCGATCCAGATATTGAAATTGGAAGAGAAACCGCCAGCAATACCATCGGCATTGTCGCGTGCTGATTCCATCTGCGCGAGGCTGGTGGAGACATTTAGTGTCATGCCGTTTTCGGACGGGGTCATGCGTGCAGTGACAGGATCGGTAGCCTCAGCTATGCGCCGACGCTCCAGCAGGCCCGGGACATGGATCGCCGACGAAATCATGTTCTGACGGCTCTGGACGAAGCTACGTACCAACCGATCAGTGTCGGAAGCAACCTGTTCGGCATCGTAGGCGACGTTGTAGGTCACTGTGCCGGTGTTGGAAATACCGAGCGCGCTGGTCAGTCTAAATCCGACACGGGCCTGACCCTTGTAGGCCGGGTTGGGCGTGAACTGAAGATACCATCCAACCGGTGTCGTCACTGGACCGCTCTGTGCCAGTTGCCCCTGAATAATCGTCGCTGTTCCGGCATTTGGTGGCTCTACGAAGGTCGTCTCGGCTTGCACGAACGGCCCGCCAGTGGCACCACGGTTAAGGTACACATCGGCAGGTGACGAACCGGGTTCGACATTGACGACCTTGTCAGTCACAGTCACGGCACGAGCTTTGACAGAGAGCGTGTAGCTCGCCGTACCGGTCGCTCCATTGCGGTCGCGCACCTGAACCGTGAAGGCGTAATCCTTTTCTTCTGCATCTGCCGTCAGCGGCCCTGTCAGTTCACCGGTTGACAGGTTCAACACCAAACCGTTTGGCAGGCTTCCGACTGAAAGGCCATAAACAAGAGGGTCATTTCCGCCGTTCGCGCTGATCGTCTGGTTGTAGTCCTCGCCCGCCATAGCTTCCTTCAAGGCGCCGGCAGATGGCGTAAACACAAAGCTCGTTTGCGGCGGATTGACTGTCAGCGCATAGGTTGCAGCGCCGGTCAGATTGTTGGCATCACGGACCGTGATCGTAAACTCGTATGCCCCAGCGTCCGTCGGCGTTCCGGAAATCGTTCCCGTTGCAGGGTTGACGGCGAGACCTGCAGGCACAGATCCCGATGCTCCGAACGAAAACGGCGCCGCTCCGCCTGTCAATGAAAGCGCTTGGTTGTAGGCTGCTCCGACTGTCGCGTTAGCCAATGTCCCGCTCGCCGGTGAAATGGCTATTCGCGCTGCCTCGTAGGTAAAGCCGTTGACAATGACAGCTGTGCCGCCAGGCGTGGTGACCGCTACGTTCGAGGGACCTTCCACATGTGGAGGTGTCGTTGCGGTGACCTTGGTCGGCGAAACAACGGTGACGTTCGTGGCGGCCGCACCGCCTATGCTGACGCTCGTTGCCCCCGTTAGATTGGTGCCAGTGATAGTGACTGACGTGCCGCCGGTGGTTGGACCAGAGAAGGGGCTTATACCGTCAAGAGTTGGTTCCGGCGCCACAACAGAGAGAGATACCGTTGCTGGCGTGGACGTTCCGTCGGCATTGGTGGCGGTGTAAGTGAAACTGTCCGAACCGATATATCCTGCGTCAGGTGTGTAGCTGATCGCAGTCCCTGATGCTGTTGCCGTGCCATGACTTGCCTGGGTTCCGACTGAGACGGTGGTTGCCAAACCACCTGTAATATTAAGGGTAATTGGGCTGTCGCGAGAGTCGGCTGCAACGCTTGCCGACACGGCATTGGCGACAGGCGGATTCGTTGCGACATAAGTGAAACTGTTGACCATGACGGCAGTCCCACCCGGCGTCGTGACCGCGACGTTGAATGGACCCGCTCCGTGCGCCGGTGTCGTCGCGGTGATCTTGGTCGACGAAACCACAGTAACGGCCGTTGCCGCCACGCCGCCGACGCTGACGCCCGATGCACCGGTCAGGTTGGTGCCTGTAATGGTTATGGATGTTCCGCCTGCCGTTGTACCACGATCGGGCGTGACGCTGTCCAACGTTGGTTCCGAAATCGGAGCCGAACAGACGATTGTAATCCCGCTGAGAAAGCTCTTTGCGTTAATTGTGATGGCCAGGCCGCTCGTGCTGAGTGCGGTATGGCTCCCTGAATATGTTCCAGCTGAGCCCGTGTAGGTGGAGTAGCGGTAGAAAACCGTGCTGCTGTCCGAACTGTTCAGTCTTATCTGACCGGAGTTGATCTCCGGCACGGTTTTAGGGTCTGTGCCGTTGTCCGTAAATGATACGGTGACCGATTCCCCAGCCTGGAAATCCGAGGCGCTGAACACTTTTGAGTATGAGGTGGTTCCGCTATTGCTATTCAATGCCTCGCAGGCAGACGAGAGCGCAAATGCAGGTGAAGAAAATGCTGCGAAACCTGTCACGAACAAAAATGTAAGAAAGACTATTCGTAAAAGAAATCCATGAAACAGTTTTAAGACTAATGCCTGTCTTACATGGAGTTCTTTGGCCTCTGAACCGATCATTTTCCGAAATTTTCCGTCAAATCCGCGTTTGTTGAGTGCACGTGCGGCAGCTACAGGGATCTTTAGATCGGTTTGCTCATTCCTGGTAGGACGCAATTGGAACGGTTTGGAACGGTTTGGAACGGAAATCGTGTTGGCGCGGCAACAGCCTCAACGAATGCAGGACCGCTTTTGAATTGGCGCAAGTTTGGAGTGTTGTTTTTGCCGGTGGAGCGGGTCAAGAGCATACGATATGTGAGTGTTGTTGGCTGAGCGGGTACCGCGTAGGCTGAACAGCCGTATTGCGTGCCTTGGCCGCTTTAGGACTCGATATCTTGGCTTGAGCGCAGCTGCGGCAAGCATCGGACGAAGCGAGCGTTCCTTCGTTCACGCAATGTGTGGAACATGTCGATAACGAAGGTCCCTTTAATACTGTTACTGGCAGTCTTTTTCAACGCAGCGGTCGTCAGCGCGAACGACACCTTTGCCGAAAGCCGGGTTCGAGATGTCCCATCAGGCCTTACCGGTTCCTTGTCTCTTAACGGCTCCATAGATGTGGCGCTTGTCGATCGTGAGTCTGCAAGTCTTCAGGACATGCTCGATCACCCGTCGCTCTTCTCGCCGATCGCGGGGCACGATATCAATCTGGGTTTCGTGCAGACCTCTGCCTGGATGCGATTTGCTCTTGCACTGTCTCCGCAGGCCCGCGACCCGCAAAAGCTGCTTCTCTCAATTACGCCAAATTTCACGGACGAACTGGAAATCTATGTCAGCCGCCAGAAAGGCAGCATGAGCGCTTCAGATTTTGATCGGTACGAGATGGGCGACCATTCACCGCGCTCGCAGGCGCATTTCAATACCTCAGCGAACGTTCTTCCTCTTGAGTTATGGCCTGGTCAAACAGCAGTTATATACCTAAGAGCACGCAATCTGGATGCGAGTTTGAACGTGTCCGTGGAGTTGTTGTCTCCGTCTGAGTACGAATTCAGATCGATCACTCAGAATTTGGTAAGAGGCATGTGGTTTGGGGGTATGGCGATATTGTTCGTCATCCAGTTTTTCTTCTTTTATTTCGATCGGAAGAAATTCTACATTGCTCTCGCCTTGGACATATTGGCAGTAGGTTCGACGTACTTCGGAAGCCTCGGTTTGGCGCGGCTCCTGCTTTTCAGTGAAGGCGGTCCCGGTAATGACTATCTGACCAGCAGTTCATCCTGGTTTGGTCTTGCGGCGGGCGCCCTGTCGATTGCAGGGATCCTTGATCTTCGACAACGTTACCCAAGGCTTGAACTTTTTTGTCGAGTTTCCACGACGGCTGGCCTAATTGGAGTTTTATGCGTCTTTGCAGGCGTGAATCGCTATTTTGTGACCGTAGCTGGTCCGATCATCTTGATACTGACAACATTAGCTATGGTTGTTGCTTTTGTGGATTTCAATCGGTCGCGCGACGCTCAACATGGCTTGAATTTTGCGGCATTCAGTTTGCTCTGGGCCGGTTTAATGGTGACAAACAGCCAACGCTACGGTCTCCTGCCGCTGCCGGGTTGGGTTGCCAGTTCCTATGCCGCAACCAGCATAGTTCATTTTACCTTGCTCACTGGATCGTTGGCGGTTCGCCTTCGTAAGGCGGAGGTTGCGTTGCAAGCCGAGTTGCATGCGCAGGAGCAGCAAGTTCAGTTCATGGAAGTCATTTCGCATCAATATCGGACCCCTCTAGGCGTGATACGTACCAATCTCGACAGCGTCCGACTGACATTGCCCCAAAGCGATGTCTCTAATCGTGAGAGACTGAACCGTGCGAACGGGGGGATCAAGCGGCTGGTTGAAGTACTCGAGGTGAACCTATCACGCAGCAAAATACAGGGGCCAAGTTACCGGCCGAGCTTTTTGGATACAATTGTCACGGAATTGACAGAGGTCGCAGTCAGTCATGCAGGGGACCTCCTTCCCGGCGCGACGATCAATCTGGCAGTGAGTGCGGAAGCAATAACCGCCAGGGTTCGTGCTGATCGCGAGATGCTGCGACTTGCCATTATCAATCTTCTCGAGAACGCCGCAAAATTTTCGGCTCCGCTCGGGTCTACGACGGTGGAGCTCAACGTGTTTTGCGTTGGGCAGGAAGTCTTTTTGCAGATCACGGATAACGGAATTGGTATTGGAAATGACCAGGCAAATGACCTTGTCGAGCATAGCATGCGTGGGGCAAATACGGTTCACGTAGAAGGAAGAGGCATAGGACTCTCTCTGGTAAAGCGTACTGTGGATGCCCACGGAGGACACTTCTTGCTTCGCAATCGATCAAATGGTGGCGCAGAAGCAACGATTGCTCTGCCGCTGCTAGAGCAGTTGCAAGATTGATGTTGTCGTGGACATTTTTTGACTGCCGCCGGGATGTGAACGGCTTGATGGGTGGGAGTTCGCTGATTTGGGTAATGGAGTTTCTAGGCTGACGTCCTCTGAACTAAATGAAAAAAGTGCCAATCGACCCGTTCGCGTTATCCTCGTTGAGGATGATTTTGATCTTCGGCAAAGCCTGACCGATTTTCTTCGTCTGAACGGATTTGCGGTAACGTCAGTTGCAAATGAGGCAGAGTTTGCGCTTGCAGTTAAGACGGACCTTTTCGACGTCGCAATCGTGGATATAAATCTACCAGGTATCAACGGCTTCGAGATTACACGATCCTTATCCGAGAGAACAAACTTGGGAATCATTATCGTGACTGCTCGAACATTGCGTGACGACAAGATTCGGGGATACGCCGAAGGCGCAAATCTCTACCTGACCAAACCCGTCGATGGGGACGAATTGGTTCTTGCGATCAAGAATCTATCAAATCGTATCAAGCGCGTTGGGCATACTCAGGCAGTGCCGCAAAAGCCGCGCTTGATTTGGTGTATCGATGGCGCTAGCCAGCGTCTAATTTCACCAGATGGCACAGAGATCAGGTTATCCGGACGGGAAGCGAAGTTGATTCTGTGTCTCGCCGAGGCAGGTGGTCGCATAGTTTCCAAAGAATATCTCGCCGAGGCTCTGGGTTATAAAGATCTTAGCCCTGAAACGCGTAGTCTCGATGCAGTCGTTCGACGGGTGCGCGCAAAGACACGTGAAGCGGGTTTAGAATTGCCCGTTCATGTCGTGCATGCGGCAGGCTTTCAGTTTTCCGCTTCTATTCAAGTGTTGGGGTAAATGCTGCCTTTTTCCTTCCTGTCGAAGTCAAGGCCTGCCTGTACCTCGCTGTCCCAGCATCGCTGAGACCTCGTTGCCTGATCCAGCTTTTTGATATGCTCCCGACAGAGCATGTGGATTAGGGTGTGGAATTCTGCCGCGCGTTCTTGAAGCCAGACATGGCTTCCTCGGAAAGCACGCCTTGAAGTATGCCGTGTTGAGACTGTTGTATCACGCCGTAAGACGCTGACGATCGCGCGGCCAGATGTCGGCCAGCCGGCGATCACGCCCCTCCGAAAGTCCGCACAAGAAATTCTCAGTGTGCGAAGTAGGCTGGATGTCCAGTTTTCCGAAACTGGCACTCACCAAGACCCCTTACGACATAATCAACCCGCCATCGACATTGATCGTCTGGCCGGTGATGTAGGCGGCATCGTTGGATGCCAGAAACGCCACCAGCGCCGCCACTTCGGCGGGCGTTCCTGCGCGGCGCATGGGAATGTTGCGTACCCATTCGGCCATCAGTTCGCCCGGCTTGTAATCGCCCAGCATCTGGCCCCAGACGCGGTCGTTATAGTCCCACATTTCGGTATGGATGATGCCCGGGCAAATGGCGTTGACGGTGATGCCCTCCGGCGCCAGTTCCTTGGCAAGGCTTTGCGTCAGGCCGATAACGCCGAATTTCGAGGCGGCATAATGCGGGGTATAGATGAAGCCCTGACGCGCCTGGCCGGAAGCAGTGTTGACGAGGCGGCCTTTGGTGCCGCTTTCGCGGAAGCGGCGGATCGCCTCCTGGCAGCAGAGGAACGCGCCCTTGGTATTGACGTCAAGATTGAAATCCCACTGTTCCTGCGTCAGTTCCTCGATCTTGGAAATGGTGATGACGCCGGCATTCTGGACGGAGATGGAAAGCGGGCCGATCGCCTCTTCGGCTGCGCCATAGGCCTCGCGCACGGCTGCCGCGTCGCGCACATCGAGGATGACGCCGTGTGTGACGGTGCCGGTTTCGTCCGCCAGTTTTCTGGCGGCGTCATGGGTGTCCCTGTCGACAGAGGCGATGGCGACTTTTGCGCCTTCCTCGGCAAAACGGCGGGCGATGCCGTATCCGATGCCCTTATTGCCTCCGGTCACGAATACGGATTGACCTTCAAAGCGCCTCATGTCTCCTCCTTATGGGATTTTGGCTATGTTTCCTTGCCGACCAGTCGTTCGGCGGTGAATTTATCGGTGACGAGCACGTCGATCACACCGGTCCTGAGGGCTCCGGCAATCGCCTCGGTCTTTTTCGAGCCGCCGGCGAGTGCAATGACGCGGTCGACATTGGAGAGGTTTTCCAGCGGCAGGCCGATGACCCGGTCGTCGAGCGGCGTTTTGACCGGCTTGCCGTCCTTGTCGAAGAAACGCAGCGAGATGTCGCCCACCGCACCCGCCTGCGCGAGATCGGCCAGTTCCTTGGCGGAAAAGATGTTGCCGGAACGGGCGAGAAGCTCCGATGGTTCGACCGCGCCGACGCCGACGATGGCGAGCGTGATCGATCCGAAGAGATCGATGGTTTCGCGCACGAAGGGATCGGCGAGCATCAAGAGCTTGGCTTCGCGCGAGGTGGCGACACCCGGCACCGGCAGCAGTTTCGGTTCGGCCTCCGTCAGGCGCGCCAGCCGGGTGGTGATCTGGGTCGCATGCGTCTGCACGGAAGGATCGCCCATGCCGCCCAGTGTCTGGACGATATAACGCGCCTTGGCACCTTTAAGCGGATGGATGTTTTCCACCATCTTGAAGATCGTCTGGCTCCAGCTGGAGACGCCGATGATCTCGTTCTGCGACAGCGTCACCTCGAGGAAATGGGCCGCTGCCTCGCCGATGCGGGCCATGATCGCACCGTCGCGATCCTCGCTGCAATCGACAACGATGGCTTCCGGCAGGTCGAAACGTTCGCGCAGCTGCGCTTCCAGATCGCTATAGGTACCGGGCGGCGGAATGATGCTGGTGCGGACGATGCCTTCGGCCTCGGCACGCTTCAACATGCGCGAGACGGTGGCCTGCGACAGGTTGAGATGCTGCGCAATTTCCGCCTGCCTTTTGTGCTCGCTGAAATACATCTGCGCCACGCGGGATATCATTCGAAGTTCGTTTAGCCTGCCCATAAGCCCTCCAGGGTGAATTTTTATTCACCATTACCCGAGGTTACAGGCAAGGTCGAGCGGGCAATCGCATCGCGCCAGACGCTGAGCCGCTGGCTGTTTTCGCTCGCGAACGGCGTGATGGTGTTGCCGTTGCTGTTCAACGCCGCGATGGCATCGAGATCGCTCCAGACACCGAGGGCGAGGCCGGCGAGATAGGCGGCACCCAGTGCCGAGGCTTCCGGCGCGTCGCGTTGGATGACGGGGTGTTGCAGCATGTCGGCGACACATTGCATCAGGAAACGGTTCTGGCTCGGGCCGCCATCCACGAACAGCCGTCCAAAGCCGGAAGGCGACTGCGCGCGCATGGCGGCGAAGACGTCATGGACCTGAAAGGCAATCGAGTCGGTGACGGCGCGGGCCATCTGGGCACGCGTGGTGCTGAAATTGATCTGCGAGAACAATGCACGCGCATTGGTATCCCAATAGGGTGCTCCAAGGCCAACGAAGGCCGGCACGAAACCGGGGCCGTTTGGCTCGGCAGTGGCGGCGAGTTCCACCAGCGCGGCGACATCCGGCAGGCCGAGAATCTCCGTCATCCAGGGCAGGGAGGCTGCCGAAACGAGAATATTGCCTTCAAAGGCGAAGGTCGGTTTGCCGCCGAGCCGCCATGCAACGGTGGTGGTGATGCCGCGTTCGGGCGCGATGAAATGCGGCAGGGTGGTCATCACAGATGAGCCGGTGCCGAAAGTGATTTTGCCGTCGCCGGGGTTGAAGGCGCCGTGGCCGAAGAGGGCTGCGTGGCTGTCGCCGATGGCGGCGAGGATCGGTGTGCCGTCCTTGATACCGGGAACGCCTGATGTGGTGCCGAAATCGCCGCTGCTGTCGCGCAGATCGGGCAGGGTGTCGATATCGATGCCAAAGAGCGCACAAAGCTCCTCGCTCCACACCTGCCGGTTTAGATCGAGCACCTGGCTGCGGGCGGCGTTGGAGGCGTCGCAGGCATGGACTTTACCGCCCGTGAAGCAATGGATGAGCCAGCTATCGATGGTGCCGACACGGAGCCTGCGCCCCTTCGGGGCACCCTCCAGCAGCCAGCGCATTTTTGCGCCGGGAAACATCGGGTCGATCGGCAGGCCGGTCAGCGCCATGACGCGCTCGGAATGGCCTTTCTCGATGAGCTCAGCGCATTCCTCCGCGGTGCGGCGGCACTGCCAGCTGAGCACCGGGCCGAGCGGTTCGCCGGTCTCGCCATCCCAGATGGTGACGGATTCGCGCTGGTTGGAAATGGCGATGGCCGCGACATCGATGTCAGAGGGGGCAGCGGCGAGGCAGCCGGAGATCGCTTCACGGACCGAGGCCCAGATGCGGTTCGGATCCTGTTCCACCCAGCCGGGCTGCGGATAGGCGATGCCGACGGGAGATGAGCCGCGCGCCAGCAGCTCTCCGCTTTCCGAGACGAGGATGGCCTTGGAATTGGTGGTGCCCTGATCGATGGACAGAATGGCGCGCATCATGGGAGTCTTTCGTCGGCAGTTTTTCGTTTCGGCCTTGCGGCGATTAAACGACGATATTGCAGAAAGGGTGTCGCCGCGCATCCGAAGACACGCGACGACTCTGGGAGGAGACCTTATTTTCTCTTGATCAGCGCTTCGGCCGCATCCGCAATGGCGGCCGGCGCCATGCCGAATTCATCCAACAGCCATTCGGCCGAACCGGTGTGGGCGAAGACGCCGGGAACGCCGAGACGCTTCATCGGCACGGGGGCCTGTTCGACCACGACTTCGGCAATGGCCGAACCAAGGCCGCCGAAGATCGAATGTTCTTCAGCCGTCAGGATCGCGCCGGTTTCCTTAGCTGCGGCGACGATCGCCGCCTCATCGATGGGACGTACGGTCGCCATGTTCAGCACCCGAGCCTTGACGCCACGGCTCGCCAGAATATCGGCGGCCTTGACGATACGGTGGGTCAGCGTGCCATTGGCGATCAGTGTCAGGTCGGAACCTTCACGCAACAGATTGGCGCGGCCGAGTTCGAAGACATGGCCTTCCGGCAGCAGATCAGGCACGCCGACGCGTGACAGGCGCAGGAAGCAGGGGCCGGCATATTCCGCCGCCCATTTGACGGCGGCGGCCGTTTCGATGCGGTCGCAGGGGGCGATGACCGGCAGGTTCGGCAGAACTCGGATCCAGGCGAAGTCCTCGATGGAGTGATGCGTCGGTCCCAGTTCGCCATAGGCCATGCCCGAGGATATGCCGATCAGCTTCACATTGGCGTTGGAATAAGCGAGGTCGGCCTTGATCTGCTCCAGCGCGCGGCCGGTGAGGAAGCAGGATGCGCCGCAGACGAAGGGCAACTGGCCGCCATTGGCGAGACCGGCGCCGACGCCGACCATATTCTGTTCGGCAATGCCGACATTGACGAGACGTTCCGGGAATTTCGACTTGAAGCCGCCGAGCTTCGAGGAGCCGACCGAATCGTTGCAGACGGCGACGACCCTGTCATTGCCGGCGGCCAGCGCTTCCAGCGTTTCGGCGAAGGCGTCGCGGCAGTCATAAAGCTTGGCGGCGGTTACGGGCGCGTTCATTACAATGTCTCCGAAAGTTCTTTGACGGCGATTTCATATTGTTCCCTGCTCGGAACCTTATGGTGCCAGTCAACGCGGTCCTGCATGAAGGAAATGCCGTGACCCTTGTTGGTGTGGGCGACGATGCAATGCGGGCGGTTGCCGCGATGCTCCAGCGCCGGCACGACTTCCGCCATGGCGTTGCCGTTGATTTCGCTGACTTCCCAGCCGAAAGCCTCGAGCTTCGGGCGAAGCGGCGCGACATCATTGGTTTCCGAAAGCGCCGCACCCTGCTGGAAGCGGTTGTGATCGACGATAAGCGTCAGATTGTTGAGGCCGAATTGTGCGGCGGACATGATGGCTTCCCAGTTGGAGCCTTCCTGCATCTCGCCGTCACCTGTCATGACATAGGTGTGGTAGTCCGCGCTGGAAAGCTTGGCCGCCTTGGCCATGCCAACGGCAACCGGCAGTCCGTGACCGAGCGGGCCGGTATTGGTTTCCACACCCGGCACCTTGTTACAGTTGGGATGGCCGTTAAGGCGCGAATTCGGCTGCAGGAAGGTCGAGATTTCCTCTTCCGGGATGAAACCGCGCTTGGCAAGCGTCACATACAGCGCGCAGGCCGTATGGCCCTTGGAAAGCACGAAGCGGTCGCGGGCAGGGTTCTTCGGATCATCCGGCCAGATGCGCAGGACGCGGAAATAAAGGGCCGTCATGATGTCGATGGCCGACATTTCGCCGCCGACATGGCCCGCACCCGCTTCAAAAACAGCCTGTACATCGCGAAGGCGAATCTGGCGCGCAATGCGCTCTAGCTCCTGGGACTGCATGGAATCCTCTTCAAAACATGCGTGTGAATATTTATGCATCTATTTATATAATTGCAGACATGGCGTTTCTGTCAAGATGGAATTGCGGATTGTTTATCGTCAGGCGGTATCGGCATTGCCTTTAAAGCCCTATTGACAAGCTTCTCTCAACTAGCTTATGCATGTTTCACCGATGATGAATAATTATTCTAATCGGTTTAAAAAATGCAAGACAGTCATCGGGAGGAGCCATGTCCGCGCTTGAACGCAATGAGGGGGTCACGCACAGCAGGAGCCCGCTTGCCTGGCTGAGTGGTGCGACCGGACCGCTTTTGGGCCTGCTGCTGCTGTGTGTCTTTTTGACTTTCGCCAGCGAGAACTTCCTGTCGCTCCGAAACGGGCTCAACATTCTCGACCAGATCACCGTGCTCGGCATCATGGCCGTCGGCATGACCTTCGTGATCCTGCTTGGCGGCATCGATCTGTCTGTCGGCTCGGTGCTGGCGCTGTCGATGATGATCATGGGCTGGACGGCCAATGTCGCGGGCATGCCGATGGGCATGGCCATCGTGCTGGCGCTTGTCGCCTCTGCCGCCTGCGGCCTCGTGGTCGGTATTCTGGTGACGGCCTTCCGGGTGCCTGCTTTCATTGCCACGCTGGCGATGATGTCGGTGGCGCGCGGTCTCGCCAATATGATCACCGATGGACAGCAGATCGTCGGTTTTCCCGACTGGTTCATGATGCTGGCGATTGAGCGCCATTTCGGCGTGTTGACCGCAACCGTGCTGCTGATGCTGATCGTGGTGCTTGTTACCTGGATTTTCCTGCGTTTCCGCTCCGAAGGCCGCACGGTTTATGCTGTTGGCGGCAACCCGGAAGTGGCGCGTCTTGCCGGCATCAACGTGCCGCTGGTGACGATCTGCGTTTATGTCGCCTGTGCGGTTCTGGCCGGTCTTGCCGGAATCGTTCTTGCGGCACGTCTCGACTCGGTGCAGCCCTCCAGCGGCTTCGGTTACGAGCTGGATACGATTGCGGCGGTCGTCATCGGCGGAACCTCGCTTTCCGGTGGTGCGGGTGGCATCGGCGGCACCCTCATCGGCGTGCTGATCATCGGCGTTCTGCGCAATGGCCTCAATCTGCTCAACGTCTCTCCCTTTTTGCAGCAGGTCATCATCGGTGTGGTCATCGTGCTGGCCGTGGGTGCTGAAACCTTGCGTCGTCGCAGAAGCTGAATTTGCCTGCGGATGGCGAAGAGCCGTCTGCGCAATAAACGACCCTCCCGGCATGGGAGGCGTGAAAAACGGCCGGAGGGGAGGAGGTTTGATCTGCCCGAAGGTCAACAATCAACAAATGGAGGAATAATCATGAAATTTTCACGCATTCTGCTGACATCCGCCGCCCTTCTCGCCATGTCGCTCGGCCAGGCCAATGCCGCCGAAGTCAAGAAGATCGGCCTTGCCGTCGCCAATCTGCAGGCGAACTTCTTCAACCAGATCAAGCAGGCCGTTGAAGCCGAAGCCAAGACGCGCGGCATTGCCGTCGTCACCGTTGACGCCAAGGGCGATGGCCCGACGCAGGTGAACCAGATCCAGGATCTGCTGACCCAGAACATCGATGCGCTGATCTACATTCCGGCCGGTGCCGCCGCCGCGACCGTTCCGGTAAAGCTTGCCAAGGCTGCCGGCGTTCCGGTCATCAACATCGACCGCAATGCCGATGGCGCGCCGGGCGATACCTTCCTCGCCACCGATTCCGTCGCCTCCGCCAAGTCGGTTTGCGATTACATCATCAAGCAGGCCGGTGGTTCGGGCAAGATGGTCATCATCCATGGCCAGAAGGGCACGACACCGGAAGTGGACCGCACCAAGGGCTGCATGGAATCGGTAAACGCTAATTCCGGCGTGAAGATCGTCGCCGAACAGTGGTCCAACATGTGGAGCCAGGATGAAGGCTTCCAGATCATGCAGAACATGCTGCAGGCCAATCCGGATGTTTCCATCGTCTTTGCGCAGGCCGACGGTCTGGCGCTCGGCGCTGCACAGGCAATCAAGGTTGCCAACCCTTCGCAGAAGATCGTCGTTGGCGGCTTCGATGGCGATACGGCAGCGCTTGAGGCGCTGAAGAATGGCGTGTTCGACGTGACCGCGACGCAGCAGACCCAGAAGATGGGCCGCATGGCTGTCGAAATGGCCGTCAAGATCGTCGGCGGCGAGAAGGTTCCGGCCGTGCAGCTCTCCGATGCGACGCTGACGAGAAAGGAAAATGTCGAAGGCTTCATCGCCAACCATCCCTGATCCTGCTGCCCCGCGCGACCCTTGGGATGCGCGGGGCATTCACTGGTTTGTCTTTAGATTATTTCGGACGCAAGGCTTGGGCATTGCCGCTGCTTATGTGTCCTGGGAGGTCCCGTCATGCGCGAGCCGGTTCTTTCGCTCCGTGGCATCAGCAAACGTTATGGTCCGCTTGAGGTTCTGAAAGCCGTCGATCTCGATGTCTATCCGGGCGAAGTGGTGGCGTTGCTGGGTGAAAACGGTGCGGGCAAATCCACGCTGTCAGGTATCATCGCCGGTTCTCGTGAGCCGTCCGAAGGTAAAATGACATGGCTTGGACAGCCTTACGCGCCTGCATCGCCGCGCGAGGCGATCGATAAGGGCATCGTGCTCATCCATCAGGAGCTGAAGCTTCTGCCGGAGCTTTCCATCGCTGAAAATGTCTTCATTGGCCGCTGGCTGATGAAGAACGGCGTTATCGACCGCGCCGAGATGGTGCGCAGAGCCCAGCAGCAGCTGGCGCGCCTCAATCTCCACATTCCCGCCACCCGCAAGGTGGCCGGCCTTTCCACCGCCAACCAGCAGCTGATCGAAATCGCCAAGGCGCTGGCGCTGGATGCGAAACTTCTGATCCTCGATGAGCCGACGGCGGCGCTTGGCGGCGCGGAAACGCAGGCTCTGTTCGAGCAGGTGCGCAAGCTGCGCGCCGAGGGCGTCGGCATCATCTATATTTCCCACCGCATGGAAGAGATCAAACAGATCACCGACCGCATCGTGGTGTTGCGCGATGGCGAGCGGGTGCATGAATTTGCCGATAGCGCAACACCGGTGCGTACCATCGTTGAAAGCATGGTCGGCCGCTCGCTGGAGCGCCTGTTTCCAGCGCTGCCGGAACCGCAGGACAAGGTGGTGCTGGAGGTCAAGGGGCTGACCGGCGCGACCAATGCCTTCCGCGACATCAGCTTCGGCGTTCGCGCCGGCGAAATCCTTGGTATCGCCGGTCTTATCGGCGCGGGACGCACCGAGCTGGTGCGGGCGATTTCCGGTGCCGACCCGACGAGTGCGGGTGAGGTGCTGCTGGATGGCAAGGTACTGACGCTGAAAAGCCCGGCGGACGCTATCGACAAGGGCATCGTCATGGTGCCGGAAGACCGTAAATTGCAGGGACTGGTGGTGGAGCACGAGATCGGCGAGAACCTGATCTATGCCAATCTCGACCGCGTCGGCACCGGCTGGATCACGCCGCGCATCAAGCGTGCCTTTACCAGGGAAGCCATCGCCAAATTCGGGGTGAAGGGCCGCAGCGAACAGCCGGCGTCCGATCTTTCCGGTGGCAACCAGCAGAAGGTGGTCATTGCCAAATGGCTGGCTCGCAATCCGCGCGTGGTGGTGCTGGACGAGCCGACCCGTGGCATCGATGTCGGCGCACGCGCGGGCATTTACGATATTATCGTCGGTCTGGCGAAAAGCGGCGTGGCCGTCATCGTCGTCAGTTCCGATCTCGAGGAAGTGCTGGGCGTATCGAACCGCATCCTCGTGCTCGCGCAGGGAAAACAGGCCGGCATTCTCAACCGTGACGAAGCAAACGACGTCTCGGTCATGGAACTGGCAACCATCTGAAGAAGGAAATACCGATGTCCACCATCACGCTTAACGCGCCGAAACTGTTCGATCTTTCCGGCCAGGTGGCACTTGTCACCGGTGCCGGTTCCGGCATCGGCCAGCGGATCGCCATGGGGCTTGCCCAGTCCGGCGCTAATGTCGCGCTGCTTGATCGCCGCACCGATGACGGCCTGGCGCAGACGGCCGATTTTATCGCCAAGGCCGGACGCAAGTCGATCCAGATTGCGGCTGACGTCACCAGCAAGCAGGCATTGACTGAAGCGGTCGCGCGTACTGAGGCCGAGCTTGGCGCGCTTTCACTTGCCGTCAATGCGGCTGGTATCGCCAATGCCAACCCGGCCGAGGAGATGGAGGAAAGCCAGTTTCAGACGATGATGGACATCAACCTGAAGGGCGTTTTCCTCTCCTGCCAGGCGGAAGCCAGTGCCATGCTGAAGAACGGCCGCGGCGCAATTGTCAACATCGCCTCCATGTCCGGCGTCATCGTCAATCGCGGGCTGATGCAGTGCCATTACAACGCCTCGAAGGCCGGCGTCATCCACATGTCGAAATCCATGGCGATGGAATGGGTGGGACGCGGCATCCGCGTCAACACCATCTCGCCGGGTTACACGGCAACACCGATGAATACGCGGCCGGAAATGGTGCACCAGACCAAGCTGTTCGAAGAGCAGACGCCGATGCAGCGTATGGCTGGCGTGGATGAGATGGTTGGTCCGGCGATCTTCCTGCTGTCGGATGCGGCGAGCTTCGTGACGGGCGTGGATCTGCTGGTGGATGGCGGTTTCTGCTGCTGGTAGGGTTTTTGATGCGTTAGCGCTGAGGTGGATGATAGGCGCGCCAGACCTATGGGTCAGGTTGACGCGGCTTTTTCCCTCCGTCACCCCGGACTTGATCCGAGGTCCAGTGCGGTCAAGTCTTTGATCGCTAAAGACTCTTCTCACGGCGCAGACGCGCCGTGGCTGGATGCCGGATCAAGTCCGGCATGACGGAAGAGGAGAAGCCAGACGGTTTCACAAGCATCACGCCCGGCTTGCGCCGGGCGTTTTTGTATTCACACCACAAGCAGCAGCTCACGCAACCTGCTTCTGCACAACATCCTCGACAACCTCGCCCTTGAGATAAGAAACAAGGTCCTTGATCGTCACGACCAGCAGGCCGTGACGTTCGGCGAAGACTTCGAGCTGGGGCAGGCGGGCCATGGTGCCGTGGTCATTGGCGACTTCGCAGATGGTGCCGGACGGAAACTTCCCGGCAAGGCGGCAGAGGTCCACGGCGGCTTCCGTGTGGCCGGTGCGGCCGAGAACACCTTGCGGATTGGCGCGCAGCGGGAAGATGTGGCCGGGACGGGCGAAGTCTTCCGGGCGCGAACCCTCCGACACCAGCGCACGCACTGTCTCTGCCCGGTCGGCGGCGGAAATGCCTGTCGTGGTGCCCGGAATATAGTCCACCGAAACGGTGAAGGCCGTCTTGAGGGATTCGGTGTTGCGCGACACCATCAGCGGAATGTCGAGCGCATCCAGACGCTCGCCCGGCATGGCGACGCAGATCAGCCCGCGCGCATGGTTCATCATGAAGGCGATCTGCTGCGGAGTGATGCTGTCGGAGGCGGCGATGATATCGCCTTCGTTTTCGCGATCCTCGTCGTCGACGACAATCACCATCTCGCCACGGGATATGGCCTCGATGGCGTCTTCAATTCTAGCAATGGTCATTTTCTTTCTGGCCTTTCAAGGGTTATGCCGTGTTGCGGCATTTTCGCGCTTCAAGAAGCGCCAAATATCCCTTGGGCGAACAATGCAATGCGAAGCCCGCAGCGCGCGGGTGTCCTATGCCTTGTCCTCTTCCATCCGGACTATACCGTCGGCTCCGGCCTCTCACCGGATCTGCTGACCTTCCGGCTTTGGAGACCGGAAGCGCTCGCGGGCTCCGGGAAAATCCCGATACCGCCGGTGGGGAATTGCGCCCCGCCCTGAGAACATTGCCAACATAAATTATCAATCGAGAGGGAATCAAGGGGCAATGGCCCGCCGTTATCCCCGTGCGCCAAAAGAATATTCCGATTACGGTCACGACGAGTAGAGAGGAGACTGAACTGCTTCCGCTGCTGAACACGGTTGGCGATTTTCGCCGGACGGGCCGTTTCTACGAGACGCGTATAATACCAAGGACGATTTTCGCGGTGATAAGTATGGCCGATAACACAACCGCTTCATTTTAACCGTGAAAAATTCCCGAAGCATGAGTTTGAGGAATATCCAGGTAGCACGTCGTGGGTTCATATCCCTTCAAAAGCTTCAAGCCGAGCGCTTCTGTCTACCCGCCCTTAGGGCCGCGGGGGAGACGGCCAGCGTCAGTTGCTGCGAGTGTGAACGCCACATGATCTAAGATAACGGTCTTTCAGCCAGCTCCTTGGCAACAGCCTCATCGACTGGTGTATCGTACGTCATCAGCATGTAGCCGAGCACCGAATAGAAACCGACCGTGGCGATGAGGTCGAATACACCTTGCTTTCCAAGCAGAGTAGAAAGCCTCGTTTGCAGATCAGGTGGCAGGCGATGCAGATCGAGTAGCGCGTCGACGGCCTGGGCAATAAGACCGTCTTCTCCCTCAGGCATCCCGCGTATCGTGCGGATGCGCGTATCGGTCATGCCGAGCGCGCGGGCGCGGCTGACGTGGTGCGCCCATTCGTAGACGGAGCCCATCCGGTAAGCGACACGCAGGATCACAAGTTCAGAGCGTATGGGGCCAAGGGCGCTATCCTTGACGATGTGCTGACGCAATGGAGCCCAGGCTTTCAACAGCGCCGGATGATGCGCCATGGTGCGATAGACGTTCAGTGCACCTGCGAATCCGGGCAGCATGGCGGCGATTTCATCTGGCCAGTTATCGTCTGAAACGGGCTGGCAGTGGGATGTCATCATCGAAGGGACCCTGGAGTCAGGCCAACACGGCGGCGTTGATGGCGTCGGTCAGCCGGTCGGCGATCATATCAATTTCGTCCGGACGGATGATGTAGGGTGGAGCGAGAAGGACATGGTCGCCGTGGCGGCCATCGATAGTCCCTCCCATGGGATAGCACATCAGGCCTCGCTGCATGGCTTCCTTCTTGATCCGGGCGTGGATTTTACGCGACGGATCGAAAGGTTCCTTGCTGTCTTTATCCGCCACGATCTCGACGCCGCGAAACAGACCGCGTCCACGAATATCTCCGACATAAGGCGATTGCCCAAGCCGGGCTTCAAGCCCTGCCTGAAGGTACTCGCCCATCGTCAGGACATTATCCATCAGTCCGGGACGCGTCAGGATTTCGACGACTTTATTGGCGGCAGCAGCGGCCATTGGGTGGCCGATATAGGTATGACCGTGCTGGAACAGTCCTGAACCTTCAGCGAAAGCCTGGTAGATCCTGTTTGACAGCATCACTGCGCCGACAGGCTGGAAACCGCCGCCGAGACCTTTTGCGATGGTAACGAGATCGGGCACGATACCTTCCTGCTCCAAGGCGAAAATCGTTCCCGTCCGTCCCATGCCGCACATCACCTCATCGAGGATCAGAAGCACACCGTATTTGTCGCAGACCTGCCGGATCTTCTTGAAATAATCAGTAACCGGACCGACCGCGCCAAGCGTGGCGCCAACGACGGGTTCGGCGATGAAAGTCATGACCTGATCAGCGCCGAGCTCCAGGATTTTCGCTTCCAGTTCCACTGCCAGACGCGTTGCATAGGCTTCAGGCGTTTCTTGCGGTGCCTTGTCGCGGTATGCGTAGCAGGGCGAAATATGGTGGGTCTCCGGCAGGATGGGCTGGAATTGAGCGCGTCGCCATGCGTTGCCGCCTGCCGCCAGCGCACCGATGGTGTTGCCGTGATAGCTCTGCCTGCGCGCGATGATATGACGCCGCTGCGGCTCACCGATCTCCACGAAATACTGGCGGGCCATTTTGAGAGCAGCTTCCACGGCTTCCGAGCCACCCGAAACCAGATAAACGTAATCGAGCCCTTCCGGTGTTAGCGCCACAAGTTTCTCGGCAAGCTCTTCGGCCGTATCCGTGGTGAAAAAGGACGTGTGGGCATAGCTGATGCGGCCCATCTGCTCCCTCATAGCCTCCAGAACTTCGGGATGATTGTGTCCGAGGCAGCTGACGGCCGCGCCGCCTGAACCGTCCAGATAATGCCGGCCTTCGCTATCAATGATGTAGGCCCCCTCTCCAGCAACGGCGCGGGGCAGATCGGATGCGATGGAGCGGTGGAGTATTTTGGTCATCGGTGTGTCCTGGCTGCGCGCCTGTTGCGTTAACGGAGGGAGTGTTGTCGCGAGCCAGATTGCAGGTTTGGAGAAAAATTGCAACGATTGTTTTATAATATGTAAAATGAAACGATTGTATCGTTTCAGGCGGAGTGCTTGCCGAGCGAAGCGGTCGCCCTGAAACATTGACTTTCATGCCGGTCTCGGGAACAGCATGATTGAAACAGTGAGGTACGGTATGAACCAAGTGTTGCAAAACGATCCTCTGCGTAAGCGTATTGTCGAACGCTTCGATGGCATGTCGCCGCAGCTGCAACAGGCGGCCCGTCACATTATCGAGCACCGACAGGAAGTGGCGCTCGTCTCCATGCGGGAACTTTCGCGCAACGCCGGTGTGCAGCCCTCGACCATGACAAGACTGGCAAAGTTCCTCGGCTTGTCCGGTTATGACGACATTCGCATGCATTATGCCGAGCTTATCCGTGGCGGTGGCGAGGGTTTTGCGGCTCGAGCGGCGCTGAAAGGAGAGCGTCGCAGTGGTGAGGAGAAACGAGGCTTCGCGGAACAAATGCTCGCTGGGCTTTCGGAACAGATTGCCGGTCTGTGCGAGCCCCAGTCGCTCGCACGGCTCGGTGCGGCCGCAAACCGGCTGCACGAAGCGCGGCGGATCTACGTTCTCGGGCTACGCTCATGCCACTCCGTGGTATGGCATTTCCACTATGTCATGAACTTGCTCGGCGAAAAATCGGTGCATCTCGATGGTCCTGCCGGAACGGGCGGCGACGGGCTCATTCGCTCCGGCGCGCAGGATGTTCTCCTGGTCATATCGATCAACCCCTACGCCCGCGAGACGCTTGAACTGGCGGAAGTCGCCCGCGGCAAGGGAATGGGGATCGTTGCGATCACTGACAGCGAGGTTTCTCCGTTAGTGTCCATCGCCGACGACGTCATCCTCTGCCCAACCGAAAGCCAGACCTTCTTTCACACTTTGACGCCGGCGCTCGCCATTTCAGAAGTTCTATGCGGGCTGCTGGCAGCGCGGGATGAGTCGGCGGGGCTTGAGGAATTGAAGCGCGCGGACGAACATCTCAAAGCCCTGAATACCTATGCGACATCCATTCCGCGCCGGAAGATATAAGCCAGGTGGAAATCATGGACTTTCCGTTTCAATCCCAAGTTCCTTGATCAGGGTTTCACGTTTTGCAAGGGCATTGACGGCGCTCTCGCCCAGACTGCGCGCAACAAGGTTAAGCAAGCCCTCGCAGAAAACGACATAGGCACCCATGCTGTTGCTGAAGAAGCTGCTGGCGTGCGGAACAAAAAAGGCATGTTCGGAAGGTGCCACGAGCGGCGACGATCGGGTATCGGTTACGGCAATCACGCGAATGCCGTAACGCGCAGCAATGATCGCGACATCCGCCACATTGCGCGTATAGGGCGCGCAACTGGCGACAACCAGTACGTCGCCCGCCGAAAGCTGGGCTATCCCTTCCGCTTCACCCAGGCGCGGTGCGTCAAGAAGGCCGATGTCGTCGCGCAGCATCGAAAGTCCATAGGTCAGAAAGCTTGCGAAGGCATGGAACTGCCGCACGCCATATACCCGAATACGGGGCGCGTGGGCCAGCAGCGCTGCAGCTTCCCGCAGGTGCCCATCGTCGAGTTGGGCGAGGAAACCGTCGATATTGGCTTTCGATTCCGCTGCCAGCCTTTCCAGGATCGCGTGTTCTTCTCCGTCGCCCTGTCGCGCGGAAATCAGCCTGCCCGCCTGCCGGCTGTAGAAGTATCGCTCGTCGTCGGTGATTGCCTCGCGAAAAATGCTCTGGAAATCGTTGAAGCCGCCATAGCCCAGACGCTGGGCAAGCCGCGTGAGCGTCGAGGCGTTGACGCCTAGCGCCGCCGACAGTTCCGAAATGGTGCGAACCGCTGCCTGTTCCGGTATGTCGACCAGTCGCGATAACACGTCGAGCGCTTTGCTGCCCAAAGACAGGCTTGTCTCCCCACGCCCTATGCCGACAGTCAGCGCCCGCAGGTCTTCAAGCGTGCGGGGACGCTCAAAAGTCGTTGGCACGCTGCTGCTCGTCATTGACTACCCTCACGCGAGACAAACGCGTCGTTCGAAAAACGAAAGCGCGGAACCGATTCTGCGTTATCATAGACGGTGCATTCCACCTTGTCCGCACCAATGGCGAACTGCGCGGTCGCCAGCGTGTTCTCGTTATCGGGATCATCGGGTTGAGTGCGATAGATCGGCAAGGCCGCATCCTGTGTGTCGCGCAGAATGGTCAGCGGATTGACGTTCGCTTCGCCGGCAAGAGCAATCATCGCATCCCCGCGCTGTTGCCGTGACCGGGAGGAGGCCGTAACGATCTGTTCCTCCATGCTCATCTCGTGATGGACGAGATGGTTGGCATGACTGGAGGGTGCCAGCACCGGCACTACTGAAATATTCTGATGGGTGAATTCGACGCTGAGAATGTCCTTTGCGCCAGGCGAGGCAAGGGTCAGGTGGAAGGCGCCTGATCTCGGCACGGCCCGCAGCAGGTCGACTGCCTCTTCCTGAGATGAACAGTCGAGCAGCGCCCGCGTCAGGACCATGCGGGGCAGGCCGTCGCCGCTCTGGCGCGAGCGGATGTTGTTGACAGTGACAACGAGACCCACATCGTTGACCGCGAATGTGTGGCCGGGAATGGAAGCGGGATAGACGAAAGCCGAGAAACCGCGACCTTGGGTTGGCCGCACCGTGGCGATCGCGCATCCGGTGCGCAACCCCGGATCACCGTCCTCGTTATGGGCAACGACTGGATTAATGCCCGGGACTTGCACGGTCGTGCAGCCGTCCGGGCTCATCGCCCAGATATCGCCTCGGCAGTTCCAGGCGAAGACTTTCTCGAACGGAAGATCGAGCCCCTCGGCAAGGCCATGTAGCTCCTCCAGATATTGCGGGTAGTGCTTTTCGGTAAGAGACAGCGCTGTGTGGACGCGGTCGCCACCACAAAAAGAGGTTACGACCGCCCAAGCGTGCGTGCGAACGAGATGATGATGCGCCGCCGCCGCCCCTGGCGGCCAAGCGCGGCGCCAATGCCATGGCGTTGTCCACCTTTCCAAATG
>LT009757.1:1457850-1937519 GCA_900012615.1 Agrobacterium genomosp. 13 str. CFBP 6927
GAACGAGATGATGATGCGCCGTCGCGCCCCCTGGCGGCCAAGCGCGGCGCCAATGCCATGGCTGTCACCTTCAATGGTGATGGCTGCAAGCCGATTGGAAATATTAATGGACATGCTGCAGGAACTCACGAAGGCGGGGGTTTTCGGGATTGTCGAGAAGCGTCGCCGGATCGCCGTCAACAGTGATCTTGCCGCCCTCCATGAAGATCAGCCGTGTGCCGACCTGCCGGGCAAAGGCAATTTCGTGGGTCACGACGATCATCGTCATACCCTCTTCGGCAAGTGACTGCATGACTTTCAGCACTTCCTGCCGCAATTCCGGGTCCAGCGCCGAGGTCGGCTCATCGAACAGCATGAGTTTCGGTTTGACGGCAAGTGCACGGGCAATCGCGACACGCTGCTGCTGTCCGCCGGACAGTTCGGATGGATAATGATCGCCACGCTCCGCCAGTCCCACCTTGGCGAGCAGGGACTCTGCCTGTTGCTGCGCTTCCAGCTTGCTGACGCCACGCACGCGGCGCGGGCCGAACGCCACGTTTTCAAGCGCCGTCATCTGCGGGAATAGGTTGAACTGCTGGAAGACCATGCCCGCTTCCTGCCGGATCAGCCGCACGCGCGAGCGTCCTTCTTTCACGCTGATGCCGTCCACGACGACGTCGCCGCTGTCTATCTCCTCAAGTGCGTTAATGCAGCGCAGCAGCGTCGATTTGCCGGAGCCGGAAGGGCCGATCAGCACGACGACCTGGCCTGCATCGATGCCAAGGTCTACATCTCTGAGGACCGTGATCGGGCCGAATGTTTTGGTTACATTCCTGAATTCGACAATGCTCATAGGATCCGCATCCTTTTTTCCGTGTAGCGAAGAACCATGGTCAGGACGCCGGTCATAAGGAGATAAAGGATAGCCACGGCGGTCCATATCTCCACGGCGCGAAAGTTAGAGGCCATGATCTCCTGCCCCTGACGGGTAAGTTCGCCGACGCCAATGACAATGAACAGCGAGGTGTCCTTGAGGCTGACGATGAACTGGTTGCCGAGCGGGGGGATCATTCGCCGAAAGGCGATCGGGCCGATGACATAAGCGAGCACCTTCCACATCGGAAGGCCAAGCGCCATTCCCGCCTCTTTCAGCCCCTTGTTGACGGACAGCAACGTGCCGCGAACGATTTCGGCGATATAGGCGCCGGCGTTGAAGATGATCGATGCAATCGCCGCTGTCATTGGGTTGACGCGTACATCCGCCAGCATGGGAAGCGCGAAATATATGAACATCACCTGCACGACGATAGGCGTGCCACGGACGATTTCAACGTAAATGAATGCAATGACGTTGAGCAGCCAGTTGCCGTAGGCGCGCATGAACCCGGCAAGCGTGCCGACGAGGATGCCGCCGGCAAGGCCCGCCAGGGCAATAAGAAGGGTTAGGCGCGCGCCGCCCAGCAGGGCGGGCAGGGCCTCGACGACCACCGACCAGTCAAATTCCATCTTCTTTGTCCTTGAAAGCGCGCCGGCAAGACCAGCGCGCGTGAGCCGGGGGATGGATCAGAGCTTCGGTTCTGCGCCGAACCACTTCTTGTAGATGGCCGTGTAGGTGCCATCCTTTTTCAGCTTGGTCAGCGAAGCATTCACCTTGGAGACCAGATCGCTGCCCTTGGGGAACGCCATGCCGTATTGCTGCGCCATCATCTGCTCGCCGACGGCCTTCACCTTTCCGCCGCCGGCGGTGTTGATGTAATAGAGCACGTTCGGCGTATCGTGCATTGCAGCGTCAACGCGGCCAGTCTGAAGCTCCATGTAGGCGTTGTCGACGTTCGGGAACTGACGTAGTTCCGTATCCTTGAAGTTCGACTTGGCATAATCGGCGGCCGAAGTGCCGGTCTTGATCGCCAGCGTCTTGCCCTTAAGGTCGGCCGGGCCGGCTATCTTGCTGTCTGCAGGCACCATCAGGAGAAACCCGCTGTCGTAGTAACCGTCGGAGAAGTCGATGACTTTCTTGCGTTCGTCCTTGATGGTGATGCCGGCAAGTCCAACATCAACCTGCTTGGTCTGGAGTGCGGGAATGATACCGTTAAAGTCCATCGGCTGGAGCGTGTAGGTCACGCCTATGTCCTTGGCGACCGCGTCCCACAGGTCGATATCGAAGCCGACATATTTGTCGCCTTGTTTAAATTCAAACGGGACGAACGCGGTGTCGGTGGCGACAACGAGGTCTTTCGCCTGAACAGCACCGAAGGACATGGTGACTGCAACGGCGCCGATCAGCAGATGACGAATGCGCATTTTCATGAAGACGTTCCCCTTTGTTGATGCGTCCAAAGTTTGCTCTTCGACGCTGAGTGCAAATGTAGAATGCTTTTTTGATCTTGTCGCATTGAAAATTTGCACGGCGGATTCTTCGAGAAATGGGCTAGTGCCTGAAATTTATTCGCTCAGCGTATTTTTCAGGTGCGAAAATGATGAGGGACGCATGGGCAAAAAAGCAATCGGCGCGGGGACTTGGAAAAACAACAACCGATCGATGTCAGGTTGTTTGCAGAAATACGGGGCGGTTTGCCCGAATATGATGCAAGTGAATCTCCAGATGTATTATTGCAACATTCGTTTCAATAATAATGCAATTTTTTACTGTTCACGGCGCAATCTCTGGTCCCGCAAGGGGCTGCTGCTTTTTCAGTTCTGCCGCAAACTCGGCTTCGAGCCCAAAAGGATTGACTGATCCTCTTCCAGTCGATTTGGCTATTTAGGAGCGGGATTTCGATCCACTATCCTCAAACGCAGTGGTGAACGGTGCAACGTTGGAGCCTGTCGATCGGGCGGGCGGAATTACCTGAGAATTGCTGATCGCGAAAACGCGCATCCTACACGAGTTTGCGCTTTCGACTGGTGTCGGTGTCGAGGGTTCTGCGTAACTTCCACGTAATTTTCGGTGGCCATACGTCGCCGCCTTGGCGCGTCTCAATGGTCGACGGGCGACCGTAGCGGCGATGGATCGAAAGGACAGACATGAAAAAGATCATTTCAGGCATATTCGTTTGTTTGACGCTGACGGCTTGCAGCCAGACGGAAAAGGGCGCCGGTATTGGTGCGGCCAGTGGCGCCATCATTGGCGGGCTGGCAAGCGGCACGTGGCAAGGTGCTGCAGTGGGAGCCGCCGCGGGAGGTGCTGGAGGGGCTGTCATTGGGAACATCAGTGAACGAAACGACAGGAACCGCCGCGATCGCTGGGAAAATCGGGACCGACGCGATTACGGTTGCAGATATCGGGATAACTACGGCCGCTGCCGATAAGGGGCTGGTATTGGCGACCGGGGGCTGAAAGCCGGCTGGATACTCAGCAGGTTTCGGTTCCCCGGTGCCGGACATCTGGACCGCCGATTGACTTGGCGGCCAGTCGGTCATGGCAGTCGAGTTTATCCGAAACATACATATAAATTTGCTGTTAGAATTCTTGAGAACAGCTGTCCGGGACTTGCACGATCAGGCCACTATGAAACTTCTGCTTATCGAAGACGATCCGGAAATGACGGATGCCTTGAGGACGGCCCTCTCGCAGCATGGCATCGTGCTGGATGCTGTTGGAGATCTGGCGATGGCGCGGGAAGCAATCGCCATGGCGGATTACGATATTGTCCTTATCGACCGGCAACTGCCGGATGGCGATGGCAGTACCTTCCTCGCCGATTTGCACCGCACGGGTTCAAATACGCGATCGATCATTATCTCCGCTCTGAGGTCGACCGACGAGCGAATTTCCGGCCTCAATGACGGCGCCGATGACTATTTGCCGAAGCCGTTCGAAATTCCCGAGTTGATTGCCAGAATGAGCGCTGTGCTGAGGCGGGTGCCGACAGCTGGCCCATTCGTCCTGTCGGCAGGAAACGTCACCTATGACCGGGTTTCATGCGATGTGCATGTCAACGGCGTCCGACTTGCGCTCACCCGCAGGGAACTGCTCATCATCGAAACTCTTCTGAGGAACCGTGGTCGTACCGTGTTGCGCTCGTCCCTTGAGGGGCAGGTCTATTCCTTTGACGATGAGATCCAGTCGAACTCACTGGAGTCCAACATGTCTCGCCTGCGCCGAAAGCTTGGCGAAGCGGAGGCCGACATTGTTATCAAGAACATTCGTGGCATAGGCTACTACCTTCATGAGCAGAAATAGGATGACCAGCACATCCCTTCGCTGGCGATTTACTTTTGGTTTTATTGTCCTGCAGCTCTGCGCGGTCATAGCCTCGCTCAGCCTGGTTTTCTATCTCCTTTCTGGCCTCAAGCCCGATGTGGCGATCACGTCCATCTGGCTGTCTCAGGAAATCGCAGACTCGGTTCGTCTCGAGCCGAATGGCCGACCTCATCTGGTTCCGACGGCCGAGCTTAAAGAGATTATGGAGGACGCGCCTGACCTGTGGTTCGTGGCAGACCTTGGAAAAGATACTGTCCTTGCACACGGCGCGCCTCCCGGGAAAATTGCCGACAACATGCCATTCCTGCGGACGTTCAGAAGTGTCGAGCTCCATGGTGACCTGAATGATCCGTTGAGTGTCGCCCGCATGGAGCGTTTCGATACAGAGGCCGGTGAGGCCACGATTTTTGCCGGCGGCGTTTCGATGTCCCAATATGGTGTGACCGTGCTGCTGGGGAACCTTGCCATCGGCGTGCCGGCGCTGATCCTCGTCGCCATTTCCCTGATTGGCGTCCCGTTTGTCACACGCTTGGCTTTGCGGTCCTTCAGCGATCTGACCAGGCGTCTCGACAGGATCGATCTCGACACACGTGGCGCCCTGGTGGAAGAGCGGGGCTTGCCCACTGAGGTGCTTCGTCTGGTGCGCGACATCAACAGGGCACTGCGTCGTCTCGACAGCGGCTTCGAGGCGACGGAGCGCTTCTTTGTCAACGCGGCCCATGAACTTCGAACGCCGATTGCTGTCCTGCAGGTAAGAATCGATACGCTTTCACCAGGTGCGGACAAGACACACCTGCAGACGGCCATCAAGCGACTTACAGCGATCGCGAACCAGCTTCTCGACACCGAGAAGTACCGGCAGAAGCCCCAGCAGAATGCACCCGTCGATCTCAACAGCGTTGTGTCGAAGGTGGTTGCCGACCTTGCTCCCCTGGCGATCGCCGAAGGTTACGATATTTCGTTCGATAGCGATGCGGAAAACCTGTTCGTTCCCGGCGATGCCGAAGCTCTGGAGCGTGCATTCGTCAATCTGGTGCGTAATGCAGTCCAGTACGGAGGCGGCAAAGGACAGATATCGGTCAGTATTGAGGCTGACGGCAGCGTGGCTGTCGCCGATCAGGGCTGCGGAATTGCCGGCGATAAGCAATCGCGCATATTCGAGCCGTTCTACCGGATCAGCCCTCACGGCTCAGGTGCGGGCCTGGGGCTCAGCATGGTCAACGAGATCGTCACCCGTCACGGCGGCTACGTTGAGCTTTCGTCCGCTCCAGGCAAGGGCAGCACATTTGCCGTACGCTGGCGCGAGAAGCGCGTTTTCCAGCAGCGGTAGGGCCCGTCGTCTGCGCCAACTGGTCAAGGCATCTTCGTTCGTCGACGTTGGCTGAGCACGGCCGCGATCGCTTGATGTCTGGCGCACAATCTTTGGCACGCCATCCACATTGCAAGCACTCTTTGCTGATCGGTTGATCTTCCAGCGCGTGCCAAACGGATAGGCGCGACGACGGCTCTCCGTAATTTTCAGGTAACTCTCGTGACAGAGAAAGCCCGCAAATTTCAATAGCATGGGCCACGACTAAATGACACGACACATTACCCGCAAGCGTTTGATCCTGGGGGCGGCAACCCTTGTCGGTCTGCTGGGCGTCTGGCTGCTGTTTCTGCGTCCGCCGGCAAAGCTTGAACTGGTGACAGCGCAGGCGCGAACGGGTGACATTGAAGAGGTGGTGCTGGCGACCGGGGTTCTCGAACCGCTCGAGCTGGTGCGTGTCGGCGCTCAGGCCTCGGGTCGCATTGAGCATCTGGCTGTCAAGATCGGTGACATCGTCGAGGCTGGCCAATTGGTGGCCGAGATCGATTCCCAGACCCGGCGCAACACCTTGCGGGACCGCGAGGCCGCTTTGGCCAACATCCGCGCCGTTCACGCCGCGCGCAGCGCCGGTCTGGTGAAAGCCGAGAAGGATTTCGAGCGCGAGCGTGACCTGCTGGCAGGTGGTTCCACGCCGCGCGCCCAGTATGACGCTGCGGTTGCGATGCGAGACACCGCGCGGGCTGAGGTTCAGTCGCTGGACGCTCAGGTCGCCCAAGCGCAGGTCGCGCTGGAGTCTGCGGGTATAGAACTGGACTATACCCGCATCACTGCCCCAATCGCCGGCACGGTGGTCGCGATCGTCACCGACGAGGGCCAAACCGTGAATGCCCTGCAGACCGCGCCGACCATCGTCATGATCGCACGATTGGACACAATGACGGTGCGCGCGGATATCTCCGAGGCTGACGTCGTGCGTGTGCGGCGGGGCCTGCCGGTCTGGTTCAGCATTCTTGGCGATCCGAAGCGTCGTTTCGATGGGGAGTTGCGACAGGTGGAACCGGCCCCGGCCTCCATCGCCAACGAGAGCAACGCCGCGGCGAGCCGGATTGGCTCAACCAACGGTGCGGTCTATTACACCGGGCTGATCGACGTGGCGAATGCGGACGGGGTCCTGCGGCCCTCCATGACGGCGCAGGTGTCCATCGTCTTGAGCCGCGTCAGCGGCGCCGTGCTGGTTCCGCTCAGTGCGGTGGAAGGGGCGCCCCGGGCCGGCGATACGGCGCGTGTGCGCATACTGGACGCGATGGGCGAGGTCCAGATCCGGCAGGTCCAGGTCGGCATCGATAACGGCGCGGACATCCAGATCCTTAGCGGTCTTCAGGCAGGCGAGACCATCGTTCTGGGTGCATCCACGGACGAACGCACGGATGGCCAGGCTCAACTGGCCGCGGCGAAACGGTAGGGCGCGCTATGACGGAACCACTGATCCGCGTACGTGGGGTATCCCGCGCTTTCCCCGCAGGCGACGAGATGGTGCGAGTGCTGAAAGACGTCGACCTCGACATCGAGGCCGGCGAGATGATGGCCATCATCGGTGCTTCTGGCTCCGGCAAGTCGACGCTGATGAACATCCTTGGCTGCCTCGATCGTCCGACGGACGGCAGCTACTGGATCGAAGGACGCGAGACCTCGAAGATGTCCGTTGACGAACTGGCGGCGCTACGCCGTGAGCGTTTTGGTTTCATCTTCCAGCGCTATCATCTGCTTGGCGATCTCAGCGCGGCCAGCAACGTCGAGGTGCCGGCCATTTATGCCGGACGCAGCCGATCCGACCGGCACAAGCGAGCGATCTCCTTGTTGACCCGGCTGGGCCTCGCCGAGCGGACGGGCAATATCCCAGGCAAGCTTTCGGGCGGCCAGCAGCAGCGGGTGTCGATTGCCCGCGCCCTGATGAATGGCGGCGAGATAATTCTGGCCGATGAACCGACCGGAGCGCTGGATACGCACAGCGGCGCCGAAGTCATGAAGATCCTGCGCGAGCTTCACGCCGAAGGGCACACCATCATCCTCGTCACTCACGACAAGAAGATCGCGGAACACGCGGATCGGGTTGTCGAGATCAGCGACGGCGTTATCATTTCCGACGAGCGCAATATATCCAAATCCGCCGCGACGGCCCGCCCCATCCGCGAGCACGCGCCGGGCGCTGGCTGGCGTGGCGCAATTGACCGGATGACCGAAGCCTTTCGCATGGCAGGCGCGGCAATATGGGCGCACAAGATGCGCTCGCTTCTGACCATGCTCGGCATCATCATCGGTATCGCCTCGGTGGCGGCTATCTCGGCACTGGGAGCCGGCTCGCAGCAACAAATCCTGAGCAGTATCAGTTCGCTCGGCACCAACACGATCGAGGTGCGGGCCGGGAAAGGCTTCGGCGATCTGGAAGCGGGCAAGATACGGACGCTGGTTCCCGCCGATGCAGAAGCGCTGGTGAACCAGCCCTATGTCGACAGCGTGACACCAACCGTCACGACGAGCGTAACTGTCAAGCGCGCCGCCGTGGCCGTAAATGCGTCAGTCACCGGAGTTGGCGCCGACTTCTTTCGTGTACGGGGTCTTGAGCTGGCGCATGGACAACTGTTCGACGCCCAGGACGTTACCGCCTACAGCCAGAATGTGGTGATCGACGCAAACGCCGCGCGAGACCTGTTTCCAGACCGGGTTAACCCGGTGGGGCAGGTCGTCCTTCTGGGCACAATGCCGGCGAGGGTTGTGGGTGTGACGAAACGGGAAAACTCCTTCGGCCCGGCGGTTGATACGTTGACGGTTTATGCGCCCTACACAACCGTCATGGGCCGCATGCTGGGTCGTCCGAACGTCGACGGCATAACGGTCCGTATCAGAGACGATGTCGATCCGGGCAATGTCGAGGCCGCAGTTTCGCGCCTTCTCGAGCGTCGGCATGGCGCGAAAGACTTCTTCCTCACCAACTCGGCGACCATTCGCGAGACTATCGAGACCACCACGCAGACCCTGACGCTGCTGATTTCGTCAGTCGCCGTGATCTCGCTGATTGTCGGTGGCATCGGCGTGATGAATATCATGCTGGTATCCGTGACCGAACGCACCAAGGAGATCGGCGTTCGTGTGGCCGTCGGCGCGCGCCGCAGCGACATCCTTTCCCAGTTCCTGATCGAGGCCGTCATGGTCTGCCTTGTCGGCGGCTTCATGGGAGTGATGCTCGCCCTCGGGATCAGCGCTCTTTTCAATTTGCTGAGCCCCGACTTCAAAATGATCTTCTCTTCGGGCTCCATCATGGTGGCCTTCGCCTGCTCAACCCTGATCGGAATCGTCTTCGGCTTCCTTCCGGCCCGCAATGCGGCAAAGTTGGACCCGATCGAGGCCCTGGCGCGCGACTGATGAACTGCAAGCGTCTGCTAGGTTGCATTGTGGTTCGCTTGTCATTATTGAGGCTGGCGTATGTCCCTAGACCGACGGTTGCAAGGCTGCATCGAGCAGCTTACGCCCATTGCCAGCGAGCCAGGACCTGAAAGTGAGAAGGTCGGGGTTAATTTCGCGCATGACTTTCAGATCGACAAGCTCGGCGAGCGGCCCGTCTACCAGGCTCTCTGCCATATGCGCGAGATCAGCGTTTGCAGCCAAAACATCGTCCGGAAACCGTTCATAGGCTATCGAGCGACCGGCTGCTGCGCTGAAGGCAGCCGCAAGCTCGGGGCCGGTCAGTCGATCACTGGCGATTTTAAGTGTTGCGCCGCCGAAGCGTGATTTGTCGGCAAGCACGGCAGCGACAAACCTGCCGATGTCTTCCACGGCGGTGAGCTGAATGGAATGGTCGGGTCGGATCAGGGACACCAGCCGGCCCTCCTCCAGACCGAAGCCAGGTCGCACCAGCATTTCCATGAAAATCATCGGCCGGATGATGGTCGTCGTCATGTCGAGCTGTCGAATATGGGCTTCGATACGAGGCTTGGCGTCGAAACGCGGAACGCCTGTCAGTTCATTCCCCACGCTGGCGCCTGACGAATAAACAAAATGGTTGATGCCGGTTTCGGCAGCGATATCCGCAATCGATATACCATGACGGACTTCGTCTTCGGCAGCCAGGCTGGCTGGAAGTACGCTAAAGACGCCATAGGCGTCTTTCATCGCTGTGCGGATTACTTTGGTCTCTTCAAATGAACCCTGGATAAGCTCCACGCCTGCATCCCGTAACTGTAGCGATGCAGCTTTGGTGGAATCCCGAACGAGTGCGCGAACAGGCCATCCTGCCTTCAGCAAGGCTTTGGCGACAGATCCTCCCTGCCTTCCGGTAGCGCCGAAAACCAGAATGGGATGCTTGCTATTGGTCACTTGAAGCCCTCGCGTTAAACCAGGACCGTCTATATATACGAATGTTGTGCTGCCGGAAGACGGCACATTTTTCAGCATCAGGCACAAGGATGATACCCTTGGAAGAGCAGATCGATGCCGACCCATCGCGCGGATCAGAAAACGACAGACACTTCAGACCCATCCCGTCAAACGGGATCTGCAGCCTGCTGAGTGACAAATGGACTGTGCCGGTTCTTTGGCGTCTTTCTCTCGCGGAAGATCATCGGCTCCGCTTTTCGACATTGAAAAAAGAGGTCGGTGAGATCACCCAGCGCATGCTGACGCTCACGCTGCGTAATCTCGAGCGCGAAGGATTTGTTGTGCGTCACTACTTTCCCGAAGTGCCGCCGCGTGTCGAATATGAGTTGACAGAGATCGGCCACGGAGCTTTGCGTGCCCTTGAGGGATTTAACTTCTGGGTCCACGACAATCTGGATACCATCACAGCGCGCCGGCGCGCTTACGACCAGGCGAAGTTGTAACCCAGTGACCGAAATTGGCTGAGAAGGCGGAAGTGGTCGCGGAGGTTACCCGCTTTCCTCAGTTGACGAAGCGACTTCGGCTGTCGATCCGGAAAACGAGGAGGCGATCAAGCAAGCAATTTCGGCTCTGGCCGTCGGCCGCACTCTTTTCGTCATCGCTCACAACCTGTCCTTGATCATCGCTGCCGATCTAATCATTCTTCTTGATGCTGGCGAGCGACACCCACGAAACCCTTCTGCAAATGTCTTACCGTTGGCTTTGGAACCGCTCGGCCGCCACGCAGAACTGGACAATGGCGGTACCGCGGTAGTCGTTTCAAACAACTGGCGAAGCTTGGTCTGCCCGGCGCAGAAGATCTACGACCCTGTTCTTGCCTTAATATCGATCTCTGCGCCCGAAAATGTGGCGCCGATACGAGTTTAGCGCGGCCCCTCAACTTCCACCGCCCATCTTAACAGATCGAAGCCGTTCTCAGTTCTTTTTGCGCCCATCATGAAAAAACAAATCACTGACGGTTACTTTACTATGGGTTGAATTTGGCGGAAAGTACTCGCTTAAGATATGGAGGCGAACTCATGCATCGACGCAGTTTTGTAGCAGGAGCGACCACGGCGGCGATCCTGATGGGCATCAATCGCTTCGACATTGCCCGTGCAGCGGGATCAGGCGCGAGGGAGGATATCGAGACGTTTTCCAAAGACCCTCAGAAGGTAGCGTCGCTGCGACTTGCTTTTCAGAAGCTTTACGACCGTCCAAAAGATCAGAAAGTTGGATGGTTTAATTATGCAGCCATTCATGGGATCCCGTCTAACGATCCCGATGCCGGAAAATTGCCTGCAACGATTAAGGCCTACTGGTCTCAGTGCCATAACGACGAAAGTCTCTTTTTCATCTGGCACCGCGCTTACCTGGCGGCGATAGAGAGGAATTTGCAAAAACTTTCCGGCGTCCCGACACTCCGGCTTCCCTATTGGGACTGGTATAAAAATCCGTCCCTTCCCGCGATCTTCCGGGAAGAATTTTTAGACGCAGGGAAGAAGGAAAAGAATTCCCTCTACAACAGGAATAGGGATTCAGCTGTCCAAGCCGGGGATGATGTCTGGTTTTCGTCATCGTCAGGAGCGCTCGATGACACCTCTTTTTTCGGCTTTCAGACAGGCTTAGAAGGAAGTGAGCACGGTGACATACATATCGGCGTGGCGGGCGGCGCCATATCGGATATGGGGCGCGTGCCGACCGCAGCCCGGGATCCGATATTCTGGCTACATCACTGCAATATCGATCGACTCTTCACGGCCTGGATTTCTCTCAAACGCAAAGCGCCGGATCAGGCTACATCGTTTGCCGCTGGCAAGTTCGCGTTCCCGATCGATCAGGACGCGGATTACAAGCCAGTCGCGAGCACCCTGGACATGAATTCCACCTCGCCACTCGGCCAAGTCTATGAAAGCTTGGAGGCTCCGTTTTCCCAGAAAGTTGCGCAGGTGACAAAGCGCCCACCGGTTTCCCGCACAATCTCAGCGAATGCCCGCCCGTTTGGCAGAAGCATTCTTGCCCTGAATGCAGCAACCTCGGTGACCGTACCGACGTCGGGAGTAAGCCTTGCGTTTGCATTGCCTAGCGACAGTGATCCGCGTTTGAACAGCGTGTTCAACTCTGTACCGCTGCGCGAAGCCACATCGGTCATTATCGTTCTCGAAGGCGTCCGTCTGGATTCGCCAGCGAATGGCCTTACCGGGTTCGACGTTTTTGTGAACCTGCCGGAAGGCCAACAGGCTGGCGCCGGCGACTACAAGGTCGGTTCCATTGCCCTCTTCAACCTGACTGTTGATCATGGCGATCATCATGGCGGGGCAGGCTCGACGTTCAGGTTCGCTGCAACGAACCAAGCACGGTTGCGCGGGAAATTGACCAGCAACGTCGTTGTAAGCCTTGTTCCCAGATTCACCCCAAGAGCAGATCAAACTTCTGTTGATCCAAGTCTTCAGATTAAGGACTTTCGAGTGGAGGTTTCAAGCGCTCCCTTGCAATAGGTGTAATCACCTTTTGCATGGATAAAAATAGGGGGGATCCAGATTTCGCCGGATTGGCCTGACGTCGTTTCAAGCGGGGTAGATGACCTTGGCGCACTTCATCGCAATACCAAACACATATGTGTCGTCGGTTATATCGACTATGACGACATTTTTTGGAAACGCCACCCTCTGAAAATACAGACGGTGCTAATGAGTACCGGCAAGAGGTTTCGAAACAAGCTCGACATCGCCCGGCAACAAATGGATTCGCTGACATAACAGTATCAGCTGACACTTTCGCAGGAGGTGTTGACGAAGCGGAGACAGCCCATTGGATCAAAGGGCGTCGCATTTTACCAAAAAACCAAACAACTTCGACGTCACTGCTTGCAGCAAAAATGGAACGATTGGCCGCGTGCCGATGAAACGCGCGATTTCATCGGCCGCTTCGCGCAAACTGCGGGGAAATGTGCCTCCGCCATGTCCTACTCCGCCTTGTTCAGGGGCGCGTTCTTTTGTTCCCAATGGCGAATCTGCTGCTGGATAAACCATTGAATTATCTGGCTGAACAGTGGTACGACGAAATTCGGGTCCAGTTTGTTTTCCTCCGCCCAGCGGCACCTTTCCGGTAGCATGGCAGCGACTCGCTCGGGCGCGGGTATGCTTGCGACGTCTGGCTTGAAACGGGCCGCCTCCAGGACATAGCCCATGCGCAGGCCTAGCAGGTCGATAAGCGCACGGTCGATCGTGTCGATCGCCTGGCGGATGTCGCCGAGGTTTTGGCAATCGGTGGGCGTTTCGGCCCGGATGCCGAGGTCTTTCGCTGAAGGCATGAGTTGGTCTCCGTTGTCGAGGTCAGCGTGAAGGTGAGATTGCTTCACCCGTTCGCGCAGGTCTTTCTTGCTCACCCTGCCGATCCCGGTTTCTGGAAACTGCGCGATGAAGATGAACGCCGCAAGCCCCCGCGCTTTCAAATGCAGGATGACGGTGGCGACGAATTCGGCGGCCGAGTTGCCGAAGACGAGATCGGGCGCAAGATGCCAGCTCCGCAGCATCTCAGCAAGGGCATATTGCCAGCGCAGGAGCGCTGGCTGTGTATAGAGCGTCTGGTCGAGGTTGCTTGCCCGTTCGGGATCGAAGGGCATGCAGGCCAGATGGGAAATGCCGTTCCGGCTGAAGCCTCCAAAACAGGTTTCAATAGCATTGCGGAACACTGCGCTCTCGCGATGGAAAGTGAGCCCTATGCCCGCATGCTGGCCGGTGAAAATCCAGGCTGAGGTTTGCAATCGACCTTCGGTCAATGGGCAGACTGCAAGATATAGGTCATGTCTTGGCAGATAGCCCAGAAACAGAGAATGGTAAGCATGGTTTCAACCATCGATCCTAGCCCAGCAAGCGGTATGCTCAGTCTTCTCGGGCCGACCGCTTTCCGCAGACGGAGCGTCTCACTCCCCAGTAACCATTCCCTCGCGTCGTGGGTCGGCGCTGCCAGCCAAACCTTGGGTGGTTATCTCGATAGCGTGCAAACCGGAATTCATCTCACCCGGTTTAACCTCGTAGCCCAGCGCTTTCAGCCCCTCTACCAGATTTTCAGCGCTGGTGTTGGCCTCAACGTCGTAGGTGCCGAACCGGTTGATGAGATGCGGCTGGGCGACGATTGCCTCCACGGGCATTCCCCAATCGATATAAGCGATCAGCGCCTGCGCCACATAGCCAATGATCTGGCTGCCACCAGGCGAACCAATGGCGAGCAGCGGCTTGCCGTCCTTCATCACGATCGTCGGCGCCATGGAGGAGCGCGGCCGTTTGCCGGGCTCGACGCGGTTGGCTATCGGCAGGCCGCCGTCATGGGTCTTGAAGGAAAAGTCCGTCAACTCGTTATTGAGCAGAAAGCCGTTCGTCATGAGACGCGAGCCAAAGCCATTTTCGATCGTCGTCGTCATCGAGACCACGCTGCCTTCCGTGTCAACGATGACAAAATGACTTGTAGAAGGCAACTCCAGTGCGGCATCCCGGCCGAAAAGTAGCGCGTGGTCCCATTCCGGCTCGCCGGCCTTGACGGTGTCGTTTGCCAACGCCTTGTCGCCGTCGAGCAGTTTTGCCCTCTCGCCCAGATAGGACTTGTCCACCAGACCCTTGATCGGTAGCGGCATGAAATCGGGGTCGGCGACGTAACGCTCGCGGTCGGCGAAGGCGAGACGCTGTGCATCGCCGATAATGCGCCAACTGGCAACATTTTCTGGCCCCGGAGTTTTGAGATCAAAATTCTCCGCGATGCCGAGAATCTGGCCAACGGCGATGCCACCCGACGATGGCGCTCCCATGCCGCAAACGTCAAGACCACGATAGATAAAGCAGAGTGGCTCACGTTCGATGACGCGATAATTGGAAAGATCGGCCAGCGACAGCACGCCGGGATTGTCGGCCGCCTCGCGCACAGTCTTGACGATCGCCTCGGCAATTGGCCCCTTGTAAAAGGCATCGGCGCCGCCTTTTGCAAGCGCAGAAAGCGTCTCAGCGTAAGCGGGGTTCTTCAACAAGGCACCGTTCCGGAGGGCGACCCCGGACGTGTCAAAGAAATAGGAGCGGGGTTCCGCATATTTCTTCAACCGATCTCCCTCCGACGCTATCAGGGAGGCAAGACGCGGCGACACTTTGAAGCCCTCGCTCGCCAGCGTTTCCGCCGGCTTCAGCAGGCTTGCCCATTCCGCCTTTCCATAGCGTTTGTGGGCCTCTTCCAGAAGTCGCACAGTTCCTGGCGTGCCAACAGAGCGACCGCCGACCACTGCGTCCATGAATTTTAGCGGCTGACCTCTGTTATCCAGGAAGAGCTTTGGCGTCGCTTCCATCGGCGCTGTCTCCCGGCCGTCCAACGTCGTCAGCTTGCCGGTTTTTGCGTCGTAATAGACGAGGAAGGCGCCGCCTCCGAGACCAGAACTCTGTGGTTCAACGAGGCCGAGCACGGTCTGCACCGCCACCATCGCATCTATGGCGTTGCCGCCCTTAGAAATCACGTCGCGTCCTGCCACAGCCGCCAGCGGATTGGCTGCCGCGACCATAAATCTCCTTGACTCGACACGTTTGGCAGTTGCGACCACCGTGGCTTTCTCGGGTGCCACCGTGTCTGACGCCTGCTGGGCGGAGACGATTGCGGCGGAAAGGATGAAGGCGAGAAAAGCCTCACTGAGAAATCTCAATTCCATTAGCCTTATCCTCCATAACCGCACAATCCGTTGATGTGAGAAGGGCATCCAACCGAGCCAGCAGGCAGATCGAACCCGTAATGGCTCAAGCGCGAATGATTTTGCGAACTCTTGCTTCGCCCGTAGGCCCGTCCACAAGTGACGATAGGACGTTTGACAATCTCTTCTGTTATCTCGCCACTTTTTGTTTCAGGCTGTTCATCTGCCCGCAGATCGTACTGCGCGACTTACCCTCCCACGCGGTTCAGATCGGCGCAGATGCTTCGCCGGGTTTTGCCGATAATGCCGTTTAGCAGACCAGTTCGGAGCGCCGCTCTTTTTTGACACTATGATGGCTGTGTCGCCGCATGTCCATCAAGCGGTCGACCTCGCGTTGGAAAATGGAAATCTGGCGAGAGTGAATCGGCTTTCGTTAAACATTCAGAGCCTCCGCGACTACTGGCGGGTCGCAGGTTCGATTTGCATCAAGAACAAAGCCAATATGCGATAAGGTGGCGGGCTATTAGAGGCCAGTTTGCCTCCTAAAATTTGTTGCACGAAAGCGTTAAGCGGCCTCAGGACTCCAACTGTGAAAATAAGGCCGTTCTAGCTTTAAGAGGGAATCTGGAGGATCCCGACGCGCCTTAAATGGTTCATCTAACTAGCCGCTTGCCCATCAGGATCGATGGTGTTCGATCCAATTCCACGAAGCCGAATTTAGCGTAAAAGCCGACGACCTTTTCGTTGTGCTGGTTCACGCCCAGATGGACGCCTTCCACGCCTGACCTATGCAACGCATCCAGTTGATGTCGCAGTAGCGTCGATCCATGACCGCCATTTTGAACTTCGGGCAGAAGGTTGATATGCAGATGAGCGGGATAGAGGTCCTTCACCTGAGAAGGTGTCCGTGGCGCGCTTTGAATGTAGGAAAGAACATTTTCATCCTCTGGCGTTCGCGCTGAGAAATCGAGAAGCTCTTCCTGCACGTGCGGCCACCATTCGGCCTCAAGCCAGTCTTCATAGGTAGTCGTATCGGCTGCCGCGACACAGTAGCCCATGACGGCTCCGTCCTTCGTCAGCACGAAGGCATTTTTTGCACAGAAGCGAACATAGGGCAGGGCCCATACCAAACCTGGAAGTCTCGGGTCGCTATAGCAATGCGATCCGTCCTGACCCCGATGGGCAGTGCGCAGGCAGATGTCGAGGATCGCCGCCTCATCGGACGGTTGGGCGTTGCGGATGATGACGGACGATGAAAGGGCTGGCATGGTCATAATCGCGCCCCTCAAGCAGCAGCATGTGAGGTATGGAGCGCGTCGTCGAAGCGCTGCCAGGTTTCGGCAAGCTCGATGGTACGTCGTGCACGGCGTGCCTCATCGATCTTGATTGCCACGAGCCCTGCCTCCAAAGCCGCGACGATATTGACGGGCAGCGATGCAGCCTCTGTCAGATGCCTGTAGATATCCGAGGCCATCTGGTCATCGGCGCCATAGTGATCGCTTTCATGCCCTTCGTAACGTCGCTCAACAAGCTTTTCCCCCGTTACGGCGGAATGAACCTCGAAGCGATTGCGGATGAAATCACCCTCGGCCATTCCCTTGCTGCCGATAACGCAGAAGCGGCGAAACTGATCGGGAACGTTGAGGTTGGTATGAAACGACATCGTCGCCCCGCTCTGATATTCGACGATCGCCGTCTGATAGTCGATAATATCACCATCGCTCTCGAAGACGGCGGCGCTCTCGAGCCAACCGCTAGGCTTTTTATAGAACTCCTGCTGCTGAAACGCCGAGAGCCGATCCGGACTGTTTTCCGCAATGAAGGACTTTCGGCCTCCAAAGCTGGCGACGGCCATCGCCCGCTCCCCTACAACGCTGCCATATAGATCGATGTCGTGGCAGCATTTTTCCAGGATGAAGGGGCCTGCGTAGCGCGTATGCCGCCGCCAATCGCGCATGAAAAAGGCGCCGTGGTAAGGTGCGATATGCTCGGATGCCTCAATCGACGTGATCGATCCGATGTGACCTTCAGCCTGTGCCGCACGCAGATCCCGGTATAGGTCGGAATAACGCAGTACGAGGCCCACCATAACGCTGTCACTGCCATATTCAGCGAGCAGCCGTGCCATCCTCATTGTCTGGTCTTCATCTATAACCACTGGCTTTTCCGTGAAAACCCGTACGCCGGCGCGCAATCCGGCGGTGATATGATCCAGATGGAAAAGATTGGGCGAGCCGACCATGAGGAGATCCGGCCGCGTCTGCGTCAACATCGCCTCCATGGTCTCGAAACGTCGCGGCTCCTGCAGACCGGAAGACAGAATGGCCGGCAGTCCTGCAGGCTGGGGATCCATCAGGCCGACGATTTCCAATTCGGGGCAGGCCTTGCGGAAGGAGGCAATGACATTTGCAAGCCGAAAGCCAAGCCCGGCGACTGCGATTTTCATGTTTTAGTCCTGTCGGCGAGAGTTATACAAATCAGGAAGACGTGTCGTCATCCGTTGGCGCGCCTGCGACCCGATCAAAGCGTCTTTCGAAATCGATAGTCTGGCTGCGTCCGCGCATGGATGAGAGACGCCTGAAGTCCGGGCTGCCATGGGCAATAACGGGCAGCATGGCCGCGCCGATGGCGGCGGCCTCCAGTCCCAGGGCGCCGGCACGCAGCCGGGGAATATCCCGGTGGCTGCGGGCGCTGACGGACGGCAAAAGCGGGTAGGCCCGGTCGATCAGGGAATTGGTGAGGACTGCCGGAAAATGCCCTCCGACCACGATGGTCTGCGGGTCCATGATGTTTTCAAGCAGCGAAACCAGCAACCGCAGACGCTTTGAATTAAGATCGAGCCACCGCATGAGAACACTGTCGCGTTGAGTGTAAAGTTTCTCTAATGCGCCAGGCCGCGCAATCTCCCTGCTTTCGCACGACAGCATCGCTGCAAGCTCGTCGATGGAAAAAGGGGTCTGCCCCGCCGCATCTGGATTGGCGAGTTCCGCAGGCCAAGTCAGGAGACCGATTTCTCCAGCATTATTCCAAAATCCCTGAAGCGGCATGCTGTCATTGATGATGCCGGCGCCAAGTCCATGCCCGACAAAGATATGGACGTAATGGGTCAGCCCTGCCGCACTGCCAGCCCTCAGTTCGGCAACCGCTGCGGCGGTCGCGTCATTCTCGATGATGGTGGGGAGATTGCATGCATCTTCGATGGCTTCCGCCACCGGTATGCGGCTCCACGCATTCCAGCCCGGCGGACCGACAGGATGTTCAAATTCCGCCTCCTGCAGTGTCGGCATCGCAATGCCGATGCCCCAGGCGGCACGATCCACCGCAACAGAGCGCAGACGCTGCGTCATGTCGGCGATGGCGCGGATCGTATCGGATGGATCTTCGAGCGATGCCGATGCGGTTTCGCGCCCCAGTTCCTGTCCCGCCAGATCGCAGACGATACCCAAAAGCCCATCGCGATCCACATGAATGCCCAGGCAGCAACCCGCTTCGGCGCGAACCCGCAACTTCTTTTGCGGTGCGCCGCGCGCACCCTCCTGTTGGATTGTTTCCATCACCAGCGAGCGGTCGATCAGGTCCTTGCAGATATTGGACATTGTCTGCGGTTTCAAACCCGTCACATCAACAAGGTCCCGCCGGCTGATGCCGTCGCCAGACCGGATAAGGTCGAAAACGAGGCGACGATTGTAACGGCCCGAATATGTGTGGTTGCTGCCCATCAGGCTCATGGGGGTCTGGTTCCTATTTAATCTATTAAATGGAATTTATCAGGGTGATTTGTACGCGTCAAGCAGTTCAGGATATGTGAAGACTAAGTTATGGTCATAATACTGTTACGAAAGCTCCCTAAATCAGCGAAAAAGGCAGCTTGATTTTTAATCCGGTTAATGGAATTAATTGAGGTGCCTTCTTCTCAGTGACTTCAAAAAGGGAACATAGTCATGCTGAAATGGACCTTGCGGCGGATCATAGCGGGCGCGTTGGCGTCGGCATCAATCATTAGTATTGCGAATGCCGGGGAACTGGTCGTCTACACCGCTCATGGGGAGGCAACATCGGCTCCCATCCTCGATGCTTTCGCCAAGGCGAATCCGGATGTGAGGGTGACCGTCGTGCGCGGCGGAACGGGCGAACTCATCGAGCGCCTTCGCGCCGAAGGCGGCAATTCCTCGGCAGACGTCATGTGGGGCGGACCGACGCAGACCTTCGAAGAAAATGCCACGCTCTTCCAGGCTTACGAGAGCAAGTCCGACGCCGACATGGTGACGACCGATCCCAATCACATCTGGCATCCGTTCACGGTGCTGCTGCAGCCGTTGATCGTCAGCACCAAGCGTGTAGAGGCAGGCTCGATACCCAAGACGCAGAAGGATCTCGTCTCGCATGACTTCGCAAAGGACGGTGGCCTGATTATTCCAGACCCGGCGAAATCCGGTACAGGCTACGTCATCCTTTCTGCCCTTGCCGGCAATTTCGGTTGGGATTTCGTCGGTCAAATGGTCAAGGGTACGCGCATCGCACCCGGCTCCGATGACGCTTTTAACGCGGTGCGCGACGGTGAAGCGGCCGTTGGCTGGATCAACGAGGATCTCGGCGCCAAGTGGAAGGCCCAGGGTCTGTCGATCGATATCGTCTATCCGACCGATGCCGTTACCGGTCAGATCGATGCCCAGGCCATCGTCAAGGGTGCGCAGCACATCGACGATGCAAAGAGCTTCATCGATTTTCTCGGCAGCAAGACTGCGCATGAAATCGTTCGCGACGCCACCGTTCGTCGTTCGGCACGCAAGGATGTAACACCACCAGCCATCCTGCCCGACATGTCCTCTCTGACCATTGTCTCCGCGGTTGATCCGCGCCCCGTCGTCGTCGCTCGCTTCCAGGAGCTTCGCGGGAAATGAAGGTGCTGCGCGACAATTGGCTTATCTTTTCCATCGTCGCGCTCGTGGTCTGCGGCCTGACGATTATCGTCCCGCAAATTCGTCTGATGGCCGCCTCCCTCCTCGAGGAGGGCGGTCGTTTCACCCTGCTGCACAATAGATATGGACTACAATCCGTCCCGGAAATGACCAGCCGCTACGACGTGGCGAAGCACTTTGACGGCCTCGCCATATCGCTGAATTCGACGGAGAGTCTGACTGTCGACGTCCTGGATGACCTAACGCTGCGCCTCTCTTCGCAAGAGCCGATTTCGGTTGGCAAGGACGAGGTCGGGCTGCTTGAACTCGATCTGGGCTCCGCTCGGTTCACGCTCTCGCAGCAAGCGCCCCGCGGGCTCTTCGCCACCACCGCTCCCGCACCTTTAGACATCAAGGCGCAGTCTGCCAACTCCGTCTTGCTGTCTCACGCCGCCAATGCCTACATCACCTTCGAAAACAAGGCGTTGTCGCTCTCTCCAATCCACTACATTGATTTCTTCACGCGCTCGGAAACCCTCTCCGCCACAATAAACAGCCTGCTGATTGCGCTGACGTCCACCGGGCTTGCCGCCTTAATCGGCGTTTCGCTCGCTTATCTTATTGCGCGTTACAGGGTCGCGGGAAGCACGGCTATCGTCTTCCTCGTCACCATGGCCTCTGTGTCGCCGCCATTTCTCGGCGCGTATGCCTGGCGGCTGCTTCTTGGACGCAATGGCGTTGTGACCAACTATCTCGGCCTCGATGTCTCGATTGTCGGCCTACATGGCGTCATCTGGGTTATCACGTGGCTGGTCTTCCCGATCATCTTTCTGCTCAGCCACAGCTCGTTTCAAAGTCTGGATGCCGGCCATATCGAGGCGGCGGAAAGCCTTGGCGCCAAGCCGCCTCGCGTTCGAATGTCGGTGGAAATTCCGCTTGCACTTCCCGGCATCATCACCGGTCTCTATCTTGCAACGATGGCGGCTCTGTCGGATTTCGGTACGCCACGTATCATCGGTCTCGATGTCAACGCCCTGCCGGTTCTGATCTACACCTCTTTCCTCAGCGAGGCGGGCCGCAATCCGGCGCTTGCGGCAACAGGATCGATGGTCCTCATCACTATTTCCAGCCTGTTCCTGATGGCGCAGCAGATTTATCTGGCGCGCCGCGGTTTCGCCGTGGTCTCATCGCGCGTATTGGAACGCAAGCCGCTCTCGCCTCTTGGCCATGCATTGGTGCTTGGCGCCGTTACGATTGCTCTCCTCATGGCATTCACTCCCCACCTGACGGTGCTGGTCTCCAGCTTCATGGAATGGCGTGTCGGCCTGCCCAGAGCAAACTTCACGCTCGCAAACTACACGACCATGTTGCGTACCGGCATGGGACCGGCATGGGTGACCCTGTCGCTCGGCATCGCCGGAACGCTGGCCGCAAGCGCGATTGGTCTGGGGATCGCCTATGTGATTATCCGCAAGCGCTACCGGGTCATCGCCCCTGTTCTCAGCCTGACCGTCATGATGCCTTACGTCATTCCCGGCACGGTGCTCGGTATCGGCCTGATCATGATGTTCAACAAGGCGCCGCTGCAGCTGACCGGCACATGGTTCATCCTCGTCCTTGCTTATCTCATCCGCAACCTGCCCTTCACGGTGAAGGCATCAGAGGCCGCGCTGCGGCGGGTTCATCCCGCACTCGAAGAGGCGGCGATCAGCCTTGGAGCGCGGCCACTCAGGGTGTTCGTCACCATTACCGCACCTCTAGTGCTTGCGGGCGCCGTGACAGGAGCGACGCTGACCTTTCTTCACATCGTCACGGAGCTGTCTTCCACCATCGTTCTCTATCGCCCGCCATGGAAGCCAATGACGGCCGTGATCTTCGAGAACACGTTGGTGGATGCCGATTTCGGTGTCTCTGCGGCGCAGACCATCCTGCTGATGCTGATCATTTATATCCCGCTCTATTTCATTGTGCGCTACGGCCAAATTCGAGGAAAATCCGGTGGTTGAAACCTCATCTTCCAAGACTCCAACCCAGGGCTGCGAGGTCGTCATCGACGCTGTCTCCAAGACCTTCGGCAATCACGCGGTTCTGAAAGACATCAGCTTCACGATCAGGCCCGGTGAATTCTTCACGCTGCTCGGACCATCCGGCTGCGGCAAGACCACGCTGTTGCGCGCCATTGCAGGCTTTCACCCGATCAATGGCGGGAAGATCCTGTTTAACGGACAGAACGTGACCACGCTTCCCGCCTGGGACAGGAATATCGGATTCGTCTTCCAGAACTATGCGCTTTGGCGGAACCAGACCGTGTTCGATAATGTCGCTTACGGGCTGAAGTTGCGCAAATTTTCCAAAGGCGAAATTGCCCAAAGAGTCCAGGCCGCATTGGCACAAGTCGAGCTTCATGGCGTTGAAAAGCGCTTTCCTGCAGAAATGAGCGGTGGCATGCAGCAGCGCATCGCGCTTGCGCGCGCGCTCGTCATAAACCCGCCGCTGCTTCTCATGGATGAGCCCATGTCCAATCTCGATGCGCGCCTCCGCGTGACCCTTCGCCATGAATTGCGCAATCTGCAGAAGCGCCTCGGCCTGACCGCGATCTACGTCACGCATGATCAGGAGGAGGCCTTGGAGATGTCGGACCGGATCGCCGTCATGCAGAATGGCATCGTGCAACAACTCGCAGATCCGGAGACCATCTATTCGAGACCGGCAAACAGCTTCGTCGCGGAATTTGTTGGCAGCGCCAACTTTCTCGAAGGCAGTTTTGACGAGACCGGCTTCGTGATGGCGGACGGGTCCAGGTTTGCCATGACTGGAAAGAGCCACAGCGGCAAAGGCACGCTCGTGGTGCGTCCCGAACAGGTAGTGATCCGCGAATGCGGCAACGCTCTTACCGATGCGACGGTGGAAGACCGCCGCTTCATGGGCAAAGCCTGGACCCAAAACCTTCGGCTTGAGAATGGTTCGACTATTTCGGTGGAAACACGAAGAGCGCTCGATCTCGGGTCACGCGTGGGCGTGGATTTCGAGAGCGTAACCTTTCTACCCGCGGGAGCATGACTTATGGCGGATCTGTCGCTTGACGAACTGATGCAGTTTGCATCTTCCGCCGCCCTTGCTGGCGGCGCTGAATTGAAGACACATTTTGGCGCTCTGTCGCAGACGAGTATTCAGCGAAAGGCGTTGGGAGACTATGCATCCAGAGCTGATCTCGCCGCTGAGGAAGCGATTGCCGCCGTCCTGGCAAAGGCAGGAGATAGCTATGGCTTCGTTGGTGAGGAGACCGGTGTCCGTAAGGGCGATGCGCAGCGCCGCTGGGTCGTGGATCCGCTCGACGGAACGAGCAACTTTATCTGGGGCATCCCCTATTTTGCCGTGAGCATCGCTCTGTGCGACGATGCAGGTGAACTGCTGGGCGTGGTCCTTGACCCATTGCGCGACGAAATGTTCACCGCGGTTCGAGGTGAGGGCGCCCGCCTGAACGGTAAAGAATTGGCTACGTTGGAGGACAAACGGCCGGAAGAGGCTATCGTCTCCCTATCGATGCCGATCCGCGGACAGTTGAAGGCAATCGAGCGCAGCACCTTCTTCCTTGCTCTGGACGACATCACAAACGAGACAGCAGGCGTGCGACGGCTCGGGTCGGCGGCGCTTGATCTCGCCTATGTCGCGGCGGGCAGGCTCGATGGATATTTCGAGGATGGCCTCAGCCATTACGATTACGCCGCCGGCAAGCTTCTCGCAGAGGAAGCGGGAGCTCTCGTCACTTCGCTCACTGGGGGTGTCCCAGTAGAGGGCGGTTCTCTGCTGGCCGGAGCCTCATCCATGCACCAATGGCTGAAGAGCAAGTTTCGACATGGCTGAGACCGCAAATTGAAGAGCTCGCTCGACCCCGGTATCAGAGACAAGACGAGCGTGGCTAACAGTAGGTCAATCTGATAAATCCGGCGACGCCGATGCCGATCTGGCGAGTATTCTTCGCGTCCAGATGAATGCCGTCGAACGAACAGGTCTGCGCGGTAACAGCCGTATCGAAGAAGCCACAGCCGTTTTCATCTGCAACGGCACGATAATGACCAGCAAGCTTTTTGGATTCCTCGATGAGCCGACCGCCCCTCAATGCGCCATTGTCCGGAATGCGGAAATGCGGTGGGCTGACGAGCAGGATTTGCGGGGCGGTGTAGCCATAGTCATAGGGGAAGGTCCTGACGATCTCCACAAGACGCGCCATGCCTCCAGCCGTACCAGCAGCATGGCCGCAAATATCCTGCTTCAGATCGTTCGCTCCGAGCAGGATCACGACAAGATCGAGCGGATAGTGGCTGCCGAGTAGAACAGGCAGGATGCGCGCACCGTTGCGGTCCGCGGCACCGTTTGCATCGTCAAAAGCCGTTGTGCGGCCCGGCAAGCCCTCCGGGATAACCCGCGTATCAGGCAACAGCCTTTCCAGCACGGTCGGCCAACGGTCCTCGTGGGCATGCCGCCCACGACCGGGATCGACGCCCCATGTCAGACTGTCGCCGAAGGCCAGAATGGTCCGCGTCAACCTGCAAGGCTCCAGGATTCGGGTTGTGCAGGGATTGGCGGCATCACGTCATCGGGGATCGGATTGATGAAGGGCGTTTCGGCAAGGCGGGCACGATGGTCAGCCTTGGCGTCGGCGACAAGCGCAGGGTTGGCGATCAGCTCTATCGCCGTCGACGCCATGATCTTCGCCGCATGGGCCATGCCCTTGTGGGCGGCGGGCAGCTTGCCCTGCGCGACGAGTTGCCACGAGTGGCCGGGTGTGCCGATAGCATAGGTCGTGCCGCGCAACTGCACGGTCGGAACGACCCAGCTGACACTGCCGACATCGGTGGATCCGACCAATGTGCCATCACCGGCATAAAGCGGCACGATCTCGTCAGAGAGCGGTTCGTCAAACTTCGGCGGCAGGTGGAAGCGGGCATAGGAGGTCAGGATATCCTCCCGCGTAAACGTCGCCTGAAATGCGCGGGCGGTGTCGCGGTCCTGCGCATCGAAATGCGCAGGTCCAAGCCGTTCGAGCTGCGCATGCATGCACTGTTCCAGCGGTGCATTACCGACGAGATTGGCATCGCCGGTCAGGATTTCCTGGCGCATCGACGTTTCCGTCATCAGCGCCGCACCTTCGGCCACCTTGCGAACGCGCGCTACCAGCGCCAGAAGATCGGGCAGCGTGCGCGACCGAACGAGATAACGCACCGCCGCTTTCGCCTGCACCACGTTCGGCGCATGGCCGCCGGTATCGGTGATCGCATAGTGAATACGGGCCGTCGAGGGCATATGCTCGCGCAGATAGTTGACGCCGACATTCATCAGTTCCACCGCATCGAGCGCGCTGCGGCCGAGGTGCGGCACGGCGGCGGCATGGGCGGCGCGGCCGGTGAAATGGAAGACCATTTCGCTGCACGCAAGCGAGATCGGATTGTTGACGCCGGTAAATGCGGCAGGATGCCAGGAGATTGCGATATCGACGTCATCGAACACGCCCGCACGCACCATGAAGCCCTTGGAAGAGCCGCCTTCTTCGGCCGGGCAGCCATAATAGCGAACACGTCCCTCAATTCCCTCGGCTGCAAGGTAGTCCTTCACGGCCGCAGCCGCCAGCATGGCACCGGAACCGAGAAGATTGTGACCGCAGCCATGGCCATTGCCGCCGGAAACGAGCGGTTTCTCCTCGGCGACACCCGCCTGCTGGCTCAGCCCCGGCAATGCGTCATATTCACCGAGAATGGCGATGACCGGCCCGCCGTTGCCGGCTTCGCCCATGATCGCCGTCGGAATGCCCGCAATGCCGTGGCTTACCCGGAAACCCTCCTGCCTCAGGAGTTGCAGGTGCTCGGCAGAGGAGCGGTACTCCTCGTAATTGGTTTCCGGCATATCCCAGATACGGTCGCTAAGGTCGAAGAAGGCCGGGGATTTTTCATCAACGATGTTCCAGACGGATTGGGAGTTCTGCATCTTGTCGGTCCTGCCAGAGCATTTCCAGCAAAAGCGTGAAACTGCTTTGCCGGAGACGCGTAAAACAACGAATTAGAATTTGCGCTTCAGCGAAAGCGCAAATGCTTTAGTGGGAATTTTCGGCCTGGGGCCGTGGCACAGCCCCTTCGTCCGCCGCAATCCGCGTCAGGATGGAGGGAAGAATGCCGCCTGCCCGCAATGTTGCGATTTCCAGTTCCGTTTCGATCGCCAGCCGGCAATCGAGGCTGAAAGTCGTACCGTCGCCGGCTTCAACCGTGACGAAAAGTGTGCCGCGCGGCCGCAGGGTTTCGGGAGCCGCATCGATACCGATGTGCCGTGGCGCCTCATCCGCAAGGTTGCGCGAGGTGAGGTTCGGCGGCAGGAGGATAGGCAGAATCCCCATGCCGATGAGGTTCGAACGGTGGATACGCTCGAAGCTCGAGGCAAGCACAGCCCGTACGCCCAGCAATGCCACGCCTTTCGCCGCCCAGTCGCGGGAGGAGCCTGTGCCGTACCGTTCACCGGCGAGGATCACCGTTGAAACGCCATCGCGTTCGTATCGGGCTGCCGCTTCCATCAGCGGAACAATATCGCCGGAAGGTGCATGCCGGGTCGTGCCTGCAGGCAGGGCTTCATCGATAAGGTTGCGGAGCGTCGGGTTCGTGAAAAGGCCGCGTAGCATCGCTTCCCAGTTTCCGCGCCGGGAGGCGAAGACATTGAGATCCTGAGGGTCTTCACCACGCTCGGTCAGGTAATGGCCTGCGGCGCCGGAAAGTGGAATCTGACCGGCAGGCGAAATGTGATCCGTCGTGATGTCGTCGCCGAGGATCAGCAGCGGCGTTGCCGCATAATTGCCGAGCCTGCTTTTTTGCGAGAAGGAGACAAATGGTGGACGGCGGACATAGGTCGAAGCCTCATCCCAGGGAAACAGCACTCCGTCCGGGGCCTGTAGCCCGGCCCAGGCCTTGTTGGCCGTAGCTTCCGTAAAGGCGGCGCTGAAATCGCCAGGCTCGGCGGTCTGAACCAGCATGGCATCGATCTCGGCGCTGGATGGCCAGAGATCATGCAGGAAGACGGCGGCGCCATCCGGCCCGTGGCCGATAGGTTCTGCCGTTATGTCCTGCTTCACGCTGCCAGCCAGCGCATAGGCCACCACGAGCGGCGGCGAGGCAAGATAGCCCGCCTCGATCTGCGGATGAATGCGGCCGGGGAAATTGCGATTGCCGGAGAGCACAGCCGCCAGCATCGTGCCCTTCTCGGCGGCAGCTGCCGCGTCCGGTGTCAGAGCGCCCGAATTGCCAATGCAGGTGGTGCAACCAAAGCCGACAATATCGAATCCGGTGGCGGACAGATCGTCCAGCAGGCCGGTGCGCCGGAGGTACCGACCGGCGGCAGGGGAGCCGGGTGCGAGTGATGTTTTCACCCATTGAGGCGGCTTCAGCCCGAAACGGCGGGCCTTGCGGGCAACGAGCCCGGCTGCAACAAGCAGGCGCGGGTCTGTCGTGTTCGTGCAGCTGGTGATCGCCGCGATTGCGATGGCGCCATCCGGCACCTCGCCGTCACGGGCTTCGCCAAGCGCGCGGCCATAGGCCTTTTCGAGTGTGGGTCGCATCTCGGCAGGTGCGATGCGATCCTGCGGGCGGCGCGGACCGGCAAGCGAGGTCTTGATCTGTGACAGGTTGATATCGAGCGTCGATGTATAGCGCGGCGAAACCTCCGGCTCGAACCAGAGGCCTTGGCCGACGGCAAGCGCCTCGACGAGATGCAGGTTTTTACGCATCCGCCCCGTGGCGGCGAGATAATCGATCGTATGGGTATCGATCGGGAAATAACCACTCGAAGCGCCGTATTCCGGCGCCATGTTGGCAACCACGGCGCGGTCGCCAACGGAAAGCGTGGAGACGCCGGGACCGAAGAATTCGACAAACTCGCCGGAAATGCCGTGGCGGCGCAGGGCCTGCGTTACTGCCAGTGCAAGATCGGTGGCGGTTGCGCCTTCCTGAAGCTTGCCGAGGAGTCGCACGCCGACGATATCGGGAATACGCAGCATCACAGGCATGCCGAACATGACGCTTTCGGCCTCTATGCCACCCACGCCCCAACCCAGCACGCCCATACCGTTGACCATCGGCGTGTGGCTGTCGGTGCCGATCAGCGTATCAGGAACGGCCCAGTCAGCAGCACCGATCCGGCAGATCGTGGCCACGGTCGCGAGCTGTTCCATGTTGATGGTGTGCATGATGCCCGTTCCGGGCGGGTGGACACGCAGATTGTCGAAAGCGCCGGTCGCCCATTTCATCAGGCGATAACGTTCGGCATTGCGCTCGATTTCCTTTGCGACATTGATGCGCAGCGCATCCGCCGAGCCATAGGCATCGACGGCAATGGAGTGATCAGTCGAAACGTCGATCTTCAGCCCTGGGTTCAGCCGCGCCGGGTCAATCCCGGCTTCGGCGAGTTCCGAACGCAGTGCTGCCATGTCCACCAGTGCAGGCACGCAGGTCGTGTCGTGCATCAAGAGGCGCGATGGATAAAAGGCGATCTCCGCCGTGCTGGTGCCGGTTTCGAGCCAGCCTCGAAACGCGGCGATCAGTGTCTCTGCCTCTTCCGGCGCATTGCGCAGGGCGTTTTCGATGATGATGCGCATCGCCATCGGAAAGGCTTTCAGCTGATCGCCGAAGATGCGCGGCAGATCGATGAAGCGCAGGTTCTGGCCAGCGACGTCGAGTTTGCCGGAAAGGGTATCGAGCGTGGTCATGCGGCAATGCCCAGCGTTGGCGTCGCAGCCAGAAGCGCCTTGGTATAGGGATGCTGCGGATGGTCCAGAACGGCATCCACACCGCCCTCTTCCACGATCAGACCCTGCTCCATCACGACAATGCGGTCGGCGACGCGCGAAACGGCGCCAAGATCGTGCGAAATGAACATGCAGGCGAAGCCGTGGTTTTCCTGCAGGCTGCGGAAGAGGTCGAGCACCTGTTTTTGAATGGTCATGTCAAGCGCCGACACTGGCTCGTCGGCAACGACGAAGGCCGGATTGCGGATGACGGCGCGGGCAATGGCCACGCGCTGGCGCTGCCCCCCGGAAAGGGCATGGGCGTATCGTCCGCCGAAACCTGACAGGCCTACTTCGTTGAGTATCTCTGCCACACGCTCAGCCTTTTCGGCGCGGCTCATCTTCGGTCCATGCTGGAGCGGCTCGCCGACAATCTCGGCAATCGTCTGGCGCGGATCGAGCGAAGAGTACGGATCCTGGAATACCAGCTGACAGGACAGACGGAAATCGCGGGCGGTAGCCCGGTCTGCGCCGGCCATGGAGCGTCCGCGAAAATGCACGTCACCGCCCGAAAGCGGCAGAAGCCCGATCATGGCGCGACCAAGCGTCGTCTTGCCGGAGCCGGAACCACCGACGACGGCAACGACTTCACCGGGCTTGATGGCAAGCGATACGCCCTTGACCGCGAGTTTCTTTTCGGCGCTCGAGAAGATGTTCCCCGCACCCGCATAGGTCACGGCGACATTCTTCGCCTCGATCAGCGGAGCAGTGTCGGCAACCGGCTTGCGGCCATGGTCACGCTTGGGCAGCGCGTCGATCAGCGTGCGGGTATAGGTTTCCTTCGGCTTATAGAGGACCTCTTCCACCGGGCCGGATTCGATCAGCTTGCCGCGCTGGAGAACAACAACCTTCTTCGCATATTGTGCGACGAGCCCGAGATTGTGGGTAATGAGGAGGACGGCCGTTCCGTAGGTCCGGGTCAGATCGACCATCACCTCCAGCACCTCGCGCTGGGTCAACGTGTCGAGCGCGGTCGTCGGCTCGTCGGCAATCAGCAGACGGGGGCGCAGCAGCATGACCGAGGCGAGCATGATGCGCTGGCGCATACCGCCGGAAAACTGGTGCGGGAAGGCCGCAAGACAGGATTCCGGATCGGGAATTTTCACACGGGCCAGCATTTCGGCGGCGCGTTTGCGCGCCTCCTCGACGCTCAAGGCCTCATGCAGGCGCAGTCCCTCGACAAGCTGCGCGCCGATGGTCATTGCCGGGTTCAGCGAAACCATCGGCTCCTGGAACACCATACCGATCCTGGCGCCGCGCACCTCACGGATTTCGGCATTGTTCATGGCGAGAAGATTGCGGCCTTCGAACAGGATCTCGCCCGAAACGGGACGGATCGCCTTCGGCAGCAACTGCATTGCCGCACGCGCCGCGACCGTCTTGCCGCTGCCGCTTTCCCCGACCAGGGCGACGATCTCGCCCTTGCCGACATCGAAGGAGATATTATCGAGGATGGAGAGGTCGCCGGAGCTGCGGACACAGAGGTCGCGCACGCTGAGCAGCGGACTTGTCGTGGCGTCAGACATCATTTCTGCTCCATTCTAGGATCGAAGCGGTCGCGCAGCGCGTCGCCCAAAAGGTTGATTCCAAGTAGCGTCATCGAGATGCAGACGCCGGGGGCAAGACCGAGCCAGGGTGCTTTCTCGATATAGGGGCGGGCAGAGGCCAGCATATTGCCCCAGGTTGGCGCCGGTGGCGGCACGCCAAGTCCGAGGAAGCTGAGGCCGCTTTCCGCCAGCACCACCCAGCCGAACATGGAGGTTGCCAGCACGACAATGGGCGCCACGCAGTTTGGCAGAACATGCCGGAACATGGTGGCGAATTCGGAATTGCCGATGACCCGCGATGCTTCGACATATTCCCGCTCGCGCGCCGAAAGCACGCTTCCACGTACAATTCTGAGCACGGAGGGCGAATAGGCGATACCGAGCGCCAGGATGATGCCGTATTTGTTCGGCCCGGCGATCACTATCAGGCCGAGCGCCAGAAGCGTGCCGGGGAAGGCGAGCACCGCATCGCTGAAAACCATCAGCACGCGGTCCACGAGGCCGCGGACATAGCCCGCCACGAGGCCGATCACCGTTCCGACGGTCACGGCGAAAACGACGGTCAGCGCCGCGACAATCATGCTCTGGGAAGCACCGGCCATCAGTCGCGAGATCACGTCGCGGCCAAACTCGTCGGTGCCCAGCCAATGCTGGCCCGAAGGCGCCTGAAGACGGGCGGCCAGCTTGATCGCGGCCGGGTCGTGCGGCGTCCAGACCAGCGCAAGCGCGGCCATGACGCCGATGAAGAGGAGCAGCAGCGTACCGATCGCCTGGTTCAGAGGTTGCCGTATCATGAGGCGGCGACCCGCGGATCGAAGAAGGGATAGCAGAGATCTACGATCAGATTGACGAGCACGTAGATCAGGGCTGTAAAGAGCAGACATCCTTGCACCACCGGATAGTCGCGAGCGAAGATCGCTTCGACGAGTAGACGCCCGAGGCCGGGCAGAGTGAAAACTGTTTCGAGAACGGCGATACCGCCGAGCAGACCGCCGAGAACCAGGCCGATCATTGTCCAGGTCGGCGCAAACGCGTTGGGCAGCACATGCCGCAGCAACACCTTGCGTTCCGAAAGACCCTTGGCGCGGGCGTGCATCACGTATTCAAGGCGCAGCACCTCGATTGCACTGGCCCGCATCATACGGGTCAGCACGCCGACTTCGATCAGCATCAGTGTCGTGACAGGCAGCACGATATAGGTAAGCGCCGTCCACGGGTTCTCGGTGAAGGGCACGAAGCCCACCACCGGCAGCCAGCCGAGCTTCAGTCCGAAGACAAGCAGCAGCACCAGACCCAGCCAGAAGCTCGGGACGGACATCAGCAGCGTGGACGCGGCGACGATCGTCACGTCCAGAGTGCTGTTCTGCCGCCATGCGGCAACAAGCCCGGCTGGAAGTGCGATCAGCGTCGCAAGTCCGACGGCAACGAGAACGATCGTCGCGCTTACCTGGAAACGGTCGAGCATCAGGCTCAACACTGGCACACCATTGGAGATCGAGTGCCCGAGATCGCCTTCCAGCACATGACCAAGCCAATATCCGAACTGCACCGGCACCGGCTGGTCCAGCCCGAGTGCGGCGCGAAGGTGCGCAAGCTCGTCAGGCGTCGCCCCGTCGCCGAGGATAAGCTGGGCGGGATCACCGGGGATCATCCGCACCATGAAGAATACGATGACGGCGACCAGCAGCAGGGTGGGAAGCGTCCATAACAGACGCTTCGCGATGTATTTCAGGAGAGCCTGCATCGATCAGTTTCCTGCCGTGAAGGAGACGCCCCACATGCGGGGATAACCGACAGGCCAGGTCTTGTAGCCTTCAACGTTCTTGCGCACGGCACTGACGCGGCTTCCGGCATAGATGACGGTCATGGGCACATCCGCACGGATCATGCCTTCCAGCTTGTCGAAGATCTTCTGCCGTTCCGCAGGATCGCTGATCCGGCTTGACTGGGCGATCAGTTCCCGGCCTTCGGCATTGTCCCAGACCTTGTTCGGCTGCTTGTCCTTGTTGCCGCTCACCATGTCGAAGGAGAGCGAAGGATCAAGCCGGGCGGAATAGGTAAATGACATGGCGCTGTAGTTGCCCTTGCTGTAGCGGTCGAGCAGGGTCGCCCAATCGAGCGTTTCGATGTCGATTGTGATACCTGCTTCCTGCGCCATGGCCTGAACGAGCACGGCTGCGTCGAAGAGCTGCGGATAGAACTTGGTTGTCAGCCACTTGATCGGCTGGCCTTTATAGCCTGCTTCCGCCAGCAGCGCCTTCGCCTTCGCGATATCGCGTGCCGGAACGTCGGCCTGGGTTGCACCGAAATAGGGGCTCGGCTGCGGAATGACGGAGGAGCTCGCCTTCGACTCGCCGCTGGAAAGGGCCTCGGCAAGTTGCGGCAGGTCGAGCGAGAGCCGCAGGGCTTCGCGGATGCGGACATCCTGTAGAAGCGGATCGCGCGTCTGGAAGAGCAGCGCCGTGAGGCCCATGCCAGGAGCCTTGTCGACGACAACCTGATCGGTAGCGGATAGTTCGGCGATATCGGACGTCAGCACGTCGCTCAGCACATCGATGTCGCCGGAATAAAGGGCAGCCTTGGCGGAGGAATCGTCCGGAATGACCATGAAGCGCACGCCGGAGACCTTCGGGGTCTTGTCGCCGACATAACCGACCCGTTCACCTTCACCCGGTGTGTAGTTGGGGTTTGCCGCGAGATCGACATACTGGCCAGTGCGCCACTCACCGAAAGTGAAAGGGCCGGTGCCGATCGGCTTGACCCATTTTCCGTCGGCAGCGAAAGAGGACTTGTGGTAGATGCCGGTGCCGCCGCAATCCGTGCGGGCAAGGGTGGGCAGGAAGAGCGCCGTCGGCTTTTCGAGGGTGAAGACGACCGTCTCGGCATCCGGTGCGCTCACGCCGCTGACGGCGGCCACACCGCCGGCAGAGGTATCCGTCAGACAGCGCCAGGAGGTCTTGGGATCGGTGTAGCGCTGCCAGGAAGCCAGCACGTCAGCCGAAGTCAGCGGTTCGCCGTTGCTGAACTTCACGCCGCTGCGCAGCTTGAAGGTATAGGTCTTGCCATCCGGCGAAACGTCGATCGAGCTGGCGAGCAGCGGTGCCACGGAAGCGTCATCGCGATAGCCGACAAGACCTTCCAGCACATGCAGCAGCACCGCATCGCTGTTGGCGTCGCGGTTGACACCCGGATCGGTAGAGCGCACGTCCGAATTGATGCGAACGCGCAGCACGTCGTCCTTTGTATGCGCGGACGTCATCGTCATTGCCGCCATCACCGCCGTCAGGGCCGCGCTGTATATAAAGTTGCGGTACTCCATCGAATTCTCCCGTTTTGGGTTCCCTTGTTTAATGTTCTGATCAGGCCGCGTCGGTCTGTTGCAGGTCGTTGCGCACGACGGGAGCGATGCTCATGTCGAGGCTGAAATTCGCGAAGTTCGGGTTGAGCGCTGGCAGCAGCGCCACTTCCATCCGTCCAAGCGCCGGAACCATGACGATGGTTGCGACCGTCGCCGACTGGTTGTTGGAGAGCGACTTGCGCGGTGGGCGGCACACCGACCACGGCGTCTCGAATGTATCGAGCAGCGCCGTCTTCACATCCGCCGTCGTCACCCTGCCGAGCGCAGGCTCGATCAGGCCACGCACACGCACGTCGCGGTAAAGCGAATCCGGCATGTTGACGACGCCCTTGTCCTGTAGCTTGGAAAGCGCAACCGGGCTCTGGAAATGGTTGGCATGCACCAGCAGCCCGCCCTGCGGATGAACAAGGAAGGTTTCGTCCGGAGCGCATTCGAAATCGATCGCGACGCCATGCGCATGGCCCACCATCATGTTGTTGGAGGCGGACTTGCGCGTGCCGTAGACGGCCTGCATGGACATGGCGAGGTGATCCTGCTCCAGCACCTTGCGGCGAATGATGGCGAGCGGCACGCCGAGCGAGCGGTAATCCCGATCGGTTTCGAGGTAGTTGCCGCTGATCGAGATGCCGGCGGCGTTGAAGCCGGTGCGTGCCAGCCCGCCCGCTTCGGTGAATGTCAGGATATCAGGCCCATCACTGCGCTTGACCTTCAGCACGACTGCGGTTTCGGCGCATTCGGCCTTCCAGTCCCAGTTCTGCGCATGGATGAACTGTCCGTCGCGCGTAACCTCCGGCATCACGAAGACGCCTGTGCAGCCATCCGACATGAAATCGTCCAGCCCCTTTTCACGCCGGCGGGCAAGCTTCAGGATTTCGGTGCGCGCGTTGATGAGCAGGATGGCCGACAGCTCCGTGCCGACCGCCTTGGCGATACCGCGCATTTCCTCGATATATTGCGGACCGTATTCTTCGATCGCACCGGCGAAGCGGTCGATAATCGTTTCGAGGTCGCTGGCCTTGAGGCCAGAGGCCCGGATCTGGTGCTGGTAATGCTCTATACCCTTGCGGATGCGGTCGCCCGCCTGTTCTCCATATTGTTGACCGCGCTCGAATGGCGTACCCGTAACTTCGATGAGAGGGCAGGTGAGAGAAAGAGTCATGACAGCAGGTCGTCCCCGATAGAGTGAATGTCGGATGCAGGGGCTTGAATGCCCGCACCAAAATTGTATTTTATATAACAAAAACCAAAATTGATGAGAAGGCAAGAGAAAAATGTCCGACGCGAACACGCCTTTGCAGCAGGATCTCCTGCGCCGCATCATCGAGGTGATCCACGAGGATGGCCTTGAGCCCGGCGCGCGGCTACGCCAAAGCCAGCTCGCAGAGCGGCTGAGCGTGTCGCGAACGCCAGTCATCGTCGCGCTCAATCGGCTGCATGAACTGGGTTATGCCGAGCATTTGCCAAACAAGGGCACGGTGCTGACCGGCATTCCGCCGCAGTCGGAGATGGCCGAACATCAGCGCTCCGACGAAGCGCTGATCGTCGCCGTCGCCAAGCTGCGTCGTGAGGGTGGGATTTCGAACCAGTTTACAGAGCTGGAACTGATGCGACTGACCGAGAGCGAACGTGCGCCAGTGCGCCAGGCCCTCATCAAGCTTGAAGAGCTTGGCGTCGTTATGCGCCGCAAGGGATACGGCTGGGAATTCATGGATAGCGCCCGCGATGCGCGCGCCCGCGAGGAGAGCTATAATTTCCGTGTGTTGATCGAGTGCGCCGCAATCATGTCACCGCAGTTTGCCTTGCTGCCTGCCTGGATCGACGCCATGCGCAAGCGCCATGAGGATGTCATGCGAGCAAAATGGACGGAAACCTCCAGTGTGATGCTGTTCGAGATGAATGCAGAGTTTCACCTGGGCATCAGCGCCGCCTCCGGCAATCGCTATCTCAAGGAGGCCATGCACCGGCAGAATCAGCTCCGTCGTCTGTCGAACTACAACTGGAACTACGGTCCCGAGCGCGTCGTGACCACCTGCAGGGAACACCTGGAGATTCTGGGCCGCCTTCAGGAGGGAGAAAACGAGATCGCATCCGCCCTTATGAAGCGGCATCTAAGCGGTGCAAGCAGGGCTATACGAAAGGACTGAATGATTTTTGTACCGCAAAAGTCATTTTCTTATTGTCGAATCTTTGCGCGGCCATGCGCGCGGTGGATGCCGCCGATACGCTGCAACTTCCATCGGCAGAGCCCGGCGGCCTGATACCCGGTTAGGCACATTGCACGGCGGGCTATCGCGAAGGTTCGCCCACCGTAGCCAAGGCATCGGCTGCAGGACACTCGGCTGCCCACGTCAACAGGGCGTCGAGCGCGGGACACAAAGCCTGCCCCCAATCCGTCAGCGCATATTCGACCTTCGGGGGCACCTGATGGTGAACAATGCGGACAACGATGCCGTCTTGCTCCATTTGCCTAAGCTGCTGGATCAGCATCTTCTGCGAGATCGCCGGGATTGCGCGTTCGAGGTCGGAGAAGCGCATGATGCGGCCGCCGAAGAGATGGAACAGGATCACCAGCTTCCACCGCCCCTCTAACAATTTCAGCGCCCGCTCGACGCCTTCTGCCGCCGTCTCGCGGGTATAAGAGTGGGCCTTACTTTTAGGTGAGTACCTTACTTTTTCGTGCGTTCTTGTCATTTGGTGATCGTACGGCCATTTTCCGCCCCATGCAATCCTGGTCCCGGATTTGGACCGGACACGAAAAAGGAACCCGAACAATGGTCGATCTACCGTCACCGATCTCCCTCTATTTCGCGGCAGACACAGGAGACGGCGATGCCGTCGCAAAGTGCTTTACCGAAACCGCCATCGTCAAGGATGAAGGCAATACCTATGCCGGACGGGAGGCGATCCGGCGCTGGAAGGCCGACAGCTCTACCAAGTACACTTACACTGTCGAGCCCTTCGCAATCGCGACCGAAGAAGGCAGGACAGTCGTCACGAGCCACCTGACGGGTAACTTCCCCGGCAGCCCGGTGGATCTCCGCTACTTCTTTTTTCTTGAAGGCGACAAGATCGCAGAACTGGAAATCACGCTATGAGCTTCGATCTTGCGATTGCCGGTCGTCGTGCGCTCGTCACCGCCGGCACGAAAGGCGTCGGCGCTGCCGTGGTCAAGACACTGACAGAAGCCGGGGCGAAGGTGGTGGCCACTGCGCGGACGGTCCCGGACAAATCTCCGGAAGGCCTTCAGTACGTCGCGGCGGACATCACAACCGCTGACGGCTGCGCCGCGGTCGCCAGGGGCGTGCTCGACCGCCTGGGCGGGGTCGACATTATCGTCAACGTTCTCGGCGGCTCGTCCGCACCTCCCGGCGGTTTTGCTGCTCTAGGCGATGACGAATGGCTCAGGGAGCTTAACCTCAACCTCATGCCGGCGGTGCGGCTTGACCGCGCCCTCCTGCCATCGATGATCGAGCAGGGTTGCGGCGTCATCATTCACGTCACGTCGATCCAGCACCAGCTGCCGCTGCCTGAATCTACGACGGCCTATGCCGCCGCGAAGGCTGCGCTTTCGACCTACAGCAAAAGCCTCTCCAAGGAGGTCACGCCCAAAGGTGTCCGCGTCGTTCGTGTCTCGCCAGGCTGGATCGAGACCGAGGCGGCGGTCGCTTTTGCGGAACGCTTGGCGACCGACGCCGGAACCGATTACGAAGGCGGCAAGCAGATCATCATGAAGGCCCTCGGCGGCATTCCGCTCGGGCGGCCCGCCAAGCCTCAGGAGGTCGCCGATCTTATCGCGTTCCTCGTGTCGCCACGCGCTGGTGCGATCACGGGAACCGAATTCACCATCGATGGCGGCACGGTTCCGACCGCTTGAGACGGTTAGGCCGCAGGTGGGTACGCTCGCGCAGCTCGTTAATATTGGCAAATCGCCCAAGGTATCGCCAGCCAGCGGTCAACCCGCGCACAAGCCGCAAATCTTTTTTCCTTGGCTGTGACCAAGTAGGTTCCAAACGACCTATCGGCCCGAAGCCTACCGCTCGGCGAAGTGTTAGATACTTGGAGCCGAGTTGCAGGAGCCGAGCCTGCCCGGCCACCATTAGTTCGTCATATCAAGCAGCTGAAGAACCCGCTGCGCCATATCTGTGCCTCTGTCATCGGCGCGCCAGGCCAATAGCAATGGAACGGAAAATGTCATCGGTAGTGGGATTTTCGTTACTTTGGGGGAGGTTATTCCCACGCCGGACGGCAATATCGAACAATATCCGTGGCCGACAATCAGTTGCACTGCCACCGGTATGCTGTCGATCTCAATCAACTGCACCTTTGACAGCCACGTTGGTCCAAGCAGGTGCTCGAGAAAGCTTTCGGCCGTCTGGCGCAGTCCGGAGGCGCGGGAAGGCAGTACCAGGGGGTGCTTGAGGATCGCCTCGCGCATCTGTGACGGCGAATCTGCATCCGTCATTTCAGGTGCTTCATGCTGCAGGAAACATGAAAGGTGGCTGCGCAAAACCTCACGGCTGCGCAGGCGAGAATTGTTGACTGGCATGTCGACAAGGACAGCATCGTATCGCTGTTGTTCAAGTCCTTCCAGCAGGCTGTCTGCAAGTCCGGGCTGCATCAGCAGCGGTGTGTCGAAACGCCGTGCCCAGTTGGCGGCAATGCGCGCCAGAATAATTGCCGACGGGCTGTCCGTCGTTGCGGGAGGAATGCCGCCGAATGACCAATGCCGCAAATGCCGCTTGAAACGCAGGGCGGATGTGGAGTCCAGCGCAGCCCAAATATCGCGTAATTTGTGGACGTGGGGCGATATGCGAAGCCCCTCGGGCGATGCGCGCGAGCCGCTGCGGGTCCTTTCAAAAAGCCGGACGCCCAGATTGTCCTCCAGCATCGCCATCATTCGCGTCAGCTGTGGTTGTCCGATTTGAAGCCTCAATGCGGATTTACGGATCGAGCCCGATTCGAGAATGTCCACGAAGCGGAAGAGTGCAATCAGCGACACGCTTCTCTGATAAATATCTTTCGTATGGTCATCGCAGCACGCGCCATGGATCGCGAAGATTTCATGGGCGGCCTGCGCTAGATATGGGCCAAGTCTCCCGCCTTCCGCCGTCAGGATGAGGCCTTTTGCGCCCTGCACGAAAAGCTTGACGGAGAGGGCGGTTTCCAGGCGGTTGACGGCATCAGATACAGTTGAAACCGGAATTCCTGTTGTATTGGACGCAAGGTGGATGCCGCCGAGCCGAACCACCTGGTCACATAAAAGAATCGTCGAAACCTTCACCGCCCACGCCTCGTCTTGGCCTTCCCATTTCGGCATCGTCTGTCCGGATTTTGGGATATACCACTAATTTAATTGTGCCTCATAGTCGAAATATGACAGGAGGACGACATGGCGGATTTCGATACGGTTTTGGCGGGGCGAGTCATTCTGACCGACCGCGAGATTTCTCGAGGTTTCGTGGCCATTCGCGACGGGAAAACGGCACTCATCGGAGAAGGCCCCGCGCCGGCTGGAAGAGAAAATCATGATTTCGGCACCGGCATCCTATTGCCTGGCGCCATAGACGCACAGGTACATTCGCTGTCGCAGAAGGGGGCCGAGGGTTTTGCGGCCTCGACCCGTGCGGCGGCGGCGGGCGGCGTCACGACAATCGTGGACATGCCCTATGATGAGGGCAATCTTGTGTGTTCTGCCGAGGCTGTCAGGCGCAAGGTCGCGATGATCGACGCGGAGGCGCGCATCGACGTTGCGCTTTATGGCACTGTCGATCCGCAGGAGGGTTCTGCCCGCATTGCCGAACAGGCGACGGCGGGAGTTTGCGCCTACAAGTTCTCGACCTTCGGCACGGATCCCCAACGCTTTCCGCGTATCCCACCTGCGCTGCTTCGCGCCTGTTTCGCCGAGATTGCAAAGACCGGGCTTGCCGCAGGCGTGCACAATGAGGACGACGCCTATGTCCGCGCCGCGATTTCCGAGGTGGAGGCATCCGGTATAACCGACTGGCGTGCGCACGGCCTGTCGCGTCCCGAACTGGCCGAGACGCTGGCGATGCTGCAGATTTACGAAACCGGCGCCGAGACAGATTGTCCGGCGCATGTCGTCCATTGCTCCGTCAGCCGCGGTTACGAAATCGCCGAGATGTATCGCAGGAACGGCGGGTATTCCTCCATCGAATGCTGCATTCACTACCTTGTTCTGGATGAGGAGAATGATGTCGCGCGGCTTGGCGGCAAGGCCAAGATCAACCCGCCGATACGCGCCCGCAAAGAAGTGGAGGCGATCTGGCGCCATCTGGCGGAAGGGCGGGTGTCGATGGTGTCTACCGATCATGTGAGCTGGAGTGAGGACCGCAAGACCAATCCCGATATGCTGAAAAATGCTTCCGGCGTCCCGGGGCTGGAGGTGATGGTGCCGCTTTTCGTCAAGGGCGCGATCGCACGCGGTGTGCCGCTGGTGTGGGCGGCCCGGCTGATGGCCGAAAATCCGGCCCGGCATTTTCGTCTGGATCACCAGAAAGGCGGGTTGCAGGTCGGGCGCGACGCTGACGTCATGGTGCTCGTCGATCGGCCCATGGTGTATGACGCAGCCACCAGTCCTCACTCCATTGCGGGGTGGTCGCCTTATCACGGCATGGAACTGCCCTGGACGGTCGCAGCCACCTGGCGGCGGGGCGAGATGGTCTTCGACGGTGAAAACGTGCTGGCTGCGCCGGGAACAGGCGTTTTCGTGCGGCCGCCCGAAACACTTGGTCTGCGCGAGGTGCTGTTGTGATGCGCCGCAATCTCGACGCGTCAATAAAGGACATAGAAACGGATCTCGACGCGCTGGCGCAGATTACCGATCCGGAACGTCCCTGGACCCGCCGCGCCTTCTCGCCCCGTTTCGATGAAGGGCGCGACTATCTTCGGCGGCGTTTCCTGAGTGAAGGATTGAATGTCTCGACGGATGCGGGCGGGAACCTGATCGGCCGCCGCGAAGGCACCGAGCCGCAGGCCGGAACGATCATGCTGGGTTCGCATTCCGACACCGTGCCGGACGGCGGGCGTTTTGACGGTGTTGCCGGTGTCGTCGTTGCATTGGAGGTCGCACGCATTCTCTCACGGCGTGGTGTTGCCTTGCGGCACAATCTGGCTGTTGTCGATTTTCTTGCTGAAGAAGTCTCCATTTTCGGGGTTTCCTGCATCGGTTCGCGAGCGATGGCGGGCGTTCTGCCGCAGGACTGGCTGAGGCGTATAAGCGACGGGCGTGATCTGGCGACGGCCATACGCGATGTGGGCGGCAAGCCGGAAAGTCTTGAAGCTCCCTTGGCTGATGACCTGAAGGCCTTTCTGGAACTGCACATCGAACAGGGGCCGGTTCTCGAACGGGAAAAGATTGCGCTTGGGGTGGTGACGACCATTGTCGGCATCAACCGCGTCGAGATCGAGGTGACGGGCCGTCCCGATCATGCCGGCACGACCCCGATGGGGTTGCGCGCGGATGCCCTCGTCGCTGCGGCGCGGATCGTGAGTGAGATCGAGCGGTTCGCGACGGAGCTTTCCGGTGGTCCCGGCCATTTCACCGCAACTGTGGGCGAGTTCGAAATCTCTCCCAACGCCGCCAATGTGGTGCCGGGCCGGGTCCGCATGCTGGTTGATATCCGCGCCGAGCGGGCCGAGGACAAGGAAGCATTCGTATCCTGGCTGACCGGACTTGACGGGGACGGTGAAAACACGATCGAGGCGCGGCTGATTTCCGCCAATCCCGGCGTGCAGATGGATGATGGATTGCAGGAGACGCTGGCAAAGGCCGCCGACGGGCTGGACACGCCCTATCGAAAGATGGTGTCGGGTGCAGGCCATGACGCGGCATTCATGACACGGCTGTGTCCTTCGGCGATGCTCTTCGTCCCTTGCCGCGACGGTCGGTCCCATTGCCCGGAAGAATGGGCCGATGCGGCCGATCTCGCTTTGGCGGCTGAAGTTCTGGCGAACACGATTATAGAATTGGAAAGAAAAAGGGAGGGCTGAAAGTGGCCAGAATTCTGACGGAGAAGGATGTGGAACCCGCGGTGCGGGGAGGCGCGGTCTATGCGGCCGGCGGTGGCGGCTGGGTCCATCATGGACGGATGCTGGGCTATGCCGCGGTGAACGCCGGTGCGCCGGAACTCGTCTCCATTGATGAATTGAATGAAGATGACTGGGTGGCGACTGCTGCCGCCATCGGTGCGCCGGCCTCCACGACGCCCTGGGAAATGCGGGGCGTGGATTATGTCAAGGCCGTGCAGCTTTTGCAGGATGAGCTTGGTGCGAAGGTCGCGGCCCTGATGATCGGGCAGAACGGCAAGTCCTCGACCCTCAACGCATGGCTGCCTTCGGCCATTCTCGGCTGCAAGGTGCTGGACGCGGTGGGTGACATGCGCGCCCATCCGACCGGCGACATGGGCGCGATCGGCATGGCCGGCAAACCGGACCAGTCGATCCAGACGGCCGTTGGCGGAAATCGCGATCAGAACCGCTATATCGAACTCGTAACGCGCGGCGCAACTGGCCGCATTTCTCCCATCCTGCGCACGGCCTCCGACATGTCGGGTGGTTTCATCGCCTCGGCCCGCAATCCGGTTCGCGCCGGCTATGTTGCGAAGAATGCGGCGCTCGGCGGAATTTCCAAGGCGCTGGAGCTTGGTCACGCAATCCTCGCCGCCGAGCCTCGAGGGCATGCCGCAGTCCTCGATGCGATCCTTGCGACCACGGGCGGCAGGATCATGATTGAAGGAGAGATCACGGCCAAGGAGGTCGTTTATACGAATGAGGCTTTCGACGTCGGTACGGTCACCATCGGCAGGGGCGATGCGGCTCTGACCCTGCATGTGATGAACGAATACATGGCGGTCGATGCGGTCGATGGCCGTCGTCTCGCAACTTTTCCGGACGTCATCACCACATTGTCGCAGGAGATCGAACCGCTGTCTGTAGGCGAGCTGAAAGTCGGCATGAAGATCCACCTGCTGCATGTCCCGAAGACCCTCATACCGATCGGCGCGGGCCTGATGGACCCGGCGATCTATGTCCACCCTGAAAAGGTCATGGGTATCAACCTGACCAACTACGCATTGGAGGCCTGAAGATGCCGAGAGAGAATCCCCGCAATCCCGGCTTCCCGATCCCTTCGGGCCCGGACCTTCGCGCGAAGGGCTGGCGGCAGGAAGCCCTGCTGCGCCTTATGGAAAACGTGCTGGCTGTCGGTGAAGACCCGGAAAATCTCGTCGTCTACGCAGCACTCGGGAAGGCGGCGCGCAACAAGGCCGCATATGATGCCATCGTACGCGCATTGACGACCATGGATGAGGATCAGACACTCGTCATCCAGTCGGGAAAGCCGGTCGGCTTGATGAAGACTTCGACCGAGGCCCCGATGGTCATCATGGCCAATTGCAACATGGTCGGCCAATGGGCCAAGGCCGAGAATTTTTATGCTCTCGAACGCAAGGGCCTCATATGCTGGGGCGGCCTGACTGCGGGGGCATGGCAATATATCGGCTCGCAGGGCGTCATTCAGGGCACCTATGAAATCTTCATGCGCATTGCCGAACGCCGCTTCGGCGGCACGCTGAACGGGCGTTTCGTATTGACCGCGGGCCTTGGCGGCATGGGAGGCGCACAGCCGCTTGCCGGCCGTATGGCGGGCGCGGCGATCCTGTGCGTGGAGATCAATCCGGAACGGGCTCGCACCCGCAAGGATATCGGCTATCTGGACGAGATCGCCGATGATCTCGATAGCGCACTGGCACGGATTGAAGAGGCCCGTTCGAAGGGGCAGGCGCTGTCCGTCGGACTTGTCGGCAATGCAGCGGAAATCTATCCCGAAATAGCTGCGCGGGGGATCATCCCGGATATCGTGACCGACCAGACCTCCGCCCATGATCTTGTTTATGGCTATATTCCAATCGGTTACGATCTGGAACGGGTACGCCGCCTGCGCAGCCAGAACCCGGATGAGCTGATCGAGGCCGGCAGGGCGTCGATTGCCAAACAAGTAACAGCCATGCTGGAATTCCAGCGGGCCGGCTCGGAGGTTTTCGACAATGGCAACCTGATCCGCACGCAGGCGCAGGCCGGTGGCGTTGCTGACGCCTTCGACATTCCGGTCTTCACCGAAGCTTATCTGCGCCCGCTGTTCTGCCGGGCGATTGGTCCCTTCCGCTGGATGGCCCTGTCGGGCGAGGCCTCGGACATTGGGCGGATAGACGAGCTGGTGCTGGAGATGTTTCCGGACAACAAGATCGTTACCAACTGGATTTCGCTGGCGCGCAAGTACGTTCCGTTCGAGGGGCTGCCGGCGCGCATCGCCTGGCTCGGCCATGGCGAACGAAGCGCACTCGCACGGCGGGTCAACGCTCTGGTCGCTTCGGGCGAATTGAAGGGGCCGGTTGCCTTCTCTCGCGATCACCTCGATTCAGCGGGCATGGCGCATCCGAACATCATGACGGAGAACATGCTTGACGGTTCGGACGCCATCGCCGACTGGCCGCTTCTCGACGCGATGTTGCTCTGCGCTTCGCGCGCCGACCTCGTCGCGCTTCATTCCGGCGGTGGGGGATATGCGGGTTTCATGACTTCGGCAGGGGTCACGATCGTCGCTGACGGCACCAATGCGGCGGACGACCGGCTTTCGCAATCACTCGACAATGATACCGGGCTCGGCGTCATCCGTTACGCGGATGCGGGCTATGCCGAGGCACAGGATGAAATTGCCAGCAAGGGCATAAATCACGTGCAGATCTGACAGGTCAAAGCGAGGAGACGCCATCAATCGCCATGAAGGGCGGAAAATTACGATCACCAATCAACATCGCCTGCCGGCACCGGCAGGCCAAGAGGGGACAATAATGGAAAAAACATATCAAAATTTGTCAGTGACACCGGCCAGACGGTCATCACCGGAGCGCGCCGTTGCAGCAGCATCGATAGGCAACGCCCTGGAATGGTATGACTTCACCGTCTATGCGCTGTTTGCAATCTACATCGCCCATAATTTCTTTCCCGGCGGCGATCATACCGTCGAACTCGTGAAAGCCTTTCTCGCCTTCGGGCTAGGCTTCGTGATCCGCCCCCTGGGAGCCATCGTGATCGGGGTCTATGGCGACAAGGCTGGTCGAAAGGCCGCACTGTTCCTGACCATCATGATCATGGCGGCGGGCACCCTGCTGATCGCGGTGGCGCCGACCTATGCCGCGATTGGTGTGGGAGCGCCGCTCATGATCCTTGCCGGACGAGTCCTTCAGGGCTTCTCTGCGGGCGGAGAAATCGGCGGAGCAGCCGCCTTTCTTGTCGAACATGCGCCCGCCGACAAAAAAGGCAAATATGCTTCCTGGCTCCAGGCAAGCATGGCGATTTCCAACATCATGGGTGCACTCGTCGCCTTTGCGGTTACCTCGCTTCTGACGGAGCAGGAGATCGGAGACTGGGGCTGGCGGATTCCGTTCTTCATTGGCGTATTGATCGCGCCGGTGGGTCTTTGGTTGCGCAAGACGCTGGACGAAACGCCGGCTTTTCAGGCCGAACAGGCAAGTCTGGAGAACCAGTCCGCCAAAACACCCCTGAAGCTCGTCTTCTCGGACTATTTCGGCCATCTCATCAAAGGCTTCGCTTTCTCGATCCTGTGGGCGGTGTGCGTTTATGTGCTGATCATCTACATGCCGATCTTCGTTCAGCGTGCTTTCGGTTTCAGCCCTTCGGAGGCCTTTACGGCATCGCTGATTGGTAACGTCTTCCTTGCCGTCGGTTGCGTCAGCGCCGGCAGCATTTCGGACAGGATCGGTCGGCGCTTGATGCTCGCCATTGCCGCCGGCGCGATGCTGGTCGCGGTCTATCCCCTGATCTGGTGGCTGCAATCTTCGCCGACGCTGACGACGCTCATCATCGTGCAAAGCCTCTTCTGCATCATGGTCTCGGGATATGTCGGGGTCGCACCCGCAACCCTGTCCGAGGTTTTCCCGACGAATATCCGCACCACGGGCATGTCATTGGCCTATAATGCCGCCGTGACGATCTTCGGAGGATTTGCCCCGGCGACGCTGACCTGGCTTGGCAGCACGGGCATCGGTTATCACGCGCCCGGATTTTACGTCATGGCTGCCGCGTTTATATCGCTGATAGCGGTCCTGATCCTGCCGAAGCCGTATTCCACGAACTAAAGGAGATGGGCCGCTCAAGGCCCAGCTCCCCCAATTGCTCCACCCGTCATGTCTGGAAGTTTCCAGTCGAAGCGAAGCCGTTTCGACGCCGGACAGTGCTGCAAACATGACGGCATAATAATAACCAACTCAAGGGAACATCATGTCTGTTAAAAACGGGACTATTCATCGCCTCTCCATTGTCACAGCTTTTGCGATCGCTGGGCTTGCTGCTTCAAACGTACGGGCGGAACATTGGTCCATCGACGGTCAAAACCTGACCGTGGAACAGGTCGTCGGCCTGGCGCGGGATGACAGCGCCAAGATTACTCTCACCGAAAGCGCGGGCAAACGGATCGCCGAAGGCTTCGATCTGGTGATGGAGGCCGCCCTGCAAGGCAAGGCGGTCTATGGCCTGACGGTTGGCGTTGGCTGGAACAAGGATCGCCCAGTTTTCGCGATGAGGGACGGCAAGCGCGTGCTGGACGACGATCTGCTGAAACTGTCACGCGCTTTCAATTCTACATCCCTGCGCGCGCATGGCGCAGGCGTGGGCGAGCCGATGGCGGTCGAGGCCGTGAGGGCGGGCATGGCGATCCGTCTAAACCAGATTGCAACCGGCCGAACCGGCGTTCAGAGCGCCGTTGCAGAAATGTATCGACAGTTTCTGGAGCAGGGGATCACCCCGGTCGTTCCTTCACGCGGTTCTGTGGGCGAGGCGGATATCACCCTTGCCTCCCATATCGGTCTGGCGATGGTCGGCGAGGGGGAGGTCTTCATGAAAGGCAATCGCATTCCCGCAGCGCGTGCCCTGGCAGAGGCCGGCATCGCTCCGCTCGAACCGGTTGGCAAGGATTTCCTTTCGATCCTCAGCACGAATGCGCTGACCGCTGGACAGGCTGCCCTGCTGGCGCACGATACGGCGGGTTATCTCGAGAAGGAAGCCGTTGTCTTTGGTCTTGCACTTGAAGGTTTTAACGGCAATGTCGCCCCTTTCCTCGCGGCGACGAACGAGCTGCGCCCCTTTGCCGAAAACACATCCGGGGCACTGATGGTTCGCTCTGCCCTTGACGGCAGCTATCTCTGGTCGCCCGCGAAGGATCGGGCACTGCAGGACCCGCTGTCTTATCGCACCATGGCCTATGTGCTTGGTGGAGCCGAAATTGCAACGCAGGATTTGACCAAGGCGCTGGAAATCCAGATCAATCACAGTGATGACAATCCGGGCGTGGTTGCGGGAGCCTCGGACGACAAGGCTTCCGGACAGGTCTCCCAGTATTTTATCGAGGGCGAAGTATCGGGAGCGATCTATCCGAGTGCGGGTTTTGAAATGTTGCCGGTGGCCTCGAGGGTTGAAACACTGAACACGGCGCTGGTGCGTCTGTCACAGGCCATTACGATGCAGACGATCCGCTTCGAGAACCCGGATTTGACGCATCTTTCGCGGTTCCTTGCTGCTGAAACCAATCAAGGACATGCGTTTGGCGCGATCCAGAAACCGCTCGTCGCGCTTCTGGCCGAAAACCAGCAGATCGGCGCGCAGGCTCCCGTCGGCTCGATTGCGATGGCAGGAAATATCGAGGATCTGGACAGCCACGCACCGCTTTCGGTCGCCAATCTCAGCCGAATTCTGGATAATCTGTACTGGATGTCCTCGATCCAGTTGCTGCATGCGGCGCAAGCCGTTGATCTGCGCAAGCCCGGGCAGTTGGGGGCGGGAACAAAGGCGCTGTTTGAAGATTATCGCCGCAATGTGCCCTTTGTGGCGGTGGACCGTATATATAGCAATGATTTCAGTACGGGTTATCGCTTTCTCAAGGCCCGTTGAGCGGTTGTTATATTGGTGTTGACCAGATGAGAGGGCCGATGTCTTCGGTTCCGTTTCGCAAAGCAAAGACTTTATGCTTGCGGCAAGGACCGAAGACCTCGGCACCCTATTCGTCAGGAACGCGGTATGGGATGCGTGCTTCCGGTTTGTCTCGTCGGTATCGGACTATAATCTATCGTGCCACCTCTGCCGAAAACGCGGATTTGATCAGTGTTTTGGTATATTCAGCCGTCGGCCTGTCGAATATCGCGTCCGTTTCTCCCTCCTCGACGATCTTCCCGTTTTTCATGACGATGACGTAATCCGAAATGGCCTTGATCACGGAAAGGTCGTGGCTGATAAAGATGTAGGAAAGGCCATGTGTCTTCTGCAAACCACGCAGCAGGTCGATGACTTGTCCTTGAACGGATCGGTCCAGCGCAGATGTGGGTTCGTCGAGAATGACGACATCCGGCTTGAGGATGATCGCGCGGGCAATTGCGATACGCTGACGTTGTCCGCCTGAAAACTCGTGCGGGTAGCGGTTGCGGGCGGCGGGGTCGAGACCGACTTCTTTCAGTGCTGCGATTGCCCGCTCGTCTCGCTCTGCGCGGCTGAGCTGCGGCTCGTGCACAAAAAGGCCCTCGGTGATGATCTCTCCAACAGTCTGTCTTGGCGAAAGAGATCCATAGGGATCCTGAAATACAAGCTGCAGCTGCCGCCGCAAGGGCCTCATTGCCTTACGATCAAGTCCGGTGATTTCCGTCTTGCCGAAGAAAATCTGGCCTTTTGACGGTGCCAGGCGAAGAAGTGCACGACCGAGCGTCGACTTGCCTGATCCGGATTCACCGACGATGCCGATGGTCTGCCCTTGATGAAGGCTGACATTGACGCCATCCACGGCGCGAAACTCCCGCGACTTCGACAGGAATCCGCCCGGAATCACATAATCAATCGTCACGTTCTGGCCAGCGAGAACGACCGGGGCCCCTTCACCGACAGGCGGCTTGTGTCCGCTGGGCTCGGCATCGAGAAGCATCTTCGTATAGTCCGCCTGCGGGCGCTCGAAGATGTCTTCCGTTGTACCGGCTTCAACGATCTCACCCCGGCGCATGACCGCAACACGATCGGCAAAATGCCTGACCACACCCAGATCGTGCGTGATCAGCACCACGGCCATGCCGAAGCGCCGCTGCAACGACTTCAGAAGATCGAGAATCTGCGCCTGGATTGTCACGTCGAGCGCGGTGGTTGGTTCATCCGCGATCAGAATATCGGGCTCGTTTGCCAGTGCCATGGCGATCATGACGCGCTGGCGCTGCCCGCCGGAAAGCTCATGCGGATAGCTGTCGATGCGCCGCTCCGGCTCCGGAATCCCCACGAGCTTCAGGAGTTCGAGAACGCGTGCCCGCGCTTCCTTCTTGCTGCCGCCCCGGTGGTGGACGATGGGTTCGGCGATCTGCGCGCCGATCCTGTAAAGCGGATCGAGCGAGGTCATGGGCTCCTGAAAAATCATGGTGATTTTCGCGCCACGGATATTGTTCAGCTCGTTGACCGGCAGGTTTATCAGCTCACGTCCACGATATTTGGCTGAACCCTGGATAACGCCGTTGGAGGAGAGCAGTCCCATGATGCCCATCATGGTCTGGCTTTTGCCGGAGCCGGATTCTCCGACAACGGCAAGCGTTTCTCCCTGTCTGACATCGAGATCGATGCCTTTGACGGCGTTCACCGTGCCGTCCGGCGTCGTGAAATCGACCTTGAGATTGCGGACGGTGAGAATGGTTTCAGATGTCGTATTCATGTCAACGATCCTTGGGATCGAGTGCATCACGCAACCCGTCGCCCACAAAATTGAGCGAGAACAGGGTCAGTACGAAGAAGATTGCCGGAAATATCAATAGCCAGGGGGCAGATTGGATATTGTTCGCGCCTTCGGAAATCAGCGCTCCCCAGCTCGTCAGTGGCGCCTGCACGCCAAGCCCGAGGAAAGAGAGGAAGCTTTCCAGAAGAATGACTTTGGGTACGACAACCGTGACGAACACGACGACGGGGCCGATCGTATTCGGAATGATGTGGCGGCGGATGATCTGCCAGTCGGTCAGGCCCAAAGCCTGGGCCGCACCCACGAATTCGCGCCGTTTCAGGGCAAGCGTCTGGCCACGCACGATACGGGCCATATCCAGCCACTCCACCGCACCGATCACCAGGAAGATCAGGATGAAGCTGCGCCCGAAAAAGACCACGAGAACGACGACCAGGAAGACGAAGGGGAGCGAATAGAGGATCTCGACGAAACGCATCATGACATTGTCGACGCGCCCACCGATGTAGCCCGCCGTTGCGCCGTAAAGAACGCCGATGCCGAGCGAAACGAGACTGGCGAGAACGCCGACGGCGATGGAGATCTGACCGCCCAGCATGACGCGAGCCAGCATATCGCGACCGTTGGAATCCGTGCCGAAGAAGAAGTATTCGCGATTGACATCGCCTTCCAGCTTCAGCGTTCGACCATCATCTTCCGTTGCAACGACCTTCGTGTTTTCGAATTCGTTGGCGCGGTCGAAATACCGTGTCGTGCGCGGGTCGATCGGGCCGCTGGAGGTGACGGTTGCCGTGAAGGTCTGGCCTTCGACGGAAAACTCCTTCAGCTCCACGCGGGCGCGGCCCGCCACACCTTCCATGACGCTCTGAAGGTTGTTGACATCCGGCCGCGGCTCAAGGCTTGGCGCGACGGAGACGTAGGATGAAAACACCTGATCATAGGTGTGTGAAAGGAAATGCGGGCCAATAAATGAGAAAAGCGTGATCAGCACGAGCATGATGGAGCCAGCCATGGCGGCTTTGTTTCGTCTGAAACGCATGGCGGCAAGCTGGAACAGGCTTCGGCTTTTCACCGATGGTTGAGGAGCGATATTGCCGGAGATATCAGTCATGTCTGACCCTCGGATCGAGCAGGCCGTAGAGAATATCGACCACGAGATTGAACAGGATGACAAAAATGGCGATGAGAACGACCGTTCCCATGACCAGCGTGTAGTCACGATTGATGGCGCCAAGAACGAAGTAGCGACCGACACCCGGGATAGTGAAGATCGTCTCGATGACCGCCGAACCCGTCAACAGAGCTGCGGCACAAGGCGCGAGATAGGAAACAACCGGCAGCATTGCCGCGCGCATGGCGTGAAACACCACCACGCTGCGGGCTGGAAGGCCATAAGCCCTGGCGGTGCGAATATGGTCCATCCGCAGGGCCTCGATCATTGCGCCGCGTGTCAGGCGCGCAATGACGGCGAGCTGTGGCAAAGCGAGCGCGATCATCGGAAGAATGAGATATCGCAGCGATCCATCACCCCAGCTGCCGGCGGGCAGAAGCCCGAGCAACACGGCGAAGATCAGCGTGAGAACAGGCGCGACAACGAAGTTCGGCACGGTGATGCCGACGGTCGAGATGGACATGATCGAGAAATCGAAGGCGCTATTCTGCCTGAGCGCGGCAAAGGTGCCGGCAAGAACGCCGCCGACCAGCGCCAGCAGAAGAGCATAACAACCAAGCTCTAGCGAATAAGGCAGACCCTTGCCGATCAATTGCGCGACGGTGTTGTCCTTATAGATGTAGCTCGGACCGAAATCGCCGGTGACGGCATTGCCGAGATAGATGAGGTACTGGCGCCACAATGGCTCATCCAGATGATAGGTCCTCATCAGGTTTTCCATGGTCTGCGGCGGCAGGGGGCGTTCGAGGTTGAACGGACCGCCCGGTGCAAAACGCATCAGGAAAAACGAAATCGTGACGACGATAAACAACGTCGGCACGGCGCTCGCCAAACGGCGCAGGATAAACGAGATCATGATTTTTCAGGCTCCCCGCATGGCACGGTGGTGTCAGCCACCGTGCCAGCACTGCTTATTCGGAAACGCTCAGGAAGCGGCTGAGGTGTTCGTTAGCAGCATTGTCTTCCCAACCCTTCACGCGGTTGGAAACTAGCCACAGGTCTGCCTGCGTCAGAAGCGGAGCGACCGGCTGTTCTTTCATGAGGATGGTTTCTGCCTCATGCAGCAGCTTGGAGCGAGCTGCCGCATCCTTTTCGTCATATGACTTCTGCATCAGCGCGTCATATTCGGCATTGTTGAACTTCGAATAGTTGAAGGTCTTGTTGGAGGATATGGAAAGGGCGAGGAAGTTTTCCGCATCCGCATAGTCGGCAACCCACCCGGCACGCGCCACGTTGAATTTGCCGCCTTCCTGGAGATAGCCATAGTGCGAGGCGACGTCGAGGTTCACCAGCGATACCTTCGCGCCAAAGGTGTTCTTCCACATATCCGCGATAGCCGTTGCGACGCGTTCGTGGTTCGGGTTGGTGTTGTAGCGGATTTCGATGGAAAGCGGCTTGCCGCCCTCACCGTAACCGGCTTCCTTCATCAGCTTGAGGGCTTCGTCTTCACGATCAAGCTGCGACAGCGTGGCAAAATCGGCTTTTGCGGGCTCACCGTAGGAGTCCATGCCCGGGGGAACCATGGAATAGGCGGGAACCTGCGAGCCGCTGTAGATTTCCTTGGCAAGGAAATCGCGGTCGACTGCCATGGACAGGGCCTGGCGGACACGGACATCGTCATACGGCGCTTCGCGTGTGTCGAAGGTATAATAATAGGTCGCAAGCGTCGGCGAAACGTGAACCTGTTCGCCATAGGACTTGCGCAGACGGTCGATCTGGTCCGCGGAAAAATTATACGCGAGGTCCATTTCCTTGGCTTCGAAACGACGGACGGATGCGGCCTGATCATCGATCGGGTAGAAAATCACCTTGTCGATCTTGGTGTTCGATGCGTCCCAGAAGCTGGTGTTCTTGACGACCGTCAAGCTGTCATTGGGAACATGCGCTTCGAGCTTGTAAGCACCGTTCGAGACCATGACGCCCGGCTTTACGAAGTCGGTGCCGTTCTTTTCGTAGCTCGCCTTCGAAATTGGCAGAGCCGCCTGGTGAGCGAGAAGCTCAACGAAGAAAGGTGTCGGGCGCTCAAGCGTGATCTCAAGGGTCTTGTCATCCACCGCCTTGACGCCAAGCTGGTCAACCGGCGTTTCGCCCTTGTTGATCTTTTCGGCGTTCTTGATCGGGTAGAGAATATTCGCATATTTTGCCGCGGTCTTTGGGTCTTCCACGCGCTGGTAGGAGAAAACAAAATCTCCAGCCGTTACCGGTGTGCCATCCGACCACTTTGCATCCGCACGCAGTTTGAACGTGTAAACGGTGCCATCCTCAGACAGCGTCCAGCTTTCCGCCGTACCGGGAATGATCTTGCCGGCAGCATCGTAAATGGTGAGACCTTCATAAAGGTCTTTCAGGATAAAAGCTTCGATGTTGATGGAGGTCTGCGCCTGATCGAGCGTCTGCGGTTCTCCGGCATTGCCACGATGCAGAACTGTTTCTGCAAGTGCGGAACTGGCGCCAATCAGAAGCGATGCGGCCAGCAGAGTGGCGCGCGTTGTTGCTATTATAGACATTGTTTTCTCTCCCCGTGAGTATTTTGCGTCCACAAACAAGGCCAAATTGCTTCGAAGTGCAACCACAACAAATTGTGAGTTGATGCAGAAACCACAACTTTCAGTTCGGCTGCGCATCTGCAGCATGCCGCGTTTGGGCCGGCAGTTTCTTGCGGGTCACTTCGGTTGGCGGCCATACGGCGATGAGCCGTCCCTCAGTACCCGTGACGGGCAAGAGTGAGAATTAGCCGTTTTGCGCGGTTAGAAAAGCAGAACAGGCAGCAGTTCGGGCCCTTCCGTGTCAGACGACGAATAGGGAACCGTGGATCCTGATCCCATCGAGGCGACTCAACTGATCCGTTTAAAAATTTTGCCCGCTGCGACGGCTTTACGCCTTCTTTTCGGTCGTTCAGATAGATGGAGCGCCATTTTCAAAGCCGCCAAGCAACGGTTTTCACTGGGGCAGATAGGCATCGGCCCCTTTTGCGATGATGTCTTCTTCACTGAGGGACCGGTGCCAGTGCGAATAGAGCACGACGCGGTCACGGGAAAGCCCGACCTCCTTCCTCAGATGCCGATGAATTGCGCTGAATGCTTTGTGTTCGCATCCACCCCAGAAGAAGATGCCCGCGGGACATTCCGGCCAACGAAGGGAGCGAATGGCGTCCTGAAGCAGCGTCGTTGTCCCTGCGGCCTTGCCGTTGCGATACAACCATTGGATCGAAACGCCACTGGAAGAGGAAAGCGGCAATTTATCGGCGGCGGTGTCGACTTCGATGAAGGCGTGGCCGGTTGCCATCGGCGGCAGATATTCGAGAATTCTGGCAATGCCGGGCAATGCGGTCTCGTCGCCGGCGAGAACGTAGAAGTCTGCCGGTGCCGGGCCATTCGCCGCAGGGCCCAGAATGCCGACGACATCGCCCGCTCGTGCATTCATCGCCCACAGGGTCGCGGGACCGGGATGGGCGTGGAGCGCGAAGTCGATTGTGATCGTCTGTCTGGCCGTGTCGATGAAGCGGATCGTATAGACGCGCGTCGGAACCGCAATATTGTCCTGCCAGACGACATGCCCGCGATGGTCAAGTAGCGGCCAGCGTGGCGCGGCGATGCCGCGTGGCTGGAAAATGAGACGACAGTGGAGCTGGTCTTTCCGGTCGTAACGTTCGAGGTTCTCTCCCTTGAAGACGATCCTGCGAAAGCGGGGCGACAGGTCCTCAATGGTCTGCACCCGCAAAATGCGCAGATCGTCGGGTAAGGCGGGGTCCGCATGATCACCTTCCCATTGAATATCGAGATTTTCACGGGCGGCGATAAAACCGATGGGCCCGACCAGAGCATGTTTCAGCCGGTTCAGCCCGCCGGGATCGGTGGCTTCCGCCGTCAACCGAAAACCGTTTCGGGTCGCCTCGAATGTAGCGTTGCCGTATGGCGAATGGATATGATGAATGCCACCTGCCTTTTCGACGGTCATGTCGTGCGTTGCAATCGATTCAACAATCGGTTCGATATAGTCGTCGATCTTTTCAAACTGGACCGCGGCATGGGCGCGGTATCGGTTGTTGCTGGTCGATGGCATCGGGCGTGGGCTCCGTGTCTCAAATCGCCGCCCACAGCGGTCCCCTTATGGGAAATGCTGCGAAGTCGCGATTGATGGTGTCGAGAATGGCGGTTGGATCGATATCGGCACATCGATCCGGATGCAGCCATCTGGCTGCCTGGGCGATAAACAGCACGTTGAGGGGCAAGTTGGTAATCAACCCGGTCCATATCCCGTAAACACGCTTTGAGCGAACGCTCGGCAGATGTTCGAAACTCGGGCGGCCCTCGATCAGGTGCTGCAATCCCTGTCGACCCTGTTCGGGGTCGATTCCAGGGCCGATGGGCGGACGGCCACCCGAGGCCCAGCCGCCACCGGAGGCGATGTAGACCTCATGCGGTGTTGCAAGAAGATATTCGAGCGACAGCTTCTCAAACCACGGCGCGACCACGCCCGGAAGCGGCTGACCACCGGCCAGCGCCAGCAATTCGCCCCAGTTCTTTCTGCCCGCCGCCCAGCAGCAGTCGTCGAGCGTCGACTGGACCTCCAGATAGGTCGTGACGGGCTTCGCACCTGAAACGCACGTTGCAACGCCCGCCAGTTCCCGCTCGACAAAGGTGATGTAGGCCTCGGCTTTGTTTGAAGCACCCAGAAGTGTTCCCCACATGCGCAGGGACGCTTTCATGGCATCAACCGGGCCGCTTGCCCGCGCCTCATCGGCCGCGTTTGAGGAAGCGTCGCTGAACACCACGGGAATGCCGATCTCCTTCAGCCTCTGCAGCAGGGAATTCTCATCACCCTGCGGCGTCATGAAGGCCGTGGTCACGATCAGGTCGGGAGACAGGGCGATCAGCCCTTCAAGGGAAAGCGTGTCCGGGCTCAGCGTCCCGACCGTGCTGACGGAATGGCCGTTTAGCAGGATCGTCTGCAATTCACCGCTGTCGAGCCGATCGACGGCGGCCCAGCCCACGACCAGCGACGCAGGATCGCCATGCAGGAGCGACATCGTCAGCAGGTCATGCGCCTCCAGCAAAACGATCCTTTTCGGCATGGCGGGAAGATGTACCTCGCGCCCCGCCATATCCCTCACGGTAACGGGCTGCTCGGCTCCAGCGGGCTGAATGCCGGAAAGAATACCGGCTGCCGCAACGGAGATGCAAAAGCCTCGTCTCGTTATGATCACGGCGACATCACCATTTGTATCTGAGGCCGGCGAGCACCGTGCGGCCATTGCCGTACTGGCAATAATATTCGGAACTGCAGGAGGAGTAATAGTCCTTGTCGAGCAGGTTGGTGACGTTCAGTGTCGCCTGCAGCCCCTTGAGTTTCGGGTTCGTTGCTCCAAAATCATAACGAAGTGCGGCGTCAAGCAGGGTATAGCCATCGGCTTTCACCGTATTGGTATCGTTACTATAGCTGGAGCCGACGAAACGCACGCCGCCGCCGATGCTTAAGCCCTCCAGCGCACCGGAATCGACGGTGTAGTTCGCCCAGAGCGAACCGTAGTAGCGTGGTACGGCCTGCGGGCGGTTGCCTATGATCGATGTGATGCCGGATTCGGAAACTTCCGTGTCGAGCAGGGAAACCGCAGCGATCAGTTCGAGATTGCTGGTGAGGTTTCCTCTCGCCTCGAACTCCAGCCCGCGGGAGTGGATTTCTCCTTGTTGTTCATTGAAGCCTGATGAGGCGTTGTAATAGACCACATTCTGTTGGCGAATATCGAAAGCGGAGAGCGTGAAGATGGCGTCCAGCCCTGTAGGCTGGTATTTGACGCCCACCTCATATTGCTGCGCTTCCGTCGGCTTGAATGGACTGCCATTGGCGCCGACGCTGGTGGAGGGTTCAAACGAGGTGGAATAGCTGACATAGGGCGCGATGCCGTTATCGAAAAGATAAAGCAGGCCGGCGCGATAGCTTGTTGCGCTGTCGGATCGCTTTACGGATGTTCCGGCAAGGAGATTGTCAGTGTCCTGACGGGCCCAATCGTGCCGCACCCCGAAAACACCGCGCAGCCCGCCGATCTCGATTTGATCCTGAAGATAGATGCCCGTCTGGCGAAGCGACTGATCATTGTCGATTGCCGTCATGAACGGGCCGACCGGTCGGCCATAGACGGGGTTGGCCACATCAAGCGGCGTCGCGCCGCCCAGCAAATATTCCCAATTGCTGCTTGAGTGCTGAATGTCGAGGCCGGCAAGAAACGTATGGCCGATGGCACCGGTTTCGAACTTGAATTCAGCCTGATTGTCGAAGGAAAAGCCTTCGACGTCCTCGATGGAATGGACAGCCCAGCGGGGAATAATACCCGTCGCGGACATTGGCCCGTTCATCTGGAGCGAACGCATATCGGTATCCACGCCGGAATACCGGAAATTCGAACGGATGGTCACCTGATCATCGAACCTGTGCTCGAACTCGTAACCGGCGCCATACTGGGTGCGCCTGAACGCATCGTAGTTCGGATCCCCGACATTGAGGTCCCGACTGAGGAAACCGGCATAGCCTGCGGGCGCCAGAAACTTCGGATAAAGCGAGTTGAAATAGCCGCCTTCCGGATCGCGCTGATAATAGCCGGAAATAACGAGCGAGGTATCCTCGTCCGGCTGCCACTTGAGGGATGGCGCAATGCCGAGACGCTTTTCATCGACATCGTCATAACGCGTGCCGGCGGAGCGGCCAACAATGCCGATGCCATATTGCCATGTTCCATCCGTGGCGATGGGGCCGGTGGAATAAAGACCGCTTTGCACCCTTCCGTCGGTCCCGACCTCAAGTCTTGCCTCGTTCGACTGCACGCTCGATGGCTTGCGGCTGACCTGATTGACAAGGCCGCCGGGGCTCACCTGGCCATAAAGAAGTGCTGCCGGTCCCTTCAGGACGTCGATGCGCTCAAGGAGAAACGGATCAATGGAGGGTGTTGCAAAGGCCTGACCACGCTGAAGTTTCAAGCCATCCAGATAATTCACATAATTGGTCGCCGTGCCAAATGCGCCGAAGCCGCGCAGAAATACGGAATCGTAACGAGAATTCGAGTCCCGGTCGGATAATACGCCGGCCGTGTAACGCAGCGCCTCACTGACCGTTTGCGGGTTCTGGTCGTCGATCTGCTTGCGCGTTATCACCGTAACGGATTGCGGCGTTTCGGCTAAAGGTGTCCCGGTCTTGGTTGCCGACCGGGTGGACTTGGCAGTAATCCCAGCGGATGTCCCAGCCGCTGCGGCATTGCCCTGCACAACGATTGTTTCCAACTGTGTGCCCTGCTCCTGCGCCAGGGCATGGGTCGCCACCAGAAAGGTTGTGGCTGTCAGAATGTTTTTAAAGGAAAGACCTTGCTTCACGAATTCGCCCCCATGGTCGAAGCTTGGGAAATCTGCTAGAGTGAATAAATCAAACGGGACCGTCCTGTCCAGTTAATATGAAGATGTTGGTCAACTTTTATGTTGGCAATTCTGCTTGACGTCTTCAAACAGGCCGGGCACGGGCAAGTGCGGAGGAAATCTGGTGTCGGAGAGAATAAACGCGACAGCGCGGGTCGGTCGCCCCTTGAAGGCGGAACAGAACGCCGCGGCCGAAAGGATAATCGACGCTGCGACTACGCTTTTTGCGACGCGCGGCTTTGCCGGCACGTCCATGGAGCAGGTCGCTTCGCAGTGCGGGGCAGGCAAGGATACTGTCTATCGCCGCTTTCCCTCGAAAGTCGCCCTGTTCGAGGCCGTGGTGGAACACGCTCACGCCCGAGCGGTGGCGCGGCTGAGAGACTTGCCGATGGCGCATGGCAACGCTCTTCAGCGCCTGCGGGCCCTGATGCGCGAATTGCTGCATATCAACATGGAGCCGGACCTCATCGCGCTGAAGCGCATTACCTTCAGTGAAGCTGTCGTGTTCGAAAAGAAAGCACCTATCCCGCCGCAGCCCGACCCGATCATGAACCGGCTCGTCGATGCCGTGGGGGCAGCGCAGGATGCCGGCGTGATTGCGGCCGGGGATGTGAGCCTGATCGCCAGCCATCTCATCCACTGTCTTGTCGCAATGCCCACCTCGTCCGCGATGATGGGCGGGGCCGAATTTGATACAAGGCAGTCTGTCGATCTATATTTCGACAGGACCTGGAACTGGCTTTACAGAGGAATATCGGCAGATAGCTAACAGCAGGGCCCATTATCTTGTGGAGGGGCTGGAGCCTGGAATCGAGCGGGCTATTGCAAATACTCCAAAGCCTGCGCCCCGTTTCATGAGGGAAGTAAATCTATCTGCAGCTTGTAGGTGCGGCTTTCCCCTGCGCCTAGCTGACCGCCTTCGGGTGGTCGGAGATCGGATCGAGGCTCGATCCCAAGTGCGAATACGCCGGACTGATAGGCGCGCCAGGTCGCAAATTTGGGGAGCGCCACCTGATCATAGGTCAGGGAGAGGGAGAAACCACATCGCTTGTTTTCGAGAACAATTGGCGTGTCGTGCGGAGTGACGCGGCAGTCGATATGATCCACTTTTTCCCCAAAGCTGTCGTGAGGGATTGGCGGAGTCGAATTGATTTCGCAAAGCGCAGGTTCAGGCAAGCCCTTCACGATCAAGGTCTCGTCCAGGAAAGGATATCCGACATTGAGGTGATAGAGGATAGCGTGTTCGGATGGTCGAAAGCTTCGGTTCGTTACCGTGTCTTCAATGAGCAATGTGGATTCGAAAATCGGGACGGTTATTTTGCGGTGCAGTTCTAGAACTTCTCCGAAAACACTTGATTGCCGCACCGTCCCCTCGCAGATGATGGTGCGTGTCCCAACCTCGACGCCAAATCTCTTCAGCCGCGACTTCTCGGACGATATCCGGCCGTGCTGCGGTAACCGCCTGGATTTGAGATTTGGATATCCATAATGCGTCACATCGGAGTCATGAGGCCTGCTGTATTGGTCCAGACCGCATGTCACCATGAAGCCATCGAAATTGCGGAAAAAGCCCAACCCCTCTTCTGAATCCGGGTCATGTGGCGAGAATGGCATCTGGTTGGAAGAGTGCCAGCCTACATTCACCCCCTTGAACGACAGCGATGAGACGTCGAAACCACGATCGACCGCGATCTCGAATCCGATACCGGCGGCATTTCTGGCAATGATAAGACGTTGTCCTCTGCCCGGGCCATCTTCCATTGTTAAAAGCCGTGCGTCGGCAACCGAACGGAGATCTGCGGTTCGGCGGAGCAAATCCATGTCCATCAATTGATCCTCATTTTACGGCTCGGAGCGCTGATACGTGGCCGGCAATGCCAGGGTTTCAAGTTTTGAGATCAAGCAACGAAGCTCCGGTTCCCTTACGGAAGAGGCTGCGTCCGCCGGCGTGAACCAGCTCAGTCTGCGTTCGTCCTTTTCGGGATAATCGCTCTCGAGCCCTTGCACATCGAGCAAGTGAACCTGGACCATCGCAGGGACAAGATTTCCGTCATCCAGCCTCTTAAGATAGGTGTAGTGACCCCATGCCTTTTTCTGGACACGGCCTCTCACTCCGGCCTCCTCCCAGGCCTCGGTGCAGGCAACTTGGTGGGGCTTCTTCTTCCCCATAGGCCATCCCTTTGGGACGACCCAACGGCCGCTGTCTCTGCTCGTTATCAGCAGGACTTCGATCGCTCCGTCTTGCTCAGGCACGCGTCGAAAGCAAATTGCAGCATATTGCGTCCTGACATCGCTCTTGGGCAGCTTCTCGTCTACTGGTGCTGAAACTTCGGTAGTTTTGTGTGCCAAGTCGATAGCCTTTCACACTCTTGTCATGCACGTCCGCTATAGGTTTGGTGGATCAAGAGTGCTGAATATCTCGATTATTCAGCGGCCTGACTGACGAGATGCTTGAAGGTTTTGTCTGATTGTGAGGAGCGTCGCACCGGCTTGCGCGGCGCCCGTTAGTAAAAGGCGATTGAGGGTCAGGCAGCCGCCGAAAGGTTGTTCAGCACCGGCTTTACTCGATTGAGAAACTCCTTGGAGCCGCACACGAAACGAAGTTTCTGCGGTAGTTCCGTATTATCCCAATCGATCGTGTGAGTGACGCCCAGTCCCGCGAGGATTGGCAGTGCCGCCATGACGTCCCATGTGGAGTCGCCGACAGAAACGTAACCATCTGTCTCACCCATCATCACTTCGATCAACGAGAGCGTTGCGGACCCCGTGAAGCGGAAGCTTATGCGCAGGTCATCCGAGATGAACCGGATGACCTCCAGCCTGTCAGCCGTCGAGACCGATGGATGAATGCTGAAGCCTGTCGATGCGCGAGACATGTCGAGCGCGGGCAGGGGACCGAGAGGCTTTCCATTGAGCTGCGGTACGATGGCGTGACCACCGATCAACAGAAGGTCGCGCGCGGGAGCGAAAATAACGCCGAAGGCGGGACGCCGGTTCTCGAAAAGCCCGATTGAGACAGCCCAGTTCTGGGCGCCGCGGACATAGTTGAATGTCCCGTCAATCGGATCGATGACCCAGATGCGACCCGAAGTGCCGGTGATCTCGCCGCCCTCTTCTCCGAAGACTCCATCGTCTGGAAAAGCTTGACGAAGCCTCTCGATAATCAGGGCTTCGACCTGCTTGTCGGCTTCGGTGACCAGGTCAAGGTGTCCCTTCTTCTCGACCGGCAGGGTGGCCAGTTTTTTGAAGTGGTATAGAGCCAGGTTTCCAGCTTCCCGCGCAATGCCCTCGACAATGCGCGCCTGATCCGAAGAGACTGTTGTGTTTACCTTATCCACGCGCCTGATCCCGCAACCGTGCGATCTGTGCGACATCGTCACCGAGAAGCTGATCGAGCTGACCTTCACGGACCCACTGGACAAGTTGAGATTCGACGTCCACGCCATACGTCATCAATTTTTCATGGTGGCCGGCTGGCAGATAGCAGAAGGCCGCGAAGCCCTCTTCATGCAGCTGGCGCGCCTCGCCGCTGGCAAAATGATAGACTTCGATATTCATGGCATCGAGATTGGCCTGACGAGCAAGCGACGCAGGATCGATAAGGCGGGAGTGCATCAGGCCGACGGTCGGAACCTCCGGGATGGCTTTCTTGACGTCCCTCAGCTGCACATAGTCGAAGGAAGAGAACTGCAACAGGTCGGCGGCACCAAGCTCATCGATCAATGCGCGCAGCTTCGGGAAAAACACGTCGTTCTGGTCGTAGATCTTGAGTTCCAGCTGATAGATGATGCCAAGCTCTCGTGCGAGTATCAGCGCATCACGCAGCCGCGGCACCTGCTCACCTGAATACTTGTCACTGAACCAGCTGCCGGCATCAAGCTTCGCCAGCTCAGCATAGGTCATTTTCTGGACGATGCCGTGGCCATTCGTCGTGCGATCAACCGTCTTGTCGTGCATCAGAACGAGCTCGCCATCGCTGGTGATGGAGAGGTCGGTCTCGCAGGTCGTAAGCGGGCCGCCATACTCGAAAGCCTTGCGAAACGCGACCAGCGTATTTTCCGGGGCGCCGGCGCTGTGGCCGCGGTGGCCACCGATGCGCATGTTTTCAATCGTCATTCGAAGCGGATTCATAGTCTTTTCCTTCTGAGTTAACGGAGGCGCGCGTCGATGCGATCGCGCAGATAGTCGCCAAGCAGGCTGATGGAGAGCGTCGTCAGGACAATCACGGCGCCGGGGAATGCGGCGATCCACCATGCGATCGCGAGATAGTTGCGGCCGTCAGCGACCATCAGTCCAAGGCTCGTTTCCGGAGCTTGAATGCCAAGACCGAGAAAACTCAGGCCACTTTCCAGAAGGATGATTTCTGGAAAGTTCACGGTGAACTGAACGATCAGGGGCCCAGCGATATTGGGGAGCATGTGGCGCAGATAGATGCGCATCGGTGGCACGCCGACAATACGAGCGGCTTCTGCATAGCCTTCCTCCTTGGCGCTCAGGACCAGACCGCGCGTCAGTCGCGCATAACGTTCCCAGCTGGCGAAACCGACAAGGAACACGAAGAGAATTGGGCTGGAACCAAGCAGCGCCAGAACGCCGAGAGCAATGACGATGAAAGGAACTGACGCCATGGCGTCGGCGAAGCCCATGATGGTGTTATCCACCCAGCCACCGAAATGGGCCGCCAGCAGGCCGAGCGTGGTCCCCATGATGGCGCAGATGACGGAACCGACGAGCGCGATCATCAGCGTCATCTGTGTCGCGACGAGCAGATTGCTGACCACGTCGCGACCGAGATAGTCGGTTCCAAGAAAGTGCTCGGCCGACAGGAATGGCCTGGCAAACCGCGCGATCGGATCCTGGCTCAGGTAGTCAAAGGGCGAAATCCAGCGTGCCGTTACGCCGACGATGATGACGATCGCAATCCAGAGGCAGCATAGAGTTATGCTTGCCGGCATTTTGCGGAACGGGGCCAGCACGGAGATTGGCGCGGGATTGGAGGAGGTGACCGATGCCATGTCAGTGCTTCCTGATTTTCGGATTGAGAACCGCATAGAGAACATCGACGGTGAGGTTGATGGCCACCATGAACGCGGTGAAGAGGATGATCATGGCCTGTACGACGGGTAGATCGCCGGTGCTCGTTGCATTGACGAACCCACTTCCGAGACCTGGCCACGAGAATACCGGCTCTATGAGTGCGGATCCGCCAAGCAGACCGCCTGCGACGAAGCCGAGTGTCGTCACCATCGGGATTGCTGCATTCGGAAGGGCGTGACGCAAGATGACGTCCCAATTCGGTATGTCATCCGCACGAGCTGCCGCGATATACGGCTGACCGAGCACGTCGATCAGCGTGGAGCGCATGAACCGCGCCACGGCCGCAGCGTTGAACAGCGCGAAGGTCGCTATGGGCAGGATGGCATGGTTCCAGGTTGAGCTGCCGGAACTCGGCAGTACCCGAAGCCACACTGCAAACACGAAAACGAAGACCAGACCGAGCAGGAAGTTTGGAATGCTGTAGCCGAGAACAGCGCCTGCCATCACGCCCTTGTCGACAGCAGATTCACGACGCACAGCCGCAATAATTCCGACGGGAATTCCGATCAGGAGGCTCAGGAAAAAGGCCGAAACCGTCAACAGCAGGGTTTTAGGGATTCGCTCGCTGATAACGTCGAACACCTCTCGGCCATCTGCGAATGATGTCCCGAAGTCGCCATGGAATGCATTGGCGACATAGTAGAGATATTGTTCTGGGATAGAGCGGTCGAGACCCCACTTCTCGTTGAATGCGGCAAGTGCCTCCGGCCCGGCATTATCCGACAACATCGACTGCGCGGGATCACCGCTCAAGCGCAGAATGACGAAAACGATGGTAACCGTGAACACGAGAACGACGATGGCACGTATGACGCGGGCAAAAATGAAGCTGGTCATATGGCCAACTCCTTTTTCACGACGACATCAGCCGCCGGGACGGCTTGACGGTCAATCTCCTCTGCACGATGGCAGGCAGCTTGCTGGTTCCCGACCAGCCGCAAGGCCGGCGTTTCACTGACGCATCGGTCGATCGCGAACGGACAGCGTGCCCGAAACGCGCAACCCTTTGACGCATTGCTGGCATCGAGTTCGCCTTTGATCGGCGGTTCGATATTTCGAACCCTGGGATCCATGGTCGGTACGGAAGCCAGGAGCGCCCGCGTGTAGGGATGCCGCGGATTTTGGTAGACCGTCTTGATGTCGCCTGTCTCGACAATGCGGCCGAGATACATGACGGCGATACGATCGACGAGATGGCGAACGATCCTCAAATCATGGGTGATGAAGACGTAAGCGAGATCCATCTCCTGCCAGAGCTCACGCAGAAGTGCCACCACCTGAGCCTGCACCGAGACATCGAGCGCCGAAACAGCCTCGTCAAAAACGACCAGCTTTGGATCAAGGATCAGCGCGCGTGCGATGACGACGCGCTGGCGCTGGCCGCCTGACATCTGGTGTGGGTAGCGGTTCATCATCGCTCCGGAGAGGCCGACACGTTCCAGCATCGCGGCTGCCCGCCGATAGGCCTCTTCCCGACCACAGACATGATGAACGATCAGGCCTTCGGCGACCTGCTGGCCGATCGTCATTTGCGGATTAAGCGCCGCGAGCGGGTTCTGCTGCACGAGGGAGGTGCGAACACGGAAATTCTTCCAGTCCGCCTTTGTCCGGTCTTTGTGGTTTACGCCGTCAAACCATACATCACCGCTGGTCGGGGGTGTCAGACCGAGGAGCAGTCGGCCAAGTGTCGACTTGCCGCTACCGGATTCGCCAACAACACCGATGCGTTCCCGAGCCGACAGCTCGAAACTGATGTGGTTCGCGGCGAGCTGCTGCGTCGGCCTGGTGAAGAAACCAGTCTTGTGCCTGTAAGCCTTCGTCAGATCGCTTGTTTGAAGCAGGGGCGTCATCATGCGACCACCGGATGATAGCAGGAAGCTTCGTGTGACAGGCCGATGCTGGAGGGAGCGGGGAAACGAGCCACACATTCCTCGGCCACGCGCGGACAGCGCGGATGGAAGTAACAGCCATCAGGCAGGCTCTCGAGAAGAGGAACCGAACCCGGGATTGGGATCGGTGGCTCAAGATCGGCGGGATCGATGCTCGGCATACAGTCGATCAGAGCGCGGGCATATGGATGAGCGGGCCGCGCAAGCAGCTCCGCAATTGGAGCCGTCTCGATGATCTTGCCGCAATACATGACTGCTGCCTTGTCAGCGAGACGCGCGATCACCCCGAGATCGTGGGAAACGATCATCAGGGCCATGCCAGTCTCGGCCTTCAACTCTTCGAGGAGGTGGAGGATCTGCGCCTGCATCGTGACATCGAGCGCAGTCGTCGGTTCGTCAGCGATCAGCAATTGAGGCTTTGCCGCGAGTGCATGTGCGATCATGACACGCTGGTTCATGCCGCCGGAGAATTGATGGGGGTACGCGCGCAGACGGCTTGCGGCGCGATCGATACCGACGCGTTCGAGAAGCCGCATGGCTTCCAGCCGGGCATCGTTGCCTTTCAGCCCCTGATGGCGATAGAGCGCCGATTCAAGGTAGCGGCCTATTGTATGAACCGGGTTCAGGCTGCTGGTTGGGTCCTGGAATATCATTGCGATCGTCGGATCAGCGACCTTGCCGGATTTCGTCGCATCACGTTCGAACTCGATGGAGCCACCGGTGCGGGCGATTCCGCGCGGCAACATGCCCGCGACGGCGTAACAGGTCATGCTCTTTCCGCAACCGGACTCCCCAACAAGACCGAGGGTCTCACCGGCATCCACACTGAAGCTGATCCCATCAATGATTTTGGTATTGCGTGCCGGGACTTCGACGACCAGGTCGCGAACGGTCAAGAGCTTTGGCATTCTTTGATCTCCTTGGGGCGATGCGCACGGATGCGCATCGCCGAGGCAGCGTGTTGTGATCAGCTGAAGCTGAGGTTGTTGCGAAACTCCATCATCTCAAAGCTGATGGGCTTCCACTGGACATTCTTGCGCGCCGCGTAGACGTCGAACGGCTGGTAAAGAATGACGGCCGGGGCTTCTTCCTCGAAAATGTCGCGCATGCGGCTCCAGGCGTCGAAGCGTTCCTTGCCATTCGGCATCTGGGAAACCTTGGTGCAGAGTTCGTTGAACTCGGCCGGAGCCTTCCAGCCCCAACGCTTCTGTACCTGGCCTTTCGGACCAAATTCGCAAACCATCGTTGCCCAGGCGTCCGTCATCCACTGGCCATTCGACCAGTTGCGGATGTAGCTGTCCTGGTCTTTCGGTGCGGCGCCGGGAGCGAATACTTTCGGAACCACCGTGACGCCGATCTGCTTCCACATTTCGATCATCATCATGAGCGCGGGAACGGCGTTGGCGTAGTAATTGCCCATCGTGTGGTAAGTGATGGGGGTGCCGTCGTAGCCACTTTCCTTGACCAGGCGCCGGGCTTCCTCGACGTTGTATTCCATCGCCTTGCGGTTTGGATCGAAAGACTCACCGTAGTTCGGGAAGTTGAAGCCATGGGGGATCGAGGCTTTGCTCTTCCAGAGCGATTCGACCATGATCGGGCGGTTGACCGCTAGCGCGAGGGCGCGGCGGAGCGTCTTCGACTGGAACACCTTCTGGTTCATGTTGAAGGTGAACATGTGGAAATTCTCAACGACCTTTCCGCGTGTTTCCAGGTCGGAATAACCGTTGATGAGTTCCATATCGTCGGGCGTGAGGGTGGTGACGATATCATATTCACCGCTGATCAGACCGGCAACACGGGCGGCTGGTTCGGCGACAAGCTGGTAGGTGATCTTTGAGGCAGTGGGTTTGATACCCCAGTAGTCGTCGTTCGGTTCAAGAACCACGCGGTCGCCCGCGATCATCTCGACGAATTTATACGGGCCTGTTCCGATTGGCTTGCTGCCGAAACCGACAGTGCCAAGGCTCTTATAATAGTCCTTCGGGACGATGCGGCCCATCCAGGAGGTAACATACGTCTCCGTCAGATAGCTCGGCGTTTTCGTGCGCAGAACGACAGTGTATTTGTCCTCGATAACGGGCTCGTCGAAGTCCAGCGAATAGGAGCCACCAAGCGGAATGGTCTTGATTGCTTCAGGACCCCACAGGCGCTCGGACGAGAATGTGTAGGCGACGTCATCAGCGGTCATTTCGACGCCGTTGTGGAACATGACCTTCTGGCGCAGCTTGAAGCGCACGGACCTGTCGTCGATGCGTTCCCAGCTTTCAGCCAGTGACGGCATCAGACCGAGGCCCGTTCCCGGCGCATCGTTTCCGAAAAAATCGCGGGCGATGAGCGTGTCATAGATCTGGTTGACGATGCGCGGTCCGACGTTGCTGATCGCATTGACCGGCTCCAGCGTGGCTGGCAGCCCGTTGACACCGATCCGGAGCTCACGACGCTCCTGGGCAAATGCAAACTTCATGCTGGTGGTCGATGCCAGCGCCGCAACGCTTGCACCGATGATGAATTTTCTGCGGCTGGTCGAAAGCATCTAAGGTCCCCTGCTTGGCAAGATCTACGTGGAAAGGAAGGTTCAGGTCGCGATGACGAACTTTTTGCGCAGCTTCTCTGGCGCCGCGTCGATGATGGTTTTCGAGCCGCTGTCGGTGACAACGATGCCGATATCTTCGATCTTGCCGACAACGGATAGGCTGCTCTTTGTGAGTTTCGAATGATCGGCAACGACAATCGTCCGGCGTGAGACCTCGATCATGACCTTCGCGATGCTTGCGTTGACGGGTTCAACGGTACAGACGAGACCGCGGTCGACGTCGATTGACGCCGCATTCAAGATGAGCTTGTCGACGTTGAACTGCCGGATGAACTGCTCTGCCAGCGGTCCGCGGAAGGAATGGTTCGTGTCGGTGTATTCACCGCCAACAGAGTAAATCTTGTGATCACCCTGGCGCGTCAGCTCGGCAACGATGTCGAGGCCGTTCGAGATGATCGTGAGGTTCTTTCGACCCGCGAGCATTTTCGCGACTTCCAGCGCGGTGGTGCCCGCATCGAGCAGGATCGTGTCTCCATCCGAAATCATTCCGACAACGGTGGCAGCAATTGCAGCCTTTTCAGCTTGCTTCCACACCAGACGCGCGGAGTTCGTCGCATCTTGGGCTACCTGGTTAAGCCCGACCGCGCCGCCGTGAGTTCTGCGAAGAAATCCCGACTCCTCAAGCTCGACCAGATCGCGACGAGCGGTCGCCACAGATATGTCAAAACGCTCAGTCAGGGTTTTGAGGTCAACGAAGTTCTGCTCACGCAGAAGCTCGACGATCTTGGCCTGCCTGCCTTCTGCTTGTGTCGGTATTGGCTGGATCTCGTTCATGTCGTGATGCTTCTCGTTCATTTGTGAGCGTTATCTATCGGCCTTGGATGACACCAATATGACAAAATAGGCCTGAAAAGTAGGTATAATGTATTTTGCAGGGCACCAATTCGATGCTGCAATGCGCTTTGCCAGTGGAATATGAGCGATATCGTTCACGCTTGGGTGGCAAACCAATAGAAGCGGGTGAGCGCTCAAACCAGTTTTATAGGCGCTGTCTCGGTTAGCAGAGCGCAGCCTTCGGCTGCGCGGTGATCGCGACCGTCTGTGTTTCTTCGAAGGAAGCTGCCATAAAGTGCAAGCGAGAGATTTCCGCTCTTAGCGGTAATCACGCTGATCGGCTGTGGTCATATGGTCGAGAGTTTTTCAGCACCGGTTTCCCGGCGCCGGCCAATCGAGCAAGTCCTGCTGTGTGAGCCACCGTTGTTGAGCGCGTGACGGCGCACGGTTTCTCGTGCACTAGAGCGCTGGGCGTGCACTATGACGCAAGATCACCATTTCGACGTTCTGTGCCTTCATCTGTTCCTCAACCACGAGGATCGCAGCGCCCATGATGCCCGCGTCGGGATCCGGGGGCGAGATCACCAGTTCCAGCTCCCTGGTCGCCAGCGGAAGCGAGCGCTTGTAGACGAGTTCGCGTATGCCGGCGAGAAGGTGGTCGTTGGCGATGGCCAGTGTCCCGCCGATTACGATCATCTGTGGGTTCAGGATGCTGACGAGGCTCGTCATGACCTCGCCGAGAATACGGCCGGATTCCCTGACGAGGTGAATGGCAAGCGGTTGGCCAAATTCGACCAGCCGGGTCACATCGCGGGCGGTATGCGCCTCGATGCCCTCTTTCCGCAACTCGCGTGCAATCGCCCAGCCGGCGGCGCGCGCTTCGACGCAGCCGATCTTGCCGCAGCGGCAGAGCGGTGCGGGTTCGCGCGCGAACTGGATATGGCCGATATCGCCCGCCGCGCCCTGGGCGCCGCGATAAAGGCGGCCCTCGGTGATGATGCCGCTGCCGATGCCCGTCCCGACCTTGACGAACACCATCTCGCTCACATTCGTCCGTCGTTGCCGATGGTCGCTCAAGGCCAGAAGGTTTACGTCGTTTTCGGCGTAGACGGGAACACCGAATCTTTCTTCAAGATGTTGCCTGATTTCAAAATTGTCCCAGCCGACCATCACGGAGGGACCGACGACCCGGCCGTTGGCGTAATCGACAGGGGCAGGCAGGCCAATGCCGATGCCCAGCACGTCGCCGGTTGTTTTGCCAATCTTCGATAAAAGCACCTCGAACTGCTCTTCGATCCAGTTGAGAACCACAGCGGGGCCGCGCAGAATATCGAATGTTTCCGAGATTTCCGTCAGGATTCGCGGCTGCAGGTCGGTGACGGCGACGCGGATATGTTGCTCGCCGATATCGGCGGAGAGGACGACGGCGAAGTCGCGGTTCAGATCAAGGGCGCGTGTCGGGCGTCCGCCGCTCGGAAGCGTTTCCTCTGTCTCGCGGATCAACCCCGCATCGATCAGGCTCGCGAGTTTCTGGTGTACAGTCGCCCGCGAAAGGCCGGAAAGTTCGGTCAGGGCGCTGCGCGAACGGGCGCGACCCGAGCCGACAAGCGACAAGAGCGCCGCGCTTGCCTTGATCGCGTTGAGATCGCCTTGCCATTCGCGAGCTGTAGACCCTTGTCCGGAGGTTGTGCTTGCCATTGCCAGTTCCCGTTCCTCAGAGCGTCTCCGAGTGTCTGGCACGCGGCCGAGCGATTTGCGAGGCTGCCTGCCAGGATTTCGCATAAAATCCAGACATATTCCGGAATTTGCAATCTTGCTCATGATATATGTATAAAAAAATACAAAACAATAAACAGATAATGTTGACAGTATGCATAATCACGGTCAGTAATAATCGCGCCAAGACCGATTATGTCCTCCGAACGGGAGGGAGCGCTTGGCAATCTGGGAGGATTTCACATGAAGTTTTTTGTAAAACCCGCTTCTGCGGGCAATTTTGCCATGTCCAGACGTCTCGGTCCTGCAGCGCTCGCTTTTGGTGTGAGCCTGGCCTTTGTTCCCGTGAGCGCACAGGCCGAGGACATCCTCATCGGCGTCATCACCAAAACCGAAGCCAATCCGTTTTTCGCCAAGATCCGCGAAGGCGCGACGTCGAAGGCCAAGGAACTCGGCGGCGTGAAGATCCAGAGTTTTGCCGGCAAGTTCGACGGTGACAATGAAAGTCAGGTTGCCGCCGTGGAAAACCTGATCTCCGCCGGCGCAAAGGGTATTCTGATGGTGGCGAGCGACACCAAGGCTGTGGTGCCGGTGGTCGAGCAGGCCCGCAAGGCCGGTATCCTCGTCATCGCGCTCGATACGCCACTCGAACCCGCCGATGCTGCAGACGCGACCTTTGCCACAGACAACTTCAAGGCTGGGGAACTGATCGGCTCCTGGGCTGCCAAGACGGTCGCCGATGCTTCCAAGGCGAAGGTCGCCTTTATCGATGCGCTTGAAAACCAGCCGACGGTGGATGTTGCCCGCGACCAGGGCTTCATGAAAGGCTTCGGTATCGATCCCAAGGATGTGACGCGTTACCTCGATGAAGACGACGCGCGCATCGTTGGTCACCAGTGGGGGCAGGGATCGGAAGAGGGCGGCCGCACGGGCATGGAAACCCTTCTTCAGAAGGACAGCGATCTGTCTGTGGTCTATACAATCAACGAGCCGACCGCCGCTGGCGCTTATGAAGCGTTGAAGGCAACGGGCAAGCAGGACTCGGTCATAATCACCTCCGTGGACGGCGGCTGCCCCGGCGTCAAAAACGTCAAGGCGGGCGTCATCGGCGCGACCTCGATGCAATATCCATTGAAGATGGCGTCTCTCGGTGTTGAGGCGATCGTCGAATATGTGAAATCCGGCAAGAAGCCTCAGGTAAGCCCCGGCCTGCCGTTCTTCAACACCGGCGTCACGCTCGTCACCGACAAGCCTGTCGCCGGCGTTGAATCGATCACCTCCGACGAGGCTCTGAAGGCCTGCTGGGGTTGAGTGGCTTTGACGCCCCGTCCTCTCTCTGCCTGCGGGGCGTCATTCCCGGCAAGATTTGTGTCCTTCCGGACAACTCCCGGGAGCAAGGCATGGCTTTTCGGCCCGGAAACCAAATGGCCATGTCTTGCAAGCTTTACCGTAACAGAACGCCCGTGTGTCCCCGTGGATGTGAAAAAAGGCGCTAAACCGTGTTGAATCTGTATATCGCGTTTTCCGGCAGGCGATCCGGTATCAGGGCCGGTGCCGCAGACCTGCGAAGGGTGTATCTCCATGAATGAACCCAGCAAACATGCTTCGGCGGGTCCGACAGGCTTTGAGACCGGTCTGACAGGAAGCGAGACATCGCACGCCGTGTTCGAGGATCAGGACACGAACCCGCTTCGCAGGCTGCAACGCTTCCTGCACGGCAATCCGACAGTGGTGCCGTTCATCGTGCTGGCAGCCAGCATCGCGGTCTTTTCCATGGTGGTTGGCTCCCGGTTCTTTCAGCCTTTCAATCTTTCGCTCATCCTCCAGCAGGTCACCATCATAGGCATTATCGGCATCGCCCAGACGCTGGTGATCCTGACGGCGGGCATCGACCTGTCCGTCGGTGCCATCATGGTATTGACTTCGACGCTCATGGGCCGCCTTGCCGTTACGGCCGGGTTGCCACCGGAACTCGCTTTCCTTATCGGCCTTGGCGGCGGGCTGGGTTGCGGCCTCATCAACGGGTTTCTCATCACCTATGTGCGTCTGCCGCCTTTCATCGTCACCCTCGGGAGTTGGAGCGTTTTTGGTGCGCTGAACCTCTGGTATTCCGGCAGCCAGACCATCCGCAGCCAGGAAGTGGCTGAGGTTGCGCCAATCCTGCAATGGATGGGAGCCGCGATGCAGTTCGGCGGCGCGCGTATCACGCTCGGCACCGTGCTGATGCTGGCTCTTGCCGCTCTCGCCTGGTATGTGCTCAACCGCACGGCCTTCGGCCGCCATGTCTATGCAACGGGTGACGACCCGGATGCGGCGGCGCTTGCGGGCATCGATACGCGCCGCGTGCTGCTGGCCGTTTATGCCTGTGCGGGTCTCATCTCCGCCATCGGCGCCTGGGCGTTGATCGGCCGTGTCGGTGCAATCAGCCCGACCTCCGGATCGACCGCCAATCTGGATTCGATCACCGCGGCGGTGATCGGCGGAACGTCGCTGTTCGGTGGGCGTGGCACCATCGTCGGAACCTTGATCGGTGCCCTGATCGTCGGGGTCTTTCGCAACGGCCTCGCGCTCGCCGGTCTCGATGCGCTGTGGCAGGAATTTTCGGTGGGCATTCTGATCGTGGCGGCCGTCGGCGTCGACCAATGGATCCGGAGGGTTTCGACATGACGCGCGAACTTGCGCTCGAAGGGCGCGGCCTGACCAAGCGATACGGCAATGTCGTTGCCCTCAACGGTGCGGATTTCGAATTGCGCCGCGGCGAAATTCTCGCTGTGATAGGTGACAACGGCGCCGGAAAATCCACCCTCATCAAGGCGCTTGCGGGTGCGGTGATACCCGACAGCGGTGAAATCCGGCTGGAAGGCAAGCGCGTTGATTTCAGAACGCCGATGGATGCGCGCTCCGCGGGCATCGAAACGGTGTTTCAGAACCTTGCGCTCTCACCGGCGCTTTCCATCGCCGATAACCTGTTTCTCGGGCGTGAGTTGCGTGTGTCCGGCGTCAACGGATCGGTGTTTCGGCTGCTCGACCTCGCCCGCATGGCGAGCGAAGCGCGGCGACATCTGTCGAACCTCGGTCTGATGACGGTGCAGGACATTCACCAGAGCGTCGAAACGCTGTCCGGCGGGCAGCGGCAGGGTATTGCCGTGGCGCGCGCCTGTGCGTTCGGTGGGCGCGTCGTCATTCTCGATGAGCCGACCGCAGCTCTCGGGGTCAAGGAATCCCGCAAGGTTCTCGACATGATCCTTAGCATTCGCGACAAGGGCCTGTCGATCGTACTTATCAGCCACAACATGCCGCATGTGTTTGAAATCGCCGACCGTATTCACATCCACAGGCTCGGCAGGCGGGCGGCCGTCGTCAGTCCGGGAGACGTCACCATGTCGGATGCCGTTGCGATCATGACCGGCGCCATGGCTGCTGCCGATCTCGATCCACCGGGCCGGCACGCCCAAGCCGCTGCCAGCCCGACAATGTGAAGAATGGCAGTGTTCCACTTCCCCCCAATTGCGAGATCCCATGCCCCTGAATGATGCCCACACCATATTTGCCAGCAGTCGCGAGGGGGCGTGAGAGCATGATCGATACCTATATGATCGGCATGGATTTCGGTTCGGAATCGGCGCGCGGCATTCTCGTCAATGCCCGCACCGGCGCGCAGGAAGGCCACCATGTCCATCCGTATCGCAACGGCATTCTGACGCATTCGCTGCGCGGTCGAAGCCTGCCCGCCAATTTCGTGCTCCAGGTCGCAGACGATTACACGGAAGCCGCCGAGATCATTCTGTCGGCGCTCGGCAAGGGCCGCAATGTTGCGGGAATAGGTATCGATTTCACCGCGTCTTCCCCCATGCCCGCACGCGCCGATGGCACGGCGCTTTCGGTGCTTTATCCGGATGAGCCGCATGCCTATGTGAAGCTCTGGAAACATTCGGCGCAGGCTCATGCGGATGCGATCAATGCCTTGGGCGGTGATTATCTTGGAAACTTCGGCGGAAAGCTCTCCGGTGAATGGATGCTTGCCAAGGCGGCGCAAATGCGCGCTGAAGCACCCGCATTGTGGGCCGAAACCGGGCGTTTCATCGAGGCGGGAGACTGGCTGGTCTGGCAGTTGACCGGCAACGAGGCGCGAAGCCTCGACTTCGCCTCCTACAAGGCGCAATTCTTCCGGGAAACCGGCTATCCGCAAGACGTGGTACCGGGGCTTGCGGACCGTCTTTCAAAACCGCTTCAGGTCGGCAGTCCCGCGGGTTCCCTGACGCCGGAGTGGCGTCGCCGCACCGGAATTACAGGCGATGCCGTCGTTGCGGTTTCGGCTATCGACAGCCATGTCGTGCTGCCTGCGGTCGGTGCCGTCGGTCCCGGTGTTTTTGTCGGCGCGCTCGGGACCTCTGCCGGTTTTCTCATTCTGGACGGCGAGGGACGCGGTCTGCCACAAGGGCTCGAAGGGGCTGCTTTCGGTGCCGCCCTGCCGGATCTGTGGTGTTACGAGGCGGGGCAGGCGGCGTTCGGCGACATGTTGGCCTGGTATGTGAAGACTTTTCCGCGCGATGAAGACCTTTCCCGCAACTTCACCCTGCACAATGAGGCGGCGCAGGCGGTCAGTCCGGGCGAGGGCGGTGTGCTGGCGCTCGACTGGTTTGCGGGAAACCGCATTCCGCTGGCCGACTCCATGCTGTCGGGATTGCTGGTTGGCCTCAGCCTGAAATCGACCTCGGCCGGAATCTACCGGGCGCTGATCGAGGCGCTGTGTTTCGGCACGCGATCCATTCTGGACATGGCTATAGCGGGCGGCGTGCCGATCAGCCGCATCGTGATGACGAGCGGTCTGGCCCGGAGCAATCCGTTTCTGGTGCAGACCATGGCGGATGTGTTCGGACGTACGATCGAGGTTCCTGACGTGGAGAACCCGACGGCGCTCGGCGCGGCAATCCATGCGGCGGTGGCGGCCGGGATCGTCGGCTCTTTTGCCGAAGGCGCTGAAAGGCTCGGTGCGCGCAGCCTTCGCGAATTTGTGCCGAACATGCACCATTTCAAAAAATACGAGACGCTTTATGCCGAATATCGCCGGCTTGCGGCGGACGAGGAGCTCCGGCGGGCCATGCGCTCGCTTCACCTGTTTGCCGCACGTCAAAATGCACATTCGCAACCGCAGTCGACGAACGCCGAGGCAGCACAGTGAATTTGGCGATGGAAATGGCGGTTCGTCAGGTCAATGGCGCAGGGGCAGCGGGCGAAACCAGCGTCACCTTGCACTCCGTAGCTTTGAGCGAGGTCATCGCATCCTGCGAAATGCCATTATCGGTGATGACCTCATCTATCTGCGAAATATCCGAAAGCGTGCAGAAACCGGGCGCTGCGAATTTCGAGCTGTCGACCAGAAGCACGGTCTTGCGGGCCGCGGCGATCATGGCGCGCTTGAGCGAGGCCACTTCCAGCGAGGTTTCCGTCAGCAGCGTGCCGGTAACGGCCGAAGCCCCCGTCATACAGATATCGGCATGCAGCGTTTTGATGAAGCTTTCCCCCGGCTCGCCAGCAAGATGGCGGTGCCCCGGCCGCACCGTGCCGCCCGGCAGGATGGTGCGCCAGGATTTGATGTCGGCGGCGAAGTCGGCGATCTGCAGGCTGTTGGTCACCACCGTCAACGGAAGGTCGCGTTCGGCAGCGGCCCGCACCGCCTCCATAACCGTCGAGGAGCTGTCGAAGATGACGCTGTCGCCGGCACTCAGCCGCTCCGCCGCCTCGCGGCCTATCGCAACCTTTTCCGCGTGCTGAAGCGCGGCGTTGACCGTCATCTCCCGTTCGAAGGTCGCACGCATCGGCTGCAGCAGATGCGCGCCGCCGTGGGTGCGCTCGAGATAGCCCTTTTCCACCAGATGCTCGAGATCACGCCGCACGGTCGATTGCGATCCGCCGATCGTATCCGCGAGCTCCTGAATACCCGCCGCGCCATTAATGCGCAGGTGCTCCAGAATGAGCGCCCGTCTTTTGGCGGGAACCATATCAACACGCTTGCTCGAAGACTCCATGCAATCACCCAGTTTTCGGCCCGCAAAAACGCGCCGATTCTCTCCAATGTCCGTCAAGCTCTACCAAATCGTGTATCCGCAATCCACCGCAACGATTGTGCCCGTCATGGCGCTGGCGGCGTCCGAAGCCAGAAACAGGATGGGCGCGGCGATCTCATCGGGCCTTGCGACGCGCTTCATCGGCGTCATCTCCATCCAGACCGGCATCAGGGTTTCGTCTGAAAAGCCGCCGCGCGACATGACGGTGTCAACATAGGTGGGCGCAACGCAATTGACCCGAACGCCGCGCTCAGCCCATTCGCCAGCGAGGCACCGCGTCATGTGGTGAACGGCGGCCTTGGCCGTGTTGTAATGCACTTGCCGCTGTGGCTTGTTGGAGATCAATCCGGACATCGAACCGAGGGTGACGATGGAGCCGTATCCGCGCGCCAGCATCGGCCGGGCAAATTCACGGCATGACCAGTAAGCGCCGTTGAGATCGACATCCACCACCTTCAGCCAAACCTCGTCGCTCATCTCTTCGCCCGGCGTGTCCGGCCAGGCGATACCTGCATTGGCAATCAGGATGTCGACGGCGCCGAAGCGGTCGTTGGCGGCCCGCGCCGCCTCGGCGACGGCTTTCGCATCCGTTACATCCAGCTGCATGGCATCCGCCGCATGGCCTTTTGCCTTCAGTTCCGAGAGGCCCGCCTCCAGCACCTCGGCATTCATATCGGAAATGATGACATGCGCGCCTGCTTCCGCCAGCGCTTGCGCCGTCGCAAGGCCGATGCCGCGCCCGCCGCCGGTGATGAAGGCAGTTTTTCCATCCAGACGAAATCGTTCGAGAAACATCGTTTTTCCTTCAGGCATGTTTGAGGGCGGCGGGTGCGGTCGCGACGCCGGGATTTCCGAGAACGAGAAGGCACCCGGCCGTGAAACTGTCGCCGAGGCCAAGCGTGGTGGCGGGCTTTTCAACATAGGGCGAGGCGCAGGCAACAAAGGTCCAGCGGCCTTTCCGCACGCGATTGTCGAAGGGCAACGCGTGGAACTGCGCCAGCGCATCGGTACGGATCGCGTTTGCCGGCTCCCCATTGGCGGCCCGGGCGCTGGCAATGGCGCATCCGGCCATCAGCGCCAGTTCCTCCTCGTCGGGGTCGTTGCGTGTCACAGCGGCCGCCCACGTGTCGGCATGCACGCAGACGCGGTCTATATCCAGCCGGTCTCCAAGAGCGATCAGCGCCTCCATCGGATGCTGGGCGGTGCCATCCATCGCCAGCAGTTCCGAATGGCTCATGCCGAGCGAACTGATTGCACCCCTGGCCTGATCGAGCAACTCGCTTACGGCGTCCTGCGAAGCATAGCCGGCAAGCTCGAAATGCACCGTCTTCAAGCCCGCATCCATCCAGTCGCGGCTGAGCGCAAAGACATGGCGGGCGGCGTCGCCGACATTTTCCGCGGCCTCGTCATTGAGGCCGGATAGAAGACCGGCAGCGGCGGTGGAGGCGCGCTTTCGTGATACCGCCTCAAATGCCGTATCATGCTGGATACCACGATCACAGAAACGCACGATGATGCGTGTCGAACGATTGGGGGTGAGCGCACCGATTGGCTTGCCCGCGGTGAATTCGAAAATGAATATTTCGGGAATATGCCGTTCTGTCGGCGTCACTTCCGCTGCCGTTTTGAGTGCATTGCCCTCGGCCAATAAAACGCCCGGGGGGATCTGTCGAAGCTGCTGCTCGTGGCGATCCTCCAGCGCCACCAGGGAGGCGACGCCGAGCCGCGAAAGCACCCAGGCGGCCTGCGGGCCGGTGCCGCCCAGCGCGTAGCGAACATCCAGATGATCGCGCAGCCATTGCGGGCCGTCCACCCAGTCGGCGCGTACTTCGCCGCCGATACCCTTTGCGGCGCGCGCCAGCAACATGGCGGCGAATTGACCGGCCGGCGTTTCGGCTGGGGCATCGAGAAGCGGCTGCATATTGTGCATGTCGACCCGTGCATCGACACAGGTGGACATGCCGCACAAGAACAGCCCCGCCCGCGAAAGCGCCGATGTTCCAATCGGGCCGGAGCGCGGATCGGCGAGCGCGACATAACGCTCCCCCCAGTCGCCTGTAAAAACGTCACCCATAGCCGAGTATCTCCTCCTCACGCGGCAATGATGTCAATTGCTACCATTATCTCTCAAATCGTCAACGGGATTTTGCGCTGAAAATGCTATTTTGCCAGAATTTGCGCAATGCAGCGCATTTTTAAAGCGGCGCAGCACATGTTTTGCGCGTGCGAACGTCTTGAGTGGCGTATTGACCGCAAATTTGCCAAAAATAAAGACATTTCAAGCGTGTGGGCGGGCGCCCATTGTGATGCTGATGTTTTGTTGATGTGGCACGAAAAGACGCTGGAAGACGTTTGGACGAGCAATTTAAAATATTGATTTCTTTTTATAAAAATCGAATTCCAGAAACTTTTAATCCCGTCCTTCGGTCAAGAATATGGGGTGAGCTGTCTTCGTTTAGAGAGAAAAAGATAGCTATTGACAGAATATGAGAAGTGGCCGTTTATAAATGCAAGTCTGCGGTCGCAATCGAAGCACTGGCAGCCGAACTCCAACATTCATTGAGGGCTACGATGGTCACGAGACTCGACAGAAAACTGGCGAATATTCGCGCAGGGCGTTACAAACCGACTGATTTTATCATTGCCGATGCGAAGGATAGCGATGTCGGCGCGGGTGTCTCCGCCACCGGTTTCGATTATTCCGTCAAGCCGCCACGCCGTCGCACCCGGCAGGAATTCATCACCCAGATCGAGGAGATCATCGATCAGGATGTGGTCGACATCATGCTGGTGTCGCAGTCCAATCTCGATCTGCTGGACGAGCGCGGCGCGTTTTCCGGCAGCGAGGTGAAACCGGCCATTCGCGGCAATCTCGAAAGCATGTGCTGGGGTGGCGTGCGGCATGGCACCTATACACAGTCGCCATCCGTCCCCTTCCGCGATACCGGCCTTGCCCGCGCCATCGCCAACTATCCGACCTCGGGCACCGATCTCTGCCTTTATTCGGTGTGCTTCACCAACGATCTCGACCGCGACATATGCACGCTGAAAGCTTTCGCCGAGTTCCGCGCCGAAGCGTCGAAGCACAATTTCAAATATTTCTACGAGGTCTTCAACCCGAACGTCGATATCGGCCTGACGCGCGAGCAGACCGGCGAGTTTGTCAATGACCACATCATCAAGTCACTGGCGAGCGTGCCGCGTGCCGAACGGCCGCTGTTTCTCAAGATGCCCTATAACGGGCCGAAGGCGCTGGAGGAACTCGCCTCGTTCGATTCCGAACTGATCGTCGGCGTGCTTGGCGGCGGAGCGGGCACCACCCGCGATACGTTCGAGCTGGTGGCGCAGTCGGAGCGTTACGGTGCGCGGCTCGCGCTGTTCGGGCGCAAGATCAATCTGGCTGAAGCACCGCTCAATCTGATCGTGCTGATGCGCGCGGTTGCCGACGGCGCCCTGAAGCCGGAAGAGGCGGTTCGCGCCTATCATGGCGAGCTGCAGACACTGGGGCTTTCCCCGGTGCGCCCGCTTGCCGACGACCGCGTCATTACCGAGGACGTGCTGAAAGCGGCAGCGGCCAAGGCGGCCTGATAGCTGCCGGGATTTCGAGCGAACGCGGCTCTGGGGAGGGCCGCGACAAAATCGGGCGGCAGGTCCGCCGGCATCTTTAAACAATGCGTCTTTGAACAATAAAGGGAGGAATATGATGAGGAAGACGTTGTTTCTTGCAACGACAGTTCTGACTGCCGTTCTGTCCGCTGCTGTTGCGAGTGCCGCGCAGAAAGAAGTGACCGTATGGTCATGGTTCGTGCAAAGCACCATGAAGAAGTCGATTGCGGCCTTCGAGAAGGCCCATCCAGACGTGAAGGTGAACTATACCTATTACAATTATTCGCCGGAATATATTACCGCGCTGAAGGCGGCGGCGGCATCCGGGAGCCTGCCTGACATCATCGGCCTGCAGCCGGGGTCCCTCACACAGCAATATCGCGATAATCTCGAGCCCGTAAACGAACGCGCCGCCAAACAATGGGGTGCAACATGGGAGGAGAAGATTTTCCCCGTCAACCGCAAACAGATGTTGATGGGCAATCCCGCCGGCGACAAGAATTTCTACATCATTCCCCAGGAATCGCAGGTTCTCTGCATCTGGTATAACCGCAAGCTCTTCGAAAAACACAATATCGCTGTGCCGAAGACCTATGCGGAACTGAAGGCTGCCGCCAAGACGCTGAGCGATAACGGCCTCATCCCGATGTTTCAGGGCGCTGCGGACGGCTGGCAGAACGAAAACGTCTTCCTGATGCTCGCCAACCAGTTTTCCCCCGGCATCGTCGACAAGGCGCAGGCGGGTGAAACGCCGTGGACCGCGCCGGAGCTGGTGGCTGCCATGAAGGCGTGGAAGGGCCTCTTCGATGACGGCATCTTCCAGCAGGGTGCGCTTGGCGCGCATGCCTATCCGACCGGCGCGCAGCTCTTCGCACAGGGCAAGGTGGGCATGATGGCGCTTGGCTCCTGGTGGATGCAGGAAAGCAAGTTCCCGCCGCCGCTCTCCGAATATGTACAGAACATGGACGGGTTCGACTTCTTCTACATGCCTCCCGTCAAGGAGGGTAACAAGGCAAGCCCACCTGTCGGCGGCATCGACATCGGTTACGGCCTGACGAAGAATGGCGGCAAGAATGACGCCGCATGGACCTTCCTTGCCGAACTGACCAATGGTGTCGGTCTGCAGGAGGCGCTGAACGACCTGAACGATCTGCCGGCCTTCGAAGGCCATACGCCGAAGGGCGATATTACCGACCACGTCAAGCAATTGTCGGCGCGGTTCATGGCAGATCTGCCCAAGGCTGAAAACCAGCGCTTTTCTTCGCCGGCCGTGGCCGAGGCGCTGGACAACGCCCTGGCGGGCGTATCCGCTGGCAGCATCGAAGCCGAGGCCGCGCTGGCCAAGGTGGACGAGGCGACCAAAAAAGCGCTCGCGTCAAAGTGACAGGCGGCCTCAAGATGCCGGGCGCTGCCAAATGCGCCCGGCGGGTTGAAGCGCATCGACCACGACAAGACCTCCCAGGTGCGCTTCAACACCTTTCGATGCCGTTTCGTTTGATGGCGGCGTGATTATCAATCGGTGAGAACCCATGCGTGCAGAAGTTTTAAGGGCCGGCGCTACGCCTGTTATCATTGAACGCAGCAGAGTTTCGAGGACGTCCATGCTTTATGTCTTCGCCCTTCCTGCCGTTCTGCTGTTTGTCGTTTTCATTGCCTATCCAATCCTTTGGGTGACGGGACAGAGCTTCTATGCGGCTTCCGGCGAGGCACGCAGCTTTGCGGGATTTTCGAATTACGCCACGGTTCTTGGTGACCCCACTTTCTGGATCGTCGTGCGCAACATGGTGCTCTGGGGTGTCATCACCATTCCGGTTCAGATGCTGGTGGGCGGGGTGCTCGCCTGGTTCATCGAACGGCACACGGACCGGCTGCGCGGTTTCTTCCGCACCATGTTCTTCCTGCCCGTCGTCACCTCCGTTTCGGTGGTCAGCCTTGTCTGGGTGCAGATTTACGCGCCCTATTACGGCATCGCGCAGGAATATCTGAAATATGCCGGCATCGTCATGTCGACCTCGCCGATCGGCGATCCCAAAACGGCGATCTATGCCCTCATCGTCGTCAATATCTGGCAATGGACCGGGTTTTCCATGCTGATGTATATCGCCGGCATCGCCAACATGCCGTCTGAGGTGCTGGATGCGGCGCGCATCGATGGCGCGAAGGGTTTGAAACTCGCCGCCCATGTCGTGGTTCCCATGCTGGCGCCCGCCACGAAATCATTGCTGCTTCTCGGCGTCATCGGCACGCTTCAGACCTTTCCCATCGTGCATCTGATGACCGGCGGCGGCCCGAACCGGGCAAGCGAGGTTTTCGGCACCTTCATCTTCAAGCAAAGCTTTGTGCTGGGCGATACCGGCAGCGGTGCGGCGCTTTCCGTGATCGTTCTTGTCGTGGCGCTTGGCCTCTCGCTGCTGCAGATCGCAGCACTCGGCGCGCGGCTGACGCCTGCCGGAAAGGATCGGTCATGACGGCTTTTGCCCGCAACCGCGCACGCGGCATTCTCATTCATGCGGTGCTGTTCATCGTGCTCGGCATCTGGATGGTCCCGCAGGTCTACATGCTGTCCGTGGGGCTGAGAACGCCGGCGCAGGCTTTTGACGCCGCACTCTTCACATGGCCGGTGACCTTCGACAATTTCATCACCGTCATCCGCGACAATCCGCTCGGCGGCATCTTTTTGAATAGCCTGGTCGTCACTGTCGCGACGGTGGCGATCGTGGTCGCCGTATCCTCGCTTTTTGCCTTCTCCATCGCCATCCTTCGGCTGAAGGGCACGCTGTTTCTCTACACCACGCTTCTGACGACGCTGATGGTGCCGCTCGCTTCGATGGTGTTGCCGCTTGCCATTCTCCTGAAGAATTTCGGCTGGGTGAACACCTATATCGGGCTCATATTGCCCTATGCCGCACTCGGTGTGCCCTTCGCCATGGTCATTCTGAAATCCTTCATGGAAGACGCGCCGCGTGAACTGTTCGAGGCTGCGAAGGTGGATGGCTGCAACGCCTGGCAGACCTACTGGCATGTGGCGTTGCCGCTGGTGCGCCCGGCGCTGGTTTTCGTCACCATCTGGCAGTTCATCGTCACCTGGAACGAATTTTTCCTGGCGCTGATCGTCCTGACGAAAAGCGAGATGAAGACGCTCACCATCGTGCCGATGCAATATTCCGGCCTCTATATGGCCAATCCCGGCGCGCTGTTTGCGGTGCTGACGCTGATCGCGCTTCCCCTCATTCTTCTTTATGTGCTGGTGCAGCGCGCCTTCGTGCGTGGCCTGACTGCCGGTGCGGTGAAAGGCTAGACCCATGGCGACGCTTTCGATCGACAAAATCACCAAGGCCTTCGGCAGCCTGACGGTCATTCCCGAATTGTCGCTGACCATAGAGGATGGCGAATTCTGCGTGCTGGTCGGCCCCTCCGGTTGCGGAAAATCCACGCTGCTGCGCATCATCGCCGGACTGGAGCCAATCAGTTCGGGCCGCGTGCTGGTGGATGGCGCGGATATGAGCGATGCCGAGCCGCCCGAACGCGGCGTAGCCATGGTCTTCCAGTCCTATGCGCTTTATCCGCATATGGATGTTGCCCGCAATATCGGCTTCGGGCTGGAAATCGCCCGGACGCCCACGGCCGAAATCGGCGAGCGGGTGGGCCGCGCGGCCGGCAAACTCAAGCTTTCGAACTATCTGAAACGCAAGCCGCGCGAATTGTCCGGCGGTCAGCGCCAGCGTGTCGCCATCGGCCGGGCGATGACGCGCAAGCCGAAGCTTTTCCTGCTCGATGAACCGCTTTCCAACCTCGATGCGGCCCTGCGTGTCGGCATGCGGGTGGAAATCGCACGGCTGAAGGCGGAACTCGGCTGCACGATGATCTATGTCACGCACGACCAGGTGGAAGCGATGACGCTTGCCGACAAGATCGTCGTCATGAATGGCGGCCGTATCGAGCAGATCGGCTCGCCGCTTGCGCTCTACCAGCGTCCCGCCAATCTTTTCGTCGCGGGTTTCATCGGTTCGCCCGCCATGAACCTTCTGAAAGCGCGCGTCGTCTCAGCCGCAGAAGGCATCGCCACCGTGTCTCTCGCCGCTGGTCCCTCCCTCGATATTGCTGTTTCAAGGCCGCTTGAGCCCGGTGACACCGTAACTCTCGGCATTCGCCCCGAACATATTGCTATCGGCGACGGGCAGGGCGGACAGTCCTATTCGATGAAAGCGACGATGGTCGAACTGCTCGGCAGCGATACTTTCATCCATGTCCGCGAGGGCGAGGAAACGATCACCATAAGAGACAGCCTTGGCCGCATGGCGCGCGCGGGCGACCGCATAGCCGTGTCGTTCCCGGCCGCCGCCTGCCATCTGTTCGACGCGAACGGGCAGAGAGTGTCGCGGGATATGAAGAACCCGCAGGAAACTGAAGCGGGGCGGATCAATTGAAACGTTGTGAAGGGTGCGGAATGTTCGGCGCCATGAGGAAGGAAGACGGGAAATGACGGATTTTCAGGGCAGAACGATCCTTGTGACGGGCGGCAGCGGCGGTATTGGCGGCGAAACGGTGCGCCATCTCGTGCGCGCCAATGCCGATGTCATCGCGGCAGGGCGTTCGCAGGAGGCGCTCGAGGCTATCGCGAAGGAAACCGGTTGCCGTACATTAACGTTCGATCTCGCCCGCGACGAGGAAATCCGCGCCGCGCTGGAGGGGCTCGATCTGTGGGGCGTCGTCAATTGCGGCGGTTTCGGCGGCGAGATCGCCACGCCGATGGACACGGATATCGCCATTTTCGATAAGGTCATCACCATCAATGCACGTGGTGCGCTGCTGGTGACGAAATATGCCAGCCAGTCCATGGTGAGGCTCGGCAAGGGCGGCGCCATCGTCAACGTGTCCAGCCAGGCCGCTCTTGTGGCGCTGCCGGGCCATATCTCCTATGGGTCTTCCAAGGCCGCTCTCGATAATATCACCCGCTGCTCTGCGCTGGAGCTCGGCCGCTACAATATCCGCGTCAACAGCGTCAATCCAACCGTTGTCATGACACCGATTTCGTCCGGCCACTGGAGCCAGCCGCATGTGGCCGAGCCTTTCCTGAAGCAGATGCCGCTCGGCCGGTGGGCCAGCGAAGCGGAAATCGCCGCCCCCATCGTCTTCCTGCTCAGCGACGCAGCCTCGATGATTACGGGTGTTTCGCTGCCAATTGATGGCGGTTTCACCTGCTGCTGATTGGCAAGTTTATTCGGCGATCATCCGAATTGTGTGGCGCATCCATCAGGTGCTCCTCCTGTCCCCCCGCATCTATCGCAAGATTGCCGAAGTCAGATTCCTTTGGATGCTTCACCATGAGCACCGCTTAAAGTTGATCCGAGCTGCCCCCGTTTTTAAGAAACTGGGCGACCGCAGACTTCAGCGCCACACCGCTGATGCGGGTTTTCACCATGTCCCTTACCAATTTGGAGATGATCTCGGCGGCTTCGCGGACCGGCAAACCACCATCGCGGATGTTGGAAACGCAGTTCCGTCTGGAATCCGGGTTCCCCGATTTTGGACCGTAGGTGATATAGGCCCCTAGACTGTCGGCAGCGGATAGGCCCGGACGTTCTCCGACCAGCACGATCGTCAGTTTTGCACCGAGCGCCTCGCCGACCGGATCACCAAGCGCAACCCGAGCCTGGTTCGCAAGTACAACCGATGCAATTGAAAGGTTCAGGATAGCCAGTTTTGGCACAAGCGCCTCGATCAGTGGCGCTGAATTGAGATCGACCGCACTGGATGACAAGCCATCTGCCGCGATAATCGCCACGTCATAACCCTTGCCCGCGCCCGCCTGCTTCAGCCGCTCTGTCGATTCCGCGGCGAGCAGTCGTCCGAGATCCGGTCGTCTTACATAGATGTTACGATCACTCGCCATGCTGTCGACCCGGACCACGGAAAGGCCGAGGCGGTTGAGCCGTTCCGTGAGCGCTGTCCTGTCAACGCTGGTCCAGACCGCTTCGCGCGCCCGCGCGTGATCGAGCAGGAAGGACAGCTGTGCTCCTGTTGGCAGACCTGCACCATGGCGCCCGAGCGAGACGCGCGCGTCGGTCATTTCCTTGAGGTTCAACCCCTGTTCGGTGACGGAGGGTTCGATCACCATTGTCATATATCAGGCTCCGATCAGATTGCTGCTGCGGACATAGTCGGAGAGCACGGCCGGCTCGCCAATCAGCGCACCGTCGCAATCCGTCAGGCCGATTTCGGAAAGCCATCTTTCGAATTCCGGCGCCGGCGGCCGTTTCAGGGTCTCGCGGCAATAGACAGCATCGTGATGCGACAGCGACTGGTAGTTCAGCATGATATCGTCGGCACCCGGCACGGTAATCACAAAATTGACATTGGCGGCGCAGAGCAGCGTCAGCAGCGTATCCATGTCCTCCTGGTCGGCATCGGCATGGTTGGTGTAACAGACGTCGACGCCCATCGGCAGGCCCAGGAGTTTGCCGCAGAAATGATCCTCGATGCCGGCACGGATGATCTGCTTGCCGTTGAACAGATATTCCGGCCCGATAAAGCCGACGACCGTATTCACGAGCAGCGGATCGAACTCGCGTGCCACCGCATAGGCGCGGGTCTCCATCGTCTGCTGGTCGACGCCAAAATGTGCATCGGCGGAAAGGGCGGCACCTTGTCCCGTTTCGAAATACATCACGTTTGCACCCGCCATGCCGCGCCCCAGCGACCGTCCCGCCTCATGCGCCTCCTTCAGCAGAGCCAGATCGACACCAAAGCCGCGATTTGCCTTTTCCGATCCCGCAACCGACTGGAAGACGAGGTCGACCGGAGCGCCGCGCTGGATCGCCTGGATCGCCGTTGTCACATGGCCGAGGCAACAGGTCTGGGTCGGGATCGCAAGTTTTTCCCGCAATTCGTCGAGCAACGAGACGATGCGGACATAGTCATCTGTCGCATCGGTTGCGGGATTGACGCCGATCACAGCATCTCCCGACCCCATCAGCAGTCCGTCGATGGCGGACGCCATGATGCCTCGGCTGTCATCGGTCGGGTGGTTGGGCTGGTTGCGGGTGGAAAGCCGTCCCGCAAGCCCAATCGTGTTGCGAAATCTTGTCACGACGCGGCGCTTGGCGGAAACAGCGATCATGTCCTGCAACCGCATGATCTTCGATACCGCCGCAACCATTTCCGGCGTCAGCCCCCAGGTAACGGCCTCAAGCCGGTCATGCGTCGTCTCGGGCTTGAGCAGCCATTCACGGAATTCGCCGACGGTAAGTGAGGAGACTGCGGAAAAGGCTGCCGGGTCGTGCCGCTCCGCGATCAGACGGGAAACTTCGTCTTCTTCAGACGAAATGATTTCTTCACTGAGAAATGCCTTCAAGGGCAGATCGGCCAGCGCCATCTGGGCCGCAAGTCGCTCGACCGGGCCTGCCGCGGCAATGCCAGCCAGCTGGTCGCCGGAGCGTTCCGGCGTTGCTTTAGCCAGCAGCATTTTCAGGTCATCGAAGCGGAAGACAGTCCGCTCGAGCGTCGTGGTATAGGGCATTTTTTAATTTACCAGTTGAGTAGTGAGAGGGCTTCGTCGTGAAGCCTTGGAGTGGCCGACGCCAGAACTCGTCCGTCGGAATGTATCGAAAGCGCATTGCCCTTCCAGTCGGTAATGCACCCGCCAGCTCCCGCGACAACGGGCACGAGAGCCATGTAGTCGTAGGGTTGAAGTCCCGTCTCGAGAGCGATGTCGCAATGGCCGGAAGCGATCAGACCATAGATGTAGCAGTCTCCACCGAAACGCCGCAGCCTGGCTTTGCGAGAGAGACGCTCGAAGCTTTCGGCTTCGCTGTCCACAAACATATCCGGTGAGGTGGTATAGAAACGTGCCTCAGGCAGGCTCTCGCAGCCGCTGGTGCGGGCCGGCTTGCCGGCAAAGAGTGCCTGTCCCGGCATTCCCTGCCACCGTTCACCGGTGGCTGGAATATCGATCAGGCCGCAGAACGGCTTTTCCTCGAAAGTCAGTGAGATAAGAGTGCCGAATAGCGGAAAGCCGGTGATGAAGCTCTTGGTGCCGTCAATCGGGTCGAGCACCCAGGTGAAGGCATTGCCTTTTTTGACGCCGAACTCCTCACCATAGATGCCATGGTCGGGAAAACGCGCCCCGATCATCTCGCGAAGATGTTTTTCGATTTCGCGGTCGGCGATTGTCACCGGGCTTTCGTCGAGTTTTGAGATCACGTCCAGCTGCGTTCTGAAATAAGAGAGCGCCAGCGGACGCGTGGTGTCGGCAAGTTCAGCGGCGAAGGCGTTATATGTCGCGGCCTCTTGCGGGCTGATATCGGTGATGGGCATCAGAGTGCTTTCAGGAACAGGGGCCAACGGGGATCGTGGATGATCGATCGGGCACGCATGTGCTTCCAGATTCCGTATTTGTAAAAGTCGAAATCGAGGGTCGAGATCCGGTTCTGCACCATCGCCCAAGTGCTCCATTTGATGTCGGCAAGTGCTTTGTGGACGATGAAGCGAGCGTGGTGCGACTTGTCGTAACGTCCGAAATATTCCTCGATTATCTCGCAGTCGGTCGCTTCCGAATAGAACATCTCGCCGCTCCAGATAGCGAGGTCGTAGAGCCTTTCATTGTTTGATGCATATTCGAAATCGATCAGCTTGATGGACTTGTCGTCGCCGATCAGGAAATTGCCGGGCATCGGGTCATTGAAGCAGGGAACGAGGTCGAGCCCCGATGCCTCAAGCGCGGCGCGTGCCTGCCGGTAGTTCCGCAAGAGCCAGTCGTAGTCGAGCGGCCAGTGGCCGCCAAGCTGGCGCACCTGATCGAAATGTTCCTCAATCATGTCGAAGACGGTTTTCGTGAGAGGCAGGGCAGGGGCGTCGTGAAACTGACGGTAGACGCGCACCGCTTCGTTGCGGATTGCTGTATCGGCAAAATCCCTGTGGGTCGAGGCGCGGCGACCATCAATGAATTCGGCAATTTCGATATCGAGGTGGTCGAGATAATCGAATGTCTTCGGCCCGATGCCGATCGCTTCCGCTTGCTTGCTGGCTGCTGCTGCGGCTTTGCGGTCGATGAACATTTCGGTGCCACGGCCCGGGATTTTCAGAAAATACCCTCGCTCTTCGCCTTCAACCTCGATGCGAAAATTGGTGTTACTGATGCCACCGGAGACAGGACGGTAGCGCAGCCTTCGTCCTTTCCATGGGGCCACCTGGACAATTGCGGCTTCAACCGCCTTTTCTGCGTCGGACCGTGCCGTTCCCAGTTCGTTCATAGGCTTGTTCCCGTTATCGTTTTAGCCTGTCGTGACGTATGGTCGTGCTCTAGAGCGATCGTAGCTTGGCCTCGAAATCCGGATGGCCAAGCAGCATCCGGCAGCGCAGGAAACGCCAGCCGGCATATTTCAGGAATTCAACGCCTCTTGGCGGCGATCGAAGCTCAAGCACGAGGCTGCGCAATGCCCAGTAGAGATCGTCTGCTGCGGCATAGACTCGGCAGCGATTGAATGCCTTTTCGCTGACGCTGCCATCATGCATTTCAAGCAGCGGCTTCATCTGGCTTTCGAACTGGTTGAGTTCGTTCATCTGCGCGCCGAGCTGATAATAGGGGTCGATATCGGCCGCCATGTCGAAATCGACAAGTTGCAACGCACCATCGGGTCCGAGCATCACATTCGAGGAATGCGGATCGCCATGGGCGGGTTTCAGGTCCATGCCGGCGGACGAAACCGCCTCGCGGATCGGGGTCATCCAGGACAGCATCCATTCGGCATCACCGGGTAGGCTGGTATCGCCAGCCGCAACGATCGACCAGAGATGGTCGATACCTTCGAATACCGACCATGTGCGGCCGGTAGAAACGCCGGTTGCGATCTTCTTCTGCATCTCGATCAATCGGGCGACACTTTCCGGTCGCATCAGATCGTCAATCTTCGCCGCTCGCCAGCCGTCGCCAAGCCGGGCAAACAGCGCGCTGCGGGTACCGCTATCGTAACCAACAGGCTCCGGTGAAAAACCAAGCTGATGAGAGCGGGTGGCGGCAGCATAGGCAGCCTTGCTTTCCACAAGATCGGCTACCTCGTCGGCACCAAGACGCAGGAAATAACACGCCACGCCGTCTGCCGGTGCGACCGCAAAATTACAGGATTCGACGGCATGATAGGATGGCGATGCGACAGCCGCCGTCGTTGACTCATAGGAAGGGGTATCGCCAATCACGGCCGAAAAGGCTGACAACGCCTTCTCAGCGCGGGCTTCCATCGCTGATTGAGGAGAACCCGTTTTCTTCATTCGGCAGCCTCGCTTAATTCCGCGGCCTTCACACCTTCGCAGGCGATCTTGTAAAGCATGTCTGCCAGTATCTGCGTGCCGAGGGCCTGGTCTTCGGGGGAGGTGTATTCGGTCGGGTGGTGGATTACGCCGTCACGGCTGTGGACCGCCAGAACCACCGCCGGGCAGACATCGGAGACGGCAACGGCATCGTGACCGCCGATCGTATCAAGGTGGCGGGCGGTTTGGCCGAGATGCGCCGCAGCGCTCTCCGCGAGCGTCACCAGACCCGGCGCGAATGTTCCTGCCTTGCGGCGGTCGATCGAGCGGACCTCTGAGGTTACGCCCGCTTTCAGCGCCGCCTCCTCGATCTTGACCTTCATCTTTCCTTCCGCCGCCGTCAGGATCTCCGGCGATCCCGAACGCAGCTCGATGAAAAGAACGGCTTCGGCCGGCACCACGTTGGGAGAATTGGGGAAGACTTCCAGGCGGCCGACGGATGTATGCAGGTCGAGGCCGTATTCCGTCGATAGCTGCTTGAGGTCGGCGATCAGATATGCCGCCGCGAGTACCGCGTCTTTGCGGTCGGCCATCGGGGTCGCGCCGGTATGGGCCTGGCGTCCTTGGAAGGCGAGGCGATATTTCGTGGCACCCCAGAACCGCGTGAAGATACCGAAGCGTTCACCGGCGCGGCTGAGCGTCGTGTCACCCTCGATGTGCAACTCGATCAATGCGTGGGGAATATCCACCTTATCCTTGCCGGCATAGCCGATCTCGTCCAGTGACTGGCGCACCGTAATGCCGTCGCCATCGGTCCGTTCGAGCGCCCATTCGAGTTCGAGGGCACCGGTAAACACGCTGCTACCGAGCAGGCTCGGCTGGAAACGGGCACCCTCCTCATTTGTCCAGTTGACGACCTGGAAGTTGCAGGCAGACAGCCTGCCTTCCGCCTTGAGACGTTCGCTCACGGAGAGAACCGCCTCACAGGCGGCTATGACACCGAGCGCGCCATCGAAACGACCGCCGTTCGGCTGGCTGTCGATATGGGAGCCGACCATGATCACCGGCGCGTTGGCGCCGGCCAGGGTCATCTTGCCGAACTGGTTGCCAATTGCGTCGACGGCCTGTTCAAAACCGTTTTCCGCAAACCAGCGGCCGAGCCAGTCGCGCGCCATTCCATCTTCCCTGGAAAGCGTCAGGCGGGTCATCGATCCGTCTTGGCCGCCGCCAAAGGTGGAGACTGCTTCCATCAGCGACTGGAGCCTCTCGGCATTGATCGGTGCAGGGGAGGAGGAGGAGACGTCAGGCATGTATGATTTCCACTTTGGATTGACTGAATTGATCTGAAAATTCCCGCGCCATGACGCCGCTGGTCACTACCGCATCGATATCGCTGAGGCCGAATGTGTGGATGGAGCCTAGGCGGCCGAATTTGGAGCTGTCGGCGACGACGATCGCACGTTTGGCCTGGGCCTTGGCGACCCGGCGCAGGATCGCCTCGTCTTCACCAAAGTCCATGAACCCGCGTTCCGGATGAATGGCGCTGATGGCGATGATCGCAAGATCGAAGAAATGTTCCTTCAGCGCGGCCACCGTCTCATGGCCGTAGGTTGCCTGGTAGTCGGGGCGCATGCGGCCGCCCAGAACCCGTACGCTTGCCTGCGGCAAATGGAAGAAATGAGCCGCGACCGCCAGCGAATTGCTGACAACGGTCAAGTCCTTGCGGGTCTCGATATGTTTCAGGCAGGCAAGCGTCGTTGTTCCCGTATCGATGAAGACCTTCATACCGTCTTCGACGAGAGACGCTGCGGCCTCGCCGATCTTGGCTTTTTCGCGGGAACTGACGCGCAATCGATCCGTAAAAGGCTGATCGCTTTCCTGCTGGTCGAAAACCGCACCACCATAGATGCGGCGCGCATAACCGCGCATCTCGAGTTCCTTCAGGTCGCGCCGTATCGACTCCTGGCTGACCTGCAGATGATCGGCAAGTTCCCTTACATTGACGCGCTGGGTCTGCTTCAACATGTCGAGGATGAGCTTGAGGCGATGTTCAGTGAAACTCATGAATGCACCCTGGATTATAGTGATCATCGCGGCCCCTTCGATGGTGCCGCAACCATGTTCAGGCCGTAGCCATTAGACGGGTTTCGTCATCGAGAGCCAATGGCTGGATGAGATGACAGGCGGCGAAATCCTGGCGGCCACGTGCGGTAAGGGCGGGCTGCAGGCTGCCGCATCGTTGCATCGCACGCGGACAGCGCGACTTGAAGCTGCAACCCGGAGGAATATCGATCGGGCTTGGCGGTTCACCTTCCAGCAGGCAGTCTTCCGGCTGGTAGCGGCGTGCTTCAAGTGTCGGCATCGCACTGAGCAGCGCCATTGTGTAGGGATGCCCAGGATCGAAGAACAGCCGTTCGTTATCGGCCAGTTCGAAGACCTCGCCGAGATACATCACCGCCACCCGGTTGCAAACCTTGCGGACCATCGCAAGGTCGTGGGAGATGAAGATGTAAGTGAGGTCGTATTCCTTCTGCAGCTTCTGGAAAAGATCGAGAAGCTTGAACTGTTCCGTCTGGTCGAGGGCGGACAGCGTTTCGTCCATGATCAGGATTTCAGGCTCGAGAACCAGCGCACGGGCGACGTTGATGCGCTGGCGCTGGCCCGCACTCAGTCCGAGTGGCAGTTCCTCGTAGAGGTCGGCGGAAAGACCGACCTCGCCCATGACCTTGAGTACTCGCTCACGGATATTCGCACTATCCTTCCATCCGTGGGTGCGAAGCGGCCCTTCGAGCATCTTTCCAACCGATGTGCGTGGCGGCAGCGAGCCAAAAGGGTCCTGCAATACCATCTGCAGCTTCTTGCGGAAGGTAAGAAGCTCCTTGCCGCCGAGCGTTGCGATGTCGTCCTTGCCACACAAGACCTGTCCGGAACTCGGCAGTTCCAGCCGGCTTAGAAGCCGCATGAGCGTCGACTTGCCACAACCCGATTCACCGACGATTGCGAAACTGTCGCCGCGGCGAACGTCGAAGGTGACGTTGCGAACCGCACGGACATTGTTGAAGCCGCCAAATCCGGTCTTCTTCTTCACCTTGTAGACCTGCGAGGCGTCGCGCAGGCTCAGGACAATATCGCGCTTGTCTGCGAGGCGCGGCATCTCGGTCTCTTCGATCCAGATCTTAGGCGTCTGTTCGACAAGCTCCTTCGTATAGGCATAGGCTGGGGCAGCGATCAGCTTTTCGGTTGCCTGCTCTTCGACGATGCGGCCTTTCTCCATGACCAAGATCCGGCTGCAGGCTTCGCGGGCAACGGGAAGCGAGGAAGAGATGAACAGCACGGCGGTATCGAAACTGTCAGTCAGTTCCTTCATCAGGCGGATGACCTGGGCTGCGACGGTGACGTCGAGCGGTTGGGTGACATTGTCGGCAATCAGCAGCGCCGGATTTGTTACCAGCGCATCAACGATCAGTGCCCGCTGCATCATGCCGCCGGAAAACTGCGAAGGATAATCACCAAAGCGACTGCGTGCCGAAGGAATACGGACGGCTTCCAGAAGCTCTATCGTGCGCTTTTCCGCCTCCTGCCGGGAGGTGCCTGGAACGACAGCGCGCAGTTTTTCGACGATCTGTGAGCCGACCGGCAGCGTCGGATCGAGTGCGCCCATCGGATTGGCGCCGACATAGGCGACCCTGCGGCGCAGGATCCGCATCTCGTTCTCGGAGATGCCGTAAATATCCTTGCCTTCGAAGAGGACGTTGCCGGAACGGACGGAAAGGGGCGGTTCCAGCCAGTTGACGACGGCCTTCGACAGCACCGTCTTGCCGGCGCCGCTCGCCCCGACGACACCGACGATTTCTCGCGGCGCAAGGCTGAAGGAGATATCGTCAAGAATGATCTTCGCCTTATCCGAGCGACCGGCGTTAACGGTGAGGTTTTTCAGCTGAAGAAGTGGCGTGATCATCACTCTGACCCTCCGTGGATGGTGTTGCGGGCCCGCTCCAGCGAAGCGCCTATGAGATTGATGCTGGTTAGTGTGAGGCCGAGGAAGATGCCGGGCATGGTGGCGATCCACCATGCATTCAGAAGATATTTGCGGCCATCGGCAATGATGTTGCCGAAGGTCGGCGTCGGCGGCTGGACGCCCAGGCCGAGGAAGCCGAGCGTCGATTCGAAGATCATCATGCGCGCCACATCAAGCACCGAGGTGAAGATCACGGGTGGCAGGAGCAGCGGCAGAAGCAGGCTGACGATGATGCGGAAATCGGTCGAGCCTCCCAGTTTCGCAGCGCGCACATATTCCCGCTGCCTTTCCGTCATCACGATGCTGCGCATGATGCGCGCATAAACCGGCCAGCTTGACAGACCGAGCACCAGGACGATGGCCGGAATTGTCGGGCGCGATACGCCGAGAACGGCGATTGCCAGAATGATCATCGGGATAGACAGCTGCGCATCGGTCAGGCGCATGATCAACATGTCGATGCGACCGCCGAAATAACCGGCAATCGTGCCGAGAGCGCAGCCGATGATGAGTGTCACCGCAACCGATGCAATGCCGATCAGGAAGGAGTAACGCAGGCCGACAAGCGACCTCACCAGCATGTCGCGACCGATCTGATCGGTGCCGAGCGGGTGGCCCCAGCTCCAGTTGTCACCGAGGAAAAGCGGCGGCAGAAGCCGGGCCTTCACATCCATCTTGGTGGGATCGATGCCACTGATTTCCGGATAGAGCGCGGCGGCGATCGCAAGCAGCAGGAAGATTGCAAGGCCGATGCGGAAACCCGGCGTCGATGCGGCGCGATCGAATATGCGGCGCGCAATCGAGCGGCTTGCCATTTTCGATGTCATCGGGGTGTTGAGTGCGGATGTGATGGACATCAGTATTCAAGCCTCGGATCGATGGTGGTTGCGATGAGATCGACAACAATGTTGATCAATACAAAGATGGCGCTCGTGACGATCGCTATACCCTGGATCAACGGAAAGTCGCGCTGCAGCACGGCATTGATGGTCAGAAGGCCGAGCCCGGGATAATCGAAGATATATTCAACGATGATGACGCCGCCGAGCAGGCTGGAAAATTGCACACCGAGCAGGTTGAGAAGCGGCACCGAAGCGTTGCGCAGCGCATGGTTGGAGATGATCCGCGAACGGCTCAGGCCACGTACGCGGCCAACCGACACATAGGGCTCCATCATCTGGCCGGATACGGAACTCACCAATGTGCGGATCAGCACGGGAGACAGTTCCACCGCCAGCACTATTGCTGGCAGAATAGTGTAGGCGAAGCCCTGATATCCAATTGCAGGCAGCCATCCGAGCTTGACCGAGAAGAGCAACGCCAGAACGATGCCGAGCCAGAAATTCGGTAGCGAGATAAATATCGATGATATGTAGAAGGCGAGTTTGTCCGGCCACCTGCCGATCGAAAGCCCGCCCGCGATGCCGATGATTGCCGAGAAGATCAGTGCGATCACAAGCGTCACGGCCGCCAGTTGAAGCGTCATTGGAAGTGCATCGAAAATCAGGTCGAAGACTTTTGCTCTTTCGCCGCGAGTTGTGTCGTTGAATGTCGCGCCACCGGTCGAAGCGCCGTTTGCCGGGCGCACGAAGGACTGGCCGAGATCGCCGCGAACCACGCCGCCCATGTAGCGACCGAATTGCACCAATATCGGATCGCGAAGACCCATGTCGGTCGCGATCTTTTCGATCAGTGCTTCGGGCGCCATGCCACCCGCCATGAGGCGCACCGGGTCGCCTGGCACTACCCGCAACAGGGTAAAGATCAGTAAGGACACAAGGAATATTATGATGGCGCCCTGAACGAGGCGGCGCATAAGGAAGTTCACGGCAAACATTCAGTCACTCCGCTCGAAAAGCCACGGGCAAGTCCACACGCCGCCGGATGGTGCGCGGCGTGTGGCTGATAACGGTCAGGCAGCAGGCTTGGCGGCGTCTATCGATCCGTCGGGATAGATGTACATGCCCTCAAAGTCCTTCTGCATTGCGTGGATCATCACGGATGTGAAAAGCGAGAGGGCCGGCATCTTGGAAGCGATGAGCGGCATTGTTTCTTCCTGGAGGATTTTCTGGCGTTCTTCCAGCGTCGGTGCAGAACGCTCCTTGTCAAGGCTGGCATCGATCTCCTTGTCCTCAATGCCGCAAATGCGGTGCGAGGTGGAATGGAAATGGGTGCGGAGAACGAGATCCGGTTCCGGAGAAGCTGTCGACCAGCCGCAATCGACCATGTGACCCGGGCCGCCGCCGGGGCGATGGTAGAGCTGCTCGTTCCAGGCTGCTGGCTCAAGCACCGTCAGGCTGACGTTGAAGCCCTGCTCCTGTAACATGGCAGTCAGCATCTCACCGTACTCCTTGGTTTTCGGGTAGAAGCCAACGGAGGTGATGTATTCAAGCGGGGGCAGTCCCTTACCGTTCGGGAACCCGGCCTCGGCAAGCAAAGCCTGTGCTTTCTCCGGGTCGAATTTTGGATAATTCGGCAGGTCGACATACCCAAATTTGACCGGCGAGACAAAATTTGACGAGGCATGTCCGGCCGAGCCCATCAGCTCCATGATCATGTCACGATCAATCGAATGGCAGGCGGCAAGGCGGATGCGCGGATCGTCGAAAGGAGGTTTGGAGCAGCGAAACCACAGATATTTGTTTTCGACCGAAACGACCTTGTTGATGTAGATCGCGGGATTGTCCTTGATGGAATCCACCTGTTCGGGCTCCAGGCGCTCAACGATTGAGGCCTGGCCATTCATCAGCGACAGCATGCGGGTGGTGGAATCGCCGGTGAAGGTGAAGTTAATGCCGGGGATGGCCGGCTTGCCCTTGAAGTAGCCGTCAAAGGCCTGCATCACAGTGTCGTTGCCGCGCTGTTCGACGAATTTGAACGGACCGGTGCCATTGAGCCGCTGGGAGAGTGGGCCGCCGGGGCCACCAGCGACATCCTTGGCCGACATGATCGGCAGGAAGGATGCAAGAAATACGAAGAGATGGGCAGGATAGCCACCCTTCGATGTGTCGACGATGACGGTGTAATCGTCAGGCGTTTCGATCGTCAGCGTCTCGGTCGGGCCGGGATACCACTGCGCGGGACGATCTGCCCGGGAACCATATTCGAACGTTGCCTTGACGTCCTCTGCCTTGAAGGGCTTGCCATCATGGAAGACGATGCCTTCGCGCAGCTTGATCTGCAGTCGATGAGGGTCAAGTAGTTTGATGTCTGTCGCCAGTTCGTAAACGACCGCGCCCGGATCATCGAGTTTCATCGGCGTGCGGGTAAGAAAGCCCATGACGAAACCTTCGATATTCTTCTGCGAAAGAGTCGTATGAGCGGTCGGATCCCAGTTGCCGGTGATGTTTTCGGCCGACAGGAAGGTCATGGTCTTTGCGGTCTGCGCGAAGGCTGACGAGATGAAGAAGTCAGGATTAATCTGCATATAGCCGGCGACGGCGGCTGCGCCCACGGATCCTTGCAGGAAGCGACGACGATTGATTTCCGAACACATCGAGTTCCCCTTTTTTTCTCTTGAAAACCGTCATATCAGTCAAAACGGTCAAATCAGTCATAAGCAAAAGGCGTGCCAACTCGAAAAAATGGCAGAAATCCACGATTCAGAGCGAAGTTTTTGTGGGATTTGACCATTTATTGGTCGAATGAGAAGGAATTAATCGGCGGGTGTTGTCATTGTTGACGCTGCTTTCCGCTACGAACTATTCAAAGCCGCCTATTTTAACGACAACGTCGATACACTCGGGCGAGCGATGCTCACCTGTTTCTGGCCCGGTTTCGAGAATGGAGCTGGCGATTGAACCGCTCATACAGCCGAAGCGCTAGACTAATATCAGTCACTGCGCGGGCGATGCCTTCATATGAGCATCAACAGCGGTCGCTGAAAGTTCATGCTAGGCATACCGAGCTTGTTTCAGCAAACCGGCTTAAAACGGCGATGCCGCTCATGACTGGCGGCAATGGTGCAAGCTTTATCATTTCCAGCGTTCAAATTGCCGGCCCGTCTCAATGAGGCGGGCCGATGCTTGGGCCGGATCAGGACAGATGGTGCGGCTTCTGCTGCCCATAAACCGGTGTCTTCAGGCCAACCTGCCTGGCTTTGAGCTGGAGCGATAGATATTGCGAGTAATGGCGGGACTGATGCAGGTTGCCGCCGTGGAACCATAGGGCATGCTGTTGGGTCGGCTTCCACATATTGCGCTGTTCACCTTCCCATGGTCCAGGGTCCTTGGTTGTGTCGGAGCCGAGCCCCCAGCATTTGCCCACCTTGTCCGCCACCTCACGTGAAATGAGATCGGCCGCCCAGCCGTTCATTGAACCATAACCGGTCGCATAGACCACCAGATCGGCGGGCAGTTCCGTGCCGTCCTTTAGCACAACAGCATTTTCCGTCAGGTGCGAGATATCCACCCCCGATTTCAGCTTGATCGAGCCGTCGATTACGAGGTCACAGGCCCCGACATCAATGTAATAACCCGACCCACGGCGCAGATATTTCATGAAGAGGCCGGACTCGTCATCGCCGAAATCGAGCATGAAGCCAGCCTTCTCCAGTGCGGCATAAAAATCGGCATCCTGTTCACGGATTCGGTTGTAAACCGGAACCTGGAATTCATGCATGATCCTGTAGGGCAGGGATGCGAAGATAAGGTCCGCCTTACGCGTCGTCATGCCGCTTGCCACCGCCCGCTCGGAATAGAGGTCGCCGAGACCGATATCCATCAGCGAGTCCGATTTGACGATATGGGTGGAGGAACGCTGCAGCATGGTAACATCAGCCCCGGCCTCCCAAAGTGCTGCGCAGATGTCATGGGCGGAGTTGTTGGAACCGATGACCACGACCTTCCTGCCGGCATAGGCGTCCGGACCCGGATGCTGCGAGGAATGCTGCTGTTCGCCCTTGAAGATATCCTGGCCGGGTAGTTTAGGAATATTCGCCTTACCGGACATGCCAGTCGCCAGCACCAGCTGTTTCGGCCGCAGCACGACCTCCTTGCCGGCTCGGTCGACAACCACGGTCCATTCGCCCGTCGCCTCGTCATATTGGGCCGACTTGCAGGTGGTGGAGCCCCAATAATTCAGCTCCATGACCTTTGTATACATTTCCAGCCAGTCACCCACCTTGTCCTTGGGCGTGAAGACCGGCCAGTTTTCCGGGAAGGGAATGTAGGGCAGGTGATCGTACCAGACGGGGTCATGCAGGCAGAGCGACTTGTAGCGCTTGCGCCAGCTGTCGCCCGGCCGTTCATTCTTTTCGATGATGATCGTTGGCACGCCGAGCTGGCGCAGGCGGGCGCCGAGTGCGATGCCACCCTGTCCGCCACCGATGATGACGATATAGGGCTGTTCCGAATAGCCGAGGTCGGCGGCCTCAGTCTCACGTTTTTCTTTCCAGGTTCGGCGGTTGCGGTCGTGGCCGTGCTCTGCGCCCATGGGCCGGCGGATGCCCTTGGGTTCTTCATGGCCCTTCAGTTCGCTCATTGTGGTGAGCAGGGTCCAGATGAGCCCGTCCTTCAGGCGGATGTGGCCATAACCACGGGCAACCCCGGTTTCGAACTCGAACCAGCCCTCGGTGACACCGCCACCTTCCGAAGCCTGCTCCTTCACATCCTGCACGAAGCCCGAGGGTTTGATGGCGGAAAGCTGGCTCGTCAGCATGTCGCGGATCTGCTCACGGCCTTCCAGCGTCTTCAGGTTCCAGGTGAAGGTTACGAGGTCGCGCCAGTAACAATCGGCCTGAAACAGGTTGACGGCCGCGTCTATGTCTCCATTTTCCAGCGCATTGCCGAGTTTCGAAAGAACCGTGTCGATTTTGGTGGCGGGACTGACATCAAGCATATTCATCTCCTCCAAGGTGCTTGGTCTGATGGTGGAGCGGCGAAATCGCCGCCCCCGAAAGCTAGTGGCCTCTGCATGCCGGGCTCCTCTTCCCGGCAAACAGAGGCAAAAGCCTATTTCGAAAGATCGATCAGGATCTTCAGATGGGTGCCGGCAGGGTCGAGCAGGGCGTCAAATCCCTCCGACACGGCCGTATCGAGCGTGATGCGTTTGGTAACGATCTTCGTCGCCGGCAGCAGCCCGGAGGCGATGAGCCGGATGACCCGCGGCCAGTAATGGGTCGGATAGGCCCATGAGCCCTTGATCTCCAGGTCGCGGAATGTCACCTGGAACCAGTCGATCGGGTTTTCATGCGGATGAAGCCCGGTCTGGACGACGACGCCCTGTTTGCGCACCGCATCGACACAGGCTTTGAGCGCATGTTCATTGCCCACGCATTCAATGGCGACATCGCAGCCTACATTGCCTTCCGTTGCCGAGCGCACGACATCGCCGACATTCTCCCGCTTCGGGTTGATGGTGATGACGTCGGGGATGACGCTGCGGGCAAGGTCAAGACGGGCATCATTGAGATCGGATACAAAGAGCTGCGCGGCGCCGGCCGCACGCGCTGCCAGAAGTGTCAGCATGCCGATCGGGCCGGCGCCTGTGACCAGAACGCTGTTGCCGGCGGTGACACCGCCGCGGTCGCAGGCATAAACGGCGACGGCCGAAGGTTCGACAAGTGCCGCCTCTTCATCCGTCATCCCGTCGGGAATCTTCTGGACGTTATATTCGTTGACGAGTGCGGCTTCCGCCATGCCGCCGCCATCCCAGCTGAGACCGACCAGCGCCAGCTGCGTGCTGAGATGAAATAGGCCACGGTCGGCGAAATAATCGCCGGATCGCGGCATGACGAGCGGCTGTATCGAAACGCGGTCTCCCACCTTCACCGAAGTCACGCCTTCGCCGATGGCCTCCACGACACCGCCGAATTCGTGCCCCAGGATTTGCGGGCCATGGGCCCCGGTAAAGGGGTGCAGTTCGGTGGGTATGAAGATCGGGCCGTAACTATATTCATGCAGATCGGTGCCGCAGATACCAACGAACCGGTTACGGACGACAACCTGTCCCGGCCCCGGCCGTTTCGGCTCGGGAATGTCTTCAACCCGCAGGTCCTTTGCTGCATGAAATCTGAGCGCGCGCATGTTTTCTCCTCGATGGCTCTTGATGCCGGAGAAGGTGCAATGCCCGTGCCAGCACGGTTTGCCGTGCCGGAAGCCCAAAATTGCGGGGTTTTACCAGAATGCCGGTTTTGTATGGCGCCACAGCTGTGGCGCAACAGTCGTGGCGTATGCCTCACCTGTTCTAGTGAGGTTTTCCGATGCCTAGGCGTCGCATTCGACGGTGCATCGTCGTGCGATCAATGCCGAGCCGGCGTGCGGCCTCCGACACATTGCCGTTGCAGGCGGCGAGAAGCGCGCCGAGATCCGCGCCGTGACTGTCAATCAAGGGTGCTGACGTTGCGGAGGCGAGATGATCGGGAAGGTCTTCCGCCGTAATCAGCCCGTCGTCGCAAAGGGCAGCGGCAAAGGCTATCGCGTTGTCCAGCTCGCGGATATTGCCGGGCCAGCGATGGCCAATGATCGACATCCGGGCGGCGTTGGACAGCGTGAGGGGACGATCCGGCAGCCCATGTTTTTCGAGAATTTTATCGAGTAGCCAGAGGAAGTCATCGCGCTCGCACAGTGCCGGCAAGGTCAACACGGCCGCATTCAGACGGTAATAGAGATCTTCGCGGAATGCACCGGTGCGAACCATGTCGCTCAAGGGGCGGTGCGATGCCGAAATTACCCTGAAATCCACCTTCTGCGGTGTGGAGCCACCAACGGGCAGGATTTCGCCTTCGGCCAGCACCCGCAACAGCCGACTTTGTGCCGCAAACGGCATGTCGCCGATCTCGTCGAGGAAAAGCGTCCCGCCCTGCGCCTCCTCCACCAGCCCCTTGCGTCCTTTCGCCAACGCGCCCGTGAAGGCCCCCGGCAGATAACCGAACAATTCGCTCTCGATGAGCTGTTCGGGAATGGCGGCGCAATTGACAGCGACGAAGCGCCCGGAAACGCCGCTGGCGTCATGAATGATACGGGCGAGATGCTCCTTGCCGGTTCCGGTCTGGCCCTGCAGCAGGATCGGCAGTTTTGCCGGCGCCAGTTTTTCCACCTTGCGCCTGAGATTTCGAACCGCTGGCCCGTCGCCGCCGATCTCTGTCGTGACTGGTTGGGATTTTGGACGGGCAAGCGGCACGGCCGACCGGCGTTTTTGCGGTTCGATCGCGTGCGCATAAAGAACCGTGCCGTCCTTCACGACGATGCGCCTTTCCTGAGGCAGGCTTGACCGGGTGAGGGAGGCAAGCTCGTCAAAGCCGGCCTCGAAAAACTCCTCCACCCGCTCCCCGAGGAGACGTTCCGGCATGCGCCAGTCAAGCCCGCGCGATGCGGCGAGAAGGCGGGCGGCGGCATGCGTCATGCCCGTAATCCGGCCGGAACCATCCACCGACAGGGCCGCTTCGGGATCGACATCCAGAAATTCGGGCGCGCCCGCAAAGCGCAGCACGAGATCATGACGGCTGCTGGCCATCAGATTTGCCAGTTCGATCCTTCGCACGGTCGATGAAACCAGATGGCGCGCCATGTTCTGGCTCGTCTTGAGGATCGGTGAACTCAGGAGCGAAATATCCAGCACCGCTGTCAATGCACCCTGCGTATCGTAGATCGGCGCAGCCGTGCAGGAGAGTGGCGTATGCGTCACGTCGAAATGGTCGGTCTGATGGATCGTCAGCGCCTCGCCGGTGGCGATGCAGGCGCCGACGGCGCAGGTGCCGGCACGCGGTTCCGACCATTCCGAGCCGAGGTAAAGCCCGGCCTTGCGGAGATTGTTATTGAATGACGGGTCGCCCAGAAACTCGACCGTCACCCCTTGTCGATCCGAAAGAAGAAGAACGTAATTTTGCTCCGCCACCTGCCGATACAGTCGTTCAAGGCCGGAACGGGCGATATGGACGAGGTCTTCCGCCCGCTGGCGGTGCTCACGCAGACACGTCTCCGAGACGATGACCGCTTCTCGCGCCTTTGCTGGATCCAGCTGATAGGTATCAAGACAACGCCGCCAGGATTCGAGCACCACCGCATCCCGGCCGGTATTCCTGCCTTGCCCGACGTGCTCGATTTCCTTGATGTGATCAGAAAAACCCATAAACCACCGGCTCTGGACAGCCGCCTCCCGTGATTTTTCAGGCGATCATAGCCAGTTTTATGAAATCTGGCTAACCTTCCGGCGATTTTTTAGCGCATGGGCTCGATTGCTGCGGCAGCGAATCGACCGGGTTCGCGTCTCGTCAACTGACACCCTTCATGCTGCGTGACCGCAAACGTCGCAGCCGGACCTCCATCTGCCTCTTCGCCTGAACGTCGCCTCGCCTGATGGCCACCGAGATGCCTTCCACCCACGCCGCAATGGCGCCGTCGTCATCTCCCAGCCGTGCGCGACATTCGCCGAGTTCGGCCCAGACCGCCGAATAGTCGGGATCCTGCCGGATAGCCGCCTGGAGATGATGGGCGGCATCTTCGAACTGCCCAGCCGCCTTGAGCGTCTTCGCGATTGAAAAGCGCAGGAGCGGACTGTCCCTTCCATCTTCCAGCATTCTCATGAGTTTTTCTATCATCACTATCCCGTTGCAATGGTGAAGCACCCTGCAATCGGTACGACCTCAAGCGCTGTTGAGGTCAAGCGGCATTTCGCATTTTCATCGCGCCATGCGGCGTAATGCAAGGGGGTCCCATATGTCGTCGAGCGGGCCTTCGAGAGCGGTTCGCGGCGGAATGAGCGTCGGTTCGATAATGGTGACTTCGGGCTCGGTCCGGTTCTCTGCCAGAAGTTCGAAGCCCTTGTTGAGCATCTGCGCTATATCCGGCTTGATCATGTAGACCGGGAAAGGAAGGAACGATGCGAACGGGTCGTAGTCAAAACAGCCGACAACGATATCGCCAAACGCCTCGCCGTCATGACGCCCCATGAAACGAAGCAGGCCTTCGAAATTGATCGATGAATTGACGAAAAAGCAGCGGGGCAGGCGGCCTTTGCGTTCAAAGAAACGTTCGAAAGCCAGTTCCGTCATGCGTGGCGAATAGCCGGTGATCTCGATATCGTCCCCGTTATCGACCCCGAAATAGGCGGCCTTGGTGGCGTGGAAGCCATCTATACGGGCGCGGCTGGCGTGGTCGTCGTGACCGCCGAACAGGATGACGTCGTCAGGGCCGAGAGGTCCGCCTTTTTCCGCATGGGCAAGGATTGCTGATGTCAGTATTTCCGCGCCGTGCCTGTTGTCGGAAATGACGGAGGGTACAAATTTTCCGGGAAGGTCGATATTGACATGCGGCAGTGCGGCGCGGGCGCAGACCTGGTGCACGCCATCGGGATCGGTCGCGCCCGCAATGAAGAGGGCATCAATCGAATAGGCAATCAGGGTCTCCACGGTGCGGCGTTCTTCCTCGGGATCGCGCCGCCCGGAGACGACCATGGGCGACAGGCCGCGTTTGCGGGCCTGCCCTTCGAATGTCTGCGCCATCGATGAAAAGAACCGGTTGTCATAAATGGGTACCAGAAGCCCGACGAGACCGGATTTTGAACTCCTCAAACCGCGGGCCTGCAGGTTGGTGGTGTAGCGATGCGCTTTGGCGAGCGAGAGAATCTTATCGGCAGTCTCCTCCGAAATCCGCCGTTTGCGCCACGATCCGTTCAACACCGCGCTCACTGTCGAGGCTGATGCGCCCGACAATATCGACAAGTCATAAATGGTGGCTTTCTTGGAAGTTATACCCGTCACTGTGATCTCCCCAACTGATTCCAATTATTAGAGCACACATCCCCTTGACGGAAGGGCGCTTCATGATATGGTTATTGCACCATCGATTGTGCAACTTGGCAATATCGATTGTGCAAGATGGTTGCTGTGGGAGTGGCAAGGGAGAGTCTCGAATAAGCGAGATGAGAAATTTTGAACGCGCCAGATGAAAAATGGCTGCGGCGGGTTTCGTTTGCCTAGTTTTTTGAGGAGGAACATCATGAAGAAAATTATTGCTGCAGCGGTCGGCCTGTCGCTCGCGCTGCTCTCGTCCGTAGCCTTCGCCGAAGGGCCGAAGGTGGGCGTCGTCGTCAAGATCGGTGGCATTCCGTGGTTCAACGCCATGGAGGCTGGTATCAAGGAGCAGAGCAAGAAGCTCGGCGTTGACGGTTTCATGGTCGGCCCGACCAGCGCCGATCCCGCCCTGCAGGTCCGCGCCATCGAAGACCTGATCGCCCAGAAGGTCGATTTCATTGGTGTGGTGCCCAATGATGCAAAGGTGCTGGAGCCGGTGCTGAAAAAGGCCCAGGCCGCCGGCATCAAGGTCATCACCCATGAATCGCCCAAGCAGCTCGGCGCCGACTGGGATTTCGAACTGGCTTCCGCCAAGGGCTTCGGCGAGGCGCATGGCAAGCTGCTGGCTGAAAAGATGGGCGGCAAGGGCTCCTATGCCGTCTTCGTCGGTTCGCTTACGGTTCCGCTTCATAATGCCTGGGCCGATGCGGCCATCGCTTACATCAAGGCGAATTATCCGGACATGAAGCTCGTTGGCGATCGCTATGGCGTGGCGGAGGACCTCGACAAGAGCCGTTCGACGGCGCTTGACCTGATGTCCGCCAATGCCGATCTGAGCGGTTTCCTCGCCTTCGGTTCGCAGGGACCGATCGGTGCCGGGCGCGCCGTCGAAGAGCGACGCAAGGATGGCAAGGTCTTCGTCATCGGCCCGTTTTCGCCGGGGCAGGGCGCCAAGCTGATCAAGTCGGGGGCGCTGACGGGTGGATTTATGTGGAACCCGAAACAGGCCGGTGAGGTCTTCATCACCCTCGCGGATCGTATCGCCAAGGGCGAGACACCCAAGGCCGGTGACAATATCGAAGGTCTCGGCACCATCAATCCCGAGGGTAACACCATCGTCGTCGACCAGCTTTTGAAGATCGACAAGGAAAGCATCGACAAGCTCGTTTCCATGGGCCTCTGATCCTCCCCAAGGCCAAGGGCGTCGCGCGGGGTGTAATACTCGCGCGACGCCTCATCTGGAAAAACATGCCGAGCGCCACGTCTGCAATGCTGCCGCGGCGAAGGAGATTTACATTATCATGAGCGCAGAACCGCTCCTGTCCCTTAAAAATGTCAAAGTCACCTTCGGCGGCGTCCGCGCGCTGAAGGGTGTTTCTTTCGAGGTCAATCCGGGTGAAGTGCATTGCCTTGCCGGCGAAAACGGCTGCGGCAAAAGCACACTGATCAAGGTCATCACAGGCGTTTATACGCCCGAGAGCGACGCCGAGCTCTATTTCGACGGCAAGCCGATAGCCACAATGACCCCAACGCTTGCGCAGTCGCTTGGCATTCAGGTGATCTGGCAGGATCTGGCGCTGTTCGATGAAATGACGGTGGCTGAAAATATCGGCTTTCAGTATGCGGTGAATGGAAAATACGGGCTGGTCGACAAGCGCGCCATCGAACAGGCTGCCGAAAAGGCGCTGGCCCGGCTCGGCGTCGAGATCGATCTCGACAGGCCGCTCAAGGAACTGCCCATCGCCCAGCGTCAGATCGTGGCGATTGCCCGCGCGCTGGTCGGGGAAGCGCGGCTCGTTTTCATGGATGAACCGACCGCGTCGCTTACGCAGTCGGAAACGGATTACCTGATCGACATCGTCCGCAACCTGTCGGCCTCGGGTGTCGCGGTTGTCTTCGTCTCGCACCGCCTAGCGGAAGTGCTCGAGATTTCAGACCGCATCACCGTGCTGCGAGACGGCTCGCTCGTCGGTGTCTTTCCCGTTGAAGGCATGACCCAGTCACGGGTGACCGAGCTGATGACCGGCCGCAATTTCGACAGCGCCGTCATTGCCGCTGATCACGATGACAAGCCCGTCGTTCTCTCGGTGCGCGGGCTGAGCCGCGCCGGCGAGTTCGCGGATGTTTCGTTCGATCTGCGGCGGGGCGAAACGCTCGGCATTACCGGCCTGCTCGGAGCCGGCCGCACGGAACTGGCTCTGACGCTGTTCGGCATGCATCGGCCGCAATCGGGTGAAATCCTCATCGATGGAAAGAAGGTGGATTTCCATTCCAACCGCGATGCGATCCGGGCGGGTGTCGCCTATCTTTCCGAAGACCGGCTATCGCTTGGCCTAAACCAGCCGCAATCCATTGCCGACAATCTCGTCATGGCCTCGCTGGACCGGCTGCTGAGCGGCGGCCTCATCTCACCCTCTAAAAAGGCGGATGTCGTTTCCCGCTGGATTTCGGCGCTCGGCGTCAAGATCGGCCTGCCCGAAGATCCGATCCGCACGCTTTCGGGCGGCAACCAGCAGCGTGTGGCGATTGCCAAGTGGTTGGCGATCGGGCCGAAAATCCTCATCCTCGATGCGCCGACTGTGGGGGTCGATGTCGGCGCTCGCGCCGGCATCTTCGAAATCGTCCGCAAGCTCGCCGCAGAAGGTCTCTCTATCATCGTGATCTCCGACGAAGCCCCGGAAGTTTATTTCAATACAGACAGGGTCATCCACATGGTCGAAGGCCGGTTCCACGCCACCTATGATCCGCGACGCCTGTCGCTGACCGAACTGGAGTCCGCCATCTATGCGTAGGCTCATCCTCGGACATACGACCGAATTCACGCTACTTGTGGTCATGGTGCTGCTCTGCACGGGACTGTCTTTCGCCACCGACCGCTTTCTCACCATCTCCAACGCCTTCGATGTGCTGAATGTCTCGGCGGTCAACATCATCTTCGCGGTTGGCCTGCTCGTGGTGCTGATCTCGGGCGGTATCGACATTTCCTTCGCGGTCGCAGCCTCCGTTGTCCAATATGTCACGGTGCTGGCGCTCAATGCGCTCGGCGGCGGCAACTGGGCGGAAGGTTTCATCATCGCCGGCGCGGTTGGCCTTGGTCTCGGTTTCGTCAACGCCTTCCTTGTCTGGCGGCTCAACATCATTTCCATTGTTGCGACCATTTCCACCTTCAACATCTTCTTCGGGCTGTTGATGTTCTTCACCAAGGGCGTGTCGATCTACGACCTGCCGGAATGGCTGTCGACGCGCGTGGTGTTTTACGAGCGCGAGATGTCCGATGGTTCCTGGGTTGAGCTGACGCTGCCGGTCGTGGTCATGATCCTCTGCTGCTTTGCCACCTGGTTCATGATTTCGCGCACCACCGTCGGCCGCAAACTTTATGCATTCGGTGACAATCCCGAAGGCGCACGCCGCTTCGGCATCAATATCGGCGCCATGCATTACATTTCCTTCGGCTGGCTCGGCCTGATGGCGGGCATTGCCGGGCTCATGCAGGCGCATTACGCGCAGGAGGTGGTGCCGAACGCGCTTTATGGCCGCGAGCTGGATGTTCTTGCCGCAACCGTCCTCGGCGGTGCACGGCTTGGCGGCGGCAAGGGCTCCGTCATCGGCTGTGTGCTCGGGGTGCTGATGGTGTCCATCACCCAGAACGGCCTCAACCTGATGGGCGTTTCTCCCTTTGCCTTCAAGATGATTGTCGGTGCCATCATCCTCATCGCCATCACGCTCTCTTCCACCCGCTTCGACAAGCTCCTGCCGAGCGCCTTACGGACATCCGCAAAGAAGGGGAGCGCCCAGCGATGAGCAGCCTTGTCAGGAAATTCAACGCGGTTTTCGGTGCCGACATGGCCGGGCCGGTGATTGCCTTCATCGCGGTCATGCTCATCTTCGGAACCTTTGCCGATAACTTTCTCTCGCTCGCGACATTCGGTTCGGTCGCCTTCCAGTTGCCGGAACTCGGCCTGCTGACACTGGCGATGCTGCTGCCGTTGCTGACAGGCGGCATCAATTTGTCCGTCACCTTCGCCGCCAATCTGTCAGGTCTCGCCGCAGCCTGGGTGTTGCAGGCCCATGGCGGGGTGGATGCGCCGCCGAGTGCATTCCTGTTCGCCTGCCTCGCCGCACTTGTCACCGGCGGCGCTGCCGGCGCGATGACAGGAGCGGCGATTGCCTACACCCGCGCGCACCCCATTCTGGTGACGCTGTCGATGATGATCTTCCTGCGCGGCCTTGGCGAGTTTCTCACCCGTGGCGGAGACGTTTCCGGTTTCCCCGCCTATATGGCGCCGCTCGGTCATGGCACGCTTCTCGGTCTGCCGATCCCGCTTCTGATCTTTATCGTCTGCGTCGGCCTCTGGCATGTGCTGCTGACGCGAACCAAGCTCGGCTTCGGCCTGTTGATGATCGGCTCGAACATCGAGTCCGCGCGTTATTCCGGCCTCAATACGCGCAAGATTCAGGTTCTCGTCTACACGCTCTCGGGTCTGATGTGTGCGGTTGCCGGCATCATCATGCTTGCCCGTTTCAACTCCGTCCGTGTCGGCCACGGGGAATCCTACCTGTTGATCACGGTGCTGGCGGCCTTTCTTGGCGGCATCAATCCGTTCGGCGGTTTCGGTCGTGTCCTGCCCGTCTTCGTCGCGCTTATCGTTCTGCAGCTTCTGTCATCCGGCCTCAATCTTCTCGGCGCCAACCAGCATCTGGCAACGGCGCTCTGGGGCGTGCTGATGATTGTCGTCATGGCGGCGCGCGGCCTGTTTTCAAGCTACTTCGCATCTCTCAGAAAGAAGGTATGACGTGAAAGGCTTCGGTGTTCACGCAATGATGTGGTCTCTCAAATGGGACCACGAAAACGCCAGACGGTCCATCGCCGCTGCTGTGGATTACGGTCAGGATTTCATCGAGATTCCGCTTATCGATATCCCCTCCGTCGATGCAAAACACACGCGCGCCCTGCTGGAGAAATACGGCTTGCGCGCCGTCTGCTCGCTGGTGCTGCCGGAGCCGGCCTGGGCGTCCGTACGTCCCGATGCGGCAATCGACCATCTGAATGCCGCACTCGACAAGGCCGCCGATATGGGCGCGGAAGCGCTGACGGGTGTTACCTATGGCGGCACCAATGAGCGAACCGGATTTCCGCCGACACAGGCTGAATATGACAATCTGACAAGGGCGCTCTCCAGGGCTGCCGGCCACGCAAAAACACTCGGCCTGCAATTCGGCATCGAGACCGTCAACCGCTACGAGAACCATCTGCTCAACTCCGCCGAACAGGCGGTGGCGCTGGTGGAGCGGATCGGTGCGGACAACGTCTTCATCCATCTCGATACCTTCCACATGAACATGGAGGAAAAGGGCATCGCCAATGGCATCATCGCTGCCCGCGACCATCTTAAATACATGCATATGTCGGAAAGCGACCGCGGCACGCCGGGTTGCGGCAATGTTGCCTGGGACGAGGTGTTTTCGGCGCTCGCGGCCATCGGCTTCAAGGGTGTGCTGACGCTCGAAAGCTTCGCTGCGATGCCCAAGGAGATGGCGGGCGCGATTTCGACCTGGCGGCCTGTTGCGCCCAGCGCCGATGAGGTTCTCGACAAGGGACTGTCATTCCTGCGCGACAAGGCAAACCAGTACCGCATTTTCTGAAAGCACTCATTATCGGGGCGAGAACCTTGAGCACTATTGACGATAATGCCCGCGAGATTGCGGGCCTTGCCCTCCAGCGACTGGAAAGGTCAAAAGGCCGGCGTGTGATGATTGCGATTGCCGGTGCCCCCGGATCGGGAAAATCAACCATCGCCGAATGCGTGGTCGATGCGTTGAACGCAGGCGAAGGCGTGTCCGCCGCACTGTTCCCGATGGATGGCTTTCATTATGACGATGCCGTTCTGGACGAAATGAAACGCCGTCCCTTCAAGGGCGCCATCGATACGTTCGATGCGCACGGCCTGCGCCACATGGTTGAGCGCCTGAAGGCCAATGAAGACGATGTCGTCGCCGTCCCCGTCTTTGACCGCGCCATCGAGATCGCGCGCGCCGGCGGCCGTCTGATCCCGCAATCCGTCGATATCATCGTCTGCGAAGGCAATTATCTCCTCGCCGGCCAGTCGCCATGGGATCGCCTCAAGCCGATCTTCGATCTCACGATTTTCGTTGATGTCGACGAGGAGGATCTGCGTGCGCGGCTGCGGGACCGCTGGCGAAGCTTCGGTCTCGGCGAGGACGAGATCAACCGGAAGGTGGAGGAAAACGATCTCCCCAACGGCCGCTTCATCATATCGACAAGCACGGAGCCGGACCTTCGCATCGGAAATCCGGGCAGCAGTCCCGCGTCCTGAACCTGCCTGAAGGGCTGCGCCTCCCCATCCAAAGTCAAGCGAAACAGAAAAGCGAAAGAGACCCCCATGAAACACGGCATCTATTACTCCTACTGGGAACATGAGTGGAGCGCTAAGTTCGGCCCCTATATCGAGAAGGTCGCCAAGCTCGGTTTCGATATCATCGAAGTCGCCGCCCACCACATCAATGAATACAGCGACGCCGAACTCGCAGTCATCAGGCAGAGTGCGAAGGATAACGGCATCATCCTCACCGCCGGTATCGGCCCGTCGAAAACCAAGAACCTGTCGTCGGAAGATGCTGCGGTTCGCGCAGCCGGCAAGGCGTTTTTTGAACGTACCCTGTCCAATGTCGCCAAGCTCGACATCCACACCATCGGCGGCGCGCTGCATTCCTATTGGCCGATCGACTATTCGCAGCCGGTCGACAAGGCGGGCGATTATGCGCGCGGCGTCGAAGGCATTCACGGCATTGCAGATTTCGCCAATGATCTCGGCATCAACCTGTGCATCGAAGTCCTCAACCGCTTCGAAAATCACGTGCTCAACACGGCGGCCGAAGGCGTTGCTTTCGTCAAGGATGTCGGCAAGAACAACGTGAAAGTCATGCTGGATACTTTCCATATGAATATCGAAGAAGACAGCTTTGGCGAGGCCATCCGTACGGCGGGCCCGTTGCTGGGACATTTCCATACCGGCGAGAGCAATCGCCGCGTACCGGGCAAGGGCAGGATGCCCTGGCACGAAATCGGCCTCGCCCTTCGCGATATCAATTACACCGGCGCGGTCGTCATGGAGCCTTTCGTCAAGACCGGCGGTACGATCGGGTCCGACATCAAGGTGTGGCGCGATCTCAGCGGCGGCGCCGACCTTGCGAAAATGGACGAGGATGCCCGCAATGCCCTGGCATTCTCCCGTTTCGTCCTTGGCGGCTGATGACCCATAAGCGCATCGACCGGGCGGCGGCCATCTGTCGCCCGGGCAGCCACTGCTATGTTTGCCCGCCATCGCCGAGTTGAAAAGATAACCGCTTGTGGGCTAAAGCACTGATGTCTCTTCGGGATCAAAACGATCCGCCCAAGACCATTGGTTTGCATGATCCCTGTCGCACTCCCCTCCGTCGAAGCGCTGCTTCTCCTTGCTTTCTTGCTCATCACGACCCTCATATGGATCGTCTGGACGCTCTCGCTGTTCGTGCGATATGTGGCAGGCCGCTGGAAGCGCCCGATGATCCTGCCCTATGGGCTCGTAACCGCCGTCGCGCTTTTCACCCTCTTTCGGTTCGGTGATTTTTATCTGCAGATGCGCGCCTATGACAAAGAGAGGGCGGCAAGCCATCGGCCGGAACTGCTCGAGCCGTCGCGCCTTGGCCAGATCGATATGCCTAAAGGCACGAAACTCGAACTGGCCATTGCCAACGACAGGGAAGCCTTCGATCGGGCCGTGTTTCCGCATTCGGTGCGGGTGGCGGATATCGATGCCGTCGAGATTGCCCGTTATATCGCGATAAAAACCAACGAGAATTACGAAGCGGTGGGCTTTACCCCGCAGACCATGCGGATTACCGGCAACGGCGTGACCACCCAGAGCGGCTGGCGCTGCGACGCGACGCAACCGGTGGAGTTCGATCTTTCGCCCGATGGCGGTATCTCCGCTTTCAGCAACTGCACTCTTGCCGATGGCAATGTTGTTGATGGCATCAGCCTGCCGAAAGGCACGTCCCTGCGCGCCTCCACCGGCAATGTCTATATCGATGGCTTCGTCGATTCCGATCGATGGGTTCTTGACACGGCTCAGGACCAGACCGTTCACATCGACAGTTTCGATCTTTCCGAGGCGATGCTTGCCCTTGATGGCGAACGAAAACTGCACGAGATCAGAAGAGGTGTCCTGTCGAAAGACGCAACGCTCGGGACGCTTCACCATGCCGCCGGAACCAATATTCGCTACAATCCCCGGCATCTTCGCAAGGACTATCCCGGCGCGTGGTTGATAATTCCGCCTCTGCCCGCTGCCGATGCTCCACCGGTGCCGTCGCATGATATCGTGCAGGGCAGGGACGGAAAGGTTCTGTCCAGCCCTGCCGACTGATTGCGCGAGGGTCACCGTAAGACGGAAGCGAGAAATTCGCGTGTGCGGTCTTCTTTCGGCTGGCCGAAAATCTCGTCCGGTTTTCCCTGTTCGCAGATGCGGCCCTTGTCGAAGAAGCAAACGCGGTCCGAGACTTCCCGGGCAAAACGCATTTCATGGGTGACGAGAAGCATCGTCAGGTCATGCTCATGGGCCAGGTCGCGGATGACGGACAGCACTTCGCCGACCAGTTGCGGGTCGAGCGCCGAGGTCGGCTCATCGAAAAGCAGGACACGCGGACGCATGGCAAGCGAGCGCGCAATGGCGACACGCTGCTGCTGCCCGCCGGAAAGCTGCACCGGATAGTGATCCTTCTTGTCTGCCAGCCCGACCATCTTCAGCAATTCGACTGCGCGCGCCTCCGCCTCTGCACGGCTGATGCCCAGAACCCGCACCGGCGCTTCCACGATATTGCGAAGGACGGTCATATGGGGGAAGAGATTGAAGCTCTGGAACACCATGCCGACATGGTTGCGGATCTGGCGAAGGTGTTTTTCCGAGGCCTTGAAAGGTCCCTTGCCGCCTGGCTCATGGTAGGACATGTCCGCAAGGGTGAGCTTTCCCTCCTGGAACGGTTCCAGCGTCATGAGAATGCGCAGGACGGTTGATTTGCCGGAGCCGGAAGGACCGATAAGGGTGACTTTTTCGCCCTTCGCCACGTTGAAATTGAACTGGTCGAGCACCGTCAGAATGCCGAAGCGTTTCGTGACATCGGAAAATTCGATCAGTGGCTGGTTGGTGTTGTTGGTCATCGCAAGGGTATTCCTGCTTTTGGAAGCGCCCTTTGCAGGCGGCTGAGGCCTGCCGAGCAGATTATGGTCAGAAGGAGGAAGATCAGGCCCACAAGCGTCAGCGGCACCAGATATTCGAAGGTGCGCTCGCCGATCATGTTGGCAAGGCCCATCATTTCCAGAACCGTGACGACGGACAGCACCGGCGTTTCCTTGATCATGGCAACGAGGTAGTTGCCCATGGCTGGAACGATGCGCGGAATGGCCTGCGGGATGATGATATCCCGATAGGTCTGCATGCGTGTGAGATTAAGCGCCGTCGCCGCTTCCCACTGGCCGTGATGCACCGCCTCGATACCGCCGCGATAGACCTCGGAGGTATAGGCGGCATATTGCAGGCCGAGCGCGAGAGCGCCGGTCAGAAACGCCGGCAGGACAATGCCGAAATCCGGAAGCACGTAATAGAGAAAGAACAGCTGCACCAGAAGCGGCGTATCACGCAGGAATTCGACAACCAGCGCCGTTGGCCAGGAGATCATCCTGACGCGGCTGCGGCGCAGCAGCGCGAAGACGAGCCCCAGAACCAGCGCGATGGCGAAGCCGGCGGCGGCCGCCTTCAGCGTCACCGTCAGGCCGATAAGGATGATCGGCAGGATGGAGGTCGTGTAGGTGAGCCAGGTGGTCGTGTCCCATTCGTAACCATACATCATGAGCCGATATCCTTACGAATGGCGGGTGCGCGGGAAGACGTTGCCGCGCCGCACGAAGCGTTCGATCACCCGGATGACGACCATCAGGATCAGCGACATCGCGAAATAACAAAGCAGCGTGATCGAATAGATGCTGGCGCTATCCAGCGTCAGGTTGCGGATCGACTGCGCCGCAAAGGTGAGGTCGGCAATCGAGATCAGCGACACGAGCGATGAAAGCTTCAGCGTTTCGATGGCGAGATTACCGAAGGCCGGCATCATCTCGACAACGGCCTGCGGCAGCGAGATGCGAAACAGCGTCTGCATCCGTGTGAAGTTCAGCGCGCGTGCGGCTTCCAGCTGCTGTACTGAGACCGAAGACAGCGCGCCGCGCACGATCTCGGCGCCGTAACCGCCGGCATGGGCGGCAAGCACCAGCACCCCAGTGGTGATCGGATCGAAGCTCAGCCCGACCAGCGGCAGCGCGTAATAGAACCAGAAAAGCTGAACCAGCAGCGAGGTGCCGCGGAACACTTCTGTGTAACAAAGCGCGATGGTCGACAGAATTGGTCCACCCTCGACGCGCAGAATGCCGAAGAAAAAGGCGAGCACCGTGCCGACGACAAGGGCTGCGAGCGTAATCGTCATGGTGACGACGGCGCCTTGCCATAACATCGGCAAATAGGCGGTCATGTCCATCTGGTGTTTTCCCGAGTTCTCGAGGAACGACGCCCGGTTATGGCCGGGCGCCGGCTGGCATTATTTGCCGGCGCAGAGATCGGCGACCTTCTTTTCGGCCGCCGCCGCGATACTCTGTTCGGACAGACCGTATTTTGCGAGGATTTTCTTGTAATCGTCGGTCTTGCGGAATTCGACGAGAGCGGCGTTGAAGGCGTCACGCAGCTCCTTGTCTTCCGGCCGGAAAGCGAAACCGCCATAATTGCGCACTGGCGCATCCTTCACGACGGGGTCGGTGAAAGGCTCGACCTGCTCAACATTGGCTTGGCCCTTGGCAAGCTCCGAAACCGTCAGCTCCGTCGCGGCGTAGGCGTCGGCGCGGCTCTGGACGGTTGGGATGGCGTCGGCATTGGCGGGGATGAAGACGATCTGCTCTTCCTTGACGCCGACCGCCCGCAGGAAGTCAACATTGTTGGCGCCCGACACGACCGCCACCTTCAGTGAGGGGTCCTTGGCGATATCGGCATAGGTGGTGAGCTTTTTCGGATTGCCCTTCTTCACCAGCAGGCCTTCGCCATAGGACGAGTTCGGTTCGGTGAAGGCGACCTGCTTGCAGCGCTCGGGCGAGATGTTCTGCTCGGCGGCCGCAAAATCGAAGCGACGGGCTTTGAGGCCGGGGATCAGCGTACCGAACGGCGTCACCGTCCAGTTGACCTCCTCGATACCCATCGATTTCAGAACCGCATTGGCCACATCGGGGCCGATACCGGCGGAGGTGCCGTCTGGCTGCATGTAGGAATAGGGCACTTCATTGGCCGTGGCGGCGCGGATGTAGCCCTGGCTTTTGACTTCCTCGACGGTCAGGGCGCTGGCTGACGTCACGCCGATGGTAAGCGCGAGGGCGGAAAGCCCGGAAAGTCTGATCATACGCATGTTCTTACTCCTCTGGTTGGGTTACGTGGTCCGTTTTCGGATCTCACGATGTTTCTTCTGGCTAAGTGTTCTCCGTGACCGTGGCGATAACGGAAAGGCAGTCGCCGGCCTTGATCAGGCCGGGAACATGGCGCGCGGCAAGCACGCCATTGATGGAGGCGCGGTAATCGACCGGCGCAAGGCCGGTTTTGCCGACGGGATAAACCCGGGCGATTGTTTCACCCGCCGTGACCGCGTCTCCCAGATCGCGGACAAAAGCGACGAGCCCGTCGTCTTCGGCAAAGGTGAAGCAATCGCTGGATGGCATGTCCAGCCAGCGGCTTGGGGCGGGCACCGGCGCACCGGACAGTACGCCGGCATGGCGCAGCAGATTGACGATGCCTTTCCGGGCAATGTCGATCGATTTTGCGCTCGCCGTGCCTGCTCCGCCGAGTTCGGTCGTGACAAAGACCTTGCCCATCTCCTCGACCGTTGTGTCGAGCATGCCGACGGCATCGATTTCCAGCATCTTCATCGAATAGGGGGCAGCAAAAGCCGCCACCGCGTCAAAACACCGGGCTTCCTGCGTCTTGTCGGGCAGTTCGTGGGCTGCGGCATAGGGCAGGAAATCAAGCGTCCTGCCGCCGGAATGAAAATCGAGAACGATATCCGCAAGCGGTATCAGATGGCGGGTCACGTAGTCGGCGATCTTTTCCGTCACCGTGCCGTCAGGGCGGCCGGGAAAGCTGCGGTTCAGGTTTCCCCGGTCGATGGGCGAGGTGCGTGTTCCCGCGCGAAAGGCCGGATAGTTGAGCGCCGGCACGATGATGACGCGCCCGTTCACGTCTGCCGGATCGAGCGTGTGGGCGAGTTCGAAAAGTGCTGCCGGTCCCTCATATTCGTCACCATGATTGGCGCCGGTCAAAAGGGCTGTCGGCCCTTCGCCATTGGCGATGACGCAGATCGGGATCATCACCGAACCCCAGGCGCTGTCATCGCGGCTGTATGGCAGCCGCAGATGACCGTGCTGCACGCCCTTCGCGTCAAAATCGACGGAGGGCGTGATCGGCGAGGGGCGAAGCGCGGTCTTCAACATCGTCTCAGCCTTTCACGAAGAGTTGCCGCGGCACATTGGAAAGGCATTCGACACCGGTTTCAGTGATCGCGATGCTTTCGGTGATTTCGAGGCCCATGTCTTCCAGCCAGAGACCGGTCATGAAATGGAATGTCATACCGGGTTTCAGCTCCGTGCGGTCGCCCGGTCGCAGGCTCATCGTGCGCTCGCCCCAGTCAGGCGGATAGGATAGGCCGATCGGATAGCCGGTGCGGTTGTCCTTGATGATCCCGTATTTTTTCAGCACGGCGAAAAAGGCATTGGCGATGTCCTCGCAGGTGTTGCCCGGCTTCGCTGCGGAAAGACCGGCTTCCATGCCCTCAAGTGTTGCTTTTTCTGCGTCGAGGAACGCCTGTGTCGGCTTGCCGAGAAAGACGGTGCGTGACAGCGGGCAATGATAACGGCGGTAGGCGCCGGCGATTTCGAAGAAGGTGCCTTCGCCTGAGCGCATCGGCTTGTCGTCCCATGTCAGATGCGGGGCGGACGCGTCGGCACCCGAAGGGAGGAGCGGCACGATGGCGGGATAGTCGCCGCCGAATTCGGCGGTACCACGAATGCCGGCATCGTATATTTCGGCCACGAGATCGCATTTGCGCATACCCGGCTCAACGACATCGACGATACGCTTGTGCATCAGCTCGACGATCTTGCCTGCCTTGCGCATATAGTCGAGTTCGGTCGGGCTCTTCACCGCGCGCTGCCAGTTTACGAGACCGGCGGCATCCTTGAAACGGGCGTTCGGCAGATATTTCTGCAGCGACGCAAAGGCGGCGGCCGAGAAATAATAATTATCCATCTCGACGCCGACCGTCAGGCCGGACCAGTCGCGCTCCTCTATGATTTGAGACAGCAGGTCCATCGGGTGCCGTTCGGTCGATTGAACGTAATGGTCAGGGTAGCCGACGATATTGTCGTGGGCGAGGTAGGCCGTGCGCTTGGCGCCGTTGGCATCCTGCTTGCGGCCGTACCAGATCGGCTCGCCCTCCGGCGGCACCAGCACGCATTGATGCACATAGAAGGACCAGCCGTCATAACCGGTCAGCCAATGCATGTTGGACGGGTCGGTGACGACCAGAAGATCGATCCCGGCCTTTTCCATGGCTTTGCGGGTTTTGGACAGGCGCGCGGCATATTCCTCGCGCGTAAAGTTCAGCGTTACGCTCACGCTGCGTCTCCCATTTTTATGCTGTTTTCGATGGTTTGACCGCTCTTGGCTTCCTTTGCGCGGGCAAAGGCGAGATTGGCGATGGCGGTGTCCTGCACGCCGGTGCCGGTCAGATCGGCAAAGGTGATGTCCTTGTTCGAAACACGGCCCTGCACCTTGCCGGCAATGACGCCGCCAAGTTCGGCGAAGTGCTGATCCGACGCGGCGTGGCCGGCGGCGATGGCGTGATGTAATTCACCGAGAATGCGGGTCTGTGACAGCCGGTCCGCGACATAGCGCGCTCTGGCGAATACGGCTGGATCGATCTCGTTCTTGTGTTCGGCATCCGATCCCATGGCTGTCAGATGCTGGCCTTCTTCCAGCCAGTCGGCAAACAGGATCGGCTTTTCGGCGGGTGTCGTTGTCACGATGATATCGGCACCCCGCGCGGCGGCCTGCGGATCGGCCATGGCGGTGACTTCGATGCCGTGTTCGCTGGCGAAATCGCTCGCAAGTCTCTTGGCCTTGTCATGGTCGCGTGCCCATATCCGCGCCGATCTGATCGGGCGCACCAGCATCAGGGCTTCAAGCTGCAAACGCGCCTGCATGCCCGCCCCGAAGATCGCGGCGACGGAGGCGTCTTTGCGGGCCAGGTGCCGCGCCGCGACAGCACCGGCCGCGGCGGTCCTCACATCGGTAAGATAGCCGTTATCGAGGAGAAGGGCCTCCACCAGTCCGGTCTTTGCGCTGAAGAGGATCATCAGGCCATTGAGGCTGGGCAGACCGAGTTTCGGATTGTCGAAGAAACCGGGGCTGACCTTGATGGCGAAACCGTCAAAGCCCGGTACATAGGCCGTCTTCACATCCACTTCGCCGCGAAACTCGGGAATATCGAGCCGGAGGATCGGCGGCATGGCAACGGCTTGCGTTGCGAGTGCAGCAAAGGCCCGCTCCACACAATCGACTGCGGAAAGGTCGAGCTTGATGACACCGCGCAGGTCTTTTTCGGTCAGGATGGTGATGAGGCTCATGCGACTCCCCCGTCGATGATCGTTCTGTGGGCCGCCGGATCGATATTTCCGCCCGACACGATGATGGCGGTCGGGCCGCTGATGTCGATCTTGCGCGACAGAATGGCAGCGAAACCAACGGCGCCCGCACCCTCCACTGTCAAACCTTCTTCGCGCGCCGCATGGCGGATGCCGGCTGCAATCTCGTCTTCGGAAACCAGCACGATCTCATCGAGACGCGCCTGGCAAAGCGCGAATGTCACGCGGTTCTCCAGTCCAATCCCGCCGCCCAGCGAATCCGCCAGCGTTTCTTCCTCCCGGACGGCGACGGGCCGGCCGGCTGCGACCGACGCCTGCATGGCCGCACCCCGCTCCATGGAAATGCCGATGACCCGTGCCCGTGGCTTCAACGCCTTGACCGCAACGGCGATACCGCCCGCAAGGCCACCGCCGGAAAGAGGAACGAGCACCGTCTTCAGTCCCGGCATGTCTTCGACAAGCTCTAGACCGATCGTGCCTTGGCCGGCCACGACGTCAGCATCATCGAATGGTGGGATTGCGGTCAGGCCGAGACTCTTGGTCAGGCGCTCCGCTTCCTCCTGCGCGTCATCCTGTGACCTGCCGACGATCCGGATCTCCGCACCGAGCGCGCGGATCGCCTCAACCTTGTTCGTCGGCACGAGTGCCGACATGCAGATCGTGGCTGGAATTCCGAGCTTGCGGGCCGCATAGGCTACGGCGCGGCCATGATTGCCGGTCGAGGCGGTGACGAGGCCACGCCTGCGTGCCTCATCGTCAAGCGAGAGTATCGCGTTCATCGCGCCGCGCAGCTTGAAGGTGCCGATGGGCTGAAGGGTTTCAAGTTTGAGATGAACGGGATAACCACAGCGTTCGGACAGAGTGTCCGAGAGAACCAACGGTGTTCGCTCCACCTGTCCGGCAAGCCGCACAGCCGCCTGCTCTATCGCGGCCAGCGAGACCGGAAGCAGGGTTTTATCGGCGGATATGGACAGGTTTTCGCTCTTCATGATTGTCATGTTGAGAGCGAAGTAAAATCATGTCAATTATTATATTGTAATGATTCAATGATTTTCGGGTGGCTGCCTCAGCCGATTGAACCGATATCGTAGACCGGCGGCAGCTGCTCGAAGGTCTGCCGCACGGTGGTCAAGGCTTTGACGAGGCTTGGCTGATTGAGGCGACCGCCGAGGCAGATGCGGATGCCGCCGCCATGGCCGGGACCGGCAATGAATGGTTCCGACGGCGTGACCGCGACGTTCTGGTTTGTGAGCGCACGCACCAGGCCGTCCTCCGTCCAGCGCGGTGGAACCTTCAGCCAGGCGCAGAAGGAGAGGGGGTGGCTCGAGGCGATATGGTCGCCCAATATGTCTGTGGCAATCTTTTGCCGCGCACGCACTTCGGCGCGCTGGACATCCAGCAGCCGCCGTGCAGTGCCGTTTTCGACCCAGCGCGTGGCGATTTCGGCCGTAAGATAGGTTCCGCTCCAGCTCGATACACGCAGGATAGAGGCGGCGCGGATGGAGTAGGCGGGCGGCACGACGAGATAACCGACGCGCAGGCCGGTCAGGACTGTCTTGGTAAAGCTGGTGACGAAAAAGCCCAGATCAGGCAGCATTTCGGTGATGGATGGCAGGTCATCCTCGATGATCGGGCGATAGACTTCGTCCTCAATGACAAAGACGCCGTACCGTTCGGCGATCGCGGCAATCGCCCGTCTGCGCTCCGCACCCGAAACATGCCCGGTGGGATTGTTGAGGGTGGGAATGAGCACGATTGCCCTCACGCCACCAGTTGCACAGGCGGCCTCCAGCGCGTCCGGCAAAATGCCCTCTTCGTCGGTCGGCAGGCCCTTGAGGCTGAAGCCCAGAATGTTCGACAGGCCGATAATGCCGTGGTCGGTGAGGTTTTCGCAGAGAACCACGTCGTTCGAGCGGATAATGCAGCTCAGGGCGAGAAAAATGCCGTGCGCAGCACCATTGGTGACGAGAATACGCTCCGCGCCGGCGGTCACGCCCATCATGCCAAGCCAGATCCGGGCGGTTTCGCGATGGCTGTCGAGGCCCGCGACCGGCCGGCAAGGGCGCATGAAGCCCGAATTGTCGCCATCGGCCAATTCGCGAAGGATGGCGCGCGAGGCGTTCTCATGGTCGTCGAGATAAACGCCACGGATAATCGATAGATCGAGCACCTCGGTCGGGCTGTGATCGAGCATCATGCGGCCCGCCCGGTCCGTCACCCGCGTCTTCACGAAAGTGCCGCGGCCGATTTCTCCACTGAGATAACCCAGCCGCTCGGCCTCCTTGTAGGAGAGGCTGACGGTCTGGACCGAAAGGCCGAGTTCGCGGGCGAGATCGCGGTGGGTCGGCATGCGGTCCATCGGCTTCAGGACGCCGGCGTCGATATCGGCAATGATGCGTTCCGTCAGGGCGGAATGTTTCGTTTCGCCTTTCTGCTTGGCCAGGGTCGGCCGCCATGCCACCGGTTTGGTTGCGGAAACCGGATCTGAGCTGAGCGGATTGGCTTGACGACGCATGAAATTGTCTCGTTTTTGACGACGGTAATTTCATGACATTATGCATGCTTCTGCGAAAAGATGAAGCCTTATGCAGCGCAGATGACAACTGCGCCGCAAATAGGCGCAGTTGTCATGTCGTTGCTTTCGAAATGGGCAGCAGCTGTGACCGTTAAACGCCAAGGCTGGCGTCAGATTTTTTCGCCGGCCCGCACCAGATCGTCCATGACGCTGCGCACGGCGGCTTCGGCGATAGCGATGATCTCATCCACCTCCGCCTTCGTTGTGACGAGCGGCGGCGCAAAGCCCAGAATATCGCCATGCGGCATGGCGCGCGCAATAAGGCCGCCATTGCGCGCCGCCTTCGAAACGCGCGCACCCACCGTAAGACCGGGGGCAAAACGTGTCTTCTTTTCACGATCCGCCACGAATTCGATGGCGCCCATCAGGCCCACACCGCGCACCTCTCCGACGATTGGAAGCTGCGCGAACTTCGCCTTCAACTGCTCCTGAAAATAGCTGCCGACGGCACGTGCATTGCCGGGCAGGTCTTCCTTTTCGACGATGTCGAGCACGGCATTTGCCGCAGCCGCACCGATGGGGTGGCCGGAATAGGTGTAGCCGTGGGAGAAAGCCCCGACGCGATCGGCGCCTTCCTCCATCACCCTGTAGACTTTCTCCCCCACGATGGCGCCGGAGAGCGGGAAATAGGCCGAAGTCAGACCCTTGGCGACGGTGATCAGGTCCGGCTCGATGCCGTAGTGTTGCGAGCCGAACATGGAGCCTGTACGGCCGAAACCGGTAATCACCTCATCGGCAATCAGCAGGACATCGTATTTTTTGAGAACGTCCTGTATCGCCGGCCAGTAGCCTTCCGGCGGCGGCGTGATGCCGCCCGTGCCAAGCACCGGTTCGGCAATGAAGGCGCCTATCGTGTCGGGGCCCTCGCGCAGAATGAGCGCTTCCAGTTCGTCGGCGCGCCGTTTTGAGAATTCCAGCTCGGTTTCACCGGCTTCCGCGCCCCAGTAATGGTGCGGAACGCCGGTGTGCAGCACGCCGGCGCGCGGCAGGTCCATGTGGTCGTGATAAAAACTCATGCCGGTCATGGAGCCGGAAACCACGCTGCAGCCGTGATATCCCCTTTCGCGGGAGATGATTTTTTTCTTCTGCGGCTTGCCGCGCAGGTTGTTGTAATACCAGACGAGCTTCGCCTGTGTCTCATTGGCGTCCGAGCCCGACATGCCGTAAAAGACCTTGCTCATCTTGCCGGGCGCCATCTTCACCAGCCGGTCGGAAAGGATCGCCAGTTCGTCCGTCGTGTGGGCGGCGTAAGAATGGTAATAGGCAAGCCGATAGGCCTGACGGGAGATGGCTTCCGCCACCTCGGTACGGCCATAACCGACATTGACGCAATAAAGACCGGCGAAGCCATCGATCAGCTGCTTGCCATGCGCGTCCTGAATACGGATGCCCTTGCCGGTCTCGACGATGGTCGGTTCACCGAGCTTGCCGCTGGCGAAATCCTTCAGCTGCGTGAAGGGATGCAGAACCGCATTTCGATCCATTTCCGCGATGTTTTTGATGTCGATGGTCATAGGCAGTTCCTTTCAGGCAGCCAGGTTGCCGAAGCAGACATATTTGGGTTCGAGATATTCCATGAGGCCATGACGCGAGCCCTCGCGGCCAAGGCCGGATTGTTTCCAGCCGCCGAATGGAATGGGCGCGCCGGTGAATTTCGGCGTGTTGACGGCAACCATGCCGTATTCCAGCTGGTCGGTCAGGCGCATCGCCCGGCCGAGGTCGTTGGTGTAGACATAGGCCGCAAGCCCCATCTCCGTGGCATTGGCGCGGCGGACCACCTCCCGCTCGTCATCGAAGGGCAGGATGGCGGCGACCGGGCCGAAGGTTTCTTCGCGCGCGATCAGCATGTCGTCAGTCACATCGGCGAGCACGGTGGGGGTGACGAAATTGCCGCCGAGCGGGCTGTCCTGCCCACCGCAGACGAGGCGCGCGCCGGAAGAGAGCGCCTGCGCAATCTGCTGACGGCACTTTTCGGCGACGGACGGTCGTGTCATCGGCCCGATATCGATACCGGGTTCAAGGCCATGGCCGACGGTCAGTCTGGAGGTCGCATCGGCAAAGCGCTCAATGAAACGGTCATACAGCCCGCGTTGAACATAGATGCGGTTTGCCGCAAGGCAGTCCTGTCCCGATGTGGCGAATTTGGCGGCGAGGCAGCCCTTCACGGTCTGAGAAAGGTCCGCATCGGCGAAGACGATGAAGGGTGCGTGGCCGCCAAGTTCCAGCGAAGCTTTTTTGATGGTCGCCGCCGATTGCGTGAGGAGGAGCCGTCCCACCTCGGTCGAGCCGGTAAAGGAAAATGCCCGTACCTCGGTATGCTCCAGCAGGCGGCGCGCAAGCGGTGCGGCTTCACCCGGCAGAACCTGCAACACGCCGGCCGGCATGCCCGCCTCCTGCGCCAGTTTCGCCAGTGCCAGTGCCGAAAGCGGTGTTTCCGGCGCCGGTTTGACGATCATCGTGCAGCCGGCAGCAAGGGCCGCGCCGGCCTTGCGGGCGATCATGGCTGAGGGAAAATTCCAGGGCGTGATGGCCACCGTGACGCCGATCGGCTGCATCCGCACGGATAGATTGCCGCCTTGGAGATGGCTTGGAATCGTCTCGCCATAGGATCTCTCGCCCTCGCTCGCAAACCAGTCGAGAAAGGCGGCAGCATAGGAAATTTCGCCGAGCGATTCCGAAAGCGGCTTTCCCTGTTCGGCGCTGATGATAACAGCGAGGTCGCGGGCATTGTCACGCATCAGCCGGCCCCATGCCCGCAGGATATCGCCGCGTTCGACGGGCAGCATGTCCCGCCACCGGAGAAATGCTCTGCCGGCGGCCTCGACTGCGGCGTCCACGTCGTTCACGGAGCAGGAAGAGACATCGAGCAGATGATCTCCACTTGCCGGGTCGACAACGCCCAGCGTCTCCTTGCGCGCCACCCATTGCCCGTCCAGAAAGGCACGATGCTCGATCAGCTCCGGTCGGTGAAGGTTTTTAAGCGCTGCGCTGGCGATAGCTTCCATCGGCAAGGTCCCTTTTCATTTGCCAGAAGCTTAACTGCGCTGCATGATTGATCGGCGGCGTTTAAGCGTGCTTTGACGCAGGAATAATGCTTAGTTTGATATCTAGATGCAGGAATCCCGCATGACCCAGATTGACCGAGCCGACCGGGCGCTGCTTGACGCCGTGCAGAAGAATAATCGCCTGACATCGGAAGAGCTGGCCAAAATCGTCAACCTATCGCCAACCGCGTGCCAGCGTCGGTTGAAGCGCCTGCGTGATGAGGGGGTGATCGAAGCCGATGTGGCAGTCGTTTCGCCCAAGGCTGTCGGACGTGGCATCACCATGATCGTTCTCGTCTCGCTGGAGCGAGAAAGGGCCGATATTGTCGATCGCTTCAAAGCCGCCATTCGCGCCACGCGGGAGGTGATGATCGGTTATTACGTGACGGGCGACGCCGATTTCATCCTGGTTATCACGGCCAAGGACATGGAGGACTACGAGGCCTTCACCCGCCGGTTCTTTTACGAGAACCACGATATCAAGGGGTTCAAGACGATGGTCGTCATGGACCGCGTCAAGGCCGGCTTCGCCTTCCCGATAGACCCTTGACTGCGTGGCAAGGCAAGGCAAAGACGGGCCTGTGATAAAATAGACCGCCTTCCTCACCAGCCATAGCTGAAGGTCAGGCCGCTGCCATTGTCGCCATCCTGCACCACATTGGTTTGCGTGTTGCGGCCATACTGGAAAATGCCATAGGCATTGTTGTTGCCATTCTGCTGCAATGTCGCGGCATGGCTGTTGCCCCGTTGCCGGATGAAGCCGAGATTACCGCCGCCGTTTTGGGCGATGCCGGCGGCGTTGCCACGGCCAAGCTGCCGGATATCGGCATCCTTCAGGCCACGGTAAAGCGAATAGGCGCGCAGCCCGGTCGAGAGAAGATCACCATCCGTTGTATTGCCTGGCGCAAGGTCGAATGAAATCCGTCCGCCGGCATGAGCGGGTGTTGAAAGCCCGATTGGCGCGAGGCTACCGACAAGCAAAGGAATGGTAACAAGTTTCAATATGTTGCGGGTCATTTTTGTCTCCCATCTGTCAGCGTCTTGCCGATGATCCACTGTCGCATCTGGCAACTGAACCAGATCGGAATTGCCCATTCACATGTCGTTCAGCGGTTCGGCACGATCAAAAGAAAAGGGCGCCGAAACCGGCGCCCTTGTCTCTTGAAATATACGACACGACGGCAGCATAATCGCCGCCAATCTGCTTCGTACAACTGAAGCTCCTGCCTTCGATCACGAGATCGAGCACCGCCTTGTAGCGGGCTCCCTTCACATCGAGCGTCACAGAACTCAGCAATTGCGAACGTCCGGCAGCGGCGTCGAAATCGCCGCCCTGATTGACGACGGAACGCCCGCTGCCGCCTGATTTTTCGACGTGAAAGGAGTAGGTCCCGCCGCCACCGGCGTCACCCTTCGTGACGGCTTCTAGCCTTACCATGCCGGCCTGCGGCGTTGCCCTGATCTCGCAACGCTGCCCTTCGGCCGGTTCCTTTGCAGTCGATATGGCCGCAACGGCGCCGAAAGGAAGCAGGGCCATTGCAAGGATCGCCGCCAGACGGCGCGGATGTCTGAGGGTATGGGGCATGGCTCGTCTCCCTGATGATCTGATATTTCGATCTCGACCCGTTTCACCTCATCGCCGACTGCTTAAGGGCAGGCCTGCACGAAGGCCGCGACATTGTCGTTGCCGCCCTGGCTCACATTGGCGCTGCAGCCACGGCCCACCTGAACACCGGCGGCGATATTGCCGTTGCCGTCCTGGGTGAGGATGGTGGTGTGGTTGGAGCCGAATTGCCCTATGCCGGCCACGTTGCGGCTGCCGTTCTGATAGGTGGAGCCGTAATTGTCGTGCCCCTCCTGACCGACGGCCGAAAGGTTTTGCCGACCATACTGATGGCCGACAATCCGGTTGTAACCGCCATTCTGGTAGGTGCGGATCCGGTTGCCATAACCTTCCTGCGCGCCACCGGCAGAGTTGGACCAGCCATATTGTTCGATGCGCACATCATTGGCCATGGCGGGTGCCGCGGCAGCGATGCCAACGAGAGCAACAAGTGCACTTGCAATGAAAGACTTCCGGATCATGACTGTCTCCTCAGGCGGATAGGACCGCGGTTGAACGTCTTTGTTTTAGACGGTCCCGCCGGAACGGAAGCTGAAGAGATTATTCAGTCGGGGTTCATGGCCCGCTCTCATGCGTTTCGAACATAACCGGGTTCCGGATCAAATCCGCGCTGGTGTCCTCTGCAATCTGACAAGCGGCGCAGTGTTCTGCCTGCGCTGCTTTATCTTTTTAGTTCCCGAGAATTCCAGGCAGACGCAGGCCCTGTTGTTTCGCGCAATCGAGGGCGATCTCGTAACCGGCATCGGCATGCCGCATGACGCCGGTTGCCGGGTCGTTGAACAGCACGCGTTCAAGCCGCCTGGCCGCATCATCCGATCCATCGGCGCAGATGACGACGCCCGAATGCTGGGAAAAGCCCATGCCGACGCCGCCGCCGTGATGCAGCGATACCCAGGTCGCACCCGATGCCGTATTGAGCAATGCGTTGAGCAGCGGCCAGTCGGACACGGCATCCGAGCCGTCCTGCATCGCCTCGGTCTCCCGGTTCGGCGAGGCGACCGAGCCGCTGTCGAGATGATCTCGGCCAATGACGATCGGAGCCTTCAGCTCGCCGTTCCTGACCATTTCATTAAAGGCAAGCCCGAGGCGGTGACGGTCGCCAAGCCCGACCCAGCAGATGCGGGCCGGAACACCCTGGAAAGCGATGCGCTCGCGCGCCATGTCCAGCCAGTTATGCAGGTGTTTGTTATCCGGCAGCAACTCCTTCACCTTGGCGTCGGTCTTGTAGATGTCTTCCGGATCGCCCGAAAGAGCCGCCCAGCGGAACGGGCCGATGCCCTTGCAGAATAGCGGGCGGATATAGGCCGGCACGAAGCCGGGGAAAGCGAAGGCGTTTTCAAGACCCTCATCCTTGGCGACCTGACGGATGTTGTTGCCGTAGTCGAAGGTCGGGATGCCCATGTCCTGGAAGGCGATCATCGCTTCGACGTGGTCGCGCATGGAGGCGCGGGCGGCCTTTTCCACCGACTTTGGATCGCTGACCCGCTTTTCTTTCCACTGGCCCATGGTCCAGCCTTTTGGAAGATAGCCGTTGATCGGGTCGTGGGCCGAGGTCTGGTCCGTGACCATGTCAGGGCGGATGCCGCGGCGGACCATTTCCGGCAGGATTTCGGCGCAGTTGCCGAGCAGGCCGACGGACTTGGCTTCACCCTTCTTCGTCCAGCCGGCGATCATGTCCATGGCTTCGTCCAGCGTTTCGGCCTTCTCGTCGAGATAGCGGGTGCGCAGGCGGAAATCGATCGAATCCGGGTTGCACTCGACGGCAAGGCAGGATGCGCCGGCCATCACGGCTGCGAGCGGCTGGGCGCCGCCCATGCCGCCGAGGCCGCCGGTCAGGACCCACTTGCCCTTGAGGTTGCCGTTGTAATGCTGATTGCCGGCTTCGACGAAGGTCTCATAGGTGCCCTGCACGATGCCCTGGGTGCCGATATAGATCCATGAGCCGGCGGTCATCTGGCCGTACATGGCGAGACCCTTCTTATCCAGCTCGTTGAAATGGTCCCAGGTCGCCCAGTGCGGCACCAGGTTGGAATTGGCGATCAGGACACGCGGCGCATCCTTGTGGGTGCGGAAAACACCGACCGGCTTGCCCGACTGCACGACGAGCGTTTCATCCTCGTTCAAATCCTTCAGCGTCGCGACGATGCGATCGAAATCGGCCCAGGTGCGGGCGGCGCGGCCGATGCCGCCATAGACGACCAGCTCATGCGGGTTTTCCGCCACGTCAGGATCGAGATTGTTCATCAGCATGCGCAGCGGCGCTTCGGTCATCCAGCTCTTGGTGTTGAGCTCAGTGCCCTTTGGCGCGCGGACGTCGCGGATGTTGTGGCGTGGATTGTTCATGTGATTTCCTCCGGTGTCAGGCCAAGCGCAGAAGCTTCGATGCGCTGGAGAATGGTTTTTAAGATTGGGCGAAGCCTTAGGCCCTGGCGGTGCCGTAAGCGAAGGGTTCGCCATGGTCAGCAAGCGGCATTGAAGAGAAGCTTGCTCATACGGCGCTTTGGAACAGGCCTGCTTCCGTCGTGCGCACCAGGGACGCGATGCGGGCGAAATCGATGTTCAGGGGACGATCGTCGGCATAATGGGGGACGGTATCGCGTATGCGATTGTATAGCCCCGTCAGAGGGTCCCCGCGATGAACGTCCGGTGAGAGGTCATAGGCCTGAGCAGCGCAAAGAAGCTCGATTGCGATGACGGTTTCGAGATTGTCGAGAACGCGCAAGGCTTTTTCAGCCGCCGGTGTGGAGTGCGGAAGGACGTCTTCCTGAAGGGCCGACGTAATTCCTCCATCAATGCTTGCGGGCGCAGAAAGTCTGCGGTTCTCTCCGCAAAGCGAGACTGCCGTATATTGAGCAATCATGAACCCGGAGCCAACGCCGCTTTCGCCGGAAAGGAAAGCGGGGAGGCCGCTGACGAGAGGGTTGACCAGCCGGTCCGTTCGACGCTCCGAAATAATCCCGAGCTGCGTTGTGACGATTGCAAGCTGATCCATAGCAAAGGCCAGCGTCGTTGAAAGCGCGTGCGCTTGGGAATAGACGACCGGTTCCTCGGGACTGCCCTTCACAAGCGGATTGTCTGTTACGCTTGCAAGCTCCCGTTCTGCCGTTTCCGCGATCGTGGCAAGGCTATCCCGGATTGCGCCATGAATCTGTGGAACCGCCCTGATGCTCATCGGGTCCTGCGTCCGTACATCCGCGCCGTTGCGCACCGTTCCTGATAGTCCTTCGCGGAGGTGCCGTGCGGTTTCCCACAAGCCGGGCGACTTGCGCAATCGCATCGGTTCGTCGGCAAACGTATTCTGCTGGCGGCCGAGAACCCCATAGGTGAAGGCCGCGGCGGCATCGGCCCAATCCAGCAGACGCATCGCCCTGTTAAGAGCGACGCATGTGAGCCCCGTCGTGCAGGGGCTGCCGTTTACGAGACTCAATCCTTCTTTCGCGCCAAGCGGCAAAGGGCTCAATCCCGCAATTTCGAGCGCCTCCGCTCCCGAAACCTGCCGTGATTGGAAGGTGGCTGCTCCATGCCCGATGACAACAAGCCCTATTGCCGCTGCATGGGTGATGTAGCCGAGAGACCCGCGCGACGGTATCACCGGAATGACGCCCGCATTGAGAAGCGCAACGAGCGTCTCGACGACCTCAAGCCGAATGCCGGAATAGCCGTGAGCGAAATTGTTGATCTGAGCGGCCATGACGGCGCGTGCCTGGTCTTCAGGCAAGGGCGTTCCCACGCCGCAGGCATGGCTGAACAGGATGTTGTGCGAAAGACGGCTTTGTTGTTCGCGGTCAATAATGACCTCGCAAAGCGCGCCGACACCGGTGTTGATGCCATAACCCCGAATGCCACGATCCACAATTGCATCAACGAGTTCCCGTGACCGGCTGATCCGTTCACGAGCACCGGCTGACAGGACGAGCTTTGCCCCGCCCGCAATGGCTGCGATATCGGCAGCCCTTAAGGGAAGATCCAGAACGATATCTTCAGCCATGTGCCCGGTTCCTGCCTTGTACAAAGCGGGCGACATACTCATTCGCCGGGTTTTCGAGAATCTCGTTGGGAGTTCCCTGTTGAACGAGTTCTCCATCTTTCAGAATGGCAATCTGCGACCCTATATAGAGGGCTTCGTCGAGGTCATGCGTGATGAACACGATTGTTTTTGAAAGGTCTTGCTGGAGCTGCAGCAATTGATCCTGCATGTCGGCCCGGATCAACGGGTCGAGGGCGCTGAAGGCCTCATCCATCAAAATGACATCGGTGTCGGCGGTCAGCGCGCGCGCCAGTCCGACACGCTGTTTCATGCCGCCCGAGAGTTCGTGAGGATATTTGTTTTCGTAGCCCGAAAGACCAACGGTTTCGATCCACTGCATTCCCAGCTCTTCGGCCTTCTTGCGGGGCGTGCCGCGGACACGCTGGCCGTAAATCACGTTCTGAAGCACCGTGCGATGGGGCGCCAGCGCAAAGCTTTGAAAAACCATGCTGACCTTATGGGTCCGGAACTTTCTGAGCTCCCGCGCCTTCAGTGACAGGATGTTGTTGCCTGCGAACACAATCTCTCCGGCGGTTGGTTCGATCAACCGGTTCAAGTGACGCACGAGCGTGGACTTGCCGGAACCCGACAATCCCATAATCACGAAAATGCCACCGGCCGGGATATCCATGCTGACGTTGTTCAGCCCAAGGCTGCAGCCGGATCGCGCGAGGATTTCCTGTTTGCTGACGCCTGATTTCGCCAACTCGAGAGCGGCGCGGCTATTGTGGCCGAAAATCTTGTAAACGTTGCGAATGCTGATGCTGGTGACCATCACTGCTCTCCCCGGCTCTTCCCGAAACCTTGTGTGATGCGATCCAGAACGATCGCAAGGATGACGATGCCCAATCCAGCTTCAAGGCCCATGCCGACATTCAGGGTCTGAATCCCGTTCAGAACGGTTTCGCCAAGGCCGCGGGCACCGATCATTGAAGCAACCACCACCATGGACAAAGCCATCATGATCGTCTGATTAAGGCCTGCCATTATTGTGGGCATGGCAAGCGGGAGCTCGGTTCCGAAAAGAATCTGGGTAGGGCTGCCGCCGAAAGCGACCGCAGCTTCGGTCACTTCCTTGTCGACTTGACGAATTCCAAGATCCGTCAATCTGATCAGCGGCGGTATGGCGTAAATGATCGTCGCCAGCACAGCTGGAACCTTGCCAAGGCCAAACAGCATCAAGGCCGGTATCAGATACACGAAACTCGGCATCGTCTGCATGACATCGAGAACCGGCAATGTAACACGCCTTGCCCAGACGGATTTTGCCGTCAGGATCCCTATCGGGATGCCTATGAAAATGGAGATCAGCGTCGCCATTAACATGAGCGCGAGGGTTTGCATGGTCTGATCCCAAAGTCCCAGCACGCCGACGAGAAACAACATGACGCCGACGAGGACCGTAACGACCAGATGTCTGGTGCCGAACCAGGCGAGAACCATGAAGCAGGCAATGATGATCCACCATGGCGTCCCGCGCAGGACATTTTCGATGGTCAGAAGAAAATGTAGTATGGCGTTGGAAAACGCGCGAAAACCTTGTCCGTAGTCTGTAACCAGCATGGTCACAAATGAATTGACTGGTTGACGGATCGAAAAACGAAATTGCTCGGGAAACAAGGCAACCTCCAGAATATAGTGGGGTGACGGAGTCCGGGAGGAACGTCTTGCGCTCCTCCCGAAAGGTTCACTTCAGGCTTGCTTCGATTTTGGTGCGCGCCTCGTCGCTCACCCAAGCATGCCAGATGTCGCCCTTTTCCTTCAGAAAGCGGTTGGCGACCGTCGCGCCGTCGGCGCCGTTGTCGACCATGTAAGCCAGCGTCTTGTTGACTTCATCGAGCGGGAACGTCGCCTTCTTGAGGACCTCGATGATTTCGGGAGCCTCCTTGGCGAAGTTGGCATTGACACCATAGGCAACTTCCATCGGAGAAAGAGCGCATGCCCCTTCGCGGTTGCTGCCGCCACCCTTGACCTGCTCCCGGCAAGCGTCGCTATATTCAGGGGCGTCCAGCCGTATGAGCTCGAATTTTCCCATGATTGCGGTCGGCGTCCAGTAATAGAACAGGACAGGCTGACCTTGCAGATATGATGAGGTGATTGCCGAATCGAGTGCAGAGCCACTGCCTGGGCGGAAGTTCACATACAGGTCCTGAATGCCATAGTCCGTCAGCTTGATGGTCGACTCGCCTTCGCAGGTCCAGCCGAACGGGCAATTCAGGAAGCGGCCCTTGGACGGCTCCTCGGGGTCGCTGAAAATCTTGACAACTTCCGGATCCTTGAGTTGTTCAACCGATTTCAGGTCTGGAACCAGGGGTTTGATGCCGCGCTTCTCGTCGCCTTTGACAACAAAGGCGGGAACGTACCATCCCTCGCTGGCACCGACGATCGGCGCGCCGATATTCAGACCCGTTCCCTCGGAAACCGCCTTCTTCCAGACTTCGCTGCGTCCGACCCATTCCTCAGCAAAGATCTGGACGTCATTTTGCGAAACCGCTTGTTCAAGCGTTACCGAGTTTCCGGGAATGGTGTCAGTCTTGCATTCATAACCCTTGGAAAGGATCGTCTCGATCACGCGTGTGATGAAATCACCGCTCTCCCAGGCAAGGCCTGCGAAGGTGACAGTTTTCCCGTCGCCACAATAGGATGCATGTGCCGTGCCCATTGAGCCGCCCATAAGGAGCGCGGAGGTAATAAGCGCAAGTCGCAATTTAGTATTCAACATTGGTATTCCCCTATTTGTTTGATTACTGCACTCACATTGCGAAAACTTACGTGAGCTTTCGCAAAACCTGTTGGAACGCGTGATCGATCTCCTCGTCGCGTTCATGCCTGCGATCGCGGATCACCCATTGACCGGCAACCATGACGTCGCGCACGGTTTCGGGTCCCAGGGCGAAAAGCCAGCGGTCAAGAATCTGGTCGCCAATAGCGGTCGAGATGAAGGGAGACGACCCGTCGAGAACGACAAGATCAGCCTGTGCGCCGACACGAATGCCAACTGTCTCGACACCAGAGGCGCGGGCACCGCCAGAAAGGCTGGCGTCGAAAATCGTTCGACCGACGGATGCACCTGCGCCAGACACGAGCCTGTTTCTTTGGCGATCGCGCAGACGCTGGCCGTATTCGAGCAGTCGCAGCTCTTCTGAAACGCTGGTGGCAACGTGGCTATCTGTGCCGATACCGACCATGCCGCCGGCTGCCAGAAAATCGGTGCCGGGAAAGATGCCGTCGCCGAGATTGGCTTCGGTCGCAGGGCAAAGGCCTGCTACAGCTCCCGTGCGGGCCAGGCGCACTGTTTCCTCTTGCGTCATCTGTGTGGCGTGTATCGCGCACCATTGGTTATTGACCGGCATCTCGTCCAGCAACCATTCGACAGGTCTGCGACCGCTCCAGGCGATGCAGTCATCGACTTCCTTTTGCTGTTCGGCGACATGGATGTGAAGCGGGCCTTCGCCCAGTCCGGCGTCCAGAAGGGTACGCATCTCTTCGGGTGTCGCGGCGCGCAGAGAATGTATGGCTGCCCCCAGAACGGCGCCGGCTTCATTAAACGGGCGCGTGAGCCGGTCGTGGAGGGCCAGGAACGCCTCTGTGGTGTGGATGAATGGACGCTGGCCCTCGGTGGGCTCGGCACCGCCAAATCCGCTATGGGCGTAGAAGACCGGCAGATGCGTGAGGCCGATTCCCGTGGTTTTCGCGGCCTGAAGAATGCGAAGCGAATTCTCACCTGGATCAGAGTAGGGGATCCCGTTTTCGCTGTGGTGAAGATAATGAAACTCCACCACGCGCCCGAAACCGCCCTTGAGAAGTTCACTATACAACTTGGTGGCAACAGTCTCGATGTCTTCGGGCGATAGCTTGGAAACGACACGGTACATCAAAGTCCGCCACGTCCAGAAACTATCGTTTGACGATCCGGCCACCTCCGCGAGGCCGGCCATGGCGCGCTGGAACGCATGGGAGTGAAGATTGGAAAGGGCGGGTAAAACCGGGCCAGAAGCCCTCTCTTCATTTGCAATTGGCGATGAATTGCATTCAACGGCCGTGATCTTGCCGTCGCTGTCAGTGGTTATGCGGACATTGTCGCTCCAGCCGTGCGGTAGAAGCGCGCGCTCGCAGAATATTGATTTCCACATCGCCATCGTCTCTCAAGTTGTATATGTAAGTTTGCATAATTGTAGGAGACAAGCAAGAGGAAAGGTGATAATTTTGGCCTCGAGATGATGTCGTCTATTTTTTGAGCAGGAGAACGTTTTTTGGTCGTTTCAACGTTGTCTGAGATTGATAGCAGCCTGGCCCTGCCCACAGGGCGCCTGTCAGAGATCCCTCTCTATGAACGGGTGAAGGGGCAGATAAAGGCGAAGGTTGCCAATGGCGAATGGCCGCCTCACCACAGGATTCCTTCTGAAAACGAAATCGTTGATTTGCTGGGTGTAAGCAGGATGACTGCCAACCGGGCATTGCGCGAACTCGCCACCGAAGGCGTGATCGTGCGGGTTCAGGGACGCGGTTCTTTTGTCGCTCCGCATAAAAGAAGCGCCGGAACGATGGGTGTTCGCAACATCGCCGATGAAATCAGGGAGCGTGGCGCCAACCATCATGCTGTGCTCATTCTGGCCCAACAGGAAGTGTGTGGTCCTGATCTCGCCGGAGCTCTTGATATCGAGGTCGGTTCGCCGATATTTCACTCGATTATAGTGCATCATGAAGATGAGCTGCCAATTCAGTTAGAGGATCGCTTCGTCAATCCAAACGTGGCGCCGGATTATCTGGCACTGGATTTCAATGTATTCACGCCGAACGCCTATCTGACCGCGCTGGCGCCGATTTCCCGGAGAGAGCAGTTTATTGAAGCTGTCTCTCCGCAGCCCTGGGAGTGCAAACTTCTTGCGGTCGGGCGTAGTGAACCGTGCCTTCTGGTGCGCCGGCGAACATGGTCGGCAACGCAGGCTGTAACAGCGGTGCGCCTGCTTTACCCAGGCACGCGCTACAGGCTGGAGACGCAAGAGTGATCCGGATGCCTGATTGCAGCGATGGTACTCCTGTGGCGGAAAGGCTGAATCCAGTGCCCGGGAGGTTTGATCTGCGCCAATGCAGGATCCCACGGTTACATTCGATCTTAGAGAAATAACGATAGTTACGCGGACAGATTGATGGCACGCCGACATTTGCCGCCTCTGATGACACTACGCGCATTCGAGGCTGCGGCACGACTGGAAAACTTCAAGCATGCGGCTGAAGAACTCAATGTGACCCAATCGGCCATCAGCCACCAGATCGCTTCGCTTGAACGCGATCTGGGCGGGCTGTTGTTTGACCGGATGCCTGGCAGGGTTGTCCTTAACGAAAAGGGGCGCCACTATTTCCTTGCGGTGAAGGACGCGATTGATCGAATTGCGAGCGCGACGGACGCGATTCGATGCATCGAGCCGCGAATGGAACTGACGATTCAGGTCTATGTTACCGTCGCGGTGCGCTGGCTTATTCCCCGCCTTCAGGCATTCAAGGCGCAGGCGCCTGCCACGCATGTCAGTCTTAACGCCGGTCTTCTCGATTGGGATTTCAATCCTGATCATGCCGATGTCGGCCTCGTTTATGTGCCCAAGGCCAAAAAATCAACGTCTTCTATCAACCTTGGCGTCAAGAAAGGCTTGTTTCCGTCTGCTGCCCGGCGATGGCGACGCGGATGAAAACGGCAGATGATATTCGCCATGCCACTTTTCTTTCGATCGACGGCACTCAGGACGATGTGTCTTCGTGGACGCACAATAATGGGTGGTTTGACGGGATGCAGGGCAAGATCTTGCATTTCGATAGTTACCTGTTGGCAATCGAGGCCGCGGTCAACGGCCAGGGAATTGCGATTGTCCCGGAATTTCTTGTTGAGAATGACATTCGGCAACAGCGCCTTGTCATGACGAATACCCATTCCAGCGTTCAGCCCGGGCAATGGTTCATAGCCTGCCTCAAGGCGCGTAAAGATGAGCCGGCAATCAAACAGTTCTCAACATGGCTTGTCGGTCTTGAGAAGTGAAGGAGCGGCCCCAGCAGCTGGCTGGGGCCATGGCCAGGCCGACCTCACCTTACCGAAATGCCTTCAGGAATTCGGTGCCGGCCGCAATGTCGGGCGTCATTGACCGATCAGCATTCAGGAATGGTATCGTTTCGCGAACTTTGTCGTGAAAACGTTTTGTCGTTTCGGAGAGCTTGCGTGCCGGTTGTTCCTGTAGCCGAAGGTCGGCGGCCTGCGCCGCATGCAGGAGTTCCATCGCCAGGATCGAAAAATTGTCGTCAATTTGCTGGCGGACCCTTTCAACCACAAAGGGGGCATTTGTTCCAACATCCTCGACCCCACCCGCAATTGGGCGGGAATCAAAGGATGTAGGCTGTGCGAGAGCACGCGCCTCTGTGGCCAGCGCCATCAACGGCGCTTCAACAACCAGGAACGCGTGGTGCGTGTTCTCGGTCCCCAGATATCTCGGCAGTTTGGTATGAACCGGATTGTTGAGTTTCAATACCCGTTCGGACGAGGCCGTGGCGTTATGGGCCAGCACGACGGCCATTTCTTCGAAGGATATAACCCATGTAAGAGGCTCGAAATTCGCCGTGGGCAAAACAGCGCCCCCTTTCACATATCCCCGCGTCGCTTGGTACAAATCGGACTTCGGCGTCACGTTGACGGCCACTCCCGGGTTGTCATCGGAAGAATTGATTTGGATATGCAATAGAGCTTTGGTTCTCTGAATGCTGTCGGTAAAGCTGCCAAGAAGATAGGGTGCCGTCCGGTAGCTTAGTGGATCCTGAAGAATTCGCTTCTCATCTTTCTCCCACAGATAGCTCCCTTTGAGAATGGATCGAAGGTCGCTGGCTGAGCGCACATAACTTGGGAAAGGCCTCAGTGCCGTGACGTCTTCAAGAAGGGGAGAGACGTTGCCATTCAGGCCTTCGAGGCTTAGCGCGTAAACGAGTTGCGAGACCCGCAACAGCTGCTCTGCGTCGTGTACTGCAAAAGCGCCAAGTGCCGCCGCGTAAGCATTCGAGCTCAGAATGGCCAGGCCATCTTTTCCAAATGGCTTCAGAGGTTCGATGCCTGCCTTGGAAAAGGCTTCGGACGCTGGTTGCCGCTGCCCCTGATAAATTACGTCCCCTTCACCCAGCATCGCAAGCCCGATATGGCTAAGCAATGTCATATCCGCCTGGCCAACGGAGCCTCTTGACGGCATGATGGGAGTGATCCCCTTGTTCAGAAAAGACACCAAAATTTCCGCAACATGGGGCTGTACACCCGGTCCGCCGGTAAGAATGTTGTTCAGTCGCACAGCCATCGCTGCACGAACGATCCTGGGCTCGGCATCAGGTCCGACGCCAACGGAATGCGCGCGCAAAAGACCTTCATTGAACTCGCGCGATGCTTCCATTAATTCGGGTGTCAGCTCCCCTGAAGCATCGACCATCTTGCGGTCTTTATTCCAGCCGACCCCTACTGTCAGGCCGTATATTTCTTGTCCTTCTTTCGCCGCCTGGAGTAAAACCGCATAGGACTGGGCAACGCGCTGGAGGTCATCTGGAGATACCTTCACCTCTTCACCGTCGGCGATCCGCACAATCATTTCAGGCGTCGTATCGTGCCCGGTAAGATTGATCTCCGCATGCGCCACGTTTGCGAGCAGAAATGAGATGCTGGCTACTTTCAATAAAATAGTGGATTTGAACATGAGGCTCTCCGTCACATAATATGCGGCGAGTATCGATGAACGCGCAGATATCGCAAATGATCGCTGCTCATGCCAGATGAATACTATTCACGCTTTTCTTCCCGAGCATGCGTGAGAAAATCCCGGACTTTTCCCGAGCATCACCATCCGTGAAAAGAGCTGCGCCAACCACCGCCAGATCGACGCCCAGCCGGTCGAGTCTCTCGAAGTGTTCGGGAACGATCTTTCCGTCAACGATGGTGTAAAGCCCGGTCGGGCGCTGTGCGAGACGTTCGAACGCCCTGTCGTCGAAGGAGCCGCCGCCGGCCGGTGCCGTCAAAAGAAGGCAGCCATCCGCGTGCTCCGCGACCTTTTCGAGCTCCGATAGGGGTGTTGTATGTCTCAGCGCCGCGAATGCGCCGGAACCGTTTGCTCTTGCTATACGGGAGAGTTCCACGAAGTCTTCTTCGGCTTCGAGATGTATCGCAATCGACCTGACACCCAGCTCGGAAAAGCGGATGACGGCATCTCTCGGGCGCGCCACCATAAGGTGAACATCCAGCGGTTTGGATGCGCATTCGCTGAGATTGCGGATGACCCTTGCGGTCAAACCATATTCCGGCGCGAAGACGCCATCCATCACGTCGAGATGCAGGGATTCGACGTTCGGCAGCACCGCTTCGATGTCTTCCGCCAAGCGGAATGGATCGGCGGCGTAGACGGAGGCTGATAGCGCGGTCATGCCGCGGGCGCCCATGCGGCTTCGCGAAGCTTGCCCAGCGACCATTCTTCCACCGGCTTCGGCGCGGTTGTGCAGAAGCCGTGCTGGAAGATCGCGATGCGGTCGCAGATTTCCACCAGCTCCTCTTCTTCCGAGGAGACGACGACGATGCAGCGGCCTTCATCGGCCAGACGCCGGATGATGTCGTAGATGTCCGATTTCGCGCCTATGTCGACGCCCTTGGTCGGTTCGTCGAGAAGGATGAGATCGGCGTTCTGTTCGATGATGCGGCCGAGCAGCACCTTTTGCTGATTGCCGCCCGAAAGCGATTTGGTTGGAGCGTCGAGCCGCCCGCGTGTGCCGATCGAGGAAAGCGTTTTCTGCGCCGAGGCCCTTGCGGCGTTGAGGTCAACGATCCCGTTGTTGCGGTAGCGCGTCAGCGTCGAGAGAACGACGTTCTGGAACGAGGACATGAGGGGGATGAAGCCATCCTGCTTTCGCTCTTCCGTCAGGAAGGCGATACCGTGCTGGATGGCGAGCTTGGGGCTTGATGGGGTATAGCGTTTTCCGGAGATTTCCACCGTACCGGATGATATGGGTTCCATGCCATAAAGTGTGCGCAGGAAACGGGTGCGGCCGGAACCGATAAGACCGTAAAGGCCGAGAACTTCCCCGCGCCGCGCCACGATATCGGCACCCTTCAGCCTCTTGCCAGCCAGTCCCTCAACCTTGAGGAATATTTCGCCTGCAGCCCGCGCCTCGCGCCGGCTGGCAACATGCTTGCCATGGGCGTCGCCGACGATGGCGTCGACGATCGCCTGCTTGCTGACGTCCTGACCGGCCGCATGGTAAACGACGCGCCCGCCCGACAGCACGGTCGCTTCGTCGCAGACCGCCAGAACCTCATCGAGCTTGTGGGAGACCAGCACGACGCCGATATTACGTTCCAGCGCGATGCGGCGGACATGGGCCAACAGTTCCGTGGACTGATTGCCGTCGAGTGCGGTGGTCGGTTCATCGAGGAAGAGATAACGGACCTTGCCTTCGAGGTTGGCGATCACTTCGAGGAGCTGTTTCTCCGGATGGGAAAGCCCTTTTACGGTCCGCGTCACGTCGACATGCAGGCCATAGCCCGCGAGCAGGGTCTTGCAATAGGCGTTCATTTCGGCGGTTTTCTTCAGGCCATGCAGCGTCACTTCCCTGCCGAGGAAGAGATTTTCCGCAACCGTGAGGTTCGGGATGAGACGCAGTTCCTGATAAACGCAGCCAATGCCCTTGCCGAGCGCCTCTCTGGGCGAGGTGAGGGTGACGGTTTCGCCGTCGACGCTGAGCGTGCCATTGTCCTGCGGCTGGGCGCCGGCGAGGATTTTCAGCAAGGTCGATTTGCCCGCGCCATTGTGGCCGAAGAGACCATGGATCGTTCCCGGCTTCACTTCGAAGCCGATGCCATGCAGGACCCCGACGCTGCCGAAGGACTTGGTGATGCCTGTCGCCTTATAGCTCGACATATCGCGTACCTCACATCTACTGACCGGAAGTCGGGCGCGCGAATTTCCGCGCGCCCGGACAGTCTTGGAGCCTTGTCGCATTTCCGGACGGAAAACGGCGCTCCACTTCTCCTGGCAATGCCCTTAGTAGGCCTTGTCGACGGTTTCGCCGGCATTGTCCTTGTTGACGAGCAGCGGCGGGCTGTCGATCACAGGGTCAAGCTTCCCGCCGTCGAGGAACTTCTTGATGTTCTCAACCTGGATCTGGGCAAGCTTGGCCGGCTCCTGGATCGCACCGGCCTTCAGGATGGTGTTGTCCTCGATGTGCTTCACGCCGAGCTTGTCGACAAAGGCGTAGAGCGTCACATCGCTGCGGCCGAGCTGTTCGATTGCGGCGATCGCGCCGAGCGCCGACGGTTCGGTGTCGGAATAGACGACGGTGATCTCAGGGTTGCCCTGAAGCATTTCCGTCGTGACCTTCAGCGAGGTGGTTTCCTCGACCTTGCCGTTGACGAGCGCGACGAATTTGACGTTGGGGTTGGAGGCCAGGGCTTCCTTGAAGCCTTCGTCACGGGCATTCGCCGCCACGGAGGTTGGTTCGCCGACGATGCCGATGACGGCCTTGCCGTCCGCGCCGATATCCTTTAGCAGCTGCTTGCCGATATAGACGCCGCCGGCCTTCTGGTCGGTCTGCACGGCCTGTTCGACCTTCAGATTCTCGGCCTTCAGACCTGCCGGATCGGGCAGGAGGTTGATGGTGAAGACCGGGATCTTTGCCTGATTGAGCTCGGAAACGGAGGCGACGCATGGACCGGACGAGACGCAGTTCAGCGCGACGGCGCTCACACCCTGCTGGGCAAGCGTCTGGACCTGCGAAAGCTGCTTGGCGTCGTCATTGTCGGCGATCAGCACGCGAACGTCGAAGCCCTGCTTGGCGCCGTTTTCCTCGAAGCTCTTCTTCATCGCCACGTAGTAGGGGTTTGTCAGGTTCGGCAGGGCAACGCCCAGCACCTTCTTGTCCTGTGCATGGACAGCTGCAGCGGACAGCGCAAGCGACATGCCAAACGCCGCCAATACGGAATTCTTCACGAGTTTCTTCATCGTTCTCCTCCTATTGGATGATGAATTCGATTGCCGGATCGGCCGGCGCCGTCTCTGGTCCGCGCGCTCAGGCGCTGGCCGAAAACTTCTTCTTCAGCAGGGCGACCCAGGGTAGGGAGAGCCGGCTGGATGAACGCATCGTGTCAAAGGTCACGCCGACGAGGATGATCACGCCGATCACCAGGGGCTGCCAGTAGGCGCTGACGTTCAGGACGTTCATGAGATTGGAGATGGTAGCGATCAGGGTGGCACCGATCATCGCGCCCCAGATCGATCCGATGCCGCCAAAGAGGCTGACGCCGCCGACCACTGCACCTGCAATCGAAAAGAACAGCTCATCGCCGCGACCGGCGGTCGGATAGCCCGTCATCAGGCGCGATCCGTAGATCAGGCCGCCGCAGGCGCCGCAGAAGCCGGAGATCGCATAGACGAGGATGGTGATGCGGGAGGTATTGACGCCCGCCAGACGGGCCGCCTCGACATTGCCGCCGACCGCGAAAATATGCGTGCCGGTCACGGTCCGCTTGATGAAGAGGGCGGCGAGCACGACGGCGACGGCAAGGGCGATGACCGGGAAGGGAATTCCGAACAGCTTGTATTGCCCGATGAAACGGTAACCGAAGTCCATGACGCGGATCGATTCCGCACCCGTGATGATCTGCGGCACGGAGGCCGCGACGCCCATCATGGCGAAAGTCACGATGAAGGGCGGGACGCCGGTCTTGTCGATGATAATGCCGTTCAATGCGCCGGCGAGAGCGCCTGACGCGAGCACAAGCACCGCTGCGACCGGCCAGGGCAGGCCGACATATTCGATGAAGACGGCGGCGAGAACGCAGGTCATCGCGACGATCGATCCGCAGGAAAGGTCGATACCGCCCGTGAACAGGACAAACGATTGCCCGAGGCAGAGGAAGCCGATGACCGCGCCGTTGAGAAGCAGCACGAAAATGTTCGACAGCGTGAGGAAATTCGGAGACGCGATGGCGCCGGCGATCATCACGACGAGAAGAACGAAGGCGATGCCTGCTTCGGCGGGGATGCGAATTCCCTTGCCGTCATAGGGTTGGGTCTGTGTCATGTCCGTCATTCCTTCCTCCACTTTGCGAGGGGCAGCGCGGCCCTGTAGGCTTCGCGCACATCCTCGCTCCGCGCGGCATCCTGCGCGCGCGGCTCCGCCACGATTTCGTATCGGGGCTCCCATTGTTCGGCGATTTTGGCTGTATGCTGTCCGGTGACCGCCGCGGCGGCCTGAACTGCCGCGCCCGCGGCTGCTGCCTCCGGAAGGTTGCAGGTCCAGACCTGCTGCCCGGTGAGGTCGGCAAGGATCTGTCGATAGGCTTTCGAGCGGGACGCGCCGCCCGTCACGATCAGCCGGCCGTTACGCTCCAGCCCGAGAGACGCAAGGTAATCGCCGCCCTCCAGCAGACCGCAGATGACGCCCTCCACGGCAGCGCGGGCGATCTGCCCCGGTTCGACGTCGCTGCGAATACCGGCGAGTATGCCCGTGGCGTCCGGCAGATCGGGGGTCCGTTCGCCATCGAGATAGGGGACGAGGACAAGTCCGCGTGCGCCCGGTTCGGTCGCAAGGGCAAGCGTATCGAACTCCTCGGTGCTTGCCCTGAGGATTCGGCGGAACGCGTCGGTTACTTTTGCCGAGTTCAGTGTGGTGATCATCGGCAGGAAGGCGTCGGCGGCATCCGCGTAGCCGTTGATGGAGCCGGTCTCATCCTTGATGCCGATCGGTGTGCGCCCGTAAAGGGTCCCGCTGGTGCCGAAAGAAATGATCACGTCACCCGCGCGGATGCCCATGCCGAGCGCCGCCGTCATATTGTCGCCGGAACCGGCGCCGACGATTGCGCCCTGAAGCGCCTCAAGCCCATCGATCCGCTGAACCACGCCTGCGGCCTCGCTGGAGCCGATGATGTCAGGCAGCACGCTTCCCCAGTCGATGCCGGGTGCGGCCAGTTCTGCCAGCGCGTAGTCCCATTGATTGGTGAAGGGGTTGAAATATCCCGTGCCCGAGGAGACGCCGCGCTCCGTGGCAGCCCGTCCGCTCAGCCGGTAGAGAAGATAATCGGACGGCAGCATGATCTTGCGCGCCCGGGCGATCATGCCGGGATGCATGCGTTCTGTCCATGCGAGCTTGCTCACGGTCAAGGCTGCGGCCGGCACCGATCCGGTTCGCCCGGCCCAGTCCTTAAGTGGCAGTTTCTGCCGAAGAATGTCCGCGTCGGGCGCGGATTCGGTGTCGTTCCAGAGCTTGGCGTCCCGCAGCGGCAGGCCGTCGTCACCGAGCATGACAAGGCCATGGCCTTGGCCGCCCACGGAAATGCCGGCGATGCGCGGGAGATAGGTCGTCAGTTCGCCGAAGGCGGAAACGAGCGCCTGCCACCATGCCTCGGGCGCCTGTTCGCTGCGCGGCGGCGTGGTTGGCGGGTGCGGCTTGCGGGCTTCGGCAATGACGGCGCCGTCTTCCAGACGCCGAAGCACGATCGTGCAGGATTGCGTGGAGGAATCGACGCCGGCGACGAGATCGCGTTGCATCTGATCAGCCCTCGGCGTTTTGCAGTCGCTTCAGGCTGTCTTCGGCATCACGGCCGACGGCGCCGGAAGGATGGGTGAAAAGGAGCTTGTCCCATCCGTAACCGCGCGCGACGCGGCAGACTTCGACGAGCGCGTCGGTAACGGCGGCGGTCGCAAGAGAACTACCGGTGGCAACGACGGCGCCGAGATCGCTGTCGGCGGGAAGCGTCAGCGTGATCACCTCATCCGACATCTGCGCCAGCGGCGACTTCGGATCGGCGGTGATCGAGATCAGGCCGGCGCAGAGCGTTCTGGCGCGTGCGCAAAAGTCGTTGAGCTCATCCGAGCTGCCACCCTTCGAAAGGGCAAGAACGAGGTCATCCTTCTGAAGGACGCCGAGGCCGCCATGCAGGCCATCGGCCGGCGGCAGGTAGAAGGCGGGCGTGCCGCCCACGGAAAGAAGATGCGCCGCGCGGCTGGCGATTGCGCCGGAGGTGCCGCTGCCGGTGACCAGGATCTTGCCCTTGCACGCGATAAATTTCCCGGCAACGGCCAGAAAGGTCTCGTCGACCCCGTCAAGCGTTCCAAGAATGGCCGCAGCATCCGCACGGATAACCTCTTTGGCGCGACCGACCCACTCATGTTCTGACTGCATAGAATGCCTCCCTGATGAGGCAGTCATATGACAGAGACGCAAATTCGTCAAGTGAGTATGTATGCGCTCATTTGAGCGTTATTAACTTTTAGGCCGCCATCAGCTTCCTTGCCACCCCGGCGTCGGTTATCAGCGTTGTCACCCAGTTCCCTTTCAGCGTGGCCCTGATGGCATCGGCTTTTTCGATGCCGCCGCCGATGCCGATGCGCTCGGGAATGCGCCGAAGCTGGTCCGTGCTGAGGCACAGTCCGGTCTGGTCGAGCGGGCTCGCGACGGCCTCTCCATCCTCGTCAATCAGTGTGGCGCACACGTCGGCGCATACGTTTTTCTTCAATGCATCACGCCGCCAGTCTTCCGGGAAACCGGAGCACAGGCACGATTCCGCCGGCCGCCAGGAGCCTATGCCGACCGCAAGCACGTCGATCTTGTCATAGCGCGACATGGCGCTTGCGATGGATGTCTCGTTGCGAAGCCTTGCAATCAGGTCGGGATCATCCACCCACATGGGGCCAAACAGTGGATAAGCCGCACCGCCGCTGGCGCGCGCGACGCGATGAACCAGTTCGGTCGGGTTCTGGGAAAGGTCGAGCCCCGCGGGACTTCCGCCGGCCTGCACGACATCCACCCGCGGCAGGCGGCCAAGCGCCTTGCCCGTGGCGGAAAGGGTGCGGCCCCAGGAAAGGCCGAGCAACTGGCCGTCAATCAGCGATTCCTCGAGATAGTCGGCTGCGAGCAGGCCAAGCGGCTCGAACAGCTCGTTCGAATGAAGGTCCGGGCCGTCCAGAACAAGGGCGGCCTTGAGGCCGTATTTCTGCCTGAGCTTCTCGGCCAGCTCCGTGTTCATGTCGCCTTGGTCGTTGATCTCGATCTTGACGATGCCATCGGCAAGGGCGGTGTCGAGAAGGCGGGCGACCTTGAATCTGGAAATGCCCAGTTCATCGGCGATCTGGGATTTCGTCTTCTGCTCGATATAGAAACGGCGAGCGACGAGGGAAGCCTGAAGTTTTTGAAGGGGGCGTCGAGGCATTTGAGAAGATTTTCGCTCATTTGTTGCAATTGATCTAACCTTTTGACAGATTACGCGCTGATGGGCAACGACGCCGAATTCTGCCGTGCCCTTTCGTCAGCCATTCAACAGCCAGAAGAACAAATCATGTTGCCGTCCAATCCGATCCAGTCCCGAGCCTTTGATGCATTCCTGTTCGACATGGACGGGACGATTCTCGACTCCAGCGCCGCGTCGGAGCGCGTCTGGGGAGGGTGGGCCAAGGAAAACGGAATTCCGACGCCACCCTATCATGGTCGTCGGGTGGAGGACACGATGGCAGACCTGAAAAGCGCAGGAATTGATCCCGCGAAGGCCGCGGCTGAAATCACCGAACGGGAGCTCTCGGATCTCGACGGCGTGGTTCCTATCCCGGGAGCGATCGAATTTCTGGGATCGCTTCCAGGCGAGAAATGGGCGGTGGTGACCTCTGCTCCGAAGGAACTCGCCCTGAGACGTATCGCGGCGGCCGGATTGCCCCGACCGATGGCGATCATTGCGGCAGAAGATGTAAAGCAGGGAAAACCGAAGCCCGATCCGTTTCTTGCGGGCGCGGGGCTTCTTTCCGTTGATCCCACCCGATGCCTTGTGTTCGAGGATGCGGATGCGGGGATTTATGCGGCAGAGGCTGCCGGCGCTTCCGTTGTTGTGATCACGCATACCAACAGTGCGACCATCAGGGATAGGCCGGCCGTGGCTGACTATCGGGATCTGCGTGCCCTGGTGGTTGGAGCGTCTCTTTCGGTTGAGCTGGTTCAACGCAGTTAGGAATTGCTGTGTGTGAAGGGTTTTTCTGGCAGGCGGCTGGAAAGGTCGCCGCCGGCATGTGAGTTGCCTTATCCGTGGATGTCATGCATGGAGGTGAGCGACCACGCCGCTTTTCGTCTGATTCATCCGAGATTGGGGAAAGCCCGCATGAAAGGTGGATGAGGACATGTCGCTAAGCCTTCTCCTGAGTAATGCTTCGCTCAGAGCTGCGAGCTTCATCGTCACGATTTACGGCGATGTCGTCGAGCCGAGGGGTGGCGCGATCTGGGTCGGCAATCTGATCGAAACCTGCGCGGAAGTTGGCATCAGCGAGACTTTGGTGCGCACCGCAGCATCCAGGCTGGTTTCCGCCGGCCAGTTGACGGGCGAGCGGCAGGGGCGTCGCAGCTATTACCGTCTCACCGAGGCAGCCCAGACTGATTTCGCGGCGGCCGCGCGTCTGCTTTTCGGCACTGCCGATGAGCCGGTCTGGCGTTTTGTTTACCTCGGCGGACCCGCCTTCGAGGCCGATGCGCGAGCCCTGGAGTTGGCTGGATACACCCGGCTTGGTTCTCGCCTGTCAATTGGCGTGCGGCCACTTCCACCCCTGTCTGCCGCAGCCGTCACCTTTAATGCCGAGGTTGCCGGTGGCGGCTCCGGCCTCAAGGAGCTGGCGGCCGAACAATGGGGCCTGCAGAGTTACGACGCGGCCTATCGGGAATTCCTTGAACGATACGGCAAATTTTCCGAGGCGCTGGAAGCGGGAGAAAAGCTCAGCCCGATAGAACATCTCGCCGCCCGTCTTCTTCTTGTCCATCAATACCGGATGATCGTCCTGCATGACCCGCGGCTTCCCGCCGCTGCGCTACCCGATGATTGGCCCCATGCCGAAGTACGGCGCCTTTTTGCCCGGCTCTATGTTCGTTTGTCAAAAAAGGCGGACGACTTCATTGCGCGGAAATTTCTGACGGAGGACGGGCCTCTTCCGGCCGAAACGGTTGCCACCAGGCATCGAATAGACGGACTCCTCGCCATCTTGTGAATTTATATTTCTGCGAACGCAAAAATGCGGATGAAAGCGCAGAATTTCAAATGTCACAAGAATCGTCAAAAATCGTGTTGAACTGTGACATAAGGAATGGTATTAACTAACCGATCGGTCGGCTAATTGCCTGCCGGGCTGAGGAGGACGAGGAGGAATTCGTGCCTGAAGCATTTATCTGCGACGCTGTTCGCACTCCGATTGGACGATATGCGGGTTTATTGGCATCTGTACGTGCCGATGATCTCGCCGCTGTTCCGCTCGCGGCACTGATGGCGCGTAATCCGCAGGTTGACTGGTCGAAGGTCGATGACCTGATTTATGGATGTGCCAATCAGGCCGGCGAAGACAATCGCAATGTTGCGCGCATGGCGGCCCTTCTATCGGGCATGCCGGTCTCCGTCCCCGGCACGACCGTAAACCGCCTCTGTGGTTCCGGCATGGATGCCGTTGGCATGGCCGCCCGGGCCATTCGCGCCGGTGACTGCGATTTCGTCATTGCCGGTGGCACCGAAAGCATGAGCCGCGCTCCATTTGTCATGCCCAAGGCCGAGAGCGCCTTTTCGCGTGCCAATGCCGTATATGACACGACAATCGGATGGCGCTTTATCAACCCGAAGATGAAAAAGGCTTTTGGCGTCGATTCCATGCCGGAAACGGCCGACAATGTCGCCGCCGATTATGGGGTTAGCCGTGAGGATCAGGATGCTTTTGCTGCGCGCAGCCAGGCGCGGTGGGCCGCAGCATACGAGGCCGGTGTCTTTGCCGATGAGATAGCCCCCGTTTCCGTGCCTCAGAAGAAGGGCGACCCGATTATCGTTGATCGTGACGAGCATCCGCGACCCGGAACGACGGCCGAGCAGCTGGCCAAACTCAAGGGTGTCAACGGACCGGATCTTTCGGTTACCGCCGGCAACGCTTCCGGCGTCAATGATGGCGCTGCCGCGCTGTTGGTCGCGAGCGAGATGACAGCCAGGACACAGGGCCTGACGCCGAAGGCCCGCATCGTGGCCATGGCCGCCGCCGGCGTCGAGCCCCGCATTATGGGCATTGGCCCTGCGCCTGCCGCGCGCCGCGTGCTGGAACGTGCTAAACTGTCCATCGGCCAGATGGATGTCATCGAACTGAACGAGGCCTTTGCCTCGCAGGCGCTCGCCACGTTGCGTGACCTCGGTCTGCCCGACGATGCGGCGCATGTGAACCCGAATGGTGGCGCGATCGCCATGGGCCATCCGCTCGGCATGAGCGGCGCCCGTCTCGTCACCACCGCCGCCTACCAGCTTCATCGTCAGGGCGGCCGCTATGCGCTGTGTACGATGTGTATCGGCGTCGGCCAGGGCATCGCACTCATTCTCGAACGTGCCTGACGCGATAAAACAGGAGGAATGGCCATGTATGCACAGATGGTGAAAACCGACGCCGCCCACGTCCGCAGCCTTGATGAAATGGACCCGGTCGAGCGCGCCTTCCAGGAGCGCATCGACGCCGGCCAGAAGATCGAACCGAAGGAATGGATGCCGGAAGGTTACCGCAAGACGCTGGTGCGCCAGATAAGCCAGCATGCCCATTCCGAGATCGTCGGCCAGCTGCCGGAAGGCAACTGGATCACCCGCGCACCGACACTGGAGCGCAAGGCGATCCTGCTGGCCAAGGTGCAAGACGAAGCCGGTCACGGTCTCTATCTCTATTGCGCCGCCGAAACCCTCGGTATCAGCCGCGACGAAATGTACGAGCAGCTGCATTCCGGCAAGGCCAAATATTCCTCTATCTTCAATTACCCGACGCTGAGCTGGGCCGATATCGGCGCAGTCGGCTGGCTGGTCGATGGCGCGGCGATCATGAATCAGGTGCCGCTGCAACGCTGTTCCTACGGGCCTTATGCCCGCGCGATGGTCCGCATCTGCAAGGAAGAAAGTTTCCATCAGCGCCAGGGTTTCGACATCCTGATGAAAATGGTGAAGGGCACCCCGGCACAGAAGGCGCTGGTTCAGGATGCGCTGAACCGCTGGTGGTGGCCGTCGCTGATGATGTTTGGTCCTTCCGACGACGCCTCCGTGCATTCGGCCCAGTCGATGGCGTGGAAGATCAAGCAGAATTCGAATGACGAGCTGCGCCAGAAATTTGTCGATCAGACCGTGCCGCAGGCAACCTATCTCGGCCTGACCGTTCCCGACCCGGACCTTAAGTGGAACGAGGAAAAGGGCGGCTACGATTTCGGCGAGCCGGACTGGAACGAATTCTTCGCGGTGATCGCCGGCAATGGCCCCTGCAATGCCGAGCGTCTCAATGCCCGCAAAAAGGCCTGGGACGATGGCGAGTGGTTCCGTGACGGTCTCGTCGCCCATGCCGAAAAGGTGCAGTCGCGCCGGCAGGCCGCCCGTATCGCCGCCGAATAGGTGTGTTCCGGATCGCGCTTGCGGTCCCTTGGTCCCAATCGCAGTCAATACGCTCTCACCGCGGCCCGCCGCTGACGAGCGCGAATAAGGGAGAAAAATCATGTCCAGCGAATGGCCCCTCTGGGAGGTCTTCATCCGCGGCCAGCACGGCCTCAATCATCGCCATGTCGGCAGCCTGCATGCGCCGGATGCGGAAATGGCCGTCAACAATGCCCGCGACGTCTATACCCGCCGCAATGAGGGTGTCAGCATCTGGGTGGTCCGCTCCAGCGACATCACCGCCAGTGCGCCGTCGGAAAAGGGACCGCTGTTCGAGCCGTCCAATTCCAAGGTCTACCGTCATCCGACCTTCTTCGACGTGCCTGAAGAAGTGGGGCATATGTGATGGGCGTGGCTCAAGAGACTGCCACCGTCGACAATGCCGCCCTTTTCGAGTTCCTGCTGCGGATGGGCGATAATACCCTCATTCTCGGTCATCGCGTCTCGGAATGGTGTGGTCACTCGCCGGCGCTCGAAGAGGATATCGCGCTTTCCAACACCGCGCTCGACCTGATCGGCCAGACGCAGCTCTGGCTTGGCCTTGCCGGCGACGTGGAGGGGAAGGGGCGTTCCGCTGACGATCTCGCCTATCTGCGTGACGGGCTGGATTTCCGCAACGTGCTGCTTGTCGAGCGCCCGAACGGCGATTTCGGCAAGACGCTGATGCGACAGTTCCTGTTCGATGCGTGGCACTACGTTCTGCTGAAGTGGCTCAAAAGCTCCAGCGACCAGCGCATCGCCGAAATTGCCGAAAAATCCCTGAAGGAAGTGTCCTATCATCTCGATCGCAGCCGCGATCTGGTGATCCGGCTTGGCGACGGCACGGTGGAGAGCCATCGCCGCATGCAGGCGGCACTCGACGATCTCTGGCCCTTTACCGGCGAGTTGTTCATCGGCGATGCCTCGGATACGGCCGTTGCCGCCGCCGGCGTGGCGCCGGAGCCCGCATCGCTGAAGGCATCCTGGGATGAACTCGTGGCCGAGACGCTGGAGGAGGCGACGCTGAACACGCCGGCCGATGGTTATATGCAGAAGGGTGGCAAGCGCGGCATCCACACCGAACATCTCGGCTTCATTCTCTCTGATCTGCAGTTTCTGCAACGCGCCTATCCCGGCGGAACCTGGTAGGAGGCGCAGATGATGGCGGCCGAGCATCACCCTTCTGCGCGGCAGGTCTGGACCTGGCTTGCAGACGTTCCGGACCCGGAAATACCTGTCATATCGCTGGTCGATCTCGGCATTATCCGCGATGTCGCCTGGGAAGAAGAGGGGCTGGTCGTGACCGTCACGCCGACCTATTCCGGCTGTCCGGCAACGACGATTATCAACCTCGATATCGAGCGTGCGCTGAACGAGCGGGGTATCGAAAAGGTCAGGCTGAAGCGCCAGCTTTCGCCCGCCTGGACGACCGACTGGATCAGCGCGGAAGGCCGCGAGAAGCTCAGGGCCTACGGTATCGCGCCGCCGATTGACGGAACCGCCGCCGACGGCGTGCTGCTGAAGCGCATCGACCGGCTTTCGGGCCGCTCCAACCTGACGATCGCCTGTCCGCGCTGCGGGTCGGCCAATACCGAAAAGATCAGCCAGTTCGGCTCGACGCCATGCAAGGCCAGCTATCGCTGTACCGACTGCCTGGAACCCTTCGATTATTTCAAGTGCATCTGACCTGACGCAAAGGATGAGGGCCACCCATGGCACGTTTCCATTCCCTGAATGTTACTGAAGTGCGCCGCGAAACCCGCGATGCTGTTGTCGTGACGCTGGTTCCCGCCGAGGAAGACCGCGCCGCCTTCGATTTCACCCAGGGCCAGTACCTGACCTTCCGCCGCAAGTTCGATGGTGAGGAACTGCGCCGCTCCTATTCGATCTGCGCGGGACGCGATGAAGGCGTGTTGCGCGTCGGCATCAAGCGGGTGGATGGCGGCTGCTTCTCCAGCTGGGCGAATGAGGGGCTGAAAGCCGGCGATACGCTGGAGGCCATGCCGCCGATGGGGGCCTTTTTCACCGATATCGAACCCGAAGCATCCAAGCATTATCTCGGCTTTGCCGGCGGCAGCGGGATTACCCCCGTCCTGTCGATCATCAAGACGACGCTCAAGCGCGAGCCGCGCTCCAGCTTCACGCTTGTCTATGCCAACCGCCAGATTTCCTCGATCATGTTCCGTGAGGAGCTGGAGGACCTGAAGAACAGCTATCTTGGCCGTTTTTCCGTCCTGCATGTGCTCGAAAGCGAGGCGCAGGACATCGACCTTTTCACCGGCCGCGTCAATGCGGAAAAATGTGCAGCGCTGTTCAAGAGCTGGATCGACCTGACCTCGGTGACGACAGCCTTCATCTGCGGTCCCGAGCCGATGATGCTGGCGATTGCAGGCGCGCTGCGCGAGCACGGACTGCGCGACGACCAGATCAAGTTCGAGCTTTTCGCTTCTTCGCAGCCAGGCCGCGCACGGGCGAGGGCACAGAACGCCCATGGCACGGATGCGAATGCCAGCTGTCAGGCAACGGTGACGCTCGATGGCGCCACCCGTATCTTCAACATGCCCAAACAGGGCCAGAGCCTGCTCGACGCTGCGCTCGAAAACAATATCGACGCGCCCTATGCCTGCAAGGCCGGCGTCTGCTCCACCTGTCGCGCCAAGGTCATCGAGGGCGAGACTGAGATGGAGGTCAATCACGCGCTTGAAGATTACGAGGTTCGGCAGGGTTACGTGTTGACCTGCCAGTGTTACCCGCTGAGCGACAAGGTCGTCGTCAGCTACGACCAGTGAGAGCGGAGGACGACCGCATGACCCACACCGAAACAATGCCGATCGAAGACTATCTCGCGCAGGGCGGTGTCCTAACCTCCCCGGACAATGTGCCGGCGCGCTATCGCGGCGAATTGCTGCGCCTGATGGCAAGCTTCGTCGATAGCGAACTGGCGGGTTCCGCCGGTTTTGCCGATATCATCAACGACGCGCCGGGTATCCAGGAGCGTATCTCTGCCGCCCGCATCGTGCTCGAAAAGACCGATCATGCCGGCCAGATCCTGAAGGTGATGGAAAGCTTCGGTGCCGATGGCGGACGTTACGCCGTCCACCACCCCTGGGCCGAGCGCCTTCCCCGCGATGCCGATATCGGGGCTGCCCGCCAGAAAGGCGATATGCGTCTTTCGGTCTTCCATTATCCGCTCGGCGGCTGGGTCGACGCCGTCGTCATGAATGTGCTGATGGGCAAGGCTGGCGTCATTCAGCTGCGCGAGCTTTCACATGTCTCCTACCAGCCGCTGGCCGAGGTTTTCCGCCGCATCCTGCCGCGCGAGGCGCGCCATCTCGAACTTGGCATCGCCGGTCTTGAGCGCATCGCGGCAAATCCGGCCGAACGTGATACGGCCATGGCCTCCATCACCTATTGGCGCCCGCGGGTTGCCGCGAGCTTCGGGCTTTCCGGCTCGGCGCGCTTTGGCACGCTGGCACGGTTCGGCCTTCGCCATACTCCCAATGAAACACTCCTTGCCGAATGGCAGGCGGACGTTGAGGCGCAATTGTCTGCGCTGAAACTGATCTGACAGGAAGGAAATGACTATGAACGTTCTGGCGTCCCGGCCTCGCCGGCTCGAAAGCTATGTCTGTGGCAGTTGGACCGCGGGGGCCAGGGAAGGGGTTCCGCTTCTTGACGCCTCGACCGGTGCGCCCGTCGCCTTCATCGATTCGAGCGGCATCGATTTTGCCAGCACCCTTGCCTATGGTCGGGAAAAGGCCGGTCCGGCCCTGCGCCGCATGTCCTTCCATGAACGGGCCGCGATGCTGAAGGCGCTTGGCCTGGCGCTGATGGACCGCAAGGAAGAGTTTTACGCGCTTTCCGCCGCCACCGGTGCCACCCGTGCCGACAGCTGGGTCGATATTGACGGCGGCATCGGCACGTTGCTTTCCTACGCCTCCAAAGGTCGACGCGAACTGCTCAATACGCGTGTGCTGCTCGATGGCAATGCCGAGGTTTTGTCGAAAGACGGCACTTTTTCCGCCCAGCATATTCTAAGCCCGCTTCAAGGTGTGGCGGTACACATCAACGCCTTCAATTTCCCCTGCTGGGGCATGCTGGAAAAGCTTGCTCCCACGCTGCTGGCAGGCATGCCGGCAATCGTCAAGCCGGCCAGCCAGACCGCCTATCTGACGGAACTGATGGTGCGCCGGATGATTGAGACAGGCCTTTTGCCGGAAGGCGCCGTGCAGCTTATTGCCGGCTCGGTCGGTGATCTGCTCGATCATGTCGAGGGTCAGGACGTCGTCACTTTCACCGGCTCGGCCTCCACCGGTCGTAAACTAAAGAGCCATCCTGCCGTCATCGGCAATTCCGTCCGCTTCACCATGGAAGCCGATAGCCTGAACGCGTCCGTGCTCGGCATTGATGCCGGGCCCGGAACCGAGGAATTCGATCTCTTCGTCAAGGAAGTTGCCCGTGAAATGACGTCGAAAGCCGGGCAGAAATGCACGGCCATCCGCCGTGTCATCGCGCCGCGCGCCCATTGTGATGCGCTGGTCGCGGCTTTGGGCGACCGGCTGGGCAAGACGGTGCTTGGCAATCCCACCGACGAAAACGTCCGCATGGGCCCGCTCGCCAGCCTCGACCAGCGCGACGAAGTGCGTGCCCGCATCCGCGATCTGCTCGGCGATGCGGAAATCGTTGCCGGTGATCCCCATATTCCGCGCATCGTTTCCGGTAATGCCGAGGCCGGCGCCTTTCTCAATCCGGTGCTGCTTTATTGCGACCGTCCCTTCGAGGCGAAGGCCGTGCATGACGTCGAGGCTTTCGGCCCGGTCAGCACCGTCATGCCCTATGACAGCGCCGAGGAGGCCGTTGATCTCGCGCGTCGTGGCAAGGGCAGTCTCGTCGCCTCGGTCTTCACCAATGATCCGGCCTTTGCGGAAGAGGTCGTGCTTGGCATGGCGCCGTTCCATGGCCGGGTGATGATCGGCAACCGCGTCAGCGCCAAGTCTTCCACTGGCCACGGTTCGCCCTTGCCCGGCCTCGTCCATGGCGGTCCCGGCCGCGCCGGTGGCGGTGAGGAGCTTGGCGGCATGCGCGGCGTCAAACATTACATGCAGCGCACTGCCATACAGGGCTCGCCGACACTTCTTTCAGCGGTCACCGGCCGCTGGGTTGCCGGTGCTCAGACCCAAACGGACGGCGAACATCCCTTCCGCAAGTCGCTGGCGGAGCTTCGCATCGGCGATCAGCTTGTCACCGCCACCCGTCAGGTGACGCTGGAGGATATCGAACATTTCGCCAATTTTACCGGCGACACATTCTACGCACATATGGACGAGGAAGCGGCCAGGGCCAATCCGTTCTTCGAAGGACGCGTTGCCCACGGTTATCTGATCGTCTCCTTCGCGGCAGGCCTGTTCGTCGATCCCGCACCGGGTCCGGTGCTTGCCAATTACGGTGTCGACAATCTGCGCTTCCTCACGCCGGTCAATCCGGGGGACACGTTGCAGGTGCAGCTGACCTGCAAGGAAATCAATCCGCGCGTCGATGCCGAGCACGGCGAGGTGCGCTGGGACTGCAGGGTCACCAACCAGAACGATGTTGCCGTCGCCCAGTATGACGTTCTGACCATGGTGGCGAAAACGAGAAGCTGAACCCTCGGGCACGCCGAGGACGCTCGATCTTGAGTGCGAGATCGGGCCTGTCGGATCACGGGAGATGTGGAGAAGGGCGTCTTGAGTCGTTCATTGTGGAAAAGAGCGATGGTGCGCGTCAGCGCACGGCCTTGACGCCTTCGAGGATGAGCGTGGTTGCTATATCCGCATATTCGTCGCGCGTGACAGGGCCGTTCGGCCTGAACCACATATAGACCCAGTTCATCATGCCGAAGAGCGACATGGTCACTGGCATCAGCAATGGCCGGTCCCGGTTAAGGTCGGGGTTGACCTGCTGTATCACGCCGGAGAAGCGTTTGACGATCCGTCTTTCGATCGCCTGCAGCTCTGCAAGCTGTTCCTGCGACAGCGCGCTGGTGCCGTTGAGCTGCACCTTGTGTTCGTTATCGCGGCCTTCATAGTTCTTCATGACGGCCTTCACGAGAAGGCGCAGGCGCTCCTGCGGCGCCACATCGCTACGATCCGCCGCTTCGATCGCGCCGTCGAGTTCCGTCAGGTGCGTGCGGACGATGTCGAAGATCAACGCGTCCTTGCCGGGATAATAGTGATAGAGCAGGGCCTTGGAGACATTGCTGTGCGAGGCGATCATCGACATGGAAGCCTTCTCCATGCCCACCTCGGCAAACACCGCCGCGGCACTCGTCAGAATGCCACGCTGTTTTTCCTCGAAATCAACTGCCCGCGTCCGTGCCATGGTCTTCCTGTTTCTGCTCATTCCCGGGTGATTGCCGTGGGAGGGGTGCCGCTCCTCCCTTTACACAGTCAACCCGATGCCGGACTATTCCGGCTTTTCCTTCATTCATTCTTTCGGGCGGTTGTCTACCACCCGCTTCGCCTTGCCTTCCGAGCGCGCCACGCCTCCGGGCTCATGCACCGAAATCTTCGTGGAAACGCCAACCACGCTCTTGATGTGGTGGGCAAGCTCTTTCGCAGATCCGGTGCGTGCGCCCTCATCGGTCGCGTCCAGCGTACATTCGACGTGAACCGTCATGTTGTCCATACGGCCCGAACGGCTGAGCTCGATCTGGAAATGAGGGGCAAGGCCGCGACATTTCAGGATCTGTTCCTCGATCTGCGTGGGGAAAACATTGACGCCGCGCAGGATCATCATGTCGTCGGAACGTCCGGTTATCTTCTCCATGCGGCGCATCGACCGCGCCGTGCCGGGGAGAAGCCGCGTCAGGTCCCGCGTGCGGTAGCGCACGATCGGCAGGCCTTCCTTGGTCAGTGTCGTGAAGACCAGCTCGCCAAGTTCGCCATCCGGCAGCACGTCACCTGTCACCGGATCGATGATTTCCGGGTAGAAATGATCCTCCCAGATGTGCAGGCCGTCCTTCGTCTCGACGCATTCGTTGGCGACACCGGGCCCCATCACTTCCGAAAGACCGTAGATATCGACGGCATGCATGTCGAAAGCCTGCTCAATCTCCTGCCGCATCGAATTGGTCCATGGTTCGGCGCCGAAAATGCCGACAGCAAGAGAGCTTTCGCGCGGGTCGATGCCATGACGGCGGAATTCGTCGAGGATGGAGAGCATATAGGAAGGCGTGACCATGATGATGCGCGGCTTGAAATCCTGCATCAAGGTCACCTGGCGTTCTGTCATGCCGCCGGAGATCGGCACGACCGTGCAGCCGAGTTTCTCTGCGCCGTAATGCGCGCCGAGGCCGCCGGTGAACAGGCCATAACCATAGGCAACATGGACGATATCGCCGGCGCGGCCGCCCGAGGCGCGGATCGAACGGGCGACGACGGTTGCCCAGGTATCGATGTCCTTTGCGGTGTAGCCAACGACGGTCGGCTTGCCGGTGGTGCCGGAGGAGGCGTGGATGCGGGCGAGCTTTTCGCGCGGCACGGCGAACATGCCGAACGGATAGGTGTCGCGCAGGTCCTTCTTGGTGGTGAAGGGGAATTTTGCGAGATCCGACAATGTCTTCAGGTCGGAGGGGTGAACGCCCACCTCGTCGAAGCGCTGGCGGTAAAAGGGGGAATTCTCGTAGGCGTGGGTCAGCGACCACTTCATGCGCTCAAGTTGCAGCGCGGAAATCTCGTCGCGCGACGCCGTCTCGATCGCATCGAGGTCGCCGGGGCGGGGGAAAGGTCTTCCATTAAAATCTCCTCCGAGAATGCGATGGTACCGGCGTCGGCTTTATTCCGGCAGATGGGTACCCTTGACTGTTCGCGAGTGGCCGCGGAATTCCGCGACGTGCTCGCCCTCCTGATTGGTAATGCGGATATCGTAGATCCCGGCCCGTCCGCGGCGTGACACCTCCCGTGCCGTCGCCTTCAGCCGGTCGCCCTTGAAGGCCGGCGCGATATAGGTCACCGAACAGTGCTGGGCGACGGTGCGCTGGTTATAGGTATTGCAGGCAAAGGCGAAGGCCGAGTCCGCCAGCGTGAAGATGTAACCGCCATGGCAGGTGCCATGGCCATTCGTCATGGTTTCGGCAATCGTCATCGTGATCGTCGCCTCGCCGGGCGCGATCGCAAGAAGCTCCATGCCAAGATGGCGGGTGGCGTTGTCATCGTCCCACATGGCTTTGGCGCAGGCTTCGGCCAGCGCCTGCGGGGAAAGGCTGGCGGCGCTCATTTGCCTTTGAACTCCGGTTTGCGCTTTTCGAGGAAGGCGGCAACGCCTTCGGCATAATCGGCGCTGCGCCCGGCCTCACGCTGCAGGTCGCGTTCGAGGTCGAGCTGCTGATCCAGCGAATTGGTCGCAGCCGCCTGTATGGCGCGTTTCGTCATGCCAAGCCCTTTCGTTGGGCCTGCGGCGAGGCGGGTGGCGAGCGCGGATGCCTCCTCCAGCAATCTGTCATCATCTACGGCGCGCCAGATCAGGCCCCAGTCGGCGGCGGTTTCGGCTGCAAGCGGTTCTGCGGTGAGCGTGAGCGCCTTGGCACGGGCCTCGCCGATCAGACGCGGCAGGCTCCAGGTGCCGCCGGAATCCGGCACGAGGCCGATCTTGGCGAAGGCCTGGATGAAGCGGGCGGAGCGGGCGGCAAGGGTGATATCGCAGGCAAAGGCGATATTGGCGCCAGCGCCGGCGGCGACGCCGTTCACGGCACAGATGACCGGCTTTTCCAGGCCGCGGATCAGGCGCAGCAATGGATTATAGAAGGTCTCGATGGTGTGGCCGAGGTCCGGCACGCCCTTCCTAGGGTCACGGTCGCCAAGGTCCTGGCCGGCGCAAAAACCGCGGCCGGCGCCGGTCAGCAGGACGGCGCGGACATCCGCATCCGCATGGGCGCGCTCGAAACCGGCGCGTAGTGCAAGATGCATTTCCTCGTTGAAGGCATTGAGCCTGTCCGGGCGGTTCAGCGTCAGGCTGAGAACGCCATCGGCAAACGCAGACAGAATAGTGTCTGAATCCGACATGTTTCCTCCCTGTCGCCCTTCCCAGCGGCGACCGTAAAAAAGTTCTTGCATAAACCGGCCGGTCAGTCAATTATAAAACAACAGACTGGGAGGAGTGGGACATGACCGGATTATTCGAGCGCCATCATCCGACGCTGCAAGCGGCGACAGATGCTGCGGTCAAGCGCGATTACTGGTCTGCTTATCCGGAAGTTCCAAGCGGCAAGATCTATGGCGAAACCGCCAAGGATGATGGTCTAGCCTCTTACAAGGCGCGCCTCGCGCAGCCCTTCGATCTGCCCGGACACCCGGCAGACAAAAGTCCTGTCGGTGTGGAAATCTCTCCTTTCGGCCCGGCGCTCGGCATTACCTATCCCGCCGCATCCCCCGATCTGCTGATTTCGGCGTCTCGCGCCGCCGCGTCGCAATGGGCATCCGCATCGCCGGAGGTGCGCACCGGCATCTGTCTCGAAATCCTGGCGCGACTGAATGCCAGAAGCTTCGAAATGGCGAATGCCGTCATGCACACGACGGGCCAAGCCTTTGCCATGGCCTTTCAGGCCGGTGGCCCGCATGCCCAGGATCGTGGTCTTGAGGCGGTCGCTTATGCCTATGCCGAGATGACCCGCACGCCTTTGCAGGCGATCTGGACGAAGCCGCAGGGCAGGGGCGAGCCTATCGTCATGGAAAAACACTGGCGCATTTTTCCGCGCGGTATTTCACTGGTCATCGGCTGCAACACGTTTCCCACCTGGAACAGCTATCCCGGCCTTTTCGCCAGCCTTGCCACCGGCAATACGGTCATCGTCAAGCCGCACCCGGCCGCGATCCTGCCTCTGGCCATCACCGTCGAGATAGCCCGTCAGGTGCTGGTGGAAGAGGGGTTTGCGGCCGACATCGTGCTGCTCGCCGCCGACGCGCCCGGCGCCGAGATTACGAAGGATCTCGTGCGGCATCCCGCCATCGCTATCGTCGACTATACCGGTTCAAACAGTTTCGGCAGCTGGGTGCGCGAAAACGCCGGCAGCGCCGATGTCTATACCGAGGAGGCGGGCGTCAATTCCATCGTCATCGGCGCCACCGACAATTTCGCCGGCATGTGCAGCAACATCGCCTTTTCGCTGTCGCTCTATTCCGGCCAGATGTGCACGGCGCCACAGGATATTTTCGTGCCGCGCGGCGGCATTGAAACGGATGAGGGTCACAAGAGCTTCGATGAGGTCGCGTCCGGTATTGCCGCTGCCGTAGATGCCCTGCTTGCTGACCCGGCGCGTGCTGCCGGTATCTGCGGAGCGATCGCCAATCCCGACACGCTTGCCCGCATTGCGGCAGCCCGGTCGGTCGGCCGCGTGTTGCGCGAGTCCATGCCGGTGGAGGGACTTGAGGAGGCGCGCACTGCGACACCTCTGATCCTTGCCGTCGATGCGGCCGATACGGACGCTTATGGTGAGGAGCGCTTCGGCCCGATTGCCTTCGTCGTTGCTGTCGATAACGTGACCGAGGGAGTCAACCGCGCTGCTGAACTTGCCGAGCGCAAGGGGGCGATTACGGCCGCACTCTACGAAACAGACGAGGCACGAATTCTCGGCGCAGCCGACCGTTTCGCTGCCGCAGGCGTCAATCTTTCGGTCAATCTGACCGGCGGCATTTATGTCAACCAGAGCGCCGCTTTCAGCGATTTCCACGTTACCGGTGCCAACCCTGCGGGCAATGCCAGCCTGACGGATGCGGCATTTGTTGCAAACCGGTTCCGCGTGGTGATGTGGCGCCGCCCTGTGGCGGCGTGAGAGGAATTTCGACTTAAACTTTTTTCTTTGGGAGGAGAAATCAACATGAAATTTTTGACGACGACTGCGCTCGCAGCTTCGCTGGCCTTTGCCCTCGGCTTTGCCGCGCCCGCTTTGGCCGACATCAAGATCGGCGCCACGGTTTCCGAAACCGGCCCCGCATCGTTTTTGGGCGACCCGGAAGCCAAGACGCTGAAGATGCTCGTGCAGGAGATCAATGCGGCAGGTGGCGTCAATGGCGAGAAGCTGCAGCTTGTCATCTATGATGATGGCGGCGACCCGAACAAGGCCCGCACCTTTGCGACCCGCCTCGTCGAGGATGATGAAGTCGTTGCGGTCATCGGTGGCACCACGACCGGCACATCCATGGCCGTCATCCCGGTCCTTTCTGATGCCGAAGTGCCGTTCATCTCGCTTGCCGGTGCAATCGAGATCATCGATCCGGTCAAGCCCTTCGTCTTCAAGACGCCGCATACGGATCGCATGGCCTGCGCCAAGATTTTCGAGGACATGAAGAAGGCCGGCATCGCCAAGATCGGCCTGATCTCCGGCTCGGACGGTTTCGGCGCTTCCATGCGCAAGCAGTGCCTGGCGATCATCGGCGAATATGGCATCGAGGTTCTGGCTGACGAGACCTATGGCCCGACCGATGCCGACATGACGCCGCAGCTGACCAACATCAAGGGCAAGGACGGCATTCAGGCGGTGCTCAACCCGGGCTTCGGCCAGGGCCCGGCGATCGTCACGCGCAACTATGCGCAGCTTGCCGTCGGCCTGCCGCTCTACCAGTCGCACGGCGTCGCCTCGGACGGCTTTATCGAGCTTGCCGGTGCGCAGGCTGCGGAAGGTGTGCGCCTGCCGGGCACGGCGCTGCTCGTCGCCGGGCTGCTTCCGGAAAGCGACCCGCAGCGCGCCGTGGTCGTCGCCTACAAGCAAGCCTATGAGAAGGCGACCGGAAAGCCGGTCTCGACCTTCGGTGGTTATGCTCATGACGCCCTGCGCATTCTCGTTGATGCGATCAAGCGGGCTGGTAGCGCCGAACCATCGGCAATCCGTGATGCCATTGAAGGCACATCGGGTCTTGTCGGAACGACCGGTACGGTGACGATGTCGGCAACGGATCACCTTGGCCTCGATCTCTCAGCCTTTCGCATGCTGAAGATCGAAAACGGCGGTTGGAAAATCGTCGAATAACCGGACCGTGCCGCCGGTCTGCGCCATCAAGGCGCTGACCGGCGGGAACCGTCGCGCCAAGCGGAGGCCCCCATGCCCGAATTGCTGCAATTCCTTCTGTCCGGGATAACGGTCGGCGCCGTTTATGCGCTGGTCGCCCTCGGTTTCACGATTATCTACAACGCCTCCGACGTTGTGAACTTCGCCCAGGGCGAGTTCGTCATGCTGGGCGGCATGATCACGTTCTTCGCGCATGCCGCAGGCGTGCCGCTGCCGCTGGCTGCGCTCATCGCCATCGTGACGACGGCGGCGATCGGCGTTGCGCTCAACAAGCTGGCAATCGAGCCCGCGCGCGGCGCGCCGGTCGTTTCGCTGATCATCATCACCATCGGCGCTTCGATTTTTATCAGAGGCGCCACGCAGCTCGTCTTCGACAAGCAGCTTCACCGTTTCCCGGCCTTTTCCGGCGACCAGCCGATTGCCATCGGCGGCGCGACCATCCTGCCGCAGAGCCTCTGGGTCATTGCCGGTGCGCTGGCCGTCTTCTTCTGTCTCTGGCTGTTCTTCACCCGCACGCTGATCGGCCGTGCGGTGCTGGCAACCGCCAATAACCGCGTCGCCGCGCAGCTTGTCGGCATCAACACCAATTATGTGATGACGCTCTCTTTCGCCATGTCCGCCGCCATCGGGGCACTGGCCGGCGTGCTGGTGACGCCGATTACGCTGACGGGCTATGATGTCGGCCTTGCGCTGGCGCTGAAAGGTTTTGCCGCAGCCATGCTGGGCGGCATGGGCAACCCGAAGGGCGCGCTGGTCGGTGGCCTGCTGCTCGGTATTCTGGAAGCAATGACGGCCGGTTACATCAGCTCGCAATATAAGGATGCGGCTGCGTTCATCATCATCCTCGCTGTGCTTTTCGCCATGCCACAGGGGCTGTTTGGCCACAAGTCGACGGATCGGGTGTGACAATGCGGTTATCGAACAAGGCAACCACGCTTCTCATCCTCGCAGCAGTCATCGCGATTGCGCCGGTCTTTTTTCCGTCCTCCTATTATTTCCGTGTCGGCTCGCTGATTTTCGTCAACGGCCTTGCGGTGACGGGCCTCGTTATCCTCATCGGTTATGCCGGTCAGATCAGCCTCGGCCATGCGGGCTTTGCCGGCATAGGTGCCTATGCCTGCGCGCTTGCGCCTGTCCATCTTGGCCTGCACCCGGTGCTTGCCGCCATCCTCGGCGCGCTTGTTTCTGCGGTCATCGCCTATCTTGTCGGGCGGCCGATCCTGCGCCTCAAGGGATATTATCTTGCCGTCGCCAGTCTCGGCTTTGGCATCCTTGTCTCGATGGTGCTTTCGAACGAGGCCAAATTGACCGGCGGGCCTGACGGCATGCCGGTGCCGGAACTGGGGCTGCGCGCCGTGCTGAAGGCGATCGGCATCGACCTGTCCAACACCGAGTTCTGGTATGCCTTTTCCGGCGTCGTGCTGGTGATCGGCGCCTGGCTGGCGCTCAATCTTTACCACAGCCCGACCGGCCGGGCGCTGCGGGCATTACATGGCTCGGAAGTCGCCGCCCGCACGGTTGGCGTCGATGTTGCGCATCATAAGCTGGTCGCCTTCGTCATCTCGGCGGTCTATGCCTCGGTTTCCGGCTCGCTGCTGGCGCTGCAGAACAAGTTCATCACGCCTGACGTCGCGGGTTTCATGCATTCCATCGAAATGGTGACCATGACGGTGCTCGGCGGTGCCGGTTCGGTGCCGGGCGCCATTCTGGGTGCTGCGATCCTTACCACGCTGCCGCAGGTGCTGACGATCTTTCAGGAATATGAACAGCTCATGCTCGGCCTCGTGATGATGCTGGTGATGATCTTCATGCGCGAGGGCCTGCTGCCGTCCATCGCGCGCCGTCTCAGAGGGAGGGGAGAATGAGCCTGCTTCAGATAGAGGGTCTCGGCATCGATTTCGGCGGATTGCGCGCCGTCCAGGATGTCGGCTTTTCCCTGAAACCCGGTGAGATCGTCTCCGTCATCGGCCCGAACGGTGCTGGCAAGACGACCCTCTTCAACATGATCTCCGGCGTCTATGCCCCGACGCGCGGCCGTGTCCTGCTGGATGGTGAGGACGTCACCCGCATGTCGCCGCACCTGCTCGCCCGCCGCGGCCTGTCGCGGACCTTTCAGAATTTGCAGATATTCCAGTCGATGAGCGTGCTCGAAAACGCCATTGTCGGCCATCATCTGCATGAGCGCGGTTCGGTCTTCGCCGATCTCTTCTCGCTGCCTGCCACGCGTCGCCGCAGCCGGGCGTCGGAGGAAAGTGCGCGGGCCCTGCTAGACCGGGTAGGTCTCGGCCGGGCCGCCGAACAGGAGGCTGGCTCGCTCTCCTATGGCGCGTTGAAGCGTTTGGAGATCGCCCGCGCGCTGGCGCTGAAACCCCGCGCGCTGCTGCTCGATGAACCGGCCGCAGGTTGTAACGCCGTCGAGACGGAGGAGATCGATCACCTTATCGCGCAGGTCGCGGCCGAGGGCGTGTCGATCCTGCTGGTGGAGCACGACATGAAGATGGTCATGCGCATTTCCAACCACATCGTCGTGCTCGACCATGGCGAAAAGATCGCCGAAGGCGAACCGGCGGCGATTTCGCGCGACCCGCGTGTCATCGAAGCCTATCTCGGCACCCAGGCAGCGGAGGTCCAGAATGCTGACGGTTGAGGGGCTGCGTTCCCGTTATGGTCGCATCGAGGTGTTACACGGTATCGATCTCGACGTTGCTTCCGGGGAGATCGTTACCGTGGTCGGCGCTAATGGCGCCGGCAAGACGACGCTTTTGAAGTGCCTCTCCGGCATCCAGCCGGTCTCGGCAGGCTCGATACTGTTTCGCGGTGAAGCACTGACAACCGTTCCGGCGCATACCCGTGTGAAACGCGGTCTCGCCCAATCGCCGGAAGGCCGCCAGATTTTCACCAACCTCACGGTGGAGGAAAATCTTCGGCTTGGCGCCTATCTCTTCGCCGACGACAAGGTGGAGCGCGACATGCAGGATGCCTTTGCGATGTTTCCGATCCTCAAGGAGAAGCGGAACCTTGCGGCGGGCGGCCTTTCCGGTGGCCAGCAGCAGATGCTGGCGATCGCCCGGGCGCTGATGGCACGCCCCTCCTGTCTGCTTCTGGACGAACCGAGCATGGGCCTTGCGCCCATCCTCGTCGCGCAGATCTTCGACGTGGTGAAGAGCATGAAGGCGCTCGGCGTCACCGTGCTTCTTGTCGAGCAGAACGCCTTTGGCGCGCTCTCCGTCGCCGATCGCGGTTATGTCATGGAGACCGGGCGTATAACCATGTCCGGCCCTGCCGCAGACCTGATTGCGGACGAACGCATCCGCGCTGCTTACCTGGGAATATGAGACAATGACCGTTACCATCGCCCGCGAAGACGCCATTGCAATCGTCACAGTCGACAATCCGCCCGTCAATGCGCTGTCGCAGGCGCTTCGCCAGGCGCTCGTCGACACGGTGGCGGAGCTGGACGCGGATGCGGGAGTGAAGGCCGTCGTGTTGCTCTGCGCCGGCCGCACTTTCATCGCCGGCGCCGATGTCAGCGAGTTCGGCAAACCGCCGTTGCCGCCGCATCTGCCGGATGTGGTGGCGAGTATCGAAAACGCGAAAAAGCCCTGGGTCGCGGGCATTCACGGCAGCGCGCTTGGCGGCGGTCTCGAAGTGGCGCTCGGCTGCGCCTATCGGGTGGCGCTTTCCACCGCCAGTCTCGGTCTGCCGGAGGTCAAGCTTGGCATCATCCCCGGCGCGGGCGGTACGGTGCGTCTGCCGCGCCTGATCGGTGCTGCTGCCGCTGTCGATCTGGTGACAAGCGGCAACCCGGTCGGGGCGAAGAAGGCAAAAGACCTGGGCCTCATCGATGCCGTGATCGACGGCGAGCTTCGTGCAGGTGCAATTGCGTTTGCGAAACGTGTCGCTGGAGACCCCCTTCCGCAGCCTATCTCCAGCCGTGCCGTGCCGGCCGTCGAAACCGGCTTTTGGGAAAACGCTGAAAAAGCCGTGGCCGCCAAAGCCAGACGCGAGGTTGCCCCACTGCGCGCACTCGCCTCCATCCGCAAGGCGAGCGAGGCCGAATTCGCCGACGCCATGGCCTTCGAGCGGGAGACTTTCCTGGAACTGCGCGGTTCTCCCCAGGCAGTCGCACTGCGCCACGTCTTTTTCGCCGAGCGGGCTGCGCCACGTCCGCCTGAACTATCCGGCATTACGCCGCATGATATTGGCACCGCAGCCGTCATCGGCGGTGGCACCATGGGCGCTGGTATTGCCGCAGCGTTGCTTGACGCGGGCCTGCCCGTCACCCTCATCGAGCGCGATACGGCGGCGGTCGAGCGCGGGCTTGCAAATATCCGTGCTATTTTTGAAGGCGCGGTGAAACGCGGCCGTATCACACAGGACGTTGCGGACCAGCGCATCGCCGGTGTCACCGGCAGCGATGATTATGGCCCGCTTGCCGATACCGACCTCGTTATCGAGGCCGTATTCGAGGACCTTGCCGTCAAGCGCGCTGTCTTTGAAAAACTCTCCGATGTCTGCCGGCCGGATGCGGTGCTGGCGACAAACACCTCCTATCTCGATCCCATCGCGATCAGCGAAGGCGTAAGCCACCCCGAACGTTTCCTCGGCCTGCATTTTTTCAGCCCGGCCCACGTCATGAAGCTGCTGGAGATCGTGCCGACGGCGGCAACCGCGCCGGAGGTTCTGGCCACCGGTTTCGCGCTCGCCCGCCTGCTCGGCAAGATCCCGGTTCGCGCCGGCATTTGCGATGGCTTCATCGGCAACCGCATTCTGAAGGTGACGCGTGCGCAGGCCGAACGGTTGCTGCTTTCCGGCGCAACGCCTTCGGCGGTCGATGCCGCCATGCGTGCCTTCGGCCTGCACATGGGGCCTTTCGAGGCGCAGGATCTCGGCGGTCTCGACATCGCCGCCTTCCAGCGCAAGGCCGCGCGCGAGCGGGGTGAAACGCCTTTCGCGCCCGTGGCGGACCGGCTCTGCGCCATTGAGCGCTTTGGCCAGAAATCCGGCGGTGGCTGGTACGATTACCAGCCGGGCGATCGCGCAGTAAAACCGTCGGAAATCGTGGCTGCGATCATTGCCGAGGAGGCAGCCGGTCAGGTGCAGCGGGTTTGGGACGACGCGTCGATTGCCGATGCGATCATTCTGCCGATGGTCAACGAGGCGATGCGTATTCTGGAGGAGCATATCGCCCTGCGCTCCGCCGACATCGATCTCGTCAAGATCCACGGCTATGGCTTTCCGCGATGGCGCGGCGGGCCGATGCACTATGCCGTGGAGCGCGGTCTTGGCGAGGTCGTGGCCGTCCTCGACCGCCTGTCAGCCGAGGGCCTTGCGGAGCCCCCAAGCAATGGCCTGCGCCGAGCCGCCGCCCAGTCAGCGATCTAGAGCCTGAACGTCTGCCACGGCAGGCAATGCGCCGGGCATTTGGACGCGCTTGCGTCTAGGGCTGCTCGGTGCCCGTGCGGGTAAGCCCGTCTCTCAGCGATTGAACCTTCTCGTTCAGATCGATCATCTGGGGTATGGTAAACCCGGAGCGGCGCAGCAGCGCATCCGTGAGGCAGCCGGTTTTCGGATGCAGTTCCGTTCCCTTCGGGGTCAGGAATACCTCGACCAGACGCTCGTCGGTCGTGCTACGCCGCCTTGAGAGGAAGCCGGCGGTCTCCAGCCGTTTCACCGCCGGCGTGATCGTGCTCGGCTCCAGGCCGAGCCTATCGGCTATGGCGGATATCGTCAGGCCATCGCGTTCCCATAGGGCGCTGAGGGCAAGATATTGGGTATAGGTGACGCCGAGTGCATCTAGCATGGGTTTGTAGGCCCGGTTGATCGCTAAGGCGGCGGAATAGATCGAGAAGCACAATTGGCTGTCCAGCGGCAGGGTCGGGGCGTCGGTCACGTCTCATCTCCAAAATTTCTGCGAGTGTTTTCATCACATTATCACAGAAATCGTTATCGCGATAATAAAAATATGGACAGATAAAATGCAATGCCGTACAAGATAATTATCGCGATAATGATTATTGCGAAACAAACAAAACAGGAGTTACGCACATGCTCAAGAATGTCCTGCTTGCCGCCGCCTCCATCGTTGTGGCCGCCACCGGCGCCTCCATCGCGTCGGCGCAGAATGACGCCGCCGTCAAAAACATCGTCCTTGTCCACGGTGGTTTCGCCGATGGTTCCGGCTGGAAGGGCGTCTATGATATCCTGAAGAAGGATGGTTACACCGTCAGTATCGTTCAGAACCCGACCACCTCTCTTGCCGATGACGTTGCCGTCACCAAGCGCGCCATCGACCAGCTGAATGGCCCTGTCGTGCTTGTCGGCCATTCCTATGGCGGTGTTGTCATCAGCGAAGCCGGCACCCATGAGAAGGTCCAGTCGGTCGTCTACATCGCCGCTTTTGCCCCGGATAAGGGGGAGTCGGTCTCATCGCTGATCGCCAATCCGCCGGAAGGTGCTCCCGTTCCGCCGATCCTGCCTCCGATGGATGGCTTCCTGTTCCTCGACAAGGCAAAATTCGCGGCTTCCTTTGCCGCCGACGTTGACCCGCAAACCGCTGCTTTCATGGCGGATTCCCAGGTGCCGTGGGGTGTTGAAGCCCTGGCTGGCGCCGTGACCGAGCCGGCTTGGAAGGCAAAGCCGAGCTTCTATCTGGTCGCTTCCGACGACCGCATGATACCGCCGCCAGCCCAGCGCCTGATGGCAAAGCGCGCCGGTGCCGCCGTCACTGAAGTTCCCGGCAGTCATGCCGTCTATGTCTCCAATCCGCAAGCTGTTGCCGACATCATCGAAAAGGCGGCAAAAGCCAGGAACTGAGACGCGCAAAAGTGAAATTGAAACGATAACCGGGGAGATGATCCCCGGTTTTCATGCTGACGCCCCAAAAGAACCAGTCGCCAGCGGTGACTTCAGGGTTAAGCCCCCAAACCTCCCCCCAGAGTAAAAAGCGAAGGCTTCGTGCACCCGCCCATTCCCTGTCAGCTATTCGATTTACTGCTGAGAGGCAGACACAGTGGCGTGCCATCGGCGGGATGCGGAATGACCATCGCCTCGACCCCGAAAATGGCGTTGATGAGGCGTGGGGTCAGCAGGCCGGAGGGGCTGCCTGTGGCGAGTATGCCGCCATCTGCAAGGGCAACCAGGTGGTCGGCATATTGTGCAGCGTGGTTGAGGTCATGCACAACCATGACGATCGTTCGGCCTTCGTCTGCGTTCAGCTTTCTCAGGAGGTCGAGAATTTCCAGCTGATGGGCGATGTCGAGATAGGTCGTCGGCTCATCGAGCAGGAGGAGCGGAGTCTCCTGCGCCAGTGCCATGGCAATCCAGGCGCGCTGCCTTTGGCCGCCCGACAGCCGATCGAGTTCGCGCTCGGCAAGCTCAAGAAGGCCGGTGGAGGCCAGAGCCTGTTCGACAATCTCTTCGTCGTGCCGGCTTGGGCGCGACAGGATGCCTTTGTGCGGATGGCGACCGAAACGGCAGAGCTGTCTGACGGTCAGCCCATCCGGAGATACCGGGCTCTGCGGTAACAGGGCAAGCGATTGTGCAACCGTTCTTGCGGCCATCGTTCTGATTGGTTTGCCATCAAGATAGACCGTGCCGGAGGAGGGGTGAATGACACGCGCCAGCGTGCGCAGCAGTGTCGACTTGCCGCTGCCGTTTGCGCCGATCAGGGCCGTGATTTTCCCGTCCGGTATGGCGAGATCGACATCGTTCAATACAGGGGCGGCGGCATAGCCGACGGTGATTTTTTCGCAGTGAAGGCGTGTCGGGTGGGCATCAGCCATGGCGACCTGTCTCCTTGATCAATAGAAAGACAAGATAGGGACCGCCGATCACAGCGGCGACGATGCCGGCGGGAATTTCATTCGGCAGGGCGATCACCCGGCCGATCAGATCTGCTGAAGAAAGGGCAAGGGCGCCGACAAGGGCGCTTGCCGGCACAAGATGGCGTGCGCGGCTGCCGACGAGAATGCGTGCGGCATGCGGTGCGATGAGCCCCAGAAACCCCATGCTTCCCACAGCCGCGACGCCGCCGGCGCACAGGAGAACGGATATGAAGATCAGGCCGCCACGCAGGGCAGGCGGTGAAATTCCGATGCTGGTCAGCGTATCGTCACCGAAGCCACCGGCATCCAGCCGCAGCGCAGAATAGATAACGGCCGGCAGGCAGGCGAGGAGCCAGAGCGAAAGGAAGAGCCCATCGCGTGCCGTGCTGCCATAGACGCTTCCCGCAAGCCAGACCATGGACTGGTCGGCACGGGAAGGGTGGAGCACCATGATGTATTGCATCAGCGCCTGGGCAAGCATTCCGAGGGCGACGCCCGTCAGCGCGAGCGAGGCAACGCCACCAAAGCGCCGACCGATGAAAAGGAGCGCGGCCGCACCGAACAGGGCGCCAGCGATCACGCCGAGCGGCACCGACCAGCTCACCCAGGCCGGTGGTGTCGCGAGCCCGGCGAGAAAAGCCCCTAGCCCCGCCCATTTGATGATGCCGACGACATCCGGGGAGGCGAGTGGGTTACGCAGCGCGCCCTGCAGGAAAACACCGGCGAGGCCGAAAGAGAGACCTGCAAGAAGGGAGACGGCGATCCGCGGCAGACGATATTGCATCACGATGAAGGCGTTTTTACCGCCGCCGAGCGCGTCGAGAACCTCGCGAAAACCGAGCGTGACGGCACCCGCCATGATGCCCAGAAGAGCGATGGCCGCAAGCAGCAGAAAAAGGATGCCGCAGACGCCGATGGCACGGGCGTCTGCCTGTCGCTCCAGCGCGCGGCTCATGCACCCCTCCGGCGGTTGAGCAGCAGAAGAAAGGCTGGAGCGCCGATCAGCGCCGTCACGATGCCAACGGGCAGTTCAGACGGAAAGGCGGCGATGCGGCCGAGAAGATCGGCGGTGTTGAGCAGGAGTGGGCCACAGAGCAGGGAGAGGGCAAGGACGGTTGCCTGGTCGCTGCCGACGAGACGCCGGACGATATGGGGCACCAGAAGCCCGATGAAACCTATGGGGCCGCTGACGGCAACAGCCGAGCCGGCCAGGACGACGATGAGAACCGCAGCCAGTCCGCCGACGCGCCGCGCATTCTGCCCGAGTGACACGCCGGTGCTTTCATCGAGCGACAGAACGCCGAAATGCCGCCCGGCGACAAGCGCCAATCCACCACCCACCAGCGAGAACGGCAGGATCGTCCAGACCTTGGGCCACTGCGCGCCGTTGACCGAGCCGGCGAGCCAGTAAACGATGTCCTGCGCCGCATTGTTGGCGATCAGTATTGCCTGGACGAGGGCGGACAGCACGAGCTGGATCGAGATGCCGGCAAGGGCGAGTTTCATATCGTTCATCGCCCCGGATACCGAGAGCGCCCACATCGCAAAGCCCACGATGGCAGCGCCCACGAAGGCCGGCCAGACTGTGCCTGCTCCCCGAAGCGCCGGAAAGGCGATCAGGCAGACGACGATGGCAAGCGACGCGCCGGCATTGATGCCGAAAGTCTGCGGCGATGCCAGCGGGTTGCGTGTCAGGGTCTGGATCAGGACACCGGCCACCGCCAGATTGGCGCCGACCAGAACGGCAAGAAGGACGCGCGGCAGGCGGATGTCCCAGACAAGCGCGTTTTCTGGCGACCCGTCGGGAGCCACCAGAAGCCGAAGGGCCGTCATTGGCGACAATTGCGATACGCCGAAGGCAATCCCGGCGATCACGCTTGCGGCCAGAAGCACGATGAGAAAGGCTGCGACGAGAAGTGGCCGCCGTGTTTTGTTGTCCGGGCCTTTGGAGGCCATCGCCGTCACGATCCCTATCCCGCCCTGTAGACCTTGGCCAGCAGCTCCCGGGCGATCATTTCGGCGGTTCGCAATCCACGGAACCGGGCGAACTGGTTGCGATCGACCTCGAAGACCATGTTGCTTCGGATCGCCGCGATGTTGGCCCAGGCGGCATTGCCCTTCCATTGGTCAAGCGCGGTGCCGCCCGGGTCGGTAGCGACAAGCAGGATGTCGGGATTGACCGCGATCAGCCGCTCAAGGCTGGCCCCGCTCTCCACCGGATCGGAGGAGCGGAGGGCGGGCACGAGGCCGAGAGCCTCAAAAACAGAGCCGGTGAAGGATGACGAAGTATGAAGGCTCATCGAATCCGGCGTCGCCACCGCAAGCAGAATGCGACGCTGTTCACCGGACGGGATGCGTGCGACCAGTGCGGCGATGGTCTCATCGTGCGCTGCAAGCACCTGCTGGCCCCTGTCGTGTTCGCCGAGGGCGTCGGCAATGGTGGCCACGCTCTCCTTGATGGTCCTGTAGTCACCTTCCCAGCTATTCAGGACGATGGTTGGCGCAATGGCACTCAACTGGCCATATATGGCGGCGTGCCGTACCTCATCCGCGATGATCAGGTCCGGCGCAAGGGTGCTGACGAGTTCGAGATTGGGTTCAAGCCGAGTGCCGACCGAGGCGTAGTCGATGCTCTTGCCCAGCAGCAGCTCGATGCGCTGGCGCTGGTTGTCGTCGGCTATGCCTGCGGGAACGACGCCGAGTGCATCGAGAGCCTGCACGAAGGAGAATTCCAGTGCCACGACGCGGCGTGGTCTGCCGACGATTTCCGTCGAGCCAAGCTGATGGGCGATGCTTCTTGGTGCCTCTTCGGCGATGCCGGTTCGGGAAAACATGGCCGACGCGATCGTCGAAAGAAGCAGGATGCCTGTTGTTCTGCGAGTAAAGGTAATCATCGATGGTTCCGGAGAGTGCGGCAGGCCGGTACTATACCGGCCCGCAAATTTTACGCGATCAGAAAGCAACCGAGGCACTGACAAAGAAAGTGCGTGGCTGGCCGACGAACTTGCCGCCGTTGTTGTCAGTTGAGCGTGTGAAATATTCGTTGTCGAAGAGGTTTTTCACGCCGAGTGCGAATTTGGGGGCGTTCTTGTTGTTTTCCGGCTGGTACGCCAAGCGCAGGTTGACGGTGCCATAGCCCGGTATGTCGCCAAGGCGTCCGGTAGAGTCTTCTTCCGTGACATAGGTCGTGCCGCTTCCGGGGGAGCGTTGCTTCGACTGCGCCGTGACATCCGCATTGATGACCCAGTCTTCATATCGGTAGCTTGCACCGACGGTGCCGAAGTGGCGAGAATAAAAGGGAAGATCTTTCCCCTTGAAATCTCCTGCCTCGTAAACGGCTTCCGTATAGGTGTAGTTCGCATAGACAGAGAGCCCGTCCAGCGATGGGGTGAGGCTGCCGAGATCGTAACGCCCTGCCGCCTCTATGCCCTGGTGGGTGGTTGCGCCGAGATTTGTCCACACGCCTTCACCGACGATGTTGCGGCTGAGCAGCAATTCCTTGTCGAAATCGATGTAGAAGGCCGTCAATTCCCCGCTCAAGGCATCGCCCTGGTAATGCGTGCCGATTTCATATGTTTTTGCTTTTTCAGGATTAAGGCCATCCGTGGTCGAGGCGAGATGGCTATATTGCTGAGGCCCGAAGGAAACGCCGGCATTTCCAAAGACACTCCAGGCATCGTTGATCTGGTAGGCGACGGAGAGCGTGGGCAGCAGTTCGTTCGCGTCGAATTGCGGCGAGCGCGATGCGGTCACGACACCACCGGTGAGGTCATTGACCGTGTTGTTGGTGCTGATCATCTCGTAGCGGACGCCGGGCGTGACGGTCCAGTTGCCGAACTGGATCTTGTCGTCGATATAGATGGCGTGTGCCTTGGTGCCGCCCTCGCTGGTCTGGTAGGTGACCATCGGACGCGTATGGGGATTGTAGCCGGGAACGCGGTCGTAATAATATGCGGTGCGCGCTGCCACCTCGGAGCTTTCCTCCCAGAGATAACGATAGCCGACAGTCACCTCATGCGTGGTGTCGCCGATGTCGAACAGGCGCGAGTAGCGTGGTTCGATACCGAAATATTCATAGTCGCGCGGTGCCGAAGTCAGACGGTAGCGGTTTGCGCTTGCCCCTGTTCCTTGCTGTTCGACGAAGCTGCCGCGGAATGAATTCACATAATAGCCGAGGATCTCGAAGTTGTTTTCGCCATCATTGTGCTGATAGCGCAGCGAGATATCATTACGGCGTCCATTGAACTCGTCGTATTGCCGTGTCGACTGGAATGGGTCTGCCGCATATTCACCCGTTGTCAGGCCCCCTGGCATTTGCCCTTCGCCGCTGTAGTGGTGATATTGCAGGCTCAGAGTGTCCGTATCCGAAAATTCATATTTACCCTTGAAGATCAGGTCGTCGATATCCGTGCGGTCGTTGCTGTCACGATAGCCGGTGCCATGAATGCCCGAATAGAGAAGCGCTGCCCCAAGCCCGTCATCATTGGTCCCGCCGATCAGGAAACTCGGTGTTGCCTTGGTGCCGCCGCCGAATTCAGCGGAGGAAGACATGCGAACGGTGACGTCATCCGGGATCGGGTGTGTCACGAAATTTATGATTCCACCGACATTCTGCGGCCCATAGCGTACGGAGCCTGCCCCGCGCACCACATCCACGGTATCGACATTGCCCAGCACAAGCGGGAAAAGAGACAATTGCGGCTGGCCATAGGGAGCGTAGGACAGCGGTATGCCGTCCATCAACACGGTGGAGCGTGGCGACAGGCGCGAGGTGAGGCCTCGAACACCGAGGTTGAGAGAGACATCGCTGCCGCCGGTGCCGGCACTTTCCTGCACTTGGACGCCGGGAATCTGGTTGAGGGCGTCACGAATGTCGACGGCGCCGCGCTCTTCCAGCTCCGTTTTGTCCATGATGGTGCGAGCGCCGGGGTGCTTCAGCACCTTTTCCTTGTTGGGCTGCTCCAGCCAGTTGCCGGTAATGGTGATGGCTTCAAGGACGGTTTCGCCGCCATTGGCGCCATCCTGCGCGAAAACGCTGGCGGGTGCGAAGGCGACCGAAGCGAGGAGAACGGAATTTGCTAATCTACGGTAGGAAATCATCAGGGCCCCAGACTGAAAACAGGACAACAAAATTCCTTCCGTGCCGGTACGGCGCGGTAAAGGGATCATCGGTTTGAAATGGTGTGTGGGAGCGGGTGCTTGCGCGCTTCCGCTAAAAAATGATTTTTCGACGATATTTCATGAGTGCCCCTCGACGGAAAATACGGGATCGGCCGCTGTCGCCCGCGGTTATGTCGTCGTCACTACATTATTGAAGTGCGGATATCAATAAAACATTACTGATATCCTCATCTTTTTGAATGGTGCCTTTCGGGATGCGCTATTGCGGTATCTGCTCGCGCAGCCGCGCTAGGCGCTTTCGGCTCTGGAGCGCTCGGTCCTGATTGCGCGTAGCAATGCCGTAGGCAAGAATATCGGAGGTGACGACGGCACCGAGCGTCCAGCTTGCAAGTCCCGCCGCGGATCCGACGCATGTCAGCACTGCGGAAGCCCTGTCGCGATAAAGCTCCGTCAGCTGGACGCCGCATACCAGAATGACACGACAGCCGATGTCGCTGACCTGATTGACGATGAGTCGTAATTCGGCCGTGTCGCGTGCGACGTGGAACAGAATGACGACGTCCTCCTGCCGCAGATCAACCAACTCGTTGGCGAGCGAAAAGCCGGACGATCCGGAATGACGGGTTCTCAGCCCGACGCGGCTGAGTGCTGTCGCGCAATGCCTTGCTTCTACCTCGGATCGTCCCATGCCCAGACACCACACGGTATCGGCGGCATCGAGCAACTGGATCGCATTCGCAAGCGAATCGATCTCCAGTTTTTCTTCACATGAAGTCATGATCTCATGGGCAGTGGAGAAGATGCGTTTTTTGATCCTGCCAAGATCGTCGCCGGTGGCGCGGAACCGCTGCGACAGCCGTTCCGTTGTTGGAACGCTTTTCGCCATGTTGCGGCTGGAGAGCCGCTTGAGTTCCGGCAGGCCGGTGAAGCCGAGCCGTCGCGCCGCACGAATGACCGTTGCGTCGCTCGTACCGCTCTTGGCCGCTATATCTTCCGCGCTTTCGAAGATCAGGACATCGATCGGCGTTGCCAGTAAATATTCGGCAACAGCCAGTTCCGAACGGCTGAGTTTCGATTTGTGCTGCTGAAAGCGGTCCCGCAACACCATATGATTGTCGTCGCTCATGCCATTCCCGTTTTGAAAATGAAGTACTCACGACAAACTAGATAGCTGACAAGCCTTTCCATCGAAACAGAAAATCCGTTCACCGATGAGAATGAGCGGCGAAGGGACGAGCGGGCGCCAGCTTCGATCGCGGCGCCCGGCGATTTTCATATTAGTAATCCGAGGCGAAGTTCAGGCGGAAACGCGCAGTCTGAACCGGGCGAGGATATTGCCTTCACACCACATCGGAAAATTGGTGCCCCACTTGTTATTGTGCAAATTGAAGCGGATGCCTTCGGCAAAGCTCGGTCGTTCCCGGCAGAACGTCATGAAATCCCAGCTTGCGGGCGCGACGAGTGGCGTGTCCAGGGGCTCGATCGTGTATTGCGGCCCGTCCGACAATGCTGCGCGAGCAGCGGTGACGGCCTGGAGCTGAGCGCCGCCGCTCTCGGCGGTGTTCTCCGCCTTGTGCCATAGGCCCATCTTCTTGAGGTTCCAGGTGATATCACCCTTCGGGGTGAACGACAGGAAACTTGCCTCGGGCATGCGGTTGGCAGGTTTTTCATGCAGGACGAATGTCAGCAGCAATGCATCCTGATCCTGTGCCAGCCGCAGCGAGACGGTCGGCGGCGCGCCATATTCGGCCGTTGCAAGCGTCGGCAGGGAGAGGAGCAGGCTATCGCCTTCCGCGGCCAGCAGCTTTGGCAGGAAGGTTTTTGACAGGCCGGTGCCGGAGGCGGCAAGGCCGGGCTTGTCATGGTCGAGAACCGCCCATTCCTGCCGGTGCGTAAGATAGGTATCCATATGACGGGCCACGTCTTTGGCGTCGTAGCTTTCATAACGATAGCTGATAAGCGACCCGTCGCCGCCTTCGATGCGATGGCCTGATGGCGCAATGATGGTGACGATATCCCCGGTCGCAGGATCGATCTCGGCCGACCACGCGCCGGCCTTCAGTTTCCCTTCGACGGCGCGTGGCGTGGGCATTGCAGGCGGCGCCACGGCAGTAATGGCCGCCTTCGCCTCGGCATGGTCTTTTTCATCCAGCGCCGATATTGCCTGATCGAGATAATTACGCTGCTCCTGCCATGAGGCTTCGGAATAGGTAAAGCGGTGGTCGCTGACGCGCGCAGCATCGAAATCCTTGCGCGACCAGGCCTTGTCGTCACGCAGATAGGACTTGATGTCGACGCCGCAGGTATGCTCGGCGACCATGGCAAGACCGCGGCCGAAGGCGAGGCGCGAAGTGGTGAGGCCATCGGCGGCGAAACGATCATAGACGCCTTGCAGGGCGAGGAATCGGGATATTTTCTGCGGATCGGTGGCGCTGCCATGAATCCAGCTGTCCGCCAGTTCGAGATCGATGACAGGGAAGCGTTCGCGCTCCTGCCACATCAGCGCGCCGTAATCCTCAAGCGTGGCTGCCTGGATAACCGCCTCGGGTTCGCGGTGGCGCATTTCACGATAAGTTTCAGCCGTCTGCGGCACGCTCTGCGGGCCGATATTGTCGCTGGTATGGGCAAAGCCGAGACCATCCGCCATGCCCTCGGGGAAACAGGTTTCGCCATAGGAGCGCTGGTACATGACGACGATTTCCTCGCCGCCCGGCGCGTGCCAGCGGAAAATGTCGGGAACTTCCGGCGGGGGTGAGGCTGTGTTGACGCCAAGATGCAGGAAACGAATGCCGGCTTCGGCCAGCAGCGGCACCATGCCGAGCGTGTGGCCGGGAACGTCGGTCATCTTCGCTGCGATTGTTTTGGTTGCGAAGCGGCGGTCAAGTTCCTGCGAATAGGAGAGGCCGGCGCGGAAGAGATGGGGCGACATCAGTTCCGTATGGGTGGTGAAGGGCAGGCCGTGCCAGCGGATCAGGCCGCGCTCGATCGCTTCTTCAAGCTTTGCGACATCCGAGGCGGGGCGGGTATTGAGATAGTCCCAGATCAGCCACGCGCCCGTCGTCCAGATGAACTTTGGCGCTTCAGGATTTTCCGCATAAAAATGCGCCCCGGTCTCGATGGCCTGCGGGATGAAACGTTCGTGATATTGCCTGCGGACCTTTTCCGCGTGGTCGGTGAAGCCAATGTCGAGATGGGTCTTGAAGACCAGATGCACGCGCTTTTTTGTCATATCTTTTCCGTTTAGCCCACGGTGCCGCGCACGACGAGACGCGTGCCGAGCGTTTCGACCATGGGGTCTGCGTCGGGGGTTTTGAGCCGCCTCAGGATGAGGCGGACGAGGGCCCGGACGCGATCTTCGAGATCGATCCGGACTGTGGTGAGGTTGTAGCTCTTCCAGTGGGCCTGTGGGATGTCGTCGAAGCCGACGACCTTCACGTCGCCCGGAACGGAAAGGCCGAGATCATGGCGCAGCGCATCGATCGCGCCAAAGGCGCCAACGTCATTGGCGGCAAAGATGGCATCCGCACCGTCACCGACGCGGAAGAGGTCGAGTGTCGCGCGGTAGGCGGTATCATAGGTATAGTCACCGGCAACGACGATCGGTGGCTCCATGCCCCGTTCGGCGAGAATTTCGGTGATCATGCGCTCGCGCTCGTTGTTTGCGAGCGATTGTTGTTTGCCACCCAGATAGGCAACACGGCGTGCGCCATAACCCTGCAACAATGCAACCGCCTGCTCGATGCCTTCTCTCTGGCGCACCAGAAGACGGTCGTAGATGCTGGAGGTAGGCTTGCCGGAAAACTCCGTAGCATCGTCATAGATAACGTAGATCGGCACCGCGCGGTCGAGAAAGCCGGTCAGCACGTCCGGCGCGATATTTTCCGTGAACGCGATTACCGAATCCGGGTTGAAGCCGCGCATATAGGTCAACAGGGTCTGGTCCATGCTGAAATCGGCCTTGGCCTTGAAAAGCAATGTGGCAAAACCCTCTGCCTGCAATGCCGTCGTCAACGCGTCAATTTCCTGGCTTTCCCAAGGGCTGCACACATCAGGCACGATCATGCCGACAAGGTGCGAGCGGCGCGTGACCAGCGACCGCGCGGCCATGTCGGGCGTGTAATTCAATTCGCGCGCCACCTGCAGGATGCGGTCGCGCTTCTCCGGCTTCAGCGAGGCATTCGGGTTGAATGCACGCGATACAGCGACCCGGGAAACATTGGCTTCGCGCGCCACGAGGTCGGCGGTCGCGCGGGCTGTTTTTTGCTGTTCAGTTCATCCATAGACCGCACTCGGCGCAAAAATGAAAACGTGTTCATTGATGAATTGCCTTTTTGACGATGTCCGTCAAGCTTGATGTGGTGAAATTACGATAAATCTGGTCAAATTCTTCGTTTTTATGGTTCGTATTCAGGTCTGTAATTTTTTCTGACGAACGCCCTGTTGACAAAAATGAAAGCGTGTTCATTCTTGATGTCGGGATGAGGCGGGGACCGGAGGAGTTCTAGCTTGCCGGATCCTCGAAAAGCGCGCGCCGTCGCGCCGAATTATTTTTTGGGAGGACTTTCAATGCGCAGGAGCATCAAAACTCTGTTGTTGGGTGCCACAGCAGCAATCGCGCTGTCGGGCCCGGTCTTGGCCGCGACGGAGCTCAACATTACCTGCCGCTGCGTGATCGGCGGTGTTAATTCCGGCATGGCGGAATGGATTCAGAAGGCCGTTATTCCCGCCTTCACGGAAAAAATGAAGGCCGATGGCAAGGATGTCACGGTCAAGCTGACCCAGTTTGGCGGCGAGGACGAGCAGCTGACGCAGCAGCTCGCGCTTGATTTCTCCACTGGTGCAGGCCCGGATATTTCCAATTTCGACGGTTTCATGATCCCGAGCTTTGTGCAGGGCGGCCTTTTGAAGTCGCTCGAGGAGATTGCCGGCCCCGCGGCGGCATCCTGGGAGGGCTGGAAGCATATCTCGGAAGGTTCTCAGGCCCTGATGAGCTACCAGGGCAAGCCCTATGGCATTGCGCTTGGCACCGATGCGCGCATGATTTTCGTGCGCAAGGACGTATTCAAGAAGGCTGGCATCGATGCCGACGGCTGGCAGCCGAAGTCCTGGGACGAACTGCTCGAAGCCGCCCGCAAGATCAAGGCTGCCGATCCTGAAAGCTTCCCGCTGCAGCTGAATGCCGGCGTTTCCATGGGCGAAGCCACGACAATGCAGGGCTACTGGATGGCGCTGCTCGGCACCGGTGAGCAAGTCACCGATGAAAACGGCAAATACATCGTTTCCAGCCAGGGCATCCTCGATACGCTGAAGCTCTACAAGACAATTTATCTGGACGAGAAGCTTGGAGACCAGCGGGCTCAGCTGCTGGCCGATGGCCGTAACCGCAGCTTTGCCAATTTCCGCAATGGCAAAACCGCCATGCTGGTCGAAGGCGACTGGTTCTATCGCTCCGTCACCAAGCCGGGCGCCGAATTCGAAGTCGCTGACCGTGACAATGTCATGACCTGGAAGAAGATGCCTTCCGAAAAGCCCGGCCGTGGCCTGCGTGGTCAGGATTTCGTCACCATGTCTGGCGGCACCGGTTTTGTCATCAATCCCAATACGGATACGCCGCAGGAAGCCTGGGAACTGCTCTCTTTCATGAACAGCAAGGAACAGCTTGATGCCTTTCAGGCGATCCAGCCTGCGATCCGCATCCGAAATGACGTACCGATCCCGAATTCACCCTTCCTGACGGAAACTGCCAAGACATTGCTGCCGATCACCACCGCTCGCCCGAATGACGCGAACTACAACAAGGTTTCCGCTGAAATTCAGCGCATGACCGAACGCGTGGTTTCCGGCGAGCTCTCGCCAGAGGATGCAATGGCTCAGTTCAAGACCGCCGTGATCGGTATCGTCGGTGCAGAAAATACGGTTAGCCGCCTCTGAGGCATAACGGACTGCGTCTGACCGATTACCGGTCAGACGCAATTTGCGACGGATCGGTGTGATCCGCCATGAGGTAAAAAAGCATGAAAAACTTCTCGCTGCTTTCCACGCGGGCAGGCGCTGTCTTTTTGGCTCCTGCCGCCGCGCTGGTCGGCATTTTTGTTATGGTCCCGTTTTTCTGGGTGATCTTCGTTTCCTTCACGAACCGAACGCTCATCGGGCGCACGGCAGTCGATCCGGATTTCGTCGGTCTGCAAAATTATTTCACGCTGTTTAATCCGGATACGTTCTTCACCCGCGGCCAGTTCGGTTTTTCCTTCATCCTGACGCTGCAATTCGTGCTGCTTTCCGCGCTTGCAGGCCAGGCGCTGATCGGCCTGTTGCTCGCCTGGCTCAGCCAGGCCGTATCGCCGGCATTGAAGTCCTTCCTGCAGACGGCGGTCATTGCCGCTTGGATATTGCCGGAAGTGGTCATCGGTTTCGCGTGGTTCGCCTTTCTCGACTATGACAATGGCACGCTGAACATGATCATGCGCGGCCTCGGCCTGCCACCCGGCGACTGGCTTCTGCAGCAGCCTTTCTGGGTGATCGTGTTCTTCAACACCTGGCGCGGCGCAGCCTTCTCGATGATGCTGTTCAATTCTGCCTTTCAGTCCATCCCGCCTAGCTATTTCCAGGCAGCGGACGTGGCCGGCGCAACCTCCTGGCAGAAACTTCGCGACATCGCGCTGCCGCTCATCCGCGGCCATGTCGTCACCGACCTCATCCTCATCACAATGTGGACTTTCAACGTGTTTACGCCATTCCTGCTCACCAATGGCGGGCCGTCCTACCGAACGGAACTGCTGTCAATCTATACCTATCGTATCGCATTCAAGGATTTCGAGTTCGGCAAGGGTGCGGCGGTCGGTGTCATCATCATGCTCGTCAACCTCGCCTTTGCGCTTGTCTATCTGCGTATCGCGCGCAAGAAAACGGCGGAGGCTGAGTGATGCAGATCTCCGGAAACGTCTTTAAACGCCGCATTCTCTTTTCCGTGGCAGCATCCCTGCTCGGCGTGGCCTTCGCCCTGCCGCTCGTCTGGTTCATCTTCGCACCGTTCAACGCCCGCGCCGAACTCGGACTTGCAATTCCCGATGCGTTCACTCTCTCGAACTTCATGACGGTATTCGAGAACACCTTTGCAATGCGGGCCCTTTTAAACAGTCTGATCCAGTCTTTCGGCGGGGTCATTCTGATCGGCGCGGCAGCGACGCTTGCTGCTTATGCCCTTTCTCGCTCGTCAATTCCCGGTAAAGGGGCGGTCACCTACACGCTTCTACTGTTTTCTTCCGTCGTGTCGGGCTCGGCGGCGATGGTGCCGATCTTCCTGATCATTTCTGCGGCCGGTCTCATCAATACCCATATCGCCGTCATTCTCGTTTTTGCGGGCGGGCTACTGCCGACGGCAATGTTCATCCTCCGCGATTTCATCGATGCCATCCCGCGTTCCTACGAGGAAAGCGCCATGGTGGCCGGTGCCTCACCGCTGCAGGCTTTCTTCGACGTGGCATTGCCGGTCATCCGGCCGGGCATCGTGGTCGTCGTGGTCTGGGCATTCGTCAATATCTGGGGTTCATTCCTCATCCCCTTCATCCTGCTGCGCAGCGATAGCCTGATGCCGGCCTCGGTCGCGATCTACTCCTTCTATTCGGAGGCGGGCACACCGATCGTCACGCTCCTTGCTGCCTATTCGCTCATCTATTCGCTCCCCGTCATCGTGCTTTACCTCTTCGTGAACTGGAAGTTTGGTTTCCGGTTCTTTGGTGGCATCAAGTCGTAATCGGAAATCAGTTTCATGGCCTCTGTCGAATTCCAGAATGTCTCCAAGAGCTTCGGTCACTTTCATGCGGTGCCCGACATCAGCTTTCAAATATCGGACGGCGAGTTCGTCTGCCTGCTCGGCCCCTCCGGCTGCGGCAAGACGACGAGCCTGCGCATGATCGCCGGCCTCGAAACGCCGACCTCGGGCAAAGTGCTGATCGGCGGCAAGGACGTCACCTATCTGCACCCCAAGGACCGGCAGATATCGATGGTCTTTCAGGACTATGCGCTTTATCCGCACATGAACCTTGCCGATAACATCGCCTATCCGCTCAAAGTGCGCGGCGAGAGCGAGGAAAAGCGCCATGCGCGCGCCAAGCAGGTGGCCGACGTGCTTAAGATCGGTGATCTGATGAAGCGCCTGCCGAGCCAGATTTCCGGCGGACAGCAGCAGCGTACATCGCTGGCACGTGCGCTTGTTTATCCCAGCCAAGTCTATCTGTTCGACGAGCCGCTTTCCAACCTCGATGCCAAGCTACGTCTTGAAGCGCGTGGCTTCCTCAACCACCTGCAGCGCGACATGGGCATGACGGCGGTCTATGTCACCCACGACCAGGCCGAGGCCATGGCGCTTGCGACCCGCATCGCAGTCATGGACAAGGGCCGCATCGTTCAGTTCGCACCGCCCATCGAGATTTACCGGCGTCCGGCCACCACCTTCGTTGCCAATTTCGTGGGCAACCCGCCGATGAACCTCGTGTCGGCCGATGCCATGGTTGCCGATGGCAAGCTGCAACTGCGCGCCGATGGCCTGACACTGCCGGGCCTGCCTGTCTCCGACGCCATTGCGGCGGCCGCGGGCAGCGGCCGGATGACGCTTGGCGTTCGGCCCGAACATTTGCGGATCGCCCAGGCCGGTGATGAAAACACCATCACGGGCAAGCTTTTCGCCAATGAGAACATGGGCCCGGAAAGCCTTGTCACGATGGAACGCGAGGATGCCGGCCGGGTGACCGCCCGCATTTTCACGGATGACGAGATTCGGGTGAACGACGTCGTGACGCTCGCCTTCGATATCCGCCACGTCACATTGTTCGATGGCGCCGGCATACGCATTCCGGATGTCGGTGAGTAAGACGGGAAGTGTGATGACCGAAATCAGGGTTCACGTCAGTCGCGCCGACCAGTCGGCCGATCCTTACTTCTATGTTCCTTTCGATGTTCAGAAGGGTGTAACGCGCATCGATGTGACGATGGCCTATCGGAAGGCCGAAGATTGCGTCATCGATCTCGGCGTGCTCGACGCTACGGCGACGGACTACCCGTCAGTCGCCGGTTTCCGTGGCTGGAGCGGCGGCGCACGCGATTGCTTCTTTGTTGCGACCGATGATGCAACGCCCGGCTATATCCACGGCGAGATGCCGGCCGGCACATGGAAAGTCATGCTCGGCCTGCATAAATTGCCGGAAAACGGAGCCGATGTCGTCGTGACTATCCGTTGCGACAGCGCGCCGCGCAGACTGGAGCCGCAGCCGGAGCGCCGCTTTCCTCGGCGGGAAGGGGCGGGCTGGTATAGGGGCGATCTGCATTGCCACACTTTCCATTCCGATGCATTGGGCTCTCCGGAGCTGCTGCATCAGGCCGCCTTGCAGGCCGGTCTCGATTTTCTTGCCATTGCCGATCACAACACCATCACGCAGCGCCGCTATTTCCATCCGCAATCCTCGCCGGCCCTTGTCTTCATCCGGGCGATGGAGATAACGACGGCGACTGGCCACGCCAATGTCTATGGTGTCGATGAGTGGATCGATTTCCGCATGACCAAGCCGGAACATGCCCATACGCTTTCCCGGCTGGTGCATGAGCGCGGCGGGCTTTTGTCCATCAATCACGACAAGCCCACCATTCAATGGGACTACGACCTGCCCGAGATCGACTGCATGGAGGTCTGGCAGTCACACTGGATGGCATGGAACTGGGTGTCGCTCGGCCGCTATCAGCAGCGACTGGCTTCGGGTCTGAAGATCTCCGCCATCGGAGGCAGCGATTTTCATCAGCCTGCGCAACTCATGCCCGAGGGTCCGCTGGTGCTTGCCCGCCCGACGACGGTGTTCTGGCTGGAGGAACTATCGGAAGATGCTGTCCTCGCTGCGATGAAGGCGGGTCGCGGTTATGTGACGGAAAGCCCGACGGGGCCGCATCTTGCGCTGACGGTGAACGGCCAGCCGATGGGTTCGACGGTTTCCGGACCGGTCGTCGCAGAAGCCGATGTGAGGGGTGCAGATGGCGATCTGCTCGTCTGGATCGATGCGAGCGGCATTCTCACCACGCAGACCATTGAAACAGATGCTTGGACGGGCAGTTTCTCCGGCGAGGCAAAGACCTTCCTTCGTGCCGAAATCATCGCTGCGAATAGCCGCGAAAGGCTGGTTGCCGATTTCATGGCGGCACAGGAGGGGCGCTCGCTTCCCTGGCAGCTTCAGGGCGTCCATATGCAGGATCAGCCGATCCGCCGGGCAGTGAGCAATCCGGTTTACATCCAGCCCTAGTTTCCCGGACAGATGACAAGTGGGGCGGGCGGACTTCTCCGCTCGCTCGTTCGTGCACTTGCAATATTACGGGCGCGGCAAAGTCCGCACGCCGTCGCGGCCGGCTCCGCCCCATCCTTGGTTAAAGACTATCAGGTGGTCCGGTCGTTTCTCCGTCGTGGCGCAGGTTTCGGTAACGATGTTATAATACGTCCGAGAGTGACGGTTATCTACAAATGGATGCCACTGAGCTCATTCGGCCTCCCAACGCGATCCAGATTTCAGGGCAGTTCCGGCGCGCAGATCGCCTGATTTACCGATGTGAGCCTCAGTCGATAAAAGTGCTTTAAGCGGTATTGCATTCGTATGCATTTATGCTACTTTGCATACGAATGCAAAAACTGACACGACGTCGTTATGAGAAATTTGGGAGGAGCCAAATTATGATTTCGAGGCGTAACTTCACGCAACTGGGTTTGGCGGCGTCGATGGCGGCCACCTTCGGTGTTTCGCCGCGCCGGGCCTCGGCTGCTCTTCTTGAGGGCAAGCCTTTCGCCGGCCAGGCTATCAATATCATGCTGCCGCAATCGAGCCAGTTTCGCGCCCATGAAAAGCGGCTTGCGCAATTTGAAGAACTGACGGGCATCAAGGCTGTTTATACCTATGTTCCCTATGGTCAGGTACGCGACAAGATCACGACCGAAGCGGTGGCAGGCAGCTCTGAATATGATGTCGTCTGTTATCAGGACAATTGGGGTCCGTCCCTGTCGATTTATCTGCACCCGCTCGACGAATTGCTCAAGCGCGATGGGCTCGACATCAACCGTTACCCGCAAGCCTACAAGCTCGGCGGCCAGATCGGCGGCGTGACCTACGGTCTTCCGGTGCGCGGCCATCCCCAGATGCTGTTTTATCGCAAGGACCTTTTCGATGCCGCGGGCCTCAAGCCGCCGACGACCTGGGACGAGGTTGCTGCTGCGGGTGCCGCCATACAAACGGCCAATCCCGATGTGTCGGGTGTGGCGATGTATTACGGCAAGGGCAATGGCCAGCAGAACCTCTTCCTCTGGCTCAATCATTTATGGGGCAAGGGCGGCGACATCTTTTCACCCGACTTCAAGGAAACCCGCTTCACCGATCCGGCTGCCATCGAAGCCACGCAGATGTATCTGGACCTTTTGCTGAAGCATAAGGTGGCTGCGCCCGGTTCCGTGCAGTTCGTCGAAGGGGACGCCGTCAACTCCGTGGCGCAGGGCAAGTCGGCCATGGTCATGGTCTGGTGGTGGGTCTATTCGGTTCTGACGGGCGAAAAATCCTCTCTGAAGCCGGAACAGGTCGGCTTTGCGCCCATGCCGCAGTTCGACAGCGGTGCCCCCGTATCCTATGCCCTGTCTTTGCCCTTCGCGGTCAGCGCGCTTTCGAAAAAGAAGGATGCGGCATGGGAATTCATGAAATGGGTTTCGACGCCGGAACTCGAGATCGAATGCGCGATCGACAAATCCGACCCCAAGACGTCTGATATCGTGGTCACCAACACGAAGAGCTTCCTCGACGAAAAGGTGAATGCGGCAAATCACGGCCTTCATAAGGTCGCTGCGAAGAGCCTTGAGGGTTCGCGGATCATGCCGCAGCTCAAGGAATGGCCGCAGATTGCCGTCACACTTGAAAACACCATCTCGGAACTTGCCACCGGTTCAAGGCCGGTAAAGGATGGGCTGGATCAGGCGGCTCAGGACATCGATCGTATCCTGCGGCGTGCAGGTTATCGCAAGGGCTGAGTGAACCGCCTTCACCGTGAATGAAGGCATATGCCGGGTGGAGCAGGCGCTTCCCCTGGCAGGCCTTCCCTGTCGTCAAGGGATTTTCCGTGAAAGACAAACATCTGAAATACTGGCTGATTACACCAGCCTTCGTCGTCATCGCAGCGACGCTTCTCTACCCATTGGGTGCCGCTCTCTGGTACTCGGTCCATGAGTGGAACCTGGCGCAGCAGCCGACGCTCGGGCCTTTCGTCGGCATGGAGAACTATACCCGCGTCATCACGGACGATCCGGATTTCTGGCACAGCATCCGGGTGACGTCGGTCTTCACAGTCTTCTCCGTCTTCTTCACGATGATCCTCGCCATGGGGCTGGCTTTGCTTCTGGCCGGTGCCGATATGATGCGGGTAAGTGTGCGTACGCTGCTCGTGATACCTTTCGCCATGTCGCCTGCATTACTCGGCATATCCTGGCGCTTCCTGTTCAATCCGGAGTTCGGCGCATTTGCCGCCGTGGTCGGCGCCGTCGTTCCGTCGTTGAAAGGCGTTCCGATCCTTGCTGATCCGACACTTGCGATGGCGACGTTGATAGCTTCGGACGTCTGGCACTGGTCGCCTTATTTCATGCTCCTCTTCATTGGCGCGCTTGCCGCTCTTCCGCAGGAAACTGTTGAGGCAGCCCAGGTCGATGGGGCTTCCAAGACACGGGTGTTCTTTGAAATCGTGTTGCCGCAGCTGCGGCCGGTGCTTGCCATCGCCCTTCTGCTCAAGGCGATCTTCTCGCTCAAGGTTCTCGATCAGGTCGTCACGCTCACCAATGGCGGTCCGGGGACGGCGACGGAAACGCTGGCGCATTTCGTGTTCCAGACCGCCTTCCGCTGGTACGACCTCGGTTATGCGGCGGCGGTTGCCTATCTGCTCGCGGCTGTCATGGCGGTGCTTGCAGCAATTTATTCACGGTTCGTCATGGAGCGCCAGTGACATGCAGATGAAAACCAGAAACCGGATTTCAAGCCTCGCGCGCGGACTTGCCATCGCGCTCATTCTCCTCGTTTTCATCGGTCCGATCGTGTGGATCGTGGCGACGGCATTCAAGGACCCCCGCGACGTCTACGCGCTGAGGTTCTTCTTCACACCCACGCTTGAAAATATCCGCACTGCGTTCGAAGCGCCGTTTCTCGTCGGCGAGCGCACCTGGAACAGCATCGTCGTGACGATGGGAACGCTGCTGCTGTCGTTGCCGATCGCCACTGCCGCGGCCTATGCGTTTTCGCGCTTCCGGTTCCCCGGTGGCAGCATCTGGCCGATCGGCGTGCTGGCGACCCAGTTCATCCCGCCCGTCATCGTCATCATTCCGCTCTTCATCGCCTTTCGCCAGGGTGGTCTGCTCGACACGCGCATCGCGCTCATCATCGCCAACATGTCTTTCGTGGTTCCCTATGCGATCTGGATGATCAAGGGGTTCATCGACTCCATACCGGTGGACATGGAGGAAGCAGCGCAGATCGACGGCGCGTCACGCCTGAGGGCAATCTGGGATGTCGTCGTTCCAATGGCGCTTCCGGGCATCGCCACCGCCGGCATCTTCTGTTTCGTCGTCGCATGGAACGAGTTCTTTTATGCGCTGGTGCTGACGCGGGAAAACGCAACGACCATACAGGTAGCGCTGATGAGCGCCAGGACGGAACGCGGCGACGCGTGGGAAATCATGGCCGCCATCGGCCTCGTGATCATCCTGCCGATGCTTGTTCTGTCCCGATACGTCCAGAAATATTTCGTTAAAGGCCTTGTTTCGGGCTCGGTAAGATAGGGAGAAGACAATGAACGATGTATCAACCGCAAAGCGTGACTTGCGCGCAGGCGTGACAACGGTGCGGCAGCGCTCCGTGGAGGAGCTGCTTGCACCCAAGGAACGCAATGGCTTTCCCCTGGCGGGCTTCGACGATGCATTCGGCGATATCGTCGACTATATCTTCAAGATAACGCACTGGATCTGGGCTGAAAAATCGGTCGGCAAGATCTACGATTATTACGATCATGCCTGCATGGTCTATACAGCCTTCGATATTACCCGCTCCGTCGAGGAGGTCGTCAACGGCACCGTTTCGATGATGCAGGCCTTTCCCGACCGGGAGAGCCGTTTCCTCAACGTGGCCTGGAGCGGCGATGACAAGGAGGGCTATTACACAAGCCATCTCGGCTTCAGCCAGATGACCAATATCGGTCCGAGCGCCTATGGCGAAGCGACCGGGCGGCGGGTGAACATCCATACCGTGGCCGACTGTGTCTCCAGGGATAACAAGATTTTCCGAGAATGGCTGGTGCGGGACAACGGTGCGATGGTGCGCCAGCTGGGTTTTGACATTCATGAGGTTGCGCGCAGCCTCGCGGATCGGGATGCCGCTGCCGGCCGTGAACCCTGGTTCATCGGCCAGCCCGAGCGCTCCGCAGGCCAGGCGCTGCCATTGCCCCTCGACCGGCCCAAAAAGACGATCGAAGACAGGCTTGCCCATATGCTGCACGAGGCATGGAACCGCCGACGGTTCGACGCGCTTCGGGAAGTTTACGACCCTGCCGTCAATGTCCATATGGCCGGCGGCCGCGAAATTACTGGTATCGAAGGCCTCGTCTATCATTTCATCCAGATTGTCGCGGCTTTCCCGAACGCGGTGTTTTCCTTCGATAATTATTGCCATGCAGACGAAGCGGACGGCACGATTGCGGCAGTACGCTGGTCCATCCGCGGACATCATCGCGGTAACGGTCTGTTCGGCGCGCCGAGCGGCAAACCGGTCTATATTCTCGGCATGTCGCATTTCCGCTTCAACGACGACAAGATCATCGAAGAGTGGACCCTGTATGACGAACTTGCCATCCTCCGGCAGATATATGCCCACGGGCCGGTTCGGCAGGAGGATTGAGACGTGGCGTCAGTAAACCTCACCGATATCGAAAAACGCTTCGGGTCCTTCGTTGCCTTGCCCAAGCTCAATCTGTCCATCGCCGACGGCGAGTTTCTGGTGCTGCTGGGACCATCTGGCTGCGGCAAGACGACGACGATGCGCATTGTGGCCGGACTGGAAGAGGCGAGCGCGGGCGAATTGCGGATCGGAGACAAGGTCGTCAACAACATGTTGCCCAAGGACCGCGACGTGGCGATGGTCTTTCAGAACTACGGTCTCTATCCGCATATGACGGTGGCAGGCAACATCGCCTATCCGCTCAAGGTGCGTGGCGTTCCCAAGACGGAGCGGGAACGTCAGGTTCAGGCTGCAGCCGAGAAGGTCGAGCTTGGGCCGCTTCTCGGGCGCAAGCCCCGTGAGCTGTCGGGCGGCCAGCGTCAGCGCGTGGCGCTGGCGCGCGCCATCGTGCGCACGCCCAAAGTGTTCCTGATGGACGAACCGCTCTCCAATCTCGATGCGAAACTGCGGGTCACCATGCGCGCGGAAATCAAGCATCTGCAGCATCAGCTTGGCGTGACAACCATCTACGTCACGCACGACCAGATCGAAGCCATGACATTGGCTGATCGGGTTGCCGTCATGAACAAGGGCGTCATTCAGCAACTTGCGCCACCGGAAGAAATATACGACCGGCCCGCAAACCTGTTCGTCGCCGGTTTTATCGGCTCGCCCCCGATGAATCTCATTTCCGGCGAGACCACCGATGGCGTCTTCTGTTCGGACGCCCTTTCTCTTGGCCGGCAGCAGCTGCCTGGAAAGGGCAAAATGGTTCTCGGTATCCGCCCCGAAGACATGTCGGTCGCCGAGGGCACGACCGGCGATCTCACCGGCAGCATCTATGCCATCGAGCTCACCGGCGAATCCAACTACATCACCGTCCAGCTGGGCAAGGACCGGATCATCGTAAGAGCGCCGCGGTCATGGCGCGGAAAACCGGGGGATACGGTCGCGATCGAGTTGAACGCATCCCGTCTGCACCTCTTTGACGCTGCCACGGGAGAACGCATTGACTTGCCCTCCATGGAGCACTCGCTTGGGGCAAATATCAGCCGTCCGCAATTGCAGGGGTAACGACCCTTTCAAATTGCGCTGGATGATAGCAGAACCTATTGAATACGTATGCATTTGCCGGTAACTACTTGTAGCGGTGCTACTGGAAGGGAAGGCGATTGAAGTTTCCGAGCAGCATTGCGTTTTCGCATGCTGAAACGCCAAGGAAAGAAACACATGACAGTCACCTATCTCAAGCGCGGAAAGCCAGAGGCGCAACGGTCTGAAGACGATGCGAAGGTTCGTACGATCGTGGAGTCGACGCTGAAGGACATCGAGACGCGTGGCGACGCTGCCGTGCGCGCGCTTTCGGAGAAATTCGACAAATTTTCACCGCCATCATTCAAGCTCAGCCCGTCCGAGATTGAGGCAGCAATGTCCAGGGTCTCGGCGCGCGATATGGCCGATATCGATTTTGCCCAGGCGCAGATCCGCCGTTTCGCACAGGCCCAACGCGCCTCGATGACCGATATCGAGGTGGAAACGCTGCCTGGTGTGATCCTTGGTCACCGCAACATTCCGGTTCAGTCGGTTGGCTGCTATGTGCCCGGCGGCAAGTTTCCGATGGTCGCCTCTGCCCATATGTCGGTGCTGACGGCGTCCGTTGCAGGCGTTCCGCGCATCGTCGCATCCGCTCCGCCGCAAAAGGGCGAGCCGCATCCGGCGATCGTTGCGGCCATGCACAAGGCCGGCGCCCACGAGATTTACGTGCTGGGCGGCATGCAGGCCGTTGGCGCAATGGCTCTGGGCACGGAGACGATTAAGCCTGTCGATATGCTGGTCGGTCCCGGCAACGCCTTCGTAGCCGAGGCCAAACGCCAGCTTTATGGCCGCGTCGGCATCGATCTCTTTGCGGGTCCAACCGAGACGATGGTGATTGCCGATGAGACGGTGGATGCCGAGATGTGCGCCACCGACCTGATCGGCCAGGCGGAACATGGCTATAATTCGCCATCCGTCCTCTTGACCAATTCCGAGAGGCTGGCAAGGCAGACGCTGGCCGAAGTCGAGCGCCTGCTGGCGATCATTCCAACCACGGAAACAGCAAGCGCCTCCTGGCGCGACTACGGCGAGGTCATCGTCTGCGACACCTATGAGGAGATGCTGGCAGTTGCCAACGATATCGCCTCCGAACACGTTCAGGTGATGACCGACCGTGACGATTGGTTCCTGGAGAACATGCACTCCTACGGTGCGCTGTTCCTCGGCCCGCGAACCAATGTTGCCAATGGCGACAAGGTGATCGGCACCAACCATACGCTGCCGACCAGGAAGGCCGGCCGGTATACCGGCGGTCTCTGGGTCGGCAAGTTTCTGAAGACGCACTCCTACCAGAGGGTGTTGACTGACGAGGCCGCGGCCGAAGTGGGTGCCTATTGCTCGCGTCTCTGCCTGCTGGAAGGCTTCGTCGGCCATGCCGAGCAGGCCAATGTCCGGGTTCGCCGTTATGGTGGCCGCAATATTCCTTACGGAGAGGCGGCCGCCTGATGCAGATCCCCCGCACGCCCTCCTTTCGCCTTGCCGGCAAACGCGCTCTCGTCGCCGGTGCATCGTCCGGCATCGGCTTCGGCTGCGCGGTCGCGTTGGCAGAGGCGGGCGCGCATGTGGTGCTTGCCGCCAGATCGGCGGAAAAACTCGATGAGGTGGTGGAGGCTATCCGGTCCGAAGGTTTATCGGCTGAAGCAATGGTGATGGATATTGCCGATGTCGAGGCGACGCAGGCTCAGGTTGATGACCAAGGACCGTTCCAGGTGCTCGTCAACAGCGCGGGTATCGCCCGACATGGGCCGGCGCTTGAAACGACCCCTGTTGACTTCGATGCCGTCTTCTCTTTGAACGTGCGCGGCGCCTATTTCCTGACCCGCGCGGTGGCCAGAGGGCTGATTGACGCCGGCCAGCCGGGTTCCCTGATCAATATTTCCTCTCAGATGGCCCATGTCGGCGGCATCGACCGGGCGGTTTACAGCGCCACGAAACATGCCGTCGAGGGGTTTACGAAGTCGATGGCGATCGAATGGGGCTCGAAAGGCATCCGGGTCAATACGATCTGCCCGACTTTCATCGAGACGCCGCTGACCGAGCAAACCTTTTCTCAACCGGAACGGGTTCAGTGGATAAAGGAGAAAATCAAGCTTGGCCGCATCGGTCGTGTTGAAGACATTATGGCCGCGGTCACCTATCTTGCCGGCGACGCGGCGGCGATGGTGACAGGAACCGCGCTGATGGTCGATGGGGGTTGGACGGCAGACTGATGGCAAACGATAAGATCACTTCGAACGATGTTGCGCGCCTGGCGGGCGTAAGCCAATCGGCAGTCTCACGGTACTTCACGCCGGGCACCTCGGTTTCCAAGAAGACATCCGAGAAGATCAGGGATGCAGCCGAACAGCTCGGTTACCGGCCGAACGTTCTCGCCCGCTCGCTGATTACCGGGCGCAGCCGCATCATCGGTCTCGTCGTCGCCTATCTGGAAAACTACTTCTACCCGGAGGTTGTCGAGCGGCTGTCGAAAGCGCTTCAGGATCAGGGTTACCATGTTCTGGTCTTCATCTCCTCGATCGCCTCCGAAAATGTCGACCAGATCACCCAGGAAATTCTGGACTATCAGGTGGATGGCATCGTTCTGGCATCGGCGAACATGTCGTCCGAACTTGCGGCGCGCTGCCATGCCTCTGGCGTGCCGATCGTACTGTTCAACCGGTCGCAGGATGATATGCGGCTCTCGGCCGTCACTTCGGACAACCGCGCCGGCGGGCGCCAACTGGCCGATCTGTTCGTGTCGCTTGGTCACACGCGTTGCGGCTATATCGCTGGCTTTGAAGGCGCCTCGACGCAGCGTGACCGCGAACAGGGTTTTCGGGAAGGGCTGGAAGCGGCGGGGCTCACGCTCTTTGCCCGTGAAGTCGGCAATTTCCGTTATGAAGAGGCGCAGGCGGCGGCGCGGCGGATGTTCGCCGGGCCGGATCGCCCCGATGCCGTCTTCGTCTGCAACGACCACATGGCATTTGCCGTGATGGACGTGCTGCGCTTTGAATTGAAGTTGAGCATTCCCGGCGACGTTTCGGTCGTCGGCTTCGACGATGTGCCGCCGGCGCGCTGGCCGGCATACAATCTCACGACCATCCGCCAGAATGTCGACGACATGGTCGGCGAGACGGTTGCGACGCTGATGCAGAGCATCAAGCAGGGCGATGGTGCCGCGCGCCGTGTCGTCCTTGATGGTGCCCTGGTCCTGCGTGGCTCGACCCTCCAAACAGCTCCTACAGAAGTGAGACGCTAAGCCTCCCCATCCCGGAAGGGATGGAGAAGCACTGACCGCAACCCATTTTGCATACGTATGAAAGGCTGAAAAATGCAGATCTCCCAGGAAGAAATGGAAAGACGGATCGTTCGTTATGGCGATTTGAAGCCATGCCGCACTGCCTTCATCGACGCCCATACACCGGGCTCGAACAGCAAGGAGAACTTCACGATCATCGGTGGTGGCGTCTCGGAAAGTGCTGATCAGCACGTTCACATCAAGGACACCCCCGGCTTCAATATCGGGGCCGCAGGGCAGCCGCCCAAATGCCGCAACTCGCTGCATTCGCACCGCACCGCAGAGGTGTTCTTCGTCCTCAAGGGGCGTTGGCGCTTCTTTTGGGGCCGCTGGGGCAATGCCGGTGAAGTGGTGCTTGAGGAAGGAGATATCTTCAATATCCCGACCGGCATCTTCCGCGGTTTCGAAAATATCGGAACCGACTATGGGATGATCATGGCGATCCTTGGTGGCGACGATGCGGGCGGTGGCGTGATCTGGGCACCGCAGGTTATCGAGGATGCCAGGGACCACGGGCTGGTTCTTGGCGAAAACGGTAAGCTCTATGACAGCAAAAAGGGCCACACGCTGCCCGATGGTATCAAGCCGATGCCGCTGCTGACGGACGAGGAACTGAAGGGCTTCCCCGAAACGCCAGTCACCGACGTGGTGCGTGACTATGTCGCCCGTTACTGGGACCTGATGGCGCTCGCCCAGAAGGCTCCGGCCAAGGTGATCGGTGAAAATGCATTGCTGCGGGACAAGCCGGGCTTTGAGGTCGAGCTTCTGACGCGCGGGTCCATTCCGGAAGCCGCCTATGTCAACGAGCGCCATGAGGTGCTGATGGTCATGCGTGGCCACTGGAAGCTTGTCTGGGACGGTGGCACCGCCGTGCTGGCGCCGGGCGATACCTGCGCCGTTCCCCCGGGCCTGAAACACAGCCTCGTGCCTTCGATGACCGGCGAGGCCAGTCTTTATCGCGTCGTTGCCACTGGCGAAAAAGCAGGCCTTACCTGGCGCGGCTGAAATTGGATGCAAAGCGGCGGCATACCTGCCGCCGCGGTTCCAGACAAAAGCAGGTATCGGACGAGACGTCTGATTTAACCTGATGCATCGGAGGATGACACTTGGACGACACTCTCCTGGCCCTGCTGCGCAAGGTCGATACACCAACCGTCTGCAATGCGATCGAGGTGGCGCAGGGCAAACGCGGGTTCAATGCATTCACCCGAGGTACGGTGATCTCTTCGGCCCCCGCGGCTGCGCCCGCCGTCGGTTATGCCCGCACGGCGAAGATCGCTGCGGCTGTTCCTTCAAGCGAAGATCCCGCCACTATCAAGGCCCGGCGCCGGGACTATTACCGGCACATGGCAGGTGGCGATGCGCCGTCCATAGCCGTCGTCGAGGACCTGGACTTCCCCCATTGCGTCGGCGCCTTCTGGGGCGAGATCAATGCAACGGTACACCGGGGACTGGGTCTATCCGGGGTGCTGACCAATGGCGTCATGCGTGATCTCGGCGATGTTCCGGACGACTTTCCGATGATTGCCGGTTCGGTCGGCCCAAGTCATGCTTTCGTCCGTGTCGAGGCAATCGGCACGCCCGTCACGGTCTTCGGAATGACAGTTGCGCCGGGCGATCTCGTCCATGCGGATCGTCATGGAGCCGTCGTCATCCCGCCCGACATCATCCCCGTCCTCGCTGCTGCGATTGATAAGCTGCAGGCGACGGAGCGGCTTATTCTGGAACCCGCTCGGCGGAAAGATTTCGATCTTGCGAAATTCGAAGAGGCCTGGGCCTCATTCGAGGCCGCGCGCACTTGACCGGACAAAACGGCGGGGGACTTGCGTTGGAGAAAGGTCCGAAACACGCAGCAGATGGGCAGCCTCCGCTCCTGCTTCTTCCCGGAACCGCCTGCGACCGGCGCATCTTCCAGCCCCTGATCGATCGGTTAGGAGATTATCCCGTTATTATCGGCGACATGACGGGTGGCCGGACGATGCCGGATATTGCCCGAAGTGTGCTTGCGGCGGCGCCACCCGTGTTCCTGCTCGCTGGATTTTCGCTCGGAGGCATCTGCGCGCTCGAGATGGTGGCGCAGATGCCTCATCGCGTGGCAAAACTGGCCCTGATCGATTCCACGGCGCGACCAGACTTACCCGCAAACGCGGAAATTCGGCGTCGGGCAGTCGAGCGGGCAAGAACAATGGGCATGGACACGTTCATACTCGACGGGTGGGAACGGCTCGTCGCTCCGGCTAACGTCGGCGATGTTGGTCTGCGTGAAGAAATTGTGGCGATGGCGCGTGACTGTGGGCCGGACAATCTTGAAACGCAGGCGGAAGCCGCCATTCACCGCGCAGACAGCAGGCCGAGGCTGGCTGCAATCGGCATGCCAACGCTGGTGCTGGCCGGCGAGCATGAGCAGATATGCCCGATCGAGGCGCAGTATGAAATAGCGAACGGTATTGCGGGCGCGAATCTGCAATTGATCGCCAATGCCGGTCATTTTGCTCCGCTTGAAAATGCCGAGGCGGTGGCGTTGCATATCGATCGTTGGCTGAACGGCGCATAGGGCCGCCAAGCCGAGAAGCCATGGTGCATCAACATTACGCTGCCGGTAGCCGGCGTCGCACGATTGCAACGTGGAAGCCTGCTCCGCCTGAAAGCGCGGCATCGTTGAAGTCATATGCCGGATTGTGCAACGGTGCGGAGCCCTCACCATTTCCGATAAAGGCAAAGCAACCTGGCACATGGCTGAGGAACTGCGCGAAATCCTCCGACGCCGTGATCGGCGCGCTGGCAATGGTTGCCGCCTCACCGAACACGCTACGCGCTGCGGCGAGGGCCTCCGCGGCAAGATTTGCATCATTGACCAACGATATGAATTCCCGCCTGTAATCGACCTCCACCGAAACATTGTGAGCGAGCGCCGTGCCTTCGGCAATGATGCGCATCTGCTGTTCGATCGCGGTGCTGATCTCCGGCCTGAAGCTGCGGGCATCGCCGAGAATCCGGGCAAGACCCGGCAATGCATTCCGTATCCCATCGGTAATCAATTCCGTAACGGAGACCACTGCCACTTCCGTTGGATCGAGGCGGCGGGATACGATGGTTTGCAGGTTTGTGACGAGGGCGCAGGCCGCAACCAGCGTTTCATTGCCAGCCTGTGGCTGCGAAGCGTGGCCGCCAATCCCCCTCAGCGTGATCTCGAAGACATCCTCGGCCGACATCATTGCCCCGCCACGTGTTCGGAAGTCGCCAACCGGCAGGCCGGGCATATTGTGAAGACCATAAATCTCGTCGAATGGAAACCGCTCGATCAAACCATCATTAAGCATGGCAAGTGCGCCTTTCCCCCATTCTTCGGCCGGCTGAAAAATGAAACGAACGGTCCCGTCGAAACCGCCATCCTCTGCCAGCAGTTTGGCTGCGCCCAGAAGCATTGAGGTATGTCCGTCATGGCCGCAGGCATGCATGACGCCAGCATTTGTTGATCTGTAGGTGAGGGAACCCTGTTCCTCAATCCGCAATGCGTCCATGTCGGCCCGCAAGGCGATGGAGCGGTCGCCAGTACCGCGTTTCAGCGTGCCGACAACACCCGTGCCACCCACGCCTTCGGCAACCTCGTCCAGTCCGAATTCGCGCAGCTTCGCCGCCACGAATGTCGCGGTACGTTGCTCTTCAAAACCAAATTCCGGGTGCCGGTGAAGATCATGCCTCCACGCCGTCATCTCTTGCTGCAGCGTCAGCCACTCGACCATCAGAACCTCTCCCCGGCATGTTCGCGCTTTTGTGCGGCAACATCGTCGGCAGAAGTGCCGACGAGCGCGTGATACAGCTTCGGATCAGTAGCCCCCTCCGTGTTGATGAGGAAAACCCGCGCATCGGAGCCAAGGCCAGTTTGTTCACGCAGTTCGGCGCTGGAAGCGACCTTGATCAGACCTGCCAGGCCCGCGCCACCGCTTTCGCCGGCTACAATCACGGGGTCCGCGCCAGGCGGTTCCGCCAGGCGCTTCATGACGGCAATCGCGTCGTCATCCTCAACCGTCATAAAGGCATCTGCGGTGCGGGAGAGAACCCGCCATGCAACGAGAGACGGCTCGTAACATTCGAGCATGGCCATGACGGTCGCCTTATCGTCGGGAACTCTGACAATCCGGCCGGCCTTTGCGCTTTCAAAGAGACAGGCCGCCCGGGATGGCTCGACAACCGTGAAAAACGGGCGGTCTTTTCCAAAGAGGATAGAAAGCTGGCCGGCGATGGCCGCCGCGATGCCACCAACGCCAGCCTGCACGAAGACATGTGTCGGCGGTTCCGGCAACTCGCGCAGGGCTTCCGCCAAAAGGGCTGTGTAGCCCTGCATGACAAGGCCGGGAATCCGCTCATAGCCTGGCCAGGACGTGTCGGAGACCGTGATCCAGCCCCGTTCTTCGGCTACCCGCGAAGCCTCTGCAACAGAATCGTCATAGTTTCCTTTGACCCGAATGATCTCCGCGCCAAAGCGAGCGATCGCTACGATACGTTCGTTGCTCACACCGGCATGGACGAAGATTGCACATTTTGCACCAACCAGTTCCGCACCCTGCGCGACAGAACGGCCGTGATTTCCATCCGTGGCACAGGCAACGGTAACCTTTCGGGCCACGGCCTTCACCTCGGATGCGTGCAATTCCGTCACGTCCACCTTCCTGCCGAACTGCCGTGATGCCTCTTCGAGTACGAGACGTATGACGGCATAGGAGCCACCGAGCGCCTTGAAGCTTCCAAGCCCGAGGCGATGGCCCTCATCCTTGATGTGGATGGCGGCGACACCGAGTTGATGTGCGAGCACCGGCAGGGCGACAATCGGTGTGGGCTTATGGCCGTAGCGATGCGCCAGAAACCGTTCCGCCTCCTGCGTGGCCTCAATGCTCAATATCGCAGTATCTGCGCCATCGAGCGCGGCCCCATGGTCGGCATGCAGATTTTTAATGAGCATATTGTCCCGTTCTCTTTGCTGGACTGACTGTTGCGGTTGAATAATATTGCAAGCGGGGCGGAAAATTCGCTCTACTTCATTGGTGTGCGTGCAGTTTTGCATCGAAAGTGACCAGTAAAATGAGCGAAAATTCACAGGCCTCTGTTGTCCCTCTCGACAAGCTGGATCGGGCTATCCTCGACATTCTGCAGCGCGACAACAAAACGCCGCAGAGAAGGATCGCCGAAATGGTGAATTTATCCGCGCCTGCGGTGCAAAGACGAATAAAGAGAATGGAGGATTCAGGCGTCATTCAGGCCAATATCGCCGTGCTCGACCCTGCAAGGATTGGTCAGTCCATCACATTGTTTGTTCAGGTTGAAATGGAGAGCGAACGTGTGGATCTCTATGAAGGGGCGCGGCGATCTTTTGCGAACGCTCCGGAGGTTCAGCAATGTTATTATGTCACGGGAGAGGCCGATTTCATCCTCATCGTGACCGTCAAGACCATGAGCGACTACGAGGCGCTGACTCGCCGCCTGTTTTTCGAAAACAACAATGTCAAGCATTTCCGAACCTTTGTTGCGATGGACAGGGTCAAGGTCGGCATGTCCATCGCGATTTGACCGCTGGAATGGGGCGGCTGGCGCAGGCGGTTCCCTTATGTTTGCGCGGCCGTTCGTGGCTCTGCCTCAGCCACCTTGGCCGTCGCACCACCCGGCAGGAGGACAGGGATCGCGATTGCACAGAGTGCCGTCACCGCGGCGAGCCACCAGCAAAGTGTGGAAAACGCGGCCTGGTAGGCATCTTGCAAGACGCCATCGCCTATGCGGGATGATATTGCCGCCGCGCCCGCCAGATCGCCGACTGTCAGACGTTGGCCTGCGTCGTTCAAAAGAGCCGCAGACAGCGGTACCAGCCCGCTGAGGGATGCCGAGATCAATGTCGATAATGCCGCGCTGACGATTGAAAGCGCAATGCCTTCGCCGGCAACCCGAACGGTGCTGAATATGCCTGTCGCCATTCCGGCACGCTCCACAGGAACGACGCTGATGGACAAGCCGTCCATCAGGCCCCAGGGCAGGCCTGCCCCTATGCCGATGACAAGCATGGGGAGTGCAATCATGCCGCCATCTTGTGCCGTGAAGCCGGCAAGCCAGACGAGGCCGGCGGCAGCGATCAGCAGGCCGGTGCCGCAGATGAGGCCCGGTGAAACATGGCGCGCCAGCATTGTTGCGATGATGGGAACCACAAGCATGGGAGCCGATAGTCCCAGCATGATGAATCCCGCTCCAATCGCTCCATGTTGTTCGATGCCGATCAGCCGTAGCGGGATGATAACCAGTAGAACGACAAAGCAGGCGCAGGTGGCTATCGGCAAAAGCTGTACACCCACGAAACGCGGATAGCGGAACAGTGACAGATCCAGCATCGGCCGCGCTGTCCGCATTTCAATCACGACGAAGGCTGCGAGCGACATCGCAAATCCCAGGCCGAAAGCGACCATGCCAACCGGCCCGAGAACAGGCAGCTTGATCATTGTGACGGTGAAAAGGGTCAGTGTGAGGGTAAAGCTCGCGGCACCCGGCCAGTCGAGTTTCGCCGCGCCGGGGTCTTTGGTCTCGCGCATCCGTGGCGGACCGAGGATCAAGGCGATAAGGCCGATCAGGCCGCCGGCGAGGAATATTACCCGCCATCCGACTGTCTCTATCATCAAGCCCGTCAGCAGCGGACCTGATGCAAGGCCGACACCGAAGGTCGTTCCAAGCAGTCCAAATGCGCGTGTTCTGGCATGGCCGTCGAATTCCTGCGCAAGCGCCGCCGTTCCGCCAGCAAGCGCGGCAGCGGCGCCCATGCCCTGACCGGCACGCAGCAGATCGATGATCCAGACCGAGGGCGCCAACCCAAGGGCGAAGGAAAACCCGACAAAAAGCGCAAGGCCAACCAAAAACACGCGCCTTCTGCCATAACGATCTGCCAGGGCGCCCGCCGCCATCAGGAGGCTTCCGAAAGCAAGCATGAAGGCATTGGTGATCCAGGTGAGGGATTCCGGTGAGCCGCCAAGATCCTGTCCGATCGCCGGCGTCGCAACCGCGCCGGCGGAGAAGTTCAAGGGAAGCGTCAGGGCGGCAAGACATACCGCCGCCAGTACCGAATTCCGGCTGGCGGATGGTCTGTGAGTGGCGTCGTTCATGAAAACTCCAATGGTGAGGACTACCGGCGCGACGATCAGGTCGCATGTCAGGCGGTATTTTCATCGAACGGCATGAATTCGATAATCGGCCTCGTAGACCTTTCATTATGGACAAAAATTCTCTAATCACGGGTTATGGATAAGCTGAGTGAGATCGATGCCTTTGTCCGCGTTGCCGAAAGGCTGAATTTTGCCAAGGCCGGGCAAAGCCTTGGACTGTCACCTTCTGCGGTCGGGAAAAGTGTAGCGCGCCTGGAATCATCGTTGGGCGTGCGGCTGTTCAACCGCACCACACGGCAGGTCTCGCTGACCAATGAAGGCGCGATGCTCTTCGAGCGGTACCGCGCGATACTGACTGATCTGCGCGACGCACATGAGGCTGTCACGGATAATTTGGCCCTGCCGCGGGGTAGCCTGCGCGTGACGCTTCCAACGATCGGCTACCGTTTTCTGCTTCCCATCGTGCCCGAATTTCGTCGACGTTATCCCGATGTCGATCTGGAGCTCGATTTCAACGACAGGCGTGTCGATCTGATCGAAGGCGGCTTCGATGTGGCAATCCGCAGCGGCGAGCTCGACGATTCAAGTCTCGTGGCCCGGCGTCTGGGACCGTTCCGGTTCATTCTCTGTGCATCTCCGGCCTATTTCCAGCGAATGGGTACACCCCGGCACCCCAGCCAATTACCAGGCCATGATGCATTGCGTTTCCGTTTCCCCACCTCGGGCAAGTTTCAGGAGTGGTTGCTGGAAAGCGGCGACAATCCCTTGTCGAACATGCGAATTGCTCTCACTTGCGGTAATATGGAGGCAATTCGGGCGGCGGCAATTGACGGGTTGGGGCTCGCCTATATGCCCGAATTCCTGGCGACGGATGCCATCCGGGACGGCTTGCTCAAGACCGTCCTGAACGAATACCTTGCCGCCCCGGGCCAGTTTTCGATCGTCTGGCCGTCGGCTCGTTTCATCGCGCCGCGGCTGCGCGCCTTCATTGATTTTGCAGTCGAAAAGCTGTTTGTCGAAGCCTGAGCGAAAAACGCCGCAGGGAAGAAGCCTCTAGGCCTGTACCAACGCTTCACGCATTTTGCGGTGCCGCAAATTGTCGCCGGTTACGTCTCCCAGGTAACACTTCATTTAGTGCTTTTGTGAAATCTAAAATACGCAGGTTCCAAGGTTTCATCGGTGGAGCCGGTAGAACAAGTGGACCCATCTCGGAAAGCCCAGCGGCGACCCGGACTGGACATCCGCTTGTCGCCCTATGAGGAGGGGCACAGCTACCCGCAATGTTTCTTTATATGTTTCTTTGGCTTCCCGCACCGGCCGGGCAGCTGGAGAGCGCTTGCCCCGAGGCCATTCATGTCTTTCCTGAAGAATACCAAAATTAAAACGAAGGTCGTTTTCGTCATTTCGCTAATGAGCTTGATGTCGATCTCAGGCATCAGCTACGTCAGCTTGCAATATAAAAAAACCGACGATGTCTACAGCGATTTCATTGCCAATGAGGCACTTGCCGCGGTGCTGAACGCCCGAACCAGCGGAAATCTCAATGCGCTCGGCATGCAGATGCTGCGCGCGTCTCTCAATGACCCTGCCAGCAGCGATTTCGAATCCGCAGTCAAGACCTTCAAAGCCGATCGCAAGCAGCTGGAAGAGCGGCAGAACAAGATCATCGAGCTGGTTCCAGCCCGCACGGAAGCCGCTCGCGATATCCTCAAGGGTGTTGTCGAAGTCGAGGAAATGGGTAACCAGGTCATTGCCCTGATGCAGGCAGGACAACGTGCGGAAGCACAGCAGATGGCGCTCAATCTGCTTCGGAAAATGACCGAGGTTTCGCCGAAGATCAGCGCGGGCAACGAGCAGCTGATCCAGGTGATGAATGATGGCAGAGAACGCCTCACGGCCAGCACCAACGCGACAATCTGGACGGCTCTGGTCAGCATAGCGCTTGTGTCGCTGGCATTGATCGCCCTCGGCCTGTTCATCTCTTCCCGTGGCATAACAACCCCGATCGCACGGCTTCGCGAGCGCATGGGATCGCTGGCGGCAGGTGATACCGTCACGGAAATTGCCGGTATGGACCGCAAGGATGAAGTGGGCCAGATGGCCGCCGCGGTTCAGGCGTTTCGTGAGAACGCCATCGAGCGCGTTCGGCTTGAGAATGAGACGGAGGCCAACCGCTCATCTTCGGAGAAGGACCGGATCGAACGGGAAAAACAAAAGGCGAATGAGGCTGCCGACGTGCAGTTTGCCGTCGATAACCTTGCGACTGCCCTTTCGAAAATCTCCCAGGGCGACGTTACCTACAGGATCGTTCAACCCTTCGTATCCAGCCTTGATGGTATTCGCGGTGACTTCAACAGGGCGGCGGAGCAGCTGCAATCGACGCTGAGCCAGGTGGCGCAGAATGCGCGCGGCATTGATGCGGGTGCGAATGAGATCCGCTCGGCTGCCGACGATCTGGCAAAGCGTACCGAGCAGCAGGCTGCGGCTGTCGAGGAGACAGCGGCTGCCCTGGAAGAGATCACCACGACGGTGAAGGACTCAACGAAACGGGCGCAGGAAGCGGGTCATCTCGTCGGTCGCGCGAAAATTGGTGCGGAGCAGTCGGGAGAAGTGGTCCAGAAAGCTGTCGCCGCGATGGAGCAGATAGCAGGATCAGCGAACGAGATTTCCAACATCATCGGCGTGATCGATGAGATCGCCTTCCAGACGAACCTTCTGGCATTGAATGCGGGCGTGGAAGCAGCCCGTGCCGGCGAGGCGGGCAAGGGGTTTGCCGTCGTCGCTCAGGAAGTTCGTGAGCTGGCACAGCGTTCCGCCGGTGCCGCCAAGGAGATCAAGAATCTCATCACGACATCGAACAGCCAGGTTCAGCAGGGTGTGCAGCTGGTCGGCCAGACCGGCAAGGCGCTCGAGTTGATCGTCACGGAAGTGCAGGAAATCAACCGGCACGTGGCGGCGATCGCAGAATCGGCGCAGGAGCAATCCTCTGGTCTGCAGCAGATCAATACCGCCGTGAACCAGATGGATCAGGACACGCAGAAAAACGCTGCCATGGTGGAGGAAAGCACGGCGGCAAGCCACGGGCTGGCCCGCGAGGCAGCGTCGCTTAACCAGCTTCTCGCCCAGTTCAAATTGTCGGAAGGCGGTTACAGCGCGGCGTCTGCGCCTGTTCGTGCGGCCTCGCCCGTCGACAGGCCTGCGGCTTCTCCCGCTCGCGCGCTTGGCGGAAAGATCAGGGCTGCATTCTCGGGCAATGCCGCACTGAGCACATCCGCTGATAACTGGGAGGAATTTTGATAGTCTCCGCTCTTTCACGCCTCGCGTGAAGATGAGAGGACTTTCATAAGAACTGCACCGGAGGTCGGAGATTGTCGCCTCCGATCTCCGGTGCCGGTGAGCCGTTCTTTAGATTCTAATCGCCAGGCTTGTTTGGTCCGGCATAGGCCACCCAGCCTCTGAAACTGAATGCCGTATAGAAATTGGTGATCCCGTCGAAACCGCTATCGCGGAGAAGTGCCTCTTCCTTCTCAGGGTGTAGAATGGAGAGCCTCTCGCGCATCGCGGCCCGTCCGTCCTGAAGTTTCGCAGGATCGGTTCCGTCAATCGCGCCATAGCTTATGTGCCGATCTATCCAGATCGAACGTTCCGGCTCGTTCTGGGGGAAACTGACATGGGCAAGCACGAATGGTGCGCCGGGCCTGAGGCGTTGCCGCACGCCATTCAGCGTTTTGATGCGTTCCTCCAAACGGAGATGATGAAACACGAGAAGGCACGCCGCGCCATCAAAGGGTTCGTCCGGTGCCGCTGATATATCCCCCTCGTGCAGGTTAATTCGCGCGGCGTAATCTGTGGTCGTTTCGCGAGCGAGGGCCAGCATGTCGGGCGAGGGGTCGACCCCGTCGAAAATCCACCCTTTATTGGCTTTGGCAAGAGCCTTGAGTTCGAGCCCGCCGCCAGCGCCAACGACCAGAATCCGGCCTTTGTCGGGAGCTTTCTCGCCAAGCAGCATCGACGTCATTCGATGCAAGCTTTCAAGGCCGGGGACCTGGCGCGTTGCTCCTTCGATATAGCCAACCTGTCGTCCCTTGAAATCAGTCATGGGATTTCCTTCTTTCTAGATGGAGGCGACTTGATTGAGAAACAACAGGATGAGGCCTGTCACCTCACTCGGCCGTTCCTGCTGGAGCCAGTGTCCCGCGCCGGGAATGATGTGGGATCCGAGCAGATGCGGCACCAGGTCGGGCATGGAGCCGATGATCTGATCCATGCCGGGAATGGCCAGGCCGGTGTCACGTTCGCCGATGATAAACAGCGCCGGGACATTGACGTGTTTACCGCTCACTGCCTTCTGTAGTTCCCAGTTGCGATCGAGGTTTCGATAATAATTCAGGCCGCCGGTAAACCCTGATGTCTTGAAATCATTGACGAGCCTGTCGAAGTCGCGGGGAGGCAGCCAGTCGGGCATGCGCGCGGGGAGGGGCAATTCTGCGAGAAGGCCCTTGTTGCGGCTGACCATGCCAAAAGGGTTTGGCGTGCCGTCGCCCGGCCGCCGTGCGCCCGCTTCTCCGCTTGCGGCGTAAATAATCTTGCTGAGCGTCTGGCTGACATCCCGGTTGAACTCCTCTTCTGCGACGCCCGCCTGCTGGAAATAAAGCGTGTAGAACAGCGATTGCCCGTCTTGCGGAAATATCCTTGAGGGCGGGAAGGGAGGCTGGTCCATCATTGGCACACTCAATGCGACGACGGCCCTGAACCTGTCGGGACGAAGGAGCGCGGCCTGCCAGGCGATGGTCGCGCCCCAGTCGTGGCCGACGATGACCGCTTCGCTTTCACCAAGGGCATCCATAAGGGCGACAAGATCGCCAATGCCGTGGAAGACCGTATATTGATCCACCTGTTCGGGAATATCTGTCCTGCCAAAGCCGCGCATGTCGGGCGCAACGGCGCGAAAACCCGCTGCAGCCAGCGACAGGATCTGGTGCCGCCAGGCATGTTTGGTTTCGGGAAATCCATGGCAGAGCAGAACCAGTGGGCCTGTTCCCTGATCAAGGATGCTAATGTCGATCGTGCGCGTCTTGACGATTGTTTCAATCATTTTTCTCACCCCGGATTTTCTCAATCAGTTGCCACCGCAAGCCAGGGATCGGAACATCCCGGGCCGAAGTGACCAGGAGAAGCCTGCGACGCAGCGCATTGCGCTTCCCTATTTGTGTAACTATAGATGTTGCGGAAAAGCGCTTGCGTCAAGATAGTGTAACAATTTTTGTTGCGGAAAGGGTCGTGATGAAAACCGACGGCAGGCTTGCCCGAATGCTGCATGTGCTTGTGCATATGGGGCTGCTTGGCGGCAGGGAAACATCAGAACGGATCGCACAGATGCTCAACACCAATCCGGTGGTCGTTCGCCGTACGCTTGGCGGGTTGCGCGACCACGGTATCGTCGCATCGGAAGGTGGCCGGGGTGGTGGCTGGAAACTGGTCAAGCCGCTGGAAGAGGTGACCGTTCTGGACGTTCAGCGCGCCTTGAATGCCGGTCTTATCCTACCTGCCCCCATATCGCATGACCATCCATCCTGCCCCGTGGAGAAGGCCTCCAACGCGATTATCGCAGCGGCCCATGCCGCGGCCGAAAATGAGCTTGTGGCGCGTTATTCCGAGACGACGCTGGCGCAGATAGCCGGGATGGCATTGCAGGCAAGCCGAAAATCGTCTCCGGCCGGGTGACTTCCATTTAAGCCGGGCATGTCGCCGTTGTAGCGACAGGTCGCCACCGGTGGAAATTAAGGCCGGGAGCGACGGGCGCGGATTTAGAATTCGATGACCTGCCGCACGGCGCTGCCATCGTGCAGCCGGTCGAAACCTTCATTGATGTCCTCGAGCCTGAGCCTTCCGCTGAGCAGGCGATTGACCGGCAATCTTCCGTCCCGGTAAAGGTCGATGAAACGCGGAATATCCCGGACGGGTACGCAAGTCCCGATGTAGCTGCCCTTCAGCGTTCTTTCTTCGCCAACGAGCTGGACGACATTGACCGGCAGGGCGGCGCCGGGCGGTGGCAGGCCTGCGGTCACGGTTGTGCCGCCGCGCTTGGTCATTCTGAAAGCGTTTTCCAGCGCCCGAACCGATCCGGCCATCTCGAAGGCATAATCCGCACCGCCCGAAGTCGCGTCGCGAACCTGTTCGACGGCGTCTTCATCGCGCCCGTTCACGACGGCGGTTGCGCCAAGCTCGCTGGCAAGGGCCAGTTTTTCCGCAGAAAGGTCGACCGCGACGATCTTGCTGGCGCCCGCAGCCCGCGCACCAAGGACGGCGGCAAGGCCAACACCACCAAGCCCGACGACGACGGCAGTCGAGCCGGCCTTGACCTCAGCCGTATTCACAACGGCGCCCACGCCGGTCAGGACCGCACAGCCGAAAAGCGCAGCCTCCACGAAGTGGAGATCCCGGTCGATCTTGACCAGCGAATTGCGGGACACGACGGCATATTCTGCAAATGCCGACACGCCGAGGTGGTGATGGACGGCCTTGCCGCGATAGTTCAGCCTAGTTGCACCGCCAAGCAGCGTTCCCGCAGCGTTTGCCGTTGCACCCGGCTCGCATAATGCGGGCCTGCCTTCCGCGCAGGGCAGGCAATGCCCGCAGCTTGGCATGAAGACCATCACGACATGGTCGCCGGGTTGAAGATCGCGAACACCGTCTCCCAACGCCTCGACAATGCCTGCCGCCTCATGGCCCAAAGCCATCGGCATCGGACGAGGCCTGTCGCCGTTGATGACCGAGAGGTCGGAATGGCACAGGCCGGCTGCACGAATGCGGACAAGGACTTCGCCGGCCCCGGGTGGCGCAAGCTCTATATTCTCGATAACGAGCGGCTTGTTGACAGCATAAGGATGAGAGGCACCCGTTCCCTGCAATATTGCGGCTTTGACCTGCATTAATTCCCTCCTTCGTGGACTTGCTTCAGCTGCGCGGCAATGGGCCGATCCGGCATGGCAATGCTATGTTTGCAGCACGGCGCCGCTCGATGATGGTTTTACGGGAGTGGCTCGGATTTTCCTCTTTCACTGAGGTGTTCCGCCAGGAAGTCGATAAACGCGCGAATGCGTGCCGCAAGATGCTCATGTCCAGCGAAGACGGCATGAATCTGTTCGAGGTCCTCGGGATTATATGCCTCGAGCAACGGAATGAGCCTGCCTGCGTCGATATCCGGCTGTACATGGAATTGCCCCACCCTGCCCAGTCCAATGCCGGCGAGGCAAAGCTGGCGCATGATCATGCCGCTATTTACCGCGGTGTTTCCCGTTACCGGAAGGCGATAAATGTCCGATGCTCCCGGGTTCCGGAACGGCCATTCGTTGAGAGTGCGGCGGAAGTTGAAGCTGAAACAATTGTGGTCGGCCAGATCCTGCGGCGTTTGCGGTGCGCCCTTTGCTTCGAGATAGACAGGGGACGCAACAATAACTCGCCGGCTTTCGAGAAGCTTGCGCGCCTTCAGGGACGAATCGTCCATGGTTCCAGATCGAATGGCTATGTCGGTTCGTTCCTCGATCAGGCCGATGATGCCGTCGGTTAGCGAGATGTCGAGCTGAACTTCGGGATAGAGCTCGAGGAAGGCCGGGATCAGTGGAAGCAGATGCCGTTCCCCAAAGCCCACGGACGCGTTGATGCGAAGCAGCCCGCGCGGGACCATTTTGCCTCCGCCAGCCACGATCTGCTCGGTCTCGGTAATATCAGACAGGATACGCCGGGCGCGGGAGAGATACACCTCGCCTTCCGGTGTCAGTATCATCGACCGGGTCGACCGTACCAGCAGGCGTGTTCCGAGACGATCCTCGATGCGCGTCACCAGCTTGCTGACGGCCGATGGAGACATTTTGAGCCGTCGTCCGGCGGCAGAAAAACTCTGCAATTCCGCCGCCAGGACGAAGACTTCCATTTCACCCGTCCGGTTGTCCATCGTTTCCGCCTATGAATGAAATTCACAGGTATTTATCCAATACTCCCGATTATCATTCAAGCCCTCTCCGCTCATATTCCGTCACAGCAATCGTTCAACCAGCAACTCTGCTGTCTCAGCACCCCTCACTCGCATTGTGGGGCGGAAAGGAATTTATCATGCCCTTGGCTATATTTGCTTTGACGATCGCGGCTTACGCGATCGGAACCACGGAGTTCGTCATTGTCGGCCTGTTGCCGACCGTCGCAAACGATCTTCACATCACCCTGCCGCTTGCCGGTCTTATCGTCAGTGTCTATGCGCTTGGCGTTACGTTCGGCGCGCCGATCCTGACCGCGCTTACCGGCAAAATAGAACGGAAGCCGCTGCTGCTCGGCCTCATGGCCCTGTTCATCGTCGGTAACACCGCCGCGGCGCTGTCACCGAGCTACGAGATTTTGCTCATTGCCCGCGTGATTGCCGCTTTCGCTCATGGCGTGTTCTTCTCCGTTGGCGCGACGATCGCTGCCGATCTCGTGCCCGAAAACCGCCGTGGCTCGGCGATTGCCATGATGTTCATGGGATTGACCGTCGCCATCGTCTCCGGCGTTCCTATCGGCACCTATATCGGTCAGGTCTTTGGCTGGCGTGCAACCTTCTGGGCCGTTGGCGCTCTCGGTGTCGTTGCCTTTGTCGCCATTGCCGCCCTTCTGCCGAATACGCTCAAGAAGGCGCCGCCGGCAAGCATTCTTGATCAGGTCCGCGTGCTCGGTTCCGGTCGCCTGCTCATCGTCTTCGCCATGACCGCGCTCGGTTACGGCGGCACCTTCGTCGCCTTCACCTTCCTTGCGCCGATCCTGCAGGACGTCACCGGCTTCTCCGAATCCAGCGTCAGCCTGATCCTCGTGCTCTACGGCATCGCCATCGCTGCCGGCAACATCGGTGGCGGCAAGATTGCCAACAGCAATCCCGTCAAGGCGTTGATCGGCCTCTTCCTGGCGCAGGCCATCGTATTGCTGGTGTTTTCGTTCACCGCCGTCTCGCCGGTCCTGACCCTGATCACGCTGGTGGCGCTTGGCTTCCTGTCCTTCGCCAATGTCCCGGGCCTGCAGCTCTATGTCGTGCAGCTGGCCAAGGAACACCGTCCCGGCGCCGTTGATGTTGCATCCGCACTCAACATCGCCGCCTTCAATCTCGGCATCGCCATTGGCGCCTGGCTGGGTGGTGTGGTGGTGGAATCGCCGATGGGTCTTGCTGCAACCCCGTGGGTCGGCGCCATCCTCGTTGCCGTCGCCCTGCTTCTCACGCTCTGGAGCAGCGCGCTCGACCGCCGCGCCGCCGTGTCCCTGAAGACTGCATAACCGCTGACAGGCCCGGTACTTGAAGCGCCGGGCCTGTCTGCTCAAACTCATTCCGGAGAATTTTCATGTCCTCGGCATTGAAATCCACGACATCCAAAGTCCAATCGGGTGCGCTCGATCTTATCCGCAAGCCCCATGGCGGCCTCACCCTTGGCATTGAGCTTCCGCTCGACAACGACTGGGCGCCAGCCCGCGAAGCTGAACGCGTCGCGCAAGGCCGTCCCTTCGGTGTACCGGATCTCACCCACTATCCCGATCTCGTCCGCCAGGTCGATCGTTCCGGTTTCGCCGCCGTCTGGACGCGCGACGTTCCGGTCTTCGATCCCAATAATTTTGGCGATGCGGGCTCGGTCTACGATCCCTTCGTCAATCTCGGTTTCCTTGCCGGCATCACAAAGAACGTGGCGCTCGGCACCGCGGCGATCGTGCTGCCGCTGCGTCATCCAATGATGGTGGCGAAGGCTGCCGCTTCTATTGATCAGCTGTCCGGCGGCCGTCTCATTCTCGGCGTCGCCTCCGGCGACCGTCCGGTCGAATATCCGCTGCTTGGCCTTGATTTCGAACAGCGCGGTGAAGCCTTCCGGGACGCTGTCGGTTATCTGCGCGATGCCTGGAAGACCGAAGGCCTGCCGCTTGGCGACGGGCGCATCGAAGCCAGCCTCGACCTGCTGCCAAAGCCAATGCGGGCGCAGGTGCCGATGGTCATTGCCGGGCAAGGCCGGCAGTCGCCAGACTGGATCGCCGCCAACATGGAAGGCCGCTTCGTTTATCCGAACGGGCTTGAGCGGCTCACCTCCCAGGCAAGAGGTTGGGCCGCCGCGCGCACCGCTCTCGGGCTGGATCGCGGTGCCTTCATAAGCGCCTTCCATCTCGATCTGGCCGACAATCCGGATGAACAGCCGACACCGCGCCGCTTTGGCGCTCGCGTCGGACGCTATGCCTTCATCGACCATCTGCATGCCCTCGAAAACGCAGGGGTCGATCATCTCGCGCTTCTGCTGCGGCCCTCGCGACGGCCCCTCAACGAGGTGATCGATGAATTGTCGCGCGATGTTCTGCCTGTAATCGGCAATATCTCTCCCGCCGTCAGAAATGCCGCGGAATAACCAAGGAGAAAGACCAATGCATACTGTAACCGCCAACGGTTCCACCATTCCCGCTCTCGGCTTCGGTACATTTCGCGTACCCGGTGCCGACGTGCTGCGGATCGTCCCGCACGCCCTGAAGCTCGGCTTTCGCCATGTGGATACCGCGCAGATCTATGGCAACGAGGCGGAAGTCGGCGAGGCGATCGCCGGTTCCGGCGTGGCCCGCGGTGACATATTCCTGACCACAAAAGTCTGGGTCGATAACTACAGGCATGATGCCTTCGTCGCTTCCGTTGAGGAAAGCCTGAAGAAGCTGAAGACCGACTATGTCGATCTGCTGCTGCTACACTGGCCGAATGAAGCGGTTTCGCTCGCCGAGCAGATCGATGCGCTGAACGAGGTCAAGCAGGCCGGCAAGGTTCGCCATATCGGTGTTTCGAACTTCAATACGGCGCTGATGGCCGAAGCGGTCAGTCTTTCCAAGGCGCCGATTGTTACCAACCAGATCGAGTACCATCCCTATATCGATCAGACGGTGGTGATCGAGGCTGCCAGGAAGGCGGGCATGGCCGTGACCGGCTATTACGGCATGGCCGATGGCAAGGTATTTACCGATCCGGTCCTGAAGGAGATTGCCGCAAGCCACGGCAAGTCGGTGGCGCAGGTGGTTCTGCGCTGGCTGGTGCATCAGGATGGTATCATCGCCCTGTCGAAGACCGTCGGTGAGGCACGTGCCGCCGAGAACCTGGCCATCTTCGACTTTGCCCTTTCAGCTGATGAAATGGCTGCCATCCATGGCCTTTCCAGCCCTGCTGGCCGGATCGTCTCGCCCGACGGCCTCGCTCCCCTGTGGGACAAGGCTGCCTGAGACGCAAAGGGGAGGGGTGCAAACCCGTCCCGAGGCCGCAAGGCAAAACCAGGAACGGGTTTCTTACGCCCGCCGGCTGTTCATGTGCTCCACTATGCCGGCGGGCGCGTCTTGCGAAAACATATCTGCAAAGCCCGAGGCGGCATCCTCGGCAATGCTGGCCGCGCGGTTCTGCATCATCGTTTCAAATTGCTCGACAGCCAGAGGCCAATCGGATGCCGAAACCAGAGCCTCGGCCAGATCGGCCGCATCGAGCATGGCGAGATTTACACCGACACCGACGGGCGGCATAACGTGTGCTGCGTCACCAACAAGCGTAAGACCTGGCCGGTGCGCCCAGCGCAAGCCAGCAGGAAGCGCGATGATCGGGCGGATCGCCGTTATCGCGTCGGCGTTTAAAATCATCTTCAGAAGCTTCTCAGACCAGCCGGAGAACCGCTTCAGGAGCTCGTTTCGGGTGATGCCGGCCAGCGCCATATCCGGTCGCTGGCCTTCTGCGGGGGTGACTGGGATAGCGGCATAGACCCGGACATGCCCATTGCCGTTTCGCTGGGCAATGAGGCCCATTTCTGCATGCAGGGCAAATATGCTGCCGCGGCCGATCATCTCTGCGATGGATGGATGGCGTTCATCGATTGCATCAATCCGCAGTTCAACGAAAGTGGTGCCGGTGTAAACGGGCTGCACATCGGTCAGGGCCGGACGTACACGGGACCATGCGCCATCTGCGCCGATGACGAGGTCGAAACATTCGGTTCTGCCGTTTTCAAAATGGAGAGAATGTTTGCCATCTGAGTGGCCTGTTACCGTTTTCAGCCGGTGATCCCATTGCACGGTTTCAGGTGCAATCGAGGAAAGGAGAAGTTCGCGCAGGGCGTGACGATCAATCTCCGGCCTTTGGCCTTCGCCCGGAGCCGGCAGATCTTCCGCAAGAATTGTCGCCGACCGATAATCGAGCACACGGGTCTCTTGATCTTCGTGGCGGGCGATGCGGTTAAAGCAGGGTAGGAGGCCCGCCTTTTCAAGCGCGAGCTGACCCGTATCGGCGTGCAAATCCAATGTGCCGCCCTGATCGCGTGCCTGTGCCGAGGTGTCTGCTTCAAAAACGACAGTTTTCCAATTGTGCCTTTGAAGGATCGATGCTGCCATGAGCCCTGCCGGACCTGCGCCGACAATGGCGACGATAGGATGTTGTAACATGGGAGACTTTCGCATAATAAAGATAGGTTCCTATATTATTTATATAGGCACCTGTTTAAATGCAAGCCCCGGGGATAGCTAAAGGAATGAATGAAGAAGCCGAATGGCGACCACAGGAAATGCCGGCGCTGATTATCGGGCGGATTGCACGGATGCTGGCGAGACTTGACGACGAGGGACTTCGGGAGATCGGCATCAGTGTCGCCCAGCTTCCCGTTCTGGTCGCCCTGAAGAACGGCGAAATGCGAACCCAGAAGGAACTGGCCGTCATTGCGGGGGTGGAGCAACCCAGCATGGCGCAGCTTCTGGCCAGAATGGAGCGGGATGGGTTGATCCGGCGTAGCCAGGATCCCAACGACAAACGCAGCAGCCTGATATGCCTGGAGCCGGAGGCGTATCGCAGGCTGGAGCCGGGACGCGATGTCCTGCGTGGCACCAATGAACGTGCGCTCGCCGGACTTGCTCCTGACGAGGTCCGAACGCTGACGGAGATGCTCCATCGAATTCACGCGAACTTGGCAGGTTGCTGAAGGTGGTTGTTCCGATCAAAGGACGCCGCGCAGCCTCGGGCTGATGCCAATAAAACGCGACTAGCTGGCCGCCTTGGCGCCCCTTACTTTCGGGAGATTGCTCAAGAGGGACTCACAGGCTTTTGTGATGTGGGTGACAAGCAGATCGGTGGCGAGATTAACGTCTCGCTGCCGGCACGCGGCCAGGATCTGGCGATGTTCCCGGTCATCGACGCCGGTGCCGCCTGATAGTGTCAGCTGAATGCGAAGATACCGTTCGATCCGGTCGTTCACCGACCGTATTAGATTGAGCAGGAATGGTTTGTTGGCATCCTCGTAAAGGCAGGAGTGAAACTGCCAATTAAGTTCCGCCCATCGCGCCACGTCGGTCTCGCGTGCGAATTCATTGCAATAATCTTCCGCGCGCTGGAAGGTGTGCTCGGTCATTCTCGGGATCGAGAGTTTCAGGGCGTTGGCTTCCAGCATGGCCCTCACTTCAAAAATTTCGGCGATCTCTGGTTCGGTAATGCTTGTTACCACCGCGCCGCGGTTGCGTTGGAATTCCACAAGACCTTCTGCTTCCAGACGCTTCAACGCTTCGCGAACCGGGATTTTGCTGACGCCAAAAAGCTTCGCGATATCATCCTGACGGATCGGTTCGTCTTCATCGAGGACGCCCGTTATGATCGCCTCTCGTATGTGTTTTGCGATAATATCCGACGTCGGCGGGGTGTTGCCAAGAGAGGGTAGGTTTTGAGCTTTTAGCGGCATTTTTACTCCATGGTCAGAACCCGACGCGCAACGGCAAGATCAAATAACGTAGCTTATATACGATCGGTACTTGCCTGTCTCGTCTCATTATCGTATACGATATCTTATGAAGAAGAGGCAAGACGGATTCCCGAGCCATGTGCGAGCAAAAAATCCCGAACTTGATCGGTTATGTTACGCCACTGAGCGCTGCGCCGGGCGGGGCTTTGGAATTCAAGATTTCTTCGCGTGGCAATCGAGAAGTCAGCGCACGGGCAATTCGCATAATTTGCTGCGATCCCAATCCGCAAGGACCAGGCGTTAAAGTGGCTGCGGCAGATTTCGGTCTCGCTGCAGAATATACCGCCGTTGAGCAGCCGGCCTATCTCGGTTCCTGCGCGTTCGGCCCCATTCCCGTTTTGGACAACCACTCCGCGATCAAGGTCGATCTGACGGTGATGCCCACCTTGTCATCCGAGGCTGCTCAGACGCTTTTCTCGCTGCAGAATATCGATGCGACCCAGGGATTGGCGATTGTCACCCGTGACGACAGATTGTTTCTCCAGCAACTTGATACGAATGCCTGCCATGACACAGGCATCGAGCTTCCGGGAAACTGCTGGTCGCAGATCGAGGTGATCCTTGGCTTGGAGGGTTTCTCGGTGACTGTCCGGCAGCATTTGCCGATGAAGCCAGAGAAGACGAAAAGTGCGAGCTTCCCGGATCTCACGCGCCGCGCACTTGTGGAAATCGATCATATTTGTTTCGCCGCCGTCTGGCGGGGGCATCCTGAACAGACCTTCAACGGCTCCATCGAAAATCCATCCCTGAGTTCAACGCGTTCGGAACCAGTCCCGGTAGCGGCGTGGGAGGTTATCGCGGAGTGGAATTTCGGCGGGGATGCGCGCGATATCTGGATAGAGGACGAAAAGGATCGTGCGAGACGGTTATGCTTGATCAACATGCCGATGCGCGCGGTCAGATCGTCTGCCTGGTCCGGCCGACATCAGGATTGGAAGCAGGTGCTACCGGAATATGCGGCGATCAGATTTCATTCCGACGATCTTGGTGATTGCGGCTGGGAAACGACTATCCGGATCGATGTGCCAGAGGATATGCGCTCCGGCGTATATGGGCTTGAGGTCGACAATGGCGTCGGAAAGGACACGATCCCGTTCTACGTCATTCCAGGAGAAAGAACGAAACGCCGGCGGATCGTGTTTCTGGCTCCGACATTCACCTATATGGCCTATGCCAATTTCGCCCGTGGCAACTTTGCGGGCGAACTTGCCGACAGGGTTGGCGCGTGGAACGCATATCCGCACAATCCAGACGAAGTCGGTGCTTACGGCTATTCCACCTACAGCCGCCATCCCGACGGCTCGGGCATAAACCTGTCGTCACGGCTGCGCCCGGTCCTGACGATGCGGCCGGAATACCTTATCTATTTCGATCCGATGGGATCAGGAATGCGGCATTTCCCGGCAGATTCACATCTCACCGACTGGCTCGAGACTAAGGGATTCGAGTTCGACGTCATCACGGACGAGGATCTTGACCGGGATGGCGTTACCGCCCTGTCGCCTTATGACGTGGTTCTGACGGGAACGCATCCCGAATACCACACCCGACGCACGATGGAGGCGCTGATCGCCTACCGGGAAGCCGGTGGAAACCTGATGTATCTCGGCGGTAACGGTTTTTATTGGAAGATCGGCCGTAACGACGACATGCCCCATATGATCGAGGTGCGCCGCGCCGAAGGGGGCATGCGGGTATGGGCGAGCCAGCCCGGCGAATATTACCATCAGCTCGATGGAGAATATGGCGGCCTCTGGCGTCGCAACGGAATTCCGCCTCAGACCGTCGCCGGCGTCGGCTTTACGGCCGAAGGGGCATTCGAGGGCTCGTATTATGTCCGCACAGATGCCTCCTATGAAGAGGAATTGGCATTTCTCTTTGAAGGCATAGCCGCCAATGAACGCATCGGCGATTTCGGATTGTCCGGAGGAGGTGCTGCCGGTTTCGAGATTGATCAGGCGGCCTTCGATCTCGGTACGCCGGAATATGCATCGGTCATTGCCTTCTCTGAAGGTCACGGTCCGTCTTTCCACACGACATTCGAAGAGCTTCTTCTGCCTGGCGTGTTTGATGGCAAGCCGCGTCCGCATGGCGGCATAAGCGCCAACATCGTCTATGGCAAATCCGAAACGGGCGGAGGTCTCTTTGCTGTCGGGTCAATCACCTTTTGCGGGAGCCTGTCGCACAATAATTACGACAACAATGTTTCGCGGCTCCTGGAAAATTGCCTGAGGAGGTTCCTGGGCGATGGTTGAAAAGAGCGATGCGCGGGACGAGCTTATCGGTTTTCGTGAACTGAAAACGCTTCTTGAGACGATTTTCGTCAACGCCGGCACTGCCGGCGACACAGCCGGGATTCTTGCGGAAAACTGTGCGGGATGCGAGCGGGACGGTGCCCTCAGTCACGGTATTTTCCGCATGCCCGGCTATGTCGGCTCCCTCAGGTCAGGTTGGGTGGATGGGCTGGCGGTGCCCGATGTCACGGATATTGGGCCGTCCTTCATTCGGGTCGACGCGCGTAACGGTTTTGCACAGCGGGCGCTTTCTGCCGCGCATCCACTTATCAAAGCTGCCGTCGAGAAAACGGGCGTCGCCATTGTCGCGATCCGCAACTCCCATCATTTCAGTGCATTGTGGCCGGACATCGAATCTTTCGCGCTTTCCGGCCATATGGCGATAACCGCGGTAAACGGGCTTGCGAACGTTGTTCCCCATGGCGGCCGGCAGGCGGTTTACGGGACCAATCCCATCGCCTTCGCCGTGCCGGTGGAGAATGCCGCACCATTGGTCGTCGACCAGGCCACCAGCGTGATGGCAAATGGCGAGGTGCGCCTGCACGCACTCGCTGGCAAACCAGTTCCTGATGGCACCGGCGTCGATCGCGACGGCAATCCCACGATGGATCCGCATATGATCCTGTCTGGCGGAGCGTTGAACACTTTCGGTGGCTACAAAGGCTCCTCAATTGCCCTGTTCGTCGAAATTCTCGCCGGCGCCATTACCGGTGGGCAATTCTCTTTTGAAAACGACTTCGCCGGTTTCGCTGGCGCGGAAACCCCGAAGGCGGGGCAGTTCCTTATGGTGATCGACCCGGATTGGGGCGGGTCTACCGGCTTCGCGTCTCGTCTGCAGCATCTATGTGGCCGGTTGACCGTTGCCGGACAGGATCGTCTGCCGGGCGCACGACGGTTTGCAAATCGCACGGCAGCAGAGAAATGGGGCATCCCCATCTCGCCGGGTGCGCTGCACCGGCTTCGAACGCTGGCGGGCGAAAAAACGTAAAACCCGACAAACAGACTTGAACAGGAGGCCTCGACATGGCGCCCGACAAAAACAGACTTGAATTTCGACGAGACCTCACCCCCGAGCAGGTCGATCAGCTGGTGGAACTGTTTCAGCAGGAGTGGTGGACCAAGGGGCGCGAAAAAGCCGATGTCGAAAGGCTGATGGCGAATGCGGGTCCCATCTTCGCCTTCATCGATCCCCTGAACGGCGAACTGGTCGCCTTCGCGCGCGCCATGACGGACGGCGTCTACAAGGCGATGATCTTTGACATCATCGTCAAGGAGACGTGGCGAAACACCGGGCTCGGTCGACTGCTGATGGATAAGGTCCTGACCGACCCCGTGCTCGTGCGGGTCAAGCATCGTGAACTCTATTGCCTGGAGGAGATGCTGCCCTTCTACGAGAAATGGGGCTTCACCGCCAATTTGCCCGGACTTTTCTTCATGCGCCAATCGTCCTGAGCGCCCATGACCAGTTCTCAAACCATTCTCGAGGTCGATTATGCCGTGATTGGTCTTGGCGTCATGGGTGCTTCAGCACTTTACGCCCTGTCTCAGACGGGTGGGAAAGTCGTTGGTATCGATGCCTATAGTCCCCCGCATCCCCATGGGGCCAGTCACGGCGGCTACAAGGTCACTAGAGAAGCTGTTGCCGAAGGCCCCGCCTATCTTCACTTCGTCCAGCGTTCGAATGCGCTCCTGCGTGCGTTCGAGCGTCGGTTTGACATTAGCCTTATGCAGAACACGGGGACGCTGATTATTGGATCGGGCGCGGCGGGCAGTTCCGGCAGTTTTCTGCACGATACCGTTAAGATCGCCGAGGAGAATGGCGTTGTCCATCAAGTCCTGTCTTCCGGGGATTTGATGTTGCGTTATCCTCAGCTCATCGGCCTGACGGACATGGACGTGGGTTACTTCGAACCAGCTGCCGGCTTCATTCGCCCAGAACCATTGTTGAAACTGCAGATCGCCCTTGCCAAACAAGCTGGCGCTGAGGTTTTGCCGAATACGGTCGTCAAACGGATCGTGCCAATCACGGGCGGTGTGGAAATAGAGGCCGAGGGCGTGGTGATCCGGGCCCGGCAGGCGGTTGTCGCCATGGGCCGCTGGATGGGCGGGGTTCTTGGCGGGCAGTTTGGCACTTTATTGTCCGTCAGCCAGCAAAGGACATTTATATTCAAAGCGCGTGATGCGGCTGCCTATCAGCCAGGCAGGTTTCCGACCCTGATGTGGTTTCGCGAATGTGTTGATAACGCCTGTGCGACGGTCTTTCCGCTCGAAGGGGCGGCTGATGGCGTCAAGTTTTTTGTAGCAGATACCGAGACCGCTCCGCCTGCCGGCATGTCTGGCGATCAATTCTTCCGGCACCACGTCGAGCCGTTCTTCGGAGGTATTTCCTCGGAACTAAAGGCTTCGGAAACATGCTTCTATACATCAACGCCGGATCACGGGTTCTTGCTCGATTGGCATCCGGATATTCCGGGGCTGTTCCTGGTGTCGGCATGTTCGGGGCATGGTTTCAAGCATGCTTTAGGCGTGGGTGAAGCTGTTGCCGCGCAGCTCACGGGTCATTCCTCGCCTGATCTCTCTGCCTTCAGCCTCGCGCGATTTTCCGCTTAACCTGCCGAGGAATCTATCTTGACAGCCAAAGTAGATCGTATACGATATCGTAAATACTAAAAATCTGATGGCGAGATGGTCGTCAACGAAAGGGAGAAACATGAAATACGATCGGTTCCTAACGACAGTCGAACTGCATACTTGCGGCGAAACCTTTCGTCTGGTCACGCAGGGTCTGCCGAAGATTCCCGGAAAGACGATTGTCGAGCGCATCACCTGGCTCCAGGAAAATGCGGATCACTATCGTCGTGCCGTGCTGCTGGAACCCCGCGGTCATAAGGATCTCTACGGTGGGTATCTGACGGAACCGGTAAGCCCGGAAGCGGACTTCGGCGTGATCTTCCTCAACAACATGGGTTATAGCCCCCATTGCGGCCACGGCGTTATTGCTCTTGCAACCGCAGCCGTGGAACTTGGCTGGATCGAGCGACAGGTGCCGGAAACGAAGGTGGGCATCGATGCTCCCTGCGGGTTTATCGAGGCCTATGTTCAGTGGGACGGCGAGCATACGGGTGCGGTGCGTTTCGTGAATGTGCCGTCCTTCATTTTCAGCCGCGACGTCACCGTTCATACGCCGACTTTCGGCGAGGTGACCGGCGACGTGGCTTATGGCGGCGCAACCTATTTTTATGTTGATGGCCGTAAGCACGGCGTTGAAATCCGCGAACACGATGCGCAGCGCGTCATGCAGCTCGGCTACGAGATCAAGGCCGCCGTCAATGCCAAGATGCCGTTCGTGCATCCGGAGATTCCGGAGTTCAACAACGTCTATGGCGTTATGGTCTATGGCGATCCCCGCCACGAAGGGTCTAGCCAGGCCAATTGCTGCGTCTATGCCGATCGCGCGGTTGATCGTTCGCCCACTGGCTCGGGAACGGCCGGTCGCGTTGCGCAGCTCTATCTTCGGGGCGAAATGACCGCCGAGGATACGCTGATCAATGAATCGATCATCGGTACGATCTTCAAGGGGCGGGTACTCTCCAAGGCAAAGGTCGGTAGTTTCGATGCGGTCATCCCGGAAGTGGAAGGCACCGCATCCATTTGCGGCTTCGCCAATTGGGTGATCGATGAAGCCGATCCGCTCAAGTACGGTTTTCTGGTGGCATGACGATGGTTAAGCACTTCAACGCAACATCGACCGAGGCCCTGCTGCCTTTCGCTCTGCTGGTAGCGGAACTGGAAAAAACGGTTGTGGAATATGCGGACGGAAAGATCGTCAGCCCGGAACGGCTGGTGGTTCCCCTGGCGGCCGGCGGCGTCATGCTTTCCATGCCTGCGAGCGCTCAGGACATTGCAAGCCACAAACTGGTCAATGTCTGCCCGTCGAATGCTTCGCGTGATCTCGCGACGATCAACGGGGAAGTCGTCGCCTATGATGCTCTCACAGGGGTTTCCCTGTTTGCGCTCGATGGGCCGACCGTCACTGGGCGGCGAACGGCGGCGGTGACCCTTCTGGCGATCAGCCGGCTGCGGAAAGAACCGCCGAAGGTTGTTGCGATCATCGGCACCGGCAAACAGGCGTCCACGCATGCACAGGCGCTTTCGTCTTTCTTTCCCGGGGTAGATCTGGTCGTCGCCGGCATTTCCCGGGAGGAAGAAGAGCAGTTTTGCGCACAGCATATCGACTGCGCCGTCAGGCCATTTGTGGATCGTGACTGGTCCCGCGTTGACGTGGTCGTGACATTAACCACCAGCAAGACGCCGGTTTACACGGAACCTGCGTCGCAGGAGCGGCTTGTCATAGGGGTAGGGGCCTTCACGCCGGATGCCGCGGAAATTGGGAGCGAGACCGTGTTGGCGAGCACCCTCATTGTCGATGATCCTGCTGGAGCGCGGCACGAGGCGGGCGATCTCATCCAGGCCAATGTCGACTGGTCCGCTGTGATTTCGCTCAGCAGCGTGCTGAAGGGAACGGCAGATGTCTCCTCAGGCCCGGTCTTCTTCAAAAGTGTGGGCTGCGCCGCCTGGGATCTGGCGGCTTGCCGCGTGGCCAGGGAGATGGTCGTACAAATGACCACAGGCTGACGGCAATATTGACTAAAATTGACTATCGTATACGATATTTTGCGTAAGCTCACGGGTCGCCTCGTCAGGTCAAATGAGCGCTTCAAATAGTATACGATAGTCGATATTCCAACGTTAACCTATAAAAAGAGAGGAACTGACATGAAAAAATTTATCCCCCTTATGGCGCTCGCTGCTGTCGCGATGTCTGGTGCGGCCGCGCAGGCAGACCAGCTCGACGATATCATCAGCGCCGGTAAACTTCGCTGCGCCGTGCAACTCGACTTCCCGCCGAACGGATCGCGTGATGCGAACAACAATCCGATCGGTTTCGACGTTGATTATTGCAAGGATCTTGGCGCGGCACTGGGCGTTGATGTTGAAATCGTCGATACGCCTGAAAACGACCGTATCCCGGCGATCCTGTCGGGTCGCGCGGATGTCGCCGTTGCCGTCGCTTCCGATACATTGGAGCGCGCCAAGACTGTAGGCTTCTCAATCCCCTATTTTGTGTTCGAGACGATCGTGCTGGCGCGCGAGGATTCGGGCATCAAGGCGCCGGACGACATCAAGGGGCATACGGTCGGAGGGCCCGCAGGTGCTTATGAAACGCTTGCTCTTGCCAAGGAGGTCGAGAAGAAGAGCGATACCGGCGCAAAGATGCTGACGTTCCAGACCCAGTCGGACACGTTCCTGGCACTCGGTCAGAAGCGGATCGATGCGACTTATACGACCTCCACGATTGCAGCGGCCATCATCGAATCCGGTAAATATCCCGGCCTCAAGGTCGTCGGTCCCGCACCCGTTGACGCCGACTATTGCGCGCTGATTGTCAAGCGCCAGGAACAGGGCTGGCTCAACTACGTGAACCTGTTCCTGAACCGTCAGGTGCGCTCCGGTCGCTACGCAGAGCTTTACAAGAAATGGATTGGTGAAGACGTCGGTGCGGCGCCTGACCTGACCGTACCCGGCGTCTATCGCTAAGCGGTTCTCCTGTCATCAATGGCGCTCGATCGGGATTGACGAGCGCCATTCAAGAGCCCGGTGCCGCCTCGGCAGATGCTGCTATCGCCAACGAATGGACGCGGTAGCCGCTGCCCCCGAGACTTTCCGTGCTCGTAGATTCCTTCTTGTACGCATGGCTGCGCCGCGTGCGTTGACAGAGAATGAGGTCACAAATGGACTATCAATTTCAATGGAGACCTGTGCTGCGGGCTCTTCCGGAGATGCTGTGGGGCGCTTTGGAAACGATTGAGATCGCGGGCCTGGCCATGATGCTTGGAACGATCCTTGCAATTTTCTTGGCTCTGGCCAAACGCTCCGGAAAAAAATACCTGTCCCTGCCTGCGGATATGTGGATCGAGACCGCCAGAAACACTCCAGCGCTCTTCCAGATCTACATGCTCTATTTTGGCCTGGGGTCACTCGGTCTTCAGGTCGGTTCCTATGCCGCGCTGCTGTTCGGCATCACCTTCAACAATGCCGGCTATCTTGCCGAGACGTTTCGCGGCGGCTTTGCAGCCGTTCCGGAAACGCAGACGCGGGCGGCGCGTTCGCTTGGCCTGGGCGCGGTGCAGACGCAGTGGTATATCGTGATCCCGCAGATGCTGCGCGCCGTCTTCCACGCCATGACAAACCAGATGGTGTGGTCCGTTCTGATGAGCTCTCTCGGGGTTATCGTCGGCCTGACCACGGATCTCACCGGCGTCACCCAGGAACTCAACGTCGTGACCTATAGAACCTTTGAGTATTTCTTCGTCGCGGCATGCCTCTACTACGTCATTTCCAAGGCCTTCACGCTGTCGTCGCGCATCGTGGCCTGGCGCCTGTTTCGATACTAGGAGGTCGCGATGTATTTCGGTGGATCATTTTCGTGGGGCGACCTTCAATTCCTGTTGTCGGGAGCCGTGACCACACTTTCAATCACCCTTGTTGCGGTTGTCATCGGCACCGTCCTCGGTGTCCTTTTCGGCCTTGTCCGGGCCGGCGCGCCATGGTGGATCGGCAACTCGCTAGGCGCCGTCCTCGACGTCTTCCGGTCGGTGCCGCTTCTTATCCAGCTCGTGTTGTTCAACTCGTTCAACAGCATGCTCAAGCTCAACTGGCCGACCTTTGTCGTCGGCTGTGTTTGCCTTGGGATTTACGCTTCCGCCTTCTGCACCGAGATCGTCAGAAGCGGTGTCGGCGCGGTCCCCCAGACGACGCGTCGCGCGGCGCGGTCTCTCGGCCTCAGCTGGCGGCAGGAATTGACGTCGATAACGCTGCCGATCGCCACCCGGATCGTCTTTCCGAGCTGGATCGGTCTCACGCTTGGCGTGATGAAGGACACCGCGCTCGTTCTCTGGATCGGCATAGTCGAACTTTTGCGAAGCTCGCAAATCGTAACATCGCGCGTTCAGGAGCCACTGCTGATCCTCGGCATCACCGGCCTGATCTACTTCGCGATGAGTTTTCCAATCGCCAGGCTCGGCAATCAACTTGAGAAGAAGTGGGGCACGCAATGATCGCCATCGAAAACGTACACAAACAATTCGGTACGCTGCATGTCCTGAAAGGCGTGGATCTGACGGTTCAGAAGGGCGAAGTCCTGTCGATGATCGGCGGTTCGGGGTCTGGAAAGTCGACGATGCTGATGTGCATCAACGGCCTTGAGGGGATTCAGCAGGGACGTATTACCGTCGATGGCGTGGAGGTTCACGCCAAGGCTACCGACCTCAACAAGCTGCGCAGGCGCATCGGTATCGTCTTCCAGCAGTGGAATGCCTTTCCGCATCTTACCGTCCTCGAAAACGTTACGCTGGCTCCGCGGAAGGTTCTTGGGAAATCACGGGAAGAGGCCGAGGCCATCGCAATCGAGCAATTGTCGCATGTGGGACTGAAGGAAAAGCTCGGCGTATTTCCGTCGCGCCTTTCCGGCGGCCAGCAGCAACGCATGGCAATCGCGAGGGCGCTTGCGATGTCTCCTGACTACATGCTGTTCGATGAGGTTACATCAGCGCTCGATCCGCAGCTTGTTGGCGAAGTGCTCGATACGATGCGCATGTTGTCGAAGGAAGGCATGACGATGATCGTCGTCACCCACGAAATGCGTTTCGCCCGGGAAGTGTCCGATCGCGTTGCCTTCTTCCGGGAGGGGCGCATTCACGAGATCGGCTCGCCGGAGCAGATTTTCGAGAATCCCCAGAAGCCGGAAACCGCGGCTTTCCTGAAGTCCATCTGAACCGCTCTGGTTGTAATCGAGGAAACTGAACAGTGCGCTCATCCAAGATCGTTCACGTCGTCAGCTGCCATGCTGAAGGTGAAGTCGGCGACGTCATCGTCGGTGGCGTCGCTCCTCCTCCGGGATCCACGATCTGGGACCAGGCGCGCTGGATTGCCGAAGACGAAACCCTCCGCAACTTCGTTCTCAACGAACCGCGCGGCGGCGTCTTTCGGCACGTCAACCTGCTGGTGCCGCCGAAGGACCCGAAGGCACAAATGGGCTGGATCATCATGGAACCGGCCGATACGCCGCCGATGTCGGGATCGAACTCGATGTGTGTCTCGACGGTTCTGTTAGACACGGGGATTATCCCGATGCAGGAACCGATCACACGTCTGGTCCTCGAGGCACCAGGAGGCCTGATCGATATCGAGGCTGAGTGCCGAAACGGCAAGGCTGAGCGTATCCGCGTTCGCAATGTGGCCTCTTTTGCCGACAAGCTCGACGTCAAGCTGGAGGTGGAAGGGGTGGGCACGGTAACCGTTGATACCGCCTATGGCGGCGACAGCTTCGTTATCGTCGATGCGGCTTCGCTTGGTCTCAGTCTCAGTCCCGATCAGGCACGTGACATTGCTCACATGGGCATGAGGATTACGGATGCAGCCAATGAACAACTCGGGTTCAAACATCCTGCGAATGACTGGAATCACATCTCATTCTGCCAGATGACCGACCCGGTGTTCATGAAAGACGGCGTTCTGCATGGCAGGAACGCCGTTGCAATCCGGCCGGGCAAGATTGACCGCTCGCCCTGTGGCACGGGTTGTTCCGCACGGATGGCGGTACTCCATGCCAAGGGATTGATGAAAGTTGGTGACAGGTTCGTGGGCACCTCACTGCTTGACAGCGAGTTCCATTGCAGCATCGATGAGGAGAGTGAGATCAACGGCGTGCCGGCAATCAGACCGATCTTGTCTGGTCGCGCCTGGATCATTGGCACCAAGCAGCTGATGGTGGATCCGGCCGATCCGTTCCAGAGCGGTTATCGCGTCTCCGATACCTGGCCAATGGATCATTGAGGTTGCCAGGATGCCAATTGTAAAAGTTGAACTCTTTCCGGGCCGTAGCCCCGAGAAGAAGGCGGAACTCGCCAAGGCTATCACCGACACGCTTGAAAGGGTGGGTGGGATCAGGCCGGAAGCAACAGTCGTGTTGTTCGTTGATATTGCGCCCGACAACTGGTTCGTTGCTGGTGCGCCGCTGGCGAGCAGTGGATTTGTTTCAAATAGCTGATGCTGGCAAATCCTGTCCGTCGCGACAGGATTTGCCATTCTTTGGTTTGTAGATTCAAGTCCGGTTGAACAAGGCCATTGCCTGCCGCTACACGCGCAACTGCGAACGGAAACAGGCTTCATTGCCTCGCGGAAAAGACCGTTTCAGCGAATGTCGCAATCACCTGCCTATTGTGAAACCATTCGCATCACCGCCGGATTTTATGCGGGTCACCCGCGTGGCGAATAACAATGGTACCAGATGTTGGCTTTTCCAAGCAGGACCATGATCGTCTCTGCCCACGACAGGGCAGGCTCTTTCGTTCCACTGAGTATAGTTGTCGGCATTTTTAATCCTCCCAATTAAAGTGCTGTTTCGATAACTCATGATGACCTTAAGCCATTTTTTCGGAATTATTCCTCGGTAATTCCGAACACAGAATTCATAATATCTGTGAGCCTCCACGAGCCGCCATTCCTCCTGCTGCCGGCGATGAATGCCCACAGCAGGAGTGTTTTCGAGTTCCTGTGCGACGCGTTTGATCAGCTCTTCGGATAATCTTCGATGAAGCTTCCAGCGACGGACTTGATGCCGGCGGCGTCGAGCTTGTAATGGGCATAAAGGTGTGTCGGTGGAGCGATCAGGCTGTATTCATCGTATATGCCGTGCCGCTTCAGATATACGGGCATTCCCTCATCCGAAAGAACCTCTGCGACCGCGCCGCCAAGGCCGCCGAGAACATTGTGCTCCTCAACGGTCAGAATGCGTCTGCACTGGGCGGCGGCGTTCAGGATCGCTTCCCTGTCGATCGGCTTGACGGTCGCCATGTCGATGAAGCCAACGCTGCGCCCTTCCGCCTGCAGGGCTTTCGCGGCCTCCAGACCCGGATGGACGGTGGAGCCGGTCGCGATGATCGTGAGGTCCGTTCCCTTGAAGTGCTCGATGGCCTTGCCGAACGTAAAGGGCAGGCGCTGCGGATAGACCACGGGATCGCGCCCGCGCTGGATTCTGATATAGATCGGGTCAGGATAGTCGTTAGACGCCTTGATGACCTCCATCAGCTGGTTCCCATCGGCGGGCGCCACGACGGTCAGATTGGCGATGGACCGTGCAATGGCAAGGTCTTCCGTGGCGTGGTGCGATGTCCCATAGAAGCCAAGCGAAATGCCTGCATGATGGCCGATGAGACGGACGGGCAGCCGCGAATAGGCCACGTCCATGCGGATCTGCTCGCAGCACAGCAGGGCAAGGAATGAGGCGAATGTCGCGACATAAGGTTTCATCCCGACCGCTGCCATGCCGGCGGCGGCCGACACCATGTTCTGCTCGGAAATCCCGAATTGCACGAAGCGCTCCGGATGCAGCCGGTGGAACTTCGAAAGACCGTTGGAATATTGCAAATCGGCGGTGCCGGCGACGATCGGTTCTCCGAGTGCCACCAGTTCAAGCAGCGCATCGGAGAGGGCATCGAGGCCCGGGGTGACGGCGTTCAACTGGCGATACTGCCAGGACTTGTCGGAAAGCGGCTTGTTCATCTCAGATCTCCATGGCCTCAATTTCGGCAATCGCCTTTGCGGCGTCAGATGGGTCAAGGTATCCCAGATGCCAGCCCGGCTCTGTTTCACGGTCTGGGCAATAACCATAACCGGCTTCGTCCGATTGACGTCTCGCTTCAATGTCCGCAGCAGGGTCGTGACCGCGGCCACGTCATGGCCGTCGACGACGTGCGTTTCCCAGCCGAAGGCGCGCCATTTTTCCTCGATGGGCTCCACGCCGATGACGTCATCGACGGAGCCATCCAGCTGGTAGCCGTTGCGGTCGATGATGCCGACAAGGCGTCCAAGCTCATTGTGAGCACCAAACAGTGCGGCCTCCCACACCTGTCCTTCCTGAAGTTCGCCGTCGCCGATCATGACGAATGTGAAGAAGTCCTTGCCGAGCATTCGCGCCGCCAGCGCCATGCCGCAGCCGGCGGAAAGAGCGTGGCCGATCGAGCCGGAGCTGAAGTCGATTCCCGGCACCTTGGTCATGTCGGGATGATCTCCGAGGGGGCTGCCGAGCCGCGTGTAATCGTCGAGAAGAGCCGGATCGATAAAGCCCAGATCCGCAAGGATCGGAAACAGGCCGACGGCCGCGTGCCCCTTGCCCATCATGAAGCGGTCCCGGTCTTCCCATTTCGGCTCGCCGTGCCGCAGATCCATCACACCGTAATACAGTGCAGAGAAGAGTTCGGCGGCCGAGAAGACCGATGTGTAATGGCCGACCTTGGCGATCTCGATCAGCCGAATGGTCTCGAGCCGGCAGAATTTTGCCCTGTCCTTGAGATAGGCGATTTCGTCTTCGGTGGGATGGAGCAGCGCATCGTTCGAACGCGCGCTGGCCTTGGCTAAGTCGGGTCTGGTCACGTCAAATCCTCGTCATTGCGCGCTGCCGGATAGAGGCAAACGCGATTTCGAATACTTAAAGACTTAACAAGTCGGGCGCCCGCCCGCTGCCGCTTTTCTCTGAAAACAATCTTCGAATTTTCCAAAGAAAATAATGGGTTCGCGTGTGTTACTCACCGGATATCCATCGTGCAAAAATTCCAAACGAGGAGATATCGAATGAAAGACGGGATGTTCGTTTTCGATGCAGCGGTCCACACGCAGGACTTCGGCGACAATCAGATCAAGGACGGAAGCGACGGGAGACGGGTGCGTCTGCTGCGATCGCAGATCGCGGGTTTCATCAACCTGACGGGCCGCAGGGGGCCGCCGCCGGAAACCTCGACCTTCTCCAATCCGGACCTGGAGTGGGGCAACAAGATGCTGTTTGAGAACTCCGATACCGACATGGCCTCTGCCTGCTCGGTGCCCCTCTTTTCACACTGGCGGGCCGGGCTCGGCCCGGTCGAACTGAGCGACGCTTTCGCCAAGTCAAACCCGAAGCGTGTCGTCCTCACCGGTGGCGTGGACCCTGCCTATCACGGGCTGGATTTCGCGCTTGCGGAAATGGAGCGGCAGGTCAAGGAACTGGGCGCCGTCAGCATGAAGTTCTATCAGTACCAGCGCCGTGGATGCTCCTGGCGTGCAGACGACCGCGATATTGCCTATCCGCTATGGGAAAAGGCGATTGATCTCGGCATCAAGATGGTCCAGTTCCACAAGGGCTTTCCGCTGGAGCTCGGCCCCGTGGAAGCATTCAAGCCGAATGATATCCAATATGCCGCTGCCGATTTCCCGGAGTTGAATTTCGGCATCCATCATCTTGGTGACCCCTATGTCGATGAGACGATCTCCATCGCCAGCCGTTTCGACAATATCTTCCTGATCCTGCCGCTCTGGTTCAATCAGTACTATCTGCAGCCCTGGAAAATGCTCGAGCGGCTCGGCGAAGCCCTCCTTTATGTCGGCTCCGATCGGATCTGCTACGGATCGGAAGCTTTCATCTGGCCCCACGTGCAGACCTATATCGATACCCTGGCCAATCTCGAAATGCCCGAAGAACTCCAGGAGCGTTACGGCTACCCCGAGATCACCCGCGAAATGAAGGAAAACATACTCGGCAAGGCGTTTGCGCGGGGTATGGGCATCGACATCGAAGCCAAGAAGATCGAACTGGGGCTGGTGGCATGATGCAGTCATCCCACATCTCGCCGGAAGCACTTGAGGCCGCATTCGCCCGGGTGCGTCCTCTTATTCTAGGCCACGGCGGAGATATCGAGGTTTCCGATATCTCCGCTGACGGTGTCGTCAGCATCAGGCTTCTGGGCGCCTGCAAGGCGTGCCCGAATATGGCGATGACCTATGTGGGTCCTATCCGGTCGTACCTGATGGATGTCGAGGGTGTGACGGATGTGCGTTGCGAGCAGGTCAATGTCGGGCCGAAAGCGCTTGACCGGCTTGCCCGCAGACTGGGAGCGCGCCCTGTCCTGGAAGCTGCCTCCTCGGCACCCTAGGCCCTGCATTTCTGGATACACGATTAACAAAAAATGCGGGAGCCTCGGCTCCCGCATCTTTTTGTGTGGGAGCCGCGACGCTGGCGTCGTGGCTCCGCATTTTCAGGGAATAATTTTCTCGGCTCGCAGACGGTCGAAGACGTCGATGAATGACTGCTCGGTGTCCTGCGTTTCGGTAAAGCCCAATGCCCGCGCCTTGGCCGTGGAATGCACGCACTCCATGGGGCGACCGAGATCGAGGTCGGTGTGCCAGGCGGAGGCAAGCTTGTCGAGCTTGTTGGGCTGGAGGTTGTGCGTCTTGACGAGCTCGTCCCAGGCGTCGGACGAGTTCTTCATCTGCTCTACCAGCGAATTGAACTCACCCGGATATTCGGCAACGGGGATATCGAAATAATCAGCAATACGCTGCCACAGCTGTTCCCACCGGAAGACGTCGCCGTTCACGGCGTTGAATGCTTCGTTGCGGGCATTGGGTTCGGTACCTGCCCAGACGATCTGCTTGGCCAGAATCCGGGCGTCCGTGATGTCGTTCAGGCCGCGATAGGCCGTGGCGCTGCCGGGAAAGCGGAAGGGCTGCCCGGTCGCCTTGCAGATCGAGGCATGGGTTGCCAGCGTCGCGCCGATGTTCATCAGATTGCCGACTGCATAACCGATGATGGTATGAGAGCGATGAACGGACCAGCCGAAACCATATTTCGCGCCATAGGCCATCACCACATCTTCAAGCTCGTAATAGAAGTTCTTCTTGGGAAGGCGGGGTGCCGTTTCACGGAACGGCGTAACGGGGGTGACCTTGCCGTAATCCTCGAAGGGACCAAGATAGTGCTTGGTGCCGGTAACGACGCCCACATGCTCCACGCTGCCCTTCTCCGCGAAGGCATCGAGCACCGTGCGCAGCATGTCGCCGTTCAGTCGGATGTTTTCGTCTTCGTTGGAGCCGAGCGTCCAGGAGCAGTAAAAGATGTGGGTAGGGGCGAGATCGGAGAGTGCGGCGATGGCTGCGTCCCGATCAAGGAGATCGACGCTGCGGGACTGGATGTAGGAGGCGCCGACAGGCGGCCGCCGCGACAGGCCATGAATCTCCCAGCCACCTTCGCTGCGAAGATGCTCGGCCACATTCAGTCCCACGATCCCCGTTACGCCGACAATCAGCGCGCGCTTCTGGTACATTTTACACCTCTCATGTTTGGAAAGAGGGTGAAGATGGCTGCTGTGGCGCTTGTCGGAAATCCCATCCACGGAATAAGTAAAGTGAAAATTGTTCACAGATGGAGCCGTCATGCAAAACCGCGCCTTTGAGATGGAGGTATTCGTCTGTGTTGCCGAGTCCGGAAGCTTTTCGAATGCGGCAGATAAACTCGGCCTTTCCCCCTCCGCAATCAGCAAGCTCGTTGCGCGGCTTGAACAGCGGCTGGGTGTCCAGCTCGTCGTTCGTTCCACGCGTTCGCTGCGCCTAACATCGGAAGGTGAGGCATTTCATTCCCTCTCCCGATCCATCCTGCAGGACATTGCCGAGGTGGAAACCCAGATCGCCCGGCAGTCAGAAAGCGCCGTTGGTGTTCTCAAGGTCAGTTGCAACGTTCCTTTCGGAATTCACGCCGTATGCCCTCTCATTCCGCGATTCCTGGCCGAGAATACGGGCATGAAAATCGACCTGGAACTGAGCGACGAACCGGTGGATCTCATCCTGGAGCGAACCGATCTGGCGATCCGCACGGGAAGCCTTCAGGATTCATCCATGAAGACCAGGCGCCTTTTGAATTCGCCCCGATATGTGGTGGCCAGCCCGGAATATCTGCGCCTGCAGGGCAGCCCTGTTCATCCAAATGACCTGAGAAAGCACAATTGCCTGACCATTGCCGGCAAACCGCAGCACTCGGTCTGGAATTTCAGGGATGTCGACGACAGCGGCGTCGGGATCGTGGTTCCGGTTGCTGGCAATCTGGCGGTCAATAACGGCGAGACGCTCAGAGGTTTTGCGCTTGCCGGGTTAGGCATCGCCAGGCTCTCCGAATTTCACATCGGCAAGGATCTGGAAGAGGGGAGGCTGGTGGCACTTCTGCCGGCCTATGACGCCCAGGAAGCCGAACCTATCAGCGCCATCTATTCCGCCCAGTCGCACGTTCCCCAGCGAATCCGACGTTTTCTTGATTTTCTCGTCACCAATCTCGGGGATGCCAGAAGGCACAAATGATCGTTTGATAATTTATCACTTGATCATTTGTGGGGCTGGTGTTATCTCTAATCCTGCTCAGGGAGTGGGCGCGGGTGGTTTTTCGATCCCGGATGAGATCCGGGTCAATATTGTTTCGATAGCGGGAAGGACGGTGGCGGTTACGCTGCCGAAACTGGCGAAACATGCAAAAAGTTGTCAAAAAATATCTCGATGCGGCTGATCGCGAACAGCAGATTCTCGATTTTGCGATCACCTATGTGGCGCAACGCGGCCTGAGCTTCACGACGCGGGAGCTCGCTGACGCGCTTGGTGTGTCCCAGCCGCTTCTCTATCGGTATTTCAAGAACCGCGACGAACTTCTGAAGAAAATCTACGATGAAGTATATTTGAAACGCTGGGACCAGAACTGGAATGCCCAGCTATCCGATCGTAGCATTCCGATACGCGATCGCCTGATCCGTTACCTCAAGGCCTATACCCTGGCTATTCTCGACGAGCGGTGGATCCGCATTTTCATCGCATCCGCGCTTGAAGATCCGCAGATCAGCAAGCGATATCTCGGGCTTCTCCATGAAACGACATTTCCCCTGATCTACAGGGAGATCGCTGCCGAAGCGGGAGTAACGCCTCCGACGGGCGCTGCCGCAGACGAGCTGGCGGTTGAGATTGTCTGGGGGTTTCACTGCAGCTTCTTTTATTTCGGCGTGCGTAAATACATTTACCGCAACAGGATTCCCGAAAAACTCGATCCTGTCATCGAGGCGCGCGTTGATGTCTTCGTCACGGGGCTTTCCGAAAGCATGCGCCGCATGGGCACGTATGTTTCCAAGATGGAGGGTTCGAAATGAGCAGCATTCAAGACCTTCGCGTCTTTTCCGAGATCGTCAAATCCAACAGCTTTTCGATGGCGGCTACCAAGCTGGGTCTTTCACCGGCGACGATGAGCGGACGCCTGAAGGCGCTCGAAGACCATTTCGGTGTCGCATTGTTGAAACGGACGACGCGTTCGCTCAGCCTCACGGAAGAGGGCAGGTATCTGTTCGAAACGTCGAAGGCGATCATCGATGATTTCGAAAAACTCGACAAGACGATGCGGGCCCGAAAGGGATGTGCTTTCGGCACGGTGACGATCGCAGCACCGGCGGATTTCGGCCGCAAATACCTGGTTCCGCTGACGAATGAGTTTGGCAAGGATCATCCGGAGGTTGGCTTTCGGCTGATCTTTGGCGGAGAGGATATAAACCTCGTGGAGAACGAGTGCGATATGGCGATCCGTTTCGGCGCAATGCCGGACAGCGCTCTGACCACCCGAAAGCTTGGCGCCAACCCGATCGTCACCTGCGCGTCACAGGCCTATCTCGATCGGTTCGGGATACCGGAAACACCGCAGGATCTGGTGAACCATAACTGTCTTATCTACCTCGACGGCAAACTTCCGAACGACAAATGGACGTTCGCAGCCGACGGGGAGCAAAGCGCGGTGCGGGTCAGCGGCAACCGGCTGGTGTCGGACTGGACGGCGCTTATCGACCTTGCGCAGGCCGGGCAGGGCATCATCCATGCATCGTCCTGGGATGTCTGTCATGCGCTCGAGGCGGGTACGCTGGTGCCGGTGTTGCTGGAGTTCCAGGAGGAGCCCGCGATTATCCATCTCCTGTCCGAACAGCGGCACAGACTGCCGCTCAGAACGGTGGAATTCATCGATTTTCTCGTTCACCGGGTCAAGCGGATGAGCCGTAGCGTGGAGCTTAGCCTCAAAGGGCCACTTCAGCTCTGCGGCGCAGCCTAACAGACATCGCCCTACTCAATTTTTTTACCGGCAGCCTCGCGGTTTGCCGAACGATCAACCGTGGAGTTTCAAATGGATTATGGCCTGAAAGACAAGCACGTCCTTGTCACGGGTGGTGCGACCGGCATCGGACTTGCCATAGCAAAAGCTTTCGCGGCCGAGGACGCAATAGTCACGGTCAGCGGCTTGAATGATGCCGAAGTTGAAAGCGCCTGCACGACCATAGGTTCCCAATGCCGGGGCCGAGCCGGTGACCTGACGGCTGATGGTGAGGCGCAGGCTCTCTATACATTCGCCCTCAGCCGCAAGCCGGTGGACATTCTGGTTAACAGCATCGGGATTTTTGAAGTCAGGGATTTCTTCGAGACGACCGACGAACACTGGTTCCGCTATTTCGACGTCAATGTCATGACCGGGGTGCGGATGTCCCGCCTTGTACTCAAGGACATGCTGGCGCGCGGTGAGGGCAGCGTTGTCTTCATCGGCAGCGAAAGCGGTGTGAAGCCGCAGGCATGGATGCCGCATTATGGCGCGATGAAGACCTGCATCCTCGGTGTCTCGAGGGCGCTCGCCGAACTGACCAAGGGAACACGCGTGCGTGTGAATACCATCCTCCCCGGTCCGACCGACACGGATGCCGTCAAGCGGTATCACGAAGAGATTGCGCGGGATCGCGGGGTAACGCGCGCGGATGTAGTCGCCCAGTATTTCGATGACACGGAACCGACCTCGCTGATCCGCAGGATGATCGAGCCGGTGGAGGTGGCCCGAAGCGTGGTCCATCTGGCGGCTTCAGCACATCTCAACGGCATGGCGATGCGGGCCGAAGGCGGCACGATCCGGTCGATTCTGTAACGTCGGACAGAGATCAGAACTCTTCTTCAGCATTGCTGAACAGTGAATTCAAAGGCAGGCCATCAATGTAAATAAGCATTTGCGCTATCAAGGGCTTACGCAGATTTCGGGAGGAGCTTCGTGAACCAGTTTGACCTTACTGATAAAAAGGCCTTCGTCACCGGTGCGGGCAGCGGCCTTGGTCAGGCGATCGCCATAGCCTATGCCGAGGCTGGCGCGGATGTGGCCTGTCTGGATCTCGGCTCCAGCGCCGGTCTTGATGAGACAGTCCGGTTGATTGGCGCTCTGGGGCGCGCGGCAATCGCCCTTGAAGGTGATGTAACCGATCCGGACTCCATCGATCGCGCCTTTGACAAGGCCGAAGAGGTTCTTGGACCTGTCGTTATCGCTGCCAATAGTGCGGGTGTCGTCGATGTCTCGCCGGCCGAGCATCTGCCCAGGGCGCAATATCTGCGGCTGATGGAAATCAACCTCAACGGATTGTTCTGGTCCTGTCAGGCGGAGGGGCGGCGAATGCTGCAGCGGGGCTGCGGCTCCATCCTCAACATGGCGTCGATCTGTGGCTCGACGGCCATCAATGGCCTTGAACAGGTTCACTATGATGCCAGCAAGGCAGGCGTTATCCGCCTCACCAAAAGCCTGGCAGCCGAATGGGCGCCGCGGGGCGTAAGGGTCAATTGCCTGAGTCCGGGCTTCATGGCGACGCCGATGAACAGTCGCTCCGAGGTTGCGGAACATGTCAGCCGGTTCGCATCGATGACGCCGATGCAACGTCTGGGCCAACCCCGGGAGGTCGGCGGCCCGGCGGTCTTTCTGGCAAGTGATGCTGCAAGTTACTGCACCGGCGTCGATCTCAACGTCGATGGCGGCTTTCTGTCGACCTGACCAACAAACAACAAAGGAGGAGAAAAACATGCATAGGCTTTCCAAACTGACGGGCACGCTGTTCGTATCGATGCTCATTTCAGGCACGGCGTTCGCACAACCCCTCAAGATCGGCTGGATCCAGGGTAATGCTGCATTCCAGGCCGAACAGCGCACAGAGGACGGGTTCAAGAAGTACCTGACCGACAACAAGATTTCCGACTGGGAAATCACCTATCTCGATTCCGCCGGCGCGGCCGAGAAGGTTGCAAACAACATCGACGATGCGGTCAATCGCGGTGTTGACGTGATTTACATTACCTATGCCGACTTGCGCGCCTCCAGCAATGCGCTGAAGAGCGCCGAGGCCGCCAAGATCCCGGTCTATACGGTCGATTCAGGCTGGATCCCCGGATCTACGGCCGACATTACGACCAACAACTGGCAGATGTCGGCCGAGGTCTCTCTCAGCCTTATCAGCCAGATAAAGGGCAAGGGTAACCTGATCATCATCACCACCGACAAGATCAAGCCGGTGCGGGAACGCACCGACACGCTGAAGGCGATCCTGAAGGAATATCCCGAGGTCAAGATCATTGGCGAATATAATTTCGACGTCGCCAATTTCTATCAGGAGACGCTTAACGCCGTGCAGGATTTCGCAACGCGTTACGGCAACGACATTACCGCGGTGTGGACACCGTGGGACGAGCCGGCGCAGGCGGCCATCACCGCTCTGCAGGGAGCCGGCCTTACCGTGCCGGTCTCCGGGATGGACGGACATCCTGAAGCGATCAAGGCCGTATGTGCCAAGGATTCAATGTTTGTCGCGACGGGCCGTCAGCAATTCGAGGAATGGGGTGCGAAGCTGGCCGAATATGCCAAACGCGCAAAGATCGATGGTGAAGACCCCAAGTCGGTCACGAACGGCAAGGATATCGTCTATTACGGCGCCACGCTGTTTACCAAGGATAATTGCCAGTAACTCCTCCCAGGCGGGCGGCGAAAGCCGCCTGCCGAACTCTATAGGTGAATGATGGCGATCGCGCTCGAAAACATCTCTAAGCAATGGCCGGGTACGCTCGCGCTCGACAACGTTTCGATCGAGATCCGGGAAGGCCGGGTGCACGGCGTTGTCGGCGAAAACGGCGCCGGAAAATCGACCCTCATGGGTGTCTTGAGCGGTGCCGTAATGCCGACAACAGGGACATTGCGCATGGCAGGGCAGGCGATCACTTTCGAGAACCCCGCCGTTGCGGTGGCAACCGGTGTCTCGCTCGTGTCGCAGGAGGGGAACCTTGTGCCCCACCTGACCGCCGCGGAAAATATATGCCTTGGATTTGAACCTGCCAAAGGCGGTTTCTTCATCAACAGGGGTCAGGTCGTGCGCCAGGCCGAAGAGCTGGCGCGGCAATGGTTTCCCGACACGCCCATCCAGCTGAACCGCCGGGTGGACGAACTGCCTTACGCTGACCAGAAGGTGGTGGAGATCCTGCGGGCGCTGCATTCGCGTCCCAAGGTGCTTATTCTCGATGAGCCGACAGCGACCCTGCCGGCCAAGCAGAAACAGAGCCTCTGGAATCTGATCCACACGCTCTCCCAGGCCGGAATGTCCGTTGTTCTGATCAGCCACTTCCTGCAGGAAGTCATCGATCTGTCAGACGAAATCACCGTGCTTCAGGACGGGCGCAAAGTCAGCCACCTCGTCAAGAGCGACGGCGAAATCACGGAGCGGCAGCTGATTGATCTCATGCTCAACCGGGCCAAGAGAGGCGAGACCGATTATCATTTCGATACGTCGGCGATGACCAACCGGGAAAACAATCTCGGAGAAACCGTCGTGAACGTCTCGGGCTGGGCGGGAGACAATTTTTCCGTTTCGCAAATTGCGGTCCGCCGTGGCGAAATCCTCGGCCTGATCGGCCTGACGGGTTCTGGCCACTTCGAGTTCGCCCAGTCGCTGTTCGAGCCCTCTAGGGCTGCTTCCGGTCAATACGAGTTCATCGGGCGGGATGTCGGACGGGCATCCGTGCGCGACATGAAACGCGCCGGGGCGGCACTCGTGCCGGATCACCGGATGATCAACGCCATGGTGGCGGATTGGACCGTGCGGGAAAACATGTCCATGGCGGGCGTGCGCGAAACGAGCATCAAGCCATTCGGGCTTATCCAGCGGCGTCGGGAAAATGACGAGGCGCTGCGTCTGGTCAAGCGCCTCAACATCAAGACCTCCTCTGCAGAAGCAAAGATCGTCGAACTCAGCGGTGGCAACAAGCAGAAGGTCTCGGTCGCAAAATGGCTGTTCGCCGCCGAGGGACGCTATTCGCTCTTCATTTTCCTCGAACCCACGGAGGGTGTGGATGTCGGGGCTAAACGCGAGATCCACGAACTGATCAAGAAACTGGCCGATCAGGGTGCCGCTGTCGTGGTCGCATCCAGCGACCTTCTCGAAGTCGCCTATGTGGCCGATCGCATCGTGCCGTTCCGCCAGGGCCGCAATAGCGATGAGATCGAACGCAAGGATTTCAATGAGGCGGCCTTCATCAATGCAATTGCGGGAGTGACACAATGACCATTACAGCAACCTCCGAACGGGACATCACCGTGAGAAAAATCAGCTTCGGCATGCTGGCGCAGAAATACAGCACGCTGGTCGTGCTTGTCCTGCTGTTCATCGGATTTTCGGTGGCGACGGACAGGTTTTTCACGAGCACGAACCTCGTCAACATCCTCCAGCAGATATCAATGCTGACCATTGTTGCCATCGGCCTGACATTCGGCTTTGCGGCGAAGGAAATGGACCTTTCCGTTGGCTACGTGGTTGGCCTTGCAGGTCTGCTTTGTCCGCTTCTCCTGGTCGCGGGAACGCCGATACCCCTTGCGATCCTTGCGGCGCTGGGTGCCGGTCTTGCCGTTGGACTGATCAACGCCTCGCTCGTTGTCGGCATTGGCGTCCCTTCGTTGATCGCGACACTTGCCGCGGGATCGATCCTCTGGGGCATCAACTTCATCATCTCCGGTGGACGGGCGATCTATGGCGGAATTCCCGGCGGATATCTCGTCCTGGGTCAAGGGAAAATCGGCGCATTCTTTCCCTATCCGGCGCTGATCATGCTCCTTCTCGTCGCTTTCTCCTGGTTCGTCATGGAGCGCACGACCTTTGGGCGTTACCTCTATGCGGTCGGCGGCAACGCCCGCGCAGCCGAACTGTCCGGCATCAACGTCAGATCCTATCGGGTCTATGGCCTTGCCCTGAGTTCGTTCTTTGCGGCGATCTCCGGAATCATCCTGTCGGCACGACTCGGATCGGGCCAGCCCAATGGCGGTGAGACCTATCTTCTCGACGGCCTTGCGGCAGTCTTCATCGGCATGACGATGCTGCGTCCCGGTACGGCTACGGTCATGGGAACGTTCTTCGGCGCGCTGCTCATCGGCATCATGAATAACGGCCTCAACCTGATGGGCATGGACACATATATCCAGAGCATCGTCAAAGGCGTGATCATTGTCATTGCCGTTTCCATCGTGTCCCGCTCGACCAAGTTGAGGCTTCTCTGATTGGTCGGCGGCCGATGCGAATGCTGTCCGTCATCCTGCAATGGTCCTGCTTGACTGCTCTTCATGCCTTTGTTGCATTGTGCCTGTCACAGCGCCGCAGAGTGCAACGGAGGAGACTGCAATGGATCTGAAACTGACGGACAAGGTTGTTATCGTGACCGGTGCGAGTTCGGGCATAGGGTTTGAGACGGCCAAGAGCTTCTTGTCAGAAGGAGCATTCGTCGTCGGCGTCAGTCGGGACATGCAGCCGCTTGCCGCGGTGGCTGATCCCGACCGCTGCGCCACGATCGAACTGGATCTTGCCGTGCGGGGTTCGGAGGCTGTGGTTGCTGCCCATGCTTTGGAACGTTTCGGGCGGATCGACATCCTGTTCAACAATGCCGGGATATGCCCGACACGAACAGGATTCCTCGATGTAAGCGATGACGACTGGGACGAGACGCTCAACCTCAATCTGGGTGGCTATATTCGCATGTCGCGTGCGGTTTTGCCCACCATGTTGCAACAGGGAAAGGGTGTCATCGTTCATTGCGGGTCGGAGGCCGGGCGCATGCCGCATCCGCTCCTTCCGGATTATAGTACCTCGAAGGCCGCCATAACCCTGCTTTCGAAAGCACTGGCCCGTGAGTTTACATCCCGGGGTGTTCGTTCCAACGTGGTCGCGCCTGCGCATATTCGCACCGAACTCTGGGACCGGCCCGGCGGTTTTCTGCATGCGCTTGCGGAGCGCTACGGGACATCGCCCGACGCTGCGGTCAAGGCATTTTTGCAGGAGGCCCGGCTGCCGGCGGGGCGACTTGGTACAGTGGCGGATGTTGCCTCCGCGGTTCTGTATCTCGCATCAGAACTCTCCGATTTCATTAGTGGCGACGTCATCAACGTCGATGGTGGTGTACTGCCCACCACATGAGATCAAACCCAAGAGGAAACGCCATGACGAACTTGGCTACCGATAAGCACATCAGCGATCTGCAAAGGGAGTTCGCTGAAGCTCAAACCAACGGAAATGTTGGGCAGGTTCTCGAGACCGAAACAAATGACGTCCGTATATGGAAAATACGTCTCAAGCCAGGCGAGCGCGTCGGCTATCACCGGCACGTATTGAATTATTTCTGGGTCGCGGTGACGTCGGGAAAATCACGTTCAAGGCTGTCCACGGGTGAAATAGTGGAGACAGAATATAGTCCGGGCGATTGCAGGTATTTCAGTTTCGGGGCCGGCCAGCATATGATCCATGACCTCACGAATATCGGCGACACCGATCTCATCTTTACGACCGTGGAGTTGAAAGGGTCAGCCAACCCGCCATTGGCGTTGAAATGAACTGGATTTGGGACCATCCTCCATCGTCGGTCGGGCGTCGTTGTTAGTGCTTTTGCCAGGCCAGATCGCACTAGCCAAAAATAAAAATATAATGCATCATATATCATGCATTATTAATTGTTCGATATTTGGCGGATGTAAAGCCGCGAAGCTACCACGGGAATACTGGAGATCAGTCCAATGCAACTAAAAGACCAGACATTGTTCCGGCAGGCGGCATATGTGGCCGGCGAATGGATCGAGGCGAATGCTACGGCTATCGCCGTGACGAACCCCGCGACGGGTGAGGTGATCGGCCACGTGCCGAAGCTTGGCGCAGCCGAGACGAAGACGGCGATTGCCGCGGCGGAGAAAGCCCAGAGGGAATGGGCTGCCCGCACCGCAAAGGAACGCGCCGGCATCCTGCGGAAATGGTTCGAACTGATGATGGCGAACCAGGACGATCTGGGCCGGATACTCACTGCGGAGCAGGGCAAGCCGCTTGCGGAAGCCAAGGGCGAAATCGCATATGGCGCGAGTTTCATCGAATGGTTCGCCGAAGAAGCCCGCCGCATCTATGGCGACATCGTTCCGGGGCACCAGAAAGACAAGCGCATCCTGGTCCTGAAGCAGCCGATTGGAGTCGTTGCGGCTGTCACGCCGTGGAACTTCCCGAATGCGATGATTACCCGCAAGGCAGGGCCAGCCTTTGCGGCCGGATGCGCCATGGTGCTGAAGCCGGCAAGCCAGACACCCTTCTCGGCGATTGCGCTGGCGGTTCTCGGCGAACGCGCTGGTCTGCCCCCGGGTCTCTTTTCGGTTGTGACCGGCTCGGCACGCGAGATCGGGGCGGAGATGACAGCTAATCCAATCGTGCGGAAGCTGACTTTCACCGGTTCGACCGAGGTGGGTGCGGAGCTTTACCGGCAGTCGGCCCCGACCATCAAGAAGCTCGGTCTGGAACTCGGCGGCAATGCGCCCTTCATCGTCTTTGATGATGCCGATCTTGATGAGGCGGTGGAAGGCGCGTTGATTGCCAAATTCCGGAACAATGGCCAGACCTGCGTCTGCGCAAACCGGCTTTACGTACAGGACGGCGTTTACGATGCCTTTGCGGAAAAGCTCGCAAAAGCGGTTGGCGGCCTCAAGACCGGTAATGGTTTCGACGAGGGCGTTGTGCTCGGGCCGCTCATCGACGACGCGGCGCTGAAGAAGGTGGAGGAGCATGTCAGCGATGCGCTCTCCAAGGGGGCCAGAGTTCTTCAGGGCGGCAAGCAGCATCGTCTGGGCGGAACGTTCTATGAAGCGACCGTGCTTGCCGACGTCACGAAGGACATGGCGGTGGCCACCGAGGAGACTTTCGGCCCGGTTGCGCCGCTCTTCCGTTTCGCGCACGAAGCCGATGTGATCGCTCAGGCGAATGACACGGAGTTCGGCCTCGCATCCTATTTCTATGCAAAGGATCTCGCCCGTGTGTTCCGGGTAGCGGAGGCGCTGGAATATGGGATGGTGGGTGTCAATACGGGGCTCATCTCGACGGCGGAAGCACCCTTCGGAGGCGTAAAATCGTCGGGTCTGGGCCGCGAAGGTTCGAAATACGGTATCGATGACTTCGTCGAGATCAAATATGTCTGCCTCGGTGGCGTCGCCTGAGCGACGCCAGAGTGGACCTTCCCCGATGGCGGGAGTTCGCTCTTCCGGTTCTGAATGGCTGCCTGACCTCACGGTCGGGTGGCCATTTTCCTGTCGGGGCAAAGTTGGCGGCCTATTGCCGTGAGATTGGGAGTGAAACGCTCGAAGCGGCGATTGTCGTACGCCGCTTCGATAATGTCGTGGGTATGGTACAGGCGCCGTCTGCTAGAGGGCGACCACCCGGTTGCCCGGGTTCGGCCCCGCTTTCAGGCGTGAAAGTGCAGCGGGCAAATCCTCAAAATTCGCCGTTTCGATAAGCTGAGGATCGAAGGTTCCTTCGCAGATCTGGCGTGCCATTGCGGCACCGGCTGCGACCAGCCGTCCCCATTGATGATCGCATGCATGGGCGTGCATCGCGTTGAGGCCGACTTCGTGCAGTGAGATCGTTGTGGAGAAAGCGGGAAGCGGCGCTGCTTCCTGCCGGTCCTGAATGCAGACAAGATGACCATTCGCCGTCAAAAGAGGCGCAAGGGTGGTGGCGTGAGCGCCGCTCACCATATCGAACACCGCATGGATTGGCTGATGCAGCACCCGTTCCCTGAAGTCACTCTTCCAATATTCGTTGTGATAATTTGTGACGGTCGCTGCGCCGAGTTTCAGCAGGCGGTTTGCCTGTGCGGCAGAGGCGACCGCGTGGACGACCCAGCCTTTGTCGCGCGCGAGCTGGAGCAAAGCGCCGCCGACGGCTCCGGAGGCGCCGGTGACGAGCACATGGGCTCCGGGCCAGAGCGGCACCTTGTCGATGGCCTGCTGCGCGGTGAGGCCAGGGCAGGGAATTGCGGCGGCTGCGGTGAAGGGCAGGCTTGCCGGCAGAGGAATGGCCGCGCGCGCGGGGATAACCGTGTATTCAGCAAACGAACCGGGACGTGTGAGGTCGTTGTGATAGGCGACGCGTGCGCCGACCGCGATGTGACTGACATCTTTCCCGACTTCTTCTACTTCGCCGGCCCCGTCGACGCCGGGGATATGCGGCCACGTCCAGGCGTCATGGCCCCAGAGTATGAATTTCCAGTCGACGGGGTTGAGACCGATTGCCCGGTTACGGACGAGCAGTTCACCGCGCCCGGGACGCGGCTTTGGCATTTCGCGTAATTGCAGGACGTTCAGGTCGCCGGTTATGTCGTGAACCCAAGCTTTCATTTTTTACCCCTCAGCAGATTGAATAGCCGCCGTCGATCGGAATCATCGCGCCGGTCACATAACCCGCGTCGGGCGACAGAAGGAAACGGACGACAGATGCGACTTCGGCGGGTTTGGCCCAGCGTCCCATCGGAATGCGGGCGCCGATACGTTCGGCGCGTGCAGCGTCGGTCCGCGCATTTTCCGAGATACGGGTCTCCACCCATCCCGGCGCGATCGAATTCACCCGAATGCCGCGTCCGGCCCAGGCGACCGCCTGTGACCGGGTCATCGCGGCGACGGCGCCCTTGCTCGCCGTGTAGGCGGGGGCGCCCGGGGAGCCGAAGATCGCCCACATCGAGGCAACATTGACGACGGCGCCACCGGCGGCCTGCAGCCGGTCGAGCAGGGCGGCGGAAAATGCAAAGCCGGCGGTGACATTAACGCGCATGACCTGTTCGAAGGCGTCGGTCTCCCATTCCTGCTGGTGGCGCAGCATGCCAGCGCAGTTTACGAGGCCAGCGACGGGCTGTCCCTCCGGCAGTGCCGCGATACTTGCCTTGGTGTCGGTCAGGTCCACCTTGTGAAAGGCGATTGCAGCGCTCAGATCCGCATCGCGATCCAGCCCCAGCGCGATGACCTGATAGCCGCTCTCGGCGAGAAGTTCCGCCACGGCCCGGCCAATGCCGGTTCCGCCACCGGTCACCACTGCAAGGGGTTTTGCCTGGTCTTCATTGGGCATCATGTGCTCCTGCCTTTTCTGTTTGATATAACGTCATGCGTCCTCGACCGATTGCATTGCCTCCACGAGGTCCTCGACCGTGAGTGGGCGGGGGAAATTCAGCATGTGAGGTACGGTGATGGATGCCTGAGCGACGGCGAGAAACTGGTCCCCGGTGATGGGGTGTCCGGCAAGCGCACGCAGGCTGATAGGCAGTCCCGTATGCCGGTAAAGGGCGGCAATAGCTGGTGGCAATGCCTCACCCAGAAGCTGATGGTGAACCAGAAGCCCATAGGCGACCTGAAATCCATGCGGTTTCGCATTGACGCCCGGTACATGCGGCAGGCCGCGGGTGAGCGCGTGGGGAACGGAGAGGCCACCGCTTTCAAAACCGAGCCCCGCCATCAGTATCATCGCCTCAACGGCCGCGTCGAAAGCCTCAGTCGGCACACCCGAACCCGCCGCATCGAAAGCGGCAATGCCGTGCGTTACGAGTGTGTCGTAACAATGGGTGGCGATCACGCCTGAAAGGCCGGTCGGCCGGGCGCGAAACATGGTTGTGCCGCAACCGCTCGCGCAGGCGAGCGCCTCGGCCTTCTTCGACAGGGCGTCACCCAATCCGGCTGCGAACATGGACTTCGGCGCTCCCGCCAGCAACGCGGTATCGACAATGACAAAATCCGGATTACGTTTCAGGTGCCTCACTTCAAGGAGGAGGTCGTTGGTGTCGTAGAGCACGTAGTTCTTGCTTGTCGGTGCATCATTGGAGGCGACGGTCGGTACGGTGATCAGCTTGATGTCGCGCACGCCCGCCAGTGCCTTGCCGGCATCGATGGCGCGACCGCCGCCCGCGGCAATGACGATTTCAGGTGTGTTTTTGCCGAGTGCGGCAGAAAGCCGTTGCGCAGTCTCTATACCGATCTGGCCTTCGAACGGCAGGATCACCATGGAAACGCCGGCTTTTTCCAGGGATTGGCGAAAGGTGTCTTCAACGAGAGGGAGGACGTGAACGTCTGCCACGAGGACGGCGCTTTTTCCGATCTGCGCGGCGAAGCCGCCGATCCGGTCGAGGATATTCCGGCCCTGGACATAACGCGACGGCGCGCCGAAGACTTTGAGTTGGTTGTCGAAAATAGTTAAGGGATCAGACATTTTTGCTCTCAGACAATTTTCATATATGATATATGATTGTTTGGAAGGCGCAAGCGTCTTGTCGCCGTTTTAAGGAAGAACCGCATGATTTCCGGAAAAACCCGTTTCGTCCCGTTGCTCGCCCACCCCGCTCAACATGTCCGCACACCGTCACGTTTTAATGCTGAATGCGAGCGGCAGGGGCTGGATATGATCATGGTGCCGCTTGATGTGCGGCCCGACATGCTGGACCAGACGGTCGCCAGCTTCCGGGCAATTGCAAATATTGCCGGCATGGTGATCACCATTCCCCACAAGGCTTCCGCCGCGAGGCTCTGCGACCGGAGAGTTGGGGCTGCCACTCTTGTCGATGCCTGCAACATCATTCGCCGGGAAGCGGACGGCAGCCTCACGGGCGGTATGTTCGATGGTGAGGGTTTCGTCGCCGGGCTTCGCCATCAGGGGCATGATCCGGCGGGTTTTCGCACGCTGCTCATCGGTGCCGGCGGAGCGGCGAGCGGTGTGGGACATGCTCTTCTCGGGGCTGGCGTCATGGACCTTACAATCGCAAACCGCTCGCTTCACAAGGCCGAACATCTGGCAAGACAGCTTGCAGGCGCCTTCCCGGATGCCCGCGTGGTGGCGGCTGCGGCGGATCCGGCGGGCTATGACCTTGTTGTCAACGGCACGGCGCTCGGCATGCATGAGAACGACGCCCTGCCCATCGATGTAGACAGGCTCGATAAAGGCACTGTCGTCGCTGAAGTGGTGATGCAACCTGACATGACGCCTCTGTTGATCGCGGCTGAAAAGCGGGGATGCCATATACATAAGGGTATCCACATGATCGAGCAGCAGGTGCGCCTGCTTGTTGATTTCCTCAAGTGACGTAAAAAAGGTCCGCATCGACTTGCGATGCGGACCAGGTGCGGCGCCTGGGAGGTCAAACACGTCTTTTTGCGTGGGCGCCGATGCCTTGCATGAGAACTGCCAGAATGATGATGACACCCTTGATGATCTGCTGCGGATAGGCTGGAACGCTCATCAGGTTCATGATGTTGCCGATCAGTCCCAGAATGAGGACGCCGATCATCGTGTTGATCACCGTACCCCTGCCACCGGACAGAAGGGCTCCACCAATAACGCAGGCGGCAATGGCGTCGAGTTCGAGGCCAATGCCGGTCACTGGTGTTCCGACGGCGGTGCGGGCCGTCACGAATATGCCGGCGAGGGCCGAAAGCGCGCCGCAAAGCATGAAGGCGAGGAACTTGTAGCGCCAGACGGGAAGGCCAGCGAGGCGCACCGCACTCTCATTGCTGCCGGTTGCGACGGTGAGGCGTCCCCAGCTGGTCCGGCGCAACAGGAAAATGAACAGGGCAATGAAGAGGAAGACGGCCAGGACCGGCCAGGGAAGGCCGAGACCGGGCACGCCCTTGCTGCCGAATGCCGTCAGAATCTGAGCTGTCGACAGGTCGCGGGGAAAGCGTACGGGCTGGCCATTGGAGAGCATATAGGCGAGGCCGCGGGCCATGGTCATCATGGCGAGCGTCGCGACGAAGGAGGCCATGCCGAAGCCGGCGACAAGAACGCCATTGATCGCGCCGAGCAAAGCGCCGAACAGCACGCCACCCAAGATGCACAGGACAAGCGCGGTGCCGCCGTCAAATGGCAGCGCCGGCATGACCATCGCCACGCTCATGCCACCGATCGCCGCGACTGAACCGACCGAGAGATCGATTCCTCCCGTCAGGATCACCAGCAGCATGCCGATGGCGACCAGGGCAAGCGGTGCAAGTTGCCGCAGGAGATTATATATGTTTTGAAGTGTCAGGAAATGTTCCGACAACAGCGTGGAAACGACGATGAGCGTCACCAGCATGATATAGATGTTATAGGTGACCAGGTTGGAAACAAGGCCGGAAGCCTTTGAATTAGTGGACATTCTCGCGCCCCATTGCCAGTTCGATAATACCTTCCTCGGAAATGTCTGTGCCGGTCAGTTCACCGGCGATCCGGCCGGCGCGCATGACAAGCACGCGATCGCACATGCCGATCAGTTCTAGCATTTCGGAGGAGACCATGATTATGGCGGCGCCATTGGCCGCCAGTTCGTTGATGACGCGGTAAATCTCGACCTTCGCCCCGACGTCGACGCCGCGGGTGGGTTCGTCGAGCAGCAGCACCTCGCAACCGGAAACAAGCCATTTCATCAGCGCGACTTTCTGCTGGTTGCCGCCAGAAAGCGTTCCAGCTTCAGCGTCGATGCTTTCGGCCTTGAGGTTGAGCTGTTTGCGCAGGCTTTCGGTCGCACCGCGTTCCCGGCGATCGCGCAGCAGGCCCAAAGGGCCCAGATGCGGATTGACCGGCGTCATCATTGCATTGGTAAGAATGGGCATGTCGAGAAGACATCCCTGATGTTTGCGATCTTCGGGCACCAGGCCGATGCCGGCGCGCACGGCTTCTCCGGGTCTGCTGATGCTCAGCACCTTGCCATCGAGGCGCACTTCACCCTGTGTAAGGGGATCGGCACCGAAAATTGCGCGCAATACCTCGGTTCGTCCCGCACCGATGAGGCCACCGATGCCGAGCACTTCGCCCCGTCTAACTTCGAAGGTGACGCCCGAGACGAGCGGTCCCGTCGCCAGATTTTCGACGGCAAGAGCAACCGGGCCGGGCGTGACGTCCCGGTCGGGAAAGAAGTCCTTCAGTTCACGACCGATCATCAGGTTGACGAGGCGCTTGTGGTCAAGTGTAGCGATCTCCCACGTGCCCACGATTGCACCGTCCTTTAGTACGGTGGCGCGGTCACACAGGCTGAATATCTCGTCCAGCCGATGGGAGATGTAGATGATGCAGACACCGTTGTCCCGCAGCTGCCGTATGAGCTTGAACAGTTTTTCCGTCTCGTGGTTGGTGAGGACGGCGGTGGGTTCGTCTAGGACGAGGATCGAACATTCCCGGGACAGCGCCTTGCATATTTCGATGACCTGCTGGTGCGCGACCGTAAGGTTGCCGGCAAGCTCATCCGGATCGATATCGTCAAAACCCATGCCGGCCAGCAGTTCGGCGGCGCGCGCCCGCATTGCTCGTTTGTCCAGAAGGAAGCCGTGGCCGAGCTTTTCGATGAGAATGTTTTCGGCCACCGTGAGGTGGCGGGCGAGCGAGAATTCCTGGTAAATGATCGAGATTCCCCTGCGCATCGCGTCCTGCGGACTGGTGATAGTCACGGGCGTACCGTCGATGTGGATCTCGCCTTTGTCATGGGTGTAGGCGCCCGCGAGGATTTTCATCAGCGTCGATTTGCCGGCACCGTTCTCGCCCATGAGAGCGTGAACTTCTCCGGCACGCGCGGAAAACCGTGCGCCGCTGAGCGCTGTGACACCTCCGAACTCCTTGGAGATGTTGAGCATTTCTAGACGGTCCATCTTATCTTCCTCTCAAATGGGCGGGCCCCGGAAAGGCCCGCCATGCTTGCCGGCCGTCGGTCAGCCCTTGAGTTCGCTGATCGTCTTGAAAGGCGGAACGGTGTAGCGGAAGAAGGGGTTTGCCGTGTCCGGATCGATGAACTCATCGACGTTCTTTTCGGTCACGATCTGCGAGGGATAATATGAGCCGAGCGGCAGATTGCTGGCATCGAGGCCCTTGTCGAATATCTGGTTGATGAGTGCCAGGACGCCTTCGCCGGTATGCGAGCCGGAGCAAAGGCCGGTGACCAGCATGTCGCCGGATTTCACGAGATCGAGGGCGGTACGGAAGCCATCCGCCGCATTGGCAACGGCTATCTTGCCCTTCAGGCCCTGATTTTCGAGAGCGCGCAGAGCGCCCATGCCCATGAAGTCGTTTTCGGCAAGGATGATGTCGAGCTTGGAGGAGTGAGCGGTGAGGATGTCTTCAGCCGCATCGAGGCCGCCTTCTTCTGTCCAGAGACCGACGCCCATCGAAACCACACCGAATTTGGCTTCCGGATAATCGAACGAACCGCTCGTCTTCAATTGCTGGAACTTCTTGAAGCCGGCAAGCATGGCATCTTCCCTGGAGAGATTGAGGCCAAGCTGTTGTGAACGCTCATAGATGATGCCGGTGATCATGCCGTTGACGCGGCTTTCAGACGTGGAATTCCCGACGGTGCCGAGGATAGCCGCTGCGGTGATCTGTTTGTCGGCACCATAATGCTGCGCGACGTAACGGCCGGCTTCAAAACCGTTACCGTAAGGGTTGAACAGAACAGTGGTGACGATCGGGCTTTCATCCGGCACGGTTCCAAGGGCAATGACGGGAATGCCGGCATCGACGGCACGCTGCGCATCCGCAGCCGCTGCGGCAAGATCGGTCGGGTCCATGACGATGACGTCGACCTTCTTGGCGATGAAGGCGTCGATATGGGCCGAGGTCTTGGCCGGATCGCCATCCGCGACCTGGACGTCCAGTTCGTAGCCATATTCCTTCGCCTTGGCCTTCGCGGTGTCGATGACGCTGACGAACCAGGGATTGCCGAGCGTGATTTCCGTCCAGCCGATCACCAGTTTTTTGCCGGGCTCGCGGGTGGTTTTAGGCAGCGCCTTCTCCACATCGGTGCGATCCGCCATGTTGGGGTCGATGACGCCTGAAAGCGCCGAGTTCGGCAGGAGCGTGTAGATCTCGTGCTTTTCGGCAGCGTTTGTCGTTGTGGCGGCAAGGGCCAGCGCTGCGGTGCATAGCATGGGCAATGCGGATTTCAGGAACCTCATGGTCTCACTCCCTCTGTTGAAGTTCTATGCATTTGTCGCTCCTGCGAGCGGAAGTCGTGCGCCTCCCTGCGCACGACGGGGCCTGTCAGCGAATGATTTCGCGGACAACCGTTTCGATGCCGGTCTGGTCGAGCCGGTAGTGGGCGTAGAGATGCGTCGGCGGCGCAATCAGCGCGTATTCATCGCGGATACCGTGGCGCACAAGCCTTGCGGGGCTGCCTTCTTCGGCAAGAACCTCGGCAACGGCGGCACCGAGGCCACCGAGGATATTGTGCTCTTCGATCGTCAGGATGACCTTCGAACGGGCAGCAGCCGCAAGGATGGCATCGCGATCGATCGGCTTGACCGTCGCCATGTCGATGACGCCGATACTACGGCCTTCCGCCTTGAGTTTCCGGGCGACCTGCACCGATGGATGGACGGGAAGGCCGCAGGCAATGATCGTCAGTTCTTCGCCGACAGCATGTTCGATCGCCTTGCCGAAAATGAAATCGCTTTTGGGATCGTAGAGATCGGGCTCGCGTCCGCGTCCCGTGCGGAAGTAGATCGGGCGATCATGGTCGGCCGAAGCGCGAATTGCCGCTTCAAACTGCGGGCCATCGGCCGGCGAAACGATCGTCAGGTCGGCGATCGAACGCATGGTGCCGATATCTTCCGTCGCGTGATGTGACGTGCCGTAGAAACCCATGGAGATGCCGGTATGGTGTCCGATCAGCCGAACGGGCAGGGCGCAATAGGCGACATCCATACGGATCTGCTCGCAGGTGAGCAGGCCGAGAAAGGAAGCAAAGGTTGCGACATAGGGCATCGTGCCCGTTGTCGCGATGCCGGCGGCGGCCGATACCATGTTTTGTTCGGAAATACCGAAGCTGAAGTAACGGTCCGGGAAGCGGGCGGCAAAGCGGTTGAGCCCGTTGGAGTATTGAAGGTCCGCGGAGCCCGCGACGATGTCGCGGCCTGCCTCGACAAGCGAGATCAGCCCGTTGGACAGATGGTCCAGGCCGGGGTTCTTCATGTTCAGTTCGCGGTAGTGCCACGAATTCGGCGAATTTGGCCGCAGATTGACAGTGCTCATCTCAAATTACCTTGGAAAGAATTTCTTGACGTGCGGCTTCCGCATCGGATGGATCGAGGTAGCCGAGGTGCCAGCCGGGTTCGGTCTCCATGTAGGAGACGCCCTTGCCCTTGAGCGTGCGCGCGATGATGCAGCATGGCTTTTCGCGGGTGTTGTCGGCTTTGACGCGACGCAGGAGCGCGGTCAGCTCCGCAATGTCATGGCCATCGACGATATGCACTTCCCAGCCGAAGGCGCGCCATTTCTCATCCAGCGGCTCGATACCCATCACGTCATCAACGGCGCCGTCGAGCTGGTAGCCGTTGCGGTCAACGATTGCGACCAGCCGCGACAGCTTGTGATGGGCCGCGCCGATGGCTGCTTCCCAAACCTGGCCTTCCTGCATCTCACCATCGCCGAGCATGACGAATGTTGTGAAGTCGCGGCCCTGGCGGCGTCCGTTCAGCGCCATGCCGAGACCGTTGGACAAGGCGTGTCCGATGGATCCGGAGGAAAAATCGACGCCCGGCACCTTGCGCATGTCGGGATGGTCACCGAGCGGATTGCCGAGGCGGGTGTAGCCGTTCAGCACCTCCGTCGGAATGTAGCCAAGCTCGGCAAGAATGGGGAACAGCCCCACCGCCGCATGACCCTTGCCCATCAGGAAGCGGTCGCGATCCGGCCATTTGGGATCGGGCGAAAGCCGCATCACGTCATAGTAGAGCGCTGCGAAAATCTCGGCTGCGGAAAATACCGAGGTGTAGTGGCCCACCTTGGCAATTTCGATAAGCCGGATGGTCTCCAGCCGCACGAACTGCGCGCGGTCTCTCAGATGCGCTATCTCGGTTTCGGTGGGACGAAAATCGTTTCTGATGGGCTGCGCCACGCGCTCCTCCTCCAATTTGCCAAAGGGTCGGCAACAACTGCTTGCGATGATGCGAGATAACATGATATATGATATATGTCACGAACAAAAATGGAGGATAACGTGAATCTTGCACTGACGCAGTCGGACGTGACTGCCATCCGCAACCGGATCACCATCAGGGGGCAGGCCTTCATAGACGGTCGTTTTACCGACGCCGCTTCGGGAGAGACGTTTGACGATATCTCGCCTCGCGACGGCACGGTCATCGCGCGCGTTGCAGCCTGCGACAGGGAAGATGTGGACCGCGCCGTTGCGGCTGCGCGCCGGGCTTTCGAGGCAGGCGTCTGGCGCGACCGGTCACCAAAGGAGCGCAAGAAAGTGCTTCAGCGCTTTGCGGCGCTGTTGGAAAAGCACATGGATGAGCTTGCGGTGCTTGAAACGCTCGACATGGGAAAGCCGATTTCCGAGAGCCGCAATATCGATGTCAACGTCGTGCTGGATACGTTGCAATGGTATGCCGAGTGCCCGGACAAGCTCTATGACGAGATCGCGCCCACCGGTCCCGGCCAGCTTGCCATGATCACACGCGAACCGATCGGCGTCGTCGGCGCGGTCGTGCCCTGGAACTTCCCCATGCTGATGGCGACGTGGAAATTCGCGCCGGCGCTTGCCATGGGCAACTCCGTCGTCCTGAAGCCTGCGGAACAATCTCCGTTGACAGCGCTGCGGCTGGCGGAGCTTGCGGCGGAAGCCGGTATTCCGGACGGCGTCTTTAATGTTGTGCCTGGTTTCGGCCCGACAGCTGGCAAGGCGCTCGGCCTGCATATGGATGTTGACTGCCTTGCCTTCACCGGCTCCGGCGAAGTGGGAAAACTGTTCCTGCAATATGCCGGTCAGTCCAACATGAAGCGTGTTTTCCTGGAATGCGGCGGAAAGTCGCCCAACATCATTCTCGATGATGTGCCCGAATTGCGTGTCGCGGCCGAGCGGGCGGCGACGGCGATCTGCTTCAACCAGGGCGAAGTCTGCGTTGCGCCATCACGGCTGATCCTTTCCAGACGCATCCAGGAGCAATTTCTCGACATCGTCGTCAATACCGCCCGGTCGATCCGTCCGGGCGATCCGCTGGATCCGGCGACCAAGCTTGGCGCCCTTGTCGAAAGCAGCCATCGCGACCGTGTTGAAAGCTACATCGAAAAGGGCAAGGCGGAAGGCGCGCGGCTGGTGCTCGGCGGTGACCGTCCAACTGATACGCCGGACGGCTATTACGTCAATCCGACGATCTTTGCGGATGTTCGCAATGACATGACAATCGCACGGGAAGAAATTTTCGGCCCCGTATTGTCGACCATTACGGTTGAGGATGACGAGGAGGCCGTCCGCGTCGCCAATGACAGTCCCTATGGGCTGGCCGCAGCCGTCTGGACGCGCGACCTTTCCCGCGCTCATCGCATGGCCCGCAAGCTTCGGGCAGGCACGGTCTGGGTCAATTGCTATGATCACGGTGATACGACGGTGCCGTTTGGCGGGTTCAAGCAATCCGGCAATGGACGCGACAAGTCGCTGCACGCAATCGACAAATATACTGAGCTGAAGACGACGTGGATAGAGCTTTGAAAGATCAGGGGGCGGCTTCGGCCGCCCCCTTTGCTTCCAGCCATTCGACCATTACGACGCCAACGCCGATGTCGGCCTGGATCGCCTTTCGGCATCCTTCTGGGTCGCGGAGGGTAAGGGCACGCAGCACATCATAGTGGCCGTGGTCGCCACTCGCCAGGATACGGGTTGGTGTGTTGAGATGGTACAGGTGGATGAGCGGTCCCATCTGCGCCCACATGCCCTCGATCGTTGCATAAAGCATTGGCATTTGTGCTGCTTCAGCAAGCTTGAAATGGAACTCGCGGTTGACGCGGGAGGCTTCCAGCGGGTCGCTGGCTGCCGCGTTGGTAAAATCCCCCTGCAGAGCTTCGAGAGCCGCGAGTTCTTTTTTCGAAATCTTGACGGCCGCCTGGGCGGCCGCCTCGCCTTCGAGATGATGGCGTATGAGTTGTATCTCACGCAATTCCGAGGGCGTCAGGCTTCTCACCTGGATCGAGGTTGCCGCCCTCATCTCCAGCGCGCGCTCGGTCACGAGCCGGAAGATCGCCTCGCGGACCGGCGTTATCGATACACCGAGCTGCTCGGCCAGGCTTGCGATTGTCAGCCGTTCACCCGGCTCGTAACGCCCATCCATGAGCGAGGAACGGATCGTGCCGTAAACCTGCTCGGAAAGGTTGCCTTTGTTGATTTTTTGCAGCTGGTTCATCTAAGGGCCCGTGGCGTTTCTTTGATCATGAGATTCGACAAGTCAACGCATAATGCGCATCACGCGTTTGAGGGTGCAAGTGGCGTGAGGCCGCGTATCATATCTGACGCTTTCTCGCCGATCATTATAGCCGTTGCGTTGGTATTGCCCGAAATGAGCGTCGGCATGACGGAGTTGTCCACAATGCGTAGATTGCGAAGGCCGTGAACGCGTAGTTGCGGATCGACCACCGCCATCTCGTCATTGCCCATGCGGCAGGTGCCGACGGGATGGTAGACCGTCTTGCCTTTCGAGCGGATATAGGTTTCGAGCGCCGCTTCGTCCGCGACCGCCTGTCCGGGATAGGCCTCTGTTTTCTCCACATAACCTGCAAAGGAAGGCTGCGCCAGGATTTCCCGGGCGAGCTTCAGTGCCTTTACGGAGAGACGCATATCCTCCGGGGCTGTCAGGTAACGCGGGTCGACGATGGGATGGTCCGCCGGGTTGGTGGATTTCAGGCGGATTTCACCACGGCTTTCAGGACGCAGCACGCAGGGGTTCACCGTTGCGCCGGCGCGCTTGATCGGTTGCTGGTCGCTGTCCATGAAGACGATCGGTACGAAATGCATCTGGACGTTCGGCTCGGCCTCCATGTCGTCCACATTAACGAAGGCGCAGGCCTCGGTAACGTTCGACATGACCGGGCCGGACTTGAAGAGCAAATATTGCAAACCGTTGCGGATGGAGCGCAGGAAGCTATCCTCTCCGTAGTAGCCATAGCGGCCGGTACAAAAGCGGATGGCGGGGAATTCGAGATGATCCTGCAGGTTCTGGCCGACCCCTTCCAGCCGGTGCCGGACGGTGATGCCATGTTGGCGAAGCTCCGCCTCGGGGCCGATCCCTGACAACATCAGAAGCTTTGGCGTCTGCACCGCGCCGCCCGACAGGATGACTTCCTTGTCGGCCTGAACAGTTTCCAATTTACCGTTGCGAACATATTCGACGCCCGTTGCGCGGTCCCCTTCAAAGAGAATGCGCGTCACAAGGCAACCGGTGCGGATCTCCAGATTGCCGGACTTCATGGCGGGACGAAGATAACCGACCGCCGCGCTGCAGCGTCGCCCGTTGCGCGTTGTGGTCTGGTTGAAGCCGACGCCACGCTGTCGCAGGCCGTTGAAATCCGGGGTGAAGGGGATGCCCGCCTCTTGCGCGCTGCGCACGAAGGCACGCGTTAAGTCATTCACCTGCCTGAGGTCGGAGACGCCAAGCGGGCCGCCGGTTCCGTGATAGGCGTCGGAGAGCCTGTCATTGTCTTCGGCGCGGCGGAAATAGGGGAGCACGTCACCATAGCTCCAGCCGTCAGCGCCAAGACGCGCCCAGTCGTCATAGTCGCGGCGTTGGCCGCGGACATAGATGGCGGCGTTGACCGACCCGCCGCCGCCAAGGACTGCACCCTGCGGCATGACCGGCGCACGGCCGTTCAAGGCTGCCTGCTGCACCGTCTTGTAGTGATAGAGCAGATCGCTATCCAGCAGCTTCACGAAGCCGGCGGGGATGTGAATGAGCGGATTGCTGTCGCGCGGACCGGCCTCGATTACAAGCACCTTTCCGGCATCGGCCATTGCCAGTCGCCCTGCCAGAGCACTCCCTGCGGACCCACCTCCCACAACAATATAATCGACCATTCGCTTCTTCCTCCAATAAAAATATATCATATATCTTATTTTGGACGTAAGCCTGCGTCAATCGGGAGAATGGGCGAGCGGATCAGGAAAATTATTGGATGGCTGGTCTCCACGGCGACGGGCGCGGATCACGTTTTGGGGGATGAGCCCAACTCCTCATTCGGAGACTAAGCGCCCTGCGCCCTTGTCCTCAGTGTCTTTGGGCGCAACAGAAGCAGGAAAACCGGTGCGCCGATGACTGCGGTGACGATGCCCGCCGGTAGTTCAAGAGGAGCGATGATGCTTCGTCCTGCAAGATCTGCGAAAATCATCAGCAGCGCACCGAGTGCCATCGCTGCTGGCAGGCTGCGTGCATGTCGCGACCCGACCAGGAGCCTTGCGGCGTGAGGGGAGAGAAGGCCGACGAAGCTGACAGCGCCGATGGAGGAAACGGCAATCGCCACAACGCAGGCGGAATAGAGAATGGCCAATGTTCTCGCCCTGCCGGTCACCATACCGAGCGAGCGCGATTTTTCATCCCCCAGCGAGAGCGTATCCAGATGGCGGCTGCACAGGATGCCAATCGCCATCAAAATAATCACCCACGGAAAAAGGATAAGAACGTCGGCATAACCGCGCCCATGGGTCGAGCCTGTCAGCCAGGACAGGGCCTGTGCCGTCTGCAACCGGGCTTCGACAACGACGATGGTGCCGGCTGCACCGAAACTCGCGGCGATGGCAACGCCAGCCAGAATGAGTCTTTCCGGCGCATTTTTGGGCCCGAAAAACCGCAGAAGGAGAACGGCGGCTAGAGCGCCTATAAACGTCACCGCCTGGAAAATCAGCGTTCCGGGTATGAGGCCGGATAAAAGCCCGACAAGGCTGAACAGGGCGGCCCCCTGCGTGAGGCCGAGTGTTTCGGGGCTGCAAAGCGGATTGCGCGTGACGGCCTGTAAGACCGTACCGGCTGCTGCTAGCAGGGCGCCGCAACCAAGCGCCACAAGTAACCGCGGTGCGCGAATGTCGAGGTTCGCGGCAATGTCCGTCATCGAGAGGGAGACGCCATCGCCAATCGCCAGCGCAGCGCCGATACCAGCCAGCGAAATTACCGTCAAAATAGTGACCAGCAGGGGAATGGAAGGCAGCCGTAGCGCCGAAGGCGAGCCGATACGGCGCTCCGCCCCCAATCTCGAAGTCCGCAGCAGGAGCAGCATGACCGGCGCGCCAAGACAGGCGACGACAACGCCTGTCGGGACAATGGTGCCGTTGGTGCCGAAAAGCTGCGCAATGACATCGGCAAGGAGCAGGGTATTGGCCCCCCAGATCAGCGATAGCGGCAGATGAAAGCGGTGCCTGATGATGCCAAGCGCGCGAAGAATGTTCGGGATCGCGAGCCCTATGAAACCAATCGGGCCTGCGAGTGTAACCGCAGCGCCGGACAACAGGATGCCGGCAAAAATACCGGACAACGTCACGCTTCGTGTCAGGCCGAGACTGGCTGATGCCTGATCGCCGAGGCCGAGCAGGTCGAGCGGCCGCGCGATCAGCATCAGCGCCAGAAAAGATAAAAGAATGGCCGGACCGGCGACCATGACTTTCGACCATCCGGTCTGGTCGAGAATACCGGAAGACCAGAGCACCAGACCGGAAGCCCTGTCGTCGGCGAGAAGGACGATTGCGGAAGAGACTGCGGCAAAGCAGAGGGAAATCGCAACGCCCGCGAGAGCCAGCCGCCCCGGCGGAGCGCGGAACCCGCCGGCGAGCGCGATGCAGGCCGCGGCTCCTGCCAGACCGCCCAATGTCGTTGCCATGATCGGCGGCATGGCTATCGGCAACAACAATGTGGATATGACCAAAACGAGCTGGGCGCCGCTGGTGACGGACAGAATATCCGGCGCAGCCAGAGGATTTCTGAGCACGCTTTGCAAAACCGAGCCCGCCACGGCCAGCGCGGCTCCCGTCAGGATCGCCGCTACCACTCTCGGGGCGCGGCTCGTCTCCAGAATGGCCTGGGCGAGCGTGGTAGGGCGTGTCGGGAAGGCAAATATGTCGTGCCAGCCGATCAGCTTGCTTCCCAGCCGCATATCCAGTGCTGCCAGTACGAACAGAAGCAGAAGGCCAAGGGGTAAAAGGGGCGTCGGTGTGAGACGGTTCGAGCCGATGGACGGCAGCGGCATTTTCATTCGGAGACCTGATGGTCGCGCGGCCTGCCGGCTGCGCCGATCCAGTCGATCAGGCAATAGGCACGGTCGGCGCCGCCGGGATGCGCCACGAGGTCGACCTTGCAGCTAAAAGCCGCTTCCAGCAGGTCGGCTGTCAGCACCTGCCTTGCGGGACCCGTCGCCAGCACTTCACCCTTGCGCATCAATATCACGTCATCTGCGATATCCATGACCTGATTGAGATCATGAAGCACGGCGATGATCGTCAGGCCTTCCGTCCGGTTGAGCTGTCTCAACAATGTCAGCAGTTCGGCCTGATGGCGCATGTCGAGAAAACTGGTCGGTTCGTCCAGAAAAAGCACGTTCGGTTGCTGGGCCAGCGCCATGGCGACCCAGGCACGCTGCCTTTCGCCTCCGGACAATGTTGCGAGCTGGCGTGCGCGCAGGTGCTGCAGCTCGACCCTCTGGATGGCGCTGTCGATGATGTCGCGGTCAGTGGCTGAAAGGCGCCCAAGCCAGGGGCGGTGTGGATACCGACCCTGCTCGACCAGTTCTTCGACCGTGAGACCGACCGGAATTTCGGGCGATTGCCCCATGACGGCGACCTGTCGGGCAATATCACGGCGGCGCAATTCCGATAGCTCTCGCCCCAGGAGCAGCACCTTGCCGTCCGTCGGCACTTCCAGCCCGGCGAGGCATTTGAGGAGTGTACTTTTTCCGGAACCGTTCGCCCCGCAAATGACGGTGACGCGCCCCGTCTGCGCCTGAATGTCGACGTTGCGTAGAGCATAGGCCTGATCGTAGGCGACACTCAAACCGCGCGCTTGCGCAGCGGGCATATCAGCTTGGGTCCTGTTCAAACCGCAACCTCGCGCATGGCCTTCCGTAGTGATGACAGGCTGCGATAACCGACATCCGCTGCCGCTTCCTCCAGCCGTGCTCCTTCTGCCTGCCTGCGCATCACATGCGCCATGCGCAGCCGGCGGCGCCACTCGGCAAAACTCATGCCGGTCTGAGTGCGGAATTTTCGGGTCATGGTCCTGCGGCTCATACCGAGATTGTCGGCCCAGTGGTCGATATCGAGGTCGATCGCCGGCGTTTCGGACAGGTCCCGGCACAGGCGCTGCAGGCGTTTGTCGCTCGGCATGGGAAGTGCGAAGGGACCCTCCTGCGCATCGGCAATCTCTTCGAGGATCAGGGCGGCCAGATGCCCGCCGCGACCATTTTCGTCATAAAGCGTCGGTTGTTCGAGAAAGGATCCAACCGCTGCGGACAGGAGAACGGATGTGGAGATGACGCGTGTCGGCTCCCAGCGTAATGTCAGGCCGGGTTCGGGCTCGATATAAAGCGACTGCATGGAGACACGTCCATGGGACCTCACCGCATGGGGAATGTCGGGGGTGATGAGCAGGCCATATCCACTCGGAATGATGAATGAGGTATCGGGGGTGCGAGCGGTCATGAAACCGTCGACAATTTGCAGCAGTTGGCCGCGCCGATGGCTGTGCCAGCCGAAATCGACGCTCTTTTCATATATGCGCGCCATTGCCGCGACGGGCCTTGGCACGTTTTGAAGGTCCACGGCCTTTTGCGGCTGTTTCATCGTATCTCCCAATGCAGCCGGACCAGAAACCTGGTGGGCATTGTCATGAACGGAGCAATAGCCGCACGCATCTGTTTTTTCAAAAGGAAAAGATGGCCCGGTTATGGGTTGATTTGCGTATTTCGATCATTCGGGCCATTTAATGGCCCGTTTGCGATCAAGTTTGACCTGACAATGATGATAAAAAAAGTCTAGTTAAGCGGCCGAATGCGGCGGGATAGAGCTTTATGGCGGAAACTCCGAGGTCTTTACCCGCCCCGGCAGTCCTCACATCACAGGTTCCCCATAATGCAAAATTCCCGCCTCACAACGCGCAAGCCATCTGATTTCCTGCCCAGACGCGCGCGGTTTCTGATTTTGACGTCGGGCGTTGCATTGGGCGTGATCGCAGGCCAGGGAGTGGCGATTGCGCAGGAGGCCAACGGCTCCACGCAACTTGAAACCATCGTGCTACAGGGAAAAGCCGCTGCCAAGGGGGCACGTGTCGAGCAGCGCGGCTATGTCGCCCGGGATTCCGCTTCCGCCACGAAAACCTCCACGCCCGTCGCCGAAACGCCGCAGTCCGTCTCCGTCATTACGCGTGGTGCCATGACCGATCGTGCCGTGCAGACCGTGGCGGACAGCCTGCTCTACAGTTCTAACGTCAACGGTCAGCGTTACGGCAATGATCCGCGCTCTGACTATTTTACCATTCGCGGTTTTGCCGCCGATCTTTACCTCGATGGGCTGAGGGTGCCGCAGATCGCCAACCAGACCGGCGGTTATGCGGGCTTTCGTGTGGAGCCGTATTTTCTGAACCGTGTGGAGGTCCTGCGCGGACCGAGTTCGGCGCTATTCGGCCAGACAAATGTTGGCGGCGTCGTCAACATGATCAGCAAGGACCCGAAAGACGTTGCCGGCGGCGAACTCTACACGCGTTTCGGCAGCTATAATCAGAAAGAGATCGGTTTTGACGCGACCGGTCCTATCGGTACTGGTTCCGGGCTCAGCTACCGGTTGGAGGGTGTTCTGCGTGACAGCGACGCCATGAACGATTTCGGCAAGAACGACCGTGTCGCCATCAGCCCCACCGTAAAGTGGTCGCCGGATGAGGATACCAGCCTGACGGTATATGGCGCCTATATGAAGGATGATGCCGGCCAGGTGCCGTCGCTCATTCCGGCTGCAGGCAGTGTCTATCCGAACAGGCTTGGACTGACGATACCCCGCAATTTCTCCGATGGTGATCCTTCGCTTGCGATCTACGACAAGGAAACGGCCTATGTCGGCTATCGTTTCGAACATGCTTTCAGCGATGATCTCGTGCTGCGGCAGAATTTCCGTTATTCCTATCTCGACGTGAACTACCAGAACCTGTTCGGCAACGGTCTCGCCGCCAATCAGCGCACGCTTTCCCGCCTGGTTTACAATGCGCAACCGACACTCAATGCTGCCGCACTCGATACCAATCTCGAATATAAGTTCGATACCGGCGCGGTCAGCCACACCCTGCTTGGCGGTGTCGACCTGCAATGGCAGAACCTGGTCAACGACACCGGTTCCCGGGCGGGTCCGACACTTGATCTTTTCAACCCGACCTACAATATCGGCGTCACCCCGGCGACATTGACGACGCGCCTCGACCAGACACAGCGTCAGATCGGCATCTATCTTCAGGATCAGATCGAGATCGGCGGCTTCAGGCTGACAGCCGGCGGACGTCAGGATTACGTGGACAACGATTCCGACAGCACGGCGCTCTCCAGCGGCATCACCACACAGTACAGGCGAAATCACAGCGCCTTTACCGGCAGGGTAGGGGCTGCCTATGTCTTCGACAATGGCATCATTCCCTACGCCGTCTATTCCACCTCATTTGCTCCTGTTCTGACACTCGCAGCGGATCCGCTCAAGCCGACGACCGGAGAGTTGAAGGAAGTGGGCGTCAAATACGCGCCTGAGGGCGAAGACTTCAGCCTCACGCTTTCCGGTTTCGAGGCAACCCAGCAAAATGTGGTGAACCGCATTGCGGGCGTTTATTACCAGACCGACGAAGTGCGTGTCCGCGGCATTGAGCTCGAAGCCAACGCGACACTCTGGGATCGCGTTAATCTGACGGCTGCGGCCAGCTGGCAGGACCCGGAAGTTACCCGGAGCGAGACTGCAACCCAGGTTGGCAAGATGCCATATACGGTTCCGAAGCAGCAGCAGTCGCTTTTCGTCAGCTATGATGTCCCGATGCCGGATGCCTGGGACGGGAAGCTGACCCTGGGCGTCGGCGCCCGTCACGTCGGCAAGACGGCCGGGGATACGGCGAATTCATTCTTCGTGCCGGGCTACACATTGGTGGATGCGTTTGCCCGATATGAGCATGATCGCTATTCTTTCCAGCTCAATGGTTATAATCTTGGCGACAAGACCTATGTCGCCGGCTGCAACACGACCACGCAGTGCTATTACGGTCAGGGATTGACCGTGGTCGGCACGGTGAGTGTGAAATGGTGACAGCAATTCGAAGACGATCTTTCGTAACCGGCGTGGTGGCTCTGGCCACCACGCCGAAATCGTTTGCAGCGCCTGTGCCCAAACGTATCGTTACGCTTGAATGGACTTCGACCGAAATTGCGCTCTCCCTTGGAATTTCACCGGTTGGATGTGCAGAACCTTCCGGTTATCGCACCTGGGTGGATGTCGATAACGACCGGCTTGGTGATGTTGTCGATGTCGGACGGCGGCAGCAGCCGAGCCTTGAAGCCATTCGCAAGCTGCAGCCCGATCTCATCCTGTCTTCCCGTTTCCGCCACGCATCACTCGCTTCAGCGCTTGGCGATATCGCGCCGACCCATCTGATCGATGATCAGGCTGCCGATGGCGACATGCTGGCGGGCGTCTATCGCAGTGTCACTCAGGCTGGCGCCGCACTTGCGCGGGAGAGTGAAGCTGCAGCACTGCTGGCGCGGCTGGACGAGAGCATGGAGATTTTGAAGGCCAGGTTCGGCGGAAAGGTTTCTGGGCGCAAGCTGATCGTGGCTCAGCCCCTGCCGGGCGTGCCGCGTCTGCGGATATTCGCGCCCAACTCGGCCATCGCGGGATTGCTGCACAGGATAGGGTTTGCCCCCGCCATGGACCTGCCGCCGCAACCATTCGGCTTCACGACGATCGACCTTGAAGGGCTCGCCGCCCTTGACGGTCAGGGCACCCTGTTCATCCTGTCGGAATCAATACCGGATGACCTTCGCAATGCCGCGCTCTGGCCGGTTCTCCCGATCGTTGCGCAGGGCAATGTCATGGTGACAGGTGCCACGACCTGGCCATTCGGTTCAACGGCATCATTGCAGAAGCTGGTCGATGAGATTACCAGCCAGTTCGATTGACATTGCTGGACGGCTGATGCTGCGAACAGAAATACTGAGCTGCCTTTTTGAACAATCGACACCCGTCGGTTCCCGTTCATTTTTTCAGCGAAAACGGCGCGGCGATCTTCTGCTTGCCGAGCTTCTGGAGCCGCGCCGCATCGAGAGCGTACTGAGGAACTATGGTCGTCGACATGGGCGCGAGCCGCTCCGTGAAGCAGTCGCAAGTGAGTGGTCCAAACGGTATTTCGCTTCGATTGTGAAGCCAGCGGTCGCTGCGGCGATCCTGGTCGACTGGCGGCTGCCGCTCACGCTGGATGAGATAGGCCTTGATGTGAGTGATGATGGTGACATCGTTTCGGTGCGCCTCTCGTCTTTTGGTCGGCCTGTTGCTGCAGCGTCGCCGGAAGAGCGCTTCGATTTTCTGATCAGGGACAATCTGTCCGTGGTCGTGAATGCGATCGCCAATGCCAGCGGCCTTTCACGGAACGTCCTGTGGAGCAATGCCGGCAACATGTTCGAGGGAACCGCACGCAGTTGCGAGGCGCTTTTGCAGTCCAGAACAAGTGGCCTCGATCACGCCTTCGAAATTCTCAAGACAGAGCTTTTGTCTGACGGCGCGCGTAACCCGCTCTTTCGGCCTATTATCTATCCCGTGGAAGGCGGCCAGCCCAAACGCAGGCGCCGGGTATGCTGTGTGCGCTATCTTCTGGATGCGCTCGATTATTGCGCTACATGCCCCGTTCCAGAGAGATGTAAATCCAGTCAGAACTGACGCTTGAAGCCTCTATGATCACTTGCTTGGCGAAGGATATGCGGCGCTCATTTTTTAACCGATGGGCGCTCAATCCGATCTACCACTTTTTTACTGAAATACGGTATCTTGTCATCCGGCCTCGGTTGGCGTACTCGAAACCGATAAAAGACCCTGTGCCTATTAACAATACGGTGCGGTGGCGCTGCGTTTCGGCGCCATACACCTCATGACGTTGGGATTGCGATGAACCTTTACTTGGATTACCTGGCTGAGATCAAAAGCAGAGAAAATCAAGGGCTAGCTCCCAAACCGATCGATGACGGCGGACTGACCGGCGAAATCATTGAACTGATCAAGGATGCCGGTAACGAGCATCGGGCGGATGCCCTCAAATTCTTCATTTACAACACCTTGCCCGGCACCACGAGCGCCGCGGGCGTCAAGGCTGCCTTCCTGAAACAGATTATTCTGGCTGAAGTGGTGGTCCCCGAGATCACGCCGACTTTCGCCCTCGAATTGCTGTCGCATATGAAGGGCGGCCCGTCTGTCGAAGTGCTGCTGGACGTTGCCCTTGGCAATGACGCTGCGCTCGCCACGCAGGCCGGTGACGTGCTGAAGACGCAGGTCTTCCTTTATGACGCCGACATGTTCCGGCTGCGCGATGCCTTCAAGGCTGGCAATGCCGTCGCGAAGGGCGTTCTGGAAAGCTATGCGAAGGCCGAGTTCTTCACCAAGCTTCCGGATGTCGAAGATGAGATCAAGGTCGTGACCTTCATCGCCGCCGAAGGCGATATCTCGACCGACCTTCTCTCCCCCGGCAACCAGGCGCATTCCCGTTCGGACCGCGAATTGCACGGTCAGTGTATGATCACGCCTGAAGCGCAGGCGGAAATCGTTGCGCTGCAAAAGCAGCACCCGGACAAGCGGGTGATGATGATCGCCGAAAAGGGCACGATGGGCGTCGGCTCGTCGCGCATGTCCGGCGTGAACAACGTGGCGCTGTGGACCGGCAAACAGGCCAGCCCCTATGTGCCTTTCGTCAACTTCGCCCCCGTCGTCGCTGGCACCAACGGCATCTCGCCGATCTTCGCAACCACCGTCGACGTCACCGGCGGTATCGGCATCAACCTGAAGAACTGGGTGAAGAAGACCGGTGAAGACGGCAAGCCGATCCTCAACAATGATGGTAACCCGATCCTCGAGCAGAAATATTCGGTCGAGACCGGCACCGTCCTCAAGATCGATGCCAAGAACAAGAAGCTGTGCGACGAGAACGGCAAGGAACTGGTCGATGTCGCCGCCGCCTTCACGCCCCAGAAGATGGAGTTCATGAAGGCCGGCAGCTCCTACGCCATCGTCTTCGGCAAGAAGCTCCAGACATTTGCCGCCCAGACCCTCGGTGTCGAACCGACTCCGGTCTTTGCCCCGAACAAGGAAATTTCGATCGAAGGTCAGGGTCTCACCGCAGTCGAGAAGATCTTCAACCGCAACGCCGTCGGCGTGACCCCGGGCAAGGTGCTGCACGCGGGCTCGGACGTTCGCGTGACGGTCAACATCGTCGGTTCGCAGGACACGACCGGCCTGATGACCGCCCAGGAACTTGAGGCGATGGCGGCCACCGTCATCTCGCCGCTCGTGGATGGCGCCTACCAGTCGGGCTGCCACACCGCATCCGTCTGGGACAAGAAGGCCCAGGTGAACATTCCGAAACTCATGTCCTTCATGAACAATTTCGGCGTTATCACCGCCCGCGACCCGAAGGGCGTCTATCATTCGATGACGGACGTGATCCACAAGGTGCTGAACGACATCACCGTGGATGACTGGGCGATCATCATCGGCGGCGACAGCCATACCCGCATGTCCAAGGGTGTGGCCTTCGGCGCCGACTCCGGCACCGTGGCGCTGGCGCTCGCCACCGGCGAGGCAACGATGCCGATCCCGCAATCGGTCAAGGTGACCTTCAAGGGCACGATGCGGCCGCACATGGACTTCCGCGACGTGGTCCATGCCACCCAGGCGCAGATGCTCAAGCAATGTGGCGACAACGTCTTCCAGGGACGTATCATCGAAGTCCACATCGGCACCCTGCTCGCCGACCAGGCCTTCACCTTTACCGACTGGACGGCTGAGATGAAGGCCAAGGCCTCGATCTGCATTTCGCAGGACGAGACGCTGATCGAGTCTCTGGAAATCGCCAAGGCGCGCATTCAGATCATGATCGACAAGGGCATGGACAATGCCGTCGGGACGCTGAAGGGCCTGATCGCCAAGGCGGATGCGCGCATCGCCGAAATCCGCTCGGGCGAAAAACCCGCTTTGACGCCCGATGCCAACGCGAAATATTTCGCCGAGGTTGTGGTGGATCTGGACGTGATCGACGAACCGATGATCGCCGACCCCGACGTGAACAATGCCGATGTATCGCGGCGCTATACCCATGACACGATCCGCCCGGTTTCGTATTATGGTGGCACCAAGAAAGTCGACCTCGGCTTCGTTGGCTCGTGCATGGTGCACAAGGGCGACATGAAGATCGTCGCGCAAATGCTCAAGAACATCGAGAAGAGCGAAGGCAAGGTCGAGTTCAAGGCGCCGCTGGTCGTCGCTGCCCCGACCTATAACATCATCGATGAGCTGAAGGCCGAAGGTGATTGGGAAATCCTGCAGAAATATTCGGGCTTCGAGTTCGATGATCTGAAGCCCAAGACCACCAACCGTACCGAGTATGAGAATATCCTCTACCTCGAGCGTCCGGGCTGCAACCTTTGCATGGGTAACCAGGAAAAGGCGGAGAAGGGTGACACGGTTCTCGCCACCTCCACCCGCCTGTTCCAGGGCCGCGTTGTTGAAGACACCGCCGAGAAGAAGGGTGAATCGTTGCTGGCTTCCACACCGGTGGTCGTGCTTTCGGCGATCCTTGGCCGCACGCCCAGCATGGACGAGTACTTGAGCGCCGTCGACGGAATAGACCTGACAAAGTTCGCGCCGCCGAAAACTACTCCAATCGATTCCCTGTCCGTCCATTACTAAAGGTCTGACCTTTGAATATTGTGCACCGCGATGGCCTCGCCTTCGCGGTGCACTGTAAAGTCATCTTAATCCTTCCCATTCATTGCCTTGAAGGGTTCTGATTACTGTCAAATATTTGCAAAATGCCCTGATCAACGAGAAATTGCAGCGACACATAACTTCTGATTAATACGCCTGCGGCAGAATAGCAGTGATATTACTATTCTCGATTAAACGCCTGTCCGGCAAGAAGCGTCGATCATGCCTCAGATACGTTCATTTATTGCGGACGATCTTGTGTCCGTGGCCGACATGTTTCACCGTGTTTTACGGAAGAAGGATGGCGCCGCGACGGATGATCTGACCTCATATCTGCGCGCGCTTTTCCTCGACGGTTCAAACACAAATCCGGATATCTGCTCCAAGGTCCATGTGCTCGATGACGGGCGCGTGTCCGGATTTCTGGGCGTATTGCCCATGATGATGGAACTCGGCGACCGGAACATTCAGGCTGTCGTCTGCTCCTCCTTTGTCGCCGAGGATCGCGAGACTGATCCTTTTGCCGGCGCGCGTTTGCTGCGCGAGGTTCTGGCGGGTCCGCAGGAGCTGACCTTCGGTGAGACGATCAATGACGTTTCCACCGAAATGTGGAAGACGATGCGTGGCCACCTGCTTTCCACCTACAGTCTTGACTGGTTGCGGATATTGCGCCCGGCTTCATTCGCAACGGAACTTTCTGCGACCCGTATTTCAGGCGCTTTCCGCGCGCTGGCGCCCATCAGCACGATGATCGACCGGACCATTTCGGCGCGCGGCCACGGACGCGCCTTGTCCTATTATGCATCACATCCGGACAAGGTGGACAGTTTTACCGATGAAGAGGCGAGTGATGCCGAATTCGCCCATCTGGCTCTCGAACTCATCGGGCACTTCTCGCTCCGTCCGGTATGGAGCGAGGAAGGCCTGCTGACCATGCTCCAGCATGCCAGGCGCAAACGTCTGCATGGTGAGCCGGTGCAGCGGATCGTGCGGGCCCGGGGCGGCAGGGCGGTGGGTCTTTTCCTCTACCACGGCAATCCGAAGGGAATTGGCCGGACGTTGCAGATCATGGCCCTGCCGGGGCAGGAGCAGATCGTTATCGACCGGCTGATCCGCAACGCCTATGAGCGTGGCCTCGTCGCGATCAGGGGACGCACCCAGCCGGCAATTCTGCAGGCGATGATCGGCAGGAAATGTTCGTTTCTCCACGCGGCATCGACCATCGTGCATTCCCGCGATGCGGAACTCATCAAAGCCGCGACGGATGGAAAAGCGTTCTTCAACGGTTTTTCCGGTGAAAGCTGGACACGCCTTATCGGCGACAGTTTCGGACAGGCGGGCGAGTAATGTGCGGAATTGCCGGGTTTTATAAACATAACATGCCGGCCGATCGCGCAAACGAGCGCCTTGCGCTGATGGCGTCTTGCCTCAGGCATCGCGGTCCAGATGCGCATGGAACCCTGCTGCGCGGGGATGTCGGACTTGCCCATGCCCGGCTGGCCATTGTCGGCATCGCCGATGGCGCGCAACCCATGCGTACGGTGGAAGATGAGCTCGCCGTCTCCTTTAACGGTGAAATCTTCAACCATGTCGAATTGCGCGAAACGCTGTCCGCGCGCGGCCATGCCTTCCGCACACATTCCGACACCGAAGTCATCCTGCATCTTTATCGCGAGAAGGGCCTGGATTGCCTCACCGAATTCAACGGTGATTTCGCCTTCGCCCTTCATGATGCCCGCAGCGACACGCTGGTGCTTGCCCGCGACCGGATGGGTGTGCGGCCGCTTTATTATACATGGCACCAGGGCACGTTCTATTTCGCATCCGAGATCGGGGCGCTTCTGGCTCTGCCGGGAATGACGGCCGAAATCGATCCGGTGGCGCTGGATCAGATTTTCACCTTCTGGTTTCCGGTGCCGCCGCGCACCGCCTTTCGCGGTATCCACGAGTTGCCGCCCGGCCATATGATGGTTCTCCGCGACGGCGTGTCCACCGAGCGGCGCTGGTGGCAGCTTTCCTATCCTGACGCCAAGGATGCGGCGCCGGCCGCAGAGTTTGAAACCCAGGTGGAGGAATTGACGGCGCTGCTGGCCGACGCGACGCGGATCCGGCTGCGCGCCGACGTGCCGGTTGGCTCCTATCTGTCGGGCGGGCTGGACTCTTCCCTTGTTTCGGCCCTCGCCGCAAAAAATGTCCGCCAGGGCTTGCGCACCTTTTCTCTTGCGTTCGAAAGCGCGGAGCACGACGAACGTGTCTGGCAGAAAGCGATGAGCCAGCATCTCGGCGTCGCATCCGAGACCACGGAATGCTCGACTGAGGACATAGCGCAATACATGCCGCAGGTCATGGACCATGTGCAGACGCCCGTTCTTCGCACCGCGCCGGTGCCGCTTTACCTGCTTTCCCGGCTTGTGCGCGAACGCGGCATGAAGGTGGTGCTGACGGGCGAGGGCGCCGACGAGCTGTTCGCCGGCTACGACATTTTCCGCGAGGCGCGTGTAAGGCGGTTTTGCAGCCGCCAGCCGCAATCCTCCCGCCGCCCGAAACTGTTCCAGCGGCTATATCCCTATCTGCCGGGGCTGAAACAGCAGACGCCGGATTATCTGGCCCGCTTCTTCTCCTTCGGCGCTGAAGCCTCCGACGAACCGCTGTTTTCCCACCGGCCCCGCCTGCGCTCGACAGCGGCGGCGAAAATCTTCTTTTCCGCCGAATTGAGGGATGCGTTGGGTGATTATGATGCGGCGGCTGACCTTGCCGCGCAATTGCCGGAAGATTTCCGCCGCTGGCATCCGCTGCACCAGGCGCAATATCTCGAAACCGCATTTCTTTTGCCCGGCTATATTCTTTCCAGCCAGGGTGACCGGGTGATGATGGCCAATGGGGTGGAGGGCCGGTTTCCGTTCCTTGATCCCCGTGTGGTGGACTTTGCCGCCGCGCTCCCGCCCGAAGCGAAACTGCGCGGTCTAAAGGAAAAATACATCCTCAAACGGGCAGCAGCCGAATTGGTGCCCGATGCGATCCTCAATCGGCCCAAGCAGCCCTATCGCGCGCCGGACGCGGAGGCCTTTGCGGATGCCGGCTATCTCGACACCGTGCTTTCTGCCGATAAACTCAAAGCAGCCGGCCTGTTCAACGCCCAGGCGGTCGAAAAACTTAAGGGCAAGGTGCGTCAAAAACAGGCGACCGGCTTTCGCGACAACGCTGCCTTCGTCGGAATATTATCAACACAGCTCATACATGCCGCCACGGCTTCGAATTCCTCAACACCATCGCAAAATATTGAAGGAAGCTCCAAATGACCACTGAAAGCACCGGCACGAAAGCCGAAATTCGCGGTTTCATTATCGAAAACTTTCTGTTCGGTGACGATAGCCGGCCGTTTGGCGACGATCTTTCGCTGATCGACAATGACATGGTCGATTCCACCGGGATTCTGGAATTGGTAAGCTTCATCGAGGAACGTTATGGCATCCGTGTTGCCGATGCGGATCTCGTGCCGGCCAATCTCGACACGATCGATAACATCGCCGCCTTCATCGGTCGCAAGCAGACCGTCTGAGAATTTCGGGAAGCGCCATTGCGTATTGACCACTACCTGCATCGAAGTGCGGAGCGACACCCCGGCAAGACGGCGGTGGTGGCTGGTGAAACGCGCCTGAGTTACGGCGAACTCAAGACGATGAGCGAGGCTTTTGCAGCTGCCCTGATCTTTCGTGGTGTGACCCCGGGAGACCGTGTCGTCCTTGTGCTGGACAATGGCTGGCGCATGGCGGTGGCGATTTTCGGCTGCTGGATGGCGGGCGCTGTCGTCTGCCCGGTCAATCCATCCACGAAGGAAGCCCGCCTTTCGCAAATTCTGGACAGTTCCACGCCCTTTGCGGTGGTTGCCGAGGCGCGGCTGGAGAAGGTGGTTTCAGATGCCGCCGGTTCTTCCGCGCTGTTGCGTATCGTTTCCGGCGCTTCGAACGCATCCGGCGATAGTGTCGATTTCGACGCGCTGCTCGAGGAACAGCCCGACGTGCTGCCGCAGAACCTGTCCAAAACGGATCTGGCGGTGATCATCTATACGTCGGGTTCCACCGGCGAGCCGAAGGGTGTGATGCTGGCGCATGATAATCTCGATGCGGCCGTCCGTTCGATTACATCCTATCTCGGCAACACCGCCGACGATATCCTTCTTGGCGTATTGCCGCTTTCATTCGGGTATGGCCTCAATCAGTTACTTTCCAGCGTCGTTGTCGGCGCCACGCTGGTGATCGAGAAATCCTTCGCCTATCCGCATCTGATTTTCGAGCGTATCCGCGAAGAGCGGATTACCGGCTTCGCGCTGGTGCCGACCATGCTCTCCATCATGATGCAGACGCGCGATTTGTCGCCAACGCTGTTCGAAAGCCTGCGTTACGCCACCGCCGCCGCCGCACCTTTGCCGACCGTCCACGCCGACTGGCTGCGCAGCTTTTTGCCGCATCTCCGGCTGTTTTGCATGTATGGCCAGACGGAATGCACCCGCATCAGCTTTCTGCCGCCGGAAGACCTCGACAGGAAGCGCGGTTCGGTCGGCATCGCCATTCCCGGCACGTCCATCGAGGTGGTCAATGAGGCAGGCGGCAGCGTATCGCCCGGCGTTGCGGGCGAACTCGTCGTCAGCGGGCCGCATGTGATGCGTGGCTATTGGAGAAACGAGGCGGCAACGGCCCGTGCATTGCGCATTAACGCCGCAACCGGCAGGATGCGTCTCCACACCGGCGATCTCTTTACCTGCGATGCCGAAGGTTATTTGACCTTCGTCGCCCGCAAGGACGATATCATCAAGTCGCGCGGTGAAAAGGTTGCGCCGCAGGCGGTCGAGGCCGTGCTGCAAGCCATGCCGGGCGTATCGGACGCTCTGGTTGTCGGCGTCGCACATGAGGTTTTCGGCCAGGCGATCAAGGCGATCGTCATCGCTCCCGGTGCGGCGATTACCGAAAAAGACGTCATGCGCCACTGTGCCCGGTATCTGGAAGTCCATATGGTGCCGACACTGGTTGAATTTCGCGATTTCCTGCCGACGACGGATACCGGAAAGGTCAGCCGTCGTCTCGCTGCTCAAGATACGGAGAACAATCGATGACGAATAACGCACACAGCATGCCTTTCTCGCCACTTGAACTCGATGCGGCGGCGGAGGTTGAACGTATCGCCGAAAAAATCCGCCAGTCCCTTCGGTTCGACCTGCGTAAGCGCGGCCTGGTGCTTGGCCTTTCCGGCGGCATCGATTCCAGCGTCAGCGCCGCACTCGCCGTTCATGCGCTCGGGGCTGCGAATGTCTTTGGCCTGTTCATGCCGGAAAACGATTCCGACCCGGAAAGCCTGCGGCTTGGAAAGGCGGTAGCGACAATGCTCGGCATGGATTGTGTGCTGGAGGATATCGGGCCCTCGCTTGCCGCCATGGGTTGTTATGAAAGGCGCGACGGTTTCATCCGCGAGGTCGTTCCGGAATATGGTCCGGGCTGGACCTCCAAGATTGTTTTCGACAATGCCATGAGCACCGGCGCTTATAATATCTCTTCGCTGGTCGTTCGTTCGCCATCAGGTGAAACACGCAAGATTCGTCTCACGGCAAAAGCCTATCTCGGCATCGTCGCGGCAACGAACATGAAGCAGCGCACCCGCAAGCAGTTCGAATATTATCACGCAGACCGCCTGAATTTTGCGGTGCTCGGAACTCCGAACCGGCTGGAATATGACCAGGGCTTCTTCGTCAAGAACGGCGACGGCGCAGCCGACATCAAGCCGATCGCCCATCTTTATAAATCCCAAGTCTACCAGCTCGCGGCCCATCTCGGCATTCCGCAGGAAATCCGCGCCCGCCCACCGACCACCGATACCTATTCCATGCCGCAGACGCAGGAAGAATTCTATTTCGCCCTGCCTTACGACAAGATGGATATCTGCCTCTATGGTCTCGAAAACAACAGGCCTACGGCCGAGATTGCGACGGCGGCCGGGTTGAGCGAGGACAATGTCCGCTTCGTCTGGACCGATATCGCCGCCAAGCGAAAGGTGGCGCATTACCTGCACCATGCGCCTATCCATCTTCATGAGGGGGTTCAGGGCAAGTCCTGAGACGTTTCATCCGGCTGAGCGCTGTATCGCGCGGCGCACAGCTTCAATAACTTACCGTCACAACGACAGTGTCGGAGTAATTTCCCGGTGCCGGCGTATTCTGCGCCGGCACGCGTCCATAGACGGTCAGCGTCTGCAGGCTGCCTGTTCCGGTGCCGGTGGCCATCTGCCCGGCGGCATTTCCCCAGACATTCGTGCGGCTGATGTCACGGTAAAGACCGTAGGTGATCGACGCGCCGCCAAGCACCATTCGCCGCGAAGCCGGCGGGCTGTTGCTCAGGCCGCCATTGAGAGCAACGCTATAGGCGAGGTTCGCCGTGCAGGTCAGCGCAATCGAGCCGGTCGCATCGACGGCGGAGCTGAGAACGCCGTGATTGCCGAAATTGATAGGTTGGGCTGTGACAAGACAGGTCGGCTCCACCGCGGCCGTGACGTTGAAGGGTACTTGAGTGGGGTTTTGGGTTACGGTCGAGCAACTCGGCGCAAGTAGAAGATACGAGGCATAGGTAAAGTTGGTCTCGGCGCCAGCAAAGCTGGAGAGGTATGGCCCCCGCGCCGCAGATGCCTGACCAGCGGCAATCCTGCCATAAACGACACGGCTTGTACTGTTCAACAAGAGCGGTAGCGCCAGGTCGATCGGTGGAGGCGATCCGAGCGCAGGTTGAGCGAGGGACCCCCAGGACGTCGTCCGCCCGGAATTTTGATATAGTTGATAATTAAGCACGTTGCTGCCCTGCAGCATCCTGCGAATCCCGCCCGACTGGCCTCCACTGCCCGCATTGATGTTCGGGCAGATGCGAATAGAAAGGCCCAGCGTCAACAACGGGTTGGAACAGGTTATGTTCAGTGTCGCGGTACTGTCCACCGCACTGCCGCTTGTGAGGTTGACGAAACCGAAATTCATATCCGACATGCTGAAACTACAGCTCTGCGCCAGCACGGGAGAGGCAAAAAGAAAAGCGGAGATGGCAAGGCTGGCACGGGTCAGCATCATCATTGAACGCTCCTGCATATGGCTTCAACAGTTGTGCGTGTTTCGGAAGCGGCACCAAGAACGATCTGCGCTTCACAGTCTCCTCTCATCGGCTGCGTGATGAGGAGCCGATGTTTCTCGGAAACATTGTCGAGATAGGCCTGCCCATCATAACCAACCACGAAATCGCCGCTGCCATCGATGGTGCCGGTCGATCCCGCCTCGATGAAGTCGCCGCTTTCGTTCTTCAAGGTTACCAGCGCCACACGTCCGCCGGTCTCCACCTTGAAATCGACAACCGCCCCGCCACCTTCCGCCGGAATGACGGTCTGCTTCGTCCTGTCGATACGTGCATCGACGGGAAGATTGCTCGGGTCGAGGGTAATCGTGTTGACGTCGTAGGAATGCAGGTTTGGAAGCAATATCTTGCCACGGCGGTTGGTCTGGCCGATGGGGCGGTTTTCAAGTGAAATCTCAACGCCCGGCGCACCCGCGTCGACAACGGCAAAGGCGTCGTCGATACGGTTGCCAAGGAAAACATCCCCGCCGGCAATCGCGATCGATCCGTCCACCTGCGCATAGGCCTGCGTGGTTCCATTGAACTGATCGACGCCCGCCGCCACACGCGCGACGCTGCCGCGATAACTGCCCGAAGCGGAGACGATATTGCTGTTGCCCATGGAGCCACGCAAACGCCAGCCATAACTGCCTTCGGTCTGCTGTTCGGATTTTGCTATGTCGGCTGTCGCTGAATATCCATCGGCATTGGAAGACAAACCGACAGAACTGGAAATGCCGCCCCCGAATGTCCAGGAAAGACCGGCATAAACGCCATAGGAACCCTCGTCTTCCAGGTCCTTGTAGGCGGTGATGAAGATATTGCCGTTCTCGCCAAACCGGCGCGTTGCGGAAAGACCCAGCAGCCGGGATTTCCTTTCATCGAAGGTCTCAAGCTGCGTGTAAGAGAAGTTCAGGCTCGTCTCATCGAAAGCCAGCTGGGTGGAGGCGGATATCTGATCAAGGGAACGCGGCGCACGGGCGCTGAGCAGTCCTGAGATTTTTCTGTTTTCCGAGGTATTTGCGGAAACGGATGCGATATCGTGATAGTCACCAAACGTGCGTTGTGAGCGGGCAACGAACTGAACGCCGAGCAATTCCGCCTCGACGCTTGCGGAAAGCTGATAACCGCTTTCCTCCCGGAAATGGCTGGTTGCGCCGGAAACCGTGCCCAATCCGAAATCGCCGAGCGTAAAGACACCGCCAACCCCGACATTATAAAAATCCTCACCACCTTCCGCATGGCCTTCCAGTGTCAGCTTATCTGAAAATCCGTAGCGCACCGTTGCTGACCCCAACAGCCTTTCATCGTAGTCGAAAGACGAGGTGCCGTAGTCGCGCCGGGCAAAGCCGAGTTCGGCGGAAAAATCGATCAGCCCTTTTGCCAGCAAGTCCGCCGAGGCGAAAAACGGCGTTTCCGACACCGTCTCGCGGCCGAGGGCATCGCGCACCACCAGCCGCGCATTGCCCGCACCGCTGACGACGGGAAGATTGGTAATGGAGAAGGGCCCTTCCGGAACGTCCTGCGATATGCGGCGAATATTGTCGACATAGACATCGACCGTGGACGGCACCGCTGCGGAGCCGGCAAATGCCGGCATCGGCATCGTCACCATGTCTGGCCGAAGATCGAAATTTCTTCGTATCTGTAGACCACCCAGCCGCGTCGGGCGCGTCCAGGCAAGCCCGCCTGTAATTAGATCGCCTGCCCGGTAGGTCGTCAGCGTGTCTTCATCGGAATAGCTCCAGGTGGTGTCGAGCCGTCTCGTATCAAACTGGTCTAGTTGTGATGTGCTGAGAACCTGAGATGAAGACAATACGCCAAACGGGCCGAAAACGCGGCCTTCCAGCAAGGCGGAAACGCCGTTGAAGTCGGCAATATCCGACCATCTTTCGCCACCGGAAGATCCGTAAATCGTGTAATTCACCAGACCCCCCCAATTGCTTAGCGCCCTGTCCTGCGCCTCTTCGTCCTCGTTCCGGTCATTTTTGCCGGATGCGTCGATGACCTTGCTGGCCCGCGCCGCGGTCGGGAGTGTGAAATAGACGGATTGACTGCTCTCGTCGTAACGTGCCGTCACATCGGGCAGTCTGGAAATATCGACCCAGCCATCACCGCCAACGGCACTGTCAACGGGTGTAATTCCAACATTTCTCAGCTGGACCGGCTCTATGAAAAGCGTACCGGCGTCGTCTTGACGAAATGTGGCGATCAGTTCTGTCGAAACATCGTTGATGTAGACTTCGAGCTGCAATTGTCTCGGCTCTTCTGCGGCAAAAGAGGCCTGTGATGCCGCAGGGGGTAAATCCTGCGCCATGGAAAAACTGCTCGATGAAATGATCGTCAAACCTGCAATCGTCAAAACGGCGAGGCTATCCGCCGGTGACGCGCGCCGTCGCATTGACAGGGCCGCCTTCGCTGTCCGCTGAAATCTTCACCGTGCCGCCGGCTCTCTTGCCATTCGGTGCCGGAACGACCCAGCTCGTGCCCGACTGGCCGAGCACATAACCCACCAGCCCCTGTTGCTGGGCGACTGGCTGCCCGTTACCACCGAGCAGTTTGAGATTGGCGATCCGCAGCCGCTTCAGGCCCCTGTTGGAAACCGTTACCCGATAACCATTGGCCTGCGGTGTCACTGACCACGTTGCCTCGGCATCACCGGCGGTCGCATTCGAGAAGAAAACGGGTATGGAGTGACGCACGACAAGATTGATGGTGCCGGATGGGGATTTGGTCCTTGACGGCAGTTCATCGACGATGACGCGGTAGCTCTCTTCCGCCTTGATCGGCGTTTTCGAGAGCCGGACGATGCGGACAAGGTTTTCCGCCCCCGGCTTCAATTGGGTCATGGGCGGGCTGGCAACCACATCCTGTGCGGCGGTCAGGACATCCTCTCCGTTTTGCTGGGTCCAGCGGAAAATTCTGACCTGAACGTTGATGGGCGTTTTGGCATCATTCCATATTCGAAGACTGGATGCCGCGGTTGGCGCCCTGAGATCCAGGATAACGGGTGAGACCCGCAACGATGTAGCGTATGAAGGTGAAACAGACAGACCGGCAATAAACGCAGCCGCTAAGGTAAAAAGACGCATGCGCGATCCTCCCTCTGGCGATCAATAGGTAAGCGTGGCCCTCACGGTGTCCGTGTAGACGCCCGGCACGGGTGTCGTCTGGGCCGGCACCCGCCCATAAACGGTAAATGTCTGTGCCCCGCCCGTTCCCGTTCCCGTCTGCCTGTCCGTGCCGATGGTATTTCCCCACAGCTGCGTGTGCCCGGAATCCCGGTAAAGCGAATAGGAAACGGTTGCGCCGCTCGGGCCGGTCATCAAACGGCTTGCAACCGTCGCGCCGGTTCCCGCGCCGGCGCTCAGCCCCAGCGAGTATGGTGTGCTTGACGTGCATTGAACGACAATCTGGCTGGTGGCATCCACGTTACCCGTGATGAAGCCACTATTGCCGAAATTGAGCAAACCGGCGGAGTTGATCTGGCATGCCGCCTGAATGGTTATCTGTACGGTAAAGTCTGCCGTCGTGGATGTCTGCGCGAGGCTTGACGCTGGCGCGGAGATCAGTGCTGCAAGCAATGCGATATGGCGTGATTTCACGAACCTCATGCTCTCTCCCCATGCTGTCGCACCGTTGAATTCGCTGGCGGTACGCAACAAATTATCACCCGAATAGCGGGTAATAAGAATATGCTAATGTTCGCTTCGATTGAGTTAATAAATCCTTAACGCGGCGGCCTGAAAAACTACCGGGCGAAATGCGATAGGAAGCACAACCTGATGTGGTTTGGCTGAACGTCCAGATAGTTATAAAAACTGTTGTAAATCAAAATCTTGATTGCAGTTTGCCGGCGCAGGCCTTTTGCAAGCGTAAAGCGGGCTGTTTGGGGAGCGGGCCAACCGCTTGGCTACTCCGCGGTGTGTGGAGCAAGTGATTCGGTATCCTGTGCGCAGATGCGCCTGACCACATCGATTGCGATCAGAAGGATGCGGGATGCCATGTTAATCCACCCGCTATCGTGTAAATCAACAATGGCGAGAGAATTGGGCGAAACCAGATATGTCGCCCAGGCATCGGGGGGATGGCGAAGGTGGGCAAGGCTAATTACAGGGACATTGCACGTCTTGCCGGGGTGGGGACCGCAACGGTCGAGCGGGTTCTGAACGGAAGGGGTGGCGTTCGGCCCGAACTGGTCGAGAAAGTCGTCATCGCTGCACGCAACCTTGATTACCCTCGCACGCTGCCGGATGCGCATCGCGGGCTGCTGCGCATAGACGTCTTGATGGTTCGCCCCGAAACGACATTTTATCGGCGGCTTTCCAAAGCCTTTGAGAGGATTGCCCAGACGCTTGATCCTCTCCTTATCGTTCAGCGCAGCTTTGTCGAGGAAATGAAACCCGAGGAGATTGCGAAGCGTATCCTGTCGACGGATGTGGCGCGCGCCGGTCTGATCCTGGCGGTTCCCAGCAGCCCTTTGGTTGGCGCAGCGGTGGAGGCGGTTATGAAGCGTGGTCTTCCGGTCGTCCATGTGGTCACCCGTGCCTCCGAGGATCGGGGAGATTTCGTCGGTATCGACAACTATGCCGCCGGGCGGACGGCGGCACATTTCATCGCCCGGATGAGCCGCAGGCAAGGCCCGATCGTTGCGCTGTGCCATCCCATTTACCAGGTGCACCGCGAACGCATTCGCGGTTTCTCCGATTATTTTCTCGAACACCCTGGCCCTGTCGCCTTTAAATGGCTTGGTTTTACGCGTGACGACGAACTCTACAGCGCAGAATATCTAAGTTCGGCGCTCGAAATCTATCCGGATCTTGTCGGCCTTTATAATGCAGGCGGCGCGAATTCCGCCCTGATCGACGTCCTGCGCCGTCAGCGTCCCGCGCGAGACCTGATGTTCGTCGGGCATGAGTTGACGGACTATACGCGGGCGGCCCTGCGTGATGGCTTCATGGACGTGGTGCTGGATCAGGCGCCCGAGGCGCAGGCCCAGCGCGCGCTTGATCTTGTCCTGCGTCGTCTTGGACTGACCACCATCGAACCGGATTCGGCTCCCATTCGCTTCATCACCATTACCCCCGAAGGGCTTTGATCTGATTTGATCAAACCAAGCTTCGCCGCCCGTCTCGCCTCCTGATAGATTTTTGTCATGGAGGAGGCGGAGTTCCGGGGAAACCCGAACTGATCACCGTGCCGAATGCGCGCTCCTCCCATCGTGACATCACGCGGCCGCAGACAGATGCGATCCGCCGGGAGGAGAGCTATGGACGATCTAAAATATGGAACGCGAAACAAGCGCGGCGACTGGGCTCCCAACGAGCCGATTGAAACGGCGCCGCTTTTTGCCTTTCCGCCAAAGCTGGTTGCTCTGGTGAAATGGCTGCCCCATTATTTTTTCCCATGGAACGCGATCTTTGCGGCGTCTGCCGTCGCCTATTGGGCCTGGGTCATTCCGCCAATGGAGACCATGCAGGTTTTAGGGATCGGCTGGATTGCCTGGCTTTACGCCGTCAACGCGATCTGCGTCCTGCTTTTCTACGGCGCTTTCGAGCTTCACCTCTATGTTCTGAAGCGGCAGGAAAACCGCTTCAAATATAACGGCAAGTTCCCGGCCGATAACAAGAGCAATGCCTTCTGGTTCGAAAGCCAGAACCTCGACAATATTTTGCGCACCTTCCTGTCGGGCGTCACCATCTGGACCGCCATAGAGGTTGTCATGCTGTGGGCCTATGCCAATGGTTATGCGCCGTGGCTGAGCTTTACGGAGAACCCCTGGACACTCGCCGTTGTCGCACTCGTGGTCCCGATCATTCACGAGTTCCATTTCTTCTGCATTCACCGGCTCATTCACACGCCGCTTCTTTATAAATGGGTGCATTCCGTTCACCACAATTCGGTGAATCCGTCGCCGTGGTCGTCCCTGTCGATGCACCCCATCGAGCACCTTCTCTATTTCGGGACGGCCTTTTATCACCTGATCCTGCCGTCAAACCCCATCCTGATGCTGTATCAGCTCCATTATGCGGGTTTCGGCGCCATTCCCGGCCATGTCGGCTTCGACAAGGTGGAGGTCGGGGAGAACGGGCTGGTCGATAGCCATGCCTATGCACATTACCTGCACCACAAATATTTCGAGGTGAATTACGGCGATGCGCTGATCCCGCTCGATCGCTGGTTTGGCACCTGGCACGACGGCTCTGCCGAGAGCGAGGCGCGGATGCAGGAACGTTATCGCAAACGGAAGGAAAAAATCGCAGCCCGCAAGGCACGCAACACAATCGGGGAGGCAGCCGAATGAGCAATCTGTTGACCTGGGTTTCGGCCTGCAAACTTGACGATATCGAACAGGAAGGAGCCATCCGCTTCGATCACGGAGGTCGCACCTACGCGATCTACCGCGGCCCGGACGATAGCGTTTATTGCACCGCCGGCCTTTGCACCCACGAGGCGATCCATCTTGCAGACGGGCTCGTGATGGATTTCGAGGTGGAATGTCCCAAGCATTCCGGCGCCTTCGACTATCGCACCGGCGAGGCCCTCAGGCTTCCCGCCTGCGAAAACCTGAAAACCTATCCGACGGAAGTGGTCGATGGGGAAGTCCGCATAACCATCGGATAGGCGAGATCACGCGGGCGTCTCGTGCCCCGGAATGCGATCGGGCGGCCCGGCGCCTATTGGGAGGATGACATATGAGATCAATCTGTACGGTCGCCGTTCTGGCGGCTCTCATGGCAGGTGGGGCATCGGCCGAAACGATCGGTGTTTCGATGCAAAGCTTCGACAACAACTTTCAGACGCTTCTGCGGGAGGGGCTTAGCGCAAGAGCATCCAAAATGGATGGCGTCAAACTGCAGGTCGAGGATGCGCAGACGGATGTTTCCAAACAGCGCAGCCAGGTGGACAATTTCATCGCTTCCAAGGTGGACGCGATCATCGTGACCTTGACGGATACGTCCGCCGCACCCGGTATAAGCGAAGCAGCGCAGAAGGCCGGCATCCCGCTCGTCTATCTTAATATCGCACCCGAAAATATCGGTCGGCTACCGGAAAAACAGGCCTATGTCGGCTCGAAGGAGACCGATGCGGGAAGGCTCGGAGCCGAGGCGGCCTGTGATCTCTTGAAGCAGAAGAACAAGGCAGGTGATGCGCAGGCCTTTATTTTGATGGGTGATCTGGCGCATCAGGCTTCGCGCGACCGCACCTCGTCGGTTAAGGAAACGCTGGCGGCGGGTGATTGCAAGGGAGCAACCATCGCCGACGAGCAGTCTGCGGCCTGGACGCGAACGAATGCCATGGACCTGACGACAAACTGGATTACCGCCGGACGGCCGATCGATGTGGTTTTCGCCAATAATGATGAAATGGCAATCGGTGCAATCCAGGCCTTTAAGGCGGCGGGCGTGCCGATGGATGATGTGATCGTCGTCGGCATCGATGCCACGCAGGATGCTCTTGCCGCCATGGCGGCGGGCGATCTGGATGTGACCGTGTTCCAGAACGCCGCCGGACAGTCCGCGAGCGCAGTCGACGCCGCCATTGGGCTGGCCCGTGCAAAGAGCGTCGACAAGGAGGTCTGGGTGCCGTTTGAACTGGTGACGCCAGGCAACATGGGTGAGTACAGCCGAAAGAACTGATCCTCCCGGCCGGCGCCTCGATCCCGAGGTGCCGGTCCATCTCAACACGGAGAGAATTATGGACCGTATCGTCATTGTCGGTGCCGGCGAATGCGGCACCCGGGCGGCATTTGTGTTGCGCGAGGCGGGTTACTCCGGTTCCGTCACGCTGGTCGGGGCCGAACCGCATCTGCCCTATGAGCGCCCGCCGCTTTCCAAACCGCTCAACGGTGCGGTGCACATGCAACAGATCTGCGCGCCCGAGGCGTTCGAGGCCGCTCGGATTTGCTATCTGCAGGGCGTCACGGCGCAGCGTATCGACGCAAATATGCGAACCGTAGCGCTAGGCGATGGCCGGGTGCTGGACTATGACAGGCTGCTTCTGGCAACGGGAGCGAGCCCCAGAAAGCTGACATGTCCGGGTGCGGGGCAGGCTCTGGACTTCCGGACCTATGCGGATGCGGCAGCGATATTCTCCCGCGCCGAAGCTGATAGTCGCGTCGCCATTATCGGCGGCGGTCTGATCGGCATGGAGCTTGCGGCAGTGCTGCGCAGCAAGGGTGTCGCCGTCAGCATTGTCGAAGCCGCGCCGAAACCGCTGGGGCGCGCCGTTCCACCACATTTTGCGGCTAAGATACATGCACGGCATATTGACGAAGGGGTGCAGTTTTACCTGGGGCAGGGCGTTGCCGAGATCGCGCCTGACGCCGTTGTGCTCACGGATGGCGGCAGAGTGCCCGCAAATATCGTCGTCTCGGCAATCGGTGTCCTGCCTGAAACAGGATTGGCCGAAACGGCCGGTCTGGCGGTGGGTAACGGCATTCTGACCGACCGCCATCTGCGGACCAGCGATCCGCATATATTCGCGTCGGGCGATTGCGCATCTGTATCCCAGCCCGGTGGGGGCCATATTCGTTTCGAAAGCTGGCGCAATGCCCGCAACCAGGCGGAAACGGCAGCCCGCAACGCTCTCGGCGCTGCCGAGGTTTTTGCCGCTATTCCATGGTTCTGGTCGGATCAATATGATCTCGGCCTGCAGGTTGCCGGGCTGCCGCAGCCGCATCATCACAGTGTCATCCGCCCGCTCGCAGGCGGGGAGCTGGCGTTTTTTCTGGACGATGGACGGCTTGTGGCCGCCGCCGGTCTTGGAACAGGAAACGCGGTTGCAAAAGATATCAAGCTCGCCGAAATGCTGATCGCTGCGGGCATCAGCCCCGATCCATCGGCGCTGGCCGACCCGATGGTAAACCTCAAGGCACTTCTGAAAAGCGCGCGGGCAGCCTGATGCAGAAGCTGCTTGTTTTTCAGTCGCTCTGGGCCATGGAACGTCGTCATACGGATGGCGTGGAACGCAGTCTTGATGAAAATATCGAGATGATCGTGGCGGCCGGCTTTGATGGCGTCAGCACACACTACACCAATCGGGAGGATGTTGTTCGCCTGAACGAGGCGATCCGCGGCACTGGCCTCAAGATCGAGGGGGTGTGCTTTCCGCGCACTGTTGAGGATTTGCGTCTGTCGCTGGACTTGGCGATGGAATTTCCGGTCAGCCATATTGATCTGCAGGCGGATGTCCGCCCGCGCCGGGTCGAGGATTGCCTGCCGCTTCTAGACGGGTGGATGCGGCTGGCCGAAGACGCTGGCGTTGCCGTATTCATCGAGACGCATCGCCACCGCATCACCAGCGACCTGCTGCTGACGCTGGATTTTCTCGACCATCGCCCCGCATTGCCCCTGTTGGCAGACCTGTCGCATTATCTGGTTGCCCGCGAATTCGCTTTCCCGGTCGAGGACGAGAGCCAGGCGCAGATCCGCCGTATCCTTCAAAATGCACAGGCTTTTCATGGCCGTATCGGTTCGTGTGAACAGGTTCAGATCGAGATTTCCTTCCCGAACCATCGCCCCTGGGTCGATCTCTTTCTTGAGTGGTGGGACTATGGTTTCCGGTACTGGCGCTCCCGCGCCGCGCCGGATGCCGAACTGGTCTTCACCTGCGAACTGGGGCCGCAACCCTATGCGATTACGGGGCGGGACGGCAACGATTCGACCGACAGGTGGACGGAGTCCCTGCTGCTTCAGGCGATGGCGCGCGAGCTCTGGGCCGGGATCGCATCTGATCCGGCCGCAGAAAAAAGGTAGCTCCCGGTACTCTCGTTTTATGGCGGCAGATGCGCCATCACGATTGGCGCAAGGTTGCCGCGCATCCTGGAGCCGGCGGCACTGCCGTTTGTCAGCCTGCGAGCATCTCCGTCAGGCAGAGTGTAACCAGCTTGTGGTCTTCGACGTCAGGCAATCCGCTGACACCCACCGATCCGATCAGCGTGCCTCCACGGATGGTGAGCGGAAACGCGCCGCCGCTCGCGACGTAATCGCTCGTCGGCAGGCCAAACCGGGTGTTGAAGTCATACCCCTTCAATTCAGATTCGAGCCGGACCTGAAGCGAGCTGCGATGAAAGCGATGAACGACGGCACATTTGCGCCGTGTCCACCCAAAGTTGTCGATGGTCGCGCCGGGCAGGAGAGTGGCGAAGACCACGTCTGTGCCATGCCGTATCTCAATTGCGACGGGAAGCTCCTGTGATGCCGCGCGCTGTCTTATCAGGCTGCCCAGTTTCCATGCGAAGTCATAATTGAACGTGTTGAGTTGAAGCGCTGCAAGCTCTGCCCGCAGGGCGTCAAGTGAAGGCGTTTCTTTTGTCATTCATTGCTCCGGAATGAGGGTCGATCGCTCATCAGCCTGAGCGCTTGACGGTAAACTACTGTCCATAGTGACTGAAGGGCAAGCATTGTCGCTTGGGCCCGGTCATGCATTGCTGAACATCGCGTTCGCCCGGCATTGCAGGCCTGATAAACATTGCTCCTGTTGGGAAGAAACATTAGCGTATTTTGGAACGTTCCATTTTTCAATCGCATGCCGTCGCAAATTTCGAAGAGTTCACGGAAATTACAAGAATCAAAAATTTCCTATAATGCATTGAAATAAATAAATTATTGGAGGATTTTTATTCTCTGTCCCGTTGTTTTCATTTTTGGTTCGGCAATGTCGCTTGACAAAATTGGAACGTTCCAATTAATTAACCTCGATTTCGAGGAAAGGCATGGGAGGGCTTCAATGACTGGCGGACGGGTAACCGTTATAGATATCGCGCAGGCTGCAGGCGTGTCGAAATCGACCGTCTCGCTGGTGCTGCGGGGGTCTCCGCTCGTCAATGAGGGAACGCGGGCCAAGGTCAATGCGGCAATGCGCGAACTTGGTTATGTCTATAATCGCGGTGCTGCGAACCTGCGCCAGACCAGCGCGAAATCGAAAATCATCGGGGTCGTCGTCAATGATCTGACGAACAGCTTTTTTGCGGAACTTGCCGTCGGCGTTGACACGGTCGTGCAATCGGCCGGCTATGTGCAATTTCTCGCCAATACCAGTGAAAGCATCGATCGGCAGCGCGAGGTGATTTCCTCTATGCGCGAGCATGGCATTTCCGGGCTGATCGTGTCACCCGCCCGTGCGACCGATCCGCTCGACTTCAAGCCGCTGACAGCCGCCGGCATTCCCGTCGTGGTCGTTGTTCGCAGCCTGCCCGGAGCGAAAGTCTCGTCAGTGGCATCGGATAATCAGTCTGGTATGGCGCAGGCGGTGGCTCATCTTGCCTCGCTTGGTCACACCCGCATCGCCTTCATGGGCGGCTTTCCCGATACGGCGGTTTTTCACGAGCGGGTCAGCGGCTTTCGGGATGCCCTGGCTGTCGCCGGTCTGCCTTTTCAGGAGGCGGCCGTTGTTCCCTGCGCGCCCTCGCGTGCCGGCGGCGTCGAGGCGATCGGACGTGTGCTCGAAGCAGGCGATCCGGTCACGGCTGCCGTCTGCTTCAACGACGCCGTGGCTTTTGGTGTCTGCGACGGGCTGCGCGCCCGGCAGATGGAGGCGGGGCGGGATTTCGCGGTTGTCGGCTTTGACGATGTCATTGAAGCCAAGACGACGGTGCCGGCCCTGACCACGATTGCCGTCGATCCCCAGGGGATTGGCAGGCGGGCAGCACAGCTGCTTCTCAAGCAGATCAATTCGGAGAAGGCCGATGCGGAGGCCGTGACAACGGCGGTTCGGCTCGTTGTGCGGGAGAGCTGCGGGGCAGGGCGGAATGAAGTCGGGAGGACATTGGCATGACGGTGCGTTGGGGATTGATCGGTGCAAGCACGATCGCCCGTGAATGGGTGATTAACGCAATTAGAAAAAGCGGCGGTGAGGTTGTTTCCGTTCTGAGTTCCAACCCTGTTCGCGGGGCGGAATATGCGGCGGAAAACGGCATTCCGAATGTTGCCTCGGATCTGGCGTCGCTTCTTGCCGATCCGGCCATCGATGCGGTTTATATTTCGACGACGAATGATCTGCATTGCGAGCAGGCGCTCGCCGCCGCCCGCGCAGGGAAACATATTCTTTGTGAAAAGCCTCTGGCCATGTCGCTCGAAGAGGCGCACGCAATGGCGGAGGCGGCGCGCAAGGCAAATGTCGTTCTGGCGACAAATCATCATCTGCGTAATGCGCCAACCCATCGGGTGATGCGCGATGCGATAGCGGCCGGCAGGATCGGAACACCGCTGAGCGCGCGCGTTTTTCATGCGGTTTACCTGCCCCCGCATCTGCAGGGCTGGCGGCTGGACAAGCCGTCTGCGGGCGGTGGTGTCATCCTCGACATCACCGTGCACGACGTGGACACGCTTCGCTTCGTGCTGGGTGCCGATCCGGTCGAAGTCATCGCATTTTCTCAAGCCGGCGGCATGAGCCGGGAGGGACTTGAAGACGCCGTCATGGGTGTCATTCGTTTCGAAAACGGTCTTATCGCGCAGTTCCACGATGGCTTCACGACCAGATATGCCGAAACCGGTTTCGAGGTTCATGGCACCGAAGGCTCCCTGATCGCCAGAAATGTGATGACCCAGAAGTCGGTCGGCACCGTGGTGCTTCGAACCGAGGCTGGCGAGGAGGAAATCCAGGCGGGTTCCGACAATCTCTATGACGTCGCGCTCAAAGCTTTCCACACGGCCATCACCGGCGGCAAACCTTCCGCGACTGCTGAAGACGGCATCTGGTCGCTGGCGACCGGGCTTGCTGTCGTCGAAGCGTCAAAAAGCGGTGCCGCTGTTCGGGTCAAAACGGGAATCGAGAGCCGGTCATGAAAAAACACATTACTCCAGCCCAGGCAGCGGATCTCATTCCAGATGGCGCAATCGTGTCCGTTTCGTCGTCAAGCGGTCTGGGTTGCCCCGATCTAATGTTGAAGGCGATCGGTGACCGCTTCGATGCGACCGGACATCCAAAGAACATCACGACACTTCATCCGATTGCCGCGGGTGACATGAGCGGTATCAAGGGTGTCGATCACATCGCAAAAAAAGGCCTGTTGAAGCGGATCATCGGTGGTTCATACCCGTCCGGCCCTTCCAGCGCCGAGCCGCCGCTGATCTGGCAGATGGTTACCGGGGATGAAATCCCGGCCTATAATATTCCATCCGGCATCATGTTCGACATGCATCGCGAGGCGGCTGCAAAGCGCCCGGGCGTCTTGACCAAAATCGGCCTCGATACCTTTGTCGATCCGGCCCGTCAGGGCTGTGCGATGAATGCTTCGGCTGCGGCCGAGCCTGTCGTCAAACGGGTGACTTTCGAGGGCGAGGACTGGCTCTATTTCCCCTCGATCATTCCGCAGGTGACGATCATCCGCGCGACGACCGCCGATGAGCGCGGCAACCTCTCCTATGAACATGAGGGCGCTTATCTCGGGGGGCTCGATCAGGCGCTGGCCGCCCGCAACAATGGCGGCATCATCATTGCGCAGGTGAAGCGCATCACCAAGGAAGGCTCGCTCAAGCCGCACGATGTGCGGGTGCCCGGCATGCTGGTGGATTATGTGGTGGTCGATCCCGATCAGAAGCAGACGACGCAGACGGCCTATGATCCGGCGATCTCGGGAGAGGTCTTTCATCCGCTCGATTCATTCGAGGTGCCGGAATTCAACATCCAGAAAGTGATTGCCCGGCGTGTGGCGCAGGAACTTGAGGCTGGAAGCTGCGTCAATCTCGGTTTCGGCATCTCCGCCAATGTGCCGAGAATTCTGCTGGAAGAAGGGCTGCATGGTTCCGTGACCTGGGTGATCGAGCAGGGGGCGGTCGGCGGGGTTCCGCTGCTGGATTTCGCCTTCGGCTGCGCTTCGAATGCCGACGCCTATATGCCGTCGCCCTATCAGTTTACCTATTTCCAGGGCGCGGGCTTTGATGCGTCGCTGCTGTCCTTCCTCGAAATCGGCCGGGACGGCTCCGTCAATGTCTCGAAGCTTTCTTTCCGTCCGCATGTGACCGCCGGCGCGGGCGGCTTCGTCGACATCACGGCGCGGGCGAGAAAAATCGTCTTTTCCGGCATGTTCAATGCGGGGGCAAAGCTGTCGATCAATGATGGCAAGCTGATTGTCGAAAAAGAAGGAAAGCTGAAGAAGCTCGTCAATGAAGTCGAACACGTGACCTTCTCCGGCCGCAGGGCAATCGAACAGGGTCAGGACATCACCTATGTCACCGAACGCTGCGTGATGAAACTGACGCCGCAAGGCATCGTGCTGACGGAGATCGCGCCGGGCATCGATTTGCAGACCCAGATTCTCGACCAGTCCGAATTCGAGCTTATCGTCGCCGACGATCTCAAGGTGATGGACGGCTCGCTTTTTACCGAAGCCAATATCGGACTTGCGCTGCCCAAAAAAAGCGCCCGCGTGCTGGAGGGAACCTTCCATGGCTAACGGCACGGTCCGCGTCGAGGTCAACGGCCACATCGCGATCCTGACGGTATCGCGGCCGGAAAAACGCAATGCGCTCGATCTCAATATGCTTGAGGCGCTGATGGCCTCCGCCGATGAGGTCGAGGCAAACAGTGCGGTCCGTGTGGCGATCCTGACCGGCGAGGGGCAGGGTTTCTCGGCCGGTGGCGACATCAAGGCATGGGGCGGCATGCAGCCCCAGGAATTTGGCCACGGCTGGGTTCGCCATGGTCACCGGGTCTTCGAACGGCTTGCGACCTTGCGGATGCCGTTGATCGCCGCGCTGAACGGCCATGCGCTTGGCGGCGGCCTGGAACTGGCGGGTATCGCCGACATTCGTATTGCCGAGGAGCAGATCAAGATCGGTCTGCCGGAAACCAGCCTCGGCATGGTGCCGGGCTGGTCGGGCACGCAGCGGCTGGTCAGGCGGTTCGGCGCGCAGCCCGTGCGCCGGATGGCGCTCGGCGGTGAGACATTCAGCGCGCAGGAAGCGCTCGCGCTTGGGATTGTCGATGCCGTCACCCCGACTGGCAATGCTCTGACCGCCGCGAAAGATTATGCGCAGCGTGTTGCCGCGCGTGGCCCGGCTGCGTCCGAGATCGTCAAACTGATGATCGCTTCGGCAAGCGGTGAAGACAATGGCACGGCGGTCGAAGCATTGGGTTCCATACTGGCTGCCAAGACCGGCGACCTGAAGGAAGGCGTGGCGGCATTTGGCGCAAAGCGCCCGGCAATATTTAACGGAGAATGGTGATGACGGTTCTGATCAATCCGAAAATGCTGAGCGACCGGACGGCCAGAGATTTCAAGATGTTTATCGATGGCCAATGGGTCGAAGGCAATGCCGATCCGATCGAGCGGATAGCACCCGGCCATGGCTCCGTCGTCAGCCGCTTTCAATACGGAACCAAGGCTGATGCGGAACGGGCGATAGCGGCGGCACGGACCGCTTTTGATACCGGGCCATGGCCGCGCATGACTGCCTCCGAACGCTCGGCAATTCTGTTGAAGGCTGCCGATCTCATTGCCGCACGATCCGAGGAGCTTGCCTATCTCGATGCCATCGAGGCCGGAAAGCCGATTACGCAGGTGCGTGGTGAAATCGCCGGTTCCGTCGATATCTGGCGTTATGCCGCCGCACTTGCCAGAGATCTGCATGGCGAAAGCTATAATACGCTCGGTGACGGCACGCTCGGTGTTGTTCTGCGTGAGGCGATCGGTGTCGTGTCGATCATCACGCCCTGGAATTTCCCTTTCCTGATTGTCGGTCAGAAGTTGCCTTTCGCGCTGGCGGCCGGCTGCACCACGGTTGTAAAGCCCTCGGAACTCAGCTCCGGTTCCACGCTCGTTCTCGGCGAAATCCTGCAGGAAGCCGGCGTGCCGAAGGGTGTCGTCAACATCGTGACCGGAACCGGCGCCGAGGTCGGTTCGATCATGACCTCGCATCCGTCAGTCGATATGGTCTCTTTCACGGGTTCCACGGGCGTCGGCAAGCTGACCATGGTCAATGCCGCGCAGACGCTGAAAAAGGTCTCGCTGGAACTCGGCGGCAAGAACCCGCAGATCGTCTTCCCCGATGCCGATCTCGATGCATTCATCGATGCGGCAGTCTTCGGGGCTTATTTTAACGCCGGCGAGTGCTGCAATGCCGGGTCACGCCTCATTCTTCACAAAAGCATCGCGGCGGACGTGGTCAAGCGCGTCGGCGAGCTTGCCAGCAAGGTAAAGGTGGGCGATCCTCTGGATCCGACGACACAGGTCGGCGCGATCATTACGCTTCAGCATCTTGAAAAAATCTCCGGTTACGTTTCAGATGCGAAAAATAGCGGCGCACAGATCGCTCATGGGGGAGAAAAGCTGGACTTGGGAATGGGTCAGTTCATGGCGCCTACCATTCTATCGGATGTCACGCCGGCCATGGCCGTTGCGCGTGAGGAAGTTTTCGGACCGGTCCTTTCGGTTCTGACATTTGAGACAGCCGCAGAAGCTATCGAGATCGCCAATTCCGTCGATTACGGCCTGTCCGCAGGGGTCTGGAGCCGCGATTTCGATACATGCCTGACGATCGGGCGCCGCGTGCGGGCCGGTACGGTGTGGATGAATACCTTCATGGATGGCGCGAGCGAGCTGCCGTTCGGAGGCTACAAGCAGTCCGGTCTCGGCCGGGAACTCGGTCGCCATGCGGTCGAGGACTATACGGAAACCAAGACCGTGAACATGCATATTGGCGGCCGAACCAGCTGGTGGATGCCGCAGACTGAAAAACCGGCCTAGCCGGTTAGACTGACTGCGTCTGAGGAGGACGGGTGACGGGGCGGGGATCTCCTCGCTTTAATTTGCGACAATGGGAGGAACATATGCGCAAATTTCTGACAACCACTGCATTGGCAGTGTCAATGATGGCCGGCGCTGCACAGGCGGCGGAAAATGTCGAAGTTCTGCATTGGTGGACATCCGGCGGCGAGGCTGCCGCACTCGACGTCCTGAAGAAGGACCTTGAGGCGAAGAACATTACCTGGACCGATATGCCTGTCGCCGGCGGCGGCGGCACGGAAGCCATGACGGTGCTGCGCGCCCGCGTTACCGCCGGTAATGCGCCGACCGCCGTTCAGATGCTCGGTTTCGACATTCAGGACTGGGCGAAAGAAGGGGCTCTCGGCAACCTCGATGAACTGGCCGCCAAAGACGGCTGGGACAGGGTCATTCCGAAAGCCCTGCAGCGCTTCTCGAAATATGACGGCCACTGGATTGCCGCACCTGTGAATGTGCATTCCACCAACTGGATGTGGATCAACAAGGCGGCGCTCGACAAGGCTGGCGGCAAGGAGCCCAAGAACTGGGACGAGCTGGTCGCCATGCTCGACAACTTCAAGGCGCAGGGCATCACCCCGATCGCTGCCGGTGGGCAGCCATGGCAGGACGCAACGATCTTCGACGCGGTCGTGCTTTCGCTCGGCACCGATTTCTACAAGCAGGCATTCATCGACCTCGACCCGGCGGCCCTTGGCGGCGAGAAGATGAAGACCGCTTTCGAGCGCATGACGAAACTTCGCACCTACGTGGATGACAATTTCTCTGGTCGCGACTGGAACCTTGCTTCCGCCATGGTCATCGAAGGCAAGGCCGGCGTCCAGTTCATGGGTGACTGGGCGAAGGGTGAATTCGTCAAGGCCAAGAAGGTGCCGGGCACGGACTTCGTCTGCGTGCGTTATCCTGAAACGCAAGGGGCGGTGACGTTCAACTCCGACCAGTTCGCCATGTTCAAGGTGGCCGCCGACAAGGTGCCGGCGCAGATGGAAATGGCGGCGGCAATCGAAAGCCCGACCTTCCAGTCGGCATTCAATGTCGTCAAGGGTTCGGCTCCGGCCCGGTCCGACGTGTCCAACGAGGCCTTTGATGCCTGCGGCAAGAAGGCGATCGCCGATCTTGCAGAGGCCGACAAGAGCGGCAAGCTCTTCGGCTCGATGGCCCACGGTCACGCCAACCCGGCTGCCGTCAAAAACGCGATCTACGACGTCGTTACCCGTGAGTTCAACGGTGAACTGACGCCGGATGAGGCAATCGTCGAACTGCCTGCTGCCGTCGCAGCCGCAAAGTAAACGCGCAAAAATGCGGTGGGGGCATGCCCCCCGCCGCACCAATGCTCGCATGAAATCGCAGTCGAACCGTCCGGGCGCCTTGCAGGCAGCCTGTCGCCTTCGGCTACCTAAACTCTTTGTTTTGTCGCATTTCCGAACGGAAAACCGGGGTCCACTTTTCCTGGAAATGCTCTCATTGACGGAAACGGCAAGCATCGGGCGCTGTTTCAAGGATCAAGGATATCTGCGCGATGACTGGTCGTAGTCGACTTCAGGAGCTGTTACCGAAGCTTGTTCTGGCTCCAAGCTTCGTCGTCATTATCATTTTCGTCTATGGCTTCATTGCCTATACGGGCTTCCTGTCGTTGACGGACAGTAAGATGCTGCCCTCCTATAATTTCGTCGGGCTGATGAATTACCAGCGGCTCTGGGCGCTACCGCACTGGTGGCGGGCGATCAGCAACCTGGCGATCTTTGCGTCCCTTTACATCATCATCTGCTCGGTTCTCGGCCTGTTTCTGGCGATCCTGCTCGACCAGAAAATCCGCGGCGAAGGCTTTCTGCGACCGATCTATCTTTATCCCATGGCGCTGTCTTTCATCGTTACGGGCACGGCGTGGAAATGGTTTCTGGATCCCGGCATCGGCCTGCAGAACACCATGCATCTATGGGGATGGGAAAGCTTCCAGTTTGCGTGGATCAAGGATCGCAACTACGCCATCTACTGCGTGGTGATCGCCGCCGTCTGGCAGTCGTCGGGCTTTGTCATGGCGATGTTTCTGGCCGGCCTTCGCGGTGTCGACAATGAAATCATCAAGGCGGCGCAGATCGATGGCGCCTCGACCGTCATGACCTATCGCCGCATCATCATTCCACTGATGCGGCCGGTCTTCCTGTCCGCATTCGTCGTTCTCGCGCACCTCGCCATCAAGGCCTACGATCTTGTGGTCGCGTTGACCGGTGGCGGACCGGGACAGGCGACCGAGCTGCCGGCGACATTCATGTATTCCTACACGTTCACGCGCAATTCCATGGGCATCGGTGCATCCTCGGCGATCATCATGCTCATCATGATCTTCTCGATCATCGTCCCCTATCTCTATTCGGAAATTCGCGGAGGGAAACGCTGATGAGCGGCGCTCCAAACCAACAAAATGCAATCAGTCACGGTCATCTGACACGCGCGCTGATCTATCTCGCACTGATATTCTTTGCGCTCTATTACATGCTGCCGCTCTATGTGATGGTGGTGAATTCGCTGAAACCCCTGGACGAAATCCGCCAGGGCGGCATGTTGAACCTGCCGCAGGCGTGGACCGTCGAGCCCTGGCTTTCCGCCTGGTCCACGGCGCAGATCGGTGTCCAGCCGACGGGCCTCAAGCCCTTCTTCATCAATTCGATCCTGATGGTTGTTCCGGCTGTCGCGATTTCCACCATCGTTGGTGCGCTGAACGGTTACGTTCTGACCAAGTGGAGCTTTCGCGGTTCGAACGTCTTCTTCGGGCTGCTTTTGCTGTCATGCTTCATCCCGTTCCAGATCGTGCTGATCCCCATGGCGCGCATCCTCGGCACTTTGGGTCTCGCCGGTTCGATCTGGGGCCTGATCATGGTGCATGTGATCTATGGTCTGGGCTTCACCACGCTCTATTTCCGCAACTACTATGAAGCCTTTCCGACGGAACTCGTCCGGGCGGCCCAGATCGACGGTGCGAGTTTCTTCCAGATTTTCCGCCGCATCCTGCTGCCGTCATCGGGACCGATCATCGTGGTCTCGGTCATCTGGCAATTCACCAATATCTGGAATGACTTCCTGTTCGGCGCCTCGTTTTCGGGTGCGTCTTCGACCCCGATGACGGTGGCGCTCAACAATCTCGTCTCCTCGTCCACGGGAGTGAAGGAATACAATGTCCATTTTGCGGGCGCGATCCTCGCCGCCCTGCCAACCCTCATCGTTTACATCGTCTCCGGCCGCTATTTCGTCCGGGGTCTCATGTCCGGCGCTGTGAAAGGATAAACCATGTCGTTTCTCGAAATCTCGCATCTGCGCAAGTCTTACGGCGCGCTGGAAATTCTAAAGGACATCAATATCGAAATCGAGGAGGGCGGTTTTCTGGTGCTCGTCGGACCTTCCGGCTGCGGCAAGTCCACCCTGCTCAACACCATTGCCGGTCTGGAGCCCATCACATCTGGCACGATCTCGATCAATGGCCGCAACGTCGCCGGTCTGCCGCCCTCCCAGCGCGATATCGCCATGGTGTTTCAGTCCTACGCGCTTTATCCCAACATGACCGTTGCCGGGAACATCGCCTTTGGAATGGAGATCCGCAAGGTTCCGAAGGAAGAGCGCGAGAAGGCGATCAAGCAGGTTGCCGATATTCTCCAGATCGGCCATCTCCTCGACCGCAAGCCGAGCCAGTTGTCAGGCGGCCAACGGCAGCGCGTCGCGATGGGCCGCGCGCTGGTGCGCAATCCACAGGTCTTTCTTTTCGATGAGCCGCTGTCCAACCTTGATGCCAAGCTGCGCGTCGACATGCGCACCGAGATCAAGCGACTGCACCAGCGGATGAAGACCACGATCGTTTATGTGACCCACGACCAGATCGAAGCAATGACGCTGGCGACGAAAATCGCGGTTCTGAAGGACGGCGTTCTGCAGCAATTCGGATCGCCTGCCGAGATTTACAACAATCCGGCCAACATGTTCGTCGCAGATTTCATGGGCTCGCCCGCCATGAACCTTCTGACCGGCACCATCGAACAGGACGCGGCCGGACTTTCCGTTTCCCTTGCGAGACCCGATGGCGCGCCGATGCGCCTTCCCGTCGCTGCCGGCAAGGAGGCGCTCGCGTCCCATGCGGGCAGGCAGGTCATTTTCGGCATCCGTCCCGAGGCTCTGACCGACCCGGAAGGGGCGGACAGGAACGCCCGCACGCTTGCCGAAGGCGAGTGCCACATCGAGGTCGTGGAGCCCGCCGGATCGGATACTTTCGCCGTCACCAAGCTCGGCGGCAAGGAGGTCGTTGCCCGCCTGCGCGCCGATGCCCGCATTCACGCCGGCCAGAACGCTCGCCTTGCCTTCAACCTCGACAAGGCAGTGTTCTTCGATCCGACGAGCCAGGCGCGTATCGCCTGAAGTACCTGGTAACAGCATGATGAAGAGCCCAGACATTATCATTATCGGCTCCGGTATCGGTGGCGCGACGGTTGCCGCAGGTCTTGCGGCGACAGGCGCCGATATCCTGATCCTCGAAGCCGGTGATTATATCGCCGACAGCCCGGTCAATCGCGACCAGCGCGCCATCTTTCAGAAGGGCCATTTTCGCCCCAAGGAGAGCTGGTACGAGGCCAATGGCGCTGCGTTCAATCCCGGCAATTATTACAATGTCGGCGGAAATTCGAAATTCTACGGTGCCGTGCTGTCGCGCTATCGCAAGGAAGATTTCAGCGAAATCAGGCACAGGGAAGGTGTTTCGCCCGCTTGGCCGTTCCCCTATGAGGAATTGGAGCCCTGGTACGGCAAGGCGGAGGCGATGTATCAGGTTCGCGGTGCGTTGGGGGAGGACCCTACGGAACCGGAGCATTCCACGGCATATTCATTCTCGGCCGTTGCGGACGAGCCACCGGTGGCTGATGTCCGTGCACGCCTGAAAGCGAAAGGCCTGCATCCTTTCTCGCTGCCTCTGGCCGTCGATATTGAAAAATGGCTCTCGAAAGGCCGAACCCCATGGGATGCCCATCCGAATTCCCGGGATGGCAAGATGGATGCGGAAACTGCGGCGCTCCTCAAGGCCCTCGAATATCCGAACGTCAGAATCGAAACCTCCGCCAGGGTAACCAGACTTGAGGCGGGACAGAGCGGCACCATCGAGCGCGTCCATTATCAGCAGAATGGCGAAAACCGCTCGGTCACGGCAAAACTGGTAATCCTGTCTGCGGGGGCCGTACAGTCAGCAGCGCTGCTGCTGCGCTCGGCGGATGAGCGACATCCGAACGGTCTGGCGAATTCGTCCGATCAGGTCGGGCGAAACTTCATGAACCACAATTCCTCGGCGGTGATCGCCGTATCGCCGAATTTCCGTAACACGGCCGTTTATCAAAAGACATTCGGTTTCAATGACTTCTATCTGTCTGATGGCGAGGGCGGACCGCCTCTTGGCAATGTTCAGCTGCTCGGCAAGATTTCGCCGGCGATCCTGAAGGGGGCAATGCCCCGCGTGCCGGAATGGCTGCTTCAGCGGCTGACCGCACATGCGATCGATTTCTACGCGATGAGCGAAGATATTCCCCATCCCGACAGCAGGATCATGATCGACGGAAATCGCATCGTCCTCCACTGGCGGCGAACCAACTGGGACGCTCATCTGGCGCTGGTTGCAAAGCTGAAAGGCATTCTCAAATCTGTCGGTTTTCCGATCGTCCTGTCGAAACCTTTCGACAAGCGTACGCCCTCGCATCAGTGCGGCACGATCCGCATGGGCAACGACCCGGCGACCGCCCCGCTCGATCCCTTCTGCCGCTCCCATGAGCACCGCAACCTTTTCGTTGTCGACGCCAGCTTTCTGCCGACCTCCGCCGCCGTCAATCCGGCGCTCACCATTGCGAGCCAGGCGCTGAGGGTCGCCCACCATATATCGACGGAGGATCTCGCTCCATGAGGCTGAAGCTCCCGACACCCTCGCATGTCATGACCGCGATGTCGCTTTATGCCGACGGCGGCCATCAGATCCCTCTAGTGTAACAGGATAGTTCGATGCGTTTCGACTATATCATCACCGGTGCCGGCCCCGCTGGATGTGTGCTTGCCAACCGTTTGAGCGAAGACCCCGATGTCAACGTCCTGCTGCTCGAAGCCGGCGGGGGAGACTGGAACCCGCTTTTCCACATGCCGGCCGGTTTTGCCAAGATGACAAAAGGCGTGGCGAGCTGGGGCTGGGAGACGGTGCCGCAAAAGCACATGAAGGGCAGGGTGTTGCGTTACACCCAGGCCAAGGTTCTGGGCGGCGGGTCATCGATCAATGCCCAGCTCTATACGCGCGGCAATGCGGCCGATTATGACACATGGGTTTCCGAGGATGGCTGCGATGGCTGGAGCTATCGCGATATCCTGCCTTATTACAAACGGGCGGAAGACAATCAGCGTTTTGCCGATGACTATCATTCCTATGGTGGGCCGCTTGGGGTCTCCATGCCGGTTTCGGCGCTACCCATCTGCGATGCCTATATCAGGGCCGGCCAGGAACTGGGCATTCCCTATAATCACGATTTCAACGGACGGCAGCAGGCCGGCGTCGGCTTCTATCAGCTCACCCAGCGCAATCGCCGCCGGTCGTCGGCATCACTCGCCTATCTCAACCCGATCCGGCATCGCAAGAACCTGACGATCAAACTTGGCGCCCGCGTTTCCCGCATCGTGCTGGAAGGAAAACGCGCCACGGGCGTTGAGGTGGTGGGAAAATCCGGCTTGGAGATCATCCACGCCGAACGGGAAGTCCTCGTCTCTTCCGGCGCCATCGGTTCGCCCAAGCTTCTGCAGCAATCGGGTATTGGCCCGGCGGATCATCTGACATCCGTGGGCGTAAAGGTGCTGCATGACCTGCCCGGCGTCGGTTCGAACCTTCAGGATCATCTCGATCTTTTCGTGATTGCCGAGTGCACCGGCGACCATACCTATGACGGCGTCGCCAAGCTTCATCGGACGATATGGGCGGGGCTTGAATATGTTCTGTTCCGTACCGGCCCGGTCGCCTCCTCGCTGTTTGAAACGGGCGGTTTCTGGTATGCGGACCCGGATGCGCGCTCGCCGGATATCCAGTTCCATCTGGGGTTGGGGTCGGGTATCGAGGCGGGTGTGGAGCGGCTGAAAAATGCCGGTGTTACGCTGAACTCCGCCTATCTTCACCCCAGATCGCGCGGAACCGTGCGGCTTTCATCCTCCGATACAGCCGCCGCGCCGTTGATCGATCCCAATTATTGGTCCGATCCCCATGACCGGAAGATGTCGCTGGAGGGCCTCAAGATTGCCCGCGAGATATTCCAGCAGGCGGCGTTGAAGCCCTATATTCTGGCGGAACGTCTTCCGGGTCCCAAGGTCATGACGGATGATGAGCTTTTCGATTACGGCTGCGCCAATGCCAAGACCGATCACCATCCTGTCGGCACCTGCAAGATGGGCAACGGGCCGGAATCCGTCGTTGGCCTCGATCTCAAGGTGCATGGTCTCGAAGGGCTGCGGGTCTGCGATTCCTCCGTCATGCCGCGCGTTCCCTCATGCAATACCAATGCGCCGACGATCATGGTCGGGGAGAAGGGTGCTGATCTGATAAGAGGACTTGGCCCCCTTGCGCCCGCGATTTTCTCGCATGAACGCAATGAAACGCGTCCAAGGGCGCGCGCGCAGGTTCGGTAGTCATTCCGCGATCGGACGGTCCCGATACGAAGCTGAGACAAAGCCTGAAAGCGAATTTACGAGGAGTACAACGCTCATGGACGCGACCGTCCCGCAGCATATTCTTGACGCGCTCACGGATGTGAACATGCCGCGTTTGCCGAATGCGCCCGGCCCCAGGGAGATGATCGCGCGCGGCGGCATCGATATCCCGGTTCATCGGGCAGGTTGCGTCGTGGTCGGTTCCGGTGCCGCCGGGCTGCGGGCCGCAGTGGAAATGAAGCGGCGCGGCGATGATGTCATCATCCTCAGCCAGAGCGCCTGGGGCGGAACGTCGGCCTGTTCCGGATCGGACAAACAAACCCTCCACACCGCAAACACGGCCGATCAGGGCGACAACTTCAAGGCGATGGCGCACGCCATCCGCAGCGGCGGTGCGATGGATGAGGATACCGCCTATGTCGAGGCGGTCGGCTCGGCGCGCATGATGGCCTCCCTGCAATTCCTCGGACTGCCCCTGCCGCAGGACCCGCTGGGCGGGACGCTGCGATATCAGACCGACCACGACGAAGTCGGCCGGGCGACGAGCTGCGGTCCGCGCACATCGCGGCTGATGGTCAAGGTGCTTGCGGATGAAGCGATCCGTCTCGATATCCCGTTTCACAATCACACGACCGTCGTCAAAATATTGACGGAAGGTTCTGGTGATAAGAGACGGGTCGTCGGCGTCCTCGCCATGCAGCCCCATGAGCGCAGCGACACCAACCCGTTCGGGATCGCCCTCTTCGTGTGTCCGGTGATTGTCCTTGCAGCCGGAGGACCGGGCGAGCTTTATCGCGACAGCGTCTATCCCAATGGCTGTTTCGGTTCGCTGGGGTTGGCGCTGGAGGCTGGTATAGACCTCGTCAACCTCACGGAAAGCCAGTTCGGCATCGGCACGCGGCGGGAGGGATTTCCCTGGAACCTCTCGGGAACCTATGTGCAGGCCATCCCCCACATCTATTCGCTGGATGCCGAGGGCAAGGAGCATCATTTCCTGGCGGGCTATTATCGCACGACGCAGGAAATGGCCTCCAACATTTTCCGGAAGGGCTACCAATGGCCGTTTCATTCGACCCGCATGCTCGATTTCGGCTCGAGCCTGGTCGATCTTGCGATCTTTCGTGAGTCTGCGGCCGGGCGGCGGGTCTTCATGGATTTCAATCGCAATCCGCTGGCGGTTCCCGGCGACCTTCCGTTCAGCCTCGATCGCCTCGCCCCCGATGTCAGCGGCTACATCGAAAATGCCGGTGCGATGAAGGAACAGCCGATCGACCGGCTGCGGCATATGAACCCGCTCGCGATCGAACTCTACCGGCGTTACAAGATCGACATCGCCAGCGAGCCGCTGGAATTCGCGGTGAACAACCAGCACATGAACGGCGGTATCATGGTCGATACCTGGGGGCGGACCAATCTGGCGGGGTGCTATTCCGTGGGCGAGGCGGCCGGTACGCATGGTGTCACGCGGCCGGGTGGGGCGGCTCTGAATGCAGGGCAGGTGTTTGGCACACGCGCAGCCGAGCATATTGGCGCAAGTGGTCGGGCAAGGTCCCCGTCATCGGCAAATATTGACGCGGTGGCCCTCGCAGGCATCAACAATATTCTCGCAATTCTGAAAGAGAACAGTCACCTGTCGGCCAGGGACATCCGCACCGAAATCCAGTCCCGTATGAGCGACAAAGCGGGGATGATATGCGATGCCGCAAGCGTCTCGCAGGCGCTTGCCGAGGCGCGTTTACTCAATGCGACAATCCGTTCGAACGGGATCGCTTACGGACGGGTTGCAGAGGCGGTTCGTGCCGTTCAGTGGCAACAGATGGCAATCGCGTCCGAGGCCGTACTCACGGCCTTGGATCACTTCATTCGCAGCGGCGGCGGCAGCCGAGGCGCTCGCGCGATCTGCGATGCGGACGGTGAACTTGTTCCGGACATTACCGCAGGCCCGTTGCAGGAATTTCGTTTTCGCAGGGAGAAAGACGACCATCGGAGCGAGCAGATCGTTGTCCGGCTTGAAGGTGAGGATATGGCGATATCGACGCGGCCCAACCGCGTATTTGATGAAAGCCGGAAATCCTTCTTTGAACGGGACTGGCCCGCCTGGCTGACCGGGCGCATCTATGATCTCGGCGAAAGAGAAGGATGCGTCGGGGACTGATTTCGTTTTGAATTATGTCCGGGCAAGGCCCATTCATGCCTTTGACACGGCCGATCAGCACTCTATCCTCGCGCTCGCAAAGTGAAGCGTCTTTCGGGAGAGAAAAATGAAGAAGCTGATCAACGATCCGTCCACCGTCGTTCGCCACATGCTGGAGGGCGTGGTGGCTCTCAGCCCGGCCAGTATTCTTCTCGCCGACGAAAACGTGGTGATACGATCTGGTCTTCCGGACGCGGATCAGCGGAAAGTCGCGGTGCTCTCGGGTGGCGGCAGCGGTCATGAACCGGCCCATGCCGGTTATGTCGGGGCAGGTATGCTGACGGCGGCCGTGGCCGGAGACGTCTTTACGTCGCCGAGCACCGATGCCGTGCTGGCGGGAATCAGGGCGGCTGCAGGTCCGGCGTGTGCGCTGGTCATCGTCAAGAACTATACGGGCGACCGGCTTAATTTCGGCCTTGCGGCGGAGCTTGCCCGGGCGGAAGGAATTCCCGTGGAGATTGTTGTCGTCGCCGACGATGTTGCCTTGAAGGATACCGTGCCCGTCGATCGCCGCCGCGGCATCGCCGGAACGGTGCTGGTGCACAAGTTGGCCGGTGCTGCTGCCGAACGCGGGTTGCCGCTCGATGAAGTCGCACGGGTGGCGCGCGCGGCGGCGGCCGGGCTTTCGTCGATGGGAATTTCGCTCGGTTCCTGCACGCTGCCGGCTGTCGGTAAGCCCGGCTTCACGCTCGGCGAGCGGGAAATCGAGGTCGGTCTCGGCATTCACGGCGAACAGGGTGTCCGCAGAATGGAGATCGCTTCGGCGGATGATCTGACGTCGCTTGTGCTCGGCACGATCGAAGCTGATGGAAAGCTCAAGGGCGGTGATCGCGTCGTGCTGCTTGTCAACGGCCTGGGTTCGACGCCTCCCATGGAGCTGTCGATTGTCGCCCGTTCAGCCCTTAACATTCTCGAGGCGAAAGGGGTGGCCGTCGAACGCGCATGGGCAGGCACCTTCCTGTCGGCGCTGGACATGCCGGGCTTTTCGCTCTCCATCATGCATGTCGATGAGCAGACGCTGGAACTCATCGACGCGGCAACCGATGCGACCGCCTGGCCACGGGGCGGGGCGGTGAACCGGCATCGCATGCTTGCCGCTTCAAAGCTGCCGGAGGGCGTGCCTTCAGATCGGGAAATGATCGCCGCAGGTGCACGTCTTCGGCAGGTGGCTGAAGATGTCGCAAAGGCCCTGATTGCCGCTGAACAACAGCTGACGGATCTCGACAGTATTACAGGTGACGGCGACCTTGGGGCCAGCATGAAGCGCGGCGCCGAAGCGATCCTAGCACTTCCGGCTCAGGCGTTTGCGGATGTTTCGAGCGGGCTGTCGGCCATGGGCGATGCGATGCGCAAAGCAATTGGCGGTAGCTCGGGGCCGTTCTACGCTACCGGCCTCATGCGAGCGGCCCGGCAACTCGCCGGTTCCGATGCGCCGACGGCAAGGGAGCTTGCCGATGCCTTCGTCGCCGCTGTCGAAGCGGTATCCGAGTTAGGCGGTGCGAAGCCCGGTGACCGAACGATGGTCGATGCCCTTTATCCTGCTGCCACCACATTCCGGGACAGGCTGGCCGATGGGCAGTCTGCCGAGGCTGCATGGAGTGAGGCCGTCGCAGCCGGTCAGGCGGGCGCCGAAGCGACGAAGACCATGACGCCGCGCCTCGGGCGTGCGAGCTATCTTGGCGATCGTGCAAAGGGACACGCGGATGGCGGTGCCGTGGCTGTCATGATCTGGATGAGGCAGATAGCCGCCAAATGAACACCGGGAGGGCGGGCGTGAGACGGACTGCCGCGAGGATCGCGGCAGTCAACGGTTGAGGATTGTTATTCAGCGGGTTGCGCCACGGATTCTGCACCAAAGTGCCGCCCCTCCGCAGCGAGGCTGCGCTGGCCGAGGCCGATGATGGTGACTGTCGAGAGGCTGGCGACAACCGACACCCAGAAGCCGTTGCCTGCGCCGAAATTGTCGATCACCCAGCCGGAGATGAAGGCGCCGAGCGCCATGCCGATACCGATGCCGGTCATCACCCAGGTCACGCCTTCCGTCAGCATCGATTCCGGTACGCGGCGCTCGATCAGGCCGAATGCGGTGATGAAGATAGGGGATATTCCAACCCCGCTGAGGAACACGGCGAAGGCGAGCAGGCCGACTGCCGTGGTAGCGAAGAGGAGCGGCAGGGCCGTCAGTGCGAGGACGCTCACGGCAATCAGCAATTGACGATGCAGCGGTATTTTGGGGTTGATCGCGCCAAGCAGCAGGCCAACGACGAATGAACCTATGGCATAGACACCGATGACGAGGCTGGCGGCCTCCGGCTGGCCGAGTTGCTTGGTGATGGCAACGGCGCTCACTTCGGCCGTGGCGAAGGTTGAGCCGACGAAGATTAGGGCAAGTGTGATGATCTGGACCGGGCGAAGGAAGATCGCGGAACGCTGCCGCTGTCCGCCCTGCACCGGGCGCACCTTGGGTTCTGTCGACCGTTGCAGAAGGAAGGCAAAGGTGCCAAGCGCGAGGAAGGTGGTGCTGATCATCATCCCGGCTTCCGGAAAGAACGAGACCGCAAGGCCGACGGAAAGCGATGCGCCGGAAATGTAAACCAGCTCGTCGGCGGCGGATTCAAAGGCGAAGGCCGTGTTAAGCTCAGGCCTGTCACGGAAAATCTCCGTCCAGCGGGCGCGCATCATGGCCGGAATGCTTGGCATGGGGGCGGCGAGGAAAGCGGAAAGGAACAGTGTCCAGACCGGCCATTTCTGGTTCGTGGCGATGATCAAAATCGCAAAGGCGATGACCGACAGGGTGGTTGCCGGGATGAGGACGCTGCTCTGGCCCCTGCGATCCACCAGACGGGAAATCTGCGGCGCAACGGCGGCATTGGTCAGCGCGAAGGTTGCCGAGACGGCGCCGGCAAGCCAGTATTCGCCGTGGGTCTGGGAAAGCATGGCGACGATGCCGATCGGGGCCATCGCAATCGGAAGGCGGGCGAAGAAACCGGCCGCGGAAAAGCCTTTGGCGCCGGGAGCCCGGAAAATTTCTCTGTACGGATTAGACATCGGATGCACCTTGTTTAGGGAGTATCCACCACACACATACGTGGCGTATGCAAATTAGATAATTGCATACGCCACGTATGTCAACTAATATACGTGGCGTATGTCGAGCAAGGAGAAAAAATGCGCAAACCCCGTAGTGAAATGATTACCGAGACGCGGGCGAAGCTTCTGGCTGCCGGCCGCAAGGCGTTTGGCAGCATTGGATATGCCGAAGCGTCGATGGACGACTTCACTGCAGAGGCGGGGCTGACCCGCGGTGCCCTCTATCACCATTTCGGTGACAAGAAAGGCCTGCTGCTGGCGGTTGTGGGTGAGATCGATGCGGAGATGACGAAGAGGCTCTGCGAGATATCATCAAGGGCCGAGACGCGGTGGGAGGGTTTCATTGAGGAGAATGTCGGTTATGTCCGCATGGCTCTCGAGCCGGAAATCCAGCGCATCATGTTTCGCGACGGACCGGCCGTGCTGGGCGACCCCTCCCGCTGGCCAAATGCCAATGGCTGTATCTCGGCCGTTGCACGCAGCCTGGATGCGCTCAAGCAAGAGGGTACTATTGGCGATATTGACCCGGAGGCATGCGCCCGTTTCATCAATGCGGCGAGCAGCAGTGCGGCCCAGTGGATCGCGAATTCCGACGACCCGGAAACGACCTCCAGACGCGCCGTGTCGAGCTTCCGGGCCTTTCTGGAAGGATTGCGGATCAGGAACGCCTGATACCGACCGGCAGCAACTCATTGCGGAAGCCGAAAGTGATCGTCGATGTGGCGGCGGTTGCGCGTGTCCTTGTGCCAGCCTATGGCCTTTCTATAGCTGCCGAAAAGGTTACTCTCCCGCACGCCGTCCAGTGTCAGGCCATGCACGGCCTCGGCATCCGGATCGACGTAAAGAGCATCCACCGGGCAATAGGCCTCGCACATGAAACAGGTCTGACACGAATCCTGCCGTAAAATGACGGGCGGGCCTTCCGGCATCGCCTCGAAGACATTGGTTGGGCAGACCTGAACGCACAGATTGCAATCCGTGCAGGCGTCTGTATCCAGAACCTCGATCATTATTCCGCTGCCTCCTTGTAGATGCCGGGATCAACAGGCTCCCGCCGGATGGCGATTGCATCGAGGCCGCTGAGAATGAGCCGGTGATGCTGGGCGGGATCCTGCTTCGGGAAATCGTCGCGCCGGTGCATGCCGCGTGTTTCCGTGCGCGCAAGGGCGGCGCGATACATGAAGCGCGCAGTGGCGAGCATCGCCTGCGCCTGACGCAACGGCAATATCTGGCTCTCATCGGCAACCGTTGCCGAGACCGTCTTCGTCCACAGAGCATCCAGCCGCGCCAATGCTGCTGAAAGGCCGGATTCCGTGCGGAAATAATTGATGTCGAGGGGAAAGACCTCGTCCTGTACCGCCTTGATGATGCTTGCCGGGTCGGTGAACTCCGTATGCGATGCGGTCTGCGTGTTGGGCTGTGGAAGGTCACTTCGCGGCATCCCCGCCTTCTCGCGGGCAAAGGCTGCGGCCGAGGCGCCGGCGAAGGCGCCCGTGGAAATTGCCCAGGCTGCGTTGTGGCTGCCGCCGCCGGTGAAGCCGCCACAGATCGGCTCGCGCGTGGCGTTGTCGCCGGCGGCATAAAGACCGGCAACCGTCGTTGCACAGTCGAGCCCGGTCAGCCGCAGCCCACCGGTGCCGCGCACCGTGCCTTCCAGCCGAAGCTTTACTTCGAAGAATTCGGTGAAGGGATCGATGCCCCGACGGTCGAACGGCACGAAGAAATTCGGCTGGGCGCGCCGCAGGATCGCCTTCACCTCATCGGTTCCGGCAAGGTCAAGCCGGGCATAAACGGGTTGCGAAAGCAGCGTGCGGGCGATGATCGAGCGACCACGGGCCGAGCCTGCGCCTTCTATCAGGCTATGGTCCTTGCGATAGAATTGCGCGAAACGGTAAAGGGCGGTCTTGGTGATGGAGGCGAAGGCCGGTGAAATTGCGTAGGCCGACGAAAATTCCATGCCGGACAGTTCAGCACCGGCCTCGGCGCCCATCAAATAGCCGTCGCCGGTCAGGACATCGCAGCCGAGCGCCTTGCTCATGAAGGCGCAGCCGCCCGTCGCCAGTACCACCGCTCCGGAGGCGACACGCCAGTTCCCGCCCTGTTGCCGCCGCAGACCGGTTGCGCCAGCAACGCGTGCGCCTTCTGTCAATAGCCTGATTGCGGGGTGATGATCGAGAATGGTGACACCGGCATTTTTTACCCGGCGACGCAAGAGCCGCATATATTCCGGCCCCTGAACGGAGATGCGCTGCTGCTCGCCCTTGTCGTCGCTGGGGAACGGATACCCCCATTCCGCCAGCCGGTTGACGCTTTCGAAAGTCTTGTCGAGGACCGGCGCCATCCATGACCGCTCGGAAAGATAGCCGCCCATTGCCTCACGGCTTGCCATGGCGGCATCCCGTGCGGCTTCATCCGGCGGCACATACCAGATCTGCGTGCCAGCGGAGGCCGTTGCGCCCGAACTGCCGCAATAACCCTTGTCAACCAGAACAACGCGTGCTCCGGCACCCACGGCCTCCAACGCTGCCCAGCAGCCGGCCGGACCGCCGCCGATGACAAGCACGTCGCAGGTGATATCGGTGATGGCCGGCGGCGAAGAGTGGGTGTCTTGCAGGGGCAGGTTCATGGCAGGCTTCCTTTCTATGAAGAAATCGCATTGCACTTTAAATCTATGTATTGCATAGGTTTTCCAGTTGCTGTTCTGGAGTTTCCCGATGTCGCTTGCCAGTCTTGCCATGTATGTCAGTCCCTCGCCGGTCAAGGAGGCGACGGCGTTGTTCTGGACTGCGCTCGGCAAGCGTCTTCGTGCTGCTGGCGTTGATGCGCCGCAGACGCTGGATGCGGAAATCCGCTACAATGAGGCTTGGCTCAGGCCTGATCTGCTGTTCGGCCAGACCTGCGGATATCCTTATGTGCAGCACCTGCGTGGCAAGGTGCAGCTGGTGGCAACCCCGGTTTACAATCTGCCCGGCTGCGACGGTCCGCTCAAATGCAGCTTCATCATTGTCAACGCGGCGTCGCAGGCGCGGTCGATCACGCAATTGCGGGGCGCCCGGGCTGCCATCAATGAACCCGGCAGCAATTCCGGTTATAATCTGTTCCGCGCTTTCGTGGCGCCACATGCCGATGAGGGCCGGTTCTTTTCGTCCGTGCAGGAGACTGGCGGTCATCTGGCGAGTATCGATGCGGTGTCGAGAGGCGAGGCGGATGTCGCTTCCATCGACTGCATTACCTTCGGCAACACCCTGCGCTTCGATCCGCAACGGGTTGCGGGTGTGCGCATCCTTGCCGAAACGGCAAAGGGACCGGGTCTGCCCTTCATCACGGCCGGTGCGACACCGGCAAGGGAGCTGGTGATATTGCGACGGGCTCTGGCGGAAACCATCGCCGACCCCGAACTTGCCGACGTCTGCGATACGCTGTCTTTGCGCGGCATCAGCCTGCTTGGCGATGCCGATTATGAAGTCCTGGCCGAGTTTGATCGGGATGCTGCGCGTCATGGTTACCCCGCTATCGCCTGAGGCAGGGTCTCCGCTTCCACAGTAAGCGGGAAGTGGCAGGCGACACTGCGCCCGGATGAGCCGGCGGAAACAAGCAGCGGCACGTCGCTTGCGCAGCGTGGGCGCGCCAGTGGACAGCGTTTGTGGAAACGACAGCCGGAGGGCGGGTTGCCTGGGCTTGGCAATTCTCCGGCAAGCACGATGCGCTCACGCCGGCGGCCGGGATCGAGTGTGAGATTGGCCGAGAGCAGTGCGTGTGTGTAGGGATGCGCGGGACTGTGAAACAAGTCGGCCGTCGGCCCGCTCTCGACGATCTGGCCAAGATACATCACGGCGACACGATCGGTGACGCGGCCGACGACATTGAGATTGTGGGAGATGAGCAGATAGCTGAGCTTCAGGCGATCCCGAAGCACGCGCAGGAGATTGAGCAATTCGCCCTGAATGGAGATATCGAGGCCAGCCGTTGGTTCATCGGCGACGATGATCGAAGGTTCGGCGGCAAGCGCCCGCACCAGCGCAACGCGCCGCGCCTGCCCGCCGCTCAGCTGATGCGGATAGCGTGAAAGAAGCTGCTCGCCGAGGCCGATGCTTTCCGCAAGGGCAGAGATGCGCGCCCAGCTCTCGGCCGAATGTACCCTGCGTATTTTTAGCGGTTCAGCCAGAAGCGCGCGCACTTTCATGCGCGGAGAAAGCGAGGCGGCGGGGTCCTGGAACAGGAGCTGGATGCGGCGCTGCAGATCGTTGCGGCGCGCCTTTGTCACATTGGCAAGTGTCTCTCCTTCGACCGAGAGCGTACCGGCGGCAAGCGGCTGAAGCCCGACAATGGCCCGGGCAAGCGAGGACTTTCCGCATCCGCTTTCCCCGACAAGGCCAAGGGTTTCGCCGGGGAACAGATCCAGTGACACGTTATCGACGGCGGTCAGCCGGTCATAACGGATCACCGCATTCTTCAGTGAGAGGGCAGGGGTGCTCATCATGCCGCCTCCAGCCAGCAGAAGAAGGTCTGGCCGCTCCCGGCCTGTCGGCGGGGTGGCCTTTCTACACAGCGATCATGGCGGGAGGGACAGCGCTCGGCGAAGATGCAGCCCTGTGGCCGGTGGGATGGATCGGGAACCGTCCCGGGAATGGTGGCAAGATCCTGCAGGCGGTCGAAGGCGGCGTAGGGGTCGATCTCGCAGTTGAGCAAGGCTCGGGTATAGGGATGGTGCGGGCGATGCAGAACATCCGCCACCCAGCCGCTTTCCACCACCGTTCCGGCATACATCACGATGACACTGTCGCAGAGCTCGGCGATAAGCCCCATGCTGTGACTGACGACCAGCATCGAAGCGACGGTCCGTTGCCGCAGCCGATGCAGCATCTCGACCACCTGGGCTTCAACCGTTGCGTCAAGCGCGGTCGTCGGTTCGTCGGCAATCAAAAGCTTTGGTTCGACCAGCAGCGCCATGGCGATGACAACACGCTGTCGCATGCCGCCTGAGAATTCGTGTGGATAGCGGTGCATCCGCAGGGCCGCATCCTGCAACCCCACATCCGAGAGCACCGCTTCCGCCCGCGCCCACAGCGACCGCCGGCTTTCCTTTGGAAATCGCCGGCGCTGGATGTCGACGAGCTGTGTGCCGATCGTGAACATGGGGTTAAGCGCGGTCATGGGGTCCTGAAAGACCATGGCTATATCGGTGCCGCGCAGGCTTGCCGTTTCCCCTGATGCCAGATTTGTCTCACGTCCGTTGAAGGCCGCGCGACTTGCCGAAATTTCCGCATTGTCGGCAAGCAGGCCGAGCAGGGTGAAGGCAACCGTTGACTTGCCGCTGCCGCTTTCACCGACGAGGCCGACGGACTGGCCGCGGCCGATGGTGATGTCGACGCCGTCGAGAATATGCGCACTATGCCCGGCGCTCTTGTAAGACACGTTGAGGTTTTCGATGAGGACGAGGGCGTCTGTCACAGGCTTTTCCTCAGCTTCGGGTCGAGTGTGTCGCGCAGGGCTTCACCGAGAAGCGCAAAACCGAGTGTCGCGAGGATCAGCGCCAGACCGGAAAAAGTGGCGAGCCATACCGACTGGTCGAGATAGGTATAGCCGTCGTTCAGCAGGTTGCCCCAGCTGGCAAGCGGCGGGCGCACGCCAAGACCGAGGAAGCTCAACCCCGCCTCGATGGTGATGACGACGGGGATATCCATGCACGCCAATACGAAAATCGGGCCGATGATATTGGGCGTGACGTGATGCAGGACGACCCGCCAGGTCTCGGCGCCCAGAACCCTTTCCGCCTCGATGAAGGGACTGTTGCGGATCGCGATCGTCTGGGCGCGGGCGACACGGCCGAAATGGGGAATGAAGACGATGCTGACAAGCAGTACGACATTGCCGAGGCCGGGGCCGAAGACGGCGACGAGCGCCAGAGCGAGGATGATGCTTGGAAACGAGGTCACGACATCGAAGATGCCGACGATGAAGAGGTCGACGACACGGGAGGAGAGGGCTGCCGCCACGCCGAGGGCGACGCCGGTCGTCAGCGAGATCGCGATGACGGAGAGCGAGATGCCGAGCGCTATGCGCGTACCGAAGATAAGGCGGCTTAATATGTCACGCCCGAGATGATCGGTTCCCAGAAGATGTTGCAATGATGGGTCCATGAAGCGGCTGGCCGGTGCAATCGCGTTCGGACCATAGGGCGCGATCAGCGGAGCAGCGATTGCCACCAGACAGAGCAATGTAACCGCAAAGATTGCGAATGTGCCGCCGGGGCGGCGGGAGAGGTCGCGCAGGACGGTCATTGCTGTTGCTTTCCAGATACGAGCCGTGCGCGCTCGCGCGGATCGAGCAGGCTCTGGGAGAGGTCTGCAATGAGATTGGTGAGCACGTAGAGCAGCACGATGACAAAGACGCCGCCCTGAACCACCGGATAGTTGCGGGTGCGAATGGCGTCATAGATCAACGAACCGAGCCCGGGACGGTTGAAAATGACTTCCGCGAAGACCGCTCCGCCTAAAAGCTCGCCAAAGCCCATGCCAAGCACCGCGACGGTAGGCAATATTGCCGGTTTGAGGGCATATTTTATGAGGATTTTCGTTTCGCTGACACCATAGGCCCGCAGCGTGCGGATCTGGTTTTCACCGAGCACCTCCAAAAGGGAGGCGCGCAGCAGACGGGCGATATAACCGATCCAGCCGGCGGCGAGCGCCGCCGTCGGCAAGGCGAGATGCCAAAGCTGGTCGCCGATATCGCCGCTCTCTCCGGCCCCCAAGACCGGAAACCAACGCAGCTTTACCGAAAACATCATCAGGAGGAACACCGAGACGACAAAGCTCGGCGTCGAGATAAAACCGACGCTGAAGAAAGCGATAAGCCGGTCCACCCTGCCGCCGGGCCAGCGGGCAGAGATGAGGGCAAGCGGAACCCCGAGCGCGATGGCGAAAAACATGGCGGAAACGGCCAGAGCCACCGTATTCGGTAACGCCGCCGCAACAAGGGTTAGGACCGGGCGGCCGTTAAAGACATCCTCTCCGAGATCGCCGGAAAAGAGACGGCCAAAAAAGGCAAAAACCTGTTCGATCAGCGGCTTGTCGAGGCCAATACGGGCGTTGAGTGCCGCCACGGCCTCGGGCGTCGCGCGTGAACCGAGGATTACCGTTGCTGGATCGCCGGGAATAAGCCGAGTGAGCGCCATCAGCAATATGACGGAGCCGGCAACGGCGAGAAGTGCCGTAGCCAGCTTGAAGGCGAGATGAATTTGCAGGGATGCGCTCCTCATCGCAGCGCATCCTCACCTGTCATTGAAACAACACGCACGGGGTCAGGCCGTCGCTTCCGTAAAGGCGGTGTAGAGCCAGTTGTTGCCATTCGGAAGAACACCGGGCTTCAGCCATTTGCGTGAGGCAAAAGCATTCAGATTGTGCGTGATCCAGATGAAGGCGGCGGATTCGTCGAGCAGTTTCTGAGCCTGGATATAAATCTTTTCGCGCTCGGCGGGATCGACGGTGACGCCGCCCTTTTCATGCAGCGCATCGTATTCCGCATTCTTCCAGCGCTGCCAGTTCCACTGGCCGACCTGTTCCGAGGTGAACCATTGCGTCTGGAAGCCGGGGTCGAATTTTCCGTTGAATTTGACAAGCGACAGTTCGAGATCCTTGCTGGCGTCATTTTTGCCCAGCGCCCAATAGGCAGCGGATTCCAGCGCCTCGATCTCCACCTCGATACCGACTTCGGAGAGGTTGGCCTGAATGATCTGGGCAATCGCCTCGTAACGTGCCGTCGCTTCAATGGTCAGCTTGGTCTTGAAGCCGTTTGCATGGCCGGCTTCGGCCAGCAATGCCTGCGCCTTTTCCAGATCCCTTGCGTAGACGGGGGCTTCTTTCCAGTATCCGAGCAGGCTTGGCGCGAGCAGCGAATTGGCGCGCGGATAGATGCCGGAGTAGGCACCCTGAAGGATTGCTTCGATATCAACGGCGTAACGGATCGCCTGGCGAACACGGATATCATTGAAGGGGGCCTTCTCGATATTCGGGCCGAACCAGACATAGTCGATGGCAGGAATTTCCGTCACGCTCGCATCCGGCAGGTTCGCCAGCGCCTTTCCGTTTTCAGGGTCGATTGCGGTAAAGTCGATCTCGCCGGACTGGAAGGCGATTTCCGAAGTCTTCTGTTCTCCGATCGGTTTGCCGACGATCTGCTGGAAGTGCGGCTTGATCGGTCCTTTGTAGTCGGGGTTTATTTCGAGCGTGAAATGCTCGCGCGGGACCCATTCCTTGAGAACATAGGGGCCGCTGCCGATCAGTTTCGTGGCGATATCCTTGCCGAGTGCTTCGAAGGCCTTTTTCGAAATGATACGCCCCGATCCATCGGCCAGTGCAATCGTGTAGAGCGCCGGCGCCGGCTGCTTCAGGATGATGCGGCCCTCAAGGGGGTTGGTGATTTCGACGCGATCAAGGGCCGACCAGTCCTTGGCATAGGTGACTGGCTTGCCGTCGGCATCGGGCTTCAGGAAACGCTCGAAGGAGAATTTCACGTCTTCCGCCGTCAGTTCGCCATAGCCGCCGGTGAACTTGAGGCCGCTGCGCAGTTTGAAACGGATTTCGGTGTCGCTCACCTGTTCCAGCTCTTCGGCGGCATCGAGTTCCCAGTCCGTCGAGCCCGGCTTGAAGGAGATAAGCCCCTGCTGCACCGACCAGAGGACGTTGAGATCGATCGGGCCTGAGCGATTGGCTGGATCGAGATTTGAAAGGTCCTTCTCGACGCGGACGACGATCCTGGAACGGTCGGCACCGGCAAAAACGGGATCAATGCCGCCAAGGGCGACGAGACCTGCAATGGACGCGCCGCCGAAGAGCACCTGCCTGCGTGTGGTATTGAATGTCAAGAAATGTCCCTCCGGTCTGGAGCGCCCGCTCACACGATGCGGGCGGCGCTCATCAATTCGATGGGGGATTAAAGCCAATAACACATAAATTTTATAGAATAAATATTTTACCTAGAGCGCTGTTACACAACCATTTTTCCCTTTTTTGCGGTTCTGTTGCAAAGCCGTGCGGCGCGGCATCCGGTACCCGGCTTTATAGTGGCGGGCGAAATCCATCGCTTTTACGTTTCAGCCGGAACCTGCTTCATGTCCCGTCTTCCGCCTTCCGATATTTTTCCCTCGCCCGTCAGTTCCTTGGCCATAGCCCGCATCGAATGGCAGACGGTAGCCCTGGCGGTTGTCATTTACGGCGGCTTCCTGGCGGTGACCTGGTTTTGGCAATCTCTGCCTGTTGTTGTCGTGATCGCCATTGGCGGGTGGCTGATTGCCTGGCACGGATCGCTCCAGCATGAGGTCATCCATGGGCACCCCACCCGCTATCGCACCATCAATGACGCGATTGGCTGGCCGCCTTTGTCCCTGTGGTTGCCCTATGCCATCTACCGGGAAGGGCATCTGACCCACCATCGCGACGAACACCTGACCGATCCGATCGAAGATCCGGAATCCTCCTATTTCACCCAGGCCGCCTGGGAGAAGATGGGCCTGGTCGGTCGATATCTCGCACTCTGGAACACCACCCTGCTAGGCCGGTTGACACTTGGCCCGCTGGTCATGATTGTTAATTTCCTGGCGCAGGAGGCGTCTCTGGTCTTGAAGGGCGACAGGCCGCGGGCGGCGCTCTGGGCGCGGCACGCTATGGGCGTTGCGACTGTTCTGATCTGGGTGGTGGGGATTTGCGGAATGCCGCTGTGGCTCTATCTCTTCGGCTTCGTTTATGTCGGCGCGGCGCTGAGCAGGCTCCGCTCCTATGCGGAACATCGTTATGCCGACCATCAGGATGAGCGCACGGCGATCGTCGAGAACAGTCCGTTGTTCGGGTTGCTGTTTCTCTACAACAATCTGCATGTGCTGCATCACAAATTGCCGGCTGTCCCCTGGTACAAAATCCCCTTGCTCTATCGCCGCCATCGAAACACCCTTGTCGAGATCAATGGCGGTCTGGTCTATAACGGCTATCTCGATGTCGCCCGCCGCTTCTTCCTGAAACCCCACGACGATCCCCGTCATCCTCGCCATCTTGAATCGGCGGCCGATGCTGCGGCGAAAGAGCCTTGAAAAGTCTCGGAGGGGAAAGATTGGTGGCGGCGATGGGCGGTATCAACACCGATGCGCGCCCATGCCTTTCCGGATTACCGATGGGGCCACGCCTTCCGAAATGGCCCGCAAAATCACGGCTGATCAGGCGTTTTGCTGTTCCGGTGAAAGAAGATCGGCGTGATGCGCAAGCGCGACGTCGGGATGCGAGCGCAGGCGGCTTTTCAGGTGGTTCTGCCCGACTTCCCTGAAGATCGGATTCAGTGGATCAACCGTGATGCCACGTTCCGAGCGCTTCAACTCGTCCGGCAATGCGATGACGGGTATGGTGGCGTCATAACGCGAGCCAAGGAAAAAGGCGACGGAGAAACGCTCCACGCCCGCCGGCGGCGCTACGACGTCATGCACGTCCGCCCGGACGAAACCGTTGGTGGCGAGCTCCAGCAATTCGCCGGTATTGATGATAAAGGAGCCGGGCACTGGCGGCGCGTCGATCCAGTCTCCTGCTTCGGTGCGTACCCGCAGCCCGGCTGTCGTATCCTGAAGAAGCACGGTGACAAAGCCGCCGTCCTTGTGAGCGCCAACGCCCTGATCGGTTTCGGCCACGTCGCGCCCGGGGTAACGGATGATTTTGAGAAGCTGCGTGGGTTGTGGTTCGTAAATCTCGGCAAAGACATTTTCCGGCTGGCCAAGAGCGGCGGCAATTGCCTTGAGGAGATCAATACCGATCCGCGTTACTTCCGCCTGATAGCGCAACAGCAGCGGTTTCAGCTGCGGCAAAGCTTCAGGCCATTGATTGGGGCCAAACAGCCGCTTCCATGGCGGCGAGTCTGGACCGATCTTTGCAGGCACGCCTTCGGTATTGATATCGAGCTGTTCACGCCAGTCCTGCTCGCCCCTCGTCCGCTCCTGACCGGCACGGTTATAGCCACGGAAATGTGGCGACTTCACCATTTCGATCTTGAGTTTTTCTTCGAGCGGCAAGGCGAAAAACTGCTTCGAGATCGACAGGACGTCTTCAACCAGCCGTGGGTTGACGCCATGGCCGGTGAGATAGAAGAATCCATGGTCATGGAGCACGTTGCGCAGGTCGCGGACAAAAGCGGCGCGTTCTTCCGGCGCATGGAAGCGGGAAAAATCGAGAGTTGGCAGCGAGGCCGTATTTTCGAGGGGAGCGGTTTGAAAGGCCATGTCCTGTTTCCGGTTTTTGGGAATTACGTGATTGGCCGCTGAACGGCTCGCGCAACGATGTCGCCTTGGATAAGTCAGGCCGCCAGGGCCTGTTCATTGCCCAGATGCGCCCTGATCGCCGACTTCAGCTCCGCGACGCTGGAAAACTGGAGGTTATCCAGATCGATGACGTGGAATTTAACCGCGATGAACCGCAGCTTGTCGTTATTGGGAACGGCAATGCCGACCGGCAGTCCCTGATATTCGATTGTTTGTCTTTGCATTTCGCTTCTCCGCCAATTTTGGCTTTGTGGGTTGGCTCGGTACGGGTCGTCTTTTGACGACGCCCGCATTCGGGGCAGGGAGAAGCGACAACACGGCCGGGAGCGACGGATATGGTCCGGTGTCAATGCAGACGAGGCGGATGCAAAGCTCATATCCGAAGTCCCTTATGGCGATAATTCTCTACAAAAAATATATACAAACCTTGCGCAAAAAACCACCAGATTTAACGAAATTTCGGAAGAAAAATCTATATTTCTCAAAAATAACGAGCGTAAGTAGGCGTTTATCTCAAAAATGGCCGGTGCGGGAATTTTCATTCCTCTATGTGGGGCTCTTTCGCAGAAGGCGCTCCAGCCACAGGCTATAGCGGGATGCACCAAAGCAGATGGCAAAATAGACAAGAGCCACGAGCAGATAGGCTTCGTTATAAAAGCCGAGCCAGCCCGGATCGGTGGCCGCCGCGCGGGCGGCGTTAAGCAGGTCGAAGACGCCGATAACCGCAAGCAGGGACGTTGCCAGCAGAAAACCGATTGCCAGGTTGACCATGCCGGGAATGACGATGCGCAACGCCTGGGGCAAGACGACGAGATGCATTGTCCGCCAGTATCCGATGCCGAGCGCGGTGGCTGCTTCCTGCTGGCCGGATGGTATCGCCTGCAGGCCGGCACGCACGACTTCGGCTATATAGGCTGCCCAGAAAAGGGTGATCATGATCATCGCCCGGATCATCTTGTCGAACTGTGCTTCCGGCAGCGCCATGGGCAGTATCAACATGGCGATATATAGGATCGCGACCATGGGCGTGCCGCGCATCACCTCAATGTAGACGACGGAAAGGGTGCGGAGCCCTCCAAGGTTCGAGCGACGGGCGAGCGCCAGAAGGATCGCAATCGGCGTCGCGGCCGCAAAGCAGACGGCCCAAACGAAAAGTGTCACCGGCAGCCCGCCCCACTGGTTGGATGGAACCGGTGAGCTGCCAAAACTGCCCGTCAGCAGCATCCAGGACACAAGGACTGCGATCGGCCAGACAAGCAATAGTTCCCTGCGCCAGAAGCGGGGGAGAGCACTTGTGACAAGCAGGACCGCAAGAATGACAACGACGAGGGCCGGGCGCCATTGGAGTTCCGGGGGATAAAAGGCAAACAGAATGAAACGCAGCTTGGCGGCAATGAAGGCCCAGCAGGCGCCGTCGCGCGCAGCGCAATCCGCCGACGTTCCGCTCCATGTGGCGTCAAACAGGGCCCATCTGAAAAAGGGCGGCAGCAGCCAGCCCAATGCCGCCAGTGTCAAAAGCGTGATGGCCGAGTTGGCGATGGTGCCAAAGAGGCCGGTTCGCAGCTTGCCAAGCCGACCCTGAACCGGCTGTCGGGAGATATTTTCGGCCGGCTTGCTCATCTTACCGTCCCCTTCAGCGCCACCCTCTTGTTGTATTGGTTCATGAGGGCGGAAACGGCCAGATTGATGCCGAGATAGGTGCCGATGAGGATCATGAGGGCTTCCAGAGACTGGCCGGTTGTGTTGGCGGTGGTGTTGACGATGCTGACGAGATCCGGATAACCGATTGCGACCGCCAGGCTGGAATCCTTTGTCAGATCGAGATAGCTCGATGTGGCGAGCGGGGTGATGACGCGCAGCGCCTGCGGAAGGACGATCAGCCGCATGATCTGCCCATTGTGCAGCCCAAGCGCGCGGGCGGCTTCCCACTGGCCTCGATTGACCGACTGGATGCCCGCCCGGACGATTTCTGCGATTGCCGCGGAAAATTTGATGATCAGACCGGTTAGCAGTGCTGCGAATTCCGGCGTCAGATTATAACCACCCCGGATATTGAAGCCGGCCAATGCCGGTGTTTCAAACGTGAAGTTCGCTGCCAGGGCGAAGAAAGTGGCAATTGCCACTGCGGGAATGGCGGCGATGCCGATGCGCCATCCGTTCAGTTTTTTCAACTTCAACAGCACAAAAAGCGTAAGGCCGACGGCAAGCAGAATGGTGAGAACAAAGACTGGTCCGGCGAGCGGGAAACCTTCCACCGAGACCGTCGGGACATAGACGCCGCGATTGGTGAGGTAGATCGATCCGAACAGGGCGCCTGCCTGACGCGGTGCCGGAAATGCCTTGGCGAGCGAAATCCAGAAGAAGAGTTGCAGCAGGAGCGGCGTATTGCGGATCAACTCCACATACCACCGTACCAGTGAGGCGAGGAGCAGGTTTCCGGACAGGCCGGCAACGCCAACGGCCACCCCCAGAATGGTTGCGAATATGCAGCCGAACAGCGAGACTTTCAGCGTATTGAGCAGGCCCGCGAGCATGGCGCGAAGATAGGGGTCGCCGGCGGCGAAACCGATCGGGCTTTCACCGATTTCAAAGTTTGCCGAACGCCAGAGAAAGTCAAAACCGGGTGAAACGCCGATGCGCGCCATCGTCGCCGTGACGTTGATCCCGAGATAGATGAGCAATGCGACGAACGATGCGATGATTGCCAATTGAGCGATGGGGCGATGACCCCACCACATGAGAAGCCGACGATAAATGCCGGGCCTGCGAGGGCCCGGCGTTGTGATTGTGGACATCTGTGAAGGCTCGGTCTTCTCAGCGGAACGGTGGCGAATAGAGCAAGCCGCCATCCGTCCAGAGACGGTTGTAGCCACGATCCCAGCCAAGCGGCTTCAGATGCCGGTCGAAGATTTCGCCATAATTGCCGACCGTCTTGATGATGTTGTAGGCCCATTTAGGATCAAGGCCGATCGCCTCTGCAAGCGAAGGGTCGACGCCGAGGAAACGCTGGACCGCCGGGTCGGAAGACTTCAGAAACTCATCGACGTTCTTGGACGTAATGCCCCATTCTTCCGCCTGGATGGTGGCGTTGACGGTCCAGTTCACGATTTCGAGCCAGCGGTCGTCACCGCCGGCGATGGCGGGCGCCAGCGGCTCTTTCGACAGCCGCTCCGGCAGGACGATATAGTCGTCGGGCTTCTTCAGTTGGGTGCGCTTGCCGACCAGATCGGACGAGTCCTGAGTAATGGCGTCGACGCGGCCGGATTCCAGCGCAGCGATAAACTGTCCGGTGTCTTCGATGGTGACCGGTGTGAATTTCTTGCCGGTCTTGCGGAAGAAGTCGGCAACGTTGAGTTCGCCGGTCGTTCCGCTCTGGGCGCCGATGGTTGCGCCGTCCAGATCGGCTGCCTTGGTGACGCCGAGATCCTTGCGGACCAGAATGCCCTGGCCGTCATAGAAAATCGTCGGACCGAAGTGGAAGCCGAGCTTGAAGGCACGGGTAACGGTTACCGTGACGCCGGAAAGAAGAATGTCGAATTCACCGCTCTGCAGGGCAGGCAGGCGCTGCTGCGGAGAGGAGTTGGTGAATTCCACCTTGTCCGGATTGCCGAAGACGGCAATCGACAGCGCACGGCCGTAATCGATGAAGAAACCCTGCCACCGGCCATTGCTGTCCGGGGAGAAAAAGCCCGGCGTAGTGCCGACGCCGACCTTGATCGTGCCACGCTGATTGATCTTGTCGAGTGTTGGGCCGGCATGAGCGGTTCCAGACAATGCTGCGCTCGCAAGCAGTGCCGCGGCGATGGTCGACTTTATGAAGCCGCCGATAAATCCCTGAGATGACATTAAAAATGCTCCTGATGATGATCAGGTTTACCGTCCGTCGTTAATCCCCCGATGGCCGGAACCTAATATCATAGTAATTTTATGGATTTTATAAACGAGGGATCGATTGCCCAAATTTCGACCATTTGGAAAAGGCAATTGCTTATTTCTTGAATTGTCGGCACGGCATTGCTCCGAGCCGTTTATGAGCCTGCGTGCGGCGTGAGGTCGGAAAGGCGGCCTTTAATCTTTGCCAGCTCTTCTTCGTTGCGAGTCATTCCGCTCGCAACATCTCCTGCATCCGTCCGACGATGTCGTCGAGGATAGCGATCCTCTGGCCGCCGCTCGGGCGTATCGCGAAATAAGAGACCTCGATCCTCGGTTCGAACGGAATTGCAATCACCTCGGCCCCGGCGGAGCGAAGGCTGGTATGATCGACAATGCCGACGCCCATACCGGCGGCGGCGAAGTGGCAGCAGTTCAGCATCGATGTTTCCATGGTGCTGACAGGTTGATGGTCTTCACGGGAGAAGGCCCTGTCCAGCGAAAGCCTCAGCGGCGAATTCCTGCCCGGAATAAGCACACGTTCATCGATGAGATCGGCCGGCGTTATGACGTTGCGCCCGGCGAGCCGATGGCCGGGGGCCATGGCGGCGACGGCGCCCGCGCTATGCAGGCGGAAGGCGTTTTTTTCCACCATGCGCGGCGAACTGAAGACAAGGCCGAGATCGTAACGGTTCTGCTCGACCATGTCCCAGATATATCGGCTATTCTCAACGTCGATCACCAGTGGAATATCCGGCCGGTCGCCGATCGTGTCGATGATTGCCCTATGCAAATAGGGCCGCACCAGGGATGTGACGCTGGCGATGCGCAGGACGGTGTTCTTGTGCAGGCGGATGTCGGCGGCTGCCTGTCCGATCTGGTCGAGCCCGAGATAGAGGCGTTCCACCTCGCGATAGAGCTTCGTCGCTTCCGCCGTCGGCATCAGCCGGGCGCCCACCCTTTCAAACAGGGTCATCTGCACGATGTCTTCGAGATCGCGGATCAGCCGGCTGACCGCCGGTTGCGTTACGTTCATGGCTTCCGCCGCAGCCGTAATGCCGCCGGTCATCATGACGCTGCGGAAAGCTTCGACCTGCCGTGGTTTCAACCGCAACCTTTACTCCTCCCATAACATTCAGGCATGAACTCTGTACCAAATGCAATTTTTCTTTTCCATAGAGAAGCGTTAACTCCTTTTGATCGCGCAGGGAGAGTGCGCGCTGGAACAACCCGGAGGAGTCCTCATCATGAAGTTTTCTGCTTTCGCAGCCGCATTGGCAGCGTCTGTTTTCGCCATGCCGCTCGCAAGTCAGGCAAAGGACCTCACCGTTGGTCTTTCCGCTTCGACAACGTCCATGGATCCGCAATTTTACGTCGTCGGCCCGAACAGCGCGATGGCGCGCAATATTTTCGATGGCCTCGTCAACCAGGACGAGAAGCAGCAGATACAGCCCGCACTCGCCACTTCCTGGAAAGTCGTCGATGACAAGACCTGGGAATTCAAGCTGCGCGAAGGCGTGAAATTCCACGACGGCAGCGATTTTACCGCCGAGGACGTGGTTGCCAGCATCAAGCGCATCCCTTTGGCCTCGACCAACAGCCCAAGCTCGTTTGCCGCCTATGTGAAGGCGATCACCGAGGTCACCGCCGTTGACCCGCTGACCGTGCGCATAACGACGGCCGGCCCGACGCCGCTGCTGCTCAACAACCTCAGCCGTATCGCCATTCTCCCGGCCGAAATGGAAAAGGTAACGACGGGCGAGATGAATAGCGGCAAGGGCGTCATCGGCACCGGCCCGTTCAAATTCGTGTCCTGGTCGCCGGACGACAATGTCGTGGTTGCCCGGAACGATACCTATTGGGGCGAAAAGGCTGCCTGGGACAAAGTGACCTTCCGCGTCTTCAAGAACCCGAGCGCGCGCGTTGCCGCCATGCTTTCGGGTGATGTCGACATGATCGAAAGCATTCCGACGGCCGATACCCGCAGGCTTGAGGCATCCGACAAGCTGAAGGTCGTCAATATTGCCGGCAACCGCATCATGTATCTCCACATGGATCAGGCCCGAGAGGAATCGCCTTTCGCCAAGGGGCCGGATGGCAAGAACCCGCTTCTGAAGCCGGAAGTGCGCCGTGCCCTGTCCCTGTCGATCAACCGTGAAGCACTTGTTGACCGCATCATGGATGGACAGGGCGTTCCGGCCGGTCAGGTCGTTCCCGAAGGTTATTTCGGTTACGATCCGGCAATCAAGGTCGATGCTTATGACCCGAACAAGGCCAAGGAACTGTTGGCGAAGGCCGGTTATCCCGACGGTTTCCAGCTGACCTTCCATGCTTCGAACGACCGTTATCCGAATGATAGCAAGGTTGCACAGGCAATCGGCCAGTTCTTCAGCCGCGTCGGTGTCAAAACCGAAGTCGCGACCCTGCCGGGCAGCGTTTATTTCACCCGTGCCTCGAACCTCGAATTCAGCTTCATCATGGGTGGCGCCGCTGTCGAAACCGGCGAAGCCTCCGGCGTGCTTGGGCCTATCCTCGAAACCTATGGCGAAAAGGCGGGGCAGGGCAATCGCGGCCGTTATTCCAACCCGGAATTCGACAAGGATTTGAATGAGGCGCGTGCGACGCTTGACGATGCCAAGCGCGAGGAACTGCTGCGCAAGGCAACCGAAGTCGCCATGGGCGACCTCGGTGTCATCCCGGTCTTTTATCTCGCGAACACCTGGGCGGTGAAGAGCGACATCAGCTATGCCGGCCGCTCGGACGGCTACACGCTTCCCTACTACGTGAAGCCGAACTGATCCGAAAAAAGGAGCGATCCGCCATGTCTTTCAGCGGTGTATTTCCCTATCTCGTCTCGCCGGTCGATGCATCCGGCAAGGTGATGCAAGGTGTGCTGACGGATCTGGTGGATCATCTGATCGGCGAGGGCGTTCACGGCCTCGCGCCGCTCGGCAGCACGGGCGAATTTGCCTATCTCTCCCAGGAGCAGAGACGCTGCGTCGTCGACACGGTGATTTCGGCCAATCGCGGCCGGGTTCCCGTTGTCGCCGGCGTGGCGTCGACCTCGACTGCCGATGCGGTGGCCCAGACCGAATATATGGTGGAAGCGGGTGCGGATGGCATTCTGGCCATTCTCGAAGCCTATTTCCCTGTCAGCGACGAGGGTGTGGAAGCTTATTTCACCGCAATCGCGAAAGCGGCCAAAGGGCGGCCGGTGGTGCTCTACACCAATCCGCAGTTCCAGCGTTCCGATCTCTCTCTCCCGGTGATCGAGCGGCTGAGCCATATCGATAATGTCAGCTACATCAAGGACGCCTCGACCAATACTGGCCGCCTGCTTTCCATCATCGAACGAACCCGTGGACGGATGCAGGTCTTTGCCGCCTCCGCGCATATTCCGGTCTGCGTGATGATGATTGGTGGCGTGGGCTGGATGGCGGGACCCGCCTGCATCGTGCCCCGGCAGAGCATCGCGCTCTATGAAGCGGCAAGGGCTGGGAACTGGATGCTGGCGATGGAGATGCAGCGGCCGATGTGGAAGGTCAACGAGATCTTCGCGAAATATTCGATTGCCGCCTGCATCAAGACGGCGCTTGAGCTGCAGGGTTTCGCCGTTGGGGCGCCGATCCATCCGCAACTGCCGCTCAGTGAAGCCGCGCGGGCGGAGATCGCCGACGTGCTGCGCGATGTCGGCGCGCTCTGAGTTTTTTCCCATCCCACACCACACATTGAAGGCATTTGAGAATGAAGCCGATTTCGATCATCGTAGATTGTGATCCCGGTATCGACGACACCATTGCGCTCCTCACCGCATTCGTGTCGCCGGAACTCAAGATCCTTGGCATCACGCCGGTCTGTGGCAACCAGCCGCTGGAGCGGACGGTGCGCAATGCCCTGCAGGTCTGCGAGCTCGGTGGACGAACCGATATTCCGGTCTATGCCGGCTGTTTCCGCCCGATGCTGCGTGAGCCGATCCATGGCCAGTTCCACGGCAAGACCGGGCTCGGAAACACCGTTCTGCCCGAGCCTGCCAAAAAGGTGGAAACCATGTCCGCCGTCGATTTCCTGATCGAAGCGCTGGGTGAGGCGGCTAAAAAGGGCGAGCGTATCACGCTCTGCTGCCTTGGCCCGATGACCAATGTCGCAGTCGCGTTGCGCATGAAGCCGCAGATCGCCGAGGGCATCGAGCGTATCGTGATGATGGGCGGCGCCTATCGCGAACCTGGCAATCGCACGATGACCTCGGAATACAATGTTCTGGCCGATCCGCACGCCGTGCACGTGGTGTTTTCAAGCGGTATCCCGATTGTCGCGCTGGCGCTTGATGCCACCCATCAGGTGATGCTGAAGCCGGAACATGTCACCGAGTTTTCACGCGTCAGCGGTCGCATTTCGCAGACGCTTGCCGAGCTGATGGCCTTCTGGGACCGCAATGACGTTCCCCGCTACGGCTCGCGCGGCGGCCCGCTGCATGATCCGCTGGTCATGGCCTATATCCTTGCGCCGCATCTGTTCGAAACGCAGAAGGCGCGGGTCTTCGTCGAATATGAAAGCGAACTCTGCATGGGACAGACGATTGCCGACTGGTACGGCAAGAGCGGTCTTGAACCCAATGCCGACATCGTCACCAGGGTTGATGCCGAGGGCGTCATCGCCTTCTTCCTGGAACGGCTGTCGCGTTACGCCGAAAAGGTGGTGGCATGAAAGCGCATAAGGTCATCATCGATGCGGATCCCGGCGTCGATGACGCCGCCGCCATCCTGATGGCGCTCGCCTCGCCGGAGATTGACGTTCTGGGCCTGTCCATCGTTGCCGGCAATGTGCCGCTGCACGACACCGTCGTCAATGCCTGCAAGCTGGTAGGCCTGAGCGGCAGACGCGGCGTGCCGGTCTATGCCGGCGCCAGCGGGCCGCTGGTGCGCGAGCAGGTGCTTGGCAAATATGCCCGTATCGGCGCTTTCGATGATGCGCTGGTCAAGGCCGGCGGGATTGTGCCGGAAGAAGAAAATGCGGTGCAGTTCATCGTGCGAACCGCACGCGCCGCAGTTTATGCCGGCGAACAGATCACCATCTGCGCCATCGGGCCGATGACCAATATTGCGCTGGCGCTCGTCCAGCATCCGGATGTCGCGCGCGGTATCGGCCGGATCGTTGCCATGGGCGGTGCCTTTACCGCGCTCGGCCACCGCACGCCATGGGCGGAGTTCAACATCTACGCCGATCCACATGCCGCCGAGATCGTCTTACAGTCTGGTGTGCCGATCGTGTTGATGCCGCTCGACATGACGTTCAAGGCGCTGTTCACGGCCGAACATTTTGAAAGATTCCGCGCCGGCGGCGAAGCGGGTGGTGCGCTGTTCAACCTGTTCTCCACCTTTGACCGCAGCGACGTCAAACGCTTCGGTCGCCCGGGCGGGCCGATCCACGATGCGACCACGATCGCGTGGCTGATCCGCCCTGAACTCTTCACCAGTTGCGAAGCTTTTGTCGGCGTACAGGTCACAGGCCTGACAATGGGTTATACCTATGCCGATTTCTACAGGAAGATGGACCGGGCGGCCAATGCCACCGTCGTCACCGATATTGACGAGACCGGTTTCATCGAATTGCTGATCGAGCGCATCGCCCGCCATGGCGGCGAAGCGCTCGGCGGACAAACACCGGGAGGCTCAAGATCATGAGCGGATATATCCTAAGCCGGTCGATGCAGACCGTGCTCACCCTTCTCGTCATGTCGGTTCTGGTCTTTGCCGGCCTCTACCTCGTCGGCAATCCGGTCGACGTGCTGCTGAGCCCGACCGCGACGCCGGCTGAAAGGCTGCAGGTCATCCAGTCCTTCGGTCTCGACAAGCCGGTCTGGGAACAATACTGGCTGTTCCTGACCCGCGCGCTTTCAGGCGATCTTGGCAATTCCTTCGTGTTCAACCAGCCGGCGCTGACGCTGATCCTGAACCGCATGCCCGCCACGCTGGAACTTGCATTCGTTGCGCTGTTCATGGCGCTTGTCATCGGCATACCGCTCGGCGTTTATGCCGGCCTGAAGCCGAAGGGCTTCATTTCCAAGTCGATCATGACCTTCTCCATCCTCGGCTTCAGCCTGCCGACCTTCTGGATCGGTCTTGTCATGATCATGTTCTTCAGCGTCTATCTGGGCTGGCTGCCGGCCTCCGGCCGCGGCGACACCGTGTCCGTGCTCGGCGTGCCGCTCAGCCTCTTCACGCTGGACGGCCTGTCGCATCTTCTGCTGCCGGCCTTCAATCTGGCGCTGTTCAAGATTTCGCTCGTCATCCGTCTCACCCGCGCCGGCGTGATGGAAACCATGCAGCTCGATTTTGTCCGTTTCGCCCGGGCCAAGGGTCTGACGGAGCGCCGTATCGTTATCGTGCATGTCATGAAGAACACGCTGATCCCGCTGATTACCGTCATCGGCCTCGAACTCGGCTCGCTGATCGCCTTCGCCGTCGTCACCGAAACGATCTTCGCATGGCCGGGCATGGGCAAGCTCATCATCGACGCCATCGGCGTTCTCGATCGCCCCGTCATCCTCGCCTATCTGATGATCACCGTCGTGATGTTCAGCGTCATCAATCTTCTGGTCGACATTCTCTATTCCTTGGTCGACCCCCGCGTCCGTCTTGAGGGGAATTCGTGATGACCGACAGCAAGTCCCCGACCGTTTCGGTTCACGCCACCGCAAACACCGATACCCGCGCGACCTCCCGTTCGCCGGGCCGGGAAGTCGTTTATGCGCTGCTGCATGACAAGCTCGCCTTGATCGGCATCGTGTTGGTGACGGTCTTTATCCTCGCCGCCGTTTTCGCGCCGATGATCGCGCCGCAGAACCCTTACGATCTCGCCCAGCTTGACATTATGGACGGCCGCCTGCCGCCGCTTTCGAAAAGCATGTCGGGCCTGACCTATCTGATCGGCACGGATACGCAGGGCCGCGACCTGTTCAGCGCCATTCTTTATGGCCTGCGCACCAGTATTCTCGTCGGCCTTTCGAGTGCGGCGATTGCACTCGTCATCGGTGCGTCCATCGGCCTTATCAGCGCCTATGCCGGTGGCCGGCTGGATTCCATCCTGATGCGTATCGTCGATATCCAGCTCAGCTTCCCAGCCATTCTGATCGCGCTGATCTTCCTCGCCATTCTCGGCCAGGGCGTCGACAAGATCATTCTGGCGCTGGTGGTCACGCAATGGGCCTATTATGCGCGCACAATCCGCGGCTCCGCGCTGGTTGAGCGCAAGCGCGCCTATGTGGATGCGGCCCGCTCGATGGCGCTGCCGGACCGCAGCATTCTCTTCCGGCATATTCTGCCCAATTGCCTGCCGCCGCTGATCGTTGTCGCCACCATGCGTGTCGCCTATGCCATCATGCTGGAAGCGACCCTGTCCTTCCTCGGCATCGGCCTGCCGGTGACGGAGCCCTCGCTCGGTCTGTTGATCTCGAACGGGTTCGAATATCTGCTTTCCGGCGATTACTGGATCAGCTTCTTTCCGGGCCTCGTCCTGCTGTTGCTCATCGTCGCGATCAACCTGATCGGCGATGCCCTGCGCGACATTCTCAATCCGCGACGGGAGGGCTGATGCCATGACCGCACCAATGACCAATCCGATCCTGTCGATTTCAAACCTCAACACGGCGTTTCGCGTCGGCGGTGAATGGCGCAATGTCGTCAACGATGTCAGCTTCGACATCAATGCGAAGGAGACCGTCGCTGTCGTCGGTGAATCCGGTTCCGGCAAGAGCGTCACGGCCATGTCGATCATGCGGCTTCTGTCGCCCGGCAATTCGCGGGTGACCGGCCGTATCGATTTCGAGGGCAAGGACCTCCTGTCTCTCCCGCTTGAGGCCATGCAGAAAATCCGCGGCAACCGCATTGGCATGATCTTTCAGGAACCGATGACGTCGCTCAATCCGGTCCTGAAGATCGGCCAGCAGATCACCGAAGTTCTGGTGCAGCACCGCGGCATGTCGCATGCGCAGGCGGAAGCCGAAGCCGTGCGGCTGCTGGAGAAGGTGCGCATTCCCTCGGCGAAATCGCGTCTCAACGAATATCCGATGAATTTTTCCGGCGGCATGCGCCAGCGCGTTGTCATCGCCATCGCACTTGCCTGCGACCCGAAGCTGCTGATCGCCGATGAGCCGACGACGGCGCTCGATGTCACCATTCAGGCGCAGATCCTCGAACTGATCAAGACCCTGCAGGAAGAGGAGGGCATGTCGGTGCTCTTCATCACCCACGACATGGGTGTTGTCGCCGAAATCTCCGACCGCACGGTGGTGATGTTCCGCGGTGAGCAGGTTGAAACCGGCACGACGCATGATCTATTTGCCGGCGCCAGCCACCCCTATACGCGTGCGCTCCTTTCCGCTGTGCCGCAGCTCGGTTCGATGACCGGCATGGACCGGCCGCTGCGCTTCCCGCGCGTGGATATGGCGACTGGCGAGATCGAGCCCGTCAAGCCGACGGAGGATACGGTCAAGCGGGATACGCCGCCGATCCTCAAGGTCGACAATCTGATCACGCGCTTCCCGATCAAGCAGGGTTTCCTGCGCAAGACGATCGGCCGCATTCACGCTGTCGAGGGCGTCTCGCTGGAGCTGCGGCAGGGCGAAACCCTCTCGCTTGTCGGCGAATCCGGTTGCGGCAAGTCCACCACCGGCCGCTCGATCATCCGGCTGACGGATCCCGTCTCCGGTAAGGTCAGCATCGGCGGCAAGGATGTGCTGAAAGCCGGCAAGGGTGAGCTTGCCGATATTCGCCGCCAGGCGCAGATGATCTTCCAGGACCCGTTTGAAAGCCTGAACCCGCGCATCCGTGTCGGTCAGGCGATTGCGGAACCGATTATCGCGCATGGGCTGGCGACCGCTTCGCAGGCCCGTGAGCGCGTCGGCAATCTCCTCGAACGCGTGGGGCTTTCCGCCTCGATGGCCGATCGTTTCCCGCATGAGTTTTCCGGCGGCCAGCGCCAGCGCGTGTGCATCGCGCGCGCATTGGCACTGGAACCGAAGCTGTTGATCGCCGATGAATCCGTTTCCGCACTCGATGTGTCGGTAAAGGCGCAGGTCATCAATCTGATGCTCGACCTGCAGGAAAAATACGGTCTGGGTTATCTCTTCATCAGCCATGATATGGCCGTTGTGGAGCGTATCAGCCACCGCGTCGCCGTCATGTATCTTGGTGAGATCGTCGAGATCGGCTCCCGTCAGGCCGTGTTCGAAAACCCGCAGCACGACTATACCAAACGGCTGATGGCAGCAGTGCCGATTGCCGATCCTTCACGCCGGCAGACGCGGCGGATTTCCAATGAGGAGATCAAAAGCCCGTTCCGCTCCGCCGATTACGTGCCGCCGAAGCGCGTTTACGAAGAGGCTGGTGAAGGGCACTTCGTGCTGGTTGCATAGGCGCGCTGAGTTCGATTCCGTGCTGGCCCGTGTTGATGGCCATGTGTACATTGCTTGGCTCTGGCGGGGTCGCGCTGGCCTAATGGCCAGCGTGATCGTCAATGCACGAGGTGAGCGTGATGGTCGACAGAAAATCGGAGAAAGCTGCCAGTATCGCAGGCACCCACCATCCGGATGTGGCGCCGAAGCTCCTTTCGGGCGGCAATCCCCAGATTGCCAAAGGCTATGGCGATGCGCCGGTGCAGGCTTATATTGCAGCCATGCCGGAGTGGAAAAGTGCTCTCGGAGCCCGCATCGACGCATTGATCGAGAACATCGTTCCCGGCGTACACAAGGCGGTGAAGTGGAACTCGCCTTTTTACGGGAGGGAGGGGGATGTCTGGTTTCTCGCCCTTCATTGTTTTACGAAATACGTCAAGGTTACCTTCTTCGACGGCGTATCGTTGCACCCGATGCCGCCCGGTACTTCCAAACAACAGAAAGTTCGCTACCTCGATATTCACGAGGGCGCATTCGATGAAGCGCAGTTCATCGAGTGGGTAAAGCAGGCGAGCCAGTTGCCCGGCGAAAAGATGTAGGTGGCTCGGCGCTTGTTTGGCGGGCTAAGGGCTGCCGGCGAATCACGCCATCTTTCGCGCTCTGAAAAAGCGGCAACTGGTTGCGGATGATGAGAAATTCCGGCCACCTCGATACAGTTTTTCCGCTGTGAAGAAAAACCGGCCGATCCGGCGGATTTCTGTTTACTTTTGCCGAAGTTGCACCACATCACGCTGTTTGAATTCGCTGCGAAGCGCATCGCAAATGACGGAGAATGAGATGAAGGCACTGGTGCTCGAAGAAAAAGGAAAGCTCTCGCTCAGGGAGTTTGATATTGCCAGCAAGCTCGGGCCGAAGGATGTGCGCATCCGCACCCATACGGTCGGCATCTGCGGTTCGGACGTCCATTATTATACCCATGGCAAAATCGGCCATTTCGTCGTGAACGCGCCGATGGTGCTTGGCCATGAAGCCTCCGGAACGGTTGTCGAGACCGGTGCCGAGGTGACCCATCTGAAGGCCGGCGACCGTGTCTGCATGGAGCCGGGCATTCCCGACCCGACATCGCGTGCCTCCAAGCTTGGCATCTACAATGTTGATCCGGCCGTCAGCTTCTGGGCGACCCCTCCCGTCCATGGTTGCCTGACGCCGGAAGTCATTCATCCCGCAGCCTTTACCTACAAGCTGCCTGACAATGTTTCATTTGCCGAGGGCGCCATGGTCGAACCCTTCGCTATCGGCATGCAGGCGGCGCTGAGGGCGCGTATTCAACCCGGCGATATTGCCGTGGTGACGGGTGCCGGCCCGATCGGCATGATGGTGGCGCTGGCGGCGCTTGCTGGCGGTTGCGCCAAGGTGATCGTCGCCGATCTCGCCCAGCCGAAGCTGGATATCATAGCAGCCTATGACGGCATCGAAACGGTCAACATCCGCAAGCACAACCTCGCCGAAGCGGTTGCGGCTGCGACGGACGGCTGGGGTTGCGATATCGTCTTTGAATGCTCCGGTGCCGCACCTGCCGTGCTCGGAATGGCGAAACTGGCGCGTCCCGGCGGTGCAATCGTTCTCGTCGGCATGCCGGTCGATCCGGTCCCGGTCGATATTGTCGGCCTGCAGGCCAAGGAGCTTCGGGTGGAAACGGTTTTCCGCTACGCCAATGTCTATGACCGGGCGGTCGCCCTCATCGCCTCCGGCAAGGTTGACCTGAAGCCGCTGATTTCCGCAACCATTCCCTTTGAAGACAGCATCGCCGGTTTTGATCGCGCGGTGGAGGCAAGGGAAACGGACGTGAAACTGCAAATTCTGATGCCGCAATAAGTCGCTGCGGCTCATTGTCCGCTGATGATCGAGCGGCAAATACCCTGCGGAAAAGTATGAGCGCGAACTGCCGGTGACAGGTGGATCGCGCTCTAAAAATTCATCATCTCTTTTTGCTCCATGCGCATTATATGTGCGTATCACGCAAAATTGCGCAGGAAATTCGGCATAGCGGCGGGCATCGTTGGCGCCTTCCGCATCGGACTATTCAATTCCCGACAAAAAACAGTCAAAAAAGTATCAGCAATTTCCCCGGCATGATGTGGAACTATACGCGGCAAGCCATATGCTCTCCGCCAACGCCTGGGACGAGCCATAAAGAGGAATGGCTTTGCTCCGTAAATGCGGCGGACGTGACTGAAGGGAGGAATATTGATGCAGCCCGATCTGGAACTGGTGCACATCCGCAAGGGCGAATCCTTCGCTGCCTGGCGGCATGGCTATCCGTTCCGCACCGTGCGCTGGCACTACCATCCCGAATATGAAATTCATCTGGTCGTGGCGACATCCGGCACGTTCTATATCGGTGACTTCGTCGGTCGCTTCGGCCCCGGTCAGCTCATCATGACCGGTCCCAATCTCCCCCAGAACTGGATCAGCGAGATCGAGCCGGACGAGATCGTGCCGACACGCTCTCTCGTGATCCAGTTTCCGGAGAGCTTTATCGAGGATGCCTGCGCTTCCATGTCGGAGATGGATGTGGTGCGTGCGCTACTGGATCGCAGCCGCCGCGGCATTCTGTTTGACGACGAGACGAGCGACCGCGTTCGCCCGCTGATTCTTCGGTTGATCGAAGCGCAGGGTCTGACGCGTCTGGCGCTTTTCTGGGAAATTCTTGACCTCCTGGTCAATGCGCCGTCTTCCGAGGTGCTGGCGAGCCTGAGCTACGAACTTGATCTGACCGGCATCGGTGACAGCGGTATCAACCGCGCCCTGTCGCATCTACGCCAGCACCTGACCGAACAGGTCGAGGAGATCGACCTGGCCGACATGGTGGGCCAGAGCCCGAGCGCCTTTTCCCGCGCCTTCAAGCGTCATACGGGGACGACCCTGGTGCGGTATCGCAATCAGTTACGCATCGATCTCGCCTGCCAGATGCTGCTGGCGGATCAGGAGGTGAAGGTGGCGGAGGTCTGCTATGATGTGGGCTTCTCCAACCTTTCGAATTTCAACCGGCATTTCCTGAAGCTGAAGGGAATGTCGCCATCGAGGTTCCGGACCATATTCGCGGCCCAGAAGGCGGCGGTCATGGCGGACTAAACCAGCGAGACATCACGGATTTTCACCAATTCGGGCAGAGGACTGTCCGGAAACGGGCCCTTATTGCCCAAACTTTCCAAACGGGAGGAAGTTACAATGACGATGAAATCGAAACTGCTGATGGCGACAGCCGCAATTGCAATGATGGCCGCTCCGGCGCTCGCGCAGGAAAAGCTGAAGATCGGCATGACCTTTCAGGAGCTGAACAACCCCTATTTCGTGTCGATGCAGGAAGCGCTGAAGGAAGCTGCGGCAAGCATCGGCGCTGACGTCGTCGTCACCGATGCCGGTCATGATGTGGCAAAGCAGATTTCCGATGTTGAAGACATGCTTCAGCAGAAGATCGACATCCTGCTCCTGAACCCCACCGACAGCGCCGGCATCGAAGCCGCCGTGCATGCCGCCAAGGCTGCGGGTGTGACGGTCGTTGCCGTCGACGCCAATGCCAATGGCCCGGTCGATACCTTCGTCGGCTCCAAGAACCGTGATGCAGGCTACAAGTCGTGCAAATACCTCGGTGAAGCGCTCGGCGGCAAGGGCGAGGTCGCGATCCTCGACGGCATTCCGGTCGTGCCGATCCTGCAGCGCGTCGAAGGTTGCAAGGCAGCGCTTGCCGAATTCGCCGACATCAAGCTGGTCGACACGCAGAATGGTCGTCAGGACCGCTCCGTTGCTCTCGGTGTTGTCGAAAACATGATCCAGTCGCGTCCGAACCTTGCCGGTATTTTCTCGGTGAATGACGGCGGCGCGATGGGCGCACTCGCTGCGATCCAGGGTTCCGGCAAGGACATCAAGCTGACCTCGGTTGACGGCGCTCCGGAAGCGGTGAAGGCAATTGCCGACGGTGGCCCTTTCATTGAAACCACCGCGCAGTTCCCGCGTGACCAGGTCCGCGTTGGCCTTGCCATGGCGCTTGCCCAGAAGTGGGGCGCCCGCGTCGTGCCGAAGGAAGTGCCGATCGACGTCATGGTTGTCGATAGCAAAAACGCCGGCGAGTTCAGCTGGTAAGAACTCCTCCCAGGCCCCGTCCCCGTCTTGTACGGGGGCGGGGTTAAATCCCGACCATCGAGGAGGGTGAAATGCTGGAACTGAATGGAATAAGAAAAAGCTTTGGCAAGATCGAAGTCCTGCGCGGCGTCGACCTTGAGGCGCGCGCCGGTGAGGTGCATGCGCTTCTGGGCGAAAACGGCGCGGGCAAGTCGACTTTGATGAAGATCCTGTGCGGCATTTTGCAGCCATCGGAGGGAACGATCCGCATCGACGGGCAGGATCGCCGCTTTGCCAATTATGACGAGGCGATTGCCGCCGGCATCGGCATCGTGTTTCAGGAATTCAGCCTGATCCCCTATCTCAATGCCGTTGAAAACATGTTTCTTGCCCGCGAAATCCGCGGGCCGCTTCGCCTTTTGAATAAGGGCGCCATGCGCAAGCGCGCGGCTGAAATCATGAGCCGTCTGGCCGTGGATGTTCCGCTCGACGTGCCGGTACATCGCCTTTCGGTTGCCCAGCAGCAATTTGTCGAAATCGCCAAGGCACTGTCGCTGGATGCCCGCATTCTCGTGCTCGACGAGCCGACGGCGACGCTCACGCCCTCCGAGACCGAGCATCTCTTCAAGGTCATGCGTGAGCTGCGGCGTCAGGGCGTGGCGATCATCTTCATTTCGCATCACCTTGAGGAAATATTCGAGATCTGCGACCGCATCACCGTTCTGCGCGACGGCGAGTTGATCGGTTCCTGCCTGACGTCGGAGGTCGATAATGACCGTCTGGTCGAGATGATGGTCGGCCGGCGTATCGAAGCGAGCTTCCCACCGAAGCCGCAGCTTGATCCTTCCGCTGCAAAGGTGATCGAAGTCGAAGAGCTGCAGTTGAAGAAGGGTGGCCCCGTCTCACGCTTTGCGTTGCGCAAGGGTGAAATTCTCGGCTTTGCCGGACTTGTCGGCTCGGGCCGCACGGAAACGGTTCTCGCCATGCTGGGGGCGCATTCCGCCTCGCGCCGCAAGATCAAGCTCGACGGCGTGGACACGCGTTTTTCCGGCCCTGATGAGGCGCTGATGCGCGGCATCGGCCTTTTGCCGGAAAGCCGCAAGGAGGAGGGGTTGATTACCAGCTTCTCCATCCTGCAGAATATTTCGCTGAACAATTACCGCAAATACCGCAAGGCCCACTGGTTCCTCGATCTCAAAAAGGAACTGGAATACACGACAAAGGCCATGGCGCAGGTGCAGGTCAAGGCGCAGGGTCCCTTTGCCCGCGTCGACACGCTATCGGGCGGCAACCAGCAGAAGATCGTCATCGCCCGCTGGCTGAACCATGACATGCGCGTGCTGATCTTCGACGAGCCGACACGCGGCATCGACGTTGGTGCGAAGGCGGAAATCTACTCGCTGATGCGCGAATTCGCTGCCAAGGGATACTCGATCATCATGATCTCCTCGGAGCTGCCGGAAGTGATCGGCATGTCGGACCGCGTCTGCGTGTTCCGCTCCGGCGGCATCGTTGCCACCGTCGAGGGCGCAGACATCAATTCAGAAACAATAATGACAAACGCCACCACCGGGAGGGTTGAACATGTCGCTTGATGCAAATACCGGCGTTGCCGCGAAAACGGGCGGTTTCAGTCTCGGCAACCTGCTGCGCTCACCATTGGCCCTGCCGCTGGCGGGCCTGATTGTCGTATCGATCCTCATGGGTCTTGCGAGCGACAATTTCTTCAGCGTCAACAACATCATGAACGTGCTGCGGCAGGTGTCCGTCGTCGGCATCCTTGCCGTCGGCATGACCTTCGTCATCCTCACCGGGGGCATCGATCTGTCGGTTGGTGCGGTCATGGCGCTTGTCGGCACGCTGTCTGCCGGCCTCATGGTGAACACCGGCCTGTCGCCCGCAGTTGCCCTGCCGGCTGGCCTCTTCATCGGGTTGGGCATCGGCATCTTTAACGGGGCGCTTGTCGCCTGGGGCAAGATGCCCGCTATCATCGTCACGCTCGCCACCATGGGCATGGCGCGCGGCCTTGGCCTTATCTATTCCGGCGGTTATCCCGTCAGCGGCATTCCGAGCTGGATTTCCTGGTTCGGCGTCGGCCGTGTCGGTGTGGTTCCGGTGCCGGTCATCATCATGGTGGTGATTTATGCGGTGGCATGGGTGCTGTTGCAGCGCACGGCCTTCGGCCGTCACGTCTACGCGCTTGGCGGCAACGAGTTGGCGGCCCGCCTTTCAGGCGTGAAGACCAGGCGCGTCAAACTTGCCGTCTATGGCATCTCGGGCGTGACTGCAGCCCTTGCCGCGCTCATCCTCACCGGCCGCCTGATGAGCGGTCAGCCCAATGCCGGCGTCGGCTTCGAACTGGATGCCATTGCGGCCGTCGTTCTCGGCGGCACGGCGATTGCCGGCGGCAGGGGTCTCATTCTCGGCACGCTCATCGGTGCGGTGCTGCTCGGTATTCTCAATAACGGCCTCAACCTGATGGGCATCAACCCTTATCTGCAGGATGTCATCAAGGGTGGCATCATCCTGCTGGCTATCTATATCGGGCGCGATTGGCGCTGAGCCGGCCCGGAAACATCTTCATAAACGCAGGAGAATTAAATGTCTGAATCGCTGCAAGGCAAGATCGCGGTCATCACCGGTGCCGCATCCGGCATCGGGCTTGCCACATCAGAAGCGCTTCTGGAACAGGGCGCGACCGTGGTCATGGTCGACTGGAATGAGAAAGCCTTGAAAGATCTGGCCGCCAGGCTTGGTGACCGCGCCATCCCGCAGGTGACGAACCTTTTGGATGCCGACAGCTGCAATGCCATGATCCCGGAAATCCTCGAGAAGGTCGATCATATCGACATTCTCTATTGCAATGCCGGCACCTATATCGGCGGTGAGCTGACCGAAACGACGCCTGAAGCCATCGACAAGATGCTGAACCTCAACGTCAACGCCGTGATGAAGAATGTGCAGGCCGTCGTGCCGCATATGTCGGAGCGCAAGACGGGTGATATCATCGTCACCTGCTCGATCGCCGGTCATTTCCCGACCTATTGGGAGCCGGTCTATTCGGGTTCGAAATGGGCGATCACCAGCTTCGTGCAGGGCATGCGCCGCCAGATGATCCCGCACGGCGTGCGCGTCGCGCAGGTCTCGCCCGGCCCCGTCGTCTCCGCACTTCTGGCGGACTGGCCGGAGGAAAACCTCCGCAAGGCCAAGGAATCGGGTAGCCTTATCGATGCGAGTGAAGTGGCCGATGCCGTTATCTACATGCTGACGCGCAAGCGTACCGTCACCATCCGCGACATGCTGGTGCTGCCGACCAACTTCGACCGCGTCTAAAAACTTCAGGGGCGGCTGGGAAAGTCGGAACCGGTCCAGCCGCTCCACATCGTTCAAGCACCGGATGATCCGCTCCGAGGAGTATCGCAAATGGCTTCCTACCTTGTTGGCGTCGATGTCGGGACAGGCTCGGCGCGGGCCGGTGTCTTCGATGTCGCAGGTAAGCTTCTCGCTACCGCCAAGCGCCCGATCAGCATGCACCGCGAGGATGGCGGCATTGCCGAACAATCGAGCGGTGAGGTGTGGCAGGCGGTTTGCGACAGCGTGCGCGAAAGCGTTTCGCGCGCCGGTATCGATCCGGCCGAAGTTGCCGGCATCGGTTTCGACGCGACCTGCTCGCTCGTTGTTCGCGGGCCTGATGATGAGACCCTGCCGGTCGGCGCTGCGGATCATCCCGAACGCGATATCATCGTCTGGATGGATCACCGCGCCGTCGAACAGGCGGAGCGCATCAATGCTGGAGAGCATGCTGTCCTGAAATATGTTGGCGGCCGCATCTCTCCCGAAATGCAGACGCCGAAGCTTCTGTGGCTTCGTGAAAACCGGCCGGATGTCTATGCCCGTGCCGAGCACTTCTTCGACCTGACGGATTTTCTGACATGGAAGGCTTCCGGCGCGCTCGATCGTTCCGCCTGCACGGTAACCTGCAAATGGACCTATCTTGCCCATGAAAACCGCTGGGATGCGGAGTATTTCACCCGAATCGGGCTTGGCGATCTCGCCGAGCAGGGCTTCCGTCGCATCGGTGAAAGTGTCGTCTATCCCGGTACGGCGCTGGGTAATGGCCTGACCGAAGATGCGGCAAAAGCGATGGGGCTGGTTGCCGGAACCGCCGTTGCCGCAGGCTTGATCGACGCTCATGCAGGCGGCGTCGGAACCGTGGCTGCGGGCGGTGATGCTTCGCGATGCCTCGGTTATGTCTTCGGCACCTCGTCCTGCACCATGACGACCACCGCCGAACCCGCCTTTGTACCGGGTGTCTGGGGGCCCTATTATTCCGCCATGGTTCCCGGCGCCTGGTTGAATGAGGGCGGCCAGTCTGCCGCCGGTGCGGCCATCGATTATCTGGTGCAGTTGCACCCGGCCTTTGCCGAGGCGAAGGCGCTTGCTGAAAAGGAAGGCAAAGCCTTGCCGGTTTGGCTTGCCGACCGCGCGCTCAGCCTTGCCGCATCTGCTTCCGCCGCAGCTGAAGTCGCCGAAGATTTTCATGTGGTGCCGGAGTTTCTCGGTAACCGTGCGCCCTTTGCCGATCCCCATGCCCGCGCGGTCATTGCCGGTTATGGTATGGAGACCGGAGTGGATTCGCTCGTCGCGCTTTATGTGGCGGGCCTTCTCGGCCTCGGTTACGGGCTTCGCCAGATCATCGAAACGCAGGCCCGCAACGGCGCGCCGGTGGAAACCATCAGTGTCAGCGGCGGGGCCGGCGCTCATCCGCTTGCCCGGCAGTTGCTGGCCGATGCGACTAGCCTCCCGGTCGAACTCACCGAATGCGAAGAGCCGGTGCTTCTCGGATCTGCGATGCTTGGGGCCGTTGCCGCCGGAACCTATCCGGACCTGATGGCGGCGATGCCCGCCATGTCGCGCATTGCCAAATGTGCTTTACCCGATCCTGCTTTTCAAAAGGTTCATCAGTCGCGGTACGACGCGTTTCTGGCGCTTCAGAATGCGGCGCGGGCCATTCGCTCCGCCAGCCATTCCTGAAACGCGTCACAAGCTTAGATCATCCGGCCTTATCGGCCGCAAAATAACGAGGATTCCATGCAGTTTTCCGGAAAATCCGTCATCATCACCGGCGCAGGAAAGGGTATCGGCCGCGCCTGCGCTCTCCTGATGGCCGCGCGCGGCGCGGAAGTCGTGGCGATCAGCCGCACGCAGTCCGATCTCGACAGCCTGAAAAGCGAAATCGGCGGCCGTTCGATCCGCGTCGATCTCGCCGATGTGGCGGCAACGCGGGCGGCCATGATCGAGGCGGGGCCTTGCGATTTCCTGATCAACAGCGCCGGTATCAACGTGCTCGAAAGCGTGCTCGATATGAGCGACGAAGGTTATGAGGCCGTGCTTGGCATCAATCTGCGCGCCGCTCTCGTCACCTGCCAGGAATTTGCCCGTGCCCGCGTTGCGAAGGGCGGCGGCGGTGCGATCGTCAACATCACCTCGATTGCCGGTCACCGCGGTTTTCAGGATCACCTCTGCTATGCGGCGTCGAAGGCCGGACTTGAAGGTGCAACGCGGGTTCTCGCCAAGGAACTCGGTCCGCATGGCATTCGTGTCAACGCTGTCGCGCCAACCATCACGCTGACGGAACTGGCTGCGGAAGCATGGAACGATCCGACCAAGAGCGAACCGATGATGGTTCGCCATCCCTTGAAGCGCTTTGCCGAGGCCGAAGATGTGGCGCAAAGTATTGCGCTGCTTCTGTCGGATGATAGCAGCATGATTTCCGGTGCCGTACTGCCCATCGACGGCGGTTTCCTTGCCGTCTGAAACGGCCGCGTCTCGCAAATTTTGCGAATAAAATCCGAAAACTCTCCCCCTAAATCTTCGGTACAAGGCCGAACGGGGGAGAGGCTTGTCGTTATTCTTCGCCCGGCTGTTTGCCGGGCTTTTCCTGAAGACTAGTGGCGGTGCTCAGGCATGTCCTTGAGCTGGTCCTTGGTCCATGAGGTGACCGCGTGGACATCACCATCCTCGTCCCGCATGAAATCGAGATCGCTTAGAGGTACTGCGACGGGCTTTGCGCCGATACCGAGAAAGCCACCGACATCAATGATCGCGGTGCTGCCAGCGCCGACGCCGTGGACATGATCGACCTTGCCGACCTTGTGGTTATCCGCGCCATAAACAGTTGCGCCTTCCAGAACGGACGAAACCAGTTCGGTTTTGACGAGGCGTACATGATTGGTGTGATCCACTTTTCTTTCTCCTGCTTGGGGTTACAGGACAGGAACTCGTGCATGGCGAAACCGTTCCATCCGCATCGTTCCAAAATGGCATAAGCACCGTCAATCCGGTGTCACCAAACCGGAATAACGTCTCGAAGCGATATTATCGGTTGGGCTTGTTTCGATTGGGCCAATTCCCTCAAAAATCATGCTTGAAAAGATTGAACACGCGTGCAATATGAACGCGTGTTCAATCTTTCTAGAGATGGTTATTTCGCATGGACCTGATGCCCTATCCGGATACGTTGGCAGCCCGTGCCGAACTGTGCCGCAGCATTATTCTTTCCGCAGGCGAACTGGTGCTGAAAGGCTTTGAGGGTGAGGCGACGCGCAGCTTCTCGATGAAGGGTCCGCAGGACTTTCTGACGGTGACGGATGCGGCCTCCGAAGCGCATATTCGCGGTGCGATCTCGGCCTGTTTTCCCAACGACAGTTTTTTTGGCGAGGAGGGCGGCGGTGTAATCGGCGACCGTGTGTGGGTCGTCGATCCCGTGGACGGCACGGCGAACTTCGCCCGTGGCATACCGCATTTCTGCATTTCCATTGCCTATGTTGAAAATGGGCGAACCGAAATCGGCGCGATCTACAATCCCGCGCTCAACGAGCTTTATTTCGCCCGCCGCGGCGAAGGGGCGACACGCAACGGGCAGCCGATCCGGGTTGCGGAAACGCAACGTTTCGATGCGGCCTCAATCGAAATGGGCTGGTCGACCCGTATAGCCAATGCCACCTATCTCGATGTCGTCAAGAACCTGCTCGATATGGGCACCAATGTGCGCCGTGCCGGTTCCGGCGCGCTGGCGCTTGCCTATGTGGCCGATGGCCGTTCCGATGCCTATCTCGAATTGCATATGAATTCATGGGATTGTCTTGCGGGACTGTTACTCGTCAGCGAAGCTGGCGGCGATGTCTGCCCTTTCCTGGAGATTGGTAGTCTTGAAGATGGTGGGCCGGTGCTGGCCGCAGCTGGCGGCGTTGCGAGTGGCGTCAGCCAGGCATCGAAGATACCATTGGCAGAGCGGCAGCCTTCGGATCGGCAGCAGGCCCTATCGGCCTGAATTTAGACGGGCACCCGTCCGTGAAGGGTGCTTGGTGTATGTGGAGGAATGACATGGATGGACCCGTTTATGCCCGGCCTGCGATCAGCCTGATTGCGGAAGGGCTCGGCCCGCATAACGCTGCGCTTTATATCGGCGGCAGCGATGGTGCGAGCGATCTCGGGCTCCTGGGCCGGCACGGCATTACCATCGTCGTTAATTGCGCCGTCAATCTGGATATCAATGTCGTGCAGGCGACGGCGGAAGAGGGCGACAGGTGTGCCGTGGGTTATGGCGATATCCGCTACTACAAGCTCGGTCTCATCGATGGCGAAGGCAGCCCCGACACCATGATGCTGGGGGCCTACTACATCCTCGACGGTGCGCTTCGCCAGACCATGCCGAAGCGGGAAACCTATCCCTTCCCCGATGGTGGCAATGTGCTCGTCAATTGCCGCAGCGGCCGCAGCCGGTCCGTATCATTGGTCGCGCTCTTCCTGCACAAGCAGCAGCCGCATCTCTATCCCACACTTGACGATGCACTGGCCGTGATCCGCACGAAGCGGGAATTGCGCCCGGATGAATGGTTCGAGACGCCGAAACCGATGCTCTATGCCGCAGCCCGCCGTGCTTCCGACTGGATTGACATGGTTGAGGGCAGAAAGACTGTTCAATCATGCTGAAACGCACGCTTCCCTCCGTCGCCGTCATTGCCGATGCCCATTTTCATGACACGGCGGCCGATTTCGGTTTCCCCGGCATAGAGATCGGTGGTGAGCGCATCACCATGCGCAGCTGGTCGGATACACGCGAATCCACCCGGGTTTTCAACGAAAGCGCCGATGCGTTGCATGCCGCGCTCGAAGAGGTGCGGCGGCGCGGCATTCGCCACGTGGTGCTGCTTGGCGACTATACCGACGACGGCCAGCGGGCGACCTCCGAGACGCTGAAGGGTATTCTGAAGCACCATCGCGATGCCCATGGCACCGCCTTTTATGCATTGCCCGGAAATCACGATATTTTCGGCCCGCGTGGCCGGCACCATACCAAGGAGTTCCTGACGGAGAACGGCAAATGCCTTTCCGTTTCGAGCGATGCGCGGCGGGCCGGCGAACGGGTCGTGATCAGCGACCGGATGTATTGCGAGGGTTATCCTGCGGGCCTGGAGCCAATGGCGGCCTTCGGTTATTTCCGCCGGCCGGACTACCTGCACTGGGAAACACCGTTCGGGCTTTCCGATGCGGCGGAAGACCGGCTCTACGAGGTGCGCTCGCCCGATGGCCGCAATGTCTACCAGCTGATGGACGCTTCCTATCTGGTGGAGCCGGAACCCGGCCTCTGGCTGCTGATGATCGACGCCAATATTTTCGAACCGCTCGACGGCGTTTTCGAGAGGGGTGAAGAAGCAGCCTTCACCGACAGCACCTCCGGCGGCTGGAATGCGCTCTTGCGCAGCAAACCCTTCATCATCGACTGGATTGCCGATGTGCGTGAGAGGGCGGAGGCGCTCGGCAAGACCTTGCTCGGTTTCTCCCATTATCCGGCGCTCGATCCCTTCGATGGCGCAAGCGGTGCCGAAAGCGCGCTGTTCGGCGAAACCAATGTCGTCCGCCGCACACCCCGCAAAGCAGTTGAGGATGCGCTGATCAAGGCCGGGCTTAAACTTCATTTCAGCGGGCATCTGCATGTGGAAGGCGTGACCCGGCGCGGGGAGGGCGAAACCTCGCTCACCAATATCGCCGTGCCGTCCCTGGTCGCCTTTCCGCCCGCCTTCAAGATTGTGCATCCTTCGCAGCACGAAGTTTCCGTCGAAACGGTGGAAATGGCCGCCCTGCCGATCAACGATCGCATTTGCCGGGGTTATGCGCAGGAAACCGCACTTGCGGGCGAGGACGACGACCCGGCGTTTGCGGCGGGAAATTACGGTGATTTCCTGCTTGGCCATAAACGCGCGCTGATCAGGCATCGTTATTTCACAAAGGAGTGGCCAGCCGGGATCGTGGCGGCGATTGCGGATAAAACCGTATCGGAGGTTATCGACCTGCTGGGAGAGCAGAATATTGCCCCGCATGATGCCGTCCTGTCCTCCGGGCTGCCGATGTTCGAGCTGATTGCCGACTGGTATTGCCTGCGTCAGGGCGCGGGCCTGGCGCTTGCGCATATCGAGCCTCAACGGCTTTCCCTTTACCGGGCGCTGGCGGCACATCTTGGCCGCGAGCCCGATCATCACGACGGTTCGGTTAAGAGTTTCATCGAAATCTTCTTCGGCGCCCTCGGGCTGTTTCTAGAGCGTGCCGAAGGCGGTTCGCAGCATCTGGAACTGCGTCTCACACCGCAACGCCAATCCATTGCGGTGTGATACGAAGATTTTTTCGCCGCAATCGGCGATGTGAAAGGGGCATCTCAGCGGCCCCTCCGGGAAGAGTGGCGGCAGGCAGGACAGGCGAGGTGATCTAGTGGAATCGGTCGTTGTCAGCATCAATCTGTTCGGTGCGGTGGCCCTGCTGCTTTTTGGCCTTGGGCAGATCAAGGACGGGATGTCCCGTGCTTTCGGTGCCAGGCTTCGCATCGGGCTGGCGGCCGGTACCCGCGGCGGTTTTCGCTCCTTCATTGCTGGTCTCGTGGCGACGATCGCCCTGCAGAGTTCGACTGCCACGGCGCTGATGGTCGCCTCCTTCGTCGAAAAAGACCTCATCGCACCGGCGATGGCGCAGATCGTGCTGCTCGGCGCCAATGTCGGCACCGCGACGACGGCGTGGATTGTCGCGCTCGGGCTTGGCTGGTTGTCGCCGATGCTGATCCTTGCCGGCGTCATTTTGCTGCGCGGAAAATCGGTGCAGCGACAGGGTGCGGGTGCGGCCCTTGCCGGCGTCGGTCTGATGCTGCTTTCCCTGCATCTTCTCTCGGCGGCCACGGATCCCATCCGGCAGTCGCAATCGCTTAACCTCTTCATTTCCATGCTTGGCAATGCCTGGCCGGTTGCACTGATCTTTTCGGCGGTACTGGCCGTGCTGGCATCCTCCAGCCTCGCCATCGTCGTTCTCATCCTGTCGCTTGCGGCAAGCGGCGGCATCGAAACGAGCCTCGTCATCGTGCTGGTGCTCGGCGCCAATCTCGGCGGCGCGGTTCCGCCGGTGCTGGCAACGCTGAAGGCGCCGGTTGCGGCGCGCCGGGTGGCGCTCGGCAACCTCATCGTCCGCACGACCGGCTGTGTCGCAGCCCTGCCGCTTGCGGGATATGGCGCGGCACTGCTCGACATGTCGCCTTTCTCGCACGCCAATCTTGCTGTTGATGCGCATCTCATCTTCAACCTCACGGTTGCCGTCATCGCATGGCCGCTATCGCCCCTGCTGCTGCGGGTGACGACCGCGCTGCTGCCGGAAAAAGAGGGAGCCGAAAGCAGCCGCAGCTATCTCGACACGCACGATCTGAACCAGCCGGTTGCGGCGCTTGCCGGGGCGAGCCGCGAAGTGATGCTGGTCGGTGACCTGATCGAGCGCATGCTGCGTCAGGCGAGCGACGCCATGCGCGACGGCGATCTTTCGAAACTCAATGATATCAGCGCGCTGGAAGGTCGGGTCGATCGTATCCAGCACGCCATCAAGGTCTATGTCCTCAAGGTTGGCCGGGATGGACTGTGCCAGAAGGACCAGCGGCGCGCGATGGATATCGTCGAATATGCCATCAATCTGGAGCATATCGGCGACATCATCGAGAAGGGCATCCGCCCGGAAATCGCCAAGAAGATCGACCTCGGTCTTAGCTTCTCCGATGACGGCAAAAGCGAACTGGAGCGTCTTTTCTCCATCACGCTCGACAATATCCGCATGGCGCAATCGGTTTTCGCAACCCGCAATGCCGATCTTGCCCGCCGGCTGGTGGAGGTGAAGGAAGATGTGCGGCGGCTGGAAAAGCAGTCATCGGACCGTCATCTCCAGCGTCTGCGCGATGGCCGGGCCGACAGCATCCAGACAAGCTCCGTGCATCTCGACATGCTGCGCGATCTGAAACGCATCAACGCCCATATCGCCGCCGTCGCCCATCCAATTCTCGATGAAAGCGGTCTTCTGATCGAAAGCCGGATCAAGCAGGCGGGTTAGAGCAAAATCGCGCAGCAATTTTATGCCCTGTGTGCATCTGTCTAACGCGCGGTAATGCGCTCGACCATCGCAACGGGCACGACCTGAAGCCGCGTTTCCGGCTCGTCGCTGTCAAGCGCGGTCAGGACCTTCTCGGTCAGCGCGTCGAAGGATTGGGCAACGGTGGTCAGCTGATAGCTTTTCCAGCCGGCCTGAGGAATATCGTCGAAACCGACGATCGACACGTCTTCCGGCACCCGGCGGCCCATTTCCAGCCGCGCCGCATCCATGAAACCGAGCGCGAGCAGGTCGTTCACACAGAAGGCCCCGTCTATCGTCTTGTCGACCAGCAATTCGCAGCCGGCCTGATAACCGCTGTCATAACTCGTCGAGCCGCCCGACCAGGGGACAACCTCGATGCCTTCGATGGTCATGCGCTGGGTGAAAGCGCCGGCGCGGCGCAACTGTGCGGGCGTCTGGCTGCCGCTGGAAACGACCGCGACCTTCCTGCATTTTGCCTCCACGAGCCGCGTGGCGGCGAGATCGGCACCGTGGGAATCGTCGCTCAGCACCATGTTCGTATCGGTCCGGTCGAGGAGCCTGTTGATGAGGATGAGACGTACGCCGTTAGCGATGCACTCGTCGACGATCGAGGCCGGCGGTTCGCCGGACAGGACGATAATCGCCTGAGCGCGAAACTCGAAGAGCAGCTCGATCAGCGGCGCGATATCCTTGCGCGCATCCGCCGCGTTCAACAGCAGGCACTGCAGACCGCGACGCAAAAGGCCGATACTGAGCAGATCGAGCTGCTTTGAAATGAATGGCGAGCTGAGATTGGCCCCGACCACCCCGATGAGATTGGAACGGTCATTGTTAAGGCCCTGGGCCAGACGGTTGACGCGGTAGCCAAGTTCGTGTGCGGCCTTCAACACCTTGCGCCGGACAGCCTTCGATACGCTGCCGCCGGGGGTGAAAGTGCGCGAGACGGCGGAGCGCGAGACCCCGGCTTTTTTCGCCACTTCTTCGGCGGTCACGAACCCTCGCGTCATTCAACTCCCCCTTGTGAAACCTCATGTCTGATATCACAGGCCATAGGGGATCGACTATTCCAATCGTAATATTTCTGCTGGCAGGCGCTCCTGTGCAGGAAAGGCGATCCCTGCTTTCGCCAGCAAATATATCGTCCTCTTCATCATCATTTTGCCGGAAAAGACGATTGTGCACGGGCCGGCGTAAAAATTTGCAAAAATGAATCAATAAAGTCATTTAAAAACAATATGATAAACTAATGATCGCGTGTGCATTTTTTCGTTGACAAAATGCCGTTTAGGATCGATCATGCATTCCAAGGTCAGGCATTTTATGGAATTTTCATTCTATATTTTGCTTGCCGGCGATGTTCCCAGGAGGAGCTGGATCATCGTTGCTTGCGGGCCTGATATGCCCGCTGCTGAAGCATTGACACATTGCTCATGTTCGACGCACGCGCCGCCTGTATCGCAGGTTGCGCGCAGGCAGATGTTTGTCCGCGTGTCGGAGCAATGTTGCGGCCATATGGGGAGGAATAATGGCTCTTTTAAGCGAATCAACGAAGGCGGAGGCACTGGGGCGTCCCCCGACGACCGCGCCTTCCGCATGGCAGGCCTGGCGATATCGCCTCAAGGTCGCGCTCAGGGAGCCGACGACGCTCATCGGCGTGCTGACGGCGTTGCTTTTCACCTATCTGATCGTGGTTCCGATCATCTCGATTGTGCTCGATGCCGTCCGCGTCCAGTTCGGTCACGAACGGCGTCTCGGCAAGGATGTCGGTGATCTCACGCTTTATTATCTCGACAGGGCGTTCTTCTCGCCCGTCGCAACGGATCTCTTCTGGCATCCGCTCTTCAATACACTCACCGTTGCTTTGGGGGCGATTGCGCTTTCGCTGGTTATCGGCACGGTGCTTGCCTGGCTTATCAGCCGCACGGATATGTTCGGTCGCCGCTGGTTCGCGACTGCGCTGATCGTGCCCTATATGTTGCCCGCCTGGACCTTCGCTCTTGCCTGGACAACGCTGTTCAAGAACCGCACCGTCGGTGGTCAGCCCGGCTGGTTCGAGGCGATGGGCCTGACACCGCCGGACTGGGTGGCCTATGGTCGTTTCCCGATCACCATCATCCTTGCCCTGCATTACACACCTTTCGTCATCCTGCTGTTCGGCTCGGCGCTGCGCCGTTTCGACTCGCAGCTGGAGGATTCGGCCCGCATTCTTGGCGCCCATAGGTACCAGGTGGCTCTGCAGGTCATCCTGCCGCTGATGCGCCCGGCGCTGCTCTCTTCCATGGTGCTGATCTTTGCAAAGTGCCTCGGTGAATTCGGCGTACCCTATGTTCTCGGCCTTCCCGTGAAGTTCGAGGTGCTGTCGACATCGCTGTTCCGTAGTATTGCCTCGCGCCAGACCGGCGTTGCCGGTGTCGTTGCGGCCTCGATCATGCTCATCGGCATCATCACGCTGATGATCGATGCCCGCCTCGTTCGCGAAGCCCGGCGTTTCGTGACGATCGGCTCCAAGGGTTCCATGAACCGGCAAAGCCGTCTCGGCAGAATGCGTCTTCCGGCAACGGGCTTTGCGGCCGCCGTCTTCATTCTCAGCGTCGGCCTGCCTTTGCTTACACTCGCCCTCTCGACCGTCATGAAGATGCCGGCCAAATTCACGTTCGACAATTTCACGCTCGACTACTGGATTGGCAGCAATCTCAACACGGTCGCCTTGCAGACCGGCGTTCTTCTGAGCCCCGATCTCTGGGCGGCTGCGAAAAACACGATGATGATCGTCGGTCTTGCCTCGCTCACATCAGGCGTTCTCGGCCTGCTTGTCGGTTATGTCGTCATCCGCACGCCGGTGCGGGCGCTCTCGGTCTATCTGCGTCAGGTCACGTTCCTGCCCTATCTGGTGCCGGGCATCGCCTTTGCCGCCGCCTATCTCTCGCTGTTTGCGGTGCCACGCGGGCCGATGCCGGCACTCTATGGCACGGTGACAATCCTTATCCTGGCGTTGATCGCCGACCAGATGCCCTATGCCTCGCGTGCGGGTATTTCGGCCATGACACAGCTTGGAAAGGACCCGGAAGAGGCGGCGCAGATTGCCGGTGCCGGCTGGTTCCGCCGCATGATCTCGATCGTCATTCCGATCCAGAAGGGATCGCTGGTGACTGGGGTTCTCCTGCCCTTCATCTCGGGCATCAAGGGCCTGAGCCTGTTCGTGATCCTCGCCGTGCCGAGCACGGATGTTCTGACCACCTATTCGCTGCGGCTGGTCGATTACCACTATACGCAGGCCGCCAACGCCGTGGTGCTGATCATCGCCGGCATTGCCTATTTCGGTACCCTGCTGGCCCAGAAGCTGACCCGCACAAATCTTGCAGAAGGACTTGGAAGCTGATGCCTACCATCAACCTGCGCGGGGCGCAGAAAAACTACGGTGTGAATTCCGCAAATGCGGTTTCCGATCTCGATCTCGAAATCCGCGACGGCGAATTCATGTGCCTGCTCGGCCCTTCCGGCTGCGGCAAGACCACGACGCTGCGCATGATCGCCGGCCTTGAAAACCTTTCCGGCGGTGAAATCCGCGTTGGCGACAGGGTGATAGACTCAGTCAACGACGGCATTTTCGTGCCGCCGGAAAAGCGCGAAATGGGCCTTGTCTTCCAGAGCTACGCGCTCTGGCCGCATCTGACCATCGAGCGCAACACGGATTTCGGCCTGCGCCTGCGCAAGCTGCCGAAAGCCGAGCGGGAGGAGCGCGTCGAACGCGTCATGCAGGCGCTCGACATCGCCAAGTATCGCGACCGTTATCCCTCGCAGCTTTCCGGAGGGCAGCAGCAGCGTGTGGCGCTTGCTCGCATGCTTGCCGTCAATCCGGGTGTGCTGCTTCTGGATGAACCGCTCTCCAACCTCGATGCCCGGCTTCGGCTGGAAATGCGCGCCGAGCTGAAGCGGCTGCACAAGGAGTTCAAGACCACCATCGTTTTCGTGACGCATGACCAGTGGGAGGCCATGACGCTTGCCACCACCATTGCGGTGATGAACGAGGGCACCCTGCAGCAGATGGGCACGCCGAACGATATCTACGACCGCCCGGCCAATCGCTTCGTCGCCGAATTCGTCGGCAGCCCGCCGATCAATATCTTGACCTTCGGCCAGCCCGGCGTGTCCGATATCGCCGACAATGCGGAGGCCTATTTCGCAACGCGTTATCCACAATTGCGCGGCATTGCCTCGGTCGGCATGCGGCCGGAGGCGATGGGTTATGCGGCAAGGCGGGAGGATGTTCCACAGGGCAGCTTCTCCGGAGAAATGACGGTGACGGGCGTGCTTCCGACAGGTGGCAGCTGGATTCTCGAATTGAGGAGCGAGAACCACACGCTGTTCCTGACCACCCATGCCCTGCCGCGCATCGACAGTGGCGACCGTGTGTTTTTCCACGTGCCGCCGGAGGCCCTGCATGTCTTCGACGCCAAGGGGCAGCGGATCACCGAGGCGGACACGGTGCTGAGGAGCAGTTCTTACAACTGAAAACGACGAAAAGACTGACAATCGCTTGCTGAAGGAGGAGCAGTATGAAGCGGAAAATGACGGGCGGCCTTTGCCGTCTCCTGTGTGCAACGGCAATTGCCGCAACGCTTGGCGGCGTGGCGAAGGCGGGGGAGCCTTTCGACCTCAATGCCCTGATCGAGGCTGCCAAAAAGGAAAAGCCGATCACCGTCTATGACAGCACGGGCAAGATCGTGGAAATGGCGAAGAACTTCGCCGCAAAATATGGCGTGGGCGCAGAGGGCGCGAAGGTAAAGGCGTCCGCGCAGCTGGAAATGGTCATTCGCGAGGCGCGGGCCAATAATATTCAGGGTGACGTCTCGATCATCAGCGATGCGCCGGCGGCGATGGCGCAGCTTATTCCGATGGGCTTTGTCGAAAGCTGGCTGCCGCCGGATCTCGCCGGCAATATTCCGCCCGAATATCAGGATCCACTTACCGTCGTCACCAGCGCCAATGTCTGGGCTTACAATACCGAGCTTTTCGACAAATGCCCCGTTTCCAACATCTGGGAACTGACCGATCCGACGTGGAAGGGCAAGGTGGCGATGCAGGACCCGCTCGGCAAGGCATCCTATGTCGACTGGTTCAACCAGATGGCAGCGCATGGCGATGGCGACGTGAAGGCCGCCTATAAGGCGCTTTACGGCAAGGAGCTGGAGACCGCAGAGACAAGCGCGACGGCGGCCTGGGTGAAGGCGCTGGCCGCCAACGCGCCGCTTCTGACCGATGCCGATGCGGCGGCAGCCGAGGCCGTTGGTACGCCCGGCCAGAAGGCGCCATTCATGGGCCTCATCAGCTCGGCGAAGTTCCGCGACAATGCCGACAAGGGTATGAAACTCGGCCTCTGCAAGGAGCTGAAGCCGTGGATCGGCTGGCTTTATCCGGGCGTCGGCCTGATCACCAAGGGCACCGATAGCCCGAATGCGGCAAAGCTCTTCATTCACTACGTCATGACCGCGGAAGGCATCGCGCCACAGGCGATTGACGGCAAGATGTCCACCAATAAAGACGTGAAACTGCCCGCCGACGAGCCTTCCGGCATCGGCGCCGTGCTTGATCGCGTTCTGCCCTACAGCATGGCCACCAGCCTTGAAGACTGGGATGCACGCGAAACCTGGCAGGACTTCTGGCGCGTGAACTACAAAAAATAACGGGGGAACGACGCAGTGACTATCATGACCAAGAACCGATATGGCGGCGGGCGGCGGCGGATAGCTGCCTCCGCACTCAGCCTCATCTTCTCGCTTTCGCTTGGCGGCGCTGCCCATGCGCAGGACGCCTTCAATCTCGATGCGCTTATCGACGCTGCGAAGAAGGAAAAACCGATCACCGTCTACGCGGTGACCGGCAAGATCGTCGATACCGCGCAGGCCTTCACAGCCAAATATGGCGTGCAGGCGAGCGGCAAGAAGGTGAACGAGGCAACGCAGGTCGAGCTGATGATCCGCGAACATCGCGCCGGCAATGTCGTCGGCGATGTCAGCGTCGCAACGGATGTCGCCTCCGCCATGGGGGAACTCCTGCCGGAAGGCATCGCCACCAGTTGGTCACCGCCGGATATGGAAGGTGATATTCCGCAAAAGCTGCGCGATCCGCTGGTGGTCGTCTCGGATCCGCATGTCTGGACCTACAACACCGAGAAATACGAAAAATGCCCGGTCACCAACATCTGGCAACTGACGGAGCCGCGTTGGAAGGGCAAGCTTGCCATGCTCGATCTTTTCGACAAGCCGCTTTATGCCGACTGGTTCAACCAGATCGAAACCCATCACGATGCCGATGTCGCCAAGGCTTATGAGGACCTTTACGGCAAGAAGCTGGAAACGGGCGAAAAAAGCGCGACGGCGGCCTGGGTGAAGGCCTTTGCCGAAAACGCTCCCCTGTTGACGGATTCGAGCACGGTTGCCGATGCGGCTGGCGCTCCGGGGCAGACCGATCCCTTCTTCGTCATCACCTCGGCGGCGAAATATCGTGACAATGAGGCCAAGGGGCTGAAGCTCGGTCTTTGCAGCGGGGTCAAGCCGTTTTCCGGTTTCCTTTATCCCGGCTTCGGCCTGATTGCCGGGCAGACCAAAAGCCCGAATGCGGCGAAGCTTTTCCTGCATTACCTGATGACGCAAGAGGGCATCGCACCACAGACGGTCGACGGCAAAATCTCCGGCAACACGAAAATCGCCCTGCCGGCGGATGAACCCTCGAAGGTTGCCGATCATCTCGACGAGCTGATGGCTTTCGATGCTGCAACGGCGGCCGACGATCTCGACAAGCGCGAAGGCTGGCAGGATTTCTGGCGCGTGAACTACAAAAAATAACGGCAGGGCGGGCGCGAGCCTGCCTCGCCTTTTCCTTGGGAGGGGAACGATGAGAAGAAGCAGATTTTTACCGATGACGGCGATGGCGACTGTCATTGCAGGCTTATCCGCAATGAGCGCCACGGCCGAAGAAACCTTCGATCTCGATGCGATCTTGGCGGCAGCGAAGCAGGAAAAGCCGATCAATATCTACGACAGCACCGGCAAGATCGTGGAGATGGCCGACAAGTTCAGCGCCAAATACGGGCTGAAGGCGACAGGCGTGAAGGTGTCCGCCAACAGCCAGCTGGAAATGATCATCCGCGAAAGCCAGTCCGGCAACGTGCAGGGCGATGTGGTGCTGATTACCGATGCGCCATCGGCACTCGCGCAGCTTCTGCCGGCGGGTTTTGTCGAGAATTATCTACCGGGCGACATGGTGGCGAAGATCCCGGCGCAGTTCCAGAACCCGCTGGCAATCTCCACCAACGCCAATGTCTGGGCCTATAATACGGAAGCCTATGACAAATGCCCGGTGAGCAACATCTGGGAACTGACCGAGCCGAAATGGAAAGGCAAGGTCGCCATGGTCGATCCCTTGAGCAAGAGCACCTATACGGACTGGTTCAACCAGCTCGAAGCCCATGGCAATGAAAAGGTGGCGGCCGCCTACAAGGCGCATTTCGGCAAGGATATCGACAAGGACGCCGCGGCAGCCTGGATCAAGGCGCTGGCGCAGAACGGCCCGCTTGCCACCGATGGTGACGACCCCGTGGCGGAAGCCGTCGGTGCGCCCGGCCAGAAGCAGCCCTTCTTCGGCCTGCTCAGCTCGGCCAAGTTCCGAGATAATGCCGACAAGGGCTACAAGCTTGGCCTCTGCACCGGTCTCGATCCATGGGTTGGCTGGACCTACATCAAGCTTGGGCTGATCGCGTCGAAGACCAAAAGTCCGAACATGGCGAAGCTCTTCATCCATTACGTCCTGACGGAAGAGGGCATCGCCCCGCAGATGAAGGACGGCAAGCTGCCGACCAACATCGACATCAAGATGCCGGCTGACGAGCCTTCGGGACTGATGAAGGTTGCCGACAAGCTGATGGGTTATGATTCCGCCACTGGCCTCAACGATTTCGATCGTCGCGAGGAATGGCAGGATGTCTGGCGCGTCAATTACAGGAAATGATCCCGGCTGGCGCGGCCCCCGCCGCGCCGGTCCCTCCTTTGAGAACGAACAGACTGGATATGCCGATGCAAAGCCCTTCTTCGACCGAACATAAACCTGAAAACGAGGAGGCGCTTTCCCGCTCGGTGCGGCTGATGAAAATAGCCGAGGCGGCGGCGCGTGCCGTGCGCGATCCGCTGCTGACGGCATTCCGATCGGACATGGCCGTGGACTACAAGGTCGATCTCCACGATATCGTCACCATTCACGACAAACGCGCCGAAGCCACGATCCGCGCCGTCATTCTCGAACGGGAACCCAATTCGGCGATCATGGGCGAAGAGGGCGGGCAGAGCGGCAGCGGTGATGTGCAATGGTATGTCGATCCAATCGACGGCACGGCGAATTTCGCACGCGGCCTTGCCTTCTGGTGCGTATCGATTGCCGCCGTCATTAACGGCGAGGCCGTTGCCGGCGTGGTCTATGATCCCGTGGCGGACCAGATGTTTTCCGCCAATCTTGAGGCTTCCTATCTGGACGGAGACAAGCTGCGCTCCCGCAGTGTTGCAGACGAGACCCGGGCGACATTGATCACCGGTTATCCTGTCTCGCGAGATTTCCGGCTGGATGGGCGGGAAGCGGCGCTTGCCAATTTCGGTGCTCTTGTCGAGACCTTCTCGACATTGCGCCGGCCTGGCAGCGCCGCGCTCAGCATCGCCCATGTTGCGGCGGGCTGGACGGATGCGGCTACCGGTTTCGGCGTCAATGCCTGGGATGTGGCCGCAGCCATCCTCATTCTGAAGAATGCCGGCGGAACCTATGAGCCGCTGACGCTCGGCAAGGTGGCGGAGGGTTCTGCCGATTTTCTCTGCCCTGGTTATATCGCCACGGGCGAGGGGGCGAATTACCCGACATTGCAGCGGGTGGCGCGGTCCATATCCGAAAACCGCATCGCCAAAGCAGCGATCCGGCAAAGCCAGACAGCTGCCAACGCCTGAACAAGCAAAGACATGACGGCGGCCATATCGGCGCCGATGGAGACATGACATGCCGCAACCGAAAAAGACCCTATCCCGAGAACAGGAAACCGGCGAGTTGCCGAAGCTCAGTCGCATCTATGAGCGGCATCCGCTTTATGGCGTCGATCTCTTCATCTCGGGCAAGGAAGGCGCCAGTGATCTCAAGCTTCTGCGCGATAACGGCATCACCACTGTCGTCAATTGCGCCGTCAATCTGGATTTCAATTTCGTGGAACAGCCGCAGATCGTTTCCGATCATGAAGGCAGTGTCTATGGGCCGGGTGAAATCCGCTATTACAAGATCGGCCTGATCGACGGCGATGGAAATCCCGATACCCAGATGGTTGCGGCCCATTACATCCTGCGGGCGGCGCTGGAACAGATTCTGCCGGACAAGCCGTCTTATCCCCGGCGGGAGCGCGGCAACGTGCTGATCAATTGCCGCGGCGGCCGTTCGCGCTCCGTCGCCGTCGTTGCGCTCTTTCTGCACCTGACGCTGCCGGTGGAATTCCCGACGCTCGACGATGCCATCAGCTTCGTTCGCGTGAAGCGCGAATTGCCGGAAAACGAATGGTACAAGGCGCCGAAGCCCGTGCTTGCGGATGCCGCCAGCCGTGCCGCCGGGTGGATTACCATGATCGATGCCGCGCATTGAAGATGGCGGCGACTGCTGATTAGGTTCCGCAGGACTCGTGCGTTTGGCAAAGCCGTAGCATCAGCACCCCGTCACCCCGGACTAGATCCGCGGTTCAGTGCGATCAAGTCCTTGATCGCAAAAGACTTGTTTCTCACGGCGCAGACGCGCCGTGACTGGATGCCGGGTCAAGCCCGGTATGACGGAAGAGAGATTTTCCTCGATCTGAGTTCCGGTTCCCCCGGCTCACGCCTCATGAAGCGTATTGTTCCACGCCCGGACTTTCTCGATGTTCCTGTCGGAACGGGAAACGATCTCGAATTCGAACCCATCTCCGGCAACACGCTCGCCGACCTCCGGAAGGCGATTGAGACGCCACAGGATGTAGCCCGCGACGGTGGAATAACGGTCGGCATCGTCCACAAGATCAATGTCGAGAAGGTAGGATGCCCTTCTGACATCGACGGCGCCGTCGATAAGCCAGGAACCGTCTTCGGCCTTTTCCGAAATCAGCAGTTCCTCGCCTTCGTCCGGGAATTCGCCGGCGATCGCCTCGAGAATATCTGTCGGGGTGGTGATCCCCTGAAGCGTGCCATATTCATCGATGATGACGGCCATCTGCAGCGGCGATTTGCGCAGCTGTTCCATGACCTGCAAGGCGGTGGCGCTCTCGTGTACGACAAGCGGCTGCCGCAGAGAGCTTTCGAGGTTCAGTCTTCCGTCCCGTAGAAGATCGCGCAGCAGGTCCTTCGTGGCGGCGACGCCGAGGAAGGAGTCCAGTCTGCCCTGGGCGAGCATCAGACGGGAATGGTCGAGTTCGAGCAGGCGGTTTCTCAGCGTGTCGGGATCGGCATCGACATCCAGCCAGTCTATTTCCGTCCGTGGCGTCATGATCGAAACGACAGGGCGTTCGGCAAGCGTCAGCACGCCGCGGATCATGTCTTTTTCCTCGGATTTGAACAGATCGCTTCGCGCCGCCTGTTCCGCAATCACATCGGCGGTGTCTCCGAGGGGCTGTTCGCCGACCCGGCCGCCCAGAAGCCGTAGAATGGCGTCTGAGGTCCGCTCGCGCATGTCGCCGGCGGTGATGCGTTTTTCGCGGTTGCGCCTGCCGAGCTGGTTTGCCGCCTCGATCAGCACGGAAAAGCCGATGGCCGCATAGAGATAACCCTTCGGCAGGTGGAAACCGAAACCTTCGACGATGAGGCTGAAGCCGATCATCAGGAGAAAACCAAGGCAGAGAATGACCACGGTCGGATGTTTCGACACGAATGTCATCAGCGGTTTCGATGCCGCCATCATCACGGCCATGGCCACGCAGACGGCGGTGATCATCACCCAGAGATTATTGACCATGCCGACGGCGGTGATGACGCTATCCAGCGAGAAGACGGCATCGAGCACGACGATCTGCACGATGACCTGCCAGAAGACCGCATGGACCACCTTGCCCTGTTTCGGTTTGTGGTCACCCTCCAGCCGCTCGTGCAACTCCATCGTTCCCTTGGCGAGAAGGAAAGCGCCACCGAGAATGAGGATGAGATCGCGTCCGGAGAAGGAGAATTCTGCGATGGTGAAGAGCGGCCTTGTCAGCGTAACGATCCAGGAAATCGAAAACAGCAGCAGGACGCGCATGATGAGCGCCAAGGACAGGCCGATGAGCCGCGCCCTGTGGCGCTGGTGCGGAGGCAGCTTGTCGGCGAGGATCGCAATGAAGACGAGGTTGTCGATGCCGAGGACAACTTCGAGGACGATAAGAGTAACGAGGCCGATCCAGATGTTCGGATCTGCGAGGAATTCCATGGTCAGGGGCCTTTATGGGAACGGGTGCGAACGCGCAAAGCCCCGGACTGAACATCCGAGGCTGGAACCCGTTTCGTTGAGGAAAACAAGAAAGGACGAGGCTGGCTTCGCTTTACGCAAGCCAGCCTCGTTCGGTGTCGACTATCGTCGCTACTGTCGCCTTCGTCAGGCATATCGCGGAATTATCCCACTATCAGTCAATTCTTGTGCAGCCGGAACTAGCAGGTTTTCAGTGGATGGAAAAGTGTTTTTGCATGCTTCAGCCGTGTGCCGGCAGGGAATGGCAATCTTGGCGTGTAGAAATAAGGTGATATCCGGCGCAAAGATGCCATGTGCCGGGTTATCTATGCGATTGCCGATCATCAAGAAGAATCAGGCGGTTACCGGGTTTTTTCGCCGATATCCGAGGTCGTCCGTCGGTCAATCGCCTTGCCATCGAGAATATTCTTCAAAATGTCGAGGCGGTCGTTGATCAGCCATCCATAATAGTTTTCGACCGGCAGACGGTTTTTGGCACCCGCATCCACAGCGGTGCGCAAGCGTTCGGCGCGACGCCGGGGCTGGCCGACATTGTAGAGGGTGGCGGTAATGCCCGGATTGCCGGAAATGTCGAAGCCTTTTTCCCGATAGGCGTCGATCGCGTCCCGCAAAATGGCGGCGATGTAGATGATGCTGCGGTCGGGATCCATGACGTCGCGGTAAATATCCGCCGGTTTCTCCGCAGAAAGTTTCGGCAGGCCGCTGGTCCTGTTCACCAGGTCGGTCACCTGCAGGGCCGTCAAGGGGCTGATCTGACCAAGGCCGAAAGTCTGTCCGGCATAGAAAGGCTGGAAGAAGGCCCGCTGGAACGATATTGCCTCGTAACTGACCCCCTCGACCACCTTGCCCCGGAAATATTCGTCCCAAACCGTGTCACGGCAGCTCCACTGTTCGGACGTGGTGGCGAGCGCTTCGCAGGAGCGGAACTCCGGCCGCTCGAGAAACGACTTCAAGGAAACGCCCTGATAGCTGAATTTTATATCGAGTTCCGCATAGGAAATGGCCTTGATGTAATAGGTCTGCAAGCGATCCACGGCCGAAACATTGAAGGTGTGTTCGCCGACAATCGCGCCAACGATGTGGATCGGGTCGATGCCGTAAGCAGCCGCGGCCTTCCTGATCTTGCCGAGCAGAGCAGGTTCGCTGTTTAAAAGATCGATCGTCTTGCGGAATTTTTCCTCATAGGTCGTGTAGAACGCCTTTGTCCTGATTGCTGAGGTCCGCGGTATTTCCGGCTGTTCGGCTGAACGGTTTCCAGCGGGCACGACGGTTATCTGTTGCGCCACCGCATGGAAAGGAAGGCAGGCCAGTGTCAGGATGACGGCGGCCGCGCGGGTGGTCTTCGCAAACAGGCTCATGCATCGTTCTCTATGGTATGAATTGCTCTTGCGGCGATGGCTCCTTCATAGGCAGGCGGTCCGCGCATGGCAAGTTTTTGCCGCTCACTTTACCGTTGCCGGCTGCAAGGGACTGCCGATTGCTCCCATGTCACAGCTTGTAATCCCGCACGGTCACGACACCGAACGGATTGAATTTATACTCATCTTCCTCGTACCGGGTATCGTCCGACAATTCGAGGTTACGATCTTTCAGGGCCGTTTCGACGCCGTCGCGTGTCATCTGATCGGCGATATCGTCAATCAGCTTTGCAATCACCAGCTGCTCGGAATTGGTTGAGGGCTGAAGCTCGTCTTTTCGGGTGAAGTGCACCTGCACATCGGGCAATCCGACCAGATGAAAACCGACACTCCCCATTCCGTCCGCATCGCCGCCGATGGGACGGCGCGTGAAGGCCAGGCGGCAGGTTCTGGCGAGTGCCATCAGATCATCGGAAGCCGCTTCTCGGCGCGATTGCTCGAAGAGTTCCTTCCACCGTCGCGCACCATGGGCAACGCCGGCGCTTTCGCCCTTCACCGCAACCGCCCCGTGGTCGAGCATGTGTTGCACGAACATCAAGGCCTTTGCGGATGTCGTCACGGTTGTGTCCGCCGCCATGGATGGACCAAGCACATAAAGAACCGAACCGTGCCCGGCGACGGCGTCCTCGTCAGCCTCCTGATAGGCATCCGGGTGGACACGATCCCAGCAGACATTGAAGGACCGCTCCATCCGGTCGTCCGGCTCATCCTGCGAATAATCCTCGTCGAGACTGAAATCGGCGGCAAAGGTGTCGACGGCGGCGCGAGCGCTCTGCTGGAGTGCCGCCAATCCATTTTCCTTACCGAGAAAACAAAGGACATGGCGTGGCTCGTATTCGGAGCGGGATTGGGCAAATGCCGGTTTCTTGCCCGATGCCCTGCCAAGAGAGGGCCTCGTCAGCACCAGACCGCCCAGAAGTGCGAGAACGCCGCGACGCCCTGAATTCATCCTATGTCCCCTTGGTTTCTGTCGGCAGGATCAAAGACGTTTCTAATGACATAAACAAGAAGAGCTATCTCGCCCCAAGCCGTCTTTACCAAAAAAGCTTTCGCCACAGCGCCAGGACGCTCCAGCCTATTTTTATCATAGCGAGATTCGGCGTTATAAAGTGCGGCCGCTTGCGCCATTTTGACCTCCGCCAGAAAACCAGGGGAGGCGCATTTGCTTACGATCAATTCACAGGAAACAGCGGGTCTTTTGCCTTTTGACGGGCTGATCAAGGCGCTTTCCATTGCTTTCGCGGAAGGCTGCGAGATGCCGGTCCGGCATCATCACACAATCGACGTGGCAAATGAGGCTGCCGCGACCCTGTTGCTGATGCCGGCGTGGCATGGTGCACAGCGGTCGTCACGTTATCTCGGGATCAAGATCGTGACTGTTTTTCCCGGAAATGCCGCCAGAAACCTGCCGGGGCTGACGTCGACATACATGCTTTATGACGCCCAGACCGGTATCCAGCTTGCCACGCTGGACGGCAATGTCATCACCGGCCGCCGGACAGTGGCGGCATCCGCACTCGCTGCGGATTATCTGGCGCGCAGGGATGCCAAACGGCTTCTGGTGCTGGGTGCCGGCCGTGTTGCCAGCCTCATTCCGGATGCTTACCGCGCCGTCAGGCCGCTCGATCACGTTGCCGTCTGGGACATAGATCGCGGCAATGCCGAGCGACTGGCGCAGTCAATAGAGGCTTCGGGGCTTGCCACTTCCGTGGTCGAGGACCTCGAAAAGGCGGTCGCAGAGGCCGACATCGTCAGCGCCGCGACGCTCGCCACCACGCCGATCATCAGGGGGGAGTGGCTGCGTCCCGGCACCCATGTCGATCTCATTGGCGGCTTTACGCCCGGCATGCGCGAGGCGGATGACGAGGCCATTCGCCGGGCTTCTGTATTTATCGATACGGAAGAGGCGCTGCACGAGGCTGGCGATCTCGTTCAGCCAATCAAGGCCGGTCTGTTTTCTCAGGAAAACGTCAGGTCGACCCTTGCCGGGCTTTGCAGGGCAAATCGTTTCGCGCGCAGTTCCGACACGGAAATTACGCTCTATAAGGCTGTGGGAACGGCGCTTGCCGATCTTGCCGCCGCAACCATGGTTTATGAAGCTGCAGCTTCGAATGCAGAAAGGTGAGAGACATGGCCAAACGCGAAATCGTGGAAGTGCCGGTGGTTTCAGAGGCGATCCGCCGGCTCGGCGCGCCGACCTCCGCTCTTGTCCGTTCGGGTAACTTCATTGCGACCTGCGGCATGCCGCCGGTGGATATTGAGACCGGCGACATCGTCAAGGGCGATATAGCCGCCCAGACGCGGGCATCGCTTGAAGCGCTCAGGGTAACGCTGGCCGCGGCCGGAGCGACATTCGAGGACGTCATCAAAACCACCATCTATGTGACCGACGGCACGATGATGGCAACGGTGAACGGGATATACCGCGAATATTTTGCCGGTGGCTTTCCGGCGCGCACCTCGGCGACGATCAAGCCCTGGTCGTTGCCCTTCGATATCGAGATCGAATGCCTCGCCGTCATCTGAAGTAAGGTCGATCCGGGCAGGGCGCGGCGGGCGGATCGGCTCACGCGCTCTGTGCCGCGTCGCCGTCCTAGCGCTCAAAATTACTCAGCGCTTTTATCGGAAGGCTCCAGCGGCGAAAGCCCATAGAGTTTCACGATATCCTCGCCTTTTTCGAGCCTGGCAATGATGCCGGGCTCTTTCGCCTGAATGACGAGCGCCTCTTTTGCCGCCGCCAGCGCTTCGCCGGGCGGCAGGATGCAGACGCCGTTTTCATCGGCCAGCACGATATCGCCATTGTTCACCCCCACGCCACCGCAGACGACCGGTGTTGCTATATCGCCGCCACCACCCGGCTTTGTCGTCACCGGCGAACGGCCGCGACACCAGACCGGCAGGCCGGCGCTTCGGATCGCGCCGATATCGGTCACGTAACCGTCGAGGATGACGGCGGAGACGCCACGGGCGAGTGCCGCAGCGGTCATTACCGCGCCCCAGCAGGCATGCCTGTCGTCATTCGGTCGCTCGATGACAAGGATGTCTCCAGGCGTGGCCCGGGAAAGGGCGTGAATAAGCGCCGTTCCGTCATCTCCCGGCAGGCTGACCGTCAGCGCGGGACCGGCCGCGCGGACGCCGTCGATGACGCATTGTATCGCCGGCTCCATGAAACCTTCCGATTTGAAATGGCCGATCGTCGCCGTCTCGACGCCCAAGAGCAGTTCGAGCGCTTCGTTGATTTTGTCGGGATTTTCCATGTGTCTCTCCAAAAGAAAAGACGCCGGCGCGGGCCGGCGTCTTGTGATATGTCGATTGGGATCAGTTGGTTTTGGCCAGGTCGCGCTTCACGGTTTCGGTGAGCGCCAGCAGGGCGACGGCCGAGAGCAGGGCGGAGCCGATCATGTACCAGGCGACGGATGCGCCGCTGCCGGTAGCCGAAAGCAGCCAGGTGGTGATGACGGGGGTGAGGGCGCTGCCCAGAACACCCGACAGCATATAGGCGATCGACAGTCCGGAATAACGAACCTTCGTGCCGAAGAGTTCGGCAAGGAAGGTGGCGATCGGGCCGTAATTGGCTGCAAAGGCCGTCATCATCAGCAGGTAACCGACGAGGGCACCGGCAAAGGTGGCCGTATCCATCAACCAGAACATCGGGAAGGCGACGAGCGCTTCGGCGAGAATGCCGCCGAGGATAACCGGCCGGCGGCCGATCTTATCGGAAAGCAGGCCGAAGAGCGGCAGAAGGAAGATACACGCCGTGCAGGAAATCAGCACGATGATCAGCATTTCATTGCGGGCGATGTTAAGCGCCTGGGTGCCGTAGCTCAGGCCGAAGGCGACGATGAGATTGAAGGACGAGCCGGTGGACATGGTGGCGATGCCGCCGAGAACGACTGTCTTCCAGGATTTCGAGAGCAGTTCGATGAACGGCATGCGTACCGTCGCCTCTTCCGTCTTCACCTTGGCGAAGGACGGCGTTTCGGCGGTATTGAGGCGAATGTAAGCACCCACGCCCACCAGCAGAATGCTGACGAGGAATGGAATGCGCCAACCCCAGGAAATGAGATCCTCGGGCGACATGAGGAAGCCGATGGAGAGGAAAGCGAGGTTTGCAATCAGGGTGCCGGCCGGAACGCCGATCTGCACCCACGATCCGTAAAGGCCACGCCGGTTCTGCGGTGCATGTTCGACGGCCATCAACACCGCGCCGCCCCATTCACCGCCAAGCGCCAGACCCTGCACGACGCGTAGCGCCAGAAGCAGAATGGGAGCCCAGACGCCGATCTGGTTGTAATTGGGCAGAAGGCCGATAGCAAAAGTCGCGACACCCATCATCACGAGCGATACGAGCAGCATCGATTTGCGGCCGATCCGGTCGCCGAAGTGGCCGAAAAGCGCGGCACCGACGATACGGGCAAGATAGGCCGAGGCGAAGGTGCCGAACGCCAGAAGCGTGCCGACAATCGCATCGAAGCTCGGAAAGAAGACCTTGTTGAAGACCAGCGCGGAAGCGGTGGCGAAGACGAAAAGATCGTACCATTCGACGGTGGTGCCGATGACGCTTGCGACGGCAATCCGGCGAACATTGACCGGTTGTTGTTTTCCGACGGCGCCCATGAGAGCGGTTTCCCCTTGCATGAACATTCCCCTTTTATGTTGCTGTGAAGGAAAACGGGGAAACGACGAAGCGGAACCGGATGCATGCCGAGGCATGAGCCTATGGGCATCCCTTGCGGAGAAACCGTTTCTGGTCTTCTCCGTCAATTCGATAAGCTGCGATGTTCCCCTGTTTTGCGCAATGATGGAAAACGGGGAGGCTCCCGACAAATAGATAATGCAGATTTCTTCCATAGAGCCGCGCTATAGACCAAATCATGGGCATGTTCCGGCATGTCGATCTCACCGGCGGATTTTGAAATAGATAATGAAATCATGGTAATATCGCGGTCACGGTTTTTGCTTGCCGGCCGGTTGCGCAGTCTCTGCCTGTCTTTTGACCGGCTGAATTTTCTTTTTTGGCGGGGAAAAATGCCATTCTTATTCTAAGTATTGAATCTATCTATTTTTGAATTTTCCGGTTTGGTCTTATCCCCTTTTCCATCATTCCACGGATTGAGAAGAGGTCGTGTGCGGGCTGCCGGCCACGCCGGGGCATTGCCGCAGCGAACCCATAACAGGGGACCGAAATGAAGAATTTGAGCAATATCCGGCCGGACATGTCACGCCTGTGGGCGACGTTGATGCGCTCCGCCGAAATCGGCGCGACTGAAAAGGGCGGCCTGAAGCGGCTTGCGCTGTCCGACGAGGACGCGGCGATGCGCCGCCAGTTCATTGACTGGTGCGAAGAGGCAGGCCTGACCATCCGGATCGACGCCGTGGGCAATATCTTCGCCGAGCGCGCCGGAACCGACCCGGATGGCAAGCCTGTTCTCGTCGGCAGCCATCTCGACACCCAGGTTCACGGCGGCCGTTTCGACGGTATTCTCGGCGTGCTTGCCGGGCTGGAGCTTGTGCGCACCCTGAACGATCATGCGCTCACGACACGCCGGCCGATCACGCTTGTGAACTGGACCAATGAAGAGGGCGCCCGTTTCGAGCCGCCGATGATCGGCTCGGCGGTGTTTACCGGCGCGAAGGCGGCGGAATTCGCCTATTCCCGCAAGGACCGGGACGGCCATACGCTGGGTGGTGAGCTGGAACGCATCGGCTACAGGGGCAAAGATACCGTTTCGGCGGAGGCTTTCGATAGTCTTTTCGAGCTGCACATCGAGCAGGGGCCGAGGCTTGAAGCGGCCGGAAAGCAGCTCGGTATCGTAACCGGGGCCTTTGGTGTGCGCGGTTTCGTGGTGGAAGTGCATGGTGAAACCGGCCATGTCGGACCGACGCCGATGCCGGCGCGCAAGAACGCGCTGGTGGGTGCTGCGGAAGTGACGCTGGCGATCAACGAGATCGGCTGGGCCAATCACGAAACCGGCGGCAAGTCCACGACGATGCGCATCAGGGCGGAGCCCAATCTCCTCGGTGCGCTGCCGAACTTCGTGGAAATGACCTGCGACATGCGCCACCCAGACGACGCCGTGGTCAGCACCATGTTCGCGGCCTTCAAGGCGAAACTTCCCGAGCTGGAAGAGCGGTCGCGCTGCAAGATCGTTGTCAAGGAAGGCTGGGAATATGGCGGTATGCATTTCGATGCCGACTGTATCGAACTCATTCGCAACGCCACCGGCGCCTTCGGTTATTCCTCGATGGACCTCCTTACCGAGGCCGGACATGACGCCATGCATGTTGCCGATTATCTGCCGACGGCGATGATCTTCACCCCGTGCGAGGGCGGTCTTTCCCACAATGAGGCGGAAAATGTCACGATCGCCGATATCGAACCCGGCGTGAACGTGCTGGTTCAAGCTGTGCTGGAACGCGCGAACCGCGCCGACTGAGATGAAAAATCAATGGGATGGCGAAAGGTGTTCATGCCTTTTGCCATCCTTTTTTATTCGCCGCCGGTTTCCAGAAGGGCTGCTGCTGCCTGGGCGTCGAAAAGCTCGTTTTCGAAAATCGTCAGAAAGGCCCGCTCGGCGCCGCCCAGTTCCATATCTGGGTTACGCAGGAAATAGGCGTCTGCACCCAGGGAATCCTGAAGCAGCGGTATCTGCCAGATCTCATCTTCGGCAACACCGCGCGCAGCGTCCACCGGCAGAATTCCGACCCCGATGCCGGCGATGATCATTCGCCGGACCTCTTCCATATGCGGGCTGGAGCCGACGGTCCATTTGCCAAGTCCGACACCGTCGCGTAGCGCGATCATCGGCTCAAGTGCGCCGCCTTCCTGGCTGCAGGTGAAGGCGACGAAGGCCTCCTGCCGCAATTCTTCCATGGTGATGTCACCACGGCCGTAAAAGGGATGCGAGGCGCCGCAATAAATCCCGAATGTTTCCCTGAGCAGGAATTTGCAATCCATTCCGGCAAGCGGTTTCGGCAGCAGGCAAATGCCAAAAGCGGCCTGTTTCTGGCCGATGGCGCGAACGATATCCTGCGTATTGGCGACATCGATGCGAATGGTGACGGATGGATGGCGCCGCCGCAGCTGGCGAAGCGCCTGATCGAGTTGCGGGAGAACGAGATTGGTGACGATCAGGACGCGGATCTGACCCGTCAGATCATCCGCTTCCGTCGACAGTTTTTCACCGATGCGCTCGACGCGGAGGAAGATTTCGGCGCATTCCTGGCGCAGCATCTCGCCCTGCACCGTCAGCACGAAACGGCGGCTGTCACGCTGGATCAGCTGGCATCCCAGCGTTTCCTCCAGCTTCTGCAGGGCGGCCGTGACGGAGGGCTGGCGCACGAAGAGCCGGTTGGCGGCCCGCGTAATGCTGCCCTCCTCGACGATGACCAGAAAGGTCCGCAGCAGGTTCCAGTTCAGATGCTGGATGCGGGGGGCATAACGTGACAACGACGCGTTCCTCGAATGAATTGCGGGCTGCACCTTATAGCTATTTTCTCCGGCGAAAAACGGTTGCCGGTTTTAAAAACAGCACGTTTTGCCGGCCCAATGGATTTTATTCTTCCACCGGCCCCGTCTCGCCGCCCGCCTCACGCTCGGGCGGGCGGGCGGCGCGTGATGCAGCGGGATAAGCGCCCGCCATGCTGGCAAACTGGATGTCGTTTTGTGCAAAGGCATCCTTCAGCATCGAATAGGCTTTCCGGCGCACCATCGAAGATTGGCCGCCGGCGCGCAGCATCATGCCGAAGCCGAGCGTCATGCCGTATTCACCGAATTGCTCCACGCCTTTCAGCTTGACGGTCTCAATCAGGAACGGCCCGAATTCTGGGTCTTCCTTCAGCGCCCTGCCGATTTCCTTGGTGATGGCTTTGACCTTGGCGATATCGGTATCGAAGGCGACGGTGACCATGAATTTGTCGATCGACCAGTCACGGCTCATGTTTTCGACGGCGCCGAGCGATCCGAACGGTACGGTGAAGATCGGCCCGCGATGGTGCCGCAGTTTGACCGAGCGGATGCTGAAGGATTCGACGGTGCCGCGATAGGAACCGCTCTGGATATATTCACCGACGCGGAAGGCATCGTCGATCATGTAGAAGACGCCGCTGATGATGTCCTTGACCAGCGTTTGCGAACCGAAACCGATGGCGATGCCGAAAATGCCGGCGCTTGCCAGCAGCGGCCCGATATTGACGCCGAGTTCAGACAGCGCCGTCATGACCGCGACGGCGGCAATGATGATGCCGAGCATGTTGCGAAGGATCGGCAGGATGGTCAGCAGCCGGTCATCCTGTGGCTGGCCGCCCGGTTGGTCGGGTGCCGGAGCGCTCAGTTCCAGCCGCCGCGCGATCATCGACTTGATGGCGATCCAGACGAGATCGGCAAGAAGCAGGATCAGCGCCCCGTGCAGGACGCCAACGACAATCGAGGTCAGCAAAGTGCCATCGGGCAGGGAATCCGGATGGGCGCGGACGAGGAAGATCAGCCACACTATCGCGGTTCCGACGATGGCGAGCCGCATGCCGCGCTCGGCCAGAACCGGGCGAAGGTCGCTCTCTCCGTAGCCGCCTATATCGGTCGCGAGTTTTCGCGCGGCAATGCCGAGCGTGGTGGCGAGGCCGGGCAGAACGAGCGCATAAAGCCCGATCCAGAACAGGACGCCGGCCCCGGCGAGCCGCAGCCCGAAAAGGATGATGAGGCCAAAGATCAGCGCAACATCGATCGCCCTTGTGCGTTCCGAACCCGGCGCGCCGCCCGGGCGCCGCCAGATCCAGATGCCGGCGAGCAGGAACAGGAAGCCCACCATGGCGGCGGATAAGAGCCCGAGCGTGTCGCGTGGGACACCGAGATTTTCAAGTGTTCGGAGCAGCGCCCAGAAAATCCCGGCAAGCGTCAGCAGCCATGTCCAGCGGACAATCCAGAAATCGCGCCGGACATTGGCCTCACGGCCGACGACCTGCCGCAGCAGCCCGGTGAAGGCAAAAAGCAGGGGCAGGATGACGCTGAGCGCAAGCCAGGGCAACAGAACGGCGCTCAGCAGGGGTGGCCACTGGATGGCAAGGAAGACGGTTACGGCGACAAGGCCATAACCGAGGACCGGAAGAAGTTTTCGGGAAACGACAGCAGAGGCTTGCTTGCCGATATCCGCGCCGTTTTTGCGGGATGCCTGCATCACGATGATCCGGTTCGTGGCGATGCCGCCGGCAATGCCTGCGCCGAACAGGATCAGCATGTGCAGCAGGAAGACGAAGGAACCATAAGCGCCAATCTCGTCGCCAAGCTTTTCCAGCGCGGAGGTTAGTTGCGTCGACATGGCGGGCAGGTCGCCAGCAATTCGGGCCAGATGTTCCCGTCGTTTGCTCGCCCACTCGTCGAGATCGCTCAACTGGCTCTGTGGCGTCAGTTGCGGCGGCGGTTCAGCCCCTCTCACGGCAAGCTTTTGTGTGAGCAGCGCGCGAACATCATCCTGTCCGAGAAGCTGCAGCAGCTGGTCGACCTTCTGCTCCGTCGTCGGTTGCGGGGAGGGTGCTTGTACCGGGGGCGGCAGTTCCTGTGCGGACAGGCCGGCTGTGCCCAGCACGAAAAGCGTGATGGCGGCGCAAGCGATCGATTTGAAAAAGCAGGAAAAGGTGGTCATCGATCCGCTCCGCACCATCCAGGGAGATGCCGGGCATCGCGCGAGCGCGCCAGTTCCATCGCTTCCGCCACCGCGTCTTCGAAGGAATGCCGCAACTCTTTGCGGTCAACCCTGCGCCGCAGGAAATCCGCCCAGAGAAATTCGCTGAAAGGCGCTTCGATCTTGGCAAAACCGCCGGCGTCGCGCACGGCGCCGGCCAGCGAACGGAAAGGGTCGTCTTCGAGGTCCACGATCTGTTTCGGAAGATCGTCCGTGGGGCGGCGTACGCCGTCCGCATCGAAGGGATAAACGAGGCTGCGGTGGTCCATGACCGACCAGAATTCCTGCCTGCCGAGATGGGAGAGATCGGCAACGATGCTCGTCAGCACATGTTTCACCCCTTCATTGTGCAAGGCCAGGGCGAGGTGGTGATGATCGACAAGGTAAAGGCGCTGTTTGTAGCCGACAACAACGGGAACCATGTGGTGGCCGAGGAAGTCGGCCCCCTTTTCCGCCTGGATGGCGGCCCATTGCCGGCGCTTGGTTTCAACCTCCCGCAGGCCGACGGTCATCTGGGTTGGCCTGAGCGAGAGGATTTCAACCGGGCTGAGATGCGGTTCAAGGTTGTTGGGCATGACTCTCCTCCCGGCGCATGGCCGCCGTCACGGCATCATCGACGCTGAAATTGCTGCGCGCAACCAGATCGTTTCCGCCGCCGGCAAGCAGCAAATCCCTTACATGATCATGCACGCGCGCATAATAAACCACGATATCGCCGTGCTGCATCGAGGCATCGAACTCCAGAAGCGCATCGAGTGCGGTGGAATCCAGTTCGAAGCTTTCCTCGAGGCTGACGATTGCGATACGCAGTTCCGGCCGGGCGGCGATGCGTTTGGTAACGGCGGCGAGGATCGGTTCCGCATTGCCGAAAAAAAGTGGCTGGGCGGGCCGCAGGATAATCATGCCGGATACATCCGTTGCATCCGGGTGGCGTTCCATATCGACGAAGTCGTGGCTGTCACCCAGCCGGCCAAGATGCATCACATGCGGCAGGGAAAGCCGCCGGACGAAGACGGCGAAGGAAAGGGCGACGGCGACAAGCATGCCGTTCAGCACGCCGAAGGCAAGCACGCTCGCTGCGGCGGCAAGCGCCAGATAGGCATCGTTACCAAGCCGCCAGAGACGGATGATCGGTGTGGGATCGAGTGCGTGCAGAAGCGCCACGGCAATGACGGCGGCAAGAACCGCTTGCGGAATGAAGGCGAACCAGCCGGACGCGACGAGACTGAAGGCCGCAAGACCGATTGCGGCGATGGCCGAGGCGAGCCGGCTCTGCGGGCCAACCGCCTCGCTTGCCGCCCCTGCGGAAAAACCTGCGCCGACCGGCATGCCCTGCACGGCGGCGCTGGCAATATTGGCAAGCCCGAACGCTCTGAGTTCGCGATTGGAATCGACGCTCTCGCCATGGCGCAGCGAGAAGCTGCGCACCGTGCCCCATGACTCCGCAAAGAGAATGAGGACGAGCGGCGGCGCGAAACGGGCGACATGCGCAACGTCGTCGAGCGAGACCGAGAGCGGCCCGGCCCATATGCCGGCAAGGTCGATGGTGCCGACGACGGCGACGCCCTGGCTCTCCAGGTTGAGCAACATCGAGACTGCAATACCGGCCACGATGACAACGAGGCTGCCGGGAATGGCAGGACGCCTGCGCAGGAGAAGCAATAGGGCAAGGGCGGTTACGCCAATCGCGATGCTGTCAGGGTTCCAGTCCTGCGGCTGGGAGAGGATTTGCAGGAGGATGGCCAGCGGCTCGCCAGTGGTCTCCTTTATCCCGAACAGGCTGGGCAATTGCTTGATCGTGATCAGAATGGCGAGGCCGAATGCGAACCCACGCAGCACCGGGCGCGAAATCACACTCGACAGCGCACCGAGCCGCGTGACGGCGGCAAGAAGAAACAGCACGCCCACCAGAGCGACCGTAATGGCAACGAGCAGCATCTTCTGGGCGGGGGTGACAGATAATGTCGCCAGCATCGCCGCCAGAATTGCGGCGGAGGAGGATGTGGGCGAGACGACCGCAAAACGGCTCTGGCCAAAGAAAGCGTAAACGATGCAGCCCATGATGGCGGCGAGGATGGCGTGCTGGGCCGGAACACCGGCAATGCCCGAATAGGCGATGGCTTCCGGTAACATCAGGCCGGCGATCGACAGTCCCGCAATCACATCACGCCGGTTCAACGTTACGCGCATGGAACGGCGGCCGCATTGGCGGTGATAAAGGCAAGGGAGCTTGCACCCGGTAAGACCACGATTCTCCACCATGTTCCCGCAATGGGATAGAGGTTTCACCCATTGCGGATACAAGTCAAAGTTTAAATCATGCGTCCAGACTATTTTGCTACCTTCCGGTGTGCCTTGACGCTGTCAAACGCCCGGGAGGCAATCCGTCATCCCGGCCTAGCCGTCTCAACCGCGGTACTGGTCGTCCGTGACGTGTTCCATCCAGTCCACGACCTTGCCGTCTTTTGCTTCCTGAAGCGCGATATGGATCATGGCGACATTCGCCGCCGCCCCGTGCCAATGCTTTTCGCCCGGTGCGAACCACACGACATCACCGGGGCGGATTTCCTCGACAGGGCCACCCTCTCGCTGGGCCCTGCCAAGCCCTGACATCACGATCAGCGTCTGGCCGAGCGGATGCGTGTGCCAGGCGGTGCGGGCGCCCGGCTCGAAGGTGACCTGCGCGCCCTGCACCCGTTCTGCGTCAAAGGGGTTGAAGAGCGGATCGATGCGGACCGTACCCGTGAACCAGGCTTCAGGCCCCTTGGCCGATGCCCGTGTTCCTGCGCGCAATATTTCCATGGTCGTTCTCCTGCCTGATATCGTGCTGCGATTTGATGCGGGAATTCCCCTCTTGTCCACAGGGGAATGAAGGCTGATCTGGCGGCCAGGCTCAACGCCCTTTTCTGAAACCGCAGTGCTGATTGTATACGGGGATCATCTCGCTTTTGTGGGTATTTCCGGGCGCCTGCAACGTTTTTTTGACTCCTTCACGCCATCGCAACAAAAATCATTCTCGGGATTGACTCATTTATGAAACCGGTTACATTTGCGCATGTAAACGGTTTCATTAGTTAAAAACCGTGCTTGGAGGAGCAAATTTCATGTTTAGACATTTGATGGCTGCTGCCGCTATGGTGCTGGCGGCGGGCACGTCGGCGCACGCCCAGGAACAGAGTTTCAAGATCGGTCTTTCCAATTCTTTCGTCGGCAGCGAATGGCGCACGCAGATGATCGAAGAGGCCCAGGCTGCCGCCAAAGCGTGGGGCGAAAAGGGCGTCAAGGTCGAAGTCGTCGTTCAGAGCGGTAATGTCGATGTGCAGGGTCAGATCGGTCATATCCGCAATTTCATGAACCAGGGCGTCGATGCGATCCTCATCAACCCCGGCAGCCCGACGGCCTTCGATCCGATCTTCGCGCAGGCCAAGGCGCGCAATATTCTCGTCATCGCAACCGACGCCGAAGTGTCCTCGAAGGATGCGCTCTATGTCGGCATCGACCAGAAGGCATGGGCGGCGCAATCCGCGCAATGGCTTGCGGATGCGCTGAAGGGCAAGGGAAGCGTCGTCGCCATCAACGGCATTGCCGGCAATCCGGCAAACGAAGCCCGTGTCGCCGGTTATCGCGAAGTGTTCAAGAAATACCCTGACATCAAGGTGCTGAACGAAGCCAATGCGAGCTGGGATCAGGCGCAGGGCCAGCAGGCCATGCAGAACCTGCTCGCCACCTATCCCGATATCAGCGGTGTGTGGGTGCAGGACGGCATGGCGGATGGCGCATGGCGCGCCATCGAAGCCGCCGGCAAGACCAAGGACATTGCCGCGACCGGTGAAATCCGCAAGGACTTCATGACCCGCTGGGAAAAGGAAAAGTTCAATTCCGGCGCTTCGGTCAATCCTCCGGGTGTCATGGCCAGCGCACTCAACGTCGCTGTCCTGAAGCTTCAGGGCAAGGAATTCAAGGACGGCATTTTCGGCGGCACCTATGGTAACGCCATCTATATTCCGATCCCCTTCGTCAGCAACGACAACCTTGCCGACAATATCAAAGCCGCCGATGGCAAGCCTGGCTACTGGTCCGTCACGGCGACCGTGACGCCGGAACAGGCCGGCGAGTTCTTCAAGTAAGAGGCGTTTCGGGTCGGCGACAAGCGCCGGCCCGAACCAGAATTTCGAGTGCGGACCGGGCTTTGGCCGGCCGCCTGTGACAAGCATTATTCGGGGACATGCGATGGCGAACGCTTTGGAAGCGGCCGGCATAACGAAGAATTTTGGCGCGGTGCGCGCGCTTTCCGACGGCAGGCTGACGGTTGGTCGCGGTGAAATTCACGCATTGCTGGGTGCCAATGGCTGCGGCAAGAGCACGCTCTGCAAGATCGTTGCGGGTGCGGTTGCGCCGACCAGCGGTGCGATCAGGTTTAATGGTGAAGACGTGCGCTTCAAAAGCCCGCGGGACGCCGAAAATGCCGGTATTGCGCTGTTTTATCAGGAACTCAGCCTCGTTCCGCAGCTTTCGGTCGCCGACAATATTTTCCTCGGCCGAGAGCCGAAACGTGGCATCTTTGTCGACGGCAAGGCGCTGAAGGCCGAAGCGGCGAGACTGATCGCACTGTTTGACGGCGTGGCTGGCGAAGGGCTGGAGCCGGATGCGATCGTCGGCAATCTGCCGCCGGATCAGCGGCAGCTCGTCGAAATCCTCAAGGTCTTCGCCCAGAATGCCAGCCTGATGATCATGGACGAGGCGACGGCGGCGCTCGATGGCCGCCAGTCCCAGCGCTTTTTTGAGATACTCCGGGCCAAGAAGGCCGACGGTGTCTCCACCATCATGATTTCCCATCGTCTCGACGAGGTTTTCGCCGTCTGCGACCGCATCACCGTGATGCGCAACGGCGCGACGATTTCCGAACTCGATACGGCAGTCACCACCCGTGAGGCCGTCGTGCACGACATGGTCGGCGATGTTCGGGCCGCTCCTGCCCGTCAGAACGGGCGTTCGGCTGCTGCGCCGAGCCTGAAGCTGACGGATGTGGCGGGTGAGGGCGTGCGCGGTGTCTCTCTGGAAGCCTATCCGGGCGAAATCGTCGGTCTGGCAGGCCTGCAGGGTCAGGGCCAGTCGGCCTTGCTGAAGGGTCTTTTCGGTGCCAGCCCATTTGCTGCCGGCCAAATCCGGTTCGAGGGCCGTGAAATCACCATCGGCAAGCCTTCGCAGGCGGTTCATAGTGGTTTTGCCTATGTCTCTGGCGACCGTGGCCGTGACGCTTCCCTTCAGGGTCGGTCGATCTTCGAAAATCTCGTCGCGGCGCTGATGGTGCGCGAAAAGATGCGGCTGGTCCGTCCTGCGACGCTGAAGCCGCGGGTGCAGAAGGTCGCGGACGACATGAAGACGAAGTTCGCCGGCCTCGATATGCCGATAGGCACGCTTTCAGGCGGCAACCAGCAGAAGATCTTCATCTCCCGCTGGCTCGCCACCGCGCCGAAACTGCTGCTGCTCGACGATCCGACCAAGGGCATCGATCTTGGCGCGAAGGCCGATCTCTTCGCCCTGATGCGGCAACAGGCCGATGCCGGTGCGACCATCCTTCTTTATTCCTCGGAGGATGCGGAAATCCTCGAATATGCCGACCGCATTCTTGTGTTCAACGGTGGGCGCATTTCTGCGGAACTGACCGGAGCCGACATGACATCCGTAAACATGACCCGCGCCGCCTATGGAGATGCCGCATGAGCGCCTCCGGTTTTCTGCGCAGGCAGCCATGGGTCATCACCCTCGTTGTACTGGCGCTTCTCATCGCCGTGAACACGTTTCTGCAGCCTTCCTTCGTTCAGCCCTCCGTGCTGCAATCGAACCTGACGACGTTTCTGCCCCTGATCCTGGTGGCCATCGGCCAGACCTATGTCATTCTGGCAGGCGATATCGATCTGTCGGTCGGCAGTATCGTGGCGCTTGCCAATGTCGTCACCGTCAGCGTCATCGCCGCACTTGGCGGCACGACGGGGGCCGTTTTCGCCGGCATGGCGGCGGGTGTGGCAGTCGGGCTGCTCTGCGGACTGGTCAATGGTCTCTTCATATCCGGCCTGCGCTTTCAGCCGATCGTCACCACCTTCGCAACCGGCATCATCTTTGCCGGGCTGGCGATCTGGGTGTTGCCGCAGGCGGGTCTTCCGGTGCCGGAAGCCTATTGGCAGACCTATTCCGGCAGCTTCATCGGCTTGCCCTTCGTGCTGTGGGTGCTGATTGGGGGCATCGCCTTCACCCTCATCGTGTCGCGCATTCCGTTTCATACGCACCTTCTCGCGGTGGGCGGTAATCGCACCGGGGCCTTCCAGACGGGCTTGCGCCTCTCGGGCATCCGCATCGGCGCATATATGATCTCCGGTCTGTTCTCGGCGCTGGCGGCGCTGTGCCTGACGGGGGAGACGGCCTCGGGCGACCCGCTGCTGGGTGCAAGTCTGGCGCTGTCCTCAATCTCGGCCGTGGTTCTGGGCGGCACCGCACTTTCGGGCGGTTTCGGCAGCTCGACAGGGTCGATTGCCGGCGCGCTGGTGCTCGGCATGATCGGTAATGTGATTTTCTTTGCGGGGCTGCCTTTCGAGTACCAGACACTGGTGCAGGGTTTGATCGTGCTGACGGCGCTGGCCGGCGGTGTTCTGGTGACGAGGCGTTGATATGACCAATCCCGGCTTGCAACTCAAAACCCTCCTTACCGATCCCCTGACCATCGCGATTGGCGCATCGGTCTTCCTGCTGCTGGTCGGCGAATTGCTGTCGCCCGGCTTCGCACAGGGTTCGCAGATCGTGCGGCTGCTGACGATTGCCGCCATTCTCGGCATCGTCGCGGCGGGCCAGAACCTCGTCATCCTAGGCGGGCGCGAAGGCATCGATCTTTCCGTCGGCGCGATGATCTCACTCGGCGCGGTCCTTGCCGGCAACATGATGAACGGCCAGAATGCGGGCATTCCGCTCGCCATTCTCGTCGCCGGCGGCATCCCCTTCCTGATCGGCCTCATCAACGGTCTCGGCATCACCTTCGTGCGCATTCCGCCGCTGGTCATGACGCTCGGCATGACGGCAGTCATTCAGGGTGGGCTGGTCGTTTATTCGCAGGGCGTTCCATCAGGCGCGGCAGCCCCCCTGCTGGCAGGCTTCATCAACCGGCCGCTCATTTTCGGCATTCCCGGCGTGCTCTTCGTCTGGCTGGGCATCGCCGCGATCATGCTGTTCGTCCTGCGCCGCACGGCCTTCGGTTTCGCCATCTACGCCATCGGCTCGAACGAACGGGCGGCGACGCTCACCGGATTGCCGGTTTCCCTGATCCGCACGCTGCTTTACGGGTTTTCCGGCCTGTTTGCCGGGCTGACCGGGGTGTGCGTGATCGGTTATACCGGCACCTCCTTCATCTCCGTCGGCGATCAATATGTGCTTCCGTCGATCATCGCTGTTGTCATCGGCGGCACCTCGCTTGCCGGCGGTGCGGGTGGATATGTCGGAACCATGGCCGGGGCAGTTGCGCTCACCATTCTGCAAAGCGTACTGATAACGCTCAACCTCGATGTATGGGCACGGCAGATCATATTCGGTGTCACGTTGCTAGCGCTGATGCTGCTTTATGGCCGCCAAAAGCAGTTGCGTGTGTGACAGATGAGCAAAGACCAAGGTTCGAATATCAGGGAAGTGGCAGCTCTCGCGGGCGTTTCCATCGCGACCGTATCGCGGGCGCTGCAGCAACCCGACAAGGTTCGCCCGGAAACCCGAAAGAAGGTTTTCGACGCCGTCCGGCAGGCGAACTTCGTTCCCAATGCGCAGGCGGCAAGCTTCCGCCGTCAGTCCAATAATACCGTCATTCTTCTCGTTCGCGATATCGGCAACCCGTTTTATCTTGAAATCTACAAAGGCGTTGAGGAAGCGGCGGGCGAAGCGGGTTTCAAGGTGCTGATGGGTGACGCCCGCAACGACGAGAACCGCGTGGCGACCCATATCGACATGGTACGCCAGAAACATGCCGACGGCCTGATCCTGATGACCGGCCAGTTTCCCGCCGAGCTTCTCGAGCAGGGTGACGCGCTGCCGCCGATTGTCATCGCGTCGGAAACGGTGCCGGGCCTCGCGCTGCCGACCGTCAAGGTGGACAACCGCGCCGCCTCCAAAAACGCCATGCGCCACCTCATCGAGGCGGGGCATCAAAGGATTGTGCATCTGGCCGGTCCGGTCCCGGAAAGTCTGGCGCAGGAGCGTTTCGATGGTTATCGCGCGGCACTTGCCGAAGCCGGCATCGCTTATGCCGACGAACTTGTCGTGACGGGCGATTACAGCATCGAGGCCGGCCGTCAGGCAATTGGCAGCCTTCTTGAAGGCGGCATTGCCTTCACCGCGATCTTCGCCTCGAGCGACCAGATGGCGATTGGTGCGATCAGCGAGTTGCGCGCGCGCGGCGTTTCGGTTCCGGCCGATGTCTCCGTCATCGGCTTCGACGATATCATTTTCGCCAATGCCTTCGAACCGCCGCTGACCACGGTGCGTCAGCCCCGGCAGGAAATGGGCCGCAGGGCCATGGCGCTGATGGTGGATCGCCTGAACGGAAAACGCACGGCCGAGACCATCGTGCTGGATACGGAACTGGTGGTGCGCGGCTCGGTCGCGCCCTGCCGCCCGCCGCATCGGTAGCGGCCAGACTGTGAATGCAAGGAGTGTAAGGACATGAAGACGATCAAAGGCCCGGCGATTTTCCTCGCGCAATTTGTCGGGGACAAGGCCCCCTTCGACACGCTCGACAATCTCGGCCAATGGGCGGCTTCCCTCGGTTACAAGGGCATTCAGGTGCCGACCGATCCCAGGCTCTTCGATCTTGAGAAAGCCGCTGCATCCAAGACCTATTGCGACGATATCAAGGGCCGTCTGGCGGAAATCGGTATCGAGATCACCGAGCTTTCGACCCATATTCAGGGCCAGCTTGTCGCCGTTCACCCGGCCTATGACGAAATGTTCGACGGTTTTGCACCAGCTGAACTGCGCGGCAAACCCAGGGCGCGGCAGGAATGGGCGGTCAACCAGCTGAAATATGCGGCGAAAGCCTCGCAGCATCTCGGTCTCAAAAGCCACGCCACCTTCTCCGGCGCACTCGCCTGGCCCTTCGTTTACCCTTGGCCGCAGCGCCCGGCGGGTCTTGTCGAAATGGCCTTTGCGGAGCTGGGCAAGCGCTGGACACCTATTCTCGATACATTCGAGGAGAATGGCGTCGATCTCTGCTACGAACTGCATCCGGGCGAAGATCTGCATGACGGCATCACCTTCGAGCGTTTTCTCGAAGCCACCGGTAACCACCCGCGCGCCAACATCCTCTACGATCCCTCCCATTTCGTCCTCCAGGCGATGGATTATCTCGATTTCATCGACATCTACCACGAGCGCATCCGCGCCTTTCACGTCAAGGATGCCGAGTTCAATCCGACCGGCCGTTCCGGCGTTTATGGCGGTTATCAAGGCTGGGTCGACCGGCCGGGACGTTTCCGCTCGCTCGGCGACGGGCATGTCGATTTCGGCGCGGTGTTTTCCAAGCTCACCCAATATGACTTCGACGGCTGGGCGGTGCTGGAGTGGGAATGTGCGCTGAAGCACCCGGAAGACGGCGCGCGCGAAGGCGCCGGCTTCATTGAAAACCACATCATCCGCGTGACCGAACGGGCTTTCGACGATTTCGCCAAAAGCGGTGTCGATGATGCCGCCAATCGTCGCCTTCTCGGTCTCTGAAAGGAAACTTCATGTCCTCCACGATAGCAAAATTCGATAGCCGCCGTATCCGTCTTGGCATGGTCGGCGGCGGTCAGGGCGCTTTCATCGGTGCGGTGCATCGCATCGCGGCCCGGCTGGATGACCGTTACGAACTGGTGGCCGGCGCGCTTTCCTCCGATCCCGCACGTGCAGCCGCTTCGGCAACCCTGCTCGGCATTGCACCGGAGCGGTCCTATGCCTCGTTCGAGGACATGGCGGCGGCTGAGGCTGGGCGCGAGGACGGTATCGAGGCAGTCGCCATCGTCACGCCGAACCATCTGCATTTCGCCCCCTCCAAGGCCTTTCTCGAAGCCGGCATCCACGTCATCTGCGACAAGCCGGTTACCGCGACGCTGGAGGAAGCAAAGGCGCTGGCCGAGATCGTCAGGGCATCCGACAGCCTGTTCGTCCTGACGCACAACTACACCGGTTACGCCATGCTACGGCAGATGCGGGAGATGATCGCAAACGGCGATATCGGCAAGCTGCGCCATGTTCAGGCCGAATATGCGCAGGACTGGCTGACCGAAGCCGTTGAAAAGACAGGCGCAAAGGGCGCGGAATGGCGTACCGACCCCAGCCGTTCAGGTGCAGGCGGGGCAATCGGCGATATCGGCACGCACGCTTTCAACGCCGCCGCCTTTGTGACGGGTGAAATCCCAAGCAGCGTTTATGCCGATCTGACGTCGTTCGTTCCGGGCCGGCAGCTGGATGACAGCGCCAATATTCTGCTTCGTTATGCAAGCGGCGCAAAAGGTATGCTCTGGGCGAGCCAGATCGCGGTTGGCAATGAAAATGCCCTGTCGCTGCGGGTCTACGGCGACAAGGGTGGGCTGGAATGGCACCATCGCGTGCCGGACGAGTTGTGGTTCACACCTTACGGCGAGCCGAAGCGTCTGATCACCCGCAACGGCGCGGGTGCAGGCGATGCCGCCAACCGCGTCAGCCGCGTGCCATCAGGGCACCCGGAAGGATATCTCGAGGGTTTTGCGACGATCTACCGCGAAGCCGCAGATGCAATCATCGCAAAGAGGGAGGGAAAAACGGCCGCCGGGGATGTGATTTACCCCGGCATAGAGGACGGCCTTGCGGGTCTCGCATTCATCGATGCGGCCGTCCGGTCCAGTCGGACCTCGTCCTGGGTCGGGATCGACATCTAGCTCACCCAATATCGGGGACGGACGACGCAGGGCACAGGAGGCGGTGCCCGGCATGACCCGGCCAGACGGCCGGGAAAGGCGAGGGCACGCGTGTCGTCATATTGATCAAACGGAAAGGGAGTTACGCGTTTGAAAACGTTCAAGTCAAAATTCGCTGGCATGGCATTCGTGGTTGGACTGGCGGCCGGTTTCGCAAATCCGGTTTTTGCCGATGACAGCAAGGTGCTGCCGATTGCCGCGCAGATGTACACGCTGCGCAATTCCGGAACGCTGGAAGAACAGCTTGCCATTCTCAACCGCGCTGGCGTTTCCGCCGTGGAAACCGTGGATATGCAGAAGGTCAGCGCCGGCGAACTGAACACGCTGCTGGAAAAGCACAAGATCAAGGTCATTTCCTCGCATGTGCCGATCGACAAGCTGCGCGGCAATCTCGATGAGGTCATCACCGAGCAGAAGGCCGTCGGCAACCCCGTCGTAACCGTGCCGTTCCTGAAGCCGGAAGACCGCCCGAAGGACGCCGCCGGCTGGACAGCCTTCGGCAAGGAGCTTAGCGGTTACGCGGACAAGCTTTCGGCGGCGGGCCTCTCCATGGCTTATCACAACCACGACTTCGAGATGGTCAAATTCGACGGCAAGACGGCGCTCGAACTGCTGCTCGACGCGGCAGGCCCGAAACTGCAGGCCGAAGTCGATGTCGCCTGGGTGGCGCGCAGCGGCAATGATCCGGCAGAATTCCTCGGCACCTTGAAGGGCAAGGTTTTTGCCATCCACGCCAAGGACAACGCGCCGGCCGGCACGGCGGAAAATGAGCGCGGTTTTGCGACGCTCGGCACCGGCACGCTCGACTGGAAAACGATCCTGCCGGCAGCCAAACAGGCCGGCGCAAAATGGTTCATCCTTGAGCACGACCTTCCGCTCGATGCCGAAGCGGTCGTGACCAAGGGCAACGCGTTCCTTAGCGAACAGCTGCCGACCATTCAGTAAACACTGCCAGTAAAACCAGAACCGCTCCCCGGCGGCCGGTTTCGGCGGGGAGCATGAGGTTCGACAGACGCATGACCAGTTTCCGCCGCGTCGCGACGGGAAGCGCTTCGTCCTGTCGTTTTTTCCAAGCTCACATCGGAGGAGTTATCATGGCAAACAATCATTATGATGCGATTGTTGTCGGCTCGGGCATCAGTGGAGGCTGGGCCGCAAAGGAACTCACGCAAAAGGGCCTGAAGGTCCTGATGCTGGAGCGCGGCCGTAACATCGAACACATCACCGACTATCAGAATGCCGACAAGGAAGCCTGGGATTATCCCCATCGCAACCGTGCCACGCAGGAGATGAAGGCGAAATACCCCGTTCTCAGCCGCGATTACCTGCTGGAAGAGGCAACGCTCGGCATGTGGGCCGATGAGCAGGAAACGCCCTATGTCGAGGAAAAGCGCTTCGACTGGTTCCGCGGTTACCATGTCGGCGGTCGCTCGCTGCTCTGGGGCCGCCAGACCTATCGCTGGTCGCAGACCGATTTCGAGGCCAATGCGAAAGACGGTATCGCGGTCGACTGGCCCATCCGCTATGAAGACGTCTCCCCCTGGTATGACTATGTCGAACGCTTTGCCGGCATCTCCGGCAGCCGCGAGGGGCTGGATATTCTCCCCGATGGCGAATTCCTGCCGCCCATTCCACTCAATTTCGTGGAGCAGGATGTGGCCAGCCGGCTGAAAAAGGCGTTCAAGGGCACGCGCCACCTCATCAATTCGCGCTGCGCCAACATTACCCAGGAACTTCCCGATCAGGAGCGCACGCGCTGTCAGTTCCGCAACAAGTGTCGGCTGGGCTGTCCCTTCGGCGGCTATTTCAGCACGCAGGCCTCGACCCTGCCTGCGGCGGTCGCCACCGGCAATCTGACGCTCAGGCCTTTCTCCATCGTCAAGGAAATCTTGTACGACAAGGACAAGAAGAAGGCGCGCGGTGTCGAGATCATCGATGCCGAAACCAATCTGACTTACGAATACACCGCCGACATTATCTTCCTGAACGCCTCGACGCTGAACTCGACATGGGTGCTGATGAATTCCGCCACCGATGTCTGGGAAGGCGGCCTCGGCAGCAGCTCCGGCGAACTCGGCCACAACGTGATGGACCACCATTTCCGCATGGGCGCCACCGGCCAGGTGGAAGGCTTCGAGGACTTCTATTTCAAGGGCCGCCGTCCGGCGGGCTTCTACATTCCGCGTTTCCGCAATACCGGCGACGACAAGCGCAAATATCTGCGCGGTTTCGGTTATCAGGGTTCTGCCAGCCGTTCGCGCTGGGAGCGGGAGATCGCCGAACTCAATATCGGCGCCGACTACAAGGAGGCGCTGACCGAGCCGGGCGGCTGGACCATCGGCATGACCGCCTTCGGCGAAATGCTTCCCTATCACGACAACCGCGTGAAGCTGGATCAAGACAAGAAGGACAAATGGGGCCTGCCGGTCCTGTCCATGAATGTCGAGATGAAGCAGAACGAACTCGACATGCGCGAAGACATGGTCAATGACGCCGTCGAGATGTTCGAGGCGGTCGGCATCAAGAATGTCAAACCCTCCAGGGGCAGCTATGCGCCGGGCATGGGTATTCACGAAATGGGAACGGCCCGCATGGGACGCGACCCGAAAACCTCCGTCCTCAACGGCAACAACCAGGTCTGGGATGCACCCAACGTCTTTGTCACTGACGGTGCCTGCATGACCTCGGCCTCCTGCGTCAACCCGTCTTTGACCTATATGGCGCTGACGGCGCGTGCCGCCGATTTTGCCGTTTCCGAACGCAAGAAGGGGAACCTGTGATGAACAGACGCGAACTGCTGAAACTGATAGCCATTGCCACCGGCCTTCCGCTGATCGGCGCGGATGTTCTCACAGCCACGGAAAACGCCGCCAAACCAGCCGGTGCCGCCCACGTCTTCACCCCGGAGGAGATCCGCTTTCTGGACGAGGTGGCGGAAACCATCATTCCACGCACCTCCACGCCGGGGGCGAAGGATGCTGAAGTGGGTGCCTTCATGGCCGTCTATGCTGCCGATTGTTATACCGACGAGCAGCGGACACTCTTCCTTTCCGCAATCCCTGAAATCGAAAAACGCAGTCAGGCCGAACACAAAAAGGCCTTTCTGGAACTGACGCCGGAACAGCGGCAGGCGCTGCTTGCCGCGCTGGACAAGCAGGCCAAGGCGGAACAGACGCCGGCAAAGCCGCATGCCTTCACGCTGGTCAAGCAGCTGACGCTGCTCGGTTTCTTCACCTCGAAGATCGGCGCCACGGAAGTTCTCGTCTACGACGAGATTCCCGGCGGTTTCGAAGACCGCGTTCCCTACAAGAAGGGCACGCCCGCCTGGGGCACGACCTGAAGAGAGAACCATCGGCCCGTCCGCATTTGCGGGCGGGCCGCATTCATACGGCAAGACAAGGATGACATGATGCGCAAGACACTCATCATCGCGGCGGCTATGCTGACCGCAAGCACCGTTCCCGCTCTTTCGGAAGGCGATGTTGCCAAGGGGGAGGCAGCCTTCAAGCGCTGTTCCGCCTGTCACGCCATAGGCGAGGGCGCGAAAAACAGGGTCGGCCCACAGCTTAACGGCATCATCGGCCGTGCGGCAGGCGGCGTGCCTGACTATACTTATTCGGCTGCTATGAAAAAAGCGGGCGAGGACGGCCTTGTCTGGACACCGGAAGAATTGCGGGATTTCCTGAGCGCGCCCAAGAAGAAAATACCCGGCAACAAGATGGCGCTGGCCGGCATCAGCAAGCCGGAAGATCTGGACAATCTCATCGCCTATATCGAAAGCGCGGCCTCCAAACCGGCTGAATAAGGCTGCACACCTTGCCGGGAGAGAGAGCCCGGCCTGCGGGCGAGGCGGCGAGATTCAGTGCGAACGGAGATAGTCGGCGAGAACGAGGGCGTGATTATGTTCGGTGTCATGGGCGGCATAAAGCAGCGTCACGCGCCCCTCGGCCATGAATGTCTTCATGCGCGCCACGGCGTCCGGATTGGCTGACAGTTCCGCGTCATAGTGGCGGGTGAATTCAGCAAAGCGTGACGGCATATGGGAAAAATTCTTGCGCAATTCGTTGCTCGGCGCGATCTCCTTCATCCAGATGGAAAGCTGTGCAGTTTCCTTGCGCATGCCACGGGGCCAGAGCCGGTCCACCAGGATGCGCGCGCCGTCATCGTCGCTGGCAGGCTCATAAATCCGCTTGACCCTTATATCGTGCATGGGCGTCCTCCCTCGCTTGGCAAGCCGACGATTTACAACATTTTTTGCGGAATTGCGCCGGAAAATGATCTCGCTTGAGCCTTGCCATGAGGAACTTGCCGGCTTCGCGAGCCTTAAGAGACAATGGCCTCGAGTGATGCCAGCGACGTACCGAGATCGCTGATAACGAAACGCCGTGCGTCCTTCGGCGCACGGCGTTTATAGAGTGGAACCGGATCTCCGACATGCCGAGACCCGGTTCGTTGATGTCAAAACGTCAGCCGATCTGCGCGTTGTCGTCGCGCTTGATCGCGATGACGGTTGAGCGCGGCAACTTGCCTTCGCCATCCGGGAAAGGGGCGTCGGGGTGCTGGATGCCGACGAAGTGGGTGCGCTTGTCGCCGGACCATGTCTGGCCGGTGACTTCGGAACCCTTCGGGGCGGTGAGGAAGCGCTCGATACGGCCGGTGGCCGGGTCACCCGCCAGCATCTGGTTGTTGCCCTGGCCGGCGAAGTTGCCTTCATTGCTGTCTTCGCCATCGGTCTGGATCCAGAGGAGACCGGTCGAGTCGAACATCATGCCATCAGGCGAGTTGAACATGTTGCCTTCGTTGATGTTCGAGGAGCCGGCAAAGGCGTCCTTGTGAACGGAAGGGTTGCCGGCCATGCAGAACAGGTCCCACTTGAACTTGCCGTCCGCATGGTCGTCTTTTTCCGGATACCAGCGCACGATCTGGCCGTATTCGTTCTTTTCGCGCGGGTTGGCGGCATTGACGGCCATGGCGTCGCCGCCGGCATTGGCACGCAGCTTGCCATCCTTCATTTCGCCGCGGCGGCTGTTGTTGGTCAGCGCGCAATAGGCTTCGATGGCGACCGGGTTGATGGCGACCCATTCCGGGCGGTCCATGGTCGTCGCGCCCACCTTGGAAGCGGCCTGACGGGTGAAGACGCAGATTTCATCGATCTTCATGCCAGTGGTCTCGGGCGTCAGAGCCACCCATTCGCCGGCGCCGTCATCGGCGAATTTGGCGACGTGAAGCGTGCCTTCGTCGAGCAGTTTCGAGGTGTCGCCACCCGGAACATAGATGCCGTTGGAGACGAATTTGTAGAGGAACTCGCCACGCTCGTCGTCACCCATGTAAACGACGACACGGCCGTCACGGGCAATTACCACGGCGGCGTTTTCGTGCTTGATGCGGCCAAGCGCAGTGCGCTTGATCGGGGTGGAGGAGGCATCCGAAGGATCGATCTCGACCACGTAGCCTGCGCGGCGCGGCTCGTTGGGGTTCTTGGCAACATCGAAACGTGCGTCGAACTTCTCATAGGCATAACGGGTCTCGGCGACGATGCCGTAGCGCTTGTAGTCGTCAGGCAGCTTGAAGGCAGCGTCGGTGGTGCCGAAATAGCCGTTGAAGTTTTCTTCGCAGGTGAGGTAGGTGCCCCAGGGCGTGCGGCCGGCGCCGCAATTGTTGAAGGTCCCGAGACAGTCGATGCCCTTCGGGTCAGCGGCAGTCTTGACGAGATCGGAACCGGCGGCCGGGCCGGAAAGCTTCATCGGCGTGTTGTGGTGGATACGGCGGTTGAACGGGCTGTCGAGAACGATTTCCCAGCCCTCATTGCCTTCCGCGACTTCCATGACGGTGACGCCCTGCATGTTCTGCAGGATTTTCACGTCGTCGGCCGTCTTCGGGTTGCCTTTTTCGGCGTGCGGCAGGTTGGTTTCCGGGTTCACATATTCATGGTTGACGGCGATCAGCTGATGAGCGCCGACCATGAACAGTTCCATGCCGTCGGTGTTTTCGCCGAAGACCTTGTCGGAGTTTTCAACGCTGACGCCCTTGGCGGGATCGAGATCGGGAACGTTGGAGAACAGCGGCTGGCCCCATTTGGCGACCGGCTTCCAGCTGTAGCCTTCCGGCACATGGATGGTGTGGTCGGTGGCGGCAGCGACCGGCTTGAAGGGGAAACGACCGGCGGCAGCTTCCTGCGCCTCGGCAGAGGTGCTGGTCATCAGGTTGCCGAGCGTGCCCATGGCGGCCGCGGCCGAACCGAAGGCAAGCACGCCGCCAAGAAAGCCGCGGCGGGAAATCGCGGTTTCGACCACGCGGTCGAAATCGGTTTCGGCCGGCGGCGGGTTCTGCAGTTCGTCCCACTCGTCCCAGGACAATTTGCTTGTATCGATGTCGGTCATAGTCTGTCTCCACCGTTGCTTGTTTGGAATCATTCCAGCAAGGTGCCTACCGTCTCAATATTTCATGCGAATGACGGGAAGGGCAGTGGAACTGGTCATTTTCCCTTCAGCGAGGCCGCTTTCTTCGTTAGCGCCCGATCATGATGCGGGTGACGAGAAAGCCGTCGAAGCGGCAGAAACGGAAGGGAATCTCCGTTCCCCTGCGCCATTCACCGCCTATGTCGGCGGTCAGCCGCAGAGAGGCCGAGCCGTTGTCGTCTAAGCCGGACAGTTCGGCCGCGTCGAAAAAGAAAAAACGTTTCACTGTCGGATAAAGCGCCTTGAACAGGCTTTCCTTGGCCGAAAAGATCAAGCCGGTCATGAAGGGATCGAGGTCATTCCCGAAGCTGTGGCGTTCGTTTGCCGTCAGGGCCTGCGCGGCGATATCGCCGGCCTCCTCCTCGGTCAGGCGCCTTTCAATATCGATGCCGATGCCACAGAACCGCTCGGAAGACCCGGCAAGGGCAATCGCCCGCTCATGGCTGTGGGAAATCGCGCCGATCACGCCTTCGGGCCAGATCGGCGCGCGGTCCTCTCCCATGCCGGGAAAGGTGGAGCGGCCGGTGAGGTGGCGGATGGCCTCGGCCGCGCATCTGCGCCCGGCGATGAATTCTGCCCTGCGTCTGGGCAGGGCGTGTAAAAGCTGCGGCGGCAAGGGAGGGACCTCGCCGCCGCAACCCTCATCGGCGCTGTAACGAAGGGTGAGGCAATGGCAATCGCAGCTGTCGTCCGGCCAAGGCCAGATGGCCTCCGGTGGATCGCCGGAGACGGCTTTGCGATGAAACGCCGTTGCAATGGCCATGTCCGTCACCTTCATCCAGCGGCCTAGATCATGATGTGAGCGGGATGGCGAAACCGCTCACGCTTTTCGTCATTCCGCTCCTGTTCAGGCCGCAAGCGTCGCGCCGCCATCGACCACGATCTGCTGCATCGTCACATGGCCGGCCTGATCGGAGGCGAGGAACAGCACCGTATCGGCGATATCGTCCGGCCTCGCGATCTTGCCGAGCGGAATGCCGAGCTTGAACTGCTCGGGCAGGCCGGCGACCAGCCGTTCCTTGCCGGCGGGATCGCTCAACATGCCGGAAAGCATCGGCGTATCGGTGGAGCCCGGTGAAACGACATTGCAGCGCACGCCATAGGGGGCAAGCTCAAGGGCGGCGCAATGGCTGAGGCTGACCAGCGCCGCCTTGGAAGCGCAATAGGCCATCATGCCGATGCGCGGCACGACGGCGGCATTGGAGCCGACATTGACGATCGCGCCGCGCCGCTGCCGCTTGAAGGTGTTGCTCCATTGCCGCAGCATATAGAACGGCCCGGCGGCGTTGACATCCATGCAGGCCTTCCAGTCCGCCGGCGTCAGGCTTTCGCTGTCGCCAAGCCGTAATATGCCGGCGGCATTGACCAGAATATCGAGCCCGCCCCATTCGCTCTCGATCGCCTTGCAGGTCGTCTCCACCGCCGCCGCGTCAGTGATGTCGAGCGCGATCTGGCGGAAGGGGACCTCCGCCGTGTCAGCCAGAAGGTCGACGCCGATGACCTCGGCCCCTTCCTCGATGAAACGTTCGGCGATGCGGCGGCCGATGCCCTGGGCCGTGCCCGTCACCAGCACGCGCCGCCCGGTAAATCTCTGTTGCGTCATCTTGTCCGTCCGCTCAGGCTGCGAGCCGCTTTTCGTCGATCAGCGCCCACCAGGCCGAAAGTGTCGGCACACGCGCAAGCTCATCGAAGCCGACGGCGACACCGCGCTCCTTCAGTTCGCCGGCAAGCTTCATCACCTGCAGCGAATCCAGCCCGTAGAAGATGAGGTTCTCATCGGGGTCGATGTCGCTTTCATCCTCCACCATCTGCAGGACGCGGGCTTTCAGCCATTCGCGGGTGCCGGTGGCCTCTCCCGCGCCGACGAGGCTTGCGGTGTCGATCACCACGCCGCAACGCGTCGCCACATATTGCAGCGCCATGCGGTGTTCGGCCTCGGAAAAATCGGCGACGCCGTCACCGATCATGAAAGGCTGAATATCCTTCATGAAGGCTTCCACCGCCGTCATCATGCAGCCGATATGGGCGTAAACGCCGCCGACGATGATCTGGTCGCGGCCCCAGCCTTTCATGCGCTCAGCAAGGTCGGAGCGCTGGAATGCGCTGTAGCGCCATTTGGTCAACACCACGTCGTCGGGCGTCGGCGCGAGCTTGTCGACCACCTTCTGCAATTCGGGGTCGACGACGGTGAGACCCGGTCCCCACATGTCGTTCAGGAGCGCGCGGTCGCCGGGCGGCTGGTTATGCGGCTGGGCGGTATAGATGACCGGCACGCCGTTCTGAACGGCCCATGCTTTCACCTTGGCGAGATTGTCGATGAGGGTGGTCATCAGCTTGCCGTCGGCCTCGTAGAACCGCAGGAAATAACGCTGCATGTCGTGGATGAGCAGTACGGCGCGTTTCGCATCGGGCTGCCATTTTGTCTTGTTGGCCGGAAAGCTTGCGGCGACCGGCATCGGATAGTCGGAAATGGTGGGGATCGTCATGATGACCTCGGTTTTGTGCTGCGCCGGCTCGAGCGGCGCGTAATCTTTGGAATGGGGACGCCCTTTTGAGCGTCCCTTTCGGTTGGCGCTGCGTGTCAGGCGCTGATGGCGACGGGGGCTGTCAGCAGGTCGCGCAGGCGCTTTTTGTCGATCTTGCCGACGGCGGTGAGCGGCATGGCCTCGATGAAACGCACGCGGTCCGGCAGCTTGTAATCCGCGACGCCGAGACCGGCGAGATGCTGGCGGATTGCCGGCGCCTTGAGCGCGGGATTGCGCGACACGACGAAGACGCAGCTTTTCTCACCGAGAAGCTCGTCCTGCATCGCCACCAACGCGGCATGGGTGACGTCCGGATGCCTCAGGATCAGGTTTTCCACCTCTTCCGAAGCCACCTTTTCGCCGCCGCGATTGATCTGGTCCTTTACCCGGCCAACGACCCGCAGATAACCTTCGGGCGTGCGCTGCACGACGTCGCCGGAATAATAGAAACCATCCTTGTCGAAGACCCGGGCGCTATGTTCAGGCGCGCGGTAATAGCCCCGGAACGTATAGGGACCACGGGTCGCCAGCATGCCGGCTTCGCCCTCGGGCACGTCGTTGCCATCCTCGTCGACGATGCGGATTTCGTCGTCCGGGCTGATAGGCCTGCCTTGCGTGGTGAAGACGATATGGTCGGGATCCCCGGCGCGGGTGTAGTTCACCAGACCTTCCGCCATGCCGAACACCTGCTGCAGATCGCAGCCCAGCACCTCCGGCACCTGGCGGGCGAGCGCTTCGGCGAAGCTTGCGCCGCCGACCTGCAGGAGCTTGAGGGATTTCAGCCGTTCGCGATGGGCGGGAGCCGCCTGCAGCCATAGCGCCACCGCCGGCGGCACCAGCGGCACGATATCGACGCCGTGTTTTTCGATTAGATCGAAGCAGGCAAGCGGCTCCGGATTGGCGGCCATGATCAACGCGCCGCCGGCGTGGAACACACCGAGCGCGCCGGGTGAACTCATCGGGAAATTATGCGCCACCGGAATGGCGCATAGGAAACGGGTCTCGGGCGAAAGTTCGCAAATCTCCGCGCTGGCCCGGGCGCTGTAGTCGTAGTCGTTATGCGTCCGGGGGATCAGTTTCGGCGTTCCGGTGCTGCCGCCGGAAAGCTGGAACAGCGCCACCTCATCGGCGGCGGAAGGGGCGTAAGCCGGTGGATTTTCGGCCGGGGCGGCCAGCTTCTGCTCCAGGCTGCGCTGCGGATCGGTTTCGCCGAGCAGCAGGGTCACGGCAAGCTTTGGAGAGACCGCCTTCAGCGCCTCCACAAATGTGTCATCGGCGAAAAGCTCGTGGGAACGCGAGCCGATCACCAGCTTCGGCGCGATCTGCTCCGCATAGGAGGTCATTTCCAGCCGGCGATGGCTGAAAAGCGCATTGACGGGGGCAGCGCCGATTTTGATGAGCGCGAAAAAGACGAGGTAGAACTCGGCGATGTTAGGCAATTGCACCAGTGCGGTGTCGCCGGTGCCGATGCCGGCGGCGGAGAGATGCCCGGCAAGATTGGAGGATTGCCGGTCGAGATCGGCATAGGTGAAGCGGCGTTCGCCGCAGATCAGCGCTGTCGCATCCGGCCGACGCTTCACCTGTTCGGTGAGAATGTCGCTCAGCGGTCTGTCGATCCAATAGCCGCGGTCGCGGTATCGGCGTGCCAGATCGTCGGGCCAGCGTTCAAATTCGATTGTCATGGTTTGTCCCCGGGAGAAATCAGGCAGAAAGACCGCAGGCGTTCAGCATGGTCTTGAGCTTGGTCTGCACTTCGGCCCATTCGGATTCGGGTTCCGAGGCCTCAACGATGCCGGCGCCCGCAAAGAGCCGCACGGTTTCCCGCTGCACGGTGCCGCAACGGATTGTCACCACCCATTCGCCGTTACCCTCGGCATCCGTCCAGCCGACCATGCCGGTGAACAGCCCGCGCTCGAAGGGCTCGACGAAGCGGATGAGACGATGGGCGCGTTCGGTGGGAAAACCGCAAACGGCCGGTGTCGGATGCAGCAGGCACGCCAGCTGCAACGCATTGGTGTCGGGATCGGCAAGCCGGCCCTCGATGCGCGTCGAAAGATGCCAGAGAGCCGCGGTGCTGATGAGGGAGGGCTTTTCTGGAACGTCGATTTCAGCGCAGCAGGGCGAAAGCAGCGAGCGGATATCCTGGATCACCAGGCTATGCTCGTAGTGGTCCTTTTCCGACGCCGCAAGACGGTCGGCATTGGCCTTGTCCGCCACCGGGTCGGTCATGCGCTTTGCCGATCCTGCGAGCGGGTTCGAGATGACTTTTTCGCCCTGCTTGCGGATGAGAAGCTCGGGGCTGACGCCGATCAGATCACCGCCGTCTGGCAGCGGAATGCGGAACTGGTAACCTTCGCGGTTCTGTTTGGCGAGGCTGGCGAGCAATCTTTCGACATTGACCTCGGAGGCGAAGGTCAGTTCGCGCATCACCGAAAGCACCGCCTTGCGGACCTCGGAGTGGCGGAAATTGACGATGGCATGTTCGACGGCATGCTTGAAACCGCTCTCGTCGGGCAGGCTGTTCTGACCCACAAGCGCGGGCATCGCCGAATCAGTCGAGGCCGCAGCGGTGCCCTTTGTGCTCCACTCATAGTTGTCCGGGATATAAAGGCATGACGGTTCGCTGACATCGAAGGGGATCGCGCCAATGGCGATGGGATTGTCCTGCCCCGCCCTGCGCGCCCGCTCAAAAGCGCCCTTTATCGCTTGCTGCAAAGGACTTGCGACGTCTTCGCCGCCGCGGGCGGGAAGCTTTATCTTTTCGCGAATACCCCTGGCACGCAATTCCCCGGTGCCGGAAGTAAATAGAAATTCTCTATTAAAATCAGTAATTTCGTCGGATTCGACGTCATTCGTCCTGAGTGCCCCAGTTTTCATGGGATGCCTCCTGTGCGAGTGGTTGACGATGGCTTATACTTGATTATGATAATCATGTTTTGTCAATCGGTGCAAAGTCACATGCTAAATTTAACCCCCATGCAGGGTGCTTATTGGGTCGGTCGAGAGGCGGGCGGGATACTCGGAAAAGTTACGCCGCATCTTTATCTCGAGTTCGAAGGCCCGCGGCTGGAGGCGGAAAGACTGGCTGTCGCGGTCGATAAACTGTGCCGGCGTCACCCCATGCTCAGCCTCAGGATCGATGCAGAAGGGTGCCAGAGTGTGGACCCCGCCGGCCGGCCGCTCCGCCTCGACGTGGAGGACATGACCGCACTGGATGAGGAAGCGCTTGCGCATCGTCTTGCCGTCAAGCGTGAGGAGTGGAGCCATCGTCAGGCTGATCTCCGTGTCTCACCGCCTGCGGCCCTGTCGATCAGCCTGCTGCCTGCGGGCCGCACCCGGCTGCATGTGGATACCGACATGCTGGCGATCGATCCGGCCAGCGTGCGAATCGTGATGGAGGACCTCGCCCGTTTTTATGAAGGTGGCGCAGATGAAGGCGCGCTTTCGGCTGAGCCGCCGCCGTCTTTTTTCAGCTGGGCGGAGCGTCTTCTGTCCGATGCGGACCTCAAGGCCCAGCGTGAAAAGGATCGGCTGTGGTGGCGGCAACAGATCACCGATATTCCAGACGCCCCGCCATTGCCGTTCTTGCCCGATGACGCGTCACGCGCCGTTCATACCGATCGCCTTGCCGCGACGCTTTCACCGGCTGAACGCAGCAGTCTGGAACAGCTGGCGCGGCGCTGCTGCGTGACCACGTCCACCCTCCTGCTCGGTGTTTTTGCCCTGTCGCTCTCGCAGGCGACGGCTACGGAAAAATTCCGGCTTTCGGTGCCGGGCTTCTGGCGGGCGCCTTTGGTGGAAGGGGTCGATGACATCGTCGGTGAGTTCTCCAATGTTCTCGTGCTCGGTGTCGACATCAGGCCCAGGGAGAGCCTGGAGCGGCTGCTTAGGCGGCTTTTTGACGAGATGAACGGGCGTCTCGCGCACCAGTCCTATCCCGGCGTCAGTGTCATGCGCGATCTTTCCCGGCTGCGCGGCGGTTTGCAAAGCTCGCCGGTGGTCTTCACCGCGGGTGTCGATCTTGCCGGTGGCGACCTGTTTTCCGAGCGCGTCGGGCGGGTGTTCGGTCCGATGATCCACACCGTCTCGCAAGGGCCGGGCGTTGCGCTGGATGCGCAGGTTGCGGCGCTGGATGGCGGGCTTCTGATCAACTGGGACGTGCGGCTCGACGCCCTGCCGGAAAGCTGGCTGCGCCCACTTTTTGAGACCTACACCGCGCTTCTTCGTCGTCTCGCTGAAAGCCCCGATCTTGTTTCAGAGACTGTGGAGCGATTCGGCTTGCAAGCGCCGGAAGCGACAGCGCAGACAAAAGGAAATCCCATGGAACGGCCTCTCTCAGCCTTGCAAAAGGCCTATCTGCTCGGTCGTGGCACCCACCTGCCGCTCAGCGGTGTGGCGATGCAGGAATTCCGCGAATATCGCGGCAATATCGATCCGGCATTGCTTCGCTCGCGTCTGACAGCAATGGTTGCGCGGCACGAAAGCCTGCGCACCCGCATCGATGAGCGGCGTCTGGTGCAGGTGGTCTCAGAAGAGCCGAAGCTCAACCTTGATATTGTTGATCTTTCAAACCTGTCCGCTGCCGACGCCGAAGCGCGGATGGACGCCGCGCGGCGGGATTTCTCGCATGCCCATTTCGATCTTGCCGCCTCTCCCTGGCAGGTAACGGTCTTTCGCTTGCCGGAAATTGCGGCAGGCGATGGGGTGGTGGTCTTCCTGCGTTTCGACGCCCTCATTCTTGACGGGCGGGGAATAGCCAGCCTTGCGGCGGAACTCTTCGATGACGTCGTGCCGCCCGCATCAACCGTAGCAACCACCGCCGCGCAGCAGGATATCGCAGCGGCCCGCGCCGAAGATGCCGCCTATTGGGCGGGGAAACTTGAGGGTGCGGAAGTACCTTCTCAATTGCCATGGAAAGCCGCGCTCGAAACCATTGCCGTTTCGCGTTACAGCCGCCAGAGCCTGACCGTGGAAAAACAACGCTTTACCACCTTTTCACGGATCGGCGCGAAAGAGCGCCTGTTCAAGAATTCGGCGCTGACGGCGGTGATCCTCGATGTGCTGTCGCTTTGGCTGAACGAAGGCGCCCTCGTCGTCGGCATTCCCGTCGCCCCGCAGGTGGAAGGCGCGTTTGCCAATCGCTCGAGCTTCATCGCGGTCAAATGGGAGGCGGCCAGGGGCGATTTTGCGGAGCGGGCCGCAGCTTTGCAAACGGATGTGCTTGAGGGCCTCAACCACCTCGCATTTTCGGGGATCGATCTCAATCGCATCCTTCTCAACGCCAATCCAGGTGGGCTTGCGCTGCCTGTGGTCATCACCAATGGCCTCTCCTGGCCCACGCTTTCGCAATCGTCCACGCTGCGCTGGACGGACGGGCTGACCCAGACACCGCAGGTGGCGCTGGATTTCCGCTTTTCGCAAAATCCGGATGGCGATCTCGTCCTCGATATCGATTATGCGGAACAGGCGATCGATGGCGCAATGGTGGCGGATATTCTCGGTGCCATCGAACGCGCCATTGCCGCGATCATGGCCCGCGGGACTTTCTCGCTCAATCCGCGAGAGGTCGTCGATCTTTCCCATTACCGGCTGAATGGTGACGAGGGGAGTTTCGTCTGCCCGCCATTTCTGGAACGGATCGCCGCCCATCTTTTTGAGGGTGACCGGTCGCGCACGGCGCTGATAAGCGGCAAACGGCGTATCGCCTATGGCGAACTCGCAGATTTGGTGGCACGGGCCATGGCCGGCCTGAAGGGGCGTGGCGTCGGTCGCGGGGATGTCGTGGCGGTGTGCCTGCCACGCAGTCCGGAGCATACGGCCGTCACGCTGGCCGCCGCGCTCTCGGGTGCGATCTGGGTGCCGGTGGATGCCGGTTCACCGGAGGACCGCCTGCGCTACCTGCTGACCAATTGCCGCCCGGCCATCATCGTTGCCCGCAATGTTCCGCAAGGCTTTGAGGCTATCGATCCGGAGGAGCTTCTGTCGACGCCGGCCACTTCCGATGTGCCCGTTGTCATGGCGGAACTGGCCGCGCTTTCGGCGAGCGAGGATCCTGCCTATTATCTCTACACGTCAGGCACGACCGGCAAACCGAAATGCGTTGTGCTTTCCAACCGCGCCACGGCCAATGTCGTCGGCGGCACGCTTTCGGAATGGGGCGTGACGGCAAGCGATGTGTTCATTTCAGTCACGCCTTTGCATCACGACATGTCTGTCTTCGATGTCTTCGGCGCGCTTGCCGCCGGTGCGACGCTGGTGCTGCCGGAACCCGGCGAGGAAAAGGATGCGGTTCGCTGGAACGAACTGGTGGCCGAACATGGCGTGACGCTGTGGTGCTCGGTGCCGGCCATCCTTGAAATGCTCCTGTCCTGCCGCCGCGGCGATCAGCTCGGCTCGCTCCGGCTCGTCGCGCAGGGCGGTGACTACATCAAGCCTTCCGTCATCGAGGAGATGCGCCGGCTGAAGCCCGACATGCGGCTGATATCGCTTGGCGGGCCGACGGAAACGACCATCTGGAGCATCTGGCACGAGATCGTGGCAGAAGACACCACGGCGATACCCTACGGACACCCCTTACCCGGCAATCGATATTTCATCCTCAACGATCAGGGCGGGCATTGCCCGGTGGGCGTTGTCGGCCGCATCCACACGGCGGGCGTGAATGTGGCGATCGGTTATCTGGAGGATGGCGCGATCACCCAGACGGATTTCGTGACGGTCAACGATCCCGACGCAAATGCGGTCCGCGCGTTTCGGACCGGCGACCGGGGCCGTTACCGGCTGGATGGCAAGATCATGTTTGCAAGCCGGGTCAACGGCTACGTCAAGATACGCGGGGTGCGCGTCTCGCTGCCTGATGTGGAAAACGAACTTATCCGCCACCCTTCCATCCAGCGGGTGCTGGTGGTGGATTACGGTGCCGAGCAGAAAGGCGAGGCCGCCATCGGCGTGCTTTACGTTCCGATGCCCGGTATCGACCTCTCGGCTGCCGATCTGCGCAGTTTCGCCCGCAGACACCTGCCGGAATCCCACGTGCCCGGCCGTTTTCTCAATGTCGCCGACCTGCCGCTCTCGGCCAATGGCAAACCGGATCGCCGCCGCGCCCGCGAATTGCTGACGGTTGCAGAACCGGCGAAAACGCCGGCGGCTGTGGCAGTCAAGGTGGCCGATCAGGGCGATCGCCGCGTGCTGGATATCTATCTTGGCGTGCTGGGCAAAAGACCCGCGAATGTGGACATGAACAGCGATCTGCTGGCGCTTGGCCTCTTGCCGTCGCATCTGAAAACCGTCTCGGCTGAAATCCGCAGCGCCTTCGGCGTGGAACTGACGCCGCAGCAGCTTTTACGGTGCCGCAGCGCCAGGCAGGTCAGCTCGCTTTTACCGGCTTCCGCGGCATGAGCTCCATCATCGCGGCCAGAACATCATAGAAATAACCCAAGGAAAAACAGATGGCGCATATTGATCCTGCCGGCGGCTGGCTTCCCCTGACCCAGCCGCAACTCGATTTCTGGGAGGAGTTCTCCTTCCACCCCGACGAGCCGGTCTCCACCGTCGCCCATTACATCGATCTTTCCGGCGCCGTGAATGAAGGTGCCCTTCTTGAAGCGATCAAACGCACCGTGCGCGAATCGCAGGTACTGTCGATCCGTTTCCGCATGGGTGAGGATGGCGAGGCGCCGCAGCAATGCTGCGATCCGCAGCATGCTCCTGTGGTCGAGCTTGTCGATCTGCGCGCCGATGCAGTTCCCTTCGAAGAAGCGATGCTGCGGATGAATGCCGATGTCGAGGCAAGGCTTGATCTTCGAACCGACAGGCTCTCTGCGCAGGTGCTTTACCGCATCACTGACGACCGTTACCTCTGGTATATCCGCGCCCATCATATCGTTGTTGATGGTTATGGCCTGACGCTGGTGGAGCAGCGCTGCGGGCAGCTTTACGGGCACTATTGCGGCAAGGGCGAGGCCGGTCCCGATTTTCATCCCTTCGGCAGTTTTCTCGCAGAGGAGGATGCCTATCGGCAGAGCCGCCGTTTCGAAAAGGATCGCGATTTCTGGACGGCCTATCTTGCTCCGCCGGTGGATTTGCCCGTGCTGGACAAGGATTGTGAGGATTATGGCGGTGGCGGCCTGCATGCCGATGCGGGACTGCCGGAAGGGTTCAGCACAAGGCTGCAACATATATCCCGCGCACTGGAGATCGGCTGGCCAGACCTGCTGGTGCTGCTTTCCGGCCTCTATCTTCACCGCAACTTGCCGCGCCCGGATCGCGACGTGCTGACGCTGTGGCTGCCCTTCATGAGCCGCTGGGGCAGCGTTGGCGCGCATATGCCCGCCATGCTCGTCAATATATTGCCGTTCCATCTGACAATCGAACCGCAGGAAACCCTTGGCGGCTTCCTTGCGCGCAATGCCGCCAATCTGCGCAAACAGCGCCTGCATGGCCGCTACCGCATCGAACAGATCGCCGCTGACCAGGAGATATCGAAGGGCCGGCGGTTCTTTTTCTCTCCGCTCATCAACGTCCTGCCTTTCAGCGCACCGGTCTTTGCGGAGCTTGAAGTTTCCCGGCACATTCTCGCCAACGGCCCCGGCGATGGCTTCAACCTGACCTTCCGTGGCGAGGATGACGGCAGCGATCTCAATCTGCATATCGACGCGGATTCGGCGTTGACGGAAGCGGACGATTTCGCGCGCTATCGCGAGGAGCTGCCGCTGTTTCTGGATGCCATGCTGCACAGCGAGGCGCTGGCGGTTGCGGCTGAAGAGGTTTCCGCGAGGTTCCGCCGGGCGGTTTGAATGGCCGGGTCCTCTGCACAAAAGAGGACGGAAAATCTCTCCCCGTCATACCGGGCTTGACCCGGTATCCAGCCGCCGCGCGTCTGCGCGGCGAGAAGAGTCTTTCGCGATCAATGACTTGATCGCACTGGACCCCGGATCTAGTCCGGGGTGACGGGGCGCAAATGCTGCGGCTTCGTCAAACAGATCTACGTAAAGGAATTATCAGCAAAACAAACCCGGCGCCGCTATGCGACGCCGGGTTTTTCTGTGCGCTCTTGCCCGCACTCAGGCCAGTGTCGTCAGCACCCGGCTCGAAGCGCCTGCCTCGGCGAAACGGCTGAAGACGCCGCTGGTGGTGCTGCGCAGCCGGTCGACATCCTCGGGGCCGTAGCGGTCGGAGCGGTAGCTCATCAGCACGCGGATGGAGCGTTCGCCGCCAATCATCTCTTCCATCACCTCGAATTGCAGCCCCAGCATGGATTCGTGTTTGTCGGGATCGATCTGCCTGAACTCGACGGGTTTGCCGTCCGGTCCGGAAAGCGTGCCGTTCAGCTTGTTCTTGGCGTGGATCTGGATGAACACCTCGAACAGATGGTCGCGGCCCGGCGTCATGCCGAGTGCCTCTTCGACCAGATCGATCGGGATTTCGCTGTGTTCCAGTGAACCGTTGACCGTGTTCTTCACCGATGAAATCAGCTCGCCGACCGTCATCTCCTCGCGGAAACGCACACGATGGGCGACGACCGTGGTGAAATAACCGATCGTATCGAAATAGCCGCTATCGGTACGGCCGGATGCCGACGTACCGACCACCAGATCGCTCAGCCCGCCCAGATGCCGCAGTGACGCGGCGATGGCGGCATAAACGACGTTGAACAGGGAGGCGCTGTTCTGCTTGGCGATGGCGTAAAGCCCGTCGCTGACGTGTTTCTCCAGCTTGAACTCGATCCAGCCGCCTGCCGGCGCCTCGTCATGCGAAGCTTCTGCAGGCGTGCTATCCTGCCCGAGCAGCACAAGGCCCTTGGGTGCATCCCGCAGCATATCGGTCCAATAGGCAAGATGGTCTGCATTGACGCCCGATGCCACCTGTTTTCTGGCGAATTCATGGAAGGGTGCCGGCTTGCCCGCAAAGACAGGGGCCCTGCCCGCCGCCCTTGCCCTATAGGCTTCCGTCAGCTCGTCCATCATCAGGTTCACCGACCATTCGTCCAGGACGATATGATGGAAGAGGAAGGAGAGCACCTGGCCGCCGGTTTGCGGATTGCGCAGGAAACGCAGCCGCATCGGCAATTCGCGGGAAAGATCGAACCGCCAGGAAGCCTCCGCGTGCCGGTCCACACCTTCGCTTTCTTCGCTGGTCCAGAACCATTTGTAGCCAGGCAGGTCGTGCATGGGCACGATCTTCTGCAGCACCGTGTCGTTCTCGACGTAGAAATGGGTCCGCAGACCGGGATGGCGCTCGATAATATCGAGGAACGCGCATTCGAAGGCGCTCTCATCGACAGGGTCGAGGAAGTCGAGGGCGAAGGGTATGTTGAATATCTCGCCGAAACCGAAAGCGGCATAGGCTTTCCAGAGCGACATCTGCGCCAGCGAAAGCGGTGCCGTGAACGAACCCGTCTCCGTGGACTCCAACTGTGCAGGCGCTGCGGTTTCGAGACGCGTCGCCTGTTTTGCAAGCGATGCGGCGGTCGGATAGCTGAACAGGTCGTTGAACCGCACCTCGATGCCGTGATTGCTGAGAAGGCGTCCGATGATGCGGGTGGCGATCAGCGAATGGCCGCCAAAGTCGAAGAAATCGTCATCCGGCCCCATGTCCGGAGATACAAGCGCCTCGCGGAATTCGGCAAGGATCGTTGCGGCAATCTCGTCGTCGTTCGAGTAAGAGGCGGCGGGCAGGGATGCCGTCGCCGCCAGTCCTGCGGAAGGGATCGAATGCGTGATGTCGGAAAAATCCGCACCGCCTTCGAGATGGGTGACGAAGCGTTCCAGCAGGAATGCCGTCGCATGCGGCGAGGTCTCCTTGCCACCCGTCAGCTCCAGACGGATATGGCCGTCAACGGTGCTGCCTCCGGCAAGCGTCAGGCCGAGGCCGGACTGGAGCGAGGGGAGCGGCAGGCGCTCGAATCGGAGGCGCTCGACGGATGAGGTTTCAGCTGACGTTGCCAGCGCCTGCAAGGTGAAGGTGGCCGCTTCGTCGTTGTGTTTGCTGCTGTTTCCGATTTGCCGTTGCAGGCCCGCCAGCACGGCCTTTTCGGCCTCCGGTAGCGACTGGCCACGCGGGATCGACACGCGGGCGACCGCATCCGCAGGAAGCGGCAAGCCGGTCTCGCCGCCCGATTGCAACGGCAGGCGCAGGGTAACCGTATCAAGGTTGCCGTTGGTTGCGATAAAATGTGCGAAACGGGCGCCTGCGCGTGCCAGAAGCGCTTCGGTCGTGGTTGAGCCGGCGAGGTCAAGCAGGGTGGCCGGGAGATCGACGCCGTGGCTATGGCTCGCTGGTTTCGCCCCGCTGTCCCGTAAAGAGATCACATGCGTGCCGGAGGCCGACCCCTGCAACCAGGGTAGCGGAAGGGGATTGACGATGCCGGTTTCGGCGATGCGCGGTAAAAGCGGCTTTGGTGCCTCGCCGGCATAGGCGGCGGCAATAGCTTCCAGAAGTGTCTGCGATGACAGGGTTTCGCCAAGCAGGCCATGCACCAGAAGCGCCAGCAGCACCTCTCCTTCGCTCAAAAGCACGATCGCCTGAAACGGCGGATCGATTTCCGCGTCATAGGGGCTTGCCTGAAGGTCGTGCAGCAGGGCTATCGCCTCGTCTGTCGAAGGCGCCTGAAACAGCTGCACGAGAGAGGCCGATGGCGCTTCGACACTCTTGGCAAGGGTGCCGTCTTCCCCGAAGGAAAACCGCACGCGAAGTTCGGGCCATGCAGCGCAAACCGTCTCCAGGGCCGATGTGAGGCGCAGGAGGTCGCTCTCGCCGCCGATGCGGTAGGTGAGAATATGCCGGAAGACCTGATCGGGGTCCTGAAATTGCGAGAACCAGACCCGCTCCTCATATTGGCTTGGCTGCGATCCGCCCCGCGGGGACGTGTCCGCACCATCGAAGGTTTCTTCGATGCGACGCGCAAGCATGCGCGAATTGTCTGCTGCCATGGTCCTCTCCTTGGAAGTGCCTGGGGGACATGTCCGGGGGCGTCGCGCCCGCTGCGGCAAGTCCCGTCTTTGTTGGGATCAATGTTCCGCGCGCGACCGTTCGATCAGCGCCTGCCAGGCGGCAAGCGTCGGCTGGCGGGCGAGATCATCATAGTCAAGGCGCGTGCCGGCGAGTTGCGAAAGCGGCGGGATCAGGCGCATGAGGGCAAGCGAATGAAGCCCGCAGCCGAACAGGTTGGCATTCGGCCCGATATCCCCTACCTCATCGTCGAGAACCTTGGCGAGATGAGCCTTGAGTTCCGTCGTCATCATTTTCGCCTCCAGCCTCGCCCCGCCGCGATTACCGGCTCACTCATCGAAGTGATCGTGAACGCCGCTTGCGCCGCGCCGCCAGTAGCCGGAAGCGCGGGTCCACTTGGGATTTGCACCGAATTCGCCGACCAGAAGGGTGCGCAGGTCTTTGGCCGTCTTCGATTCGCAGGCGACCCAGCTAAAGAAATCGCCCTCCGGCAGGTCGAGTTCGCGCAGGGCTTGCGTCAGGGCATCGTGATCGGCCCCGCCTGCACCCTTCTGCGTTACCCAGATGATCGAAGCGTCGGCTTTCGTGGCGAGTTCCAGGCGATCAGCGTCCGTCTCGACCTCGATCAGAGCGACGACGCGGGTGCCCTCAGGCATCTCTTCCAGTCGGCGCGCAAGGGCGGGAAGGCCGGTATCGTCGGCAATCAGCAGATGCCAGTCGAAGGTGAAGGGAATGGTGAACGAGCCGCGCGGGCCTGCGATCCACGCCTTATCACCCACCTTGGCGGATTTTGCCCAGTTGCTGGCAGGGCCGTCATGATGCGTGGCGAAATCGATGGCGATTTCACCCTTTTCCGCATCGAAGCTGCGCGGCGTGTAGTCGCGCGCCAGCGGGCGGGGTGCACCTTCGGGAAATTCAAGACCGTTCGGGCCGATCACCGGCAGATTGGTCTCGGTTTCACCGGGGAGGGGGAAGAACATCTTGACGTGATCGTCAAAGCCAAGGCTGGCAAAGCCCTCCAGTTCCGGCCCCGTCAAAACGATGCGCACCATGGACCGGCTGAGTTTTTCCACGCGGCTAACATCGAGGCAACGCAGCTTGACGGCGTGGCGATGGCGTTTGGGGGTGCGGTCGGGAATGGAGGGGTCTATGGATTCTGGCATGGTCATGCTGTTGTCTTTCCTGGGATATCGCCGATGGGGTCGGCGGTCTCGCTGTCCCGGATCGGCTTGCCGGACAATCGCGCATCGGAATTTTCCGGCGGGCGATCCGGTGGTGTTGCGTCAGATGCGCGGACCATAACAGGCGGTTCCGGAGCTCGCAATATAACTTTCTTCAAAAACTCAAGTTTATGCCCGGCGCATGGTTGGCGCCGGGTATCTGCGTTGGGGAAGAGCGATCAGCGATGGCCCGCCCAGCCTTCCACCGCGTCCAGCGTGTGGAGCGCGCTGGGGATGGATGGGGTCGTGACCCTGGTGGAATCGAGGAAGACGATCCTGCCCTCGCGTGCCGGTTTGACGAAGCGCTCCCAGCCCGGAATGATCTTTTCAAGTGCGGCGCGCGTTCCCGCTTCGCCACGGGCGGGGCTGTTATAGCTGTTCATCACCACCAGGAGATCCGGGTTGAGCTTGCCGAAAGCATCGGCGCTGAGCGGCATTGTCAGGGTCGAACCGAGCCCGCCCGACGAGGTGGCGTTGTCGATTTTCAACCGCGCGTAACCCAGATCCTCCAGCGCCTGCACCGCACCAGACATGTCGCCTACCGCATTGATTTGGTCGGTCAGCAGGATGGCGAGATAGGTCTTGGCCCTTGCGTCTTCCCCGAGCGTTTTTTTGACAGCGGCAAGTTTTTCGTCGTAGATTTTGCGGCGCTCTGCGAAGGCGTCGCTTCTGCCCGCCAGACGCGAAAGATCTTCCTCGACACTGAAGCCGTAGGTGTGGCCGGTGCTTACCTTTTGCAGATAGACGGGCGCCACGGTGGAAAGTTGCTCGGCCTTGCCGCTATCCATTTCTGTCGCGACGATCAGATCGGGTTGCAGCGCCCGCAGTTTTTCGAGGTCGATCTGGCCGACTGCGCCGAAACCTTTCGGTTTCGTGCGGCCTTCACCGAGAACAGTGTCGATGAAATCGACGGCGGTGGCAAATTTGCCGTCGCTGTTACGGCCATAGGCGCCGACCACATTGGCGCCGAGATCCATCAGCGGCACGCCCAGAAGCGGCTCGTGCATGACGACGATGCGCTGCGGCTGTTCCGGAACGGAGACCGTGCGGCCGGCGGCATCGGTGACGGTTCGCTCAGCGGCAAGGCTGCTTCCGGCGGTCAGAAGTGCTGCAACGAGGATGGCAAATCGCATGGCATTCCCTTTGTTCAATATATTCAGTGGCGGTTGGTTCTGCGCAGCGCCTGCAGGCGCAGCGTGAGGATGAAAAGCGGCACGCCGATCAGCGTCAGTGCAAGCCCGATCGGCATCGGCGTGTCGGCCACCAAACCGCGCGAGAGCGTATCGGCGGTCACGACCAGAATGCCGCCGGTGAGCCCCGACAGGAAAAGCCTTGCGCGGCCGACGGCGGGCGAAACGAAGGTGGCGAGATGCGGGGCGATGACGCCGAGAAAGGTCAGGGGGCCGACTGCCGTGACGGAAGCGGCACTGAGGATGACCGCGAAAACGATGACGAGCGGGCGCGAGCGTTTGACCGTTTCGCCGAGCGCCATGGCCATCTCATTGCCGAGATCGAACACTGCGAGCGCCCGGCCGATGAGGAAAATGCCGGCAAGGCTCGCCGTGAAAAGTGGCGCGAAAACGAGAATGGTCGACCAGCTCGCCTGAAACAGCGAACCCGCCATCCAGTCCGCCAGCGACAGCGAGGTTTCCGTCGGCGTGTAGAGCAAAAGCACGGAGGAAACGGAGGAAAGGGCGGATTCGATTGCGATGCCCATCAACAGGATCGCAAGCCCGCTGGAACGTTCGCGCCCGACAAGCGCGATCAGCAGGAAGGCCACGGCCAGGCCACCGCCGACGGCCGCAAGCGCCACCAGGGTCTTGGGCGCGGCCGGCACCAGCACCAGAAGCAGCATGATGGTGGTCATCGATCCCTGGCTGAGACCGAACAGGCCGGGATCGGCGAGTGGATTGCGGGCGACGGATTGCAGCATGGCGCCTGCCAGCGCAACACTCCAGCCGGCCATGAAACCGAGCAGGATGCGCGGCAGTCGCACCGTCCACAGCGCATAGGCCTGATCGTCGCTCAGATGCCCGCCGGCAAGGCCGCGCAGGAGTTCGATGAGACCTGTCTCGGTATTGCCGAGGCTGGCGGAAATGGCGGCGAGCGAAAGCGCCAGCAGGATCAGCGCAAAGCCGGCCTTCAGATTGCCGATGCCAAGCTGCAGGCCGCCCGGCAGCCGAAGGACCGCTTTGCCATCGGTGGCGAATTGCTTCCTCATGACAGCCCCCGCGCCGAAGGCGAAAGATAAAAGCGCTTAACGATGACGATGAAGACAAGGCCGCCGAGCAGGTCCATGAACAGCCCGGTATTGACCACATAGGGCCTGAACAGGGTCTGCGCGCCAAGGTCGGCCAATATGCAGAGACTTGCACCGACAAGGGCGGAAGCCGGCAAAGCGAGCCTGAAGTCCACCCCGACCAGCGGCCGGACCATATGCGGCACGATGAGGCCGACAAAGCCGATCGGACCGCAAATGGCAACGGCCGAGCCGGAGGCCAGCATGGTGGCGAAAAGTGCGACCCGCGAAATGCGCGTGACGTTGACGCCGGCGGAGGCGGCTTTTTCCGTACCCAGCAGAACAAGCGTCAGCGGACGGGCGACCGACCAGAGCATTGCCAGTGCAATGGCGCCGATCCACCAGAAATCGGTGAGGCGCTCGGCATAGACATGGTTGATGTTGCCGCCGACCCAGCTCAGGAATTCGGCTCGCCGTGTGGGGTTTGACAGAAGCAGGGCGTTGGTCATGCCGATCAGCAGCATCGAGACAAGCGCGCCGGAAAGGATGAGCGACAGGCCGCGCGGATCATTTGCCCGTCCGGCCAGCCGGGCGACAAGGAAGCAGGCGCCAAAGCCGAAACCGGCACCGAAAAGCGCGACAAGCCCCTGCACCTCGGAAGGGAAATCGAACACGAGCGCGCCGGAGACCACAAAAAGCGTCGCACCTGCATTCAGGCCCAGGGTGGAGGGCGAGGCGAGGGGATTGCGGGCAAGACCCTGCAGCACACAGCCGCTGACGGCGGTGGTGGCACCGACATAGATCGCAATCAGCAAGCGCGGGATCTGTTGATAGAGGAGAACCGACTGTTCATAGGTTTCGGCTTCGCCACGCAGAAGTGTCGCCACGATTTCGGCAAGTGGCATGTCGGCAGCCATCAGCACGAGGTTGATGACGAGAATAATGACTAGCAGCAGGGCCGCGGCGAAGATCAGCGTTATTTTCGACGTCATGCCGGAATGGCCTGTTCCTGCCGCTCGACGCGGGGCACGCAGATGAGCCGCCCCTGCCGGGAAAATATGTCGGCCTCGAGATCGAAGACCTCCGCGACATTTTCGGGCGTGACCGTTTTTTCAACCGGTCCGGATGCCAGAACCCGCCCTGCCTTCAGCATGATGACGTCGTCGGCGAAAGTGGAGGAGAGGTTGAGATCGTGCAGCACGACGATGACCGTCTTGCCGTGCCTGTCCGTCAGCTCGCGCACGAGGCCGAGAACGGCATATTGATATTTCATGTCGAGGTGGTTGACCGGCTCGTCCATCAGGATCACTTCCGTGTCCTGCGCCAGCACCATGGCGATGAAGGCGCGCTGACGCTGGCCGCCGGACAGCGTGTTGACCTGTGCTCTTGCCTTGTCTTCCAGCCCGACGATCCTCAGCGCCTCCGCAAAAAGTGCACGGTCGCGCTCTGATGGACCGCCGCCAAGCCCGTAACGCGCATAACCCGCAAGCTCGATCAATTCACCAAGCGTCATATAGTCGGGGCAATGGCATTCCTGCGGCAGATAGGCGATGCGGCGGGCCAGTTCGCGACGCCCGATCTCGCCGATCAAACGCCCGCCAAGGCTTATCTCACCGGCAGACAAAGGCACGAAACCCATGATGGTTTTCAACAGCGTCGACTTGCCGCAACCATTGGGACCGACCAGCGCGGTCACGCGGCCGGCCTGAAAGCGGGTGGACAGTCCCTGCAAGACGGGGATGGGGCCGTAGCTGGCGTGAAGGTCCGTGGCGTCAAGCACCGGATACAACTCCTGTTATTCATGGATCCATGCGTCGAGACGCCGCAAGGAAAGTATAAGGTATTGAATTTAAACATCGAACGAGCGGAAATGGGATTTCCTTCCGGCAAGGACGACGGTGCGGTCTTGAAGCGACACTAAACTATAGTAAAACTCTCCACAAATCGAAATTTGCCGATTCAGGGTGTGGATTTCTTTCGGATTATTTCAGTCGAGGTGAATTATGTCAGTCGCGCTCAAGCTTCACGTCGGCATGTCGCTGGCCCCAACCTGGCTCAGCGGCGAGGCATGGCGGCGTGCGGACAGCGATATAGGCGGGGTGTTTTCCAGCGATTATTTCGTCGATCTGGCGAAGCGGGCGGAATCCGCGCATGTGGATTTCGTGTTTCGTCCCGACACGCTTTTCCTGCGCACCGAAGGGCTGGAAACCGGCGGCGCATTTGCGAGCATGGACCCGACTATGCTTCTTGCCGCAATCGCGCGAGAGACCAGCCATGTTGGTCTGTTATCCACCGTTTCGACGACATTCCTGCCGCCCTATGTGGTTGCCCGCCAGATACAGTCGCTGAACTGGCTGAGCAACGGCCGGGCGGGCTGGAACATCGTCACGGCGCTGGATGGCCACGAAAATTTCGGCCTCAAGGAAATGCCGTCGCCGCAGGAGCGTTATGAGCGCGCCGCCGAGTTCACGCAGGTGGTGCGGCAGCTCTGGGCGAGTTTTCCAAACGAGGCGCTGAAGCTGGACAAGGAAAGCGGTCGTTTTGCCGATTCGTCGCTGGTGCGGCCGCTCGCGCATGCGGGGAAGCATTTCAGCGTCAAAGGCCCGCTCAACCTGCCGGCCCATGCCAGCCGCATTCCCCTGGTGCAGGCGGGGGCTTCGCCGGAAGGGCGCGATTTCGCCTCATCCGTTGCGGATGCGGTCTTTGCCTCCACGCCGGATATGCAAGCGGCCATCGAACTCAGGGCTGATTTGCGACGGCGGGCTGAGGGTCATGGTCGCAAGCCCGACGGGGTGAAGCTGATGCCGGGTCTCAGCCTTTATCTGGCGGACACGAAAAAAGAGGCGCTGGACCTGTTTGCGGCGACCCATGGGCGGGCCAATCACGCCCGTACCTTTGCATCCATTCATAATCTGACGGGTCTGGATCTCTCGGACTGGCCGCTCACGCGGGTCGTCACCGCCTCAGACTTGCCTCCACCGCCCGACACACCCAGAAGCCGCACCCATGCCAACCTGCTGCGCCGGTTGATCGAGCGGGAAACGCTGAGCGTCGGCGATCTGCTGCGGCGGCCCGAAGTAATGGGGTCGGGCCACTGGCAGATCATCGGCACGGTGGAGGATGCCTTCGAGACCATTCGTGAATGGACGGAGGCCGGTGCGATAGACGGATTTGTCGCGGTGCCAGGTGGTTCCGTTGCGTCAATGCGGCTGGTGCTGGAGCGGCTGCTTCCCCGGCTTGGCGATGCGGGGCTTTTCCGCACGGCCTATTCCGGCCGCACCTTTGCGGAGCATCTGGCCGAATAGAATTACGATCCGCCGGATTCCGTCGTCGCCTTTCTGGCGGCTTCGAGAAGCTGCTGAAAATGGCCTTCGGTCTCGGCAGTCGCCAGGAAGGATACGGTGGTGACGACGCAACAGATTTCGCCCTGGGCGTCGAAAACCGGGGCGGCCTTGCCTGTGAGGGCTGAAAACAGATGTTCGTTGAGTTCCGCGCCGCCTGTTTCCCGAATGCCGTGCAGAATTCCGGTGTCGGGACGGGAGCCGCGAAAGGCTGCCGGTTGCAGCTTGCGCACTGCCGCTATTCTGTCAGCGCTCAGATAAGCCTGGAAAACCAGCCCGCAGGCGCTGTTGTCCAGCGGCAGAACATCGCCGAGCGCCACGGTGCTGATGGAGAAACTGGCGCTCCGGTGCCATTGCACCACAGTTGGGCCACGATCGGTCCAGATCGCCACACCGCAGCTGGCGCCGATCTGCGAGGCCAGGTTCTTCATCTGCCGACCGGCGGTTTCGACCGGATTGATTCGCCTGAGCGCGCTGATGCCGATCCCAAGCGCCGCCGGACCGAGATCGTAGCTGCCGCTTGCGGGATCCTGCGTCACCAGCCCTTCGCGCACGAGGCTTTGCAGGTAGCGATGGGCGGTCGAGCGGCCGGTGCCGGCGCGTTTTGCAAGTTCGCCGAGCGCAAGCGCCCTGTCCGATCTGGCGAGAAGATTGAGAAAGCGCGCCGCAATCGACACCGACTGGATGAGGGCAGAGCGCTTCTCTCCCTCGTTTTCCGACAGATTTTCCGGCTCTTCATCCATGGCGTTCAAGCCCGCTCCCCCCATTCATGGCGTGACCATGCCTAACCCATCGGCCGGGAAATCGGAATCGATTTCTGTCGCGCTCGCCATGCAGTTCCGGGTCCCATCGTTGAGGTGCGGAAAGGCAGGTCGATAAATTTTGTTGTAAATATGGCACATCCCCTTGCGGAACCCTGATTGTCCGCAATACAGAACGCATTCTCTATTGCGAAACATATAACGCTTCCGTTACTTGAATATGACTTTAATACTCATGTTTATTTAGGGGTGTGTGATGGGGTTTCGTTCTAGCGGTCGTTTGATGAGCGGGGTCAGCGTTTTGACGCTGTCGGCTTTGTTTGTGACACCGGTTTTCGGCCAGGATCAGCAGGCTGCGGCGCCGGGAACGACCGTTCTCAAGCCGATTGTCGTGACCGGTGAAAAAGTCGCGCGCGACATGAAGAACACGGCGTCGTCCGTTTCGGTCGTCTCCAGCGAGAAAATCAAGAAAGAAAAGACCGGCGACCCGACCGTATCCGAAGCGATCAAGGATATCCCGAACATCGTCTACACCGACAATGTCAGCGCGCCCATCATTCGCGGGCAGGACACGCAGGGACCGAATACGGGCTCCATCGCCTTTTTCACCGGCACGGTGCCGCGCGCAACCATCAATGTCGACGGCCACTATCTCGGTTATAACGAGTTCATCTATGGCGCGAGTTCCATCTGGGACGTCGAAAGCATCGAGGTCTTCCGCGGCCCGCAGACCACGTCGCAGGGTGCCAACGCTATTGCCGGCGCGATCATCGTCAATACCAATGATCCGACCTTTACGCCGGAAGCATCCTATCAGGCTGAAATTGGCAATTACCACCAGAAGCGGGCTTCATTCGCTCTTTCAGGGCCGCTGATCGAAGACGAGCTGGCAGCGCGCATGGCGATTGACTATTCCGGCCGCGACACCTTCATCGATTACATTAGCTCGGCTTTTGCCCATGACGGCACGGACCAGAACTTCAAGGAGTTCAACGGACGCTTCAAGCTTCTGTGGGAACCGGCTGAAATTCCCGGCCTTTCGACCAAGCTGACCTATTCCTACAACGCTTCGAACCGGCCAAGCCAGGAGGCGGCGTCGCGCCCCTTCGAGGATCTCAACCACATTACCACGACGATGCCGAGCTTCAGCCAGTATACCAATACCGGGATTCTGGACGTCAATTATGATTTCGAAAACGGCGTGAAACTGTTCAACCAGACGCAGTTTTCCTCGTCCATCGCCAAGCGCCGGGTCGGCATTGCGAATAATGGCGATGCGGATGTCGATCTCAAGAACACGTCGCATGAAACGCGCGTGACCTTCGGCGATCAGGAAGATGTGCTGAGCGGTGTTGCCGGTATTTATTACGCCCACACGCAGGCTGACGAAGTTCTTTATCTGCGCGGGACGTCCAGATTTGACGATACCAAGGACAATCTCGGTCTTTTCAGCGAGTTGAGCTATCGCCTGACCGACCAATGGACCCTGACCGGCGGCCTGCGCTACCAGCAGGACCAGATTCAGCGCAGCGGTTATCGCACATTGAGCGCGACCTCCAGAAGCTCGGTCAATTATGACGAAACCTTCTCGGAAATTCTGCCAAAGGCCTCGCTTGCCTACGCCATCAATGACGACTGGACAGTGGGCGGCCTGATCAGCCGCGGTTACAATCCCGGCGGTGTCGCATTCGACCTGACGACCAGCAAATGGCGGACCTTCGACAAGGAAACCATCTGGAACTACGAGCTGTTCACCCGTGCCAACCTGCTGGACGATACGCTGACGGTAAACGGCAACCTGTTCTACATGGACATGAAGAACGCCCAGTTTAACGTGCCGGTGGTTGTCTCCACGGGCATCAGCGAATCCTACACCGTCAATGCCGAGGAGGCGCATGCCTACGGTCTGGAAATCGGCGTGGATTATCAGGTCCTCGACAATCTGACACTGAAGGCCAGCGCCGGTCTACTGAAGACGAAGATCGACGAGATTTCCAGCAATGCCGCCTATGTCGGCAAGGAATTCGCCAAATCGCCGGGTTACAGCTTCACCGTCGGCGCCAGCTGGGACGTGACCGATAAATTCACCGTTTCAGGGCAGGTGCGCCATCTCGACGGTTATTATTCGGACACGGACAACAAGGCCATTTATGCGATCGACCCCTATACGATCGCGGATCTGCGGGCGAGCTACAAGTTCAAGGAAGAGCTTGAATTCTACGCCTACGTCAAGAACGTCTTCGACGAGCGCGCACCGACGCTGATGAAGGAAAACCGCGGTATTGGCGGCATCGAGGCCAGCATGACCGAACCGCGCATGTTCGGTATCGGCGTGCGCGGCACGTTCTGAGCCGCCACCTGAGTTGAAAAGCAAAAGGCCTTCGAAGCGATCTTCGAAGGCCTTTTTTGATGCAGAACCCTTCACACGCGCCGTCATCCTCGGGCTTGTCCCGAGGATCCAACCACGTAGCGTTAGATCAATCGGTTGCAGATGCTCGGGACAGGCCCGAGCATGACGAAGGAGAGGTTTCAGGCCTCTGTAAAACCTGACTCCTCGACGCCGAGAAAGCCTCAGAAAAACGCTTGAATGCCCGTCTGCGCCCGGCCGAGGATCAGCGCGTGGACGTCATGCGTGCCCTCATAGGTATTGACCGTCTCAAGGTTCTGGGCGTGGCGCATGACGTGATATTCGATCTGGATACCGTTGCCGCCATGCATGTCGCGGGCCTGGCGGGCGATGTCCAGCGCCTTGCCGCAATTGTTGCGCTTGATGATGGAGATCATTTCCGGCGCCATCTTATGGTCGTCCATCAGTTGGCCGACGCGGAGCGATGCCTGAAGGCCGAGCGCGATTTCGGTCTGCATGTCGGCGAGCTTCTTCTGGTAAAGCTGCATGCCGGCCAGCGGCTTGCCGAACTGCTTGCGGTCGAGACCATATTGCAGGGCGCGGAACCAGCAATCTTCCGCCGCACCCATGACGCCCCAGGAAATGCCGTAACGGGCGCGGTTGAGGCAGCCGAACGGGCCTTTCAGGCCGGAGACATTGGGCAGCAGCGCGTCTTCGCCCACTTCCACACCGTCCAGAACGATCTCGCCCGTAATGGAGGCGCGCAGCGAAAGCTTGCCGCCGATCTTGGGGGCCGAAAGTCCCTTCATGCCCTTTTCCAGCACGAAGCCCTTGATCTGGTTGTCATGGGCTTCCGATTTCGCCCAGACGACGAAGACATCGGCGATCGGCGCATTGGAAATCCACATTTTCGAACCGCGCAGGCGATAGCCGCCAGCGATCTTTTCAGCGCGGGTCTTCATGCCGCCCGGATCGGAACCGGCATCCGGCTCGGTCAGGCCGAAACAGCCGATCAGTTCCCCCGAGACGAGGCCGGGCAGATATTTCTTCTTCTGCTCGTCGGAGCCATAGGCGAAGATCGGATGGATGACGAGCGATGACTGCACGCTCATCATCGAGCGGTAACCGCTGTCGATCCGTTCCACTTCGCGGGCGACGAGACCATAGGCCACGTAACTTGCATTGGCTGCGCCGTATTCTTCCGGCAGGGTGACGCCGAGAAGGCCGGTTCGGCCCATCAGGCGAAACAGTTCCGGCTCGGTGGTCTCGGAAAGATAGGCCTCGGAGACACGCGGCAGAAGTTCCGATTTGCCGAAGGCGGCGGCGGCGTCGCGGATCATCCGCTCGTCGTCGGTCAGTTGGTCTTCGAGCAGAAAAGGGTCCTGCCAATTGAATGCTGCGTGTTCGCTCACGTGATGCCTCCGGATTTGCTGGCCGGATTATTGGTATTCGAGCCAGTCGGCACAAGCCATGTTTACTCATTTTTGCATTACATATAGTAATGGCTCATGACGTCTCTCAGCCGCAAACTTCTGCCCTCCACCAGTGCGCTCGCCGCCTTCGATTCCGTTGCCCGGCTCGGCAGCTTTTCCGCCGCAGCGGACGAGCTTGCATTGACGCAGGGGGCGATCAGCCGGCAGGTTATGTCACTGGAAGAACAGCTTGGCGTGCGCCTGTTCGAGCGCGGCGCACGCGGGGTGGCGCTGACGACCGAGGGCAGCGCCTATGCGAAATCGATTGCCGCAGCCCTTGGCGAGATACGCTCCGCGTCCCTCCAGATCATGACCAAAACGCATGGCAATACGCTGAACCTCGCCATGCTGCCGACATTCGGCACCCGCTGGCTTCTGCCGCGTATTCCGGATTTCGTGGCGAACCATCCCGAAATCACCATCAATTTCGCCACCCGTATCGGGCAATTCGATTTTGAGCGCGAGCAGCTGGATATGGCGATCCATATCGGTCAGGCGGACTGGCCGGGGGCGGAAAGCACCTTTCTGATGCATGAAATGGTCGCCCCGGTGTGCAGTCCCGAGTTTCTGAAGGCGCATCCAATCGAAAAGGGCGAACATATTGCGGCGCTTCCGCTTCTGCACATGGCTTCGCGGCCGGGCGCATGGAGCCACTGGTTCGAAAGCCTCGGCCTGTCGCTTGCCCTGCCGCAGGGCATGCGCTTCGAGCAGTTTTCCAGCGTGGCCCAGGCCTGCATCGCCGGACTGGGCGTGGCGCTGATGCCGCTTTTCCTGATCGATAATGAGCTGAAATCGCGGCAGCTGGTGAAAGCCTTCGATCATCAGGCCAAAAGCCCCAGCTCCTATTATGCCGTGGCGCCGCTTTCGCGCGCCAACCACGTTCCGGTCGTGCTGTTTCGCGACTGGCTGGTGCGGCAGGTGGAGGCCTATCGTGCGGCCAGCAATCCACAGCTCTAAAAAATAATAGCACTTTTTTCGGGCATTTAGACTTTATGCCTCGGTTTTCGCCCGGTTTTACCCCGGCCCGGACTCGACAGGGCGGTTTTGCTCGACTATCGTGATTAAACGTTTAATCAGCCCTTTCGGACCATCATGGCGTCTTCACGGCCTGCCACCAATCTGAGCGCGATAGCAGCGGCACTCGGCGTGTCGGTTGCAACCGTGTCCAATGCGCTGTCGGGCAAGGGTCGGGTTTCGCCGGAGCTGGTGGAGCGCATCCGCAAGACCGCAAGCGAGCTTGGTTATGTGCCGAGTTCGGCGGGCAGGGCGCTTCGCACCGGCAAGAGCGGGGTTCTGGGGCTGGTTTTGCCCGATATTGCCAATCCTCTTTTCCCGCAGATTGCACAGGCCATCGAAAAGGCGGCCGTCAATGCGGGTTACGGTGTGCTGATCGCCGACTCGCGCGGTGAGATCGCCATGCAGACGGATGCCATCAACCGGCTGATCGAGCGCGGGGTGGATGGCATGGTGGTCGTTCCCCGCCGGGGGACGCGCATCGCCGATGTCGACTGTCCGGTGGCGGTGATCGACAGTCCATCGACACCTGGAAACACGGTTGCCGCCGACCATTGGGATGGTGGCAGGCAGGTCGGCGAATATCTGGCGGGGCTTGGCCACGACCGGGTGGTGCTGGTGGGCAAGAACCGCGATTCCAACGTGCAGAACGACCGCCTTGGCGGCATTCGCGATGGGCTCGGCAAGGCCTGCTCCACGCAGACGCTATGGATAGATGCCATTGAAAAGGTTGATGGCGCGGGTTGCCGTCTTGGCCTCGCTGACCGGGTTGCGGATGGTTTTACCGCCTTTGCCTGCGTATCGGACCTGCATGCGCTGCGCGCGCTTACCGAATTGCAGCGCGAGGGTATCGAGGTGCCGGAAGAGGCCAGCGTGACGGGTTTCGACGATCTGATTTTTTCGGCCGTCGTGACGCCGCCGCTGACGACGATGCGCATGGATATGGGCCGCATCGCCGATCTGGCGGTCGAGGCACTGCTGCGCGCGATCGATGGCGAAGCCGGCTTCGAAAACGGCATCGCCGCCGAGGTGAAGGCCGAAATATCGAACATACCGATGGCGCTGATCATGCGCGGCTCCACCGGCAGAAAAAAGCATGATGCGATTGAAGCCAAAAACACGACAGCAGGAGAACTCACACCATGAAAAAAATCATTCTTGCATCGGGCACCGCCCTGATGCTGACGATGGGTGCCGCGCAGGCGCAGGACAAGACGCTGACGATCTCGGTCTATGCCTTCGCGCAGGACGAATTCAAGGAACTGGTCTATACGCCGTTCGAGAAGCAATGTGGCTGCAAGCTGGTCGTCGAGACTGGCAACAGCGTCGAACGTCTGGCCAAGATGGAGGCCAACAAGGCCAATCCGGTGGTCGATCTCGCCATCGTTTCCATGGCGGATGCGCTTTCCGCCACCCGCAAGGACCTGATCCAGAAGATCGACGCTTCCAAGGTCCCGAATATCGACAAGCTCTATGATATCGCCAAGGACCCGAATGGCGACGGCATGAGCGTCGGCGTCAATTTCTACGCCACCTCAATCGTTTACCGCACCGACAAGATGAAGGTCGATAGCTGGGCCGATCTCCTCAAGGACGGTATCGTCGATCACGTCGCTTTCCCGAACGTCACCACCAATCAGGGCCCGCCGGCGCTTTACATGCTCGGCAAGGCCATCGGCAAGGATACGCCGGATCTTTCCGGCGCGATCGAGGCCGTGGGCGAAAAGAAGGACGATATCGTCACTTTCTACGTCAAATCCTCGCAGCTGGTGCAGTTGATGCAGCAGGAGGAAATCTGGGCCGCCCCGATCGGCCGCTTCTCCTGGGCGCCTTTCACCAAGCTCGATCTGCCGCTTGCCTGGGCAACACCCAAGGAAGGCCAGACCGGCGGCATGAATGTGCTCGTGGTGCCGAAGGGCACGAAGAACGAAGATCTGGCGTTGCAGTTCATGGATTTCTGGCTCTCGACCGACGTTCAGAAGGCGCTGGCCGAAAAGCTGGTGGACAGCCCGACCAACAGGGAAGTCAAGGTTTCCGACGAGGTGGCGAACAACATCACCTATGGCGACGAAACCGCAAAAAGCCTGCAGCTCATCCCTTCCGACGTGACGCTGGATAACCGCGACAAGTGGCTGTCCGAGTGGAACTCCAAGGTCGGGCAATAAGCCGGGACAGTTTCAGTCAGGAACGGGGTGATTTTCAGCGTCCGCAAGGGCTCGCCCCGTTTCAGGAAAAGCGGTTTGGTCGTCCCCTGACCGCTTTTCCAACCTTTCCAGACCGCAAGCCGGCATCCCGGCTTCAACCGTAACCGGCCGCGTGGCCGTTCAGGGAATAAACCCATGTTTCAGAACCGGGCCGAAGCGCTGGCGCTTGCCTTGCCCGCCGCTATTTTTGCGGCGGCGGTCTTTCTTGTGCCGGTCTTCATGCTTCTGTCGGAGGGCTTCCACAGCGCCGATGGCTGGACATTGTCCGCTTACGCCGATTTCTTTTCCGATCCGCTGAACCAGACGGTTTTCCTGCGCACCCTGAAGCTTGGCGCGCTTGTCACCATCGTCTCGGCGGTGGTGGGTTATGCGGCCGCTTTCGCCATCGTCAATCTTTCGCCGGGGGCAAAAGGCCATGTGGTCAATCTGGTCGTGCTGCCGCTGATGATTTCGCCGGTTGCCCGCACCTATGCCTGGATCGTCATTCTGGGCAGAACCGGCATCGTCAACCAGGCGCTGCAGGCTGTCGGCCTGAGTGACGCGCCGATCCGCATCCTGTTTTCTGAAACGGCCGTCTTCATCGGTCTTTTGCAATTGTTTCTGCCGTTGATGATCATCTCCCTCATCAGCGCACTGGAGAATATGCCGAAGGACACGATCGCCGCCGCGCGCGTTCTCGGCGCAAACTGGTTTCAGGTGTTCTGGAAGGTCATCCTGCCGCTCACCAAGGAAGGGCTGGTCGTCGGCGGCACGCTGGTCTTCACCGGTTCGCTGACGGCCTATATCACGCCCGCCATTCTTGGCGGCTCCAAGGTGCTGATGCTGGAAACCCTGCTTTACCAGCAGGTGACGGTTTCCAACAATTTCGTCGCCGCCAGCGTCATCGCATTCATCCTGATCGTCATGAGCTTTGCCGCCAATATCCTGCTGAAGCGCATCGCCACCGCAAGGAACAAGAAATGACCCGGCAGCTCTTCATTCCGCTCACGCTCCTTCTTGTCGTCGGTTTCCTCATCGGGCCGTTCCTCATCATCGTTGCCGCCTCGTTTTCGGCCGGCGATACGCTTGCCTTCCCGCCGCAGGGCTTTTCGCTGAAATGGATCGCCAAGGTCTTTACCGTTGAGAGCTTCCGGGAAAGCTTTGCGATGTCGATGTTCCTCGCCATTGGCGGCACCTTTGCAGCGCTGATCCTCGGCATTCCCGCCTCCTACGCCATGTCGCGCTACAAGCTGCCTTTTGCAGAGACGGTGCGCACCATCGTTTCCGCGCCGATCATTGTGCCCGGCATCATCGTGGGTCTGGCGCTGCTGCGTTATTTCGTCGTGCCTTTCGGCATCGGCATCACGCTTGCTTTGTTCCTCGCGCACACCGCGCTCATCCTGCCCTATGCGGTGCGGGTGGTATCGGCCAGCCTCAACAATCTGCGCTCGGACATCGAAGAAGCGGCGGTGCTGCTCGGCTCGTCGCGGGTGGGGGCGTTTTTCCGCGTGGTGCTGCCGAATATTCGTGGCGGCATTCTCTCCGCCTTCATTCTCGGTTTCGTGACGAGCTTCAACCAGGTGCCGGTATCTCTGTTCCTGTCGGGTCCGGGCGTGCGCACGCTGCCCATCGACATGCTGGGTTACATGGAAATCGTCTTCGATCCTTCCGTGGCCGCACTCTCCTCGCTGCTCGCCTTCCTTTCCATCGGCATCGTCTTCATGGCCGAACGTTTTCTGGGGTTCTCCCGTTATGTCTGACGCAAATTACCTTTCGCTCCAAAAAGTCTCGCTCGCTTATGGCAACAGCATCGCCGTCAAGGATCTCGATCTCGATATCCGCAAGGGCGAACTGCTCGCCCTTCTCGGGCCTTCCGGCTGCGGCAAGACCACGACGATGCGCGCCATTGCCGGGCTGATGCCGGTGGCGGGCGGACATATCGATCTCGATGGGGCCGATATCACCCGCGTTGCCGCCAACAAGCGCGCCGTGGGTCTGGTGTTCCAGTCCTATGCGCTTTTCCCGCATCTGACGGTCTATGAAAACGTCGCCTTCGGCCTGAAGCTCAAGGGCATGAGCGGCAAGACGCTGGAGGACAAGGTCGCCTCCGGCCTGAAATCGGTGGGCTTGTCCAATTTCGCCTCGCGCAAGCCGGCTGAGCTATCAGGCGGCCAGCAGCAGCGCGTGGCGCTGGCGCGCTCCATGGTCATGGAACCGAAGGTGCTCCTGCTTGATGAGCCGCTTTCCAACCTCGATGCCCGCCTGCGCCTTGAAATGCGCACCGAATTGCAGCGCGTGCAGAAGGAAACCGGCGTGACGATGATCTTCGTCACCCATGACCAGATCGAGGCGCTCGCGCTCGCTGATCGCATCGTCGTCATGAAGGGCGGTAAGATCGAACAGATCGGCACGCCGGAAGAAATTTACAACGCGCCGGTTTCGTCCTTCGTGGCGGATTTCGTCGGTTTCGAAAACATCTTCGCGCTGGAAGGCGGCGCGCTCAAAACCGCAAACGGCACGACACCGCTTCCCGGACCAGTCCTTTCAGCATCCGGACTGGCCTGGCGGCCGCGCATGGTCACCCTTGGTTCAGGTCCTTTCCAGGGAACCGTGCGCGGCACCTCCTTTGCCGGCAACAGCCGCGAATATCTGCTGGATACGCCGCTTGGGCCCATCAAGGCGGAAACCGATGCGGCGCTTGCCGCCCATACGATTGGAGATACGCTCGCTTTCGATCTGCCGGTTGAAAAGGCGGCGAGCCTCAAGGTGTTCAACTGACCATGGGTGTATGGATCGATACCGATATGGGCTTTGACGATATTGCCGCCATCATGGTGGTGCAATCGTCGGGCCTTGCCATTGACGGCATTTCGCTGGTCTTCGGCAATGCGACGCTTCAGGCGGTCTGCCGCAACGCTGCCGGGGCCGTTGCGAGCTTCGGCTGGTCGATGCCGATCCATCAGGGCCGCGCCATGCCGGTGCTCGGCGCGCTCGAAACCGCGCAATGCATTCTGGGCGATAGCGGCATTCCAACCGTCGGCCAAAGCCTGCCGGATGCGCCGGCTCTGCCGAAAAGCGATGCTTTCGCCGCTCTCTGCAGCTGGCTGGAAGGAGCAGGCGAAAAGCGTATCCTCGCGCTTGGACCGCTGACCAATATTGCCGCCCTGTGCCTTGCCAGACCTGATCTTGCGGCCAGAATTTCCGATCTGACCTGGATGGGTGGCGGCGTGACCAGCGGCAACCACACCGCCTCGGCAGAATTCAACGCCTTTGCCGATCCCGAAGCGCTGGCCATCGTGCTCTCCCACGGCCTGCCGTTGCGCATGGTCGATCTGGACGCCTGCCGCAAAGTCACCGCCTCGCCTGCCGATGTGCTGCCGATCCGCAATGCTGGCGGTAAAAACGCCGGGCTGATTGCCGATCTGCTGGAAGGTTTCATCGGCATCGCCACGAGACGTGGCCGGCCGGCCATGGCGCTTTACGATCCTGTCGCCGCCGTCGGCTTCACCTCCGACCTGCTTGGCTGGCGCCATGCACGCATCGATGTCGAACTGCACGCAGCGCTGACACGCGGGCGAACCGTGGTTGAAACGCGCCTGGAGAAGGTTCAGGCCTTCAACGCGCATTTTGCCGAAAGCGTGAATGCCGAAGCCGCGACGGCTGCCGTTCTTGAGGCGCTGCGCCAGGAGGCCGCCCGATGAAGACGCAATTCCCGACGCGCGAGCCGGCGGATCTCACCGACGATGCACTCCGCACCCGCGCGGTTGCCGCCGCACGCGGCGATGCGCCATTTGATGTTCTCATCACTGGCGGAACGCTGGTGGATGTCGTCACGGGAGAGCTTCGCGCCGCCGATATCGGCATCGTCGGCGCGCTGATTGCCAGCGTGCACGAGCGTGCAAGCCGCAGCGACGCTGCACGGATCATCGATGCGGCAGGCGCCTATGTCTCGCCCGGCCTCATCGACACGCATATGCATATTGAAAGCTCGATGGTTACACCGGCCGTCTATGCGAAGGCTGTGGTCGCCCGTGGCGTTACCACCATCGTCTGGGACCCACATGAATTCGGTAATGTGCACGGTGTGGAAGGGGTGCGCTGGGCGGCGAAAGCAATAGAAAACCTGCCGCTGCGCGCCATTCTGCTTGCGCCGTCGTCAGTGCCGTCAGCACCGGGGCTGGAGCGCGGCGGTGCAGATTTCGACGCCGGAATTCTCTCTGATATCCTCTCCTGGCCGCAGATTGGCGGCGTTGCGGAAATCATGAACATGCGCGGCGTCATCGAGCGTGATCCGCGCATGAGCGGCATCGTGCAGGCGGGGCTCGTCTCGGAGAAGCTGCTCTGCGGCCATGCGCGCGGCCTGAAGGATGCCGATCTCAACGCCTTCATGGCGGCGGGCGTTTCTTCCGATCACGAGCTGGTCTCGGCCGAAGACCTGATGGCGAAGCTCAGGGCGGGGCTCACCATCGAGTTGCGCGGCTCGCACGATCACCTGCTGCCGGAATTCGTGGAAGCGCTGAATGCGCTGGGCCATCTGCCGCAGACGGTGACGCTCTGCACCGACGACGTGTTTCCGGATGACCTGCTGCGGGGCGGCGGACTTGACGATGTGGTACGCCGCCTTGTCCGTTATGGACTGAAGCCGGAATGGGCGCTACGCGCCGCAACGCTGAATGCTGCGCAAAGACTTGGCCGTGCCGATCTCGGCCTCATCGCTGCCGGCCGTCGCGCCGACATCGTCATTTTCGAGGATTTGAGCAGCTTTGCCGCCCGCCACGTTCTGGCAGGGGGCAGGGCGGTTGCGGAAGGCGGGCATATGCTCGTTGACATTCCGGCCTGTGATGCGGCGGTGCTCGAAGGCTCGATGAAGCTGCCGCTGCGTGAAGCCGATGACTTCAGGGTTGCCTCCGAGGGCGCGAGGGTGCGCCTTGCCACCATCGACCGCCCGCGCTTCACGCAATGGGGCGAGGTGGAGGCCGAGGTGAAGGACGGCTTCGTCGTTCCGCCTGAGGGCGCGACGATGATTTCCGTCACCCACCGCCACGGCAAGGCCGAGCCGGTCACCAGAACCGGCTTCCTCACCGGCTGGGGAAACTGGAACGGCGCCTTCGCCACCACTGTCTCGCATGACAGCCACAACCTCACAGTTTTTGGCGGCAATGTCGAAGACATGGCGCTCGCTGCCAATGCGGTGATAGTGGCAGGCGGCGGTATGGCTGTCGCCTCTGAAGGCAAGGTCACCGCACTGCTTCCCCTGCCGCTCTCCGGCCTCGTATCCGATGCGCCTCTTGAAGAGGTGGCAAAGGCTTTCGAAGAATTGCGCGAAGCCCTCGGCACGGTGGTGGAATGGCAGCCGCCCTATCTCGTCTTCAAGGCCTGCTTCGGTGCGACGCTTGCGTGCAATATCGGCCCGCACCAGACGGATATGGGCATTGCCGATGTGTTGACGGGCAGGGTGATGCAAAGCCCGGTGATTGCGGTGGTGGGCTGAGCGCCGGGCATTCTGGTGCTCTCTTCCCATTCCGGTGAATCGGCGCAGGCATAAGCGCGGAGATTAAACGGAGAGGGGGCCGCCCACCTGCTTTTCGGCCCAGTCATGCGCCCAGCTGGCGCGCGAGCAATAACCGCGACTGCCATCTTCGCCGAAAAACACGCCAGCCCAGAGCGGCGTCGCATCATCCGTCAGAACCCAGCCGCCGGAATCTCCCTGCGTCGGCATGGGCGTGACGAGATGCCCGAGCGCACCGCCAATCGGAATGACCGGCTGCGGCCGAAGCTCGATCTGGTCGCGAAAACAATAGGTCGAGGTGCCGTCCGTGAAGGCGTAGCTGATCGCCAGCGAACCGAGCTTGCATTTATAGGTGCCGCTTTTGCCCCTGAGTGTCACGTTTTGCCCCGGCGTCAGGCTGGCGGCCACCCCGCCCAAGGAAGGCGCTGCCGGTGCTTTGGTCAGCTCGATCAGCGAGAAGTCGAACATATTCACCGAACCGCTATTGCCGGGATAAGGTTTCGGCATCGGCAGCGCCACCGGATCGCAGATCGTATGGGCCGGCAAAGGGTGAAGGATGGTATGATGTTTCACCGTGCCGATCTGGTAACCCATCGCATCGAAAATATCGACACCGGTTTTGGCGACATGAGCGCATGTCATGCCGTATTCGTTGTTGTTCGTATCCCTCAGCGTCCCGCCATAGGTGCCGATTTCACCTGCGCTGGTGGTGATCTCGTCGCCTGCCGCAAAGGCAAGCCTGGCTCTTGGACGTTCCTCTATCCGGGCGGAAGCGAGACTTTGATCAATGAGAGCGGTTAATCGGCGAAGTGCCACAATATCACCGCCGTCCTCCAGAGCCTCCGGAGTCCCTTTTGCCGGGGTCTTGAGCGGGCCGTAAACGATGGTCATCACGACAGGACCGCTTTTCGTTGGGCGCGGGATTGCGTCCCACAGCGAAACGTCACGCTTGAGGTCGCGGCGCCTATATCCCTGATAGGGCGTCTGGAACGGCCATTCCGGAAAAGCCAGGGGCAATCTCCACCAGTCGCGGAAAGGGCGACCGTCAAGAAGATACTCATACCGGTAGCGCTCGCTCTCCGGCAGGACGCCATCTTCGATATCGTAAAGCAGCATCCATAACGGATCCACGTCGAGGGTGAAGCCGTGCACGATGGGGATTTCCGAGGCCGCCCTCGCCAATTGCGTCATGGCATCGGAAGTGTCGAAATAGGCGCGCAGGTCCTCATAGGTCGGCATGGACGCTTACTCCGGTTTGGGTTCGAAAAATCCGGCGACGAAGGTGAAGATCGGCGCGAGCAGGCCGGCCCAGAAAACGCTGTACCATTGGTGCACGAGAAAGACCGAGCCGCTCAATGTGTAGGCCCAGAGCACGAAGGCGATGGTGGAGATGCCGGCATTCAGCATCCAGGGCTGGCCCGGCAGTCTGCGGCGATAGAGATAGATGGGCGTGCCGATGATGCCGAGGGCCAGAATGGCCCAGCTGACGATCGCGGCCTGCGTGGAGACGACGCTGTCCGCCGTGAGCGTGCTCAGCCCATAGTGGGAATTGACCATTTTATCGACGGCAACGTAAAGCGCGACGGATTCCGCCGGGATATATTTGATTAGACGGTCGCGATAGTCATCGGGCGGCAGGTTTTTCAATGACTTGGCGGAAGCCAAGCGCCCGGTGATCGCACTTTGTGGCACAACAAGTCTCGCCATGATGCTTGCCCGCTTAAAAATTTGAACCGAAAATAAATAATAAATACGACTATGCCGTGTATGTATACTAAATAATTGGTTGAGTCCATTGAATAGTGATGTATACGCTGCGGATTTATTGGGTATGCGCAGTATTGTTTCGTTGCAGTCTTCCGGGGAAGGGAGGCTTCATGGTTGAAGCCGCCCCGGCTCGTGTGCCGGAAAGGCGGACTTCACTCCGCCGCCAGCTCCTGCTCTACCAGTGTCGCCCAGAAGGCCGCACCCGGAACGATTGCGGCGTCGTTGAAGTCGTAGGACGTGTTGTGGTGCAGCGCGCCATCCACCGCCGGGCCGTTGCCGAGCCAGACGTAACAGCCGGGCGCTTCACCGGCGAAGAAGGCGAAATCGTCGCCGGCCGTCGAGGGCGGGAAGGCGGTGCGGGCCTTGTTGCCGAAGACGGTCTTGGCGGCCCGGAGCGCCCGTTTCGTCGCATCGGCATCGTTGATGACGGGTGGAATGCGGCGGATGAATTCGTAATTCGCCTCGATGCCGAACATGGCTGCCGTACCCCGGACGAGCCTGCCGATTTCCGTTTCAAGCTGGTTGCGCACGTCTGGCGCATAGGCACGCGCCGTGCCGCCGATTTCAACGAGATCGGGGATGACATTGAGCGCCTTCGGGTCACCCGCCTGCACCGAGCAGGCGCTGACGACGGCAGGTTGCAGCGGATCGACGACGCGGCCAACGATGCTTTGCAGCGAAGCGAGGAAGGTGCCCGCCGCCGTCACCGGGTCGCGGCCGAGATGCGGCTTGGCGCCGTGGGTGCCGACGCCCCGGAAGGTGACGCGCCAGCTATCGGAAGAGGCAAGCTGTGGTCCTTCCACCACGGCCATCTCGTCAATGCCAAGCCCCGGCATATTGTGCAGGCCATAAACCGCATCGCAGGGGAACAGCGTAAAAAGCCCGTCCTCCACCATTTTTTTCGCGCCGCCGCGGCCCTCTTCAGCCGGCTGGAAGATGAAATGCACGGTGCCGGAAAAATCGCGGCTCCTTGCGAGATAACGCGCGGCACCCAGCAGCATGGCGGTATGGCCGTCATGGCCGCAGGCATGCATCTTGCCGGGGAACTTCGATTTATAGGGCCTGTCAGGCACTTCCGGCATGGCGAGCGCATCCATGTCGGCGCGAAGACCGATGCTGCGGGTGCCGTTGCCGACCTGCAGGGTGCCGACCACGCCGGTGCCGCCAAGACCGCGATGGACCTTCAATCCCGCCCTTTCGAGCAGGTCGGCGACGATGGCGCTCGTCCGCTCCTCTTCAAAGCCCAGTTCCGGATGGGCGTGGAGATCGTGGCGAAGCTCCGTCAGGAATGGCAGGTCCTCGCCGATGCGGTCCAGCAGTCTCATAGCTTGTCCTTGAATATGGGAAAAACTCACGCCATAGGTGAGCTTGTCCGAATGCCTGTTGCTTTGTTTCCTTCTAGCTGAAAAAGCCAATGAAAAGAACCCGCCGCATGTTTGCGGTTGTTGAAATGCCTGATGTGAAGAACCGGGTTGGCGTGGCTGAAAATTGCGAGTGCTGCTTGCCGCCCCGTTCCTGAAAGGAAAAGACCGATGCCGCAATCCGCATCGCCCGCCGCCCAGTCTCCCGCTGCGCCGCATGAGTTCTGGCAGGATATCTGCGCGCCCCGCACATTTGATACGGCAGGCCCGCATTCCGCCTTCTTTCCGGCGGAACTGGATGATGGACGTCAGATCTGCCTGCCTATCCGGCCGCTGGCGGATGGTGAGCACGCGCTGGCCTCGCTTATCGTCAATCAGGCCTCTTTTGAGGTGCTGGAGGCGCTGGCCGCCGATCTTGCCCAGAAGCTTCTCCCCCTCAAGCCCGATGTGGTGATTGGCCTGCCGACGCTCGGGCTGACGCTCGCCGCCGCCGTTGCCCGTCACCTTGGCCATTCGCGTTACGTGCCGCTCGGGACATCGCGCAAATTCTGGTATCTGGAGGAACTGTCGGTGCCCATGTCCTCCATCACCACCAAACAGGAAAAGCGGCTTTATATCGATCCGCGCATGGTGCCGCTCATCGAGGGCAGGCGGGTGGCGCTGGTGGATGATGTCATATCGAGCGGCAGTTCCATCATTTCAGGTCTTTCGCTTCTCGCCTCGTCCGGCATCCGGCCGGTGGTGATCGGCGCAGCCATGCTGCAATCGGATCGCTGGCGGCAAAAAATCGCCGCTTTCGGGCCGGAATGGCCGGAGCGGGTGAGGGGTGTTTTCGTCACGCCGCTGCTGAAAAAGGCGGAAGGTGGCTGGCGGGATTGACGTTTCGCAATTCCCGGTAAAAGGCAAGTGGTGATAATTTCATCGTTGCCTAATTTGCGTCTTGCGGAGCCGCGAGAGATCGTCCTAAGATCATCTTCGACAGATTACAGCGGTCGGCGAAAAATGCGCCGGTTTGCTTTCGCGCGGTGTCATTCCGGCGTCTGCCCACCCCCTTTGGTCTTGCCGCTTACTGGAATTTCTTGACATGCATGCAGTGTTCGACGGTCATAATGATGTGCTGCTTCGGTTGTGGCGCAACAGCAAGGCCGGCGCCGACCCGGTTGCGGAATTCAAAAACGGCACGCGCGAAGGCCATATCGACGGTCCCCGCGCAAGGGCGGGTGGCCTTGGCGGCGGTATCTGCGCCATCTACATCCCCTCGGGCGATCTGATCCTGCAGGAGCCGGACCAGAACGGCCACTACAACACACCGCTTGCCGCCCCACTTGAACGCCAGCCCTCGCTTGATATCGCCATGGAAAAGGCGGCGATCGCGCTGAGGCTCGATCGTGCCGGCGCCTGGCGGCTTTGCCGCTCCACGGCGGAAATCCGCAAAGCCTTTGCCGAGGATGTTTTCGCCGCCGTGCTGCATATGGAGGGCTGCGAGGCGATCGGAGCCGATCTCGACGCGCTGGAGGTGTTTTATGCCGCCGGCCTGCGCTCGCTCGGCCCGGTCTGGAGCCGGCACAATGTTTTCGGCCATGGCGTTCCCTTTTCCTATCCCATGTCGCCCGATACCGCGCCCGGCCTTACCGATGCCGGTTTTGCGCTGGTGAAGGAGTGCAACCGGCTCGGCATTCTCATCGATCTTGCGCATATCACCGAAAAGGGCTTCTGGGATGTGGCGAAGACCACGAACCAGCCTTTGATCGCCAGCCATTCCAACGCGCATGCGCTCACCCCCGTCGCCCGCAATCTCACTGACCGGCAGATGGATGCCATCAAGGAAAGTGGCGGTCTGGTCGGCCTCAACTATGCCGTGACCATGCTGCGGGCGGATGCGCGCGACATTGCCGATACCCCGCTTTCCGACATGGTGCGCCACATCGACTACATGGTGGAGCGCATGGGCATCGACTGCGTGGCGCTCGGATCGGATTTCGACGGCGCGACGGTACCCGTCGGCGTTGCGGATGCGAGCGGCAATCACAATCTGGTTGCGGCGCTGAAATCGGCGGGCTACGGTGACGGAGAACTGGCCAAAATCTGCCGGGAAAACTGGCTGCGCGTCCTATCACAGGCCTGGCATGAACCGGCCTGACGACAAATAAAAGCGAACTAAATCAATCTCATAACAAAAGGGGAGATACTATGATCAAATCGCTCAACAAGTCCATGCGTATCCTTAGCACCAGCGCTGCCCTGTCGCTGATGATGCTGTCTGCGCCGCACGCTTTCGCCGCCACGCCGGCCGACACGCTGGTCGAAGGTTTCGCCATCGACGACATCATCACGCTCGATCCGGGCGAGGCATTCGAGCTGTCCGCAGCCGAAGTTACCGGCAATACCTACAGCAAGCTGGTTTCCATCGATCTCAACGACACCTCCAAGGTGATCGGCGATCTCGCCGAAAGCTGGACGACCTCCGAGGACGGTCTCACCTACACCTTCAAGCTGAAATCGGGCCTGAAATTCGCTTCGGGCAATCCGGTCACGGCTGACGATGTGGCATTCTCCTTCGAGCGCGCCGTCAAGCTCGACAAGTCGCCCGCGTTCCTGCTGACGCAGTTCGGCCTCAAGGGCGACAACGTCAATGAAAAGGCGAAGGCTGCGGATGCGAACACCTTCGTACTGACGGTCGACAAGCCCTATGCGCCGAGCTTCGTGCTGAACGTGCTCACCGCAACTGTCGCTTCGGTGGTCGACAAGAAGCTGATCACCGAAAAGGCGAAGTCCGTTACCCCGAGCGCCGATTACAAATACGACACCGATTTCGGTAATGAATTCCTGAAGACCGGTTATGCCGGTTCCGGCCCCTACAAGATCCTTGGCTGGAAGGCCAATGAAGCAGTCATCCTCGAGGCCAACCCGAATTATTACGGTGAGAAGCCGAAGCTGAAGCGCGTCGTCTATCGTCACATGAAGGAAAGCTCGGGCCAGCGCCTGGCGCTTGAAAACGGTGATATCGATGTGGCCCGCAACCTCGAGCCGGGCGATATGGAAGCCGTTTCCAAGAAGGAAGGCCTTGCCGTCACCTCCGCGCCGAAGGGCACCGTCTATTATTTCAGCCTCAACCAGAAGAACGAGAACCTGAAGAAGCCCGAGGTCATCGAAGCCTTCAAATATCTGGTCGATTACGACGCCATCGGTGCGACGATCATCAAGGGCATCGGCGAAATCCACCAGACCTTCCTGCCGAAGGGCCAGCTGGGCGCGCTTGACGAGAACCCCTACAAGCTCGACGTCGCCAAGGCGAAGGAACTTCTGGCCAAGGCCGGCCTGAAGGACGGCTTCACCGTGTCCATGGATGTGCGCAATACGCAGCCGGTAACCGGCATTGCCGAAAGCGTGCAGCAGACGCTGGCGCAGGCCGGCATCAAGCTGGAAATCATTCCGGGCGATGGCAAGCAGACGCTGACCAAGTACCGCGCCCGCACGCATGATATCTACATTGGCCAGTGGGGCTCGGACTATTTCGATCCGAACTCGAATGCGGAAACCTTCACCATCAACTACGACAATTCCGATGAGGGCAAGAACAAGACGCTCGCCTGGCGCAATGCCTGGGACGTTCCTGACCTGACCAAGGAAACCCAGTCGGCGCTTCTGGAGAAGGACAGCGCCAAGCGCGCCGCCATTTATGAAAACCTGCAGAAGGAAGTTCTGGCGAAAGGTCCCTTCGTCATCATCTTCCAGCAGACGGAAGTGGCGGGATATTCCGCCAAGCTCAAGGGCCTGAAGCTCGGACCGAGCTTCGACACCAACTACGTCTATACGATCTCCAAGGAATGATCCGGAAGGATCGGTCTCTTGAGCATCGTTGAAACGAACAGCCGGGCGAGGCAGGGCAAACGCCGTGCCAACGCCCGTGTGAAGGCCATTCTCGGCTTCGCCGTCACCGTCATCACCACCTTTCTGGGGTTGATGGCGGTCACATTTTTCATTGGCCGTGTGGTGCCGATCGATCCCGCATTGGCGATCGTCGGCGACCGCGCGCCTGCGCATGTGGTCGAGCGGGTGCGTGAGCAGCTCGGCCTCAACCTGCCGCTCTGGCAGCAGTTCTTTCTTTATCTGAAGCAGGCGCTTTCGGGAGATTTCGGCATCTCCGTCCTCACCACCAATCCGGTGATGGAGGACATCAAGCGGGTGTTCCCGGCGACGATCGAACTTGCGACAATCGGCACCATCATCGGCGCCGTTTTCGGCATACCGCTGGGCGTGCTTGCCGCCGTCAAGCGCGGCAGTTTTGCCGACCAGGTGGTGCGCGTCATCGGCCTCATCGGTTATTCCGTGCCGATCTTCTGGCTCGGCCTCCTGGCGCTGCTGGTGTTTTACGCCCGGCTGCAATGGGTCGCCTATCCCGGCCGCATGGATATCGTCTATGAATTCACCTTCACGCCGGTCACGGGCTTTTTCCTGATCGACGCGATCTGGCAGCGGCAATGGGACGTGTTGTGGGACCTGTTCCGCCACATCATCCTGCCAGCCTCTCTGCTCGGTTATTTTTCACTGGCCTATATCAGCCGCATGACGCGTTCCTTCATGCTGAACGAGCTCGCCCAGGAATATATCGTTGCGGCACGCGCCAAGGGGCTTTCGGAAACCCGTATCATCTGGTTCCACGCGCTGCGCAACGCCGCCGTGCCGCTGGTAACGGTGATTGCGCTGTCCTATGCCGGTCTACTCGAAGGTTCGGTGCTGACCGAAACCATCTTCGCCTGGCCGGGGCTTGGCCTCTACATCACCAATTCCCTGCAGAATGCGGATATGAATGCCGTTCTTGGCGGCACGATCGTGATCGGCGCCATTTTCGTCGGCATCAATCTCTTCTCCGATCTGCTTTACCGGACGCTCGATCCAAGGACGCGCAGCCGATGACGATTTCGACCGACACACTGAAACCCTACAGCCGCGAATGGCTGCTCTCCGACCGGCCCGCCTCGCGCAGACAGGCGCGGCTTGGCCGTGCCTATGTCATCTGGCGGCGCTTTTCGGAAAACCGGCTGGCGCTGCTGGGCCTCGGCATCATTGTTGCGCTGCTGTTCGTCGCGCTGTTTGCCAATGTGCTGGCACCGCACAATCCGGTGCAGGGCGATCTGCGCAATGCCCGGCTTCTGCCGCCGGGGACGGAAGGTTACCTGCTCGGCACGGATGATCAGGGGCGTGATATTCTCTCGCGTCTCATTCATGGCTCGCGGTTGACCCTCTTTGTCGTGCTGCTGGTGGCCATCATCGCGGCCCCCATCGGGCTCATTGTCGGCACCGTCTCCGGTTATGCCGGCGGCTGGGTGGATGCCGTTCTGATGCGCATCACCGATATCTTTCTGGCCTTTCCGAAACTGGTTCTGGCGCTGGCGCTGGTGGCAGCCCTTGGGCCGGGCATTGAAAATGCCGTGCTCGCCATCGCGGTCACCTCATGGCCGCCCTATGCGCGCATCGCACGCGCCGAAACCATGACCTTCCGCAATTCCGATTTCATCGCGGCGGTGAAGCTCATGGGGGCCTCGCCCTTCCGCATCGTCCTGAAACACGTCATGCCGCTTTGCATGTCGTCGCTCATCGTGCGTGTCACGCTCGATATGGCCGGCATCATCCTTACCGCCGCCGGTCTCGGTTTCCTCGGCCTTGGTGCGCAGCCGCCGTTGCCGGAGTGGGGCGCGATGATCGCCTCCGGCCGCCGGTTCATTCTCGATCAATGGTGGGTTGCCGCCATGCCGGGCATTGCGATCCTGATCGTCAGCCTCGGTTTCAACCTTCTGGGCGATGGCCTGCGCGATGCGCTGGACCCCAAGGAGGCAAACCAATGAGCGCACCGCTTCTGACCGTCGAGAACCTGCGCGTTTCCTTTCCAACCCGCACCGGGATGGTGGAGGCGGTGCGCGGCGTCTCCTTCACGCTGGGACGCGAACGCCTCGGCATTGTCGGCGAATCCGGCTCCGGCAAATCGCAGACCGGCCGCGCCATCATGGGGCTGACCCCGAAAAGTGCGCGCATCGAGGCCGATGCCCTGCGCTTCGGGGATATCGATCTTCTCAAAGCTTCGGCGAAGGAAAGGCGGCTCATGCGCGGCAAGCGCATGGCCATGATCCTGCAGGACCCGAAATATTCGCTGAACCCGGTCATGCCCATCGGCCGCCAGATCATGGAAACGCTGCGCACCCATGAAAATATCGGCTCCAGCGAGGCGCGCCAGCGCACGCTCGCCATGCTGGAAGCCGTGCAGATCCGCGATCCCGAGCGCGTCTTCGATCTTTACCCGCACGAGGTTTCAGGTGGCATGGGCCAGCGTGTCATGATCGCCATGATGCTGGTCTGCGGCCCGGAATTGCTGATCGCCGATGAACCGACTTCGGCGCTCGACGTGACCGTTCAGCTCGAAGTGCTGGACATTCTCGACAAGCTGGTGCGGGATCGCGGCATGGGGCTGATCTTCGTCAGCCACGATCTGCGGCTAGTATCGTCCTTCTGTGACCGTGTTCTCGTCATGTATGCCGGCAAGGTGGTGGAAGAGCTTGCTTCCGCCAATCTGAAAGAGGCAAAGCACCCCTATACGCAGGGCCTGCTGAACTGCCTGCCTGAAATCGGCGGCCACCGGCATCCGCTGCCGGTTCTGGAACGCAAGCCGGAGTGGCGAGCATGAGTTCAGTTCTTTCCGTTCGCGACATGGTGGTCGATTTCGACGGTTACATCGCGCTCGACAGCGTCAGCATCGATGTGGCCGAGGGTGAATCCTTCGGTATTGTCGGCGAATCCGGTTCCGGCAAGTCGACACTGCTGCGCGCCATTGCCGGTCTCAACCATTTCGATGAAGGCTCCTTGATGGTGGCCGGGCGCTCCTATTCCGGCAAGCACCGCGACAAGAGCTTTTATAGCGATGTGCAGATGGTGTTTCAGGACCCCTATGGCTCGCTTCACCCGCGCCAGACGGTGGATGCGCTGCTGCTCGAGCCGCTCGTCATCCACGGCCTCGACAATCGCGAACAGCGCATTGCCCGGGCGCTGGATGAAGTGGGTCTCGGCACCGGTTTCCGCTTCCGTTATTCGCACCAGCTTTCCGGCGGCCAGCGGCAGCGTATCGCCATTGCCCGCGCGCTGATCGTCGAGCCGAAAATCCTGCTGCTGGATGAGCCGACCTCGGCCCTCGACGCCTCCATTCAGGCGGAAATCCTCAACCTGCTCGAACAAGCCCGCAAGGACCGCAATCTCACCTTCGTCATGGTCAGCCACGATCTCGGTGTCATCAGCCACATGTGCGATCGCCTTGCGGTGATGAAAAGCGGCAAGGTGGTGGAAATGCTGGAGGCGGAAGCGCTGGAAAGCCGCGAATTCAGTGCGGATTATACAAGGCAGCTGCTGGTGGCGAGCGAGGGCTTCAAGCGCGCTTGAGGTGCCGCTATAGTCGGGTCAAATGACATCTTCCGTCATTCCGGCCTTGAGCCGGAATCCAGCGACCGCGCGTCTGCGCGGTCAGAGACTCTATTGCGATCAAGGACTTGATCGCGCTGGATGCCGGGTCAAGCCCGGCATGACGGACGGTGTCGGCCAAAACAAGGTATCCAGACCATGCAACTGCGCGCATTGATGTATTTCGACGAACTGGTCCGCACCAATTCCATGCGCGCCGCGGCGGAAAACCTGAATGTCGCGCCGACTGCGGTCAGCCGGCAGATCGAGAACCTCGAATATTATTTCGGCTCGCCGCTGGTGGAGCGTTCCAGCCGCGGCGTGAAGCTGACCGCTGCAGGCGAGCTGCTCGCCGCTCGCGCCGGCAAGACGTTGCGGGAACTCGACCATGTGCACCAGCTGATCGACGATCTGAAAGGCCTGCAGCGCGGCCGGGTCACGGTCTATGCCAATGGCGCGACGGTGGCGAACCTTCTGGCGCCGGTGCTGGCGCAGTTCAGCCTGAAATACCCAAAACTGCGCTTCGAGGTGCATATTACCAGCGCCCGCCAGGCAATGGAGGCGCTGGGCGCGGCGGAGGCCGATCTGGTCGTCAGCCTGTTTGCCCCGAAGGTTTCCGGTGTGAAAGTGCGCTCGCGCACCCGTATCAGCTATGACGCGATCTTTCCCGCCGGTCATGCGCTCGCCGGGCAGGCGGAAGTCTCGCTCAAGGAGCTGGCCAGCCTGCCGCTCGCCCTGCCTGACAAGAGTTTTGCCGCGCGTCAGGCCTTCGACACGCTGTTTGCCGATGCGGGCATCGAGCTTGATCCCGTCTTCATCACCAGCTCTTTGGAAATGCTGAAGGAACTGGTGCTGGGCCACGCCGCCGCCACGCTTCTGCCGGCGCTTTCGGTGGCGCGGGAAATTCGCAGCGGCCAGATGGTCGCCGTTCCGCTCTCCGGCAAGAAGGGTATCCACACCCAGATCGATCTCTGCGTTGCGCCCGACCGGCAATTGTCCTTCGCCGCCTCCAAGCTTGCTGATTTCATTGAGCGCTTCATGCGCGAGGCGACGGCGGGATAAGCGAGATGGCCGGCAATCTGCCCGAAAGGTTGATTTCCATCCGCATTTCCGTGTAGCCATTTCAGCTACACGGAGCACACAAAAATCGAGATTGTGTGTGCGCCTGCAACATGACACTCTTTTTGCAACGGGCGGTCTTCCGAGGGCAAAAATGCCCCGGCCGCCAGACAGGGGACAATGATGCCACGCACTTATCTTTCGCAGGCGGCAACGCTTTCGCGCCGTACCGCGCTGACCCTTGCATTGGGCACGGCGCTCTGGCTGCCGCTTTCGGCAACGGTCGCCGAAGCCGCGCCGAAAACCGCGCTGACGCTTGGCATGGCCGTCGAGCCGGCCGGTCTCGATCCGACCATCGCCGCCCCCGTCGCCATCGGCCAGGTCACCTGGCAGAATGTCTTCGAGGGTCTGGTGAAGATCGACCGCGAAGGCAAGGTAAAGCCGCAGCTTGCCGAAAGCTGGGAAATCTCCCCTGATGGCAAAACCTATACGTTCAAGCTGCGCAAGGGCGTGAGCTTCCATGATGGCGAGACCTTCGATTCCGCTGTCGCGAAATTTGCGCTGGATCGAGCGCGTGGCGACAGCTCGGTCAATCCGCAGAAACGCTTCTTCGCCGCCATCGACAGTATCGAGACGCCGGATGCCGCAACGCTGGTGCTGAAGCTGAAGCAGCCGGCCGGCAGCCTTCTCTACTGGCTCGGCTGGCCGGCCTCCGTGATGGTGGCGCCGAAAAGCGCGGAGAATAACCGCACTATTCCTGTCGGCACCGGCCCGTTCAAATTCGTCGCCTGGGCCAAGGGCGACAAGGTCGAGTTGCAGAAGAACGACGCCTATTGGGACAAGGCCGTTTCGGTGAAGCTGGAGAAAGCGACCTTCCGTTTCGTCTCTGACCCGCAGGCGCAGGCCGCGGCTCTAAAATCCGGCGATATCGATGCCTTCCCGGAATTCGGCGCACCGGAACTGATGACCTCCTTCGATGGCGACGCGCGCCTCGGCACCTTCGTCGGCAATACCGAGCTGAAGGTCGTGGCGGGCATGAACAATGCCCGCAAGCCCTTTGACGACAAGCGCGTGCGTCAGGCGCTGATGATGGCGGTGGATCGCGGTACGGTGATCGAAGGCGCCTGGTCCGGCTTCGGCACGGCCATTGGCAGCCATTACACCCCGAATGACCGCGGCTATATCGATACGACGGGCGTTCACCCCTTTGATATCGACAAGGCAAAGGCGCTGCTTGCCGAAGCCGGTTATCCGGATGGTTTCAACTTCACCATCAAGGCGCCGCAAATGGCCTATGCCCAGCGCACCTCGCAAATCCTGCAGGCGATGTTTGCCGAACTCGGCGTGACCATGACCATCGAGACCACCGAATTTCCGGCGAAATGGGTGGCGGATGTTCTCAAAGGAGCGAATTACGACATGACCATCGTTGCCCATGCCGAGCCGATGGATATCGATATCTACGCGCGCGACCCCTATTATTTCAATTACAAGAATCCGACCTTCAATGAGGTCGTGGCGAATGTCGAAAAGACGGCGGATGCCGGCGAGCAGGAAAAGCTCTATGGCGAAGCCCAGAAAATCCTCGCGGAAGATGTGCCTGCTCTCTTCCTTTTCGTCATGCCGAAACTCGGCGTCTGGGACAAGAAGGTGAAGGGGCTTTGGGAAAACGAGCCCATTCCCTCGAATGTGCTGACGGATGTGCATTGGGAAGAGTGACGTTTGTCGATAGCCGTTTCTTCCGTCATGCCGGTCCCCGGGTCGAGCCCGAGGATGATCCGGCATCCAGCCAGCCCAAGTCCTTGGGCTGAGAGGGCTCTCTCCGCCGCGCAGATGCGCGTCGGCTGGATTCCGGCTCAGGGCCGGAAGGACGGGAGAGAGATAACTGGACCTTCGACCGCAGGCGAAACGAAGCAAGGAGAAGATGCCAGATGTTAGCCGTCCTCATCCGGCGTCTTTTAAGCCTCGTCATCACGCTGTTTGCCGTTTCCCTCGTCATCTATGTCGTCATGGGCCTGCTGCCGGGCGATCCGGCGGCCATCATGCTTGGAACCTCGGCGAGCCCCGATACGCTGGCCGCCCTGCAGAAGCAGATGGGCCTCGATCAACCGCTGCCGCTGCGCTATCTCCACTGGCTGGCCGGCGTGTTTCATGGCGATCTCGGGCAATCCTATACCTATGGCGTGCCGGTTGCGGGGCTGATCCTGGAGCGGCTGGCCGTTACCCTGCCGCTTGCGCTGCTGGCCGTCTGCCTTTCGGTGGCCATCGCCATTCCGCTTGGCGTGGCGGCGGCGAGGAGCCGCAACGGGGCGCTGGATTTTGCGGCCGGGCTGTTTTCGCATGTGGGCATTGCCGTGCCCGGCTTCTGGGTCGGGCTGCTGCTCATCATCGTCTTTTCCACCACGCTCGGCTGGATGCCGGCTGGTGGGTTTCCCGGCTGGACGCCGAATTTTTCAGCGGGCCTCACGGCGCTTATCCTCCCGGCGGTCGCGCTGGCGCTGTCGCAGGCCGGAGTTCTTACACGCGTCTGCCGCTCCGCCGTGCTGGAAGTGATGAATGAGGATTTCGTGCGCACCGCGCGGGCCAAGGGCCTGAGCGAGCGGGTGGCGCTGTGGCGGCATGCGGTGCCGAATGCGATGATCCCTGTCGTCACCATGATCGGCCTGCAATTCACCTTCCTCATTGCTGGCGCGGTGCTGGTGGAAAATGTCTTCAACCTGCCGGGGCTCGGGCGGCTTGCCTATCAGGCGCTGACCCAGCGCGATATCGTTGTCATGCAATCCGTCGTGCTGTTTTTCTCGGCGCTGGTGATCGTCATGAATTTCGTGGTCGATATCGCCTATCTCTTCATCGATCCGAGACTGCGGGCAGGTGCGCGATGATGCGATTGATCCGCCGCCGCCCCGCCTTTGCCGTCGGCATCGCCGTCACGGTCTTTCTGGTCGCAGTCGCCCTGCTGTCGCTGGTCTGGACGCCGGTGTCCCCCACAAAGATGCAGATCGTTCAGAAGCTGAAATCGCCCTTCGTTTATGGCGGCCTCGGCACGGATCATTTCGGCCGCGACGTGTTGTCCATGCTGATGGCCGGTGCGTGGAACTCGCTGTCCACCTCCATCGCCGCCGTCGCCATCGGCGCATTTATCGGCACGACCATCGGCGTTGCGGTTGCGGCGCTGCGCGGTCTCACCGAAACCGTGGTCATGCGCATCTGCGACATCATCTTCGCCGTGCCGCCCATCCTGTCGGCTATGATGCTCGGCGCCTTCATCGGCACGGGCCGTTTTACGGCCATCATCGCCATCGCCACCTTCATGGTGCCGGTCTTTGCCCGGCTGACGCTGGGGGCGGCGTTGCAGATATGGTCGCGGGAATATGTCACCGCCGCCACCAGCATCGGCCAGAACCGCGCCAAGATCACGCTTTTCCACATCGTGCCGAATATTTCCAACCAGATCATCGTGCAGGTGACGATCCAGCTCGGTCTTGCGATATTGACGGAAGCAGGCCTTTCCTTCCTCGGTCTCGGCATGCCGCCGCCCGCCGCCACCTGGGGGCGGATGCTGGCCGATGCCCAGACCTATCTCGGCACAGCACCCTGGCTCGCCATCATGCCCGGCCTTGCGATTGCGCTCGCCGTCTTCGGCCTCAATCTTCTCGGCGACGGCCTGCGCGACCTGCTGGACCCGCGCGATACCAGCTGACCGTTTCAAGCCGATATCGCCCTATCTCCTGTTTTTCTGACGAGACGATGCCATGACCGATCTCATAGACTTCAACACGCTCGAAATCCTGGCGCTTTACCGGGAGAGGAAGCTTTCGCCATCGGAATATTGGCAGGCGGTGGAGGCGCGTATCGATGCTTTCGAACCGGTGGTGAACGCGCTTTACGCCTACGATCCGGAAGATGCACGCAGGCAGGCGCTGGCCTCGACGCAACGTTGGCAAAAAGGCGAAACGCTCGGGGCCCTCGATGGCATTCCGGTCTCGCTGAAGGAATTGATCGCCACGAAAGGCCATCCGGTGCCGCTTGGCACCAAAGCGGTGGAACTGGTGCCTGCGATCGACGACGCGCCGGTGGCCGCCCGCTGCCGTGAGGATGGCGCGATTATTTACGCCAAGACGACCTGCCCGGATTACGGCATGTTGTCCTCGGGTCTTTCCAGTTTCCACAAGCTCAGCCGCAATCCGTGGGACCCCACCCAGAACCCCGGCGGCTCCAGTGCCGGTGCTGTCTCGGCCGGGGCTGCGGGTTACGGCACGCTGCATATCGGCACGGATATTGGCGGCTCGGTGCGGTTGCCGGCGGGGTGGACCGGCCTGTTCGGTTTCAAGCCGAGCCAGGGCCGCATTCCGGTCGATCCCTATTATACCGGCCGCTGCGCCGGGCCGATGACCCGCACCGTTGCCGATGCCGCCTATGCCATGGCGACGCTTTCGCGTCCCGACTGGCGCGATGGCACATCGCTGCCGCCCAATGATATCAACTGGATGAACCTCGATATTAATGTAAAGGACCTGAAAATCGGCCTGATGCTGGATGCTGGCTGCGGCCTGCCGCTGGACGAAGAGGTGCGCGACGCCGTGCTCTCCGCCGCGAAACTGTTCGAGGCTGCCGGCGCCATCGTCATCCCGGTCGAGCCGGTGCTGACGCGGGAAATGCTGGATGGGCTGGATGATTTCTGGCGGGCGAAGTTCTGGGGCGACATGGCGGCTCTGAGCGCGGACCGTCGCGCCGCGATTCTTCCCTATATTCATGAATGGGCGCAGAAGGGGGCGGATATTTCCGGTTCGCGCGCCGTTTTCGGTTTCAACCAGACCATGGAAATGCGTAAGGCTTGCGGGCGGTTGATGCAGTCCGTTGATGTTGTGATTTCGCCCGTCAATCCCATCGTGTCCTATCCCGCCGACTGGGCCTCGCCCACCAATGATCCCGAACTTCCCTTCGAACATATCGCCTTCACGGTGCCGTGGAACATGTCGGAACAGCCGGCCTCCTCGATCAATTGCGGCTTCTCCAGATCGGGAATGCCCATCGGCTTGCAGATCGTCGGGCCGCGTTACGAGGATTTGTTCGTGCTGAAGCTTTCAAAGGCCTTTGAGGCTTGGAGCGGCGGTGTGAGACGCTGGCCGCAGCCGCCGCAGGCCCGCTGATCCCATCTTTATCGGCCCTGTAGTATTGCCATAATACCCGCATCTCGATCCTGCCTGTTAGGGTGCCCAAAGGCATTCGAAAACGGGAGGAGCAGACATGCCGAAGAAGATTTTGATGATCACCGGCGATTTCGCCGAGGATTATGAGACCATGGTGCCGTTCCAGACGCTGCTCGCTGTCGGCCACACGGTCCATGCCGTCTGCCCCGGCAAGAAGGCGGGCCAGACCATCGCCACGGCCATCCACGATTTCGAGGGCGACCAGACCTATTCGGAAAAACGCGGCCATAATTTCGCGCTCAACGCCACCTTCGCCGATATAAAGGTTGCGGATTACGATGCGCTGGTCATTCCCGGCGGCCGCGCGCCGGAATATCTGCGGCTCAATGCGGATGTGCTGGCGGCGGTGAAACATTTCTTCGAGGCCGACAAGCCGGTGGCGGCCGTCTGCCACGGTGCGCAATTGCTGGCGGCGGCCGGTGTGTTGAAGGGCCGCACCTGCTCGGCCTATCCCGCCTGCCGCCCCGAAGTCGAGCTTGCGGGCGGCACCTATGCCGATATCGCTATCGATGCGGCCGTTACCGACGGCAAGCTGGTAACGGCGCCCGCATGGCCGGCGCATCCGGCCTGGCTTTCGCAATTCATGGCCGTGCTCGGCAAATAAGGCTGACGAAACGGGGCTTTTTCCGGCCCCGTTTTCCGCCTATCTTTCAGGCGTGGTAAGGGAGGAAACCATGTGCAAGCTTTTCATCAAGGCAGACCCGACGCTCTGGGAGAGCCATACGCGGTCGCTCAGGATTGATGGCATGGTCACCAGTGTCAGGCTCGAGAATTTCTTCTGGTCGACGCTGGACGAGATCGCGCGCCGCGACGGCATGAACAGCGTGCAACTCATCGCCAAGCTTTATAATGAATCGATCGATGCCGGGCACGATCTTGGCAATTTCACCTCGTTCCTGCGGGTCTGCTGCGGGCGTTATCTGGCGCTTCAGCTTTCCGGCGACATTCCGGCGCGCAGCAATATTCCGATTGCGGCGCTGGATGCGGACAGCATCCTTGAGGCAGAGCAGGTGAATTACCACTAGGTGGCAACTTTGCGCTTGATAGTTGGTCAACGTGCATTCGACGTCATCCTCGGGCTTGTCCCGAGGATCCACCATCACGTGTGGCAATGGATCCTCGGGTCAAGCCCGAGGATGACGTGGAGAGGTTCTTGTGACGCAGGAACGCGTCTTCTCAGCTCTTCAGCGCCCTTGGATCAAGCGCATCGCGCACGGCATCGCCGATATAGTTGACGCTCAGAACCGTCAGCGAAATCGCCAGCCCCGGCCACAGCACGCGAGAAGGCGTCAGTTGCAGGAAGTTCGCGCCATCAAACAGCAGCCGTCCCCAGGTCGGGAAATCGGAGGGGAAGCCGAGGCCGAGGAAGGACAGCGCGGATTCCGTGATGATGGCGGCGGCGATGCCAAGCGTGGCCGAGACCATGATCGAGCTCAGCACATTCGGCAATATATGCCTCAGAATGATACGGTATTCGCGCATGCCGCTCGATTTCGCCGCCATGATGAATTCCTGGCTTTTGATCGTCAGCACATCGCCGCGCACGATACGGGCCGTATGCATCCAGCTGGTTATCCCGATCACGAAGACGATCAGGATGAAGATGCCGGTTTCCGGCCCGAAGGCCGCGCGCAGCGTATCGCGAAACAGCATCAGGATGACGAGCAGCAGCGGCAAAAGCGGCAGCGCCAGGAACAGGTCGGTCAGCCGCATCAGTGGCCCGTCGAGCCTGCGAAAATAGCCAGACAGCACGCCCACCAGCGTTCCGAGAAACAGCGCCAGCAACATGGCGGTGATGCCGACGGCAAGCGAGATGCGGCCGCCGGCCAGAACCTGCGCCAGCATGTCCTTGCCGAGATTATCGGTGCCGAAGGGATGCGCCCATGATGGCCACTGGTTGCGCTCCCTCACATTGATGGCGTTGGGCGCGACGGTGTGGATATAGGGGCCGACATAGACGGCAAGCAGGATGAAGACGAAAACGATCAGCCCCGCCACGCCGCCCTTGTGGACGCGGAACTGTTTCCAGATGTCGGCAAGGGCGGATTGTGTGGGGGTGGCCGCAACCGTCGGCGCTGCGATGGTGGCGTCAGTCATAGCGGATCCTCGGGTCGAGAATGCCGTACAGCACGTCGGCAATCAGGTTGAAGAGCACGATCAGCACCGCGAAAATGAAGGTCAGCGTCTGCACCAGCGGAATATCCGCGCCCTGAACGGCGGTGATCAGCAATTGGCCAAGCCCGTTCACGCGGAATATCTGCTCGGTGATGATGGCGCCGGAAAAGATCGTCGGCACGCCGAGCGCGATCACTGTCACCACCGGGATCAGGCTGTTGCGCAGCACGTGGATGAGCAGCACGGATTTTTCCTTCACGCCCTTGGCACGTGCGGTGCGCACATAATCCTGATGCAGATTGTCCAGCATGGAGGCGCGCACGAAGCGGCTGATCTGCGAGACATTGTAGAGCGTCAGCACCAGCACGGGCAGGAACATCTGCTTCACCTGCGCCACGAAACTTCCCCAGTCGGTCACCTGAAGGTTGGTGTCATAAACGGAAGGGAACCATTGCAGGTAGGAGCTGAAGATGACGACCAGCAGCACGCCGGTGAAGAAAGTCGGCACCGAATAACCCACCATCGAGACGAAGGTGCCGATCTGGTCGAAGATCGAATATTGCTTATAGGCGGAAATGACGCCGATCGGGATCGCCAGCAGCGCGCCGAAGAGATAGGCGAGGCCCACCACCCACAGCGTCTGCGGCATGCGCTGGATGACGAGATCGACCACCGGGCTGCGTGTCGCCCAGGAGAGCACCCGCATGCGGCTGCCATCGCCGATCTGCCAGCCGGTCAGCCTTTCAATGAGGTTCAGCGGTTCGTTGATGAAGAATTGCTGCAGCCACATCAGGTAACGGATGAAGAAGGGCTGGTCGAGGCCAAGCGAGGCGCGGATTTGCTCACGCACTTCAGGCGGGATGGTGAGCGGCAGGTCGCCGGTCGGGTCATTCGGCGCAAGATCTAGCAGCGCGAAGATGACGAAGCTGATGACAAGCAGCGTCGGTACGGCAAAGGCAAGCCGCCGGAGCGTAAAGGTAAACATCTGAAACTCTCCAGACCCAGAGCACGGCAGGACGAAAATTGGGAGCGTTTTCGCCTTAGCGCGGCAAATGTGTCTTCAGATCATGGTCCAGGGGCATGCAGAAGGCCGGCCTCTCCGGGGGGAGAAGCCGGCGCATCTGCGTGTTACTTTTTGCGGGACCAGTCCGCGACGTTCCAGAGTTCCGAATCCCAGGCATTCATGCGAACGCCTTCCAGCGTCAGCGAATGCGAGGAAACGCTGCCGCGGTGGATGAGCGGAATATGCGCGCCTTCCTCCGTCAGCATGTCGTTCAGCTGCTTGGAAATCTCACCGCGCTTGGCAAGGTCTGCGGTCTTGGAGAGTTCGCCGACCAGCTTGTCGAATGCCGGGTTGCAATAACGCGGAATGTTTTGCCCCTGCCAGCCGTTAGCGGGTGCCGGGATCTTGTCGCACAGCCATTCCGCCAGATATTTTTCCGGGTCGGTGCCGTCGAAATTGTTGGTGTACATTTCAACGTCGGCATAAAATTTCTGGAAGGTATCCGGGCTTGCCGGGTCGCCGCCGAAGAAGACCGAGGCGCTGACATTGCGCAGCTCGGAGGCGACGCCGATCTGCGACCACATGTCCTTCACCAGCTCCTGCGTGGCCTGGCGAACGGAATTGGTGGAGGTCTGGTAGAGGAAGGAGAGCTTCACGCCGTTCTTGGCGCGGATGCCATCGGCGCCCTTCACCCAGCCGGCATCGTCCAGCAGCTTGTTTGCGCCTTCCACATCCTGCTTCAGGCACCAGCTGTCATTCTTGGTGGACGCGACGGCTTCCGGCGCCGGCACAATGTTGCAAGTCGGCTTGCCAGCTTCGCCGTAACCGGCCTCATCGATGATCTCGCGGTCGATGGCAAGCGAAAGCGCACGGCGCACGGCCGGGTCTGATAAGGCCGGGTGCGGGCCGCCCTCCTTGGTGGAGCGCTTGTCGCCGAGCGACGGATCGGCATTGTACCAGTTGAGATTGATACGTTCGACCTGCGTGCCGAAGGCGGTTTCCAGCTTGCCCTTGCCGGCAGCCACCATGGTTGCGAGAATTTCCGGCTCCACCTGCATGTTCCAGGCATAGTCGAATTCGCCGGTTTCCAGCACGGCGCGTGCGGCGGAAGCGGCGTCGCCGCCGCCCTTCAGGGTCGCGGTTGCGAAGGCGGGCTTGGCGGGGTCGCGATAATTGGTATTGGCGACGAAGCTGATCACGTCGTTCGGCTTGAAATCCTTGACCACGAAGGGGCCGGTGCCGATGGGACCGAAATTGGCGGAAGTGCAGCCGGGCGCAGCAGCGCCAACGCATTTTTCAAACTGCTTCTTCTGGATAACCGGCGATTGCGCGCCGACGAATGCGGAATAGGGGTAAGGTTTCGGTTCGGTGAAGCTGACCTTGACGGTATGGGCGTCGACGGCCTCGACATTCTTCACGCCTTCATATTGCGCGGCCTGCGCGCAGCCGCCATCCGGTGCGGTACAATATTTCCAGGTGAAAATGACGTCCTCGGCGGTGAGCGGCGTGCCATCCGACCATTTCACGTCGCTTTTCAGCTTCCAGGTCATGCTGAGCAGATCCTTCGCGACGCCGCCATTGTCGACAGTCGGAATTTCGGTGACCAGCATCGGCACCAGCTCGCCCTTTTCGTCGTAGCGCGCCAGCGGCTCAATCACCATGGACGAGCTGTAGACTTCCTTCGTGCCACCGGAAAGATAAGGGTTAAGTGTCGATACGGCCTGCCAGAACAGGATTTTCAGTTCGCCGTCACTGCCACGCTCGGCATGGGCGGCAGAGCCTGCGAGAGCCATGGCCGCCACCGTGCTGGCAAAGAGAACGCTGCGCTTCTTCATTGTTGTTTTCCCCTTTTTGGATTTTATCTATTTGAATGTTTGACGCTTTTCCCGTCGTCATGTGCAAGGTCTGTTCTTGTAAGTATTTGACTTTGCTAAGGAATAATCCTCCATTCCCGATGATGCTATTGTCAGTTTTTTTGAAAAGCAAGCCCCAAACTTTTATTGATGAACAAAATTTGTGCCATTCGCCTTTAGGCCTATTTTTCGCTCATGCAGCAAAATTCATACTTGCAAAAGCAGAAATTCCAAACGCAATATGGCTCCCGACAACCCGGCGGGGAACAAAAAAAGGAAAAATGGGAATGCCGATATTGAACCGTGTGGCCGAGATGCAGGAAGATGTTGCCGGCTGGAGGCGCCACCTGCACGAGACGCCGGAACTGCTTTACGATGTCTTCGAAACATCGAAATTCGTGGCCGAAAAACTGACGTCTTTCGGCTGCGACATCGTTGAGACCGGCATCGGCAAGACCGGCGTGGTCGGCATCATCCGGGGGCGGCACGGGGATGGCCCCACCATCGGTTTCCGTTCCGACATGGACGCTTTGCCGATTCTGGAAACCAGCGGCAAGCCCTGGGCTTCCAAAATTCCGGGCAAGGCCCATTCCTGCGGTCATGACGGGCACACCGCCATGCTTCTGGGGGCGGCGCAATATCTGGCCGAGACCCGCAATTTCAAGGGTTCCGTCGCGGTCATTTTCCAGCCGGCGGAGGAGGGCGGGGCAGGCGCGCTTGCCATGCTCAACGACGGCATGATGGAGAAGTTCGGCATTTCACAGGTCTATGGCATGCATAACGAGCCCGGCATTCCCGTCGGGCAATTCGCCATTCGCAAGGGCTCGACCATGGCGGCGGCGGATGCCTTCGAGATCACGATTACCGGCAAGGGCAGCCATGCGGCCGCGCCGCATCTTTCCATCGATCCGGTTCTGACGTCGGCCTATATCATCATCGCCCTGCAATCCATCGTCTCGCGTGAGACGGACCCGTTGAAATCGCTCGTCGTCACCGTCGCCACCACCCACGGCGGCACCGCGGGCAATGTCATTCCCGGTTCGGTGACGCTGACGGGCACGGTACGCACCCTGCTGCCGGAAACCCGCGATTTTGCCGAAAAGCGCCTGAAGGAAGTGGCCACCGCCACTGCCATGGCGCATGGCGCGACGGCCGAGGTGAAATACGACCGCGGTTATCCCGTCACCTTCAACCACAATGACGAGACCGAATTCGCGACCGGCGTGGCGATGGGCGTGGCCGGTGCAAATGCCGTCAACACCAATCCCAACCCGCATATGGGGGCGGAGGATTTCTCCTACATGCTGGAAGCGCGCCCCGGCGCCTTCATTTTCATCGGCAATGGCGATACCGCCGGGCTTCACAATGCGGCTTACGATTTCAACGACGACGCCTTGCCCTATGGCATCAGCTACTGGGTCTCGATGGCCGAAACCGCGCTTGCTGCGTAAGACATCCGGCGGCCTTCATGGCCGCCTTTCGCTTTTCAGGAGATCGGCATGCTTTTGGCGGCAACGTCCATGGAACAGACCGGCGGCTCGGTAAGCCCGGTTCTTTCGGTTGAAAATCTGACCACATCCTTCCGCGTCGATGGCGGCTGGAAATCCGTGGTCCGCAACATGAGTTTCGAGATCGCGCCGCGTGAGACGGTGGCGATCGTCGGGGAAAGCGGCTCGGGCAAAAGCGTGACGTCGCTGTCGATCATGCGGCTTCTGGATAAGAAGACCAGCCGCATCGAGGGCAAGGTCATGCTGGGCGGGCGCAATCTGCTCGCCCTTCCGGAAGAGGAGATGCGCAAGGTTCGCGGCAAGGACATTTCGATGATCTTCCAGGAGCCGATGACCAGCCTCAACCCGATCTTCCCGATCGGCAAGCAGATCGCCGAAGCGCTGACGGTACATCAGAATATTTCCTCATCCGCTGCGAAGGCGGAGGTCATTCGCCTGCTTGAAAAGGTCCGTATTCCCAATGCGAAGAACCGTTTCGACGATTATCCGCACCAGTTTTCCGGTGGCATGCGCCAGCGCGTGATGATCGCCATGGCGCTCGCCTCCAGACCGAAGCTCCTGATCGCCGATGAACCGACAACCGCGCTCGACGTGACCATTCAGGGCCAGATCCTGGACCTGATCAAGCAATTGCAGGAAGAAGAGGGCATGTCGGTCCTGTTCATCACCCATGATATGGGCGTGGTGGCTGAAGTCTCGGATCGCACCATCGTCATGTTCCGTGGTGATGTGGTGGAAACCGGCACCACCGACGATATCTTCCACCGCGGCCGCCACCCCTATACGCGCGCTCTTCTTTCGGCGGTGCCGAAGCTCGGCTCGATGAAGGAGCGCGTGCTGCCGGCCCGTTTCCCGATCATCGATATCAAGACCGGCGAAAGCCAGCCCGTGGTGGAGGTGAAGGACACGGTATCCGGCTCGCGCACGCCCATTCTCTCCGTGAAGGACCTGACCACGCGTTTCGATATCCGTTCCGGTCTTTTCGGCCGCAAATCCGGCGCCGTGCATGCGGTGGAAAAGGTTTCCTTCGATCTGGCCGAGGGCGAGACGCTGTCTCTGGTCGGCGAATCCGGTTGTGGCAAATCCACGACGGGGCGGTCGATCACCCGGCTGATCGAGCCTACCTCGGGCAATGTGACGCTCGACGGTTACGAGGTCCTGAAGCTCGACAAGACGACGCTGCGCACCATGCGCCGCAGCGTGCAGATGATCTTCCAGGACCCCTTCGCCTCGCTCGATCCGCGCATGAGCATCGGTACGGCGATCATGGAACCTTTCATCGAGCATCGGCTGGGAACGAAGCCGGAGGCGCGTGAAAAGGCGGCGGATCTGATGGAAAAGGTGGGCTTGAGCCCGGATATGATGCGGCGTTTCCCGCATGAATTTTCCGGCGGCCAGCGTCAGCGCATCGCCATCGCCCGTTCGCTGATGCTCGACCCCAAGGTCATCGTCGCCGATGAAGCAGTGTCGGCGCTCGATGTGTCCATCAAGGCGCAGGTCTGCAACCTGCTGCTCGACCTGCAACAAAGCCTCAATCTGGCCTTCCTGTTCATCTCGCACGATATGGCAGTGGTGGAGCGCGTCAGCCATCGTGTGGCGGTGATGTATCTCGGCGAAATCGTGGAAATCGGGCCGCGCGCGGCGGTTTTCGATAATCCGCAACATCCCTATACGAAGAAGCTGATGTCTGCCGTTCCGGTGCCGGATCCGGCGCGGCGGCAGATCCGGCGCAACATGGCGACGGATGAGATCAAAAGCCCGATCCGGCCGGTGGATTATGTGCCGCCGCAGCGGCATTACCGCGAGGTTTCGGCGGGGCATCTGGTGCAGGAAGCGGCGTGATTGAGGGTACGTGCATAAACCCAGCATCGTCACCCCGGACTTGATCCGGGGTCCAGCGCGATCAAGTCCTTGATCGCAAGAGACTCTTCTCACGGCGCAGACGCGCCGTGGCTGGATTCCGGCTCAAGGCCGGAATGACGGAAAAATAGCGACACGACGTATAAGTCGTCAGTCACCGTTCCTCATCCGCCGATTTTCGCGCCGTATAGTCTTTCCGCCCATCCCCCGTTTGACAGCCGACGCAAAAAAATGCCAGCAAATGCGCAAGCATAATTCCTGGAGGGCAGCGGCATGGCCAGACGAAACGACGCACATGGACGGCTGGACGATGCGGCCCGTGCCGGCTGGCTTTATTATGTCGCCGGCCGCACGCAGGATGAGATCGCCGCCGCCATGGGCATTTCCCGGCAATCGGCACAGCGGCTGGTGTCGCTCGCCGTCGCCGAGCGGTTGATCAAGGTGCGGCTCGATCACCCCATCGCCGCCTGTCTCGAAAAAGCCGAGCGGCTCAAGGAAAAATTCGACCTTAGATATATCGAGGTGGTGCCGAGCGATCCGGCCGGCGTCTCCTCCACTGTCGGCATTGCCGAGGCCGGGGCGGCGGAGATCGAACGCTGGCTGAAGAATGCCGATCCCATCGTGCTCGCCATCGGTACCGGCCGTACCTTGAAGGCCGCCGTCGACCAGCTGCCGCCAATGGAATGCCCGCAGCATCGCATCGTCTCTCTGACGGGCAATATCGGGCCGGATGGCTCCGCCGCTTATTATAACGTCATCTTCAGCATGGCCGATGCCATCAAGGCGCGGCATTTTCCGATGCCGCTGCCGGTCCTCTGCTCCTCTGCGGAAGAGCGGGAACTGCTGCACGACCAGTCCATGGTGCGCTCCACGCTGGCGCTGGGTGCTGCGGCGAATGTCACCTTCGTCGGTGTTGGCGAACTCGGCGAAAACGCGCCGCTCTGCGTCGATGGTTTTCTCGGTGTCGACGAGATGAAGGCGCTGATGGCAAGTGGTGCCGTCGGTGAGATCTGCGGCTGGATGTATGATGCCAATGGCCGCATTCTCGAGCATTCCGTCAACGAGCGTGTCGCCTCCGTTCCCATCCCTTCAAGAGAGACCTGCACCGTCATCGGCATGGCGCAGGGCGCGCGCAAGAATGCCTCGATTCTGGCGGCGCTGAGGGGTGGACTTCTGAACGGCCTCATCACTGATGAAGTGACAAGTGAATATTTGCTCACGCATTGAGCAAAAATTAATTTCATAAAATCAATAGCTTGATTTTTCCATGTGCGTCGCAGCACAGGAAGTCGCTTGACTTTTTTCGGTTGTGGGTGAGTAAATGCCCCAGAGCAAAGCGAATGCTCATCATTTTTCTTCTGGGAGGAAGATATGACACTGAAGACCATTTTGCTGGGCGCATGCTCGGCCCTCGCCTTTTCGACACTTGCTTCCGCTGAGACGCTGACCATCGCCACCGTGAACAACGGCGACATGATCCGCATGCAGGGGCTGACCTCCGACTTCACGGCAAAGAACCCCGACATCAAGGTTGAATGGGTCACGCTTGAAGAAAACGTCCTGCGCGAGCGTGTGACGACCGATATTGCCACCAATGGCGGCCAATACGACATCATGACCATCGGCAACTATGAAGTGCCGATCTGGGCCAAGCAGGGCTGGCTGCTGCCGCTCGAAAAGCTCGGCGACAAATACGACGTGGATGACATCCTGCCGGCGATCCGTGGTGGTCTCTCCGCCGAAGGCAAGCTTTATGCAGCACCCTTCTACGGCGAATCCGCCATGATCATGTATCGCAAGGACCTGTTTGAAAAAGCCGGCCTGAAGATGCCTGAAAACCCGACCTGGGAATTCATCGGCGACGCCGCCCGCAAGATCACCGACCGCAAGGCCGATATCAACGGCATCTGCCTGCGGGGCAAGGCCGGCTGGGGCGAAAACATGGCCTTCATCAGCGCGCTCACCAACTCCTTCGGTGGCCGCTGGTTCGATGAGAACTGGAAGCCGCAGTTCGATCAGCCGGAATGGAAGAGCTCGCTGCAGTTTTACGTGGATCTGATGAAGGATGCCGGTCCGTCGGGCGCGTCCTCCAACGGCTTCAACGAAAACCTGACGCTGTTCCAGCAGGGTAAATGCGGCATGTGGATCGACGCCACGGTGGCTGCCTCCTTCGTATCAAACCCGAAGGATTCGACCGTTGCCGACAAGGTTGGTTATGCACTCTTCCCGACGCATGGCGAGCTGAAGAACCATGGCAACTGGCTGTGGTCGTGGAACCTTGCGATCCCGAAGAGCTCGAAGAAGGCCGATGCGGCTGAAAAGTTCATCTCCTGGGCAACCAGCAAGGATTACACCACGCTCGTCGCTTCCAAGGAAGGCTGGGCAAACGTGCCTCCGGGCACCCGCACCTCGCTTTACAAGAACGCCGATTATGAAAAGGCCGCCGCCTTCGCCAAGCCGACGCTTGCCGCGATGGATGCCGCCGATATCACCAAGCCGACCGTAAAGCCCGTGCCTTATACGGGTGGCCAGTTCGTGGCGATCCCTGAGTTCCAGGCGCTCGGCACCACGGTCGGTCAGTTGTTCTCGGCGGTCGTTGCCGGTCAGTCCAGCGTTGACGATGCGCTTGCGGGCGCCCAGTCGACAGCAACGCGTGAAATGACCCGCGCCGGTTACATCAAGTAATCCTCCCGAAGATCGCTGTCCGGCGCCAATGCCGGGCAGCGAACTCTCCGGGCCGGAAGCCGCGATGCGGCTTTAATGCCTTTCAAATCAAAACAAGAATGAGCCGGTTCTTCCGGATATGCCGGGCGCATGTCATGGCGCGCAGGCCCAAGGGGAGGTTAGTGTAATGGCAACCCGAAACACGAGCGGTCTTGCGCGGGTTATGCTTGCGCCATCGGTGCTGTTATTGCTGGTGTGGATGATCGTGCCTCTGGCGATGACGCTCTGGTTCTCGTTCCAGAACTACAATCTCCTCAACCCGGCCAATGTCAGCTTCGCGGGCCTGTTCAATTACCAGTATTTCTACACCGACCCGGCCTTCTTCCAGTCGATCTGGAACACGCTGTTGATCGTCGGCGGCGTGCTTGCGATCACCGTCATCGGCGGCATCGCCATTGCGCTTCTGCTCGACAATGACATTTTCGGCCAGGGCATCGTGCGCATTATGATCATCTCGCCCTTCTTCGTCATGCCGCCGGTGGCCGCATTGGTGTGGAAGAACATGATCATGCATCCCGGTTACGGCGTGCTTGCCGATCTCTCCCGCTTCTTCGGTTTCCAGCCGGTCGACTGGTTCGCGCAGTTTCCGCTGCTCTCCATCATCATCATCGTCGCCTGGCAATGGCTGCCCTTTGCGACGCTGATCCTCTTGACCGCCCTGCAGTCGCTCGATGGCGAACAGAAGGAAGCCGCCGAGATGGATGGCGCCAACTTCGTCAACCGCTTCGTCTATCTGACCCTGCCGCATCTGTCGCGCGCCATCACCGTCGTCATTCTGATCCAGACGATCTTCCTGCTCGGCGTTTACGCGGAAATCCTCGTCACCACCAATGGCGGACCGGGTTATGCCTCCACCAACCTCGCCTTCCTCATCTATCGCACCGCGCTTCTCGGTTACGACGTCGGCGGCGCTTCGGCCGGCGGCATCATCGCCGTCATCCTCGCCAATATCGTCGCCATCTTCCTGATGCGCGCCGTCGGCAAGAACCTCGACCGGTAAAGGGGGAAACATCATGGCCCGCAAGACAACCACACGTGCGAAGATCGGCTTTTCCATCGCGGCCTGGGCCGTGGCGCTCCTGCTATTCTTCCCGATCCTCTATGCCTTCCTCACCTCGATCAAGACCGAGCCGGAGGCAATCGCCGGCTTCAGCCTCATTCCCTCGGGCACGCTTGAGAATTACGTGACGGTGCAGACCCAGCGCGATTACTTCAAGCCGTTCATGAACTCGGTCGTGCTGTCGCTCGGCTCGACGATCATTGCGCTGATCATCGCCATCCCCGCCGCCTGGGCCATGGCGTTCTCGCCGACCAAGCGCACCAAGGACATTTTGATGTGGATGCTCTCCACCAAGATGATGCCGGCCGTCGCCGTGCTGGTGCCAATCTATCTGATCTTCCGCAATGCCGGCCTGCTCGATACCCGCATTGGGCTCACCATCATGCTCACCTTCATCAACCTGCCGATCGTCATCTGGATGCTCTACACTTACTTCCGGGAAATCCCCGGCGAGATTCTGGAAGCGGCCCGCATGGATGGTGCATCCTTGTGGAACGAGATCGTGCATGTGCTGACGCCGATGGCGGTGCCGGGCATTGCCTCGACGCTGCTCCTCAACGTCATCCTCGCCTGGAACGAAGCCTTCTGGACCATCCGGCTGACGACCACCAATGCCGCCCCGCTGACGGCCTTCATCGCCTCCTTCTCAAGCCCACAGGGGCTGTTCTGGGCAAAACTCTCGGCCGCCTCGATGATGGCGATCGCCCCCATTCTCGTCATCGGCTGGTTCTCGCAGAAACAACTCGTGCGTGGCCTGACCTTTGGCGCCGTGAAATAAGGAACGACAAACATGGGCAGCATTTCCCTTCAGAACGTGTCCAAGCTCTTCGGTGAGGCGAAAGTCATCCCGTCGATCGATCTCGATATCAACGACGGCGAGTTCGTCGTCTTCGTCGGCCCGTCCGGCTGCGGCAAGTCGACGCTTCTGCGCCTCATCGCCGGGCTGGAAGACGTCTCCGGCGGCAAGATCGTCATCGACGGCAATGACGCCACCGAAAAGGCCCCGGCCGAGCGCGGCCTTGCCATGGTGTTCCAGTCCTATGCGCTTTATCCGCATATGAGTGTCAGGAACAACATCGCCTTCCCGCTGAAGATGGCCAAGCTCGACAGGGCGGTGATCGACAAGAAGGTGGAAGACGCCGCCCGGGTGCTGAACCTTACCGATTATCTCGAACGCCGACCCTCGCAACTATCAGGCGGCCAGCGCCAGCGTGTCGCCATCGGCCGCGCCATCGTGCGCGAACCGAAAGCCTTCCTGTTCGACGAGCCGCTTTCCAACCTCGATGCGGCGCTGCGCGGCACCATGCGGCTGGAAATCTCCGAGCTGCACAACACGCTGAAGACGACGATGATCTACGTCACCCACGACCAGGTGGAAGCCATGACCATGGCCGACAAGATCGTGGTGCTCAACCGCGGCAATATCGAGCAGGTCGGCTCGCCGATGGAGCTTTACCGCTCCCCCGCCAACCTCTTCGTCGCCGGCTTTATCGGCTCGCCGCGCATGAACCTCATTACCGGCGATTACGCCCGCCAAAAGGGTGCGACCACCGCCGGCGTGCGGCCCGAGCATCTGGTGCTGTCGAAGGAAAGCGGACTGTGGCAGGGCAAGGTCACCGTCGCCGAACATCTCGGATCGGATACCTTCCTGCATCTCGAGGTCGATGGCATCGGGCCGATTACCGCAAGGACCGATGGCGAGTTCGAATGCAAACACGGCGATACCGTCTTCATCACCCCGGACGAGACCAAGATCCACAGGTTTGATGAAAAGGGTAAGGCGATATGACGGAGAGACTGGAAGGCAAATCCGCGCTGATAACAGGTTCGGCGCGCGGCATCGGCCGTGCCTTTGCGGAGGCTTACATACGTGAAGGCGCAACCGTCGCCATCGCCGATATCGATTTCGAGCGCGCCAGCAAGACCGCCCGCGAGATCGGCGAGAATGCCTATGCCGTCGAACTTGACGTCACCAAACAGCATTCCATCGACACCGCCATTCGCACCGTGGAAGGCCAGACGGGCGGGCTCGATATCCTCATCAACAATGCCGCGCTGTTCGATCTGGCACCGATTGTCGAGATCAAACGCGAGAGCTACGAAAGACTGTTTTCGATCAACGTGTCCGGCACGCTGTTCATGATGCAGGCCGCCGCAAAAACAATGATTGCTCGGGGAAAAGGCGGCAAGATCATCAACATGGCAAGCCAGGCGGGCCGGCGCGGCGAGGCCTTGGTGGCGGTTTATTGCGCCACCAAGGCCGCCGTCATCAGCCTCACCCAATCGGCCGGGCTCGATCTCATCAGGCACGGCATCAACGTCAATGCGATTGCGCCGGGCGTGGTCGATGGCGAGCACTGGGACGGCGTGGATGCGCTGTTTGCGAAATATGAAAACCGCCCCGCCGGTGAAAAGAAGCGGCTGGTCGGGGAGGCCGTACCCTTCGGCCGCATGGGCCGTGCTGAAGACCTGACCGGCATGGCGATCTTCCTTGCCTCCGATGAGGCACAATACATCGTCGCCCAGACCTATAATGTCGATGGCGGCAACTGGATGAGCTGAGTATCGGGCGCCTGTCGCCCGGCCTTGGCACGAACAACGTTTCCCCTTCGAGGATCGTGATATGACATGCAAACTCTCCCTCGCAACGCTTGACGACGCCAGAAAAACCGCGGCGGTTCCGGCCTATTCCCGGGCCGATCTTTCCGCCGGCATCGTGCATTTCGGCGTCGGCAATTTCCACCGCGCCCATCAGGCGGTCTATCTGGATGACCTCTTCAATACCGGAACGGACCATGACTTCGCCATCATCGGCGCGGGCGTTCTGCCCTCCGATGCGGTGATGCGCGAGAAACTCGCTGCGCAGGATTTCCTGACGACGGTGGTAGAGCAGGACAATAACCGCACCGGCGCGCGCGTCACCGGGCCGATGATCGACATTCTGAAGGTGGGCGACACAAAGGCGATCATCGATACGCTCGCCGATCCGAAAATCCGCATCGTTTCCATGACGATTACCGAGGGCGGTTATTTCATCGATGCTTCCGGTTCCTTCAACCCGCAGCATCCGGCCATTGCCGAGGATGGCAGAAACCCGGCTTCGCCGAAAACCGTGTTCGGCCTCATCGTCGCCGGGCTGAAGGCACGGCGGGACAAAGGGCTGCAACCCTTCACCGTCATGTCCTGCGACAACATTCCGCATAATGGCAAGGTCACGAAAAATGCCGTGGTCGGGCTGGCGGCTCTCTCGGATCCGGCTTTCGCCAACTGGATCGGCGAAAACGTCGCTTTCCCCAATTCCATGGTCGACCGCATCACGCCGGCGACAGGCGAGCGCGAACGCAATATCGCCCGCGACGATTTCGGCATCGAGGACAACTGGCCGGTCTTCTGCGAAGAGTTCAAGCAATGGGTGATGGAGGATAATTTCCCCGCCGGCCGCCCGGCGCTGGAAAAGGCCGGCGTGCAGTTCGTCAAGGATGTTGCGCCCTATGAGCACATGAAAATCCGCATCCTCAATGGCGGCCATGCGGCAATCGCCTATCCGGCGGCTCTGCTCGATATTCATTTCGTGCATGAGGCGATGGAACATCCGCTGATCCGGGCGTTTCTGGCAAAGCTCGAAAAGGAAGAGATCATCCCGGTCATTCCGCCGGTTCCCGACACGAATCTTGCCGACTATTTCGGGCTGATCGAACGGCGTTTCCTCAATCCGAAAATCGGCGACACCATTCCGCGTCTGGCGCAGGATGGCTCCAACCGCCAGCCAAAGTTCATTCTGCCCTCCACCGCCGACCGTCTGGCGCGCGGCGAAGATATTGTCGGCCTGTCGCTGGTTTCTGCGCTGTGGTGCCGTTATTTCCAGGGCACCTCCGACAGCGGCAAGGAAATCGCTTTCAACGATGCCAGCGCGGAGCGGCTCCAGGCGGCGGCCATCAAGGCCAAGGACGATCCAATGGCCTTCCTCGCGCTTAGCGATATTTTCGGGGAGGTTGCCGAATCGGCGCTTTTCCGTAAACGCTTTGCCCATGCATTGAAAACGCTGTGGCAAGAAGGCACGGCGAAGACCTTGCAGCTTTATCTGGATGACAAGCTGGCTGAAAAGTGACGTGAGATGAAAGACCGGACCGGACCCCTTTTGATTTTCGACTGCGACGGCGTTCTCGTCGACAGCGAGCCGGTCTCGATTTCAGTGCTTCTCGACATGCTCTCCCATCTCGGTGTGACGATGGGAGAGGAGGAAGCCTATGAGCGCTTCCTCGGCCGCAGCGTCGCCAGCATGACGGCGACGCTGTTTGAGGATTACGGTGTCGAGACCGATATCGATTTTCTTGATCATATGCGGGCAACATTGTTCGAGCGTTTCCGCACCGAACTCAGGCCCATTGACGGCATTGCCGAAACGCTGGACAGGCTTGTGGCCCTGAAACGTTGCGTTGCCTCTTCCAGCCAGCCGGAGCGCATCCGTTATTCGCTGGGGCTGACCGGCCTGATCGACAAATTCGAGCCGCATGTCTTCAGCGCCACCATGGTGAAGAATGGCAAGCCGGCGCCCGATCTTTTCCTGCATGCCGCGCGTGAAATGGGTGCTGATCCGCGTCACTGCATCGTGATCGAGGACAGCCCGGCGGGCATTGCGGCGGCGAAGGCGGCCGGCATGGCGGTTTTTGCCTTTACCGGCGGCTCGCATGCGCGGTTTCCCGCATTCCGGGAAAAGATCGCGGATCTCGGGGCCGATGCCACGTTTGACGCCATGCCGGATTTGGTCCAACTTGTCGACGGTTATGTGGGGAAGGGCGGTTTTGACAGCCGGGTGGCACGTGACGCAGGCTGAAGCAAACCTTGCCTGCCGCCGCCGGGACGTCGTTGCGCAAGGGATGGAATTGAAGTCTTGATGCGTCAGAATCTTGTGGCTGTCGATGTCGGTACGGCGAGCGCGCGCGCCGGGATTTTCGATCCGGCCGGCAGGCTTCTGGCCCGCTCCACCCATCCCATCCTGATGCAGAGGCCGCAGGAAAACCACGCCGAACATGATTCCACCGACATATGGAACGCGGTCTGCATTGCGGTCAGGGCAGCGCTTGCCGATGCGGGTGTTTCACCGCAAAGCATAGCGGCAATCGGTTTCGACGCCACCTGCTCGCTCGTTATCCGCGATGAAAGCGGAGAACCGGTTTCGGTTTCGGTGACCGGCAAAGACCGGTTCGATACGATCGTCTGGCTCGACCACCGGGCAATCGACGAGGCGGACCGGCTGACGGCATCCGGCCACCGGGTGCTGGATTTTGCCGGCAGAAGCATGTCGCCGGAAATGCAAATGCCGAAGCTGATGTGGCTGAAGACGCATATGCCGGCAAGCTGGTCGCGCATGTCCTTCGCCTTCGATCTGGCGGATTTCCTCACATGGAAGGCGACCGGTTCCGCGAAGCGTTCAAATTGCACGCAGACGGCGAAGTGGAATTTCCTGGCGCAGGAAAATCCGGGCTGGCAGGCGGATTATCTCGAAATGGCCGGGCTCGGTGACCTGAAAGAACGGGCCGGGCTTCCCGATACCACGGTGATGCCGGGGGAGAGCATCGGTTCGCTGTCGCCGCAGGCCGCCGCAGATCTTGGTCTGGACACCGGCTGCCAGGTGGCGGCGGGCATGATCGACGCCTATGCCGGTGCTCTCGGTGCTCTTGGCGGCTGCCTTTCGGCGGATGTGGGCCGGCATGTGGCGCTGATTGCCGGCACCTCGAGCTGCCTTGTCGCCATGTCTGAACGGCAGATGCCTGGTCACAGTCTCTGGGGTCCCTATTGGCAGGCGATCCTGCCCGGCCACTGGCTGGTGGAGGGTGGGCAATCGGCCACCGGTGCGCTGCTCGATCATATCGTGCGCATGCATGCGGCCGGCGGTGAGCCGGATATGGCCCTGCATGCCCGCATCGTTGCGCGGGTAACGGAGTTGCGCGCGCTTGAGGGCGAGGCCTTCGCCGATCGGTTGCATGTGTTGCCGGATTTCCATGGCAACCGCTCGCCGCTTGCCGATCCGCATGCGGTCGGCGTCATCAGCGGGCTGACGCTGGACACATCTTTCGACAGTCTCTGCCGTCTTTACTGGCGTACCGCCGTGGCGATCGCGCTCGGCGCGCGCCATGTGCTCGATGCCATGGAGCGTTTCGGTTATGCGGTCGAAAGCCTGCATGTCACCGGCGGGCACGTGAAAAACCAGCTCCTGATGGAGCTTTATGCCGATGTGACGGGCAAGCGCATCGTGGTTCCCGCGACCGCCGATGCCGTTCTTCTCGGCACGGCGATGACGGCGGCGGCTGCCGGGGGCGTCCATGCGGGGCTTGCGGCGGCTGGTGCCGCCATGTATCCGGGCAATGCGGAAATTTCCGGGAATACGGCGCTTGCGCCCCGCTATGAGCGTGATTATCGCCGGTTTCTCGCCATGCACCGCCATCGCCAGGAGCTGGAAAGCCTCTGATTTTCTGCAAAATGTTTGGCGATGGCGTCGCCGCATATTTCTTCTCCCCGGCGGGGAGAAGGTGGCCCGAAGGGTCGGATGAGGGGGCAAGCTCTCCGCATATCTCACCCTCACCCCCTCATCCCGCTGCCGCGGATTTCTCCCCGGCGGGGAGAGAAAATACGCGGCACCCGCTCGATCCTTATGCCTGCAGGACGCCGCTCAGATGCCCAGCGAGCGCTTCAGGCCGGTGAGGTTTTTCATGCGCGTCCTGCGGGTCTCGTCCGCGCCGGCAATCAGGCTGCAAAGGGTGAATTCCATCAGCGCGACCAGTTGCAGCAAGCCCTGGCCGCCATTCTGGGCGTGCGGCATGGCAAGACAGATATCGGCGCTTTCAGGTCCCCATTCATAAAACCGGGTGGTGATGAGCAGGGTTCTGTAGCCGCTCTTGCGCGCCGTCGAAGACAGGCTCTGCAGCGGCGACAGGCTGCCGCCGCAATCCATGAGGATGAGAAGGGCTTTTGCCGGGTCAAAATCCCATAGCGCGACATAAGCGGCGCTATCGCTGCCGAGATAATGGACCTGCCTGCGGTATTCCAGCAACCGTCCGTGGAAGTGGCGGCCAGTGCCCATGCTTTCAGGGGATGTGGCCAGAAAAATATCGGGGGTGGAGGCGATCTCGTTCATTGCCAGACGCCAGATCGGCTGGGAGGTCATGTCGAAAGCGGTCTGGATGGCCTGAATCTGTTGTGACAGAAGCTGGGAAAACGGATTGGACTGTTCTCCACCTGCAATGGATACTGTTTGCTCCTCACCCCCCATTTCTTCCGCATGGCGCAGATCGGCGCGGATATCGCTGAATTGCCGGTATCCAAGCGAGCGCAGGAAGCGGCCGACCGTCATCGGGCTGAGGCCGAGCTTCGCAGCCAGCGTCTGCGCCGTTTCGAATGGCAACTCGTCCAGATGCTCGATCAGATATTTGGCGATCTTGCGCTCGGAGGGTGTGCCAGCCTTCATGGCACGCGTGAGGTTCAACAGCAGCTTTTCCACCAACGCCTCATTCTTATGATTATTGAACGATGATGCATGCGCGCGCGCCAAACAGCGTGCGAACCGCGTTTTGACGGTGGGGGAAGCTTTTCCGGCCATGTCCTCCACCGGACCGGAATGCGAATTATAATAGGTATTTTATTATATTTTAGAGATATCTTTTATTCAAGGGAAATTCCATCTGCGGTTTAATTCCAGGCAGTTGGCGGCTTGCTGTGGTTCTTGTACAGCCGACGGCAAGCTCCTATCTCTCGCTGGGTCAGAAAGTTTCAACGCAGGAAGCGGCAAGGGAGTTCCGAATGATATTCGATGCGGCAAGGCTGGCGTTTCAAAATCTCTTTGCCGCCGAAACCCGGTCGGTTTTCTGGAAGGTTCTGGGGCTGACGCTTCTCGTGCTGGCGGCGCTGTGGTTCGCCATTCGGTCGATCTTCATCTATTTCGCCCTGCCGTGGGTGGATACGCTGATCCCCGGCGTGCCGGACTGGGCGGGCTGGCTGACCTTCGTTTTCGCCATTTTCGCCGGCATCGGACTTGCCCTGGCGCTGGCGCTGCTCATTTCGCCGGTCACCGCCGTCATTGCCGGCCTGTTTCTCGACGATGTCGCCGACGTGGTTGAGAAAAAGAACTATCCGAACGACCCACCGGGCAAGGCGATGCCGGTGGGTGAGGCTGTTCTGTCGTCCATCAAGTTCTTCGGCGTCATCATTGCCGGCAACCTTGTCGCGCTGTTGCTGCTTCTGGTGCCGGGTATCAATCTTATCGCGTTTTTTCTGGTGAACGGCTATCTGCTCGGCCGGGAATTCTTTGAGTTCGCGGCGATGCGTTTCCGCTCGCCCGCCGAAGCGAGGTTGTTCCGTTCAAAACACCGCACCACCGTCTTCATGGCAGGGCTGGTAATTGCGGCCTTCCTGGCGGTGCCGTTCCTCAACCTGTTGACGCCGCTGTTTGCCGCCTCGATGATGGTGCATTTGCACAAGGCCGTCAGCCGGCGCGATCCCTCATTCGCCGCCGGCCACACCGAACAGCTGCGCGGGTAATTCCACCAGCGGCGCCGGAATATCGAAGGTCTTTTCCGGCGACTTGCAGATATCGGCAATCACGCAGCGTTCGCATTCCGGCTTGCGCGCCTTGCAGCAATAACGCCCATGCAGGATCAGCCAGTGATGGGCATGGAACAGATATTGTTCGGGAATGATGCGGATCAGCCGGTCTTCAACCTCGTCAGGGGTTTTGCCCGGCGCAAGACAGAGCCGGTTGGCGATGCGGAACACATGTGTATCCACCGCAAGCGTGGGCACGCCGAAGGCCATGGACATCACCACATTGGCCGTCTTGCGGCCCACACCCGGCAGCGTCACCAGCTCCTCGCGGGTTTTCGGCACCTCGCCGCCGAAATTGTCGATTAGCATCTGCGACAGGGCGATGACGTTTTTCGCCTTGTTGCGGTAAAGGCCGATGGTCTTGATATGGCCGATCAGTTCTTCCTCGCCGAGCGCCAGCATTTTTTCCGGCGTATCGGCCACCTTGAACAGTGCGCGTGTGGCCCGGTTCACGCCCACATCGGTCGCCTGCGCGGAAAGCGCTACGGCTACCAGCAGGGTGAAGGGATTGGTATGTTCCAGCTCGCCTTTCGGCTCCGGCCGCTGAATGGAAAAACGCCGAAAGATCTCGGTGAGCTCGTCCTTCGAATAGGCCGTTTTCACCCGCGCCGGCTTGCGCGCGGATGCCGGATTTGACTTTTTCAATGTTTGGGTGCTGGATCGTTTTTTGGCGACTGTCATGGACTATCTATAGCCAGCCCGCCTTGAGGAAAGCAACGTGGATACGCTCAACGACCAGCCGATTTTCGCGGCGGAACTCGTTCCGCACCGTTCGCTTGGCAGAAGGGGTTTCCGGCTGCTCCTGCTTTTCTCCGGGTTGGCCTGCCTTGTCTATGGCGGATTTTTCCTCGCCACCGGGGCATGGCCGGTCGGCCTGTTCTTCGGGCTGGATTTCCTGCTGCTTTATGCCGCCTTCCGCGCCAATTACCGGGCGGCGAAGGCGCGGGAAGAGGTCAGCGTCTCGCGCACCAGCCTGTCGATCCGTAAATTTTCTCCCGCCGGGCGGATGGTGGAACATCGCTTCAATCCCTTCTGGGCGCGCTTCAGAGTGAGACGGCATGACGAGATCGGCATCGTCTCCATGCATGTGACGGGTGAAGGCCGGGCGACCGATATCGGGTCGTTTCTCAATCCGGATGACCGGGAAAGTTTCGCCAAGGCGTTTGGCGGTGCGCTAGCGACTGTCAGGCGGCGGATGTGAACGGATAATCCCGCTCACCACCTGTCATTCCGGCCCGGAATCCAGCCGACGCGCGTCTGCGCGGCGGGAAGGACTCCTTACAGCCCAAGGACTTGGGCTGGCTGGATACCGGCTCGAGGCCGGTATGACGGTAGAAACGGAGCACCGCGCAAGAAACGGGTGGAGACGAAGTCGCTTTAATGGTTTTCTCTTACCCGTTAGGAGATTTGCGATGAACGCCAATATTACGCTGAACGAAGACATCACCCCCATCGGAACGGATTACGACACGGTGCGCGGGGTTATCGAGCTTTTGACGCTGGATTATCGCGAGCAGCCCTCCCTCGAAGCCATAGCCGCAGAGCTCGGCCAGTCGCCGACGCAATTGCAGAAGACCTTCACCCGCTGGGCCGGCCTTTCGCCCAAGGCATTCCTGCAGGCCGTAACGCTCGATCATGCCAAGCGGCTGTTGCGCGAAGAGGATTTGCCGCTGCTGGAAACCTCGATCGAGGTCGGCATGTCGGGGCCTGGACGTCTGCACGATCTGTTCGTCACCCATGAGGCCATGTCGCCCGGCGAATGGAAGGCCAAGGGCGGCGGGCTGACGATCCGTTACGGTTTCCACACCTCGCCCTTCGGGCTTGCGCTGGTCATGGTGACCGATCGTGGCCTTGCCGGCTGCGCCTTTGCCGATCCGGGTGAGGAAAGGGCCTGTTTCGAGGACATGGCCGGCCGCTGGCCGAATGCGGACTATGTCGAGGATCGCGAAGCGACCGCGCCCTATGCCGCCCGCATCTTCGATCCGTCCATGTGGTCGGCGGACAGGCCGTTGCGCGTCGTGCTGCTCGGCACGGATTTTCAGGTGCGTGTCTGGGAAAGCCTCCTGAAAATCCCGATGGGCCGCGCCGTCACCTATTCGCACATCGCCTGCGATATCGGCCAGCCCACCGCGTCGCGTGCGGTCGGTGCGGCGGTCGGCGCCAACCCGGTGTCCTTCGTCGTTCCATGCCATCGCGCCGTGGGTAAAAGCGGGGCTCTGACGGGGTATCACTGGGGCCTGACCCGGAAGCGCGCGATGCTCGGCTGGGAAACGGGGAAGGTGTGATTGGATTGATTATCTTTTCCGATCTGACTTAGATCTCTTTGATCTAGGCGCATATTGCACGGGTTCTTCATATGCGACGTCATCCTCGGGCTTGACCCGAGGATCCACGACCAAGCCGCTTGTGGATCCTCGCCTCAAGGGCGAGGATGACGGGGGGCGAACATTGCCCGCGAATGGCCTGACGAGACTTAAACCAGTTCCATCAACGCCCGCGCCGCCGCCTCGTCTGTTATCAGCGTATTGCAGCCGATCCGCTTGATCGTGGCCCGGATGGCGATGGCGCGGTGGGCGCCGCCGGAGGCCAGCACGATGTGTTTTGCCTTACGTAGCGTATCGAGATCGATCGCCATGGCGCGCTGGTTGATCGGGTGATCGACCGAGCGGCCTTCGGCATCGATGAAGTTGAACATGGTGTCGCAGACGCAGCCGGCATCGATGAGTTCCTGCAGCGTCGCCTTGGAAATGAAACCTTCCGACAACGAGGTCGAATGCGGGCCGATATCGCCGCAGGAGACGATGGCGAGATCGAGCGTTTCGGCGAGATCGTAAAGCGTCGCAAGCCCGCATTTTTCGATCAGCGCCCGTTTTGTCTCGACGGAATCCACCAGAAGCGGCGCAAGGAACATGTAACATTCCGCCCCGAGCGCGCTCGCCAGCCGCCAGGTGTAATCGAGCGGGTTGGTCTGGTGCACGGCGACGATGCCGCCGAGCAGCGACACGACCTTGCAATTTTCCCGGCGCGGCGGGCGGAAGCTGGAAAGCGAAGCGGTCATGGTGCGGCCCCAGCCGACGCCGATGGTGGCCTCGTTCGGCACCGCTTCGGAGAGAAATTGCCCGAGCGCCAGCCCGACGGCCTTTGCTGTGCCTTCGGCGTTCGCTTTATCCGGGGATGGGCCGGGGGAAGGGATGATCACCGCCTCGTCCAGCCCATAAGCCGCCTCCAGCTGGCCGGCCAGCTCGACGAAATCCTCGATGCCTTCGTTGATCCAGATCTGCACTTCGGAGCGCTTCATCGCCTCGTCCAGAAGGCGGATGACGGTGGAGCGGCTGATGCCGAGTTTTTCCGCGACGTCTTTCTGCGTCATGCCCTGATTATAATAAAGCCATGCGGCGCGTAGCCGCAGAGACGCCGCTTCCGAATAGGCCGTATGGGTTTCTCTTCTCAGTTTCGCCACGGTTTCCGCCATTCTTTATTAGCGACCGAGTATCGCAGGCGTGAAACTTATGTCAATTGCGATGCGCAAATGTCTTGACTTTTGGCCCTGTCGCTTGCGATAGTCGGAGCCGGACAGAACCGCGATTTCGGCCTTGGGCGCACCCATGGTGCGGGAACGAAAAGACGGCTTGGCAAGTTTTGAAGAGATCATGAAGGATCATTCGGTATGACGTCTAAACTCGAACAACTTCGCGCCATCACCACGGTCGTTGCCGATACCGGCGATATCGAGGCGGTTGCGCGCCTGAAGCCGGTGGATTGCACCACCAACCCCACCATCGTTCTGAAAGCTCTCGGCACCCCGGCCTTTGCCGATGCGGTGAAGGAAGCCGTCGCCTGGGGCAAGAAGCAGGGCGGCCAGTCCGACGCCGTCGTCGCTGCCGTTGCCGATCGTCTCGCCATTTCCGTGGGTGCGGCTCTCGCCGGCCTCGTTCCGGGCCGTGTGTCGACCGAAGTCGATGCCGACCTTTCCTTCGACACCGAAGCCTCCATCACTAAGGCGCGACACATCATTGCCGCCTATAAGGAGCGCGGCATCGAGCGTGAACGCATCCTCATCAAGCTCGCTTCCACCTGGGAAGGCATCAAGGCCGCCGAGGTTCTCCAGTCCGAAGGTATCGACTGCAACCTGACGCTGCTCTTCTCGCAGGCCCAGGCGATTGCCTGCGCCGAAGCCAAGGTCTTCCTCATCTCGCCCTTCGTCGGCCGTATTCTCGACTGGTACAAGAAGTCCACCGGTGAGACCTACACCGCCGAGACCGATCCGGGCGTCGTGTCGGTGCGCAGCATCTACAATTATTACAAGGCCAATGGCATCAGCACCGTCGTCATGGGGGCCTCCTTCCGCAATGTCGGTGAAATCGAAGCGCTGGCCGGTTGCGACCGCCTGACGATCAGCCCGGCGCTGCTGGAAGAGCTGGACAAGGACAGCGGCAAGCTGGAGCGCAAGCTTTCGCCTGACAATATCAAGGCCGAGCCGCTGCAGTCGCTTGACGAAAAGGCATTCCGCTGGGCGCTCAACGAAGATGCGATGGCCACCGAGAAGCTTTCGGAAGGCATCCGCCTGTTCGCCAAGGATTTGGTGACGCTGCGCGAGATGGTCCGCAAGGAACTGACGCTGGCGGCCGCCTGATAAAAGGAAGGGGAACCATCCCGGTTCCCCTTGCGTTTACACCACATAAATCTCCAGTCATGCAAAAACGCGATCGGATCCCTGCCGGTCGCGTTTTTGTGTGTTTCAGTCGTTGGCGTTTCCCGTCGCCACTGCGGAAATGCGCTGTGCCGCATCGCGGATCAGCGCTTCGCAGGCCTCGCGCGTCGGCGCCTTGCCATTAAGCGGGGTGATATAGGGGCAGGTAATGACGGCAAGGGCGGTGCCGTCGAGCGTCAGCACCGGGGCGGAGATATTGCGCACGCCGGCGGTCTGAAGGCTGTCCATGGATTCGAAGCCCTGTCGGCGCACCTGCGCCAGCCGTTCTGCCAGCCCCTGAGGCACGGTCTCGCCGCCGCCACGCACCTGTTCGGTGACCATGATCTCGCGTTGCGCATCGGTCTGGAAAGCCAGAAGTACATGGCCGGAACCCGTGTGGAACAGGCTCATCTGTGCGCCCACGCGCAGGGACATGGCCCAATAGGTTGAGGATTCCTGCTGGGCGATGACGACGACGCCACCGCGGTCATAGACGGCCAGATGGCAGGCCTGCGCGGCGCTGGCCGAAAAATCGCGCATGACAGGGGCGGCAAAGGAGACGAGGCGGCGGATCGGCGCGTGGAAATGCGCCAGCCCGAACATCTTCAGCGTCAACGAAAACCGGTCACCCTCCAGCCGCTGCACGTAACCGCGGCGCACCAGCCGGTCCAGCATGCGGTAAAGTTCATTCGGGCTTTTGCCGATCGACTTGGCGATCTCGATCTGCGTCAGTCCGCCATCGGTACGGGCCAGAAGCTCGAGAATATCAAGACCCTTGTCGAGGGCGGGAGCGCGGTATCTTTCGCTGTCGTCGTCGGTCATCTGGCCTCGATGGTGTTTTGCGTGGTCGCCGGATGGGCAGCCTGAAAATATGGTTGCCCGATCGCCGACATCCGCGCAAGTTTGCTTGACGCCATATGAATACCGCGTTTACATATGAATTGTCGATCCATATTTGAGATCATCGAAATTCAGCGACCTGAACCCCGATGGGCGGGCGCGCTATAGCGGGAGGCTATTCATGGTGCAGGATTTTAACGGCCGGACAGTGGTAATCACCGCCGCCGGCCAGGGTATCGGCCGGGCGACGGCGGAGCGCTTCATATCGCTCGGCGCGCGCGTCATTGCCACCGATATCAACGAACAGGCGCTTTCCACCCTGAAAGGTGCGGAAACGCGGGTTCTGAACGTACTGGATGGCGATGGCGTGAAGGATTTCGCCGCCGATATCGGCCATGCCGATGTGCTGTTCAACTGCGCCGGTTTCGTTCATTCCGGCACCATTCTCGATTGCGAAGAAAAAGACTGGGATTTCTCTTTCGATCTCAACGCCAAGGCCATGTACCGCACCTGCCGCGCCTTCCTTCCCGGCATGCTGGAAAAGGGCAAGGGCGCGATCGTCAACATGTCCTCGGTTGCATCAAGCGTGAAGGGCGTGCCGAACCGTTTCGCCTATACCGCCTCCAAGGCGGCCGTTGTGGGTTTGACCAAGGCCATTGCAGCCGATTTCGTCACCAAGGGCATTCGCTGTAACGCCATCTGCCCCGGCACTGTCGACAGCCCGTCCCTGCATGACCGCTTGCGCGCCACCGGCAATTACGAGCAGGCGCTGGCGGATTTCATCGCCCGACAGCCGATGGGCCGCATCGCCACGCCGGAAGAAATTGCGGCGCTCGTGACGTATCTCGCTTCTGATGAGGCAGGCTTCACCACCGGCCAGATCCATGTGATCGATGGTGGTTGGACGGGCTGAGGGATTATTGCGGGAGAGAGGAGACGGGGCCGGCGTGTATTCGCCGGTTGAGGTTTTAACATCTCCACAAACTCAACTTCATCCTCGGGCTTGACCCAGGAGAGTGTGCAGTTTTCAGAGATTAAAGGCGACCGGCGTAAAAGCCGGTCGCCTTTTTTCGTTCAGACGACCGCGCTTCCGGCCATCAGTGCAAGCACGAGGAAGACCAGGAAGATCACCACGGCGATGAAGAACAATATTCGGGCCACGCCCGCCGCCGCCGCCGAAATGCCGGTAAAGCCGAATACGCCCGCGATCAAAGAAATAACAAAGAAAATAAGAGCCCATTTCAGCATGGAGCTTCCCCTTTCGCTTAATTTTCAAGAGTCTGCCGTCTCGCAGCGGACTCTCGAAAATGACGCGCAAAAGGCGAAAATGTTCCATGCTCCCGCAAAAATCGTTGTTTTGGAGCGTTTTCACTTTCCTCGAATGGCGACAACCCCCGGACTCTTTGTCCTGCCGCATTTTCGGACGGAAACCGGGGGCCGCCTTTCCTGGGTGCGCTCTAAATCCCTCTTTCACCTACCGCATCGATGCGGTGGGCTTTCCAGGTGGTGCGGATGAAAGTGGCAACGAAAGCAAGGCTCATGAAAAGCACGATGGTGGGGGCAGGGGCGCTGTCTATCAGGAAGCTCAGCCATATGCCGCAGAGCGATGACGTGACCGCCACCGCAATGGCCACAACCAGCATGGTGGAGAAGCGTCGCGTCAGCAGGAAGGCGATCGCGCCCGGCGCAACCAGCATGGCCACCGAGAGGATGATGCCGACCGCCTTCAGCGCGCCAACCACCGTCAGCGACAGAACCATCAGCAGACCGTAATGCAGAACACGCACCGGCAGGCCGATTGCTTTGGCATGCTGCGGATCGAAGGCGTTGACCAGCAAATCTTTACGCAGGATGCCGAGAAACAGTGTGGCGAAAAGCGCGATCAGGCCCGTCTCCAGCATGTCCGACGGCGCAATGCCCAGCATGTCACCGAAGAGAATGTGGTCGAGATGCATATCGCTCTGCACCTTCACGTACAGCACCAGCCCCAGCCCGAACATGCCGGAAAAGACGATGCCAAGCACCGTGTCTTCCTTGATGCGGCTGTTTTCCTTGATGAAACCGGTGCCGAGCGCGCAGATCATGCCGGCAATGAACGCACCGATGGAAAGCGGGATATTGACGATATAGGCCAGCACCACGCCGGGCAGCACGGCATGGGAAACCGCATCGCCCATCAGCGACCAGCCTTTCAGCACCAGAAGACAGGAGAGCATCGCCATCGGTACCGCAATCATCAGCGTGATCACGAAGGCATATTGCATGAAGGGCAGCTGAAACGGCAGCACGGCGAGTTCGAGATATTCACTCATGGCGTTTCCCCCAGCGCCTTGCGGGCCTTGGCCCGGGATGCGAGCAGCCCGTGTTTGGGGGCGAAGACGAAGGCGGCAAGGAAGATCGCGGTCTGCAGCACAACGATGACCCCGCCGGTCGCGCCATCCAGAAAATAGCTGAGATACGCGCCGACGAAGCTGGTGGCCGCGCCGATGATGAGGCTCATCAGGATCAGCCGTTCGAAACGGTCGGTCAGGAGATAGGCGGTGGCGCCGGGTGTCACCACCATGGCGACGACAAGGAAGGCCCCGACCGTCTGAAGGGCGGCAACAGTGGACGCGGCAAGCAGGGTGAAAAAGATCACCTTCAGCACTTCAGGCTTCAGCCCCACGGTGCGGGCGTGGTTTTCGTCGAAGAACACCACCATAAGGTCACGCCATTTCAGCGCCAGAACCAGCAGGCTGATGCCGCCGATCAGCGCCAGCTGAATCGTGTCTTCGGCGGTGATGGCCAGAATATTGCCAAGCACGATGGTCTGGATATTGATCGAGGTGGGCGAGAGCGACACCATGAACAGGCCAAGCCCGAAAAACGAGGTGAAGATCAGCCCGATGATCGCGTCTTCCTTCAGCCGCGTCTTCTGGTTCAGGAACAGCATGGAGCCGGCCGCAAGTCCGCCGGAAAGGAACGCGCCGAGCGAAAAGGGCAGGCCCAGCATATAGGCGCCCGCCACACCCGGAACGATGGCGTGGGAAAGCGCATCGCCGATCAGCGACCAGCCCTTCAGCATCAGATAGGCCGAGAGAAAGCCGCAGACGCCCCCCACCAGTGCGCTGACCCAGATGGCGTTCAGCATGTAACCATAGGTGAAAGGCTCAAGAAGGCTGTTTATCATCGACTTTTTCTTTCGGAGCCTGCGGATCATGTCCGTTCTGGCCATTCTTGCCGTAAATCACGAAAGGCCGCTCGTCATCGGTGATGACCTTCACCCGGCGCGGATCGGCGTCGTTATGCAGGTCCGCCCCGCCAAGCACGAAGTGACGCAGGCTGCCGCCAAAGGCCTTTTGCAGGTTCTCCTCGTTGAAGGTATCCGCGGTCTTGCCCGATGCCAGCACCGTACCCTTGACGAAGACGGCGCGGTCACAGAATTCCGGCACGCTGCCGAGATTGTGGGTGGAGACCAGCATGACGCGGCCCTCGTCGCGCAGCGCCTTCAAAAGTGCGACGATCTGCTCTTCCGTCGTCACGTCGACACCGGTGAAAGGCTCGTCCAGCAGGATGACCTGACCCTCCTGCGCCAGCGCGCGGGCCAGAAACACCCGCTTCTTTTGCCCCCCGGAGAGTTCGCCGATCTGGCGCTTGCGATAATCGAGCATGTTGACGCGTTTCAGCGCCTCTTCGACCATGTGATGGTCTCGTTTCGAGGGGATACGCAGGAAATTCATGTGGCCATAACGGCCCATCATCACCACATCCTCCACCAGCACCGGAAAGCTCCAGTCCACCTCCTCGGCCTGGGGCACATAAGCGACGAGGTTTTTCCGGAGCGCTTCCTTCACCGGCAGGTCGAAAATAGAGACGGAACCGGCGGCCAGCGGCACGAAACCCATGATCGCCTTGAAAATCGTGGACTTGCCGGCGCCATTGACGCCGACAAGTGCAGTGATCGTACCGCGTGGAATGGAAAAGCTGGCATTTCTTAATGCGGTGTGGCCGTTTCGATAGGTCACTGTCGCATTTTGAACCGTCAGGCCGCCGCCTGATTTTTTATTGCCCATTCTCATGAAGACAGTCCCTTGGCGATGGTTTCGCTCGTCACCCGCAAGAGGTCGAGATAGGTCGGGACCGGGCCGTCGGCTTCGCTCAGCGAATCCACGTAGAGTATGCCGCCATAGGCCGCGCCGGTTTCCTTGGCCACCTGCTGGGCCGGATCGGCGGAAACCGTGCTTTCGCTGAAGATCACCTGGATATTATGCTCACGCATGGCGTCGATCACGCCGCGCACCTGCTGTGGGGTGCCTTGGCTGTCGGCATTGACCGGCCACAGGAACAGTTCCTTCAGGCCGAAATCGCGGGCGAGGTAAGAAAAGGCGCCTTCGCTCGTTACCAACCAGCGCTTGTTTTCCGGCAGAACGGAAAGCGTGTCGCGGATCGGCTGCACGGTGGCCTTGATCTTGTCCGAATAGGCCTTGGCATTGGCGGCATAGACATCGGCATGAGCTGGGTCGATCTCGGCCAGTCCCTTGCGGATATTTTCCACATAGATCAAGGCGTTATCGGGTGACATCCAGGCGTGTGGATTGGGTTTTCCCTGATAGGCGCCGCCACTGATCGCCATCGGCGTCACACCCTCGCTCACCGTCACGCTCGGCACGCCGGAGAGGTTGGCCAGGAATTTTTCGAACCACAATTCCAGATTGAGACCGTTACGCAGGACCAGATCGGCCTTGCGGGCTTTCAGAATGTCGCGCGGGGTTGGCTGGTAATTGTGAATTTCCGCGCCCGGCTTGGTGATGCTCTCCACCTCGGCCGCATCGCCCGCCACATTGCGCGCCATGTCGGCGATGATGGTGAAGGTGGTGACCACCGTGGGTTTCTCCTGCGCCTTTTCCTGAGCGATGGCGGCGGCGGGAAGAAAAAGCGAAAAAGCGAAAATGGCATGCCGGATTTTCTGGAAATTCACGTCTGTCACCGAATGTTGTTGCGATTAATTCGCAATACCATCTGTTATAAAATCACGTTTGTCAACGCTATTGCAAATCATTCGCAATTTAGCAGAATTCGCAAATGTCCGAAAATGGTGCGTTTTTGCGGGTGCAACGCCGGGCGGGTTAAACTTTTTTCAATGAGAAAGCGGCACTATCGCAAGGCTCGGGACAGCGTGGTCCAGGGCTTTATCCCGCGTGTGTTCCTCATCTTTCGAGCCACGTTTCGGGGTGAGGGCGATAAGGCGGGGTACTTGATGTCAGGATGTTGCGGGTGAAGGCTGTATTCGGACGAATGCGGTTTTCGCGCAAACTCGTTATGATCGGAGGCGGGATCCTGCTCTTGGCGGGTGCGACCGGTTCTGCTGCCGTGTTTATCGGCAGCGAGCGGCTGCTTGGACCATCCTACGCCTCCGCCAACGGGCTTTCATGCGACGCAGTCCAGACGGTCAACATCCGCAAGAACGGCTCCCTCTGGGTGCGCAAATTCATCCGCACCGATGGCGGCGACGGCACGGAGCGGTTAAAGACCGCCCTGCGCGTCGCCAAGGCAGTTTACGACAAGCAGAAGCCCGATCTGGTGCAGGTTTCCGTGCTCGACAGGAATGGGCCGCAACTGCGCTCGGAAATGCGGGGCCGTGCCATTGCCGCACAGGTGGTCTTCATTGCCGATCCGGCAAAAATTCCCGAGGGCGCGGATGCCCAGCGCTATTCGGCCTTTTATTATGACGGCGCAGCCAATGGCAGCGGCCAGTTTTACGGGCTGCGCATCGATTTGCCGCTGGAAGACAGCGAAGCAATGGCCGCAAGCCTGACGGATATGACCGATTGCGCAACGCCCGCTGCGGATGCCGCCGGCGAAAGCCAGGATGGAAAGGGCGCGAAAGCGGCGTCGGGGCACGGCGAAACCAAGGGCGGACACGATGCTGCGCCCGCGCAGACCAAGGACGGCGGCGCTGTTGATAGTGAAACTCACTCTCCCGAGGCTTCATCGCCCGAAGCCCATGGTGAACCCACCGCCGACGACCTCCTGACCTCCACACCGGAAGCCGATGGCGGCAGCATCTTCAGCATGACCTACCTGAAATCACTGATCTTCGGAAAAGGCTCGACGACCGCGCAGGCGGCGGAGGGAAAGCCGGCTGAGAGTGCGCCGGCGGAAGAGCCGGTTGCGGGGAAGTCGGGGCATTAAGAGGCTTTAGCTCGCCTAGTTGTGCCGGACGTGCGAGCCGGCATTCGGTCACGACGCAATCGCACCGGCCCCGGCTAAAAGCGGGGTAACGATCATATGAGAACCGTAGCCACCAGCGAATGTCATCCTCGGGCTTGACCCGAGGACCCATTCACGATCACGAAATTGGTTGGCTGTGGATCCTCGGGTCAAGCCCGAGGGCGACGAACGAGAAAATTTCGTTCTTGCAGGCGGCCACGAGGCCGCCTTGGTTTTCGTCCGGTCAATCCGCCTTGTTGCGGCGGGCCGGGAAGAGGATGACGTCTCGGATCGAGGGCGCGTTGGTCAGAAGCATGATCAGGCGGTCGACGCCGATGCCAAGGCCGCCGGCGGGCGGCATGCCCTGGTCGATGGCGTCGAGGAACTCGTCGTCCAGCTGCTTGTCCTTTTCGCCGCGGGCGTGCGCCTGCTCCAGCTGCTCCACCATGCGGCGGCGCTGTTCTTCCGGATCGTTGAGTTCCGAGAAGGCATTGCCCACTTCCCAGGCGTTGCAATAGCTTTCGAAACGCTCGACGAGGCGCGGTTCGCCCGGCACTTCCTTGGCGAAGGGCGAGATGTCCTTCGGGAAATGCGTGACATGGCTCGGCTGGATCAGCGTGCCTTCCACCTTCTCCTCAAAGATGAAGGCAAGGCATTCGCCCCAGGTCCAGTCCTTCTCGACAGCAAAGCCGGCAGCCTTGGCGGCGGCGCGGGCCTCTTCGTCGGTCTTGATGGCGAGGAAGTCGATACCGGTCGCTTCCTTCACGGCATCAGGCATCGGGACGCGCTTGAACGGACCCTTGAAGGAGATCGTCTGGCCCTGGAATTCAACTTCGGTCGTGCCGTGAAGGGCAATCGCCAGCGTCTCGAACAGCCGCTCCACGAGACCCATGATGTCCTCGTAATCGGCATAGGCCCAGTAACACTCCATCATGGTGAATTCAGGATTGTGCCTTGTGGAAACGCCTTCGTTGCGGAAGTTGCGGTTGATTTCGAACACCTTGTCGGTCAGGCCCGAAACCAGCGTGCGCTTCAGGAACAGTTCCGGCGCGATGCGCAGATACATGTCCATCTTCAGCGTGTTGTGGAAGGTCTTGAACGGGTCGGCCGTCGCACCGCCATAGATGGTCTGCAGCATCGGCGTTTCCACCTCGAGGAAGCCTTCGGCCTCCATGAAGCGGCGGATGCCGGAGAGGATCTTCGAGCGCTGCAGGAAGCGCAGCTTGGATTCCTCGTTGGAGAGGATATCGAGGTGGCGCTTGCGGTAACGCAGCTCGATGTCGGAGACGCCGTGCCACTTTTCCGGCATCGGCAGCAGCGACTTCGTCAGCATGGTGATTTCTTCGGCGTTGATCGTCAGCTCACCGCGCTTGGTGCGGCGCACCTTGCCGGTCACGCCGATGATGTCGCCGATATCGATCATCGGCAAAAGGTTGCGCGCCGCTTCCGGCGTCGTGTCCTTGTGGGAGAAGATTTGCACCTTGCCCGAGGCGTCATGGATATCCATGAACATGCCCGAATTGCGCGAGGAATAAACGCGGCCGGCAACCGTCACCGTATCGCCGGTTTCGACGTCGGCTTCGATATCGGCATATTTTTCCGCGAGCTCCGCATTGGTCAGCGTGCGGTGGAAATGCGCCGGATAGACATCGCCGATCTGCTCGCGCAGCAGCGCGAGTTTCTGGCGGCGCACTTCGGTGGCGTCGGAGGAGAGGGCGGTGGTTTCGGTCGTCTTGTCGTTCATCGTATTCGCCTTCAGCGGGCTTGTTCGTTGCGGTTACCCTGTGCGCTCCGGGCTTACCCCCCTCTGTCCTGCCGGACATCTCCCCCTCAAGGGGGGAGATCGACAAGCGGCGGGCACCGTGCCCATGGAACGAGCGGGTGCGGCACCTGATCTCCCCCCTTGAGGGGGAGATGCCCGGCAGGGCAGAGGGGGGTAAAGCCCCAAGCAGAGGGCGTATTCTAGAATGCTGCCGTCACCGCCAGCACATAACTATCAGCTTCCGCTGCCAACCATCGTGGCCACAACGGCAATCGCCATCTTCAACCGCTGGCGCACAACGGAGCGGCCAAGCAGCGCCATCGAGTCAAACAACGGCAGCGAGCGCGAGGAACCGGAGACGGCGACGAAAAGCGGCGGCGTCACGACGCGCAGCTTCTTGCCAGTGCGTTCGGCGACATCGCGCAGTTCGGCCTCGATCGCTTCCACGTTCCAGTCCGGCATCTTCTCGAGGTCGGCGGCAACCGTGGTGAGGATTTCGTGGATTTCCTCGGGTTTGCTTTTGAGCCCGGCGAAGGAAGCCGGCGTCAGGCCGACATCGCTCGCCAGCAGAAAGCCGGCGAGGTTCGGCAATTCGCCTAGTCTGGAAATGCGGCTCTGGGCAAGCTTCAGGCCTTCGGTGAGGCGGGCATTTTCCATCGCCCATTCCAGCGTGCGGGCAATGAACTCCTCCGGCGAAAGCTTCTCGCGCAGCCAGCGGCCGTTCAGCCAGTCCAGCTTCTGGATGTCGAAGATGGCGCCGGCCTTGGAAAGCGCTTCCGGGTCGAACTTCGCCGCCAGCTCGTCCATGGTCAGAAGTTCTTCGCCTTCGGCGATCTGGATGAAGAACAGGCCAAGGAAGTTCATCAGCGCTTCCGGCAGGTAACCGAGCGCGGAATAATAGGAGATAGATGTCGGGTTCTTGCGCTTGGAAAGCTTCGACTTGTCGGCGTTGCGCATCAGCGAGAGATGCATGAACGTGGGCTGGTCCCAGCCGAAATAACGGTAAAGCAGAATGTGCTTGGGCACGGATGCCAGCCATTCTTCGCCGCGCGCCACATGGGTGATTTTCATCAGATGGTCGTCGATGACGTTTGCCATGTGATAGGTCGGCATGCCGTCGGCCTTGATCAGCACCTGCATGTCGACCGAATCCCACGGGATCGAGACATCGCCATAAACGCCGTCATGGAAATCGCACGAACCTTCGGTCGGGATTTTCATGCGCACGACGTTGGCCTCGCCGGCGGCGACGCGGGCGGTGACTTCCTCGGCCTTCAGGTTGAGGCAGTGGCCATCATATTTCGGCGGCTTGCCGGCGGCGCGCTGGGCTTCGCGCATTTCTTCCAGCCGCTCGGGCGTGCAGAAACAGCGGAAGGCATGGCCTTTTTCCAGCAGCTCTTCTGCATAGGGCCAGTACATGGCCTTGCGCTCGGACTGGCGGTAGGGACCGTAAGGGCCCCCGACGTCAGGGCCTTCCGACCAGGTCAGCCCGGTCCAGCGCAGGGCTTCCAGCACTTTCTGCTCATATTCGAGGGTCGAGCGGGTGGCGTCGGTATCCTCGATGCGCAGGATGAACTCACCGCCATGTTTCTTGGCGAAGAGATAGTTGAACAGCGCGATATAGGCGGTGCCGACATGCGGCTCGCCGGTGGGGGAAGGTGCGATGCGGACGCGAACGCCGGAAGTGGTCATGAAATTCACTCGTCGTGACGTGGCAGTGACATCGGGGCGGTTTCACCCGTCTGTCACGATGTTTTCGTTTGGATGCGGCAGGAAATCATGTTGGAAGACGCAATGAAAGCGCCTTTTGCACATTCCCGTTCGGCTTCGGCTTAGGCCATATTCTGCCGCAGGCGTCAAGGAAATACGAAGCCCGCGTTGGTTCAGCGTCCTGGCCGAGAGTCCTAGCTCACTGGCCAGACGTAAAGCAGCATCGGAATGCTGGCGATGACGATCATGATCGACAGCGGCAGGCCAAGGCGCGGATAGTCGCTGAAGCGATAACCGCCGGGGCCCATGACCAGCGTATTGCACTGGTGGCCGATGGGGGTGAGGAAATCGCAGCCGGCGCCGATCGCCACCGCCATCAGGAAGGCCTCCGGCCGGAAACCGAGCGTGGTGGCGAAACCGGCGGCGATGGGAGCCATGACCAGCACGGTGGCGGCATTGTTGAGAAAGGGCGTCACCGCCATGGCGGTGAGCAGGATCATGCCCAGCGCCGCAAAAGGCGGTAATCCCTGCGCAGCATGACCGAGCCAGGCGGCGATCAATTCGCTCGCGCCGCTGGTGCGCAGGCTGTCGCTGACGGGAATGAGGGCGGCGAGCATGACGAGGATCGGCCCGTCGATGGATTTATAGACCTCGGTGAGCGGGATTGCGCCAACGACGATCATCAGGAAAGCGGCGGCGAAAAAGGCGACGGAGACCGGCACCAGCCCGCTGCCGGCGGCGATCATGGCGGCGGCAAGTACGATGACGGGTAAAAGCGCGCGGCGCTGCACGCCAAGCAGGATTTCGCGTTGTGCCAGCGGCAGCAGCGAAAATTCCTGCAATACCTGCGGCAGGTTCTTGCGGCTTCCCTGCAGCAGGATCACATCGCCCGCCTGCAGCGTCAGGTCGGAGAGCCGCTGGTTGACGCGCTGGCCGCGGCGGCTGACCGCAATCAGATTGACGCCACGTGTGTAGGACAGTGCCAGTTCGCGTGCGGAAATTCCGTTGAGAACGGATTCATTGCCAATCACCGCCTCCATGGAGATAAGGTCGGCGGTTTTCTGGCCGTTTTCCGTCAGCGGCTTGCCGGATAGCAGCAGCTTCGCCTGCGAGACGATGCGGTCCAGGCCTTCCGGGTTGCCTTCGAGAAGAATGGTGTCGCCCGGTTTCAGATTGACGTCGGGAAAGGGGGAGATGCGCCGTGGTCCGCGCAGGATGGTGCTGGCGATCACGTCGCCATCCGCCTGTTTCAAAAGCTCGCGCAGCGGCCTGTCCGCATAGGTGCTGTCGGCAGGCAGCGTCGCTTCGGCGGTATAGGCCGACTGGTCGAGAATATCTTCCACCGATGCCTGCTGCCGGTTGCGCACGGGCAGCAGCCGGTAACCAAAGGTCAGGAAGACGATGCCGATCACCGTCAGCCCGAGGCCGACGGGTGTGAAGTCGAACATCGAAAAGCTCTGCCCGGTCATTTCCTCGCGCAGCCGCGAGACGACGATGTTGGGCGAGGTACCGATCTGCGTCATCAACCCGCCCAGCAGGGCGGCAAAGGCCATGGGCATCAGATAATAGGAGACCGGGCTGCCGGATTTGCGGGCGAACTGGAACGCGACCGGCATCATGATGGCAAGCGCACCGATATTCTTGATGAAGGCCGACATGATGGCGACGACGATCATCAGAAAGGCCAGCTGCAGGCCCTTGGAATGCATTTCTGGGAAATATTTCTTGATGGTCATGTCGACGATGCCGGAACGTGCCACCGCCGAACTGACCACCAGCGCACTGCCGACGATGATGACGATATCATCCGAAAAACCGGAGAAAGCCTTCTCGAAAGGCACGACACCAACGGCCACGGCCACCAGCAAGGCGCTGCAGGCGACAACATCATAACGGAACCTGTCCCAGATGAACGCGACCATCATGCCGGCGATCACGGTGAAGGCGAGGATCTGGTCGGTTGTCATGCTGGCTGTTTGCTTTCGAAGGAGATGCGGCGGGAATGACTCTATCGATGAGGATATCGAAGAACGCAAGCCGGGGTGAAGCGGTTCCGGAGTGGGATGGTCATTCATATCTTTCCGTCATACCGGCCCCTGAGCCGGTATCCAGCCGACGCGGCTCTCACGCGACGAGGGGAGTTTTTTCAGCCCAAGGACTTGGGCTGGCTGGATGCCGGATCAAGTCCGGCATGACGGAGCGGAGGGATTGTCAGAGAAGAAAATGGGCAATGTCGTCCCAGGCTGGATTGAGATCTTCAATCAACTTGATCTTCCATGCCCTCGGCCAGTTTTTTATCGTCTTTTCTCTCGCAATTGCGTCCGTGACGAGATCGTATGTTTCGAACCACACAAGCGTCTTAACGCCATAACGGGTTGTGAAGCCGGGCGTCAAATTGTTCTGATGTTCATATAAACGGTGAGAAAGGTCGCTTGTTACGCCAGTATAGAGCGTACCGTTTCTTTTGGATGCAAGAATATAAACGTAACCTTCGCGCATGAGAAAAGCATGCGCAAAGGTCATTGTTTTGGCAAGAGGTGAAACTATTTCCGTCATACCGGACTTGATCCGGTATCCAGCCGACGCGCGTCTGCGCGGCGAGAGGAGTTTTTCAGCCCAAGGACTTGGGCTGACTGGATGCCGGATCAAGTCCGGCATGACGGAAGTGCGGTCAATGTGCCTCTTCAGCACTCGCCTTCTTCCGGCGCCGCGCGTTGCGGGCCAGCATGTTGAGCAGTTCCACCAGCGCCGAAAACGCCATGGCGGCATAGACGTAGCCCTTGGGAACATGGAAGCCCATGCCTTCGGCGATCAGCGTCGTGCCGATCATCATCAGGAAGGCGAGCGCCAGCATGACGATGGTGGGGTTGCGCTCGATGAAGTTGGCAAGCGGGGTTGCGGCGAGCAGCATGACGGCGACGGCCACGACGACGGCGACGATCATGATCGGCAGATGTGGTGTCATGCCGACGGCGGTGATGATGCTGTCCACCGAGAAGACGAGGTCGAGCAGCAGGATCTGGCCGATGGCTGCGCCGAAATTCATCGCCACGGGACCGCCGACCATGTCTTCCTTGTGATCTTCGGGATCGACATTGTGGTGGATTTCCTTGGTGGCCTTCCACATCAGGAAGAGACCGCCGGCGATCAGGATCATGTCCTTCCAGGAGAAGGCATGGTCGAAGATTTCGAAGACCGGCGTGGTCAGCTGCACGATCCAGGCGACGGTGCCGAGCAGGCCAAGGCGCATCACCAGAGCAAGGCCGATACCGATCTTGCGGGCTTTTTCGCGCTGTTCGGGCGGCAGCTTGTTGGTGAGGATCGAGATGAAGATCAGGTTGTCGATGCCGAGCACGACCTCCATGACGATAAGCGTGACGAGCGCCACCCACGCAGCGGGGTCGGACAGGAGAGGGAGAACGGACTCCATCAGGGAATATTTCCTTTCAGCAACAAGGACGGCCGAGAATTCGGTCAACGAGATTTATAGCGCAATACGCGAGAAACAAGGAGATGAAGTGCCTTCTAGGCAAGATTTCATCGAAATTTCGCGCAAGCCGCGTATCGGCGCTGGCGCCGTTGCTGAATGATCTCAGGCCTTGTCGGTTCCGTAGGCGGCCATGAATACCTTGATGGCGCTGGTAATCACCCGGTCCAGCTCCTCTTCGGGCACCGGGCCGTCGATTTCTCCAAACAGCCGCAGCTTGAAGAAAGTGCCGGTGGAAAGCTCGATATATTGCCGTGCAGCCAGCTCAACGTCGTCGACCTTCAGATGGCCGAGCGCGACATGGTGCTCGATGAAATCCTGAAGCACGGTGCGGACATTGTTGGGTGCGGCGATGAAGAAACGCTGCGCCAGCTTCGGCATACGGTCGATGACGCCGATGACCGAGCGCATGGCCGGGATCATCTCCGAGCAGATCATCTTGTTGGCAAAGGCCTTGCCGAACTGCTTCAGCCCCTCGCGCACCTCTTCGGTGCCGGCCAGAATATTGCGCATGGAAGTGGCGAATTCCTGCCGGTGATGGTCGACGAGGGCGGCGAACAGATCCTCCTTGTTGGAGAAGTAGACATAGATCGTACCCTTGGAAACGCCCGCTTCCCGGGTAATGTCGTTCATGCTGGCGGCGTCGAAGCCCTTGCGCTTGAAAACGCGCCAGGCGCCCGCCAGAATCTGCTCACGCTTGGCCGGGTCTTCGCCCGCCGCAAAACGTCCGCCGGGGCTTCCGGGACAGCCCGCTTCCATGTCCGCTTCAATATCCATGTCTTCCCCTGCCATCATTATCGCCTCCTAGCACGGCAACGGCGTAAAAAAATTAACCAGACGTCGAACCAAACGGTTCGATAACACTTGATATGTGTCAGGAAAGAGATTATGTCAATCGAACCGAACGGTTCAGTTCGAAAACTTTCTTCAATCCTATCACGGTACAATCTCATGTCGGCCCAGAAGAATAGCGCGGTTCGCGCCGTCAACGATGCGGAAGAGGCGGATGTTTCCGCCAAGGCCGAGACCTCTCCGGCAAAGCCGGTCGAGGCCCCGCCTCAGACCCCGGCACAGACCGTCGCTGCGCCGAAGCAGAAGAAGCGCTCGAAGCTTCTGCCGATCTTTGCCATCGCCCTTCTCGCCGGTGCCGGCTGGTATGGTTACAACTGGTGGATCGACGGCCGCTTCATGGTCTCGACCGATGATGCCTATATAGAAGGTGACATTGCCGTCATCGCGCCCAAGGTTTCCGGTTACGTCGCCAAGGTGAACGTGGTCGAGAACCAGGAAGTCAAGGCGGGCGATCCGCTGGTGACGCTGGACGACGGCGACTATCGCATCGCGCTCGATCAGGCAGAAGCGCAGATCCGTACCGAAGAACTGTCGCTGAAGCGCATCGACGCGCAGATCGTTGGCGGCGAAGCGTCTCTGGAACAGGCCGTCGCCCAGAAGGGCGCGCTGGATGCCGCCCTTCGCGGTGCCGAAATCACCCAGAAGCGCGCCAGCGAACTGCAGGCGAAGGATGTCGGCACGGTTGCCGCTTCCGACAATGCGCAAGTCGCGCTCGATCAGGCCAAGGCGAATGTCGTGGCCGGTGATGCCGCCATCTCTTCGGCGAAAGCAAATGTCGAGCTTCTGCGCGCCCAGCGCGAGGAGGCCGAAAGCACCGTCCGCTCGCTGCAGCTTTCACGCGACAAGGCCGCCCGCGATCTTTCCTTCACGGTTCTGAAGGCGCCCTATGACGGCGTCATCGGCAATCTGGCGGTTCAGAACGGCGATCTTGTCTCGGTCGGCAAGCGTCTCGCTTCGCTGGTGCCGATGAACGAGCTTTATATCGACGCCAATTTCAAGGAAACGCAGCTTGCGCGCGTGGTTCCGGGTTCGAAGGTTCGCGTGCATGTGGACGCCTTTGACGATGCGACCATTGAAGGCACGGTGCAGTCGATTTCGCCCGGTTCGGGTTCGGTCTTCTCCATGCTGCCGCCGGAAAATGCGACGGGCAACTTCACCAAGGTCATCCAGCGCGTGCCGGTGCGTATCGTCTTTTCGAAGGACGACCTTGCCAAGCACAATCTGCGCGCAGGCCTGAGCGTCGTTGTCGATGTTGACACCCGTACGGCGCCTGAAGCCACCAAAACGGCGCAAGTTAACCCGGAAGCCAAGTAAGGCGCATCGCTGATGCGTCGTTGAGGGCAAGATCATGGCGGCTACGGTTGTCGGTACGGGCGGGGCGTCCATCCCCGCCGATCCCCCGATGGACAGGCGCAGGCTCATCGCGTTTTTCGCGATGGTCTTCGGCATGTTCATGTCCATTCTCGATATTCAGATCGTCTCCGCCTCGCTGGCGGAAATCCAGGCCGGCCTCGGTGCGGGGTCGGATGAAATCGCCTGGGTGCAGACCTCCTATCTGATCGCCGAAGTCATCATGATCCCGCTGTCGGGCACGCTGGCGCGCATCCTGTCCACGCGTGTGCTCTTTGCCACCTGCGCGGCCGGTTTCACCATATCGAGCGCTCTCTGCGCCACTGCCACCAATATCGACCAGATGATCGTCTACCGCGCGATCCAGGGCTTTATCGGCGGCGGCATGATCCCCTCCGTGTTCGCCGCCGCCTTCACGATCTTCCCGCCTTCGAAGCGCTCGGTCGTCTCGCCGATCATCGGTCTCGTCGCAACGCTCGCGCCCACCATCGGCCCGACGGTCGGCGGTTATCTTTCCAATGCCTTTTCCTGGCACTGGCTGTTCCTCGTCAACATCATCCCCGGCATCATCGTCACCATCCTGACCTGGAGCCTGATCGATTTCGACAAGCCGGAAAAGTCGCTCTGGAAGAAGTTCGACTGGTGGGGGCTGATCTCCATGGCGGTCTTCCTCGGCTCGCTGGAATATGTGCTGGAAGAGGGCAATAACAAGGACTGGTTCAACGACGAGCATATCGTGCTTGGATCGGTGGCCATGGTCATCGGTGCCGTGGTGTTCTTCTGGCGCGCCTTCAAGGTGGAATTCCCTGTCGTCGATATCCGCGCTTTCGCCGACCGAAACTTCTCCATCGGCTCGCTGTTTTCCTTTGTCATGGGCATCGGGCTTTACGGGCTGACCTATCTTTACCCGCTCTATCTTGGCCGGGTGAGGGGCTATGATGCGCTGATGATCGGCGAGACCATGTTCGTGTCAGGCCTTGCCATGTTCTTCACCGCGCCGATTGCCGGCAAGGTCTCCACCAAGCTTGATCCGCGGGCGATGATGGCGATCGGTTTCATCAGCTTCGGCTGCGGCACATGGATCATGACCTATGTGACCACCGACTGGGATTTTTATGAACTTCTGATCCCGCAGATCCTGCGCGGCTTCGGGCTGATGATGTGCATGGTGCCGATCAACAACATCGCGCTCGGCACCTTGCCGCCCGCCCGCATCCGCAATGCATCCGGCCTGTTCAACCTCACCCGCAACCTTGGCGGCGCGGTCGGACTTGCCGTCATCAACACCATGCTGTCGCAGCGCACGGACGATCATTATGTGCGGCTGGCGGAACATGTCAGCTATTCCAACCCGCAGGCGCTGGAATGGCTGAACAGTGTCGGCGCCAACTATGATTCCTACGGGCTGGACGGCGCTTCCGTCGCGATCAAGAAACTGGTCGGCATGGTGTCGCAGCAGGCATGGATACTGGCCTTCGCAGATGTGTTTTTCGCGCTGACGCTTTTGTTCGGCAGCCTGATCTTCATGACGATCCTGATCCAGAAACCCAAGGCAGCGCCGCCGCCAGACGCGGCGCACTAAAACAATCCCCTCCCATCCACCGCAGAGCTGGGGCCGTCGGAAATGACGGCCCCTTTTTTATTTTGAATATGGAGCGAGCGGGCGCGGCATA
>LT009757.1:1937806-2172173 GCA_900012615.1 Agrobacterium genomosp. 13 str. CFBP 6927
CCCGGCGGGGAGAAGAAACCAGCCGCAACGTCTTCACAGGAACCACGCCCAATTCATGATCCCGGCTTTCGGCAAAATATGAGGTACGTACATCATTTTTCGGTTTACCTCGCCCTCAAAGCTGGATATTCAAAGGCGAGGGGAGGAACCATGAAGCCGACAGTTCACGACATCGCCGAGAGGGCGGGCGTCAGCCTCGCCACCATAGACCGGGTGCTGAACATGCGCCCCGGCGTGCATGCGGCCACCCGTGCGCGCGTGGAGGCGGCGATTGCAGAGCTTGGTTATGTGCGCGATATCGCCGCTGCCAATCTGGCCAAGGGCCGCAACTATTCGCTGGTCTTCATCCTGCCCGGCAACGACAATTCCTTCATGGCGACGCTGCGGGCCGAGGTACGGGCCGCAGCCAGCCGCGCCCATCTGGAACGCACGGCAATCCGCATCATCGAGGTGCCGCCCTTCAATGCTGCGGCGCTGACCGAAGCGCTGGAGGTTGCGCGGCGGGAAAAACCGTCGGGCGTCGCTTTCGTCGCCACTGATTCAGAAGATGTGGCCGAAGCGGCAGACCGGCTGGCGGATGACGGCATCGCCAGCGTCACGCTGGTTTCCGATCTGTCCGGCTCGCGGCGCGACCATTATGCCGGTGTGGACAATGTCGCGGCGGGCCGCACGGCGGCGAGCCTCATGGGGCGGTTCCTCTCCGGGCGTGGCGGCGATATCGCCGTTGTTGCCGGCTCCATGCTGGTGCGAGACCATCGTGAGCGTCTGGAAGGTTTTCGCACCGTCATCGAGTCGGAATTTCCGCAATTGCGGCTTCTGCCGGTACTGGAGGGCAAGGATGACCCTGCGGCCGTCGAGGCGCTGGTTGCCGCTGCGCTGGGCAACAACGCGCTATCAGGCATCTACAGTCTCGGCGCCGGCAATCGCGGCCTCATCCGGGCGCTCAGAGCTGCGGGTGGCGAGAGGCCGCTTTCTGTCATCGCCCATGAATTGACGGAAAACACCGCCAATGCACTGCGGGAAGGGGTGCTCGACGCTGTGCTCAACCAGGATGCCGGCCATGAGGTGCGCAGCGCCATCCGCGTGTTGAAGGCGCGCGCCGATGGCCAGTCCGTCATCGCGGCGCAGGAACGTATCCGTATCGACATATTCCTCAGGGACAATCTACCCTGAGAGCGCATTTCCAGGAAAAGTGTCCGCCGGCTTTCCGTCCGGAAACGCGGTGACTCTTAAAACCGCTGAAAGTGGCGCATGGAGCGCCGGAATGGAGAAATACATGTATCTCGGTCTCGATCTTGGAACATCCGGCATCAAAGCCCTGCTGATGGATGGCGATCAGAAGATCATCGGCTCGGCCAACGGCTCGCTGGATGTTTCGCGCCCGCATCACGGCTGGTCGGAACAGAACCCGGCCGACTGGATCGCCGCCGCCCAGACTGCGATCGCCGGGCTGAAGCAGAAGTTTCCGAAGGAGCTTGCCGCCGTCAAGGGCATCGGCCTTTCCGGGCAGATGCATGGCGCGACGCTGATCGATGCGGCCGGCAAGGTGCTGCGTCCCTGCATTCTGTGGAACGATACGCGTTCCTACGCCGAGGCGGCCGCACTCGATGCCGATCCGCGTTTCCGCAAGATCACCGGCAATATCGTTTTCCCCGGCTTCACCGCTCCGAAACTTGCCTGGGTGGCGAAAAACGAACCTGAAATCTTCGCGAAAGTGGCCAAGGTATTGTTGCCGAAGGATTATCTGCGGCTGTGGTTGACCGGCGAATATATCTCCGAAATGTCTGATTCCGCCGGAACCTCCTGGCTCGACACCGGCGCGCGCAAGTGGTCTGCCGAGCTTCTCTCCGCCACCGGGCTGGATGAAAAACACATGCCGTCGCTGGTGGAAGGCACCGATGAGGCGGGCGTTCTGCGGTCTGAACTCGCCTCCGAATGGGGCATTGCGGGCCGGGCCGTGGTTGCCGGTGGTGCTGGCGACAACGCGGCTTCCGCCTGCGGCATGGGCACTGTGAAGGAAGGCCACGCTTTCGTGTCGCTTGGCACCTCCGGCGTGCTGTTTGCCGCCAACGCTTCCTATCTGCCGAAGCCGGAAAGCGCCGTTCACGCCTTCTGCCATGCGCTGCCCAACACCTGGCACCAGATGGGCGTCATCCTGTCCGCCACCGATGCGCTCAACTGGTATTCGCGCCTCACCGGCAAGTCCGCCGCCGACCTGACGGGCGAACTGGGCGAGACGCTTCTGGCCCCGACCGGCGTGACCTTCGCGCCCTATCTTTCCGGTGAGCGCACGCCGCATAATGACGCCGCCATTCGCGGCTCCTTCATCGGCCTTTCCCATGAAAGCGACCGCAAGGCGCTGACCCAGGCGGTGCTGGAAGGGGTTACCTTCGCCATCCGCGACAATCTCGAAGCGCTGAAATCGGCCGGCACCACCATTTCCCGCGTCACCGCCATCGGCGGCGGCTCACGCTCGGCCTATTGGCTGGCCTCGATCGCCACATCGCTCGGTGTGCCCGTGGATATTCCGGCGGAGGGCGATTTCGGCGCTGCCTTTGGTGCCGCGCGTCTTGGTCTGATTGCGGCAACCGGGGCCAATCCGGTCGTGGTCTGCACCCAGCCGCAGACGGCGCGGACCATCGAGCCGGTGGCGGCGCTTGGCGGCGCCTATGAGGAGGCTTACCGGCGGTATCACTCGCTTTACCCGGCTATTCGGTCGCTCTCGCATTGAGACACGGAGTGTGCGGCTTCACCCCCTCTACCCTGCCGGGCATCTCCCCCACAAGGGGGGAGATCAGCAAGATGCTACCTCTCGCTCCATCCGCAGCCTCGCGTGAGTACGGGACGCGGCGGCAAGTCGATCTCCCCCCTTGTGGGGGAGATGTCCGGCAGGACAGAGGGGGGTAGGCCACGCGCAATGGCCTTGAAATTTTCGAACACCATCTAAACCAACCAAGGAGGATCCCCATGAGCACAGGTTTTTTCGGCGACATAACCAAGATAAAATATGAAGGCCCCGACAGCACCAATCCGCTGGCGTTTCGCCACTACAATCCCGATGAGATTGTCGCGGGCAAGCGCATGGAGGATCATCTTCGTTTCGCGGTGGCCTACTGGCATACCTTCACCTGGCCGGGCGGCGATCCCTTCGGCGGGCAGACGTTTCAGCGTCCCTGGTTCGAAGACACCATGCAGGCCGCCAAGCTGAAGGCCGATGTCGCTTTCGAATTTTTCTCGCTGCTCGGTTCGCCGTTTTATTGCTTCCACGACGCGGATGTGCGCCCGGAAGGCAAAAACTTCGCTGAAAACACGAAGAACCTTAACGAGATCGTTGATTATTTTGCCGAAAAGCAGGCTCAGACCGGCGTGAAGCTTCTCTGGGGAACGGCGAACCTCTTCTCCAACCGCCGTTTCATGTCGGGTGCCGCCACCAATCCGGACCCGGATGTTTTCGCTTTCTCGGCCGCCACGGTGAAAACCTGCCTCGACGCCACCAAGAAGCTTGGCGGCGCGAATTATGTTCTGTGGGGCGGCCGTGAGGGTTACGAAACCCTGCTCAACACCGATCTTTCCCGCGAGCTGGACCAGATGGGCCGTTTCCTCAATCTGGTGGTGGAATATAAATACAAGATCGGTTTCGAAGGCACGATCCTGATCGAGCCGAAGCCGCAGGAGCCGACCAAGCACCAGTATGACTATGACGTCGCCACCGTTTATGCCTTCCTGCAGAAGAACGGCCTCGAAAAGGAAGTGAAGCTCAATATCGAGCAGGGCCATGCCATCCTTGCCGGCCACTCCTTCGAGCATGAACTGGCCCTCGCCAATGCCTTCGGCATTTTCGGCTCCATCGACATGAACCGCAACGATTACCAGTCCGGCTGGGATACCGACCAGTTCCCCAACAATGTGCCGGAAATGGCGCTTGCCTATTACCACGTGCTGGCCGGTGGCGGCTTCAAGAATGGCGGCACCAATTTCGATGCCAAGCTGCGCCGCCAGTCGCTCGATCCGCAGGACCTGCTGATCGGCCATATCGGCGGCATGGATTGCTGCGCCCGCGGCCTGAAGGCGGCGGCGAAAATGGTCGAGGACGGCGCGCTGTCCAAGCCGCTTGCGGAACGTTACGCCGGGTGGGACGCCCCCGAGGCCCAGAAGATGCTGCGCGGCGAGCTGAAGCTCGAAGAGATCGCGGCACTGGTGGAGCGCGAGGATATCAATCCCGAGCCGAAATCCGGTCGTCAGGAATATCTGGAGAACGTGGTCAACCGTTACGTTTGACCGGGTCCTTGTTTCCAAAAAGAAGGCGGGGGAGCATCTCCCGCTTTCGTCGTTTCGGTTTGACGATCCCCGTCACGGCACACGCGACGTCATCCTCGGGCTCGACCCGAGGATCCATGGTGTGCCGAGTTGTGGATCCTCGGGTCAAGCCCGAGGATGACGTCGAGGCCGAGGGTCAAGTTGAGCCTCATCTCTGTCAGGCGCGGACAGTCTCGCTCAGCACATCCTTCCTCTCCAGTCACTTGCCGCAAAACATCTCCCCTTCCATCCCCACCCGCCCATTCCGTCGCATCATTCCCCTGCAACCGGAACGGAAGGGCGATACGCGCGGCGCCTTTTGCGGACCGGCGGCCGGCATCGACAAGCATGGTTCTGGCAGACCATGTTCCGGAAAGGCATCCCGCCGGGCCAGAGGCGGGCGGGGCTGAACCGGTAGGTGCCGTGAAAAGGCTGTAACCAAAGGGCCGGCGACGGTCCAAAGATGCGGCCCGGCAATTGCACGACTTTCACCACACTGACTTGCACCCGCATTTGCCGGGCCATTTCCCTTCTGCCGCCACGGCGGCGCCGTTGTGGCGCCCGTGCATCTAAAGCGCTTTGGATTGACGGCGACGCGCTGCTGAAACGTTGCAGATTTTGCTCATTCGCTTCTGTACCTATTTCCCCACATGGTCTAAACCGCTGCTGATCTTTTCCCGCTCGATGGATGATGAAAGGGCCTCTCCGATGACCGATCCCAAAGCGCTAGCAGCCCGTTTCCCCGGTGATTTCCTGTTCGGAGTCGCAACTGCCTCCTTTCAGATCGAAGGCTCGACCAGGGCAGACGGTCGCAAGCCCTCGATCTGGGATGCCTTCTGCAACATGCCGGGTCACGTCTTCGAGCGGCACAATGGCGATATAGCCTGCGATCACTATAATCGCTGGGAGCAGGATCTCGATCTCATCAAGGACATGGGCGTCGAGGCCTATCGTTTTTCCATCGCCTGGCCGCGCATCATTCCGGATGGCTTCGGCCCGATCAACGAGAAGGGGCTGGATTTTTACGACCGCCTCGTCGATGGCTGCAAGGCGCGCGGTATCAAGACCTATGCGACACTTTACCATTGGGACCTGCCGCTGACGCTGATGGGCGATGGCGGCTGGGCCTCGCGTTCCACCGCGCACGCCTTCCAGCGATACGCTAAGACCGTGATGGCCCGTCTGGGCGACCGGCTGGATGCGGTGGCGACCTTCAACGAGCCCTGGTGCGCGGTCTGGCTCAGCCATCTCTATGGCATTCACGCGCCGGGCGAGCGCAACATGGAGGCAGCCCTTGCCGCCATGCATCACATCAATCTCGCCCATGGTTTCGGTGTCGAGGCATCCCGCCATGTGGCGCCAAAGGTGCCGGTGGGGCTGGTGCTCAACGCCCATTCCGTCATTCCCGCCTCCGACAGCGAGGCCGATCTCAAGGCCGCTGAGCGGGCATTCCAGTTCCACAATGGCGCCTTCTTCGATCCGGTCTTCAAGGGTGAATATCCGGCCGAGATGATGGAAGCGCTGGGTGGCCGCATGCCGGTGGTGGAGGCGGAAGACCTTTCCATCATCAGCCAGAAGCTCGACTGGTGGGGCCTGAATTATTATACGCCGATGCGCGTCGCCGACGACGCTACCGAAGGTGCGGAATTCCCTGCCACCACACCGGCCCCCGCTATCAGCGACGTGAAGACCGATATCGGATGGGAGGTCTATGCCCCGGCGCTCAAGTCGCTGGTGGAAGACCTCTACAAGCGCTATGAGCTGCCGGATTGCTACATCACCGAAAACGGCGCCTGCTATAATATGGGTGTCGAAAATGGCGTGGTGGATGACCAGCCGCGGCTGGATTATTATGCCGAACACCTCGGCATCGTCGCCGATCTGGTGAAGGACGGCTACCCGATGCGCGGTTATTTCGCCTGGAGCCTGATGGACAATTTCGAATGGGCCGAGGGATATCGCATGCGCTTCGGCCTCGTGCATGTGGATTATGATACGCAGGTGCGGACGCTGAAGAACAGCGGCAAATGGTACAGCGCCTTGGCGTCCAGTTTCCCCAAGGGCAATCACGGTTTGGCGAAGGTATAAACCGACCAATGGCATGATCGCGTGAAAGCACCGATCTCTCGTTCGTCATCCTCGGACTTGATCCGAGGATCCATCAATACGAGCCGATCGTGGATCCTCGGGTCAAGCCCGAGGATGACGGAGAGGCATATTAGAATGTTCTTTCCCCTTATTATCAGTTTTCCAAACTTTTTTATCGGTTACCCCGCGGTGCCTGCTTGCGTCCGCCATCCCGCCTCCTATGTCAGACGGGCTACGAAGGCGTAGCACCCGTTCTGGCATCCAAGGGGCAGGGCGGGTTGGTCCTCCCAGGGAAAACGAACATGCTTATCGAAAAACTCAACTGGCGTTACGCCACCAAGAAAATGGACCCTTCCAAGACTGTTGCGGAAGACAAGGTCGAGCGCATCGTCGAGGCGGCGCGGCTTGCGCCCACGTCCAGCGGTCTGCAGCCGTTCGAAGTGATCGTCGTCACCGATCCGGAAGTGCGCGCAAAGATCCGCGAGATCGCCTGGAACCAGGCGCAGGTTACCGAGGGTTCGCATCTTCTGGTGTTTGCGGCGTGGGATAATTACACCGAAGAGCGCATCAACCACATGTTCGATCTGGTCAATGAGGAACGCGGTATCCGGAATGAGGGATGGGAATCCTATCGCCAGATGCTGCTCTCTTCCTATCCGCAGCGTGACGAACAGGTGAATTTCGAACATGCCGCCCGCCAGGCCTATATTGGTTTCGGCATGGCGGTGGCGCAGGCCGCTTTCGAGGGTGTCGATTCCACCCCGATGGAAGGTTTCGATCCGGCAAAGCTGGATGAAATCCTCGGTCTTCGTGAAAAGGGCCTGCGCTCCGTCACCATCCTGCCGCTCGGATATCGCCAGTCGGAAGGCGACTGGCTGGTGAACCTGAAGAAGGTCCGCCGCCCGATCGAGGAATTTGCGAGCCGCGTGTGATTTCCAAGGCACTCGCAAAGTCTTGACCGCCGCAAGGCCGCAATGACGGCTTTGCGGTAGATTTTTCCTCTGATTTCAGATAATTGAAAAATCATCCCTGTTAAAAGGTGGCGCCTGCGGGCAAGTATGCGCCATCGAAATGCCGATCCCCGGCATCTCTTGAGTGAAAGCCTGACGAAATGACCCGGACAGTCACCCGGAAAATCAGCTGTCATCGAATGTGCCATCCGGCCGCATGAAGAGAGCGGCTGTCTGCCGCAACAGGATTTTTTGAGACCCGATCCGTCACGCGTTTTCCCAGAGTTTTCAATGAGTTTTCAATCCAGCGCGGCATCGCCCGCGACCCCGCCGAAGGCGGTTTCAGAACTGGCGGTCAAGGACCCGATGGTCGCGTTCGAAGGCGTGACCAAGACATTTGGCGGCGCCGATGGCAAGCCGGGCTTCGCAGCCCTTGCCGGCATCGACTATGTTGTGCCGAAGGGCTCCATTACCGGCATCATCGGCCGTTCCGGTGCGGGTAAATCCACCCTTATCCGCCTTGCTAACGGCCTTGAAAAACCCTCCTCCGGCCGCGTCATCGTCGATGGCGTCGATGTTGCAGCCCTTGATGAGAAGAGCCTGCGGACGCTGCGCCGTTCCGTCGGCATGATCTTCCAGCATTTCAATCTCCTGTCGTCGCGCACCGCTTTCGACAATGTGGCGCTGCCGCTCGAAATCGCCGGTCTCGGCAAGAGGGAGATAGAAACCAGGGTTGCACCGCTGCTCGATCTCGTCGGCCTTTCCGACAAGGCCAAGCGTTATCCGGCGGAACTTTCCGGTGGTCAGAAGCAGCGTGTCGGCATCGCCCGCGCGCTTGCCACGCAACCCAAGCTGCTCCTGTCCGACGAGGCGACGTCGGCGCTCGACCCGGAGACGACCCAGTCCATCCTCGAGCTTCTGAAGCGCATCAATGCCGAACTGGGGCTCACCGTTCTGCTCATCACCCACGAGATGGAGGTGGTGAAGACTATCGCCTCGCAGGTGGCGGTCATCGACAGGGGCCTGATCGTCGAGCAAGGCCGTACCTTCGACATCTTCACCGCACCGAAACACGAGACGACCCGCAGCCTGCTGTCGTCCTCGGTCGGCGTGAAGCTGCCGCATTGGGTGACTTCGGGCTTAAAGCCGGAAGCTGCGGAAGGCGACCGCGTTCTCGTGCGGCTGGTGTTCTTCGGCGAAACGGCTTTCCAGCCGCTGACCGCCCGGCTTGTGGCCGAGATCGGCCCCGATGTGAACATCCTTGCCGGCACCATCGAGGAAATTTCCGGCGAACCCTTCGGTTCGCTGGTTGTCTCCTATCCGGCCACAGCGGAAATCACCGCCCGCGCCAGCCGCTTTTATACTGAGACCGGTCTTCACACGGAGGTGCTCGGTTATGTCGCCTGATATGATTTTCAACCTTCTATTGAAGGGCCTTCTGCAAACGCTGCACATGGTCGCGGTCGCCGGCATCGTCGGTTCGATCATCGGTGTGCCGATGGGCGTTTTCCTCGCCACCAGCGGCAAGGGCGAACTGTTCCCCGCGCCGATGACGAACCGCATTCTCGGCCTCGTCGTAAACGCGGCGCGCTCCACGCCCTTCATCATTCTGGTGGTGGCGATCATTCCTTTCACCCGTCTCGTGGCCGGCACTTCCATCGGCACCAGCGCCGCCATCGTGCCGCTCACGGTCGCCACCGTGCCCTTCATCGCAAGGCTGGTGGAGGCGGCGATCCGCGAGGTGGACAAGGGCCTGATCGAGGCCGCCCGCGCCATGGGCGCGACACCGTTGCAGATCGTCACGAAAGTCCTGCTGGCCGAAGCCAAGCCCGGCATCACGCTGGCGCTGACACTTACCCTCGTCAGCCTTATCGGTTATTCGGCGATGGTCGGCGCTGTCGGCGGCGGCGGGCTGGGAGACCTCGGCATTCGCTACGGTTACCAGCGTTTCATGCCTGACGTGATGCTGGCCGTGGTTCTGGTGCTCATCGTGCTGGTGCAGCTGGTGCAGAGCGCCGGTGACCGCCTTGCCCGCAGCTTCGACAAGCGGACCCGCAAAAACTGATAAAGCCGTTCAAGAACAACAATCCCAAGAATAACAAACCCAAGGAGACACCCATGAAGAAAATCATCCTCGCGGCTTCGCTCGCCGCTCTCTTCACCGCCGGTCAGGCGCTGGCCGAGACCATCAAGATCGGCGTAACCCCCGCCGAGCACGCGCAGATCATGGAGCAGGTCAAGAAGATCGCGGCGACCAAGGGTCTGGACATCGACATCGTCGAATTCTCCGACTATGTCGTGCCGAACCAGGCGCTGAACGATGGCGAACTTCAGGCCAACTCCTTCCAGCATCAGCCTTACCTCGATAACCAGATCGCCGACCGCAAGTTCGATCTCGTCAGCGTCGGCACCACCATCACCACCCCGATGGGCGTTTATTCGAAGAAGGTGAAGAACCTTGACGAGCTGAAGGACGGCGCGACCGTAGGCATTCCGAACGACCCGACCAATGGCGGCCGTGCGCTGCTGGTTCTCGCTTCCAAGGGCGTGCTCAAGGTCAAGGAAGAAGCCGGCCTGAAGGTGACGCCTGCCGACATCACCGAAAACCCGAAGAACATCCAGATCGTCGAGCTTGATGCTGCCCAGCTGCCGCGCTCGCTTGACGACACCGATGCTTCGGTTATCAACACCAACTATGCGACGGCTGCCGGCCTGAACCCGAAGAAGGACGCGATCGCCATCGAAAGCGAAAAGTCCCCTTACGCCAACATCATCGCCGTCCGCGCGCAGGACAAGGACAAGCCCTGGGTGAAGACGCTGGTGGAATCCTACCACAGCCCGGAAGTGAAGGCCTTCATTCTGGAGAAGTACAACGGCACGGTCATCCCGTCCTGGTAATATTGTCGGTTGCGGCAAAAATGACGACCTCTCCCGGTTACGGGGGAGGTTTTTTGTTTTTGGGCCCGTGTGCAACCACGTTTTCTGAAAACCCCCCATGATTTCGGGGAAGGATTTTTCAGGTTTTTACCCTGACTGTCGTTTTATACCCGTTGTTTTTTGGGGCTGCGTCACAATCCGGTTTAACGGCTTCTGAATGTTTCCTTCGCAAGATGATGCTTTCGAAGGGGATTTTATGCGGATTGCGCCGCGAAACATTGGGGAATACCTGCCGGTCGGGCGTAGAACGGCCGTGGGCGTCGTATTGTCCACATTCGCGCTCGTGCTTCTCATCGTCACCGCGCTCGTCCTGTCCGCCTTGAGCCAGGTCAGGGAAAAGGCGAATTTGCTCGACAACGCCCGTTCGCGCGAGACGACGGCCGGCGCGCTCGTCACCTTCCGTGAACAGCTCGGTGCGACCCTGAACGACTATGCCGCCTGGGACGACGCGGCGGAATATGTGTATGCCCCTGACCGCTTCGACTGGGTGGCCAGTAATTATGGCGACATGACGGTCAACAACGATCTTTTCGATACCGCCGTCGTTCTTGATGAAGACCGCAAGGTCCGTATGGCCTATCAGAACGGCAAGCCGGTTTCGTGGACGCCGGATGTCTATTTCGCAAGGGGCCTGAAGGAAATGATCGAGCGTGTGCAGTCCATGCGCGCCGATATCACCTCTCAGGTTACCGGTTTCGTGAAAACCAGCGATGGCATCGCCGCCGCGGGCGTGGCGCTGGTGCGGCTCAAATCCGGCGCATTGCCGCCGGTCGGGGCCGAGCGGCGCTATCTGATCTTCGCCCGCCATCTCAGGCAGGCGACCGTGGACAAGCTTGCCCGCAACTACGTCATTGACGGGCTGGAGCTGCAATATGGCGATGGGCCTGCCGAAAACCACGTGGACATCGTCAACCCGCTGGGCGATGTGCTTGCGCGGCTCACCTGGCGCTCGCATCTGCCGGGGGACGTCAGTTTTCACGATGCGCGGCCGGTCGTCTTCACCGCGCTCGGCATTGCCGGCACCTTCTTTCTTGTCCTTCTCATCATCGGCTCGGCCACACTTGACCGGCTGAAGGCCGACGAGGCGGCGGCAAGGGAAGAGGCTCTGCGTGATCGCCTGAGCGGGCTCAATAACCGCGCCGGCCTGTTTGCCAAGCTGAACCGCATGGTCGGCAAGGCCCGCCATGACAAGACGGATATCAAGCTGCTCTATCTCGATCTCGACGGTTTCAAGGAGATCAACGATTCCTACGGCCACGCCGCGGGCGACAGGCTGATCAAGGGTGTGGCGGCCGCGCTCAGGGTGCTGATGCCGGAAGGCGCCGTGCTGGCGCGGCTTGGCGGCGACGAATTCGCCATCGCCATTCAGGGCAATGACGTGTGGTCGGAAGGCCGCAAGCTCTGTCAGGCGCTGCTCGAACTTTTCACCGAGCCCTTCAGCATCGGGGAGCGGGTGGCGAGCATCGGTTGCAGTATCGGCACCTCCGTTTCCAGGTCTGGCGATATCAATGGCGAAGAACTGCTGCGCCGCGCCGACATGGCCATGTATCAGGCCAAGGAAAACGGCCGCGGCCGTTACGTGTCCTACGAGCTGAAAATGGATGCGCTGCGCGAGGAAAAGCTGCAGCTTGAGGCGGATCTGCGCCACGCCATTCTGAATGACGAAATAACGGTGGTCTACCAGCCGGTCGTCAGCGCCGCCACGCGCTGCATCACCGGGGTGGAGGCCCTTGCCCGCTGGCAGAGGCCGGGATACGGCTTCGTACCGCCGGATATCTTCATCGCTGCCGCCGAGACGAGCGGCCTTATCGACCGGCTCGGCCTTGTTGTCCTGCACAAGGCCTGCGAGACGGCTGCACAATGGCCCTCGATCAAGCTTTCGGTGAATATCTCACCCGTACAGTTCCGCAATCCTGCCTTCTCCCGTCACGTGGCGGATATTCTCGCGGCCACCCAGACGCCGACCGAGAGGTTGCGGCTGGAGATGACGGAAGGGTATTTCATCCAGCATCCGGAACGGGCAAGTGCCGCGATCGACAAGCTGAAACAGCTTGGCCTGCATATAGCGCTCGATGATTTCGGGGCCGGTTTCGCAAGTGTGGGATATCTGCGCCGCTTCGGTTTCGACCGGATGAAGATCGACCGGTCGCTGATCATGGCCCTTGATAAGGGCGGGCGTTCGCTGGAAATGCTGCAGGCGACGGTGGCGCTGGCGAAATCGCTCGATATTCCGGTCACGGCAGAAGGTGTCGAGACCGAAGAGCAGGCGGCCATCCTGCATCTGTGCGGCTGTGACGAATTGCAGGGTTACCTGTTCTCAAAACCTGTCGCTGCCGAGGTGATTACGGCCATGCTGGACGAGCAGACTGCACCGCTCTTCGCGCTTCGGGCCGGGGCCTGAGCGCCTCCGACGGTTATCAATCCCCAATACGGGTATCGACCACGGAAGACCGAGGAATGTGCCGGAAAATTGCCGGCCGTCGAAGGCAGGCGCGTTGCCGCGCCTGCCCTGTCGGTGATTAGCGGATGTCCTCAGGCAGAACGTCCGAAGGGATGTTCTGGTAGGAAACCGGGCGCATGAAGCGGCGGATCGACATGGTGCCGACCGAGGTTGCGCCGAAGTTGGTCGACGCCGGGTAGGGGCCGCCATGAACCATGGCCTCGGAGACTTCCACGCCGGTCGGGAAACCGTTGGCGAGAACGCGGCCGGCCTTGCGCTCCAGGATCGGCAGCAGCTTGCGGCCGAGTTCGGCGTCGCCGGCATCCAGATGCAGGGTGGCGGTCAGCTGGCCTTCGAAGCTCTTGGCCACTTCCAGCATTTCGTCTGCACTGTCGACCGTCACGATCAGGCCGAGCGGTCCGAAGACCTCTTCGGCGAGTGCGTGGTTCGCCACCCAGTCCTTGCCCGCAACGCGGAACAGGTAAGGCGTTGCGTTACGCAGATCGCAGGCGGTGGTCAGCACGTCGCGCACGCCATTGCCGGCGGCGATACGGTCGCGGCCGTCACGATAGGCAGAAGCGATACCGTCCGTCAGCATGACCTGCGGGCCGACTTCGGAAAGAGCGGCACGCGCGGTTTCCGCAACAGCATCCGCCTGCGAGGCGAGAATGACGGCAATGCCGGGATTGGTGCAGAACTGGCCCGCACCCATGGTGAGCGAGCCTGCCCAGCCCTTGGCAATGGCCTCGCCACGGGCAGCAACGGCTTCCGGCAGCAGGAACATCGGGTTGACGGAACCGAGTTCGCCAAAGAAGGGGATCGGCTCGGGGCGCTGGGCGCAGAGATCGAACAGCGCGCGGCCGCCGGCGAGCGAGCCGGTAAAACCGACCGCCTTGATGCGCGGATGCTGCACGAGCGCGGAGCCGACATCGCGGCGACCGCCCTGGATCAGCGAGAAGACGCCGGGATGCAGATTGTGCTTCTTGACGGCGGCGAGAACCGCTTCGGCGACGATTTCGCCGGTGCCGGGATGGGCGGAATGGCCCTTGACGACGACGGGGCAGCCGGCTGCCAGAGCGGCGGCGGTGTCACCACCGGCTGTCGAGAAGGCGAGCGGGAAGTTGGAGGCGCCGAAGACCGCAACGGGGCCGATCGGACGCTGCATCAGGCGGATATCCGGGCGCGGCAGCGGCTGGCGATCCGGCAGCGCTTCGTCGTGGCGGCGGTCGAGATAGTCGCCCTTGCGGATATGCGAGGCGAAAAGGCGCAGCTGGCCAACGGTGCGGCCGCGTTCCCCCTGCAGGCGTCCTGCGGGCAGGCCGGTTTCGGAGGAGCCGATTTCGGTGATGGCGTCGGCGCGGGCTTCGATCTCGTCGGCGATGGTGTCGAGGAACGCGGCGCGCTCTTCGCGGGTGGTGTAACCATAGCTCCAGAAGGCGTCTTCGGCTGCTTCACAGGCCGCATTCACCAGATCGACGGTGCCGACCGAAAAATCGAAAGCTTCGCCATGTGCAGGTTCGCTGCGGAATTTTGCTTCCGTGGCGACCCATTCTCCTGCAACCAGATGTTTGCCATGCGGCTTGAAACTCATTGTGCTCTTCCCTGAAAATCTGATCCTGTGTGGACAATCCACCCGACACCGTGACATTGCACCGAAAGGCGACAGCGCAAACGCCATCAGCCGCGATCCGCGCCCGGTTGCCCTCTGCCTTAGCCCGTGTGCGGCCTGAGCGAAAGCCGGTTTTTCAACTATCTGACCAAAAAGTGTGATTAATCGGGCGAGGCGTGAAAAAGACGCGCTTCCGTTTACATGCCGCACGCTCTATTGTGACGCCATGATGACAAATAGACTTCCGAAATACGTCGCCTGGTCGGTTTTTCTGCTGATCGTGATCGTTACAGTTTGCCCCATCGGCTTTCGTCCACACACGCTGACGACGGTGGGCATAGACCGCGCCGCCGCCTTCGCCTTCTGCTCGGCCGCCTTCGTGCTGGCCTATCCGCGTTATTGGCTCTTGGTCATCGTTGCCGGTGTTGTGGCAGCTTTCGGCATCGAGGCGCTGCAATTCCTGTCCCCCACGCGCCATCCGCATTTGACGGATGCCGTCGTGAAAGCCGCCGGCGCTATCACCGGCGGGCTTGTCGCTTTTTCTTATCTTCAGTTCAGGACGCGGTTGGCTGCAGCTTCTCTCATCCGTCAGTCCGGCTTAAGGTCGGAATGACGGAAACGGACGCGTAAAGGCCCAGGAAACTTCTTTACCTGCCATGCTACTTCCCCGCATGCCGCCACAAAAGGCCGACGATGCGGCTTTCCGTGCTGGCGGATTCGGAAAAGACCTCGTTGGCCAGTTGCAGGCCTTCTGCGCGCAGCGCCTGCTGCCGCTGGATAATGGCGTCGAGAAGCAGGGCCAGCCGTTCGCCATTGCCGAAACGGTCCGGCTCCCGGTCGGCGACGGCGGCAAGGACCGAAAGATCGTGCTCGTGACCGAGTATGTCGACCAACCGCTTGGTATCGGCCCTTTTGGCGCGCATGGCGGAGGGCCAGATGCGGCGCAGGAGACCGAGATGCATCCAGTAGGCTTGCCCGGCCTTGCGCAATTCGTGAAAATGTTCGACGTCGGCATGGTCGTGGCAGTCGGTGAGCGCCTGGCGCGCACGCTTCCGCTGCTTTGACCAGCCGGTTCTCACCAGCCGCGCTGTCTGTTTCAGGTCATCGGACAGCGACAGCGCCTCCAGCCTCTCGCGTGCCTCCTTGCAGCCGGCAATGGCTGCCGAAATGGCGTCGTTCAGACCTGCTTCGTGTTCAATGGCGTAATCGCGGCGTTCGCGCAGCATGGCCGCAATGGAGCGCAGCGCCTCGCCCTGAGCGTCGGAGAGCGCGAAAGGCTCGAGATAATCCGCCGTCTCCACCAGCGCCGTCGCATCGCGAGCGAAGGCAAGCGAGCGGGCAATGTCGCGGAAGCGGGCATTTTCACGATTGCTGAAATCGGGCGCGGCCTTCCTGATCAGGCGATAGAGCGCGCGCAGCCGCTTGAACCGCTTGCGGGCGTCGTGCACCGCTTCGTGCGGGCCGGACGGCTGGTCGCGAAGGATCGTTATCGCATCGTCAATCAGTTCCAGCCCGGCGCGACGAATTTCGTCGTCAAAGGGCTTTTTCGGATCAATTCTGAAAGGCATCCGACAATTCTCCATGCGGATTGTCCATGGCGAGTGACTGGTTGGAAAAGCGACGGTCGCCCGTGACCTCCCTGCCCAGCCAGGACGGCAGATCGGGATCGGCATTTTCGTCGTCCATCTCCACTTCCGCCACAACCAGTCCCTGATACCGGCCCTCGAAAACATCCACTTCCCAGGTGAAACCGTTGTGATCGACCGTATGACGCGTCTTTTCGATCACCACGCCCGGCGCGCTCGCCATCAGCTCTTCGGCGTCCTTGAGGGGTATGGAATATTCATATTCGTCGCGGACAAGCGCGCTTGCGCCGATCTTGATGGTCAAGGTCGCATCGCGCTGGTCGACGATCCTGACCCGGACCGAGCGGTTTTCCATCGAGGCGACATATGCCTGCCGGAAAGCCATGCTATGCGTGACCTCATTGCGCCATTCACCGCCTGCAACAAGAAACTTCCGTTCAATTTCCTTGGCCATGCTGTCTCCGCGAACTGGGGAGCCAGATTATCGCAAGAGGGCTCCATGAAGAAGCGAATTGATTGAAGTATCTGGATAAAAAATGGCCATGCCATGCCTCGACATGAAAGCCGGGGCAGGCTAATCGGTAAACGGGATTTAAATCGTTTCAATCGCGCAAGGGAGGCTCATCTTGGCCCAGGACTCCGAAAAACTTCTCTCCATCCTCAAACTCCAGCCGGTCGTGCCGGTGCTGATCGTGGATGACGCCGCTTCCGCCGTGCCGCTCGCACGCGCTTTGGTCGCAGGTGGCCTGAAGGCAATCGAGATCACCATGCGCACGCCGGCGGCGCTCGATGCCATCCGCGCGGTTGCAGCGGAAGTGGAAGGCGCCAATGTCGGCGCCGGCACCATTCTCAATGCCCGGGATTTCGAAGCGGCGGCGGAAGCCGGCTCCACCTTCATCGTCAGCCCCGGCATCAATAAAAGCGTGCTGGAAGCCGCGCGCGGTTCCAAAGTGCCGCTGCTTCCGGGTGCGGCCACCGCCAGTGAAGTCATGGCGCTGCGCGACGAGGGTTACAAGGTGCTGAAGTTCTTCCCGGCCGAACAGGCCGGCGGTGCACCTTATCTCAAGGCGCTGTCCTCGCCGCTCGCCGGCACCGTCTTCTGCCCGACCGGCAGCGTGTCGCTCAAGAACGCCAATGATTATCTCTCCCTGCCGAACGTCGTCTGCGTCGGCGGCTCCTGGGTCGCCCCGCGCGAACTGGTGGCGACGGGTGACTGGGCGGGCATCACCAAGCTTGCTGCCGAAGCAGCCGCACTGCGCGGCTGATTTGCATCCTGTCAAACCCGTTCACGAAGGCGTGAGCGGGTTTGACATTTGTTTTCGGCCCACGGCTTCCTATCTCCCCTGTAGATTTGACCTCTACAGGAGATTTTGATGTTCGACGCCAAGAAGCTTCTTGAACAATTCCTCGGCTCGCAGGTGCCGGGCCTTTCGGGAAGCGTCCGTGACAGAGCCGGGCAGGCCGCCGATATCGCAAAGAACAATCCGCTGAAGGCCGGCGCGCTCGCCGCCGCCATTCTGGGCACCAAGACCGGCCGCAAGCTCGCCGGCAATGTCGCCACCATCGGCGGCGTCGCCGCCATCGCCGGTCTCGGTTACCTCGCCTATAAGAATTACAAGTCCGGTCAGGCGCCTGAAGCCGCGCCGAAACCCGAGCCGGAGCTTCTCGCCCCGCCCGCCGATTCCGCCTTCCATCCGCAATCGCCGGCGCTTTCCAATGATTTTGCGCTGAAGCTTATCCAGGCGATGATCGCCGCCGCCAAGGCGGACGGTCATATCGATGAGAAGGAGCGCGCCAATATCATGGACAAGGTGCAGGTCTCGGGCCTTGATAGCGAAGCCGAGCGGTTCCTCGAAAAGGAACTGGCCGATCCGCTCGACATCGACGCGCTGGTGGCTGCTGCCCGCACGGAAGAGCAGAAGGTGGAGCTTTACACCGCCTCGCGGCTTGCCATCGAGGCCGATACGCGGGCGGAGCGGGGGTATCTCGACCTTCTGGCCGGGCGGCTTGGGCTGCCGGATGCGCTGGTCGATCATATCGAGGCGACGGTGGTGGCGGCGAAGGTTTGAGGTTAGCCTCGGCGGGCGCGGTTCACCCCCCTCTGCCCTGCCTGGCAGAGGGGGGTGAACCACACCCACCAACGCCACCGCATCCCACCCCACATGCACTGTTGTCATCCCGCCCCGCTTGCCCTAATCCTTCTCCCAGCAAATGGGGAAGAGAATGCGCGATCTGAGTGATTTCAAGGGATGTCCGCCGCCGCAGCCGGTGGTGTTGAAGGGCCGTTACGTGACGGCGGAGCCGTTCGATCGCGAAAGACATCTCGCAAGGCTCTGGGCCGCACTTGGCGGTGAGGGCGTGAATGCGCTGCTCAAATATTTCCCGCAAAGCGCCTTTCCCGATGCCGACGCTTTCGGCGACTGGCTCATCGGCGCGGGGCAGAAGCTTAACTGGGTCACGCTGGTCTTCGTTGAAAACGCCACCGGCGATATCGTCGGCATGGCGAGCTATATGCGGCCCGATCCCGCCAATGGCGTGGTCGAGGTCGGCTCCGTCGCCCATGGCGCGAAGATGAAGCGCTCGCCTCTTTCCACCGAGGCGCATTACCTGATGGCGAAATATGTTTTCGAGGATCTGGGGTATCGCCGTTACGAGTGGAAATGCCACAATGAAAACGAGCCCTCCAAGATCACGGCGAAGCGTTATGGCTTCACCTTCGAGGGCGTATTCCGCCAGCATATGGTCTCGAAGGGCCAGAACCGCGATACGGCGTGGTTTTCCATGATCGACGGTGAATGGCCGCTGATCGGCAAGGCCTTCGAAACCTGGCTTGCGCCGGAGAATTTTGCGGCCGACGGCGCGCAGAAGCGCAAGCTTGAGGATATCCGTGCGGAGTTTGCCGATGCCATTGCCTGAAAATCCGGCGCCTGAAAAGCCGAGCTCCGGCAAGAAGGATTGGTCGCCGGCCATCGCCGCCGCCCTCATCATTGTCGGTTTCGGGCTGGTCTTTTTCGTCATGCCGAAGATCATGCTGTGGCTGGGCGATTATTCGCCCTGGCTCGCCGCTGCCTTCGGCACGGTGGCAGTGCTGTGCTTCTTCCTGCTGTTCTGGCTGCGCGCCCGTTACCAGCGTCGCCGTGACGGTTAGAGCTTAAGCGACGCGCCGAGCAGCAACAGCCCCATGATGAGCACGAACAGCGCACCGGCGATCTCGATCGCATGGCTGATACCGGCTGCCCTGCGGCTGCCGGGGCCGGCGAAACGCACGGCGAGGCCTTTTGCCGAGACGGCCATGATGGCGAGCAGCGACACGGTTATCGCCGTGCCGAGCGACATGGCGAGGACTGAGAGCACGCCACCAAGATAAAGCCCGTTCAGAAGCGCAAAGCTCATGACGATGATCGCGCCAGAGCAGGGCCTGAGCCCCACGGCGATGATGGCGGACCATGCCTCGTGCAGGCTGAAGTTCTTGCCCTTCAGCAGCATGGGATCGGGCGCGTGGGATTTTCCGCAGGCGGCGCAGAGATCGCCGGTGCCGTCATGGTCATGATCTGCAAAGACCGGCTTGCCCTGGAACCGCAGCCCCGTGCCCATGCCGCTGGTTCGGGCCACCGATGCCTCGCCCGCCGTGGCGAAGACGGGAACGGGTTCCCGCCGGATACGCAGTGACCAGAGTTTTCGCACCAGCAGCCAGGCGCCGAACAGCGCCACCATGGCGAAGCTGGCGATCTCCATTGCCTGCGTCGCTTTCGTCATGGTGATGGAGGTGCCGCGCAGCACCAGCCAGGCCGCACCGACAAGGCCGATGGCGACCGCACCCTGAAGGAGCGCCGAGACGAAGGAAATGAGAATGCCGCGTTTCAGCTGCGTCTCATTGGCGATCATATAGGACGAAATGACCGCCTTGCCGTGGCCGGGGCCGGCGGCGTGGAAAACGCCATAAGCAAAGGAGAGGCCGATCAACGAGCTGAGCGCCCAGCCATCCTCGCGCATGGCCTTCAGCGCCCCGGTCAGTGCACGGTAGAATATCTGCTGGTGCACATTGATCCATTGCATCAGCGGCGCGAAGGGGCCGCCGACGGAAAAGGAAGGTTCGGCCGAGCCGATGCCGAGCGGCGACTGCGCATGGGCCGCACCGGCCACGGCAATAAGGCCGATGGCGACGACGAAGAGGCCGGCCCTGCGGCTCAGCATGAGACCTCCAGCCGGGTGGCGAAGAGCTTGGTCATGTCGGTGCCGGTCGGATCGTTGAAGAAGGCGTCGGTCAGCGAACTCTGGTTCTGCGAGATCACCTCGTCGGGATCGGGGCGCACCACGTGGTGCTTGCAGGCATTCAGATCCTTGCCTTCAGTGGCGATATCGCCGTCCTTGGCGAAATCGATCGCCGTATACATGGTCGGATCCCAGGCGCCGAAGCTGAGCTTGCCCTTGACGGCCAGAGGCTTGGCCGGCTTCACGGAGAAGAACATCAGGATCTGCTGGTCCTTGTAGTCCACGTGAATGGCCTCGGGCTTGGAAAATTCCACCGGTTTTCCATTGGCGGTGATGAAGGTGTAGTAGGAATATTCGGCGAGCGATTCCAGGACGGTATTGCCGATCTCGGCCAGTTCGTCCTTGTCGAGCTTCAGATCGCTGTTCTTGTCGTAATCCATCACCACGCTTGCCGAGAACATTTCGTCGAAACGCCAGATGTTGCGCACTTCCTGAACGGTGCCGTTCGGCCCCTCGACGATTTCCATGCGGGCTTCGGCAAAGATATGCGGATGGGCCGCCGCGGCGACGGGAACGCAGGCAAGGCCGGCCGCGAGGAGCAAAAAGCGTCTGTTCATTATCCGGTCTGTCCTGCCTTCGAATCTTTGAGGCCCGACTCTAGCAGAAATTGGGACCGAATTTCGACCTGATGCGGCTGATCCTTCGCGCGGGCCGACACTAAATCTCAGAAGGTGCCGCTGAAACGCGAAGTGATGCTGGAGCCGCTATAGGCAAGATCGGTATCGCGCTCGCCATGCAGCAGGCGGTTGAACTCCACCTCCAGCTTGCTGTTCTTGCCGGTATCGAAGGAAAGCGTCGCGACCAGCCGGCGCTCGCTGGTATCGTAATTATAATAGATCCAGTCCTTGTGGACCCGGTGCAGCGCAAGATCGAGCCCCACCTTCTCGGTGAGCCTGCTTTTCATGACGAATTGAAAGCGGCGATGGAATTCGGCAATCGGGTCATCCGGGTCGAAAAGCGCATAGTCCTGCGAAAAGCCCGCGCCGAAGGCGATGCGATCGGTGGCCTTCACCTCGGCCTCGGCCCGCAGATAGGGGCGGGTGCGCTTTACCTTGTCGCTGATTTCATCGCCGGAAATGGATGTGAAGCCCGCTTCGGCCAGAACCGCGAAACGGTCGGAGAACCTGTAACCATAAGCCAGAGAACCTCGCAGCGTGTTGGCCGGGAAACGTTCATATTTTTCCTGCTGCCCCTCAGGCACGGCGATACGGTCGTAAGCAAGCGTCAGCCCCGCCTCACCGCCGCCGAGTGATCGTGCATGTTCGGCCTTCAGCGATAAAAGCGCCTCGTTAGCTTCCAGTCGGGTGGGCATGAAATAGGCCGGGCGGAAGCGCGCCTTGCCTTTCATCAGGCTGGCGAGGCTTGCCGTCAGCGTGTTCTTGCCGCCAAGGGCGAGGATGCCGAGCTGGGAGGACGCCTCCAGCTTGTGATCCAGTTGCCGGTAACCAATGTCTTCTTCCGGCAGGTGCAGGAAAATATCACCGGCATCGCTGCGGGTGCCGCGCAGCTCAAGGGCCCATTCCAGCTTTTCGGAAAATCGTTTCGTCAGCCCCAGCGCCGCGATGGTGTTATGTTCATTGGCGAAACGATAACGGGGCAGGCGAACCTCTTCCTGCTCGAGCGAATAACGCAGCTCCGCCCCCTCCAGCGCGATCTTGCCGTTGAGGCCGAAGCCGGCGCGCAGCGAAATCGCGCTCAGCCGGTTGGTATCGGCGAAATAATTGCTGTCATAGGCAATGCCGGATTTATAGGTGACATTGTGCTCATCGGCCTTTTCCCCCGCCCGTGCGCCACAGGCGCAGGCAAGCCCGAGAACAAGCGCGATATATCCCCCCACCCGCATTCGCATCTCCGGTCTCTAATTAAGCAATATCTTATATTTGGATGGTTAACAAAGTTTCCAGCGCTGCTTTTACTGTCGCGATACAGGCGCCGACCGGCATTGTTTGAACAAGGGGCGGAAGCGCGAAGTCGCGATATGTAAAATTTGATTAAAATCACAAGTATTAGTGTTAATCGTTTATTGTAATATTAGCCTTTGCTTGAATTAGAATCCTCTAAATATACAGTTCGGTTACGCCAGAGGGCGTGATCAAACAAAAGAGGAGAGAGAAATGATTGCAAAGTTCGCTTGTGTAGCCGCTATTCTTACTGTCGCTTCCGTTGGTCAGGCCAATGCGGGCGGTCTTCTGGGAGGCATCCTGTCCGGCAACAGCAACAAGGGCGGCGCCCTTGTCGTCGTCTCGCCCAGCATCGATCTCGGTGTCAGCGGCATCCTGTCCAATAACGGGATTCTGAATGGCAACAAGACCGGCATCCTGAACGGTGTGCTGAACGGCAACAAGACGTCCGTCGATGTCATCGACAATAAGAATGACGGCGGCAAGAAGCGCCGGCACTAGACAATCCAGATCGAAAATCGACAGGGATTTTCGACGAAAACGATGCGCACAGGACATAAGCCGGGAACAAGCCTTGAGTTGCGTGTGTATGACGCATGCTGCTTCCGGCAAGAACAAACGGCGCATCGCACGACTGGAAGGGGGCCTCACGGCCCCCTTTTTTTGTCTCTGCTCCCTGGAAATGAAACTGCGAACGGGCTTGAATGGCGGGACGTTTTGGTGTGAAGGTGAGTTTCACGACCTCCAGGCTTCCAGTCGATTCTCCATGCTACAGAAACGCGCTTCGCCGGACGCATTTGATCGTCAGGCCTATTTGATCGCGCTACTGGTCTTTCTTGCCGGCAGCACGAATGCGGCTGTCGTGCCGTTTATCGGTTTTTATATCATCCAAGTGCTTGGCCATGCACCGGCGACGCTCGGTCTTTACAGCGTCACGGCAATGGTTGCCTCTATTGTTGCCAGCCGCATTTATGGCGAGCGTGTCGATGCCGGCGTGCGGGTGCGGCCTTTGCTGCTTCTCTCCGTCCTGGGTGCCTTTGTCGCGGCGGCGGCGGCGACCTTCGGGAACCTGGCGCTGCTGGTGGCGATAACGGCAACTGGCATGGGGCTTTCCAATGCCGCCAGCACCCTCGTTTTCAGCTACGGCCGTTATCACGGACGGGTAAAGTCACTCGATACGGCGTCCTATAACGCCTTTCTGCGAATGATGGTGTCGCTGGCCTGGATGCTGCTTCCCGCCGCCGCCTATCTGATCGTCGATCTGGCCGGCGCGAAAGCGGTGTTCATCAACGCCATGCTGATGGCCACCATCTGGGGCGGGCTTGCGCTTGCCATCGTGCCGCGCGGCCAGACATGCCCGATGGAGCGGCGCGAGGAGGGGCAGGCCGACACCGGACGCAACCTGCCGCTGCTTCTGGCGGCCACGGCGAGCTTCTGCATGTCCTTTGCCCATTCCCTGTGCGCTTCCGCCCTGCCGGTGTTTCTGGTGCGGGAAGTGGGCCTGCCAGACTACGCGCCTGGTCTGTCGCTCAGCGTCAAATGCGCGATGGAGGTTCTGCTGATCCTGCTTGCGCCGAGGATCATGCGCCGTGTCAGCGCCCGTATCCTTCTCTGCATCGCGGCGGTGATGGCGATCATTGCCTTCAACATCATTGCCTCGGTCGAAACCTTGCCTGCCATGATCGTTGGCGCCGCAATGGAGGGGGCCTATTACGGCCTTTTCGCTGGTACAAGCCTGACTTTCATTCAGGGTTTTGCGCGCGGCCGCACGGCGCGGGCGACGGCGCTTTACATGAATTCCATCTTCCTTGCCGCATTGTTTGCTGTGCCGCTGATGGGGTTTGTGGCGCAATATGCCAACTTCGGCGTATCGATCCGGCTTGCCTCGGTGGGTGCCGGTGCGGGGTTGCTGCTGCTGTTCCTCACGCGCCGTCAGGTGGGTGAGTAGAGGCTCACGAAGCCCGAACATCTCTCTTCCGTCATGCCGGCCTTGAGCCGGCATCCAGCCACGGCGCATCTGCGTCATGAAGGGACTCTTTCGCGGTCAGGGACCTGATCGCACTGGACCCCGGCCCAAGTCCGGGGTGACGGGTGCTTTACCCGTCATCCCTCAAGCCGAAATATCGATGATCCCGCAATCGCCCGCTTCCGAGGCGAAGGCGAGCAGCTTGCCGGTGGCGCTCCAGTCCATGCTGGTGATGGCGCCCTTGCCGGGGCGGCGCAGCAGGGCTTCCTTGCCGTCCGCGAGCCTCACACCGAGGATCATGCCGTCGATGAAGCCGATGGCGAGCACATCTTCCACAGGGTGGAAGGCGACATTGGTGACCATGATGTTGGCGCGGCTGCCCAGTTCTTCCGGAGCCTTGCCCATCGGGCCGTCCTTGCCGGCAAATGGCCAGACGATGGCGGCCGGTGCGCCGGAAGAGGCGAGCCATTTGCCTTTTGCCGACCAGGAAATCGATTTGACCTTGGCGGGATAACCCGTCATGCGCATGTGGCGGGCTTCCATGCCGCCCTTGGTGGCTTCCATCTTCCAGCCGTGCAGGGCGTTTTCCTGCATGGTGGTGACGAGGAACTTGCCATCGGGCGAGAAGGTGACGCCGGTATGCGCACCCTTCCATTCCAGATCGACGGGATCGCCTGATGTTGCCACCCAGTGCAGCGTCACACCGTTATAACGGGCCACCGCAATGCGCAGGCCCTTTGGCGCGAAGGCGATGGCCTCCACCGTGCGCTCTTCCTTGAATTCCTTGACCGTGCCGTCCGACAGCCGGACGAAACTGGATTTGCCGACGCCATAAGCGACAGCCTTCTGCGGCCCGCCGGCGACGACGCCCACCCATTTGCGTGGCACGTTGGCGATCTCGCCGATGCTGCCATCATGACCGATGCGCAGCACACGGCCGTCCTCGCCGCCGGAAAGCAGCGTGGCGCTATAGGGGTCGCGCACGCAGGTCAGAAGCCCGTCATGCGCCTCAGTCACCTTCTCGCCGCCATCCAGCCGGTGAATGGTGCCGGCGGCGGTGGCAAACAGGGGAATGTCGCCGAGAAAATGGGTCGAGACCACGTGGCCTTCGATATCAAGCGGGGCAACAGTCGGCATGGGGCATCGGTCTTTCGTATCTGTGTCGGATGGGGCGACGATGTCGACCCCGGCGGCAGGCATGGTTCTAAAGCATTTCCGGCAAAAGCGGAACCGCTTTTACGTTCGGACGATTCGTGAAATCAAGTAGATAGACCGTTTTGTCGTCGAGGAACCACCCTATACGGCAGTTGAAAATCATTGACACTCCGGCGCTCCGGGCTCACCCCCCTCTGTCCTGCCGGACATCTCCCCCTCAAGGGGGGAGATCGTTCCTTGGCGAGGTTTCGCACCTCTCGACGGTCGAGAATGAAGCGGCGAGAAAGCCTCTTGCCGATCTCCCCCCTTGAGGGGGAGATGTCCGGCAGGACAGAGGGGGGTGAGCCCGGAGCGCCGGAGTGTCAATGATTTTCAACTGCCGTGTACGGTGTCGAAGAACGCGCGTCGGGTGGATGACGGACGCAGCCGTACCCCGGCTCAGAGCCGGGGTGACGGAGGGATAAGGATCAGGCCGTAGCAAGGCAGGCGTTGAAGCTCTTTTCCAGCTTCTCACGATCCAGTTCGCGGCCGATGAAGACGAGGCGGCTTTCGCGTTTTTCGTCTTCCTTCCACGGGCGCTGGTGGTCGCCCTCGATGATCATGTGCACGCCCTGCACCACGTAACGTTCCGCATCGCCCTTGAAGGCGATGATGCCCTTGAGGCGCAGAATGTTCGGGCCGTCGGTCTGGGTGACCTTCTGGATCCACGGGAAGAACCGCTCGGGGTTCATTTCGCCGCCGCGCAGCGAGACCGACTGCACCGTCACGTCATGGATCGGTGAAACCGCGCCATGGTGGTGATGATCGTGGCCATGGTCATGATCGTGGTGATGATGCCCGTGATCGTGGTCATGGTCGTGATGATGGTGGCCGTGATCGTGATTGTGGTCGCAATCAGGGCCGCAGACATGATCCTCATGGCCGTGCTCGAGGAAATGCGGATCGTTTTCCAGCGCGCGCTCCAGATTGAAGGCGCCCTGATCGAGAACCCGGGCAAGATCGACGCCGGACCGGGTGGTCTTGTAGATGCGCGCGGAAGGATTGATGGCGCGCACGATATCCTCGATGCGGGCGACTTCCTCCGGCGAAACGAGATCGGTCTTGTTGACGACGACGACATCGGCAAAGGCGATCTGGTCTTCGGCCTCGCGGCTGTCCTTCAGGCGCAGCGGCAGATGCTTGGCGTCAACGAGGGCAACGACGGCGTCAAGCTCGGTCTTGGCGCGCACGTCGTCATCCATGAAGAAGGTCTGGGCGACGGGAACGGGATCGGCAAGGCCTGTCGTCTCGACGATGATGCCGTCGAAACGGCCGGGCCGGCGCATCAGGCCTTCCACGACGCGGATCAGGTCGCCGCGCACCGTGCAGCACACGCAGCCATTGTTCATCTCATAGATTTCTTCATCGGACTCGACGATCAGATCGTTGTCGATGCCGATCTCGCCGAATTCATTGACGATGACAGCGTATTTCTTGCCGTGGTTCTCGGAGAGAATGCGGTTGAGAAGCGTCGTTTTGCCGGCGCCGAGATATCCTGTCAGGACGGTGACTGGAATGGGCTTGGCTATAGCTGTTTCGGTCATGGAAAACCCCGCGTGGAGAGAGGCCGTCGGGCCTCAGGAAGATGTGTCGTCGTCCATATAGGCGCGACGTCCTGGCAGTTCAAAGAGATTTTGGCCGAATTCGGCCATGGCACTCAAATTTTGTTATGAAATAACGTTATGTCAAAAGCGTGGATATCTTCAAGCAGTTCGACAAGGCCTTTTACGGCGTGGGAAATCAGCCTTTCGCCCTTTTCCGCTGTCGCGGCGGCGGCGTTTCCGGCAACGCCGTCGGGGTTCAGATCGCTCATCAGCCAGCCGAAGGCATGTGGGCCATAGGCGCGCAGATGTTTGAAGCGGCTGGCGAAATCGCTCTGGCGGGAGGGAAAGTTTGCGGCCTTCTGCATCGCCACGCGTTCGGGGTGAAGCGCCAGCATGACCGATGTTTCGATATCGCCGCCATGGATGTCGACCGCCTTGTCCTCCGGCTTCACGATATCCGCCGGCACGCCGAAGCGGGTCCAGCTTGTCGCAACCGCCAGCATGCCGAAACGGGCGCGGGCCTCCGTGGCGACAATGGTCATCAGCGGTGAATTGCCGCCATGGGCGTTCAGCATCATGAATTTGCGCACGCCCTTTTTATATTCCGCCTCGGCGATGCCGAGCCAGCGCTCGATGGCCTCATCGTAACGCAGCGTTTTCGTACCCGGCACATTCATGTGTTCGATGGAATAGCCGACCGGTTCCACAGGCAGGAAGGAGACGGGCAGGTGAGCGGGCAGGGCGGCGGCGAGACGGGCGGCGATGCCTTCGGCAATCAGCGTATCGGTCTCGAACGGCAGGTGCGGCCCATGCTGTTCATGTGCGCCGAGCGGCAGCACGGAAATTGCAGCTGTTGCGCGAAGATGCGGGTCTGTTACGTTTTCGTCGTGATAATGCGTGTATGAGTTTGGCATCTGGCAGTCCGCGCGTGCATTCGGTAAGGATTTCCAGCAACATATATCGGTTCCGCCACAGGGTAAAAGGCACTCGCATATGAGCAAGGATAAAACTGGGCATAAGGACAAGGGCGCCAAGAAGGAAAAGAGTGGCAAGAAAATAAAGGACGCCAAAAAAAGGGATGAGAATTTCAACCCTGAGGAACTGGCGCAATCCATCACCCAGGCCGCCCGCTCCATGCGCACGGCGCTGAGCCACAGCCTTGCTGAAAGCGGGCTTTATGCGGGCCAAGACGGCGTTATCCTGGCGCTGGCGCAGGAAGGCAGCCTCACGCCAGGGCAGATCGCCCAGAAACTCGGTGTCAAGGCGCCCACCATGACGCGCACCATCGGCCGCATGGAGGCCCAGGGCTTCGTGGAACGCAGCGGTGACGACGAGGATGGCCGCGTGACGCTTGTGAAGCTGACGGAAGCCGGCCTGAAAAGCGTCGAACATATCAATGTCTCGATTGCCAATTGCGGCGCCCGCGCCATTGAGGGGCTTTCGGCCAAGGATGTGCGCACCGTGGTTAAACTTCTCAAGGCGATCGACACCAATCTTCAATAATTTGTTGAAATTTTTAAAAATAAAACTCTGTTTTGTGGGTATCTCTTAAACGGGTTGCGGATTTTGTTTAAATTGTTTAATTGCAATTTAAACAGATACGTCGTCAACGACATGCGTTTGGGAGGAATGCCGTGGCCCAAAAGGTCAAACTGTCCACGATTGCCGAAAGCCTCGGCCTTTCGACCGCCACCATTTCCCTAGCCTTGCGTGACAGTCCGCTGGTTGCCTCCGACACGCGCGACAAGATCAAGGAACAGGCGCGGGCGCTGGGTTACATCTACAACCGCCGGGCGGCCAGCCTGCGCACCTCTCGTTCCGGTATTGTCGGCGTGGTGTTCCACGATGTGATGAACCCCTTCTATGGCGAAATTCTCAAAGCCATCGAAAGCGAGCTGGACCGCAGCCGGCAGACCTTCATTCTTTCCAACCATTACGATTCGGTGGAAAAGCAGCGCACCTTCATCGAAACGCTGCTGCAGCTCGGCTCGGACGGCATCATCATGTCGCCGGCCATCGGCACGCCGATCGAGGATATGACGCTGGCCGAGGAAAACGGCATGCCCGCCATTCTGGTGGCCCGTTCCCTGGATGGCGTCGACATGCCGACCTATCGCGGCGACGACAGCTATGGCATTTCGCTCGCCACCAACCACCTTATCAGCCTCGGCCACCGCACCATCGCCATGGTTGGCGGCACTGACCAGACCTCGACCGGCCGCGACCGTTACCAGGGTTATGTCAACGCGCTGCGCAAGGCGGGCATCGAGGTTGATCCGAACCTGCGCATTCCCGGCCCGCGCTCCAAACAGGGCGGTTTCGAGGCGGCTGTGCATTTCCTCTCCCTGCCGCAGAAGCCGACGGCCGCCGTCTGCTGGAACGATCTCGTCGCCATCGGTCTCATGAACGGCATTTCCCGCGCCGGTCTGGTGCCGGGTGTCGATATTTCCGTCACCGGCTATGACGATCTGGAAGAGGCGGCGATTGCCACGCCGGCGCTGACCACCGTTTCCAACGGTCAGGCCGAGGTGGGGCGCTTGGCGGCCCGCGCATTGCTGGACAGGCTGGCGGGCAGCCACGAGCCTGACGGCATTCACCTCATCAAGCCGGAAATGCGCATCCGGCAATCGACCGGGCCGGTGCGGCCGCGGGTGTAGTATATCGCCCGGGAGCATGGATGCGGCAGGCTGTATGTTTCTGGTTGTTCGCGATGTTCCCTTCTTCCGTCATTCCGGCCTTGAGCCGGAATCCAGCCACCGCGTGTCGACGCGGTGAAAAGACTCTCTAAGCCCAAGGACTTGGGCTGGCTGGATGCCGGATCAAGTCCGGCATGACGGAAATGGGGCGCAAAAAATCGGCATGAAACTTCCGTCTGGCCCCATAGCATCCCCTTATTGCCCTTTTCACGGCCGTCTTTGTTTGAAAGGATCGCCGCCCAGAGGAGCGGGATGGCGAAAGGTTCGCCTGAAACCTGCTCCGGCTATTGGAATGTTATCAGGAGGAATATCCGCTCATGTCTGACAAAAAGGCCGTCGTTCTCGTTCCCGGCAAGATAAACCCGCGTGTTCTCGAACGCCTCGAAGGCAAGGTCGAGATCGTGACTGTGCCTGCCGGTGCCGAGCCGGTTCTGCCTGAGGGTGCAGCCGAGCGCGTCAATGCCATCGCCGTTTCCGGCGTCGTCAACGCTAAATGGATCGATGCGCTGCCGAAGCTCGAGATCATCGCCAATTTCGGCGTGGGTTATGACGGCGTCGACGCCAAACATGCCGCCACGCGCAACATCGTGGTGACCAATACGCCCGATGTGCTGAACGACGAAGTGGCCGATACGACGATTGCGCTTTTGATCAACACCGTGCGCCGTCTTTATCAGGCCGAGACCTGGCTGCGTGACGGAAAATGGGTTGGCGAAGGCCCGTTCGCGCTCTCGCCGTTTTCGCTGCGCGGCCGCAAGGTCGGCCTTTTCGGCATGGGCCGAATCGGCCAGGAAATCGCCAAGCGGCTAGAGCCCTTCAAAGTGGAAATCGGATACCACACCCGCAGCAAGCGGGACGGTCTCTCCTATACCTATTACGGCTCGCTGAAGGAGATGGCGGAAGCCGTCGATATCCTGATCTGCATCGTGCCCGGCACGCCGGAAACGCATAAGGCGATCAATACTGAAATTCTGACGGCGCTTGGGGCTCAGGGCGTGTTCATCAATGTCGGGCGCGGTTCCAGCGTCGATGAGGATGCGCTTCTGCAGGCGCTTAAGAGCGGTGCTGTGGGTGCTGCCGGTCTCGATGTGTTTTATGCCGAGCCGAAGGTGCCGGAAGCCTTCCTGTCGCTGCCGAATGTCTCCCTGCTGCCGCATGTCGCCTCTGCCTCGATCCCGACGCGCAACGCCATGGCCGATCTGGTGGCTGACAATATTCTCGGCTGGTTCAAGGACGGCAAGGTGCTGACGCCGGTGCCGGAAACGCCGGTCAAGGGGTGAGGTCGGAACCTCCACGCACCGTCACCCCGGACTTGATCCGGGGTCCAGCATGATCAAGTCTCTGATCATAAAAGACTCCTGTCACGGCGCAGACGCGCCGTGGCTGGATGCCGGATCAAGTCCGGCATGACGGAGGAGACGTTTTCGCCCTTTGTGGGCGTTCTATTCCGCAATCTCCGCGCTTCCCACCCAGCGCCCTTCGGCAAACGACCGGGCCATGGCGTGGATGCTGCGCTCGATCTTCAGCCCTTCCTCGAAATCGATGATATGGGCCTTTTTCCCCTCGATTGCCGCGATCAGTTCCCGGCATTCGATCACCTTCAGATCGTTGAAGCCGAGACCGTGGCCGGGGGCGGGGATGAAGCGGTCATAGGGCTTGTGGTGCGGCGCCGTGAGGATGGTTCGGAAACCCTGTTCCTCCGGGCGTCCATCCGTGGTGTAAAGCTGGAACTCGTTCATCCGCTCCTGATCGAACAGGATCGAGCCGGTGGAGCCGTAAATCTGGATGGCAATGCGGCCCTTACGGCCCCAGGCGGAACGGTTGGCGATGAGCACGGCGGAAATGCCGCCTTCTAGCTTCAGAAGCACGCTGGCGAGATCATGCGTCTCGACGGCGCGGTCGCCGCCGCCGGCAAGCGGGCGGGTCTCATAAGGCTTCACCATGTCGGTGATGGCGCTTTCGGCATGACCGAAAAGGGCGAAGAGCAGAGACAGCGGGTGCACGGCGAAATCATCCAGCGCGCCATAACCGGAGGAGGCTTCGCTCTTCCAGTAGAAGGGCTGGGTGGCATCCGCCATGAAGTCCTCGTCCATTTCAGCGCGGACATGATAGACGTTGCCAATCGCGCCTTCGTCGATCAGGCGGCGGATATGGCGGATGACGGGGTTCTGGATGTAATTATACCCCATCGCCGCTGCCTTGCCGGAACGGCGGGCCGCATCGCGCATCTTCACCGCGTCGGCAAAGGCGGGCGCCATCGGCTTTTCACACCAGACATGTTTGCCGGCCTCAAGGGCGGCAATCGCCATTTCCGGGTGGAAGGCGTTGGGCGTGGTGACCGAGATGACGTCGATCTCGGGATCGGAAAGCAGGTCGCGCCAGCTGCCTGTCGAGCGGGCAAAGCCGAACTCGGCGGCTTTCTTCGCGGCAAGCTCGTGATTGACTTCCGCGAGCGTCACGAGGCGGGGACGCTCCACATCGCCGAAGACGCTGGTGACATTGTTCCACGCCAGAGCGTGGCATTTGCCCATGTAACCGGTGCCGATAAGGCCCACGCCAAGAGCGGACATGGTATTCTCCTCCCGAAATTATTGGAATAAAATCAATTCGTTAATTGCGTTTGTTGTGTGCGAAGATAATCTCAAGACGTGTCTTCGCGCACTCCCTCATTCCTGTGCCTGTCACAGGAATCCAGCCGACGCGGCTCTCGCGCGACGGAAAGACTCCTTTCAGCCCAAGGACTTGGGCTGGCTGGATCCCTGTGACAGGCACAGGGATGAGGAGGCGGCGGTGTTTGCCTGAAATGCCTTACGGATTATCCCGCTTAAAAATCCAGTCATGATCCGGGTGGTTCTTGAAACGCCATTTGCGCATCGGCCCGGCCATCACGTTCAGATAATACATCTCATAACCATAGGGCGCGCCGCAGGGGTGGTGGCCCTTGGGCACCAGCACGACATCGCCGTCCGACACCGCCATGGTTTCGTCCAGCGAACCATCTTCGGTGAAGACGCGCTGGAAACCGAAACCCTGCGCCGGGTTGAGGCGATGATAATAGGTCTCCTCCAGATAGGTCATATCAGGGTAGTTATCCTCATCATGCCGGTGCGGCGGATAGGACGACCAGTTGCCCGACGGCGTGAAGACTTCCGTTACCAGCAGGCTGTCGGCCACATCGCGTTCTTCCATGGCGATGGGGAAGATGTAACGCGTATTGGCGCCCTTGCCACGCTCCGTCAGCTGCACGCCATTGGGACCGATCTGCTGCGCCTCGCGGCTGCCTTTTTCGCCGGGTGCGGTGCAGACGCCGACGGTGCAATCGGTCGTGGCGGTCAGCGACCATTCGGAGCCTGCGGGCACGTAGACACAATGCGGCGGCTTACGCTCGAACACATTCATGCGGTCGCCGAGTTCACCGAAATCCTTCCCGCCTGCGGAAATCGTCGCCTTGCCTTCGACCAGCACGAGGATGACTTCGGTATCGCCGGTGTTTTCCGCCGCCGTCTCGCCCGGCTTCAGGCGGTAAAGGCCGAAACCTACATAACCCCAATCCGCGCTTTGGGGCGTGATATCGTGCACCTTGCCGCTGGTCGCGACCGGCTTGCGCAGAAGTGAGGTCATGGTGGTGTTCCTTTTTGGTCAGTCGTTCGTTGGTTCTTGCCGTCTCGTCACCCCGGCCTTGAGCCGGGGTCCAGCCGACGCGCGTCCGCGCGGCGGGGACAACTCTTTTCAGCCCAAGGACTTGGGCTGGCTGGATACCGGCTCAAGGCCGGTATGACGGGCGGGGTGTGCCGCCCGCTGTCGGTCCAGCTCAAGCAGCCTGAGCCTTGTCCAGCCCTGCTTCGCGCGCAAAAGCCTTCAGCGATTTCAGCCCGAGGCTCTGATATTCGAACGGGTTGCGGACATCCGGGTCCTGTTCGGCCTCGATCACCAGCCAGCCGCTGTAACCATGCTCGGCCGCCACCTTCAGCACCGGCGGGAAGTTCACGCCGCCTTCGCTGTCGCCGGGAACGGTGAACACGCCGCGGCGCACGCCTTCGAGGAAGGAGAGCCGCTCACCCCGAACCTGATCGGCAATGGCAGGGCGCACGTTCTTGGCATGGATATGGCCGACGCGACCCATATATTTCTGCGCAACGCGCACGGGATCGCCGCCGCCGAACAGGCAATGGCCGGTATCGAGCAACAGATGCGTCTTCGGACCGGTGTGCTTCATCAGGAGGTCGATTTCCTCTTCGCTCTCGACCACCGTTCCCATGTGGTGGTGATAAACGAGGGTGATACCCTGTTCTGCGGCAAAGACGGCCAGCGCCTCGACGCCCGCGCCGAATTTCGCCCAGTCCCCGGCCGCAAGGCGCGGACGGTCGACCAGCGCCTTGTTGTCATCGCCATGGATGGCATTGGAGGTCTCGCAGACGATGATAACCTTCGAGCCCATGACTTTCAGCAGGTCAAGCGCCGGCTGCATCGCCTTCTTTTCGGATTCGATGTCGTCGGTCAGAAGGTTCAGCGAATGCCAGCCGGAGACGAAGGAGAGGCCGCGCGGCGAAAGCACGCCCTTCAGGCCTTCCGGCTCCGTCGGGAACTTGTGGCCCTTCTCGATGCCGTCGAAACCGATCTTGGCGGTTTCATCGAGGCATTGTTCGAGGCTGATATGCGCGCCCAGCGTGCGGTCGTCGTCGTTGGACCAGGCAATCGGGTTGGTTCCGTAACGGATCATCTTACTGTCTTTCCTTGAGATGGTTTTCATAACGGGCGCGCGCATCGGCGACTTCAGCGCGATCAGAGGTTTCAGGCACCGCGACATCCCACCAGTGACCGCCGGCCTGCGGGGTCGGGTAAGGGTCGGTATCGATAACGATGACGGTGGTGCGGCTGGAGGCGCGGGCTGCGGCAAGCGCCTCTTCCAGCTCGCTTATGGTGGAAACCTTGCGCGCATCCGCCCCCATCGAGCCGGCATGGGCCACGAAATCGATGGCGATCGGGTTGACGTTGGTGTGGGCGTAGAGGTTGTTGAACTCCGCGCCGCCGGTTTCCATCTGCAGCCGGTTGATGCAGCCGTAACCCCTGTTGTCGGTGATGACGAGCGTGATCTTCACGCCCATGGCAACCGAGGTCGCAAGCTCGGAATTCATCATCATGTAGGAGCCGTCGCCGACCATGACGATCACGTCCCGGTCCGGTTCCGCCATCTTGATGCCGAGGCCGCCGGCCACTTCATAACCCATGCAGGAGAAGCCGTATTCCATGTGATAGGAGAGCGGCAGCTTGGATTTCCACAGCTGGTGAAGCTCGCCCGGCATGGTGCCGGCCGCGCACATGACGACGGTATTGTCACGCGACTGGCGCTGCACCGCGCCGATGACCTGCATGTCGGTGGGCAGGCTGTTGGCATTGTCCTCGCCCGGCGCTGCCGTATCGGCATCGGCCTTTTTAAACCATGCAGCCTTGAGACCGGCATCCGGCGCCGCAAAACGGTGGCTGCCAAGCGCTGCGGAGAGTTTCTCAAGTCCGATCTTCGCATCCGCCGTCAGGCTGATCGCATCGTGCTTGGCGCTGTCATAGGGCTGCACGTTGAGCGCCAGGATCTTGCGGTTGGGGTTCTTGAACAGGGCCCAGGAGCCGGTGGTGAAATCCTGAAAACGGGTGCCGACACCGAAGACCAGATCGGCCTTTTCGCTGATGATATTGGCGCTTTCCGCACCGGTGACGCCGACAGGACCGAAATTGAGATCGTGATCCCACGCCAGAGCCGATTTGCCGGCCTGCGTTTCGACGACCGGAATGGAGTGGGTTTCGGCAAAGCGCTTCAGGGTTTCGGTTGCGCCGGCAAAATGTACGCCGCCACCGGCAACGATGATGGGGTTCTTCGCCGCCTTGAGCGCAGCGACGGCTTCATCGAATTCCACCACGTCCGGTTCCGGGCGGCGCTGACGCCAGACCCGCTTTTCGAAGAAGCTCTCGGGGTAATCATAGGCTTCCGCCTGCACATCCTGGCAGAAGGCGAGCGTGACCGGGCCGCAATCGGCCGGGTCCGTCATGGTGCGCATGGCGCGGGGAAGCGCTGTCAGCAACTGTTCCGGCCGCATGATGCGGTCGAAATAACGGCTGACCGGGCGGAAGCAGTCATTCACCGTCATCGTGCCGTCGCCGAAATCTTCCAGCTGCTGCAGCACCGGGTCCGGGCCGCGATTGGCGAAGACGTCGCCGGGGATCAACAGTACCGGCAGGCGGTTGACATGCGCAAGGGCAGCCGCCGTTACCATATTGGCGGCACCCGGGCCGATGGAGGAGGTGACCGCCATGGCGCGGCGGCGACGCAGCTGCTTCGAATAGGCAATAGCCGCATGGGCCATGGACTGCTCGTTCTGGCCGCGATAGGTCGGAAGTTCGTCGCGGATACCATAAAGCGCTTCGCCGATGCCGGCGACATTGCCATGGCCGAAAATGGCCCACATGCCGGCGATATAGGTTTCGCCGTGTTCATTCATCTGCGCTGCCAGGTAACGAACCATGGCCTGCGCAGCCGTCATTCTGATTGTCTTCACGCTGCCTCTCCCTTTTTGGCGCGCGCCTCATCCCAAATGCGGCACAGGCTGGTATAGCGCTGCGCCATATCCTTTACCGCTTCCTCATCGGTCATCTTGCCACCGAGCCAGCTGCGGGCGGCATCCGCGAAAATCGTGCGGCCAACGGCGAAACCTTTGACCAGATCGAAACCGGCGGCAAGGCGGAAGCTCTCCTCCAGCTCGCTTTGCGGTGCGTCGAGACCGAGAACGACGATGCCCCGCACGTAAGGATCGTTGCGATGCACCGCGTCGCAGGCGTTTTTCCACGCAGCACGGGTCTTCATCGGCTCCAGCTTCCACCAGTCGGGATAGACCCCGATCTCGTAAAAGCGTTCGATGATGCGGGCGGCGGTTAAATCGTCGGTCGGGCCGACCTTGGAGGGAATGACCTCCAGCAGCATTTCCAGCCGGTTGCGGCGTGTCGCCTGGAACAGACGCATGACCGTCTCTTCCTGCGCGGCGCGCATCTCATCCGTATCGTCGGGATGATAGAAACACAGAACCTTGACGACATTTTCAAGCGGCCATTCGGAAAGACCGCCGAAATCCTTGCCGAGATCGGGTTCCAGCGTCAGCGGGCGCGAACCCGGCCATTCCACCGGGCGACCGATCCACAGGCCCGAGCCGCTGGCGGCAAACAGGGCGTCACGGCCAAGGCGGCCGTCGCAGAGAATGCCGTAACCCGGCCTGTCGCCGGCAACATGCTGCGCAGCCTGAAGGCAGAGTTTCTTGAAAGCGCCGATCTGCTCGTGCTTGACGCCAAGCTCGTCGGCGATGGCTTCCAGCTGCATGCGGTGGTCGAAGGCGAAGACGCGCATCGTGTCCCAGTCGCCCTTGCGGTTGGTTGACCAGTGCACCTGCTCCAGCGCCTCGTCCTTGCGCAGCGCCTTGTTGCGAATGCCGGCCTTGAAGAAATATTGCAACTCTTCCCAGCTTGGATAAGCGGGCGTGCAGCCATGGCGGGAGACGGCGAAAGCGCCACAGGCATTGGCGTATTTCAGCGTCGTCGGCCAGTCTTCACCGCGCAGCCAGCCGCGGAACAGCCCGGCCATGAAGCCATCGCCCGCACCCAGAACATTGAAGACCTCGATCGGGAAACCTTCGCCCGTCTCGCCATCATCGAGGCTGGAAGGAATTTCACCGGCGAAAACCGAAGCACCCATCGGGCCGCGCTTGCACACCAGCGTCGCATTCGAAACCTTGCGTACGGCGTTCAGCGCGGTCAGCGTATCGGTGGAGCCGCCGGCAATGTGGAACTCTTCCTCGGTACCGACGATCAGGTCGAAGAGATGCAGGGTGGATTGCAGCTTGGCGGTGACCTTCTGCGATTCGACGAAACGGCTCTCGCCATCGCCATGGCCGGCCACACCCCAGAGATTGGGGCGGTAATCGATATCGAGCGCGGTCTTTGCGCCATTTTCGCGGGCGAGTTTCAGCGCCTTCAGCACGGCCGCTTCCGTCTTCGGATGCGACAGATGCGTGCCGGTGGCGCAGACGCAGCCTGCCTCGGCAATGAAGGCGGGATCGATATCGTCTTCGCTGAGCGCCATGTCGGCGCAGTTTTCGCGGTAGAAGATCAGCGGGAACTGGTTCTGGTCGCGAATGCCGAGCAGTACCAGCGCGGTCAGCCGCTCCGGATCGGTCTTTACGCCGCGCACATCAACGCCTTCGCGCACCAGCTGTTCGCGGATGAAGCGGCCCATATGCTCATCGCCGACACGGGTGATGACGGCGCTGTTGAGCCCGAGGCGGGCAGCGCCGGCTGCGATATTGGTGGGAGAGCCGCCGATATATTTGGCAAAGGAGGCCATGTCCTCCAGACGGCCGCCGACCTGCGAACCGTACAGATCGACAGACGAGCGCCCGATCGTGATGAGATCAAGTTTTTTCAAAAGGTTCCTCCTTAGCACCGCACCTCGGTACGGTCTGCCTCACATGTCTGGAGCGGCATTCAGGCGACGATCGCCCGCGTCTTTCGCCGTCCCGCTCCGATGAGCCTCCTCCGCTCATTTTCGTTCGTCACGAGACGGACGATTATGGAATGCCCGTTTCATGGATTTGGATCATAAATTCTATTTTTTCCGTTTTCAATAAAAATATTCAGGCTGTTTTGCGAGTTCCCACAGCCACGGCCAGCGTAATGGCCAGACAGAGCGTGGCGGAAAGCGAGCGGAACGCGCCGAAATCGATCTCGGTGACGGTCAGCAGCGTCGCGCCGGATTTGCGCAGCGGATTGACGGCGGAATCGGAAAGGGCCACGACCGGAATACCATTGGCGCGGGCGTTTTCCGCCAGCTCCAGCGTTTCGGCGGAATAGGGAGAAAAGGTGATCGCGATCAGCGCATCGTCACGGGAAATGGCGCTGATATTGCCGAGCCCTCCGACCGCACTGTGCAGAACCGCCGGCACCTTCATCTTCTCGAAGGCGTAAGCGAGATAGCTGGCAATGGGGAAGGAGCGCCGCAGACCGATGATATGCACGGTGCGCGCCTTCGCCAGCGCCGAAACCGCCTCGTCAAGCTGGCGGGTATCGACCGATTTCAGCAGCATTTCCAGCGAGGAACGGCCGGCTTCCACGAATTCCGCAAGCAGGCCGGATGCACTTTCATCGCCCTTTTCCCGCAGATGGTCGAGCCGCGTGGCATAATCCGGCCAGCCGCCGACATAAGAATCACGGAACAGCCGCTGCATTTCCGAAAAGCCGGAAAAGCCCATGATCTGGCAAAAACGCATGAAGGCCGAGGGCTGCACGCCAGCCCCTTCCGCCATTTCAGCGACGGTGGAAACGGCGATGCGATCCTGATTGGAGGCGACATAATCGGCGCATTGCCGCAATCGTTTCGGCAAACCCTCCGCGACCTGGAGCAGCCGCTCCTCAAAAGCCTTTACGGATTCTGGCGCCTCGATTGCCGTCATTGTCGTTCCTTTGTGCAGACTGAAATCGTGTGCACTTTAACTCCAGTGGAATTTTTATTCCATTGGGTTTTTTGAGGAAGGGCAAATGAGACGGCGGGGGCTTTGTGTGATCGGTCAACGTCCATTCCGGCCTTGAGCCGGAATCCAGTCGGCGCGCGTCTGCACGGCGCAAAGAGTCTTTTCACCCCAAGGATTTGGGGTGGCTGGATACCGGCTCAAGGCCGGTATGACGGAGATTATATATATGACCGCGCAACGGCGATGCTTTGGCTCAGTGCAGCCCGCCAACCCCGAGATGCGTATCGACAATATCCGGGTTCTCCGCAAGTTCGCTGGAGGGCCCTTCCAAGACGATGCGGCCGCGTTCCATGATGATGGCGTGGTCGGCGAAGTCGATGGCCATCTGGATGCGCTGTTCGACGAGAAGAATGGTCATTTCACCGGATTGGGCGAGTTTGGAAAAGGCAGCCATCAGCTCCTCGCAGATGACGGGGGCGAGGCCTTCGAGCGGTTCGTCGAGAAGCAGCACGCGTGGCTGGCCGAGAATCGTGCGGGCGGTGGAGAGCATTTGCTGTTCGCCGCCGGAGAGTTGCGAGCCGAGATTGCGGCGGCGCTCTTTGAGGCGCGGAAACAGCGTGTAGGCTTCCTCGATGGCCGATTTCGGCCGGGTCTTGAGGCCGACGAAGAGGTTTTCCTCAACGGTGAGTGTCGGGAAAACATCTCGCGTCTGCGGCACGTAGCCGAGGCCGGCTTTGGCGCGGGCGGCGCTCGGCAAAGCGGCGATGTCCTGGCCGCCGATGCGGATATCGCCGGCAAAGCGTTTCGTCTGGCCGGCCAGCGTAGCGAAGAGGCTGGTCTTGCCGACGCCGTTGCGGCCGAGGACGGCAAAACGCGAGCCCGACGGCACGGAAAGCGACAGGCCCTCGATGACGCGGGTGGGGCCATAACCGGCGGTGAGGTTGACGATTTCAAGCGGCGCTGCGGGCATCGGCGTAACTTCCCAGATAAGCTTGGCGGACTTCCGCATTGCTGGTGACGTCTTCAGGCGAACCGTCGAAGATGACGGCGCCTGCGGCGAGCACCACCACACGTTTGGCAAAACGGAAGACCAGATCCATGTCGTGCTCGATCATCAGGATCGCGAGGTCGGCCGGCAGCCGGTCGAGCGCCTGTTCGATGCGCGCGGTTTCCGTGGAAGGCACGCCGGCGGCCGGTTCGTCCAGCAGCAGGATTTTCGGGCGAAGCGCCATGGCAAGCGCGATCTCGATCAGCCGCTGCTGGCCATAGGCGATTTCGCGCACCTTTGTTTCGGCAAGTGCGAGAAGACCAAGCGTACCGAGAATGTCGCGGGCTTCGCTCATGACCGCAGGCATGGCGCGGTAACGGCCGAAAATCCGGCCCGTCTTGCCTTCGCGCTGGAGAATGGCAAGCGCCACATGTTCCTCCGGCGTCATGTCCTGAAACAGCCTTGTGACCTGGAAGGAGCGGACGAGGCCGCGCTTCACCCGCTGGCTGGCGCTGAGGCCGGTCACGTCCTCGCCGGCGATGCGCACCGTGCCGGCCGAGGGCTTGATATTGCCGGTGACGAGATTGACGAAGGTGGTCTTGCCGGCGCCATTGGGGCCGATCAGCACCGTGCGATCTCCCGGCGACAGCGACAGCGAGACATTGTTGGTGACGACGAGGCCGCCGAAATTCTTCTTGAGGCCGGAGACTTCGAAAATGGCGCTCATTTGCGACCTCCACGGATGCGCGCAATGATCTGCTCACCCGCGCCATAAAGCCCGCGCGGCGCAAACAGCACGACGGCAATCAGCAGCAGGCCGACAATGGTGAGCCAGTGGAACGGATTGGCGGCGGAAACGACATCTTCGAACCACATGAAGGTGACGGTGCCGATCAGCGCGCCGTAAAGCGAACCCGCGCCGCCGAGCACCAGCATGACCAGCGCTTCGGCCGAAAGCGTGAAGCTGAGGCTGTCGAGGCCGACGACCTGGGTGGAGATGGCATTCAGCGCACCGCCAATGCCGGCGACGATGCCCGATATGACGAACATCTTCAAAATCGTGCCGTTGACAGCGCCGCCCATGGCCTGAATGCGGATGCTGTCCTGCTTGACGCCGCGGCACAACATGCCGAAGGGCGAGTTGGCCACGACCCTGAGGGCGAGGAAGACGACGAGCAGCAGACAGACGCCGTAAATATAGGCGGTGCGGCCGAAAAGATCGAATTCGAAGGTGCCGAACAGCGCGTCCGGGGAGACGCCGGCAAGACCGTCGCTGCCGCCCGTCAAGCCGGACGCCTTGTTGGCAGCCTCATGGAACAGGTGGATGACGGCGATGGAAAGAACGAGCTGCGGCAAGCCGTGGGCGCGCAACAGCACCGTACCGGAGACCAGCCCGGCAACGCCGCCCGCAGCCGCGCCGATCACGGTCATCAGCAGCGGATCGGTAATCTCGAAATGGGCGGCGGCAATGCCGGCGGCATAGGCGCCCGCGCCGAAGAGCGCGGCATGGCCAAGCGTGGCGACGCCGCAATAACCGGTGACGAGATCGATCGACAGCACGAGCAGCGCAATGGCGATGATGCGGGTCAGAAGCGCCAGATTATCCGGAAACAGGTAATAACCGGCAATGGCGGCGATAATGATGAGGAGCGGCCCCGCAAGCGTGCGCAGCGGTGAGCGCGCCTTCGGGATCTCTGCCGTTTCAGTCACGTCGTTCATGAGCACCGCCATCTCATTTCGCCCTTCCGAGAAGGCCGCGCGGGAACAGCGTGATGATCACGATGACCGCCAGGTAAAAGAAGAATTCGCCATATTCGGGCGCGAGGTAACGCCCGGTCGTGTCGATGGCGCCGAGCAGCAGACAGGCGATCAGCGCGCCGGGAATGGAGCCCGCGCCGCCGACCGAGACCACCACGAGGAAGGTCACCATGTAGCGCAGCGCATAATAGGGTTCGACCGGCAGCAATTCCGCGCCGATGACGCCGCCCATGGCGGCAAGGCCGACGGCGATGGCGAAGCTGACGGCATAGATGACTTCGGTGCGCACGCCGAGTGCGGCCGCCATGGCGGCATTATCGACAGCAGCGCGCAGCTTGATGCCGAAGGCGGTCTTTTCGAAGGTGAACCACAGCGCGCCGGCAACAGCCAGACCGCAGGCAATGGCGAAGATTCGATGCGTGGCGATGGTGCGGAAGCCGAGATCGGTGGGGCCGGCCAGCTGCTGCGGCAGCGGAATGGTCTTCAGCGTCGGGCCGAAGACGAAATTGGCGATGCCGATGATGCAGAAGGTGATGCCGATGGTCATCAGCACCTGCGTCAGCTCCGGCGCGCCATAGATGCGGCGATAGAGGAAACGCTCAAGCGGAATGGCAATGACGATGGTGCCGACGATGGCGACGAGGATCGCCACGGCATAACCGAGACCGAGGCCATGGGCGGCATAGGAGGCGAGGTAACCGCCGATCATGGCGAAGGCGCCATGCGCCAGATTGACCACCCGCATCAGCCCCATCGTCACCGAAAGGCCGATGGAGATGATGAACAGGACCATGCCATAGGCAAGCGCATCGACAAGGATGCTGAAGACCGTCTGCATGCTGAAAAGCTCCTCCCGGTGCTGCAATGCCCATCCGGGCCGGAGACGGGCCGCTATTGGCGGCCCGACAACGTCTTTTAAAAGCTGCCGTTACTTCGCGGCGGCGAGGCCCGGATCGCCCTGTTTTTCGAAGGTCTGGACTTCCTTGTTGTAATAATTGCCGTCATCGCCCTTGGCCACTTCGCGCAGATAGATGTTCTGCGTGATGTGGCGGCTTTCCGGATCGATGCTGACAGGGCCGCGCGGGCTTGTCCAGGAAAGACCCTTCACCGCGTCCACTGCCTTTTCGGCATCCTGTTTGCCGCCGGTGGCCTCGATCATCTTGCTGATGACATACATGCCGTCAAAGGCGCCGACGGAAGGGAAGGAGAGTTCTTTCGGATTGCCGATCGCCTTGGCGGCGGCTTCCACGAAGGTCTTGTTCTCAGGGGAATCATGCGAGACGGCGTAGTGGAAGGTCGTCTGCATGCCGAGTGCGGCTTCGCCAAGCGCCGGCAGGTCGGATTCCTGCGTCAGATCGCCCGGTGCGAAGAGCTTGACGCCTGCGGATTTCAGGCCGTTATCGTTGAAGGCCTTGACGAAACCGAGCGTGGTCGGGCCAGACGGCAGGAAGGCGAAGACGCCTTGCGCGCCCGAATCCTTCACGCGCTGCATGATCGGACTGAAATCATTGGTGGAAAGCGGCATGCGGATGCTTTCGACAACCTCGCCGCCGGCGGCGGTAAAGGCCGCCTTGAAGGCGTTCTCGGCATCGACGCCCGGGCCATAATCGCTGACCAGCGAAATGACCTTCTTCACGCCGCCATCAAAGGCCACTTTGGCGATGGGGGTGGAGGTCTGCCAGGTGGTGAACGAGGTGCGCACCACATAGGGGCTCTTGGTCACGATGGCTGAAGTTGCGGCATTCATGATGACCATTGGTACGTTGCCCTGCTTCAGCAGAGGCGTGACGGCCATCGCATCCGGGGTGAAATAGAAGCCGGCGAGATATTGCACGCCTTCCTTGACCACCAGCTCCTGCGCCAGCGCCTTGGACTGCGCCGGATCGGCCTGCGGCACATCGCGATAGACGACCTCGACCGTGTCATCGCCGACCTTGTTTCCATGCAGGGCGAACCAGGCATCGATGCCGGCCTTGAAGTTCTTGCCCTGCAGCGCGAAGGGGCCGGAGAACGGACCGACCACGCCGACCTTGATGGTCTCGGCATAAGCGGCAGTACTGAAGCAGATGGCCGCGATGGCGGCGGTGATCCGTAATTTCATGAATTCCTCCCAATTGATCCGTGGCTCCCATCCACCGATCCAGGCTGCCAGATTGATGAGTGCGGTGGCCAAAGTAAAATGAAATAAGGGGGGTGATAAATAACCTGACGGTTATCAATACCCGTCCCGCAGGGTTTGTCTCATGCGAGATCGCACAATAGTGATCATCCCGTGATTCTCAATGTATAGCGCCGCCGCAACCATCACGACCGGTGTTTTCGCGGCACGTGGTATCGAAATGCTTCCTCATGAAAACCAGCTTTTGTGCATGTTTCGAAAATGACGGTCATACCCGCGCAAGCCTCGTGCCTTAACCAGTTCTAAGGGGATTGTTTGTAGCCTCGCCAAGCATATTGTGAACTTTATTTGGTGTCTGATGGGCGAATATCAAAATAGAGTTGTTGAGTTGATGCGAGATCGCGTTGGCGAAAGTATACTCAACAACAAGATCGAGCGCCGCGAAGCATTTCTTCGCAAGGCGCTGGCGCTGTATCACGTCATGGGCGGAGACGCGCAAGGCATGCACGCTGCGGTGGAGGATGTGATCAACCTGCAAAAGCCGAGTGTGGATGTCGCTATTGGCGACGTGATGCATGAGCTGGCAGCAATCGGTCACGTTGCCGATCTCGATATTATTCAGGCCGGGTACAACAAGCTTGATGCCGCCAATATGCATATTCTGAGCAAGGGCAAGAGGCTTTTGCAGAAGCAGCGGGACCAAAAACTCGCCGGCACGGCGGGAAAATAGGCCGCCCATCGAGGGCGGCCTGCAATATCAGGCGACTTCCCCGACGAGAATCTCCTGCCAGGCATCATAGGCGGAGAGAACCGTTTCCATCTGCGCGGTGTGGCCGGTGATGAAGTCGTTGCCGTAGATCGTCTCGTCGGGATATTCGGTGATCAGCGTCATCGGCACGGTGTGGCGGTCGTCGACGGAGGACAGGCACGGGAAACCGTTGATGATGCGGAAACCGGTTTCGCCGGCGTGGATTTCATAAAGAGCGATCTGTCGGTTGTTGTAATCGAGCAGGCCGGGAATTGCGCCGAGATGGCGGGTCACCCGGTCGAGCAGGGCTTCGGCCTGCCTTTCCCAGTCCGCATGGTGGCGGATGATGAGGAAGAACCCCTTCGGCAGCGTCCACATGGCAAAATTGCGCGGTACATAGCCGGAAAGCGGCCTGGTCCATTCATGGGATGGATAACCGTGCAGGTTCACATGCAGGCTGGCGCCGCTCATTTCCTGCGCCTTGAAACGGATCGCCTTCTCGTTGAGGTGGACGCCCGAATTCTCCCGCGTGCGATATTCGAGATCGTCGCCGAGCGCCGTGTAACGCGCCGCGTGATGCATGTGGCGCGGATTGTCGGCTCTCAGCCGTTGATGCAGGGCGTAACCGTCAGGATTTTCCAGCGGCGAAATGGTGAAATGTGCGCCCTTGCGGTCTGCGAGTTTGCGGGCAGCGCGGATGGCGCCGACGATGCCTGTGGTCTCGTTGGGATGCTGGCCGCCGCTGATCATCACCGCGGCATCGCTGCCGGTAACATAACGGGCGGCAAGAATGCGGCCGGAACGGGAGCGGGCCTCGAAGGCCTCACCGCCGATTTCTTCAAGCAGATTCGCGAGCTGGCCTGCCGCAACCGGTTCGCTGGCCGTATCGATCTGCTGTTCACGGCCATCGAGAAAGGCGGTGGTGAGCGTGCGGGCCTCGATGCGGACGGAGACTTCGCCTTCGCTTTTCACGATTTCCGGCACGATCTGGCCGGGCTTCAGGCCCCGGTCACCCAGCGGCCGGCCGGACTTCTTCTGGAAGAACTCCAAGAGCGAGAAATAGAAATCCTCATGCAGGGCTTCGCGCAGGCTGACGACCTCATCGCCGAGGGCGAGCGGCAGATCCTCGGCCGGATGCGCGACGCGGATGTTCAGTTCCTCGAAATAGGGCTCTTCATCGCCCCAGCCGTGGTTAGCGACGGCATGAATCGCGGCTTCGAAAAGCCGTTCGTAATCCGTCTCCAGCCGCTCGCCTAAAGCGTCGCCGGCAAGCCGGAACCAGCCGGTGGGCGAGACGTTGGTTTCGCCGACGATATCCATGTGCACTCGGTTTGGCGCCAGAATCTTCAGAGCTTCCTTCTTGCCGTTGCGGCTCAGGGTAACATCATAATGGAAGGCGTCGTCTTTTCGGGCGACGAAGTCGATCTTCGCATCGCCCACCAGCGCGGCCAGCGGATAGGCCTCCAGCCGGAAACGGTTGGCGGGGGCGTTCGCGTGTACGGGGTAACGCACCTCGATGGTGTCGACGCCATCCAGATTGATCTCTTCCAGAAAGGTGAAGAGAAGCGGCTTGTAGGCACTGCGGATGCGGGCGCTGACGCCTTTTTTCTTCAGCCGGTTTTCGGCTTCGCGACGGCTTTTGGCGTCATCGAAGCTCCATGCCTCGAAGGACTGGCCGGGCTCGGCATTGGCGAGAAGCGCATCCAGCGTGCGTTCGAAAGTCTGGTCGAAAATCTGGCTCATCGCTGTTACCTCGAGGTTCTGCCGGTGGGGTCGAGGCTGTCGCGCAGCCAGTCGCCGAGAAGGTTGAGGCCAAGCACGGTCAGGAGAATGGCAAGGCCGGGGAAGACGCTGACCCACCATGCCGTCTGCAGATAGGTACGTCCATCCGCCAGCATGCCGCCCCAGCTCGGAATGGTCGGGTCGACGCCGAGGCCGAGGAAGGTCAGGCTGCTTTCAAGCAGGATGTTGTTGGCGACATTGAGCGTCATCAGCACGATGACCGGGCCGATGAGGTTCGGCAGCAGGTGCTGGAGGATGATGCGCCAGTCCTTCACGCCGATGGCGCGGGCGGAAAGGATGAACTCCCGCTCTCGCAGCGTCAGCACCGAGCCGCGCACGAGACGGGCATATTGCACCCATTGCGAGACGATCAGGAGGATGATGGTGTTGGTGAGGCTGCCGCCGACAATGGCGATGAAGGTGATGGCGAGCAGAATGAAGGGCATGGCGAGCTGGATATCCGCAAAGCGCATGACCAGCATATCCCAGAAGCCGCGATAATAACCGGCCACCAGGCCGACCGCGACGCCGAAGATGACCGCGCCGATGACCGAGGTGAAACCGACCAGCAGCGAAATCTTGCCGCCGGCGACGACACGGGCGAGCACGTCGCGACCCAGCGGATCGGTGCCGAGCGGATGGGCGGCATTGGCGAAGGGCTTGGCAAGGCGTGCCATCAGGTCGATCTTGTCCGCGCCGCCGGGAAACAGCACATCGGAAAAGACGACGGCAAGGCAGATGACCACGGTGAGGAACGCGCCGAGGACGAATTCGAGATTGGTGAAGCGCGCGAGACGCGAGGTTTTGGCAGCCATCGTCACTTACTCCGTGCGGATGCGCGGATCGACAAGCCCATAGGCGATATCGACCAGAAGGTTGATGCCGACGATCATCAGCGACAGCACGGTGATGACGGCCTGAAGCACGGGATAGTCACGCGCGCCGACCGCATCGAAGGCCAGCGTGCCGAGGCCCGGCCAGTTGAAGACACGTTCGATGACGACGATGCCGCCGAGCAGCCCACCGAATTGCAGGCCGAAATAGGTGATGAGCGGAATGGCGCAGTTGCGCAGCGCGTGTTTGTAGAGAACCTTGTTTTCGCTGAGACCCTTGGCGCGCGCCACCATGATGTATTGCGAGCGCAGCGTATCGAGCATGGCGGTGCGCACAAGGCGCACATTGGTTGCCGTCAGGATGACGCCCATCGTCACGGCGGGCATGATGTAACTGGCAAAACCACCCATGCCGCTTGGCGGCAGCCAGCCGAGCGTGATGGAGAATAAGAGCACCAGCATCGTGGCCAGCCAGAAATTCGGGAAGGACAGGCCGACAAGCGAAAAGATGCGGATCACCTGATCGGCCGTCTTGCCGCGCGAGGTCGCCGCCATGATGCCGAGCGGGATGGAGAGCGCAATCGACACCGCCATGGAGATGAAGGCAAGCAAAAGTGTGGCGGGCAGGGCATCGGCGATGAGCCGCGAAACCGGCGTGCTGCCGGTGAAGCTGCGGCCGAAATCGAGCGTCACGAGGCCCTTCAGGAAGCTGAAATATTGCACGAAGAACGGCCGGTCAGTGCCGAGCGCCGCGCGAATGCGCGCCAGATCGTCTTCCGTCATGCTGCCGCCGCCCTGGAACATGGTGACAGCCGGATCGCCGGTGAGGCGGATCGCGAAGGAAACGAGAAGGGTGATGGCGATGACGACAAAAATCGCCTGCAGCAATCGCTTGATGAGGAAACCGGCCACGTTTTTTACCTTGCGAGGAAACGGGGGAAGAGAAATCCGCCTTGCCCGCGAGAGACGGACAAGGCGGCGTGTTCACAGGATTAACCCGCTTATTCGACGGTGACGTCGGTCAGCTTCAGGCGGTTATCCGGCGGTGCGACGAAACCCTTGACCCGCTTGTTGATGCCGTAAATGGCATTGGTGTTGTAAAGCGGAATTTCCAGCGCGCGTTCGGCGGTATAGCTGCCGATTTCCTTGAGAATCTTTTCGCGCGCGGCACGGTCGGTCAGCGGACGCTGGGATTCCAGCAGCTTGTCCAGCTTTTCGTCCTTGTCGTAAGGGTTCCACTTTTCACCCGAGTGATACATGGAATAGGCCGTGTTGTCGTAATCGAAGGTCCAGCCGCCCCATTTCTGCTGGAACATCGCGCCGGTCTTGCCCTGCGGGATGATGTCGTTCAGCAGCACGTTGGTTTCATAGGGCTTGATGGTGGCGGTGATGCCGACCATGGAGAGGTAGCTGGAAATGACCTGCGCCACCTCGTTCATCGTCGCATCATTGCCGCGGATATCGATCTGCAGCGCCGCACCCGGTTTGACACCGGCTTCCGCGAGCAGCTTCTTGGCACCTTCCGGATCGTAAGGCAGCGGCTTCAGCTCCGGATCGTAACCGAAGGACAGCGCGCTCTGGAAGCTTGCAATCTCGGATGCCTGACCGGCGAGGATCGACTTGACGATGGTGCCGCGGTCGACGGCCATGATGATCGCCTTGCGCACCTTCGGATCGGCGGTAATGCCGTCACGGGTGTTGAAACGCAGCGCATCGACCGTCGGGCCGGGCACGCTGACGATCTCAAGCTTGGAATCGCCTTGGATAACCGGGATCATGCCGATCGGGATGGTGGGCGGAATGACGAGATCGACGCGGCCGGCCTGCAATTCGGCAACGGCGGTCGCCGGCTCGGCGATGAAGCGATATTCAAGCTCGGAAAGCTTCGGTGCGCCGCCCCAGTAATCCGGGTTGGCTTCGAGCTTGATATTGGTCTTCGGTGCGTAGGAAACGAATTTGAACGCGCCGGTGCCAACGGGGTTGAGATTGAAATTATCCTCGCCCTTTTCCTGAATATATTTCGGCGGAACGATCATGCCGCCATAACCGGCAAGCTTGGTCAGCAGCACCGGATCCGGCGCCTTCAGCTTCATGTCGACCGTGTAATCGTCGATGACATCGACGCTTTCGATGGCGACATAGTTGGAACGCTGCGGGCCCTTGGCACCCTGTTCGCCGAGAAGGCGCTCGAAGGTGAACTTGACGGCGGCGGCGTTGAAGGGCTCGCCATTGTGGAACTTGACGTTCTGGCGCAGCTTGAAGCGGATGCGCTTGCCTTCATCCAGCTCTTCCCAGGATTCGGCAAGGCCGGGCACAACCTTCAGGTCCGGGCCGCGATAGGTGAGGCCATCGAAGATGTTGGTGGCGACGGCAGCCCACTGCACGAGGAAAGTGTCGATCGGATCCCAGCTGCCCGGGTCCTGCGGGCTGGAAATGGTCATCTTGCCGGCGGCAAGAGCCGGTGCGGCGGTAAAGGCCGTGGCGGCCATGGCAAGTGCGACGAACGTTGTCGTCATCCCCTTCTTGATCATTGTCATCTACCTGTTCCTCTTCAGATGGTTGTGGGTCTGGTTGTTATTCAGGCGCTCTTCGCGATGAAGTGGCCCGGATTGATTTCCTCATGGGCGAGAATGGCCGGCTCATCACCGACACGGCGCACGGGATTGGGAATTTCGCCCTCGATCATGGCGGTGTGGCGCTCAATGGTCGGATCGGCAACCGGCACGGCCGAAAGCAGGCGGCGGGTATAATCATGCGTCGGCGTTTCGAAGACCTGTCGGCGGCTGCCCATTTCCATGATCTGGCCGAGATAAAGCACGGCGACGCGGTGGCTCATCTTTTCCACCACCGCCATGTCATGGCTGATGAAGAGATAGGCGAGGCCGCGCTCGGCCTGCAGGTCCATGAACAGATTGATGATCTGCGCCTGAATGGAGACATCGAGCGCCGACAGTGCCTCGTCCGCGATGATGAGTTTCGGATCGGAGGCGAGCGCACGGGCAATGCAGACGCGCTGGCGCTGGCCGCCCGAAAACTCGTGCGGATACCGCGCGGCATGTTCGGAGCTGAGGCCCACACGCTCCAGCAATTCATCCACGCGCCGCTTTACGGCCTTCTGATCATTGATCAAACCGTGGGTGTTGATCGGCTCGGCAATCGAAAAACCGACCGTCTTGCGCGGATCGAGCGAGGCGAAGGGATCCTGAAAGATATATTGCACTTCCTGGCGCATGCGGAAGCGCTCCGCCGCCGACATCTGCGAATAGCTGCGGCCATTGAAGGCGATTTCGCCTGATACGGCGGTTTGCAGTTGCTGGATGGTACGGCCGATGGTGGATTTGCCGGAGCCGGATTCGCCCACCAGCGCCAGCGTTTCGCCAGCGTGAATATCGAAGCTCACCTTCTGCACGGCGTTGCAACGGTGCGTCGCCTTGCCGAACAGGTTCTTGCGGATATCGAAGCGGACGAACAGGTCCTTGACCGACAGCAGCGGCTTGGCGTCGTATTTCGCGGTGTTTTGCACGCGTTCCTCGCCGATCACGACCGGCTGGCCGTCCTGCAATACGGTGAGCGGCAGGCGTTTGGGAAACTCTTCGCCTTCCATGCTGCCGAGGCGCGGAACGGCGGAAAGCAGGGCGCGCGTATAGGGGTGCTGCGGATTGGCGAAGATATCCTTGACCGGACCTTCCTCCACCTTCTTGCCCTTCCACATGACGACCACGTCATCGGCCATTTCCGCCACCACGCCCATATCATGGGTGATGAAGACCATGCCCATGCCGAGTTTCTTCTGCAGGTCGCGCATGATATTGAGGATCTGCGCCTGAATGGTGACATCCAGCGCCGTCGTCGGTTCGTCGGCGATCAAAAGCTTTGGCCGACAGGCGAGCGCCATGGCGATCATCACGCGCTGGCGCATGCCGCCGGAAAGCTGGTGCGGATACCGTTTCAGAAGCTCGGCCGCGTCGGGCAGCCGCACCATTTCGAGCAGTTTCTGCGCTTCCGCAATTGCCGCCTGCTTGCCTGTCTTCTCGTGCAGCACCAGCACTTCGCATATCTGGTCGCCGATGGTGAAGACGGGGTTGAGCGATGTCATCGGCTCCTGGAAGATCATGGCGATCTCCTTGCCGCGGATCGCGCGCATCTCCTTCTGCGAGGCTTTCAGCAGGTCCCTGCCTTCGAACAGTATGCGGCCGGCGGGGTACTTGGCGCCCATCATGTCAGCAAGACGCATCGTGGAAAGCGAGGTGACGGATTTTCCCGACCCGGATTCACCGACGATCGCCACCGTCCTGCCTGCCTCCACGGCAAAGGAAATATCGTCCACGACGCGGCTGTCGCCGAACTCAACGCTCAGGTTTTCAACCGAGAGGAGGGCGTTGCGGTTTGCGGCAGTCATATCAGCGTCTCCGGCTTGGCATGCGCGGAATTTCCGGCGATGCCATCTGAAATTGGGAAGTGCGAAGGGCGGGGGATAAGGGGGCGGTCTGCGGCGTTGCGCCAGAGAACGGGAATGTCGCAGAGAGGCGCATGACGTCTTACGCCGTCTTGAGGGCGCAATGCGCATCGGTTGCTGTCGGCGGATGCAGATATCGCGATCCTGTGCAGGCTTTTAAAGCAACCCCGTCGGTGCCGGCAAAATGCCTGGCATCGGTTTCGGAATCGATGATGCGCATGAAACTGTATTCCCCACCCTTGTTTTACAAAAAAGCTAACAAAACCGGACAATCATGTCCATAGTGTTGAACAATTTTTGTGTAATGCTCTACAAATACGCAGCTGCATTTATTTTGGGCGTGGGTGCCGGAGATCGATAACGGCTCCGATATATTCGACGCCATCCTCGGGCTTGACCCGAGGATGGCGGAGGAAGGATAAGCGGGCAAATTTTGCCGCGATGTCGAAATGGGAGGCGATTGTATCGCTCCCCGTGTTACAGGGTGAATAAAGAATACCCAAAAAGGATACCGAATATGACGAATAGGACAGGTGCGGTCAGGCTATCCGGCTTCCTGCGTTGTGCATCAATGGAGGATGTCGAACTGGTCGTGCGTCATCTGCCTGAGCATATCCGCCTGACGAGAGCGGAGCCGGGCTGTCTTTCCTTCGAGGTATCTCAGACCGACGATCCGCTGATCTGGCGGGTGGAAGAGCTTTTTATCGATCGCGACGCCTTTGATTTTCACCAGCAGCGGACACGCGCGTCTCAGTGGTTCGTTGCGACCTCCGCCATTCCACGGGACTATGAGATAACGACAGTGGCGTGAATGAGGGCCAGCCGTGGAGGCATGCCTGCGGCTGCTGCCCGATTGGATTTCGGCGATGCCGATGAGCAGGCATCCATGCCTATTCCCGCGGCATGCCGACCGGAGGCGCAAGGCGCCTTTGCGCGGCGATGCGGAAGGGCGCATTCATGGCGCCATAACCGCCATAGGCCCCGCGCCTCTCGATGATTTCGAAGAAGAAACCCTCGCCAAAGGTGCGGCTGTATATCTGGAAATATTCGCCGTTGTCGTCGCGGTCGTAGAGGATGCTTGCCGCCCGCAGCGCATCGGAAAATTCCGGCTCCAGCCCGAAGCGCGCCTCCAGGTCGTCGTAATAATTGCGTGAGATCGGCAGTGCCTGAAACCCTCGTGCCCGCAACGCTCCTGCGGTGGCGAAGATATCGCTGGTAGCAAAGGCGATATGCTGGATGCTGGTGCCAAAACCTTCGGCCAAAAATTTGCCGGCGAAAGTCTTGCGATTGTCCGCGCCGTTCATGGTCAGGCGGAAATGCGGTGAAGGCACGCTTTCAATCGCCTGGCTGCGCACCAGCCCGCCGGGATCGACCACATCGACCATCGGCGTGCGGCGGGAAAAAAACAGCGACGTGTAAAACAGAAGCCATGTCAGCATTTCATCGTAATGCGTTGTTTGCGCAAGATGATCGATACGGGTGAGATGGGCGTCGCCTTTCCCGGTCTGACCTTCTGCCGGCACAAATTCATTGTCCCAGATGGAAGCCAGTTCCGGAGAACCATCGAGGAAATAGATGACGCCATTGCCCACGCCCTGAATGGCGGGGACGGCGACCTCGCCCGATCGGCGCGGCTCGGCAAAGGTCGGTGCACCGAGCGCTTCCGCACGTGCAAGCGCTGCCTGCGCGTCCGCGACCTTGAGGCCGAAAGCATAGGCATTGGTGCCGTGGATGGAATAGGACGCGCCGGCGAAACTGTCACCGGTGCCCCCGGTATTGATGACGATACGGATATCGCCCTGCGTATGGAGATCAACGTCACGGTTGCGATGCCTTGCGGTTTTTTCAAAGCCGAGCGTGGCGAGTAGCGCTTCCAGATTTGCCTTTTCTTCGGGTGCAGTGGTGAATTCGACGAATTCCACGCCTTGCGTCTCGACCCGTTCGGGCATGGCGGGCACATCGATGCGGATATCCGGCTCGAGGCGGCGCACCTGATCCATGAGGTTGACGAGCGAACGGTGGCCATCTTCGGCAAGCAGGCGGGCCGAGCCGCCGCGGAACTGGTCGTTGAAGATTTCGAGCGACAGCGGGCCGTTATAACCGGTTGCAGCCACGGCGCGCATGAAATCCACGACAGGCAGATCGCCTTCGCCCGGCATGTTGCGGAAATGGCGGCTCCAGTAGAGCAGGTCCATGTCGATCAGCGGCGCATCGGCCAGCTGCACGATGAAGATCTTGTCGCCGGGAATGGAGCGGATCGAATTCGGATCGATCTTGCGAGACAGGGTGTGGAAACTGTCGAGAATGATGCCGACATTGGCGTGGTCGGCGCGGCGCACCACTTCCCAGGCATCGCGGTGATCGCTGATATGGCGGCCCCAGGCCAGCGCCTCGTAACCGACGCGCACGCCATGTTTTGCGGCCAGTTCCCCCAGTTGCTGGAAATCGGCAGCGGCGCGGTCGATGCCGCCGAGCGAGACCGGCGAGACATTGGAGCAGATCAGCATCAGATCGGTGCCGAGTTCGCCCATGATGTCAAATTTCCGCTCGGCACGCTCGAAGGCGCGGGCGCGGTGCGGTTCCGGCATGCCTTCAAAATCGCGGAATGGCTGGAACAGGGTAATGTCCAGCCCGTGATCGGCCACCAACGCCTTTACCTCGCGCGGGGAGGCGTCATAGGTCAGGAAATCGTTTTCGAAAATTTCCACGCCGGTAAAACCGGCCTTGGCAATGGCGGCCAGTTTTTCGGGAAATTCGCCGCTGATCGATACTGTTGCAATGGATGTGCGCATTGGCATGCTGTGTCTGCCTGTGTCATAGCTCGCCATATTGCCTTCCTTTTCAGCCTTATGTACTGATTGGTTAATAATCAGGGCGTGGCGACAGGCCAGCCGCCCCACCGATGGAATGGATCATGACCAAAAGCGCGACTTCGAACGGAACCCGAGACAGCCGGCAGGCGAAGCGCGATCCGGAAGGGGTTCGCCGCGACATTCTTTCGGTGGCCATGGAAGAGTTTTCGCAGAACGGCCTTTCCGGCGCCCGTATCGATGAAATCGCTGCCCGCACGCGCACGTCCAAGCGCATGATCTATTATTATTTCAGCGACAAGGAGAGCCTTTACCAGCGCGTGCTTGAGGAAGCCTATGCCAAGGTGCGCGGCGGCGAGAGCGATCTGGAGCTCGACGACCTTGAGCCGGCTGCGGCGCTCGACAAGCTCTGTCGGTTCACCTTTGACCACCACCGTCGCAATCCGGCCTTCATCCGCATGGTGATGATCGAAAACATCCATCACGGCCGGCATATGCAATCGTCGGAGACGATCCGCCAGCTCAACAGGCCGGCCATCGACGCGCTGGAAAGCGTGCTGTTGCGCGGGCAGAAGCGCGGCATCTTCCGTAACGGCATCGATGCGCTGGAGCTGCACTGGCAGATCAGCGCGCTGTCTTTTTTCAACGTCTCGAACGTCGCGACCTTCTCGTTCATCTTCGGTGATAATCTGTTCACCGATGAGGGGCAGGACACACTGTCGCGGCATGTCAGCGACATGGTACTGCGTTATGTGCTGACGCCCGGCCATATCACGACGATCGGGAAAGACGGTTGATCAGGTGGCGTAAAGCCACCTCATAACCTTCGACGCCGAGACCGGCGATCACGCCTTCGGCGCGGGTCGAGACATAGGAATGGTGGCGGAAAACCTCGCGTTTGTGGATGTTGGAAATGTGAACCTCGATGACGGGCGCTTCGAAGGCGTTCAGCGCATCGAGGATCGCCACTGATGTGTGGGTAAAAGCGCCGGGATTGATGGCTATGCCTGATGATTTGCCCCGCGCTTCGTGAATCCAGTCGATCAACTCATATTCGCGGTTGCTCTGGGCAAAGAACAGTTCGTGGCCGGCGGCTTCGGTTATCCCACGGCAATTGGCTTCGATATCGGCCAGGGTCTCATAGCCATAGATTTCCGGTTGGCGCTGGCCGAGCAGGTTGAGGTTCGGGCCATTGAGGATGGTGAAAAGGCTCATGCCACACCCTCCGCCATGCAAAGTTCGGTGAAATGCGCCGTCATGCGCTGCGCATCCGGTTCGCGACCGCAGAAGAGGCGGAATGCGCCAACGGCCTGAAACACGGTCATGCCGCCGCCGGGCAGGGTGCGACAGCCCTTTTTTGCCGCCGTCGCCAGAAGTTCGGTGACGAGCGGCATATAGACGATATCGGCTACCCAGTGCCGCTGTTCGATGAGATCGGCTGAAACCGGCATGCCGGGATGGGCGGGCATGCCCATCGGGGTGGCGTGGATGAGACCGTCGGCGAAGGGCAGAGAGGCGGACGGGTCCTCAACGGCAAAGGCGCGACCTGCGCCAAAACGGGCATTGAGCTCGAGAGCCAGTCGCTTGGCCCTTTCGAACTCGCGGTCGAATATGTCGAGGCGAGCGATATCGAGCTTCAGCGCGGCATGCGCCACCGCAACACCCGCCCCACCCGCGCCGACGAGCAGCGCGCGATCCCGCTTCGCATCCGGCAAGCCACGCACGAAGCTTTCGTAAAAACCGTACCAGTCGGTATTATGGCCGATGCGGTGACCGTCCTCGAAGACGACAGTGTTGACCGCGCCCAGCATGCGGGCATCCTCCGACAATTCATGCAGGTGCGGAATAACCGCCTGCTTGAATGGGTGGGTGATGTTGGTGCCGGCAAAACCGCGCGCTTCCAGCTCGTCGAGCAGGGCGGGAAGGGCGCTTGCGGAGAGCTTGCGGGCAGTGACATCCACCAGCTCATAGGAATAATCGAGGCCATGGGCAGCCCCTTCGCGCATATGCAGCGCGGGCGATTTGGAAAGCTGGATATCGGCGCCAATCAGGCCGACCTTGAAGGCGGTTTTATCTGTCATGATCCGGTGTCGTTCGTCGGTTCGGGGCGGGCTCCGCCTGCCTTCGGGTTGCTGGCGGGGTACTAAACCCCTCCTTCGTCATCCTCGTCCTCGGGTTAAACCCGAGGATTGATCATCCGCTGAAACTCATGGATCCTCGGGGTCGAGCCCGAGGATGACGTCGTGTATGTTGAGAGGTCGCCACATCTCCGAGGGCGGACAGGCGAGCCTCAATGGTGGGCGAGAATTTCGCCGAGGAAGGTGCGGGTGCGCTGGTGCTTGGGATCGCTGAAGAATTCTTCCGGCGGACCTTCCTCGATGATCTCGCCTTCCGACATGAAGACGACGCGATCGGCCACCTCCCGGGCGAAGCCCATTTCATGGGTCACGCAGATCATCGTCATGCCATCGCGGGCAAGGCCGATCATGGTGTCGAGCACCTCCTTCACCATTTCCGGGTCGAGCGCCGAAGTTGGCTCGTCAAACAGCATGGCTTTCGGCTCCATGCACAGTGCCCGGGCAATCGCCGCGCGCTGCTGCTGGCCGCCGGAAAGCTGGGCCGGGTATTTGTCGGCCTGATTGAGAATGCGCACGCGCTCGAGATATTTGCGCGCCGTCGCCTCCGCATCGGCTTTGGACAAGCCCTTCACCCGCATTGGCGCCAGCGTGCAGTTTTCCATGATTGTCTTGTGCGGGAAGAGATTAAAGCTCTGGAACACCATACCCACCTCGCGGCGAACCGCATCGATGGCGCGGCTCGAATCCGAAAGCGTGGTCCCTTCGACCGTGATCTTGCCCTCCTGGATTTCCTCCAGATGGTTGATGCAGCGGATCAGGGTGGATTTTCCCGAACCGGACGGGCCGCAAAGGACAATTTTTTCACCCTTGCGAACCGTCATGTCGATATTCTTTAGCGCGTGGAAGGCTCCATACCACTTTCCAACCCCTTGAAGGGCGATAAGCGGAACCTCGACAGTGGCGGATTGCGGCATGGAAACCTCCTGCTTACTTCACGGTGAAGGGGATGTCGGGCAGGCTGTCCGGGAAGGCCGGAACGTCGCGCTTCATCCACTTGTCGTAGATCTTGGCCAGCTGGCCGTCGGACTTGATCTTGTCGAGGAAGGCGTTGACGGTCTCGTTCCAGTCCTTTTCACCCGGACGGGTGCCGGCGCCGTTATAAAGCGTCGTCAGATCGAATTTCGGTTCGTATTTGCCTTCGGCAGCCTTGTTCAGGCGATCGCCATAAAACTGGTTGCCGCCGACAACCTCGACCTGGCCGGAGATGAGCGCCTGAATATTGGCGGCGTCATCATCAAAGCGCAGGATGTTGGCCTTCGAGCCAGCGCCTGCGGTGATCGAGGTGTCCATCGCGCTCGACTTCGGCACGCCGACGGCAATGCCGGTCAGATCGTCATAGCCGGCGATTTTCTTGTCTTTCGGGCCGTAGACGGAAAGAACATTGCCGGCATAAGGCTTGGAATATTGAATGGTCTTGGCGCGCTCGGCGGTCATGCCCATGGTCGCGAACAGCAGGTCGACCTTGCCGGTCAGAAGGGCGGGAATACGGTTGGCCACGGCGAGCGGCACGAATTCGACCTTGACGCCGAGATAGTCGGCAAAGGCCTTGCCGATATCGGCATCGAGACCATCCTGCACGCCGCTGGAGTTGACGAAGCCCCATGGCGAATTGTCACCCTGAATGCCGATGACGACCTTGCCCTTGGCCTTGGCCTCTTCCACCGTGCCGGCGAAAGCATCGACCGGCGCGACAAAGGGCAGGGCGACGGTTGCTGCGGCAAGCGCGAGCAGGGTGCGACGTGAGAATTTCATAGTTCTGGTTTTCATCTTTTGCTCCTCCTTACAAAGCTGATGAGATGGTCGTGACATCTAGCGGGATGCGGCCTGCAGCCGCTTTTCGACGCCGGCGCCCCACAGGGAAAGCGGCCAGCAGATCAGGAAATAGATGATGCCGACGATGGCGAAGACGGTGAGCGGGCGGAACGTCTGGTTGGAGACGATCTGGCCGGCGCGCGACAGTTCGACAAAGCCGACGATGGCCGCAAGCGAGGTGCCCTTGATGAGCTGCACCAGAAAACCGATGGTGGCGGGCAGCGAGATCTTGAGGGCCTGCGGCAGGATCACATCCTTCATGCGGGAGACATAATGCAGGCCGAGCGCATTGGCGGCTTCCGTCTGGCCCTTCGGCACGGCCTGGATGCCGCCCCGCCAGATTTCACCGAGAAAGGCGCTGGCATGCAGCGTGAAGGCGATGGCGACGGCAATCCAGGCGTCGACATTGAGGCCAGCCAGCGCCACGCCGTAATAAACCACGAAAAGCTGCATCAGGAGCGGGGTGCCCTGAAACACGGCGATGTAACCGGTGCTGGCGCGCTGGATCGCCGGGCTTTCGGCAACGCGGGCAAGCGCCACGCAAAGCCCGAAGACGCCGCCGCCGATGAAGCCGATCACGGTCAGCGCAAGCGTCCATTTCAGGCCTTGCAGCAGGAAGAAGAATTCGTTGGGACCGATGGATTCCATTGTCTTTTCCTCACTTGACCGGATAGCTGAACGACGCGCGGGAGATGAGCGAGAAAATGCCCATCATCAGCGAGGAAATGACCAGATAAAGCAGCGTGATCGAGAAATAGACCTCGAAGGACCGGAAGGTGTCGGCCTCGATCTTCTGGGCCACGGACGTCAGTTCGTAAGCGGCGATCGAGGTACAGACCGAGGTGGTCAGCGTCAGCATGATGAACTGGCTGGTGAGCGACGGATAGACCGCGCGCAGCGCCGGCTTCAGAATGATATGGCGGAATATCTGTGACCGGTGCAGGCCGAGCGCGAGGCCCGCCTCCACCTGGCCCTTGGGAATGGAATCCACACCGCCACGAATGATTTCAATGGCATAGGCGCCGCCGTTCAGGGCGAGCGCAATAATGGCGGTGACGGTGGGGTTAAGCTTGATGCCGATCTGCGGCAGGGCGAAGAAGATGAAGAATATCTGCACCAGAAACGGTGTGTTGCGGATCGTCTCGACAAAACCGATGACCAGACCGCGCAGCAGCTTGAACCGCGAACGGCGGGCGACGACGCCCAGAACCCCGATGACGGTGGCGAGCGACATGCCGGCTATAGCAAGGCCGATCGTTGCCAGACAGGCCAAAAGCAGCTCGGGCAGGCGGTCTATGACCGCCGAAAAATCGAGACTGTAAGACATTCTTCCTCCCAACCCCTTCGGGTCCGAACAGGCGTTTCGCCTTGCTCGCATCGCTCTGGAAACCTTGTGGCTCCAAAGCCCTCCATTTGTTTTGTCCCGCTTCGGAAGCTCTTTTTCCTCTTCGCGCTGCAGGCCTTAACGTGAATGTTTGTACCAGTTAGTTCATTTTTGTGTCAAGCGCTTCACTCGGTTAAAAACAGCCTTAAAGCGGTTTTTTCTGTATTTTCTTCTTTTAAGAAAGTTGTTTTATATCAATGGCTAAAGCGAAAAATCGCAAGCGGTTTCGACGCGCGGTGGCGTTGCCTCGGCTTCACCATGAGCATGCCCGAGGGTCGTTCTTTTTTGAAAACCATCCGGCCCTTCGGCTAGTTTTCGTCAGCCCCCAGCCTGTCTATCTGTGCTGCGAGCCTTTCGGCGACCAGCAGCGAAGTTCCGGTTGCCGTCACCATTTGCGGCAGCGTCAGCCATTCCAGCATCCAGCCCGCGCCGGATCGTTCCTGTTCGTGGACGAGGGACTGGTGAAGTGCTGAAATCTGAACGGCGTTGAAGCGGGCAAGCGTTACCAGCGTTTCCGCATTGACCGGGTTCTGCTTGTGCGGCATGGCCGATGAACCGCCGCCGCCGGAGAGGCGGATTTCGCTGCCGAGTTCGGCCATCAGCGCAATATCCTGTCCGAACTTGCCGAGCGTTCCGGTGACGAGCGACAGCAGATTAGCAAATTCGGCGAGACCGTCTCTCTGATTGTGCCATTGCGGCCTGTCGGCAAGGCAGAGCCGTTTCGCGAGATCGGCGCGGACCACGCCGGCATTGTCGCCGAGCTTTTCCAGTGTGCCGGCCGCGCCGCCAAATTGCAGGACAAAGCCGTTTTGCGCGAAGGTCTCTAGCCGCAGCAGATGGCGTTCCAGCGGTGCGATCCAGCCGGCCGCCCGGTCGGCAACGGTGATACCGATGGCGGCCTGCATGCGTGTGTAACCTGTCAGCGGCTTGTGGCCGTCGCGCGAAGCGAGGTCCCCCAGCGTGTCGATGAAGTGACCGAGGCGGGTGGCGATGATTTCCGCCGCCATCTTCAGCCGCAGCATCAGGCTGGTGTCGATGACATCCTGGCTGGTCGCGCCGAAATGTACCTTGTCCGCCGCCTGACCGGCGACCGCCGCCCGCATCTGCCGGATGAGTTCCGGAACCACGACGCCATCCTTTGCGACGCCATGGCGAAGCGCGGTCATATCGGCGGCAAATTCTGAAAGCCCCGAAACGATGGCTTCCGCCACATCATCCGCAAAGATAGCGGCCTCCGCTTCCGCCTGCGCCAGTGCCGTCTCGAAACGGACCATGGCGTCGATATCCGCTCTCGCCGAAAACAGCTCGACGATCTCGCTGTCGCCGAAAAGGCCGGACAGAAACGGATGTTCGAAGGGAGAAAGGCTCATTTCAGGTTTCGCTTTCGCTCAGATATCGAAAAACACCGTTTCGCCTTCGCCCTGGAGGCGGATATCGAAACGATAGATGTTTCCCTCTTCCTTCGTGGCAATAAGCGTGGCGATGCGGCTTTTCTGTTCCACGCGGGCAAGAACCGGATCGGCCGCATTGGCCTCCTGTTCTTCCGGAAAATACATGCGGGTCTGCAGGCCGATATTGATGCCGCGCGCCACGATCCAGAAGGTAATGTGCGGCGCCATCGGCCGGCCATCCCGGAACGGCACCGTGCCCGGCTTGATCGTTTCAAAAATGAATTCGCCGGTGTCCATGTCGCCCGGCGAACGGCCCCAGCCGATGAAATTCGGATCGGCCTTGCCGCGGATCTCGCTCGGGCTGTTGTAATAACCGTCCGTATCCGCCTGCCAGATCTCGATCAGGGCATCCTTCAGCGGCATTCCTGCGCCGTCGTACACCGTGCCGCGCACGCTGATACGCTCACCGCGGGCCTTGTCGTTATAGAGTGCACCAGAGCCGAGATCCTTTTCGAACACGCCCTCGATGCCGACGAAATTGGGCGTGCAGCCGATATGAACATAGGGGCCTGCCGTCTGCGAGGCGGTCTCTTTGAAGTAGTTGAGCGGCTGAACCATGATCAGTTGCCCTCCATGCGGTTTTCGAACAGGGTCGAGCGGCGGCCACGCAGAACGATGTCGAACTTATAGGCCAGCATGTCCATGGGCAGCGTCGCATTCATGTCCAGCGGCGCGATCAGTCTTCTGATCGCATCCTCATCCGGTATGGTTTTGACGATAGGACATTTCCAGATCAGCGGATCGCCCTCAAAATACATCTGGGTGATCAGCCGCTGGGCAAACCCGTGGCCGAAGACCGAGAAATGGATATGGGCCGGGCGCCAGTCATTGACGCCGTTCGGCCAGGGGTAAGCGCCGGGCTGGATGGTCTTGAACCAGTAATAGCCGTTCTCATCGGTGATCGTGCGGCCGACGCCGCCGAAATTCGGATCGATGGCGGCAAGATAGCTTTCTTTTTTGTGGCGGTAGCGCCCGCCGGCATTGGCCTGCCAGAATTCCACCAGCGCGCCATCCACACCGCGGCCGCGCTCATCCAGCACCCGGCCATGCACAAGAAGGCGCGGGCCGACGGGCATTTCGCCGGGGCGGGCATAGTTGAGGATGAGGTCGTTATCCAGCGGGTTCAGCATGCCGTGTCCGAAGACCGGGCCGGTGATCTCGCTTTTGGTGCCTTCGAGCGAAATCAGCGCGCGCTGGGGCGAGCGCAGGATCGAGGTCTTGTAACCGGGCGAATAGGGCAGCGGATGGATATTGCGGTCGCGTGCGAAGAACGGTCCTGTTTCGGGTGGCTGGTTGCTCATTTCGTCTCCTCCCCATCGCCAGAATTATCGGGGGAACTATCGGCTTTCATGCTGGCCAGGGCAAGCTTGGCGATCTTGAAAGCGTGGTTGGCGGCGGGCACGCCGGCATAGATCGCCACATGCAGCAGCGCCTCGCGAATATCCGCCTCGGTCGCGCCGGTATTGACGGTGGCGCGCACATGCATGGCAAGTTCCTCATCCTGCCCGAGTGCGGCGAGCAGAGCGATGGTGACCATCGAACGCTCGCGCTTCGTCCAGTGGTTGCCAGACCAGACCGATCCCCACGCCGCTTCGGTGATGAGCTGCTGAAAAGGCTGATCGAACCCGGTCGTCACCGTCTGCGCGCGGTCCACATGGGCATCGCCGAGCACAGCGCGGCGGGTTTTCATGCCCTGCTCGAATCTGTCGTTCTTGTCGATATTTTCCGCCATCTGTCAGTGCTCCGGCAAGGTCTTCAGAAAAATTGAGGCCGCCTGTGTGTAGGCGAGCGGCTGTTCAAGGCAGGGGATGTGGCCACAGCTGCCGATGGTGACGAAGCGGCCGGCGGGAATGAGACCCGCCAGCGACCGAACCAGCGCGGGCGTGGTCGAACCGTCCTGATCGCCCGCCACACACAGTGTCGGAACCGCGATACGGCCCGCCTCTTTTGTGAAATCCGCATCGCGAATCGCGGCGCAGGTGCCGCTGTAACCGGCTTCCGGCTGTTGCGACAGCATGTTGCGCGCGCCCGCATAGGCCGCATTGTCCGGCTGACGGAAGGCGGGTGTGAACCAGCGCTCCATGACAGGATCGACCAGCGAGGCAAGGCCGTCAGCGGCGATCTTGTCGATGCGGGCATTCCACATCTCGGCGGTGCCGATTTTGTGGGCGGTGTTGCTGAGTATCAGGGCGCGGACGAGATCGGGACGGCGCGCATAAAGCCCCTGGGCGATCAGGCCGCCGACCGACAATCCCCAGATGATCGCGCTTTTGACGCCGAGATGATCGAGAAGTGCGATCAGATCATCGGCATGATCCTCAACCGAATAGGCGGAGGTGCCGACGTCGGAAAGTCCGTGGCCGCGTTTGTCGTGCAGGACAAAAGCATAATCATCGCCGAGTGCTTCGATCACCGCATCCCAGATGCGGAAGTCTGTGCCCAGCGAGTTTATAAAGGCGATGACCGGCTTGCCGCTTTCCAATCCGTGCGCACGGTAATGGATCGCGTTCTCGCCACAGCGCAGAAAATGCATGATGTGCTCCTCCTGCCGCGGATATTGCAAGCGCGTTCCGGTTAAGTAAAATGACATTATCGATGAAAATCATAACCCATGGATTATATGAGCGATGGTCGATCAACGCATCAAGTTCCGGCATCTTCAGACCTTCGTGGAGGTGGCGCGGCAGAAAAGTGTCATCCGCGCCGCCGAAATCCTGCATGTCAGCCAGCCGGCGGTGACGAAAACCATCCGCGAACTGGAGGAAATACTCGGTGTCTCGCTGTTTGATCGCGAGGGACGCGGCATCCGCATCAGCCGTTATGGCGAAGTGTTCCTCCGCCATGCGGGCGCGACGATGACGGCGCTGCGGCAGGCGGTTGATTCGGTCTCGCAGGAGGCCGCGCGCGCCGGCCCTCCCGTCCGGGTTGGCGCATTGCCGACTGTTTCAGTCCGGATCATGCCGAAGGCGATGGCGGGGTTTCTCGCAGAAAAAACCGGCAGCCCGGTCAAGATCGTCACCGGTGAAAACGCGGTGCTGCTGGAACAGTTGCGGGTCGGCGATCTGGACCTCGTTGTCGGGCGTCTGGCCGCGCCGCAGAAAATGACGGGCTTCTCCTTCGAGCATCTCTATTCAGAAAAAGTGCGGTTCGTGGTGCGTGCCGGCCATCCGCTGCTGTCTAACGGCGTTTCGGTTTTCGACCGGCTTCACGAGTTTCCCGTGCTGATGCCGACACGGCAATCGGTGATCGGCCCCATCGTCGAACAGTTCCTGATCGCCAATGGCGTGCCGGCGCTACCGATCCGTATTGAGACCGTGTCGGATGCCTTCGGCCGGGCGTATCTGCGCACCAGCGATGCCGTCTGGATCATTTCGGAAGGCGTGATCGCCGCTGACGTGGCAGACGGCATTCTGGCAATTCTGCCGGTTGATACCGGCGATACCAGCGGGCCGGTGGGGCTGACGGTCAGGGCCGATACCCAGCCGTCATTGCCGCTGTCGCTGTTGATGCAGGCCATTCGCGAAACCGCGAGTGAGTTGCTGGAACCGAAATCGGAAGCGACCTCCTGAGAAGCAAGCGGATGACGAAGTCCGAGCAATCCCTCTCCGTCATTCCGGCCTTGAGCCGGAATCCAGCCACGGCGCGTCTGCGCCGTGAAAAGAGTCTTCCGCGATCAAGGACTTGATCGCGCTGGACCCCGGATCAGGTCCGGGGTAACGGAGACGGAAATGCTACAGATTAACAAGCTGCCCTGTCTTATGCGGCTCTGTCGGCCTGGACCTCCTAATAAGGAAGCCCGACATAATTCTCCGCAAGTGCCGTGGAGGCGGCGCGGGAGTGGACGAGGTAATCCAGTTCCGCTTCCTGGATGCGCTGGCCAAAGTCGCCGGTATCGGGAAAACGATGCATCATCGTCGTCATCCACCAGGAAAAACGCACGGCCTTCCAGACGCGGGAGAGCGCCTTCTGCGAATAAAAATCGATGCCCGCCTCTGACCGGTCGCGGTAGAACTCGATCAGCGCTCCGCTCAGATAATGCACGTCGCTGGCGGCTAGGTTCAGGCCCTTGGCGCCCGTCGGCGGCACGATATGGGCGGCATCGCCGGCCAGAAACAGCCGTCCGAACCGCATCGGTTCGCAGACAAAGGACCGGAGCGGAGCGATGGATTTTTCGAAGGATTGGCCCGTCACCATGGCGTCGGCATGGTTTTCCGGCAGGCGACGGCGGATTTCATCCCAGAAGCGTTCGTCGCTCCAGTCCTCCGGCCGGTCTTCCAGCGAACATTGAATGTAATAGCGGCTGCGGGTGTGCGAGCGCATGGAACAGAGTGCGAAACCACGCGGGTGGTTGGCATAGATGAGTTCATGGTTGACGGGCGGCACATCGGCCAGAATGCCGAGCCAGCCGAAAGGGTAGACCTTCTCGAATTCCTTGATCGCGCCCTGAGGTACCGATTTGCGGCTGACGCCGTGGAAACCGTCGCAACCCGCGATAAAATCGCAATCGATCCGGTGGGTTACGCCGTCTTTCTCATAGGTGACATAGGGGCTCGGGCCATCGAAATCATGCGGCTCGACATTCGATGCCTCATAGATCGTCAAAAGCCCCGCCTTTTCGCGCGCATCCATCAAGTCGTGCGTTACCTCGGTCTGGCCGTAAACCATCACCTGGCTGCCGCCGGTAAGATCGAAGAGGTCGATACGGTGGTCGCGCCCGTCGAAGGTCAGCGAAAAACCCTCATGCGGCAGGCCCTCTTTGCGTAGGCGTTTGTCAGCGCCAACCTTTTCCAGAAGATTGACCGTGCCTTCTTCCAGCACGCCGGCGCGCACGCGGCCGAGGATATAGTCCTTGCCGGCGCGGTCGAGAATGACGGTGTCGATGCCTTCTTTGGCAAGCAGCTGGCCGAGAAGCAGGCCTGAGGGGCCGGAGCCGATGATGACGACTTTTGTGCGCATTGTTTCCTCCCGGAATTGTCTCCTGTCAGGAAATTGACCAAGCCTGCTCACAAGCTCAATGGACTTTCTGATCCGTAAATTGCACAATTCGACCACGATGCTGGGAGGCAGGTTCATATGCGGGTTGTGGCCAGTGAAGGGCTATATGGCGAAGAAGCGTTACAAGGCACTGATTTTCGCTTTCATTGCGAGACGCTTTTTTCGAGAAGCAGCCTGCATCGCTTCGAAATCGGTCTTCATCGTCATTTGGCGTTTCTGCAAATCTTGTACATTTGGGGCGGCGAGGGCGATGCGCTGCTGGACGGTCGCATCGAGGCCATCCGCCCGCCAGTGGCGATTGTCGTGCCGCCGGGCTTCGAACACGGCTTTCGGTTTTCGCGTGATATTGGCGGGGTGATCGTCACGGTGCTGCCCGGTGCCCTTCCCGCATCCGTGCAGGCGCTGCTGCTCAGGAATTTCCAGCAGCCGGTCCTGTTGCCATTGCAGGGCTTCACGGATGGCGATCGGCTGCGCAGCGGCTTCGAACATATTTCCGGGGAATATGAGGCTCGCGAAATCGGCCGCGACGCCATGATCGAAGGTCAGCTGGCCTCCGTCGTCACGCTTCTGGCGCGGGCGATGCGGCCCCTGATGGAAAGCTCTGGTGAAGGGCTTGCGGAGCGGCGCTTTGAATTATTGCTGTCGCTGATCGCCAGGCATATTCGCGAGCCGCGCAAGGCGGAGTTTTATGCGCAGAAGCTCGGCCTTTCCGAGACGCATCTCAACCGCCTCGTCCGCTCCGTTTGTGGCCTCAGCCTGCAACGGCTCGTCGCCAGGCGCCAGATCGAGATAGCGCAGCAGGAGCTTATCTTCACGGTCTCCACCGTGCAGATGATCGCCGAAGGGCTCGGTTTCGCCGATCCCGCTTATTTCAATCGCTTTTTCAAGCGGGAAACCGGCATGACGCCACGCGCCTGGCGGCTCGCGGAGCAGCGGAAAATGGGGGATTCCGGCATGCGGCAGATGCTGCCTCAGACGAGCATTCTTCCCAGCTCCCGCTGAACGGCGAGAAGTGCTGGCAGATAACGTTCCACCAGATCGTCCATCGAGGCGACGGAGGCGGCAAGCCCGACATTGAGCGCTGCGACCGTCTGCCCGCGCACGGTTTTCAGCGGCACGGCGATGGAACGGAGGCCAACCTCCACCTCCTGATCGATCAGGGCATAACCACGATTGCCGGTCGCCTCGATTTCGGCAAGCAGCGCATCCATGGCGATGATCGTCTTTTCCGTGCGTGCCACCAGCTTTGAGCTTTCAAGAATTTCCCGTTGCCGCTCCGGTGTTTGAACCGAGAGAAGAACACGACCCATCGATGTGCAATAGGCGGGCAGGCGCGATCCCGGCATAAGGGCGATGGACATGACGCGCTGCTGGGCGGCGCGCGCCACATAGACGATTTCAGTCTCATCCAGAATGGAGACGGAGGTGCTTTGGCCGATCTCTTCCGACAGACGATCCAGAAGCGGCTGGACGATGCGCGGCAGCGGCATGGTGGCGAGGCAGCCGGTGCCGAGCCGCAGCACCTTTGGCGTGACGGTGAAGAACTTGCCGTCATAGGCGGCGTAACCCAGCTCTGAAAGCGTCAGCAGGCAACGCCGCGTGGTGGCGCGGTCAAGGCCTGCAATATCAGCCGCATCGGAAATGGAGAGGCGCGGACGCTCGGCGCTGAAGGCTTCGATCACCTTCAATCCCTTGGCGAGACCGCCCATCATGTCTCTTTCATTGACGGCCATGTCGCGGCTCCATTTGTGCGATATGCGAACAAAAATCATATAGCGCACAAAATCCTTGCCGTCGAGCCGGTTTCGGATTTACCTCTGGGGCCACGCAGCCTTGGCGGTTCCATCCGCTCGGCTGGATGGAGGTTTGACATGGACAAGACAATCAACAGTGCGGCCGAGGCAATTTCAGGCATCGGCGACGGCGCGACTGTCATGATCGGCGGTTTTGGCGGCTCCGGCGCGCCCATCGAGCTGATCCACGCGCTGATCGACAAGGGACCGAAGAACCTGACGGTCATCAACAACAATGCGGGTAACGGCCGCATCGGCATTGCCGCCATGATCGATGCCGGCATGGTCAGAAAGATGATCTGCTCCTTCCCACGCTCGTCAGACCCCCGCGCTTTTACCAACAGGTATCTGGCCGGTGAAATCGAGCTGGAACTGGTGCCGCAGGGCACGCTTGCCGAGCGCATCCGCGCCGGCGGCGCCGGCATTCCTGCGTTTTACACCCCGACCGCCTTCGGCACCGAGCTTGCCAATGGCAAGCCCATCGCCGAGTTCGACGGCCGCTCTTACGTGCAGGAACGCTGGCTGAAGGCGGATTTCGCCATCGTCAAGGCCGAGCTTGGCGATACCTATGGCAACCTCACCTACAACAAGGCGGGCCGCAATTTTAACCCGCTGATGTGCATGGCCGCGAAGACCACCATCGCCCAGGTCTCGAAGATCGTCGAAGCCGGCGAGATCGACCCGGAGCACGTCGTCACGCCAGGCATTTTCGTCAACGGCGTCGTGGAAATCCCCGATCCGCAACAGGAAGAAGTCCTCATTCGCGCGGGAGTAGCCTACGCATGACCCAGACAATCGACACCCGCGAAGACATCAAACTTTCCAACGCACAGATCGCATGGCGCGCCGCGCAGGACATCGAGGATGGCGCTTACGTCAATCTCGGCATCGGCTTTCCCGAAATGGTGGCGCGTTACCAGCCGCCCGGCCGTCAGGCGATTTTTCATACCGAAAACGGCATCCTGAATTTCGGTGAGGCGCCGCCCGAAGGCGAGGAGGACTGGAACCTCATCAATGCCGGCAAGAAGGCGGTGACGCTGAAGCCGGGCGCCTCCTTCTTCCACCATGCAGACAGCTTCGCCATGGTGCGCGGTGGGCATCTGGATGTGGCTATCCTCGGCGCCTATCAGGTGGCGCAAAACGGCGATCTCGCCAATTGGCGCGTCGGCTCCAAGGGCGTGCCGGCCGTCGGTGGCGCCATGGATCTGGTGCATGGCGCCAAGCAGGTTTTCGTCATCACCGAACATGTGACCAAGAATGGCGAACCGAAGCTGGTGGAGAAATGCGCCTTTCCGCTGACCGGCGTCGGCTGCATCACCCGCATCTATACCAGCCATGCGGTGATCGACGTGGTGGATGGCCGCTTCGTGCTGCGCGAAAAACTGGCTGACATGAGCTTCGATGAATTGCAGGCCATGACCGGCGCGCCTTTGGCGGTCGATGGCGAGGTCGCCGATCTTGTCGCCCCGGAACTATGAGGAAAAACCGATGACTGATGCATTCATCTGCGATTATATTCGCACGCCCATCGGCCGCTTTGGCGGCGCGCTTTCCTCCGTGCGGGCCGACGACCTCGGCGCGGTGCCGCTGAAGGCGCTTGTCGAGCGCAACCCCTCCGTCGATTGGGAAGCCGTCGAGGATGTGGTCTTCGGCTGCGCCAATCAGGCGGGTGAGGATAACCGCAACGTGGCGCGCATGTCTCTGCTGCTGGCCGGCCTGCCGCTCTCGGTAACCGGAACCACCATCAACCGGCTGTGCGGTTCGGGCATGGATGCCGTCATTGCCGCTGCCCGCGCCATCAAGTCCGGTGAGGCCGAACTGATGATCGCCGGCGGCGTCGAAAGCATGAGCCGTGCGCCTTTCGTTCTGCCGAAGGCGGAAAGCGCCTTTTCGCGCAATGCCGAAATCTACGACACCACCATCGGCTGGCGCTTCGTCAACCCGCTGATGAAGGCGCAATATGGCGTCGATTCCATGCCGGAGACCGGCGATAACGTCGCCGTTGACTATCAGGTCTCCCGAGAGGATCAGGACGCCTTTGCCGTTCGCAGCCAGAATAAGGCGGCTGAAGCGCAGGCCAATGGTCGCCTCGATAAGGAAATTGTCCCGGTAACGATCCCGCAGCGCAAGGGCGATCCGCTGCTGGTGTCGAAAGACGAACATCCGCGCGCCACCAGCCTTGAAGCTCTTGCCAAACTGAAGCCGGTGAACAAACGCGACGGCGCAACTGTGACGGCGGGCAATGCATCCGGTGTTAACGATGGTGCGGCCGCGCTCATCATCGCTTCGGCCGAGGCCGCGAAGAAATACGGCCTGACGCCGATTGCCCGTATTCTCGGCGGCGCAACTGCCGGCGTTCCGCCACGTGTCATGGGCATCGGGCCGGCGCCGGCTTCGGCGCGGCTGCTGGCACGGCTGGGGCTGAAGCAGGAACAGCTCGACGTGATCGAACTGAATGAGGCTTTCGCAAGCCAGGGTCTTGCAACGCTCCGCCAGCTTGGCATTGCCGATGACGATGCGCGGGTGAATGCGAACGGCGGCGCCATCGCGCTCGGCCATCCGCTTGGCATGTCCGGTGCACGCATAGCCGGCACGGCGGCGATGGAGCTTTCGCTGGCGGGCAAGCGTTATGCGCTCTCGACCATGTGCATCGGCGTGGGGCAGGGCATCGCCGTGGCGCTCGAACGGGTCTGACGGTCGGGCGGCATTCGGCCATCGTGATGGTCCGGATGCCGGTGCCGCCATGTCACAGGTGCCCCGCAGGTGCACAGGCACTCAACGCAGGATTTTCTCGCATTGGGTCCATCCCACTCCCTCATTCCTGTGCTTGTCACAGGAATCCAGCAGACGCGCGTCTGCGCGGCGAGAGGGGCCTTTTCAGCCCAAGGACTTGGGCTGGCTGGATCTCTGTGACAAGCACAGAGATGAGGGAGGCAGCGGCATTCCAAAAAAAGCCGATCTCGCAAATGCTGCGCCCGCCTGACATTCACGTCCAAAGTCTCCCCTGACGAAATCCTCCGCATGCGTTGGATTCCATCATCATTCGTGACATGTTTTGCGAGATATGACAGGAATCTTTCCGCTTACGGGGTGTGCGCATGAAACGTCCGACCATCACAGATGTCGCAAACGCCGCCGGTGTCAGCGTCGCAACCGTTGACCGGGTGCTGAACGGTCGCCTGCCGGTGCGGGAGGAAACCTCGCGGCGGGTGTTCGAGGCGGCGGAAAAGATCGGCTTTCATGCCACCAACATCATTCGTCAGCGTATGCTGGCCGATCTGCCGTCCTACAATCTCGGCATCATTCTGCGGAAAGAGCGGCACTCCTTTTACCAGACATTTGCCGATGAGCTTGAGCTTGCGGCACGCAACGTCAGGGATCGGCACCTCAACCTGCGCATCGAATTCGCGCAATCGGGTGAGCCGAGCGAGCTTGCCGCGCTTCTCACCGGCATGAAAGGCCGTGTCCATGCGGTTGCCGCCACCGGGCCTGATCATCATGATGTCACAGCCGCCGTCGAGGCTTTGAAGGCGAAGGGTATTCCCACATTCTCGCTGCTTTCCGATTTCGCGCAGGGCGTTCGGGAAGCCTATCTCGGTGCGAACAACATGAAAGTCGGGCGTACGGCAGCATGGATGATCTCGCGGCTGGCGCGCAGCAAAGGAAAGGTGCTTCTGCTGCTTGGCGGTCACCGTTTTCACGGCCATTCGCTGCGGGAAACCGGTTTTCGCAGCTATATGCGGGAATATGCGCCGGAGTTCGAGGTGATGGACGCGCTGATCACGCTGGAAACAAGGCGGCTTACCTATGAGCTTGTCATGGACACCATCGCCAAACATAGCGATCTCGTCGGCATCTATTGTGTCGGTGGCGGCATGGAAGGGGTGATCGAGGCCCTGCAGCAGGAAAACCGCCAGGAAACCATCGTCTGCCTCGTCAATGAATTGACGCCGGAATCCCGGCAGGCCTTGCTGGAACGGCGCATTACCGGCGTCTTCCAGACACCGCTTCGCGAATTATGCGCTGATCTCGTCGCCACCATGGTGCACACCATTGAGCACGGAATGGCGGAAACGCCGGGGCAAAGATTTGTCCCCGCTCATCTGTGGGTTCCTGAAAGTCTATGATGGTTTGATAGATTCCATCATAAATTCCGCGTCTCTTTCTATCAGCCATGATGTTTTAGACCGTGGAAGACGCGTTGACGCCAGCCACGGACTAGGACCATGTTGCCCGCATGTGGAGCGGGCAGGAGGCTGATCCACGGCAATAACGATGTTTCAAGTGTGCTGCCCGCCGCAGATATCCATCTTCGGCGACGGGCATTCTTTTGCCGGCGATCGGCTACGGCGCGATGCGCGCTGACCGTGCGGCCGGTGTTTTCAAGTGTTTCGGAGGAGGACGATATGAAAAGACATTTTGCGGTTGCGGCACTGGCCACCATGCTGGCAACCACGGCGTCGGCCCAGACCATCGGCGTTTCGATGGCCCTGTTCGACGACAATTTCCTGACCGTGCTGCGTAACGGCATGATCGACTATTCAAAGGGCATGAACGGCGTCTCGCTGCAGATCGAGGACGCGCAGAACGATGTCGGCAAGCAGTTGAGCCAGGTGCAGAACTTCGTCGCCGCCGGCGTTGACGCCATCATCGTCAATCCCGTGGATACGGATGCGACCGTGGCGCTTTCTCAGGCGGCCGCCAAGGCCGGCATTCCGCTGGTCTACGTCAATCGCCAGCCGGTCAATCTCGACAGTCTGCCGGACAAGCAGGCCTTTGTGGCATCCGATGAAAAACAGTCCGGAACATTGCAGACGCAGGAAGTCTGCCGGCTTTTGAAGGAAGCGGGCAAGACGGAAGCCAAGGCCGTGGTGATGATGGGCGAACTTTCCAACCAGGCGGCCCGCATGCGCACGCAGGATATCAAGGATGTCGTCGCCACGTCGGATTGCAGCTTCATCAAGCTTGTCGAGGAGCAATCCGCCAACTGGTCACGCACGCAGGGCTCTGACCTGATGACCAACTGGCTTTCGGCCGGTGTCGAGTTCGATGCGGTGATTTCCAACAATGACGAGATGGCGATCGGCGCGATCCAGTCGCTGAAGGCGGCCGGCAGGCCGATGGATGGCGTCATCATTGCGGGTATCGACGCGACGCAGGATGCGCTTGCCGCCATGGCAGCGGGTGAGCTGGATGTCAGCGTGTTCCAGAATGCCGCCGGGCAGGGCAAGGGCGCGGTGGATGCGGCCCTTAAACTCGCCAAAGGCGAGACGATCGACAAGAAGGTCTTCGTGCCCTTCGAACTGGTCACGCCAGCCAACCTCAAAAACTATCAGGCGAAGAACTGAGCCTGCCTTATGACCGGCATGCCTTCCGCATGCCCGGCTTGAATCAAGGCCGACCATGAAAAACCGGCCAAAGGCCGCGGTCTCTTCTCCCGGACCGCGGCCTTGCACGACCTGCCTGCAACGACATCCCAACAGAGACCGACGACAAGGAAGCGTATATGCGCATCGCCCTCGACCCTTTCATGCACCGCCATCTCAGCCTCGAAGCCCTTCCTGCCAAAGTGAAGGAACTCGGCTACGACTGGATCGAACTCAGCCCCCGCGCGGATTTCCTCGAATGGTTCAAGGCGCCGCGCGTCTTTCCCGAGCGGATCAGGTCTTTCAAGAAGGCGCTGAAAGATGCTGATGTCGGCATCGCCTCGCTGCTGCCGATGTATCGCTGGGCCTCCAATGACGAGACCGAGCGGCAGGCGGCGGTGAAACACTGGAAACGCGCCATCGAGATCGCCGTCGAGTTGGAGGTCGACACGATGAACTCCGAATTCGGCCGTGGCCCGCATCCCGACAAGGGTTCATGTTATTGCTGCCATACGGGCTCGATGATCGAGGCCTGCGAGGATGCCTGGTGGCGCTCGATGGAAGAGCTGGTGCCGATCTTCGAGCGCGAAAACATCAACCTGCATGTCGAGCCGCACCCGGAAGACTGGTGCGAGACGTTGCAGCCGGCGCTGGACATCATCCGCACCGTCAATTCGAAGAACGTCAAATTCCTCTATTGCGCGCCACATACCTTCTATTTCGGCGACGACACCCGGGCGATGCTGAGGGAAGCCAAGGATGTGCTCGCGCATGTGCATGTGGGCGATACCTTCAACCACAAGGCCAGTTCCGGGCTTCGCTACATTCTCAATCCACCCGGCACACAGGCACGGGTGCATCAGCATCTCAATATCGGTCAGGGGGAAGTGCCATGGGACGACTTCTTCGGCACGCTCGCCGAAATCGGTTTCGACGGCATCGTGACCTCCTGCGTTTTCGCCTGGGAGGACAGGGCCGATGAATCGGGCAGGTTCATGTGCGCTGAAATCAACAATTACATCGAAAAATACCGCAAGTGAGGTTTTGAAAATGACTGTGAGAATTGGGGTTATCGGCACCGGCGCCATCGGCCGCGACCATGCCCGACGCATCAACAAAGTTCTGGGCGGCGCGAAGATCGTGGCGCTGAGCGACGTCAACCGCGCCTCGGCAGAAGCGGTGCGCAATGACATCGCACCGGATGCGGAAATCTTCGCCACCGGCGAGGAGCTGATCGCGTCACCCGATGTGGATGCGGTGCTCGTCACCTCCTGGGGTGCGACGCATGAGCAATATGTGCTGGCGGCAATCGCCGCCGGCAAACCGTGCTTTTGCGAAAAGCCGCTGGCAACAACGGCGGATGGGGCAAAACGCATTGTCGACGCGGAAGTGGCGCATGGCAGGCGGCTGGTTCAGGTGGGCTTCATGCGCCGCTACGATGCCGGTTACGTGGCGCTGAAACAGGCCGTCGATAGCAGGATCGGCGCGCCGATCATGGTGCACGCCGCTCACCGCAACCCGGCAGTTCCGGAGCAATATGTCACCCCGATGGCGATCCACGACACGATGATCCATGAGATCGACGTGCTGCGCTGGCTGCTCGACGACGACTATGTTTCGGCGCGCGTTCTCTTTCCCCGTTCGGCGGCCAGAAGCCATGCGCGGCTGAAGGACCCGCAGATCGTCATTCTGGAGACGGCGAAGGGCACGATCATCGATGTCGAAATCTTCGTCAATTGCCATTATGGCTATGATATCCAGTGCCAGGTGGTGGGCGAGGACGGCATTGCCAGCCTGCCGGAGCCGATGTCGGTGCAGACTCGCCTCGGCGCCAAGCTGCAGAACGACATCCTCACCGACTGGAAAGACCGCTTCATCGCCAGCTACGATGTGGAATTGCAGGACTTCATCCACGCGGCGGCGAAGGGCACGGCATCGGGGCCCAACGCCTGGGACGGCTACGTGGCCGCCATTACCTCCGACGCCTGCGTGGCCGCGCAGGAGACCGACGGGGCAGCCGTCGCAATTGAGCTTCCCAACCGTCCCGCCCTTTATCAGTGAGGTCTTTCATGCGTTTTGCCATCAACCACATCACCGCGCCGAAGCTTTCCCTTGAGGCTTTCTTCGCGACAGCCCGCGAACTCGGCCTTACCGAAGTCGAAATCCGCAACGACCTGCCTGATATCGTCGGTACGGTTGAGCCGGCGGCCGTGAAGGCGGCGGCTGAAAAGGCGGGCGTAACGATCATCTCGATCAACGCGCTTTATCCCTTCAACGTCTGGTCGGGCGACCTGCCTGCGCGGGCCGTCGCCATGGCCGATTATGCGGCGGCAAGCGGCGCGAAAGCGCTGGTCATGTGCCCGCTCAACGACGGTACGCCGGTCTCCTTTGACGATCTCGTCACGGCGCTGAAGGCCATGATGCCGATCCTCAAGGAACGCGGCCTGATCGGTTTCGTCGAGCCGCTCGGTTTCCCGATCTCGTCGCTGCGCACCAAGGCCGAAGCGATCAGGGCCATCGATGCGGCCGGTGGCGGCGATGTCTACAGGCTGGTGCACGACACCTTCCACCATCACCTTGCAGGCGAGACGGTGTTCTTCCCCGAACGCACCGGCCTCGTGCATATTTCCGGCGTGATCGATCCTGCCGTCTCCGTAGCCGACATGCTCGACGCCAACCGCGTTCTGGTGGATGGCGGTGACCGGCTGGAGAATATCGCCCAGATCAGGACGCTCGAGGCGGCCGGTTACAGGGGACCCTACAGCTTCGAACCCTTCGCGACGGAAGTACACGAGATGAAGGATCCGGCCGCTGCCGTAAAGAGCAGCATCGACCATATCTCCCAGGCGCTCTGACCGCCTCGCCGCCCGCGGTTCGCTGCGGGCGGCGTTTCTTGCGGGGGATTAAAAACCCAAAGAAATCAATTCCGCATTTACGGATGATGCTGTAGTCTTCCAGCGACGAGAGAGCAGCAAACAGGCACGGGTATTCTTCAGATCGACTGCGTGAGGCAGGCTTTCTGCCCGCACCGTCCGAAGTAGAGTGGTTGAATTTCCCCTTTATGAAAATAGACAGGAAAACGACGCTTAAGGACGTGGCGCGGGAGGCGAATGTTTCGCTGAGTACGGCTTCGCACGCCATCAACGGCACAGCACCCTTGACCACGCAGGTTCGCGAACGAGTGCTGGAGGCGGCACGCACACTCGGTTATCTCGAAAACCGGCGACAGAAGGCGACGATCGCGACTTTGCGTGTCGTGCTTCTGGCCATGACCAATGACGCAGCTCCGCAGAGCGATCTCAACATGGTCAGCTGGACCATGCTGAACGGCTTCCGGCGCGAATGCGAGCGGCGCGGCATTCGCATCGTTCCCTATGTCAGCACAACGAGCCGGCTTGACCCGGTTGCGGTGGCGGCGGCGGCGGATGCCGACAATGTCGACGGTATCGTGATCCTGAACGATGACAGGCCGCAGCTGGTCGAGGCGCTGTCTGCGCTTGCGCGGCCGGTGGTGCTGATCAATGGCGAGGACCCGGCCATGATCGTCGATACGGTGACCGCCGAGAACCGTTTTGGCGCGCGGCTCGGTATCGAACATCTGCTGTCTCTCGGGCATCGCAATATTCTGCACATCACCTGGAAAGGGCGCACGACGATCCGCCGCCGTTACGATGGTTATAGCGACGCGTATCTCGCGGCAGGCCTCACTGTTCCCGCCGATATGGTCATCGAGGTGGAGAGCTATGAGCCGGAATGGGGCGAGGCCGCCATCCGCCGCCTGCTGGCCGAACAACGGCCGCTCAAGAAACGCCACGGCGATTTTCTGCGCCGCCGATAATCTGGCGCTTGGCTGTCTGAAGGCCCTGACGGAAGCCGGAATCCGGGTGCCGGACGATGTTTCGGTCTTGGGGTTTGACGATATCATGCCGGCGGCCTTCAGTGCGCCGCCGCTCAGTACCATCCAGTTGCCCGCCGACAGGCTGGGCGGTGCGGCGCTTGCGCTGCTGGAGCAACGGCTTGTGGCGGCCGATCCGACGCGTCCGGCGCACCGGCTGGAACTCGGCTGTCGGCTGGTGTTAAGGGGCAGCATCGCGTCGCCGCCGAAGTAGGGTCCTCGGCCGCCTCTGCGGGCTGGTGCAGAATGCCTGTTGGGCGACTAATTTTCTCGCCGTCATGCCGGACTTGATCCGGCATCCAGCCGACGCGCGTCTGCGCGGCGGAGAGACCCTTTCAGCCCAAGGACTTGGGCTGGCTGGATACCGGCTCAAGGCCGGTATGACGGGGTGGAGAGGCCTCGGTACCACATCATCCAATAGTCGATGCGGCTATGCTTCAAAGCGAGCATCCTCAAACCCCACGTCACTTCATCCCCGTGCCGGCAATGCCTGTCGTGATGTAACGCTGCAGGAACAGGAATACGACGGTGACAGGTGCCAGGCTGAGGAAGGTCATGGCGAGGATATAGTGCCATTGCACCGAGAACTCGCCCTGGAAGGCGTTCAGCCCCACCTGCAGCGTGAAGTTTTCACGGCTGCTGAGAACGATCAGCGGCCAGAGGAAGTCGTTCCAGCGCCACAGCACCGAGAAGATGGCGAGAACCGCGAGCGCTGGTGCTGTCAGCGGCAGGATGATACGCCAGAAGATACGGAATTCGCTTGCCGCATCGACGCGGGCCGCCTCGATCAGCTCGTCCGGGATGGTCAGCATATATTGCCGGAGCAGGAACACACCGGTCGGCGTCGCGACCGTGGGGATAATGACGCCCCAGAGATTGTCGACGAGGCCGACGCCGACGATGACGAGATAGGCCGGCACCATGACGACGGTGAGCGGGATCATCAGGGTGGAGATGATCAGCACGAAGATCGCCTTCTCGCCGCGGAAGCGGTATTTCGAGAGGGCAAAGGCCGCCATGGCATTGACGATCAGCGTCAGGATGGTCGCCACGAAAGTGACGAAGACCGAGTTCTTGAGGAAGGTCAGGAAGCTGAAGCGGGTCAGCGGATCGGTGAAGTTCTCCGTCGCGATGGTGAGTTTCTGGACGGGCGTTATTTCCCGTGTATCGACGCTGACCGGCGGGCCGGGATTGGCGGGGTCCACCATCTGGGCTTTGAGGCCGACGCGGCGGACCATGGCCATTTCCCGCTCCATGCCGTCGATGGGGGCTTTCCAGAGGCTGAGCGGCTTGTCGTAACCCTGCACTTCCACCTGCACGGCGGCGCGCGGCAGAAGGCTCGGCGGAAACCGGGTGATTTCGGCTTCCGGTTTCAGCGATGACATGGCGGCCCAGACGACCGGGATGAGGACGGCGAGCGTGCCGCCGATGAGCCAGACCCACGACAGGATATCGGTGAGGCCGATCCGGCCGGGGCGGCGGGTGCGTGTGAGGAAGGAGACGGCGTTGGACATGGTCAGGACTCCATCTTTTTGCCGAGGCGCAGTTGCACGAGGGTCAGCGCGAGAAGTACGAGGCCCATGAGAACCGATGCGGCGGAGGCAAGGCCGAACAGCCTGAGATCGCTGCCGAAGGCCATCTGGTAGATATATTGCACAACGAATGTATTGGCCGTACCGGGTCCGCCACCATTAGTCAGAACCCATGCTTCATCAAAGATTTGCACTGATCTGATCATCAACAGGATGAGCACGACGAGCAGGTTTGGGCCGAGAAGCGGCAGGGTGATGCGGAAAAGCGTGCGCCGGGGCGATGCGGCATCGATGGCGGCGGCTTCATAGAGGTCCTTCGGGATGGCCTGAAGGCCGGCGAGCAGGATGAGCGTATAAAAGCCCATATGGAACCAGACCGAGACCACCACCACGAAGAAGCGCGACCAGCCGACATCCAGCAGGAAGATTTCCGGCGGCACACCGAGCATCTGCAGGAAGGCGTTCAGCAGGCCGTTGCGGTCGAGGAACCATTTCCAGATGAGGCCGATGACGACGGGCGACAGCAGGACCGGGTAAAAGAACATGGCGCGGAAGAAACCGCGCGCGGCAATCGCACGGTTGAGGATGAGGGCGGTGATGAGTGCGACCAGCAGCGTGGCGACGACGTTGAAGCCTACGAACCACAGCGTGTTCCAGATCGCTGTCCAGAACAGCGATTCCCGGCAGCTTCCGGGGTCCATGTAGCTCTGGCAATCCAGCAGCTTGCCGAAGTTTTCCAGCCCGACAAAGGGGCGGTCGGTAATGAGAAGTTCGGTGCCGCCGGTGAAGGCGTAACCGACGGCAATCGCAATCGGCAGGAATGTGAAGATGCCGAAGAGAACGAGGTTCGGCATCAGGAAGATATAAGGCATGCGCCTTTTGCCGATCAGCCGCTCGATGAAGTTGAGCGGCACTTCGGCTATCGCCATCACGGCATCGAGCGCACGGTCGGACAGTCTCGCAAGCGTCGGATTGGCCATGCTAACCCCTCCCTTCGCTGTCAAGGCGCGGCAGCGCCAGTTCGGTGGCGGGATCGAAGACATGCACCTTTTCCCGCGCCGGCATGATCTTCAGTACCGAGCCGGAAGCGGGGGCGAAATGGCCCGCCTGATGCACGATGATCTGCTCCTTCTCGCCCTGGAGATTGCCGTAGAGATAGGTCTCGGTGCCGAGGCTTTCGTGATACTGCACCTCGAAGGGCAAGCCGGCATTGTCGGAGATGGTGAAATGCGAGGGGCGAATGCCCGCGAGAACCGCCTGCCCGGAGGTGACGGCTGCCGGATCGACGAGGCAGGGCAGGGACACGCCGTAACCGGCGTCGATGGCGATGCTGCCGTCGCTGCCCTTGGTGATAGTGCCCTTCAGCATGTTCATGCGCGGCGAGCCGAGGAAACCGGCGACGAAGAGATTGCGCGGGTTGTCGAAAAGCTCGAGCGGGCTGCCCACTTGCTCGATGCGCCCGGCGCGCAGCACCACGATCTTGTCGGCCATGGTCATGGCTTCCACCTGATCGTGGGTAACATAGATCATCGTCGTCTTGATATCGCGATGCAGGCGGGTGATTTCGGCGCGTGTCTGCACGCGTAGCGCCGCATCGAGGTTGGAAAGCGGCTCATCGAACAGGAAGATGTCAGGCTCGCGCACGATGGCGCGGCCGATGGCGACGCGCTGGCGCTGGCCGCCGGAAAGCTGTTTCGGCTTGCGGTCGAGATAGGGCTCGATGGCGAGCATGCGCGCCGCCTCGTTGATGCGGCTTTCGATTTCCGCCCGCTTGAATCGCAGGTTTTCCAGACCGAAGGCAAGGTTCTTGCGCACGCTCATATGCGGATAAAGTGCGTAGGACTGGAACACCATGGCGATCTTGCGCTCGGCCGGAGAGAGCGCGCTGACATCACGCCCGCCAATGCCGATGGTGCCTGACGTGACGTCCTCAAGGCCGGCGATGATGCGCAGCAGTGTCGATTTTCCGCAGCCCGAGGGGCCGACAAAAACGACGAACTCGCCGTTCTCGATCTGAAGATCGATATCATGCAGCACATGAACGGCGCCGAATGCCTTGTTGAGGTTTTCTAGTTTCAGACTTCCCATCACCTGCTCCCTTCGGACAAGTTCGCCATCGCGACGATCTCTTGTTTATTCCAGCCCTCGGGCAAGGGCGTCGTTCTTTTAATGGCGACATCACGTGCCGCAAATCCTTCCACGCCGGCAAGATAGACCGCCGGCATTCCACCGGGATAATCCTCCATTCCGACGATCCTGCCTTCGGCATCCCGCGTCCAGGCATTGGCGCGGCCGGCGGCGTCTGGACTTGGCGCAATATCCGCATTGGTGGGGCGCAGATCATATTGCAGGCCGGTGCCGAGCTTGCCGGGCTGCTGCGCCAGCGTGATGCGCTCCAGCCGGACATTGTGGATACCGGCTTTCGATGTGGCGACGAGATTGACCGCGCCTTCCATGGTGCCGCTCAGATCTTCCACGACCAGATTATCGACGCTGCCGGCCTGACGCTCGGGGCGGCGGTCGACGACGGTGACGGTGACCGCTTCACCCGAACCCCAGAAGCCGCCCGGCGTTTCGTGGCACTCGGCCTCGATCCGTGAAAAGCGGATATTGCGCATCGCGCCGCCATCGCGGGAAAACAGGCCGATGCCGCGATTGGACTCGACGATCTTGCAATCCTCGAACACCACATTGGTGAAATCGCCGAAAGATTCCGTGCCGAGCTTCAGGGCGCAGCTGACGCTGGAAACGGTGCAGCGGCGAACTGTGATGTCATCGCAGACACCGACCGCTTTGCCGTCCAGCCCGGCGTTGGTCTTCAGGCAGATGCCGTCATCAGCAGTCGAGATAAAGCAATCCTCGATTAGCGCACGCCGGCAGGCGTCCAGCACGATGCCATCCGTATTGGGCAGGCGGCGATCGTTTTCGATGCGCAGATCGCGAAAATGAAGGTCTTCGCAATCGACCATGTGCAACGTCCACATCGGCGAGCCACTGACGGAGAGGTTTTCAAGGCGCACGTTGCGGCAGGACTCCAGCACCATTACGCGCGGTCGCCTTGCGGCCGGGATATAGGTTCCCATCGCCTCGTCATCGCCTGTGATGAAGTTCTCACCGCCGGCCTCGATGCGACCGGGGCCGGTGACGGCGATATAACTCGCCCCCTTGGCGATGATCATGCCACGGTTGGACTCCTCGGCGATCACCGAAACCGTTGTATGGGCATAGGCTTCGTAGTCGGAAATGGGGGCGAGTACCGCGTCTTCGGCAAGGTGCAGTTCCACGCCGCTCTTGAGCTTGAGGCCGCCAATAACATGGCGACCGGCCAGAAGCGATACGCGACCGCCGCCGGCTGCCGAGACCGTATCGATCGCCCGCTGGATGTCGGCCGTGGCGTCATGGCCGCCGGCCTTGATGCTGATGTGAGGCTGCGCGCTCATGATACCTGCGGCCTTTTCAGAAAGACGTCGATCAAAAGCAGCATCGTCAGTGCTTGCCCGTAGGGCGTGGGCAGATTGGGAATGCGGCGGTAGAAGTCGAGATCGTGGCCCATCGGCGTGCCGTCGGAGACACCGTGGACGACGCCTTCATCGTCGATATTGCCAAGCACCGCCTTCAGCGCGCGTTCCGCATGCGGGCGGTTTTCTTCGCCAAGAATGCCGGCCTCGATACCGCGCAGAATGCCATAGGCGATGCCGGCCGTCGCCGATGTCTCGACCGGCGAGGTCGGGTCATCGAGCAGCGTGTGGAACATGCCGTCCTCGCGCTGATATTGGCGCAGCGACCGCACCTGGCTTGCCAGCACATTGGCGAGGAAACGCCTGTCCTTTTCGCCAAGCGTCGGCACCAGTTCGAAGAGTTCGGGAATGGCGACGGTGATCCACGAATTGCCGCGCGCCCAGAAGGCGTCAGCGAAATTATGGCGTCCGTTGAAGGTCCAGCCGTGATACCACAGCCCGGTGACGGGGTCCGACAGATAACGCGTGTGGATCATGAACTGGTAGACCGCCTCGTCGATCCAGTCCTGACGTTTGCAGACCACGCCGGCGCGGGCGAGGAACAGACATGCCATGAACAGCGTGTCGTCCCATAATTCACCCTCATTCAGCCGCTCCTTGACGACATGCTGGAAGCCGCCATCTTCGGTTTTCGGCAATTGATGCACCAGCCAGTCGGCCCAGTCTTCCACCAGCGCCCGGAAATCCGGCCGGTCGACATGTTCGGTGAGGATGACAAGAGGCAGCATGGGCGCGGAACTGTTGATCTGGCGCGGCGGCAGGCCACGTTCGATCTGCCAGCCATACCATGTCACGAGGTCGTCAAGCGCCTTCCGGTCGTTGGCGGCGAGCGCCCGGCGCAGGAAACCGTAAAGGCCCACACCCACTTCCCAGTCCCATTCGTCGAACTGGATCTTGCCATCGGAACTGCCGCTGACCAGACCTTCCTGAATGCCCTTGAGGCGGCTGAAGGCGGCGGCGACATTGTCGATCGTCGTCCTGAGAGTGTCTTTTTCCATGCTTGGCTGGTTCATCTGTCAATTCCGCTTAGGAGTAGAATGGTTGTGCCGCGCCGCCCGATGCGGGATCGGCACTGTCGAAGGTGATTTCCGGCTGGGGCTGGTCATGGTCGAAGGCCATGGCCTGCCCGCCAATGGTGAATGCGCCGTCCCAGGTCAGGGTAAGCTCCGGGCTGCCCGGCGGCGTGACCGAGAGCAGCCGGCTTTCGGCATCGAAGGTGATCTGCGTGGCGAGGATTTTTTCCCGAAAACGGGCAAACTCAGCGACATCCCCGCAGCCGATGATGCCGACCCAGCCGGCGCGGCGGCCGGGCGATCTGATCTCGCGACTGGCGGTAGCGCCTGCGGTGATGGGCTGAAGCCCGTTGGTCGCATAAAGCGCGGCAAAGCCACGGCCCGAGCGGGTGATGAGCCAGTTGCCCTCCACCAGAACCTCGTCCAGCCCGTCGCGGCCGAGATAGGCATGGGTCCAGTCGTTGCGGTGATCGTGCGTATCGAAGATCATCATCGCCAGATCGCGATGCTGCGCCACGCGCGGCAGGATGCCACTGCCCGCCCAATAGGAGGGACGCTGGGTGCCCCACGGATCATCTTCGCCCGGATGGTTGACCCAGAGCCGCGCCATCGGGTGGCCGGCGAGCTTGATGTCCATGACGTGCTGCTGGTGGCCCTTGCGGCCGGTCTTGTGGTCGACCACGGTGGAAAGCTGGGCGGCCTCGTTCTTGAACAGCACGAGCTTTCCGGGCTCCAGCCCCTGCGCATAACGCGCCTCGACCATACGGCCACTCTCCAGTTGGGAAAGGGCAGCGAGATGCGCCGGCGGCAGGTAATCGCCGCAGCAGAACATCGGCAGCGAGGCAACGCCATTGTTGAGCCAGCCCTGACCGAAGGCGACCTGCGCAAAGGGCGCCAGTTCCGTCAGCGGCCCGGCGCGCAGCTCCTTGTCATAGGCTCTGCCCTGGGAGCCGGAGGGAACGCCGCCAAGCGTGTGCAGCGCGATCATCTCGAAAATGAGATCGATCTGGTGGCGCGCGCGCGCGGCAAGCTCCGGTCCCGCCCAATGTTCGATGGCGAGAAGGCCGATGAAATCCACCGGATAATAGGCAGCCGAATTCCATTCGGCGAGACCATGCGCCTCGACGCTGTCGAACCAGCGCTCCAGCCGGTCAGCGGCCAGCGCCGCCTGTTCTCTGCCGGTGCGGCCGGAGGCGGTGAAGATGGCATCCGGCAGATACTCGCCGGCCAGTAACTGGCTGGTGTGGAAGCAGAGAACATGGTTCTCGCTCCAGAACCACATGACGTCATTGCCGGGCTCGTCCACCCAGTAGCGATAGCCGAGGATCGAGGCATCGATCCGCGCCCGCATCTCTGCCGGCAGGCGGTCACCATAGGCGCGCACCAGCCACAGAAGCGGGATCATCACAAAGTCGGAGCAGTCCTCGCGCCGGTCGATGGAGCGCAGCGTTGCATCGACGATGCCGCCGATCGTCTCGATGTCATCGCTGCCGGTGGCGACCATCGCCAGCGCGCGGCCGATGCGCCAGGCGCCGAAGCGGGCGCTGAAGGATAGGGCGGCCTTTTTTCGCCCGTTGATATCGGCATTGCAAGCTTCCGGCGCGATATCATGCATGAAGGCGGCATCGATGACGCGGGTTACTGTTCCCGCTCCCGAGCCCATGGTGATTTTGACACCGTGATATCCGTCCGAAATGCCTGTCGTTCCGGGGATCGTCAGCGAGGATTGCCCGGCCTTCAGCACGGTGTCCACTTCCGCCAGCGCAGCGCGCTCATGTCCATGGCTTTTGACGGCGATGTGCACGGGCAGGTCGCTCGCAGGTGCCGCCCCGAACACCAGTTCGAGGGCGGTGCCGCAAAACACGTCCCGCGCCGGGCGAACATCGCGCACCAGCGCGGCGAGATGCTTCGTCTCCTCCCGGTCGAGCGGCACGGGCAGCACGACGGTCAGCGGCACGGCGTCGACAACCTCAAGCTCGAAGAACCAGATGATGTCGCGTTCCGCCAGATCCTCGCAGAGCAGCAGCACCTCGTTATCGCCGGCCGCGAGATCGAGCGTGATGTCACGGTTGCTTTCGACATTGCGGATGAAAGGTTCGAAACGGACCTGTTCGACGCCGCCGACCCAGATGCGAACGCCGCCGCAGGTGCGCAGCCGAAAATGCACCTGTCTTGCCGCATCGCTGCGGAAGGTGCCCGTCAGCCAGCGCTGCACATGGGTGGGAACATGCCAGAAACCGGTGAATTCGACACGCCGGTTGGAGCCCGGCAGGTTGAGGTGTGACACCGCAAAGCCAGTCTCGGGCGCGACGTCGCGGCCGATCATGGTCTGCTGGAAGGCCTTGCGGCAGGGCAGGTCGCCCACATCCACGAAACCGTTGATGAAGCGATAGTTCACGCGGTCTTCGGCGGGGGCTGCGGTGCCGGGAAACGACGTCTCTACCGGATCGGAGACGATCCAGGCGGTCACCGTTTCGCCGTTTGCGACGGTATATGTCGGCTGCGACGCGTTCGCCGCAAATGGTCCATCCGTCATAATGGATCGCCTCCCTTCGATCTTTATGAAATTATTTTCACAATTAGATCTTCGCTTTTTTGCGTCGATTTGTGCGATTTACCCAAAACAAACAGCTTGACGTTTATTCTGTCAAGCCGCAAAACAGGATAAATCGAATTAAGCAGAGGAGCTTCTGTTCGATTTGTGAAAATATTTTCATTGGGAGGATGAGCATGATGAAATTGTTTTCGGGCGTTAGCGCCCTTGTAATTGCCTCCGTCGCCGGTCTTGCGGCCGCGCAGGCCGAGACCCGCACGATCACTTTCCTTTTTACGGATGACGACCAGGGTTACGTGCAGCGCATGGCCGACCTCAGCAAGGAGTTCGAAGCGGCCAATCCGGGCGTGAAGATCAACTTCGTGTCTTCCGGTTATGACGCCGTTTCCAAGCAGCTGCCGGTGCAGCTGGCGGTCGGCGAAGGTCCTGACATCGCCAAGATCACCGACTGGCAGCTTGCACCCTATTATCTCGACATGCGCCCCTACATGAAAGACGCGGAAGCCTTCGCGAAGCTGCACGGTTCCAGCCTCAACCAGCTGCGCCTGCCGAATGTCAACGATCCGCAGTCGATCAACGGTTACATGGCGTCGCAGACGCTCAACCTGCCCTTCGTCAACAAGACGCTGTTCGAGCAGGCGGGTGAACCCGTGCCCGGCCCGACCGCAAAATTCAGCGAGATCGTCGAAGCTTCCGCCCGTGTCGCCAAGGCGACCGGCGTGCAGATCCCCTTCACCATGGACCGTTCCGGCCACCGCTTCTCCGGCGGCGCCTTTGCTTATGGCGCGACCTATGTGAAGGACGGCAAGTTCAGCTTCCCGGACGATGCGGCGAAAAAATACATCGCCGATATCTATTCATGGACGCAGAATGGCAGCTTCCCCAAGGAAATGTGGGGTGCGGCCGGCGGTTCGCAGTACAAGAACATGGGTGACGAATTCGTCAACGGCAATGTCGTGACCTATCTGGCCGGCAACTGGATGGTCAATCCGTTCCAGAACAAGATCGGTGACGCCTTCGAATGGACCGCAATCAACGCACCTTGCGGCGATGCCGGATGCTACGCCATGCCCGGCGGCACCGCCATTGTCGGCTTCAAGCGCACCAAATATCCGGAGGATGTGGCTCACTTCGTCGAATTCCTCGGCTCCGAAAAGGTGCAGCGGGAGATCGCCGAGAACTATGTCGTCCTGACGGGTGCCGAGATCGTCGATCCGCAATACAAGCTGAAGAGCGAAGACGCCAAGGCGGCGATGAAGGTGTTCCTCGACAACAAGAAGAACGTGCCGCAGGCCGCCCGCGATTTCGAACGCGCCAAGGGCGGCAGCGCCATGTATCAGCAGATCGTGCAGCGCATGAGCCAGCTCATCGTCGGCGAGTTGACGCTCGACCAGACCTACAAGGTTCTGGAGGATGACGTCGCCAAGATCAACGAGGCTGTCGCGGTCAAGAAATAAGGGTCTGACCGTCCGCCTCCGGCGGAATGATGAAGCTCTCGAACGATATGCCCGGAGTGGTGCTCCGGGCATATCGCGCCGTTTCTTTCCGAAGGCGGCGCATTTTCGCTGGAGGAATTGCCGCAGGGAGCCATTCCCGGCGGTCCATCGAAAAACTGAAATACGCTCTGTTTAAACCTGACGATGAGGCGCGCGGAACGCCGCGCCGCCTATTTTCGTCACGCGTCTCTCGCTGAAAATCATAGGATTCGTCATGGCCAGACTGAAGATGTCGTCTTTCTTTTCCGCACGCTCGAGCCTGCTCGCCTCCGTCGCATTGCTGATTCTGGTTCCGGGCGCGCAGGCCTTCGATCGCACCGGGCCGGCAGGGCAGGGTTATGCCATCACGGTGCCGGAACCGGCGGCAACATATCCGCTGCCGCTTGCCGACAATTATCGCAACCAGACCGGCAAGAATGAGAAGGGGGAGGCGGTTCGCGCCTATGATGACCGGGACAATCCGATCATCGAAATCCTCTCCGGTTTCAACCGCATCTGGACGCTTGGCGATGAAAAATGGGCGGATGGCGGCGCCAATGGCGATGGTCCGGCGGATTTCAGCCATGTGAAGATCGTCGATCCCGCCGTCTGGCAGGAGAACATGCGCTACGTGCTGTCCGTCACCGGCGAGAACCGCACCCGCGCCGCCGCTTTCGAAGCCTATATGAATGATCGCCGTTCGCAGGGTTACAGCGTCATCGACGGCATGGGGCCGCTCGCCGACTGGTATCGCAAAGGGGCGGGCGCGACGACGACGATCAATCATACGCTCGCTGATTTCGACCCGAACGAGGTCATCGCCCGCAAGGAAGACGACAAGGGCACCGAGGCGGGTGCAGCCGATAGCGAACTGAAGGATTTCGTCGCCTTCATGAAGGTGATCCGCGGCCCGGAGGGCACGACGTCGCCGGCGAAATATTTCTATTCCTCACCACGCCCCTGGCGCATGAACGACAAAGGCGAGGTGATCGAGACCGGCAAGGAAACGATTGGCGACCGCAGCTTCGAAAGCCATGAGAGCGATCCGGGCGTCATCGTGCCGGCGCTGAAATACGCGCGCGAAAATCGCGGGCGCGGCAAGGATGGCGGTTTTCCGAGCGGGCACACCAATGCCGCCTATCTGGCCGCCATTGCCTATGCCTATGCGGTGCCGGAGCGCTTTTCCGAATTGCTGACGGCGGCTTCCGAACTCGGCGAAAGCCGCATCGTCGCCGGCATGCATTCGCCGCTCGACGTGATCGGCGGCCGCATCACCGCAACCGCCATGGCTGCCGCCATGTTGCAGGACCCGAAAAATGCCGAGGTGAAGAAGGCGGCGCATGCGGCCTTGCAGGCCTATTTCGCCAGACGCCTGCCGCAGGGCCAGTCGCTCATCGATTTCGCCCATGGCGCAAAGCCGGATGTTGACCGGTTTGCCGATGCGGCGAAAAATGGATCGGATTATCGCAGGCGCATGACCTTTTCCTTCAGTCGCGACAAGGCTTCAGGTGATGCACCGATGGTGGTACCAAAGGGAGCGGAGGTCCTGCTGGAGACGCGCCTGCCTTATCTCGATGCCGCCCAGCGCCGCGCCGTTCTTTTCTCCACGGGCATCGAGGCCGGTTATCCGCTGCTTGATGACAGCAATGGCTGGGGGCGGATCAATCTGGTGGCCGCGGCCGGTGGTTACGGTGCGTTCGATGGCGATGTCGAGGTAAGGATGGATGCCGCTGCCGGCGGCTTTAACGCGGCAGACCGCTGGACGAACGACATTGCCGGGGCAGGGCGTCTCGTCAAATCCGGTAGCGGAGCGCTGACGCTCAGCGGCAACAACAGCTATGGTGGCGGCACAATTCTAAAGGATGGTGCGCTGATAGTCTCGTCTGCCGATGCGCTAGGAACCGGCGGTGTGCTGGTCAGCGGCGGCACGCTTTCGCTCGAGGCGGGCAAGGATGTCGCCATCGGCGGTGATTATGCGCAGTCGGGCGGCATATTGGCGCTGGATCCGCAAAAGGCTGCTCTGCGTGTTAAAGGGAATGTGGTGCTGGACGGCGCGACGCTGAAGCTCGCTTTCGATGGTGGCGTGCCGGCTGCCGGCACGCGCCTCGATGTGATCGCTGCCAATGGTCTGACCGGGACATTTGCCACGATTGATGCGGGCAATGTGAAGGTACGACCAGTCTATACCGGCTCGGCACTGTCCCTGGTGGTCGAATAGGCCATGATGCAATGATAGAGGCTGCCGCAACCCTCCGGTTACGGCGGCCCCAAAAAATTTGCGGGGAACCGCAGGATAATCACCCTACAGGAAGTACCGAACCCTCAGCGGCAATAGCGCGGCGCCGATGGCGGACGGATCGCCGACAGTTTCGCTGAGAACCAGCTTCGCCTCCTTCGGGCCGACGCCGTAACGGTGTTCGCGCTGGGAAGGCATATGCGTGCGTTCAATCATCATCTGCCCGAGGGTGCGTGGCAATTGTCCGCCAAAGACGATGGCCTGCGGATCGAGGACCGCGATCAGGCTCGCCACCAGCCGGTCCACCTGCGGCATGGTTTCGGTCAGCCATTCCTCGACGCCCGGCCATGCGGGGTCGAACTGTTGATAGAGCGGTTCGATCGAGTGGATGTCGACGCCGTTTTTCTGCAACGTCGTGATCAGGTATTGCAGGGCGGGCCGTTTGGGCGATTCATCCGGGCTGTATATGCCGCTGAATTCGCCGGCATTGCCATGAAAGCCGTGAAACGGCTGGCCGCCGAGGATCAATCCGCCACCGAAACCGTAGTTAAACGACAGATAAGCGAAGGTCTGGCACCACGAGCCAACACCGCGGAGGCTTTCGCCGATCGCGCCCGTGGTGGCGTTGTTCTCCAGCCAGACCGGCAGGTGGAACCGTTTCTCAAGGATCGGCTTCAGGTCCATCAGCGACCAGTCGCGCAGGGGCTCCGGCGCATTGAAGGCGCGGTCGTCAGACACGAAGAAGCCGGACATGGAAAAACCGAGGCCAAGCAGGCGCTCGCGCGGGATACCGTGCTCCGCCAGCAGCCGTTCGAGCGCCAGTGACAATGCAGCAAGCGTCATCTCCCGGTCTTCCGGAAGCATCTTCAGTTTTTCCTCAACAATCACGTCACAGCGAAAATCGGCGATGCAGATCACCACCGAGTCGGTGTTGATGGAAATGCCAAGCGAATAGGCCGCTCCCGGCACCAGCTCGATGGTGGGGCTCGGCTGGCCGCGCGTACCCTTGAGCGGCGCGCCGGTCTGCAGCAGTCCGCGCTCCAGCAGGCCTTCGATCAGCCGGTGCACGGATTGCTGGGTCAGGTTGGTGTGGCCCGTGATCGACGCCCGGGCGATGGGGCCATGGCGGCGCACGATATCCAGAATGAGACGCTCATTCTCGCTGGCAAGCGGCTGGCGGTCGAAGGTGTGCTGCGGCGTCTGATCTGTTGTCATGGCCTTGGATAACGGCTGTGCGGAGCGGCGGCAACATGGGGCATTGGTTTGCGACAGCATTTTTCACTGGACTGTCACAAATATTACACTTAGAGTGTATTAATAAGGGGCCGGTCAACAACGGGTCCTCAGGAGGAACCATTCAATGCGCATGAAATTTCTTGCGATCGCCGCGCTTGCGCTGGCGACGACGGCAGCGCCGTGTCTTTCGGCAGACGGCAACATGAAAAACCTCGACTTCGATCTGTCGAAGGTCACGCGCGACAATTTTTACGAGATCGTTGTTCCCGCCGCCAAAGCCGAGGGCGCGGTAACGATGTATAATTTCGCCGGCAGCTTCGCCGATACGTGGAAGGAGCTGATCAGCCGTTTCGAAGCCAAATATGGCATCAAGGTCGCCTACAGCGACGTGAAGGGAGATCAGGCGAACCAGCAGCTCATCGCGGTTCAGGCGGCAGGGCAGGATTCGCCCGTCGATGCCTATTTCGCCGGTGGCGGCAGCTATCCGCTGCTGTCCTCCAAGGGTGTCGTCGGCAATATTGCGCTGACGAAAATCCTGCCGAACATGGCCAATTACGATCCGGAAATGGCAGAAACCGTCTTCGGCAAGCCGCATGGCGGCAGCTTTCCGCTGGTGCATCTCAACCAGACGGCTATCGGTTATGACTCTGCCTTCGTGAAGGCCGAGGATGTGCCGAAGAGCTTCGAGGACCTGCTGGTCTGGGCGGAAAAGAACCCCAAGCGGCTTGGCGTCACCCTGCCGGCCAAGGGCGGTTCGGGCGGCGGTTTCATCTATTCGGTGGCGCTCAACTATCTCACCGGCGACTGCCGTGCAAAGCTCACCGACTATAATAAGACGCTGCAGCAGGCCGAAGACTGGGCCATGGAGTCCGAGTGCCTTACGCCTGTCTGGGACTATTACCGCCGTCTTCTGGCGGTGGCTGAGCTGACCAATGGCAATGCCGATACGCTCAACCTCATCAACAACCAGCAGCTTCACATGGGCACGGTCTGGGAAGATCAGGTCATGAGCTTCCTCGGCACCAAGCAATTGCCCGACAGCTTCCGCGTCACGCTTCTGGAAAAAGGCCAGGTCGGTTCGGGGGACGCCATGTTTGTGCCCGCCAACGCCAAGAATGTCGCTTCGGCGCTGCTGCTGATCGACATGGCGATGAGCAAGGAATTCCAGCTCTGGAAGCTGGAAAACAAGGCCTCCCGCTCTCCGCGCACGGATGTCACCAATGATCTGATGCCGACGGCCGTGCAGGTGCATGTCCTGCCGCAGAGCGTCTATCCGCGCCTGTCGCTGCCGGCTTTCTGGGACATGTCGACGGCGCTTGCCGAAGCGCTCGATGAAAAAGTCCTCAACCAGTAACGCCGTTGGGATTGCCGGATCGTGTGCCACAAGTGGCTGCACGGTCCGGATAGCCTTGGTCAAAAATATGAGGGAGGCTCGCCATGAGTGAACTCGAGATCAGCAATATCAGCAAGGATTACGGCGCAAGCCGGGCGCTTCATCCCGTGTCGATCACTGTCGAGCGGGGCGAATTCGTCACCATTCTCGGTCCTTCCGGCTGCGGCAAGTCCACGCTTTTGCGCATACTCACCGGCATCAGCCAGCCTTCGGGCGGCGAGATCCGGCTGGGTGGCAAGCGCATCGATCAGGCGCCGCCGGAAGCACGCGATATCGCCATGGTGTTCCAGTCCTATGCGCTTTTCCCGCATATGTCAGTCGCCAAAAATCTCGGCTTCGGGCTGAAGATGAAGAAGGTCGCGAAGGACGAGCGGGTCCGCCGCATCGCCCATGCGCTTGATATCTGCAATCTCACCGGTCTGGTGGATCGCATGCCCCGGCAATTGTCCGGCGGCCAGCAGCAGCGTGTGGCGCTGGCGCGGGCCATTGTCATGCAGCCAAGCCTGCTTCTGTTCGACGAGCCACTCTCCAACCTCGACGCCAAACTCCGCGATACGCTGCGCCATGAGCTGACCGAGCTTCACCGCCGCATCGGCGCCACCAGCCTTTATGTGACACATGATCAGGCCGAAGCCATGGCGATGTCGGACCGGATCGTCGTCATGAATGCCGGCCGGGTGGTCGAGATCGGCACGCCGCTCGAGCTTTATCGTGCGCCGAAACACGCCTTTACCGCCGGCTTTCTCGGCCAGACCAATCTTTTGCCGGTCTCCGCTGAGGGCCAGCAGGCGCAATTGCCCTGGGGCCAGTCCGTGACGCTTGACCGCGCAGCCACCGGCAATGTGCAGATTTCCGTTCGTCCGGAAAACATCCAGATCCGCGCCGATCAGGCCGGTGACGGCACGGTTTCCGCTGTCTCCTTCATGGGCGCCAATGCGCTCTATACGGTCGAGATCGGCGGCCGTCAGATAAGGATCAGCCAGTCCGGTGCGGAAACGTTGATCGAGGCCGGGCAAAGGGTCGCCCTGCAGTTTCCCGGTTCGGTCCATCTTCTCGATGACAGGATGGTGGGGGAGGCGGCATGATGGCCGGACTCCTTCGAAACAGGCGCGCCCAGCTTCTATTCCTGCTTTTGCCGGGTGTTGGGTATCTTCTGGTCTTCTTCGGCGGGCCGCTGCTGTCGGCGCTGATCGGCAGCTTCAGGCAGGAGGATGGCAGTTTCACGCTGATGTTCTACCAGCGGATTTTCACCCGTGCGTCGATGACCCGGGGGCTCACGACCTCCATCTATTACGGCGTCATGCCTGTCATCGTCTCGCTTGCGGCCTCGGTGCCGCTGGCGCTTTTGATCCGCAAGAGCTTTCTCGGTCGAAAACTGTTCAGCGGCCTTTACAAGCTGCCGATGGCGGTGCCGGGCATCATCGTCGGCCTGATGGTGATCGTCGTTTTCGAAAGGGGCGGTTTTCTCGACCGGCTGGTGGCGCCGCTCGGGCTGGAACTGCCCAAGCTCGTGCGTGATGACTGGGGCATCGGCGTCATTCTCGCCAGCGTCTGGAAACAGATACCCTTCATGACGCTGATCATCACCAGCGCCTTTGCAGCCATTCCCGAGGATATACGTTACGCCTCGCGCACGCTTGGCGCTTCGCGGTTGAAGACGTTCTTCTTCGTGGAGGTGCCGCTCGCCATGCCGGGCATCACCGCCGCCATTCTTCTGACCTTCATCGGTTCCATGGGCTCCTATGCCATTCCCGATATCGTCGGCCCGCCGACGGCCCGGCCGCTTTCGGTGCTGATGGTCAAGGAATTCAACCAGGGACGTTTCAACCAGGTCTATGCCATGGGCATGGTGCTGAGCCTCTTCGCGGTCTCCGTGCTGCTGCTTTATTATTCCCTGACATCCCGCATCGGCCCCGGCCAAACCCGCGGAGACGCATGATGAGCGCTATAACTCTCGATCCCCCCAGCAGTGCCCGTCGCCGCGCCTTTACGCCGGAGGACCGGATTTTCGTTTCCATCGGGCTTTATGGCGCGCTGACACTCGCTATCGCCGTACCGCTGGCGCTGATGTTCCTCTGGAGCATTGCCGACGGCTGGTCGCCGCCGCTCATCGTGCCGAAGGATTACACCACGGCGCGCTGGGCGAGCATCCTGAGCGATGGCAGCCTCATCCGCGCTGCGGTCAACAGCATCCTCATCGCCATCGTCGTCACCTTCCTGACTGCGGCCATCGCCTTGCCCACCGCCTGGGCCATGGCGCGTTTTCCCTTCCGGCTGAAACGGCTGGTGGAAATCTTCATTCTGGCGCCGATCATCATTCCCGGGCTCGTCGTCGCCGTTGGCATCGGTCAGGTATTCCTGCTTTTCGGCCTCGCCTATTCGGTGACGGGCGTCATCCTTGTGCAGATCGTCGGCACCCTGCCGCTGATGATCCGGCTGATGACGGCGGCGCTGGAAACCATTCCCGACGATCTCATTCATGCCGCCCGCTCGCTTGGCGCGGGAACGGTCGGCATAGTGCTGCACATCATATTGCCGCTGGCCGTGCCCGGCCTTCTGGCCGGCGGGCTGATGTCCTTCATCGGCAGCTTCGAGGAATTCGACAAGTCCTTCATCGTCGGCGCGCCTGTCGTCGAGACCCTGCCGATCAAGCTCTACATGTATCTCGATCCCTATTCGATGCAGCTGCCGCTCGCCGCCATCGTCTCCTTCATCCTGCTTCTTCCCGCACTCATCGTCTTCATCATCGCCGGCCGCATCCTGCGCGACGACCTGATGGCGGCGGGTATGGGGAAAATCTGATCCGGGCAGTCAAACCCGGTAATTGCAACGTCCGAAAGTGAAAATCATGCACCAGACCCTTGCTGCCTTCCGCAATACCTCCAATGCCTGCAATGTGCTTGCACTCTGCTCGCGAGACAATCCGGCCATCCTGACCATCGCCCATCGCGGCTTCTGGACCGCCACCGCCGAAAACTCGCTTGCCTCCGTCCGCGCTGCGGTTGCCGCTGGCGTGGAGATGATCGAGATAGACACGCAGGCGACGGCCGATGGCCGGCTCGTTGTCATTCATGACGAAACGCTCGACCGCACCACGACGGGCAAGGGAACCGTGAGCGCGCTGCCTTTCGAGGTGGTCCGCGCAGCGAAGCTGAAGGCCGGCGCAGGCGGCGAGGCCGCTGAGGTGAGCGATGAATGCGTGCCGACGTTGGAGGAGTTGCTGGAAGAGGCGCGCGGCAGGATCACCGTCAATATCGACACCAAATTCACCCGCGATCTGCCGCAGGTCATGGAGACCGTGCTGCGGCTCGGCGTCGAGGATCAGGTGCTGGTGAAGACCGATATCGATCCCGAAGCGGGCCGTTTCGAGGTGCTGAACACTGACTGGTTCGGCAAGATCCCGCATATGCCGATGTTCCCGGTCCGGAAGGGCAAGTTCGCCGAGGATCTGCGCCGTATCGAGGCGTTGAAGGCGCCGATGATCGAGGTGAAATTCACCGACATTGCCGATCTCACCGAAGGCCGGGCCGAGATGGAGCGCCAGAATATCCGCCTGTGGATCAACACGCTTGATGTGTCCCATTGCGTTGATTTCGACGATACGCGGGCGCTTTCAAATCCCGAAACCGTGTGGGGCGCTCTTGCCGAGGCCGGCGTCGGCGCGATCCAGACGGATGAAGTCGAAGCCTTCACGGGCTGGCTGAAGGCTGGCGCCGGCGAGACGGGCAGGGCGTGGAGACGATGAGCGAGCGGCTCGAACGCGCCGTCGCCATCATCGAGGAAGCGATGGGCCTTGCCCTTCGCTTTTTCGAGGCACGCGATGCCATCGCCACCCGGACGAAGGGTTTTCAGGATTTCGTCTCGGAAGCCGACACCACGGTCGAAAAGCTCATCCGCGACCGTCTGGCGGCCGCCTTTCCCGGCGAAACCGTGCTGGGCGAAGAAATGGGCGGCGTTGCCGATGACGCCTACTGGATCATCGATCCCATCGATGGCACCGCCAATTTCCTGCGCGGTTCGCCGCTCTGGGGCATCTCGCTCGGTTTCGTGCGGAGCGGCCAACCGGAACTCGGAGTTGTGGCCATGCCGGTGTTTGCGGATATCTACGCGGCGGCTGATGGGACCGGGTTGATGCTGAACGGCAAGCCGCTTGCCCGTCAGGTGCCCTTCGAGGCTGTGCAGGTCATGTCGCTCGGCGACAGCGCCGCCGGCGATGCGGCGGAAGTGGCGGCTCTCAATGTCGGGCTTCGGCATGCGGGCTGGGTGGTGGAATCCATCCGCTCGACATCGATCGGCCTTGCCTTTGCCGCGCGCGGTATCTTCGACGGCCATCTGCAGAAGCTGACGACCATGTGGGACATCGCCGGCGGCGTCGTTCTCGCAAGGGAAGCGGGTCTCGATGTCCGTATCGGGACGCGCCTCGGCAGCGGCATCCCCTGGGTTGCCGCCGCCACGCCGGCGCTGATGACGGCGACGGAGGGGCTGTGGCCGGAGATTGTGGAGAAAGCATCGGCGGAACCTGCGTGAGATGCCGCGAACATCGATGCCGGGTGTTGCTGAAGCACCCGGCATCTGCGTTTTATCCACGTTCGATCAGTTTCCCCGAGCCAGCGCGACGGCATCCGGGCCTGCCGGGAAACGAAGCTTGCCGGATACGTCATGGACGGCATTCCAGACCGTCTCGGCGACATCATCTTGCGTGGTCGTCATGGCTGGCGCGGCGAAACCTTCAAGGATTGGCGCGGCAAAGCCCATGTAGTCGTCTGGCAGCAATTGCTCCAGCGGCAGGATGGCGTTTGCGGTGAAACGGGTCGTCGGCGCATAGCCGGGTTCGACCAGCTTCACGTGGATGCCGAAATGACCCAACTCATGCGCAAGCGAACCGGAAAAACCCTGGATTGCCTGCTTGCTGGCGGTGTAGGCGGCGGCGAGCGGGAAGGAGGCGAGCGTGGCGCTGGAGGTGACATTGACGATCGTGCCGGACCGGCGTTTCCGCATCTGCGGGATGATCGCCTGCGTCATTGCCATCACACCGAAGCTGTTGGTGTCGAAGATCGTACGGATGGCCGACATCGGTGTCGCCTCGAAAGCCCCGACCATGCCGATGCCGGCATTGTTTACCAGCACGTCGACCGGGCCTGCCGCATCGATCAGGGCCGCGATGCTCTTTTCGTCCGTCACATCCAGAGGAAGGACGCGCAACCGTCCGGTATCGTCACCGAAGCGGCTGGCATCCGGATTTCGCATGGTCGCGACGACATGCCAGCCGCGGGAAAGAAAGAACGCGGCGGTCGCCTTGCCATAACCAGACGAGGTGCCGGTGATGAGGATGGTCTTGGTCATCATAAGTCTCCATTGTTCGATGCCATTGGAGATAGACGACGTTATCTGGATGATATATGCTTAATAAGCCAAAATTTATTATTGATCGTCCAGAGAATGGATCCACTCAGCGATATTATCGATCTTCTGCGCCCGAGCGCCGCCGTGTCCAAGCCGATTTCCGGACGGGGCCGGTGGGGCGTGCGTTATCGCGCTTATGACGCTCCGGGTTTTGCAATCGTCCTTTCCGGCGCGGCCTGGGTTCTGCTCGAGGGCCGCGAACCCCTGCGGCTGGCGCGCGGTGATTTCCTGCTCCTGCCATCGACGCCGGCTTTCTCGCTCTGCAGCGATACCGATGTCGAATGTATTCCGGTGGAGCCGCAAGACCGGGCGGTCCGGCATGGTGAACAGGAGGGAGAGCCGGATTTCGTTGCGCTTGGGGGAAGCTTCATGTTCGAGCGTATCAATGCCGCGCTTCTGCTTTCGCTGATGCCCGGGCTGATCCATGTGCCGGCGGGCGAGGGCAGAGCATCCCGGCTGGCGCGCCTCATAGAATTGCTGTCGGAGGAATGCGCCAGCGAGGATGCGGGCAAGGAACTCATCATCCGGCGCATGCTGGAGGTTCTTTTGATCGAAGTGCTGCGTCGTCCCGGCGCCGGCAGCGAGGCTATTCCGGCGGGGCTGGTGAAGGGAATGCGCTTGCCCGGACTTGCTCGCGCTTTGTCCGCCATGCATGCCAACATCCGCGCCAACTGGACGGTGGCCGAACTGGCCGGGATCGCCGGCATGTCGCGCTCGGCCTTTGCCGCGCGTTTTGCTGAAATGCTCGGCTGCGCGCCGATCGAATATCTGGCCCGCTGGCGGATGGCGCTTGCCAGGGACGCGCTGATGCGCGGCGTAAAGTCGCTCGATCATATTGCCGAGGAGATCGGTTATGAATCCGCCAGCGCATTCAGCACCGCTTTCCGCAGGAGAATGGGGGTTGCCCCAGGCAGCTTTGCCCGCGCAAATGGGGACAGACGCTGGCAGCAGGTAGGTTTTCTCTAGCAGTTGCCTGTCATGACGATGAGGGCACCCGGATTATCTTAAGGGAGGGCGGAATAGGCGCGTTCGCTTCACAGGTGCAGACAGCCGGCAACTTAATCCATTACTGGGTAAGAAGGCTGCCGACTAACAGCAGCTAAGCCCATCCCTTCAACGCCCTGCCTGAATAATAGCTGGGTGTCGTGGCACGGTAGATCGGTATGCTGGCGGCACCAAGATGCGGCAGGTCGCTCATCATCGATTTGCGTATTTCGGGGGGCTCGACGAAGAAATCCTCGCCGAGCATTTCCAGTGAGCCGATGCGCTGCACGATATGTTCGAGAATCCAGTCGGGTAGCGATCCGCCAAAAATGATGGCACCGGGATCGATCGTTCGGGCAACGGTCAGTGCGAGCAAGCGAAGTTGTTCTGTTGCCCTTTCAAGCCAGGCGACCACGGCAGGGTGATCCGAATAGCTTTCATCGATATCCTTCAGACGCCTGATATCCATGCCGTGAGCGGCCAGTGTGTCGCAAAGGTCCTGTCCCGAAGGACGCGGATGGGATTTTGGAAACAGGCCGCCAAACTCACCCGCATTGCCGTTCGTCCCGCGGTAGAGATGGCGCTGCACCACCACCGCGCCGCCGATGCCGTAAGTCAGCCAGATCATCGCAAAATTGCGGATGCTTCGGCCTGCGCCGTAATATAGCTCAGAGAGAATAACGGTATTGCCGTCGTTTTCGTGAAAGACCGGAAAATCAAAATAGGGCTGGAAATCTTTGTCGACATCGATGTCATGCCAGCTCTCGAATTGCCTGATGCGGAACACATGGCCACGGTCTCGTTTGAAGTGGCCCGGAAAACTGATGCCGCAACCAAGCACATCCATTTTTTTGACCTTTGCTTTTTCGAGCACCTGGCGTGCGGCGGCCTCCGCCGTTTCCATGATGTGCTCGAAGCTGTAGTCTTCCAGGTCAGATCTGACTTCGTGCCTTATCGTGCCATTGAGATCTGCGATGCAGACCCGCAGGTCATCTGGATTGAAGTAGACCCCGAGTGTGAAAAGCCCGTTCGGATTGATCTCGATCGCGGTAGACGGTTTCCCGCGCTTGCCGTCGTTGCGTGCTTCCTCAGCCTCGATAATGAGGCCGGATTCAAGAAGGCTGGATGTCAGACGCGTCAGCGTCGGTGCCGACACATCCATCTCGCGCGCCAGTTCTATACGGGACATGCCACCCTTGCCGCGCAAAATCTCGAGCAGACGCCGTTCATTGTAGCCGAGGTCGATCAAGCCATTCTCCCGCGAGACGTAACGTCGGATTGAATAGCGCAAACGACGCGATTGTACAGCGAATTTCCCGGTCCGGGTTTAGCGGCGATGTTGTAATTTTATTGGAATATCTTTGTTTATCAGTGTGATAGGGCGTTTTAATTTTTGTAACGAATTCGCGCTTGACTTATTAATTTACATAAAGAAAATAAATATCAGACAACGAGCTGCGACGACAAAAACAACAAAAAATTAGGTCGCGGGACATCGTGGTCAGGGAACAAAAAAACGGAGCATCCTTCATGCGTCAATCATGCACTATTTTCGCGCGCCTTGTTGCCGGCGCAACCTTCCTTGCCAGCGCGGCTTTCGCCCATGCCGAAGGTACCGTCGTGGTCTATTCGGCAGCGCCGCAGCAGCTTATGGATGAGTTGTTGCCGCTGTTTGAAAAGAAGACCGGCACCAAGGTCGAGCTTGTCAAAGCCGGTTCCGGCGAGTTGATGAACCGCATCAAGGCGGAAACCGGCAAGGCAGCGGGTGATGTTATCTGGAGCGTTGATGGCACCGTCATCGACTTTTCCGCCGACCTCTTCGAACCTTACAAGCCTGTCGAGGCAGCATCGATCAACCCTGCCTTTTCGCCGAGCACCAACTGGGTTCCCTTTACCGCAGTCGTTACGGCCTTCATCGTCAATAAGGAAGCGCTGAAAGGCGCACCGGTTCCGACTTCCTGGGCCGATCTTGCGAAGCCTGAATATAAGGGCCTGATTTCCTCGGCTCGCGCCGATCAGTCCGGTTCCGCCTATATCCAGATGGCAACGGTTTTGCAGGATTTCGACAGCGAGGAGAAGGGCTGGGAGGTCTATACCGGCATTCTCGGCAACTCCGTCCTGTCCACATCGTCAGGCGCGGTTCCGCGTTTCGTCAATGATGGCGAGCAGGCGGTTGGCATTACGCTCGAAGACGCCGCCTTGCGCTACAAGCTGGGCAGTGCCCCGGTAGAGATCGTTTATCCGAAAGAAGGCACGGCGATCGCACCTGACGGCATGGCGCTCGTCAAGGGCGGGCCCAATGCCGAAAACGGCAAGGCCTTCATCGATTTCATCGTCTCCAAGGAAGCGCAGGAAGTGGTGGTAAAGGCCGGTCGGCGTTCCGTCAGAACCGATGTTCCGGCCAATGCGGCGCTTGTCCCGCTGTCTGATGTTCCGGATGCGAAATATGACTTCAAGTGGGCTGCGGACAATCGCTCCCGCCTGATGGAAAAATGGAACGAGATCCTGCTCGACGTCCAATAAGACGTTAAGGCGGCGGCGAAGGCCGCCGTCCTCACGGTATCGCATTCATACTCGCATTTTTGTCTCGTCCACCGTGGTCGTGTACCGCGCAGGATATGTCATGGAGCAGCACATGGCCGCCGTAGAAATTACCAGCATCAAAAAAAGTTACCGGGATGTCGTTGCTCTCTCCGACATCAATATCTCCATTCCATCAGGATCGTTTTTTACGCTTCTCGGACCGAGCGGTTGTGGCAAGACCACGCTTCTGCGCACGATTGCCGGTTTTCATCAGCAGGATAGCGGCAGCATCAGCATCGAAAGACAGGCGATCGAACATGTTCCGGCCCATAAGCGTGATGTCGGCATGGTCTTTCAGGATTACGCGGTCTTTCCGCATATTTCGGTGTTCGACAACATCGCCTTCGGCCTGAAGCAGCGCAGGGCATCTTCAGCCGAGATCCGCGAGCGGGTAGGCAAGATTCTCGATGTCGTGCAGCTTGCCCCCTATGCCAATCGAATGCCGCATGAACTCTCTGGTGGCCAGCAGCAGCGTGTGGGTCTCGCACGTGCCCTCGTCATCAACCCCAAAGTGCTGTTGATGGACGAACCGCTATCCAACCTTGACGCCAAACTTCGCGTGGATTTGCGGCGGGAACTGCGTGAAATCCAGCAGGCCATGAACATCACCACCGTTTATGTCACCCATGATCAGGAAGAGGCGCTTGCCATGTCCGACCTAGTTTGCGTGATGTATGGCGGTGTCATTCAGCAGGCCGCACCGCCATGGGAAGTCTATAACAATCCGGCCAACCGTTTTGTCGCTTCCTTCGTGGGGGCCAACAATTTCCTGACGCTCGACCGCACGGGCGGGCAGACATCCATATCCGGCATCAAGGTGAAGCTGCCGCAGGCGGATGCTATTTCCAAGGACCGGAAGATCGTTGCTGCGATCCGCCCGGAGGCGATTTCTGTGGGCCCTGCCGCGGTTGCCGGTGATGGGCGCATCCAACTGCCGGTGACCATAAGGCAGGTCAGCTTCACCGGTCGTGAGATGAACGTCGCTGCCGTGCTCTCGTCGGGGGAGGAAATCGAGGCGATCACCAAGCCATCGCCGGAGATCATCGCGCTTCAGCCAAACCAGAAAACGACATTCTCCTGGCCTGCGGGCGATACGCAATTGTTCGGTGAAGGTGTAACCGGGGAGCGCCTGTCATGACGGATATGGCTGTGACTGCAACGACCAGGGGCTTCCGCCTGCGAATGCCGGGTTTCTGGACAAGCGTGACGGTGTTTGCCGTCATCCTGCTGGCGATCTTTCTGATCCTGCCGATTTTCAGCGTGTTCTTTATCAGTTTCTTCGATGCCAAAACAGGCGCATTCGGTTTCAGCAACTATGCGGAAGTGTTCACACGGCGTTTTTATACGGTCGCACTCTGGAATACGCTTCTCATCGGGGTGCTGGGCATGCTGGGCGCCTGCCTTCTCGGTATTCCGCTTGCCTTTTGTACCTCCCGCTATCGCATCAAGGGGCGCACTTTCATCGCCACATTTGCGGTGCTGGTGCTCTGTGCGCCGCCATTCATCGGTGCCTATGCCTGGATCATGCTGTTCGGTGCCAATGGTGCTGTCACCAATCTCCTATCCTTCGCCGGCATTTCCCTGCCGACGATCTACGGAATCCCGGGTATCGTGATGGTCTTCAGCCTGAAGTTCTTTCCCTACATCTTCCTGATGACGGAAAATGCGCTGAACACCATCAACAAGTCCTATGAGGACGCGGCGGAAAACCTCGGCTGCACGGCGTTCCAGCGGTTCCGCAAGATCACCCTGCCGCTGGTCTTTCCGGCAGTCAGCACGGGCGCGATCATCTGCTTCGTGCTGTCCATCGCCGACTTTGGAACGCCGGCAATCCTCGGCAAGGGTATCAGGACGCTGTCGACCATCGCCTATGCGCAATATACCTCTGAAATGGCCGGAACCCCGACCATGGCTGTGACGATTTCCATGGTGATGATTGCGATCTCCATGGCGGCACTTCTGTTGCAGCGGCATATTCTTGCCAAGCGCCGCTACGCCAGTTCGCTGACGAACCGGCCGGTCAAGCAGTCCATGCGACCGCTGAAATCGTTCATCGTGCACGGCTTCTGTTATTTTGTCGTGCTCATCGCCATGCTGCCGTCGCTCACGGTCATTTATACGTCGTTCCTTGCAACCAGCGGTCCAGTCTTTACCGGCGGTTTCGGATTGGACAGCTACGCCCGCATCCTTCGCGATTCACCGCAGGCGATTGCCAACAGTTTCACGTTTGCACTGGCCGCCGTCGTGCTTATCGCCATCGTTTCCGGCCTGCTGTCCTTCATTGTGGTTCGACGCGACAATGGGGTCTCCGGTTCGCTCGATCTTCTGCTGATGGTGCCTTACCTCATCCCCGGCGTCGTCATGGCGATCGGCTACGTGACGACGTTCCGTTATCCGCCCTTTGATATCACCGGGACGGCGCTGATCATCATCCTTCTGGTGTTTATCCGCCGGCTGCCCTATGGCGTCCGCTCGACGACATCAATCCTCAGGCAGATCAAGCCGTCCATCGAGGAAGCCGCGGTCAATCTTGGGGCTTCTCCGGCAAAGACCTTCGTATCGGTGACTGTGCCTCTGATGCTGCCTGGTCTCATCATCGGTTCGCTGATGAGCTTCATCACTGCCATCAATGAACTCTCCTCGACGTTGATCCTCTACACCGCCCGCACGATCACTATGCCGGTGCTGATCTATATCCAGGTGATCGACGGAGAATTTGGCACGGCGGCTGCGTTGTCCACCCTGCTTCTGGTCAGTACCGGGATTTGCGTCTTCGTCGTCTTCCGTTTGTCGGAAGACAAGGAAGCATCCTTCGTCTGACCGCTTGCAACCCTCATGAAAGACTAAAGCAGCGGCGACCGGCGCGTCGCCGCCTGCTCCCCTCTGCAAGGAAACAATACGATGAATATCGCGAGCTTTTCGCAATCGAAATACAAGAATGCCGCAACGCCGGGGGACGATGTGGCCATTCTTCTTCCCGGACGGGTCCTGGCCGTTTTTGACGGTGCGACTGATCCGACCGGTGTGAATTATGGCGGGCTGAGTTCCGGCCGCATTGCCGCGCTTGCCGCCGCAAATGCGGTGGCGGAGATGAGCATCCAGGGTGCTTTGCAAAGTTGCGAGGCAGACACGCTGTTCCAGACCATCAGCGATATCCTGAAAAAGGAAGCCGAGCGCATCAATGCCAGTCATCCACCATCCACCACGCTCGCTATCGTTGCCGATATGGGGGACAGTTTTCGGCTGCTTCTGGCTGGCGATTCCGGTATGCGCATCAATGGGGACAGGCTGTTGCAGCATGCCAAGCTCATAGACCGGGTCAGCACCTCGGCGCGCATCCACGTCTTCAAACAGCTTTTCGCGTCAATTGGGGATGGTGATGCAGCGGAGGCCAAAACCCGCGCCACCATATTTTCCGGCCTTCGTGCTGCGGTCAAAGCCGGGATCATGAGCGCGACGGACGCGGAAAAAGTGATCACAACAGCCGCTACCGCAAGCGGCCTTCAGGCCGAGATCGAAGCCGTGGAAGAGTTTCTGATGGGCGGTATTCGCGTTCAGCCACGCTACGCAAACAGACAAGGCCATGTTTTGGGATACGCCTCGATCAATGGCGGGATGGTGATGGAGGAGGGGACGATCGACCTGTCGCTCGCAAAGGACACGATCAACAGCCTCGAAATCTTTACCGACGGTTATCTCTCACTGCCTGCCGGGGTCGACGTCGCTGACTGGGAAGCCGAATTCGCCCGCGTCGAAGCGGCAGATTTTCACAAGCTCAATGACTATCCATCGGTAAAGGGATCAACATCGAGTGAATTCAGCGACGACAGGACGGTGATATGCCTGAAGGCGCGGTGAGAGAGATCCGTGCCGACAGCTATTTTGTTACTTCCGCGCCTTTATAGTTGCGTTCACTCCAGAGCAAGGCTTTGCGCAACGGATCGAACCTCGCTTCGATGATCGCGCCGACGAAGAGGATGTGATCGGCGGCATCGGTGGAACCGACAAGGTTGCAATCCATTGAGAGAAGGGCCCCGGAAAGCCTTGGGCTTCCCGAAGGCCAGACATCCCAGTTGCCGACGGAAAACCGGTCCGGCTGGTTTCCCTTTCCGGCAAACACGTCGGCGATCTCCTCCTGTCCTCTGGATAGCGCTGCGACGGAAAAGCGTCGGCTCGCGGCGATGAGATCGACCATGCGGCTGCTGGCGTCGATGGAGATCATCAAAAGCGGCGGCTCGGCGCTGAGGGGCATGAAGGATGTGATCGTCCGCCCGGTCCGCTCCCCGGCGTGTGAGGCCGTGGCCACGGCAACCGTAAAGGCAAGCCCGGCCATTGAATCCTTGAATTCACGCGGTGAGATCGTCGGTGCCGAGCACGCCTTCAGCGGAATATGCGCGTGATTGACCACACCGCCATCGATCAGCCTGAAATTATGAGACATGCAGTGCCGGGCTAACCGCCCGCTCCCGGATTTTTTGAGAAAATGGACATCTTGGCCGCAGCGCCGTTCATGACATCGGCGTTATCAGGCGGGTTCCCTTTCTGGTACACCCTTGGCCAGATGCCGGAATAATGGCGGTTGAGGTCTAGCCAGACATGCAGCCCCGCTTCGGTATCCGGCCGGATGGCCGCGGCGGGACATTCGCCCTCGCAGATCCCGCAGTCGATACATTGATCGGGATGGATAACGAGCATGTTCTCGCCTTCGTAGAAACATTCCACCGGACAGACTTCCACGCAGTCCATATATTTGCAGGCGATGCAGTTTTCGGTGACGACATAGGGCATTGAGACGCTCGAATGGAGTTGCAGCCGGACGGCGGCTGTCCGGCTGCGCCTGACCCGGTCAGCCACCCAGGGCAGCGGCAGCGACCGGATCGGTGGGACTTAAATCAGAGGCGGGCGGCGACCGCCTGCCAGTTCACCAGATTGTCGAGGAAATTTTCGAGATAAGCCGGGCGCTTGTTGCGGAAATCGATGTAGTAGCTGTGCTCCCATACATCGCAGCCTAGAAGCGCCTTCTGCCCGAAGCACAGCGGATTGACTCCGTTTTCGGTGCGGGTGATTTTCAGTGAACCATCGGTATCCACCACCAGCCACGCCCAGCCGGAGCCGAATTGCGAGGCGCCAGCGAGGGCGAAATTCTGCTTGAACAGCGCAACCGAGCCGAAGGACTGCGTCAGCGCATCTTCCAGCACCTTCGGGATCGCATGATTTTTCGGTCCCATTATTTCCCAGAAGAGATTGTGGTTCCAGTGCTGGGAGGCATTGTTGAAGATGCCGGATTGCGCCACCGCACCCTTCTCATAGGTGCCCCGGACGATCTCTTCGAGGCTCCTGTTTTCCCACTCGGTGCCTGAAATCGCCTTGTTGAGATTATCGACATAGGCCTTGTGGTGGAGATCGTGATGAAACTTCAGCGTCTCGTCGGACATGCCTGCAAGGGCGAGCGCATCATGGGCATAGGGGAGGTCGGGAAGCTGGAAAGCCATTGGTATTCCTTTGTCAACTGTTCGCTCAAGAGCATGGAAAGAGCCTTGCAAAAACAAGGTGACAATAGTTCTAGGACCTCAATCACGGTTGAGGTCAAGCGGTAATTCGAGGATAAATTCACCCGACTGCGGCTTATAAAATATGCGTCCGATGGCGCGGGTTACCGCTTGCTTGCGTTGACGGTGGCGACCCATTCTTCGAGCGCCTTGCGGATTGCCGTGCCCGCATCTTCCCCGCGGACAAATGCCCACCATGTATGTGCGCCTTGCCAAACGGCGGCCATCTGCCACCCCAGCCGCAATGCTCTCTCCTCGTCGCGGGCAAGGCGGCGGCCAAGCGCGTGGGCAAGGGTGTGTCCCCAGAGGGCACCTCTCGCCCGCAGCTTCGGATTGCGAATGTCTTCTCTGAGCAGCAGCAGTCCGTCACTGGCGTTTTGTTCTGCGGCTTCAGAGGTCATGAGGCGCATGAGAAGGGCTATGGCGCCCTGCGGCGTCAAGGGTTCCTGCTCATCGGCCGTTTCCGTTTCCGCCTGCAGCTTGTCCCAGGCGCGCAGAAGCACGGTTTCGACAAGGTCTTCGCGCTTGCCGTAACGCTGCACCAGGGTGGCCGCAGATAGGCCGCAGGCCTTTGCGGCTGCGGCAAAAGTCAGCCCGTCAGGGCCTATCTGCAACATGAGGGGCAGTAGTGCGTCCAGCACCTGATCATCTGAAATAGACTTGTGTCTTGGCATGGCTTATATATAAACGTATATTCATTTATAAATCAAGGAGGAAGATATGGCAGTCATTCGCGGGTATATCGCGGCGAGCCTGGACGGGCGGATCGTTTCTGGAGACGGCTCGCTCGACTGGCTCTACAAATATGATGATATGGACCTCGGCGAACACGATTACAGACGTTTTATCAAGGGAATTCGAACCGTTGTCATGGGTCGTGCGACCTATGATTTCATTGCCAGCGAACAGTCACCCTGGGCTTATCGAGATCAACGCGTCGTCGTCGTCACCTCGAGGCCGATCGAGGAGCCCAAGGGCCCTCTGGAGGTGCGCAGCGATGTGGGCTCGTTGATGGAGGAACTGCGCGCTCTCGATGATGGCGATGTCTGGATCCTGGGCGGCGGAAAGCTGCAGATGGCCTTTTTGGAGCGCGGCGCACTGGATGAAATCGAGATTTACCTGATTCCGGAAATCCTCGGCTCAGGCGAACCTCTTTTCCCGCTTACAGGTCACCGCGCAAGCCCCACTCTCGTCAGCGCAAAGGAAATCGAAAAGGGCTGTGTTCGATTGCACTATCGCTTCTCGTGATGCTCTTAGGTTCACTTACACGATGGGCGGCAAGGAACGGCGGAAACGGCCCGCTTGTTACTCGCCGCCCTGTTACGCGATTTGAGACCTAAAGCCCGAGAAACTTGAAAGGCTTGGTGTCCTTCAAGCTTTCGTTCGCCATGCCTGAATAGATGTGGATCTGATTGGGGCCGAGGTCGAGTTTCTTGACGGCACCGGTCTCTTTCGAAAGATCGAGTTTCGTCATGTCGATCCAGAAGATATTCGGCGTGAGCGCGGACTCGAAGAAGTAAAGCTTGCGTTTGTGGTCTATCACCGTGCGCCAGCGGGTAGAGGAAATATTCGGCTGGTCCGGCGTGGTGATACCATAGGGAACTGAAACATTGCGGATGACGCTGAAGACGCTGGCTATGACCTCGACCGGATTTTCGCTCTTGGGAATGGCATTGGCATAGAATGAGGCCCGGGCAAACCTGTCGGATGCGCGGTTGGTGCCCGGCAGCATGACGGTACCGCCAATCTGCTTCCAATATTCGTTGAGCGCCAGCTGGTGATCGAAGGTCGGCGAATTGGTCATAACCTGATATTGACGGCCGTGATGGATAACCTGTTTGCCGTCGATATATTCGATGATCGCGCTGTCACCCGTCGCATCCGAAAGGGAGAGGTGTAAGGTTGCCAGACGTTCTTCGCCGGGGACATTGTCGGTGACAATGGTGAAGGGGTTTTTCTCGAGTGCGCTGACGGCCTCGTCCACCGTTGCGAAATTGTCGAGCGCATATTGCGCCCAGGCGGCGATGGACAGGCCCGGCGATTTTCCGTCATAAGCGGGATAGCTCGACTCCACCAGCCAGAGAACGTTTGCAGCAAGGCCTGCCTCATTCATGCCGTCGGTCGTCGAAATATCATAACCCGACGCAATGACGCTGCCGTATTTCGAGGTCCATTTGATCGAATTCGGACCTGCCTCGCCGGAGCGCTCCATGCCGCGGGGGAAGACCCAGATATTGGTTCCCACATCCGTTTTCCAGTCCATCGACCGGGCCGTCATCACCTGATCATTTTCGCCCAGATAAACGAAGCGTGTGCAGGCTTCGGCAACCGATGTGGCAAGCGTGGCGACAGACAATATCGCGGCAGTGCAGGCGGAAAAAAACGGAAGGGTCTTGGGGCGCATGGGAACGTCTCCGGTGCTCGCGGTGCCAATACAGCGTATGATAGAAAATCGGACTTGTTGGCGGGAGTCAAATAGGTTTAGCTACGGGCGATTAGTTGGGGAGAAGGCATTGCTAAAATTATCAGTTTTTGCAGCTGTTATGGCTTTTTCCGCAACCGCGGCTGCAGGTGCGGACGACGTTGTTGCCGCACCCGCGAAGGTTGATGACGGAACCAACTGGGCGTTTCAGGCCACGGGCTATCTCTGGGCGACTGGTTTGAATGGCAACATATCGCCGTTCCGACGGGCACCGACCCTGCATGTGGAGAAATCCTTTTCAGATGTCATGGATGATCTCAATTTCGGTGGGTTTCTCAACATCTGGGGGCGTTACGACCGTTTCGTCCTTTCCGGCGATTTGATGTATGTCGATACCACCGACAGCAAGGCAGCCGGTCCGTTGCCGGCGCTGCAGATTCCGGGTTTGCCAACCTTGCCGGCCGGTGCCGCTGTCGGTGCGAATGTGGACACACAGGAATTCATGGCGACGCTGCAGGCGGGTTACCGTGTCATCGATGCGGACGGATTTTCTCTCGACGCGCTTGCCGGCGCGCGCTTCTGGCACATTTCCAATGACGTCGCGGTCACTGCCAGCCACCCCCTGATCGGCAGCGTTTCCGCCAGCCATAGGGAGAGTTTCGGCTGGTTGGACCCCGTCATCGGCGCGCGGGCCTTTTTCAGCCTGACGGACAAGCTGTCCGTTCAGGGACAAGTGGATATCGGCGGTTTCGGAGCAGGATCCGATTTGACCTGGTCAGCGCTCGCGACGGTCAACTATGTCTTTACCGACACATTGTCAGTCTCGGCGGGCTACAAGGTGCTTGACGTGGATTATTCCCACGATGGTTACGTTTTCGATTCCCGACTGAGTGGACCGGTCGTTGGGTTGACTTACCGGTTCTGACCCTTTGCCCCCGGAGTGACCTTGACACGACCCCCTTGGATTCTAGACGGGGTCTCGTGTTCATTAGGGAGTAAAGATATGAAATCGCTGGCAAGCCTTTCGGCGTTCGTTGGCAAGACCTTTGCCATCTGGGTCATCCTGTTTGCCGTACTCGGCTTCTTTTTTCCGGATACGTTCAAGCAGATCGCACCGTGGATCGTGACGCTCTTGTCGATCATTATGTTCGGCATGGGGCTCACACTTTCGGTCGATGACTTCAGGGAGGTCGTAAAAAGGCCATTCGATGTGACGATCGGCGTGCTCGGGCAGTTTCTCATCATGCCGCTTCTGGCGGTGCTGCTCACCCGCATCATTCCCATGCCGCCGGAAGTCGCGGCGGGCGTTATTCTTGTCGGTTGCTGCCCGGGCGGAACATCTTCCAATGTCATGACCTATCTCTCCAAGGGCGATGTCGCCTTGTCCGTTGCCTGCACCTCGGTCACCACGCTTGCCGCGCCGCTGGTGACGCCGTTCCTCGTCTGGCTGTTTGCGAGCCAGTTCCTGCCGGTTGACGGCTGGGCCATGTTCCTCAGCATCGTCAAGGTCGTTCTGGTTCCGCTCGCTCTCGGCGCCGCCCTGCAGAAGCTGCTGCCCGGTCTCGTCAAGGCCGCCGTTCCGGCATTGCCGCTGGTGAGCGTCATCGGCATCGTCCTCATCGTTTCGGCGGTGGTGGGAGGATCCAAGGCGTCCATCGCCCAGTCCGGGCTGATGATTTTTGCCGTCGTCGTCCTGCATAACGGGCTTGGCTATCTCCTCGGTTATCTCGCCGCAAAGGCAACGGGCCTGTCGCTTGCCAAGCGCAAGGCCATCGCGATTGAGGTCGGCATGCAGAATTCGGGCCTTGGCGCGGCACTTGCAACGGCCTATTTCTCGCCTCTCGCCGCGGTTCCGAGCGCCATTTTCAGCGTCTGGCACAATATTTCCGGCGCAATTCTGGCAAACTGGTTTTCGGGCCGGGTGGACGCAGGCTCCGCCAACAAAGCCGCCTGAAGCTCCGCATCTGTCCGGCCGCCTGTGGTTCAGGCGGCCGGGCCCTGCCTTAGAACGGCATAGTCTGACGTGTCATGGCCAGTGGATTAAGTCGGGCAAAACCCGCTTGGCGCTGATAGGGGAAATGAGGATATGGAGCAGTCGCCTCGCTGGCCTCGTCCAGCTTCGCTACCTGTGCGGACGTCAGTTCCCATCCCACGGCATCGAGGTTCTGGCGAAGCTGTTCCTCATTGCGCGCGCCGATGATCACCGTGGAAACAGTGGGGCGTCTGAGCAGCCAGTTGAGGGCGACCTGCGGCACCGTCCTGCCGGTTTCTTCCGCGACAGCGTCGAGCGCATCGACTACGCGGTAGAGATGTTCATCATCCACCGGCGGGCCGAAGCTGGCGGTCTCATGCAGGCGGCTACCTTCGGGCAGAGGCGTGCCGCGGCGGATTTTTCCGGTCAACCGCCCCCAGCCAAGCGGGCTCCAGACCATTGCGCCAAGACCCTGATCCGCGCCGAGCGGCATCAGATCCCACTCATAATCACGGCCGATCAGGGAATAATAAACCTGATTGACCACATAACGTGGCCAGCCATATCGGTCCGCGACGGCAAGCGATTTCATGATCTGCCAGCCTGAAAAATTCGAGACGCCGGTATATCGCACCTTGCCGGAGCGGACGAGCGTATCGAGCGTCGACAGCACTTCCTCAACCGGGGTGAAGGCATCGAAGGCATGAAGCTGAAGGATGTCGATATAGTCGGTCTTTAGGCGGCGCAGGGCGTCATCCACCGCGCGCAGCAGCCGGAAGCGCGACGAGCCCGCCTCGTTCGGCCCGTCGCCCATCGGCAGGCTGGTCTTGGTCGAGATCAGAACGCTGTCGCGCCTTCCTTTGACGGCTTCGCCAAGCACTTCTTCGGATGCGCCATTGGAATAGACATCGGCCGTATCGAACAGGTTGACGCCGGCTTCCAGACAAATATCGATCAGGCGCCGGGCTTCCGTCGCGTCTGAATTGCCCCAGTTGCTGAAGAGCGGGCCGGACCCGCCGAAAGTTCCGGCGCCGAAACTCAAGACTGGCACTTTCAGGCCGGATTGGCCGAGATGGCGATATTCCATGGGGCGTTCCTTTGTTGCTTCGAAATAGTCGCGGGCGGGTCGCTTTAAAGCATCGCGCTCTGCCCATCCCGTGATCAGGCAGACGAGGATTGTGATGTGTCTCAATCGCCGTCTGAAGATAGACGCTCGCTCTTCAATGAAATAGAATGCCGAAAATACTATCACTTGTGAGATGAAATCATCATGGCGCGACTGGATATCAACCGGGCAGGGGAGATGGAAATCTTCGTGCGGGTCGTCGAACTCGGCGGTTTTTCCCGCGCGGCTGCAGCGGCGAACATGACACCTTCGGCGGTGAGCAAGCTGATCGCACGGCTGGAAGGCCGCCTGGGCGTGCGCCTGCTCAACCGTTCCACCCGGCAGCTTCAGATCACGCCGGAGGGCTGCGCCTTCTATGAAAGGGCCACCCGCATCCTTGCCGATCTAGAAGAGGCCGAACGGGCTGCCGGTGAGGGCGAACAGCCCGTCGGCCGGGTGCGGATCAACACCAGCGCTTCTTATGCAACACATATTCTTGCGCCCATCCTGCCACGGTTTCTGGCGCTTCATCCGGGCGTGACGCTCGATATCGTCCAGACGGATATGGTGGTCGACCTCCTCGCGGAGCGCATGGATGTCGCGGTGCGCGCCGGACCCCTGAAAAGCTCAACGCTCGTTGCCCGGAAACTCGGTGAGACAAGGATGATCATTGCCGCCGCCCCGGATTATCTCGAGCGCTGCGGCGTGCCGCAAACCATAACCGATCTGGAAAATCACAATCGGCTCGGGTTCGGTTATGCCCGGTCAATCGACGGGTGGCCGTTGCGGGATGCCGGGAAGACCGTCGTCATTCCCGCGACGGGACGCGTGCAGGTCAGCGATGGCGAGGGCCTTCGCCATCTCGCCCTTGCCGGTGTCGGGTTGGTTCGTGCTGCTGCCTTCACCGTGCGGGAGGATATCGCCGCTGGCCGGCTCATATCGGTCCTCGATCATCTTGATACGGGTGAGACGGAGATATTTCACGCCGTTTATGCCGGCCAGCGCGGGCTCCTCCCGTCCCGTATTCGGGCGTTGCTCGATTTTCTGGGTGAATACGGGCGGGTTAAGTGAAGTGACGCAAAAAGGTGCCGGTTTGCGTCTCATCATCGCTGATCGGGAGAACGTGATTGTTTATTCGTTGGGCTGCCGGCTTATTCTTTCGGACCCGACAGCGTGAAAGCGCCAACCGATTCCAGTATAATGCGGGTCTCGTCAGAGAGTGCGCCCGGCAGCGCACCGCAGAGGCTGCCCGTCGTCACCACCTGGCCTGCCATCAGCATATGTCCCGTGTTGAGTGCGGCATTGGCAAAGGCAAGAAGTGGCGCCAGCGGATCAACATTCGGGTGTTTCACCTTGGCATGGAAGAGCTGCCCCGATCCTTCGGTAACGATGAGCTGCGGCAGGTCATCGCCATTAGCGGCAAAAACGTCCACGACGCTCTTGTCCACCTCCGGACCGAGGGCGAAACCATGGTTGGCGAGGCGGTCTGCCAGAAAAAGCGGAAACGGAACCTGATTTTTCTCTTCCAGTCTGTAACGGAGAAGCTCGACACCCAGATGCACCTTGTCGATATACTGCATCAGATCCGATCTGGTGAGCCGTCCTTCGGTTGCAGCGGGAATATCGGCAGAGAGTGTGAAGCATATCTCGACTTCAATCGCTTCCGTTCCATCTAACGGGAAGGAAGCGAGATTGGCATCGTTCACCCGGCAGCAATCGAACATGGGAGCCGCGACCGCCTCACCATCCGGACGAATCGCCAGCTTCCAGCCGCCGATCGGTTTTCCCAAATATCCGGCAAGGTCTCGCTGAACCGCCATCGCCTCTGCAAGCGTGCCCGGAACGAGGCCCTCCGCCTCCAGCTCCGCTAAAGCAATTCTATCACCCTCCCGGCTTGCCTTTGCAAAACGCTCCGTCAGTTTTTCGATCGCCGTCATTCCGCTCATGTCTCCTGATGATCTCACGCGCCGAATGCTGTCACGATTTGGCGCTGTCTGCCAAGGCCATCAATGCCGAGTTCGACCACGTCGCCGGCTTTCAGGAAGACGGGCGGTTTCATTCCAAGGCCCACACCTGGCGGTGTCCCGGTGGTGATCACATCGCCCGGCATCAGACGCATGAAGCGGCTGATATAGGAAACCAGCGTTGCGATCGGGAAAATCATCTTGGACGTCGAGCCGGTCTGCATGCGTTGGCCGTTAACATCCAGCCACAGGCCGAGATTTTGCACGTCGCTGATTTCATCCGGTGTGACCAGCCATGGCCCGAGCGGACCGAATGTCGGTCCGCTTTTGCCTTTCGTCCATTGGCCACCGCGTTCGATCTGGAAGGCGCGTTCGGAGACATCATGGCAGACGCAGAAACCCGCAATGACCGAGAGTGCATCCTCTTCCCGCACATGATAGGCCGGCTCACCGATAACGAAGGCGATCTCGACTTCCCAATCGGTTTTTTCCGAATCCTTCAGAAGGCAAATCGGATCATTCGGGCCGGAAATGCAGGAGGTGTGTTTGTTGAAAAGCACCGGCTCTTCGGGAATGGGCGTATTCGTTTCCAGCGCATGGTCGATGTAATTGAGGCCAACCGCCACAAAATTGCCGACAGAACCGACGCAGGGGCCGATCCGCACATCAGATGGTACGACCGGGAGGGAAGAAAGATCGGTTTTTGTCAGTTTTTCAAGAAAACGGCGCGAAAGGGTCGCCCCGGCTATGTCGGTGACGATCGAAGAAAGATCGCGGATAATGCCCTCAGCGTCTAGCGCTGCCGGCTTTTCCTGGCCGATTGGACCATAACGGAGAAGTTTCATTCTGTTTTCCTATGCGGCTGATTGCTGAAGGGCATTTTCGCCGAGCGCAAATTCAAGGCGGTAAAGTCCAAATTCCACGGGTCCGACGAGGTCGTTTCCGGAGAGTTGTTGCGCCAGCCTGTCCGCGGCAGTGGCAACGGAAGAGGCCGAGCCGCCTTCGATCATGATGATCCAGTTCGGCACACCAACCTGACGGCCCTTGCGTTCGGCGGTTTCAAGGCTGCTTGCGCCACTGTCTGCAATGCAAAGATGGGTGCCGCTGATGCCGTTCAACTTACCGGTTTCGCAGAGAGCGTCAGTCAGCATGGATCGGATTGCCGCCCTATCTGTCTCCGCCGCATCAAAACGAAAGGTGGCGATGAAGCCACCGTCGCCGCAGCCATGGGAATAGTCGGTGTTGCAGACACCGCGTGTCGTGTTGCGAAAGTCTGCGGTGGAACGCTTTGTCCAGGGGGTGGGATTGTTCAGCCGGTCGAGATAGGGCTGGCCGACCAGCACCTTCGCATCCGCTGCCTCATAGAGCGTGAAATACTCGGGTACTCCCTGCTCGGCGATATAACGGCGTCCGCGTAGGAAGCCGGGGATCGCGACGCGTTCCGGGATATGCTCGCGATTGTGCCATTCGATGAAATTATCACGGCCTTCCGGCAAGATGTCGTTCCAGATGGCGACGACGGCCTTTCCCAAGAGAGACATTGGTTACCTCAATATGTTGCACGACCGCCGGACAGGTCGAAAACCGCGCCGGTCGAGAAGCTGCATTCGGAAGAAGAGAGCCAGGCCACCATATTGGCGACTTCGGCGGGATCGAGAAAACGTCGCATGGGAATGCGGGAGAGAATATCGTCCAGTCGTTCCCTCGGGGCATCGACACTCATTGCCGTCATGGAGGCCGCGGGCGTAATGGCGTTAACGAGAATATCCGCTGTTGCCAGTTCCTTGCCGAGGCTTTTGGTCATCGCCACCAGCCCCGCCTTGGCGGCGCTGTAGGCTGCTGCCTGATGCATGCCTTCCTTGGCCTGGATGGAGGCGACGTTGACGATGCGGCCGAAATGGCTTTCTTTCGCCGTTTCGATCATCAACGGCACCAACGCACGGCAGACAAGAAACGACCCGAACAGATTGACGTCGATGATCCTGCGAAATTCCTCGACCGGAATTTCCCACAAGGGCGCGACATTGCCGACAATGCCGGCATTGTTGACGAGGATGTCGAGCCTGCCGAACCGCTGTTGCAGATCATTGGTGGCGGTTTCGATGCTTTGTGCGTCTGTGATATCGACGCCGGCATGGGGCAGGTTGGCAACGTAACCGCTTTTCACAGCTGTCGGCAGATCCCAGTGAATCACCGTGGCGCCGCAGTCCTGTAACCTCCGGCTGATGGCGGCACCGAAGCCGCCGGCAGCACCCGTGACGACCGCCACCCGGCCTTCAAGATCATAGTGTGTGGACATGTTTGAAACCATTGTTCCGCATCGAGCCCGGCAGATCTGCCGGGCTCTCGGTCGTCTGCAGTTATTTTGCGATGAGGCTGTTGGTGAAGAAGGCATCTGCCGACATATCGGTCTTGATGTCCTGATATTCCTTCATCAGATCAAGTGTCTGCTGCCAGTCTGCCGCAGCCATTTCGCCGAGCGGCGCAGATGGGGCGGATGGCGACGGCAGAAGTTTGAGCGAGACTTCCAGTTGCTCTTTCAGAAGCTTGGGATCGCCGGTCGGCTTTTCCTTCACGGCTGCAGCAACTGCCGCGTCAGGATCCGCCTTGGCTGCCTCTATGGATTTCAGCGACGCCGCCACGAAGCGCTTGACCAGGTCCTGATTGCCGTCGATCAACTTGGTGTTGGTAACGATCGTCAGGCCCTGCGTGTTCACGCCCAGCTCCGCAAAAGAAAATACCTTCTGCTCCAGACCCTTTGAATTGAGAACCACGACCTGGTTTTCAAGCCCACCGAGAATGCCCGCAGCGCGATCCTGCATGATGGCGATGATCTTGCCGGGTCCATCCACATTCAGAATATTCACCTTGGACGCATCGACGCCGTTCTTTTTCCAGATAGCGGGCAGGAGGACAAGCGATGCCTCGCCAGCGCTGGCCGCGACCGTCTTGCCCTCCACATCCTTGATGGATTTTACGCCGGAATCCGCGCGAAACGTCATAGCGTAGGGTGAGGTGTTAAGCAGACCGAGCACGGATTTGACCGGTGCGCCTTTCGAAGCGCCGGCAATGACGCTGCCGCCATCGGCAATGCCGAACATATCGCCACCAGTTGCGACCGACTGGACCGTGCGCGCCGAGCCCTGGCCTTCGCCGATCTGCAGATCGATGCCGGCCTCCTTGTAGAAACCCTTTTCTGCGCCGTAATAAAAGATGGTATGGACACCACTCAAAAGGAAATTGAGACGGAGTGTGACCTTGTCTTCAGCCGCAGCGGACTGAATTCCTGCCAGACCAACGGCGAGCGCGATCGCACCGCCCGCAAGCGTTTTTTTCATAATATTGAACATTTTATCCTCCCGTTTTTAATTGAAGTCCGAATTCAGGTCGCGCTTTTCCCGACAGTGAAATCGTCACGGCGCTGCGAAACGTGCCAGGGGATGGCGAAACGCTCGATAAGTTCCACGATGCCGTAGAGAAGCAAGCCAAGCAGGCTCAGCACGATGATGACGGCGAAGGTCATGCTGGTGTTCATGTTGCCGTTGTAATTTAAAAGCAGATATCCAAGGCCGTTATCCGAAGCGACGAACTCCGCCACGACGGCTGCCGTGGCCGAAAGCGCGGCTGCGACCTTGAAGCCTGCAAAAAGCGAGGGCAGGGCGCCCGGCAACTCCACTTTCCAGAAAATCTTCAGGCGTCCGGCGCGATAGCTTTTGGCAAGATCGTAGACATCCGGCTCAATGGATTTGAAGGCCACGATGGAATTGACGACGATCGGAAAAAAGGAGAGCAGAAAACCAGGAGGATTTTCGACGGCAGACCGAAGCCGACCCAGATAATGAAGAGTGGTGCGATGGCGATCTTGGGGATGATCTGCAGGATCACCAGCAGCGGATAAAAGATCGCCTCGAATGCACGTGAATAGACGACCAGCAGGGCAAGCAACGTTCCCATGACGACGGCCACGAGGAAGCCGAGCACCATGGGCTGCAGCGTGTAGAGCGATGCGGTGAAGACAATAGGCACATTGTTATAAAGGTCCGCAAAGACCTTGCTCGGTGCCGGCAGGATATATTCCGGAACATTCAAGAGACGCACCGCGATTTCCCAGACAATGCCTGCGCCCACGAGGCTGCCTACGGTGTGGGCCTGTCCTTTGACGGCACCAATGACTTTCGAAAACATGCTTCCTCCCGAATTGCCCGCTCGTTGCCGGACAATTTTGTATTGTTGGAACAATGTTCCATATGGACTGATGTTTCGTCAAGTGCTATTTCGGAGGCAGCAGAAGAATGAAATGCAGCGGGAGGAACGCATGTTGCAGAAGAAAAACGACAGGACCGGTTATGAGCCCGGCGTCTTGCTAAAGGGCGTCAGCAAATATTTCGGGCATGCGGACGCGCCTGTCGTAGCATTGGAAAAACTTGACCTGACGATTGGTGACGGGGAGTTCGTCGCGATTGTCGGCCCGTCCGGCTGCGGCAAATCAACGATGATGCGGCTGATCTCCCGGCTTTCTCACGCCAGCACGGGGGAGATTTCCGTTTTCGGCGACGTTTCCAAGGAACCGCCGCCCGGCATGAGCATCGTTTTTCAGAATCACGTGCTTCTCGCCTGGCGGACGATCATCGACAATGTGCTGTTCCCTGCCGAAATGACCGGGCGGAACCGCGAGGAATTGCGGCCGCATGCGCTCGCGCTTCTCGAATCCGTCGGTTTGAAGGATTTCGCCGACAGGTATCCGCACGAACTTTCCGGCGGCATGAAGCAGCGCGCATCGATCGCCCGTGCTCTGCTTCTGCAACCGCGTCTGCTGTTGATGGATGAGCCCTTCGGGGCATTGGATGCGCTGACGCGCGAACAGATGCGTATCGATTTGGAAGCGCTCTGGCTGAAGAATCGAATGACCGTCGTCTTCATCACCCATTCCATCGATGAAGCGGTTCTTCTTGCGGATCGCGTCATCGTCATGACCCCAAGACCTGGGAGAATCGAGAGGATATTGGATATCGACATGCCTCGGCCGCGTGGGCTGGCGGCGCGGCGGGAGCCGGAATTCATCGAGAAATCCGAAGAGATTACCGAGATTTTCCTTTCGCGCGGCATTTTGCAACGCCATGCCTGAAACGAACGGACCTTTCACGTATCCGAAGAGGAAGACGCGAAAGGCCCTGCATCTTCCTGATGAGGCGTCGTCTTTTGATTGAAAATCGCGACGCATATGCGACCGGAGAATGAAATGGACAGGACGATCAATGTACCAAGCGGCGGCGTCGAGCGAACGATTGCCATGCTGGAGCTCCTCGCCTTGGCCGAGGAACCGCTCAAACTATCCGATGTCGCTCATCAACTCGATATTCCGAAAAGCGCATGTCATCGCATCCTCACGTCCCTGATCGAGAATGGCTGGGCTTGGCAGAGCCCCGAGAGCGATTGCTACGCGCTGACCATGCGCATGGCGCTGGTGGGCCAGAAACAACTGGCGCGGCTGCAGGTCTCGGATTTGCGTCAGCCGATCCTGAATGCGCTCGCCGAACGCACCCGCGAACTCGTTCGTTTGACGGCTGTGCAGAACAATACGCTTGTCTGGGTCGGCTCCGCCCGCGGTCGCCGCTCAGGCCTGGTGTTTGAACCCGATATGAGCGCCGGCATTGTGCCCTATGCGACGGCGAACGGTAAAATATGGCTGGCGAGCCTGGAGCGGGAGAGGGCGCTGAGGATCGCCCTTGAAGCCGGGCTCGGCCAACCCGGCCAGCAGGCTGCCAACGCCATCAATACCATCGAAGCGCTGAACCGGGAACTCGATGCCGTTGCAGGTCTCGGTTACGGCCGCGCAGTTGGCGAAGCCGAAGAGGGAGTGGGGGCAATTGCTGTCGCCATCCACCAGGGGAAAGATGTCGTGGGAACCATGAGCGTGGCGGCGCCGCTGACTCGTCTTACGGATGAGCGTGTGGCGGAGATATTGCCACTTCTGGCAAGGGCTGCGAGTGACATGGAAATCGCCTGGTAGCTAATCCGGCTCTTTTGGCCCAAGCTTAAGATAGCCGAAAAGCAAATTCGGGCGGCAGAGCCGCCCGATTTCATTTTGGTGTCAAGCGACGTCGGCGTCGAACTGGATGCTGTGAAGCCGCTTGTAAAGACCATCATTCGCCAACAATTCACGCCGGCTGCCCTGTTCGACCACTTCACCATTATCCATGACGACAATCTTGTCAGCGCGGTTGATGGTGGAAAGGCGGTGGGCGATGACGATGGATGTCTTGTTGAGCGTCAGACGCTCCAGCGCATCGCGCACGAGAGATTCGGATTCGGAATCCAGTGCACTCGTCGCTTCATCGAGGATCAGAATATCCGCGTCTCGAAGCATTGCGCGAGCAATGGCCACGCGCTGGCGCTGACCGCCCGACAGACCGGAGCCGTTCTCACCGAGCCTGGTGTCGTATCCGTCCTGCATCTTCATGATGAAATCATGCGCATTTGCGGCCTTGGCTGCGGCGATGATCTCTTCCTCCGTTGCATTGTCGCGACCGACGGAGATGTTGTGCTTGATCGTTCCGGAGAACAGGAAGGTCTCCTGGCCGACATACGAAACATGCTCGCGCAGGCTGGCAAAGGAAACATCGCGCAGATCCGTGCCGTTGATTTCAACGGAGCCGTTCTGCGGGTCGTAAAGACGCATCATGAGGTTGATGATAGTCGACTTGCCACTGCCCGAGGGGCCGACCAGCGCCGTCATCTTGCCGCCTTCGAAAAGGACGCTGACGTCCCTGAGAACCGGCTGACCGGACACGTACTCGAAGCTGACGTTCTTGAGTTCTACATCGCCGCTTGCCTTCGGGAGCGCTACTGCGTCTTTCTTTTCCATCAGTGTTAGCGGCGCATCCAGCACCTCGAACATCATACGCACGCCGATCATCCCGCCTTCGATCTGTACGCGCATTCTAGCAAGTCGCTTAGCCGGTTCGTAGGCTAGGAGAAGAGCGGTAATGAATGCCATCAGATCGCCGGGGGAGCCGCCTTTTTCGAGCACGGTGTATCCAGAGACAGCAATTACCACTGCGATGGCAAGGCCAGACAGGGTCTCCATGATCGGGCTCGTAGCTGCCTCGAGCTTGGCAATCCCATTGGCACGGTGCTCAACATCCGACACCGCCTTGTTCATGCGCTGGCGCATCAGTTTCTCGAGCGAAAATGCCTTGATGACGCGAACGCCAATACTCGTTTCCTGCACGACATTGACGATTTCACCCAGCGAAGCGAGTTCTGCTTCCATGATCTTGCGAACACGACGCAGGACGAGACGAACGCTGAAGATCGCCAACGGACCAATAATCATGGAAATCGCACTCAGAAGGAAATTCTGGGCGAACATCACGATGATCAGTCCCAGGAGCGAAAAAAGGTCCCGGACAAAAGAGGTGACGATCGTGTCTATGACGCTCCGGGCCGCCTGCGCATTATAGGTGACGCGCACAAGCAGTTCGGAGGACGGTAGGTTCTGAAAAAAGGATACTCCCTGTTTCAACAGCCGATCATAGATTTTGCGCTGCTGCTCGGCGACGATGCTGTTGCCAGCCTTGCTCAGATAATAGCTCTGCACAAAGGTCGCGAGACCCTTCACGATGAAAATGACCGCAACCGCAACAGCAATCTCAAGAACGACGTCAAAGCCTCTCTTCAGATAAACGCTGTTGACGATATCGCGCATGATCCAAGCGCTGAGAGACGTCGTGGCGGCAACGACAACCATCGCCGCAATTGCTGCAGAGTACCAACCGACATGTTTTTTGAAGTTTTCTTTGAAAAGTCGCGTCAGCAACTTCTTGTCGTTTGGCGACAAAAATGATCCGATCACAGTTTTGTTCCTGTTTGATGTAGGCCGTTTTTATCACGCGAGAAAGGAACTGCAAATCCGGCCTTCATTGCTTCAGGCTTGGTTCGCTTTTCGCTCGAAACGAACTTTTTAGGTCTCATGCATGTATGACAAAGAGCTTTACACCGCTTCCAAATGCCGAGGTACCTTCAATCTTTTCTTAGGTGAGAGTGCCAATAAATCGGCTCTCGCGATGTGTCAACCGCTGTCGAGGTAAGGTGGAGTAATGTTACCTCATTTATGTGGTCCCGCAAAAGCTGGCGTCAAGGCCAATATCCGAAGATGGAGGAGGTATCTCGTTCAGTTCATATCAAACGAGAAATAGCGCTTTTCGAAGGCTATGTGCCAATGTAAAAGATGAGCCGTTGATGGGGACGAGCCGAAAGCGGTGCGCCTTGTATCTTAAAATAAGCGTCCGATTCTTGTCGGTTCGTTGTAGCAGACAGGATAGTGAATGCCTGAAATATTTTTCGATTTGTCGGAGTTGTTTTTGAATTCCGGCGTGAAGTTCAAGTACTACGGAATCTCCAGAACCGTCATGGAGGTAGCGTATGAACTAACGTCACTGGATAAGTCGATCAGGTATGTCATTTACTCGCCGTTGCACGGCCGTTTCTTTGAAGTGTTTCCACGGGTAGGTGATGCATCTCCGACAGGAGTTCTCGATCCCAATATTCCATCTACCGCGACACCTTTGCGCCTTAGGCAGAATATTTATGATACAAATTTCATAAAGAAAATCTTCTACGACATAGCGCGTAAAATCGTTGTCCATCGAAACACGAAACGCTGGCAGACAGTCCCGGACGGTGCGACGAAAGAGGTGAACCTAGACGGGCAAATTTTGGTGTCGCTCGGCCGCCCCAAAATCATTTCTGACTACATTATGGCGTTGGAAAAACGTGGGGAAAGGCCCGTTTTTGTGCCTCTGCTTCACGATATGATTCCGCTGCATGACTTTACGCACCGCAATCAATTCGCCTTTCCTCGAAACTTCCTTTACGACAATCAGGTAACGATAAAAGCGGCCTCGCTGATTTTGACGAACTCGGAATTTACGGCAGGCGAAGTGCGCCATTTTTCCCAAGCCGGGACATTGCCGGCAATTCCTGAGGTGGTTGCGGTACCACTTTGCCACGAGCTTCGACCAACAAACGAGCAAGTGAATAAAAGAGGACCGGCAGAGCCGTATCTGCTTTGCGTTGGAATATACAACGGCCGGAAAAATCTGGAATGTGTTGTGGAGGCGATGCTCAATCTTAAAAATAATGGCGCCGATGTCCCGTTACTTGTTCTGGCTGGGGCACGGCGCAAGCGAGTAGAGAAGTTTCTGAAGAAAGATCGATATCGAGCGATCGCTGACAAGTTTCAGTTTGTTCTCAACCCTAACCAGGCCGAGCTTCGCTTGCTGTATGAGGGTGCCTTTGCGTTGCTCCTCCCCAGTCGAATGGAAGGTTGGGGCCTGCCGATAAGTGAAGCTTTGTGGTGCGGTACACCTTCTCTGGCGGCCGATGTCCCCGCTTTGCGTGAAGCAGGAGGTGATTTGGCGCTTTACTTCGACCCAGAGCAGCCTGAGCAATTGGCGAGTATTCTCGGAAAACTGTTATCCACACCGGAAGACTATGCTGCGCTTAAAACGAGAATAGCAGAAGCTCATCCCGATATGCGAACTTGGCGTGACGTCGCAGCCGATGTGATGAAGGCAGTTCATGATTTGCGCGGCTCAAATCAGGTCAACGCCGCCTCGACAGCTGATGTTTGAAGGTATCCGGCACGGGTAATCGAGGTGCAGCAGGTGATGGGTTGGAAAACGCAGACCTAGTTGTCGCCGCGGCGATTTGTGAGGAAGTTTTAGAATTTAATCCATAGCGAAAGACGTGTCGGCGTATTGTGCATTACGCCCCTCAAAGAAAGCCGCGGTTATAATGGTTGATCAGAGATTCTATTTTGAATTCGAGCAAAAATATCGGGGTACCCGCGCAGAGGTTGGTAAACGGCTGCTAGGATATTCTCCACTTCTGGACGCATTGGAGGCCTCGGGCCTTCCCAATGTAAGCGTCGATTATGGTTGTGGTCGTGGCGAATGGTTGGAGATTCTCTCTCATAGAGGATGGGATGCCACGGGAGTCGATTCAAACGTTGAAATGCTTAGACCGGCCGAATTGGACGGCCTGAAAATAGTTGTCAGCGATGCTATTGCTCATATTAAGTCGTTACCGGATGCATCCCTTTCTCTGGTTACCGGGTTTCATATCGTCGAACATCTTCCCGTCGATATTTTGCACGATCTTATCGCGGAAAGTTTCCGTGTGCTTGCACCAGGCGGGATGATAATATTCGAAACGCCCAATCCAGAGAATTTTCTCGTTGGATCCAACCGTTTTTATATGGATCCGACACATATACATCCGCTGCCGCCAAACTACCTGAAGTTTATTGCTGAGTTTTCTGGGTTTGCGGATGTTTACGCAATAGGGATAAACCAGCCTTCGCTTCGTTTTACATCCGGGATTGCCGGCGCGCTACTGGAGTTGACCGAACTTTTCCCGGATTATTCGGTGATCGCACAGAAAGCGCACGACGATCCGTCATTTCAAAAACTATCGGATGTGGTGGATAAGGATTTCAATCAAAATTCTCCTTATAGCTATCTTCCCCTCGACCGGCTTATCGACAGGATGCATGCCCTGGAGCATAATCTCGAAGAGACACGATCAGCATTGTCTGCAGTGCAGGATGAGCTCGTGACCATTCGAAGAAACCTACCAAAAGAGATTCTCAAGCGAAGGGTGAGGAAAATCAGGACCTTCCTTCGATTTTAGGTGTCTGTCTAGGCTGGACGCAATTGAGCGGTTCTTAAAAGGAGAGTTGTCGCGATACCGCGACGACTTCTATGCTCCCTTTAGAGAAAGAAATCTGTTTCCGAAGGCTTCAGAATTGACAATATTTACATTGTGCTAAGTATTCATTGCCCGCGCTGCCGCATCTACAACGCGATCGACAGAGATGCCCCTCATACAGGCGTGGCCACCGATACATTCCTTCAGGGATGAAACGCCACAAGGTGAGCATGGGACAGCGTTGGTGACTGTGATTGTTTTTTCACCCTTAGCGGCAAATCTGCCGATCGAAGTCACCCCACCATAGATGCAGACTGTGGGGACGCCGAGACTCGCCGCCATATGGGTCGTTCCCGTATCGTTGCCGACATAAAGTGACAGCTTTATCAGAATGCTTGGCAGGTCCGCGAGATCGATTTTGGCAGTGAGGTTTAAAACGCGATTTTCAGGCAATGCGCGCTCAATTATCTCATGTTTCGCGATTTCGTCGGGACCGCCAATCAGAAGAAAAAAAGCATCGCTTTCTACAATCAAACGATTGGCCAAAGCCAAGAACGACTCTTCGGGCCAGTCCCTCGTTTGCGCACCGCTGCCGCAATTTATGCCAACAAGGAATTTTTCGCCGCCGTGGTCAATCCCATTGATCAAGGTCTCTGTGTAAGCAGCTCTCTCTCTTGCCAGATTAATGAGTACAGACTTCGCAACAATATTATCCTGATAAAAACCCGATACCTCCCGCGCTAGTCTGTTCATCAACGTTGATGCATGAATGTCGAGCATCTGCGTTGCCCAAGATTCTTTTCTCGGGAACGGCGGCTGAATGTCAAAGCGGGTAGGCCCTTTCTTTCCGGAGTACGCCGCTTTCGTATCGGCATCGATTGCTAGAATGTAGCCGCGCTGGTCGTCTTCAATCCGCAGATCAACTGCAAGGTCGAAATGAGGTAGTCGTGCCGCCGTCGATTCAAATTCGCCACGCCCGGGTTGGCTCGATCCATTGTTGGCGGTTGTAAGGTGAATCATGTCGAAGAGCTTCGATTGCTCGGCTAAGGTTCGATTCCAGGGGCCGGCCAATAGATGAAGTTCTGCATCTCGAAAAGTATCACGCAGATGGGCCATGGCCGACAGGGCCAGAACGAAATCCCCGATCTTGTCGGATTTAATAATGAGAATTTTTTGAGGCCACGGTGGGACAGAATGATTGACTCGGAGGGTGTCAGGTCCGAACAGGTTACCTTTTCCGCGCAAAACAGCGGACATATATCGGGATTTCGCCCGCAGCCATCGACGGGCGATTTTCCAGCTTCGCCGTAACGGGCCGCGTCGGAGCTTATTGTCGCGCATTATTTAGTCCAGGGTAGGAAAAGTAAACTTTGCCAATATCACGAAACGGGCTTATCCGTGAGGCAGGTTAAATTGGAAACGCTGGTAGACCGCGTTGTTCCTTGGATAGCAATTTACATTGCTGCCTCAGGTGAATTGGGTCAACAGGAAACGAGATTCCTCCAAAATCGCGTTCACACCAATCATTGAACGGCATTTCATTCCGTTGGGACAACGGGATTCATCGAAATCCAAACCGCATCCCGCACACTCCACATCGCCGGAAATCATGCTTACTTTGGGTCCCACAAAGCCCCAAATGTCCGGGAGGTGGGATGCCGTATAAATGCCGATAGTCGGTACACTCAATTGTGCCGCTACATGCCCTGCGCCTGAGTTATTGGATATGACGAGGTTAGCTGCGGCCAGTGCCGAATAAAATTCATCACGACTTAACGCATCCTTCAAAACGAACCGTTCGTTGGAGCTAAGGTCCTGCTGAAGACTGCTTACAGCCACGATCTCGTGCACCCGCAAATTTTTGCCGTTACAGATTAAATGGATATCTGCTTTGGTCTTATCCAGAAGTGCCAATATCAATTCACGATAACGTTCGAACGGCCAGTCCCTTAGCGCCGAATTAGAGAAGGGAACGACAGCAACTACTGCCCTTCCATCCTTTTTTATGGAAAATATGTTTTCGGAGACGTCTTCAATTGAGGTCGTGTTTTTGCTGAACTCGGAATTTGCGTAGGCGTAATTTATTATGCGCGACGCATTAATCGCACAATGCTCCATTTTTTCAGCGAAATTCTCGCGAATTTTTCGCTCTTTCTTTTTAAATCCCAGTTTCGAGAATATCCGATATTTTCTTTTTATCCGAACACTTAGGGGTGTTTGCGGAAGAGAATATCGGAACTCACCTTTTCTATCCTTATAAAAGGCAAACTTCTGTTTTGCCTTAAGCCCTTCAATTATAAAACGCGTATCGTCTGGCACTCGAATGTCGATCGCCAGATCGAACTCGCCCAGATTAATCGCTTCTTGAACCACGTTTTGTTGAAATATACGCGCAGCCGCGTCGGCTTTTGCCTGTTCGGGAAAGTAGTCCAGTGCAACTATCTCGTCAGCGACATTAACGGTCTTTGCTATCGAGAGATTCCAAGAACTGACTGCAAGGGTGATGTGTGCTGATCCGAACAACAACCGCGCTTGTCGAAGTGCTGGCAGCGACATCCAGAAATCGCCTATGTGGCCCAGATTCATGATCAAAATCCGGGCCGTGGTTTGCTTCCGCAACGGTGTCCAGGTCCTATGATATTTCAGGCCGCCGATGGTCTCTTGAGAGTACATGCCTTGTATCCCCCCTCACGCTTTAGATGTCGAATTCACTGCCACAAAAGAACGAACGGTTCCGCTTATAGTCGTAGTGATTTGACGAAATCCAAAAGATTGTCACCAGAGAAGAGATGGCCTTTCACGCCGGCTTTTTCCGCTGCCATAATATCAGTATCCTTGTCTCCGATTAGAATGCTGTCCCGTTGCAGGATGGGCCATTCGTCCATGATACTGAATAGCATACCCGCGGACGGCTTTCGCCACGCATGCTCACCCCTGAAAGCTTCGTGTTTTGCGTCGGGATGAAAAGGGCAGAATCGGACGTCGTCGATTCTTGCTCCTTGTGCTTTCAGTAAATTCTCAATGTGGGCATGAACGAGGGTATAGTCGTCGACATCGTAAAAGCCGCGGCCGATACCTGATTGATTTGTAACAATGAACACAAGATACTGTTTTTCATTTAGATATTTTATTGCTTCGGCAGCACCAGGAATGAGCTGTATCTCGTCCGAGGACTTCACATAGCCCGTGTCATAGTTGACAACCCCATCACGGTCCAGGAAGACTGCAGGCTTTGCACCATTCGGTCGACTGAAATAGCGATGCATCTCCTCGATGCTGCAAACAATATGATATAGGCTGGAGGCCGGAGCGGCCTCGTCTATAAATGTTCCATCCTCTTTGATCCTGTCTTTCCAAAGCCCTTTAATGGGAACATCAAGGAAGCTTTTCAGGCCGCTGGCTGCATCCGCGACTTTCTGGAAAGCATGATCTCTGGTCTCAGGATCGGCCGCGATGTCAGTCATTGCCAGCCACGCCTTAATTCGCTCCGTCTGCTGCCAAAGTCTGGACCCTCGATCGTGAGGCGTTAAGTCGTCAAGTATAGAGTTGAACGGGAACCCATTTTCATTGATCCCGCGTGCTTCACCGATTTCCACCAGTCTTTTGGCGGCAGTGATCGCATCTTTTCTTCCTCTCAGGCGTGCCCATCTCATTAAAAGCCAAGCCCATTCAAACTGATGTCCGGGCTCAACGAGTCTTCCGTCCAATCCGGGCATCGGGTTCCATTCTGCGTCGAAGAACTCTCTTAACGCGCCATTCGGACCGATGAAGCGGGTTAGAGCCAGTTCGGCAATTTCGTCCGCAACTTGTTCCCACAATTCGCTGCCGCTCGACGGCATATAGTCGAGCCATGCCAGACAAGCCTCAAGGAGGTGCATATGTGGGTTTGAGCGTAATGGCAATTTGCGCGGTATGGCTTCTTCGAAGCCAGCGCGGGGATGTTTCCAGCCCGCAATCATGGCCTGAAGACAAGTCAGCGCCTGACGCTCGATAGTCGCGCGATTATCCGAATTCGTATCGCAGGCCGCCCAAAGCCCGAACAGCGCGAACGCGTGATCGTAAAGATCGAACTCGTCAATATTTTCCTGTCCCGTCAAATCTATGACGGACTTCATGCTTCCATCAAGTTTGAAGCATTTCTGGGTCATGAATGTCCAACCGTGATCGACGAACCAACGGCCGTCGCTCGGCCAACCCATTCGCACGGCCGCGGAAAAGCTGTAGATTTGCCGCCCGGTGACACGAGTGCGTCGGCCAGCGTCGATTGCCTTTCCGGTAAGATCAATCTTCTCGTGAAAACCGCCACCTTGACGATCGCAGCCTTCGCTTCCCCACAGAGGAAGGGCGTGTTCGAACAACCAAGTCTTTAGATCGTCATATTCTGTTTTTGCATTTGAAAAACCGGACATCTTATCTCCACATGACCTTCTAAAGGCGAAAAACTCGATCTGAGCCTGAGAACACACTCCAAGCCCGATCATCTAGGAACAATTTTCTTGGGCAAATCGTTCCTTGACCATAACGCTACCCGCAAGGTGACGGTTTGATCTGCAAAGATTGAATGCCGATCATGGTCTTCCGCGCGCGGTAACTTGCCTTCAGCCTCTCAAACCAAGGCATATCCGCTGCAGTCTGGCTGACCGTCATATACATCACGTTCCCTTGCCAATCGTCTTTGCCTATCCGAGCGATAAAGCTAGCGCTCGCCGTATTGCCCTCAATTGGCCATACAGTCTGCGTGGAGCCTACTTTAAGAAAGAGTTTCGTATTTCGGTTCGAGTGGTCTGTCCTGTTGATCAATTGCGCTTCCACGTTCAGGCAAATCTCGCTCTGACGCAAATCGAACAGTGGTAGTGCAATCTTGCCTTCGCTTGTTTTCAAATACCCACCCACTTCGTCCACATGCCAGACTCTGTCCTCGCCGTAAAGCATCATACGATCATCGGTTTTTCTGAAATCCAGTGCCAAAGTGTTTGCACAACCAGATGGATGCGACGTACTGGTGCGCTCCCAGAGTTGCCTCAGCGAATCTTCATGACGTAGCACCCAAAGGGATCCATCCGGTACTGGGAGTTGGTCATAGGCGCGCTTTTCGACAACGATGTCGGTGAATCCCATGCATGCCGCATTCCGATCCCATCCTGCCTTCAGTGGCTCTCCGATATGTATATTCCCGAGCTTTGATGCCACTTGCGCAGTTACGGACCCATAACTCCAACGCGGCATCTCGTTGGCATTGGTTGTCGGAAAGACAATTGGTAGCAGAAGATGCTGGTATGGAGCGAAGTTCTTGATATCAGGAACTTCGGGAAAGTTTGCATATGGCAACTGCAGAACAACGGTCTCCGGCGTGGCGGCCATCTTGCTTACGAGAGTTTGCGCCGATTGGAGGTTGAGCGCAGACTCAGTCCTTATGGATCGATAATATTGGGCCCAATAGTCGTATCTGCCAATCCCGTTGAAGCCGACGATCACGATCAGTGCAACAACGACCGCAAAAGTGCTCTTGAATGCATATTTGATGAAGCCGTAGAGCAAAATGATCGCAAACAGGTTCATGAATGGACTGATCCTGTTTTGGGATCGAAGAGCTGGTGTAATGAACTCACTGAACAGGAACCCGTAACCAAACGGGACGGCGAACAATATAATGAAGAGTATGGCGACGGCGCTCATATCCAAAACTGCCTTGGCTTTTCTGTCGTTTTCAAACCAGCGTTTTACGAAACCGCCAGACGAGAGCGGCACAAGAAAAGGCGCTGCAAGCGCGAATAGAGTGACGAACGGTCCTGAGAACGCGTCAAACCCTTCGATAACCTGCCTCCACTCCGCATAGGCGGAGATAGTATCCGATTGAAACGGCATTAATGGATTGTAGCGGTTGTTTGAATACTCCAGCGCGGCATCGGCGATGCGTAACGCCGCCGCTGGTTGATCGAAAGCTGATCGTGTTGGCGAAAAAACGGCCGGGTCCAGTAATATCTGAGGATAGACTATAAACATGCCGATAGAGAAAATTATAATAGAAACGATAATAACCGCCACCGCGCGATAGGGCAGTTCAATCGTTCCTGTGAGGATTTTATAGAAAAGTAAGAATGAAAATATCGCAAGAAAGAAAAACGTATAATATACGCCTGAAAACAATACGATAAAAAGACAGAGTGATGGCAATAAATAGAACTGGATGGCGTATATAAATTTATTTTTTGAACGTGTTATCGAGTCCTTGGCCAGCAGGGTGAATATAAGAAGAACGGCGAGAGCGACGGCGTAATCTGCATAAAGAAAATTATGTCCGGTCAAACGTTGTACGTAAGCGAAGAACGCGGTGCAGAAGGCCAATAGGGCCGATTGCATCGGGCTCCCCGTCAGGGAAAGAAAAAGCAAATAACTAGTGCAAAAACCTAGAGTTGCGGCGGCGATATGAAAGGCGGTCCAGATTTCGAAGGGCGAATGGTAAAATTGTGCAAGTGCCTTGATGAGGAACAATTGCGTGAAATCGAATGTTGGAAAATAAGAAAAATTCAGACCGTCTGGAAATGCCAGAAACGGTATATTGACAAATCCTTCGCCGAGAATCGCAGACTTCGAAAAAAGCAATAAAAACAAGGCGTCGCCCTGAACGTCAGGAGGGCTGCCAAAAGCTACTCTCCAAAAACCCGCCGCTGCCAGCGTTCCCCATATCCCAATTAGAGCCCAAGCAATGGCCCATGTTACGGGGCGCTCATGAGCAAAAAATTCAAGCCATCGGCAAAGTTTTTGAATGAACAGTCGCATCGTTTCCGCAAAGGCTTGATTTTATAGAACCTGACTTTCGTTATCGTAGCAGGTCATTCAAAGCAAGGTTGGCGGTGCCGATCATCTGCAATTACACCGGGTCTATCGCAAGTCGGTTCAGCGGTGCGTGCATCGCTCTAGTGTTCCATTATCAGGTGCCCGTGCCATGAGCCATTTTCCGTCGTCATATCTGAGGTCGAAGTAACATCCATCGGCCGATGGTTGATGTTGGCCCGGGAACCATTTCTCGGTGTCTATTCCTTTTTCATTTTTACGTAGACGCGTTTTCCAGTGATCCTGAATACGGTATTGCCGTCATCGCCGGGGTAGTCGCGTGAATGCCTGAGCTTCTTCAGTTTGCAAAAATGCTCTAGCCGTTCCCGAAAGTGACAGTTTCCTGATATTTCTAAGGCAAGGCAACGAGTATGGCTGAAACCAGGCGCAGAGCCCGCAAAGGGAGTTTTCCGAGCGCGTGTCGGTAAGGTGTCGAGGAACCAATCAGAGCTCCTTTCCCCTCCTGTCCACGCTGTTGGGGTTGTTGAGCCAGCACCTCGAACCGTGAGTTGATCATCAGAATCGAGCTTCGTGAAAGCTTGTGACGTTCTTTCTTGAAACTTCCATTGTTCCGCGATACACGCTCGGCCGTGAACGTTATTCGAGGCGAAGATTCGAGCGGAATAACAATGCACCAATCTCAAAGATCGTATCGGCGGTTGATAGGTGAAGGTTCGATGTCTGTAATAGAAAAGTTTGATTCCGCCAAGATTCTCTGCCTGGGAGACGTTATGCTGGACCGGTTCGTATCCGGTGTTGTCAAGCGTATATCTCCTGAAAGTCCGATCCCGATTTTATCCGAAGAGAAGATAGACGTTTTTGCGGGCGGAGCTGCCAATGTTGCTCGCAACATCTCTTCCTTGGGGGGCGTTGTACCATCGTAGGAGTTGTCGGTAACGATAAGGCAGCCGACACTATTCGGGAATTGTTGGAAACTGACGATCGAATTTTGCCCAGGCTGGTGGTTGCTAAAGATAGGCCAACCAGTGAAAAGACTCGCTTTGTGACCAACGGTCAGCATTTGTTGCGTGTTGATAGCGAGGTCTCTGTCGACATAGATGAAGGCACGGAAAACGAGATTTTCAACGTCATTGATGGCTTCATGGGTAATCATGACGTGCTCATCCTCTCCGACTACGCGAAAGGTGTGCTGACCAAAGGCGTGCTCACGCGTATAATCTCTCTGGCGCGGGCCAGAAACGTACCCGTTATTGTCGATCCCAAGTCCAAGGATTTTTCTCGTTACAGTGGATCAACCCTTTTGACGCCGAACTCTACAGAGACGCGGGTCGCGACCGGTATTGATCCGCTCGATGATGAATCAGCGATTATTGCCGGCCAGGAGATATTGAAGTCGCTGGATCTTGAGCATGTCCTTATAACACGTGCGGAAAAGGGTATGACATTGGTTGGCCAAACGGACCCCGTCGTGCATATTTCTGCTGCCGCACGCGAAGTGTCTGATGTCGTTGGTGCAGGAGACACTGTTATCGCCACCCTGTCGCTGGTCATGGCCTGTGGAGGAAGTGTCGAGTTGGCAGCCCATGTCGCTAATACGGCTGCGGGAATTGTGGTTGGCAAGCGTGGAACTGCAACAACTACGCGATCGGAACTTATGGAGGAGTTGGCTAAGGAAAGCGATACGGGGCACACGCCTTCGTCTGTAAAAGTTCTCTCTTGGGAGGAAGCAAAAGTCGTATCGCGATCCTGGCAAAATGACGGGCTCAAGGTGGGCTTCACAAATGGGTGTTTTGATATTCTTCATGTGGGTCACACTTCAATCTTGGATTTCGCAAGATCCCACTGCGACCGGCTGATTGTTGGCGTAAATGCGGACGCGTCGATACGCAGATTGAAAGGGCCTGAGCGCCCTATAAACTCCCAAGATGACCGTGCGAACCTGTTGTCTGCCTTGGCCGTGGTTGATGCTGTTGTGATCTTTGATCACGATACGCCGAAAGAGCTTATCGACTTTCTCGAGCCGTCGTTGCTTGTCAAAGGCGCTGACTACAAAATTGATGAAATTGTCGGAGCGGAATCCGTGCTTGCAAGAGGGGGGGAAGTGTTGCGTTTTGAGCTCCTCCCTGGCAAGTCCACAACTGGAATAATCAAACGTGCGCGAACATTAAAGTGATGCGTGAATAGCCCAGAGTGTCATAAATACGCTCGGGTTAGATTTCCGGCTATTTCTCGAGCTTGACGCGACACGGCTTCCCGTTCTCAACGGGTTTGCCTGTCGGATTGTAAAACATTTTGATTTTGCCCCGCGTTATATCCGGCTCTGAGTTTGCTCCATCGTCGTTTTGACGTGCTCCCCGGATTTGACAGGGCGCGTCGTCTGCATGACTTAAATTAAATGGCCTTTGGTAAACCCAACGAGGGTCGGAGGCAAAGGCACGCGAATTGGCAGCTGGTGCTTTCGCTGTTGATTTTCCACGGCAGTGTGGTTGTCAGACTATGCGGATGCGCATAGGTTAGACAAGGATGCAACGCGTGATATGTACTCTTCAGTAAACAACCTTTACGCGAATGTAGTCTATAGTGCAGGTTGAGCCAAAGCTATAGTGACTGCATAACGAATATAAGCGCTTGGTGGAGTAAGAATGAAGTTTGTTTCGAATTGGTTGAAAAAGTTTGCTAATACCTCTCATGAATCGGAGTTTGGCGATGCTTGGCCCCGCGATCTTCGTTCGGCCGTACCGCAGCGATACTCTATGAATTATAAAATGTATAAGAATAGGGGAAATGCGCTTCCTCTAAAAAATCTAGTGAGCGGGTTTATTCATAATGAACAAGTGAATAAAGGCGATATGAACCGATTTTTCACTTTTTGTCTTGTGCATGACCAAATAAGGAAAGAGGGTATTGCTGGCGATATTGCTGAACTCGGTGTTTATAAAGGGAATACATCTTACATATTGGCAAATTTTGCTAAGGATCTCGGGCGAACAGCTTATCTATTTGATACGTTCGAGGGATTTGATTCGAGAGATATCAAAGGTATTGACTCAGCTATTCCGATGCAGTTTTCCGATACGAGTCTCGAAACGGTCCGTGACTTCGTTGGTGACAACAATACGGTTTATGTAAAAGGATATTTCCCGGAGTCGGCTGCGCAAATCCCGGACAATCTAAAATTTTGCCTAGTGCATCTTGATTGCGACCTTTACAGTCCAATAATGAGCGCGTTGAGCTATTTCTACCCAAGAATGGCGGAGGGCGGATTTATAGTTTTGCATGATTATTCGAGCTTGCATTGGGACGGAGCCGAGAATGCAGCCGACGAATTTTTTTCCGATAAACCAGAGTGCTTGATACCATTAGCGGATAGCTGCGGTAGCGTGATTGTTCGAAAGGCGCGGACATCCGATAAATTCGAAAATTGGCGAATTAAGAGGCTCCGGGATTCCTCAGTCGGCTCCTGGGTTCCTACGCAACTTTTAAAAACTTATTTGAGAGATGGCTGGGGTGATGTGGAAGACTGGGGGGTGTGGGGCGTTGGGGAGAGCCATACGATGTCCGTTATAATCCCCTTTCGGCCCCAAACGGATATCAGATTAATTTTTGATGTCGATGCTGTTTTGCTTGGCAAACAGGTGGAGCAGAAAGTCACGGTTTTGTTGGAAGGTGCCGAGATTGCCGAGTGGACTTTTACGTCTGAACATCAGCGCGGGAAACGGGAATTAATTATTCCTCTCCATATGCTTCAAGGACACCGAAATGCTGAGTCTCCACCAGCACTTTTTGTTGAATTCAGGCCTGAGTCATTTACACCTCCAAATGTTTTGGATGCATCGAACAGGGACACCCGGGCGCTTGGACTTGGGCTTCATAGTTTTAAGATAGAGACTGAATAGAAACTCGGTAGTTTATTCATACACAAGCATCCTGCCCTGCGACGCTCAGGCCCTAGGGGCTCTGAGCCTGCGGAGTTGGAATCCCCTGGGATTTTTGAGGCTAAACGTTCGAAAACCGGAAGCTGAAGTTCTCGTCCCGATCACGACGAAGAGCTGTTTTTCCCTCTGCCGCGCTAACCGTATGCGTATCGGCTCAAAGATGAATGCGACTTGCGCTTCTGAAAACTTCGAGGCCCTTATTGAATTTTTTCTTCCCATCAGGCACCACAAACCGAAAATCCCAGCTCCAAACGGCCCAATTTATCGTTGATATGACAGGTTCAGATCAATTATTTCTCAATCGCTCGTTCGAGTAGCGTCAAAATTTATGCGTTCCGCCTCAACCACAAGTGGTAGACTTCGCACCTGAGTCTGAATCGCGCCGATATATTCTCCGAGCATGCCGAGAAAAATCATCTGGACGGCACCAAAGAAAAATATACCGATCAAAATTGGCGCTAGGCCAATGTCAAATGAGTTCCACATAACTAGTTTCGCAACAAAGTAGCCGAATGCAACCAACAGGCTCAGGCACGCGAGAGCAAATCCGGAAAGCGTCATGAGACGCAAAGGAACCTTTGAGTGTTTCGTGATCCCGAGCATCGCCATGTCATATAGCGAATAAAAATTCTGGCTGGTTACGCCGCGTGCTCGTCTCGGCTGCTTAAATGGAACAGTCGCGATCGGATAGCCAATTTCGCATACGAGTCCCCGGAAATACGGGTATGGGTCATTCATTTGTTTGAGGATATCAATGACTGCGCGGTCAAATAGTCCGGACCCCGTCGCGTTCTGGATAAGAGGCACCTCGGAGATTCTGCCTACGGCTGAATAATACAGCTTTCGAACGGCAAACATGACGGACGACTCGTCACTGACGGGTTTTACCGCCATAACGGTCTTGAAACCATCTTCCCACTTTTTCACGAACTCGGCGATCATTTCTGGTGGATCCTGAAGGTCGGAAGCTATCAAGACCGCCGCGTCTCCGGAAGCTTGCAGAAGAGCATGAAAAGAGGAGCGGATATAACCGAAATTTCTGCTGTTCACGATAACGCGTAAATTCTTGTCGTTCTTCGCTCTGGAACGAAGAATCGCCACGGTATTGTCTTTCGAACAATTGTCTATGCAAAGGTGTTCGTAGTCATATGGCAATTTTGCCATAGTGGCGGCTATGCGTTCGCACAGCTCAACGACATTTTCCTCTTCGTTAAAGAGAGGAGTTACTATGCTGATCTTTTTTCTCATGGGGAAAATACATAACGCCGATTTAGGAGGAAAGATAAAATTGCCAAGGGCAATAGAAGCAGCAAGCCAGCAAACCACGCAGGCACATCGAAATGAACAAGAAGGCTTACCCCTGAGATATTCAGCAGATATAACAGCAAATACACGCCGATAAAGCGAAGCAACAATGCATTATTCCGGGATTCAAATACAAATGCACCTATGCTTTTGAAATTGAACAACGTTCCGAGAACTGTGGAGGCTGCGACTGCTGCCGTATAGTGTAATCCGATCCAGAGACTGGCGACGTATATCGTGTATCCAAAGATTGTATTGATGACGCCAACTATCAAGAATTTTACTATCCTGATATCGAATTGATACGGTTTGGCTGGCATGTCGTCGTTTCCTGATCTTACCAGCCGGTTTCTGTGATCGTTATACCCGCAACTTGCCGCAAATATTCCTGCGTACCGGATGTGCTGATGAAAGTATTGGGAACGGCAATTCGTTTCACGAGAGGGATTTGTGCCAGTTCGCCACATGCGCACAGATCGCTTAAAGCTTCGACAATCGAACTTCCAAAGCCACCATTGAGCTGATGCTCCTCGACGGTGACAATTCTTTGAAATCGCTGCGCCATATCAATGAGAACGTCTTTTTTGTAACCTCCTACAAAAGGCGCACTCCAAAATGCCCAATCACGACCGCTATCTTTCATCTCTTGAAGAATTGGAGCGCCAACAGCTCCCGTTGCCAAGACAAGAGTTTCAGACCCTTCTCTGACAGATATGAACTCACCCGGAACGATGGACAGGGCAGTGTTGAGATCGTGCAGATGGATTTCTCCGGACTTATTTAATCTGATATAGCCCGGACCCTTATGCTTCGTCATGAAAACGGCCGCCGCGCGCGCTTCCAATGCGTCAGCCGGCGCACAGATTGTCATGCCCGGCAGAGAGCGCATCATTGCCAAATCTTCTGTCGTGTGGTGCGAGACGCCTTGTGATCCGTAAGCATAACCGGCGCCTACGGCCACAACTTTTACATTGGCTTCATGATAGCAGACATCGTAGCGGATCTGTTCCATACAGCGGAGCGTTGGGAAATTGCCGATGGAATAGGTGAAAACATTGTATCCTTCGCGGGCTAAGCCTACGGCAACCTGCGTCATATTCTGTTCGGCTATGCCGGCATTCAAAAAACGGTCGGGATAACGCTGCGCGAAAGGCTCAAGAACCGAGTAACCCAGATCACCGCACAGAAGGAATACGTCGTCGTTCTCTTCGGCAAGGTCACAAAGCGTGTTGATAAAACTGTTACGCATCAAACAGACTCCAACTCTTCACGCGCTTTCACGACGTCGGCAGCCGATGGAGAGCGATAGTGCCAGGCAAGATCGTTTTCCATGAAGCCTACACCTTTTCCTTTCACCGTATGCGCGATAACGCATTTTGGTTTGCCATCACGGCTTGCCTTTAAGCGACTTAAAAGCTCCAACAGGTCGGTGGTCGAATGCCCGTCCACTTCCTCTACCTCCCAGTTGAAAGCGCGGAATTTATCCACCAGGGGTTCAAGATTCATCACGTCGCATACTCTGCCGAAGCTCTGTATCTTGTTGTAGTCAATGATTGCGACAAGATTGTCGAGGTGATTATGAGCGGCAAACATGATCGCCTCCCAATTCGAGCCTTCATCCAGCTCCCCGTCGCTCAATATGGCAAAAACGCTATTTGCGCGCTTCAAACGCTTTCCAGCAAGAGCACTACCGCAGGCCACACCGAGTGCATGACCGAGGCTACCTGTGGACAATTCAACCCCCGGCAGGTTGTGGTTGATATGTGATGTGAAATAGCTACCGTTTTCCGTAAACTCATTCAGGAGGTCTTTACCCGCAAAAAAGCCCTTGAGTTCCAGCATGGCGTAGAGCGCAGTGCATGCGTGACCTTTGCTATAGAACAAACGGTCCCGGTCCGGGTTGTCCACGGCGTCGGCCGACACGTTCAGAACGCGTCCATAAAGAACCGCGAGAATATCGGCAACGGAGAAGGCGCCGCCAATATGAGACGTGCGCTTGAGGCTGCAGAGCTCCAGCACCCGCAACCGAACCTGTTTTGCATATGTCGAAAGGTCAGTCATGGCTGTTTCCTGCTCGCAATAATTGGCTTATACCATTCCATAGTGCGCGTTAAGGCGTCTTCCAGCGATACGCGTATTGAAAGACCAAGCTCAGTGCGCGTGGCCTGGGTTTCGGGGACATAGAGATCGGGAGCAGCACCTTTTACAGTCTGACCGAGAACTTGAACTTTTGATTGGTTCAAGCCCGCTATTCGAGCAATCGTTTGGGCAAGTGCTGCAATTGAAACTGGATCGTCTGATCCGACATTGTAAGCTCTGCCCGCCTGTCCTCGAACCAGAATTGCGATTAGCCACTCCACAAGATCGGTCGCATACATATATGAACGTGTCGCTTTTCCATCTCCCTTTATCGTTATGGGGAGATCCAGCATGGCATCACGCATAAAATTCCCGGCAGCGAATTGGGCGTCCAGTTCGAGATAGGGACCAATCTGAGCGAAAATACGGGCGGATTTGCAGGCGAAACCGTATTGCTGCCCGTAGGTATTGCCTAGCCATTCGGTATTGATCTTACCCAGCCCATATGCCGAACTGGTTGAAGACACATCGGCAGACAAGGCTGATGTCTCCGAAAATCGATCCCTCTGGCTGGTGTCGCGACCATAAACTGCGCCGGAAGATAACAACAAAACTTTGGTGGCGCCACTGTCACGAGCAAGATCGAGAACGCGGCGTGTGCCTTGCACAGTGACGTCAAACACATCAAGCGGAGAGTTTACGGCGATTACGTCCGTGGCCGCGTGAATGATATGCGTAAAGCGAGGATTTTCGATATGAAATTCGCGCACATCACCCTTTATGAATGATAGCGCGGAATCATTGGCCAGATGAGGGTGTAACTTCGCGAAACGGTCGGGATCGCGACTGAGTATTACCGCCTGTATGCCAAGATTCATATGTGTGTTCGCATAGCTGATAGCTTCGAGTAGCCAGCGACCTATATAACCGGTGCCTCCGGTGATAAACAGGCGTGCATCTTGCAGAGTCTCGAAGTCGCTCCTAGCGTCCACTATCAGCGTTTTAAGATCATGTCTTGTTGCGCCCTGCGACGCAATACCATCAATTGTCGCAGTCAAGTTTTATCACTTCCGTTAAGCGTTGATCGAAACTGATTGCATTTGCTCTATAGCTACCATTCCGTACGGACAATAGCGATTTTAACAGTATGACTGCGGTCATTATTGCGACTTCGTTTTTTTTCCCTAGACATGTATGCCCAAGTTGTTCCGGTAGCAGCCATTTTCTGTTTTCAAAAAACGTAAGCCAATAAAGATAATCGTATCCGGCAACTCCCCAGAATGCGTCCTCCCAGTCGACAACGACAGGTCCGATATCGTCAGATCGGATGTTTGCAGGGCTCAAATCGCCGTGGCAAATCTGACGTTCCCAAGCGGGAGCAGATGAAAGAAGCAAATCAAGATAATTCTGGACCTGCTCCGTTATTCTCCCCGAAATCAGCCGTTCCTGTGAAAGCGTCGCCAGGGCAGCGTTCGCTTCGGAAAGTAACAAATCGAAACTTTCCGACGAAGGTATCGCTATCCCGCTCTCTATTGGGGAAAGAGCCCTTTCGTAACAAGACACGATATCCCGCACCGCCTCTGGATGAAGCGGATAGCCGGGCTGAAGAACCTTCATATTCAACCAGGTCCGGGTTTCTTGCCCCGATGTCACGGAATTCAAACCCGCGTCTACGCGTGCCCCTGCCGTCGCCACGAGAAAAGCAGCCTCGCGCTCAAGGGTAGAGCGTCCCGCAGGGGTGGCGTAAGTTTTAAAGAACCTTTTCTGTCCGAGTAATTCCCCTGTGAAGCAGAGCCCGAGCGTGCCACCGTCGACGACCTCAATTTTCACCAAGTGGGCCCCAAAGATTCTTTGGAGCCCGGACATCAAATCCTCTTTCAACGGGTTGAAAGTATTTGCGGCACTAAGGTGCCGCAACTTGCTAAGCACCGTAATAGTCCTTGAGGTAGCTGATCTTGTCGAAACCGAAATGACGTGCAAGGGCCATGGAACCGTGGGCGATCTGTGCTTTTTCCGCGTCGGTCAGTTCGTTGATGATTGCCTCGTTATATTCCTCTGTGCTCTTAAGCACCGTGCCCCAGGGGGCAATATTGTCCTTGATCTCGACGCCGTTCCAGCTGGGGTAAAGCATCGTTTCGCTGAAGGGCACGTCTATGAATTCAGAGACTTGCTTCATGAATTCCACCTTATCGGCCACAAGATCCTCATAGCGGAATATACGTACGTTCCGAGGATGCATCTTGGCGTACATCTCGACGGTAGAGTGATAGATGTTCCAGGTGATCAGGTATTTGCTGAGCGGCTGAGGGAAGGGGCGGCGCTTGGTGTCGCGATATGCTGAGAATGGGTTTCTAACGATGTGAATGATGCGGACATCCGGAAAATCGCGCACGATACGATCGGCGTCGATACCGATTGCTGGAGAATATCCTACATAGGTCATATCTTCGCGCTGCTTGGTGTAATAGTTTTTCCAAGCTTTGAAGGTTGCCCTGAAAAATGCTTCGATAACCTTGGCCCGGGGATAGAACGGTGCATCACCCAGGATTTCCTCAAAAATGGCCAGACGATCCGCTTCGACCATATCCAGGTCGGCATCCTTGAACTTTGAACCATTTCTTTTACGAAGGAAGGTCTTGGCCTCTTCGTCAATCATATGCTCATAAAGTTCATAGGGGCGTGCGCCTTCGGGGAATTCAGGGTAACGATACTGTACGCGCTCGACCGAAGCTAGAAAGTCGTTGAAGTTGCGGCTGCCCAGCTGAGATTCAAAGGGATAAACCAGCAGATCCGGGTGCCCGTCGAGGTGCCGGTGCGTAACATTGCCTCCGTGCTCGAAACCCGCAGAAATCATGACAAACTTGAAGTGGCTCATATAATATCGATCCTTTTTCGTCTTTGAGCGAGCAAAGACAGTTGATGAATGCCGTTGCCTTGCGGTCTGGCTTTAGCGCCATTTTCGCAAAAATGCACCGGGAATGTTTAAGTTTGCGCTGTGCAAGCTCAATTGCGCTTTTGGAGGACGCTTACGGTTCCTGTTGGCCTGTTAAACAGCAAGCATTCTGAACGGAAAATGCGGCCTCTCATTTTTACCTTGCTATGGCTGCTTGATACTCTCTTATTTGTGCAATGGTAGCATTCCTTTCGGACTGCCCCTCGGCAACGGCCTTGCTCCAATCCACAATATATTGAAGTGCACGATCCAGACGAAGTTCAGGGTGCCAAGCAAGACGGCTACGCGCCTTCGAAATATCGAGTTTCAAAAAATGAGCTTCGTGCGGATGATTTCCAACATCGCAGGACCAGCTTGCCTCGTTGCCCCACAGCTCTGCCATGCGCTCTGTGATCCATGATACGGGTTTTGCATCATCGTCATTAGGCCCGAAATTCCAGGCTTCTGCGAATTCATCTCCATGTTCGAAGAGGTTTTCCGCGAGGACGAGGTAACCGCGAAGCGATTCAAGAACATGCTGCCAAGGGCGAATGGCTTGCGGATTCCGGATAGAAGCCGGTGCTCCCTGCGAGAACGCATATACAATATCTGGGATGAGGCGGTCCTTTGCCCAGTCTCCGCCGCCGATAACGTTGCCGGCCCGTGCACTCCCCACGGCGACACGATGACCATTTGACGGTGTTGTAAAGTACGATCTGCGATAGGCTGCAGTCACAAGCTCCGCGCATGCTTTGCTGCTGCTATAGGGATCGTACCCGCCCATGGGTTCGTTTTCTCGATAGCCCCAAGGCCATTCTCGATTTTCGTAGCATTTGTCCGTTGTTACATTGACGACGGCCCTGATCTTCTGGCTTTCGCGAACCGCCTCAAGCAAATTCACAACGCCCATAACGTTCGTCGAAAATGTTTCCACGGGATTTACATAGGAATATCGCACCAAAGGTTGTGCGGCCATATGAATTACAATTTCAGGATCTGCTGTTCGCATCGCATTTTTCAACGCTTCCAGATCCCGTATGTCCCCAATAAGTGAGGTCATTCCGTCAGCCGCGCTTGTCGCTTCAAACAGAGAGGGGTTGGTCGGCGGGGGCAGCGCAAACCCTGTAACATGTGCGCCCAAATTTTGTAGCCAAAGAGATAGCCAGCTTCCCTTGAAGCCCGTGTGCCCGGTGAGCAGGACGCGCTTACCGCGCCAGAACGAGATATTCACTCCCAGATCCTCCAAGGAGCTTTCCCGCGGGCCCAAAGATCCTCAAGGAGATGTTTATCCCTGAGTGTATCCATCGGCTGCCAAAAGCCGGTGTGCTCATATGCGAACAATTTTCCCTGAGTGGCGAGACTTTCGAGCGGCGCGTGTTCCCAGGGTGTGTTATCGCCCTCAATGAAATCGACAACTTTTGGAGACAGAACAAAAAAGCCGCCATTTATCATTCCGCCATCCCCTTTGGGTTTTTCCTTAAAGGATGTAATGCGCTGATCCGACTGTATGTCCAGAGCGCCAAATCTTGCCGGCGGGTATGTTGCTGTAAGCGTTGCCAAACCACCATGGCGCTTATGAAAATCGACAAGCTCCCTGATATTTACATCGCTAACGCCGTCGCCATAAGTAAAACAGAAGGCTTCTTCGTCATTTAAATAGGGGGAAACGCGTTTAAGGCGGCCACCAGTCATCGTGGCTTCGCCGGTTTCAACAAGCGTGACGCGCCAGGGCTCGGCATGTTGCTGATGAACTTCCATGCTGTTAGTCTTCATGTCGAATGTCACATCGGACATGTGCAAGAAGTAATTGGCGAAGTACTCTTTAATCAAGTAACCTTTATAACCCAGGCATATGATGAAGTCATTGATGCCGTGTGACGAATAGATTTTCATGATGTGCCATAGAATTGGCTTTCCACCAATTTCCACCATCGGCTTGGGCTTGAGGTGGGTTTCTTCAGATATTCTGGTGCCGAGGCCTCCAGCGAGAATAACAGCTTTCATTCTAAACGACCTCAGCCATGCAATATTTTGACAAACATTCAAGCGTGCTTAGTGTTCTTAACCCTATAGCTCGACTGCTGCGGAAGAGGCGTGCGTTAGATTGCTTGCCATCCAATCGCTCCCCGTTCAGCTCTGTCGACCACCTTAGGCGCCAAATACCTTCTTACGATTCGGGTATAAAGCCGGACTGAATGGGTTGCAAATTATTCAAATGAATAAGTTGAGAGTCTCAACAGCAAGAGCCGGCTTTTCGGAGGCTGTTATACCCGCTTATGCGGCCTGATCGATGTCCGCAACTCCACCAGCCGCTCCAGCGTCTCGAGGCTTCGCTCGGGGCAGGCGGCGGAGAGGGCCAGGGCCATGGTTTCCATGGCAACGAAGGTTGGGGCGTGGAGCGCGACCCCTTCCGTTTTGGCGCGGGGCAGGAAGAGGCTGGCGTTGGCGTGTTTTTTGAGCACGCTGTCTTCCTGGCCGAGCAGCATGATGATCGGGATGTCGAGGCGGCCGGCCTCGGCTATGGCGGTCTGGGCTTCGCGGTGGGCGCGGCCGTGCAGGAGCATGATGAGGACGTGGCCGTTTTCAAGCTCGAGCAATTGTTCGGCAAGCGCGATGCCGGTGGCGTTGAGCGCGTAGGAATGGACGCCCGAGCGTTGGAACAGCCTTGCCGCATAGGTGGCGATGATGCCGGAGGCGCCGATGCCGAGCACGCCGATGCCGCGCGCTTGTGAGAGAAGCCGCACGGCCGCCGCCATGGCTTCGCGGTTCTCTGCGCTTGAAAGCATTTCCAGCGTGTTTTTCTGATTGTCGAGCACGAAATCTATCGCCGCATCGCAGTTGCCGGATATGGATTTTGTCGTCGCCGCCATTTTTTCGACGGGCGAATCCGTCACGCCCAGATAGGCCTCCAGCGTTTCCTTGAGATCGACCAGCCCCTGGAAGCCCAGCGCCTGTATGGCGCGGATGACGGTCGCATCGGAGGTATTGGTCTCGAAGCCGATTTCCAGCGCCGATTTGGCGAGGACCGCATGGCGGTGGCCGTCAATATATTCGGCGACGGCAAGCAGGCCCGGCGACAGGCGGTCGCGGCGCTTGCGAAGCTGCTCGCCGAAACGGTCGGTGCGCCGAAGCCTTGATATATGCGTTTCGCCAGCCGGCATGAATTCTTCCGTGAAGCTGAGTTTTCTACTCTTCTTCACGAATTAGCAGCGCGCCAAGCCGGGAGGCAAGCGCTTTTGTCCGTAGTGGTCGCCGCAGTCACTTTTCGTGCGCTGGCCGCACCGTCAAATGCGACTGGACAGCGGAGACCATGAGGCTGAGCGCGGCATAGGAGTTGGAAATTGCTTCCTCGCGCGGCAGGAGGATGTACCGATCGTTGCGGCAGGCCTCAAGAAAATTGCAGAAGCCCGGCATCACGGTTTCCATCATGTCGATTTCCGCCTGCGGCGAAGCTCCGGTATCGGAGCGATAGGGATCGAAGATAATATCGGCATCGAGTTCCGGCAGCCGTTCGGCGCTGATCTCGATACGGTCGCCATCCGGAATGGCGTCGATGATGGCGGGGAAACGGAAACCCGCGTCCCGCAGCACGCGCCCGAGCGCGCGATAGGTGTGGTAGACGCTGATCTTGCCGTTGAGCGGCTGGAACACTGAAACGGTGGTGCTGCCGGTATCGACCGAAGCCTTCAGCGCCTCGATCTGCGCCCGGTAACGACGGTCCAGCACGGCCAGCCGCTCCTGCGTGCCGGTGAGTTCGGCCAGTACTTTGTAAATATGCGGCGCGCCGTCTTTGGTATTGTCGATGGCGACGGTGGGGGCGATCTGCGCCAGTTTTTCAACGGGGGTGGGTCGGTCCGGTTCGGTTAGGATGAGATCGGGCTTGAGGGCGATAATCGCCTCCAGATCAGCATTGATGGAGCCGATATAGGCGATGTCGCTATTGTCGAAATCAACACCGGTCAGAATGGCGCTGGAGCGCAGATAGGGTTTGCCGTCCGCGCCCATGCGGCCATGGCTGCCCACCGGCGTCACGCCCAGTTCGATCAGCGGAATGGTTAGGTCGATATCGTGCAGCGTCACGATGCGCTTCGGCTTTGCCGGAATGGAAACGCTGCGGCCGAGGTCGTCGGTAAAGCTTCGGCTGTTCTCTTCGGCTTGAGCCGTGGCTGTGCCGAGGAGAAAAGCGGCTGCCGGGAGAAGCGTGAGAAGTGTTTTGCGCATGGGGGACCTATAGGCGATGCCGGTGAAACCAGAGAAGAGCAAGCAGCGTCGGTGCGCCGACGGCGGAAAGAACGAGGCCGGTCGGCAGCTCCAGCGGTGAAAAGGCGGTTCGGGCGATGGTGTCGGACGCTGCGACCAGAATTGCGCCTGTCAGGCCTGCACCCATGACAAGCCCTGGATAGGAGCTGCCGGGCAACAGAAGCCGGGCGATATGCGGACCGATCAGGCCGACAAAACCGATGCTGCCGGTGAAGGAAACGCAGGATGCGGTTAGGGTGACGGCAAGCGTGACATGAAGCACTGAAAGGAGGCGGTTATGGACGCCAAGCGCGGTTGCCGCATGATCGCCGAGCGCCTGCACGTCGGCGGCGCGCGCCATCAACAGCAGCAGGCCGAGGGCGATGATGAGGATGACGGAGAGGATTGAAACGGCGGTCCAGCTTGCGCCCTGCAGGTTGCCAGCCATCCAGATCATCGCTGTCTGCAAATTGCGAATATCGAGCGATGCCATGAGGATAAGCAGAAAAGCTGATAAAAGCCATGAAAAGCCGATGCCGGTCAGCACGAAGCGCAGGCGTGAGGTTGCGCCGGAGAGCATCAGAACGATTGCGGCACTTGCCATGCCGCCGGCAATGCCCGCGACGGGGCGCAACATGACCGGCAGGGAAGGCAGCAGGAACAGGCAGCCCAGCACGGCAAGGGATGCGCCTTCGCGCACGCCGAGCAGGCCGGGATCGGCAAGGCCGTTGCGGGTCGTGGCCTGCATGATGGCGCCGGCAATGCCGAGCATGGCACCGGCCACCATCGCAAGCGCCAGACGCGAGAGCCGGAAGTCGAGAACCACGAGTGCGTCGGTCATGGCGGGATCGGTGTTGGTTGCGGTGACAAGCGACCACAGGGCGGAGGCGGGAATATGCTGGCTGCCGGCGGTGAGTGACCACAGGGCGACAAGCATGAGGCAGAGGAAAAGCGCCAGCAGAATGATGAGCCGCGACGGCATGAAACGGAGGGAAAAGCGTCCCAGTCGGACAACCCGGTAGCGGTTCATTTCAGCACCCTGCGCACCAGCCAGAGAAACACCGGCGCGCCGACGAGGCCGGTCATCGCGCCGGTGGGCAGCTCTTTCGGCAGGAGAATGAGGCGGGCGGCAAGATCGGCGGCGATTAGGAGAACCGCTCCGCCGAGTGCTGCGATGGGTATGGCAAGCAGAAGCCGCCCCGTTTTCAGGCGCGCGACGAGCGGCGGCACCACAAGACCGACGAAGCCGATGGGACCGACGACGGCGATGGCCGCGCCGCAGAACAGCGATATGGAGACAAGCGCCAGAATCCGCGTGGAACGGATCGGCACGCCAAGCGCTGCGGCCGCGCTGTCGCCCAGCCCCAGAAGATCGAGCCGGGGAGCGACGGCGAAAGCCAGGATGAGCGCGATCGCGGCCGCGGGCAGGGCGGCGGCGATGGTTGCCATGGAAACGCCGGCCGTATCGCCCACCAGCCAGAAACGCATCTGTTGCAATGTTTCCTCATTGAGGATGAGGATGGCGGAGGTGAGGGTTCCGGCAAGCGTGGAAAGCGCAATGCCGCAAAAGACGAGTTTTGCCGGTGTCAGCCCCTGCCGCCCGGCGGAAGCAAGGAGAAGCACGAGCGAGAAGCTGACGCCCGCGCCCGTCGCCGCCAGCAATGGGCGGAGCAGCGGTGTTGCGATCAGCCCGAGCGGCATCACTGTCGCCAGAACGACAGCGAGGCTTGCCCCGGCATTCAAGCCCAGAATATGCGGTTCGCCGAGCGGATTTCGAAGCAGGGTCTGCAGCAGAAGCCCCGCTGTTCCAAGGCAGGCCCCGGCCTGCAGCGCAGCCAGCAAACGCGGCAGGCGCAGGCGCATCAAAACCTGCTGGTCGAAGTTGCGGGCGTCATAAGCAAATATCAGGTCTTGCAGAACGTGCGGCGCGATGGGGCGCGGGCCGGTGGCCATATGCGCCAGCACCAGAAGCAGCATGGTGAGCAGCAGGAGAAGTGCTGCCGCTAGTGTGCGACCATAGGCCCGCTCCCGCAGGGCAAGGGTGCTTGCGCTGGTTCCGTTGGGCATCATGCCGCGCCGGCCCGTCCGGGTAGGGGAAGAAATACCGGCCGCGCCGTCACCGGATGCGTGAGCTGGGCAACTGCCATGTCGAAGACATCGGCAATGATGCCGGCATCGCACGCCGCTGCCGTTTCCAGCCGGTGCCGCAGCTGCCCGTCCTTCAGGAAAATCAGGTGATCGGCATATTGCAGGGCAAGATTGATGTCATGCAGCACCGCCACGATTGTGCGGTTATGGCGGCTGACGAGGCCCGCCAGCATGTCCAGCACCTCTATCTGGTGGTGCAGATCGAGAAAGGTCGTAGGCTCGTCGAGAAGAATTATATCCGTCTGCTGCGCCAGCGCCATGGCGATCCAGGCGCGCTGGCGTTGGCCGCCGGAAAGGCTGTCGACCGCTCTTTCCGCCAGTTCGGACATGCCGGTCACGGAAAGCGCCTCTTCGACAGCGCGGGCGTCTTCCTCACTCCATTGCTTCAGAAATCCCTGATGCGGGTAACGGCCACGGGAGACGAGGTCGAAAACCGAAAGCCCCTCCGGCGTATGGTTCTGCTGCGCCAGCATGCCGAGCTTTTTCGCCACCGCCTTGGTCGGGTGGCGGAAGATATCGCTACCGTTGAGAAGAATATGGCCCCGCGCGGGCCGGTGCAGGCGGGCAAGCGCGCTGAGAAGCGTGGATTTTCCGGAGCCGTTCGGGCCAAGCAGAACGGTGAAGCGGTTCGGCGCGACATCGATGGACATATCCGCAAGCACCGGCGTGTCGCCATAGGCAAGCTCGATTGCCTGCGCCGCAAGGCCTGTATCCGTGCTTATGGGTCTCATGCCGTCGTTCAAATTCGTCACCGTCTGAATGCGTTGCCACCAGAATTATTGATGACTGTAGTAGTCAAGTATATAGCGTTCGAAAAAGCGGTTTTTGCCGGGCGATTTGAACAAAAAGCGGCTGTCATGGGCTGAAATGACACGCCAGGAAGCACGAATGCACCCTTCTGTGCCGACGTTTTGCCGCGCTGAAGCGGAAATAAAGTTGACTACTACATTCATCAATTGAAAGAGCGGTGCATCGTCGCGATGACGATTTGGGACAGCCGGGGACAAGACACGATGCATGACGGTTCGATGATCATTGGGGTGCGCTCGCGGGCGCTGCTGGCGTTTCTTCTGGCCGGGGTCGCCCTGCCTGCTTTTGCGCAGGAGAGTGCGACGCCGAAGAAAAATGCCGACGGGACGACCGTGCTCGAAACCATAACCGTCAATGCCGAGGTCAAAAAAGGCGCGCGCGGCTATCAGCCGGTGACGACGGGCACGGCGACACGTACCGAAACACCGATCCTCGATATTCCGCAATCGGTCAATGTGGTGACGGCCGAGGTGCTGCGCGACCAGCAGGCGCGCTCGCTGGACGAAGCGCTGGCTAATGTCAGCGGCGTCACCCAGGCAAATACGCTCGGCGGCACGCAGGATGCCGTCATCCGCCGTGGTTTCGGTGATAATCGCGACGGCTCCATCCTCGTCAACGGGCTGAAGACGGCCTTGCCGCATTCCTTCAACGATACGGTCGAGCGGGTGGAAGTGCTGAAAGGTCCGGCCTCGACGCTTTACGGCATTCTCGATCCCGGCGGCATGGTGAATGTCGTGACGAAGAAGCCGGAAGACACGTTCACGGCGGAGGCCTATTCGCGCTTTTCCGCCTATGGGGCGGGCAAATACGGCACATCGGGTGGTTTTGATGTGACCGGCCCGATTGCAGGCACGGATTTTTCCTATCGCCTGATCGGCGAGGGGGAAAACAGCGATTACTGGCGTAATTTCGGTGAGAAGAAGAACTGGCTGATCGCACCATCGCTGAAATGGAGCGGCGAGGACACCGATATTACGGTTTCCTATATGCATGAGGACTACAGCGTGCCGTTCGATCGCGGCACGATCTTCGATCCGGCGACCGGCAGGGCGATCAATGTCAGCCGCCGCCTGCGCCTCGATGAAGCCTATAACATCACCGACGGCAAATCCGATCTGGCGAGCATCGCCATAGACCGGCAACTCTCCGATGACTGGAAGCTGTCGCTGAATTACGCCTATAGCCGCAATGAATATTCGGACAATCAGGCGCGCGTGATGGGTTATAACTCCCGCACTGGGCAGGTGACGCGCCGGGCCGATGCGACGCAATATTCGACGATCTACAATCACGCGGTGCGGGCGGATCTGACGGGCGAGGCTGAAATCGGCGGACTGCGCAACGACCTTCTGTTCGGTGCGTCCTATGATTACAGCGATACCCTGCGCACCGACATGTTGCGATGCGCGAATTCCACGAATTTCAACGTCAACAATCCGGTTTATGGCCGCCTGCCGGTCTGCACCACGGTGAGGGCGGTCGACAGCGACCAGACGGAAGAGCTCTCAACCGCCTCGATCTATATGCAGGACGCCCTGCATCTTAACGATCAATGGATCGCGGTCGGCGGCTTGCGTTACCAGTACTACGACATCTATGCCGGCAAGGGCCGTCCTTTCGTCGTTAATACCGAGAAGGATGGCGGCGAGCTCATCCCCAATGCCGGCCTGGTTTACAAACTCACTCCGAATGCCTCGCTTTACGCCAATGTGGCGAAAACCTTCCGTCCGCAATCCTCCATCGGCGCCTATTATGGCGGGCTCGATCCGGAAGAGGGCATCTCCTACGAAGTGGGTGCGAAGTTCGATCTTTTCGCCGGGCTCAACGCCAATATCGCCCTGTTCAATGCCCGCAAGCGCAATGTCGCCTATTCGGAAGATGTCGGCGGCGTCTCGACGGTGAAGGCCGCCGGCCTCGTCCGTTCGCGCGGTGTGGAGGTCGATATTGCAGGCAGCCTGACCAACGATCTCGATCTCATCGCGAGTTATGCCTATACGGATGCGCTGGTGCTCGAAGATCCCACCTATGCCGGCAAGCGCCTGCCGAATGTGGCGCGCCACACCGGCTCGCTCTTTCTTGCCTATGATGTCGGCGAGGTCGGGCCTAACGGCAATACGCTCCGCATCGGCGGCGGTGTCCGGGCGGTGGGTGAGCGCGCCGGCATCAACGACAATTCCTATAATCTGCCGGGCTATGCGGTCTTCGACGCCTTCGCCACCTATACGCTGCAGCTGGAAAAACCGGTGACGCTGCAGCTCAATCTGAAGAATATCTTCGACAAGACCTATTACACCTCGTCCATCGGCTCCACCAGCTATGCCAATGCCGTGGGCGAGCCCTTCAATGTCAGCCTGACGGCCAGCGTGAAATTCTGACGGAAACAGGCGGCGCAGGCCATTTGCCTTGCAATATATATCGCTCGTGCAAATCAGCCCCTGCGTTTCTTGCATGGCTGCGCTGCGATAAAGCCTATTTAATATGCGGCGAAATCGGGTATCTTGGTCTTCATCGAAGTGATGCACCTCCTCCCGCAGAGCTTCGAACTGAGATGACCCTATCCTCCTCCCAAGGGTTATCTCGTGAACAATGGCACTCCTCCTCCCAGCCGTTGTTCGAGTTTTCGAAAAGCCTGCCGCACCTCCTCCCGCGGCGGGCTTTTTCGTTTTCGAAACAGGGACATCAGAGGCCAAGGGCGAGCTGCGGTTCCTCGTCGCTCTCTTCTCCACTCAGCGATGAAAGAGTAACACCCAGCAGCCGCACCGGACGTTTGAATGGAAAGACGGAGGCGAGCAGGGTCTCGGCCATTTCCTGGATCGTCGCAAGGTCAGGCACGGCTCCCGAGACGGTCCTGCTGCGTGTCGCCTGGGTGAAATCCGAATATTTGATTTTCACCGTCACTGTCTTTCCGGTGATGTCGTGGGCCTCGCAATACCGCCAGACTTTCTGAGCCAAAGGGCCGAGCTCAGCCTTGGCCAGATCGAGATCGTCGATGTCTTCTACGAATGTATCCTCGGCGCCGACGGACTTGCGGATGCGATCGGGTATTACCTGCCGTTCATCGATGCCGCGGGCGATGTTGTAGAAATAAGGGCCGGACTTTCCGAAATGCTGCTGCAGAAAACCGAGTGATTTCGATTTGAGATCGAGCCCGGTTTCGATGCCGTGCCGTCTCATCCGCTCGGCCGTGGCCGGTCCCACGCCGTGAAATTTCTTAACCGCCAGGGCCTCAACAAAGCCGGGGCCATTCTTCGGCGTGATGACGGCCTGGCCATTCGGCTTGTTCAGGTCGCTTGCCATCTTGGCGAGAAACTTGTTGTAGGAGATGCCGGCGGAGGCATTGAGGCCGGTGATCGCCTTGATCCTTGCGCGAATTTCCAGCGCGATTTCGGTGGCGATCTCCATGCCTTTCAGGTTTTCGGTCACGTCGAGATAGGCTTCGTCGAGCGATAGCGGCTCGATCAGCGGGGTATATTCGGCGAATATTTCGCGTATCTGTTGCGACACCTGCCGATATACGTCAAATCGCGGCGGCACGAAGATCAGATCCGGGCATTTCCGCCTGGCGGTGACCGATGGCATCGCGGAACGCACGCCGAAGGTTCTTGCCTCGTAACTCGCCGCAGCCACCACGCCCCGTGCCGCAGATCCGCCGACGGCGACGGGCAGGCCGCGAAGTGCGGGATTGTCACGTTGCTCCACCGATGCATAAAAGGCATCCATGTCGATATGGATTATCTTTCGAACAGCCGTGCTATCCATCGTTCCAGCCCGTACGATCGTCCTTATTTCCACATTGCTCGCATCCGCGCGCCGACATCGATGCGGATCTGCTGCGCGCTGCGCTCGGAGGCAGCGGCCGAAACCAGCGGCCAGGTGGCGGTTTCGAAGAATTGCAACAGAGTTGCCGGTATGAAGCGGGTTCTTGCCGCGTAAACATGCCGGTCTCCCTGCGCATTCTGGCCATGGGTGAAGAACCGTTGCGGCGTTATCAGCGACAGGCTGTCCTTGGCGCGTGTCATGGCGACATAAAGCAGACGGCGTTCTTCCTCGACTTCATGCGTGGAGCCGACGCCGAGATCAGAGGGGATGCAGCCATCGACCACATTCAGGATGAAGACGGAACGCCATTCCTGGCCCTTGGCCGAATGAATGGTTGAAAGGGTCAGGTAATCCTCATCGAGAAGCGGCACGCCCGCCTGGTCGCTGGTGGCATCCGGCGGATCGAGGGTCAGTTCGGTCAGGAAACGTTCACGGGAGGGGTAGCCGCCGGCAATCTGCTCAAGTTGCAGCAAATCGGCCTTGCGGGTCTCCGCATCCTCATGGATGCGCTCAAGATGAGGCTCGTACCAGAGCCGCGCGTGCTCGATATCCGATGGCCAGCCACCGTGCGATTTTCGCAGGTTCGCCAGCAATTGAACGAAGGATACCCAGTCATCGCCGGTTTTGGGTGGTGGCGGAATTTCGGCAAGGGCGAGCAATGGCTCGGGGTCTGCCGCGATCGTATCGAGAATACTGCCGGCTTTTTTCGGGCCGATACCCGGCAGCATCTGGAGAAGCCGGAAACCGGCAACCCGGTCGCGCGGGTTCTGCGCGAACCGCAATACCGCCAGCATGTCCTTCACATGGGCGCTGTCGAGAAACTTCAGGCCGCCAAATTTAACGAAGGGAATGTTGCGGCGTGTCAGCTCGATCTCGAGCGGGCCGCTGTGACTGGAGGTGCGAAACAGCACCGCCTGCTGCTTCAGTGTCATGCCGGTCTCACGATTGGCCAGCACCTGGTCGATGATGAAGTTCGCCTGCTCGGTTTCGTCCTTTACCGTCACGAGCTTCGGTCGCTCGAGTGACTGTCGTTCGGTCCAGAGGTTTTTGGTGAACCGCTCACGGGCAAGGTCGATGACGCTGTTGGCCGCAGCCAGTATCGGCTGCGTCGAGCGATAGTTGCGATCAAGGGTGATAATGTCGGCGGCCGGGCTGAAGGATGCCGGGAAATCCAGGATATTGCGTACCGTCGCTGCCCGGAAGGAATAGATCGACTGAGCGTCGTCACCCACCACGGTCAGCCCGCGACCGCCCGGTTTCAACGCCATCAGCACCGAGGCCTGCAGCCGGTTGGTATCCTGATATTCATCGACCATCACATGGTCGAAACGATTGCCGATATCGCCGGCCAGGTCGGGATCGCTGACCATCTGGGCCCAGTAAAGCAGAAGATCGTCATAATCGAGCACGTTCTGGGCCTGCTTGGCCTCCACATAGGCGGCGAATAATTGCTTGAGCTCGGCTTCCCAGCTGGACACCCATGGATAATGCTGGCGCAGGATTTCCTTCAACGGCGTCTGCGAATTGACGGCGCGCGAATAGATCGCAAGACAGGTTCCCTTGGTCGGAAAACGGCTCTCGGTCTTGGAGAAACCCAGCTCGTGACGGGCAAGGTTCATCAGATCGGCGCTGTCTTCGCGGTCATGGATGGTGAAGTCCACGTTCAGCCCGACCTGTTCCGCATAAATCCGCAGGAGGCGTGCGCCGATCCCGTGAAACGTGCCGGACCAGGCCAGCGCATCCGTCAGGGTTCCGGCATTGGTGCCGATGACCTGTTTGCAGATCCGCTCGACACGGCGCGACATTTCGGAAGCGGCACGGCGCGAAAACGTCATCAGCAGGATTCGGCGGGGATCGGCGCCATTGACGATCAGATGCGCCACCCGGTGCGCCAGCGTGTTGGTCTTGCCCGAACCGGCGCCGGCGATGATCAGCAATGGTCCGGCCGTGTGTCCGTCTGAGAGTCCAACGCCATGTTCCACGGCCTTGCGCTGCTGTTCGTTCAGTTTGTCCAGATAGGCAACCGTCATGCCTGCATCCTTGATATTTGCCTATCCGCACGACGACGGCCTTATTCAAAAATGCCAGCCGTCTGATGACGGCCGGTCATTCTTGCACTCTTGTCGCAATGATTAGCAAAAACTCAAACAGCAGGCCAGAACAAATAATGAACGGGCGTTCCTGTCTTCCACATCATGTTGGATAACGTTGCTGGAGCGGTCTTCTTGGTCCAATCGTGGCGCGCCGCTCCATCACGGTTTCAGAGGAAGCTGCTTTCGAAGAGCTCGCCAGAATAGGCTGCATGGGTGATGCCGGCTTCAAGATCAGCCTTGGTCAACTCATCGACAAAAACGCCATTCTGCATGACCAGAACACGGTCGCACATATGGGCAATGACCGACAGGTCGTGGCTGACGAGAACGAAGGTGAGGTTCTGGTCTTCACGCTGATCGGCCAGCAGGTTCAGGATTTCCGCCTGAATGGAGACGTCGAGCGCGGATGTCGGCTCGTCGAGCAGCAGGATCGGCGGTTCGAGGATCAGCGCGCGGGCGATCGCCACACGCTGACGCTGGCCGCCGGACAGTTCATGCGGGAAGCGCTCGGCAAAATGCGCGGGCAGGCCGACCTGTTGCAGGGCGGCCGGCACTTTCGACCAGCCATCGCCAAGCCCCATCGAGCTGATCGGTTCGGCCAGAGCCCGGCCGATGCGGTGGCGTGGGTGCAGGGAACCGTAGGGATCCTGAAACACCATCTGCGCCAGCTTCAGCTCCTCGCGGCTGCGAACCTTGCCGACCGGCTTGCCGTCGAAGCTGATCGATCCGGTCCAGCCGGCTTCCAGCCCCGCCAGTGACCGCAGCAATGTCGACTTGCCGCAACCGCTTTCGCCGACGATGCCGAGTGTCTCGCCTTTATTGACGCGAAAACTGACGTCGCGCACAACATGGTTGCGGTTTTCCTTCGTGCCGTAGACGACATCGAGCTTGTCTACCGTGATCATCGCATCACCTCCGCATCGATTGCCTGGCGATCCAGCACCTTGAGGCGCCGGACCGGGTTGCGGGGATCGGGCATCGCCGCGATCAGGCCCCGCGTATAGGGATGTTGCGCATCTTCGAGCTTCGAAAGCGTCTCCACGACGCGTCCGCCATACATGACCAGCACGCGTTCGCAGAAGGCGGCGACCATGCGGATATCGTGGCTGATGAGGATGAGGCCGGAATTATTCTCGCGCACCATCTCGTCCAGAAGCAGAAGGACATCCTTGCGGACACTGACATCGAGGGCCGAGGTCGGTTCGTCGGCGATGACCAGCTTGGGTTTCGCAAGCAGCATCATGGCGATCATCACGCGCTGCCCCATGCCGCCCGAAATCTGGTGCGGATAAAGCCCCATCACACGGTCAGGATCGTTGATGCGCACGCGCAGTAGCATATCGCGTGCGGCATTTCTGGCGGCCTTGCCGGTCAGCGCCAGATGCAGCTCGGCCGCCTCCGCCACCTGCTTTCCAATCGGCAGGACCGGATTGAGTGAATAACGCGGGTCCTGCATGATCAGCGCCATCTCGCTGCCGCGGATCGCACCCATCTGGCGCTCGGATTTTTCAAGCAGGGGTTCGGCGAGGAAATCCATGCGCTCCGCCGTCACGGTGGCGCTTTTGGGCAGAAGCCGCATGGCGGCGCGCCCGGTCGTGGACTTTCCGGAGCCGGACTCGCCGACAATGCCGACCCTTTCGCGGCCGACGTCGAAATTGACATTGGAGACGGCCGGAATGGTGTTGCGGCCGAAGCGGACATTGAGGTCGCGGACCGAAAGAACGGGTGAGCTATCAGGAACGGGCATGACGCGGATCCAGCAGGTCGCGCAGCGTATCGCCGGCGATGTTGAAGGCAAGGCTCGTCAAAAGGATCGCGATGCCGGGCATGACGGCGACCCACCAGTAATCGAGCATGAATTTACGGCCGCTGGAGATCATTGCGCCCCATTCGGGAAGCGGCGGCTGCGCGCCGAGACCGAGGAAGCCAAGTGAGGCGGCCGTCAGGATGATACCGGCCATGTTCAGCGTCAGTCTGACGATGACCGAGGGAATGCACATTGGCGCGATATAAAGAAACAGGATGCGCAGCGGCGATGCCCCGTAAAGGCGTGCGGCAGCAACATAATCCGTGTTTCGCACCACCAGCGCTTCGGCACGCGCCAGACGCGCGATGGGCGGCCAGGCGGTCAGCGAGATTGCGATGATGGCCGTGCCAAGACCCGCCCCCATCGCAGCGGCAAAGGCCAGCGCCAGGACGAGCGAAGGGAAGGAAAGGACAATATCGGTCGCACGCATCAGAATGGCATCGGTGCGGCCGCCGAAGAAACCGGCCATGACGCCGATTGCAAGCCCGATCGGGCCGACGATGACCGAAACCGACAAAACAGTCTGGATGGTGATGCGTGTGCCATAGACGAGGCGGCTGAAAATATCGCGGCCAAATTCGTCGGTTCCCGCCAGATGCGCCCAGCTGGGAGGCTGAAACGCGTTGTCGAGCGCCTGACTTACCGGATCGTAGGGCGCAATGAGCGGCGCGAAAATGGCGACGATGACCAGAATGGCGAGAATGGCAAAGCCGAACATTCCAAGCGGCTCGTCACCAAGCTTTTGCAGTGTCCGCACCGTTGTGGCTGATAGGCGTGACAAGGCACTGCGGCTCTGCACGGGATTGTTCTGTGTGATATCGGTCATCGAGCGACCTCCCGTGTCCGCGGGTCGAGTGTGGTATAGGCCACGTCTGCAAGGAAGTTCAGCATCATGAAGATGAAGCCGATGACGATCGTGGCTGCGAGGATCGCATTCATGTCGCCGATAAGCAGGGCATTCGTCATATATTGTCCGATGCCGGGCCAGGAAAAGACGATTTCGGTCACCACGGCGCCTTCCAGCAGGTTGCCATAGGAGATGGCGAGAACGGTGATCAGCTGCACCGCAATGTTCGGCAATACGTGGCGGGTTATGGTACGCGCCGGGCTCACGCCCTTGGCACGCGCCGCAATCACATAGTCCTGGCTGAGCTGCTCCAGGGTGAAGGCGCGCGTCATGCGGGTGATGTAGGCCATGGCCATATAGGCAAGGATGATCGCCGGCAGCATGATATGTGCGAGCGCGTTCCAGAAGATTTCCGTCTCACCCGCAAGGAGGCTGTCGACCAGCATCAGTCCTGTCTTCGGTTCGACGAGGCCTTCATAAAAGACGTCCACGCGACCGGGCCCGGCGACAAGGTTGAGGTTGGCATAAAAAATCACGAGCCCGACGATACCGAACCAGAAGACGGGTATCGAATGCCCCACCAGCGCAAAGACACGCGCGAACTTGTCGATGAACGTATCGCGGAAAAGGGCGGCGGCGAGACCGAGCGGCACGCCGATGACCGTGGAGATGATGATTGCCAGCGTCGCCAGTTCCAGCGTGGCCGGGAAGGCCTGCGCCAGGTCCCGCGTTACCGGTTTTCCGGTCAGGATAGCGATGCCGAAATCGCCGTGAAGCAGGCCGCGCAGATAGATGAAGAACTGCTGGTAAAGCGGCAGATCAAGTCCAAGCCGGGTCCGCATGGCTTCATAGGCCTTGGGATCTGCAAGCTCACCGACGATCGCCCCGACCGGGTCGGTCGGCATCACCCGGCCAATGATGAAGGTGATGCAGAGCAGGATGAAGAGGCTGACGACAAGTTGCAGGAAGCGATGTCCGAGCCCGCGCAGTGAAATTTCAGTCATCGCAGGTCGCACTTCCACCGGAAGACGCTGTCAGCGATGCCACGTTTTGAACCGCTCGCCGCGGACGCGCAATTCTACCTTGCAAAAACTTTTGATGGTACTTCATCCCAACTCCTCCCTGAGCTAACATGAAAACATATGACGTAACGCCACGTCATCATATGAGTAGCGAAGGGATTCGTTTTCTGCAAGAGGGAAGAGTGGCATGATGGGCGACAGGGAAAAGCCGCGGGAGCGGCGGGCACAGCAGATCATCGATAATCTCAGTGCAGAAATTCGCAGTGGAAAACTGAAGAACGGCGATCAGCTTCCCACGGAACCGCAGCTTGAGCGCACCTATGGCGTAAGCCGCACGGTGGTTCGCGAAGCGATCGCGGACCTGCGTTCTTCCGGTTATGTCATTCCCATCCAGGGCAAAGGCGTTTTCGTCAGCAATGCCGGCGAGTGGGCGGGTGTGAAGCTGACGCAATCCGAAGTGGGTACGATTGCGGAAACTCTGGAAATGCTCGAGTTTCGGCTAGCAACCGAAGGGGAGGCGGCGGCAATCGCCGCTTATCGCCGCACAGCCCAGCAGGAGGCGGCAATTTCCGCAGCCCATCGGAAAATGGCCCGGGCCATCGATGCGGGCGAAACCACGGTTGAGGCCGATTACGAATTCCACACGGCGATTGCGGTAGCAACCAACAATCGTTTCTATCTGGAGGCCCTGCGCCAGTTCGGCTCGAGGTCTATACCGCGCGGACAGTTTCCGACGCTGCCGGAAACGGGCAATGCGGATTATCTTCGCAAGGTGCAGGCCGAGCATGAGGCAATCCTGCGCGCCATCGTCGAGCAGGACCCGGATGTCGCGCGTAAGGCCATGCGCGATCATATGCTTGCAAGCCAGCGTCGGTACAGGTTGCTTTCCGAGGCGCAATAGCATCTCGACACTCATCTTATTTCATGCGATGTCGTATGATGACTAGCATGGAGAGGGAGAGAATCGATGTATGTCGGCACTCAGGTGGCAGCACGCGACGACGAGGATTATAAGGTTTGGGCGCAGCTTGGCGTCAGAAATATCAACGCCGATCCGCCTGGAGCGCCCGCGAGCTGGACCTTTGAGGATTTTGAGCGTCACCGTGACAAGGTCGAAAGCTTTGGTCTTGTCCTTGACATGGTGCAGCTGCCGCTGCCGTCTCGGCCCATCGAACAGGCCTCGTTTCCCGATATCCTGCTTGCGGGGCCAGAGCGAGACAGGCAGATCGATGCCGTTTGCAGGATGATTGAGGATATTGCGAGGGCCGGCATTCCGGCGGCGAAATACAATCTCAACCTCATCGGCATTCCGCGCACGGAAATGGAGCGTGGCCGCGGCGGTTCGCTCAATGAAGCCTGGCGCTGGGACAGGGCCGACCATGATGCGGCTCCGGGCCTTGCCGGTGTTCTGTCCGAAGATGAGAACTGGGAGCGTATCGACTATTTCCTCGAGCGCGTGGTTCCTGTTGCCGAAAGTAACAAGGTCCGCCTGGCGTGCCATCCGCATGATCCCTATACCCCGCCGGGTTACAAGGGTGTCACCCGGGTGCTCGGCACCGTCGAGGGCCTGAAGAAATTCGTGCAGATGCGGGAAAGCCCCTATCACGGACTGAATTTCTGCCAGGGATCGATTGGCGAGATGCTCGACAATCCACGTGAGGAGATTGACGAGATCATCCGCTGGTTCGGCAGCCGCGACAAGATTTTCAACGTCCACTTCCGCAACATCAGCGGCGGCAAGCTGTCGTTCATGGAGACATTCCCCGATGAGGGCGACATGGACATGGTGCGGTCGCTGAAGCTCTATCACGAACTTGGCTATCGCTACATGATCATGCCCGATCATGTGCCGACGATTGCGGGCCGCGATCCTGTCGGTGTCGCCTTCGGGTTCTGCTACGGCTATATCGCCGCGCTGATCGAGGCGCTCAATAACAATCATCTTTGACTGTTTCAGCCGGTTGGCGCGTCGTGGCGCCGCCGGCTTCACCCATGCAATTACCGATCTGTAGGAGGAGCAGGTATGAAAAAATCAATGATCCGTCTCGCATTCACCACCGTTCTGGGCGCCATGCTGGTGCAGGCGTCCCCGGTTGCAGCCAAGACACCCAATGACCAGCTCGTCGTCGGGACGTCGCTGGCCCAAGTGCTGTCACTCGACCCGCATCAGGCGACCGAAGCCAAAGCCAATGAAATCATGGCCAATCTTTATGATCGGCTGATCTCGGTCGATGGTTCGGGGAAAGTTTCACCGCAGCTGGCGGAGCGATGGGAGACGGATGACAAGGGCATCACCTTTCATCTTCGCGAGGCCAATTTCGCGTCGGGCAATCCCGTGACCTCGGCGGATGTCGTTTATTCGTTCAGCCGTCTTTTGAAGATGAACCAGGCGGCTGCCGCCAACCTCAAGCGTGTTGGTTACAACGCTGAAAATGTCGACAAGCTGGTCAGCGCCCCGGACGAAAAGACGGTTCGCATCGAACTGTCAGGCGAAACGACGTCCGAATTGCTGCTCTATCGTCTGGCCATGGTCATTGCCAGTGTCGTCGACAGCAAGGAACTCAAGTCCCATGAAGTTGATGGTGACTGGGGAAATGCCTGGCTGCGGACAAATTCCGCCGGTTCCGGCCCCTTCACGCTCAATCGCTGGTCGCCCAATGAAATCATCATCCTTGAAGCCAACAAGGATTATGTCGCCGGCGAACCGAAGATGCGTCGCGTCATCGTGCGGCATGTGCCGGAAAGCCAGGTGGAGCGCCTGATGCTGGAGCGAGGCGATATCGACATCGCCAGCGCGCTGACGGCCGCCGACCTTGCGACCTTCAACAACAAGGAAGGTTTCCAGATCCAGCGCGTGCCGACGGGCGGTTTCTATGTCCTGTCGATGAATGCCGGCAAGGAGCCTTTGTCCAACCCCAAGGTCCGCGAAGCGATTGCTTATGGCATCGACTACAAGGGCATGGAAAAGACCATCATGGGTCCATATGGCCGGGCGCGCACGGTGCCGGTGCCGGAGAATTTCGAATATGCCATTCCGAGCCCGGACTGGAAGCTTGACGTTCCGAAGGCGAAGGCTCTTCTGAAGGAGGCGGGTTATGAGAATGGCTTCACGCTCAATCTGAAGACCATTGCCCAGACACCTCGTATCGACCTTGCGACCGCCATTCAGGCATCGCTCAGCCAGATCGGCATCAAGGTCAATATCCAGCAGGGCAATGGTGCGGATGTGATTGCGGCCCACCGCGCCCGTGACTTTGATCTGCTCATGCCACAGACCGGCGCCTATATGCCGAACGTCCTTGGCTCCATGGAGCAATTTTCCAGCAACCCGGACAACTCGCTTGCCGCCAACAATGCCGGCAACTTCGTCTGGCGGTCGGCCTGGGACATTCCCGAACTGACCGCTCTGACGGCAAAGGCTTCACTTGAACCCGATGCCAAGAAGCGCGGGGAAATCTACACCGAGATGCAGGAAAAGTTCGTCGCGCAGAAGCCTGCGGTTCTGCCTCTCTTCGAGAGATACGAACCCATCGTCCTGACGTCGCGCGTCAAGGACTATGTCGGTCACCCCAGCCAGACGACCCGTCTGGAAAACGTGACGAAGCAGTGACAGCAGCCACATTCCTCAAAGACGCGACGGGCGGTTGATCTACCGCCCGTTTTTTATGGCTCTGTCTGGATGTGGGAATTGGCTCCCGTGCGCGCATCTTTCGGTTGTGCCAGCGATGACTGCCGCCGCCGGAAACAGGAACTTGCCACCGGCAGCCCTTGGCCCGGCCGCAAAAGCTCTCCCGGCTGACACGCCGTTTCCACCCGTTTCTGTGTCATTGCCGACAAAGACGCACTCTTATCAAGGGTTGCATTAGAGATTTATAAATAAACCAACTCCATAGTGCGGTCGTGAGCGGTTCTTCAGAGGCTGGGAGAGTGTGCCATGTTCACGGTTCTGGAATGCGTTGCCGTTCAGCACGATAGGGCGATCGTGCTTCTTGCAGCATCTATCTGCCTGCTCGGAATGCTTGCCTTTTTTCACCTTCTGTTGCGCGCGGAGGAAAGTCCGTCTGGCCGTAAGCCCTATTGGGTGCTGGTCGCCGCCTTTGCCGCAGGTCTCAGTGTCTGGGCCACCCATTTCGTCGCCATGCTTGCATATAAGGGCACGGTTCCAATCGGTTTTGATTTCCAGTTCACGGCTCTCTCTTCGATTCTGGCTGTTCTGGGGTTCTGGCTGGCGCTGAACATTCGCTCGAAGGCTAGCTACAGTCCCGTCATCATCGGAACGCTCGTAACCCTGTCGGTTGCCGTCATGCATTTCGTCGGCATGGCCGGAATGGATGTGGCCGCGACGATAAGCTACCGCTGGGGCCCAATCGTTGGCGGTTCTGCCGTTGCCTGGGTGTTTTTTCTTCTCGCCTTTTTCCTTTTCCGCCGTGGGGGCTCCTGGAAACAACGCATCGTCGCTCCGGCGGCATGTTCCATTCTGGCCATCTGCGCGCTGCACTTTACCGCCATGTCGGCCACGATCCTGTCGCCGGATCCATCCGTTTCCGGTCCTGATCCCGACAACCTCGCCAGACTGGTCATGATCGGCGCTGTCTCCGGCGTGACCTTCCTTATCCTGTCCACAACGGCCACCGCCGCGCTGGTGGACCGCTATCTTGTCGACCTCAAGGGTCTTGTCGATGCCACCCTGGATGGCCTTGCTGTCGTCCGTGATGGCAGGATCGTCGAGTTGAATACCCGCTTTGCCGGACTTCTCGGCAGCGACGAGGCGTCGCTGATTGGTAAAAATCCCGATGATCTCTTCAAGGCCATCGATGGGCAGCCGGCCTATCTGCCGCGCCTTGCACCGGTCGAGGCGATCCGCGAGCGCGGGGAGCGGGCGCAGGTGTTCGAGCTTGCCGTGCGCACCATCGAATATCGCGGCCACCCCTGTGAGGTGATGGCTATTCGCGATCTGACGGAGAAGCGGGAAGCGCAACGGGAAATCGAATATCTTGCGCGCCACGACGTGCTGACCGGCCTTTCGAACCGCACCATGTTCCAGACACGGCTTCGCCAGCAGATCGAGCATTGCAGTGAAGAAGATGAATTTGCGCTGCTGGCGCTCGATCTCGACCGGTTCAAGGCGGTCAACGACATATTCGGCCATGCCGAGGGCGACCGCGTGCTGAAAAGGGTCGCCGCCATTCTTGATGAATGTGCAAGGGCAGGCGATGTCGTCGCTCGTCTCGGCGGCGACGAATTCGTTATTCTGACTGCTCGTCATACCAAGTCGGAGGAGGCGCGTCTGCTCGCCGAGACGATCCTTGCCATGTTCGGGTTGAAAATGAATGCGGCCAACGATCCGACTGCCGTGGGTGTCAGCATCGGCATCGCCGTCTTCCCGCGGGATGGCCAAAACGATGAAAGCATCATGCATGCCGCTGATCTGGCGCTTTATCGCGCCAAGATGGGCGGGCGTGGCATCCTGGCCTTTTATGATCCGCTGATGGATCAGGAGGCCCGCGAACGCCGTCAGCTCGAGACGGATTTGCGGCTCGCCATCAACCGCAACGAATTGCTCTTGAATTACCAGCCTGTCCTTTCCGTCGAATGTGGTCAGGTCGTCGGTTATGAGGCGCTGGTGCGCTGGCAGCACCCGACAAGGGGCGTGGTGCCGCCGGACGTCTTCATTCCGATTGCCGAGGAAAGCGGGATCATCATTTCGCTTGGTGAATGGGTGCTGCGTGAGGCCTGCCGTCAGGCGAGCACCTGGGCGCCGCATCTGAAAATCGCCGTCAACGTCTCGCCATTGCAGTTTTCGCTGGCAAATCTCGGCCATGTCGTCTGCACCGTGCTGATGCAGACCGGACTGTCTCCGAACCGGCTTGAACTGGAAATTACCGAGGCGGCACTGCTGAAGGACCGCAAGGCGACGCTGATCATTCTCAACCAGTTGAAGGCGCTGGGCGTCGCCATCGTCATGGATGATTTCGGCACCGGTTACTCCTCGCTCAGCAATTTGCAGAGCTTCCCCTTCGACAAGATCAAGATCGACCGCAGCTTCATCGCCGCCATGAGCGACGACGACAATGCCCGCGCCATCGTGCGCGCGGTGATCGGCCTTGGCCGCAGTCTCGATCTGCCGGTGACGGCAGAGGGTATCGAAACGGATGCGCAATATCGCATGGTTGTCGATGAGGGGTGTGCACAGGCGCAGGGCTATCTCTTCGGCAAACCCGATGTTGCGCCCGCCGGCGCGGCAAGCACCCCCAATAGAAAGAAATATTCCGTTTGAGGTAGGGTGAGGCGGCGGCTTGTGATGCCGCCGGCCCACCGTCCTGCCATGCCAGCCTGAGGTCGGGGCCGTCGCAGGATTTGCCCGTCCGCATGTCCGATGGAACGAGGGGCAATCCGAATCGTTAGAGTCGCATATGGCGTCTCCCGCCAGGTCGAGGCGGGGTCCACGTGTCCTATCGTTTGAGGCGCCTCGGGGATTTGATATGAAACAGCAGGCAGAACGTTCAGACAGAAATGTTAAGCCCTTCGATGTTCGCGACCGGCTGATACTGGCGCTTTATGCGCAGCTGAAGGCCGAACGGCAAACCCGCGAGGCAATGGAGTGGGTGATCCGCAATGGCGGCCTTTCGCCCGAGGTGCTGGAGGCGATGGCATCCGACCCCGTGCCGGTGCTGGCGGAGGCGGACGTGCCCGCCATCGAACGTATTCTTGCCGCGGATCGGGGCAGAGAGCGATCCTCCCACAATGATCATGGGCGGCGATCATGAACCGGAGAGCGAGCTGGAAGGGTCATTTGAAATTTGCCGATTTCAGCTGTGAAATCGGCCTTTATGCCGCGCTCACCGCATCGGAGAAAATTTCCTTCAACATCGTCAACCGCAAGACCGGCCATCGCGTCGAACGGCAATATGTCGACAGCGATACCGGCGATGCTGTCGAGCGTGAGGATCAGGTCAAGGGATATGAACTCGACAATGGCGATCACATCGTCATCGAAGGAGACGAGATTGCGAAGTTGATGCCGGAAAACGACAAGGTCATCCGTATCCGGCATTTCCTCGGGCGCAGCGAGATCGACAAGCTCTATTTCGACAAGTCCTATTATCTTGCACCGACGCAGGAGGACGGGGAAGAGGCCCTGACGCTGCTGGCGAAGGCGATGGACGACGAGAATGTCGTGGCACTCGGCGAGGCGGTGCTCTTCCGCCGCAATCGCATTGTGCTGATCCGGCCAAGCGGCAAGGCGCTCGTCGCGACGACGCTGAATTTCAGCTACGAGGTGCGCTCGCAAACCACCGTCTTCAAGTCCATTCCGGATATAGAGTTCGATGACGAGATGCTGGAGCTTGCGGGCCATATCATCAAGACGCGCGCAGGCACCTTCAATCCGGCTGACTATAGCGACCGCTACAATGATGCCTTGGCGGAACTGGTGAAAGCCAAGATCGAGGGCCGGGAAATCGCCAAACAGGCGCCGCGCAGGCAGGACAACATCATCGATCTCAAGGAAGCCCTGCGCCGCAGCGCCGGGGCAGCCGGCGACAAAAAGGCTGCGGGCGCGGCACGCAAATCCCCCCGGAAAGCGAGCTGATCCATGGGGTTGCAGACCTACAATGCCAAACGCAGTTTCGACAAGACACCGGAGCCGAAAGGCGCGAAGGCCGAATTCAAGGGATCGAGTTTCGTCATACAGAAGCACGATGCCCGCCGCCTGCATTACGATTTCCGGCTGGAGATGGACGGCGTCCTTAAAAGCTGGGCGGTAACGCGGGGGCCGAGCCTCGACCCGGAAGACAAGCGCCTTGCCGTGCATGTCGAGGACCATCCCTTAAGTTATGGCGATTTCGAGGGTGTCATCCCGAAAGGACAATATGGCGGCGGCACCGTCATTGTCTGGGATCGTGGGATCTGGCACCCGATCGGCGACGCGAAGAAGGGCTACCGCAAAGGCCATCTCGAATTCGAACTGGAAGGCGAAAAGCTCAAAGGCCGCTGGCACCTTGTGCGCATGCATGGAAAGCCCGGCGAAAGCCGCGAGAACTGGCTGCTGATCAAAGGCGACGACGAGGAGGCAAGGCATGATGGCAGTGTGGATATACTGGAGGAGCGGCCGGAATCGGTAAAGACCGGGCGCAGCGTTGAGGAGGTTGCGGCCAGTCCGAAGGACACCTGGAATTCCAAACCCGTATCGAAAAAAGCCGCAAGCTCTTCCTCGGGGCAAAAGCAGGCTCACGCCCTGCCCAAAGGCGCGCGCAAACAGGCGTTGCCATCCTTCGTGCCGCCGGCGCTGGCGACGCTGAAACCCCGGCCACCCGAAGGTTCGCGCTGGCTGCATGAGATCAAGTTCGACGGCTATCGCCTGCAGGCCCGTATCGACCATGGCAAACTACAGCTTTTGACCCGCACCGGATTGGACTGGACCGAGAAGTTCGGTGACACCGTGGCAGCCGCGCTCAAGGCGCTGCCGGCGGAAACGCTGCTGATCGACGGCGAAATCGTGGTTGAGCGGGAGAGCGGCGCCTCGGATTTTTCGGCCTTGCAACAGGATTTGAGCGAAGGGCGCAGCGACCGCTTCGTTTTTTACGCCTTCGACCTGATCTATCTGGATGGCACGGATCTGCGTGGCGCGGCGCTGATGGATCGCAAGGCGCTGCTCGAAAAGCTGCTGCCCGCCGGCAACCGTCATCTTCGCTACAGCGAACATTTCGAGGAAAACGGTGGGCTTGTGCTCGACCATGCCTGCCGCCTCAGCCTTGAGGGTGTCATCTCCAAGGTCAGGGACAGCAAATATGTCTCCGGTCGCAAGGGCAGCTGGGTGAAATCCAAATGCGCGATGCGCCAGGAATTCGTGATCGGCGGCTATACCCTGTCTTCCAGTTCGGACCATGCCATCGGCTCTCTGGCGCTCGGGGTCCATGAGGACGGCAAGCTGCGGCATGTCGGGCGCGTCGGCACCGGCTACACCGCTGAAGTCGCCGAAATGCTGCTTGGCCGCCTGACGCCACTGGACAGGAGGGAGAGCCCTTTTTCCGAAAAGCTGACGGCACTTGCCCGCCGCGACCTCCATTTCGTCCGGCCGGAACTGGTGGCCGAAGTGGAGTTTCGGGCATGGTCCGCGGATGGCAATCTGCGTCATGCATCTTTCCGGGGCCTGCGGGAGGATAAACCGGCGGGGGAAATCGAACGGGAGGAAAAAGCAGTGTCGGAACAAGGGACGCCGCAGTCAAAGATCAAGTTCACCCATCCGGACCGGCTTTATTGGCCGGATGACGGCGTGACCAAGGAAGGGCTTGCCGATTATTACACGCAGGTCTGGCGCTATATGGCTCCTTTCGTCGTCAACCGCCCTCTGGCATTGCTGCGTTGTCCCGAAGGGATCGACGGGCAGCGTTTTTTTCAGAAACATGCCTGGCGCGGTGTCAACAAGGCGATCGAACAGATCAGGGATCCGAAGGACAAGGCTGGCGAACCGCTGATCCGGATTGCCGATTTCGACGGCATGATGGCGCTGGTGCAATCCGCCGCGCTTGAAATCCACCCATGGGGCGCGACAACCGCGAACTGGGAAAAGCCCGACATGATCACCATGGATATCGACCCCGGCGAGGATGTGTCGTGGCAGGAGGTGATCGATTCCGCACTGGAACTGAAACGGCGTTTCGAAGAGGCCGGCCTTGCCGCCTTCGTGAAAACCTCCGGCGGCAAGGGACTGCATGTCGTCGCACCGTTGAAACCGGAAGCGGGATGGCCAGCCCTGAAGGCCTTTGCAAAGGCCATGGCGGATGACATGGCCATGGCAGAGCCGGAAAAATACCTCTCGGTGGCAACCAAGGCGAAACGCCAGGGCCGCATCTTCCTCGATTATCTGCGCAATGGCAGGGGCAATACGGCTGTCGCGCCCTATTCGACGCGTGCCCGGCCGGGGGCCGCCATTTCAGCGCCAATCGAATGGGCGGAACTCTCCGGCGAGATCGGTCCGGCGCATTTTACCGTCAAAAATATCGCGGCGAGACTTTCCAATCTGAAGAAGGACCCATGGGACGGCTTTTTCGCCGCCGCCCGGCCGCTGCCGAAAAAGGCGCGCTGAAGGCTAGTTTCTTTTGTCTGCGGCGAGGCTTTTCTTCAACGCATCCATGATGTTGATGACATTGCCGCCTGCGCGCGCTTTCGCGCCGGTCTTCTTTTCCGGGGAGGGGGCAGCCTTGCTCTTGGTTTTCAGCAGGGCGCTGATCTTTTTCTGGATCGGATCCTGCACCAGTGTCGGCTTCCACCCGGTCATCTGCTTGTCGATGCGTTTCTCCATCGCGTCCAGCAGTGGCTTTTCGATCTTCATCTTCGGGTCCAGCGCGTCGATGCTTTCGCGCACTTCCTCGCCATAATGCAGCGTCCAGAGGATGATGCCCTTGCCGGAAGGTTCCAGCAGCACCGCCCTTTCATGGCGATAGAGAACGAGCCGGGCGATGCCGACAACACCATTCGCCGACATGGCTTCCCGGATGACGCTGAAGGCTTCCGCGCCGATCTTGTCCTCCGGGCGCAGGAAGTGGGGACGATCGTACCAGATCCAGTCGATGGAACCCGTGGGAACGAAGGTCTTGATGTCGATGGTGCGGGTGCTTTCGAGCGCCACGGAATCGATCTCGTCATCCTCCAGCAGCACATAGTCATCCTCGGCGCGGGGGAAACCCTTCACCTGGTTTTTTGCAGCCACCGGCTTGTGGGTGACGCTGTCGACATAGTGGCTTTCGACGCGATTGCCAGTCTTGCGATTGAGAATATGGAAGCGGTATTTGTTGCTGTCGGTGGTGGCGGGCGTCAGCGAAACGGAGGCCGTCACCAGTGACAGCTTCAGATAACCTTTCCAGAAAACCTGCCGTGCCATGATCCACGATCCGCTTCGTCGCCCCTGTCTCCCGGATCAAACAGCCACAGGGTGGCTTTTGTTCCGGGAGCCTTGGCAAATCGCAAGCGGCTCAGGTGTCAGCCGAACAGCGATGTCAGCCCATAGACGGCTGCGGATATGAGGGCAGCGGCCGGCATGGTCACGACCCAGGCGATGACGATGTTGCCGGCAAGGCCCCAACGCACCGCCGAAACGCGGCGGGCGGCGCCGACGCCGATAATGGCGCCCGTGATCGTATGGGTGGTCGACACCGGAATGCCGAGCCACGTTGCGCCGAACAGCGTCAGCGCACCACCGGTTTCGGCGCAGAAACCCTGCATCGGGTTCAGGCGGGTGATTTTCGAGCCCATGGTGTGCACGATGCGCCAGCCGCCGAACAGCGTGCCGAGCGCCATGGCCGACTGGCAGGAGATGACCACCCAGAACGGCACATAGAAGCTGTTGCCCAGATGCCCCTGGCTGAACAGCAGCACGGCGATGATGCCCATGGTCTTCTGCGCATCGTTGCCGCCATGGCCGAGAGAGTAGAGCGAGGCGGAGATGAACTGCATGACGCGGAACGTGCGATCCACCGCAAAGGGCGTCTGGCGTACGAACAGCCAGGACACGGCGAGAACCAGCAGCAGGGCCAGGAAGAAGCCGATGGCGGGCGACATGAAGATCGCACCCACGGTTTTCAGCAGACCCGACCAGACGATGGAATTGAAACCGACCTTGGCAAATCCCGCGCCGACGAGACCGCCGATCAGCGCATGCGACGAGCTGGAGGGGATTCCGAAAATCCAGGTGACGATGTTCCAGACGATGGCGCCCATCAGCGCCGCGAAGATGACCTGCGGCGAAACGATGCCGGGATCGATGATGCCGGTGCCGAGCGTTTCGGCCACATGCAGGCCGAAGAACAGGAAGGCGATGAAATTGAAGAAGGCCGCCCACGCCACCGCATATTGCGGGCGCAGCACGCGGGTGGAGACAATGGTGGCGATGGAATTTGCGGCGTCGTGGAGACCGTTCAGAAAATCGAAGAACAGCGCGATGGCGATGAGGCCGACAAGCAGCGGCAGTGCAAGCGCGACTTCCATCAGACGTTCTCGATAACGATGCCGCTGATCTCGTTGGCCACATCCTCGAAGCGGTCGACGACCTTTTCGAGTTCGCCGTAGATCTCGCTGCCGATCATATAGGCCATGGCATCGCCGGCGGCGCCATGGCGCCGGAAGAGGTCCTTCAGACCCTGATCGTGAAGCTCGTCGGAGCGGCCTTCGACGCGGGTAACTTCTTCGGCAATCGCCGACAGGCGCTGCGCATTGGTGCCGACCTTGTTGAGAAGCGGGATGGCTTCGGCAATGAGGTTTGCCGCACGCACGATTTCATGGCCCATCTCCCGCATCAGCGGGTCGAATTCGGTTTGCTCGAACAGGCGAATGGTTTTGACCGTCTTGTGCATCATGTCGATGGCGTCATCCATGGACTGGATGAGATCCTTGATGTCGCCACGGTCGAAAGGTGTAATGAAGCTGCGGCGCACGGCAAGCAGAACGTCGCGGGTAATGTCGTCCGCCTGGTCTTCGAGGGCGACGATGAGGTCGCAGTTTTTCTCGACGTCGACGCCGCTCAAAAGGTGGTCCAGAGCTGCTGCCGCCTTGACGACCGTTTCCGAATGTTTGCTAAACATGTCGAAGAAACGGTCCTCGCGCGGCATCAGCTTGCGGAAAATGCTCATCATGCGAATTGGCCCTCAATGGCGCTATTTATGTTGTGGGGGGTAATTGTCATAAAACTGTCATAAATGCACGCGGGGCATTGATGCAACCCGGAAAATCAGCACTATCAACGGATATGAAATCCACGAAGAAAAGCCGGAAAGCCCGCCCGGCGCGTCCCCTGACATTACTTCAGCAACTCGCTGCTGTTCCCGAAAAGCTCTTCACCGGCGCTTTCCGGCAGCAATATGCCGCCCTGTGCTTCCGTTATGGCGGCAGCGGCGAAGAGATCGAAATCCTTGTCGTCACCTCCCGCGTCACGGCGCGCTGGATCATTCCGCGCGGCTGGCCGATGAAACGCAAGAAACCGCACGAGGCGGCCGCGATCGAGGCATGGGAGGAGGCGGGCGTGCGCGGCCGGGTCAAAAAAGATGCGGTCGGCCGCTACACCTATCTCAAGATGCTCGACAATGGCGATGTCGTTCCCTGTGTCGTGGATGTCTTCCAGATCGAGGTGACCGGGGAAGAAACGAGTTTCAAGGAGCGCGGCGAACGCCTCGTGGAATGGGTTCGCCCGGACGAGGCGGCAAGACGCGTCCGGGAAATTGAGCTGAAGTCGCTCCTGGTCGATTTTCGCCCGAAGGGCAAAAAGAAGCGCCAGACGGAGGACAGGCCCTGACCGCAAATCCTGTGGTCAAGTCTGCGACGGTGATACCGGATGGTCTGCCAATCCGGTTTCGCCCGTCTCATCCGGCGCTTTCGGCAGCAGGCGGGCGAAACGCCGGGTGATGCTGTCAATATAGGACAGGATCACCGGCACGACGATCAGGGTGAGCAGGGTGGAGCTGATGAGGCCGCCGACCACCGCATGCGCCATCGGCGCGCGCTGCGCCCCGCCACCGCCAATGGCGAGACCAAGCGGGATCATGCCGGCGATCATTGCAAGCGTCGTCATGACGATCGGACGGAAGCGGATGACGCCGGCGCTTGCGAGCGCCTCGTTCAGCGACAGTCCCCGTTTTCTTTCGCGATTGGCGAAATCGACCAGCAATATGCCGTTCTTGGTAACGAGGCCCATCAGCATGATGAAACCGATCAGCGAGAACATGTTGATCGTGCTGCCGGCCACCATCAATCCGAGGATGACGCCGATGAGAGACAGCGGTAGCGACGCCATGATGGCGAGCGGTTGCAGGAAACTGCCAAATTGCGAGGCGAGCACGATGTAAATGAAGATGACCGCCATGACGAGCGCCTTGACCATGTGCCCAACCGTTTCCTGCATGGTTTCGGCTTCGCCGCCGAAGCGGATGCGGTAACCGTCAGGCAGATCGCGGGAGGCGGTCAGGCTCTGCAACGCATTTGTCACGTCCCCAAGCGTGCGGCCGCTGACATTGGCCGAAACCAGCACTTCGCGTCGGTTCTCGATGCGGCGGATTTCGGCGGGCGCCGGCACGGTGGCGATATCGGCGACCTGATCGAGACGCACCATCTGCGGTGCGCCGTTCGATGCGATGCGGCTGGTCGCAATCATCAATTCACCGAGTGCCGTCATATCGGAACGCCGCTCACCGGGCAGGCGCACGACGATGTCGTAGCTGTTGCCGTCGGCATCCGTCCATTTCGAGACGTCCTCGCCAGCGACGAGCGGAGAGAGTGCGGCGGCCAGATCGGATCTGGAAATGCCAAGATCGCTTGCCGCATCGCGTTTGAGACGCACGGAAAGGATCGAGGTCACGTCCCTGGCGCTGGAGGTCACATCAACGAGGCCGGGGATTTTTTTCATGTCTTCCATGAGACCGGTGGCGATTTTTTCAAGGACGGCCCGGTCGTCGCCGAGGATGCTGAGCTGCACCGGACTTTCGCCGCCGCCCAGGCCGTTCTGCAGGATCGTGACTTCAATGCCCGGTATGGCCGACAGGCGGTTGCGGATCGGCTCGGCCAGCGAGACCGGGGTTCGCGTGCGCGCTGAAAGCGGCACCAGCCCGACCTGAATGGCGGCGCGATGTTTGCCGGCGGCACCGCCGGTATTGACGGTGGAGTAAACCATCTCCACCTCCGGGAATTCCCTGAGCGCCTTCTCGACCTGCCGCACTTTCGCCGTCGTGTAATCCAGCGAGGAGCCGACCGGTGCGGTAATATTGATCTGGAAGCGGCCCTCATCCGTATTCGGCACAAATTCCGTGCCGACCAGCGGCACCATGAACAGGCTGCCGACAAAGATGCCCACCGTCGAAAGCAGGGTGATGAGCCGGTGGCGCAATGTCCAGCCGATCGCAAGCCGGTATCGCTCGGCGAGCCATTCGAAGCCGCTGTCGAAACGCGCGATCAGCCGGCCGATCAGGCCACGCCGGGCGTTGGGTTGCGAATCCGGATCGTACCAGAGGCTCGACAGCATCGGATCGAGCGTGAAGGCGACGAAAAGCGAGATCAGCACGGCAGCCGACACGGTGACGCCGAACTGGTAGAAAAACCGGCCGATAATGCCATCCATGAAGGCGACCGGCAAAAAGACCGCCACGATGGTTGCCGTTGTCGCGATTACCGCAAGCCCGATTTCATTCGTGCCGTCGAGTGCCGCGCGGATATGGGATTTCCCCATATGCAGGTGGCGGGTGATGTTTTCGCGCACGACAATGGCGTCATCCACCAGAATGCCGATGGAAAGCGTCAATGCCAGGAGGCTCAGCGTATTGAGCGTAAAGCCGAGCAGATCGATGACCGCGAGCGTGCCGATGATCGCAATCGGCAATGTCAGCCCGGTGATCACCGTGCTGCGCCAGGAATTGAGAAACAGAAAGACGATGGCGACGGCAAGGGCGGCTCCCTCGATCAGGGTCATCTGCACCTGGGTGACGGATTCCCGGATGGGAACCGAAGAGTCCGTAACGATGCGCAATTGCACGTTTTTCGGGGCGAGCTCGGCATTGAGCGCTTCGAGGCGCTGCCTCACATCCGTCACGACCTGAACCGTATTGGCGTCCTGAACCTTGACGATGTCGATCGCCAGCGCCGTCTGGCCATTATAGAGGGCGCGGTTTTCAGGATCGGCGGCGCCTTCGGAGATCGAGGCGACATCGCGAAGGTAGATGGCCGCGCCGCCACGCCTTGCGACCACCATGTCCAGCAGCGCCTGCGGGTCCTCGATGCGGCCCCGCACCTGCACCGTGCGTTCTGAAACAGTGTCGATGACGCTTCCAGCCGGGCTGTTGCCGTTGCCGGTGCGCAGCGCGTTTATCACGTCATTGATGCCCACCTTGAGCGCGCGCATGCGCGTGTCGTCGACCGTGACATCGATCTGCCGCTTGCGGGCGCCGACCAGCGTTGCCTGCCCGACGCCGGCAACGGTCGTCAGTTGCCGCAATACCTTCTGGTCGGCAAGGGTGCTGAGCGCGGGTACGTCGAGCGATGTCGAACTGATCGCCAGAGACAGGATCGGCTCGGCGGCCGGGTCGAACCGCGAGATGACCGGTTTTTTGACATCCTCGGGGAAATTCGCCTCGATGGCGGCGACCTTGTCGCGCACATCCTGCGCGGCCGCGGCACTTTTAACCTCGAGCTTGAATTTCGCGACGACGACGGAGCGTCCTTCGTAAGAGGTCGAGTTGATCTCGTCGAGGCCGCCTATGGCATTCAGCGCATCCTCGACCGGTCGCGTCACTTCCGTCTCCACCGTTTCCGGCGTGGCACCCGGATAGGCGGTGACCACGACCACGACGGGAACGTCGACATTCGGATATTGATCGAGCCCCAGCCGCTGCAGCGAAAAGGCGCCGATGACCAGAAGCGCCACCATCATCATGGTTGCGAAAACGGGATGGGCGACGGATATGCGGGTCAAGAACATCTCAGCCTGTCTTCTCGATGGTGACAGCCATGTCGGGCTGCAATTCGGGAAGCGGCGCGGTCAGGATCGTTTCACCGTCGGTCAGCCCTGCGCCGATCTCGATCAGGCTGCCGCCGTTCCAGCGCGGCCCCACCGCCACCGTCTGGCGGCGAAGATGGCCGTTCAGGACCTTGAGGACGTGGTAACCGGTCTCGTCCTTGCGAAGCGCGATTGCGGGAACGACGAGCGCATCGTTCTTTTCGCGCACGAGGATCGAGCCGCTTGCGAACATTCCGCCCCATAATTGCCCGTTGCGATTGGCAAACCGCAGGTAGACGGTGACGAACCGCGTACCATCCTCGGCAACCGGGCTGATGCGCTCGACGGTGCTTCTGACGGTCTGGCCGCCGAGGCCGTCAATCTCCAGTTCCGCCGTCTGGCCAAGGGCGACACGTGGAATGTCGCGTGTGGCGACGAGAACCTTCGCCTCCAGCATGCTGGTATCGACCAATGTGAGAAGTTCGCCATCGCCCCCGACACGAGACCCCGGCTCGGCCAACCTGCGGGTGACGGTGCCATCGAAAGGCGCGCGGATTTCGGCATTGCGCAGGGCAAGGCGGGCGATATCCACCTGCGCCGAAAGGCTCTGGACCCTTGCCGTCTTCACCACGACATCGCTTTTCGCCTTGTCGAGCTGTTCCGCCGACGCGACATTTTTCGAAGCAAGCTGTTCGGTTCGGGTCAAAGCCTGCATCGCCAGCGTCAGCTCGGCCTCGGCCGCATCGCAATCGCTTTGGCGCAGCAGCAGCGTCGATTGCAGCTCGTCGGTTTCGAAACGCACGAGCACGTCGCCCGCCCGCACCGCCTGTCCTTCCCGGACGTTCACGTCGAGAATTTTTCCGGCCTCGCGGGCGCGGATCACGACGCGGCTGACAGGCTGAAGCTCGCCGCTGATGCTGAGCCGCTCCGCCATCGCGCGCGTGCCGATCTTTGCTATTTCCGCTGCCGTCAGCTCGAACGGGATGCCGGCCGGGCTCATCGAGGCGGCCGCGACAATGCCCTTGGCGCGCTCATTTGCATCGACGCTCCCGCGCGCGGGGTCGAGCGCCGTGACTACGAGGGCGCAGCCTGCAAGCGCTATCCCCGCCTTGATCGTTCTCTTCATCCACATACCATAATCCTCCAGGCAAAACGCATCCTGAGACCGCTTGTCGCGATCATGTCGCCTGTCTTGCAGGCTGATGGCTTATGGATAGGCCCCCACAATTGCAGCAGCATTACCCTGCCGCGCGGTCCTTGCCGCAATACTGCCGCAACCTTTCTGGCAGACAAGGGATGGCGAAGGGACGGTGGTGAATGAGACTTCTATTGATTGAAGACGAACAGGAAATGGCGGATGCGCTGACGGCAACGCTCGGCAGGCAGGGCATCGTCATCGACCATACGGTGTGGCTCGGCGATGCGATGGAACTGACGCGCCAGCATGTCTACGACGCCATCCTGCTCGACCGTCGCCTGCCCGACGGGGAAGGGCTCACCTTCATTCCGCAGCTGCGCCGGGCCGGCATCGACACGCCAATCATCCTGTTGACGGCAATGAACGAGCCGGAAGAGCGGATTGCCGGACTGGACGGCGGGGCCGACGACTATCTGGGCAAGCCGTTCCTCGTCGGCGAGCTTCTGGCGCGGGTGCGTGCGGTTCTGAGACGGCCGGCAAGTGTGGCCCCAACGCAGGTTGCGGCCGGCCGGATCGTGATCGATCCGCTCCACCTCAGCGTCACGATCAATTCGATGCCGTTTGACCTGCCAAGGCGCGAGCTCATGATACTGGTCGCTCTGGCGAAACGAAAAGGCAAATCCGTGCTGCGTTCGACGCTCGAGGCTGCGGTCTACAATTACGAGGAGGAAATCCAGTCCAATGCGCTCGACGCGCATATATCGCGGCTGCGAAAACGACTGCTCGACGCTTCGGCAGGAGTTAGCGTGCACAATATTCGCGGCGTCGGTTATCTCCTGAAGGAAGAGCGATGAGCGCGCGAGGCAAATCCAACCCTTCACTATGGTGGCAATTAAGCTGGCAGCTCAGCATCGTCGTCGCCGCCATGATCGCCGTGGTTATCGTCGGGCTCTGTGTTTACGGGTTAATGATCCTTTCTCCGAATATTGCGCTCTGGGACGACCTGTCGGCAACAATTGATGAGTCGCTTTCACTCGATCCGGAAAATGGACTGGTCGTTACCGATGGCCCGACGCTGCAGGCCTTGAAGGCGCAAAACACAACCCTCTGGTTCGTGGCGTCGACGCTGGATGGGCGGGTAGCGACCTATGGTGCCGTGCCAGCCGTTTATGCCGATTTGTCGCGATACCTTTATCTGATGACAGATGCTGATATTCGCGGCGGTAATGGTATTTCCGAGACCGCACTGGTTGAAAGCATGGAGACGAGGTGGGGTCCTGTCAGGGTCATGTTTGGTGGAACTACGCATGTCAGGGCGCAGTTTCTGACGCTTCTTACCGAAACCTACAAAATTTACGTTCCCTTGCTGGCCGTCATCCTGCCGGCCGTATTCTTTTCCGTTCCCCGTATCGTGCGTCGAGCGCTTGCCGGTCTTAGTTCCGTCGTCAAAAAAGCTCCAGAGATCGATCCCCGGCGTGGCGGTTCGAAGCTTCCCGTCGAAGATGTGCCGCGGGAAGTCGTGCCGCTCATCCTTTCCTTCAACAGCATTCTTGAGCGGCTGGAGGAGCAATTCCGGGCGCGGCAACGGTTCCTTATCGACGCGGCGCATGAGCTTAGAACACCGATTGCCATCATGCAGACCAGGATAGAGGGCTTACCCGGGCCGGAACGGCAGCGTTTGATGGCGGATGTCGCCCGGCTTGGCGAAACCGCCGAGCAGCTTCTTGCCTTCGAGCGAAACGATCAGGTGAACGACCGGCGGGAGACGGTGGACCTTGTCGAGATGGTGCGCACCGTCGTTGCCGATCTCGCGCCGCTCGCGCTCTCGGCGGGTTACGACATCTCCTTCGACACGCAGATCGCGCGATACGAGATGCAGGCCAACCCCTTCACCTTGCCGCGCGCGATCAGCAATATCGTCCGAAACGCCATTGATCATGGCGGAAACAGGGGAACGATCCATGTGTCGGTGCTTGCAAATGGCGAGATCGCCATTGCCGATGAAGGGCAGGGAATAGCCGAAGACCAGCAGGAACGGATATTCGAGCCATTCTATCGCGTTACGCCGCGCAGCACGGGAGCGGGGCTTGGCCTCAGCCTCGTCAAGCAGATCGTCACCAACCACAATGGCCAGATACTGCTGGAAAGCAGCGCCTTCGGAAGCACCTTTCGGCTTCGCTTCTGACCGCGCCTGCCTGCCGGTTTTCGCAAGGGGCGATTGTAATGTTGCCGCAATTTTTGCTGTCGTAACGTTTGGGCACAGGGGCAATCATGCCAACCGGAGTACATGCAGTGAAACACCAGCGAAATCTGTTTCCCCGGCCTTCAATCGACACGCCGCCGCGCCGCCGTGGCGTTGCCTTTGCCACCTTGCCTTTCGCCATCATCATGTCCGGCTGCGCCTCGGTGCCGCTTCAGGAAGGCGGTACATTGTCTTCCTATGCGCAGCTCAGCCCGGCCAAAGGCAAGTTCACCAAGTCGCGCACCTTCGTGGATGCCAATGGGCTGGCCGCAGTCAAAACCGTGGCCATCATGCCGACCACATTTTCCTTCGCCGCCTCGTCGAAAATTACGGCCGAGAAGGACCGCACCCTTGTGTCAAATGCGCTGGACCGCGCCATCTGCGTAGCCCTCAGCGATAAATACCGGATTGCCGCCGCCGGCCAGCCGGCGGACATGACCGTCCGGACGGTGATTACCGATCTGGTGCCGACCGACAAGACAATGGCCGGAGTGTCGACAGCCGTATCGCTCGGCAGCAATCTCGTCCTGCCGGTCGGCGTGCCGCGTCTGCCCGTCGGTCTCGGTGGCCTGGCCGTCGAGGCGGAAGCGGTGGACAATGGGGGCGTCCAGCGGGCGGCGGCTGTCTGGTCGAAGGGCGCAAATTCCTTTACCGACAGCGCCCGCGTCTCGGAAATCGGCGATGCCTATGGGCTTGCCTCGGATTTCGCCAATTATTTCTCGCGCATTCTCGTGACCGGCAAGGTATCCGATGGTCTCGACATTTCCATTCCTTCCGGCCACCGCATGAGGTCGGCATTGGGTGGGCAACCGAAATATGCCGAATGCGACGCCTATGGCCGCTCACGCGGTTTGCGGGGCATGGTGGCCGACCAGTTCGGTGCGCCGCCCGATTGGACGGACAGGCAGTCCAAAACGTCGTCGAGGTAGGATCGGCAATCTCCAAGGCTTGTGAAGGCGGTCGATTCGGCCGCCTTCACGGGGACAGCCCCAGTTTCTGCAGGCCGCATTCGCGCACGATCTCGGCAATGTGGGTAAACTGCGCCGAAAGCGGATTGCTCTTGCGCCACACCATGCCGATGGTTCGCGAGGGCCGCGGTTCCGCCAGCCGGAACACCGAGACGGTGGATTGCCGGGTTTCCATATCGACCGCCATCTGCGGAATGAGCGTGACGCCGATACCGGCGCCGACCATCTGCACCAGCGTCGAGAGCGAGCTGCCCTCCATCAGCACACGCGGCGGCGCATTGGTGGTGCTGCAGAAAGACAGCGCCTGATTGCGGAAACAATGGCCTTCCTCCAGCAGCAGCAGGCGCATTTCGCCAAGTTTGTCGGCGCTCGGCACCGGCATGCCCGCATCTTCCATCGGCCGCACGAGAATGAATTCCTCAGAAAACAGCGGAACCTCTTCGAGCGACGGTTCGGACACCGGAAGGGCGACGATCGCCATGTCCAGCCGTGCTTCCAGAAGGTCTTCGATGAGCTTCTGCGTCACCGCCTCGCGCGGGCGCGCCTCCAGCCCGGGATAATGCCGGGTGAGCGTCTTGATGACCTGTGGTAAAAGATAGGGTGCGACGGTTGGAATGACGCCGATGCGCAGGCGGCCGCTGAGAGGACCGTGCCGCGCCCGCGCCAGATCCTGCAACTCATCCACGGAGCGCAGGATTGAACGGGTACGCTCGGCAAATTCCTCGCCAAGAGCGGTGAGCCTGATCTGCCGGCTGCCCCGCTCAACCAGCGGCGCGCCGATCAATTCCTCGAGTTCCCGGATCTGCAAGGAAAGTGCCGGCTGGGAAATGGTGCAGGCTTCCGCCGCCCGACCGAAATGGCCGATCTTGGCCAGGGCGTCGAAATAACGGAGATGTTTCATGGAGAGCGCAATCATAAGCTCAGCATATCGCAGCCTTTAGAATATACAATTGGAAATTATGGAACCCGGCTGTTAGTCATCTTCATGACAGAAAGAGGATGTAGCTGTGAAAGATCACCAGCGTCGCTGCACGGTTTCCATCGCGATGACCTGCCGGGCTCTGGCTCCCACATGCTGCACATGTCGCATTGATTATTTCGTTTAATTGCTAAACCCATCGGAGGGCGAAATGGACGCAACTTCAAAACCGGCTGGCAAGTGTCCTGTCATGCATGGAGGCAATACGGCCTCCGGTAAATCGGTGACCGAATGGTGGCCGAACGCGCTGAACCTCGACATCCTGCATCAGCACGACACCAAGACCAATCCGCTCGGCACCTCCTTCAACTACCGTGAAGCGCTGAAGACGCTCGACGTCGAGGCCCTGAAGGCCGATCTGCGCGCCCTGATGACCGACAGCCAGGAATGGTGGCCGGCCGACTGGGGCAGCTATGTGGGCATGATGGCCCGCGTTACCTGGCATGCGGCCGGCTCCTACCGCGTAACGGACGGTCGTGGCGGCGCCAACACCGGCAACCAGCGCTTTGCGCCGCTCAATTCCTGGCCTGACAATGTCAACACCGACAAGGGCCGCCGCCTGCTGTGGCCGATCAAGAAGAAATACGGCAACAAGATTTCCTGGGCAGACCTTATCGCGCTCGCCGGCACCATTGCCTATGACGTCGCCGGTCTGAAGACCTTCGGCTTCGCCTTTGGCCGCGAAGATATCTGGGCTCCGGAAAAGGACACCTATTGGGGTGACGAGAAGGAATGGCTGGCGCCGAGCGACGGCCGTTACGGTGACGTGACCAAGCCCGCGACGCTGGAAAACCCGCTTGCCGCCGTGCAGATGGGCCTCATCTATGTCAACCCGGAAGGCGTCAATGGCAAGTCCGATCCGCTGGCGACGGCGGCGCAGATGCGCGAGACCTTTGCCCGCATGGGCATGGACGACGAGGAAACCGTTGCCCTGACGGCCGGCGGCCACACCATCGGCAAATCGCACGGCAATGGCAGCGCCGCCAATCTCAGCCCCGATCCGGAAGCCGCAGGCCCGGAATATCAGGGCCTCGGCTGGATCAACACCAAGGGCCGCGGCATTGGTCGTGACACCGTGGTGTCCGGCATCGAAGGTGCGTGGACGAGCGAACCGACCAAGTGGGACAATGGCTTCTTCGACATGCTGTTCAAGCATGAGTGGACATTGACGCACAGCCCCGCCGGTGCATCGCAATGGGCGCCGATCACCATTGCCGAAGAGGATAAGCCTGTTGACGTCGAGGATCCCTCGATCCGCACCATCCCGATGATGACCGATGCCGACATGGCGCTGAAGGTCGATCCGATCTACCGCGAGATTTCGCTGAAGTTCAAGGACGACCAGGACCATTTCTCCGACGTCTTTGCCCGCGCCTGGTTCAAGCTGACCCACCGCGATATGGGTCCGAAGGCCCGTTACATCGGTCCCGACGTTCCGACTGAGGACTTGATCTGGCAGGATCCCATTCCGGCGGGTTCCACCAGCTACGACGTTGCCGCCGTCAAGGCGAAGATCGCTGCTTCCGGTCTGCCCGTTGCCGATCTGGTCTCGACCGCATGGGACAGCGCCCGCACCTTCCGTGGCTCGGACAATCGCGGCGGCGCCAATGGTGCCCGTATCCGCCTCGCACCGCAGAAGGACTGGGAAGGCAATGAGCCCGCCCGTCTTTCCCGCGTGCTCTCGGTTCTGGAACCGATTGCCCGTGAAACCGGCGCGAGCATCGCAGATGTGATCGTTCTGGCCGGCAATTACGGTGTGGAACAGGCGGCGAAAGCGGCCGGCTTCGACATCGCCGTGCCTTTCGCGGCCGGCCGTGGCGACGCTTCCGCCGAGCAGACGGACGCCGACAGCTTTGCCCCGCTTGAGCCGCTGGCGGATGGTTTCCGCAACTGGGTCAAGAAGGATTATGTCGTCAGCCCGGAAGAGCTTCTGCTCGACAGGGCGCAGCTTCTCGGCCTCACCGCGCCGGAATTGACCGTCCTCATCGGCGGCCTGCGCGTCATCGGCGCCAATTACGGCGGCGCGGCACATGGCGTGTTCACGCAGAAGCCCGGTGCGCTCACCACCGACTTCTTCACGACATTGACGGACATGGCCTATTCCTGGGTTCCGACCGGCAACAATCTCTATGAGATTCGTGACCGCAAGACCGGAGCAGCCAGATACACCGCGACCCGCGTGGACCTCGTGATCGGCTCCAACTCCATCCTGCGCGCCTATGCGGAAGTTTATGCGCAGGACGACAGCAGGGAAAAGTTTGTGCGCGATTTTATCGCCGCCTGGACGAAGGTGATGAACGCCGACCGTTTCGACCTTCTCTGAGCAGAAGCGAAGCAACTGCAATAAAGAAAGTCCCTGAGCAATCAGGGACTTTTTACTTTTGTGAACACCTTTCCCGCCGTTCTAGTCGTCATCCTCGGGCTTGACCCAAGGATAACAGCACAGAGCTTCAGGAAGAGGGAAAGCTTTGGACTTAGGTTGGAACGCATAGGGGCCATTCGGTTGCGGCGAAAGGCCAGCCTCACAAACTCACCTGCGATCGGAGGAAGCAGCCGGCTTGCCCGGTGAAGATTTTTCGGCTTTCCCCGATGGCGTCTTGCCGCCTTTTTCATTTTCATGCGCATCCGGCCCAGCGACAATGACGCCACGGCCCTGCTCTTCGCGTTTCTTGTCGGCGAAATCGCCCGGTTCCTTTTTGCCGTTCATAGTGATCTCCCTTTGAGGTGTCGTTCTTCCGAAGATCAACGGATGGCCGGCCTGGAGGTTCCAGGGCTCAGTTTGCTGCGGGATTGCGCCCCGCTGCAGCAATGTTTTGCATTACAACCATCTTTGCTATTAACATGAATTGATAAGTCATGTTATTGGGGCCTTCGATGGAGCTTGCGGCGGCCGTTATCATGGCGCGCATGTCTCCCATATCCCCAACCTCGGCTCGACAACCGGACGGTACCCGCATTGAGTTTCTGGCATTCCATGACCTGGCACACGGAAGGGATCAGCGTCACTGCGCCGGTTAAATGGCGTCAGCTGGACGGGCTGGTCAGTGCGTTCTGGGAGGCCGAAAGCCAGATGGGGGCGAAGGGTTATTATCTGGCCGCCGATCCGCGTATCATGATATTTTTCAACGATGTCTCGTCGCGGATAAGGATTTCCAACCGGGACGGCGAGTTGGCGCAGCATTCCCGACCCATGACGCGTGCGGTCTATGTGCCTGCAGGTGTTCCCATGTGGACGGGCAGCAGTGCCACACACCGGTTTTCGCATCTCAACCTTCATATTCATAAAGACCGTCTGCTGCGTTTCCTGTCGCCATCGGTCGGTAGCTCGGCGGCGATGACGGCGTTGCGTCGTCCGGTTGAGATACAGGATATCGGGTCGGTCGAAACGCTGGCGGGGCTGCTTGTCGATGAGCTGGCCGAGCCCTCGAAACATGCGGTCTATGCGGAAAGCCTTGTCGGCAGCATCGTTGCGGGATTGCTGGATATTCCCGGGCCATCGCCGGAGCAGGCAAATGGCAGGTTGACCCAGGCGCAGATGAACAGATTGCTCGCCCGTGTCGAAAAGCGCGGTGATGACCGTATGACGGTTGCGGAGATGGCTGACATTGTCGGGCTTTCGGAAAGCTGGTTTGCAACCGTGTTCCGCCAGACAACGGGCAAGACGCCGCTGCAATGGCAACTGGAACGGCGTATCGACCTTGCCCAGAAACTCTTGCTGGAGGGTGATCTCACCGTGGCCGATATAGCCGCCCAGCTCGGTTTTTCCGATCAGGCCCATTTGACCAAGGCCTTCCGCCAGTCCGTGGGCAATACACCCGCTGCCTGGCGGCGCATGCACAGGCTGCTTTGATGGTTGGTGTTGTGCCGTCCATGTTCAGTGTTTCGGCGCAATTCCACAAGCACGCTCTACATCATCCTCGGGACGAGACCGAGGATGATGTTGAATATTGGGAAAACCATGTAATATCTTGAAAAGTATTGATAATATCGATGGTTACCACGTCTTTCGCAACGTCACGGAAAATGCCCGGCCGGGATTGTAGAAGTCAGCGCCGAACCCGCCATAAGAGACGTGCTTTTCGTTGAACAGGTTGGAAACGTTTACATCCAGCGAAGCGGTTTCCTGGATCTTGTAGCTGAATGCCGCATCCACGGTCACGCTGCTGCCGGTCGATACCTTGTTGGCATTGTCGAAATAATAGGACCCGGTGAAGCGGCCACCCAGACCGAAGCTCATGTCACCGAAATGATCGTTACCGGCGAGCGTGTAATTGACCCACAGCGAGGCCTGATGTTCCGGCACGAATTGCGGGCGGTTGCCGACATTGCCGGCGGTGCCGTTCTCGGTGATTTCCGCATTGAGATAGGAATAGGCCGCCGTCAGGCTCACATTGTCGGTCACTTCCGCCTTGGCCTCCAGATCGAGGCCACGCACACGCACCTCGCCAATGGTTGTCGGCAGGCTGGTGATCGGGCTGGTGACGGTGATGTTGTTTTTCTTCAGGTCGTAGATCGATGCCGTGAACAAAGCGGGGAAGGCATCCGGCCGGTACTTCACGCCAAGCTCGATCTGTTCGCCACGCTCGGGCTCGACGGTCAGGCCCGAGGCCGGCACGACGGATTCGGCGTAGCTGATGTAGGGCGCGATTTCGCTGGTGATCTTGTAGGACACGCCGATACGCTTGGTCATCTCGCTGATGTCGCCGCTTGCCTTCGTGCCATTCAGCCTGTTGGTCTGATCGGTGTCTATCCAGTCATTGCGAAGGCCGGCGCTGACGATCAGCCTGTCGAAGAAGGTCAGGTCCTGCTGAAGATAGAGAGCCCTCGTCTTTTGATCGGTCAGCGAGCTGGCATAGAGCGGCACGGAGGCGGGCGCACCGGTATAGACCGGGTTCATCCAGTTGATACTCGGGGCCGAGCCGAAGTAGTTTTTGCTGCCGGATGAGTAATCATTGTAAAAGACGCCGACGAGGCTGCGGCTCTCGACGCTTTCGAACGTCGTGTCATATTGCAGCCGCGTGTCGATCAGGAAATTCTCGGTTTCGGTGTCGTTGCCGAAAAAGGCGCGGTTGGCGATGGTCGAGCCGTTCGTCGGGGTGGACGAGATATAGGCATAACCGAAATCGGTATTGGTCTTGCTGTAGCGCGCGTTTGAACTCAGGGTCAGGCCCGAGCCGAAATCATGGTCGAACATCACGCTCAGTGAATTGCGGTTGGTGCCGCGATAATTGTAGTCCGGTTCGCCGAAGAAACGGCTCCGGTCGAAATGCGAACCGACCGGATGACCGCCGCCGCCTGGAACGCCGTCCTTGTTGAGATGATCGTAAACGACGGTAAGGCTGGTGGCGTCGCTCGGGCGCCATGTCAGGCCACCCATGAAGAATTTTTCGTCATCGCGGGAATAGTCATATTCCGCATCGGCATTTCTGAGCTTGCCGGTGAGACGGTAGGACAGCGTGTCGTCGCTGGTGATGTTGTCGCCGAAATCGAAGCCGGTTTCAGCCCGGCTATAGGAACCGCCGGTCACATAGGCCTCGCCGAAACGGGTGCGTTTCGGCACCTTGGTGGAGTAGTTTACCGAACCGCCGGGATCAGAGACACCAAAGGTGGTGGAATTGCCGCCCTTCAGCACTTCCACGCGCTCATAGGCATAGGTCTCTTCGCGCAGCGCGCCGAAGGGACGGCCGAGCGTCAGCCCGTCGCGATACGTATAGGCGTCAAAACCGCGAATCTTGAAATAATCGAAGCGGTCGTCGGAACCGTAGAAATCCGTGGTGACACCTGCGGTATATTGCAGGGCTTCTTCCACCGTTTGCACGCCGCGCTGCTGCATTTCCTTGGCGGTGATGACGGAAACGGAGGCCGGCGTATCGAGAATATCGGTCGCCATCTTGCTGCCGCTCGTGGTGCGGGTGGCGACGATCGACTTCTGGTCATTGTCGCCGCTTTCGACGGTGATTTTTTCCAGAACAGTGGTGCTGCCGGTATTGGCCGCTTGCTGCGCCAGCGACCGGCCGGGCACGAGGGCCACAAGCGCCGTGCAGGCAAGAAGGGCCGCTTTCCCGTAGCGCAGTCGCGCGTTGCTGCGGTTTGCGCCGTTTGTTTCAATGCTCATTGCTAAAATCCAGACGTTGGTGCCCCGATCGCCGCTTCCACGGCCCACTCTTGAAGCGCCCAATAACTTGAGAAAGTTTGTCCGGTATTGTAACTTTTTGCGGTTTTGTACGAAACCCCGGAAATTTCACCGTTGCCGTGGCGGCTTTTCCTCCCCGGGCTTGACGCGAACATATGAAGCTGAGAGTTCAAGTCCACTTTTGAACCTTTGAAGGCTTCGCTCATGCTTTTCCTGTTTCGCGGTCTTGTGCCGGCATTTGTGTTTTTCCTGTCGATGGTTGCGCCGAATCTCCTGGCGGCAGGCGAGACGACGGCCTATCCCATCGTCATCAAACACGCCTTCGGCACGACCACGATTGCCAGCAAACCGGAGCGCGTGGCGACGGTCGCCTGGGCGAACCACGAGGTTCCGCTGGCGCTCGGCATCGTGCCCGTCGGTTTTGCCGCAGCCAACTTCGGAGATGACGATGGCGACGGCCTGCTGCCCTGGGTGGCGAAGCGGCTTGCCGAACTCAAAGCGACAAAGCCCGTGCTGTTTGACGAAGGGGACGGCATTGATTTCGAGGCCGTGGCGGCAACGCAGCCGGATGTCATCCTCGCCGCCTATTCCGGCCTCAGCCAGTCCGACTACGACACGCTGAGCCAGATCGCCCCGGTGGTTGCTTATCCCGTCTCCCCCTGGGCGACGGACTGGCGCGAGATGATCCGGCTGAACAGCGCCGGGCTTGGCATGGTTGCGGAAGGCGAGGCGCTCATCACGCGCATCGAAGGGGAGATCGCTCAGGTGGTCGCGGGGCATCCGCAGCTGAAAGGCAAGTCGGCAATGTTCGTTACCCATCTTGACGCCACCAATCTCAGTGTCGTCAATTTTTACACCGCCAATGACAGCCGCGTGAAGTTTTTCGCTGATCTGGGGCTCACCTCGCCGAAGAGCGTGGCGGAAGCGACGAAGCCGGGGCAATTCGCAGCCGGCGTCAGTGCCGAGCGTGTCGATGCCTTCGACGATGTCGATATTGTCGTCACCTATGGCAGCCAGCCCTTGCTCACGGCGATGCGGGCCGATCCGCTTCTCGCCCGCATGCCAGCCGTTGCCAATGACGCTATCGTCATGCTGGGGCGTGATCCGCTCGGGACCGCATCCAACCCCACGCCGCTGTCTATTTCCTGGGTTTTGAAGGACTATGCCGACCTTCTGGCGGCAGCAGCGGACAAATCATCCGGAAAGGCGCAATGACAATGCTGTCGCCTGCCCAAACACCGGTCCCGCCGCCCGGCGGCCGTTCCAACCGGATGCGCAGCATATGGCTCAGCGTCGTGCTGGCGCTTCTGGCCCTGCTATGTGCGCTTTCGGTTGCGATCGGCACGCGTGACGTATCCTTTGCGGATATTACGGCGGCGCTCGCCGGTCGCGTCGAGACGGTGGCGGAAGCCGCCGTAGCGGTTCGCCTGCCACGCACGCTGCTTGCCGTGCTGGCCGGGGCCGCACTCGGCCTCTCCGGCGCCATCATGCAGGGCGTTACGCGCAATCCGCTTGCCGATCCGGGCATTCTCGGCGTCAATATGGGCGCGTCGCTTGCTGTCGTCATCGGCATCGTCTGGTTCGGCATTGCCTCGGCGCAGTCCTTTATCGTCGTTGCAATTGTCGGGGCGGGGGCGTCGGCGGTTTTCGTTTATGTGGTCGGTTCACTCGGGCGGGGAGGGGCCACACCTCTGAAACTCGCTTTGGCCGGTGCCGCCACCTCGGTCGCCTTTTCGTCGCTTGTCATTGCCGTCGTGCTGCCGCGCAGCGATATTGCCGGTGGCATCCGGTCCTGGCAGATCGGCGGTGTCGGCGGTGCGACCTTTGAACGGATCGAGACTGTGCTGCCGTTTCTCGCCGCCGGTTTCGCCATCAGCCTTCTTTCTGCACGCAAGTTGAATTCTCTGGCGCTTGGAGATGAGCTGGCCGCCGGGCTTGGTGAAAATGTCGCGGTTGCAAGGGCCGTGGCATCCTTTGGGGCGATTCTTCTCTGCGGCGCGGCGACCGCCATTTGCGGGCCGATCGGTTTTGTCGGGCTGGTCGTCCCGCATCTCTGCCGCCTGCTCGTCGGCGTGGATAATCGCTGGCTTTTGCCGTTTTCCGCGCTTGGTGGTGCCTGCCTGCTGCTTGCGGCCGATATTGTCGGGCGCATCGTGGCGCGGCCGTCCGAGCTTGATGTCGGCATCGTTACCGCCCTTGTCGGCGGGCCGTTCTTCATCTGGATCGTCAGACGCCAGCGGGTGCGCGAATTATGACCACGCACGCTCTTGTCATGGAAACACTGGTTTTCAACCGCCAAGCGCGTCAGCGCCGGCGTCGCATCGTCATCATGGCTCTCTCTGCCCTGTTGATTGCCGCTTTTGCATTGACGCTGATGCTGGGGCAATCCTTCACCCCGCCCGGGGATGTCCTGCGCGTACTTATCGGTGAGGATATTGCCGGTGTCACTTTCACCGTCGGCCAATTGCGCCTGCCGCGGGCGCTGCTCTCGGTTCTGGCGGGGCTGAGCTTTGGCCTTGGCGGCGTTGCCTTCCAGATCATGCTGCGCAACCCGCTCGCCAGCCCGGATATTATCGGCATCAGCTCCGGGGCAAGTGTGGCCGCCGTCTTCGCCATCGTCGTCCTGCATCTAAGCGGACCGCTCGTCTCGGTTTTTGCCGTTGTCGCCGGGCTTGGGGTTGCGCTGCTGGTCTATCTTCTGTCTTTCCGCAACGGTGTGGCGGGCACGCGGCTGATCCTTGTCGGCATTGGTGTTTCCGCGATGCTTGAAAGTTTCATCGCCTATATCCTGTCTGTCGCACCGGCATGGACGTTGCAGGAAGCGATGCGCTGGCTGACGGGCAGCGTCAACGGTGCGAAACTTGCCCAGACGCTGCCGCTCTTCATCGCGCTCGTCCTCTTTGGCGGTCTGCTCATCAGCCGCGCGCGCGATCTCGAGGCACTGAGACTGGGTGACGATGCCGCCGCAGCTCTCGGTGTGCGGGTGGGGCGAACGCGCATCATCGTCATCATCGCCGCCGTGGGCATGATCGCCTTTGCTACAGCGGTATCGGGTCCCATCGCTTTCGTCGCATTTCTGTCGGGGCCGATTGCCGCGCGTATCGTCGGCAGCAACGGGTCTCTGCTCATTCCGGCAGCGCTGGTTGGCGCGGTGCTGGTGCTGGTGGGCGATTATTGCGGCCAATTCCTGTTGCCGGGCCGTTACCCGGTCGGGGTCGTGACCGGTGCTCTCGGCGCGCCCTATCTGATTTACCTTATCGTGCGGGTCAACCGCAGCGGAGGCTCCTTATGACCAGCCATTCTCTTTCCGTGAACAGTCTTTCAGCCGGATACGGCGAAAACCTTATCATCGAAGGGCTGGATCTGGTCGTCCCGCGTGGAAAAATCACCGTCATCGTCGGCGCCAATGCCTGCGGTAAGTCCACACTTCTTCGCAGCATGTCTCGGCTTATCTCTCCCCGTGCCGGTCAGGTCCTGCTCGATGGAAAGTCTATTCATCGTCTTCCCTCCCGTGAACTTGCAAGGCGCATGGGTCTTTTGCCGCAGTCGCCGATTGCGCCGGAAGGCATCGTCGTCGCCGATCTCGTCAGCCGTGGACGGCATCCGCATCACGGCCTGTTCGCCCGCTGGTCGCGCCAGGACGATGAGGCCGTGGCCGCAGCACTCGTCGCCACCGATACGGTGGAACTTGCCGAGCGACCGGTGGACGAGCTTTCCGGCGGACAGCGGCAACGCGTCTGGATCGCCATGGCGCTCGCCCAGGAGACCGATATATTGCTGCTCGACGAACCCACGACCTTCCTCGATATCAGCCATCAGGTCGAGGTGCTGGATCTCCTGACAGACCTCAACAACGCCCGCCAGACCACCATCGTCATGGTGCTGCACGATCTCAATCTCGCAGCGCGTTACGCGGATCATCTGGTTGCGATGACGGGTGGAAAGCTGCATGTCTGCGGCACGCCTGAAGACGTGCTGACGGAGGAAAATGTACGCCAGGTTTTCGGCATCGAAAGCCGGGTCATCAAAGACCCGACCTCGGGCAAGCCGATGATGCTGCCGATCGGGCGGCACCGGGCAATGGCTGATGATGTCAGGAGCTGATCATGCAGCCTTGTGTTTGCTGGTGAGCTGAAAGCCCAGGGAGTTGAGGACGGCGATGGTTGTTTCCAGCGTCGGGTTTCCCGCTTCGCTGAGCGACTTGTAAAGATTCTCTCTGGCAAGCCCGGTTTCGCGCGCTATTTTCGTCATGCCTTTTGCACGAGCGACAACGCCAAGGGCATTTGCGATATAGGCCGCATCATCGGTTGCGAAAGCATCCTCCAGAAAAGCTTCAATGGCTTCGTCGCTTTTAAGATGTTCGGCAGGATCGAAGTTCGTAAATTTCTCATTCATCGTCATCACTCCATTGGGATGCAATCTGCTTTGCGGTTTTGATGTCCTTGTCCTGCGTGCTCTTGTCCCCACCACAAAGGAGCACGATAACGACATTGCCCGATCTGATGAAATAGATGCGGTAGCCGGGTCCGTAGTGGATCCGCAATTCACTCACACCGTCACCAACAGGGGCAGTATCGCCAGCATGTCCAAAAGAGAGCCTGTTCAAGCGGGAGGTAATCAGAGCCTTGCCCCGCTCATCCTTCAGCTTCCTGAACCATTTCTGAAATGTTGCAGATTGCTTTAGGCGCATCATGATTGGATTGTAATTTATAAGTTACAAATTGGGAAGATGAAATATTGAAAATCAGACATCGCGCAAGCCGATGATGCGACCGATCAGGTGGCGCGGTCGCAAGAGGGGACCGTTAATCCGAATGTTTAAGCCTTCACGGCTTGAAGAGATTAGCCGCCATATAGTCTACGAACACCCGCACCTTGGGTGATAGATACCGGCTTGTGGGCCATAGTACCCTGAAGGTGCCGGTCGCCGCCAGATAGTCGTCAAGCACGGATACCAGCTTTCCCTTCGCGATTTCAGATGCGGCTGCGAAGAGTGGAAGACATGTGATGCCGAAGGCGTGCTGAGCGAGGTGGATCAACGGCTCGAGCGTGCTTGCCACGGTGGCTGCCGGAAGGTTCAGCTTGATTTCCTGCCCATCGCGAACGAGTGGCCAGGGTTCCAGCTTGCCGGAATTGGCAAAGCGGTGGTGCAGACAGCGATGCAGGAGCAGATCTTCCGGCGCTTTGGGGCAACCGTGTGCGGAAAGATATTCGGGCGACGCGACGATCACATGCCTAAATGTTCCGAGCTTTCGGCTCATCAGGCGTGTATCTTTCAAATCGCCGGTGCGGATCACGGCGTCGAAACCCTCCTCGATGACATCGACGATGCGATCGGTGAAATCGAGATCCAGATTGATCTCCGGATAGGTGCTCATGAAGGCGGATATTGTCGGCATCAGCAGCATGCCAGCAAGCGGCAGGCTGACACGCAGCTGCCCGCGCGGGACGGCCTGTGATCGCGAAAGTTTCGCCTGCGCTTCCTCATATTCCGACTGGATGCGCCGGCAGGTGTCCAGAAAATAGCTTCCCTCCTCCGTAAGGGCGATGCTGCGCGTCGAGCGATTGAAGAGACGAACACCCAGTTCGTCTTCCAGTCGGGCGACGGCTTTTCCAACCGCGGAACCGGATATTCCCAGACGGTGTCCCGCCGCGACGAAACTACCGGCTTCCGCCACCTGAACGAAGATGCCGAGCGTACCAAGCTTGTCCAAGATTGCTCCATTACGGAAATATTTTCCGATATGTTGAGAGTTGCGGCCCGTTTATCCGCTATTTCCGAGGAGATATCCAGACCGTGCCACGCCGATAAGGGTGTGCGTATCAAACGGAGATATCAATGGAAACGACACCGATTGCCTGCTTTTCAGGCGCGCCTTCTGCCACAACCTTCATCGTCAACGTCATCCACGTTCACCCGGGCAAGCAGGAAGAAGCCTTTGCCATCATCCAGGACGTCGTCCACTATGTAGCGGAACGCAAGGAAGGATTTCTCTGGAGCAACCTTGCGAAAAGCAAGGACGGCCTGACCGTCGTCAATATCGAGGCGATCCAGGATGCCGGCAATGTCGACGAGTTCTTTACCGATCCGGTTTTCGTCGAGAAATTCAGGCGGCTGGATACGGTTTCGAAGAGCGAGTTCCACGCCTATTCCGTCGATGATCTCGTCCTTCCAAAACGGATCGCGGCCGAGTGAAGGTCTGGGGCGGTATGTTTTTCTGACTGAAATGAAGCGGACCGGCAGGGACTGATCCTGCCGGTGCGGGCGTGGCGCTCTCACACCAGAACGGTCACGGCCATGCCGCATAGGAAGGCGGCGGAACATTCTGCATGCGCATCCCCATTCGCCGGAAACGCCCGGGAGAGGTGCCTTCATTGCGGGTGAAGAAGCGATTGAAATAGCCGGGGTCCTGAAATCCCAATCGGAATGCGATTTCAGCCACTTGCAGCGATGAGTTCAGAAGAAGGTTACGCGCTTCAGAGAGCAGTTCGCGATGAATATAGGCCTGCGGCGAAAGCCCTGTCGCCTTGCGCACTGCAAATCCAAGACGTTCGCGGTTGACGCCGAGTTGGCTCGCATAGTCTTCCACGCCCCATTGATCGCGTTTGTGCTGGCTGACCAGTAGCACGAAACGCTCGGTGAGACTGCCGGGCGTGGAGACGGCTGCGGCAATATCGGCGATGGCGTGCTGGCAGATGCGAATGAGGGTGACGGAGAGCAGGCTGGCGATGATCGTGTCCGAACCGGTTGTCGCGCGGACATTTTCGCTGGCGATGGTCTCGAGGTAACCCGCCAGCTCCTGCCGGTCCTTCTCCGCCGGCGCCTGCGTCAGAACACGCTGCAATATATTGCGCACGGCGCTCGCGCTCGTGCCGGTGGGCATCGCATGGGCAAGCCCGATTTCCGTCGTCCTCAGCAGCGATCCACGGCTTCCGGCAGTCAGCCGCAGGCGGCGGCGGGGCCGATGGGCAGCCAGACGAGCCCCGGTGCCGGGACAGGCAGCGTCTTTTCACCCTGTATGATTTCCGCTTCCCCGGCGGAAAGGAGAAGCAGATGGGCACTATCCGATTCCAGCCGGAATTCGGATATGCGCAGCGTCGAGGCGAGGGTGCGCGCCGTGATCTCCACGCGATTGCCGGCAATCTGGCTGTGCAGCGGCATTCAGCCTCCAAAAGTACAATAATGCGCTACATTAGTGCATTTTATATGCGGCTGTCATTGCTAAACTTTGATCAGCGCAGGGGAATGCCTTGAGGAGAACGGCAACCCCGATAAGGCGCTTTGGGAGGAACATCATGAATAATCTGAAGCGCAGAACGCTGTTCTGCCTGCTCTCCGGTGCTGCCCTGTCGGCGGTATCTTTCGGTCACGCCAATGCGCAGGACCGCACCTCGGTGAAGATCGGTTATGCCGTTTCCAAAAGCGGCGCCAATGCCACGGGTGCTGGCATCACCACCATTCCGAACTACAAATTATGGGTGAAGGAGGTCAACGATGCCGGCGGCCTCACTTTGCCGGATGGCAAGCGTCTGCCGGTGGAAGTGGTGGAGTATGACGACCGCTCCTCGGCCGAGGATGCGGTGCGGTTCACCGAGCGTCTGGCCAGCCAGGACAAGGTCGATTTCATTCTGCCGCCCTGGGGCACGGGCTTCAATCTGGCCGTTGCGCCGCTTTACGACCGTTTCGGTTATCCGCAGCTTGCGGTTACCGGCGTGACGGACAAGGCGCCCGATTTCGCGGCGCGCTGGAAAAAGAGCTTCTGGATGCTGGGCGGTGGTCATGACTATGCCAATGCGCTTGCCGATGTTTTGAAAGCCGCGCGCGATGCCGGCCAGATCAACGACAAGGTCGCGGTGATTTCCGTGGCTGACGGTTTCGGCATTGATCTCATCAAAGCCGCGCGGCCGGCGCTGAAGGAAGCGGGTTTCACGCTTGCCTATGACAAGACCTATCCGGTTGGCACTTCGGATTTCGCAGCACTGGTCAACGAGGCGGCGGCGAGCGGTGCGGACAGCTTCATCGCCTTTTCCTATCCGCCCGATAGTTTCGCGGTGACGAAACAGGCGCAGACGGCGAAGTTCAACCCGAAGGTGCTTTATGTCGGTGTCGGCGGCGCTTTCCCGATCTTCCCGAAGGTTTCCAATGGCAAGCAGGAGGGGGTGATCAGCATCGGCGGCGTTGATGGCAGCAGCGGCAAGATCGAGGATTATTTCAAGCGCCACGAAGCCTTCATCGGCACCAAGCCGGACAGCTGGGCAAGTGCCATCACCTATGCGAGCCTCGAAATGCTGGCCCAGTCCGTTCAGCGCGTCGGCTTCGACAAGGCGGCGGTGGCAAGTGAGCTTTCGACGGGAAGCTTCGAGACCGTCATCGGCCCGGTCAAGCTTGAAGACAACCAGCTTCGCCAGCTCTGGTGGGCCGGGCAATGGCAGGGTGACCGTTTCGTGGCGATTGCGCCCGCAGACCGTCCGGGTGCGGCGAAGCCGGTCGTTCCGAAGCCGCAATGGTGAACCTTTGCCGGCCGGGGCCATAAACCCCGGCCGGAAGGCTTCGGCCATGTTCCAGACTGGAGACATTCCCTTGTTTTTATCCACCCTCATCTTCGGCTTGATGCTGGGAGGGACCTATGCGCTGATCGCGCTTGGACTTTCACTGCAATATGGCATCGCCCGCATCATGAACCTTGCCTATGGCGAAGTGCTGATTGCGGCTGCCTTCATCACCTTCGTGCTGTTTTCCAGCTATGGCCTGTCGCCGCTCTGGTCGCTTTTCATCATCGTGCCGCTCGGTTACGCCCTGTCTTTCGTGATCTACCGGGTCATGATGCGGCCGCTGGTGCGCCGTTCGGGTGGCTCCGGCCGTCTGGAAGTCGATTCCATTCTGGCGACCTTCGGGCTGCTCTTCGTTATCCAGGGCATCATGCTCGTGGTGTTCGGCGGCAACTACCATTCCTATTCCTATCTCTCCGATGGCGTCGACATCTTCGGCACGACGGTGGCGCTGAACCGGCTCCTGTCGTTCATCCTGTCGGTCGCAATCGGCGGCGGGCTTTATCTGGCGCTCACCCACAGCCGCTGGGGCCTCAACCTGCGGGCGGTGGCGCTGGCGCCGCGGTCCGCGCCGCTGGTCGGCATTGATGTGAACCGTGTGGCCTCAATCGGCTTTGCCCTTGGCGGCGCACTCGCCGTGGCGGGTGGAGTGATGATCTCGATGTACCAGACCTTTTCCGCCTCCTATGGCGTGGTCTTCACCATGAAGGCGCTTGTCGTCGTCATCATGGGCGGTGTCGGCAATCTCCTCGGCGCGCTGGTGGCCGGGCTGCTGCTCGGCCTCGTGGAAACCTTCGTGCTCGTTTATGTCGATCCCGGCCTCACGCTTGCCGCCACCTATCTGCTCTTCCTCGTGGTGCTGCTCTGGCGTCCGGAAGGCATCTTCGCAAGGAGGGGCAAATGATCCCGCTTCTCATCGGCCTTGCCGCAGCTGCGCTGCTGGCGCTTTCCCCCTTCTTTTTCGATGCCTATGGCGTCGGCGTCATCATCGGCCTTCTCGGCTATGCGACGCTCGCCTCTGCCTGGGCGATGTTTTCCGGCCCAACTCGTTATATTTCGCTCGCCACCGTCGCCTTCTTCGGTGTCGGGGCCTATACGGTCGCGGTGCTGAGCGAGGTTTTGCCATGGCCGCTGGTGCTCCTGTGCGCGGCCCTTGTCGGCGCGGCGCTGGCGCTTGTCGTCGGGCTTTCCACACTGCGCGTCGCCGGCATTTATTTCGTGATCTTTTCCTTTGGCCTTGCTGAACTCATCCGCCAGCTCATCACCTGGTATGAGGTGAATGTGACCGGCACGCTCGGGCGTTACATCTTCCTGCCGCTGGAGCCGCAGCATGTGCTATGGCAACTGCTGGCGCTGGCTGTGGTCACCCTCCTGCTGGCAATCCTGATCGATAGCAGCAAGCTCGGACTGGCATTGAAGGCCATCGGTGACGACGAGGTCGTGGCCGCCCATGCAGGCATCAATCTCGCCCGCACCAAGCTGACGCTCTTCGTGCTGTCTGCCACGATCATCACGCTTGTCGGCGCTATTCAGGCCCCGCGCTGGGTCTATATCGAGCCGGCCATCGTCTTTAATCCGCAGGTATCGTTCCTCACCGTCATCATGGCCCTGCTTGGCGGAGCCACACGCCGCTGGGGACCCATTCTCGGTGCGGCGCCGCTGTTCCTGCTGTTCGAGTGGCTGGGCGCCAACTTCCCCAACCATTTTTCCATCATTCTCGGCGCTCTCTTCATCCTCATCGTCTTTGTTCTGCCGGATGGCGTGCTGGCGGCGCTGGAGAAGCTACGCAAAAAGGAGAAAGCCGCATGAGCGCCGTTCTCGAAATCACCGATATCCGCAAGACCTTCGGCGGGCTGAAGGCAGTGGATGGCCTTGGCCTCACAATCGAGGCCGGCGAGGTCGTCGGGCTGCTCGGGCCGAACGGTTCCGGCAAGACGACGCTGATGAACCTGATCTCCGGGGCGCTGAAGCCGACCGAAGGGTCGATCCGGCTGAAAGGGCAGGAGATTGCGGGCCGGCGGCCGGATGTGATTGCGCGCGCCGGCGTGGCGCGCACCTTCCAGCTCGTGCGGCTTTTGCCGTCGCTTTCCCTGCTTGAAAACGTGGCCGTATCGGCCATGTTCGGGCCGCGACGGCTGCCGCGTTCCGAGGCGGAGAAGGTCGCGCGCGCCTGCCTGGAACGGATAGGTCTTGCCGGGCGGGAGACCCTGCCGGCCGGCGATCTCACCTATATCGATCAGAAGCGCCTTGAACTGGCGCGTGCGCTGGCGGGCGAACCGAAGCTTCTGCTTCTCGACGAATGGCTTGCAGGCCTCAACCCCACCGAGCTGCAGGAGGGGATCGCGCTGATCCGGCGGCTGGCATCGGAGGGTACGACGATCCTGCTGGTGGAACACATCATGGCCGCCGTCCGCGCACTCTGCCCGCGTTCCGTGGTCATGGCGGCCGGTCGCAAGATCGCCGACGGACCGACGGCAACGGTGCTTGATGATCCGCAGGTCATTTCCGCCTATCTGGGAGCGGCACATGCTTGAAATAGACGCACTGACAATCCGTTACGGCAAACATCTCGCGGTTGACGGCATATCGCTCAATGTCGCCAAGGGTGAAACGGTGGTGCTGCTCGGCGCCAATGGCGCTGGCAAGTCATCACTGCTGAAAGCGGTCGGCGGCATGGTGGCTCCCGCCTCCGGAGACGTGCGCGTCAACGGCGCGTCGCTTGCCGCTGTTCCCGCCCATCAGATCGTGGAACGCGGCGTGGCGCTGGTGCCGGAGGGGCGCGGAATTTTCGCGGCGCTGACGGTGGAGGACAATCTCCGTCTCGGGGCCAATCCCCGCCATGCCCGCTCAGCGGAAAAGGCGACACGAGAGCATATTTTCTCGCTGTTTCCGCGCCTTGCGGAGCGGCGGCAGCAGCTTGCCGGCACCATGTCCGGCGGCGAGCAGCAGATGGTCGCCATCGGGCGGGCTTTGATGTCGGCGCCGGATTATCTGCTGCTGGATGAGCCGAGCCTTGGCCTTGCGCCCATCGTCACGCAGGAACTTTTTGCTGCCCTGGCGGAGATCAAGAAGAGCGGCCTTTCCATTCTGCTTGTGGAGCAGAATGTGCGCGAAAGCCTCGCGCTTGCCGATCGCGGTTATTTGCTGGAAGCAGGACGGATCGTCGGGGCAGGCACGGCTGAGGCCCTGTCCGCCGATCCCGCCGTGCAACGGGCGTTTCTCGGCGGCACCACCGCCGCCATTGTCTGAACTCAGGAGAAAGACCATGCAGACTGTCAATCTTTTCATCGGCGGCGACCATTGCCCGGCCGCGAGCGGCAAGCGTTTCGAACGCAGCAACCCCATCACCGGCGACGTGGCGACGAGTGCTGCGGCGGCGACGGTGGAGGACGCCACCCGTGCGGCCGATGCCGCGGCGGCCGCTTTCCCGGTCTGGTCGGCAACACCGCCCGGTGAACGCCGCCGCCTGCTTCTGGCTGCCGCGCAGGCGCTTCTCGCCGCCGGGCCTGATATTACCCAGGCGATGAAGGAAGAAATCGGCGCAACCGATGCCTGGGCCGGTTTTAACGTCAAACTGGCAAGCGACATGCTGGTGGAGGCGGCAAGCCTGACAACCCAGATCAAGGGCGAGATCATCCCCTCCAACCGTCCCGGAACCATGGCAATGGCGCTGCGCCAGCCCGCGGGTGTCGTGCTGTCCATCGCGCCCTGGAATGCGCCGGTCATTCTCGGCGTGCGCTCCATCGCCACGCCGCTCGCCTGCGGAAATACGGTCGTGATGAAGACCTCGGAACTTTGCCCGCGCACCCATGCGCTGATCATCGAAGCAGTCGCTTCGGCCGGTCTGCCCAAGGGCGTGCTCAACGCCGTCTCCAATGCGCCGGAAGATGCGGCAAAGATCGTCGACACGCTGATCGCGCACCCCGCCGTCAGACGCGTGAATTTCACCGGCTCGACCCGCGTCGGCCGCGTGATTGCCGAAACGGCCGGCCGTTACCTGAAACCCGCTTTGCTGGAGCTTGGCGGCAAAGCGCCGTTCATCGTGCTTGATGACGCCGATATCGATGCGGCTGTCGCGGCTGCTGCCTTCGGCGCTTATATGAACCAGGGCCAGATCTGCATGTCGACGGAGCGCATCATCGTGCTCGACAGCGTTGCCGATACATTTGTCGAGGCCTTTGCCAAAAAGGCTTCGAGCCTCACGGCCGGCGATCCGCGTGAGGGCAAAACACCGCTCGGCTCGCTGGTCAGCGCCGAAGCGACATCGCGCATCCGGGCGCTGGTGGATGATGCCGTCTCCAAGGGCGCGCGGCTGGTCGCGGGCGGCGGCGGCAATGGCACGATGGTAGATGCGATCGCCGTCGATGGCGTCACGCCCGCCATGCGGCTTTATGCCGAGGAAAGCTTCGGTCCCGTCGTCTCCATCATCCGGGCCGGCAGCATCGACGAGGCGGTGAGCATCGCCAACGAAACCGAGTTTGGTCTTTCCGCGGCGATTTTCGGCAGGGATCAGGCAAGGGCGCTTGCCATTGCCGCCCGCATCGAAAGCGGCATATGCCACATCAACGGCCCGACTGTTCACGATGAGGCGCAGATGCCTTTCGGCGGCGTCAAGGCCTCCGGATACGGCCGTTTTGGCGGCACGGCGGGCATTGCGGAATTCACCGAGCTGCGCTGGGTCACGTTGCAGGACGGGCCGCTGCATTATCCGATCTGAACCAATAGCGCTGGCGGGCGGCGTCATCGCCGCTCGTCGATCAGCCAGCCGGTGAGTTTTCTCACCGCGCTATCGCTGCTTTTCGGCCGCATCAGCCAGTAGCCGCGCCCCGGTGCATCAAGGCTCGGGCCTGCCGTCACCAGCACGCCGGCTTCGAGCAGCGGATCGACCAGCCCGGCCCAGCCGAGCGCGAAACCCTGTTCGCCGATGGTTGCCTGCACCACCATGGTGTAGTTGTTGAAGCTGATATCGCCGCCATCATGCTCCGCACCGCGATGCACGCCAAAATGCTTGAAATAGGAAGGCCAGTCGAACCAGTGCGCCTGCGAGGTGTTTTCGAGGTGGATGAGCTTCCGCCGCGAAAAATCCGCAACGGTTGCGGGTGCCGGTGTCCCGGCCAGCAGGGCGGGCGAGCAGACCGGCGTGACCTTTTCCGAAAGCAGCAATACCGCCCCGTCGCCCGCTTCCTGCCGCGTTCCGAAAATGATCATCACGTCGCTATCGTGTTTGCCCTGGCCGAGCGGATCCTGCGTGGCGACGATCTGGATGTTGATGTCGGGGTTGAGGGCACGAAATCCGTGCATGCGCGGGATGAGCCACAGGGACGAGAAGGCATAGTCCGTGTGCAGACGGATGGTCTGCCGCTCCTCCGTCCGGCGAAGCTGCTGCGCGAGAAGGTCGATGGCGTCGACATTGCGCGAGACGATCTCGAACAGCCTCTGACCCTCCGTCGTCAGTTCGATGCCGCGATGTCTGCGCTGCACGAGCGCCACACCCAGTTCCTCCTCCAGCCGGCGAATCTGATAGCTGACGGCCGGCTGCGTCAGCCGCAGGGATGCAGCCGCCGCCGTCAGGCTGCCGCGGCGGGCAACCTCGGTGAAAATGCGCATCCATCCCAGATCGAGCGGCCGGTCTGACATTAAAATTCCTTATATCAACTATCGAAAAATACCCGCTTCACAGGCAAAAGCAACGTGGTGTTCAATAAACTGGATTGATAAAAGGGGAGCCGCAATGAAAACCATTTCTCATCTGCATCGCATCGCCGCCGGTCTTTTTCTGTCCGTGGCGGCCTTCTCCACCCCGCTTCAGGCAGCCGATGACGCGGCCTGCAAGACGATCCGCCTCAGCGATCCAGGCTGGACCGACATCACCGCCACCAATGGCGTTGCCTCCGTGCTGCTCGATGCCTTGGGTTATGAAGCCGACGTCAAGACACTGTCGGTGCCGATCGGTTATCAGGCGATGAAAAACGGCGAGATCGACGTTTTCCTCGGCAACTGGATGCCGGCGCAGAAATCCTTCGTGGACGATCTGAATGCCGCCAAGGCGGCCGAGGTGATGACGAAGAACCTCGAGGGTGCAAAGTTCACATTGGCAGTGCCGGCCTATATGGCGGAAAAGGGCGTCAAGGATTTTGCCGATCTGGCCAAACATGCCGATGAATTCGAAAGCAAGATTTATGGCATCGAGCCCGGCGCACCGGCCAACCAGAATATCCAGAAGATCATCGACGCCAATGATTTCGGCCTGAAGGGCTGGCAGCTCGTCGAATCCGGCGAGCAGGCCATGCTGGCGCAGGTGGAACGGGCGGGCAGGGACAAGAAGGCCGTGGTCTTCCTCGCCTGGGCGCCGCATCCGATGAACGAGAAGATCGATATCACCTATCTCTCCGGCGGCGACGCCTATTTCGGCCCGAATTTCGGCGGCGCGGAAGTTTATACGCTCGCCCGCACCGGCTGGCCGCAGCAATGCCCGAATGCGGCGATGCTGCTCAAGAACCTCAAATTCGATATCGGCATGGAAAATACCCTGATGGGCTCCATTCTCGGTGGTGAGGATTCGAAGGCGGCGGCAGCGGCATGGGTGAAAGCCAATCCGCAGGCGCTGGATGGCTGGCTGCAGGGCGTTACCACGCTGGATGGCAAGCCGGGTGCGGACGCCGTCAAAGGCAAGCTTGGCCTCTAAAATCGGAAAGTGGAAATGCCGCGTCCCAATATTCTGATCCTGATGGCCGACCAGTTTAACGGGACGTTTTTTCCCGATGGCCCGGCCGATTTTCTCCATGCGCCACATCTGAAAGCCTTGGCGGAGCGGTCTGTCCGCTTCGCCAACACCTATACGGCAAGCCCGCTTTGCGCGCCGGCCCGCGCCTCCTTCATGTCCGGGCAATTGCCGAGCCGCACGCGGGTTTACGACAATGCCGCCGAATTTGCTTCCGATATCCCGACCTATGCGCACCACCTGCGGGCCGCGGGTTATTACACCGGCCTCTCGGGAAAGATGCATTTCGTCGGCCCGGACCAGCTGCATGGCTTCGAGGAGCGCCTGACGACGGATATCTATCCCGCCGATTTCGGCTGGACACCCGACTATACCAAGCCGGGTGAGCGGATCGACTGGTGGTATCACAATCTCGGCTCGGTGACTGGCGCAGGTGTCGCCGAAATCACCAACCAGATGGAGTATGACGACGAGGTGGCCTATAACGCCACCCGCAAGCTTTACGACCTGTCGCGCCGCCTTGACGACCGGCCGTGGTGCCTGACGGTCAGCTTCACCCACCCGCACGATCCCTATGTGGCGCGGCGCAAATTCTGGGACCTCTATGAAGACTGCCCGGCGCTCGATCCGCAGTCGCAGGCGATTGCCTTCGAGGAGCAGGACCCACATTCGAAGCGGCTGCTGGAAGCCTGCGATCACGGGGCATTCGAGATCACAGGCGAGCAGATACGCCGGGCACGGCGCGGTTACTTCGCCAATATCTCCTATATCGACGAAAAGGTCGGCGAAATTCTTGACGTTCTGAAGGCGACGCGGATGGAGGAGGACACGATCATCCTCTTCCTGTCCGACCATGGCGATATGCTGGGTGAGCGTGGCCTGTGGTTCAAGATGTGTTTCTTTGAGGGTTCCGCCCGCGTGCCGCTGATGGTGGCCGCACCCGGTTGGCAGCCGGCTTTGATCGATGCCCCTGTCTCGACACTTGATGTCACGCCGACGCTGTGTGGACTTGCCGGGCTTGATATTACGTCACTCAAACGCTGGACGGATGGCGAAGATCTGGCAGCGCTGGCTCACGGGACCGGCGGGCGTGGCCCGGTGCCGATGGAATATGCCGCCGAAGGCTCCATCGCGCCGCTCGTCGCCATCAGGGACGGCCGCTACAAGCTGTCGGTCTGCGAGGCTGATCCGCCGGTGCTCTATGATCTCGAGGCCGATCCGGAGGAGCGCACCAACCTTGCCGGCGATCCCGCTTTCAGCGATGTGCTCTCATCGCTTTCCGCCGAGATTGGCCGGCGTTGGCAATTGCCGATGTTCGACGCCGCCGTTCGCGAAAGCCAGGCGCGGCGCTGGGTGGTCTACAAGGCGCTGCGCAACGGCGCCTATTATCCGTGGGATTACCAGCCCCTGCAGAAAGCCTCGGAACGCTACATGCGCAACCACATGGACCTCAACGTGCTGGAGGAAAACCAGCGTTTTCCGCGTGGCGAGTAAAACAAGCGGGATGCCTCAAGCGGCGGCGGTCACCCTCGGTGCACCGCCTGCCGCCTGCACGGCAAGGCTGCCCGCAGCCACTCCGGCTTTGAGGCATCGCTGTTCGTCCTGCCCCTGAAGCCATGCATCCAGAAAACCGGCATTAAAGGCATCGCCGGCGCCGGTCGTATCGATAACCGGGACTTTCTGGGCCGCCACATGCTGCAGCCCCATCCGAGAGGAAACCCACGCGCCCTGCGCGCCGCCTTTCAAGGCCACGACGGGAAACGCCTCTGCGAGGGCGCGGATCGCGGTTTCCGGGTCAGAATGACCAGTGATCGCTTCGGCCTCTTCGAGATTGGGCAAAAACACGTCGATGCCGGCACAGGCCCTGAGCAGGCCCTTGTCGTAGATCAACGAAGCATCCCAGCTTGGATCGAGCGATACTGACAACCCGCTCGCCTTGGCGTGTGAGACCAGATCGGGAATCTCGTGCAGAGTCGCGAATTCGGCGATGTGCAGATGCCTCGCCTTGTTCCATGCAAAGGCAGCATCCAGCGTTGACGGCCGGGCGGCACCGGCGCGGCGCGTCAAAAATGCCCGGTCCTGACCAACCACTGTCGCCACCGTGACTTGCGGTCCGGCATCTGCCGCATGTTCCAGAAACTGCAGGTCGATGCCGCTCTGCGCCATTTTCTCACCGATATCGCGCGAAAACGTATCGGTGCCGAGCCTTGCAAGCAGCGCCGCGGGGCGGCCTATATGGGCGAAATGTGCGGCGGCAATGAAGGCCCCGCCGCCGGCGGCAATTTCCATGTCGCGGGCAAAGAGTTCCCGGCCGAGAACGGGCAATTCGTCAAGCCCGGTGAAAATAAGGTCGCAATAGATCCGGCCGATGCTGATGACGGCTGTTTTTTCTGTTGTCATCATGCGCGACCCAGAAGCTTTTCCGTTTTCGCATCGAAAAGATAAAGCGCGCCTGCTTCCGCCTGGCATTGCAATCGGCTGCCGACAGCGGGAATGGATTTGCCTCTGGCCGTCGCAATCACCGAGGTGGTGTCGGTATCCAGATGAACAAGCGTCTCCGGCCCGAGCGGCTCGACTGCCGTTACCGTTCCCTCAAGCGTAAACGTTCCCTGTGCAGCACCGTTTTCCCCGACCAGCAGATCATGTGGCCGGACGCCGATCAAAAGCTCACCCGTGGCGGAGGGCGTAACGCTGCTGGTTTTTTTGGTGCCGCGCAGCAGGTTCATCGAGGGGCTGCCGATGAATCGCGCGGTGAAAATATCCACCGGTGTCTCGTAAAGTTCCGTCGGCGTGCCGACCTGGAGGATATGACCATCCTTCATCACCACGATCCGGTCCGCCATGGTCATGGCCTCCACCTGATCATGGGTGACGTAGACGGTGGTCGTCTTAAGACGTTGGTGCAAGCGCTTGATTTCAATGCGCATCTGCGATCTCAACTGCGCATCGAGGTTGGAGAGCGGCTCATCGAAAAGGAAGGCGGCGGGATCGCGCACCATGGCGCGGCCGATGGCGACGCGCTGCCGCTGGCCGCCCGACAGGGCCGCGGGACGGCGATCGAGCAGGGCTTCCAGTCCCAGCACCCGGCCGGCCTCTTCGATGCGCCGGTTCTTTTCCGCGCGATCGAGCTTCGATGTATAAAGCCCGAAGCCGATGTTCTGGCGAACCGTCATATGCGGGTAAATCGCATAGTTCTGGAAGACCATGGCGATGTTGCGCTGTTTCGGTTCTTTCTCATTGACGACGTTACCGGCGATCTTCAGTGTGCCATCGGAAATCTCTTCCAGCCCGGCGATCATGCGCAGCGTGGTGGATTTGCCGCAGCCGGAAGGGCCGACGAAAACGACGAACTCGCCGTCTTTAATGGCAAGATCTATGCCTTTGACCGCCTCGACCTTGCCGTAGCGCTTCACGAGTTGATTGAGTTCGATTGTCGCCATTATCGCGCTCCCGTCAGGGCGGTAAATTTCTCTGTCAGTTCGGTGGCCTTCGCCGCTTCGTGCTCGGCGGATCGCTGCGCTTCCGCTGCCAACTCACCCAGCTTGCCTCGATAGGCTGCAATGGCCTCCCGCATCGGCTCGGGGGCAGGGCCGCCAAAGCGGCTGCGAACCGCGACGAAATGTTCCGGCGAGACGATCTGCCTGAATTTTTCCTCGTCAATGCCGGTGTCGCGCCCTGTCAGCTCATGGAAGGCCTTGAGGAACGGCTGGTAACCGTCATTCGGCAGATCGCCCTTCAGCGCGACGACGCTTCTGGCGACGGTTGCGGCAATTTCATGGGCCTGACGGAAAGACAGGTCCTCGATGCGGACGAGCGAATCCGCCAGTTCCGTGATGGTGATGCAGGAACGGCGAATATTCTGGTCAACCCGCTCAGGATCGATGCTGATCTGGCCAACGAGGCTGGCGAGGAGATCGAGAACGCGGCCGGCGGATGTGAAAGCCTCGTAACCCATGCCCTGGGTTTCACCCTCGCTGTCATTCATGTCGGTGAAGGGCGTGTTGTGCATCACGTCAAGTACGGTCCGCGCCCGGCCGAATGTCTGGCTGGCGAGGTGGCGCAGATGTTCGATCGGCACCGGGTTGCGCTTCTGCGGCATGATGGAGGAAATCTGCACCAGCGAATTCGGCACGTAGATCTGCCCGACTTCGAAGCTCGTCCAGAACTGGAAGTCCTGAATGAGCCGGCCGAGATGCAGGAACATCAGCTCGATCGCGCCATAGGTTGCCGTCGTATAATCGACGGCGGCGATGCAGGAATAGGAATTGCGTAAGGGTGCGGCAAAACCCAGCAAGTCGGCAACACGTGCCCGGTCGATGGGAAAGCCCGAGGTGGTGATGGCGGCAGCGCCCATCGGCGACAGATCGACGATGCGGCGGGCCTCCGCGAAGCGGTCAATATCCCGGATCAACACCTCGATGGCGGCAGAGAGGTAATGGCCGAAGGTGGTGGGCTGTGCTGGCTGCCCATGCGTGTAGGCTACGATCAGCGTGGATTGATTACGCTCGGCGGCATCGATCAGGGCTTTCAGCAGAACACGCGCCTTGGCGGTGAGCGTATCGATCTTGTCCTTGAGGCCGATCTTGAACAGCGTGTGGTCGATATCGTTGCGCGAACGGGCCGTGTGCAGGCGGCCGGCGACATCGACGCCGATACGGGCTTTCAGTTCCTTTTCGATCAGGAAGAAGAAATCCTCGACCTCGCCGGTATAGACCAGCTCCGATGGTTCGATGGTTCTGTCGATGTCTTCGAGCGCGCCGGCGATCTTCGCCGCGGTATCCGCATCGAGAATGCCGGTTTCCCGAAGCATGACCAGATGGGCGCGGTCGATGCGGCGGAAACCATCCACATGGTGGTTCTTGGCGCCGTCGAAAAGCGGGCGCAGCACGGTTTCCTTGTAAACCGGATCGGGAAACTTGCTGGTATCCGACTGGCGCGGGTTCATATCGGCCATGATATTATCCTTTCAGACCCGCCAGCATCACACCGCGAACGATGTAGCGTTGCAGGACGATGAAGACGATGAGGGTAGGGATGGTCGCAATGGCTGCGCCCGTCATGATCATTTCCCACTGGATCTGCTGTTCCACGGCAAAGCTCGAGAGGCCGACCGGCAGCGTGTAAAGCTCCTTGCTTGTCGTGACGATCAGCGGCCAGAAAAATGCCGTCCAGTTGCCGAGGAAGGTGAATATCGCGAGTGCGGAGAGCGCCGGCGTCACCAGTGGCAGGGCGACTTTCCACCAGATCTGGAATTCGTTGAGCCCGTCGACGCGTGCAGCCTCGATGAAGTCGTTCGGAACCGTTTCGAAGAACTGCTTCATCAGGAAGGTGCCGAAGGCCGTCATCATACCCGGGAACATGATGCCCCAGTAGCTGTCGAGCCAGCCCAGCTGGCTGGACATCAGATACCAGGGAATGACCAGCATTTCGGTCGGTATCATCAGCGTGGACAGGATCGCAAGGAAGATGAAGTATCGGCCACGGAACTTGAATTTCGCCAGGGTATAACCGACCAGACTGTCGAAGAAGCAGTTGGAAACGGTGACGATGACCGCAACCAGCATCGAGTTGAAGAACCAGCGCAGGAAACGGCCGTCGGCCATGACAGTGATGTAGTTCGCGATCGTGGGTGCGGCGGGAATGAGCCTGAGATCATAGACCTGGTCCGCCGTCTTGAACGATGTCGAGAACATGAAGAGCAGCGGCGAGACCATGATGAGGCCGCCGATAAACAATATGGTCCAGGCGATGATGCGGCCGGGGCGGATGCGGGCGTGGGAGAGTGGCGGCGCTTCGCTCATTTCTTTTCCCTCAGGACCCAGAGCTGGATCAGCGATACGACGAGAAGAATGGTGAAAAGGACGACCGTCTGCGCTGCCGCATAACCCATGGCATAGGAGTTGAACGCGGTCTGGTAGATCATCAGCACCAGTGGTTTCGTTGAGCCGAGCGGTCCGCCCGGATCATTGGTGGTCATGTTGTAGACCTGGTCAAAAATGCGCAGGAAGCCGATCGAGGAAAACACGACGAGGAAAACGGTGGTGGGTTTCAGAAGCGGAAGTGTAATCTTTCTGAGGATTGCCCATTCACCGAGCCCGTCGATGCGGGCGGCCTCGTAGAAGGTCGTCGGAATGGCGCGCAGGCCGGCCATGAAGATGATGATCTGGAAACCGAGACCTGCCCAGATGGCCGTCACCATGATCGAATAGAGCGCCTGATCGGTGGAGCGTATGAAAGGCTGCTGCGGAATGCCGAGGAGGCCGAAGACATCGTTGATGATGCCGATCGGCGGCGGCTGATAAAACCAGCGCCATACCCAGGCCATGGCCGCTGCCGTGGTCAGATAGGGCAGGAAATAGAGCGCGCGGATGAAGCCGTGCAGGATGCGTACCCGGTCAAGATAAAAGGCGATGACGAAAGCCAGAACGAGGCTGATCGGCGTACCGATGACCAGATAGGTGAAGGTGTTCCTGAAGACCTTCCAGAACTGCGGGTCCTTGAACAGCTTGGCGTAGTTGGCGATGCCGATGAATTTTGCCGGTCGCAGCAGGTCCCAGTTGGTGAAGGACAGCCAGAAGGCCTGAAGCGTCGGGTAAAAGCGGATGACGCTGTAAAACAGGATCGGGATCGCCAGAAAGCTCCAGATCCACAAAAGCCGTTTTGTGCGCATGGAAAGGCGATCTCCAATGGAGCCGCCGGGGCGGCCGGATGCCGCCCCCTGTTGATCGATCGCTGTCATGTCTGGACCTGCGGTTTTAAGGTTTCGCCGCGTCGATGATTTCCTGCTCGGCGCCGGCAGCCTGCTTGACGGAATCCTCGACGGACTGGCCCTCGAGCAGGATCCGGTTCGTCATGTCGATGGCATTCTGCCGCTGGGCGGCTTCGTCCTTGAACAGGGTCGTATGGGCATATTCGAGGCCCTTCAGGAACGGCGCGTAGACCGGATCCTTCAGGTTCTCTTCGGTCAGTGCCGCCGCCCGCCGCGCCGGCAACTCGCCGACGGTCTTCAGCCAGATCGCCATGGCTTCCGGTGAAGAGATGTAAGCGAGGAATTTCTTGGAGGCTTCCAGTTCTTCGCCGCTCGTCTTGGCGCTGATGCCGTTTGCGAAATAGCTGGCATAGTTGGAGCGGATATTCTTGTCATTGGTGGGAAGCTCGGTCACGCCCCACTCGAAATCCTTGATCGTCCTGAAGGATCCCAGACGGAACGTGCCGTCAATGGTCATGCCCGCCTTGCCGGCGCGGAAGGCGGCCTGGCCTTCATCCATGAAGCCCACCTGGCCGATCTTCTTTTCAAGCTGCAGGCTCGTATAGAATTTCAGAGCCTGAACGCCCGCTTCGCTGTCATAGGCGACTTTCTGGTCATTGTCGGTATAGGGCTCGCCGCCATACTGGCGGATGAGAACCTCGCGCCACCATTGGTGGTCCTGGCCGCCCATATCAAGCGTGGAGCCGGCAACCGTGAGGTTTCCGGCAGCATCGTGCTTGGCGATCTTTTCGGCCGCAGCAACAAATTCGTCCAGCGTCTTCGGCGGATTGGCGGCGTCAAGGCCGGCCTCCGTGAAGAGCTTCTTGTTGTAGAAAAGGGCGAGCGAACGCACCGCCGTCGGCAGGCCGTAATAATCGTCGCCACGTTTCATGGCGCTGACGATCGGGAAGAAATCGCTCTCGATCTTGTCATGCGGGAAAGCATCGGTCGGCAGGGGTTGCAGGATGCCGCCGGCTGCAAATTTGTCCAGCCAGCCGTAAAACAGCTGCATGACATCAGGGCCCTTGCCGGACATGTTGGCGGCAATGACGCGCGTCTGATAGTCGGCGTAAGGGAAGGTCACCTGCTTGACGGTGATGTCGGGATTGGCCTTCTGAAACTCCGCGATCAGCTCATCCATGGCCTTGACGCGTGTGTCGAAGACATATTGCCAATATTCAATTTCAACCGCCTGCGCGGCGTTGAATGCAAATGTACTGAAACCGGCAACCAAGCCGGCGAACAAAGTTGCCCTGCGCATGTAAGCCTCCATTTCCTCCGTCCGGTCTTCCGGATGCGGAGCGATCGTTCCCTTTATCCGCGCTTTCGCGCGCGCTCATCGATTTGCCGGAAGCGGGATTTCATCAATTCCGTCACATGCAAACCTGACCCCCGGTCGCTCTCTACGGTTCTCTGAAGGCGGGCATTTGTCAATAAGATAATTTACTTGAATTATTATATTGCGCTTATTGTCATTTCGACGCTATGAATTTTCTAACGGACGGGAAGTTGAAGAGATGACGGTGCACACGGTGGACGATTATCCCGTAGCAATCGGAAAAAATCCTGAGCGGAGCCGCGAGCATAATCGGCGAGTCGTCCTCGACATCGTCCGGCGGCACGGGTCGCTCGGCCGTGCCCAGATCGCCAAGATCACGCATCTGACGCCGCAGGCGGTGGCCAATATCGTCGATGAGCTTGTGGGCGAGGCGTTGCTGAAGGAGCTTGGCCGCCGCCGCAGCGGCAGGGGGCAGCCGCCGATCCAGTTCGCCGTCAATCCGGACGGGGGTGCAACGATTGGCGTGGAAATCGCTGCCGACCATATGGTCACCGTCGGCCTCGACCTTGCCGGCATGTTGCGCACCCAGCGTATCACGCCCCTCAGGGACACCACGCCGGAAGCCATATTCAAGACCTTCGCGGCCGAACATGCCGCGGTTGCGAAAAATCTCGGTTGCAGGCTGCTCGGCACCGGCGTGGTCATGCCCGGCCCGTTCGAGATCGATGGCATGACGTCCGTTGGCCCGACGACCCTTTCAGGCTGGGGCGGCATTGACGCCCGGCAGATGCTGAGCGATGCCTGCGGCCAGCCGGTGGTCGTGGAAAACGACGCGACGGCCGCTGCCGTCGGCGAACGCCTGTTCGGCGCGGGGCTGGCGATCCCGAATTTCTGCATGATCTATTTCGGCGTCGGTATCGGCCTCGGCATCATGCAGGAGGGCTCGCCCTATCGCGGCGCATTCGGCAATGCCGGCGAAATCGGTCACGTCACCGTCTCGCCTAAGGGAAGGCCCTGTCCCTCCTGCGGGCAAAGAGGTTGCCTGGAGGCCTATGCTTCCGTTTACGTGCTCAAGGAAAAACTCGTCTGCGACGGTGTCGCGGATACGGAACTCGACGATCTCGAAGCCCTGTTCAATGCGGGTAATCCCGTGGTGCTGGAGTGGATCGACGAGGCCGCCATACATCTCGCGCCGATGGTTGCGATGCTCGAGAATATTCTCGATCCGCAGACGGTCATTCTCGGCGGTGCGCTGCCCGAGGTCATCATCAGCGAGATCATTGCGCGGATGGGGAATCTGCCCACCTCGGTCGCAAGCCGGCGGCAAAGGGAGTTGCCGCGCGTCATGCACGGCAAGTCCGGACAATTGACGGCGGCGCTCGGCGCTGCAGCCTTGCCGCTGTTCGACATCGTTACACCGAAACTGGAGACGTCCCCGGGTGCCGCAGCGCAGGCGCCGGGCTGAATATTGGAGGAGACCGCGCATGCTTAACCCCCGGGAACGTATCGAACGGCAGATGGCCGACCCATGGCTCGTTCGCCTGCACCGCAAGCTGAGCGCGCTGAAATCCACGGTCACCCTCATGCATACCGGCGCGCATCCGGACGACGAGCAGAACGGACTTCTTGCCTATTTCCGCATGGAACTGGGCATGCGGATCATCATCGCCTGCTCGACGCGCGGAGAAGGCGGGCAGAACGCATTGGGGCCGGAACGGCTGGGCGCCCTCGGCGTCATCCGTTCGCGCGAGCTGGAGGAGGCCGCCCGCGTCATCGATGCGGATGTAAGCTGGCTCGGCCATGGCCCGGCGGATATCATCCACGACTTCGGTTTTTCCAAGGATGGCGACCAGACTTTCGGCCGCTGGGGGCAGCAGCGCATCGTGGAGCGGCTGGTGCGCGCCTATCGCAAGGAGCGGCCGGATATCGTCATCCCGACATTTCTCGATGTGCCGGGACAGCACGGGCATCACCGTGCCATGACGCGCGCGGCAAGAAGCGCAATCGCGATGGCTGCCGATCAAGCCGCTTATCCCGAACATTTCTCCGAGGGGCTGAAACCGTGGAAGGTGGCCAAATTCTACCTTCCCGCATGGTCCGGCGGCGGCGACACCTATGATGACGAGGTGCCTCCACCCGAGACGACGCTGACGATCAACGCGGCGGGCAACGAAGCGGCCACCGGTGCGCAATATGACCGTATCGGCGAATGGTCGCGTTATTATCACGCATCACAGGGAATGGGGCACTGGCCGAAGCGGGCGCAGGAAGTCTGGCCGCTGCATCTCGAACTGTCCAGCGTTGCGGGTGGCGCGGAAAGCTCGATCCTCGACAGGCTGCCGTCTTCGCTTACCGATCTTGCGGCTTTTCCGGGTCTCGAGGACGAACTGACAAAGGCGCTGATCGAGGCCGAACAGGCGATCACTGACGCAATCGCAGCTTTTCCCGAAACGCAACGGATCACGGCGTCCCTTCTGAGGGCCGCTACCCTTTTGCAAAAGGTAGACGAGGCCGCAGCCCGGGAGTTTCAGGAATTGCATGGCCACCGGATCGCGCGCAAACGTGCGCAGGTCGATGCTGCCATCCTGACGGCGCTCGATCTTTTCGAGCGCGCCTATGCGGAACCCACCGAAATCGTGGCGGGCGGCGCATCGTCGCTTCATGTGGAGCTGACAGACCGGGCGGCCAAATTCGGCGTTGAGGTCAAGCCCATTCTTCCCGCAGGCGTTTCCTCATCGGTTCAATCGCTTGGCCAGACGACGGTATTCTCGCTCGCTGCCGCTCCCGATGCGGCTGTTTCCGGCCTTTACCAGCCAGACTGGAAGGCGGCCGGCGGCAATGGCCATGCATCTGTGCGCGTGACCGCCAGGGTGGATGGCAGAGAGGTTTCGGCGCCCTTCGATCTCGAGGAGCCGTTTTTCGTCACTCCCGCCCAATCTCTCACGCTTTCGCCGGATGCATTTCTCGTTCCGCTCGGACAGGACCAAAATAGCCTGATGTTGCAGGCCCATGTAAAAGGTGCAGATAGCCCTATCACTTTCCAGGGCGCTGGCGGCTGGAACGTACGCAGATCTGAAAGCGGCTGGATTGCGGAACGCACGGGCGCGGGCGCGGCGGGGCTTGCACAGATCGAACCATTTTCCGGTTCGCAACCGGCTTTCCAGATCACGCCCATCGCCTATCCGCATATTGGCCGGGCACGGTTTCTGGCGCCTTCCGCCCTGAAGATCCTGTCGCTGGATCTCAAGCTGCCGCAAAATGCGCGTGTCGGTTATGTCGGTGGCGGTGCCGACCGGGTCGGCTCATGGCTTTCACGCATGGGTCTCGATGTCACCGAACTGGATGCCGAGGCGCTTGGCCGCGACCTGTCGTCCTTCACGACAATCGTTGTCGGCATCTTCGCCTTCGGCATCCGCAGGGATCTGGCCGCGGCAACGGAGAAACTTCACCGTTTCGTCGAAGAGGGCGGTCATCTTGTGACGCTTTACCACCGGCCGACCGACGGGTGGAACCCGGAAACGACACCGGTCAGGCGGCTTGAAATCGGCAAACCGTCCCTGCGCTGGCGGGTAACCGACCCGAGGGCGGAGGTGACGGTTCTGGCGCCCGATCATCCACTGCTTGTCGGCCCCAACGTGATCGATGCCGCCGACTGGGCCGGTTGGGACAAGGAACGCGGGCTTTATTTCGCATCGCGCTGGGATGATATCTACGAGCCATTGCTCGCCATGCATGATGTCGATGAACAGCCGCTCAAGGGCGCTCTCGTCTCGGGTGTCATCGGCAAGGGCCGGCACACCCATACCAGCCTCGTCCTTCACCACCAGATGGACAAGCTGGTGCCGGGGGCGTTCCGCCTCATGGCAAACCTCGTGCAACCCGCGTGAATGGCAACGACCAGAGTGAAAAACAGGAGAACCCGCGCGAGAACGATCCCCGCGCGGGCATAGGCTGGCTGCTTATGGATATGGCCCTCGTGTCAGGGGGGATGACCGCACTCGTCAAGGCACAGGGCGTTACCTATCCGGCCTTCCAGCTTGTCTTCATCCGGGCGATGATCGGCCTGATCTTCATCCTGCCGCTTATCTGGCGGCACAGGATGGAAATGGTGCGCGTCAAATATCCCTGGCGCAACCTTTTCCGCATCTGCTGCAACGCCATTGCTCTCACCAGCAACTTCATCGCCATCACCCTGCTGCCGCTTGCAACCGTCAATGCCATCGGTTTTTCGCGCCCCCTGGTGACGATGGCCATGGCCGTTGCCTTTCTTGGTGAGCGGGTGAGCCGATATCGCTGGGCCGGGGCCTGCCTTGCATTTGTCGGCGTTCTCGTCGTTATCGGGCCGGGCGGCGCGGCTTTCAATGCCGGCGTGCTCGTGGTCCTCGTCTCGGTGGTGTTCGGGGCGCTGGCGGTAATCCAGACACGGGCGCTGCGGCAGGAGAATACCACTGTCATGATGGTGTTCTATACCGTTGGACTGGCCGTCATCACCGCCTTTCCCGCAATCTGGACCTGGAAGCCGGTTGCGACGTTCGACTGGGCTCCGCTGCTGGCCATCGGGTTGCTGGCGCAGCTCGGTCAATATTGCTTCCTGCGGGCCTATCGCATTGCCGATGCCAGTGTCCTGGCGCCGGTCGGCTACCTGTCGATCCTGTTCGTGACGGCTGTCGGCTATTTCCTGTTCGATGAGGTGCCCGAAGTCCGTGTGGTGCTGGGTATCGCCATCATTCTCGTGTCGCTGCAGTCAACCGTCCTTGCGGAGTTTTTCCTGAAGAGGTTGCGTGGCAAATCGTGACGGATGCCTCTTCACCTTTGCTGTGCGAGCACCCGCAGCCTGACCCAGTTCAATGCCGCAAGCTTGAAGCGATCGTAAATTGAACGTGCGAAACGCACATATCGCATGATCCAGGCGAGCCAGACATAGGTGAGAAGCTTTTCCCGACCGGCGTGATAAATCCGTTCAACGATCAGGAAGGTGGCGAGATGGGCGAAGATCGTCAGAACCACCCCCGTTTTGACGGTGCCATGGGCAATAAGAATTAGTCCGATGACCTTCATGGGTTCGGCAATGGCGAAGGGCACCGCAAGGGCGAGAAGAATGGCCAGACGCGGCAACTGCCCGATCCTGCTTTCCAGCCGTTTGATGACTGTCAGGCCGGAGATGGCCCTGATGACAGGCCGGTAGAGCGGGCGGAAAATGCCATCGAGAATCAGGGCGAAAATGATGAGGGCCCGAATCGGAAAGATGAGCATCATCCGGATTCTGTCTTTCACCTCGGTCGATCTCCAAAAAAGCGCGGAATGTCATCCATCCTAATCTCCTGAAACGTGGCAAAACCAAGTTGTTTTTCAGGATCCGCCCTGCCGAACGCTCGCATACATGCCGGTGGTGCGGAATTCGCTCGGATTGGTGCCATAAAGCCTGCGGAAGACCTTTGAGAAATAGTTCGGGTCCTCGAAACCGCACAGCACCGACACTTCCTTGATGGGAATGTTGGCTGCGGTGGTCAGCAGCTTGGCTGCCCGCCGCAATCGCCGCTGCAGCACGAATTCCGCCGGCGGCAGGCCTTCGCTTGCCGTGAAGATGCGGGAAAAATGCGCGCGGCTGAGGCCGGCCACGGCCGCAAGGTCGCTGACGGAAAGCCGCTCGCCGAGATGGCTGTCGATGTAGCTCAGCACCTGCTGCAGGGTGCGATATTCACCGCCGAAGGAGGGATGCGAGCCGAAGACATCGTCATAAAGCGTCATCGCCGCCTCATAGGCGACGGCCGAGGCCGCGCCCGGGGTTTCCGCGCCGTTGACGAGGCGCGAGCAGCAATAAGCGAGATGATCCACGGTTTCCGGCTGGAGCTTCAGGATCGGACCGGTGACGGAAAGGATGTTGCGGTGGATGCGCAAGGCCTCCTCGCCATTCATGGAAATCCAGAAGAACTCCCATTCCTTGCCGTCTTCGAGCCAATAGCGATGATTGTGGGGGATGAGCAGCAGCAGGGTTTCACCCGGCTTCACCACATAATGCCGGTTTTCGTAGCGCAGATTGCCCTGTCCGCCGATGCAATATTGCAGCACGGTGAACGGCGTCTGGCCGCGCCGCCGCCCGTCCCAATCATAGTTGCCGCCGCGGCGGATTTCATAGCCGCTGCTGGTGGGCATGGTGTGCAGGGTCTGGCGTCCGCGCGGCAGCGAGACGGTCCGCATGCCGGGTCCCTGATCGATCAAATCACGCAGCACAAAATTACCCATGAAAGCATAATCCTTCTCTGGTCCTGTCCCTTATTATACGCATAATCCCGATCCGAGGAGACAGCCAGCGGGATATTGCTGCTGAAAAATTGGGAGTAAGGCCGGTTTTCCGGGATTCTTACGGGTATTTTTCTGTGGTGCCATATTTACGATCCTTTGGCCCGTTTCACCCGTTCGATTTGCAACAGAGGTGGCGTTATGAGTTTCAAAATCGCTATTATTGGCGCAGGCAGCGTCGGTTTCACGAAAAAACTGTTCACCGATCTCCTGGGCGTGCCGGAGTTTCGCGATATTGAAGTCGCGCTGACGGATATCAGCCAGCACAATCTCGATATGATCAGGGCGATCCTCGAAAAGATCGTCGAGGCCAATGGTTTCCCCGTCAAGGTGACGGCCGATACCGACCGCAGGCGGGCGCTCGAGGGCGCGAAATACATCATCAGCTGCGTGCGGGTCGGCGGCCTTGAGGCTTATGCAGACGATATCCGTATTCCGCTGAAATACGGCATCGACCAATGCGTGGGCGATACGATCTGCGCTGGCGGCATCCTCTATGGCCAGCGCAACATTCCCGTCATTCTGGATTTCTGCAAGGATATTCGCGAAGTCGCCGCGCCGGGCGCGAAATTCCTGAACTATGCCAACCCCATGGCCATGAACACTTGGGCGGCCATCGAATATGGCAAGGTGGATACGGTCGGCCTCTGCCACGGCGTGCAGCACGGCGCGGAACAGATCGCCGAAATTCTCGGTGCGAAAAGCCTGTCTGAGCTGGATTACATCTGCTCCGGCATCAACCACCAGACATGGTTCATCGATCTGAGGCTCAACGGTCGCAAGATTGGCAAAGAAGAGCTGGTCGCCGCCTTCGAGGCGCATCCGGTCTTCTCGCAGCAGGAGAAGTTGCGCATCGACGTGCTGAAGCGGTTCGGTGTCTATTCGACGGAAAGCAACGGCCATCTCTCCGAATATCTGCCGTGGTATCGCAAGCGGCCGGAAGAAATCGCCCGCTGGATCGACATGTCCGACTGGATTCACGGCGAAACCGGCGGTTATCTCCGCCACTCCACCGAAACGCGCAACTGGTTCGAAACCGAGTTTCCGCAGTTCCTCGCCTCGGCCGCAAAGCCGATCGATCCGGCCAAGCGCTCCAATGAACATGCGAGCCACATTCTGGAAGCGCTGGAGACAGGGCGTGTCTATCGCGGTCATTTCAACGTTAAGAACAATGGCGTCATCACCAATCTGCCAGCCGACGCCATCATCGAATCCCCCGGTTTCGTCGACCGTTTCGGCATCAACATGGTCTCGGGCGTGACCCTGCCGGAAGCCTGTGCGGCCACCTGCATGGCGTCCATCAATGTGCAGCGCATGTCCGTGCATGCGGCGGTGAGCGGCGATATCGATCTGCTGAAGCTAGCCGTGCTGCATGATCCGCTGGTCGGCGCCGTCGCCACGCCGGAGGAGGTCTGGCAGATGGTGGATGAGATGGTCGTCGCGCAGGCGCGCTGGCTGCCGCAATATGCCCATGCAGTACCGGCGGCGAAGGAACGGCTTGCGAAATCCAGCGTCAAGACCCGCGACTGGGCCGGTGCCGCCCGCCGCAATGTGCGCTCCATCGAAGAACTGCGGGCCGAAAAGTCGGCGCTGAAAAAGGCTGTTTGAAGGAAAAGGCATGGGAACAGGCCGGGCGGCGAAAGGGAGTTCGCCGCCACGGCCAGAACGATCACAGAGGGTGGGCGGTCGAAGAGCTGCCATTTGGGAGGAATGACGATGTTACTTCAACGCAGGATCGGTATCATCTCGGCACTGGGTCTCGGTGTTTCGATGATCGCACTCAATGCGAATGCCTTCGAGACCACCACGCCGCCGGAGCCGCCGCAATTTCCGGCCGAAGGCAAGATCAATTACGTGGCGCGCGACTCGATCCTCGAATTCAAGGCGCTGCCTGATTACAGCGAGCCTGACTGGGTCAGCGAGAAATTCGAAAAGACCGGCAAGCTGCCGCCCTTGAAAGAGCGCCTGCCGGAAGAACCGCTGGTCTACAAGACCGGCAATATGCCCGATGGTATGGGCGTTTACGGCGATACGATGCGCCATGTGGTCGGCGGCAGGCCCGAGGGCTGGAACTATATTGCCGGCCAGAGCCAAGGCTGGGGCGGCATCGATATCGCCCTTTCCGAATGCCTGACGCGCACGGCACCACTCTTCCAGGTGGATGCCAAGGATACCGAACCGCTGCCCAATCTGGCCAAAAGCTGGGAATGGTCCGAGGATGGCCACAAGCTGACGATGCATCTCGTCAAGGGCGCCAAATGGTCGGATGGCGAGCCCTTCAACGCCGATGACGTGATGTTCTACTGGGAAGATGCGGTCGTCGATCCCAATGTTTCACCGCTTGGCGGCGGCGCATCGCCCGAGGCCTTCGGTGAGGGAACGACGCTCACGAAGGTTGATGATTATACCGTGGAGTGGACCTTCAAGAGCGCCTTTCCCAAGCAATATCTCTACACCATGGCCTATCCGAGCTTCTGCCCCGGGCCGTCGCATATCCTGAAACCGCAGCATCCGAAATATTCCAAGAATACCTATAACCAGTTCAAGAACGCTTTCCCGCCGGAATATATGAACATGCCGGTCATGGGGGCATGGGTGCCGGTCGCTTATCGTCCCGATGACATCATCGTGCTGCGACGCAATCCCTATTACTGGAAGGTCGATGAGAAGGGCCAGCAACTGCCTTATCTCAACGAGGTCCACTATAAGCTTTCCACCTGGGCCGACCGCGATGTGCAGGCCGTGGCGGGATCGGGCGATTTCTCCAACCTCGAACAGCCGGAAAATTTTGTCGCCTCGCTGAAACGCGCCGCCGACCCCAATGCGCCGGCGCGCCTTGCCTTCGGGCCGCGCCTCATCGGCTATAATCTGCAGATGAATTTTTCCGCCAATGGCTGGGGCAATCCGGATGAGCGCGGGCAGGCCATTCGCGAGCTGAACCGAAACGAGGTGTTCCGCCAGGCCGTGACGTCGGCCATCGACCGCAAGGCAGTCGGCGACTCGCTGGTGAAGGGGCCTTTCACGGCGATCTATCCGGGCGGCATTTCGTCTGGCACCAGCTTCTATGACCGCGCCTCCACGGTCTATTACCCCTTCAATCTCGAGGCCGCCAAGGCCGCACTCGCCTCGATTGGCCTGAAGGACACGGATGGCGATGGTTTCCTGAATTTCCCGAAGGAAACACTTGGCGGTCGCAATGTCGAAATTACCCTTCTGGTCAATAACGGTTACGCGACGGACAAGAGCCTCGCGGAAGGTCTCGTCGGCCAGATGGCGAAACTCGGCCTGCGCGTCGTCATCAACAGCCTCGATTCCAACCAGCGTGATGCCGCCCATTATGGCGGGCAGTTCGACTGGCTGGTGCGGCGCAATTCCACCGAGCTTTCGTCCGTGGTGCAGAATACCGAGCAGCTTGCCCCTGTCGGCCCGCGCACCAGCTGGAACCATCGCTCGCCCGAAGGCAAGGAACTCGATCTGATGCCGTTCGAGAAGGAGATGGCCGACATCGTTCGCAAGTTCATCTCCTCGCAGGACAATGCCGAGCGGGCGGAACTGATGAAGCAATATCAGAAGGTCTACACGCAGAACCTCTATACGATTGGTCTCACCGAATATCCCGGCGCGCTCATCGTCAACAAGCGGTTCTCGAATGTGCCGCAGGGCACGCCGATCTTCATGTTCAACTGGGCCGAAGATTCCATCATTCGCGAACGCCTTTGGGTCGCAGCGGATAAGCAGGGCAAATACGAACTCTTCCCGCAGCAGCTTCCCGGCAAGCCGGGTGAGGGCGGGCCGATCAACTAAAGCATTTCCGGTAAAACTGGACCCCGGTTTCCCGTCCGGAAATGCGAATATCTTGAAGTACTCCTCCCGGAGAACACCCGGTACCGGTCGCGCGTGAAGCGCGGCCGGAGACACACGGCCAATCCAAACCGAGGAAGACCGTTCGATGCTGAGATTTCTGACGATACGTGTAGCATCCGCCATTCCGGTGCTGTTGATCCTGAGCGTGGTAACCTTCGCCATCATTCAGGCACCGCCCGGCGATTATGCCGATTACATCCGCTCGCAGCTGATGAACCAGGGCGGCGCGTCTTTCGAACAGGCGGAAGCGCAGGCGCAGGCCTATCGTGTCGAACACGGCCTCGATAAGCCGCTCGTCATTCAATATTTCAACTGGATCGGCGGCATCGTCACCCGTGGCGATTTCGGTTACAGCTTCTATTACAACAAGCCGGTCGCCGATGTGGTTGGCGAACGCCTGCCGCGCACCATTGCGCTGGCGCTGGTCTGCCACATCTTTGCATCCGTTCTCGGCATCGCCTTCGGCATTTGGGCGGCTACACGGCAATATTCCTGGGTCGACAATCTTCTGTCGACCATCGCCTTCCTCGGCATGACGATCCCGCGTTTCCTGATGGCGCTGATCCTCGTCTATCTCATGGTGTTTCATTTCGACGTGTCTGAGATCGGCAGTTTCTTCTCGCCGCAATATGGCGGCGCGCCGTGGTCGTGGGGCAAATTCGTCGATCTTGTCAGCCACGTCTGGCCGGTGGTCGCCATCGCCGTCTTCGGTGGGCTGGCCTATAATATGCGGGTGATGCGCGGCAATCTGCTCGATACGCTGAATGCGCAATATGTCGAGACGGCCCGCGCCAAGGGGCTTTCGGAGGGCGCGGTCATCATGCGCCATGCCGTTCCGAACGCCGTGCACCCGCTCGTCATGTATCAGGGCGTCGTGTTGCCCTACATGCTGAGCGGCGAGATCGAAACCGCGATCATCTTCGCGCTGCCGACCGTCGGCCCGGCCATTGTCGGCTCCATGGCGGTGGGCGATGTCTATGTCACCGCAACCTTCATGATGGTGCTGGCTGCGACCCTGGTCGTCGGCAACATCATCGCCGACATGCTGCTTGCCATGCTCGACCCGCGCGTCCGCGAATTCGGGAGGGCCTGAGATGATGGCGTTTGACGAGATGAAGACCGAAACCGCCGCCCCCGCAAAACCCGACCGCTCCGCCCATGGCAATGAGAGCTATCTCGCACTTGTCTGGCGTCGTCTGAGGCGCTCATTCACCGGCATGATCGGACTGGTGCTGGTGGTCGTGCTGATCCTCATTGCCATCTTCGCGGATTTCTTCGCGCCGATGAATCCGCTCGAAACCCATGGCAGCTTCTCGCCGCCGCAGGTGGTTCGTTTCACCGACAAGGATGGAAATATCAGTCTCGCGCCTCGGGTCTACGCCATCGCCGAGACCGAAGAACTCGATCCGATCACCTTCCAGCCCATCGTCGGGCCCGACTATGACAATCCCGTCTATCTCGGCTTTTTCGTCAAAGGTGCGGAATACAGGCTTTTGGGTCTCATCCCGATGAGCCGGCATTTCTTCGGCTCGACGGACGGCCAGCCGGTGCATTTTCTCGGCACTGACAAGTTCGGACGCGACGTGCTGTCGCGCGCCATCTATGGCTCGCGCATCTCGCTTGCCATTGCCTTGAGCGTCGTCGCCATCGTCACCGTCATCGGCACCAGCGTCGGGTTGATATCAGGATATTTCGGCGGGCCGCTGGATGCCTGGGTGCAGCGTTTCGTGGAGGTAGTACTGGCCTTCCCGCAATTGCCGCTCTATCTCGCGCTGACCTCGCTCATTCCCGTCACCGCACCGACCACCGTTTTCCTTGTCTTCGTGGTCGGCGTCATGTCGGCGCTCGGCTGGGCGCAGATGTCGCGGGAGGTGCGGGGCAAGACGCTGGCGCTGGCGCGTATCGATTATGTGCGGGCGGCGATTGCCGTCGGGGCGACCGACCGGCGCATCATCTTCCAGCACATTTTGCCGAATGTGATGAGCCACGTGATCGTCGCCGTGACGCTGCATATTCCGAGCGTCGTGCTGCTCGAATCCTTCCTCGGTTTCCTCGGCTTTGCGGTCAAGCCGCCGCTCATCTCCTGGGGGCTGATGCTGCAGGATACCGCGACCTATTCCGTCATCGGTTCCTATCCCTGGATTCTCGCACCGGTCGGTTTCGTGCTGGTCACAGTCTTCGCCTTCAACGCGCTGGGCGATGGCCTGCGCGATGCCGTCGATCCCTATTGAGAGGAGCGTAATATGGTTGCTGCTGCACAAAATAACACTTACGCGCCCGCCATCCGCTTCGATGCCGATGACCGAAACGACGACGCCATCATCGATGCGCGCAACATTGCCGTGACCTTCAAGGTGGAGCACGGCACGGTGGAAGCGGTGAAGGACATCTCCTTCCAGCTTTACCGGGGCGAGACGATTGCCATCGTTGGCGAATCCGGTTCGGGAAAATCCGTCACGGCCCGCACCATCATGGGGCTTTTGACGAAGCGGGCGTCCGTTTCGAAATCTGCGACCGTGCGTTTCAACGGCGACGACATTCTGAAGTTTTCCAGCCGCCAGCGGCGGGCGCTGCGCGGCAACCGCATCTCGATGATCTTTCAGGAACCGATGAGTTCGCTGAACCCGATCTATACGATCGGCAGCCAGATCGTCGAGGCGATCCGCGTTCATTCGAAACTGAGCCGGAAAGAGGCCGAGGCGAGGGCGCTTGATCTTCTGCGGCAGGTGCAGATACCGGAGCCGGAAGCGCGGCTGAAGCAATATCCGCATCAGCTGTCCGGCGGCCAGCGGCAGCGTGTGATGATCGCCATGGCGCTTTCCAACGATCCGGATGTGCTGATTGCCGATGAGCCAACCACCGCGCTCGATGTGACGGTACAGGCGCAGATCCTCAACCTCATCCGCGACCTTCAGAAGAAGCGCGGCATGGCCGTGGTTCTCATCACCCATGACCTGACGATCGTGAAGCAGTTTTCCGATTACGTCTATGTCATGCAGCATGGCGAGATGCGCGAGCACAACACCACGGAAAAGCTGTTTGCAGCGCCGCAGCACCCCTATACGAAAAAGCTGCTTGCTTCCGAACCACATGGCACGGCGAAACCGCTGCCGGAAAATTCCGGCGTGCTGCTGACGGCGAATGGCGTGCGGGTCTCTTTCATGATGCGTTACGGCGGCCTGTTCAAACCGGAGCTGAAGGAGCTGATCGCCGTCGACAGTCTGGGCCTCACCCTCAATCGTCACGAGACGCTTGGGCTCGTTGGTGAATCCGGTTCCGGCAAGACGACATTCGGCCAATCTCTGCTGCGGCTGAACGAGCCGGTGGCCGGGGAGGTGATCTTTGACGGGGAGAGGGTCGATGGCCGCTCCCGCGCGCAAATGCGGCCTTTGCGTTCGCGCATGCAGATCGTCTTTCAGGATCCCTTCGCCTCGCTCAATCCACGCATGACCATCGGCCAGATCATCGAGGAAGGGCTTGTCATCAACGGCCTTGGCCGGACCAGGGCCGAAAGGCTGGACCGGGTGCGCGACGCGCTGGAGGCGGCGGGCATGCCCGGCAATATCCTCTCGCGTTTCCCGCATGAATTTTCCGGCGGCCAGCGCCAGCGCATCGCCATTGCCCGCGCCGTGGCGCTGGAGCCGGAATTCATCCTGCTCGATGAGCCGACCTCGGCGCTCGATCTTTCCGTGCAGGCGCAGATCATCGACCTGCTCCGCAAGCTGCAGGATGAGCGGGGCCTGAGCTACCTGTTCATCTCGCACGACCTGAAAGTGGTCCGCGCGCTCTGCCACCGCGTCATCGTCATGCAGCGCGGCAGGATCGTCGAGCAGGGGCCCGTCGAGGACGTGCTGACCAATCCGAAAACCGAATATACCCAGCGGCTCGTCCGGGCCGCCTTCGAAATCGCTTGAATGCCAAATGCCGGAGGTAGAAATGGCAAGAGATCCCAAGATCACATTTATCGGCGCAGGTTCCACCGTGTTCATGAAGAACATCATCGGCGACGTGCTGCAGCGTCCGGCCCTTTCGGGCGCCACCATTGCGCTGATGGACATCAACCGTGAAAGGCTGGAAGAAAGCGCCATCGTCGTCAACAAGCTGATTTCGACGCTTGGCGCAAAGGCGAAGGCAGAGACCTATACGGACCAGAAGAAGGCACTTGCCGGTGCCGATTTCGTTGTCGTCGCCTTCCAGATCGGCGGTTATGAGCCCTGCACGGTCACCGATTTCGAGGTGCCGCGCAAATATGGCCTGCGCCAGACCATCGCCGATACGCTCGGCGTCGGCGGCATCATGCGCGGCCTGCGCACCGTGCCGCATCTGTGGAAGATCTGCGAGGACATGCTGGCCGTCTGCCCCAACGCCATCATGCTCCAATATGTGAACCCCATGGCAATCAACACCTGGGCGATTGCGGAGAAATATCCGACGATCCGGCAGGTTGGCCTTTGCCATTCCGTGCAGGGCACGGCCATGGAACTCGCCCACGATCTCGATATTCCCTATGAGGAAATCCGCTACCGTTCTGCGGGCATCAACCACATGGCGTTTTTCCTCGAATTCGAGCACCGTCAGGCCGATGGCAGCTACAAGAACCTTTATCCCGACCTCGTGCGCGCCTACCGTGAAGGCCGGGCACCGAAGCCCGGCTGGAACCCGCGTTGCCCCAACAAGGTGCGTTACGAGATGCTGACGCGGCTCGGTTATTTCGTCACCGAAAGTTCCGAGCATTTCGCCGAATATACGCCCTATTTCATCAAGGAAGGGCGCGAGGATTTGATTGAGAAGTTTGGCATCCCGCTCGATGAATATCCCAAGCGCTGCATCGAGCAGATCGAGCGCTGGAAGGGGCAGGCCGCAGCCTATCGTTCGGCCGAGAAGATCGAGGTCAAGCAATCAAAGGAATATGCCTCTTCAATCATCAACTCGGTCTGGACCGGCGAATCTTCGGTGATTTACGGCAACCAGCGCAACAATGGCTGCATCACCTCGCTGCCGGCCAATTGTGCGGCGGAAGTGCCGTGCCTTGTCGATCATAACGGCGTGCAGCCTACCTATATCGGCGAGTTGCCGCCGCAGCTCACCGCCCTGATGCGCACCAACATCAATGTGCAGGAACTGACGGTGCGGGCGCTGATGACCGAAAACCGCGAGCATATCTTCCACGCGGCGATGATGGACCCGCATACGGCGGCGGAACTCGACCTCGACCAGATCTGGTCGCTGGTGGACGATCTCCTCGTCGCGCACCGCGACTGGTTGCCGGAGTGGACGCAGGTGGAGGTGAAGCGGGCGCGGGCGGTGTAACGCGCGGTCGCTACAGCAAATACGAGGCTGCAGGTTTCAACCTGCGGCCTTTGACTATTAAAGGTGCAGGCCCTCTCCTCCGTCATGCCGGACTTGATCCGGCATCCAGCCACGGCGTCTGCGCCGTGAGTAGAGAGTCTCGTGCGATCAAGGACTTGATCGCCTGGACCCCGGATCAAGTCCGGGGTGACGAGTGCGGATGATGCGGCCTTGCCAAACGAGGCAGCTTCATATGGCTTTGCAGTCGCTGCTGCCTGCCATCGTCAACCGGTTTAGGCCCTTGCTCGAAACCTCTCATGCACTTGACTTGTGTCAAAGCCACGAAGCGCACCCTCACTTAAACAGCCGCATGACCCGGCCCATTTCCTCAAACAGAAGAAATACCGGGTGCGAATTCTGAACGCGATGGTGGCTGGCTTCTTCGGTTTTTACGTATTACGGTTGAAACCTGAAGGGTTCATGGGGAAGACGGATGTCTAAAAAAGGCTTGCTCATTGGTCTGGTGGTTCTGGCTGTTGCCGTTGCCGCCTATTTCTTCTGGTCGAAGCTGACGGGGGAGGGGCTTCCCGCCGGGTTCGTGGCCAGTAACGGCCGGATCGAGGCGGTGGAGATCGATATTTCCTCGAAAACAGCGGGCCGTCTTCAGGATATCATGGTGCGCGAAGGCGACTTCGTGAAGGCCGGGCAGGTGCTGGCGCAGATGGACACGGCCCAGCTGGAAGCCAAGAAGCGCCAGGCGGAAGCACAGCTTCGCCGCGCTAAAATAGCGACCGATACCGCAAACAGCCTCGTTGCCCAGCGGGAGGCGGAGAAAACATCGGCTCTGGCCGTGGTGGAACAGCGCAAGGCGCAGCTCGATTCCGCCTCCAAGACCAATGCACGTTCGAAACAGCTGCTGACCGGCAACGCGGTGTCGCAGCAGATTGTCGACGACAGCGAAGCGGCCGAGCTATCCGCCCGCGCCACGCTTGCCTCGGCTGAGGCCTCGCTTGCCGCCTCGGATGCCGCCATCAACGCCGCCAGGGCGCAGATCGTCGACGCGGAAGCGGCGGTTGATGCCGCACAGGCGGATATTGAGAGCATCGAGACTGACATCACCGATGCGACGCTGAAATCGCCGCGCGACGGCCGCGTGCAATATCGCATCGCCCAGCCCGGAGAGGTGCTTTCCGCCGGTGGCCGCGTTCTCAATCTCGTCGATCTCGGCGACGTCTACATGACGTTCTTCCTGCCGACGGCCGAGGCCGGCCGCACATCGATGGGGTCCGACGTGCGCCTCATCCTCGATGCCGCGCCGCAATACACCATTCCGGCCAAGGTTTCCTTCGTGGCCGATGTCGCGCAGTTCACCCCGAAAACGGTCGAGACCGAGGAAGAGCGCCAGAAGCTGACCTTCCGGGTGCGGGCGCAGATCCCGCAGGAACTGCTGCAGAAATACATTCAATATGTCAAAACCGGCCTGCCCGGCATGGCCTATGTCCGGCTTGATCCGAAGGCGGCCTGGCCGGAAAATCTCGAACGTAACCTCGTCAAGTGAGGGTGGCCGCCATGGGCACACCCGCCGCGATGAGCAGTGAAAACGACAGGAATGCGCCGGTTGCACGGCTGGCGGATGTGCGGCTGGCCTTCGGCAGCACGGTCGCTCTGGCCGACATATCGGTTGAAATTCCGTCCGGGCGGATGATCGGGCTTATCGGGCCGGACGGTGTCGGCAAATCCAGCCTCCTCTCGCTCGTCTCAGGTGCGCGGGCCATACAGAAGGGAAAGGTGGAGGTTCTGGGCGGCGATATGTCCGATCCGCGCCACCGCGAGGATACCTGCCCGCGCATTGCCTATATGCCGCAGGGGCTGGGCAAGAACCTTTATCCCACCCTGTCCGTGTTCGAGAATATCGACTTTTTCGGGCGGCTGTTCGGGCAGGGCGGCAGGGAGCGGCAGGCGCGCATTGCCGAACTGCTGAAAAGTACCGGCCTCGAGCCCTTTGCCGACCGTCCGGCAATGAAGCTTTCGGGCGGCATGAAGCAGAAGCTCGGGCTCTGCTGCGCGCTGATCCACGACCCGGACCTGCTCATTCTCGATGAGCCGACCACGGGTGTCGATCCACTGTCGCGCCGGCAGTTCTGGGAACTGATCGATTCGATCCGGGCCGGGCGTCCAGGCATGAGCGTCATCGTCGCCACGGCCTATATGGAGGAAGCCGCCGGTTTCGATTGGCTGGTTGCCATGGATGGCGGAAAAATTCTGGCAACGGGATCGCCTGCCGAACTTCTGGAGCGCACCTCGGCTGCCAATCTCGATGCGGCCTTCATCGCGCTTCTTCCGGAAGAAAAGCGCAAGGGTTACCACGAGGTGCATATCGCGCCGCGCAAGGCGAGCGATGATGGTGACTATGCCATCGAGGCCTCGCATCTGAGCATGCGCTTCGGTGACTTTACCGCTGTCGACAATGTCAGCTTCAAGATTCCGCGTGGCGAGATTTTCGGATTTCTTGGTTCGAACGGCTGCGGAAAATCCACCACCATGAAGATGCTGACCGGGCTTCTGGCCGCGAGCGAAGGCGAGGCGAAGCTCTTCGGGCACAAGGTGGATGCCAGCGACATGGCCATCCGCCACCGCGTCGGTTACATGAGCCAGGCCTTTTCGCTGTATTCCGAACTGACGGTGCGCCAGAACCTCGATCTGCACGCGCGGCTGTTCAAGCTGCCCGAAGAGAAAATTCAGCCGCGCATCGCCGAGATGGCGGAGCGCTTCGATCTCGGCGCGGTCATGGAGACTCTGCCGGACGACCTGCCTCTTGGCATCCGGCAAAGACTGTCGCTGGCGGTGGCGATGATCCATTCGCCTGACATTCTCATCCTCGACGAGCCGACCTCCGGTGTCGACCCGGTGGCCCGCGACGGCTTCTGGCAAATCCTTGCCGATCTCTCACGCAACGATAATGTCACGATTTTCATCTCCACCCATTTCATGAACGAGGCGGAGCGCTGTGACCGGATTTCGCTGATGCATGCCGGCAAGGTGCTGATCAGCGATACACCGGACGCGATTACCAAGAGCCGGAATGCGGCAACGCTGGAAGAGGCTTTCGTCGCCTATCTCGAAGATGCGTCCGGCGTGAAAAAGGCGGAACCGGCGGCGGTGCCGGTCGCTAAAGCGGATGTGCCTGTGACGCCACATGCAGCGCCCACCCGCAAACGGTTTTTCGATGTCAGGCGCATGTTCAGCTATACGCGCCGCGAGGCGCTGGAACTGCAGCGAGACCCCATTCGCGGCACGCTGGCGGTGCTTGGCAGCGTCATCCTGATGTTCGTGATCGGTTACGGCATCAATCTGGATGTCGAGGATCTGACCTTTGCGGTGCTGGACCGCGACGATTCCACCATCAGCCGCGATTATGTGCTGGATATAGCCGGTTCCCGTTATTTCATCGAAAAGGAACCGATCCGCGACTATGCCGATATGGACCGGCGCATGCGCGATGGCGAACTGAGCCTCGCCATTGAAATTCCTCCCGGTTTCGGCCGGGATGTGCTGCGCGGCAAGACGGTGGAGGTAGGCGCCTGGATCGATGGCGCCATGCCGCAGCGGGCCGAGACGGTGCGCGGTTACGTGCAGGGCATGCACCAGACATGGCTTGCGAGGAAGGCGGCCGAGATTTACGGCAGTGCGGCGACACAGAGCAGTTTCAGCATCGAAACGCGCTATCGATACAACCCTGATGTCAAAAGCCTTGTGGCCATGGTGCCGGCGGTCATTCCGCTGCTGCTCATGCTCATTCCGGCCATGCTGGCGGCGCTCAGTGTTGTCCGGGAGAAAGAGCTCGGCTCCATTGTGAATCTTTACGTAACGCCAACCACCCGGCTGGAATTCCTGATCGGCAAGCAGCTGCCTTATGTCGCCCTCGGCATGCTCAATTTCCTGCTTCTGACGGCATTCGCCATCTTCATCTTCCGGGTGCCGTTTACGGGAAGTTATCTTGCTTACGCAACGGGAGCCTTGCTCTTCGTCATCATCGCCACCTCGATCGGCCTCGTCATGTCGTCCTTCATGAAGAGCCAGATTGCCGCGATCTTCGGTACGGCCCTGCTGACGCTCATTCCGGCGACGCAATATTCGGGCATGATCGATCCCGTCTCGTCGCTGCAGGGGGCGGGCGCCTTCATCGGCAACATCTATCCCGCCACCTATTTCATGACGATTTCACGCGGGACCTTTTCGAAGTGGCTGGATTTCGCCGGCCTTTCCGGCTCTTTCCTGCCGCTGATCATCGCCATTCCGCTGTTGCTCATCGCCGGCGCCGCTCTCTTGAGGAAACAGGCGTCATGAGGTTGTTTTCGTCCAACATCTTCCAGCTCGGCATCAAGGAACTGCGCGGCCTTGCGCGTGACGGCATGTTGCTGCTGCTGATCGTCTACGCCTTCACGCTGCAGATCTATACCGGCTCCAGCGCGCTGCCTGAGACGCTGAACAATGCCGCCATCGCGATTGTTGATGAGGATCAGTCACCGCTTTCGGGCCGCATCAGCACGGCGTTTTATCCGCCCTATTTTGCGCCGCCAAAGCAGATTTCCATTGCTGAAATGGACAAGCGCATGGATGCAGGGCTCGATACTTTCGCGCTCAACATTCCGCCGGATTTCCAGCGCCGCCTGATGGCGGGGCAGCAGCCGGCCATTCAGCTCAACATCGATGCCACCCGCATGAGCCAGGCTTTCAGCGGCGGCGGATATGTCCAGACCATCGTGACCAGCGAAATCCAGGAATATATGAACCGCTATCGTGGTGCGACCTCGGTGCCGGTGGACCTGACGCTGCGCTCCCGTTTCAACCCGGAACTGGACAAGTCGTGGTTCGGATCGATCAATAACATCATCACCGCCATCACCATGCTGTCCATCGTGCTGACGGGGGCGGCGCTCATTCGCGAGCGTGAGCATGGCACGGTCGAGCATCTGCTGGTCATGCCGGTGACGCCGCTGGAGATAATGCTGAGCAAGGTCTGGTCCATGGGCCTCGTGGTGCTGGTGGCCTCGGCATTTTCGCTGTTCGTCGTCGTCAGGGGGCTGCTTGCCATTCCGATTGAAGGCTCGCTCTCGCTTTTCCTGCTTGGGACCGCCCTGCAACTCTTTGCCATGACCTCGATGGGCATATTTCTGGCGACGGTTGCCGGTTCCATGCCGCAGTTCGGCATGCTGCTGATCCTGTTTCTACTGCCGTTGCAGGTGCTCTCCGGGGCCATGACGCCGCGTGAGAGCATGCCTGACATCATCCAGTATCTCATGCTTCTCGCACCCAACACCCATTTTGTCATTCTGGCGCAATCGGTGCTTTTCCGCGGGGCCGGGCTGGATGTCGTCTGGCCGCAATTGCTGGCGCTTTTGGCCATCGGCAGCGCGCTTTTCGTTTTTGCGCTTCGCCGTTTCAGGCGATTCCTGCGCTGAACCCGGGAAAAATGCCTGTTTTCCCGCCAATTCGCCCGTGTTGAATTTATTGTGTTCGGTAACGGTATGTTCGCCTTCAGGGAATATGCCTATGAGGACGGCTGGGTAAAGCGGGCTTTGTTCAGGAGTAGCAGAATGAATATTGCAGCACGTCTGTCGCTGGCGGCCATGATAGCACTGGCCGCGACATCATCTTTCGCGTCGGAGGATATGACTTCGGAGACGAGCGAAGCGATATTCGGCTTTGCCGGCGCCATGACGAAGGAAGACATGCTGAAAAGCGCGGCTCTCATTCCGGTGGAATATGAGAGGAACGCCATTATTGGTGGCGGTTACCAGTTTTATCCCTACAGCATCGGCAATGTGAAGCTGGGTGGCGAAATCGGCATTGCCGCCAGATTTGGCAAGGGCTTCACCGGTGAGGTCTGGGCGGGGCCGGTTGCGCGTTACGAGCAGATCAAGCTCGGAGAACGGCTGTTCGTCACGCCAAGCTTCACGGCGGGCCTGAGCCTCGTGAACGATGCGCAGCGAGGCCGTGAGCGCGAACAGGAAATCAAGGATGATGGCAACGCCAATGTCCTGTTTTATCTGGGGCCTGAGATCAACGTTTCCTTCAGCGAGGATTCCTCGACGGAATTCTTCTGGCGTCTTCACCACCGTTCCGGCGGCGGCAAGACGCTGGGTAATATGAAGGGCGCAACAAACGCCAACGTCTTTGGCGTCCGCTACAAGTTCTGAAACCTTCCAGTAACGCCGTGCCCCTTTTGGAACCCTTGCATGCAGCGCATGGGTGGCCTGCCTTATTCTGCCTGTTCATTGGGCGAGAGAAAGCGCATATAGGGGGCATCAAAGGACGCCGGAACGAAAACGTTACTGACGTCACCTAAACCTCAGAAAGGGTAATGTCATGAACGTAGCACGCAGCTTCAACAATTGGCGCAAATATCGTCAGACCATCAACGAACTGGGCCGCATGAGCACCCGTGAACTGCACGATCTCGGTATTGATCGCAGCCAGATCACCAGCGTCGCCCGCGCCGCAGTCGGCAAGTAATCAAGGCGAAAATGCCGCTTTTGAATGCCCAAACGCCCGCTTAGCGGGCGTTTTTGTTTTTTGGACTCTGCTGCTGCGATATCACCGTGCTTGATCCTTGGATCGTTGCCTGCAACGGGCGGCGATGTATTCAGGAACGGTGACTGGTGCCATTGCAGCGATATCGCGACGGTCTTGGCGCAATAGTCGCCGGTAATTCTGTCGCCAATATTGGTTATGCGCTAAACGCATATCTGTGCTGCAACCTTGTGCCTGCAAAACGCGCAGGAAAATGTTATCTTCCAACCATCGAAACGGATGTACCTCCTCCCACATCCTTTCGGTATTGCGGGTAATCCACTCCTCCTCCCAAGGATTGCCCCGGGGACAGCGGTTTTCCTCCTCCCATATCGCTGTTCATTTTTTCAAAAAGCCTGCCGCACCTCCTCCCGCGGCAGGCTTTTTTGTTTCTGGCGTTTCACTTCATTGTCAGGGAATAGCTTAGTCGAAGGCCATCATGCCGATGGGCGTGACGGCGCGGGTGCCTGCCAGCTTGGCAAGCGCATAGGCAAGGCATTGTTCAACGGCATCCTGAGGCACGGGTTTAGCGATCACGCCGGCACCGATGCCGAGATTGACCACCACTTCCGGGTTCGCCGTCATGAAAATCACCACGACGCCGTGATCCTGCGAAAGCCGCCTTCCGATTTCGGGGCCGGTCTGGCCATCGGCAAGGTTGACGTCGACAAAGGCGATATCGGCCCGGCTGCCGAGCATGACCGCGTCCTCCAGCCGGTTGGCGATGCCGATGACATTTGCTTCTTCCTGGGCCTGGAGTATGGAATCTTCTATATCCATGGCGATGAGAAACTCGTCTTCCACGATCAGCACGCGCGGCTGTTGCGTGCGGAAACCCGGTTCGCTCTGCAAGACGTCTGCCAACATATGCCTGCCTCCATTCTGTGCGCTTTGGCGCTGCTGGCAAGCAAACACCTGTCGGGGCAACTCGTTCCAAAGTGAGATAAACATGGTGAATGGAGTGTAAACGGCATGGCTTTTCAGCTATCACCTCTGAATAGCGAAGCAGTTGATTCGGTTTGGTTTTCATCCGGGGAAAGGGTGGGGGAACGTCGCCGTAGCGTATTTTTCGCCCCTGGAGTACAGGCCTTTTTGCCGCATATGGCCAAGAGGCTTATTGCAAATTCAAGGCGTTACAGCCTCCTTCCCGCGTGAGGAAGGACGTGCTGGAGCCTAGCCGATCATTCGCGTGCCGCGCTTAAAAACGGCGCGGGACCCTATGAGTTCAGAAAGAGAATAAGACGATGACCCAGTCTCCGCGCGCCACCATTGCCCGCAACACGCCCAATATTGCCGTTATCGGCGTTGGCGGTGGTGGCGGAAACGCGATCAACAACATGATTGCCGAGGGCATCGGCGGCGTCGATTTCATCGCGGCCAATACGGACGCGCAGGCGCTGAAGAAAACCAACGCGCCGAGGCTTGTGCAGCTGAGCTCCGAGCTGACGGGCGGGCTGGGGGCGGGTGCCGATCCTGAAGTCGGCCGGCAGGCGGCGATCGATTCGCTCGATGAGATCATGGATCACCTGAGCGGTTACGACATGTGCTTCATCACCGCCGGCATGGGCGGCGGCACCGGCACGGGGGCGGCTCCCGTCATCGCCGAAGCCTGCCGTGCGAAGAACATTCTGACCGTCGGCGTCGTCACCCTGCCGTTCAGCTTCGAGGGCGCGCGCCGCATGCGGGCCGCCGAATATGGTTTCGCCAATCTGCTGAACACAGCCGATACCGTCATCGTCATTCCCAACCAGAACCTTCTGCGTATTGCGGATGCCGGCACAACCTTCGAAAATGCGCTGAAGACGGCGGACAAGGTTTTGTCGCTGGGTGTGCGTTGTGTCACCGACCTCATCCTGCGCGAAGGTCTGGTCAATCTCGATTTCGCCGATGTGCGTTATGTCATGAAGAATGGCGGGCGTGCGCTGATGGGCACCGCGCAGGCCAAGGGTGAGAAGCGCGCCTCGGAAGCCGCCGCCGCCGCCATTGCCAATCCGCTGCTCGGCGAGCCTTCTCTCAAGGAAGCACGTGGTGCGCTTGTCTCCATATCCGGCGGCAACGACCTGACGCTTTACGAGATCGATGAGGCGATGACGCTGGTGCGCGAGGCGGTGAGCGAGGAGACCGATGTGGTGATGGGGGCTTCCTTCGATCCGACGCTGGACGGCGCCTTCAAGATTTCCGTCGTGGCCACCGGCTTGCGCAATTGATGCTGGCTTGAGGCGGGACATTGCTGGGCCTTTCTTCTCCCCGCCGGGGAGAAGGTGGCCCGAAGGGTCGGATGAGGGGGGCACCCCTCGTCCCGGAATATCTCTGCCCTTG
>LT009757.1:2172193-2183233 GCA_900012615.1 Agrobacterium genomosp. 13 str. CFBP 6927
CACCCTCTCCGAATATCTCTGCCCTTGCCCCCTCATCCCGCTGCCGCGGACTTCTCCCCCTGGGGGAGAAGAGACAAGCGGCTTACTCTTCGCTTCCTGGGGAAATCGTCCTTCTTTAGTCGGTGATACCGTATAAACAGCGTCCACGCCACAAACTGAACGATCAAAAGCCGCCGCGGGTAATTTTCGCGACGGCTTTTTGTTGTTTTTGAACAATTATTCCGCCATTCGAAGCGCAGGCGCTGCAACGCGGCGTTGATCGGGAAAAAATATAATAGTACTCTTTATGTCGACAAGAGGGATTTGATGATGACGGATATAATTGCTTCTGCCGAGCGCAAGCGCGGCTCCGGCGTGAAGATGGTCTATGATCTGCTGCGTGACGAGATTCTCGATCTGGTCCTGCCGCCGGGTAGCCCCATTGACGAGGTGCAGCTTGCCGAACGGTTCAAGATGTCGCGCACGCCGATCCGCGAGGCGCTGGTGCGGCTGTCGGGCGAGGGGCTGATCGATACGCTGCCGAACCGCTCGACCATGGTGTCGAACATCGATTTCCTCAACATGCATACCTATTTCGATGCGCTGGTGCTGATGTACCGGGTCACGACCCAGCTCGCCGCGCAATATCACCGCCCGGAAGATCTGGCGGAAATCCGCGCGCATCAGGCCGAATTTGCTGCTGCGGTGGAAGCGCAGGATGCGCTGGCAATGATTTCCACCAACGCCGCCCTGCATCTTTCGATCGCCGAAGCCGGGCGCAACCCCTATTTCACCAGCCTGTTCAAGCGCCTGCTGGATGAGGGACGGCGCATCCTCAGGCTTTATTACCAGTCCTATGACGACCGCCTGCCGAAGCGTTTCGTCGACGATCATGATGAGATGATCGCGGCGATTGCCGCACGCGATACTGTTCTTTCAGAGAAACTGGCCCGCGAGCACGCCGAGCAGATCGTGCGACAGGTGCAGAAACTGCTGGTGCGAAACGAACGTCTGGAAATAAATCTGTAGCTTGTCGATTTCTTGTCGACAAATAAAATACAAGATTGTAATGTCCTTGTCGAAAGGGTGGCGCGGAGGTGCGTCCATTCCCGAAAAACTGTCCCTTAGGAGCTAGTAATGACGGCCAGCATTTTTTCCGGCGTGATTCCCGCCTTGATGACCCCCTGCAAGGATGATCGCACCCCTGATTTCGATGCGCTTGTCCGCAAGGGCAAGGAACTGATCGCCGATGGCATGTCCGCCGTCGTTTATTGCGGCTCCATGGGCGACTGGCCGCTCCTGACGGACGAGCAGCGTATGGAAGGCGTGGAGCGCCTGGTGAAGGCCGGCATTCCGGTCATCGTCGGCACCGGCGCCGTCAACACGGCATCCGCCGTTGCCCATGCCGCCCATGCTGAGAAGGTTGGCGCCAAGGGCCTGATGGTCATTCCGCGCGTCCTGTCGCGCGGTTCGGTCATCTCCGCTCAGAAGGCGCATTTCAAGGCCATCCTCGCAGCGGCGCCTGAAACGCCTGCTGTCATCTACAACAGCCCCTATTACGGCTTCGCCACCCGCGCCGATCTCTTCTTCGCGCTGCGCGCCGAGCACAAGAACCTCGTTGGCTTCAAGGAATTCGGCGGCCCGGCCGATATGCGTTACGCCGCTGAAAACATCACCAGCCGTGACGATGAGGTTACCCTGATGATCGGCGTCGATACCGCCGTCGTCCACGGTTTCATCAATTGCGGCGCAACCGGCGCCATCACCGGCATCGGCAATGTCCTGCCGAAAGAAGTCATTCATCTTTGCAAGCTCTCGCAGGCGGCCGCCAAGGGCGATGCCGATGCCCGCGCCCGCGCGCTGGAACTGGAACAGGCGCTGGCCGTCCTCTCCTCCTTCGATGAAGGTCCGGATCTGGTTCTTTATTTCAAGCACATGATGGTGCTGAAGGGCGACAAGGAATACACGCTGCACTTCAACGAGACCGACGCCCTGACGGACAGCCAGCGCGGTTATGTCGAGGCGCAGTTCAAGCTGTTTAACAGCTGGTATGCCGACTGGAGCAAGCTTCCGGGGGCCGTGCAGACCTGCAAGGCTGCCTGAGATATCGCTGCTGTAGAAAAAAGGCCCGCAATTGCGGGCCTTTTTTGCATGTGATGAGGTTTGATGTCTCTCCTCCGTCATGCCGGACTTGATCCGTCATCCAGCCACGGCGCGTCTGCGCTGTGAAAGGACTCTTCCGCGATCAAGGACTTGATCGCGCTGGACCCCGGATCTAGTCCGGGGTGACGGAGCGGGGATGCTATGTTTCCCATGAAAAAGGCCCGCAATCGCGGGCCTTTTTCATTTCCACATCCAGACACGGTCAGGCGACCGCATCCAGCCCTTTTTCGAGCAGCCGGTCGAGCCCGGCCATTTCAGCGGCCGTAAGCGTGATGCCTTCGCTTTCGGATTTGGCACGGGCGGTGAAGCGGCGGCCCGAGGGCAGGCGGGCGCCCTGGCCGATGATGGCGTCGAACAGGATTTCGGCGCGCTGGAACGGATCGCCGGGGCGGCCCTTGGCAAAGGCTTCCGGAGAAAAGGCGATGATCAGCTCGCCATGGGTCGGGGCAAGCGTGGTGGTGCCGAGAAATTCGAGCGCTTCAGGGCTGGTCAGGTCACCGATCATGATGCCGGCGAGAAGCTCGATCATGGTGCCGATAGCTGATCCCTTGTGGCCGCCAAAAGGCAGCATGGAGCCGGCAAGAGCGGCTTCCGGGTCGGTCGTCGGCTTGCCGTCGGCATCCAAAGCCCAACCTTCCGGCAGGTTTTTTCCCGCCCGCCGGTGCAGTTCTATTTCACCGCGCGCGGCCACGGATGTCGCGAAATCAAAGACATAAGGGGAAGTATCCTTGCGCGGCCAGCCGAAGGCGAAGGGGTTGGTGCCGAGCAGCGGCTTGCTGCCGCCGGTGGGCGCGACTGTGGAATAGCTTGGGCACATCACCAGCCCGGCAAGACCATTCGAGGTAAGGCCCTCGACTTCCGGCCAGAGCGCCGAGAAATGCGTGCAGTCATTGATGACGAGCGCCGCGATACCGGAGCGTTTTGCCCGCTCCACCAGAACCGGCAGGCCAAGCTCGAAAGCGGGATTGGCAAATCCGCCATTGGCGCTGACCTTCACGATGGCGGTGCCGTCGTCCTCTGCGACTTCCGGTATCGCATCCGGCTTCACCTTGCCGGCCTTGACGGTGCGCAGGGCGCCTTCAATGCGGTAGATGCCGTGCGACTTGCAGGCGTCCCGCTCACCCGCCGTGATGACGCGTGCGAGCGCCCCCGACTGCACGGCATTGAGGCCGGCCTTGCGGAATATCGCCTCGACCCTCTCAGAAAGCCCGTCAATGGTCAGGGTGGTGGTGTCGCTCATCATAATTCTCCGATAGTGGTCCGCACATTTTGAATACATAAAGTATACAAAGGCAGGTCTATTGCAACTCGTCTTTTTGGTGAGGTGATGGAAATCAGGCGTTTCCGATAGAGAATTTTCGTCATCCGTCACGATTTCCCCGACCTTGCTGCCGTGATTTTCTCCGGCATCCAGCCGGCCTGTTTCCATGGATTCCTATTTTCACGAACCTCCCCACACACTCGACGTCATCCTCGGGCTTGACCCGAGGATCCATCGATTTCAACGGGTTATGGATCCTCGGGTCAAGCCCGAGGATGACGGTGGAGAGGTTTTGTCTCCTTCCTGACCAGCCCTTGGCCGAAACCTTCGCAAAAACGCGCTTCTACATCCCGCCATTTCCTCGTGCGCTATTTATCCCCGATGCTCGCTCTTACTGTTCGCAGGTGCAAAAATTCTTTTTGTATACTCCTTGTATTTTTATGTTGATTTATCGCCGCCATAGGGAAATAGTGACCGCGCCTTCAAGGGCAGACCAATTGTGGGAGCAAATAAAGAATGAAAAAATCGGTCATCGTCGCCGGCCTCTTGGCCGCCACTTTCGCTATTACGCCGGCCAAGGCCGACAAACTTGACGACATCATTTCGTCCGGCACGCTGCGTTGCGCTGTCGTGCTCGATTTCCCGCCCATGGGCGCGCGTGATGACGCCAACAACCCGATCGGCTTCGATGTCGATTATTGCAACGATCTCGCCAAGGCGCTCGGCGTTACCGCTGAAATCGTCGAAACGCCTTTCCCTGAGCGCATTCCCGCGCTGATGTCGGGCCGCGTCGATGTCGGCGTTGCTTCCACCTCCGATACGCTGGAGCGCGCCAAGACGGTCGGCATGACGGTGCCTTATTTCGCTTTCGAAATGGCTGTCACCGCCAACGACAAGTCGGGCATCAAGTCCTTCGAGGACATGAAGGGCAAGACCGTCGGCGCAACCGCCGGCACGTTCGAAGCCATCGCGCTCGAAAAGACGGTCAAGGAATGGGGCGTCGGCGAATTCCGTCCGTACCAGACACAGGCCGATGTGTTCCTCGCGCTCAGCCAGGGCCAGATCGACGCCACCGTTTCCACCTCGACGGTTGCGCAGTCCAACGTCAAGGGCGGCAAGTTCGCCGGCATCTCCGTGGTCGGCAAGGCGCCCTATGACATTGACTATGTCGCGCTCTTCACCAACCGTGATGAATACGGCTTCATCAACTACCTGAACCTCTTCATCAACCAGCAGGTTCGCACCGGCCGTTACGCCGAACTCTATGAAAAATGGGTTGGCGGCGAAGTTCCCTCGCTCACCGTCAACGGCGTTTATCGCTGATCAGGACTTTTCGTAAACGGCGCGGTCAAGATGATCGCGCCGTTGATCGTTTCTGAAGAGGCGGGACGCCCATGTTCAACTATACATTTCACTGGAATCAGGCGCTGAAGGCTTTGCCGCAGCTTCTGGACGGTGCGGTGGTGACGCTGCAGATTGCCATTCTGTCGATGGTGATCGGCCTTTCCTTCGCCATCCTGCTGACGCTGTTCCGGCTCTCCGGCAACCGCATTCTCGGCGCTTTCGCCTCCGTCTGGGTGGAAATCGCCCGCAACACGCCGGCGCTGTTCCAGATCTACATGGCCCATTTCGGCCTTGGCAATTTCGGCATTCACCTCAGCCCCTATACGGCGCTTCTGGTCGGTATCGCCTTCAACAATGCCGGTTATCTCGCGGAAAATTTCCGCGGCGCGCTAAAGGCCATTCCCGATACGCAGACGCGCTCCGGCCGCTCGCTCGGCATGACCTCGATGCAGACCTTCCGGCTCATCATCCTGCCACAGATGTTGCGTGTCGCCTTTCTGCCGGCCACCAACCAGATGGTCTGGGCGATCCTCATGACGTCGCTCGGTGTCACGGTCGGCATGAATACGGATCTTGCCGGCGTCACGCAGGCGCTTAATGCGCGCTCGTTCCGCACCTTCGAATTCTTCGCGCTCGCCGCGGTCATCTATTATGTGATCGCCAAGATCGTCACGCTCGCCGCCAGATTGCTGGCCTGGCGTCTGTTCCGTTACTGAGAGAGGTGAGCCATGTTTGAAACCGCTCTCACCTGGAGTGATCTCGCCTTCCTGGCCAAGGGTGCCGGCATGACGCTCGCCGTCACCGCCGTCGCCGTCACGGCAGGCACCATCATGGGGATCATCTTCGGCATCATCCGCTTCCAGCTCGGGGCCTACTGGTCGCTGCCGCTGACCTTCGTGCTGGATATTTTCCGCTCCGTGCCGCTGCTCATCCAGCTCGTGCTCGGCAACGCCTTCCAGTCGATCGCCAAGCTCGGCTGGCCGCCCTTCACCACTTCCTGCGTGGTGCTGTCGCTCTATACGGCGGCCTATTGCACGGAAATCGTGCGTGGCGGCATCGGCGCCGTGCCGTCCAATACGCGCCGCGCCTGCCGGTCGCTGGGCATGACCTGGTCGCAGGACATGCGCTACATCGTGCTGCCGCTCGCCACCCGTGTGTCGCTGCCCTCATGGATCGGGCTGACGCTCGGCGTCATGAAGGATTCGGCGCTGGTGCTGTGGCTCGGCCTCATCGAGCTTCTGCGCGCCTCGCAGATCCTCGTCACCCGCCTGCAGGAACCGCTGACGATCCTGATGATCTGCGGCGCCATCTACTTCCTTATCAGCTTCCCCATCGCCCGTTTCGGCGGGTATCTCGAAAGACGGTGGTCCCCCAATGATTGAGATCGAAAACGTCCGCAAATCCTTCGGCCCGCTGGAGGTTCTGAAAGGGATCAACCTCACCGTCAACAAAGGCGAGGTCGTCACCATCATCGGCGGCTCCGGTTCCGGCAAGTCGACGCTGCTGACCTGCATCAACGGCCTGGAGCCGATCGACAGCGGCAAGATCGTCATCGACGGCACCGAGGTGCATGCGAAGTCCACGGACCTCAACAAGCTGCGCCGCAAGGTCGGCATCGTCTTCCAGCAATGGAACGCTTTCCCGCATCTGACGGTGCTCGAAAACGTCATGCTGGCGCCCCGCAAGGTGCTCGGCATCTCGAAGGAGCAGGCCGAAGAGATTGCGGTCAAGCAGCTGACCCATGTGGGTCTTGCCGAAAAGCTGAAGGTCTATCCGAACCGCATGTCCGGCGGTCAGCAGCAGCGTATGGCGATTGCCCGCGCGCTTGCCATGTCGCCGGAATACATGCTGTTCGACGAAGTCACCTCTGCGCTCGACCCGATGCTGGTCGGCGAAGTGCTCGATACGCTGAAAATGCTGGCGGATGAGGGCATGACGATGATCTGCGTCACCCATGAAATGGCGTTTGCGCGTGATGTTTCGAATCGCGTCGCCTTCTTCCATCAGGGCGTGATGGCGGAAATCGGCACGCCGGACCAGCTGTTCGGCGCGCCGCAGCATGCCGAGACGCAGAAATTCCTGGCGAGCGTGCGGTAATGCCAGCCAATGATGTCATCGTCATCGGGGCCGGCGTCGTCGGCCTCTCGGCGGCAATCGCGGCGCAGGGCCGTGGCCTCTCGGTCACGGTCATCGACCGCGAGGGTCCGGCGGCGGGTGCTTCGGCTGGCAATGCCGGCGCCTTCGCCTTCACCGATATTCTGCCGCTCGCATCGCCCGGCATTCTGTGGAAGGCGCCGAAATGGCTGCTCGATCCGCTCGGTCCGCTCAGCGTGCCGCCGGCCTATGCGTTGAAAATTGCGCCGTGGATGTTCCGCTTCTGGCGGGCCTGTGCCGCCTCGAAGGTGGAACATTCCACCGCCGCCCAGACGGCGCTGATGGATCTGTCGAAGGCCAAGCTCGAGCCGTTCCTAAAAAAGACCGACACAATCGCCATGCTGCGCAAGGAGGGCAACCTCCAGGTCTATGAAAGCGAATCCGAATTCGAAAGCTCGCTTCCCGGCTGGAAGGCGCGCGAGCGGCACGGCATCGAGTTCCGGCACCTCAATGCCGAGCAGATGGCCGAAATCCAGCCTGGCATCGCGCCGCGTTTCACCTGCGGCACGTTTACGCCCGGCTGGTATTCCATTGCTGATCCCAAGCTTTATACGCTCGCACTGGCCGAGCATTTCCGTGCCATTGGCGGACGTCTCGAACGCCTCGATATTGCGGCGCTGAGGCCGCTTGAAGACGGTATCGAGGTGGTGAGCCATGACGGGCGCAGCCGCAAGGCCGGCAAGGTGGTGCTGGCGGCGGGCGCATTTTCACATCGCATCGCCCGTTCGCTCGGGGAAAAAATTCCGCTGGAAACGGAACGGGGGTATAATACCACCTTGCCGTCCGGTGCTTTCGATCTGCGCACACAGATTACCTTCGGCGGCCATGGTTTTGTCGTCACGCGGCTTTCTTCCGGCATCCGCGTCGGCGGCGCGGTGGAACTGGGCGGGCTTGAGCTTGCCGCCAATTTTGCCCGCTCCGAAGCGCTTTTAAAAAAGGCGGCGAGCTTCCTTCCCGGTCTCAAAACCGACGGCGGCAAACAATGGATGGGCTTTCGCCCCTCGCTGCCGGACAGCCTGCCGGCCATCGGCCAGGCACGGCATACGGCGCGGGTGGTCTATGCTTTCGGCCACGGCCATCTGGGACTGACACAATCGGCGGGCACGGCCTGCATCGTCGCCGATCTTCTGACGGGGCAAAAGCCCGCCATCGATACAAGGGCATTTTCGCCACAACGTTTCTGACGGGGATTTCCGATGTCTTCTTCCCTTTCGACAACAGCCGTTCCTGAAGCCCGCAGCATTTTGGCCGGTGCGGCTGAAGGTCCCGTGATCGCCACGACGGAAGCGTTGAGTTTCTGGGGCGGGGTCGATCCCGCCACCGGCCGGGTCATCGACGTGCACCACCCGCTGCACGGCATCTGTCTCACCGGCGGCGTGCTGTTCATGCCCACCAGCCGTGGTTCCTGCACCGGTTCGGGCGTCCTGCTCGATCTTATCCTCACGGGCCGTGCGCCCTCGGCGCTGGTCTTCTGCGAGGCCGAGGATGTGCTGACGCTGGGCGCGCTCGTCGCGGCGGCGATGTTCGGCAAGCCTTTGCCGGTGCTGCGCCTTGACGCGGAGAATTTTGCCCGGTTCTCAAAGGCTGCGCGTGTCCGTATCGATGAGAAGACCATCGAGGCCGATGGCGTTTCCCTCGCCATCGCACCGCCGGCGACGGCGCATCTCGATCTTAAGGGTGACGACAGGGCAATGCTCGAAGGCCGCGATGGCATTGCCGCGCAGCAGGCGATGCGCATCATCATCGCCATGGCCGCCCAGCAGGGGGCATCAGCGCTTGTCGATGTGACGCAGGGTCATATTGACGGCTGCATCTATGCCAGCCCCGCCAATCTCACCTTCGCGGAGAAGATGGCCGACATGGGCGGCAGGGTGCGCGTGCCGACGACGATGAACGCCATTTCGGTGGACAAGGCGCATTGGCGGGCGCAGGGCGTGCCGGAGGATTTCGGCGATCCGGCCGCAAGGCTGGCGGATGCCTATGTGCGCATGGGCTGTCGCCCCACCTTCACCTGTTCGCCTTACCTGCTCGACAGCGCTCCGAATGCCGGCGAATCCATCGCCTGGGCCGAATCCAATGCCGTGATCTTCGCCAATACGGTTCTTGGCGCGCGCACGGCCAAACATCCGGACTTTCTCGATCTCTGCATCGCGATGACAGGCAGGGCGCCGCTTTCCGGCGTTTATCTGGAGGAAAACCGCCGGCCGCAGCGCATTGTCGATGTGGCTTTACCGCAGGGCGTGGACGATGCGTTCTGGCCGCTCATCGGTTATCTTGCCGGCAAGGCCGCGCCGGATTGCATTCCGCTGCTGCGTGGCCTTGGTCCTGCAAAACCGTCGCGCGATGATCTCAAGGCGCTCTGCGCCGCTTTCGGCACCACCTCCGCTGCGCCCATGCTTCATATAGAGGGTGTAACCCCGGAAGCCGGGCTCGCGCCTTTGGAAACAGCCGAGACCGTCACCATTTCGCTTGCCGATATGGCCGCCGGCTGGTCGCTGTTGAATGAGGGCCGGAGGACGTGCAACTCGTTGCCATCGGCAGCCCGCATGCCTCGCTGGAGGAGTGCCGCGCGCTCGCCGCTGTGCTCGCCGGCCGCAGGCGCCATGCGGATGTCGCCGTCATCGTGACAGCCGGGCAGCAGGTCATCGATGCGGCCGGCCAGGACGGCACCTTGAAAAGCCTGCATGACAGCGGGGTGCAGGTGCTGCCTGATCTTTGCTGGTGCTCCATTTCCGAGCCGGTTTTCCCGACGAAAACCCGCGCCTTGATGACCAATTCCGGTAAATACGCCCATTACGGCCCCGGCCTCAGCGGCCGCGCAGTGCGCTTCGGCAGCCTTGCCGATTGCGTTGAAAGCGCGCTGACCGGCCGTGCCCCATCCCTTCTTCCTTCATGGCTTTCCTAAGGAGTTTTGAATGCGCAGTATCAAGACCGTTCATGTCATTTCCGCCCATGCGGAAGGCGAAGTGGGGGATGTGATTGTCGGCGGGGTTAAGCCGCCGCCGGGCGAGACGATCTGGGAGCAGAGCCGTTTCATCGCCCGCGATGAAACGCTGCGCAATTTCGTGCTGAATGAGCCGCGCGGCGGCGTGTTCCGCCATGTCAATCTTCTGGTGCCGCCGAAACATCCCGACGCGGATGCAGCCTTCATCATCATGGAGCCGGAAGATACACCGCCCATGTCCGGTTCCAACTCCATCTGCGTTTCCACCGTGCTTCTGGATGGCGGCATCGTGCCGATGCAGGAGCCGGAAACGCATATGCTGCTTGAAGCGCCGGGCGGGCTGGTGAAGGTGCGTGCCGAATGCCGCAACGGCAAGGCCGAGCGCATTTTCGTGCAGAACCTGCCGAGCTTTGCCGCAAAACTCGATGTCGAACTCGAGGTTGAAGGCCTCGGCACGCTCAAGGTGGACACGGCCTATGGCGGCGACAGCTTCGTTATCGTCGACGCCGAAGCGATGGGCTTTAGCCTGAAGCCGGAAGAGGCGCATGAGATCGCCCGCCTCGGCGTGCGCATTACCAATGCCGCCAACAGGGCTTTGAACTTCGAGCATCCCGACAACCCGGACTGGCGGCATTTTTCCTTCTGCCTGTTTGCGGGCAAGGTGGAGCGCACGGCCGAAGGCCTGCGGGCAGGGGCGGCCGTCGCCATCCAGCCGGGCAAGGTGGACCGTTCGCCGACAGGCACGGCGCTTTCAGCCCGCATGGCGGTGCTGCATGCGCGCGGCGAGATGAAGGAAGGCGAAACGCTGACGGCGGTGTCGCTGATCGGCTCAACTTTCACAGGCCGTATTCTCGGAACCACCACGGTCGGCGACCGTTCGGCCATCCTGCCGGAAATTTCCGGCCGCGGCTGGATCACGGGCATTCACCAGCACATGCTCGATCCCTCCGATCCGTGGCCGGAAGGGTATCGTCTGACGGATACCTGGGGCGCGCGGTAAGACCCTCTCCAGACCTTCTCCGTCATCCTCGGGCTTGACCCGAGGATCCACCTTCCGGCGTTACCATGGATCCTCGGGTCAAGCCCGAGGATGACGTCGAGATGGGGGAGCGATGATATTCCTTCTCCCCGCCGGGGAGAAGGTGGCCCGAAGGGTCGGATGAGGGGCAACGCTAGCGATATGCGGAGAGCTTGC
>LT009757.1:2183718-2231699 GCA_900012615.1 Agrobacterium genomosp. 13 str. CFBP 6927
CAACGCTAGCGATATGCGGAGAGCTTGCCCCCTCATCCCGCTGCCGCGGACTTCTCCCCCTTGGGGAGAAGAAGCAAGCAGCACCCGCTCGTCCCAATAGGGCTAGACGCTCACTGGCTCAGCCGCTTTGTCGTCTCCCGCACGATCAGTTCGAAGCCGACATCCACCCTTGCACCCTCGGGAACAATGGCATCCTTCTCCGCCTCCAGTATCGACAGCAACAACTCGCCCGCCCTGCGGCCGATCATCTGGGCATCGACGCGGATCGTTGAAATCGCCGGGTAACATTGGCGGCCGATATCGAAATCGCCGAAACCGAGAATCGAGACCTGATCGGGCACATGAATGCCACGGCGATGACATTCCATCAGCGCGCCGACGGCGGAAATATCCGATACCGCGAAGATGGCCTCGACATCTGGGGCCTTGGCCAGCAGCGAGCCGAGGGTCTTTGCCCCGTGGTCATAGGAGACCGGGGCGCTGCCTTCACGGATGATGAGGTCATCGGCAATGCCGGCTTCGCGAAGTGCGGCACCAAAGCCGAGCAGGCGGCTTTCGCCGCGCCAGTCCTTCACATCGCCATCGGCCCTCGATCCGAGCGCGCCGATTCGCTTGAAGCCAAGCGATATCAGATGTTTGGCGGCGGTTCTTCCCACTTCGTAATTGGAAAAACCGACCGCGTGATCGATCGGGTGTTCCGGTACATCCCAGATTTCCACGATGGGAATACCGGCGCGCATCAAAACTTCGCTCGCCATCTTGGTATGCACCGTGCCAGCGACGACGATGGCATCGGGGCGGCGCTCCATCATGGTGCGGATGACGCGTTCTTCCTCCTGCAGATCGTACATGGTGTAACCGATCAGCAATTGATAGTCGGCGGCGCGCAGCGCATTGGCAAGCCCCTGCGCGCTATCGGCGAAGTTGGAGTTGGTGAGCGTCGGCAGGATGGCGGTGATGAAATTGGTGCGGCGGGAGGAAAGCGAACCGGCGATCCGGTCTGGCACATAGCCCAGCTTCTCGATGGCTTTCATCACCTTCTGACGTGTCTCTTCCGACACAAGGGCAGGATCGGCCAGTACCCGCGAAACGGTCATCTTGGAGACGCCCGCGAGTTTCGAGACATCGCTCATGGTTGCTTTTTTTGACGTGACTAACGCTGCGGCCAAGGGCGTGCGCTCCACCAAAGCATGTCTCCCTAAATTCGAACCGGTTCAGGACAAGACATACACGAAGATATCAAGGGAAAGCACGCCGTATGATTGCAGATCGATGCGGCGTGCACCGGATTTATGCGACGCGGCTATAGACCAGATGGTAAAAACGCCCGTCGCACATGCTCATCATCTCATCCGTCAGCACCCGACCTTCCAGCCTGACCGGCGAAACCAGCGCTTCCTCCACTGCTTCCATCGACGGATAGTCGATTTCCTGCACCATGATGATTGAGGCTGCGTCCGGATCGGTGCGCTCGGTACGCATCACCCGCACCGCCTGCGCATTCGGCATGCGTTTCCAGACCGGCAGCAATTTCTCCTCGACGATGCGGAAAAACTCCTCCTCCCGGCCGGGGTGAATCCTGCCTTCGAAAATTGCCGAGCGTGTGTACATGTTTCCTCCCGAATGATTGCCGACCGAAACAGTTCTGTAGATCGGACTTGCAATGATACCGATAACATGCATTATTGATCCTGCCAAGAACGTGAAACGGTGTCGAACAGAGGAAAATCGATAACCAGCCAAAAACATTGAATTTAATAGGAAATTCATCCGGTTTTGTGCTTTCGCGGTTTCTTGGGAGGAGTTTTTAGTCAATCGCGTTAAAATGTTATCGAGAACATTTTCCGGTTTGCGCAAGGCCGCTGTTCCATTTGGACAGCCACTATAAGGTTGGAGGAGAAACCATGAGCATTTCAAGATTTCTGAAGAACATGACCGTTGCCGTCGGTGTTGCAGCAGCAACGCTCGCCGCCACCACGTCCGCCCATGCCGTCTCGCTCAGCGAGATCACGGCGCGCGGCAAGGTCAAGATCGGTGTTCTGACCGGTGCGCCGCCGATGGGCATGGTGGATGAGAAGGGCAATCCTTCCGGTTACGACGTCGATGTCGCCAATCTCATCGGCTCTTATCTGTCGCTGCCGGTGGAGCTGGTACCGCTGACACCGCCCGCCCGCATTCCCGCACTTCAGACCGGCAAGGTCGATTTCCTTGTTGCGACGCTCGCGCCGACCGGTGAACGCGCCAAGACCGTGATGTTCACGCAGCCTTACAGCGCCTTCAACATGGACATCATCTCCGGCAAGGACCAGAAGTTCGAAAATCTCGACAGCCTCAAGGGCAAGCGCGTTTCGGTCAATCGCGGTTCCTCGCAGGAAACCGCGCTGCGCAAGGCCAATGTTGAAGGTCTCGAAATCGTCGTTTACGAAGACGATTCCACCAGCGCCCAGGCTTTGCTCGCCGGTCAGGTGGATGCCGTGGCACTGCCGTCCACGGTTGGCGAGGCGATCATCAAGCAGCGTCCGGAAGCCGGTCTGCAGGTTGGTTTCACCTTTTTCCAGCAGGGCAACTCCATGGCGACCAAGCTCGAGGACTTCGAGCTGCGCCAGTGGCTGAACACCTCCATCTACCTCATGAAGATGTCCGGCGATCTCGACCGCATCTCGGTCAAGTGGACCGGCCGTCCGCTGCCGCAATTGCCAAGCTTCTGATTGAGCCTTTCAACGCGCCCGCCGGGAAGACTTTCGGCGGGCCGGGAAATGTCAACGGAGTGACGCATGTCCTATACATTCCAATTCGGCGCACTCGCCCAGTATCAGAACGAGATTCTGAACGGCATATGGCTGACGATCAAGCTGTCTGTCCTGTCCATCGTGCTCGGCTGCGCTTTCGGCATTCTTTTGGCCTCGCTGCGGTCCATCAATGGCGGCATCGTCCGCATCATCGTGGACGGTTATGTGGAAGTCATCCGCAATACGCCGTTTCTCGTGCAGCTTTTCATCGTCTATTTCGGCCTGCCGGGCCTCGGCTTCAGGGTAGGGGCGGATACGGCGGCGCTGATCGGCATGACGATCAACCTCGCGGCCTATTCAACGGAAATCATCCGTGCCGGCATCGAGGCGGTGCACAAGTCGCAGATCGAGGCGGGGGAGGCGCTCGGCTTTACCAAGTATCAGATCTATCGCCACGTCATCATCGTGCCTGCCATCGCCAAGGTCTATCCCTCGCTGTGCAGCCAGTTCGTGCTGATGATGCTGGCATCGAGCATATGTTCGGCCATTTCCACCCATGAGCTTGCGGCGGCCGCAGCCTTCGTGGAATCGCAGACCTATCGCTCCTTCGAGGTCTATATCGTCGTCACGCTCATCTATCTTGCGCTGGCGCTCAGCCTGCGGCTCATCCTTGCCCTTGTCGGCATGTGGCTGTTCGGCCGCCGCGTTGCCCGCAAGACGATGACCGCCATGCCGGAGGTGCAGTCATGACTCTTCGAACTTTCGGCTGGAACGAGTTCGGCTTCCTGCTGACCGCCCTGCAATGGACCGTGCTTCTGACGATCATTGCCCTTATCGGCGGCGGCATCGTCGGCTTCTTCGTGGCGCTGGCCCGCACCTCGAATTTCAAGGCGCTGCGCATTGCCGCCGGCACCTATATCCAGGTGATCCAGGGCATTCCGGTGCTGATGATCCTGTTCCTGTCCTATTACGGCCTCAGCCTTGCCGGGCTGGAACTGCCGCCGCTCTTTGCGGCCGGCGCCTCGATGACGATTTATACATCGGGTTATCTCGCGGAAATCTGGCGCGGCTGCATCCAGGCGGTGCCGAAGCAGCAATGGGAAGCGTCGGAATCGCTGGCGCTGACCCGCGCCCAGCAATATCGCTACGTCATCCTGCCGCAGGCGATCCGCATTTCACTACCGCCGACCGTCGGTTTCGCCGTTCAGGTCGTCAAGAATACGTCCATCGCATCGATCATCGGTTTCGTCGAACTGGCGAGAGCGGGACAGCTCATCAACAATGCCACGTTCCAGCCGTTCCGCGTCTTCGTCGCCGTGGCCGTGCTTTATTTCATCGTCTGCTACCCGTTGTCCCAGCTGTCGCGTTGGCTGGAAAGGAGGCTTCATGCCGGAAGTAATCGTTGAAAACGTTCACAAGAGCTTTGGCGCTCTGGAAGTCCTCAAAGGCGTGTCGCTGACGGTTGGCCGTGGTGAAGTCTTCGCCCTCATCGGCCGCTCGGGTTCGGGCAAGAGCACGCTGCTGCGCTGCATGAACGGGCTGGAGAAGATCAATTCGGGCCGTATCGAAATCGCCGGTCATGCGATTGGCGAAGATGCCAAGGCGCTGCGCAAGCTGCGCACCGATGTCGGCATCGTGTTCCAGAGCTACAACCTTTTCCCGCATCTGACGGTCGGCGAAAACATCATGCTCGCGCCGCGCATCGTCAAGGATGTGGCGAAATCGGAAACCAAGGATATTGCCCGCGAAGTTCTGCAACTCGTCGGCCTGTCGGAGAAATTCGATTCCTATCCGGACCAGCTTTCCGGCGGCCAGCAGCAGCGCGTGGCGATTGCCCGCTCGCTCGCCATGCGGCCGAAGGTGATGCTGTTCGACGAGGTGACCTCGGCGCTCGACCCTGAATTGACTGAGGAAGTGCTGACCGTGATGGAAAACCTCGCCAAAGACGGCATGACCATGATCCTCGTGACCCATGAAATGGCCTTTGCGCGCCGCGTGGCGACCGAAACCATCTTCATGCACAGGGGCAAGATCTGGGAGCAGGGCCGTTCGTCCGAACTCTTCGCCAATCCGCAAACGCCGGAACTCCGGCAATTCGTCAAGGCCGATGTGAAGTAGTTCACCGGCGCAAAGGAAACTTCATGACCACTGAAATCGTGCAATTGTGCCCGCTCATCCCGGCACTGGAAGGCGAACTCGCCGAGCGCTTCACCGTGCATCGCCTGTTCGAGGCTGCTGACAAGGCGGCGTTCCTTGCTGATAAGGGTGCTTCAATCCGCGGCGTCGTCACCGGCGGCCATATCGGCCTGCCGGCGGATATCGGCGCCGCACTCCCCAATCTTGAAATTGTCGCCATCAACGGCGTCGGTTTCGACAAGGTGGATCTGACTGATGCCAAGCGACGCGGTTTTCGCGTCTCCAACACGCCTGACGTGCTGACGGCCGATGTTGCCGATCTGGCGCTCGGCCTCGTTCTGGCGCAGGCGCGCAAGCTGCCGCAGGCGGATCAGCATGTGCGCACGGGCCAATGGCTGAAGGGCGATATGGGGCTTTCCACCCGCGTCGCCGGCCGCCGTTACGGCATATTCGGCCTCGGCCGCATCGGCCAGGCAATCGCAAAGCGGCTCGAGGGTTTTGATGCGCGCATTTCCTACACCGCCAGAAACCGCCGCGATGTTGCCTATGATTATTATGACAGCATCGAGGCGCTGGCCGCCAATTGCGATGTGCTGATCATCGCCGCCGCCGCGACCGCCGAAACACGCCATATCGTCAATGCGGATGTGCTGAAGGCGCTCGGTCCCCAGGGTGTGCTCGTTAACGTGGCGCGTGGTTCGCTGGTGGATGAGAAGGCGCTGGTTGAGGCGCTTTCGAACGGCACGATCGGCGGCGCGGCGCTCGATGTCTTCGAAGACGAGCCGCGTGTGCCGGAAGCACTTTTCGCTTTTGATAATGTCACGCTCGCGCCGCATGTCGGCAGCGGCACGCACCAGACGCGGCGCGCCATGGCTGATCTCGTTCTTGCCAATCTTGACGCGCATTTCGCCGGCAAGGACCTGCCGACGCCGGTGGTGTGACGGCAGGGAATTCATGCCTCTGGTCTGACGGCGCGGCTCATGTCGCGCCGTTTTTCTTCCGGCGGTCGTCGGCTTGCGAGCGGGGCCGCAAAAGGCTGACCGTATTCCTCGTAATCTCCTCCCACCGTTCATATTTATATAATATGTATAATCCTACTATTCTGCTTCCTTATAAAGCGATGAGGCGGAGAGGTGCGTTCCAAAGGCCCGAAGACACCCGTGCAGAACCGGATGTCGCGAAAGAAGCGCGACGCGAGCCCTTCCGCTCCTTCTGAAACCGCCAGAATCGCCAATCCCTCCGACCGGCACACGCTTTTGGAAGCCATGATCGATCACGTGCCGGATTTCATCTATGCCAAGGATCTGGAGGGGCGTTTCCTTTTTGCCAACCGTGCGATCGTTACCGAGAATGGCTTCGACACCGTCGAAGAGCTGATCGGGCTGACCGATTCCGATATTCATGGCGATGCGGCGCGGCTTGCCGGCATTCCCGATACCGAGGCGCGGGTGATGCGCACTGGAGAGCCCGATCTCGGTTATGAGGAACGCGCCATGCGCGGCGATATCGACCGCTGGCTGATGATGTCGCGCGTGCCCTTAAAGGACAAGGCTGGCAAGATCATCGGCGTGGTTGGCGCTTCCCGCGATATAACCCAGAAAAAGGCCTCGGAAAGACTGCTTCAGGCGCAGGCGCGTATTCTCGAAATGATCGTTGCTGCGGCACGGATCGAGGATTTTCTTGAGGAATTCGTCAAGGCGATCGAAAATCTCGCCACCGGGCTGGCATGCGCGGTGCGGGTATTCGATGCGGCGGCGGGTGAGCCCTCCGTCTATGCCTCACCGGCGCTCGCGCCTCATGAAGACCTGACGGCACATATTTCCACCGTCGACGATCCCGGTGATCTCGACTGTCCGGCGGATCATATTGCTTTCAGTTTCGATATTCCCGCCAGCGAAGGCATGGCCCACGGTTTTGTGTGGTGCATGCTGGCCGCCCGCAAGCCGGATGCGGCCCTCGTGGAATTTATCGGTGCCGCTGCGCGCATGGCGGGTCTCGCAATCGACCGCAAGCGGGCGGCGGAACATATCGCCTTTCTGGCCGATCACGACATGCTGACCCGGCTGCCCAACCGGCGCTTTCTGGATACGAGACTGCCGGAAATATTGGCCGCGGCCGCAAAGGCAAACCGAAGGGTTGGCATCGGCTTTCTCGATCTCGATAATTTCAAGCAGATCAACGACACGCTCGGCCACAGTATTGGCGATGCTCTCTTGTCCAGAACCGCCGAGCGTATCGCGCGCAGCCTCAAGCGTAACGATCTTGTGCTGCGGGTGGGCGGCGATGAATTCGTCATCATTCTGGAAAAGCAGAAGGACGATTTCGAAAGCCGGCTACAGCGCATCCGGGCGACGGTGTCGCAACCGCTGCGCATCGGCAATTACGATATCAAGGTCACATGCAGCATCGGCATGGCGTTCTTCCCGGAGCATGGGGAAACCACGGCGGAAATCGTCGCGGCAGCTGATCTTGCCATGTATGAGGCCAAACATAATGGTCGCGATGGCATCGCCACCTTCACGCCGCGCATGGCGGATGATCTGCGCAAAAAATTCACCCGCATAGAGGAATTGCGCAAGGCGGTGGAGAGGGATGAGTTCGTCCTGCATTTCCAGCCGCAGGTCCATCTTCAAACCGGCCGCATCAGCGGTGTGGAGGCGCTGGTGCGCTGGCAGCATCCATCAGAAGGTTTGCTGGGACCTGCGGAATTCATCGGTCTTGCCGAAGAAACCGGCCTCATCGTGGAGTTGGGGGAAACCATTCTGAGAAAGGCCTGCCGGCAGGCGCAGGCATGGGCGGCTGCGGGCCTCTCGCCCGTGAAGATGGCGGTCAATATTTCGCCCAGGCAGTTCCAGAGCGGGCTTGTCGAGCAGATCAGATCGGCGCTGACGGAAACCGGCCTTGCACCATCCCTCCTGGAAATTGAAATCACCGAGACGCTCATCATTCAGGATGTGGAAACATCCGTCAGGATCATGCGCGCCATCAAGCAGATGGGTGTCAGCCTCGCGCTGGATGATTTCGGCATCGGTTATTCCTGCCTCGGCATGCTCAAGACCTTCCCCTTGTCCTGCATGAAGATTGACCGCTCGTTCCTCACCCACCTGCCGGAAAAAACCAAGGACAGCGCCATCGTCTCCATCATGATCCAGCTTGCCGGGTCTCTCGATATCGATGTCATTGCCGAAGGTGTGGAAACGGCTGAACAGGCAGCATTTCTGCGCACCGCCGGCTGTCCCTATGGGCAGGGTTATTATTTCAGTCGGCCGGTGCAGGCGGACGTGATCGGTGACATGCTGGGAAACATGACGAGGTTTCTCACCGGATTGTCCAGCGACCCGATATAGACTCTGCAAGGCGATCTTTGTCCTGACAGTGTTGAACTGATCCGGTGATGCTCATGCTGGTATCTGCCGCCTTGCGCCGTCTCCATTACGGCAAACTCCAACCGTCTGCGCACGGTTCTTTGCGAAGGCGATGTGCTTTCAGTCTTCCATTTTATATTGTCGTATTGTCATAAATTTTTTATATAATTCCACATTGTATAAGTAATAAATAATGTTATTTAGAATTAAATCAGAAAAACATTATAGTTTAAAATACTTATTTGTTGTAATTTTACTACGTAATTGGATTGCTTACTTTTATTGTATTTGGATTTTGCCGATTTGAATTGCGAGTCTTCGGTTGTTTCTGTCATTTGCTGAATCAGCGCAGGGAAGCGGGCGGCAGGGAAAGACCAGCCCTCAAATTTGCGCATTCGTTGAAAAATTTTTGACTGGAGATTAAAAAATGAACATCAAGAGCCTTCTTATCGGCTCCGCTGCCGCTCTCGCAGCAGTATCCGGCGCACAGGCCGCTGACGCTATCGTCGCTGCCGAGCCCGAGCCCATGGAATATGTTCGCGTCTGCGACGCTTTCGGTACCGGCTTCTTCTACATCCCCGGCACCGAAACCTGCCTGAAGTTCGGCGGTTACATCCGTTTCCAGACCAACTTCGGCCGCGACGCTTCCGGCACGTCTGACTGGGATTCATTCACCCGCGCCCAGTTCGAAGTTGACACCCGCACCGACACCGAGCTCGGTGCTCTGCGTGGTTTCATCGGCTTCCGTGGTAACGCTGACTCCGGCGTTGGCGGCTCGACCGTCGGTACGAGCGGCAACTTGGGCTCTGGCGTTTTCGTTGACCAGGCTTTCATCGAAATCGCCGGCCTGAAGGTCGGTAAGTTCTACAGCTGGTGGGACGATAGCCTTTCTGGCGAAACGGACGAAGTGGCTTCCAACGCTCTGTTCAACTCCATTCGTTACACCTACGACGCTGGTTCCTTCTGGGCAGGCGCTTCGGTTGACGAACTCGAAGGCATCAGCGTTCCAGGCTTTAACAAAGCTGACAATAATATCGGTGTTGCTCTCGGCGCTGGTGCAAAGTTCGACAGCGTAACCCTGCAGCTCATCGGCGGCTACGACACGGACCGCGAAAACGGCTCCGTCCGCCTGATCGCAACGGCTGGCATTGGTCCCGGCACTCTTGGCCTGTCCGGTGTTTGGGCCTCCGGCGCAAACGCTTATTACAACGTTTCCGAGTGGGCAGTTGCTGCGGAATACGCCATCAAGGCTACCGACAAGCTTAAGATCACCCCCGGTTTCCAGTACTACGGCAGCTACGGCCTCGTTTCCTGGGATGAGTTCTCCAACAACGACGCCTGGAAGGCTGGTCTGACTGTTGATTACAAGATCACGGACGGCCTCACCACGAAGCTCACCGCCAACTACCTCGACGTCGACAACAAGCCTGAGGCTTGGAGCGGCTTCGTTCGCCTGCAGCGTTCGTTCTAATACTGCACATAAGAAAAAAGCATAAACCTGGTTAGATGACTCAGATCCACCCCGTTTTCGAACGGGTGAGTGCTAGCTCCAGTCAAAGTTCCTGACATGAAGTCAGGTTTGCTCCCCGGACCCCTCCAGGCCGGGGAGTTTTTGTTGTCATGAGGGATTGCGCGCGGTTTTGTCGACAATGTCATTGCGGCCATCTGCAAGCGTGGATGCATTGCAGCGCTTGATGGCCTATTTTGCCAGATTACCGACCGAATGCCGGATCGGGCGGCAGGGGCGGGTGGACCGGTTCTTCGAAGGTCCGTAACAGCTTTCCCCAACCCGGATCATGCATATGCGCTTCCAGACCGGCGCGGGCGGCGAGGGCCAGTGCTTCTTCCTGCCCGAAGGAGATGGCCGCATCGACATCCGTCGTCAGAACGCGGCCGTTTTCCATCAGCATTCTTCCATCCACGAAGACGGTGTCGACGTCGCTTCCCAGCACCTGATGCACCAGCCGGTGCACAGGCATCCACATCGGCATCAGATGCGGTTTGCGCATGTCGATGATGGCGATATCGGCCTTTTTGCCGATTTCCAGCGAACCGATTTCATCCTCCATGCCGATGGCGTGGGCGGCGTCGATGGTGATCATTTCGAATATCTTGCCGGGTGGCAGCAGGTAACGATCGTGATTGTGCAGCAGGTGCTGCGTGAATTGCGCCATGCGGGCGGTCTGCAGCATGTCGAAGTGGCGGCTGGGTGCGGCGCCATCGGTGGTGATGGCGACGCGGATGCCCTTGGACATCATTTCCATGATCGGCGTCGCGCGGCCCGGCGGTGCATGGGTCACGCGTGTGCCGGTTTCCGCCAGAATGTCGATCTCGTCATGCGAGATGCCCCAGCAGTGCTGGAGGTGGATATCGGGGCCAAGCAGCGCATTTTCCTTGTCCTGAAAAGCCATGCGGATTTGTCCCGCAAATGCGTCCGAATGCAGCCGGACGCCCATTTTGCGGGCGGTCTCACGTATCCGGCGGGCCTGCAAGCGGTCATTATCCGTCAGCTTCACCGCCTGGTCGGGGCTTGAAGCGTTGGAGGGCTCAACCGAGGGGACGATGGTGAAGGGTGTCAGGAAGACGCTGATGCGTCCATCAGCCGTTCCGTTCAGAGCCTCGATTGTGGCTTCGCTGCCTTCGATCATCTCCTCGAAGCTGATGTTGCGGCGCTCCGGAGAGCCGCTTTCCCATCGGGTCACCGGGTGCGGCCAGGGCAGGCCGGAAGGTCCCACACAGATGATTTCGCGAATCCCGATCTCGTCATAGGCGCGGGCGTGGTTGATGGCAAAGACAGGGTCGTCGGCGCGTGGCATGGAGGTGATGATGCTGGCGCCGGTGGTGACACCGGCACGCAGCCGCTCGATGCCGGAGACAAGGCCGTCCGCATACCAATAGTCGCGCGTGACATAGTGGTAATAGGTCGGCGTCACCACCTTCATCCACATCGCATTGGTGTCGGCGGCAATGCTGCGGATCAAGGCGTGCCCGGCATGGCCATGGGCATCGATGAGGCCGGGAATGATCAGTTTTCCCCGACAATCTATCACCTGCTTGTCGGTGTGGCGTGGCGCCAGTTCCTCCGCCGTGCCGATGTCGACGATCCGGTCGTCCTTTATGGCAAGGCCGCAATCCTCGATGATGCGTCGCTCACGATCCACGGTCACCATCGTGCCGTGCAATAGCAGAAAATTCCCCATTTAGCCTTCCTCCCTTGTGTTCGCAGCTGGTATTCAGGATGCGTCGATTTTGGATACGATAATTGTCAACAATATTATTGACAATAAGGCTGAGCGAAACAATACTCCGCCTTGTCCGGCCGGTAGGTCAGCCGGCACTTCAACGATTTATAAAAAGGGGGGATCAAATGTCCCGAATGAGAAGTTTCGTCCTGGCCGCCCTGGCGGCGGCCGCCATTGCCGTTCCCGCAAGTGCTGAAACCCTGCGTTGGGCCGGCCGCGCCGACCTTTATTCGCTCGATCCATATTCGGTGCCGTCCACCTCCAATCTCGCCTTTCTCAATCATATCTATGAGGGGCTTGTCCGTTACGGACCCGACTTCAAGATCGAGCCGGCTCTTGCGACGGAATGGAAGCTTGTTGATGGAAAGACATGGCGTTTCACCCTGCGCAAGGGTGTGAAATTCCATGATGGCGCCGATTTCACCGCTGACGATGTCGTCGCGTCCTTCACGCGCGCCTCGGATGCCACTTCGCCGCTGCGCGGTAATATTCCGGTTTTTGCGGGCGTGAAGAAAGTCGATGACTATACCGTCGATCTCGACGTCAGCGCACCCACCTCGCTCTTCCTCAACGACATCACCAATATCTTCATCTTCAACGCCAAGTGGCTTAAGGATAACAATAGCGAGAAGCCGACCGATTTCGCCTCCAAGGTCGATGGCTATACGACGATGCACACCAACGGCACCGGGCCCTTCAAGCTTGAAAGCCGCGTGCCCGATAGCAAGACGGTTCTTGTCGCCAATGAAGCCTGGTGGGATCAGAAGAAACACAATCTCGATCGCATCGAATTCGTGCCGATCGCTTCTGCGGCCACCCGTGTCGCGGCTTTGCTTTCCGGCGAAATCGACCTGATCGATTCCGCACCGATCCAGGATTTGCCGCGGCTTGAATCCTCGCCCAATATTACGGTGAAGAAGCGCACCGAGTTGCGCACGCTGTTCATCGGCTTCAACCGCCGCGAAAAGCTGGAGGACGGCAAGCCGAACCCCTTTAATGATCTTCGTGTTCGCCAGGCATTCGAACTGTCGATCGATCGCGATCTCATCAACAAGAAGGTCATGCGCGGCCTTGCAAGGCCGTCCGGCTCGCTCATCGCGCCTGAAATTTCGGGTTATGCCAAGTCGCTTGACACCTTCCAGCCCGCCGATCCGGCACAGGCGCAGAAGCTTCTTGCCGATGCCGGCATGAAGAACCTCGCTTTCACCTATACCTGCATGAATGACGAGAGCATCAACGAGGAAGATATCTGCTCGGGTGTCGCCAACATGCTGAAGCGTGGCGGTTTCCAGCCGACAATCGATATAGCGCCGCGCTCTGTGCAGTCTCCGAAGCGTAATGGCGGCAAGGCGGATGTCTTCAACCTCAGCTGGGCGAACGAACCGACGCTCGATGCCTTCTCCTTCCTGTCGCAGATACTCTCCACCCGAAAGGGCGCAATGGGCGTCTCCAACTATGGCGGCTGGTCGAACCCCGAGATCGACAAGCTGGTGGACCAGGCAGCGCAGGAGCAGGACAATACCAAACGTCTTGCCCTTGAAGAGGCGGCCTTGAAGATCGCCAAGGACGAGGCGATGCTTGTGCCGCTGCACCAGCAGCCGATTGCATGGGCGATGCTTGGCAAGGTGAAGAGCGTCGATTTCCGCGCCGACAACAAGCCGCGCCACTGGCTGACGCAACTCGACAAATAATCCGGAACTCGAAAAGGCATTCGGCATATTGCTGAATGCCTTTTCGGCCCATCCGGGGCAGCTTTCGTATCGGGTCAAAAGCGATGCCGTCTGCATTCGCTGCGCCGGATATATGATCCGCTGCCGGCGTGATTGTCGACAATTCTACAGGCGTAAACGACCTGTGCCCCGTCTCTGGAAAAGAATGGTCGAACCTGGCTGGCATCATGTCCATGGGTTCGCATCCGAGAGGTAACAATGCTGGTTTTCATCATCAAGCGTATGGGAAATGCCATTCTGGTCATGCTTTCCGTCGCGCTTATTGCGTTTCTCATTTTCCGGCTTGCCGGAGATCCCGTCGAGCTGATGGTGGGGGAGCAGACCTCGCAGGAAGATCGCGCCGCTTTGCGTGAGCGGCTCGGCCTCAACGACAGTCTGCCCACGCAATATTTGCGGTTTGTCAAAGACGCGGCCCAGGGCAATTTCGGCGTTTCCTATCGCAACGGCCAGCAGGTGCTGCCGCTGATAGCCGAAAGGTTTCCGGCAACGCTGGAGCTTGTTCTGGTGGCGACGGTCCTTTCGCTCGTCGTTGGCCTGCCGCTTGGAGTGCTGACGGCGATCCGGCGTGGAAAGTGGTATACGGAGGGCCTGCAGTTCCTGTCGATTGTCGGCGTCTCGCTGCCAAGTTTCGTTGTCGGCATTCTGCTTATCCTCGTCTTTTCGGTTTCACTTGGCTGGGCGCCTGCCTTCGGCCGAGGCGACGTCGTGCAGCTTGGCTGGTGGTCCACGGGCCTGCTTACCTCGTCGGGGCGTTCGGCGCTCATTCTGCCTGCCATTGCGCTCTCGCTTTACCAGATCACGCTGGTCATGCGTCTGGTGCGCGCCGAAATGCTGGAGGTGCTGCGGTCCGATTTCGTCAAGTTCGCCCGTGCCCGCGGCATTCCCCGCTGGCGCATCTATTTCCGCCACGCGCTGCGCAACTGTCTGATGCCTGTCGTGACGCTGACGACGATGAATGTCGGTTCGCTCATCGCCTTTGCGCTCATCACCGAGACGGTGTTTCAGTGGCCGGGCATGGGCATGCTGTTCATACAGGCGGTGACATTTCTCGATATCCCCGTCATGGCGGCCTATCTCTGCATCATTTCCTTCATCTTCGTTGTCCTCAACACGTTCGTCGACATTGCCTATGCGGTGATCGATCCGCGTCTGCGCACCGCGCGCTAACCGAAGGGAGCCGGTTTCATGGCCACAGACCTTCCGCAAACGGCAAAACCTGCCCGCCCGTCGCTCATCAAGCGCATACGCAACAGCGATCTCTACTGGTCGTTCAGCCACAGCAGATCGGCCAAGATCAGCGCGCTGATCCTGGCGATCCTCATCCTTGCCGCCATTTTCGCGCCGCTGATCGCACCGCAGAACCCCTATGACGGCGCTTCGCTCGACATGTGGAAAGCCGAATTGCCGCCGGTGTGGCAGGAGGGTGGGGAATGGCCCTATCTGCTCGGCACGGATACGCAGGGACGCGATATGCTCTCCGCCATCCTTTACGGCACGCGCATATCCATCGTCATCGGTGTCGCCTCCGTGGCGCTGTCTCTGGTCATCGGCATGACCGCCGGTCTGGTTGCCGGTTATTTCGGCGGTTTTTCCGATAATCTCCTGATGCGCATCGGCGATATCACGCTCTCCATCCCGACAATTCTGGTGGCCATCCTCGTCTCCACGGTCGTCAGGCAGATGCTGCCGGACAGTCTTCGAGAGGTGGGCGCGTCCGCCGTGCTCATTCTCGCCATCGCGCTTTCCGCCTGGGTGCAATATGCGCGCACCGTGCGTGCGCAGGCGATTGTGGAGACCGGCAAGGATTATGTGCAGGCGGCCAAGCTCATCGGCGTTCCCGCGCGCCGCATCATGGCCAACCATATTCTGCCCAATACGCTGACGCCGATCATGGTTGCCGCCACGCTGAATTTCGGCATGGCGATCCTGACTGAGGCGACCCTGTCGTTCCTCGGCATCGGCATGCCGCCCAGCCAGCCGTCGCTCGGAACGCTGATCCGCATCGGCAACCAGTTCCTGTTTTCCGGCTCCTGGTGGATCGTATTGTTTCCCGTTTTCCAGCTCTGCCTGCTCGTCGTCACCGTCAACCTTCTGGGTGACTGGCTGCGCGATGCGCTCAATCCGAAACTGAGGTGAGTTCCATGCACGATCTTCTGCTCCGCAACATCAGGCCCATGGCCGGTGACACCTGCGACATCATGATAAGGCAGGGAAAGATTGCCGGTTTTGGAAAGTTCGAGGCCGAACCCGGCATGCCGGTCGAGGATGGCAACGGCGCAATCCTCGCGCCCGGCCTGATCGACGCCCACACCCATCTCGACAAGACGACCTGGGGCATGCCCTGGCATGAGAACAACCGTGCCGCAATCCTGCGCGGGCGGATCGATTTCGAACGCGAGAACCGCAGCCAGATCGGCATCGATCCGCACCGCCAGTCCATGCGCCATGCCATCGGTCTTGCCGCAAACGGCGGCACGCATATTCGCAGCCACGTGGATATCGATCCGACCCATGGCCTGAAGCTTGTCGAAGGCATATGGGAAACGCGCGAGAAGCTGAAAGGCATCATCGACATCGAGGTCGTTGCCTTCCCGCAGTCCGGCGTCATGGTCATGCCGGGCACGGTGGAACTGCTGGATGAGGCGCTGAAACAGGGCTGTGAAGTCCTCGGCGGCATCGATCCCTGCGGCATCGATCGCGATCCGAAGGGCCAGCTCGATATCCTCTTTGAACTCGCGGTCAGGCACGGCGTGCCCATCGACATTCATCTGCATGAGGCTGCCGATCTCGGCGCCTTCACCATGGAGCTGATTTTCGAGCGCATCCGCGCCAACGGCATGGAAGGCAAGGTCGCCATCAGCCACGCCTTTGCGCTCGGCATGAATGACTATCTCCGCGTCGGCAAGCTGATCGATGAGATCGCCAGACTCGATGTAGCGATCCTGACGACCGGCGCGCCCTCGGCAAATGTACCGTCGATCATGCGCCTGAAGGAAGCCGGTGTGCGTGTCGGCGGCGGTTGTGACGGCATTCGCGACACCTGGGGTCCCTGGGGCCAGCCGGATATGCTCGACCGCGCCAAGATCATCGGCATGAAGAACGGTCTGCGCTCGGATATCGAGCTTGCCCACGTCCTGCATGTCGTCTCGCAGGGCGGTGCCGATGTCATGGGCCTCAAGGATTACGGTCTCGACGTTGGCTGTGCTGCAGACTTCACGCTGCTGACTGGCGAGACCCTGGCCCATGCCGTTGTCGATATTGCCCCAAGACCGCTGGTCGTAAAGGGCGGGCGTGTCACCGCCAGAGGCGGCAAGGCCGTGGTGGAGGCGCCATGATGACCCCTTCGCTTCAGTCCCTCGCGCTCGGTGAACGCCCTTCCGGTCGCACGCTGCTCACCGCCAGCTGGGTGGTCGGCCACAAGGACGGGTCTCACCGGCTGCTGAAAAACGGCGAGGTCGTGTTCGAGAACGGCGAAATCCTTTTCGTTGGACATAGCTTTCCCGGCGAGGTTGCTCGCCGCGTCGATTTAGGCAATGCCCTGATCAGCCCCGGCCTGATCGACCTTGATGCGCTTTCCGATCTCGATACGACCATTCTGGGTATCGACAATCACCCCGGTTGGGCGAAGGGTCGTGTCTGGCCGCGCTCCTATGTCGAGGCCGGTCCCTACGAGATGTATTCCGGGGAAGAGCTTGCCTTCCAGAAGCGTTTCGCCTTCGGCCAGCTTCTCCTCAACGGCATCACCACGGCGGCACCCATTGCCTCGCTGTTTTACCGTGAATGGGGAGAAACAGTCGCCGAATTCGAGGCTGCGGCCGATGCCGCCGGCGAACTTGGTCTGCGGGTCTATCTCAGCCCCGCCTTCCGTTCCGGCGGCATGGTGCTGGAGGAGCCGGGACGCATGGTGCCGGTCTTCGATGAGGAGCGTGGCCTTCAGGGACTGAAGGAAGCAGCGTCGTTCATCGAGCGGCAGACCGGAAGGCACGGCGATCTCGTGCGTGGTATGCTGGCACCTGATCGTGTCGAAACATCCACGCTCGCGCTGATGCAGAGAACCGATGCCGCCGCCCGTGATCTTGGCTGCAAGTTCCGCCTGCACATGGCGCAGGGCACCATGGAGGTGGACACGGTCCGCAAGCTGCACGGCTCGACCGCGCCGGTATGGCTCGCCAGGGCCGGCCTCTTGAGCGACCGCCTTATCGCGCCGCACGCCACCAATGTGACGCAGGAAGATCTGGCGCTCTACGCGGAAAACGGCGTGTCGATTGTTCACTGTCCGCTGGTGTCGGCTAGAAGCGGCAGCACGTTGTCGTCCTTCTCCGCCTGCCGGCAGCTTGGAATAAACATTGCGATGGGCACCGATACGGCGCCCGCCGACATGCTGATGAACCTGCTGGTCGGTCTCATCACCTGCCGTATCAATGATGGCGCGCCCGACAGGGTCCGCTCAGCCGATCTGTTCGACGCCGCCACACTCGGCGGCGCGCGGGCACTGGGTCGCTCCGATCTCGGGCATCTTTCCAAGGGTGCCCGCGCCGATATCGCCGTCTTCGATCTCGATGACACGGTCATGGCGCCGAGCGTCGATCCGATCACGACTGTTGTCACCGGCGGTTCGGGCAAGATCACGCGTGCGGTCTTCGTCGATGGCCGTCTCTCCATGCGGGAGAGAGAGGTCGCGAATATCGATATGGCGCGCGCCCGCATTCAGGCGCAGGCGCAGTTCGATGGGCTGATTGCAAAATATCCCGAGCGAAGCTGGGCCAATCCGCCCGTTTCGGAAATCTTCCCCCCGAGCTACCCGGTGGAGGTGAACGCCAATGGATGACATGAACCAGTCGGTTATCGATGTCCGCAATCTGAAAGTCGAGTTTCCCGGCCGCCGGGGAACGGTGACGGCACTTTCGGACATCAGCCTTTCCATCCGCCCCGGTGAAATCCTGGGTGTGGTGGGGGAATCCGGTGCCGGAAAATCCATGACCGGCCTTGCGATACAGGGCCTGCTCGAAAAACCGGGCCGTATTGCCGATGGCGAAATCTGGCTCGGCTCGCGCCGCATCGACAAACTCGACGACAGGGCGATGGAAAGCATCCGCGGCCGGGAAATCGGCGCGATCTTTCAGGATCCGCTGACCTCGCTCAATCCGCTGTTCACGGTTGGTGCGCAGCTGGTGGAGACGATCCGGCAGCATCTGCCGCTCTCGAAAAAAGATGCGCAGGCGCGTGCGGTCCAGCTTTTGCGGGATGTCGGCATTCCGTCTCCGGCAGACCGCATCGATCATTATCCGCATCAATTCTCCGGCGGCATGCGCCAACGCGTCGTCATCGCACTCGCACTTGCGGCGTCGCCGAAACTGATCATCGCCGACGAACCGACGACGGCGCTTGACGTGTCGATCCAGGCGCAGATCATTTCGCTGCTGCGCAAGCTCTGCAAGGAAAAGCAGACGGCTGTGATGCTGGTCACGCATGATATGGGCGTCATCGCCGAGGCGGCTGACCGCGTTGCCGTGCTTTATGCCGGCAGGTTGATCGAGGTTGGTCCGGTCGAACAGGTTCTGCATGCGCCGAAGCACCCCTATACGCAGGGCCTGATGGCCTCCATTCCCTCGCTTGGCGCGCGGGTGGAACGGCTCAACCAGATCGACGGCGCCATGCCGCGTCTCGACGCCATCCCGCCCGGCTGCGCCTTCAATCCGCGCTGCGGATTTTCAGGGCCGCGCTGTCTTCGCGAGCGGCCGGAACTGGAAGCGGCGGGCGATGGCGCCAGCGCCTGCTGGATGAATGCAGGAGGTACAGCATGAAAACGTCCGTGGTTAAAACGCCCGCACAAAAAACGCCGGCATTGACGGTCAAGGGTCTCACCAAGACCTTCGATGTCTCTGCGCCGTGGCTCAACCGGGTCATCGAACGGAAGCCCCGGCAATTCGTGCAGGCGGTGAACGACATCGATTTTACGGTGCCGGCTGGCGGCTGTCTCAGCATCGTCGGGGAAAGCGGCTGCGGCAAATCGACGGTTGCCCGGCTGGTGACCGGGTTATTCCGCCCAAGCGCCGGTGATTTCCGCTTCGCCAGGGGCCGCAAGGATACGCCGCTTTCGGCGCAGATGATCTTTCAGGATCCCTATGCCTCGCTTAATCCGCGCTGGCGGGTGAAGAACATCATCGCCGAGCCTATCCGTGAACTGAAACTGCGCGCGACCCGTGCAGAGACCATGGAACGTGTGGAAGAGCTGCTGCGCACCGTCGGCCTTTCGGCTTCGGACGGCGAAAAGTTTCCGCATGAATTTTCAGGCGGCCAGCGCCAGCGCATCTCGATTGCCCGCGCTCTGGCGAGCGAGCCGGAGTTTCTGGTCTGCGACGAGCCGACATCCGCGCTCGACGTTTCGGTGCAGGCGCAGGTGCTGAACCTGATGCGTCGCCTTCAGGACGAGCTGGGGCTGACCTATCTGTTCATCAGCCATGATATGAGCGTCGTTCGCCACATGTCGGATCGTATTGCGGTCATGTATCTCGGCCGCATCGTGGAGGAGGGCGATACGGAAGAGCTGTTCGCCCGCCCGCGCCACCCCTATACCCAGCTTCTGCTGCAGACCATTCCCAATATCGACGCGCCGCGCCGCGACCGGGAACTGGTTGCCGGTGAAGTCCCAAGCCCGCTCAAGCCGCCATCCGGCTGCACGTTTCATCCGCGTTGTCCGCTTGCGACGGCGCGCTGTTCGGCGGAGGTGCCGCAGGTGCGCACGCTTGCCGGCGGCACACGCGTCGCATGCCATCTGGTGGAAGAGCAGGAAGAACGGGTGGTAGCGGCACGGGAACTCGTCTGACCGGAGGGTCAGGCGAGTGCGGCGCGCAGATCGTGGGAAAGGTCGCGGATTTCGCTAAGATCGAGCTCCGCTTCGACATGTTCCAGGTGATGGGTCATCAGATGTATGGCTTTTGCCGGATCGTTGTTGGCAATCGCGTCGACGATTTCCGCATGCTCGTCCGGTCCACAATTGAAGCGGTCGGTATTGCGGTAAACGGCGGTGATGAGGGAGGAACGCGAAATGAGGTCGCGCATGGTGGTGAACAGGAAATCGGAACCCAGCGTTTCCGCAAGCAGCAGGTGGAAGCCGCCGGAAAGCTTGATGATATCCGTGGTGATGTTGTGAGCATTGGCGACGCGCTCCTTGGCCACATGGTCGCGAAGCCGCTTCAGATCGGCCTTGGTGGCGGATCTGCACAGGCGTTCGACGACACATTGCTCCACGGTGCGGCGCACGAAGAACACGTCTCGCGCCTCTTCGACCGATGGTTTCGAAACGAAGGCGCCGCGATTGGGGACGATGGTGACGAGACCGTCGCGTTCCAGCACCGAAAGCGCCTGACGGATACGCGCACGGCTGACATTAAAAATCGTCGCCAGCTGCTCCTCTTTCAGCTGCACGCCGGGGCGCAGCCGTCGCTCAGCGATGGACAGCCAGACTTTCTCGACAATTTGCTGCGTGGACTGGCCGTTCTGCTCGGTCATTTGTTTCGCTCTCCATTAGGGTTAGAGAAGCGTGATGCCGCCGAAAAAGTCAACTGTTTCAACAGGGTTTTGGTTGCATAATTGTCAACAATATGAAACAATATTGTATACTATAAATAGGGCCACTGTCATGGAATTCGACTTCACCACGCTTGAGCCGCAGAGCCGTTATCGGCTGCTGACGAATTTTATCGGTCCCCGGCCGATAGCGCTTGTCACGACGCGTTCGGCAGCGGGCCACAACAACGCGGCGCCGATGAGCTTTTTCAATGTTTTCTCCCACGATCCGCCCATCGTCGTTCTGGGTATCCAGCCGCGTCTGAATGGCGAGGAGAAGGATACGATGGCCAATATTCGCCGCACCGGCGAGTTTGTCGTCAACATGGTCGATATGACCATCTCCGAACATATGCTCGTCTGCGGTCTCGGTTTTGACAGCGAGGTCGACGAACTTTCCATGGCGAAGCTGACGCCTGCACCCTGCAGCAAGATCGATGCGAGCTTTGCGGCGGAATCGCCCTGCGCCTTCGAATGCCGCGTCGAGCGTGTGATCGATTACCCGCGTCGCGCGCTGGTGCTGGGGGAGGTCGTGCATATGCATGTCCATAGGGACTGCCTCGACAGGGAGGGGCATTATGTCGATCCGGACAGATACCAGCCGATCGCGCGCCTCCATGCCGACAATTACATCACCTCGGATCGCCAGTTTGTCCTGAAGGCGCCACCGATTACCGACTTCATCAAGCCAGATGGCAAATGAGCGTCCTGAAAGGCGAGCCCGAATGCATATTCGTCTGATCAACCCGAACTCAACCGCCTCGATGACGGCGCAGGCGCTGGACAGCGCCATGCGTGTCAAACAGGCGCACACGACGATCTCAGCGACAAATCCCCTCGATACGCCCGTCAGCATTGAAGGCGGGGCCGATGAGGCGCTGGCCGTTCCCGGCATGCTGGAGGAAATCCGCAAGGGCGAGCGTCTGGGCGTAGATGCCTATGTCATTGCCTGCTTTGACGATCCCGGCCTGCATGCTGCCCGCGAAGTGGCGCGCGGACCCGTCATCGGCATCTGCCAGGCCGGCATTCAGGTGGCCATGACCATCAGCCGCCGTTTTTCCATCATCACGACCCTGCCGCGCTCCATCCCCATTATCGAGGATCTCGTCGACAATTATGGCGCGCAGCGTCACTGCCGCCGGGTTCGCGCAATCAATCTGCCGGTGCTCGGTCTCGAGGAGGATCCGCATGCCGCAGAAGCGATGCTGATCCGCGAAATCGAAGCGGCCAAAAAAGAGGATGCGGCCGAGGCCATCATCCTTGGATGCGCCGGCATGTCGGCGCTGTGCGACAGGCTGCGCGAGGCAACGGGCGTTCCGGTGATCGATGGTGTCACGGCCGCCGTCAAGCTGGCGGAGGCATTGGTGGGTGCTGGATACAGCACCTCCAAGGTCAATGCCTATGATTATCCGCGCATCAAGGAGACCAAGCTCGTCGCCTGAGTGAACTGCGGTTTCGGGAGGGCCCGAAACCGCGCATCGGAGAGGTTAGCGAACGTGCTTCAGCTGCAGGCGGGAGACGCCGGCTGCAACGTTCACGCCCGTACCGACTTCGGCGCTGATGGGCTGAAGTGCGAAGTTCTTGGCGTTACCGCCGATGAGCGCGTTGGCTCCGACACCCACGCCAACGGAAGCTCCGGCGGAAGCGCCGACATAATCACCGCTCAGCGCACCGTCACCGATACGGCTGGCGGCGGTGTTGAGCACGATCCAGCTCATGTAGGTCTTACCCGTCACGCCGATATCGAGGCCGAGCTTGCCGATATTGCCGGTATAGCGCTCGGTCTTGCCGGAGCGCTGACGGAACTGGCAGTCCACGCTTTTGCTGGAGCCGACAACAAGGCCAACGCCGCCGGCGATTTCGCAGGACAGGGTGCCCACGCGTTCCTTCTGTGCGGTCTCTGTCGCGCGTTTGGAGTTATGTTTTGTTTCGGCGGAAGCGATTGGCGCGAGCGCAAGCGTTGCAATCGCGGTTGCAAGAACGAATTTCTTCATGGTGTATCACTCCTGTTGTTGGTCACGAGATGAATGCGTGGGGAAGACGCACTCAGGTAAGTTCGCGTTTGCTGACGGATCGCCAGATCGGCGATGATCGGCCGCGACGCGAAACATTCTGCGATGATGACCGCTCGTTCGAAGGCGGAAAGAGTTTCAACCTCACCCGTAAGGACGATGCGCCCGTCCGAAGATGTGACGGAGATGCAGCTGTTTTCCTGCCCATCTGCATAAGTAATCAGAGCCTGCAGCGCGGCGCACAGGCTGACTTCCTGCGGATTGAAACCCGTCGCCGTGTATGCGTCGCCTGAGAGCATCACCGTGAAACCTCCTGCCTTGAACATTTGGTATCACTTGAATGTTTTGGTGACGGCGTCTTTTGCCTTGCCAAGTTTCTCCTGTGCCTGGCCGGCAATCTTTTCAGCCTTTCCTTCCGCCTGAAGTTTCTCGTTGCCGGTTATCTTGCCGGTGGCTTCCTTGATGGTGCCCTTTGCCTGGCGGGCAATTCCGTCGATCCGGTTCTTATCCATAACGAACTCCTTCCATCGTTAGATGTTGCCGCTGTTGATAACGGCATGATGGAAAGGTAGTCCGGCGCAGGCGCCTTTAGCAGGGCATTAGCTACTAGTTGGACTGGTACAAAATGACCTATTTTCACTCGATCAGGCTTATTTTCCCTTGCGCCCGGCAAAGCCGCGCTCACGCGCCCAGATGACGGCGGCGGTGCGGCGGTTCACGCCGATCTTGCCGTAAAGCGATGCAATATGGTTTCGGATCGTGTGTTTGGAAAGGTGAAGCCTTTCGCTCATCTCCTTGTCGCTGCAACCGTCACAGATCAGCGACAGGATTTCTTCCTCGCGATCCGTCAGGTCCTTGAGCGAGGCGGACGGCGTTGCCCTGCTTGCGTTCTGCCGCAGTCCCGCCAGCCTCTCGACAACAGTGCGGCTGAACCAGGAGGTATCGGTCATCACGCTTTCGATCGCTTCGATCAGTTCGTTCTCCGACCGTCTCCTTTCGGTCACATCCTGTATCGCCCAGATGACGCATTGCTGGTCGTTGATTTCGGCGCGCTCGGCGGAAACGACGCATTCGGCGGCACCACCATCGCTCAGCTTCATGCGCATGTTTTCGTTGCGAATCGGGATATTGTCCCGCAGCCGCTTTTCCATATCCCGGCGCGCCGAAACGTCCTCCCAAATCCGCAATTCGCTTGCCGTCTTGCCCACCACCTCTGCCTCCTTGCGCCCGCATAATTGCAGGAAGGCGTCATTGACTTCGGTCAGCACGAAGTCATCCAGCCTCGAGACGGCGGCCGGTGTAGGTGAGAGGCGAAATGATTTGAAGAACCGCTCCTCGCTTTGGCGCAGCGCGTTCTGGGCTTTGCGGCGTCCATCAAGATCGGCGAAAGTGAAGAGCATGCAGGGCTCTTCAGCAACTGCAATCGTCTCGCCCGCAACGATGACCAGCCGGTCGCCTCCATGCATTGGAATGAGCGCCTCGCGCTGGCGGATGACCCTGCCTTCATGCAGTCTCTTCAGTGCGTCTTCACCGGTATCGCAAGCGGAAAAAAGCCCGAGTTCCTCGACGCTGATGCCGATGATTTCCTCGCGGGTAAAGCCCGTCATTTCAAGGAAACCCTGATTGACGCGGATGAATCGCTCATCCTCCAGACGGCAGATCAGGCCGGGGGCGGGATTGGCATTAAAAGCGCTCTCAAATCGTGCCTCCGCTTCGAAGCGCGGCGTCTCGTCGCGAATGATCAGAACCAGAACATCCGGCTTGGCGCCGGCATCTTCCAGAATAAGTCCGCGAACCGTGTGCACCCAGCTTTCCGCCTCATCACCGCTTGGCAATACTTCCACCGTCACCTCGTCGAAAGTCTCGCCGGCCAAGAGCCGCTCCAGCGGATATTGTCCTTCACCGAGCAGATGATTGTTGCGATAGCGGAGCGTGAATCTGCGCCTGTAATCGACAGCGTTCTCGCCCAGGTCCGACAGGGCCTCAATGCGGTGCATCTCAAGCGCCGCCCTGTTCGCCCAGGCGATCGTCCCGTCATTCTCGAGCAGGATAAGCCCGTCGCTCAGCCCGGCTATCAGGTTTTGCAGCACCAGCCGGTTGACCTTGGGAATGTTTACGCTGTCGTCCATGTCGCCCCCGGCATTCTGTTGGTTTGCGCACGTTATAACGCGCGGTGTCGGCAAGTGTTGCGTTGGGTGGTAGTGGAAGGGAAATGTGTACGGGTCAGCAATGCGGCAGAGCCATGCTTTTCCTGCCCTCAAAAAACGCTTCGTGCCCATATTTTGAGCGGCCATTTTTACCGCTCAAAAATGCGCTTGACGTGCGCGAAAATTTCTCACCAAATGAACCAATGTAAGATTGGTTCAACAAATGGTGCGACGTGGCGGCAGGCCCTAACGACAATTCCAACTACGCTCTTGCGAAGCTGCGGTCGTATATTCAGACGCAGGACCTTGCAAAAGACGGGCGTTTGCCGACGGAACGGGCCTTTGCGGAGACTTTTAACGTTGGGCGACGGGCTGTTCGCCGTGCTCTTGAGGTTCTTGAGGCCGAAGGCCTGATCTGGCGGCGGCAGGGGGCCGGAACCTTTGTTGGTGAAAAGCCGGATGATTGGTCCGCTCAGGTCACCGAATTGGTCGCGGGCACGGATATCATGGAAATCATGGAGGTGCGTCTGCGCATCGAGCCGCAGCTGGCGCAGCTTGCGGCCATGCGGGCCAAGCCTGCCGAGGTGGAACGCATGCGCGCCCTTGTCCAGAAGACCGGCCAGAGCACGGATGCCGACGCCAAGGAATTATGGGACGGCTCGCTCCACCGCCAGATTGCCCAGAGCGCCGGCAACAAGCTCTTCCTGTCGATTTTTGACGTCGTCAACCGCATTCGTCAGGACGATGCCTGGCAGTCGATACGCGAGCTTGCCCGCCGCACCGGCACGAATGGCAGGGCCTCATTCGAACAGCACATGGCCATCGTGGATGCCATAGCCGACCGTGATCCGGCCAGAGCCGGAGAAGCGATGCGCCAGCACCTTCTCATGCATCAGGAAAGACTGATCCGCGCCACGTCGCTCGGATTTCAGGAGGACAAGGCTGGAGAAGACAGGGCGGCCCACAGCCACGACGAAGCCGGCAACCCGCTTGCCCCGGCCTCATAGGCCATGGGTCAGGAGCCTTCGGCCTCTTGGGGCCGGCCAAATAACAAGACAAAGACAAAAACAAAGAAAACCAGACCAGAGGATGGAAAATGAAGAAAACATATATTTTTACCGCGGCCCTGATGGCCAGCGCGTTCCTGACCGCGCCCGTCATGGCCTCCGAATTGCGCATCGGTCTCAACGATGACGCGGATGTGCTTGATCCCGCGCAATCGCGCACCTTCGTCGGCCGCATCGTTTACACCGCCATGTGCGACAAGCTGGTCGACATCTCCCAGGACATGAAGATCGTTCCCCAGCTCGCCACCGAATGGGCCTGGTCCGAGGGCGGCAAGGTGCTGACGATGAAAATCCGCGACGGCGTCAAGTTCCACGACGGCGAGACGCTGGATGCGGCCGCCGTCGTCGCCACCATCGAGCGGAACATGACCCTGCCGGAATCCCGCCGCAAGAGTGAGCTTTCCTCGGTCGAGAAGGTTGAGGCTACCGGCCCGCTGGAGGTCAAGTTCACGCTGAAGACGCCTGACGTTACGCTGCTCGCCCAGCTTTCGGACCGCGCCGGCATGATTGTTGCGCCGAAGGCAGCCAAGGAACTAGGTGCGAATTTCGGCTCGAAACCGGTCTGCGCCGGTCCATTCAAATTCGTCGAGCGCATCCAGCAGGATCGTATCGTGTTGGAAAAATTCGCCGACTATTGGGACAAGGACAAGATCCTTGTCGACAAGATCGTCTATCTGCCGATACCCGATACGACAGTTAAGCTTGCTAACCTTCGCGCAGGCGACCTTGACATAGCCGAGCGCATTTCGGCTTCCGATGCGGAATCCGTCAGGAACGACGCCAATCTTACCTATGCGGATGTGATCGGGCCGGGCTATATGGCCATGTATGTCAACGTCAACAATGGTGCGCGGGCGGACAATCCGCTCGGCAAGGACAAGCGCCTGCGTCAGGCATTCTCCTATGCGATCGACCGCGAGGCGATCGGCCAGATCGTTTTCGAGGGCACCTCCAAGGCCGGTAATCAGGCCTATCCTCCGACAAGCCCCTGGTTCAACCAGAACTTGGCCGTGCCGCCCCGCGATATCGACAAGGCCAAGCAGCTAATGAAGGAGGCGGGTTACGAGAAGCTGGATGTCGAGCTTCAGCACGCCAACAACACCACGCAGACGCAGATGATGCAGGTGATCCAGTCCATGGTCGCGGAAGCCGGCTTCAACGTGACGCTGAAGGCGACCGAATTTGCGACGCTTCTGTCCGAACAGACGGCCGGCAATTACCAGCTCAGCCGTTCCGACTGGTCGGGACGTATCGATCCCGATGGCAACCTGCACCAGTTCGTCACCTGCAAGGGCGGCATCAATGATGTGAAATATTGCAATCCCGAGGTCGACAAGCTGTTGAACGAGGCCCGCGCCTCGACCGAAGACGCCGTCCGCAAGGAAAAATACGATGCCGCTGGCGTCATCCTGAATGACGACATGCCGATCATCTATCTCGGCCATCAGCCCTATGCCTATGCCATCTCCAAGAAGGTGAAAGGCTGGGCGCCATCGCCGGATGGCATGATCCGCCTTCTCGGCGTCAGCAAGGACTGACAGCTTCGAACAGGTCGCACGGCTTGCCGTGCGGCCCCCATGACCGGACCCAAACGGGGGCAATGCCATGCCTGTTTATATCGGCAAGCGACTGCTGGTCGCGATCCCGACACTTCTGATCATCTCCATCTTCGTTTTCTCGCTACAGAAACTCCTGCCGGGCGATCCGGTCCTTGCCATGGCGGGTGAGGAACGCGATCCCGCGACAATCGAATTCCTGCGCGAGAAATATCGTCTGAACGATCCGGTGCCGTTGCAATATCTCAACTGGCTGGGCGGCGTGGTGACGGGCGATTTCGGTATTTCGCTGCGAACCAACCAGCCCGTGCTGGAACTGATCGGCCAGAAGCTGCCGGTCACCATTCAGCTGGCTGTCATGGCGATGTTTTTTGCCATGGTCATCGGCATTCCCATTGGCATTCTGGCCGCCGTCAAGAAGAACACGTGGATCGATTATACGGCCAATATCGTGGCGCTTTCTGGCCTGTCGATCCCGAATTTCTGGCTCGGCATCATGCTGATCCTGCTGGTGTCAGTCAAACTCGGCTGGCTGCCGGCATCCGGTTATGAATCGATCTTCGTCGATCCCGTCCGCTCCATCGAAACCATGATCATGCCCGCCTTCGTGCTGGGCAATGCGCTTGCGGCGACGCTGATGCGGCATACGCGCTCGGCTATGGTGGCGGTCTTGAGTTCCGATTATATCCGCACCGCCCGCGCCAAGGGGCTCTCGCCGCGCGAGATCATCCTGTCGCACAGTTTCCGCAATGCGCTTCTGCCCGTCATCACGCTGCTGGCGCTGCTCTTCGGCGAATTGCTGGCCGGGGCGGTTCTGACCGAGCAGATATTCACCATTCCCGGCTTCGGCAAGATGACCGTCGATGCCGTGTTCACCCGCGACTATGCCGTCGTGCAGGGCATCGTGCTCTGCACCGCCGTCGGCTTCATTCTCATGAACCTTCTGGCCGACATCGCCTATGTCCTGCTCAACCCCCGCCTCAGGGCGACGATCTGAGGCTGATATCATGACCGTTCTCGATCAAAACCTCTCCGTACCGGTAACGCGGCAGGAGAGCCGCGCCTGGAAGAAGATGAAGCGCAACAAATCCGCGCTTGTCGGCATGGTTATCGTGCTGTTTTTCGCCGTCCTTGCCATAGCCGCACCGATCCTGCCGATTGCCGATCCGGTTGCGACCAGCTGGTCGGCCATCCGTAAGGCGCCTTCGGCGGCCCACTGGCTCGGCACCGACGATCTCGGTCGCGATATTCTTTCGCGCATGATCTATGGCGCACGCGCCTCGCTGATGGCGGGCGTCGTCTCCGTCATGATCGCGGTGGTCATCGGCGTGCCCTTCGGCCTAATTGCCGGTTACTTCGGCGGCTGGGTGGATATGGTCATATCCCGTATCACCGAAGCGCTGCTGGCCATGCCCTTCCTCATCATGGCGATTGCGCTCGCAGCCTTCCTCGGGCCGAGCCTCACCAATGCCATGATCGCGATTGGCCTTTCCGCCATGCCGATTTTCGTGCGGTTGACCCGTGGGCAGGTGCTGGCGGTCAAGATGGAGGATTATGTCGAGGGCGCAAGGTCGATCGGCCTCAACCACGTCGACATCATGACGCGTTACATCCTGCCGAATGTCTTTGCCCCCATTATCGTGCAGGCGACGCTGACGGTCGCCACCGCCATCATTGCGGAGGCGAGCCTTTCCTTCCTAGGACTTGGCCAGCAGGCGCCCGCACCCTCATGGGGTTCGATGCTGAACACGGCAAAGAATTTCCTGAGCCAGGCGCCATGGATGACGATGTGGCCCGGCATCGCCATCTTCCTCGTCGTCATCGGTTTCAATCTTCTGGGCGATGGCCTGCGTGATGCGCTCGATCCGCGCGAAGCATGATTTTTATAAGGAATTGACTGAATGACCGAATTCACCACACGCCCCGAGATCCTCGGCACATTCGGCGTCGTTACCTCGACGCACTGGATCGCATCGGCCGTGGGCATGGCGATCCTCGAAAAGGGAGGGAACGCCTTCGACGCCGCCGTCGCCACCGGTTTCGTTCTGCAGATCGTCGAACCGCATCTCTGCGGCCCCGGCGGCGACATGCCCGCCGTGTTCTATTCGAAGAAGACGGACAAGGTCGAAGTCATCTGCGCGCAGGGTCCGGCTCCGAGCGGGGCGACGATTGACCATTATACCTCGGAAGGGCTGAAGCTGATCCCCGGTGACGGGCTGCTCGCCACCGTCATTCCCGGCGCCTTCGACGGCTGGATGCTGATGCTGCGCGACTATGGCACGATGAGCGTGCGCGAGGTGCTGGAACCCGCCATCTATTATGCCGACCATGGGCACCCGACGCTGCCGCGCGTCTCCGCCACCATCAAGGGACTGGCGGAGTTCTTCGAGAAGGAATGGCCGACATCCCATGAGACCTGGCTGCCGGGTGGTGCCGCACCCGAGCCGCACGCCAATTTCAGGAACCCGGTTCTCGCCGCAACCTATCAGCGGATCGTCTCCGAGGCGGAAGCGCGCTCCGGCCGCGAAAACCAGATCGAGGCGGCACGTGATGCCTTTTACCGGGGTTTCGTTGCGGAAGCCATCGACAGTTACGTCAGGACCGCGGAGGTGATGGATGCCAGCGGCGCGAAACACAAGGGCGTGCTGACGGCGCAGGATATGGCGGACTGGTGCGCGACCGTGGAAGCGCCGCAGACGTTCGACTATCACGACTGGACGATTGCCAAGACGCCGGCCTGGGGGCAGGGTCCGGTTCTGCTGCAGTCGCTCGCCCTACTGAAGGGTTTCGACATTGCGGCGATGGACCCGTCCGGTCCCGATTTCATCCATACCGTCGTCGAAGCCATGAAGCTCGCCTTCGCCGACCGGGAGGTCTATTACGGCGATCCGGAATTCGGCCAGATTCCGACGGAATATCTTCTTTCCGAGGGCTATAATGCCGGGCGTCGCAAATTGATCGGCAGCGAGGCATCGCTCGAGCTGCGCCCCGGCACGGTGCCGGGCTATGAAAAACAGGTGGATGCCACCATGGCGATGCTGGCCGAGATGAGCGGCACCGGGGCCGTCTACGAGCCGACCATGTCGCATCTGACGGAAAAGCGCGGTGATACGGTGCATATCGATGTCATCGACCGCTGGGGCAACATGGTTTCCACCACACCGTCGGGCGGCTGGCTGCAATCCTCGCCCATCGTTCCCGGCCTCGGCTTCGCGCTCAATTCCCGCGCCCAGATGTTCTGGCTGAAGGAGGGCCTGCCGACCTCGCTCGCGCCGGGCAAACGCCCGCGCACCACGCTGACGCCATCGCTTGCGCTGCATCAGGGGCGTCCATCCATGGTCTTCGGCACGCCGGGCGGCGACCAGCAGGACCAATGGCAGCTGCCTTTCTTCCTGCGTTATGCCCATCACGGCAAGAACCTGCAGGCGGCCATCGACATGCCTTTGTTCCACACCTCGCATTTTCCCGGTTCGTTTTATCCGCGTACCAGCTCGCCGGGCGAGATCATGGTGGAAGCTACGGTGGGAGATGCAACGCTTGAGGCGCTTCGCCGCCGTGGCCACCGCGTCACGGTTGCCGATGCCTGGTCGGTCGGGCGGCTTACCGCTGCGCGCCGCGATGCCGACGGTCTGCTGCGCGCCGCCGCGACACCGCGATTGATGCAGGCCTATGCCGTGGGGAGATGACATCATGACACCAGCACCTGTCCTGTCCGTTCGCAACCTGACCACGTCCTTTCTTGTCGATGGCGCGTGGAAAAGCGTTGTGCGCAATGTCTCCTTCGATGTCGCGCCGGGTGAAACCGTCGCCATTGTCGGTGAGTCCGGTTCCGGTAAATCCGTCACGTCCCTGTCGCTGATGCGCCTCCTTGCCCCGGCTTCCAGCCGTATCGAAGGTGAGGTTCTGCTGAACGGGCGCAATCTTCTTGCACTCTCCGAAAGGGAGATGCGGGGCGTGCGTGGCAATGATGTTTCGATGATCTTTCAGGAGCCGATGACGTCGCTCAATCCGATCTTCACGATCGGTCGCCAGATCTCCGAAGTCCTCATCAGGCACAAGGGCCTTTCGAAGCAGCAGGCAAGGGCAGAGACGATCCGACTGCTGGAAAAGGTCCGTATTCCCAATGCCGGCAGTCGTTTCGACGAATATCCGCACCAGTTTTCCGGTGGCATGCGCCAGCGCGTGATGATCGCCATGGCGCTCGCCTCCCGGCCGAAACTGCTGATCGCCGACGAACCGACAACCGCGCTCGACGTCACCATTCAGGGCCAGATCCTCGACCTGATCAAGCTGCTTCAAGAAGAGGAGGGCATGTCCGTCCTCTTCATCACCCATGATATGGGCGTGGTGGCGGAGATCGCCGACCGCACCATCGTCATGTTCCGGGGCGACGAGGTTGAGACCGGGCCGACGGAGGATATATTTGAGCGCGGCAAGCACCCCTATACGCGTGCTTTGCTTTCGGCGGTGCCGAGGCTCGGCTCGATGAAGGACCGGCAATGGCCGACGCGCTTTCCGGTTCTCGACATCAAGACCGGCCTGTCGACAGAACCGGTGCAGGTGGCGGAAACGGTTGCGAGCGGACAGACGCCGGTTCTGGCGGTCAAGAACCTCGTGACGCGTTTTCCCATCCGCTCCGGGCTGCTGGCGCGCCAGACGGGCGCGGTTCATGCGGTCGAAAACGTTTCTTTCGATCTCTTTCAGGGCGAGACTTTGTCGCTCGTCGGTGAATCGGGCTGCGGGAAATCCACCACCGGGCGCTCTATCATGCGTCTTGTGGAACCGTCGTCCGGCGACGTGTCGCTCGACGGTTATGATGTGATGCGGCTCGATACGGTGGGGCTGCGCAATATGCGCAAGTCCGTCCAGATGATCTTTCAGGACCCTTTCTCGTCGCTCAATCCGCGCATGACGGTGGGGACCGCGATTTCCGAGCCCTTCATCAAGCACAAATTGGGCACTACGAAACAGGCAAAGGAAAAGACGGCCGATCTTCTGGAGAAGGTTGGTCTCACCGCCGATATGACGAGCCGCTACCCGCATGAATTCTCAGGCGGCCAGCGCCAGCGCATCGCAATCGCCCGTGCGCTCGCGCTTGATCCGAAGGTCATCGTCGCCGATGAAAGCGTGTCGGCGCTCGATGTCTCGATCAAGGCGCAGGTCTGCAACCTGTTGCTAGACCTTCAGCAGAGCCTCAATCTGGCTTTCCTGTTCATCTCCCACGATATGGCGGTTGTTGAGCGCGTCAGCCACCGCGTCGCGGTGATGTATCTCGGCGAGATCGTCGAAATCGGTCCGCGTGCGGCCGTCTTCGACAATCCGCAACATGCCTATACGAAGAAACTCATGGCGGCGGTGCCGGTGCCCGATCCGGCGCGGCGCGGGATAAGACGCGGCATATCCAATGACGAACTGAAAAGCCCGATCCGGCCGATGGGTTATGAGGTGCCACAGCGAAGCTACAGGACGGTTTCGCCGGGCCATTTTGTTCAGGTGGCGTGAGGCGGCTCTTCTGTTTGTGAACCGTGCTTAACGCCCATTGTTAAAAGTGGTTCCGGCGCCGGCGGGAAATAAAATGTTCGCTTCCGCGTCTGTCATATTCTAATTTGCCCGACAAATAAGCTGCCTACCGGGAATATTATTACTGTGACCAATTTTTCGCCGTTCGCTCAGCGAAGCCTTCTCATGCTCGCTGTTGGTGTCGCCATCCTGACCGGAATGGTCGCCATGTCGTTATGGCTGGTGCAGGTGAATAACCGGTACTCTCAGGAAACAGCCGAACTGCGCCGCGTGCGCGCGGCCATCCTCGATGTGCTGACCTCGATGCAGGACATCGAAACCGGTCAGAGAGGTTATCTGCTCACCAATAATGTCGAGTATCTGGGGCCATATGAGGAGGCTTTGGGCCGCCTGCCGGAACGGCGCTCCAGGCTTCTCGATCTATTGAAGGATCGCGATCAATATCGGCAGCCTCTGTCAGATATGGCAGTCGCGATTGACAACAAGCTGGCCGAAACCCGCGAAACCATCGATCTGCAAAAGGCGGGGCGCATCACCGAGGCGGTCGAGATCGTCCGTGAGAATGACGGCAAACGTTTCATGAATGAAATCAGAACGGTGCTGTCGAAGCTGCAATCGGACACGGATGATCGGTTGCGCGTCATCGTCGGCGATCAACTCGAGGCCGCCAACAGGCTGCAATTGGTGACGATCGGCGGTGCCTTCGCCATTATGATCGTCGTCGGCGGTTCGATCCTGCTGGTCTTTACCTATATCCGCGCCCTGAACCGCTCCCGGGAGGATGTGGACGAGCTCAATCGCCATCTTGAGGAACGTGTGGAAGAAAGAACGCGCGACCTTCGCCGCGCCAATCAGGAAATCCAGCGCTTCGCCTATATCGTCACGCATGATCTGCGGGCGCCGCTCGTTAATATCATGGGGTTTCTCGCCGAATTCGATACGTCGCTGAAGCCGGTCTCGGCCTATGTTCTCGCCGATGGCAAGACGCCGCCGGAAGACGTCATCCGCGAAGCGCGGCTGGCCGTCGAGGAGGATATTCCCGAGGCAATCGGCTTCATCCGCTCCTCGACACGTAAAATGGACCAGCTGATCAATGCGATCCTGAAGATATCCAGGGATGGCCAGCGGAAGCTGCAACCGGAAAAGGTCGATATAGAAACATTGCTGTCGTCGCTTTCCGAGACGGTTCGTCACCAGGTCACTGCCAATGGCGGCGAGATCAATGTCGATAGCTCAAAATTGACCGTCTATACGGATCGTATCTCCCTCGACCAGATCCTCGGCAATCTCTTCGACAATGCGGTGAAATACCAGATGCCGGGACGCCCGCTCAGATTGACCGCACACGCCTATCCGGCCGGACGCGGCGCCATTTCAATCGCGGTCAGCGACAATGGCCGCGGCATTGGCGAGCAGGATCTGGAGCGCATATTCGAGCTCTTCCGCCGCGCCGGCAATCAGGATCAGCCCGGGGAAGGAATTGGCCTTGCTCATGTTCGTTCGCTAATCAGAAATTTAGGAGGTGACATTAGGGTGGAGTCCGAGCTTGGCAAAGGAAGCACATTCACGCTGCTCCTGCCGAGCGACCTCAGAAAAGTGACGAAAGAAGGCGAACAATGAAGGCAACCGGTCAAGAGGTGACGATCGTGATGATCGAGGATGACGAGGGTCATGCTCGTCTGATCGAAAAAAACGTGCGTCGTGCGGGTGTGAACAATGAGATCGTGCCCTTTACGCTGGGTGCAAAGGCGCTTGATTTCATCCTTGGCGAAAGCCGGGATGGCCTTGTCAGCAAGGATCGTTATCTTCTCGTCCTGCTCGATCTCAATCTTCCCGATATGTCGGGTATCCGCATTCTCGAGCAGATCAAAAGCAACGAACATACACGCCGTTTGCCGGTCGTCGTGCTGACGACGACGGATGACGAAACCGAAATCCAGAAATGTTATGACCTTGGCGCAAATGTCTATATAACGAAGCCGGTCGACTACGAAGGTTTCGCCAACGCGATCAAGAACCTCGGCCTGTTTTTCTCTGTGATTCAGATACCTTGAAGGCATGATGGATTTGCGCGTTTTGTATGTTGATGATGATCCAGCGCTGGCGCGGCTTTCCAGCCGTGTCCTTGGTCGTCATGGAATGGAGGTGGTGCATGCCGCCTCCGTCGCCTCGGGGCTCGAGCTGTTTCAAAACGAGCAATTCGATGTGGTCGTCCTCGATCACTATTTTCAGATGTCGACGGGAATGGAATTTCTGGCGGCGATCCAGTCGTTACCGGGGCGCGTTCCCGTGCTTTACGTTACGGGATCGAACGAAGCCCAGATTGCGATCGATGCCCTCAAGGCGGGGGCTGCCGACTTCGTCATAAAGAATGTCGGCGACGACTTTTTCCCGCTATTGCGCACCGCCATCAATCAGGCCCTGGAAAACCATCGCCTGCGCCAGACCAAGGAGGAATCCGACCGTTTGCTGGTAAAGGCGAAGGAACACGCGGAAATGATGGTCAAGGAAATGAACCATCGGGTCGCCAACAGCCTTTCGCTGGTCTCTGCGATGATCAGGCTGCAGATCAACACCGTGAAATCGCCGGAAGCCGAGGTCGCCCTGCTGGAAACCCAGAGCAGGATTTCCGCGATCGCCGGCGTTCATCGCAGCCTCTACAATACCGATAATGTCGGCCTGGTGTCGCTCAATTCCTACCTGACGTCGATCATCAGCGACCTGTTTCAGGCCGTTCCCGGTTCGTCCTCCGTCACGGTGGAAACGTCGCTTTGCGACGTCAGTCTTAAAGCGGATCACGCGGTGGCGCTCGGCGTCATCATCACCGAGCTTCTGACCAATGCGCTGAAATATGCCTATCCCGATCAGTCCGGCACAGTTCGCGTCCGGCTTTCGGAAGAGGACCAGCAATTTGCTCTTGTTGTTGAAGACGACGGTATCGGCTCGAAGCCCGAGGCAACGCCCCGCGGAACGGGCCTCGGTACAAAGCTGATCATGGCGATGGCCCAGAATATTGGCGCGCGTGTCGAACAGACGCATACGCACCCGGAGCTGGGCAAGGGCACGCGATACGTGATGACGTGGAATGAAAAGCAGTAAGCAGGGCGTGCATGTCTGCTCCTGAATGATTTGTTCTGCTCGGGGCCGTTCCACACCTTCAGCCACAATCGTTGCGACGGCTGATTTCTCTGTTTTCGTGTTCAGGGCGTTCAGCTATTCGCTGCGAAAACTCGCCCAAAATGGCCATAATTGCGGCTCTGTTGCCACGAAAACACCTCGTTTCATTCACCTGCAGTTCACGGGCAATGGCGCTAAATCACCCCATCCCACAAGGAGGGAAATGAGATGCGCAAGATGATTTTTAGCGCTGGAATAATTCTTAGCGCTTTGTTCGGCAGCGGCGCGAACGCCATGCCCATCGGTCAACCGTCCGCACCCGCGACATCGAATGTTCAAACCGTCGACTATGCCTGTGGACGCGGTTTTCATCTGTCGCCGCGTGGATATTGCCGGCCAAACGGACCGCCACGCTATGAGCGCGGCTGGGACCGGCGTGATCGCTGGGAGGGCCGCCGCGAGTGGCGCGAGCGTCAGGCACGCAGAGAATGGCGTGAGCGGCGAGACTGGCGGGAACACCGCGAATGGCGAGACCGCCGCGACTATTATCGCTGGTAATCGGATCAGGCCCTCTCTTAACCGGGAGGGCCTTTCCTTTATGTCCCTTCCCGTAATGGACTGACCCAATCGCCGTCTTTGCATGATGACCCTTTGTCCTCGGTCGAATTGATTCGGCCTGAGGAAACCTGCGCCGCAGTTGCGGGTTAACCCATGTGGCTGTCATTCAAAGGAGGAAAACATGAACATCACCAGACGTACAATTCTCGCGGGCGGCGCTGTGGCCGCTGCCGCAACGATTTTCCCCAGGCCGCACGTGGCGCGTGCCGCCCTGCCATTGAAACAGCCGTCCCTTCCGTTTGCGGAGGCAGATCTGGCGCCGGTCATTTCGGCAAAAACGGTCGGCCTGCATTACGGAAAACATCACAAGGGCTATTACGACAAGCTGAATACGCTTGCAGCCAATACTCGCTATGCCGACATGGAGCTTGTCGATATCCTCAGGGAGGCGGCCAAGTCCAAAGAGGCGGCGGATGTCAAGATTTTCAACAATGCCGCGCAGGCCTGGAACCACGTCGCCTATTGGGATCAGTTCGTTCCGGGTGGGCCGAACCGGCCGACGGGTGAGCTTGCGACCCGTGTGAACGAGACCTTTGGCGATTATGAAGGATTTATCAAACGCGCAGTGGATGTTTCCGACACCGTGTTCGGGACAGGCTGGGTCTGGTTGACTCGCGACGACGCCGATAAACTCGCACTCATTGGTTACGAGGACGGCAATAACCCGGTCGCCGTCGGTCGACCGGCCTATCTCGGCATCGATATATGGGAGCATGCCTATTACCTCGATTATGAGAACCGCAAACCCGAGCATATCCGCGCCGTGCTCGACAGGCTGGTCAACTGGCGGGTCGTTGAAGAACGCATGAGCGCTTAAGACGTCACGTCCTCTTGTTTCCCGCAGCAAGGCCAACGGGTTGCCCTCAGGTTCATTTGAGCTACTATGCCCGGCATGGCGGGGAGGCCATGTTTACAGGAGGGTTCATGAATTACCGGTCTTCGAAACGGCGCATGTTGTTGAAATTTGCCGCCACGGCGGTTTCTTTTGGCATGCTGGGAATGACGGCAAGCGCACAGGGCTTTCCCGATCGAACCATTACGCTGGTCGTTCCTTTCGCGGCAGGCGGCTCCACCGATGTGGTGGCGCGGGTCATCGCGCAGAAGATGGGCGATGAGCTTGGCCATCAGATCGTCGTTGAAAATGTCGCCGGCGCCGGCGGCAATCTCGGGGCCGACCGCGTCGCCCGGGCCGAGCCCGACGGCTATACCATCCTGATGGGCACGGTTGCCACGCATGCGCTCAACCCGCTCATTCTCAAGACGAAACCTTACGATCCGCAAAAGGATTTCGCGCCGGTCTCGCTGCTGGTGGTGGTGCCGAATGTGCTGGTGGTCAATCCCAAGCTGAACGTCAACAGCGTCGCGGAACTGATCGCGCTTCTGAAGGCCGAACCGGATAAATATGCCTATGCCTCTTCCGGCAACGGCACGCCGCTGCATCTTTCCGGCGAATTGTTCAAGAGCATGGCTGGTGTCAGCATGCAGCATGTTCCCTATAAGGGGGCAGGCCCGGCGCTCAACGATCTGCTCGGCAACCAGATTTCGATCATGTTCGACAATCTGCCGTCGTCATCCGGCCACATCAAGTCCGGCACATTGAAGGCGCTTGGTGTCACCACCGCCGAGCGGGCCTCATCCTTCCCGGATCTGCCGACCATTGCCGAGACCGTGCCGGGTTATGAAACCTACACATGGAACGCACTCTTTGCGCCTGCCGGCACGCCGGCCGAGGTGGTCGATACGCTGAATGCCGCCGCCAAAAAGGCGCTTGCCGATCCGGCTGTCGCCGCGCGCATGGCGGAGTTCAGCGCCAGGATCGTCGCTTCGTCGCCCGAGGAGCTGAAAAACCACGTCGCGGCCGAAATCGCCAAGTGGGAACCCGTCGTCAAGAATGCCAATGTGCAGATGGACTGATCGGGAGCGATCGGCAGGGTCCTGTTCTCTTGTCGCGTAGCCCACCCGGGATGCGCGACATAAGCTATTGATTGCAGAAAAACGTGGCCGAAGCCGTCATTGGCATCGGCCACGGTTGTATTTAGCGCCAAGGCCGATGTGTCGTTTCCGCATCACTTGCCATAAGGTTGCAAAATCCCGCTTGGCAAAAACGAGCGGCTCCGCTACAAAAAACATCACCGCGTCAGATCGAACAAAGGGAGGCGTTGCATGACACCAGCATTCACCGAAATCCTCCCGCAGGGAATGACCCGACACTAGGTCATATCCATTCGCGGCCCGCCCCGCGCAAGCGCCATGCGGTTCTGTTTCCCTTCATAGCCCGATTGATCTGACGGGATCATATCGTTTCCCGCCCGGGCTGTGCCATCCAACTTCCGTTTTTGAGGACCGGTTGCCGACCCTTTGGCGCCGTGCTGGTTTAAATGTCTCGCAAGAAGCTCGATTTCCGCGCCGATGCCTATCGCCATGTGCTCGGCTTTGTTTTTCATCATTGGAGCCACCGAAAGGCGCTGGTGGGTTTCATCATCGTGCTGGTCGTCGCCAGCACGCTGGCCGAAGTCATGGTGCCGGTTTTCTCCGGCCAGATCGTTGATGCCATCGCCGGCGGCAACGGGGCTGACAAGGCTTTGCGCGCCTTCGTCATCGTGGTGGCGCTGGGCCTTACCAGCGTGGCGCTGCGCTGGTTCATCTTCAACGGCATCATCAGGCTCACCCTGAAAATCATGGCTGATGTCACCAATAATGGCTTCCACAGGGTGCAGCGTTTCTCCACGGACTGGCATGCCAACAGCTTTGCCGGTTCCACGGTCCGCAAGATCACCCGCGGCATGTGGGCGCTGGATTCCCTCAATGACCTGCTGCTCATCGCGCTGCTGCCGTCCATCACCATGCTGCTGGGCGCCACCATCGTGCTGGGCAGCTACTGGCCGGTCATGGGCCTCATCGTGGGTGCCGGTTCGCTGATCTATATCGGCGTCACCGTGTTGCTCTCCATGGGCTTCGTCTCTCCGGCGGCAAGGCTTGCCAATGCCTGGGATACCAAGCTCGGCGGCGCGCTGGCGGATGCCGTCAGCTGCAATTCGGTGGTCAAAGCCTTCGGTGCCGAAAACCGTGAGGAAACCCGGCTGGGCCATGTACTGGCCAAATGGGACAACCGCACGCGCCGGACCTGGCGCCGAGGCACGCTGAGCGGCACCATTCAGGGCTTCATGATGGTCTCCATGCAGGCGGGCATTCTGGGCACGGGCCTTGTCATGTGGCAAAAGGGACTGGCCACGCCGGGCGATATCACCTTCGTGCTGGCCATGTTCTTTGTGTTGCAGGGATATCTGCGCAATGTCGGTCAGGATATCCGCAACCTGCAACGCGCCGTCAACGACATGGAGGAGCTGGTGCTGCTCGACAAGATGGCGCTTGGCGTCGAAGACAGGCCGGAGGCCAGGCGCATCAATATCGGCAAGGGCGAGATCGTCTTCGATAACGTCACTTTTCAATATGGCGCTCATCCCACCCCGCTTTATGAGGACTTCTCGGTCACCATCAAGCCGGGTGAGCGTGTGGGGCTGGTCGGCCATTCCGGCTCGGGCAAGACAACCTTCGTCAAGCTCATCCAGCGGCTTTACGACATCAAGTCGGGCGCGATCCGCATCGACGGCCAGAATATCGCCGGCGTCACGCAATCGAGCCTGCGTGGCCAGATCGCCATCGTGCAGCAGGAGCCCATCCTGTTCCACCGCACGCTGGCGGAAAACATCGCCTATGGCCGGCCAAACGCCTCGCGGCGCGAAATCGAGCAGGCGGCGAAACAGGCGAGCGCCCATGAGTTCATCATGTCCCTGCCCAAGGGTTATGAAACCATGGTGGGCGAACGCGGCGTCAAGCTCTCGGGCGGGGAACGCCAGCGCGTCGCCATTGCCCGCGCATTCCTTGCGGATGCGCCGGTGCTGATCCTGGACGAGGCAACCTCAAGCCTCGACAGTGAAAGCGAAGTGCAGATCCAGCAGGCCATGGAACGCCTGATGGAAGGCCGCACCACGCTCGTCATCGCCCACCGCCTCTCCACGGTCAGGGCGCTGGACCGGCTGCTGGTCTTCGACAAGGGCAATATTGTCGAAGAGGGCGACCACCAGGCGCTGATCCGGCTGAATGACGGCATCTATCGCCGGCTGTTCGAGCGGCAGGCGCTGGAGCTGACGAAGGGGCTGGTGGCTTAAGAAACGCTATGCCGGAAGGGTTGAGGATCGCTTGCCTGTGGTATCGATCTTGCCGGCATGGGGCTGCTCTTCTCGGCGGTGACATTGCGCTTGGCTCGTCTGTGTTCCAGATCAGCCAGCCTGTGTCACGCGACGCGTCCCAGGGATGGGGAAGGTCAAACGGTGAGGTGGATCGGCGCCTGTTCGACGATCGGACCTCGCAACGGCTTGGCCTTCCTCGCTTTTTGCGGTAACCAGACGGAATGATAAAAGCATCGAGTATCACCTGCATCTAGCTCCCGCCGCAGCGCGAGGAGCATCGGGCGAGAAGCCGGCCGGCTTCGCGCTCGGCGTCTGCTTGCCTGAAGGCAAGCGAAAGCGAACACATGCAGTGAGATTACCTCAATGGAAAATTATTTCGAAAGCCCGTTCCGGGGCATCACGCTTGACAAGCAGGTAAAGAACCCGAACCTCGTGGTCGGGAAATACAGCTATTATTCAGGCTATTATCATGGCCACAGCTTCGAGGATTGCGCTCGTTATCTGCTATCTGATGACGGTGCGGATAAGCTGATAATCGGCAGCTTCTGCTCGATTGGTTCGGGTGCCGCCTTCATCATGGCGGGCAATCAGGGTCATCGCAATGAGTGGATCAGCACCTTCCCGTTCTTCTTCATGCCCGAAGTGCCGGAATTTGAGAATGCTGAGAACGGCTATCTGCCGGCTGGCGATACCGTCATCGGCAATGATGTCTGGATAGGTTCGGAAGCGATCATCATGCCCGGCATCAAGATCGGTGATGGCGCTGTCATCGGAACACGAGCGCTGGTGACGAAGGATGTCGAACCTTACGCCATCGTCGGCGGCAACCCCGCCAGAACCATCCGCAAGCGGTTTGATGACGATAGTGTCGGTCTTCTGTTGGAGATGAAATGGTGGGAGTGGCCGGCAGAAAAGCTCAAAGCCGCAATGCCGCTAATGACCAGTAGCAATGTCGCAGAGCTTCATCGCTTCTGGCAATCGGACATTCTGTAAAGCTGAAGCTGCTGGCCCGTCTGATCAGGGCGGGCCAGCATCCCGTGCCCGTGGATTTTAATTATCCACCCCCCAAAGTTCCGGGTTCCGTTTGAAGTATTCCGCCAGCATTTCGGTAAGCACCCGCACTTTGCGGGTGGGATGTTGGCTCGGCGGGCGCACGACATATGTGGCCCCCGGAGGGACCGGATAACGTGTCATGATCGGAACCAGTTCGCCGGAGGCCACATAGGCATGCGTGATGCAATCGGGCAGCCAGGCTATGCCGAGACCTGCTGCCGCCGCCGCGGCAAGCGCCGTGGCGCTGTCGGCCTTGAACCTGCCCTGTGGCTGCACCGTGACGATCCTGTCGCCATCCATGAACTGCCAGGGTTCCGTTCCCTGCATGAGGGCCTGATGGTTAGCGATTTGCTCTACCGTCTCAGGGGAACCATGGGCTTCGATATAAGCCGGGCTGGCGACAAGCTTTCCGTTGATCGGCCCGACGCGCTTCGCGATCAGATTTGAGTCCTGGAGGTAGGCGCTCCTAATCGCGCAATCAAAACCTTCTGCGATGAGATCGACGAAACGATCGCTGTAAGAGGTATGGATGTGAAGCTGCGGGTGCTGGCGCGCCATTTCTGCAAGCACGGGGGCGAAATGGCTCGGGCCGAAAGTCAGCGGCATTGAAACCCTCAAACGGCCGCGCAATTCACCAGTGGGGAGGATCGTTTCCCTGGCCGTATCTATCTCGGCGCTTGCCCGGGCCGCGTGTTCCCTGAAGGTGATACCCGCCTCCGTAAGTGCGGCGCCACGGGTCGTTCGCGCAAGCAGCTGAACGCCAAGGTCCGCTTCAACCCGCAGCAACCGCCGACTGACGATTGATTTGGAGACGCCGAGCCGGCGCGCAGCGGCCGAGACGCCCCCGGCATCGGCCACGGCGACGAATGTCCGGAGATCTTCGATGTCCATTCTGGCGTTCCTCATTTCGCGACGCAGCTCGCCAGATTATGGCACTATCGCACCATTAAAAGGAACAGCAAATTGCTTCCAGGCAACGTCGCCCGCTGACGCATGTCTCTCTTGAACCCATCGCCGCGCATGGCGGCAGAGAAAGGAAGTCTTGATGACCCTTCGTAACGGCCTCGATTCTCTTCTTCGTCCCGAAGATTCGGTCCTCGTTCTGATCGACCATCAGCCCTACCAACTAGCAAATCTCAACAGCCACGATCCGCAAGCTGTGGTCAACAACACGACCGCGCTGGCGAAGCTGGCCAAAGCTTTCAATGTTCCGACCATTCTCACCAGCGTGATCGCGGCACGCGGTGGACTTCTATTCAAGCAGATCACCGACGTATTTCCGGGCCAGGAAGTTATCGATCGCACCTGGGTGAACACCTGGCAGGACGAAAATGTGGTGAATGTCGTCAAGGCTACCGGCCGCAAGCAACTGATCATCGCCGGCCTTTGGACCGAAGTTTGCGTCGCAATGCCCGTGATCCAGGCCGCAGGCGAGGGCTGGGACGTAACGGTCATCACCGACGCGTCGGGCGGGATTTCGAAGGAGTCTCACGAAGTTGCCGTCCAGCGGATGATCTCTGCCGGCGCGAACGTCATGACCGTTATGGCGCTGGCTGGCGAATGGCAACGCGATTGGGCGCGCACCGAGCATGTCGAGGAGCTAACCGAGATTCTCATCCAGCACTTCGCCGGCAGCGGCATCGCCTATCTTTGGGAACAGCAGCTTCTCAACACGCCGGTCGCTGGTTGATCCCAGCTGGCATTGTGAAATTTCGGTGAGGGGCGGAACGATCGTTTGCCGGCCTTCACCACATGGCCGTCGGCTCCATCTGCACAGGTCTTGATGCTAGCTCCTGTCCAGACCGGCAATTACTCTTCAAAGCCGCTCTGCGCTTCCGAGATCGTCTTGCAGGTCCCGCCATCCTTCTCGCCAACCATGCGCTTATCACGAATGACTGAACGTTTGGCGATGTCGATCTCCCACGCCACCGAGCCTTCATTCAGGCTCGCTTTACCACCGGCAAAGGTGCCTTTCTCCATTCTCTGGCTTCCAGAAGCCGGGACATAAACTCCAAATGTCCCGGCGGCTTCGTCGAGAACGAAATTGAACACCTGTGGTGTTCCCTTTGAACTTGCGAACTCGCAGCTAAGGTATGTTGGCGCGGCAAGGGCGCCTGAAACCGAAAAAAGCAGGGCCGCAACGGTAAATCCGGTTCCTGTGATGACTTTCAATTCCTGATCCTCATTCGTGTTTTCTCGCTAGACTAGAAATCGCGCCCTTCCGGCCACCGATCTTTAATGTTGCCTCACCACGCCCCACACCCAGAACCTCATGCGCGCCGCTGTGGCAATGATGGTAGTCAAACACACCATTGCGCCAGGCGCCGCTCCAACCGTTTCGGGAAAACATTACTTCGAATGAGGTGGAGTCGAGCCGCGAGTTCGTTTGCCAATAGATGATAACAGGGAAGGTCTGGTTGTTGGGAATCTGATCGCTTGGATTGAAGATGATTTTTTCGACGTTCATATTACTGCCCCTCGCGCATCTGGCCGTTGTAGCTGTAGTTTCAGACCCGCGTGACGAGTCTAGCCAACTATTTTCGCCGCATCACGGGCGCTGACTTCGCGAAAACTGTCCTTCTTAGTTTTGTGCGGCTATAGCGCGATGACCATCAACGCAGAAAGCTGTAGAAGTTTAGTTCTCGTAGTCAATAAGGTGAGAAACAAAAGCGATGGTTGCTAGACTTCTAGATGAGATCGCCACTAATCCCCCAAAGGAAATCATAGCTCTGATAAAGCTTATCGGGTTAGCCGCACAGGACGCTCCTTATCGCGAATTTCTTAATAGTAACTCGACCACTTTGGCAGACTTCGATACACGTAAATCACTGCTTGAGATGGGATATTTCGACACGCAAGACTTCCTCCATTTTGTGCATGCTTGTGGGGACGGCGAGGGAACAAGCACTTCAGCCTTGATGCCTTTATTTCGGCGTCTGATTGAGTGGGGACTTGTCGTAGATCAGTCCATGTTCGGCGGCCGTGCTTTGATAAGTCACACTTGGAACAAGGCTAGAATCGCGTTGTTCGTGACACTGCGAATTGTCGACAATATTCTCCTCGGACCCAGCTATGTCGCGCGTAAGTATCGTGGAAGTGTCCCAGCTTTATACGTTCGTCGAGGGGGCGATGAATTTACAGGCACCGGATTTATTGCAACCAATAGGGGCGATGGTGGAAAATGCGTTATCGTTACTGCAAAACATAACGTCGATCCCAATGATAACATCATATTCGTTGGGCTGAATCAGCCTGATGGAAGCATTTTAAAACCGATCAATGGGGAATGGATTTTGCATCCGAAACTTGATTTGGCACTTCTGGAGGTTGAATGCGATGACACTGTCGCACCAATTTTCCCAATAGGCAGTCCATCGGTACTCACGCGAACCATTACTCTCGGCTATCCGGGTATAGCTACAACGGACTCGTCTTACCTTTTGGCCCATGGCGGCGAATTAAACGCCGTCGTCAATACTTACCACGGCGAGGATCGGTTAATCATTTCAAACTTGGTCGCACCAGGAAACAGCGGTGGACCTGTCTTGGACGAAGCGGGGCTGTGTTTGGGAGTTGTAGTCAATTCATTTGAGACCCAACACGAAGGTGGAACAGAAAAGGCGAGCTCTGCCATACCAGCCAGACACGTTTTGGATTTTATCGGTCCCTATTGCCATTGAGTAGCCTTACCGTAACCTTTTGAGGCCGAAAGCGGCCTGATCAGCGCATCAGGCGGCGTCTGCGCTGTCTCTCTTCGGGCCGCCGGCGATTCCTACGGTCTATCTCGAGATGATGCGTGTGCATTTCTTCGTTTTCTTCGGTAGTAGGAGGACGATCGGGGCTGTAGAAGTCGTAGGAAATGCCACGGTAGCGGCGGCCCATCATCGACGCCCACTCGGCCTGGAACCTGTCGAGGGCAGCGCCGTCCCTGCGATCCCGCTTCTCGTTCTTGTAATCTCGGTCCCAAGGCTTGTGCCCATACTCGCTGAACGCGTCGGACCTGCCACCCTCATAGCCAATCATAATCTCCCCACCCATGTGGATATGCCGTGGGTCAGGCATGAACAGATAGCCGTCGCCAAGTTTCCGCCAGTGCGGGTTCTTTAGTTGCCTTTCGGGATACAGCCACTCCTTCTCTGCTGCGGCCACGTATCGGTATGCGCGCTGCTTGGTGACCCAGTTGATCTCGAGAACTTCCTGCTCGGAAAGCATTCGATCCGTCTGGATGGCAAGGAAGTTGAAGATGGTGTGCCGAAAGAACTCTGGATTCGGTCGGAACGCTAAAGCATTTTGGTACGGATTTCTCACCCATGATAGGTTGGTCAGGATGAGAACCCGATCCAGGGAGAGCGGGAAGTAGGTATGCGTCGCGTGGCACCGGATGTCGGGATCGTTGTGGTTCTGGCACCATTGCGACATGGGAAAGCACTCGCGGTTATACACCGTAACCGGGTGGTCGGATATGATGAACTTCGTGGGCGAGTCGGTCGCGTCCGCGATCTGCCATACGGATTCTGTCCATATCGCGCAGTATATGTTCTGCATGCGTTGGAGCTGCATCAACATAAGGTTTCGGTTCCCGGGCTGGGCCATGGCCTGCAGCGTGGCCATCCCCTTAGGTGTCCGAAGTTTCTGGACGCTCATGTAGGGAATAAACGTCTCCAGCATGCCGCCGTTGACGGACGGGTGTTTGAAGCCGCCGAAGTACTCAGTCGCCTTCTTGCCTTCGGAGTCCACGTTGCCGAAGAAGAACTGCTCGATCTCGGTGTTTACGATGCCGCCCCACTCGGTCGTATAGAGATCGTCTTGCGCGAAGCAGCGTTCAGGGCCCCAATGAAGAAGGCCACGGCGAGTGTACGTCACCCCGCCGCTGGTCCGTTTTTCCGGTTTTAGGTCAAGGTACCAGTATTTGTGCTGTCCCGGGAGCATGAATCGACGCTGATACCACTCGGGAACATAGTGGTTGTGGCGATATTGCTGATTCGGTTTGCCGTTCGACATGTGCGAATTATAACTGGGCGGGTGCTCTCGATCACCTATCAGTGATATTTTTCCCCAACAAGTAAAGCCCTAGCAGATATCAGGCGGATTCGTGGACTAAACGAATCCACCATTTAATATCCCAGATCCTAGCGGGGCGATGATGCCGAACTCAAAAGTTGTTTTGATTGTGCTGTCGTGGTTATGGCCTGTATATTTCGAGGTTAGTAATGTATTTTTTTTAATGCTTTAACGACTTTTCTCCCTACCCCTGTTTTTTTGTTTTATGGGAAGGACTTTTTTGTGTCCCCGTTCATCCCCACTCTTTTTGCCTGACCTATAATGCCCCTGTTCCGCGATGAACCGGGAAATGTTCCTGTTTTGATGCGGAGCCGGCGCCGATTGTGAGAGAAGACGTCGCTCTCATATTTCGGGGCCTGAAAGGGAAAGCCCTCTGGCAATGACCGGAGGTGAGATGGAATCTGGTTGGTGGTGAACCTTTCTATTTCTCCGAAATCCATTGGCTGAAGGGCAGTCTCTCTAACAGGCATAAACCGCTGAAGCGGGGCACTGATAAGTGTCATTCATTCCCATAGGCGGCAATTTTCAGTGCCCCGTTGAAATGCCCATCGAGCTGAAAGGCTGATGGAAAGAAGAGATGAAGTTCATAACACGGTCGCAAACGCGTCGCGTGATAGGAAAGGTGTGTTTGATGGGTCTTTACGAGATATACGTTCTTGCCGCTCGGGCGGATACTGCCTTGATGAGGAGAAAGCTGGCGCGATCTCTTTATGCCAGGACAAAGCTTCGAAATCGGCAGCTTAAGAAGCAATATTTACACAACCAAAAGGAGAATATGGATTCGTTGACGGATATGAGTAGGGTAGGCCAGATGCGATATGGGCGGCTTCCGTAAATATATATTTATATAATAACCAGCGCGCAAACAT